>NZ_CP070326.1:4928767-9857535 GCF_016917755.1 Streptomyces noursei | reverse complement strand
CGCAGCGCCTCCTCGTCCGGCACCACCCGCGGCGGCAGGGCCGCCGCCGGGTCGTCCGGAAGGCACCCGAAAGAGCCCGTGCGTACCGCCATCCGGCGCAGCTCGCGGTGGAAGCGGACGTCTCCCGCGGCGATGTGCGGCACCCGGCGGTGCAGGAACCACGGGACGGTGATCAGCAGGCAGGCCGGCCAGGCGTAGCGGTGCAGCGCGAAGCCGGCGACCACGTCGGGCCGGGCGGAGCGCCCGTAGTCCCGGGTGATCCGGGCCGCCTCGTCGGCGAGGAAGCCGTCCAGCACCGGCCCGTCCGCGAACAGGGCGGACGCGTCCAGCCAGTCGTCCCCCTCGGGGGGCGTGGCGTCCCAGAGCGTCACCCGCAGGTCCGGGAAGACCTCGGCGAGCCGGGCGTAGGCGTCCGCCGCGGGGTGGGCGGCGGGGGCGACGGGCGCGGCAGCTGCGGCAGGAGGCATGCGGGGGACCACCGAATCGCGATCGTTGGCAGGTAAGCCTTACCTTATCCGAAATCCCTACCCGTGCCCGCTGAGGTGTGAACCGGTACTTCGGGCGCTTATGGTGCTATGGCCTGTCGCCCGGCGCCCGGCACGTCCGCCCGGCGGACGACGCGGGACGGCGACGGGCCCGAGACCCGATCGCCGGACGCCCGTCGTCCGCCCGGACCCAGCACGCCAGCAGGAGGAACGCCATGGAGCAGGGCACAGCGGAGCCGCAGCCGGACGCCCGGGTGCGGGCGCCCGGGCCCGGCCCCCTGCTGCCCCGGCCGCGCCGTCACTCGGTGCGCGCCAGGTCCTGGACGCCCTGCGCCAGGCGCTGGCCGCCGGCGAACTGCTCCCCGGCGAGGTCTACTCCGCGCCGGCCCTCGCCGAGCGCTACGGCGTCTCCGCGACCCCGGTCCGCGAGGCCATGCAGCAGCTCGCCACGGAGGGCGCCGTCGAGGTCGTGCCCACCGCGGCTTCCGGTCAGCGAGCGCAGCTCCCGCGACCTCGCCGAGCTCGCCGAGGTCCGCACCATGCGGGAGGTGCCCGCGATCCTCCGACTGGCCCGGGCGGTGCCGCCCGAGCGCTGGGAGGAGCTCCGCCCGCTGGCCGAGGACGGGGTGGCCGCCGCGGCCCGGGGCGACCGGGCCGGGTACGCCGACGCCGACCACGCCTTCCACCAGGGCCTGATGGCGCTCACCGGGGAACCGCCGGCTCACCCAGGTCACCGGCGACCTGCTGCGCCGTGCGCAGTGGTCGGCCGGCGGCGGTGCCCGGCTCCGCACGGCCGAGCTGCTGGCCGACGCCTCCGAGCACACCGCGCTGCTCGACGCGCTGATCGCCCAGGAGCACGCGGTCATCGAGCGGATCGCCCGGGAGCACCTGTCGGCGGCCCGGCACCCGCACTGAGACGGCGGGGCGCGGCGCGGACTCAGAGGGCCGGCAGCAGCTCCGCCAGCGGCAGCGCCGCGACATCGGCGGCGGGCCGGGAGACGTACAGCTCGGCGTGGTAGAAGCCGTCGGCCTCCTTGCCGCCGACGGTCAGTCCGCGGGCCGACAGCGCGTCCAGGGCGGCCCGTCGCTCGGCCTCGTCGGCGAACCGCCGCTGCCGGAACGACCGCGTGGTGAGCCGCTCGGTCACCAGCCCGGCCCGGGCCAGCAGCGCGGAGACCGGCCGGTACGACACCGTGCGCAGCACGAACGCGGCGACCCAGGGCGGCGCGGCGATGCAGTCGAAGAGCCGGGCGAAGGTGCGCGCGGTGATGTAGCCGACGCCGCCGGTGACGGTGATCAGGTCGGTGCCCTCCAGTGCCCGGCACAGCTCCGGGGCGGGCGCGTCGGCCTCCAGGTTCGCCGCGAAGCCCTGGTCGAGCAGGCCGGCCGCCACGGCGTAGCCGACCGCGCGCTCCGCCGCGTCGATGCCGGTGACCCGGGCCGCTCCGGGTCGCCGCAGGGCGGCGTAGAAGGCCCGGTCCTCCTGGGCCAGGCGGTCGCCCTCCGGTGCGTCGCGCCCGGCGTCGGCGTAGCGGTGGTAGAGGTCGTCGAGGGTCACCCGGTGGTTGAGCAGTGCCGCGTTGACCCCGTAGGAGCAGCACAGGTCCACGACGCGGAGCGGTCGGCCGTCGCCGCGGTGCTGCTGCAGGGCGTCGGCCAGCGCGCGGAAGATCGCCTGGCCGTGGTGCGGGATCTGGTAGGCGAGGGGTTGCAGCGTGCTGAAGTACCGGCGCGGATCAGGGCAGTTGTAGATCGACTCGAAATGCGCCTTGCCCCAGTCGATTCCGGTGCTGGTGTGGGTCACTCCTGCCACGGTGCGCCTCCTGACAGGCTTTGCCAAACGGAGCTGGTCCCGGACCAGCATCCAGGCCGCGCCGCCCGGTCGCAGTGCGACTTGTGGCCATTCTCGGGGCAGGTGGTGCGTGGCGCTACCGACCGGTCGGCGGACGGGCACCCGCCGCCAGCCCCCTCGGCCCGGCCGATCCGCCGCCGGCAGGGGTATGGATCCGGCCAATCGTCGCGGCGCGCGGCATGGCCGAGGTCGGGGGTTGACGACCGGGGTGCGCCCGCCGGGGCCGCTCCCGGGCGCCGGGAACCCCGGGCCTGTCCGATGGGTCGGGGTTCGGACGGGACCCCGCACGCTAGGCCGCGTCGGTCGGCTGCTCCGGCTCCTCCGGAGGGGCCGGGGGGAGCTGGTGCGCGAGCCAGGTGGGGACGCCGCCCATGAGGCGGAACAGGCGGGCGGCCTCGGTGCGCAGGCGGACCGCCTCGTCCTCCGGTGCGGCATCGGCCAGGGCCGCCAGCGCCGGTGCGGTGCCGACCAGGAAGCCCAGCTCCTCGCGGATCCGCAGGGACTCCGCGAAGCCGTGCCGGGCCTCCGCCAACTCCCCGTCGCGCAGGGCGAGTCCGGCCAGGTGGCGCCAGGTGAAGGAGAGCAGTAACGCATCGCCCTGGGCGGTGGCGCCGGCGTGTGCGCGGCGGTAGGCGGCGCGGGCGGCGTCCGGGCTGTCGGCGATGTGCTCGGCCATCAGGCCGCGGCGGAAGTCCAGCAGCGGGCGGCCGGCCGCACTCGGGGCGAGCAGCGCGGCGGCCCGGCCCAGCGCCGAACGTGCCTCGTCGGCCCGGTCGCGGACGCCCAACACCGTTGAGGTGTAGGCGAGTTGGCCGCGTTCGCAGGCCGCTCCGCCGCGCTCCTCGTCGTCGCCGGCGAGCGCCTCCGCGGTGCGCAGCGCGTCCTCGGCCTCGGCCCAGCCGGTGGCGGTGAACATGCAGCGTTCCACCAGGAGCGCGGCGCGGCGCAGTGCGGCGGGTGCCTGTCGGGCCGCGCGGGGTTCCAGGAGGGCGGCCGCGTCGGCCCAGCAGCCTCGGGAGCGCAGTCGCCACACGGCGCGGTCCAGGGGGTCGTCCCCCGCCGGGCCGGTCGCCGCCGGTGGGATTCCCGGTCGTGGTGCCGGGACCGGTGCCTGATCCGCGGACCTCATGGAATCCGCGGGATCCGCGGATCCGGACATGGCGGTATCCGCCACAGTGCCCTCCCCGAGCGCCATTGAGCGGGAACACAGGATGCTGTGGGCGCATCTCAGCACGAATCCCGTCGTCGGGCCAAGGGGGCGGGTGAAAGATTTCACAATCGCGCCAGGCGGTCGTGGTGGCCGATACGCGGCGGTTTGGCGGCGCCGCGGGGCGGAGCGTTCGCCCGGTGCGGCAACGGCGTCGACGCGATGCCGCCCGATCGGGGGAACCCCGGGACGGGGCGGGGTGACGGTCGCGCGGTGCGCGTCGGGCGGGTCGGTGCGCGCTCCGCACCGACCCGCCCGGCGTCGCCCGCCTGAAATGCCGTCAGCTCATCCGCAGGGCCAGGAAGAAGTCCAGCTTGTCCTCCAGGCGCGAGAGGTCACGGCCCGTCAGCTGCTCGATCCGGCCCACCCGGTAGCGCAGGGTGTTGACGTGCAGGTGGAGGCGGGTGGCGCAGCGTGTCCAGGAGCCGTCGCAGTCGAGGAACGCCTCTAGGGTGGGGATCAGCTCGGCCCGGTGGCGACGGTCGTAGTCCCGCAGCGGGTCCAGGAGCCGGGCGGTGAAGGCCCGGCGCACGTCGTCGGGGACGAACGGCAGCAGCAGGACGTGCGAGGCCAGTTCCTCGTGGCCGGCGGCGCAGACCCGGCCGGGGCGGGCGGCGGCGACCCGACGGGCGTGCCGGGCCTCCTCCAGGGCGCCGCGCAGTCCCTCGGCCGAGTGGACGGAGGCGCTGACGCCGATGGTGAGCCGGCCGTCGCCGTCCAGGCCGCGGCCGAGCGGCTCGTGGATGGCGCGCAGCAGGTGGTCGGCGTGCAGGCCGTCCGTGGTGGCGGCGTCGGCGGAGTCCTCCGGGACGGCGGGCAGCGGCACCAGCGCCACCGCCTCGTCGCCGGTGTGCGCCACCGCGATCCGGTCCGAGGGCTCGGGGCCGAACGTGCCGGGATCGACCAGCACCTCCTCCAACAGGCTCTGCGCCACCGGGCCGCCGGGGACGTCGCCGCCCTCCCACTCGACCCGGGCCACCACGATCTGCCAGTGCGGGGCGGCCCCCAGGCCGGGCAGCAGGACCGGGGCGGCCACCCGCAACCGGGCCGCGATCTCGGCCGGCGGGGCACCGGTCTGGACCAGCTCCAGGACCTCCTGCGCGAGCCGGCGGCGGACCGTGCGGGCGGCGTCCCGGCGGTCCCGTTCGACGGCGATCAGCTGGGTGACGCCGTGCAGCAGGTCCAGGCGCTCCTCGGACCAGTCGCCGGCGTCCGCCTCGACCGCCAGCAGCCAGTCGCTGAGCAGCGTCTGCCGCAGGTCGCGGCCCTCGTAGCGGATCGGGAAGAGCGAGTAGGTGGCCCCGTCCCACCCGTCGCCCGGCCGCCCCCCCTCACCGAGGCGCTGCGCGCCGCCCCTTTCGATCGTGATCCGGTGCGGGCCGCGGCGGCCGCTCCGGGCGGCGGCCAGGTGCTCGCCGGCCAGACGGGCGCCCAGCTCCGCGGGCAGCTCCGGCCCGGCGCCGGCCAGCGAGGAGCCGGCGATCTGCCGGCCGGTGGGGGAGAGCACCCAGGCCCGCAGGTCCAGGTCGGAGCCGAGCAGGTCCAGGACCACCTCGGGGCCGCCGCCGGCCGGCCCGGAGGTCATCAGCCGCCGGTGCCGGTCCACCACGGCGGCCAGGTCGCCGGCCCGTTCGCTGGAGACCTGCCGGACGACGTGCTCGGTGATCGAGGCGAAGGAGACCTTCTCGTCGACCGCGAACAGCGGCAGGCGGTGCCGGGCACACGCCTGGACGAGGTCGTCGGGGATGGCGCCCAGCTCCGCCTCGCCGGCGGCCAGCCCGGCGACGCCCGCGCCGGCCAGGATGCGGACGAACCGCTCGGAGTCCTCCGGTTCCCGGCGCCAGGCCAGGCCGGTGAGGACCAACTCGCCGCCGGAGAGGTAACGACTGGGATCCCGCAGGTCGGTGGTCATCACGCCACGGACGGTACGGTCCAGCTCATCCTCGCCCCCGAGGAGCTTCAGGCCCAGAGAATGTGTGTCCAGGAGTGCGCGGAGCCGCATGACCTCGCCCGCCGTTCTGTGCTGTCTCGTGTTGCCGGTGGAATGCCGCGAGGTTTTGATCCCTCGTCTTTCGTTCGAATCTACAAGACGGGCGGCGTGGCCAGCCAACCGCTTCATGGTTTCAGTGACTGCACCGGGTGGGTGCCGGGCGCGTTCACTAAGCCCAACCGCGTTAACAAGACATGAACAGCACCATGGCGACAGGGTCCGAAGGTCCCGACCAGGTGCAGCGAACGCCCCGATTTCGTAGAAGAGGCCAACCATGGACTTCCTTCGCCCCGCCAGCTGGGAGGAGGCGCTCGCCGCCAAGGCAGAGCACCCTACCGCTGTACCCATCGCGGGCGGTACGGACGTGATGGTCGAGATCAACTTCGACCACCGCCGCCCGGAGTACCTGCTCGACCTGAACCGGATCGGTGACCTGGGGGAGTGGGAGGTCGGGGAGAAGACCGTACGCCTGGGCGCCTCCGTCCCGTACACCAAGATCATGGAGCACCTGCGGGGCGAGCTGCCGGGCCTGGCCCTGGCCTCGCACACCGTGGCCTCCCCGCAGATCCGCAACCGCGGCGGCGTCGGCGGCAACCTCGGCACCGCCTCCCCGGCCGGTGACGCGCACCCGGCGCTGCTCTCCTCCGGCTGCGAGGTCGAGGTCGAGTCGGCCGCCCGCGGCGTGCGGATGATCCCGATCGACGAGTTCTACCTCGGCGTGAAGCGGAACGCCCTCCAGGCGGACGAGCTGATCCGCGCGGTGCACCTGCCCAAGGCCGACGGCCCGCAGCAGTTCTCCAAGGTCGGCACCCGCAACGCCATGGTCATCGCGGTGTGCGCCTTCGGCATCGCGCTGCACCCCGAGACCCGTACGGTCCGCACCGGCATCGGTTCGGCCGCACCCACCCCCGTGCGGGCGAAGGAGGCCGAGGCCTTCCTCGCCGCCGCGCTCGAAGAGGGCGGGTTCTGGGAGAACGGCAAGATCATCACCCCGTCGGTCGCCAAGCAGTTCGCGGACCTGTGCTCCGCCGCCTGCAACCCCATCGACGACGTGCGCGGCACCGCCTCGTACCGCCGTCACGCGGTCGGCATCATGGCCCGCCGCACGCTCGGCTGGGCCTGGGAGTCCTACCGCGGCCAGTCCGCCCGCACGGAGGGAGTCGCGTAATGCGCGTCAATTTCACGGTCAACGGCCGTAAGCAGGAAGCCGACGACGTGTGGGAGGGCGAGTCCCTGCTGTACGTGCTGCGCGAGCGGATGGGCCTTCCCGGTTCCAAGAACGCCTGTGAGCAGGGCGAGTGCGGTTCGTGCACCGTCCGCCTCGACGGCGTGCCGGTGTGTTCGTGCCTGGTGGCCGCAGGACAGGTAGAGGGCCGCGAGGTCGTCACCGTCGAGGGGCTCGCCGACTTCGCCAAGAACCGCTCCTGCGGCGGCCACGAGGGCGGCGCCTGCGGCACCTCCCTGCAGGAGGCCCAGGGCTGGTCCGCCAAGGGCACCGACTCGCAGACCGGCGAGGGCGGCATCTCCCCGCATGCGACGCTCGCGCCCATCCAGCAGGCGTTCATCGACGCCGGCGCCGTGCAGTGCGGCTTCTGCACGCCGGGTCTGCTGGTCGCCTCCGACGAGCTCCTGGAGCGCAACCCGAACCCGAGCGACGCGGACATCCGCGAGGCGCTGTCGGGCAACCTGTGCCGCTGCACCGGCTACGAGAAGATCATGGACGCGGTGCGCCTGGCCGCGGCCCGCCAGTCCGAGCCCGAGGGGGTCTGACGCCATGGCAGACACACGCACCACCGGTATTCCGTCCAAGGTCACGCAGGGGTCGCAGACCAAGGGCGGCATCGGCGAGTCCACGCTCCGTCCCGACGGCATCCTGAAGGTCACCGGCGAGTTCGCGTACTCGTCCGACATGTGGCACGAGGACATGCTGTGGGGCCAGATCCTGCGCTCCACCGTCGCGCACGCCGAGATCGTCTCGATCGACACCAGCGAGGCGCTCGCGACCTCCGGCGTCTACGCGGTCCTCACCTACGAGGACCTGCCGACCGAGGTCAAGAACTACGGCCTGGAGATCCAGGACACCCCGGTCCTGGCCCACGGCAAGGTCCGCCACCACGGCGAGCCCGTCGCCCTGGTCGCCGCCGACCACCCGGAGACCGCGCGCCGCGCCGCCGCGAAGATCAAGGTCGAGTACAAGGAGCTGCCGGTCATCACGGACGAGGCGTCCGCGACCGCTCCCGACGCCGTCCTCGTCCACGAGAACCGCGACGACCACCACAGCGGTCACGTCCCGCACCCGAACATCGTGCACCGCCAGCCGATCATCCGCGGCGACGTGGCCAAGGCCCGCGAGCGGGCCGACGTCATCGTCGAGGGCGAGTACACCTTCGGCATGCAGGACCAGGCGTTCCTCGGCCCGGAGTCCGGCCTCGCCGTGCCGTCCGAGGACGGCGGCGTCGACCTCTACGTCGCCACCCAGTGGCTGCACTCCGACCTCAAGCAGATCGCCCCGGTCCTCGGCCTGCCCGAGGACAAGGTGCGGATGACGCTCTCCGGCGTCGGCGGCGCGTTCGGCGGCCGCGAGGACCTGTCGATGCAGATCCACGCCTGCCTCCTGGCGCTGCGCACCGGCAAGCCGGTCAAGATCGTCTACAACCGGTTCGAGTCGTTCTTCGGCCACGTCCACCGCCACCCGGCGAAGCTCTACTACGAGCACGGCGCCACCAAGGACGGCAAGCTCACGCACATGAAGTGCAAGATCGTCCTGGACGGCGGCGCCTATGCGTCGGCCTCCCCGGCGGTCGTCGGCAACGCCTCCTCCCTCTCCGTCGGCCCGTACGTCATCGACGACGTCGACATCGAGGCCATCGCGCTCTACAGCAACAACCCGCCCTGCGGCGCCATGCGCGGCTTCGGCGCGGTCCAGGCGTGCTTCGCGTACGAGGCGCAGATGGACAAGCTGGCCGACAAACTGGGCATGGACCGCGTGGAGTTCCGCCGGCTCAACGCCATGGAGCAGGGCACGATCATGCCGACCGGCCAGCCGGTCGACTCCCCGGCCCCGGTCGCCGAACTGCTGCGCCGCATCAAGGCGATGCCGCTGCCGCCCGAGCGCCAGTGGGAGTCCAGCGAGGGCGCCGACGTCCGTCAGCTGCCCGGCGGTCTGTCCAACACCACGCACGGCGAGGGCGTCGTCCGCGGTGTCGGCTACGCGGTCGGCATCAAGAACGTCGGCTTCTCCGAGGGCTTCGACGACTACTCCACCGCCAAGGTGCGCATGGAGGTCATCGCCGGCGAGCCCGTCGCCACCGTGCACACGGCCATGGCGGAGGTCGGCCAGGGCGGTGTCACCGTCCACGCGCAGATCGCCCGCACCGAGCTCGGCGTCCACCAGGTGACGATCCACCCCGCCGACACCCAGGTGGGCTCGGCCGGTTCGACGTCCGCGTCGCGTCAGACGTACGTCACCGGCGGCGCCGTCAAGAACGCCTGCGAGCTGGTGCGCGAGAAGGTCCTGGAGATCGGCCGCCGCAAGATGGGCACGTACCACCCGGCGTGGGCGACCGCCGAACTCCTGCTGGAGGGCGGCAAGGTCGTCACCGACGGCGGCGAGGTCCTCGCGGACATCGTCGACGTGCTGGAGGACGAGGTGGTCGAGCTGGAGGAGGAGTGGCGCCACCGGCCCACCGAGGCGTTCGACCTGACGACCGGTCAGGGCAACGGCCACGTCCAGTACTCCTTCGCCGCGCACCGCGCGGTCGTCGAGGTGGACACCGAGCTGGGCCTGGTCAAGGTCATCGAGCTGGCCTGCGCCCAGGACGTCGGCAAGGCGCTCAACCCGCTCTCCGTCATCGGCCAGATCCAGGGCGGCACCACCCAGGGCCTGGGCGTGGCGGTGATGGAGGAGATCATCGTCGACCCCAAGACCGCGAAGGTGCGCAACCCCTCCTTCACGGACTATCTGATCCCCACCATCCTCGACACCCCGACCATCCCGGTCGATGTGCTCGAACTCGCCGACCAGCACGCCCCGTACGGGCTGCGCGGCATCGGCGAGGCCCCCACCCTGTCGTCCACCCCGGCCGTCCTCGCGGCGATCCGGAACGCGACCGGGCTGGAGCTCAACAAGACCCCGGTACGGCCCGAGCACCTGACGGGTTCGTAACGGAGAACCGCCTGGGGGCCGCCTCCCCAGGCCCCCGATCCTCCGGGCGGTGCGCGGCAAGGGGTGCCCCTGTCCGTCCTCCTTCGCGCACCGCCCGGAGTCTCCCCGCACCATCCCCAGGCTGACCTGCTCCAACTCGACGCAGGCAGTACCACGTTCGTCTCGGGCCGTCCCCCGGGTCGTGCAGCCGAATATCCATCCCAAATCTCGTCGCCTCGGCGAGGGCCCCTATGAACCTTGGGAGTAAGGCAACCATGACCCAACAGTCCACTGAGCCGAGGACCACGGCGGAAGACGCGGGCGACGGCTCGCGCCAGCCCGCCGGCCGTTCCTGGCTCGACCGGTACTTCCACATATCCGACAGAGGGTCGACGCTCGCGCGGGAGACGCGCGGCGGCATCACCACCTTCATGGCGATGTGTTACATCCTGCTGCTCAACCCCGTGATCCTGGGCTCCGTCCAGGACGTCCAGAAGCACGGCCTCGATCACTCCGCCCTGGTGACCGCCACGGCGCTGGGTGCGGCGGTCTGCACCCTGCTGATGGGCTTCGTCGGCAAGGTGCCGCTGGCCCTCGCCGCCGGCCTCAACGTCTCCGCCGCACTGACCACCCAGGTGGTCCCGCACATGACCTGGCCGCAGGCGATGGGCATGTGCGTGATGTACGGCGTCGTCATCTGCCTCCTGGTCGTCACCGGGCTGCGGGAGATGGTCATGAACGCCATCCCGCTCGCGCTCAAGCACGCGATCACCATGGGCATCGGCATGTTCGTCGCCCTGCTCGGTCTGGTGAAGGCCGGCTTCGTGGGCAAGGGGGCCGGCGGCCCGGTCACCCTCGGCAGCGACCTCTCGGGCCACCTGGTCGGCTGGCCGGTCCTGTTCTTCTGCATCACCCTCCTCCTGATCTTCATGCTCCAGGCCCGCAAGGTGCCCGGCGCCATCCTCATCGGCATCGTCGTCGGCTCCGCGCTGGCCATCGGCGCCACCAAGCTCGGCGGGCTGACGGCCAAGGACTGGGGCGGCACGCCCCCGACCCTGGACGGCAACGCGGTCTCCATGCCGGACTTCGGGCTCTTCGGGCACGTGGAGTTCGGCGGCTGGGGCTCCATCGGCGCACTCAGCGTGACCATGATCGTCTTCACCCTGGTGCTGGCCGGGTTCTTCGACGCGATGGCCACCATCATCGGTGTCGGCACCGAGGCCAAGCTCGCCGACGACAAGGGCCGGATGCCGGGCCTGTCCAAGGCGCTGTTCGTCGACGGCGCCGGCGGTGCGATCGGCGGTCTGACCGGCAGTTCGGGCCAGACCGTGTTCATCGAGTCGGCCAGCGGCGTCGGCGAGGGCGCCCGGACCGGCCTGTCGTCCGTCATCACCGGTCTGCTCTTCGCGGCCTGCCTCTTCTTCACCCCGGTCACCCAGCTCGTGCCCGCCCAGGTGGCCGCCGCCGCGCTGGTCGTCATCGGGTCGATGATGATGAGTGTGGCGGGGCATGTGGACTGGAGCGACCGGGCGACGTCGATCCCGGTGTTCCTCACCGTGGCTCTGATGCCGTTCACTTACCAGATCACCACCGGCGTCGGTGCCGGCGTCATCGCCTACACCGCCATCAAGGCGGCCCAGGGCAAATGGCGCGAGATCGGTGCCTTCATGTGGGTGCTGACCGGCGTCTTCCTCGTCTACTTCTCGCTCCATCCGATCGAGCAGTGGCTGGGCGTCAAGTAACGCCCGCCCTCCCCCGCTCTCAGCTACGTTCGAGCGGGGGGACCCCATCATCCGTAAGGAGACCGACATGCTGGATATCGCCGACGAGCTGAACCGGTGGGTCGAGCAGGGACGCACCTTCGCCGTGGCGACGGTCGTGGCGACCAACGGCAGTGCGCCCCGCCAGCCCGGCGCCGCGCTCGCCGTCGACAGCGACGGCACGGCGATCGGCTCGGTCTCCGGCGGATGCGTGGAGGGAGCGGTCTACGAGCTGTGCCAGGAGGCACTGCAGACCGGTCGGCCGGTCCTGGAGCGCTTCGGCTACAGCGATGAGGATGCCTTCGCGGTGGGTCTGACCTGCGGCGGAATCATCGACATCTTCATCGCTCCGGTACGGGCGAGCATCCCCGGCGCCGCCGATGGCGGCCCCGCGGGGAATCCGGTGGACAGCAACGCCGCGACGCTCGCCGCCGCGCTGACCGCCGCCTCCTCAGGGGAGGCGGCGGCGGTCGCGCGGATCATCAAGGGCCCGGACGACCTGCTCGGCCGTGCCCTCCTCGTCCGCCCCGACGGCAGCCACACCGGCACCCTCGGCGGACACCCGGCCCTGGACCGCACCGCCGTCGAGGAGACCCGCGCCCTGCTGGACGCCGGGCGGACCACGACGCTGGAGATCGGGGCCGGCCCCGCGTCCGAGGAGGAAGCGGGGGGCGAAGGCGGAGCGCAGCGCAGCGGTTCGCGGTGCGGCCAGCCGGTGCTCCTGCTCGTCGAGTCCTCGGTGCCCGCCCCGCGCATGATCGTCTTCGGGGCGATCGACTTCGCGTCCGCGCTGGTCAGGGTCGGCAAGTTCCTCAACTACCACGTCACCGTCTGCGACGCCCGCCCCGTCTTCGCCACCCGGACCCGCTTCCCGGACGCGGACGAGATCGTCGTCGACTGGCCGCACCGCTACCTCGACTCCCAGGAGCTCGACTCCCGCGCTGTGCTCTGCGTCCTCACCCATGACGCGAAGTTCGACATCCCGCTGCTGGAGCGGGCGCTCAGGCTCCCGGTCGCCTACGTCGGCGCGATGGGCTCCCGCCGCACCCACCTCGACCGCCAGCAGCGGCTGCGGGACGTCGGACTCACCGAGCTGGAGCTCAACCGGCTGCGCTCGCCCATAGGGTTGGACCTGGGCGCCCGCACGCCCGAGGAGACCGCGCTGTCCATCGCCGCCGAGATCGTCGCCAACCGCCGCGGCGGCACCGGCGCCCCGCTGACCGGCGCGCACACCCCCATCCACCACGATGCCCCCCGCTCGGTGGGGCGGATCGGCGAGGTTGCCTGACGTAACGTCAAGAGGCGGCGGTGTGGGGCCTGTTGACGCCCCGCCTACCATTCCCGGGCCTGTCGGGGCGGCGGGAGCCGCGGCGGCACCGCCGCACACGGGATGCACCAGACCTACGGGACCGGCGTACCTGACACCGCCGGTACCGCGGGAGGACGGGCGTGCCGTCCGTCACGGCACGGGCGTGGCGTGGGGGCCGTGCCCGTGCCGGATCGCCTCCGGATCCCGCCTGGGGCCCGGCGCGGCGCCCGGCGGCCCGGAGCGACGGCGCCGCGCCAGCGCGGTCACCCCCAGCGCCAGGGCCAGCAGCGCCAGTCCGGCCGGCACGGTCAGCCCCGCGTGATAGCCGGCGAGCGCGGCGCCCGGCGAGCCGCCGGCCCCGGTCGCCGCGACCGTCACCGCGGTCACCGCCGACAGCCCGAAGGCCGCACCGAACTGGAACGAGGTGTACAACAGGCCGCCGGCCAGGCCCTGTTCGGCGGGTTCGATCCCGTCCGTCGCCACGATCGTCAGCGGCCCGTAGACCAGGGCGAAGGCGACCCCTACCAGCAGCATGCTGGGGAACATCGCCGGGTACGGCCAGTCCGCGCCCACCGGCAGGAACAACGCATAGCCCAGCCCGGCGCACAGCAGGCCGGCGACGATCACCCGGGCGTGCCCGAACCGCCGCACCAGCCGCGGGGTGAGCACCGGCGCCAGCACCGCATCGGCGCCCATCGCCAGCATCGCGTAACTGGTCCGCTCGGCCGACCAGCCGCGCAGCTCCTGGAAGTAGAGCACCGCGACGAACTGGAAGCCGAAGAAGCCCGCGGTGAACAGCAGCCCCATCACGTTGGCCCGGACCAGCGGCCAGGAGCGCAGCAGGCCCAGGCGGACCAGCGGCGCGGCGGACCGCCGCTCGATCACCACGAACGCCGCCAGCAGCGCCACCCCCGCGGTGAGCACCGCCGCGGTGCGCAACACCGGTGCGTGCGCGGCCTGTTCGACGCCGAGGACGAGCAGCAGCACCGCGCCGGTCACGGTGAGCGCGCCGGCCAGGTCCACCGGCGGCCGGCCACCGGCGCGCACCGGGTCCCGCGGCACCAGGCGCAACCCGGCGATCAGCACCAGCAGCGCCGGCACCATCGGCGCGAAGAACACCCAGCGCCAGTCGACCGCGGTCAGCAGCCCGCCGGCGATCAGCCCGGCCGAGAAGCCGCCGCCGGAGGTCCCGGAGTAGATCAGCAGCGCCCGGTCCCGGCGCGGCCCGGCCGGGAAGCCGGTGGTGATGATCGACAGCCCGGCGGGCGCCATGAACGCCGCGCACATCCCGGTCACGAAGCGCGCCGCGATCAGCGTGGCGCCCTCGGTGGCCAGCCCGCCCAGCCCCGAGAAGACCGTGAACACCGCGAGCGGCACCAGGAACATCCGGCGCCGCCCGAACAGGTCGGCGGCCCGCCCGCCGAGCAGCATGAACCCGCCGTAGCCCAGCACGTACGCGCTCATCACCCACGTCAACGCGCCGGTGGACAGGCCCAGTTCGCCGCGGATCGGGGGCAGGGCGACATTCAGCATGCCGATGTCGATGCCCTCCAGGAAGATCGCCCCACACAGGACGAGCAGCAGCGGCCAGTTCGCCGCCGGGGACCGGGACATAGCGGTGCTCCTCACGTGACCCTCACGGTTACCTCTTGTTACTGACCGCATCGTGCGGCACCGTTGGGGATCATGGAAGAAGGCACTATGAAGTCACCCGGTCACCTGGCGGGAACCATGGGCGGACGACCGGCCGCCGCTGCCACCGCCGCCGCCGCTGCCACCGCCGCCGTTCCTGCCGTCCCTGCCGTTCCCACCGACTGCGCCGACGGCGGCGCGGCGGACGCCGACTGCGACTATGACGCCCGCCAGTGGGACGTCCGGGAGGGCTGCGAGGTCCGGCAGATCCTCGACCGGGTCGCCGACAAGTGGTCGCTGCTGGTCATCGCCCTGCTCGACCGGCGGGTGCTGCGCTTCACCGAACTCCGCCGGGAAATCGACGGCATCAGCCAACGGATGCTGACCGTCACCCTCCGCCAGCTGGAGCGGGACGGCCTGGTCAGCCGGACCGTCCATCCGGTCGTGCCGCCGCGGGTGGATTACGCACTCACGCCGCTGGGCGCGACCCTGCACGACACCATTCAGGCCCTGGTCACCTGGACCGAGGAACACCAAAGCGAAATCGCGGTGGCCCGGGCCGCCTATGACGAGCGGGTCGCCCGGGAACGAGGCGACGCACCTCACACCCCGCACTGAGGGAATGGGCCGAAAGAATGACGGGCCACCGGTGAACGTATGGCAGTATGGGGCAGCGAGGGGCCCTTCCAGGGGGTGTCCCCGCGATGTCCGCGCGAGCAAGGAGGTGATCGGGATGAGTCCCGAAGGAAGTCCTTGCCGCAGCGCTGCCCGCTGCTGATCGCGCTGTTCTCCGCGTGATCGCGGCTTTTCCCCGCACTGCTGTGTGCTCCCACCGGTGAATCCCGGGCCCTTTCCGCTGCCCGCCAGACCCGGCACGTCCGCATGCCCGCAAGGGTGCGGAGTCCTCGGTCCCAGGGTGTCGGGCGGTTCCTTCCTCCGCGCGGTCCGGTCCACCGATGAATGCCTTTCCCGGTAATTTCCCGTAATTCTCAGCGCCCGCGCGCACCGGTTTCTTCGGCCTGCCCGAAAACATTCCGCCCAGGATTTCGTCCGGCGAATACCGGACGCAGGGATCATCTCCTCCGGGGGATTCTCCTGTGTTTTCCGGCTGTTCTCCGACTGATTCCTTCAGGACTCCACCCGGCTTTCTCCCCACCTTCTCCCCACCTTCTCTCCGTCTCCTCCCGGTCTTCTCCCGGTCGTCCATCGACCTTCTCCCGGCCTCCTTCCGGGGGTTCTTCCGGACCGTTTGCGGGGGGAGGGGCTTCCGAGGGCTTCCGGGGTTTCCGGCGGAGGTCGGGGCCGGCCCGCCCGCGGGTGCGTCAGGAGGTTTCGTCATGATCACGAAGACCACCCCGACCACCACTCCCACCCCGCCCACCCCCGAGACGCTCGCGCCGCCGGGCCGCCGCCCCCGCCGGGAGCGCCGGGCCGCCGAGCTGGCTGCCCGCACCCGGCGGATCGCCGGCCGGCTCGCCGAGTTCAGTGCCCTCCCCGCCGAGACGGTCCTGCACGACCTCGGCAGCACCCCGGCCGGCCTCACCCACCGCGAGGCGGCGCTGCGCCGGGAGCGGGACGGCGCCAACGCCATCGCCCAGGACCGCCCGGCGCGCTGGTACGTGCAGCTCGCCAAGGCGTGTCGGAACCCCTTCATCCTGGTGCTCGCCGTGCTGGTCGCCGTGATGTACGGGCAGTGGCTCCAGGTCGCCGACACCGAGCCGTTCGACCTGAAGATCGTCATCCTCGGCGCGATGGTGCTGATCAGCGTGGGACTGAGGTTCTGGCAGGAGTACCGCTCCGGGGCCGCGGCCGACGCGCTGCGCGCCCTGGTCACCACGACCACCGCGGTGCAGCGCCGGGCCGGCCGCGGCCGGATCCCGGCCACCGTCGAGATCCCCATGGCCGACGTGGTCGCCGGCGACGTCGTCAAGCTGGCCGCCGGCGACCTCGTCCCGGCCGATCTGCGGCTGCTCGCCGCCAAAGACCTGATGGTCAGTCAGGCGGCGCTGTCCGGCGAGTCGCTGCCGGTCGCCAAGGCCGACACCCGGCTGGCCACCGACCGCGGCGAGGACACCACCCGCGACCCGGTCGAGGCCGGCAACCTCGTCCTGACCGGCACCTCCGTCACCTCCGGCAGCGCCACCGGCGTCGTCGTCGCCACCGGCGCGGACACCTACTTCGGCTCGATGGCCGGCGCGCTGGTCGGCGAGCGCCCGGAGACCAGCTTCGACACCGGCGTGAAGAAGGTCAGCTTCCTGCTGATCCGCTTCATGATGGTGATGGTCCCGGTGGTGTTCCTGCTCAACGGGCTCACCAAGGGCGACTGGGCGGAGGCATTCACCTTCGCGGTGGCCGTCGCGGTCGGCCTCACCCCCGAGATGCTGCCGATGGTCGTCACCACCAACCTGGCGCGCGGCGCGGTCGCGCTGTCCCGCCGCAAGGTCGTCGTCAAGCACCTCAACGCCATCCAGAACCTCGGCGCCATGGACGTGCTGTGCACCGACAAGACCGGCACCCTCACCGAGGACCGGATCGTCCTCGACCGCTACCTCGACGTGCACGGCCGGCCGGACACCGAGGTCCTCGAACACGCCTACCTCAACAGTCACTTCCAGACCGGGCTGCGCAACCTGATGGACCAGGCCGTCATCGACCGGATGCACGAGGCCGAGGAGGTTGTCGTCGACGCCCGCTTCACGCTGGTCGACGAGATCCCCTTCGACTTCGCGCGCCGCCGGATGTCGGTCGTGCTGCGTCGCAACGACCTCGACGGCCCCGCCGCCGAACACCTCCTGATCACCAAGGGGGCGGTGGAGGAGGTCCTCGACCGGTGCGACCGGGTCGCCCACGCCGGCGACAGCGTCGAACTCACCGGCGCGCTGCGGGACAGCGTGCTGCGCACCGCCGAGGACCACAGCCGGCAGGGTATGCGGGTGCTGGCGGTGGCCGTCCGCACCCTGCCCGCCGCCCCCGACGGCACGGAGGCCGTCCGCACCTCCTACGGCGTCGCCGACGAGGCCGAGTTGACCCTGATCGGCTTCCTCGCCTTCCTGGACCCGCCGAAGCGGGACGCGGCCGAGGCGCTGCGCGCGCTCGCCGACAACGGCGTCGCGGTCAAGGTCGTCACCGGCGACGGCGAACTGGTCGCCGCCCGGGTCTGCGAGCAGGTCGGCATCGACCCCGGCACCCCCGTCACCGGCGCCGAGATCGACGCCCTCGACGACCTGGAGCTGCTCGACCGGGCCCGCACGGCGACCCTGTTCGCCAAGGTCAACCCGGTGCAGAAGGCCCGCATCGTGCGCGCCCTCCAGGCCGACGGGCACACCGTCGGGTTCCTGGGCGACGGCATCAACGACGCCGCGGCGCTGCGCGACGCCGACGTCGGCATCTCCGTCGACACCGCCGTCGACATCGCCAAGGAGTCCGCCGACATCATCCTGCTGGAGAAGGACCTCACCGTCCTCGGCCAGGGCGTGCTGCGCGGCCGGCTGACCTTCGGCAACACCATCAAGTACCTGAAGCTGACCGCCTCGTCGAACTTCGGGAACGTCTTCTCGGTGCTGGTCGCCTCGGCGTTCATCCCGTTCCAGCCGATGCTGGCGCTCCAGCTGCTGGTGCAGAACCTCCTGTACGACATCTCCCAACTGGCCACGCCCTGGGACCGGATGGACGCCGACTACCTGCGCACCCCGCGCACGTGGGACGCCCGGGGCATCCGCCGCTTCATGCTCGTCCTCGGCCCGACCAGCTCCGTCTTCGACATCACCACCTTCGCGCTGATGTGGTACGTCTTCGGCGCCGACAGCGAGGTGCACCAGGCGCTGTTCCAGTCCGGCTGGTTCGTCGAGGGCCTGCTGACCCAGACCCTGGTCGTCCACATGCTGCGGACCCGGCGGATCCCGTTCGTCCAGTCCCGGGCCACCTGGCCGGTGCTGCTGATGACCGCGCTGGTGATGGGCGTCGGCCTGTGGCTGCCGTTCTCGCCGCTGGCCGGGGCGCTGGGCCTGCAGGCGCTGCCGCTGGCCTACTTCCCGTGGCTGGTGGCGACGCTGGCGACGTACTGCCTGCTCACCCAGGGCGTGAAGCGCTGGTACATCCGCCGGTTCGGCGAGTGGCTGTGAGCCGACCCGCGGTGGCGCCCCGCGCCCGCGGCCCCCGGACCTACGCGCCGGGGGCGGCGGGCGCGGGGCCCGCCGCGTCCCCGGCCGGCGGGGCGTGCCGGAGCCCGCGCACCGCCCCCGACGCCAGCGGCGCCACCGCGGCCAGCGTGGACACCGCCCCGGCGACCGCGAGCACCCGGAAGCCGCCGTACGCCCGGGCCAGCGGGCCCACGCACAGCTGTCCCAGCGGGATCGCCGCGTACGCCAGCAGATCGGCGCAGGCCGCGACCCGGGACAGCGCACGGGCCGGCACGTGCTCCTGGAGCGAGGTGTCCCAGGCGATGCCGGTCACACAGACCCCGAGGCCCGCCGCGAAACCGGCCGCGATCAGCCAGGGCGCGCCCAGCCGCGCCCCGAGCACCAGCAGCGGCACCGCCCCCAGCGCACTCGCCGCCTGCCCCAGCGCCAGCAGCCGGCCGACCGTCAGTCGGTACAGCACCGCCCCGCTCACCAGCAGCCCGATGCCCCGGGCGCTGAGCACGAGCCCCCAGGCGGCCCGGCCGGCGGTCCGCTCGGTCAGTGCCGGGCCCAGGATCTGCCAGGTCCCGGTCTGCACCAGATTGATCACGAAGAACGACAGCGTCGCCGGCCCGGCCCACCGGATCCGCCGGAACTCCCGCCAGCCGCCGCGGACCCCGGCCCACACCGAATCCGGCCGCCGCGCGGGCGCGGCGCCGTGCCCCGGCAGCCGCGCCAGGCAGCCGGCGGCGACCGCGTAGCTCACCGCGTCGCAGGCGATCGCCGGCCCGCTGCCGACCGCCACCACCAGCAGCCCCGACAGGCTCGGCCCCAGCACCTTGGTGGCGTTCCGCACCGTGCTCAGCAGGGCGTTGGCGGGCCGCAGCGACGCGGTGCCGACCAACTCGGGGACCAGGCCGCGCAGCGCGGGGGTGGTGAACGCCGCACACACCCCGCCGAGCACCTCCAGCGCGGCGACCGGGGGCAGCGCGTAGTGCCCGGTCAGCAGCAGCGCGGCGACCGCGCCCTGGGTGCCGGCCGCGCCCAGGTTCGCGGCCATCAGCACCGTCCGGCGCCGGAACCGGTCCGCGGTCGCGCCGCCCACCAGCAGGAACGCCAGCAGCGGCAGCATCCGGGCGGCCAGCACGACGCCGAGGTCGCCGGGCCGACCGCCCGAGCCGTCCAGCACCGCGAACGCCAGCGCCACCGGCGCCATGGCACTCCCCAGCAGCGACACCGCCTGACTGGTCAGGAACCAGCGAAACGCACGATGGGAGAGGGGGGAGGCGGCTGCGGGGGAGAGCGGCGGGGCGGGGGCATCGGGGTTGCCGGCATCGGGGGAGGGGCGGGAGGCGGAGTCCATGGCCGGAGTCTGCGCGGACCGGCGCGAAAACCTATGCTTTCGGCCGGAGACGAAAGGTTGGGGCACCGGCCGGCGACACCCGACCCGGCCCCGTGACGACCGCGGGCGAACGGCCCGGAGTGAGGCGGCGGATGGCTGTGCTGCGGCTGAGCCCCCTGGCCCTCTCCCGGTCCCGCTTCGCGCTGTCGCCGCTCGCCGAAACCCTCGGCACGGCGATCGCGCTGGCCCGGCCCCGGCCCGCCCCCTGGCTCGCGGCCTGGCACGCCCGCCAACTCCCGGCTTTCACCGGCGCTCTGGCCGCCGACCCGTTCGCGGCCGGCCTGGTGGGGCTGGTCGCTACGACGACCTGGCTGCCCCGCTGTGTGGCGATCCCGCCGCCGGACGGCCTGCGCACCACCCTCGTCGACGAACTCGCCGCCGTACGCGCCGTCCCCGACGCCGTCTTCCGTGCCGAACTGGAGACGTCGCTGGCCCACCCGCATCCCCGCCACGCCGCCGACCCCCGCCGCCCCCGCGACCTGTCCTTCCTCACCGGACACGGCTGGGGCACGCGCACCGCCGCTCTGCTGCACGCCCTGTGGGCGGCGCACATCGCCCCGGAGTGGCCCCGCCGCCGCGCCCTCCTGGAGCGCGACATCGCCCACCGGGCCGGCCTGCTCGCCACCCGCGGCTGGCCCGGCGCGCTGGACCAGATGAGCCGGCACAGCACCTGGGAGGGGCCGGACGCCATCCGCTTCGGGCGCCGCCCCGGGCCCGACCGCGTCATCGGCGACAGCGGGATGTTCTTCGTGCCGGTGAGCCTGGCCACCGGCACCTGGCTGTGTGAGGGCCCGCCCGGCCACTACGCCCAGGTCTATCCGGCGCGCGGCGCCGCCACCGCGCACACCGCCCCGGCGGACGTCACCACCGGCCCCGGCCGTGCCCTGGAACGCCTCCTGGGCACCGGCCGCGCCACCCTCCTGCACAGCCTGCGGCAGCCCGCCACCAGCACCGAACTCGCCGCCCGGCTCCAGCAGTCCCTGGGCACCGTCGGCGGCCATCTGGCCGTGCTGCGGGACGCCGGGCTGATCGTCGGGACGCGGGTCGGCCGCCGGGTGGTCTACCGGCGCACCGAGCGCGGCGAGCTGCTGGCGGGCGACGGCGCCCGCGACGGTGATGAGGGCGGGGTGGCGACGGGGCAGGGGCTGCGCCCGGAGACTGAGTAGGACCCACGGGACCCACGGGACCCACGGGACCCACGGGACCCACGGGACCCACGGGACCCACGGGACCTGCGGGACGGGAGTCTCCGACCCCGCCGGTCCCGCGGGAGGACGCGCCTGCCCGCCGTCCCGGCACGGGCGCAGCGCAGTCCGGGGGCCGCGCCCATGCCTGTGTCGCGTCGAGGTCACACGACGGGGAACTCGTCACCCCGGACGGCGGAGACGAACGACGACCAGGCGGCCGTCTCGAAGGCGAGCGCCGGGCCGTGCGGGTTCTTGGAGTCGCGGACCAGGAACTCGCCGGTGGCCGCCGCGTGATCCCGCGCCCACTCGATGCACTGGCCGCCGTTGCCGCTGTAGGAACTCTTGAACCAGCGGAGGGATTCGGTCGTCACGGGGACCCCTTTCGAAGCTGTTCGATCATGGCCACGGATGCCGCTTGAGAGAGCGCTTCGGCCTGCAATTGATGGTAGGCCGTCAGTATGGGCACGACTGATCCACCGTCCCGTTCGAGGTGTCCCCGCTGCGCCGACTCGGCGTAGGACATGATCGCGCGGTCCGCCATGGTCAGCACGGTCACGGGCAGGCTGAACGGTCGTCGTGCTCCCATCGCGAACGGGGCGATTTGCAGCAGGGTGTTCGGCATCTCGGCGAACTTCAGCAGTCGATCGAACTGGGCGTCCATGATCGTGGGGGCACCCATCGGCCGGCGAACGCAGCTCTCGTCAAGTACCGCATGAATCAGGGGTGCCGGGGTGCGGGCAATGGTGGCTTGCCTCCTCGACACCAACTCCACTCGTTCTTCGGCTTGTTCAGGGGTGATGGCCTCCCGCCGCACCGCGTCGGCTTCCAGCGTTGCCGCGTACTCCGGTGTCTGGAGCAGGCCCGGGATGACGCCCACTTCGTACAGCCGGATCTCCACCGCCCGGCCCTCGAAGTTCACGTACTCGGGAAACCCTTCCAGCAGGCTGCCGTGTTTGATCTCGCGGTACTGACGCTCGAAGGTGTCCGCGCCCTCGATGCCGAAGGCGCGGTCCAGGTCGCGCGAAAACCGGAGGGTCGGAGGTTTCCGGGCATTTTCGACGGCTGAGACATGCACGCTGGAGTATCCCGTGCGGTCGGCAAGGGCCTCTTGGGTCCAGCCGCATGCTTCCCGCAGGCTGCGTAACCGCGCGCCGAAGGCCGCCTGGGGAGAAGCGTCCGGGTTCAACTCGTTCTTGTTCACGGTCCGTTCGCCAACCTTCCGTTCTGTGCTGCCACGTTGAACGCTTCCCAGCGGTGGGCCACTCTGAACCTCGCCAGTAGTCGAACAACTACGGAGAGGAGTGGATGTGTTCGGCAAGGACGCGCCCGCGGAGTTGCAGGGACCCCCGCCCGTACACCTGGGCGTACCGATGCTGGACCCCGGTCCGGCCCCCGGCTGTGACGTGTGTGCCGCACTGAGCGAACAGCGCGAGCAGGCGCGGAAGCGCAGGGACATGTCGAAGGTGTCCGACCTGAACATCGAGATCCGGAACCATCCGCACGGGGCGGCGTGAGGCCGCGGCCGGACGCCCCCACGGTGACGACCGGCTATCGAGCCGCCGGCCGCAGCGCCGCCATCACCAGCACGTCGTGCCAGGCACCGTCCCAGTACAGGGCCTCGCGCAGCCGGCCCTCCAGGGCGAAGCCGCACCGCTCGTAGGCGCGCCGGGCCCGCTCGTTGTAGGAGTAGACCTCCAGCTGGACGCGGTGCAGGTGCACCCGGTCGAAGGCGTGGTCGAGCAGCAGTCGGATCGCCTCGGGGCCCAGGCCGCGGCCGGTGGCGGCGGGGACCAGGGCGATCCGGAGGGCGCCGTGGGCGTTGTCCTGGTCGATCCGGCTCAGCGCCAGGTCGCCCAGGTAGGCACCGCTCTCCCGGTCCTCGATGGCCAGATCCAGCCGGTCGGTGCGGTCGGCGCACTCGGCGATCCAGGCGCCGATCTCGCCCCGTGTCCAGTGGCGATGGGTGCCGGTCAGCCGTCTGGTCTCGGGGTCCTGGAAGGTGGCGTGGAAGGCGTCCGCGTGCCGCTCCGCCAGCGGTACCAGTCGGATCCGGTCGCCTTCGAGGACCGGCTTCGCGGCGAGTGCTGTGGCATCGATCATGGGGGGATGATGTCCGCGCCGTCGCCGGCGCGGCAACGGAATTGAACGGTGGGCGACCGCCGTTGGGAGCCGGTGGCCGACGGGGGCCGTGGCCCTCAGGGCCGGGGAGGGGCGGGCATGGAACTGCAACAGGTGCGCTGTTTCGTCGTGGTCGCGGAGGAAGGGCAGCTCGGGCCGGCCACCCTGCGCCTGGGCCTGGTGCGTTCGGCGGTGGAGCAGCGGATCCGCCGGCTGGAACACGAGCTGCGGACCGAGCTGTTCGACCCCGGGACGCCGCAGCCGCGGCTGACCGCCGCCGGTGAGCGGTTCCTCCCGGAGGCCCGGGCGCTGCTCGCCGCCGAGGAGCGCGCCCGTGCCGTGGTCGCGCCGCGCCCCGCCGCCGTGGTGTCCCGCGCGGTGGCCGCCGCCCCGACCGGCACGCTGCGGCTGGGCGTCAGCCGGGGCCTGGCCGCGCATCTGGAGCGCGTGCTGCCCGCGCTCGCCCGCATCGCGCCGCGATGCACCGTCGAGCCGGTCCTCGTCGCGGCCCCGGAGCGGCCGGACCTGGTCGTCTCCGGCGCCCTGGACGCCGCGTTCGTACGCGGCCCGGCCCCCGGCCCCGCCCTGGGCGGGCTGCGCCTCGTGCCGCTCTGGCAGGCCCCCCTGGTCGCGGCCGTCCCGGCCCAACACCCGCTGGCCGCCTCACCGGGCGCCCTCGGCCTCGCCGAACTCGCCGGCGCCCCGCTGGCGCTGACCGACCGCTGCCATAATCCACCGCTGGTCGACCTGGTCGTGAACGCCTGTCACGCCGTCGGGTTCGCCCCCGCACCGGGCCCTCGATACGGCTCGCTGGACGCCGCCCTCGCCGCGATCGGCGCCTGCACCGCCGCCGCGGGGATGTGGACCGTCGTCCACGACGCCCACGCCCGCCGGCTGCCCGTGCCCGGCGTCGCGTACCTGCCGTTCCGCAACCCGGGCATGGAGTTGACCACCTCCCTCGCGGTGCGCCGCGTCGGCCCGCCCGCCGGCGTCGACCTGCTGTTGCGGGCCTGCGCGGCGGCGGGGGCGGGCGGCGCCCCGGCCGTCTGCCGGCGTCCCGTCCGCCCCGCGGCACGCACCGGGCTCCGGCTTCCCCCCAACAGGGGGTGGTGAGACCAACACCCGTGCTTACACGATGACACGCGACGCGACGCGGCGGTGACCAGGTGGACGGGAGGGCGGCCCGCACTGCCAGACTCCACCCCACCACGCGGACGCGTTTGTTCCGGGTACTTCGAGCACAGGAGAGACAGCATGCGGACACCGATGACGATCGCGGACTTCCTGGACCGGGCCGAGTTGGGGTTCCGGACGAGCCCGGGCGTGGTCGACGAGCCGCGGCAACCCGCCCCGCCGGTGCCCGAGTCGACCTACGGCCGGTTCGCCGAACGCGTCCGCGCCTGGCAGGCCGGCCTGGACGCACTGGGCGTCGGCGAGGGCGAGCGGGTGGCGGTCGTCAGCCACAACTCCGCACGCCTGCTGGAGCTGCTGTTCGCGGTGCCGATGAGCGGCCGCATCTGCGTCCCGGTCAACTTCCGCCTCAGGCCCGAAGAGGTCGCCTACCTGGTCGAGCAGAGCGGCTCCTCGGTCCTCCTCGTCGATCCGGAGCTCGACGAGGCCCTCTCCGGCGTCAAGGCGCGCCACCGTTTCGTCCTCGGCGAGCAGACCGAGACCGGCCTGATGCGGTTCGGCGTCGAACCGCGCCCGTGGTCCCACCCGGACGAGGACGCCACCGCGACGATCAACTACACCTCGGGCACCACCGCCCGCCCCAAGGGTGTGCAGCTGACCCACCGCAACATCTGGGTCAACGGCATGACCTTCGGCCTGCACACCCGCGTCTGGGAGCGCGACGTCTATCTGCACACGCTCCCGATGTTCCACTGCAACGGCTGGGGCATGCCCTACGTCATGGCCGGCCTGGGCGTGAAGCAGGTGGCCCTGCGCAAGGTCGAGGGCGCGGAGATCCTGCGGCGGGTGGACGAGCACGGCGTCACCCTCATGTGCGGCGCCCCCGCCGTGTGGAACATGGTGCTGGACGCCGCGGCGACCTGGGAGGGCGAGATCCCGGGCCGCGACCGGGTGCGGATCGTCTGCGCCGGCGCCCCGCCGCCGACCAGGACCATCCAGCGCGTGGAGGAGGAGCTGGGCTGGGAGTTCACCCAGCTCTACGGCCTCACCGAGACCTCGCCGCTGCTCACCTTCAACCGCACCCGCCCCGCCGACGCGGGCCTGCCGGCCGAGGAGCGGGCCCGCAGGCTCTCCCGCGCCGGGGTGCCCGCGCTCGGCGTCCGGCTGAAGGTCTCGGAAGCCGGCGAGGTCTTGGCCCGCTCGAACACGGTGCTCCAGGGGTACTGGGAGAAGCCCGAGGAGACGGCGGAGGCGCTGGAGGACGGCTGGTTCCACACCGGCGACGGCGGCACCCTCGACGAGCACGACGGCCATCTGACGATCTCCGACCGCAAGAAGGACGTGATCATCACCGGCGGCGAGAACGTCTCCTCGATCGAGGTGGAGGACACCATCTTCGGCCACCCGGCCGTCGCCGAGGTCGCCGTCATCGGCGTCCCCGACGAGAAGTGGGGCGAGACGATCAAGGCGCTCGTCGTACTCGCCGAGGGCGCGACGGCGCAGGAGTCCGACATCATCGCGCACTGCAAGCGGCACCTGGCCGGCTACAAGGCACCGACCTCCGTCGAGTTCCGCGACGCCATTCCCCGCACGGCCACCGGCAAGATCCAGAAGTTCAAGCTCCGGCAGCCGTACTGGTCCGAGCTGGAGCGCGGGGTCAACTGACCGGCACCTACCGACGGTTGACGGGTACCGCCCCGCCGGGGGTTACGGGACAACCCTTAGCGCGGGGCGGCGAGGTCCTGGGTCCACCAGGGGCCGCCGGAGCCGTGCACGATGCCGATGCCGACCGCGGTGAACCGGCAGTCGAGCAGGTTGTCGCGGTGCGGGGCGTCGCCCATCCAGTCGCCCACCGCCGCGGCGGCGCTCCGCGGGCCGCGGTCGAGGTTCTCGCCCCAACTGCTCCACTCGTAGCCGGCGGCGGTGATCCGCGCGTCGGGGCCGACGCCTTCCGGCGAGGTGTGCTCGTAGTAGCCGCGGGCCGCCATGTCGGCGGAGTGCCGCTGGGCCGCGAGGTGCAGTCTGCGGTCGATGCGGAGCGGACCGCAACCGGCCTGCGCACGGCTGCGGTTGATCAGCGCGGTGGCCTGTTCCTCCAGGTCGGGCGGGGTGGCCGTGGGGGAGGGCGGCGCGCTGCTCGGGGTGGCCGTGACGGTGGGCGTCGGGGTCGGCGTGGGTGTCGGGGTCGGTGTGGCGGTGGGCACCGGGGCGGGCGCGGCCACGGTCCGTTCCGCAGTGGGCCCGGTCGTGGGTGCGGCGGGGTGTGCGTCCCGCGCCGGGCCGGGCCGCCACCACAGGGCGAGGAGCACGGCCGCGGCGAGCGCCGCGGTGCCCGCGACGGCCGCCGCCTTGGCGGTCCGGCGCGGGCGGGGCGCTCGCCGCGGCGCGGGATGTGCGCGGTGGCCGGGCGCCGCGGCGCCCGGCGCTGAGGTGCCGGCGGAGGTGCCGGCCGAGGCCGCGGAGGCCGCGGAGGCCGCGGAGGCCGCCGAGGCGGTGGGCGCGGACAGGACGCCGTGCGGGGTGAGGTGCGCCGGCAGCGGCAGCATGGCGAGCCCGGCCAGCAGCCCCTCGGCGGGCAGCAGATCGTTCCAGTGCGCGGAGCAGATCGCGCAGTGGCGCGCATGGCGGGCTATGCGTTTGCGCCACAGCGGCGCCGGGTTGGCGTCCCAAGTGGCGGTCAGCCGGTCGAGTTCGGGGCACGGCGGCTTCCCCGCCAGGGCGCGGACGACGACGCGCCCGGTCTCCAGCTGCTCCTTCATCCGCTGCACCCGGACCGCGGCGTGCCGGGTCCCGCAGCCGAGCGCGGTGGCGAGTTCGGGGCGGCTGAGCTCGCCGGCGGCCTCCAGCCACCACAGCGACAGCAGCGCGCGGTCGCCTTCGTCCAGCCAGCGGGTGGCCTCGGCCACCTCGCGACGCTGGCCGGACAGCCCCAGCCGCAGGATCGTCACGTCCACGAAGTCGGCGGAGCGGTCGGGCCGTTCCGCCGTCTGCTCCAGGCCGACGACGGGGGCCCTGCGGGCGACGGTCCAGCGGCGCCGCACCTGGTTCATGGCGATCGCCACCAGCCAGGACCGGAAGGACGCCGGCTCCCGCAGGTCCGCCAACGACTCCAGGACCCGCACCATGGTCTCCTGGACCACGTCGTCGACGTCCGCATGGCCGTCCAGCGCGCGGCCGACGACGTTGTAGATCAGCGGCAGATACGCGGAGACGAGCTGCTCCCGGGCAGCGTCGTCACCCGCCCGGGCCGCCTCGACGGTCGCCGTACCGTTTTCCCACTTCACGCCTGTTCGGTCCTGTTCATCCGTGTGCACCTTCATGGCCCCCGTGCTCAGGTGACCCGTCCGGCGCCTGGGGATAACAGAAAAACCTACGTGGCGCGGGAACGCCGTCGTGGCGCGGGCCCCCGGCGGCCCCCTCCGGAACCCCCGTGGGAACTCTCCGAAAAAATCTGCGGCATTTTCCGTTGTCCGGGTCCGCGCCGCTGGTCTCCCGTACGGACCGCCCCCAGGCGGACCGCACACACCCCCGTCCCCCGCAGGTCACCGGCACGGGCCGCAGGTCACGGACCAACCGTCACGGACCACAGCGGCCCCGCGACCGGACCGGAAACGGAACCATGAACCACGACGACACGCACCGCCCCGCCTCGCACCACGACGCACCGCACCACGCCGCGCCGGCCGCCCCCGGCCACCCGGCGGACGCGCCCACGGCCCCCCGGCGGCACGCCGCGCCCCGACCGGGCCGCCGGCCCGGGGCGGGCGGCGGGAACCACCGTGCCGACGCGCGTCCGCGCCCCGGCGCGCGGACGACGCTGCTGGCGGTCGCGGCCGTCATCGCCGTGAGCGGCAGCTGCCTGCTGCTGATACGCCCCGGCTCAGGGGCCGACCAGGCACTCGCGGCCGACGCGTCCGGCGCGGCCCGCCCCGCCGTGGACGGATCCGCCCCGCAGACCTTGAGCAGCGCCTCGCACTCGCCCCGCCGCCACCGGCCGTCGCCCACCCCCTCGGCCACCGAACGGCCCGCCGAGCAGCACCCGACGCCCCGGACGTCCGCCTCCCCGAGCCCTTCTCGCTCCACCGGGGGAACCACCTCGCACGCGCCCCGGGCCGGCTCCGGCGCCGGCCGCACCCCCTCCGTGGCGCGGGCCGCGACCGGCACCGCGGCGGAGTACGCCCAGAAGGTCCTCGACCTGGTCAACGCCCAGCGCTCGCAGCACGGTTGCGGCCTCCTCGCCATCGACCCCCACATCCAGGCCGCGGCCCAGGCGCACTCCGACGACATGGCCGCCCGGAACTACTACGCCCACGACACCCCGGAGGGCGTCGACCCGGGGACCCGCCTGACCAACGCGGGATTCCGCTGGCAGAGCTGGGGCGAGAACATCTTCAAGAGCCCCAACGACCCGGCCGCGGCGGTGGACGGCTGGATGAACAGCCCCGGACACCGCGCCAACATCCTCAACTGCTCCTACACGTCCACCGGA
Organism: Streptomyces noursei; assembly: GCF_016917755.1. Taxonomy (GTDB): domain Bacteria; phylum Actinomycetota; class Actinomycetes; order Streptomycetales; family Streptomycetaceae; genus Streptomyces; species Streptomyces yunnanensis. Next base: position 9,828,711 of record NZ_CP070326.1, on the reverse strand, counting down.
GTGGGGGTCAACCTCAGCACCAACGGGCCGTGGTGGACACAGGACTTCGCCACCCGCGGCTGATCCACCGGGGGAGCGCCGCCGCTGATCCACAGCGCCGGGGTGCGGGACTCCGCGGTGAGCGAGGGCAGCGCCTCGTCCGGGCTCCAGCTGGCCATGTGGTCGCCGCGGTCGAGGCCGGTGAGGAGGTGGAGCGGGGAGTCGGGCAGTGCGACGGAGTCGAGCGGGGCGAACCGGTCGACGTCCGTCATGTCGGTGACGACAAAGCCGGGCTTGCCCGCGTGGCGGAGCAGCGGTGCGAGGGCGGGGAGGGCGAGGTCCGTCGTGGCGGTGGGCGTGGTCTCGGGCACGGCGTTCCCCCAGGTCGTGGTTCGAACCGGTCTTCGTGGGGCGCAAGGGTAGGCGATGCGCGGACCCGCGGGGCACGCTGGACGCCATGCTGAGCACGGTGCGTTCCGGATGTCCCTGGGGTGGCTCGGCCCCTCCGGCGGGCAAGCTGGACCGTGTCGACCTGCCGAAGACCGTCTCCGGCACGATCCGCCGCATCGGCCGCGCGAGCCCACCGCGCGGGCGACGGCGGTGCCGCGTACTGGGAGGAGATCCCCTGTTGACCAGTCAGTCGCACACCGAGCCGTCGTACGCGAGCGGGGCGGCGGATAGGCCGCTGCTCGGCCGCACCATCGGCGCCGACCTGGCCCGCACCATCGCCCGCTTCGGCGATCGCGAGGCGCTGGTCGAGGTGGCCGGCGACCGCCGCTGGACCTACGCGGAACTGGGCCGCGCGGTCGACGAGGTGGCGCTCGGGCTGCTCGCCAAGGGCGTCCGCAAGGGCGACCGGGTCGGCATCTGGGCGCCGAACTGCGCCGAGTGGGTCCTCGTGCAGTACGCCACCGCCCGGATCGGCGCGATCCTGGTCAACGTCAACCCCGCGTACCGGGTCCACGAGTTGGCGTACGTCCTCCAGCAGGCCGGGGTGACCGTGCTGGTCTCCGCCGTCGCCCACAAGACCAGCGACTACCGGCGGATGATCGAGCAGGTGCGGGCCGACTGTCCGGCGCTGCGCGACGTGGTCTACATCGGCGATCCGACCTGGGGCGGGCTGTTGGCCGCCGGCGCTGCCGTCCCGCACACCCGGCTCGCCGAGTGCGAGAAGACCCTGACCACCGACGACCCGGTCAACATCCAGTACACCTCGGGTACCACCGGCTTCCCCAAGGGTGCCACCCTCTCCCACCACAACATCCTCAACAACGGCTACTGGGTCGCCGAGACCCTCGGCTACACCGAGCACGACCGGGTGTGCCTGCCGGTGCCCTTCTACCACTGCTTCGGCATGGTGATGGGCAACCTCGGCATCACCTCGCACGGCGCCTGCATCGTCATCCCGGCGCCCGCCTTCGAGCCGGCCGCCACCCTGCGGGCCGTCCAGGACGAGCGCTGCACCTCGCTCTACGGGGTGCCCACCATGTTCATCGCGGAGCTGAACCTCCCGGACTTCGCCGACTACGACCTCGCGTCGCTCCGTACCGGCATCATGGCCGGCTCGCCCTGCCCGGAGGAGGTGATGAAGCGGGTGGTGTCCGAGATGCACATGGCCGAGGTGTCGATCTGCTACGGCATGACCGAGACCTCGCCGGTCTCCACCCAGACCCGCCGGGACGACGACCTCGAACACCGCACCGCGACGGTCGGCCGGGTGCTGCCGCACATCGAGGTCAAGGTCGTGGACCCGTCGAGCGGGGTGACGGTGCCCCGCGGCACCCCGGGCGAACTGTGCACCCGCGGCTACAGCGTGATGCTCGGCTACTGGGAGGACCCCGAGCGCACCGCCGAGGTCATCGACCGGGCCCGCTGGATGCACACCGGTGATCTGGCGGTGATGAACGACGACGGCTACGTCCGGATCGTCGGCCGCATCAAGGACATGATCATCAGGGGCGGGGAGAACGTCTACCCGCGGGAGATCGAGGAGTTCCTCTACTCCCACCCCAAGATCGCCGACGTCCAGGTCGTCGGCGTGCCGGACGAGAAGTACGGCGAGGAGATCGCCGCCTGCGTCATCCTCCGCGATCCCGCCGACACCCTCACCCGCGACGAGCTGGCCCGCTACTGCCGCTCCCGGCTCGCGCACTACAAGGTGCCGCGCTATCTGGAGATCACCGACGCCTTCCCGATGACCGTCAGCGGCAAGGTCCGCAAGATCGAACTCCGCGAGCGGCTCGCGGCGAGGTGGGGCACGGCGGCTCCGGAAGCGGCGCAACCGGCGCAACCGGCGACGTCGGCGGCGTCGGCGGCGTCGGGAAAAGCCGCCGAGCCGAGCCGGGAGGGCAGCCTGGGCCCGGTGTGAGGGGCTGATCTGCCCTGCCGGGGCGGGAAGTTCGGGGGCGCGGACCGGGGCCACCGAGCCGGCACCCGGGTGTCCCCGCCCCGGCCCCGCCCCGGCTCCGGCGGTGCGGACGGTCGCCGGGCCGGGCCGGCGTCGGCCCCGGCGCGCCCGGCCGATAGGGTCCTGGCCTGGCCCGTCCCCGCTGTCGGAGGACGGGTGAAAGGTCGTCAACCAGGCCGAACAGCAAGGCCGTTAACCAGGCGGGACATCCCGCGGGATTCCGCCAAGAGGGGACATTCATGACCCGTATCGCACGTTGGGCGACCACTGCCGCCGCCGTGGCCGCCGCCCTGGGGAGCTTCGCCGCCCCCGCCTACGCCGACGTCATCCAGCCCGGCAGCCCGGACGGCCCCACCCGCGAGGTGCTCACCGCCGGCTGCGCGAGCGGCGAGGACGCGGCGACCGTGGCGCCGACCGTGGTCGACGCCGACAGTGCCGCGAGCTTCTACCGCTGCGACCCGGTCACCCACCGCGTGGCGACCCGGGACGGGCACGCGACCTGCGTCCCCGGCGGGCTCTTCGACTGGAGCCGGGGGCTGTGCGAACCGGCCGCCACGGTGCCCGAGATGGCGACCCGGCTGACCGCCGGCAAGGCCACTCTCTCCACCAAGCCGCTGAAGGTCGTCGGGCTGCACGCCACCCTGGTGCGGGCCCGCGCCGCCGGCCCGCAGGACGCCGTCTGGAACGCCACCATCACCTTCAAGGACACCACCGGCAAGGTGCTGTGCGTGGCCAGGACGGACGTCGCCGGCCAGGCAGCCTGTGACGCCGATCGGCCGCGCTCCGGCGCCGAGGTGCTCAGCGGCGGCTACACCGCCGAGTACGCCGGCAACGGTGCGGTGAACGGCGGTTACGACACCGTCGCCCCGGCCACCGCGCAGGGCGGCATCCGCGCCGTCCTGCCGCCCCGGGGCTGACCGCCCGCCCGGCGTGATGTCCCGCGGTCGCTCCTGACCGGCCGCTCGCGGCCCGGTCCCGGTGGGAGGTCCGACCGCGGGGCATGCGCCGGGTGTCGGGACCGGGGGGCGGCAGGCCCGGCTACCGTCGCTCGCCCGGCCAGTCCAGCAGGAGCCGCTGGGCGCGCGGGAGCGAGGCGACGACCAGGTCGTAGGAGTCCTCGATCAGCTCCCGCACCATCCGGTCGGGGAGGTCGCCGGTCAGCGAAACGGTGTTCCAGTGGCGCTTGTTGAGGTGGTAGCCGGGCACCACCTCGGGGTGCGCCGCGCGCAGCCGCAGGGCCAGCTCGGGGTCGCACTTGAGGCTGACCGTCAGTGGCGCCACGTCCAGCGACGTCAGCGCGAAGATCTTGCCGCCCACCTTGAACGTCGAGACCTCCGGGTGCCGGGGGAAGGGGTTCTCCTCGGTCGCGCCGTTGAATCCCAGGCAGACGGCGCGGAGGGCGTTCGCATCGATCACCGGCACATTATGGCCCGCACCACCGACAGCGCTGACGGTGCGTCATATCGGCTGTGCGCCGCCGCTTCCCGTTGCTTCCCGCCGCATGCACACCCGGGGCCAGCGGTCCAGGCCCAACTCCGCCTCGTGGGCACGGACCGCCCGCAGCCCCGGCGTCAACTCGGCCGCGGTGAGCTGGCGGAAGCCGAGCCGGGTGTAGTACGGGGCGTTCCACGGGACGTCGGCGAAGGTGGTCAGGGTCAGTGCGGGCAGCCCGCACTCCCGCTCGGCCCGGTCGATCAGCGTTCGGCCGACCCCGCGGCGGGCCCGCTCCGGGTGGACGGAGACCTGCTCGATGTGGGCGCAGCCGTCGATCCGGTCCCACAGGAGATAGCCGTGGGGCGGTTCGCCCGGCCGCCCGGAGTCGTAGGCGGCGAGCGCCCGCCCGGCCCGCTGATACTCCGCCAGCAGGGTCAGCGGCGGCGGCTCGTCGTCCGCGATCGACGCCATGCCGAGCGCCCGGAAGGGCTCTCCGGCGGCGCGCTCCAGGGCGCGCAGGGCGGGCAGGTCGGCGGGGTCCGGGACACGGATCGGCATACGCCCAGTGTCTCGCCGCCCGGGACGCCCGGGGCATGGGGGGTACCTCCCATGCCCTTAAGGCAATGGGGAGGGTTTCCGGTGCCGGGCCGGCCGGGCCGGGCGACGGGCTCAGCCGGGCGGCCGGCCGCCGTTGCTGATCAGCTCGTCGGCCGCGTCGTTGACCGGCTGCGGGGTGCCGGTGAGGTCCATGACGAACAGCGGGACGTGCAGTTCGTCGGCGCGGGAGCGGGCGTCGCGGGCGTAGCCGGCCAGCGAGAAGGAGACCGGGACCGCGGAGTCGCTCAGGCCGTTGAGCCAGACGCACTCGATGTCGCGGAGGGCGGTGGCCCGGGTCGTCGGATCGACCTGCGCGACCACGCCGGTGCCGCGCAGGTCCACGCCGGCCGCGGTCCGCTCCTGGGCCCGGGCGACGTCGGAGAAGCCCAGCCACTTCAGATACTGCGCGGCGGCGGTGATGCAGTCCCGTGCCGTCCGGATCGTCACCGGGCGGAACACCGGCCGCTCCGGCGGCGGCCCGACGGCCGGCCGCGGCGCCGGCTGCGGGCGGGTGGCCGCGTCGGGGCCGGGCAGCTCCCCCGCGGGGCCGTCGGGCGCGGGCGGCGCGGCGGGCACCGGGGTGATCGGCACCCGGACCACCGTGCCGCAGGCACACCCGCTCTCCGGCGCCGGCCAGGCGTCCTGCCGCCCGCAGACCTCGCACCGCACCTCCACCCAGGACGCCTCCCAGGTGCGGTGCAGTATCTCGATCGGCACGCCACCGCGCAGCACCGGCAGGGTCAGCGGTGCACCGCAGGCGCAGGGGAAGGTCGGCGGGGTGAAGGCGTTCTCGCGGCGGCACGTAGGGCACCGCACCGGCACGCTGTCGGCCATGTTCGGCTCCAGGCAGGTCGGGCAGGCGGTCGGTCGGCTCTGCTTGCCGTCCATGGTCTCGCCAAAAGTGCCTGTCCGGGGCGGGAATGCGCCGAGAGGCGGCGGCCGGTGCTTGCACCGGCCAGCGCGGGGACGGCACAGGGCCCGGAATCCGTGACCGTACGAACTCCGGGCCCTGCGCGTGGTTTCCGTCCGACAGTGCGAGAGATGGGCGCGACGGGACATCACACTGTCGGACGGAGTCGGTGGAGAGGGGTGCTGTGGAGGGCAGCGGGGTGGGACAGCAGGCGGGCTCCGCGGCGGGGAGGCGGCCCACCCTCCTTGGCGGGTGAGCCTGCCACCGCACTGGAATCTCCCCGGACTCCGCGGAGCTCCGCGCTACTTCCCCGTACCGGCCGACCACCCCTCAACGGGCCGGCCGGTACGGGTGCGCAAGGCGACTGACCTCCCGTCAGTCCTCGCGCAGCTCGCGGACGCGCGCCTCGACGCGCTTGCCGTAGTCCTGGTCGGCGGCGTGGAAGTGCGCGAGGTTCTTCTCGATCACGTCGTCGCGGCTGACCTGGGAGAGGCCGCCGGCGATGTTCTCCACCAGGCGCTTCTTCTCGTCCTCGGACATCAGCCGGTAGAGCTCACCGGCCTGGAAGAAGTCGTCGTCCTTGGTGTGCGCCGGGGCGGCGTGGGTGCCGACGTAGCCGGACACGGCCAGCGGCGCGGAGAGCGGCTGGTCGGTCTGGACCGGACCGTCGTAGGAGTTGGGCTCGTAGTTCTTGGCGTGGCGGTCGTATGCGTTGGACGCCATGAGGCCGTCCCGGCCGTAGTTGTTGGCGGTGGTCGCCTTGGGGGCGTTGACCGCGAGCTGGGTGTGGTTGACGCCCAGGCGGTAGCGGTGCGCGTCGGCGTAGGCGAACAGCCGGCCCTGGAGCATCTTGTCCGGGGACGGGCCGATGCCGGGCACGAAGTTGTTCGGCGAGAACGCGGACTGCTCGACCTCGGCGAAGACGTTGTCGGGGTTGCGGTCCAGGACCATCCGGCCGACCCGCTGCAGCGGGTAGTCCGAGTGCGGCCACACCTTGGTCAGGTCGAACGGGTTGAAGCGGTAGTTGGCCGCCTCGGCCGCCGGCATGATCTGCACGTACAGCGTCCAGGAGGGGTACACGCCCCGCTCGATGGACTGCAGCAGGTCGGTCTGGTGGCTGTTGGCGTCCTTGCCGACGAGCTCGGCGCCCTGGTCGGCGGAGAGGCTGCGGACGCCCTGGTTCGTCTTGAAGTGGTACTTGACGAAGAAGGCTTCGCCCTCGGCGTTGGTCCACTGGTAGGTGTGGGAGCCGTAGCCGTTCATGTGGCGGTAGGAGGCCGGGATGCCGCGGTCGCCCATGAGCCAGGTGACCTGGTGGGTGGCCTCGGGGGCGTGCGCCCAGAAGTCCCAGACGTTGTTCGGCTCCTGCTTGCCGGTGAACGGGTCGCGCTTCTGCGAGTGGATGAAGTCCGGGAACTTGATCGGGTCCTTGATGAAGAACACCGGGGTGTTGTTGCCGACGAGGTCGTAGTTGCCCTCTTCGGTGTAGAACTTCACCGCGAAACCGCGCGGGTCCCGGACGGCGTCCGCACCGCCGAGGCTGTCGGCCACGGTCGAGAAGCGGATGAACAGCTCGGTCCGCTTGCCCACGGTGTTGAGGAAGTCGGCCCGCGTGAAGCCGGTGACGTCGTCGGTCACCTCGAAGTAGCCGTACGCACCGGAGCCACGGGCGTGCACGACGCGCTCCGGGATGCGCTCGCGATTGAAGCGCGCGAGCTTCTCCAGCAGGTGCTGGTCCTGGAGGATGATCGGGCCACCGACGCCGGCGGTGGCGGAGTTCTGGTTGTCGGCGATCGGGGCGCCAGCCTCCGTAGTGAGAGTACGCGCCGTCAGCGTGGGCTTCGACATGGTGACCTTCCGTACGAGAGCGCGGAAGTTGGCTTCCGCATGTCGGAGCGTAGAAAGCGCTCCGACCAAACGTCAACAGTTTGTTGAAACAATCTGTCTTGCTGAGGGGCGGGTATTCCGGGCGGTGGCCGCGCCTGGGCGCGACAGGACAGGTGTCAGCGCGACCACCGCCCGGAAGCTTGATTTCACGGGCCCGGGAAGCCCCTCCGCGACGGGCTTCAGGTCCCGTACGCGCGGGTGTGCACCGGGTCCGCGGGCGGACCGTCGTACGCGTCCGCCGCGCGCTCGGCCCGGACCTCCACCAGGACCGGCCGCCGGGTGGAGACGGCCTCCTTGCGGGCCCACTCGACCGCCGAACGCAGATCCGCCGGATCGAGCACGTCACGGCCCGCGCAGCCGTACGCCTCGGCGAGCTTCACCGGGTCCGTGAACGGGTCGGCGTCCTCGGCGCCGCCGAGCAGCACCACCACGAACGGCACTTCGTACTGCGCCGCCGCGGCCAACTCCCCGGCCGTCAGCGGGAACCCGCGACCGTCGACGACCACCACGACCTCCGCCGCCCGCTCGCCCCGGGAGTCCAGTGCCTTCCGGACCCCGATCGCGGTCGGCACCTCCCACCCCGGCGGACCGTTCCGCCGCGGCACCCGGTGCCGTCGCGCGGTGTCCGGACGGGGGGCGCCCGGACGGGAGGCGCTCGCCTCCGGCAGCCCGCTGACGACATAGGTGTCCGCCGACGACCCGCCGCCGAAGAGCTCGGCGAGCTCCGCGAGGGCCCAGTGGGCCCACTGGGCCCCGGTGCCCGCCGGGTCCGCGGGTGCGGACTGGGGGAGTACCGCCCCCGGCGCCGGCGACCGGACGCCGTCCACCAGTGCCGGTCCGGCGCCGGGAGCGGAAGGGGCGACCGGCCCCGGGCCGCACACGATCTCCACCCCGGCCAGATCGGCCGGAATGTCGATCAGTACGGGTCCGGGTCGGCCTTCCCGCGCGATCCGGAACGCCTCACGGAAAGCGCCCGGGATCCGTGCGGGGTCCTCGATCCGCTCGGCACGCTTGGCGACCGCACCGGCCAGCCGGACCAGGTCCGGCGGCCGGTACCCCGCGTGCCGCAGCGGTATGGCGGGGGCGGGCGGCGCGGACGCCTCCCGGCCGGTGACGCACACCAGCGGGACGGCGTCCTGCCGGGCCGCGTAGAGGCCGCTGAGCAGCCGGACCGCCCCGGGCCCGGCAGCCACCGCGACCACGCCGGCCTTCCCGGTCGTCCTGGCCCAGCCGTCGGCCATGTGCGCGGCGCCCTCGGCGTGGCCCGCGGACAGGTGGGCGATGCCGCCGGTCCGCTCCATCGCCGCGTACAGCGGCAGCAGCGCGGCGCCGGGGCAGCCGAAGACGGTGTCGGCGCCCTCGTCCTTCATGATCTCAACGGCCGCCTGGACGGCGGGAATGCGACGTGCCCCCATGATCTGGGACTCAGTCCTTGAGGTCGTATCCGGAGAGGCGTTCGACGCCGCGGAGGAGGGCGGAGTGGTCCAGGCCGCCGTCGCCCTGGGCGCGCAGGGAGGCCACGAGGGAGGCGACGACGGAGCCGACGGGCAGGGCGGCGCCGACGGTGCGGGCGGCGTCGGTGACGATGCCCATGTCCTTGTGGTGCAGGTCGATGCGGAAGCCGGGCTTGAAGTCGCGGTTGGCGAAGTTGTCCTTCTTGCGGGCAAGGACGGTGGAGCCGGCCAGGCCGCCGCCCAGGACGTCGAGGGCGGCGGGCAGGTCGACGCCGGACTTCTCCAGGAAGACCACGGCTTCGGCGCAGGCTTGGATGTTGACGGCGACGATGAGCTGGTTGGCGGCCTTGACGGTCTGGCCGGCGCCGTGCGGGCCGCACAGCACGATGGTCTTGCCCAGGGCTTCCAGGATCGGCTTGGCGGCGTCGAAGTCGGCCTGCTGGCCACCGACCATGATCGACAGGACGGCCTCGATGGCGCCGGCCTCGCCGCCGGAGACGGGGGCGTCCAGGACCCGGATGCCCTTCTCGGCGGCGTTCTTGGCCAGGTCGATGGAGGTCTGCGGGGTGATCGAGGACATGTCGATCAGCAGCGCGCCGGACTTGGCGTTCTCCAGGATGCCGTCGGGGCCGTAGGCGATGGCCTCGACGTGCGGGGAGGCCGGGACCATCGTGATGACGACGTCGGCGTCGGCGACGGCCGCGGCGATGTCGGTGGCGGCGGTGCCACCGGCCGCGGCCAGGCGCTCCAGCTTGTCGGCTTCCAGGGTGTAACCGGTCACCGCGTAGCCGGCCTTGATCAGATTCTCGGCCATGGGCGAACCCATGATGCCCAGCCCGATCCAGGCGATCGCCGGGCGGGTCGGGCGGGAGGAGTCGGCCAGGTTGCTCATTGGGAAGCCTCTTTCACACGCAAACGTAAAGGGGGAGAGGGGACGCCAGACAGCGGCAGGTGACGCGGGCGCCGGGGTCAGTGGGCGGCGCGCAGGGCCGCCGGGAGCCAGGTGAAGGACTCGGCGCTCGGGCGGTCGCCCGGCTTGTACTCCAGGCCGACGTAGCCGTCGTAGCCGGCCTTCTTCAGGCGGCCGAGCAACTCCTCCAGCGGGAGCGAGCCGGTGCCGGGCGCGCCGCGGCCGGGGTTGTCGGCGATCTGCACGTGTGCGGTCTTGGGCGTGTAGCGGTCGATGACCTCCGCAAGGTCCTCGCCGTTCATCGACAGGTGGTACAGGTCCATCAGGAACCGTGCGTTGTCCAACCCGGTGGCGGCGTTGACCGCGTCGACCACCTCGATCGCCTTGGGTGCCGAGACGATCGGACACGCCGGCGACTCCGGCGCGTTGAGCGCCTCGATCAGCAGCGTGCCGTCCACCTCGCCCACCGCCCGCGCCGCGAAGGCCAGGTTCTCCAGAGCAAGAGCATCCTGCTCCGCAGGCGTGGCGCCCTCGACGCGGTTGCCGTACAGGGCGTTGAAGGTGGTGCAGCCCAGCGACGCGGCGAACGCGATCGCCACCGGCACGTTCGCCCGGAACCTCTCCGACTCCACCCCCGGAACCGACAGCGCACCACGATCCGGACCCGGCAACCGCCCGGCGTAGAAGTTCAGCCCCGTCAACCGCGTCCCGGCATCACGCAGCGCATCGCCCAGCGCGTCCAGCTCGGACCGCTCCGGGGTCGGGGCGTCCACCCACGGCCACCACAGCTCCACCGCGGTGAAACCCGCCGCCCGCGCGGCCGCCGGCCGCTCCAACAACGGAAGCTCGGTGAACAGGATCGACAGATTGACGTTGAAGCGCGTGTCCGTGAAACCCATAAGGCCCGGCGCTCCTTCCGGATAGCGGAACTTACTTTCTGCGTAATGGAACACTGCCGGGCGGGCGGGGAGGCTGTCAAGGGGGGCCGGGAGCAATTTCTGGTCGGCGGGGCGAAGCGCGCGTAGGTTGAACCGCGTGCGATTGAGAGTTGAGTTCACGACGGAGCCGTTCGACCTGGACGAGGCGCCGGCCCATGCCGTGGTGGCGCGGGAGATCGTCACCGGTGCCGAGCTGGACGCCGTCGACGTCGGCCCCTTCGGCAATACCGCCGAGGGCGACGCCGACCGGGTGCTGGACGCGGTCGGCGCCCTGCTGCGGCAGTCCCTGGAGGCGGGCGCGACCCGGGTCTCCCTCCAGGTCAATGTGATCGCCGACGACCGGCAGGGCGGCGCGGATGCCACAGCAGCGCGATGGGGGTCCCCCCGGACGAAGTCTGGGGGAGCTTCCACTCGGGGTGGCGGCGGGCGACGGGCGGGCGACGAGGGGGACGCGACGTGACCGAGCCCGCCGACCACCCCTTCGTCCGGGCGGTCAAACCGCTGGTGGATGCCATGGGTGGCCAGATGATCGCGCCCGATCAGGCCAGCGGCGACGACGTCGTGCTGGCCTGGGAGGGGCGGGACCGGGTGGCCGTCCGGCTCCCGCACCTGTCGGAATCGCTCGATCACATCCTCGCCGAGCTGGAGCGCCGGCACGGCATGCCGCTCTCCGAGCTGGACCGCAGGACCAAGCAGTCGGTGGTGCGGATATTGGAGAGCCGGGGTGCTTTTTCGGTCCGGCACGGCGTCGAGACGGTCGCCGGCGCCCTCGGTGTCAGCCGCTTCACTGTGTACAACTACCTGAACCGGGAAAGCGCCGCGAAGGACGCCGACTGAGGCGAAGCGGGCGCAACTGCCCGTCCTGCGGCCGAAGCCGCCACTCGGAGACCCCGGGTGGCGGCTTTCGTGTTGCCGACTTTTCAACAAAGTGTTGACGTGATGTTGCCGGAGGTCTTAGCTGTTTCCAGCCAACCAGAGCTGTCCAGCACCAGGCCACGGAGGCTTCCCGTGTCTTCGACCACGCCCCAAGGGCTTACCCGGTTCAACACCGCCGATGCCAGTGAGGCTCGGGCCGCGCTGCACGAGGTGTGCGCCAGCCGGGCCTGGGGGAGCAAGGTTCTCGCCCAGCGCCCCTATGCCACCGCCGACGCCCTGTTCACCGCCAGTGACGCCGCCATGGCGGAGCTGAGCGCGGACGACCTGGCCGAGGCGATGGCCGGGCACCCGCCCATCGGGCGGCCCAAGCCGGGCGACCCCACCTCGAACCGCGAGCAGAGCGGGATGGCCGGCGCCTCCGACGACCTCAAGGCGGAGATGCTCGAACTGAACCTGGCCTACCAGGAGAAGTTCGGGCACGTTTTCCTGATCTGTGCCTCCGGCCGCACCGGGGAGCAGATGCGTGATGCGGTCCGTAACCGGATCGACAACTCGCCGGAACAGGAACGCGAGATCGTCCGTGTGGAGCTCGGCAAGATCAACCGCATCCGCCTGAACCGCATCGCAGAAGGAGATCCATCATGAGCAGCGAGTCGGCTGCACCGACGTCGGTGTCCACGCACATCTTGGACACCAGCGTGGGCCGTCCCGCGGAGGGCGTCGCCCTCACGCTCTCGGTGCGCTCCGGCAGCGGGGGTGCGTGGACCGTCCACGGCGCCGGGAAGACCGACGTCGACGGGCGCTGCAAGAACCTGCCGGCACTCCCGCAGGGCACCACCCACGTACGCATCGACTTCGAGACCGAGGCGTACTTCTCTTCACGTCAGCACAGCGTCAACCAGCAAGCCGAGGAACAGCAGGACGCCCCCGCGCTACGGGACAGCGGAGCCTTCTTCCCGGAGGTGGCAATCACCTTTGCCGTCAAGCCGGGCGAGCACTACCACGTACCGCTGCTGCTCAACCCGTTCGGCTACTCCGTATACCGAGGGAGCTAGCACCGACATGCCCACGATTCTCGGCCAGAACCAGTACGGCAAAGCGGAGAACCGCGTTGTCAAGATCACCCGCGACGGCGACACCCACCACATCAAGGACCTCAACGTCTCGGTAGCCCTCTCCGGCGACCTGGAAGAGGTCCACCTCTCCGGCTCCAACGCCAACTGCCTGCCCACCGACACGACCAAGAACACCGTGTACGCCTTCGCCAAGGAGTACGGGATCGAGTCGGCCGAGCAGTTCGGCATCCACCTGGCCCGGCACTTCGTCTCCAGCCAGGAGCCGATCAAGCGGGCCCGGATCCGGATCGAGGAGTACGCCTGGGAGCGCATCGAGACCTCGGACGGCAACTCGCGCTTCATCGGCGCGGACGAGGTCAAGCACTCGTTCGTCCGCAAGGGCCAGGAGGTCCGCCTGACCGAGATCACCTACGACGGTGAGAACTGGCAGGTCATCTCCGGCCTGAAGGATCTGATCGTGATGAACTCCACCAACTCGGAGTTCTGGGGGTACATCAAGGACCAGTACACGACGCTGAAGGAGGCGTACGACCGCATCCTGGCCACGCAGGTCGCCAGCCGCTGGCGCTTCAACTGGACGTCCGACGAGCAGCGGATGCCCAACTGGGAGCGTTCGTACGAGCAGGTCAAGAAGCACATGCTGCAGGCTTTCGCGGAGACCTACAGCCTCTCGCTCCAGCAGACCCTGTACCAGATGGGGTCGCGCATCATCAACAACAGGTCCGAGGTGGACGAGATCCGCTTCTCGCTCCCGAACAAGCACCACTTCCTCGTGGACCTGGAGCCCTTCGGGCTCAAGAACGATACCGCCGAGGGGGCCGTCTACTACGCGGCGGACCGCCCGTACGGCCTGATCGAAGCCACTGTTCTGCGCGACGGTGTCGAAGCCCGGATCCCGATGGATCTGACGAACCTCTAGCGGCTCGACGCAACGCCGTGCCTCGCGTCCCCTCCCTACCCCGCAGCGGGGAGGGGACGCGATTTCCGAGGGGAACGACCCATGGCACAGCAAGAGCAAGCCCCGCACCACCCAGCCCCACCGGTTCACCCGGTGGATGAGAAGCCGGCCGTCAGACGGCTCGTCCCTGCCGCCCTCCAGCACATCGCGGCGATGTACGCCGGCGTCGTCACCCCTCCGCTCATCATCGGCCAGGCCGTCGGTCTGGACACCGCAGGCCGGACCCGGCTGATCGCCGCCAGCCTGCTCATCGCCGGCCTGGCGACCCTGCTGCAGACGCTCGGCATCCGCACCTTCGCCGGCAACCGCCTCCCGTTCGTCAACGCGGCCAGCTCCGCCGGCATCACCCCGATGCTCGCCATCGCCGAGACCACCGCCAAGGGCCACCAACTCCCCGCCATTTACGGGGCAGTTATGTGTGCCGGGGTGTTCTGCCTGGCGATCGGCCCGTTCTTCGGGAAACTCCTGCGCTTCTTCCCGCCGCTGGTCACCGGCGTCGTGATCACCCTCATCGGGGTCACGCTGATGCCCGTACCGGTCGGCTGGGCACAGGGCGGCGACAAGGGCGCCGCCGACTTCGGCTCCATGAAGAACCTCGCGCTGGCCGGCTTCACCCTCCTCGTGGTGCTGCTCATCCAGCGCTTCGCCAAGGGCTTCGTCAAGCAGATCGCGCTGCTGATCGGCCTGGTCGTCGGCACCCTGGCCGCGATCCCCTTCGGGATGGCCAGCTTCGACGGGCTGCGCTCGGCCCCGATCGCCGCGCTGCCCACGCCCTTCGCCTTCGGCCCGCCGGAGTTCCAGCCCGCCGCCATACTCTCCCTGTGCATCGTGATGCTGGTGCTGATGACGGAGTCGTCGGCCGGGATGCTCGCCCTCGGCGAGATCTGCGACCGGAGGACCACCGGCACCACCATCACCCGCGGCCTGCGCACCGACGGCATCGCGACCCTCCTCGGCCCGATCTTCGGCGGTTTCCCGACCAGCGCCTTCGCGCAGAACGTCGGCGTCGTCTCGCTGACCCGGGTCCGCAGCCGCTATGTCGTCGCGCTGGCCGGTGCGGTGCTGCTGGTCCTCGGCGCCTTCCCCGTCCTGGGCGCCGTGGTCTCGCTGGTGCCGATGCCGGTCCTCGGCGGCGCGGGTATCGTCCTGTTCGGATCGATCGCGGTCAGTGGCATCCGCACGCTCTCCGAAGCCGGACTCGATGACAGCTCCAACATCATCCTGGTGGCCGTGTCGCTCGGCGCGGGAATCATCCCGCTCGCCGCGCCGACCTTCTATGCCGGGTTCCCCGCCTGGGCACAGACCGTGCTCGGCTCCGGGATCAGCGCCGGAGCCCTGGTCGCGGTCCTGCTCAACCTGTTCTTCCACCATCTCGGCACCCGGGGCACGTCACGGGCAGCGGTACTGTCAGCCGCCTCGCCCGGCCCCGGCACTCAAATCCCCTAGGGCCATGCCGTGCCCAACCGCCACTGAAAGAACGAGGAAAGCACCATGGCACCAGCACCGGCATCCCCTGACAGCGCGGTCAAGCAGCGCATCGTCATCGAGAACTGTGCCATCGCGACCGTCGACGCCGACGACACCGAGTACGCCAGCGGCCACCTCGTCGTCGCCGACAACGTCATCGAGTCCCTCGGCGCCGGCAAGGCCCCCGAGGGCCTGGCGAACGTCGTCCGCCGCATCGACGCCACCGGTCACCTGGTCACCCCGGGCCTGATCAACACCCATCACCACTTCTACCAGTGGATCACCCGTGGCCTGGCCACCGACCACAACCTCTTCAACTGGCTGGTCGCGCTCTACCCGACCTGGGCCCGGATCGACGCGGAGATGCTCACCGCGGCGACCCACGGCTCGCTCGGCATGATGGTCAAGGGCGGTGTCACCACCGCCTCCGACCACCACTACGTCTTCCCGCGGGGCTCCGGGGACCTCGTGGGCGCCGAACTGGCCGCGGTCGCCGACATCGGCGCCCGGATCACCCTGGCCCGCGGCTCGATGGACCGCAGCGAGAAGGACGGCGGCCTGCCCCCGGACTTCGCCGTCGAGACCACCGAGGGCGCCCTGATCGGTACCGAGGAGGCCATCGACAAGCACCACGACGCCTCGTTCGGCTCGATGGTGCACATCGCGGCGGCCCCCTGCTCGCCGTTCTCCATCTCCACCGAACTCCTCCGGGAGGGCGCCGCGCTCGCCCGCCGCAAGGGCGTGCGGATGCACACCCACGGCTCGGAGACGGTGGAGGAGGAGAAGTTCTGCCACGAGCTGTTCGGCATGGGCCCGACCGACTACTTCGAGTCCACCGGCTGGCTCGGCGAGGACGTGTGGATGGCGCACTGCGTCCACATGAACGACTCCGACATCGCCGCCTTCGCCCGCACCAAGACCGGCGTGGCGCACTGCCCGTCGTCCAACGCCCGCCTGGCCGCCGGCATCGCCCGCGTACCGGACATGCTGGCCGCCGGCGTTCCGGTCGGCCTCGGCGTCGACGGCACCGCCTCCAACGAGTCCGGCGAACTCCACACCGAGCTGCGCAACGCGCTGCTCATCAACCGCCTCGGCGCCCACCGCGAAGCCGCCCTCAACGCCCGCAAGGCGCTGCGGCTCGGCACCTACGGCGGCGCCCAGGTCCTCGGCCGGACCAGCGAGATCGGCTCCCTGGAGCCGGGCAAGCTCGCCGACCTGGTCCTGTGGAAGCTCGACGGGCTGGGCCACTCCTCGATCGCCGACCCGGTGACCGCCCTGGTCTTCGGGCCGGCCGCCCCGGTCACGCTGTCGCTGGTCGACGGCAAGCCGGTGGTCGAGGACAACCACCTCACCAACATCGACGAGGACGCCGTCGCCCGCTCCACGCGGGCCGAGGCCCAGCGTCTGGCCCGTATCGCGGCCGAGGGCTGATCCCCCCGGACGCGACACGCCCGAAGACTCGGCCGGGAGGGACGGCTCCCGGCTGAGCTTGCGGACCCGAGCGGGGTCCGCAAGCGCCGTCCCCCGGGGGTGCGGATTCCCCGCACCCCCGGGCCGGTCGCCCCCACACAAGCCGCCCATGCGCCACAAGCGCGGCCTTCGCACGCTCACCAGCGCGACTTCGGCACCCCGCACCACATGGCACGCCCTCCGTGACAGGCTCGCACCGCCGGCTTCCGGCGGAGCAGAAATCGACAGGAGGCCCGCAGTGGCCGCACCTACCGGGCAGAAGTCGGAGGTGGACCGGAAGCATCCGGTCGACGAAACCCTCCCGCCCTTCAAAATGTTCACCAGCGGCCTACAGCATGTAGCCGCCATGTACGCGGGCGTGGTGGCCCCGCCGATGATCGTGGGACCCGCCTGCGGGCTCAGCCCCACCGAGACCGCTTTCCTGATGGGGGCCAGCCTCTTCACCGCGGGCATCGCGACCCTGCTCCAGACCCTGGGCTTCTGGAAGGTCGGAGCCAAGCTCCCCTTCGTCAACGGCGTCTCCTTCGCCGGTGTCACCCCCATGGTCGCCATCGCCAAGGAGCACAGCCCGCACGACGCGCTGCCGATCATCTTCGGCGCGGTCATCGTCGCCGGCGTCCTCGGCTTCCTGCTCGCGCCCTACTTCTCGAAACTCGTCCGCTTCTTCCCCCCGGTGGTCACCGGCACCGTCATCACCCTGATCGGTGTCTCGCTGCTCCCGGTGGCCTTCCGCTGGTCCCAGGGCGGCAACGAACAGGCCGCGAACTACGGCTCGTTGAAGAACATCGGGATGGCCGCGGCCACCTTCCTGATCGTGCTGGTGCTGCGCCGGGTACTGCGCGGCTTCCTCCAGCAGATCGCCATCCTGCTCGGCCTGGTCGCCGGCACGCTGGTCGCGGTCCCGGTCGGCCTCACCGACTTCTCGGCGCTGACCAAGGCGAGTCTGATCGGCTTCCCGACGCCGTTCCACTTCGGCGCCCCGCAGTTCGACGTCGCGGCCATCATCTCGATGTGCATCGTCATGCTGGTCTGTATGACCGAGTCCACCGCCGACATGCTCGCGCTCGGCAAGATCGTGGGCCGGCCGGCGGACGAACGCACCATCGAGGGCGGTCTGCGCGCCGACACCCTCGGCACCGCCGTCAGCCCGCTGTTCAACGGCTTCGCCAACAGCGCCTTCGCCCAGAACATCGGTCTGGTCGCGATGACCAAGGTCCGCAGTCGCTTCGTCGTGGCCACCAGCGGGGCGATCCTGGTCGTGCTCGGGCTGTGCCCGGTCGCTGCCTCGATCATCTCCCTCGTCCCGCTGCCGGTCCTCGGCGGCGCCGGCATCGTCCTCTTCGGCTCGGTCGCCGCCAGCGGCGTCCAGACGCTGGCCACCGCCGCCATGGAGAAGGGCGAGAACTCGCTGATCGTCGCCGCCGCCCTCGGCATCGGCCTGATCCCGATCGCGGCGCCGGAGTTCTACCACAACTTCCCCAAGGACCTCCTGGTCGTCCTGGACTCCGGCATCAGCACCGGCTGCCTGGTCGCCATCGTCCTCAACCTCGCCTTCAACCACTTCGGTTCGAAGGCCCCGTCCGCCCCGGCAGATCCGCACGCCCCCGAGCCGCACGCCGCCGATCCGCACGTCCCGGCCGGCGCCCCGGAGGTACCCCGTCAGCCCGACCGCGGCCGCATGGACGACGGTGAGACCGCCACCTCGCCCGCCCACTGAGGCCCGCCCCCTTCGCAACGGCCCGTACGGAAACGGCAACCGCCGCCTCCCTACGGGCCGTTGGGCTTTCCCCGGGGGTCAGTCGATGTGGTAGCTGTCCCCGTAGACCTTCCAGTCCAGCGGAGTGCGCAGGTCCAGGTTCCCCCGCTCCAGGAACACCCGCTGCTCGGTGTCCACCCGGCTGGTGTCGCCGTGCGCCTCCTCCTGCTTCATCGCCCAGACCCGGGCGTCGAGGAAGGCGCCCAGGTAGGTCTTCTCGTCGCCGCCCCGGGTCGGCGGCTCGGCCTTCGCCAGTGCGCGCTTGCGGATGTTGGAGAAGCTGGTGCTGTCGTCGCCGTCGCCGTGCATCACGATCGCGTCGTAGTACGCGAACTGCCCCAGCACGCCGAGCCCGTCGGCCTTCCCCTGCTCGACCGCCGGGTTGAAGTACACCCGGTCCCGCTCGTCGTCCTGCGCCTTCCGGAAGACCGGGTCCTGGGCGGCCTTCCGCCAGTCCTTCGGGTAGTTCGGGTCCAGACCCTCGTGCGAGTCGCTGCCGTCCACCGTGCGCAGCGCCGGCAGGTACGGGGCCAGGACGTTGTCGGGCTTGCGCTTGGTGTAGAGCTCGACCAGCTCCAGCATGTCGTGGGTGCCGGAGGTGAAGCCGATGATGCCGCCGGTGTAGCCGCGGCCGTCACCGATGTCCTCGATGTACGCGTACTGGGCCTTCCAGTCCAGCGAGGAGTTCTCCGCGCTGGACACCAACTGCATGGCGATCTCCTTCTTCGCCGGGTCGTCCAGCCCGACGGCGGCCCGCGCGGTGTGGGGTGCGGCGTGGGTCGGGGCCGCCGCCCGGCCGGCCGGCGCGGCGGTGGCGGCGACCGCGGCCGTGGGGACGGCGAGCAGTGCCAGTCCGAGCGTGACACGGGTGGCGGTCCTGGCTATCGATCGGGAGCGCATGGAGTCCTCCTGTCCGGAGTGTGCCGTGGGGGGTTCCTCAATCGTTAGGAAGCTTTCCTACCAGACTCCGGGGGCGCCGCATAGCGCTCGCGCGCCCCAACGTGCCGCCCACCGCGCCCAGTTGGCCGAGCACCCCACCCCCGCTCCGGGCCCCGTCGGACACCGCCTTCCGCCGCCGACCGCCCCGTCAGCCGGCGCGCCCGCCCGTCGCGCCGCCCCGTACGTCGCCCCGCGTTCCGCCCTCCGGGCCGGCCAACAACCCGCCCACCAGTGCCCGGATCTCCTCCGCCGGGTCGAACGCCACTTCAGGGAAGGCGAGTTGGCGCATCACCACCCCTTCCAGGTGGTCCACCAGGATCCGCCCGTGCCGCTCCGGCGCCCCGGAGCCCAGCCGGCGCACCCACTCGGTGCTCCGCTCCAGCACCGCCTGCCGCCCCTGCCCGAGCGGTGCCCGCAGCCCGGGGCGCACCGCGGACTCCAGCAGCAGCGCCCAGCGGGCGGCCGTGCGCGCGCGCCCGGGCCCCGCGGCATGCCGGGCGAAGGCGGCCAGCGCCGCGGCCAGTTCGCCGGGGCTGACGGGCGCCGGCCCCGCCGTCAGCGCCTCCCACTCCCGCCGCTCCAGTGCCAGCAGATGCTCGGCGATGCCGTCGACCAGCGCGGCCCGGTTGCGGAAGTAGTTGGACGTGGTCCCCGTCGGCACCCCCGCGGCCCGGTCCACGGCCTGGTACGTCAGCCGCCGGGCCCCCTCGGCCCCCAGTACCTCGACCGCCGCGTCCAGCACCTGGTCCCGCCGCCGCGCCAACGCTCCACCAACCCTTACAACTCCGTTACTACGCCCATAGTAGTGCGATTCCCTCGGATGTTGTGGCGGCTGGCGCGGTGTCGACATCGCTGTCGCGGGCGCCGACGGTATGCCCGATATGCTGCATTACGCACGAAAGTGACAGGCATTCAACGTGTGCGTCCGCGCAGTCGGGCGCCGCAGAGAGGGGGCCCGCGGTGCCCCACGGAGCCCACGCGTCAGGGACGGCCTCGGCGCTGGAAACCACCGTCGACGGCCTGATGGACGACCTCTGCGCCGATCTCGAACGGCTCGCCGCCATCCCCTCCATCGCCTTCCCCGGCTTCTCGCCCGAACCCGTCCTCCAGGCCCGCGACCTCGTCGTCGAACTGCTCAGGGCCGCCGGCGTCACCGACATCGGCGAACTGAACCTCCCCCACACCGCCCCCGTCGTCACCGCCACCGTCCCCCCGCCCACCCCGGACGCCCCCACCGTCCTCCTCTACGCGCACTACGACGTCCAGCCGGCGGCCGACGAACACCTCTGGGATTCCCCACCGTTCGAGCCCACCCGCATCGAGGGCGGCATCCGCGCCCGCGGCATCGCCGACGACAAGGTCAATCTGATGGTCCACCTCGGCGCCCTCCGGGCGTGGCGCGGACGGCCGCCCGTCGGCATCAAGATCCTCTTCGAGGGGCAGGAGGAGTACGGCAGCGCCTTCGACGGCTACCCGCCCACCGACCCCGCGGCGTTCGCCTGCGACGCGATGATCATCGCCGACACCGGGAACATCCGCCCCGGCACCCCCACCCTCACCACCGCCCTCCGCGGCAGCGTCGACGTCTTCGTGGACGTCCGCACGCTCGATTCCGCCGTCCACAGCGGCCAGTACGGCGGCGCCGCACCGGACGCCCTGCTCGTCCTCGTCAAGGCGCTGGCCACCCTCCACGACCTGCACGGCGACGTCGCGGTGGAGGGCCTGCGGCGCGAACCGTGGCACGGCACGGCCCTTGCGGAGGACGACTTCCGCGCACTGGCCGGCGTGCCCGACGGCACCCCGCTGCTCGGTTCCGGCGGGCTCGGCGAGCGGCTGTGGAGCGGCCCCGCGCTCACCGTCGTCGGCCTGGACGCGCCCTCCGCGGACCGCGGCGCCGCCGCCGTCGTCCCGCACGCCCGCGCCAAGCTCAACCTCCGCGTCCACCCCCGGCAGGACCCCCAGGAGGCCCAGGACGCCCTCGTCCGCCACCTGCGGCGGCTGCGCCCGTTCGGCATCCCGCTCACCGTCACCCCCGGCGACACCGGCCCCGGCTACGAGGCCGGCACCGACGGCCCCGCCTACCGCGCCGCCCGCACCGCGCTGCGCCGCGCCTGGGGCGCCGAGCCCGTCGACGCGGCGGCCGGCGGATCGGTCCCCCTGGTCAACGGCCTGGCCGCGGCGGTGCCGCAGGCCGAGATCCTGCTCTTCGGCGCCGCGGACAGCCTCTGCCGCATGCACGCCCCCAACGAACGGATGCTGCGCTCCGAATTCCGCGGGACGCTGCTCGCCGAGGCCCTCTTCTTCGCCGAGTACGCCGCCGCGCACCGCCCCGGGGGCGCGGCGTGACGCCGGAGGTGCAGGAGCGGCGCCGCTTCACCTTCCCCAGCGCCCTCACCATCCTCGTCCTCGTCACGGTCGTCATCTGGGCGCTGGCCTTCGTGCTGCCCTCCGGCACCTACGCCCGCAACGCCGCCGGCCGCCCCCTCCAAGGCTCCTACCACCGCACCCCGTCCGGCCGGACCTTCCCCGAGCGGCTCGGCGACCTCTTCCTCTCCCCGGTCAACGGCCTCTACGGCATCAAGGACGCCCGCACCGGCCTGGTGGGCCCGGATCTGACCGGCGAACTGTACGGGAGCGCCGGCGTCTTCCTCTTCGTCCTCGCCATCGGCGCCTTCATCACCGTCGTCTTCGCCACCGGCGCCCTGGACCGCGGCATCGGCCGCCTCGCCCACCGGCTCCGCGACCGCGGCGCACTCCTCATCGCCGGCGTCATGGCGGTCTTCTCCCTCCTCGGCACCGTCGAGGGCTTCGCCGAGGAGACCCTGGGCTTCTACGGCCTGATCGTCCCCCTGATGCTCGCGCTCGGCTTCGACCGCCTGGTGGCCACCGGCGCGATCATCCTCGGCGCCGGCATCGGCGTCCTGTGCTCCACCGTCAACCCGTTCGCCACCGGCGTCGCCTCCTCGGCCGCCGAGATCTCCCTCGGCGACGGCATCGGGCTCCGCGTCGCGATGTGGCTGGTGCTGACCGCCACCACCATCGCCTACGTCATCCGCTACGCACGCCGGGTGCGCGCCGACCCCGACCGCTCGCTCTGCGGCTTCCTCCCCGGCGACCGCGAGCACGCCCAGACCGCCCCGGACGTCCCCGAACCGCCCCCGCTCACCACCCTCCACAAGACGGTCCTGGTCGCCGTCGCCCTGCTCTTCGGCTTCATGATCTTCTCGGTGATCCCGTGGTCCGGCGCCCTCACCGGCCGCGCCGACGCACCCCCCTACGCCTGGGAACTCGGCTGGTCCTTCCCGCAGTTGGCGGCGATGTTCCTGGTCGGCGCGGTACTGGTCGGCCTGCTGGCGAGGATGGGCGAACAGCGGCTGTCCGCGACCTTCGTCCAGGGCGCCGCCGACTTCATCTCGCCCGCCCTGGTCATCGTCCTCGCCCGCGGCGTCACGGTCATCATGAACAACGCCAGGGTCACCGACACCGTGCTGCACTCCATCGAGGGCGTGGTCTCCGGCACCCCCTCGGCGCTCTTCGGCGTCATCGTCTTCATCGTCAACCTCCCCCTGGCCTTCCTGATCCCCTCCACCTCGGGCCACGCCACGCTCGCCATGCCGATCCTCGCCCCGCTCGCCGACTTCGCCGGCGTCACCCGCCCGGTCGTCGTCACCGCCTGGCAGGCCGCCAGCGGCTGGATGAACCTCTGGGTCCCCACCACCGCCGTCATCATGGGCGGCGTCTCCCTCGCCAAGGTCGGCTACGACACCTACCTCCGCTTCGCCGCCCCCCTCCTCGCCCTTCTCTTCGTCCTGATCTGCACCTTCGTGGCATTGGGGGCGGCGGTGGCGTGAGGACGCAAGGGACACCGCTCCTGTCCACTGTCCGTGCCGGTGCCTAGAGTTGACCCGTGGCCGAAGAGACGTGGAACAGCGTGGCAGGGGATGCGCAGGTGGGGAGCCTCGTGCAGGCCGGGCACATCGAGGCGGTGCATCTGCACGGGCCGCCGTCCGGCACGCAACGCCGGACCCCCTGCCAGTTACCGCTGGAGATTCAGCACTTCGAGAACCGGGACGACGAACAGGCACGCGTCCTACGGGCCACCGAGGACTGGCTCGGGAGCGGCCCGGACCCGGCGCGTCCGCTGATCATCAGCGTCAGCGGACTGACCGGTGTGGGGAAGACGACCCTCGGCTTCCGGATCACCCGACCGCTCCTGGAGAGCTGCCCCGACGGCGTGCTCCACGCGGACCTCGACGAGGGGCGGCGCGACGGGGCCGCCGACATCGCCGATGTGCTGGGCCAGATGCTGCGGGCGCTGGGAGTCCCCCAGGACGAAGTCGAGCGCTCGCTCACCGCGCGCCGCCGGCAGTATCTGGACGAGACCCGGCACCGACGGCTGGTCGTCGTCCTCGACAACGTGCGGCGCTTCGAGGGGGAGGCCGAGCTGCTGATGCCCGCCTCGGCCGGCAGCGCCGTCGTGCTCGTCGGCCCGCGGACACCCCCTGACCTCGACCCCGGCGTGGCGGTCGAGCTGCCGCTGAGTCCGCTCACCGAGGACCACGCGGTGCGGCTCCTGCTGCGCGTCGCAGGAGATCAGGCACCGGCCGCCGACCCGGAAGCCGTCGCCGAACTGGCCCGGCTGTGCGCCGGTCTGCCCGCCGCCCTGCGCGTCGCGGGCCACTGGGTCCGCAGGCACCGGCGGCGCGGCTGGGCGCGGCTGCTCGCCGGCCTGACCATCGAACTGCAGAAGAACGGGGTGCCGGAGACGGAGCCGGTGTGGAACGCGACGTACCACGACCTCGGCGGTCCGGCCCGTACGCTCTACCGCCTGCTCGCCGGCGAACCCGGGCCGGCGATCAGCCCGCAGGCCGCGGTCGCCCTCCTGGGCACGGGGGAGGACGCCGCCGAGGCGGCGCTGGAGGAACTGGAGGACGCCGGCCTGCTGGACCTCGTCCCGGATCTGGACGACGACCGGGCCGTCCGGCTGCGGATGCACGCCCTCGTGCGTGATCATGCCCGCCGCCGCGCGGCGACCGACGCGGCGGACGCGGAGGCGGCCGACGGGCGGGAGCGCAACATCCGCTGGCATCTGCGCCAGGCGCAGCGCGCCGACGAACTGTGGGCCGGGAAGCGGATGACCCTCGCCGCACGGGTGCCGGCACTGCCGGGCGCCCCGGACGTCGACTTCCGAGGCAGGACGGCGGCCCTGCGCTGGCTGCACAGCGAGCGCAGGGTGCTGCACGCCTGCGTGCGCGTCGCCCACGACGCGGGGCTCCTCGCCGAGTCCTGGGCGCTGTGCGAACCCCTGTGGACGCATCAGCTCGACCATCCGGGCAGCGCCGACGACATCGACTCCTTCACCCTCGGCCGGGACGCCGCCCTGCGCGCCGAGGACCTGCCGGCCGCGATCCGGATGCGCTGCCAGCTCGCCCGGCCGCTGTGGGAGAGCGAGCGGTTCGCCGAGGCCGGACGGGAGTTGGAGGCCGCGGTGAGCGCGGCCGGGCTGCTGGGCAGTGGCGACCAGGACCGCAAGCTGTTCGCCTCCGCCCTCGAATTCCGCGGCCGGCTCCAGGCCGAACAGGGCAAGTGGTCCGCCGCGGTACCGGACTACCGGCACTCCCTGCGCCTGCACCAGCAGATCGAGAACCCCTACGGCGAGCTGCTGCTGACCTATCTGCTCGGGCAGGCGAGCGAGGGCCTGGACGAACTCGACCGGTCCGCCGAGGAGTTGCGGACCGCCCATGCGATGGCGCGGGAGCTGAAGCGCGAGCGCATGACCGCGCGCACCGGATTCGCGCTGGGCCGGGTGCTGCTGCGACTGGGCCGGGCGGCGGAGGCCCGGCAACTGTACGAGGCCGCCCTCGACGCGGCACGGGAGCGCCGGTCCCCATCCGAGCAGGTACGGGTGCTGGAGGCGCTCGCCGGACTGTACCGAGAGGAGGGCGACGAGGACGCCGCCGAGCGGTACCTGGCCGCCGCCCACGCCCTCCGCTCCCGCCCCACCGACGGGCCCTAGGAGTGTCCCCAGCAGCTTTTCGGAACCGCTCTCAGAACGCGTGGTCCGCCTCGTCGTCCGTGGCCGGTGCGAGGCGGACCGGATAACTGCGGTCGCCGATGCGGCAGTCGAGGGTCGCCGGGAGGGACGGCACGCGGGTCGCGATGAGCCAGCAGTGCACCGCCGACACCACCGCCGCCGGATCGGGCCGGAACACCCGTCCGGCCTCGGTGCACGCCCCGATCCGGGCCGACAGCAGCGGTCCGCCGCGGCGCCGCAGCACGCAGTGGGAGGCGGACAGCACGACGGCGGCGGTACGGCGGCCCGGGTACCGGTCGAGTGCCCAGGTGATCCAGCCGTCCACCGTCCAGCCCGCCACGGCCCGTGCGGCGGCGGCCGGCGCGTCTCCGGCGCGGCGGAAGAGGACCGCCGCGCTCTGCGCGTGCCGCACGCTCGCCGCGTCCTCCTCGGCGGCGAGGTGCCCGGCCGGCCCGTCGTGGTGCGGCGGACGGCGTTCGACGCGTACCCGGTCGCCGTCGACGGCGGCGGACACCGCGTGGACGGCCGGTGCGTGCGCCGGAACGCGGGGGACCGGCAGCAGACGGGGTTCGGCCGGTGTGGCCGGCGGGGTCAGCCTGAGCCGCGCGTACAGCTCCGTACGCAGCAACGGCAGGGCGCGTCCCCGTTCGGCGAAGGCGGGCTCGGCCAGGGCGCGCACGGATCCCGGCAGGTGCCCCTCGATGGCCCGGACGATGTCCTCGGCGGCCCGGCCGGTGTCTGCCGCGGCACCGCTCACCTTCGGTGCCGCGGCGAGCAGCCGGGCCATCGGGCTGCCGGGGATCAGTTCGTCGCCGCCGTCGCACACGGCCAGCAGCGGGCGGTCCAGGGCGGCCGCGTACAGGGCCGTCGAGCCGTGGTCGGTGAGCACCCCGTCCGCGGCGACCAGCACCGCCGCCCACTCTTCGTACGGCCGGGGCGTCAGGAGTCCGGCGGCGAGGGCCGGTGCGTGACGCTCGGCGAGATCGTGTGCACCGCTCCGGCCGTAGTCGTTCGGGTGCATGATGAGCGCCAACTGGTAGGAATCGGCGGGGAGTTCCGTGCTCAGCCGGGCCGGCAGATCCGGGTACGACGCGAGCAGGGACTCCGGGCCCCAGGTCGAGGTGAGCGCGATCAGCCGGCGGCCGCCGGTGCCCAGCGCGGTGCGGTATCTGTCGCGCAGCCCCTGCGAGGCGAGGAGCCGGTCGAGTGTCGGGTCGCCGACCACGGTGGCGCGGGCGGCCGCCGCGGGACACCGCACGGCCAGCTCGGCGACCTGGCTCCGGTGGGCGAGGGCGTGCAGCGCGGCCAGTGGGGTGCCGCGGCGCAGCAGATAGGCGGGGTCCAGGCCGGATGCGGAGTCCGCCGTGCCCTCGTCGGGGAGCGTCTTGCCGAAGCCCGCTCCGTGCGGCAGCAGGACCAGCGGCCCCCGGAGCCGGTCGAGTTCGCCTTTGGGACTCGCGGCGAGCGTCAGGTCGTACGGGGTGCGGACGGCCTCGTCCCAGGGGACGCAGCGGGCGCCGACGGAGTCCAGGGCGGCGAGGGCATCGGTGCCGAAATCGGAGCCGGGGATCAGGGAGAAGCGGCGCTCGATGCGGTCGTCACCGGAGAAGACGGGCAGGACGTCCAGGAGCCGGTGCAGCGCGACCGCGGAACGCACCGCGAAGAGCACCGCCCTGCGGCCACCGGACCCGCTGCCCGCTGCCCGCTGCCCGCTGCCCGCTGCCCGCTGCCCGCTTTGGCAGGGTCCGTCCATCCTAGTGGGCCGGGCCGCCTCCCGTATGCCGTTTCCGCAGTTCGGAGCGGGTTCCGGCAGGGGTATCGACGGCATGCCAGCGATGGTACCCGGGGGGTGCCGAAGGGCCGGTACGGCGGTCCGTACCGGCCCTTCGGGGTTCCCGCGGGGGGCTCAGTCCAGCAGCTCGTACGCCGGCAGGGTCAGGAAGTCGGCGTAGTCGGCGTCCAGGGAGACCTTCAGGAGGAGGTCGTGGGCCTGCTGCCACTTGCCGGCGGTGAAGGCTTCCTCGCCCACCTCGGCGCGGATGGCGGCGAGTTCGTCGGCGGCGATCGTGCGGACCAGGTCGGCGGTGGCCGTGGTGCCGGCGTGCTCGCCGTCCTGGAAGACGACGCCGGCGTCGACCCACTGCCAGATCTGGGAGCGGGAGATCTCGGCGGTGGCGGCGTCCTCCATGAGGCCGAAGATGGCGACCGCGCCGAGGCCGCGCAGCCACGCCTCGATGTAGCGGGTGCCGACCTGGACGGCGTCGATCAGGCCCTGGTACGTGGGCCTGGCGTCGAGGGAGTCGACGGCGATGAGGTCGGCGGCGGCCACCGAGACGTCCTCGCGGAGGCGGTCCTTCTGGTGGGGCTTCTCGCCGAGGACCGCGTCGAAACAGGCGCGGGCGACCGGGACCAGGTCGGGGTGGGCGACCCAGGAGCCGTCGAAGCCGTCGCCGGCCTCCCGGTCCTTGTCGTTCTTGACCTTGGCCAGGGCCTTCTCGTTGGCCTCGGGGTCCCGGCGGTTGGGGATGAAGGCCGCCATGCCGCCGATGGCGTGCGCCCCGCGCTTGTGGCAGGTGCGGACCAGGAGTTCGGTGTAGGCGCGCATGAACGGGGCGGTCATCGTCACCGCGTTGCGGTCCGGGAGGACGAACTTGGCGCCGCCGTCACGGAAGTTCTTGACGATGGAGAAGAGGTAGTCCCAGCGGCCGGCGTTCAGACCCGAGGCGTGGTCGCGCAGCTCGTAGAGGATCTCCTCCATCTCGTACGCGGCGGTGATGGTCTCGATGAGGACCGTGGCGCGGATGGTGCCCTGCGGGATGCCGACGTAGTCCTGGGCGAAGACGAAGATCTCGTTCCACAGGCGGGCTTCCAGGTGGGACTCGGTCTTGGGCAGGTAGAAGTACGGGCCCTTGCCGAGGTCCAGCAGACGCCGGGCGTTGTGGAAGAAGTAGAGGCCGAAGTCGACCAGTGCGCCGGGGACCGGGCGGCCCTCGAACTGCAGGTGGCGCTCCTCCAGGTGCCAACCGCGCGGCCGCATCACGACGGTGGCGAGCTCCTCGGCCGGCTTGAGGGCGTAGGACTTGCCGGTGCGGGCGTCGGTGAAGTCGATGCGGCGCTCGTAGGCGTCGATCAGGTTGAGCTGGCCACCCACCACGTTCTCCCAGGTGGGAGCGGAGGCGTCCTCGAAGTCGGCGAGCCACACCTTGGCGCCGGAGTTGAGCGCGTTGATGGTCATCTTGCGGTCGGTGGGGCCGGTGATCTCGACCCGGCGGTCGTTGAGCGCGGGGGGTGCCTCGGCGACCTTCCAGCTGTCGTCCGCGCGGATCTGCGCGGTCTGGGGGAGGAAGTCCAGCGCGCTGGTCCGGGCGATCTCGGCGCGGCGCTCGGCGCGGCGGGCGAGCAGCTCGTCACGGCGGGGGGTGAACCGCCGGTGCAGCTCGGCGACGAAGGCGAGCGCGGCGTCGGTGAGGACCTCGCCCTGTCGTTCGGGGGTGTGGGCGGGGTCGACTTCGACGATGGCCAGCGGGGACGGCGCTGGTGCGGACATGAGCTGTCACTCCATTCAGCGGCGGTGCCTTGCGGCCGCCGGGGGCACCTGTGCGGCACGGGGTGCCGTGGGTTCCGAAATACGGTCGCGGGCGCCGTACGGGTAGCAGGGCGCTTCTGACCAGTGGAGACTAGTTTCCTTATCGCGGAACTTCAATGGTTTGTTGATGTCGAGATTCTCTGGGTCGACACAAGTGGTGATCGAATGGCTCTCGGTGCCATTGCGGTCACTCTCCATTACTCCCGCTCCGGAACGACGGATTCCCGTCAATCTGAGGCCGGGGCGGGTGTTCCGGTCGCCCGGTGTGCCGGCCGCCGCAGAATGTGCGGCGGGCGAGGGGGCGGTCGACCGGTCGGGCGCCGGTCCGGTGGGCGCCGGTCACTCCAGCCGCCGCAGATCGTCCGGCGTGTCGATGTCGTACGGCTCGGCCACATCGCCGCACTCGACGAGCGTGAGGGCGCCGGCGTGCCGTCGGAGATAGCTCCGCGCCCCGCGGTCCCCCTCCGCGTCGGCCGCGATCTCCGCCCACCGCTCGGCGCCGAACAGCACCGGATGCCCCCGCTCGCCCCCGTAGGCCGCGGCCGCCAGTGCGTCCCGCCCCGTGCACGCGGCCACCACGCGGGCCACCGCGGCGGCGCCGATGCCCGGCTGGTCGACCAGCGACACCACCACCGCGTCCGCCTCCGAACCGGCCAGCGCGGCCAGTCCCACCCGGAGTGAGGAGCCCATGCCCCGCGCCCAGTCCGGGTTCACCGAGACGCCGTAGGCCGCCAGATCCGCCCGCTCCCGGACGGCCTCGGCGGCCGCGCCCAGCACGATGTGCACCGGTCCGCAGCCGCCGTCCCGAAGGACCCGTGCGGCATGCTCGACCAACGGGCGTCCCCGGTGGTCGAGCAGTGCCTTGGGCCGTCCCCCCAGCCGCCGTCCGCCGCCCGCGGCGAGCAGCAGCCCGGCCACCCTCCCCTCGGGCCGTCCGGCCCCCTTCGTCCCCCCGGCGCCTGCGCTTTCCCCTCGATGTGCCATGGGACCTGCTTACCCCATGGCGTCGCGCGGCGCCCCGTGCCGCCCGGAATCGGGCGGCGTCAGATGGCTTCAGGCCGCGTCGTCCGCTGCCCGCTGTCGCGGGATCCGCGGGCGCAGCCGGCTCCGGAGCTGCTCCGTCCGCTCGTCCCCGTGCCGGTGCTCGCTGACGTAACGCTGTATGTGTTCCTCGGTGATCTCGGACGCGTCGGCCAGGCCGTACGCCCGGCAGATGAGCTGGATGACGCTGAGGCGCCGGGACTCGGGGTCGGGGGTGGGGCCTGCATCGGGCTCCATGGTGTTCTCCGATCCGGTGGTCCGGTGGTGGGTGTTCCCGTGGTCCGGTGGTGGTGGGTGGTTCCCGTGGTCCGGTGAGGTGCGAGGGCGGTCGTCCAGTGAGGTGCGATTCGGTGATATGCCGGACATTTCCTGGAAGGGAGAATGCTCCATCGCGCGGCGCCGTACGCCTTGTACGGGATACGCCCACGCCAACGGGTGCCCGGGGGAACGCACGTGCTGACGCATGGTCAGAGGGTTGACGGGTACTCGCGCGTGGCCCGCGCGTGCGACGCGTGGGGCATGTGGGGTGGATGGTGTCCGAGCGGCCTGCGAGAGCGGCGTGGAACCGGCCGCGGGGTCGGGGAACCGGGGGTCGAGGGACGAGAACCGGCCAGGGGAGTCGCGTGGGGAAGCTGGGGCGGGAGTCGGGTCGCACGACCCCCGCGCCGACCCCCGCGCCGGCCCGTACGACCGTCAAGTGGCGGGCGGACGACGGGCGGCGGACGATGTGGGTCGGTCGCGGCGGCGGTTCCTCGGCGGGTCCGGAGCCGAGTAGCCGCCTCACCCTCGACGTGCGGGTCGGGCGCAACGCCGTGGCCCCCGCGCCGAGTTGCCGACCGGCCGCACCGTGCGGTGATCGGGATTTTCGTCCCTCCGTATGGCGCTGGCCGCACACCGTGGCGTTAACTGTCCCGCATCGCGGAACGGGCAACGGCCTGGGAGGGCGCCGTCGTTGTGGAACAGCTGCCGAGGGACAGCCTGGTGACCGGGGTCGGGAGCGACCCGCGGGTCCGGGAACTGCGTGTGGCGGTGGCCCGGCTCCGCCGTCAACTGGCCCTGCTTCCAGGGGAGTTGCCCGACCGGACCGCCGCCGACGAGGAGCTGGCCGCGCTGGACGCGATGGTGAGCCACGGCGCGCCCGAGGTGCCCCGGCTGCGCCGTTCGCTGCTGCTGATAGCCGGGGCGGTGGGGTCGGTGAGCGCACTCGCCGCGGCGCTGTCCGAGGTTCGCGAGCGGATCGATCACTTCGGCGACCTGCCGAGGGGGTGAGGCGGCGCTGTGCGACCGCCCCACCCGGGTGTCACGCCGGCGTCTGGCTGGCCAGGGCCACCGACAGCTGGGCCGCGACCTCCTGGAGCACCGGGACGATCTTGTCCGTCGCGGCCTCCGTCACCCGGCCGGTCGGCCCGGAGATGGAGATCGCCGCGGAGGTGGGGGAGTTGGGGACCGGGACGGCGAGGCAGCGGACGCCGATCTCCTGCTCGTTGTCGTCGACCGCGTAGCCGAGGCGGCGGACATCGGCGAGGGCGTCGAGGAAGTGGTCCGGGTCGGTGATCGTCTTCTCGGTCGCGGCGGGCATGCCGGTGCGGCCGAGGAGGGCGCGGACCTCCTCCGGCGGGTGGTTGGCCAGCAGGGCCTTGCCGACGCCGGTGGAGTGCGGCAGGACGCGCCGGCCGACCTCGGTGAACATCCGTACCGCGTGCCGGGACGGGACCTGCGCGACGTAGACGATCTCGTCGCCGTCGAGGAGGGCCATGTTGGCGGTCTCGCCGGTCTCCTCCACCAGGCGGGCCAGGAACGGGCGGGCCCAGGTGCCCAGCAGCCGGGAGGCGCTCTCGCCGAGCCGGATCAGGCGCGGGCCGAGGGCGTACCGGCGGTTGGGCTGCTGGCGGACGTAGCCGCAGGCCACCAGCGTGCGCATCAGGCGGTGGATGGTGGGCAGCGGGAGCCCGCTGCTGCCGGAGAGCTCGCTCAGGCCGACCTCGCCGCCGGCGTCGGCCATCCGCTCCAGGAGGTCAAAGGCGCGCTCAAGGGACTGGACGCCGCCGCTGGCGCCTGCGGGCTTGGCATCGGCGGCGGAGGTGCTGGCGCTGGACGGCGGCACGTCGCGTTCCTTTCGGGGCGGGTCGGATCGGTCTCGGCTCGTCTGCCTTGCGGGCGCCGGGCCCGACCGGAGCAGCCTACCGGTCACACCGGGCCGGCACACCGCGTATCGCACAGTCGTTCCCGCCGGTCAGCGCCCCTGTGCCCCAAGGTGTCACGTCCTTGCCCGAGATCCCTTGACGGTGCCAGTGGCCATAGCTACGTTCTGCTGCGCGAAACCTACTGTCCATTCTGTGGAATCCTCCAAATCGTTGGAGCGTCATGCGCATTCTCGTCATGAACCCGAACACCACGGCTTCCATGACCGCTTCGATCCGCGCCACCGCCACCGCGGTCGCCGCGCCGGGCACCGAGATCCTCGCCACCGAACCCCTGTGGGGGCCCGAGTCCATCGAGGGCCACTTCGAGGGGTACCTCAGCGCCGCCGCCGTCCTGGATCGGCTCGCCACCCTGGACACCCCGTTCGACGCGCTGGTCATGGCCGGCTTCGGGGAGCCGGGCCGGGAGGGCGCGCAGGAACTGCTGGACGTCCCCGTCCTGGACATCACCGAGTGCGCGGCGCAGATGGCGCTGATGCTCGGCCACGCGTACGGCGTCGTCACCACCCTCGACCGCGCCGTGCCGCAGATCCGGGACCGGCTGCTGACCGCCGGGCTGCTCCAGCGCTGCGCCGGCGTCCGCGGCACCGGGCTCGGCGTGCTGGAGCTGGAGGACGACCCGGAGCGCACCGTCGCCGTGATCATCGAGACCGCGCGCGAGGCGGTCCGGGACGGCGAGGAGGTGATCTGCCTGGGGTGCGGCGGTATGGCCGGGCTCCAGGAGAAGGTCGCCGCGGCGCTGGGCGTGCCCGTCGTGGACGGCGTCGCCGCCGCGGTGAAGTTCGCGGAGGCGGTGGTCGGCCTCGGTCTGACCACCAGTACGCAGCGCAGTTTCGCGCCGCCCCGCCCCAAGGCCATCGGCTCCTGGCCGCTGAGCAGCCACCTCGCGGGCGTCGCCGCGGGGGAGCGGGGCTGGGTCCGGCATTCCGTCCGTAACACCGAATTTTCCCCGAAGACATCAGGCATCTGACGACTGACGCCTAAGCTCCACCCAACCTGCCTGGGAGGACTCATGAGCACATCCCCGCAGCACCGTCCGGGATCGCCGGACCCGAGGCTCTTCAACGAGGACCTCGCGCCGGCGGCGCAGCGCAACTGGGGCACCTACAGCGTCTTCGCGCTGTGGATGTCCGACACCCACGCGATCAGCAACTACGCCTTCGCCGCCAGCCTCTTCGTGCTGGGGCTGCCGGCCTGGGAGGTGTTCGCCGCGCTGCTGGCCGGCATCACGATCGTCCACTGGCTGATGAACCGGATGGGGCACGCGGGGCACCGCACCGGCGTGCCCTACCCGGTGCTCGCCCGGGCCAGCTGGGGCGTCTACGGCGCCAACATCCCGGCGCTGCTGCGCGCGGTGATGGCGGTGGCCTGGTACGGCATCCAGACCTGGCTGGCCTCGACGGCCGTGGTGCTGCTGACGCTCCAGATCGCGCCCGGGCTCGACGCGTACAACCACAACTCGGTGCTGGGGTTGTCCACCCTGGGCTGGATCGCGTTCATGGTGATGTGGGGGCTGCAGGCCGTCCTGCTGACGCGCGGGATGGAGTTCATCCGCAAGGTGCAGGACTTCGCGACCGGACCGGTGGTCTGGCTGGTGGTGCTGGCGCTGGCGGTGTACCTGGTCGTCGCGTCGCACGGCGACATCTCGCTGACCCGCAGCCTGACCGGGCTGAGCGGCACCGCACAGCTCCGGCAGAGCCTGATCGCGGTCAGTCTGACCGTGGCCACCTTCCTGACCCTGGTCCTCAACTACGCCGACTTCGCCCGCTTCACCCCCGACCACCGCTCCTACCGGCGCGGCAACCTCATCGGGCTGCCGGTGAACTTCACCGCCTTCGCGGTGGTCGCCGTCCTGGTCACCGCCGGCACCATCGCGGTCTTCGGCGAGGCGATCTACGACCCGGTGAAGGTGATCCAGAAGATCGACAACCCGGTGGTCACCGTCATCGGCGCGCTGGCCTTCATCGTCGCCACCATCGGGATCAACGTCGTGGCCAACTTCGTCTCGCCCGC
Source organism: Streptomyces noursei (assembly GCF_016917755.1). Lineage (GTDB taxonomy): Bacteria > Actinomycetota > Actinomycetes > Streptomycetales > Streptomycetaceae > Streptomyces > Streptomyces yunnanensis. The sequence goes on along the minus strand of NZ_CP070326.1, from coordinate 9,794,778 downwards.
CTACGACTTCGCCAACCTGTTGCCGAAGTACCTGGACTTCAAGCGCGGCGGGATGATCACCGCGGTGCTGGCGGTGCTGGTCATGCCCTGGAAGCTGTACTCCTCGGCGCTGGTGATCCAGTACTTCCTGGGGGCGCTGGGGGCCTTCCTCGGGCCGCTGGTGGCGATCCTGCTCGTGGACTACTACCTGGTGCGGCGCGGTCGGATCGACGTCGATGCGCTGTTTTCGGCCGATGCCGCCGGCGCCTACTTCTACCGCAGGGGCTACAACCCGAAGGCCGTGCTCGCGTTCCTGCCGGCCGCCGCGGTGGCCGCCTCGCTCGCGCTGGTCCCGGCCTTCGACGCTCTGGCGCCCTTCTCCTGGATCTTCGGGATGGCGCTCTCCGGGCTGCTGTACGCCCTGGTCTCGGGGCGCGACCGGGCGACGGCGGGCGTCGGCCCGATTCCGCAGGACATCATCCCGTCGCAGGTCAGGGGCGGGGTGGCGGCGGAGGGTGAGCAGCCGGAGCGGTCCGGTGCGATCGCCGGCCCGGCCGCCGCACAGGGGTCTTGACGGGCTGCGGTCCGAAGTGAAGACTCATTCAACAGACTGTTGAATTCCGTAGGGCGACGGCTCGCACCGTCACCCCGCGGTTCCCGGGAATCCGCGCCGGCGGCGGCACGGCCCGCGGTGGCCGTGCCGCCCGCGCTCCGGACCGCGACCATGAAGCACACGATAGGGGAGGTACCGGGTGTCCGAAAGAGAGCTGGTGCTGCGTTCCACGCGCGTCGTCACGCCGGAGGGGACGCGCGCCGCGTCCGTCACCGTCCAGGACGGGAAGATCGTCGCCGTCCTGCCGCACGACGCCGCGGTGCCGGCCGGGGTCCGGGTGGAGGACTTCGGCGACGACGTCCTGCTGCCCGGCCTCGTGGACACCCACGTACACGTCAACGACCCCGGCCGCACCGAGTGGGAGGGCTTCTGGACGGCCACCCGCGCGGCCGCCGCCGGCGGCATCACCACGCTCGTGGACATGCCGCTCAACAGCCTCCCGCCCACCACCGACACCGCCAACCTCGACATCAAGCGCGAGGTCGCCCGCAGCAAGGCCCACATCGACGTCGGCTTCTGGGGCGGTGCCATCCCCGGCAACGTCAAGGACCTGCGTCCGCTGCACGAGGCCGGCGTGTTCGGCTTCAAGTGCTTCCTGTCGCCCTCCGGTGTCGACGAGTTCCCGCAGGTCGACCAGGAGCAGCTGGCGGCGGCGCTCGGCGAGATCGCCGCCTTCGACGGCCTGCTGATCGTGCACGCCGAGGACCCCGGCCACCTGGACGCCGCCCCCGAGGCGCACGGCCCCAAGTACGCCGACTTCCTCGCCTCCCGGCCCCGGGTCTCCGAGAACGACGCGATCGCCGGCCTGATCGACCTCGCCCGGAAGCTGGACGCCCGGGTCCATGTGCTGCACCTCTCCTCCGCCGAGGCGCTGCCGCTGATCGCCGCCGCCCGCGCCGACGGCGTCAAGATCACCGTCGAGACCTGCCCGCACTTCCTCACCCTGACCGCCGAGGAAGTCCCGGACGGCGCCACCGAGTTCAAGTGCTGCCCGCCGATCCGCGAGGCCGGCAACCAGGACGCCCTGTGGCAGGGACTGGCCGACGGCACCATCGACTGCATCGTCTCGGACCACTCGCCCTCCACCACCGACCTCAAGACCCCCGACTTCGGGACGGCCTGGGGCGGCATCTCCTCCCTCCAGCTCGGCCTGCCGGCCATCTGGACCGCGGCCCGGGAGCGCGGCCACGGTCTGGAGGACGTGGTCCGCTGGATGTCCGCCGCCCCGGCGCGGCTGGTCGGCCTCGGCGCCAAGGGCGCCATCGCACCCGGCCGGGACGCCGACTTCGCGGTGCTGGCGCCCGAGGAGACCTTCACCGTCGACCCCGCCGACCTCCAGCACCGCAACAAGATCACCGCGTACGCCGGCAGGACGCTCCACGGCGTGGTCCGCTCCACCTGGCTGCGCGGCCGGAAGATCAACGACGGCACCGCCCTCGCCGAGCCCACCGGCGAGCTCCTCGAAAGGCCGCGCGCATGACCACCGGCGACCTCCCGCACTACACCGGGGACGCCGGCCCCTACGGCGGCGGCGACCCCTATGCCGACTACCGGACCCCGGGCCCGGCCGGCTTCCCCTTCTCCCACCTGCCCGACCTCGCCGACCGGCGGCTCGGCGCCGGGGTGCTCGCGGCCAACGACGAGTTCTTCGCCGAGCGCGAGAACCTCCTGACGCCCGAGGCCGCCCACTTCGACCCGGCGGCGTTCGGCCACAAGGGCAAGGTCATGGACGGCTGGGAGACCCGGCGGCGCCGCGGCACCGACGGCGACCACCCCTTCCCGGCAGAGGGCGACCACGACTGGGCGCTGATTCGGCTCGGCGCCCCGGGCGTGATCCGCGGCATCGTCGTCGACACCGCCCACTTCCGCGGCAACTACCCGCAGTCGGTGAGCGTCGAGGGCGCCTGCGTGGAGGGCTCCCCGGCGCCGGCCGAGCTGCTCGCCGACGACGTCGAGTGGACCACCCTCGTCCCGCGCACCGCCATCGGCGGGCACGCCGCCAACGGCTTCGCCGTCCACGCCGAGCGGCGCTTCACCCACCTGCGGCTGAGCCAGCACCCCGACGGCGGCATCGCCCGCCTCCGGGTCCACGGCGAGGTCGTCCCGGCGCCCCGCTGGCTGGCCGCGCTGGGCACCTTCGACCTCGCCGCGCTGGAGAACGGCGGCCAGGTCGAGGACGCCTCCGACCGCTTCTACTCCTCGCCCACCAACACCATCCGGCCGGGCCGGTCCCGCAAGATGGACGACGGCTGGGAGACCCGGCGCCGCCGCGGCACCGGCAACGACTGGGTCCGCTACCGGCTCACCGGGCAGTCCGTGATCCGCGCGGTGGAGATCGACACCGGCTACCTCAAGGGCAACGCGGCCGGCTGGGCGGCGCTGTCCGGACGCGACGGCGAGCACGGCGACTGGGTCGAACTGCTGCCCCGCACCCGGCTCCAGCCCGACACCGTCCACCGCTTCCTGCTGGCCGACGCGCCCGCGGTGACCCACGTCCGGCTGGACATCTTCCCCGACGGCGGCATCGCCCGGCTCCGGCTGCACGGCTCGCTCACCGAGGAAGGGACGGCCCGACTGGCCACCCGCCACCGGGAATTGGGCGGCTGACCGCCGCCTCCGGTCCGCCACCCCGATTCTGACGCTGCGTCAGGAACGGGGTGGTCGCCGCCCGATGGCCGCAGCCCACGGCCCGGCGCCCCCGACGCGCCGGATCACTCGCCCAGCGAGTTCCAGAACATCACCTCGTACGCCTGGAGGAGCTGCCCGTGGCGGTGGGCCGTCGCCGGCCGCGCCTGGCCGGTGTCGATGCCCTGCTGCACCGCCGCGCGGGCCGCGACCGCCAGCTCCGGCGCCGGGTCGGCGAACAGCGTGAAGAAGCCGCGGGCAGCCTCGGGGAAGTCGTAGTGCTCCGCCAGCGCGGTGCGGACCGTGGCGCAGTAGCCGCCCCAGGCGGCGAAGTTGGCGGTGAGCGCGATCGCCGCGTCGGCGGGCTCGGCGGCCAGTGCCAGTCGCGCCGCGTACGACGGGAACGCCTGGCAGCCCGGTCGCGGCTGATAGCCGGTGATCTCCCGGGCCGTCAGCCCGCAGGCGTCCGCCAGGCCCGCCAGCCGCGCCAGGGCCCGCGTCTCCCCCTCGGCGAGCAGGTCGAAGAAGTCCGCCACCGGCGGATCGCCGTCCGCGCGGCGCGCCAGGTGCTGGAAGCTGATCCGGTCGGCGGCGATGACCTGGTGCTGCTCCAGCGCGAAGGTGGCGAACACCGTGCGCGGCGCCTGCCCCCGGGCGATCCGTTGGACGAGGCGGTTGGCGCCGCTGTCCGGGGCGAGCGCACGGACCGCCTCGTCGAGGACGGCGGCGGCGCTCGGACGCGGGGCACCGGCGCCACCGCGGCGCGACGGGGGTCCCCCCGGACGGGGTCCGGGGGAGCTTCCGCTCGGGGCGGTGGCGGGCGACGGCCGGGTGGGTCGGTCCATGGCGGTCTCCTCCGGGGGACGCGAGGGGGTGGCCGGGGCCTCAGCGTAGGCCCCGGCCACCCCCTCGACGCGGCAGCGGCCCGCCGCCGGCCGTGCGGGATCACCTCATTGCGCGCCCCGCCCGGCCAGCGCGTCCGCGACGAAGGTGTCCAGCACCCCGTCGCCGACCACCACCGGGATCCGCTTGCCCTTCATGTCGACGTAGACATAGGACTTCGCCTTCGTCACCAAACCCGGGATCCGCGCCCGCAGTTGACGGGCCGTCGCCGCGTCGCCCGACCGGTCCGCCACGATCAGCCGCAGAGCGTCGCGGGCCGCCACCGCCCAGGCGCGGGTGGCGTCCAGCCACGGCGCGCTCTCCCGGGCGAAGTCGCGGTCGGGGAGCCGGTCGCGCAGCACGCCGGGCGCGTCCCGCAGTCCGCTCAGCACCGCGTCCAGCGGCCGGGCCCGGCCGTCCTTGCGGAACCGGTCCAGGGCGCCGGACAGTTCGGGCGCCTGGTGCGGGTTGATGGCCGAGGTGTAGTTGACGTCCGCGAAGGCCCGCAGGGCGCGGGCGGTGCGGGCGTCGCCGCCGGCCAGCTCCTCGATGGCCGCGCCCCAGGAGGCCCGCGCGTCGTACGCCCGGTCGTTCCAGGTGTAGTCGGCGACGGTGGCCAGGGCCAGCTTGGACGCGGCCGGCTGGATCATCGGGTTCGCGGTGAGCCCGGCCAGCTGGGCGGGCACCCCGGGCGCCCGCCCGTTGAGCGGCCCGAGCATCAGCCGCTTGCTGACGTAGTCGTTGACCGGGTAGTTGTCCCAGACCAGGATCGGGTGGCCGAAGACCTGCCGGGCCTGCTTCGCCTGCGCGACGGTCATGGTGGGCGCGAGCACGCCCACGCCCGTCCACTCCACCAGCACATCGCCGTCCAGCTTGGCGGCGAGCGCCGCCTTGTAGGGCGTCGCCTTCAGGTCGTAGTACTCGGTCGGCACCATCTGGAGCGGGCGGGCTCCCCGGTGGCGGGCGATGAACTCCCGGTTGACGCGGTTGAGCAGCTGCGCCTGCGCGGTCCCGGCCGCCCCGCCGCCGGTCCCGAACTTCGCCTTGTCCGCCGCGCAGTTCCACTTGGTGTAGCTGATGTCGTCCAGCGGCACTGCGAAGGTCCGCACCCCGATGTCCCACAGGGTCGCGAACTTGGCGGTCAGCGCCTTGACGTCGGCGTCCGAGCTGTAGCAGACGGAGAGCCCGGGGGAGAGGGCGTAGGTGAACTCCACGTGCCGGGCCCGGGCCCGGTCCACCAGCTCCTGGATCCGGTTCAGTTGGGCCGCGGGGTAGGGGTCGCGCCACTTCTCCCTGAGGTAGGCGTCGTCCTTGGGGGAGTAGACGTAGATGTTCATCTTGTGCCGGGCGGCGAAGTCCAGCTGGTCGAGGCGGGCGGCGTGCGACCACGGGGTGCCGTAGAAGCCCTCGATGACGCCGCGCAGCGCCGTCGCCGGCCAGTCCCGTACGGCGGTGCCGCGCATCCGGGCGCCCGGACGGGTGCGGTGCGGCAGCAGTTGGCTCAGCGTCTGGGCGGCGTAGTACGTGCCGGTGGCGTCCTTTCCGGCCAGCGCGATCCGGTCGCGGCCGGCGGCCAGCGCATAGCCCTCGGCCGGGAGCCCGGCGGTGCCGCGCGCCCCCAGCTCCTCAAGGGCGCGCTCGGCGCCCGCCCCGTCCACGTAGACGGTCAACCGCCCGCCTCCTGCGGCGGCGTGGCCGGCCCGTACGACGCGCTCGGCGCCGGCGTCCTTCAGGGCCCGCGTCACCAGCGCCAGAGCCGGGGCGTCGGTGCCCGGCCCGGCGACGAGGGCCACGGTCCGGGTGACGGTGAGGTGGTCGGAGCGGTCGTGGACGGACTGCGGGACGGGCGAGAGGGCGGCGGCGCTGGCTGTGGCTGTGGGTCTGGCCCGGTCGCCGCCGGACTCGTGGGCCGGTGCGGCGCCGGACGGCCCCGTCATGCCCGCCAGCGGGAGCACGGCGAGGGCCACGGCGAGGCCGGTGGTGGCCGCGGTGCGCGTACGGTGCATCCTTCGGTCCTCCTCGGTCAGCGAGGTTCACGGACGAGTCTGGTGCGTGCGTCGCGCCGCGGGCGCGCTGCCGGGCGCGCGTCGGGCACGGTGTGGCAGCAGGGTTCACCCGATCGCCGGGGCGGGGCAAGGGGGCCCGGGCCGGCCGGACCTCGGCCCCCTCGCTCCGCCCGGTCCTAGCGGGACTTGGCGATGACCACCAGCAGGCTCATGAAGGCCAGCAGCGCATGGGTCGCCACGACGTAGATGAAGACCCGTACGTACAGGCCGCGCGGTGGCTTGTTCTCGACGAAGCGACGGGAGGTCGGCGCGACCGGCGCGCCCTCGGCGGCCGGGGGAGTGGACGGGGCGGGAGCGGTGTGGTCGGGCACGGCGGACGGACCTTCCCTTCCGGAACGGTGAACGGTGAATGGTGAACAGGCGGTCAGCGGGAGGACGGTGGACGGGCGGCGGGGCTCAGCCGCCGCGGCGGTGCGGCGCGTGGTCGCCCAGGCACAGCTCGGCGGCGCCGCTCTGCAGCAGCGTGTGCACGAACAGCAGCTCCGCCCCGTCGCGCGAGGCGGCGGCCAGCCGGTGCGGGACGAGCGAGTCGAAGTGCGCGGCGTCCCCCGGGTCCAGTACGTGCACCGCCTCGCCGAGCGTGAGCCGCAGCCGACCGGTGAGGACGTAGAGCCACTCCTCGCCGGGGTGCACCCGCACCAGGTCGCCCTGCGCCCGCTGCGGCACGTGCACCCGCAGCGCCTGCATGGCGCGTCCGGCGCCGCCCACGGTCCAGTACGTCCAGCCGCCGGCCTCCGAGGGCTCGGCGCGGCCGGCCCGCACGATGGGGTCCCGCTCCGGGGCGGTCTCGCCGAGCAGGTCGGATACCGTGGTTCCGTAGGTCCGTGCCAGGGCCAGCAGCATCGGGAGCGAGGGCTGCCGCTGACCGGTCTCCAGCCGGGACAGGTGCGCGGGCGACAGGCCCACCCGCCGGGCCGCGGCCTCCAGTGTCAGTCCGCTGCGCCGCCGCAGGTCGCGCAGGCGCGGGGCGACGGTGGACAGCTCCTCCGGGGCGGCGCCGGAGGGCGGATCGGGGAGCTCGGTCATGTCTCCGGTATAGCCAGCCCTCGCCTGAGAGGCAAAAGTTTTGCCTCTCAGGCAAAAGCTTGTCGGGAAACGAGCGGAGCGGGTGAGGCGGCGGAACATTTCGGATGTCCTGCGCGGACCGTGGGGTGGTCGCGTGAACTCCCGGGAAACATCAGCTCTTTGGGATTGACAGGGGCATGTCTACGCGCGTCATGCTGGTGGGCATGAGAATCCCCCCACGGATGACCAGGATCGGCGCTGCCGGCGCCCTCGTTGCGACTCTCCTCCTCGGCGGCACGGCAGTCGCCGCGACGCCCGCCGCCACGGCACACCCGGCCGCGGTTCACACCGCGACCGTCCACGTCAAGTCGGTCGGCAACATCTGCAAGTCCGCGCTGCCGTCCCAGGCGATCGACACCCTCAACCTGATCGAGCAGGGCGGCCCCTTCCCGTACCCCGGCAAGGACGGGTCGGTCTTCACCAACGTCGAAGGCGTCCTCCCGGCCCAGAGCGCCGACTACTACCACGAGTACACCGTCATCACTCCGGGCGCGCCCACCCGCGGTGCCCGGCGCATCGTGACCGGTGACGAGTCACAGAAGGAGGACTACTACACCTCCGACCACTACAAGACCTTCAACCTCATCGACTTCGGCTGCTGACGCAGGCGGACAGCACGGCCGCACGAGCGGCCACCCGGCGGCCGGGGTGCCCATGCACCCCGGCCGCCGTCGTGCTCCCCCAAACTCCCCGGCCCCACCGGCCACTTCCCCCTCTCCTTCGCCCATTCTCGGCAGAAGGGGCGCACAGGGGCGCACCCCGAGAGAGGATTGTCAGGGGTTGCCGGTAGCGTTTCGGCAGAAACGAGAAATGGGCGGGCATCGGCGGCAAACGGGCTTCAAGCGATCAGCCGGCGCGGCACGCCCCGGAAGTGCTGGGTCTGTCGTGAGCCGCGTCACAGCGGCGAGGGCGTCGGAGAAGAAGGAAGGACGGCGAACTGCCGTGTATCGCTGGGAGATCACCCGGGCCGCACTGGCGCAGCGCGTTTTCGCCATCGTCCGCGGCAAGACGTACGACGAGGCGAGCGCCACCGCGGACACCCTGCTGTCGGCCGGTATCACGAGCCTGGAGATATCCCTCACCACGCCTTTCGCGCTGGAGGCGGTCACCACCCTCACCCGCGAACTGGGGGACGACGCGGTCATCGGCGCCGGCACCGTCCTTGACGCCACGTCGGCCCGGATGGCGGTGGACGCCGGCGCCCGCTTCCTGGTCTCCCCGAGCCTGGATGCCTCGGTCATCCGCACCGGCCACCGCTACGGCGTCCCGGTCTTCGCCGGGGTCTGCACGCCCACCGAGATCGTGCGCGGCCTGGAGCTGGGCGCCGACGCCCTCAAGCTGTTCCCGGCCGCCGACCGCCACCCGTCCTGGGTCGGCGACGTCCGCGCCGCCCTGCCGCAGGCTCCGTTGGTGCCCGCGGGCGGCGTGACGATCGAGACCGCACCGGAGTGGATCGCGGCCGGCGCGGTCGCGGTGGGCATGGGCTCGGCCCTGTCCGAGGGCGACCGCGAGACGGTCGCCAAGCGCGCCGCGGACCTCCTGGCCCGGCTCGCCGACGCGGTGCCCGAGCCCGGCGAGGCCGGGGCGCTGGACCCGTACGGGGACTGACCGGCGTCCGGCCGGCGTCGCCCGGCCGTCCACGGGCCGGGCGGGGGCTTCACCCGGTGGCCGGGCTCTGTCACCCTGAGCGCTCCGGCTACCTGATCAGGAGTCAGCCCACGATGAAGCGCGCCGCGACCCTCCCCGCCCTCGCCTGCCTGCTCGCCGTCACCGCCGCGGCCCCGGCGGCCTCCTACGCCTCCGCCCCGGCCGCCGCCACCGCCGCCACGGCGACCGCCCAGCGGGACCGGCGGCCGGCCACGCTGCTGGACGCCGTCCCGCGCCGCGGGGTGCTGCGGGTCTGCACCACCGGCGACTACCGCCCCTTCAGCTACCGCGATCCCGCCACCGGCAACTACCGCGGCGTGGACATCGACATGGCCCGAGACCTCGCCAAGAGCCTGGACGCCACGCCCCGTTACGTCCCGACGACCTGGGCCGGGCTGGTCGGCGACCTGACGTCCGGGCGCTGCGACATCGGCATGGGCGGAGTCTCGATCACCCTGGCCCGGGCCCGCTCCGTCTACTTCAGCGAGCCGACCCGCACCGACGGCAAGACCCCCGTCGTCCGCTGCGCGGACCAGGACAAGTACCGGACCCTGGACCAGATCGACCGGCCCGGCATCCGCGTCGTGGTCAACCCCGGTGGCACCAATGAGCAGTTCGCCCGCGCCCACATCAAGCGGGCCACCCTCACCGTCCACCCGGACAACACCACGATCTTCGACGAGATCATCGCCGGCCGTGCCGACGTGATGATGACCGACGCCAGCGAGACCCGCTACCAGGCCAAGATCCACCCCGAACTGTGCGCGGTCCACCCCGACCAGCCCTTCACCTTCGCCGAGAAGGGCTACGCACTGCCCCGCGGCGACGACCAGTTCAAGGCGTACGTGGACCAGTGGGTCCACCTCGCCACCCACGACGGGACGTACCGGAAGTACGAGGACGCCTGGATGAAGTAGGCCGACGGCGCCGCGGCACCGCGCGCGGACCGGGCGGCTCCGGTCAGCCGTCCGCCGGGCCGCGGTGCCCCAGCACGTTGACCACCCGCCCGTCCGGATCCTCGACGAAGAAGCGGCGGACGCCCCACTCCTCGTCCCGCAGCGGGTGCACGATCCGCGCGCCGGAGGCCAGGACGGCCGCGTATGCCGCGTCCACGTCCTCGACCTCGATGCTCAGGTCCGGGGCGACCGGCGCGGACGCGTCGTGCGTGAGGAAGGTGAGCTGCGCGGTGGGGTTCGCGGGGGAGGCCAGCGTCATCACCCAGCCGTGGTTCATGACCTCCTCGAAGCCGAGCAGGCCGTAGAACGTGCGGTGGCCGGCCAGCGCCTCCGCGGCGCCGTCGTGGGCGATGTGCAGGTCGGGGACGACGCGGCGGACGGACACGGGGGCTCCTTGGCGGGCCGGGGACGGCGGACCGACGGCCGGGCGCGGCGGGCCGGCTGACGGGATGCTACGCGTCCGGGCGGGCCTGTCGGGCCGCTTCGACGACATCGCGGGGCCGTCCCCCGGCCCCACCGGCGGCTTCTTCCGTGACGGCCGCCCGTTGCCCCGGTGGTCCCGACGGCCGGCTCCCGGCGCGGTCCCGTCCTTCCGGACGCCCCAACCCCCCTTGTCCGGACAATGTGACCTCCGGACTTCCCGTCATCTGTGCGGGCGGATACGCTCGCGAGCGTGGGGAAACGCGATACAGATGCCGCGGGCGCCGAGGGCCCCGTCCAGTTCAGCGTGGATCGGAACAGCCCGGTCCCGCTGTATTTCCAGCTGTCGCAGCAGCTGGAGGCCGCGATCGAGAACGGCAGGCTGGCCCCCGGCAGCCTGCTCGGCAACGAGATCGAGCTGGCCGGCCGGCTCGGCCTGTCCCGGCCCACGGTGCGCCAGGCGATCCAGTCGCTGGTCGACAAGGGCCTGCTGGTCCGCCGCCGCGGCATCGGCACCCAGGTCGTGCACAGCCAGGTCAAGCGCCCGCTGGAGCTCAGCAGCCTCTACGACGACCTGGAGGCGGCCGGGCAGAAGCCGGCCACCCGGGTCCTGCTGAACACCACCACCGCGGCGGACGCCGAGGTCGCCGCCGCGCTGGGGATCGCCGAGGGCGCGGAGGTCGCCCTGGTCGAGCGGCTGCGGCTGACCCACGGCGAGCCGGTCGCCCACCTGCGCAACCACCTCCCCGCCGGGCTGCTGAGGCTGGAGACCGCCGAGCTGGAGGAGACCGGCCTCTACCGGTTGATGCGGGCCGCCGGGATCACCCTGCACAGCGCCCGCCAGGCCGTCGGCGCCCGCGCCGCGTCGGCCGAGGAGGCCGCCCGCCTGGAGGAGCCCGAGGGCGCGCCGCTGCTCACGATGCAGCGCACCACCTTCGACGACACCGGTCGCGCGGTGGAGTTCGGCTCACACGTCTACCGTGCGTCCCGCTACGCCTTCGAGTTCCAGCTGCTGGTCCGGCCCTGAGCCGTCGGGCCGTACGGTGGACGCCGGGCCCGGAGTCCTTCGTTCCGCTCGTCAGAATGTTCTGACAAAGCATTGACGTGACTCCGCCCGCGCCGCTAGAACTCCTCCAGCCGCAATCCGGCGGCGGGGGAGCGAAGGCGGTCCACCATGATCTGCGTCAGCACGGCCCGACCCGGAACCAGCCGGTCCGGAACGGTCCGAACCCTTACCACTCCGCTCGCGGCGACCGGGGTCCGGACCCCGTGAAACGGTACAGAACGCCGGTAACGGATACTTGGAAGGTTGCCCGGCCCGGCCGCCGGCCGGCGGTGCGGCGACAGCAGACAGACCCGGGACAGCGACAAGAGCGGGAAAGGCAAGTCCTCGTGGCAAGGGTTCGAAGAAGAGGACGCGTCGTGGGCGCCGTGCTGGCGGCGGTGCTCGGCGTCTCCCTGGCGGGGTGCAGCAGCACCGGAGGCAAGCGCGCGGAGGAGGAGCGCGCCGCGCAGACCGCCGGCGGCAAGGCCGCCGTGCACACCCCCCGGTGGACCTTCGCGATGGTCACCCACTCGGGAGACGGCGACACCTTCTGGGACATCGTGCAGAACGGTGCCCAGCAGGCCGCCGTCAAGGACAACATCAACTTCGTCTACGCGCACGACAAGGAGGCCCAGCGGCAGAGCCAGCTCGTGCAGTCCTACATCGACCAGAAGGTCGACGGGCTGATCGTGTCGCTGGCCAAGCCGGACGCCATGAAGGACGTCGTCCTCAAGGCGGAGAAGGCCGGCATCCCGGTGATCACGGTGAACTCCGGCGCCGAGGAGTCCAAGGCGTTCGGCGCGCTCACCCACATCGGCCAGGACGAGACGGTGGCCGGCGAGGCGGTCGGCGAGGAGCTGACCAAGCGCGGCAAGAAGAAGGCCCTGTGCGTCCTGCACGAGCAGGGCAACGTCGGCCACGAGCAGCGCTGCGACGGGGCCGCGAAGACCTTCAAGGGCGAGATGCAGAAGCTGTACGTCGACGGCACCAACATGCCCGACGTGCAGGCGTCCGTCGAGTCCAAGCTCCAGGCCGACCCGGACATCGACGCCGTGGTCACCCTCGGCGCGCCGTTCGCCCCCACCGCCGTCAAGGCCAAGGAGCAGGCCGACAGCAAGGCCGAGATCGACACCTTCGACCTCAACGCGCAGGTCGCGAGCGGTCTGGAGAACGGCTCCCTGGGCTTCGCGGTCGACCAGCAGCCCTACCTCCAGGGCTACCAGGCGGTCGACCTGCTGTGGCTGTACAAGTACAACGCCGACATGCTCGGCGGCGGCAAGCCGGTGCTCACCGGCCCGCAGGTGATCACCAAGCAGGACGCCGCGGCCCTCCAGGAGTACACGAAGCGGGGGACCCGATGAGCACGGCCGACGCACCGACCCGGCAGCCCGCGCCGTCCGGCGGCGCGGGCGACGAGCGGCTGGTGCACCGTTCCCTGGCGCGCCGGCTGATGAGCCGCCCCGAGCTGGGCTCGGTGGTCGGGGCGATCGCGGTCTTCGTCCTCTTCTCGCTGGTCGCCGAACCGTTCCTGCGGCCCGCCAGCCTCTCCACGGTCCTGTACGCGTCCTCGACGATCGGCATCATGGCGGTGCCCGTGGCGCTGCTGATGATCGGCGGGGAGTTCGACCTGTCGGCCGGCGTGATGGTCGTCAGCTCGGCGCTGATCTCGTCGATGTTCAGCTACCAGATGACCGCCAACACCTGGGTCGGCGTCGGGGTGTCCCTGCTGGTCACCCTCGCCATCGGCGTGCTCAACGGGGTGCTGCTGACCCGGACGAAGCTGCCCAGCTTCGTGATCACGCTGGGCACCTTCTTCATGCTGACCGGCCTCAACCTGGGCTTCACCAAGCTGATCAGCGGCACCGTCTCGACCAAGTCCATCGCCGACATGGAGGGCTTCGACTCGGCCCGCGCGGTCTTCGCCTCGCACCTGACCATCGGCGGTGTGGACATCCAGATCACCATCGTGTGGTGGCTGGTGCTGGTCGCGCTCGCCACCTGGATCCTGCTGCGGACCCGGGCCGGCAACTGGATCTTCGCGGTGGGCGGCAACGCGGACGCGGCCCGGGCGGTCGGCGTCCCGGTCACCCGCACCAGGATCGGCCTCTACATGGGCGTCGCGTTCGCCGCCTGGATCTCCGGCCAGCACCTGCTGTTCTCGTACGACGCGATCCAGTCCGGCGACGGCGTCGGCAACGAGTTCCTGTACATCATCGCGGCGGCGGTCGGCGGCTGCCTGATGACCGGCGGCTTCGGCTCGGCGATCGGCGCCGCGGTCGGCGCGTTCATCTTCGGCATGGCCAGCAAGGGCATCGTCTACGCGCAGTGGAACCCGGACTGGTACAAGTTCTTCCTCGGCGCGATGCTGCTGCTCGCCACGCTGCTGAACGCCTGGGTCCGCAAGCGGGCGGAGGACAAATCATGACCGCGCTGGTCGCACTCGACGACGTCAGCAAGTTCTACGGCAACGTCAAGGCGCTGACGGACGTGTCGCTGGAGGTGCACGCGGGCGAGATCACCTGCGTCCTCGGCGACAACGGCGCCGGCAAGTCCACCCTCATCAAGATCATCGCGGGGCTGCACCGGCACGACGCCGGCACCTTCACCATCGAGGGCGACGAGGCCCGGCTCGGCTCCCCGCGCGAGGCCCTGGACCGCGGCATCGCCACCGTCTACCAGGACCTGGCCGTGGTGCCGCTGATGCCGGTGTGGCGGAACTTCTTCCTCGGCTCCGAGCCGACCACCGGCGTCGGCCCGTTCCGACGGCTCGACGTGCGCACCATGCGCGAGACCACCCGCGCCGAGCTGCTGCGGATGGGCATCGACCTGCGCGACGTCGACCAGCCGATCGGCACCCTCTCCGGCGGCGAGCGGCAGTGCGTCGCGATCGCCCGCGCCGTCTACTTCGGCGCCAAGGTCCTCGTCCTGGACGAGCCGACCGCGGCGCTCGGCGTCAAGCAGTCCGGGGTGGTGCTCAAGTACGTCGCGGCCGCCCGGGACGCCGGGCTCGGCGTGGTGTTGATCACCCACAATCCGCACCACGCCTACCTGGTCGGCGACCGCTTCGTCCTGCTCAAGCGCGGCACGATGGCCGGCAGCCACCTCAAGTCGGAGATCGCGCTGGAGGAGCTGACCCGCCAAATGGCGGGCGGCAGCGAGCTGGAACAACTCAGCCACGAGCTGGCCCGCGGCGGACCGACGGAGTTCCCCGGCGGTCACCGACCCGAGTGAACGTCGACGCGCCCCGGGGCGGCCGCAGGCCGCCGCCGGGGTGCGTCGTCCCGCACCGCGGTGCGCCGGACGGCGCGGGTGATGCACAATCGCACCGGACCATCCAGCGAGGCCCCGGCCTCCCCGAGACCCGCAGGGACGAGACGACTCTTGCGTGCACGCAGCCGCCGAATGGGGGTCCCACCCACGCCCTTCAGGCAGTGGGGGAGCAACGGCAGCCGCCCCGGCTGTCCCGGCCGCGGCCCCGGCAGCCGAACCGGCGACGAGGTCCTAGAGGTCCTGGGGGTGACCCGATGAGCATGTACCGGGACCGGGCGCACCGCGGCACCGCCCGCGCCACCGTCCTCCGCACCGTCGGCGCCAGAGAGCGCCGCTCCCACCTGACCGCCCCCCGCGTGCCCACCGTCGGCATCGACATCGGCGGCACCAAGGTCATGGCGGGCGTCGTCGACGCCGACGGCACCATCCTGGAGAAGGTCCGCACCGAGACGCCGGACAAGTCCAAGAGCCCCAAGGTCGTCGAGGACACCATCACCGAGCTGGTGCTGGACCTCTCCGACCGGCACGACGTGCACGCGGTGGGCATCGGTGCGGCCGGCTGGGTCGACGCCGACCGCTCCCGGGTGCTCTTCGCCCCCCATCTGAACTGGCGCAACGAGCCGCTGCGGGACCGCCTCGCCGGCCGGCTCGCGGTCCCGGTCATGGTCGACAACGACGCCAACACCGCCGCCTGGGCGGAGTGGCGGTTCGGCGCCGGCCGCGACCAGGACCACCTCGTGATGATCACGCTGGGCACCGGAATCGGCGGCGCGATCCTGGAGGACGGCGCGATAAAGCGCGGCAAGTACGGGGTGGCCGGCGAATTCGGCCATATGCAGGTGGTCCCCGGTGGCCACCGCTGCCCGTGCGGCAACCGCGGCTGCTGGGAGCAGTACAGCTCCGGCAACGCCCTGGTCCGCGAGGCCCGGGAGCTGGCCGCCGCCGACTCCCCGGTGGCGTACAACATCATCGAGCGGGTCGGCGGCCGGATCGGCGACATCACCGGCCCGCTGATCACCGAGCTGGCCCGCGAGGGCGACGCGATGTGCGTCGAGCTCCTCCAGGACATCGGCCAGTGGCTCGGCGTCGGCATCGCCAACCTCGCCGCCGCCCTCGACCCGTCCTGCTTCGTCATCGGCGGTGGCGTCAGCGCCGCCGACGACCTGCTGATCGGCCCGGCCCGGGACGCCTTCCGGCGCCACCTCACCGGCCGCGGCTACCGCCCCGAGGCCACCATCACCAAGGCCCAGCTGGGCCCCGAGGCCGGGATGGTCGGCGCCGCCGACCTCGCCCGCCTGGTGGCCCGCCGCTTCCGGCGCGCCAACCGCCGCCGCGTGGAGCGCTACGAGCGCTACGAACGGTCCGGCCGCCGATGACCGAACCGGACTCCCTGCACGACGACCACCACCAGGGCAGCACGCCGCGCCCCCGGACCCGCCGGCCGTTCCTCATGGCCCTGGTCATCTTCCTGCTGATCACCATCCCGGCCGGCTACATCGTCATCTCGGCCGAGCAGAGCCGTGACAGCGGCGAGGACAAGGAGGCCGAGGCCGCCGCCACCGGCCTGACCAACGCCTTCCCCTCCAAGCTCCAGCAGCGGATCTACAACGTCCCGGTGCCGATCGGCTCCACGCCCGTCTACTACTACGAGACCAACTCGTGGAAGACCAGCTCGCTGTTCGTGCAGTTCCGCACCAACGACTGGGGCCTGACGCAGTACCTCGCGGCCGTCGGCACCACCGCCGCCGCCCTGAAGCAGGGCGCGGTCACCATCCCGCCGGAGCAGGCGGCGAAGGTCGGCTGGGACTTCAGCGCCGACTGGCCCTGGCGGGGCACCGCGGTCGACCGGCCGGCGCCGCAGCCCTCCCAGCGGATCGTGGTCAGCGACGACGAGCCCGGGCACCCGGTGGTTTACGTGGTTTCGACCGTGCGGTTCTGATTGTGCCCGTCGCTTCCTGACCCGGGTGTCAGGACCGCGTCACGGCGTCGGTTAGCGTGGTCGGGTGAGCGAGAAGACCCTGCAGCACCGGATCGACGGTCCCGATGGCGCCCCCGTCCTCGTCCTGGGGGCCGCCCTCGGGACGACCTGGCACATGTGGGATCGGCAGATCCCCGAGCTGACACGTCAATGGCGCGTCATCCGCTTCGACCTGCCCGGCCACGGCGGATCGCCCGCGCACGCAGCGACCTCCATCGCCGAAGTCGCCGACCGGCTGGTCGCGACCCTCGACGTCCTGGGCGTGGAGCGGTTCGGCTACGCCGGCTGCGACCTGGGCGGCGCCGTGGGGATCCAGCTGGCCCTCACCCGCCCGCAGCGCGTCACCTCCCTCGCACTGGTCTCGTCCTCGCCGCGCTACGGCACCGCCGACGCCTGGCGCCAGCGCGGTGTGGTGATCCGCACCAACGGGCTCGAACCGATCGCTCGCACCGCGCCCGAGCACTGGTTCACCCCGGGCTTCGCCGGCGGCCAGGCCGCCATCGTCGAGTGGGCCGTCCAGATGGTGCGGACCACCGACCCCGGGTGCTACATCGCCGCCTGCGAGGCGCTGGCCGCCTACGACGTGCGGTCCTCCCTGGGCCGGGTGGGCGTGCCCACGCTCGTCGTCGTCGGTGCCGAGGACCAGGTCACGCCGACCACCGAGGCCCGCACCCTGGTCGCCGGCATACCGGACGCCAGCCTGGCGCTGATCCCCGGCACCTCGCACCTGGCCCCCGTCGAGCAGCCCGCCGCCGTCAGCGAACTGCTCATCCGCCACTTCAGCACCGCCTGGCAGGACAAGCCCGGCCCCGCCGCCATCAGCGCGGCCGCCCCCAAGCCGCAGCTCGCGCCCCCGATGCCCACCCACGCGCCACCCGCCATCGAATCCGGCCTCTCGCAGCCCGCCCAGGTCCGCGGCGGCATGTACGAGCAGGGCATCAAGGTCCGCCGCGAGGTGCTCGGCGACGCCCACGTGGACCAGGTGGAGGCCACCACCGACGACTTCAGCGCCGACTTCCACGACTTCATCACCCGCTACGCCTGGGGCGAGACCTGGACCCGACCGGGCCTGGACCGCCGCACCCGGAGCGTCATCACGCTCACCGCGCTGGTCGCCCGCGGCCACCGCGAGGAGCTCGCGCTGCACACCCGCGCCGCCCTCCGCAACGGCCTGACGCCCGCGGAGATCAAGGAGATCCTGCTGCACACCGCGGTCTACTGCGGCGTCCCGGCCGCCAACTCCGCCTTCGCGGTGGCCCAGAAGGTCATCCAGGAGGAGACGACCCCGGAGGGGTGAGGCCCGGGGGCAAGATGACCTCATGGAACTCACCAAGAAGACCCACGCCTGCGTTCGGATCGAGAAGGACGGGCGGACGCTGGTCATCGATCCGGGGGCGTTCAGCGAGGAGGACGCGGCCGTCGGTGCGGACGCGATCCTGGTGACGCACGAGCACCTGGACCATTTCGACGAGGGCCGGCTGCGACGGGCCATGGAGGCCGAGCCCGCCGCCGAGATCTGGACCCTGGCCAGCGTCGCCGACCAGATCTCCGCGGCCTTCCCCGGCCGGGTGCACACCGTCGGCGAGGGCGACGCCTTCACCGCCGCCGGCTTCGAGGTCGAGGTGTACGGGCAGCTGCACGCGGTGATCCACCCCGACATCCCGCGCATCACCAACGTCGGCTTCCTCCTGGACGGCACCGTCTTCCACCCCGGCGACGCGCTGACCGTCCCCGAGGGCCGCGCCGTCGACACCCTGCTGCTGCCGGTCCACGCCCCCTGGAACAAGGTCGCCGAGATCATCGACTACCTCCGCGCGGTCGCCCCGCGCCGGGCCATCGACATCCACGACAGCCTGCTCCAGGACCACGCCCGCCCGGTCTACGACGGCATGATCGACAAGCTCGGCGGGACCGACCACGGCCGCCTCACCCCGGGGGCGCACACCGTGGTGGGCTGATTGTCGGTGCCGCGCTGTAGGTTTACGGATATGCGCATCGCGACCTGGAACGTCAACTCGATCACCGCCCGCCTCCCGAGGTTGCTGGCCTGGCTGGAGAAGTCCGGCACGGACGTGCTGTGCGTCCAGGAGACCAAGTGTTCCGACGAGCAGTTCCCCTACGACCAGCTCCGCGAGCTGGGCTACGAGGCCGCGGTCAACGCCAACGGCCGGTGGAACGGCGTCGCGCTGCTCTCCCGGGTGGGTCTGGCGGACGTGGTCACGGGCCTGCCCGGCGGCCCGGAGTACGACGGTGTGCAGGAGCCCCGTGCGGTCTCCGCGACCTGCGGCCCGGCCCGCGTCTGGTCGGTCTACGTCCCCAACGGCCGCGAGGTCGATCATGCGCACTACACCTACAAGCTCGGCTGGTTCGAGGCCCTGAAGGCGGCCGTGGCCGAGGACGCCGCGGGCAGCCGCCCGTTCGCGGTCCTCGGCGACTACAACGTCGCCCCCACCGACGAGGACGTCTGGGACCCGGCCGTCTTCGAGGGCCTCACCCACGTCACGCCGGCCGAGCGCGCCGCCCTGGCCGCCCTGCGCGAGGCCGGCCTGTCGGACGTCGTGCCCCGCCCGCTGAAGTACGACCGTCCCTACACCTACTGGGACTACCGCCAGCTCGCCTTCCCCAAGAACCGCGGCATGCGCATCGACCTGGTCTACGGCAACGCCCCGTTCGCCAAGGCCGTCTCGGACGCCTACGTCGACCGCGAGGAGCGCAAGGGCAAGGGCGCCTCGGACCACGCGCCCGTGGTGGTCGACCTCGACGTGTGAGCCGGTCGTGCGCCGGTCGCCTCCCCGATGCGCCGGGGTGGCGCACGGCGGTGCGGAGGCGGCCCCATCGCCGCGCCGCGCGCCCTGTGGCCGCGGTGCGGGGGTGGGTGGGACCCTCGCACCATGAACCTGTCTTTCCTGGACAAGTGGCGTAGGCGCACGGACGCGGCCGGATCGGTGCCGCTGGCCGAGTCGGTGCGCGCGGATCCCGAGAGCGTCGTCGAGCTGCTCTCCGAATGCGAGTTGCTGCGCGACCAGGCGGCCACCGCCGGGGTCGAACTCGACGACTCAGTACGGTCGTTGGAGGAACTCGACCAGCTCCAGCCGGTGTGGCGCGACGACCCCGAGGTGCTGACCTGGCTCGGCAACGACGCCGGGCTCTACCTCGGCACGGTCCTGGTGCGCACGGTCCGCGGCGCGGTCTGGCACGTCTGGCCGGACGGGCAGCCGGTGGTGCGGCTGGCGTCCGGCCGGGAGATCGACGTGGTGGCGGCCGGCCATGCCTGGGCCGACGACGGCGCCCCCGAGCTCTCCCACCTCTACGCCGAGGTCGCGGAGGGCTGACCCGCCGGGGCCGATCGGCCCGCCCCGCGCGTGTCACCGGCGAAGCGCCCCGTGCGCATGGGTACGTTGCGATCTCTCCGCTGCACGGACGAGAGGGGGCGGGGCGGCCCATGGCCCGTGACGCACTGACCGAGCCGCGCGGGATCCCGGCCGACACACGCCCCGCGCAGCCCTCGGGCGGCCGGCGGCCGGGAGCGCCCCCGGGCCGTTCGGGCGGCCGGACCGTCGAGCACTGAACGGCGCGCCGCGATGCCGCACCTTCCCGCCCCGCGCCGCCGCGCCCGCCCGGCCCTGCTCGCCGTGCTGCTGCTCGCCCTCCTCGTGCCGGCTGCGGCCGGCTGCGGCCGCCCCGGCAGCCCGCCCGTCAAGGGCCCCACCGCCGCCGACCTGCCCAGCTACCCGGTGGCCCGGGACTTCTCGCTGTCCGACTCGCCGACCTGGACGGCCGCCAAGCGCCGCGGCCGGCTCGTCATCGGCGTCAAGGAGGACCAGCCCTACCTCGGCGAACGGGACCCGGCCAGCGGCACCTACCGCGGCTTCGACATCGAGATCGCCACGATGCTGGCCGCCGCGCTCGGCTTCCCCGAACACGCCGTCACGTTCCGCACCGTCGCCTCCGCCAACCGCGAGACCGCGCTGCGGAACGGCCAGATCGACCTCTATGTCGGCACGTACACCATCAACGCCAAACGGAAGCAGCAGATCGGCTTCGCCGGCCCGTACTACCTGGCGGGCCAGTCGCTGCTGGTGCGCAGCGACGAGCACGACATCCGCGGCCCGCAGGACCTGGCCGGCAAGCGCGTCTGCTCGGTCGCCGGCTCCACCGCGTACCAGCGCATCCGGGCCCAGTACCCCAAGGCCGTCCTGGTCGCCTACGACAGCTACTCGGTGTGCGTGGACAACCTGCTGACGTACCAGGTCGACGCGGTCACCACCGACGACGCGATCCTGCTCGGCTACGCCGCCAAGGTGCCCGACCAACTGAAGGTCGTCGGCGAGCCGTTCTCGAAGGAGCCGTACGGCATCGGCGTGCGGCGCGACGACGACGCGTTGCGGTTCGCGCTGGACGACGCGCTCGCCGCGGCCGAGCGGAACGGCACCTGGCGGAAGGCGTACGAGGCGACGCTCGGCGTGTCCGGGATGCCGCCGCCCGCGCCGCCCCCGATCGACCGCTACCCGGCGACCTGAGGAGCCAAGGAACCGACCGATGAACGTCCTCCTCGACAACCTCTCCCTCTACGGGCACGGTCTGCTGGGCACCGTCGAACTGACCGTCTACGCCTCCCTGCTGGCCCTCGTCCTCGGCTTCCTGATGGCGGCCTTCCGGATCGCGCCGGTCCGCTCGCTGCGGGTCTTCGGCACGGCCTGGGTGACGGTGCTGCGTAACACCCCACTGACCCTGCTGTTCTTCGCGGTGCTGCTGGGGCTGCCGCGGTTCGGTCTGGTGCTGCCCTTCACCCTGTTCGCGGTCCTGGCGCTGGGCTGCTACACCTCCGCGTTCGTCTGCGAGGCGGTGCGCGCCGGCATCAACACCGTGCCGGCCGGGCAGGGCGAGGCGGCCCGCAGCCTGGGCATGACCTTCCCGCAGACGCTCGGCCTGGTGGTGCTGCCGCAGGCGTTCCGCGCGGTCATCCCGCCCATCGGATCGACCCTGATCGCGTTGGCCAAGAACTCCGCGATCGCCGGCTCGTTCAGCGTCGTCGAACTCCTCGGCGTCTACCGGCCGCTCAACGAGAGGGGCTACAGCATCATCTGGTCCTTCGTCTGGATCGCGGTCGGCTACCTCCTCGTGACCCTGACCATCAGCGCGCTCTTCAACGCGCTGGAGAAGCGGTACGGAGTGGTCCGATGAGCACCGTCCTGTACGACCTGCCAGGTCCGCGGGCCCGGCGCCGGCACCGGTGCGTCGGGCTCGTCGGGACGCTGGTGCTGCTCGCCCTGGTCGGCTGGATCCTCTTCCTCCTCTTCCACACCCACCAGTTCACCGCGGCGAAGTGGACCCCCTTCGCCTATCAGGGCATCCAGGAGCTGCTGCTCACCGGGCTGGGCAACACCCTGCGGGCGTTCGGGCTGGCGGCGGTGCTGGCGCCGGCGCTGGGCGGGGTGCTGGCGGCCGGGCGGCTCTCCGCGCACCGGCCGATCCGCTGGGCCGGCACCCTGCTGGTGGAGTTCTTCCGGGCCATGCCGGTGCTGGTGCTGATCTTCTTCATCTATGTCGCGCTGCGCGCGGAGCCATTGACGGCCCTGGTCAGCGGGCTGACGCTGTACAACGGCTCGGTGCTGGCGGAGGTGTTCCGGTCCGGGGTGAACGCCGTGGAGCGCGGCCAGGGCGAGGCCGCGTACGCGCTGGGGATGCGCAAGACCCAGGTGATGCGGTACGTGCTGGTGCCGCAGGCGGTCCGGGCGATGCTGCCGGCGATCATCTCCCAGTTGGTGGTGGCGCTGAAGGACACCTCGCTCGGCTTCCTCATCACCTACGAGGAGTTCCTGCACGCCGGCAAGCTCATCGCGTCCAACCTCGACTACGACCTGCCGTTCATCCCGGTCGTCATGATTATCTCGCCGGTGTACATCGGGATGTGCATGCTGCTGTCCTGGTCGGCCACCTGGGTCGCCCGGCGGCAGCGGCGCAATCCCAAGGTCGAGGCGGGCGGGGTGGCGGCCCCGGAGCCGGCGACGCTCCAGCAGGAGGACCACCGGGCGCGGGGGTGAACGGGCCCGGCCCGGCGGCCCGTTCACCGGGGCGGGCGGTCCGACCGGTGGTCCAGCGCGGCCCGTGCGGCGTCAGATCCGCCAGACGCCGTCCCGCATCAGTTCCCGCCCGGGCAGCTCGTTCTCCTCGCGCCAGACCAGCAGCCGGTGCGGGGTGAAGCGGAGGAAGACCCACGGCGCGTGGCCGCGCGGGTTCCAGCCGAGCTTGGCCCCGAGGGCGTCCGCGGCGTCCTGCGGCAGCGCGTCGTTGGCCAGGACCTCCACGGTGCAGTCGGCCAGCACCACGTCCCGGGTGGTGCCCAGCGCCACCCGGCTCTCCGGGCGGGCGGCGAGGTTGCGGGCGGTGGGGTTCGTGCCCTTGGTGGACATCACCAGGCGCTCGCCGTGCCAGACGAACGACAGCGGCACCAGGGTGGCCGCGCCGTCGGCGGAGGCGGACGACACCCAGGCGTCCTCCTCCGTCTCCAGCAGCCGCAGCGTGTCCCGTTTGCGTTGCCCGGTGTCGCGGGGCGGGGGGAGAGTCCTCATGGCGGCGAGCGTAACGAGCCTTCCCCGCCCACCGCTTCGGCCGCGAGCCGTAGGGCGACGGCCCTAGGGCCTCTCCCCGATGGGTCATGGCCGGGGCCTGGGGCCCCCGTGGTCTCAGTCGCGGACCGGCACCGAGACATACGACGGGTCGTCCGCCGGGGAGGAGAACGTCAGCCGGGCGCCGGCGGGGTTCTGGGCGATGTAGAGCGGGTCGACGGTGTCGACGACGACCGCGAGCCGGTGCCCGGCCGGTACGTCGTAGGCGGTGGCGAAGAGGTCCAGGTCCACGCCGAACGGCCGGTCCGGGGTCTTGTCGTGGAAGGTGAACGGCGCGTGGGTGACGAGCTTGCCCAGGCCCAGCGGGCCGACGTCGTAGAGGTAGGCGATGGCGGTGCCGCTGCTCGCGGTGCTGGTCACGGTGGTGTGCAGCCGGGTGGTGCCGCGCACCCGCTGCGCGGTCGGGTACGGCGCGGACTGCCAGACGGCGGCGGCCGAGCGCGGCAGCAGCGGGATCGACGCCATCGGCGGGAGCCGGAAGAACTGGTCGAGCATGCTGGAGAGGAAGATCAGTCCGCCGTCGGCGCCGGAGTCGATGCCGGTGCGGACGCGCCGGGTGCCGTCGAGGGCGATCCGGCGGTGCGCGGAGGGCACGTCCCGCCAGCTCTTGTAGCCCTCGTAGGCGCCGGTGGAACGGGACTTGAGGAGGACCGGCGGCTCCCGGTCGATGCCGTTGTCGACGCCCTTGAGGTAGTGGTCGAGCCAGCGCTTGGAGTCGTTCCAGGTGTCGTTGGGCAGTCCGAGCAGCCCCAGCCCTTCGGCGGTGGCGTGGTCGCCGGGGCGGAACTCCAGCCGCTTGGGGCCCTTGAGCTTCTCGAAGAACGCCGCGTACTGGTCGGGCGGGAAGAGCGAGTCGCCCCAGGCGTTGCCGAGCAGGATCGCCGCACCGTTGGCGTTGATCCGGTCGAGGTAGGTGGCGGGCGAGCGCTTCCGACCCCACGCGATCATGTCCTTCTCCTTGGACATGTCGGCGCTCAGGAAGTCCTTGAGGACCTGCTGGAGTTCGGGGCTGGGCCGGCCGGTCAGCGCGCCCGCGCCGCCCAGCACGGCCGCCGCCTGGAGGTGCGGGGTGCGCCCGCTGTAGATCGAGCCGATCAGGTCGGCCCAGCCGCTGAGCGCCGCGACCGCCTTGATCCGCTTGTCGGACGCGGCGGCCAGCAGGCTGATCCCGGCGCCGTAGGAGACCCCGGCCATGCCGACCTTGTGCGGGTCGGCCGGCGTGTGCGCCAGCGCCCAGTCGACGACCTTGGAGGCGTCGGCGACGTCCTGCGGTCCGGCGGTCTCTATCTGGCCGCCCGACTGCCAGAAGCCGCGCGAGTTGTAGCCGACCACGACGTACCCGGCCTCGGCGAGCCGGCGGGCCTGCGCCAGGTATTCGACCTGTGGCATCGCCCAGCTGGTGGGCAGCACGACGAGCGGGTACCGACGGCTGCCGTCGGCCCCGGCGGGGGTGAAGACGTTCGCCTTGAGCGTGATCCCGCCGGCCCCGGTGATGTCGACGAACCGCAGGGTGGGGGAGCCGGTGGCCGCCGGCCGGGCGGTGGCCGCGGTGCGGGCGGGCGCCGGGGCGGCGCTCGCCGGGGCGCCGGTGAGGACCGTGCCGGCGAGCACCGCCGCGGAGACGGTACCGATGGCGGCGCGCAGCGTGGTGCGGGAGGACGTCATCTTCTGCTCCAGATCTCGACGCGAGCCGCACGGGACGCTGTCCCGAGGATCCTGGGACAGGAGGGGCGCCCGGTGGCCCGATGTGACTGGAGAGTAAGGTCCGTTGCTTACCCTTGGTAACCCATCGGTAGGTTACGGCTGGGTAACGCCGATGCGGCGGGGGAGAGTTCGGTGCCGCCTGAGACGTTCACGGAAGGGACGCGACGGAACGAAACGCGAGGGGTCGGCGTGGCGGGAGTGACGGGTCCGGAGGGGGCGAACGCGGCGGACGCGGCGGAGACGCCGTTCGACGCCGGTGAGCGGCTCGCGTGGGCGGGCCGCGCCGACGCGTTCGCGGCGGGGTTCGGCCGACTGTGCGCGTATACGGTCCCGCGGCTGCTGGACGCCGCGGGCGTTACCGAGGGCACCCGGGCACTGGACGCCGGCACCGGGACCGGCACCGCCGCTGCGGCGGCCTGCGCCCGCGGGGCCCGGGTGACCGCCGTGGACGCCGAACCCGACATGGTGCGCAGCGCCGCGACCGCCGCCCCGGGAGCCGTCGTCCGGCTCGCCGCCCTTCCCCACCTCCCCTTCCCCGACGGGCAACTGTCCCTGCCGCACACGGCGTTGCTGGCCTCCGGGCGGGTCGCCGGGTAGTGGGGCCGCGGACGGTTGCGGCCATCAGCCGGGTCGACGCCACCGAACTGACCGTCTTCCCCGACGGCCGCCGGGGTCCGCCGCGCACCGGCGTGCTCAGTCCTCCGGCGTGACCTGGGCGGGCATCGTCGCCAGGAATTCGGTCAGTGCCGCGTTGAACTCCTCCGGGCGCTCCAGATTCGGCATGTGGCCAGCTCCTTGAATGACCGTCAGGCGCGAACCGGGCGTCGCCTGGTGGATCGCGCGGGCGTCGGCGACCGGGGTGAACTCGTCCTCCGTGCCCACCACGACCAGGGTGGGCACGGTGATCCGCGGCAGCAGCCCGGTGTAGTCCCGCCGCTCCGCCCGACCGCGCAGGGCGGCCGCGGCGCCCTCGGGGGAGGCGTTCCGCATCATCCCCAGGACGTGCTCGGCGACCGTCGGCAGCGCCGTGACGTTCGCCGGCGCGATCATCTTGGGCAGCACCTCGTGCGCGTACCCGTCCATGCCCTCCGCGAGCAGGCGTTCCGCGGTCCGCAGCCGCACCGCCCGGCCCTCCGCGGTGTCCGCCGCCGCGAAGGTGTCGGCGAGCAGCAGACCCCGGATCCGCTCCGGGAACTGCCGGTAGCACTCCATGACGATCTGCCCGCCCATGGACAGTCCGCCCAGGACGCAGCGCTCGATCCCGAGGTGGTCGAGCAGGGCGGCGACGTCCCGGGCGAAGGTCTCCAGGAGGGTCTTGCCGGGCACCACCGAACTCCCGCCGTAGCCACGGAGGTCCGGTGCGATCACCCGCATCCCGGCGCGGCTGAAGTGTGCCGTCTGCGGGCGCCACATCGAGCGGTCGAAGGGGTGCCCGTGGATGAGGACCAGCGGTGCACCGCTGCCCTCGTCCTCGTAGGCGACCGTGATCTCTCCGCATTGCACCGATGCCATGACACGCCTCTCCTTGCCGCACCACCTGCGGCCCTGCTGCGTCGGGGAGTTGACGGCTCGATGCTATGAGGGGCATTGTCTCGGCACAATAGAAATAATGCGCTCGGTGCAATGTCGGGGAGGGGAGCAGCAATGACGGGGGAGGACTACCGTGCCATCGCCGACGAGCTGGCCGCGGCCATCACCCAGGGCCGGCTCCGCCCGGGGGACCGGCTGCCGCCGCTGCGTCGGTTCGCCCGGCGGCGACGGATCGCCGACTCGACCGCGGCCCGGGTCTACCGCGAACTGGGCCGCCGCGGCCTGACGGTGGGCGAGGTCGGCCGCGGCACCTTCGTCCGCACGGCGCCCCCGGCGACCGAGCCCGCGCTGGCCGAGCCCGGCGGCCACCGGATCGACCTGGAGCTCAACTTCCCCGTTCTGCCCGGGCACGACGCGCTCCTCGCGCGCAGCCTCGGTCAACTGCTCCAGCAGGGCGACGCGCGGGCCGCGGCGCTCCGCCCGGGCACCGCCGCCGGCACCCCGGCCGCCCGGCAGGCCGCCGCCGCACACCTCGCCCGGGCCGGCTGGGCCCCCGACGCCCACCGGCTGCTCTTCGCCGGCAGCGGCCGGGAGGCCCTCGCCGCCGCCTTCGCCGCCCTGGTCCCGCCCGGGGAGCGCCTCGGCGTCGAAGCGCTCACCTTCCCCGTCGTCAAGGGCATCGCGGCCCGTCTCGGCATCACCCTCGTCCCGCTGGCGATGGACGAGCAGGGGGTCACCCCCGACGCGCTGCGCGCCGCCGCCCCGCTGCGCGCGGTCTATCTGCAACCGGCGCTGCACAACCCGCTCGGCACCACCATGCCCGACACCCGCCGCGCGGAACTCGCCGCCACCATGGGCGAGTTGGACCTCTGCGCGGTCGAGGACGCGGTCTACGGATTCCTCCGCCCCGACCTGCCGCCGCTCGCCGCCCTCGCGCCGGAGCGCACGGTGCTCGTCGACAGCCTCTCCAAGCGGCTCGCCTCCGGGCTGACGCTCGGGTTCCTGGTGCCCCCGGACCGCGCGGACGCCCCCGACTTCGCCGCGGCGCTCCGCTCCGGCGCCTGGACGCCGTCCGGTTTCGCCCTGGAGGCGGCGGTGCGCTGGCTGGGCGACGGCACCGCCGCCGCCGTCGAGGCCGAGAAGCGCGCCGACGCGGCGGCCCGCCAGCGACTCGCCGCGGAGCGCCTCGCCGGCCAGCGGTTGCGCACCGACCCGCACTCCTACCACTGCTGGTGGGAGCTGCCCGAGCCCTGGCGGGCGGACACCTTCGTGGCCGCCGCGGCCCGCCACGGCATCGCGGTCACCCCGTCGGGCGCCTTCGCCGCCGGCGCCGGGCACGTCCCCAACGCGGTGCGGCTGGCGCTGTCCTCGCCGTCCCTCGACGTCCTGGCCGAGGCCCTCGACGTGCTGGCCGGGTTGGCCCGCCGGGCCCCGGAGGACGCCGGCGCGGAGTAGCCGCCGAAGAACCTCAACAGCTTGTCCGTCTCGGTGAGTTGGCGGGGCGGGCCCCGTTCCGTCACACCGACGTCCGCTCCACCGGTATCCAGAGCTCCGCGGTCGCCCCCGCCCCGTCCGGCGACGCCTGTACGCGCAGGATCTCCGGGCCGGGCCGGCTGCGGTACGGGTTCGACGGGAACCACTGGGCGTAGATGTCCCCCCACAGGGTCTGGAGTGCCTGCGGGTAGGGCCCGGTGTTGGTGAAGACCGCCCAGGTGCCGGCCGGGACGGTGAGCGCGTCCAGGTCGCCGGGGACCGGGGCGTCCGACACCACGGCGTGGTAGTAGTCGAGTTCGCTGCCCTCGGCGCGACCGGGGTCGAGGTCGTCGCAGACCGACACGATCCCCTTCGGCTCCTGGTCGGACAACTCCTCGATCCGCCGCCGGGTCTGCGGACCCAGGCCCTTGACGAACGCGGCGATGGCGGGGTTGACCCCGTGGTACACCAGGGGCACCCGGGCCTTCTTGCCCACGACCCGGAACTCGTCCTTCGCCACGATCCGGTACTGCATGGTGCTGCTCCCTTCGACGGTGAGGCGGAAGGCCATCCGAGGCTGGGAGCGCAGCGCCGCACCGGTCCGCCGGGCCTCGCCCGGGCCCACGCCGTGCATGCTGCGGAACGCTCGGGCGAACGCCTCGCCCGAGCCGTAGCCGTACCGCACCGCGATGTCCAGCAGCGTCCGCTCGCCGGCCAGTACCTCGGCGCCCGCGACGGTCAGCCGCCGGCGCCGCAGGTACTCCGACAGCGGCATTCCGGCCAGCGCGGAGAACATCCGCCGGAAGTGGTACTCCGACGTCATGGCGATCCGCGCCAGCTCGCCCGCCCCGACCGGCTGGTCGAGGTGGGCCTCGATGTGCTCCATGGCCTCGTTCAGCCGCTCCAGCACCTCGGTCTCCTTCCCTTTCGGTTCCTCACGCTAGGGAAGGTCCACTCTGCCGCACCCGACATTCGGTGCCCGGTCCGGTCGGGTGGTCAGGGGCGCCCCGACGGAGGGACCTCCTCGCCCGGGTGGACCGGGCCCGGCGGCGTGCCGTCGCCGAACGGCCGGCCGCCCAACTCCTCGCGGTGGTGCGGCGTCAGCCAGCCGGAGAGGTCCGGGCCGAGCGGGACGATGCCGGTGGGGTTGATGCCGGTGTGCACCCGGTAGTAGTGCTGCTTGATGTGGTGGAAGTCCACCGTGTCGCCGAACCCGGGCGTCTGGAACAGGTCCTTGGCGTACGCCCACAGCACCGGGTCCTCGGCGAGCTTGAACCGGTTGCACTTGAAGTGGCCGTGGTAGACGGGATCGAAGCGGACGAGCGTGGTGAACAACCGGATGTCGGCCTCGGTGAGCGTGTCGCCGACCAGGTAGCGCCGGTCCGACAGCCGGTCGGCGAGCCGGTCCAGCCGGTCGAAGAGCGGACCGAAGGCCGCGTCGTACTCGTCCTGGTCGGTGGCGAAACCGGCGCGGTACACCCCGTTGTTGACGTCGCGGTAGACGTCCGCCATCACCTCGTCGATCTCCACGCGGCGGGCCTCGGGGTAGAGGTCGGGCGCCCCGGGCCGGTGCAGCGCCGTCCACTCGGTCGCGAAGTCCAGGGTGAGCTGCTGGAAGTCGTTGGTGACCAGCTTCCCGCTGGGGACGTCCACGAGGGCGGGGACGCTGACGCCGCCGGGGTAGCCGGTCTCGCGGGCGTCGTACGCCTCGCTGAGGAAGCGGATGCCGAGGACCGGGTCCCGGCCGTCCGGGGCGAGGGTGAACCGCCAGCTGCGGTCGTCCTGGAGGGGGTCGACGAGGGCCAGCGACAGCGCGTCCTCCAGGCCGAGCAGCCGCCGGGAGATCACCGCGCGGCTCGCCCAGGGGCAGGCGCGGCTGGCCACCAGCCGGTAGCGGCCGGCCGCCACCGGCCAGCCGTCGCGGCCGTCGGCGGTGACGCGGTCGGCGAAGTGGCTGGGGGAGCGGGTGAAGGGGCGGCGGCCGGACGCGCGGTTGCCCATGCCGTCGGGCGCCGGCGCGGAGTCGGGGGTGGGCTCGGGGGCGGGGCCGGGCATCGCGGGTTCCTTCCGTCGGGGCGCGGGCGGCGTCCCCCGGATCCTTCCCGGGCCGTCGGGAATTCTCCGGTATGTCAGCCGCCCGGCGCACGGCCGATCCTGACGATGTGCCCGGAGAATTCGCCGCTGCGGGGATTTCCAACTCGCCGGTGGGGGACGGGATTCACCTGCCAGCGTCCGGCGATCGGGAGAGTGGGGGAGCGGCCCTCGCCGGCGTTGCGCTGCTGGCGCCGACGACGGCCACCGGTGACGCCGCCGGCGGTCGAGGGGAATCCACCGGACGGCTCCGCCGGAAGACCGGTCCTCGCGGAATTCCGGGGGCCCTGCCCGGCGCGGTGCGACCTGCCCCGGGCAGCCCGACCCGGTCAGCCCAACCAGGTCAGATCGGGCCGCAGTCGGTGCCAGACCGGATGCCGGAGCCGGCCCGCCGACGTCCACCCGCTGAAGGCGATCTCGGCCACCAGCCGCGGCTCCGCCCAGTGCACGCCCGCCAGCTCCACGTCGTTGACGAACGGCGAGTGGTCCAGCGGGATCACGCTCAGATAGCCCGCCAGCTCCCGCCGCTCGTGGTCGGAGAGGCCCGAGCCCACCGCGCCCACGAACCGCAGCCCGCCCGGCTCCTCGACACCCGCCAGCACCGATCCCGGCAGCCCGCCGAGCGCCCCGTGTCCCTCCGTCCAGCCGCCGACGACGACGTCCAGCGTCTCCTGGTACTTGGTCTTCACCCAGTCGGGTGAGCGCAGTCCGGGGAGGTACGGCGAGGACAGTCGTTTGGCCATCACGCCCTCCAGGCCACCGCGCAGCGCCGCCTCCCATGCCTGGTGGCCGTGGCCCGCCACGTACCCCGGCACCGACCAGTTGGGTCCGGCCAGCCCCAGCCCGGCCAGCACCGCCCGCCGCTCGTGGTACGGCGCGTCCAGCAGCGGCCCGCCCAGATACATCACGTCGAAGAGCACCAGCTGAACGGGGAGTTCCATCGCCAGCCGGGCGGTGCGGCGCGGGTTGAGCACGCCCATCCGCCGCTGCAGCAGCCCGAAGTCGGGCCGGCCGGCGGGGTCCAGCACCACCACCTCGCCGTCCAGCACCGCGGGCCGGCCGCGCAGTTGCTGCCCGAGCGGGCCCAGTTCGGGATAGGTCGTGGTGACGTCGTTGCCGGCCCGGGAGACCAGTCGCACGGTGCCGTCGTCGGAGACGTTGACGATGCAGCGGGCCCCGTCCCACTTGGCCTCGAACGCCCAGGCCGGCTGCTCCGGCTCGGGCGGCAGCGGCCCGAGCACGGCCAGCATCGGCCGGATCACGGGATACGGGGGCGGGGCCGCGCCGCCGCCCCTGGGGGTCAGGGCCATACTCCGATGATCGGCGGAGGCGGTGGTCCCCGCAGGCCGGGCGCGACGGGGCCGCGGCCGCACCGCGACCGGGCCGCCGCCGATCCGGCCGGCCCCGGTGGGCCCCGCTGTCAGTGCTCCGCCGCCCCCGCCTGCCCCACCGGCTCCGCGGCCCGCGGCGGTCGGGGCCGCGGTCGCGCCGCCCCTTCCGGATCCACCACCGGCAGCGCCCGGTCCAGCCACCACGGCACCCACCAGGCCCGCGGGCCCAGCAGCGCCAGCGCCGCGGGCGCCAGCAGCAGCCGCACCACCGTCGCGTCGATCAGCACGCCCACCGCCAGGCCCAGCCCGAGCATCTTCGCCACCGCGTCGTCGCTGAGCAGGAAGGCCGCGAAGACCCCCGCCAGGACCAGTGCGGCGCAGCTGATCAGCCGGGCGGTGCCGGCCAGCGCCTGCGCCACGCCCTCCGCCGGGTCGGGGTGCCGCGGCCGGCCCGCGTGGATCCGGGACAGCAGGAAGATCTCGTAGGCCATGCTCAGCCCGAAGGCGAGCGCGCACATCAGCAGCGGCACATGGGCCTCCACCGGTACCCGGCCCGCGACCCCCAGCGCGGGGCCGCCCCACCCCCACTGGAAGACCGCCACCACCGCCCCGTACGACGCCGCGAGCGAGAGCAGGGCGACCACCGCGGCCTGCGCCGCGACCAGCACGCCCCGGAACACGACCAGGACGGTCAGGAAGGCCAGGCACACCAGCACCGCGAGGATCAGCGGCAGCCGGGCGGCGATCAGGTCCCGGAAGTCCACCTGGGTCGCGGTGGCACCGGTGACATAGCCGTGGGCCTCGTAACCCCGCAGTGCCCGGGGGAGCACGGAGTCCGCCAGGCGGCGGGTGAGCGCGGCGGTCTCCGCGTCCTGCGGGGAGTGCGCGGGATAGGCGGTGGCGGACAGCACCGCGCCGTCCGGGGACACCCGGAGCGGGGTGACCGCGGTGGTGCCGGGGATCCGCCCGAGGACCTGCCGGGCCTGGTCCGCCAGCGCCGGACGGTCGGCCTCCGGCACCGCGCTCCGGTCGACGACCAGTGTCAGCGGCCCGGTCGCACCGGGCCCGAACGCCGCGGACACCAGGTCGTGCGCCCGCCGGCCGGTGGCCGACGGCGGGTCCGTGCCGTCGTCGAGGTGTCCCAGCCGCATCGAGAACGCCGGGACGGCGAGCACCGCCAGCACCAGTACCCCGCCCACCAGATGCGGCCACGGATGACGGGTCACCCGCCGGGCGGCGCGCAGCCCGCGGTGCGCCCCGGCGCCGGGTTCCCCGGCCGCGGCGACCGGGCGGCGCACCCGGAACCGGTCGATCCGCCGGCCGAGCAGCCCGAGCAGGGCCGGGACGAGGGTGAGCGCGCCGAGCACCGCGGTGACCACGGTGAGGGCCGCCGCGGCGGCCAGCGCGGCGAGGAAGCCGACGCCCGTGACGGCCAGCCCGGCCAGCGCGACGAGCACGGTCCCGCCGGAGACCAGGACCGCCCGCCCGCTGCCGGCCACCGCCCGACCCGCGGCCACGGCCGGGTCCGCGCCGTCCCGCAGCAGCTGCTGGTGACGGGTGATCAGGAACAGCGCGTAGTCGATGCCCAGGCCGAGGCCGATCATGGTGGCCAGGGTGGGGGAGACGGCGGCGAAGGTGAACGCGGCGGCCAGCAGCCCCAGGCAGCCCAGCCCGCAGACCACGCCGATCAGCGCGGTCAGCAGCGGCACCCCGGCGGCCAGCACGCTGCCGAACCCCGCCAGCAGCACCAGCCCCGCCACCGCGAACCCGAGCAGTTCGCTCAGCCGGTCGTCGGTGCCCGGGCGTGCCAGGTCGCCCAGCGCCCCGCCGTACTCCACCTGGACGCCCGCCGCGCGCAGCGGCGCCACGGCCCGGTCCACGCCCGGCAGGACCTCCGGCCGCAGGCTCCCCGGCGGTTCCCGGAACCGCACGGTGAGGTACCCGGTCCGGCCGTCGGCCCGGCGCGGCCCGGTGTGCGGCGCCTCGGACGGCGGCAGCGGGCCCTGCGCGGACACCACGCCCGGCAGCCCGGCCAGGTCGGTGGTGGCGCGCGCGATCGGGCCGGCGAGGCCGGTCAGCGGCCGGCCGGCGTGCAGCACCACCTGGCCGGCGAATCCGCCGGCGGTCGGCTGGTGCGCGGCGAGGACCGCCCGCCCCCGGGTGGACCGGGCGTCGGGCAGCGAGAAGTCGTCGGCGTGGGCCCCGCCGAACGTCCGCTGGAGTATCTGGACGCCGGCCAGTCCCACCAGCCACAGCACGACGACGGTCACGGCGTGTCGGGCACACCACTCCCCGAGGCGCCCCAGGGCCCCTTCGGGCCGCCGGCGGCCCGGCGCATTCGGCAACGACATGCCTCGCATTCAAGGCGCGTTCCGGCGCGGCGGCATGCGGGGGGAGCAAGACGGGTGGTCCGGCGGCGGGCGTACGGGGGCGGAGGCCGCCGTACCGGGCCGGGAGGAGGGGGAAGCCCCGGCCGGACGGGGGAACCCGACCGGGGCGGATCGTGGGGCGCGGCCCATGGGGCACGCTGCCAATTGAACGATAAACCATCGAGTCGGGGGCCGGAGCGCAGAGTGACGACCCTCACGCCTTGATCACCCTGTGTCACTGGCCGGCCTCGGGTCGCCGCCCGCCTCCCGCCGCCGTGGACGACGGGCGGCCCGCGCGTCCCCTCAGGGGCTGACCGCCAGCACGAGGTACGCCGCCAGCAGCGTCAGGTGGACGCTGCCCTGGAGCACGGTGGCTCGGCCGGGCACCACCGTCAGGGTGCCGACGACGACGGTGAGCGCCAGCAGCACCATGTGGCTGGCCCCCAGGCCCAGGACGAGCGGACCCTTGAGCCAGATCGTGGCCAGCGCGACCGCGGGGATCGTCAGGCCGATGCTGGCCATGGCCGAGCCCAGGCCGAGGTTGATGCTGGTCTGGATCCGGTCCCGGCGGGCCGCGCGGACCGCCGCGATGGTCTCCGGGAGCAGTACCAGCAGCGCGATCACCACGCCGACCACGGACGACGGCAGGCCCGCCGCGGCCACCCCGGACTCGATGGTGGGCGAGACCGCCTTGGCCAGCCCCACCACCGCGACCAGTGCCAGCACCAACAGCCCCAGACTGCTCAGCGCGGCCCTGAGGGACGGCGGGTCGGCGTGGTCCTCGCTGTCGATCACCTCGCCGGCCGTGGTGACCGGCAGGAAGTAGTCCCGGTGCCGGATGGTCTGGGTGGTGACGAACAGCCCGTACAGCGCCAGCGCGGCGAGCGCCGCGAAGACCAGCTGCGGACCGGAGAACTGCGGCCCGGGCGTGGTGGTGGTGAAGGACGGCAGCACCAGACTCAGCCCGGCCAGCGTGGCGACCGAGGCCAGCTCCGCCCCGGTGCCCTCGGCGTTGAAGACCGCCACCCGCCGCTTGAGCGCACCGACCAGCAGGCAGAGCCCGACGATGCCGTTGCAGGTGATCATGACGGCCGCGAAGACCGTGTCCCGGGCCAGCCCGGCGCTCTTCTCCCCGCCGTCGACCATCAGCGTGACGATCAGCGCCACCTCGATGATGGTCACCGCGACCGCCAGCACCAGCGACCCGAACGGCTCGCCCACCCGGTGCGCGATCACCTCCGCGTGGTGGACCGCGGCCAGCACCGCCGCGGCCAGGAACAGCGACACCGCGCCCACCAGCGCGGTGGGCAGCGACCGGCCCCAGATGAGGGCCAGCAGCACCACCGCCGCGACCGGCAGCACACCGGTCCAGTGCACCAAGGGCGTGCGCGGGCGGGGAGTCATGCCCCGAGCCTGGCAGAGAAGTCGGACCCCCGCCCGTCGGTGAAGCGGCCTCAGGCGGTCGCCCGGTGCTGCCCCTTGGTCTCCGCCGGCGCCAGCGCCGCCTTGCTGACGTCGGCCACCAGCTCCACCACATCGGGCCCGTACGCCTGCGAGTTGACCACCTTCAGCAGCAGCGCGAACTGCCCGTCCGTGCCGTACCGGCGGGCCAGCCGGGACCGGTTGCGTACCAGATGGCGGACCGCGGCCCGGTGGGTGACCGGCCGCTGACCGGCCGCCAGGAACACCGGCCGGCCGCCCTCCCCGGCCGTCAGCCGGGCCAGCAGCACGTACTCCACCGCCCCCGGCTCCAGCCGGTACGTCGTCCCGCCGACGGTGAGGGCGCCCCGGCCGGCGCCCGTCGCGTCACCCGGGTGGACCGCGACGCCCGGCAGCAGGTTCGCCATGTGCGCGGCCAGCCGGCGGTGCGCGGTCGGGTCGCCGACGCAGAACTCGGTGCGCGCCCCGAAGCCCTGGAGCCCGGTGTCGTGCGGGGCGACCTCCGGGTGCGCGCCGCAGTTCTCGATCACCGAGGCCAGCCCCAGCAGCGCCAGTGCGTCGTGCCGCGGGATGCTCCACTGGGCCGAGGCGCTGTCCCGGTGGGTGACCAGGACGCACTCGGATCCGTCGGGCAGCCCGAAGAAGCCCTGTTCGCGGGCGAGCTTGCGGCGGGTGGCCGCGGAGAGCCCGGCCCAGCCGGCGGCCAGCCCCACGACGAGGGCCAGCGCCGCGGTCAGGAGCGGCAGCAGGGTGTCATCCATGGCGGGCGAGCGTAGCCGCTGTCGGGCCGGTGTTCGGTGGCGGGCCGCCGGACCGTACGGCTTGTCCCGTTCCATACGGATACGGCGGGACCGTGCGGCTCGGCCCCGAACCGTCCCGGCCCGCGGACCGTCCCGCCGAGCAGTGGTCGGCACTCGAAATACCCCCTGTCGGCGCGCTGTTGACGCCGGTAGGCTCCGGCCCCTGCCGCCCCCTTCGCACCGCCCTAGGAGGAAGTCCAGGTATGTCGAACGCCCGACGTCTCACCGTCCTGGGAGTCACCGCCGCGCTGGCCGGCTCCCTGATGGCGGTCCCGGCCGCCGCCCGGACCGCGGCACCCCGGCCCGGCCCCGCCGTCCCCGGCAGCACCCCCGCCAAGACCCCGGTCGCCGTCGGCTACGGCGGGGCGGTCGCCAGCGTCGACGCGGACGCCTCCGCCGCCGGCATCGCAGTGCTCCGCAAGGGCGGCAACGCGGTCGACGCGGCGGTCGCCACCGCCGCCGCCCTCGGCGTCACGGAGCCCTACTCGGCCGGCGTCGGAGGCGGCGGCTACTTCGTCTACTACGACGCCAGAACCAAGACCATCCGCACCCTCGACGGCCGGGAGACCGCCCCCCGCACCGCCACCAAGGACCTCTTCCTGGAGAACGGCAAGCCCATACCGTTCGACGACGCGGTCACCAGCGGACTCAGCGTCGGCACCCCCGGCACCCCGGCCACCTGGGACAGCGCCCTCAAGAAGTGGGGCAGCCGCTCCCTGGCACAGGTCCTCAAGCCCGCCGAGCAGCTCGCCGCGAAGGGCTTCACCGTCGATCCGACCTTCCGCAAGCAGACCGCCGACAACGAGGCGCGCTTCCGCGACTTCCCGGCGACCGCCGCCCTCTTCCTGCCCGGCGGCAAGCTCCCGGTCGTCGGCTCGACGCTGAAGAACCCCGACCTGGCGCGCACCTACCAGGAGTTGGGCCGCAAGGGCGTCGGCGCCCTCTACCACGGCGCGATCGGCCGGGACGTCGTCCGCACCGTCCAGCGGCCACCGGTCCGCGCGGGGAGCACCCGCAAGATCCGCCCCGGCGCCCTGACCACCGCCGACCTCGCCGCCTACCGGACGCTCGGCCACGCGCCGACCCACACCACCTACCGCGGCCTGGACGTCTACGGCATCGCCCCGTCCTCCTCCGGCGGCACCAGCGTCGCCGAAGCGCTCAACATCCTGGAGAAGAGCGACCTTTCGCACCTGACCGAGAAGCAGTTCCTGCACCGCTACATCGAGGCCAGCCGGATCGCCTTCGCCGACCGCGGCCGCTGGGTCGGCGACCCGGCCTACGAGAACGTCCCGGTCAAGGGCCTGACCTCCAAGCGGTTCGCCGCCTCCCGGGAGTGCCTGATCAACGACGGCAAGGCACTCACCAGCCCGCTCGCACCCGGTGACCCGCGCCACCCGACGCCCTGCGGCACCACCGGCCCGGCCGCCCCGACGACGTACGAGGGGGAGAACACCACCCACCTCACCGTCGCCGACAAGTGGGGCAACATCGTCTCCTACACCCTCACCATCGAGCAGACCGGCGGCAGCGGCATCACCGTCCCCGGCCGCGGCTTCCTGCTCAACAACGAACTCACCGACTTCTCCTTCGCGCCGGCCAACCCGGCCGTGCACGACCCGAACCTGCCCGGCCCCGGCAAGCGGCCCCGCTCGTCCATCTCCCCGACCATCGTGCTGCGCCATGGCACCCCTGTGCTGGCGCTGGGCTCGCCCGGCGGCGCCACCATCATCACCACCGTGCTGCAGACCCTCGTCAACCACCTCGACCGCGGCATGCCGCTGGTGGACGCCATCGCCGCACCGCGCGCCAGCCAGCGCAACGCCGCCGCCACCGAGCTCGAACCGGCCCTGTGGGACAGCCCGCTGCGCAAGCAACTGGAGGCCCTCGGCCACAGTTTCAAACTGAACCCGGAGATCGGCGCGGCCACCGGCGTACAGCGGCTGCCGGACGGCCGCTGGCTCGCGGCGGCCGAGAAGGTCCGGCGCGGCGGCGGCTCCGCGATGGTCGTCCACCCCGCGCCGTAACGCCCCTGCGGGGGCCGGTCGTCGCCGCCGGCGACACCCGGACGGGCCGTGTGTGCCGTCCGTGTGTCGTCGCCGTGTCGCGCCGCGCGGCGTCGTTGCCGCCCCTCGCTGAGCCGATTAGCCTCCTGGGACCGTTCGTTCGAATGAGCGGTCCCAGGGAGGGCACGCAGCGTGAGTGTCGACGAGAGCCAGGAACGCCAGACCGGGCCGTCCCCGGAACGCCCGCACCGCCCGGGGCCCGCCGGCCGCCTGGACGGACAGTGGGAGGGCCTCGCCGAGCAGGCCGAGGCCCTGGCCGACGGGCGGGTCACCGCCACCGACCTGGTGCACCGCTCGCTGGACCGCATCGCGGCCAGCCAGGACACCATCAACGCCTTCCGCCGGGTGCGGGCCGAGGCGGCGCTCGCCGAGGCCGCGGAGGCGGACCGCCGGCTCGCCGCCGGGGAGCGGCTGCCGCTGCTCGGCGTGCCGGTCGCGGTCAAGGACGACACCGATGTGGCGGGCGAACCCACCGCGTTCGGCTGCGCCGGGGTGTTCCCGCCCAAACCGCACGACTCCGAGGTGGTCCGGCGGCTACGCCTGGCCGGCGCGATCATCGTCGGCAAGACCAACGCCTGCGAACTGGGCCAGTGGCCGTTCACCGAGGGCCCGGCCTTCGGCGACACCCGCAACCCCTGGAGCCTCGCGCACACCCCCGGTGGCTCCTCCGGCGGCTCGGCCGCCGCGGTCGCCGCCGGCCTGGTCCCCGCCGCGCTCGGCACCGACGGCGCCGGCTCGGTCCGGATCCCGGCCGCCTGGTCCCACCTCGTCGGCATCAAACCCCAGCGCGGCCGGATCTCGACCTGGCCGGACCCCGAGGCGTTCCAGGGCATCACCGGCATCGGCCCGCTGGCCCGCACCGTCGAGGACGCCGCGCTGCTCCTGGACGTCGCCAGCGGCAACCACGACGGGGACCTGCACCGGCCGCCGGCCATCGCGGCCCGCGAGGCCGCCGGCCGGGACCCCGGGCGGCTGCGCATCGCACTGTCCTGGAAGGCCGCCGCCACCTTCACCCGCAAGTCGCTGCACCCGGACGTCCGGGCCGCGGTGACCGCGGTGGCCCGCACCCTGGCCGGCCTCGGCCACTTCGTCGAGGAGGCCGAACCGGACTACGGGATGGTCGGGCTGTCCTTCCTGCCGCGCGCCACCGCCGGCGTCGGCGAGTGGGCCGCCCGGGTCCCCGACCCCCGGCTGCTGGACCGCCGCACCCAGGAGGCGGCCCGGCTGGGCCGACTGCTCGGCGGGCTGCCGCTGCGCCGGGCCCGCGCCGTGGAGCGCCGGCAACAGCACCGCATCGGCGCACTGTTCGGCTCCTACGACGTCCTGCTGACGCCGACCACCGCGACCCCGCCGCCGCGCGTCGGCGCCCTCGCCAGGCTCAGCGGCTGGCAGACCGACAAGGCCATGATCGCGGCCTGCCCGTACGCCTGGCCGTGGAACGTGCTGGGCTGGCCGGGCGTCAGCGTCCCGGCCGGCTTCAGCGCGGACGGGCTGCCGCTGGGCGCCCAACTGCTCGGCCCGGCGCACGGCGAACCGCGGCTGATCTCGCTGGCCGCCCAACTCCAGGACGCCCTGCGCTGGCACGAGCGGCGGCCCCCGCGACAGGCCGCCGCATCAGCCGCCGACCTCAACCCAGGAGACCGATGATCGCCTCCGTGGTGTCGGTCTCGCCCAGCCGCGGGAAGATCCGCTCCACGCTGTTGCGGTGCGCCTCCGCGTCGAGGTCGGTCACCGCGTCGACGGCGACGGTGACGTGGTAGCCGTGCTCGTGTGCGGCGCGGGCGCTGGACTCCACGCCGATGCTGGTGGCGATCCCGGCGAACACGACCTGGGTGACGCCGCGCCGGCGCAGCTCCGCGTCCAGCTCGGTGCCGTGGAAGGCGCCCCACCGCTGCTTGGTGACGAGGATGTCGCCGGGCTGCCGGTCGACTTCGGCGACCAGCTCGGCCCAGTCGGCCGGCGGGGTGCCGGTGCCGCCAGCCCGCCCGGCCTCGGTGCGGCCCGGCGCGCCGCCGGTGACGTTCACCAGGACCACCGGCAGTCCGTGGGCACGGAACGCCGCGGCCAGCCGGGCCCCGCGGGCCACCACCTCGGCGGCGGGATGGACGGTGGGCAGTCCGGTGATGCCCTTCTGAAGGTCGATCAGGACCAGCGCGGTGGTCGGGTCGAGGACACTGGCGGGCACGATAACTCCTGGGTGCGTAAGGGCGGTTGGGAGGATTGGTGGTTGGGGGGATCCCTCGTCGAGGGAAGCGCTCGTCGAGGGAAGCGACTGTCGAGACGCGCGGCCGTCGGGGAACGGCTGTCGTGGCGTGATCAGCCGAGGGTCCGGCGGCCGGTGGTGCGCAGGCTGCGGTCGGCGAGCGTGAGGACGAGCAGCAGCACCCCCAGGACCGCGCCGGTCAGCGCGATGGCGTGCAGCCCCGTGTCCGTGGCGCGCGGCCCGTACACCAGCCCGATCAGGCCGGCCGCGGCGATCGCGCCGAGGTACTGCGCGGTGCGCTGGAGCCCGGCGGCCGCGCCCACGCCGTCGGCCGGCGCCTGGGTGTAGACGGCGGCCTGGTTGCCGGTGGACGCCAGCCCCTGGGGGATGCCGAACAGCGCCGCGGCGACCAGCAGCACCGGCAGCGCACTGGTGCCGCGCAGCAGCAGGAAGACCGCGCTGCCCGCGATCAGACAGACCGCGGCGACCGCCAGCGGCGCGCGGACGCCCTTCGCCCGGGCCCCGGCCAGCGAGCACACCGCGGCCGCGCCGGACATCGGCAGCATCACCAGCCCGGCGTGGAAGGACGAGAAGCCGTGCGCCTGCTCCAGCCACTGGCTGAAGCCGTACAGGACGCAGTAGATGAGCAGATAGGCCAGGCCGTGCCGCAGATAGGTCAGCACCAGCGGGCGGTTGCGGGCCAGCATCCGCAGGTCGAGGAAGGGCTGCGGATGGCGCAGCTGCCACCACACCAGGACGGCGGCCAGCACCGCGGTCGGTACGAGCAGCGGCCAGCGCGGCGCGTCCAGCCGCAGCAGGAAGAACATCGCGCAGGTCAGCGCGGAGGCGAAGAGCGCGATCCCGAACGGGTCGAGGGAGCCGCGGGCCGGGCCGCCGGCCCCGTCGGCGGTGGTCGATTTCCGGCCGTTCCGGTCGTGCGGGAGCCAGGCCAGGGCGCTGACCAGCGCCAGCAGCGCGAGCGGGACGTTGACCGCGAACACCGCCCGCCAGCCCGCGGTGGCGGCGAGCAGCCCGCCGAGCGTGGGCCCGACCGCCGCACTGGCCAGCGCGGCCAGCGAGATCCGGCCGAGGACCTTCCGGGGCGTGGGACGGCCCACCCGCCGCGACTCGGCCCGCAGCATCGCCATCGCCGCCGGGTAGGCCGCCGCGGTGCCGGCGCCGAGCAGGATCCGGGAGACCACCAGCAGGGCGAAGGCCGGCGCCAGCGCCCCGAGGAGGCCCGCCGCGCAGACCGCGACGGTGCCGCCGACGAAGACCCGCCGCGGCCCGATCCGGTCCGCGATGCGGCCCAGCGCCGGCTGCCCCACCGCACTGGCGAGGTACATCGCCGACACCAGCCAGGCGGTGCCGGCGGCGCCGACCCGGAAGTCCCGGCCGATGGCCACCAGCGCGGTGGCGATCATCGTCGAGTTGATGGGGTTGAGGAGCGACCCCAGCAGCAGCGGGGTCATCAGGCGGGCCCCGAATCCGGACTCGCCGGAGGTGAGCTCGCTGGATGCGCCGGCCCGTCCGGCGGTACGGTCGGGGGCCCGGTCCGGGGCCTGGTCGGGGGCGCCGGGGGTGCTCATTCCTCGGTCAGCCGTCGGATCAGCGCGGTGGCCTCGGCCAGCGTCCGCTGTTCGTCGCCGGTCAGCCGGTCGGCGATGGCCACGGCGAGCCAGTCGTTCTTGGCGGCGCGGACGTCCCTGAGCACCCGGCGGCCCTCGTCGGTGAGCGAGAAGACCACCTGGCGGCCGTCGGTGGGGTGCGGGCTGCGGGCGAGTATCCGGTGTTCCTCCAGCGCGCCGACGGTCACCCGCATCGACTGCGGGCGCACCAGTTCGGCGCGGGCCAGGGCCGCGATCGTGGCCGGTCCGTCGGCGTCGATCCGCGCCAGCACCGCGC
This sequence comes from Streptomyces noursei, assembly GCF_016917755.1. Taxonomy (GTDB): domain Bacteria; phylum Actinomycetota; class Actinomycetes; order Streptomycetales; family Streptomycetaceae; genus Streptomyces; species Streptomyces yunnanensis. Next base: position 9,752,691 of record NZ_CP070326.1, on the reverse strand, counting down.
GCTGGGTGGGGGTCAGTTCGCCCTGCGGCGACGCGGCGCGCAGCCGGCGCATCAGCAGGGACACGGTCGCGCCGAGGTCGGTGGCGAGCCGTTCCTGTTTCTTGTCGGGCATGCTTCGAGCGTAGGAGAACGACAGGGAAACTTGCAAGTAAAACTTGCAAGTTTCCCTGTCGGGTGTCACCCATGTCACCCGCCGTGCAGCCGGACCCCGGCGACGACGGACTTCCCGCAGGGATGGCGCGGCACGACCGCCCAGGCGGCGGAGACCGCGTCGACCAGAGCCAGCCCCCTGCCGCGACGAGCGTCGGGTGTGGCCGCCCTGAGGACTGGCTGCCCTGCTCCCGGGTCGGACACCGCCAGCCAGTAGTGGCCGTCGGCGGGCCACAGAATCAGCTCGACCAGCTGCTCTTCGTCGTACCGGGTTCCGTGCCGCACGGCGTTGGTGACGAGCTCGGACGTCAACAGGGCGATGTCGTCGGCCAGTTGCGTGGAGTTTCCGGCGAGCAGTGCCTGTGTGACGGCCTGTCGGGCGCGCTGCACGGAGGCGGCGGTGCCCGGGAACAGCCAGTGGGAGGGGGTGGTGGGGACGCGCGGCCGTTGCGGTGCGGGTGCGGGTGCGGGTGCAGGGAACGGAGACGGGTGTGGGATGACGGGCATGGCTGAACCCCTCGCTGATATCAGGTGGTTGGGTGCGCGCGCTCCCGACGGCGCCGGTGGCCTGCCTCCCTGGGTGCGAACGCCCCCGCTCCAGGGCAGGCGGGCACGCTCGCGCGGTGCGCTTCCGGCGGTTGCGGTGTGTGGCTTGCGCGTTACTCGAAGCTAGCGCCCCTGATGACAAGGCGCCACCGTTAGAGTGGCAATTGCCACTATCGAGTTGGACTGTCGGCGAGCTCTCACGGCAGACTGGCCGCATCCGATCCAGAGAGGACGGCATGGCGACGCGACGTACTCCCACCGAGCGCCAGAAGCGCCTGGGGGCTGAACTCCGCAAACTCAGGGTTGCTGCGGAGGTCAGCACTGACTACGCGGCCGGTCTGCTGGGCTTGGACCGGACGAAGATCTCCAACATGGAGTCCGGAATCCGTGTTACCAGCCCTGAGCGCGTACGGACCCTGGCCTGTAACTATGCGTGTGCCGATGCTGCTTACGTCGACGCCCTGGTGACGATGGCCGAGGGGCAGGAACGCGGCTGGTGGGAGGAGTATCGGGGGAGACTCCCGTCCGGTCTGCTCGACATCGCCGAGCTTGAGTGGCACGCGAAGCGCCTGTTCACGGCCCAGAGTGTGCACGTGCCGGGTCTGTTGCACACCGAAGACTACGCACGAGCCGTGTTCGGCGCGGTCCTCCCGTCACTGTCGCGGCTGGAGATCGAGCTTCGCGTCAGCCACCGGATCGAGCGGCAATGCATCCTTGAGGAAGACATTGCTCGGCCCTACGTGGGATACGTACATGAAGCGGCGCTGCGCATGCAGTTCGGTGGTCGCAAGGTCACTCAAGCCCAGCTCGACCACCTCTGCGTTGCGTCGGAGCGCGAGCATGTCTCACTAGGACTTGTCCGGTCGATCATGTGACTATCCCTGGCTCAGGTCGTTGATGTGGACATGGGGCGGGGCGATCTGAGTGATGCCGAGTGGGAACGGCTGCGGCCGTTTCTGCCGGTCAGTAACAGGCGTTGTGGCCGGTGGCGGGACCATCGGCAGGTCATCGACGGGATTTTGCATCGGGTGCGGACCGGGGTGCAGTGGCGTGACCTGCCGGAACGGTTCGGGCCCTGGAAGACCGTCTATGAACGCCATCGGCTGTGGTCGGCCGACGGCACGTGGGAGCATCTGCTCCAGCAGGTCCAGGCGGCAGCTGACGCCGCGGGTGAGATCGACTGGGACATCTCGGTCGACTCCACCGTCGTCCGCGCCCACCAGCATGCGGCCGGCGCCCGCAATGATCCGCCGCCGGTCCCGGTGTCAAAGGGGGCCGAACTGCACGAACATCAGGGCGAGACGCCGTGGCAGAGCCTGTGCGGCCGGCTGGTGGAGGTGGTGCGGGAGGTGAGGGGCTGGGCCGCTCGCGCGGCGGGTTCACCACCAAGCTCCACCTGAGCGCGGACGGCCGGAACTAAGGGTGATTCCTGTTGAATGCGGTGCGTTCCCGGGCGCAGGCCACGCCCTCCTCTACGCCGAAGGTGCCGTTCCCCGACTCGACACCGTGCAACTCGACTCCGCGCACGGGCCGGAATTCACTCACGCCGAGGCTCAACTCGCCAAGTACCGAGCGCACCTTGACTGGATGGCGGAGAACGCTCTGACGCCCGAGCGGTCACGGGACTTCATTCACGCCATCGCGCGACAACTGTAGGAGAGCGAATGTCTGACATCACCTGGGAAGCCCCGTTCTGCGGCGAGGGCAACAACTGCTTCAGAATGGGCACCGACGCCGACGGCAACGCCTATATCGCCGTCAACGGCGAGGAGGATCGCTACCTCACCGACTCGATAGAGGCCCTGCGTACGTTGATCCGAGAGGTGAAGGCGGGCAAGGCGGACCACCTGCTTTGACTCGCAGAACCGGTCGGCCTGTCGCAGGACCGGTCGGTCAGGGGTGACGGGCGAGCAGCCTGAGGGTTCGGAAAAGTCCCCGTAGCACGCCCGGCACCCTCCCCGAAACATGCCGGGTGTCCAATGCGGTCAGGCCGGAGAAGTCCGGTCCGCAGGGGGAGGGCACGGTATGACGGACACTCAACTCCTGCCGCCCGCTACGGAGTTTGCCCGGTACCTGACCGGTCTCGGGCGGCTGCTCGACCCGGCGGCCGGGTGGTACGGGGTCTTCGCGCGGCGCGACCCGGAGGGCCTGCGAGCCTGCCTGGAGGGCCGGGAGGTGCCGCCCTGGGACGTGGTGGAGTCGCTGCTGCGCGATCTCGCGGCGCGCCATGGCGAGCGGGCGGTACGCACCGCGGAGCCGCGCGCCAGACTGCTGCACGCCCGTGCGGTCGCCGACCACGACGCCCGGCCCGGCAGCCGACCCGCCCTCCGGGAGCGGCTGGAGCTGATGCTCCGCGAGCAACAGCGGGCCGCGCGGCGCGCCCGCGAACTGGAGGCCGTCGCCCGGGCCGCCGCCGGTCCGCCCGAGGAGGCGCAGCTCTCCCGGGAACTGGCCTGGGCCCGGGACGACCTGGCCCGCGCGCAGGCCCGGGTGCGGGAGCTGCGGGCCCGCCTGGCGGCGCTGCCGGACCGGCCGGGCCCGGCGTCCGACGCTGCGGCGGGTGTCCCGGGACCACCCGCGGAAACCCTTCCGGGGGCGCCCGCCGAAGTCTTCCCGGGACCACCCGCCGAAGCCGTCCCGGACTTACCCGTCGAGGCCGACCCCGAGTCGCCCGCCGCGGCCGTCCGCCCCCGGGCCGGGGCGCGGACGGCCCGCCCCCGGGGTGCGCGGTTCGCCGGGCTGGAGCTGTCGGACGGGCCGTCGTACGCCGACCCGGTGACCGTCGAGCCCCCCACGGCGCAGCCCGCCGCCGCGTCCCGACCGGCCCCGCGCGGCGCCCGCTTCGCCGGGGCGTATGCCGCGCCGGACGCGGAGAGTGGCGCACCCGACGATGCCCCGCCCGCCGACCCCGGACCCGATGCCCGTCGCGTCGCCACCGCCACCGCGCACCGCCTCGCCCGGCTCCGCGCGACCGGCGCGACCGGCCCCGCACACGCCGAACTGTGCGCCGCCGCGACCCGTCCGGCCTCCGAACTCCCTCTCCTCCTCGCCGCGTTGGAGGGCGTCGGCCTCGCCTCCGACGTCCCGGTCCTGCTCTGGGAGGCGGCCGGTCTGCCGCCCGCCGGGCTCGCCGCCGCTGCCGACGCGCTGGCCGCTGCGGGCCGCCCCGCCGACGGTACGACGCTGCTCCGGCAGAGCGTGGCCCGCCCCGTCGCCGAGGTCGCGGCGACCGCGCTGGCCCTGCTCGACCTCGGTCGCCCCGGCCAGTTCGAGGAACTGCTGGCCGGGGTGGCCCGGTCCCGCACCCCCGACGAGGCGGCCGCGCTGGTCGCGGCGAACCCCGGTGCCCTCGGGCCGCCGCTGCTGGCCGCGGCCCGCGCCGTCTCCCGGGACCGCCACCGCGACCTCGCGCACGCCCTGCGCGCCGCCGGCCTCCCCGCCGCGCCCTGACCGGCTCCACCCCGCCGCGCCGCGCAGAGAGATGGTCTTGCCACGGTCGGTGACGACCCTTACGGTCGCCTCCACGCGAGTAGACGCGCGCACCGCAGGCTGACGCATCGACAAAGGAGCAGCCCATGGCCGATGTTGTGCGTGCCGCACTGGTCCAGGCGACCTGGACCGGCGACACCGAATCGATGATCGCGAAACACGAGGAGCACGCCAGGGCGGCGGCCGCGCAGGGTGCGAAGGTGATCGGCTTCCAGGAGGTCTTCAACGCGCCGTACTTCTGCCAGGTGCAGGAGCCGGAGCACTACCGCTGGGCCGAGCCGGTGCCGGACGGCCCGACCGTGCGCCGTATGCAGGACCTCGCCCGGGAGACCGGCATGGTCGTCGTCGTCCCGGTCTTCGAGGTCGAGCAGTCCGGCTTCTACTACAACACCGCGGCCGTCATCGACGCCGACGGCACCGTCCTCGGCAAGTACCGCAAGCACCACATCCCGCAGGTCAAGGGCTTCTGGGAGAAGTACTACTTCCGCCCGGGGAACGTCGGCTGGCCGGTCTTCGACACCGCCGTCGGCCGGATCGGCGTCTACATCTGCTACGACCGCCACTTCCCCGAGGGCTGGCGGCAACTGGGCCTCAACGGCGCCCAGCTCGTCTACAACCCCTCCGCCACCTCGCGCGGTCTGTCGGGCTACCTGTGGCGGCTGGAGCAGCCCGCGGCGGCCGTCGCCAACGAGTACTTCGTCGCCGCGATCAACCGGGTGGGCGTGGAGGAGTACGGCGACAACGAGTTCTACGGCTCCAGCTACTTCGTCGATCCGCGCGGTCAGTTCGTCGGCGAGACCGCCAGCGACACCAAGGAGGAACTGGTCGTCCGCGACCTGGACTTCGGCCTGATCGACCAGGTCCGCCAGCAGTGGGCCTTCTACCGCGACCGCCGCCCCGACGCCTACGAAGGGCTGGTGCAGCCGTGACCCACGACACCGGAAGCCTGCACGCCCGGCACCGCGCGGTGATGCCCTCCTGGCTGAGCCTCTACTACGCACAACCCCTGGAGCTCACCCACGGCGAGGGCCGGCACGTCTGGGACGCCGAGGGCAACCGCTACCTCGACTTCTTCGGCGGCATCCTCACCACCATGACCGCGCACGCCCTGCCCGAGGTGACCAAGGCGGTCGGCGAACAGGCCGGCCGGATCCTGCACACCTCCACGCTCTACCTCTCCCGCCCCATGGTGGAGCTGGCGGAGCGGATCGCGGCGCTCTCCGGCATCCCCGACGCCCGGGTCTTCTTCACCACCTCCGGCACCGAGGCCAACGACGCCGCCCTGCTGCTGGCCACCACCCATCGCCGCTCCAACCAGGTGCTGGCGATGCGCAACAGCTACCACGGCCGGTCGTTCTCCACCGTCGCCATCACCGGCAACCAGAGCTGGTCGCCCACCAGCCTCTCGCCCCTGCAGACCCTCTACGTGCACGGCGGGGTGCGCTCCCGCGGCCCGTACGCCGACCTCGGCGACGCGGAGTACGTCGCGGCCTGCGTCGCGGACCTGGAGGACCTGCTCCAGCAGACCGCCGGCGGCGTCGCCGCGTTGATCGCCGAACCGGTGCAGGGCGTCGGCGGCTTCACCGCCCCGCCGGACGGGCTGTACGCGGCGTTCCGCGAGGTGCTGGCCCGCGAGGGGATCCTGTGGATCAGCGACGAGGTGCAGACCGGCTGGGGCCGCACCGGCGACCACTTCTGGGGCTGGCAGGCGCACGCCGAGAACGGGCCGCCCGACCTGCTCACCTTCGCCAAGGGCATCGGCAACGGCATGTCCCTCGGCGGGGTGGTGGCCCGCGCCGAGATCATGAACTGCCTGTCCGCCAACTCCATCTCGACCTTCGGTGGCAGCCCGATCACCATGGCCGCGGGCCTGGCCAACCTCAACTACCTCCTGGAGCACGACCTCCAGGGCAACGCCCGGCGGGTCGGCGGGCTGCTCATCGAGCGGCTGCGGGCGGTGGCGGCCGGTCTGGACGTGGTGCGGGAGATTCGCGGCCGGGGCCTGATGATCGGGATCGAGCTGGTCCGGCCGGGCACCGACGAGCCCTCGCCGGAGGCCGCCACGCTGATGCTGGAGGCCGCCCGGGAGCGCGGTCTGCTGGTCGGCAAGGGCGGCCAGGGCGGCGCCGCGCTCCGCATTGCGCCGCCGCTCACGCTCACCGTCGCCGAGGCGGAGCAGGGCGCGGACCTGCTCGCGGACGCCCTGCGCCAGACCCAGCGGCAGCTCGCGGACGCGTCGTCGTAGGAGCCGTCCGCGCGCCGGGCTCCCGTCCGCCGGGCCGTACCGGACCCCCGTCCGGTACGGCCCCGGCCCCCGGCCTTGCGGACCCCGCCCCGAACCGCCGGCCGATGGCTCAGCCGGCGGGCGCCACATCCCGGTAACTCCGGCCCACCGCCGGGCTGTTGAGCCAGGCGGTGGCCGCTCCCCGGACGCCGTCGGAGCGGTAGACGCCCCACTTGTCGGTGACCCAGTCGCCGCGCAGGGTCGCCGCGGGGTACTGCTCGGTGCCGCCGGGCAGCTGCTGGGCGGTGCCGTCGTGCCACAGTCGCACCCAGCCGCGGGTCGGGTCCTTCGAGACCTTGATGCCGACGACGAAGTCGTGCCAGGCGTGGAGGGTGAGCGGGGTGTGCCAGAGCCGCGTGGTCCTCAGTTCGGGGTCGCAGTACTCCAGGTCGACGGTGCCGTCACCGCGGGCGCGCAGCGACAGCGGCGGGGTGGCGGCGCCCGAGCCGTAGTCCTTGAGCTGCCACAGGACCACCCAGTCGCCCTTCTTCGTCGGCAGTGGGCCCCACATGGAGCGCCAGCCGATGTAGTAGACGTCGCCCTCCCGGGAGAAGCGCAGCGGGCCGGCGCCGGTGCGGTGGCCGCGGGTCTCCACCCGCACCCGGGTGGGCCCGTCGACCTTCTCACCGGAGGTGTGCAGCTCGAAGGACTTCCCGTGCCGGCCGGTCGGGTCGTCGACCACCCGCACCGTGCCCGGCTTCGTCTCCGTGCCCTCGAAGTTGCCGGTGCCCCTGGCCGGGTCGGCGCGCCACAGCGTTGCCGCGTGCCGGCCGGCGGCCGGGGGCGCGTCACCGGTGCGGGCCGCGGCCGGGGCCCGGTGGGCGACCGCGGAGCAGGCGCCGGTCAGCGCGAGGCCGACGGCGAGGGCAACACCCTTGCGCAGGTGGGGGGTTAGGGGTCGCTTCATGGTCGGACTCCCGACGTGGGGAAGGGGACGGGAGTGAAAGTTAGGTTTGTTTCCAGATGCCGTCAAGGGGGTGCACGGGTGCCCCGCGGCCACAGCACCGAGGGCTCCGGGGTGCTATGCCCGGGCGGCGGCCGCGCGCACCGCGTCGGCCACCTCGGTGAAGAAGCGGGAGTGCGCGCGCCGACTGACCGGGGCCTCCGGGTTCCACGGCAGCAGTCGGACCCGGGCCTCGATCGCCCGCCAGTTCTCGTCCGTCCGCAGCGCCTCGACCCGGGCGGCGTTGGCCCGCACGTCGATCAGGACGACGTCCGGGGCGAGCGCCGCGGCCTCCGCCCAGCCGACCGTGGACCAGTTCGCCCCGGCGCCGGCCGCCGGTTCCGGCAGCTCCGCGCCGTGCTCGGCCAGCGCCCGCAGGTCCGGCCAGGTGCCCGGTCGGGCCAGGTGTACCTTGTCCGGTCCGGCGGGGGAGAGGGCGACCACGCGAGGGCGCACCGGGCCGCCGGTCGCCTGCCGCAGCCCGTCCTCCGCCGCGTCCAACTCCTTTGCCAGGGTGAGCGGTTCGCCGTGCCCCAGGGAGCCGGCCAGCGCCGCGAAGCGCTCCCGCACCTCGGCCAGGCTGCGGCCCGGGCCCACCGCGACGGTGGCGACCGGGACCTTCTCCTCCAGCTCCTGCGCGGTCTTCGCCTCCAGGCCGTACACCTGCTCCCCGTCGTAGGTGACCGCCACCACCAGGTCCGGGCGGGCCGCCAGCAGGGCGTCCGGGTGCAGCGCGGTGCCCGAGCCGAGGTAGCGGATCTCGGTCAACGGCAGCTCACCGGCCTTGGCCGGGTCGGCCGCCACCCCGTCGTGCTGGGAGCCGAACAGGCCCACCGGCCGGATGCCGTGGTCCCACAGCGTGGCCCCCGCCTGTATGTACGCCACGATCCGTTCCGGCCGTGCTCCGGCCACCACCAGGCGCCCGCGGTCGTCGGAGAACTCCCACGGTGTGCTCTGCTCCATGGCGCATCGCCTTTCTGACGTCATGTGTGCGCTTTTTGACGTCCTTGGTGCTGATTGTGAAGGTGCGATTCCTTGATGACTTTCGAAGTTGTGGGTTCCGGAGTCTGTTACCTGCCCATTCGGCCGCCCCCGCACCCCTCCCGGGCGCGACCCCCAAAGCCTCGCGCGTCACCTGTTGGACCACCCGGCTGGCCGCCGCCGCGACACCCCTCCGCCGGCCGATCTTCCGTCACGGTATTGCCACGGTGGGTGACATGCTTCTACGGTGTCTCCTTCCCGTCCGGAATCTACGGGTGTAGACCAGCTTGTGACGTGGCGTCAGGTAGGGAGCCGAGATGAGCCGTACGGTCGTCCGGGGCGGACTGGTCATCACCGCCGCCGAGGAGACGCACGCCGACGTCCTGATCGAGAACGGCCGGATCGCCGCCCTCGCCGCGCACGACAGCGCGATCGCCGACGGCTGGACGGCCGGCGCCGACCGGGTCCTGGACGCCACCGGCAAGTACGTCATCCCGGGCGGCGTCGACGCCCACACCCACCTGGACTTCCCGTTCGGCGGCACCTTCTCCTCCGACACCTTCGAAAGCGGCACCCGCGCCGCCGCCTGGGGCGGCACCACCACCCTCGTCGACTTCGCCGTCCAGACCCGCGGCCAGGCGCTGCGCGCCGGCCTGGACCTGTGGCACGCCAAGGCCGACGCCCAGTGCGCCATCGACTACGCCTTCCACATGATCCTCTCCGACGTCAACGACCACACCCTCAAGGAGATGGACCTCCTGGTGTCCGAGGGCGTCACCTCCTTCAAGCTGTTCACCGCCTACCCCGGCGTCTTCCTCAGCGACGACGGCCAGATCCTCCGCGCCATGCAACGCGCCGCCGGCAACGGCGGACTGGTCCTGATGCACGCCGAGAACGGCCCCGCCATCGACGTCCTGATCCAACAGGCCCTCGCCGCGGGCCACACCGGCCCCCGCTACCACGGCGAGGTCCGCCACCCGCTCCTGGAGGCCGAGGCCACCCACCGCACCATCCAGCTCGCCCGGATCGCCGGCGCGCCCCTCTACGTCGTCCACGTCTCCGCCGAGCAGGCCGTCGACGAGATCGCCCAGGCCCGGCACGCCGGACTCAACGTCTTCGGCGAGACCTGCCCGCAGTACCTCTTCCTGTCCACCGACAACCTCGCCGAGCCGGACTTCGAAGGCGCCAAGTACGTCTGCTCCACCCCCCTGCGCCCCCGCGAGCACCACGCGGCGCTCTGGCGGGCGCTGCGCACCAACGACCTCCAGGTGGTCTCCACCGACCACTGCCCGTTCTGCTTCCGCGGCCAGAAGGAACTGGGCCGCGACGACTTCTCCAAGATCCCCAACGGGCTGCCGGGCGTGGAGAACCGGATGGACCTGCTTCACCAGAGCGTCGTCGAGGGCCGGATCGGTCGCCGCCGCTGGATCGAGATCGCCTGCGCCACGCCGGCCCGGATGTTCGGCCTCTACCCCAAGAAGGGCACCCTCGCCCCCGGTTCCGACGCCGACCTGGTCCTCTACGACCCCACCGCCGAGCAGACCCTCTCCGCGCGCACCCACCACATGAACGTCGACTACTCCGCCTACGAGGGCAAGCGGATCACCGGACAGGTCGTCACCGTCCTCTCCCGCGGCGAACCCGTCATCGACGCCCGGGAGTTCACCGGACGCGCCGGACACGGCCAGTACATCCCGCGCGGCACCTGCCAGTACCTCATGTGAGCACCCGCGCCCACCCTTCCGGCCCCGCGACCCACCGGGCCGGCCCGCACCCCCAAAGGAGCGCCGCAGTGGACTTCGGAGTCGTCCTCCAACTCGACCCGCCCGCCTCCGCCGTCGTCGGGCTGATGCGCCGCGCCGAGCGCAACGGCTTCCGCTACGGCTGGACCTTCGACTCGGCCGTGCTGTGGCAGGAACCCTTCGTCGTCCACAGCCGCATCCTGGAGCACACCGAGCACCTGATCGTCGGCCCGATGGTCACCAACCCCTCCACCCGCACCCCCGAGGTCACCGCCTCCACCTTCGCCACCCTCAACGACATGTACGGCAACCGCACCGTCTGCGGCATCGGGCGCGGCGACTCCGCGATGCGGGTGGCCGGCCGCCCGCCCAACACCCTGGCGCGGCTCGGCGAGGCGATCGGCCAGATCCGCGACCTGGCCGAGGGCCGGGAGACGGACGTCGGCGGCCACCGCATCCGGATCCCCTGGATCAAGAACGGCCGCCTGCCGGTGTGGATGGCCGCCTACGGGCCCAAGGCACTGGCCATGGCGGGCCGGCTGGCGGACGGCTTCATCCTCCAGCTCGCCGACCCGTTCCTGACCGAATGGATGGTCAAGGCCGTCCGCCAGGCCGCCGCGGACGCCGGCCGCGACCCGGCCGACGTCACCATCTGCGTCGCCGCGCCCGCCTACGTCGGCGACGACCTCGACCACGCCCGCGAGCAGTGCCGCTGGTTCGGCGGCATGGTCGGCAACCACGTCGCCGACCTCGTCGCCCGCTACGGCGAACACTCCGGCCTCGTCCCCGACGAGCTCACCGACTACGTCAAGGCCCGCGAGGGCTACGACTACGCCCACCACGGCCGGGCCGGGAACCCCGACGCCGCTTTCGTCCCCGACGCCATCGTCGACCGCTTCTGCCTGCTCGGCCCCGCCGAGGCCCACCGCGAGAAGCTGCGCGCCCTGCGCGCCCTGGGCGTCGACCAGTTCGCGGTCTACGCCATGCACGACGCCACCGAGGCCACCATCGACGCCTACGGCGCGGACATCATCCCCGCCCTCACCGACGAATGACCCCGCCCGGGGGCGGTCAGGGAATGCGGGTGGTCCACTCCTCGTTGGCGAACTTCGTCCGCATGAGCTCGCGGGCGCGGGCCATCTCCTCCGCGGTGACCTCGCCGCGGGCCAGGCCGTAGCGCGAACGGAAGGAGTCGATCATCTTCTCGATGACCGCCTCACGGGGCAGGCCGGTCTGCCGACGCAGCGGGTCGACGCGCTTCTTGGCGCTCCTGGTGCCCTTGTCGGAGAGCTTCTCCTTGCCGATCCGCAGCACTTCCAACATCTTGTCGGCGTCGATGTCGTAGGACATGGTCACGTGGTGCAGCACCGCACCGGGCCCGCCGCCCGGACCGACCATGCGCTTCTGCGCGGCGCCGGCCACCTTCCCCATGTCGGTGGCGATGTCGTTCAGCGGCTGGTACCAGGCTTTGATGCCCAGGTCGCCGAGCGCGGCCAGCACCCAGTCGTCGAGATAGGCGTAGGAATCCGCGAAGGACAGCCCGGAGACCAGCGCATCGGGCACCGCGAGGGAATAGGTGATGGTGCTCTGCGGCTCCGCGAACATCGCCCCGCCGCCTGAGATCCGGCGCACCACCGTGACGCCGTGCCGCGCCGCACCCGCCGCGTCGACCTCGTTGCGCAGGGACTGGAAACTGCCGATGATGACGGCCGGCGCGTCCCATTCCCAGACCCGGAGGGTGGGCGGCCGGCGACCGGCGGCCACCTCCGCGGTGATGACCTCGTCGAGCGCCATGTGCAGCGCCGGGGACTGGGGCGCCTCGTGGATCAGCTGCCAGTCGTAGTCGCGCCAGTCGGTGGCCTGGGCCAGGGCCCGACGCACCGCGACGCCCACGCTCTCACTGGTGAAGCCGAAGAGCACCGCCGACTCGGGGAGCGCCGCGTCGATACGGTCCCTGAGCCCCGTCGTGTCGGTGTCGACCGGCGCGCCTTCCAACGCCGAACTGATCTCCAGGATGGCCTCGTCGGGCTCCAGGAAGAAGTCGCCGGCCACCCGGACGTTCCGCAGCCGGCCGTCCGCTACGTCCAGATCGACGACCACCAGCTTGCCACCGGGGACCTTGTATTCGCCGTGCACTCCACACTCTCCGCCTCGTCGGGCACCGCGACCCGATCCGGCGCCGCACTCTCCTGGACACCGTAACGCCACGGCGGTCGGATGGCCCGAAAGGCCGTCCGCTCCCGTGCGGGCAGCGGATCCCGAGGAGCGCCCCGCGGGCCGTCCGTCACGCCCCGGGGGACACCGGCGTCGCCGCCCAGCTCGCCAGCAGCCGCAACCGCTCCTCCGTCTGCGAGCCCGGCTCCGGCGTGTAGACCACCAGCATCTGGCCCGGCTCGCCCGGAACCGTCAACGTCTCGTAGGGCAGCGTGAGTTCGCCGACCACCGGATGCAGCATCCGCTTCGCCCCGTACGACTTCTCCTTCACCAGGTGGTCCGCCCACAGTCGCCGGAAGTCCTCGCTGCCCAGCGACAACTCGCCCACCAGCGTGGCCAGTTGCTCGTCGTGCGGATGGTTGCCCGCGTCCAGGCGCAGATGGGCGACGGTCTCCGCGGCCACCGCCGGCCAGTCCGGATACACCTCGCGTGCCCGCGGGTCGAGGAACACCTGGCGCGGCATGTTGCGGTCCTCGGGCGCCAGCCGCGAGAAGCCGCCGACGGCGTCGGCCAGGGCGTTCCAGGCGAGCACGTCCATCCGGCGACCGAGGATGAACGCCGGTGCCCGGTCGACGAGATCCAGCAGCAGCCGCAGGCCGGGACGGACCTGCTGCGGCGCGGGACGCGGCGCACGGCGCGCGGTGGCCGGGCGGCGGCGCGCGGGCCTGGCCACCGTGCGCAGATACTCCTGCTCGGTGTCGTCCAGCCGCAGCACCCGCCCGACGGCGTCGAGCACGGCGTCCGACACCGAGGGGCCGCGGCCCTGTTCGAGACGGATGTAGTAGTCGACGCTGACGCCCGCGAGCTGGGCGACCTCCTCACGGCGCAGCCCCGGCACCCGCCGCCTGCCGTGACCCGGCAGCCCGACCTCCTCGGGCCGGATACGGGCGCGCCGCGAGCGCAGGAAGTCGCCGAGTTCCCGGCCGATGGATGTGTCCATGCCCCGATCCTAGGTCGCGTCCTTTCCTGGTACTGCCGGACCCAGGAAAACAGCAACCCTGGGTAGGCGCGGCGCCTGGTTGCAAGGTGGTGGACGTCGCCGGGAGACGCCCGGCGGCGAGCCCCACGAACCCGGGAGTTCCCATGTCGTACGCCACCCTCGCCGGCCGCACCGCCGTCGTCACCGGAGCCGCCAGCGGCATGGGCGAGGCCACCGCCCGACTGCTCGCCTCGCACGGCGTGCGGGTGGCGCTGCTCGCCCGCCGCACCGACCGGCTGGCCGAGCTCGCCGCCAAGATCGAGGCGGACGGCGGACAGGCGCTCGTGGTCACCGCCGACGTCACCGACGCGGCCTCCGTGGACGCCGCCGTCGAGACGGTGCACGCCGCCTACGGCGATGTCGACCTGGTGGTCAACGCGGCCGGCGTGATGCTGCCGAACCCCGTCACCGACGGCCGCATCGACGAGTGGCAGCGCATGCTGGACACCAATGTGGCCGGCGCCCTGCGCGTCATCCGCGCATTCACCCCGGACCTGATCGCGGCGGCCGCGGCCGGCCGGACCGCCGACCTGGTCAACGTCTCCTCCATCGGCGCGCACGTCCCGTTCCCCCACTACGCCGTCTACGGCGCGACGAAGGCCGCGCTCACCTACCTCTCGCAGTCCCTGCGCACGGAACTGGGCCCGCGCGACGTCCGCGTCACCAACATCGAACCGGGCCTGACCGACACCGAACTGGGCGGCCACATCGACAACGCGGAACTCTCCAGCCAACTGGACGGCATGTTCGACGCGCTGATCGGCCTGTCCGCCGACGACATCGCGGACCTGATCGCCTTCGCCACCAGCCGCGCCCGCCACGTCAACCTGCGCCAGGCGATCGTGCTCCCGACGCGCCAGGCATGACCCGGTGCGCCCGACGGAGCGGGACCGGCCGGCGGCGCACCGCGGGAACCACCCCGACGGACCCGGTCCGCCCATCGGACGGCACTGAAGGAGGAGGTGGGTTGTCGGCCCCCAGCGGGGAGGGTACGGGTGATCGCAACGCCACGACCGCCACCACGGCCCGCGCGCAGCCGGCACACCCCGTGCCGCCCCGCAACGGCCGACGAGGAGGAGCCCCCGTGTTCACCACCCGCCCCACCCTCCAAGGCACCTTCGGCATGGCCGCCACCACCCACTGGCTCGCGTCCCAGTCCGCCATGGCCGTCCTGGAGGACGGCGGCAACGCCTTCGACGCCGCCGTCGCCGCCGGCTTCGTGCTGCACGTCGTCGAACCCCACCTGAACGGGCCGGCGGGCGAGGTGCCCATCATCCTGGCCCCGGTCGACGGACCGGTGCGGGTGCTGTGCGGACAGGGACCCGCCCCCGCCGGGGCGACCGTGGCCCACTACACCTCCCTCGGCCTGGACCTGGTCCCCGGCACCGGACCGCTCGCCGCCGCCGTCCCCGGCGCCTTCGACGCCTGGCTGCTGCTGCTGCGCGACCACGGCACCAAATCCCTGGCCGACGTACTCCGCCACGCCATCGGCTACGCCGAGCACGGCCACCCCGCCGTCGAACGCATCGGGGAGACGGTGGAGACCGTCCGCGCGCTCTTCGAAACCGAGTGGACCTCCTCGGCCGAGCTCTACCTCCGCGGCGGGCGCGCCGTCCGCCCCGGTGAGCTCCTCACCAACCGCCCGCTCGCCGCCACCTGGCGCCGCCTGCTCACCGAGGCCGAGGCCGCCTCCGCCGACCGCGCCGCACAGATCGAGGCCGCCCGCCGCATCTGGCGCGAGGGCTTCATCGGCGAGGCGCTCGCCGACTTCGCGGCCCGACCCGCCATGGACACCTCCGGCGAACGCCACGCCGGCACCCTCACCGGCGACGACCTGGCCGCCCACACCGCCACCTACGAGGACCCGGTCACCCACGACTGGCAGGGCTGGACCGTCGCCAAGGCCGGCGGCTGGACCCAGGGCCCCGCCTTCCTCCAACAACTCGCCCTGCTGCCCGAGGAACTGCCCGCCCCGGGCAGCCCCGACTACGTCCACCTCCTCATCGAGGGCAGCAAACTCGCGATGGCCGACCGCGAGGCGTGGTACGGCGACGCCGCCGACGTCCCGCTCACCACCCTGCTCGGCGACGACTACAACACCGCCCGCCGGGCCCTCATCGGCGAGCGCGCCTCCTACGTGCTGCGCCCCGGCAGCCCCGACGGCCGCACCCCGCGACTGAGCAAGCACGCCCTGGCCGTGGCCACCGGCAGCGGCGGCTTCGACCCGTTGGGCATCCCGGCGAGCGGCGCGGGCGAGCCGACCGTGGCCCGCGGCACCGGCCCCCGCACCCCCGGCGCACCGCCCACCGCCGACCCCGGCATCGCCCCCGACGGCACCACCCGCGGCGACACCTGCCACATCGACGTCGTCGACCGCTGGGGCAACCTCGTCTCCGCCACCCCCTCCGGCGGCTGGCTCCAGTCCAACCCGGTGATCCCCGGCCTCGGCTTCCCGCTCGGCACCCGACTGCAGATGGCCTGGCTGGAGGAGGGCCTGCCCAACTCCCTCACCCCCGGACGCCGCCCCCGCACCACCCTCACCCCCTCCCTCGCGCTGCGCGACGGCGTCCCCGTCATGGCGTTCGGCACCCCCGGCGGCGACCAGCAGGACCAGTGGCAGCTGCACTTCTTCCTGGCGGTGGCGCAGCGCCCCCAGGTCCGCGGCGGGCTCGACCTCCAGGGCGCCATCGACGCCCCGAACTGGCACAACGACTCCTTCCCCGGCTCCTTCTACCCGCGCGGGATGCGGCCCGGCAGCGTCACGGTGGAATCCCGGATCGGCGACGCGGTCATCGACGGGCTGCGCCGGCGCGGCCACGACGTCACGGTGGGCGCCGCCTGGTCGGAGGGGCGCCTGTGCGCGGTGGCCCGCGACCCCCGCACCGGGGTGCTGTCGGCCGCGGCCAACCCGCGCGGCATGCAGGGGTACGCGGTCGGCCGCTGACCGACGCGCTGACCGACGCACTGATCGGCGTGCCGACCGATGCGCTGTTCGGCGCGCTGATCAAGGGGCTGACCTGGGACGATGTCTGCGGGCCACGGGCGGGTGCGGCCGACCGGCGCTCCTCGCGGCGGCCGGCCGCACCCGCCCGTGGCCCGCACGGCACCCGGATTTCACCTGGAGTCCGGCTGCCGTGTCAGTGGCTCGTGGTTCGATGGACGCATGATCGAAGCACTGGACATGCGCAACCCGGGAGACACCACGGAGCTCACCGACGCCGTCACCCTCACCCCGCCCACCGTCGCGGCCGCCGCCCCGGACCTCTCCGGGCTGGACCTCGCCGCCGTCGAGGCCGCCGTCCGGCAGGCCGCGGCCGACGAGATCATGCCCCGCTTCCGGCAGCTCGCCGCCGAGGACGTCGTCCAGAAGAACGGCCCGCACGACCTCGTCACCATCGCCGACCGCAGCGCCGAGGAACACCTCACCGCGGCCCTCACCGCGCTGCTCCCCGGCTCCCGTGTGGTCGGCGAGGAAGCCGTTCACGCCGACCCCACCGTCCTCGACGCCCTCCACGGCGACAGCCTCGTCTGGATCGTCGACCCGGTCGACGGCACCCGCCAGTTCGTCCACGGCGACCCCGGCTTCGCGACCCTGGTCGCCCTCGCCCACCGCGGCGAGGTGCTCGCCTCCTGGACGTACGCCCCCGCCCTCGACCAGATGGCCGTCGCCCGCCGCGGCGCCGGCGCCCGGCTCAACGGCCAGCGGCTCACCGCCGGCCACCCCGCCCCCGGCGCCGACCTCGAAGTCGCCACCTCGCACCCCGACTTCACCACCGACGACCAAAAGCGCGTGCTGGCCGCCCTGCAGACCCCCGGCATCGCCCCCCGCCCCTGCGGTTCCGCGGGCCTGGAATACCTCCACATAGCCCTCGGCCGGCTCGACGCCACCGCCTTCAGCTGGGAAAACTCCTGGGACCACGCCGCCGGACTCCTCCTCGTCCACGAAGCGGGCGGCGCCAGCGGCACGGTCGCCGGAGCACCCTTCCGCATCCAGGGCGGCAACGCGCTCCCCTTCACCGCGGCCCGGGACGCCGAAACGGCGCGGCGTATCCTCGGATTGCTGGCTGACGCCAACTGACCCTCATCGACGAGGGTCGGACACGAGGGGAGTGGCGCAGGTGCCGACGATGCTCGATGCCGTCGTGATCGGATCCGGACCCAACGGCCTGACGGCGGCGGTCGAACTCGCCCGCCGCGGCATGTCCGTGGAGGTCTTCGAAGCCCGCGACACCATCGGCGGCGGAGCCCGCACCGAGGAACTCACCCTCCCCGGTTTCCGCCACGACCCCTGCTCCGCGGTGCACCCGCTCGCGATCGGCTCGCCCGCCTTCCGCGCCATGCCCCTCGAACGGCACGGCCTGGAATGGCTCCACCCCGACCTCCCCATGGCGCACCCCTTCCCCGACGGCACCGCCGCCGTCCTGGCGCACTCCGTCGGCGAGACCGCCATGTCGTTCGGACCGCGCGACGCCGGCACCTACCGCCGGCTCATCGCCCCGTTCACCGGCAAGTGGGACACCATGGCCCACGACTTCCTGCGCACGCAGTGGCTCGGCCTGCCGCAGGACCCGCTCACCTACGCGCGGTTCGGCCTGGTCGCCATGCAGCCGGTCACCCTGCTGAACCGCCGCTTCCAGGACGAGAAGGCCCGCGGCCTGCTGGCCGGCCTCGCCGCCCACGCCATCGCCCCGCTCCGCGGCCTCGGCACCAGTGGCCTGGCCCTGATGTTCGCGCTCGCCGCGCACGCCAACGGCTGGCCGGTGCCCCGCGGCGGCTCCCAGGCGATCTCCGACGCCCTCGCCGGACTGCTCCGTGCCCACGGCGGCACGGTGCACACCGACTTCGAGGTCAAGCGCCTGGACGACCTCCCGCCCGCCCGCGCCTACGTCTTCGACACCTCCCCGACCGCCCTCGCCCGCATCGCCGGCCTCGGCAACGCCTACCGGGACGTCGTCTACGGCCCCAGCGTCTTCAAGGTCGACTACGCGCTCTCCGGCCCCGTCCCCTGGACCGCCAAGGAAGCCCACCACGCCGGCACCGTCCACATCGGACCCACCCACGGCGAGATCTCCGCCGCCCTGGACGCCGCCGTCGACGGCCGCGACCCTTCCGTCCCCTTCCTCATCACCGCCCAGCCCAGCCTCATCGACCCCACCCGCGCCCCCGAGGGCAAACACACCTTCTGGGCCTACGGCCACGTCCCCAACGGCTGGGAGGGCGACGCCACCGACGTCATCGAGCGCCAGATCGAGCGCTTCGCCCCCGGCTTCCGGGACCTGGTCCTCGCCCGCGCCGTCGCCGGCCCCCCACAGCTCGCCGCCCGCAACGCCAACTACGTCGGCGGCGACACCGCCACCGGCTCCGCCGCCGGCCTCCGCCTCCTCATCCGCCCCAAGCTCACCCGCGTCCCCTACGAGACCGCCCACCCCGCCGTCTTCCTCTGCTCCCAGGCCACCCCGCCCGGCCCCGGCGTCCACGGCATGTCCGGCCACCACGCCGCCCGAGCCGTCTGGCGCCGCCTCCGCGCCGGCGGACGCTGAGCGCCCTCCCCAGCGCGTACCGGACACCGAACGGCAGACGGGACTCTGCGGCCGTGCCCTAGAACTAGGGACTGTCCGATGGGCCAGGCGCGGCCCCGGCCATGACCCGTCGGTCAGACCCTAGGCTCATCCCCATGAGCACCATCCTCACCCTCGCCCGGGGCGACATCACCGAACAGGCCGTCGACGCCGTGGTCAACGCCGCCAACTCCTCGCTCCTGGGCGGCGGGGGAGTGGACGGCGCGATCCACCGCCGCGGCGGCCCCGACATCCTCGCCGAGTGCCGCGCCCTCCGCGCCGGCCACTACGGCCGCGGCCTGCCCACCGGCCAGGCCGTCGCCACCAGCGCCGGCCGCCTCCCCGCCCGCTGGGTGATCCACACCGTGGGCCCCCGTTTCTCCCGTGAGGAGGACCGGTCGGAGCTGCTGGCCTCCTGCTATCGGGAGGCGTTGCGGGTTGCTGACGAACTGGGCGCCCGCACGGTGGCGTTTCCGGCCGTCTCCGCCGGGATCTATGGGTGGCCGATGGAAGACGCCGCCCGGATCGCGGTGGAGACTGTGCGGGGCACGCAGACCGCGGTCGAGGAGGTCAGATTCGTCCTCTTCGACGGGCGGGCGTACGAGGCGTTCGCCGCGCAGTTCCGATGACGTGGCCACGGTTTCGGTTTGCCTGTGGTGCCTGAGTCCTCAACCTTGCAGCGCCCGGTGTACAGCTGTCTTTACTGAGGCGCCCGTACACCTGGCGTGGGCGTCCGGCTTCATGGACGTGCTTCCGATGACGCATCATGTGGAGTGCGTTGTCATTCTGGAGCGGGCTGCGAAGCGACCCTGACTTGCTGTTGTGCGCCTGAACGTCATGTGCGGTGTGGGCGTTACGGGCGGCATCTTGACGCTCGCAACGCTCTTTTTGATGGTGAGTCAGGTGTGTTTTTTTGCGCTGCTCAGCAGTACGCCATGACCATTCCCGTGTCGCTTCCCATGCCGACGGCGGCGCTGATGACGCCGGCCCCGGTGGATAACTGATGCCCGACAGAAATCCGCAAACGATGTCGGCGGCAAGTGAGAGCAGAGCCGAACCTGTGCCTTGCAGGTCCCGGCCGACCACCCTCCAGGCCGCACTGTCCGCCGTGGCGCTGACCATGGCCCACACGGCCAGCAGGCCGAGCGTGGTGAAGGACAGGTCGCCGATGCTCGCCGGCAGCGGCACGTGCCTGCGGTCCTGGCGGCCGGGGTACTGGACTGGCAGGACGCCTGACTGGCGGCGCAGCGCCGCGCAGAGCGGGTGCCAGTAGGCGGCTGCCCCGCCAGCATCGCGATCGCGAAGCCCTCATACTCGATAGGGCTGTTGCCGTCGCGTCCGTCAGCAGGCTGGTGTCGCAGACCCGGTCAGTCGGTTCCGCCGCCTCCCCTTGGCCGGCGGAAAAGGGGAAACGGGGGCGACAGGCGACACCCGCGTGAGCCTATGCTGGTGCCACGTGGGCTGCGAGTCGTGGTTGGAGTAGGACCGGAGAACGGTTCCGGTCCTACGTGGCGCCTGGCGGCCGCTCCTCACATCTGCTCGGTGCCCCGCAGCTGCTCGAAGAGCTGGGGCAGCCGGCCGAGGCCCGCCGAGAG
Organism: Streptomyces noursei; assembly: GCF_016917755.1. Taxonomy (GTDB): domain Bacteria; phylum Actinomycetota; class Actinomycetes; order Streptomycetales; family Streptomycetaceae; genus Streptomyces; species Streptomyces yunnanensis. Next base: position 9,732,210 of record NZ_CP070326.1, on the reverse strand, counting down.
CCGTAGCACGTCGGCGTAGTCCCGCACGTCGACGATCTGTCCTCCGCGGGCCCGCAGGATGAGGACGAACCCGGAGGTGAAGGACTCGCCTGTCGCATGGTTGACAGCGTCGAACTCGTGCTCGGCGATGATCAGCTCTGGGTCCGCCGTCTCGTGCACCCGCACGTCGCGCAACCCAACTACCGGCGACGGGTGCGGCGAACTCCAGGCACGGGTGAAACCTGCACGGATCTGTTCGCGTCCCTCGTAACGTCCTGCCTCCCGCTGTGGGGCAAGGAAGGGGAACTCATAGACGGCGTCCTCAGCGAACAGGTCCGCCAGCGCATCCGGTGAGAAATCCAGCATCGCCTGCTGGAAGCACTCAAGTAATTGCCTCGGTGTCCGCGGCACGAATCCTCCATCATGGGTACTGCTGGGCGAGGTGGATGGTATGGCACAAGTTCTTCCCCTCCCAACGGCATCAGCACCCCGGTAGAGAGGCCAGGGCCCGATCCCGCAGTGCTGGCCTGCCGAGACGATGGGCGAAACGGGCGTGGAACCCCGGCCACACACGATGTGCTTCGACCGGCAGCGCTTCTCGCACAGCCGTATCAACGAGACCCGGCACGCACCGTCACCCTAAGACGCGGTTGCGCTATTAGCCCGGCTTAGTTCCTCCTTTAGCGCCCGCGTCGAGCATGATCCGGCAGTCCTGGACCGCGTGGTTCGAGGAACGGACGGCACGGTTGGAGGTGCGGAAACCACATGCGGATCGAAGCCGCGATACTGCGGAACCCCGGGCAACCGTTCGACGTGGGGCAAGTCGACCTGGACGAACCGGGCTTCGGCGAGGTGCTTGTGCGCACCGTGGGGGCCGGTATGTGCCATACCGACTTTCTGCCTCGCCTCGGCGTGGCCGCGCGGCTTCCACTCGTGCCCGGGCACGAAGGGGCCGGTGTGGTCGAGGCGGTCGGGCCGGGGGTGACCCGTCTGTCGGTCGGCGATCATGTAATCGCGAGCTTTGACTCGTGCGGGTGGTGCACCGGTTGCCTTTCCGGTCGGCCCACGGCGTGTACCGAGTTCATGGTGCGCAACCTGTCCGGGCGCCGGGTGGACGGCACGGCGGGAGCGCGTGACGCCGAGGAAGAGGTGTCTGCGCGGTGGTTCGGGCAGTCCAGCTTCGCAACCCACTGGCTCGCCACCGAACGTAACCTGGTCGTGGTCGACAAGGCACTGCCACTGGAAGTGATGGGTCCGCTGGGCTGCGGACTGCAGACCGGAGCGGGAGCGGTGTTGCTCGCTGCGCCCATCGGGCCGGGAGCCGGCCTCGCCGTGTTCGGGGCCGGAGCGGTGGGCATGGCGGCGGTGATGGCCGCGCGTGCCGCCGGCGTCGACCGCATCGCCGTGGTTGACCTCCATGAGCGTCGTCGGAAGCTGGCCCTGGAACTGGGCGCGACGCACGCGGTGGACGGCGCTGCCCCCGACATCGCAGACCAGCTCCGGGGCGGGGCCGGCGATGGTTTCGACCTCGCACTGGACACCACCGGGAAGGCCCACGTCGTACTGACCGCACTGTCCGTGCTGAGCCCTCGCGGAACATGTGCGCTGGTGGCCACAGGAGGGGACGACCTGATCGTGCCCCCCAGGGCCCTCGCCGCGGGCAAGACCCTCACCTATCTGTTGGAGGGTGACGCGGTACCGCAGCACTTCATCCCTCGGCTCATCCGGCTGTGGCAGTCGGGACGTTTCCCGTTCGAGCGCCTGCTGAAGACCTATCCGCTGGAGCGGATCAACGATGCCGAGCGGGACACCGCCAGCGGAGCGGTGATCAAACCAGTACTGGTGCCGTCCCGCGTTCACCACGAGATCGGAGGCACACCGTGAAAGATCCGGCACCGGCTCAGCTGGCCGAGCCGTTCCCCTGGCCCAGGTACCCCTTCGATCCGCCGGAACTCTACGCCTGGCTCCGTAGGGAGCGCCCGGTGACGCGGGTGCACCTGCGCAACGGGCAGCCGGTGTGGCTGGTGACCCGCTACGACGACGTCCGCGCGATCCTCGCGGACCCGCGGGCGAGCGCGGATCTGTCCAAGGAGGGATTTCCGCAGTTCGGGTTCCGCCCGGCGGGGGCACACGAACGCCCCTTCCTGCGCATGGATCCCCCGGAGCACACGGTCTTCCGGCGGCTGCTTGCGAAGAGTTTCCTGGCTAAGCGCATGCAGGCGATGCGGCCGCGCATCCAGCAGCTGGCCGACGACACCATCGATGCCATGCTGGCGGCCCCGGACCGCACCGCGGATCTGGTCACCTCGCTTGCCCTTCCGGTGCCCTCGACGGTCCTGAGCTGGATTCTGGGCGTGCCCGCCGAGGACCGGGACTTCTTCAACGAGGAAACCCAGCACTTGCTCAACCGGGAGAACACCGGTGACCCGGGCGCTCAGGAGCGAGCCCTGCGGGCCGGCAAGTCGCTGCGCGTATATCTCACCGGCTTGCTGGAGGCGCGGGAGTCGCGGGCCGAAGCGGGTGAGGACATCCTCGGAATGCTCGTCACCGCGAGCCGGGACGGGTCCATCACCCGCCAGGACGCGGTCAACACGGCGATGGTGCTGATCGTCGCCGGGCACGACACCACGGCGAACATGGTGGCCGTCGGTACCCTGTTGCTGCTGCATCATCCCGACCAGATGGCCGTGCTGCGGGCCGAGCCGGAACTGATGCCGCAGGCTGTCGAGGAGATGCTCCGCTTCCTGACCGTGGTCCACCTGGTGGTCCTGCGAGTCGCCACCGAGGACATCGAGATCGGCTCGATGGTGATCCCCGCGGGCGAGGGCATCGTGCCGCTGAACTTCTCCGCCAACCGCGACGACGCGCACTACCCGGACGCCGACTGCTTCGACGTCCGGCGCTCTTGCCGCGATCACGTGGCCTTCGGCTACGGCGTCCACCAGTGCCTCGGACAACCCCTTGCGCGTGTGGAGTTGGAGGTGGTCTTCGGGACGTTGCTGCGGCGCCTCCCGGAACTCCGCCTGGCGGTGCCCTTCGAAGACATCCCCTTCAAGTTGTTCTCCCAGATCAATGGGGTCTCTGCCCTGCCGGTCACCTGGTGACCCCGACCCGGACAGGAGTCGAACCGTGCGAGTGACAGTCGATCGAGACCGCTGTGTGGCCTCCGGCCAGTGTGCCGTGATCGCCCCGGCCGTCTTCGACCAGGGCGAAGAGGACGGACTGGTGGTGGTGCTCGACCATGCTCCCTCGCCGGAACAGAAACCGGAGCTGGAGGAGGCGGCGTTCGTCTGCCCGGCCCGAGCGATCGCCTTGGAGTAGTCCAGCGGCAGCCATCCGGCCCGTCAGGTCCACAACGCCGCCGGCGGAGTCGGCAACCCCGGAGAAGTCGCGACGGTTCCGCGTCGCCCCATGGTGAAGAAAGGTCACAGCGACGATGGCAGACCAGTCCGAATCCGAGGTCCTGCAAGAGCGAGTGCTCGCCAGCGACGAGGTGGCGGTGGTGGGCATGTCCTGCCGACTGCCGCAAGCCTCCGATCCGCACGCCTTCTGGACGCTGTTGCGGGACGGCGTGGACGCCGTCACCGACGTTCCGGCGGACCGCTGGGATGCCGACGCCCTGTACGACCCTTCGGTGGGGACTCCGGGCAAGGCCATCACCCGGCGCGGCGGGTTCCTCGACCAGGTCGACGGCTTCGACAATGGCTTCTTCGGCATCTCACCCCGGGAAGCGGCTGCAATGGACCCGCAGCAGCGGTTGACGCTGGAACTGGGCTGGGAGGCACTGGAGGACGCCGGCTGCCCGCCCGCGGCACTGCGGGACAGCCGTACGGGCGTCTTCATCGGGTCCATCAGCGACGACTACGCGATCCTCCAACACCGCCGCGGGGCAGACCGGATTGGCCGGCACACCGCGACCGGCCTGTACCGCGGTTTCATCGCCAACCGCGTCTCGTACACCCTGGGCCTCAAGGGGCCCAGCCTGACCGTGGACACTGCGCAATCCTCTTCACTGGTCGCTGTGCACCTGGCGTGCACGAGTCTGCTCAACGGCGAGTGTGACACCGCTATCGCGGGAGGGGTGCACCTCAACCTGCTGCCGGAGGGCACGGTAGTGGCGACCAAGTCAGGGGCGCTCTCCCCGGACGGCCGCTGCCACACCTTTGACGCACGGGCCAATGGCTATGTGCGGGGCGAGGGGGGCGCGCTGGTGGTACTGAAACCACTTCGCCGCGCCGTGGCCGATGGAGATCGCATTTATTGCGTCATCCGTGCGAGCGCGGTCAACAACGACGGCGACACCTCCGCCCTCACCGTCCCCAACGGCGCAGCCCAGCAGGACGTGATCCGGCAGGCATTGCGCCGGGCACGCATCGCGGCGAGGGAGGTGCAGTACACCGAACTGCACGGGACAGGAACCCGGGTGGGAGACCCGATCGAGGCCGCTGCGCTCGGTGCCGTCTTCGGCGGCGCACGGGACGCGGACGCACCGCTGCTGGTCGGCTCGGCCAAGACCAACGTGGGGCATCTGGAAGGCGCCGCCGGCATCGTGGGCCTGCTGAAGGCGGCGCTGAGCGTCTGGTACCGCGAACTGCCGCCCAGCCTGAACTTCGAGACCCCTCACCCGGACATCCCGATGGAGCGGATGAACCTGCGCGTCCAGCGCGCACTCGGGCCGTGGCCGAGGCCGGAGCGCCCCCTGGTCGCCGGCGTCAGTTCCTTCGGCATGGGAGGCACCAACGCCCACGTGGTGCTCGCCGAGGGGCCGGCACCCGCCGCCGCCCCGACCGAGCGGTGCGACGAGGCACCGTTGGCGTGGTTGGTATCGGGGCGTGGCGAGGAGGCCCTGCGAGCGCAGGCCGAGCGGCTTCGTCGGTACGTCGAGGAACGCCCCGGGACGCACCCGGACGACCTCGGTCGTTCGTTGGCGCTCGACAGGACACTGCACGTGAATGGCGCCGCCATCACCGGCCGCACTCGCGCCGATCTTCTGGACGGCCTGGCCGCCCTGGCATCGGGCACTTCGTCGCCCGCGGTGCTGCGGGGCACACCGGCCGAAGGCGGCTTCACCAGTGCCTTCCTGATGTCCGGCCAGGGCAGCCAGTACCCGGGCATGGGCCGTGAGTTGCACCGCCGATTCCCGGTGTACGCGGAGGCGTTCGACGATATCTGCGACCGCTTCGACGCTCATCTCGACCGGCCGCTGCGGGACGTGGTGTTCGCGCAGCCCGACAGCGCCGACGCCGCCCTTCTGGAGCGGACCCGTTACCAACAGCCGGCGCTGTTCGCCATCGAGGTCGCGCTGTTCCGGGTATTGGAGCGCTGGGGTGTGCATCCCGACTACCTCGCCGGGCACTCGATCGGCGAGCTGAGCGCGGCTCACGTCGCGGGAGTGCTGGACCTGGACGACGCGGTGTCCCTGGTCGCTGCCAGGGGCCGACTCATGGACGAGCTGCCCGAGGGCGGCGCCATGGTCGCCGTGGAGGCCGACGAGCAGGAGGTCCGGGACCGGATCGGCGCGGACCTGCGGCTGGGCGTCGCTGCCGTCAACGGGCCCCGGGCGGTGGTGGTTTCCGGTGCACGGGAAGCAGTGGAACCGGTCGCCGCGTTCTTCCGCCAACAGGGGCGGCGCACCAAGTCGCTGACGGTGAGCCATGCCTTCCACTCGCCCCTCATGGAGCCCATGCTGGCCGCCTTCCGCGAGGTGGTGTCGCAGCTTTCCTTCCGCGCTCCGCGCATCCCGATCGTCTCCGACGTAACTGGCAAGATCCTGACCCCGGAGGAGGCGTGCAGCCCCGACTACTGGGTGGGGCATGTGCGGGAGGCGGTGCGCTTCGGCGACATGGTGAACACGCTGTATGCGCTCGGGGTGCGGGACTTCCTCGAACTCGGCCCCACCGCTGTGCTCACGGCCGCGGTCCGGCAGAACCTGGCGGATCGCCACGACGACCAGGGTGCGAATGTCGTCCCGGCTCTGCGGCACGGCCGGCCGGAGGCGGAGACACTGACCCGCGCACTGGCGGAACTGACTCTGCGCGGAGCGGCCGTCGACTGGTGCGCGTTCTACGACGCGCGTGGTGCCGGTCGCGCGCCGCTCCCCACCTATGCCTTCCGGCGCCGCAGGCACTGGCTGGACACCGGTCCCGCGCCGGCCGGGCACCCGGCTGTGGCCGAGCCCGGCGCGGCGGACACCGCCGGTGACGAGTCGGTGCCGTTGCAGGAGACCGGGGGTGGCGCGGCCCTGCGCGCCGCGCTCGCCGGAAGCTCGCCGTCAGAATGTGAACGCTTGCTGGCCGACCTGGTACGCACCGAGAGCGCACTGGTACTCGGACACGCGACGCCTGCCACGCTCGACGCGGAACGGACCTTCAGAGAGCTGGGATTCGACTCGCTCGGCGGCGTGGAGCTCCGTGACCGTCTGGCGACGGCTACTGGGCTGTCCCTGCCGTCGGCTCTGATCTACAACTATCCGACGCCACGGTCGTTGGCCCGCTGGCTCGGCTCCGCGCTCCAGGACGCCGTGCCGGAGGACGGGCCGTGGGGACAGCCGCAGCCAGGCACCCCGGCGGCGTTCGACGACCCAGTGGTGATCGTGGGCATGGGATGCCGCTTTCCCGGCGGCGTGACCGACCCCGACGGACTGTGGCGGCTCGTCGTCGGCGAGCAGGACGCAATATCGGACTTCCCCACCAACCGCGGCTGGGACCTCGACGCGTTGCATGATCCCGAGCCAGGACGGCCCGGTAAGTCGTACGTCAGGAGTGGTGGGTTCGTCCACGACGCGGACGCCTTCGATCCGCAGTTCTTCGGGATCAGCCCTCGTGAGGCCGCGGCCATGGACCCCCAGCAGCGGCTTCTGCTGGAGGTCTCCTGGGAGGCGCTGGAACGGGCCGGGGTGAATCCGCTGTCTCTGCGCGAGCAGCCGGTCGGCGTGTTCGTCGGGGCGATGGCGCAGGACTACGGGCCCCGGATGCACGAACCTGCCGGTGGCCACGAGGGATATCTGCTGACCGGCAGCACGGTCAGTGTGGCGTCGGGACGCGTGGCGTACACGCTTGGCCTGGAGGGGCCGGCGGTGACGGTCGACACCGCCTGCTCGTCGTCCTTGGTCGCTCTCCATCTGGCGGGGCAGGCGCTGCTCCGCGGCGAGTGCTCGCTCGCCCTGGCCGGAGGTGCTGCGGTGCTGGCGACGCCCGGTATGTTCGTGGAGTTCAGCCGCCAGCGTGGGCTGGCCCCGGACGGCAGGTGCAAGCCCTTTGCCGCCTCTGCGGACGGCACCGCCTGGGGTGAGGGCGCCGGCATTCTGGTGCTGGAGCGGCTCTCGGACGCCCGGCGTCGCGGACACCGGGTCCTCGCCGTGCTCCGCGGTTCGGCGATCAACCAGGACGGTGCGAGCAACGGCCTTACCGCTCCCAACGGGCCGTCCCAGGAGCGTGTGATCCGGCAGGCGCTGGCCGCCGCCGGGCTCGGCCCGAACGAGGTCGACGTGGTCGAGGCCCATGGCACCGGCACCACACTCGGCGACCCCATAGAGGCCGGCGCGTTGCAGGCCACCTATGGGACGGGGCGGACGAAGGACCGGCCGCTGTGGCTGGGGTCGCTGAAGTCCAACATCGGCCACACCCAGGCCGCCGCTGGAATCGGCGGCGTGATCAAGATGGTCATGGCCATGGGCGAGGCTACGCTGCCGCGGACCCTTCACGTGGACGCGCCCTCACCCCACGTCGACTGGTCGGACGGGACGGTGGCGCTCCTTACCGAGGCTCGGCCATGGGAAGGCGAGGGACGCCCGAGGCGGGCCGGGGTCTCGTCCTTCGGTATCAGCGGAACCAACGCCCATGTCATCCTGGAAGAGGCTCCGCCTGCAGACGCTTCGCAGGCTCCGCCGGTCCGCCCCGACGGTGCCACGACGACCTGGCTGCTGTCCGGCCACAGCGACGAGGCCCTGCGAGCCCAGGCCAGCAGCCTCGGAGAGTTCCTCGCCGACCGTGGGGCCGGTGTCGACGTGGATGGGGTGGCGGCCGCCCTGGCGACCACCCGCGCCGCCCTGCCGCAGCGCGCCGCCGTGACCGGCCCTGATCTCGACGGTCTGCTGGCCGGGCTGCGAGCGCTGGCAGACGGCGAACCCGCAGCCGACGTGGTGCTTGGGACCGGCGAGTCCGGAGGCGGCACCGTCTTTGTGTTCCCTGGCCAGGGCTCGCAGTGGGTCGGTATGGCGGCCGGCCTGATGGACTCCTCGGAGGTCTTTCGGCAGCGGATGGAGCAGTGCGCGGATGCACTGGCACCGTTCGTGGACTGGTCGCTGCTCGACGTGGTGCGCGGGGACCCGGATGCCCCCGGGCTCGACCGCGTCGACATAGTCCAACCGGCCTTGTTCGCGGTGATGGTTTCCCTCGCCGCGCTCTGGCAGTCCTGTGGAGTCGCGCCGGACGCGGTGACTGGGCACTCCCAAGGCGAGATCGCGGCGGCCTGCGTGGCAGGCGCCCTCTCACTCGAGGACGCGGCCAAGGTCGTCGCGCTGCGCAGCCAGGTGCTCAAGTCACTGGCTGGCCGCGGAGGCATGGTCTCCGTGGCGGCCGGCGAGCAGCGGGTCCGCCGCCTGCTCGTCCCCTGGGAAGGCCGGGTGGACGTCGCGGTCGTCAACGGACCGGCCGCGACCGTGGTCTCCGGCGACTCCGAGGCGCTGGATGAGCTGATGGCCCGCTGCGAGGACGAGGGCGTCCGGTCCCGCCGGATTCCGGTCGACTACGCCTCCCACTCGCCCCACGTCGAGGCGATCAGGGAACAGTTGCTGGAGGTGCTTGCCGACGTCACCCCGCGCCGTTCGCAGGTCGCGTTCTACTCCGCCGTGACCGGGGAGCGCCTGGAGACCGACGCGCTCGGCGCTGAATACTGGTACCGGAACCTCCGGGAGACCGTGCAATTCGCCTCTGTCGTACGGGTGTTGCTGGCCGGTGGTCACCGGATTTTCATCGAGTGCAGCCCGCACCCCGTGCTCACCACCGCTGTCCAGGACAGCGCGGATCACGCGGACGACGCGCCGGAGGGCACGACGGTGGTGCCGTCGCTGCGGCGTGACGAGGGCGGCTGGGACCGCTTCCTGGCCTCGCTCTCCCATGCGCACGTCCACGGCGCCGAGGTGGACTGGCCAGCGGTGTACGCCAACAACGCGGAGCCCGCGATAGAGCTGCCCACCTCCCGCTTCCAGCGCCGCAGCTTCTGGCTCTCCGGTCCCACGGCCGGCCGGCCCGCCGCGGGACCGGGCAGCATGGACCACCCCCTGTTGGCTGCCGGAATGGAACTGGCGGTGGATGGCGGGACCGTGTTCAGCGGCCGACTGTCCGCCACCACCCATCCGTGGCTGCTGGACCACGCCGTCTCCGGGACCGTACTGCTGCCGGGCACAGCCTTCGTCGAGCTCGCACTCCGCGCCGGCGCGTCTGTCGGCTGCCACCGGCTGGGCGAACTGACCCTGCAGGCACCGCTGGTCCTCCCCTCACAGGGTGTCATGGAGTTCCAGGTGGCGCTCGCCGCGCCGGACGACTCCGGGCAGCGGGCAGTCCGCATCCACTCCAGGCCGGCCGGCCCGCAGGACGCGGAACGCCCGTGGGTCGAACACGCCGTCGGAGCGCTGGCACCCGAGGTGATGGAGTCTGCCACCACCGAGCAACTGGCTTGGCCACCAGCTGCCGCAGTCCCCATCGATCTCACGAACCGCTACGACGAACTGGCCGCCGCAGGCTACGAATACGGTCCGGCGTTCCAGGGTCTGCAGGCGGCCTGGACGCACGACGGGGAAATCTACGCCGAGGTCCGACTGCCCGTGGCCGACGGACAAGAGGAGGCTGGTGCCTTCGCGCTGCACCCTGCCCTGCTCGACTCCGTCCTCCACACGGTCGTGCTCGGCGACGGCACACGCACCGATGGGGCGGATATGACCCGTCCGCTCCTCCCCTTCGGCTGGTCGGGGGTCGCCCTCCGGCGGACCGGCGCGGCTGAGCTACGGGTACGGATCGTCCCCGCCGACAACGGCAGCGTGGCGATCTTCGCGAGGGATGCCGACGGCGCGGGCGTGATCTCGGTCGACTCCATCGTGCTGCGTCCGGTCTCAGCGGAGCAGCTCGTTGCGGCGGACCCCGACAGGGCGACTTCCTTCTACCGCACCGCATGGGTGCGGAAGCCGGTCCCCTCGGTGGACTCCGGCGCACCGTGGTGCGTGGTGGGCGGCGACTTCCCGCAGCTCGCCGGCGACGCGGTGATGCACTACCCCGAGCTGGCCGACCTGCGGCGTGCAGTGGCCGAGGGCATGCCTGTCCCAGGCATCGTCGCCGTGGCCATGGCGCCTGACCACGACGATGACGACCGCGCCGGCCAGGCACACCGCCTGGCCAACCGAACTCTTGCGCTTGTTCAGGAGTGGTTGGTGGGTGGTGGGTTGGTGGGTTCGCGTTTGGTGGTGGTGACGTCGGGTGCGGTGGTTGTGGGTGGTGGTGAGGTGCCGGATCCGGTGTTGGGTGTGGTGTGGGGTTTGGTGCGTTCGGCGGTGTCGGAGCATCCGGGGCGGTTTGGGTTGGCGGATGTGGTGGGGCCGGTGGATGTGGGTGGTTTTGCGGGGTTGTTGGGGTGTGGTGAGGCTGAGGTGGCGTGGCGTGGGGGTGCGGTGTGGGTGCCGCGTCTGGAGCGTGCTGCGGTGTCTGCTGCTTCCGTGTCTGCTGCTTCCGTGTCTGCTGCTTCCGTGTCTGGTGTTTCCGGTGCCTGTGGTGGGGGTTTGTCGGGGACGGTGTTGGTGACGGGTGCGGGGGGTGTGTTGGGTGGTTTGGTGGCTCGGCGGTTGGTGGAGCGGCATGGGGTGCGGCGTTTGTTGTTGGTGAGTCGGCGTGGTGTGGGGGCGCCGGGTGTGGGTGCGTTGGTGGAGGGGTTGTACGCGGCTGGGGCTGTGGATGTGCGTGTGGTGGCGTGTGATGTGGGTGATCGTTCGGCGGTGGAGGAGTTGTTGGCGGGGGTTCCGGTGGAGTTTCCGTTGGGGGCGGTGGTGCATGCGGCGGGGGTTCTTGATGATGCGACGGTGGAGTCGTTGTCGGGGGAGCGGCTTGCTGGGGTGTTGCGGCCGAAGGTGGATGGTGCGTGGTGGTTGCATTGTTTGACGCGTGAGTTGGGGTTGTCGGCGTTTGTGATGTTCTCGTCGGTTGCTGGTGTGTTGGGGACTGCGGGGCAGGGGAATTATGCGGCGGCGAATGCGTTTTTGGATGGTTTGGCGGGGGTGCGGCGGAGTGAGGGGTTGGCGGGTACGTCGTTGGCGTGGGGGTTGTGGGCTGAGTCGTCGGGGATGACGGGGCATTTGGCTGGTGGTGACTTGGCGCGGTTGGCGCGTGCGGGTGTCGCTCCGATGCCTACGGAGGAGGGGCTCGCGCTTTTCGACGCCGCACTCACCACGGAGCAGCCGGTACTGGTCCCGGCTCGTCTCGACCTCGGCGCGCTGCGTCGCCATGCCGCTTCCGGCACCCTGCCCGCGATCTTCCACGACCTGGTCCCGTCGCCGGTCCGCCGAACCGCCGCGGCCACGACCGTGACCGGACGGCAAACGTGGGCCCAGCAGCTGTCCGGCTTGGTCGGAGAGGAGTTCGACCGCGCCCTGCGGGAGATGGTCGACGCCCGCATTGCGGCCGTCCTCAACTTCGATGAGGGCGAGCGTGTATCCGGCGGCCGGCCCTTCAAGGACCTGGGCTTCGACTCGCTGGTCGCCGTCGAGTTCCGCAACCAGCTCAAGGCCGTGACAGGTCTTCAGCTGCCCAGCACGTTGGTGTTCGACCACCCGACGCCCGATGCGCTGGTCGACCACCTTCGCGACCAGATGCGCGGCACGGCACCGCGGAGCGCCTCGGTGACCACGCGGCCCGCGGCGAGTGCGGACGAGCCGATAGCCATCGTCGCGATGGGCTGCCGCTACCCCGGCGACGTCCGTACCCCCGAAGACTTGTGGCGCCTCGTACGGGAGGGCCGCGATGTGATCGGTCCCTTCCCTGCCGACCGCGGCTGGGACATCGAGGAGCTGTACGACCCGGACCCGCAGGCCGCGGGCAAGGTGTACTCCAAGGCCGGCGGCTTCCTGAACGACGCGGGCGACTTCGACGCCCAGTTCTTCGGCATCAGCCCACGCGAGGCGCTGGCGACCGATCCCCAGCAACGCCTGCTGCTGGAAGTGGCGTGGGAGGCGTTCGAACGTGCGGGTATCGATCCCCGCACGATGAACGGCAGCCAGACCGGTGTCTTCGCGGGCGTGATGTACGGCGACTACGGGGCGCGGCTGCAGACCGTCCCGGCAGAACTGGAAGGCTACCTGCGCAACGGAAGCTACGGCAGTGTGGCATCCGGCCGTATCGCCTACACCTTCGGCCTTCAGGGGCCAGCCGTGTCCGTCGACACCGCGTGCTCCTCGTCCCTGGTGGCCCTCCACCTCGCGCGCCGGGCACTGCTCGCCGACGAGTGCACGATGGCCTTGGCCGGCGGAGTGACCGTCATGGCCACCCCCGCCACCTTCATCGAGTTCAGCCGGCAGCGCGGGCTGGCTCCCGATGGCCGGTGCAAGCCCTTCTCCGCCGGGGCGGACGGCACCGGGTTCGCGGAGGGCGCCGGTCTGTTGCTCCTGGAACGTCTCTCCGACGCGCGCCGCAACGGCCACCCGGTGCTGGCGGTCCTGCGCGGCAGCGCCGTCAATCAGGATGGCGCGAGCAACGGGCTGACAGCCCCCAACGGCCCCTCCCAGGTGCGGGTTCTGCAGCAGGCGCTGGCAGCCGCCGGGCTGAGGCCGGACGAGGTGGACGCCGTGGAGGCACACGGCACCGGCACCAGGCTGGGGGACCCCATCGAGGCCCGCGCACTGCAGGCCGTCTATGGCCGTGACCGTGCGGCCGAGGCCCCGCTGTGGCTCGGGTCGGTCAAGTCCAACATCGGCCACACCCAGGCCGCCGCCGGAGTCGCCGGAGTCATCAAGATGGTGATGGCGATGCGCGAGGGCGAACTGCCGACTTCCCTCCATGGGAACGAGCCCACGCCCGAGGTCGACTGGTCGGACGGTGCGGTGCGGCTCCTGGACCGATCGAGGCCCTGGCCCCGTCCGGGGCGGCCACGACGCGCCGGGATCTCGTCCTTCGGCATCAGCGGCACCAACGCCCACGTCATCCTGGAACAGCCGGAGCCGGAGCCGGAGCCGGAGCCGGAGCCGGAGCCGGAGCCGGAGCCGGAGCCAGGTACCGCAGCGCCGGCGGACGGCTCGCAGCAGCCTGAGGTGCTCCGGCATCGGCTTCCCTGGCTCCTCACCGGCCAGGGGAAGCAGGCGCTGCGAGCCCAGGCTGCCAGCCTTCTGGCGCTGCTGCGCGACCGCCCCGACCTGCGTCCGGACGATGTCGGCCGGTCGCTGGCCGTGACCCGCACGGCGTTCGACGACCGCGCTCTTGTGGTCGCGGGGGAGACCAGTGGACTCCTACGTGGGCTCGCCGCCCTGGTGTCCGGACAGGACCACGAAGACGTACTGCTTCACCGGGCCAGGACGCCCGGGAAGGTCGCCTTTCTCTTCAGCGGACAGGGCAGCCAACGCATCGGGGCAGGAGCCGAGTTGGCGATGTCCTTCCCGGCCTATGCGGCGGCTCTGGGAGATGTCTGCGCACACTTCGACGGCCACCTGGACCGCCCGTTGCACGAACTGCTCCGCGGTGACGATCCGGAACTCCTGACGCAGACGCGGTACACGCAGCCCGTGCTGTTTGCCATCGAAGTGGCGCTCTTCCGACTCCTGGAGGAATTCCGTCTGCGGCCGCACTACGTGCTGGGTCACTCGATCGGCGGCCTGGCCGCGGCACACGTGGCCGGAGTGCTCGACCTGTCCGATGCCTGTGCCCTCGTGGCCGCCCGAGGCCGCATCATGCAGGCGGCGCCCACTGGGGGAGCCATGGTGTCTGTCCAGGCGAGCGAGGCAGAGGTCCGCGAATCGCTGGCTGGGCTGGAGGGACGGCTGGCGATCGCGGCGATCAACGGCCCGCGAGCAACCGTGGTGTCGGGCGAGGAGGCGGCAGCCCAGGAACTGGCGGAACGCTGGCGCGCCCGTGGCCGGCGGACGAACCGGCTGCGGACCAGCCATGCCTTCCACTCCCCGCTGATGGAGGAGGCGGCCGAGGAGTTCCGCCGAGTGGCGGCGCAGGTCACGTACACACGGCCACGGATTCCAGTCGTTTCCGACGCCACTGGTGAGCTCGCTACCGACGCGCAACTGTGCTCGGCGGACTACTGGGCGGACCACATCCGGTGTCCCGTACGTTTCTACGACGCCATCCGTACGTTGGAACGCCACGGTACGGATGCCTACCTCGAACTGGGGCCCGACGCGGTCCTCGCGACCATGGCGCGCGAGTGCCTGGGTGATGACGTGGATGAGGAGGCGATTCACCCACTGATGCGGCGCGGCCGATCGGAGACGACGACCCTCTACACCGCCCTCGCCGCGAGCGCGACCACGGACTGGTCCGCGGCCTTCCCCGGTGCGCGCCTTGTCGAACTTCCCACCTACGCCTTCCAGCGGCAGCGCTACTGGCTGGCGCCGCCCCCCGCCCCCTCCGATGCCGCCGGCCTCGGACTGGAGCCGGTATCCCACTCCTTGCTGGGCGCGGCCGTGGAGATGGCGGACGGTACCTCGACGCTGTTCACGGGGCGGGTCAGCACCCGCACCCATTCCTGGCTGGCCGACCACGTCATCGGAGGGACGGTGCTGGTCCCGGGTGCGGCCCTGGTGGAACTGGCCCTGAGAGCCGGCGAGCGGACCGGCTGCGGAATGTTGGCGGACCTGGCCATCCAAGCCCCCCTGGTGCTAGCGGCGGACGGAGACGCCCATCTCCAGGTGCAGGTGGGCGACGCGGATGACTCCGGACGTCGGCCGATCAGCATCCACTCCCGGCCCAACGGCCCGGAGGTGGATCGGAAGTGGACGCTCCACGCCTCCGGAACGCTCGCTGCTGACGACGGAGCGGTCCCCGAGCCCATGACGGTCTGGCCCCCGCAAAGTGCCGAGGCGATCGACATGGATGAGGCGTACGAGCGGCTTGCCGAGCGGGGGTACCAGTACGGGCCCAACTTCCGTGGACTGCGTGCCGCCTGGCGTGTCGGCTCCGATGTCTTCGCCGAGGTCGCACTGGAGGCTCAGCAGCCCTCGTCTGGGCAGTTCGGTATCCATCCGGCCACGCTGGACAGCGCTCTGCACATGCTGGTGCTGGACGCCGACGGGCAGACGCTGCTGCCTTTCGCCTGGGAGGAAGTCCGCACGCACGGTGTCATGGGCAGCACCGCACGGGCTCGGCTGAGCCCCGCCGCCGACGGGTCGGTGCGGGTGCTGGTGACCGACGAGCGGGGCGCACCACTGCTCTCAGTCGGGTCCTTGACGCTGCGACCGGTCGATACCGACCAGCTGGCCGCCGTACGCGGCGAGAGCCTGATGCTTGTACCGTCCTGGTCGCGTCAGCCCGTGGAAGCGGCCCTGCGCATCTTGCCGGATGCCTGTGCCTTCCTGGGGGACCCGCCAGAGGACTTCGCCGACGACATCGCCATTCCCCGCTTCGCGGACCTCGCAGACCTGCGCCGACGCGTCGCCGAGGGGATGGCGGTGCCCGAGCAGGTGATCGTCGCCGTGCGCCCCCCGGCGACTGGACGGGCTGACGCGGCCCAGGCCGCCCATGACTGCGCTCACCACGCACTGACGCTTGTTCAGGAGTGGTTGGTGGGTGGTGGGTTGGTGGGTTCGCGTTTGGTGGTGGTGACGTCGGGTGCGGTGGTTGTGGGTGGTGGTGAGGTGCCGGATCCGGTGTTGGGTGTGGTGTGGGGTTTGGTGCGTTCGGCGGTGTCGGAGCATCCGGGGCGGTTTGGGTTGGCGGATGTGGTGGGGCCGGTGGATGTGGGTGGTTTTGCGGGGTTGTTGGGGTGTGGTGAGGCTGAGGTGGCGTGGCGTGGGGGTGCGGTGTGGGTGCCGCGTCTGGAGCGTGCTGCGGTGTCTGCTGCTTCCGTGTCTGCTGCTTCCGTGTCTGCTGCTTCCGTGTCTGGTGTTTCCGGTGCCTGTGGTGGGGGTTTGTCGGGGACGGTGTTGGTGACGGGTGCGGGGGGTGTGTTGGGTGGTTTGGTGGCTCGGCGGTTGGTGGAGCGGCATGGGGTGCGGCGTTTGTTGTTGGTGAGTCGGCGTGGTGTGGGGGCGCCGGGTGTGGGTGCGTTGGTGGAGGGGTTGTACGCGGCTGGGGCTGTGGATGTGCGTGTGGTGGCGTGTGATGTGGGTGATCGTTCGGCGGTGGAGGAGTTGTTGGCGGGGGTTCCGGTGGAGTTTCCGTTGGGGGCGGTGGTGCATGCGGCGGGGGTTCTTGATGATGCGACGGTGGAGTCGTTGTCGGGGGAGCGGCTTGCTGGGGTGTTGCGGCCGAAGGTGGATGGTGCGTGGTGGTTGCATTGTTTGACGCGTGAGTTGGGGTTGTCGGCGTTTGTGATGTTCTCGTCGGTTGCTGGTGTGTTGGGGACTGCGGGGCAGGGGAATTATGCGGCGGCGAATGCGTTTTTGGATGGTTTGGCGGGGGTGCGGCGGAGTGAGGGGTTGGCGGGTACGTCGTTGGCGTGGGGGTTGTGGGCTGAGTCGTCGGGGATGACGGGGCATTTGGCTGGTGGTGACTTGGCGCGGTTGGCGCGTGCGGGTGTTGCTCCGATGCCTACGGAGGAGGGGCTCGCGCTTTTCGACGCCGCACTCACCACGGAGCAGCCGGTACTGGTCCCGATGAGGCTGGACACGGCCGGCCTGCGTCGTGGAGCGGAGGCTGACATCCCCCCGGTGTTCGCTGATCTCGTGTCGGCGCGACGACCCCACCACGACCAGGGCGCTGTGCCGTCCAGGAGCGGTGAACCCTCCGGCCCTTCCTGGTTGGAGCGGGTGGGCGTGCTTCGTGACGAGGCGCGCCATGAAGCGGTCATGGACTTCGTCAGAGACGCCGTGGCCACGGTACTGGGGCACTCGTCCCCGGTATCCATCGATGCCCAACTCCCCCTGCAAGAAATCGGGTTCGACTCCCTGACCGCGGTGGAACTGCGCAACAGGCTCAACCGCGTCACCGGTTTCCAACTGCCCACCACGCTGGCCTTCGACCACCCGAGCGTCGAGGCGATCGCCAACCACCTGCTGAACCGGCTGGCTCCCAACGACGAAGACCGCCAACTCGCCGCGCTGGACGCCCTTGACCAGCTTGTCCGCTCCATTGCGGACGGCGCAGCAGACAAGGACGGGGCGCGCATGCGCCGGCTCGTCGAACAGCGGCTGCGGGAAGCCACCGCACGGCTGGCGGGGGCGGGTCTGGCCGAAGACACGCCACTCGATGCCGCGGACGGCACCGCTCCGGGGTTGGTACACGCCACGGATGACGAGCTGTTCGAGTTTCTCGACGGCGAAATCGGGAGCTGACCACCGCCTGCGCGGCCATTGGTCGAGGGGAAAGCGCGGGGAAAGTAGCGCTTAAGCGCCGTGGCCGACAGTGGATCCACGACCGCAGGCCCCTTGGGCCGTAGGTGTCGACAAGCCCCGAACACCCTGTTGTCGGGGGAGAGGACCGGGATGGAACGGCCAGACATTTA
This sequence comes from Streptomyces noursei, assembly GCF_016917755.1. Lineage (GTDB taxonomy): Bacteria > Actinomycetota > Actinomycetes > Streptomycetales > Streptomycetaceae > Streptomyces > Streptomyces yunnanensis. The sequence continues at coordinate 9,714,591 of NZ_CP070326.1, read as the reverse complement.
CATCGCCTCAGTGGGCACGGCGCTGCCCGGAGACCCCGTGGACAACGCGACGCTCGTCCGCCGCTTCCGACTACCCGCCGTGTGGGAGCAGTGGATCGACGCGTTCGTCGGGACACGGAGCCGGCACTTTTCCATGGACCTGGACACCGGGCGGACGCTTCATACGCTCGCCGATCTGGGCGAAGCGGCGGGGCGCAGGGCGCTGGACACGGCGGGCGTGCCGGTGGAGGACATTGATCTGGTGGTGATGGCCTCCGCGTCGCCCGACATGCTGATGCCTGCCACCGTCAACGTGATCGCCGACCGATTGGGCATCAACGGCGTGCCCACCTATCAACTTCAGTCCGGGTGCACCGGAGCAGTCCAGGCACTGGATGTCGCCTGCCAGATGATGCTCTCCGGGCGACACCAGACCGTGTTGGTGATCGGCGGGGACAGTTGCGCCAAGCATCTGGATCTCGGCATGAACCTCGCCGACATGTCTCCCCACATGCAGGTGAACGTCATGCTGTTCGGTGATGGCGCGGGCGCGGCGGTGCTCACCACTCGTGCACTCGCCGACACCCCCGTACTGCGCCGTGTCTTCACCCGGCTGCAAGGCCGCGGGCGGGAGCCCGGCCAGATCGTCCGCTGGTACGGGCTTGCCGACCGGGAGACCCCCGGCGAGCCGGTGACCGAGGACTTCAAGGCCATCGAGAACTCCGCACCCGGAATGGCGGCCGAGGCGCTGCACGACCTGCTCGCCGACCTGGACTGGAAGAAGGAGGAACTCGACTACATCCTTCCGCCCCAGCTGTCCGGGCGCATGACCCGCCGTGTGCTCGACCACCTGGACGTCCCGGGCGCCGAGGAGATCAGCCGGGTGGAGGAGATCGGTAACACGGTGAACGCCATCCCGTTCTTCCAACTGGAGCAGATATTGCCGGACATGGTTCCGGGGGAGCGGGCCATCGGCATCAGCGTGGAGGCCAGCAAGTGGATCAAAGCCGGATACGCCGTGGAGAAGCCCGCCAGCAAACTGGAGGTTCGATGACTACGCGCCGATCCCTGGACGAGGACGAGGTGGGCAAGCGGCTGCTGGCCATCTTCCAGGAGGTGCTGCAGGTGGACGGTGCGGGACTGGACGACCGAATACCCGATCTCGCAGGGAACTCCATGTCGATCATCAAGGTCGCGGTCGCCATCGAGGCGGAGTTCGGCTCCGAGGTCCCCCTGGAGATGTTCCTGCAGACCCCGTCGGCACGCCAGGTCGCCGCAGCGGTTATCGGGGCCGGACCGTCGAAGGTGACGCGGTGACTTCCGCCGTCGCCACGGCGGACCGTGCGAAGGAGCGCACCCCGCTCACGGACGAAGACCTCCTGCTGCTCCTGATGATCCGCCGCTTCGAGGAGGAGCTGCTGCGACTGTTCGGGGCCGGTCTGCTCAACGGGACTACACACACCTGCCTGGGGCAGGAGTATGTACCGGTCGCCCTGCGGACCCTGATCGGCCTGGAAGATTTCGTCTTCAGCAACCACCGCGGCCATGGTCACTACCTCGCCCGCTACCAGGACCTCCGGGGCCTGCTTGCCGAGATCATGGGGCGTGAGGGGGCGGTCTGCAACGGAGTGGGCGGCAGCCAGCACATCCTGCGTGACCGCTACCTTTCCACCGGCGTCCAGGGGCAGAGCCTGCCGGTGGCCGTGGGAGTGGCGCTCCGGCTGAAGCACGCTGAACCCGGCAGGCTTGTCTGCGCCCACATCGGTGACGGCACCTGGGGTGAGGGATCGGTGTATGAGGCGCTGAATATGGCGGCCCTGTGGCGTCTGCCCCTCCTCGTGGTGGTCGAGCACAACGGCATCGCGCAATCAACGCCGACGACAGCACAGATGGCGGGCACGATCGCCGATCGGGTGAAGGCGTTCGGCATAGACCACCACCGCACCGAGTCAACCGACATCGGTGAGATCCGCGCGGAGCTGGACCCGATGATCCAGCGGTCCCGCGAGGCGAGCCTCCCCCTGGTGGTCGAATTCGCCACCCACCGCGTGGGTCCGCACAGCAAGGGTGACGACACCCGGCCCCCTGACGTCATCGAACGCGCTGAGGCCCACGACTGGCACCGCAGCTACGCGACGGCCTTTCCCGAGCGGTTCGCGCACGCGGACGAGCGGGCCCGGTCCCTCGTCGAAGAAGTTGTTGCGGAAGTACAGGACCTGCCGCCTGCCGTCTGGACGGAACAATGAGAGTAGTCGACAACCTCAACCTCGCACTGCGCTCGGTGCTGGAGCGAGACCCCGAGGCGTATCTGCTCGGCGAAGACATCGTCGATCCCTACGGTGGGGCCTTCAAGGTCACCAAGGGCCTGTCCAGCACGTTCCCCGACCGGGTGCTGTCGACCCCACTCAGTGAAGGCGGCATCGTCGGCGTAGGGGGCGGGCTGGCGCTCGCCGGCAGCCGCGCGATCGTCGAGATCATGTTCGCCGACTTCGTCGCGCTCGCCTTCGACCAGATCGTGAACTTCGCCAGCAAGTCGGTCAGCATGTACGGCAAGCGGGTGCCGATGCCCTTGGTGGTGCGCTGCCCTTCTGGTGGCGGCCGGGGGTACGGCCCCACCCACAGCCAGTCGCCGCAGAAGCATTTCATCGGCGTGCCGGGACTGTCGCTGTACGAGATCTCACCGTTCCACGACAACCAGGCACTACTGCCCGCGATCCTGCGGCGGGCCGTGCCGGCCCTGCTCTTTGAGGACAAGCTCCTCTACGGCCGGCAGATGTACACCGAGGGCGTGGTGGACGACCTGCTTCAGTACGACTTCCCTGCACCTGACGTGGCGCGGGTCTTCGTCGAAACGCCGGACGAGTGCGACTGCGTGCTGATCGCGCCCGGAGGCGTGTCTCAGCGTGCCATCGGGGCCGTTCGCCGGCTCCTGCTGGAGCACGAGATTTCCTGCCAACTCCTTATCCCTGCACGCTTGTACCCTTTGCCCATCGAGGCTCTGCTGCCTGTGCTGCGCGGCGCCGGCAGCGTCTTCGTGGCCGAGGAGAGCGTAGCGGGCGGCACCTGGGGACACGAAGTGGCGCAGCTGGTGCACCGCGCACTGTGGGGTGAGCTGCGCCACCCCGTCACCTTGATCCACTCGCAGGACAGCATCATCCCCACCGCGGGCCATCTGGAGGAGCAGGTCCTGCTCCAGGAGACCACCATCTGCCGGACCGTCGTGGAGACGCTTCGTGACTGACATCCGAGTACCCAAGCTCAACAACAACGACACCCACTACGTGCTGGTGGCGCAGCTGGTGGACGAAGAAGCACCGGTGAAGCCGGATGTCCCGGTCGCCGAGGTGGAGACGTCGAAGGCCGTCGAAGAGCTGGTGTGTGAGGCAGAAGGAGTCCTGCGCTGGCTGGTGCCCGTCGGGGCACAGTGCGCCCCGGGCGAGGTCATTGCCCGGGTGGTCGAGGCGGGGACGCCGCGGGAGGTGACGCCGTCCCGGCCTGCCGCTCGTCCGCAGACGGAGGACGCCGGGCCCCTGATCACCGCCCCCGCACAGCAACTGATCGACGAACTCGGCCTGGACCCTGCCCGTTTGCGGGAACTGGACACGAAGGTCGTGCGGCGAGCGGACGTCGAACGGCTGGCCGCACAGGCCGCGCCGATCGAGTCGGACGCGCGGCACGAACTGCCGCTCGCGCAGCGGGCAGTGGCCCGCACCGTCACCCTCGCGCACACCACCATTCCCGCCGCGTACACCGTCATCGCGGTCGATACGGGGCCGGCACAGCAGGAGATCAGACGCCAGACCGGGGAACTGGGGAAACTCCTGGGGATGCCGGAACTGCTCGTGGCTGCCGTTGCGCGGCTGCACGGAAAGCGGCCGATGTTCTTCGCCGAACTGGTGGACGAGGGCACTGTCCGATTCGCCGACCATCCCCACGTCGGGGTGACCGTCGACATCGGAAAGGGACTGAACGTGCCCGTGGTCAAGGACGCGGACGAGCTCGCCTTCCCGGCACTCGTCGACGTGCTGAACGGATTCCGGCGCACCGCGATCCGCGGCCGGTTTCGCGAAGTCGACCTGGCCGGGGCGAACATCGGCGTCACCTTGCACAACGCCCCCGACATCGTGCACGCCATACCGATGATCTTCCCCGGCCAGGTGTGTGCACTGGCGCTGTCCGGCACTCGGGACGAAGTGGTTCCCGATGCGAACGGCGGGACCCGGGTCCGGCCGACAGTCAACATCGGTCTGGCCTACGACCACCGTGTCATCAACGGCAAGGACGCCGTCGATTTCCTGCAGGACGTCAAGGAAGCGCTGGAACACCCGGAGGGACTGACACACTGAGCGCACCACCAAGGTGCCGCCCGTCGACGCGACGGGCGGCACCTTGGTGTCCGGTTCCCGTTGGCCGCCGACAGCGCGCAGCGAACCAGCCTTGGCGGGACTGGTTCGCTGGGTGCTGGCGGCAATCCGCGCGGGGCCTCGATCGAGGGGCGTGGACCGATGAGAGGATGCGAGAGGCGAGCAGCCGGGCAGGAGGGGACGCGTCAGGCGGGTACGTTGATGGACTTCAGGCGCACGTAGGCGTCGAGTCCTTCGGGGCCGTTTTCGTAGCCGAGCCCGCTGTTCTTGCGTCCGCCGAAGGGCGCGCTGGTGTCCATGGCCCAGCCGTTGACGCCGATGCTTCCGGTCTCGATCCGGCGGGCCACCTGCAGGCCGTGCTCGGCGTCCGCCGTCCAGACGCTGCCGGCCAGGCCGTAACCGCTGTCGTTGGCGAGGGCGACCGCCTGCTCCTCGTCGTCGTACGGCAACACCAGGACGACCGGCCCGAAGACCTCCTCCTGGGCAATGCGCAGGCTCGTGGTGACGTCCGCGAGGACGGTCGGTTCGTAGAACCAGCCGGTACCCAGGCCGACCGGGCGACCTCCGCCGGTGACCAGCCGCGCTCCTTGGGCCCGGGCGCCGCGGACGTGTTCCTCGACACGGTCGCGCTGCCGGGCGGAGATCAGCGGACCCATCGTGGTGTCCGGAGCCATGGGATCGCCCGGCCGGAGCCCTTCGGCGACACCTTGCAAGACAGAGACGAATTCGGCGTAGCGCCGTCGAGGGGCAAGCACACGGGAGTTCAGGTAGCAGGACTGCCCGGCGTTGGCGAACCCCAGGAAGGCCAGCCCCGCGGAAACGGCGCTGGCGTCGGCGTCGTCCAGGATCACGGCGGCCGACTTGCCTCCGAGTTCCAGGGTGACCGGGGCGAACCGCTCCGCGCAGACGCGGGCGACGTCCCGGCCTGCCGCCGTAGAGCCGGTGAACGCCACCTTCGCCACACGTGGGTGGGCCACCAGGGCCCGGGCGGTGTCAGCACCACCAGTCACCACGTTGAGAACCCCCGGGGGAAGGCCGGCCTCGGTGGCCAGCTCAGCCAGCGCCACGGCGTCGAACGGTGTCTCCGGGGCAGGCTTGAGGACGACGGTGCAGCCGGCCGCCAGCGCCGGCCCGAGCTTCATGCCGATGAGAGCGAGCGGATAGTTCCACGGCACGACCAGCCCGGCGACGCCGGCAGCCTCCCGGCGGACCACGATCGGGCTCCCTCGGCCCTGCCGACGCTCCTCCACGGGGGTGGTGCGGGCCAACTCGGCGTAATACCGCAGTTGGTGTGCCAGAGCCTGCGGATTGAACCTGGTGGAGAAGGCCAGTGGCATGCCGTTCTCAGCGGTGATCAGGGTGGCAAGCTGGTCTGCCCGGGCATCGACCAGGGCCGCCAGCGCGTCGATGAGCGCGGCACGCTCGGCGGCCGGTCGTCCGGCCCATTCCGGCAGGGCGGCGTGCGCCGCCCCCACCGCACTATCGACGTCCTCGGGCGTGCCGTCGGCCGCGTGTCCCAGCACCTTCTCGGTGGCGGGATTGATGACGTCGATGCGCTCGTCGCCGGCGGAGGCGCGCCGACCGCCGTTCACATAGAGATGGTCGGAGATCTCGAACATGTCCGTTCCTTGGATCGTCGGCCCTGCGAAGTCGGTGCGGCGCGCACTCCACGGTGCGTGGCGGTCCGGTCAGATGCCCACTTCGAACATCCAGCGGTGCCGGTTGGTGTCCACAGCCTTGGTGACGCGGGTCTCCTGGACGTCGCGTCGCTCGATGACGCGCATCCCCGTCTGCTCGATCTCCTTCTCCAGGGCGGTAGCGGAGACCAGGTGGTTCCAGTGCGCGTAGAGCACGTTGTGGGTGACCTCGCCGTCCTCGATCCGCTGGCTGAGGATGCTCATCAGGCGCAGTTTCTGGTCGGGGTCGAAGTACTCGATCAGCGAACAGAACGTCGGTGCCGTTCCGTCATGGGCGACGAACGCGTGCTTCTGCTCCACGGCGCTCGTGCCGTCCTGCAGATCGGGGTGCTCCGGCAGAGTCAGCAGGAACCGGCCGCCCTCGTTGAGGTGCTCGCGTACGGATCGGAACAGGCCGGCCCGCTGCTCCTCGTCGAGCATCCACACGGTGCCCATGCCGAGCACCACCAGGTCGAACCGACGACCTAGGGAGAAGTCGCTCATGTCGCTGTGCACCGTGGTCAACTGGTCCGCGTAGTCGGCCCATTCCGGCTCCTTCAGCCGGTCGGCGAGCCGTTCGAGCATGTCGGGCGACGAGTCGAGTCCGACGACGGTGTAGCCGTCCTTGAGGAAGGGCAGCGTCGTGCGTCCGTTGCCGCAGGCGAGCTCCAGCACCGTGCCGCGGTGGCGGCCGGCGATGCTGAGGAAGTCGTCGATCTCGGCCCGGTCGTTGCTCATCATCCTGTCGTAGAGCTGCGAGCCATCCGGCCCGTACAGGTCGTGGATGGGGAGTTTCGGACCGAAGGCATCAGCAATCTTCGCTGCGAGTCCGAGCAGCGGCCGTGCGCTCTCCGTCATGGGTGAGCCTTTCGTGTGAGACCGAATGGGGCCAACGCCGGACACGCTCGGGGAGCGGTCTAAAGCCTGGCTAACGGAGCGCTAACCGGCGGCGGGGAGTGGCGGCGCGAGCGCGTGATTTAGCGGGCACCAAGATGTGCCTAAGTGGCGTGGATAAGGCTCGACGGTCTGGTCCGACCACCATTCGGCGGGGAGAGAGTGCCTGATGAACAACGAGCAGAAGCTCCGCGACTACCTGAAGCGCGCCACCGGGGAGTTGCACCGGACTCGTCGGCAGCTGGCCGAGCTCGAAGCACGGGCTGCGGAGCCGATTGCGGTGGTGGGGATGGCGTGTCGGTTCCCGGGTGGGATTGCGGGGCCGGAGGATTTGTGGCGTTTTGTTGTGGGTGGTGGTGATGCGGTGTCGGGGTTTCCTGTGAATAGGGGGTGGGATTTGGGGGGGTTGTTTGATGCGGATCCGGATTGTGTGGGGACGTCGTATGTGCGTCATGGTGGGTTTTTGCATGATGCGGATGAGTTTGATGCCGGGTTTTTTGGTGTGAGTCCGCGTGAGGCGGCGGCGATTGATCCGCAGCAGCGGTTGTTGTTGGAGGTGGCGTGGGAGGCGTTTGAGGGTGCGGGTATTGATGTGGGGGGTGTGCGGGGTTCGGATACGGGTGTTTTTGTTGGGGTGATGTACAACGATTATGCGTCGCGGTTGCGTCCTGTTCCGGCGGCGTATGAGGGGTATATGGGGACGGGTAGTGCGGGGAGTGTGGCGTCGGGGCGTTTGGCTTATTCGTTTGGTTTTGAGGGGCCGGCGGTGACGGTGGATACGGCGTGTTCTTCGTCGTTGGTGTCGTTGCATTTGGCGGCGGGGGCGTTGCGTGGGGGTGAGTGTTCGCTGGCGTTGGCGGGTGGTGTGACGGTGATGTCGACGCCGAATACTTTTGTGGAGTTTAGTCGGCAGCGGGGTTTGGCGCCTGATGGTCGTTGTAAGGCGTTTGCGCGGGGGGCGGATGGTACGGGGTGGTCTGAGGGTGTGGGGTTGGTGCTTTTGGAGCGTCTTTCTGATGCGCGGCGGCGGGGGCATCGGGTGTTGGCGTTGTTGCGTGGTTCTGCGGTGAATCAGGATGGTGCGAGTAATGGTTTGACTGCTCCGAATGGTCCGTCGCAGGAGCGGGTGGTGCGTTTGGCGTTGGCGTCTGCTGGGGTGTCGGCGGGTGAGGTCGATGCGGTGGAGGCGCATGGTACGGGGACGGCGTTGGGTGATCCGGTTGAGGCGCAGGCGTTGTTGGCGACGTATGGGCGGGATCGTGAGCGGCCGTTGTGGTTGGGGTCGGTGAAGTCGAATCTTGGGCATACGCAGGCCGCTGCGGGGGTGGCGGGTGTGATCAAGATGGTGATGGCGATGGAGCGGGGGTGGTTGCCGGCTTCTTTGCATGTGGATGAGGTGTCTGAGCATGTGGATTGGTCGTCGGGTGCGGTGCGGGTGTTGCAGGAGGGGGTGGCGTGGCCTGAGACGGGTGGGCCGCGGCGGGTGGGGGTGTCCGCGTTCGGGATCAGCGGGACGAATGCGCATGTGATCCTTGAACAGGCGCCGTCGGAGGAGCTGGTCGGGGGCGTGGCGGAGCCGGAGCGGGCTGGCCTGGTGGGTGAGTTTCCCTGGTTGTTGTCCGCGCGTTCGGAGGCGGCTTTGCGTGCCCAGGCCGCCCGCCTCCTCATCCACCTCGATACCCATCCGGAAGCCAACCCGGCCAATGTGGCCTATTCTCTCGCCACCACGCGCACTCCGCTGGAATACCGGGCCGCCGTCGTTGCCGGCGACCGCACTGGATATGAACAGACGCTGCAGGAATTGGCCTCGGGTCAGTTCGGCGATGACGTGCTCACCGGAACCTCCAGCCAACTGGGCAAGCTTGCTTTTGTGTTCAGTGGGCAGGGGAGTCAGCGGTTGGGGATGGGGCGGGAGTTGTATGAGTCTTCGCCGGTTTTTGCGGAGGCTTTTGATGAGGTGTGCGGTTTGTTGGACGGGCAGTTGGGCTGTTCGTTGCGTGCGGTGGTGTTTGCGGAGCCGGGTTCTTCCGAGGCCGAGTTGTTGGGGCGGACGCGTTATACGCAGGCGGCGTTGTTCGCTTTGGAGGTGGCGCTTTTCCGGCTGATGGAGCATGGGGGTGTGCGTCCTGATTTTGTGTTGGGGCATTCCATCGGTGAGGTGGTTGCGGCGCATGTGGCGGGGGTGTTGTCGCTGGCGGATGCCTGTGTGTTGGTGGGGCATCGTGGGCGGTTGATGGGGTCGGTGGACGAGCCGGGTGCGATGTTCGCTGTGGAGGCGAGTGAGGAGGAAGTCCGCGGGGTTTTGGTGGAGGGTGCGTGGGGTCGGTTGGGTGTGGCGGCGGTCAATGGTCCCCGGGCGGTGGTGGTTTCGGGTGATGTGGTGGCAGCGGGGGAGTTGGCTGCGGTTTTCGCTGAGCGGGGGCGGCGGACGCGTCGTCTGGCGGTCAGTCATGCGTTTCATTCGTGCCACATGGATGCGGTGTTGGCGGAGTTCGAGGGAATTGTTGCCGGGTTGACGTTGCGGGAGCCGGTGATTCCTGTGGTGTCGAATGTCACCGGTGAGGTGGCGACGGCGGCGGAAATGTGTTCGGCGGGGTATTGGGCGCGGCACATCCGGGAGGCGGTGCGGTTCGCCGACGGGATCCAGTGGCTGTACGACAACGGGACCCGGACCTTCCTCGAACTCGGCCCCGACAGCGCCCTCAGCGCCACAGGCCAGATATGCCTGGCCGAGCGGTCAGATGTACAACTCCTGTCCCTTCTGCGCCGCCAGGGGGACGACGGCGCCACCGCGGCCCGCGCACTGGGAGCGCTGCACGTACGCGGTGCGGTGGTCGACTGGCAGGCGCTCTTCTCCGCATCCCGCGCGCATCGCATCGAGCTCCCGACTTACGCGTTCCAGCGCCGGCGCTACTGGCTCGACCCCGCCCCTGGTGCGGTGGGCAGGCAGTCCGGCCTGCTGCCGGTCGAGCACCCGGTGCTCCTCGCCTCGGTCCGCGTGGCCAATGACGACGGGCTGCTGTTGACCGGCCGGATCTCGCTCAATGACCAGCCGTGGATCGCTGACCACGCCATCGACGGGACCGTGCTGCTGCCCGGCACCTCCTTTGTCGAGCTCGCCGCCTACGCCGGCGAGCAGGTCGGCTATGGAACCGTCGCCGACCTGACCATCGAAGCTCCGCTGCCCCTCGTGCCCGGCCCGGGAGCCGACCTGCAGATTTCCGTCGGACGGCTGGACGACGACGGGAACCTACCGGTCAGCATCCACTCCAGGTACCTCGGTGACTCCCAGGAAACGGACCTCGGCGAGGAGTGGACCTGCCACGCCCGCGGCAGCCTCGCTCCCTCGCCCGCTGCTGTGCCGACCGCCCGCACCGGGTCGTGGCTGCCGCACGGCGCGCAGAGCCTGGAGACCGATGCCCTCTACGACCGGCTGGAGGACATTGGCTACCACTATGGTCCAGCCTTCCGGGGCGTGCGCGCGGCCTGGCGACTGGGAGACGAACTCTACGTCGACCTCGCCGCCGGCGGCGGTGGCGAGGACGGGGAGACGGGGGCAGGGTTCGCTGTCGATCCCGCACTGCTCGACGCCGCCCTGCATGCAGTCGCCCTGAAGGAGGGAGCGCTGGCCGACGACCGGGTGAGCGTCCCCTTCCACTGGGCGGGAGTGCGACTGTTCCCCACGGCGGGGCGGCCGGCGCACGCGCGCCTGAAGTTCGCCGACGACGCCACCCTCTCTCTGCTCATCACTGACTCCACCGGGGCCCCGGTGGCCGCGGTGGAAGCCCTGACGCTGCGCAACATGGCGCTGTCCGCCGCACAAGCCGGTTCCCCCGTACCGCCGCTGTACCGCGTCGACTGGTCGCGGCTGCCCGAATCCGGTCCGGCCGGCGAACCTGGGGACGCCGCCCCCATCGCCGTCCTCGGCACCGACGATCTCGGCATCCCCGGCGCTCGCACCTACGCCGACCTGCGTGCCCTGACGCAGGCGGTGGACGCCGGCCTGCCCACCCCCAGCTGGGTGCTCGCCACGTGCGGTGCACGATCCGAGGTCGGCGAGGGGGCCGCCGCCGAGGACGGTCGCGCCGTGGCCGAACTCGCCCTGGACCGGGTGCGCGAGTGGCTGATCGCCGACGGATTGGCGGCGGCCCGCCTCGTGCTGCTCACCGAGGACGCCCTGGCGGTGCGGGACGGCGATCGGGTGGACGGGCTCGCCCAGGCGCCGGTGTGGGGACTGGTACGCAGTGCGCAGAACGAGCATCCCGACCGCCTGGTCCTGCTCGACACCGATGCGGACACGGCATCTCGACAGCGGATCGCGGCAGCCCTGGCGCTCGGCGAGCCCCAACTCGCCCTGCGCGGCGGATCCGTGTACGTACCGCGGTTGGCACGGATGGCCCCCCACCGAGGAGCTGCTGCGGACACCGCCGCAACGACGGCCGGCCCGGCCGCCTTCGATCGCGACGGCACTGTGCTCATCACCGGTGGTACGGGCGCCCTCGGCGCCCTGGTGGCCCGACATCTGGCCACCGCACACGGCGTGCGACACCTGCTGCTGGTCGGCCGGCGGGGAGACGACGCGCCGGGCGCCGCGGAACTAGTCCGCGAGCTGGCCGAGTGCGGTGCGACGGCGCACATTGTCGCCTGCGACGTGGCGGACCGTGACGCGCTCGCCGGTCTGTTGGCCTCGGTCTCCGCGGACCGGCCGATCAGCGCCGTTATCCACACCGCTGGCGTGGTCGATGACACTGTCGTCTCCGGGCTCGACGCGGAACGGCTGCGGCGCGTACTGCGCCCGAAGATGGACGCCGCCTGGAACCTCCACCGCCTCACGGCGGAGCTGGACGTCAAGGAGTTCATCCTGTTTTCCTCGCTCGCCGGAGTGATCGGCAACGCGGGCCAGGCGAACTACGCGGCCGGCAACGCATTCCTCGATGCCCTGGCGCAGCACCGCAGGGCCCGCGGGCTACCGGCCACTTCAATGGCCTGGGGCTTGTGGAGCCGATCCAGCGGGCTGACGGGAAACCTCGGCGCTGCCGACCTCGCCCGGTTGGAGCGCAGCGGGCTGCCGGCACTCTCCGACCACCAGGGCACGGCGCTGTTCGACGCGGCCCGCGCCACCGTGGAGCCGCTGCTGATCACCGCGCGGTTCGACGTCGCCCGGATACGCGCCGCAGCCGAGGCCGTCCCGCCGCTCCTACGCCAACTGGCCGGCGGAGCACGGGCCGACGCAGGCGGCGGGACGGCACGCGTTCCGCAACTCGCCGATCGACTGCGCGCGCTGGATCCCGAGCAGCGGAGGCGGGAACTGCTTGCCCTGGTGCGTTCGCGGGTCGCCGAGGTCCTCGGCCACGAGACGCTGGAGAGCGTGGCGGCCGACCGCACCTTCCGTGACGCCGGTTTCGATTCGCTGACCGCGGTCGAACTGCGCAACCGGCTGAACACCGCCACCGGGCTGAAGCTGCCTGCGACCTTGGTCTTCGACCACCCCACGCCTTCCGCACTCGGTGCGTTCCTCCACGCGACGCTCTTCGCTGACGAGGAGTCAACAGCCACCCCTGAGACCGGTCGCACCGGCGTCGTCGATGCTGCGGAGCCGATTGCGGTGGTGGGGATGGCGTGTCGGTTCCCGGGTGGGATTGCGGGGCCGGAGGATTTGTGGCGTTTTGTTGTGGGTGGTGGTGATGCGGTGTCGGGGTTTCCTGTGAATAGGGGGTGGGATTTGGGGGGGTTGTTTGATGCGGATCCGGATTGTGTGGGGACGTCGTATGTGCGTCATGGTGGGTTTTTGCATGATGCGGATGAGTTTGATGCCGGGTTTTTTGGTGTGAGTCCGCGTGAGGCGGCGGCGATTGATCCGCAGCAGCGGTTGTTGTTGGAGGTGGCGTGGGAGGCGTTTGAGGGTGCGGGTATTGATGTGGGGGGTGTGCGGGGTTCGGATACGGGTGTTTTTGTTGGGGTGATGTACAACGATTATGCGTCGCGGTTGCGTCCTGTTCCGGCGGCGTATGAGGGGTATATGGGGACGGGTAGTGCGGGGAGTGTGGCGTCGGGGCGTTTGGCTTATTCGTTTGGTTTTGAGGGGCCGGCGGTGACGGTGGATACGGCGTGTTCTTCGTCGTTGGTGTCGTTGCATTTGGCGGCGGGGGCGTTGCGTGGGGGTGAGTGTTCGCTGGCGTTGGCGGGTGGTGTGACGGTGATGTCGACGCCGAATACTTTTGTGGAGTTTAGTCGGCAGCGGGGTTTGGCGCCTGATGGTCGTTGTAAGGCGTTTGCGCGGGGGGCGGATGGTACGGGGTGGTCTGAGGGTGTGGGGTTGGTGCTTTTGGAGCGTCTTTCTGATGCGCGGCGGCGGGGGCATCGGGTGTTGGCGTTGTTGCGTGGTTCTGCGGTGAATCAGGATGGTGCGAGTAATGGTTTGACTGCTCCGAATGGTCCGTCGCAGGAGCGGGTGGTGCGTTTGGCGTTGGCGTCTGCTGGGGTGTCGGCGGGTGAGGTCGATGCGGTGGAGGCGCATGGTACGGGGACGGCGTTGGGTGATCCGGTTGAGGCGCAGGCGTTGTTGGCGACGTATGGGCGGGATCGTGAGCGGCCGTTGTGGTTGGGGTCGGTGAAGTCGAATCTTGGGCATACGCAGGCCGCTGCGGGGGTGGCGGGTGTGATCAAGATGGTGATGGCGATGGAGCGGGGGTGGTTGCCGGCTTCTTTGCATGTGGATGAGGTGTCTGAGCATGTGGATTGGTCGTCGGGTGCGGTGCGGGTGTTGCAGGAGGGGGTGGCGTGGCCTGAGACGGGTGGGCCGCGGCGGGTGGGGGTGTCCGCGTTCGGGATCAGCGGGACGAATGCGCATGTGATCCTTGAACAGGCGCCGTCGGAGGAGCTGGTCGGGGGCGTGGCGGAGCCGGAGCGGGCTGGCCTGGTGGGTGAGTTTCCCTGGTTGTTGTCCGCGCGTTCGGAGGCGGCTTTGCGTGCCCAGGCCGCCCGCCTCCTCACCCATCTCGACACCCACCCGGAAGCCAACCCGGCCGACATCGGATACTCCCTCGCCACCACGCGCACCGCACTTGACCTGCGCGTCGCAGCCGTGGGCCGGGACCTGGCCGACTTCCGACGTGGCCTGGCTGCCCTCGCAGACGGCGAGCAACAGCCGACCGGTACGGTGCGCGGCACCGCCGACCCTGCCGCCAAGCTTGCTTTTGTGTTCAGTGGGCAGGGGAGTCAGCGGTTGGGGATGGGGCGGGAGTTGTATGAGTCTTCGCCGGTTTTTGCGGAGGCTTTTGATGAGGTGTGCGGTTTGTTGGACGGGCAGTTGGGCTGTTCGTTGCGTGCGGTGGTGTTTGCGGAGCCGGGTTCTTCCGAGGCCGAGTTGTTGGGGCGGACGCGTTATACGCAGGCGGCGTTGTTCGCTTTGGAGGTGGCGCTTTTCCGGCTGATGGAGCATGGGGGTGTGCGTCCTGATTTTGTGTTGGGGCATTCCATCGGTGAGGTGGTTGCGGCGCATGTGGCGGGGGTGTTGTCGCTGGCGGATGCCTGTGTGTTGGTGGGGCATCGTGGGCGGTTGATGGGGTCGGTGGACGAGCCGGGTGCGATGTTCGCTGTGGAGGCGAGTGAGGAGGAAGTCCGCGGGGTTTTGGTGGAGGGTGCGTGGGGTCGGTTGGGTGTGGCGGCGGTCAATGGTCCCCGGGCGGTGGTGGTTTCGGGTGATGTGGTGGCAGCGGGGGAGTTGGCTGCGGTTTTCGCTGAGCGGGGGCGGCGGACGCGTCGTCTGGCGGTCAGTCATGCGTTTCATTCGTGCCACATGGATGCGGTGTTGGCGGAGTTCGAGGGAATTGTTGCCGGGTTGACGTTGCGGGAGCCGGTGATTCCTGTGGTGTCGAATGTCACCGGTGAGGTGGCGACGGCGGCGGAAATGTGTTCGGCGGGGTATTGGGCGCGGCACATCCGGGAGGCGGTGCGGTTCGCCGACGGGATCCAGTGGCTGTACGACAACGGGACCCGGACCTTCCTCGAACTCGGCCCCGACAGCGCCCTCAGCGCCATGGTGCAAAACGTCCTCACCAGTCCGGAGGACCAGATAGCGGCTGCAGCGGCGCTGCGGCGCGATAAACCGGAGCACCGGACCGTGGCAACGGCTCTGTCCGAAGCCGCACTAGGCGGCCGAGAGTTGAACTGGGACAAGGTGTTCCCCGGGGCCCGCGTCGTCCCTCTGCCGACGTACCCCTTCCAGCGCACCCGCCACTGGCTGGACGCGCCTGCCCCGGCCATCGGGGCTGGCGCCCTGGGGCTCGACACCGTCGACCATCCGCTGCTGACCGCCGCACTCGACCTCTCCGACGAGGGCAGAACGGTGCTGACCGGCCTGGTGTCCCTCGACACCCACCCGTGGCTCGCCGACCACTCGGTCGCCGGCACGGCCCTCGTCCCGGCCTCCGCCCTGCTGGACCTCGCCCTCTGCGCTGGCGACCGCGTCGGCTGCCCTTCTGTAGACGCCTTGCTCCTTGAGGAGCCGCTGCCGCTGCCGGAACGAGCAGCCGTCCGGCTGCGCGTCACCGTGGGGCCGTCTCAGGACAACGGGGCGCGCGCGGTCGCGGTTCACTCCAGCAGCCGCGAGGGTGAGTGGACCCAGCACGCCACGGGCACGCTCGCCCCGCTGCCGCAGCCGGCTTTCCACGCGACGGAGACCTGGCCGCCCGTCGACGCGGCCCCCGTCGACCTGACTGGCCTGTACGAGCGGCTTGCCGACCGGGGTTACGAATACGGGCCGGCCTTCCGCGGACTGCGTGCCGCGTGGCAGCTCGACGACGCGTACTACGTCGAGGTGACCGCGACCGAGGAGCGCGACCGCCCGGCTGTCTTCGGCGTGCATCCTGCGGCACTCGACGCGGCACTGCACGTGCTCGCGGACGCGACCGCGGGCGGTGCGGAGGAAAACCTGCGGCTGCCCTACTCGTGGTCCGGGGCCCGGCTCTGGTCCGCCGGGGCGACGAGCCTGCGGGTGAGGCTCACCACGGGTGGTGACGAGATCTCCTTGGAGATCGCCGACGAACAGGGTGAACCGGTCGCCTCCATAGCGTCGTTGTCGCTGGCGGAGGTGCCTGCCGAACGACTGAGGCGGCTTACCCGGGCCGGTACCACCGGCCTGCTGCTTGACTGGCAATTGGCCGAGCCGGCGAACGGTAGGGGCGGTTCCGATTCCGGGTACACCGTGCTCGGCGACGACCCCCTCTCACTCGCCGAACGTGCCGACGGGCCTGTTGCACGGAGCGCGTCGCTGGATGACGCCCCGAACTCGGGGATACTGATGGTCTCGTGCGTGTCCCCGGGCACCACAGTCGAAGACCCGATCGCCCCGATGCACTCCACCGTCCGCCGCACTGCCGAGCTGTGCGCGCGTTGGCTGGCCGACGACCGACTGTCGGACACCCGCATGGCGGTGGTCACCCGGCGCGCCGTCGCCGGCGCATCGGAGGAGGACGTCGAGGACCTGGCGGCCGCAGCTGTGTGGGGGCTGCTCCGGTCCGCCCAGAATGAACACCCTGGCCGCCTCGTCCTGGTGGATACCGACGAGGGCTCGCTGGACGCGGTGCCCGCCGCGCTCGCCACGGGCCGTCCGCAGATGGTGCTCCGCGACGGCCGGGTGCGTGTACCCCGCCTCGTGCGCCCGGACTCCTCGGGAAACGGCCGGCAGCGGATCACCTCCGACGGCACCGTCCTGATCACCGGCGGCACCGGTGCCCTCGGCGTACTCCTCGCCCGGCATCTGGTGAGCGAACACGGGGCACGCCACCTGTTGCTTGTGAGCCGCCGAGGGCCGGCGGCTCCGGGCGCGGAAGAACTGGTCCGTGACCTCTCCGAACTCGGCGCCCAAGTGGATGTCGCTGCCTGCGACGTTGCGGACCCGGATGCCCTGGCCGCTCTGCTGCGCCAGATACCCGACGAGCGACCGCTGACCGCCGTCATCCACGCGGCCGGAGTCGTCGAGGACGCCACCGTCGGGTCGCTGCGGCCGGAGCAGCTTGACCGGGTGCTTCGGGCCAAGGCCGACGCAGCGTGGCACCTGCACCGCCTCACTGAGGGCCTGCCGCTGGAGAGCTTCGTCCTGTTCTCCTCCTTCGCGGCGATCGCCGGAAATCCTGGCCAGGGCGCTTACGCGGCGGCGAACGCCTTCCTCGACGCGTTGAGCCAGCGACGGCACGCCGCCGGGCTGCCCGCCGTGTCCCTTGCATGGGGCGTATGGGCTGGCGAAGGCATGGCCGAGCGGCTGGGCGACGACGACCTCGCCCGGCTGAGCCGGACCGGGCTGCGGCCCGCCGAGACCTCCGACGCGCTCGCCCGCTTCGACGCCGCGCTCGGCGCGTCCACACCACACCTGGCTCCCGTCGAGCTGGTACCGAGGGCACTGGCGTCGCTGGCCGAAGCGGGCCAATTGCCGGAAATCTTCCGACAATTGACGCCCGCCGTACGCCGGCGGACTGGCGACACGAGTGGCGTCCTGAGCCTGCCGCGCCGCCTGGCTTCGTTGGAGACCAGCGCCGAACGCGAGGCGCTGCTGCTCGATCACGTCCGATCGATCGTGGGGATGGTGCTCGGCTACGCCACGACGCATCCCGGCCCTGAACCCGACCGCGCCTTCAGCGAACTCGGCTTTGATTCGCTGACCGCCGTCGAGCTGCGCAACCGGTTCGCCGGCAGCACGGGCCTGGAGCTTCCCGCCACGCTCGTCTTCGACCATCCAACACCAGCCGCGGTGGCCGGCTACCTGAGGGACCGGATGGCCCCCGCGGAACCCGAACCCGTCGTGGCTGCGGCGCCCACCGCGCTCAGCCGGGCCCCCCGCCCGCCCGTCGACCAAAACGACCGGGCGGAGGCGTCTGTTGAGGTCGCCGACCTCATCCGGGAGTCCAGCGTGGCGGGCGTCCTGGAATTCATCGATCGGCAATTGGGACGCGCCACTGAGATCGCGTCGCACACTGCCTCCGCGACCGAAGGGAGTTGATCCGCATGACGGACACGGATCAGGAGCAGATCGTCGAATACCTGAAATGGGTGACCACGCGGCTCCACGACACCCAGCAGCAGCTGGCGGATGTCGAGGCCGCGCGCCACGAGCCGATCGCCATCGTGGGCATGGGATGCCGGTTCCCCGGAGGCGTGAGCCACCCCGACGACCTGTGGCGCGTGGTCGCCGGGCAGGTGGACGCGATCTCGGCTTTCCCCTCCGACCGCGGCTGGAACACGGAGACCCTCTATCACCCCGACCCCGACCATCCGGGGACCTCCTACGTCCGCACCGGCGGCTTCCTGTACGACGCGGCCGACTTCGACGCGGCGTTCTTCGGCATGAGCCCCAGGGAAGCACTGTCGACCGACCCGCAGCAGCGACTCCTGCTGGAGACCGCGTGGGAAGTTCTCGAATCGTCCGGCCTCAACCCCGAGGAGATGCACGGCAGTTCCACCGGCGTGTTCGTCGGCCTGATGTACAGCGACTACGGCACGCGGCTGCAGCAAGTACCCGAGGAGTGCGAGGGGTTCGTCGGCAACGGCACCACCGCGAGCGTCGCCTCGGGCCGCATCGCCTACACCTTCGGCCTGGAGGGCCCGGCGGTTACGGTGGACACCGCCTGTTCCTCCTCACTGGTCTCGCTTCACCTGGCCGCCGCCTCACTGCGCCGCGGCGAATGCTCCCTGGCCCTGGCCGGTGGTGCCACCGTCCTGTCCACGCCGACGCTGTTCACCGAGTTCAGCCGGCAGCGCGGACTGTCGCCCGACGGTCGGTGCAAGTCCTTCTCGGCGGACGCTGATGGTGTCGGCTTCGCCGAGGGCGTCGGGTTGCTGGCCCTCGAACGGTTGTCGGACGCTCGCCGCAACGGGCATCCCGTCCTCGCGGTCATCCGGGGCACCGCGGTGAACCAGGACGGCGCTACCAACGGCCTGACCGCACCGAACGGTGCCGCTCAGCAGCGGGCGATCCGGGACGCTCTCGCCGACGCCGGACTCGAACCGGACGACATCGACGCGATCGAGGCGCACGGCACCGGCACTCCGCTCGGCGACCCGGTTGAGGCACAAGCCCTCCGAGAGGTGTTCGGTGCGGGACGCACCCGTCCGCTCTGGCTGGGATCGGTGAAGTCCAACATCGGGCACACCCAGGCCGCCGCCGGAGTCGCCGGCGTGATCAAGATGGTGATGGCGATGCGCCACGCCACCCTGCCGGCCACGCTGCACTGCGCGCGGCCATCCGCGCACCTCGACTGGTCCACCGGCCCGCTGTCGCTCCTCCAGGAGCCCGTCCCCTGGCCGGACGGCCAGGGCATGCAGAGGGCAGGCGTCTCGTCCTTCGGCATCAGCGGGACCAACGCCCACCTCGTGCTGGAACAGGCCCCACCGAAGGCCGAGGAGCCGGCTGGCCGCGAACCGGCTGTCCACACCTGGGCGTTGTCCGCACGCGACATCGGCGCCCTCCGCGCTGCGGCGCAACGGCTTGCGGCTGAGGTCGAAGGCCACCCCGAGCTGCGCGCCGTGGATGTCGGATACTCGCTGGCCGGCCGGCAGGCACTGCCGGTGCGGGCCGTGGTGGTCGGCGAGGACCGTGCGGAGCTGTGCTCCGGTCTTCGGGCCGTGGCTCATGGCAGGACCGGCAGCGGTGTGCTCACCGGCCAGGCCCGAAGCAGTGGGCGGACCGCCTTCCTGTTCTCCGGCCAGGGCAGTCAACGGATCGGTATGGGGCAGCAGCTGCACCGTGAACTACCTGGGTATGCCCAGGCGTTCGATGAGACGTGCAGCTTGCTGGACCCTCATCTGGAACTTCCGCTGCGTGAGGTGCTGTTCGCCGAGGCCGGCTCTCCGCTCGCCGCGCTCCTGGAAGGGACGCTGTATACCCAGGCGGGTCTGTTCGCCGTGGAGGTCGCCCTCTTCCGGCTGGTGGAGCGGTGGGGGCTGCGGCCCGACTATCTGATGGGGCACTCCATCGGGGAGATCTCCGCGGCGCATGCCGCCGGGGTGCTGTCGCTGCCCGACGCTGCCGCGCTGGTCGCCGCCCGGGGCCGGCTCATGCAGAGCACGCCGACAACCGGAGCTATGGTCTCGATCCGGGCTGGCGCCGAGGAGGTGGAAGAGTCACTGATCGGCCTGGCGGACCGGGTCGCGATCGCCGCCGTAAACGGCCCCGCTTCTACCGTGGTCTCCGGGGACGAACGAACGGTTATGGAGGTGGCTGCCCTGTGGCGTTCTCGGGGACACCGTGCCAAGCGGCTGAAGGTCAGCCATGCCTTCCACTCCCCGCACATGGACGTCGTACTGGAGAGCTTCCGTGAAGAAGTCTCCCGACTGTCGTTCCATCCCCCGGCCATCCCGGTGGTGTCGAACGAGACCGGCGCCGTGGCTGCCGTGGAAGAACTGCGTTCGCCGGACTACTGGGCGCGCCATATCCGGGGCACCGTGCGCTTCAGCGACGGCATCGCCTGGCTCGCCGACCACGGCGTCGACACCTTCCTCGAACTGGGCCCGCAGGCCGTCCTTACACCGCTGGTGGAGGAATGCCTGGACGCGGCCAGGGTGCGCGAACGCAGTAACGGGCGGCCGACGCGGCAGTTCCGGACCGCGGCGACCCTGCGTGGGAACCAGCCCGAGACACGCGCGATGCTGACCGCAGCGGCCACGCTGCACGTCGCCGGGACACCGGTGCGCTGGCCCGCGGTGTCCGAGGGCAGCGGGGCCCGGCGGGTCGAGCTGCCTGGCTATCCGTTCCAGCGTCGCCGGTACTGGTTGGAAGCCCCCGAAGCGGCACCGGTGCCTTCGGAAGAGCGCCGTTTCTGGGAGGCGGTGGACCGGCAGGACGTCGGTGATCTTGCGCGCACGCTGGGCATGGGCGCCGGCGCCGAATCCTGGCTGACCGCACTCCTGCCCGCGCTCGCCGGTCTGCGCGGCCGGGGCCGTCACTGGTACCGGTCGGTGTGGCAGGCCATATCAGAGGGCAACGGCATCGTCCCACCCGGTACCTGGCTGGTGGTGGCGCCCGAGGGGCGGGATGGGGATACGGCCGCGGCTGCCGTCAAGGCGTTGGCCGACCGAGCCGAGCGCGTGATCCGCGCCGACATCGACATGGCCGCCGCCGAGGGCCTGTTGCTGACCGAGCGGCTCGCCGGAGCTTTGGGCGGCGAGCGCCCCGCGGGCGTACTCTCGCTGCTGTCCCTGGCTGGCACCGCGTCCCCCATCGACCCGACCGCGGCGCTGGTCCGGGCTCTCGCCGACGCCGGGGTGTCAGCGCCCACGTGGGTCCTCACCCGTAACGCGGTGGCGGTGGAGCCGGCTGAGGCCGCACTCCTGGACCCCGTGCAGGCCGGGCTGTTCGCCCTGGCCGGGTCACCGGCCGGAGAAGCCGTGGCGACCGGTGGCGGTGTGATGGACCTGCCGCCGGTCGTCGAAAGCCGGACCTGGCGGCGGGTGATCGACGTGCTGACGGCATCGGGCGGCTCGCCGCGGTGTGCGGTACGGCCGTCGGCGACGTTCGTGCGGCGACTCGCGAAAACGGACGGTGGGGACGTGACGGACTGGTCGCCTACTGCAGCGGTGCTGCTCACCGGCGCCGACACGCCCCTTGGAGAGCAGGCTGCGCGCTGGCTGGCCGGCGGAGCCACACGACTGATTCTCGCGGATAGTCCGGGAACGGCCGAACTGCAGGCGGAACTGGCGGCACTTGGCCTTCACGTGGAGACGCTCGACGGTGTCCCGGGGCCCAAGGCGGAGTCAGCCCTGGCTGCGGCACTCGGCGGAGAACCGCTGACCGCGGTGGTCCATGCCGCGGCCTCCCGCCCTTGCCAGGACGCTGCATCGGTGTGCGCAGCCGTTGAGGGCCTGGATGCCCTGGTCCGCGACCGGACACTGTCCGCCTTCGTCATCCTCACCGGCCTCCCGGAGACGCTGGACAGCCCGCTGCGGAACTCCTGTGACGCGCTCGTCCGGCGGCGGAGGGCCACGGGCCGGCCGGCCCGCCTGGTGAGCTGGGCGTCGGCCCTCGACGACGCGGCGCGGGAGGCCGGGCTGCGCCCGCTACCGCCGACGGTGCCGCTACTTTCCCGAGCCCTGAGCTGCCGGGAGGAAAGCCTGATCGTGGCGGACGTGGACGCGGAGCGCCTCGTCCGGTGCTTCCCGGACCTGGCAGCCGAGTTGGACGGCACCGGCGTGGAGCAGGGCGCGCTGCGCCGCGTCGGGACGACGACCACCCCGGCCCCCGAGGAGGAGGCAGCCGCGCTGCGGGGCCGGATCGTGGCCGCCGCCGAGGCGGACCGCCCCGGAATCATGTTGGATGTGGTGCTGGACCGTGCCTGCCGGGTGCTCGGACTCGACGCCGTGCCCCGCAGCGAGGCGGAAGCCGAATTCCTGGCCATGGGCTTCACATCGTTGACCACGCTGGAACTGCGCAATGCGCTGTGCCAGGCCCTGGACCTCGACTTGCCGCTGACAGCACTGCTCGACCATCCCACCCCCGCCGCCCTTGTCGACCACCTGCTGAGCGTGGTGGGAGAGGACGGCGAGTCCCCGACCGCAAGCCACCGACCGGTCGAGAGAGCCCATTCATGACGACACGACAGTCGGTGCGGGGCGCCACGGAACCTCGGACGTGCACGCACCCCGCTGCTCCCCGCTCGCGTACACCGTGGGTCATGGCCGGGCTACTGTTCGGCTTCACCTTGGTCGCCTACCTGGACAAGGTGGTGCTCGGGCTGGTGGCCCAGCCGGTGATCCACGAACTGCACCTGTCCTCCACCCAGTTTGGGTTCATCGGGACCGCCGCGGGCCTGCTGGGCCCGCCGGCGGCGCTGCTCTACAGCTTCGTAGCCGACAGGCTTCCCACCAGAGCGGCACTGTGCGTGCTGGCGGTGCTGTGGTCCCTCACCCAACTCCCCCTCTACTTCGCCGGGTCGGCGACCGTGCTGCTCGCTACGCGGTTCGCCCTCGGGGCCGGTGAGGGGCCGGGCTTCCCGGCCGCTCACACGACCCTCTACACCTGGTTCCCCAACGAGCGGCGCGGGTTGCCGGCGGCCCTGTTGACCTCCGGCGCCTCGGTATCCAAGCTGGCCCTCGCTCCCCTCCTGACCGTGGTCATCATCGCTTTCGGGTGGCAGACCGGCTTTCTCGTCGTCGGCTTGGCGGGGCTGGTATGGGCCGCCGTGTGGGCGTTGGCCGGCCGAAGGGGGCCGTACGGGCACGAAGTCACGCATCGGCAGGGAGCCGCCGGCCCGCTCGCCGGGCCGCGCGCGCCGCTGCGGACCATCCTGCTCACCCGGACCTTCATCGGCAGTGTGATCGGCCTGTTCGTGTCCAACATGCTCATCGCGGTCGTCCTCACCTGGCTGCCCTCCTACTTCCAGACGACGCTCGGCTTCTCCGAGGCCACGGCGGGGTCCCTCTTCGGCCTTCCGAATGTCGCCGGGCTGGTCTTCCTGTTCGGACTGGGGTGGTGGAGTGACCGCCGACTGCGGAGGGGAACGCCCTCCCGAGGCAGTCGCGGGCTGGCCGGTGGGGCGGTGCTGCTCGCTGGGGGAGTGCTGCTGGCCTTGATCCCCCTGTCCGACACCGTTCCCATGGCGCTGCTGCTGGTGGTCCTCGGCTACGGACTGACCCTGGCGATTCAGAGCGTGGCCAACCCCGCCGCAGCGGAGATCGCACCGGTCGGCCAGCGGGCCCGGGTGCTGGCGGTGGCGCTCGCCTTCGGAGCCGTGGGCGGCATTCTGAGCCCCTGGCTGAGTGGTGTCGTGCTGGACGCCGCCAAGACTCCCGCTGAGGGGTATTCCCACGCCTTTCTGCTGCTCGGTGTGGTGATTTCCGCCGGTGGCCTTCTTTACGGGTTCCTCGTCGACCCGGACCGGGATCGCCAGCGCGTCATGGCCGCCGCGACGTAAGTACCCGTCGAGTCACGTTTCCGGCACCACGGCGGACGGAAACGAGGCTATGTACTACCGCCGGTGTACGTAATTTCCACTGGACGTACGGGAATTCACGCACGCGATTAAGCATGGCGCACCGGCCGGCACTGCCCTAGCATCTCCCTCGCCCGCGGACTTTCCTTTTCTAGTCCCCCAGCCTACGGAGCAAGTACTGGCATGATTCGCCGCCTCCTTCCCCTTACATTCGCCGTATTCGCGATCGGCACGGACAGCTTTGTGGTGGCCGGAGTTCTACCGGACGTCGCACACACACTTCAGGTGAGTGTCGGCTCGGCCGGACAATTGGTGACGGCATATTCCCTTGCCTACGCCGTATGTTCGCCACTCATCGCCGTTCTGGCCGCCAACTGGTCCCGTAACCGTGTCCTGCTGACCGGCTTGGCCGTCTTCGTGGTGGCCAATGTCTGCACCGCCCTGGTGCCCAATTTCACCCTGGTGATTCTTTGCCGGATCTTGGCAGGTATCGGGGCCGCGGCGGTGACCCCGGGGGCGACCGTCGCCGGCGCCTCGCTCGCGCCCCCCGAGAAGCGGGCGGCGGCACTCTCCATCGTGACCGCCGGTCTGTCCGTGGCGACGGCTCTGGGAGCCCCGCTCGGCACTGCCATCGGCAGCAACTACGGATGGCGTTCGACGATGTGGTTCGTCGCCGCCGTCGGCGCCGTCGCCGGGATCGGCATCGCCCTCTTCCTGCAGAAGATCCCGGCGCCTCCCGCGGTGCCGTGGACCCGCCGGTTGGCCCCGCTCGGCAACCCGCGCCTCGCCCTCACCCTGGGCAGCACCCTGCTGTTCTTCACCGGGAACTACGTACTCAACACCTACATCAGCCAGACCTTCGACCGGGCGACCGGTGGGGCGGGGAGCACGCTCGCCGTCCTGCTGCTGGTCTCCGGCATCGCCGGTGCCATCGGCAGCTTCGGCTCCGGGCCGCTGACGGACCGCTACGGCAACCGCCGCATCATCGTTATCGCGGCGACGGTCGCGGCCATCGACTTCGCGGTCACCCCGTGGTCCGGCGCTCTCCTCTCCACCGCGTTCGCGGCGGTAGCGGTCTGGGGACTGTCCGGATTCTCGCTGGTGGTGCCGTTGCAGCACCGGCTGATATCCATCTCGCCGCAGGACGCGCAGCTGTCGATCTCTCTCAACAGCTCGATGATCTTCATCGGTGCCTCGCTGGCCGGAGTGGTCGGCGCCGCGGGGCTGGATCTGATCGGCGGGAGGTACCTCGGAATCATCGGCGGTGCTTTCTTCGCTGTCGGCCTGATCGTCGCTGAGCTCACCCAGCGCTTGATCCGGAGGCAGGCCGCCGCTCAGCAGGAGGCCGTGTCGGAGCCACAGGCCGCCCGCACTTGAGTCCGACGCCGCAGTTCCGTGGCCCGCCGCACAGCCATCTGTGCGGCGGGCCACGGTCGTACGGCTAAGGGAGGACCGCCAGCAGACCGGCCAAAGCCACCCGCGACTTGACGCCGAGTTTGCGATAGACACGGGTGAGGTGGACGTCGATGGTGCGCGGACTGAGCGTCAGTCGCTCGGCTATCTCACGGGTCCGCACACCGGAAGCGGCTAGTTCGGCGACCTCGCGCTCTCGGGTGGTCAACTCCGCGAGTTTCTCCAGGACCGACGCTCCGCCGACGGCCGGCAGCCCCTCCAACTGTCGGCGTCGCTCACCGACTTCGAGCGTGAACCGCGAGGACTCGCACTGCCCCGCCACGTACTCGGCCTCGGCGAGCAGCTCTATTGCATCCTCTGGTCGACTGTCCTCTGCTGCGCACTGTGCCGCCGGCAGTAGTGCACGAGCCTGTGCGCACAACATGCCCGCCGTGGAGAACAGCGCGGCCGCATTGCGATAGAGCACTGCCGCCGTCCGGTAGTCCTGGCTGCCCTTGGCCACATGGGCCTGCGCCAGAAGCACATGGGCGCGGTGGTTCGACAGTGTCGTCGACATCCGCGCGTCCGCGCTCCACTGCGGCACCGGCACCTGGATGTGCAGCGACGCAGCTGTGAGGGCTTCGAAGGCGATGGGGAGCAATGCAGTGGGCAGCTCCGGAAGGTCGGGGCCGCCGCCCGCGCGCAGGACCAGAGCAGCGCTCGGCTCGAAGCGTCCGGCCAGCCGTGCCGCATCCGCCAGGCACAGCGCCGCCAGCCGGTTCCAGTCGGACGACTGAGGGTCGATCGCACCGGCGGCCTCCCCATGACCGGTGGCATCCTCCGGGCCAATGTAGTGCGCACCCTCCGCCAGGACGCCGACACGCTCCTTCAACGCCGTGGCCAGGGTCCGCTGAGGCTCAGCGGCGCAGGTTTCGAACACCTCCTGATGGCTGACCAGCACCTTCCGGGCCTCGATCAGCCTGCCAATTTGCTGATAGGCGTAGCTCAGGCCGTTGATGACCACGGGCAGCAGGTGACTACCACCCCGCTGACGCATCACCGCAGCGCTGCGGGAGAGATGCCGCAGGGCATCGTCGAACTGCCAGTTGAGGATCTCTGACCAGCCGAGGATGGCGAGGTACTCCGGGTGCGCGGCCAACGTGATGTCGGGGGAGGCGTCGAGGATGGCTCTACCGGGAGCCAGCGCCCGCTCGGCCTCGTCGATCTCGTTGTTGAGGATGTGGTAGAAGCCGCGCAACACCAGCGCCCCGGCTTCAGCCACGGACATGTGGTGCTTACGGGCCAGCCGCAGCGCGATCGCCAGATCGTCCGAGTCGTCGAGGCGGCCGCTAAGGAAGGCGACCGTGCTTCGGGCCAGCAGCAGGGGCACCACTTCGGCCTGCTTTTCGGCGGGCAGCGTGTCCAACTCGACGACGAGTTGGTCACTGGCAGTGGAATCGTGCCCGCACGCGGCTTCCAAGATGGCGCAGAAGGCGATGACTTCGACCCGGACCGGGCAGGACGCGCACCGTGCCCGTTCGATGATGTCGTGCACCAACTCCAGTGCCGGACCGGTGCGGCCGGCGGAGATGTGGGCGCGTGCCAGCGCGACGAGCAACTCGACGCGTTGGTCGTTGCTGTTGCCGGAGCGGGGCAACCGGCGGAGCGCGGCCTTGAGCCAGCGGGCCGCGGAATCGGCGTCGGACGACATCCGTTCTGCGGCTGCCTGCGCGAGCACGGCGACATCCTCGGCGTCGGCCACGGCCGGGCCGCGCTCGATGTGCCAGGCACGTTCGGCGGCGGTTGCCCCTTGGACAGCCAGCATCGTGCCGACCCTGCGGTGGGCATGGGCTCGCCGGTGCCAGCCGATCTGGTCGTACATCAGCCGCCCGATGAGGGGGTGGCGGAAGCGCAGGCTCGCCGGGTCCTCCGCCGGCCGCAGTAGGTCGCGGTGGCAGAGACCGTCGATCGCCTGGCCCGTGACCTCCGGGCTCAACTGAGCGACATGAGCCAGCATGTCCAGATCGAATCGGTCGCCGAGTACGGAACCCGCATGCACGACCGCCGTCTCCTGCTCCGTGAGCGTCTCGATCTCCGGCATCAGCCGGGCAGCGAGCCGGTCGGCGACCTTGCGGGGCAGCATGCCGTCGTACGGCACATCGGCAAGCAGTTGCAGATACAGCGGGATGCCGTGGCTCTCCCGGTGCAGCCGCCCGGCGCGTTCGTCACCGGCGGTAAGCCCTAGCAGTTGGGCGGACTCGTCTGGGCTGAGTGGCCCGAGTTCGATGGTGCGTACGTACCCCAGCCCTGCACGGTCGGCGATTGACCCGCGTAGGCGGAATGACGCCTGGCGCGGCCGCTGCGCGATCACGAGGTGCAGTGGGGCGGTATCCATCGGTCGGCGCAGCAAGTGATCGACGATCTCCCTGGACCCCGCGTCGGCCCAGTGGAAGTCGTCGAGGAGTACGACCAATGGCTGACGGGACCATTCATGCAACAGCGTGCGGACGGCAGCCGGCAGTCCCTCTCGCCCGGCCGGGCCGCTCCACTCGGCGGCGGACGGGGCGGTGAGCTCTCCTAGTACTGGCAGCGCGTCCGCACGTACCTCGGCAGGCATGGTGTCGAGACCGGTGGAGATGACCTGGGTGAAGAGATCGAACATCTTGGCGCGGCCGAACTCGGTGCCTCGCGCTGTCAGTGTCTGGATCCCTCGTGACTTCGCCTCGCCGGCGAGGTCAGCAAGCATCCGAGTCTTGCCACTGCCGGGATCGCCGACTAGCTCTGTGATTGAACCAGCCCCCGCGGCCAGGCTATGTAACAGAACGTCAACTTCCTTACGCCGCACGCCGCTGGGTCGTACGTACACCCCGTTCGTCACATGCATCTGCGCCGCAGCTCCCTCCGCCGTTGTGCCCTGCAGGCTCTCGCACTCGACCACTCGACGCACTGATCACAGAGCTAGGAGCCTACTCCTCGCCTGTTGTTCCCAGCAGTTGTGACCACGATCACGTCCGCATATTTGACCTACGTATGAACTGTTGTTTGTGCCTCGACGTCCTCGCTGACCTGGGCCTTCGGTATCGCCGGGACGGCTCTGCGGCAAGGGCTGCGCGAAGCGCGTAAGCGGTTTCCCTGATGTCCCCTCTGCAGGGGCTGGAACATACTTGGGGAACTGAGTCGAAGATTTCAGTTTTTGCGCATGCTCGGAGGGGGTGTGCGCTAAGCAGTTAACTAGGGGGAATCCGGCCGCCGCTTACGGCGAACCGTTCTCCAGTTGACATAGGTGGTGCTCCGGCCCGCAGGCAAGGCCGGAACGGGCAAGTCGGCCCAACGGGGGGTATTCGTGAAGTATTGTCTGCTCGGTCCGCTCTGGGTAGATGGAATGGAAGGCGTCGGCTCTCCTGCAGTGGAGAAGGTGCCTCGCAAAGTGCAGGTCCTGCTGGCCACCTTGTTGGTCCAGAGAAATCGTGTGGTCTCCGCAGAGCGGATCATCGAGGAGATTTGGGGGGAGAGCCCGCCGCGCCGAGCCACCGCCGCACTGCACGTCTACATATCGCAGTTGCGCAAGTTGCTGGCCGTGGCGGACGGTGGGACTCATCCAGTTGTCACGAGAGCTCCCGGCTATCTCATGCAACTCCACGGCGAGGAGACCGATGTTGAATTCTTCAGCGGGCTGCTGAGTCGAGGGCGGGCGTGCATGGCGGTCGGCAACCATCAGGAGGCGTCCGAGCGCTTTGAGGCAGCGTTGGGTCTCTGGCGCGGTCCTGTGCTCAGCGGTCTGCGGGAGGGCCCCATCGTCAACGGCTTCGCCGCCTGGGCCGAGGAGCTTCGGCTGGAGTGCGTTGAACTACTCGTCGAGGTCAACTTCATGCTGGGACGTCACCGGGAGTTGGTCAGTTTCCTGCAGTCCGTGGTATCCGAGCATCCGCTCCACGAGACGTTCTACCGGCAGCTCATGCTCGCGCTCTATCGCTGCAACAGACGTGCGGAGGCTCTGGAGATCTACCAGCGGGCGCGTAATACCCTCAAGGCGGAGCTGGGGTTGGAGCCGTGCCGCGCCCTGCATGATATGCACAGCGCCATTCTGACTTCCGACGACCGACTCGAAGCGGGGCAGCCGGTCGCCTTCTGACCGCCGGGCCCATGTCGGGGAGTGGACCGCCAGGGCGCACTCTTTGACACGTGAGCAGGAAGCCGCCGATCTGCTCGGCGCTGGACGCTCAGGTGGTATCCCGGCCGTCCCAGCGATCCCGGAACCACGGCAGGGTCTCAGCAAGCAGTTCGCGGTTGTGGTCCTTCTAGCAGTGACAGGCGGAAGCTGGGACGCAGCTCCAGCTAGCCCTCCTGGATGTCGACCCCCTGCCCGTTGGTTGAGGCGCTTGAGGAGTTCGACACGCAGCAGGCGGTCGGTGAACGGCTCGCGTGCGGCGGAGGTGCTTGGAACATCACCTCCGCCGTCCCACCGCGCCGCTGCCCGAGCAGAGCGCCAGCGGCCAGATGTGGCGGCCCGGCGCGCCGGCCGCGCCGAGCATGAGGAACGCGTTGGTGATGACATGTCTCGCCCCGTAGCCGATCCAGCCGCCGA
The DNA here is from genome assembly GCF_016917755.1 of Streptomyces noursei. Taxonomy (GTDB): domain Bacteria; phylum Actinomycetota; class Actinomycetes; order Streptomycetales; family Streptomycetaceae; genus Streptomyces; species Streptomyces yunnanensis. Next base: position 9,684,782 of record NZ_CP070326.1, on the reverse strand, counting down.
GCTCATCCCAGCGGGCGAAGAGCGCACGTACCGCCTCCACCGTGTCGAGGGAGTCGCCCGTGGCGAGCTGGCGGAAGAACTGCTCGGCGCGCGTCTCCTCGCCCTGGCCTACCAGGCTGTGCTGCGCCGTGTCTTCGCCGTCCGTCTGGTCGTCGTCGGCCCCAGAGACCAGCAGGGCGAGGTCGTCGGCACGAGCGCGGATCTCTTTCGCGCCCCAGCGCTCGGTGGCGGCAATGCGGCGGTTCATCTCCAGGTGGCTGCCCTGCAACAGGTCCTGTTTGCGCTCGAAGGGCTGATTGGACAGCTTGGAGCTGATCGCGGTGAGCATCAGGTTCCCGAGAGTGTGCTGCAGCTGGGCGGGCGTGCCGGTCCTCCGCGCGTGCACCGTCGACCGCGTCTTCGTGCCGCATCCCGAGTCACTCGCCGCCGGGCGGCTGCGGCATGACATGCTCGATGGTGAGCTGAGCGGCGGTAAAGTCCACCGGCTCGGCATGCTCGTAGCTCTCCTCCAGCCGCTGCAGCACCATGTTGCGCTGGTGCCAGCGCTCGTACTGGTTAGAAGGGCGCCGTCTGGATCTTCTTGCGCAACTCGTCGTCGGGCCAGAAGCGGTTGTCGGCGGAGAGGAGCTGGTGTAGGCCGTCGGCTACGGGCACGTCGAGCGGAAGCTGTTCGGGAACGGCCTGGAAGATCCGGTTGCGGTTGTTCGTCGGCACCCGGCAGATCATCCGGCGCACCAGGAAGTTCTCGATGTACGACATCGCGCGGGCAGTGTCCGCGGAGTCGAGCTCCCCGCGCTCGCGCCGGTCGAGCAGCAGCATCGGGGCGGAGTAGGTGACCTGGGCCTGCCAGGTGTCCAGACGGTGCAGATGGGCGCGGACTGCTGCGTCTGACCAAGCACTCGCTGCGCGGCGGGCCCCAGCGCGCTCCCGTCTCCCTGGCCGCGACCCGCATGCTCCGCTTCGCCTGCAGACTGGCCACCACCCCCGGCACCCAGGCGGACCTGGCCCGTGAGCCCGACAGGCTCCGTCCATCGAGCCCGCGCCCGTACCGCCCTACCGAAACGGCGAACGGCAAGGAGTGAGCCGCGATAATGCACGCGATGTGGAACGGCATGGTACTCGCTCGGACGCCCCGCACGAAGGTGGTGGCCCCCCGGAGTCGCTGCACCGCGAGTGCTTCAGCGACAGTCCGACCAAGTCCGTGTAACCGTGGAGGGGCATGGCCCGCTATTACCCGGTCACCGTCGACGGCGTACTCAACCCCCACGCTGCCTGGTACTACCCTCACCCCACCTTCCTCGCCCGCCGGATCAAGAACCATGTCGCCTTCTGGAACGGTGTCACCGTCGAAGGCACCCTGGAAAAGAAGTGACTGAGCGTGGGGCGGTTGCCTTTACCCCCCGTTAGCGTAGATGTTCCCGGGGTGCTGCCCCGGCCTGCCGCGAAAGCCACACTGCCACCGACCAAGGGTGCCTCCGCACAACATCTGGAACACCTGGACGCCGCTCAATCGTGCTGACGCCGTATTGGCTCGGAGGGCGACGGCCCGTCGTCGGGAACGCCGGGTCAGGAGCTACCGCAGAGCAGGGACTACCGTGCCGTCCGCGACCGGCATGGTGTCCTTGCGGCACCATCGGTAGGTATGCACCAGTCAGAGTGGAGGAACCCTTCACGCCGTGGGTCCGCGTTTTACCCACGAGGAGGACAGATCGGAGCTGCTGGCCTCCTGCTATCGGGAGTCGCTGCGGGTCGCGGATGAACTCGGTGCCGTACGGTCGCGTTCCCTGCCGTCTCCGCCGGTATCTACGGGTGGCCCTTGGAGGACGCCGCCCGGATCGCGGTGGAGACGGTGAGGGGTGCGGAGACGGCCGTCGAAGAGGTCCGGTTCGTGCTCTTCGACGAGCGGGCGTACGAGGCGTTCGCCGCACAACTCCGATAGCGAGCCACGGTTCCGGTTTGCCTCAGGTGCCTGAGTCCCCAGCCTTGCAGCGCCCGGTGTACAGCCGTCTCTTCTGAGGCGCCCGTACACCGGGCGTGAATGTCCGGCTTCATGGACGTGTTTCCGATGACGCATCATGTGGAGTGCGTCGCATCCTTGAACGTCCGTGAAGGGGTCCTGACCTGCGCCTTTGCGAGTGTGCGTTATGTGCGCTGTGGGCGTTATGGAAGGTAATCCGACGCTGTAGTGACGCTCGTGACGCCTATTTGACGCTCATTCTGATGGGGTGTCACCTGTGAGCAGGTGCAGACGGTGAGTGAGTATCGGGAGGCGGGCTCGAACGGCACCCTCGACGACCACGCCTACCCGGAGCGCGGCGTCCACTGCGCCATCGGCGCCCTGGCCGTGATCCTCATGGTCGCCATCCAGTACGAGATCAACGAGGTCATCACCGGCCTGGTGGGCGTCGTGCTGATCGCCTGGTCCTTCTGGTCCTCTGCCCGCCGCAACCGCGCACTCGCGGCGCATGCCGGGGAGACGGAGACGGCCGAGACCGTCACGGCCTAGTGCCGTAGGTCAAGGACTGGTCATGGATTAGGGCCACGGTGCGCGCGGGCGTACTCTTTGGACGGTTTGAACGGACACCTCGTTCGGTGAGGCGTCTTCACGGACACAGGCCACTGATCCCACCCGTCGAGAGACGCTCCGGATCAGGACAGGTCTCCCCGGCCCAAGGGGTGACCCCAAGTGGCTTCCCCCGCAAGGGGATTACGCCGTGGAGTGCCAAAGCTCTGACGAGTTGGGGTGTGCCGGGAGCGAACATGCCCGGCTGCCCCTTGCCGCACGACCGCGACGCCCAGTGCGCGGCTGGACCGGGAGGAGGTGACATGGACAGTAGTCCGGGCCATAGTCGGCCCCTCTTCGTGTTGTCCGCGTCGTCCTTCCGTGGCCCGAGGCAGCCCGCTCTCCCTTGAACCGCTCGGCTCCTAAGTCGGCGGTTCGCCCAGCTCACCGGCCTCGGCGGGCCGCGCACCGGCGTATGCGCGGTGGGCCTGCCGCCGCCGGTTCGGGGAGGAAGTGCGCCGCCGTGGGCCGCTTGATGCCCCGCCATGCCGGGGCAAGGGGGTGTTCACCTTGGCTGCCCACACTCTGCTCATGTCCACCACCGCTCGCCTGCGCGACCGCCGGGTCGACCTGGAGCGGCGTGTAACCGCCTCCAAGGCGGTGCGCACCTCCCTGGTCTCGCTCGCTGGCCTGATCGGCGGCCCCGTCACGAACCAGTCCGGCGACGAGGTCGGCCGTGTCGTCGATGTCGTGGCCCGGCTCTACGGAGCGGACTCGTACCCCCCGGTCACCGGCCTGATCCTGCGCATCGGCCGACGCCGTACCTTTCTCGCCTCGGACGCCATAGGCAAGGTCCATGCAGGGCACGTGCGGCTGAGCACCGCCCGGGTCGACCTGCGCGACTTCGCCCGCCGCCCCGGCGAGGTGCTGCTGGGCAAGGACGTGCTCGACCATCAGCTCGTTGACGTGGACGGCGTCCAGGTCACCCGGGCCGCCGATCTGTATCTGGCGCCGCTGGTCGACAAGGTGGTGCTGGTCGGCGTGGACGTCTCCCTGCCCACGCTGCTGCGCCGGCTCGGCCCGCGCCGGTGGCAGGCTCGGCCCACTCCGGAGCGGGTACTGGACTGGCAGGCGGTGGCCCCCTTCGCCGAGCAGGCGACCGAGGGCCCGCCGGAGGTACGGCTGCGCGCCTCTCGGGCCGCGCTGCACCGGCTGCGTCCGGCTGATCTGGCCGACATCCTCGAAGACCTGGGCCGTGCCGAGCGGCAGCAGCTGCTGGGCTGGCTGGAGCCGGAGCACGCCGCCGACGCGCTGGAGGAGATGGAACCGGCCGAACTGGAGAACCTGCTGCGCGAGGCGAAGCCGGAGCACGCGGCCCGGCTGGTCGACGAGATGGAGCCGGACGAGGCCACCGACGCGCTGCGCGACCTCACCCGTGAGGAGCGTGAGGCGCTGCTGACACGCATGCCGTCCGGCGAGGCCGCGGAGCTGCGGCGGCTGCTGGCGCACCGGGAGGGCACCGCGGGCGGCGCCATGACCACCTTGCTGATCACCGCCGGTCGGGACGAGACCGTCGCTCAGGTGCGGGCCCGGCTGGCCGAGCAGGCCGAGCACCGCACCGAGATCGACGCCGTCGCCGTCGTGGACGAGGAGGGCCGTCTTGTCACCGACATCGCGCTGTTCGACCTCGCCGTAGCGGAGGACACCACCCTTGTGGCCGACCTGGCCGCCTGGCGGGCGCAGTTCGGCCCGCCCATCACCGTCCGTCCGGACACGGCGCTGGCCGCTGCCGCCGATGAGCTGGTCGCCGCCCGCGCCTCCTCCCTGCTGGTGGTCGACGACACCGACCGCCCGCTCGGCCGGATCCTGGCCGACGACCTGCTCGACAACCTGCTGCCCGAGCGCGGGCGGCTGCACTTCCGGAGGTTCCTGCAGTGACCCGCGACCTCGACACCACCGCGGGGACTCCGGCGGCTCCCACGGCCACTACAACCCCCGCACGCCGCACCGGTTGGCGGCGCATCACCATGATCGCGGCGATCGCCGGCCCCGGCCTGGTCGCCGCGAACGCGGGCAACGACGCCGCCGGCATCGCTACCTACGCCTCGGCCGGATCGCAATTCACGTACGGCACGCTGTTCTTCATGGTGCTGGTCACCATCGCACTGGTGATGGTGCAGGAGATGGCCGTACGCCTGGGCGCGCACACCGGTAAGGGCCTCGGGGCGCTGATCCGCGAACAGTTCAGCCTGCGCCTGACCGGACTCGCGGTGTTCTGCCTGCTGCTGGCCAACACCGGCCTGGTCGTCAGCGAGTTCGCCGGCATCGGCGCCGCGTTCGAACTCCTCGGCGTGCCCAAGTGGGCGGTCATCCCGCCGGCCGCGATCCTGCTGTGGTCACTCGTTCTGTTCGGCTCCTACCGGTGGGCCGAACGCATCTTCCTGATCATGTCGCTGGCGTTCTTCGCCTACCCGATCGCGATGATCCTCGGCCACCCGCACTGGGGCGAGGTCAGCAAACACCTGGTCGTCCCGCACGTCGAGCCGAGCAAGGACTTCATCCTCCTCGCGGTCGCCCTGATCGGCACCACGGTCAGCCCCTACATGCAGTTCTACGCCGCCGCCGGGGTCGTGGACCGCGGTGCCAAGCCGGAGGACTACCGGCTGATCAGGCTGGACGCGGTGACGGGGGCGGTCTTCGCCTGCATCATCAGCCTGACCATCATCATCGCCACCGCCTCCGCCATCGGCGGCACCGGCCCGCTCGACTCCGCCGCCCAGGCCGCCGAGGCCCTCAAACCGGTGGCCGGCCAGAACGCCGAACTCCTCTTCGCCCTCGGCCTGATCGGTGCCTCCGCTCTCGCGGGCGCGGTGGTCCCGCTGTCCGCGAGCTACGCCATAGGCGAGGCCGCCGGCGTGGAACGCTCCGTCTCCCGCAGCTTCCGCGACGCGCCCCTGTTCCTGGGCCTGTTCACCGCCCAGATCGTCCTCGGCGCGGTGGTCGCCATGACCCCGGTCGACGTCATCCAGCTCCTCATCGGCACCCAGGTCCTCCAGGGCCTGATCAGCCCCATCGTCCTGGTCTACCTGCTGGTCCTGACCAACCGCCGATCCGTGCTCGGCGCGGCGGCCAACGGCCCGCGCTATCGCATCGCGGCCACCGCAGTGGTTGTCGGCGTGGCCGCCATGTCCACCATCCTGCTCGTCCAGACGGTCCTGGGCTGGTTCGGCCTCGCCTGAACACCCCCCATGCCACGTCAGACACCTGGCTACCGGGCGTCCTCGCCGTGAGTAAGGAGGATCCACGCCGTGTTCAGGCGGTTGAGGCTGGGCGCGTCCTCGCCCAGCAGGTACGGGCGTACGGCCTCCATGGGGAAGCCGTCCAGCGTACGGGCCGTGAACCACGAGTCGTCGACCGTCTCGTACAGGCGCTGCCGGGCCTGTCGGGACGTGGGTCGATCCTTCACACCGTCGGCCCCGTCCACTCCACCTGCGAGGACCGCAGCGAACTCCTGGCCTCCTGCTACCGCGAATCCCTACGGATCGCCGAGGAACTGGGCGCCCGCACCCTCGCCTTCCCCGCCATCCCCACCGGCGTCTACCGCTGGCCGATCGACGGCGCCGCCCGCATCGCCGTGGCCACCGTCCGCGCCGCGCTCGCCGCCGCCCCGGACGCCTTCGACGAGATCCGCTTAGTGGACTTCGACAACCGCGCCCGCACCGCCTGTGAGGCCGCCCTCGCCGAGGAATGAACGCGCCGCCCGGGCCCGCCGAGGTCGCGGACGTCCGGGCTGATGAGCCGAGGTTGATGTCGGATTTCCGCCAGCCCACCCCGGTCGGCTGAGGAATCCTGGAGGACATGCACACCGACACCGAGCGCTGTCTGCGCGCCGTGCAATCCAAGGACGCCCGCTTCGACGGATGGTTCTACATCGCCGTCGTCACCACCGGCATCTACTGCCGACCCAGCTGCCCGGTAGTGCCCCCCAAGCCCCAGAACATGCGCTTCTACCCCAGCGCCGCAGCCGCCCAGCAGGCCGGATTCCGGGCCTGCAAACGCTGCCGCCCGGACGCCAGCCCCGGCTCCCCGCAGTGGGACGAACGCGCCGACCTCGTCGCGCGCGCCATGCGACTGATCGCCGACGGCATCGTCGACCGCGACGGCGTCCCCGGCCTGGCCGCCCGCCTCGGCTACAGCCCCCGCCAGATCGAACGCCAACTGCGTGCCGAACTCGGCGCCGGACCCCTCGCCCTGGCCCGCGCCCAGCGCGCCCAGACCGCCCGGCTCCTGATCGAGACCACCGCACTCCCCATGGCCGAGATCGCCTTCGCCGCCGGCTTCGCCAGCATCCGCTCCTTCAACGAGACCGTCCGCGAGGTCTTCGCCCTCTCCCCGACCGAACTCCGCGGACGCGCCCGCCCCGGCCCCCGCCCCACCACCCCCGGCACCCTCACCCTGCGGCTCCCCTTCCGGCAGCCGCTCAACCCTGACAACCTCTTCGGCCACCTCGCCGCCACCGCCGTCCCCGGCGTCGAGGAATGGCGCGACGGCGCCTACCGCCGCACCCTCGACCTCCCCTATGGCCACGGCATCGTCGCCCTCGCCCCCCGCCCCGACCACATCGACTGCCGACTCTCCCTCACCGACCTCCGCGACCTGGCCGGCGCCATCGCCCGCTGCCGCCGGATGCTCGACCTCGACGCCGACCCGGAGGCCGTCGACGGCCTCCTGCGCACCGACCCGCAGCTCGCCCCGCTCGTCGACAAGGCCCCCGGCCGCCGAGTGCCGCGCACCACCGACGCCGACGAGTTCGCGGTCCGCGCCGTCCTCGGCCAGCAGGTCTCCACCGCCGCCGCCCGCACCCACGCCGGCCGCCTGGTCCGCGCCCACGGCGAACCGATCGACGACCCCGGCGGCGGCCTCACCCACCTCTTCCCCACCCCCACCGCGCTCGCCGCACTCGACCCGGACACCCTCGCCATGCCCCGCACCCGCCGCGCCACCCTCACCGGCGTCGTCGCGGCGCTCGCCTCCGGCACCCTCCAGCTCGACGTCGGCAGCGACCGGGACGAGGCCCGCGCCCGCCTCGCCGCGCTCCCCGGCATCGGCCCCTGGACCGTCGAATGCATCGCCATGCGCGCCCTCGGCGACCCTGACGCCTTCACCCCCACCGACCTCGGCCTGCGCCGCGCCGCCGCCGGCCTCGGCCTGCCCGCCACCCCCGCGGCCCTGACCCGGCACTCCGCCCGCTGGCGCCCCTGGCGCGCCTACGCCGTCCAGTACCTCTGGGCGACCGACGACCACCCCATCAACCACCTCCCGACGAATTGAGCCCCACGATGCCCACCCGCACCACGGCGACCACGGCCACCAGGGTCCCCACCGAGTCCGTCACCCACACCGTCCTCGACGACACCCCCGTCGGCCCGCTCACCCTCGTCGCCCGCGGCGACGCGCTCAGCGGCCTCTACATGACCGATCAGCGCCACCGCCCACCACAGGAGACCTTCGGCACCCCCGCCGACCCCGACGAACCGCCCTTCGCCGCAACCATCGCCCAGCTCCGCGCCTACTTCCGGGGCGAACTGACCACCTTCGACCTGCCGCTCGCCCTGCACGGCACCCCGTTCCAGCGCCGTGTCTGGGCCGCCCTGTGCACCATCCCGTACGGCGAGACGCTCTCCTACGGGCAACTCGCCGAACGGCTCGGCAACCCGACCGCCTCCCGCGCCGTCGGACTGGCCAACGGCCGCAACCCGATCGGCATCATCGTCCCCTGCCACCGCGTCGTCGGCGCCAACGGCAGCCTCACCGGCTACGGCGGCGGCCTCGACCGCAAGCGCCGCCTCCTCGCCTTCGAACGCACCGCTGACGGCCTCTTCCCGCCGGAGGCATGGGCCTGAGACCACCCAGGGACGCGGCGAGCGCCACCGCCCCGGCGCCCGCCGACCCGTCAGGCGCCGCCCGACGGCGAGAGTCCGCCCAGCAGCGCCCGCACCGTCTCCGCCACGAACTCCTGCTCGCCCGCCGGCCGCAGCCCACCCGCGGGCGCCTCCCCGTCGAAGAACAGGTCGAGGAACGCCCGGTGGAAGCAGGCCCCGATCAGGAGATTGGCCGCCGCGTCTGGATCGGCCCCGGCGGAGATCCGCCCCAACTCCTGCTCCGCTGCCAGATACGCAGCCAGCTGCCGGCTCGCGTTGTGCGGCCCGAGGCCACCCAGCGCGTCCAACTTGCGCCGATGCGTCGCCAGCAGCTCCGGACTGGCGAACAGCGACGCCGCGATCGGGAACGACCGCCGGTAGAACCGCAGGGCCGAGCGCACCACCTCCTCCAGGTGCCCGGCCGGGCCGCGTTCGTCACCCGCCCGATCCGGCAGCTCCGCCAGCGCGTCCGCGAACTGCGGCACCCGCTCGTGCAGCACCTGCACGAAGATCTCTTCCTTGCTCCGGAAGTGCTTGTACAGGGCGGCCTCGGAGCATCCCGCCTCCTTGGCGATCTGCTTGGTCGTCGTATGCGTCAGCCCCACGCTGGTCATGAGCGCGGCGGCGGCGTCGAGGATGCGGGAGCGCGTCAAGGCGCCTCCGGACAGCGGGGCGGCGGCTTCGTGGCTCATGGGACGACCCTACATTGACAGGTGAGTGAGCACTCACCCACACTGCTGGGTAAGTGCTCACTCACCCCTGTTCGTCGCGGTGTCCCGCTGCGTTCCACGGTGCTCCGCCGCGCGGGGGTGGCCAGGAAGGATCACCGGAGGAGCCATGAACATCACCGTCGTCGGAGCCTCGGGAGGCATCGGCCGGCACCTCGTCGGCCAGGCACTCGCCGACGGGCACGACGTGACCGCCGCACTGCGCAGCCCCGAGAAACTGACCGTGCGTCACCCGCGCCTGACGGTCGTCCGCGTCGACGCCCTCGACGCCGCCTCCCTCAAACCCGCCATCGAGGGCGCCGACGCGGTCCTCTCCGGCATCGGCCAGTTGGGCCGCCACGACCCGCTGCGCCCCGCCTCCACCTCGGCCCGCGCAGTGACGGAGGCCATGGCGGCGACCGGCGTGCGCCGCCTCCTCGTGGTCAGCGCCGGCCCGCTCAACCGCACCGGCGCCGGCCAGCCGTTCCTCACCCACCGGGTCTTCGGCCCCCTGCTCTGGGCCGTCCTCAGGGAGCTCTACACCGACCTGGAACGCATGGAGGCCGTCCTGCGCGCGACCGACCTCGACTGGACCTCCGTACGCCCGCCCCGCCTGCTCGACAAGCCGGGCACCGGCCGCTACCGCCACGCCGTCGAAGGCGGCCCGTCCGGCAGCTCCGTTCCCCGCGCCGACGTCGCCCGCGCCATGCTCGACCTCATCCCGGACCCCCGCACATACGCCCACGCGGTCGGCGTCAGCAGCTAGGTGGTGCCCGCAAAGTCTCGTCGTCCGCCCGGCAGGCGGGACTTCGCGGACCCGCCCCAGGCCCTGTCCACAGGGTGGGTCGGTGACGAGCCGGGCCGCCGCCCCTTCAGGGCCGTGTAGGACGCGGCGATCCGGCCGAGTCCGAACGGGGGCGACGGGAGCCGCACTTGCCCCAGAACGCCGGTCGGGGCGGACGGGGGAAGGACCGCCGACAGGTCGTCAAAGGGTCAGGAGGCAAACCGGAGGGAGGACTTCACCCGGTCGTAGAGCGCGCGGGTGCGCTCGTCGGCGCCGGGGTTGTCGCCGCCCACCCCCACCATGATCGTGGCGTCGGGCGTGACCACGGCGAACATCCGCCTCCGGAAGGACTCGTCGTGGGCGGTCGGCGGGCTGACCGTGTAGCCCATCTCCGCGGCGGGGTGCCCCGCGATCGTCAACCGGTTCTCGTACTCGCTGCCGTAGTACTCGCGTAGTTGGACATGCCCTGGCCGTCGTAGTCGAGCAGCGCCTTGAGCGGATCGGCGCTCGTCTTTGTCCTGCCCTTGTCGTAGACGTCGACCCAGAAGGCGAGCGCCGTCTTCCCGGTCCCGAGCTCAAGGCGGCAGCGGGCGTACCGGGACCGCTTCTTGTCGGCCGCGTCCTCGTCCAGCGACTTCTTCCACGGCGTCGGAATCTCCAACGTCACCGGCAGCTCGCACGCCGAACGGGCACCGCCCACCGACACGACGTGCTCACCCTCGTCCCGTGCACAGCCCAGGACCGCCCCGGCCAGCAGCGCGGCACCCAGCACCCCCGCGGTCCGTCGTCGTATACGGCTCGGCACCCGGATCCCCCTCCCTCTGGTTTCGCCGAGCCGTAGCCGACTGCCGGGACCGGCGGCCGGGAGACGACCCCACTGATGCGGCACAGGGGAGAACAACGCATCGCGCCCGCGGCAGTGGCTGCCCGCCGACCCGTCGGACGCGACCTGGTCATGGCGTGCCTAGGCAGAGCCGAGCACTGCCCGCCCCGGCGTGCATCGCCGAAAGTCGAATCCGCCGGAACGGTTCCGGCTTTTCCGATTCACAGGAGCGCATCACTCATGACTGTCACGCTTGGCCGTACCGGCATGGAGATCACCCGGTTGGGCTTCGGTTCGTGGGCCGTGTCCGGCTCGGGCTGGACCTTCAGCTGGGGTGCCACGGACGACGCCGAGTCGGTCGCCGCGATCCGCCACGCGCTGGACGCGGGCGTCAACTGGATCGACACCGCCGCGGTGTACGGCCTGGGCCACTCGGAGGAACTGGTCGGCAAGGCCATCGCCGGCCTGCCGCAGGCCGACCGCCCGTACATCTTCACCAAGGTCGGCCTGGTCTGGGACCCGGAGAATCCGGCGGCCGCACCTCGGCGGATCATGAAGCCCGCCAGCGTCCGCCGCGAGGTCGAAGACTCCCTGCGACGGCTGGGCGTCGACCACATCGACCTGTACCAGGTGCACTATCCCGACACCGGCGAATCGCTGGAGTACGCCGGTGGCGGCTTCGGCGCCGTATCACCCAACGCCACCCCGCTGGAGGAGTACTGGCAGGTCATGGCCGACCTGAAGGCCGAGGGCAAGGTCCGGGCCATCGGGCTGTCCAATCACACGCCGGATCTGCTCGACACGGCCGAGCAGATCGCCCATGTCGACGTCATCCAGCCGCCGTTCTCGGCGATCAACCGGTCGGCCGCCGCTGAGATCGCCTGGGCACACGCCCACGAGACCGGCGTGATCGTCTACTCGCCACTGCAGTCCGGCCTGCTCACCGGGGCCTTCTCCACCGAGCGTGTGGCCGGCCTGCCCGCCGAGGACTGGCGGACCGCCCACCACGACTTCACGACCGGCCTGACCGCCAACCTCCAACTCGCCGAGGCGCTGCGGCCGATCGCCGAACGCCATGGGCGCAGTGTGGCCGAGGTCGCCATCGCCTGGGCGCTCGCCTGGCCCGGCATCACCGGGGCGATCGTGGGCGCGCGCAAGTCCGCCCAGGTGGACGGCTGGATCGGCGCGGGCTCGCTGGAGCTGACACCGGCCGACATCGAGGAGATCGCCACCGCCATCACGGTCTCCGGTGCGGGCAGCGGCCCGGCCCGCCATGCATGAAGGAGGCCGGCCCATTGCGCCTCCGCCCTCCCCTCGTGTCACCGCTCCCCAGTGACCACCCCCTGTACCTCCGCCACCAGGTGTTCCGCCCGGGTGACGGAGGAACGCAACTGGGCCTGGGTGCGGCCGAGTTCGCCGAGCAGGGCGCTGGCGCGGGCGGCGAAGTCCGGTGGGGTGTGGGCAAGGGTGGCAGCCGTCGCCAGGGCGCCCTTCTCGTTCAGGCACCAGACGCGGTGGTGGGCGTGCAGGGCCTGGACGAGGGCGCCTATGGCCCGGGAAAGACACAGGGAGGCATGCAGGACGTCCGTGGCCGCGGACGACTTGGCCGCCAACGCCACCGAGAAGCCCGCGTCCCAGACGGCGGCAGCGGTCAGTGCCTCGCGCAGCGGCTCGGGATACGTGCCGGTCGCCTCCTTGAGGCGGCCCAACTCCCCGGAGCCGTCTGCCAGGATCTGGCCGAGGGCCACTTCGCCCGGATAGGCGGGGGACCAGAAGCCCAGGGGATGGCCGGCCTGTATGCCGGTCTCGAAGCGGCCGGCGCGGCAGTCCTCCCACACCCGCCGTACCCGGTCGATGTCCCGGAAGATCCAGTCCACATGGCTGCCGTCGGGCAGGACTAGCCACGCCCCGCCGTTCACCCAGGGGCCCCAGGCGCCCGGTGGGTGTATCTCGACCGGGCCGCCGGTCACGTCCGCCGCCAGCGCCGCCAGTGCGGGCAGGTCCGGTGTGCCTCGGTAGTAGACGCCCAGGTCCCAGTCGGAATCCGGGCGGTTGGTTCCTCGTGCGCGGCTGCCCCCGAGCATGACCCCGACGACTCCCGGCACCCGCGCGATGCGTGCCGCGATCTCTTCCATGGGAACGAGGCTAGGGGGCGGGCGGCGGCAAGGAATCAACCCACGGTTCTCACACTGAGGGTTGAGGTTGAGAAACCGTGCTGCGGTCTGCGGTCTGCGGTCTGCGGTCTGCGGTCTGTGGTCTGTGTGGCGTGCGACGGGAGCGAGTCGGATTCCGGGGAGGGGCGGTGGCAGGAATCGGAGGCGGGTCGGCCCCGCTCGCCCTCTCCCTCCTCTCCCTCCTCTCCCCATCCGGCGCCGCCCGGTCAGGCCGGTGGCAGGCCGTCCTCCAGTTCCGCCGGGCCGTGGCCGGCTTCCAGGACGTCCAGGGCGGCGCGGACCCGCAGCCGCAGGTCCTTGGCCAGCAGCGTTTCGGCCTCGTCCCAGTGGGCGAGGCGCCAGGACAGGAGTTCCTCCTCCTGCACGCGGATCGCCGCGAGCTGGGCCGCGTCCAGCACTCCGCCGTCGAAGAGGTAGGACACCAGCGGGGGCCGCGCCTCGCCACGCACCCAGTCGACGGCGAGCAGTCGGCTCGGTGCCACGTCGAGGCCGATCTCCTCCAGGGTCTCCCGGCGGGCGGCCTGGCGGGGAGATTCGCCGGTGTCGGATTCGATGGTGCCGCCGGGCAGGACCCAGGTGTCGCGGTAGTTGGGTTCCACGAGCAGCAGGCGGCCTTCCGCATCGCGGAAGATGACTCCGGCGCCCGCCAGCACACGGGGCAGGCCGGCGATGTAGGTGGCGTAGTCGTCGTCCATGGTCGTCACGGCGCGAGCCTAGGGGGTGCCCGGCAGGAGGGAGAAGCACGTCCAGGGGGCGGACTGGTGCAGACGGGTGCGGACCGGTGTGGCGGGGTGATCCTCTGTCGCTCTGTTCGGCGGGGGCGTCGTGCGGATAAGGTCGCAGCGGCGCGACTGCCAGTTCGAAAGCAAGGGGAAACACGGTGGCGGACGCAGCAAGGACACACACAGCACATGTGCTGATCGCCGCGGACAAGTTCAAGGGCTCGCTCACGGCCGTCGAGGTCGCCGAGCACGTCACGGCCGGTCTGCGGCGCGTGGTCCCCGGCCTGGACGTGGCGGCAGTGCCGGTCGCGGACGGCGGCGACGGGACGACGGCGGCGGCCCTCGCGGCCGGTTTCACCCGGCACGAGGCGCGGGTCACCGGGCCCACCGGCGAGCCGGTGACGGCCACCTTCGCGCTGCGCGAGGACGGCACGGCGGTGGTGGAGATGGCCGAGGCATCCGGCCTCCAGCACCTCCCGAAGGGCGTTTTCGCGCCGCTCACCGCCACCACGTACGGCACCGGTGAGCTGCTGCTCGCGGCGCTGGACGCGGGGGCGACCTCGATCGTCTTCGGCGTCGGCGGCAGCGCCACGACGGACGGCGGCGCGGGCATGCTGGCGGCGCTGGGCGCGCGGTTCCTGGACGCCGGCGGGGCGCCGGTGGGGCCGGGCGGTGGCGGGCTGCGGGAGCTGGCCACGGCCGATCTGTCAGGGCTCGACCCGCGGCTGGCCGGTACGGACATCGTGCTCGCCAGTGACGTCGACAATCCGCTGACCGGCCCCAAGGGCGCGCCGGCGGTCTACGGGCCGCAGAAGGGCGCGAGCCCGGAGGACGTGGCCGTCCTGGATGCCGCGCTGGCGCACTTCGCCGAGGTGCTGGAGCGCGCCGTCGGCCCGAAGGCGGCCGAGCACGCGCTGGCCCCCGGGGCCGGGGCCGCGGGCGGCATCGGCTATGGCGCGCTGGTCGGCCTGGACGCCGCGTTCCGGCCGGGCATCGACGTGATGCTGGACGTGCTGGGGTTCGCGCCGGCGCTCGCCCGGGCCACGTTCGTGATCACCGGCGAGGGGTCGCTGGACGAGCAGACCCTGCACGGCAAGGCGCCGGCCGGGGTCGCTGCGGCGGCGCGGGCGGCCGGCATCGAGGTGGTCGCGGTCTGCGGGCGGCTGCAGCTGCCGCAGGAGGCGCTGGCCGCGGCCGGTATCCGGCGGGCGTATGCGCTGACGGACCTGGAGTCCGATCCGGCCCGCTGCATGGCCGAGGCGGGCCCGCTGCTGGAGCGGGCGGCGGAGAGCCTGGCGCGGGACTTCCTGGTCTGACGACGTCGCGGCGGGGTGCCGCGAGCCGCCCGCGAAGGGTCCCGCCGCACACGACGGTTTTCGCCGCACACCACGGCTCCCGTCACAAGCAAGGCTTCCGCCGCATGCGAAGAGGCCCCGAGCGGAACGTTCCGCTCGGGGCCTCTCGGCGTTCTTCGTGGGCGCCGCCGCCCGGGTCCGCTAGGGCTGGTGGGCGGCGCGCGACTCGGCGCGCGACTCGCGGCGGTTGTCACGGAAGGTGTTGACCCTCCGGGCCGTCGCGAAGACCGGGATCATGGCGCCCAGGACGATCTGCAGGGAGCAGCCGGTCTGGAGCAGCAGCTGGCCGCCGGGGGCGTCCAGCGCCCAGGCGGCGAGCATGCCCATGCTGAGCACGATCCAGCTGAGCATCGCCACCGCGAGTCGGCCCCGCGGCTTGGGGTACTCGACCCGGCTCACCATCAGCCAGGCCACCCCGATGATCGCCAGCAGCGTCGGCAGGAACGGCAGCTCCAGCAGGACGATGGCGACGACGGTCAGGGCGCCGAAGGGACTCGGCATGCCCTGGAAGATGCCGTCGCGCAGCGTGACGCAGGAGAAGCGGGCGAGTCGCAGCACGACCGCCAGCAGCACCACCACCGCTGCGACCACCGACACCCGCTGGTGTGCGTCCTGGGCGACCATGCCCCAGGTCACGACGAAGTACGCGGGTGCCAGCCCGAAGCTGATCAGGTCGGAGAGGTTGTCGAGCTCGGCCCCCATCGCCGAGGCCCGCAGCTTGCGCGCCACCAGCCCGTCGAAGAGGTCGAAGACCGACGCCAGGAGCATCAGGATCACGGCCATCGCCGCGCTGTGCCGCGCCATCCCGCCGTCCTCGGTCCCCGTCAGGTGGGGGATGAGGACGCCGGTGGTGGTGAAGTACACCGCCATGAAGCCGCAGATGGCGTTGCCGAGCGTGAGGGTGTCCGCTATTGACAGCCGCGTCGACAGCGGCATGTCATCGTCGTCCTCGTCGTTCTCCGGCGCCCAGCCCGCCTGGGTCTCGGGATCAATCACGGTCAAGGCGAGTCACCCCCGCGGTAGTGGCCTGGCCGACCTCGACCGCCGGCTCGACACCCTCCGGGAGGTAGACGTCCACCCGCGAGCCGAAGCGGATCAGGCCGATGCGCTCGCCCTGCTCGACCTTGGTGCCCTGGGGCACGTAGGGGACGATGCGGCGGGCGACGGCGCCGGCGATCTGCACCATCTCGATGTCGCCCAGCTCGGTGTCGAAGTGCCAGACGACCCGCTCGTTGTTCTCGCTCTCCTTGTTGAACGCCGGGACGAATCCGCCGGGGATGTGCTCCACGGACGTCACCGTGCCGGCCAGCGGCGCGCGGTTGACGTGGACGTTCAACGGGCTCATGAAGATCGCGACGCGGGTGCGACCGTCCTTCCACGGCATGATGCTCTGCACCACGCCGTCGGCCGGAGAGATGACACGCCCCTGAGCGATCTCTCGCTCGGGGTCGCGGAAGAACCACAGCATGCCCGCCGCGAGTGCGGTGGTGGGCACGGCGACGGCGGCCCAGCGTCCGGACCGGCGGGCACGGGCCAGGCTGACCGCCGCCGTTGCCACGGTCGGGAGGAGCCACGGCGATGCTCCGCGCGCGAGGCGGACGCGACCGCGTTGTGCAGAGGATTGGCTGTGGGGCATGAATGACCTTCGTAGCGGAGGATGCCGCGTATGGATACGGGGGACGGCGGCTTTCCAGGGATGCTATCGGTTGCGAGCGGCAACTGGCCAAGAGCCAGAGCCAATCCGTGGCCGAAGAACGATGACGCGGTGTGATCTTTATCTACCGGTAAACGACCCAAAGGGGACGTTCAGTCCTGGATCCGGTACTCCTCAAGTAGCCGGCGGCCGATGATCATTTTCTGGATCTCGGCCGTTCCCTCGCCGATCAGGAGCATCGGGGCCTCCCGGTAGAGGCGCTCGATCTCGTACTCCTTGGAGAAGCCGTAGCCGCCATGGATACGGAAGGCGTCCTCGACCACCTCCTTGCAGTACTCGGAGGCCAGGTACTTCGCCATGCCCGCTTCAAGGTCGTTTCGTTGTCCGGAGTCCTTTTTGCGTGCTGCATTAACCATCATGGCATGGGCCGCCTCCACCTTTGTCGCCATTTCGGCAAGTTTGAACTGGATCGCCTGGTGCTGGGCGATCGGCTTGCCGAAGGTCTGCCGCTGCTGCGCGTACGCCACGCCCAGCTCGAAAGCACGCTGGGCGACCCCGCAGCCACGCGCGGCCACATTGACCCGGCCCACCTCGACGCCGTCCATCATGTGATAGAAGCCACGCCCCGTCTCGCCGCCGAGGACCCGGTCCGCCGGAATGCGCAGACCGTCCATGATCAGCTCGGTGGTGTCGACCCCCTTGTAGCCCATCTTCTCGATCTTGCCCGGAATGGTCAGGCCCGGCCGGACCTCGCCGAAGCCCGCCTCCTTCTCCACCAGGAAGGTCGTCATCGACTTGTGCGGAGCGGTGCCCTCCGGGTGGCCCTCTTCCGTCCGGCACAGCACCGCCACGAGGGTGGACGAGCCGCCGTTGGTGAGCCACATCTTCTGGCCGGTGAGGACGAATTCCTCGCCGTCCCGCACGCCCTTGGAGGAGATGGCCGAGACATCGGAACCCAGCGCCGGTTCCGACATCGAGAAGGCGCCGCGGATCTCGCCCGCCGCCATCTTCGGAAGGAAATAGTCCTTCTGCTCCTGCGTGCCGTGCTGCTTGAGCATGTACGCCACGATGAAGTGCGTGTTGATGATGCCGGAGACGCTCATCCAGCCGCGGGCGATCTCCTCGACCGTCAACGCATAGGTGAGCAGCGACTCGCCGAGCCCGCCGTACTCCTCGGGAATCATCAGCCCGAACACGCCGAGGTCCTTGAGGCCCTCGACGATCTGCGTGGGGTATTCGTCGCGGTGCTCCAGCTCCGTGGCGACCGGAATGATTTCCTTGTCCACGAAGTCGCGGACGGTGGAGAGGATTTCCTGCTGGATGTCGGTCAGACCGTCGGTCTGTGCGAGACGCGCCATCAGGTCACTTCTCCTTCCGGGCCGCGGGGGCCTTGAGCTCGGGGCGGCCGGGCTGCTCGCCGCCGCGCTCCTCGATGTACGTGGCGGTGGGAACCATCACCTTGCGCCGGAAGACGCAGACCAGGGTCCCGTCCTGCTTGTAGCCCTTGGTCTCGACGTGGACGATGCCGCGGTCGGACTTGGACTTCGACGGCGTCTTGTCGAGCACGGTGGTCTCGCCGTAGAGCGTGTCGCCGTGGAACGTCGGCGCCACGTGCTTCAGCGACTCGATCTCCAGATTGGCGATGGCCTTTCCGGAGACGTCCGGCACCGACATGCCCAGCAACAGGGAGTAGATGTAATTGCCGACGACCACGTTCTTCCCGAAATCGGTGGTCCGCTCGGCGTAGTTGCTGTCCATGTGCAGCGGATGGTGGTTCATGGTCAGCAGGCAGAAGAGGTGGTCGTCGTATTCGGTCACCGTCTTTCCCGGCCAGTGCTTGTACACATCGCCGACGGTGAACTCTTCGTAGGTGCGGCCGAACTGCATCGTGCTCATGCCTCCGGGGCTTCGAAAGTGGTGGTACGGGCCATGCCGGCTGCCCGGCCCTTTCCGGCGATGACCAGCGCCATTTTGCGGCTCGCCTCGTCGATCATCTCGTCGCCGAGCATCGCCGAACCCTTCTTCCCGCCCGCCTCGGACGTGCACCATTCGTAGGCGTCGAGGATCAGCTCGGCGTGGTCGTAGTCCTCCTGGGACGGCGAGAACACCTCGTTGGCGGCCTCCACCTGGCCCGGGTGCAGCACCCACTTGCCGTCGAAGCCCAGCGCGGCCGCCCGGCCGGCCACCTCGCGGAACCCGTCCACGTTCTTGATCTGGAGATAGGGGCCGTCGATGGCCTGGAGGTTGTGCGTGCGGGCCGCCATCAGGATCCGCATCAGGATGTAGTGGTAGGCGTCCGCCGGGTAGCCGGGCGGCTGCTCGCCGACCACCAGGGACTTCATGTTGATGGACGCCATGAAGTCCGCCGGACCGAAGATGATGGTCTCCAGGCGGGGCGAGGCGGCGGCGATCGCGTCGACGTTCACCAGGCCCTTGGCGTTCTCGATCTGCGCCTCGATGCCGATCCGGCCGACCTCGAAGCCCATGGTCTTCTCGATCTGGGTCAGCAGCAGGTCCAGGGCGGTCACCTGCGCGGCGTCCTGCACCTTCGGCAGCATGATGCAGTCGAGGTTCGGGCCGGCGCCCTCGACGACGGTGACGACGTCCCGGTAGGTCCACTCGGTGGTCCAGTCGTTGACCCGCACCACCCGCGTCTTGCCCGTCCAGTCGCCCTCGTTGAGGAACTTGACGATGGTGTGCCGGGCCTCCGGCTTGGCCAGCGGCGCGCAGGCGTCCTCCAGGTCCAGGAAGACCTGGTCGGCCGGCAGGCCCTGGGCCTTCTCCAGGAAGCGGGGGTTGCTGCCCGGCACCGCCAGACACGAACGGCGCGGACGCAGCCGCTGCACGGGCGCACTCATGCGGGGACCTCCAGGGGGTCGAGTTTGTTCGCGGTGCGGATCTCGTCGACGATACGGCCGATGATCTCCGTGATCCCGAAGTCCTTCGGGGTGAAGACGGCGGCGACGCCGGCCCGGCGCAGCTCCGCGGCGTCCGCGGACGGGATGATGCCGCCGACGATGACCGGCAGGTCGGGGGCCCCGGCGCGACGCAGCCGCTCCAGCACGTCCGGCACCAGCGCGGCGTGCGACCCCGACAGGATCGACAGCCCCACGCAGTGCACGTCCTCCGCGACCGCCGCCGCCACGATCTGCTCCGGGGTGAGCCGGATGCCCTGGTAGACCACCTCGAAGCCGGCGTCCCTGGCCCGCACGGCGATCTGCTCGGCGCCGTTGCTGTGCCCGTCCAGACCGGGCTTGCCGACCAGCAGCCGCAGTCGGCCGCCGCCCAGATCGGCCGCGGTCCTGGCGACCTTCTCGCGGACCACGGCGAGCGGCGAGCCGGTCTCCGCGGTCACCGCGACCGGCGCGCCCGAGACGCCGGTGGGAGCCCGGAACTCGCCGAAGACGTCCCGCAGCGCCCAGGCCCACTCACCGGTCGTCACCCCGGCCCGGGCGCACTCCAGCGTCGCCGGGAAGAGGTTGGTGTCGCCCGCCGCGGCCTTCTTCAGGGCCGAGAGCGCGTCCTGGGCCCGCACCTCGTCGCGGTTGTCCCGCCAGTCGTGCAGGGACCGTACGACGCGGTCCTCGTTGGCCGGGTCCACCGTCATGATCGCGGTGTCCAGGTCGGCGGTCAGCGGATTGGGCTCGGTGCCCTCGAAGCAGTTGACGCCGACGATCTTCTCCTCGCCGGACTCGATCCGGGCCCGCCGCTCGGCGTGCGCCGACACCAACTGCGACTTCAGGTAGCCGGACTCCACGGCCGCCATCGCGCCGCCCATCTCCTGGATCCGGTCGATCTCGGCCAGGCAGTCGGTCACCAGGGCGTCCACCTTGGCCTCGATGACGTGCGACCCGGCGAAGATGTCCTCGTACTCCAGCAGGTCCGACTCGTGCGCGAGGACCTGCTGGATGCGCAGCGACCACTGCTGGTCCCAGGGGCGGGGCAGCCCCAACGCCTCGTTCCACGCGGGAAGTTGGACGGCGCGGGCGCGGGCGTCCTTGGAGAGCGTGACGGCCAGCATCTCCAGGACTATCCGCTGGACGTTGTTCTCCGGCTGCGCCTCGGTCAGCCCCAGGGAGTTGACCTGGACGCCGTAGCGGAAGCGGCGCTGCTTGGGGTCCTCGATGCCGTAGCGCTCGCGGGTGATCTTGTCCCAGATGCGGCCGAAGGCGCGCATCTTGCACATCTCCTCGACGAAGCGGACGCCCGCGTTCACGAAGAACGAGATCCGGGCCACGACATCGCCCCGCCGCTCGTCGGGCACCTGGCCGGAGGCGAACACCGCGTCGAGCACGGCGATCGCGGTGGACATCGCGTACGAGATCTCCTGCACCGGCGTGGCGCCCGCCTCCTGCAGGTGGTAGCTGCAGATGTTGATCGGGTTCCACTTGGGGATGTGGTTGACCGTGTACGTGATCATGTCCGTGGTCAGCCGCAGCGAAGGGCCCGGCGGGAAGACGTGCGTCCCGCGCGAGAGGTACTCCTTCACGATGTCGTTCTGCGTGGTGCCCGACAGTTTGGCGATGGCCTCCTCGTCGAGACCTTGCTCCTCTGCGACCACCTGGTAGAGCGCCAGCAGCCACATGGCGGTGGCGTTGATGGTCATCGAGGTGTTCATCTGCTCCAGCGGGATGTCCTGGAACAGGCGTCGCATGTCACCGAGGTGGGACACCGGGACCCCGACCCGGCCGACCTCGCCGCGGGCCAGGACGTGGTCGGGGTCGTATCCGGTCTGCGTCGGGAGGTCGAACGCGACCGACAGGCCGGTCTGGCCCTTGGCGAGGTTGCGCCGGTACAGCTCGTTGGACGCCTCGGCGGTGGAGTGCCCGGCGTACGTCCGCATCAGCCACGGACGATCCTTCTGACGCTCAGTCATGTAGTCCCGATCCTCAGGCGTTCCGGTCCGGCGCGCCGGCGTGCGGCGCCGCGGTGTCGCGGCTGGCCTTGTTGGTCCGCTCCGCTGGCGCGTCGCGGCTGGCCTTGTCGGTCCGCTCCGCTGGCGCGTCGCGGAACAGGTTGATCGCGTCGATGTGCTTCGCGCGCTTCTCCTCGTCGCGTACCCCCATGCCCTCCTCGGGGGCCAGGCACAGCACGCCGACCTTGCCCTGGTGGAGGTTGCGGTGCACGTCGTGGGCGGCCTGGCCAGTGTCCTCCAGGCGGTACGTCTTCGAGAGCGTCGGGTGGATCTTGCCCTTGGCAATCAGCCGGTTGGCCTCCCACGCCTCCCGGTAGTTGGCGAAGTGCGAGCCGACGATCCGCTTCAGCGACATCCACAGGTAGCGGTTGTCGTACTCGTGCTGGTAGCCGGAGGTCGAGGCACAGGTGACGATGGTGCCGCCCTTACGGGTGACGTACACCGAGGCGCCGAAGGTCTCCCGGCCCGGGTGCTCGAAGACGATGTCCACGTCCTCGCCGCCGGTCAGCTCGCGGATCCGCTTGCCGAAGCGCTTCCACTCCCGGGGGTCCTGGTTCTGCTCGTCCTTCCAGAACTTGTACCCCTCGGCATTGCGGTCGATGATCGCCTCGGCGCCCATCTTCCGGCAGATCTCCGCCTTCTGGTCGCTGGAGACCACACAGATCGGGTTGGCGCCGCCGGCCAGCGCGAACTGGGTCGCGTACGAGCCGAGGCCACCGCTGGCGCCCCAGATCAGGACGTTGTCGCCCTGCTTCATCGCCGCGCCGTTCTGCGAGACCAGCTGCCGGTACGCGGTGGAGTTGACCAGACCCGGCGCCGCCGCCTCCTCCCAGCTCAGGTGCTGGGGCTTGGGCATCAGCTGGTTCGACTTGACCAGCGCGATCTCCGCCAGGCCACCGAAGTTGGTCTCGAAGCCCCAGATCCGCTGCTCGGGGTCGAGCATGGTGTCGTTGTGGCCGTCGGAGGACTCCAGCTCCACCGAGAGGCAGTGCGCGACGACCTCGTCGCCGGGGTGCCAGGCGTTGACGCCGGGGCCGGTGCGCAGCACCACGCCGGCCAGGTCCGAGCCGATGACGTGGTACGGCAGGTCGTGGCGCTTGGCGAGCGGCGAGAGCCGCCCGTAGCGCTCCAGGAAGCCGAAGGTCGACATCGGCTCGAAGATCGAGGTCCAGACCGAGTTGTAGTTCACCGAAGAGGCCATCACGGCCACCAGCGCCTCGCCCGGCCCGAGTTCGGGCACCGGCACGTCCTCGACGTGCAGCGATTTGCGCGGGTCCTTCTCTCGGGTGGACAGGCCGGCGAACATCTCGACCTCGTCCTTGTGCACGGTGACCGCGCGGTACGACTCGGGGAGGGGAAGGGCGGCGAAGTCTTCGCGCGTACTGTCCGGCGCGAGGATCGCATCGAGTATGTGGTTCACGGTATGCCTCCGGCGAAGCACGTATGGAACGGCTTGAGGGAACGTCGGGGGTGGTGCGAGGAGGTGCCGTCGGTTCGGCCGGTGGTGCTCGGCATTGCGCGGGTGGGCGCGGTTTGGGGTACCCCCGGCGGTGGCTGGGGGGAGTGCCTGTGACGCAGGCGTCCGGGCGCACAAAGTGATTGCGGGGACAGTCGGCACGCCCACGGTTGGATGGGTGCGCCGGCCGCCCGGACACCCCCAACGTATGACACCGCGTGCCAGCCGACAAGACACTGAGTGCCAAGAATTTCTCTCAGATGTCATTTGGTCGGCACGCATGAGCAACGGGTGGGCCGATGGGGGGAGGGTTCGTTCCGGTGCGTGGTGGGTTGTGCGCGGGTGGTGTGCGCAGGGCCGATTACGCCATTCGGGTGAGGCGTCAGGCGGATCCCGGGCGACGCAGGCGGAGCCGCCGGGTCCGGAACGCCGGCCACAGTTGCGCGGTGGAGTGCAGTGCCAGCAGGGCCACGGAGCCGGCAGCGGCCCACTGTGTGCCGGCCCGGGCCCCCAAGGGGAGCAGGCCGGCGGCCGCCACTGCGTGCCACCGGTGAGCCATGAGCGCGATGAGATCACCCAGCCGTCTGCCCTGGTCGCGCAGCCACACCCGCCGGGCGGCCCATGCGGTGACTCCGGCCAGCGCCAGCTGCGTCAGGCATAGGGCGACGGCGCCTGGCCTGCCTCCGGGCACCACCACCGCGAGGCACCCGGTGGCCCACAGAGCGGCACAGAGCGGGAGCGCGAAGAGCCGGACGAGTACCGGACGGACGTGGCGCGAAGCGTGGTCGATGGGGGGAGGGGGGACCTCGGGCGGAGACGGCGGGCCGGACTTGTTCCTGCGGGCTGCCAGCTCTCGCACGCCCTTCTCGTCCGCAGCCAGTTTCCGTCGCTCCAGCTCTCTTTCGAGCAGCGCGTCGTGGAGCAACGGAAGCTGGTTCTCGTCGGCCAGGCCGAGGGCCTCGTGCAACAGGGGTGCAGCCTCCGCCAGCTGACCCGACTCGATCAGCGTGGTGGAGGCCAGGACCAGCGCTTCGACCGTGATGCGGGCATCCTTGGCCTCGCGCGCCGAGCGCAGGCCGCGCTCGCTCAGTTCCAGGCGGTCGGCGTGCGTGGCGGCAAGGGGGGCGAGCTTCAGGCACGTCCTTGCCTCGACCGTGGCGTTTCCCGTCGCCTCGGACATCACCATCGCCGACCAGTACAACTCCACCGCTTCGTCCGACTGCCCCAGCTGCGCCAACGCGTCCCCCAAGGCACTCAGGGACGCTGCGGCCCGCTGCCCGTCGCCGTGACGTGACCACCGAGCCGTCGCTCGCCCGAGGTGGTGCGCGGCCCCCGCGAAGTCTTCCCGCTCCGCCGCCTGTTCCCCCAGGTCGTCGTCGAGCTCGGCAGATCGCATGCCGGCCCGGATTCGTGCCAGATGGCCTGGCTCCTGGCAAGCCGCGGCCTCTGCCGGCCGTCCCACCGCGCGGTACTGGTGCCGCATCTCCCGCAGTAGCTCCGCTTCCTGGCCGGCATCCCCGCGCAGCTGCGCGGCCAGTGCTCCATATCGGAGGGCGATCAGCGCGTCCACTGCTCGGCCGCGGCGGCCGAGCGAGTTCCCCAACGGTCCCGCGACCGGCCCCACCTGTCGGTGCAGCCCGTGTTCCACGGCTTGTTCCAGCGCGGCCGTCAGCGTCGACCGTTCCTGGAGGAACCAGCCGTCGTCGGCTTCGGCGGCGCACCGTCCGTAGTGGTCCAGCAGCCGCCCCAGCGCCGCCGAACGGGCGGACTCCGCTTCTCCGGCGGCCAGTTCGCCTGCGTAGAGCCGAAGCAGGTCGTGGAAGCGGACCCGGCCCTCCGGTCCGGCGGGGCGGAGCAGGTGCGCCCGGGCGAGGCGGCGCAGCGCACGGTCGGCGTCGGCCTCCGGGACGCCGGCCAGGGCTGCGGCGGACCCGGCGTCGATCCGGGTACCGGGGTGCAAGCCCAGATGGCACAGCATCCGCCGGTCCTCGGCGCCCAGTGCCTCGTATGAGGCGGTGAACGCCCTCAGGACAGGCTTGAGTTCCTCCAGCCGTTGATCCGGCGGCCGTAACGAGGCCAGCACCCGGCCGGCGCCGTCGGAAGGGTCCCGCAGCCGGCCCGCCACGACGTCCAGGGCGAGTGGCAGGTGGCCGCACAACTCGGCGATTTCGGCGAGCTCGGCCGGCGGCACCGGGGCGGCGGACGAGGACGCCAGCAACTCCAAGGAGTGCTCCGGGGCAAGGGAGTCCAGCGGCAGGACGGTGACCGCCCCCGCGGTGGGTGCGGCGCGGAGCGTGACCAGCAGGCGGTGGCGGCCGTCGGACGGTATCAGCGGGGCGAGGTCGTCCTCGGTCACGGCGTCGTCGAGAAGGAGCAGCACCGGGCCGGCCGCCTTGCGCAACGTGTTGCGGAACTGGGCCTGCAGGCCGCTCAGGTGTGGCGCGAACTGATCGTCGGGGATGCCGAATTGACGCAGATAACTGCGCAGCAGTTCCTCGGTGCTCAGCGGAGTCCGACCACTGTGCGCGCCCACGTCCTCGGCGAGCACCCCGCCGGGGAAGAGCGCCTGTGCCTCATGGGCGACGAACGCCATCAGGGCGGACTTGCCGATTCCGCCCTCGCCGGTGAGCGCGAGGACCTGGACGGGCTCGTTGGGCTGCCCGGGCGTCAGCCGCTCCAGGAGGACGGCGACGGCATCGCGGCGTCCGTAGAAACGGGTAGGGCGGGGCGGCAGCGAGTCGGGGGGTGTGGAAGGAGCGGGAGCGGCACCGGAGGAACCGATGAAGATCTGGTCGGCCTGGTAGACGTTCCGCGCCCACCCGCCACTGAACCTGTTGTGCGTGCCCGGAGTTGGCCCCGCCCCGCTCGCGTCCTCCACGTTCCCGTGGATAGCACGAGCGGGGCGGGGGCGTCAGGCGCTCCGCGGATCTTGCTCGGGGCGGCCGGTGCGGGCCGGGTCAGTGCCGTTGATCCTTGAGGGCCTTGCGGATGGTGCGCATGACCTCGTCGAGCGGCGCGTCCGTGCGGGCGACCGCCACCAGGACCTCGCCCTGCCGGGAGACCGTCGCCGGCGCCGCGGACTCCCCGGTGGCGGCCCGGCCCGCGCCGATCCCCGCGCCGAAGGTCTCCCGGACGATCTCGAAGGCATGGTCGAGCTGGGCCTCGACGTCGCCCTCCGCGCCGGCCCGCAGCCAGCGGCGCAGCACGTGGTTGTGCGCGGTGACCACGGCGGACGCGGCGACCTCGGCGAGCAGCGGATCGTCGTCGCCCTCGCGGTGTGCGCCCTCGTCGAAGTGGCCCAGGAGATAGCGGGTGAACAGTCGCTCGTAGCGGGCCACCGAGGCGATCTCGGCCTCCCGGAGGGTGGGTACCTCGCGGGTGAGGCGGTAACGGGCCACGGACACCGCCGGAGCGGACGCGTACATCCGCATGACTTCCTTGATGCCGCGGCAGACCGTGTCGAGGGGGTTCTCGTGCGGCGGGGCGGCGTCCAGGACCGCCTCGGCGCGTACCAGCGTGTCGTCGTGGTCGGGGAAGATCGCCTCTTCCTTGGAGCGGAAGTGGCGGAAGAAGGTGCGCCGGGCGACGCCCGCGGCGGCCGCGATCTCGTCGACCGTGGTCGCCTCGTAGCCCTTCGTCGCGAACAGCTCCATGGCGGCGGCCGACAGTTCGCGGCGCATTTTGAGGCGTTGGGCGGCCGCCCGGCGGGTGCCGGGAGTGGGCGGGTCGGAGGCGTCGGAGGACTGCGGGCGAGCGGGCTGGGACATGTGGGGAAGGTACTGCATATTCTCGCGGCCCGCGGCATGAGGTACCGCTCCGGCCCCGGTGACCTGGGGCGGGCTGCTGAAACCACCGTGCGACGGCTCCAGCAGCCCGCCCCAGCCGCCCCCGGCCCCAGGACGCCGCCGCGCGTCAGCGCCGGGCGTACTCACGGAAGCCGCGGCCGGTCTTGCGACCGAGGCAGCCGGCCGCGACGAGGTGCTCCAGCAGCGGCGCCGGCGCCAGCCCGGGGTCGCGGAACTCGGCGTGCAGCACCTTCTCGATGGCGAGCGAGACGTCCAGGCCGACCACGTCCAGCAGCTCGAACGGCCCCATCGGGTAGCCGCCGCCCAGCTTCATCGCGGCGTCGATGTCGTCCAGCGAGGCGTAGTGCTCCTGGACCATCTTGATCGCGTTGTTCAGGTACGGGAACAGCAGCGCGTTGACGATGAAACCGGCCCGGTCGCCGCAGTCCACCGGGTGCTTGCGGACCTTGGCGCAGACCGCGCGCACCGTGGCGTGCACGTCGTCGCCGGTGAGGACGGTGCGGACCACCTCCACCAGCTTCATGGCCGGCGCCGGGTTGAAGAAGTGCATCCCGATGACGTCCTGCGGGCGCGAGGTGGCGCGGGCGCAGGCGACGACCGGCAGCGACGAGGTGGTGGTGGCCAGCACGGCGCCCGGCTTGCAGACCTTGTCCAGCGTCCGGAACAGCTGCTGCTTGACGGCCAGGTCCTCGGCCACCGCCTCCACCGCCAGATCGACGTCCGCGAAGGCGTCCAGCGAACCGGCCGGGGTGATCGCGGCCAGCGTCGCGTCGCGCGCCTCGGCGGTCAGCCGGCCCTTGTCCACCGAGCGGGCCAGCGACTTGGCGATCCGGTCCTTGGCCCGCTCCGCCTTCTCCTGGCTGCGGGCGGCCAGCACGACCGTGAAGCCCGCCTTGGCGAACACCTCGGCGATGCCGCTGGCCATCGTCCCGGAGCCGGCGACCCCGACGCTGCGGACCGGCCGGCCGGCCGCCGCGCCGTCGCCGGTTCCCTCCGCCGGGGTCTGGGCGTCCGACACGACCGTCGCGGAGCCGGGCGCCTCATAGGTGTAGAAGCCGCGACCCGCCTTGCGGCCGGTCAGCCCCGCGTCCGCGAGCTGGCCCAGGATCGGCGCGGGGGCGTGCAACCGGTCGCGGGACTCGGCGTACATCGCCTCCAGGACCGTGCGGGCGGTGTCCACGCCGATCAGGTCGAGCAGCGCCAGCGGGCCCATCGGCAGGCCGCAGCCGAGCCGCATCGCGGCGTCGATGTCCTCACGGGTCGCGTACTTCGACTCGTACATCGCCGCGGCCTGGTTGAGGTAGCCGAAGAGCAGGCCGTCGGCGACGAAACCGGGGCGGTCGCCCACCGCGATCGGGTCCTTGCCCAGCTCACGGGCGAGGTCGGTGACGGCGGCGACCGCGACCGGCGCGGTCAGCACCGACGAGACCACCTCGACCAGCTTCATGGCCGGTGCCGGGTTGAAGAAGTGGACGCCGAGCACCCGCTCGGGGCGCTGGGAGTCGGCGGCGAGCCGGGTCACCGACAGCGCGTTGGTGCCGGTGGCGAGGATGGTGTCCGGGCGGACGATGCCGTCCAGCGCGACGAACACCTCCCGCTTGAGTTCGTAGTCCTCCGGCACCACTTCGATCACCAGGTCGGCGTCCCGGGCCGCCGCCAGTTCGCCGAACGTGCGGAACCGGGACAGCGCGTCCTGGCGCTCCCGCTCGGTGATCCGCTCGCGCCGCACGGCGCGGGCGGTGGAGGCTTCGAGGGCGGCGCGGGCCCGCCGCACCGCGGCCTCGTCGATGTCGATGCCGACGACCTCGCGGCCGGCCAGGGTCAGCACCTCGGCGATACCGGTGCCCATGGTGCCCAGGCCGACGACGGCGATGGTGGAGAGCGCCGGGGAGGCGGCTGCGGATGCAGTGGAGAGATCGGGGGTGGACTGACGGCCCATCGCGAGACTCCTGAAGGTGTTCCCCTGAGGGCAGGGGAGAACGTGACGACTGAGGGGTTGACGCACGTGCGGGGCTGCGGCAACGCGCGGCCGACCGGCGGCGGAAGGGCCGCGGCGAGCCACGGCACTGCGGGCAGCGCCTGCGGTGGAGGAGCGCGGCGGGCCCTGTCCCGGGGCCGTGGCGCTTCCCCCCTGAGGGGCGTGCTGTGAGGATGTCGCCACACGGGGCTGCGGTGCCCGTGCGGCGGTGGTGCTGGGTGGTGTGCCGAACCGACGTCACACTCCGGCGGCTGCGTCACCAGGCCGCCCGAGCAGGGGTGCTGCTCGTTCCAGCAGGTTAACCGGTGGGTAACCGAAGCGCCAGGGGTAAGGCGGGTCATTAGGTTGTGGTGCCGGTCATGCCCTGCGAACCAGGGCGGCCGGCAGGGAGGGGAGCGGCAAATGGAAGACGAATTCCACGAGTTGACGGACCGGGTGCGGGCCGAACTCCGCTCCCCGCAGGATCTCGTCGCCTACGAGCGGCTGCTCGGACTGGCCCGCAAGAACACCCCCGCCGGGCGCGAGGAACTGGCCCGGATGCTGATCGCGGTGGAGCGCCCCCTGTGGGCCCGGGAGATCGCCGCCTTCATCCTCGGCTGCGCTGGCGACAAGCGCGCCTTCGAGACCCTGGTGCTCCTGCTGAACTACCGCGAACCGGTCCGCTGCGCCACCGCCGCGCACGCGCTGGGCAGGCTCAACGACCCGCGCACCGCCCGCGCCGCCGCCGCCCTCGCCACCAACCCGCTGCGCACCGCCTACGCCCTGCACCCCGTCCGCCTGCTGGTCGAACTCCGCGCCCCGCAGTCCGTCCCCGCCCTGATCGCCACCCTGGAACGGCTGTTGACCCCGCACACCCCCTACTGGCGGGTGGCGCTGGCCTGTGTGGAGGGGCTGGGTGCACTCGGCGACAAACGGGCGGTCCCGGCGCTGCGGGCGGCCGCCGTCCACCCCCGGCTCGCCGCGGCGGCCGCCGCCTCGCTGGCCCGGCTGGGCGTCCACGAGGACCCGCCCGCGCCGGCCGAGGACGGTGCGCCGGCCAAGGGGGCGAGGGGGGACGGCAGCGGCACCGGCCCGGCGGGCTGACGGGCCGGGCGCGGACCCGACGACAGGGCACGACCGGCGCCGGCCGGCGGACGGGACTTCACGGACACGCCCCAGGGCCGGCGGCGCGCGAACCGCTCCCGGTGCTGCCGGGCGCCCTCCACCGCGCCCATCGCGTCCAGATACGCCTGCGGCATGAGCCCCGGGTACGCCGCCTGCCAGCCGCGGACCCGCACCGCCGCGACCGCGTCGATATCCGCCTCCATCATCTCCCGTATGCCAACTTCGTACGACGGCTGCTCGGCGGTCCCCCCGAAAGCGCCGTCCGTTCCCCGTGCATCGGCTCCTGTCATATCCGCTCCCCGGTCCGGTTCCCATGGCAGAGGGCCGGATCCGTTGTGGACACCGGTCAACCGGGTTCCCCACGGGATTTCCCCCCGGCCGATCACCCTCCGGGCGGGGGCGGTGAGCGATCGGTGATCGCCCGGACGGCGACCCGGTCGTCGCCGCGCCGCCCCGTCCTCACAGCAGCGTCAACTGGGTGGCCCCCGGGCCGGGTTCGGCGGTGGGAGCGGGCGTGGCGGGCTCGGCGGGCCGCGGCGGGATCCGGCGTGCCCGGCCCGGCCGGAACGGCCCGAGGTCGTACTCGGCGGCCAGCTCGTGGACCTGCCGGGTGATCCGGCGCTGGTACCACGTCGGGGCGTAGGACCCGCCGGCGTAGAGCGCCTCGTAGCGGCGCACCAGGTGCGGATGGTGGTGGCTCAGCCAGGTGAGGAACCACTCGCGGGCGCCGGGCCGCAGATGGAGCACCAGCGGGGTGACCGAGTCGGCGCCCGCCTCCGCGATGGCCCGGACCGTGGCCCGCAGCTGCTCCGGCGCATCGGACAGGAACGGGATCACCGGCGCCATCAGTACCCCGCAGGGGATGCCGTGGGCGGTGAGGGTGCGCACCACGTCGAGGCGCCGCCCGGGCGCGGGCGTGCCGGGCTCGACGGTCCGCCACAGCGCCTGGTCCAGGAAACCGACGGAGACCGAGATGCCGATGTCGGTGACCTCGGCCGCCTGCCGCAACAACTCCAGGTCGCGCAGGATCAGCGTGCCCTTGGTGAGGATCGAGAAGGGATTGGCGTGGTCGCGCAGGGCCGCGATGATGCCGGGCATCAGCGCGTAGCGGCCCTCGGCCCGTTGGTAGCAGTCGACGTTGGTGCCCATCGCGATGTGGTCGCCGCGCCAGCGGGGCCCGGCCAGCTCTCGGCGCAGCAGGTCCGGGGCGTTGACCTTGACCACGATCTGGGAGTCGAAGTCGAGGCCGGTGTCCAGGTCGAGATAGCTGTGTGTCTTGCGCGCGAAGCAGTAGACGCAGGCGTGACTGCACCCGCGGTACGGGTTCACGGTCCATTCGAACGGCATGCGGGAGGCGCCCGGGACGCGATTGACGATCGAGCGGGCCCGCACCTCGTGGAAAGTGATGCCGCGGAATTCGGGGGTGTCCACCGTTCGGGTGACGGCATCCCTGCCGAACAGCGCGGATGGGCTTTCTCCCAGATTGTCCCAGCGCATCGGGCCTCCTGTTGTGATCCTGTCGAGCCCCCACCTCGACAATAGAACACCTGTTCGCATCCGGGGTGTCAACCCGGATTTGGGTGCACTGCCCAGTGGTGGTTGGCTTGGCCGCGCGCACCGCAGGTTGGCGGCGCACCCAGGTCCGGCAGCCGACTACTGGAGGAAGACACACATGGGGCAGGTAGAGGCCACCACGCAGCGCGAGATCGCGGCGGATCCGGAGGACGTGTTCGACGCGCTCGCCGACTACACCGGCACGCGTCGGCAGCTGCTGCCCGAGCACTTCAGCGAGTACGAGGTCCGCGAGGGCGGCGACGGCAAGGGCACCCTCGTCCACTGGAAGCTCCAGGCCACCAGCAAGCGGGTGCGCGACTGCCTGCTGGAGGTGGACGAGCCGACCGACGGCCAGCTGGTGGAGAAGGACCGCAACTCTTCGATGGTGACCACCTGGGTCGTCACTCCGGCCGGGGAGAACCGCGCCAGGGTCGTCGTCACCACCACCTGGCAGGGTGCCGGCGGCATCGGCGGGTTCTTCGAGCGGACCTTCGCGCCCAAGGGGCTCGGCCGCATCTACGACGCGATCCTCGCCAACCTCGCGGCCCATATGGAGAAGTGAGGGAGCGTCGTCCCGTAAACCGTTCGGGGCGCCGACATGCTCACCGATTCGGGTGGTTTTCCTTACGCGGAGATGTCCGGTCCTCCGGGCGGCACACCGTCGGAAACCCCTGATGGGAGCCCAAGAGGCGCCCCTGGCACGGCACTTGACGTCCGTTCCCGCCCACCCTGTTCCGATTCACCTCGCTTGATCGCCGTTGTCGCCCGGTGCGAGAAATGGGCGCCCGCAGCAGCGTGACGAGGGGAGCAGAACGTGGGCGGGACCACCCTGAGCGAACCGGACCGACCGACCGGGCCGCCCGCCGTCGAAGCGGTCGCGGACCCGGATCCGGAGCCGGCCGAACCGGCACTCCCCGACGAACCGGCACTCCCCGACGAACCGTCCGTCCCACCCGGCCCCCGCCCGGTGCGGCCCGCCCTCCCGGTCCTGCTGGCGGCACTGCTGGCCGCGGCCCTCGGCCAGACCGCCGCCCTCCCGGCGCTCCCGGCGATCGCCGCCGAACTGCCCGGAGGCCCCCCGGTTTCCTGGGTGGCGACCGCCCACCTCGTGGCGTCGGCCCTCGGACTGCCGCTCAACGGGGCGCTCGGCGACCGCATCGGCCGCAAGGCCGGCCTCCTCCTCGCCCTGCTGGTCTTCACCGCCGGCGCGGGACTGGCCGGAACGACACATTCCCCGACCGCCCTGGTGGCCTTCCGGGCCGTCCAGGGCCTCGGCGCCGGCGGCCTGCTGGCCGGCGTCCACGCGCTCCTCGCCGAGTCCGCCCCGCCCCGGGCGCGCGGCCGACGCACGGCCGCGGCCGGTGCGACCTACGCCGCGGGCCTGCTGGCCGGCCCGCTGGTGGGCGGCTACTGCGTCGACCACGGTGCCTGGCGCTGGTGCCTGACCCTCGACGTCCCGCTCGGCCTGCTGGTCCTCTTCGCCGCCGCGGCCACCCTCCGGCTGCCCCGACCCGCCGCCCGCCCGCGGCCGGACCTCGCCGGCGCCCTGCTGCTCGCCGCGTTCGCCACGTGCCTTGCGCTGCCGGCAGGTTGGGGTGGCGGCCGCTATGCCTGGGACTCCGCGATGATCCTCGGGCCGGCCGCCGGCGCGCCGGTCGCCGCGGCCCTCTTCGTCCTCGTCGAGCACCGCGCCGCCGCACCGCTGATCCCGCCGCGGCTGCTCCGCGAGGTGCTCTTCGGGCGCACCGGACTCGTCGGCGCCGCTCTGGCCCTCGCCCTCTACGGGGCGGTGCGCCACCTCCCGGCCTTCGTCCAGGCGGCCGGTGGCGCCACCGCCACCGCCTCCGGGCTGTTGATGCTGCCTCTGGCGGGGACGCTGGCGCTGGCCGCGCTCACCACCGGCGGGCTGATCCACCGCACCGGCCACGTCACGGTCTTCCCGATCCTGGGCTGCGTGGTGGCCGCGCAGGGCATGTGGCTGCTGTGCCACCTGCGGCCGGACACCGCCCGCCCGGTCTTCGCCCTCTGGACCGGCATCCTCGGGCTCGGCCTCGGACTGGTGCTGCCGGTGCTGGTGCTTGCCGTCCGGGCCTGCGTACCCGTCCCGGACCCGGCCGGCGCGATCGCCTGCCTGCGGCGGCTCGCCGGCAGTGTCGGCGCCGCCCTCGCCGGCGCGCTGCTCGTCGGCCACCTCGCCGCCCGGTTGCCGGACCCCGGTCCGCTCGCCCCACAGGTGGTCGCGGCGCTGCCCGCCGCGCTGCGGCACGCCCCCGCCGCCTACGCGCAGGCCGTGCCGGGGAGCTGCCTCTTCCTCGCGCCGGTCCTCGTCCTGGGCTCCCTGCTCGCCCTCTTCCGGAAAGAGAACCTCCTGGTGCCCGATGCCCCGCAGGCCCCGCACCCGCCGTACGGCGACCAGGCCGCCCCCACCACCGTCCCGCCGGCCCGCGCCACGCCCGACCCCGCAGGCAACGCCCTTGCTGTCATGGAGTGTTGTGCCACCGAGCCCGTCCCCTGCGCCGCGCCGGCCGCGCCCGCCCCGGGCGGCGTCCCGGTGTGCGGCACGGTCCGGTACCACGACGGCAGCGTCGTGCCGCGCACCGCGCTCACCCTCATCGACGCCGCCGGCCGGCAGGTCGGCCGCGGCGCCACCGGGGAGGACGGCCGGTACGCGCTGAGCACCCCCGGAGTCGGCGCGTACGTCCTGATCGCGGCGGCCGGCGGGCACCAGCCGCAGGCCGTCACGGTGACCGTCGGCGAACGCCCGGTGGAGCTGGACGTGGTGCTCGGCGGCGCCGGGCGCCTGGTCGGCACGGTCACCACCGCCGAGGGCACGCCCGTCCGGGATGCGACGGTCACCCTCACCGACGTCCGCGGCGAGGTGGTGGCGACCGCCCGCAGCGGACGCGAAGGCGGCTATGCCATGGGGGAGTTGGTGGCCGGCGAGTACACGCTCGCCGGCAGCGCCCCGGCCTTCCGGCCGGTCGCGCTCCCGGTGGCCGTCCAGGCGTCCCGCGAGATCCGGCAGGACGTCGAACTCGCCGGCGGCGCGGTGCTGCGCGGCACCGTGCGGGCCGGCGACGGACACCGCGTCGAGGACGCCCGGGTCACCCTCCTCGACGCCGGCGGCAACGTCGTCGACACCGCGACCACCGGCACCGACGGGCTGTTCCGCTTCGTGGACCTCTCGGCCGGCGAGTACACCGTGATCGCCGCCGGGTACCCGCCGGTCGCCACCGTCCTGCGGCTGGCGGGCGGCGGTCGGACCGAGCGGGATCTCCAACTGGGGTACGAGGACTGACGCGCCATCAGATGGGGAGTGCGCCCGCGCACGCCCTCTTGGCGCATTGCCGCCCGCCGGGTCCGCCCGCGGTCGTACCGTGGTAGCGGTGGCGCCACATCGGTGTACGAAGGAGCAACCGCCCATGGAGCGTGGCCCGACGCACGGCGATGACCTCTCCGGCCCGGTGTTCCGGGCGTCCGGGCCACGGGCGGCGGTGCCCGGACGGATCCCGCTCGCGGTCGTGGTGGTGGACTCCCGAGGGCTGGTCTCCCACTGGAGCACCGGCGCACGCCGGCTGTTCGGTGCCGCCCGCGAGGAGGCGGTGGGCGCCCCCGCGGTCGATCTGCTGCCGGTCGGCGGCGGGCCCCGCCGGCCGGCAGCGCCACGCGCCCGGTTTCGCGCTGCACACCGACTTCCCCGGAGCCGGGGAGCTGGCCCGCCGCCTGCCCGAGATCCTGCCGAGCATGAGCCCCCGGGAGAGCGCCCGGATCGTCGCGCAGGTACTCGAACTCGGCTATCCCGTACTGGAGATCAGCCAGCAGGAGCGCGTCCCGGTGACCCCGGACTGGGGCGTGCCGCGCCGGGTGGAGCGGCGCGCCCGGCTGCTGCGGGCGGTGCGGGCGGCGGAGCACGACCCGCGGGCCGCCGCGGCGGCCGCCGCCGACCTGGAGTCGGACCTCGAATACGCCGCGGTCCGCGAACGCCTGGAGTTCCTCAACGAGGTCAGCGGCCGGATCGGCTCCTCGCTCGACCTGACCCGGACGATCCAGGAGGTCAGCGAGGCCGTCGTGCCCCGCTTCACCGACGTCGCCGGCACCTATCTGCGCGAACAGGTCGTCGCCGGCGAGGGGTTCCCCGACGGCGCCCCGGACGCCACCACCGTGGCACCGGGTCGCGGTCGAGCACAACGACGAGCCGGGCCGCTGGGACGACGTCGTCCCGGTCGGCGAGTCGATGCCGTTCCCCGTCCACACGCCGTTCTTCCAGTGTATGACCACCGGGCAGCCGGTGCTGATCCCGCGGCTCACCGAGGAGTTGGGCAACGCCATCGCCGCACAGTTCGAGAAGCGGGACATCAGCCCGCTGATCAACGACCGGTCGCTGCTGGTCGTCCCGCTCAAGGCGCGCACCGTGGTGCTCGGCTTCATGATCCTGCTGCGGCATCCGGAGCGCGCGGAGTTCAACGACATGGACCGGGTGACCGGCGCGGAACTCGCCGCCCGCGCCGGGCTCGTACTGGACAACGCCCGGATGTACACCACCCCGCGGCCTCGATGGACGACGCCTGCGACGCCGTCATCCGGGCGCTGAACGTCACCGACGACCGCAAGGACGACGTGGCGCTGCTGATGGCCCGGCTCAACGGCATCCCGCCGGAGTCGGTCGCCGAGTGGCGGTTGCGGCTCGATCCCCGGGAGGTCGGCCGGGCCCGCCGGCTGGCCGCGGGGCAGCTCACCGCCTGGGGCCTGGCGTCGGCCGTCGAGACGGCCCGGCTGCTGGTCAGCGAGGTTGTCACCAACGCCGTGCAGCATGCGCACACCGCGGGCGTGGGAAGGCTTCTGGCGCGCGGCGCCGACCGGCGCGGGCCAGGTCTTCTGGGACGCCGACCCGGCACTGACCGCCGCGCGCCACCTCCCGCTCCTCGTCGAACACGCCGACACCGGGCTGCCGTTGGTCGATCTGGGCTGCCGCAACGGCACCCAGACCCGCTATCTGGCCGGCCACTTCGGGCGCGTGCTGGGCCTGGACCTCTCCGCCGCGGCCGTTGCCCGGGCCCGGGCCGAGGACGTGGCCGGGGTGGCGGAGTTCCGTCGGCTGGACGCCGCCGACGGGGCGGCCGTCGGGGCGCTCCACGCCGAACTGGGCGACTGCAACGTCTACCTGCGCGGGGTGCTGCACCAGTGCGCCGCCGGCGAACGGTTTCGGATCGTCGGGCACATCGCCGCGCTGCTGGGTGCCCGCGGCCGGCTCTTCGCCGTCGAACCGTCCGCGTCCGCGAAGGAGGTGCTGCGCACCCTGGCGCAGGGCCCGGCCGGGCCGCCGGCCACGGTGCGCGCCGTCCTCGCCCACGGCATCACCCCCGGCGAGCTGCCCGACGCCGAGGTGCCCGGGCTGGTGCGCGCCCACGGGCTACGGATCGCCACCTGTGGCCAACTGCCGCTGGCCACAACGGAATACGGGCCCGACGGGTCCCGCCTCGACCTGCCCTCGCGCTGGGGGGCGGGCCCGGACGCGGAGACCGGCTGAGGGGCGGCGGGTCGGTGGCCGGACCCCGCGGCTCCCGCCGTCGAGCCCGGCCCCGCCCCTCCGGCCGCCCCGCTACTGTTGCTGCTGGGCGGCGAGGATCTTGGCCAGCTCCTTGCCGATGAACGCCTCGGTGGCCGTCTTGTCGATGCCGAGGGCGGTGAGCGGCCCGGAGCCGTTCTCCTGCTCCAGCAGGGCCAGCAGGATGTGTTCGGTGCCGATGTAGTTGTGGCCCAGTCGCAGGGACTCGCGGTAGGTGAGCTCCAGCGCCTTTCGCGACTGGGCGTCGAACGGGGTGAGGGCGGGCAGGGAGTCGACGGCG
The DNA here is from genome assembly GCF_016917755.1 of Streptomyces noursei. Lineage (GTDB taxonomy): Bacteria > Actinomycetota > Actinomycetes > Streptomycetales > Streptomycetaceae > Streptomyces > Streptomyces yunnanensis. Next base: position 9,647,480 of record NZ_CP070326.1, on the reverse strand, counting down.
GGCGGCAGCAGCGCGGTCACCGACTCGCGGAGCGTCTCCGCGGTCACGCCCTGGGCGACGATGGCCCGGAGGGCCAGCGCCTCCGGCTCGCGGAGCAGACCGAGGATCAGGTGCTCGGGGCGGATCTCGTCGTTCCGGGCCGTGTGGGCCTCGTTCTGGGCCCCTATCACGACGTTCCGGGCCCGTGCGGTGAACCGGCTGAAGCCCTGGTTGGGGCTCAGGTCGGAGCCGCCGCCCGGGTCCTTGGGGACGAAGCGCTTCTGGGCGGCCTGCTTGGTGACCCCCATGCTCTTGCCGATGTCGGTCCAGGAAGCGCCCGAACGCCGCGCCTGGTCCACGAAGTGCCCGATGAGGTGGTCGGCCACCTCGCCGAGATGGTCCGCGGCGATCACGGCGTCGGAGAGCTGTTCCAGGACGTCCGAACGGTTGTTCTTGATGGCCTCGATCAGATCGTCGAGGCGGACGGGATGCGTCATACGGACGGGTTCTGTCATGCGTCAACCATAAGTTGACGATCTCGCGATCGTCAACCATGGGTTGACGATGGGGTGCCGTTTTTCGCCCGGCTGCGCGCCCGCCGCCGGGCCGCTCGGCCCGCTCGCCCCGGCTGGCCCTTATGTGGCATCACCGGCCGCCGCCAGGTCCCGATGGATGACCTTGGCCGCTGCCTCCACCGTGGCCACCCCGTAGCCCATGGTGTCGCTGCCGCTGGAGAGGACGGCCATCGCGTAGTCGGTGCCGCTGCCGTCGAAGGTGCCGACGCTGTGCACCCGCCAGCCCTTCTCCGCGCGCGGCAGCCAGCCGTTCTTCAGGTGGGCGGTCGTCGAGGCGGGCGCCCCGGCCGGCACGCCCCACCGCTGCTCGGGGACGACCCGCTGCATGAGGTCGAGGGCGTAGTCCCGGGACTCCTGGTCGAGCGCGCCGTTCTCCGCCGTCAGCAGCCGCATCAGGGTGAGCTGGTCGGCGGCGGTGATCTGGGTCAGGCCCCAGGCACCGCCGGGCCCGGGCACCGTGTTCCGCATGCCGGCCAGGTCCAGGAAGTGCTGGATCCCGCTCCGCCCGACCTGATGCCACAGGGTGTCGGTCGACGCGTTGTCCGACTTGGTGATCATGTCGGTGGTCAGCTTGACCTCCTGCGACGTCAGCGCGCGGTGCGCCTCCTCGGTCTGCCGCAGCAGCGCCCCGAGGACGGTGACCTTGACCACGCTCGCGGAGTCGAAGGGTGTGCCCGCCTGGAACGTGCAGTTGGTCCCCGAGGTGCGGTCGTAGAGGGCGAGCGCCGAGGTGCCCTGGCGCCCGTTGAGCGCCGCGGCGATGTCGTGGGACAGGGTGGGGGCCAGGCCCGGCCGGGCGGAGGTGCAGACGACCTTGGCGTCGCCCACGGTGTCGCCGCCGGTGCTCGCCGGGTCGTCGGTGCCGGCCGCGGCGGGGGGCGCCGTGCTCCATACGGCGAGCGCCGCTCCGGCGGCCACCAGGGCGGCCAGTCCGCGACGGGTGCAACGTGTCGTGCGTGATCCGTGCATGAAGGTGCTGTCCTGTCCCACTGTGCGCGCCGCCCGCCTGGCATCCACAGGGGAGCCCGTCCGGTATCCCACCGGCTACGGCGATCAAGCGACGGCCCGTGCCCGCTCTCGGGCACTTCGGCAGAATATGGGGCCGATCGACCTATGGGAAAAGAGCGAACGGGTGTGATATTCGCCAAACGGGCATAGGTGCCATCCTGTTCGATGCCTCCGCCGGGCCCATGGGTTCCCGCGCCGCCGGCCGCCCCGTCCGTGCGCCCCCTCCGCGCTTCCCCTGCCCGAAGCGCGCCCACGCATCCGTGCACTGGCACGGTCGCGCTATCGGGGCAACGGCACACGCCACCACCCCGATACCGCTCGGCCCCCGCACTGCCCGGACACCGCGATGAACTGCCGCCCGCCTACGGCAACAACGGCTGCTCCGGGTCCATCCACCACGCGGCGGTGGCCCCCGGAAGCGTCCCGGCCGGACAGGCACCACTGGCAAGCAGCGGGTCACCGGCCACCGGTGCGGGCGCCGACTCGGTGCCGAAGTTCACCGCGCACACCAGGCCGTCACCGCGTACGAACGCCAACACCTGCGGCGGCGACTCCAACCAGCGCAGCGTGCCGTTCCCGAGCTGCGGCAGGCCCCGGCGCAGCTGGAGCGCCTCGCGGTACAGGTGCCAGAACGACCCGGTGTCGGCCACCGCGCGGTCGGCGGTGTGCCCGGCGAACGACGCGGGCTGCGGCAGCCAGGTCCGTGCCGCCTCCGCCGTGCTGAAGCCGTACGGGGCGGCGTCCCCGGACCACGGCAGCGGCACCCGGCAGCCGTCCCGGATGTGCTGCCGACTGCCCGTGCGGTGGAAGATCGGGTCGGTGAGCACCTCGTCCGGGAGGTCGTCGACCTCGGGCAGGCCCAGCTCCTCGCCCTGGTAGATGTAGGCCGCGCCGGGGAGCGCCAGCATCAGCAGTGCCGCGGCACGGGCCCGGGCCGGGCCCGAAGCGCCCTCCGGCGTGCCCGGTTCGCCCGCGTAACGGGTGACCGTCCGGACCTGGTCGTGGTTGTTGAGCACCCAGGTCACGGTGGACCCGGTGTCCGCGATGTCGGTCAGCGCCTCGGAGACGACCTTGCGGAAGAGGTCGATGTCCCAGCGCGCGGTCAACAGGTGGAAGAAGAACGCCTGGTGCAGCTCGTCCGGCCGGACGTACGCGGCCTGCTCGCCCGGGGTCCGCACCGAGACCTCGCCCACCAGCAGCCGGTCGTGGCCGTCCCGGGCGGTGTACTCCTCGCACAGCGCCCGCCAGTCCCGCCACACCTGGTGCACCTCGGGCTGGTTCCAGGCCAACGGGTTGACCGAGTCGCGGGTGCGCTCATCGGCCGCCGGGTCGGGGGAGTCGGGGAGCTCGGGGTGCTTGAAGAGCCCCGCGGCCACATCGATGCGGAAGCCGTCCACCCCGCGGTCCAGCCAGAAGCGCAGCACCTTGTCGAAGTCGGCCGCCACATCGGGGTTGCGCCAGTTCAGGTCGGGCTGCTCGGGCGTGAACATGTGGAGGTACCACTGTCCCGGAGTGCCGTCCTCCTCGGCGATGCGGGACCAGGCGGGCCCGCCGAACATCGCCCGCCAGTTGTTGGGCGGCAGCTCGCCGTGCTCCCCGCGCCCGTCCGCGAAGTGGAAGAGCCGCCGCGACGGCCCGTCCGGCCCTTCCTCCAACGCGGCCTGGAACCAGGGGTGTTCACTGGAGCAGTGGTTGGGGACGATGTCCAACAGGACCTTCAGCCCGAGCCGGTGGGCATCGGCCATCAACCGGTCGAACTCGTTGAGATCGCCGTACGCCGGGTCCACGTCGCGGTAGTCCGCCACGTCGTACCCGTGGTCGTGCTGCGGTGACGGGAAGAACGGGCTGAGCCAGATCCCGTCCACACCGAGCCTCTTGAGGTAGGGCAGCCCGGCACGGACCCCGGCCAGGTCTCCGGTACCGTCTCCGGTGGTGTCGCGGAAGCTGCGCACGTAGACCTGGTAGATGACCGCATCGCGCCACCAGCGCTGGGCCGTGTCCTGGGCGGGGGTCGGAAGGCCGCGATCTGCGGTGGCTGTGAACATCTGCCGGATCCACTTCTTACGGAGCAAGTCGGCGTGGCGCCTTGCGAGTTGCTGTGATGCATGCATGTTAGGTAGCCGTATCTTTTCGGTGTCAACAGAATGACGAAAGTCGAACGGTACGTGCCCGGATTTGTGGGGTATGGCGTCGGGATGCTGCACCGAACCGCGCCGGTGTCTGCCATGAATCGTCCGCCTGGATTCGTCAACTCCCTTACGAGGAAAGCGAGTACGGGCGGTAGCGAGTGGGTGATGGTGTGTGCGGGCGGCTGCGGACGACTGCGGGTGACCGCAGAACTACCGCAGAACGACTCCGGGCGAGCGCGGTCGAGTGGAGGAGTGCGGCTTGGCGAAGGTGATGACCCCGCCCTCCGCCCTCCCCATGTCCCGTTCGTGACCGCACCTTTGCGTACCTGTTAGCCATGCGGGAGTGGGGAAGTGGGGAGCCTGGAGAAAGGATTTCCCTACGAGGTCCCGAAGGTGGGGCCGCGACTGCGGACGACGGCATGCAACGGGCGACGAGGGCACAGGGAGAGGAAAGGCGTGCGGCTGCCACTCCTGGCGCTGCTGGTCGGCGCACCCGCGCACGGCTATGAGCTGAAACAGGCCCTGGAGGCGCTCCTGGGCGCGGCCTACCCCCGGCCGAACATCGGGCAGATCTACGTCACCCTGGGGCGGCTGGAGAGGGCGGGCCTCATCGAGGGCGAGGAGGTCGAACAGTCGGACCGGCCGAACAAGCGGATCTACCGGATCACCGCGGCCGGCCGGGAGGCGGTGGAGGCGTGGTTCGAGGAGTCCACCGTCGGGCCGCGGCTCCGCGACGAGTTCTTCATGAAGCTGGCGCTCGCCTCCCGGGTCGGGGCGGTCGACCGGACCCGCCTCATCAACAGGCAACGCCGGCACTACCTCAAGAGCATGCGGGAGCTGTCCAGGTTGGCGGCGTCCGAAGACCGGGGCAACCGGGTCGCGCGCCTGCTGGTGGAGGGCGCGATGCTGCATCTGCAGGCAGACCTCGAATGGCTGGAGCGCTGCCAGGAGGAACTGGAATGAGCGGGAGGGGCGACGTAAACGATCTTCAGTGGTCTGGACCTCCGGAGTTGTCCACAGCCCTGGCAGGGGCGTTCGCCGCCGCGTAACGTGACGGGTCGAGGGCCCTGCACACGCCCTCTCACCTGCGATGGGACTGATTGACGTGAAGATCTTGATCTCCGCGGACATGGAGGGTGCGACGGGAGTGACGTGGCCCGCCGATGTGCTGCCGGGCACACCGCAGTGGGAGCGCTGCCGCCAGATGTTCACCTCCGATGTGAACGCCGCCATCGCCGGCTTCTTCGACGGCGGGGCGGACGAGGTCGTCGTCAACGAGGCCCACTGGACGATGCGCAACCTGCTGCTGGAGCAGCTCGACGAGCGGGCCACGATGCTGACGGGGCGTCATAAGGCGCTGAGCATGGTCGAGGGCGTGCAGCACGGCGACGTCGACGGCATCGCGTTCGTCGGCTACCACACCGGGGCCGGGACGGAGGGCGTACTGGCCCACACCTATCTCGCCAACACCCTCACCGGCGTCTGGGTCAACGGCATACGCGCCAGCGAGGGGTATCTCAACTCCCTCGTCGTGGCCGAGTACGGGGTGCCCGTGGTGCTGGTGACGGGCGACGACCGGACCTGCGAGGATGCCAAGGGATACGCGCCGCGGGCGCCCGGCGTGGCGGTCAAGGACCATGTGTCGCGCTATGCGGCGGTGTGCCGGCCGCCGGCCCGTACGGCGGCCGAGATCCGGGCCGCGGCCCGCGAGGGCGCGGCGCTCGCGGTGCGTCACGATCCGGTCCGCGGCGGCCCGTTCCGGTTCGAGTTGGAGTTCGACGCCGAACACCTGGTGGGGGCGTCGACATGCGTGCCCGGCGTGGAGCGCTGCGGCGAGCGCCGCGTCGCGTATACCAGTCAGAACATGTACGAAGCCATCCGGTGTTTCAAGGCGGTCACCACGGTCGTCTCGTCCGCCGTGGAGGAGCAGTATGGCTGAGAGGGAGCTGGCGGAGCACGGGCCCGGCCCGGCCGCCGAGACGGTCGATCAGCAGGCGCTCGACGAGGTCGTGCGGTTCACCTCGGAGCTGATCCGCATCGACACCAGCAACGCCGGCGACGGCAGCTGCCGGGAGCGTCCGGCCGCCGAGTACGTCGCCGAGCGGCTGACCGAGGTGGGCATCGAACCGGTTCTGCTGGAGCGCACCCCGGGGCGGACGAACGTCGTCGCCCGCATCGAGGGCAGCGACCCGTCCGCCGACGCCCTGCTGGTGCACGGGCACCTGGACGTGGTCCCCGCCGAGCCCGCCGACTGGCAGGTGCACCCCTTCTCGGGGGAAGTCCGGGACGGTGTGGTCTGGGGCCGGGGCGCCATCGACATGAAGAACATGGACGCGATGATGCTCGCCGTCGTCCGGCAGTGGGCCCGCGGCGGGGCGCGGCCCCGGCGCGACATCGTGCTGGCATTCACCGCGGACGAGGAGGCGAGCGCCGAGGACGGCTCCGGCTTCCTGGCCGACCACCACGCCGACCTCTTCGAGGGCTGCACCGAGGGCATCAGCGAATCGGGCGCCTTCACCTTCCACGCTGGCGGCGGGATGCGGATCTATCCGATCGCGGCCGGGGAGCGCGGCACCGCCTGGCTGAAGCTGACGGCCCGGGGCCGGGCCGGGCACGGTTCGAAGGTCAACCGCGACAACGCGGTCAGCAGGCTGGCCGACGCGGTGTCCCGGATCGGCGCGCACGCCTGGCCGGTGCGGCTCACCCCCACCGTCCGGGCCGCGCTGCGCGAACTCGCCGCGCTGCACGGCATCGACATCGACCCCGAGCGGCCCGACTTCGACGTCGACGCCCTGCTCGACAAGCTCGGTCCGTCCGCCAAGCTGGTGGAGTCGACGGTCCGCAACAGCGCCAATCCGACGATGCTGTCGGCCGGTTACAAGGTCAATGTGATCCCGGGCTCCGCCGTCGCCCATGTGGACGGCAGGGTCGTCCCCGGTGGCGAGGCCGAGTTCCGCACGACCATGGACGAGCTCACCGGGCCCCAGGTCACCTGGGACTACCACCACGGAGAGGTCGCGCTCCAGGCCCCGGTGGATTCCCCGTCGTTCGCCGCGATGCGGGCCGCGATCGAGCGGTTCGACCCGGACGGCCACACCGTGCCGTACTGCATGTCCGGCGGCACCGACGCCAAGCAGTTCTCCCGGCTGGGCATCGTCGGCTACGGCTTCTCGCCGCTGAAGCTGCCCGAGGGGTTCGACTACCAGGCGCTCTTCCACGGCGTGGACGAGCGGGTGCCGGTGGAGGGCCTGCACTTCGGCGTCCGGGTCCTCGACGACTTCCTGCGCGGTGTGCCCGGCCGCGGCCGGCCCGCCGTCTGACGACGGGTGCCCGGGCCGGCGGGCGCCGGCCGGGACACGGCGCACGGGGCGAGTGGGCGCGCGGGGTGACTGGGCGCGCGGGCGCACGCCGCGCGGTCGGACGAGCCGCGACGGTGCGGGTGACGAGGCGTGGCCATCGGTCGGACGATCGGCCCTACGGCGTCGTCCGAACGGACCCTCTCGCCCCCGTTTCCCGGTCGACCGAGGTGAACTGACGTCCTATCAGCGACTCGTGTCATGAGCGTTGACATGCTAGTTACTCGTGTCACAACATGAGCGCGCCGTTACCGACTGGTTGGTACGACGTGTCCTTGTGGAGGTCTGCGTGCTCAGCGTGTCCCGAGTCGTGTCCCGCCCCGTGCTCCGCATGTCGCTGGCCCTGCTGACCGGCACCGCCCTCACCGCGCCCCTCGTTCTGAGCGCCCCCGCTGCCGCCGTGGGCGACGCCGCCGAACCGTACACGGTCTCCGCGCTCAAGGTGAGCGTGCGGGCCGGCGACCGCAACTGCACGGTGGACGCCGACCTCTACCGCCCGCGGGGCGTCGACGCCGCGCACCCGGCGCCCGCCGTGCTGACCACCAACGGCTTCGGCGGCAGCAAGGCGGACGGCTCGACCGACGCCACCGCCCGGGCACTCGCCACCCGAGGCTATGTCGCACTCGCCTACTCCGGCCTGGGCTTCGGCCGGACCGGCTGCCCGATCTCGCTCGACGACCCCGCGATCGACGGCCGGGCGGCAAGCCAACTGATCGACGTGCTGGCCGGGTTGCGGGCCGCCGACGACGGCACCCGCGTCGACTTCGTCGCCGAGGACCGGCCCGGCGACCCCCGGGTCGGCATGATCGGAGGGTCGTACGGCGGGGCGATCCAGATGGCCACCGCCGCGGTCGACCATCGCGTCGACGCGCTGGTCCCGCTGATCACCTGGAACGACCTCGCGTACTCCCTGACCCCGAACAACATCGGCCGCACGGACGGCGTCGGCGGTGCGGTTCCCGGGGCGTACAAACACCAGTGGACGAACGGCTTCTTCCTCATCGGCGAGGCACAGGGGCTGCTCCATCCGAGGCTGGACCCGTCCCGGGCCGGGGAGCTCGGCTGCCTGCACTTCGTCGCGCGGGCCTGCCGCACCAAGCGACTGCTGGAGTCCCGCAAGTACCCGGCCGACGAGACCCGGGCGATGCTCCAGTACGCACGCAGCGTCTCCCCGGTGTCCTACCTGAAGTCGGTGAAGGCGCCGACCCTGTTGGTCCAGGGCCAGGCCGACACCCTCTTCAACCTCAACGAGGCCACGGCCACCTACCGCACGCTCGCCGCCCAGGGCACGCCGGTCAAGATGATCTGGCAGTCCTGGGGCCACAGCGGCGGGATGAAGGACCCCGTGAAGGGCGAACTCGACCTGGCGCGGGGCAACTTGGACACCAGTTACGTGGGGCGCAGGATCCTCGCCTGGTTCGACCGGTATCTGCGGCACCGGTCCGCCACCGACACCGGACCGGCCTTCGCGTACTACCGGGACTGGGTGACCAGTGGTCCCACCTACGCCACCTCGTCCGCCTTCCCGGCGGGCGGCAGCCGCCGGCTCTATCTCTCCGGGGACGGCAGGCTCGTGGACAGCCGTGCCGAAGTGGTCCGCGGGACCCGCGCGTACCGCAATCTGCGGGTGCCGACCAGCCACTCGGAGAGCTCGCTGGCCAGCCTTGTCGGGGTGCCCGACTTCCAGCCCTACGACATCAAGGGCACCTACCTGGACTGGACCTCGGCGCCGGTGAAGGGCGGGCCGCTGGACGTGGTCGGCGCGCCCAAGGTCACCCTGAGGGTGCATTCGCCCCACGCCGAGCGGGAGCAGAACTCCTCGGACGCGGCCGACAAACTGGTGCTCTTCGTCAAGCTCTACGATGTCGCGCCGGACGGCCGGAAGGCACTGGTGCACCGGTTGGTCGCCCCGGCCAGGGTGCCCGACGTGACCCGTGCGTTCACCGTGGAACTGCCGGGTATCGTGCACCGCTACCAGCCGGGGCACCAGTTGCGGCTGGTGATCGCCGCGAGTGACACCGCCTATGCGGGCAACCACGGGGTGAAGGGGGTGTCGGTCACCAGCGCGCCCGAGGACGGAGGAGTCCTCGAACTCCCCGTCACCCGGGGGGTCGTGCCGTAGCGGATGGGGTGGATGCCGTGGGTATCGACGTCAGGGGCGGCACGTGTCGGGCCTGCCGCGACCGCCCGGCGGCACCGGCCGGTCGGGGCGGGGTGTTCCGGCGTCACTCCTCCGTGATCTTGATGGCCTGCACCGGGCAGGCGCGGACGGCTTCCCGCACCAACGGGTCGCCCCCGCCGTCCTCCCGGCCCGGCAGCAGCGCGCTGAAGCCGTCGTCGTCCTGGGTGAAGACCGACGGCGCCGTCAGCGCACACTGGCCGGCGCCGATACAGACGTTCGTGTCAATGGTGATCCGCATTGTCGGGCCCCTTTCGTGGGCGTACCGCCTCCGGTGGCGCCGATCGGTGCTACCAGGCAAGCGGCAGTTCGATCATTCCTTGGAGAGTGTGCCCCGGCTTGAACGGAATCTCGGCAGCCGGCACGGCGAGTCGCAGATCGGGGATTCGCCTGAAGAGCGAGCGTAGCGCGATCTCCATCTCGGCGCGGGCCAGATTCTGCCCCAGGCACTGGTGGACGCCGAAGCCGAACGCGACGTGGTGGCGGGCCGAGCGGTCGAGGTCCAGTTCGTCCGGGGCCGGGTAGGCGGCCTCGTCCCGGTTGATCATCGACGTCGAGAACATCACGCCGTCGCCGGCGCGAATGGTCCGGCCGGCGATCTCGATGTCGTCGGTCGCCACCCGCAGCATGCCGTCGGCGATGGACAGGAACCGCAACAGCTCCTCGACCGCGGTCGGGATCAGGTTGTCGTCGGCTTTCAACTGCGCCAGCTGGTCGGGGTGTTCGAGCAGGGTGAAGGTGCCGAGCGAGATCATGTTGGCGGTGGTCTCGTGGCCGGCGACCAGCAGGACCATGGCCAGCCGGACCAGTTCCTCGTGTCGCAGCGAGCCGGTCCGCAGCCGCTCGGTGATCAGCTCGTCCAACAGGCCGTCGCCCGGGGTCTTTTCCTTGGTCGCGATCAGCCCTGCCAGATACCCCTCCAGTTCGAGCCGGGCCTCCTCGCTCTCTTCGGCCGACCGCCCGCGCAGCAGCCGATGGGACCGCTCCTCGAAGAACTCATGGTCCGCGTAGGGGACGCCGAGCAGCAGGCAGATCACCATCGAGGGGACCGGCAGGGCGAACGCGGAGACCAACTCGGCGGGCGGCCCCTGGGCCAGCATCCGGTCCAGCAGCTCGTCCACGATCCGCTGGATCTGCGGCCGGAGTGCGATGGTCCGCTTGACGCTGAAGCTGGGGATCAGCATGCGACGCTGGGTGTTGTGCTCCGGGTCGTCCACGCCGATCAGCGGGGTCCGCACGCGCCGCACGGCCTCGAACCGCTCCAACGTGATGGGGAACGCGGGATTCTGCCGGTCGGCCGACAGGCGCCCGTCGACCAGCAGTGCCCGTGCCTCGGTGTGGCCGGTCACCGCCCAGATCCTGCGGCCGTCGTAGAGGGCGACGTGGGAGAGCGGGCCGGACTCGCGCAGCGGCCGGTAGTTCGTCGGCGGGTGATAGGGGCAGGTGCGGTCCTGGGGGAAGGAGATGGTCTCGGTCACGGTTCCTCCCGTGCGGGTGGGGTGAGTTGCTCGTCACGGGGACGTCACCGGTGCCTGCCGTGTGACATGCCGCCCCGGCGGCGAGCCGTGTGCGCCGCGCTGATCTCCGTGGGTGTGCGGTGTGCGTGAGGTGTGCGTGAGGTGTGCGTGAGGTCTGCGTGAAGTGTGCGGGGTGTCACCACGCCAGGTCGCTCAACAGGGCGAGGCTGCCGTCCGGTTGGGTGCGATCACCCCCTCTCGGCCGCGGGTTCCGTAACTCGTCGCTGCGGGTTCGCTTGTCGAACGTCCGGGCCCGCGCCGGGCGTTCCCGCCGGACGCAACAAGGTTTCCAGCAGCGTGTCCAGATGCCGGTCGCGGGCGGGGCCGGCCGGCAGGGACCGCGGAACCGCGTGGCTGAGCTGGGTGTGCCCCAGATAGGCGGTGTACGCGAGCAGGCCGCGGCGGTGCGCCTCGTCCTCGGGGAAGCCCAACTCGGCGAAGAGCGCGGCGATATGGCCGATCCGGCGGTCGGTCACCCGGGCGAGCGCGGCGGCCACCCGCGGATCCGCGGCGGAGGCCAGCAGCGAGACCTCCAGTGGATCCTCGGCGGCCCGGCGGGTGGCACGCAGGAACAGCCGGCGGAGCCGCTCGCCCGGATCGGGCTCGTCGGCCAGCTCGGCGATCACGGTTTCGGTGCGGGTCTCGGCCCAGCGGTCCAGGGCGGCCTCGATCAGTGCGTCGCGGTTGGTGAAGTGCCAGTAGAAGCTGCCCTTGGTGGTGCCCAGGCGGACCGCCAGCGGCTCCACGGCGACCGCCGCCAGGCCGCCTTCCCCCATGGCCGCGAGGGCCGCGTCGGCCCAGTCCTGCACGGTCAGTCGCTGCCGTGCGGTACTGCCGCCGGTCTCCTTCGTCCGCTGTCGCACCATGACCGTACGCTACCGTACGGTAAAAACATACGCCACCGTATGGAGGTGCCCCGTGCACACGGTCCGCGACGCCCATACCCGCACCGTCCAGGCCCCGGCGGAGGTCGTGGGAGCCCTGATCGACCGGCTGGGCGGCCAGTCCGACCCGCTCTTCCCGACGCCCGTATGGCCACCCATGCGCTTCGACCGCCCCTTGGGGGTCGGCGCGGACGGCGGTCATGGATTCGTCCGCTACCGCGTCGCCGCCTACGAGCCGGGCCGCCGCATCCGCTTCGCCTTCACCCCCGGCCCGTCCGGCGAGGACACCGGTCACCACGAGGTCACCGTCCACCCTCTGGGAGCGGACCGCTGCCGGGTCGACCACGTCCTGGAGTCCCGGCTTCCCCTCGCCCGACGGGTCGCCTGGCACCTGGCGATCCGCGCCGTCCACGGCACCGTCGTCGAGGAACTCTTCGACAACCTCGAACGGGCCGCCACCGGTCGCCTCGGCGCCCCCGTCCGCCGGTCGCCCCGGGTGCGGCTGCTCAACCGCCTCCTGTGGGACCGGCCGACGGCCGTCGCCCTACCGGAAGGCGCGCATCTGGCACGCAGTGCCTTCTCGCGTACGGACTTCCAGGACGCCTGGCAGATGCCGCTGCGACCAGGTATGCCGCGCGAACCGGAAGCCTGGGAAGGGGTGTTGCGCGGGGCGTCGTTCCCCGTGCTCGCGCGGCGGGGCGGGGAGATCCTGTTGGGCAAGGACGCCGGTCACCTCGATTTCCGGGCCTCGCTCCTGGTCGCCGACGACCGGATCACGCTCGGCACCGTCGTGCGCACCCACCACCGCGGAGGGCGCCTCTACATGGCCGTCATACGCCGGATCCACCCCTTCGTGGTGCGCGGAGCACTGCGCCGGGCCCACCGCGAACTGGCGCTGGCGGCGCCCGGCGCGGCGGAGCGGTGGCGGCCCGCCGCCCTGGAGGAAGGTCGAGAACAGCCGTCCTGCTAGCCATAGATGGCACTCAGTGCCAGACTCGGCTCATGAAGCAACGAGACGACACGGGACGGCGGCAGAACCTCGGCACGGACCAGGCGTGGGCGGCGCTCGGCGGCGACCCCGGGCTCACGGAACGCATCTCCTACGACGGGCCGCCCGGCCTGCTGTCGGCCCGCCTCCCGGTCATGGCCCTGGCCCGCTCCACAGTGGCCGTCTGCGCGCTCGCCGCGGCCGAGCTGGCCGCACAGCGCGACGGCGGCCCGCTGCCCGCCGTACGGGTCGACGACGGAGCCGTGGCCACCGCCTTCGTCAGCGAACGGCATCTGCGGATCGACGGTCGCGCCCCCTCGACCTTCGCCCCGCTCTCCCGGTTCTGGCGCACCGCCGACGGCTGGCTGCGCACCCATGCCAACTACCCGCACCACCGCGCCCGTTTGCTCGGCGCGCTGGGCCTCCCGGACACCGCCGGGCCCGCGGACGCCGAGGCCGTGATCGCCGCACGGCGGGCCGAGGAACTCCAAGAGGCCGTCTACGCGGCCGGCGGGCTGGCCGTCGCCGCCCGCACCCCCGAGGAGTGGGCCGCCCACGAGCAGGGCGCCGCCCTCGCCCGGAAGCCACTGCTGACGCGCGAGCACCTGGGCGCCGGCACCCCGCCCCGGGTACTGCCGGCCCGAGCCGGCGACCCGGTGCTGCCCGCCGCCGGGCTGCGCGTGCTGGACCTGACCCGAGTGCTCGCCGGCCCGGTCGCCACCCGGACGCTGGCCCTTCTCGGCGCGGACGTCCTGCGCATCGATGCACCGCAGCTGCCGGAGAGTCAGGACGCCCACAGCGACACCGGTTTCGGCAAGCGCTCCACCGCGCTGGACCTGGGGTCGCCCGGTGGGCGCGCGTCCTTCGAGGCGCTGCTGGCCGAGGCGGACGTGGTGGTGACCGGCTACCGCCCCGGCGCCCTCGACCGCTTCGGGCTCACCCCCGAGGCCCTGGTGGAACGCCGCCCCGGGCTGGTGGTGGCCCGGCTCTCCGCCTGGGGCGACGACGGCCCCTGGGGCGGCCGGCGTGGCTTCGACAGCGTCGTACAGGTCGCGACCGGCATCGCCGCCGTCGAGGCGCACGACGACGGCACCCCGGGCGCGCTGCCCGCGCAGGCACTGGACCACGGCACCGGGTACCTGCTGGCCGCTGCGGTGCTGCGGGCACTGACCGAGCAGGCCCGGACCGGCGGTTCGCACCTGGCGACGCTGGCGCTGGGCCGTACGGCACGCTGGCTGGTGCACGACCTCGGGGACACGCCCGGCCGGCCCGCCGTCGAGGCGGCGACGGGGCCCGCCGTCACCACGGGCTACGACCCCGCCCACCACCTCCGCGAGACCGACAGCCCCGCGGGGCGACTGCGGCACGCACTGCCCCCGGTGTCCTTCGAGGGCGGACCCGTGAACTGGGCCGCACCGTCCGGGCGTTGGGGAACCGACGCGCCCGTGTGGCGCTGACGACCCCGCGCTCCCGTCCACCACGGGACGCACCCGCGGACTCAGGGCCGGCCGGTCAGCACCCGTCCGGAGCCCGCGGGCGGCCTGGCCGTCGGGAAACGGGGCAGTCGGCCCTCCCGCACGGCCCCCTCCCTCGTACGATCTGCCGATGACGAGCACCGACCACTACCTCGCCCGTGGCCCCAGGGTGGGCATCCGGCGCTTCACCGCCGACGATCGGCAGGAGTTCACCGCCCTCGTCCGGCAGAGCCTCGATCTGCACCGACCCTGGCTCTTCCCACCGGGCACCGACGCCGCGTACGACGGCTACCTGGCGCGACTTCAGGAACCCCTGCGCGAGGGCTTCCTGATCTGCGAGCACGACAGCGGACGGATCGCGGGCTACCTCACCGTCAACAACATCGTGCACGGCGCCTTCCTCAGCGGCGCCATCGGCTACGGCGTGTTCGCCCACGCCGCCGGCCGGGGCCTGATGAGTGAGGGGCTACGGCTGGTGCGCCGCTACGCCTTCGGCCCCCTGGGTCTGCACCGCTTGGAGGCCAACATCCAGCCGTCCAACGAGCAGTCGATCCGCCTGGTCGAGCGCGCGGGCTTCCGTCTGGAGGGCTTCTCGCCGGACTTCCTCTTCGTCGACGGCGCCTGGCGCGATCACGAACGCTGGGCCCTCACCCGTGAGATGGTCCACGAGGACGAAGAAGACCAGGCGGACCAGGAAGGCGACCGGGCGGACCGGGGCGCCCGGAGAGGCGGCGAGGCGGAGTGAGCGACCCCAAGGAGACGGGCAGGACCAACGGGGGCGACGGCACCCGGTCGGGGGAGGTCGTCGTCCGGAGCGCGGTACCGATCTTCCGGATCTTCGACGTGGCCAAGGCACACGAGTTCTACGTGGACTACCTCGGCTGCACCCTCGACTGGGAGCACCGCTTCGCACCCGGAATGCCGCTCTACACCCAGGTGTCCCGGAGCGGCCTGGTCCTCCACCTCTCGGAGCATCACGGCGATGCGACCCCGGGCTCGACCGTGTACGTCGAGCTGACGGGGGTGCGCGCCCTGCACGCCGAACTGACCGCCAAGGACTACCCGTACCTGCGTCCCGGCCTGGAGGAGGACGAGTTCGGCACCTGCCTCACCCTCACCGACCCGTTCGGCAACCGGCTGCGCTTCAACGAGCCGCTCCCGGAGGGACGGCAGGGATAGCGCGCGCCATCGGGCGGCCCGCGGCCCGCTACCGGTCCTTGTGGTTGATCTTCATGGTGTCCATGTCGGTGGCGGTGGCCCGCAGCTCCCGGTAGCCCAGTCCCGCGGCCTGCAGCGCGCCCTCCGCCTTCTCCTCGCCGAGCGCGGCGGCCATCTCCTCGCCGAGCGCGGCGTCCGAGACGATGACGTAGCGGTAGCTGAAGGCGTGCAGGGCGGCGTCGTAGGCCAGCGAGCCCTCGGGCGTGAACCTCATCTGGGCGAGTCCGTGGTCGTCGACCTCGGCGAGCAGCTGCGCCCGGGCCTCCGCAGTGAGGTGGTCCCACTTGCCGCGGACGATCACTCGGTAGGTGTGCTGCGTGGCCATCTCCACCGCTTCCGTTCTGGTCTGCGTTCCGGCGTGCAGCAGTAGAGGCTATGCGTGCGGACCCCCGACCGCCCGCGGTTTTCCCTGCAACCTCCTGCAACGACCGGCCGTTTACCGGCCGCCCGTTACGATCGCCGTATGCGCCGGAACGTGCTCATCGATGCCCCCTCCAACCTGGGACTGCGGCCGCCCGCACCCGGTGCGGTGCCCGGTTGCTACAAGCTCGCCGGAGCGCTGCGGGAACAGGGACTGCTGCGGCGGCTCGGCGCACTGGAGGGCGGGGTGGTGGTGCCGCCCCGTTACGGCCTGGGGGACTGGCGCGAGGGAGACGGGGACTTCCACGCCGCGGCGATCGCCGCCTACAGCGCGCGGCTCGCCCGCCGGGTGCAGGGCCATGTGCGCAGCGGCGACTTCCCGGTCGTCCTCGGTGGCGACTGCAGCATCCTGCTCGGCGCGGTGCTCGCGCTGCGGCGACTGGGGCGGTACGGCGTGGCCTATCTGGACGGACACGGCGACTTCCGGCATCCGGGGAACACCGAGGTGACCGGCCCCGTCGGCGCCGCGGCCGGAGAGGGCGTCGCCCAGATCACCGGCCGCGGTCAGGCCGGTCTGACGGACATCGAGGGGATGCGCCCGTATGTCCGCGACGAGGACGTGAGCCTCCTCGGGGTCCGCGACGCGGACGAGGACCAGGAGGAGCTCGCCCGACTGGGCATCAGCTGCACCAACGTCGGCGAGATCCGGCGGCGCGGCCCCGAAGCGGTCGCCCGGGCGGCGCTGCGGCACCTCCAGAACTCCCCGCTGGACGGCTTCTGGATCCATCTGGACGCGGACGTGCTGGACCCCTCCGTGATGCCCGCGGTGGACAGCCCCGACCCCGACGGCCTGTTCACCGACGAACTACGGTCGCTGCTTTCCCCGTTGGCCGCCTCCCCGCGCTGCGTGGGGATCACCGTGGCGATCTACGACCCGGACCGCGACCCCGACGGATCCGGGGCGGTACTGCTGGCCGACCTCCTGGAGGGCGTCTTTGCGCAACCCTGACCCCACCTGGCCAACAGGTGCCCTGTTCAGACGGCCGATCACGTTGTTCCATGGTCAACAGCGGGCCGCCGTAGCCGAGGGGGTCCGGTCCGATCCTGCGAGGCAGCCGTGGCCACGAGTGTGCGACGCACCACCCTGACCCTTCCCCTGGCCGCCTTCGGCCCGGACAACCCACTGCCCGCGCTGCGCGGCCCCGAAGACGCGCACCGCATCGAGATCCCCCGGGACACCGCGCTGCCGGCCGAGATGGCGCGGCAGATCGGCTATCGGCCGCTGCGCTCGATCCTGCCCACCCGGATGCGCGACGGCTACGGCCGGGACCGTCGTCGCACCGACCTCGACGCGCTGGTCATCGAGAACGACAAGCTGCGCGCCACCGTCCTGCCCGGCCTCGGCGGCCGGGTGTACTCCCTCCACCACAAGCCCACCGGCCGCGAACTGCTCTACCGCAACCCGGTGGTGCAGCCCGCCGCCTTCGCACTCAACGGGGCGTGGTTCTCCGGGGGCATCGAGTGGAACATCGGCGCCACGGGGCACACCACCCTCTCGTGCGCTCCGTTGCACGCCGCCCGGGTCCCGGCTCCCGATGGCGGCGAGATGCTGCGGCTGTGGGAGTGGGAGCGGCTGCGCGACCTGCCGTTCCAGGTGGACCTGTGGTTGCCCGACGGCGCGGAGTTCCTCTACGTGGGCGTGCGGATCCGCAATCCGCACCACCACACCGCCCCGGTGTACTGGTGGTCCAACACCGCCGTCCCCGAGGACGAGCACACCCGTGTACTGGCTCCGGCCGAGGCGGCCTGGCACTTCGGGTACGAGCGCACGCTGCGGCGCGTGCCGGTGCCGGAGTCCGCCGGAGCCGACCGGACCTACCCGTTGCGCAGCGAGTTCCCCGCGGACTACTTCTACGACCTGCCCGAGGACGCCCGCCCCTGGATCGCCTCCCTGGACCGGGACGGCCGCGGGCTGGTGCAGACCTCCACCGCCGCGCTCTCCGGCCGCAAGCTCTTCCTGTGGGGCGCCGGTCGGGCCGGACGGCGCTGGCAGCACTGGCTCACCGAACCGGGCACCGGCGGCTACGCGGAGATCCAAGCGGGCCTGGCCCGCACCCAACTGGAGCACGTCCCGCTCGACGCCGGTGGGGAGTTCAGCTGGCTGGAGGCGTACGGGCCGCTGGACGCCGACCCCGCCCAGGTCCACGGCGCGGACTGGACGGCGGCGCGCGGCACCGTGGAATCCCGGCTGGCGGCGGTGCTGCCCCGGGACGAGGTCGATGCGGCGTACGCGGCCTGGCTCCCGTACGCGGACGTGGAGCCGAAGGAGCAACTGGCCACCGGCTCCGGCTGGGGTGCCCTTGAAGTGGCCCGCGCGGGCCTGGACCTCCCCGGCACACCGTTCGCGCCGGCCACCCTGGGTGCCGAGCAGCAGCCCTGGCTGACGCTGATCAGAACGGGGGAACTGCCGGCTGCCGGCCCGGTCCCCGGACCCGCCCCGGTCGCCCCGGCCTGGCGCGACCTGCTGGAGTCCGCCCGTCCGGGGCCGGCCGTCGAGTATCACCTCGGGCTCGCCCAGTGGCACGCCGACGACCGCGCACAGGCCGTCCGCAGCTGGGAGCGCGCGCTGGCGCACGGCGCCGGCTGCCTGCCGCTGTACTGCCTGGCCGTCGCCGAGTCCGTGGCGGGCGAGACCGCGCACGCCGCCGACCGGTTCACGCAGGCTTTCGACTGTGCCGTCGGCTCGGCCGGGTCCGACGATCCGGCGGTGGCCCGGCCCTGGCGGGATGCTCTGCCGGCCCTCGTCCGGGAGGCGGTGCCCGTGCTGCTGGCGGTGGACCGGGCCGACGCCGCCGCCGGGATGCTGGCGGCGCTGCGCCCCGCCGAGCGCGCGGGCGGCCGCTTCCGCCTCCTGGCGGCGCAGGTCCTGCTCGCCCAGGGACAGCCGGCGGCGGCGCGCGAGATCTTCGACGAGGGCTTCGAGATCGCCGATCTGCGGGAGGGCGCCGAGGTCCTGAGCGACACCTGGTACGCCATCGCCGAGCGGCTGGTGGCGGGGGACGGTCCGATCACCACGGAAACCGCGGCCCGGGCCCGCGCGGAGCATCCGCTGCCGGAGCGGTACGAGTTCCGGATGCGGCCGGCGGAAACGGCATAGCGCAGGCGGGGCGCCCCGGGCAGGGAGGACGGCACCGCCCGGGGCGCCCCTGCGCAGGTTGGCATATGCCAGTTGGAAAAGATCGCAAGGGCGCGGAATCCTCGCGGATCATCACGCGTTGTGGCGAACATGAAGGCAATTACCGCGAACAGTTACGGCGGCCCTGAGGTTCTCACCTACTCAGAGCAACCCGACCCCAAGGTCGCGCCGGACTCGGTGCTGATCAGGGTGCACGCCGCCGGCGTCAATCCGGTCGACTGGAAGGTCGTCGCGGGCTATCTGGACGGCATGATGCACGTTCACTTCCCGCTCATTCCCGGGTGGGACGTGGCCGGAGTGGTCGAGGCGGTCGGCGCCGACGCGACCGAGTACGCGGTGGGCGACGAAGTCATCGGCTACGTCCGCAAGGACGAGGTGCAGCACGGCACGTACGCCGAGCTGGTCGCCGCGCCGGTGCGCACCCTGGCCCGCAAGCCCGACACACTCGGCTGGCAGCAGTCCGCCGGGCTCCCGCTCGCCGGGCTGACGGCCTATCAATCACTCAAGCGGGCGCGGACCAAGGCGGGCGATCTGGTGCTGGTGCACGCCGCCGCGGGCGGCGTCGGCTCGCTGGCCGTCCAGATCGCGGTCGCCGAGGGGGCCCGCGTGATCGGCACGGCCAGCGAGCGCAACCACGCCTTCCTGCGGTCCCTGGGCGCCGAACCGGTGACCTACGGCGACGGGCTCGCGGACCGGGTGCGCGCCCTGGCGCCCGAAGGCGTCGACGTCGCCCTGGACTTCGTCGGCGGCGGGGCCGTGGACGTCTCGCAGGAGGTGCTCAAGGACCGCAGCCGGGTGGTGTCGATCGCCGACGGCGAGGTCCGGGCGAAGGGCGGTCACATGGTGTGGGTCAGACCGGACACGGCCGACCTGACCGCCCTGGCCATCCTCGCGGACGCGGGGAAGCTGACCGTACCGGTCGATACGGCGCTCCCGCTGGAGGAGGCCGCCGAGGCGTTCCGGCTCAGCATGGCCGGCCGGACCCGAGGCAAGATCGTCCTGGAGGTGTGAGGGCCTGTCCGACGGATGTTGTGACCGTCGCGGTCTCGGGTCGTTGGCATGGTCACGGGGCGGGGAGAACTGTCGGACGCAGAGTGGTTCCGGGTGGTTCCGGCTGAGGCCGCACCTGCCGACGTCTGGGAGGCGCGGGGGCCGTTGGGTCAGCCACCGCAGGATCATCAATGGGGTCTTGTGCCGGCAGCGCACCGGGGCGCCCTGGCGGGATCCGCCCGCGCGTTTCGGTCCCTGGAAGACCGTGTACCAGCGGCACAGACGCTGGTCGGCGGACGGCACGTGGGACAGGGTCTTCGCGGCCGTCCTGGCCGACGCCGACGCGGAGGGCCGGATCGACTGGTCGATGGTTGAGTGTGGACTCCACCTCCTGCCGGGCCCACCAGCATGCCGCCGGGGCCCGCAGAACAGCGCCGCGAGTGCGGGGAAAAGGCACACGCGCACGCCCCGACAGCATCGCACTGACGAGGGACTCGGGGACTCGGACGTTCCCGGGGGCCTGACCTGCAAGATTCATTTCGCCGGTGAGGGCGGGTGCCGCCCTCTGGCGCTGCTGATCACTCCGGGCCAGTGGGGCGACGCCCCGCAGCTCATCCCGGTCATGGAACGCATCCGCGTCAGTCGCCTGGACGGCGGGCGTCCGCGCACCCGGCCCGACCACCTCGGTGGCGACAAGGCGTACTCGTCCCGCCGCAACCGTCGTTACCTGCGACGACGCCAGATCAAGCACACCATCCCCGAACCGAAGAACCAGCGGGCCAACCGCCAACGCCGGGGCAGCAGCAGGGGCGGCCGGCCCGCCGGCTTCGAACAAGACGATCTACAAGCGCAGGGTCGAAGTTGAGCGGACGATCAACGCGTTGAAGAACTTCCGGGTGGTGGCTACGAGGTTCGGCAAGAGGGCCTACACCTTTCATGGCACCGTGACCGTCGCAGCAATTCACCTGTGGCTTGGCTCTTGAACCCGCCGAAGAGCCTGTGAGTACCCGGCATCACCGGACGAGTCCGATGGCCTCAATCTCGATCATCCACTCAGGGTTGGCGAGTGAGGAGACCTCTACGAACGACTCCGCGAGGTGAGGCTTGTCCGGGAAGTGTTCCGCGCGCAACTTGGCAAAGATGTCCTGCTGCGCTATGTCCGTGACGAACACGGTCGCCTTGACCACGTCAGCGAGGCTGGAGCCCGCGTTGGTGAGGACCGTCGACAGATTCGCGAGCGCCTGACGGGCTTGCGTCTCGAAGTCCCCGGCGCCGACCGTGGCTCCCTGGGCATCGATCGGTGCCTGCCCTGACGTGAAGACCAAGTTCCCGACCCGGACGCCGAGCGAGATACCGGCCGACTCGTACCAGTCGGGATCCGCGGAGACGCGCACGCGCTCGGCGTCAGGCTGTGTAACGGACATGTTGCTGACACTCCCTCAAAACTGCACAAGTGGAGCCGGGCAGCTGTGATCACCCCGGCTTGATCGACAACCACGAGATACTGAGATTCATTCCCGACGGCTTGCAAGTTCGCCTCGGCGCAGCTCGGGTGACAGTCGCCCACCTGCGCGAGCGTGCCGCATCCCAGACGTGATCCGCAGAACAGACCCTGGCTAGGCGCCCTGTGCGCGATCGACGTACTCGAAGACCGAACCGTCGGGGTGACGGGCGATCAGATTGCGTCCGACGGGGGTGGACAGTGGCCCGGCGATGATGTCCGCGCCGACCGCGGTGAGGTCGGCCACCGCTTGGTCGACATCCTTGACGGCGAGGGTCGCGGTGATCTTCCGCAGCACCGACAGCTCCGCCTCGGGGCCGCTCATCAGGAAGAAGCATCCCACCGCGGCGACCGCCACCCCGCCGCGCTGGAAGCGGATCGCCTCGGCGCCGGTCAGTCGTTCGTACACCGTGACCGCGGCATCGAGGTCGCCGACACATACCCGAAGTGAGGTCCCCAGAATGTCCATATGAACCAGCCTAGTTGGGCTGCCGATGGCTGCGCGAACCTTGACCGTGGTGTGACTGCGATGTGCCGGCGCGGTGGAGGCGGGGTGGCGGAAGTATCGAGCTGACGCTACGTCAAACCCGGCACAGGATCTCGCCGTGCAGCATGCCGAACCAGCCGTCCTCCTCGGCGCCCCACTCCCGCCAGGCCGCGGCGATGCGGGTCAGGTCGTCCTCGGTGGCGTATCCGCCGTCGATCGCGATCTTGGCGTAGGAGGAGGCGACCGTGCGGTCCGCCCACAGTTCGGACCACCAGGAGCGCTCCTCGGGGGTCTGGTAGCACCAGGTGCCGGCCTTCGCGGTGATGTTCTCCGGCGCGAAGCCGGCCTGGCGTGCCCAGGCATGCAGTCGGCGCCCGGCGTCCGGCACGCCGCCGTTGCCGCGGGCCACCCGGCGGTAGAGGTCCAGCCAGTCGGCCATCCCCGCCACCTCCGGGTACCACGTGAAGGTGGCGTAGTCCGCATCGCGGACGGCGACGATGCCACCGGGCTTGGTGACGCGGCGCATCTCGCGCAGCGCCTGCACGGGATCGCCCACGTGCTGCAGGACTTGGTGGGCGTGCGTCACGCAGAAGGTGTCGTCGGGGAAGTCCAGTTCATGGACGTCGCCGACCGTGAAGCGGACGTTGTGCACTCCGCGGGCGGCGGCCGTCGCGCGGGCCTGCTCCAGGATGCCGGGCGTGTGGTCCAGGCCGATGACCTGACCGTCCGGTACCAGGGCCGCCAGGTCGGCGGTGATGGTGCCGGGGCCGCAGCCGATGTCGAGGATCTGCATGTGGGGCAGCAGTGAATCCAGTAGGTATCCGGCCGAGTTGGCGGCGGTGCGCCAGGTGTGCGAGCGCAGTACGGACTCGTGGTGGCCGTGGGTGTAGACGGCGGATTCCTGCGGCATGGATCGGCTCCTTCGCGGACATCGGGGGCTGCCGCACGAGGCCACGTCGGAACGCGGCCGGGGTGCGGATGCCCTACGGCGTACTGCCTCACACGGTACGCCGCTGTCTCGTATCGCGAGAGATGTGTCTTGCGATGTGGACGTGAGGTGTGGCTCCTGAAGGGTGTGGGGTTGGTCAGTTGGGGAGGAGGCGGTAGACGGTCAGGGCCTCGTTCCTCTTCTCCAGGGTCAACTCGCCGGGGACGGCGCTCACTTCGCCGTCGTAGGCGAGCGGGGTGCCGTTCGGGAGGCCGCCGATGCGCAGACGGGGGAGCCGGGCCTCGCCCACGAGCGGGGAACTGCGCGGGGTGCCCAGCAGGGCGGCGGTGAGCAGCCGGATGCCGGCCAGCCGACCGGCGTGCACCACGCGGACGTCGAGCACGCCGTCGGCCAGGTCGTGGCGCCGTACGGGCGCGGTGCCCAGGCCGCGGTACTGGCAGTTGCCGACGAACAGCAGCCAGACGGCGTGCCGTTCGCCGTTGATCTCGATGCTCAGAGGCGTGGAGGAGCGCAGCACTTCGCAGGCGGCGAGGATCCCGGCGGGCCAGGCGCCGATCCGATGCGCCCACCGCTCCCGGATCCGGACCAGCTCCGGATACGCGCCGACGGAGAAGGTGTTGAGGAAGTACTGGCCCTCTTGATGCGGCCCGACCCGGAAGCGCGCCAGGTCGACGGCCACGGCCTCGCCGCTCTCCACGGCACGCGCCGCGTCCGCGTAGGTCTCGACGCCCAGGTCGTAGGCGAAGTGGTTGAGGGTGCCACCGGGCAGGACCGCGAGCGGCAGTCCGTGGCGCACCGCGACCGTGGCCGCCGCGTTGACGGTGCCGTCGCCGCCGAGCACGCCCAGCGCACCGCCCCGCGCCAGGGCCTGCTCGGCCGCCTCCTCCAGCGCCTTGTCCATCGGCATGCCCTCGGGTCCGCCGCAGACCACCACCTCGGCCTGCGGGAGCGCTCCGTGCACCTCCGCGACCCGGTCGGGGCGCGGCCCCGAGCGTTGTCCGGAGGTCGCGTTGGCCACCACGTACAGTCCGCGTCCGCGGGGCAGTGCGGGCGCCTCGGCGCGGGGCCGGGCGGGCGGGGCCAGTTGGGCGCGGGTCGGCGCCATGCCGCGGACCGCGAAGGCCGCGCCCACGCCGAGCGCGGCGCCGGCCAGCACGTCACCCGGATAGTGCACACCCGTATAGACGCGGGAGAACGCCACGGAGGCGGCGAGCGGGGCGAGGGCCAGGCCCCACCACTTGTTCTCGAACCCGACACCGGTGGCGAAGGCCGCCGCCGAGGCCGCGTGCCCGGACGGAAAGGAGGAGGTGAAGGGCTGGCGGCCGAGCTGACGCATCAACGGGACAGCGTCCAGCAGCGGTCTGGCGCGGCGTACGGAGCGTTTGCCGAGGGTGTTCACCGTCGCGGACGCCAGGGCCAGCGAGGCCATACCGCGCAGGGCGGCCCGACGCGCGGGCCGCCCGCCCAGGGCCGCCGCCCCGGCCGCCACGCCGAACCACAGCAGCCCGTGATTGGCGCTGCGGGTCAGCCGGGGCAGTACGCGCTGAGCGCCCGGCCATTCGCGCGCGGCGATCCGATCGAAGGCCCACCGGTCGAGGTGCGGGAGGAGTTTTCGGCTTCGCATGGGTCACGTGTACCCGGGGAGGGGCGAGGCAGGCAGGGGGAGACACTGATGGTCGTTGTTCGTTGGCCGTTGCGGGCGTTGCGGGCGTTGCGGGCGTTGCGGGCGTTGCGGGTGGGGAAAGTGAGGGGTGGGAGTGGTGGAGGAACGGGAGGCGTGGGTGGTTCGGAGGCGGGGGGATGCTGATCTCGGTGCCTGTGTGGCGGTTCTCGCCGAGGTGCATGCCCACAGCGGCTACCCCCACCACTGGCCCGAGGAGCCGGGCCGGTGGCTCACCCCCGACGGGCTGACCGCCGCGTGGGTCGCCGAGGCGGGAGGCGCGGTGGCCGGCCATGCCGCGCTGTGCGGACGTGAAGTGAGCCGCCTTTATGTCGCGCCCGGCGCGCGGGGGCACGGCCTCGGCGCGCGGTTGATGGCCGCCGTCGAGGCGGAGGCCGCGGCCCGGGGGGTGCGGCCCGTCTTGGAGGTGAAGACGTCCGACACCTCGGCGGTCGCGCTGTACGAGCGCTGGGGATGGGTGCGGCGCGGCACCGAGCGCCAGGTGTGGGGCGCGGCAGGGGTGGAGGAAACGGTGGAGGTGCATCGGTACGAGGCGCCAACGGGCGGGCGGAGGGCGGAGGCGGCAGCCGAGGCGGAGGCGAAGGCGTAGCGGTCCGAGGCCGCGCGGCCGGGCGGGCGCGGTGCGGGGACGGTGCGGGGTCGGCGGGGTATGGCGGCGGGCCGGGGGAGGGCGCCCGGTCGGCGCCGTTCGGCCGGGCGGGCTCCGCGTTGGCCTCAGGAGGCAGTGGTCACCCTCCGCTGACGTGTCGCCCCCGGTCGCCACTCCCGTGATCTGCGAAGGTGGTCGGGGCCGTTCATCATGTGATGGGCCCACGATCGACCGGCCGCCGTGGAGTGGAGGTACGGATGCAGCGGACCGCCCCGGATCCGCAGCGGGAGCCGGATCCGGCCCCGCCGGTGGGCCTGCCGGTCCTTCCCGAACTCGCCGCGTACCTCTCCGCGGCAGCCGGCCGCACCGCCCCCGAACCCTCCGGCGGCTCCGCGCCGCTGCGCACCGCCGCCTGCGGCTACTGGGAGCGCCGCGGCCTGTTCACCCCCGCCGATCGGGTGCTGGCCGCCCCCGGGGCTGCCGCCCTGCTGCTCGCCCTTTATGCCGCGGTCGACGGTGCGGTGCTGCTGACGCGGCCGTGCGCCGAGTGGTACGCGCCGCCCGCCAGGTTGCTGGGGCGGTCGGTCCACCTGACGCCGGTACCGGCCGAATCGGGCGGGCTGCCGGACCCGTTCGCGCTGCTGGAGACCGTACGGCGAGCCAGGATGCACGGCGACACCCCGCGTGTCCTGGTCCTCTCCGTCGCCGACGACCCGACCGGCACCTGCCCGCCGCCGGAGCAACTGCACGAGGTGTGCGAGGCGGCGGCCGAGGAGGGGCTGTGGGTCGTCAGCGACGAATCGAGCCGGGACCTGCTGCACGACCCGCATGACACCGTGGTGCTCAGCCCCGCCGAGATGCTGCCGGGCGAGGTCGTGGTGCTGACCGATCTGCGGGCCGCGCTGCTGCCCGCCTCCTGGCCCGTCGCGCTGGCCCGTTTTCCGGGCACCCGTCGGGGCGCCCTCCTACGGGACGCGGTCCTGCAGACCCTCACCCGGATCCACACCCCGCTTCCCGGGCCGCTCGCCTGTGCGGTCACCCATGCGCTCGCCGAGCCCGACGCCGTACGGGAGCGGACCGCGGCCGCCGCGCGGGTGTACGGGGCACTCACCGGGGCGCTGTACCGCACGCTCACCGGGGCCGGTGCGCTCTGCCGTCCGCCGCATGCCGGCAGCTCCCTCTACGCCGACCTCGAACCGTTGCGGCGGTCGTTCGGCGCCCGTGCGCCCACCGGATCGGCGGCACTGGAAAGGGAGTTGGCGTCGTGGGCGGCCCGCGGCGCCCATCGTTTCGAGGACGATCCGGAGGCTCTACGGGTGCGGCTGGGAGCGGATGCCCTGCTCGGCGCCGACATGGAGCTGCGGCAGCGGGTGTTGAACACGGCTGACCCACTCCAACTTCCGCATGTGCGGGCGGGGTTGGGTGATCTGGATCGGGCGTTGGCCGAACTGGGCGCGGCTCCGGCGCGACTCGCCCGCCCGCCTCGTGACTCCGGTTCTGCCCGGCCCTCGAATGGAGCCCCTGGATGACCGAACAGACCGAGCGCTCTCTCGCCGGGCGCCCCCTCGATGAGACCTCTCTCGATGAGACCTCTCTCGATGGGACGTCCTTGGACGACACCTCATTGGAGGAAACGTCCCTGGACGAGACCTCCGTCGACGAGACCCTTCTCGATGAGACCTCCCCTGCCGAGACCTCCGGCGCCGAGCGGGGTTCACATGCCGACGACCGACGCGTTGGAGATCGTCACGACGGCGATCGTCACAGGGGGAGCGGCAGTGAGCGCGAGGGCGGGGGCGGGGGCGGCGGTGTTGCGGGCGGCCGTAACACCGTTGCAGAGGAGGTTGGTGGTGGCGCGGTCGCGGGCACGGTAGGCGGGCGTCTTGCCACCGCGGCGCTGCCGGAGACCGCGCCGCCCTCGCACCCGCTGGCCGAACCGCACCCGCTGGCCGAACCGCGCCCCCTGGGGGAGCCCCGTACCTGGCCCCGTGACTTCACCGACCGGTTGACCGCGCCGCTGCCCGGCGTTCGCGCGTTGGCCCGGATCGCGCGGGAGGGCAAGCTCCGCCCGGCGGCCGAGACGCTCCGGCAGATCCAGCAACTGCCCTTCGAGCCCGGCCCGATGCCCGAGGCCAGTCCCACGACCGTCGCGCTGACCTGGGCCGGGCACGCCAGTTGGGTCATCCGGATCGGTGGACTGACGGTCCTCACCGACCCGGTCTGGTCCCGCAAGATCCTCGGTACGCCCGCCCGGGTCACCCCCGTGGGGGTCCGCTGGGAGGACCTGCCACCGGTCGACGCCGTCGTCATCAGCCACAACCACTACGACCACCTGGACGCGCCGACGCTGAAGCGGCTGCCGCGCGACGTTCCGCTGCTGCTTCCCGCGGGACTGGCGCCCTGGGCCCGGCGGCGCGGCTTCACCCAGGTCACCGACCTGGACTGGTGGGAGGCGGTGGAGCTGGCCGGCCCCGCCGGCCCGGTGCGGATCGACTTCGTGCCCGCGCACCACTGGAGCAAGCGGACGCTGACCGACACCTGCCGTTCCCTGTGGGGCGGTTGGGTGCTCACCGCCCCCGACGGGCGGCGGATCCACTTCGCGGGGGACACCGGTCACGGCCACTGGTTCGAGGAGATCGGCCGCCGCTACCGGGACATCGACCTGGCGTTGCTGCCCATCGGGGCGTACGACCCGCGCTGGATGCTGCGGCCGGTGCACACCGACCCGGAGGAGGCGGTACGGGCCTGCCAGGACCTGGGGGCGCGGTGCCTGGCGCCGATGCACTGGTCGACGTTCCTGCTGTCGGCCGAGCCGCCGCTGGAGCCGCTGCACCGCATCCGGGCCGCCTGGGCGGCGACCGGCCGTCCGCGGTCGGACCTGTGGGATCTGCCGGTCGGGGCGTCGCGGGTGCTGGCGGAGCGCTGAGGCCCCGCCCGCACACCCACCGCCCTCTGCCCTTGCCCCTCTGCCCTTGCCCCTCCCGCGCGTCACCCCTCCGGCGCGTCACCCCTCCTGTCCGTTAGCCCTCCCCTTCCGCCGTCCGTTCCTCGCCGTCCGCCGGCGACGGGCGGAGGCGGCGCCACGCGACCGGGGCGGCACTGAAGAGCGCCGTCAGGCCGATCGCAGCGGCCACGCCCTGCCAGGGTTCGCGGAAGAGGGAGCCGCCCAGCAGGCCGATCAGCTGGTACGTGGCCGCCCAGGCCAGGCAGGCCGGGAGGTCGCCGCGGGCGAAGCGCCGGGGCGGCATCTCGGCGAGCAGGCAGGCCAGCATGACCGGGATCCGGCCGGCCGGAACCAGGCGGGAGAGCACCAGCACCAACACGCCGTGCTCCCGCAGCCTGTGCCGCGCCTGCGCCAGGCGTTCCGGTGCGGCGCGATCACGGAGCCGGGCGAGCCAGCGCGAGCCGTTGCGGGAGTGGACGCCGCGTCGCCCGAGCCCGTACAGGCCCAGGTCACCGAGGAACGCGGCGCCGGACGCGACCACGAAGACGAGCAGCAGGGCGAGCGGCGAACTGTGGTGGAAGGCGACCGCCGCCGCCGAGCTGACCACCGCACCGGTGGGCACCACGGGCACCAGCGAGCCCAGCACCACCAGCAGGAACAGCGACGGGTACCCGACCGCCTGCTGGGTCGATTCCGGCGGGACATGGGTGAGCACCTGGTGGAGGCCGTCGGCCAGCGTCGTACCGCTCATGGCCGTGCCGTTGATGGTCGTGCCGGCCGGCGGGGACCCGTGGGCATCACCGGGTGGTCCTCGGGTGCACCGACTCGCCGTGCCCGAGCCGGTGCACGGCGACCTTCGGCGCGAGGAGCCCGGCCTGTCGCTCGAACTCCTGACCCGGCGCGTGGAACTCGTGGGGCCGGACGGCGTCCAGACCGATCGGCCAGTACGTGCCGTAGTGGACCGGTACCGCGCTGCACGGTGCCAGGCGGGCCGCCGCCACCGCGGCCCGCCGGGCGTCGAGGTGGCCATGGCCGAGGAACGGTCCCCAGCCGCCCACCGGCAGCAGCGCCACTTCGCACGGCCCGACCTCGTCCGGCAGCTCCGGGAACAGCCCGGTGTCGCCGGCGAAGTAGGTGCGGGCCGTGCCACTGATGACGTAGCCGAGGGCGGGGACGCGGTGCGGTCCGCAGGGGAGTCGACGGCCGTCGTGGGCGGCCGGCACCGCGCGGACGGTCAGGGCGGCGGCGTCCCCGGGCGGTCCGATCCGGCACTCCTGGCCCGGCCGCAGCTCGCTCACCGGCAGGCCCCTGGCCGCGGCCACCCGGCGCAGTCCCGGTACGGCGGCCGGCGCGCCGTACGGCACGATCAGCCGGGTCCCGGGCGCGAGCCGGGCCAGCGAGGCCGGGTGCAGATGGTCGGCGTGCAGATGGGAGATCAGGACCGCGTCCGCGTGGGCCGCCTCGGGGGGTGGCAGTGCGCCGCGGCGGCGCCGCAGGTGGGCGAGCCGGGCGACGAACAGCGGGTCGGTCAGCACCCGCACCCCGGAGTCCTCGACGGTCACCGTGGCATGTCCCCACCAGGTGACTTTCACCGACATGCTCGGTCCACCTCCTTGCCCGGCCGGGCATCGCCCGACCGGGGCGCTCCGGCCGCGACGCCCTGCCCGGGCCGGGCAGGGGCGCTCATCGTCCAACCGTCCTGCCGCGTACCCGTTCCGATCGTTACCGATCCTCCCTCATCCGCCCCGCAGGCAGGTCCCGGGGACGCGTGCAGCGAGCGCCGGGCACATGCCCTGCCCCCTGCCCCCCTGCCCCGTCCACTCTCCCCGCCCACCATCCCCGCCCGCGCTCCGCGCCCGCTTTATGACACCCGCCCGCTTTGATGACACCCTTGGCCGGAATGCCCGCCCGGCTGGTGCGGCGGGCCCGAGCGGGGAGGACGGGACGGCGTGCGGACCGCGCGGTGGAAGGCCCTCGGCGGCGCCCTCCTGAGGGTGCTGGCCGTCTGGGCGGTCTCCAGCCTGACCCTGCTCGCCCTGGCCGCGGTGCTGCCCGACTTCCGACTGCAGGCCGTCGGCGGCGAGAGCCTCACCCGCACCGCACTCACCGCGGCGCTGGCCGCCGGCGCGTTCGGCCTGCTCAGCGCCCTGGTGTGGCCGCTGCTGGTGCGCGCGCTGCTGCTGGTGCCGGCGTTGGTGCTGGGGCTGCTGGTGTTCTTCCTCAACGGGTCGTTGCTGCTGGTCGCGTTGGACGTGGTCCCGGCGGGGCGGGGGCAGACCACGCCGGAGACCGCGGTGATCGTGGCGGCCGTGATGTCGGCGGCGTCCTCGGCGACCTCGACCTTCCTGGCGGTGCGCAACGACGAGGCGTACCGGCGTCGGCTGGTGCGGCTGGCCGGCCGGCGGGGGAGGCGGGCCGGCGCGGACCGCGGGCCGGCCACGCCCGGGACGGTCTTCCTGCAGCTCGACGGCGTCGGCCATGAGGTGCTGCGGGAGGCGACCCGCGGCGAGCGCCCGCTGATGCCGACCCTCGCCCAATGGATCGGCACCAGTCACCGGCTCGCCCCGTGGCGCACCGACTGGTCCAGCCAGACCGGCGCCAGCCAGCTCGCCATCCTGCACGGCAGCAACGAGGACCTGCCCGCCTTCCGCTGGTACGAGAAGGAGACCGGAGACCTCATCGTCAGCAACCGGCCCAGCAGCGCCGCCGAACTCCAGCGCCGGGCCGTCGCGCGCACCGGCGACGGCGGGCTGCTGGCCCACGACGGCGCCAGCCGCGGCAACCTCTTCAGCGGCGGCGCCGGCCAAGTCGCCCTGGTGATGTCGGTGGCCGCCCGGCGGGGCCGGTACAACCGCTCGCGGGCCGGCTACTTCGCCTACTTCTCCGACCCGGCCAACGCCACCCGGACCGCGGTCTCCTTCGTCGCCGAGGTCCTGCGGGAGATCGGCCAGGCGCTGCGCAGCCGCTGCCGCCGCGAGCGGCCACGGGTCAGGCGGGGCGGCCTCTACCCGGTCATCCGGGCCTTCGCCACCGTCGTCGAGCGCGATGTGGTGGTCGCCGCGGTGCTCGGCGACATGCTGGCCGGCCGCACCGCGGTCTACGCCGACCTGGTCGCCTACGACGAGGTGGCGCACCACTCGGGGCCCGTGCACCGCGACACCCGCCAGGTGCTGCGCCGCCTCGACCGCTGCATCGAGCTGATCGCCGAGGCCGGCCGGTACGCGCCCCGGCCGTACCGCATCGTGCTGCTCTCCGACCACGGCCAGAGCCCCGGCGCGACCTTCCGGGACCGCTACGGGCTGACCTTGAGCGACCTGGTCCGCGCCGGGTGCGGGCTGCCGGTCCGGCGGCGGGCCGGGCGCACCGTCAGCGGCGCCGAGGCCCGGGAGGCGGCGCGGGCGGCGCTGGGCCGGCCGGAGGGGACGGCGGACGCGGACCGGCCCGGCGCGCAGCCGGTCGTGCTGGCCTCCGGCAACCTCGGCCTGGTCTCGTTCCCGGACGTCCCCGACCGGATCACCCGTGAGGAGCTGGACCGCCGCCACCCGGCGCTGCTGGACACCCTCGCCGGTCACCCGGGCATCGGCTTCGTCCTGGTCCGCTCGGTCGCGCACGGTGCGGTGGTGCTGGGCCCGGACGGCGGCGAGCACCACCTCGACACCGGACGGGTCGTGGGCGCGGACCCGCTGGCGCCCTTCGGGCCCGGTGCGGCCGAAGCGGTCCGCCGCACCGACCGGTTCCCGCACGTCGCCGACCTCATGATCAATTCCGCCGGTGATCCGGCGACCGGTGCGGTGCACGCCTTCGAGGAGCAGATCGGCTCGCACGGCGGGCTGGGCGGCCCGCAGAGCCGGCCCTTCCTCCTGTGGCCCGCGGAGCTGTCCCCGCCGGTCCCGGACGGGACACCGCTGACCGGCGCCGAGCAGGTCCACCAGGTGCTGCGACGCTGGCTGCGGGAGGCGGACGGTCCGCAACCGCCCGTCGGCCCGGGGGCACAGGAGCCGTACGGGCGGCTCGGGCCGCAGGCGGACGACCTGCGGCGCTAGGCCGGGCAGCCCGAAGGTTTTTCCGGTCGCCTGACCCCTGGCGGGACAAAAACCGGTGATTTTGCGGGGGCCCTCCGGTCGCCCACCATGTCCTGGCCCGGCAATCCCGGGTGCACCGCGCACGACGAGAGGGCCCACCACGCCATGCACGACCGGCACACCCGCCGTTTCGGTCTGGGGACCGCTACCGCCCTGGTGATGGGGAACATCATCGGCGGCGGAATCTTCCTGCTGCCGGCTTCGGTCGCCCCCTTCGGCACCGTCAGTCTGGTCGCCTTCGGCGTCCTCACCCTCGGGGCGATCGCCCTGGCCCTGGTCTTCGGGCGGCTCGCCGAGCGCCATCCGGACACCGGCGGGCCCTACGTCTACGCGCGCGAGGCGTTCGGCGACTTCGCCGGCTTCCTCTCCGCCTGGTCGTACTGGACGATGACCTGGGTCAGCAACGCCGCGCTGGCGGTGGCCGCCGTCGGCTACGTCCATGTGCTCTTCCCCGGCCACGCGTCCCGGGGCGTCGATCTGATGGTGGCGCTGGGCGCGCTGTGGCTGCCGGCGCTCGCCAACTTCGCGGGCACCCGGTACGTCGGTGCCGTCCAGATGGTCTCCACGGTGCTGAAGTTCGTGCCGCTGCTGTTCATCGCGGTCGTGGGGCTGTTCTTCTTCGACCCGCACAAGCTCGGGGCGTTCCACGAGGGCGGCGGCAGCACCCTGGGCGGGCTGTCCGCGGCGGCCGCGATCCTCCTCTACAGCTACGTGGGCGTGGAGTCCGCCGCGATGAGTGCCGGCGAGGTCCGCGACCCCGAGCGCAACGTCGGTCGGGCCACCGTGCTGGGCACCATCGGTGCCGCCGTCGTCTACCTGCTGGGCACCCTGTCGGTGTTCGGCACCGTCGCCCACGACAAGCTGGTCAATTCGAAGGCGCCGTTCTCCGACGCGGTGGACGCGATGTTCGGCGGCCACTGGGGCGGCACGGTCATCGCGGCCGCCGCAGTGATCTCCATCATCGGCGCGCTCAACGGCTGGACGCTGATGAGCGCCCAGTCCCCGTACGCCGCCGCCAAGGACGGCCTCTTCCCGGCGGCCTTCCTCACCAAGCGGCGCGGGGTGCCGACCTTCGGCGTGCTGGCCGCCGCCGTGCTGGCCTCCGCCCTGACCGTGATCAACTACTTCCTCGGCACCGGCGGCGTCTTCGAGATCCTGGTCCTGATCACCACCTTCTCGGCCACCGTCCCCTACCTGCTGGCCGCCGGCGCCCAGATCTACTTCCTGCTCTCCGGCCGCCGCGACAAGGTCCGCCCGGCCCGCTTCGCCCGCGACCTGACCCTCGCGGTGCTCGCCTTCGGCTTCACCTTCTGGCTGGTGGCGGGCGCCGGCTACGCGGCGATCTACCAGGGCGTGCTGTTCCTGTTCGCCGGGATCCTGGTGTACGCGCTGATGGCGGCCCGCCGCGGGCGCCGGCCGGCCGTGTCCCAGGACGCGACGGAGGACGCGACGGAGGGTGCCCAGGGCGCCGGGACCGCTTCTGTGGAGGCGGCCGGGAACGCTTCGGCGGACGCGGCGGTGCCCCCCGTCCCCGCGGCGAGCTAGCCGCCCGCCCGCCGACCCCGATGCCCCCGGCCGCCTCGCTGCGACCGGGGGCATTACCTTGCGCGTAATCGACCCTCGTCCGCCGCTCCGGCAGAGTCGAGGCATCGGTTCACGGGCCGGCGCACTCCGGCCCGTGAACTGTTGCTGACGAACCGTCAGTCACCTGGCGGCCCGGGCCCCACCGGCCGCCGCGACGGATACCACGAGGAGTTCGCGATGTCGCAGAACGTGCAGCAGGGCGCCGCCGAGCGGACCGTCGACCACGCGGCCGCCGCCGAGCGGTACCTGGCGGCGTGGAACGCCACCGAGGAGGGCGCCCGGGCCAAGGCCGTCGCCGCGGCGTTCACCGAGGACGCCACCTACACCGACCCGCTGGCCGAGGTCGCCGGGCGCGACGGGCTGGCGGCGGCGATCGCCGGCGCGCACCAGCAGTTCCCGGGTTTCGCGTTCCGGCCGCTGGGTGTGGTGGACGGTCACCACGACATCGCCCGGTTCGGCTGGGAGCTGGTCGCGCCGGACGGGTCGGCGCCGGTCGCCGGCTTCGACGTGGTGCGGCTGGCCGAGGACGGTCGGATCCGGTCGGTGCTCGGCTTCCTGGACCGCGTACCGGCGAGGTGAGCCGCCCTCACTCCGCCGCTTTGCGCAGATGCTCGGCCGTTTCGGGGTCCGCGGGCAGGAACGCCTCCAGCGCCAGCTCCGAAACGGTCACATCCATCGGCGTGTTGAAGGTGGCGATGGTGGAGAGGAAGGAGAGCACCGTGCCGCGGTGCTCGATCACCAGCGGCAGGGCGAACGGCGGGTGGTCGCCCGGGGGCGCGGCCTCCCGCCCGGCGGCCGGCAGCGGGTAGGAGCGGAGCTCGTCGTGCAGTGCGCGCAGCGGTGCGGACCGCATCAGCGCCAACTGCCGGTCCAGCTGGGCGAAGAGGTGTTCCCGCCACTCCAGGAAGTTGCGGATGCGAGGGGCCATGCCGCGTGGGTGGAGCGTGATCCGCATGGCGTTCATCGGCGGCCTGAGCAGTTCCGGATCGACGCCGTCCAGCAGCACCTCGACGCCCCGGTTGGCCGCCAGCACGCGGTACATCCCGTCGACCACCAGGGCGGGGTACGGCTCGTAGCCCGCCAGCAGCCGGTCCATGCCGGCCCGGAGCTCGGACATCGACGGGTCGTCCAGCGGGGTCTCCGGGAAGGCGGGGGCGTAACCGGCCGAGATCAGCAGGGCGTTGCGCTCCCGGACGGGTATGTCGAGGTGCTCGGCCAGTCGCAGCACCATCTCCTGGCTCGGGCGGGCGCGGCCGGTCTCGATGAAGCTGATGTGGCGGGCGGAGGAGTCGGCGCGCAGCGCCAGTTCCAGCTGGCTTATGCGGCGCCGGTCCCGCCATTCTCGCAACAGGGTGCCGACACCCGTGGTTTCCGGCGCGGACGCCGTGGCAGTCGTCATGCCGGGGACGCTAGCCGACCGGCCAGGTATTACCTACGGTAACTTCTGGGTTCGCGGTGGCCCGGACGGGCCCTGGCCGCACCGGCCGTCCCCATTCGCCCCGCGTGGACGGGCGCGCGACCGCCCCGACGTGACAGGCTGGGACCGCCGCGCCCAGCGGCGGCGACCGGTACCCGGCGGGAAGGCGAGCGCGATGAACGCACAGGTGGCACCACTCGACGACGCGGAGATCGCGGACCGCCTCATCGAACTGCCGGGCTGGACCGTCGAGGGCGACCACCTGCACCGCCGCTACCGCTTCGACCGGCACTTCCAGGCCGCCGCGATGGTCGTGCACATCTCCCAGATCCAGGAGGAGTTGGGCCACCACGCCGAGCTGACCCTGGGCTACAACCACCTCGGCGTCTCGGTCAACACCCACAGCGTCGGCGGCCGGGTCACCCATCTCGACTTCGGCCTGGCCCGCCGCGTCGAGGAGATCGCCGCGGCGCACGGCGCCCGCTGACCGGCCCCGCCGTCGCCCGTTCCGGAGTCGGCCCGGTACGACGTCAGCTCGGGCGGCGCGGTCGGATGACCCGCCCGGCGCGCGCCAGCTCCACGTTGAACTGCGCCCCGGACAGCAGCGACAGATTGGAGAACCACAACCAGATCAGGAACACCACCGGGCCGGCCAGCGAGCCGTACAGCCGGTTGAAGGTGCCGACGTACGAGGCGTAGAAGGCGAAGCCCGCCGACGCCACCAGCCACAGCAGCACCGCCAGCACCCCGCCCGGCCCGGCCCGCCGTACCCCGCGCGAACTCGGCGGCCCCGACCGGAACAGCACCATCGCCAGCACGGTCGCCAGCACCAGCAGCAACGGCCACTGGAGCAGGTTCCACAGTGTCTCGCCCGCCTCGCCGAACCCCAGCGCCCGGCCCAGCGCGGTCGCCACCGGCCCGCTCACCAGCAGCGCCACCGCACTGCAGATCAGCAGCGCCATCAGCAGCAGCGCGGTCACCAGGATCCGCGGCGCCTTCCGCCACGGCGGCCGGTCGTCCTTCGTCCGGTGCATGGCGTGCAGTGCCCGCCGGAACACCGCCAGATAGCTGCACGACGACCACAGCGCGCTGACCGCCGCACCACCGACCACCACCCAGGCGGCCGTCCGTTGGTGCGCCATCACCACCAGCGCGTGCCGGACCGTCGCCCCCGACTCGGCCGGCGCGATCGAACTGAGGTGGTTGATCAGCTGCTCGGTGCCGGCCGGGTCGGCGAGCCCGATCAGTGAGATGGTGACGATCGCCGACGGAAGCAGCGCCAGTACCGAGTAGTACGTCAGGCTCGCTGCGTAGTCCGTCAGGTCGTCGTGCCAGACGGACAGCGGTGTACGGCGCAGCGCCGTGCGGTACCGCTGCCAGACCCGGCGGCGGGGCGGACGCTCCGGCCCGGTCCGCGCCGGGGCCACGGACGATGCGGTCTCAGCCTCCATGCCGGACCCCCGCCGTCCTGGCCCATCGCCGCGCGACGCTCCGCATACCGCTCCCGCCCATGTCGTATCCGTCCCCTGTGCCGTACTGGTCCGGCATCGTCCCGGTCCCCGGGCTGCATCATGCCCCGGCGCGGCCGGCGTCCGCGAGGGGCGGGTGACCGGCCCGCCCGGGGGCGGAGCCACGGGCCCGTCAGCCGAACGACAGGCCCCGCCAGGGGGACGCCGGGTCCTGCGTCAGCACCCGGTGGAGGTGCGCCGTCTCGGCGTAGGCCGGCCCGAACCAGCCGTTGTCGTACGCCAGTGCCCGCCCGAGCGCGTAGCCCGCGGCGAACTCCTCCCACGAGCCGTAGACCTCCTGCGCCCGCGCCGCCACCCGCATCACCGCCTGCTCCGCCTGCGGCGGCGCGCACAGCCGCGCGCCCAGGCCCCAGCGGACCAGGCCCACCGCGTGCGCCAGGTCCAGTGCGACCAGCGACACCACCCGGCCGTCGGCCGGCAGCAGCCCGTCCGTCCGGAACCGTTCCTCGTACCGGTCCACCAGCTCCGGAACCGCGGTGGGCGCACCGTCACCGGCCCCGGCGGGGGACCCGTCCTCGGACGTGCCACCGGACTCCCCGCCGGACGCCGTGGCCCGGGCGCGCAGCGCCGTCTCCGTCTCCGCTGGTACGAACTGCCCGTCGAGCAGCTGGTCGAACCGCTGCTGCCAGCTCACCGGATCGGCCACCGACCACTGCGCGCGCAGCGTCTCGGCGTCCTCCGAGTAGTCCAGGAACGCCGTGCCCAGCTCGTTCCACGGCACGCTGTGGTGCACCGCGAGCGGCGCGCCACAGGCCAGCCCCTGCGCCACCGGACCGTGCAGCGGCCCCACGTAGGAGGTGACCAGCAGCCCGCCCGGCCGGACCCCGACCTGCGCCCGGACCCGCAGCCAGGCCGCGCGGTGGGCCGGCGAGGCGGGCAGGTACGCGGCGAACGGCGTGCCCGGGTTGATCGCCAGCCGCCACTTGTCGTTGGGCCAGTCCTGCGCCAGCTCCTCGATCGAGACCCGGTCGAAAAACCGCTGCGGTTCCCACGGCGGCAGCATGCCGCGCGTCAGCACGGGAATGCACTTACCGCCCGCCGTCGGATCGTCGTAGACGGGCAGTGGTTCCTGCCCCTGCTGCGGCACCGCCAGATACAGGTCCTCGCCGGCGATCGCCGCGACCTGTCCGTCCCCGTCCCCACGTGCCGTTGCCTCATACAGCCGCCGCTCGGTCTCCGTCGGCGGCATCCATCCCGGAGTACCCACAGGCCAAGACCCTACGGTGACCCCGCCCCCGGTCCGAACCAGGGGCCGTGCCGGGGCCGCCGGACCGGCCCCGCCGCTTGCCGGCGCCCACCCCGTATCGGAGGCTCGATGCCATGAGCAGTGACGACCGCCCCGTGCCAGGGGAGCCTTCGCCCGGCCCGCGGCCCGGTTCCCCCGGCAGGCACGCCCACACCGGGGCCGACCACGGCGGCGCCATCGACTGGGAGGTGCTCGGCCCGTTCCTGGAACGGGGCGCCGAGATCCAGACCCCGCTGTACGAGCAGGCCGCCGCCTGGCTCCGCGCACTGCTCGCCCCGGAGGGCCCCGAGGGCGGGGCGGGCGGGGCATCGGGGGCCCCGGCACCCGGCGCCGGGTCCCGCGCACCGACCGTCCGCCGCATCCTGGACGTCGGCAGCGGCCCCGGGGTCGTCAGCTGCCTGTTGGCGCGGGCCTTCCCGGACGCAGAGGTGTGCGCGGTGGACGCCACCGAGGCCCTGCTGGCCCGCGCTCGCGCCCGGGCCGACCGGCTCGGCCTGGCCGACCGGATCCACACCCACTGCGCCGAGGTCCCGCACGGCCTGGACTCGCTCGGCGGCGCCGACCTCATCTGGTCCAGCAAGGCACTGCACCACGTCGGCGACCAGCGCGGTGCGGTGGCGGCGCTCGCCGGCCACCTGCGTCCCGGCGGCCTGCTCGCGGTCTGCGAGGGCGGCCTCGCCCCGCGCTTCCTGCCGCGTGACATCGGCGTCGGCCGCCCGGGACTCCAGGCCCGTCTGGACGCGGCGGCGGAGGACTGGTTCGCCGAGATGCGGGCCGCCCTGCCCGACACCACCGACACCCTGGAGGACTGGCCCGCCTTCCTGGCCAACGCCGGACTGCGCACCCCGCGCACCCGCAGCTTCCTGCTGGACCTGCCGGCCCCGCTCGCCGACGACGTCCGCCGCTACATCCAGGCCAACCTCGGCCGCGCCGCGGAGGAGTACGGCGACCGGCTCGACCCCGGCGACCTGAGCACCCTCACCCGCCTCGTCGACCCCCACGACCCCGCCGGCATCACCCGCCGCCCGGACGCCTTCCTGCTCTCCGTGCAGACGGTGCACACCGCCCGCGCCCAGGAGCAGTAGCCATGGCGGCCGCCCACCACGCCTCAACCAAGGGCGTCACGTCAACAAAGGCTGCCACGAGCTAAATTGACGGCACGTCAGTATTTCGGGTCACTCCATCGCCTTCGGGTGGATCAGTGCGAAGACCGCGCCCTGCGGGTCGGTCACCATGGCGATCCGGCCGGCGATCATGTCGAACGGTTCCATGATCGCGCTGCCGCCGGACGCGGTGACCTTGGCGACCGCCGCATCGGCGTCCGCCACCGCGAAGTACGTCAGCCAGTGGGAGGGCGTGTCGGCGGGAAGTTGTTCCGGCATCGGCTGCATGCCGCCCACGTGGCGGCCGTCCACCTGGAGCCCGTAGTAGTGCTCGACGCCCTCCATCGTCGTGGACTCGATGCCGAAGGCGGCCCGGTAGAAGGCGGAGGCGGCGGACCGGTCGGTGGTGTTCAGCTCGTTCCAGATCAGTGCGCCGGTCTCGTTGACGACGCCCGCGCCCGGGAAGTCGACCGGCTGCCAGACGCCGAAGACCGCCCCCGTCGGATCGGCGGCGATGAACATCCGGCCCAGGGACATCACATCCATCACGGGCATCAGCACGGTGCCGCCGGCGGACTCCACCGCCCGCTGGCTGGCTTCCGCGTCGGCGCTGGCCAGATAGGTGGTCCAGACGGTCGGCGGAGCGGGCTGGTCGCCCATCGCGACGGCGGCCATGATGCCGGCGACGGGCTTCCCGTTCAGCTGGCAGACGGCATAGCCGCCGGTCTCCGGAGGACCGATCTCCCCGGTCCAGCCGAGGAGGCCGGCGTAGAAGTCGATGGCGGCCTTCTGGTCGGGGGCCGCGAGATCGACCCAGCAGGGCGTCCCGGGCGCGTAGGGAGTGGTGACGTCGGGCATCGGTGCCTCCTCGGAGCGGAGTGGTGGCCGCCCAGCGGCAGCCGACCGCGGCGGCCGGCGCCGCTGCGCGACCGCCCCCCCCGTTCCACATTTCCCGCCGCCCGCGGAGCCCGCCACTCGGGGCCGCGGCCCGGCGCCCCGCGCTCCGGCGGAACGGCCCCCTCGGGAAGCGCCCCGACATACGGCGGCGCCGCCCGCCCCCGAGGGGACGGACGGCGCCGCGGCGCACCGCGCACACGGCCGCGGGCCGTGCCCCGGACGACGCCCGGACCAGCGGGCCCGGGCCGTGACGCGAGCGGTCGGGCCCTCAGGCCACGTCGAACGTGGCCGGGTCCGGGCCGAGGCGGGTGCCGGAGTCCAGGCCGGCCACGGCCGACAGGTCCTCGCCGTCCAGCTCGAAGCCGAAGACGTCGAAGTTCTCCCGGATCCGCGAGGGGGTGGCGGACTTGGGGATGACGACGTTGCCGACCTGGAGGTGCCAGCGCAGGACCACCTGGGCCGGGGTCCTGCCGTGCTTGTCGGCGATCTTGGCGATCGTCGGGTCCGTCAGCAGCCCCTTGCCCTGGCCCAGCGGCGACCAGGCTTCGGTGGCGATGCCGTGCCGGGCGTGGAAGGCGCGGGACTCGGCCTGCTGGAGCTGCGGGTGCAGCTCGATCTGGTTGACCGCCGGGACGACGGAGGTCTCACCGAGCAGCCGCTCCAGGTGGGCGGGGAAGAAGTTGGAGACGCCGATGGCCTTGGCGCGGCCCTCGGAGTAGATCTTCTCGAACGCCTTGTACGTGTCTACGTAGGTGTCGCGGGCCGGCAGCGGCCAGTGGATCAGGTACAGGTCGACATACTCCAGCCCCAGCTTCGCGAGCGAGGCGTCGAACGCGCGGAGGGTGGAGTCGTAGCCCTGCTCGGAGTTCCACAGCTTGGTGGTGACGAAGAGGTCCTCGCGCGCGATGCCAGAGGCACCGAGGGCCTTGCCGGTGCCTTCTTCGTTGCCGTAGATGGCCGCGGTGTCGATGCTGCGGTACCCGGCCTCAAGGGCGTGGCTGACGGCGGTGAACGCCTCGTCATCGGGGATCTGCCAGACGCCGAAACCGAGCTGGGGCATCGTGACGTCGTTGTTGAGCGTGATGGACGGAACCGTGCTCACGGGGGATTCGATCCTTACGTCGACTGTCGTGTTCGGGGACGTCAACGATCATCCGTCCCCGGACATTCCCGTGCACGCCGAGAAAAACCGCCTGTTCACCGTCATGTCCGGCCGGCCCGCGGACCCACCGCTCTCACCCCCGGTACAGCGCGTCCACCTCCGCCGCGTACGCCACCTCGATCGCCTTGCGCTTGAGTTTCAGCGAGGGCGTCAGCAGGCCGTGCTCCTCGCTGAACTGGTTGGCCAGTATCCGGAACGTGCGGATCGACTCGGCCTGTGAGACCAGCGTGTTCGCGGCGACCACGGCGCGCCGGATCTCGGTCTCCAGGTCGGGGTCGCGCACCAGGTCGCGCGGCGGCATCTCCGGCTTGCCGCGCATCGCCAGCCAGTGCGTGACCGCCTCCGGGTCCAGGGTGACCAGCGCCGCGATGAACGGGCGGTCGTTGCCGACGACGATGCACTGGGCGACCAGCGGGTGCGCCCGCACCCGCTCCTCCAGCGGCACCGGCGAGACCGACTTGCCGCCCGAGGTGACCAGGATCTCCTTCTTCCGGCCGGTGATCGTCAGATAGCCGTCCTCGGCCAGGACGCCGAGGTCCCCGGTGGCGAACCAGCCGTCGTGCAGCACCGCGTCGGTCGCCTTGGGGTCGTTGTGGTAGCCCTGGAAGATCTGGCCGCCGTGCAGCCAGACCTCGCCGTCCTCGGCCAGGTGGACGCTGGTGCCGGGGACCGGCGTGCCGACGGTGCCGAAGCGGGTTCGCTCCGGCGGGTTCGCGGTGGCCGCCGCGGTGCTCTCCGTCAGGCCGTAGCCCTCGAAGATCCGTACGCCGGCGCCGGCGAAGAACAGGCCCAGCCGGCGCTCCATGGCCGAGCCGCCGGACATCGCGTGCCGCACCCGGCCGCCCAGCGCCTCGCGGACCTTGCTGTAGACCAGCTTGTCGAAGACCTGGTGCTGCATCCGCAGCCCGGCGCCGGGGCCGGGGCCGGTGCCGAACGCCTTGTGTTCCAGCCCTTCCGCGTAGCGGACCGCGATCTCGACGGCCTTGTCGAAGGGGCCGACCTTGCCCTCGGCCTCCGCCCGCCGGCGGGCCGCGGCGAACACCCGCTCGAAGATGTAGGGCACCGCCAGGACGAAGGTGGGCCGGAACGCCTGGAGGTCCGGCAGGAGCGCCCGGGCCGAGAGCTCGGGCTGGTGGCCGAGCTTGACCCGGCCGCGGACCGCCGCGACCTGCACCATCCGGCCGAAGACGTGCGCCAGCGGCAGGAAGAGCAGGGTGGCCGCCTCGTCGCCGGGCTTGGAGCGGAAGACCTTGTCGTACCGCAGCACGATGTTGTCGGCCTCGGCCATGAAGTTGGCGTGGGTGATCACGCAGCCCTTGGGGCGGCCGGTGGTGCCGGAGGTGTAGATGATCGTCGCGACGGCCTCCGGGGTGACCGCCATCCGGTGCCGGTGCACCACCTCGTCGTCGAGGTGCGCCCCGGCCGCGGTCAGCTCGGCGACCGGGTCGGCGTCCAGCTGCCACAGTTTCCGCAGCTGGGGGAGTCTGCCGACGACCGAGCCGACGGTCATCGCGTGGTCCTCGTGCTCCACCAGGCACGCCGAGACCTCGGCGTTGTGCAGCATCCAGAAGACCTGCTCCGCCGACGAGGTGGGGTACAGCGGGACGGACTGGGCGCCGATCGACCACAGCGCATAGTCGAAGAGCGTCCA
This sequence comes from Streptomyces noursei, assembly GCF_016917755.1. Taxonomy (GTDB): domain Bacteria; phylum Actinomycetota; class Actinomycetes; order Streptomycetales; family Streptomycetaceae; genus Streptomyces; species Streptomyces yunnanensis. Next base: position 9,604,804 of record NZ_CP070326.1, on the reverse strand, counting down.
CTCGTAGCGGGTGCGGGACATGATGCCGACCCGGTCACCGAACCGGACGCCCTGCGCGAGCAGGCCCTTGGCGAGTCCGATCACCTCGTCCCGGAACTGTCCGGCGTCGACGTCCCGCCATCGCCCGGCGGCGTCCTTACGCGCCAGAGCGGTCCGTCCGGGGTCGGTCTCCGCGTTGTCGTACACCGAGTCGGCCAGCCCGCCGACCCGGGGCGCGGTCGCCAAAGGAGGGACGGTGAACTCGCGCAATGACCCAGCTCCTCGTGGTGCTTCTCACAAGGCCGCGACCGTACCCCACGGGGACGGCCGGTGGGAGGGCGCTACCACGCCGCGACGGCGCTGCCACCGTAACCGGCCAGGACGGGAAATCGGGTTACTTCGGGTAACGGTGGACATTGCTCGACTGGTTCACCGCTGGACGAACACTGTGCCGGGACTGGATCTGCACCAAATCTCTGCATCTGTCGCGGTGTCAGAGCACGTCGGAGGCATATTCCGGGGTGCCGCGACGTTCCCCGGGAGGTTCTCGGGAGATCCCGGGCAGGCCCGCGGAGGCCGCCGGCGCCGCCCGGCGCACGGCGCCGGCGGGCTCAAGCGGTACGGCGGATTCCGGGTGCCTCCTCGGGCACCGAGACGGCCGCCTACGGGAGGTGCAGCCGGTCGCCGCCCGCCAGGATCGCCTCGGCCAGTGCCTCCGCCGGGCCGCGCGCCGCCCCCGCCCGCTCCCCGTGCAGCAGGACGAAGTCCACCCCGCCCAGCTCCGGCAGCCCGGCCCGGGACGGTATCCGCACCAGGCCCGGCGGGATCATCCCGAGCGTGTGCGCCATCACGCCCAGCCCCGCCCGGGTCGCCGCGATCAGTCCGCTCAGGCTTCCGCTGGTGCAGGCGATCCGCCACTCCCGGCCCTGCCCCTCCAGCACCTCCAGGGCCCGCGCCCGGGTCACCGCGGGCGGGGGGAAGACCACCAGCGGGACCGGCCGCTGCGGGTCCAGCCGCAGCCGCTCGCCGCCCACCCACACCAGCCGGTCCCGCCACACCAGCCGCCCCTGCGGCCCCTGCGGCCGACGCTTGGCCAGGACGAGATCGAGCCGGCCGGCCGCCAGCAGCTCGTGCAGGGTGCCGGAGAGTTCCACGGTCAGTTCCAGATCGACCTCAGGGTGGTCGCGCCGGAAGCCCTCCAGTACCTCCGGCATGCGGGTCAGCACGAAGTCCTCGGACGCGCCGAACCGCAGCCGCCCGCGCAGCCGGGTCCCGGCGAAGAAGCTCGCCGCCCGCTCGTTCGCCTCCAGGATGGTGCGCGCGAACCCCAGCATCGCCTCGCCGTCCTCGGTGAGGTCCACGGCGTGCGTGTCCCGTGCGAACAGCCGCCGCCCGGCGGCCTCCTCCAGCTTCCGCACGTGCTGGCTCACCGTGGACTGGCGCAGCCCCAGCCGGTGCGCGGCCTGGGTGAAGCTCAGCGTCTGCGCCACGGCGAGGAAGGTGCGCAACTGCGCGGGTTCGAACACGGACGACGCCTCCCGACGGTGCTCCCGGTGCTCATCGTGGCTCATGGTCATCGTGCTTCATGATGGCAGTCACCACGGTAAGAGGGGTTCCCGATTGCCGTTCCGCCCGGCAGTCTGGAGCGGGCACCGTCCATGCCACCGCCCGTGAGCCGTCGAACCCGAAGAGAGACCATGCGCCGCCCTGTGTTCCGCCTGCCCGCCTGGCTCCCCGTGGATGGTTACATCCTCGCGTTGCTCGGTACGGTCGGCCTGGCCGCCCTGGTGCCCGCCCGCGGCGCCGCCGCCACCGTCGCGGACGGCGCCTCCACCGGAGCCGTCGCGCTGCTCTTCTTCCTCTACGGGGCCCGGCTCTCCACCCGGGAGGCGATGGATGGACTGCGCCACTGGCGCCTCCACCTGACCACGCTGGCCTGCACGTTCGTGGTCTTCCCGGTGTTCGGTGTGGCCGCCCGGTTCCTGGTGCCCTTCGTGCTCCCGCCCGCCCTGTACACCGGACTGCTCTTCCTGTGCCTGGTGCCCTCGACGGTCCAGTCCTCCATCGCCTTCACCTCCATCGCCCGCGGCAATGTGGCGGCGGCGATCTGCGCCGGCTCGTTCTCCAGCATCGTGGGGATCGTCGTCACCCCGCTGCTGGCGGGGCTGGTGCTGCACGGCGACGGCGGCGGCTTCTCCGCGCACTCCCTGGTCTCGATCGTCTGCCAGCTGCTGCTCCCGTTCGTCGCCGGGCAGGTGCTGCGGCGCTGGTGGAGCAAGGGGGGCCGCGCGCAGCGCGTCGGGCAGGGCGGTGGCGGGCGACGGGAGGGTGCGTTCCTCACCCGGCACAAGAAGGTCCTCGGGTATGTCGACCGCGGCTCGATCCTGCTGGTCGTGTACGCCGCGTTCAGCGCCGGCGTGGTGCAGGGCATCTGGCACCAGGTCTCCCCGCTGCGGCTGCTGTGCCTGCTGGGCGTGGAGGCGGTGCTGCTGGCGGCCATGCTGACGGTCACCTCGTACGGCTCGAAGAAGCTCGGCTTCCCGCGCGGCGACCGGATCGCGATCACCTTCGCCGGCTCGAAGAAGAGCCTGGCGGCCGGGTTGCCGATGGCCAGCGTCCTCTTCGGTGCCCAGGCCGGGTTGGCGGTGCTGCCGCTGATGCTGTTCCACCAGATGCAGTTGATGGTGTGCGCGGTGCTGGCGAAGCGGTACGCGGCGCGGGCCGACGCCGAGCCGCCGCCGGCGGTCGGGCCCGATGGCTCCGGGCCCGACCGGGGCGGTTCAGCGGTCGGCGTCGACCCGGTCCAGCGGGAGTCCGAGCACCAGCGGGCCGGCCGCTGAGGCGTTGCGCTCGCGGACCCGGGAGAGTTCGGCGTCGGTGAGCGCCCGGCGGTAGACGCGCACCTGCGCCAGGGCGCCGGTGAACTGCGCCCGGCCGTCCGGCCGTTGACCCAGGTGGACGCCGAACACCGAGGTGCGGCTGACCGATCCGGGAACGTCCGCGGCCGAGGTCGTCGCGGTGCCGTCGACGGTCAGCAGCAGCCGGCCGCCGGTGCGGCGCAGCGCGAGGTGGTGCCAGTCGCCGTCGTTGTGCGCGCCGGCGGTGGCGACCTGGGCGGTGGCGGGCGCCCGGGCGCCGTCGACGGCCGTGAGGAGCGCGGTGATCCGGTGGTGCGCGGGATCGCCCTCCAGGGCGACCTGCGGGGAGCGGCTGCCCACCCCGCCCATCCACAACAGCGGCTGCTCGCCGGCGGCGGCGCGGTAGCGGAACCACAGGGTGCAGGTGAAGTCCCGGCTGCCCAGCGGGAGCGAGTCGCGGTAGGGGAGGCGGACGGCGTCGTCGGTGCCGTCGAAGGACAGGGCATGGCCGAAGGGGCCGTCGGTGAGCCGGGCACCGCCCAGGACCAGGGCCGGCCGGGCGCCGGGGGCCCGGTCGGGGGTGGTCGGGTCCGGGCCGCGGCGCGGTCCGAGCCACTGCTCGGTGAAGCGGGCGAAGCGGATCTCGTCCCGGGCGTCGGCGGTGCCGCCCTCGTAGAGCAGACCGGTGACGGTGGGGGAGACGGCGACCAGGTCGGAGTAGCCGGACCAGTCGGCGCTGACCCGGGCGCCCCGGTCCACGCCCTCCCAGGTGCGACCCTCGTCGTACGAGGAGCGGATGGTCATGGTGCGGCGGCGGTCCGGGTCGGCCGGCGCGGCCAACAGGGTGCGGCCGTGGCCGCCGTCGCCGGACGAGCGCGGCAGCCGCAGCGCGGACGCCTGCACCATCGGGGTGTAGAGGTCGGGGATCGTGCGGAACGGCGCGGTGAAGGAGTCGCCGCCGTCCCGGCTCACCGCGGCGGTGCGGTTGCCGAGGTCGGTGCCGTCCTGTTCGCGGCCGTTGACGTAGATCGAGCCGTCGGAGCGCTCCAGGAGGGTCATCTCGGACGGCTTCTGCCGAAAGGTTCCGTCCGGGGCGATCGGCCAGGTGTCCAGTGCGCCCACCCGCCAGGTGGTGCCGCCGTCGTCGCTGTGGACGAGCGCGGCGTGGTTGGCGGTGATCCGGGCGCCTGTGTGGCTCTCGGCGTTGACGCCGAAGACCAGCCGCCCGGCGTGCCGTCCGTGGGCGAGCTGGATGCCGTGCACCGGGCCGGTGGCGTACCAGGAGTTCCACCGGCGGGGGCGGATGCTGCGGGTCAGGTCGCGGGGTGCGGACCAGGTGGCGCCGTCGTCGTCGCTGTACTGGAGATGCGGGGTGCGGTCGCAGGGGACGTCGCAACTGAGGCCGTCGGTACGGCCCTTGTTGTAGGTCTCGGCGAGGATGATGCGGCCGGTGCGGCGGTCCACCAGGGGCGCCGGGTTCCCGTGGGTGTCCCCGTCGCCGTGGTTGACGACCTGGAGGGGGCCCCAGGTCCGGCCGCCGTCGGTGGAGCGCTTGAGGACGAGGTCGATGTCGCCGGCGTCCCCGCAGTCGTGCACCCGGCCCTCGGCGAAGGCGAGGAGGGTGCCGCGGACGGTCCGCACGATGGCGGGTATACGGAAGCAGAAGTAGCCCTTCTCGTGCGCCGCCTTGAACAGCACCTGCTGGTCGAAGCCGCCTGAAGGGGCGTCAGCGGCGGCCCGGGCCGGGGCCGCGGCCAGGGCGGCGAGGGCGGTGGCGGCCAGCGCGACGGCGGCGGCCAGGGCACGGCGGTGCCGCGGTCTGCGGCGGAGGCGGGGGTGCGCGCGGAGATCTGACGTCATGGTCCGGCCTGCCCTTCGAGGCATCGGGTCGGGTCATCAGGACATCCAACGTCCTATGTGCAGATGTGACGGAAGCTACTGCCGTGCGGGAGGTGCGACAAGGAGCCTGCGTCGGTTCTCCGCGCCCGACCCGGAATTCACTCTCCCGGGCCGGGCGCACTGCGCCGTGTGCGCCGCCTGGGGCCGGTGGGACGACCGCGTTCCACCGGGCCGCGGCGTCTCACGGCCGCAGCACCACCTTCCCGAGGTTGGCCCGCGCCTCGATGATCTCGTGGGCCTTCGCGGCGTCCGCCAGCGGCAGTTCGGCGTGGATCGCGGGCCGCAGCCGGCCGTCGCCCGCCAGCTCCCACAACTGCGCGCGGTGCCGTGCGTACAGCTCCGGGTGGACGGCGACGAAGCGCCGCATGGTCAGCCCGGTGATGGTCTTCGCGCCGGCCAACAGCTCGTAGGCCGGGACCGTGCCGCCGCCGGAGTTGAAGAAGATCAGCCGCCCGCCGGGCGCGACGGCGGCCAGGGCGCGCGGCAGCAGCTCCCCGCCGACCCCGTCCAGCACGATGTCGACCGGCTCGCCCCAGGACTCCTGGTCGTACGTCACGACCTCGTCGGCGCCCAGCCCGTACAGGAACTCCGCCTTGGCCGGGGAGCCGACCGCGGCCACCACCCGCGGGACGCCCCGGAGCTTGGCCAGTTGGACGGCGAGGTGGCCGGTGCCGCCGGCCGCGCCGGTGATCAGCACGGACTCGCCGGCGGCCGGCGCCGCGGTGCTCAGCGCGGCCAGCGCGACGTGCCCGCCGCGCACCAGCGCCACCGCCTCGACCGCGCTCGCGCCGTCGGGGATGCGGCTGGCCAGGGCGGCCGGGGCGAGGGCGAGTTCGCCGTAGGAGCCGGAGAGGGTGATCGAGGTGACCCGGTCGCCGATCGCGAAGTCGGTGACGCCCGGGCCCAGGGCGATCACCTCGCCCGCGATCTCGCCGCCGACGACGCCGGGCAGAGGATCGCCGCCGCCCTTGCCGTCCCCGCGGACCCGGCGCACCGCCGGCAGGCTGACGCCGATCGCCTCGGTGCGGACGAGGAGTTCGCCGGGTCCCGGCGTCGGGTCCGCGGTCTCCTCCAGTCGCAGGACCTCGGGGCCGCCGTAGGTGTGGAATCGCACCTGGCGCATGGGCCGTCACCTCCGTGGGAACGCGCCGCGAGCACCGCGGCCGGTTTCATTGGGTATCCCAACGATAACCACGAAATCATTGGGAAGTCCAACGGTATTTCCCTGGTGCTTACGTTGGTGGGACCCACGGTTCCCTGGGTACGGTGGCCTCATGGCCGACACCCCCTACGCCCCCAGCCGTATCCGCGCCCTCCCCAGTTGGCTGTTGGGTCGCGCCGCCGCCCGCGGGCACCGGCTGGTCGCCGAGGCGCTGGCCGCCGAGGGCATGCGGATGATGCACCATGCCGTGCTCTGCGCCGTCGCCGAACTCGGCCCGGTCTCCCAGGCGGAGCTCGGCCGGACCGTCGGCATCGACCCCAAGGACATGGTCGCGATCGTCAACGACCTGCAGAAGGACGGGCTGGTCACCCGCACCCCCGACGCCAAGGACCGGCGGAAGAACGCCATCGAGATCTCGGCCGAGGGAAAGCGGCGGCTGCGCCGCACCGAGCGGCTCGGCGACGCGGCCAACGCCGAACTGACCGCCGCGCTCAGCGACGAGGAACGCGCCCAACTGGTCGCACTGCTGACCCGGATCGTGACACCGGGGGAGTGAGGTAGGGGGAGCGGGGCGGGGAGGCCGGCGGCGTCAGCCCGCGGCGGCCGCCGCGTCCAGCCCCAGCCGGTGCGCGCCCGCGTAGACGTTCATCGACCGCCCGCGCAGGAAGCCGACCAGCGTCAGCCCCGTCTCGGCCGCGAGGTCGACGGCAAGCGAGGACGGCGCGGAGACCGCGGCCAGCACGGGTATGCCGGCCATCACCGCCTTCTGCGCCAGCTCGAACGAGGCCCGTCCGGAGACCATCAGCACACCGGACGACAGCGGCAGTCGCCCGTCCTGCAGAGCCCGCCCGACGATCTTGTCCACCGCGTTGTGCCGCCCCACGTCCTCGCGGACGTCGAGCAGTTCGCCGTCCGCGGTGAACAGCCCCGCCGCGTGCAGACCACCGGTCCGGTCGAAGACCCGCTGGGCGGCCCGCAGGCGGTCGGGAAGGGCGGCCAGGGTCTCCGGGGTGAGCCGGACCGCGGGATCCGGGGCGTCGTCCAGCCGCCAGCGGGCGGTGGTCCGCACCGCGTCCAGGCTCGCCTTGCCGCACAGCCCGCACGAGGACGTGGTGTAGACGTTGCGCTCCAGCGTGAGGTCCGGGACGACGACCCCGTCCGCCAGCCGGACGTCCACGACGTTGTAGCTGTTGCCGCCGCCCCCGGGCTCGGCTTCTCCGCCGCGCGTGGCCCCCGCGCAGTACACGATGTTCGCCAGCTCGTCCGCGCTCCCCAGGACGCCCTCGCTGACCAGGAACCCCGCCGCCAGCGCGAAGTCGTCACCGGGGGTGCGCATGGTGATCGCCAGCGGCTTGCCGTTCAGCCGGATCTCCAGCGGCTCCTCGGCGACCAGGGTGTCCGGCCGGCTGCTCACCGCGCCGTCGCGGATCCGGATGACGCGGCGTCGCTCGGTGACCCGTCCCATGTCTGATCAGCCCCGGTTCTGTCTGTGGTGATGGCCCGTCCATTGTCCGGTACGGGCGTTCGTCCGGCGCCGCCGGTGCGGACCGTGGCCGGCCGGCGGATCGCCGCGGCGGCCTGTGGGGGAGCGGGGACGCTCGGTAGACTGTAGACGATAGCCAATGACGGAGGGGGACCTCGATGCTGTCCAGAGGCTTGCCGCAGGGCACCGTGCCCAAGCTCGAACGCCCCGGCCCGTTGCGCGAGCGCGTCTACGAGGCACTGCTCGAACTGATCACCACCCGCGCGCTCCGCCCCGGCCAGCACCTGGTCGAGAGCGAGTTGGCGGGCCACCTGGGGGTCTCCCGCCAGCCGGTCCGCGAAGCACTCCAGCGGCTCGACACCGACGGCTGGGTCGATCTGCGCCCCGCCCAGGGCGCCTTCGTCCACGAGCCCACCGAGGAGGAGGCCGACCAGCTGCTGACGGTGCGCACGCTGCTGGAGGCCGAGGCCGCCCGGCTCGCCGCGGTCCACGCCGACCCGGCCGGCATCGCCGAGCTGGAGCGGCTCTGCGACCAGGGCGAGCGCGCCGTCCAGGAGGACGACGTGGAGACCGCGGTGGCGCTCAACGCCGCGTTTCACGCCAAGGTCACCGAGCTGGCCGGGAACGCCGTCCTCGCCGAGTTGGCCGCGCAGGTCGGACGGCGGGTGCGCTGGTACTACACCCCGGTCGCACGCAAGCGCGGCAAGCGGTCCTGGACCGAACACCGCGAGCTGATCGCGGCGATCGCCGACGGCGACGAGGCCCGCGCCACCTCCGTCATGCGCGCGCACACCGAGCACACCCGGCGGACGTACCACGAACGCGACGGCGAGGACGCCTGACGCGGCGGCGCCCTCGCGGGTGGCCGATCCTGGCCCCCGCCGGCCCACCTCCCGTCCGATCCGCGAGACCAGCGGAGATGACCGGCCCACCGCCGGGTAGGGTGCAGGCGATCATGCACCACCTGATCACGGACGAACCACCCAGAACCCGACCAGAAACGGCGAGACGCACATGAGCGAAGGGACAGCACCGGCGGCCGGCGAGGCGGCCTCCGTCGCCGACGAGGCGGCCAGGGAGCGGCTGCTCTATCTGCGCGGCAGCATCGACAACCTCGATGCCGCACTGGTGCACCTGCTCGCCGAGCGGTTCAAGTGCACCCAGCAGGTCGGCGAACTCAAGGCCCGGCACAGCCTGCCGCCCGCCGACCCGGCCCGTGAGGCCGCCCAGATCGCCCGTCTGCGCCGCCTGGCCGAAGACGCCCGCCTGGACCCGGCGTTCGCCGAGAAGTTCCTCAACTTCATCATCGGAGAAGTCGTCCAGCACCACCGCGCCATCGCCGACCGGGCCGTGACCAGTGGCGAGGCGAGGGCCGAGCAGTCCCGCACGACCGCCGGCTGATCATCGGGGAGACAACCGGGAGAGAACCGGGAGAGAACCGGGAGATTCGCTTCCCAGGGAGCCCCCGACACCGGAGGACGCCCCGTCCCTGCCGTGGCAGGAACGGGGCGTCCGGCATTCCGTCATCGCTCCGTCCGACAAGCGCCGGCCGGCGGTGCGGCCGTCAGTGGCGCGGGCGCGCGGCCTTGCCGATGGTGGTCTTGCCGACCGGGAACTTGCCGGCGTCCTGCGTCGTCTTCAGCTTGTCCGCGGTCTTGGCGACGGCGTTGACGACGGCGTCGATGTTGACGGGGGGCTTCTTGACGACGTTCTTGGCCACCGGGCTGCTGTCGAGCAGGTTCTTGGCATCCGTCGCGACCCCCCGGTGGCCGTCGGCGAACGCGGGGGCGGCGACGCCCAGGGCCATTACCGCGCCGGCAACAACCGCAGCGGCCTTGGAGTACGTCATGGTGGACAGTCCCTTTCTGCTTCAGAGATCAAGCGGCGTCTACCGCCGGCCAAACGGCCGTGGCGCGCGCGCTCTGCCGCTCGCGGCACGTCTTCCGTCGGCACACACCCAAACGGCCCCGCCGCTCCCAGGACACGGCGCCGATCCCCGCTGAAGGGGAATGCACCCGAACGTGTCGTCCCGCTCAGGTCATTTCCCTACTGATCGGCCGGGGGTTGGGCGGCACGTCGCGCAACCGGGTCCGACCCGGCTGGTGCAGCAGCAGGGTGAACGCCGCAGCCACCAGGGAGAGGCCGCCGGCCAGCAGATATGCGCCGTTGTAGCCCCAGGCGCTGACCACCATCGAACCCAGTCCGCCGCCGAACAGACCGCTGATCAGCTTGCCGCTGTAGACCAGTCCGTAGTTGGAGGCGTTGTAGTTCTCGCCGAAGTAGTCGGGGGTGAGCGCCGCGAAGAGCGGATAGAAGGCGCCACCGCCGAATCCGGACAGAAAGGCGAAGAACAGGAACAGCCACTGGCTGTGGATGTCCCCGGCCCACAACACCCCGAACTGGGCCAGCCCCAGGACGACGATCACGAACACCAGGGTCGTCTTCCGGCCCCACAGGTCCGACAGCCAGCCCACCACGGCCCGGCCGACGCCGTTGACGACGGACATCACCCCCATCGACGAGGCCGCGACCAGCGGGCCGAACCCCACGTCCTTGGCGAAGTCCACCTGGAACGAGATCCCGAAGATCGAGACGCCGGCGGTCAGCACCACGCTCACCCACATCAACGGGAGCATCCCGCTGCGCACCGCCTCCTTGGGCGTGAACTGCCGCACCGCCGGCGGATTCTTCGCCAGGAATGCCGCGCCCTGCCCCGACCCGCCGGCCTTCAGCGGATCCGCCTCGACGGGCCACCAATTCTTCGGCGGATCCTTGAAGAACCAGGCACAGCCCGCCACCACGACCAGTACGTAGATCCCGATGCCGTCCAGTACGTCCTGGAAATCCCCGATGTCGAAGGCGTAGTTGAAGACGAAGATGAACGGGAGTGCGCCATAGGCGAATCCACCGTTGACGAATCCGGTCTTCGCGCCGCGCCGCTCCGGAAACCATTTGCCCACCATGTTGATGCAGGTGGCGTAGACGAGCCCGGAGCCGATACCGCCGACCACCCCGAAACCGCAGATCGCCGCCAGCACATCGTCCAAGTGGGCCAGTGACGCGAAACCCACCAGGCTCAGCACCGCCCCGAGGAACATGGCCCGGCGCGCGGTGAGGATGCCGCGTTCCCGTAACCAGCCCGCCGGAAAGGCGATTCCGGCCTGGCAGAAGACCCAGACGCTCAGAATCCAGAAGGTGTCGCTCTGCGTCCACCCATGTGCGTGCGACAGCGTTCCCTCGGCCGAACCGTAGGCGTATTCGGAGACGCCGATGGCCATCATCGCGAGCCACGGCAGATACACCATCAGTTTCCGCGAGTGGCCGCCGAGAAGTTCCCGGTCGGATTCGCCGACCCGGTAGACCCGGCCCTTGCCGTCGACGATTTCCTGATAGATCGTTGCGGTTGTTTCCGTGCCGTCCCGTTCGCTGCGGTCCATACCCTTCACCTCGGAATCGAAAATCCGGTCAGCGCGCCCTCTGTCCGATCTCTCCGTGCTCCTTGAGAAGGCGACACGACCTAGGTCCGCAGCAGCCCCGCGGCCCGCGCCCAGCGGTACTTCGCGCCGAGCACCGCCACCGGCTTCTCGGTCGTATAGGGATAGGCGACCACCCCGCGCGCGAAGAGCCGGGCCGCCGCCTCCTCGACCTCAGTGTCGCCGGCCAACGACGCCACCACCGGCTTTTCGATCCCGCGCGCCCGGAACTCCGCCACCACCCGCCCGGTCAGCTCGGCGAAGACCGCCGGCGGGGTGACGATGGTGTGCCAGTAGCCCAGCACCAGGGCATGGATCCGGGGATCCGACAGGCCCAGCCGGAGCGCCGCCTCGTAGGTGGCCGGCGGCTCCCCGCCGGTGATGTCGATCGGGTTGCCGGCCGACCCGAACGGTGGGATCAGCCGGCGGAACGCCGCGTCGAGGTCGGGTGGGACGTCCATCAGCCGCAGCCCGTTGTCGACCAGCGCGTCCGACAGCAGCACCCCGGAGCCGCCGGCGCCGGTGATCACCACCACGTTGTCACCCCGCGGGACGGGCAGCACGGGCAGCGCCCGGGCGTACTCCAGCAGGTCGTTCAGGCCCGGCGCCCGGATCACCCCGGCCTGCCGCAGGATGTCGTCGTAGACCGCGTCGTCGCCGGCCAGTGCGCCGGTGTGCGACCCCGCGGCCCGCGCCCCGGCACCGGTCCGGCCCGCCTTGAGCACCACCACCGGCTTCTTCGGCACCGTCTCCCGGGCCGCCGCGACGAACGTCCGGCCGTCCTTGAGGTCCTCAAGGTGCATGGCGATGCAGTCGGTGTGCGGGTCCTCGGCGAAGTAGGTCAGGAGGTCGTCCTCGTCCACGTCCGCCTTGTTGCCGAGCCCGACGATCGCCGAGACGCCGGTCCGGGTGGTCCGGGCGAAGCCCAGGATCGCCATCCCGATGCCGCCGGACTGCGAGGTCAGCGCCACCCCGCCCTTGACGTCGTACGGGGTGCAGAACGTCGCGCACAGGTCCTGCCAGGTGGAGTAGTAGCCGTAGATGTTGGGTCCGAGCAGCCGGATGCCCCACTCGGCCCCGATCGCCACGATCCGCTGCTGCAGGGCGTGTTCACCGGTCTCGGCGAAACCGGACGGGATCAGCACCGCGTTCGGGACGCCCTTGCGACCGGCCTCCTCCAGCGCCGCGGGCACCAGCGGCGCGGGGATGGCGAACACCGCCACGTCCACCTCGCCCGGCACGTCCCGCACCGAGCGGTACGCCTTGCGGCCCAGGATGCCGTCGGCGGTGGGATGCACCGGATGGATCTCGCCGGGGAACCCACCGTCGAGCAGGTTGCGCATCACCGAGTGGCCGATCTTCCCCGGCGTGCCGGAGGCCCCGATGACCGCCACTGACCGGGGGCGCATCAGCCGCCGCATCGCCGCCAGGATCTCCTCCCGGGTGTGCCGCGGACGCTCCGGCGGCGCGCCCTCGCTCAGCAGGATCCGCACGTCGACGGCCGTCGCCCCGCCCGCCGAGGCGATCACCGGATTGAGATCCACCTCGGCGATCTGCGGGAAGTCCGCGGCCAGTCGGGAGGTGCGGACGATCAGATCGACGAGCGCCGCGCGGTCCACCGCGGGCGCACCGCGCACCCCGCGCAGCACCTCCGCCGCCCGGATGCCGTCCAGCATCGACGCGGCGTCCTCGGCCGAGGACGGCGCGAGCCGGAAGGTGACGTCCTTGAGCACCTCGACCAGGACCCCGCCCAACCCGAACGCCACGACCTTCCCGAACGTCGGATCGGTGACCGCCCCGACGATCACCTCCTGCCCCTCCGGCACCATCTGCTGCACCTGCACACCGTCGATCCGGGCCCGCGGCGCATACGCCCGCGCGTTCGCGACGATGGTGGTGAACGCGGCGCGCACCTCGGCCGCCGAACCGAGACCGGTCCGCACCCCGCCCGCGTCGGTCTTGTGCGGGATGTCCGGCGAGACGATCTTGAGCGCCACCGGGAACCCGATCCGGTCCGCGAGCGCCACCGCGCCCTCGGCGTCCTCCGCCAGTCCCTCCGCGGGCACCGGAATCCCGTACGCCTCGGCGATCAGCCTGCCCTCGGGCGCGGTGAGCACACGCCGCCCGGCAGCCCGAGCCTTGCCCAAAACCCCTTCCACGACCCCCCTCTGACGCCTCATCCCATCCATCCCATCCACCGGATCCATCAGCTCCATCAGATGACCCCCTCCGTCTTCAGCAGTCGGAGCTCCGCGCCGTCCAGCCCCAGTTCGTCGCCGTACACCTCGGCGTTGTGCTCGCCCAGCAGTGGCGAGCGATGGACCTCGACGGGGGAGTCGGAGAGCTTCAGCGGCGAGCCGACCGTGGTGAAGGTGCCGCGCTGCGGATGCTCGACCTCGACCACCATGCCGTCGGCGGCCAGCGAGGCATCCTCGATGATCTCCTTGGTCGACAGGATCGGCCCGCAGGGGATGTCGTGGGCGGTCAGCCTCTCCAGCACCTCCCACTTGGGGAGCGTGCTGCTCCACTCCTCGATCAGCTGGAACATCTTCGACAGCTTGGGCAGCCGGCTCTCCGGCGTCGCCCAGTCCGGATCCTCGGCCAGCTCCGGCCGGCCGATCAGCTCGGTGAGCGGCCGCCAGCCGACCGGCTGCACGATCACATAGACGTAGTCGTTGGGACCGCCGGGCGCGCACTTCACCGCCCAGCCGGGCTGCCCGCCGCCGCTGGCGTTGCCGCTGCGCGGCACCTCGTCGCCGAAGCCCTCGTTCGGATACTCCGCCAACGGCCCGTGTGCCAGCCGCTGTTGGTCCCGCAGCTTCACCCGGCACAGGTTGAGCACCGCATGCTGCATGGCGACGTTGACCCGCTGGCCGCGGCCGGTACGGGTACGTTGGAAGAGCGCGGCGAGGATGCCGGCGACGCAGTGCACCCCGGTGCCCGAGTCGCCGATCTGCGCGCCGGTCGCCAGCGGCGGCCCGTCCTCGAACCCGGTGGTCGCCATCGCCCCGCCCATGGCCTGCGCCACCACTTCGTACGCCTTGAAGCCGGTGTACGGGCCCTCACCGAAGCCCTTGATGCTGGCGTAGACGATCCGCGGGTTGATCTCCTGGATGCGCTCCCAGGTGAACCCCATCCGGTCGACCGCACCGGGCCCGAAGTTCTCCACCAGGACGTCGCTGCGGCCGATCAGCTCGGTCAGCAGCTCCTTTCCCCGCGGTGTCTTGGTGTTCAGGGTGATGCTCCGCTTGTTGCAGTTGAGCATCGTGAAGTAGAGCGAGTCGGCATCCGGTACGTCCCGCAACTGACGGCGTGTGATGTCGCCGCCGACCGACTCCAGCTTGATCACGTCCGCCCCGAGCCAGGCGAGCAACTGCGTTGCAGAAGGCCCGGACTGAACATGCGTCATATCGAGGACGCGAATGCCGTCGAGTGCCTTGGACACGGCTGACTCCCTCCTACTTGTACATGGTCTGGTTCATCGTTCCGGGGGCGTAGGCGTCCGGATCGATCCACACGTTGATCAGCGAGGGCTTCCCCGACTCCCGCGCCCGCCGCAGCGCCGGCCCGATGTCCGCCGGGTCCCGGACCTCCTCGCCGTACCCCCCGAGCAACTGCGCGAACTTGTCGTAGGGCACATCGCCGAGGGTGTTCCCGACCCGCTCCCGCTCGGCGCCGTACTTGGCCCGCTGCCCGTAACGGATCTGGTTCATCGAGGAGTTGTTGCCGACGACGCCGACGAACGGCAGGTCGTAGCGGACCAGCGTCTCGAAGTCCCACCCGGTCAGGCTGAACGCGCCGTCACCGAAGAGCGCGACCACTTCCTTCTCCGGCCTGGCCTGCTTGGCCGCGAGCACGAAGGGGATCCCGACGCCGAGCGTGCCGAGCGGACCGGGATCCATCCAGTGCCCGGGCGCCTTGGGCTGGACGACCTGACCGGAGAAGGTGACCACGTCCCCGCCGTCCCCGATGTAGATCGAATCCTCGGTCAGGAACTCGTTGATCTCGCTCACCAGCCGGTACGGATGGATCGGACAGGCATCCGACCGCAACTGCGGCAACCGCTTCTCGACCGCCGCCTGCTCGGCCGCCCGCAGTTCGTCCAGCCACTCCTTGCGCTTGGCGGCACCCCCGTTGATCCGCCCGGACGCGGCCTCGGCGACTCCCTTCAGCACCAGGCCCGCGTCACCCACGATCCCCAGGTCGACGTCCCGGTTCTTCCCCACCGTCCGGTAGTCCAGGTCGATCTGGACCACCGTCGCGTCCGGCGACAGCCGCTCGCCGTACCCCATCCGGAAGTCGAACGGCGTCCCCACGATCACGATCACATCGGCGTTGGCGAACGCGTACCGCCGCGACAGCTGGAAGTGGTGCGGATCGCCGGGCGGCAGCGTCCCGCGCCCGGCCCCGTTCATATACGCCGGGACGTTCAGGGCCCGGACGAGTTCCACCGCGGCCTCGTTCCCGCGCGTCGTCCACACCTGGCTCCCCAGCAGGATCGCCGGCTTCTCCGCGCGGACCAGCAGATCGGCCAGCCGCTGGACGTCGTCGGGGTCGCCGGCCGAGCGGGTCGAGGCGCGGTAGTGCCCGGCCCGCGGGACCCGGGCCGCGTCGGCCGGCACCTCGGCGTCCAGCACATCGCGCGGGATCTCCAGGAACGACGGGCCGGGCGCACCGTGGAAGCACTCCCGGAACGCCATCGAGACCATGTCCGCGGCCCGCGCGGTGTCCGGCACGGTGGCCGCGAACTTGGTGATCGGCGTCATCATCTCGACGTGCGGCAGGTCCTGGAGCGACCCCATCTTGTGCTGGGTGCGCGCCCCTTGGCCACCGATCAACAGCATCGGCGACTCGGCCCGGAAGGCGTTGGCGACGCCGGTCACCGCGTCCGTCGTACCGGGCCCTGCGGTGACCACCGCACACCCGGGCCGCCCGGTGATCCGCGCATACCCGTCCGCGGCATGCGCGGCGACCTGCTCGTGCCGCACGTCGACCACGTCGATCCCCTCGTCGACGCACCCGTCGTAGATGTCGATGATGTG
Organism: Streptomyces noursei; assembly: GCF_016917755.1. Classification (GTDB taxonomy): domain Bacteria; phylum Actinomycetota; class Actinomycetes; order Streptomycetales; family Streptomycetaceae; genus Streptomyces; species Streptomyces yunnanensis. The sequence goes on along the minus strand of NZ_CP070326.1, from coordinate 9,588,908 downwards.
CCCCCCGCACAGGGTGTAGATCACCTCCACCCCCTCCGCCTTGAGCGCCTTGGCAACCAAGTGCCCACCGGAAACGAGACCGGGGCCGCCACTCCCGGCCCCCCGGGCACCCCCGCCCTCCCGCCCACCCCGAGCGAGACCCGCGTCCTGACCGTCTTCCGCCATGTACATCGCTTCCCTTCGACTCAACTCTCGGTCGCACCGATCACCTGCACGCGCACTCCGTGCAACTACTGCAACTCATGCGGCGCGTGTGACGCGTGAACTGCTGTGGCTCGCGCGGCACGTGAACTGATGTGACTGGTGTGGCTCGCGAGGCTGATACGACTCGTGCGGTTTGTTCTGCTCCTCCGGCTCCTCCTGTTCCTCCTGCTTCTCCCTCTCGATCTGCATCTGCTCTCCATCTCCATCTCCATCTGCGTCTGCGTCGATCGCCGCTCATGCATACAGAACTCAGAAGACTGTATACAGTCGCCAGTCGACAAAAGCTGCATGAACCCGTTATCCCGCATCCCCTGACCGTTGTCCAGGGGAGGCGCGGGGAAGTGTGAGGAACGGCAACGATCACGCCACCCGTCCGCCGGCCGGCCAGCGTCCGTCCTGGGTCGTCCCTCGCGTCTGCCTCTGCCCCCTGTGTTCGCCGTCTCCGGGTGCGGGTCCGCAACGGGTGCACTCTCCGGGCGCATGCGGCCCAATCGCCTCGCCCGCCCGTCCCTCATCGCCCATAAGCGCGCCTTATGTCCGGCGCGGATATGCAGGTGAAGGGCACTCCGAAACCTTGGTATTGTTGTCCATGTCGCCGCGGGGAACGCCCCGCGAAGACCACCTAAGTCCGGGTGGCGGAATGGCAGACGCGCTAGCTTGAGGTGCTAGTGCCCTTTATCGGGCGTGGGGGTTCAAGTCCCCCCTCGGACACACACGCAAAGAGCCTGGTCAGCGCGCTGACCAGGCTCTTTGTGTATGGAGGGCGGATGGGTGGTCGAAATGGGTGTGCGGGTTCTTGGTGGAGCAGTGCGCTGACCTGGGGTTTCTCCCGAGCCCAGGCGTGGGGGTTCGGGCCGGGTTCATGTGGAGATCGTGTGTGTTCGGGGCATGTGGCCTAGTGGTCTCAGGGCTGTGACCTGCTCCGTTGTCAGCACGTGGCGTGGGGGTTCACATCGGCCTGGGGAACACGACTCGGATCCGCCCTCCTCCTACCGGGTGTGGTTGGTACCGCGCACGGACTCCGTCATGGAGATGTCTGCGCATTGAGCGGTGACGCGTCCGGGGTTCAAGCTCCAAGACAGGATGCGACGCAACGAAACGGGAGGCATGGCGCCGCGCGCCACATGGGGATCGGCAGCGGCCGAGCTCGACCGGCCGTCACTAGGCTCACAGCCTTCATCAGTGGTCGGACGCTGACCTTTGAATCTGTCCCGGGCAGCATGGGCTGTGCCGTGGGTGCCGCCTGCGGGGGGCGACATCTGGCCCCTGTGCACGGTGCAGTTGATGACCCTCTACGCCCATCAGGCCCTGGAGTTGGAGCGGGTGGTGCTGCAGATCAAGCCAGGCAACGCCCCCCTCAGCATCGCCGCCGCCGAGGCTGTGGGCGTCCAGCCGGAGGACGATCCACCTGAGACAGTGGAGGGAAAGGGCGTCTGCTACGTCCTGCTGACGTGGAGCACCGGGCGCCGACCGGCCCGTAGAGCAGGGGCTCTGTCGTCCGGCACTCGACGAGAAAACATACGGCCCGAAGCTGACCGGTGAGCGTCCCGTGCGTGATGACGAGTCCGTCCTGTGGGGAGTTGGCGTGTTCGGCACTTCATCGGCCCGTGTCCGCCATCGGGGAAAACCAGGGTCCGCCCACGTGGGACCGCGTCGGCGGAGCCGAGCCGATGTCGAGAGCCGGTCTGCAGGCTCTTCTCACCCAGCACGAATGCAGCACCCCGCCAACCAGGGCACAGTCTGAAGGACCTGGCCGGCCATCGGCGATGCGCCGGCGAATTCGGGTCCAGCCGTAACGTCTTCAAGACCTGGGCTTGCGTCGAAGTCGATCAGAGGGCAGTCGGGATGACGGGGATGGGCTCAGGCGCCTTGTGGCGCGGGCGGCCACCTTCCCCGCCGACGCCTGGGTCCGCGGGGGAGGGTGACGGCAGACGGTATTCGGCGCAGGAGGCCGGGAGGCGTACACCGGCCAGGCGCAGCTGGCTGACCCGGCTGTGGAAGGCGGCGCCGCGCAGGAGGTGTTCGGCGATGGTGGCTACCTGGCGTCGTTCCGGGGCGGCCAGCACGCTGCCCGCGGTCCAGGCGTTGAACGCGCCCATCGCCGGGCCGCACCAGACCTGCCAGTCGCCGGAGCGATCGGTCTGTCCGGAGGTGGCCCAGCGTGAGGCCATTGCCAGATACCAGCGGAAGACGAGGGCCATCCGGTATTTCGGGTCCCGCTCGGCGCGCGGAAGCTGGTCGGGTTGATGGGCCTTCAGGTAGGCGGTGCACTCGTCCATGACCTGTTCCAACGGACTGCGCAGGATGCGCTCTTGGAGCGTACGGCGTTCGTCGGGCGGGAGGTCGTCCAGGCTGGCGTAGTCCCGGTAGAGGCGATAGAGGCGTGCCGCGTTGCCGGGGAACAGCGTTCCGCGGGCCAGGACCTGTACCTGTACGCCCTGCTCGAACATGTCGGCTGCCGGGGCCATGGTGCAGTCTGCCAGGCCGGCCTGTGCAAGCAGGCGTTTCACGCCGGGTGAGGTGCCTGCCTCGGTGGTGGCCTGGTTGACCGAGCCGGTGACGACATAGTCAGCGCCCAGGGCGAAGGCGGCCGCCACGGCGTGCGGGGTGCCGATGCCGCCGGCGGCGCCGATGCGTACCGGAGTGCCGTGCGGGTGGGGGCGCTCGTGGGCGATCCGGTCGCGCAGCTGGATGAGAGCGGGCAGCAGGATGGCCAGCGGGCGGCGGTCGGTGTGTCCGCCGGAGTCCGCCTCGGCCGTGATGTCGTCGGCCATGGGGACGGAGCGGGCGAGTTCGGCTTGTTCGGCGGAGACCAGGCCGCGGGCCGTGAGGTCAGCGACGATCTCGTGGGGGGCCGGCCGCAGGAACAGTTCGGCGATGTGCGGGTGGGAGACCTTGGCGATCAACCGGTGTTCGGCCTGGACCCCGGTGGCCGGGTCGCGGCGCAGTCCGACCACCCGGTAGCGCACCAGGTCCGGGGTGAGCTGGACGAAGGCGGATGCCTCCAGGCAGCGCACCCCGTGGCGCAGGCACGCGTCCACGCATGCCTTCTCCATCGCGGGCGCGAGGGGGTTGTGGAGGAGATTGCAGGCGAAGGGCCTGCCGGTGGCGCCGAATTCACCCGCCAGGTGGCCGAGGGCTTGGTCGATCCGGTCCTCGGGTAGTCCCGCCGAGCCGAACGAGGCCAGGTGTCCGGTGCGGGCCAGCGCGGCGACCAGCTCCACGGAGGCGATGCCGCCGGCCATCGCGCCCGCCATGTAGGCGTAGCGGACGCCGTGGCGGCGCCGGAACTCCGCAGAGCCGATTCCCTGGGGGGACAGCGGCCCCACGGCGGCGAGCAGGGTGGTGCCGGAGCCGGGTGCGGGGGGATGGTGGGTGGCGCCTGGCCGGCCCCCGCTGCTGACGATGTAGCAGGGGCGGTCGAGTGCCGAGAGCACCTCGTACAACCCTTCGGGGTCGTGCCTGACGGCCGTCATCCCGCTTCCCCCTTGTTGCCCCGTCGCGCGGAGGTGACCTGTACGGCGATGTTGTCCACCTGGTAGATGCGCAGGTCGTCTCGCCAGACGCTGCCGTCGGCCAGGAGCCGGACGACTTCGCCTTCCCGGCGCACCTCACGGATGTGTACTTCGCCGCGGACCTGTTGGTGCTCGCGGAGGATCTGTCCGCGGTAGGTCCACCGCACCTCCTCGCCGACCGTGATGCCGAAGTGCGGCTGTGACAGGAGGTGATCCACCAGACCGGTGTGCAGCGCGTAGGCGTGCACGGCCTGGTAGAGCATCTGCACCCCCGCCGAGCCGGGCATCACCGGGTCCTGGAAGAAGTGCTGTTCAAAGTACCAGTCGTCTGGATGCACCGGTTTGGTGCACAGCAGATAGCCGGCGCCGTGCGCCCCTCCGCCGGGGACCAGGATGGCGTCTTCCAACAATGCCATCCGTCCGTGGCCCAACCGCGTGTCCTCGCGCAGATCCAGGTGGCGCAACTGCGCCGGCGGCGGTGGGCAGCGGTCCAGCCAGGGCGGGACGAGGCGTCCGCCGTCCAGACCCTGCTGCTGGGCCAGCAACTCACGGGTGAAGTACCCGTGCACGGTCTTGCCCGTGTAGAAGGGTTCGCCGCCGGTGCTCAGCGTGAAGTCGTAGCGGTGCATGAGGCCGCCGGGCAGGGCGGTGTGCGAGGTGAGGGTGGTGCGCTGCTCGACGGTCGCCCCGCGCGGATCGACTTCGCGCAGTAGCCGGGCGGTGCCGTCGAGATTGCGGCAGGTCAGGTCCTGGTCGGGGTACTCCCCCAGGACACCGAGGAGCCCACTGAACATGCCTGGGGGCTGTAGCGCGATCTCCATGAGCGCCAACTGCGGCAGGGCCCCGCTGCTCTCACGGACGTACCATGGATCCTCCGGTACGTCGTATTCGCTGGCCAGCCAGCTGCCGGGCCGGTAATCGCGCCAGGCGCCGGTCTCCGCTTGGCGGCAGCGGTCCAGCATGAGCATGTCGCCGCGGGGCAGTCGCGGGCGAACCTGCGCCGTGCCGTGGAGGTCGGGGACGTCGTGGAGCGTATGGGCTCTGTAGTTCCCCTCGGCGGCGACGGCCGGGACCAGTTCACTGCACACCGCCCACCGTCCGTCCGCGCTTCTGCGGCAGCCCTCCCGCTCCAAGCCGAAAGCCAGATCGGCTCCCGGCCTCTCCCGGAGCGCGATGCCCAGGTCGCGCAGACGGGCGACCAACTGCCCGCCCACGGTGATGCGGCAGTCGCCGGTCAGGAACGGCCGCGGGATCATGCCGAGTTCGGTCACCTCCATCTCCAGGCGGAGTTCGGCCTGCTGTGGCGTGGGGGTGTCAAACAGCTCGACAAGGGCGGGACGGTCGGTTAAGGGGGTGGTCCTGGCACCAGGGAGGCACAGGTGGAACCCGCGGTGGAAGGCGTAGACCCGCAGGAGATCGCTTGCCGTCGCGATGAGCCGCGGCCAGACGGCGGTGCCCTCGTCCGCGGGCAGATGCGCGGTGGCCCGCAGGAGTCCCTGTGCGTACGCGCCACCGCGGGGCTCGATGGCGGTGACCTCGGCCAACAGCCGGGCAGGCCAGGGCGCGGGGAGCGCCTCGGGCGGCAGGCCATGCTGGTCGAACGCGGCACCGAAGACCGACGCGAACTCACCGCCGGCCAGGGCGTCCAGCTCGGCGGCGGAGAGCCGTTCCACCGGGGTACGGGCCAGGGGGCGCGGATCGCGCGGGTAGTGGGGGACTGGCCGTCGTGGCCACGGCGGGGCCTGCGGGTGCCTGGCAACGACGGCGATGACCCGGTCCCCGTCGCGGATGTGCCACCGTGACGGCAGGGGCGGTCCGCCGGAGCCGGGGGTGGGATGGGCGTCCAGTGCCGTGGGCCCGTCCGGCGCGGTGCTGCACCAGGTCACCTCGATCGCGCCGGTGCCGTCGCCCGGGAGCGCGTCGGCCGCCGTCCCGAGGACCGCTGCCGTGCCGTCGTAGACCTCGTGCCCGGTGAGCGGCGCCGGGCCGTCGTCGGTGGGGTACGGGCCGTTTGCGCGGAGGACGTCCTCGGTTCCGGTGAGCGGGACCGTGCGGGCGAGTTGCCAGGCACTGATGGCCCGATGGGCATCGAGTACGGAGGCGTGGGCCCGCTGGAGCTGCTCGGCCATCGTCGCGGCCAGCGCCGCGGGAGGGACGGGGACGGGCCTGCTGCCGGGCCGCACTGCAGGCGGCCTGGTCGTCTGCTGAGCCGGCGGGGGGCCGGGCGGTGCTGTGAGTTCGCCTAGGGGGACTCCCTCGAAGCTGAGTTCTTCCATCATGACGTCCCGGAAAGTACCTGGCTGTAGATGGGGGAGCCGGCCCGGGCGGCGGTGCCGCGAACGGCGGTTTCCGGTTCGATCCACAGGGCGCGCACCCCGCTCCAGCGCTGGTGGATCCGTCCGTCGGGCGTGCAGGCGGTCAGCGTACCTGTGGCGAAGAGCGGGTTGTCCCCGGAGTCGACATCGGAGATGATCACGAACGGCTCGTCGTTGGGCAAGGGGGAGAACAGTTCCACCCGTTCGACGCTGACCGGCAGCGGGAGGAGACCGTCGCCGCCTTGCCGTAGCAGGTCCAGCAGCGCGGCCTGGAGCAGCAGGTCGGTCAGGGCCGGACTGTAGAGACGGCCCCCGAACGCTCCCTTGCAGAGCGGCGGGTCGGGCATCCGGGCGGTCACGATCAGCCGGTCGGACTCGTCCACACGACCGTTGCGCAGACCGGCAAGGTTCGGGCCGTGGAAGAGCCTGCCGTCGTCGTAACCGGGGTGCAGTTCCTCGGCGATCTCGTAGGAAGGCAGTTGCTCGCGTGGCGCCTCCGGTGGGCGCTCCGCCCGTCGGAAGACACCTGCGTAGTGCAGCTGTTCGTCCGCGGCGGTGACGCCGTGGACGGTCGCCCGTACGGTGTCCGGACCTGCTTCCGGATCCGGTACGAGTTGGACGCGGTACCGCTCCGGGTGTCCTTCGGGGAAGAAGATCCCTCGGGCGATACGGAAGTCGCGGAACTCGACCACCGGTTGACTGCCACCGTGTGCGCGTTCGACCATGTGCAGGCCCCAGCCCGCGGCGGCCGTCATGGGCAGTACCGGCACGTCGCCGATGCGGTGGTCGCGCAGGACCGGTTCGCCGCCGAGGCCGGTCAGCATGCGGTAGGCGGTGATACCCGCAGGTGGCAGTTGGTCCACCCGGCGGTACGGCGGCCCGAGCGGACCTGCGACGGTGACCCCGGACGCGTCGCGGTCCGGGCCGCTCATCCGCGCCAGGAAGTATGCGCACCCGGCTTCCCGGGTCAGCACGGGCACTCCTGCTTCCTTGAAGAGCTGCTGCATAGGGGTCGCCATGCCGCCGGTCCATGGTCCCCAGGCGATCGGCACGACCCGGCACCGGGGGTGGGCGGCCTGGAAGGCGCAGCCGAAGCGGGTCAACGCCTCGCTGGCCAGGGCGTAGTCGGCCTGGCGCAGATTGCCCCAGATGCCGGCTACCGAGGAGAAGAGCACCAGGTGCCGGAGGCGGTCTGTGCCCAGCGCATCGAGTACGTGCTGGAGACCGCGGAGCTTGGTGTCCACCACCGGTGCGATCGACTCCGCGGTCATCTCCGCCAGCGGCTTGTCGCCCAAAACGCCCGCACCATGGACGACACCGGTGATGTGCGGTGCGTACGGGGCGAGAGCCTGTGCCAGCTCTTGGGCGTCGAGAACGTCTGCGGCCACGTACTCGGCCTCGACGCCCTGCGCGCGCAGCTCGTCGAGCGCGCGGCGGATCCGCCGCTGACGCAGCAGCTGCTCGGCACGCTCTGCGATCCCTGTGCGGGTGGTGGGATCGTCCGGGGCCTCGCCCGCCTCGAGTGCCCGGGCCTGAAGAACGGCGCGCAGATCCTCGGCGCTGTCCACCCCGGCCGCCCAGTCCGGTTCCCCGGTCAGTGGGGTACGGCCGAGGAGGAGGTAGCCGCACCGGTGCTCGCGGGCGAGCGCGGCCACGCACCACGCGGTGATCCCGGAGGCCCCTCCGGTGACCAGCAGCAGATCCTCCCCGGTCAACGTCGCCATCGCACCGGCTTCCCCCGCATCGGCCGGCTCCGCCTCCCGCGGCGCGGGCAGCGACGGGGGAAGGTACTCGGGCGGGAACGGCGTCCCGGACAGGAACGGTGTGCGGCGGTCCGTCCCGTCCCGGGCGACCTCCCGCAGGTCCGTGGCGATGTCGGTGATCTCCGCGATGAAGGCATCGCCCACGCTCTGAGCAGACAGCCCGGGTGCGAAGTCCAACGCACGACAGAACAGGCTGGTTTCCTCCAGGGCGACCGTCTTGACCAACCCGCTCAGGCCACCTGCCAGAGCCAGGGCCAGGTCGCCTCCGGCCCCGGCGTAGCCGAGGGCCCCATCGAGCTGCGTCACCGTCATCAGCCCGGCCCGCTTCCCGCCCGCAGCCGCCCTCCGCAGAGCTCGACAGACGTGCTTGGCCACCAGCACGGCGTGCCGGAGTCGTTCGACCACCTGGGCGGCAGGCAAAGCAGAGGAAGGACTGATCGGGAGGACGCACAGATCGAGACGGGGCTCATCGGCCAAGATCTCGGCAAGGCCAGTGGAGAGCGTGGCTTCCTCCCAGTCTCCCAGCCTCCAGGTGCGGGTCTGCCCATCAGTCGTGCCGAGTGCGGCGTGGGGGACGTACAGGCGGCTGGTCCGCCAACCACGGGAGCGCAGGGCCGCGTCGAGCGTGCCGGACAGGTCACCTCCGTCGTCCAGCAGCACGGCGTGCGGCTGGTCCGGATAGGCGTCCGGCCACACATCCGGCTCGGGCAGCTCGCGCAACGCGACGAAGGCGCGGCCCAGTTCGCAGTCGCCGAAGGACAACTGCAGCTGGGGCCGGGAGCTGGCGAGGACCTCGTGCAGCTTCTCGGTCAGCTCGCGCACCGTTCTGGCTTCGCTGAACTGGTACAACTCGCTCCGGCTGATCACCGGGTAGCGACGCCACATCTCAGCGCCGATCTCCACCTGCTTCAGCGAGTCGATGCCCAAGTCCGTTTGGATGTCCATGTCGGGCTCGATCATGTCGACGTCGTAGCCCGTCTTCTCGGCCACGATTTCACGGAAGACCCGTTCCAGCTCCGCTGGATCCAGGTCGCCGATGTCCACTGGCGGCCGTTCGTCTTCGACGTCGCCCCTTTCCACAGCCCATAGTTGCGCCAACGCCGACTTGGCCGAGCTCTGCGACGTACCCGAATCGGCGGGCGGCTCTCCGGCTGGAGGGGCGGCCGGTGAGGGCCTGTCGTCGTCCGCCTCCCGGGGGCACGGCAGCTCCGGTGGTGCATCGCCGTGCGGGTACGGACCCAGCAGCGGCACCTGGCCGTTGGCGGGCAGTCGCAGCAGGCTGGTGACGACCTCCCCGGCCCTGGTGTGCGCATTCCCCAGTGCCAGGCTGTGCTCGGCGACGGCGCTGACCGCGGCAGCCAGTGACACGTCCACCCGCCCGTCCGCGGCGCTCTGGCTCAGCAGGCGGGTCAACTGCTCCGCCGTGTGCAGCTGGCCGTCCAGGTAACGGGTGTGCGCGGCCAGATGCTCGGCGGCGGCACGGGAGAGCGGGTCGGTTTGCCACTCGCGTACGGCGGGGCCCGCAGCGACAGCGGGCGTCGAGGTCTGTTCCTGGGACGGGGCCCGGCGCTCTTCTGCGCTGGGACGAGCCCCTTCCTCGGCGAGCAGCCTCTCGTAGGTGGGGCGGCGGGACACGGTCGCGAAGAGCGGACCCTCCAGGGTGCGGGCGACCTTCGAAGGGACGGGGCGTTCGGCCCGCGGCGGGGCGTCGTAGCGGCCGATGCCGCTCAGCGGCAGCCCCAGAACTGCAAGTCGGACAGCGGCCTGCTTCAAGGCCGCGCAACTGTCGGCGGCACCGCCGATGTCGCAGGCGACCGCCGTCACGCCGCGTTCGCCCAGGGTTCGTTCCACCAGACCGGTCAGGATGTGCTTGGGCCCGAACTCCACGAAGATCCGGAAACCGTCCGCGTACATTTCCTCCAGTCGGGCGGCGAAGTCGACCGGTCGACGAAGCTGCTCGACGAGGGTGCGGCGGTTGGCCTCTGGGTCCTGGCCGTAGGCGGCGCCGGGCGTGTTGGCATAGACCCGCAGGGTGGGGGACACGAACGCGGTCGCGGCACAGGCCGCGCCGAACGTCTCGACCGCGTGCTGCACGTGGGAGGTGTGGAAGGCGGCGGCGACCGGCAGCCGCTGCGCCGGGACCCCCCGGGTGATGCATTCCCGCACAAACCGCTCCACGGCGGGGACCGGGCCACCGACCACGTACTCGTTCGGGGCATTACGGTGACAAACCGTCAGATCGGCGTGTTCGGACAGCGCCTGCCGGATCTCCGGCTCCGGTGCCCGGACCGCCGCCAGGGTGCCGGCGTCGCCCTCCCGGCCCGGCGGGGGCTCCATGGCCCGCCCACGCGCGTGTGCCAGCGCCAGGAACGCCTGGTCGTCCCAGACGCCGGCCGCCCACAGTGCGGTCAGTTCCCCGAAGCTGTGTCCGAGCAGTCCGTGCGGAACGAATCCCAGCTCCCGCAGGTAGCGGTACTGGCCCATGGACAGTGCACCGATCGCCGACTGCGCGTAGGCCGTGCGCCGCAGCCGGTCCTCACACGCCCGCTCCTCCCGGTGGCCGGGTGGCGGGAAGACCGCGCGGGCCAGACTGTCGGAGGAGGGGAAGAGCGCGTTGGCGGTGTCGAAGGCGGCTCGCACTGGGGGCACGGCCATCGCGGCATGCAAACCCATCTCCACGTACTGGCTGCCCTGGCCGGAGAAGAGCGCGCCGACCTTCGCCTCCGGCGGCAGGGCCCGTCGGCGGTAGTGGATGCCCCGAGTGTGGCTCCAGCTGTCATGGCCGGAGTTCACCCGTAGCTGCTGGATGGCCGTGGCCAGCAGCGCGTCGCGGTGCTCCTGCCCGGTGGCCACGAAACCGACCCGGGCGTGCCCGGCCGGTACCGGACCGTCGTCCGCGGCATCGCCCTGCTCCAGGCGCTCGCGTAGCTCGTCCGGGTCGACGGCATGCCACAACAACGCCTCCGGAGTGCGGTGCAGCGCATGCTCCAGGTGCCCCGCCCCACCGGGATGCTCCTCCAGGACGGCGTGATAGTTCACCCCTCCGAATCCGAACGCGGAGACGCCCGCCCTGCGCACCCCCCGGGAGGCGTCACGCACCCAGGGGCGAGCGGTGGTGTTGAGGTAGAGCGGGCTGTTCTCGGCGGTGGCGGCCGGGTTGGGGGTGTCCACATTGATGGTGGGCGGCAGCACCTTGTGATGCAACGCCAGCACCGCCTTGATCATCCCGGCCACCCCGGCCGCGGCCTTGGTGTGGCCGATCTGCGACTTCACGCTTCCGACAGCGGCGAAGCGGCCCCCGCCTGGGGTGGCCAGCAGCTCGCTGAGCGCGTTCAGTTCGACGCTGTCGCCGGCCGGGGTGCCGGTGCCGTGAGCCTCGATCAGCTCCACCGACCGCGGCGCGCAGTCGGCGTCCTCGTACGCCCGTCGCAGCGCGACCAACTGGCCCTCACCGCAGGGCGCGTAGATGCTCTGCGCCATCCCGTCGCTGGAGCTGCCCAGGCCCCGCAGCACCGCGTAGACCCGGTCCTCATCCCGCTCGGCGTCGCCCAGGCGCTTGAGCGCCAGCATCCCGACGCCCTCGCCCACCAGCGTGCCGTCCGCCTCCGCGTCGAAGGGCCGTACCCGTCCACTCGGTGACAGCGCGGGCGTCTTACTGAAACACATATAGGGAACGATCGAGTTGTCCGCGTCGCAGCCTCCAGTGAGCATCAAGTCGGCCCGACGGCTGAGGAGTTCATCGACAGCTGAGCGCAGCGCGGCCAGCGAGCTGGCGCAGGCCGCGTCAACGGTGTGGTTGGCGGCCCGCAGGTTCAGCCGGTTGGCGATCCGGCCGGAGACGATGTTGCCCAGGACTCCGGGGAAGGAGTCCTCGGTCCAGGGCGGCAAGCCGGCCAGACGCGTGCGCATGACCCGGCGTGCCTGCTCCTCGGGGATCCCGAAGGCGACCATCGTCCGCACCATCTCGGGAGCGAGCAGCCGGGAGGCGAGTGGGATCAAGGTGGAGTTGGACCCACATACCCCGAGCACCACCCCGGCACGCTCCGGATCGAGCCAGTCCCGACGCCCGCGGGCCGCATCGGCCAGCACCTCCTTGGCCACCATCAAGCTCAGCAGTTGCACCAGGCCCACGGAGTCGACGCTGTTCGGCGGCATCCCGAACTCCCGCGGATCGAACACCACCGGAGCCAGGAACGCCCCGCGGCGGCAGTAGGTCCGGTCCTCGGCGAAGGGGTCGGGGTCGTAGTGGTCGTCCGTGCTCCACCACGCCTCGGGGACCTCCTCGGAGCAGTCCCGGCTCGCGACAATGTTGTCCCAGAACTCCTGTACGTCCCGGGCCTTAGGGAACTTCCCGGCAACGCCCACGATCGCAATCGGATCGTGAGCCAGGCGGCGGTCGACGGCATCGGTTCGCACCACTGGGCACCCCACTCAGACAGCGACCAACGGAAGAAGCAGCCGAAACCCATTGCCGCCTCCGCGGGAACGGGATTATTGGGCGCTCTTTGTGAGGCTAGCGCCTTTGCCATTCCCCCGGTAGATGCCAACTGGGATCGCCCGTTTACCGGGTATTCAGCTGTCCGACCGGACAGCGATCGACGCCGCTGGATCGGCTTCGCCAAGAAAGCCGACTGCTAACGGCCCGATCGTACGTGCCATGAAACTCTGCCCGAAAAAAAAGCGCATCGCATTCCTGCCATGGAGTTTGGCGGCGAAAACTGTACGAGCATGGTTGAGCGCCCTTCACTTACCGCCTGGTTATTCGCCGTTCCGCGGAGCGGACTCACGCTCGCCAGGCGCTGCACGGGCAGTGGCGACGAATGGGGCCAGCGACCGGCGGCCGTGCGACCGCGTTCGAGCACCGCGGGCGTGTCTGCCAGTGCCCATGACGCTTCGGGGCTGAACTCAACCTCATCCGTGTTCTTCGCTGCCCCTGGTGTGTTTCCGTGGTCAGGACACGAGCCCGCCTGATGTACCGGATGCTTGGGACCGAGGTTTGCGTGTTCCGGGTAGCCACCAGTTGGCTCGCCCCAGCATCCGCATGATGGCCGGAACGAGCAGCGCCCGGACGAGGCTGGCGTCCAGCGCGACAGCGATGAACACGCCCATGGACAACTCCTTGACCAGAATCACGCCGTTGGTGGTGAAGATCGCGCTGACGACCAGCACCACCGCCGCGGAAGCGGTGATCATGGGAGCGGACCGCTGTAGCCCGGTCGAGACCGCAACGGCATTGTCGCCGGTGGCGTCGTACTGCTCGCGGATGCGCGACAGGAGGAGGAGCTCGTAGTCCGTCGAGAGGCCGATCAGGAGGATCAGCATGGTCACGGGCTGGGTGACATCGATATAGCCGGTGCGGCCTGCACCAACCAGCCATGTCAGGTGCCCGTCCTGGAAGATCCATACGAGTGCGCCGAAGGAGGCGCCGATGGACAACGCGTTGACGAGCAGCGCCTTCGCCGGCAGGACCACCGACCGCAACGTCGTCAGCAGCAACACATAGGTGAAAGCCGCGATGGAGAGCAGGACCCACGGCAGTCGTCGGCCCAGCATCTGGAGGGTGTCCTGGGCCATGGCCGACAGTCCGCCGACCAGCACTTGTCCGCCGTCCGGTGGGTGCAGCGCGCGGATGCGCTGCACCAGTGTGCGGGTGGCCGGGTCCTCGGCGCTGCCGTCGTGGGTCAGGTAGATCACTGCGCTGTGCTGGGACGTCGCGGCGATGAGCCCGGCACCCGCGCCGGGCAGATGGATGAGTTCGTTGCCCCAGGCTGTGAGTGTCCGCTGTCCGGTGCGGGTGTCGAGTCGGTGCGGGACGGTGACCACCACCTGTACGGCGTCCAGTCCGCCGAGTGCGAAGTCGCGTTGCAGGGCTTCGGAGGCCAGGCGGGCCGGCGCGTCGGCGGGCAGGGTTCGCTGGTCGGGGAACCCGAGGGTGATGTGTGCGAAGGGTGCTGTCAGGACGAGCAGGGTCAGTAGGACGCCGATCGTGTAGTGCCCTGGCCGGGCCATCACCGCCCCGGCGAGTCTGGCCCAGGGCCCCTCTCCCTCGGCCGCACGCTTCCACCGTGGCGGGCGGAGCCGTCGAGCGATAAGGCGCGGGCCCAGGAGGGCCAGCGCGGCGGGCAGCGCGGTGACGCTGAGAACGGCGCTGACGGTGATGACGATGGCCGCGGCGACACCGATCGACCGCAGGATGCCGACAGGGAAGAGCAGGAATCCCAGAGCGATGCCGCTCATGGTCGCCCCGGAAAAGAACACCGTGCGGCCGGCGGTCGCGCAGGCGGTGGAGACCGCGTCCGACACGCTGTCACGGCCGGCGAGTTCTTCGCGGAACCGGCCGACGACGAACAGGGCGGCATCCACTCCCAGGGCCAGCCCCAGCGCGGTCACCAGGCTCAGGGTGATGGCCGAGATCTCCACCACGTCGTTGAGCAGTACGAGTACGCCCAGCGTGATGCTGATGCTTAGCCCACCGATGACCACCGGCAGCAGGGCGGCCAGCAGATTTCGGAAGATCAGCAGGAGCAGAGCAAACACCAGGGGAAGCGCGATGAGCCGGGCCCGGTTTACATCCGCCAGGCCCCTCTCGGCGACCCCGTCGACCAACGCGATCGGCCCGGTGTACTGAATGCGGAAGCCCGCCGCCCGCAACGCTGGGCGCAGCCGGTGATAACTGGCCGTGCGGCTGGTGTCGTCCGCTCCAGCGAGCATGATGAGGACGGCTGTCGCATGGCGGTCCTTCGAAGCGAGCAGGGGCAGTTCGCGCGACCAATACGACATCGTGGAGACGATGGTCCCCTTCGGCACGGACGCCAGCGAACCCTCCACTGCCCGGCGGAACACCGTCTCCCCCACCGTATGGCGGGGGTTGCGGTAGATCGCGATCACGTCCGCGCCACCTCGCCCAATGCGTTCCCGGACCGCTATGGCGGCCCGGTTCGACTCGGCGTCGCGCGCGATGAATCCCCCGTAGCTGAGCCGGTCGTGGATGTCTGACGCCGCAACCGCCGCCAACGCGGCCAGCACCAGGGGCACCACGAGAAAGACCCACCTGCGGCGGGTGGCGGCACGGCCGAGCGTCACGAACACGCGTCCTCCCAGATCGGGCACGTAGGGGCGGTAGGCGAGCGTCTGGAATTCGAGCTCGCCACGTTGACGGCAACCGCGACGATGCGGACGCCGCGTCGCCCAGTCCCGTCAGTCTCCGAAATCGACGATGTGCCGGCCCTTGCCAGCGGTCAGTTGCTCGGCTGCTTTGATGAAGCTGACCGGGAGTTGGCTTGTACCCAGCCCCAGGTGGCGCACGCGCACCGTTGGCGTGCGGCCGCTGGCTGTGCAGGGCGCACCGCATCAGCTCCGTCAGGAGACCGACTTCGGTCGCAGGAAGAGGTCGGTGGAGAACGTGAATGCGGAAAGGATGGAAGAGAGCCTGCCCGGAGAATCTCCGTCACGGAGCAGGGGCTGATCGCTGCCGTTGTCAACGGTTACCGAGATCCTTTTGCTGGAGCTTGCGCCAGGGGTATGTAACGCCCGGCGCAAGCCCGTTGAACCCCTCAGGTTCAGGTCACTGCCCCGCTACCGGAGCCGGTGGCCCCGGCGAAGGTCCCGCTGGAAATGCAGTCGAGCCGAACCTGCTCAGGAGCGATGCCGTCACCCTTCACCATCGCGCCCGTGAAGGCGCCGCCCGTGATCGAGCCGCTGGCGATGCTGCCCGAGAGTCCGTGGCCGGCAGTGGCGGTCCACACCACAGTTCCCGCGCCGGTACTGGTTTGCCCATCGGGCCAGGTGACCTTTGCCGTGACGTTCGTCGTTGCGCCCGCGCAGTTGTTCCGCGGGATGGAGAACGTTGCCGTGCCGATGGCGATGCCGTTCTCCGTGCCTGTGACGTCGCACGACCCCCTTGCCTGGTACTTGACCGACTCGCCCGGCTCCGAGGGGTCGTCGGTCTTCGTCACGCCTCCTGTGCCGCTCTTGCAGATGATGTTGACGGCCGTGATGCCGGCCGTCCGCGACGGCGCGGCGGGCGCGGCCGTGGCCATCACCGCGGTTCCGGCCAGAGCCGCGAACAGTCCGTAGACACCGAGACGGATGAGACGGCGGCGCCACGTCGACGACGTGCCCGCAATCTTCCCGACGTCTTCCTCCAGGCTTCCCTGGACACTCTTTTCAGTGCACATGCCTCCTCCTTCCGAGAGGAAATAGATCTACACCGGGACAGGGACAATCCCTACGCGAAAAAAATACTCAAGACAGGGTTGCATGAGCCCGAATTAAGGCACTTCATCACTCCGTGAATCCGGAAAGAAGCCACGGTTTCGCAGCAGGGGTGAGTGAGTTCCGGGTAAATGAGCTTAACGAAATAGTGCGCCTACGCGCGCTGCACGCAGGGCAGAGTGATTGCCCGCCCAAGGTCACTCCCCCCTTACGCGAATCGTACAGCGATGCGCGTCGCAGGGGAAGATGCCGGAACGCGTTAATCTAACTGCTCTGCCGCAACGCCGCCATGGCGGGGTGAATGCCCTTCGCGCGTCACTTCGATAAAACATATCAACGAAATGCACGCATTCGATATTTGGTCGAATGTGAGATTCGGGTGTGGCGAGGGCGCCCCTAGTGGCTCGTGATCCCGCTCGCGTCGCTTTGTATTGTTCGCGACGAGCTTCCTGATGTTGCGTTGTGTCAGGCGGGCTCTCGCGAGGATCTGGTTGGTGGTGGCGGTAGCGGTCCAAGTGAAGGGTTTCGTCCGCGTTCCAGGAGTTGATCTGGTCGGGGATCTCGTTGACCAAGAGGCAGGCGGCGGCCACGGTCGTCATTGGACGCTCGCGGGATGCCGGGATGCCGGGATGCCGGGATGCCGGGATGCCGGGATGGCCAGGGCGCGAACCGTCTGCTGCTTGCCGCCTCCCCGAGGGTCAACCGTGTCCAGCGGGGGGGGGGGGGGGAGTTGCCGGCCTGCCTGACCGAGGTGTGCCCGGGCCGTTCCAGGCCCCCGCTACGGAAGACGCCGATGCGCGGAGGGACGCGAGCCCAGGCCGCTGCGCCAGCACGGCGGGCCTGGACCGGTAGATCATCTTGCGTGATGTGAGTGCAACTGGCTGACGAGGGCCGGGTGTTCAGCGAGCCGTACCTGCCGATCGGCATGTACGGTCCGTACCGCGCGTGACTGCGGCACTACAACGGGCATCGACCTCACCCGGCCCGAGATCAACGCCCCGTCACGCCTCCGGGCAGCCCGCCACCGTCCACGACCTCGGCTGCTGTCGACTCCTGTGCACCCGCATCCTCGGCGGCGCCATCAACGAGTACCGGTACGCCGTTTGACGTCGGCGATGTCTTTTCGGGCCCCCTCAAGCGAGACTCGGCCGGCATCGCGACAGAGAGACGAATCTCCTGAGCCGCAGCTTCCTGCCGTCGTTTCGGTGAAACGAGTGACGGTCCCTGGTGGCCAGGGCAAGGGCCACCAGGGACGGCACCGGTTCAGAAGAATGTCCTGTCCCAGTTGCCCGTAACGAGCGCTCGTACTGCATTCTCGAAGCCATTCGCGATCCGCTGGTATCCGGCGTCTCCGACGAACAGGACATCGCCGTTCTCTGCCAGCAGCACAGCCTCCTCGGTCACGAATGCGGTGCCGACCAGCGAGACCGGCTGACCAAGCTCTTTGGCGAAGATGCGAACGTTCCGGGGCGTAGCGTGTGTGCTCTCCAGGGTCCGTTCAACGGATGTCGTGAGCTCCATCTCCGAGTTCTGGAACCTCAGGACCATGGTGAGCTCGCCATAGCTCTCCAGGAATTCTCGGAGCTGGTCAGTTACCTCGTACCCGTCTTCTGTGTACCGCTGGCAGGCTTCCTCGATGTCCAGCGGGTGGACCTCGAAAGTAGCAGGTCCCGAAAGGGCGTCCCGCAGTTCCTGTAGCGCCCGCCTCTCTGGGGTGCCGTTCATCCTGTCAGGACCTCTCCTCCGAAGCCGGGAACCCATGTCCTGCAATTTTCGCACATCTTGAATTTTCCCCCCTTGGGGTTGACGGTCACGAGATCAATGTTCTTGGGGTCTGCGCCGTCCTTGATCGCATTGGTGAACATCCGAGGCTCAGCACACACGCCGGGCGGGCGATTGTCTGTCTCCTTGCGTTGAGATTCCTTGGGCATTGCATCGATCACAGCCTTTTCGTGCCCCGTTTCCGGGCCGCTGTCACCGTAATAGATTTTTCCGGTGGTCCGATCCTTGCCCACGGCGTAAGCCCCGGGAGGCCGTTCGTCCTCGCCCAGACTGTCGGCGACGTGCTGGACTCGTTCCTTTCCCAGACCCATCAACTCCTTCTTGAGCGGGTTGCCCTGGTTCTTCGGCATGAGACCGAGCGGGTCGCACCACGTGTGAGGGTTGTGGACGTAGGCATCAGGATTGGGAGCGGGACTGAGGCCGAGCGGGTCGGGAGTGACGTAGCGGGCGGTCTCGGGGTCGTAGTAGCGGTTGAGGTTGTAATGGAGGCCGGTCTCGGGGTCGAAGTACTGACCGGGGAAGCGCAGCGGTGTGTTGGTCGTACTGCCGGCCGCCCAGCTCGTGTTGCCCCAGAGGGTAGGGACGGTTCGCCAAGCGATGGTGTCGGTTGCCGTGTCGACGAGTTCGGTCGGGGTGCCGACGAGGTCGGTGACTATCGCGAAGAACCGGCGGTCGATCTGGTCCTGCGAGATGTCGGTTGTTGCCGTCTTCGTGATGGTCTCGGTCTGGGCAAGGGGGTGCAGACCGCGATAGTCCCAGCTCATGCTGTAGGGGCCGGGTAGGGAGGGCGCGTACGTCGTCTGCTCGGCGAGGTTCGAGCCGTCCCACGTGAAGTAGGTTCGCTCTTCTGCGGTGCTCCCGTCCGCGGCCAGGCGCTCCTTGGATATGCGCCGGCCGAACGGGTCGTAGACGTACCGCCAGCGGGCGCCGTCAGGAGCGGTGACGTGGGTGAGGCGGTCTTCGGCGTCCCAGGTGTAGTGCCAGGTGGCGGGCTTCTTCGACAGGCGGGTGATCTGGCGGAGAGTGGTGCGGCCGGCAGCGTCGTATTCGTAACGTACCCGGCCCGCGGTGGTGAGCTGCGTGCCCTCGTACGCCCGGGTACCGAGTGCCGCCGCGTGGAGACCGGTCGCGGGCCAGTTCGCCTCGGTGAGGTTGCCGGCGGGGTCGTAGGCGTACCGCTCGGTCCATGAGGCAGCCCGTACGGCGGTGACGCGACCGACGGTGTCGACGTCGAAGGCGCGAGGACCGTTGAGCTGGTCGTCGATGCCGGTGAGGATGCCGTCGGCGCGGTAGGTGTAGTCGCGGCGTTGCAGCACCGACTGCCCAGACCTGAAGATCTGGCCGGTGAGGCGGTGCTCGGTGTCCCAGGAACTGGCCAACGTGAGGTGGTCGCCGAGGCTGCGCTCAACCTCGTGGCCGGCTGCGTCGTAGGCGAACGTGAGGCGGCCGGCGGCGGTGGACAAGGAGGTGCGGCGATCGGCCTGGTCGTAGGTCCAGGTGCTGGAATGGCCGCCGGGAGTGGTCCGCCCAGTGCGTCGGCCGAGGTTGTCCCGGGTGTGGGTGAGGGTCCGGCCGTTGACGGTCTCGGTGACCAGGTTGCCGAGACCGTCAACGGTGCGGAGCAGAGTGACGTCGGGGCTGGTTGCTCGGCGCAGGTGTCCGGCGAGGTCGTAGGTGTAGCTGGTGACGGCCCCGTCGGCGTTCTTCTCCACCAGCTGACCGAGTACGTCGTAGCGGAACCGGATCTGCTGGCCCAAGGGGCTGGTTCGCGAGATGAGCTGACCCGCGGCATCCAGCTGATAGCTGACGCTGCGGCCGTGAAAGTCGGTCTCCGATATCAACTGGCCGGCGGCGTCGTAGACGTACTCCCAGGTCTGCCCGAGAGCGTTGGTGACGCCCACGAGCCGCATGTCGGCGTCGTAGCTGAAGGTGAGACGGGTGCCGTCGGGGTTGGTGCGGGCAGCGAGGGTCTCGAAGGGCGTGTACTCGAAGGTGGTGACCAGGCCGAGCCGATCGGTGTGCGCGAGGAGGTTGCCCTCGTCGTCGTAAGCCCAGGACTCGGTGCTCCCGTCAGGAGCCGTGTAGGACGTGAGACTCCCTTCGACGCTCCAGGCCAGCCGGGTGACGCCGCCCAGCTGGTCGGTGATGGCGGTGACCCGGCCGAAGGCGTCGCGCTCGTACCGGCTGGTGGCTCCGGCCCGGTCGGTCACCTCGATGGGCAGACCGGCCGGGTTGCAGCGGACGCGGGTGGAGTTGCCGAGAGCGTCGGTGACGGAAGCCAGGTGCCCGGACTCGTCGTAGCCGTAGCGTGTGGTGACGCCGATGGGGTCCGTGAGAGAGGTGCGCCGGCCGGCCTCGTCAAAGGTCTGCTGCCAGGTCAGACCACCCGGCCTGGTAATCAGCGAAGGCAGACTTGAATCGCCGAAGTAGGACGCGGTGGACTGCTCACCGTCCGGACGCGTGACATTGACGAGACCGCCCGTGTCGTCGTACTCGAAACGGGTCGTGCGCCCGAGCGGGTCGGTCTGGGACAGCAGGTTGTCGTACTCGTCCCGTTCGAAGAACGTGGTGTTTCCGAGCGGGTCCGTCTCGGCGACGACCTGGGCGTGCTCATTGATCTGATAACGGGTGGTGTGGCCAAGCGCGTTGGTCTCGGAATGAACTTTGAGACCGGTGACCGGGTCGGGATCGCCGTACTCGAAGTGAAACCTGAGCGAGCCGTCCGCTCCGCCTTCTTCCACGACCCGGTCGAACTCGTCGTAGGTGTAGAGGTATCGGGTGCCGTTCCGGTCGGTCCAGGAAAGGATCCGGCCCTGCGCGTCGTTGGCGAAGAGCAGGGGACGGCCGGAGGAGTTGTAGACCTCCGTCAAGTGGCCGTCGGTGTAGCCGTAGCGCGTCAGGAGGACTTCCTGACCGTCTTCGCCCGCGCCGGCCAGGTGCAGGGCGGTGATCCGGCCCGCTTCTGTGGTGACCAGGAGCCGGTAGCCGCCGGAGTGAGTCATGCACAGCGGGGCGCCGTGGGCGTCGTAGGCGAAGTCGACCCGGCGGTCTGCCCGGTCACGTATCCCGGTCAGCAGGGCCGTCTCGCCGTCGGGCTGACGGGTGAACTCCCGGACCAGCCCCGTGGTGACGTCCGTCAGGGCGTAGTCACCAGTCAGCTCGTCGACGTCGAGGTCGAGGCGGGCACCGGCCGATGCCTGGGCGGGCTCACCGGCGGTCGGGTGCGGATACGCCTGCGCTGTGCGGTCGGCGCTGAGGTAGACCACACCCTCATCGTCGATCTCCAGCCGCTCGTCGAAGGTGCAGACCCAGCGCGGTCCCATCCAACGCCCGGCCTGGTAGCCCGACTCGAAGGAACGCTTGAACAGCAGCGGCAGAGAGCCAGAAAGTGAGACATCCATCTGCTCGATGAACATCCGCCCCGTCGCCATGTCGACCGGTTCACCGCCCTGGCAGACGGAGTCCTTCGGGCGACCGGCTTCACGCGGGTTCGCCACCTGTTCACGGCCTTTGCCTCCAGCGGACGTATTGCTGCCGGGGCGGCCGCCGGTGCCCGTGGTGCGCGGGGCGCGCGGCAAGTCGTGCTTGTTGCCCTTGAGGAGCTTGTCGAGTTCCGCAGCGTGTTTGGCGTCGTTCTCGGCGTGGTTGGTGGCGACCTTCTTCAGCCGGCCCCCGGCATCGTGGTAAAGATCCTGGATGGCCTTGCTCGCGTCCTTGGCCAGGGTCTTGCCCAGCTTTTCTGCGCCGTGTTCCAACGCCTTGACGATCCGGTTGCTCATTCGAAGCTCACCCCCGCAGCCTTCGACTCGAACTCAGCGGCGTGCGACGCCACTGTCCGCGCATGCCCGCGCAACAGCTCGGCGCGCGCGTGCAACTCCTCCGGATGGATCGAGAAACTCTCCCCCGCACCGCCCCCGCCGCCGGCGGAGACACCGAGCGCGGACTGGGTTGCCTGGAAAACCATGCCGCTCACCGCCTTGCCGACCACCTCCACCAAGGGGTTGATCGCCGCTTCGATGACCTGGCCGATGATGTACTGCTCCAACTGCTGCTCAAGGAAGTTCACGAGCTTCTTGCCAGCCGCTATGACCAGTGCCTCGGCCGCCTCCGCGATCCCGAGGGTGGCGACCGCTGCCGCCTGGTCCGCTATGAATGTGATGGCCAGCACGATGAGTTCGGCGATCGCCTCCATCTTCATCGCCACGATGGTGTCCGCTGCGATATCCAGAGCACTCGCCACCGTGTGACAGGCATTGACCAGCTCCGTCATATGGCTGCCTGACAGCTGGGCCCACTTGGCCAGCAGCGCCTCATAGGACGCGCCCTGGTACACCTCGGCCATCTGGTGGATCGTCGCGGTGGAGTCCTTGTGCGTGTCGTCGATCTTCTGCGCGAAGTCCCTCACGTGGGAAGCGAATTCGCGGACCTTGTCCTCGTTGACGTTCGGCCAGTTCACCCCGATGAACTGAAGGAACGACACCACCTCTTCAGGCAGCTCAATCGCCATGCTCATCCCCCCTGGTCATATCTGCGACAGCCCATCAGACTCTGCCCAAGGTGCAGCAATGAAAGGATAAAGGTGGGCCCATGGGGTCGCCATGGATGCCTCAACCAACAAGGAATCCTCGTGCGCCTCGGTCGCGGCATCGACCTGACCATGCTGGCCGAGGAACCGCAGGCCAGCGACATTGCCTTGGAGCTCCTCACCGGCGAACTCCAAGACTCACACGGCCCCTCTGGCGCCGTGTTCACCGCGCTGTAGGCCATGTCCGGCATGGAACGTGGAACGCGAGTACATCCGCGCCGCTCCCTCGAAGGCCGCGAGTCCGCCCGCCGGCATGGCCCGGAGCGCGGGCGTTGGGCCGACGGTCAGAGACCCCGACGCACTGGCCTGGTCGAGACTCGGATGGTGACACATGCCGGTGATGCGGGGCGAATTAACCAGTCGGCCAGCGGCTCGGAGGCCGCCTCGCCGGGCCCACTTGACGTCCGCTGCTCGCCACGCTGATCCCCTGGCCCGTATTAGGGGTCCGACAAGATCGCGACAAGGAGGAGCCCTGAGGGCCCTCTTGCCAATCACTGTGTCTCTAGGATTTTGGCGCCACCCTCGTACCTCGGTACCCATACATTCGGTGGACATCGGAGAGGACAGGAGGAGACTCGTGCCCAAAGGCGAGTCGTTAGTGGACGTAGAGGCTCTGTCCAAGTTAACGAAGAGCTTCGAAACCTACGGAACGGACCTGGAGAGCTATACCAAGGAATTCCGAGCGAAGACCGATGCCGAGGTGATTGACGACGGCTTCGGCGTCCTCACGGAGTCCGAGGAAGTCACCTCCGCATACACCGAGATATCCAATGACATGGTGGAGTCGCTGCACGCACTGCGGCAGCACCTCGACCACATCAGCCAGGGCCTGCACACGGTCCAGCAGAACGCCACAGGCACGGACACGTCCGTGGCCACCAGCTTCAGCCACGGGCGTGGCGCATGAGCGGTGACGAGTCCGTAGCGGAACAGGTCTACGAGGCCGGCCTGGAAATCATCAATCCCGGCGGCGATCCGGACGCCCTGCGCTCGGCCGCCAAAGGCTGGCGGGACCTCCACGAAAACCTCCAGACCATGTTCCGCGATCTGGACCGCGAGGTACAGCGGACCCTGGAAACCGGGTGGCGCGGGCCGGCCGCGGATTCCTTCGCGGAGCACTGGAAGAAACTCAATACGGCAATGGGAAAGACCCTGCCGCAATTACCCGAGGCGGCACACAGCCTCGACAAGGCTGCAGACGCCATTGAGGACATCAACAGGGAGATACACGAGATCTACCTGGAGATCGGCATCTCCATCGGTGTCTCCGTCGGTATGTCCTTTCTGACCATGGGCTTCTCGGCGGCTGCGGGGGCTGCCCGAGCCGCCCAACTTGCCGCTCGTGCAGCCAAACTCGCCAAGACACTCGGCACCATCCTGCGGAAGGTCAGCGAGGCCTTCAAAGTCATCTCCCGGCTGGCGAAGGAACATCGGTTCCTCAAGAACGTACTCGTCAACTGGGCCAGCAATACCGGTGGCACCGTCATCACCAACGCCCTCACCGGACAGGACACCAACCTGGGCGACGTTACCTGGCAAGGCGGGCTCTCCGCCGTCGCCGGTACCGGACCCGGGCTCGCCGTCGCCCGTAAACTAGGGAAATTGGGTCGGCCGTTGGCGGGTGACCTACTGGGCGGCGCCGCCGGGAGCATCACCGGTGGGCTCGCCGTCGATGGGGCGAAGAACCTCGACGGCAACCCGCAGGACCACGTCAGCGGGCTCGACATGCTCTGGGACGCCGGAGTCAACGGGGCTGGTGGCGCAGTGGCGGGCGGTGCCGTGCACGGCGCGAACAGGCACCTGCCACCCGGGCGGGAGGGCCCGCATTTCCCGATCGAGGGCCCGGCCCAGGGAATCATCTACGGCGGTGCCGGGGCCATCGCCAAACCGCTGCACGACGTCATCCTTCCCAACGGCGGACAGAGCGAGGCCACCGGTACACCACAAGGGCCGAATAAGGATCCGAAGGAGGGATCAGTGAAGGACGTATTCGGGTGAGGGAACGCGATGCGGGGACCACTCTGGCCACGGCGGTGGCCTGGGGCGGTGCCGCTGCATTCCTGATCTGTCTGCTGGTACGCAAGGTGGCCCCGTATCCCCGCTGGGATCTGCTGGCCTGCCTGGCGGTGTCCGCCGGAGCGGTCCTGGTGTGGTGGCTGCGGGCGAGTAGACGCCCGGTACCCGCCGGCCTGGCGAAGCCGGACCCGGACCGGCCTGGCCCGGCGGGACGGCGACGGACCCGTTGGTGGCCCGAAAGACGCCTCGAACTTGTCCTGCTCGCCCTGACGGCATTGCCGCTGCCGCTCGTCATGCTGCTCCTCTCCATGACGGCGAGCACACCCCAGGTGGCCACGATCCTCGCTCACCACCCGCGCATCTCGGATACGACGGTCAGGCAGGTCCACCACTCGTACCTGAAGAACGGCAGGAACTACAGGTACTACGAGTCCGCGGTCACGGTCACGATCGTGGCCACCGCCCGATCCGGGGAAGAGATGCCACAGCTCAAGGGAACGGTGCAGACCCCCCAACCGCCGCACCCGGGCGACCGGTTCCCGGGCCTGTACGCCGCGGACGCCCCCACCGCCGGGGTAATCCTGGACAGCCGCGCTGAGCTGCGCGCAGTCCTCGGCGGGCCCGCGGGGTCGCGTGACCTGGTGATACTGGCCATCTACAGCCTCATTCCCCTGGGGACTGCCGTAGCGGCCCTACGCACCCGGGCCGCCCCACAAGCCTCGGACGGAGTGTTCGACAACAACGACGAAACCCGAATGCTCCGGGTCCGGATCGCCGGGGCCAGCGCCGGCAACCATCTCAGGCGCCCCACCATCCGCGGCACCCCGAAGCAACCAGGGTCAGTCCTGAAGCCCTCACTGCGCCTTGCCGCACCGAGCGGAAACCGTGACCTGCTGCTCGACCGGTGCCTCGACCCCGTCCCGCTCGCGGACACGCTCAAAGATGCCCAAGGCCACGTGTATTGGACCCCCAGGGTGGAAGACCGCCCGGAATGGTCCACCCCTGCCCTGCTCATCCTGGACAACGGTCGATACGTGCGGGGAGCAATGCCCATCGGTACACCCGGGGAAGCCCCGCCGGGTGTACCGGTCACCGGCCCCCTCCCCGATCTGGAGACGAACAGCCCGGTCGGCCCCTACGTACTGTGGCAGCCGCACATACACAAGCCGGGAGTCATCTGCTTCGGGGCCGCCTTCCTCGCGGTGGTCCTTCTGGCGTCAGGAGTGGGATCCGGCGACGGGTTGATGCGCACCGCCTGCCTACTTGTCGCCGCGGCCGGGCCGTTCGTGGGTGTCCTGGCCATCGAGCGTCGACGCGAGCACTATTTGCGCGATCTCCTGCAGCAGAATCATCAGCCGCCATGACGGAGAGGGCCGTTGGGGGCGTAGCAGTCGGGACATAGAAGGGGATGTTCGCGGGTGAGTGGTCGTCAGCACGACTCGGCTGCGTGAAGGCAGACCTTGCCAACCTTCTCAACGAGGACGAACGGGCTGACACGGCTGCGGAACTCCACGGCCACGTCGGAAGGAGTCACGATCCCGCAGACTCGGTGGGCGTCGTCGCGGACGAGCAGGTAGCCGTGCTTCTCGATGTGCGGCAGACATCGAGAAGGTGCTCGCTGGCTGCCGCCTCAGGGGCTGGGATCACCGCGTCCGACAGTCGTGCATCGGGGTTGATGAGAAGCGCCTGGCCTGGGTGAGTGCATACAGGGCCTCCAGATCCGACGGCCGCTCAGCCTCAATCCGCTCGCACAGTCGCAGCAGGATTGCCCTGCCCTGGTCGACGACGTGATCGGGGAAGTACGTGTCTGTGTACATCTGCCGCAGAAACGCGTGCCCTGCAACCTGCTGGTTTGTGGGCGGCATGGCGCTTCCCCATCCCCGTAGAAGAACTGACGCGCCGATCATGCACCACGCCACTGACAACGACCCCGCCCACGCATGCCAGACCGCGTGGGACCAGCGCTTTCACAACAGGCCCTCTGGTCGAGGGTGCCCCAGCGCCCGGCTTTGTGGCACGCCATGTGGGTGCAGGTGTGCAGGGCGACAGCCGACCGGATAGGTGCTGACGATCACGTCAGGGCAGGTCGCGTAGCAAGCCTTTGTCACCGCCACTGCAGCGACCCTGACCATCCGGATCCGTGCATGACCGCCCAGACAAGCTCTGGGCAATCACCTGAACCGGATTGGGTGCAGCCCGCAAACCAAGGTGGTCACCGCAATCCCTCCCGTGCCTGGTCGTGCGCTCGCATCGAGCACGTTGCAGGGCGCCCGCACCCCCGCCCGGTGCTCGCGCTGAGAGGGGCGGCGCAGCGAAGAAGCGGGGCACCTCTCGTCTCATTTGGTCACTTTGTCAAGTGATGGGGCGTCACGGTGTCGTAAAGATCCGTAAGGTTCCCGTTCTGACTTTCTGTGAGATTTGCAAAGAAGCCTCCAAGTGTCATAGACATTGATCGTTTTTGGCTTTCTGTGGGGGCTTTCTGTGCGTTGTGTGCGCTATGTCGCAACTCTCCTTGTGTTCGTGCTCGCCGTGCTGTGTGGCACGGAGCAGGCCGCGTTGGCGTTGGCCAAGTGGGATCGGACTCGTTCGTTGTTCTCGGATGTGCCGGAGCAGCGGTGGGGTTCGGCTGACGGCAGGGGACACCAGGCGTCGGCTGCGGACACCCGCGCGCATGCCGGCGGTGGTCGTGCCGGGGCGTTGGAGGCCCCTGGCCAGCTGCCGGCAGAGCAGAAAGCTCCTGGCAAAGACATGCTGACCGGCAAGAAGCTAGGAGCTACCGCCGCGCCGCCTGCCATGGATCCCGCCGAGCAAGTCGAGGCGCCTCCCGTGCCCGAGCCCAAGGGGTTTGATGCCGCGTCGAGCCAGGAGGTCGTGGACGAGCGGGCGCGCCAGCAGCGTACGTACCGCAATGAGGACGGTACGTACACGACGCGTTTCTACGACGAGCCGGTCAACTTCCAGACGAGGGACGGGAAGTGGCAGGAGATCGACTCCACGCTGACCCGCCGTGAGTCCCCGGCAGGACCGCGAACCATGAGTGCCGAAGCCCCGGGTTGGCAGACCCGGTCGACGGAGACCGGCATCGCCTTCGCCGGTCATGCGGACGCCGCGCCGGTGTTGACGATGGATGTCGGTGAGGGACACGCGATCGGCTACGGGGTCGAAGGTGCCGCGCACCACGCGGGCGCTGTGGACGGTGCGCTGGTCGCCTATCGCGACGTGCGGCCGGATGCGGACCTGGAGTACCTCGCGAGCAGTGACTCGGTGAAGGAGACTCTTGTCCTCAAGGGCAAGGAGGCGCCTACCGAGTGGCGTTTCCCTCTGGACACACGTGGGCTGACTGCGAAGCTGGACGAGCATGGCGGGGTCGCGTTCACGGACAAGGACGGTCGTGAGCGGGCCTGGATGCCGCCGGGCTGGATGGAGGACTCAGCCCTCGACGAGCATGGGAACCAGGGTGAGGTCTCCTCCGGTGTGCACTACGGTCTGGAGGACAAGGACGGCCGACAGACTCTGGTTGTCTCCCTGGACAAGGAGTGGCTGACCGCACCGCAGCGGGTCTTCCCGGTGAAGGTCGACCCGTCGGTCAAGGCGCTTGCCGCCACGTCCGGTACGTATGTGCAGTCCCCGTACGACCAGAACTTCTCCAGCGACACCATCCTCAAGGTCGGAACCTACGACGGCGGTAAGCACAAGGCGGCGTCCTTCCTGCGCTTCAACGGTGTGGAGTCGGAGCTGAAGAACGCCTGGGTGCTCGGCGCGCGGCTGTCGCTGTACAACACCTGGTCCTACTCGTGCAGCGCACGTCCGGTGACAGTCCATCCCATCACCTCCAACTGGGAAGAGAAGAGCACCAAGAAGTACCCCGGGCCGGCCACCGGGCCGTCGCTGGCGTCGCAGAGCTTCGCGCATGGCTGGCGACCGGCAGGGACCAACAACTGGGCGTGTGGTCCGGCTTGGGAGAGCATTGACCTGGGAACAGCCGGCAGCAGGCTCGTGGACGACTGGACACACGGTCGCAAGAAGAACTATGGGCTGGCGGTCAAGGCGTCGGAGTCCGACTCCCGGGCGTGGAAGCAGTTCGGGTCGGACAACTACCCCAACGGCAAGCCCAGCCTCGACGTGACGTGGGACAAATACGGGGCCGCGTACAAGGCCGGCGCCTTCACCAAGCCGGTGACCGCCACCTCTGAAGGCGCGATGAAGGTCACGGTCACCAACCAGGGGCGTGACACCTGGGGCAGGACCAGCAAGTACAAGCTGCGCTACGACCTGTTCGATGCCAAGGGCAAGCGCCTCAACGACGATGCCAAAGTCCGCTGGACCGCGATGCCCCGTGACGTCAAGCCGGGGGAGAGCGTGACACTCGACGCCGCGATCGCCCCGATGGCGCCCGGGACCTACACGCTCGTGTGGACGATGGAGGACGTCGGCACCATTCGCTTCACCGATCGGGGTGTGCCGGGTGTCGCCATCAAGTTCTCCGCCGCCAACATCCCGCCGCAGCTCACAGCCGAATCACCGGGAAGTGGGGGCATCCTGCCCTCGCTGACGCCCACGCTGTGGGCCGCGGGCAAGGATCACGACCACTATCCGAGCGGCTCGCTCCAGTACTCCTTCGAGGTGTGCGAGGTCGAAGGCAAGGACGCTCGCAAAAACTGCCGTACGGGACCGCGTGCTGCCTCCCAGCAGTGGTCGGTCCCCGGCGGCTGGCTGTCCTGGGGCAAGAACTACGCCTGGTACGCCTACGTCTATGACGGCAAGGACACCTCCACTCGCCCCAATCCGGCGTTCTTCAGCACCCAGGTGCCGCAGCCCGCTGTGACTGGTTACCTCGGCGGCGACGCCGGCCGTGAATTCGGCGCGCGTGCCGGTAACTATTCGACGGCCGCGACCGACGCCGCGGTGTCCACCGTCGGGCCCGAGCTGGCGGTGACCCGCACGTACAACTCCCTCGACCCACGCACCGACAACGTCTTCGGCGCGGGCTGGTCGACCCGCTGGGACATGCGGGCTCTGCGCGAGGACACCGGTGACGTGGTCGTCACGCTCGCCAACGGCAGCCGGGTGCGGTTCGGCCGCAACACCGACGGCAGCTACGCCGGTCCGGCCGGAGGCAAGGGAAGCCTCACCCAGACCAAGGACGGCGGCTGGGTACTGCGGGACAGCTCGGCCACCCTGTACTCCTTCGACTCCGCCGGACGTCTGACGAAGATCACGGACGGCGCCGGGCGGGAACAGCACCTGACATACGCCGACGGCAGGCTGGCTCAGGCCAAGGACGCGCTGTCGGGGCGGGCTCTGGCCTTCACCTGGAAGGACGGCCGGGTCGCCTCAGTCACCACGAATGAGGTCGGTGGCGGAAAGCCCGGTCTCACCTGGACCTACAGCTACTCCGGAGGCCGCCTGGAGAAGGTCTGCGCACCGGATTCCGGCACCAAGTGCACGGTGTACGAGACCGCCGACGGCTCGCTGTACCGCAGCGCCGTCCTGGACCGTAACCCCGTCTCGTACTGGCGACTTGGTGAGACCGAGGGTTCGGTTGCCAAGAGTGCGGCACCCTCACGTACGGGGCTCAACGACGCCCTCTACCGAGACGTGCGGCTCGGCAAAAGCGGTGCGCTGGCTGCCACCAGCGACGTGGGTGCGGAGTTCGACGGTGACAACTCCTACGTCGAGTTGCCCGAGGACACCCTGCGGACCTCCACCTTCCTGACCACCGAGCTGTGGTTCAAGACGACCAGCCCCGGCGTGCTGGTCGGCTTCCAGGACGGACGGCTCGACGAAGGGCAGTCCGGTGACTGGGTACCGCCGTTGACGATCGACAGGGACGGAAAGCTGCGCGGACAGTACTGGACCGGCAAGGTCGAGACGATCGTCAGCAAGTCCGCGGTCACGGACGACGCTTGGCATCACGCGGTACTGACCGGCGCGGGCACCACACAGTCGCTCTACCTCGACGGCGAGCTCGTCGGTTCGCGCACGGGTCCGATCGACCACCGGAACATGTCGTACGCCTACCTGGGTGCCGGCTTCTCCAGCCCGGGCTGGGGAACGTCCGACGGCGTGCACCACTTCAGGGGCAGCATGGACGAGGTCGCCATCTACCACCACGCGCTGGACGCGGCAGCAGTGGCCGAGCACTACGCGGCCCGCAAGGCCGTCGGCCAGATGACCAAGGTCACCTTGCCGTCGGGCCGAGTCCACGCCAAGGTCGCGTACGACAGCGGCACCGGGCGGGCGACCGAGATCACCGACCGCAACGGCGGTACCTGGAAGGTCTCAGCTCCGGCCTACTCCGCCGGCTCGACGGCTTACGCCGCTGCCGTGCGCAAGTCAGGACCGGCCGGCTACTGGAGGCTTGGCGAGCGCAGTGGCGCCAGTGCCACCAATGAGATCGGCGATGGCGGCGACGGCTCCTACGTCGACGGTGCCAAACTGGGCGGAGCCGGAGCCTTCGCAGACGGCGACGACGGTGCTCTGACCCTGGACGGCACCCGAAGCGCGGTGGAACTTCCCACGGACGCCTTCCAAAAGGGCGGCCCGATGTCGATCGAGATGTGGTTCCGGGCGGAGCAGCCAGGCGTCCTGTTCGGCCTTCAGGACAAGGAGCTAGGGCAAACGCCCTCACAGTGGAACCCCAGCCTGCTGGTCGCCGCTGACGGCAAGCTGCGGGCGCAGATATCGGGCGGTGGAAAGAACGACCCGATCGTCTCCCCACAGAAGGTGACCGACGGTAAATGGCACCATGTGCTCCTGGCTGTCCAGGACTTCGGACAGGTGCTCTACCTGGACGGTGAGTCCGCCGGCTTCAAGAACGGAGCCGTGAAGCCGCAGACAGCGAAGTACGCGTACATCGGTGCCGGTTTCTCCAGTCCGGGCTGGGACGGAATAGAGGGCAACAAGACCCGCTACCTCACCGGTGAGGTGGATGAGGTCGCCTTCTACTCCTACGCCGTACCCCGGGTGGAGGTGACCGGGCACTACCTGGCCCGCAACGGTCTGGTATCCGGCAGCGGTGCTGCATACCAGGGGATCGTCACCGCGGACACGCCCAGTGCCTACTGGCGACTGGACGAGATGGACGGGGACAAGGCGCACAGCCGCACGGCGGTGCACGATGGCACCGGCCGCTACATCAACGCTCAGCAAGGCGTCTTCGGCATCTTCGGTACCGCCGACAACTACGGGACCCGTCTCTCGGGCAACGGTGCAGTGGAGGTTCCCTTCGAGCGGCTGGTCAAGGCCCCGGACATCTCGGTGGAACTGTGGTTCCGCACGGACAAGCCGGGAGTGCTGTTCGGCTTGCAGGACAAGAAGTTGGGCGAGACCCCGTCGAAGTGGAACCCCAGCCTGCTGATCGACCCGCAGGGCAAACTGCGCGGCCGCCTGTGGACCGCCGCGTCGCCGACCGGCATCATCTCGCCCGGTGCGGTCACCGACCGCCAGTGGCACCACGTCGTCCTCGCCGGCTCGGGCAACGGCCAGTCGATGTACCTCGACGGCACCAAGGTGGGCTCGCTCGACGGCGAGGTCAAGCCGCAGTCGACGAACTACGCCTACTTCGGGGCGGGCTACTCCAACAGGGGCTGGGACGGCCAGGACAAGGCCGGCACCCAGTACTTCACCGGTGAACTGGACGAGATCGCGGTCTACCCCAAGACGCTGACCGAGGACCAGGTCGCCCGGCACTACCAGGGCCGGCAGCTCTCCGGCTTCTCCGCGCTGACGTCGACCGTCTCGGTCACCGACCCGCAGGGTCGCACCAGCAGCGTTTCCTACGACGCCCTGCGCGGCCAGCGCCCGGTGTCTGCCGTAGACACCGACGGCGGACGCACCACCTACGCGTACGACACCGGCGGCTTCCTGCACACCGTGACCGACCCCAACGGGCACACCACGGTCACCGGTCACGACGTGCGTGGAAACACCGTCTCCAGGACCACCTGCCGAGACGCCGACTCCTGCTGGACCTCCTTCACCGACTACTACGTCAACGATCAGGACCCGCTGGACCCGCGCAACGACAAGGTGGTGGCGGTACGGGACGCCCGTTCCTCCACCGCCAAGGACGACCGCTACAAGACGGCAATCAGTTACACCGGGCACGGCCTGCCCGACAAGACCGTGTTCGCGGACGGGCGGACCTCGGCCACCACATACACCACCGGCAAGGAAGCGGCCGAGGGCGGCGGCACCATACCTGCCGGTCTGGTCGACAGCCAGACCGCCCCTGACGGCGGGGTCACCCGCTTCGGCTACTACGCCAACGGTGATCTGGCCCAGTCCACCTCGCCGTCCGGCCTGATCACCCGGTACGCCTACGACGGGCTCGGCCGCAAGCTCTCCGAGACCCAGATATCGGACACCTTCCCCAAGGGCGTCACCACGACCTACGCACACGACAACCTCTCGCGCGTGGTGTCGGAGACGGGCACCGGCGTCAAGAACGAGATCACCGGCGTCACCCACACCGCAAGGGTCAACCGCACGTTCGACCCGGATGGCAAGCTGCTGACCGAGTCCACCGAGGACACCACGGGCGGCGAGGCCACCCGCACCACGACCCACCACTACGACACACACGGACGCCTGGAACGCACCACCGACGCCGAGGGGAACGACACCACCTACGCGTACGACGCGTTCGGGCGGATCGACCAGCAGCAGGACGCGGTCGGCACCACCTTCGCCTACACCTACACGCCACGTGGTCAGCACGCCGCCACCGTGCTCAAGGACTGGCAGGGTGACCCCTCCGGCAAGCCGCGCGACCTGACCGTGGTCTCCAACTCCTACGACCCGGCAGGCCGACTGGCCGAGACCACTGACGCGATGGGTGCCACCACCGCGTTCACCTACTACGACGACGACCTGCCCGCGGCCGTCACGGCCAAGGACGTAGTGCAGGCCGACGGCAACAAGCACGACATCGTCTTGGAGAAGAGCCACTACGACGGCGCGGGCAACCTCACCGCACAGATCACTGGCGGCGGCCGGACCACGGTCACCCGCGAGGTGGACTCCGTGGGCCGTACCACCCGCAGCGTGCTCGACCCCAAGGGCCTCAACCGCTGGACCACCTACGGCTACGACCAGGGCGGTCGACTCGTCGAGGAGAAGACCCCGCTGGCAACCAAGCGCGTCACCTACGACACGGCGGGCAATCCGGCGACCGAGACCGTCGACGACGGGAAACGCCAGGTCACCAGCCGGTACGCCTATGACCAGCGTGGTCTCCTGGTGTCCTCGGTGAGCCCGCGCGGCTCGGAGGAGGGCGCCAAGGCCGAGGAGTTCACCACCCGCGTCCGCTACGACGAGCTGGGCCGCCCCGTGGAGAGCATCTCCCCGCAGGTACAGGCCGAGCAGGGCGGTGCGGCGGCCAAGGCCGTCAAGCCGACCACGCTCACCGGCTACAACGCCTTCGGCGAGGCCACGGCGACCCGCGACCCGAACGGCGCAGTCACCCGCACCGAAGTCGACCGGCTCGGTCGTGCCACGGCCGTCACGCTGCCCGACTACACCCCGCCGGGCGGCCAGAAGATCACCGCGGTCCAGCGGACGGCATACGACGGCGTCGGTCGTATCACCTCCACAACCGACCCATTGGGGCGGGTTATCGGGTACGCCTACGACCAGTTCGGCCACCTCACCGGCAAAACCCTCCCCATGCAGCAAGCGGTCGCCGGTCTGCCGCAACTCAACGACAAGAGCAGCTGGTTCAAGTCGACCACCGGCGGTCTGCCGCAGATACCCGAAAAGGCAAACTGGTTCACCTGGACCCCCACCGGCCTGCCGCTGTCGGCCACCGACCCCAACGGCGCACGCGTAGAGGCCACCTACGACGGGCTCGGCCGCAAGCTGACCTCGACCGTCGTCGAACGCAGCGCTCCCGAGCACAACCTGACAACCCGACTTGCTTGGGACGACGCGGGGAACCAGACCGCATCCACCAGCCCGGCGGGCCGCACCACCAAGGCCACCTACAACACGGCCGGAGAGCCGGTGGAGATCACCGATCCCGCGGGCGGCACGACGAAGTTCGGCTATGACGCACTGGGGCGCCGGAGTGAGACCACCGACGCCACCGGCCGCAGGAGCACCACACAGTACGACGGCCTGGGCAACGTCACCGGCACCACCGACTACGGCACCGGCACCCAGCCGGTGCGTTTGACTAGCGCCCAGTACGACGCCGACGGGAACCGTGTCGCCGTCACCACGGCGTCCGGCAGCACGAGCAAGTTCGCCTATGACGCGCTGGGCCGAATAACCAGCCAGACCGAACAGACCGCTGACGACAAATCGATCAACACCGGCTTCGGCTACGACGCGGCCGGCAACCGCACGCGCATGACCGACGGCCGCGGCAACACCACCACGTACACCTTCACCTCCGTGGGGCTGCCCGAGTCCACCATCGAGCCCGCCACCAAGGCCCACCCCAAGGCAACCGACCGCACCTGGACCACGGTCTACGACGCGGCAGGCCAGGACATCACCGAGTTGCTGCCAGGCGGCGTGGCGCGACACCGCGCCTTCGACCTCTCCGGACGACTGATCAAGGAGACCGGTCAGGGAGCGGAAGCCACCACCAACGACCGCATCCTGGAATACGACCTCGGCGGACGCCTCACCGCTGCGGGCACCGGCGATGGGCAGGACCGCAACACCTACAACTACAACGACCGCGGTCAACTCCTCTCGGCGGAAGGCAAGGGCGGCAAGTCCACCTACGCCTACGACGCCGACGGCAACATGATCTCCCGCATCGACGCTTCCGGAACGACCGCCTTCACCTACGACAGCGCAGGACGGCTGAGCCTGACCCAGGATGCCTTGACCGGTGCACGATCCCAGGTGTCCTACGACGCCGCAGGGCGCATCACCCAGGAGCAGTTCGCCACGCGTACGCCTTCCTCCGGTGACAACTGGACCGACGGCGCACGCCGCAGCAACAGCTACGACGTCCTGGGCCGACTGACCGAAGACAAGATCACTGCGCCCGATGGCAAGAGCGAGGTCATTGCTACGAGCTACGGCTACGACCTCGAAGACCGTCTGACGGCAAAGACCACTCGCGGCATCGCAGGCGCCGGCACCAACGCCTACGGCTACGACAAGGCAGGCCGCCTGACTTCCTGGACCGCGAGTGGCACCACCACCTCCTACACCTGGGACGCGTCGGGCAACCGCATCGCGGCGGGCGGAAGCACAGCCACGTACGACGAACGCAACCAACTGCTCACACAAGGAGACACCGCCTACGGCTACACGCCCCGCGGCACTCTCAGCTCCGTCAACTCCGGCAAGGGCACACCCCGTCACCTCACCCACGACGCCTTCGAACGCCGGATCACCGACGGCGACACCGAGTACGCCTACGACGCACTGGACCGTGTCACCCGGCGTGGAGACACTGCCTTCACCTACGACGGCGGTTCCAACAACCTGGTCGGTGACGGCGCCCACGTCTACAGCCGCACCCCGGGCGGCAACTTGCTGGCCACATCCGACGGCAAGACCGAAGCTCAACGTGCCTTGACCGACCGTCACACCGACGTGGTTGCGGGCCTCACCCCGGACGGTTCGAAGGTCACCGGCTCCGCCTCCTACGACCCCTTTGGCACCGTCACCGCCAAGGCCGGCACCGCCTCCTCACTCGGCTACCAGTCCGGCTGGACCGACCCCACCAGCGGCGACATCAACATGGCCGCCCGCTGGTACCAGCCCGGCACCGGCGCCTTCGCCTCCCGCGACACCTGGCAGCTGGACCCCACACCGTCGGTCAAGGGCAACCGGTACACGTACGGCGATGCCGATCCGCTCAACTCCACCGACCCGACAGGCCACTTCATTCCGCTCGTGATCGGCGGCGGCATCGCGCTGGGAGACGCCATTGGCTGGGGAGTCCTAGGAGGCGTCGTCACCGGCGGTGTGGCCGTGATCACCGACCAGTGGTCCCGAAACCACACGCCCGGCGTCACCGGCAGCTACCGCCCCACCATGGCCTGGGACACCATCGCCTCCACCAACCCCCTGGCCGGACAGGCCGACTACTGGACCCAGTGGTCTCGTGGCCACGAATCCATCGTGTCGACCCCCGGCTACAGGGGCGGTTACGCCACTACGTACCCCGGATCTCGTCGCTGGCGCTCCTGGAGCAACTACGGGACACGTGGCCGCACCATGCTGCGGACCAAGGCCCGCCCCGTCCGCCCGCCGCGCCCGCCGATCCCGCAGAACCCCAACCGCGGCAAGCACCCCAAGCCGGCCCCGAACCGCCCTACTCCGAAGCCGGATTGGGACCCCGGCAGTGGTCAGTGGAAGCCGGGCGACGGCTGGAACGTCGTCCTCGGCGCCCTCCAAATGGTCGACATGCTGGGCGATCAGCAGTACACGCCGGACGCGCTGCCCAGCCCCCAGCCGGCGCCGGGTGCAGGCCCCGGTGGTGACGATTCGAGCCGTGACCGACGCGACTGCCGCAGAGCCGGCAGTGGTTGGATCGACCCCAGTCCCCTGGACTCGGCCAATGGAAACCGTGCTACCGGTGTAGAGGCGTGCCTGGACTCGGCGTACATCGCCGACCACCCCGGATCTAGCACAGCGCCGAAGCAGATAGCCCCTCCCGGATACACCTGGGCCAGGAGTACGGCTGGATACCTTGGGAACCGACCTCCTAGTTCGTGGGTCAACGCCTGCCACCTGATTGCCGCTCAGCTCGGTGGTGACGGGAAGGATCTGCGGAACCTGTCGACGTGCGCACGTTCGGCAAACGCGACCCGGGTCGCCGCGGACGATCCGGGCAATCCGGAACGCATGAGCACATACGAGCACTTGATCAACAAGGCGATCAATAATGAAGGGCAGGTCGTGCACTATCAAGTCACGCCGGATTACGCTGGCAATCGAACCGTGCCCACGGGATACAAGATGGTCGCTCGGGGAGTTAAACCGGACGGCACCCCGGGCATATATTTGAATAAGTTCGTACCCAACGAGATGTTCAGCAACAAATTTGGGGACTGGCGAAACATCGGGCGAATCTCTCTCGGTGGTAATCCAGTTCCTGTTGGTGCAATCCCGTGACGAAGATGCAGATGGGCGGAATCGTAACGCTATGACAGATAATTCTTTTCAGCGGTTGACGGAAATCATGCCACCGCACGCTGGCGCCGGCGACGTGGTTGACTGGGTAGCCGCTCAGGCCGTGCTGGGAATTTCACTTCCGCAAGATTATCGAGATTTCGTTACCACGTACGGTGCGGGTGCGATCAGCGACGCCTTGTTCGTCTTCAGCTCTCTGCCAACAGAGCCGAAATCCCGAACCGTGGGTCGATTGCCGGATTCTGCTTTGCAGGCCCCCGAGATGCATGACTGGCAGTCGCCCGGAGTGGGCGCCCGCCATCGCCTGACGGACATGCTCGTGTGGGGAGAGACCGATGGAGCGGACGCACTGTGCTGGCTAACCGTCGGAGACTCGCCGGAGGAATGGCCGGTGGCTGTGTGGGCCCGGCATGGTGGTGGATGGGAGATCTACCGCTGCGGCATGGTGGCGTTCCTGCTGAAGATCTTCCGGGCGGACTTCGCTGAATGCCCACTGAGCAGCACATCATTGTGGGGTGACTCCGCGCCGCACTTCCTTCATTGGCGGGAGGAAGACCGTCTTCGCGAAGCCGGACTCGACCCTTGGACCGGTGAACCGGATCCGTTTGCTGGAATGGATTTGGAATTCGACTGACTGTTCCTGGCGACTGTGCGGCCACAGAACGAAAACCAATGCCTTGAGATGGTGTTCGCCATGCTGGGGGAACCTGCGTGGTGCTACGCCGACCCCGAGGCGTGGGCAGCTTTGGAGGAAGAGCTGGGCGTCGCGCTACCCAACGACTACAAGCGCATCATCGACAGCTACGGACCGGTTGAGCTCAACGGCCATCTCAGTCTTGAGCACCCGGCCACGGAGAGGTGGAACCTCGCGGAACAGATGCGCGGCACCGCACAGGTGTGGTCCGAAGTGTCATGGGAAGACGTCGACCTAGAGCCTGATCCGTGTTCTTCTCTGGGCATACCAGAAATTCGGTTCGGGACTCCTGATGGGCTGATTCACGCGGTGAGCACGAATGGCGGTGAGGCCGTATTCCTGGGTAAGGGAGTGATCAGGCGGAATTGGCGGATCTTCGTTGCACTGGATGACGAGTTCTACGAATACGACATGTCGTTCTCCGAGTGGCTGTATCGCTACCTCATCGGCGAGAACATGACCGGTCCCTACAGTTCAGCCCCCGTTCCGGGGCCTGTAAAGCTTGAGAGTCTGCCCATGAGCGCTGATGACACTCCGATCACCTGGTATGGACCGCACAGGGGAATGTGATCCGAGGTCGGTGGGCCCCGCCTGGCCGACAATAAAGGTGGACCTGGCGCTAGGCGGGGTTGGTCGCTCGATTGCTGAGCTGCCCTCCGCTCCAGTCCTCCTGCCCTTCGTGTTGGAAGGGGACGGTAGATGAGGCGTTACGTTACGCCGATCCGTCTTCCCGTACCCGGAAACCGGACTTTCGGCCCTTCGCCCACTCTGCATTTTTGTTGTCCTTTGTGGAATTTCTCGTCCGCCGAGTGGCGCACTCCTCGGAGGCGGAGTCGCAAGTCAGATCCAATAGAAGTGATCCCCGTGCTCAGGCGTGAAAGGTTCCTTGGGGGCGCCCTGTGAGAATTTCGAAAGGTGAATGTAATCTGCGATAAGGGAGTGAGTGACTCTAGAGTGCTTTAAGCGTGATAACTTCTTGAAGCGCCCTTTTGGGCTATTTCTCTGCGACCGTGTTGTCGCCGCATGTCTGTTGTCAAGGAAGTCCTGTTGATGCTTGAGGCCCGCAGAGCGTCGGCCACTCGCAGTAGCATCGCGGCTACCGCCTCTGGGGCCCTCAACTCTCCTTGCATCACCCCGAGTCGAGGACCCGCTTACCTGTGAAAACGCCGTCCGCTCTGTCATCCATCCTCTCCGTGTTGATGGCCCGTCGGGTGCGTCAGGGGCTGTGCGTCTGTGCCCTGGCCGCTGGCCTGACTACCGCTTCTGCGATCAGCCCGCTTCCGGTGGCCGGCCCGCCGAGTGCCGATGCCCGCGATTCCGGTCCCGATGCGAACGCGCCACAGGCCCAGCCCCGTGGCGTACCCGACCTCGACCTGCCCAACCGTCCACGTAAGGGACAAGAAAGCCCTGCGCAAGGGCCAGAGGCCGAGTTCGGCACCGAGGGGAGTACGGGTATACCCGCCACTGCCCTGGACGCTTATAAGAAGGCCGAGCAGACGCTGAGCAGCGCCCGTCCGACGTGCCATCTGCCCTGGCAACTGGTCGCCGGCATCGGCCGTGTCGAGTCGGTCCACGCCTCCGGCTATGGTCTGCGTACCGACGGTTCGACCGCGAAGCCGATCCGCGGTCCGCGGCTGGACGGGAAGCAGTTCGCGCTGATCCGCGATACGGACGGCGGTCGTTGGGACGGCGATGCCGAGTTCGACCGGGCCATCGGCCCGATGCAGTTCATCCCTTCTACCTGGGCGACCCAGGGAGCGGACGGCAACGGTGACGGCGTCAAGGACCCCAACAACATCTACGACGCGGCGCTGGCCACCGGCCACTACCTTTGTGCCGGCGGCCGAGACCTGAACCGCTCAGCCGACCTGGACAAAGGGATCCTCAGCTACAACAACTCCCGTGAGTATGTGAACGCCGTACGGGAGTGGATGCGCACGTACCAAGGCCGCGAGGTCACCGCAACACCGGATGACGCACCCGCCGTTCCTCACCGTCCCGACCCGGCAGAGCCCAGCGCTCCGGCGATCAGGAAACCGCTCCGCAGGGCCGAGATGGAAGGTACCAGTCGCCCCCAGGCCCGAAGGGAACACATACCGGAACGGTCGATAACTCCCGGCCCCAGCAAGCCCGTTCCGCCGCACCCGACCATCAAGCCTGCCAAGAAGCCTGCCCCTGCACCGGGCCCGGACACCGGAGCGGACCACCGCATGGTCATCCGCTTGGAACGCATCGGAGACGAAAGCCTGGGAGAGCGGATGACAGGCGAGACGTTCGCGCGGCGGCCGCAGGTGCGGGCCCTCGACGCCCACGGACACCCCGTCGCCGGCATCAAGGTGACCTATCGCGTCACCGAAACTGGCGCGGCGCACTTCGCGGACCACGCCACCAGCACAACCGTCAGCACGGACGGTCGAGGCATCGCCACTGCGCCCGCCGTATGGGCCGGTGACCGCCCCGGACGCGCCCTCCTCACCGCAGCCGTCCCCGGGAAGCAGAGCCCCGCTGCCATCACCTTCATCGCGATCGTCTGGCAAGCGGCCGAGCCTATGGCCGACCGTCTGGAGCTCCTTCCCCCCAAGCCTGTACCGGCCAACACCAACGGCCGGTTCCCCGATCTCCCACAGGTGCGGGCGACGGCCCGCAACAAGCCAACCCCGGGTATCCGCCTCACCGCCACCCTGCTCCACGGCGCCCTCGAGCAGGAACAGGCCCAAGAGAGCACGTACGGCCCCTACTTCAAGAACGAGCACGGCGACCCCGTCCGCACCCTCGTCCTCCCGCCTACCGACTCCGCGGGCCGGCTCGACCTCCCGCAGCTCTTCACCGACGAGCACCCCGGGAACTACACGCTCCGCCTCGCCACCCCCGAGGGCGTCACCTTGGACATCCCCCTCACCGTCGGAGCAACAGGTACTGACGGGCTCGCGACCTGAGACGGATGGGAATCCGGTGCTACCGGATTCCCACTTCGTCCGCATGTGGCGATGTCGCCCGTGGAGGAAGCACGTCGTACCGCATGCCGACCGTCAAGACCGGTTCCGTTGGCGGAGCCGCTGCACGCAGTGTGCGCTGCTGCCATTGCGTGCTCTACCTCAGAGAGCGCATGGGACCTGGTGAAGTATGGAGGGGACGGAACCATCAGGGTGCATTATTCAGCCGCTGTCACGTGTCCCGGAGCGGCCGGGGAACACGGGCCAGGGCGGACCGGAGGATGTCCGCCAGGGCGGGGACGGGAAGGCCGAGTTCCTGCAACCAGTAGGCCACCTGCGCGATCGGGGCCTTCATGGCCTGAGCCTTCTCGATGAGGTGGTGCAGGTCGATCTCACAGTCGATGGTGAGGAACTGGTCTTCGTACTCGCCGATCCTCAGCAGCTCGAGGGCCGAGGCGAAGGACAGACCTTCCGGGATGTCTGGGCAGGAGACCGCGATGCCGTAGCCGGTGAGCCGTTCCACCAGTGCCGAGGGAGTCTGCAGCAGGTCGCGGGCCGCCACCATCACCTGGGCGAACGGCATGGCGTCGTCGGTGGTGACCCCGACCCAACCGAGAGGGGCGTCCCGACGCAGCAACTCCTCGTCCAAGGGGTCGCAGTGGCGCGGCGGATTGAGGGGGACATCGAACCCGTAGGCGCGCAGCCGATCGGCCGCTTGCCACAGAGGCCGGTTCTGGTGCCGCGCCGCGTCGAAGATGTACACGTATGGCACCGGCCCGTCAGGGGACAGCGCCCCATACCTCTTACTGTGTAGCAGGGCGTCATCGATGGGGTCTGCGTCCTCGGGCCACACTGGGGGAGGAGTGAATCCCAGCCCTTCCAGCGCGACCAGGATCTCGCGCGGTGCACGCCCCAGCGCCTGAGAAGCGACCAGCACATGCCCTGGCGGTACCCCCTTCGAGCGGCTCAGCCAGGGCCACAGGCCGTCCGCCCGGCTGCTGAGCAGCACGGCCACCTCGGCACCCGGCCGCTCCGGCAGCCCCGCGGCATCGACCCGCAGCCCGTACGCGGCGAGGCGTGCACAGACCTCGCTCACCGGGAGTCCGAGGATCAGGGCGGCCTTCGCGACGTGACCGGGTGGGACGTCCTCGTCGGGGTCCACCCAGCCGAGAGCCCCTGCTCTCTGTCCGAGATGCCGCTGGAGCAAGGGGTCGTGTGGTGCCGCAGTGGCCAGTCCGACGTATGCCTCCGGTACGTGAATGCCGTAGTTGCGCCACTCGGCAGCGAGGGATCCGGCGTCCCGGAACAACGTCTCGGACTCCTCCATCAGCTCTTCGAAGGTGGCCGATTTCCGGTGCGGTAGGGCCCCCAACTGCCGGGCACGGCACACCAGGCCGGGTAGCGCCGCTCCTGTGGTCTTGGACAGGTGACCCAGGTGTTCCGTGATGAAGCGGGAGTCCGAGGACCACCCCCAGAACAGCTCCTCCCCGTCGAGAGCCGGGGCCGTCAGCAAGTCCCTGTCAGAGGGCATGGCAGGCAGCACGGACATGACCTGGGCAATCTCGGGGCATGCCGCCTCCAGTTGGTTCAGCAGTGTGCTGGGCCGGTGGGCGAGCAGGCGCCACAGAAGGATGTGGTCGGGAGCGTGTCCCCGGGGGGTCTTCCAGGGATCAGATTTCCGCGAACGGCCGCCTCGCCGTTCCCCGAAGAGCTCCGGCAGGACCTTGGGATCGGCGAGGAAGCATCCGGTGCGTGCTACGTCGAACGCCCGGTTCGCGAACTCCAGGGGGCGTCCGGCCCTGACGGCCGCCGCGGTCAGCAGGTCGCTCAGCATCATGCTTCCTTCGGCCACCCGGCAGATCCACGCGTAGTCCGGTAGCGGTCCATCGCTGGACATCAGCGCGGACGCGGCCTGTTCGAGCATGTCGTGGAGCGGCTCCGTCACGTCGTCGAGGAGCGTGCGCCGGTCGGCCGAGAGCTGCTCGGGTGACCAGACTCCGGTGAGGTTGATGACGGCACCCGTCAGTCCGGAGGAGTCAGACGACAGGACTCCGCGGCGGATCTCGGGCTGGACGACCAGGCCGTCCACCAGGACCCCGCCACCGTGCTCGCACCAGACCAGCTCCAGCCCGTCGGGTGCCTGCCGCCACGGCACCATGGCGCCGTGTGCGTTGAGACCGAACTGCTCGCGATCCGGCGCCTTCCTGGTCTTGAGCCGGTGCTCTTCCCATCGTGCGCGCCGGGACCCGTGGACTGCCTCTGTCGGGAACTCGGCGATGCCCAGCACGCGTTCCAGGGCATCGACGCACGACCAGGGAGTCTCCGTGTGTCGTTGCCGCAGATACAGCCGCACTTGCGTGCCGGCCTCGTCCCCGCGTTCCTGCAACCGGATGATGCGGAACAAGTGCTCCGGCCCACAGATTCGAGCTTCCAGGAGCGGCCCGAGTTCACCGTTGGCGTCCATCCGGCATGTCCGTACGCGGATTTCGTCGGCGAGCATGAAGTAGCTGAGCACCCCGATGCCGAATCTGCTGTTCGGGTGGAACTCCACCGGTGGCAGGGCCCGGTCCCACTCGGCGCGTTCGAGGGTGAAGCCCTGGTCTCGTACGAACTGCGAGCCGCCCTCGCTGAATACGCCGCGCAGCTGCTGCTCACCCATGCCGATGCCGTTGTCGCGGCACTCGACGTACTCACGCCCTTCCTCGTCCGTGCCCTGCTCGATGTGGATGTGGCCCTCGTAGGTGTAGGACGCGACACGGGTTCGGTCCAGGTACTGGGAACGGGCCCGGCGGTAGCGGCAGGCGTCCAGGGCATTCTGGTAGAGCTCGCGCACGGCGAGGTCAGGGTCCTTGTAGAGCTGGACGCCGGTGAAGTGGTCGCGAACGCGTCGTTCGTCGAAGCGGAAGGCCGCCCAGCTGGTGAAGACACCCTCCGCCGGCGCCACCCGGTCTGCGGAGAGACGGGAGGGCAGCGGCGGAACGGGCTGGTTGATGCGTTCGTGGACCGTACGGCGGACGGCGGCCAGGAGTCCGTCCGTTCGGGCCACGTATGCGCGCAGGCCCTCGACAACAGCCTCGTGCCGGCACTCCGCAGTGAGCACCGGCAGATCGGGGGAGCCGCCCCAGCGGGATGCAGCCAGGGTCTCCCGCACCTCTGCCAGGTCAACCGGGAAGGGGATCCCGACATGCTCCACCACGATCTGCGGCAAGGCAGTGATCTCGCGGCTCATGCCCTGCGCCAGAGCCAGCAGGAGGCCCAGGCGCTGGTATCGGATGCGCTGGAGTCCGCCCCGGCGGACGCGTGCCACGTCGTCCGCCGGGAGGGAACCGAGGTGTTCGGGGTCGCAGATGGCGGGGCCGATGCGCAGGCCGTGCAGCAGCCGGGCCACGCGGCGCGGGTCGAGCGTGTCGCCGAGGACTTCCGTGGGCGCGCCGACCTCCCGCAGGAGTCCTTGGAGGACGGTGGGGTCCGACAGTTCCTCCCGTAACGCGAGCCAGCGGTGGAACAACCACCAGCCGATGGGTCCGGCGGCGTCGGAGCGCCGGCGACCACGTTCGACGAGCAGGTCGTGGCTCGCGGCGAACGCTTCGAACCCGGCCCGCATGAGACTCGAGCCAGCCGTCCGCCCGTGGCAGGCAG
The DNA here is from genome assembly GCF_016917755.1 of Streptomyces noursei. Lineage (GTDB taxonomy): Bacteria > Actinomycetota > Actinomycetes > Streptomycetales > Streptomycetaceae > Streptomyces > Streptomyces yunnanensis. Next base: position 9,544,141 of record NZ_CP070326.1, on the reverse strand, counting down.
GCTCGATGGCCGGGGCGAGCGAGGCCGTCAGGCGCAGACAGTTCACCCGGTGGAGGAACGGTACGAGTAGCAGCAGCGCTGCTTCAGCCGGGTAGAGATCCAGCGGTCGTGCGGGATCGGGCTCACCGAGCAACCACTCCACGGCTTCCACGAAGCGCTGTACGGCCCCGTCGTCCTGCCAGGGGTCGGCAGCCGCTTCGGACTGGGCCGCGTCCCGCAAGCGGGCCAGAGCTCCGACGGCCTCCCCAACGTGCTCTCGGAAGAACCCCGCGTTGCGGCCCTCCGGGACGTGCCGCCAGACGGTGGAGTCGGTGGCCAGGTCCACCCACGGGTCAGCCGGGGCAGAGGTGGGGCTGCCGGGCCGGAGGCCGCCGAAGTGGACGGCCTGCGCCTGAACCAGGAGGCCGACTGTCGCATCGTGCACCGAGTTCTGCGTCTTACCGTCCACAGTTCGTCCCTCCTGGACACCATCGGCTGCTATCCGACCGGGCGTTAGAGGACATGCGCGACAAACTGGCCGAGCGCTACAGCCGGACCCGACCGCAGCACATCCACGCCGCAGACTACTGTCCCCGAGGACATCGACGCGGTGCTCCGTGGCTGACCTTGATGATGCGACCGGCCAGGGCAGGAAGGCCCTCAGCCGCTTCGTCAACGTGAACGGCGCGCCCGCCCCACACCAGTAGAAACGGCACCGATTCCTGCCGGCTATGGCAGCCGCAACTCGCCCCGCATCACCGGCATGTGCCTATGGTTCAAGTCCCCCTCGGACACACTGTTGGCACGCGCTGCTCGGTTTTCGGGCAGCGGTCACTGGCGCCCGTTCTTGGCCTCCGGCCGGGAGCGGGTGTTTGTCGTGTCTGTCCTCCATTCGTTCGTGGGCGGATTGGGTGGGGCGGTGGGTGGCGTTAGCCGATGAAGTTCCTTTCTCTGGTGGGGTGCTGGCGGTGAGTGTCAGTCCTTACGCGGTCCACCGAACCAGCAACAGGACCACCCCGCGTTGCGGCGCGGGAGTTGCGCCCCGGTCCCGCAGTTCAATAGCTCAAGGGTGAGAGCGTCGGCCTGCCGGGTGGAGGGGCGCCGGCTCGATTCCAGCCGGGATCGCTTCAGGGGCTCCACGGTGACGCTGAGGTCGGAACCTCGCCGCTGCTGCCCCGGATTCCCGGGTTCAGTGCCTGACCTTTGCCGGGCGCCGGACGCGGGCTCCAGTGGCGTTGGCGCTGTCGTGCGCCAGGCTCGCACGCTACGCGCTCCCTTCAGCCATCTGGCCGGATGTAGGCGGTCCGCCCACAATCCTCACAGCGCGGACTTCACCGATCCGCTATAGGAGGTTGATGTGCGTCAGCTACGGCACTTGAGGACGCCTCTGGCAGCCCTGATGATCAGCGTCTTCGCAGCGGCAATGGGCCTCGCTCCACAGGCTTCGGCAGCTCCCGCGAATGCAACGGCCCTTCCCGGTCCGTGTACCCAGAACCTCGATGGCAGCGTCACGTGCTCCCTTGCCACCGGCGTGATCACCGTCCCAGGAGTTGGCACCGCCTCGTGCTCTGGGACCTTCACTGTCTTTCCCAACGGCAATCTGACGGGCAACGGCACCTGCTCCGGCAGCGGCGCCGCCAGCTCGCTCAGCGGCTCGTTCGCCACCATGGGCTCCGGCTCCATCAGCGCTGGCCCGCCTCCGGTCATCACCGGCAGCAGTACCACGACGAGCACAAGCTCCTCGGGCGGCACCCGCACGTGCAGCACCACCGTCAACAGCGGAGCCAATCCGCCGTTCACCATCACCTGTACCTAAAGGGGGCGATCTCCTCCGGCGGCAGCACGGCACTGACGGAACGCGAGACGTCGAGCCGGCCGAGGTGCACCAGGCGCACGAGCTCGTCCAAGTGCCGCTTGCGGTAGCCCAGGTGTCCGACGACGGTGTGCCGTGACACCGCAAACGCCGCCTCGGTCCCCACGTCGAGGGGATCGTTCGACACTCCGACCAGCACCAGCCGCCCGCGGTGGCCCAGCGCAGCGTTGGCCTGGCTCATCGTGCCGCTACGGGCCGCGACGTCGAAGGTCACGTCCAGCCCCGCCCAGATCCCCTCCAGCCAGCCCCGACCAGCCGGGCAACCTGCACCAGGTGCGTGCCCACGCCCCCCAGCCCCCAGACACCCACCGACTCGGCCGGCCGCACCCGGCCGGTTTTCGATCTTGTTCGGGCAAAGGACCGTTTGTGGGCATTACCGCCTGCGGCGATCGTCACGCACAGCTACACACCGGTTGGGCGCAGTGAGCGACAGGGCGGAAGTCCCCGATCGCGGCGGATCGGGGACTTCCGCCTTGACGGGCCCGGCTGGAGGGGATCTGGGCGGGGCCCTGCTGCCGCCCCGGGTGCCGGGTGCCCGTTTACGCGGCGGGGGTGAGTTCGGCGCGGCCGAACAGCAGGGCGTAGCCGGTGGGGAGTCGGTGCAGGATGCGGGTCAGGAGGTCGGGGCCGGCGTAGGCGGCGACGGCGGAGAAGACGGATCCGGTGTCCCAGCGGGTGGTGGCGAGGGAGGTGCCGGTGCGGGTGGCGAGGTCCTTGACGAAGGCCCAGCCGGTCAGGGGTTGGGTGTCGGGGATCTGCGTGGTCAGTGTGCGTGCGGCCTCGAAGGGCAGGCGGGTGGCCAGGTCGACGCGTTCGTCGCCGGTCAGCTGGCGTCCCAGTCCCGAAAGGACCAGGCGGACGGCTTCCTCGGCTTTCTCGCGGGTGGGGTAGGCGCCTTCGTAGCGGACTTTCTCCAGCATTTGCTCGTACGCCGTCGAGTACGGCTGCTGGTGCTCAAGCGGTCCGTGCACGTCGGTGATCACTGCGGTGCATGCCTTTCGTGGAGCCAGGGTCAGGTGGTGCCGGTGTGGCACCGAGGTGTGGGTCAGGCGGGCTGGGGGCGGCCGAAGAGGAGGTCATAGCCGACGGGGAGCTGGAGCAGGATCTGTCCCAGCAGGTCGTCGCCGGCGGTGTCGGCGACCGTGGACAGCACGGCGCTGACGTCCCAGGTCGCGGTCTGCTCGGTGGCGCCCTCGATCCAGGCCGCGGTCGCCCGCACGAACCGTTCCGGTGGCAGCGGTTCGGCGCTCTGCAGCGGGTTGAGCAGGATCAGGGCGAATTCCTCCGGCAGGCGGGCCGCGAGCTGGGCGCGGACCTCGCCGACCAGGTGCGCGCCGAGCAGGGCTAGCACTACCCGGGCCGCGCGTTCGGCTTCCTCCACGGTGTTGTACTCGCCGCGTTCGGTCACGTGGTCGAGGAACGCTTCGCGTCGCAGAGTCATTTCGTCCGCCACCCCGTTCTTCTTCGGATTGCCCATGGGGGTGCGGAGGACGGGGTGAGGGGGATTTAAGGTGCCCGTCCTCCGCACCCGTCCGGCTGGTGTCAGCCGGAGATCTCCTTGTGGCCGGATCCGACGCCGATGGAGATCTTGCGGGGCTTGGCGCGCTCGGCGATCGGGATGCGCAGCGTGAGCACGCCTGCGTCGTAGTCGGCCGTGATGTGCTCGGTGTCGAGAGTGTCGGCGAGCATGATCTGGCGGGAGAAGGCGCCCAGCGGCCGCTCGGACAGCTCCATCTGCACGTCGTCGCCCTTCGCTACCGGCCGGCGCTCGGCCTTGACGGTGAGCATGTTCCGCTCGACGTCGATGTCGATCGCGTCCGCGGTGACGCCGGGAAGGTCGAAGGCCACCACGTACTGGTCACCCTCGCGGTAGGCGTCCATCGGCATCGCCGACGGCCTCGACCACGTGCCCGGGCCCATCAGATGCTGGGTCAGCCGGTCCAGCTCACGGAAGGGGTCAGTGCGCATCAACATCGTGAAAACACCTCCAGCAAGTTCAGGCAGTTGCTGCCAATGCGCCTCACTGACACCGTTGTAACATGTCATCCAATGGATGACAAACACTGCGTCGTCCACCTGACGACAACCCTAGGGAGGTGCCCGTGACCCCAGCCAACCAACCGCCCTCGTCCAGCACCGACGCCCACAGCCCGGCATCGTTCCTCGCCGCCGCTGCGGCCCTTGACGCCATAGACGCCGCCCTGCGCACCGCCCGGCACGAGCCCCCCGACACCCCCGGCGCCGAGCCCGCCCCGGAGCAGGCCCTGGCCTCCCTGATGCTGCTGCGGCAGGTGCGCGAGCAGCTCGCCGGGTGGGAGACCGGCCTGATCGAAACCGCCCGTGATGCCGGCGCCAGCTGGGCCGATCTCGCCCACCCCCTCGGCGTCGCCAGCCGCCAGGCCGCCGAACGCCGCTACCTGCGCGGCCGCCCCGGCCCCGCCGGGACCACCGGCGAGCAGCGTGTCCAGGCCACCCGCCAGGCCCGGGCCGCCGACCGCAGCACCGCCGCCTGGGCCCGCCACCACGCGGCCGACCTGCGCCGCCTCGCCGGCCAGATCACCGCACTCACCGACCTTCCCCCCGCCGCCCGCCACCCGATCGGCGAGCTCCACGCGGCCCTCGCCCACGACGACCCCGCCGACCTCATCGCCCCCCTGACCGCTGCCCGCCCGCACCTGGCCGCCGCCCACCCCGACCTCACCGCCCGGCTCGACACCCTCACACCTCCCTGACCCCGCCCGGCGCACCGCAACAGCAACCCGGTCAACGTCCGCCCCCGGGCAGGCGAAGCGGGGCACCTGAGAGATAGCGCAGGAGCTGCACGGTGCGCATCACGCGGCCGACCTCGCGGAAGGAGATGTAGGTGGCGTTCTTCTTCGACCCCGACCGCAGGCGCTTGAGCAGGGTGGAGGAGGAGATCGCACCCTCACGGACGGAGACGGCCACCCGCATCAGGTGTTCGGAGAGCTCCTCGACTCCCTGCACGGCGTACCCACCCGAGCGCAGTCATCCTGACCTAGTGTGATGCGCCAGAAATCTGGTGGGTTAGTTCTTCTCTGTTTTCTGGCTGCTGGTGCCAACCTTGGTGAGGTAGTCGGCGAGGGAGTTGAGGATCTCGTCGGCGGTCTTGGTCCAGGTGAAGGGTTTGGGGTCTTCGTTCCACTGCGCGACCCACGCCTTGATATCGCTCTCCAGGGCCTTGACGGAGGTGTGGACGCCGCGGCGGATGAGCTTGTCGGTCAGCAGGCCGAACCACCGCTCGACCTGGTTCATCCAGGAAGATCCGGTCGGGGTGAAGTGAACGTGGAATCGGGGGTGTTTGCTCAGCCAGGTCCTGATCTCGGCGGTGTTGTGGGTGGCGTAGTTGTCGCAGACGAGATGGACGTCGAGGCCGTCGGGCACGGCCTTGTCTATCGTGATCAGGAACTTCTTGAACTCGATGGCGCGGTGGCGGCGGTGGAGTTCGCCGATGACAGTACCGTCGGCGATGTTGAAGGCGGCGAACAGGCTGGTAATGCCGTGCCGGTAGTAGTCATGGGTGCGCCGCTCGGGCATGCCGGGCATCATCGGCAGCACTGGCTGCGAGCGGTCCAGCGCCTGTATCTGGGCCTTCTCGTCGACACACAGCACCACCGCCTTCTCGGGCGGATTGTGGTACAGGCCGACGACGTCGACGACCTTGGCGACGAACTGCGGGTCGGTGGAGAGCTTGAACGCGTCCTGGAGATGAGGCTTGAGGTCGAACCGCTTCCAGATTCGCCCGATGGTCGATTTGGACAAACCGGTGCGCTTAGCCATTGATGCGCGTGACCAGTGCGTGTCCTTGCCTGGCGTGGACTCCAAGGTGGCCACGATGACCTCCTCGACCTGGTCGAGGAGGACCGAGGGCGGCCGGCCCGAGCGGGGCTCGTCATGCAGACCGTCGAGGCGTTTCGCAATGAACCGTGCCCGCCAGCGGTCCACCGTCGACCTGTCGATGCCGAGGTCGGCCGCGGCCTGCTGGTTTGTCCCGCCCTCCGCGCAGCGCAGCACGATCTTGGCTCGCAACGCGAGGAACTGGGCGGTCTTGGCCCGGCGCGCCCACTGCATCAGCTGCCTGCGCTCCGCCTCGTCCAGGACCAGGTCGGCCTTCGGCCGGCCAATCCAGCCGGCGTCCTCAAGCCCATCCATCCGCTCTGCGGCGAAAGCCCGACGCCACTTGCCGACCGTCCTGGCCTGGACGCCAATGATCCGTGCGACACCTGCGTTTGACATGCCATCAGCACACGCCAGGATGATGCGGGCCTTCTCGGCCGAGCGACGGTCCGGCATTTCCGTCCGGCGCACCAACTCGGCGCGCTCGGCCTCGGACAGCGTGATCTCCACAGCAGAAGGACCCGGATGCGACATAGCAACAGGGTACTTACTAAGCCACTGAATTTCTGGCGCATCACACTAGTGCCGCGTCAGGCAACGTTCGCCCTGTTGTGAGGTGTGGCCCGGTTGCTGAGCGGGGTGGTGCCGGAGGGCCAGAATGATCTCGTGGCTGAACGGGTGTGTGTCCGGGAGATTGATGACGACGAGGGCAGGCGGTTGCTGCGGATCATCCGCAGAGGTACCGGTTCGGTGGTGACCTGGCGGAGGGCCCAGATGGTGTTGTTATCCGCGCAGGGCATGCCGGTGGCGAAGATCGCCGAGGTGACGTTCACCAGTGCGGACCGGGTCCGGGACGTGCTCCACAACTTCAACGCCGATGGCTTCGACTCGCTCTATCCCAAGTACAAGGGTGGCCGACCAAAAACCTTCACCCTCCCGGAACGCCGGGGGATCAAGAAGATCGCCAGGTCCAAGCCGTCCGAGCACGGCTTGCCGTTTTCGACCTGGAGCCTGGCCAAGCTGGCCGACTTCCTGGTCGCCGAGGGGGTGGTCGACGACATCAGCCACGAGGGCCTTCGGGTCCTGCTCCGCCAGGAGGGCGACCGGCGTGGTCGGAGGCCCCACGGGGCCGGCGGGTTCGACTCCCGCCCGGCGGTGGCCTGGAATCCCGAAGACCGGATCGCGGCTGACCTGCCCGGCGCCCGTATCGCCCGCATTCGCCTGGACCGCCTCCGCCCGACCCGCACCGGCTACCGATACGTCGGCCAGGTCGACCAGTAACTCCGCTACCCAGCCGCCAAGCCCCGGCGCGGGAAGGGGCGGCCACCCCTTCCCGCTTCCCGCCCGCGTCAACCGGAAGGAGTACGTCATGGATCCGATGGATGTCCCGACCGAGGTCACGCAGCTCGTCCATGCCGGCTCGTCTGCTACAGGGGGCGGTGGGCCGCCTTGGGCAGGGGAACGGCCGCAGCGTCGCCGTCCAGGGCGAGGGCGCAGACTGCCGCCGCGTGCCGTACGGTCTCAATGGCCAGGTGCAGGTGCAGGTGCAGGTGCTCGTCGGTGTGGGCGGCGGTCGGGTAGAAGATCCCGCGCACCAAGGTGCCGGCGCCGATGGCCTCGGCGAGGAACAGCGCCTTGAGCTGCGGCCCGCTGACCTGCTTGTTCCCGGCGGTTTCGATGCCCAGGAAGCAGTCGTAGCCGGTCAGTTCGAGGTGGAGGCGCGGTTCCCGGAGTCGGCCGGGGTCCCCGCTCTCCTCCGCTCCTGGCCGGTCGCCTGCACGGGGTGAACACGCCCCAGCCGCAGACCTTCCGACTGGTCGTCACCGGGGGTGGCACCGGGGGTCACACCTACCCCGCGCTTACCGCGACCGGCGCATTGCAGGAGCGGTTGTCCGCCGGGGGCGGGACCTTGGATGTGCTGTGGATCGGCACTGCTGACGGACTGGAGGCGCGCGTCGCACCGGCCGAGGGGATCGCGTTCGCCACCGTCGCCACGGGCAAGATCCGCCGGTCCAGCAATCCCTTGCGGATGGTGTCGCCGGCGAACGTGCGGGACATGGCGCAGCGGGCCAGGGCACACGGACGGCCGGACGCGGCGGACAGGCTCGTCGACGTGATCCTGGCCGCCGGTCGGCTGACCCACTCCACGGGCGGCGCGCGTCGATGTGCAGGGCCGTGCCAGCTTCGATCAGCACCGCGACGTCGCGGAACACGTCGTCGCCCTGCCAGATGGGGTCCAGATCGCCCGGCGCGTGGTGAGAACGGCGGCGTCCATCGCCAGGACGCGCTCGGCCCACTCCAGCATCTCCAGGGTGACCTGCTGCCCCGGTGCGCGGGGAGGTCGTACCTGAGGCGCCGGGCAGCGTTGACCATGTCGGCATGGGCGGGCTGATCAGCGGTCACGGGTGCCTCACTTGCGGGTGACAGCGAGACTAGGCAGTGTCCCTTGTCGGCGATCCGCTGTCAGCCGAGCGCTCGGCACGACGCGACAGTTGTTCCCGGGGCTTGTGGCGGGAGCGTCGGTCAACCCAAGCGCTTGCGCGAACAAGATCAGTCGATATGGCATATCGATCCCCGCAGCTCGCAGTACTGCCCGGATGTCGCTGGCCACGGACCTTCCCGCCGCCGTGATCGCAGACCTCTTCGGCATGCACATCGTTACTGCTGTCCGCTGGGGCCGTCACGCCCGGAGGGATGGGGGCAGCTACCTCGCCGCCCGATCCGAGGACCTCAACCTCAACAGGAATACCGCAGCGCAGGAATAATTGATCTGCGCCAGCAAACTGGGCGCCCTTTGGGCGTGAACCTCCTGGAATGGGTGGGTGCCGGATCCTCCGGTGCCCACCCATTCCCTTTGCTTCGGGCGAGCCTGTTACCCTCCTGTCCATACCAAACCTTTTGGTATGGACAGGAGGGTCAGGTGAGCGCGGAGAGATCGGCATGGCTGGACCAAGGCTTGACGCTGCTGGCGGAGCAGGGTGCCCCGGCCGTCACGCTGGAGCGACTGTGCGAGCGCATGGGCATGTCGAAGGGTGCCTTCTACCACCACTTCGGATCGATGCCGAAGTATCGGACCCGATTGCTCGACCACTTCGAGGCCAAGTGCACCACGGCGATCATCAAGGGCGTGGAAGTGTCAGGCACGGTGCCGGCCCGGGAGCGGCTGGACAGGCTCATGGCGGAAGCGACCAAGTCCGCGAGTCCCTCGCTGGAGGTCGCGATGCGGGCCTGGGCGAAACAGGATCCGGAAGCGGCGCGGGTGCAGGAGCGCGTCGACGCAACCCGCATCGGATATCTGCGTGATCTGTGCGAACAGACCGGTCATGACAGACCGGACCAAATGGCCAAGCTGCTGTACCTGATGGTGGTCGGGGCAGAGCACCTCTTGCCCCCGCTCCCGAAATCGGAGTTGCGCGGCATGTATGAGCTCCTGATGCCCCTCCTGGACCGGCCGGCCTCGTAACTCCGCAGGCGACCGAGGTGGACCCCTGATCCGGAAGGAACACAGCGTCATGAATGCCTACGCAGGCCCGGAATCCCGTAAGCCCAACACCAGGGGCCTGCGCCTCTGGGTGCCCCGCCTGATACTCGCTGCGGCTGTAGTGCACATGATCGTGGGCCTCATCGCCGCATACTCGCACTGGAGCGGCATCGTCTCCGACGGGCTGTGGAACACGGTCCGCAACAACGACGATGCCCGCATGACGGCCCTGTGGTTCATGATCAGCGGGATTGCCTTCTTCGGTCTTGGGCTTCTTGCCAGGAGGTCTGTGATCGCCACGGGCACGATGCCCGCGGAGACCGGATGGATCCTGCTGACACTTGGAATCCCGGTGGCAGTGCTGGAACCGGTCTCGGGCGGTTGGTCGCTGATCGCCATTGGCGTGCTGGCCGTTGTGATGTCGCGGCGTGACCGTTTCACGGCGGGCTTCGACCGGTCGGCCGCTCAGTGTGGGCTGCGTCGGTGAGGTCGAGCTGCCCGCGGCTGTCGACGTCGGCGAGCACGGGGCGGGCGCCGAGGTGGAACAGGGGTTGCGGTCGCGTGGAAAGTCAGCGCCGGGACGACACCTCGTCCCCCGGTCCGATCCCGGCGGCGGCATACATCGAGTGCGGCGCGGCGGTGCCGGTGCAGGTCGTCACCACGTGTCGGACGCACAGGTAGGAGGCGAGCGCGTCCTCCAGGTCGGCGACAACGCCGGAGCGGTCCGGGATCGAAACGGCCGTCTCCATCTGGGCGGCGACCGCGCGGCGGTCGACGTCCTCGATCGACGTCCTCGATAGGCGGCCACGCGAAGTGCGGGCCCGCGGCGGTGACGGCCGGTTCGCCGCCGAGCAGTGCGAGCGGAGAGTCGTTCAAGCCAGGAACTCCGTGGGGTCCGCGGGGCGGGTGGTGGCGGCGGAGGCGTAGGCGGCGGCCAGGAAGGCGGCGTGCGGCAGGTGCTCGGCCGGCCCCGACGGGTTGGGGCAGGAACGGTCCAGGACGCGGCAGAAGCGATCGATCTGCACCGCGGGCGAGCACGGCCAAGCCGGCTCGCGCAGCAGCGGCTCGACCACCTGCCCCGCCGGATCCAGCAAACGCGCCGCGCCGCGCTCGATGAGCGGGGTGCCGTGCGGGCCGGTGATGGCCAGGTGCTCGGTTTTCGGGCCGGCCGAGCGGGAGACCAGCAGCGAGCCGTACAGGCCGCAGTCGTAGGCGAGGTGGACCAGGGCGGTGTCCTCCGCGTCGTACTCGGTGCCCGACACGGCGGCGGTCGAGGTGTCGGCCAGGACGCGGTCGGGCAGACCGAGGTACCACAGGAGAAGGTCGATCAGGTGGTAGCCCATGTCGGCCAGGCACCCGCCGCCCGCGAGCTTCGCCCGGCCGCGCCAGCCGGCGGCCAGGTCCGGGCAGTGGAAGGTGTACCGGCCCTCGACCAGGTACGGGGAGCCGATCTGACCCAGCAGATGGAGCGCGGCGGCGTAGACAGGAGGTGATCCTTCTGGGCCTGGCCGCCGAGTCCGATCACGGCGGCCCGTTTCGTGGTGTTCATCGCTCACACCTCGTTTCGCATGCGAGGGGTGGCCCGCCGACTGCGGGCCACCCGCCCTTTCGAGGACACCGCACCCGCGGCGCACGCAGCAGGGGCGCTGACCACGCGCACACGACCGGCAGCCACAGCACAGAGCACAGGGCGCTGCTGGCCCAGAGCTATCTACTGGCCACACGCATCCTGATCAAACTCGACGAGCAGCAGCTCGGCTGGATGGCCGCCGACCGCGCACGCCAGACCGCCGAGGCCGCCGACGATCGACTCCTGGTCGCCGAAGCCGCCCGCCAACTCGCGGTCCTCGCACGCAAGGCGAACTGGCACGACCAGGCGCTGTCCATCGTCCTGGCCGCCGCCGACCACCCCTACCTGCGTGGAGGCAGTCCGGACCACGCCGCCGAACGGGGCCTGCTCATCCAGTCCGCCGCCTACACCGCCGCCCGAGCCGGCGACACCGCCGGGATGCGGCAACTGGCCAATGAGGCCGCCACCATCGCCAAGAACCTCGGCGGCACCACCCTGCTGCGCGACCATGGCGGCGGCTTCATCCCCACCACCGTCCAACTCCACCGCATCTCCGCCGAGAACTCCGCCGGCGACCCCTCCACCGCTCTCGCCGCCGCCCGGGCCGTCGCCCCACACCACCTGCCGAGCATCGAGCGCCGCGCCCGCTACTACACCGACATCGCCGCCGCGCTCGGACGATGGGGCCGCCGCGACGAGTGCATCCGCGCCCTCCTGGCCGCCGAACACCACGTCCCCGAGGAAAACCACGCACGACCCGCAGTCAAGACACTCGTGTCCGGGCTGCTGGCCTCCGGGAAGAAGACCACCGAACTCCGCGGACTCGCCGCCCGCGTCGGTGCCCTCATCTGACCCACCGCCCTACGGTCGGCGGTCGTCGTCCTCCAGCCGCTGTCGCGATCGTCGTCACACAGAAGGTTGTTCACGATCGCTCCCTGCGCCTGTGGGCCGGCCCCCTCGCCGCCCTCGGGCTGGTCCTCAACGCCGTGGTGCTCTGGAACACCCGCTACCTGGCTGCCCCCCGTGGCCCGCCTCCACGCCGAGGGCCACGACATCAAGGACGAGGACATCTGCCCGGCTCTGGCCGGCGGGGGAGACCGGGCTGAGGCCCGCTGCGACCTCGTCGCCCGGACCAGGCCGGAGACGCTCACTGCTACTCCAGTAGAAGCTCGGTCTCGTGACGGCTCGGGCTCAACGTTTCCCCTTGTCTGCCCGGCAGCTTGGACGGCAGCGAACCGCCTCTGGAGCCTTTCAGTGCCGTGATGGCCTTTCTCAGTCCGCGCGCGGGACTGCTGGTGAACAGGCCGGACTGCGCGACGTCGAGCGTGCGAAGGTGCGGCGGTAGGCAGTGGGGGTAGTACCCAGTGCGCGCCGGAAGTGCAGCCGCAGGTTGGCGGCCGTGCCCAGCCCGCTGTCCCGCGCCACCTGTTCCACCGAGCGGTCCGTGGTTTCCAGCAGTTCCCGCGCCCTGCCGAGCCGGGCGTTGAGCAGCCACTGCAACGGGGTCGTGCCCGTTTCCTCGGCGAACCGCCGCATGAAGGTGCGCTGCGAAAGGCCCGCGTGTCGGGCAAGCACGCGCAGCGTGAGCGGCTCGCCGAGCCGGTGCAGGGCCCATCCACGGGTACCGGACAGCGACGCCTGACCGGTCACCGCGACGGGAGCCGGCACGTACTGGGCCTGCCCGCCGTCTCGGTGGGGGGCGGCGACCAGGCCGCGGGCGATCTGGTTGGCCGCCTCCGCTCCCAGGTCGCGGCGCACGATATGCAGGCACAGGTCGATGCCGCAGCACACCCCGGCCGAGGTGAGCACGTCGCCCTCGTCGACGTAGAGCACGTCGCGGTCGACCGTGACGGCCGGGAAGCTCCGCTCGAACTCGTCGATGTGCTTCCAATGGGTCGTGGCGTGCAGTCCGTCCAGTACGCCTGCCGCGGCCAGCGCAAAGGCGCCCGTACAGATCGACACCACACGCTTACCTCGTTCGCGGGCTTCGGCCAGTGTGTCGAGCACGGCGTCCGGCAACGGGAGGATCGGTTCGAATCCCGGCACGATCAGGGTGTCGGCGGTGCGCACCTGTTCCAGGGTCCCGTCGGCGACCAGGGCGAAACCCGCGGTGGTTGCCACCTTCGTCTCCAGCGCGCACAGGCTCATCTCATAAGGGGTTTCCGGCCGGGTGGTGAAGATCTGCGTCGGGATCGCCAGGTCGAGTGGGGTGACCCCGTCCAGCGCCAGCACCGCTACTCGATGCACTGCCATGGCAAGATTCTAACGAAGTTAGGAATTTTTGCCTCTCACCAGGTCAGGGCGGTCGCGGCCAGGCTGAAGACATGACCCGACCTACCCACGAGGCGACCGACGACCTGATCACGCTGCCCGGCACACCACTTGCCGACGCCGTCATGAACCTCATCCGACCGGTGGAAACACCGTCCGTCTTCAACCACAGCATCCGCAGCTACCTGTTCGCCCGGCTGGTTGCCGGCCGCCTCGGCCTGACCGCCGGCCGCGACTACCACGACGACCTGTTGTTCGCCGCGTGCGCGATGCACGACCTCGGCGTGGCCTCGGACGGTCCGCACAGCCAGCGGTTCGAGGTCGAAGGCGCCGACCGGGCCGCCGCATTCCTGATCGACCACGCAGTACCCGCAGCCGACGCCGACCAGGTCTGGCAAGCCATCGCCCTGCACACCTCCCCGGGCATCGCGGAACGCCGCGGAACGCTGTGCGTACTCGTCCGCGAAGGCGTCGCCCTCGACTTCGGCGGCCCACTGGGCGCCGACCACGTCGACGCCGTCACCGACAAGCAGGCCGACGCCGTCCACGCCGCCTATCCACGGCTGGACATGATCCGCTCACTCACCGACGCGATCGTCGCGCAAGCCGCGAAAGACCCGAAGAACGCACCCCGCTACGCGATCCCCGGCGAATTCCTCCGCGAACGCGAGACCTTCGGACGGACCCGGCTGGAGCACGCCTGCCGTTCGTCCCGCTGGGGCAACTGACTCCACGGACTCCACGACCCCCTCAACAGAGAAAGGGCAGCACCGCAATGACCATCCACACTGTCGAGGTCCCCGAGGACAACGCGGTCTTCGGGCAAACCACCAGCGCCTTCGCAAGCTTCGGCTATTCCGCCGCGGTCCGCGCGCACGGCCTCCTGTTCATCGCCGGAACGATCGGTCGCCGCGCCGACGGAACCATCCCGGACACCATTGAAGAGCAGACCGAGATCGCCATCTTGAAGATCGAAGAGATCCTTCGGCTGGAGAACCTCGACACGTCCGCCCTCGTCGACGTCACCAGCTACCACGTCGACATCCGCCAGCACCTGCCCGGCTTCATCGATGCCAAACAGCGCCTCGTCAACGCGCCCTACCCGACCTGGACGATCATCGGGGTCAGCGGACTCGCCAGCCCCGGACTCCTCATCGAAATCCGCGCGACCGCCGCGTATCCCGACGCATCCCGGTAGACCGCCGCCCCTGGGCCCGCTCTCCGGCCCAGGAGCCCGTCACGGCGGACGAGAGGTTCGCTTCTGTACCAACCGGCCGTCACAGCGGGCGGATTCTCAACCGAACTGCCAGCTCCGTCACCTCGAAGCGCCCGAGTCAGTAAAGACGGCGATCCCAGGGCACCTGGTCGGGGTGCCGTCGCGGTGCTGTTCACCGAGCCGGTGGCCAGGCTGACGCTGGCCGACCTGCTGGCCAAGGGCCCGCAGCAGACCGGCGAGCTGATGACCCGAGCGGTGGTCGAGCTCGCCGGGCTCCAGCAGCCCGCCGTCGCCCGCGCCGTCGATGCGGCGGCCATCGCCGAGCGGCGCATCGGCTCCACCTTCGACCGCAAGTTCAACGGCATCAGCGGCCCCACCTACCTGCGCAAAGCCGGACAGGCCGGGGAGGCGCTGAGCACGGTGGTCCTGCGGCTGCGGCTGCGGCTGCGGCTGCGTCGGCTTCGGCCCGCTCCGACGGCCGGGCATCTGCTGCCGGTGATCTACGGTGCCCTCAAGCCCGACCACGTCGTCTTTCCCGTCGGCGCCGACGGGCGGCCGGTCTTCCTCGACCCGGGCCTGGGCCGGGGACGGCCACAGACCGATGCGGCCAAGCTGATCTCCCGGACCGTACTCGGCCTGATCGCCGCCTCACCGGACCTGGCGGCAGCCGACGCGACGGCGCCCGGGATCGAGGAGTTCGCCGACACCCTCACAGCCACTCGCCCCGGACGAGCGGGCCGAGTGGCTGCAGCACCTGGCGGTGCTGTGGCTCATGGACACCACCAACATCCTCAGCACCTACCTCACCTGCCCGCCCGACCTGCCCCTGCCCGAGCTCGCCGGAAAGCTCACCGCCCACGCGGAGATGGTGTGCGGCCTGCTGGAGACCACGACCGCTGGCCTTGTTGCTGGGACGGACCCGCGGGCGGTGTGGCGGCTCGCCCTGGCCGACGTCGTGAAGGCGGCGACGGCGCTCAGTTCCTCGTAAACGGTGGTGAGTTCGTCGCGCAGATCTGCGGAGGCGGAGAGGCTGGCAACCACACGGAGCGGCCAGGGGACGCCCTACGTAGCCCTGACCAGCGACAACTATCCGCATGGCAGGTCCTACTCGACTGCGGTGCTTGAATGGACCGCCGTTCCTGGTCTGGCAAGGAGAAGCGCTGTGCCCCTGGTGTCTGTCGTGATGCCCGTGTACAACTCGGCAACCACCCTCGGCGCAGCCGTCCGATCGGTGCTCACGCAGACCCACAGCGACCTGGAGCTGCTGGTCACCGACGACCAGTCCTCCGATGGCTCCATGGATCTGCTCCGCGAGTTCGCCGAGCAGGACGAGCGCGTCCTGCCGGAGTCGGCACCCGAACGGGGTGGTGCGGGCCGGGCCCGCAACTTCGCGATCGAGCGGGCCCGCGGGGACTACATCGCCTTTCTCGACAGCGACGACATGTGGCTTCCGGAGAAGACCGAGAAGCAGCTCGCCTTCGCTGCGGAGGCCACTGCGCCTTTGACGTTCACCTCGTACTACAGGATGGACGCCGACTACGAGGGCGAGAGCACCGACTGGGTCCCGAATGGGCGGGTGGTCCGTGCGCGGGAGCACGTGGACTACCGCGCGATGCTGGTACGAGACCACATCGGTGCTCTCACCGCCATGTACGACCGCAATATCCTGGGCACGAGGCTGATGCCGGAGATGCGCAAGCGCCAGGACTACGCCCTCTGGCTGTCGATCATGCGGGACGGCGCTGACGCCCGGGGCCTGGCTGAGCCGCTCGCGGTGTACAGAGCCCACCAGGCGGGATCACTGTCCTCCAACAAACTCTCGCTCGTGCAATACAACTGGGCCCTGTACCGCGAGCACGAACATCTGTCAGTCCCGCGATCGACGCGGGCACTGGCCGGCGCTGTGTGGCAGTCACTGCGCAACTCGCGCATCTAGAGCGTGTTCGTAGTTGCGATCACGAGTTGGTGGATTCGGCCGAGCTGTGTCCCGTGGTCTGGTCGGCCAGGGGCATGGCGCGTGGCGATCTGACGGTTGATGAGTGGGCCCTGGTCGAGCCGCACCTCCCACCGCTGGGGGAGATCGCGGGGGGGGGGGCGGTGCTGGGGCGGGTGGCGCGGCGGTTGGGGTGGCCGAGTGATTCCGGGGTTGGTGAGCCCCAGAACGGGTGGGCGGTGGTTATGGCCGCCAGATCACCGCCGTGCGCGTGGAGCTTCCCGGTGTCGGGAAGGTGATCCGGACGCCGACGGCCACGCCGGCGTTGTTGATGGACGTGGCGTAGGAGTTGCTGCCGTCCGGTGTCACGTTCAGTTCGGTCAGGCTCCCGTCGGCCTCGAAGAGGAGGGCGAAGCGGTGCTGATCGGACGGGACCTTGACCCCGGTGTACCCGACGGAGACACCGGCGTCGTTGACGGCGACGGCCGTGGTGTACTCGTACGCGGAGCCGATCGCCGTGGCGGTGCCGTCGGGGCTCCAACTCGTGGCGGTGTAGTCGATGTTGTCCGCTCCGAGCTGCCTACCTACCACGGTGCCCGAAGCGTTGATGGCGTTCGCGCTGGAGTGCGGGCCCAGGTCCGTAACGGTGCCGTTGGCGCCCCATGTCACGGAGCGGGACTGGTCGATCGTGCTACCGGTCGGCACGGCCCCCGCGCGAGCACGGTGCCGGCGTCGTTGATCTGGACGACCCATGCGGTGGAGTAGGCCGAGGTCGGGTCGAGCGGGACGGGAGTGCCGTCCGGGTTCCACTTCACGGGGTGGTAGGCGTTGTAGTCCGAGAAGGACACACCGGCGACCGTGCCCGAGCTGTTGACCGAGAGGGCGAAGGTGAGGGTGTCACCCTTGAGCGGAGCGAGCTGGACGGCCTGGCCGTCCGGGCGCCACTTCACTGCGTGGTGGGTCCCGCCGAGCGCGGACTCTCCCACCGCGATACCGGTGCGGCTCATCGCGCGGAAGTCGGCGCTGGTGTCGCCGGGCAGCGGCTGCAGTTGGGTGACCGTGCCGTCGGGCGCCCAGCGCACCGTGTGGCTTCCCGACCAGCCGGCGGCGGTGCCGTCGTCGCTGATGGCCTCGACATAGCCCATCGGGTCCCCGGGCAGCAGCGGGAGTGTCGTGGGGCTGCGGTCCGGGTTCCAACGGACCGGAGACATCTGGTTGTTGGGACCGTTGGTGTAGCCGACGATCACCCCGTTGTCGTTGATTGCGGCGGGGTAGCTCGAGGTGGCGCCGGGCGGGAGGGGCAGGTCGGCGGCCGCGTTGGCCGTCGGGCCGGTGTCGGCCGACGCGCTGCCGGCCGTGGCCGGCGTGAGAGTACAGGCGGTGGCCAGGGCGATGGTGGCGGCGCCCGCGGACCGCAGGGCTCTCATGCCTATGCTCATGACGTGCGTTCCTCGTCTCGTGGACTTCATCGGAATGGCACTGTGGTGATGCTGTGTCATGTTTCGCGTGGAGAGATCCTGTGCGCCACACTGTTCGACACACAGGAACTTCACTCAATCTTCACGAAGTTCGGCACGGGAGCAGCGGAATCCGGATGCCTGCGCGGGATCCGCCGGTGAAGCACGCATGACGCCCGATGACACCTAGGGCGTCTTCGTAGTTCGGATCTTTAGGTTGGTTGGAGGCTGCGGATCCACAGGATCGCCCCGCGCAGAGGGAGTCCGGCGAGGTAGCTCTCGGGCGTCTTGTCGTAGCGGGTGGCCGGCCCGCGCCACTCCTTGATCTTGTTGATGCAGCGTTCCACCGTGTTGCGCTCCCGGTACAGCATGGTGTCGTGGGTGACCGGGCGGCCGCCGCGAGAGCCCTTCTTCTTGCGGTTGGCAGCCTGGTCCGCCTTCTCCGGGATGGCCGCCTTGACCTTCCGGTTGCGCAGGTAGGCGCGGTTGGCGCGGGACGAGTACGCCTTATCCGCAGCGACGGCGTCCGGACGGGTACGCGGCCGCCCGACGGGGACGCGGACTTTGCTGCGCTCCACCACGGCGCGAAAGCGCGGGCTGTCGGCGGCCTGGCCGGGGGTGAGCACGAATGGCAGCGGGCGGCAGCGCCGGTCGGCCGCGAGGTGGACCTTGCTGGTCAGCCCACCGCGGGAACGGCCGAGTGCGGCAGTGGTCAGCCGGGCCGGGTAGCGCCCTCGCTGCCGTCTGCGTTCGGCGCGGCCCGCTTCTTCGGCGGCGTCACCGGGCTCGTGGTGAGGCGTTCGTGCCGTTCACGCACCCCCTTTTCCTCCTCGGCGGCCTTCTCCGGCTCCGCCATCAGCTCGGCATCCAGCCGCATCCCGGCGGCATGGTGGTGGGCATGCGGCGTGGTGGAGTCCACGCGGCGGCGCGGGCGCGCCAGTCCAGGACCTGGTCGTGGGTCAGGTCCTCAAGGATCAGCTCCTGGTCGTCTTCGACTTCCTCGATCTCCGGGGCCGGGGCGTCGGCGGCCGGGCGGGGCGCGGGCAACACAACCGGAGCCACCGGCGGAACGGCCGAGACGCTACCCTCGGACCGCGCGGCCGCAGCTTCAGCACGGCCTGCAACGACCACCTACCCGGCGCGGACCCGTGCCCGCTCCCGCCCACGCCCTGCCCGAAACCTCCCGGTGCAACGGCCGCTGCGCCTCACGGGCCCAGGGCATGGCGGCCGAGGCCCTCTTCCTTGTGCGGGGCCTGGTCGGCCACCCACTTGTCGACCACCACCTTCCTCCAATGACGCGGACGCGCGGTCAAGACTGCTGCCGCAGATCATCGAATCCCGCGAACGACGACACACCCGCGTACTCCATGTCTGCCCTGTTCTTCGCCCGCGATGGCCGGGAACAGCGCCAGGGTGGGCCGTCGCAACCCCTGTCGACGATGCCGCGCTGACGTCAGACAGCATCGGGGAAGAAATGGGACATTGTTCGGGATTGGTAACTTACAGCGCGCCCAAGGGGCTTGGGCAGGCTTGATCGGAAGGATTCCCTTTGCCGGTGACCAGCCGGCAGATCCGTGTCGTGATCGGCGGGGCTCTCGCCGTATTGCGCGAGGAAGGGAATCGTTCATGTCCTACAGCAAGCGCATCGCCGCCGCCGTGCTCGTGGCTGGCGCGGTCCTCGGAGTCGGCGCACTTCCCGCCTCCGCCGCGGACCGTGGCTACGACCACGGCCATCACCGCGGCTACCACGGCCGTCACCTCGGCTACCACGGCCGTCACCTCGGCTACCACCACGACCGTGACGGTTGGCGGCACGGCGGTGAGGGTTTCCGGGGCGAGGGATGGCGGCACGACCACGAAGGCTTCCGCGGATGGCGGCATGGCCGCCACAACTGGAGGTAGGCCGAAAAGGCGTCGGGAGCTGCGCAGTGAGCCGATGCGGGCCAGGTGATGAGGATCCGCGGATGTGAGCGGGTGCCGTCAAAGGCTTGACTCGGATTCGGCTGGGCCGCCGGCCCTGGGCACCGCGAACCGGGCGTGGGGCAGGCCCGCCGGTTCACTGTTCAGGGCCGGCGGGGCGGGAAGAGCGGCGATCCCGCCCCGCTACCGGACTGACGGCAGGAACGCCCTAGCCGTCGATGAAAGTGACCGTCTCGGCGAGCGGGGCCCGGTCGATGCGGTCGTGACACGCGGTCGGGGCCTCGAACCCGATGGACACGCCGCAGAACAGGATCAGTCCCGGTGGGGGCAGCACGGCCCCCGCGACGGTCCGGCAGTACACCGACCACGCCATCTGAGGGCAGCTGTGCAGCCCCTCGGCACGCAGCAGCAGCATGACGGTCTGCAGGTACATGCCGAGGTCAGCCCATTGGGCCGGTCCCATGTCGCGGTCGATGTAGCAGAACAAGGCCGTGGGCGCACCGAAGCAGTCCCAGTTCGCGGCAACGGCCGCCTCGCGCGACCGCCGGTCCTCGCGTGAGATTCCGAGCGCGGTGTAGCGCTGCTCGGCGGCTGCGGATCGGCGCTCGCGGTACGGAGACTTCAGTTCGGACGGGTACATCTGGTACTCCCGCTCGTCCCCGGGGTCGCCTGCGGCCACCCGCTCGGCGGTGCGTTTCTTCAGCTCCGCCAGCGGCGCGCCAGTCAGCACGTAGACGTGCCAGGGTTGGAGGTTCGCCCCGGACGGTGTTCGGGCTGCGGCGGACAGGACACGTTCCAACGTTTCCCGGGGGATCGGCTCCCCGCTGAACCGGCGCACCGCCCGTCGGCTCGCAACCGCTTCGTAGACGTCCAAGACAAGCTCCCTGCATATCGACTCTGGCCCCGCCAGCCACCTGGTGTCGGGACCCTCTACGGTGGTGACGGTCGGCGACGGGGAGAGGTGACCGGTGAGCGCGCACGACGGCCTTGCAGAGGGCTTCGAGACGCACCGCAGCCGACTGCGCGCGGTCGCCCAGCGCATGCTCGGCTCGCACAGCGAGGCGGAGGACGCCGTCCAGGAAGCCTGGCTGCGACTGGCCCGGACCCAAGCCGACGCCGTGCACAACCTGGGCGGATGGCTCACGACGACGGTCTCCCGCATCTGCCTCGACATGCTGCGGGCCCGCGCATCACGGCGGGAGGACCCCGCAGGCCACCCAGTGCCCGATGAGGACCCAGATCCCGCTGCGAGTGGCCACCCAGAACAGGAGGCAGTGCTGGCCGACTCGGTGGGCCGCGCCCTTCTGGTCGTGCTCGACAGGCTGGGCCCCGCCGAGCGCGTCGCGTTCGTGCTGCACGACATGTTCGCAGTGCCGTTCGACGAGATCGCCCCCGTCGTGGACCGCTCCCTCTCCGCTGCGAAGCAACTCGCGAGCCGGGCCCGGCGCAAGGTACGGGGCGCCCCCGCCGTCCCCGGAGCGGAGCTCGCCCGGCAGCGGCTCATCATTGAGGCGTTCCTGGCGGCGGCGCGAGCGGGCGACATCGACGCGGTCCTCGCGGTACTGGCGCCCGACGCCGTACGACGTGCGGACCGCGCGGCCCTTCCAGAGGGCAGACCGCTCGAGGTGCGCGGTGCGCGGGCCGTGGCGGAGGAGATCGTCGTCTTCGGACGGAACGCGCACGTCGCGGAGCCGGTACTCATCGGCGGCGCCGTGGGGATCACGGTCGCACCATACGGACGACTGCAGCTCGCCCTTACCGTCACGACCGCCTGCGAGAGGATCACCGGGTACGAACTCATCGCCGACCCGAACCGACTTCAACAGCTTGATCTGACACTCCTCGACGAAGCCATCCCCCTCGGCGGTTAGGGCAACCGCCAAGTGGCATAGCGATCAGGTGTCGCCATCGTTTGCCGCCGAGTTGGTCCTCAGCCACCCGAGAAACGTCTTGGCGAAGTGGAGCGTCCCCTACGGGTGATAGCCCCCATGTGGGCAGATGGCCGAGGGTAGAGCTCTCGTCGTGAGATCTCTCCCGCACCAGCGTGCTTCTCGTGCCGTCCCTACCGCGGTTCTGCTCGTTGGCGGCTTCGAAGGCCGGCTACGACCGGGTGAAGAACTTCGGGGCCGCGTGGACGGACAACACAAGTGCCCCTGGCGGACACAACCACTGTGACACGCGCGACGACATCCTCAAACGCGATCTCAAAGACGTGAAGTTCGAGGGCACCTCGAAGTGCCTGGTCGCCTCCGGCACCGTCGCCGACCCCTACACCGGCAAGAACATCGCCTTCCAGCGCGGCCCGAAGTCCTCCGCCGTGCAGATCGACCACCTCGTCGCCCTGTCCGACGCCTGGCAGACCGGAGCCCAGCAACTCCTCCAAGACCACAACGACCCGCTGAACCTCGTCGCCGCCGACGGCCCGGCGAACATGGGCAAGGGCGACAAGGACGCCGCCTCCTGACTCCCGGTCAACAAGGCCTTCGACTGCACCTACGTGGCCCGGCAGATCGTCGTGAAGCAGAAGTACCACCTCTGGGTCACCCCAGCCGAAGCCACCGCGATGGAGAAGACGCTGGAGACGTGCCCTGCACAGAAGCTCCCGACTGAGTCCTCGCCCGGCGTCGTGCTCAAGCCCTGAACCCCTCCGGCGCACGCGGGCCGGCGCCGTCGGGAGCCGGAGGTGCCGCGTTCGGTTGGTCGCTGGCAACGGCCTGCTCGCGGCGCACGGTCGAGGACGTAGTCGCGGTCACGGATGGCCGGGAGCGCCGTGCCGAGCGGCGAAGTCTTCGAGGGTGCGGAAGCGGTGGTGCCGACTGCTCCGGTGCGCTCGTACTGCTCGCCAGGTCCCTTGCTGAGCATGGCCAGAACACCGATTTACGTGATCGAAGAGAAAGGGCCTGGTGGAGGCGTGGCTGCCGACTCGCGGTTGTCGGCTTTCGGTTTCAGTTCTCGGTGGAGGTGCGGCGGCGGGAGGCGAGGACCAGGCCGGCGCCGGTGGTGAGGGCGATGGCGGTGCCGCCGATTGCCCACGGGGTGGCGGGGCCGGCGCCCGAGGCGGCGAGCTGGGCGCCGGTGTTCTGGGACGGCTTGGCGGTGTCCTGGCCGGGCGCGACGGCCGGCTTGGCGTCGGCGCCGCGGTCGCCAGCGTTGTGGGTGTGCTGCTCGCTGGTGGCGGGCTTGTCCGCCTCGCCGTGCTTGCCCTCGGTGCCGGGCGCGTGCTTGTTCTTGGCAGCGTCCTTGGCCGCTTCCTCGGCTACGTCCTTGGCCGCTTGCTCGGCGAACCTCTTCGCATCGGCCTTGTCCTTGGCGCGGGCCTCGTACTGGCCGACCTCCAGGAAGTAACGGATGTCCTCCATGGTGCCGTCCAGCGCCTTGTTGGCGGCTTCCTTCACCTTGGGGCCGCCGTTGTGCAGGATCTGCGAGGTCCGGACCCGGTCGTCGACGTCCTGAGCCTGCTGGCGGCCGACGCCGAGGAAGTGGACCCGGTCCTCGGGAGTGCCGTTGAGTGCCGCCTCGGCGGCCTTCCGGACGCCGGGGCCGGAGTTCTGGTCGGAAAGGATCTTGAGGATGGCGAAGCGGTTGTTCTTGTCGGCCTTCGCGTTCCCTTGTGTGTCCGGCTTGGCGTCCGGTGCTGTGTCAGGGGTGGAGCTGGCCGGCGGCGTAGCGGTATCAGCAGCGACCGCCGGAGAGGCGAACAGGACGGCGGGCGCTATCGCGGCAGCCGCGACGACAGTTGAAATACGGGACAGCTTCACGCGTACCCTCACTTTCTCGGGAAAGTGGTAGTAAATAACTCGCAAACTATAGATGGGTGAGGATTACCGCTGTAAGGGGGGTGCTGTCGCCTTGGGCTGGACAGGGCCTGGCGAAGTGTCACAGCCGATGCGCGAGCGCAGGGGCTTCGTGGATGCCGAATTCGCGGCGTAGTGCCGAGCGGGCCGCAAGGTAGCCGCACATGCCGTGCACGCCGGGGCCGGGGGGAGTGGCGGCGGAACACAGGTAGAGGCCGCGGAGCGGGGTGCGGTACGGGTCGGTCTGGGGGACGGGTCGGGCCAGGCTCTGCTTGAGCGTCATCGCTCCTGCACCGATGTCCCCGCCCACGTAGTTGGGGTTGTACTCCTCGTAGGCGGCGCCGGTGATACTGCGGTGGGCCAGGATGGTGTCGGTGAATCCGGGGGCGTACCGCTCGATCTGGCCCCGGATCAGGTCGTAGGGATCGGTGGTGCTGCCGTGCGGCATGTGCGCGTACGCCCATATCGGGCGCTTCCCGTGGTGTGCTCTGCCGGGGTCGGCGACCGCCGGGTCGACGAGCAGGACGAACGGTTCGCCGGTGGCGATGCCGCGGGTGGTGAGGGTCTCCTGACGGAAGATGCCGGCCTGGGTGCCGCCGAGGTGCACGGTGGGGGCCCTGGCGGTCTCCGGGGCGGCCCACGGGACGGGGCCGGATACGAGGAAGTCGACCTTCGCGGCGGCGGGCCCGTAGCGGAACCGTGCCAGCCGGGCGCGGTAGCGGGCCGGCAGCCGGTCACCCGCGATCTGCAGCAGGCCCTTGGGGGCGACGTCGAGCAACACGGCTCGGGCGGGCGGTAGTTCACGCAGGTCCACGATGTGCCGGCCGGTGTGGAACACCCCGCCCTGGGCGGTGATGTCGGCAGCGAGGGCATCGGCGATCCGTGCGCTGCCACCGCGCGGCAGCGGCCAGCCGGTGGTGTGTGCCAGATGGCCCAGGAGCAGGGCGACGGTGGCGCCGGCCAGGGTGGGGAGCCGGCCGACCGCGTGGGCGGCGACGCCGGCGAGGAGGGCGCGGGCGGGTTCGCCGGTGAACTGGCGGGTGGCCAGCGGGGTGCCGTGCGCGAGGAGGCGGGGGGCGAGACGGAGCGCGGTCGCCGCTGCTCCCGGCAGGGCCCGTGGGCCGGAGAGGATCAGATCGACCAACTCGCCGCTGTGGCCGAGCAGTGGCCGCATCAGGGACCGCCAGCGGGCCCCGTCCGGGCCGAGTTCCGCGCAGGTGCGTTCGACGTCGTGGTAGGCGACGGCGCTGCGGCCACCGGGGAGGGGGTGGGCGTAGCCGGCCTCGGCGCGCAGGAGGTCCACGTTCCGGGTGGTCAGGTCGAATTCGGTGAAGAAGGGGGATGCGGCGGCCATCGGGTGCACCGCGGCGCAGATGTCGTGGTGGATGTCGCTGTCGAAGAGGGGCTTGGTGCGAAGTCCGCCGCCGATGGTGCCGTGTGCTTCGTACAGCTCCACCTTGAGTCCGGCGCGGGCGAGGGTCACGCCTGCCGCGAGCCCGTTGGGGCCGGTGCCCACGATGACGGCGTCGGGTGTCATGCCGGGGCCTCCTGGGCTTCGGCGAGCCTGCGGTAGAGGCCGTTGCCCGCGTGGAGTTCGGCGTGGGTGCCGCTGGCCTGCACGCCGCCGCCGGCCAGGACAATGATTTTCTCGGCCTGGGTGATGGTGGAGAAGCGGTGGGCGATGGCGACGACGGCGCAGTGGCGGGCGATGATGTCGATGCTGTCGCGCAGCGCCGCCTCCGACTCCCCGTCGAGACTGGCGGTCGCCTCGTCCAGCAGGACGATCCGGGGCCGTTGCAGCAGCGCACGGGCGATGGCGAGGCGCTGGCGCTGCCCGCCGGACAGGCCCGCGCCGCGCTCGCCGAGCTCGGTGTCCAGGCCGTCGGGAAGGGCTGCGATCACGTCCGTGAGATGCGCCTTGTCGAGGGCATCGGCGATCTCGCGGGCGGTGGCGTCGGGGGCGGCGTAGGTGAGGTTCTCGCGTACGGTGCCGCGCAGCAGGGTGTGGTCCTGGTCGACGTAACCGACGAGGGAGCGCAGTTGGCCGAGCGGCAGGGAGGCGATGTCGATGCCGCCCATGCGGATGGTGCCGGACGTCGGCGCGTAGAGGCGCTCGATGAGTTGGAACACCGTGCTCTTGCCCGCGCCGGAGGGGCCGACGACGGCGGTGAGGCCGCGCTCGGGGACGGTGAAGGACACGCTGTCGAGGACGGTGGTGTCGTTGCCCGGGTAGGCGAAGGACACCTTCTCGAAGCTGATGCCGTGCTCGTCGAGGGTTATGTCGGAGCCGGGGCCGGTGTCCTCCTGGTCGAGGGTGCCGAGCTCGGCGATCCGGTCGATTGAGGCCCTGCCCTGCTGGAACTGGGCGACGGACATGAACAGCATCACCAGCGGTGACACCAGGTAGAAGAGGTACATCATGAAGGCCGTCAGGTCGGCGGGTGCCATGTCGCCGGTGGCGACACGGGCCATGCCCCAGGCGATGACGACGGTCAGCGCGAGCTGGGTGCCCACATTCATGGCCGGGGTGAGCATCGCCGACAGGGCGGAGACCCGGATGCCGGAGCGCCGGGCCTGCCGGGCGAGAGCGGAGACGTGGTCGCTCTCGCGCCCCTCCGCGCGCGACGCCTTGACAGTCGGCAGGGCTCCCAGGACCCGCAGGAGGGCGGAGCCGAAGGCACTGGTGTCCTCGCGGTTGGTCACCGACACCCGGCGGACCTGGCGGGCGAGGAGCAGGGAGACCACGCTCGCGAGACCGAGACAGCCGAGGGTCGTGACGAGCAGCAGCGGATCGAGCCGGCCCATCATCGCGATTCCGCCCAGGACCATGAAGGCACTGGTGACGATCTGGGCCAGCGCCTGCGTCAGGCAGACCCGGGCCAGGGAGGTGTCGGTGACCATCCGGGTGAACACGTCGCCCTGGTCCCAACGGCGGTACGACTGCAGCCTGGAGCGCAGCAGGCGGGCGGCGAGGGTGTGCCGGATGTCGTAGACGACGTTCTCGCCGGCGCGGCCGATGGCGTAGGCGTGGGCGGTGGCGAGGGCCGCGTCGGTGGCGAACAGGGCGACGGCCAGGAGGACGGGGCCGGTCAGCGGCAGATCCGCCGCCACGGACTTGATCATCTCGCCGATGACCAGTGGCTGGGCGAGGGTCGCCGCCGCACCCGCGACGCCGAGGACCGTCCCGGTCAGCAGCAGGGCGGTGTGTCCGCGGGCGATCTCCCAGACGTTCACACCGCTGCCTTGACGTAGGTGGTGACGAACATGGGGGATTGTTCCGTGTACGGGGTCCCGTGCCAGTCGGCGCTACGGCTCTCGGGCCGCAGGCCGGCGGCCCGGGCGTAGCCGTCGACCTCTTCCGGGGTGGTGAGCCGGGAGAGTTCGGTGCCGACGCGGGTGCGGCCGTCGGACTCGTACCAGATGTGCGAGCAGTGCCACAGGCTGCCCTCGGTCAGCAGGACGGAATGTGTCTGGAGACCGGTGCCGGGTTCCGGGTACGGGGTGAAGTACGTGGTGCGGGTGCGGCCTTCGTGCAGCGCGAGGATGGCGGCCTTGTTGTGGGTCTCCACGACGAGGCGTCCCCCGGGCGCGAGCAGGTCCGCGGCACGGTGGATCGCCCGCTGCTGGTCGTCGGGGTCGAGCAGCATGGACAGGGTGCCGCAGACGCAGTAGACGAGCCCTGCGGTGTGCTCCGCCGTGTGGGTGCGGATGTCGCCGTGCACGGGCTCGACGGGGGTGTCGTCGTCGAGGGCGGCGCGCAGGGCGGCGAGCATCTCCGGTGAGGAGTCGATGCCGGTGATCCGGCCGACGCGTCGGGCCAGCGGCACCGCGATCCGGCCGGTGCCGACGCCGAACTCGACGGTTCCCGCGGCCGGTTCGGGGTGCAGGCCGGCCAGTCGCTCGGCGGTGACGGTGGCGGACTCGTCCTTGGGGAAGAGCCGGTCATACCAGCCGTCGAACTGCCGCCCGTAGCCGATGTCGTCGACGGCGCCGGCCGGCCCGGGGGTGGCGATCGCGTTCACCGGGTGGGCTTCTTCCGCTTGATCTCCACGCCGGCCGCGATGAAGAGGGCGACACCGGCGCCCATCGCGATGGGGATGTTGACGGTGCCGGTGGCGGTCAGGAAGCCGAGTACGGCGAGCCCGACGGCCAGGCATCCGGCGACTGCGGACTTGTTCATGACGTTCTCCTTGCTGCCGTCCCGGACGGTCTGTCCAGGCGGCCAGTACGGCTTTGCGGACTACTTCTTGAGGAGGCCGAGGGCGATGACGGCGGCGATCACGACGCCGACGGCGATGATGATGTAGGGCGCCATCCTCATGCCTCCACCGTGGTCCCGGCCCTGACGGCCGGTGGGGAGACGGCCGCCCCCGGGTCGAACGGGATGTACGGCGAGACGAACACCATCTCGGGGGTGTGCGTGGTGTCGTAGCCGGTGGCACGGGCCAGTGCGAACTGGAAGCCCTTGATCTCGCGGGCACTTGTGCCCCGGTCCAGGAGGGTGGCGCGCAGGTGCTCGGTGAGGGTGCGGTATCCGGCGGTGCGGGTGACGACGGCGAAGCCCTTGTCGATGACGTGCAGGATCTCGCTGCAGATGTCGAAGACCGCTTTCTCGGGACGCCGGGTCGGGAACCAGGCGATCTGCCAGGGCTTGCGGCCCTCGATCACGTCAAGGCCCTGCCACCGCGAGGTGGTGCCTTCCGTGCCGAGGGTGCGGTACACGAAGTGATAGTCGTGCGTCGCCGGAGTCGGCGCGAAGAAGCGCCAGTTGGGCAGCATGGAGAAGGTGTCCTTGAGCTGCAACCGGTTGAACATGGGGTTCGGATGCTGGACGGCGAGGGTACTGACCAGCATGGCCGCGCCGGCGATGCGCCAGCCGGCACCCTTGCCGGTGAACAGGTCCGCGGCGGCGGTGCGCGGGGTGGTCACTTGCCGGGCTCCATTCCTGTGGTGGGTTCGGCCGCCGTGCCGGGCGCGCCGGTCGTGGTGATTCCGAAGAACTCGGTGATGCAGTCGGCCACTTGGTGGGCGTAGCGGCCCATGGTGAGGACCGTGTCGTGGCCGGCGCCCTCGATGACGACGGTCTCGGTCCGGCCGTCGCGGTGGGCGTCGGCGAGTTCCTTGTGCATCAACAGTTGGTCGGGGTCGCGGTCGACGGTCTGTTGGGCGGAGACGACGAGGCCGTGTGCCCCGTGGATGGGGGTCAGTGCACCGGAGAAGGCCCGGAAGTCGGCTTCCACGGCGTTCCATTCACGGCGCCCCGCGTCCCACATCCGTACGTCGGCGTACTGGGCGAACACCTTCTTGCGGTAGGCGACGGGCAGCGACTCCAGCCAGTCCGGACGTGCCATGAGGATGCCGGTGCCCAGCCTGAGGTACCAGGTCATCTGGGTGAGCGCGGTGCGCAGTTTGCCGGCGGTGTCACGTTGCTGCTGCGAGCGGTTGAGCTCGTCGGGGTGCGAGGCGTCCAGGTAGACGACACCGTGCAGACGGTCGCCGAGCTGCTGGGCTGCGCGGCGGGCTATTTCGCCGCCGAGGGAGTGGCCGACGAGGATCACCTTGCGGTGTGGGGCGACGGCCCCGTTGACGAGGTCGACGAGATCGTCGACGGACTGCCCGAGGGTGAAGCGGCCGGGCGAGCGGTAGCGGCTGCCGGCGTACCCTGCGCGGGCGTAGGTGAGGACGCCGTGCTCGGTGTCCTGGGCCAGGCGTTCGGTGATCCAGGCGAAGTGCTCGCTGGTGGAGACCATGCCGGCGGCGAACACGAAGACCGGCTGGGTGCCGTCGCCCGGGGACAGCACCTCGTACTGGAGCTCGTTGCCGTGGCGGGTGGTCAGCACGCGGGAGGTGTGCCATCCCTCGGTGGCGCGCAGCCGCCGCTGCACGGCGGTGCCCATGGCGGCGGCGGTGGCCGCGGCGAGAAGGGCCAGCGCGGCGGGCAGCGCGCGGTCGTCCCGACCGGCGGCGGCCGGGTGGCTGCGCGGGGTCGAGGTGTAGGCGACCATCGGGTGCATGGCGGTGAAGGCGGTCACGAAGCGGCCGAGCCCCATGAAGTAGCCGTTGGCCAGGTGGAAGGCGGCGGCGCTCGCGATGAGGGGGCGGGCCAGCCGGCCGCCGCAGGCATAGGCGAGCGGGAAGAGGCACTCCAGTGCCAGCACGCCGTGGGTGAGGTACTTGGCGGCTTTGGGGTGGTCCTGGGTCCAGCGGAACATGCCGGGGTGACCGTAGGTGCGGGTGCGCATGACACCGCCGAGCGCACTGGCGTCGCGCCAGGGCTCGCCGATGAGTTTGACCCAGCCGGAGATGAGGTACGACAGGTTCGCCTGTAGCGCGACGTACCAGAGCAGGGCGTCCTTGGCCGGCGCGGAGCGGGTCAGCCGGGCGGCACCGGTCGCGGTCTGTACGAGGATCGCGACCTGGTCGGAGCCGTCGGTGCCGTAGCGGTGGCGCGGGTAGAGCAGGGCGGAGCTTGCGCCGAGGAAGATGTTTCCGGCGCCGCGCCAGCGGGAGTTGCCGGGCAGCAGCATGCCGGCGGCGACGGTCGCGCGGGTGAGGTGCAGGGCGGTCGTGGTCCTCGGCCCGCTGACGGCGTTCAGCAGGCGGCGGACGACTGGTGTGGATTGGGCCTGGACGTCCTTGACGATGTTCCAGTCGTTGAGGCCGCCTTGGCGTATCTCCTTGCGCTGCGAGAGGTATTCGAGGGACGACGTCAGCGTGGTGACGGCGGTGAGCCGTTCGGACAGGCCGAGGGCGCGGTCCCGGCTCACCGGCGCGGGGGCGAATACCGCGGCGGCAATCTTCTTGACGAACTTCACGTGATCTCTTTCGCAGTGCCCGTGGCACGGACGGACTGGGGGCGCCCGGTGGGCGCATCTGTGTCTGCCGGGCCGGGATCCGCCGCTGGCCCGGCAGACAGCAGATGCACCTGTTCCGGTCAGGGAACGGTGGGAGTTGTTATCCGTTGCGGCCGGCCTCGAAGGCGCCGACGACGGCGGAGGAGATCGCGATGCCCCCCATGAAGGCGGCCGGGGTGGCCAGCACCGGAGTGGCCATGGGGAAGATGGCGCCCTCCTCCGGGATCTCCATCTCGTTCGCTGCGGCGGCGACGTCGATCATGTTCGTGTCCTTTCGGGTGGCCGGGGCCGGTGCGGTGCCCGGACGCGGCCAGGGTGAATGCGGTGGTGCTGCGGAAAGGGAGCCGGCCGGGCCGGCAGGACCGGTGCGGCCCCGGTCAGCCGACCGCGCGGCCGAGGGCGTAGGCACCGCCGACCACGGTGGCGCCGCCGACGAAGGCGCCGACGGCCTTGGCGCCGCCGATGGCCGCGAGAGCGGCGGCGGGAGTCGCCAGGACCGGGGTCTGGTCGGAGTGGGCCTCGCCCGTCTCGATGGCTCCGAGGTCCAGGCCGTTGACGAAGGAAACGATCTCGGTCATGCGAATGCTCGCTTTCGGTGTTCTGGGATCCAAGCCGCCTGACGGATCGTCAGGAGTGTCTGGCGGCAGGGGGATACAAGCACCCATGTGCAGAAATGAGGTATGGCGCAGGTCACAGGAAAATGCGGAGCGCGCCTTAGTGATCACTGACAGTTGTCACGTGTGGCCGTGACAGGTGTCATACGAACCCATGAGGCTGTTCACTATGCAAAGAGTCTATAAATGGCAAAGATTGAGCCATGGAAGTCAATGAACAGCAAAATGTGATCGACGCCATAGGGCTCTGGCGCCGGTACGGAGGCGAGGGGGAGCGCGGATTCGACGCGGTCCGCGGCATCGACCTCACCGTCGCGCAAGGCGAGCTGTTCGCCCTGCTGGGCACCAACGGGGCGGGCAAGACCTCCACGGTCGAACTCCTCGAAGGACTGGCACCGGCCACCAAGGGCACGATCAGACTGTTCGGCAACCTCGACCCCGTACGCGACCGGGCAAGGGTGCGCCCCCGCACCGGCGTGATGCTGCAACAGGGCGGCTTCCCCAGCGACCTGACCGTGGCGGAGACGATCCGGATGTGGGCGTCCTGCACCACGGCGCCCCGCCCGGACGCCGAAGCGGCCGCCATGGTGGGCCTGACCGGACGCAGGGACGTCGCGGTCAAGAACCTCTCCGGCGGCGAGCGACGGCGCCTCGACCTGGCTCTCGCCACACTCGGCCGGCCCGAGCTGCTGTTCCTGGACGAGCCCACCACCGGGATGGATCCCGAGGGCCGCCATGACACCTGGCGGACCATCGAGGAGCTGCAGGCCGAGGGCACCACCATCGTGCTCACCACGCATCACCTCGAAGAGGCCGAGCGGCTCGCCGACCGGCTGGCGATCATGCACGCCGGGCAGATCGCGGTGACCGGCACGGTCGCCGCGATCGTCGCCGCCCATCCCTCCACCCTCGGCTTCCGCCTCCCACCCGGCCTCACCCCCGACGACCTGCCGCACTCCGCCGTACTGCAGGCGGAAGTCACCGTCGCCACCGACCGCGTCGAACTCCTCACCGACCAGCTGCAACACACCGCGACCGAGGTTCTCAACTGGGCCCGGGACAGGCACCTCGAACTGGAGGAGCTGCACGCCAGTTCCGCCTCGCTGGAGGAGGCGTTCCTGCGCATCGCCCGGAAGGAAACGAAGGAACCCGTATGAGCAACGCCACCACGCACCTCGCCGCGCTCTCCAGGGTCGAACTCACCCTCTTCCTGCGCAGCAAGAGCAACCTGTTCAACGTCCTGGTGATCCCCGCCATGATCACCATGGGCACCACGACGGTCATGAAGCAGTTCGACCTCGAAGGGGCCGGGCTCGCCATGGGCCAGGTCATGATCTCCACCAGTGCCGGAATCGTCCTGGTCATGGCCTTGTACGCGCCGCTCGTCGGGACCTATGTACTGCGCCGCGAGGAGCACGTTCTCAAACGCCTGCGCACCGGAGAAGTCAGCGACCTCGTCATCCTGGCCAGCCCTGCCGTGCCCATGACCATGGCGGCCGTTTTCCAGTTCGCCCTGATAGCCACCGCGGTTTCGGCCATCGCCGGGCTCGGCGCACCGGCCGCCCCGCACCTGGTCCTGCTCGGCGTGCTGCTCGGCGCGGTCCTCACCGCCGCCATCGCCGCACTCAGCACCGCCGCCGCCCGCACCGCGGAAAGCGCACAAGGCATCAGCACCATCGGCTTCCTGCTGCTCCTGCTCACCTCCGGCACACTCGTTCCGCTGGAGGTGCTCCCCGACGCCATGGGCGACGTACTGCGCTTCTTCCCGCTCACCCCCGTCACCGAACTGGTGCGTTCCGGTTGGACGGGGCAGCACGCCGGCCCGGCCGACACATTGATCGCAATCGTGACGCTACTGGCCTGGACGGCTCTCGCCGCCTGGGGCGCACACCGCAACTTCCGTTGGGAACCGCGCACGTGAGTACGGCATCGGGTGCTGCGCAGGCCCGCCACCAGATCGACGTGAAGCGGGCCACCGCGCACACCCGCTGGATGCTGTGCCTCATTCCGTGGCTGCTGCTCGCCTCCCTGCTCTGGCCGCTCCTCTCCCACCTGGACCATGCGGACGCCGACCGGCTCCCGCCCGCCATCGGCTGGGCCATCGCCACGCTCACCGCGCTGCAAGGGCTCGGCGCCACCACCGCCGTCGCCTACAGCATCGGCCGGGCCAGACACTCCGCCACCCTCATCGGCGCCATGGCGGCCGTGACACTGCTCGAACTGGCCCTGCTTCCCTGGGCCCACGACGTCGGCCTGCTCGACAGCACCCGCAGCCTGATCCCGGCCTCCATCATGGTGGCGCTGCCCCTGTCGTTCGCCCTGTCCTCCGCCATGGGGCGCCGCGCCTACACGGCGGTGGCCGTCGGCGAGTCGGTCCTGGCCGGCGGCGCAGTCCTGGTCGCCGACCGCGCCGCCGCCCCCGCCGTCCTGGCGTTCACGGCGGCCACCTGGGTCGTCATCGGAAGCCTGATGCGGTCCTCGATGTGGTTCCTCACCGTGCTGTGGCAGTTGAACGCCGCCCGCGAGGCGCAGACACGGCTCGTGATCGCCGAGGAGCGCCTCCGATTCGCGCGAGACCTGCACGACGTCATCGGCAGCGACCTCTCGGTGATCGCTCTGAAGGCCGAACTCGCGGAGCGCCTCGCGCAGGCCCCCGAGGCCCGGTCCGAGATGGCCCACGTGCAGAGCCTCACCCGCGGTCTTCACCACGAGATCAGAGAAGTGGTCAACGGATACCGCACCACCGATCTGACCACCGAGTTGCAAGGGGCCCAAGCCGTGCTGGAAGCCGCGGGCGTCTCCTGCCGCATCCACCGGGAGGGCGATGTCCCTCTGCCACAGGAAGCCCAGACCGCCCTCGGCTGGGCCGTCCGCGAAGGCGTCACCAACGTGTTGCGCCATGCGCAGGCGAGTACCTGCACCATCCGGCTCACCGGGACCGGGCACGGCCCCACCCGCCTGGACATCATCAACGACGGAACCGGCCAGCAGACCGCGTCCGAGCGCGGCAACGGCCTGGCCGGGCTCGTCGAACGACTGGCACCGCTCGGCGGAACCGTGAGCCACGGCCGCGAAGCCGGCCCCACCTACCGACTCACCGTGCACCTTCCGAGACAGGACAACCGATGATCCGCATTCTCCTGGCCGACGACGAGCACCTCATCCGAGGCGCCTTCGCCGCACTGCTCGCCCTGGAGGAAGACCTCGACATCGTCGCCGAGGCGGCCACCGGCCCCGAAGCCGTCACCATGGCGCTGCGCCACAAGCCGGACGTCGCCGTGCTCGATCTCCAGATGCCGGGCAAGGACGGCGTGGCCGTCGTCGAGGAACTCACCACATCCCTCCCGGACTGCAAGACCATGATCGTCACAAGTCACGGCCTGCCCGGCCCCCTCAAACGCGCCCTGACCCACGGCGTCAAGGGCTTCGTCCTCAAAACCGTCTCCGCCCACCAACTCGCCACCATCATCCGCACCGTCAACGCCGGCAACCGCTACATCGACCCGATACTCGCCGCCGACGCCATCAGCGCAGGAGCGTCCCCGCTCAGCGCCCGCGAGGCGGACATCCTCTCCTTGGCAACCGACGGCGCCCCGATCGAGGAGGTCGCCGAACGAGCCGCCCTGGCACCGGGGACCGTCCGCAACTACCTGTCCTCCGCCACCACCAAGCTGGGCGCCGAGAACCGACATGCGGCAGTGCACGTAGCACAGCAACGCGGGTGGATCTGACGCATGTGATGCATGTGATGCAAGCCCGTAGGCGCCCGCAGGCAAATGAGGCCGGCTCCCGCTGCCCACGGCCAGGCACACAGCCCACGCCCGGGACCGGCCGCAGGCCCGTAGGCCCCAGGCAGTGGGATGGGGCTGCTGTGCCGGTCTGTCCGGCGGACGCTGCGTCAGGCGAGTCGGTTTGTCGTCGGGCTTGCCGCTGCTCGACGCGTCAGGAGAAGCCGGCGCCCCGCCGAAGCCGGCGCAGCGCGCGCCGATCTACAAGGACCAGCGCATCACGCTGCCCGAGCCCAGCATGCAGCAATGCGGCCTGTTCTCAGTCGACTTCGACACACCGCGCGGGCATGAGGACTCGGACATCAGGAAGGCGGATTCGGTGACGTCACCGCAGAGCGCGATTCCGCCAGGTAGGCGTGAACAGCGGGTTCGGGAACTCGGACGGACCGGCCTACGCGGATTGCGACGCGCTCGGGAGTGAGGGACCTCTTAGTGGGCGGTTCGTGAGTTGATGTCCGTTTCGAAGTGAGGCTTGGGACAGGTGTGGTGGCCGCGGTGCCGGCTACTGTCGCCGGGTAAAGCAGCCGGTGTCGGCTTCGGTGAGGATGCCGAGTTTGACCAGGCGCTTCAGTTTGGCCCGGGTGCCTTCGACGTTCTTCGGCAGCAGTTCATGGCCAAGGGCCTGGCAGACGTCCTTGGCTCGCAGGGGGCCGGTCGACTCGTTGAAGGCGGCGAGGATGCGCGGGTAGTCCGGGTGCTCGGGCAGTTCGGGTGGGGGTGCGGGGAGCTGGTCGGCGAGGCTGGTGACGGTCTTGCGGGTGATCGCGAGGTGCTCGAGGTGTGTCTCGGCCTCCCGCAGCCGGGTCTGCAGGTCGTCGATCTGCGCGCGAAGGTCGTCAGCCAGGGCCCGGGCGGCTTCCTCTTGCAGGTCCAGTGCCTCAAGGAGGGGGCGAACGTTCACGCGCTTACCGCCTCCTCGCGCCAGGTGGAGGTGTTCGTGCCGGTGAGACGGCGGATCATGACATGGGACATCGCCCAATAGACGCGGGAGGCGGACGAGGCGGTGCGGTGCTCGTAGTCACGGACCAGGCGTCGGTGCAGTATCAGGATGCCGTAGGTCTGCTCGACTCTCACCGCTTCGGTTGCGGCAGGAATCCCCGGTAGCCGGGGTCGCGTTCGACGATCTCGACGTCGATGCCCAGGCCGGCGCCGTGTTCGACGACCTGGTTCTTGAAGCCCTGGTCGACCAGGGCTTTGCGGACGGTGTCGCCGGTGTGCTCGGCGACCTGGTCCAGCAGGGCGATGCCCGCGGTGTTGTCGTGGACGTTCGCGGCGAGGACGGCGACCGCGATGACCAGGCCGAGGACGTCAACTGCCACGCCGCGTTTGCGGCCCGGCACTCGTTTGGCCGGATCGTAGCCAGTCGTGGCGGCGGGGACCCCGACGGCCGCGTGGACACTCTGGGTGTCCAGCACCACCAGAGTCGGGTCCTCTAATCGGCGGGCGCGTTCACGGACCTGGCAGCGCAGGAGTTCATGAATGACCTGGTCGGTTCCGTCGTCCCGCCAGGCGGCGAAGTAGTAGTACGTCGCACTCTTCTGCGGCAGGTCGTGCGGAAGATAGGCCCACTGACAACCGGTCCGCCCCTGATAGAGGATCGCGTTCACGATCTCCCGCATGTCATAGGCGCCCTGATGACCGCTGACCGAGCGGTGCCGGTCCTTCCACGCAGCGATCACCGGCTCGATCAACGACCACTGCTCGTCCGATAAGTCGCTGGGATATGGCTTGCGTTCACTCACCCCGCCAACCCCAGCAGACCCCACACCACGGACCCGCCGATTCCGCCCCCGCCTCACACCATCAGGCGACCGCAGAACGACTCAAAGACTCACGAACCGTCCACTTAGAGATCAGTCCGTGCTCGATCGGGTCGAGACAGGAATTGCCGGTCACCTTCGGTACTCAAGTCGGCGGCATTTCTCAACCTTGAACGCCGGTAGGGGGCTGGCTACTGGGGCCGGCCGAAGTACAGGCTTCGGGTGTACTCGTTGAGCTGTCCGCCGGGTGCCGAGTTGTAGGACATGGTGGCGCTGATCCGTGGTGTCGTGCCCTCTACAGGGGTGACGCGGTGCATGGAGTTCCTGCCGGAGTGCAGGACGAGCGTGCCGGGGACAGTGGGCAGCTCGTGGATCAGCGGATGCCGCTCGCCCCCGGCGATGGCGCGCAGTTCGGCCTGGTCCTGTTCGGCCCGAGCGCGCGAGCGGGGCACGTATTCGAGTACGCCGCCGCTCTCGGGCGCCAGGATGTGCAGGACGATCGTGTACTGCGACACATCGAAGTGCCAGTCCTGCTCGTCACGGTCGTGGTGCACGTGGACGGTCATGGCGCCCAGCGGATCGGCGGAGCGGTACACCGGTTCGCCCACGACCCGGCGGACGAACGCGAGCACCGGCTCGCTGCGGTAGAGCGCCTTGAGCGGTGAGGACTCGTCGATGCGGTCGTAGGCGAGGGTCGTCTTGGTGTGCTCGCGGCCCACTTGTCCGTGCACCGGGGCGGCGGGCTCGCCCGTGCCGAGGAACACGTCGTTGCTACCGGTGAACCGGAAGCCGAGGCTCTCCGCGTCCTTGAGCGACCGGGTCGCCACTTGCCGGACTGCCTCCGGCCGGAGGAAGTCGTCCAGGACCACCAGACTGGTGTCGTTGAACGATGCCCGTGCCTCGTCGACCAGCGCTCGTCCGGCCGAGCCATCCAGTTCCGAAACGGGATACTTCTCCAGATTGACCCAGGGAGCCAGCTCCGTAGCGACGTGCGTCATGAGAACCTCCAGCCGTCGGCGCAACGCCCGGCCGTTCCATACCGGGGTCTCCTGACTGCTCCACGCAAGTACCGCATGCCTCTACCCCAGCCACCCCCCTGTACTCCGCATGGGTGCCTCGTATTCCGGCCGTGCGTCACACTTCGGACAGGCGTGCTGTTCGACGTCGCCGGCATCCGACCGGTCCCAGGTCAGGATGTCTGTGCTCGGGTGGGTACGCCGTGCAGGGAGTCGAGGAGTTCTCCGAATGTGATCCTCTCTTCGTCGTATGGGAAGGACATGGCGGCGGCGAGTGCCGTCCACCGGTCGGTGCTGCGTCCGCAGTGGTCCAGCAGCATCTTCAGTACGACCTCGGGTTCGTGGCGGCAGAGGATCTCGTCGGCGGGGATCTGGCGCAGATGCTCCGGGGTGTGGTGGCGGGATTTGACGACTGCTCGGTAGATATCGGAGCGGGAGAGCATCTCATCGGCGGCGGGGAAGTCGAGCCAGGACTGCAGGACGGCTGCGGGGTCGGGGTGCTTGCCGAGCTCGTCGTCGCTCAGCAGCCGCAGCACACCGTCGTCTTCCTCCTCTGCGGCCGGGACGGCCGCCGCCGTGTTGATGAACCAGTCAGGGCTTTCGACCTTCTCGGCGATCCAGACCAGCTCGGCGGGGTGCAGCACCTGGAGGACGTCACCGACGGCGGCGTGCGGGGTGTGAGGGTTGGCGGCGAGGGCGGCCAGGGTCTCGGCCCGGCGGTGCTCCGAGTGGCGCTCCAGGAGCCGGGCTGGACGGTCGTAGTCAGGGTCAAGGTTGTCGTCGACGACGCGGATCAGTGTCCGGCTCGGCGCGGGGGACACGACCGTCGGCGGGTCCATGGAGGCGAGCTGAGCGCAGGCTTCTACGAGATGGTCGGGGTTGGCGCTGAGGAGGGCCAGGTCCTCGGCGAGACGCAGGATCCGCCCGTTGAATTCGTAGTCGTCGGCCTGCTTTTCGGGTAGGTGGAGCAACTGGCCCCTGGTCACGAGCGTGTCGGTGGCCGCGTGGAGCCGGCTGGCGGCAAGGTCGCCCAGGCGTGGGATGTTGCGGACGCGGTGGGCGATGTGGTGCAGGGTCCTGCGTGCCGTCACCTGCGGGTTGGGCAGCTCGGCCAGCTCGGGCAGGCACAGAGCCGGGAGGCAGGCCCGCGATGCGGGCCGGGCCCACCGGCGCAGGAGCCGGACTTTGATGATCCGCCGTTCGGTGCGGGTCGGGGTTCGGTGCGGGCTGCGGTGCGGGCGGCTGGAGTGGTCGGCCATGCCCGCCTCGCCATGCTCTCGGTAGCGGTCTGACCATCGCTGGGCGGTGGTCGGGGAGACCTGGAAGCGTTCGGCTGCCCGGCGCAGGGGCCAGCCGTCCTCGACCACGCAGCGGGCCAGGCGCAGGCGTCCGGTCTCGGTCAGGGGTGCATTACGGTGGGGCACGAGGGCCTTTCTGTTGGTGTAGACGTCGCAATCCACACCGAACCGGAAGGCCCTCACCCGTTCAAAATCCAGCGGCCGAGACCTCACTCACCCGTCCACAACCTCACCGTGATCGGAAGGCGGCTCGCGGGACGAGCGCACGCGCAACGGCTGGTATTACTGGGGCATGCAGGAAGAGATTGCACGCTCCGCGATCGACACGTTCATCTCCGCGTTCAACGCCTCGGACGACAGCTATGTGACTGCCTTGCTCTCCCAGGCCCTGACCTCAGACGTGGTCTTCTGGGGGCCGTTGGGTCGCAGCGAAGGAATCGCGGCGGTCGAGCGGTTCGTGCTGGACATCCGGCGCCACCCGGCGGGGACCGGCACGATGGTGCGCTGCTCGGCGGTGGACATGCCTGACGAGTGGGCCCGGTACCAGTGGGTCTTCACCACGCCGGATGGAGGCCCCCGCCTGGCGGGAACGGACGTCGTCCATCTGCGGCGGAGCCTCATCGACCAGGTCATCGTCTTTGCGGGGGACATCGAGCCGTCCGCCTCCTGAGCCGTCCTTCTGTCGCTGTCCTTCTCGTGAACTTGTCCCTTTCGGCACTCCGGGGCTGCGGTTCGCGGTCGGTCAGGCTGCGGCGTTGAGGGGGCGTCCGCCCCAGCGGATGCCCTTCTCGCCGGCTACGGCAGCCGCAACTCGCCCCGCATCGCTGGCATGTGCGTAAGGTGCAAGTCCCCCCTCGGACGTTCACTCCAACAGCCCAATCGCGTACCAACCAGGAACACCGTCCTGGCGTACCCCTCTTGGGGTGTTCATTGCTGTCCTCGCGCCGGCCGAGTGGCATCGGCCAGGTCCTCCAGGAGCACGTCGGCGATCAGTTCCTCGACTACGGCGATACCGTGCTCCGCCATCGCCGTGGTCAGCTCCGGGTCCCAGGGAGCCGCGGTCAGACGGCCGGGAGGGGGGCCGTGCGGCGTGCGGGCGGCTGCGGTGCGGTAGTCCGCTGCCGTCATGCGCCAGGGCCGGGCGGGCGTCTTGTCCAGGACGTACGCGGCGATGCGGATGCCTTCGCCGTCGAAGTCGCCGTGATAGCGCAGGGCCGCATCGTGGTCCGCGAGCAGGCGAAGGAGGCTGATGGCAGCGCTGTTGGGCCATCCCGACGTGCAGACGAGCGGCGGGCAGAGCGGCCCGAAGCGGCGTAGGGCGAGGGCCAGCACGCTGGGGTTCTCCACGATGTGGACGACCGGCGTGGCCCCTGTGGGGAAGGCGAAGGTGCCTGGGGCGCGCAGCTGGGCGAGGGTGAGGCTGGCCGCCTGCTCGGCCTCGGCGCACGCCCGTGTCACGCGGGCGAGCGGCCCGTCGCCGACGGGCCGCAGCCCGGCGGCGAGGACGGTGGCCGACAGCTCGTCGTCGGCGATGCCGGCACGGCCCCACAGGGCGCGCCGGTCCTCCGCGGACTGTGGTGGGTCGGTGGAGTAGAGGGCCGCCAGGGCACGCAGCACGAGGGAGGAGAGGCGGGTGCCGTCGTCGAGGGCGTGGGAGTCGCCGTTCAGGACCCGGGCGGCGAAGGCGGGCAGTGGCTCTCCTCGGGCGGGGAGCGCCGTCAGCACTGCGAGCGCGTCGGTGAGCAGGGCGCGGGTTCGCTCCGGTGAGCCGCCGACCAGGCCGGCGGCTCGGCAGGAGGCGGCCCAGTCGGCGAGTGCGGGCTGAGCCCGTACGGTGCTGTGGCCGTCCAGCCATACCCAGAGGCCGGCCCGTTCGTCCTCCGCGCGGCGCCGTTCGGACGCTCGGTCCCTGAGCGGGCCGATCAGTTCGGCGACGACGTCGCGTACCGTGTGGCCGCAGCTCTCGGCCACCGCCTCTTCCAGGCGGGACAGAAGGACGGAAGGGCGCGCGTCCGGCAGGCGGTCCAGGCCGAGGAGGTCGGCGAGGGCTTCTCGTTGGGGGTCGTCGAGGGGACCGGGGCGCACGCGGGTGACGGGCCGGCCGGAGGAGAGGCGGTCGTGGACCGCCTGCCACAGTGGGCGCAGTTCGGTGCGGGCCAGGGCCCGTGCGCCCCGGGGCGTTCCGCTGTGCGTCATGGCGCCGGCTCCGTCGTCACGCTTGACGGCGCGTCCTGCTCGTCGGCCGTGGTGGCGGGCTGTTGTTCCCACGGCCGTTCCCACGGCCGTTCCGGCGACTGTTCCCGCGACGCCGGTGCGTCCTGGTGCGTCTCCAGGTCCGTCCCGTTCCACACGAAGCGGGCGCTGGTGACCGCGTCGTCGTCGGCGCCGGTGAGGAGCTGGTGGACGGCGATGCCGGGCAACTCCCCATAGGTGCACCACTCGTGGTCGGAGGTCAGCATGAGGTCCAGGTCGAGCGCGGTGAGCAGGGCGAAGACCTGCCCGCGGTTGACGGTGTCGACGCCGACGAAGACCTCGTCCAGCAGGATCAGCCGCGGTGCCTCGGGTACCGCCTCGTAGTGGGCGGAGACGGCGGCAAAGAGCGGCAGGTGGAGGGCGATGGCCTTCTCCCCGCCGGAGAGTGCGCCGTGCAGCTTCTTGGTGAGCGGTTGCCAGCCCGCCCCGTTCGCACGGTCGAGGCGGACGGTGAACTGGTGCCAGGCGGTGTAGTCGAGTACCTCGCCGAGCTGCTCCTCCCAACTCGCCGCCGTGTCAATTCCTTTGGCCTCCTCGATGCGGGAGCGGAAGAACGCGTGCAGTGCCTCCCGGTCGCCCTCGGTGACCCGCCCCGGGTCCTTGAGCAGCAGCTCGCGGGCGGTGCGGGTGCCGTCGGGAAGGTCCGGACGGATCTGCCACACGAGCTGGACCGCGACGTTGGAGGCGGTGCGGACGTGTTCCAGGTGGCCGTTCATCCGGTCGACGAGTTCGCCGGCCTGGCGGATGCGGGCCGCGAGATGGCGGCGGATGTCGCCGGTGAGGATCTGGTCGAACAGGCGGCGTTCCGCGGCGGTGATGTCGTCCCGGCTGCGGTCGCGCTCCTGCGTCAGCGCGCCGAGCAGGCCCGCCGCCCCGACGCGTACGCCGTCCAGGCTGGCGCTGAAGAGCTGAACGTCCTCGTCGGCCTCCAGAGCCAGGTCGGTGCGGGCTCCCAGGTGCTGACGGGCCTGATGAACCGCCTCGGACAGGCGGGTGGCGGCGTCGCCGAGGTTGCGTGGTGCGTGCGGCATGTCCGGCCACTTCGCCGCGGTCGTGCGGGCGGCCTCCAAAGTGGCCTTGGCCCCGTCCTCGGCGCGGAGCTCCAGCGTGCTGCCGGCGTCCTCGGCCAGGCCGGCCAGGCACAGGTGGCGGAAGCGGCGTGCCGCACTGTCCCGGGTTGCGACGGCCTGCTCCCGACGCTCGGCGTCCCGTTCGCTGGTGGCTCGCAGTTCCCCGATCCGCCGCTCCAGACGGAGCAGGTGTTCGCTCGCGTGCCGTGCTTCGTCGCGGCAGCGGCGCAGTGCGTTCCGTGCCTCGGCGACGCGCGCG
The DNA here is from genome assembly GCF_016917755.1 of Streptomyces noursei. Lineage (GTDB taxonomy): Bacteria > Actinomycetota > Actinomycetes > Streptomycetales > Streptomycetaceae > Streptomyces > Streptomyces yunnanensis. The sequence continues at coordinate 9,501,880 of NZ_CP070326.1, read as the reverse complement.
ACGACCTGCCGATAGTCCTCGCCGACGGTGGACTCCACCGCCGTCAGACGCGCCCGCAACCCCTCGGCCTCGGCCTGCGCGGCCGCCGCTTCCTCGGATCGTTCGCGGGCGGTCTGATCCGATCGGGCCGCCTGCGTGGCCAGCTGCCCGGCGCCGCCGGCCGCCGCGACGGCGTTCAGACAGGCGTCGGCCCAGGTGTCGGCGGTGTCCCGGAACGCATCGACGGCGGTGGACAGTTCGCGCAGTCGGCCGCGGTCGGTGGGCAAGCCGTGTTCCGCCGACTGCCGGCTGAGCGCGCGCAGCATGGCCGCCACGTCGTTCTCGCGCTCCTCCAGGCGTACCGCGGCGTCATGGACGGAGTCGTCCCGGGCGGCCACTCGTTCCTCGGCGCGGTCCCGGTCACGGCGCCGGGCGTCGAGCTCCCGGTGGTCGGGGCGGGTCGACAGGTCGGCGTCCAGCCGGGCGCGGCGGGTGGTCAGGGCGCGCAGCTCATCGTCGAGCAGGGCCAGTGAGGCGTTGGTCCGGCTGATGCGGTCGGTCAGTTCACCGATCCGGCGCTGCCTGGCCCGCTGCCGGGCGAGGGCACCGATGTGGGCGGGCTCCGGCTTGCCCCAGGTGCCCGTCGCGGGCGCGAGCCGCCAGGCGCCCTCCGCGGAGACGGCCGCCGGATGGCCGTCGGGCAGACGCGTGCCGTACGCGATGCCTGCGAGGAGGCGGGTGACGGTCCCGACCGGGACCGGGAGGTCCTCCTCCGGGCGCAGCACCTCCAGCAGGCTGGTGCCCGGGGCGGACACGGCCAGGGCCTCATCGGCCCGGGTGTCGTGGCCGGGCAGCCTGACGCTCTCGTCAGGGCCGACCCAGGCGTCCAGAAGACCGGACGCCTCCAGGGCGGCCTCCACTCCGGCCTGGACGGCGACGGGGACGTCCTCGCGGAAGGCGATCAGCCGCCACAGCGGCGCGCCGGCCATCGTCGATCTGTCCGCGGTGCGGGTGGGCGGGGGCGAGGGCGGCAGGTCGGTCTCTCCGCGCAACCGCTCCACCTCCTCCACCAGGCCGTTGCGCTCGTCCAGCAGGGCCCGGCGCCCGCCCCGGGCCGCGGCCTCGCCCTCGGTGATCTCTCGCTCCACCGTGCGCGCGGCGGCCTCCACTTGGGCCGTCACCTGGGTCTCGGAGGCCACCTTGGCGACCAGTTCCTCAGGGTCGGTGATCCGGAGTTCCGTACAGCCCTCGGCCCAGACGCGCAGCCGCCCCGCCAGCGCGGCGAATGCGTCGTCCCAGGCGCGAGCTGCTTCGTCTCGCCGGCCGGCGGCTTCGGCCAGCCGGGTGCGGGTCTGTTCCAGCGTCTCCTCGGCGGTGCCGCGGTCGCGCACCGCCCGCTCGTACGCCTCCATGGCCTCGGCGACGCGTGTGATCTGCGCTCGCCGGGCGGTGACCGCGCCCCGGAGCAGCTGCCGGACCCGCCGGGCCCGGTCCTCGGCCGTCGTTCTGTCGGGCGGTGCGTTCTCGGTCGTGCCGGTGCCCCTCGCCGACATCGTGCCGTCGGCGGGCGCGCGTACCTCGTCGAGGAGTGCCTTCGCCTCGTGGTGGACGGACTCCAGGCCCGCCGTCCGAGCGGACCGGTGGGCCTCCTCGGCGGCCTGGTGGGCGTGGTCGTCGAGTGTGCGGACACGGCGCACCGCCTCGTCGGCGCGCCGCTGGTCGTCTTCCGCCCGGTCGCGCGCGGTCTGTGCGGCGGTACGCAGCCGCCCGGCTGTGGTGGCCGCTTCCTCAGTACGGCGGCGCAGCCGGTCCAGTTCCTCGCCCTGCCGGTACGCGTCGCTCTCCCGCAGGCCCTCGATGGTCTCCTCCAGGGCGTGCCCGCGCCGCTCCTGTTCCTCCCGTTGCACCTGGGCCGACTCCCGCCCTTCCAGGGCCCGTTCGTGTTCCTGGGCACTCTGGCGGGCGACACGGGTGAGGTTGTCCATCTCGGTGGTCGCCGAGATCAGTGCGGCGGAACCGGCACGCAGCACACGTCGGGCGTAGCTACGCTGGCGGGCCGCGACGGTCTCGGCCGCCGCCACCTCCTCGTCGAGCTGCTTGAGGTGTTCGCGCTGGCGGTCCAGCCGTTCGAAGCCCTCGGCGAGTTCGGCGACCTCGGCCTCGCCCAGCGGGGGCAGGGCGCGGGACAGCAGGGTGGAGAGCAGTGACGGGTCGAGCCGCTCGGACAGTTTGGGTTGGCGCAGTTGGAGCAGGGCGGTCAGCAGTGACTCGTAGCGCTGCTCGCTCATGCCCACGAAGAGCCCTCGCCGTACCGCGGTGCGGTAGTCGGCGGACGAGGCGTGCACCGCGCCGTGGTCACGCACGGCCTCGGCGAGGGTGGCCCGGGTCAGCGGTTGGCCGGACTCGTTGGTGAGGGACAGACCGTCGGGGTGGGCGATCCGGCCCGTGGTGGTGAAGTAGTCGGCGTGCACCCCGCTGGTGTGCACGCTCGCCTGCAGCCGCGCCCCACAGCCGAACCACTGCTCCGTGCCGTCCTCGCCGATGCGGCGGAACTCCATCCACACGTACCCGACGCGGGTCTTGCCGGAGGCGCCCTCGCCGAGCAGGTTCCAGTGCATGGTGCGCTCCGAACCACCGAAGGTGGACAGCCTGTTGGGGCGCAGGCTGGCGTCGAGGAGGTAGGGCAGCAGCAGCTCCAGGGCCTTGGACTTGCCGGAGCCGTTCTGGCCGCGGAGCAGCAGGCGACCCTGGTGGAAGGTGAAGGTCTCGTCGTAGTAGCGCCAGACGTTGAGAATGCCCGCGCGGTACGGCTGCCAGCGGCCCCGGGCCACGTCCGCCGCGTCCCCGGGCGACTGGGGCGGGCCGGCGGGCGCCTCCGGTGTCCGTGGCAGCGGAAGTTCCGTCACGCTCACTGCTGGTCTCCTTCGTCCGGTCCCTCGAACGCGGGCGTCGTACTCTGCGTCGCAGGCGGGTTCGGGCCCGCCCCCGGAGTGTTCCTGTGCCTGCGTCTCTGCCTGTCGTCCGCATCGGTGCTCGTCGTCTCGGCGAGGCGGTAGCGGTAGGCCGCCGGGCGGGCGACGACGCGGCCCCCGGTCCGTCGGACCAGCCCGACGTCGCACAACACCCGCACGGCGTCCTCGACCAGCCGCACCGCACCGTCCGCGGACTGGTACGCCTTCGCCCAACGGGGAAAGCGACGGAGGAGATCGGCGCCGGCCTCGGCGAACTGTTCGGGCAGCATTCCCCCGGGCGAGGAGCAGACCGGCTCCAGAAGCAGGAGCGCGGCAACCCTGGCGGTGGACGCGTCGTCGGGGAAGCGGAGGTCGGTGGCGAGCGCGTCCGGATCGACGAGCAGGAACCCCTCGGCCCGTTCCTCCAGGACGAAGCCGGCCTGCTCGACCGAGCGGCGCAGGATCTGGCGTCCGGTCAGGGAGGTGACGTAGGCCAGCTCCTCGTCGGTGAGGTCCACGCGGTAGAGGACGGGGTCGTCGAAGAGGCGGCGCAGGACCGAGTGGCGCAGCCACAGGTTGCGCTGCGTGTCCGAGGCAGCTGCGGGCTCGTTGCGTACTTCCTCCCGCTCGCCGCGACCGGCCGCTTCGGGGGCGCCGCCATAACGCCGCTCCCGCACCAGCCCGGCCAGCAGCTCCTCGAACCGCAGCGGCACCTCGTCCGGCGGCACGGCCAGCCGAGAGGCTCCGACAGGAGCCGTGGGAAGCCTCATCAGCAAGGTGGTGTCCACTCGGTAGAGCACCTTGGCCTCCGCCGACGCCACGTACGCCTCGGTCGCGCCGTCCACGGCCCGCAGCACGCCGTACGCCTCCAGCAACTTCAGGACGTCGACGAACGCCATCCGTTCCGGCCGGTGGACCGGGTCGAAGGCGGGCAGCGCCCGATCTGTCGCCGTGGCCTGCACGACGCGATCGGCGAGCAGGCCGATGGTCGTCATCGGCATCGACAGCAGCTCGGCGGCGGTGACGCACAGCAGCACATAGCGCCGGCGGTCGAACGGCGCCCGGCCGGAACGCGCCCTGCGGGCCGGGCGGGAGGCATCGACACCGGCGCGGACCTTGGCCAGCCGCGCGTACCCGCGGCGGGGCTCCACGACCAGGCTCCAGCCACAGGTGTAGTCGAACCACTTGGCCAGCGGCTCGCGGCGGCGCCGCACCAGATCGAAACCGGGCGGGTCGGCGGCCTCGGTGAGCAGGGGGCGAGCCAGCAGCAGGCGGATGCCGCGGGCCACCTCTTCCCGCTCGGCGGCGGCCAGTTGATTGGCGAGCGTGCTCATCCCGCCACCTCCTGTCGTGCGGCGCGCGGAGCCGGGAACGCACCCGCTCCACCCGCCGCCGTGATGCACACGACGTAGTCCGGTCCGGCCAGCACGCCGCGCTCCGTCCGCAGCACGGCGGTGCGGCTGTCGGGAGGAGAGGACAGGGCGATCTCCACCCGGCCGTCGCCGGTGGTCGCACGCCGCACTCCCATGGCATCCGGCAGGGTGGACATGGCTCGACCCAGGAGGTCGAGCAGCCGGGCGAAGACGGCGGTGTCCAGCTCCTGGAAGGAGGACAGCCGCACCGGTCCGTCCGTCGCCAAATCCGCCCATGCGCGGGCGAGTTCGACGCGTTCCCTGCGGGCCTGCTCGGCGCGCTCCGCCTTGACCGCCGCGACATCCCGCACCTTGGCCGTACGTGTGAACCGCTCGGTCCTGCCGCTGGTACGCAGCAGTGCCGACACCTCCACGGGCGGAGCCTGGGACCACGGCAGCGACGACGGGACCAACTCCGGGTCGGGGTGGACGAGGTGGGCGTGCCGCGCCGAACCCAGGCCGAACGCCGTCGACCACAGCCGGTGCAGATCTTCCTCCCCCGGAGCCGCCGCGAACCAGTGCGCCAGCTCCCGGAAGTCCTGCACGGCACTGGAGGAGCGGCGCCGCGCTTCGTTGATCCGCTCCAGGACCTGCAAGAGGGAGACGATGGCCCGCCGGGCGATGTCGTGCAGCTGCTCGATCCGCGGCCGCGCGCCCTCCTCCGGCAGGAACCAGGACCGCAGGCCCGCCCAGCGTGCCCGCCGGCTCTCCAGCCAGCCGGCCGCGGGATCCTCACCTGCCATCGGCGGCAGCTCGGCTCCCCGCAAGGCCCGCTCCCGCAGCATGGCTATTCCTTGGACCTCCACCCGGGCCACGGCAGCGGCCACGGCCTGACCGCGCCGGTCGAGGTTGACCAGGAACTCCTGCAGATACGCGACGGTGGCGGCCTTCACCTCGCGGAACACCTCCAGGTCCGCGCCCTCGGCGCGCAGCAGCCGCTGCAACTCACCGTTGAACGCCTTGGTGTTCTCCACAAGCGCCTCCAGGTGCCCCTCGAGCTCCCGCAGCGTGCTGAAGATCCGGCGATCGGCCGAGGCGGGCTCACCGGTCAGGAGGCACAGCTCGTCGAGACGATCCGCGATCGCCTCCAGCACGGCCGTCTGTAGTGCCCCCGTCGAGGCGAGGACCTCCAGGGCGTGCCGCACCCCGGCGAGCGCGGCCTCGCCTCGACGGGTCAGCGAATACTGCAGATTGCGGCGTTCGTACTCCTCGGCGGTGCGGTAGTTCTCCGCGTGGTTCTGGACCACTTCCAGCAGCCCCCAGCGCCCCAGCTGCTTCAGCGCCTCGTGCAAGTCCTCGTCCTCGACCGCCGCCAGCCACCCCACCGCGCGCAGCCCCTCCCGTACGGCGTCGAGCCCCAGTGCCGTTTCCAGGTGCTCGCCGGCCGTACCGAAGGCGTCCAGCACCGCCCCGTACAGATCGGACCTCTCACCCGTGGTGAACCGGAACATCTCCGGTGGAACCCTGCGCACGCCCCTCGCCCTCCTCCGTCACTGGCTCGGCACTGCTCGGCAGCATGTGATCTCCCACCGTAGAGGTCCGCACTGACATGCAGACGTGGGTCCCGGAACAGTCGGATCCGTGAACAGGTAGGTCCCGGTCGAACCTCGGTGCGTGCCCTGCTCTGGCCCGCCATCACCGGTCGAGGCGTTCCGCACGACGGCACGACCGGCCCGAGGAAGCCGTGACCGGACAGCGATGCTGACCGACACCTCATCGTCCACGGGATGCGAGCAGGAGGAAGCGATGGCCAAGGCCCAGCTCAACGACCGGCAGAGGGAAGCCCTTCGCTGGATTGTCGGAGGCTGCCCCGCGGGGGCATGGGGCAAGGACGACTTCAGCTACAAGGCGAGTGCGCAGGCGCTGCAGAACCGCGGCCTGGCCAAGGTCAGCAAACGTGGCGGCGGGTGGAGTGCCGAAGCAACGGTGGCGGGTCGCCACTACCTGGAGCACGGGACCTGTCCGGTGTCCGCGGCAGGGCGGGAGCGCAACCCACGCAATCCCGGGGCCGGAGCGCGGTCAACGGTCGTACGCCCCGCCTCATCGCAGGACCCCGCTCCCGGCACGCCCCTCGCTGCCGAGAACGAGGCGAGTGCCTGGCCGACGCCGAGCGGTACTCCTGGGCCAAGATTCCCATCTACGACCACGTGCCCTCCGACCGTCTCACCATCACGCTGAACGGAGGGACCACTCACCGCCAGTCGACCTGGAGAGACATCGCCGGCCGCCCGCTGGAGGACCAGCTGCCGGAGCTCCTTCAGGAAGTGGACCTGCGCGGACTGGCCGCCGCACGTGAGCGAGCCGAGCGAGAGGAGCAGAGCAGGCTCAAGCGCCGTCGATGGGAAGCGGCGACGGCACAGGCTCATGCCGATTGCGCCGAGGCGTTCCGCGTCCGTGTGCTGGAGCAGCAGGAGAATGCGTGGCGGCGGGCGGCGAGACTCTCCGCCCACCTGGCAGCGGCCAGCGACCGGATCGACGCCATGCCGGAGGGGGCAGTTCGCACGGCGGCCGAGGCGTGGCTGTCCTGGGCGAAGGCCCATGTACGTGCGCTTGATCCACTCAGCGGGCCGCTTCGCCTGCCCGAGGTGCCCGAGCCCCGGCACGATGACCTCAAGCCCTTCCTGAACGGATGGAGCCCCTACAGTCCCCACGGCCGGTGAGGGGGAGAGCCGCCTGACCGGCGCGAGGTCTGCCGATGTTCAAGAAGTGTTGTCAGAGCTGGCCGGAGCGGTTTCGCGTGTTGGCCTCGACGAAGGTCTCCATCGCCTTGCGGCTGATCATTTTTCTGTGTCCGAGAGGTAGATGGCCGATCTCTCCCGTCCTGACCAACTCGTACATCACCGAGCGCGACACGCCGAGATGAGCCGCGGCTTCCTTGACGGACATGACGAGCGGGCCGCCTTCATCGACGGGATCGGTCGCCTTGCCGAGATTCTCCTCGCACTCCTGGACATCCAGGTTGGTGTCTTTGGTGCACCAAGTGCCCACATGCCCGTAGGGGCGGTCCAACTCCTCCTGGACTTTCTTGGCGGCGGTGTCGCGGTCCGCGGCTCGGATGAAGCGCTCGCAGAGCTGGATACGGGTGGCAGTTACCTTGTAGCGCACGGGTGAGTTCCTTCCTCCCGGCGTCGACTGAATCCGCAGTGCCGCCGAGCGACGCGCGACCGCAAAGGAATCGGTGCATGTGAGGGGCAAGACCCCGTTCCCCGTCGTGGGGCGGAAGGGGACGGCCACCACTACTCCAGCAACGACACCCGGTCGGCCACCGGATTGCCCGATTGCCGAGTTATTCGCCCGGTGGTCGAAGTGCTCGCGAAGCATCAAGTTGCGTGCACGGCAATCGCCGACTGTGACGCAAGCAAACCCAGTCGGACAGATTGGGGGAAAATCGAACCGGGTGTCCAGCTTCTCCGGCTGTCACGGTCTTATGTCATGGGTGCGGTTTCCTGAGATGCCAAAGTGCCGGCTAACGGAAGTGCATCGAGAGTCTTGCACCCTGACGGACCGTCTGTCGCATCTTCCGTCGTGACGAGAAAGCCGCGAGGAGAATATCGGCGATGCCAAACGCCATGAACCTTTCGCTCCTGGACGCAATCGAATCGGCCTTCCAGCTCCTTTCCGCAGAACCGGATCCGCTCGCTTTCGACGGTACCGAACTCGGGCACGGCCTGCCCACAAGACCCATCGCGGTCAACGAGTGACATGGTGGTGTGCTCCTTTGATTGAACGGACGTGAACGGACTTGATCGGACGAAGGGGGAAGGCGGTCCTGCCAGGCACGCAGCGGTCACACCTGTCGTGGCGTTCAGAGGCTGTGGGCGGTGATGTCGCCGTTGGAGGTGGTGGCGCGGATGTCGAGTTCGGTGGTGCCGTTGTTCTTCAGGGCGTTGCTGATGCGGCCGTGGCCGGTGCCGGCGTCCAGGGTGGCCGAGACGCCGGTGGCGGCGCCGACGGTGATGTCGCCGGACTGGGTGGTGAGCACGACCGTGCCGCCTGCGGCCTCGGTGATGCGGATGTCGCCCCGTGCGGTGCTGATCTCCGCCGCGCCGCCCAGCCGGCCGATCTCGACGTCACCGTCGACCACGGACAGGCGCAGGCTCGCGGTCTCGTCCAACTTGACCTGGCGGTAGGCGCCTTCGAAGATGACGTCGCCCAGGCGGCCGAGGGCGCGCAGTTCGGCGCTGGCGGTCTTGGCCTCGACCCGTGAACCGGCGGGCAGCTTGACCGCCACCTCGATCGCCCCCGAGGGCCCGAGGTACTGATCCTTGACCGAGGACACGACCCGCAGGACGCCGTCGGCGTATGCGACGGTGGTCTGCTCCACGGCCTTCACATCACGCCCCTTCGAGGCGTTCGCCGGCAGGATCTCAACGGTGGTGTCGGCACGGTCGGCGGCGATGAGCCGGACGCGCCCGGCGGGGATGTCCAGGACGACGGCGATCGGGGCGGGGGTGTCGAACTTCTGCATGGTGCTCTCCCTGTGAATGTGCGGCTCGCTGTTTCCGGCGACCCGGTGTTTCCGAACGATGGAAAAGCTACGTTGCTTTCTGATTTCCGGCAACAGTACCTTCCCTTGCGGATTGCATAAATGCAGGTAGATGAGGGGTAATCATTGCAACGCCCTCTCGATTAACGCAACGACGCCACGGCCGATCGTTGCAATGCGTTGAGGGTGAACGCTATGGGGGAGACGTTGGGGAACACCGGGCACGCGCCATGGAGCACCCGTGGGGAAGGAAGGGGTCGTGATACCGGGAGGGGTGGCGTCCTTCGCCCGGCGTCGCGGGCGGGGGTGCGGCCGAGCGCGACGTCATGCCGCCGGCAGTACGACCTGAGTCCGGCGGCGGTCGAACGGCCCACGCTGCGGATTCGGTTGCGGCAGACTCCGGCGCTCGGCCGCGCCCCTTCTCGCCTGCGGACCATCACGGTCGGTGACGGGGTGGGTCACTCGATTGCCACATGGTGATGGCTCATCGTGTCACTCGTTGGTGTGATGCATTGGGGGGTTCACCGGTCCGAGTACGGAGGTCCGAATGATCCCTTTCTCGATGCGTGTCCGGTCGATGGGCATCCTGGCCCTGATGGTCTGCGTACCCGCTGGTGCCACCGCAGCGGTGGCGCCCGAGGCGGCTTCCGCCTTGCACGCGCAGACCCGCGCCGATCTCGACGCGGCGATGCACGGCGAGGCGTACGCCTATGCCACCTACTCCTTGTTCGCCGACCAGGCAGGCGCCCAGGACCTGCCGTCCGTGCGACAGCTCTTCCAACGCACGGCCAAGGTGGAGCTGGGTGAGCATTTCGCGGAGGAGGCCAAGCTCGACGGTCTGGCCGGCAGCGACGCGGCCAACCTCCAAGCTGCCATGACGGGCGAGGAATACGAGTCGCACACGATGTACCCCACCTTCGCCAAGCAGGCCCGGCAGGACGGCGACACCGCCGCCGCCGGCCTCTTCGAGGAGATCGCCAAGGACGAGTCGGCCCACCACACCGCGTTCGCCAAGGCGTTGGAGGTCGTCCGCACCGGCAAGGGCACCGTCCCGGCACCGCCCGGCGTCACACCCGTGACCGTCCAGGCCGGGGTGCCCAGGGTCCGCGCGGCCCGGACGAAGCAGAACCTGGACACCGCGCTGCACGGTGAGGCGCTGGCGTCGGCCAAGTACACCCAGTTCGCCCAGGCCGCCACCGCGCACGGCAACCAGGCACTGGCCCGCCTGTTCACGGGCACCGCCGACGTCGAGCGGCGCGAGCACTTCGCCGGCGAGGCGCAACTGGCCGGCATCGTCGCACCGACGCGCCAGAACCTCACCACCGCGATCAACGGCGAGCAGTACGAGTCCCGCATCATGTACCCCACCTACGCCCGCCAGGCCAAGACAGCCGGCGACGCCAAGGCCGCGAAACTGTTCGCCGACAACGCCAACGACGAGGCCGGTCACGCCCGCGCCTTCGAGAACGCGCGCAACCAACTCCACTGACCGCACGACCGGAAGACGGTGCGACGGCCGAGTGGGCACTCGCAGGCACGGGGCCCGCTCCGCCGTCGGTCAGCCCTGCTCACCGAGGTCTACCTGTGCTGACCCTGCTCGTTGTCGGGAGGAGGTGCGGTCACGGTCGAGCGGCATGAAGGGGCGGCACCAAGGGGCGGCATGGTGCGTGGCGCACTGTTCGCCCTGGAGGACGTGACGGGCGGCACGGCAACGCGGCGCTCCTCGGGCAGGTGACCTGCACGGTCGGCGCGTCGACGCCGGGATGTGCACGGCGCTGGTCGGTCCGTCCGGTGCGGGGAAGCCCACGCTGCCAAGGCTGCTCAACCGGACGGCAGAACCCGCCAGCGGCCGGGTACTGCTCCACGGCCGACCGCTTCCGGACCGGGACGTGCCGATGCTGCGGCGCCGTGTCGGCCTGGTCGGGCAGTAGCCGGTCCTGCTCCCCGACCACGTCGTCGACGAGCTGCGGGTCGGTCGCCCGGCTCTGAGCGCAGACGAAGCACGCGTGCCGCTGATCAAGGTCGGCCCGCCGGTCACCCTGCTCACCCGGCCGACAGCCGGGCTTTCCGGCGGGGAGGCACAGTGCCTGTGTCTCGTCAGAGCTCTGGCCGTCCGCCCCGAGCGCTCGGCGGCCGAGGCAACGGGCGGTGACCTCGTGTGAGTGGCGGATGACTCGGCGGCCCGGTGCGCCTGTCGGCCCGCGGCACCGCCGACGCGCCCCGCCCGCCCGGCCTCGTTCGCACCGGCGCGTCGGCTCCTCAGATATTCAGCGCCGCAGCGATCGCGTCGGTGAGCGGGGTGCTCGGGCGGCCGATGAGGCGGCTGAGGTCACCGCTGCCGCCCCGGAGGAGGCCGCGACGGATGCCGGAGGTGTCAACGTCAACAAGGATCTCAGCCAACGGCTGTGGCACGCCAGCGCCGGTCAGGGTGGAGAGCAGGGTCGGGGTTGGGACGTCCCGATAGGTGATGTCCTTGCCGGACTGGCGGGACAGTTCGGTCGCGTACTCGGCCAGCGTGAACGCCGTGTCGCCGCTCAGCTCGTACGCCTTGCCCTCGTGGCCCTCGGTGGTGAGGACGACGGCCGCGGCGGCGGCGTAGTCGGCACGGGTGGCGGCGCCGATGCGGCCCTCGCCCGCGGCGCCGACCAGGCCGTGCTCCAGTTGGAGGGGGATCTGGGCGGTGTAGTTCTCGGTGTACCAGCCGTTGCGCAGGAAGGTGTAGGTCAGGCCGGAGTCGAGGACGGCCCGCTCGGTGGCCTTGTGCTCGTCGGCCAGCATGAAGGCGGCGGCGGGGCCGCCCAGTATGCCGGTGTAGACGAGACGGGCCACGGCGGCCGTCTTCGCGGCATCGATCACGGCGGTGTGCTGCCGGATGCGACGCCCGACCTCGTTACCTGAGACGAGCAGTACCACATCGTCCGCGCGGAAGGCCCCGGCCAGCGTCGTGGGCCTGTCGTAGTCGGCGACGCGCAGTTCCACCCCCTGCTCGGCAAGTGCGGCAGCCTTGGTCTTGTCGCGGACGACGGCGGCGATCTGGCCGGCCGGCACGCGAGCCAGCAGCTCCTCGACGACGAGACGGCCGAGCTGCCCGCTGGCTCCGGTGACGACGACGCTCATGTACGGACTCCCAAGGTGTACGGAGGTAGGTGTGATGCGGCGTATGCGCGCTTCGCCACCGTACGGGAGACGCTTTCTCTGGGTAAGTACCCACTTTTGAGTAAGCTAGTGGCATGAGCGTAAGCAACCAGGCGCAGCGGCAGCCGCGCGAGCCGGTGACGACAGTGGCGGATGTGAATACCGCCGACTGCCCCTCGCGGGGGATCCTTGATCACGTCACGAGCCGCTGGGGCGTGCTGGCGCTGGCCGCGCTACTGGAGGACACCCGCCGCTTCAGCGAACTGCGCCGGGTGATCGGCGGGGTCAGCGAGAAGATGCTGGCGCAGACTCTGCAAGCGCTGGAGCGCGACGGATTCGTGCATCGCGAGGCGTATCCCGTGATCCCACCGAGGGTGGAGTACTCACTGACGCCGCTGGGCACCGAGGTGGCCCGGCAGGTGTGGGCGCTGGCCCGCTGGACCGAGGGGCATGTCCACGAGGTCCTCGCGGCGCGCGAGACCTATGACGCCGCCAAAGCCGCGAGGTAGGGCCGCGTCCGCGGCCACCGATCGGTTTCCCCGCCCGGTGGCGACCACCACGCCGAGGGCCGGTAGCGCTGTGAGGCCGCCGACGATCGCCGGAGTGCGGTCGAGGTCGTAGTGCGGTACCAGCGCGGCACCGACGTTGATCGTCGCGTGCAGGCACATCGCGGCCAGGACGCTGCCGCCCGTACGGAGATACAGCCGGACCATGACGATCCGCGCGGCGACCGTGCCCACGAACCAACCCGCTATCCAGACCGCGCCGTGGTGAGCCTGGAGCAGCGGCACTACATGCCACGCGCCCCAGAACGCCCCGAGTAGCAGCCCCGCGACGAGCGGGCCACAGCGACGCAGCATCGGCGGGCTCTGGGGTCCCCGATGCGGCTTGGTGTCTCGGGGGATCTGGACGGCAGCGGCTCCGGCGCCCGGGGGCGGTCCTCGATGGCCAGCTCCACGGTGGCCTGTCCGTGATCTCCGGACGTTTCAAGGTGTCTCCGGCGGCGCTGGGTTGCTCGGTGAGCCGGTGTCCGCCCGGGCTGACGCTGGACGATTTCGACGTCGATGCCGTGGCGGGCGCCGTGTTCGACGACGGCGTTCTTGAACCCGGCGTTCACCCACGCCGTGGTCATGTCCCGCCGGAGCCATGGTGGTCTTCGGTATCGCGCTCCGTGCGTCGTGGGCTGCTCGCAGGCTGAAGCCCCCCTGCTGCGGAGGCGAGACTCCGTAACACAGCACCGGCGAGTTGCCCGGCGCGCCGCCCCGGCGGCTGACGGGACGCCCACGCGCGCCCGTCGGCCGCCGTCACCGTGGGACGGGAGACACGGTCACCCTGTTCCAGGCCCGAAGGCTCGCCGCGCCGCGCGGCGCCAGCGGTTGGCGGGGAGCGACGGGTGCAGGGCGGCGAACGCGCCGCAGTACTTGGTGAAGACGGCGGGCTGTACACCGTGGGCGTGCAGTACGCGGTCCGCGTCGGTGAGGTGCCCGGTTGATTTCGTCTCGACCAGCACGAGGTCGGTGTCGCAGTGCACGGCCTGTTGCGTCCTCAGGTCGACGCAGACCAGTCCCGCGTCACAGGTGATGCGCTCGCCGTCGCCCACGAAGGTCGCTCGGAGGTAGTCCGTGCTGAGGGAGGGACGCAGTGCGGCGGGAGCGGCGATCGCGTAGGCCCGGTCCAGGGTTGCCGCGAGGAAGGCTTGTTGGGCGGGGGCGAGTGGGGTGTCGGTCCCGGTGAGGGGCCGGCGGTGCTTGACGGTGTCGCCGCGGCGGCCCTTGAGCTTGATCTCGTACTGCCGCTCGCCGGTGTCCTGGTAGACGCGTTCACGGATCTTGAAGCGGAGGCGGCGGCCTTGGCGGTGATCGTGGAACGACCGGAGGTCGGGGGTGTCGTAGTAGACCGAGTGGTAGCGGAACGCGCGTCGGCCGTCGATGGCCAGGGCCCGTAGCGGCCCGCCGCGGCGCTGCGGCGCGGTGAGCCGGCCGACCACGTGGGCGAACGTTTCTGCCGGTACCAGGTAGCTGCGGTCGAAGCGCGTGAGCAGAGCGGACCGCTCGTTGACCTCGGCCAGCGAAATGGGTTCGGCGTCGTGGGCCGCCTCGTCGATGGCCTGTACGGCCGCCGGGGCGAGCACTGCCGTACCGGCCGTCACGCCGCGTCCAGGACGGGCGCGGTCGGACGCACGCGCTCGGTCACGGCGGGCTGTTCGCCTGCGGCTCTCGGCGCGGCTTCGCGGTAACGGACGTCGACGACCATCAGATCGCGTACGAAGTCCACCTCCATGACCGTCCAGTGCAGTGGTTCGCCCAGGCGCCGCTCAAGGTCGGCCCGGAGCGGGGCGGGGTCGCTGTGGACGGTGTCGAGGGTGACGACCGCGCGACGGGTGCGGGCGAGCAGTCGCGGGTGATCGGCTGAATAGACGACCAGCAGAAGTACGGCGCTCAGCACGGTGGCAAGGCCGAACGGCAGCTGCGGGAGCGCGCAGATGAGACCGAGGACGAGCGTGGTGAAGTAGTAGGCGACTTCCTCGTGTTGGACGGAGTCGGAGCGGAGCCTGATGATCGACAGGACACCGAAGAGGCCGAAGCCGACCGCCATGCCTCCCTTGCCGCCCACTGCGGCGAGCGCCGCGACGACGGTGAACAGGGCGACGTTCAGGGCCAGATACGCCGGCACGAGGTCGCGGCGTCGGTGCCGGGGGTAGTAGATCGCGAACGCCAGCAGGCAGATGGCGGTGAGGTCGAGCCCCAGGTGAGCCACGAGGTGACGTAACGAGTCCATGGTTCCACTCTCTGTGAAGAACGGAGGAGATCTGAACTGTAGAGAAACGCAAGCTGAACGGTCCCCCCTTCTTGATGGATATTGCGCAACCCTGATCGTTACTGTTGGTAAGTGTCTGGTAACGCATCACGGCTGGCGTGTTCGGCGTTCTTGCCGCGATGTCCCCGTGTGTACGGGTCGCGCCCCGGTCGTGTGCGGCGCTCGCGGCGGCAGGCGTCCGGTCGAGCAGTCGCCGGCATGGGCATCTCGCGCAAGCTCGCCGCGTTCTCCCCCGACGGGCTCATGGGCGCCGGCCCAGCGCGCTGCCCCCCCCGCGGGCAGTGTGCGCAGCGTGGAACCGTGCGTTCGGCTTGAGGCCCGAGTCGGGGCGGTCCGGCGGACCGGCTCCCGGCCTCGAACCAGCGGCTACGGCAATCGCAATACGGCCCGCATCACCGGCATGTGCCTAAGGTTCAAGTCCCTCTCGGACGCAGCTCGTTAACCAACGTCCGATGCGCTCGACGATCGGGGCGGCGGCGGGGGATCTCCGACCGGTGCACTTGTTTGCCGTCACTGGCCTGGTGGTTCGGGGTGAGCCCCGGTGTCCCCACGCAGTGGTGGCCGTAGGGCGGTCGGTCGCTGAGGAAGCCGCCTTGCGGCCGGGAAGCGTGTGCCTCAGCGTGAAGGGTGCCTCGGGTGGCGTGTGCGGAGGTGGCGGGTGCAGCGGCGGGCTGCGTAGGCCGTCAGTACGGTTCCCAGGCTGATCAGGCTCATGAGGAGTTGGGGGCGGGTGCCTGGGAGGAGCGCCATGGAGAGCAGGATCGCCAGGAGCGTGGCGATGGTCAGCCAGGTCAGGTAGGGGTAGCCCCACATGCGGAACGTCAGGCGGTGGGGTTCCGTGCGCTCGGCGCGGGCGCGGAGGCGTAGTTGGGAGACGGCGATCGTGATGTAGAGGAAGATCAGCACGGCTCCGGTGGAGTCGAGGAGGAAGCCGAACGTCCGGTCCGGTTGGAGGGCTTGGGCGCCGATGGACGCGTAGCCCATGACGGTGCCGAGGAGGATGGCACGGGAGGGGGTGCCACGGCGGTTGGTGTGCGCGAGTCCGCGTGGTGCTTCCCCGTGTCGGCACAGCGTGGTGAGCATGCGGGACGAGGCGTAGAGGGTGGAGTTGAGCACGGAGAGCAGGGCGGCGAGGATGACCGCGGTCATGACGGTGCCGGCGAACGGGATGCCCATCCGCGTCATGGCGACGGCGTACGGGCTCTCCGGGCCCACCAGGGTGTCCCACGGCACGATCGCCACCACGAGGAAGATCGAACCCAGGAAGAAGAGGAGCACGCGCCAGAACACCTGACGGGTGGCCCTGGTGACGGCGGTGCCGGGGTCGGGGCTCTCGGCCGCGGCGATGGTGACGATCTCGGTGCCGCCGAACGCGAAGATGACGACCACCGTCGCGGCGAGGGCGGCACCGGGGCCGTTGGGGAGCAGGCCCCCGTGATCCACGAAGTGGCTGAGGTGCGGGCTGCCGTCGCCGGGCCAGAAGCCGCAGACATAGGCGGCGCCCAGAGCCAGGAACCCCAGGATCGCGCCGATCTTGACGATCGCCAGCCAGAATTCGACGCTGCCGAACGAGCCGGCGGAGCAGAGGTTCACCACGGCCATGGCGGTGAGCAGCAGCACGCTGACCGCCCAATCCGGCACCGCGGGCAGCCAGTCGTGCACGATCCGGCCGCCCGCGATGGCCTCGATGGCGACGATGGCGACGAACGCGTACCAGTAGAGCCAGCCGATGGTGAACCCCGCCCAGTTGCCGAGGGCCAGGCGCGCGTAGTCGGCGAAGGAGCCGGACATCGGGCGGGTGACGACCATCTCGCCCAGCATCCGCATGACGAGGATCACCAGCAGGCCCGCGAGCGCGTAGGAGAAGACGGCGGCGGGGCCGGCACTGTGGATGGTCTGCGCGCAGCCGAGGAAGAGGCCGGTGCCCACCGCGCCGCCCAACGCCATGAGGGTGAGGTGCCGTTGTTTCAGGGCGCGTCCAGCGGGTGCCGGATCAGCGGGACGGTGGTCTCCCGGACCGTCCGGGAGATGGCTGCGGTCGGGTGCGTCCGCCGGTCGTCCGGATGCGGACACGGTCATGCTGTCTCCCCCTGGGTGGATGCTCATGGGCGGGTGCTCATGGGTCGGTGCTCATGGGCGGTGCTCAGCGAGCAGTCCTGACGGTTTCCGGTTGAACTGCCCCGGTGGGTGTGGCTGCGGCGGGCCCTTCGGTGGCGGGCACGCTGCGACCCTTCCGGAAGTTGGCGCAGATCAGGATCATCAGGACCATACCTGCGGCGGCGGCGAGCACCGCGGCGCGTACCCCGTCGCTGGTGGCGGTACGCAGCTCCTCACCGGTGAGCCCGCGGGTGCCGGCGTTGGCGAGGGCGACGAGGACGGCCAGGCCGACGGCGCTGCCGACCTGCTCACCGGTGCTGGCGATACCGGACGCGATGCCTTGGTCGCCTTCGTCCACGCCGGTCATCGCCGCCGCGTACATCGTCGTGTAGACGACGCCCTGGGCCAGGCTGAGCAGGCTCAGGCCCGGCAGGAGTGCGGTGAAGGAGGCGTCGGGGGAGAGCGACAGGGCGAAGGCGACCGTACCGGCGACACCCAGGACGAGGCTGCCGATGAGGGTGGCGCGCATGCCGAAGCGGGTGGCCAGCCGACCGCCGACGGCCGTACCGACGAGGACCCCCGCGCAGGGGACGACGAAGGCGATACCGGTCTGCATGGCGCTGAAGCCGTGCACGTTCTGGAAGTAGAGGGTGAGGAAGTACGCCAGCACCCCGAAGGTGGCCATGAAGGTGAAGGTGACGGCGGTGCCGGTGCTGAGGTTGCGGTTGCGGAACAGGTGCAGGGGCATGAGCGGGTTCCGGCCCCGCCGCTCGATCACCAGGAAGGCCAGCAGGAGCACGATCGCCGCGGCTCCGCTGATCAGGACGGCGGGGGCGGTCCAGCCGGACTCGGGCCCCTGGACGAGTGCCAGTACGAGGAGGGTGGCCCCCGCGGTACCGGTCAGGGTGCCGTACAGGTCGAACTCGGCGAACACCCGGCCGCGTCGGAAGGTTCCGTCGGCCGGGATCAGCGGGGCGGCCAGTGCGATGCCGAGGGCGGCGAGCGGGACGTTGACGAGGAAGACGGCCTCCCAGCCGAAGGTCTCGGTGAGCACCCCGCCCAGCAGCGAGCCGAGCACCATCCCGCACCCGGCAGCCCCGCCCCAGACGGACAGCGCCCGGTTGCGTTCCCGGCCTTCGGCGAAGAGGGAGGTGACCAGGGAGAGGGTGGCCGGGGTGAGGAAGGCGCCGCCGATGCCCTGCCCGGCCCGGGCGGCCACGAGCAGCCCGGGCGTGGTCGCGAGCGTGCCGGCGAGGGAGGAGACGGCGTACAGCACGAGGCCGAGGGTGAACATCCGGCGCCTGCCGAAGAGATCGCAGGCCCTCCCGCCGAGCAGCAGGAAGCCACCGAAGGCCACCGTGTAACCGCTGACCACCCACTGCAAGTTCTGGGCCGTGAAGTCGACGTCGGCGGCGATCCCGGGGAGCGCCACGAACACGATGTTGTAGTCGAGGCCGATGATCAGGTGGGCGAATGCCAGGAGGGCGAGGGTCAGTCGGGTCCGACGGCCGCGCGGTGCCGCCGGTGGGGCGTCGGCGCGGGCGTCGTGGGGTGCACAGGACATGGGGGCGTTCCTTGCGGGAGGGCCGGGGGAGGGCTGGGGAGGCGGCGGCCGGGTGGGTCAGGCCGCGGCGGCGGGCCAGGAGGCGAAGGTGCGCATCCCGTAGAGCAGCGGGTCGGCGTCCTCGGGGCGGTCCTGTTCGACGCGGAAGATCTCGCCGAAGATCACCTCGTGGTCGCCGACGCGCAGGGTGCGGGAGACCCGGCAGTCCGCGACGGCGTGCGCGTCGCGCACCAGGTGCGGGCCGCCGAACTCCGCGGAGTTGGCCCACTCCACGGAGTCGAAGCGGTGCGGGTCACCGGAGGCGAAGAGCGTGGCGGCCGAACGGGCCCCGGCGTGCAGCAGGTTGACCGCGAAGGTGCGCCGCTCCAGGACACTCTCCAGGGTCCTGCTGTTGCGGTTCAGGCAGACCAGCAGGGTCGGCGGATCGAGGGAGACGCTGCTGACCGAGGAGACGGTCAGACCGCGGGGCTGGTCCTCGGGACCGCCGGTGGTGACGACGGCGACGCCGGTCGGGAACGTCGACATCAGGGCGCGGAACTGGGCCGGCGCGATGGTCGCGGGGGTGGCTTCGTGGTTCGTGCGCAGGGTGGAGGCGATGGGGGTGGCGGGGGCGGTGAGGGCAGTGGGGGCGCTGGCGGAGGTGAGTGTGGTGGTGTCCGTCATGACGGGGTTCGCATCTCCTCGTGTATGTCGTAAACGCTGTGGGTGCTGTGGGTGCTGTGGGTGCTGTGGGTGCCGTGCATGCCGTGGAACCGGCGGGTCCGGTGGAACCGGCGGGTCCGGCGGGTCCGGTGGGTCCGGCAGGTCCGGTGGGTCCGGTGGGTCCGGCGAGGTGGTGTGGGCGTCGGGCGAGTGGTGCCCGCGCCGGTCACCACAGCAGGGTCTTCTGCGGGATCTGGCCGCCCAGCAGCAGCTCCCCGGCCGCCTTGAGGTTCTGCACCCCGGCGTCCACGTGCTGGCTCATGGTGCTGACGTCCCGCAGCCAGCGGTCCATCGGCGACCGCTTGCGGTAGATGGCCGAACCGCCCACGAGGGTGTAGAGCCGGTTGACGATCGACCGGGCGACCTCGAACGCCTTGTAACGGGCCAGCGCGGTCGCCACCCGCTCGTCCGGCGTCGGCTGCTGGCCGCGCTCCAGCCGGGCCCACTGCTCCGCAAGGCTCGTGTACACCGCGTAGCGGGCCGCGGCGAGGTCCATCTCCGCCTCGGCGATCGCGGTGGTGAAGCGGTAGTGCGCGGACCACGGGGTGCCGGTGGACTTGTCGGTGCGCGTGGCGGCGAGCTCACGGACGTGGTCGAGGGCGGCCCGGGCGACGCCGAGCGGAACCCCCGGCATGGTGCGGAGGATGGCGTCCGGTGCCGCGTGCAGGGTGCCGGTGCGCTGCGGCTCCAGCAGGCTGAAGGTGTGCTCCTCCGGTACGAAGAGGTCTTCGGTGGAGTAGTCACAACTGCCGCTGCCGGCCAGGCCGGTGGTGTACCAGCTGTCGTGGACGCCGAAGTCCTCCCGGCGGGCGATCACGATCCGCCAGTGGACTCCGTCGCCGTCGGGGGCCGACTCCGGCGCCCCGTCGCGATGCACCACGCAGCCGGCGAGCAGCAGGTCGCTGTGGGTCATACCGCTGCCGAAGTGCCACTTTCCGCTGACCCGGAAGCCGCCGGGGACCCGGTCGGCCCGCCCGGTGGGGTTCACGAAGCCCGCCGTGATGGTGTCCAGACGGGGGAAGAGGGCGCGGGCCACCGCGTCGTCGAGGTAGCCGGAGAAGATCCCCGAGTCGGAGCCGATCATCGCGCACCAGGCGGCCGAGGCGTCTCCGGTGGCGATGGCCTCGATGACCTCGGTCTGCTGAACGGATGTCATCTCCGGACCGCCCCAGGAGCCGGGTGCCGCCATCCGGAACACGCCGGTGTCGCGCAGGATTTCCACCACGTCACGCGGCAACTGCCGATTCTGCTCGATCTCTTCGGCGCGTTCCCGCAGCACGGGTGCGGCCTTGCGGGCGCGCTCCAGAATCTCCTGCGCATCGAGCCGGTCCGCATCGGAGATGGCCTGGGACGGGCCGGCGGCAGGCATGCCGGTGGCAGTGCTCATGAATTCACTCCGGTATCGGTGAAGGGAAGGGAATGGGCCGTGCGCGAGGGAATGAGGATGCGCTCGCTGAAAAAGGGAACGTAAACAGCCTCGGCCCGATCGACAACCGAAGGCTATTTCCGTGCGGTGGGATGCCGCATCCCTCCCCGGCCAGCAATCTCGGATACTCCCAGGGGATACACTTTCGCCCCTCGTGTCACCCCGGGGAGACAGTCGCACGAGCGCTGCCGAGGTTCCTGTACACCCAAAGTTGACACTGCCGGTCGTACCCTTCTGAGCTGCTGCTTTGTGGGGTTTCTCGGGGGTGGTCGGGCGCATTCGCGTCGCTACGATGCGAGGCATGCGTGAATACCCGTTGGAACCCAGTGGCCCCGAGATGCGCGCCATGAGCGAGGCGGCGATGCTCGTCGTCGAGCAGTTCGTCAACGACCTCCCCGAGGCGCCCGCGAAAGACCTCGATGGCGCTTTGGAGTTGGCCGAAGAACTCCGCGAGGAGGCACCGGAAATCGGCACCTCCTTCGAAGGGTTGCTCAACACCGTCGCGGTCTGCTCGCAGAAGGCGGTCAACAACTCGGGCCCCGGTTTCATGGCCTACATTCCGGGTGGCGGCCTCTATGTATCTGCTCTCGCCGACTTCCTCGCGGCAGGCTTCAACCGATATGTCAGCCTGGCCGCGAAAGCCCCCGCGCTGGCTCAGATCGAGGCGACCGTGGTCCGCTGGCTGTGCGACCTTTTCGACTATCCGCCCGAGGCCCGGGGAGTGCTCACCTCCGGCGGATCGATGGCGAACTTCTCCGCGGTGATAACCGCCCGGAAGGCGAAGCTGGGTGAGAACTTCTCGACCGGCGTGCTCTACACGTCCGAGCAGGCGCACGCCTCCTGCGCCAAGGCCGCCTACCTCGCCGGCTTTCCCCGGGAGCGCATCCGCATGGTGCCGACGGACGAACGCCTGCGCATGGACGCGGACGCGCTGACCGCCATGATCGAGGCGGACCGGGCAGCGGGACTGCGGCCCTTCATGGTCACCGCGTCGGCCGGCACCACGAACACGGGCTCCGTCGACCCCATGGCGCGCGTCGGCGAGGTGGCCCGGGCCCACGACATGTGGTTCCACGTGGACGCGGCCTACGGGGGCCCGTTCCGCATGACCGAGTACGGCCGTCGGCTGTTCCAGGGCATCGAGTCGGCCGACTCGATCACGCTCGACCCGCACAAGGCGTTCTTCATCCCGTACGGCACCGGTGCGCTGATCGTGCGCGAGGGATTCCGACTGCGTGTGGCCCACCATGTGGAGGCCGACTACCTCCAGGACACCGACGGCCTGGACGAACAGATCCCCAGCGCATCGGAGTACGGCATGGAGCTGTCCCGCGACTTCCGCGGCCTGCGCCTCTGGCTTCCGGTGAAGCATCACGGACTGGCCGCGTTCCGCGCCGCGTTGGAGGAGAAGCTGGAGCTGACCCGCTACCTCTACGACGAACTGCGCACGACCCCGGGCTTCGAGGTCCCCCTGGACCCGGACCTCACCGCCGTGCCCTTCCGCTATCTGCCCGAGCGCGGCGACCCGGACGCCTTCAACCGCCGGCTGCTGGAACGGATCAACGACTCCAAGCGCGTCTTCCTCTCCAGCACCCTGCTGGACGGCCACTTCATCATCCGGGCCTGCATCGTCTCGCACCGGACACACCGCGACCGCGTCGAGGAGGCGGTGCGCATCATCCGCTCCGCGGTGCAGGACCTGCTCGCCCTGGACGCCGCCGCGCCGCTGGAACAACCGGTGGCGCGGTGAGGCCGGTGGCCCCCTGACGGACGTTCAGGGGGCCACCGGCATACAGGCATGTGCGGCGAGCCCGCTCTCGACCGCCACCAGCGCCAGCTGCACCCGGTCACGGGCGCCGAGCTTGGCCATGATGCGGCTGACATAGGTCTTGGCGGTCAGCGGGCTGAGACTCAGCCGCTGTGCGATCTCGGAGTTGGTGAGCCCCTCGCCGATGAGGGCGAGCACCTCGCGCTCCCGATCGCTCAGCTCCGCGAGCGCCGGCCGGTTGACGGCGGAGCCGTCGTACAGGCGGGGGACGTACCGCTCGATGACCTTCTGGGTGTGCCACGGATTGAGGAACGAGGCGCCCGCGGCCGTCGCGCGAATGCCCTCCAGAAGCTGTGCGGGCTGGGTGTCGACGGGCAGGAAGCCGGCCGCCCCCATGGCCAGCGACTTGAAGAGGTGTTCTTCGTCGTCGTGAATGGTCAGCATCAGCACCCGGACGTTCCGCAGCGCCGGATCGCCGGTGATCTGCCGGGTCGCCTCCAGGCCGTCGGGCTCGCGCAGATGCGTGTCCATGAGCACGACATCGGGCGCGGTGCTGCGCGCCAGTGCCACGACGGACTCCCCGTCGGCGGCGTCGCCGACCACCTCCATGTCGGGCGCAGAGGAGACGAGCAGACAGAAGCCGGCGCGGGCGGCCGCGTGCGCATCGGCGACGAGGACGCGGATCCTGCTGGGCTCGCGGGGCCTTCTCGGCCCGTGGCTCGCTCTCGGTTCCCTCTGGCTGGACAAGGTCGTCCCCCCTGCGTACGACTGCATCCATCGGACCCAGGGGTGTCCGTCCCGGGCTGTTCTACGGTCAACCTTACCCTCAGGGTTCCGCGGATTACGAGCCTAATCGGGCTAAAATGTTGCGATTCGTTGATGATCACGCTTCAACACCTTGCGAACCACGGAATTTCCTCACCGTCCAGCGGGGAGAAGTTCACGCAGCATGGCCTCGAAATCCGCCACCGTCGTGGGCTCGTCGCCGAGCAGCGCCTTCAGTAGCAGGCCGTCGTAGGCGTGGGTGAAGAGGGTGATCCGGAGCTGGTCGTCGGTGAAGAGTCGGGCGAAGTCGGCGAGCGTGGCCGTCCAACGGCTGGTGGTGTCGCGGAGTTCCGGGCGCCGGGCCGCGCGCAGGCAGAGCTCGAACTCGGCCAGGAGGTGCGACCGGTCGGCGAGCTGGTCGGCCATGAACAGTGCCAGGCCCCGGATCCTGTCGGTGCCGTCGGTCGCCGGGGGTGCCTCGATCAGTTCCCGGACGCGCGCGGAGTCGGCCTCCATGCAGCTGGTGAGGGCCGCGGTCAGCAGCGCGTCGATGCTGTCGAAGTAGTAGGTGGTCGCCGTGGTGGGCAGGCCGGCTTCCTGGGCGACCGTTCGATGGGTGGCGCCGGCGGCGCCGTCCCGGGCGACCACCCGTACCGCGGCCTCCAGCAGGGCCCGCCGTCGGCGAGCGCCCTTGGCCTTGCGTCCGTCGGTGATGGGCTCGTCGGGGATCGACATGTCGGGCAACTCTCCTGCCTGGGGGTGGGCGCCAGCACCATAACCCGGCCCGTCGGCGCCCCGCGGGCGCAGTGGTCCCGAACCGCTCCCGACGCCAACTGCGAGGCGTCATGAGGACTCCACGGGCCGACCCGGTTTCCCCGCTCCAGAAACTGGGACTATAGTCCCAATTGTTGTTCCGTCGTCTGCTCGGTGCCCTCATGCGTGGCGCGCGGCGGCAGGAACGTCCCTGCCTGTTGCCACCGCCCGCACGGGATCACCCCAACCTCTGGACGAAACATGGCAAACCCCTACAGCGAAATCTTCTCCGCTCCCGGCGCGAAGGCGTTCAGCGCCGCCGGCCTCCTCGCCCGACTTCCCCTGCCCATGACCCACATGGGCATCCTGACGATGCTCTCCGAGACGACCGGCCAGTACGCCCTGGCCGGTCTGGTGGCGGGCACCTTCACGTTCTCCATGGCCTTCCTCGGGCCACAGGTCTCCCGGATCGTGGACCGCCGCGGGCAGGGCCGCGTACTGCCGGTCGCCACCGGAATCAGCGTGATCGCGCTGGGCGCCCTACTGCTCTGTGCCACCACCGGCGCCCCCACCTGGACCCTCTTCGTCTTCGCCCTGCTGTCGGGCCTGATGCCCAGCATGGGCGCGATGGTGCGCGCGCGGTGGACGGAGATCTACCGCGGCCGCCCGCAGCTGAACACCGCCTACTCGATGGAGTCGGTGGTCGATGAACTGACCTACGTCATCAGCCCGGCGCTGGCGGTGACGCTGTCCACGGCGCTGTTCCCCCAGGCCGCGCCGCTCGCCGCGGCCGTCCTGCTCGCCGTCGGCGTCGCACTGTTCGTGCCGCAGAAGCGCACCGAACCGCCCGTCAAACCGCGCACGGAGACCTCCAGCGGCGCACCGGTGGTCTTCTCCGCCCCCGTACTCATGCTCGCTCTCACCCTCCTCTTCGGGGGCGCCATCGCCGGCATGGTCGACACCATGGGCCTGGCCTTCGCCGAACAGCAGGGCAACAAGGCACTCTCCGGCCTCGTCTTCGCGGTCTACGCCCTCGGCTCCGGAATCTCCGGCCTCGCCTTCGGCGCCCTGAAGCTCCGCATCCCGCTCCCGCGGCTGCTGGTCGTCGGCGTGACCGGAACCGCCCTGACCACCCTGCCCTTCCTCCTGGTCGACAACATCGCGGGAATGGCCGCCGTGGTCTTCGTCGCTGGAGTCTTCTTCGCCCCGACGATGGTGGTCATCATGGGCATCGTCGAGCGAACCACCCCCGAGCACCAGCTCACCGAGGCCATGACGTGGATGATCGCCGGCCTGCAGAGCGGCGTCGCGCTCGGCGCGGCGGTGTCGGGAGTCGTCGTCGACGCCTACGGCACCCGCTGGGGCTTCGCCGTCGCCATCGGTGCCGGCGCCGTCGCCCTCCTCCTCGCCGTCACCAGCGCCCCCATGCTGCAACGCCACCTGGTGCAACGGGAGGGTCTCCCCGGCACTGAGCCCCATCGCTCCCAGGTCCCTTCGGGCAACTGACAACGCCGGGGGCGCGTACGGCGCCAAGCGGATCACCGCCTGTCATCGGGCCGGCATCCGCCGGTCCATGGGAGCCGTCGGCACCTCTGCGGACAACGCCGCCGCGGAGTCGTTCTTCGCATCGCTCAAGCGGGAGATGGTGCCCGACCGGCGTGGCCGGCCGACCGAACAGGCGCGCCAGCGCTCTGCGGCGACCACGACGTGGTGCGCGTTCGCGACCCATTACGCTGACGAACTCGCCGCCGCGGCGGCGCAGAACCACGGGAGGACTGCCGCATGAGCGTGCGTTTCGACGCCAACCGGGAGCGGGCCATCGTCCGCTGCGATCAGTGCCCGGGCCAGCCGACCCTGCCCACCCACCGCGAGGAGACCGACCCGCGCCGGTGCGTGCGCTGCCAGGGCGAGCACCGCTGGCTGCCGCAGCCCCACCCCGAGGACCATCTGTGCCAGGTGTGCCGGCGCGAATGCCCCACCTGCCAGGCCCCCACCCGCGACGGGCAACGCTGCCGGACCTGCCGAGGGATGTGCCGGACCTGCTCCACGCCGCTGCCGGACCGCGGTTCCCCGGCCGACCAGGTCGTCCACGTCGCCCCGCAGCGCCGCAAGGACCACCGTCACCGATGGGCGCTCACCTTCTTCCCGCGGACGTGGGACTGGGACCAGTGCGACGCCTGCCAGGACGCGGGCACGGCGGGCGACCCGGTGCGCGCCGTCCTGGCGGCGCTGCCCGACAAGGTGATCCGCGCCTGCGGCGGCGCCGTCCCGCCCACCGTCATGGACACCATCCACACCGAGCTGCAAAACCGCACCCCGCGGCAGTTGGCGGCACGGGTGGAGCGGCGCTGGTGGGGGAGTTGGGCCGGACGCCCCCTCCAACGTGCGGCCGAGGCGAACCAGGAGGGATATCGGCCCGACGACGTCGCCGTGTGGCTGCTGGCCCCCACCGTGTGCGCGGGCCGGTGCGAGGACGGCTGGCACCTGGCCGACCAGCCAGGCCGCGACGACGCACCGTGCACCGTCTGCCGAGGCGGACGACTCCTTGCGCCACGGCGCGAGCCGGACGACGCCGAGGAGCTGGAGCCGGGCTCGGCCGCGAACCGCACCACCGCCGAGGCCGTCGCCTACCGGCCGCCGATGCGCGAGTGCACCGGCCAGGACGGTGCCTGCGGCGTACCCGTCGCCGCCCCCCACACCCGGTGCCCAGCCTGCGCGGACTGGCCCTGGTGCGCCTGCCACCGACGCCGCTACGACCCCCACAAGACCACTGCCTGCAGTGCCTGTTCGACGCGGCAGTGAATCCACGGCAGTGGGCTGTGGCGGCCCATGCCACGAGAAGTGGTCGCCGGCGGGATGCTGGAGGCGGGAGTGCGAAGGAAGCCGCTTGTGTGGCCTGTCTCTTGAGACGATGACGGGCCAACCAGAGGGGGCACCAGATGACCCACCAGATCGACAGTTCCGGCGCATCCGTCGCTGAACAACTCCTTGGTCAGCGAGACGAGGCAGCCACCCTGATGCCCACCCCTTGGCCGGACTTGACGCAGCTCGCTGAGCTCAACTTCCGTCACAAGGTCGGCATCATCGCGCAGCGGGGAACCCGTGAGGCGAAGGTCGGCCGCGACGTTGCGGTCCATGCCGCCCATACCGGCCTCCCCGTTGTCCTCTTCACGGGATACCCGCCCTCGACGCAGCCCGAGACGCTCGTCGTCAAGGAGATCCCCGCCCCGACCGACTCCCACGTGAACGCGGCAGCAAAGATCCACATCGGAGGCCGGACGCCACGTCTCATCGTCATCGAACGGTACGAACGCCTGACCCGGGAGCCCCACGAGCCGTACAGCGACCCCATGCGCGACCTCATCGACGAGGTCTCCGAAGAGGAGTCGTGGGGAGACCGTCTGATGTGGACTGTCCGCAACATCCGCGTCAACATCCCGGTGCTCCTCACCACGGTCGTCGACGAGGTACCGGACCTCGCCCGGCCATTGGGCCGGTGGCTCCCCATCGACCACCCGGCCAACGTCATGACCGACGTGTGCAAGCCGACGATCGTGCTGGCACGCTCCGGTGCGGAATCGGTGGAAGCACGCCTTGAGGTCGACCCGCACGCATACCGCTCCGGAGAACGCTCGACACTCGCGTGGAAGCCGCTGCCTCGCTCATCCTGACCGGCCCGCCCCGGGCGGGAACCCCGCGACGTGGGCCAGCACCGCGGCGGCGTACGGGTGAGGCGCGTACCCGTCCCGGAGGACCAGCGCGCAGCCGGACGTGGCGATCCGCAACCGCGAGCCGTCGGTCAAGAACGCGCGGCCGATGCCGTGGACGACCCCAAGCTCGAAGTTCGACCTCACCCCGCTATGCGACCAGGAACCGGCCGCCTCGGGCTGCGGCGTTCCTCCGGTGGTGCCGGATACCGGTGTCGGCTGGAGCTGGAGCTGGGTGAGGTTGTCCATCATCAGTCCGAGGGTGAACTCGAACCGGCCATGTCCGGTGCCGGAGGTCAACTCAGCGGCATGGCGGCGGGTCTGCGGAAACGTGTCGGCCGGCAGCGCGGCGAACCGGCGGGTCAGTGGCGTCGCGGGTTTCTACGATCGGCTCAAGACCGACGGGGACTGAGGGGGATGGCACCGCTACCTCGTCGACTGAGCCGCAGGGAGCCGCACATGCACGATGAGAAGGCGCATGGTGGAGGTACGGGCGTGACGTCGGACCACGACGCGGAGCTGACGACTCCCGCTCGGGACAGACCCGCACCCGACCCCCGCGCAAGGACTGACTGGGCCCACGAACTCGGCGACCAACTGGACTGGCACTGGCGGGAACGGCTGCGTCCCCGCCTGGTGGGGCTGACCGACCAGGAGTACTTCTGGGAGCCGGTTCCCGACTGCTGGACCGTGCGCCCGCGCCGCAGCGAAAGCGAGATGGGCGGCGGACAGTTCACCGTCGACTACGCCTTCCCCGCCCCTGTCCCCGCACCGGTCACGACCATCGCCTGGCGGCTGGCGCACCTCACCGTCCACGTCCTGGCCAAGCGCACGGAAATGTATTTCGGCGGGCCGTCGATCGACTACGACGACTACGTCTACGCCGGCACCGCCGCGGCCGCACTGGACCACATCGACCGGGCCTACGACAACTGGTCGTCCGGCGTGCGTGCGGCAACGACGGCCGAGCTCGGCCGCCTGCTCGGGCCGAGCGCGGGCCCGTTCACCGACCGGCCGCTGGCGACGGTCGTCCTTCACGTCAATCGCGAGGTGATGCACCACGGAGCCGAGATCGCGTTGCTGCGCGACCTGTACGTGCACGGGCGTGAGTAGTTACGGCCGCTGATGTGAAGAGTTGCGGCCGCTGAGATCGATCACGGCTCGACCGGAGTCGAGATCGCGTTGACGCGGAGCGTGGAGCGCTGGCCGCGCCGTACGGTGACGCCGTGGTTGAGTGCGGTCCGCAGATACCCGTGATCGCGGGACAGCCGCGCGGTCGCTCCGGCGTGTGCGGCCTGCAGGCTTCTCCTTCGCCTGCAGTCGACACCGCCGCCTTCTGGCGGACGGCTGCCCGTACTGCGGGCAAGTTCCGCGGCAGCGGCCCCGTTCCGGCCGGTCCGTCCCCCAACCGGAGCTCTGCGGCAATCCGCCGATCCGGCCCGCCGGCTTGTTCCTGCTACCCGGCTACTGCCGGCGCGTTCCCCCACGGCCCCACCGGGTGAACGGGTTCCGGAACCGGTGGTGGGGCGGCTCGTCGGCGGGGTAGTTGATGTCGTCCTCGTCCGGGTGGCCGATGACCGTCCAGCTGACTGCGGAGACTGCGGGCTCCAACGACAGTCGGCTGACGGCCGCTTCGAGGAGGGAGTCGTCACGATGCTCGGTGGTGAGTTCCGCGGCGACGGTGACTTTTCCTTCTTCCGCGTCGCGGCTGTACACCGAGCGCAGCCGGAAGCCGGGCCGGGCGACGGCTTGGACGATCAGGGCCCTGATGTGTGCCTCCTCGGGCTCGGTGCATACTGCCTCGAAGTAGTAGTCGGTGGAGACCTCGGCACCGCCGTGCGGCTCCCGGTCCAGGCGCCGGCCCAGTGGTCGCAGCAGCAGGTTGGCGCCCACCACGGCAACCGTTCCCAGTCCCGCCAGGACGTACAGCCCCGTACCGGCCAGGGCGCCCACCGCTGCCGAACACCACAGGGTGGCCGCCGTGTTGAGCCCGCGCACGCTGAGCCCGTCCCGGATGATGACACCGGCTCCAAGGAAGCCGATGCCGGAGACGATTT
This sequence comes from Streptomyces noursei, assembly GCF_016917755.1. Lineage (GTDB taxonomy): Bacteria > Actinomycetota > Actinomycetes > Streptomycetales > Streptomycetaceae > Streptomyces > Streptomyces yunnanensis. The sequence continues at coordinate 9,472,261 of NZ_CP070326.1, read as the reverse complement.
GGGCCGCGACCCGCGAGCCGTCGTACCCGATGGTGCTGGTGGCCTGCGCGAAGCCGTAGTTGGACAGCAGCACGAAGAGCGCGGACCCGGCGGCCACCAGCGCGTTCGTCCGCAGTCCGGCCATCCGGGCCCGCCATTGCCGCTCCAGGCCGATGGCAGCGCCGAAGCCGAGCCCGGCAGCGATGTTGCCCACCATCTGCCACTCGTTGACGATGGCCATGATCCGTTCCCCTCGTCGGTGATTCCTTTCCCGTGTCGGCTCCTGTATCGGCGATTCACAGCCAGGTACTGAATCGGCGGATGCGCCTCGGGGCTCGTCTCCGCCGCCCGTCCCCGGTCCCGCTCGCCGCCTGCTCCTGCCATCGCCGCCGCCAGGAAGGCCGCTACTTCTTCCGGCCCTGGACCAGGACGCGGTTTCCCGGAACCCTCACATCGCGGGTCACGGGCACCAGGAGGCACGGCCAGAGCGTTGTCATGAACGCACCGGGGAACCGCCCCGCTGCGCGCGCGGAAACCAGCCCAGGGAACCGGGCCGCTCCGCGCAGAGAACAGCAAGGAGCCCCGTGCCCGACGAACTCACCGGCGCCGCCGCACCGGTCATCCGACTACGACCGGACTTCCGCCCCACGGCATTGCTCTCCCGAACCGACAAGTCCCTGCTCATCGCGGGGGATTGCGAGGACGGACCGGCCGTCGCGAAACTGCTGACAACCCCGGAACCACTGTGGGCCGAGAAGTTCGGCACGGAGATCGACGCCTACCAGACCTTCGCCGCGGCACCCCCGCCAGTGCCAGTTCCCGCCCTCATCGCCGCCGACAACCGGCACCACGTGCTGGTCATCGAACACGTCCGCGGCCACTGCCCGGTCCCGGGCCGCGACCGGTTCCCACCACAAGCACTGGACTCCGCACACGTCACCGCCATGCTGACGGCCATGACCGACCTCGGTCGATGGAGTCCCCCCGCAGGGGCGTTCACACGCACCCTCGACTACCTCGCACGTCTGGACCGAGACCACCACCAGGGCCTGACCACCCCGCGGGAACACCAGGCCATGACCGACCTGTTCCACCAGGCAGGCAACGTCCTCGTACCGGGCCACGGAGACCCCCTGCCGACCAACTTCGTCGTCCGGCCCGACGGACAGGTCACAGTGATCGACTGGGAGCACGCGGGACACTACCTCCCGGGGCACGACCTGGCGGTTCTATGGATCGCCCTGGCCGCCACCCCGGAAGCCCGTCCGCAGATCGAGGCACTGGTGACCGCCGGATGCCCGTCCGTCCGCGCCGCCTTCACCCTGAACCGGGCCATGCTGCTCGTACGAGAACTTCGCAACCACCGTGCGGTGCCCCCCTCCAGATGGCGGGACGAACGGGTGGCGGCAATCGACCGTGACTGGCAGGACGTGGGCGAGCTGCTGCGGGCCGGGTGAACACCGGACCGACCTCGCATCACCAAGGGCCGGTGGACCGCAGCACCGGCCCTTTCGCATGGTCGACCCGGCAAGCCCGTACCCGTGGGACTCGCGATGCCGATGTGGGTGCCGGTGCGGATGCCGAGGGCGACGGCGTTGACCTTCTGCTCGATGACGTCGGCGGCGATGACGCTCAGTCGTGCGACCTCGATCGTCATGCCGTGCTGCGGAGAACCTGCCTGCCGGCAGCGCCTACACCCCCATTGCCTCGGCGACACGGCCGGTCAGGTCCTCCCACGGACGCGGAGCGACGACCGACACGCCGGCCGTCCGCGCCTGCGCAGCGAGCCACCGGCAGTACAGGACGCTGACGCGGGCGCGAGGCCCCTGTCGGGGCGCGCGATCGACCGTTGCTGCTGGTACTGGCCGGCAGTGGCTTGATCCCGTGACGGCCCGTTGACCGTGAGTTGATCTTCGGTAGGTTGGCCCGCGGCAGGTTTGCCCCTTCGTTTCCCATTCAAGGAGTTCTCGTGTCGTATGGCGCCATACGCCTCGGTCTGGCCGCTCTGACGGTCATCGGCCTCTCGGCATCCGCCAACCCCACCGCCTCGGCCGTGGACGTCGCCACGGCGTCAAACGCCTGCCACAAGGGCGAGTTCTGCCTCTTCAGCGGGGCGCACCAGACCGGGCAGATCCTCTACCGGCTCAACGCCAAGGTCACCAAGACCGGCTTCACGTTTCCCGAGGTCGACAAGCTCGACCCGGTGATCAAGCCACTTTCGGCGCGCAACCCGATCCCCGACACCTTCGGCTGCATCGTGCGCCTCAACGACAAGGCACACTTCGCCGGTTCCGAGCAGGAGATCGACGGCTTCGGCGACAAGGAACTGAGCGGCGCGCCCGTCGGATCGATGACACCCGACTGCGGCTGACCCAACCTGCGCCGCCTAGCGGGCGTTCTTCCTTCACACCGGCGACCGGAGCTTCCTGCTCGACGAGCTTCAGCGTCAGGGCGAAGCCGAGCCGCGTCGGGCCGCGCTGTCGGCCGGAAGTGCCCGGTCGCGGCCCGGACGTCGGTCTTCGACGTCAACCACTACGGAGTCATCGAGGCAGCCGGCGAACCGTTGACCGCTGGTCGCAGGAGGACGGCCGCTTGACCTTGCCGCTGGCGGCAGGGTTGAACGATGGCCGGCATGAACAGCACCGCACCACAGAGCAGCAGGGTCGTCGCCATCACCGGGGCCGGCACCGGGATCGGCCGGGCCACCGCCCGCGCCTTCGCCGCGGAGGGCGCCCAAGTGATCGCGATCGGACGGCGCATCGCACCGCTCAAGGAGACCGCTTCCGGGCACCACCGGATCACGCCCCTGGCCGCCGATATCACCGCCGAGAGCGGGCCCGAGCGCATCATCCAAGCCGTACTGGAGACACATGGCCGACTGGACGTGCTGGTCAACAACGCCGGCATCGTGCGCAGCGGCGCCCTCGGCACGCTGACGCCGGAGAGCATCGCGCCTCAGCTCGCCACCAATCTCGTCGCCCCCATCCTGCTGGCCCAAGCCGCGCTACCGCTCCTGGAGACGGCGCACGGCGTGATCGTCAACGTCAGTACGTCGGTGGGGCAGCGGGCCTGGCCCGGCAGCTCGGTCTACGCCGCGACCAAGACAGCCTTGGAACTGCTGACCCGCAGCTGGGCGGTCGAGCTGGCACCCCGCGGGATCCGGGTCGTGGCCGTCGCCCCGGGCGCGATCGACACCCCCATCGGCGATCATCAGGGCCTGACGCCGGAGCGCATGGCCGCAGTGCGGGAGTGGCAGCTGGCGCACACTCCGCTGGGCCGGATCGGCCGCCCCGAGGAGGTGGCCTGGGCGATCACCCGGCTTGCCGGTCCGGCGGCATCGTTCGTCACCGGAGTCGTACTCCCGGTCGACGGTGGAGCGGTCGTGGCGTGATAGGAGTGGCCCAGGAGGTGGGGCGGGTGCAGATCGGCGAGCTGGCCAAGGTGACTGGGACGACCGCGCGTGCGCTACGGCACTACGAGCAGGCGGGGTTGATCTCCTCCGAGCGGGCGTCGAACGGCTACCGCGTCTACGAGGAGGGGGCGGCGGTGCGGGTGCGCAACATCCGCTATCTGCTGGCCGCCGGACTCACCCTGGACGATGTGCGCGTGTTCCTGCCGTGCCTGGACGGCGATGTGGCCGCCGCACCGCCGTCGGACAAGGGTCTGCGGGTTGCATGGGAACGGCTGGCAGTCCTCAACGAGCGGATCGCCGCCCAGACCGAGACCCGCGACCGACTGGAAGCGGCACTTCGGCAGAAGGCCGGCGGCCTGATCCGCCCGGCGGCCTGACCGGTCGTCACAGCGCAGAGGCCAAGGAACTCCGGAGCACGACGAGACGGTCCCGATCGGACACGTCTGACACGTCTGACGCGTCTCTTGCCCGGCTATCGGGCGTACCGGCTCCGGATCGGCGAGGCGGAACGCTCCGCGTTCAGCCGGCCTCCCGAGTTCGACGACACTCACGCCTGGTACCTCAAGACCCAGGACGTCATGAACCGACTGTGGGTCGCGGAGCGGCTCATCCGCATCCAGTTCCCCCTACCTGTGCATGACGCGGCACGTGCGTACTTCCTCGACCTCAACCGGACCGTGTGGGAAGGCTTGCCCGACGGTGAGAGCGTGCGGGACTACCTGGAGGACAACCGGCTGACGTTTCTCGACGCGGCACGCGCGGCCATGGGATAGCCGACGGCCGGCCCCGAAGTCCTCGCTGCTCCGTGTAACCCAGCACGGGAGTGGTCCTGAAGCCGTCCGCCGGGCGGCGGCATCGGGATGGCGTGAGGCGGCCACGTCCTCAACCTCCACTATGCGGGGGAGGCCACCCCGGACGACGAAGACGACACGTGAGGCTCGCTGAGCGGGCAGCGCGCGAGCGGGCGGGGGAGTGTTCGCCCCCGGCCCACGGGGCAGGGAGCGAACGGACGTCGCCTACGTCGCCGGCATGTACGAGGTCGAGGCGGTGCTCGTCGTCGAGAGTGCCGCGCTGGTGAACTCGGCGATCACCTTGTCCCACAGCAGTTCCTTGGACGGCGGTGAAGTGCGGCAGGCTGTGGGCGTGCGCATGGGCACCACGTCCGCTGGCCGATGGAACGCGGGCAACGCCGCCAACGAGACTGTGCCCGTCCCGGCTTGGGCGAGCGCCGTGAGGTATGTGCTCCCGCCTACTTCGGCGAACCGTCCCCGGCAGTGCAGGTGCACGCCCACAGTGATCGAGTCGACCGGCTGCCCGGAGGCGTACACCGCCAGCACCGAGACGTAGACAACGGCGAGCGGGCCGGACAGGTCCTCCGGCAGGAGGGTGGCAGCCGTCTCCGGGATCGAATCGGGGGCGACGAGCATCCGGCCGACCCGGGCGCGCTGCGCGGCTTCCCGGTCCGGCGGAGTGGGCATGGCGGTGAGTGTGGTCATGGTCCTGCTCCTCCGGAGCTTGATGTGGTCGGCGAAGGCCACCCCCGCCATGAACAACGAGCAAAGGGGCACCACGGAAACCATCGGAACCTGCCCGCAGGCACGGCAACCTGTCTGCAGGCACGGCAACCTGTCCGCGGCGGGTGACCGAGCGCATCGGCCGGCGGGCGTTCCCGCACCCGGAGGTGTCCTCGGACGCGCGGCGGCGCCGAACGACCAACCGGAAACCACGACGAGGAGGAAGGTGAGCCGTGCCGCGCCGCACGCTCGACGCCGCCACCGGGCTGACCCTTCGGAGTCCTCGTTCTAGTAACGAGTGATCGCGGTGGGTCCGGAGGTGGTCCCGATGGCGATGTGCGGCCGCTGCCGGGGCTTGGCCCAGGCCAGGATCCGGCGCACGGCGTCCGCGGGCGCGGAGACACAACCCGCCGTCGCCGCCAGCCCATTGACGTGCAGAAAGATGCCCGCGCCCCGGCCGTGTACCGGCTTCTTGTAGTTGAAGCCGATGACGAGCGCGTGCGCGTACTGGGTGCCGTAGTCGGCGAGGTGCTCGGACTCGGTGGCGCGGCAGTCGGCGGGCAGCGGCTCGGCCCAGCGGTTGTAGGCGCGTGAGCGATCGTCCTCGCACCACCAGGAGTTCCGGTTCACCCGGCGGTACGGCGTCGAGGTCCCGCTGGGCGCGGCCGTGATCCCGAAGCTGTAGGGAAGGTCGTACAGGCCGGTGGGGGTGGTGTTGGTGCCCTGTCTGCGCTTGCCGCCTTCGACGAGGCCCTTCGCCCCGAAGCGGGCGGGCGCGCTGCCGGCCACGACCCACTTGCCGCCCCGGCGGTCCCACCAGGTCAGCGTCCCCGTCGTGGCGCCGGTGCGGGGTGCGACGGCGGTGATGAGCTGGCTGCCCCCGCCGGTGTCGGCCAGCCGGTCCGGAAGGGGCGGACCGCTGCCGTCCGGGGGCAGGGCGAACAGGACGGCACAGAGCGCGACACCGACACGTACGACGGCCACGGCAACCCCCGAAGAGAGAGGGACGGTTGCTCAGAAGCTACCGGGCGGTGGCGGAAGAGGCAGCCCGGGAGGGTCGTCGATGTGTCGATCGTGCGAGCTGTCGGCTGTTCGACGGCATTCGACGGGGTTCGACGCCCTGGTCGCTGCTGGTGGCCTGCCGTAATGCGTCGGGCTCGGCCTGACGCGTCGCCGGTCAGCGCTGGGTGACCGAGCGCGGCTCCAGATGGCCCGGTTGATGTCGCAGAACGTGATCATTCCCGGAAACCGTCTTCCCGGAAGCGTCACTGTGATGGTGTGGTCTCCTGTGCCCGACTCCAGGGAGGCCGCCGTGTCCCGAACGCCGCAGGAGATCTTCGAGAGTTGTGTCTACGCCGGCACCATGACCCGCAACGCCGACGCCCTCGCTGAGAACTTCACCGCGGACGGTGTCTTCGAGGCGCCGCTCATGCCGGCCGGCGCCACCTTCCCCAGGAGGCTGGTAGGTCGCGAGGAGATCCGCAGCGCAATGGCGGCGTACTACGAGCAGCAGGCGAAGGGCAACCGCTCGCCGAACCCTGAGAAGTCCGCATACGTGCTGCACACCACCTCCGACCCCGACGTCTTCATCGTCGAAATCGACGTCGTCTTCGACGGGGAGGGGGACGGGGATGACGTGACCGTCTCTCTGGTACAGATCTTCCGCGTCCGCGACGGGAAGATCGCTCGCCTGCGTGACTACTTCACGCCCGAGCTGATGGGCTGAGGGCGACCGAAACGACGAGTGATCACTTGGTTCCAGGAAACCAGGCGCATGAGTTCCGGCAATCGTGTCACGCACCATGAGGACGGGCAGACCTGGCTCCTGCGCCCGGTGCCCGGTGCCCGAGGGTTTCTTTCGCCTGACGTGGCGCGGAAGAACGAGCCCGCATCAGCGAGGACGACGCCGAACGCGTGGACGCCGGGACCACGGCAGCACTGCTGCGCCGCACGCTCGACGGCCGCCGCGATGACCGTCGGCACCCTCGCCGACACCAAGCCGTCACGGCCAGCCTGCCGCAGTCCCGTTGGGGGTTCGACTGCGCGGCGCGGCAGGCCACTTGCGCGGTCTCCAGGACGCGCCGGAATCCGTCGAGGACGACCTGGCGGATCAGCGCCCCCCCGATCCGGGAAACGCCGGTACAAGGTGGCGATGTGCACCCCGGCACGGCGGGCAATCTCATCCAGCGGAGCGGCGGTGCCCGATTCCAGGAACACCTGGCGCGCCGCGCTCAGCACCCGGGCACGGTTACGCTCAGCGTCCGCACGCAAGCCCCGAGTACCGCCCGCTGAGGCTTTCTCGCCACCCTGCGACATGGGCGAAGTCACCGTGCCTCCTGGGCCGGCCCGCGCCACGCGTCGGGTTACGGGCCGCTGTGGATGAGCGAGGCCCACAGGTCGGGCCGGCCCTGGTAACGGTCGCGCATGGCGAGCGTCGTACGGTGCAGCGCCCCGGGGGCGTCGTCGGCGGTGCCGGACAGTTCGGCGTAGAAGGTGCGGGCCGCCACCGCGCCGAAGGCGTCGGCCAGCGGCCACAGGCTCGCGATGACGTGCCGGAAGCCGGCGAGCTGGAAGGCGGAGGCGAGGTTCAGCGACTCGTCCACGTGCTCCAGGCTGCGGTGGCCGGTGGAGCATGCCGACAAGTAGGCGAGCTGCGCATCGGCCACGGCGAGCCGGCTGATCTCCGGGATGGTGAGCATGCCGTCACTCAGGCACAGCCCGCTGTGCGAGGGTGCGGCGTGGTCGGCGAGCGCGTGGCACGCGAAGTGCGCCCAGGTGGCGGTGGACAGCGCGGCGGCGACCTGGCTCGTGGTGGCGTCCTCGTTGAGCAGCGGCGGCTGGTCGGGATGGCGGCGGTGCAGGTCGAGGGCTTCGGTGAGGGCGCCGGGCAGCCCGGGCAGGCCGGGCGTGCTCGGTAGGGCGACGGTCAGCTGCCGCCGGGCCACCGCCGCGGGGTGGCCGTGGGCGTGCGCGAGGATCCGCAGCGTAGGGGTGTACGAGGACACGAACGAGTCCAGGGCGCCGGGCCGGCCGGGGTGACCGGCGGCGTGCAGCGGGAACATCCCGAGCAGCCCGATGGGCAGCCACCAGACCCGGCGCGGCCCCGCACCCGGGGGCAGCGCCTCCGCGACCGGCCCGACGACCGTGTCCCACAGCCAGCCGAGCCGGTCCGCCAGCCCGGCATGCGCGGAGCCGACCACGGCCTCGGACTGGGCCTCCACGTGATCGGCGGTGAGGTCCGGCAGCGGCACCTGTTTGAGGTCGCCGTCGTGGCCGATCAGGATCGCGTCGGCCCTGTTCCGTGCGGAGTTGACGACGACGACCGTGCCGCCGCCCGCAGCCTGCCGCAGCTCCTCGACGCGGGGCGTCATGAGGAAACGGGTGAACCGGGGGTGCTCGCGGATCCGGGCGACCAGCTGCCCGTACCGTTCCCACAGCACGGCCTCGGCCGCAGACCCCGCGGCGAGCTCCTTGCGTACCTGGCGGAACGGCCGGGCCAGCTCCGGCAGTTCGCTTTCCAGGTCGGCGAGGTCGTCATGGGCGTCGAGTACGGTCGCCAGCTGAATGCCGCGGCCCAGCTCCGCCTGCTGGACCGCCTGGAGCGGTTCCCCGCGGGCGCAGTGCGCGGCGAACGCCTGACTGGCCAGGCCCCGGGGCTCGCCGAACCGCCGCTCCTGGTCGGTCCAGTCGGTGCCGCGCAGCGGTACGGCGGGCGTCAGCGCGATGGCGGCGTCCAGCACGCGGGCGGCCAGGTCGTACGCGCCCAGGACGTTGGCGAGTACGCCCAGATTCCGCCCGGCCACCGCCCGCCTGCTCGGCGTGGCCCCGCGCGCCGCCTTGAGCCGCGCCTCCCATGCCTCCATCGTCCGTCGGTCGGGCGCCAGGTGCCGCGCGCCGGGGACGAGATGCGCCCTGACCAGCTCGGCGAGGACGTCGGCCAGGTGCGGTTGACCATCGGGCACGGCGTCCAGCGCCCGCCGCAGGTCGTCGAGCGCGCGGTCCAGTGGCCGGTCGCGCGTGCCGCCCGAATCGCCCGGCAGGTCCGCCAGATGGAGCTGCAACCAGGTGCTGCCCCGGATGGCCAGCCGGATCGGCAGGGCCGGGCTGTCGCGCGGCGTCGCCGCCACCGCGCGGTCGGCGAGGAGCAGGGCCCGTTCCAGGTCGGGGAGGCGACGATGGCGTTCGTAGCGGTTCAGGTAGGCCACCGTGAGGTTGGCCGTCCGGCCGGCGTATCGGGGATGGTCGGGCGGGGACGCCTCGACGACGGCGTTCTGGAGTGCGATCGAACGATCGAGATCGGCCTCGTCGCCGCCCGCCCGGTGGCGGCGCTGGTAGAAGACGCCGACGCTGGCCATCGCGGACAGCTGCTCGTCCGGATCCTCGGTGGGGGCCGCCATCGCCCGTTCGAGGAAGCCGATGGCCCGATCCAGGTCGGCGGCGGCCGCGGAGGACTCGTGGCGGGCCCCGTAGGCGACGCCGAGATTGGCGAGGACGATCACCTGCTCGGGGGTGTCGGCGGCGACCTGGTCCAGGGCCTGTTCGTGGCAGTCGATCGCGTGGTCCAGGTCCGCGGGCAGCCCGTGGCAGGCGAAGCGCCGGCGGTAGGCGCTGCCGAGTTCGGTGAGGCGGTCGGGGCGGTCGGCGGCGGAGGCGGTGGCCGCGGCCAACTCCAGGTATGCGAGGGCGTCGTCGATGTCGCGGGGGTCGCCGTGGCCCGCGTAACGGGTGAGGTGGCCGCGGCCGAGGTCGGCCAGATGCTCGTACGGCAGTGTCCACCGCGAGCGGGCGTCGTCGGAGCGCAGGTGGGACCACGACCAGGTGCGCGGGCGCGGCGCTGAGATCTCCCGCGGAATGCCCGCGCAGCCGTCGCAGCGGGCCGCCCCCGATGTGACGGGGCTGCCGCAGTCCGGGCAGTGCGCCAAAGCCAACTCCCGTAAGTGCGCGGCGGCTTGCCGGTTCCCCCGGTAGGCCGCGTACGCGACATGGACGGCCCCCTGCTCGGGCTGGCCGAGCTCGCGCAGCGCCACCCCGAGGGCGAACCGGCCGCTGGCGTGCTCGGAGTCGAGGTACACGCACAGCGCCAGCGGATACAGGGCGCCCGCGGTGTCGCCGCTGTTCCACCTGCCGGCGCCCAGCATGAACTGGCAGCCCACCGCGGTCGGGGCCAACTCCGCGGCGGCGGCGAGCAGTCGTACGGCGTCCTGGTACCGCCCGCGCAGGAAGAGGTCCCTGCCCTGCTCGAACAGCGCCTTCGCGCGGGCCAGTTCGGAGCTCACCGGCCGCCCCGCGCCCGCCCGGCCCTCGTCTGGAGGCGGCTCACACAGACCCAGCACGCCAGCCAGCCCTGCTGGTCCGGGCGGGGCGGGCTCAGCGGCGGAGTCTCCAGGACACCGGACGCCAGGTACGCCTCCGCCGTCCCGGCCCCGATCCGGCCGACCAGCTCGCCTTGGTAGATCTTCTTCGCGCACAGGTCGCACGTGTCGCCGACCGTCGGCTGCTGGACGCTGGCCGGCCAGCGACCGACGACGTACTCCCACGCGGCGGCGGCGAAGGGCGCGAAGCCCGCGGGATCGACCGCGCCCGAGCCCTCGGGGACGCTGCCGCGTCGCGCGTGCTCGCGGGCGGCGGCGCGGTCGAAGACGAACCACTCGCTGCACTCCTCGCAGACCAGCCAGGGTGTGGCGCTGCTCGCGGACTGGCTGATCAGCCGGTCGAAGGCGCCGGCCTGGGCGCGCTCGTCCCAGTCGAGGGCGCGCACCAGGCCGACCGCCGCCCGGAAGGAGCTGCGCCAGTACGCCTCCGACACCACCACGTGCTTGGTCGGCAGGTGATAGCCGCTGGACCGCCGGGTCGTCGTGCCACAGGTGTCGCACACCGCTTGCTCACGCATCCGTGCCCCCGTCTTCGTTGGCGTCGTGGTCAGGTGTTCACCGGGCTCCAGGTGCCGGCGTCGGCGTCCCAGTGCAGTTCCGCGCCGCGTACGCCGTCCGCGCCGAGGTCGAGGTCGATGGCGGCGAGGCGCGCGGCGTCGTCGAAGTCGTCCGGGAGGACCAGCGTCGTACGCTCGCCGGGCGTGAGGACGTCCAGGTCCCGGCGGCCGCTGCGGCGGTGCCACAGCAGCCGCAGCCGGCCCGTGGCGGTGACCGTCGACTCGCCGAGCCGCTCGCCGAGCTTGCCGGCGAAGCTCTCCACGAACGGCCCGAGGAATTTCACCGCGACGAAGCCGCAGGCGAGTTCGACGACGGGGACGCCGGTGAGCCTGGCGGGGGCGTCGTCCGGGCGCCCGCCCGTGGCGTAGGAGGCGTCGGACCGCGCGGCGGCGGGGCTGGCGAAGAAGCCGGTCTCGTCCCCGCCCTCCAGCAGCACGGCCCGCCACCGTTCCCCGAGCGCGTCGAGCTCGGCGAGGTTGTGGCCGAGCGCGCCGAACGCCGCCTCCTCGGCCGGCCGGTCGCCGACCTCGGCGGCCAGGCCCGCGGCGCGGCGGCACAGGTACCGGCCCTCGCTCGCCCGGCCGGCCCGGGTCAGCGCCGCTCCCAGGTCGCACAGCGCCCGTGCCTCGGCCCTGCGGTCACCGGCCGCGCGGGCCCGGGCGAGGGCGCCGGAGGCGAGATCGGCGGTGGTGTCGGCGCCTGCGGGCGGGACATGTGCGGTCATACGATCTCTTCTCGTTTCTCTCGCGGGCGGGGCCGCGCCTGGTACGTACCGGCGCTGACGTGGAGGGCGGCGGGCGGGAACACCGGTTCCAGCGAGTAGGCGCCGGCGAGCTCCGCGAGGGTGTCCAGGGTGGGGAGGCCGGTCCACTCCCACTCGCGGGCGGCGCACGTGCGGCAGGCGGTCGCCCTCGCCCCAGATCTCCGCCTGGAGCCTGGCTTCCCAGGGCGCGCACGGCGTGAGCCTGCCGACTTCCTCGACGCTCAGCACCCGCAGCGCGGTGGGGCGCGGGCGCGTCGCCGTGGGGCGGGTGGTGATGCCGCGTTCGGTACGCCAGGCGCGCAGTTGGGCGGCGGCGTCGCGGTATGCCTCCATCTCCAGGAGGTGTTCCAGGCTCTCCAGCGGGGTGGAGGCGAGCGCGCCGGTTGCGGTGTCGTACCCGGTGACGACGGCCGTCCCGCCGATGCTCCCCAATCCGCCGAGGTCGCCGCCGCGGCGGGTGATGTTGCTGGCCATGAAGTTCACGGCCCGCTGCTGGGCGAGCGCGCCGGCCTTGCGCCACACCGCGATCCCCGGGTTCAGCCCCTGTGCGTTCAGCCGATGGACGTTCCAGCTCGCGGGCGCGCCGCCGTCCCGGCCCATGATGCCGGCGATCTGTCGGGTGGCCCGCTCGGCGTCCGGGTCCAGCACCAGGACCTCCACCGTCTTGTCCGGCTCCATCCGGACCACGATGATCCCGTCCCGCGCGGTCCCGTCCCGCCGCTCGGGCGCTCCCAGTCCGTACCGCTCCATGAGCGCGGCCGCCAGCGCCGCCGCCAACTCGCGCTCCGCGCGCGGCGTACGGGGATGCTCGGCGAGTGCCCGCAGCGACTGGAGTCGGCGGGAGACCGACGGGGCGTCCTTCGGCTCGCTCGGTCCACCCGGCGCGACCACGCCACATCACCCCCCAGAGGGACACCGCTGCCTCGTCGGTCGAATTGAACCAGACCTCGCCCCCGCACCTCAGCCGAACGGGCGAACTCCGTGCCCGTTGCCGCCGCGTGCGGCTGAAACTCCCGCGGAGCCGGTTCTGACCTGGGCTTTTACCTGGGCTCTCAGCTGGCTGCCTGCCGCGCTGGCGCGCGGTGAACTCACTTGCGGTGGCCGGGAAGCCGACCTGCTCGCAGAAGCCCGCGAGCTTGGGATCGCACTGCCTCCCGGGCAGGCGCATGAGGGTCCAGGCACCGTGGTCCTCGGCGCCGATCACGGCGACATCACCGCAGCGCAGCTGCTCCACAAGACAAGCGAACACCATTGCCTCTGCCGCGAAATGGCGGCGGACCAGCATCTCCAGGTGCACCAGCGAGCGCTCTCCACCGAGTCCGTCATGCGGACCGAGCGGCGTGGACGGATACGCCCCAAGAGCCTGCACGGTCCGGCAGTTGCGCTCCTCTGCGGCTGACCGACCGCGGTGCCGGGCCGGCAGCTTGCGGGCCCGGCACCGCCAGGTGTCTACGGGATTTCGACACCGGCAAAGCCAGTGGACCCGGGTTCCGGCCCCATCCCGTCGAGATCGTCGTCGGGGTCCTCGAAGCGTCGCACGGCCTCAGCGACCTCGTGGTCGCTGGACTCGACGCAGAATTCGTTGCCCTCAGGGTCGGCCAGCACCACCACCTCCAGGCCGCAACTGCGGTTCGTCCAGCGCCTCTCGACGACCCGAGCTCCCAGGCAGGTGAGCCGGTCGACCTCTGCGCGCAGCGCTCCTTGGGCGGGGTTCAGCCACAGGCGCGTCCGGCTTCGCGGCCGCCCTGGTGCTCGTTCCTCCACCAGGTAGAGCCGCATCTCCTGCTCACCGCGCGGAGCGATGTTCACCCCGTCCGTCCCGGGCCCGACGGGGGCATCCAGGACCGCACTCCAGAACTCACCCAGCCTGAGCGGATCTGTGCACTCGAACTCGACCACGCGCATCGTCAGACCCATCTGCCGAATGTACGCCCGAACCCGCCTGCCTCACCTGAGCATCGGCGACGGCTTTACCTTCCCGCGCCGCGCCTTCCCGCCGAGCACACCGCACTCCCCGGCACCCGTTTCCCCAAGCCCCGCTGGACTGGAGAGCGCGGACGGGACGTTCCGCAACAAGGCCGGCGGCAAGATCGGCGGAGCCAAGAACCACCGCGGCCGCACCCGGGGCAAGGATGCCATCGCCGACACTGGCAAGGTCATGCTCGACATGCTGCCAGCGCCTGGCACATCCGCCCATGGTTGATCGATAGGGGTTGCCGTGCCTGTACCAATGTCGCGGGATGAGGTCCTGCAGTGGCTCACCAGGAATGGCTGGAGCCCGGACAGGGACATTGAGGAGGAGGCTCGCGAGTTTGTTTCCGAGGTGGTTGCCGAGTCCGAAGAGGAGGGATTCTTGGCAATCCCCTTTGATGCGGCCGTGAGATTCATTACTACCTATGGGTTGCTCAACCTGACCCACCCAAGTGACCCCGAGAGCAAGTTGATAACCAATCCGACCGGCGGCTATGAGGGTGATTTCGGAGAAATCGCCGATCTGTCACGAGAGTTGGGGAAGCATCTTTTCCGGATCGGGTACGACCTCCCTGACGCCGGGATCTTTGTCGTGGCCGAGGACGGCGAGTTCTACTGCATCCATCATGCGGGGGTGCATTATCTCGGCTCTGACGAATTCGAGTTCTTCGGCAACTGGGTGAAGGGTGACATGCAGAGTGTCTGAGCGCTGGGAAGGGGCGTCGATTCCTGGCGCGGCATCTTCTCTCTCCGGGTCCCCACGTCGGTCGGTCACTTCTCTTAGGGCAAGCGATGTCGTAGGGCGTGGGGTGCCTTGCGGGCCGTAACGCTGTGGGGCCGGCAGCACGCCGCACGGCGCGGTACGAGGTCGTTCGGGATGGACTTGGCCAAGTGCTGTGTGCTCCGGCTACGGAGCGACAAGAATGCCGTGAAGGAGCTGTTGATCCGTCCGGTCATTCCCGCTGCGATGAGAGCGAAGCATCATGAGGAACAAGCCCGATTCCGCTGAGTTTGCGTCCGGCGGTACGCGTCACACCGTAACCCGTGCCCAGGTCGAAGCCGCGGCCTCACGTCTTTCCCCAGCGCACAGTGCGACGTTCAGCAAGAACCGCGCGTGGTACGCCCTCGTCGGTACCGGTCTCCACTACGTCACGGACCTGGTGGCCGAGGCCGCCGGTACCAAACCTTCCGACGTGGAAACCGCTCGACTCGCTCTGGATGCACTGGGCTTCCCCATTGTCTGCTGGGCCTGGGGCGACCTTCTCACCACCGGTCATCCCGGACACCGCATCCGCTCAACATGATGAGAGGGGGCGCCGCACCCGGGGACGAGCAGATGCAGTCAGTCGCCTGCAGGTTGCCGCCGCTCGCCGACGCGTCGTGGGGAGAGCGGTATGAGCCAAGGCGGCCCTCGTTGAAGAGCCGCCCACCCCCGGGCCGTTGCCGTGGCGCCGGAGGTGGGTACCTTCGCGATGTCGTGGCTTGACCGGGGAGGTTGGTGGAAGCGTGGCACGGGGCACTGACGGCTGCACGCCCTATCGGGGGCTGATCTTGGACTTCGTAGGGGTGCTGACCGAGGGGGTACAGTCCGCGCTGCACTCCTGGTGCGCATCTGAGGGCCTCGCGCCCGATGCCTGGCGAATCACCCTTGCTGACCTCCCCGAGGGGCGGGAACTGTACGCGGCACTTGAGTCAGGACGGCTGTCGCAAGCCGAGTGGAATCGCCGCACGGCTCGGCTGCTGGGGGTGGAGGACCACCACGATCTGATGGGCCGAGCGTGGTCGGGTGTGCGCCCAGCGGTGAACATGATCGCCTTGGCGCGGGCTGCTCGGCGAGCCGGTTACACGGTGGCTCTGTTGTCGAACTCCTTCGGCCTGGACCCGTACGACCCATACGAGGCGTTGGGCGTGTGGAAGCTGTTCGACGTGACGGTGATCTCTGAGCGGGAGGGCGTCGCGAAACCCGATCCGGAAATCTACCAACGCACCCTGGAACGTATGGATTTGCCCGGGGAGGCGTGTGTGTTTGTCGATGACAACCCAGGGAATCTGCCTCCGGCAGCCGCGCTCGGTATCACCACGGTCCACGCGGACGGCCAAGCCGACACGGTCAAGCGGCTGTCGAGTCTGCTGGGGATTCTCCCGGCCGCCGGCAGAGTTCACAGGTAGTGCCGCACCGGAGCCGGAAGAGTCCGGAAGAGGGCGACGTGGCGACGTTCGTGCTTCGCCGCTGGGCTCGGTGGGTCTGGCAGGCGTGCGGGTGAGGGCGGGGCAGGAACTCGCCGCGATGGGGTGATCGAGTCATCTTGGGCGGGGGCGGGACCTCTGAGCATTCTCGATGTCGCTCTCGCCGCTCTCGCCGCTCTCGCCGCGCTGTGGTGTCGTGGCCCAGGACGGGCGCCAGACCGCATCGGGGAGCCTGGGCAGGGTGCCAAGGTGGGTGATGATTCCGCGGAGTTCCGGATGCGGATTCGTTCGGGGGAAGATGAGCGAGAGCGGGTAGGCGAGGGTCGGATTCACGATAGGGATGCGGCGTAGGTCGTGGTTCGTCGGCCAGATGTACCGGTCGCGTGCCCCGACCAGGGTGGCCACGTCCGCGGAGTCTGCGAGGGTGTCCAGGAGCACTTCGTCTCCGAAGTGCGGGCCCGTCGCGTCGATGCGCAGGTCGAAGTCCGTGGCGAGCTGATCGTAGAACTCCGCCCATTCGCTTCGGGGTGCGATACCCGGCACCCATATCCGGTGTCTGCGCAGCTGTGGCGGCGTCAGTCTTCGCGCGGAGGCGAGCGGATGTCTCGGGCCGACGAGGAGTTCCAGCGGGGAGTCGAAGGCGTGGATCATCTGCAGGTCGGGTGGTAGTACGGCCGGGGCGATGACGGTACGAAACGAGGCGTCGATATCGCCTGCTTCGATCGCGGCGACCACCACGCGTGGGTCGTTGGCCCTGAGGGGCACCACGTCGAGATTGGCTTCGGGGCGCGACCGCCAATAATCGTGCAGGACGACGGCTTGCCCGCTTCGCAGGCCGAGAACGTCGATCCGAAGGGCCCGGGAGCCGGGCCTGACCGCGTTGATGGCGCGCTCGACCCCCGCGACGATGCTCCGGGCGTGGGAGAGAAACGCCTGACCGTCGAGTGTCAGCTCAACCCCTCGGGCGGTACGTGTGAACAGGCGGACTTCCAGCTCGCGCTCCAGGGTGGCGATCCGCTTGGAGACTGCCTGCTGTGTCACGCCCAGCTCATCGGCCGCATGCTGGAACTGGCCGAGCTCGGCTGCCCGGACGAACGATCGCAATGCCTCGGTGTCCACTGCTTCACCTTAGGCGTGCTCAACCCATCGTTGTGGCTGGCCGAGGATCGGTTGTCCGAACGAGCTCCGCCTGGGCGTTGTTCCAGTTGGTGAGCCGGCGATGGCTGATGAGGGCTGAGGCGAGGCCGACGAAGGCCGGGAAGTGCTCGGCGTCACCCGACGCCTCAAGACGGTGATCGCCTTGCCGTAGCCGTAGCCGTAGCCGTAGCCGTAGCCGTAGCCGTAGCCGTAGCCGTAGCCGTGGTCGGTGGGTGTGTCTTCGGTGGGGTGCGACTGGCGCCGGTTTCGTGGGTGAGGGGTGGGGCGGGTCCTTGGGGTGTTGATAGTGCAACCTGTGTGAAGTCAGTGGTTGTTGGGGCAAAAGTGGGAGGGGGTATTCCGGGATATTCATAGCAGAACGGTCGATTGTGGATCTTGAATCGCGGTGAGCCGCGTGGTTCTCTGTCGATCACACCCAGGGCGGCGACCGGGGCGCAAGCCCCGTCGATCGGCGGCGAGTTGGGAGTCATCCCGGCGTCCGCGGAACCTTCCGCACCGGAACGCGTTCCGCCCTGGGCCGTCGCACCAGTCAACGGGGAGGTGAACTGTGATGCAGGGCAACGAACTCCAGGAGACCGACAAGCTCCAGACCTACGAGGCCCCCAAGATGATCGAGTGTGGCTCCTTCCAGGAGGACACCGGCTACTTCGGGCTGACCGGCTACGAGAACCTTTTCCACTTCTACGACAAGCTCCACTAGGGCCGACGCTGATGCGGCACACCCCGTAAGGACACTGAGATGGCCGATGCCGGTTGGCAGTACTTCGTTGCGCTGCCGGATGACGAGGGCGCGGCGGCCGCCATCGGCCGGTTCCCGACGGACGGCGTGCGTGTCCTGTTGAGGCACCGGTCCGGCCGGCCCTGTGTGGCCGGCCGGCTGGCCGAGGACCGGGTCCTGGTGGTCGAACGGGGCGACACCCGGCTCGCCGTGATCGGCCACTGCTCGGCGACCCGGGACGAACTCGCCACGGCGGCCGACCGGATCGACGATCTGACCGACCTGGACCGACTGGGCCTGGCCTGGGCCGGCAGCTACCACCTCGTCGCCTCCGTGCGCGGCCGCCTGCGGGTACAGGGCACCGCCTCCGGGCTGCGCCGGATCTTCCACGGTGAGCTCGGCACACTCACCATCGCCGCCGACCGCGCGGACGTCCTGGCGACCGTACTGGACACCCCGCTCGATCCGGCCCTGCTCGCCCTGCGCACGCTGGACGTGCTGCCGCACCCGCTGGGCGACCTGCCGCCGTGGCGCCATGTCTCCGCAGTCCCTCCGGGCTGGTACCTGGCACTGCCGCAGGACGGCCGGCGGCCACTGGTCGAACGCTGGTGGCAGGCCCCCGAACCGGTGCGTTCGCTGACCGCGGGCGGCCAGTTGTTGCGCCAGGCACTGGAGGACGCGGTGCGGGTGCGCGCCCGCGGCGCCCGGCCGATCAGCGCGGACCTCTCCGGCGGCATGGACTCCACCAGCATCGCCCTGTTGGCCGTCCGGCACCGGCCCTCGCTCACCGTGCTCACCATGGAGAACGACGATCGGGCCGACGAGGACGCCCGGTGGGCCAGGCAGGCCGCCGCCGGCCTCCCGGACCTCAACCACATCGTCTACTCCAGCCGCGAACTGCCGCGGTTCTTCGGCGGCCTCACGGCGGTGGAGGGCGTGCCCGACGAGCCGTCCACCGCCGTACTGAGCGCGCCCCGACTGCGCGCCGTCCGACAGCGGGCCCTCGCGCACGGCTCGCGGCTGCACCTCGACGGACTCGGTGGGGACCAACTGCTGTGCGGTCACCCGGCCTATCACCACGACCTGTTGCGCCACCGGCCGCTGTTGGCCGCCCAGCGCCTCAGGGTGCTGACCCAACTACGCCGGAGCAACTGGGGCACCGAGGCCCGAGGTCTGCTGGAGGGCCACTCCTACCGCCGCTGGTTCACGGACCGGGCCCACGGCCGCGCCCTTCGCACCCCGAGCCCGCTGTCCGCCTGGGGCCACTTCCCGGGCCTGCCCGCATGGCTCACCCCGGACGCCAGGGACCTGGTGACCCGCACCCTGCGCGACACGGCCGCAACCGTCGAGCCACTCGCGTCGACGCGAGGGCGGCACAACGACCTCCTGGCCATCCAGGACGCCGGACGGATGGTCCGCCAGTGCCACCAACTGACCGAGACCGGGGACTTCAGCCATACCTCCCCCTTCCTCGACGACCGCGTCATCCAGGCATGCCTGGCCGTTCGACCCGAACAACGTGTCACTCCCTGGGAGTTCAAACCCCTCATCAAGGCGGCGATGGCGGACGTCATGCCGCCGGAGGTGCTGACCCGGCGGACCAAAGGTGACGGCACCACCATCGTCGCCGAGGGCTTCGAAGCGCACCGTCGGGAACTCGCGGAACTCTGGGACGATTCCCGCCTGGCCGCCCTGGGCCTGGTCGACCCCGGACCGCTGCGCGAGCTGTTCGACCTGCCCTACACCAACAGCCTCCACCAAGGTGCGATGCAGTCCGCGCTCAGCTGCGAACTATGGGCCCGGGCAACGGCCTTCCAACCGGCAGCCGCCACCCGCCCCTGAGCCCGCCACAGGACCCGAGCAGGAGACAACCATGACATGGAGACTGCACCCCGACGTCTCGACCGTGGACACCGACTACGGAACCGTTCTGCTGAACGGCAGCGACGGCCGCTACTGGCAGCTCAACGCGACCGCCTCCCTCGCCTTCCGCGCCCTGGTCGAGGGCAGCACGGTGCAGGAGGCCACCGAGCGGCTGATGGCCTCCTTCGACGTCGACGAGCCGCGTGCCCGCGCGGACGTGGAGCAGCTGATGGCCAGTCTCCGGCAGGCGAAGGTGGTGCAGCAGGCGTGAGCTCGGTCGTACCGCACCGCACGGAGGTCCGGCTCTCGCCGGGCCGCCGCCTTCTGGTGCTGCTCGCCGTTGCCGTCGCCCGGCGCCTGGCCGCCAAGCCGCCGGCCCGGACCCGCGCCATACTGACCCGCCTGCGCAGGGGCGCCCGCGCGGCCACGTACGCGGAGGCCCGCGCCGCCCGGGACGCCGTGGTGGCCGTCAGCCTTCGCTGCGCCGGGGACGAGGGGTGCCTGCCTCGCTCGCTGGCGACCGTCCTGCTCTGCCGGGCGCGCGGCACCTGGCCCACCTGGACGGTGGGAGTACGGGCCCGTCTACCGTTCGGCGCCCATGCGTGGGTCGAGGCCGAGGGACGCATGGTCGAGGAGAAGGCGGACCCTTCCTACTTCCGACCCCTGTTCTCGGTGCCGGCGGAAGGGGCCTGACCCGGGTCTCTCAACCGTCGGCCGGGCCGCCGTCAGGGAACGAACAGTGGGAACGAACAGGGAAGGCCCGGTGGAAACCACCGGGCCTTCCCATGTGAGTAGCGGGGACAGGATTTGAACCTGCGACCTCTGGGTTATGAGCCCAGCGAGCTACCGAGCTGCTCCACCCCGCGTCGACAACAGCAACTCTACGGCACTTCCCCGGATCGGCCGAATCGACCTCCGCCCCGGCCCGACGCCGGGCTTTTCGGGCCACCGCATCGACCTCGGAGCCGAGCGCTCCTTGACGGAGCGCGTCCGCAGCGCCGCGGCGGAGAACGCGGTATCCGCCCGCCGGGGCGCCGCTGTGCGATCCCCTCCCCGTGTCGCCTCCGGTTTTGCTGCCTCTACTCTGGGGCGCCAGGGACGAACGGCGAAAAGCGATGAGCGGCGAAGGAACGGAGCGTGCGGTGACGGCCGGGGGAGCGAGCGGCGAAGAGCTGATAGGCAAGGTCCTCGGGGGCCGATACCGGGTGACCGCGACGATCGGGCGGGGCGGCATGGGCGTGGTCGCCCGGGCCGTGGACCAACTGCTGAACCGCGAGGTCGCCGTCAAGGTACTGCGGGCCTTCACCGACGCCTCCGCACCCGAACTGGCCGATCTGCGGACCCGGATGCAGCGGGAGGCGCAGGCCGCCGCCCGTATTCGGCACAGTGGCGTGGTCACCGTGCACGACGTGACCGAGGAGCAGGGCCTGCCGGTCATCGTCATGGAACTCGTCGACGGACCTTCGCTCGACGACGTGCTGACGGAGCGCGGCACGCTGGAGCCGCACGAGGCGGCGGCGATCGGCGCCAAGCTGATGGACGCGCTCGACGCCGCGCACCGGGTGGGCGTACTGCACCGGGACGTCAAGCCGGCGAACGTGCTGCTGGAGCACGGCGGGCGGGTCGTGCTCACCGATTTCGGCATCGCCTCCATGGATGCCTCCGGCGACGAGGCCATGGCCAAGCTGACCCACAGCGGTCAGCTGGTCGGCTCCCTGGACTACCTGCCGCCGGAGCGCGCGCGGGGCACGGTGCCCAGCCCCGCGTCGGACATCTGGTCGCTCGGCATGACGCTGTACGCGGCGGTGGAAGGCACGTCACCGTTCCGCCGGACGTCCGTGTGGTCCACCTTGTCGGCGATCGTCACCGAGCCGCTGCCGGAGCCCCGGCGCGCGGGGCCGCTGACGCCGGTGCTGCAGGCACTGATGGCGAAGGAGCCGAAGAACCGGCCCACGGCCGAGCAGGCGCGTGAAATGCTGCAGTGGGCGGCCGCGGGCAGGACGATGAACCTCGCGCCGCCGGCTCCCATGGCCCCCGCCCCTCCGCCGGTACAGGCCGTTGGCCCGACGCCTCCCCAGGCAGCCACCCCGGCGCCGCCGCCCGGATTCGGTGCCGTGCCGCCGCTCCACCCGTCGTCCCCGCAGCCTGCGCACACCGGTTACCCGCCGTCCGTCCCGCCGCCCGTCACCCAGCCCTGCATGCCGACCGCGGGCCACGCTCACGGTGCCGGCCCCGCCGCAGGCCGCGGCCGGCGCTCACGTCGTACCCTCATCGCGGCCGCGGCCGCCTTCGTCGTGCTCGCGGGAGGCGGTGTCACGTACGCCTTGACCGCGCAGCCCGGTGCGGCGGACGGCAACGGGCCGCAGGCAGCGCCCGGAGCCAGTTCCCCGGTGGGCAGCGGCCAGCCGAGCGGCGGCGGAACAGCCGACGGCATCAACTCCCCGGGCTCCTCGCCGTCCACGGGATCCGGAAACCCGTCCGGCGCGACCACTCCCTCCTCCGCCCCGCCGTCGACCAAGCCCGGTGCCACGCCGAGCACGTCCGCTTCCCCTTCGGCCAAGCCCAGTTCGGGGCCCACGACGTGCAGCGGCTGGAGCCACCACGACCCGAAGCCGGGAATGTACGGCTACCTGTCCGGCGATCACCACATCCTGACGGGGCCCTACCAGGTCTGCTCCTCTGTGGCCGCGACCACGTCAGGCACGAAGCTGTGGTTCCACTGCTCGGTCGAGAACGCCTACGGCCACAAGTGGCTCTACGTCCGCATCGGCGGGACGAAGAACGCGGGTTGGATGTCCGCCGACAACGTCATCCGGCAGAGCGGCTGGCCAGTCCGTTGTTAGCGGCGCTAGCGGCGTGATCGAAGCCGTCCGGGGCCGGATCGTCCCGAGGGGGGAAGCTCACAGCGCTACGGCATGCCGTTCACAGGGGCTGGAAGCGGCAGCTGCCCGGATGTTCAACGTAGACCTGTCCCGTCTCGACGGCGTAGAACCAGCCGTGCAGGCGTAGCTTCCCCGCCGCGATCCTCGTGGCGGCGAACGGGTACGAGCGTATGTTGCCCAGCTGTAGCAGCGTGTGGAGCTGGGCAACGGTGTCGGGGTCCGGACGGTCGGAATGTGTCACGCGTGCCGTGCGTGCGGTCGGCGGTTCGCCTGCGGCACGTGTCCCGTGGCCGGAGAGGCTGAGCCACTTCTCCAGCAGCGGCAGGAACGACAGTTGACGCGGGTGCATCAGGCCCTGCACGGCGGCGCAGTGTGAGTGGCTGCAGACGATGATGTCGGGTACGTGCAGGGCGGTGACCGCGTACTCAAGTGTCGCGGCGACGCCACAGGCCGCCTGGGGCCGGTAGCGAGGGACGATGTTGCCCGCTACCCGTAATTCGAACAGTTCGCCGGGGCGGGCTCCGGTGAACATGGTGGGGACCACGCGGGAGTCCGCGCACGTGATGAACAGCGCCATCGGCCGTTGGCCATGAGCCAACTTGCCCAAGTTGCCGCCCTGTTGGGTGACGCGTTGGGGAAAGCTACGGGCGTGGTCCAGGAACGCTTGCACATCGACCTCGCTTCTGGTGGACGGTCCCGCGAAGAGCGGGCTCGGCGGGCCGCCCATGGCGGCAGCCGCGGCCGTGGGTGCGCGGGCAGGCCCCGCGCAGGGGGTGGCTCGGCCCCGGGTCGGTATGGACGCGCGTCGGTCTGCCGCCGACGGATCACGCCACGACGTGGGTCTGCGGCCGTCCCGGTCTGGGCACAGGACGGATCGCGGCACGCCCCCTCGGGAGCGAGGGGGTGACATCGGTCTGCCGGGTGTGCGGGTGGGACTGCCGCCCACGGCTGCTGCGCTTCAGGAAATTGCGCACCTCGCACCCGCCCTTCCAGCAACAGCCGCACCGCGGGGAGGGGGAGGAGATCGGTGAGGTCGATCCCTTGACCGGGCCTCAGCCCGCCCTCTCCCCAGCGGTTCGCAAGGAACACTTTCAGCCAGTCTGACGCCGGGTGATCAGGGTGTGAACCAAGGAAATGGCAATGGCGCACCGAGAGTTCGTTCAGGACCTTCCAGGCAATCCCCAAGAACGCAATCCCGGTGTGAAGCGACCTGCCCCGCGCAACGTGGTCACTTCGGTCTACGGCGTGTACTCGACCGTCGGCAGATCCGGCTCGATCAGCTTCAGGACCTGTTGCACGGCGGCATCGGGGCCGTCCGCGCGGTGCACGGCGGCGACCGTGCTCTCCAGGTAGGGGGAATCGCCGTGCAGGGGACGGTAGACCACGCCCGGGATGCCCAACGTGCGCACCTGCTCGGGGGCGAGCGCCAGGCACAGCCCGGCGGCGACGTAGCTGAGCAACCCCGGCAGGTCGTCCGCCTGGCCGCGTGGTCGGGGCGTGAAGCCGGCCTGCGCGCAGGCGAGCGCAACCTGCTCGGCCAGTCCGGGCAGGGCGCCGGGCTTGGGCACCGCGAACTGCTCCTCGGCGAGCTCCCGCAGGTCGAGGCGTGACGTGGCGACCAGCGGATGGTGTTCGGGAAGGACCGCCATCAGCCGTTCCACGCCGATCCGCCGGACGGTCAGTCGTTCCGTGCCGGTGACGGGGAGCCGGACCAGTGCGAGGTCGAGCGTCCCGGCCTGGAGCATGTCGACCAGTTCCGCGGAGGGGTGCTGGCCCAGGTGCAGCCGCAGATCGGGCAACTGCGCGTGGGTGCGGCGCAGTAGGCGCGGCAGGAAGTCGTAGCCGAGGCTGCTGATGAACCCGAGCCGGAGCTCGCCCTCGTGTCCGCTGGCGATCCGCCGGGCCCGGTCCACGGCGGCGGCCTGTGCTTCGAGCAGCCGCCGGGCGTCCTCGGCGAACGCGCGGCCGGCCGGGGTGAGTCGGGCTCCCCGCGGCAGGCGCTCGAACAGGGCGACGCCGAGGCCGCGTTCCAGTCGCTGGATCGCCTGGCTGAGTGGTGGCTGCCGCATGGCGAGCCGCTCGGCAGCGCGGCCGAAGTGCTGTTCCTCGGCCAACACGACGATCTGTTGGAGGATGCGCTGGGTCAATTCCATATCGCACAGCATATGTAAGCCGTAGGGAAGAAGTATTGGACGATATGGGTCACCGAGGACTTGACTGGCTGTCAACGGTCCGGTGCGCGAAGCCGGCCCCGGCGGAGATCGGAGACATGCCATGTCGACAGGACGGGAAACGGACGGTGGCGTCGGTCCACTGGACGGCGTGCGGGTGGTCGAGCTGGCCAGCGTGATCATGGGCCCGTACGCGGCCCAACAGCTCGGCGACCTGGGGGCGGACGTGATCAAGGTCGAACCGCCGACCGGTGACCTGACCCGCCACTACCCGCCGACCCGCAACCCCGGGATGGGGGTGATGACCCTCAACCTCAACCGCAACAAGCGCAGCGTCGCCCTCGACCTCAAGGCCCCGGGCGGCCGCGACGCCCTGCTCGCCCTCCTCGCGAGCGCGGACGTCTTCCTCACCAACGTCCGCCCGCAGGCCCTGCGGCGCCTCGACCTGGCCTACGAGGACGTGGCGGCCGTCAACTCCGGCCTGGTCTACCTCAACGCCCAGGGCTTCCGCAGCGATTCCCCCCTCGGCGGGCACGCGGCCTATGACGACGTCGTGCAGGCGGCCTCCGGCCTGGTGTGGCTGAACGAACAGGTCAGCGGCGTCCCGCACTACGTCCCCACCGTGCTGGCCGACAAGATCTGCGGCCTGGTGATCGTGCAGTCGGTGCTCGCCGCGCTCCACCATCGCGACCGCACCGGCCAAGGCCAGCACGTCGAGGTCCCGATGGCCGACACCATGCTGGCCTTCAACCTCGTCGAGCACCTGGCAGCGGCGACCCTCAGCCCGCCCGAGGGGCCGATCGGCTACCCGCGGGCGCTCAGCCCCCGCCGCACGGCCTCCCGCACGGCGGACGGCTGGATGTGCATCCTGCCCTACAGCGACCGCAACTGGCGCGACTTCTTCGCCTTCGTGGGCCGCCCGGAACTGGCCGACGACCCGCGCTTCGCGTCGTACGCCGCGCGCGTCCACAACGCCGACGAACTCTACGTACTGGTCGGTGAGTTCACGACCCGGCACACCAACGCGCAATGGCAGGAGTTCTGCGACGCGACCAGCATCCCCGCCGCCCCGGTGCTGAGCCTGACGGAGGCCGCCACCAGCGCCTACGCCGCCGAAGGCGGTCTGCTCCGGGAGGCCGAACACCCCACCGAGGGCGGCTACCGCCTCATCGGCCAGCCCGTGCGCTTCTGGGCCACACCGGCCGGCCTGCACCGGCACTGCCCGCGGGTCGGCGAGCACACCGAGGAGGTCTTCGCCGAGATCGGCCACCGGCCGCCTTCCTGAGCCATCACCAGTCACCAGCAGTCACCAACACCCGTACCCGCGGACCGAATCGAGGCCCCGTGAACGAGCAAGCACCCCTGGACGAGCAGGCAGCGCCGAACGCGTGGGAACCGCTGCGCGTCGAGCACCGGCCGAACGGCGTCACCGTGCTCACCTTCGACAACCCCGACAAGCGCAATCCGATGACCGGACGGCTGACCGCACAGTGGCGGCGCGCCATGCGCTCCCTGCGCCAGGACCCCGACCTGCGCGCCCTCGTGATCACCGGCACCGGCCCCGCGTTCTGCTCGGGCGCCGACCTGGGGGAACTCGCCGACCGACACGGCCAGCCCCTGTCCGGCACCCGGGCCCAGCTGTCGGACTTCTACCGGACCTGGCTGACCGTCCGTGACCTGTCCGTCCCCACCGTGGCGGCCGTCAACGGCCACGCGGTGGGCGCCGGACTGGCGCTGGCCCTGGCCTGCGACCTGCGGTACGCCGCGGCGGAGGCGAAGCTCGGCGCGCCGTTCGTCCGACTCGGCCTGCACCCGGGCATGGCCACCACCGCCCTGCTCGCCGAGGCCGTCGGCCCGTCGAGGGCGCGGGAACTGCTGCTGACCGGGCGGCTGATCAGCGGAGCACGAGCCGCCACCATCGGCATGGTGCACGAGGCGCTGCCGGCCGACCAGGTGCTTCGGGCCGCGCTCGACGTGGCCGACGAGATCGCCGCCGCGGCCCCGCTGGCGGTCCGGCTGACCAAGAGCGGCCTGGCCCAGGGGCAGCCCACCGTCGAGCGGGCGCTGACCTGGGAGGGACTCGCCCAGTCGGTGACGACCACCACCGACGACTTCCGCGAGGGCGTCCAGGCCCGCCGGGAGCGCCGCCGCCCGCACTTCACGGGCGCCTGACCACCACCGCCGACGGTGTACCCGTCACTCCGTACACCCACCACTGCGTATACCCGTCACTCCGTACACCCACCATTCCGTCCGAGGAGCACCCGATGACCCTCTCCGACCTCGATCTCGGGGCCGTCCAACTTCCGCCCGAAGCAACCCGGTTACGACAGGAGGTGCGCGACTTCCTCGCCGCGGAACGGGCCGCCGGCACCGTCCTCGGTCGGCCCGACTCCTGGCTGACCGGCTGGGACCCCGCCTTCACCCGTCGCCTGGCCCGGCGCGGCTGGATCGGCATGACCCTGCCGCGGGCGTACGGCGGAGGCGGGCGCAGCAACCTCGAACGCTACGTCGTCATCGAGGAGTTGCTGGCCGCCGGCGCCCCGGTCTCGGCCCACTGGGTCGCCGACCGGCAGGCCGGGCCCACCATCCTGCGCCACGGCACCGAGGCGCAGCGGAACCACTTCCTGCCCCGGATCGCCGCCGGCGCGTGCTTTTTCTCGATCGGGATGAGCGAGCAGGACAGCGGGTCGGACCTGGCCTCGGTACGGACCCGGGCGGAGCGGACCGCCAACGGCTGGCGGTTGACCGGCACCAAGATGTGGACGGGCGGCGCGCACGTCAACGATCACGCGATCGTGCTCGCCCGGACCGACGAGTCCGAGGACCGCCACGCCGGGCTGAGCCAGTTCATCGTCGACCTGCGCGATCCGCACGTCCGGGTCGAGCCGATCCGTCTCCTCAGCGGCGAGCACACCTTCAACTACTGCCACCTGGAAGGCGTCGAGCTCACCGACGAGGCACTGCTCGGGCGCCCCGGTGACGGCTGGCGGCAGGTCACCGGCGAACTGGCCCTGGAACGCAGCGGTCCCGAGCGCTTCCTGTCCACGCTGCCGCTCCTTTCCGCCCTGGTGGGACAGTTGCAGCGGACCGGCGCGTGCAGTCCCGAGCAGCAGGCCCGGGTGGGCCGGCTCACCGCGCGCCTGGCGTCCATCCGGCAGCTGTCGTTGGGGGTGGCCGCGGCGCTGGCGGCCGGCCGCCCCGCCGACGTGCAGGCGGCCCTGGTCAAGGACCTCGGGACCCGCTTCGAGGGCGAACTCGTCAACGAGGTCCGCGAGATCCTGCCGATCGCCGCCCGCTTCGACGCCACCCGCGGCAGCTACCCCGAACTGCTGGCCACCGCCATCCTGCATGCGCCGGGATACACGCTGCGCGGCGGCACCAACGAAATCCTGCGCGGCATCATCACCCGAGGTCTGGAGCTGTCCCGATGAGCATCGAACCGTGCGCCGAGTCCGTCGCCGAACCCCTCTCCGAACCCCTCTCCGAACGCGCCGTCGACGCCCTGCCGCCGCTCGACACGGCCCCGACCGCCCTCGTGGCCCTGGCGCGGGAAGCCGGCTACCGCAGCACCCCGGCACCGCTCGCCGAGACGCTGCTCGTCGCACGCCCGCTGCTGGCCGCGGCCGGGCTCGCCGTCCCGGACGGCCAACTCACCGTGGCTGCCGGCCCGCTCGACGTGCGGTTCACCCACGTGGACACCGACAGCAGGGTCGGGCCGTCAGGGGCGGCAGGCACCGATGACGCCCTACGGGTCAGCGGCACGCTGCACCGGGTGCCGTGGGCCCGGGCCGCCGAAGCCGCGGTGGTGCTGACCGAGGGCCCGGGCGGCGGGCCCGTGCTCTTCCTCCTCGAAGCCACCGAGTGGCGGCAGGTGGCGGGCACCAACCTGGCGGGCGAGCCCAGGGACGACCTGGTGCTGCTCGACGTGGCCGTCCCCGCCGAGCGGGTCCGCCGCATTCCGGCCGCGCTGGTCCGGGAGGCTACATGGCGTTCCGGCCTGGCGCGGGCCGCCCTGATCGCCGGTGCGGCACGCCGCTGTGTCGAGTTGACGGTCGATCACACCTCCTCCCGTGTGCAGTTCGGCCGACCGCTGAGCCACTTCCAGGCCGTCAAGCAGGAGGAGGCCAAGCTCGTCGAGGAGGCGGCCCTGGTCGCCGCGGCCGTCGAGGCGGCCGCGTCCGCCCTGTCCGAGCCGGACTCCGCGGAGTTCACCGCGTGGCTCGCCGCCGCGCAGGCCGCCGCCTCGGTGGCCGAGATCACCCGCATCGCCCACCAACTGCACGGCGCGATCGGTTTCACCGAACTCAGCCCGCTCCGCCTGGCCACCACCCGCATGTGGTCCTGGCGCGACGAGGACAGCGGTGAACGGGCCTGGCAACAAAGGATCGGTCGGCACGTACTCGACGGCGGCAGCGGCGGGTTGTGGCAGCAGGTGACCGGCGGCTGACCCGAGGCCGAGTCAGGCCAACACCTCCCGAAGCCAGGACCTTTCCGCGCGGCTGGTGGCGCGGGCGATGGTGAGCATGCCGCGCCGGTAGGGGTCGTCGGTGTCGTCGCTACGCAGGGGGCGGTCGCCGTCGTGGAAGAAGCTCGCGGGCTGTTCCAGGAACTCCAGTCGGCGGCGCAGTACCGCGTGCTGGTCGGTGGTGTCGGGCAGTTGGGAGAGGAAGGCCAGGACCGTGAAGTACCGGGTGCTGTCGGTGATGTCGAGGCCGTTGGCATCCCGCAGTCGGCGCACCAGCTCGCGGCGGCCGGCGTCGGTCAGGCTCAGGGTGTGGCGCTGGGCGGCCGAGGTGCCCGGTTCGGTCCGTCGGTCGAGCAGCCCGGCACGGACCAGCCGATTGATCGCCGGGTAGAGGCTGCCGTCGCTGACCGGCCGGGCATGGCCGGACAAGTGCGCGATCCGGTGGCGCAGTTGATAGCCGTGCAGCGGCCCCTCGGCCAGGAATCCCAGGATGGCGAGTTCGAGCATGCTGCTACTCTCGCACATCGAAACGAGGTACCTCGAATCGATATAGGGGCAGGGATGACGTACACCGAGGAATGGGTGACCGCGCGGGCGCGCCACGCCTACGAGCACGGCCAGGCATCGTTCGACATACGACCCGAACGGACGGCGCTGCTGGTCATCGACATGCAGGACGAATTCGTCCGGCCCGGCTGGAGCCCCTACTGGGTGCCCGCGGCGACCCGGATGGCGCCCCGGCTGCGGCAACTGGTCGAAGACTGCCGGGACGCCTCGGTCCCGGTGATCTGGACGATCTTCGACGACACCCATCTCGGACTGGACCGGCCACACGCCCTGCGCTTCCTCCCGCACGCCGACACCGACTGGCGCCGACCGGGCCCCGCCGAGGTCTGGGGCCGGATGGGGCGCCGCCCCGACGAGGTCGTGATCCGCAAGCCGTCGTATGGGGCGTTCTACGACACCCCGCTCGACACCGTGCTGCGCAACCTCGGCCGTGACACGGTCATCGTCACGGGAACGCTCACCAACTACTGCTGCGGCACCACGGCTCGGCAGGCGTATGAACGCGGCTACCAGGTCGTCTTCGGATCCGATGTCACGGCCACCGACGACGAGTCCCGGCAGGAACCCGAACTCGCCGTTCTGCGCAAGGGCTTCGCGCGCGTCCTGACCGCCGCGGAGATCACCGACCGACTGGCCGCGGCCGCCCCGGCGCCGGACGACGGGGCGCCGATCTGCCCGACCGGGCACGCGCCGAGGACGTCACGGCGCTGACCACCGGACACGCGCAGCGACGCGCACTCCTGGTCCGGCGGCCCGCCGGCTCCGGCCATGACGAGCCGTGCCGGCAACCCGTCCGCGCAGCTCACCGGGGGGCAGGCCGAAGCGTCCCTGATCAGCCCGTCCGCTCTGGGCGCCCAGTGGAACCCCGCGGCCGGCGGCGGCACCGGACGGCAGGGCGCCCTGCTGCGCCCGTCAGGGAACAAGGCGATCGCACGGGTCGTCCGGACGTCGCTGCCGAAGGCCGGTGATGACCGGTTCGGCGTGCGGATGTCCATGGTCACCACCGTGCAGGGCCTCAAGGCCACCCTGGCGCTCGAAGCGGCCGCCGCACGGATCGGTCCCAACGCCATCTCCGTGACCAACGGCGGGCTCGGCGGTGCCGGCCATGCGGATACCCGGCAGGCCATCCAGAGCCGGCGCGCAACGCCTCCAGAGATCCTCGGACTCGGCGTGGCACTGTCGGCGGCCAACGCCAAGAACGCCCCGCTCACCCTCGCCGCGGGCGCGTCGATCAGCGCGGCCGGAATCCCCGTGCCCCAACAGGCCGGGACACTCGCCGTCTTCGTGCTCGTCGCCTCGGTCGGTGTCCTCGCGTCCTGAGTGCGTCGGCGAGCAGCCGTCGGGTGGGCAGGGCGTCCGGTCACCGACGGAACCGGATCCGGTCGGCATGTCAATGTCGCAATGTCAATGTCGCACATTCTTGCGGTCGCTATTATCCGCCGCTCGGGACTATCGCGGCTCCCGATGAATGTATGGATTCTGCTGGTGCCGGCGCGACTTCGGCGGATAACATATCGCGCGCTGCTCGCGATGGCGGTTGGTGAGATCGGCGGTGGGGGCGAGGGTGCCGTGATTGAGCTGCGAAAATGCACCACCCGGGGCGGTTCTTCCCGAGGCGCTCAACGCGCGTTCACCTTTCCTGGCCTGCGACGCTTACGGCGTGCCCGCAATACCTGCAAACGATCAACGTAAAGCGGTCCACGCAACAGCAGTGGGCCCTTTTTCTTTTCCGCGATGTTCGCGACCGGCGTCCCCGTTCGGGGCCCGTGAAGTGGGCGTGCGGCGAGACGAGGGGCTGCGTTTTCATGACAAGAGACACGACAAGGAACATGACAAGAGGCATGACGAGAGAAGTGTGGGGAGTGTGATGCCATGAACCGAGTCGGCAGAGACTCGCGCCGCTCGGCCCGCGGGCTCGTGGAGCCGCTGGCGCGCGTGGGGTTATCTGTTCTGTTGTTGGCGGGCGGCGCCGTGGGAGCGACGGCCGGACCCGCCGTCGCTTCAACCACCGACGGCACGCTGACGGTTGAGGTGCTGCGCGACTTCTTCGGCACCGGCGTGATCAACACGACGATGGACGTGCCGCAGCGGGGCATGAAGGTGGAGATCTCCGACCCCGCCGGGCACCATGTCACCGGCGTCACGGATGCCACCGGAAAGGTCGTGGTGTCGCGGTCGAAGGTGCTGAACGGCGGCCGTTACCGCGTCGATGTCAGCGTCCCGGCACCGTACAGCGACTATCTGCGGGCGGCGCCCGCGTCGACAGTGGGGAACCACTTCGACAGCTTCACGTCGTTCGTGGACGTGTCGGGCGGAAAGAACGCCTCGGTGGTGACGGGGGTGTGGGATCCGGCCGACTACGCGCTGCCGGACTCGCGGTATTTCGTTCCGGTACAGAACGGCGCCAGCGGATCCGACACCCGGGCACTGGTGGCGTTCGGGACGAAGACCCGAGGCACCTGTCCCACCGGTGTGTCGTGCCCGACCACGCTGGCCACGCAGGCCCAGGTGGGCACGACGTTCGGGTTGGCGTACGACAAGTACCGGAGCCGGCTGTTCCAGAGCGCGTTCGCCCGCCGGTACGCCCCGTACGGACCGAAGGGCGGTGGCGCGATCTATACGGTGCCGGTCAACGGCGGGGGCGCGCCCAAGCTGTTCGCGCAGGTGCCGGGCGCTGCGGTGACGCCGCACGACACCGGCAACATGATCAAGGATCCCGGGTTCACCGACGCACCGGGCAAGGAGAGCGTCGGTGGCCTGGCCCTGTCGGAGGACGGCGGCACGCTGTACGCGGTGAACCTGCGCACCCGCAGCCTGGTGAGCTTCGACGCAACAGGAGCCACCGCCTCGGCGCCCGAGGCGACGGTGCGGATCCCGGACCCGGGGTGCGCGAGTCCCGGCGACTGGCGGCCGTTCGGCCTCGCCACCCACGACAACACGCTGTACGTCGGCGGCGTGTGCACCGCGGAGAGCACGCAACAGCGCGCGGATCTGAAAGCCGTCGTCTACACCTACGACGGCAAGCGGTTCACGACGGTGCTGACCCACCCGCTCACCGACAGGCGCGGCACCGTCTTCACCGGTGCCGGCGACGTCGCCCAGGCCACCCACTGGAACCCGTGGAACACCACCCTGGCCACGTGGGACGAACGGAAGGTGGGCGGCGCCTTCATCGATCCGCAGCCGGAGTTCGCCTCCCTCGCCTTCGCCCGCGACGGTTCGATGATCCTGGGTTTCCGCGACCGGTTCATGGACGTCCTCAGCGCGAAGGGGCTGGACCCTCGCCCGCTGAACAACACGCCGGAACTCGGCATGTCCGGTGGTGACATCACCATGGCCTGCGCCGGCCCCAGCGGCGGATACGCGTGGGAAGGCACCGGAAACTGCCCCAACCACGCCAACCGCGCCACCGACGGCGGCCAGGGCAACGGTGTCGTCGAATACTTCCCGGGCGACTTCTTCGCCGGCGGGCACCAGGAGACCGCGCTGGGGTCGGTGGCCTACATTCCGCAGCAACAGTGGGTCGTCAGCACGGAGTTCGACCCGACCGTCAACATCGAAACCGCCGGGACCGGTTACTACGACATCACCACCGGTCAGGGCCCGGGCAACGCTCCGACCGCCAACGCGTACCAGTTCATCGGTCAGGAACAGAACGGGTTCGGCAAGGCCGGTGGGCTCGGTGACATCGCGTACGCGGCGGCGAACGCGCCGATCCAGATCGGCAACCTCGTGTGGTTCGACGGGGACCACAACGGGATCCAGGACCCGGCGGAGGTGCTGCTGCCTGGGGCGACGATCAACCTGCTGGACGCGGGCGGCAAGCGGGTCGCCACGACCAGGACCGATGCCGCCGGCGAGTACTACTTCGGCGGTGTCGGCGCCGCGTACCAGCTCACGCCGGGCGCGACATACACGGTGCAGTTCGACGTGTGTACCGCGGACACCGGCAAGGTGCCCGGCCGGCCCGCGGCGAGTGAGCTGCGGTTCACGCTCCCGCGAGCCGGTGCCAACCGTGCGCATGACTCCAATGTGACGCCGCCGACCACCGGTCGGTTGTGCAACGGCTACGCACCGGTCACGGCGCCGGACAAGCCGGGCGGCGTCGATCACACGATCGATGCCGGGGTGTACATCCCGAAGGCAACCCCAACACCAACACCGACCCCGACCCCAACACCGACCCCGACACCGACCTCGCCACCGGCCTCCACGCCGCCGTCACCCGCGTCGCCCGCCAGCCCGGCCCCGGCCGGCGGCACGGGTTCGCTGGCGCACACCGGTACGTCGGGGCTGCCGAAGATGATGGGCCTCGCCGGTCTGCTGGTGGGGGCGGGCCTGGTCATCGCGTTCCTGAGCCGGCAGCGTCGCGCCCAGAAGCACTGAAACGAACCGAACAACAGTGATCTGCCCGCCCGCGATCCGGAGGGCGCGGGCGGGCAGATCACGTCTCGGCCGGTCCACGAGGGCCGGCCCCGGCGCCGTCCGCCACCGGACTGCCGAGTGTCGCCGCAACCGCACGCCGGCCGACCAGTGGGGTGAGGGAGAGGGGAAATCAGAAGAGTGTCAGCGTCGAGCCGCGTGCGGAGCGCGAGAATCCGGCAGGCTCCACCGCGCCGTGCGGCTGACCGGCGCCGATGGCTGCGGCCGCGCTGGGCGGCCGCCGTCATCGTCGCGGCGGCCGTCGCGGCGGCCGCGTTCCTGGTCGCCGGCGGCGGCTCCGGCGCCAGCGGTCCGCGCGCACTGACCTCGGACGAGGCGAACCGGCTGGCGATCACCCGGTTCCGCAACTACGAGGCGCACGGCCGCGCGGTGACGATCACCGTGCCGGGCACCGCCGGCGGGCTGATCGTCACCGGGTCCGTCGACTACCGGGGCAAAGCCGGTTACGGCGTGGTGCACGGCACCGGGCGCGACACCTCCAGCGACGGGTTGATCGAGTGGACGGCTACCTCGGTGTTCGTCCACCCGACGGCGCACGCCCCCGCGCACGCCCCCGCGTCGCCGCCCCGCTCGGGCTGGTACGGCCGTCCGCTGCAGTCGTCCGGCAGTTCGCTGGACAGTGCGTTGGCCATCGCGCTCCGGCTCGGCAGCGACCGGCCGGACAACGCCGAACTGCTGCCGCAGAACGGCGCCGCCTGGCGGGGACGGGACGAGGTGGACGGGCATCGGGTGGACGTCATGACCGGGCCGTCCTCCCGTGACCGCTCCGGTACCGGGGGCAGCGTGCGCTACTGGGTCGGCTCGGACGGCACCATGTACCGGGTCCGTGTCGACGTGGGGTCCGCGTCGCAGCCGGTGGTCATCGATTTCGACACCCAGAAGTACGTTCCGGTCAAGGCGGTGCCCGGAGCCGCCCCGACGCGGTAGCCGCTGTTCAGGAGGTCCCCACCCGTGCGTGCGCGGCGAGCAGGGACACCGACGGCAGCGGGATGCCTGCCGTGTCCGGTAGGGCCGGAACGGCCGGGACAGCGGTGGCGCCCGTAGTGGCGGCGTGGGGGAACTGCGGCTGTGGACCAGGTGCCGCGACCTCGGTGAACGGGATGCCACCGGGTGCCGTCGGCATCGCCCACCTGCCGGCCGGCGAGGGCGACTTGGCCGGGAGCGGGCAGGACGCGGCTGCCGCGAGCCCGGCCGGCACGGTGGTCCGCAGGGCGTTGCCGCGCAGACAGTTGTCCCGTCCCCGGGTGGCGGTGGGGAACGTCCAGCCGACGTCGACGCCGTTGCCGGTGAAGGTGTTGTCCACGATCTGGTTGCCGACCGGAGCCATGTCGGCGGTTGCGGTGATCACCAGCCCGGCGTTGCTGTTGTCGGCGATGCGGTTGCGGATGAACTGGTTGTCGCTGCCGCCGTCGATGCCGACGCCGGTGCCCCACCCGCCGTCGGCCTGCTCCGGGGTGGCCTTCTGCTGGTTGGCGGCGATCAGATTGCCCGCGATGACGGCGCCCCGCTGCGGGAGCAGCTTCTCCTGGTGGTCGGAGTCGGTGGTCAGGCCGACCCGGTTACCGACAAGGCGGTTGCCGACCACGTACATGTCGCCACTGGCGTTGGTGCCTTCGTAGCCGACCGCGTTGAGTTCGGCGACGTTGTCCCGCACCACGATGTGACACGGCTTGCACTGCCCGACATAGATCCCCGAGTCGGCCCCGCCCGACGCGTACGAATGCTCGATGACACCGTTCTGCGCGGAGAACGCGTAGATGCCGTACAGGCCGTTGCGGGTCGCGGTCACATGCGAGACCAGGAACGACTTCAGGAAGGTGACGGGCTCATCGCCGGTGTCGTAGCCGCCGGAATGCCCCGGCAGCCCGCCGGCCGCCTTCGCCGAACCGGTGACCAGCACCCCGTTCTGCGTGTTGTTCTGCACGGTCAGGTTCTGCACGGCCACCCCGGGCGCCGCGACGACGACACCGTTCGGCTGCTGCAACCGCCCGTCGATGACGACCTTGTCCCGGGACGCGCCGCGCAGGGTGATGCGAGCCGTGCCGATCTTCACCGACTCGTGGTACACGCCCGGAGCGACCAGCACCAGGTCACCGGGCCGGGCCAACGACACCGCAGCCGAGATCGTCGGGGCATCGGCCGGCACGCGGATCGTCACCTGCGCGCCGGCCGGACGCCGGCCGCTGCCCGATCCACCGTCGCCGCCGCAGCCGACCACGAGCGTCAGCGTGCCCAGCACCGCGGCCACCACGCGAAGACCTAATCGAGGCATGATCCCAGTCTGGCACGACGGCCAATTCCCCGCCAGAATAAGGAGGTTGACCGACACGCACGATTCGGGTGTGGCACTCTGCACACCATGCACCGTGCCGATCAGCACCCGTCACGCCGCACGTTCCTCGATGTCACCGGCGCCATGGTGGCCGCCGGTCTGACCGCCGGGTGCACCTCGGACTCCGCCCAGCCGGGCCGGCACGCCCCTTGCGCGGCGGCCACACCCATGCCGGTTCCGGCGACGGGCCGGCACCAGGCAGGCATCACGCTCCCGCAGCCGGCCCAGCCCAACCTGCTCGCCGTGGTCGCCGACCTCGCCACCCCCGCGGCCGCCGGTCCGCTACTGGCCGAACTCGGCCAGGCCATCCGCACACTCACCACGGGGACCGACCCTCGACTGCTGGGCCTGCCGCCGGGCGACCTCACCGTCACCGTCGGCGTGGGCCCCCGGCTGGTGCGCACGGCCGGCGCCGCACTGCCCGGCGCGGCCGACCTCCCGCAATTCTCCCGCGAACGGATCGCCCCACCGGCACGCGGCGGGGACCTGCTGATACAGGTCTGCGCCAGCGACCCGCTGCTCCTGCCGGTCGCCGCCGCCGCGCTCCTGGACCAGGCCGGTGACCGCATCCACGAACGCTGGCGGCAGTCCGCACGCCGCGGTACGAACGTGCCGGTCGGCAACGGCCTCACCGCGCCGCGGAACCCGCTCGGTTTCATCGACGGCATCGTGGGCCCGCACACGACCGCCGAACAACAACGCGACCTGTGGCTGGCCGGGCCCCCCGCGGTCGCCGGCGGCACCCTCGCTGTACTGCGGCGCATGGAACTCGACCTGCCGCGGTTCGCCGCCCTGCCCGTAGCCCGGCAGGAAGCGGTCTTCGGGCGGCGCCGCGCCACCGGCGTCCCCCTCTCCGGCGGCACCGTCGCCACCAGCCCCGAACTCGGCGCCAAGACACCGGACGGACGCTACCTCGTCCCCGCGGACGCCCATGTGCGCAGGGCGAACCCCGCCGTGGTCGGCACCGGCCTCATGCTCCGCCGCTCCTACAGCACCGACGAGCCCGCCCCCGGCCTGCTCTTCATCAGCTTCCAGAACGACCTGCGGACCTTCACCGCCACCCTCACCCACATGGACATCTCCGACGCACTGCTGCAATTCACCACCACAACCGCCAGCGCGACATTCCTGATCCTCGCCGGCTTCGACCGACAACACCCGCTCGGCTCAAGGCTGTTCGGCTGAACACGCGGTGCCACGTCATCAACTGCACTGAGAACGTGCACGGTTCGCACTACCGACTGGCGTTCCAGCCAGGTTGAACTTCACCGACGAAGAAGCCCCACCTGGCCATGGGGCGTCGACGAGCAGGACCGCGTGCAGCGCATCAAGGAGAAGCCGTCTCCACCGACTGGCAGCACGTGACCACCTCCTTCGCCAGCCACGTCCGCATTCAGTTCCTCAGTCAGGCGTGGGCGGTGCAGGCGCGGTCGTCTCACCGGCGGCGCCATGGCTGGTCGCCAGGGCCGATGGATAATGTCCTTTCACGGAAGCGATCATGGGATCGCAGGGCGAGGGGGACATGATGCTGGAGGAACTGATTCTGGCCGGGGGAACCACCGTGGTCGGGGCCATGGCCACGGACTCCTGGGCGGTTGCGCGTGGCGGGATCGCGAGGCTGTTCCGCCGTCGCGGGCAGGACCAGCAGTCGGCCATCGAGGCCCAACTGGACAATCACGTGGCGCTGATCGAGCGGGCCGGCGACACCGAGCGGGTGCGCCAGAGCCTGCTTCCCGTGTGGCTGCTGGAGCTGGAGTCGCTGCTGGACGAGTACCCGGACGCCGCCGGTGACCTTCAGGAGCTGATCGGCGAGATCCGGGACCGCCTGCCCGAGGACCAGCGGGCATGGGTCCAGAACAACGTCGCGAAGGACGGTGGTCAGGTCTTCGCGGTCCAGGGTGGCAACGTCATCGTGCACCAGACGGCACCTGGACGGAGGGACGGCAGCGGAGAGGCGCATTGAGCCGCATGGATTCCGGGCCCGGGCAAGTCGTCCGCGTCGAGAACGGTTTCGGGTACGGCGTCATCGGTGCCGATCTGCACGTCTTTCCCGACCGGGGGCCGGTCTACCTGCTCTCCGAGTACGGTCAGCCCGCCGGCCCCGCGGGTCGGGACGCCGCGTGGCTGACCGCCCAGCCCAGCCGCCTGCTCAACGCCCGTTTCCAGGTCGTGGACTTCACCGGCCGCGACCGGGAGCGGGCCGGACTGGCCGCATGGCGGGACGGCGACGGCCCGCGCCTCGCGGCCACCTGGCTGCACGGCCCCGGCGGGCAGGGCAAGACCCGGCTGGCGGCCCGGTTCGCCGCCGACAGCGCCGCGGCGGGCTGGAAGGTCGTCACGGCCACCCATGGCTCCGGGACGATCCGACCGAGCCCGGGAAGCCAGGACCTGCGCCTCGACGGTGCCGCCGGGCTGCTACTGGTCGTCGACTACGCCGACCGCTGGCCGCTCTCCCACCTGACCTGGCTGCTGAGCAACCAGCTGCTCCACCGTCCGCTGCCGACCCGGGTGTTGCTCCTGGGCCGGTCGGTCGCCCCCTGGCCCGCCGTGCGGGCCGCCCTTGAGGAGGCGGAGGCAGCCACGGAAGACCTGGCGCTGCCCCCGCTCGACGACCGGGGCGGTGAACTCGGCGTGCGGCGGGCCATGTTCCTCGTCGCCCGGGACTGCTTCGCGGCCCGCTACGGACTCGCCGACCCGTCCGTCATCGAACCGCCCGGCTATCTGCACCGGCCGGACTTCGGGCTCGTCCTGGCGCTGCACATGGCCGCTCTGGTGGCGGTCGACGCCCACACCCGGGGCAGCCGGCCCCCGCAGGACATGGCGGGCCTGTCCGCGTACCTGCTCGACCGCGAACGCCGGCACTGGACCCAGCTCTACGAGAACCGCCTGGAGGGCCTGGACTACACGACACCGCCCGGTGCCATGGGCCATGTGGTCTTCACCGCAGCCCTCACCGGAGCCACCACGTACGCGAACGGCACCGCACTGCTGAGCAGTCTCGGCCTGGAGCATCCCGGACGGCTGCTGGCCGACCACACCACGTGCTATCCGGCAGCGGAGTCCGGCGCCGTCCTGGAGCCGCTCTATCCCGACCGGCTCGCCGAGGACTTCCTCGCCCTGAGCCTCCCCGGGCACGACGCCACCGGCTATCCCGCCGCGCCCTGGGCGGCGGACACCACCCGCACGCTCGTCGCCCGCGACGGGCAGGGCGCGCCGCCCGGGCACACCGCGCGCGTGCTGACCTTCCTGGCCTCGGCGGCGGCGCCGCACCGCTGGCCGCACGCGGTCCGGCACCTCGAAGCCGTGCTGCGCGCCGACCCGGCCCTCGCCCTCGCCGCGGGCGCCGCCGCGCTGAGCGCGCTCGCCGCCTGCGACCTCGATACCGCCGTGTTGGAGGCGATCGACGCGCACATTCCCGGGCGCGGCCAGGTGGACCTCGACGCCGGGATCGCGGCCTTCACCCAACGCCTCACCCGCCATCGGCTCGCCGCCACGGACGACCCCGCCCAACACGCCCGGCTGCACCAGAACCTCGGGTTCCGGATGGCCCGGGCGGGACACCGCGAGGAGGCCA
Organism: Streptomyces noursei; assembly: GCF_016917755.1. Lineage (GTDB taxonomy): Bacteria > Actinomycetota > Actinomycetes > Streptomycetales > Streptomycetaceae > Streptomyces > Streptomyces yunnanensis. Next base: position 9,432,329 of record NZ_CP070326.1, on the reverse strand, counting down.
TGGCGGCCACCGAACGGGCGGTCGACATCTTCCGGCAGTCGGCGGTCGCCGAACCTGCCGCGCACGAAGCCGAACTTGCCGCAGCACTGGTCCAGTTGAGCGGATGTGCCGCCCAACTGGACCTCACCGACGCGAGCTGCCGGGCGGCCGAGGAAGCGGTTGCCATCTTCAGGCGACTGGCCGCCGCCGACCCCGAAACCCATGAACCGGGCCTGGCGCTCTCCCTCGTCCAACTCGGTGACATCATGACGGAGACGCGAAAACAGCAGGAGGCCCTGGCTGCCGCCCAGCAGGCCGCGGGGATCTTCCACCGGCTGGCGGTGGAAGATCCCGCGGTTTACGAACCGGGCCTGGCAGTGGCCCTGTCCAATGCGGCCGTCGCCTCCTTTCGACTGCGTCGCTGGACGGACGCCCGCACCGCCGCGGAGCGGGCCGTCGAGACCATCCGACGGCTGGTGGCCGCCGAGCCCGCGGCGCACCTGTCCGACCTCACCCGCTCCATGGCCGTGGACGAGTCCGACCTGGCGGTGTCCCTGGGCAATCTGGGGGTCTATCTGTGGGGCGCCCGCTGTCGCGAGGACGCGCTGTCCGCTTTGAGGGAGGCCGCCGGGATCCACCGGAAGCTGGCCGCCGTCAACCCCACCGCCCATGAACCGGAGTTGGCCGGAGTCCTTTCCACCCTCGGCTCCTACCTCTCGCGCAGCGGGCACAAGGAGGAAGCCCTGGCCGTCACCGGGGAGGCCAGGGACGTATATCAGCGGCTCGCGGCGGAACGCCCTGCCCGGTTCGAGGAACTGCTGCGCAAGGCACGCACGTCATACGAGGCCGTACGGAACCAGCAGACCTGCCAGGCCGACGGGAGACCCCGGTCCTGGACCATGGAGGAGCACTACGTGACCCTCCTCAACCAGGACGAGGTCTGGCAGGACGCCCAGGACCGCCGCCACCGCCTCGACGACATGGAGCCGCGGTACTGCGGCAATGTGCTGCGCTTCCTCCTCCGGCAGGCCGACGACATCTTCGCGACGCTGGTGGACGGGCTGGCCGCCTCCCCCGAAGCACTGGGCCGCTGGGAGGGCGAGGACGCCGGGGCGTGGCTCGCTCGGCAGCCGCTCGCGGTGGCACTGCGCCGTCGCTCCGAGGGCAAGCCCGCCCGGTCCGGGCTCTGCTACTGCGGATACGCGATCCAGCCCGGATGGAATCATGACCATTGCCACCCGGGCATCATCGTCGACTGACACACGCGGCCGGCCGGGCCGGCAAGGCAAGGGGGGAAACTCGTGGTGGAGACGGCCGAGTTCGGCCAGACGGTCGTGGAAGTGGTGCAGGAACGCTGGGGCGTCGCACTGCAGGGCACCGGGCTCATCGACCGCTTCACCGAACCGGGGTGGAGCTACGAGGAGGAGGTGCCCCGCACCTGTCCGGAGTGCGACGGGCGTATGTACGCGCTCCGCAGGCCGTACGAGTCGGGCGGGCGGGTCTACCGCTACGTGGCCGTCGTCTGCCCGGTCTGCCCCGCGGCGTACACGCTCGCCGACCTCGGCGTGAAGACCTACGACAAGCTGTGGCCGCGGCCCACGGCGAAGAAGACCGCGGCCCCGCGGCTCAAGGTGACCGGACCGGAGCTCGTCGCCAGCGTCGAGGAGGCGCTCCTCGGCCCCTGTCCCGTGGAACCCGGTGTCACCCTCACCCCCCTCACCCCCTTCAGGGTCATCGCCGCTTCCACAGGACCGGCCTGGCCCGCGGACCTCCCGGTGCCGAGGGAGAGCGAGCAGCGCCGCCTGTGGTGGTGCAAGGTGACCGACCCGGCCTGGCGACCGCCCGACCAGGCGGTCTCGGCGGCCGACGACGTCCGCGTCATCCTCCCCGAGGGCCCCGCCTTCGACGACCTGCGCGCGCACCTGGCAGCCCACGGCATACCGTTCCGCAGCGCCCGGCACTGGATGGAGGGCGAACAGGTCGGCACCGTATCCGAGCTCGGCGCCGCCACGGGGCTGGTGGCCCACCCGGTCCGCACGTTCTCCGCCAAGGGATCCCCGATGCCGCCCGCGCCCGTCGCGGGCCCCGGGGCCCATGCGGCCCGGGATGCGTTCGCGGCCCAGTGGGACGCCCTGGAGGACCTGCCGGCCGCCGGCGACGTCCCGTACATACCGGTGACCGACCTCGTTCCCGAGGAATGGGCCGGCCTGCTGCCGTACCCCACCTTCAACCCCGCCCAGACCGACGCCGTTCCGGCGGTGATGGACAGCGACGACCACCTGATCGTCGTCGCCCCGACCGGAGCGGGCAAGACGCCGATCGGCATGGTCGCCGCACTGCGGGCGCACGCCCGCGGCCGCAAGGCGGCCTGGCTCGTGCCCCAGCGGTCGCTGACCGACGAACTCGACCGCGAACTGGAGAACTGGCGACGGCACGGGCTGGAGGTCGTCCGGCTCACGGGCGAGTACGCCGTCGACACCCAGCTCATCCGCGAGGCCGACATCTGGGTCGCCACCACCGAGAAGTTCGAGGCGATCTGCCGGAACGGATCGCTGGGCGGCGCCCTCGCCGAGGTCGGCGCTCTGGTCGTCGACGAGATCCACCTGCTCGGCGACCCGGGGCGGGGCGCCGTGCTGGAGGCCGTCCTGACGAGGGTGCGCGAGGACAGCGCCCAGACCCGCATCGTCGGGCTCTCGGCGACCGTGGCCAACGCCGACCAGGTCGCCGCATGGCTGGGGGCCCGGCTGATCCGCACCTCGTGGCGGCCCACCCGGCTGACCTGGCAGATCCCCATGCTCCCCGCGCCGCGCGACGGCGAACGATCCACGCAGGCCGTCACCGCCCGCACGGACGCGGCCGTGCAGTTGGCCCGGTCCTTCACCGACGAGGACGGCAGCGTGCTCGTCTTCTGCAGCAGCAAGCGCGGGGTGCGTGCGACGGCACTCGCCCTCGCCGCGGACCGGGGCGTGCCGACGCGGGGCGTCGACGCGGACGACACGGAACGCGTCGAGCGGCTGTGCACCAGCGCCGGCGTGGGGCTGCACTACCGCGACTGGCCGTTCAAACGCGAGGCCGAACGCGCCTTCCGGGCCCGCGAGATCGACGTCCTGGTCGCGACCTCCACCGTGGCCGCCGGAGTGAACCTCCCCGCCCGCGCCGTCGTCGTGCGCGACGTCCGGCTGGGCCGGAACCGGATCGAAGTGTCCATGGTGCAGCAGATGTTCGGCCGCGCCGGGCGGGTCGGCGCGGGAGAACGGGAGGGCTGGGCCTTCCTGCTGGCGGACGAGACGGAACGCCCGGAGTGGCAGGCCCGGCTGACCGCCGGCTACACCGTGCGCTCCCGCATCGGCGACCGGCTGCCCAACCACCTCCTCGCCGAAGTGGTGCAGGGCCGCGTGGGCTCGATGAAGGAGGCCGAGGACTGGTGGACCGACACGTTCGCCTTCCACCAGGGGCACGACAGCGTCGAACCGCTCCATGACGCGGCGCTTCAGCTGGCGGAGGCGGGGTTCCTGCGCATCGCTCCCGGCCCCCAGGGCGCGGAGTTCCTGGAGGCCACCGAACCGGGCATGCTGACCAGCCGCTTCATGGTCGACGCCGAGCTCGCGCACGAGCTGTCCGAAGCCGTGCGCGGGGTGCGGGTGCCCGAGGACCCCGACCACGCCGAGGCTCTCCTGACCGAGCTGCTGAGCATCCAGCTCCCCGAACTGGCGGAAGCGGCCTTCAGCGACCGGGCGCGCGCCACGCTGCGGCGGGTGCTGCACCATCAGGGCCGCGCGGAGCGGCTGGAGCACGACCGGGGGCTGCCGGACAAGGACGAGGGCCTGCTGCCGGGCGAACTGGCCCACGCGGTGCTGCTGTTGGTCGCCAGGAGCCCGCAGCTGTTCGGCGCACGCGGCGGATACGTGCTCGGCATCCCGACCGACAGCCTGACCGGCATCCTGGACGAGGCCCAGCGCTACCTGGCCTGGCTGGGAGCCCAGGGCGAGCTGGGCACCGTCCACCCCTGGGCGGCCGTCGTGGCCGCGGACCTCGCCGAGCGCATCCGCTGGCGCGCCCTCGGGCCCGGTCGCGGCGCCGGTCGACTGCTGTGGATGTGCGGGCGGATGGCCACGCCGCAGCTCGCCACTCGGCTCGTCCCGCGCATGTGGCGTGCGGCGCGGGACCGGGGCGTCGGCGCCCCGGACTGGACGGGCACCACCCCACCGCGCGACAGCGCGCTCGCACCGGAGCGCTACCAGGCACTGCTGAAAGTGCGGGCCACCGGCGCCGCATTCACCTCGCACCCCGGCTCCGTGCGCGTCGAGGCACCGCACGGTGCGGTGATCTGCCTGTGGGACGGCGCGACGACCGTCCGGTACGCGGCGGACGGCCAGTCGGCCCGCCTGGAGTACCCGCCCGCAGCCCCCGACGACCCCTCGACGGGCCGACGGGGAGCAGCGGTCTTCACCCACGGCGACCGCTTCGCCGCCGGCTGGCTCGCGGCCTACAACGGGGTCGGGGATGACGAGGTCGCGCTTGAGGATCTCGCTGGTGGGGCCTCAATAGAGAGGGAACCTCAATAGGGATGGGGCGGCAGGTTCGGATTCGCCTGCTGCACGCGTGAGATGTCGCCGTATCTGCGCCAGATGTAGTTGATCGCCGCCGAGATGTTCGCCACGGGATCGTAGATGTGCTCGGAGGTCCCTTCCTGGTGGTTCTCCGCGAAGGTCTCGGCGGTCACCTGGGCATACCCGCGAGAGCAGTTGAACCGCGCGCCATCCACCTGGACCGGGCCCTTCGCATTGACGTCGGCCGTGTTCACCGCGTTCGCATTGAAGGACGACTCCCGGAACATCAGGGTCAGAAGATTCGCGCGGTTCTTCACCCCGGTCACCCAGGTCGGCGGTGCACCGGTCATTTCGCAGGCCGTCACCGCAAATCCCTGTGCCGTGGCCTCGTTCTTGGGGACGTTGGTGTTCTTCACGAAGCGGACCACGTCCGTGGCGATCGCCCCCGGATGCCGGCAGGCCACCTCGAATCCCGCCTGGTGACCGAGCTTCGTCAGGGAGGCGCACCCGGGGAATCCGTCGGCTTGCTTGTCCGTGAAACCGAGTGTGCGCTGCCAGGCGGCGTACGCGGCCCTGGTCTGGTCGTCGAAGACTCCGGTGGCACCCTGCGGAATGCTGAACCCCGCCGCGATCAGGGCATCTTGGGTGGACCGCACATCATCGTTGCGCTTGCTGAACCGGACATTGGAGAGCGCAACCATCGTGCCTCCTTGACGGATTTCACCGGCCTGTCGACCGGCAGCGGAACGTCAGGCGAGGTGGGGCACCCGCAGGCGGTCCCAACTGCGCTTTCCGGGAGTGCCATCCGCATCCCGGCCCGAGAGTCCGAGTTTCTGCTGCCATGCGGCATAGGACTTCACATCGTCGATCTCCCATACGTCGATGACATCGCCGGGCCGGTACCGGTCGCAGTCCTCGGCGACCAGACGACGGTGCATCGCGGCGATGACCGGTGATTTCTGACCGGTGTGGAAGAAGGCCGCGCCGGGGAACGGCTCGGCGGGCGCCATCCGCGCCGCGAAGACCGGCCAGGACCCGGGATCCACATGGTCGTTCTCGGGTACGTGGGCGTGCGCGTACCAGCCACCCTGGGACTTCCACACGCGCGCGGAGCGGTGGGAGGTGAAATCGGTGGGCTGCCCCATGGGCCAGGTGTCCGGGACGTCCCAGGAACGCACCCAGTCGTTGAGTTCCTGCCAGCCATGGCACGGGGTGTCGGCCAGCGCGGCGAACACCTTGCCCTTGACCCGGCAGAACGGGAAGAACAGCGCCTCGATCTGAATGACGACCTCGCCGGCGCGGTTGGTCCGCGTGCCGCCGGGAAGGTCGCGCAGCGCCTTGCTCCGGGACGTCGCGGGGAAGAACTGGGCGAAGGTGCCGGCGAACGGATCCCACAGAATGTGGGGGGCCTTCCCCTTCCCGTCATGGGTGAAGAGTTTCTGGAGATCGTCGAAAGGCACCAGGTCTGCCGGTGCCGCCGCGGTGGCCGTGCGGTCCGCCGTGATGTGCGCGACGGCCTTCGGCGGGAATGCCGGATCGCACGGGGCGTGGTCGTCGAGATCCGCCTTGATGGCCTGCGGCATCCACATATCGGCCATGGTCCGACTCCTGCTGTCGTGCCCCAGGATGAGGAGAGGACATTGCGAAGGCCCGACCGACCGATACCTCCACAGCCCCGTTCCTTGTGCCGCGAAGAGCAGCATGCGGAAATGTCACTGGGGCGTGGGATGTGTGGGTGTGCACTTCAAGTCTCTGCCTGAAGGCGCGCTCGGGCCACCGCTGGGACGGACGAGGCGGTCGCCCCCTCGGCCACAGCCCTACTTGCCAGTTGAACCAATGTCTTCGGAGGCGGCATCTGGCAGGCCGGGCCCGGGACGGCCACCAGTAGCCTGCCGGGATGACGCATTCCGCACACCCGCAGACGCAGGTCCTGTTGCGCGGCGAGCATGTGCGCGCCGCCGTCGCGCACTGTGTCGCCACCCTCTCCGGTGCCCCCGCCCCCCAATGGCACGCGGCCGCCGGCCAACTGGAGTGGACCTGTTGGGAGACCCTGGAACATCTCGCGGACGACCTGCTCACCTATGCGCTGCGCTTCGGTCTCGCGCACCCGAGCGGCGTACCACGCGTACCGCTGCGCATCTCCACCGATCGCCCCCAGGGGCCCGCCAACGTCATCTTCGGCGACGAGACGGCGGGACCGGAGGGCCTGCTGACCGTCGTCGAGGCATGCGGGGGGCTGCTCGCGACCGTCGTGGACAGCACCGATCCCACCGTGCTGGCCCCACACGTGTTCGGCGCCTCCGACCCGGAGGGGTTCGCGGCCATGGGCGTCGTCGAAACCCTCGTCCACACCCATGACATCGCTCGGGGGCTCCGACGCGACGGGTCCCCGCCGGAGGATCTGAGCAGCCGCGTCCTCACCCGGCTCTTCCCCGACGTGCCCCTCGCGGACGGCGCCTCGGCCACGCTCCTGTGGGCCACCGGACGCCTCGAAACCCCCGCCCGTCCTCGTCGGAAGGACTGGCGCTGGTACGGAGCGCCGCGCAGCCATCAGTGACCGGCGTGCGGTGACTGCGGTTCTCGTCAGCGGATGTCGTGGTCGGGGTGCGTCCGGTCGTAGGTGTGCCGTGCTTCGGCGATGGCGGCGCGGTGCGCGAGCGACCAGTCGGCGAGTGCCTTGACCAGGTGGGTCAGGCCGGCTCCGGTCTCGGTGAGGCGGTAGTCGACCTGGGCCGGGACGGTCGGGTACACGGTCCGCAGCACGAGGCCGTCGCGTTCGAGTCTGCGGACGGTGAGGGTGAGCATGCGCTGGGAGATGCCGTCGATGGCGCGTTGGAGTGCGCGGAACCGGCGCGGCCCGCCCGCGAGCTCGACGATCACCAGCACCGACCACTTGTCGCCGATGCGGTCCAGGACGTCGCGGATCCCGCAGTCGGGGTGGTCCTCGCGTCCGCAGGGGTCGAGGTCGGCGGGGGTGGTTACCCCGGTGTGCGTGGGTGACATCAAACTGCCTTCTTGTGGCCGGTGGGCGTCCGATCGAGGATCAAGCGTAGTTATCGATGAGAACCACGACGGAAGACTGCGATGGACATGATGTTGGTGACGGGAGCGAACGGGAGCCTCGGCTCGGCCACCCTGGCGGCGCTGCGCGCCCGTGGCGTCGCCGCGACGGGCGGCAGCCGCACGCCGGACGAGGGGATGCGACGCCTGGACTTCGACGACCGCACGAGCCTCGATCTCGTCGGGGTGTCGACCCTGGTGCTGATCTCCGCCGGTTACGCCGAGGACGACCAGGTCGTCGGGCGGCACGCGGCGGTGCTGGACGCCGCCGTCCGCGACGGCGTCGGCCACGTCGTCTACACGAGCCTGACCACGGCCGGCGACCACCTCGGTTTCGCGCTGGCGCACCGGGCCACCGAACGCCTCGTCCAGGCGAGCGGACTGCCGTGGACGATCCTCCGCAACGGCCTGTATGCCGAGCTCTTCGGCGGCCTGCTGATGTGGACCGACGACGGCGTGGAGTCCGCCTTCGGGGACGGTGCGCTGGCGGCGGTCGCGCGGGAGGATCTCGCCGAGGCCGCGGCGATCGTTGCGGCCGATCCCGCCGGACACCGCGGGCGCGTCCACGACCTCGTCGGCATGCCGATCACGGCAAGTCAGGTGGCCGACCGGCTGGGGGTCCCGCACCGCACCATCGGCCTGGGCGAGTACCGGCGCAGGCTCCTCGACGAGACGCCGGGGCTCCTGCCGTTCCAACCGCCCATGCTCGCCTCGATCGCCACCGGCATCCGACACGGCTTCCTGGACGGCACCAGCCCCGACCTCGCCGACCTTCTCGGCCGCCCGGCCCGCGACCCACTGGCCACGGCCGTTGCAGCCGCCTCCGGTACCCGGCCGGAAGCAGGCCGCTGACAGCGGACGAGTGCCGCCCGCGGCCGGGGATCAAGGGCGTCGCCGTGGCCGTCCGCCACCACGCCTCATCGGCGCTGTGTCTGGGCTCCGTCACTGCGATGGCCCGCACCGACCGGCAGAACCGTCCGACCGCGGTGAGGATGAGCGGGACAAAAGGGGGGAAGCGAAAGGATCTGATCATGTTCCGCTCGATTACCACGGTACTGGCCGCTACTGCCGTCACCGGTTTCCTGAGCGCCGGTATAGCCAGCGCCGCACCCGACCACTCCCAGGCCCTCGCGGCCGTCACCCAGCAGGCGCAGGGCGGTGACCACGGCGGCGGCCACGGCGGCCACGGCGGTTGCCACAGCCGCGACGGCGGCGTCGGTGTCGGCGGCGTCGGCAGCCCGGACGTCGGCGTCGGCGTCGGTGGCGTCGATGCCTGCGCCGATGTCGGTGTCGGCGGCCTCGGCCGCAACGGCAACGAAGGCGTCGGCGTCGGCGGTATGTGACGCTCTCGCTGCTGCTCCCTCCCGGCACCCGTCTCGTACGGGGGCCGGGATGCGGCGGTCGACGGCAGGCGCACGGCAACTCCCCGTGGCTGCCCGCCTCATCAGGCGCCTCCTCATACGGGCGGAGGTCCGAGACGCTGAACGGAAGCCGCCACGGGGCGCGCCCGCCAGCAGGGCCAGGGCCAGGGCCAGGGCCAGCAGGGGTGACGCCGCTGCCGGCACGCCGAGGCGGCGCACAGCAATCAATGCCTTCATGGATCACTCCACGGATGACTCCGCACGGTGCGGATTTGCTCACTCTGTGTCGCCGTCCAAGTTGAAGGGTTCGACACATGGCCCCGCGGGCCCTGAGGCTCAACCGTGCCCCATGAAGCGTCCGGATGCCGTTTCACCAGCAGTTTTGTCGCACCCGTGCGCGAATTTCGGCTGCGCGGGTGGGGTCGGCGGCACGGGGAGGGTGATGTGGTGTTGGGCTGCGTGGAGGCGGAGGGCAGGCGCACGTCGCGATCACCGAAAGGCCCGGAGGGGCCCCGTTCCGGTGTGCGCCTTGGTGGCCCGGACGCAAGCCGCCGAGCTGTGCTAAGGTCATCGAGTTGCAGTTGTGGTACCCATGAACCTATGTGCGCCTGACGGGAATGCTTCTCCTTCAGGCGCATTGTTGTTTTCCGGCATCTCCGGATGGGGCCTCTGCCTACCAGAAGGAGAAGGTCATGGCACAGGGAATCGTGAAGTGGTTCAACGCCGAAAAGGGTTTCGGCTTCATCGCGCAGGACGGCGGCGGCCCCGACGTCTTCGCGCACTACTCGAACATTCAGTCCCAGGGCTTCCGTGAGCTCCAGGAAGGCCAGCGGGTCTCCTTCGACGTCACGCAGGGCCAGAAGGGCCCGCAGGCGGAGAACATCGTCCCCGCCTGATTGCCGGACGCGTATCCGCTCACCGGGGTCCGCACCGTCATGGTGCGGACCCCGGTTTGTGCTGTTTCCAGGAAGGCAGAACACTGCATGTCCCGCAGGCCCCAGAAGTCGAACCGGCGTGCCTCGTCATCCCCTCAGTCCGCTTCGGCACCGCGTGATTTCCGGTTGCCGGAAAGCACCACACCCGCTTTGCCCGCCGTCGAGGACTTCGCCGGTCTGGACATGCCTGCGGGGCTGCTGAAGACCCTCGCCGCACAAGGCGTGACCACCCCGTTCCCCATCCAGGCCGCCACCCTGCCCAACTCGCTCGCCGGCCGCGACCTGTTGGGACGGGGACGCACCGGCTCCGGCAAGACCCTCGCGTTCGGGCTGGCGCTGCTGGGCCGCACGGCCGGACTGCGTGCGGAGCCCAAGGCACCCCTCGCCCTCGTGCTGGTGCCCACCCGTGAACTCGCCCAGCAGGTGACGGACGCGCTGACCCCCTACGCGACGGCGGTGAACCTCCGGCTGGCCACCGTGGTCGGCGGGCTGTCCATCACCAAGCAGGCCGGGGTGCTCCGGCGCGGCGCCGAAGTGCTCGTGGCGACGCCCGGCAGGCTCAACGACCTCGTGGAACGCGGGGACTGCGCGCTCGGCGACGTACGCATCACGGTGCTGGACGAAGCCGACCAGATGACCGACATGGGCTTCTTGCCGCAGATCACCAAGCTGATCCAGCAGGTACGGCCCGACGGACAGCGGATGCTCTTCTCGGCCACCCTGGACCGCAACATCGACCGTCTGGTGCAGCGGTTCCTGACCGACCCCGTGGTGCACTCCGTGGACCCGTCCGCGGGGGCGGTGACCACCATGGAGCACCACGTGCTCCACGTCCAGGACGAGACCGACAAGAAGGCCGTCACCACGCGCATCGCGGCCCGTGACGGCCGGGTCATCCTCTTCCTCGACACCAAGCGGTCCGCCGACCGGCTCGCCAAGCGGCTCCTGGCCGTCGGTGTCCGCGCGGCGGCACTGCACGGAGGCCGCTCCCAGCCGCAGCGGAACCGCACCCTGGAGCAGTTCAAGAACGGCCAGGTCACCGCACTGGTGGCGACGAACGTCGCGGCCCGTGGCATACACGTCGACGACCTCGACCTCGTCGTGAACGTCGACCCCCCGACCGATCACAAGGACTACCTGCACCGGGGCGGTCGCACGGCCCGCGCCGGCGGTTCCGGCAGCGTGGTCACGCTGGTCCTGCCCGAGCAGAAGCGGGACATCACCCGGCTCATGTCGGACGCGGGTATCCGGCCCCGGACGGCCCGCATCAAGTCGGGCGACGCGGAACTGGCCACCATCACCGGCGCCCGCGAGCCTTCCGGCGTGGCCGTCACCATCGAGGTGCCCCAGCCGACGGCGTCCGACCCGGACCGGAAGGGCGGTGCCAAGCCCGGTCGGCGATCCGGCCGCCGGCGCCGCAGCGGCGGCGAGGCCAAGGCGGCGACCGGTACGGCCACCAGGACGGAGAGCCGGGGATCGGACCGCCGGGCAGCGGCCGGGGCGACGGCGTCCGGTGGCTCCTCGGCTACCGGTGGGCGCGGTTCTGCCGGCCGGGCGGGATCCGGGCGGGCCACGGGCGGTGCCGTCGGCGCGGGCGGCCGGAGCTCCGACCGCCGGTCCGCGCCCGGTGCGACGACCGGCGCGTCCTCCGGCAAGGCTGCCCGCGGAACCGGCCGACGGGCGGGGGCCGGTGGGGCCAAGGGCGGTGCCGCCGGGACCGGTGGCCGCAGCTCCGACCGTCGAGGCGGTCGTCGTACCTCTGCCACCTGAGTCGCATCAGGCAGCGGCGCTGGCCCCGGTGGCGACTTCCCGTCGGCGTTCGTCCCGGGCGTGATCGTGCCGACAGGCGGGGTGGCGGCGGATGGTGCGGAGCGTGGTCGTCGCAGACGCTCGCGATCCTCACCTCCGTCGGGGGAGAGGGGTGAGGCCGCCCGGCGGTGGGGTCGGGGCCCGTGGTCGGGGTCCTTGTGCCTGCCGCCGCGTCGGCCCACCGCTGGCCCGGGAGGGGCGTGAGGGCTGGTGTTCTTCGGCCGCTCCCGCCGGTGTTAGTCGGGTGTTAGCGGAGCGGCAGTCCTGCGATAGCGGTTTCGACCAGGGTGGTCGGTGTACCGAGGAGATACGACACCGACTGTCCTGGGGGACTTGAAATGAGCTCCAGCACCACCGTCCGCACCGCTCGTCGTCGCACTCTGCGGGTTGCCGCCGCGGCCTTGACCGCAGCCGCCGCCCTCACCCTGACCGCCTGCTCCGGCTCGGACGCCGGCGGTACGAAGTCGGCGGGGCATGCGGACACGGCCGCGGCCAGCGGCGCGGGTTCCACCGCCGGTGCGCAGGGCTCCGATGCCAAGGCCGATGCCGAGAGCTCTACCCATGCTGGTGCCAAGGCGGGCGTTGCGGGCAAGCAGTCGGGCGGTTCGCACGCCGGTACGGCGAAGACGTCGTCCCCGGTGCGTACCGAGCGCCTGGTGGACGGCAGCAAGGCCGAGATCTACGACCTCGGTTCCCAGCGCTACCGCGCCAAGATCATCAGTCGTGGTGCGGTGGTGGCCACGCTGGAGACGACGGGGCAGGAGGTCGACGCCGGGCTCGACGCCAATGACATGTTCGTCGTGCTCACGATGGGTGGCGAGATTCATTCCTGGATGGGCGGTGGACACCAGGGGCCGGGCACCTTCAAGCTCGCGGGCGGATGGACGGCCAAGGTGACGAAGGCCGGCGAGTTGCGGTACCGCGCGCAGATCATCGGCCACGACGGCTCGGTGGACGCCACGTTGGAGACGAAGCAGCACGACGTCGGGCTCGACGCCAACGGCGTGTACATCGTGCTCAGCGCCGGCGGCGTGATCAGCGCCCATGGGTGAACGCCCGCCCGGCTGTGTGGTGGAGCTGACTCCGGTGGCTCCACCGCCGAGACTGCCACGGTAGCGAGACATGGGGTGGATCTCCTCATGTCACCCTGGAAAAGGGTGAGTTGAGACGGTCGGGCAGGCCCTAGTCGGCGCGGCCCGTCGCCGCCACCGTCACGCCCAGGCCGATCATCGCCAGGCCGCCCGCTCCGCCGACCTTCGACAGGCGGCGGTCCGAGCGGGCGAACCAGGAACGGGCCGCAGAGGCGCCCAGTCCCCACAAAGTGTCCGTGATCAGGCCGATGGCGACCGGGATCAGTCCCAACTCCATCATCTGGAGCGGGACTTGACCGGCCGAGTGGTTCACGAACTGCGGGAGCACCGCCGCGAAGAAGACGATGCCCTTGGGGTTGGTGGCGCCCACCAGAGCACCGTCCAGGACCGTGCGCAGGTCGCCGCGCCGCTCGCCGCTGGGCGCCTCAATGTCCGCCGCGCGCATCTCCTTGCGGTGCCGGAAAGCCTGCACGCCCAGGTAGACGAGGTACGCCGCACCGGCCAGTTTCACGCCCGTGAACACTGCTGCCGAGGTCTCCACCAGTGCGCCGAGGCCCCATGCCACGGCGATCACCAGGGCGTAGGAGCCGACCAGGTTGCCGAGGACCGTCGCGAGCGCCGTGCGCCGGCCGTGCGCGAGGGCCCGGCCGATCACGAACAGTACGCTCGGCCCCGGAATCACGATCACCAGCAGCGACATCGCCGCGAATGCCAGCAGGCTCTCCATGGACACCATGTCTGCGTCACCCCTCCGTATTGCCGTCCGGTGGGCATCCAAACAGACGATGAGCCGCTCGCTCCAGGCCCTGTCCACCCCCTGGTCCGCCGGTGGTTGAACGCCGCCCAGGCAGGGCGGTGTTGCTGATCCGGGGTCGAGGCGTAGGCGAGCAGCTTCTCGCGCGACTCCCGGTACTGGACGATCGTGAAGGTGCGCTGCCCGGCCGTGTATCCCTGGTGCCCCAGCGGCCCGCTGCCCTGCTCATGTGCAAGCTCCTTGAGCATGCGCGGCATGGCAAGGAGGGCGGGCAGCCAGTGGCGTACCGACCGCCACCGGTTGATCCGGATTCCGATGAGAAAGACCACCACGTACCCCTCGGCCGCCGCCGTGACCCGTCCCGTTATCGGTGCCGTACTCATGCTACGCTCCCCGCTCTCCACTGGAGAGCATCACGATCCATGACGACGAACTCGCCCCCGCTCTGGGCACGCTCGTCGCCTCCGTCGCCGCGCTCGTCCGCCTCGGGTACCCCTGCGACAGCGCGCATCTGCTGCCGTACGGCCGCATCGCCACCGAACCCGCCGTCGTCGACCTGGACGTGGTGGAGGAACAGCCCACGGCCGCCGGGCAGATCGAGGCGGCCGTCGCGCTCACCGTGCGCTACGAACCGGTGCTGCTCAGCCTGCGCAGGCTGGCGCACGTCCAGGAGGCGGCCCGGCGGTTCAGGAGCACGCTGGGTTCCGTCCGGCGGATCATGTGGATGCCCGGAGCCTGGTCGAGGTCTGTCGGCGGACCTGCCTCGACCAGGCAGGCGGGTCAGGCATCGATCGCCTGGTAGAGCGCGGTCCAGAAATCGTGGATGACCCGCGCCGAATCCGGGGTGGACATCCCGGTCTGGGTGAGCAGGATGCCGACGAGTTGGTTGTGCGGGTCGGCGTAGGTCGTGGTGCCGGCCCCGCCGTCCCAGCCGAACTGGCCGATGGGCGCGAAGTCACCGCGGTAGGTGCGCACCGCCATGCCGAAGCCCCAACCGCCGTGCTGCCCCAGGCCGTATGACAGATGGACGAGGTTGCGGGCCACGGCTTCTCGGGCGGTCAGCTGTTCGGACGGGAGGCGGTTGGTGGTCATCAGCTCCACGGAGGGCCGGGACAGGATGCGTTGGGCCCCGTGCATCCCGTGGTTGAGCAGCATCCGGAAGTAGGCGTGATAGTCGTCGACGGTCGAGTCGAGTCCACCGCCGCCCGACGGGAACGCCGGAGGCTTGCACAGTCCTGCTTCGGAGAAGCCGTTGGTGCCTCTTCTCATGATGAATCTCCAGTGTTCGATACACGCGGTGTTCGATCTGCAAGACCCGTCCCGGCGTGGCGCTCAGGGCAGCCGTGAGCGACGCACGAGGGGCAGGGGTGAGCGCGGCGTGGCCCGGTTCGCAGCCCCGAGGGGGCAAGCGCCCGAAGCGCGTTCATGGCATGCGCCATCGCCAGGCGCGCTGATACCGGCTGCCGCGGTCTTGGTGTCGCGGTCTTGGTGTCGCCGTCTGGATGTCGCTGTCTGGATATCGCTGTCTTGATGCCGACGCTGACGTGCTGTCAGGCCGTCTGGTCTTCTTCGCTGCCGGTGTCCTCGCCGGCGGCGCGCGTGAGGGCGTCGGTCAGCCGCTTCCGTTCGCGGGCGGGGACGTAGCCACCCTCCGAGTAGTTCTGGACGAACGCCTCGACGAACTCGACCGGGTCCTGCCCGACGATCTCGCGGATCGACGTTCCGTCCACCGCGGCCTGCTCGAACAGCTCGGCAAGGTCTTCAAGCATCGACGCATTGCTGTCACCGTCGGTCGGCACGAAATGCATCAGGTACCGCTCGATCGCCTCCACCGCCGCTTGGGGCCGATCACCTTGCGAGAAAGCCGCCCTTTCCAGCGTCGGACATGGTCATCTGCCTCTGCCTCTGCCTCCGAGCCCCCCTTCAGCTACTCGGTACTGCCGAGTACCAGTACACGGTAACACTGACTACTGGCGCCTGGCGCCGCTGAAGACGGCGACACCCGCCGTGCCGAATTCCGAAGGCAGGGCTTCCGCTTGAGGGCGGGGAGGACATGGTCAAGCAGCTCGGTGCGGTGCCTGAGAACGTCGAGGTGACGTGGCGCAGCCCCAAGGTGGCACAGGACAATCTGGAGTTCGGCGGCAAGGTGGGGGCGTGGGATGCGGCCGACGCGAGCCTGAAGCCGTTCGCGCGCATGGCCATCGCGGCGCTGGTCGGCTGCGGCTGGTGCCTAATGTCGGCTATTTCCAGGCGTAGAACGCGACGTTGGACCTGCCCAAGGCGAGCCAGGTCGCGCGGTGGCGCGAGTCTGAGGTGTTCATGCCGCTGGAGTGGGACGTGTTGGAGTACGCCGAGGCCATGACGAGCACCCCGCCGACCGTCACCGACGCGATGTACGCGAGCCTGCTCGACCGGCTCGGTCCGCCGGCGTTGGTCGAACTCGCCACGTTCATCGCCTATGTCAACCTGGCGACCAGGGCCAACGTGGCGAACGGAATCTCTGGCTGTGGTGGGCCGACACCGACCGCACGCAGGTGCGCGACCCCCGGTCCTGTCTGGTCCGGATCGTCACGCGTCAGGCACTCAACCGTCTGCGGACGTTGTCGCGCAGCCGCGGTGGACTCCGCTCACCCGGAACGGCACAGGGGGTGCTGGCTTGTGGCGGACGGTGTCAAGTCCGCTGCTGTTCCTGCCAGTTGGCGACCAGGGTCAGTAGGCCGGGGAACCGCGCCTCCAGGTCTTCGATCCGGACGTGGCTGCGCCGCTCCAGTCCGTACTGCCGCTGACGGATCAGCCCGGCCTCCCGCAAGGCTCGGAAGTGATGGGTGAGTGAGGACTTGGGGCGGTCCAGGCCGAACCAGCCGCAGGTGTGGTCGAAGTCCTCGGACTCCAGGAGCAGGGTGCGCACGATCCGCATCCGCAGCGGATCGCTCAGCGCGCCCATGACGACCTCCAGCCGCAGGGCGTCCCGTGCCGGCTCCGGCAGCGGCTCGGGCGCGTCGGCCGGTACGGGCCGCTGGAGCGTGGCGATATCGGGTCGTGCTGCACCCGAGCTGAGCGACGCGTCCGTGGAGCGCGGTCCGGTCCGCCGGCGAGGTGCCGTGGACGATGCCTTGGCGCTCGCGCTGCCTGTGCCCTTGGCGGCGCCTGTGCCTGTTCCTGTGCGTGTGCCTGTGCCTGTGCTCGCGTCTGTGCGCGTTTCCGTGTCGGTGTCCGTGTCTGCGCCCATGTCTGCGTCCCTCCCGTGCGGCGGCCTCACCCGCACCCGTCGTCTGCAGTACGACTTGCATCGTACTGCAGATCCCTGTACGAATCTTCTCGTACCGTCTGTACGAATCATCTCGTACTGGCTGGATGAGGAGGGGACACCCATGCCTGAAACCCGTACGGCGCCCATGCCCGGAACTCGTGCGCCACGCCCGGCGGCTTCCCGTGCGGTGCCGTCGGTGCCGACAGCGTCGTCGGCGTCATCGATGCCGCCGACCAGAGAGATCTGGTTCGCCGCGTGGCCGGTGGTCGCCGTCTTCGTCCTGTCGAACGCGGCGATGCCGCTGTACGCGGTCTGGCAACGCCGACTCGGCTTCACCTCGGGCACATTGACGTTGATCTTCGCGGCCTATGTGGTCGGTCTGTTGGGCGCATTGTCGGTGGCGGGAGTGGCCTCGGACCGCATCGGGCGCAAGCCGGTCCTGGTGCCGGCGCTGCTCCTGGGCCTTGTCGCCTGCCTCGTCTACGCCACCGCGCCCTCGGTGACGGCCCTGGTCGTTGCCCGCCTGCTGACCGGCGTGGCCACGGGCGTCGCGGTGTCGGCCGGCATGGCGGCCGTGACGGACGTCGCGGCCGGGCGGAGGATCGGGCCGCTGTTGGCGTCCACCGGAATGGTCCTGGGCGCCGGGATCGGCCCCGTACTGGCCGGGGTGCTGTCGGAGACCGCGCCCGCACCGACCGTGACCGTCTTCGCCGTGGAAGCCGTCCTGCTGGTGACGGCGCTGGTGGCGGTGGTCAGGATGCCGTTGCCCCGGCGGGACCGCGGCGCCGGCGCCGCCGCGAACGGTTCCTGGGTGCGGCTGCCGGCCGTGCCGCGGGCCAACCGGCGTCATCTCGCCCTCGGGCTGGCCGCGTTCGCACCGGGCATCAGTGCCACGTCCTTCGTGCTGTCGCTCGGGCCCTCGCTGCTGGCCGGTCTGCTCGGCACCGCGAACCGGGCGCTGGCGGGCGGGATGGCGCTGGTGATGTTCCTGTCCGCCACCGGCGTGCAGTTCGTGCTGCGGCGGATGGCCGTCCGCACCGTCCTGCTGGCTGCCGGCGCGGCCACCGTTGTCGGCACCCTGGCGCTGGTCACCGCCATCCACACCGCCACGCTCGTCCCTCTGGTCGCCGCGGTGGTGCTGGCCGGCGCGGGCCAGGGCGCCGGCCAGTTGGGCGGGCTCACGTTGCTCAGCCGCGAGGTCCCGGCCGCCCGCCGTGCGGAGGCCAACGCGGCCCTGAACGCCGGGGGTTACCTCCTCGCCGGCACCCTCCCGGTCGCCGACGGCTACCTCAGCGACGCCATCGGTCTGCCGGCGGCGGCCACCGCCTTCGGCCTCGCGGTCGCCCTCCTGGCCGTGGCCGGCGCGGTACTGGTCGCGGCGCGGGGCGGAGCGGCGCGCGGGTAGGCGAAGTTGCCGCCGGTGGCCGTGGCATGCCGCTGGTGACCACGGCAGGTCATCGCTGACCACGCATGCCACCGCTGACCACGGCATGACGCCGCGGATTGCGTCGGGCTCGCCTCGGGTGACGTCCGGGACTCCGGCGCGGTTCGCGGCGTCATCGCGGATCCGATATGATCATGACGCAACTTCGCCCCGCGGGCAGCGGGTGGGAGTCATGCGTCCGTGGTCCAAGGAAAGACGTCCACCAACCGGTGGGAGATGCAGGTGCAAGGCCGGCCGGGCGCTCGATGAAAGGCCCCTTCCTCATAAGAGGAGGGGGCCTTTTCCTTTCGGGCTCGGGCTCGGCGCGGGCGTGGTCTGCTCGGCTTGTCCCCGTGGCCCGTGCCCCGTGCCCCGTGCCCCGTGGAGCGTCTCGTACGGAGAACGGGGCAGCTCGCCTCGCGGCAGGCCGCTCGGCCCTCTAGCGTCGGGATCACGTCCGGTCCGGTCAGGACGGTCGGGATGAGGCTGGGGCGCACTGTCCTTCGCACGTCGGTGCGTCCAGCCGCCCGCCCCGGCGGCGACTGCCCTTTCCTCCCTCCCCTCGATGATCGCGACGTACGGCCCGGTGACGTCGAGGTACTCGCCCGTGTGCCCGCCCTCGGCGAGCAGGGCCGCGCCCACCGCGGCGCAGTCCTCCCTGGCGACGTATCCGACGTATCCGAGGGATCCGAGGTACCCGATGTCACCCTCACCGCTGGTACCGCTGATAGCGCTGATCCCGCCCAGGACCCCGTTGTTCACCGCTTCGCGCAAGGGCGCCAGTTCGAGCAGCACGTCCGGGTAGATGTTGTTGCGCAGGACGGTGAACGGCACTCCGGACCGGGCGAGCAGTCGCTCGGTTGCGCGGTGTTCCGGTACCGGCGTCAAGGGGTTGCCCGGCTCGCCGGCGCGTACGGCGACCTTGTCCGGGGTGCGGGTGAGTGCCACGACCTTCGCGGCGTCGACCCGTTCGACGAGATGCCGGAGGGTCAGCCGTCCGAGCCTGCCGGAAGCCCCGGTCACCACGTACATGCGGGCTCCCTCGGTTGCGCACCGCCCCGATTGCGACCTGTCTCGACTTTTCGTGGTCCGGTAGGTGGTCGTGGCCACGGCTGTGAGCCACCGGGCGGCGGGAGTCGCCGGCCCGGTGGCTGGTGGAGGGCGCTACGCGATCGGTCCGTAGCGCGGGTCAGTGTTGTGGGTGGGGGTGGAAGTGGAACGGGGACCGGTGGTGCTTGGTGGTGGTGCCCTTGGTGAGCCGGCCGGCTGCGACGCGCAGTTGGATGGCATGGGCCACCTCGACCACGCCCAGCACGATGGCCGCGATTCCCGCCACCATGGTGAGCACGGCGATCGAGGGGAACGGCGAGACGATCAGGACGATGCCGGCGAGGAGGGTGATGATTCCCAGGAACATCTGCCACCCGCGGGCGGGCATGTTGGGTGTGGACCCCGCGGCCGCCGTCATCATGATGCCGCGCAACAACCAGCCGAAGCCGATCCAGAGGGCCAGCAGCAGTATCGACTGCAGGGTGCCCCGGAAGCAGACGAGCCCCAGCAGAACGCTGAGCGCACCCGTGATGAAGTGCAGCGCCCGCAGATGACCGGGAACATGTGCGCCGAAGGCCGCGGCCAGCTGGAAAACACCGCTGACCAGCAGGAAGATACCGAAGACCACGCCGACGACGTGCAGCGTCTTGCCCGGCCAGGCCAGCACGGCCACACCCAGGGCGACCGATGCCAGGCCGATGGTGATCAGGGCTTGCCAGCTGCGGTTCGCGAGGGTGCCCAGCGCCTCGCCCATCGGGGAGGCGCCCTCGGCCTGCGGCTCACGCGGCGGGCTGTTGCCTGAGGATTCGGAGGGGGAAGTCATGCCGCCTGCCTCTCTCTGGAACAGCAGGATCAGGTCTGGACACCTCCATCGTCACCCCTTCGGCCCAGTCGCGCTCGGGGAGTGGGAACGGCCCGTCGCCCGTCGCTCGTAGACGCTCACCCTGCGGCCCCGCTGGACGCTGTCCGCGCGGCGCACGAAGTAGGTGTCCAGGACGCGCCGCTTGGTGCGGTCGGCAGCGGAAGTGGCACGGCTCGGACCGGGATCGGTGACGAGCACGATGTGTCGGGCGCTCAGCATGGCCCGCTCTATGTCCCGTGGCCCGGCCTCTATGCCCTTCAGCGTGCCGGACTCCACCGGCCCCTGGGCCAGCGCCAGATCCCGCAGACCCGCGAACGCCCGGGGCGAGACGAGGGCGGTGTCGCGGCGCGCGGCGGGGAGGAACAGCACGCCGTCGGCGGTGCTGCGGACGTGGTCGACGGTGGCCGCCGCGGTGAGCACGTCGTCGACGCGGCTCTCCATGGTGCGCAGCCGGAGCTCGATCGGGAGCAGCGCCACGAGGGCGACGGCCACGGTGGCGGGCAGCAGTATCCGGGCGTGGGTCCGCAGGCGCGTGGCGAGCGTGAACACGAGGACGCCTATGCAGAGCGCGAGACCTGCGTACGCGAAGAGCACATAGCGGGTGACGTAGAGCGGCTTGGCCACGGAGATCAACGCCAGGCCGAGTTGCGGCACCGCGCAGAGCGGCAGCGCGACGGCTGCCAGGGTCACCTGCCCGTGCGGCTCTCCCGGTTGGGTGCGCTCGGGGCGGCGCGCCCGTGGCAGGAGTGCGCCAAGGGCCGCGATCGCCACGGTGGTCAGCACACCGAGCACGGTCGGCCAGCCGAGCGGCTTGATCCAGGAGACCAGCGAGACCTGGCTGCGACTGGTCAAGATCACCGGCAGGGCTCCGACGACGGCCCCGGAGGCGGCGAGCCCCCACCCGACCCGGCGGGCGCGGTCGGCCCGGACGCACACCAGGGTGACGGCATGCGCGGCGAGCGCGAACAGCGAGAACCAGTTGAGCCACGCGGCCACCAGCACGGCCGCCGCGTACCAGGCCCACCGCCGACCGGTCGGCCGCTCAAGGGCCCCCACCAGCAGCCAGGTCGCGAGCATCACGAAGGCGAGGACGAAGGCATAGGACCGCCCCTCCTGGGCGTGCTCCTGCACCGCCGGGACGACCGCCAGCGCACAGCCGGCCGCCATCCCGGCCCAGCGTCCGGCGAGCCGGGCGCCGACCAGTGCGGTCAGGCCGCACGCGGCGGCGGTGGCGAGCACCGAGGGCAGCCGCAGGGTGACCAGGCTGTCGCCGAAGAGGACGAACACCGCGTGCATCACCGCGTAGTAGAGGCCGTGGACGACGTCGGCCTGGCCGACCATGTGCGCTATCTCAGCCAGCGACCGATGCGCCGCCTGCCACGTCGCCGCCTCGTCACGCCACATGCTGTGCTCGCGCGTGAGGCCCCACAGCCCGAGAGCGAGGGCGAGGACGGCCGGACCTGTGCAGACGGATATGCGACCGTGTCGCACTGTGCCTCCAATGACTGTGACGGTGGGGGTGGGGCCGGCCGGGCCGAAGGGACGCATGGTTCGGCGGTGCCGGGCGGTTCCGCTCGGCCGCGTCGGACGTCACGCGTCGCGCTCGGGCGCGGAGAGCGACGGCGCCGAAGTCGCCCAGGGCACGGGCCTGTTGGGCGCGTGCGGTGCCGTTCGGGCGTGGAGTGCGGCCCGGCGGGCGGGACTTCGCGGGCGCGGCCCGGGGGGCCATCCGATGGGTCAGGGTCGGACAGACCCTAGTGGCGGTCGGGTGATGCCCCAGCTGGCGCCGTGTCGTTGACGGCGAACCCCGCGGTCGTCTTCCTCGTCATGGGCGATGCTCCCCCTGTGCGGGCATGAACTCGATGCCATGCCTCCTGATCGCGTTCCCTACGGTACGAAGCGCGAGCCTGCACGTTCAAGTTACATCGTGAACGTATTTCCTAAAGGTGCCGGTCTGCGGTGCCCTGGTGGACCGCCCTCGGTCCGCCGCCTGTCGTGCCTCGTCCGGTGCGGGCGGGCGGCGGTTCCGCGTTCTGTTATCGATTGCGGAAAGGGGAGTGGGGAAACGGGGATTGGTGGGGGAATTTCTTGTTGCCGGAATCGGAATCCTGGTCGATTGGTGGCCGGGGGCGATGTGGGTCGGCCGGTCGGGGCGAATGAATTTGGCCCGCTTTGTGGGAGAAGTGGAAACCGGCCGGTAGCTGCCGTCACAAAATTTTCACATGATCGGAGAGTTGGATCGTTGCGGGTGTCGCTTATCGGTGGGATGATCCCCGCTGGGCGCTGGGCGGTATCCTGATTTCGGTCAATTGAGGATCGGCAGCGTGGGGGGTAGTGCGTGTATGTCGCGGCTGGTAGGGGAGCGCCGAATTTTATCGCGGTTGATGCGTGTGTGCCGATGGTGAGTTCCGCGGGGTGTGGTTGTTCTCGGTGTCGGGGCCCGGAATTCCGGCTTCGTTCGAGCGTGGCTGTTGCCGTTCGAGGGGAATTGGCCTCCCGTGGACGCTGAAGTAATGGCCACGTTGGCCCGCACTACGCTGTTTCGATCGCTCGGCGAGGACGCGCTGTTGAGCGTTGCTCGTTCGTGCGTGTCGCGTAATTTCTCCCGTGGTCAATTCCTTTTCTATCAGGGAGATCCCGGTGACCGGCTTTTCATCATCGTCTCCGGTCTGGTGAAGGTCGTCTTCACGTCGGTGCAGGGCGACGAACTGGTACTCGCGACGCTCGGGCCGCGCGAGGTGGTGGGGGAGATGGCGGTGCTGGACCAGGTGCCGCGCTCGGCGTCGGTCATCGCGACGAAGCCGACCAGGGCCCTGCTGCTGAACCGTCCGGTGCTGCTCGGGCTGATGCACACGCATCCGCCGGTGATGGACGCGCTGCTGAAGCTGCTCGGCGGGCTGGTGCGCAGACTCACCGAGCAGACCGGGGAGCTAGCCTTCCTCGATCTGCGCGGCAGGCTCGCGAGTGTGCTGTTGCGGCTCGCCCACGAGCGCGGACTCGCCGGCGCGCCGGCGGTGCTCGACCTGGGGCTGACCCAGTCCGATCTGGGCGCCATGATCGGCGCGTCCCGGCCGGCCGTGAACCGGGGGTTGCAGTCGCTCGCGAGCAGCGGGCTCATCGAGTTGCGCGGTCCGTGTATCGCACTGATCGATCCGGCGGGATTGCGGCGGCAGTCCGGCAATTAGCAGGGGCGTCATGCGGGGGAGTTCCCTCAAGGAGCTCCCCGCTTTCTCCTGCGCGTGACACGGCTGTCGGAGCCGGCGCGGGTGAAGTGGTGGTCGAGCGCCCGTCAGGGGCTCGCGGGAGTGGGGAGGTGCCGGCGCAGTGTCCTCGTACGTGCGCGATCGGTATGAAGTGGTTCCGGGTCCGTCGGATGCCCAGGGATTTCTGCTGGCCAGGGACCGCCAGCTCGATCGGCTGGTGAACCTTGAGTTCCAACGGCTCGATGATGCACAGATGCGTCGGCGGCTGTCCGAGCGCATCCGCGAGGTGTTGGCGATGCCGCCGCATCCCGGGCTCGTCCTGCTGCGTGACGCATTCCACGACGATGCGCGGTATTGCCTGATCAGCGACTGGGTCGACGGTGAGCGGTGGGGGACCCGTCCGCTTCCGGTGGCGGTCGCGCTCGACCAACTCGCGCAGATCGCCGACGTATTGGAATTCCTGCGGGCGCGGCGACCGAGCATGGTGCACGGGACGCTCAGCCCGGAACGGCTCGTCGTCCGGCCGGACGGGCGGGTGTGCGTGCACGGCCTGGCCACTTCGCTCCTGCGGGCCCGGCGAGGGCCGGCACCGGCCGCGGTCGTGCCCTTTCTCGCGCCGGAGGTGCTGGCCGGCGAGGAGCCGACCCCGGCGAGCGACCTCTACAGTCTCGCCGCGCTCGCCATGCACCTGCTGACGGGCCTGTCACCGGCGTCGGCGGCCGAGCACGGGCTCAGCGCCTCACCGCGGGAGGCCGCGCTCATCACGCACGTACTGCGCACCGGTCTCGCGCACGACCCGGTGCTGCGCCCGCCCTCCCCGGTGGATTTCGTCCGGCGGTTACGCGCCCGGCTGACCGCCACGCTGCCCACGGGCACGGTGACGTTCCTGCTGACCGACGTGTGCGACTCGACCCGCCTGTGGGACACCAACCCGCAGACCATGGTCACCGCGGTCGAGCGGTACGAGCAGCTGTGCACGGAGGTCGTCGACCGCTTCGGCGGGTTCCATCCGCGGGATCAGGGCGAGGGTGACAGCCACTTCGTGGTCTTCCGGCGGGCCGCGGACGCCGTGGCGTGCGCGGTGGAGCTGCAACGCAGGCTCGGCAACGAGGAGTGGCCCACCGGCGCCCCGCTGAAGGTGCGGATCGCGCTGCACTCGGGGGAGGCCAAGGTGCGCAACGGCAACTACCGCGGCATCGCGGTCAACACGTGCGCCCGGTTGCGCTCCCTGGCACACGGGGGCCAGATCGTGCTCTCGCCGGCCCTCGCCGAGGCGGTGCGCCCCGCGCTGCCCCCCAAGGTGCGGTTGCGCGACGTGGGTCTGCGCACCCTGCGCGGCGTCGCCCGGCCGATGCGGGTGTTCCAACTCGTCGGCGACGGACTGCCGGCGGACCTCCCGGCCCCGGGGAGCGCGGCGGGCCTGCCGTCCGGCGACCTGATCGGTCACGACGAGGAGATGTCCAGGATGTTCTCCGCGCTGGACACCGCGATCGGGGGCGTCCCGCAGGTCGTGCTGCTCTCCGGCCCCAGCGGGGTCGGCAAGTCCCAGCTGTGCGTGCGGCTCGCCGAGCACGCGCGGCTCAAGGACGTGGAGGTGTACCAGGGCAGGTGCTCGGAGCAGCAGGGCGCCCCCGCCTACTGGCCGTGGCTCCAGGTCATGCGGGAGATGTTCGACCAGTACGCCGATGCCGAGCTGCGCACGGCGCTCGGCGACGGCGCGTCCGACGTGGTCACCTTCCTGCCCGAACTGCGGGCCCGCATCGGCGAGGTGGCACCTCTGCCGCAGGTCTCGTCCGAGGCCGCCAGGTTCCGGCTCTTCGAGTCGCTGACGTCGTTCGTGCGCAAGCACTCCGCGCGCCGGCCCCTGCTGATCGTGCTGGAGGACGTGCAGTCCGCGGACCAACCGTCCGTCCTGCTGCTGGAGTTCCTGTCCGCGTACCTGCACCACGCCCGGGTGCTGCTGGTGGTGACCTACCACGATCCCGAGCCGTCGTTCGGGGCCGAGGGCCGGCGCGGCATCGGCGGGCTGCTGCGCCTGCAGTCCAGCGTGCGGATCGGGCTAAGCAATTTGACGAAGAGTCAGGTCAGTCGCTACATCGAGGCCGACGCCGGCGTCGAGCCGCCACCGGAGGTCGTGCACGCCGTCTACGAGTCGAGCGGCGGAAACCCGTTCTACGTCAAGGAGATCGTGCGGTTGCTCGCCGCCGAGAACAAGCTGCTGACCCCGCGCACGATCACCGAGATCGCCGCACCGCACGGCGTCCGGGAAGTGATCCTGCGGCGCGTCGGGCTGCTGCCGGATGCGGCCGCGCGGGTGCTGCGGGTGGCCGCCGTCATCGGCCGCACGGGGCCGTTGGAGGTGCTCGCCCACGTCGTCGGGTACGAGCACCGGGCACTGCTGGAGGCGCTCGACCAGACCGCGGCGGCCGAGTTCCTCACCCTCGGCACCGGTGCGCTGCCGCACTTCGTCTTCCCGCACTCCGTGGTGCGCCAGGCGCTGTACGAATCCGTCGGCCAGGCGGAACGGGCCGGGCTGCACCTGGTGATCGCCGAGGCGCTGGAGTCGCGTCCCCCCGTGGACTCCCGGCTCCCCGAGATCGCCCATCACCTGCTCGCCGCCGCCCCGTGGGGCGCGATCGGCAAGGCCGGCGACTACGCGCGCCGCGCGGCGCGGGAAGCGGTCGAGCGGTCGGC
The DNA here is from genome assembly GCF_016917755.1 of Streptomyces noursei. Lineage (GTDB taxonomy): Bacteria > Actinomycetota > Actinomycetes > Streptomycetales > Streptomycetaceae > Streptomyces > Streptomyces yunnanensis. Next base: position 9,406,308 of record NZ_CP070326.1, on the reverse strand, counting down.
GTACGAGGAGGGCGCGCGGCTCTACCGGGCCGCGCGGCTGGCGCCCCGGGCGTTCGACGCACAGCTCGACACCGCGGAACAGTGCGACCTGCTGCTCGCCGAGGGCGAGGCGTGGTGGCGGGCGGGCGAGGCCACGGCGGCCCGGGCGGCGCTCGGCGAGGCCGCGCACGTCGCACGCGAGCGGGGCGACGGCACCCGTCTGGCGCGCGCGGCGCTGACCGCCGGTGAGCTGTGGGTCGAGGTGGGGCTGGTCGACGAGCCGATGGTGGCGATCCTGCGGGACGCGCTGGCGCTCCTGGACCCGGACGACGGGCGTACCGCACCCGTCCGCGCCCAGCTGCACGCGCGGCTGGCGATGGAACTGTCCTACGCGGGCGGCCCGCGGGGCACCGTCGACCACAGCGGGGACGCGGTGGAGCTGGCCCGGCGGTGCGGCGACCGGCGGGCGCTGGCCTTCTCGCTGTTGGCGTACCGGTACGCGCTGGTCCAGCCGGCCAGGTTGGCCGAACGGCTCGCCGCGATCACCGAGAGCATCGAACTGGCCGCGTCGGTGGGCGACTGCGAGCTCGTCCTGCGCGGCCGGGCCCTGCGCGCGATCGATCTGCTGGAGAAGGGCGACCTGGCGGCGGCGCGGAGCGAGATGGCCGCGTTCACCAGCGAGGCGCGCGCACTGCGCCAGCCGTTCCACGCCAACTGCAGCGCCGTGATGCGCGGCATGCAGGCGCTCATGGCGGGCCGTTTCGCGGACGTCGAGTCCGCGACCGAGCAGGTCCTCGCCGCCTCCCACCTGCTCAAGCGGCGCAGCGCGGTGCAGGCGGCGTATGTGCAGCTGTTCTTCCTGCGGCGCGAGCAGGGCCGGCTGGCCGAACTCGTCACCAGATTCGCCGAGTTGGCCGAGAACGACCGGATCCCGGGCTGGCAGGCCGTGCTGGCGCTCGCCCATCTCGACCTGGGCCATCGCGACCTGGCCCGGCGCGCGGTCGACACGATGCTGGCCGACGGCCTGCCCCGGCCCGTGGACACCACATGGCTGCCGATGATGGCGGCGGCCGCCGAGACCGCTGCGGCGCTGCGGGACCGTGCCACCTGTGACCGGCTCCACGCGGAACTCACGCCGTTCGCCGACCGCGCCGTGGTCGTCGGCGTCACCACACCGGCGGTGTGCCTTGGCTCGATGTCGCGCTACCTCGGCCTGCTGGCAGCGGAACTGGGGGACCTGGACGCCGCCGACGCGCACTTCGACCGGGCGATCGCGGCCAACCGGGCCCTGGGCGTCACCCCGGCCCTCGCGCACTGCCGGTTCGAACGGGCCGCGCTGCTGCTGCGCCGCGGTGGTGCCGACGACCTGCGGGCCGCCGCGCAACTGCTCAGCGAGGCCGCGGCGATGGCCGAGCGGTGCGGCATGCATGTGCTGGAACGGCGCCTGCACCTGCTGCGCCGGGACCGGCGCCTGGATCAGGCGGCGCGGCAGGTCATCCCCCAACCGAAGCGCCGCGGCGCGCCCCGCGGGGAGAGCGGGGCGGCCTCGTCGCGCCCCTGAGATCGCGGTGACTTCCGCGGGCCGCCCGGCGTCCGACGGGCGGCCCGCCTCCGCGCCTCCCCCTGTGCTCCAGGAGACACCCCGTCGGTCATCGGCGGCACAACCTCGCTCTCCCATCGCTGGCACAGTCCTACTCGGCAGCCGTCGTGGGGCGGTTGGCCGGGCGCGCGAGTGTGGGGGGAGCATATGGGAAGGGTGTCGGAGGCGCGGTTGACGACCGCGCTCAAAGCCGAACTGCTCGACCGGGTCGACCACGACCGGTTGAGCGGCCTGGACGAGCTCGACCGGAGCCTGCCGGTGTACCGCAGGCGGCGGCGCGGAGTGCGCGTGCACGCGGTGTGGGCCCGTGACCTGAGTGCCGATCAGCTGCGGTGTCTGATCGAGTTCCGGATCGCGCAGTACCTGCGCATCGGGTTCGTCGACCCGGCGAGGCTGGCCGCCGCGCTCGACGACGACCGGCCGCGCGGCGCTTCGTCGCCCGACGACCTGCACGTCGTGGCCTGCACGGACGACGGCCGGGTGCTCTGTTCGGCGCTGCTGCGCGCGCCGTCGGAGTCGGATCCGACGCGGCGCATGGCCGACCGGGACCGCGCGCTCTTCCCGGTGGAAGAGGTGCACGGCAGCGGGGTGTTCGACCGGCTTCTGCTGCTGCCCGAACTGCGGGCGGTGCGGGTGCGCGAGCTCGGCGGGTTCGTCAAGCGCAGGAGCGCCGAACCGCTGTCGGAACTGCTGTTGCGGGCGCCGGTCGAGGTCGGGGTGGCGATGTTCCGCGTCGTCGCGGGACCGCTGGCGCTGCCCATGGACGCGGTGATCGGCGATCTCGAATCCTCCGTCGCGAAGCTGAACCTCGATTTCTTCGGGGTGCGACCGGTGCTGGTGCGCGGCACCTCGCCGCGGGTGCCCGACGGCTCCTTCCTCGGACCTCGCTACGAGGGCCGGAAGGTCCACCCGTTCGCGATCCTGACGAGCGACCTCACCACGGCGCTGCCGCGGCTGGACGAGATCGACCGGGCATTGGACCAACCGGGGCTGCTCAGCCTGTTCGGGTTGCGGAGCAGCCTGGCGCCCGCGGAGCGCAGCACCCTCTCGCGCGACGGCGCGGACGACCTGCCGTCGGTCGATGCCCGGCCCGCCGGCGGGGACCCGCACGCGCTCGCCGACGAGATCCTGCGGATGCCGTTGCTGGACTGCCTGTCCCGCGCCGAGGCGGTGGCCCTGGCGAGCTGCCTGGAGGAGGTGCACGCCGAGGAGGGCGACACCGTCGTCCACCGCGGGGTGCCCGAGGACGCCATGTACCTGGTGCGGTCCGGCACCGCGGTGGTCCAGCTCGTCGACGAGCGGGGCCGGCGCACGACCGTCGGCGAGTTCCGGCCCGGGGACCACTTCGGGGAGATCGCTGTGCTGTTCGGCGGGCCGCGTACCGCGTCGGTGGTCGCGGCCACGCCGTTGCGGCTGTGGCGGTTGCGCAGCGTGGACTATCGGCACTACCTGGAGCGGGTCGCCGAGGTCGACCGCAGGCTCACCCGGATCGCGGCACAACGGGTGCACAGCCGTCTCGGCGACCTCCTCCGCATGGCCTCCTGAAGCTGTTCGACGACCATGGAGAAGGCAAGCACGATGTCTGAGGGAAAGGGCGACCGGTTCGCCCGGGCAGGCGAGTTCCTGGCTCGCCGCCGATGGTGGGTGGTGATCCTGTGGCTGCTCGTCGCCGGCGCGCTCGGAGCGTTCGCGGGCAAGGCCCAAACCACCTTGCAGGGCGCGGGGTTCGACGTCGAGGGCAGTGAGTCCCAAGCCGTCGCGCAGCTCCTGGACCGCGAGTTCCACGACTCCACCGCGACCAGCGCCGTGGTCGTCTACACCTCCGACGGCCCGGTTACCGACCCCGCCTTCGCCAAGAAGGCGGCGGTGGTCGACGAACGGCTGCGCAAGGTGCCCGGCGTGGCCGAGGTCCGCGGCTTCGCCACCTCCGGCAATCCGGAGCTGGTGAGCCGGGACCGGCACACCGCCCTCTCGACGGTGGTGCTGTCCGGCGGACAGAGCGCGGCGCAGAACGCGATCCCGGCCTTGCGGGAGCGGACCGCGGACGCGGGCATCGACGTCAAGATCACCGGGTTTCCCGCGGTGCAGTACGACACCTACCAGCTGAGCCAGGACGACCTGACGAAGACCGAGGCCATCACCTTCCCGGTCGTCGCCGTCTTCCTGCTCATCTTCTTCCGGACGGCGGTGTCCGCCCTCGTGCCGCTGCTGTTGGGCGGGATCGCGGTGGCCACCGCGACCGGGGTGCTCGGCCTGCTCGGCGCGCAGTTCCCGATCTCGGTGTTCGCGTTGAACATCGGCTCGCTGATCGGTCTCGGTCTCGCCATCGACTTCTGCCTGATCATGGTGCGCCGGGTGCGCGAGGAACGGGCCGCCGGTCGCACCGCGTCCCGGGCCGTGACCGCGATGCTGACGACGTCCGGGCGCTCGGTGCTGTTCAGCGGACTGACGCTGCTGCTGTCGATGGTCCTGGTCACGGTCGTCTTCCGCGACATGATGATCGTCCGGTCCATCACCTTCGGCGTCGCCCTGGTCTCCGCCGTCGGCCTGGCCGGCGCCATGACGCTGGTGCCCGCGCTGCTGTACCTCCTCGGGGACCGGATCGAGCGGCTGCGCGTGATGCCCGCTCCGAAGCCGAAGGCCCCGAACTCCGGTGTCTGGTACCGGCTCAGCATGTCGGTGACCCGTCGGCCGACCGGCTGGCTGCTGCTCTCCGTGCTGCTGTTGGGAGTGCTCTCCCTGCCGACCCTGCACATGGAATTCGTCGGCGCCAACACCGGCGCGCTGCCGTCGTCGACCGGCTCGGCGGTCGGCGCGCGGGAGGTCGAGTCCGCGTTCACCAAGAACGCGCTCACCCCCATCAAGATCACGATCCGGAGCCGGGACCGGAACGGCGCGTTCACGCCCGACTTCCTCATCGCGCTGCGCACGACCACCGACACCCTGGCGCGGGACCCGCGCACCGAACAGGTCGCCTCGCTCTCGACGATGCTGGGCAAGCTCCCGGACGGCGCGTTCGCGAAGCTGCGCAAGGACTCCTTCGACGGGGCGCCGGCGGCGCGGAGCGCGCCGGTCGCACGGCTGGTCAACCTGCACTCCCGCGCGGACACCGCGACGATCACCGTGGTGCCCAAGGCGGAGATGTACGACCGCGAACACCTCGACTACGTCACCGATCTGCGCGAGCACGTGCTGCCGGAGCTGACCGGCCTGCGCGGGTACGACGTCCAGGTCGGTGGTGACGCGGCCTCGTTCGTCGACTTCGAGACGTCGCTGTACGGGCGCTTCCCGATCGTCGCGGCGGTGATCACCCTGGCGATCCTGGCGCTGCTCCTGCTGTTCTTCCGCTCCCTGCTGCTGCCGCTCAAGGCCGTGGTGACCAGCGTGCTCCCGCTCGTGGCCGCCTACGGCGCGCTGGTCTGGGTGTTCCAGGACGGCCACGGCGAGGGTGTGCTCGGCTTCACCTCGCAGGGACGGCTGAGCGTGATCACCCCGATGATCGTGTTCACCATCCTGTTCGCCCTGTCCACCGACTACGAGGTGTTCCTGCTCTCCCGTGTGCGGGAGAACTTCGAGCGCACCGGCGATACGGAGCGGTCGGTCGCGCTGGGGCTCCAGCAGACCGCCGGCCTGATCACCGCCGCCGCGATGATCCTGATCGCCACGTTCGGCTCGCTGGCCGCCTCCTCGGTGGAGACGCTCAAGGAGATCGGCATCGGCCTCGCCATCGGCGTGCTGCTCGACGCCACGATCGTCCGACTGATCATCGTGCCCGCCACGATGCAACTGGCGCGCGGCGCCAACTGGTGGCTGCCGAAGTGGCTGCGCCCGATCCTGCCGCAGCTGTCGCACGAGGGCCCGTCCGCGCCCCGGCGCGTGGACACCCCGGAACCCATGGAGAGCACCGCATGACGATGACCGATACGCAGGACCACACCACGGAGGAGCGGGCGAACCTCGCCGCGGTCGCCGACGTGCTGCCGTACTGGAACGCGCACGACATCGAGGGCGTGCTCGGCTTCTACCAGCCGGACATCACCTGGAACAACATCGCGCTGGAGGCGACCTACCGCGGCAGGGCCGAGGTCGGCGGGTTCCTGGGCGAGCTGTTCACCGCGTTCCCCGACCTGACCTTCGCGGTCGGCGAGCGCCTCGCGCGGGGCGACCGGGTCGCCGAGAAGTGGACGATGCGCGGCACCCACCGCGCCGAGTACCTCGGCGTGCCCGCCACCGGCCGGATCGTGGAGATCAACGGAATGAGCATGGTCCGGATGCGGGCCGGCAAGTTCCTGGTCGACGACTTCTACTTCGATGCCTCCGGTGTGCTGCGCCAGTTGGGCCTGCTGCCGTCGCTCAAGGCGACGAACGGGACGGTCGGCCGGGCGGTCCTGAAGATCGCGGTGGCCGGTCGGCGGCTGGTCGGCGGCCTGGCCGCGGCACTGCCGGGGCGCGCCACCACCAAGCGCCGCGGGGACGGTGCGTCATGACCTCACCCTCGGTGTCGATCGGCCTGTCGGACGACGGCGACGAGCACGGCCGCGAACTCACCCACGACGCGTACTACGCCGAGCTGGTGACCCGCAACCGCGGACTGCTCTCCGCGCGGGACCAGGAGTCGCTGCGCCGGGCGACCGTCCTGGTGGCCGGCTGCGGCTCCATCGGCGGTGCCGTGATCGAGCCCCTGGTGCGACTGGGCGCGGAACGGTTCGTGCTCGCCGAGCCCGGCTCCTACGACCTGGCCAACCTCAACCGGCAGCGCGCGTGGTTCAGCGACGTCGGCCGCGGCAAGGCGCTGGTGCAGGCGGAACGGGCGCGCGACATCAACCGGTTCTGCACGGTCCGGGTGGTGCAGGACGGCATCACGGCCGACAACGTCGAGGAGCTGGTGCGCGCCGCGGACGTCATCGTCGACGCGATCGACGTGACCACCCCGGAGCCCATCAAGGAGAAGATCTCACTCCATGTGCACGCCGCCCGGCACCGGGTACCCGTGCTCTGCGGGTACGACGTGGCGGGCACCCAGGCGATGCTGGTGTACGACTACCGCAAGCCGCGGCGCGCACCGCTGGACGGGCGGATCAGGCCGGCCGACGTCGCGCGCACCGGACCGCTGGGGTTCCTGGCGAACGTGGTGCCGCGGGCCGCGATCCCGTTGGAGATCATCCCGGAGCTGCTGCGGCTGGTGCGCGGGCAGAACGACGGCTTTCCGCAACTCGTCTACACCGCCGACCTCTTCGGGGTGCTGGCCAGCCGCGCGGTCGTCGAGCTGCTGGCCGGCCGCCCGGTGCGCCGCCACACCGTCATCGACGTGCACCAGATGCTCCGGCCGCTCGGATCCCGGCTGCGGGTCGGCGCCGCGCGGGCGCTGAACCTGCTCCTGTTGCAGCGTCACATCGTGCAGGCGAAGGCCCACCGCCACGATCCGCCGGGCGCCGACGCCGGCCGGTGACCTCGCCGGCGGGTTCATCGGCGGGCGACCGCCGCACCACCACGACCCTCACCACCACACCGTCATCCCTGGGGGAGACCATGGCGTACTTCCGGACCAAGGAACAGGCCGCCGGCGTGTTCGCGCACCTCTTCACCATCCTGCTGTCCGACGAGCAGTTCACCGCGCGGATGCGCGAGGCCGGGTTGACCCTGCGCCTGGTGCAGTCCAAGCCCGACGTGGAGCTGTACGTCGACCCGGACGGCGTCACGGTCGACGCCGGCGTCGACAAGGCAGTGATCAACATCAAGATGTCGTGCGACACCGCGCACGCACTGTGGTCCGGACGCCTGCTGATGCCCGTCGCCCTGGCGACCGGCAAGGTCCGCATCCGCGGCAGCGTGGCCAAGGTGCTCGAATTCGTCCCGCTGCTCCAGCCCGCGTTCGACCGCTACCCGGAGATCGCCGCCCGGGCCGGCGTCGCCGCAGCGTGACTTCACTTTCCACACCCGAGGGGGACATGTCCTGATGACGACCGCTACCGATCACCTCGCATTCGGTTCGCTCACACCGGAGTTGACGGTGCTGCAGCAACAGGTCCGCGACTTCGCCGACGAGGTCGTGCGGCCGCGGGTCTCCCGCAACGACCAGGCACCCGCCGACGACTTCGACTGGGAACTGGTGCGCCGGGGCCACGAACTGGGGCTGTTCCGACTCGTGATCCCCAAGGAGTACGGCGGGCTCGGCCACGGCGTGCTCGGCGTCGCCGTGGCCCTGGAGGAGCTCGCCGCGGTCTGCGCGGGCACCGCGCTGATCTTCGGGGCGACGCTGCTCGGCCAGGCCCCCGTCCTGCTGTCCGGCGACCCGCGCCTGCAGAGCCGGTACCTGCCGCTGTTCAACGCGGCGGACCCGGTGCTCGCCTGCAACGCGGTGACCGAGGACCTGGCCGGCTGCGACCTGCTGATCCCGGAGAACGCGGTGCACGCCGCCGACGTGCTCAGCGCGCGCAAGGTCGGCGACGGCTACGTCCTCAACGGGCGCAAGCGCTTCATCACCAACGGCAAGGTCGCGCACTTCGCCAGCGTGTACGGCAACCTGGTGGGCAGTCCCGGCGCCACCGGCCTGACCTGCTTCATGGTCCCGCTCGACGCCGAGGGCGTCACCCGCGGCCCGGTCGCGGACAAGATGGGCTACCGGGCCTGCCTGGGCACCGAGCTCGTGTTCACCGACGTGGTGGTGCCCGCCGATCAGGTCGTCGGCGGCGAGGGCAACGGCATGGTCGTCAACATCCAGCAGATGAACATGGCCCGGGCCACGGTCGCCGCGATCTCGACCGGCATCGCCCGCGGGGCGTTCGAGCGCGCGAAGGAGTTCGCGGGGGACCGGGTCCAGGGCGGGGTGCCGCTGTACCGGCACCAGTTCAGCGCCCGCAAGCTCGCCGAGATGTCGGCCAAGATCGACGCGGCCCGGATGCTCTATCTGCGGGCGGCCCACCTGGCGGACACCGAACTGCCGGCTCCGGCGTACGAGCCGGCCGCGGCGAAGCTCTTCGCCGACCGCATCGCGATCGAGGTCGCCGAGGAGGCGATGTCGCTCATGGGGGCGCGCGGCTACCTGCGCGAGTACGGGATCGAGAAGTTCGTCCGGGAGTCGTTCGGCGCCCGGATCTACGAGGGCACGCCCGAGGTCCTCGCGCTCGCCGTCACCGAGGCCCTCTACGCGGAGGAGGACGACGACTTCTGAGCGCGCCCCGGCGCGCCGCGGGCGCCGCCTCCTGGCCACACGGCGGCGACCGTCGAGGACCGACCGAACCGACCGAACCGACCGAGGAGGGGCCGGAGATGGTTTCAGTTATCGCTGCGTACGTGGTGCTCGGAATCCTGCTGGGCGCCGTGGCCCATTTACCGGTGTCCGCCAGCGTGACCGCCGGCGTCGGGATCGGTGCCTGGCTGCTGGTGTTCCTGGTGCGCGAGCGCCTCAACGACCGCTGAGGGAGGTGTGCGGGATGACGATGACCGCACCTGGAAGGAAGAACGCGGACAGCGGGACGGAGGCGAGGAGCGCGGCCGTCGGGGGCACCCGTGGCCGGGGGCGGGACGCCGACGGCATGGCGGTGGCGGCCTTCGTCCTCGGCCTGGTGGGACTCCTGGTGGGGAACGTGCTGCTCGGACCCAGTGCCCTCGTGCTGGGCCTGCTCGCCCTGGGGGGCGGTACGGCCCGGCGGGCCCGGGCCTGGTCCGGTATCGCCCTCGGCGTCGCCGACCTCGTCGTCCTCGCCGTCCTGGTCTCCGTGGACGGCACGGTGTCGTGGAGTCTCTAGGGTCTGCCCGCGCAGTCCCGTCCGCCGGGCGGTGTCCGGCACACACTCTCGCCGCACCGGACACCGCCCGACCCGGCAGCGCCGCCCGCCGTCACGCCCCCGGGATGGTGGCGCGGAACTTCTTCGTCAGGTCGGCGCCGCGGATGACGCCGCCCTGGTGGTACTTCAGCCCCCAGGCGTCGATCACCGAGCCGTCGGCGAACATGCAGGCGGAGGTCGCCTTCGAGGGGTCGGTCTCGTTCTTGGGACCCCAACCGCCGCCGTCCGTGGGCCGGTTGCCGAACATGGCGGTGCCGTTGATGCCCTGGCAGTAGGCGATGGAGGGATTGCCGGGGCTGCTCGGGCCGCTGGGCTTGCGGACGTAGGCGAGCGCGGCCAGGGTCGGCTTGTCCGCGGCCAGGGTGTCCGCACCGATCATGATCTTGCTGCCGTCACCGGCGGTGAAGAGGCACATCTCGCGCTCACCGCCCAGCGGGGTGATCTTGTTGCCGGTGCTGGTGTAGTAGGGCACGCGGGTCTCCGCCGTGCCGCCCTGCTGCGCGCACCAGGCCGCGGCGGCCGACAGGTGGTGCCGTGCGGGCGCGGTGGCGGGGCCGCCGCGCGGCGTGCCGGCCGCGTTGGCCGCGTTGGCCGCCACGGCCGTACCGGACAACAGGACGAGAACGGACGCCGCAAGGGCGTAGGAACGCTTCACGCTTCCTCCTCGGGACGGGGTCGGTGGGGGAGACGTCGCCGGCCGGGCGCTGTGCACGGGCCCATCCTCAGCACCCCCCGTCGCATCGTCAACGCACGTCACCCGGCCACCGGGCGGACCCGGCGACATTGACGCGTTCCCACGGGTGCACCCCGGGCGACGTGCCCCGACCAGGGACCAGATCCGGCCAGTAACGCGGGTGTAACTCTCGTATCTGCCCCAGGAGTTCACTGCGGGTTAGAGTGTCCGGCTCATGAATCCCCCACTGCTGCGCATTGGCCTGCTCGGCGGGTTCCGGCTGGCGCGCGAGGGCGGCGCGCCGCTGGTGGCGCGCTGGTCCCGGCCCGGCGCCCGGACCCTGGTCAAGCTGCTCGCCCTCGCCCCGGATCACGCGCTGCACCGCGAGCAGATCATGGCGGTGTGCTGGCCGCACGCCGAACTCCGCGCCGCACTGGGCAGTCTGCGGGTGGCGCTGCACACCGCCCGGCACGCGCTGGAACCCGAACTGCCGCCGCGCGGCACCTCGGCGTATCTGGCCGCCGACGGCGATCTGCTGCGACTGGTACCCGACACGGTACGCGTGGACGTCGACGAGGCCGAGACCCTCGCCCGACGGGCCCTCGACGGGGGTGGACGTCCCGAACTCGCCCGCGCACTGGAGGAGTTGTGCGGGGAGCTGCTGCCCGAGGACCGTCACGCCCCCTGGGCCGAACCGGCCCGGGAGCGCCTGGCGCGCCGCCGCGCCGATCTGCGGCGCGCCCTGGCCGACCACCGCGGACCGCACGGCGGCGCGGCGCGGCCGGAGGCGGACGCGGCACGGGTACGGCTGGACTGGGCGCTGCACCTGGACCGTTCGGGGCGGTACGCGGAGGCCCTCACCGTGGCGCGCGAGGCCCTGCACGGGTACGAACGCCAGGGGTTGCGCGACGCCTGCGCCCTGGCCGCCGCCCGGCTGGCGGAGGTGCTCGGCCGCGGTCGCAGCGACGCGGCGCTGGCGGTGCTGGACGCCCATCCGCCCGGCCCCGACACCCCCGACGACATCCGGGCCGCGCACCACATGGCGCGTTCGGCGGTGCTCTCCTACTGCGGACGGTACGGGGAGGGCCTGGCGGCCGCGCGAGCGGCGGAGCGCTGCGCCGGGGCCGCGCGGGGGGCCGACCATCCGGTGCTGTTGGCCCGTGCGCTGGCCCAGCAGACCGTCTGCCTGGGCCTGTCCGGCCTCGCCGGCGAGGCGGCCGGCCCGGCAACGGCGGCGCTGGCGCCGGCCGAGGCGTCCGGTGACCGGGCGCTGCTGGCCACCGTGCTGTCCGTGCTGCGGGAGACCGAGCGCCGTGCGGGACGGCACGGTGCGGCGTTGGTGTACGGGCGCCGCGCGCTGGCCCTGGCCGAACAGGCCGGCCGCCCCACGGCGACCGCCTTCGAACGGGCCAACCTGGCGGAACTGCATCTGCTGCGCGGTGAACGGGCGGACGCCCAGCGCCTGGCGCTGGCCTCGGTCGAACTGGCGGAGCCGTTCGGCGGCACGGCGCTGGCGTTCGCCCTGACGGCGCTGGCCCGCGTCCGGGGCGGCGCGGCGCCGCAGGATGCCCGGCGGCTGCTGGAGCGGGCCGGACGCTGTGCGGCGGACGGCGGGCACCTCCAGGCCATCGAGGAGGTGCGGCTGGCCCGGGCCGAGATGGTGGCGGAGGCGGCGCGGCGGTGAAGGGACGCTCGGAGCCTGGCACACGCGCCGGTCCATAGTGCCCGTCGCCCGCCGAGGCAACTTCTCCCCTTCGCCTGATGGCTGGTTATGATCGGCACCCCCACGGCCTGCCGATGCCGGACCGGCGCCTTCCCCCTACCCGGGCGGAATCGCCGAACCGTATTGGTCTTCTGTACCCATCTCATCTCCGCCCACGAGGACTGATGACTGCGATAGATCCCGACGGCCCACGGCCCGACGGCCAGAGAAAGACCGCGAGAAATCGGCGACGGGGTGTGCTGCGGCTGCGCACCCTGCTGATCTGGCTGGCCGTGGTGCCCACCGTGGCCATGGGCGCCCAAGTCTCCCTCACCGCGGACCGGTTGCTTGAGCAGTCGGCGAACCTGCGCGAGGACGTGGCGGACGGCGAGCGGATCGGTGCCCCCCTGTACGGGCTCATGTCCGCGTTGCAGGCCGAGCGCAGCACGACGGCCGCGCGCTGGGCCGGGGCGCCGGTCTCGCACGCCGACCTGAGCGCTCGGCGCGCGGCCACGGACCAGGCGGTGGCCGCGTTCCGGCGGGCGGCCGACTCCGCGGACCCGGAGGAGGGCGACCGGATCGACCGGCATGTCCGCGATGCGCAGAAGCAGTTGGAACAGCTCGGCGCCTACCGCGAGCGCACGGACGTCCGCAGCGGCGGCGCGGACCGGACCACCGCCTACTACAGCGGGGTGATCGAGCGGCTGATCAGCATCTTCGGCCAGTTCAGCGACCTGGACGACGCGGCGCTCAGCCAGCAGAGCCGGCCGGTGCTCGCCCTGATCGAGGCGAAGGATCTCCTCGCGCGCGAGGACGCCGTCCTGGCGTCCGCCGGCCCGTCCGGGAAGCTGAGCGGGGCGAAGTTCGGCGAGCTCACCAACGCCGTGGGCGCCCACCGGTACCTCTACGACGCGTCGATCGTTCCGAATCTGCCCGAAAACGGACAGCGGTCCCTCGCGCGGATCGAGTCCTCGGACGTCTGGAAGACCAAGGTCCGCATCGAGGACGCGGCCCTCTCCGACCACCAGATCGTTTCGGGCGGCGTCGTGCTGCCCCAGGTGGTGCACGGCTGGCCGGCCATGTACGAACAGCTCGTCCCGCAGCTGACCGCGGTCAGCGCCGGCCAGCTGCGCGCGGTGCTCGCGAGCGCCGAAGCCACCGCCGACGACCTGGAGATGGACCTGTGGTGGATGGTCGGCGGCAGCGCCGCCGCCCTGCTGCTCGTGGTGGCCGTCGCGGTGTTCGCCACGCGCACCGTGCTGCGCCGCCTGGCCTTGCTGCACGAACGCACCGTCACCGTCGCCGAGGAGACCCTGCCGGAGATCGTGGACCGGTTGCAGCGCGGTCAGGGCATCGACCCCGACGCGCTGCCGACGGAGAGCAACGAGCAGGACGAGGTCGGCCGGATCAGTGACGCGTTCGCCCGCTCCGTCGCGGTGTCCGTCGACGGGCACCGGCAGCTCGCCGACGAACGCCGCGGCTTCGGCATGTTCGCAGCCGGTATCGCCTCCCGCACCGGAAACCTGGTCAGCCGCCAACTGGGCCTGACCGAGGAGCTCCAGGACACCTTCGGCCACGACGAGGCGCTGCTCGCCGAGCTGATGAAGTCCGACCAGCTGACCGTGGGCATGCGCCGGCAGATCGAGAACCTGCTCATCCTGGCGGACGGCGAGATCCCCGACCCGCACGTCGAGCCCATGCGCGTCGCGGACCTGCTGCGCGAGGCCGCCGCGGAGGTCGAGGAGTTCCGGCGGATCGAGCGGATCGCCCTCGACGAGGTCAGCGTCGAGCCGCGGGTGATCAGCGCGATCAGCCACCTCCTCGCCGAGCTGCTGGACAACGCGACCCGGTTCTCCCCGCCCGCATCGAAGGTCGCCATCCGGGCCGAACTCGTCACGGACGGGCTGTCGGTGGAGATCGAGGACCGCGGTCCGCGGGTGGCCGCCGAGCGCTACGAGGAGATGAACGGCCGGCTGCACGCCGCGCCGCCCTACTCCGTCCTGGCCGAGAACGCCCACCGGCTCGGCCTCTTCGTGGTCGGGCACCTCGCCGACCAGCTCCAGGCCCGGGTCACCCTGCGCCGCTCGACGTTCGGAGGGACCTCCGCCATCGTGATCATTCCCGCCGAGCACCTGGTCCGCAGCGAGCCGGCGAGCACGCCGGGTGCGGCGGCGCCCCGCACCCCCGCGCCGGAGCGCCGGGACGCGCGCAAGCCCGAACTCACCCTGCACCCGCGCCCCTCCGCCCCCGCCCTCGCCGCCACCGTGGCCGGGCTGCCACGCCGGCAGCCGAGCCAGGCGCCGGCGGCGGTACGCACCCCGCCCGCCGACGGCGCCGCCCCGCCGCCCCTGCCGGAGCGCAGACCGCAGACGCACATCGCCCAGCAGCTCCGCGAACGCCGCACCTCGGAACCGGTCAGCCAGGACACCGCGACACCCGAAGAGGTCGCCGACGCCTGGGCGGACTACGAGCAGGGCACCGAGACAGTGGAAATCGAGCTCCGACGGGACAAGTCATGACGACGAACGACGTGATCTACAGCATCCTCGACAACAATCTGAGCCGGATCGCCGGCATCGAGGGCGCCGTGCTGCTCTCCAACGACGGCATCATGCTCAGCGCGTACCAACTGGAACGGGACCAGGCGGAACGGATAGCCGCGGCGTCCTCCGGCATCGCGGCCACCATGAAGGCGATCTCCCGGGAGGTCGACGGCGGCCGGGTCATCCGCCAACTGGTGGAGATGAACGAGCGCTACCTGTGCATCGTCGGGTGCGGCGAGGGCAGCACGCTCATCGTCGTGACCTCGCGCAAGGCCCGCCTCGGGGAGCTCGGCGGCGAAGTGGTCCGGGCCTCGCAGGCGCTCGGCGAGTGGCTCGGCACCCCCGAGCGGGTTCCGGCACCCAAGCCGTCATGACCGCCGGACAACAGCCCGGCAGGGGGCGGCGGGCGCGGCTGTACGCCCTCACCGACGGGCGGACGACCGCACCCGGCGCCGCCCTGACCATGGACACCCTGATCACCGCCAGGGTCGCGCCCGATGCCGACGGCAGCCTGCCCACCGAGTGGCAGGCCATCCTCGGCATGTGCCAACCACCGAACGGGCGCGCCGTCGCCGAGATCGCTGCGCGGATGCACATGCGGCTGACCCCGATGGTGCTCCTGCTCAGCGAGTTGGTGGAGCGCGGCCTGATCCAGCACCGGCCGCCCCTGCAAGCGAACGAAACCTCCAACGTCCACCTGCTCATGAAAATCAGGGACAACCTTGCCCGGATATGACACCAGCGCCCAGGAAGAGTCCCCCGTCAAGATCCTGATCGCGGGTGGGTTCGGGGTCGGGAAGACGACCTTGGTTGAGGCGGTCTCCGAGATCGAGCCGCTCCGCACCGAGGAGCGGCTGACCGCCGCGGGGATCGGCGTCGACGACCTCGACGGCATCGAGTTCAAGACCGCCACCACCGTCGCCATGGACTTCGGCCGGATCACCCTGTCCGATGCCGGCGTGGTCCTCTATCTGTTCGGCACCCCGGGCCAGGAGCGCTTCTGGTTCATGTGGGACGACCTGTTGGCGGGGGCGCTCGGCGCGATCGTCCTGGTGGACACCCGACGGCTGGACCGCAGCTTCCCGGCCATCGACTTCTTCGAGAGCCGTGGGCTTCCGTTCGTCATCGGCGCCAACTGCTTCGACGGCGAACAGCCGTACACCGCCGAGCAGATCAGGACGGCCCTGCACCTGGGCGACCCGGACACCCCCGTCCTGATGCTCGACGCCCGCTCCCGCGAGGACGTCCGCGGCGCCCTGCTGTCGCTGCTGGACCTGCTCATCGCCGGGGCGGCACCCGCCGCCTCGGCCTGACCCGGCCGGCTCGCCCCGCGACGGCGACGCGGGGGCGAGCCGCCTCAACTCCCGGTCAAGGCGGAGACCGTGACGCCGTCGGTGAGGGCCACGAGGAACTCGTCGAGGGCCCGGTCCAGGCGGGGCGCGGTGTCCGGGTGGATCCGCAGGGCACCGTCGGGGCCCGGCTCGATCGTCCGGTCCAGGACGAAGGCGCCGCGGACGACCTGCCGGGCGCCCAGCGCGCACAGCACCGGGCGCAGCGCGTAGTCGATCGCCAGGGCGTGTGCGGAGCTGCCGCCGGTCATGAGCGGCAGCACCGCCTTCCCGGCCAGGCCGGTGCGGGGCAGCAGGTCGAGGAACGCCTTGAGCAGGCCGCTGTAGGCGGCGTTGTACACGGGGGTGGCCACGACGATCCCGGACGCGGCCTCGACCGCGTCCAGGGACCGCCGCAGCGCCGGGTGCTCGGTCCGGCCGGCCAGCAGCTCCGCCGCCGGCAGGTCCCGGACCCTGAGGTGGGTCGTCGGCAGGCCGACCAGCGACAGGCGCCGCACGAGGTGGCCGGCCAGCAGCGCCGTGCGCGAATCCGCGGACGGGCTCCCGGACACGGCGAGCAGGGACGTCATCTGAAGGCTCCTTGGCGGGAGTTGGGCTTGCGGAACGGCTCGGTGTCCGGCCGACGCGGTCAGGCGTCGGGCAGGGTGACGGACTGGGCGTGCCGGAAGACGTTCCGCGGGTCCCACCGCTTCTTGACCTGCTGCAGGCGGGGGTAGTTCTCCTTGTAGTACAGGTCGTGCCAGGGCACCGAGGACGTGTTGAAACGCGGATCGCCGAGGTCGATGTCGGGATAGTTGACGTAGCACCCGTCGGTCACGTCGCCCGGGACCGGGACGCCGCCGGTGTCCGCGTACACCTCGCGGTAGCAGTCCCGGGCCCAGCCGATGTACCGGTCGTCGTCGGCGGGGTCGTTCCAGAACGCCTGCCAGAGCATCTTGAAGGCGGCGCCCCGGTGCGGGGCCGCCGTGGCGGCCGGGTCGACGGCGTTGATCCGACCGCCGTACGAGGTCAGCAGCACATTGAGGTTCGGGTTGCTCAGGTCGTCGCGGGTGAGGTGCCGGTAGAGCGCCTCCAGGTGACTGTCGGGGAAGGCCGCCCGCATGTAGGACGACTTGTACTCGGCCCGCAGGGTGGGGTCGTTGAGCACGCTGTTGGTGGTGCCGAGCATCCGGACGGCGTGCAGCCACGGCAGCCGGCGGGCCTGCGCGAACCGCGGGAGGGCGGGGAGTTCGCCCATCGCCGCGGTCATCGCGCCCGGCGCGACGCCGACGCCGTCGCCCAACTGCTTGAGGTAGTCGGACAGGATCTGCTCGGCGTCCGGGACCGAGGCGTCGACGAGGGCCACCATGCCGATCTGCCCGGCTGAGCGGTGGTTGAGCACCAGCTGGCTGATCAGGGCGCGCTGCGGGCTGTCGGGCGAGGAGTTCGCCACGTGCCACTCCGCGTAGTTCTGCGTCAGCCGGTGGAAGTCCGCCCGGCCGAGCTCCGACCACGGCCAACTCACCGCGTTCACCAGCAGTTCGGCGGGCGGCCTCGGGAGCAGCCCGCGCGGGTCCCGGCCGCTCGCCCCCGGGGAGCGGAACCAGTAGCGGGTGACGACGCCGAAGTTGCCGCCTCCGCCGCCGGTGTGGGCCCACCACAGATCCCGGTGCGGATCGTCCTCCTCCCGGGTGGCCACGACCGCGCGGGCGCGCCCCGCGGCGTCCACCACCACGACCTCCACCGCGTAGAGGTGATCGACGACCAGCCCGTGGGTCCGGCACAGCGGCCCCCAGGCACCCCCGCTGACATGGCCGCCCATGGCGACCGAATAGCAGAAGCCGGTGGGCGCGACGACGCCCCAGCGCGGGTAAGTGGTCTGGTACGCCTGGAGGTTGGTGGCTCCCGACTCGATCGCGATGGCGTTCAGACGCGGGTCGTAGGAGATGTTCCGCATACCGGACATGTCGAGGATGATCTGCACGTCCGGGTGGTAGACGAAAGCCTCGTAGCAGTGCCCGCTGGACCGCACGCTCAGCCGCTTGCCCCGGCGCACGGCCTCCTGCACGACGCCGACCACCTGCTCGGTGGAGGTGGCCAACCGGATCGCCTCCGGAGCGGCGGTGTACCGCTGGTTGAGCCCGCTCACGAGATCCGCGTACTGCCGGTCCGCCCCCGTCACCGCGATCGCCGCCGCGGGCCGGTGCCGGCCCTCGGGCTGGGTGCCGGGCGCCTGCCCGCCGGGTGTTCCGGTCACTTCTGCTGTCATTGCTGTCACCTTCGTAGACGCGAGTTGCTGGGCGTCCGCCCCCGTTACGTTCACTTCAGTCGCCGCGCAGCGGCGGAATCACCTCGCGGGCGACGCGCGCGAATTCCTCGGCGTGCCGCTCGCCGGGCCAGTCGAGGACGAATTCCGTCACACCGGCCGTGCCGAAGCGCTCGAAGATCTCCTCGTAGCCGTGGCGCCCGGCTCTCGGGTCCCACGGGCCGAAGATCGTGTACGCCCGCCGGATCTCCGACGGGTCCCGTCCGGCCGCCGACGCCAGCCGGTCGATCCGCGCGTTCTGCTCCGTCGTGATGCGGAGCACCTCCTCGGCCGTCGCGCCGGGCGGGCCGTGGGTGTTCCAGGCGTCCGCGAGTTCGGCGGCGACCCGCACCAGGGTCGGCGACTGGCCGCCGACGATGAGCGGCAGGCGCGGGGACTGCAACGACCCCGGCACCGTCACCACGTCCCGGGCCCACAGGTGGGTACCGGGGTGGCTGAACACCCCGCCGCGCAGCACGCCGTCCACGATGGCCAGATAGTCGGCGAACCGCCGCACCCGCTCGCCGGGCGGCCACGGAACCCCACCGACGCTGTGGTGGTCCCAGGCGAAGAGGCCGGCGCCGACGCCCAGTTCGAACCGACCGCCCGACATGTGGTCCAGCGCGATCGCCTGCTTGGCCAGCTGCGCCGGCGGGCGCAGGATCTGGTTCGCGACGAGCGTGCCGATCCTGATCCGCCGGGTGCTCAGCGCGGCCATGGCGAGGACGGTCCAGCTGTCGAACCAGGTATGGCGCGGGTCCCGGAGGTCGGCGCTGTGATCCGGCAGGAAGACCTGGTCGAACCCCAGCTCCTCCAGCCATCCCAGGCGTTCGGCCAGCACCGGGAAGGGCTGGTCGGGATAGAGCATGACGCCGAATTTCCTGCGCGGTTCCCTGGTGGAGTTCATGGTGTGACGCCTTCCTGTTCCCGTCGGACGCCCTCCGGGATATCCCGGTGCGCCAGGAAATCCGGCAGCGGTCGGGGGTCGGGCACCGGACACCACCCGTCCGGCGTGTTCCGGTAGGTCCAGCGCGGGCCGTCTGCCACCAGCTCGGCCAGGGCCGACAGCAGGCGGTCGACGTGATCCGCGGTGGTCCCCAGGCCGATGCTGGCCCGCAGCGCCCGACCCGGCTCGTGCGGGTGGGCGCGGCACAGCAGCGCGCGGACGGCCTGGTGGGCGCAGAAGGCCCCGTCCCGCACACCGATGCCGTGCTCCGCGGAGAGCGCCGTCGCGACCAGGCGCTGGTCGACCGGCTCACCGCCGCAGCGCGCGACGCCGAACGACACGACGCCGACCGCCGGCGACCCCGCGTCCCACATCCCGAGCCGGCACACGCCCGGAATCCGCGCCAGCCCGTCCCGCAACCTGGCCGCCAGGGCCCGCTCGTGCGCGGTGATCGCGTCCCAGCCGGCCGCCGACAGCGCCTCGCAGGCGACGGCCATCGCATGGGCGCCGACCACGTTCGGGGAGCCGGCCTCGTGCCGGTGGGGCAGCCCCGACCAGACCACCGTCTCGTGCCCGCCGTCCGCGGTGACCCGCGCGCTCGCCCCGCCACCGGCCAGGTAGGGATCCGCCTCGGCCAGCCAGTCGGCCGCGCCCACCAACGCGCCCGCACCGAACGGCGCGTACATCTTGTGCCCGGACAGCGCCACCCAGTCGACTCCCCACCCGGCGAGGTCCACCGGCCCGTGCGCGGCCAACTGGGCGGCGTCCAGCACCGTACGGGCGCCGTGCGCCGCCGCCACCTCGGCCAGCGCGGCCACCGGCCACAGCTCCCCGGTGACGTTGGACGCCCCGGTGAGCACCACCAGCCTCGGTCCCGGCGGCGCGTCCGCCAGCGCCCCGGCCAGCAGCTCGACCGCCTGCCCGGGACCGGCGGGCACCCCCAGTCGGCACACCCGGGAACCGCGCCAGGCCAGCAGCGCCGCATGGTGATCGGCGGCGAACCGGAACACCGTGGTGTGCGGCGGCACCGCCCGCCCCAGGAGGTTCAGCGCGTCGGTGGTGTTGCGGGTGAACACCACCGTGGCGTCCGGCGCGGCGCCCACGAAGCGTCGCACCGCGTCCCTGGCCCGCTCGTAGGTCCGGGTGCTCACCTGGGACGCGAACCCGGCACCGCGGTGCACGCTGGAGTACCACGGAAGCAGTCGTTCCACCCCCTGGCGCACCTCGACCATGCAGGGGGTGCTCGCCGCGTGGTCGAGATTGACGTACGGCACCCGTCGGCCGGTCACCAGCGGCACCGTCAGACCGGAGCCGACGATCCGCGGAACGCGGCCGGGGCGGTGGTGGAGCCCGATGGACGCGGGGTGTTCGGTCAGCATGTCCCGCCCTCTCCTCCGTCAGTGGCCGGGCGCCCGGGTCACTGGGCGGTCCATCCGCCGTCCATGACCAGTACGGAGCCGGTGAAGAAGCCCGCCTCGTCGCCGGCCAGATAGGCCACGGCGGAGGCCGCCTCCTGCGGGCTGGCGATCCGGCCGAGCGGGTGCAGCCCGACGAACATCTGCTCCATCTCCGCGTTCCCGCCCACGCCCTCCCGGTACATGGGGGTGTCCACGGTGGCCAGCGCGAGGGCGTTGACGCGGATGTTCTGCGCGGCGTACTCCAGCGCGGCGGCCTTGGTGAGGCCGACCACCCCGTGCTTGCCGGCGACGTAGGAACTGATGCCGAGACCGAAGCCCACCATGCCCAGCTGGGAGGCGTTGTTGACGATCGTCCCGCCGCCGCGCCGCTCCATGGCCCGGATCTCGTGCCGCATGCACAGGAAGACGCTGGTCAGCACCGTACCGACGTCGGCGGCCCAGACCTCCGGCCGCTGCTCGGCGACCCGGCCCATGGTGCCCATCGCCCCGGCGTTATTGAAGGCGATGTCCAGCCCGCCGTAGTGGTCCTCCGCGGCCCGCACCGCGGCGGCCACCTCCTCGTCGACGGACACGTCGGTCCGTACGACCGTCGCGGTGCCGCCGGCGTCGGATATCTCCCCGGCGACCCGGTCGAGTTCCTTCTGTCGCCGGGCCGCCAGTACCACGCTCGCGCCCTGGGCGGCGAGCGTCTTGGCCGCGGCCTCGCCGATCCCGGAGCTGGCCCCGGTCACCAGGGCGACCTTGCCCCGCAGCCGGCCGTCGGCCTCCGTCGTCCCGGTGGACGGCGTCCTGTTGTTTCCGTTCATCGACGTGGTGGGCCGTGCGCACGGGCCGGCCCTTCTCCTTCCCGCTAGGTGTGCAATGCCTGTTGGCGGATGTGGATGTGGATGTGGATGTGGATGTGGGGCGGGAGCGGGGTCAGCCTTCGGGACCGCGCGCGACCGGCACCCCGATCAGCGAGCCGTACTCGGCCCAGGAGCCGTCGTAGTTCCTGACGTCCGGCCAGCCCAGCAACTCCCGCAGCACGAACCACGAGTGCGCCGAGCGGGCCCCGACCCAGCAGTAGGTGATGCTGCCGAGGGCCGGGTCCAGACCGGAGTAGAGCTGCGCGAGCTCCTCCTGGGAACGGAAGGTGTCGTCGTCCGCGACGACCGCCTCCCACGGGAGGTTGACCGCGCCGGGCACGTGCCCGGACCGCTGTGCCACCTCGTGGGGATCGTGACCGGGGGCGAACGCCGCACCGGCGAATCCCGGGGCGAACGTGCGACCGGAGTACTCCTCCGGTGCCCGGACGTCGATGATGTTCCTGGCCCCGATGCCGGCGAGCACGTCGTCGCGCAGCGCACGGACCGACGCGTCCTGCTCCCGGGCCCGGTACTCCGAGCCCGGGCGGTCCGGTACCCGCGTCGTCAGGGGGCGGCCGTCCGACTCCCACTTGCGCCGTCCGCCGTCCAGCAGCTTCACGGACCGGTGCCCGTAGAGGGTGAAGTACCAGTAGGCGAGCGTGGCGAGCAGATTGGAGTTCGAGGAGAGGACGACGACGGTGTCCTCGTCGCGGATGCCCTTCCGGCGCATCAGCCGCTCGAACGCCGCCCGGTCCACGACGCCCAGCCGCACCTCGTCCTGGAACTCGCTCCAGTTGATCCAGACGGTCCCCGGCGGGTGTCCCTTGCGGTACTCGGTGTCCTCGTTGCCGGTCTCGACGAAGACCACCTCGTCGGAGCCGAGGTGCGCTTCGGCCCATTCCCCCGTGGCCAGGGCGGCCTCACGAGCCATTGCTTCCTCCCGTTGTGACGGTGTGCGGTGGATCCGGCAGGGCCCGGTCGGACCGGTGGGAGCGCGCCCGGGCCCCGCCGGCGGGGCTCAGGCCGACGACGCTCCGGCCCCGGCCGCCTCCTCCTGCGCGCCGGGCCGGGCGGCCGTACGGTCCCTCAACCACGCGTAGCAGCTGAGGAGGATGCCCAGGACGGTGACGGCGGCGCTGGTCAGGTAGACGGACTTCAGCCCCAGTCCGCTGTCGATGACCCGGCCGCCGAGCCAGCCGGCGAGCGCGGCGGCGAGCTGGTACGCGGAGGCGTTCACCGCGATGGCCAGGGTCGGGGCGGCGCTGGCGGTGTTCAGGACCCGCGTCTGCATCCCCGGGATGACCGAGAACCCCATCGCGCCGATCAGGAACACCATGACCGCCGTCAGCACGATGTTGCCGCTGACCGCCCACATGGCCACCAGACCGAGCGCGAGCAGCCCCAACAGGCCGACCTGCGAGGGCATCAACGCCCGGTCGGACAGCCAGCCGCCGACGAAGTTGCCGACCGCTGCGCCCACGCCGTAGAGGAGCAGCAGGACGGGGACGGTGCCCGCCGCGAAGCCGGTGAGGTCGGTGAGCAGCGGTGCGAAGTAGGTGAACACGATCAGCAGCCCCATGTTGGCGACCGCCGTGATGACGATGGCGAGTTGCAGACTGGGGTTGCCGAACACCCGCAGCTCGGCGACGGCGGACGTGCCGGGCGTGGAGCTGCCGACGTCCGGTACGAACCGCAGCACGAGCAGCAGGCCCAGCAGGCAGACCGCCGAGATCGCGTAGAAGGTGGCCCGCCAGCCGAAGTTGTTGCCGATGAAGGTGCCGAGCGGCGCCCCCAGCATCATCGACAGGTTCATCCCGAAGACGAGCTTGGAGACGGTGGACGCCTGCTTGCCCTCGGGCGCCGTCGAGGCCGCGATGACGATCGCGTTGGCGAAGAACGTGGCGGTCACCAGCGCGGTCACGATCCGTGCCACGAACAGCACGGGGTAGACCGGGGCCAGGCCCGATGCGAGGTTCCCGACGACCACGATCACGAGCAGGGCCACGATCAGCGGCTTGCGGGCGAACCGTGCGGTCAGCGCGGTCATCACCGGGCCGCCGACGATCATTCCGATGGCATACGCCGTGACCAGCAGGCCGGCGGCGGGGATGGACACTACGAGGTCGTGCGCGATGTCCGGCAGGATGCCGGCGATGACGAACTCACCGGTCGTGATGCCGAACACGCACAGCATCAGGGTCATGAGCTTCAACGACATGGCGTCTCTTCTGTCGGGTCTGTCAGGTCTGTCGGGGGGCGGTGCCGCCCTAGGGGGTCAGCGGCGGGCCCGCGTAGCCGTACCCGTACTGGGAGCCGAGGGCGATGATGTGGTCGAGGTCGGGGCCGCCCACGTCCTTGGTGGGCAGCGTGAGCGCCTTCGCGTGCGGTATCTCGGCGTCCAGGAACAGGTCGAACTGCGGTCTGCGGTCGGGCTGCGGCGTCGAGTGGATGGTCAGGAAGCGGGCGTTGGGCGACGTCGTCACGAAGCCGTGCGGAATCGTCCGCGGGACGATCATCGTCGAGCCCGCCTCGGCGATCTGCTCCTCGCCGTCGCAGACCATGCGCAGGGTGCCGTCCAGGACGACGAAGATCTCGTCCTCGAAGTCGTGGACGTGCACCGGCGTGGTGTAGCCGCGGTTGCCCGTGTGCTGGACGACGGTGAAGGAGTTCCGGGTCGCCGCGCCGGGAACCCGGATCTGCGCCAGCCCGCCGAGCAGCCAGACCGCGGTCTGCTCGGACTCCGGGATGAGCCGCCCCTTCTCGTCGTACGTCATGTCCGGGAGTGACATCGCTCTCCTTGTCGCGATTCGGGATCGGGATCGGGATCGGGATCGGTACCGGGACCGAGGCCGGGGCGGGGTCAGCCCTGCCGTGGACCGGTGGGGTGCGGTCCGACGGGGCTCGGCTCCGCCGGCGTCCCGCTCCGGCAGGCGGCCACGAAGGACGCCACGCCCTCCTCGCTGGAGAGCGTGCGCCACATGGCGACCGGGTCGTGGAACCCGCTGACGAACGCGTCGGCCACCCGCCGGTCCGCCGCGGCCTGCGCGAACAGCGCCGCCACGTGCGGCGCGGGCGCGTCGAGGAAGGCGTTGCTCCACTCGACGACGTGCCGCGCGTGCTCCCAGAGCGCGGCGGAGGCGGACCGGCAGAACTCCTCGTCGTAGGGCCCCCGAGCCGTCGAGATGAGCTCCGCCAGCGCGAAGGCGGAGTGCGATCCGAGGTTGGCGCCCTGCGCGGTGAGCGGATCGTTGGTGATCCAGGCGTCGCCGATCGCCAGCGCGCAGCGCCCGTCGGCCAGTCGCGCCCAGCCGCGGCGGACCACCGGCGTGATCCCGCCCTGGGCGACCTCCCCCGGCGAGATGAGCGCGAAGTCCCCGGTGTCGATGCGCTCGCGGAGCGACGGGGCGTACGTCGCGACGAGGTCCAGCACGGCGCGGTGGAAGGCCCCCGGGTCGGCGTCGGCGTCCAGATGGCTGACCGACTCCAGTGGACCGCCGGGCACCGCTTCGAAGGCGAGCACGTCCGCCCGCCCGGCCGGGGAGAAGAAGGGCAGCCGCAGGATCTCCCCGATCCCCGGCAGGAAGTGGATGTCGAGCGAGTGCGGCACCGCCTCGTCGATGCCGAAGTACAGCCCGCTGCACAGGATGCGCTGCGGGGTGGTGTGCGGTGAGCGCTCCGGCACCGGCGGGAACAGCTCGCGCAACGAGCGGCTGCCGTTCGCCACCACCGTCAGATCGTGCCGCCGCGCGATGTCCTCGACCGCGGGCTCGCCCACGTCGAGCGTGCCGCCGCGCGCGACGAACTCGCCCAGCAGATGCGGCAGGTACAGCCGGAAGTCCACCACGCTGGACGGCGGAGCGAGCCGGGCCGGGAACGCGAGCGTGGGCCCGTCGGTGTGCACGGTGAGCGACCATTGATGCACCTGCGCGTCCGGGAAGTCCCAGGCGGACACCCCCAGCTGGCGCTCGCGCTCCTGGGTGGGGGCGAACCGCGCCGGGAAGTTGCGCGGTCGACCGGACTTGAGCTGGTCGATGTCCTGCGTCGAGTAGACCGTCGCCGCAATGTCCAACTGCTGTAGCCGTAAAGCGAGTTGTACGCCGGATATGCCGGATCCGATGATGCCGACGCTCGTCATGCGACCCCTCCCTCGGAGGTGGACGCCGACCGCAGCCGCTCGGCGAGCCAACCGATGGACTCGATGGTGAACCCGGCGGCCTCGGGGGAGGCCATCGCCGAGGCCGGAATGAGCATGGGGTGCCGCATGCCGGCGTCGAGCAGTTCCCCGATCCGCTTCAGCACGGTCTCCCGGCTCCCCACGACGACCTGTTCGGCCACCAGCTCGTCGGGGACCGCCGCCATCGCGCGGTCCACCTCGGCACGGGTCAGCCGATGCGGCAGGAGCTCCACCAGCCCCCGGTAGTCCTCCCCGAAGGGGTGTGCGAACCCGTGCGCCCGCCAGGACTCCGCGCCCGCGTGCAGGGCGAGGAAGCGGAGCGGCTTGGCGCGCAACAGGGCGTGGGCCGCCGCATCGGTCTCGGCCACCACGATGGGCACCCCGCCGGCGGCTACGACGCCGTCGGGGTCGCGGCCGGCCGCCACGGCCGCCGCGCGCACCACGCCCAGCCGCCGGGCGTACTCGTCGGGCGTCATCAGCTCCGACGGGAGCCACCCGTCGGCGTAGCGGCCGGCCAGGCGCAGCATCCGGTCGCGGTTGCCGCCCAGCCAGATGCGCGGGGTGCGGCCCTCGGGCGCGGGCAGGCCCATGAGCGCCTGGTCCAGGGTGAAGAACTCGCCCCGGAAGTCGTGCGGCCCCTCGCCGTCGAAGAACATCCGGAGGATCTGCAGCGCCTCCTCGACCCGGCTCACCTTGCGGTCGTGCGGTACGCCGTAGGGCCGGAGGTTCTCCTCGGCGCCCGCGCCGATGCCGAGGACCGGTGCCCGCTCGGTGAGGTGGGCGAGGGTGAGGGCGGTCTGGGCCAGCACGGCGGGGTGCCGGCGGTTGGGGTCGGTGACCCCGATCGCGAGCCGGACGGGCCCCGCCTGCGGCGCGAAGTTGCCCAGCACCGTGGCGAAGTCCAGACACCGGTCGGGGGTCGGCATCGCCGCCGCCAGGTAGCTGAAATCGGTGTCCCACGCCTGCCGGGGAAAGACGTTGATCAGGTGGTCGAACACCAGGAAGGTGTCCAGCCCGGCGGTGCGCGCGGTCTCCAGAAGGCCGCGACCGCCGGCGATGTCCCCCACGGCGTCCCAGACCAGGCCGACGTCGACGCTCATACCCCGCTCCTCACTGCCTGGGCCTGCGCAATGAACTCCTCAGTCTGGCCAGCGGAGTTGACGGTCCGCCACATCTCTTCCGGCCGGTCGAGATTGGCCACGAAGGCGTCCGCCACCCGCTGATCTCCCGCCGCCGCGGCCAGCAGCCTCGCCACCTGTGGCGGCGGCTCGCCGATGAAGAGGTTCGTCCACTCCACGACGGGCCGGGCGGTGGTCCACATCCGTCCCGAGACCGTGCGGCAGAACTCCTCGTCGTACGGGCCCCGGTGGGTCGCGAGCTCTTCCGCGAGCTGGAAGGCCAGCGCGGAGCCGAGGTTGGCGCCCTGCGCCGTCAACGGGTCGTTGGCGATCCAGGCGTCGCCGACCGCCAACGCGAAGGTGCCCCCGCCCACGTCGGACCAGCCGTGCCGGACGACCGGCACGACGGCGCCGTGCAGCATGTCGACGGGGCGGGTGAGGGCGAACTCCCGTGCGTCGATCCGCTCCCGGAGCAGCGGCGCATGACGGGTGATCAGGTCCAGTACGTCCCGGCCGAACCGTGCGGGATCTTCTCGGTAGTCGGTCTCGGTGACCGGGCCGAGCGGGCCGCCCGGCACCGCCTCGACCAGGACGACGGTCACCTGCCCCGCGAACGAGTGGTAGGCCGGGGCGTGGATCTCGCCGGCACCCGGGACCATGTGCATGGTCATCCCCGGCGGGTCGGCGGGCAGGACTCCGTGGAAGAGCCCGCCCGCCAGGTGACGCGGTGCGGTGCGGTACGGCGAGCGGGCCGGGTCGCGCCCGAAGGTGTCGGTGAGCGCCCCCCGGCCGGCGGCGACGACCAGGAGGTCGTGCCGCCCGGCCAGCCCGGCCAGCTCCGGCCCGTCCGCGACGGAGCGGACCGTCACGTCACCGCCCCGATCGGCATATGCCTCCAACAGCGCGGCGAGATACATCCGGAAATCGACGGAACTCGCCGGCTGCGGAAGCCGGCCCCGGAATCCGAATCCGCCGGGGCCTTCGACGCTCATGTGCATCCACGCGTTGTCGTAGGCGCTGGACGACCATCGGGTGATACCGAGGGCCTCTTCCTGCCTCCTGGTGGAATCGAAACGGGTGACGAAGTTCAGCGGTGGCCCGCTGCGCAGGCCGTCCGGCTCCTTGGCCGTGTACAGCGTGGTGTCGAGACCGAGCTGCTGCAGCCGAAGTGCCAGGTGCAGTCCGGAGATTCCGGCACCCACAATGCCAATGCTCATGCTTTCGCTCCACCTGTGCGGGGACGGGAAAAGGTCCTGCGGAGGGCTTCAGATGACCTCGACCCTCTGGAGATGCCGGTTCGTCGGGCCGGAGAACGCGTTGCGGCCGTGCACGAGCGCGTAGTTGTCCGCGATCACGATGTCTCCCGTCCGCCAGTCGTGGGCGTAGCAGTACTCGGGCCGGTGCAGCCGTTCCGCCATGCCGGCGAGGAACTCCTCGGCCGCCGCCGCACCGAATCCGTCGACCTGGACATGCACCGGGTTCTTGTAGACCGCGGGGTCCAGGGGCTCGGCGAAGCGCAGCACCGGTACACCGGTCGCGGGATGCTGGGAGACGAGCCGCTCGGTGATCAGTCCGCCGTAATGCGCCAGCTTCTCGGTGGAATAGGTCAGGCTGATGCCCGCCCACTGCTCGCGGAGCGCGGCGTCCGCATCCCGATAGACCGCGGTGGTGTCGGAGAAGACGGTCTCCCCGCCGGCGCCCGGAGTGGCGTTCAGGCACTGGAAGAAGAAGTACCGCGGATTTGCCTCCACGAACGCGCCGTCCCAATGGAAAGGCACATCGCCGCTGGCGAAAAGGTAGTTCCTCGGGTTGTCCTCGACCACCAGGTCGATGACCTCGCCGGGCTCCCACTTCAGCACCTCGCCCCAGCGGCGACAGTACGTGGCGAATTCCTCCTTCGCCATGAGATCGAACCCGCGCAGCACCAGCACCCGCGATTCCTCGGTCCACCTGGCGAGCACCTCGGCCGGGACATCCGTGATCCGCGCCCCGCCAGCGGCCTCCACAATGCGGCCGAAGGGCCGCAGCGGCGTGTGCGTGAACGCGCCGTGCGGTGTCGTCGAAGTCGCCATGTCAGGAAACCCTTTCCAGTGCGGCCGTGGAGAGATGGGGCGCTATGAAGTGGCTCGGGCGGCCGTCCCGCCACACGACCGTGGCGTGCAGCCGCTCGGCGTCCCAGCGCTTGACGAGGGAACAGCTCACCCCGTCGTCCAGCACCACGCCGTGCCACGGCGTCAGCCAGCCGTCCCTGGTCGGCATGAGCTGCAGACCGAACTTCTCCGAGTGCGGGGGCTGCGGGTGTATGGACAGCCGTATCGCCCGGGGGAATGTCGCGGCGACCAGCCGGCTCCACGCGTTGCTGCGCAGGATGGTCTGGTACGCCGTGTCCTTCGAGTCGTTGCGCAGTTTCGTCCGGGACGCGTCGGCGCCCCGGCGGGCCACCGCGTCCTCGAACATGAAGCGGTGTATCCCGTTGAACAGCGACCGCGTGCTGCGGTCGCTGCGGACCTTCTCCTTCAGCTCCGCGAGGGTGGCGGAGTAGTTCTCCTCCAGCACCTTCCGCATCACCGGATAGTGCATGCCGCCGAACGCGTCATTGAGGCCGAACAGGTCGATGGCGGACCACCGCGCGGTGCTGATCATTTCCGTGAGCGAATCCCGGTATTCGGTCACCGTGGTGTCGGCGACCCCGACCACATCGCCGAAGACATGGCCGTCCGAGCAGATCGTGACCCGGGCGCCCGGACGGTAGAAGTGGCCCACGTAGTCGCACAGCGACTGCAGGAATCCCAGCGCCAGACGCTCGCCGAGGTCCGGCAGTACGCCGAGCACCTTGCTCTGGTTCGGCGATTTCGCCGGAAAGGCCGGCACGACGAAGTGGATGGGCTCATCGCGCTCGATGAAGTGCTCCATCCGCTCCCGGTGTGCCTCGAAACACGCCGGACACGGATCGTCACCCGCGGTGTCGCCGTCCTGCTCGACCAGTGATTCGTCGACGCGCCGATATCGATACAGGAGTTCCAGGACACGCTGGGACACCTGCGTCGCGGTCGACGCCTCCATCATTTTTCCGTTCAACGTTCCTCCGAGATGAATGAATTGCTCGTTCCGGGCCCGACCGCAGGCCGGGTTCCGGGCTCAATCAATTCGTCCGACACTCTCTGGAGGGCTGTATGCCAGCATCCCCCGTAACCGTCACCGGCGACCGGCGCGGAACGGTACGCCCCACAAGAAGGAATTGGGTCGGAAACTGCCCCCGCTTCCCCCGCGATGCGTGATCCGCCACCGCGGCCGGCGCGCTGGACGCGGCGATTCCGCCATACCGGCAAGTGCGTTCTCCCGCAACGGAATCTCCCGCATCCAGATCGACGGTCGCTCCCGGATGAAAACGACCGAGAGCACTTCCGCATGCCTGCGGGTGGATTTGGGCAGGAGTAAGGAAGCCGTGGTCACTTTTCGGCACCTTTTCCCCAGCGGCGTCATTTCCCCCCGCAGCACGCTGAAGTAACGCCAGCTTCCCCCCGGATCAAGGCCCTACGCAAGGATCCATCGATTAACATGCCTGATGGATGACGGGGTGCCATCCATTGATCAAATGGGAGGAAGGCGTCCATGGCCGGTGTCTACGATCCGTCGGTTCAGCAACTGCGGTCGCTGCTGACGCTGGCCGAGGAGCTGCACTTCGGCCGGGCCGCGGCGCGGCTCTACCTCACCCAGCCCGCCCTCAGCCTCCAGATCCGCACCCTGGAACGCCGGCTGGGAGTCCGGCTGTTCACCCGCACCAGCCGGCGGGTGGAGGTGACCCCGGTGGGTCGCGCGCTGCTGCCGCTGGTGCGGAACATCGTCGGCGCGACGGACGAACTGCGCGACGCGGCCCTGTCCTCACTGGCCGAGGGCGGCGGCCTCCGGCTCCGGGTGGGACTCACCGACTGCGCGACCGCGCTCGGTGCCACCCGCCGCGTCATCGCCGGCCTCACCACCCGACACCCCGCCCTGGAGATCGACTTCCGCGTGGTGGACCTGGTCGAGCAGGTGACGGGCCTGGCGACCGGCCGGATCGACGCGGCCTTCGTCTATCTGCCGGTGGCCGAGGACTTCCACATCCAGCCGCTCACGACGGAGGCGCGCGTGGCGTGCTTATCGAGCACCGACCCGCTGTCCCAGCGCTCCTCGGTCTGCCTGGCGGACCTCGCCGACCGCCCCATGGTGAGCCTGACGCCGCAGGTGCCCCGGGCCGTACGCGACTTCTGGTCCGTCGACCCGCGACCGGACGGCGTCCCGGTGCGCTACACCGCACACGAGGTCTCCCGCGTCGAATCCCTGCTGTCCGCGGTGTCGTTCGACGGCGCCCGGGCCTTCCTGCCGGCCGTCGCGGCCGAACTCTATCCGCGGCCCGACGTCCGCTACCTCCCCGTGACGGACCTGCCGCCGTGTACGTTCGCGATCGCCTGGCCCGAGGCCGATCGCGACGCCCCGCACCTCGCCCTCCTGGCGGACGTCTGCCGCGCTCTGCGCGACGAGGGCTTTCCCACCGACCCTCCGGCCCCCGCCCCCCGGACGGACCCCGACGCTTCCCTCCCCAGCCTGGCCGAACGCCAGTGACGTGACCGCCGGCGGACGCGGCCGAGCTGCGTGTCCCATCCCCCCGCGCCTCGACCTCGTCGTCCCGAACCCCACGCCCTCGCGCGACGTGCCACGCTCCCACCAGCCACCGGGTCAGGCGGACCGACGCCGCGCCAGCCACCCGCACAGGGCGGCCAACGGCAGTTCGGCCGCGACGGCCATCACGGCCGCGACGGCCAGCTCCGGGCCGGGGGCGGCGGTGGCGACGTCGACACAGACGTCGGCGAGGAGGAGGACGGCCGCGGCGGCCGCGGGGGCGCGGTGCCGGAGGCCGGCGCGCCACAGGCGGGTACCGGCCGCGAGCAGGGCGACGGCCTCCAACACATCGAGAGTGACCCAGGCGATCGCCTCGACCGGCGGCAGGGTGCCCGCGAGGTAGCCGAGCCAGGGCAGGAGGGCGAGCCCGGAGCCCACGAGTATGCGGCCCTGCCAGCGGCGCGCCCGGCCGGGGCGCGCGGGCCCACCACGGCCGACGCGGGTCCCCGTGCAGCAACGGCCCGTGTACGCAAGGGGGGTGAGGGTGGTCGGGGCCATGGCGGCGGAGGATCCTTCCGGTGTCGCGAACCCGTCCGTCGGGCTCGTGATCAACACTCCGCTCCCCGCCGCCCGCAGTCAGTAGCACCGCTGTCCGACTTGGGGTGGCACCAGCTTCACCCCGGTTCCGGATACAGGCGGGATAGCCCCCGCTGACCTGGGCGTTTACCGTCGTACCCATGACCCGATCCGAGGGGCGGCCAGGCCGCCGGGCCCGTCTCACCGCGCAGGCCGCCTTTCTGTACACCGGCGTCCTGCTGCACGGTGCCGCCTTCCTGCTGTGGGTGTGGTTCAGCCTCACCGTCGTCTACGCACCCGGTGTGGCGGTGGCCCCGTTGCTGTTCGCCACCGCCGGCGCGACATCGGTGACCTGGCTCCAGCGCCGCCGCTTCGCCGCGTACGCGGACACCGCCATCCCCCACACCCCACCCGTGAAGGCCCCCGACGCCTTCCGGCGTGCCGTGGGCCGGCTGCGCACCGCCGCGTACTGGCGCCACCTCGGCTACCACCAGCTGGCCGGTCCGGTGCTGGGCGTCGTGGAGGCCGTGGCACTCGCCCTGTGGGTGGGCAGCATCGGCGGCATCACCTACTACGCCTGGTACTGGCTGCTGCCGCGGCACTGGGCCTTCGTCCAGTGGTCCGACGTCGACGGCTGGAAGATGGCCGTGGCCGGGCTGGTCGTCCTGCCGTTCCTGCCGCGGCTGACCGGTGCCCTGCTACGCCTGGAGTCGGTGATCGCCCGGCGGCTGCTCGGGCCCAGCCGGGCCGAGGAGTTGGCGCGACGCGTCGAGGACCTGGCCGAACGCCGGGCCGAGACGCTGGCCGCCGCGGACGCCGAGCGCCGCCGCATCGAACGCGATCTGCACGACGGCGCGCAGCAGCGCCTGGTGTCCCTTGCGGTCAACCTGGGCCTGGCCCGGGCCACCCTCACCGATCTGCCACCCGAGGCCCGAGCGGTCATCGACGAGGCGCACCGCGAGGCGAAGGAGGCCCTGGAGGAACTCAACCATCTGGTACGCGGCCTGCACCCGCACGTCCTGGACGACCGCGGACTGGACGCGGCGCTCTCCGGCATCGCCGCCCGGGCGCCGCTGCCCGTCCAACTCGCCGTCGACGTGCCCGAGCGGGCCGCGCCCGCCGTGGAGGCGGTGGCCTACTTCGTCGTCTCCGAGGCGCTGGCGAACGTCACCAAGCACGCACGGGCGAGTCGGGCCGAGGTGACGGTCGCACGGGCCGGTGACACGCTGCGGGTCCGGGTCGTCGATGATGGCAGGGGAGGGGCGGACCCCTCCGGGGGAACCGGCCTGACCGGGCTCACGCACCGCGTGGCCTCGGTGGACGGCACCCTCGCCATCGACAGCCCCCGCGGGGGCCCGACCACCATCACCGTGGAGCTGCCGTGCACGCTGCCAAGCGCGCTGTGATCGCCGAGGACTCCGTCCTGCTCAGGATCGGCGTGGTCAAAGTCCTGGAGACCGCCGGGTTCGAGGTGGTGGCCGAGGCCGGTGACGCGGAAGGGCTGTTGCGGGCCGTCGAGGAGCACCGCCCGGACATCGCCGTCGTCGACGTCCGGATGCCGCCCGGCTTCACCGACGAAGGAGTGCGGGCCGCGCTGGTCATCCGGCAGCAGTGGCCGGACACCGCCGTCCTGATGCTGTCCCAGTACGTCGAGGAGCGCTACGCCGCCGAACTGCTCGCGACGAACACCAGCGGCGTCGGCTACCTCCTCAAGCAACGGGTCGCCGACGTCGAGGAGTTCATCGAGGCGCTGCGCCGGGTCGCGGCCGGCGGCACGGCCCTGGACCCGCAGGTGGTGGCACAGCTGCTGGTGCGGCGCCCCAGCGACCCGGTGGGGCGCCTGACCGAGCGCGAGCGCGAGGTGCTGGCGCTGATGGCCGAGGGCCGCTCCAACGCGGGCATCGCCGCCCAACTGGTGGTCAGCGAAAGCGCGGTGGCCAAACACATCAACAACATCCTGGCGAAGCTGGACCTTCCCAGGGCGGAGGGCGACCACCGCCGCGTCCTGGCGGTGCTGCGCTTCCTGGGCGTGAGCGGCTAGAAGCTGCCACGGACCGCGACGGACTGCCATGGGACACCCCCAGGCCCTAGCCTGACGCTCCATGAACATCCTGATCGTAGGCGGCAGTGGCTTCCTGGGCCGCGAGCTGATCCAGCGGGCGGCGGTGGCCGGCCACACCGTGACGGCGACCTTCGCGACCCGCGCCGGCGACGTCCCCGGGGCCCGCTGGCTGCCCCTGGACCTCCGCCGCGGCGAGCAGATCCCCCGGGTGCTCGGCGCGGTCCGACCGGACGTCGTGGTCAACGCGGCGTATCGCAAGACCGACTGGGCCACCACGGCCGACGGCGCGATCCGGCTGGCCGTGGCCGCCACGCAGCACGGGGCCCGGCTGGTGCAGGTGTCGAGCGACGCCGTGTTCTCCGGTGCCGACGTCCACTACGACGAATCCGCCGCACCGGACCCGCTCACGCCGTACGGTGCCGCGAAGGCCGCCGCCGAAACGGCGATCCGGCTGCTCGCCCCGGCCGCCGTCGTCGCCCGCACCTCGCTGATCATCGGCGACGGCGGTTCCGCACACGAGGCACTGGTCCACGACCTGGCCGCCGGGCGACGCGGGGGCGCACTGTTCACCGACGAGTTCCGGTGCCCCGTCCACGTCGCCGACCTCGCCGGGGCCCTCCTGGAACTGACCGCCTCCGCCCACACCGGGGTGTGCCACCTTGCCGGAGCGGACGCGGTCAGCCGCCATGAACTCGGTGTGCTGATCGCCGAGCGCGACGCCTTGGACGCCTCCCGACTGCCCGCCGGCCGCCGCGCCGACACCGGCTCCCCGGGCGCGCTGGACGTCCGCCTGGACAGCGCCCGCACCCAACGCACCCTGCGCACCACCCTGCGCGGCGCCCGCACCTTCCTCCGCCGCGAACCCTGACGGCCTGACGGTCTGACGGCCCCGGGCCCGGCCGCCGGCCACCGGTACGTTCGCGCCAACCCTTTGCAACTGCGGTGCGGCGCCATCGGGTTCGGGCTACACAGGAGGGTCGGGAGGGGTCCTGCCGGTGAGCGGGGCGACGGCGGTCGGCCCGGAGGTCGGGACGGCTGCCGACGGCAACCGACAGGGGGAGGAACCCGCATGACCACGCGAGCCCGACGACCACGCGCCAGCACAGGGCGTCCCGGCCGACGTCCCGTCCGCCGCCCGACCCGGCGCCCCGGCCGCCGCCCCCGCGGCCGAGCCGCCCGGCGCCGCGCGCGCGAGCAGGCCGCCACCCGCCTCGTCGTCGCCGGCCTGGTGCTCGTCGCCCTCGTCGCGGTCGCGCGCGAGTACCCCGTCACCACCCTCGTCCTCGGCGTTCTCGCCGTCGCCGGCGCAACGTCGGTCTTCCTCGCCCGCACCGGCCGCCTCCACCTCCCCGGCCCGATCGGGCCCCGCCAGGACGTCACCCACACCCTCGCCGCGTACCACCACATGACCGGCACCCAGTTCGAGCACGCCGTCGCCGACCTCGCCCGCCGCGACCCCGCCGTGCGCTCCG
Source organism: Streptomyces noursei (assembly GCF_016917755.1). Lineage (GTDB taxonomy): Bacteria > Actinomycetota > Actinomycetes > Streptomycetales > Streptomycetaceae > Streptomyces > Streptomyces yunnanensis. The sequence continues at coordinate 9,371,181 of NZ_CP070326.1, read as the reverse complement.
CGACCGTTTCCGGCGGCGCCAACGACCGGGGGCTGGACGTCCTCGTCGTCCTGCACGACGGTCGACGGGTCGCCGTGCAGTGCAAGCGGTACGCCGAAGGCAACCGGGTCGGCGCCCCCGCGATCTACACCGCGAACGGCACGTACCGCGACTACCACCGCTGCGACCACGCCGTCATCGTCACCACCTCCCGCTTCACCCGCGACGCCGAGGTCGCCAACGCCTCGCTCGCCGCACCACTCCGGCTGATCGACGGCCGCGGCCTGGCCCGTTGGGCCGGCGGCGGCCGCCCGCCCTGGGCCTAGGGCGCCGTCCGCCCCAGGAAGAGGCTCGTGGTCACCCTCACCTGCGCGTGTCCGCCGTGAGCGTCCACGATGCGGGCCACCTCGTCGAGGACCCGCTCGCGGGGCCGGGCCGGGAGGGCCCGGTAGCCGCCGTAGGAGGCGAGCAGGCCGAGCAGGGCGGACGTGGACCGTTCGTGGACGGAGGTGTAGAGGCGGTGCTCCGGGGCGACGAAGCCGGCCGCCGTCATCTCGCGCCACTGCCGGGACTCGGGGCCGCGGCGCGCGGGGCGGGGGCGGGGATCGAGGAGCGTGTCCGCAGGTATCTCGATGCCGTGCCGGGCGTGGGCGGCGGTCAGGCGCTCCGTCAGCTCACCGGACGAGAGGCACCAGTGGTTCCAGAAGAGCCCGATCGCTCCACCGGGCGAGAGCGCGGCCCGCGCTCTGTCCCAGCGTGCGGCGGGATCGACCCAGTGCCATGCCTGTGCGCAGTACAGCAGCCCGTAGCGCCGCCCGGGGCGCCAGCTCTCGAAGTCGGCGACCTCGACGGTGACCTCGGGCAGTTCCGCGCAGCGGCGGCGCAGCACCCGGGCCATGCGGACGTCCGGCTCGACGCAGGTCACCGGTACGCCGGACCGCGCGAAGGCCAGTGTCGCCTTGCCCGTTCCGGCACCGACCTCCAGCGCCGGCTCGTGCGCGGCCAGAGCGGAGAAGTCCAGGACGTCCTGGACGAGTTGCGGGGGATAGCCGGGTCTGGCCGTGTCGTACTGCTCGGCGTCGTCGCCGAAGATGTGCCGGCGCGACCGCGCCGACGCCGGGTCATGGTCGGGAGTCCCGTACGGCATGGATGCCACGGTAGGCGACCGGCCCGCCGACGGGGAGGGCGCCCGTCGTGGATTGGCCGGCCGCACCGGCTGTACCGACCGGCCGCACCGGGCCTCTCGCTACTCGACCGTTCCGCCCTCGATCAGCACGTCGTCCACCCACGCCCCGGCCGACTGCCGGGCGAGCCGCAGGTAGTGCTCGGCGATCCGGTCGGGGTCGAGGTCGGATCCCGGGGAGACCGGTCCGCCGACGGTGACGGTGGCGAGGTGCACCCCGCGCGGCCCGAACTCGTCGGCGAGCACCGAACGGGCCGCGCGCAGCGCGGCCTTGCCGAGGGACAGGCTCGTCGCCCCGGCGCGCGGGGCCGGCATACCGGACGTGAGCAGAACGGTGCCGCCTCCGGCCGCCGCCATGCGCGGAGCCAGGTGCGTCACCGCGCTCACCGCGCCGACCACGTTGACCCGTAGCGTCGCCGTCAGCTCCGCTGCGGACAGTTCGCCCGGGCGGTCGTAGCGGACCCAGGCGGCGTTGTAGACGAGCACGTCCGGGACGCCGAGCCGTTCGACGGCGGCGTCCAGGCCGGCGCGCAGCGATGCCTCGTCGGCCGCGTCGGCGAGCAGGCCGAGAGCCGTGCCGCCGGCCTGCTCGACCGCCGCGACGGCGCCGTCGACGGTGGACCGGGAGCGGGCCAGCACCGCCACCGACGCGCCGTCCTCGGCGAACCGCCGGGCCACGGCCCGGCCGATGCCGGGCCCCGCCCCGATCACGAACGTCGTTCCCGTCATGGTGCGTCAACTTCCCTTCACTGGCGTCGGGGCAATCGACTGCCGCCGATCATGTCCGTCGCAGGGGTAACTCCGAGGCGCCCGCCGGGTATTCCGCGCCGCGGCCGGGCCCGGTCCGCTCAGCGGGGCAGGGTCTGGGTGACGCGCCACAGACGGCGCGGGAGTTCGCCTTCCTCGAAGGCGTGGACGTCGGCCAGGCGCCAGCCCTCGGCGAGGTCGTCGACCAGGCGCCGGGAGAAGAAGTGGACGGCGAAGCCGCCGTGTTCGTAGATGTCGTCGCCGTGCCCGGTACCGGCCTCGTAGTGGGCGTCGCCGATGTGCCGGACCGTGTAGACGAACACGCCCCCCGGGCGCAGGACGCGCCGGACCTCGTCGACCAGGGCCCGGATGTCGGGTGTGGACAGCGCCATGCACAGCAGCATGTGCGCGAAGACCGCCTCCGTGGAGTCGTCCGCCAGCGGCAGCGGCCCACGGACGTCGTGCACGGAGGTGGTGATCCGGTCGCCGAGGCCCTCGACCCGGGCGGCGTGGCGCAACTGGTCGAGGGCGGTGGCGCTGAAGTCGGTCGCGTGGACGGTGAAGCCCTCGCGGGCGAAGTGCAGGGCGTCGCGGCCGTGGCCGGCGCCCAGTTCCAGCACCTTCGCGGCACCGGCGGCACGGAACACCTCGGCGGCATGCCGGGCCGGCGCGGAAGGCCGGCTCCCGTACATGCCGGGGTGCGCGGAGTAGGTCTCCTGCCAGTGACGCCACTGGTCGGCCGCCAGCCCCCGCTCGCCGTGCGCCATCGTCCCTCGCCTCGTGCGCGCCCTCGCCCGGTGCGCGCCCTCGCTTCGTGCGTAGTGCACCTTCCACACTAGTACGGGGGTGCGAAAGCCCGGACGCGCCCGGAGGCCGTGCGCCCCTGGCCGGCGGCCCTCAGTCCCGGAGCGCCCGGCGGTGACCGTCGTCCCGCGAGATGGCGAGGGCGAGCGCCCCCACGGCGCAGGTGACGACGACGTAGTACGCCGGGACGTCGGGGTTGCCCGTGCGGCGGATGAGTTCGGTGATGAGCAGGCCCGCGCAGCCGGAGAAGACCGCGTTCGCCAGCGCATAGGCCACGCCGAGGCCGGTGTGGCGGGCCTGCGTGGGGAACATTTCGGCCAGCATCGCCGGCCCCGGACCGGCCGACAGGCCCACCAGGGCACCGGCGAGCGCCACCGCGCCGCACGTCAGCCACACCGGGGCACCGGGGTCCTGCACGACGTGGAGCAAGGGCAGCGCCGACAGTGCCGCGAGGACCGCCCCGGTGGCCATCACGGGCCGCCGGCCCAGCCGGTCGCTCAACGCGCCCGCCGGGACGATCGCGGCGGCGAAGCCGAGGTTGGCGACGACCGTGGCCAGCAGCGCCTGTTGCGCGCTCCTGCCCACCGTCTGCTGAAGGTAGGTCGGCAGCACCACGAGGAAGGTGTAACCGGCCGCCGACCACGCCATGAGCCGCCCGCATCCCACCACCACCGCGCACACGGTCCTCGCCGACACCGACTCCCCGGCCGCCGCCGGCCCGGGCACCGCCTGCCCGGCCGTCGACTTCCCGGACGCCCCCGGAGGCACCCGCACCCGTACCCGATCCGCCCGCGCCGCTCGCACGAACGCCGGCGATTCCGTCAGCCGCAGCCGCAGCCACAGCGCGCCCAACCCCATCGGCAGCGCCGCCAGGAACGGCAGCCGCCATCCCCACACCGCGACCTGGCTCTCCGTCAGAGCGGACGTCACCAGCGTCGCGGCGGCGGCACCCCCGAGCAGTCCGAACGCGACGGTGAGCGATTGCCACGCCCCGTACGCCCCCCGTTTCCCGGGCGGTGCGCTCTCCGTCATCAGGGCGACCGCGCCGCCGAACTCCCCACCGGCCGACAGGCCCTGCACGATCCGCAACGCCGTCAGCAGCCAGGGCGCGACGGCACCGACCGTGGCGTACGGGGGCAGCAGGCCGATCGCCGTCGTCGCGGCGGTCATCGTCAGTACCGCGGCGACCAGCGCCGGCCGGCGCCCGTAGCGGTCCCCGACCCGGCCGAGGAGGAGCGCGCCCACCGGCCGGAAGAAGAACGCCAGCGCGAACGATGCATACGTCCTGACCAGCGCCTCCGCGGCCCCGCCGCCCTGCGGGGTGAAGAAGGTGGCCGCGATGGTGGTGGCGAAGTACGCGTAGACGCCGAACTCGTACCACTCGATGAAGTTGCCGACCGCACCCGCGACCACGCTCCGGCGCGCGAGCACCGCCCCGGACGTCCCGCTGGACGGCCCGTCAGTGGAAATCCTCATGACGGAAGCCTTCCCCGCCCGCCGGGCCCGTCCCGACCGTGCCCGGCATCGCGAACTTCCGCCCCGCCGCGTCGAGTTCGCCGTGCCGGGCCGGACGTTCCAGGCGTACCGGACCCTCCGGGCGTATCCGCCCCCTCACTCCACGTGAGCGCGGCGTCCGAATAGCGGGCGTTCACGCCCCGCGCGCCACCCGCCCCGCAGACTCGTCAGGCTCATCGAACGTCTCACGCAATGAACAGGCACGACCATGACTCGGAATCTCCCCCGGTCAACCCAGGGTTCCCCGCAGGCCGTGCAGGCCGTGCAGGACGCCGCGCCCGCGTTGTCGCACGGACTCAAGCAGCGTCATCTGTCGATGATCGCGCTCGGCGGGGTGATCGGCGCGGGGCTCTTCGTGGGCTCCGGGGTCGGCATCGCCGCGGCGGGCCCGGCCATCGTGCTCCTCTTCGTGGGCACCGGCGCCCTGGTCATGTTGATCATGCGGATGCTCGGCGAGATGTCCGCGGCCCGGCCCTCCACCGGCTCGTTCTCCGTACACGCCGAGGAGGAACTCGGCTCCTGGGCCGGGACCACCTCGGGCTGGATGTACTGGCTGATGCTCTGCGCGGGCGTGGCCGCCGAGGCCACCGCGGCGGGCGCCATCATGCACACCTGGGTGTCGTTCATCCCCGCCTACGGCTGGGTGGCGATCTTCATGGCGTTCTTCTGCGCCAGCAATCTGACCGCGGTCAAGAACTTCGGCGAGTTCGAGTTCTGGTTCGCCGCCATCAAGGTCACCGTGATCGTCGCGTTCCTGGTGCTGGGCGTGCTCGGCATCCTCGGAGTGTTCGGCGACGCCCCGGGCACGCGCCACCTCACCGGCCACGGCGGCTTCTTCCCGACCGGCGCCGCCGGCCTCGCCGCAGGGCTGCTGACCACCATTTCCGGCTTCGCCGGCCTGGAGACCGTCACCATCGCGGCGGCCGAGTCCGACCGGCCGAGCCACAACGTCGCCCGCGCCGTCCGCACCGCCGTCTGGCGCATCGCGGTGTTCTACATCGGCTCCATGGCCGTGGTCGTCACCCTGGTGCCGTGGAACGACCCGAAGGTCGCCACGGACGGCCCGTACGTCACCGTGCTCGACCGGCTCGGCATCCCGGCCGCCGGCACGATCATGCAGATCGTGGTGCTGGTGGCCCTGCTCTCCGCGATGAACGCCAACATCTACGGCTCCTCGCGGATGGCGTACTCGCTGGTCAGCCGGGGCCAGGGCCCACGCTTCCTGGGCAAGGTCACCCGGGGCATCCCGGCCGCCGCCGTGCTGGCGTCCTGCGTGTTCGGCTTCGCGGCGGTGATCGCCGGGGTCATCTGGCCGACCACCGTGTTCGCCTGGCTGCTCAACATCGCCGGCTGCTCGGTGCTGGTCGTCTGGTCGATCGTCTGCCTGACCCAGCTGAAGATGCGCCGCCGCCTGGAACGCGAGGCGCCCGATCAGCTCCTGGTGCGGATGTGGGGCTTCCCCTACCTCACCTGGGTGGCGTTCGCCGCCATCCTCGGCGTCTTCGCCGTCATGGCCACCAGCGGGGACGGCCGGCAGCAGCTCGCCGGCACGGCCGTCGTGGTGGCGGCGCTGATCGGCGCGGACCGCGTCAGGCGGCGCCGCGCCCGCCGGACCACCGACGCCGCCCAGCAGTAGCCGGGGGCGCCGCCCACCGGCCCCGGCCAACGGAGAAGGCCGGCTCGACGCGCACCGCGCCGAGCCGGCCTTCTCCGTCCGCACAGCCCCCGCGGGGGCTCGTCCGGCGGCGTCAGTCCGTACCGAACTCCATCGCGGCCCGGTCCAGCAGGGCGTCGTCCTCGGAGACCTCGCCCCGCGAGGCGATGGCCTCGGCGCCGCCCTCCGGCAGCTCCGGCATGGTCCCGATCAGCCCGGTCGCGGCGGCCTGGGAGGCGCCGATGGTGGGGCTGCCGGTGCCGATCAGGCCGAGGCCGGCGTACTGCTCCAGCTTGGCGCGCGAGTCGGCGATGTCCAGGTTGCGCATGGTCAGCTGGCCGATCCGGTCCACCGGGCCGAACGCCGAGTCCTCGGTGCGCTCCATGGACAGCTTGTCCGGGTGGTAGCTGAAGGCCGGGCCGGTGGTGTCGAGGACCGAGTAGTCCTCACCGCGCCGCAGCCGCAGCGTCACCTCGCCGGTGACGGCCGCGCCGACCCAGCGCTGCAGCGACTCGCGCACCATCAGCGCCTGCGGGTCCAGCCAGCGACCCTCGTACATCAGCCGGCCCAGGCGCCGCCCCTCGTTGTGGTACTGGGCGAGGGTGTCCTCGTTGTGGATCGCGTTGACCAGCCGCTCGTACGCGGCGTGCAGCAGGGCCATGCCGGGCGCCTCGTAGATGCCGCGGCTCTTGGCCTCGATGATCCGGTTCTCGATCTGGTCCGACATGCCCATGCCGTGGCGCCCGCCGATGGCGTTGGCCTCCATGACCAGGTCGACGGGGGAGGCGAACTCCTTGCCGTTGACCGTCACCGGCCGGCCCTGGTCGAAGCCGATCGTCACGTCCTCGGTGAGGATCTCGACGTTCGGGTCCCAGAACCGCACACCCATGATCGGCTCGACGGTCTCCACGCCGGTGTCCAGGTGCTCCAGGGTCTTGGCCTCATGGGTGGCGCCCCAGATGTTGGCGTCCGTGGAGTACGCCTTCTCCGTGCTGTCCCGGTAGGGCAGGTCGTGGGCGAGCAGCCACTCCGACATTTCCTTACGGCCGCCGAGTTCGCTGACGAAGGCCGCGTCCAGCCACGGCTTGTAGATCCGCAGGTTCGGGTTGGCCAGCAGGCCGTACCGGTAGAACCGCTCGATGTCATTGCCCTTGAACGTCGAGCCGTCGCCCCAGATCTGCACGTTGTCCTCAAGCATCGCCCGCACCAGGAGCGTGCCGGTGACGGCGCGGCCGAGCGGCGTGGTGTTGAAGTACGCCCGCCCGCCCGAGCGGATGTGGAACGCCCCGCAGGTGAGCGCGGCCAGGCCCTCCTCGACCAGCGCCGCACGGCAGTCGACCAGGCGCGCGATCTCGGCACCGTAGGTCTTCGCCCGGCCGGGCACCGAGGCGATGTCGGGCTCGTCGTACTGGCCGATGTCGGCGGTGTAGGTGCACGGGACGGCACCCTTGTCGCGCATCCACGCGACCGCGACCGAGGTGTCGAGGCCGCCCGAGAAGGCGATGCCGACGCGCTCGCCGGCCGGAAGGGAGGTGAGGACCTTAGACATGGAAAGATTATGCATCGGAATGCATGGTCATGCAACCCGGAGGTACGGCCCGGCCGCCCGGCGGCCTGCCGGGGGGCGTCGACGATCGGCGTGTCAGGTGTTCTCCGGGCCGTCGTTGCGGTCTCGCCGCACGTGGACCCAATGGACCGCGCGCGTCCGCCAGCGGCAACAGGAAGAACCGCCTCCCTCCCGCTCGCAACGCGCCGTTCACTTCCGTCCTGATCGCCGGAATTCCGCCACGTGACCAGACGGCGCGCCGGCCCGCCACGGGATCCGTACGACTCGCGAAGAGCGGCGAACGGCCCCGCCGCCCGGGCTTGTCGCCCTGGCGCCGAGGCCGTTGCAGGTAATTTACGCGGCTTGTGGCAGGTGTGTCTTAGCGGCAGTTGCCCGCGCTGGTGACCTGCGCGCCAGGGCTGCCCTCGCCGCCGAGCAGGTTGGCCAGCAGGCCGTTGGCGATTCCGACCTCGCCGAGGATGTCGAGGTTCAGTTCGTGGTTTTTGCAGCCGCCGCCGTGCTCTCCGCTGCTCTGGGCGTGAGCGGTACCGGTGCCGAGGAGCCCGACGCTGCCGATTACGGCAGCCACTGCAGCGGCCTTGCGAAGCTTGTGCATTTTTCCTCCTTGAATCGAGCGGAACGGGCATCAAAGATCCAGTTTGCGCTGATTCGGAGGCTAATCCGATATACATACTATTGCTCACCCCGGCGCAGCCATCCGGGGGTTGGGGGCTTCGACACGCCGTGTCGAGCAGCACGAACGGCCCAGCCGTGAGGTATAGCGATCAACTTTCGGGCGCACTTCCGACGGCCTGTCACGCGCCGTTCGGATCGGGGGTGTGGGGGTGGGGTGGGGGCGGCGGATGGCGACGGCTGCGGCGTCGTCGGTGAGGCGGCCGTTGGTGTGGGTGAGGAGGTCTTGGCGTAGTTGTTGGAGGTGGAGGTGGAGGTGGTGGCGGGGGTGAGGGGGTGGGCGTGGCCGTTGCGGAGGAGGAGTGGGGGTGGGTGGCCGCAGCTGATGGTGCTCAGTTCGTGGCGGTGGTCGGGGATATCGAGGAGGGAGACGGTGGCGAAGGTCTCCTCGGCCCCAGCACCAGCCCCGACACTGGCACCGGTCCCGGTCCCGGTCTCGGCGTCGGCGTCGGCTTCGGTGCCGACCCCAGTCCCGGTCCCGGTGCTGGGGTTGGTGTTGTCTGCGGTGGTGTGCCATTGGCTGGTGTCCGAGCGGATGGCGCCGTCGCGGTGGCGGGCGAGGCGGGGGAGGGTGGCTTGGCGGTGGGCGGTGGTGCGGGCGGCGGCGAAGAGGTCGCCGCCCATTCCTGCTGCTTCTTCGGCGGGGAGAGGGAGGCGATTTCGAGGTCGCCGCTGTGTGGGGGGGAGGGGGCGCAGGAGGACTCTTTGGGCGACAGCTGCCACCGAGCGGCTGCGGGAGAGGCGGCGTTCGCTGCGTTCCCGTACGACGGTGAAGACGAAGACCAGTGCGGAGACCACGATCAGGGCACCGATCTGCGCGTAGAGGTTCTCCGTGAACAACGCGCCCTGCAGGGCGGCGACGATGACGTCGGCGGCCAGCGTCAGCCCGCTGATCAGGGCGGTCGGCACCGGGCCGGCGACGGCCGCGCCGAGGGCCGGGGCGGCGACCAGGAGCGGCCGCAGATGGACGTCCGGCGGCGAGAGGGCGTCCGCGGAGCACACCGCGACGATCAACCCGATCGGAATCAGCATCGGGGCGTGGCTCGGATCCGGTCGTCGGCGCAGATGCGCCAACCGTCGAAAAGCCATGCGTCATGGTCGCATTCGGACAGGAGCGCACGAAGCACCTCGCCGCACTCCATGACCGCCGCCCACACGAACGCTCACCACCCACCGCCCCTCCCCACCACAACTTCCGTCCCGTGAAACCCAGTTCGACGGACCCATCGGACGGCACCGACCTCCCGGGACGCCCCCGCCGCCGACCCACGCCCGCCGACGGGACGGTCAACTGCGGTCAACGACAGGACCGAAGCCCACCGCTTCCGAACGTCCGCCCCTCCATCAGGCATCGCGCACCAGCAACCACCCGAAGGGCTTCGGACACACCCCCTTCCACGAAGGAAAGGGCACCGGCACTCCAAATGATTCATACCGGTGGGCAAATGGGTGACCGTGCATTGATTCCCGTGACCAGGCCCGGGCAAGTGCCGTTCCCCGCTGGGAGAGAACAGCTGTTGGGCCTATGGGCCGCTGGCCGGGATCATCTCTCGTCCCTGGCAATTGGGGCGGCCCGCGGCCACCACGTCGATGCGACGTCCGAAGCGAATCGGAGGAGAGACGATGGACCGCGCCATCGAATCCCGGCCGCCCCGGATGCCTTTACGACGGGTGTTGCCGCGGTCCCGCGGAAGGCTTCCACCGTGGTTCTGCACAGGGTGCGCAAGATGCGAAGCCCGGGGTCACCTCTGTTTGCGCACTCAAGACAGCGATAAGTAATCAGATTTCCATACAGGTCATGAAGGGCCGAGGGTTCCATGCGCAAGCTTCACCAGATCGCGCTCGTCGCCGCCGCGGCTGGCGGTCTGTCCACCATCGGCGCCAGCGCTAGCCACGCCGACGCTCCTGTCGGGTACAGCGGCCCGCCCACCGCCACGCAACCGGACGCCCCGCAGGCAGACGCCTGGACGGCCTCGGGCGCTACGTCGCACACTTACGGATCGCACGGAGGCCCGCAGCAGGCCGGGCCGCAGCAGGCCGCCGCCCCGCAACCCCTCGTTCCGCAGGGCGGCCCGGACGTGTCCCCGCAGCTCAACCCGCAGCTCAACCCGCAACTCTCGCCTCAGGTGGCGCAGCTCCTGCCACAATCCGGTCCGCACGACCAGAACAACGCCTTCCGCCCGTACCAGGAGTGCAGCCCGCAGTCGTTGCTCGACGCCAACGTCCCGATCGGCCTGCTTGCCACTCCGGAGACGCGGGGCTTCAACTGCGCCCAGAACAATGCCCAGGCCAACGCCCACGCAACGGCCAGGTAGTAGCAAGGCGACGACTGCCGCAGGCCCTTCGAGGGGATTCCCTCGGAGGGCCTTCTTGCACGCCCTGGGCAAAGGGGCCTTGGGGCGCGGCCCGAATCCGGTCCATTGCAGTGTCTCCGACCAATCGGACTCATGTGCGCCTGAACTGCTCAGGTTCCGGGGCAACTTCCAAAAACTTCGATCTCATAATCCGGCGCGTCGCTCAAGGATGATGGATATTTCGTATTAGCCTCCTCAAGTGTACGAAGTCGGTACACCGCAGATCACATCGGCTCAAACTTCCGGAGAAGAAATGCGCAAGCTCTACAAGGCGGCCGTCTTGGCTGCTGCCATCGGTAGCGTTGGCTTCCTCGGCGCCGGCACCGCCAACGCCGATGGCGGCATGGGCGGCGGCAAGTTCGACATCAAGCAGGGCAGCCAGTGCCGTTCTCATGACCTGAATGTGGATGTCCTCGGCGAGGTCGGCATCCTCAACGGCCTGCTGGGCAACGCGCTCAACGGTGAGGGCTCGCCGGGTGCGCAGTCCACTCACATGGGTTCGAGCATGGGCTGCAACAACAGCGCGTTCTGACCCGCTAGTAGCAGTCGAGCAGGTCACCCATAGGGTTCTCGACGCCGAGCCGTAAGGCCGGCGTCGAGAACCCTTTTTTCGATCCTTGAGACCGTCTCCGCGCGTATCGGTTCGCCATTGGCTCCTCTTGCTGCGACCGGGACGAGTACGAAGTCACCGCCCCGGCCCAATTTCTACCCCGAACGCCGGTCGCATTATCGCGAAATAACCTTTCTGTCGTGGCTTCGACTTGAACGCGCCAGCGTATCCTCGGTGATGCCCGCGATCGTCGACAATGCCCCTTCCTGGGAACGTAGTTGGCGATGCCGATATAGGAGTTCGGGCGTCGCGGACCCGCGTCCAGGCCGCTGACACTCCAAATGATTCATGCCGCTGGGCAAACGGGTGACCGTGCACCGATTCCCGTGACCAGGCCCGGGGATGCGCCGTTCCACGGTGGGAGAGAACAGCGAATGGGTCAATGGGCCGCCGGCCGGGAGGGCTTCTGCTTCCCGGCACTTGGGCGGTCTGCGGCGACGGTGTCGACACGGTGCCCGACGTGAATCGGAGGCGAAGCGATGCGCTGCACCGCCGAATCCGAGGTCCGTCGGAAAGTCCTACGGCTGGTGTTGCCGCGGTCCTTCGGGTGGCTCCCGCCGTGGCTTTGCACGGGGTGCGCAGGGCGCGAAGCCCGCGATTACCTCTGTTTGCGCACTCAAGACAGCGATAAGTAATCAGATTTCCATACAGGTAATGAAGGGCCGAGGGTTTTATGCGCAAGCTTCATCAGATCGCACTCGTCGTCGCAGCGGCTGGCGGTCTGTCCACCATCGGCGCCGGCGTGAGTCATGCCGATGCTCCTGCCGGGTACAACGGTGCCGCCCCGCCCATTGCTCCTCAGGCCCCGGCTCCGCAGCAGTACGCGTCGGCCCCCGCACCGCAGCAGCCGGTGCCGCAGTACGCGCAGCAGCCGGCTCCCGCGCCGGCCCCCGCTCCGCAGTACGCCCAACAGCCGGCTCCGCAGCAGCCGGTTCCGCAGTACGTGCAGCAGCCGGCACCCCAGGCTCCGGCTCCGCAGTACGTGCAGCAGCCGGCTCCGGCTCCGGCCCCGGCCCCGGCCCCCGCTCCACAGCAGTACGCGCCGGCTCCGGCCCCCGCTCCGCAGCAGTACGCGCCGGCTCCGGCCCCCGCTCCGCAGCCGCAGGCGGCCCCCCAGGTATCCGCTCCGCAGTACGAGGCGCCGCACGTCACTGCCGCGGCCACCTCGGGCGGTGCCGCAATGGCCTCCACGTCTCCCGGCGGCGGCCCCCAGTCCGCCCCGCAGGCGTCGGCTCCGGCCCAGGCCCCGCAGGTCGCCCCCCAGGCGGCCCCGCAGGTCACGCCCCAGGTGGCGCCGCAGGTCTCCGTCCCGCAGGTCTTCTCCCCGCAGCCCGCCCCCCGGGTGTCGCCTCAGGTGAACCCGCAGGTCAACCCGCTCGTCAATCCCCTGATCTCCCCGGACGTTCCGCAGGTGTCCCCGCTCGGCATGGGGCGGCTGGCGGCGCCTCCGCTGGGTCAGCTCGACCTGCCCCGCATGGCCTGACCGGGACGCTCCGGAGTACCGGCGCCGAACCGCGGCGACAGCGGGGCCGAGCCACCGACTGTCGCCGCCGAGCGCACTCCGGTCACAACAGCCGGGCAGAACAGGTCTGTTGATTCCGGAGCCGCAGCTCATGGACGCTGTCCGGCGCGCCGTTCCCCTTCCCGATCAGCCCTCGTGCACCCGAACTCCAAGGGTTCCTCTGCGCTCGCTGCGCAGGGGTGTGCCCGTTCCGGCCTGCCGATGCCGGGCCACGGGGCACCACACCGGCCTCCGTGGCAGCAAGAAGCAGTCCAACCACCCGTCACAACCGCTCAATCACCGGAGAAGACATGCGCACGTTCCACAAGGTTGCCGTCGTGGCTGCCGCACTCGGCAGCGTCGGAGCCTTCGGCGCAGGCACCGCATACGCCCACGGCGAGCCGGGGCACGACCTCGACGTCAGTCAGGGCACCGAGTGCCGGTCGCACGACATGAACATCGACGTCCTCGGGGCAGTGGGACTTCTCAACGGCCCGCTGGGCAACGCCCTCAACGGCGAGGGCGCGCCCGGTTCGCAGCCCTCTCACCTGGGCTCGGACTTCCGCTGCGACAACAGCGCCTTCTGAGCGACTGCCCATAACGCAGGAGCTTTCACCGTCCCGGTGCCGAGCCACGAACTCGGCGCCGGGACGCTTTGTTTGCAGGGCGGCGCGTACGCTTGCCGGGCACGCGAACGGCGGATGGCCGGACCGACATCAACTCGGCCTGGCCATCCGCCGTTTGACGGGGTGCTTTGGGTCGTCACCCCATGATCAGACGGAAGGGGAAAGCAGCCTGTGGTGCTGCCGGTTCGGCGCGCGGGCCGTCATGTTGCCTGGCGGCGCGTCGGCCGGCTCCGGTCGAGGGATGCTCGCGGGGCGCCTGCGTGCCTTGCAGGAGACCCGGCTTCGCGATGCCCGTCGACGATGCGCACAACAGCTCACCCGCGGTTTTCTCCATCCATTGCGGGCTGCGAGTCGCCGGGCACCGGAGCCGAGTTGCTGCAGGTGACGGCGGGCCCGACCAGCATGGTCCCCGGATTCAGCACTCCGTGCGTGGGGAGCTGGAGGGGGGACGACGGCTGGCAGTTCTGCTGCTGGGTGAGGCTGTACTTGCCGTCGTCACTGGTCGTTTTCTGAAGGCAGCTGACGTTCCCTTGGACGTCCCGTGTGCAGAATCCTCTGGTGTCCGCTGCCTGAGCCTGAGGGGCGATGACACAGGCGACGGTGAGGCCGCCCATCAGTGCCGCGACGGCTGCGATCTTCTTCCGACTGAACATGTACTGCATTCCTTTGTGGTCGATGCTCGGGCGCGGTGACCGTGAACGGACCCGCGCCCGAGCTCTGAGAATGCCGAAAGGGGTTCCGGTGCCCGGACCCGCAGGTCGGACACCGGAACCCCGCCCGGTTACTTGCCGAGGGCGCTGTTGTTGCAGCCGATGCTCGAGCCGATCGGGGTGGCCTGCGCGCCCGCGGAACCCTCGCCGTTGAGGACGTTGGCCAACACTCCGTTGAGAATGCCGACCTCGCCGAGGACGTCGACGTTCAGGTCGTGCGTCCGGCACTGAGAGCCCTGGTGGACGCCGACGCCGCCGCCCCCGCTGGCGTACGAGGTGCCGGTGCCGAGGAATCCGATGCTGCCCAGGGCGATGGTTACGACAGCAACTTTCTGAAGCTTGCGCATTTCTTCTCCGTGGATTGGTGCGGAAACGATCGGTTACCGATCGACTTCGTGCAGTTGCGGATAGTTAATACGAAAGATTCTCGGTTGCTGGGAGACGCGCCGGATGTTAGGAGCTTCTTGCGGTGAGCTGAACGCCTGCAACGATCCCAAGTTCCTGGTGGGTTGGGGATTCAACGGGCCGAGGGGGGCTCGAAAGGTCCTTGGTGAACCACTCGTTCGGCCGCATCGGTGCGGCCCGTGCCGGCCGGCAACAAGAAAACGGGCCCTTCGGGGGAACATTCCCGAAGGGCCCGCGTCCGGTGTCGGGTGCGACGATCCCGGTGGTCCTACTTGGTGAAGGAGTGGTTGAACTGGCCGCAGGTGGTGCCCCAGGTCTCGGGAACGGCGAGCACGCCGAGCGGGAGGTTGGCATCGGCCACGGTCTGCGGGCTGCACTCCTGGTACGGACGGAAGAGCTCGTTGTGCGACCTCCCGCCCTCGTGGGCGTAGGCAGTGCCGACCCCGGCACCGACGGCGGACAAACCGCCGGCCGCTGCGGCCACGATCATGACCTGCTGAAGCTTGCGCATGGAACCCTCGACCTTCGTACCTGTACTTAAGCCCTGCTTGCTGGCTGTGACTGCGCGCACACTAGCAGTAGCCAATCTGGGCGTTCCAGTCCGTTGTGTGCATTGTGTCGGGTGGGTGGCGGGCGCTTCGTCGGCACGTGGCGAGGTACTCCGTGCCGTGGTGCTGCGGGAGTTGGGGCCCGGCCTGCGTCAAGGCGCGGTCCATATGGCTGCCTGACGTGCCGTCATTTCGGATTGCGGGCGTCCGTCGTCGGACTTGCGGTGCCGGCGCTTTCGTCGATTCTCGAGAATCGCGGACGCGGCGCCGATGGCAAACGGGTGACAGTTGGGCGGCTCCCGTGCCCCTGTTGGGGGCTCGTCTCGTTTCCCTGTCGGAGGGCGCAGGAGAAGGGTTCGGTAGACGCCGTGTGGCGTGCCCCGGATCCCGTCGCGCGCTTTTTCTGCTGCTCGTGTCGGCGTCAACTGGCCGTATGTGTTTGCTGGTTGGGGATTCCTCGGCGTGGGTCTGTGGTGATCACTGCGCGTACCTCGTTCGCGGTACGGGGCGCCGGGATGCGCTGTGGCCGGCTCGTCGTGGGCGTAACCGGTGGGGCCTCCTGTTGCGGGTCCGACACGAAGTGTGTAGAGGAGCGAAATCCATGATTGGCCACTCTGGGTCTGCATATCCTCACACTAGGTAATCGCGGCATGTCATCTCCATCCCACGCAATCAAGGATCAAAGGTTCCATGCGCAAACTTCAGAGAGTTGCCATCGTCGTCGCAGCCGTCGGCTGCTTCTCCACCGTCAGCGCCGGAGTCAGCCTGGCTGACGGGTACGGCGGCGGGCCGCAGGTCGCGGCCTGGGCCGTATCCCAGTCCGCGGCAGGTGCCGTCGCCACCGGCGGTTCCCCGCACGGCGAGCAGGCGGCTCCGCAGGCCGCTCCTCAGGCTCCTGCTCAGCAGGCTCCTGCGCCGCAGGCCGCCCCGCCGGCCCCCGTCCAGCAGGCTCCGGCCCCGCAGGCCGCCCCGCCGGCCCCGGTCCAGCCGGCTCCCGCGCCGGCCCCCGCTCCCCAGGCCGCCCCGCCGGCCCCCGTCCAGCAGGCTCCTGCGCCGCAGGCCGCTCCTCAGGCTCCGGTGCAGCAGGGTCCGGCCCAGCAATCCGGCCACGACAAGGGCCAGGAGGTGTCGATCAAGCAGAACACCATGTGCCGGTCGCACGACCTGAACGTCAACGTCCTCGGTCAGGTCGGCCTGCTGAACGGCGTGTTGGGCAACGCGCTCAACGGCGAAGGCAAGGCCGGCGAGCAGGGGACCCGCCAGGGTTCGAACATGGGTTGCGACAACGGCGCCGCCCTCCGCAAGTAAGTAAGACGGGGTTCTGGTGTCCGGCCTTCGGGTCCGGGCACCAGAACCCTTTTTCGGCATTCTCAGGGCTCGGGCGCGGGCTCGTTCGGTGCATTGCGCCCGGGCGTCAACCACAAAGGAACGCAGTACATGTTCAGTCGCAAGAAGATCGCAGCAATCGTGGCACTGATGGGCGGCCTCACCGCGGCCTCCGCCCTCGCTTCCCAAGCGCATGCAGAGGGCGGGGATCAGTGCAGCCGCGGCGAGACGGGTAACAAGGTCTGCGTTCACAAGTACGAGGCCGCCTACCGAACGAAGGACGGCAAGCGCATCGTCATCGACCAGGAGCAGCGGTGCGCGTCGACCGCCAGGGACCGTGTGGTGTGGCCCGAGAACGGTCTGCTGGGCGACCAGGAGACGAACGTCGGCCCGCAGATGAACTGCTCCAACCACTTCTCGGCCCCCAAGGGTTTCAAAGGTCCGCACGTCAACCTCTGAGCCTTATGTGACGGACGGCCGGGGCGGGTGATCCCGCGTCGGCTGACATGCCAAGGGACCGGTCGCACGTCGGCGACCGGTCCCTTGGTCGTGTGCGGAGGTGGCCGGCGCCGCGAACTCGGCCGGGCGCGGGGCTCTTGTGCTGTGTGGTGCCGCGCGGAGCCGTGGGCCGCGGCGTGCCGTCGGGGTGGAAGGCGTCGGGGTTCAACGTGCCCCGGGGGGAGAGGATTCGGGCCCCGACATGCAGGGGTTCCGGCGCCCGGTCTGCGACCTGGACGCCGGAACCCCTGGCTGTTTTCGGTTACTTGTTGAACGCCCCGTTGTTGCAGCCCATGGTCGAGCCCATGTGGGTGTTCTGCGCGCCCGGCGAGCCTTCGCCGTTGAGGAGGTTGCCGCCCAGACCGTTCCCGATCCCGACCTCACCGAGGATGTCGACGTTGGTGTCGTGTGATCTGCACTCGGCGCTCTGCTTGATGTCGAAGCGGGCGCTGCCGCCGCCCCTCTCGCCGTCGGCGTTGGCGGTACCGGCACCGAGGATGGTGACGCTACTGAGGACAGCAGCCACGAGAGCAGCCTTGTGAAGCTTGCGCATTTCTTCTCCGGTGAATTGAGCGGGTGAGGTCGTTTATGCAACGACTTCGTACTGCCAGGGAGGCTAATACGAAATGCCTCTGAAGTCGTTCAACGACGCGCCGGATTGTATGATGTCGAATTTGCGACTTGGTGGGCGGGAGGGGATTTTCGGGCGTCGGCGGCCGTGGGTGGGAGTGGGCGTCAGGTCGAATTCCCCTGTTTGGTCGAAGGTATTCGAGGGGGTGAGATGCGGGGCTTCTGTCGTATGGCCGGCGCGTTGTTATCGGGGTGCGGCTTGTTCGGGCTTTTCGGCGTCGCGCGATCAGGTGACCGGTTGGCGTGGGCGAGGGAGTCGGTGGTGCGCGAGTGCCAGGGTGGCCTGTGCCAACTGCACGTCAGCAGTACGGAACGAAGTAGGAGCAGTCATGCGCCGTGCCCTTGTCAGCCTTCTGGGAGCCGTGGCTCTCACCGGGGTCCTCTCGGTACCCGCCCACGCCGGCGGCCTCGGTGCGGGCGGCCGCGGGATCATCGGTGACCCGCTGAAGGTCGCCAGCGATATCGGGCCTCTGCATCTCGGCCGGTTGCCTTTGCTCGGCCACTGAGCAACCCCTTACCGATCAGGGCGCTCCGAGGTCACCTGCGGGTTCCGTGTGAACGGGTGGCATGCCGCACTCGGGGCGCCCTTCTGTATGCCTTTTTGTAGATTAGAAATACGAATATGAAGGCATTGTCGGGGTGTTATTTTCCTGGAATTTGCCGGGACTCGGCGTCATGAGAAAAGCATCGGCATACAAGCATAATTAGCACCTCTCTCCCGGAGTGAGTATGCACATCAAGCTGAAAGAGTGATCGAAATGGCGCATTCGGAGCTTTCTGCGTCCGGCGTCGTTGTGTGTTGTGCGGTCCGCGGATGTGGCCGCGCTGTCAAGGAGGAGTCACGTGATCAAAAAGGTCATTGCCGCATCGGTTGCCACTGGCGGCCTGCTGCTCGCAGGGGCCGGGGCGTCGGTCGCCGACGCCGGAGCCGGGGGATCCGCCACCGGGTCCCCTGGTGTCCTGTCCGGCAACCAGGTCCAGGTGCCCGTTCACATCCCGGTCAACGCATGCGGCAACACCGTGGACGTGGTCGGGGCGCTCAACCCCGCCTTCGGCAACGACTGCGTCAACGGTGAGAAGGGGCATGCGCGGCCGCACCACCGCAGAATGAAGGAGAAGGAGCACCACAAGCCGCAGGTGCGTCACGAACGCCCGGCTGCACCGCACGTGCATGTGCCGGCCGCTCCGGCGCCGGCCCCCGCTCCCGAGCACCGGGTCCACCGCCACATTCCCGTTCGCCCCCAGCTGGCTAAGACCGGTGAGGCAGAGACCGGCCTGGCGATCGCGAGCAGCGCCGTGCTGCTGATGGGTGGCACCCTGCTCTACCGCCGGGGCCGCCGCGCCGCTCGTATCTGAACGAGAACAGCGGTTATCTCTCAAGCCGCGGCGGTGGAGGATCGGTGCGGAGCGCAGTGTTCGGCGAGGTGACGTCGAGTTCTTCGGTCACCTGGATCGTCGGGATGCGCTCGGCGCGGATGTGGACATCGTCGCGGCGTGGGTCGCAGGTGGTCTGACGTGGCAGTTCGCCGTCGGCGACGGTGAACTGCCGACGTGGGGCGCTCGGATGGTGCCGTCCTGCGAGAGGGGTTTCCTGCCCGTGGGCACGGGGGCGTGGGGCAGTTGCCGCGGGGAGTCAGCCGGTACACGTCGGTCGACGGGTGCCGGCTCCGTCGTGTGGCGGGCGCTTGCTTCGAGTGCACTCGAGCGTTCTAGCGTGACGGGCATGACGGCGATCGACACCACTCCCGTGAAGTCCCCGGACGTGGACCGCAGTGCGTCCGCGGGGCCGGTCCGGCCGCGTTCCGGCGGCCGGGGCCGCTACGCGATCAGCGAGGTCGCGGCGCTCACCGGGCTCAGCGCCCACACCCTGCGTTGGTACGAGCAGATCGGGCTGATGCCGGAGGTGGAGCGGTCGCACGCCGGGCAGCGCCGGTTCGGCGAGCACGACCTTGAATGGCTGGCCTGTCTGGGCAAGCTGCGGCTCACCGGGATGCCGATCGCCGTCATGGTCCGCTTCGCGGAGCTGGTCCGTCGGGGCGAGGAGACCTTCGACGAACGCCGGGAGATTCTGGAGCGGACCCGGCACGAGGTCCTCGCGCGCATCGCGGAGCTGCAGGGCACCCTCGACGTGCTCGAAACAAAGATCGATTTTTATGCGGGCGCCCGTCGGGCGTCGGAAGGGGCCTGAGCGCCATCATGGGCAACGCCATACAGCAGATCAGCAAGGTCGAGTTGGGCGCCGGTGGCCCGCTCGTGGGTGTCCAGGGCTTCGGTGCGATGGGCATCAGCGCCGCCTACGGCGAGACGGACGACGCGGCGGCCCGCGAGACCCTGGAGGCCACCGTCGAGGCGGGCGTCACCCTCATCGACACCGCCGACATGTACGGGGTCGGCGCGAACGAGGAGTTCCTCGCGCCGTTCGTCGCCGCGCACCGCGACGAGATCACGCTGGCGACCAAGTTCGGCATCGAATACCGCGCCGACGACCCGAGCTACCGGGCCATCCGCAACGACCCGGCGTACATCAAGCAGGCCGTCGAGGCGAGCCTGCGTCGCCTGGACGTCGATGTCATCGACCTGTACTACATGCACCGCCGTCACCCCGACGTCCCGCTCGCCGAGTCCGTCGGAGCCATGGCCCAACTGGTGCGGGAGGGCAAGGTCAAGCACCTGGGACTGAGCGAGGTCACCGGGGCCGAGCTGCGCGAGGCGCACGCCGTGCACCCGATCACCGCCGTGCAGACGGAGTGGTCAGTCTTCAGCCGGGACGTCGAGCACAGCGTGGTGGGCGCCGCCGCCGAGCTCGGTGTCGCGTTCGTGCCGTACTCGCCGCTCGGTCGGGGCTTCCTGACCGGCTCGTTCGCCGACGCGGGCAAGGAACTCTCCGGCAGCGACTTCCGGCAGTTGCTGCCGCGCTACTCCGGCGACAACGCCAAGGCGAACGTCGCCCTCCTGGAGCCCCTGCACAAGATCGCGGCCGAGCGTGGCGCCACCACGGCGCAGATCGCGCTGGCCTGGGTGCAGCAGCGGGCCCAGGTGCACGGCCTGACCGTCGTCCCGATCCCCGGGACCCGCAAGCGCAGCCGTCTCCTGGAGAACGCCGCGGCCACCCGCATCGTCCTGGCCGCCGACGAACTGGCGCTGCTGGAGCCGCTCGCCGGCCGGGTCGCGGGCGAACGCTACGCCGACATGTCGCTCACCTCCGCGGCCCGGGAGGCCAAGGGCCCGTCGTCCGGGTGAGCCCGGGGCGCGGCCGTGCTCGTCAGGAGTCCTTGCGGAAGACGAGCAGGTAGCGCCAGAACAGCAGT
The DNA here is from genome assembly GCF_016917755.1 of Streptomyces noursei. Classification (GTDB taxonomy): domain Bacteria; phylum Actinomycetota; class Actinomycetes; order Streptomycetales; family Streptomycetaceae; genus Streptomyces; species Streptomyces yunnanensis. The sequence continues at coordinate 9,350,544 of NZ_CP070326.1, read as the reverse complement.
CTGCGGATGTGGCATCCGGGCAGCAGTGCGGCGGCCTGCTGGCGGATCTCGGGCAGGAGCATGGTCGGTTGCCTCACCGGGGGTGTGGGCCGGGCCCGGTGCGCCGCCGCGGCAGGGCGGAGCCGGTCCCCGGTGGCGACGGCGAGTCGGGCGACGGCGTTGGTGGGGGCCGCCGCCAGGCCCCACGTCCAGTCGCGCCAGCCCCGCTCCGCGTAGCACCCCAGGACCGCCAACACCCCGCCCGGGGCGAGGGCGTCGCGCAGCGCGGCCACCGTGTCGAAGGGCATGTGGTGCAGGCTCGCCAGGCACGAGACGAAGTCGTAGTGCCCGTGGGGGAGTTCGATGTCGGTGGCGGATGCCCGGCGGAAGCGGGGGGCGTGGGCGCCGCCCGACCGCTCCGCGTGGGCGCGGGCCTGTGCGATGACCTCCGGGGCGGGGTCGATCGCGTCGACCTCGATGCCCCGGGTGGCCAGGCGCTGCGCGAACCGGCCGGTGCCACAGCCGACGTCCAGGGCCGCGGTGCAGCTCCGCGGCACCTGGCGCAGCAGTAGGCGGTGGTAGTGGTCGTTGTGGTCGAAGGGCATGGCGTGAGCCTGCCACAGGCCGGTCGTCGGGCGGCCGGGTTCGTTGTCCTGGCCCGCCAGGGATTACGGGACACCCTTAGGTCGAGCGCCGGAAGCGATTGCGGTATTCCGTCGGTGTCGTGTCGAGCGTGCGGCGGAACGCCCGGATGAGGGTGTCCGTCGTGTGGAAGCCGCAGGCGGTCGCGACGCGTTCGAGGGTGTCGTCGGTGGATTCGAGCCGGTTCCGTGCGGCTTCGACGCGGGCCGATTCGAGGTAGGCCGCCGGGGTCGTGCCGAGTTCGGTCTTGAAGATGCGGGTGAGCTGCCGTTCGCTGACGTGGGCGTGCTCGGCGAGGTCGGCGACGGTGAGGCGGTCGGCGAGGTGGCGGGTGACGTGGTGGCGCAGCTCGTCCATCCGCCGGGTGGTCGAGGCGGGCTCGATCGGGACGCTGAACTGGCTCTGACCGCTGGGTCGTTTCAGGTACATCACCAGCTGCCTGGCGATGCGCAGCGCGACGGCCTCGCCGAAGTCCTCGGCGACGAGGGCGAGCGAGAGGTCCAGGCAGGCGGTGATGCCCGCGCCGGTCCACACGTCGTGGTCGCGGATGAAGATCGGGTCGGCGTCGACCTCGACCGAGGGGTGTTCGGCGGCGAGTTGCTGCGCGGTCGACCAGTGGGTGGTGGCGCGCTTGCCGTCCAGCAGGCCGGCGGCGGCGAGCAGATGCGCTCCCACGCAGACGGAGGCGATGCGCCGGGCCCGGCCGGCGAGGGTCTGCACCCACCGGACCACCGTGGGGTCGGTGAGGGCGCGCACCCGGCGCTGGTCGTCGACTTCGACCGAGCCGGGGACCATCAGGGTGTCGATGGCCCTCGTGGCGGCTTCCCGGAAGGTGAGGTCGGGGAGGACGCGCACCCCGGCGGAGGTGGTGACCGGGTCCAAGGTCTCGGCGGCCAGTACGACGTGGTAGCCCGTCGCGTCGTCCGTCTCCCGCCGCAGCAGGGCGAAGACCTCCGGGGGGCCGGTGACGTCCAGCAGGTCGACGCCGTCGAAGAGGAGGACGACGATGAACCGTTCGACGCTGCTCAAGGGGGCTCCGTCCGGTCGGCAGCGGTGGTGTGGCGTGGCGAGGCGAGGCCGCGGACGGGACCGGTGGGGCCGGCGCCGGGCGTGTCTGTATCTGCAAGTTACATGACATTGCCGCCATGTCGGCCGGATCGTAGCGTGGGGTGTGCCAGCGCGCGATGGCTCCAACTCTCCGATTCCCAGCCCAAGAAGGTGTGCACGACGATGCCGACGAAGACCCTGCGGGACGTCAACGGCCTGGACCAGAAGCCGGCGTCGCTGGCCGACGCGACGCTGATCCTGGTCGACTACCAGAACACCTACACCCGCGGCGTGATGGAGCTGTCGGGATGGCAGGACGCCCTCGACAACGCCGCCGCGCTGCTGGCCCGCGCCAGGACGGCGGGGGCCAAGGTCGTCCACGTCATGCACGACGGCGGCGCGGGCAGCCCGTACGACATCCGGGACGACATCGGCCGGATCCACCCCCTGGTGGCGCCCGTCGAGGGCGAGCCGGTCGTGGTGAAGACCGCGCCCAACGCGTTCGTCGACACCGACCTGGGCGACCGCGTCGATGCCGCCGGGAACAAGGACGTCATCGTCATCGGGTTCATGACCCACATGTGCGTGACCTTCACGGCGGAGGGCGCGTTCCTGCGCGGCAACCGGCCCACCGTCGTCGCCGACGCCTGCGCGACCCGGCCGCTGGCGACGGCGGTCGCCGAGGTCTCCGCCGAGCAGCTCCAGCACAGCGCGCTCGCGACGATCGGTGACCTCTACGGCGTCGTGGTCCCGTCCGGTTCGTCGCTGAGCTGAGCGGGGGCCGGGCCGCAGGCCCGCCGCCACGGGGAGCGTCCCGCAGTCGTCCGCGTGTGAGGGGACGGCGGGCGCGGGACGCTTTCCGCGGCGGTGTTGCGCACACCGGGTGGCAGGTTCGGCGCCGGACGGGGCCCGGTCACAGGCGGACGACGACGAGTGCGACGTCGTCGCGGGCGCCGCCGGCCACGCCGAGCCGGGCGAGCAGGGCGTCGGCCAGGCGCTGGGGGCTGAGGTGGCCCATGGTGGTCAGCGCCTCGGTGAGCCGGTCGAGGCCGGAGCCGATGTCCTCGTCCCGGCGTTCGATGAGGCCGTCGGTGTACAGCACGAGGGTGTCGCCGGTGCCGTAGGCGGTGCCGGCCTGCGGGCGGGGCACGTGTTCGGGGCGTGCGCCGAGTGGCGGGTCGGTGGCCTGGTCCAGCAGCCGGCAGCTCCCCTGGGCGCTGAGCAGCACGGGCGGGGGGTGGCCTGCGCTGGAGTAGACGATCAGCTTCGAGCGGGTGTCGATCAAGGCGGTCACCACGGTGGTCGCCAGGGCACCCTCCACGGAACGGGCGTACAGCCCCAGCACCTCCAGCGCCTGCGCCGGCCCGGAGACCGCCCGGCTCGCCGCGGACAGCGCGCTGCGCAGCATGCCCATGATGGTGGCGGCCTCCAGACCGTGGCCGACCACGTCGCCGACCGCGACCGAGAAGCGGCCGTCGGCCAGGTCGACGGTGTCGTACCAGTCGCCGCACACGTTCAGCGAGCCGACCGCCGGCAGATAGCGCACCGCGACGTCCTCGTGCCGGGCCAGGTCCGGAGAGTGCAGCATCGCCTCCTGCAGCGTGACGGCGACCTGTCGCTCCCGGGCGTGCGCGGCCCGCAGTTCGTCGTTCAGGCGCTGGAGTTCACGGGCCCGTACGTACAGTTCGGCCTCCATGCTCTGGGCCCGCTCGGAGTGCGCGCGCTCGGCCCACCGGCCGCTGCTGGGGATGCCGCGCGTGCGGAGGAAGTCGGTGACGTCCTCGACCCGGTGGATGAGGTAGGCCACCTGCCCGTCCGGTCCGTGGACCGGTGTGTTGACCGGGGACCACCAGCGTTCCTCGAACGTCCCGGGCCGCGCGGTGACCGGGATGTCGTACCGCTGCACCACCATGGTGTCCGGTTCGCCGGTCTGAAGGACCCGCTCCAGGGAGGCGCGCAGATTGCGTACGCCGTCGGCCATCCGGTCCATCGGGTTGTCCGGGAAGGCGACGAACAGGTGCTGCCCCACCAACTCCTCGCGGCGCCGGCCGGTGGCCCGGCAGTACGCGTCGTTGACGTCGACGACCACCAGGTCCGTGCCCAGCACCAGGTACGGGCTCGGCGTCGCGGCGAACAGCGCCCGGTAGTCGAGTTCCGGCCTCACGCCCCTGCTCCTCGGTGGGGAGTCCCCACAGCGTCCACGCTACGCACCGCGGGTCGGCCGTGCGCGCCCGGCGGCACCGGGAGAACCGGGAGAACCGGGAGAACGCTGCCCGGGTGCTGGACAGACCGGGGAGCCGCCTGCAAAGGTATGTTGCGTGACGCATAATCATTCTTCCAGTGATGGCGGCCCCGTGTGGCCGACGGGGTTCCACGGCTATACCGGGCACGGCGGGCTGCGCGAGCAGGGCGACGACATATCGATCGTGGTGTCGGACCGGCCGGCGGTGAGCGCCGCGATGTTCACCAAGAGCCTCTTCGCCGGGCCCGCGGTGCTCCTCAGTCGCGCCCATGCAGCCGAGCAGCGGCTGCGCGCCGTGGTCACCCTGGCGCAGAACGCCAATGTGGCCACCGGTCGACAGGGCGCGGAGAACGCCGCCGAGGTGGTCGCCCGGGTCGCCGGGCTCGTCGGGATCCCGGCGGACGAGGTGCTCATCGGGTCCACCGGCGTCATCGGGCGCCCGCTGCCGATGGACGCCATCCGGGGGCACTTCGACCACGCGGCGCCGCACGGCACCGACGTGTTCACCGCGGCGCCGCTGGACGTGGCGCGGGCCATGATGACCACCGACACCCGCCCCAAGACCGCGGTCCGCACGGTCGGTGACGCCCGGATCGTCGGCATCGCCAAGGGTGTTGGCATGCTGGAGCCGGACATGGCCACGATGCTGGCCTACGTCGTCACCGATGCCGCGATCGCGGCGGCGGACCTGGACCGCGCGCTGCGGACGGCTGTGGACCGGACGTTCAACTGCCTGAGCGTGGACACCGACACCTCCACCTCCGACACCGTGGCGGTGCTCGCCAACGGCGCGGCCGGCCCGGTCGATCCGACGGAGTTCGCCACGGCCCTCGCCGACCTGTGCCTGGACCTCACTCGGCAGCTCGCGAGTGACGGGGAGGGGGCCACCAAGCTCCTGCGGGTCACCGTGGCCGGGGCGCGCGACGCCGCGCAGGCCAGGCGCGTCGCCAAGAGCATCGTCAACTCCCCCCTGGTCAAATCGGCCGTGCACGGCGCGGATCCCAACTGGGGGCGGGTCCTGATGGCCATCGGCAAGAACACCGAGGACCGCGACATCGTGCCCGGCCGTGTCACGGTCGCGTTCGGCGACACCGAGGTCTACCCGGCCGAGCCGACCCCGGACGTGCTCGGGAAGCTCACCGACGCCATGCGGCGCAGCGAGGTGGACATCGCCGTCACCCTCGGCATCGGGGACGGCGAGGCCACCGTGTTCGGCTGCGACCTGTCCGCCGGCTACGTCCGGATCAACGCGGACTACACGACATGACCCGGTCGCGCCGTGGCCGCCATCGGCCCGTACCGAGGGCGGGGTGCGTCAACTCGACGTCCTGACCGCCTCGTTGCGGTTACCAGGGGGGCTCTGGACGACCGTGGATTCCGGCGGCCGGGGGGCTCGGGCGTCGAGCGGGTGCCGGACGGGGCCGTCCCCGCCCGGCCCGCCGGCGCCTCCGGCCCCGCCGGGGTGGCGGCCGGCATCATGGTTATGTACCGATCGGTCCAAAGTCATGGTAGCGTGCGGTTCGTATTTCGTATCGATCGGTCCAAAACACGGATGGCGCGTGATGACGTGATGAGCAGCAGGGAGCGGGGCGTCGGCATGACTGTGGACGGGACGGCGAACGGGACGCTGGCGGGCAAGGTCGCCCTGGTGACCGGTGGTTCGCGGGGGATCGGGGCGGCGATCGCCCGGGCGCTGGCCGCCGAAGGGGCCGCGGTGGCGATCGGTTTCACGGCGTCCGGGGAGCGGGCCGACGCGGTGGTGGCGGAGCTGGTGAAGACCGGTGTCCGGGCGGCGGCCTACCGCGCCGACCAGGGGGACCGGCAGCAGGTCACCGACCTGGTGGCCGCCGTGGTGGCCGACTTCGGGCGGCTGGACGTCCTGGTGAACAACGCGGGGGTGTCGGTCAACGGCGCGGTGGACGACGCCGAGGGCGATCCCGCGGTGTTCGACCGGCAGTTGGCGGTCAACGTCGGGGGCGTCGCCTCGGCCGTCCGCGCCGCCGCCGGCGTCCTGGGGGAGGGCGGACGGATCATCACCGTCGGTTCGAGCCTGGCGAGCCGTGCCGGGTTCCCGGGCGTGGCCGACTACGCGGCGACCAAGGCCGCGATCGTCGGCTACAGCAAGGGCGCGGCCCGGGACCTGGCGCCGCGGGGCATCACGGTCAACGTCGTCCAGCCCGGCAGCGTGGCCACCGACATGAACCCGCCGGAGGGGGACTTCGCGGACGCCCAGCGCGCGGCCAATCCCATGGGCCGGTTCGGGCGGCCGGAGGAGATCGCGGCGGGCGTGGTCTTCCTCGCGAGCCCGGGGGCGTCGTTCGTCACCGGCGCCGTCCTGGACATCGACGGCGGATATCTGGCCTGAGCGGCGGGCGGTGCGCGGCGGTCGCCGCGGCCCGTGGGGGACGGGCCGCGGCGACCGCGACGGCGGGCATCAGAGCCGGTCGAGGAGCTTCTTCATCTGGGCGACCTCGGCGGACTGGCCGCGGACGACGTCATCGGCGAGCTTCTTGGCCGTGGCGTTGCGCCCGTTCTGCTGCTCGTCCTCGGCCATGTCGATCGCGCCCTTGTGGTGCTCGATCATCATCGACGCGAACTTCCGGTCGAAGTCCCGGCCCTTGGCGGCCTTGAGCTCCTTCATGTCCTTCTCGGACATCATTCCGGACATGCCGGAGCCGTGCCCCATGGAGCCGTGGTCCATCGAGCCCGAGCCGTGGTCCATGCCGGGCATGCTGCCGGCGGACTCGGGCTTGCCCCATGCCTTGAGCCAGGACCGCATCCGCTGGATCTCGGGGTCCTGGGCCTGCTCGACCGCCGCCACCAGCTTCTTGATCTCCGGGTCGGCGGCGCGGCCGTCGGCGAGCCGGGCCATCTCCAGGGCCTGCTGGTGGTGCGGGATCATCATCTGCGCGAACATCACGTCCGTGTCGCCGACCGGGCCCGGTGCGGGGTTTGCGCCGGTGGTGCCGGCCGTGGCCGACGGCGTGCCGCCGTGGTCCGCTGCGTTCTTGTGATTCCCCTCGGTGGTGCCGCCGCAGGCGGCGAGGAGCAGGGCCGCCGCGGCGGCGAGGCCGGTGAGGGCGAGGCGGCGGGCGCCCGGGCGGGCGGTCCGGCGGGCGGGCGGAAGCGGGGTGTTGCGCTGCTGCGCGGTCATGTCGATACCTCGTGCTGTCTGTTCGGTGGATGTCTCGGGCGAACGCGGGATGTGCGGGCAGCGTGCAGTGCCCGCGGTGGCGTTCGGCCTAGATCCGCAGTACCGACAGGTGGGCGAGGTCCGGAGGGCGCGGTGGGGGGTTGGGACGCAGCGCGGCCAGGGTGCGGGCGCGCAGCGGGACCGGCCGGTCGGCCCGACGGCGCAGCGCCACGTACAACAGGCCGGCCAGCGCCCAGCTCCCGAGGACGGCCAGGCACAGGGACGTCATGTCCATTCCCTTGCCGGGCGGGTGGGAGCGCGAGGTGTCGCCGTGGTGCGCGGTGGCGTGCTCGGGGGACGCGGCCGGCCCGGCCGTCGTGGCCATGCCGTGGTCCGGGGCCGGGTGGGCGCGGGTGGCGGCCGCGTGCGCGGCGGTCCCCGTGCGTGCCTGTGAGGCGTCGGCATGGCCGGTGGGATGGCCCAGCGTGTGCATCGCGAAGACGCCCAGCGCGAGCACGGCGACCAGCAGCAGGTGCCCCCAGGCACCGGCCGCCCGCATCCGCCGGCTCGTTCGCATCCGCTCGACCTCCCGCACCCGAGGGTAGGGCAGGGAGCGGCCGGTGCGCCGCGCACCCCCTGCCGGCCTCTCGCGGGCCACCGCGCGCCGACACCCCCATACCGTCGGGCGGTACGGGGGGCGTCGGCGGCGCGTGCGGTGTGCCGGCCGGCCCGGCCGGGCGGGGGCCCTCAGGCCCGTACGAGGCGGCGCAGGGATCGTCCGGGCATCACTTGTCCGCTGCCTGGAATCCGCGCAGCCGCAGGCTGTTGCCGACGACGAAGACCGAGGAGAAGGCCATCGCCGCACCCGCGATCATCGGGTTGAGCAGTCCGCCGGCGGCCAGCGGCAGGGCCGCGACGTTGTAGGCGAAGGCCCAGAAGAGATTGGACTTGATGGTGCCCAGGGTGCGGCGGGAGAGCCGGATGGCGTCCGCCGCGGCGCGGAGGTCACCGCGGACGAGGGTGAGGTCGCCGGCCTCGATGGCGGCGTCGGTGCCGGTGCCCATCGCCAGCCCGAGATCCGCCTGGGCCAGTGCCGCCGCGTCGTTGACGCCGTCGCCGACCATCGCCACCGACCTGCCCTCCTTCTGGAGGCGCTGGACCACCGCGACCTTGTCCTGCGGCAGCACCTCGGCGATCACCTGGTCGGGGTCGATGCCGACCTCGGCCGCCACCGTCCGGGCCACCGCGGCGTTGTCACCGGTCAGCAGCACCGGTGTCAGCCCGAGGGCGCGCAGCCGGCGGACCGCCTCCGGGCTGGTCTCCTTGACGGCGTCGGCCACCTCCAGGACCGCGCGCGCCGCGCCGTCCCAGGCCACCGCGATCGCGGTCCGCCCGGCCTCCTCGGCCGCCGCCTTGGCCCGCGCCAGCTCGTCGGGGAGGGTGATCGCCCACTCGGCGAGCAGCTGCTCCCGGCCGACCAGCACGGCGTGTCCCTCGACGACGCCCTGCACGCCCAGTCCCGCGATGTTGGCGAAGTCCTCCGGTGTCGGCAGGGTGCCCACCTCGGCGCCGGCGCCGGCCGCGACGGCCTGCGCGATCGGGTGCTCCGAGGCGTGCTCCAACGCGCCCGCCAGCCGCAGTGCTTCGGCCTTGTCGGTGCCCGGCGCGGTGTGCGTGGCCAGCAGGGTCATCCGGCCGGTGGTGACGGTGCCGGTCTTGTCCAGGACGATGGTGTCGACGGCGCGGGTGGTCTCCAGGACCTCCGGCCCCTTGATGAGGATGCCGAGCTGGGCGCCGCGGCCGGTGCCGACCATCAGCGCGGTCGGCGTCGCCAGGCCCAGCGCGCACGGGCAGGCGATGATCAGCACCGCGACCGCGGCGGTGAACGCGGCGACCGCGCCGTGGCCGGTGCCGAGCCAGAAGCCGAGGGTGGCCAGGGCCAGCGCGATGACGATCGGGACGAAGACGGCGGAGATCCGGTCGGCGAGCCGCTGGGCCGCCGCCTTGCCGTTCTGGGCGTCCTCCACCAGCCTGGCCATCCGCGCCAGTTGGGTGTCCGCGCCGACCCGGGCGGCCTCGACGACCAGCCGGCCGCCGACGTTGAGGGTGGCGCCGGTGACGGTGTCGCCGGCCGAGACCTCCACCGGCACCGATTCCCCGGTGAGCATGGCGGCGTCCACGGCGGACGCGCCGTCCACCACGGTGCCGTCCGTCGCGATCTTCTCGCCCGGCCGGACCAGGAAGCGGTCGCCGACGTGCAACTGCCCGATCGGGATGGTCTGTTCGTGCCCGTCGCGCAGCACGGTGACGTCCTTGGCGCCCAGCTCCATCAGCGCCTTGAGGGCCGCACCGGCCTTCCGCTTGGCGCGCGCCTCGAAGTACCGTCCGGCGAGGATGAAGGCGGTCACGGCGGCGGCCGTCTCCAGGTAGATGTTGCCCGCGCCGTCGGAGCGGGCGACGGTCAGCTCGAACGGGTGGGTCATGCCGGGCGTGCCGGCGGTGCCGAAGAACAGCGCCCACAGCGACCAGAGGAACGCGGCCAGGGTGCCGGCCGAGATCAGGGTGTCCATGGTGGCCGCGCCGTGCCGGGCGTTGGTCCACGCGGCGCGGTGGAACGGCCAGGCGGCGTAGGTGACGACCGGTGCGGTCAGGGTCAGCGACAGCCACTGCCAGTACGCGAACTGCAGCGTCGGCACCATGGCCAGGGCGATCACCGGAACGGCCAGCGCCACCGCGGTGATCAGCCGCTGCCGCAGCGGGCGGAGCGGGTCCTCCGCCGCGCCGCCGCCGTCGCCCGCGCCGTCCGCGGCGGCGGTCTCCCCGGTGGTCGCGGCCGGCGCCGGCTCCTGCGCGGTGTAGCCGGTGGCCTCCACCGTGGCGATCAGGTCCTGGACCGAGACGTCGTCCTGGAAGGCGACCTTCGCCTTCTCGGTGGCGTAGTTGACGGTGGCCTCGACGCCGTCCATGCGGTTGAGCTTCTTCTCGATCCGGGCGGCGCAGGAGGCGCAGGTCATGCCGCCGATGGCGAGCTCGACCTCGGTGGCGCCGGGGCTGGTGGTGGTCATGTCTGTCTGCTCCTCGCAGCTCACGGAACGGGGGGGTACGGGGCGCCGGGCGGGCGGTCGGGGACGGTCGTCCGCCGGCGCCGGAGTGGGGGCCGACGGCTGTGGCCCCCACCTCCCGTCATACCCTAGGGGGGTATCTATGGCGTGGCTTCATGTATACCCCCCACCCGTATCCATCGCAAGGGTTTCCGGCAGCTTGACTCGATACCCCTGGGGGGTATGGTGCGGGGCGGGTTGATCGGCCGCACCACCGGCGGTACTCGCCACCGGCGGCCCGCGAGGAGGGGTTGCGCTCGGTCGGGCGCCCGCCGCGCCCGCCGGCCCAGGGGCCTGTGCCTGTCCGTGGTCCTGACCCGTGTGTACGAGATCAGTCGTGGGCTTTACTGCACATTGGTTGCAAGTAAAACCGGCCCGCAGGAATGTAAGGAGGGCGCCCCGGTAGAGGCCGGGGTGGAACGGAAGAAAGCAGTGTCACCCATGCCTACGCCCCCCTCCCCGACCCTGGTCGGTCAGGCCCCGCCGTCGCGCCGGCAGCGGATCGCGCGGTCGATGACCCGCGCCGAGTGGGGGCGGATGGCCGGTATGGCCGGGTTCATTCTCGCGCTGCACGTGATCGGCTGGTTCACCCTGGTGGCGATCGTGGCCCCGGAGCACTACAGCCTCGGCACCAAGAGCTTCGGCATCGGCATCGGGGTCACCGCCTACACCCTCGGCATGCGGCACGCCTTCGACGCCGACCACATCGCCGCCATCGACAACACCACCCGCAAGCTGATGCACGAGGGGCAGCGACCGCTCTCGGTCGGCTTCTGGTTCTCGCTGGGGCACTCCAGCATCGTCTTCGGGCTGGCGTTCCTGCTGTCCCTCGGCGTCAAGGCGCTCGCCGGGCCGGTCAAGGACGACAACTCCCAGCTGCACACGGTGACCGGCATGATCGGCACCACCGTCTCCGGCGTCTTCCTCTACGTCATCGCCGCGATCAACATCGTGATCCTGGTCGGGATCTGGGGCGTCTTCCGGCGGATGCGGGCCGGCGACTTCGACGAGGCCGCGCTGGAGGAGCAGCTCAACAACCGCGGCCTGATGAACCGGCTGCTCGGCCGCGTCATGAAGTCGATCACCAAGCCCTGGCAGATGTACCCGCTCGGCCTGCTCTTCGGCCTCGGCTTCGACACCGCCACCGAGATCGCGCTGCTGGTGCTGGCCGGCTCCGGCGCCGCCTCCGGGCTGCCGTGGTACGCCATCCTCTGCCTGCCGGTGCTGTTCGCGGCCGGCATGAGCCTGCTGGACACCATCGACGGCTCGTTCATGAACTTCGCCTACGGCTGGGCGTTCTCCAAGCCGGTCCGCAAGGTCTACTACAACCTCACCATCACCGGTCTGTCGGTCGCCGTCGCCCTGATCATCGGGACGGTGGAACTGCTCGGCCTGCTCGCCGACAAGCTCGGCCTGCACGGCGGGTTCTGGGACTGGATCGGCGGACTGGACCTCAACCTCCTCGGCTTCGCCATCGTCGGGCTGTTCTTCCTCACCTGGATCGTGGCCCTCGCCATCTGGAAGTTCGGCCGCATCGAGGAGAAGTGGACGGCCCACGTGCGCCCGGCGGAGGAACGGGCCGCCGACTGAGCGCGGCGCGCCGACCGGGGCGAGGGCAGCCAAGTCCCGACGGCCCCGAAGGTCACTCGCCCCGGATCAGGTCCGCGCACCTCTCGCCGATCATCATGGTGGTGATGCACGGGTTGACCGCGGTGAGGAACGGCATCGCCGAGCCGTCCGCCACCCGCAGACCGGTCGTGCCCTTCACCCGCAGCTGCGGGTCGAGCGGCGCGGCCAGGTCGTCGGCGGCGCCCATCGCGACCGTGCACGCCGGGTGGTAGACGGTGTTGTGGGTGGCGCGGATGTAGTCCAGCAGTTCGTCGTCGGTGGTGACGTCCGGGCCGGGGGCGAGCTCCGCACCCGCCCACTGGGCCATCGGGGCCTGGGCGACGATGTCGCGGGCGAGCCGGAGCCCGTAGGTCATCACCCGGACGTCGTGCTCGTGGGTGAAGTAGCGCGGGTCCACCTGGGGCTTGTCGCGGAAGTCGCGGGTGCGCAGCCGGACCGTGCCCTGCGAGCGGGCACGGGTGACGTTCGGGGTGAGGCAGAAGGCGTTCTCGGACGTCGGATAGCCGCGGCGGTAGGTGTTCATGTCGAACGGCACCTGGCCGTAGTGGAACATCAGGTCCGGCCGGTCCAGGCCCGGCTCGGTGTCGTAGAAGATGCCGATCTCCCACCACTGCGTCGAGGTGTCCACCATCGGCTGCCGGGCGTCCCACATGATGACGCCCTCGGGGTGGTCCTGGAGGTTGGCACCGACGCCCGGCGCGTCCACCAGCGGCGTGATGCCGGTGGCGCGCAGGTGGTCGGCCGGGCCGATGCCGGAGAGCATCAGCAGCTTGGGGGAGTCGATGGCCCCGCACGAGACGATCACCTCGCGGCGGGCGGCGACCGTGCGGGTGTGGATCAGGTCGGGGGAGAGGTAGTCCACGCCGGTACACCGCCGGTCGCCGTCGAAGCGAAGCCGCTTGGCCTGCACCCCGGTGCGCACGTCGAGGTTCCGGCGGCGGCCCATGACGGGGTGCAGATAGGAGACCGAGGCGGAGGAACGGGTGCCGTCCGGGCGGCAGTTGATCTGGAACCAGTTCGCCCCGCGGACCACGGTCGTGCCGGTGTTGAACGGGGTGGTCGGGATGCCCGCCGCGGCGCACGCCTGAAGCAGCGCGGCCCCGCACGGGTCCTTGGGCGGAACGGTGCGTAGCACCACCGGCCCGGACCGGCCGTGGTTCTCGCCGGGCGCGTCATTGGTCTCCAGGCGCTGGAAGAGCGGGAAGCAGTCGGCCGCGCCCCAGCCCGTACAGCCCAGCGCGGCCCACTCGTCGAGGTCCTCGGCCGGCGCCCAGAAGGCGATGCAGGAGTTGTGCGAGGAGCAGCCGCCGAGCACCTTGGCGCGGGCGTGCCGCATGAAGCTGTTGCCGTTCTCCTGCGGTTCGACCGGATAGTCCCAGTCGTAGCCGGACTGCAGCAGGCCCATCCAGCGGTCCAGCCGCAGGATGTTCTCGTCGTCGACGTCGGAGGGGCCGGCCTCCAGCACGCAGACGGTGACGGACGGGTCCTCGCTGAGCCGGGCGGCCACCACCGCGCCGGCCGTGCCGCCGCCGACCACGACGTAGTCGAACGAGTCGGTCTGCTCCACGTGCGGTGCGTCGGACATGGCGCTGTCTCCAGGTCGGGAGGGGCGGACGGGGGACGGGGCGGGATCAGGGTGCGGGCGCGGTGTCGCCGGAGTCCGCGCCCTCGGCGGCGTGCGAGGCCAGCACGCCGGTGCGGTGCCGTTGGACGAACCAGTAGTAGGCGAAGCCGCCGAGCGCCACGACGCCGATGAACAGGAAGGCGCCCCAGCGCAGATACCAGTGCTGCGGGCCGGTGGCGTTGTAGACCGCGGCGCGCGGCCAGGCGAGGTTGACGGACATCGCCAGTCCCCAGAGCACCGCCAGGACGTTGACCGGCAGGCCGAACCGGCCCAGCGAGAAGGCGCCCTCGCGCGCGGTCCACCTGCCGCGCAGCCGCTGCACCAGCATCGGCAGCGTCACCATCAGATACGCCAGATAGATCATGATGATCGCGATGCTGGTGATCACCGAGAAGATCTGCGGCTGATTGACGTTGATCAGCAGGATCGCGACGCCGATCACCCCGATCACCACCGCGGGCACCACCGGCGTCTGGAACCGCGGGCTGACCCGGGCCAGCCGCGCCGACGCCGGGAGGTTGTTGTCCCGGGCCATCGCGTACGCCAGCCGGATGGCGGCGGTGTGCACCGCCAGTTCGCAGACGGTGATCGCGACGACCACGCACCACAGGACGATCTGCCCGACCGTCGATCCGAGGGTCGCCAGCACGACGTACTGGAGGCCGTCCACCGACAGCCGCTCGTCGTGCAGGTCGGGGACGGCCAGCAGCGCGAACAGCAGGATCAGCCCACCGATGACGAACGAGGCGATCAGCGCGCGCAGGATCGCCCGGGGGGCGTTGCGGGTCGGGTCCTTGGACTCCTCGCCCAGCGAGGAGGCGGTGTCGAAGCCGTACATGACGTACGCGGAGGCGAGCGAGGCGGTCAGGAACGCACCGAAGTACCCCAGGGTCTCGCCGTGGCCCTTGCCGAAGGTGTCGGTGAGCGCGGTCGCCGGGCCGCGGGTGACGTGCGCGGCCAACAGCAGGATCAGCACGATCGCGGCGATCAGCTCGATGGCCACGCCGGCCGAGTTGATCCGCGCCATCAGCTTCACACCGAAGGCGTTGACCAGGGTGGTGAAGGCGATCAGGACGGTGCCCAGGAGGACCGCGTTGGCCGCCGCGTCGGTCTTTCCGGTGCCGTTGCCGACGAACTGGAACCACGACGAGATCTGCGGCAGCGTCACCTGGTAGGCCAGCGCCACCGCGGCCAGCGAGACCATCGACGCGGTGAGCATCATCCAGCCGCCGAGCCACCCCGCGTGCGGACCGCCCAGCTGCTTCGCCCAGTTGTAGATCGACCCGGCCACCGGGTAGCGGCAGGCCAGCTCGCAGAAGCACAGCGCCACCATCAGCTGGCCGACGAAGACCATCGGCCAGGACCACCAGTACGCCGGGCCGCCGTGGCTCACGCCGAAGTAGAACAGCTGGAAGGTGCCGGTGAGGATGGAGATGTAGCTGATGCCGGCGGCGAAGGTGTGGAAGTTGCCGAGGGTGCGCTTGAGTTCGGGCTTGTAGCCGAGCTCGGCCAGCGCCCCGTCCTCGTGCCCGCCGTCGTCGGCGGACCCCTCGGCGGAGCCGGGGGGAACGGAACCGGAACCGGTCACTCGAACCACCTCTGCGGGCGCGGCGCGGTGTTCCGCCAGATGTGCTTGGCCTCCTGGTACTCCGCCAGCCCGGCCGGCCCCAGCTCCCGGCCGATCCCGGACTGCTTCATCCCGCCCCACTCGGCCTGCGGCACGTACGGATGGAAGTCGTTGATCCACACGGTGCCGGCCCGCAGCCGGGACGCCACCCGGTGCGCGCGCTCGCTGTCCTGCGTCCACACCGCCCCGGCCAGCCCGTACACCGTGTCGTTGGCCAGCGACACCGCCTCCTCCTCGTCGCGGAACCGCTCCACGGTCAGCACCGGCCCGAACGACTCGTCGCGCACCACCGACATGTCCGGGGTGCACTCGTCCAGCACCGTCGGCAGGTAGTAGAAGCCGTCCGCCAGCTCCGGGTCGTCCGGTGGCGCGCCCCCGCAGCGCAGCACCGCGCCCTCGTCCAGCCCGGCCGCCACATACGCCGCGACCTTCGCCCGGTGCGCCGCGGAGATCAGCGGACCGGTGCGGGCCCGCTCGTCGAACGGGCCGCCGAGCGGGATCCGCCGGGCGCGGGTCACCAGTTCGTCCACGAACCGGTCATGCAGATCCTCCTGGACCAGCAGCCGGGCGCCCGCCGAGCAGACCTGCCCGGAGTGCAGGAAGACCGCCGTCATGGCGTAGTCGACGGCGGCGTCGAAGTCGGCATCGGCGAAGACGATGTTGGGGTTCTTGCCGCCCAGTTCGAGGGCGATCTTCTTCACCGTGGGCGCCGCCGCCGCCATGATGCGGCGTCCGGTGACCAGACCGCCGGTGAACGACACCATGTCCACCCGCGGATCCTCGGTCAGCGGCGCCCCGACGAGGGGACCGGTGCCCAGCACCATGTTGGCCGCCCCGTCCGGTACCCCGGCCTCCGCCAGCAGCCGCATCAGGTGGATCGCGGTGTGCGGGGTCAGCTCGCTCGGCTTCAGCACGAAGGTGTTCCCGGCGGCCAGGGCCGGCGCGACCTTCCAGGCGGTCTGCAGCAGCGGGTAGTTCCACGGCGTGATCAGCGCGCAGACCCCGACCGGCTCGTGCCGCACCGTGCTGTCGGCCTCGGCGATCCCGGTGTCCACCACCCGGTCGGTGCCGCCGGCCGCCCCCAGGTTGCCGAAGTAGCGGAAGCAGCCCGCGATGTCGTCCATGTCGTAGCCGCTCTCCACCAGTCGCTTGCCGGTGTCCAGCGACTCGGCCCGGGCCAGCGCCTCCCGGTCCCGCTCCAGCAGCTCGGCGACCCGCAGCACCACCCGACCGCGCTCGGCGGCCGGGGTGCGCGGCCACGCCCCGTCGTCGAACGCCAGCCGGGCCGCGGTGATCGCCGCCGCCACGTCCTTCGGTCCGCCCTCATCGACCGTCGCGACGAGTGTGCCGTCCGCCGGGCAGCGGATCTCCCGCACCTGCCCGTCGGCCGCTGCGGTCCACTGACCGCCGATGAACAGCTCAGGCATGGGTGGGCCTTTCGGTCTCGTCTCCGGGTGGGTGCCGGCGGCGGGCACACACGGGACGGGCACCCGGCCGCGATGTTCTCTTTCGGTGGTGATCTCCGCACCGAGCGTAATTCCGCTGTCGGGGGACCGCACGGTACGGGGCGCCGGGCCGGGCCGGCGGGGCGCGCGGTGGGGCCGATCGGGTGACCGACCGGTGCTGCCCGACAATGGGGGCATGTACCTGGTCACCGACGCCGCCGCCTACCTCACCGGCCGTTGGCTCGTCGAGCGCGCCGTGCACGACCTGCGGGCCGGCATCGACGGCAGCTTCCGCGGCACCGCGGACTTCCGGCCGGACGGCCCCGACGGGGCGCTCCGCCACGCCGAGGAGGGCGAGCTGACCTGGGACGGCGTGGTGCACCCGGCGACCCGCACGCTGCGGCTGCGCCCCCGGTCCGACGGCACCGCCGCGGTCTCCTTCGCCGACGGCCGCCCGTTCCACGACCTGGATCTGCGGACCGGCCGCTGGACCGCCGTCCACCCCTGTGCCGCGGACCGCTACGAGGGCACGTTCACCGCCGTCGCCGAGGACCGCTGGCACCTGCAGTGGCGGGTCACCGGCCCGGCCAAGGACCAACTGCTGCGCTCGGTCTACCGGCGCGCTGACTGAGAGGACGGAGCGAGCCGCAGTCGGCTACGGCAGCTCCGGCTTCACCGCCCGCACCGCGTACAGCAGCGGAATGATCGGCTCGGAGTCGGGCAGCCGCCACCAGCCGTTGGTGTCCGGCACCATCGACGGGAAGCGCGGCCACGGCAGCACCTCGCTCTCCCGGACGCCCCGCAGGGTCAGCCCGGCCCCGATCAGCGCGTCGAGCACCTCCCCGACGCCGTGCCGCCACTCGTAACTCGTGGTGGCGCCCTGGAGCGGCGGGCCGTCGGTGTACGTGGTGGGGGTGTCGCTGCGCAGCGGGCCCCGGCCGGCCAGGTAGTCGTGGCGGAGCAGCAGCGGCGGGGTGTCCGGGTCGGTGGGCGGCGTCGGGCCCAGCGCGTTCAGCAGCGGGTGGAACTCCACCAGGTAGAACGTTCCGCCCGGCCGCAGCAGGGCGGCGACCGTCCCCGCCCACGCGGCGAGGTCCGGCAGGTAGCACACTGCGCCCTTGCCGGTGTAGACCACATCGAACCGGCGGTCGCCGAGCGCCTCGACCGCCCGGTACACGTCCGACCGCACGAACTCCATTTCCCGGCCGGTCTCCGCGGCCAGCCGCCGGGCCTGCGCCACCGCCTCGGCGGAGAAGTCCAGCCCCACCGCCCGTGCGCCCCGGTCCGCGAACGCGGCCGTCTCGGTGCCCAGATGGCACTGCAGATGCAGCACATCGCGGCCTGCCAGCTCGCCGAGGTCGGACCATTCGAACGGCGCGAACCAGTCCTCGGCGCTCCGCGACCCGTCCAGTCCGTAGAACGCGCTGGCCACATGGACCGGGGTGCGGGCGTCCCAGTTGGCCTCGTTGGCGCGCACCATCTCCTCGGTACCGGGCGGCTCCGACCGGCCGCCGGCGGGCGGACCGAGCGGCGCCCGGCCTGTGGACTCGCTCTGCTCTGTGGTCATGCCCCTCTTCTACCGGCCCGCCCCGCGCGGACACCAGGACGCCGCCCCGCCCCGACCAGAACCGGCCACCCGGCCCGCGGCGACCACCCGGCCCCCGGCGAGCACCAACCGCCGGGCCGTGCGCCCCGCCAGGGCCTCGTCGTCCGTGGCGACGACGCAGGTGAGCCGGTACTCGCCCCACACCCGCACCAGCAGCTCGGTGAACTCCGCCCGGGCGGACGGCGGCAGGCCCGCGGTCGGCCGTTCCGCGAGCAGTACGGTGGGCCGCTTCACCAGCGCCCGGGCGAGCGCCGCCCGCCGGCGCGCGTACCGGTCCAGCTGCCCCGGCAGCAGGTCGCCCCGGGCGGACAGCCCGACCTCGGCCAGCGCGTCCCCGGCCAACTCCCAGCGATCGGCCGGCCGCAGCCGCAGCGGGGCCAGCGCGGCGGCCACGCCCTGCCGCACGGTCAGCCCCGCGAGTGGCCCGGGATCGTCACCGTCGCCCGAACCGATCAGACCGATCGACTCGGCGCGGATCCGGCCGAGCCGGGAGGCGGTGACGGTGGCCAGATCCGTACCGTCGAGCAGTACGCTGCCCCGGGTCGGCCGCTCCAGTCCGCCGAGGATCCGCAGCAGCGTCGAGGCACCCGCGCCGCGCGGCCCCTGGACGGCGAGCGCGGTGCCGTCCGCCACGGAGAACGCGACGCCGTCCAGGGCCCGCACCAGCTCACCGCCGCGGCGGTAGTCCTTCGTCACGCCGGTCAGGTGGTACACGGTGCCCTCTCCTCCGGCCGACGGATCGCGGCCTCGGCCCCGACCGTAGGCACCCCGTGTGACCGGGCCATGAGCGGACCGTGAGAGGCCGATGAGAACGCCGGCCGGTCGCAGCGATTCCCCGGCCCCGGAAGGGGGCGGCCGAGCGATGCGCGTCTTCCCGCACGCCCGACCCGCCGCGGCCCGCTCCGCGCCCGCCGTGTTCGTCGGCGGGATGGCGCGAATCGCTCGGCCCGCGCCCGTCGGCGCATCCGCCCGACTGCCCGTACCCGCCCGCCAGTTGGAGCTGACGCCTGGTGGTCGTACGGTTACCCGCACCGCAATCCGACGGGAAGAGTGGGGAATGAGCCAAGAAAACCGGCAGCTGTCCAGCGCCGTCGACGTGAGCATTCCGAGTGTCGCGCGGATGTACGACCACTACCTCGGCGGCAAGGACAACTACGCGGTGGACCGCGAGGCGTGCGAGGAGCTGAGCAAGGTCGTCCCGAGCACCCGGGTGCTGGCGATCAACAACCGGCGGTTCCTGCGCCGGGCGGTCCGCTGGCTGGCCCGCGAGCAGGGCATCCGGCAGTTCATCGACCACGGCTCCGGGCTGCCGACCCAGGACAACGTCCACCAGGTCGCCCAGCAGGTCGATCCCGGATCGCGGGTGGTCTACGTCGACAACGATCCCATCGTGCTGGCGCACGGCCGGGCGCTGCTGGAGGAGAACGAGAACACCGCCGTCATCCAGGCGGACATGCGGGACACCGACGGGATCTTCGGCAGCCCGGAGGTGCGGCGGCTGACCGATCTCGACGAGCCGGTCGCCGCGCTGTTCGTCTCCGTGCTGCACTGCATCCCGGACGCCGACGACCCGGCCGCCCTGGTCCGCCGGGTGGCCGAACGGCTGGTCCCCGGCAGCTTCCTGGTGGTGTGTCAGCTCGTGAGCGAGGACGTCGCGACGCGGGACTTCGTCACCGAGTTCATGCGGGTCAGCACCCAGGGGAACTGGGGGCGGGTACGGCAGCAGCATGAACTGCGCTCGTTCCTGACCGGGTTGGAGATCCAGGAGCCGGGGCTGGTGGAGGTCTCGACCTGGCGACCGGATCCGTTGGACGCCGGCCCCAAGCAGCTGACGCAGGAGTGGATCGAGTACGGGGGCGTGGCGCGCAAGCCGTAGCGGCGCGACGGCGCCGGAGCGGGGCGGGATCCGGGGCGGTCGCCGGGCCCGGCCCGCCCGTCAGCCCGCCTGCTCCACCATCCGCTCCAGCATCGCGAGGGAGTTCCGCGGTGACTCGGCCTGGGCGCTGAGCCGGTCCATCACGGCCAGGTAGTGGTCGACGTCGTCGCGCTTGTCCAGGTACAGCGCGCTGGTCAGCTGCTCCAGATAGACGATGTCGGGGAGGTCGGGTTCCAGGAAGCGGAGGATGGTGATCGGGCCGCCCGCCGCGGCGAGGCCGCCGAGGGCGAACGGTGCGACCTGGAGGGTGATGTTCGGCAGCCGCGCCATCTCCAGGAGGTGCCGGACCTGACTGCCCATCACCTCGGGTCCGCCCAACGGGCGGCGCAGGCACGCCTCGTCGATGATGGCCCACAGCCGGGGCGCGTCGGTGAGCGTCAACAGCCGCTGTCTCTCCATCCGTAGTCCGACCCGCTGTTCGGTCTCCTCCGGAGTGGCTCCCGGGTTGCCCAGCCGGGCCACCGCGCGGGCGTACTGCGGCGTCTGCAACAGGCCGGGTACGAACTGGACTTCGTAGGTGCGGATGACCGAGGCGGCCGATTCCAGGCCGAGATGGGTCTCGAACCAGCCGGGCAGCACGTCGCTGAACTGGTGCCACCACCCGGGCTTGCCGGTCCGGCGGGCGAGGGTGAGGAAGGTGGCGCGGGCGGTGCTGTCGGTGACGTCGTACAGCGTCAACAGGTCGGCGACATCGCGTTCCTTGCAGCTCACCCGGCCCAGTTCCAGGCGGCTGATCTTGGCGTGGGAGGCGCGGATGGCGTCCCCGGCGGCCTCGCGGGTGATGCCCGCGGCTTCCCGCAACCGGCGCAGTTGGGTGCCCAGCACGATGCGCAGGACGGTCGGGCCGCCGCGCGGATGGTCCAGATAGCGGCGCAGGGACGGGTCGCTGCTCGGCTGCGCGGCGCTCATGGTGACTCCCCTGAGTGGTCGGGTGAACGCCCAGTGTCCCATTGCCCCGTGAGGGCGTACACCTACGCCGACTATCCGGCCGACATATGCCTCAGTTATGGCGCGTGAGGGTGGTCCTCTGCTCAGTCGTGGGGGAACAGATCATCGAACTCGCCGTCCTTGGCGCCCTGTACGAAGGCGGCCATCTCGGCGCGGGTGTAGATCAGCGCGGGTCCCGCGGTGTGTCGCGAGTTGCGCACCGCGACTCCGCCGTCCGGAAGAAGCGCCAGTTCAACGCAGTTGCCGTTGGGGTTGCTGCGGCGGCTCTTGCGCCACACCGCGCCTTCGATGCCGGTGGCCGGCATCCCGTTGGTCATCGACTCCATCACAGCTGCTCCCTTGGTGGGGGGTGTGCTCGGGACCGATCCGGGACCGTGATCACGGTTGGCGTGATCCTGTCCCTGGGGTGCCGTCCGTGTCGATGTAATTGCAGATGCACTTGCAGCGATGGACGGCTGACGAGGATATTAGCCCCCTGGGGCGGCCCCGCCCAGACCGTCCCGGACGCGCCCAACCCGTATGCCCCTCCGCGGAGATCGTGATGACCACACACCCGGCACAGTCCGAGCGCGACAGCCTCCGGGAAGGAGGGGAGCCAGCGGCCACCACCGGCCGTGAAGCGTGGTGGATGCCCGGCCCGGACGGCTTCGCGGCCTGTGCGCTCGGCGGTGCGCAGTGCACCGTGGCGGAGGCGCGACGGTTCACCCGGAGCACCCTCGAAGCCTGGCGGATGTGCCCGCACCTCGCCGACAGTGCGGTCCTGATCGTTTCGGAGCTGGTCACCAACGCCCTGCGACACGGATCCGTCGATCCCCTCGGCATGGGCCTCGACCTCCTTATGGAGGGGCGCTTCTGCCAGGCGTGGCTGGCGCTGACCCGGCAGGAACACGGCGTGCTGTGCGCGGTCTCCGACGGCGGGTCCACGGCGCCCGTGCTGCGACCGCGGGACGAGCTGGCCGAGTGCGGGCGCGGGCTCCACCTCGTCGACCGGCTCAGCGACTCCTGGGGCTGGACACCGCCGGACGCGTCGGGCAAAACGGTGTGGGCTACGGTGATGGCGCGCGGCTGAGCTGCCGCGGGACCGACCGCCGGGGACCGGGAGCCGATGGATCTGCTGTCGCTGCGCTACTTCCGCGCGGTCGCGCGACGGGAACACATCAGCCGGGCCGCCGAGGAGCTGCGGGTGGCCCAGCCCTCGGTGAGCCGCACCATCGCCCGGTTGGAGGCCGAGCTGGGGGTGCCGCTCTTCGACCGGCAGGGCCGCACCGTCCGGCTCAACCGCTACGGGGCCGCGTTCCTCGTCCGGGTGGAGCGGGCCCTGGACGAACTCGACGACGGGCGACGGGAGTTGCACGACGCGGCCGGGATCGACCAGGGGAGCGTGGCGATCGCCGCGGAGACCCTGATGCCGCTCGCCCACCTGCTCGGCGACTTCCGGGCCGCCTACCCCGGCGTCGCGGTGCGGCTCCTGCAGTCCACCCCCGAGACGATGCTCGATCAGCTCCGGACCCGCGAGGTGGACTTCTGCGTGGCCTCGCAGCCGCTGGACGGGCCGGGGCTGGAGACGGTGCGATTGCGGCGCGAGGAGGTGCAGCTCGTGGTGCCGGCCGGGCACCGGCTGGCCGGCCGGGAGCGGGTCTCGATCGCCGACCTGTTCGGCGAACCGTTCATCACCACCGGGCCCGGTCACTGGCAACGCGTCCTGCTGGACCGGCTGTTCGCGCCGACGGGTCGGCGACCGGTGATCGCCTGTGAGGGCGACGAGCCCGCCGCCACCCTCTTCCTGATCCGGGCCGGACTCGGCATCGGCCTGGGCCCCACGCTCGCCCGCGAGGCCACCGCGCACGAGCCGATCTCCTGGGTGCGCCTCGACGCCCCCGGCTGCTTCCGCACGCTCAGCCTCGTCCGACGCGCGGACGGCTATCTGTCGGTGGCCGCGGCCCGCTTCCGGGACGTGGCGGTGGCGTACTACACGGCGTCGAAGGGCGCCGCGGAGGACCCGGCACGGCACGGCTGACCAGGCGGACCGGCCGCGTCGAACCCGGCGCTCAGGATCCGCCGCGCAACAGATAGCCGTTGCGGATCGCGGCGGGGTCGGCGAACGGGCCGCTGCGGTACGGATGCACGGCGATGGCCAGTTCGTTCGCGGCCGGACCCTGCTCCGGATGGGCCGCGAAATCCCCCGCGTGGCAGTCCAGTTGGCGCTGGACGCCCTGCTGACAGATCTTGGCGAGCTGGTCCGCCTCGACCGGGGACAGCGCCACCCCGGGCCGCAGCTGGACGTGCACCACCGGTCCGGCCTCCAGCTCGCCGCCCGCCTCCAGGGTGAGGCAGAACCCCTCGATCAGGTCCGCCAGCGGATTGCCCTCGAAGAGCCCGCGCTCGACGTCCTGCGGATAGCTGTTGGCCCCCATGATGTCTCCCGGCCCCGGTCGGTGGGTGGTACCGACATTTTCGGGGCCCGGCACCCGGGCGTCATGAGTCGGACTACTCAGGTCCGCGAGTGAGTACCCGAACCCAGCGCCGCCTCGGCGAGGGACCGCTCGACGCGCTCCACGGCGGTGTACGCGCCGAACGCGGCCAGGCGCAGCAGTGCGGTGTCGTCGGACGCCCCGTCCGGAGCCGTGAGGCGCCAGAACTCTACGTCCGCCGCGGTGAGTTGGGACGGTTCCAGGGCCACCAGGAGCGCCACCGCGACGGTCGGGCGGTCGGCGCCGCGCAGCCCTTCCAGCGCCGCGTAGAGCCAGGCCCGGGCGGCAGGCTGACGATCCGTCAGGCCGGTGTCGGACGGGTGGCCCCCATGAGCGGCGACGACCGTCCGCACCCGCGTGCGGACGGCGTCGGAGAGCCACGGGTCCCGGTCCGCCACCGCCGCGGACCGGAGCGCCGCCACCCCCGCGCCCAGCGGCGCCCCGCCGGCCCAGGCCGGCTCCGGGCCGATCGGGCCCGCCAGCAGCGGCAGGCTCTCCCCGGGGCGCGGCGCGTGGGCCGGTGTCGGACGCGCCGCGCCCCCGCCGCCCAGCAGGCGGTGCGGCCACCGCTCGGCGGCGCGGCCCGCCCGCGCGGACAGCAGCGCGGAGCCCAGCCGGGTCAGGAAGTGCGCGGTCAGGGCGGTGCCGAGGAACTCGGGGGCGTGGTCGGGCGGGCCGGGCGGCGGGGCGTCCGGGGCGTCGGCGCCCGCACCCCAGGCCAACAGCCGGGCATGGTCGGGGTCCTTGGGCGTGCCGCCGTCGCGGACCGTCCGGGCCAGCGTGCGGTGGCCGGCGGCGTGCAGCGCCCGGGCATGGGTGCGCACCACCGGCGGGCACCGCATGGCCCGCGCCACGCCGGCCGCCACCAACTCCTTGTCGGTACGGGCGGCGCTGCCGGTCAGCAGTGACTCGCGGACCGCCACCCAGGTCGCGCACAGCAGGTCCGGCACGCCGAACAGCAGCCGGAACTCCGCGGGTATCCCGGCCGGGCCGAAGTGACCCGCCAACTGGGCGTGCACGGCCGCGAGGCGCGGCGACGCCGTGGTGGCGGGGTCCACGGGGGTGGTGTGGAGGAAGGGGCTCGGCACGGCGGTCTCCAGTTCGGGCACGGCGGCCCGGCAACGGCCGCCTCCGGAGTCGATCATCCGCCGCCGGGGCGTGCCCGGGCGTCGTACAGGGGGAGACACTTTCCCCTACCGCACCCGGAGCGCGACCGGTTCGCACGTCCTCCCGACGGTGTAGGGGAACCCGTAAGGGGCCCTGGCCCCGGGGGCGCAGGGGGCGGGCCGGGCAGTCGTCGCGGCCCGGCCGTCACCCGCTCAGGTCGCGCTCGCCCGCTCCCCTGACGCACCGTCCGTCACGTCGCCGGCCGAACCACCGAGCGCGCCGCCGTCAGAACCGCCCGCGCGGCCGCCGGCCAGGCCCTCGGCCAATCCGTCGCCCAGGCCGAAGGCCGACAGCAGCCGCTCCGCCGCCAGGGTCGCGGTGATCTCGCC
The DNA here is from genome assembly GCF_016917755.1 of Streptomyces noursei. GTDB lineage: Bacteria > Actinomycetota > Actinomycetes > Streptomycetales > Streptomycetaceae > Streptomyces > Streptomyces yunnanensis. The sequence goes on along the minus strand of NZ_CP070326.1, from coordinate 9,325,618 downwards.
CGCGCGGACCGCCCCCTCGACCTCCGGACCCAGCCGACGGACCTCCGGATGCTCCTGGAGGCGGTCGATCAGCCGGTCCCGGACCATCGACCACGTCCAGTCGACCTGCTGGGCGCGGCGCCGCTCGGCGAGCGCGCCGGTGGACTCCAGCAGGGTGCGGTGCTGCTCGATCCGCTCCCACACCGTCTTGAGCCCGGTGCCCTCGCGGGCGCTGCAGGTGAGCACCGGCGGGGTCCACGCCGCGTCGGCCGGCTGCAACAGCCGCAGGGCGCCGGCGAGTTCGCGCGCCGCCGACCGGGCGTCCCGCTCGTGCGGGCCGTCCGCCTTGTTGACCGACACCAGGTCCGCCAGCTCCAGCACGCCCTTCTTGATGCCCTGGAGCTGGTCCCCGGTGCGGGCCAGCGTCAGCAGCAGGAACGTGTCGACCATGTTGGCGACGGTGGTCTCCGACTGGCCGACGCCGACCGTCTCCACCAGCACCACGTCGTACCCCGCGGCCTCCATCACCACGATCGACTCCCGGGTCGCCCGCGCCACCCCGCCCAGCGTGCCGGACGTGGGGGAGGGACGGACGAACGCCGCCGGGTCGGTCGCCAGCCGCTCCATCCGGGTCTTGTCGCCGAGGATGGAGCCGCCGGTCCGGCTGGAGGACGGATCGACGGCCAGCACCGCCACCCGGTGTCCCATCCCGGTCAACAGCGAGCCGAGCGCGTCGATGAAGGTCGACTTGCCGACGCCCGGCACGCCGCTGATGCCCACCCGCCGGGCCGCGCCGGAGTACGGCAGCAGCCGCACCAGCAGCTGCTGGGCCGCCGCCCGGTGATCGGCGCGGGTGGACTCGACCAGGGTGACCGCGCGGGCGATCCAGGCCCGGGAGCCGGCCCGCACCCCCTCGGCGTACCGGTCGACATCGATCCTCGCAGGCATGCCCCTCCGCTCTACAGCTCGTGGCCGAGGACCGACGCCAGGTCCCGCACCAGGTCGTGGGCCGCGTCCGGGATGACGGTGCCGGGCAGGAACACCGCGGCGGCGCCCATGTCCCGCAGCGGCTGGACGTCCTGCGGCGGGATCACCCCGCCGACCACGATGGTGATGTCCTCCCGGTCCTCCGCCGCCAGCGCCTCCCGCAGCGCCGGCACCAGCGTGAGGTGACCGGCCGCCAGCGAGGACACCCCGACGATGTGCACGTCGGCCTCCACCGCCTGCCGGGCCACCTCGGCTGGGGTCTGGAACAGCGGGCCGACGTCGACGTCGAAGCCCAGGTCGGCGAAGGCCGTGGCGATCACCTTCTGGCCGCGGTCATGGCCGTCCTGCCCCATCTTGGCCACCAGGATGCGCGGCCGGCGGCCCTCGGCGCGCTCGAACGCGGCCACCAGCTCCCGGGTGCGCTCGACCCCCGACGAGGGTCCCGCTTCGTCTCGGTACACACCGGAGATGGTACGGATCTGGCCCGAGTGGCGGCCGTAGACCTCCTCCAGGGCGTCCGAGATCTCCCCGACGGTCGCCATCGCGCGGGCCGCGTCCACCGCCAGCGCCAGCAGATTGCCCTCAAGCCCCGGCCCTGGCGCGGCCTTCGCCGCCTCGGTCAGCGCCCGCAGTGCCCGCCGGCAGGCGTCCTCGTCGCGCTCCGCCCGCAGCCGCTTGAGCTTGTCGATCTGCTGGGCCCGCACCGCGGAGTTGTCGACCTTGAGGACCTCGATCTCCTCGTCCGTCTCCACCCGGTACTTGTTGACGCCGATCAGCGCCTGACGCCCGGAGTCGATCCGCGCCTGCGTACGTGCCGCGGCCTCCTCGACGCGCAGCTTGGGGATGCCCGCGTCGATCGCCTTGGCCATGCCGCCGGCCGCCTCGACCTCCTCGATGTGCGCCCAGGCCCGGCGCGCCAGATCGTGGGTGAGCCGCTCGACGTACGCGCTGCCGCCCCACGGGTCGATCACCCGGCAGGTGCCCGACTCCTGCTGGAGGAACAGCTGGGTGTTCCGGGCGATCCGCGCCGAGAAGTCGGTGGGCAGCGCCAGCGCCTCGTCGAGCGCGTTGGTGTGCAGCGACTGGGTGTGGCCCTGGGTCGCGGCCATCGCCTCCACACACGTCCGGGTGACGTTGTTGAACACGTCCTGCGCGGTCAGCGACCAGCCCGAGGTCTGCGAATGGGTGCGCAGCGAGAGCGACTTGGGGTTCTTCGGGTCGAACTGCTTCACCAGCCGCGCCCACAGCAGCCGGGCCGCGCGCAGCTTGGCGATCTCCATGAAGAAGTTCATGCCGATCGCCCAGAAGAAGGAGAGCCGCGGCGCGAAGGAGTCCACGTCCATGCCGGCCGCCATGCCCGCCCGCAGGTACTCCACCCCGTCGGCGAGGGTGTACGCCAACTCCAGGTCGGCCGTCGCACCCGCCTCCTGGATGTGGTAGCCGGAGATCGAGATGGAGTTGTAGCGCGGCATCTTCTGCGAGGTGTACGCGAAGATGTCGGAGATGATCCGCATCGAGGGCTGCGGCGGATAGATGTAGGTGTTGCGGACCATGAACTCCTTGAGGATGTCGTTCTGGATGGTCCCGGCCAGCTTCTCGGGCGGTACGCCCTGCTCCTCGGCGGCCACGATGTAGAGGGCGAGAACGGGCAGCACCGCGCCGTTCATCGTCATCGACACCGTCATCTTGTCCAGCGGGATGCCCTCGAAGAGCTGCCGCATGTCGTAGATCGAGTCGATCGCCACGCCCGCCATGCCGACGTCACCGGTCACCCGCGGGTGGTCGCTGTCGTAGCCGCGGTGCGTGGGCAGGTCGAAGGCGACCGACAGGCCCTTCTGGCCGGCGGCGAGGTTGCGCCGGTAGAAGGCGTTGGACTCCTCGGCGGTGGAGAAGCCCGCGTACTGCCGGATCGTCCAGGGCTGGTTGACGTACATCGTCGGGTACGGGCCGCGCAGATACGGCGCGATGCCCGGGTAGGTGCCCAGGAAGTCCAGGTCGTCGAGGTCGTCCGCGGTGTAGAGCGGCTTGACGTCGATGCCCTCCGGCGTCTCCCAGGTCAGGTCCGTGACGCTCTTGCCGGTCGCCTGCTGGACGGCCTCCGCCCAGCGGTCCCGGTCACCGGACGCCGCCGCCCCGGATGCATCGCCCAGCTCCACCGTGCTGAAGTCCGGGATGGCGCCCGCCTGTCGTGCAGTCTCCTTCATCCCGCCACCTCCGTGACATCCAGGGCCGAGGACAGCACCCCGGCCGCGTCGCAGCCCGCGAACACGAACGTGTCCACTCCGGCCGCCACGAAATCCTCCCGGTGCTCGCGCGGTTTGCCCGCCAGATACACCCGCACCGCGCCCGCCGACTTCAGCGCCGCGGCCACCTCCGCCGCCTGCTCGGCGTACACGGCGTCACTGGAACACACCGCGGCGATCCGCGCGCCGCTCGCCGCGAAGGCCGCGGCCACCGACTCCGCCGTCACCTGCTCCGCGGTGGTCTCGATGCCGCCCGCCTGGAAGAGGTTGGCGGTGAACGCCACCCGCGCGGTGTGCGCCGCGACCGGGCCCAGCGCGGCCAGGAACGCCGCGGGGCGCGCCCCGTGCGCCGCCAGATGCGCATCGGAACGGGCCCGCAGCGCCTCGAACGCGTCGTCCCGGCGTACCCGCGGCAGCCCCCCGCCGGCCGGTACCGGGGCCGCCTCGCGCTCCAGCGGCGACTCGGCCAGCTGCGGGAACTCGCTGACACCGGTGATCGGTTCCCGGCGGTGCGCCAGGTCCGCGCTGCGCCGCCGCCAGGTCTCCGCCAGCCGGTCGCCGAGCATCCCGGACCGCAGCGCGGCGACCTGGCCGCCGGCGCCCTCGATCTCCTGGAAGAACGCCCAGCCCGCGCGGGCCAGTTCGGCGGTGAGCTGCTCGACGTACCAGGAGCCGCCCGCCGGGTCGATCACCTTCGCCAGGTGCGACTCCTCCAGCAGCACCGACTGGGTGTTCCGGGCGATCCGCCGGGCGAACGCGTCCGGCAGGCCCAGCGCCGCGTCGAACGGCAGCACGGTCACCGCGTCCGCGCCGCCCAGGCCGGCGGACAGCCCGGCGACGGTGGTGCGCAGCATGTTCACCCACGGGTCCCGACGGGACATCATGACCGTCGAGGTGACCGCGTGTTGGCGCTGCGCGGCGGCGGCCGGCGACACCCCGCAGACCTCGGCGACCCGGGCCCACAGCAGCCGGGCGGCACGCAGCTTGGCGATGGTCAGGAACTGGTCGGCGGTGGCGGCGTAGCGGAACTCCAGCTGCCGGCAGGCCGCGTCGATGCCCAGGCCCCGCCCGTCCGCGGTCAGTTCCCGCAGATAGCCCACGCCGGTGGCCAGCGAAGCGCCCAACTCCTCGGCCGCCGAGCCGCCCGCCTCGTGGTACGGCAGGGCGTCGACGGTCACCGCGCGGATCCGCGGGGCGCTCTCCTCGGCCCAGCCGGCCAGGTGGGCGGCGGCCGCCAGCCCGTCGGCCAGTCCGCGGTCGTCGCCGGTCCGGGCGAGCACGCCCAGCGGGTCCGCGCCCAGCGCGCCCGCCGTCTCGGCCAGCGCCACCCCGGACTCCCGGTAGAGCCGCTGCAACTCCGCTGCCGCCGCGGGGAATTCTGCACCCGCGTCCAGGACCACCGGCGCCAGGTCCAGATACACGCCCTGGAGCGCCTGGGCCAGACCGGACACCGGGACGCCGCCGTCGCCGACGGTCAGCCATACAGACGTGACCCCGTTCTCCAGGTCGGCGAGCACCGCCTCGTTGACCCGCCGGGGATCGGTGCCCGCGTGCCGCTGGCGCACGTCCCACCCCGAGCCGGCCGTGCCCTCCGGCCGGCCCGCCCTTATGAACGGCGGGAAACCCGGCAGGCCCGCGGCCGGTGGCGCGTCCTGTGCGGTGTAGAGCGGTCGGACGCGGATCCCGTCCTGGAGATCCGTGGTGAGCGCGTCCTCGGCGGCGGCACCGGTGGCCTCGGAGGCGCCCGATTTGCGGAGCACCCCTTCGACGAGACGCTGCCACTGCTCGCGCTCGGCCGCCGGGAAGGCGGCGGCCAGGGGGAGTTCGGGGGACTCGGCGGTCATGGCAGCAGGCTAGGCGAGCGACCGTCGACCGGAGCAGGGGGCAAGGCTGTGACCTTGCCCTCGTTGAGCCGGCCGCCGAACGCCATGAACAGGGCGAACCCGCCCCGGACGGGCGAGCGCCGCTCCGCCTGCCGCTCCCGAGACGGCGCTGTCCGCCGCGCTACGGTGGCCCGGCACCCCACCGAGGAGCGGCATGCGCCACCCGCCGATCACCCGCCCCGCGCTCGCCGCCGGCCTGCTCGCCCTCCTGCTCCTGACCGCCGTGGCCGCCCTCCTGGCGCCGGCGCCGCCCCGCGGCACCGACGACCACGCCGCCTGCACGGGCCGCACCCCCGCCTCCTGGACCACCGACCCGGCGACCACCACGGCATTCGCCCGCTACGGCGACGACGACTCCCGCGGCGACGACTGGACCGGCGGTGACGGCACCCACTCGGTGCGCCTTCCGGACGGCCGGACGCTCTGGCTGTTCTCCGACACCTTCCTCGACCGGGTCCACCCACCGCCCAACCCCCAGGGCGCGCCCTACCGTTGGCGCACCACCGACGCCGGCGGCACGCCGTTCCTGCGGCACAATTCCCTCGTTCTGATGAACTCCTCGGGCACGCCGGAGCGCACCCTGACCGGCGGCACCCCCGCCGCCCCCGGGCCGTTCTTCCCCGACCCGCCCGGCGGCGGCTGGCGCTGGCCGGTCCACGCGACCGTCGAACCGCGCGCCCCCGGCTCACCGGACCGGGTCGTCCGGGTGCTGCTGTGGAACCGCGTCCCCGGCACCGGCGCGTGGATCTTCGGCGTGCCCCGCGGCACCGAGGTCGCCACCCTCTCCCTGCCCGACCTCCGGCTGGAGTCCCTCACCCCGGTCGCCGACCGCAGCGCCGTCGCCGACCCGGGCCGAGTCGTCCTCTACGGCACCGCGCTGGTCCGTGACGGCGCCTGGAACTACGTCTTCGGCGGTGACGACCCGCCCTCGTCCCCGGCCGACAGCGGCTATCTGGCGCGGGTCCCGGTCGGTCGGCTCGCGGACCGGGCGGCCTGGCGGTTCTGGGACGGCGCCCACTGGCAGCGCGACGCCGGGCGGGCCGCGCCGGTCCTGCGCGGCGGCGGCCGGCGCGGCGTCGGCAGCGCCTTCACCGTCGTCCGCGCCGCCGGGGGTACCTGGGTGCTGCTCACCATGGACACCGCGGGCGGCGCCGGACTGCGGACGATCACCGGCTATTGGGCCTGCTCGCCCCAGGGCCCCTGGCACGGCCCGACCGGCCGGATCACCCCGCCGCGCCCGGCCGGCCCCGACCCCGACCACATCGCGGTCTACAACCCGCAGGCACACCCGGAGTTCACCACCGACGCGGGGCTGCTGCTCAGCTATGACGTCAACTGGCTCGGCCCGCCCGGCGCCCCCGCCGACCCGGTGGTCAACGGCGACGTGGAGCTGTACCGACCGCGGTTCCTACGGGTCCGGCTGGCGCCGACCGGGCCCTGACGCGCCGCGTGCCGGAGCTCAACTCCCGTGCCGCGCCCGCCAGATGCGGGCCTGCTCCTCGATGTCGAACGGGACGAGGTTCAGCGGCGGGCCCTCGGGCGGTGCGGCCAGCGCCGCCCGGATCCGGTCGTTGATCTCCGTCAGGATGCGGCGCAGCGCGGCCTCGCTCGGCGCCTCCGCGGCGCCCTGGAGCGCCTCCTCGGCCTCCTTGCGCAGGACGAGGGTGGGCGGGAGGAAGGAGAGCTGCTCCCGGCTCATCTTCTCCTTGATCCACCAGGTCTCGTCGTACGGCCGGTCGAGATGGGGGAGGGGCTTGCCGAAGCCCGGCAGGCGCTCGAAGCCGCCGCGCTCGTCCGACTCACGGATCTGCTTGTCGACCCAGCTCTCGAAGCTGACGCCGGGGGGTTTGCGCTCGGTCATCGTGGGATTCTCCCGAGGTGCGGTCCGGACGGTCCTCGCTCCTTCACCGTAACGCACGCTCCCCTTCCGGCCCGGCCCGGACGGACGGGGAGCGGCCGGTCAGCCGCCCTCGCCGGCGCTGTCGTTCGCGCCGGTCGGGGTCGGCTGGACCAGCGGGAAGGCGTTGTTGCCGCCGCAGACCATGGGTCCGACCCGGACGCCGTCGCCGACCAGGGTGACCGTGACCTGCCCCGGCGGCTTGTCGCCGGGGACCCGGGCGTTGGCCGCGGTGCACACCAACTGGTTCAGCGAGGCAGGGTCCACCAGCTTGGCGTTGACCGGCAGGGTGATCGCGACCCGCCCGGGCCCGGACGTCGCGGTGAGCGGAGCGGGGAACTTCGGCACCACGCTGGACAGCCCGCGCATCCGCTCGGCGTGGTTCGGCCCCTGCACCAGCAGGTTGATCGCGTCCTGCGGGTCCAACGGCTCCTTCGCCGGGCGGGTCGCCGGATGGAGCCCGTCCGGGCCGTAGAAGAACAACTGCACATCGGCCGGGGGCTTGCCCGGGGCCCGCACCCCGGTCGCCGGCTCACCGGCGTCGATCACATCGGTGGGCTCGATGCCGCAGCCGGCCAGCGTCGCGGTGAGCACCCCGGCCAGGGTGCCCAGCGCGGCCCGGCGGCCGGGGGTGCGGCGGACGGCGGTACGGCGGGCGGCCGGACCGTGCGCGGTCGGACGTCGGTTGATCATGTGGCGTCGTGCCCCTTCCTGGCGGCGGGCTGCTCGGCGGGCTCGTCGGCGGCCCCGTCGGCCGGCGCCTCCTCCTGCCGCAGCGGCAGTTCCACGGTGAACACCGCGCCGCCCTCGGGGGAGTTGGCGGCGCGCAGGGTGCCGCCGTGCAGCCGGACGTTCTCCTGCGCGATGGCCAGCCCCAGCCCGCTGCCCTCGGAGCGGGCGCGGGCCGAGTCCGCCTTGTAGAAGCGGTCGAAGACGTGCGGCAGCACCTCGGGGTCTATTCCCGGGCCGCTGTCGCGGATCTCGATCAGCACCGTGGCGTCGCCGGGCTCCGGCGCGTGCAGCACCACCCGCACCGGCTCGCCGCCGTGGTGCAGCGCGTTGCCCACGAGGTTGGCCACCACCACGTCCAGCCGGCGCGGGTCGAGCCGGACCCGGACGTCGTCCGGCAGGTCCGCGGTCACCCGCTGCTGCCAGGCGCGGGCCTGGAGGGTCTTGCGGATCGTCTCGGCGACGTCGACCTCGTCCAGGTGGAGCGCGGCGGCGCCCGCGTCGAACCGCGAGACCTCCATCAGGTCCTCCACCATCCGCGCCAGCTTCCCGGTCTCCTGGCTGATCAGCCGGACCGCGGAGGCGGTGTCCGGGTCGAGCGAGTCGGCGTCCTCGTCCAGCACGTCGGTGACCGCGGACATCGCGGCCAGCGGCGTCCGCAGCTCGTGCGAGACGTCGGCCGCGAACCGTCGGGAGTTGGCCTCCATGCGGCGCAGCTCCGCCATGCTCTCCTCCAGTTTCGCCGCCATCTCGTTGAACGTCCGCGACAGATCGGCGAGTTCGTCGGCGCCCTTGACCTCAAGCCGGGTGTCCAGCTTGCCCTCGGCGATCCGCCCGGCGGCCTGCCGCAGCCCCCGGACCGGCCGCAGCACCCCGCGCGCCGCGAACAGCGGCAGGATCACCGCCAGCGCGAAGGCCGGCAGCGCCCCGCCGCGCGCGGCGCTCACCAGCGCCTCGACGTTGGCCTCCTCGGCGCGCAGCGGCAGCTGTGCGTAGACCGTCAGCGCGGACGGCTGGTTGTCGGTCTGCCGCACCGGCATCCCGATCAGCAGCCAGGGCGCGCCGTCCCGCTCGATCCGCTGGAAGGCCGGCACCCGGCGCTTCTCCACCGACGCCTTGAAGTCGGCCGGCACCGTCATGTCGCGCCGCAGCCCGCCCTCGTCGTCGTCCGGGACGCCGTTGTAGTGCACCGAGATGTCCCAGTCCCGGGACTTGCCGGAGCGTTCCAGCTTCACCCGGAAGAAGTCCAGGTCGGACCGGGACGGCGGCACCGCCAGCTCCGGGGCCAGCGAATTGACCTGGGCCCGCAGGTCGTTGACGGCGGTGTCCTGGGACCGCTGGAGGATGGCGTTCCGGGCCTCGCGGTAGGTCAGCCCGGCGGTGGTCAGCGCACTGACCGCGGCCACCAGCAAGAACGCCACCACGAGCCGGGCGCGCAGCCCGCGCACCGCGGAGACGCCCGGCACCAGGCGGCGGAGGCGGCTCACAGCGGTCCGAAGCGGTAACCGAAGCCGCGCACGGTCTGGACGTACCGGGGGCTGCGCGGGGTGTCCTCTATCTTCGTCCGCAGCCGCATCACACAGGCGTCCACCAGCCGCGCGTCGCCGTGGTAGCTGTGCTCCCAGACGTGCTCCAGCAGCTGCTGCCGGCTGAAGACCTGGCCCGGGGTGGCGGACAGGAACAGCAGCAGCTTCATCTCGGACGGCGCCAGCGCCAGGTCCTGACCGGCCTTGCTGACGACCAGACCGGCCCGGTCGATGGTCAGTTCGCCGTAGGTCTCCACGGGCGCGGGCCCCGGCTCGGTGGCCGGGGCGCCGTCGGTGGGCAGCGCGGTGCGCCGCAGCACCGCCCGGATCCGCGCCTCCAGGACCTCGCCACGGGCCGGTTTGACGATGTAGTCGTCGGCCCCGGCCTCCAGCCCGAGGACCACGTCGAGATCGTCGCCGCGAGCGGTGAGCATGATGATCGGCAACTGTCGCTCGGCGCGGATCAGCCGGCAGATCTCGAAGCCGTCCTTGCCGGGCAGCATCAGATCCAGCAGCACGATGTCGGGGCGGAAGGACGGCAGGGTCGCCAGTCCCTCCTCGCCGCTGGCCGCGGCCGCGACGTCATGGCCGCGCCGCCGCAGCGCCAGGGACACTCCGTCCCGGACGGCGGCGTCGTCCTCGATCAGCAGTACGCGTGGCATGGGTCCAGTATCAATAAGTTTCATGATGGATCCGTAACAGGAGCATCCTGTCCCGAGTCCTGTGCATCTGTGGGGGTGCAGGCGGCGTCCGTGTAAAGGGGCACACCAAGTCGCCGGCAGGTATACAGCAGAGCACACGAGGGGCGGGATTGACATGGCAGGGCGCTTCGGCACGGGACGACGCTTCGGGATTGAGGGCGGGATCATCGGCGTGGCCACCGCGGCGGTGGCGTCATTGGCGGTTGCGGGAGCGTTCGCCCTCCTCCAGCCCAGCGCCGAGGCGGACACCGTCAGCCCGGACCGCAAGCCGGCCCAGCCGCCGCGCAGCGCCCCGGTCGACCCGTCCATCGTGCACGCCTCCGACCGCCCGGGCCGCAGCCTGAACATCACCATCGACGACGGCCCGGACCCCGTCTGGACCCCGAAGGTCCTGGAGGTCCTGAAGGAGAACGGCGTCAAGGCGACCTTCTGCATGATCGGTCCGCAGGCCGCGGCGCACCCCGCCCTGGTCAAGAAGGTGGTGGCCGACGGCCACAAGCTGTGCGACCACACCGTGAACCACAACACCGCCATGGACCACCGCTCCGAGGACTACCAGTCCCGGCAGATCCTCGACGCCCAGAAGATGATCGAGGACGCGGCGGGCGGCGCCAAGGTCGAGTACTACCGTGCCCCCGGCGGCGCCTTCACCCCCTACAGCCGCAAGCTCGCCGCCGAGCGCGGAATGCGCCCGCTGGGCTGGAACGTCGACAGCAAGGACTTTGAGGGCGGCTCCGTCGCGCAGATCGAATCGACCGTCCGTGGCGAACTCCGCAACGGCCCCACCGTCCTCTTCCACGACGGCGGCGGCAACCGCGCCCGCACGGTGGAGTCGCTGCGGCAACTGCTGCCGTGGATGAAGCAGCAGGGCTACGGCTTCGGCTTCCCGCAGCGGTAGGGCGGCCCGTGCCCCGACGCACGCTCCATACAGCCGAACGGGCCGGTCACCACCGGCCCGTTCGTCGTCTTCCGTCCGCGCGTCACCCGCGCGGCGCCGCCCCGCCTCACGCGGCGCCGAACAGCTCCGCCAGCTCGTGCTCCACGCCCAGGTGCTCGTGCTCGCGCCCGGCCGGCACCGCCTCGTACGAGCGGGCCAGGAACTGCCGGACCTCCGCGGTCCGCAACTGGACCATGGCGATGCCCTCGTCGGCGTGGAACTCCATCACCGTGCGCTCCGGGCCCGAGGGCCGCACCCGTACGTCGCCCCGCCCGACGGCTTCGTGCAGCCCCTCGGCGAGCAGGTCCCGGGCGAACGCCCAGTCCACCGCCGCCCCGTCGAGCGAGATCTCCGGCGGGAAGGTCATCCGCACCGCCAGCGGATCGGTCCGCTGGTAGCGGAGTACCGCGGGCACCGCGTGACCGACCGACGTCGCGAGGAGACGGACCTGGACGGCTTGGTCGATGGCGGCGTGCATCGCGGCGGCTCCCTCACGACGTGGTCGGCCCGCGGGGCGCGGGCGCGGTCATCCTGTAGGACGGTCGGCCCGGCCCCGCCGTGCATGCGTCGGGGGTGTGATATGCGTCATGTCGCCGCCGTCGGGCCGCTGTTCCGCGCCGGGTGGGTGAGGAATTCGTCCAGGATGCCCGGAGTGGCCGTCGCCGCGAACGCGGGCGCGACGCCCTCGGCGAGGTCCGGGATGCGATAGCCCTCCTCGCCCGCCGCCACCGCCGCGGTGAGCGTCACCAGCCCGGCCCGCCGGGTGAACGGCGACGTGCTGAACGTCCAGGCGGCGACGGCCTCGCGCCGCAGGGCCAGGGTGTCCCGGCTGAACGTGCCCGAGCGGGCGACCAGATGCTCGCCGACGATCCCGTGCCCCAGATTCCGGTACGCGTCCCGGGCCAGCCACAGCACCACCGGCGTGGTGACCACCGCATAGATCCACGCGGCGTGCAGCAGCACGGGGGTGAACGCCGCCCCCAGTCCGGCCAGCAGCGCGGTGCCCGGCAGTACCGCGAACAGCAGCCCGCGCACCCGCCGCCGGCGCAACGCGACCCGCGGATGCCGGGCCAGGTGCCGGCCCTGAAGATCCTGACGAACCGTCACCGGCGAGTCGGGGAAGGGAGATCGCAGCGTCCCGCCGGCCACGCGGACCGCCTCCCGCCGGGGCGCCGGCGGGAGCAGCCCGCTGCGCTTGCGGTTCTCCTCCTTGTTGCCCAGGCCGCTCGCCACCGCGCGCACCAGCGCCCCGCCGCCGGCCCGCAGCAGCAGCGGCTCGCGCAGCAGCACCCCGCGCAGCCGGGCGCGCTCGATGGTCACCGAGCGGGTGGTCAGCAGCCCCCGGTGCACCCGCAGGGTGCCGGCGTCGGCCCACTCCAGGCGGTAGTTCCACCAGTTCTCGACGTAGAGGACGACCGCGCCGACCGAGCCGAGCGCGATCACCGCGAGTAGCGCCGCGGGGACGGTCAGCCAGAGCATCCCGTTGCCGAACTCCTCGAACGCCCGCCGGACGAAGCCGATCTTCCAGGGCTCGATACCGATCTCGTGCAGCGCCCGATAGACCGAACCGCCCGCGACGAACACCCCGCCGACGACCCAGAAGGTGAGCGGCGCATACCGCAGCCAGCGCCAGCTGATCCGCGCCAGCACCGGGTCCTCGGCGACTGCCCCGGTGGCCGCGCGGGCCAGCAGCTCCGCACGCAGCCGCTCGCCCTCGGCCACCGGGAGGGCCTCCAGCGACAGTTCGCCGCCGCCCTCCCCGGAGCCCGCCGTGCCGGCCCGCAGGACCGTGACGCCCAGCAGCCGGTGCAGCGGCGACGCCGTCAGGTCGACGGTGCGGATCCGGTGCAGCGGGACGCTCCGCGACCGCCGGGTGACCAGCCCGCTCCGCACCTCCAGGCTCTCGCCGGTGACCCGGAAGTCCGTGCGCGCCCAGCGGATCCACCCGGCCGTGGCGACCACGGCGAACACGGCGGCGATCGCGGCGAGGGTGAGCCATGCGCCGCCGGTGATCCGGCCGCCGGTGGCCAGCGCGGTCAGTGCCAACGAGCCGAGCGGCGCACCCAGCCAACCGCAGTGCACCAGCAGGGTGCGGGGGCTCAGCCGCCGCCACTCGGGCGCGGCGGGCGGCACGGGGGTCGGCGCACCGCCGCCTGCGGTGCCGTTCCAAGGGGTGCTCATGCGGCATCCCCCGGCACGTCCTGGGCGACCTCGCCGATCCGCCGGGACAGCTCCTCGGCATCCGCGTCCGACAGGCCGGCGATCTTGATGTCGCCGGCGGTCGAGGCGGTGGTCACGGTCACCGTCGCCAGTCCGTACCGCCGCTGGATCGGCCCGCGCACGGTGTCCACCGTCTGTACCCGGGACAGCGGCGCGATCCGCCGCTTCTGCCAGAACCAGCCGCCCGCCGCGTAGACCGCTCGCTCGCCCAGCTCCCAGGCGTGCACCGCGTACCGCATCCGGGGCATGGCCACGAGGTACCCGATCGCGGGCAGGACCAAGGCGACCAGCAGCAGCGGCCCCAGCCACGGCAGCGCCCCCGGGAAGAACAGGAGCGACAGCACCGCCAGGACCAGCGCGGTCAGCAGCATCGGGCCGCTGAGCGTGAGCAGTGCCTGGAGCCGCCACCAGGCGCGGGCGCGGGGATCGACGCGGTGGCGCGGCGGGCGGAGGAGCGGTGCGGCGTGCTCGGGCATGGGGAGTCACCGTTTTCCAAGTCAAACGTATTGTGTGGCGGTACGTTATAACGGTACGGGCGACTTGTAAAAGTCGGCCGATGGCAAAGAGCAGGCAGTACGGAAGAAAGGAACCGCCCGTGCCCAAGAAGGTGGATCACGAAGCCAGACGCCAGGAGATCTCCGCGGCGCTCTGGCGGCTCGCGAACACCCGGGGCGTGGACGGGGTCAGCCTGCGCGATGTCGCCGCCGAGGCCGGCATCTCGCTCGGCCGGATCCAGCACTACTTCCGCAACAAGGACGAGTTGCTGCTCTTCGCCCTCAGGTACATCAACCGCAAGGCCACCGAACGCATCGGGGAGCGCATCCGGGCCCTTAAGGAGGCCCCCACGCCGCGTACGGTGCTCCGGGCCTGCTGCGCCGGGATGCTCCCCCTGGACGCGGAGAGCCGCGCCGCCCTGCTGGTCGCCGCCGCCTACTACTCCCGTGCGGTCCACGACCCCGCCCTGGGGGCGGAGGCCCGGGACGGCATCCCCAAGCTCCGCGACTTCTTCGTCGACCAGCTGAGGCTGGCCGCCGAGCACGGCGACATCCCGCCCGAGCGCGCCACCGAGGACGAGGCCATGCTGCTGATCGCCCTCGCCGACGGCCTGGCCTCCTACGTCCTGCTGGGCGTCCACGGCCCGGAGCAGGCGCTGGCCGTGCTGGACCGGCAGCTGGACAACCTGTTCGGGGCGCGGGGCGGCACCGGGGGCGGCGCGGGGAGCGGAAGCGCCGTCGACGCTGACGGCGGTACCAGCGTCGATGGTGGTGTTGGCGTGGATGGTGGTGTCGGCGTTGGTCGTGGTGTCGGCGGCGACGCCGAGTGAGGGCGGTGGAGCGGCAGGGCTCCGCCGCCTCTCGCGTCTGACGCACCATCGGTTGGTCGGTATGGGCCCCTCGGCCGCCTTTCCGCGCTTTCCCGCCATCGTGCTCGGCCCGCTCGCGGGGTCTGCCATCCTGTCGTCCGACCGTCGCGCAGGACCTGCCCCGCCACCCCCCGGCGGGCGCTTCCGCGCGTCACCAGCATGACCAAGGGGAGGCGGCAATGCCGTACATCGGGGAGACCTGGCGGGTGGAACGGGGCGCCGACGTGGTCGGCGAGATCACCGTCACGGAGGCGGACTTCCCCTGGTTGAACGGCCGTTTCACCCCCGGCCCGGCCTTCGCCGAACTGCGACCGCACTTCGTCCGCGAGCTGGCGCTCATCGACACCGTCGACGACGACCTGGCCGCCTGGGAGGACGCCTACGCCCGCGCCAGCGACGGCGTCCGGCTGATCGCGCCGGACGGCCCGGTAGCGGAGTTCCTGTTGCACATCGAGGACGACGCGGCGTGGTTCCGCTGGAGCGACGAGCCGTTCCCGGTGGAATGACGCGCTGTTCCCCGGCGGGAGGGGCAGCGGGGTGAGCCGATTCAGTCCAACAGGCTCGCCAGCCGCCCCTCCAGCACCACCAGCAACTCGCCCAGCGCCACGGACAGTTCCTCCTGCCGCTGTTCGCCGATGCCCTCCAACAGTGCCGCCTCGTAGCGCAGTTGCTCGGGCAGCACCCGGTCGATGGTCTCCCGCCCCTCCTCCGTGAGCGAGAGGTGGGCGACCCGGCGGTCCCGGTCGTCCGGCCGGCGGCTGATCAGCCCGCGCTCCTCCAGCTGTCGGACGCGCTTGGTGACCGCCGCCCCCGAGGCGAAGGTCTCCCGCGCCACCCGGCCGGGGGTCAGCTCGCGGTCCATCCGGCGCAGGGTGCCCAGGATGTCGAACTCGGGCCGGGTCAGCCCCGCTCGTCGCAGCGGCGCGTCGGCGGCCTGCTGGAGCAGCGCGGAACAGCGGTTGAGTCGCCCGATCACCGCCATCGGGCCGGTATCCAGCCCGGGGTGCACCTGCTGCCACTGGCGCAGCACCCCCGCGACGATGTCCTCGGTCACCCGCACTCTCCTCTCGGCCCCGTCCGTCCGTCCGGCATCCCGGTCGCCCACGACCTCATTGTGCCTGCCCAGAGCCGTTCCGAGGGGCGCGTCAGGCAGCCAGTGCGGGCGCCGCCAGCCGCCGTACCAGGACCGCCAGCGTGCGGTGCCCCTGTTGCTCGGCGCGGGCGATCCGCTCCTCGGGGAGCGCCCGCTGCCACCACTCACCGGCCGCCACCTCGACGGCTTCCCGCAGCTCGACCAGGGCCCCGGCGAGCGCCTCGCGCGCCCAGCCGGCCTCGCGCGCCCAACCAGCCCCGTCGGCCCCGTCCGCCCGATCTCCTCCGTCCGTCCCGAGCGCGCCCTCGCGCGCTGCGCCCGGCCCGTCCGCGTCGGCGTGCCGCTCGCCCGTCGCGTGCGCTCCGGTGTGCTCCCCGGCCGACCCGGACGGCGCCGCCGGCCCGTCCGCCAGCAGTCGGGACGCCGTCGCCTCGGCCTCCACGACCCGTTCCAGGGCCCGATCGATCCGATCGGACGCCCGCCGGTTGGTGACCAGTACGCAGCAGACCAGCCCGACCGCCGCACCCACCACGGTGTCCAGCCAGCGGTCGGCGATCAACGTGCCGGCCGCCAGCGGCCGGCCGAACTCGGTCAGCAGCAGCGCCATCGGGGTCACGCACACCGAACCGAGCCAGTAGTTCCGGCTGATCATGGCCTCCGCGCCGAGCTGGAACGCCAGCGCCAGCACGATCATCGCGAGGTGCCCGGTGCGGAACACCGGCAGCAGCGCGGTGAACAGCGCCAGCCCCAGGAGGTTCCCGAGGGTGCGCTGAAAGGCGCGCTGCCAGGAGAGCGTGGTGTTGGCCTGGTAGATCGACGCCGCGGTCACCACGGCCCAGTAGGGATGCCCGACCCCCACCGCCATCGAGACCCAGCCCGCCAGGACACAGCCGACCGCGACCCGCGCCCCGATGGGCAACAGCGGCGAACCGGGCCGGAGCCGTCCCACCACCGCCCGTACACCCCGCGGCCGTCCCGGCGCCGGACGCCGCAGCCCGCTCGGGTCCACGGCCGGCCGACCGGCACGGCGCCCGCCGGCCGTACGGGGCCGGGGCTCCCCGCCGCCGGCTCGCAGGGCCATGCCCGGCTCCAGCGCCACCCCGAACTCCCACGCCACCCCGGCCAGTTCCTCGGCCTCCGCGGTGGTCAGCGCCACCTCGGGCAGTGGGCGCCCGCTCCGCAGCTCCCGCGCCCAACCGCCGAGCCGATCGGCCTGGGCCGTCGCATCCCGCGGGACACCGCCGAGCGCCGACTCCGCCCGCACCAGCAGTCGCTCCAGCCCCGCCCGTGCCGCGGCCGCCTCGGGTGTGCGGGCCGGGACCAGGAAGAGCGCGTGCCAGGCGGCGTTCACCGCCGCCGCGGTGGCGTGCCGGGCATGCGCCACCCCGGCCGGATCCGTCACCCGGGCCGGTTCCGCACCCCCGGCCGGTGGCGCGGAACCGGCGTCCGCCCGCGCCCGCAGCAGACCGGCGGCGGCCTCCAGGGCCCGCGCGGTCGCGATCCGCTCCGGCCCCCGCGGCCGCACCAGGGCCGGCGCCATGCACACCAGCCAGGCGAACGCCCCGGTGGCCAGCGCCAGCCCGGTGTGCGGCAGCACCTCCCCCGGCCGCTGCGGCACGAAGAACGCCGAGGCCGCGATGAACGTCAGGATCAGATTTCCCGGCGGCCCGATCCGCGCCGCATCGCACACCATCTTGTGCACCGCGGCGAGCAGCGAGGCCAGCACCACCAGCACCGCGGCCGAGGTCACCAGCGACGCCGCGGTCAGCGCGACGGCCAGGCTGGCCACCATCCCGAGCACCACCCACGGCAGCGTCCTGGCCCGCGCCGCATACGGCAGGCCGTGCGCGTACAGGGCGCACATCGCGCCGGCGGAGGTGTAGAGGACCAGGTCGAGTCGCCCCAGCCCGAGCAGCACCAGATCGGGGACGCCCAGGGCCACCACGGCGCTCAGCGCCGGCTTGTGCCAGATGTCGACGGGCCGCCGCAGCCGGACCGTGCTCCGGACCGGCAGCGGCCGGAATCGCACCGCGGTCGTCCCGCCCGGCGCCCCGGCGGTCGTCCGCTGCGCCTTCGATCGCCCCGTGGACCTGACGTGCTTGGCGTGCTTCCCCATGCAAAAACATTAGCAGGTGTTTTACTCGTAAAACTTATGGGTCGGATCACCCCGCCGGCACGCGACAATGTCCACGTGCCAACCGCCAAGAACGCCAAAGACACCAAGGGCCCTGCGATCACCAAGGGTGCGAAGAGCGCACAGGGCGCACGCAGCGCGGGGCGCGCGACGAGCCCCAAGGGCGAGGGGAAGGCGGAGCCGACCCCCGCGCCCGCCTCACCGGACCGCCGGCGCGAACTCCTGGACACCGCGGCGGAGGTGTTCGCCGCGCAGGGCTACAACGCGACCACGGTCCGGCAGATCGCGGACGCGGCCGGGATGCTGGCGGGCAGCCTCTACTACCACTTCGATTCCAAGGAATCGATGGTCGACGAGATCCTCGCGGCGTTCCTGGACGAGCTGTGGGCGGGTTACGACGCGGTGCTGGAGGCGGGCCTGGGGCCGCGGGAGACCATCGAGGCGCTGGTCACCGAGTCCTTCCGGGAGATCGACCGGCACCGTGCCGCGGTCGCGATCTACCAGAAGGAGGCCCGGTACCTCGCCACCCAGCCGCGCTTCGGCTATCTCACCGAATCCCGGCGGAAGTTCGAGCGGGCCTGGCTCGGCACGCTGGAGCGCGGCGTGGCCGAGGGCGTCTTCCGCGCCGACCTCGACCTCCGGCTGGCCTACCGCTTCCTCCGCGACACGGTCTGGGTCGCCGCGAGCTGGTACCGACCGGAGGGCCGGCACAGCCCCGAGGAGATCGCCCGCCAATACCTGGCCATGGTGCTGGACGGCATCGCACTCCCGTCCTGACGCCGGACGGGACGCCCGACGCCTGCCGCACGCCCCGTGGATCCGCGAGCGCCGCCCGTCAGCAGGCCACGTTCTTGACGTACAGGGCCCGCGGCCCGGCGGTCGTGCCGTACTGCACGTCCTTCGTCACGCCCTTGGGGAGCCGGCCCTGCGGATCCGCCTGGTGCGGGACGACGATGGTGTAGCAGGCCGGCCGCTGGGCGCACAGGTTCGTCAACCGGACGTACCGCTGCCCGCCCTGGCTGAAGAACTTGCGCACCTTCACGCACCGCGGCACCTGGTCGGCCGCCGCCTGTGTCGCCGTGGCCAGTGTCAACGAGGCGCCCGCCACCGCACCCGCCACTGCTATCGACATGATCTTCCGCATCTGCTTTCCCCCGTTCACGGCGCGGTGGCGGTCCGTCGACCGGTCCTCGTCCGGCGACCGGTCGATCGCCCCGCCCAGCGCGCCCGCGGTCTTCTTCGCGACGCTCGCCGCGCGGCTGTCGTTGCTTGCGGGCCTTCCTCGGCCCCGCCCCATTCTCCACACCCGCCCCCTGGATTTCAGCCCCTGGCCGCTGCCTGGAGCTCGTCCACCCGTAGATAGGCCAGGGCCCGTCGTGTGAGTTCTGCCACATCGGCGGGCTCGTCCCGCCATGCCCAGTGCTCCATGGCGACCGAGAGCGCATCGATCAACGCGCAGGCCAGCAGCCGGACTTCCATGCTGTGCTCGGTGGCCCCGGTGCGCGCCGCGAGCACCGGGACCAGCTGGTCCTGCATGTCGCGCCCCGCGGCCAGCCATCGCGTCCGGATCGCCGGCACGCTGCCCATGACGCGGATCAGCCGCCGGGCCTTGTCCGGGTCGGCCAGCCGCTGCGCCGACGCCGGGGCGTCGAACGCGGCCCGTACCGCGCTGGTCAGCGGCTCGTCCACGGGCCGGCCGGCGAGCTGCTCGACGAGCACCCCCACGCTGGAGGTCAGCACCGGTGTGAGTGCGTCCTCCTTGGCCGCGCAGTAGCGGTAGAAGGTGCGCAGTGAAATGCCCGCCGCCGACGCGATGTCCTCGACGGTCGTCGCCTCGTACCCGCGCTCGGAGAAGAGGGCGGCCGCGGTCTCAGCGATCTCCATGCGGGTCTCCTGCCGCCGCCGCTCCGTCAACGAGGGTCTGCCCCGCACTGTCGTCATCCGCCCCTCCGTCCTGCCCGCTCCCCGTGGCCACTTGCTCCGGCCCGCTGCCCGGCTCCACATATTGTCACGAACAAGCTCCTTGGCACGTCATGTCAAAAAAGCTATGTTGGCCCCGCTCCCGCTCCACCTGCCGCACTCCGCCCGTCCCGTCCGCACCGCCCCCCGCACGATGGCCCGCCCACCCGCACGAGTCCGACGCCACACCCCCGAGGGAGCGGGCTCGAAGACGCGAGTCCACCGCCGCGAGCCCGAACGCCAGGGTCCGACGGCGAGAGCCCGACGGCCAACGTCCGAGGGTGATGGCCCGAAGGCGATTGCCCGAAGGTGGGAGCCCGAAGGTGAACGTCCGCACACGACGGACCGCTCTTGACGGTCCACGCATGAGGGACCGAAGGAGCCGCCCATGCCCCGCCGCACCTACCTCGTCACCGGCGCCGCCTCCGGCATAGGCCGGGCCACCGCGGCCCGGCTCCGCGGCGGCGGCCACGCCGTGCTCGGCGCCGATCTCCAGGGCACCGAGATCACGGCCGATCTCGCCACCCCCGCCGGCCGCACCGAACTGGCCGAGCGTGCCGACGAGTTGACCGGCGGACGGCTGGACGCCGTGATCGCCTGTGCCGGACTCGCCCACTTCCGCCCCCTCACCCTCCAGGTCAACTATTTCGGCGTGGTCGCCACCCTTGAGGGACTGCGACCTCTGCTCGCCGCGGGCAGCGATCCCCGCGCCGTCCTCGTCTCCTCCGTCGCCGCCGTCCACCCGCCGGACCCGGCCATCGTCGACGCCGCGCTGGCCGGTGACGAGGACGCAGCCGTCGCCGCCGCCCAGGCCGCCATCGACCGGGGCGAGGGCCACACCGTCTACGGCTCCTCCAAGCACGCCATCGCCCGCTGGCTGCGCCGCACCGCCATCACCGACGACTGGGCGGGCGCCGGCATCCCGCTCAACGCCGTCGCTCCCGGCACGGTCGTCACGCCGATGACCGCACCGATGCTCGGTGACGCGGCGATGCGCGAGGTCGTGGACGCCAGCGTGCCGATGCCGCTGCACGGCCACGCCCGCCCCGAGCAGATCGCCCCCCTCCTGGCCTGGCTCGCCTCCCCGGACAACACCCACGTCACCGGCCAGATCCTCTTCGCCGACGGCGGCGCCGACGCCATCCTCCGCGGCGACACGGCCTGGTGAAGCGGCCTGGTGCGGCGGTCTGGTGAAGCGACGTGGTGGCACAGGTCCGACGGCGCGACCTGGTGACCGGGCCTGGTGCCCCGGCCTGATGACGCGACCTGGTGATGGTGACCCGGTCCGGTGACCCGGTCCGGTGACCCGGTCCGGTGACCCGGTCCGGTGACGCGCCGGCGCCCGACGGCTGCCGGCACGCCGCGGTCAGTCGCTCGCGGACGGGCGGGCCGCCACCACCTTCAGCCCGCGCTCCGCGAACTCCCTGCGGGTCTCCTCCGCCACCGCAGCGTCGGTGATGAGGGTGTCGAAGACATCCGCGTCACCGACCCTGGCGAAGCACCGCTCACCGATCTTCGACGAGTCCGCGACGACCACGGCCCGCCGGGCGCGCTCGGCCATGAGCCGGTTGATCCGGGCTTCCGCTTCGTCGTGCACGGTGGCCCCCATCACCGGATCCACGCCGTTGGCCCCGATGAACGCAATGTCGATGGAGATCTGCTGGAGCACCAACTCGCTGAACGGCCCCACCAGTTCATAGGAACGGGAGTGCGCCACGCCGCCCGTGAGCACGATCTTGATCTGCGGCCGGACGGCCAGCTCATTGGCGATGTTCAGCGAGTTGGTGACGATGGTGAGGTCCGGTTGCGGACCCGTCTCGGCGAAGTCCGTCCGGGTGGCGAGCACCCGCGCGATCGCCGTGGTCGTCGTCCCGCCGCTCAGCCCGACCACGTCCCCGCGCTCCACCAGCCGCGCGGCCGCCTTCGCCACCGCCTCCTTCTCCGTCGAACGGTGTCCCTGCTTGTACCGGATGGGAAGGTCGTAGGCCACCGAGCTCAGCACCGCCCCACCCCGGGTGCGGACCAGCAACTGCTGCTCGGCGAGGGCATCCATGTCGCGCCGCATCGTGGCGGCCGAGACCTCCAGCTCGGCCGCCGCCTCCTCGACATCCACCCGGCCCCGATCCCCGAGCAGCTCGAGCAGTGCGTTCATTCGTTCATGGCGCTTCATGGCGCGAGCCTAATTCGTTTTCCCGCAGGCAGTGCTCCCCGGCCCGGGCCCACTCGCCCACCTCCAGCCGTGCTCGCTCACCTCCCTCCGCTCAGGTCCACCCGCACATTTCCGCCCACCCGCTCACCTCCACTTCCTGGTCTCTGCGCGCTCCCCTCATGCGCCGTGCGGGCCCGGAGCCGGGACCGGCCCGCTGGCCAGTCGGGGCGTCCGGCCAAGGCCGCCGAGCGGTGGGGCGCCCGGCCGGCCGAGGGCCGGGGGCTCAGCTCCGCACCGTCGCCTCCGCGGTCCGTAGGGCGGGGACGGTCACCGGGGTGTTCAGGACCTCCAGCAGTCGGGCGGCTTCCTGGGCCACCGCTTCCCGGGCCGGCTTGAGGTACTTCCGGGAGTCGACCAGCCCCGGGTCTGCATCCAGCGTCCGCCGTATCGAGCCGGTGAAGACGGAAACCAGATGGGTGGAGATGTTGATCTTCGTCATGCCCGCGGCGATGGCCCGACGGAGCTCGTCGTCCGGCACCCCGGAGGAGCCGTGCAGGACCAGCGGCACCGGCAGCGTCGTGCGCAGCGCCGCGATCAGCTCCTTGTCCAACTCGGCGGTGCGCTCGCGCATCGCGTGGGAGGAACCGACGGCGACGGCGAGGGCGTCCACTCTCGTGGCCCGGACGAAGGCCAGGGCTTCCGCGGGATCCGTACGGGCTCCCGGCGCATGGACGCCGTCCTTCCCGCCGACCTCGCCGAGTTCCGCCTCGACGTAGGCGCCGCGCTCATGGCACCAGGCGGTGAGCGCGGCCGTGGTGGCGACGTTCTGCTCGTAGGGGAGGGCGGAGGCGTCCACCATGACCGAGCCCACCCCGGCGCCGATGCCCTGGTGGACCAGCTCCGCGTCGGTGATGTGGTCGAGGTGGACCGCGATCCGGGCCGTGGATCCCTCGGCGAGGGCGAGCGTGGCCCTGGTGAGGGGGAGCAGGCTGCCGTGATAGCGGATGCAGTTCTCGCTGATCTGCAGGATCAGTGGGATGCCGGTGCGCTCGGCGGCGGCGACCAGCGCCTCGGCGGTTTCCAGATGGATGACGTTGAAGGCCGCGGCGCCGACCCGCGCTTCGCGCGCGGCATCGACGATCGACGCGGTGGGGACGAGGGGCATGTGTCCTGACTCCCTTGCGGAAGGGGTGAGTTGACGGCGACCGGTGAAGAGCGATGGGTGAACGGTGATCGGTGCATGGTGAACGGCGGGATGGGGGAGGGGCGCGGGCCCGCGGCGCCGGGGTCCGTGGCTAGGACGTGGCGGGTTCCTGGAGCATCACCGAGCGGGTCAGGCTGCGGGGGTTGTCCGGGTCCAGGCCCCGGGCGCGGGCCCGCTCCAGGGCGACGCGCTGCACCAGCACCAGGTCGGCCAGCGGATCCCGGGCATGGCAGACGAAGCGCGCTCCGGTCCGGGTCACCTCCGCCTCCAGTCCCTCCGGTGCCCGGCCGAAGAGCCAGGTCACCCGGCCGGGAGCGGCTATCGAGATCGGGCCGTGGCGGTACTCCATCGCGGGGTAGGACTCCGTCCAACTCTGCGACGCCTCCCGCATCTTGAGCGCCGCCTCATTGGCCAGGCCGTACGTCCAGCCGCTGCCGAGGAACGCGAACTGTTCGGCGTCCACCCACTCCTGCTCGATCGGCGTCGCCAGTGCCTCCTCGGCGTCGCCGACCGCCCGGGCGACGTCCTCTCCCAGGTGCGCGCGCAGCAGCGTCAGTGCCGTGGTCGCGAAGCGGGTCTGCACCACCGACCGCTCGTCGGCGAACGGCAGCGCGACCGTCTCGTCGGACAGCTCGACCGCCGGGGTCTCGGTATCGCCGAGCACCGTCACCGTGGGGATCCGCCCCTTGACCGCCTCCAGCACCCGCAGCACCTCGGTCGTCGTCCCCGAGCGGGTGATCGCCAGCACCGTGTCATATCCGCGGCCGTCGCCGAGGAATGTCTCCGAGGCCGGGAAGGGGTCCGTCACGCCCAGCCCCGCGCCCTCGCGCAGGGCCGCGTAGGACTGCGCCATGAACCACGACGTGCCGCAGCCGACGACGGCCACGCGTTGACCGGCCTTGGGCAGCGGCCCGTCGGCGGCGCCGATCCGCGCGGCCTCCCGCCAGGTCTCCGGCTGGCTGCGCAGCTCCTGCTCCATGTACGACGTCCCGCTCATGGACACCCTCCCGTGGTGCGTGATCGATGGTTGCTGATCGATTGCAGCCAGGCTGCAACTTTCTGCTTCGCTAGAGGCGACTTTACGCATCTTCGCGCACGCGTTCCATCCCTCGTGCGGGTGATCGCGGTAGACGGGGTGCGTGGCGGTACCGCGCCAGGTGGGGGAGTGGCATGGCGTGAAGTGGACGTGGAGTGAAGCGAAAAACGGGTAAGTGGCTGTTGACATCTGTGTGAAAGGTGCCTGATATTCGCAAGATCAGTCATCCCGGCACGGGTCCGGTCATGGCTGAGGGCGCGGCGCCCAGGTGCCCGCCATGCCGTTACGCAGCAATGACGCTCCGTCGCACAAAGGACTCCCCATGTCCACTGCCCCGCTCTCCGCACCGCGCCCGTCGCCGCCGATGCCACGCCGCGCCGGCCGGCTGTTCGCCCTCACCGGCGCCGTCGTCGGCGTCATCTACGGCTACGACACCGGCAGCATCTCCGGCGCCCTGGTCTTCCTCAGCAAGGACTTCGACCTCACCGAGACCGAGAAGGGGCTGGTCAACAGCATCCTGGTATTCGGATCGATCCTGGGCGCGCTGATCGGCGGCAAACTCGCCGACGCGCTGGGTCGCAGGGCCGCGATGCTGATCGTCGCCTGCTCGTACGCGGTCTTCGTCGCGCTGTCCGCGGTCGCCCCCAACGTCGAAGTGCTCGACGCGGTCCGCTTCCTGCTGGGTGTCGCCATCGGCATCTCGATCGTGGCGGCGCCGCTCTATGTCGCCGAATCGACCCCGGCCCGTATCCGCGGTGCCTCCGTCGCCGCCTACCAGGTGGCCACCGTCGTGGGCATCGTCCTCACGTACTTCGTCAACTGGGGCCTGTCCGGCGGCGGTCACTGGCGCTGGATGCTCGGCCTCTCCGCGATCCCCGCGGCCCTCGTCGTGATCCCGCTGCTCCGCCTGCCGGACACCCCCCGCTGGTACGTCCTCAAGGGGCGCACCGAACGGGCCGTCGAGGTCATGGCGGCGACCGACCCGGACGCCGACCCGCACGCCGAGGTCGCCGCGGTGCGCGCCGCACTGACCGAGGAGAGCGGCGGCTCGGTGCGCTCGCTGCTGCGCAAGCCGTATGCCCGCGCCGCGGTCTTCGTGGTCGGCCTCGGATTCTTCTGCCAGATCACCGGCATCAACGCCGTGACGTACTACAGCCCGCAGATCTTCGAAGAGATGGGGTTCACCGGCAACGGCCAGAATTTCCTGCTGCCGTCCTTCGTCGAACTCGCCTCCCTGGTCGCCGCCGTGCTGGCCATCCTCATCATCGATCGCCTCGGCCGCCGGGTGGTGCTGCTCACCGGGATCGGCACGATGGCGGTGATGCTCGCGGTGCTGACCGTCGTCTTCAGTGCGGGAAAACTGCACGGCGCCACCACCTGGGTGGGCTTCGCCGCGATCCTCCTGTTCACCGCCGCCTTCAACTTCGGCTTCGGATCGCTGATCTGGGTCTATGCGAGCGAGGCGTTCCCGGCCCAGCTGCGCTCCACGGGGGCATCGGTGATGCTCACCGCCGACCTGGTCGCCAACCTCGTGATCGCCCAGTTCTTCCCGTCGCTGATGGCCAAGGCCGGTGCCGCCGCGACCTTCGCGGGCCTGGGCGTGCTCGCGCTCTGCGCCCTGGCGTTCGCCGCCGTCACCGCTCCCGAGACCAAGGGGCGTCAACTGGAGGAGATCCAGGATTACTGGCGCAACGGCGGTCGCTGGCCCACCGCACCCGAGCCCGGCCCGGTCGGCGCCGGGCCGCTCGGCGGTTCGGCCGCGTCCCCGGCCTCGCCCTCCTGATACACCAACACGAAGCCCGGCCCACCGGGTACGTCCAGCGGGCCGGGCCACGGTGCGAGGGGTTCAGGAGGGGAGCTGCTCCCGGTATTCCGCCAGGGCCGGCGCGGTCTTCGTCGCCACGAACTCGGTGATCCGGTACTCGCAGACCCCCTCGCGGACGAACGGGTCCTCGGCCGCGAGCTTCTCGGCGGTCGCCCGGTCGATCCCGGCGGCGATGATCACGCCCCCGTCGCGCGGGTCCTTCCGGCCGGACGCGATGAAGTGCCCGGCGGCATACCCCTGCTCCAGCCACGCCACGTGGTCCGAGAGAGCGGCGTCGATCCGGTCGAGCGGCGCGGTGTAGGTCAGCTCCAAGATGAACATGGCTGCAATATAGAGGAGGGGGTGGCGGTCGGCCGGGGCCGGTACGCGGCCGTCGCACCCGGTCGGCGGTTCGGTAGCGTTGCGGGCACCATGGACACTTCCGGAATCATCTCCCGCGCCGACGAACTACGGCACTGGCCCGCGGACGAGGCCGGGGCCCGCGCGGTCCAGGACCGGCTGCGCGCCCACGTACGACTCGACGAGGCCGGCCCGGAACCGGGCTTCGAGGGCACCGTGGTCGGCGTGGACGTCGCCTACGACGACGAGCGGGACGTGGTCGTCGCGGCCGCCGTCGCCCTGGACGCCCGCACCCTCGCGGTCGTCGACGAGGCCACCGCCGTCGGCCCGGTCCCCTTCCCCTACATCCCCGGGCTGCTCGCCTTCCGGGAGATTCCCACGGTCCTGGACGCGCTGGACCGGCTGGCCCGTATTCCCGACCTGGTGGTCTGCGACGGCTACGGGCTCGCCCATCCGCGGCGCTTCGGCCTCGCCAGTCACCTCGGGGTGCTGACCGGACTGCCCACCATCGGGGTCGCCAAGACTCCCTTCACCTTCTCCTACCAGGCGCCGGGGCCGGAGCGCGGCGCCACCTCGCCGCTGTGGGACGACCGGGCGGCGGGCGGCGAGCCCGAAGAGGTGGGACGTGCCCTGCGCACCCAACGGGGCGTCAAACCCGTCTTCGTGTCGGTGGGCCACCGGGTCGACCTCGACCGGGCCTGCGCGCACACGCTCCAACTGGCGGCCAGATACCGCCTTCCGGAGACGACCCGGGCCGCCGACTCACTGTGCCGCAAGGCCCTGGCGAACGTCTGACCGCCGCCTCGGCTACCGGCTGACCACCCGGAACGTGATCCCGGCATCCCGAAGGCGCCGGATCAGCGCGTCCCCCATGGCCACGGCCGTCGTCACCTGGCCCGCGGTCTCGGGGAGGTCGTCGAAGGCCAGGCTGAGCGCCGCCTCGGCGAGCATCTTGGCGGTCTCGTCGTAGCCGGGGTCGTCGCCCGCGACCTCGGTGACCAGGTGCACATCGCCGCCCGAGGCCACGAACCGCACCTTGAACCAACTCCGCGCCCGCCGCTCCTGGCTCGGCCCGTCGCCCGGTTGGAGCCGGCCCGACAACCAACGTCGGACGGGCGGTACCTGGGCGAGCACGGCCAGCGCCCCCGCGCCCACCACGCCGGCCACCACCGTCGGCAGCCGGCGCACCCCCGCGTAGTGCCGGTACCGGAAGTCGGGGCCGTAGTGGTCGAGGGCGGCGGCGGAGCGGGCGACGATCTGCGGGTCCAGGGTGGGCAGGGGGACGCCCCAGGTACGGGTCTCGCGGCTGTGGACGGGCGGGCCGAACGGCGCGCGCACGGAACGGCCGGCGGGCCGCGGTTCGGCTCGAAGGCGGGCCCGGGCGGCCCGGGCCATGGCGGCCGGGCGGGAGGCCGCGGTCAGTGCCGAGGCCAGGGTCCCGCCGGAGAATTGGCCGTTGGTCCGCACGAAGCCGTCGATGCGCACGGGGACGTCCTTGGGGAGCAGCCCCACCGTGTAGTGCACGCCCAGGTCGTACGGGACGGAGTCGAAGCCGCAGGCGTGGACGAGACGGGCCCCGGAGGCGCGGGCGGTGGCGTCGTGCCGCAGGTACATCCGGTCGACGAACTCCGCCTCGCCGGTGAGGTCCAGGTAGTCGGTGCCGGCCGCCGCGCAGGCCGCGACCAGCGGCTCCCCGTGCACCAGATAGGGCCCGACGGTGGTGGCCAGGACCCGGGTGCCGGCGGCGAGGGCGCGCAGCGAATCCGGGTCGGCGCTGTCGGCCCGGAGCAGCGGGAGGTCCGCGCAGGCCGGGTTGACGGCCGTCAGCCGGTCGCGCAGCCGCTCCAGTTTGGCGGTGCTGCGTCCGGCGAGCGCCCAGCGGCAGCCCTCGGGGGCGTGCCGGGCCAGGTACTCCGCGGTGAGCGCGCCGACGAATCCGGTCGCTCCGTACAGGACGAGGTCGTGGTCCCGCCCTGGGGTGTCCTGCCGTGGCATCTGCGTCCTCTCTGGTCCGGGGTCCGGACCTTAGGGAGTTGTCGACCGTACGTCAACGAACGGGTGGGGTGGTGGGGTTGCCGGCCCCGAGGAGCGGCCTGGTGCGTCCCGTCTTGACGCGGAGGGGGAGCAGGTCCAGATTCGTGCGGGAGAGGGGACGTCCGATGTCCGGTTTGACCGGGTAAGCGTGACGGGTGGACCGGGTCGCTGCTGGAGGAAGGCGGTTCCCGCGATGATGCACCCCGCGCAGATCCCCGACCGGTCGCCGCGCCGCCCCTGGTACCGCGAGGTCGCCCCGCACCAGTGGAAAGCGCTGTCCGCCGCCTGGCTCGGCTATCTCCTGGACGGCTTCGACTTCGTGCTGATCACGCTCGTGCTGACCGAGATCGCCGACGGCTTCCGCCTGGACACCGCGACCGCCGCCTCCCTCGTCTCCGCCGCCTTCATCACCCGCTGGCTGGGCGGCGCGCTCCTGGGGTCGCTCGGCGACCGCCACGGCCGGCGAACGGCCATGATCGCCAGCATCGTCCTCTACTCGCTCGCCACCTTCGC
This sequence comes from Streptomyces noursei, assembly GCF_016917755.1. Classification (GTDB taxonomy): domain Bacteria; phylum Actinomycetota; class Actinomycetes; order Streptomycetales; family Streptomycetaceae; genus Streptomyces; species Streptomyces yunnanensis. Next base: position 9,296,867 of record NZ_CP070326.1, on the reverse strand, counting down.
CTGCGGGTTCGCCTGGGACTACACCAGCCTGTTCGTCGCCCGCCTGGTGATCGGGGTGGGCATGGCGGGGGAGTACAGCACCAGCGTGACCTACGTCCTGGAGAGCTGGCCGACCCGACTGCGCAACCGGGCCTCCGGATTCCTGATCTCCGGCTATGCGGGCGGTACGGTCCTCGCGGCCCAGCTCTATGCCTGGGTGGTGCCCCGGTGGGGCTGGCGCTGGATGTTCTGGATCGGGGTGCTGCCCGTCCTCGTCGCCCTGTGGATGCGCCGCTCGCTGCCGGAGGCGGGGGACTGGCACACCGAGATCGGCGCCGCCGGGGCAGGACCCGGGGCGCGGCGCCCGGAATGCCCAAGTCCGTTCCGGCCGTTGTTCACCGGCGGTCTGCGGCGCCGGGCCAACGTCGTGCTGGCGGCGCTCGCCTCGGCCGCGCTGTTCTGCGCCTTCACCCCGCTCGGCGCGGGGTTCGTACCCTGGTCGGCCACGGTCGCCGCGCTGTGCCTGGTGGCCTTCGCCGCACAACTGGGCGGGCGTCGCGGCTGGTTGCTGTACGTCTCCCTGATGGTGACGGTGTTCTGCGCCTTCCTCTACAGCTGGCCGGTACAGGCGCTGCTGCCCACCTACCTCAAGTCCGATCTGGGATACACGCCCGCGCAGGTCGGCCACGTGATGTTCTTCGCGGGGTTCGGCACCATGGCCGGCTGCTGGCTGGCCGGGTTCACCGGCGACCTGCTCGGGACCCGGCGCGCCTACGCCTACACCCTGCTGGCCTCGCTGGCGTTCGTCTTCCCGGTGTTCGCGGTGCGCGGGAGTCTGGTGGGGCTGGGGGTGCTGATCTTCATGCTGCTGGCGTTGGGGCAGGGCATCTCCGGGATCCTGCCCAAGTACATCGCGGGGCACTTTCCGACCGGGGCCCGTGCCGCGTCGCTGGGCTTCGTCTACAACGTGGGGGCGCTGGGTGGCGCGGTGGCGCCGGTCCTCGGGGCGCAGCTCGCCCGGGGGATGTCCCTGGGGCGGGCGCTGGCGGTCCTCACCTTCGGGCTGACGCTCCTGGTCGTCGTCCTGGTGGGCGGCGATGTCCCGCGGCGGCTGGCGCGGCTGGTGGACCGTCAGATGCCCGGCGACCTGCTCACGTCGGGTCCGGAGCGCGGCGTGGGCGCGGGCGGGGCCGGCGGGCCGGATGCCGCCCGTGGAGCGGCGTCGCCCGGTGCGGTGTAACGAGGGGCGGGGAACGCGGCGTCCGACGGCGGTGGCAGCTGCCGCCGTACGCGGACACGGCCGGGTTCACTCCGTACTGTCGGTGCGCCGCCCCAGCGCCACGCCACGGACGCCCTCCAGTTCCGTCAGCGCCTCCACTAGAGGATGCGCGGAACCGTTGCCCTCCAGACGGAGCAGCACCTCGGCCGCCGGGTGGCCGTCCTCCTGGCCGGTCTCCACCTGGACGTCGGTGACCCGGAACCCGCTCCCGGTGCACAGCTCCAATATTCGTCCCAGCAGTCCGTGTTGCGCCTGGTAGGCGAGGCGGAGTTCGACCCGGTCGAAGACGGGTCCCGAGGCGATCCGTTCCGAGACCTTCGCGAAGCCGCGCACGATCAGGAAGTGCACCGCCGTGGCGCCGATCGCGAGCAGCGGCAGCCCACCGCCGCAGGCCATCCCGATGGCGCAGGTCAGCCAGATGGTCGCGGCCGTCGTCAGCCCCCGGACCGCGTCCCGTCGCACGAAGATCAGCCCACCGCCGATGAAGCCGATGCCGGAGACGACCTGCGCGGCGACCCGGGAGGGATCCAGCGCCACGCCGTCCGTGCCCAGCAGCGAGCCGAAGCCGTGGATCGACACTTCCATGAACAGGGCGCTGCCGACCCCGACGAGGGTGTGGGTGCGCAGCCCGGCGCTCTTCTGCCGGGCCTCCCGCTCCAACCCGATCAGCGAGGACAGCAGCAGGGCGATGGCCAGCTCGGCGAACTGCCGCAGCCCTTGGCCGGCGCGGACGTCGAATAATGCGGCGGCGAGGTGTGACATGACGGCATTGTCCCTCCGCCGGACCGGTGTCCGACGCTCCGCGGGCCGTTGTCGGTGGTCGCGGTTAGCGTTGAGGGCGATGGGTGGCGCGGGCGGTGCGCGGCCCGCCGGAGGCGCCGCGGGCGGTGCCGGACGGGGGAGTGGACGTGGAGGACGGCATGGCGAAGGCGGCAGGGCCGATGACGGCACCGGTGCGCGCGGTCGCGCCCCGCCGCTGCATAGCGCCCGAGCGGCTCATCGACCGGCTCGGCGGGAATTAGGCGCAGCAGCAGGCGCGCGAAGGTCCGTGACGGCGAGGGCAGTTGAGCATCGCCGACGCGGGCCTTTTGTCTTGACGGCCACTTGGCACAGGGGGGCTTGTGGAAAGTGGAACACGTTCTTAACATCACGAGTGTTACATCAGAAGTGTCACAGTGCGGAAGGCATGGGGCGCGATGACGCAGTCAGGGAACGGCCCGCTGAGCGGGGTGCGGGTGGTGGAGCTCGCGGGCATCGGCCCCGGCCCGTTCGCCGCCATGCTGCTCGCCGACCTCGGTGCCGACGTCGTCCGGGTCGACCGCCCCGGAGGCGCCGGACTGGGCATCGATCCGGCATCCGACATCACCAACCGCAACAAGCGTTCGGTGCTGGTGGATCTGAAGCAGCCCACCGGGGTGGCGCAGGTCCTCGACCTGGCCGAGCGTGCCGACGTCCTGATCGAGGGATACCGCCCCGGCGTGGCCGAACGACTGGGCGTCGGGCCCGAGCCCTGCCTGGCGCGCAACCCCCGCCTGGTCTACGGCCGGATGACCGGCTGGGGGCAGGAAGGCCCGCTGTCCGGCACCGCCGGGCACGACATCGGCTACATCGCCATCACCGGCGCCCTCGGCATGATCGGCCCGCCCGACGGCCCGCCCGCCATCCCCGCCAATCTGCTCGGCGACTACGCCGGCGGCTCCCTGTACCTCGTCATCGGGGTCCTCGCGGCCCTCCAGCACGCCCGCACCGAGGGCGGAGCGGGCCAGGTCGTGGACGCCGCGATCGTCGACGGCACGGCCCATCTGACGGCGATGATCCACGGCATGCTGGCGGCCGGCGGCTGGCAGGACCGGCGGGGCGCCAACCTCCTCGACGGCGGCACACCGTTCTACGGCGCCTACGAGACCGCCGACGGCGGGTACATGGCCGTCGGCGCGCTGGAACAGCGGTTCTACGCCGAGTTCATCCGGCTGCTCGGCATCGCGGACGAGGTCCCCGGCCGGGACGACCTCGCCGCCTGGGAGCAGCTCCGCACCGCCATCGCCGCCCGGTTCCGGACCCGTACCCGGGACGAGTGGACCGCCGTCTTCCAGGACTCCGACGCCTGCGTGGCACCCGTGCTCTCCCTGCGCGAGGCCCCGGCGCACCCGCACCTCGCCGCCCGCGGCACCTTCACCGAGCACGCCGGCCTCACCCAACCCGCCCCCGCGCCCCGCTTCTCGGCCACCCCCGGGACGGTCCGCAGACCTCCCGCCCGGCCCGGAGCGGACACCGAAGAGGTCGCCCGCGACTGGCGCGTGCCCGGCCTCGCCGCACCGGCCGACGGCCCGCGCCGCACCGAGCGGAAGGAGGCGGCCCACTGATGGAGCTCTCCGCCACCCTCCGGTACGTGACCGATCCGCGTCGCGCCGCCGAAGGGGCCGCCGCCCTCGGACGCGCCGGACGCACCCCCGTGCTCGGCCGCCGCAGACCGTCGCCGGCGGCATGGGCACGACGGGGAAGCACGTCCACCACGACCTCGCCGCCTACGGCTGCATGGGCGTCCTCTCGGACGAAGGCCGGGGGGACGCTCGCCGTGTGCCGGGAGGCCGGCGTGACGACGTTCAACGTCCGGCCCATAGGCCCCGATCCCGCCGCGCTCGGCGAGACCGTCACGAGCCGGCTCTGAGGGGACCGGGCACGAGGAAGCGCCCACCGGGGGACCCCGGACCCCCGCCCGAGCAGCCCCGCCGACCACCCAGGACCATCCCCGAAGGGACAGCAGAGTGAAGCGCCAGATCTTCACCGAGGACCACGACGCCTTCCGCGAGACGGTGCGCACCTTCCTCGCCAAGGAGGTGACGCCGCACTACGACAAGTGGGAGAAGGACGGCATCGTCAGCCGGGACGCCTGGCGGGCGGCCGGCCGGCAGGGACTGCTGGGCCTGGCCGTGCCCGAGGAACACGGTGGCGGGGGCACCACCGACTTCCGCTACAGCGCCGTCCTGGCCGAGGAGTTCACCCGCGCCGGCACCCCGGGCTTCGCCATCGGACTGCACAACGACATCATCGGTCCCTACCTGACCTCGCTCGCCACCGAGGAGCAGAAGCGCCGCTGGCTGCCCGGCTTCTGCACCGGCGAGACCATCACCGCCATCGCGATGACCGAGCCCGGCGCCGGCTCCGACCTCCAGGGCATCCGCACCGCCGCCGAGGACCGCGGCGACCACTGGGTCCTCAACGGCTCCAAGACCTTCATCTCCAACGGCATCCTCGCCGACCTCGTGATCGTCGTCGCCAAGACCACCCCCGAGGGCGGCGCGCACGGCCTGAGCCTGCTGGTCGTCGAGCGCGGGATGGCCGGCTTCGAGCGGGGCCGAAACCTCGACAAGATCGGCCAGAAGTCGCAGGACACCGCCGAACTGTTCTTCAACGACGTGCGGGTGCCCAAGGAGAACCTCCTCGGTGAGCTCAACGGTGCCTTCGTGCACCTGATGACCAATCTCGCCCAGGAGCGGATGGCGATAGCGATCGCCGGGATCGCCGCCGCCGAGCACCTGCTGGAGATCACCACCGGCTACGTCAAGGAGCGCGAGGCGTTCGGCCGGCCGCTCGCCAAGCTCCAGCACATCCGGTTCGAGATAGCCGAGATGGCCACCGAGTGCGCGGTCACCCGAACCTTCCTCGACCGCTGCATCGCCGACCACTCCGACGGCACCCTCGACGCCGTGCACGCCTCCATGGCCAAGTGGTGGGCCACCGAGCTGCAGAAGCGGGTTGCCGACCGCTGCCTCCAACTCCACGGCGGATACGGCTACATGGCCGAATTCCCCGTCGCCCGGGCCTTCATCGACGGCCGCATCCAGACCATCTACGGAGGGACGACCGAGATCATGAAGGAGATCATCGGCCGCTCCCTGCTCGGCTGACCCTCCCCGACTGTGCCGTCCCGAAGCATGACATCAGCGGCTGACCCCGCGGGCCCCCGACCCTGGGCCGCGAAGAAAGGCTTTTCAGTGAGCACCGAAGCGTATGTGTACGACGCGGTCCGCACCCCCCGCGGCCGCGGCAAGGCCAATGGCGCGCTGCACGGCACCAAGCCGATCGACCTGGTCGTCGGCCTGATCCACGAGGTGCGGCGGCGCTTCCCCGACCTGGACCCGGCCGCGATCGACGACATCGTGCTGGGCGTCGTCGGACCGGTCGGCGACCAGGGCTCCGACATCGCCCGGATCGCCGCGATCGCCGCCGGCCTGCCCGACACCGTCGCCGGCGTACAGGAGAACCGCTTCTGCGCCTCCGGACTCGAAGCCGTCAACATGGCGGCGGCCAAGGTCCGTTCGGGCTGGGAGGACCTGGTCCTGGCCGGCGGCGTCGAGTCGATGTCGCGGGTCCCGATGGCCTCCGACGGCGGTGCCTGGTTCGCCGACCCGATGACCAACTTCGATACCGGCTTCGTCCCGCAGGGCATCAGCGCCGACCTCATCGCCACCATCGAGGGCTATCGCCGTCGCGATGTCGACGAGTACGCCGCGCTCTCCCAGGAGCGGGCCGCCGCGGCCTGGAAGGACGGTCGCTTCGAGCGCTCCGTCGTCCCCGTCCGGGACCGCAACGGCCTGGTCGTCCTCGATCACGACGAACACCTGCGCCCCGGCACCACCGCCGACTCGCTGGCCGGCCTGAAGCCGTCCTTCGCCACCATCGGCGAGGCCGGCGGCTTCGACGCAGTCGCCCTCCAGAAGTACCACTGGGTCGAGAAGATCGACCACGTCCACCACGCCGGCAACTCCTCCGGCATCGTGGACGGCGCCGCACTGGTCGCCATCGGCTCCAAGGAGGTCGGCGAGCGCTACGGCCTGACCCCGCGGGCCCGCATCGTCTCCGCCGCGGTCTCCGGCTCCGAGCCGACGATCATGCTCACCGGCCCCGCGCCCGCCAGCCGCAAGGCCCTGGCCAAGGCCGGTCTGACCGTCGACGACATCGACCTGGTCGAGATCAACGAGGCGTTCGCCGCGGTCGTCCTGCGCTTCGTCAAGGACATGGGCCTCAGCCTGGACAAGGTCAACGTCAACGGCGGCGCCATCGCCCTGGGCCACCCCCTCGGCGCCACCGGCGCGATGATCCTCGGCACCCTCGTCGACGAGCTGGAGCGGCAGGACAAGCGCTACGGCCTCGCCACCCTCTGCGTCGGCGGCGGCATGGGCGTCGCCACCGTCGTCGAGCGTCTCTGACCCCCTCGTCCCGCCCACCACGGAGTACCAACCATGAGTGAATCCACCACCATTCGCTGGGAGCAGGACGAGACCGGCGTCGTCACCCTGGTCCTGGACGACCCCGACCAGTCCGCCAACACCATGAACAACGCCTTCAAGACCTCCCTCACCGCGGTCGCCGACCGCCTGGAGGCCGAGAAGGACGGGGTCCGCGGCATCATCTTCACCTCCGCCAAGAAGACCTTCTTCGCCGGCGGCGACCTGCGCGACCTGATCGCCGTCACCCCCGCCCAGGCGCAGCAGGCGTTCGAGGCGGGCAACGGCATCAAGCGCGACCTGCGGCGGATCGAGACGCTCGGCAAGCCTGTCGTCGCCGCCATCAACGGCGCCGCGCTGGGCGGTGGTTACGAGATCGCCCTGGCCTGCCACCACCGTGTCGCCCTGGACGCCCCCGGCACCAAGATCGGCCTGCCCGAGGTCACCCTCGGCCTGCTGCCCGCCGGCGGCGGCGTCACCCGCACGGTCCGGCTGCTGGGCATCACCGACGCGCTGCTGAAGGTGCTCCTCCAGGGCACCCAGTACAACGCCACCCGCGCCAAGGACAACGGGCTGATCCACGAGGTCGCCGCGACCCCCGAGGAACTGCTCGTCAAGGCGCGGGAGTTCATCGACGCCCACCCCGAGTCCCAGCAGCCGTGGGACGTCAAGGGCTACAAGATCCCCGGTGGCACCCCGGCCCACCCGAAGTTCGCCGCCAACCTCCCGGCGTTCCCCGCCAACCTCAAGAAGCAGCTCAACGGCGCGCCCTACCCGGCGCCGCGCAACATCCTCGCCGCGGCCGTCGAGGGCTCCCAGGTCGACTTCGAGACCGCGCAGACCATCGAGGCGCGCTACTTCGTCGAGCTGGTCACCGGCCAGGTCTCCAAGAACATGATCCAGGCGTTCTTCTTCGACCTCCAGGCCGTCAACTCCGGTGCCAACCGCCCCAAGGGCGTCGAGCCGCGCACGGTCCGGAAGGTCGGCGTCCTCGGCGCCGGCATGATGGGCGCGGGCATCGCCTACGCCTGTGCCAGGGCGGGCATCGAGGTCGTCCTCAAGGACATCACCCCGGAGGCGGCCGAGCGGGGCAAGGAGTACTCCGAGGGGCTGCTCGCCAAAGCGCTGGCCAAGGGGCGGACCACCGAGGCGCAGCGCGACGAGCTGCTGGCCCGGATCACCCCCACCGCCGAGCCCGCCGACCTCGCCGGCTGCGACGCGGTGATCGAGGCGGTCTTCGAGGACGTAGCCCTCAAGCACAAGGTGTTCAAGGAGATCCAGCACATCGTCGGGCCCGACGCGCTGCTGTGCTCCAACACCTCCACCCTGCCCATCACGCTACTGGCCGAAGGCGTCGAGCGGGACGCCGACTTCATCGGCCTGCACTTCTTCTCGCCGGTCGACAAGATGCCGCTGGTGGAGATCATCAAGGGCGAGCGGACCGGTGACGAGGCGCTGGCCCGCGCCTTCGACCTGGTGCGCCAGATCAAGAAGACCCCGATCGTCGTCAACGACTCGCGCGGCTTCTTCACCTCCCGTGTCATCGGCCACTTCATCAACGAGGGCGTGGCGATGATCGGCGAGGGCCTCGACCCGGCCTCGGTCGAACAGGCCGCGGCCCAGGCCGGCTACCCGGCCAAGGTGCTGTCCCTGATGGACGAGCTCACCCTCACCCTCCCGCGCAAGATCCGCAACGAGGCCAGGCGCGCCGTGGAGGAGGCCGGCGGCACCTGGCAGCCGCACCCGGCCGACGCCGTCATCGACCGCATGGTGGACGAGTTCGGGCGCCCCGGTCGCAGCGGCGGCGCGGGCTTCTACGCGTACGGCGACGACGGCAAGCGGGTCGGCCTGTGGCCGGGGCTGCGCGAGCACTTCCAGCGGGAGGGCGCCGTCATCCCGTTCCGGGACATGCAGGAGCGGATGCTGTTCTCCGAGGCGCTGGACACCGTCCGCTGCCTGGAGGAGGGGGTGCTGACGTCCGTCGCCGACGCCAACATCGGCTCCATCTTCGGCATCGGCTTCCCCGGTTGGACCGGCGGTGTGCTCCAGTACATCAACGGCTACCAGGGTGGGCCAGGGCAGGAGGAGCTCGTCGGTCTGCCCGGGTTCGTGGCCCGTGCCCGGGAGCTCCAGGCGGCCTACGGCGACCGGTTCGCGCCCTCCGCGCTGCTGGTCGAAAAGGCCGAGCGGGGCGAGAAGTTCAGCGACTGAGCGTGTGCGGGGGCGGGCCGTCGCGGCCCGCCCCCGTCACCCCGCGTCCGCGCCGCCGCGTTCGTCCCGGCCGCCGCGTTCCGCCCGGCCCTCGGGGGTGCCCTTGCCGAGCCACTCCCGCAGCTCTTCCTTCATCGATCGTTGGAAGGCGGTGACCAGTGCCTGCACCACCATCGGCTGCATATGGGCCGACAGCGACTTCATCCGCGCCATCTCCTCCGCGTCCGGCCCGCCGTCCCGGTACGGCTCCCATACCTCGTCCTTGAACAGCCGGCCGAGCTCCCGGGCCGCCGAGCGGGTGTGCTCGATGACGACGGTGCGCGCCGCCAGGATCGTCTCCAGCGCGATCGGTACGTCGAGCAGCCGCGTCCCCAGGTGCAGCAGCCCCGGATCGACCCGGAAGACCTCCGGATCCTCGGTGCGCACCAGGACGTTCATCGCGGCCAGTCGGTCGAGGTCCTCCTCGGTGAGCTGCCGGCCGACCCGTCGCTCCAGCTGGTCCCGGGTGGCGTCCTCCGCCTGGTCCGGGATCCAGCTCGCCACCAGGGCGCGGTGGATGGCCAGGTCCTGGGCGCTGAGATCGGGCGGCAGCTGCGCCAGGTAGCGTTCGATGGCGGACAGGGTCAGGCCCTGGTGCTGGAGTTCCTCGATGAGCGCGAGCCGCGAGAGGTGGTCCGGGCCGTAGCGGCCGACCCGCCGCGGGCCGATCTCGGGCGGCGGCAGCAGGCCGCGGGTGCTGTAGAAGCGGATCGTGCGGACCGTGACGCCGGCGCGGGCGGCGAGCTCGTCGACGGTCAGGCCGGGGGCGGACTCCATCATGTTCAACAGTATTGCTGTCTCACCAGACCTGTGAAACCTTCTTCACCGCTCAGCGCGCAGCCGGGCCCCCTTCGGGTAGGGCCTGGGTCCTCCGTACGGTCCGCAGTTCAGGCCCACACCCTCGGGAGGCCGCCATGACCACGCTCCTGCGTATGCCCGGCGAGCCGGGCGAACTCACGCTGCCCGCCCTGTTGTTGCGCAACGCCGAGGACCACGGCGCACGGCCGGCCCTGTCCTGGCGCGGCCCGGACGGCGGTTGGCGGACGCTCAGTTGGGCGGCGGCCCGCCGCCGGATCGGTGAACTGGCAGCCGGGTTCCGGGCACTCGGCGTCCGCCGCGGGGAGATCGTCCTGCTCATGATGGGCAACCGCCCCGAGCACTGGCTCGGCGACCTCGCCCTGGTGCATCTGGGCGCGGTGCCCGTCACGGTCTACGGCACCGCCGCACCGGGCCAGATCGCGCATATCGCCCGGCACAGCCGGGCCCGCCTGGCCGTGGTGGAGGGCCCCCGGGAGCGGGCGCGCTGGGAGCCGCTGCTCGACGATGCGGCGGCGCGGCTGGAGCGGCTGGTGGTCGTCGAACCGGCGGACGGTCCGCCGGCCCCCGGTCGCGGGGCGGCGGACCGGTACGAGAGCTTCGCCGCGGTGGCGGCCCGTGGCGCCGAGGCGTACGACCCCGGGGAGTTCGAGGCCGCCTGGCGGCAGGGCGACGCCGGCGACACCCTCACCGTGGTCTATACCTCCGGCACGACCGGTGACCCCAAGGGGGTGGTGGTCAGCCACCGCCATGTGCTGCTGAACGCGGTGGCGCTGGACGGCGTCGTCGAGCTGCCGGACCACGCCGCGCACCTGTGCTACCTGCCCTTCGCGCACATCGCCGAGCGGATGCTGGGCCTCTACCTGCCGGTCTTCCGGGCCTCGCACGTCTACCTGTGCGCGGATCCGGCGGCCGTCGCGCCGACCGCCCGTGAGCTGCGGCCGGCGCAGTTCTTCGGGGTGCCGCGGGTGTGGGAGAAGCTGGCGGCGGCCGTCCGGGCCGCGCTGGCGGAGCTTCCCGCCGAGCGCCGGCAGGCCGTGGCGGCGGCGGCCGAGACCGCCCGCGCCCACGTCGCCCACCGGGAGCGCGGGCAGCAGCCGCCCGCCGCGCTGGCGGCGGCGTACGCCACCGCGAAGGCGCAGGTGCTGGACCCGCTGCTGGCGGCGGCCGGCTTCGACCGGCTGGTGTGGACGGCGAGCGCCTCCGCGCCGATGCCGCCGGAGGTGGTGCGGTTCTGGGCCGGATTCGGCATCGTGATCATGGACGCGTGGGGGCTGACCGAGACGGTGGGGGTGGCCACGACCAACGGTCCCGGCGGCTTCCGGCTGGGCTCGGTGGGTCGGCCGCTGGCCGGGCTGGAGGTGCGTACGGCCGCGGACGGCGAGATCGAGGTGCGCGGCCGGACGGTGTGTGCCGGGTACCTCCGGGCCGACGGGACGGTGGAGCCGGCCACCGGCGCGGACGGCTGGTTCCGCACCGGCGACATCGGACGGATCGACGCGGACGGCTTCCTCTGGCTGACCGACCGCAAGAAGGAAATGATCGTGACGTCGACCGGCAAGAACGTCTCGCCGGCGCTGGTCGAGAACGCCCTCAAGGAGCATCCACTCGTCGGGCAGGCCCTGGTGCACGGCGACGGCCGGTCGTACCTGGTGGCGCTGCTGGTGCTGGATCCGGAGCTGGCTCCGGCCTGGGCGGCCCGGCACGGCATCGCGGGGAGCCTTGCGGAACTGGCCCGGCATCCGGCCGTCCGTGCCGAGGTCGAACGGGGTGTGGCGGCGGCCAACAGTCGGCTGAATCGCACGGAACAGATCAAGCGGTTTTCCTTGCTGGGCGAGGAATGGGCTCCGGAATCTGGCGAACTAACGCCGTCGCTGAAACTCCGGCGCGGTGTTATTCGCCACAAATACGGACGAATCCTGGAGCGAATGTACGCCATGTGATCTCGCACACAGACGGGGCGGCGCAACTCGTGGAAGGTGTGCGACTGGCCGTTCGCGCAATCCGCGGTACCGGCCATGGCAAAGCGCTCCGAAAGTGAGATACCAGTAGTGAGCACAGAAACCGTCGTGGATGAAGCCCAGCGGCCATCGGACGGGGGGAGCGGGGTCCGGCAGGATGCGGGGGACGCCGGATACAGCAAGGGCCTCAAGGGCCGGCACATCAACATGATCGCCATCGGCGGCGCGATCGGCACCGGCCTCTTCCTGGGCGCGGGTGGTCGACTGCACTCCGCCGGTCCCGCTCTGGCCGTCGCCTACGCGGTCTGTGGTCTGTTCGCCTTCTTCGTCGTCCGAGCGCTCGGCGAACTCGTCGTACACCGCCCGTCGTCCGGCTCGTTCGTCTCCTACGCGCGGGAGTTCCTGGGGGAGAAGGGCGCCTACGTCGCCGGCTGGATGTACGTCGTCAACTGGTCCACGACCGGTATCGCCGACATCACCGCGATCGCCCTGTACACCCACTACTGGAGCATGTTCACCAGCATCCCGCAGTGGGTGATGGCGATGATCGCGCTGGCGGTGGTGCTCTCGATCAACCTGATCTCGGTGAAGATCTTCGGTGAGATGGAGTTCTGGTTCGCGATCATCAAGGTCGCGGCGCTGGTCGTCTTCATGTTCATCGGGATCTTCCTGCTGGCCACTCACCACCCCGTCGACGGGCACACTCCGGGCCTGAACCTGATCACCGACCACGGCGGTATCTTCCCGACCGGTCTGCTCCCCGTGGTGATCGTGCTCCAGGGCGTCGTGTTCGCCTACTCCGCCGTCGAACTGGTCGGCGTCACCGCAGGTGAGACCAGCGAGCCGCACAAGGTCGTGCCCAAGGCCGTGAACTCGATCATGTGGCGGGTCGGCATCTTCTACGTCGGCTCGGTGATCCTGCTGGCCATGCTGCTGCCGTGGAACATGTTCAGCGCCAACGAGAGCCCCTTCGTCACCGTGCTGTCCCACGTCGGCATCCCGCACGCCGGTGACGTGATGAACCTCGTCGTGCTCACCGCGGCGATGTCCAGCCTGAACTCCGGGCTGTACTCCACCGGCCGCATCCTGCGCTCGATGTCCATGGCGGGCTCCGCGCCGAAGTTCGCCGGGCGGATGAACCGCAACCAGGTGCCGTACGGCGGCATCATGCTCACCTCCGCGGTGTGTGTGCTCGGTGTCGGGCTCAACTACTGGCTGCCGGGCAAGGCGTTCGAGATCGTGATCAACATTGCGGCGCTGGGCATCATCAGCACCTGGTGCACGATCATGGTCTGTCACATGGTGTTCGTCCGCCGCGCCAAGGAGGGCCTGGTCGAGCGCCCGCGCTTCCGCCTGCCGGGCACGCCGGTCACCGACATCGCCACCATCGTCTTCCTGCTCGGCGTCATCGTGCTGATGTGGTTCGACGACGGCGTCGGCCGGCAGACCGTGCTGCTGATCCCGGTGCTCGCCGCGGCGCTGGTCGGCGGCTGGTTCGCGGTCCGCGGACGGGTCCGCCGGATCGCCGAGGAGCGCGAACTCGCCGAGTAGTCCAGGCGAGGACGCACGCCCGCACAGTGGAGGGCGGCCGCGGAGGACCGGAGGGTCGCCGCGGCCGCCCTCGTGCGTCCGGGCCCGTTGTCAGTGGTCGCCCTTACCGTGGGGTCATGGCTGAGAAAACGGGGATCGACGCCGCCGTCACCTACCTCAAGGGTGATGCCACCGCGCCTCAGGGCAAGGGCGTCAAAATGATCGTGCACGTCTGCAACGACCTCGGGGGCTGGGGCAAGGGCTTCGTGCTCGCCCTCTCCCGCCGCTGGCCGGAGCCTGAGCGGGCCTACCGCCGCTGGCACCGCGAGCGGGCGCGCAACGACTTCGGGCTGGGCGCCGTCCAGTTCGTGTCGGTCGATGAGCATCTGTGGGTGGCCAATGTCGTCGGGCAACGGGGGACGAGGACCGGCAGCAAGGGTGTGCCGGTGCGGTACGAGGCGATAGCGGCCGGGCTCGGCCGGGTCGCGGACAAGGCGCTGGAGCTGGGTGCCTCGGTCCATATGCCGCGGATCGGCTGCGGGTTGGCGGGCGGGAAGTGGTCCCGGGTGGAGCCGCTGATAACCCAGCGGCTGATCGGCCGCGGGGTTGCCGTGACGGTTTACGACCACTGACGGTCCCGGGAGGGCGGGCCGGCCGGCGGATCGGCTGCCGAGGCCGATCCGCCGCCCCACCGGGTCGGTCGCCTACCGGGCCGGGTCGGCCACCTGCCGGGGCGGGTCAGCCGCCGACGACCGGATAGTGGTCGGAGAGGTTGGTGTAGGTGTAGTCCTTGCCCCAGCTGGAGACGGTCCAGGGCGCCGACTGCTCCTTGATCACGGTGTTCCGCCAACCGGTCGGCCGGGCATGGCCGTTGCGGAACAGCACATAGTCCAGGTCCTCGCGGGGGTCGTTCGGGTAGCGGTACGCGGCGATCGAGTTCTCCTGGGTGTCGAAGGAGTACGGGTGGCCCGTGCGGCTGTCCGCGGGGGCCAGATCGGCGTTGGTCAGCAGCGCGTCGTACTCCGAGCCGTGGGAGTCGATGTTCATGTCGCCGGCGACCATGATCTCCTCTTCCGCCGGGATGTTCTTGGCATCGAGGAAGGCGTCCATCTCCTTGAGCTGCTCGGCGCGGTCGGCCGCCGCCTCCCCCGCCTTGCAGCCCGAGTCGGTGGACTGGGTGTGGGTGCCGACCACATGCACCTTGGTGCCGTTGACGTCCAACACCGCATAGACGAAGCCCTTGTTGGAGAAGGAGTCCGAACCGCAGGCGTCCTTGTAGATGTACTGCTCCTTGCGCAGTACCGGCCACTTGCTCAGCAGCGTCACCCCGCCGTCCTCGGGCGTGACGGCGGAGTAGGCGCCACCGGTGGCGTCCCAGCCGCTCCGGCTGCGGCCGACCACCGGCGTCTGGTGCGGGTACTCCGCGGCGGCCTGCGACTTCAGTGCGTCGGAGGAGGAGTTGTCGAAGGCTTCCTGGAGCACGACGACGTCGTTGCCGTGGAAGAAGTCCGCGGAGGCGATGGCCTGTGCGCGGTGGACCTGGCCCCAGTTGGGATAGAGGTTCTTGCTCATCAGGAAGGTGTTGTAGGTCAGCACCTTGAGCCGGGGCGCGCTCGCGGCCGACGGGGATCCGGCGGGGCCGGCCGCGGCCGACGGGGTCACGGCCGACGCGGTGGGGGACACGACGGCCAGCGTGGCGGCGAGGGCCACGGCGATCGCGGCGACCCGGGACGTGCGCAGCGCGGAGTGCGGCACTGAAACTCCCGATAGAGGGGGGGACTTGGGGTGGGGGACTCGAAGCGAGCCACATGCAGTGGGGTACGTGGAGTGGAGTATGTGCAGGGGGGTGATGAACCGGCGACGCACATCAAACCAGCTGGAGTTACTTCTAGGTAACCTCTCGGTGGGCGGAAGATTGACAGACCGAGGCTCTTGCCGGTGATCGCGCGCCGGATGTCGTTGGTCCCGCCGTGGACGGTCGACGCCACGGCCGTCCGGAGGCGCCGTTCCCGTGTCGCGATGGACGGTGCCCGGCCCGGGGGAGGCCGTGGGCGCACTTCGCCGGGGAGGCGGGCGTCGGTCGTCCCGCCGCCCCCGCCCCCCCCGTACTCCGCCGGGCGGCGAACGGCGGAGGGGAGGGCGCCGGGCGGGTCATGGGATGCCGCCTGGACAGGCCGTCGTTACAAAGTGATTCGGTTAGTGTCTTTGTCGCCGACAGCTGCGCCGGACGGTCACGGTCACGGTCACGGTCACGGACACGGACACGGTGACGGTTCCGGTGACGGTGGTGGGCCTCGGGTGTGAGAAGGGGGACCGATGGGGGACGAACGGAAGGTGCCGGCCCGGGCGTTGGAGCGGGCCCCGGGGGACGGCGGCGCGCTGACGGAGAAGATCCTGGACGCGGCGCGGGAGCAGTTCATGACCTTCGGGCTGCGGCGGTCCACGGTCGATGACGTCGCCAAACGGGCCGGGGTCTCCCGGGTCACGGTGTACCGGCGGGTGGGCAACAAGGACGAGCTGGTGCAGCGGGTGCTGCTGAGGGAGTACCGCCAGTTCGTCGCCGAGGTGGACGCGGCGGTGGCCGGACTGCCCACGATGGAGGCGCGGATGGTGGAGGGGTTCGCCGCCGTCCTGCGGCTGATCCGGGGGCATCCGCTGATCGGCGGCCTGATGCGGTTGGAGCCGGAGACGATGCTGCCGTATCTGACGGTGGAGAGCGGGCCCTCCTTCCTCGCGATGCGGGGGTATCTGGCGGGGCACTTGCGGCGGGCGCGACGGGTGACGGGGGAGGAAGGGGACGAGCAGGAGAGCGGGGATCCGGTGGCGGTGGCCGAACTGATGGTGCGGATCACCGTGTCCTTCCTGCTCAATCCGGTGAGTTGCTTCGAGCTGGACGACGACGAGAAGGCGCGGGAGTTCGCGCGGCGCTATCTCACGCCCCTGCTGAATCGGTGAAGGACGGGTGACGGGTAAGGGGCGGGCGGTGCGCGGGAGGTGCTGAGGCCGGGCTGGCCGATGGGCCCGGTCCCCGACCTAGCGCCGGCTGTGCAGCCACCGGCCCGCCTCGATCGCGCGTGTCGCCCGGCGCCCCGGGGTCGTGAACGACGTCAGGTCCACCGGGGGACGGAAGCGGCGGACGGTGAGCGCTTGAGGGGCGGTGAAGGCGCGCAGGCCCTCGGCGCCGTGGATGCGGCCGTGGCCGGAGGCGCCACCGCCGCCGAAGGGGAGGGCCGGGACGGCGGCGAAGCCGAGGACGGAATTGACCGACACCGCACCGGAGTCGAGGCGCTGCGCGAGGGCCAGGCCGGTGCGGCGGTCGCCGGTGAAGACCGCCGCGCCCAGCGCGTAGTCGGAGGCGTTGGCGCGGGCCACCGCCTCGTCGAGGTCGCGGACGGCGTTGACCGCGACGACCGGTCCGAAGGTCTCCTCGCGCATGGCGGGGGAGTCCTCGGGGACGTCGGCCAGGACGACCGGGTCGGCGTAGGGCGGGCGGAGCGACTCCGGGCCGCCGAGCAGGGCGCGGGCGCCGGCGGCCAGGGCGTCCTTGAGATGGCGTTCGACGGTGGTGAGTTGGGCGGGGAGGGTGATCGGGCCGTAGGCGGCGTCGGGGCCGGAGCCGGGCCGCAGGGCGCGGGCGCGGTGCACGATCCGTTCGCAGAGCGCGGCGTGGATGGGGGCGACGGCGTAGACCCGTTCCACGCCGGCGCAGGTCTGGCCGGCGTTGGCCATGGCACCCCAGACGATGGCGTCGGCCGCGGCGTCCAGGTCCGCGCTGCTGTCGACGAGGACGGCGTCCTTGCCGCCGCACTCGGCGAGCAGCGGGGTCAGCCGCTCGGCGCAGACCGCGGCGACCTTGCGGGCGGTGGCCGGGGAACCGGTGAAGGCGACCTTGTCGACACCGGCGCGGGCCAGGGCCTCGCCGGTGGCGCCGTGGCCGATGACGGTCTGGAGCAGGTGGGGCCGGTCGGGGACCGCCTCGGCGAGCGTTTCGGCGAGCAACACGCCGACACCCGGGGTGAGTTCGGAGGGTTTGAAGACCACCGCGTTGCCCGCGGCGAGGGCGTAGCCGAGGGAGCCCATGGGGGTGTAGAGGGGGTAGTTCCAGGGGCCGATGACGCCTATCACCCCCAGCGGGCGGTGGGCGAGCAGCGCGCGCTGGTGGACGGCGAGCGGGCCGGAGGGGACGCGGCGGCGGCCCAGGACGCGGCGGGCGTTGCGGGCGGCCCAGTCCAGGTGGACAAGGGTGAGCAGCACCTCGGCGCGGGCGTCGTGCGGCGGCTTGCCGGTCTCGGCGGAGACCAACTCGGCCAGTTCGGGCAGCCGGCGGGCCAACGACCGCTTCCAGGTGAGCAGGCGGGCGCGGCGGCCCGCCCACCCGCAGGCCGCCCAGGCGCGGGCCGCCTCCCGGGCCCGGCCGACGGCGGCCCGGACCTCCTCGGGGCCGTGCACGGGATGCTCGCCGACCGGTTCGCCGGTGAGCGGGGAACGGGAGATCAGTACGGTCATCGGGTGTCCTCGCGGGGCAGCGGGCGGAGCGGACGGTGCTGGGCCCAGGCGGGCCCGAGGTCGTCGAGGGTGTAGCCGAAGGGGTAGGAGCGGGGTCGGGACAGTCCGGGCCGGGAGTCGGGCCGGGCGGGCAGCAGCCGGACCACGGTGGCCCGGGTGCGGAGCGCGCGGTGGGCCATGGTCCGTAACCAGGGCGGCTGCACGGGGAACCCGAGGGCGCGCAGCAGGGGTTCGTCCAGCAGGGCCAGGGAGAAGCGGGCGACGGCGGGGCGGAGGGCGGCCGGGTACCAGGAGGCCATGACCCGGAAGGTGGCGTTGGCGACCCGGTGGTTGGCCGGGTGGTAGGCGAACATCGCGGCCTCGTAGTCGTCGAGGAGCTTCTCGTAGCCGGCCATGGTGCGGGGCGCGTCGGGGATGCCCATCAGCTCGGCGAGCTTGTGGCCGACCAGGGCGAGCGCGGCCTTCTCGTTGGCGCACAGGGGGCGCCAGCCGTAGCGGTCGATCCAGCGCCCGGGGCCGACGACGGTGGTGGCGAGGACATAGCGGAAGTCGTCGTCGGGGATGCGGTACGTGCCGTGGATGCGGTTGAGGTGCCGGGCGGCGGCGCGCCCCCGGGCGGAGTCGAAGCCGTCGGCGGCCATCTCGTAGCCCAGGAGCACCGTGTCGTCGTAGCGCTTCTGTCCGTTGTGCTCGAACTCCTGGGTGCGGTCGAGGAGTTGGGAGATGCGCGGGACGCCGTAGTCGCGCAGGAAGGCGACCGAGACGCCCTGGGTGTAGTCCCACGGGAATTCGTACTGGGTGAGCCAGCGGAAGATCTGCTCGAAGTCCCGCTCGGGGTCCATTCGGCGGATCTCCCGCAGCCGGGTGTAGCGGCCCATGTGAGTGCCTCCTGAAGGGGACAGGTGCGCGGTGCTCTCCTAGTGACTGCCCAGGAGCCGGTAGCGGACCTCGGCCGCGTCGACGAGGACCTGGCCCGCGGTGACCGGTCGCAGGGTGAGCGAGGGCAGTCGGACGGCGAGGGGGAGGTTGGCGGGGACGGCGTCCGCGCCGAGGCAGAGTCGCGGGGTGCTGACGTTCAGCCACGGGATCTCCAGGGCGCCCTGGAGGTAGGTGGCGTAGACGTCGACGTCGCGGATGTCGAGCTGGACGTGGAGGAGGTGGTCGGTGCCGTCGGGGCCGGTGACCCGCAGGCGGTAGTCGTCGGCGAGGATCCGGGCGGCGTGCACCCAGAGGACCTTGATCCGGCCGCCGCCCGCGGTGGGCAGGTACGTCGCGCCGTGCACGAGGGCGTCGGTGGCGGCCAGGCGGGTGGCGCCGACGGTGGGGTAGTAGGGGCTGACGGGGTAGGTGGCGCGGCCCGGGCCGGGCTGTTCGCCGACGACGACGGGCGGGGCCAGGGCGGTCGTGTCGTCGGGGGCGCCGATCTCGCCGGGGCGGGCGGTCCGAGTCGGGGGCGCCGGACGGTCGCCGCCGGACGGGGGCGGGCCGGTGGGCGGGGGGTCGGTGGCGCCGCCGGTGTCGAGGCCGGTCAGGCAGGGCAGCGGGATCCGGCCCGGGGCGTCGCGCGGGTCGCCGTCGGCCGCGCGGGCCGGTGCGGGGGTGAGCAGTCCGGCGGCGAGGGCGAGCGGGAGCATCAGCGTGAGGGCGCAGGCACCGGGCCGCGGGGGCCGGGCGCCGCGGCCCTCAGGCGCTTTTGGGCGCGCGGTCACCGCCTCGGTGCCCGTCGCGGACGCCGTTCCGTCCGCCCCTTCCGTACCGTGGCCGGTCCCCGCCGGCTCCGGCGCCGCCGGGTGCGGCAGCCACCCGAAGGCCATCGACGAGCCCAGCAGCCCCAGTCCGCAGCCGACCCCGAAGCCGCCCAGGTTGGTCGTGGCGAGCGAGACCAGGGAGGCGATGGCGGTCACCACGGAGACGAACATCCGCTGGGCGGGCGCGAAGACGAAGAACAGGCCGCCGGCGATCAGCACCAGGCCGACGCCGACCGCGGACATCGCGCCGATGCCGACCTTCAGCATCAGCGGCAGCGGCGCCAGCGGCAGGGCGATCAGCTCCAGACCGCCGGCCACCGCCCACAGCCCGGCCCAGAACGGCCGGCGGCGGCGCCAGGACCGCAGCGGCCGGCGCACTCCGGGCAGGGGCAGGACCCGGTCGAGCCAACTGCCGGTCTCCTTGGCGAGTTCGGCGAGAAAGCCGAGGACGAAGGTGAGCACGGGGCCTCCAAGCGCCCTAGTAGCACTCTTTGCCGGAGTGGCTGAGCTCGATCTCGACCTTGTCGAGGGTGAGCGACCCGCCGTTGGAGGCCCAGGCGGTGCTCTTGACGTTGCGCGCCAGTGCACTGGTCGCCTGGACGCCGAAGAGTCCGCGCGGCCCGTCGACCCCCGGCGCCCCGGTGAGCGTGGCGGCGTCCCGGCCCGCCTGGACGCCGGTCACCCGGCCCCCGCTGCTGGTGAGCGCGTCGGCGTCGACCACGATGTTCTCGCCCCGCACGGGCCGGTCGCCGCCGGAGCGGACGAGCAGCGACACCTCGCCGACCAGCGGCAGTCGCTGCTTCATCGACAGGCAGACGCCCTTGGCTGTACCGGTCCTGATGCCGGCCAGCAGCACCGCGTGGCCGGTGCCGTCCGAGCCGCCGAGCGACGACGGGAAGCTGGCGATCCCCTGGCCGGTGATCTCGTCGGCGGAGACCTTGAAGTTCTTGCCGGACACCGCGAAGGAGGCCGCCATCGCGCCCTGCGCCAGGGCGAGCACCAGCGCCCCGACGCAGGCCGTGCTCGGCACCAGCATCACGGCGGTGCGCTTCCAGTGCGTCCGTCCCTCGGGGCTCAACTCACGTGCGCTCGCGGCCATTTCGGGGACCTCCCGATGGAGTGAGTCAATGTTACAAGGACTATTGACTTGTTTCATGAGCCGCGTCAACACTGCTGACACGGATTCAGCGAGGAGGCGGGAATGGACACCGCGGCAGCATCCGGCACCCCCTTCGGCCATGCGGCGGGGCGCCGCCCAGCCCAGGTCCGGTCGCCCCGCCGGGGCGGCGTCGCCTGGCGCCATTTCGGCGACACCCGAGCCTTTTTGACGTCTCCTCAGCTTCTGCTGCTGCAGGTCGCGCACCCCGTCGTCGGCGCCGGTGTGGCCGCTCACTCGAACTTCCGCGCCGAGCCCTGGCAACGACTCCTGCGCACCGTCGGCTCGCTGGGCACGGTCGTCTACGGCGGGCAGGCCGCGGCCACCGCCGAGGCCCGGCGGCTGATCGAGGTCCACCGGGAGATGAAGGGCACCGACGCGCAGGGCCGCCGCTACCACGCGCTGCACCCCGAGGCGTACCACTGGGTGCACGCCACCCTCGTCCGCGGCCCGGTCGACGCGCTCCGGCTCTTCGGGCCGGGCCTGACGGCGGAGGAGACCGAGGAGTACTACCGCGAGATGCGGGACGTCGGCCGGGTCTGGGGCCTGAAGGACCATCACCTGCCACCCGACTGGGCGTCGTTCTGTGCCTACTACGACCGGGTGGTGGCCGAGCGGCTGGAGCTCAACGACTCGGTGCGGGACGTCCTGGCGGAACTGGCCCGGCCGCAGAAGCCGCCGGTGCGGTGGGTCCCGGCGGTGCTCTGGCGGCCGTTCGCCGCGCTCGCCGCCCACTACGCCCTGCTGGTTACCATCGGCGTGTTGCCGCCCGTCCTCCGCGAGCGGTTCGGGCTCGCCTGGACCGACCGCCGGCAGCGCCGGCTGCGTCGGTTCGCCCGGGTGGTCCGCTGCCTGATGGCGCCGGTGCCGCCGCCGCTGCGGATCGCCCCGGCGCTGTTCCTGGCCTACTGGAACACCCACCGGCCCGGCACCGACCCGCGGACCCGCCGGCCGCTGGGGGCCGCCGTATGATGCGTAGCCGTATGAACACGGTACGAACGGCATCAGAACGCATGGACCCGGAGCCCCCGCCGCCCGGCGGCGTCCTCTGGTCGCTGGTCGGGGACGTCCGCTCGCTGCTGACCCTGCCCGCGGCGCTGACGATGCAGGTCGCCCACCCCGCGGTGGGTGCGGGGGTGGACGACCACTCGGTCTTCCGCGCCGACCCGTGGGGGCGCGGCGAACGCTCGCTGGCCTCGCTCCAACTGTGGGTGTACGGCGGGTCGGAGGCGGTCGAGGAGGGCCGGCGGCTGCGCCGGCTGCACCGGTCCGTCCAGGGCACCGACGCGTACGGCCGGAAGTACCACGCGCTCACCCCCGCGTACTACGCCTGGGTGCACGCCACCGGCTACCCCGTCTTCCGGCACGCCCAGCGCTACCTCGGCCGCCCCTTCACCCCGGCGCAGGAACGGCAGCTCTACGCGGAATGGCTCCAGGTCGGCCGGATCCTGGGCATCCGCGACCGGGACATGCCGCAGACCATCGAGGAGTTCTGGCCGTACTACCGCGAGGTCCTCGACACCGAGATCGAGGAGACCGTGGTGGTGCGGGAGTTGATCGCCACCGACCGGCCGCTGCCGGCGCCCGACCGCGGTCCCTGGTGGCTGCGGCTGCTGCTCCGGCTGGCCTGGCCGGCGATCATGCCGGGGTTCGCCCGCTTCCGCCGGTTCGTCACCATCGGCCTGATGCCGCCGGACGCCCGGCGCGCCATCGGCCTCCCGTGGACCGCCGCCCAGGAGCGCAGGTTGCGCCGCCTGGGGCTGGCGGTGCGGCTGATGATGCCGGTGCTGCCGGAAGGGCTGCGGTTCATGCCGATCGCCCGCCGGGCCCGCCGGAAGCACCGGACGGCCCGCAGCTGAGCCGCGGACGGGCGGAGCCGGGCATGCCCCGACCCCGCCTGCCGCGCTCGGTCAGTGACCGTCGTGCACGTCGTGAGTGGCCGCGATCTGCTTCCAGGACTTGGGCTGGGCGACCAGACCCTGCGCGGCGAACGCCCGCGCGCCCGCGCCGGCCGCCGGCTTGGTCGGCTGGTACAGCCAGGTGTCGAAGAAGCCGGCCAGCGGCTGCCCGGACTTCCGCTCGGCGAACTTCACGAAGTCCCCGACCGCGGCGTTGCCGTACCGGTGCTCGGTCGGCCAGGACTTGAGGATGTCGAAGAACACCTTGTCGCCGAGCTTGTTGCGCAGCGCCTGGAGGGCCAGCGCGCCCCGGTCGTAGACCGCCGAGTCGAACTGCTTGTCCGCGCCCGGGTCGCCCGGCTTCACCGTCCAGAACGCGTCGTCGGCCGGGTGCTGGGCGTAGACGTAGTCCGCCAGCTGCTGCGCGGTGCCCTCGCCCTCCTTCTCCGACCACAGCCACTGGCTGTACGAGGCGAAGCCCTCGTTGAGCCAGATGTCCTTCCAGTCCTTGAGCGACACGCTGTCGCCGTACCACTGGTGGGCCAGCTCGTGCACCACCACCGAGACGTTGGTGCCCTTGTCGAACGCCTGCTTGCCGTAGAACGGCCGGGTCTGGGTCTCCAGCGCGTAGTGCGCCGGGACGTTGGGGACGTAGCCGCCGACCGAGTTGAACGGGTAGGGACCGAAGACGCCCTCCAGCCACTCGGTGACCTCGGTGGTGCGCTCGATGCTCGCCCGCGCCGATCCCAGGTTGGCGCCCAGGTCCGGACTGACCGCGTTGATCACCGGCAGGCCGTCGGCGGTGGTGTCGGTGGTGATGTCGAACTTCCCGATCGCCAGCGTCGTCAGGTACGTCGCCTGCGGCTTGTCCGAGCGCCAGTTGTACCGCGTCCAGCCGAGCTTGGAGCTCTGCGAGGCGAGCACGCCGTTGCTCAGCGCCTGGGTGCCGTCCGGCACCGCGACGGAGATGTCGAACGTCGCCTTGTCGGTGGGGTGGTCGTTGCTGGGGAACCACCACACGGCGGAGTCCGGCTCCTGGGCCACCACCCCACCGTCCGGCGTCCGGGCCCAGGCGGTGAAGCCGTCGATCTTCAGCTCGGAGGGCTTGCCCGCGTAGCGCACCACCACGCTGATGTCCTTGCCCTTCGCCAGCGGCGCGGCCGGAGTGACCTCCAGCTCGTGCTTCCCGGAGGTGGCGAAGGTGGCCTTCTTGCCGTTGACCCGGATCTCGCTGACCTTCAGGCCGAAGTCCAGGTTGAAGCGCGAGAGGTCCTGTGTGGTCCGGGCGAGCAGGGTCGCCGTGCCCTCCAACAGGTCCGTCTTCGGCTGGTACTTGAGCCGCAGGTCGTAGTGGGAGACGTGGTACCCGCCGTTGCCGCTGTCGGGGTAGTAGCTGTCGCCCACGCCGGGGGCACCGGGTGTGCCGTGTACATCGGCCGGGGAAGCAGCCGAAGCCGGGATCGCCAGCATCAGGCTGAGCGCCGCCGCACCCGGGACCAGGAGTCTGTGACGCACGAGTCCTCCAACTCGTAGGGGGGTGGATCTCTTACGGAGCTTATGTGCGCATCGGCGACCGCGTCATGTCCATGGCCACATCTGACACATGACCGACATCTCATCGACATGCACCCCTGACGGCCCCCTTCTGCACGGGAGTTGACCCGCGCTACGGTCCGCCCGTGACAATACGATTGGGACCTCCCCACACCCCATGGAAAACCCTGGTCGGCGCCGCCGTCCTCGCCCTCCTCGCGCTGCTCGCCGCCCCCGGCGCGGTGACCGCCGCCCCCGCCCCGCGGGAGAGCGCGCCCGTCTACTCCTACGCCAACGCCATCCGCGAGACGGTCTGGGTGAACACCGGCCTCGACGGCGACGGCGACGGCCGCCCCGACCGGGTCGCCGCCGACATCATCCGGCCCGCCGAACCCGCCCGGCAGGGCCGTCGGGTCCCCGTGATCATGGATGCCAGCCCCTACTACTCCTGCTGCGGGCGCGGCAACGAGAGCCAGAAGAAGACCTACGACGCCCAGGGCCGCCCGGTCCAGTTCCCGCTGTTCTACGACAACTACTTCGTGCCCCGCGGCTATGCGACCGTCCTCGTCGACCTGGCCGGGACCAACCGCTCCGACGGCTGCATCGACGTCGGCGGCCGCTCGGACGTCCAGTCCGCCAGGGCCGTCGTCGACTGGCTGAACGGCCGGGCCCGCGGCTACACCGCCCGCAGCGGCGGCAAACCCGTGACCGCCGACTGGTCCAACGGCAACACCGGCATGATCGGCAAGAGTTGGGACGCCACCATCGCCAACGGCGTCGCGGCCACCGGCGTCCCGGGCCTGAAGACCATCGTCCCGATCGCCGGCATCTCCTCCTGGTACGACTACTACTTCGCCCAGGGCGCCGCGCTCTACGACGGCGGCCCCGACGGGCTCGCCGCCGCCGTCGAGAGCCCCGCCGCGCACAAGAACTGCGCCGCCGTCCAGCGCAAGCTCGTCGAGGGCGCCCCGCGCAACGGCGACTGGACCGACCTGTGGACCGAGCGGGACTACGTCCGGCACGCCGACAAGGTCCGCGCCAGCGTCTTCCTCGTCCACGGCATGCAGGACCTCAACGTCCGCACCAAGCACTTCGGCCAGTGGTGGGACGCGCTTGCCCGGCACGGCGTCCAGCGCAAGATCTGGCTCTCCCAGACCGGCCACGTCGACCCCTTCGACTACCGCCGCGCCGACTGGGTCCGCACCCTCCACCAGTGGTTCGACCACTACCTGATGGGCTACGACAACGGCATCGAGCGCGCCCCGATGGCCGACGTCGAGCGCGCCCCCGACACCTGGGCCACCGACGCCCGGTGGCCCGCGGCCGGCACCGCCGCGGTCCCCCTGTACCCCCGCACCGGTACCACCGCGGGCGTCGGCGTCCTGAACAACCGGCCCGCCCCGTCCGGCCAGACCGCGGTCTTCACCGACGACCCGGCGCTGGGCGAAGCCGACTGGGCCGCCGCCGTCGACCGCGCGACACCGGCCAAGGCCGGCTTCACCACCGGCCCGCTGACCGCGCCGCTGCGGCTCTCCGGCGCCGGCACGGTCACCGTCACCGCCACCCCCAGCACCACCAGTGCCCACCTCTCCGCGGTCCTCGTCGACCTCGGCCCGGACACCATCCGGAACTACGGCGCCGACGGCGAGGGCATCGTCACCCGCACCAACAGCACCTGCTGGGGCGCCGGCACCTCCGGCGACACCGGCTGCTTCAAGGAGACCGCCGCCGATGTCAGCAAGGTCGGCTTCACGGTCTTCAGCCGTGGCTGGGCCGACCTCGGTCACGCCACCGACCCGCAGCACGGTCACCCGCTGACCCCCGGCAAGCCCTACACCCTCACCCTCCAACTGGCCGCAAGCGACCACGTCGTGCCCGCCGGACACCGGCTCGCGCTCATCGTGGGCGGCACCGACGCCAACCTGATCGACCCGCCCGCCTCCCGCCCCGCGCTCACCCTCGACCTGGCCCGCACCACCGCCCGGCTGCCGGTGACCGGGGGCGCCCCCGCCCTGGCCCGGGCCACCGCGAGCACCCCGGCGGCCGAGCGCCCGACCGGGACCGCCCTCAAGGGCATCGCCCCGCCGGCGGACCCCCGCCGGCTGCCGAACGGAGACTGACCGGCAGCGACCGGCCAAGGGCCGCCCCGCGGGCACGGGGCGGCCCACCCCCCCTGTCGCCGACCCCCGGAGGCACCCTCGTGACACCCCTCAGATCCCTCCGCTCCCGCGGCCTCGCCCTCGGCGCGCTGGCCGCCGCCCTCACCGCCGCGTTCGCCCCCTCCGCGACCACCGGCGCCACCTCGAATCCCCTGCCCCGCACGGGATTCGAGACCAGCCACGGCGCCCGCTGGACCACCGGGTCCGAGGAGGCGGCGTTCCTCACGGCCGTCGACCGGGCCCCGGAAGCCTCGGCCCGGGTCCGCCTCGACCGGATCGGCACCACCGCACAGGGCCGGCCGCTCCGGCTGGTCCGCATCGGCGCCCCCGCCCCCGAACGCCCCGCCGACGTCCGGCGCGGCAACTCCGTGCTGCTGATCTGCTCCCAGCACGGCGACGAGCCCTCCGGCCGCGAGGCGTGCCTGACCACCGTCCGCGACCTCGCCTTCGCCAAGGACCCGGCCACCCGGCACTTCCTGGCGCGCACCAGCGTGCTGGTCGTCCCCACCGCCAACCCCGACGGCCGGGCCGCCGACACCCGCGGCAACGCCGACGGCACCGACATCAACCGCGACCACCTCGCGCTCGCCACCCCCGAAGCCCGCGCGATGGCCGCGGTGCTCCGCGAATACCGCCCCGACATCGTCTACGACCTGCACGAATACACGCCCAAGGCGCCGTACTACGTCAAGGACCTGCTCTCCCTGTGGCCGCGCAACCTCAACGCAGCGGACCCCGTGCGCCGCGCCTCAGCCACCCTGTCCACGGACTTCGTCGGCCCCGCCGCCCGGGCGGCCGGCTTCAGCACCGGCGTCTACGGCATCTGGACCGACCCGGTGACCGGCGCCCCCGTCAAACAGGTCGCCGGCGACGGCCAGGAGCGGATCCTGCGCAACACCGTCGGGATCAAGGGCTCCCTCGGGCAGCTCGTGGAAACCCGCGCGGACCCCCTCACGGACGCCGAGAAGGCCGACCCGGCGCTGAACAACCGCCGCCGGGTGACCTCCCAACTGGCCGCGCTGAAGGGCCTGTTCGCCTTCGTCGAGCAGCGCCGCGGGCGCATCGAGGCGGTCACCGCCGCGGCCCGGGCGGCCGGCCTGGCCGA
Source organism: Streptomyces noursei (assembly GCF_016917755.1). GTDB lineage: Bacteria > Actinomycetota > Actinomycetes > Streptomycetales > Streptomycetaceae > Streptomyces > Streptomyces yunnanensis. Next base: position 9,269,719 of record NZ_CP070326.1, on the reverse strand, counting down.
CCGCGGCCCGGTCTACCTCGGCGGCGCCGACAACGAACTCCCGCCCGCTGACCGGGTCCTGACCCGCCCGCCGCGCGCCTACCGCCTGGACGCGGCGCAGTTCGCCCGGGCCCGGGCCGTCCTGGCGGCGCACGGCGTGCGCTGGTGGCGGGACGGCGACGGCGGCGCCACCGTCCCGCTGCGCCAGTCACTGCGCGGGCTGGTCCCGCTGCTGTTGGACGCACGCGCCGACCGCCCCCTCGTGGCCGGCACCCCGATCGGCCCCTGAACAGGCACGTCCGAACAGGCACGACCAGCCAGGCACCGCCAGTCCGGCGCGAGGGGGCGGGCACGATCAAGCCGGCGCGACCGTGTCCCGCACCAGGCGCAGCACCTCGTCCGCGCACCCCCAGGACACGGTCACCCCGGCACCCCCGTGGCCGTAGTTGTGCACGCACACCGTCCCGTCCGGCAGCCGCTCCGCCGCGAGCCGCACCGCCGGGCGGGCCGGCCGCAGGCCCACCCGGTGCGCCAGCACACGGGCCCGCGCCACCTGGGGGAAGTACCGGGCGCAGCGCGCCACGATCGCCTCCGCCACCGCCGGATCGGGCTCCCGCGACCAGGCCCCCTCCCGCGCCGTACCGCCCAGGACCAGCCCGAAGGGCTGCGGCAGGAGATACGTCGAGTTCGCTGCGTCCTCCGCGCCCGCGTCGGCGACGGTGAACCACTCCTCGATGCCCGGATTCTCGACGATCACCAACTGCCCCTGGACGGGCTGCACCCCGTCGTCCGGGACCAGTTCGCGGGCGCCCAGCCCCGAGCAGTTCACGACCGCCCGGACGCCGTCGGCCGCCTCCGCCAGGGACGCCACCGGGCGCGCCACCACGGTCCCGCCGGCAGCCGCCAGCCGCCGCTCCAGATACCGCAGGTGCACCGGCATCTCCACCAGCGGCGTACGCGCCCACCACCCCGCACCACAGCCCGGCGGCAGCTCCTCGGCGCGGGCCGGCCGCAGCCCCGGCACTGCCGCGTACCAGGCCCCCAGCCCCTCCTCGGGAGCGGGAACGCGCGCGCCACCGGCCGTCCCCGCGCCCGCCGTGACGCCCGCCACCAGCCGAGCCCCGGTCTCCGCCGGCCGCCCGGCGAGCCCGGTGAACACCTCCAGCGAGCGCAGCGACCAGCGGACCGCCTCCTCGTACGGCCGGATCAGGTACGGCCAGCACAGACCGCCGGCCACCGCGGAGGTCGTGTCGTCGGCCGCGTCCCGGGCCACCACCCGCACCCGGTACCCGGCCTCGGCGAGCACGATCGCGGACGTCAGCCCGATCACGCCGGCGCCGACCACGCAGATGTCCGGGGCCGCCGACGCGGGGGCCGTCGCGCTCGTGTCCGTCGTGTCCGGGGCGGCTGTCCCCGGGTCCAACGCCCCACCCGTCCCCGCCGACCGCTCGTTCGTCATCTCCGCAGCCTCCCCATCGCCCCGCATCCGGTGGTCCCGTCGCCGTGATCTTGTCCTGCTGTGACGTGGACGTAACCCTCCGGCCGTGAGGCGGACAATCCGGGACCTTACGCTGGTAGGGCCCCGGTGGACCGGCCCGTGCCGTCGCCCCGACCGGGGCCCGGCACCGTCGGCCGATGACGCCCCTCGGATCCGCCCGCGACCACCCGTGGCCGCGCACCCCGTATTCCGTGCCTTCGCCATCGTCCGAGGAGCCCCATGCCCCGCCCCCGGCGCGCCGTGCCCGCCTGGCTCGCCCACCCCTTCCGCTGGCAGCGGCTGCCCGTGCCCTGGGCGGCGGTGGCCCGCGGCACGCTGTGCGCGGGCCCGCTGCTCGCCGCGGGGATCGCCACCGGGCACCCGGCCCCCGGCGTGCTGACCGCCCTCGGCTCGATGCTGGCGGGCGTCAACGACCGGCCGGGCACCCGGCGCACCGGCATCGTCCACATCGGCCTGCCCGCCCTGGCCGCCGCACTCGGCATGCTGCTGGGCGCGTCCCTGCGGGCCGCCGACGCGGGCTGGTGGGTGGTGCCCGCGCTGAGCGCCGTCGGCTTCGTCTCCGGCGCGGGCAGCGTGGCCGGACCGGTGCGCTCCACCGCCGGCATGCAGATGCTGGCCGCCACCGTCCTCGGCGCGGGCATGCCGCTGCCCGGCGCACCCTGGACGAAGGCCCTCTACGTCCTCGCCGGCTGCCTGTGGCTGCTCCTGCTGCGGCTCGTCCTGCGCTCGCCGCGCCCGGCCGGCGGACCGCTCAGCGGCGAGCGGGCGGCCGTCGCCACCGTCTTCGACGCGCTCGCCGACGCCCTGGCGGCGGTCGGCGGGCCGGGCGCGGAGCCCGCCCGGCGCCGGCTCACCGCCGCCCTGGACCGCGCCGACGAGGCGCTGCGGCTGCGCCGGCTCACCAGCCGACTGCTGCGCCGGCCGGCCCGGCCCGAGGAACTGCTGTTGGCCGAGCGGTTCGCCGCGGCCACCGCGCTGTGCGAGGCCAGCGTCGCGCTGCTGTGGGAGGCCCGGCCGCTGCCGGCGCGGGTCGCCGCCGGCCCGCGCCGGTTCGCCGAGGCGCTGCGCACCGGCCGGTCACCGGGCCGGCTCTCCGCCCCGGAGCGCAGCTCCGCCGCCCGCGGGGCCTTCGACCACGCCCTGTTGGACGCCGCGGTCGCCTTCGCCAGGGAACGGCCGCTGCCCCCGGCGACGACCCGCGAGGACCTGCCGCCCGCCCGGACCGGGGGAGTCCGCGGAGCACTGGGCCCGGCCGGTCGGGACTACGGCCTGCGGGTCGCCGTCTGCATCGGCGCCAGCGCGGCGGTGGCGCTGCTGCTCCGCGCCGACCACTGGTACTGGCTCCCGGCGACCGTCACCTTCCTCGTCAAGCCGGACCTGGGCCCGCTGTTCTCCCGCACGGTCAACCGGTTCGCCGGCACCGCGGCCGGGGTCCTGGTCTTCGCGGCGGCCGGGGCCTGGCTGTCCGGCAGTTGGTGGCCCGCCGTGATCGCCGGCGCGGGCGGTGCGCTGCTGCCGTTCGCCACCCGGCACTTCGCGCTCCAGACCGGGGCGATCACGCTGATGGTGCTGTCCTTCGTGTACGTCGGCGGCGCCCGGCAGGCCGCCGCCGAGCGGATCGTGGACACCTCCCTGGCCTGTGCGATCGTGCTCGTCGTCGGGCACCTGCCGCACCTCGCCGACCCGCGTCGCAGGGTCGGCCCCCGGGTCACCGAGGCGCTGCGGAGCACCGAACGCTTCCTGCGCTACGTCCTGGAACCCCGGCCCGCGGCGCCCGTCGCCGAGGGGGCCGCCCCCGGCGCCGTCGCCACCCGCCGGCTGGCGCTGCGCCGGGACGCCTACCGGACGCTGGCCCGGGCGCGGGCCGCCGCCGAGACCGCCGCCGCGGAATTCCACCCCGCCCGCGACCCCGGCCCCGACTGGCCGGCGGTGGTCACCGCGGCGGAGCGCATCGTGGACGCCGCCACCGCCTGCGCCGTCCGCCTCGACCGCGGCGCCCACCGCCCGGGCCCGGAGGAGGCCGAGCGGCTCTGCCAGGCCCTCTCGGCCATGGCCGACGCCCTGGAGGCCCCAGGCCGCCGCCCGCCCGGCACCCCGCCGCCCGCACTGCGGCCGGTTCCGGATTGCGCGACCCTCACCGACGTCGCCGCCGAACTGGAGCGGCTGCGCGGCTACGCCGGCGCCCGCTGACCCGGCGGCCGGGCGGGGCCGTTCACCGGGCCGGCGCCGGCGCCTCCGGGGCACCGCCGGCCGCCCGCCGGCGGACCCGCACCCCCTCCGCCGCACCGCCGACCGCCAGCGCCACGGCCACCAGCAGGGCGCTGACCCACAGCGGCGCGCGGTAGCCGAAGCCGGCGGCGAGCGCGACGCCGCCCCACCACGGGCCGGCCGCGGCGCCGACATTGAGCGCGGCGGTCGCGAACCCGCCGCCCAGCGTGGGCGCTTCGACCGCCGCGTAGAGCACCTGGGCGATCAGGGTGGAGCCGACCGCGAACGACAGGGTCCCCTGGACGAGGACCAGCACGACGGTGGCCACCGCGTTCCCGGCCGTCAGCGCGAACACCACCCAACCCACGAGCAGCGCCGCGCCCCCGATGGCGAGCAGCGGACGGGGCCGCCGGTCCGCCAGCCGTCCGCCGGCCGTGACCCCGACGAACGAACCCAGCCCGAACAGTGCCAGCACCACCGGCACCCCGGCGGCACCGAAACCGGTGACACCGGTGACCAGCGGCGCGAGGTAGGTGAAGGTGCAGAACGTGGCACCGTTGACCAGTGCCCCCAGCAGCAGCGCCACCAGCAGCCGCGGACGGCGCAGGGCCCGCAGCTCACCGCCGGCACCGCCCGCCCCGGTGCCGGCACCGGCCGGACCGCCCGGGACCGACGCCATGATGGCGATCACCGCCGGCACCGACACCGCGGCCACCGCCCAGAACGCCGAGCGCCAGCCCCACTCCTGCCCCAGCACGGCACCGGCCGGGACGCCCACGATGCAGGCCAGCGTCGTGCCGCCCAACAGGACGGAGGTGGCCCGGCCCGTGGCGCCCGGCGCGGCCATCGCGGCCGCGGTCGCCAACGCCACCGCCAGGAATCCCGCGTTGGCCAGCGCCGCCACCACCCGGGTGGCCAGCAGCACGCCGAAGTCGGTGGTCACCGCGCCCACGACGTGCACCAGGAGAAAGGCGATCAGGAAGACCAACAGGGCGCGCCGCCGCGGCCAGCGCCGGCTGAGCAGCGCCATCAGCGGCGCCCCGACGACCATCCCGGCCGCGAACGCCGAAGTGAGCGCGCCGGCGGCCGGGATGGACACCTGGAGGTCGGCGGCGATGTCCGGGATCAGCCCGGACAGCATGAACTCGGACGTGCCCTGCGCGAAAACCGCCAGCGCAAGCATGTAGAGAGTGAACGGCATAGAAAAATCTCCGCAACCACACCAAGGACCGGCACGGGCCGAAGGGCGGCGTCGGCAAGGCCGACGGCGATCGGTACGGCCGGTGGAGGAAGCGGCAGCCCCGGCTACCGCAAGGAACAAGACCTGTCTGAAGAAGGCGGTCCGGTGGCGGAGAAGGTCGAACAGCCACCGGACGACGCCCGGTGGCTAGCGTCTTGAGGACTCGGGGCTGGTCACGATCCGCAGGCTAATCGGGCGGCCCGGCGCCCGTCCACGGATTTGTCGCTCTCGGTCTGTCGTTCCCGGTTCATCGCTCGCGGTGCAGCGCTCCCGGGGCCGGGTGGGGTGCGCAGCGCGCGATCGGGGCGGGCAGCAGTGCCGCCCGCCCCGATCCACCGTCAGGCCATCGCGGTCAGCGACCGCCCTTGCCGCCCAACAGCCCGGCCCGCCGCAGCGCGTCCGCCATCGCGTCGTTGACCGGAGCGGCCTCCCGGCCGCCGCCGCGGCGCTCGCCGCCGCGCTGGCCGCCGCCCTGCCGCTGCCGCGGCGCACCGCCCCGGCCGCCCTCGCGCGGCCCCCGGCCGCCGCCGGCACCGCCGGTACCGCCGCGCCGCTCGCCGCCGCCGGCCGGCGCGCCCTTGCCGGGCTCGTCGTCCAGCCGCAGGGTCAGCGAGATCCGCTTCCGCGGGATGTCCACGTCGAGCACCTTGACCCGGACGATGTCGCCCGGCTTCACCACGTCCCGCGGGTCCTTGACGAAGTTCTTCGACATCGCCGAGACGTGCACCAGGCCGTCCTGGTGGACGCCCACGTCCACGAACGCCCCGAAGGCGGCGACGTTGGTCACCACGCCCTCCAGGATCATCCCCGGCGCCAGGTCGCCGATCTTCTCCACGCCCTCCTTGAAGGTCGCGGTCCGGAACTCCGGCCGCGGGTCACGGCCCGGCTTCTCCAGCTCCTGGAGGATGTCGGTGACCGTCGGCAGACCGAAGGAGTCGTCGACGAAGTCCGCCGGGCGCAGGGCGCGCAACGCGGCCGTGTTGCCGATGAGTTCGCCGACCTCGCTCTTCGCCGTCTGCACGATCCGGCGCACTACCGGATACGCCTCGGGGTGCACGCTGGAGGCGTCCAGCGGGTCGTCGCCGCCCCGGATCCGCAGGAAGCCCGCGCACTGCTCGTACGCCTTGGGGCCCAGCCGCGACACGTCCTTGAGCGCCTTGCGGGAGCGGAACGGGCCGTTGTCGTCCCGGTGGTTCACGATGTTCTCGGCCAGGCCGGTGCTGATGCCGGAGACCCGGGCGAGCAGCGGTGCGGAGGCGGTGTTGACGTCCACGCCGACGCCGTTCACGCAGTCCTCGACCACCGCGTCCAGCGAGCGCGACAGCTTGGTCTCGGACAGGTCGTGCTGGTACTGGCCGACCCCGATCGACTTGGGGTCGATCTTGACCAGCTCGGCCAGCGGGTCCTGGAGGCGCCGCGCGATGGACACCGCGCCGCGCAGCGACACGTCCAGGTCCGGCAGTTCCTGGGAGGCGAAGGCGGAGGCCGAGTACACCGAGGCGCCCGCCTCGGACACCATCACCTTCGTCAGCTTCAACTCCGGCTGCGCGGCGATCAGTTCGGTCGCCAGCTTGTCGGTCTCCCGGGAGGCGGTGCCGTTGCCGATCGCGATCAGCTCGACGCGGTGCTCCCGCGCCAGTCGGGCCAGGGCGGCCAGCGCCGCGTCCCACTTCTGCTGCGGCACGTGCGGGTAGATCGTCTCGGTCCCCGCCACCTTGCCGGTCGCGTCGACCACCGCCACCTTCACGCCCGTACGGAAACCGGGGTCCAGGCCCATCGTGGCGCGCGTCCCGGCGGGGGCCGCCAGCAGCAGGTCGCGCAGGTTCGCGGCGAAGACCCGGACCGCCTCGTCCTCGGCGGCCTGTCGCAGCCGCAGCCGCAGATCGATCCCGAGGTGCACCTGGACGCGGGTGCGCCAGGCCCAGCGGACCGTGTCCTGCAGCCACTTGTCGGCCGGCCGGCCCCGATCGGCGATCCCGAAGCGGTGCGCGATGGACCGCTCGTAGGCGCTGGGGCCCTCGCCCGCCTCCGCCGGGTCCTCCGGCTCCAGGGTGAGGTCGAGGACGTCCTCCTTCTCACCGCGCAGCATCGCCAGCACCCGGTGGGAGGGCAGCTCGGTGAACGGCTCGGCGAAGTCGAAGTAGTCGGCGAACTTGGCGCCCTCCTCCTCCTTGCCGGCCCGCACCTTCGCCGCGACCCGGCCGCGCGTCCACATCCGCTCGCGCAGCTCACCGATCAGGTCCGCGTCCTCGCTGAACCGCTCGGTGAGGATCGCCCGCGCGCCCTCCAGGGCCGCGGCCGGATCGGCGACGCCCTTGTCCGCGTCCACGAACGCCGCGGCGGACGCGCTCGGTTCCACCGACGGGTCCGTCAGCAGCCCGTCGGCCAGCGGCTCCAGCCCCGCCTCCCGCGCGATCTGAGCCTTGGTGCGCCGCTTCGGCTTGAACGGCAGGTAGATGTCCTCCAGCCGGGCCTTGGACTCGGCGCCGCGGATCTGCGCCTCCAGCGCGGTGTCCAGCTTGCCCTGGGAGCGCACGGATTCCAGGACGGCGGTCCGCCGCTCCTCCAGCTCCCGCAGATAGCGCAGCCGTTCCTCCAGGGACCGCAGCTGCGCGTCGTCGAGCATCTCGGTCGCTTCCTTGCGGTAGCGCGCGATGAACGGGACGGTCGAGCCGCCGTCGAGCAGTTCGACCGCGGCCTTCACCTGCCGCTCCTTGACGCCGAGCTCATCGGCGATCCGCGCTTCGATGGACCCGAGTGCCCCGATGGGCTCAGTGGCTGCCGTCACGTTGATCCTGCCCGCCTTCCAGCGACTTTCCTGAGCCTGCATTGTGCCGGTTGGCGGCCCGGACTGTCGCACCGCCCGGCCGGGAGCGCCGGGGTGTGAGAAGACGCACCACACCCCGGCGGCCACGAGGAGGCGGGTGCGACTACTCCTTGTCGAACAGGCTGGCGGGGAACGCCCCGGCCTCCATGAGGCGGGCGGCGAAGGCGCCCGCCAGTTCGGTCAGCCGGGCCACGCCCGCCGCCCCCAGGTGTTCGTACGGCGCCCGGTCCAGCCGGTCCGTCGTCCGCTCCAGGTCCTTGCGCAGCGTCGCACCGGCCTCGGTCAGCTCGTCCGCGCCGCCCAGCAGTCCGCGTTCGCGCAGCCGCTCCTGGGCCGCCGTCAGCTCCTCCTGCGACCAGCCGCGGGTCGCCAGGATGCCGCGGTAGTTCATCCCGCGCCCGCTGGCGGTGTGCGTGACCAGCGCCTCCAGCGGGTCCAGCTCGGCGTCCAGCAGGGCCACCAGGTGGCCGTCGCCGCGGTGTTCGCGCAGCAGCGTGGTGGCGTGCCAGTAGGCGAGGTGCGGCGCGTCGGGCACCGGCAGGTCGGCGTGCGCGGCGTACAGCGGCCGGGCGTGCCGGGTACAGCCCTCGGTGGCGCGCAGCGCCAGCTTCGCCGCCTCGGCCATCTCCGGCGACTCCAGCGCCTCGGCGCCGAGCAGCCGGTGCAACGTGGCGTCCGCCGCGCGCAGCCGCGCTTCCAGGACGGCCTGCGGCGTGGTGCTCCGCCACGCCTGCGGGAGGTGCTCGGCGATCAGCTCGTACTTGAAGGAGTAGAAGGTCGCGGCGACCGTTCCCGGGCCCACCACGCCCATGGGAGCGCTCCGGGAGACGAAGTACCCGGCGCGCCCGTTCACGCCCAACCCCGCCATCTCGGCGCCGAGTTCCGGTGCGAAGTAGTGCGCCGAGTGGAAGGGGTTGAGGACGTTGTGGCAGTGCCGGCCGGCCCGATCGGGCAGTGCGCTGGAAGAGGTCATGCGAGCAGGTTACCGACCCGTCGGTATGGCGCCACCCCCCGTGGGGCGCTCCATGGTCGCCGACCGGCCATGGCAGGAAAAGTGGGAAATCAGTCATTGCCGCCATCGGCATCGCTGACCAGGATGGATGCCATGGAACAGCGCGACGTGCTGGTCGTCCTCTTCGACGACGTGCAGAGCCTCGACGTGACCGGCCCGGTCGAGGTCTTCAACGGGGCCTGCGGCGGCGTCCCCGGCGCCTACCGCATCCGCACCGCCGGCCCGGACGGCGCCCCGGTCCGCACCACCAGCGGCCTGACCCTCGTCCCGGACCTCGCGCTCGACGCCGCCGAACCGCCGCACACCCTCGTCGTACCGGGCGGCGACGGCACCCGGATCCCCGACCCGCGGCTGGTCGACTGGCTGGCCGTGCACGCGCCCCGCGCCCGCCGGGTGGTCTCGGTCTGCAGCGGCGCCTTCCTGCTGGCCGCGGCCGGACTGCTCGACGGTCGCCGCGCCACCACCCACTGGAGCCTGTGCGACGCCCTCGCCGCACGCCATCCCGCGGTCCGCGTCGAATCCGAGCCGATCTACGTGCGCGACGGCAACGTGGCCACCTCCGCGGGCGTCACGGCCGGGATCGACCTCGCGCTGGCCCTGGTCGAGGAGGACCTCGGCCGCGACCTCGCACTGGCCATCGCCCGCTATCTGGTGGTCTTCCTGCGCCGGCCGGGCAACCAGACCCAGTTCAGCGCCCAGCTCGCCGCGCAGACCGCGGAGCGCCGTCCGCTGCGCGACGTCCAGCAGTGGATCACCGAGAACCCGGCGGCGGACCTGTGCGTCGAGGCGCTGGCCGACCGCGCCGGGCTCTCCCCGCGGCACTTCGCCCGCGCCTTCCGCGACGAGACCGGGATGACGCCCGGCCGCTACGTCGACCGGGTCCGCCTGGAGGCCGCCCGGCGGCGCCTGGAGGACACCGCCGACGGCATCGAGCAGATCTCCCGGCAGTGCGGCTACGGCACCACCGAGGCGATGCGCCGCGCCTTCGTCCGGGTCCTCGGCGCCTCCCCGGCCGAATACCGCCGCCGCTTCCGCCCCGCCCCCCGGCCCTGACCCGCCCATCCGCCCCGACCACCACACGCCACACACCAGGAACGACAGGAACGAGGAACCCATGCAGATCGCCGTCCTTCTCTACGACCGCTTCACCGCCCTCGACGCCATCGGCCCCTACGAGACGCTCGGCCTCGTCCCGGGCGCCGAGGTGGTCTTCGTCGCCGAGCGCACCGGAGTGCACCGCAGCGACAAGGGCTCCCTCGGCCTGGTCGTGGACGCCACGCTGGACGAGGTCACCGCGCCGGACATCCTGGTCGTCCCGGGCGGCCCCGGGCAGACCGCGATCATGGAGGACGGGCCGCTGCACGACTGGATCCGGGCGGTGGACGCCGGCACCACCTGGACCACCTCGGTGTGCACCGGCTCGCTCCTCCTCGCCGCCGCCGGTCTCCTCAAGGGCCGCCGGGCCACCACCCACTGGCTCGCGCTGGACCAGCTGTCCACGATGGGGGCCGAGCCGACCGGGGAGCGGGTGGTCTTCGACGGCAAGTACGTCACCGCCGCCGGCGTCTCCTCCGGTATCGACATGGGCCTCGCCCTCGCCGGCCGGATCGCCGGGGACGTCGTCGCGCAGAGCATCCAGCTCGGCATCGAGTACGACCCCCAGCCGCCCTATGACGCGGGCGCCCCGGACAAGGCCCCGGCCGAGGTCGTCGCGGCCATGCGGGACAACAGCCGCTCCATCCTGACCGGCCGGCGCTGGCGGGGCGCGCCCCTCCAGGAGAAGTGACGGACCGTCAGGAAGGGGGTCGCCGGCCGCGGAGTGGTGGCCGGCGGCTCAGTCCTCGGGCCACGTGAACCGCGGCGCCCGGCGCTCCAGGAAGGCGGCGGCACCCTCCGCGGTCTCGCCGCTCTCCCGCGCCTGCGCCGCCCAGTGCGCCCCGCGCGCCTCCGCCTCCTCCGGCGGCACGTCCCACGTCCCGTTGGCCAGCTCCTTCGCCGCGGTCTGGGTCAGCAGCGACCGGCTCGCCAGCACGGCCGTGAACTCCGCGATCCGCTTGTCCAGCTCGCCCTCGGCCACCACCTTGTCCACCAGCCCGGTCCGCAACGCCCGCGCGCAGTCGATCAACTCACCGGAGAACAACAGGTACTTGGCGGCCGACAGTCCCACCAGCCGGACCAGCCGCCGGGTCGCGGACGCCGGATAGGCCACCCCCAGCTTGGCGGGCGTCACCCCGAACAGCGCCCCCTCCTCCGCGAACCGCAGATCGCAGGCGGCCGCCAGCTGGGCGCCGCCGCCCACGCAGTAGCCGCGTATCGCCGCCACCGTCGGCCGCGGAAAGGCCGCCAACGCCTCCTCGGCCACCACCGCCAGCCCCTGCGAAGCGCCCGACGCGTCCCGCAGCGAACCGATGTCCGCCCCCGCGCAGAACGTCCCGCCGTCCCCGGTCAGCACCAGCGCCCGCACCGCGCGGTCGTCCGCCAGCCGCGCCAGCAGCGGCGGCAGCTCCCGCCACATCTGGACGGTCATCGCATTGCGCTTGCCCGTGTTGCTGATGGTGACGGTCGCCGTACCACCGCTGACATGCGTCTTCAGTCCCGGTTCCATGCCCGGATATTAGAGCGGCCGCCGCGCGCCCGGCCGGATACGATCGGCGGTCTGATGTCCGCAACCCTCGTCGCCAAAGATCTCGCCGCCGGCCACGGCGAGCGCGTCCTGTTCTCCGGTCTCGATCTGGTCGTCGCCCCCGGCGATGTGATCGGCCTGGTCGGTGCCAACGGCGCCGGCAAGTCCACCCTGCTGCGCCTGCTGGCCGGGCTGGCGCCCCCGGAGCAGGGCGGCCTCGCCCTCAGCCCGCCGACCGCCACCGTCGGCCACCTCCCGCAGGAGCCCGACCGGCGCCCCGGCGAGTCGGTGCGCGCCTTCCTCGCCCGCCGCACCGGCGTGACCGAGGCACAGCGCGCCCTGGACGCCGCCACCGAGGCCCTCGCAAAGGAGCGCCCCGGCGCCGACGACGCCTACGACACGGCCTTCACGCGCTGGCTCGACCTCGGCGGCGCCGACCTCGACGAGCGCGCCGAGGAGACCGCGGCGCAGCTGGGCCTGGCGATCAGCCTCGACCAGCCGATGACCACCCTCTCCGGCGGCCAGGCCGCCCGCGCCTCGCTCGCCTCGCTGCTGCTCTCCCGCTACGACGTCTTCCTCCTCGACGAGCCCACCAACGACCTCGACCTGGACGGCCTGGACCGCCTGGAGTCCTTCGTCACCGGCCTGCGCGCCGGTACCGTCCTGGTCAGCCACGACCGCGAGTTCCTGGCCCGCACGGTCACCCGCGTCGTGGAGCTCGACCTCGCCCAGCAGCAGGTCAACACCTACGGCGGTGGCTACACCGCGTATCTGGAGGAGCGCGAACGGGCCCGCCGGCACGCCCGCGAGCGCTACGAGGAGTACGCCGACACCAAGGCGGGACTGGAGGTCCGGGCGCACACCCAGCGCAACTGGATGGAGAAGGGCGTCCGCAACGCCCGCCGCAAGGCCACCGACAACGACAAGATCGGCCGCAAGGGCCGGGTCGAGGCCACCGAGAAGCAGGCCGCCAAGGCCAAGCAGACCCAGCGCATGATCGAGCGGCTGGAGGTCGTCGAGGAGCCCCGCAAGGAGTGGGAGCTGCGGATGGAGATCGCCGCGGCGCCCCGGGCCGGCGCGGTGGTGGCCACCCTCCGGCAGGCCGCGGTCCGGCGCGGCGACTTCGGCTTCGGCCCGGTCGACCTCCAGATCGACTGGGCGGACCGGGTCGCCATCACCGGCCCCAACGGCGCCGGCAAGTCCACCCTGCTCGCGGCCCTCCTGGGCCGGCTGCCGCTGGACTCCGGGGCGGCGTCGCTCGGCCCCGGCGTGGTGGTCGGCGAGATCGACCAGGCCCGCGGCCAGCTGTTCCGGGGCGACGGCGACACCCTGCTGATGGACGCCTTCCGGGCCGCCGTCCCGGACCTGGCACCCGCCGACGTGCGCACCCTGCTCGCCAAGTTCGGCCTCAAGGCGGCCCATGTGCTGCGCCCGGCGGCCACCCTCTCACCGGGGGAGCGCACCCGGGCCGCACTGGCCCTCCTCCAGGGCCGCGGGGTCAATCTCCTGGTGCTCGACGAGCCGACCAACCACCTCGACCTCCCCGCCATCGAGCAGCTGGAGTCCGCGCTCGCCTCGTACCCGGGCACCCTGCTGCTGGTCACCCACGACCGCCGGATGCTGACGGCGGTGCACACCACGCGGCGGATCGAGGTGGAGGCCGGGCGGATCACCGATTGGCCGGTGTGACCTGGCACGATGCGGCCCCGGCCCGCTCCGGCATTCGATTTGTTTCCGGGGCGGGGACCCCGTAAGGTAATCCGAGCCGACGCGGGGTGGAGCAGCTCGGTAGCTCGCTGGGCTCATAACCCAGAGGTCGCAGGTTCAAATCCTGTCCCCGCTACTCAGAAGAACAGCAGGTCCGGTGCCCAGGCACCGGACCTGCTGTCGTATGTGCCCACCAGCGCTCCCCGCTCGCCCTGCCACCTCTCCCCATACGCGGTATACCGGGAAAAACGGTCCCCGATCGAGGAGGCGGTGATGGCCGGCAAGTCCAAGTCTTCCCGGCGCAGTCCGACGGCGGCCCGTTTGGGGCGGAGCTTCGGGCTGCTCGCGGTCCTGGGGGCCGTCCTCGTCCTGGCCGGGATCGTCGGGCTGATCTACGTCGCCGTGGCCACCCTCACCACGATGCTGCTCTTCGGCTGGCTGCTGCTGATCGGCGGCGTGGTGGGGCTGGTGCACGCCATCCAGTCCCGGGGCTCGAACTTCTTCTGGCTCGCGGTGATCGTCGCGGCGCTGAACATCGCGGCCGGGGTGGTGGTGCTCCGCCTGCCCGAGGCCACCGCCGCCGCACTGACCATGTTCGCGGCCCTGCTCTTCCTGACCGGCGGGCTGTTCCGGCTGGCCGGCGCCGTGGTGGTGCGCGGGCCGCAGTTCGGCTGGACGCTGCTCCAGGGGGCGCTCGGCATCCTGCTGGGCGCCCTGGTCCTCGCCAGCTGGCCGCACAGCAGCCTCTACGTCATCGGCTGCTTCTTCTCCCTGGCACTGCTCTTCGACGGGCTGGGCCTGCTCGCCATGGGAATCGGCGGCCGGCGCGTGGTCGGCATGGTGGAGGAGGGAAGAGTGGCTTGATCCATACCCCGGCCGCGGCGGTATCGGCGGAGATCCGGCGTCCGGTCCGGGGCGCCACCAAAGAAAAGCGACGGAAAGGTGACGAGACGCGTCGCGAGGCAGATCAATCACGTCAGAATCGACCAAAAGGCGTCGATAGGCGCTGACTTGTGTTCAGGAGGCCGGTCCGGACCAGCACATTCTCAACACTCGTCGTGTGAGGATGCCTTCCGGACCTTCTGCAGAACCCCCCGAGGAGCTGACCTCCCCGCTCGCGTACGAAGGTGTCTGGCGGTTCACCGCCCCGGCACTGGAGTCGTCGGTGCCCCAGGCACGCCACGCGGTCCGGGATCTGCTCGCCGAACAGCACGTGCCCGTCGCCGACGCCATCCTGGACACGCTGCTGCTGATCGTCTCCGAGCTGGTCACCAACGCCGTCCGGCACGCCGCGTTGCTCTCCCCCCAGATCGCCGTCCAGCTCACCCTCGGCGCCAACTGGCTACGGGTCGCCGTCGAGGACGACCACCCCTACCGCCCCAAGGCGCTGGAGGCGGACGAAGGCGACGTCGGCGGCCGAGGGCTGTGGCTGGTCAAGGCGCTCACCGCGGAGGTGGGCGGCAAGTGCGACGTGGCGCACACCGCGGGCGGCGGCAAGGCCATCTGGGCCGAGCTGCCCCTGGCCCCGCTCGCTACCAGCCCGCCGACTTCCCGGTGAGCTCGCGGACCGCCGGACGTGCCGCGTCCAGCACGGTCATGAACCACGCGGAGAACGGCAGCCGGGCATGCCGCTCGGCCAGCTCCTCCGGCGTGACGAACGCGACCTCGGCGATCTCGGCGGGCTCCGGCGCCGGCTCGGTCCGCAGCAGCCCCACGAACAGGTGGTTGTACTCCTGCTCCACCAGCCCGGAGTCCGGGTCGGGATGGTTGTAGCGCACCGTCCCTGCCTCGGCCAGCAGTGCGGGGGCGACCCCGAGCTCCTCCGCGGTCCGCCGGGACGCCGCCGCGAACGGCGTCTCGCCCGGGTACGGGTGACCGCAGCAGGTGTTGGACCACACACCGGGGGAGTGGTACTTCGACAGCGCCCGGCGCTGGAGCAGCAGCCGCCCCTTCTCGTCGAAGAGGAAGACCGAGAACGCCCGGTGCAACTGCCCGGGGGCCTGGTGCGCCGCGAGCTTCTCCGCGGTGCCGATCGTCGTGCCGTCCTCGTCGACCAGCTCCAGCATGATCGGCTCGGCGGCGTCCTCCGGCGCGCCCACCGCGGAGGCTCCGGCGGTCTGTCCGTTGGCAGGTGTGATCGGCATGCGCATCCTTGTCGTCGGTCGTCGGTGTCAAGTCTGCCGTACCAGCGCCCCCATCAGTGGCAGAGCACTGCCGGTCAGCGCGCGGCGCCGCGTGCCCCGGCACCGGACGGACCGCCCGCGCGCCCCGTCCCGCACCGGTCGCCGGCGGCGGGCGGGATCCGCGCCGGCGACCGGCATGGCCCTCGCCACAGCAGCTCACCGGCAACCGTGACCAGCCCCCGCATAACCGGCACCCGGCCCGGCGGCCAGTTGTTCCGGCGCGCCCCGATCCACCATGATGATCGCGGCAGGCGCAGCCGTCGCTCACCCGATCGAGTGGTGAATACGTGGTGAACGGCCGCATTCCGCGATCGGATAGCCTCTGCCGACGTGCCTCCCGGCCCCCGAGGGCCAGGTGTGCCACGCCCGCCGCCCGGGTAGTTCGTGCTGAATGCGGACCGACCGGCGCTGCTCGTCAGCATCCAAGGAGTGAGTTCGTCTGTCGACCGCCATCCTCACCGGTCCGCCGGTCGCCGGGTCGTCGCTCGAAGCCGACCTGCGCACACTGGGCTTCGACGTCCGCACGGCCAGTGACCCCGGCGGCGTCACCGAGCTGCTCGCCGAGGTGCCCGCCCAGCAGCGGGTGGCCCTGGTGGACCCGCGCTTCGTCGGCCACCTGCACGCCCTGCGGCTCGCCCTGACCGACCCCCGCTTCCCGGCCGCGGCGGTGCCCGGCGTGCTCACCGTGCAGGCCGGGGCCCGCGCCGCGCTGGACCGCGCGGCCGGCCGCATCCCGGTCGGCGCCGGCACCGCCCACCTCACCGACGTGCTGACCGACACCCTCACCGACGCGCTCGACCGCGCGGACGTCGGACTGCACCGCGTCGAGCTCGGCAGCCTGGTCGGCACCCTCGCGCTCACCCCCGACCAGCGGTCGGAGGCCCGCGAGGCCGTCGCGGCCGTCGACGACGAGGCGGTCCGGCTGCGCACCGCGGTCAAGTCCCGCGACGGCTTCTTCACCACCTTCTTCATCAGCCCGTACTCGCGCTACCTCGCCCGCTGGTGCGCGCGCCGCGGCCTGACCCCCAACCAGGTCACCACCGCCTCCCTGCTCACCGCGCTGATCGCGGCGGGCTGCGCGGCCACCGGCAGCCGCGGCGGCTTCGTCGCCGCCGGCGTGCTGCTGCTGCTCTCCTTCGTCCTGGACTGCACCGACGGGCAGCTCGCCCGCTACTCGCTGCAGTACTCGACGCTGGGCGCCTGGCTGGACGCCACCTTCGACCGCGCCAAGGAATACGCGTACTACGCGGGGCTCGCCCTCGGGGCCGCCCGGGGCGGCGACGACGTGTGGGCGCTGGCGCTCGGCGCGATGATCCTCCAGACCTGCCGGCACGTCGTCGACTTCGCCTTCAACGAAGGCAGCGAATTCGAGGGCGGCGCCGGGAGCGCCGGCCCCGCCGTGGCGCTGTCCGACCGGCTCGACCAGGTCGGCTGGACCGTCTGGGTGCGCCGGATGATCGTGCTGCCCATCGGCGAACGCTGGGCCATGATCGCCGTGCTGACCGCGCTCACCACCCCGCGCATCGTCTTCTACGCCCTGCTCGTCGGCTGCGCGCTGGCCGCCTGCTACACCACGGCCGGCCGGGTGCTGCGCTCCCGGGCCCGCCGCGCCCGGCGCACCGACCGGGCCGCCCGCGCCCTCGCGGACCTCGCCGACTACGGCCCGCTGGTCGAGCTGCTGACCGGCGGCGGCCGGGGCCGGAGCCGGTCCGGTTCCCTCCTGGCGCCCGTTATGGCCTTTCTCTCGTCCGCGATGCTGCTGGTGTGGTTGATCTCCCAGCCCGACCCCGCCTCCTGGCTCACCGTCGGCGTCGCGTTCTGCTCCGCGCTGCTGGCCGCCGCGGCCCTGTCCCGCCCGCTCAAGGGCGCCCTGGACTGGCTCGTCCCGCCCTTCTTCCGGGCCGGCGAATACCTCACGGTCCTGGTGCTGGCCGCCCGTGTGGACGCCCACGGGGCACTTCCCGCGGCGTTCGGGCTGATCGCGGCGGTCGCCTACCATCACTACGACACGGTCTACCGCATCCGCGGTGGCACCGGGGCCCCACCGCGGTGGCTGGTCCGGGCGACCGGCGGGCACGAAGGACGGATCCTCGTGGTCATCTTCCTGGCCGCCCTGCTGCCCGCCACAGGTTTCACGATCGCGCTCACGGCACTCGCTGTGGTCCTGGCGCTGCTGGTGCTCGCCGAGAGCATCCGCTTCTGGGTGGCCGCACACAAGCACGGCGCACCCGCCGTACACGATGAAGGAGAACCCGCATGATCGGCCTCGTGCTGGCTGCCGGCGCCGGACGGCGTCTGCGCCCCTACACCGACACCCTGCCCAAGGCTCTGGTGCCGGTCGACGGGGAGACCACGATCCTCGACCTGACCCTCGGCAACTTCGCCGAGATCGGCCTGACCGAGGTCGCGATCATCGTCGGCTACCGCAAGGAGGCCGTGTACGAGCGCCGGGAGGCCCTGGAGCAGAAGTACGGCCTCAAGATCACGCTGATCGACAACGACAAGGCCGAGGAGTGGAACAACGCCTACTCCCTGTGGTGCGCCCGTGACGTGATCGCGGCCCACGACTCGGTGATCCTCGCCAACGGCGACACCGTGCACCCGGTCTCCGTCGAGCAGACGCTGCTCGCCGCCCGCGGCAACGGCCAGAAGATCATCCTCGCGCTGGACGCCGTCAAGCAGCTCGCCGACGAGGAGATGAAGGTCGTCGCGGACCCCGCCAAGGGTGTCCAGAAGATCACCAAGCTGATGGACCCGGCCACCGCGACCGGCGAGTACATCGGCGTCACCCTCATCGAGGGCGAGGCCGCCGCCGAGCTGGCCGACGCCCTGAAGACCACCTTCGAGCGGGACCCCGACCTCTACTACGAGGACGGCTACCAGGAACTGGTCAACCGCGGCTTCAAGGTCGACGTGGCGCCGATCGGCGACGTCAAGTGGGTCGAGATCGACAACCACGACGACCTCGCGAAGGGCCGTGACATCGCATGCCAGTACTGACCCGCCTCATCCCGTCCCCGGTCGTCGTCGACATCAGCGCCGGCGCCCTGGACGACCTGGCGGGTCTGCTGGCCGACCAGCGCATCTCGGCTTCCGGCAAGCTCGCCATCGCGATCAGCGGCGGCTCGGGGGCCCGGCTGCGCCGGCGGCTGGCCCCCGCCCTGCCCGGCGCCGAGTGGTACGAGGTCGGCGGCGGCACCCTGGACGACGCGATCAAGCTCGCCGACGCCATGAAGAAGGGGCACTACGACGCCGTCGTGGGCCTGGGCGGCGGCAAGATCATCGACTGTGCGAAGTTCGCCGCGGCGCGCATCGGCCTGCCGCTGGTGGCGGTCGCGACCAACCTGTCGCACGACGGGCTGTGCTCGCCGGTCGCCACCCTCGACAACGACGCGGGCCGCGGCTCGTACGGCGTGCCCAACCCGATCGCCGTGGTGATCGACCTCGACGTCATCCGCGAGGCACCGGTCCGCTTCGTCCGCTCCGGCATCGGCGACGCGATCTCCAACATCTCCGCGGTCGCGGACTGGGAGCTGTCGCACCGCGAGACCGGCGAGGCCATCGACGGGCTGGCCGCGGCCATGGCCCGGCAGGCCGGCGAGGCCGTGCTGCGCCACCCCGGGGGCGTCGGCGACGACAACTTCCTGCAGGTACTGGCCGAGGGCCTGGTGCTCACCGGCATCTCGATGTCGGTGGCCGGCGACAGCCGCCCGGCCTCCGGCGCCTGCCACGAGATCAACCACGCCTTCGACATCCTCTTCCCCAAGCGGGCGGCGAGCCACGGCGAGCAGTGCGGCCTCGCCGCCGCCTTCGCCACCCACCTGCGCGGGGACCGCGCGACCTCCGCGCTGATGGTCGAGGTGCTCCAGCGCCACGGCCTGCCGGTCACCCCGGGCGACATGGGCTTCACCGACGAGGAGTTCGTGCAGGCCGTCGAGTTCGCCCCGAAGACCCGTCCAGGCCGCTACACGATCCTGGAGCACCTGGACCTGTCCACCGATCAGATCAGGGACGCATACGCCGACTATGCCGAAACCATCAGTAGCTGAACTCCGCCCGGTCGTTCACCCCGAGGGCGTGAAGGACCGGCGCAGCGGGGAGCACTGGGGCGGCCGCCTCTACATGCGGGAAATCTCGCTGCGCTGCGACCGGTACCTGGTCAACACCCGGGTCACGCCCAACCAGCTGACCTACGTGATGACCGTCTTCGGCGTGCTCGCGGCCCCGGCGCTGCTGGTGCCCGGCATCTGGGGCGCCGTGCTCGGCGTGGTCATGGTCCAGCTCTACCTCCTCTTCGACTGCATCGACGGCGAGGTCGCGCGCTGGAAGAAGCAGTTCTCGCTCGGCGGCGTCTACCTCGACCGGGTCGGCGCCTACCTCTGCGACGCCGCGGTGCTGGTCGGCTTCGGCCTGCGCGCCGCGGACCTGTGGGGCCCCGGGCGGATCGACTGGCTCTGGGCTTTCCTCGGGACGCTGGCCGCCGTCGGCGCGATCCTGATCAAGGCCGAGACCGACCTCGTCGGCGTCGCCCGCCACCAGGGCGGTCTGCCGCCGGTCAAGGAGGCGGCGTCCGAGCCGCGCTCGTCCGGCCTGGCGCTGGCCCGCAAGGCCGCCGCGGCGCTGAAGTTCCACCGGCTGGTCCTCGGGATCGAGGCGTCCCTGCTGATCCTGGTCCTGGCGATCGTGGACGCGGTGCGCGGCGACCTGTTCTTCTCCCGGCTCGGCGTCGCGGTGCTGGCCGGCATCGCGCTCCTGCAGACCCTGCTGCACCTCGTGTCCATCCTCGCCTCCAGCAGGCTCAAGTGACCGGGGCGCCCGGAATGCGGCTCGGTGCGGTTGTCCTGACCATGGGCAACCGCCCCGAGGAGCTGCGCGCGCTGCTGGAATCCGTCGCCAAGCAGGACGGCGAGCCGATCGAGGTGGTGGTGGTCGGCAACGGCGCACCGCTGCCCGAGCTGGCCGTCCCCGGACTGACCGTGCGGACCGTCGAGCTGCCGGAGAACGTCGGCATCCCGGCCGGCCGCAACGTCGGCATCGAGGCGTTCCGTACCGACGGCCGGGACGGCTTCGACGTCGATGCGCTGCTGTTCCTCGACGACGACGGGCTGCTGCCGCACGCGGACACCGCCGAGCTGTGCCGGGAGGCGTTCGCCGCGGACCGCGAGCTGGGCATCATCAGCTTCCGGATCGCCGACCCGGACACCGGGGCGACCCAGCGCCGGCACGTGCCGCGGCTGCGCGCCTCCGACCCGCTGCGCTCCTCGCGGGTGACCACCTTCCTCGGTGGCGCCAACGCGGTCCGCACCACGGTGTTCGCCGAGGTCGGCGGCCTGCCCGACGAATTCTTCTACGCCCATGAGGAGACCGACCTGGCCTGGCGGGCGCTGAACGCCGGCTGGCTGGTCGACTACCGGGCGGACATGGTCCTGCACCACCCCACCACGGCCCCGGCCCGGCACGCGGTCTACCACCGGATGGTGGCCCGCAACCGGGTCTGGCTGGCCCGCCGGAATCTCCCCGCCCCGCTGGTTCCCGCCTATCTCGGCGTCTGGTTCCTGCTCACCCTCGCTCGCCGGCCGTCGCTGCCGGGGCTCCGGGCCTGGCTGGGCGGCTTCAAGGAGGGCTGGTCCACTCCGTGCGGTCCCAGGCGTCCCATGAAGTGGGCTACCGTTTGGCGACTGACCCGGCTGGGCCGCCCTCCCATCATCTGACAAGCTCGTATCTGAGAGCATCAGGCGCAAACCGGGGCGTCCCCGGTAGCGCACCTTGAGGACGAAAGTGTCAACTGTGAGCGAGACTACGCACGACAGTGCGGTCGCCATGAGTGCCCCGCCATCCGCCGACGAAGGACTCACCCCCCTCCAGCGGGCCCAGAAGTACGACCTGGCGCAGAGCGGTGCCCGGCCCGGCCTTGCGGAGTACATCCGGCAGCTGTGGGCCCGCCGGCATTTCATCTCCGCCTTCGCCAGCGCCAAGCTGACCGCGCAGTTCAGCCAGGCAAAGCTGGGTCAGGTCTGGCAGGTGGCGACGCCGCTGCTGAACGCGCTCGTCTACTACCTCATCTTCGGCCTGCTGATCGGCACGCGGAAGGGCGTCCCGGACTACGTCCCGTTCCTGGTGACCGGTGTCTTCATCTTCACCTTCACCCAGAGCTCGGTGATGGCCGGTACGCGGGCGATCTCCGGCAACCTCGGCCTGGTGCGTGCGCTGCACTTCCCGCGGGCCTGCCTGCCGATCTCGTTCTGCCTCATGCAGCTCCAGCAACTGCTGTTCTCCATGGGTGTGCTGGTGGTCATCCTGCTGGCCTTCGGCCAGGTGCCCACCTGGTCCTGGCTGCTGGTGCTGCCCGCGCTGCTGCTGCAGTTCGTGTTCAACACCGGCCTGGCGATGGTCATGGCCCGGCTCGGCAGCAAGACGCCGGACCTGGCGCAGCTGATGCCCTTCATCATGCGGACGTGGATGTACGCGTCCGGCGTGATGTTCAGCATCAGCGTGATCCTCAAGGGCAAGCACGTCCCGCACTGGGTCGAGGTGCTGCTCTACTCCAACCCCGCCGCGGTCTACATCGACCTGATCCGGTTCGCGCTGATCGACAGCTTCAAGGCGAGCCAGCTCCCGCCGCACGTGTGGGCGTTCGCGCTCGGCTGGGCGGTGCTGGCCGGCGTCGCGGGCTTTGTGTACTTCTGGAAGGCTGAGGAGCGGTACGGACGTGGCTGAGCAGATGGACGGCGTCCCGTCGACGACGGCGACGCAGGAGCGGATCCCGACCGTGATCGCGGACGAGCTGCACATCGTCTACCGGGTCTACGGCACCGGTGCGGGCAAGGGCAGCGCGACCGCGGCACTGAGCCGCATCATCCGGCGCCGGCCGTCGGTGGGTATGCGCGAGGTGCACGCGGTCAAGGGCGTCTCCTTCACCGCCTACCGCGGCGAGTCGATCGGCCTGATCGGTTCGAACGGCTCCGGCAAGTCGACCCTCCTCAAGGCCGTCGCCGGACTGCTGCCCGCCGAGCGCGGCAAGGTCTACACCCACGGCCAGCCCTCGCTGCTGGGCGTGAACGCGGCGCTGATGAACGACCTCACCGGCGAGAAGAACGTCATCCTGGGCGGTCTGGCGATGGGCATGTCCCGCGAGCAGGTCCGCGCCCGCTACGACGACATCGTCGACTTCTCCGGCATCAACGAGAAGGGCGACTTCATCTCGCTGCCGATGCGCACCTATTCGTCCGGTATGGCGGCCCGACTGCGGTTCTCGATCGCGGCGGCCAAGGACCACGACGTGCTGCTGATCGACGAGGCGCTGGCCACCGGTGACCGGGCCTTCCAGAAGCGCTCCGAGGCCCGCATCCGCGAGCTGCGCAAGGAAGCGGGTACGGTCTTCCTGGTCAGCCACAACAACAACTCGATCCGGGACACCTGCGACCGTGTGCTGTGGCTGGAGCGGGGCGAGCTGCTGATGGACGGCCCGACGGACGAGGTCATCAAGGCGTACGAGAAGGAGACGGGCAAATAGCCCATCCTTCGCAGGAGGCCCTCGCGAGTCCGGTTCGCGGGGGCCTTCGATGGTGAAGGAATGGTCAACTCGCCGGGGCTCGGGAACAGTTGGCCCGCGCGCGACGTTGACCAGAACGTTGCCCGAGGCTTCCGAGCCTGCCCGGATGTGCGTGCGATGTACGGCGTAAGCTGTACGGGTACTGAAACGGCACAAGTGGTGCAAGTCGGGCAATCTTCACCCGAGCGAGCGGCGGAAGCTCGTTCGGGGTGCGCCTTCCTCTCTCGACTACGCTCGGGCGGGAGGTGCCCGCACGCTGCGGCGTGTCCGAAATGGGATGTTTTGTCCGGCGGTGTAGAACGGGAGACGTGACGGCAATGGCTACTGGTTCGCTCCGGCTCCACAACGTGCCGGGAAGCCCCCGGTGAGCCGACGAGACGAGCAGGCGCGTCGCGCCTTCCCCCGGAGGGTGGCGGTGGGTGGTGGGAAGGACCACACGCGCACCGTGCTCGATCAGGCCGCGCACGAGAATTTCCCGGTCGCCCCGTTCTTCCTGCCCCGCGCCTGGCGCGCCGACCTGATGGCCCTCTACGGCTTCGCCCGCCTCGTCGACGACATCGGCGACGGCGACCTGGCGCCCGGTGGCGGCGACGCCGTCCTTCTGGGGCTGGACCGCGTCCAGTACGACGACCGCCCGGCGCTGCTCGACGCCCTGGAAGCGGACCTGCACCGGGTCTTCAGCGACCGTGCGCCCGGCCCCAAGCACCCACTCATGCGCCGGCTCGGCCCGACCGTCCGCCGCTGCGCGCTCACCCCCGAGCCCTTCCTCGGCCTCATCGAGGCCAACCGCCAGGACCAGCGGATCAGCCGCTACGGCACCTACGGCGACCTCGCCGCCTACTGCGAGCTGTCCGCCAACCCCGTCGGCCGGCTCGTCCTCGGCGTCACCGGCACCTCCAGCCCCGAGCGCATCCGGCTCTCCGACGCCATCTGTACCGCGCTGCAGCTCGTCGAGCACATCCAGGACGTGGCCGAGGACCTCGGCCGGGACCGGATCTACCTGCCCGCCGAGGACATGAAACGATTCGGCGTCACCGAGGCCGACCTGGCCGCGCCGACCGGGGGCGCCTCGGTGCGCGCACTGATCGCCTTCGAGGCGGAACGCGCCGGTGAGCTGCTGGACGAGGGCGCGCCCCTGGTGGGCAGCGTGCACGGCAGGCTCAAGCTGTTGCTGGCCGGCTTCGTCGCCGGTGGGCGCGCCGCGCTCCAGGCGGTCGCGGCCGCCGATCACGACGTACTCCCTGGACCACCCAAACCGACCAAGCTCAGCCTGCTGCGCGAGGTAGGGGCGACACTGCGACGAGAGGGGTGAGTCGGACCGTGGAGGCAACCGCACAGATGTCCGCGCCGGTGCTCGCTGCGTACCGCTACTGCGAAACGGTCACCGGGCAGCAGGCGCGCAATTTCGCATATGGGATCCGGCTGCTGCCGGCCGACAAGCGGCAGGCCATGTCGGCGCTGTACGCCTTCTCCCGCCGGGTGGACGACATCGGCGACGGCGCCCTGCCCCCCGACGCCAAGGGTCGGCGCCTGGAGGACACCCGCGCCCTGCTCGCCCGGATCAAGGACGGCCGGGTCGCCGAGGACGACACCGACCCGGTGGCCGTGGCGCTCGCCGACGCCGCCCGGCGCTTCCCCGTCCCGCTCGGCGCGCTCGACGAGCTGATCGACGGGGTGCTGGCGGACGTCCGCGGCGAGACCTACGAGACCTGGGACGAGCTCAAGGTCTACTGCCGCTGCGTCGCCGGGGCGATCGGCCGGCTCTCACTCGGTGTGTTCGGCACCGTACCCGGCGCATTCGACGCCGAACGCGCCCCGGAGTACGCCGATACGCTGGGGCTCGCACTGCAACTGACCAATATCCTCAGGGACGTTCGCGAGGACGCGGGCAACGGGCGGACGTACCTTCCCGCCGAGGATCTCGCCAAGTTCGGCTGCTCGGCGGGGTTTCACGGCCCGGTGCCGCCGCCCGGTGCGGACTTCACGGGCCTGGTGCAGTTCGAGGTCCGGCGGGCCCGCGCGCTGTTCGCCGAGGGCTTCCGACTGTTGCCCATGCTCGACCGGCGCAGCGGCGCGTGCGTGGCGGCGATGGCCGGTATCTACCACCGGCTGCTGTCCCGGATCGCCGACGACCCCGAGGCGGTGCTCCGCGGCCGGGTCTCGCTGCCCGGCCGGGAGAAGGCGTTCGTCGCGGTGCGCGGGCTCTCCGGGCTCGACGCCCGGGCGATCGGCCGCCGGCAGGCCGTGAGCAGGAGGCGTGGATGAGCCGTCGGACCGCGTACACCGATCACGGTCCGGCGTCGGTGCGGCGGGCAACCCTTCGTCGGACGGAGGCGTCCATGACAGGCGTAAGGGGGGAGATCACATGACAGCAGGAACCACGCTGCCCGGGCACGACTCCGCCCGTCCCTCCGGCCGTCCCGAAGGGGCGGCCGCGCTGGTCATCGGGGGCGGACTCGCGGGCACCACGGCCGCGCTGGCCCTGGCCGACGCGGGACTGCGGGTCACGCTGGTCGAGGGCCGGCCGCGGCTCGGCGGCCTGGTCTTCTCCTTCCGCCGCGACTCCGCCGTCGGCCCGTTGACCGTCGACAACGGCCAGCACGTCTATCTGCGCTGCTGCACCGCCTACGGCGACCACCTCGAACGGCTCGGCGCGGAACGCCTGGCGCCCCTCCAGGACCGGATGGACGTACCGGTCCTCGATCCGGCCGGTGCGGGGGGCCGGATGCGGCTCGGCCGGCTGCGGCGCACCGCCCTGCCGGTCCCGCTCCACCTGGCGAAGAGCCTGGCGCTCTACCCGCACCTCTCACCCGTCGAGCGCGCCGGCGTGGTCCGCGCCACCCTCGCCCTCGGCCGCCTGGACCCGGCCGACCCCGCGCTGGACGCCGTCGACTTCGGCAGCTGGCTGCGCCGCCACGGGCAGACCCCGCGCGCCGTCGAAGCGCTGTGGGACCTGGTCGGCATCGCCACCCTCAACGCCTCCGCCGGCGACGCCTCGCTGGGGCTGGCCGCCAAGGTCTTCAAGACCGGGCTGCTCTCCGCTCCCGGCGCCGCCGACATCGGCTGGGCCCGGGTGCCGCTCGGCGACGTGCACGACACCCGCGCCGCCGACGCGCTGCGCAAGGCCGGCGTCCGGATCGCCCTGCGCACCCGGGCCGCCGCCGTCACCCGCGACGGCGCCGGCTGGCAGGTCGCGGTGGAGAACGGCCCGCACGGCCGGGAGACGCTCACCGCGGACACCGTCGTCCTGGCCGTACCGCAGCGCGAGGCGCACGCCCTGCTGCCCGAGGGCGCACTGCCCACCAAGGACCGACTGCTGGACATCGGCACCGCGCCGATCCTCAACGTCCACGTCATCTACGACCGCAGGGTGGTGCGCCGCCCGTTCTTCGCGGCGGTCGGCACCCCGGTCCAGTGGGTCTTCGACCGCACCGGCGCCTCCGGGCTGTCCCGTACGGCCGGCCACGCACGCAGCCAGTACCTGGCCCTCTCGCAGTCGGCCGCGCAGGAGGAGATCGACCAGCCGGTCGCCAAACTCCGCGCCCGCTACCTCCCCGAGTTGGAACGGCTGCTGCCGGCCGCCCGGGGCGCCCGGATCCTCGATTTCTTCGTCACCCGCGAGCGCACCGCGACCTTCGCACCCGCACCGGGCGTCGGCCGGCTCCGCCCGGCCGCCCGCACCCAAGTCCCCGGCCTGTTCCTGGCCGGTGCGTGGACCGCCACCGGGTGGCCCGCGACCATGGAGAGCGCCGTCCGCAGCGGCACCGCCGCCGCCCGTGCAGCACTCACCGAACTCGGCGTCCCCCAGGGCCAGTTGCCTCAGGAGGCGGCATGACCGCGCATACGGGCGCTCGCACGAGCACAAGCATCGGAAACAGAGGAGAAACCGTGGCTTCCCCGGCTATCGACACCGCGAGCGTCACCGCGCTGCTGGAGCGCGGGCGGACACTCGCCACTCCCGTGCTGCGTGCCGCCGTGGCCAGGCTCGCCCCTCCCATGGACACCGTCGCCGCCTACCACTTCGGGTGGATCGACGCGGACGGCAAGCCCAGCGCCGGTGACGGCGGCAAGGCGGTGCGGCCCGCGCTCGCCCTGCTGTCCGCCGAGGTCGCCGGCGCCGCCCCCGCGGTCGGCGTGCCCGGTGCGGTCGCCGTCGAGCTGGTGCACAACTTCTCGCTGCTGCACGACGACCTGATGGACGGCGACGAACAGCGCCGGCACCGCGACACCGTGTGGAAGGTGCACGGCCCCGCCCAGGCCATCCTGGTCGGCGACGCGCTGTTCGCGCTGGCCAACGAAATACTGCTGGAGCTCGGCACGGTCGACGCCGGCCGCGCCACCCGCCGACTGACCCTGGCCACCCGCAAGCTGATCGACGGTCAGGCCCAGGACATCTCCTACGAGCACCGCGAGCGGGTCACCGTCGAGGAGTGCCTGGAGATGGAGGGCAACAAGACCGGCGCCCTGCTCGCCTGCGCGGTCTCCATCGGTGCGGTCCTCGGCGGCGCCGACGACCACACCGCCGACATCCTGGAGAAGTACGGCTACCACCTCGGCCTCGCCTTCCAGGCCGTGGACGACCTGCTGGGCATCTGGGGCGACCCGGAGGCCACCGGCAAGCAGACCTGGAGCGACCTGCGGCAGCGCAAGAAGTCGCTGCCGGTCGTGGCCGCGCTCGCCGCCGGTGGACCCGCCTCCGAGCGGCTCGCCGAGATCCTGGCCGCCGACGCCAAGAAGAGCGAGACCGAGATCGCCGACTTCACCGAGGAAGAATTCGCCTCCCGCGCGGCGTTGATCGAGGAGGCCGGCGGCCGCGAGTGGACCTCCGAGGAGGCCCGCCGGCAGCACGCCACCGCGATCGCCGCCCTGGACGAGATCGACATGCCGGAACGGGTCCGCGCGCAGCTGGTTGCGCTCGCGGACTTCGTCGTCGTACGAGAGAGATGATGACCATCAACACGAACTAGATCGCAGTCGCCGGCCGGCGCCGTTTCGGTGCCGGCCGACGGAATCCCTGAGCACGCATTGACAGTTCACTGCAGAAGGGGAAGCCATGACAGCGACGACCGACGGCAGCACCGGGGCGCTCCCGCCCCGGAGCTCCTCGGCCACCGATGCCGCCGCCGAGACCGCACAGGCCGGCCCGGACGGCAGACCGGGCACCGCCGTGCTCCAGGACACGGCGGATGCCGCGCGGGAAGCGACCACCCGCGCCACCGACTACCTGCTCTCCCTCCAGGACCCCGCCGGCTGGTGGAAGGGCGACCTCGAGACCAACGTCACGATGGACGCCGAGGACCTGCTGCTCCGTCAGTTCCTGGGCATCCAGGACCCCGAGATCACCGAGGCCGCCGCCCGTTACATCCGCGGCGAGCAGTGCGAGGACGGCACCTGGGCCACCTTCCACGGCGGCCCCGGCGAACTCTCCGCCACCATCGAGGCGTACGTGGCACTGCGGCTGGCCGGCGACGAGCCGGACGCCCCGCACATGGCCGCCGCCTCCGGCTGGATCCGCGAGCACGGCGGCATCGCCGCCTCCCGGGTCTTCACCCGGATCTGGCTGGCCCTCTTCGGCTGGTGGAAGTGGGACGACCTGCCCGAACTCCCCCCGGAGCTGATCTACTTCCCGAAGTGGTTCCCGCTCAGCATCTACGCCTTCGGCTGCTGGGCCCGGCAGACCATCGTCCCGCTGACCGTCGTCTCGGCCAAGCGCCCGGTCCGCCCGGCGCCGTTCGCCCTCGACGAGCTGCACGCAGACCCCCGCAACCCCAACCCGCCGCGGCCGTTGGCCCCGGCCGTGAGCTGGGACGGCCTCTTCCAGCGCCTGGACAAGGCGCTGCACCTCTACCACAAGGTCGCCCTGCGCCGGCCGCGTGCCGCCGCGATGCGCTCGGCCGCCCGCTGGATCGTCGAACGGCAGGAGAACGACGGCTGTTGGGGCGGCATCCAGCCCCCCGCCGTCTACTCCGTCATCGCCCTGCACCTGCTCGGCTACGACCTCGACCACCCGGTGCTGCGGGCCGGCCTGGAATCCCTGGACCGGTTCGCCGTGTGGCGCGAGGACGGTCCCCCTGGGCCCGACAGCCCGGGTGGGGGTCCCCCCGGCGAAGCCAGGGGGAGTGCCCCCACCCGGATGATCGAGGCGTGCCAGTCCCCGGTCTGGGACACCTGCCTGGCCACCATCGCGCTGGCCGACGCCGGGGTGCCCGCCGACCACCCGCAGCTGGTCCGGGCCGCCGACTGGATGCTCGGCGAGCAGATCGACCGGCCCGGCGACTGGTCCGTGCGACGCCCCGAACTCCCCTCCGGGGGCTGGGCTTTCGAGTTCCACAACGACAACTACCCGGACATCGACGACACCGCCGAGGTGGTCCTGGCGCTGCGCCGGGTCCGGCACCCCGACCCGGAGCGGGTCGAGGCCGCCATCGACCGCGCGGTGCGGTGGAACGTCGGGATGCAGTCGAAGAACGGCGCCTGGGGCGCGTTCGACGCCGACAACACCAGCCCGTTTCCCAACCGGCTGCCGTTCTGCGACTTCGGCGAGGTCATCGACCCGCCCTCGGCCGACGTCACCGCCCATGTCGTCGAGATGCTCGCCGAGGTCGGCCGGGCGCACGACCCGCGGACCCGCCGCGGCCTCGCCTGGCTGCTGGCCGAACAGGAGCCAGGCGGCGCGTGGTTCGGGCGCTGGGGCACCAACTACGTCTACGGCACCGGGTCGGTGCTGCCGGCCCTGGCCGCCGCCGGGATCCCCGCCTCGCACCCCGCCGTCCGACGGGCCGTCAGCTGGCTGGAGCGGGTGCAGAACGACGACGGCGGCTGGGGCGAGGACCAGCGCTCGTACCGCGACAAGGAGCGCTGGGCCGGGCGCGGCGCCTCCACCGCCTCGCAGACCGCCTGGGCGCTGATGGCGCTGCTCGCGGCCGGCGAGCGGGACGGCGAGGCGGTGCGCCGCGGG
The DNA here is from genome assembly GCF_016917755.1 of Streptomyces noursei. Lineage (GTDB taxonomy): Bacteria > Actinomycetota > Actinomycetes > Streptomycetales > Streptomycetaceae > Streptomyces > Streptomyces yunnanensis. The sequence goes on along the minus strand of NZ_CP070326.1, from coordinate 9,239,932 downwards.
GTGCGCTGGCTGGTGGAGACCCAACTGCCGGACGGCTCCTGGGACGAGCCGTACTTCACCGGCACCGGCTTCCCGTGGGACTTCTCCATCAACTACCACCTCTACCGCCAGGTCTTCCCCCTGACCGCCCTCGGCCGCTACGTCCACGGCGGACCGGCCGCCGGCGGAACCGCCGGGGCATCGGTGGGGGACTGATGCCGAGACGGCCCCCGCCGGACGCGGATCCGCCGCTGCTGGTCGCCTGTGCGCTCGGCATCGAACGGTTCGCGCTGCGGGGCGGTGGCCACGGGGCGACGGGTTCCCCCGCGGTCACCCTCCGCACCGGCATGGGTCCCCAGGCCGCGGAGCGCGCCGTCGCCGCCGCGCTGGGTGCGGGCTCGGCCACCGCCGGCTCGGCCGTCGTGGCCAGCGGTTTCTGCGCCGGGCTGGTTCCCGGGATGCGGCCCGGCGACGTGATCGTCGCCGAGGCGACCCGGGACCACCGGCCCGGCGTCCCCGACGTGCCCTGCCCGGACAACGGCCCCCTGGTGCGTGCCCTGCGGGACCGCGGCCTGCGGGTGCACCGCGGACTGCTGCGCGGTTCCGACCACGTCGTACGGGGCGCGGAGCGGGCCGCACTGCACGCCGAGGGGGCGATCGCGGTGGACATGGAGTCCGCCGCGACGCTCCGGACGGCGGTGCGCTGCGGCAGCCGCGCGGTTGCGGCCGTCCGGGTGGTCGTGGACGCTCCGGAACATGAACTCGTGCGCATTGGGACGGTACACGGTGGAATATCTGCCTTCCGGGTGCTGCGCTCGGTCTTTCCTGTTTTCTTTGAATGGCACCGTTCTTTGTTGCTCCCCAGGAGGTGAGCCAGATGGCCATGCCGCTCCGTCAATCCATCCGGGTCGGGACCTATCTGTTTGAACAGAAAGTGCTGCGCAAGCGGGAGAAATTTCCGCTGATTGTCGAGCTGGAACCGCTCTTCGCCTGCAATCTCAAGTGCGAGGGATGCGGGAAGATCCAGCATCCGGCCGGGGTGCTCAAGCAGCGGATGCCGGTGGCCCAGGCGGTGGGCGCGGTGCTGGAATCCGGCGCCCCGATGGTTTCCATCGCCGGCGGCGAACCTTTGATGCACCCTCAGATCGACGAGATCGTCCGACAGCTGGTGGCCCGCCGGAAGTACGTCTTCCTGTGCACCAACGCGATGCTGCTGCGCAAGAAGATGGAAAAGTTCACGCCCTCGCCCTATTTCGCCTTCGCGGTGCACATCGACGGAATGCGGGAACGACACGACGAATCCGTCGCGAAGGAGGGCGTTTTCGACGAGGCGGTGGCGGCCATCAAGGAGGCCAAGCGGCGCGGCTTCCGGGTCACCACCAACTCCACCTTCTTCAACACCGACACCCCGCAGACCATCATCGAGGTCCTCAACTTCCTCAACGACGACCTGAAGGTCGACGAGATGATGCTCTCGCCCGCCTACGCCTACGAGAAGGCCCCCGACCAGGAGCACTTCCTGGGCGTGGAGCAGACCCGGGAGCTGTTCCGGAAGGCGTTCGCCGGCGGCAACCGCCGGCGGTGGCGGCTCAACCACAGCCCGCTCTTCCTGGACTTCCTGGAGGGCAAGGCCGACTTCCCGTGCACGGCCTGGGCGATCCCCAACTACTCGCTCTTCGGCTGGCAGCGCCCCTGCTACCTGATGAGCGACGGCTACGTCCCGACCTACCGCGAGCTGATCGAGGAGACCGACTGGGAGAAGTACGGCCGGGGCAAGGACCCGCGGTGCGCCAACTGCATGGCGCACTGCGGCTACGAGCCCACCGCCGTCCTGGCCACCATGGGCTCCCTGAAGGAGTCCCTCCGGGCGGCCAGGGAGACCATCGCCGGGAACCGCGGCTGACGCGACGAGCGGAGAGCCGGCGGCACCGGGCGTCCCGGTGCCGCCGGCCCGGCTTTGGGCGGCCCGGCCCGCCGCCCGTAAGGAGAACACCTCGTGACCGGATTCGACCTGACCGAGCTGCTCGCCGAACGCGGCGCCGAGCGCTACGAACTCCACAGCCGCCACCTCAACCACCAGCTCCCGCGGATGCTGCACACCATCGGCTTCGACAAGTTCTACGAACGGGCCGAGGGCGCCTACTTCTACGACGCCGACGGCCAGGACTACCTCGACATGCTCGCCGGCTTCGGCGTGATGGGCCTGGGCCGGCACCACCCGGTCGTCCGCCGGGCCCTGCACGACGTGCTCGACGCCCAGCTCGCCGACCTCACCCGCTTCGACTGCCCGCCGCTGCCCGGACTGCTAGCCGAGAAGCTGCTGCGCCACGCGCCGCACCTGGACCGGGTCTTCTTCGGCAACAGCGGCACCGAGGCGGTCGAGACCGCCCTGAAGTTCGCCCGCTGCGCCACCGGCCGCCCGCGCATTCTCTACTGCACCCACGCCTTCCACGGCCTGACCACCGGCTCGCTCTCGGTCAACGGCGAGGACGGCTTCCGCGACGGCTTCGCCCCGCTCCTGCCCGACACCGCCATCGAGCTGGGCGACCTGGCGGCGCTGGAGCGGGAGCTGGGCCGCGGCGACGTGGCGGGCTTCGTCGTCGAACCCGTCCAGGGCAAGGGTGTTACCGCCGCCCCGCCCGGATTCCTGCGCGCCGCCCAGGAGTTGCTGCACCGCCACAAGGCCCTGCTGATCGCCGACGAGGTGCAGACCGGCCTCGGCCGCACCGGCGACTTCTTCGCCTACCAGCACGAGGAGGGAGTGGAACCGGACCTGGTCTGCGTCGCCAAGGCGCTCTCCGGCGGCTACGTCCCGGTCGGCGCCACCCTGGGCAAGGAGTGGATCTTCAAGAAGGTCTACTCGTCCATGGACCGGGTGCTGGTGCACTCCGCCAGTTTCGGCGCCAACGCCCAGGCGATGGCGGCCGGTCTGGCGGTGCTCTCGGTGATGGAGGACGAGGGGATCGTCGCCAACGCCCGGCGGACCGGTGATCTGCTGCGCTCCCGACTGGCCGCGCTGACCGACCGGTACGAGCTGCTGCACGAGGTGCGCGGCCGGGGCCTGATGATCGGCATCGAGTTCGGCCGCCCCAAGTCCCTGGGCCTGCGCAGCCGTTGGACGATGCTGCAGGCCGCCCGCAAGGGGCTGTTCGCGCAGATGGTCGTGGTGCCGCTGCTCCAGCGCCACCGCATCCTCACCCAGGTCTCCGGCGATCACCTGGAGGTCATCAAGCTGATTCCGCCGCTGATCATCGGGGAACGGGAAGTGGACCGGTTCGTCGAGGCGTTCACGGCCGTCATGGATGACGCCCACAGCGGCGGCGGCCTGATGTGGGACTTCGGGCGGACACTGGTCAAACAGGCGGTCGCCAACCGCTGACCCAGCCCGGCCGGGTGGGCCACCGAGTCGTGACCCACCCCCGGAGGGCGTCAGTCCGTCAGCAGTTGGTCGCGCAGCCGCTCGCGGGTGGCCGGCGAGAGCTTCAGCCCGTCGGCGAGGTAGGACTCGGTCGAGCCCCAGACCTCCTCGATCGCGTCGAACGCGGCGGTGAGGTAGTCGAGGTGCGCGCCGAACAGCGGCGACAGCAGCTCCATGACCTCCGGCGACATCCCGGCCGCCGAGCTGTCCGAGCGGCGGACCTTGTAGCGCCCGGCCGGCTCGTTGGACTTGAGGTAGTCCGCCACGATGGCGTCCCGCTCCACACCCACCGCGAGCAGGGTGACCGCGACGGACAGGCCCGCACGGTCCTTGCCGGCCGCGCAGTGCATCAGCGCCGGCACGCTGTCCTCGGCGAGCGCGTGCAGCACCCGGCTGTGGTCCTCGGTGCGGGTGGTGATGATCTCGCGGTAGGTGTTCGCCATACGGCCCGCGGCCTTGCCGTCGCCGAGCACGACCCGCAGGTGCTCCAGCTCGCCGTCCCGCACCATCGTCCAGAACTCCGCGCCGTCGGCGGGATCGGTGAGCGGGATGTTGACGTTCTGCACGCCGGGGAGGGCGACGTCCGGTCCCTCCAGCTTGATGTCGGCGGCGTTGCGGAAGTCGAAGATGGTGTGCAGCCCGAGTCCGGCGAGGAACGCGGCATCTTCTGCGGTGGCGTGCGCCAGGTGGCCGCTGCGGAAGAGCCGCCCGTGCCGGATGCGACGCCCGTCCACGGTCGGCAGTCCGCCCACGTCACGGAAGTTGCGGACCTCCGCGAGCTCCGGCGGGGACTGGGGGACCTGCGGCGTCTGCTGCGTCACGGGCGCTCCTCGGGATCGGTCGCCGACGCTGCTCGTCGACGAGGCGGGGGCTTCTTCGACGATACGACATTGCTGCAATGGGCAATCAGGTGGCAGCGCCGTGCAACACCGGCGCAACGGCGCGCATCATCCCCCATGTGTGGCGCCCTGGCAGCACTTCGTGATCGATCATTATTCCAACTTGAGAAGAATTTGACTTGGTGGCATTAATCACCTCGCGTCAACCCCTGGTTACGGTGGCGTAAGTCACTTCTCAAGGTGAAGTATGTCCTGACGTGGCAGACGATTCGAAGAACATCAGCAACAGCGCGGAAAGCGCCATCGGGTCGTACGCAGCCGTCGGGGACAGCTTTACTGAGGGAGTCGGAGATCCCGGTCCGGACGGGGCGTACATCGGCTGGGCGGACCGGCTCGCGGTCCTCCTCGCCGACCAGCGGGACGAGGGGGACTTCCGCTATGCGAACCTTGCCGTGCGCGGACGGCTCTTGGACCGGATCATCGAGGAGCAGGTGCCCCGGGCGCAGCAGCTCGCCCCCGAGCTGGTGACGTTCTGCGCCGGCGGCAACGACATCCTGCGGCCGGGCTCGGACCCGGACGCGGTGGCCGAGCGTTACGAGGCGGCCGTGGCGGCACTGCGCGAGACGGTCCCGACGGTGCTGCTGTGCACCGGTTTCGACACCCGGGGCGTCCCGGTCCTCAAGCATCTGCGCGGCAAGATCGCCACGTACACCGCCCATGTGCGGGCCATCGCCGATCGGCATGACTGCCCGGTGCTCGACCTGTGGTCGCTGAAGTCCGTCCAGGACCGGCGGGCCTGGAGCGAGGACCGGCTGCACCTGTCCGCCGACGGTCACACCCGGGTGGCGCTGCGCGCCGCGCAGGTGCTGGGGCTCGCGGTGCCGGCCGACCCGGACCAGCCGTGGCCGCCGGAGACGGAGCGGACCGCGGCCGAGGCGCGGCGGGACAACATCCACTGGGCGCGCGAGCACCTGGTGCCGTGGATCGGCCGTCGGCTGCGCGGCGTCTCCTCCGGGGACGACGTCGCGCCCAAGCGCCCCGATCTGCTGCCGCTGTAGGTATTTCCCCACCCAAGGCCCCGTGCCCGCCTCGCGGCGGCGCGGGGCCTTGGGCTGTCCGACGGGTCGGGGTCGGACAGACCTAGTGCGCCGCCGTCCGGTACGGCAGGTCGGCCCAGACCACCTGGCCCCGGCCGCTGTCGTCGGGGCGGGTGCCCCAGCTCTCGGAGAGTGCGCAGACCAGCAGCAGCCCGCGCCCGCCCTCTTGGTCGAGGGTGCCGGGGCGGGCGTGCGGTGCTGAGGCGCAGAGGCCGCCCTCGTCGGTTATCTCTATGCGTATGTGTGCGCCGACGAGGGTGATCTCACAACCGACCTTCTCGCTGTCGGTGTGCCGCACCGCGTTGGTGAACAGCTCGGTGACCACCAACTCCACGTCGTCGCGGACCTGTTGAGCGGCGTCCCACTCGCGCAGCAGCGCGCTGACGCGCTTGCGCGCCTCGGGCACGGACGTGCGCCGCGCCGGCAAGTGGAACGCGTCCTGAGGGCTCTGGGCGAGGAAGCCGCCGCATCGCCCTAACGACGGAGCGTTTTTGTAGGAAGCCACGACATAACTATGTGCGATGTTGCTCACCGTTGGCAAGGATCAGTCTGTAATTTGCAGAATTGAAAGTGCAGTCTGTTCGAGCTGATGACGGCATGACACACTGCTGAACACTGAAGCTGGTTGGAGGGGATGGGACGTGGCGGACCCACGGTCTGCAGGTGCACCGACCGTCCTGCGGGTGGTGCTCGGCAAGCGACTGCAGGATCTGCGGGAGAAGGCGGGGCTCTCCTTCGAGCGCGCCGCCGCCGCGCTGGACGTGACGCACGCCACGATACGGCGCATGGAGAAGGCCGAGGTCGGCCTCAAGATCCCCTACGTCGAGAAGCTGCTGGCGACCTACGGCGTCACCGACCGCAAAGAGATCGACGGCTTCGTCTCGCTGGCCCGCGAGGCCAACCGCCCCGGCTGGTGGCACCGCTTCCGCGACATCCTCCCCGAGTGGTTCAGCGCCTTCGTCAGCCTGGAGAGCGAAGCCAACCTCATCCGCTCCTACCAACCGCACTACGTCCCCGGCCTGTTGCAGACCGAGGACTACGCCGCCGCCGTGCTGCGCGCCGGCATGCCGCACGCCGCCCCCGCCGACATCGACCGCATCGTGGCCCTGCGCATGGAACGCCAGGCACTGCTGACCCGTGAGAACGCCCCGATGCTGTGGTCCGTCATGGACGAGACCGTGCTGCGGCGGCCCATCGGCGGACCCAGGGTGATGCGCGACCAGATCACCCGGCTGATGGAGGCCACCTCGATGCCGAACGTCCGGCTCCAGGTGATGCCCTTCGCTGCGGGCCCGCACCCCGCCATGTACGGGCCGTTCCACATCTTCCGCTTCCCGATCCCGGAGCTCCCGGACATCGCGTATGCGGAAAGCCTCGTCGGAGCCGTGTACTTCGACCAGCGCAACGACGTCTCGCAGTTCCTGGAGGCCCTGGACCGGATGTGTGCGCAGGCCGCGCCGGCACACACCACCGAGGCCATTCTGGGTGGCTTTCGCAAGGAGATCTGAACCCCCCCATGGATCGCATACGTATCTACAACGGCATGCCCGCCAATGAACTGGGCACCGACGGCTGGTCCAAGCCGTGGAGCGGCGGAAACGGCGGCGAGTGCGTCGAGGCCATGCGCTTGCGGGACGGCCGGGTCGCGCTGCGCCAGTCCACCGACCCGGACGGCCCCGCGCTGATCTACACCCACCGCGAGATGGTCAGTTTCATCGAGGGCGCGAAGGCCGGCCACGCCGACTTCCTGCTCTCCGCGGCGCCGTGTCCGGCGCACTGAGGGAGGAGCCATGAGCGACCAGTACAGCCCTCCCGAGGCGGACGCCGGCGTTCCGGAGATCGGTCCGTACCCCCCGGGGCCGGACCACCTCGGCTTCGCCGCCGACGAGATCGACACCAGCCGGCCGCACCCGGCCCGGATGTACGACTACTTCCTCGGCGGCTGGGACAACTACGAGGTCGACCGGGTCGCCGGCGACCGGGTCATCGAACTGCACCCGCAGGTGCGCGACAGCGTCCGCGCCAACGGGGCCTTCCGCCGGCGTGCGGTGCGCGCGGTGGTGGCGTCCGGCGTCCGCCAGTTCCTCGTCCTCGGCATCGGCATCCCCACCTCGCCCAACGCCCACGAGGTGGCCCGGGAGACCGCCACCGAGACCCGGGTGGTCTATGTGGACAGCGACCCCATCGTCGCCACCCACGCCCGGGCCCGGCTCGCCAACGCCCCGGGCACCGCCTTCGCACTCGGCGACATCCGCGACCCCAAGGCCGTCCTGGACGACCCGGTGGTCCGCGAGCTGATCGACTTCGATCGGCCGGTGGGGCTGCTGGTCGGCGGCGTGATGGACTTCCTCGGGGACGACGACAACCCCGCCGCGCTGCTTGCCGCGTTCGGCGCGGCGATGCCGGCCGGCAGTCACCTGGTGCTTTCGCACAGCACGTACGAACCGTACGAGGGCTATGCCGAGGGCCGGGTCGACGAGGCGGCCCGGGCGCACGTGGAGGAGGTCTACAAGAGCGCCACCACCCCGCTCGCGCTGCGCACCAAGGACGAGATCGCCGCTCTCCTCGGGCCGTTCACCCCTCTGGAGCCGGGCGTCGTGCGGGTGCCGCTGTGGCGACCGGACGGCGCCGTCCCCGGTCCGGTGGAACTCAACAACACCATCTTCTACGGGGTGGTGGGCCGCAAGGACTGAAGTGGCGCGGCCCCGGACGGCACGGAAGGGCGTCGCGTGGAGCCCCGGGCTCGGGGCCGGGAGCCGGGTCGTGTCCGCAAAGTCCCGCCTGCCGTTCGGCTCTCGGCACGCCGAGAGCACGCACCGAACACCGCCCGACCCGCCCTCCGGGCGAACGACGGGACTTTGCGGACACGCCCTAGGCGCCGGTCGCGGAGACCTCGGCCTCGGGCTCGGGTTCGGGCTCGCGTTCGGGTTCGACCTCAGGCTCGGGCTCGACCTCGGCGGCGGGTACCGGGGCCTGCGGAGGCGGGGCGAGGGCGGCCCTGAGGTCGTCCGGCCCGGCGAGGGCGGTGTGGGTGCCCGCCGCCGTGCAGGCGTGCGCACCCGCCACCGCACCGAGCCTGGCGCACTCCTCCAGGTCCCGGCCCGACATCCTGCCGTAGAGGAAACCGCAGGTGAAGGCGTCTCCGGCGCCATTGCTGTCCACGACCGGGGCGGGCGGCACGGCGGCCGGCACCAGGCGCGGGGTGCGGTCCTCGGGCGTGAGCAGATAGGCGCCGCCCGCGCCGGCGGTGGCGATCACCGCCTGGGCCCGTCCCTCGCGGAGGATCTCCCGCATGATCGAGCTGATCCGCTCGCCGGCCCCGGCCGTGCTGAGGAAGACCAGGTCCGAGCGGAACGCGAAGTCGCGGTGGTGCTCGGTCAGGCCGTCCCAGTCGTGCAGGTCCGTGGAGACCGGGACGCCCAGCGCCTCGATGTCCTCGTAGAGGTGACGGGCGAAGTGGCTGATCGTGAGGTGGACGTGCCGGGTGCGGCGCAGGAGCGGAAGGTAGTGCTCGGGCGACATCCGGAGATCGAGCGGGTCGCGGGCGTCGTAGAAGGACATCCGGCGGCCGTCGGGCGAGACGAGGTTGACCGCACGGCGGGTGCCGTGCGGGGAGATCAGCGGGTGGAAGTCGACGCCGCTGCCGGCCAACCGCTCGCGGACCAGGGCGCCCGGCGGATCGTCGCCGAGGAAGTCCACGAATCCGGTGGTGAGTCCCAGCGCCGCGCAGCCGAGCGCGACACCGGTACCGGTGTGCCCGGCCCATTCGCTGATGGGCGGCACCGCATGGCTGTCGGCGGACGGTACGGGCAGCGCGCCGACCCGCACGATGGTGTCCACGCCCGATCCGCCGACGACGAGTACGTCATATGGCTCAGATACCTGCTGGAAGGTCACAAGCGTCCCTGAATCCCTTGCTGGTGAGACGAGTCCCGTGCTGGTGGGAGCGGCCGCGGCCGCGGTGCGCCCGCCGTCGGGAGTCTAGACGCACACTCGCCTCATATCGGGATGTTAGGGACTGGTGTGACGCGCGAGGGAAGGGGCGTCCCCGAGGCCGCCGCGCAGGTCCGCAGGGCGCTGGTGAGCAGGCGACGGCCCCGGTCGCGCGCCCCCGACGGCCCGTCAGCCCGACCCCCGTCGGACGTCGGATTCCCTCCCCTTCGACTCACCAGGAGAGTGAGGTGAAGGGGGAGTTGTACGGTCGGGTCATCGAATCGGTCGGGGTGGGGAACGGGCCGTTGACACCGGCGCGGCGGGCGCTGAGGCTGAGGCGCAGCAGTGATCGGGTCCGGCACCGGGGGCGACGGCCGGCCGTCGGGGAGAAGGGGCACGCATGGCGGAGCACACCGGGCGCGGGCGGACCGCGATAGTGATCGGCGGCGGACTAGCCGGGATGCTCGCCGTCACCGCCCTCCGCGGCCACGTCGAGACGATCACGGTCGTCGAACGGGACCGCTACCCGGCCGACCGCACCTTCCGCAAGGGCGTCCCGCAAGCCCGCCACCTGCATCTTCTCCTCAGCGGCGGACAGCGCGCAGTGGACCGGCTGCTGCCCGGCACGGTCGCCGCGCTCACCGCGGCCGGGGCCCGCAGACTGTATCTGCCGCGCGATCTGCTCACCCGCACGCCCACCGGCTGGCAGCGCCGCTTCGACGAGCGCCGGCATCCCACGCTGAGCGTCACCCGACCGGTCCTGGACGCCGTGGTACGCGAGCGGGTGCTGCGCGGCGACACCGGCCCGGCGACCCGCGTCGAGGTCCTGGAGGCGACCGAGGCCGTCGGCCTCGCCGGCGACGCCCGGCGGGTCACCGGCGTCAAGGTCCGCACCCGCGACGGCGACCGCTCCGCCGGGACGGCCCGGGTGCTCCCCGCCGACCTGGTCGTGGACGCCTCCGGGCGGGGCTCCCGTACGCCCCGGTGGTGTGCGGAACTGGGCGGCCGGGCGCCGCAGGAGGAGACCGTCGACTCCGGTCTCGCCTACGCCACCCGGATGTACCGCCCCCTCGACCAGGACGGCGCACCCGAGGTCGGCGTCAACGTCCCCGGTTGGCCCGAGTGCCCGCGGGGCGCCGCCTACGTCCCCGTGGAGGACGGCAACTGGCTGCTGACCCTGTCCGGGGTGCGCGGCCACCACCCGCCCACGGACGAGACGGAGTTCGCCGCCTTCAGCGCCACCATCGGCGACCCCTACGTCCACGAACTGCTGGCCCGCGCCGAACCGGTCTCGCCGGTGCACGGCTTCCGCGACACCTGCAACCGCCGCCGGCACTACGAGCGCCCCGGTGCAGCCCCGGACGGCCTCCTGGTCCTCGGGGACGCCACCTGCACCTTCAACCCGGTCTACGGCCAGGGCATGTCGGTGGCCGCGCTCGGCGCACTGGCCGTGCGGGACACCCTCGACGCGGCCGGCGGCCTCGGGCCCGGCGTCCTCGCCCGGGCACAGCGGGCGATCGGCCGGGCCGCGGAACCGGCCTGGATGACCGCGGTCGGCGCGGACCGCCCCTATGTCGGCGGGGCCGCCACCACGGCGGGCCTCGGCGAGCGGCTGACGACGTGGTACCTCGGCCGGCTCGCCGCCCGCGCCGCCATCGACCGGGTCGTCGGCGCCGCCTTCCGGGACGTCTTCTGCCTCACCGCCCCGCCCTCCCGCCTGATGACCCCGCACGTCCTGCTGCGCACCGTCCTCCTGCCGCGCCGCCCGGGCCTGCCGCACCCACCGGCCGCGGTGGAGGCGGCGTGACAACGGGTCAGCGGATCCGGTGGGCGGCCCCGCGCGGCGCCGCCCACCGGATCCGCTGACCCGCCTTCCCTTCCCTTCACCCGAACGGGTGTCTTGGACTGGCGCTCCCGGCCATGCCGTCGTAAGCACGTCTGCGCATCCGTCGTGCCGGGCCGGGAATGCATCGGCCGGCCGGGCCGTTTGTCCGGGAGAGTGCCGGCGCCGGAGCCGGGGGCCCGCAGGGTGGCCCGGCGGTGCCGGAACCCAGCGTTCGCGCGGTCCGTTCACTTCGCGACTGCCCCGACCATGGAGGTGCCGTGACCGCATCCCGACCCCGCCCCACGCGCCTGACCGCGCTGCGCCCCGCGAGCTTCGGCGCCGAGCCGACGGGGGAGCGGTTGGCGAGGATGCGCAGATCGCCGCAGTTCGTGGACGGTCAGTTCCGCAACCCGGCCCCCATCCGACAGCTGCTGCGCGGTGCCGCGCTGCCGATGGCGCGCACACAGCTCCATCGCGCAGGGCGGCTGCGGCGGGCGCCGGTCGGACGGATCCCGGTGCACCGCCCGACCGCCGAGGACTGGGGCCGCCCGCCCGCCTCCGGGCTGCGGCTGACCTGGACGGGACACTCCAGTGTGCTCGCCGAGATCGACGGGCGGCGGGTGCTCTTCGACCCGGTCTGGGGCGAGCGCTGCTCACCGTTCGGCTGGGCCGGGCCCAAGCGGCTGCATCCGGTGCCGGTGGAGTTGGCGGAGCTGCCGCCGGTCGACGTCGTGGTGATCTCGCACGATCACTACGACCACCTCGACATGCCCACCATCAAGGGCCTGGCCGACTCCGGCGCGGTCTTCGTCGTGCCGCTCGGCATCGGCGCCGACCTGGAGTTCTGGGGCGTGCCCGCGGCGCGGATCACCGAGCTGGACTGGCACGAGTCGACCCGGGTCGGCGGGCTGACCCTCACCGCCACGCCGGCCCAGCACTTCTGCGGTCGCGGTCTGCGCGGCCCCCAGCACACCCTGTGGGCCTCCTGGGTGGTCGCCGGTCCCGAGCACCGCATCTACCACAGCGGCGACACCGGATACTTCGCCGGTTTCGCCGAGATCGGCGCGGCGCACGGTCCGTTCGATGCGACGATGATCCAGATAGGCGCGTACTCGGACTTCTGGCCCGACATCCACATGACCCCGGAGGAGGGCATGCGGGCCCACCGCGACCTGCAACAGGGCGACCCGTCCGTCGGCGTGATGATGCCGATCCACTGGGGGACGTTCAACCTCGCCCCGCATCCCTGGGCCGAGCCCGGGGAGCGGACCCTGTACGCCGGTCACAGGGCGGGTGCCGGTGTGGTGACGCCGGTGCCCGGCAAGCCGTTCGAGCCGGCCGACCCGCCGGCTCCGTATCCGTGGTGGCGGGCGGTCGCCGTGCCGCCCGCGCACGGCTGGCCGGCATGGCCGCCGGTGCCCTCGGTCGACCGGCAGGAGCTGGTGGCCGAGCGGTAGTCGTCGCCGCGGCACCGGCGTTGCGCGGACGTCGCGCCGGTGCCGCATCCGAGACCTCCGCAAGGTCGGTGTCGGCGTCAGGTGAGTACAGTGCTGCCCCCTCGCGCGCAGCGCGTCAGGGTGGGCAGGGGTGGCCGGGGCGGGCCGTCGTGGTGGGGCCGGTCCTTGGGGGAACTCCCGTGGTGAGGCGGGGGTCGTGGTGCGGTTGAGGCGAATGTTCCCGTCCTCAACGGCCGTTTTCTGTACGGGAGTTCGGATCTTTTCGCACTTCCGTGCGGAGGGTGCCTCCTCAAGGAGGTGGCGTGGGGTAGCGAAACCCCGAAGGGGGTCCGAACCCCACCCCCGCAACAACTAGCGTGCGTGCTCCGTGAACTGCCAACGGCCGATCCGGAGGGCGCCCATGCCTACCGCTACCCCGCAGAGGACCGAGACGTCCCCGGAGACTCCCAGGTCCCGTGGGGGACGGCACGGCCGGGCGGCCTTCCCGGAGCCGGTGTCCGACGCAGCCATACGGTCCCGCCTGATCCGGCTCGCCGCCGTCCCCGCCCTGCTCGCGGCCGTCGTCTGCGCGGGCGTCGCCGCGTTCGTGGTGCGCAGCGGTGGCGCCCGGCTCACCGGCCGCGAGTGGGCGGTGCTGGCCGGCGGCCTCGCCGTGGTCTGCGCCGTCGTCCTGCTCGGCGGCCTGGCGGGCGGCGCCGAGGCGCGCGGTCTGGCGCGCCGCTGCGGGCAGCTGCGCCAGGTGTGCGCCCGCGCCCAGACCGACCTCGCCGACCTCCTGGACCGGGTGCGCAACGACGAATGGCTGCGGCCCCCCGAAGACCGGGAGCCGCTGGCGGAGCCCGGCGGCGACGCCCTGGGCCGGCTCGCCCACGAGGTCGCCGCCACCGGCCGGGCCGCCGAGGCCGCGCTCATCGAGGCGGTGGGCATCGTCCGCAGCGACGCCACCGGCAACCAGCAGAAGCTGGAGGTCTTCGTCAACCTCGCCCGGCGCCTGCAGTCCCTGGTCCACCGCCAGATCCTGACCCTGGACGAGATGGAGCACCAGGTCGAGGACCCGGACCTGCTCAAGGGCCTGTTCGTCATCGACCACCTGGCCACCCGGATCCGCCGGCACGCCGAGAACCTCGCCGTCCTCGGCGGCGCCATCACCCGCCGCCAGTGGACCCGCCCGATCACCCTGACCGAGGTCGTCCGCTCCTCCACCGCCGAGGTCGAGCAGTACACCCGGATCAAGCTGGTGTCACCCTTCGAGGGCACCCTGCGCGGGCACGCCGTCGCCGACGTCGTGCACCTGCTCGCCGAACTCGTCGAGAACGCCACCGAGTTCTCCGATCCGGAGACGCCGGTCACGGTGCGGGCCCGGCACGTCACCGCGGGGCTTGCCGTCGAGGTCGAGGACCGCGGCCTGGGGATGTCGCCCGAGGAACAGGAGCAGATGAACCGGCTGCTGGCCGACCCCGAGCGGATCGACCTCACCGAGCTCCTGGACGACGGCCGGATCGGCCTCTACGTGGTTTCCTCGCTCGCCCAGCGGCACGGCCTCCTGGTGCGGCTCCAGAGCAGCATCTACGGCGGCGTGCAGGCCGTCGTGATCGTCCCGCCGGAGCTGCTGGGCGCCAACTCGGCCGAGACCCGCGAGGAGTTCCCGGACGGCATGGAGGACGAGGACGAGGAACCCGACCCGGGTCCCGGGCGCGGCCAACGGCCCTACGGCGACCGGTTCGACGACGTCCCCGACCGCCGGGAGGTCGCCGCCGGCCCGACCCCGTCCGACGCCGGCACCCCCGCCCCGGCGCTGCCCGCAGCCGACACCGACACCGACGCCCTCGCCGCCGCGGTCGGTGTCCTCCCCACCGGCACCGGCACCGGCACCGGCGCCAGCACCGACGCCCGACCCACCCGTCGGCGCATCGTCCGCACCCCGGCCTCGGCCACCGCCGCCAGCGTCGAGGCCGCCGCCAACGCCCCGCAGCACGGTTCCGGCGCACCCGACGGCCCGACCGGGGCACCGCTCGGCGGCGGGCACCCCGCCGACCCGGGGCCGGTGGTCCTGCCGCCCCCGCCGCCGCCCGCCGACGACGTCGCCCGCCCCCGGTTGCCGCGCCGCGTCAAACAGGCCCACATCGCCCCCCAGTTGCGCGACGCGCCCCCGCCGCCGCACCGCACCGGCCCCGACCGCCTTCACGACCCCAACCTGATGGCCGCCTACCAGCGCGGCTTCAGCCGCGGCGACCCCAGCTACGCGGCCGGCCTCGCCGCCGCCGGCCACCTCGCCCCCGCTCCTGCCACCACCCCGGGCCAGGACGGCACCCCCGGCAGCCCCGGAGACCCCGAACTGCTCCTTGCCCCTGATCACGACGCCCCGATGGCCCGCCCCCGAGGAGACGACCCCCACCATGGTGAGTGAAGTGCGCGCGCAGGCGCCCGCGGAGTTCCGCGGCAATCAGCACACCGACCTTTCCTGGCTGCTGACCGGACTCGTCCAACGGGTACCGCACACCCGCAGCGCCGTCCTGCTCTCCGCCGACGGCCTGGTCAAGGCATCCCACGGCTTCGAACCGGACGTCGCCGACCACATGGCGGCGCTCTCCTCCGGCCTGTACTCGCTCGCCCGCAGCGCCGGTTCCCGTTTCGGGGAGGGCAGCGACATCCTCCAGGTCGTCGTCGAGATGGAGCAGACCTTCCTCTTCGTCGCCGCCGCCGGGTCCGGCGCGTGCCTGGCCGTCCTCGCCTCCCGCGAGGCCGACGCCGGCGTGCTCGGCTACGAGATGGGGATGCTGGTCAAGAGCGTCCGGCCGTACCTGGCGACGCCCCCGCGCCACCAGGCCCCGGCGGGTGGCCGTTGACCGTTGCCCTGCCCCGCCGGCAGCGGTCGCCCGGCCCGGACGCACCGTGGGTCGACGACGTGGCGGGCCGGCTGGTCCGCCCGTACACGGTCAGCAGGGGCCGCACCCGGCCCACGGCGCACTTCGATCTGATGACCATGGTGCGGGCGACCGGACGGCGACCCGCCGGCCTCCAAGGGCCGGACTACGACCGGGTGTTGGGGCTGTGCGGTCGGCCCGTCCCGGTCGCCGAGGTCGCCGCGCGCGTCCGGCTGCCCGCCGTGGTCACCAAGGTGCTCCTCGCCGACCTCGTCGACTGCGGAGCGCTCACCGCGCGAACCCCCTCGGCCGCCTCGGCCGGGCCCGCCCCCCGTACCGACCGTGCCCTGCTGGAGGCGGTGCTGCATGGACTTCGTCAACGACTTTGATCCCCGGCTCCCCGGGGATCCCGAGGCCGACTCCTTCCCCACCGCGGTGAAGGTCCTGGTCGCGGGCGGGTTCGGCGTCGGCAAGACCACCTTCGTCGGCGCGGTCAGCGAGATCGCACCGCTCAGCACCGAGGAGCTCATCACCCAGATCAGCGTCGGCACCGACGACCTGTCAGGCGTCGCGGACAAGACCACCACGACCGTCGCCATGGACTTCGGCCGGATCACCCTCGGCCCGGAGCACGTCCTCTACCTCTTCGGCACGCCCGGGCAGCACCGCTTCTGGTTCCTGTGGGAGGAACTGTCGCACGGTGCGCTCGGCGCGGTGGTGCTCGCCGACACCCGGCGGCTGGACCAGTGCTTCGCCGCGGTCGACTTCTTCGAGGGGCGCGGCATCCAGTTCGTCGTCGCGGTCAACGAGTTCGACGGCGGCCACCACTACGGGCCCGAAGAGGTGCGGGCCGCCCTGGATCTCGCCCCGGAGATCCCGGTCGTGCTCTGCGACGCCCGCCAGTGCGCCTCAGGCACCCAGGTCCTGCTGTCCCTCGTCGCCCACCTCCTCTCCTCACCTGTCCTCACCTCCACCCCGGAGCCGTCATGAACGTCCCCTCCGCACGCTTCCCGTTCCCCTCGCGCTATCCGTCCTGGCGCTATCCCTCGTCCGAACTTCCCCACCTCACGGACGACTTGACGCGCCGGCTGCTGATCACCCCGGAGGACCACGAGGCGCCGGCCCGGGTGGCCCGGCTGCGCGAGCTGGGCATCGGCAAGAACCCGCTGCCCGCGTTCGACCAGTTCGCGCGCAGGCTCGCCCGGACCACCAACACCCCCTACGCCATGGTCAACTTCATCGACGAGCACGAGCAGTACTTCGCCGGTCTCTACGCCCCCGACCTCGACACCTCCGTCGAGCTGGGCCCGGCGCCGCCCAGCGGCCGCCCGGAGCGGATCATGGCCCGGGACCACGGCTACTGCCCGTACGTCGTGGTGCGGCGCAAGGCGCTGGTGCTGGAGGACGTCTGCGACTACCCGCGGTTCGCCGGCAACCCCGTCGTCGACGAGCTCGGCATCCGCACCTACCTCGGCGCTCCGCTGATCGACCACACCGGGACGACCCTGGGCACCGTCTGCGTCATCGACCGCGAACCCCGGCCCTGGGGACGCGAGGGACTGCACACCATCAAGGCGTTCGCCGCCGAACTCGTCGCGCTGATCCACGAGATGGAACAGCGACAGCGGGAGTCCGACGCCTCCTGACCGGGTGCGCCCCGCGGCCCCGGAGGCCCGACGGCCGGCCGGGGCCCGCGCCCGGGTGGCGCCGCGGAGCGCCGCCCGGCACACCCGGCTCTCCGGGCGTCCGACCCTCAGGACACCCGGGCCAGCGCCTCCCGCCCGCCGGGCAGCCCGTCCTCCTCCGACCACTCCGCCGACGCCGGTCGCAGCAGCTCCGCGAGCCGGCCCGACCACTCGCCCTTCCCCTGCCCCAGCGCCAACTCGCCCAGCCGCAACAGCTGGATGTCGGAGGTGCCGGCCGGCGCGAAGATGTGGTGCGCGTCGCGTAGGAAACGTTCCACCGGCCGGTCGGTGAACAGCCCGCAGGCGGCGTGGATGTCCATCGTGTCCCGCGCGGACTCCAGTGCCGACTCCACATTCACCAACTTGGCGTTCATCAGCTCCGCATCGCACGCCAGTCCCTGGTCCAGCAGGTGCACCGCGTGGTATGCGGACAGCCGGGCCAGCAGCAACCGGGACTGGATCCGGCCCAACTTCAGCTTGATGTTCGGCAGTTCCGCCAGCGGCTCGCCGTAGCGCCGCCGTTCGGTGCAGAAAGCCGTGGTCTCGTCCAGGACGGCCTGGTGGATGCCGAGCGAGACCGCCGTCAGATTCGGTCGCCCGTACAGCATGCTGGAGGAGTACGCCACGGCCAGCCCGTCGCCCTCCCGGCCCAGCAGGTGCGTCGCCGGCACTCGGCAGTCGTCGAAGAACAACTCGCCGAAGCTGAAGCCGTGCAGGCCCATCGCGGGCCGCTGCGGGCCGACCCGGAAGCCAGCGGTGCCGGACTCCACGAGGAACGCCGACAGGCCCTTCGAGCCCTCGCCGGTGCGCACCACCACCCCGTGCAGATCTCCGACGTGGCTGTTGCCGACATAGCACTTCCGGCCGTTGAGGACGTAGTCGTCGCCGTCGCGGACCGCGGTGGAGGCCATGCCCAGGACATGCCCACCGGACTGCGGTTCGGTGACCGCGATGGTCGGCAGGCAGTCGCCGGACGCGACCGCCGGCAGCCAGGTCTTCTTCTGCTCCTCGCTGCCGAAGTGGACGATCTTCGCCACGCCCAGCTGGGACGCCTGCACCATGGCGCCCATCGCGGCACTCACCCGCGACAGCTCCTCGATGATCAGCGTCTTGGCGACGTGCCCGGCGCCCATCCCGCCGTACGCGCGGTCCACCGTCGCGCCGATCCAGCCCTGGCGGGCAATCAGCCGCGAGAGGTCGGGGCAGGCGACGCGTCGCGCCTCCAGCTCGGCGATCCGGGGCCGGACCTCGCGCTCGGCGAAATCCCGCACCCGGCGTCGGAGCGCCTCATGCCGCTGATCGGTGAAGTAGCGATGCAAGACGAGCCCTCCTGCGCGAACTTCCGCGTGCTGGCCGCTCCCCTTCCTCGGGGTGGCGCGGGCGGTGCCGCCATGATCGTACCGGACAGTAATCTATCGCTCACTGCGTGCAATACCCGTTGGCATACCAGCTCCGGGGCGCGCAAAACATCGGACCGGCGCATCCATACGCGCACTTGGAGCGCGCGGATGCGCCGCACAACCCCTGCCCCCGGGGCGCGGCGCGGCGCGGCCCCGAACCCTCCCGGAGCCGCGCCACCCCTCGCCTCCCGGCCGTCAGTGGCCGATGTCGCAGCAGGACTCGCGGCGCTGCTGCCGCCCCACCGCCAGCCAGTCGGTGCCCGCCGCCGCGCGCACCGCCGGCCCACCGGGCGCCGGGAACGACTCCACCAACGCCCGCTGCTCGTACAGCCGCCCGCCCTTGAGCACCGCCGACGTCCGCACCAGCGCGCCGATGTCCCGGAACGGATCGCCGTCCACCAGCGTCATATCGGCGAGCTTGCCCACCTCCAGCGTCCCGAGGTCGCGCTCCGCGCCGAACACCCGGGCCGGCAGCACGGTCGCCGTCCGCAGCGCCTCGACGACGCTCAACCCGCCGCGGTGCAGCGCCCGCAGCGCAAGATGGAGCGACAGCCCCACCGGCACCAGCGGCTGGTCCGTCCCCAGCGCCACCAGACCGCCGCCGTCCAGGACGCGGCGGTAGACACCCACCTCGGTCCCGATGGCGGCCAGTTGCTCCGGCGTCGGCCGCCGTCCGGCGTTCTCCCGGACCACCGCACCGTCCCACGGCGGCATCAGCCGACTCACCCGCACGTCCTCGGCCAGCGCCGGATCCTCGCCGATCAGCGGCGACGCCGAGAACGGCGTGGCCAGCATGTGCAGCCCGCCCGCCGTGTAGACGTTCTCGACGTCCTCGTACGCGTGCCCCGAGGCGGACACCGCGTGCCCGAACTCCAGCCGCTGGGTCGCCTGCAGATGGGTCGTCAGATCCTGCCCCAACTGCACCCCGGGGCTCAGCAGGTGGCTCCCCGAGCGGACCCCCAGGCGCTCGTGCGCGAAGCGCGCCGCCTGGGCCATCACCCAACCCGGCGCCCGGACATAGGTCTTGACGAAGTCCCAGTCCAACGCCGCACCCCGGGCCAGCGACCGCCGTAGCCCCGCCTCGGTGCGGTGCGCCCGCCCCATGCTGTACGCCACCCGCCCGCCGTCCAGCAGCTCGCCGCAGGTCAGCAGCCGCGGCCCGGCCAGCACTCCGGCGGCCAGCGCCTCCCGCAGCCGCGCCTGCTCGTACGAGAAGCCGCCGCAGGACACCGTGGTGGTGATGCCGTACGCCAGTTGCAGCGCGGTCTGCCGCCCGCCGTACGTGAGCTGCCAGGGATGGGTGTGTGCGTCCCACAGCCCCGGCAGCACCGTCCGGTCGGCCGCGTCCACCCGCCGGGCGGCCCCGGCCCGGGACGCCCGGTGCGGCTCCACCGCCGTGATCCGCCCGTCCCGCACCACCACATCGACGTCCTCGCGCACCGTCTCGCCGGTGCCGTCCCAGAACCGGCCCGCGTGCACCACGGTGTCCCGGGCCCGGGCCGGCCGCCGCTCCAGCGCGACCGGAACGGTCCGCGGCGCACCCCCGGACACCGGAACCAGCCGCAGCTTCCCGGCCGAGAGGTACAGCAGCGTCCCGGAGTCCCCGGACCACGACGGATGGTCCGCGGCCTCCTCGGTCAGCTGGCGCGGCGCACCGTCCGGCGTCCCGTCCGGCCGCACCGGCAGCACCCACAGCGCCGACTCGGCGATCACCGCCAGCCACTTCCCGTCCGGCGACCACACCGGACCGGAGTCGTAGCGATCGGCGATCGAGACGTGCTCGGCGACCTGGTACAGCCGGTCCTTCCCGGTCTCCGCGTCGACGATCCGGATGACGTTGTAGCCCTCGCGGAACCGACGGTTGAGCCGGTTGCGGTCGCACAGCGCCAGATGGCGGCCGTCCGGCGACCAACTGGGCCGGCCCGGCAGCCCGCCCGCCCCCATCGGCGCGGCCAGCACCTTCTCCGTGCCGTCCGCCAGCGTCCGCACGGCGAGATTGCCCATCATGTCCAGCGTCGCCAGCCGGCCGCCGTCCGGCGACAGCGCCGGCTGCACCCGCCCGCCGGACGCCAGCACCGTCTCCGCGCCCGACGCCAACTCCCGGCGGCGCACCGCGAACAGCCCGTCCCGGTCGTCCGCGTACACCAGCGCCCGACCGTCCCGGGACCAGCTCGGCGCGAGCACATACCGGGTGGCCGCGGCCGCGGTGATCCGGCGTGGCGCGCCACCGCCCGAAGTGGGCGCTATCCAAAGGGAGTTGAGGGCGGCGAAGGCGACCCGACGGCCGTCCGGGGAGAGCGCCGGCAGGTGGATCCCGCGGACCGGCCCGGCCGTCGTGCGCTCGAAGCCGTAGTCCTTGACGCGGTACCGCGGACGGTCCAGCGGCAGCTCCGCGGCGAACGGAATGGTCTCGGCCCGCTGCGGCGCGCCGGGCCGGACGATCCGGAACTGCCCGCCGACCGTCACCAGCAGCGCGTCCCGCGCCACCCAGCGCGGCGGCACCGGCTCCACATCACCGTCCACATCCACCGCCGCACCGTCCACCACCAGCGTGCAGATCGAGCCCGGCGCGTCGGTGACCCGCAGGTACGCCAACCGCCCGGCCGGGGACAGCGCGGGCACCATCACCTGCGCCGCGGCCGTCTCGGTGTGCTCGATGCGCACCGCGCCCCGCCCGTCGGCGGGCACCGACGCCACCGTCCGGGACTCCAGCCCCGTATCGGCCAGCCGACCCCGGACGAAGACGATCCGCGCGCCGTCCGGCGACCAACAGGGGTCGAAGTCCTCCCAGGCGCCGCCCTGATGGGGCCCGTCCTGACCGGACAGCCCGGTCACCCGGGTCAGCCGCCCGGACGCCACCTCCAGCACCCAGATCCGGTACGGGCTGCCCTTGACCGCGTCGCCGCCGCGCTCCGAGGCGAACGCGATCCGGGTCCCGTCCGGCGACCAGGCCGGCCCCCGGTCGTCCCACGGCCCGTCGGTCAGCTGCGCCAGGCCCGAGCCGTCCGGCGCCAGCGCCCACAGGTGGAAGTTGCCGCCCCGGTAGGCGCAGACCGCGATCCGGCGGCCGTCGGGGGAGTACACCGGGCGGGTCGGCTCCAGGTCGGGCGGGGTGAGCGCCCGCGCCGCGCCGCCCTGGCGGGGCAGCGACCACAGCACGTTCTGCACCTCGGCGACCAGGTGGTCACCGGACGGGGCGAGGGTGGCCGCGCCGTTGGTGGCGGCGGTGAAGGACAGTCCCGCTGCGGCGCCGGCGGCCGGGGCGCCGGCCGGCGCGGCGGGCAGCGCCGCGGCCTCGGGCGCCGCGACGCCCACCAGCCCCGCCGTGGCGGCGGCCGAGGCGGTGCCCTGGAGGAATCTGCGGCGGGAGAGCGGCGAGCGCGGGACGGGAGTGTGCTCGGGGCGGTCTGTGGTGTCCAACGATCCTCCTGTACAAGGGGGTTGCGGCACAGTGCCGACACAGAACCGCCCGATCCTGTCACGTCGGACGGGCCGTGGGCCATCTCCACCGCGCGCCCCGTGGCCAAGCGCGGCCCGGCGGGTCACAGTGGGCCCGACCGACGACCCGCCAGCCCCCAGGAGAGCCCCCGTGCAACAGGACGTCCACCACGCCCCCGACGGCGCCCGCATCGCCACCTACACCTGGCTCCCGGACTCCGGCACCCCGCGCGCCCTGGTCCAGATCGCCCACGGAGCCGCCGAACACGCCCGCCGCTACGACCGCTTCGCACGCTTCCTGACCGGCCACGGCTACGCCGTCGTCGCCTCCGACCACCGCGGCCACGGCGCCACCGCCGCCTCCACCGGCGGCCGCGGGGTGACCGGCGAGGACGCCTGGCGGGCCGTCGTCGGCGACCTCAAGGGCATCGGCGACCACGCGGCCGCCGCCCACCCCGGCCTCCCCCTCGTCCTCCTCGGCCACAGCATGGGGGCGATGCTGGCCCGCGACTACGCCCAGGAGTACGGCGCCGACCTCGCCGGACTGGTCCTCACCGGCACCTTCCGCACCCTGCCGGGCCTCGACATCGACGCCGCGGTGACCGAACTGGAGGCGGAGATCGCGGCGCACGGCCGAGCCCACCCCTCGCCCTTCCTGCCGCGCACCTTCGGCTCCTTCAACGACGCCTTCGCCCACCGCACCGGCTATGAATGGCTCTCCCGCGACACCGCCGAGGTCGAGAGCTACGCCGCCGACGAGGACTGCGGCTTCCCGTTCTGCGCCGGCCTGGTACTGGACTGGGTACGGGCCATCCGCAAGGTCAACGACCCCGCCCACCTCGCCCGCATCCCCCGCGGCCTGCCGATCCACGTCGCGGTCGGCGACCAGGACCCCTGTCACCAGCGGATGACCCTGGTCCACGAGCTCCTGGAGGACTTCCGCTACCTCGGCATCCGCGAGCTGACCTGGCGGGCCTACCCGGGCGCCCGCCACGAGATCCTCCACGAGACCAACCGCGACGAGGTCCAGGACGATCTGCTGTCCTGGCTCGACAAGCACATCTGACCGCCCGTCACAGTTCGGGCCTACGCGCCCAGGAAACCCGTGATCCGTGCCCGCAGGCCCTGCGGGTCGAGCCCGTGCGCCGCCAGGTGCTCGGCGAGCTGCCCGTAGCGGCGCAGCTCCCGGCGGCCGACGCCGAGCCCGAGCACCCGGTGCGGCCGGTCCGCCAGCGCGTCGTTGGCGTGCCGGGTGGAGGTTCCAGCCAGGTACGGCTCGACCAGCACCACGTCCGAGGAGCCGGCCGCCCCGGCGGCGGCCCGCAGCGCCCGGCCGTCGAAGGGACGCACGGTCGTCGCGTAGAGCACGGTCACGTCCAGCCCCTCGGTGGCGGCCAGCACGTTGTCCAGCATCGGTCCGACGGCGACCACCACCCCGCGGCGCCCCTCCCGCACGGTGTCGAACCCCGCCCCGCCCACCGGCCGCGGCACCTCGTTGACCTGCACGGACAGTCGCACGTACACCTTGTCGTCGCCGGCCGCAGCGGCTTCGCGCAGCAGCGTCTCGGCCTCGTCCGGGTGGCCGGGCACATGCACCGTCCAGTCGTCGAGGGTGTCCAGCAGCGCCACGTCGCCCGGCGCCATGTGCGTGAAGCCGCCGCTCGGCCAGTCGTAGGAGGCGCCGGCGCTGACCAGCACCCCGCCGGTGCCCTGGTGGCCGAAGTCCAGCTTGAGCTGCTCGAAGGGGCGCTCCACCAGGAAGCTGGCGAAGGTGTGCAGCACCGGCCGCAGCCCGGCGAGCGCCAGTCCCCCGCCGACGCCGACCAACAGCTGTTCGCGGATGCCGACGTTGACCACCCGCTCGGGGTGCCGCCGCGCCGCGTCCGCGAAGCCGTCGACGCCGATGTCGGCGAGCACCACGGCCAGCCGCGGGTCCTCGTCCAGCAGTCGCGAGGTGACCGCGGCGAACCGCTCCCGCATGGTGTCCATCACTGAATTCCTTCCGTACGACGGGGTGTTCTGGGGCGGGTGCGGTCAGGCGGCGCGCGCGGGGGCCGGCTGTCGGGTGGGGGCCTTGGGCTCGACCCGCGCGACCACCGCGTGCGGCCGGCCCGGGTGCGGGGTGCGGAACGCCTCGTACAGCGCGCGGTGGTCGCGGCCGTCCACGGTGGCGGCGGACCAGCCCGCGGCCTCGAAGCGGGAGGCGATCCCGCCGCGCCAGCCGTGGGTGGCCGAGGAGTTGTCGATGACGAGGGTGTGCAGCCGGTCCAGACCGGCCGGGCCGGCGAAGGCGAGCGCCTCGTGGTTGCTGCCCTCGTCCAGTTCGGCGTCGCCGATCAGCACCCACACGGCCGGTCCGGTGCGGCCCTGGGCGCGCAGCCCCAGCGCGGTGCCGACGGCCAGCGGCAGCCCGTGCCCGAGCGATCCGCTGCCGATCTCGACGCCGGGCACCAGCATCCGGTCGGGGTGGTGGCCGAGCGGCGAGTCGTACGTGCCGAAGCCCGGCAGCCAGTCGGTGGGGAAGAAGCCCTTGGCGGCCAGTACCGCGTAGTAGGCCATCGGGCCGTGGCCCTTGGAGAGCAGGAAGCGGTCCCGGTCGGGGTCGGCGGCGGTGGCGGGGGAGACCCGCAGCACCTGGTCGTAGAGCACCCACAGGGCGTCGAGGGTGGAGGTGGCCGCCGGGCCGTGCTTCTCGTCGCCGGTCATCAGCCCCATCAGTCGGGGCAGTTCGTCGAATCCGCGGGAGCCGGGCAGGGACCCGGCCGCGGTCGGTTCCGTCGCTGTCGTCGTCATGAGACGGATCATGCAACCTCAAGCAAACTTGAGGTCAAGGCGTGGTCCGCGGATCGGCGACCCCGGCCCGCGGTGGCCGGGATCAGGGCTGGCCCGGCTTGAAGACGTCCTGTTCGATGAGGAGCTTGTCGATCCGGGCCTTGTCCACCCGGTTGGTCACCTCCGTCGCCTCCTGCCGGTCGCGGATGCACTTGGCCAGGGTGAATGCCGACGAGACCACGAAGACCAGCCCCAGTGCGAGGAACGCGCGCTCCCAGGCGCCCACCGGCAGCTTGACGATCCCGATGGCCAGCGCCACCAGCGACAGCCCGAAGGAGAGCGCGGCCTGCACGAAGAAGGCCGTGGTCGTCGGCCGCTGAATCGAGGGAGTAGTCATGCGCGTAGCGTGGCCGCGCGGTGACGCCGCCGCATGAGTACGGGTACTCATCCCGCCCGCCCCCGCCACCTGCCCCGTCGCCCGGCCCGGCCGGGAAATGGCAGCACGCACCCTCTGACATGCGGTATTGTTCTCGTGCACGACCGCCCGGGGAACTCCCCGGCGCAGCGGGCATCGGGACGTGGCGCAGCTTGGTAGCGCACTTGACTGGGGGTCAAGGGGTCGCAGGTTCAAATCCTGTCGTCCCGACTCGAAAGAGTCGCAGGTCAGGGGCCGTTTCAGAGAGATCTGAAACGGCCCCTTGATCATTCCTGGGAACCCTGCGGGGACCGGCGCACCTGGCGGGTCTCAGCGCACATCGCGACGGACGTCGTGCTCCGCCGCCCCGAACGGCGGCGCGTGGTGCACGACAGTGATGCCGCTCTGCACGGCGTTCAGTGAGCGTCCCGGGAAGGCGCCCCGCATGGCGCGGTCGCCGTCAGGTGGCCGACACCCGTCCGCGCGTTCAACGCCACGGTGCCGTAGCGGAGTTCGGCGCCGCTGCCGATGACGAACAGGGGGACCCTGGTCGTGGTCGTACATGCCGGTACCCAGGAACAGGAAGCGTGCCGTGCACCTCGCCTTCTTGCGGGTGCGGGCATGCCGTGCGGTGACGGTCCGCCGTCCCTGCGCGGACGAGAACTCCGCGCCGACCACCCGGTGTCCGTAACGGATGCGTTCGGCCCTCGTCCTCCCGATGTGGGGTAAGTCCCGTCATGATCGGCGGGTAGTTGTTGCCATGTCACTCAACTCGCGGTTAAGTTCGAGGCTCCTCACTGTCCGTACGTGGACTGGTGCGGCGCGTTCCCGGCATGTCAGGATGGGGGCGTGGCAGCAACGGCCTTAACTGCTCGTTGGGGCGAGGGAACGAACGGGGGATGACAGTGGGGGGCGACAGCCGGCCCAAGGGGGAGGGCAGCGTGCTCGCGGAACGGCTCAACCACCTGTTCGCGCACATGCACCCGCCGGGCGCGCCGTACACCAACGCCCACGTGGCCGACGAGATCAGCCAGGGGGCGGCGGAGTACGGCGGGGTCAAGGTCACCGAGCAGTACCTGTCGATGCTGCGCAACGGACGGCGGACCAACCCCGGTCCCGAACTCCTGCGGGCGCTGGCGAAGTTCTTCGCGGTGCCGGTCGGCTACCTGCTGGGGGACCTCTCGCAGCCGCAGGCCGCGCGGGTGGAGGAGGAGGTCCGGTTCCTCGCCGCCATGCGGGACCAACGGGTGCGCGCCATCGCACTGCGCTCGGTCGGGCTGCCCCCGGAGGTGCAGGACAGTCTGACGACGATCATCTCCCAGTTCCGCCAGCAGATGAACCTGCCGGACGGCCCGTCGGAGCAGGGTGGTGATCGGCGTGGCGCACGGCCCGATACAGACCGCTGAGCGCGACCGGATCTTCACTACCTGGCGGCGGGCCGGACACGAGGACGGGACGAGCATGCGAGTGGGGCAGATGCGCAGGCGGTGCAAGCAGCTCATCAAGGAGCTGCGGCTGCCCGCCTCGACCGATCTGCGGGGGATCTGCGACATCGTCGCGGCACGGGTGGAGCGGCCCGTCCACCTGGTGCCGATGAGCCTGGGCGGGGTCGTCTCCGGCATGACCGCCACCACGGACGACGGCTACTGGGTCTTCTACGAGCTCAAGACCTCCCCCTGGCACCAGACCCACATCGTGCTGCACGAACTCAGCCACCTCCTCCTCGGGCACGCCCAGGACCCGGCCGTCACGGAGGACGCGCTGCGGATGTGGACCCCGTCCGTCGACGTCGCCACCGCCATGCGACGGATGGGCCTGACCATGGGCTTCGCCCGGCACCACGGCTACGACAACCTCGCCGAGCGGGAGACCGAAGTGCTCGGCACGCTCCTGATGGAGCACGTGGTGCCCTCCGCGGTGGAGCGGGAACTCCCGCTGGAGGGCCCGGCCGCAGAGGTCGCGGCGGCACTGGGGCCCGCCCTCCAGCACATCCGGCGCCAGCAGGAGGCCACCGGGCCGGAGGAGGAAGCCGGTGTTTGACGTCGTCTACCTCTGCTTCGGGGCCGCGGCCTGGGCGTTGGTGGCCTACAAGGCGGTCGCCTGGTTCCGCGACCGCTCCAACACCGACCTCGGACTGGCCTGCGTGATGACCGGCGGGGTGGCCACGGTCTTCCTCTTCTCCGCACCCAGCCTCTACCGGGAATTCGACCGGCTGGTCGGCGTCGCCAACCTCGCCATGGTCTTCCTCTACTCCTCCGTCGTGGTGTTCGCCGCCGGCGCCCTGGTGCTGCTGCTCCGCTGGACGGCGGGCGAGGGCGAGGCGGCCCGGGCCCGGGCGCGGACCAGGGCGCGGTCGGCGGTCGGCGCGGTGGCGCTGCTGTGGGCGGTGGCCGTGACCGGCTTCGCCGTCGGCCGCCCGGACTCCGTCGAGCACCCCCGGGACTTCAGCACCGCCTACACCGACGCCCCCGGCGTGATGCTCTTCCTGGTGCTGTATCTGGCCATCTTCGGGGCGAGCCTGGCGGGCCTGGGGACGCTCTGCCCGCGCTACGCCGCCCGGCTCGGCGGCTCGTGGCTGGCCCGCGGACTGCGGGTGCTGGCCGCCGGCTGCTGGCTCGGCCTGGTCTACTGCGCCTGCAAGGTCATCGGGTTCGCGCTGTCATGGGCCGGGCATCCGGCGCCCTGGCTCTCCAACGGCGTCGCCCCGCTCAGCGCCTCCGTCGCCGCGATCCTCGTCCTCGCCGGCTTCTCCCTGCCCGCGGCCGGCCCGCGGGTCGCCGCCTGGCGCCGGCTGCGCCGCCTGACGCCCCTCTGGCGGACCGTCACCGAGCAGACCCCCGAGGTCACCATGGACGACTCCCGGTGGTCCGGACGCTGGCCCTTCGCCGACCTGGAATGGCGCGCCAACCGCCAGATGGCCGAGATCCGCGACGTGCAGCGCGGCATCCGCCGCCACGTCGAGTCCGACGCCATCGACATCGTCCGCGAACGCGCCCGCGCGGTCTCCCTGGACGACCGGCAACTGGCCGCGGTCGCCGAGGCGGCGGCCCTCCGACGCGGCCTGGAGAACCGCGCGGTCGGCCACGTCCCCGCCCACGGCGCCGACAGCGTGGTGGTCGGCGAAGGCCACCAAGCCATCCGACTCACCGCCGAATACGAGCACTTGGCACTGGTCGCGGACGTCTACCACTCACCGCTGATCGACACGGTGCTCACCGAGTTGCGGCAGCGCAGCGCCACGGCGCGCAGCTGACCGCGACCCCGCAAACGGGGTGGCCCGGTACGGGGGTCCGGGCCTCCCGCTCCGCGCACGGCGGCACCGGCCCACGCGGCCGGTGCCGCCCGGCGCTCCCTGCGGGCGGCACTCCACGGATACCGCCTACGCTCGGATCTCATGCAGAACACCGCCGAGACCGGCCCCGACGCCCGCATCGACACCACCCCGCTCCTGGACGACCCGTACGCCGCCTTGGCCGCCCTGCGCGAGGCCGGCCCGGTGCACCGGATCGCCGGCACCGACGGGCAGCCCGCCTGGCTGGTCACCCGTTACGACGACGTCCGCAGCGCCCTGGCCGACCCCCGGCTCTCGCTCGACAAACGGCATGCCACGCCCGGCAATTACCGCGGCTTCGCCCTGCCGCCCGCCCTCGACGCCAACCTGCTGAACATGGACCCGCCGGACCACACCCGGATCCGCCGCCTGGTCGTCAAGGCGTTCACCCCGCGCCGCGTCGAAGCGCTCCGTGCCCCCGTCCGGCGGATCGCCGACGACCTGCTGGACGCCATGGCGGCCAAGGGCCGCGCGGAACTCGTCGCGGACTACGCCGGACCGCTGCCGATCACCGTCATCTGCGACCTGCTCGGCATCCCCGCCGAGCACCGCCGCGACTTCCTGGCCTGGTCGGACGCGCTCATCACCCCCGACCCCAGTCGCCCGGAGGCGATGAAGCACGCGATCGGCGCGATGCTGGAGTTCTACACCGCACTGATCGCCGCCAAGCGCGCCGAACCCGGCGACGACCTGCTCTCGGACCTCATCACGGTCCGCGACGACACCGCGGACGGCACCGACGCCGACCGGCTCAGCGAGGACGAACTGACCTCCCTCGCCTTCCTCATCCTCTTCGCCGGCTACGAGAACACCGTCCAGCTCATCGGCAACGCCGTCCTCGCCCTCCTCGATCACCCCGAGCAACTCGCCGCGTTGCGCCGAAATCCAGCCGAACTGACCCCCGCCGTCGAGGAGTTCCTCCGCTACGACGGACCGGCCGCCCTGGCCATCCGCCGCTTCCCCGTCGAGGACGTGGAGATCGGCGGCGTCCGCATCCCCGCCGGCGAGAGCGTGCTGCTCTCGATCGCTTCCGCGAACCGTGACCCGAAGCGGTTCCCCGACCCGGACCGACTGGACCCGACCCGCGAGCTGTCGGGCCACCTCGCCCTCGGGCACGGCATCCACTACTGCCTCGGCGCACCGTTGGCCCGGATGGAGGCGGAGACCGCCATCGGCGCGCTCATCAGCCGCTTTCCCGACCTGCGCCTCGACGTCCCGCGGGACGAAGTGCACCACCGAAGGACAATTCGAGCACGTGGCCTGATTTCGCTGCCGGTGGCCTGGTAATCCGGGAACGCACAAGTTTTTGATGCGTAACCGTTCAGTCATGAGGTAGAAAAGTGCTGTGACCCGCCCGGTGTGCATCCCCCGTCGCACCGGGCGGGTCCCTCTTTGCGACTGCGCACATCCCTAGGTCGTGTCCGCGACGTCCCGTCGTTCGCCTGGTGCGGCGAGAGGGCGCACCGCGCGCCGCACGGCAGGCAGGACCTCACGGACCCGCCCTGGCGCATCACCGCCCCGTGGCCCGTCTGGCGCATCCGCGCTGCGCCCACCGCGCACCCTCCTTAGCGTGACCTCATGGCATTCGACGCGCTTGTGTCCAAGAAGGCCGGTGCGCTGGCAATGATCGCCGCCGCCGGTGTGTCCCTCAGCCCCATACCGGCCGACGCCCGACCCGCCGCCGCACCGACGGCCCGTCAGGCCGCGGCCCCCGCACGCCACCTGCCGGGCGGCCTCAGCGCCCTGGCCTGGCTGGTCGCCGACGTCAACACCGGCAAAGTGCTGGCCTCCAAGAACTCGCACCGCAAACTCGCCCCGGCCAGCACCCTCAAAACCCTCTTCGCCGTCACCGTCCTGCCCAAGTTCCCCGCCAAACGGGTCCGCCAGGTCAGCGCCGGCGACCTCGCCGGCCTCGGCTCGGGCAGCAGCCTCGTCGGCGTCCGCCAAGGACAGAGCTACACCGTCGCCGACCTGTGGAACGGCGTCTTCCTGCGCTCCGGCAACGACGCGGTGCACGTCCTCGCCGCCATGAACGGCGGCTGGTCGGCCACCGCCCGGGAGATGCAACAGACCGCCCGCCGACTCGGCGCCCGCGACACCACGGTCAAGTCCCCCGACGGCTACGACGCCCCCGGCCAGGTGTCCTCCGCCTACGACCTGACCGTCTTCGCCCGCGCCGGCCTCGCCAACGAGGACTTCGCCCGCTACTGCTCCACCCCCCGCGTCGCCTTCCCGGCCGCCGGCGGCGGATCCGTCCAGATCGAGAACACCAACCGGATACTGGTCGGTTCGCACGGCCTGTCCCGCTACCCCGGCATCATCGGCGTCAAGAACGGCTACACCAGCAAAGCCGGCAACACCCTCGTCGCCGCCGCCCGCCGCAACGGCCACACCCTGATCGCCACCGTGCTCAACCCCCAGTCGGGTGAGCTCAACGGCGTCTACAAGGAAGCCGGCGCACTGCTGGACTGGGGCTTCGACCATGTGGCGCGCTCCGAACCGGTAGGCCGGAGCGGCCCCGGTGACGACGACGGAGAGGACTCCTGACCCGCCGACCACCAGGCAGGAACCCGACCGACCCGACCTGAGGGCCCGCGGCACCGCGGGCCCTCAGGTACTCAACCGCGCAGCCGGGGAGCCGCCCCGGCTGCCGAGACCGGCCCCGCCGGCCCGCCCTCCGGGGCACCGGCCACACGGTCGATCAGACCACGCGCCCAGGCCGACAACCCACCGACGTCGATGCCGTACGGAGCGGCCTCGGCATACGGAGCGAGGGCCGCCACCCCCCGCCCCAGCAGCGCCGCACCACCCGTGGCATTGCCGCGCGCCGCGTGCGTGAGCCCCACCGCCAGCTGGGCCAGCCCCCGCCACAGCTCCCGCTCGGTCTCCGGAGCCGCCTTCCAGGCGTCCTCCAGCACCTCATGGGCATGGAACGGCATCCCGGCGTCCAACAGCCGCTGCGCCTCCGCCAGCGACTCGTCCGGCGTGCGGGACACCCCCTCCGGCTGCCGGGCGACACCCGCAGCGCCGTAGGGGAGTGGCCGGCCCAGCCCGTCCCGCGGGCGGGCATTGCGTGCCCGCCCCTGCTCGTCGCGATCACGGGAGCGGGACACCGGGGCGCCGCCCTCCTCGTACCGGGTGCGCTGTCGATGGTCCTCCGGGGCATTCACCCTTCGATTGTGCGCCCCGTGGGGACCGGCGTCGTCACGGGGCGCACGGGACGCGCGGGGTGTATGGGGTGCACGGGGCGCGCGGGGTGGTGGGCGACCCGGACGACCGGGGCCGAGCCGGCCGTCCGGCACGGGCGGCACCGGCGCCCCCGCGCGGCCCGCCCGCTACCCCAACTGCACCTCGTAGAAGCAGAGATGATCCTTGATCTCCGCGACCTCGGCATGCGGCTCGGGGTAGGCCCAGGCCAGATCCTCAGGGCCCTGTTCGAGCGACCAGTAGGAGGCGGTGCCCTTGAACGGGCACACCGTATGCGTCGTGGAAGGCGTCAGCAGATCCATCCGCACATCCTCCGGCGGCAGGTAGTACCGCACCGGGCAGCCGGTCTCGAAGAGCAGCAGCGGCTGCCGGCTCTCGGCGAGCAACTGCCCCTCCACCACCACCCGGACGTGCTCGGTGCCGTGCTTGATCTCGATGTGATGGCCTTGCGTGGACATAACCCTGATCTCCGTTCGTGAGTCGGACGGGTACACCCTCAGGGTCGCATCCGGGACGGCCTCAGGGAGATCCCTGAGGCCGGCGAGCCCCGCCATCGGCACAGTGTCAGACATGACTTCAGAGATGGCTTCAGACGCGACCCTCCCCGCGCATTCCGCAGCGGCATCAGCCCGCCCTGGCCCGGCCCTGCACCCCTCCTCCCCGCCCTCCGGTCCGACGCGCCTCTCCCGGCGCGCGGTCGTCGGCGCGGCACTGGCCGGCGCGGCGGCACTCACCGCCATCGGCCCGGCACGCGCCGCCACCGCGGCGGCGCCCCGGCCGCCCGCCCACCCGCCCGTCCCACCCACTCCGCTGCCGCCGCTGGACGTCACGGCCCTGCGCACCGCGATCTCCGATCTGGCCCACCCCGAGGCCACCGGCGCCCAGCTGCGCGTCACCGGCTCCGCCGGCAGCTGGTACGGCACCGCCGGCGTCGCCGACCGGGCGAGCGGCCGGCCCGTCCGCGAGCACGACACCTTCCGCATCGGCAGCATCACCAAGGTGTTCGTCGCCACGGTGATCCTCCAACTGGCCGCCGAACACCGGCTCGTGCTCGACGCACCCGTGCAGCGCTACCTCCCCGGCCTCCTCCCGTCCGCCTTCCCCTCCCTCAGCACCACCCAGCTGCTGAACCACACCAGCGGCCTGCCCGACGAATCCGGTGCCGGCGTACCGGACCTCTCCACCCCCGAGGCCATCGCCCGCCACCGCTACGACAGATGGACCCCGGAGCAACTGGTGGCCCAGATCGCGTCCGGCCCGATGAAGTTCGCCCCCGGCAGCAAACAGGAGTACCGCGGGATCAACTACGTGCTCCTCGCCCTGCTCATCGAGCGGCTCACCGGCCGCCGCTACGGCGAAGTGATCACCAGCCGCATCCTGCGCCCGCTCGGCCTGCGGCAGACCTCCGTGCCCGGCAAGGACATCCGCATCCACGGCCCGCACGTCCACGGCTATCTGCGGATGACCGACGGCAGCCTGCTCGACATCACCGACTACGACCAGACGGCCGCCTGGGGCGAGGGCGAGATGATATCGACCACCGGCGACCTGGACCGCTTCCTGACCGCACTGTTCTCCGGCACGCTGCTGCCGCGGCCGTTCCTGGAGCGCATGCGCACCCTGCCCGCCGGCGTGAGCATGATCGACGGCAGCCCGGCCCGCTACGGCGCCGGCCTGCAGACCGTCACGATGAACGGCGTCACGTTCTGGGGCAAGACCGGCGAGCGGTACGGCTACGGCTCCTTCATGGTGGCCACCCGCGACCAGCAGCGCCGCGCGGTGTTCTCGTTCAACCCCACGCACCGGGACGCCACACAGCTCCAGATGACACTCCGCGTGGCCGCGGCACTCACGAAGGGATGAGCCGGGAACGGCGCACGGGCTTCGGCGGAGGCGGGCTGCTCAGCTCCCCGCTGCCTGGTGGGTGTTGCGCACGGTGGGCGTGGGGGCAAGGGCGTGTTCGGTGAACCGGCCGCACGGGCGGAAGCCCAGCCGGCGGTAGACCGGCTCGCCGTCCGCGGACGCCTGGAGGACGGCGACGTCGGCGCCCGCGGCGCGGGCCGCGTGCAGTGCGGCCAGGGTGAGGGTGGTGCCGTAACCGCGCCGGCGGTGCTCGGCCAGGGTGCAGATGTTGTAGATCCCGGCGACGCCGGCGTGGTGGAAGACCTCGGCCGAGGCGACCGGACGGCCCGCCGCGTAGCCGACGAGATAACGGGCCGGACAGTCGGCGGCCAGTGCCTGTGGGGCGGCCCGGTCGTAGAAGCGGAGGACGGTGTCGGCGGGCGGGTTCCAGTTCGCGGCGAGGACCGTGGCGTAGTGCGAGAGCTGAGCGGGGGTGGTCACCGGCTGGATGTCGAGCAGATCGGCCGAGGGCGAAGGGAGGGTGCCGTCGAGCGCGGCCCACATGGCCGTTTCGTGGGCGGACGGGGCGAGGCCGGCGGCCGACAGCAGCGTGGTCAGGTCCGTCGGTATCGAGGCCGGGCCCACCCACCAGGAGAAGGGGCGGCCGATCCCGGCCACCGCCCGCACGGTCGCGGAGATCCGTGCGGGGGCGGCGCCGGGGGCGAAGCGGGCCGCGGCGACGACGTTGAAGGTGTCGTCGTCGAGGCCGCTGTCGGCGACCAGGAGATCGGTGGTCTCGGTGACGGTCGCGCCGGCCAGGCTCCGGTGCAGATGGCAGGCGTGCTCGGCCAGGTTCTGTTCCATCCTGGCCGGCAGATCGGAGGTATCGGGGAGAGGCGTTCGCATGGGGTGCATGATCGGTGATCAGAGCACAACCACGTCCGCGGAGCATGCCCTTTTCGGGGCGCCGGCCGGGCGCGCCGCGCAGCGCCCGGTCAGGCGTCGACCGGGCGGATCCCGTGGCCGGCCCACTCCGGCGCCGGCGCGCCGGCGGCGGCGAGCAGGTCGCGGGTGGCGTGGGGGAACGGGACGGCGCAGCCCTGGCGCTGGTCGACGTGGAGGGTGAAGAGCTCCTCGGTCGCCACGGGATCACCGCTGGGCTCGCCGGCGGGATCGCAGCGGTACATCTCGTGGAGGACGCGGAGCTTCTTGGCGGCCACGCCCAGCACCGTGGTGCGGACGGCCAGTTGACTGCCGCGGGGGACCTCGTCGAGATAGCGGACGTGCGCCTCGACGGTGTAGAGGGAGCGGCCGGTGCGTGCGCGGTAGTCGGCGCCGAGGCCGGACGCGTCCATCAGGGCGTCGGTCGCGAAGCCGAAGACCAGGACGTAGTACGCCTCGCTGAGGTGGCCGTTGTAGTCGATCCAGTCCTCCTGGACGACCTGGCGGAAGAGGGGGATCGGGGAGAGGGGGCGGGGGCGGGGGAGGCGCGCGGAGGCCGTGGGGTGGGCGGGCTGTGGTGGGTGGGGGAGGCGGCCGGTGGCGCGGAGGACGTTGATGACGCCTTGGTCGCGTTCGGCCACCAGGTCGGCGTAGCTGCGGTCGCCGGCCGCGGTCGCGCAGCCCTCGACCATGGCGTCGCGGAGCGCGCGGTCCAGTTCGGGGGCCTCCAGGCGGGTCCAGGGGGACTTCAGGGAGGGGCCGAAGTGGTCGAGCATATGGGCCATGCCGCCCTCGCCGCCGGCCAGCGCGAACGTCAGACAGGGGCCCATGAACGCCCAGCGCAGGCCCGGGCCTTCGGTGATCGAGGCGTCGATGTCCTCGACCGTGGCCTCGCCGTTGGCCACCATGTGCAGCGCCTCGCGCCACAGCGCTTCCTGGAGGCGGTTGGCGATGAAGCCGGGGAGCTCGCGGTCCATGGTGATGACCGACTTGCCGGCGAGGTCGTAGAAGCGGGACGCCCACGCCACGGCCGCCGGGTCGGTGTGCGTACCGCCGACGACCTCGACGAGCGGGATCAGGTACGGCGGGTTGAAGGGGTGGCCGACGACCAGGCGGGACGGGTCGGTCGCCGTGGTCTGCATGTCGGTCATCGGGTAGCCGGAGGTGGAGGAGGCGATGACCACACCGGGCGGCGTGGCGGCGTCGAGCTCGGCGAGGAGCGAGCGCTTCAACTCCAGCTTCTCCGGGGCGCTTTCCTGGACGAAGTCGGCGTCGGCGACGGCCGCGGCGAGGGTCGGGGCGACCGTCAGCCGGTCCGGGGAGGCGCCGTCGGCGAGGCCCAGCTGTTCCAGGGCGGGCCAGGCGGCGGACACCAGGCGGCGGAGCTTCTCCTCGGCGTCCTCGGCGGGGTCCCAGGCGGTGACGTCGTAGCCGCGGGCGAGGAAGTGGGCCACCCAGCCGCCGCCTATGACGCCGGCGCCGATGCAGGCCACGCGGCGCGCGGACTCGGGGGTGGTGGAGGGGGTGAAGGGCATGGGGCGCTGCCTCCTGGGGGTGGGAAGGGGGGCTGGGCGTGGACGCGGCAGCGGCTCAGGTGCGCGGCTTCAGGCCCAGGCGGGCGCGGGCCTGGTCCGGAGTGGCCACGGTGGCGCCGAGAAGTTCGGTGATCTGGACGGCGCGTTCGACGAGTTGGGCGTTGGTGGCCTTGACACCACGGCTGAGGTAGAGGTTGTCCTCCAGCCCGACGCGGACGTTGCCGCCGAGCAGGATCGACTGGGCGACCCACGGCATCTGCATCCGGCCGAGCGCGAAACTGGCCCACTGGGCGCCCTCGGGCAGCATGTTCACCATCGACTGGAGCACCCCCGGGTCGGCCGGGGCGCCCCACGGGATCCCCATGCAGAGCTGGAAGACGGTGGGGTCGTCCAGCAGCCCCTCGGCGAGCAGCTGCTTGGCGAACCACAGCTGGCCGGTGTCGAAGATCTCCAACTCCGGCCGCACGCCGAGCTCCTGGATCCGCGTGGCGCCCGCGCGCAGCATGTCGGGCGTGGAGACATAGAGCGTCGAGCCGTCGCCGAAGTTGAGGGAGCCGCAGTCCAGGGTGCAGATGTCGGGGAGCAGGTCCTCGACGTGCGGGAGCCGTTCCAGGCCGCCGACCAGGTCGGTGCCGGGCAGCCGGGTGAGCGGGCGTTCCGGGTCGATGACCAGGTCGCCGCCCATGCCGGCGGTGAGGTTGATGACGACGTCGGTGCCGGTCTGCTTGATGCGGTCGACGACCTCGGCGTAGAGGCGCGGGTCGCGGGACGGGTCGCCGGTCTCGGGGTCGCGTACGTGGATGTGCACCACCGCGGCACCGGCGGCGGCCGCCTCGACGGCGGACGTCGCGATCTGCTCGGGCGTCACGGGGACGTGCGGGGAGCGGCGGACGGTGTCGCCGGCGCCGGTGAGGGCGCAGGTGATGATGACCTCGTTGGTGGGCGTGGTCATGGGATTCCTTCGGTCGGAGGGTGTGCGGGGGTGAGGGGGAGGGGCGCACTCGGGCAGGGGCGGTGAGCTGGTCGGCCGTCGGCTGGTGCGTGGCTCTGCTCTTCCGGGCACAGGGCGCCGGGCGCCCGGCGCGGCCCCCAGGGCGGCACACGGCACGGGGGTTCGTCACGCCCGCGGGGTCCATGAGGTCCATGTGGCTGACAGGGCCCATGGGGCCCACAGGACGCACGGGACCCACGGCCACGGTCTCCGTAGGCGCGCGGTGCCGCCGCGTGAGGGGGAGCTCCCGGTGTCCGGCGGTGGTCGTCAGGTGCGGGTCGGGTCGGTGGTCGGGGGCGTCGGTCGGTCGGTGTCCAGTTCGTTCTCCACGAACGTCAGCAGGGCGGCGTGCATGGTGTCGGGGCTGGTGCTGTCCGGTGCGGTGGCCAGGACCTGGGTGGCCAGGCCGTCGATGAGCGCGGTGAGGCGGAGGGCGGTGACGTCGGGGTCGACGGGGCGGAAGACGCCCTGGTCGGTGCCGCGTCGGAGGACGTCGGCGACGGTGGTGCGCCACTGCCGGTAGTAGTGCTCGTGGAGGCGTCCCACGGCGGTGTCGCGGGCGGCCTGGGCCCACAGGTCGAGCCAGACCAGCCACTGTCGGCGTTGCTGCGCGGTGCGCGGGGTCTGCAGGGCGATCAGGTGCAGGAGTTCGGCGCGGGCGTCGGGGGCGGCGGCGAGTCCGGCCGCGCGGCGTTCGGTGTCCTCGTCCATGCACCAGCGGACGGCGGCCTCCAGCAGTTCGTCGCGGCCGGGGAAGTGGTAGTGGACGGCGGCCGGGCTGGTGCCGCAGGCGGTGGCGATGTCGGCGACCCGTACGGCGTGGAAGCCGTGCTCGGCGATCAGGCGGACGGTCTCCCGGACGATCTGCAGCGGGCGACCGCCTTCGGGGGCCGCGGCCGGGGCGCGTTCGGCCGGTGCCGCGGGGCGTTCCGGGGCACCCAGGAGCCAGCCGGTGTCCACCCCGCCGATGTCGGCGATCCGGACGATCTCGGCGAGCGTGAAGCGCCGGGTGCCGCCCAGTGACCGGGACAGCTTGGAGGGGTCCATCACGATCCGGCGGGCGAACTCGCGATGGCTGCAGCCGAGCCGCGCGATCACCTGTCGGACGCGGTCGGTGACGTGTCCGGTGTCGTCGGCGATCCGGCCCCCGGGGTCTTCCATGGCCGGGGACGCTAACAGGGTGTTGAGAACATCGCAACGGTTGTTGCCTGTGTGGGACGGGAAATGGCTGTTCCAGACACAAGTGTGGAGGGGTGTTGAGGGGATACTGATGCTTGAGTCAGTGGTGTGGCGGATGGGTTCGGGCCGCTCGGTCCGGGGGCGCGGACAAGCCGCAATAAGGGTGAATGTGGCAAAGTGACGGCATGGCTGACCGGGGAGCGAAGCGGCCCACCGTGTCGGTGCCGGACGACTGGCCCGCCCACCCGGACCTGACGCTGGCCCTCAACGGGATGGGCGGCTTCGACTGGGACCTCGACAGCGGGCTGATGCACATGGATCCGCCCGCGCTGGAGGTTTTCGACCTCCTGCCGTCGGAGTACGACGACCGCCCCGCGACGCTGAGCTGCCGGGTGCCGGGCTACGAGGCGTCCCGGCTCGACGCCCTGGTGGCCCGCGCCCTCAAGGACGGCAGCGACTCCTACGGCGCCTA
This sequence comes from Streptomyces noursei, assembly GCF_016917755.1. Taxonomy (GTDB): domain Bacteria; phylum Actinomycetota; class Actinomycetes; order Streptomycetales; family Streptomycetaceae; genus Streptomyces; species Streptomyces yunnanensis. The sequence continues at coordinate 9,201,311 of NZ_CP070326.1, read as the reverse complement.
TTTCCGGGTCCGGCTGCGGGACGGCGCACTGCGCTGGACGCACGCCCAGGGCAGCATCCGCCGCGACCCCACCGGCCGGCCCCGCCGCATCATCGGTGTGGTCCGCGACGCCTCCGACGAGTACGCCCAGGCCGCCGAGCGGATCGCGGTCACCGAGGAACGCCGCCGGCACACCAGCATCGTCGAGCGCACCACCGCCGCCCTGGCGCACGCCCGCACCGTCGGCGAGGTGATCGGCGTCCTTGCCGACGAGCAGGGGCTGAGCCGGCTGGGCGCCGAGAACATCATCCTCGGCCTGGTCGAGGCCGGGCGGATCCGGCTGGTCTCCGAGGGCAAGGCCGGCAGCTTCGTCCCGGACCTGGAGTACACCAGGGTCGGCGACGAGTTCCCGATGAGCGAGGTGGTGCGGACCCTCACCCCGCGGTTCGTGCACAGCCGGGACGAGTTCCGCAGCCACTACCCGCGGCTGTGGCCGGCCATCGAGCCCCTCGACGTCAGCTCCGGCGCCTATCTGCCGCTGATCGCGCAGGGCCGCCTGATCGGGGTGATCGGGCTCTTCTTCGAGCGCGAGAGCGACTTCCGCGACCAGGAGCGCAACGTGCTGGTCGCGCTGGGCAGCAGCATCGCGCAGAGCCTGGCCCGGGCGATGCTCTACGACCAGGAGCACGAGATCGCCGCCGGCCTGCAGCAGGCCATGCTGCCGCGCCGGATCCCCGGCGTCGCCGAGGCGCAGATCGCGGTCCGCTACCGCTCCGCCCGGATGGGCCGGGACATCGGCGGCGACTGGTACGACGTGATCCCGCTGCCGAACGGCCGGGTCGCCGCGGTCATCGGCGACGTCCAGGGCCATGACACCCAGGCCGCCGCGCTCATGGGGCAGCTGCGGATCGTGCTGCGCGCCTACGCGGCGGAGGGGCACGCGCCGGCCACCGTGGTGGCCCGCGCCTCGGCGTTCCTCAACGAGCTCGACACCGACCGCTTCGCCACCTGCACGTACGTCGACGCCGACCTGAGCACCGGGGCCGCCCGGTTCGTCCGGGCCGGCCACCTCGATCCGCTGGTGCGGCACGCCGAGGGCATCTGCCGCCGGCTCCCGGTGGCCGGCGGGCTGCCGCTGGGCATCTCCTCCGAATTCCGGCTGCTCGACTACCCCGTCACCACCGTCCACCTGGCCCCCGGCGACACCCTGGTGCTGTGCACGGACGGGCTGGTCGAGGAGCCCGGCGCCGATCTGGACGCCGGGATGCACCATTTGGCCCGGGAGGTCCGGGACGGCCCGCAAGACGTCCAGCAACTCGCCGACCGGCTCTGCGAGTCGGCGGACGACCGGCGGGGCGAGGACGACATGGCGCTGCTCCTGCTGCGCCGCCTCGGCCCGCCCGAGCACGACATCGTGGGCCGCTTCCGGCAGCACATCCCGCCCGCCGATCCCGAGGCGCTGGCCGCCGCCCGCCACATGATCCGCGCCGCGGTTCGCGCCTGGGGCGCCCGTGAGCGGTCCGAGGAGATCGAGCTGGTCGCCGACGAGTTGATCACCAACGCCCTGCTGCACACCGACGGCGAGGCGGTGGTCAACATCCGGATGCCGCACGGCGTCGAGCGGCGGCTGCGGCTGGAGGTCGAGGACGGGTCCAGCAGCCTGCCGCGCCGCCGCGAACCGGGCGAGGCCGGCGTCTCAGGCCGCGGCCTGCTGCTCGTGGACCGGCTGGCGGACGTCTGGGGAGTGGAGCCGCGCGGCGGCGGAAAATGCGTATGGTGCGAGTTCAACTGCCCCTGACCGGGAAGGCCCTGGCCGACCCGGCACACTGTGGGCACGGGCGCCGAGGGATCGGCACGGCCAGATGAGGACTGTTCTATGGGATCGCGGGCGGAACAGGGCGACAACGCCCGCCAGTCGGCGGCGCGGCTCGACGCGGAGGGCGTCGGGAACGTCGCGCTGACCTGGGTGGACAACGCGGGCATCACACGCGTCAAGACCATTCCGCCACGGCGACTGGCGGACGCCGTGGTGCGCGGCGTCGGGATGTCGCCCGTCTTCGACGTCTTCACCTCCGACGACGCCATCACCGCCTCCGACCACCTCGGCGGCCCGGACGGCGATCTGCGGCTCATCCCCGACCTGGACCGGCTCACCACCCTGGCCGCGCAGCCCGGCTGGGCCTGGGCGCCGGTCGACCGCTACGACCTGCTGGGGCAGCCGCACCCGGCCTGCCAGCGGCTGTTCGCCCGCCGGATGGCCGAGCGGGCCACCGCCGCCGGACTCGACCTGCGGATGGGCTTCGAGACGGAGTGGGTGGTCACCCGCGCCCCGCAGGGGCCCGCCGACGCCGCCCCGCTCGACTACCCCTGCACCGGCCCCGCCTACGGCATGGCCCGGGTCGTGCAGCTCTCCGACTACCTCCGCGACGTGACCGAGGCCCTCACCGTCCAGGGCGTCGAGGTCCTCCAGCTCCATCCCGAGTACGCGCCCGGCCAGTTCGAGGTGAGCACCGCGCCCGCCGACCCGGTGCGCGCCGCCGACGACGTGGTGCTGGTGCGCGAGACGATCCGCGCGGTCTCCACCCGGCACGGGCTGCGCGCCACCTTCGCCCCGTCCGTCGTCGCCGGCGAGGTCGGCAACGGCTGCCACCTCCACCTCAGCCTCCACCGCGAGGGGGCGAGCCTGCACCGGGCCGACGGCGCCGAGTGGTCGCTGGCGCCCGACGCGGTGGCGTTCCTCGCCGGCATCCTGGACGCGCTGCCCGCCCTGCTCGCCATCGGCTGCCCCTCGCCCGCCAGTTACCTGCGGCTGCTGCCCTCCCACTGGGCCGGGGTCTACCAGTGCTGGGGCGTGGAGAACCGCGAGGCGGCGCTCCGGCTGGTGGTCGGCGCGCCCGACGACCCCGACGGCGGCCACGCCGAGGTCAAGACCTTCGACGCCGCCGCCAACCCCTACCTCGCCGTCGGCACGGTGATCGCCGCCGGGCTGCACGGCATCGACACCGCGGCTCACCTGCCCGCCCCGCAGATCGGCGACCCGGGCGTCCTCGGCGTCCGCGAGCGCGCCCGGCGCGGCATCGTGCGGCTGCCCGCCACGCTCACCGAGGCCGCCGACCGGTTCGAGAAGTCGGCGCCGCTGCGCGAGGCGCTCGGCGAGGTGCTGCACGGTGCGGTGCTCGCGGTCCGCCGGGCCGAGGAGGCCCACTACGCGGACTGTGAGCCGGAGGAGATCGTCACGGCCACCCGCTGGCGCTGGTGATGGCCGCGGACGCCCCGGGGCCCGCCGCCCCCGACTCCGCGGTGCTGGACGGGCTGCCGCCGCTGGTGGACCACCACTGCCACGGGGTGGTCCGCTACGCGCCGGACCCCGGGACGTTCGCGGGGTTCCTCACCGAGGCGGACCGGCCGCCCGCGGCGGGCACCAGCTACTTCGACACCCAGACCGGTTTCGCGGTCCGCCGCTGGTGCCCGCCGCTGCTCGACCTGCCCGCGCACTGCCCGCCCGAGCGCTATCTGGCCCGCCGCCGCGAACTGGGACCCGACGCGACGGCGCGGCGGCTGCTGTCCGCGACCGGGATCGGCGTCTACCTCGTCGACACCGGCCTGCCCGGCGACCTCACCGGGCCGGCCGAGACGGCTGAGGCGGGCGGTGGCACCGGCCGCGAGGTGGTGCGGCTGGAGGCGCTGGCCGACCGGACCGCGGCCGGGTACCGCGGGGCCGGCACGGCGGACGCCGCCGAGGAGTTCGCCGACGCCCTGGCCCGCGCCGTGCGGGCGGCGGCCGACACCGCCGTCGCCTTCAAGTCCGTGGCCGCCTACCGGCACGGCCTCGCCCTGGACCCCCGGCCGCCCGGCCCGGACGCGGTGCGCACCGCGGCCCGCGACTGGCTCGCCGCTGGCGCGCCCCGGCTGGCCGACCCCGTCCTGCTGCGCCACCTCATCTGGCTCGCCGTGGCCACCGGCCGCCCGCTCCAACTCCACACCGGCTTCGGCGATCCCGACCTGCGGCTGGACCACGCCGACCCGACGCTGCTCACCGACCTGGTCCGGGCCACCGCGGACACCGGCACCGACCTGGTGCTGCTGCACTGCTACCCGTACCACCGGCAGGCCGCCTATCTGGCCGGCGTCTTCCCGCACGTCCACGCCGACGTCGGGCTGACCCTCACCCACGTCGGCCCGCGGGCGCCCGCGGTGCTCGCCGAGTTCCTGGAACTGGCGCCGTTCGGCAAGCTGCTGTTCTCCACCGACGCCTACGGGCTGCCGGAGCTGTACGTGGTGGGCAGCGCCCTGTTCCGGACGGCGCTGGGCGAGGTGCTGGGCGCCTGGACGGCGTCGGGGGCCTGGTCGGCGGCGGACGCCCGGCGGGTCGCCGGGATGCTCGCGGCGGGCAACGCGCGGCGGGTGTACGGGCTGGACGGCGGCGACGGGGAGGAGGCCGGACGGTAAGGGGTGCTCGGCCCCTGCGCCTATTCCTTTGCGGTCCGGTGGCGTGGTTTACTGCCGCGTGCCCAGTACAACGACCTCTGACACGCCGGCCGATGGTCGGGCCGGCGCGGGCGACAAGCCCCGAATGCCGCTGCGCGGACGGATATTCGCCGACCTGACCCCGCTGCGCACCTCGCCCGACTACCGCCGCCTGTGGTGTGGCAACACCGTCTCCTGGATGGGCCAGCAGATGACCGCGCTCGCGGTCTCCCTCCAGGTATACGCCATCACCGGCTCCACCTTCTCCGTCGGCCTGGTGGGCCTGTGCTCCCTGGTCCCGCTGGTCGTCTTCGGGCTCTACGGCGGCGCCATCGCCGACACCGTCGACCGCCGCAAGCTGGGCCTGGCCAGCGCCGCCGGCGCCACCGTGATGTCCGTCGTGCTGGCCGCCGCCGCACTGGCCGGCTACCACCGCGTCTGGCTGCTCTACACCGTCGTCGCGCTCCAGGCCGTCTGCTTCGCGATGAACTCCCCGGCCCGCTCGTCGATGATCCCCCGCCTGCTGCCCACCGAGCAGCTGCCGGCCGCCAACGCCCTCCAGTCGCTCACCACCAACCTCGGCCTGATGGGCGGCCCGATGCTGGGCGGCGTGATCGTCGGCCTGTGGGGCTACCAGGCGGCCTACCTGATCGACGTGGTCGCCTTCGGCGCATCGCTCTACGCGATGTGGCGCCTGCCCGCCATGCGGCCCGACCAGGGCGAAGGACCGCCCCGCCGGGCCTCCGTCCTGGACGGCCTGCGCTTCCTCGCCACCCGCCCCAACCTGCGGATGACGTTCTTCGCCGACCTCGCGGCGATGGTGCTGGCCCAGCCGCGCGCGCTGTACCCGGCGATCGCAGCCCTGTGGTTCGGCGGCGACGCCAAAACCGTCGGCCTGCTGGTCGCCGCCCCCGCGGTCGGCGCCGTCCTGGGCGGGCTGTTCTCCGGCTGGCTCGGCGGCGTCCGCCGGCACGGCCTGGCCATTCTGCTCGGGGTGGCGGCCTGGGGCGCGGCGATCGCCGCCTTCGGCCTCTCCCGGCACCTGTGGCTGGGCCTGTTCTTCCTGGCCGTCGCGGGCTGCGCGGACACCGTGTCCATGGTGTTCCGCAGCACCATGCTGCAGGCCGCCACCCCGGACGAGATGCGCGGTCGGCTCCAGGGCGTCTTCATCGTGGTGGTCGCCGGCGGGCCGCGGCTCGGCGACTTCCTCGCCGGTTCCACGGCCGACCTGAGCTCGCCCGCCGTCGCGGTCGTCGGCGGCGGCCTGGCCTGCGTCCTGGTCGTGACCGCGCTCGGACTGGGCCGGCGCGCCTTCGCCCGCTACGACGCCCGCGACCCGCAGCCCTGACGCCCCGGGGCCGGGCCGGCCGGTGACGGGAGACCGGCCCGCCCCGGCGCCGGAATCCGCCGTGCGGCCCGGCCACGGACGGGCCAGACTCGGGTACGGGGGCTCATGCGCCACCCGTCGACTCATCCCGGAGGCCCGTCGTGCAGCGGCAACCGCTCGTCCGCCGTGACCGCACACCCGTCTGCGACCGGGAGCCCCCGCCGCTTCCGCCGGACCCCGGTGGCCCGCCGCCCGGCCCCGTCCCGGAACCCCCGCCCGGCCCGATCCCGGAGCCGCCGCCCGGGCCCGCGCCGCCCGAACCGCTGCCCGGGCCGCCCGAGCCCCCGGAGCCGCCCGAGCCGATCCCCCCGGAACCCTCGCCGGTGCCGCGCCCGCCCGGACCCGACCCCGACCCGGTCCCGGAGCCGTCCCCGGCCCCCCGGCCGCTCACCCAGGAGCCGCGGGGCAGACAGGGATGTGACGCCGGTCCCTGAGCCCGGCCGTCGCGCCCCGCCACCGCACCACACCGCAAGGAGGTGCCGACCATGGCCAACACGGCCATCGCCACGGTCAACCCGGCCACCGGCGAGACCCTCAAGACCTTCGACGCGCTCAACGCGGGCGAGATCGAGGACCGCCTGGTCCGCGCCGACCAGGCGTTCCAGATCCACCGCGGCACGTCGTTCGCCCGCCGCGCCGAACTCCTGCACCGCGCCGCCGACCTGCTCGAAGCCGACCAGGAAGGCGTCGCCCGCACCCTCACCACCGAGATGGGCAAACCCCTGGTCCAGGCCCGCGCCGAGGCCGCCAAGTGCGTCAAGGCGATGCGCTGGTACGCCGACCACGCCGAGGCGCTGCTCGCCGACGAGCGGCCCGACCCCGCCGACGTCCGCGACTCCGGCGCGGTCCGCGCGGTGGTGCGCTACCGCCCGCTCGGCACCATCCTCGCGGTGATGCCCTGGAACTTCCCCCTCTGGCAGGTCGTCCGGTTCGCTGCCCCCGCCCTGATGGCCGGCAACACCGGGCTGCTCAAACACGCCTCCAACGTCCCGCAGACCGCGCTCTACCTGGAGGAGCTCTTCCGCCGCGCCGGCTACCCCGACGGCTGTTTCCAGACCCTGCTGATCGGCTCCGGCGCCGTCGAGGAGGTGCTGCGCGACCCGCGGATCGCCGCCGCCACCCTCACCGGCAGCGAACCCGCCGGCCGCTCGGTCGCCGCCGTCGCCGGCGACGAGATCAAGAAGACCGTCCTCGAACTGGGCGGCAGCGACCCCTACGTCGTGCTGCCCTCGGCCGACCTCGACAAGGCCGCCCGGGTCGGCGTCACCGCCCGGGTCCAGAACAACGGCCAATCCTGCATCGCCGCCAAGCGGTTCATCGTCCACGAGGACGTCCATGACGCCTTCGCCGAGCGGTTCACCGCCGGCATGGCCGCGCTCACCGTCGGCGACCCGATGGACGAGGCCACCGACATCGGACCGCTCGCCAGCGAACAGGGCCGCTCCGACCTGGAGGAACTCGTCGACGACGCGGTCCACCAGGGGGCCCGGGCACTGTGCGGCGGCCGGCGCCCGCCCGACCACCGCGCCGGCTGGTTCTACGAGCCGACCGTGCTCGCCGGCATCACCCCGAGCATGCGCATCCACCACGAGGAGGCATTCGGCCCGGTCGCCACGCTCTACCGCGTCGCCGACCTCGACGAGGCGATCGAGCTCGCCAACGACACGCCGTTCGGCCTCAGTTCCAACGCCTGGACCCGGGACGCCGTCGAACAGGAGCGACTGGCCCGGGACCTCCAGGCCGGCGGGGTGTACTTCAACGGCATGACCGCCTCCCACCCCGGCATGCCCTTCGGCGGCGCCAAGCGCTCCGGCTACGGCCGGGAGCTCTCCGGCCACGGCATGCGCGAGTTCTGCAACATGACGACGCTGTGGTACGGGCCGGAGGAGTGAGCGGCGCCGGCGGTCGGGCCGGCGGTCAGGGCCCGGCGGGCGCGTCCCACAGGGTGGCGGTCAGCTCGAAGGTGGGGTTGTCCGCGTTCGCGCCGCTGCCGTCGTCCGCCGTGTCCACCTTGGTGAAGGCCACCTTGGCGACGCGGTGCCGGTTGGTCACCAGGCACCAGACCGTACCGGCGGTGATCTTCGAGGCGTCCGGGTGCGGCCCGACCGGATTGCCCTGTGCCGCGGCCCGGCACGCCTCGGCGGTGTCCGTGCCGGCGTCGGCGCGGCCGACCTGCACACCGTCGTTGGGCGCGAGGATCGCCTGGGCGCCGTACAGATTCCCCTGGAGGCAGCCGGTGTAGAGCAGATCGGCGTCGGCGGAGAAGCTGAGCGGGGCCGGGCCCGAGGACGGTGCGTCGAGGTCGAGCGCTTGGATGGGCGTGCCGAGGCAGGCTGCCGCCCGTAAGGTGAGCCGGCGGTCGTGGTAGAGCACCTTCGCCGTGCTGGGTGAGGGCGTGTGGGACGGCGGCGGACTGCTGTCGGCGCTCGGCGGAGCGACGTCACCGCCCGAGCCGGTGCCGGGGGTCCCGGACGGGCTCGCGCTGCTCGTGCCACCGCGGCCCGCGGGGTTGCCGGCGTGTCCGTCGTCGCCCAAGATCAACCCTCTGATCAGCGACGACGTCAGGAGCACGGCGAGCGCGCCGCCCACCGCCGCGGCGATCAGTACCGGGCGGGCGGTGCGTCGCGCGGGCCGCCGCGGTGGCGGTGGCGGGACGGTCCAGCCGGGGCCGAACGAGGTGGGCGGGACCGCCCCGGGCATCCCGGGCGCCCCGCTCGCGCCGCTCGCCCCGCGCGTGCCGTCCGCGCGGCTCGTGCCGGCCACCCCCGACGGCCCCCGCATCAGCACCAGCGAGCCCCCGGCCCCCGCCGACCGGCGCTGCGGCCGGGGCAGGCCCCTGGCCAGCAGCGTGCGGTCCACCTCCGAGTGGATCTCGTCGAGGGTGAGCGGGACCGGCGCGGCCAGGGCGTCCAACAGGGCGCCGGTGAAGGCGGTGTAGGGCTCACCGGGCGGTGCGAGCGAGGGGCGGTGCCCCGTGGTGGACGTCAGGGTGTACGTGCCGGCCAGGTCGAGCTGGCCCAGGGCCAGGTCCGTCGGCCCGGTCATCGCGGAGATCGCCCGGCCCGAGAAGCAGCAGTCCAGGACCAGCACCCGGGCCCTGGCCCGGGCCTCGCCCACGTGCCGCCGGACCAGGTCGATGGGGACGGCGGAGAAGCCGAGGTGGTCGCGGTCGGTGTGCATCAGGCCCAGGTGCAGCAGCCCGGTGGTGTCGTCCACGATGCCGTGGCCCGCGTAGTAGACCAGCAGCAGTTCCTCCGCCTCCCGCCCCGCCCAGGCCAGCGCCGCCCCCACGGCTGCCGGGTCGGCCGGGTCGGCCACCACCCGGCAGTGCTCCGGCGGCAGCAGACCCTGGGTCCGGTGGGTGAGCGCGGTCCACAGTGCCTGGAGGTTGCCCGCGACCGAGGGGAAGTTCTCCAGGTCGGGGCTGGTGAAGCGGCTGGTGCCGATCAGCACGACGCGGCTGGCTGCGCCGTTCGGGAACCATCTGTCGGTGTCCGGATCCTTCATCGATGTCCTCCCCCATGACGGATCGTCGCCGTCATCCTGGCACGATCATCCGGGCGGCAGGGGCCGATTCCGACGGACCGGCCCGGGCAATCCGCGGGCCCATCTCCCGCCCCGGACAGGGGAGTTCAGGCTCCGTTTCCGACCGGGTCGTCCGGCAGCACGAACTCGCACCACAGCGCCTTGCCCGACCCCCGCGGCTCGGCGCCCCACCGGTCCGACAACGCCTCCACCAGCAGCAGCCCCCGCCCCGAGGTCGCCGTCTCGCCGGGGTGCCGGCGCCGCGGCCACTGACTGGACCGGTCCTCGACCTCCAGCCGGAGCCGGCGCGGGGCACCGGGCACCAGCTCCACCGAGACCAGGGCGCCGCTCTCGGTGTGGGTGAGCGCGTTGGCGATCAGCTCGGAGGCGGCCACCTCCACGTTGTGGGTGACCGCGCCCGCCCGCCACTGGTCCAACGTGCGGCGCAGCGCCGAGCGGACCTCCGCGGTGCCCGCCGGGTCGGCCTGGTGGACGTGCAGCCGCAGCCGCGGCGTGGCGGCCTCGCCCGGGATCGTGCTGCGGTGCAGCAGCAGGAGCGCCATGTCGTCGTCCGAGCCGGGTTGGGCCCACAGGTGGTCGGAGAGCAGGTCGGCGAGCGCCTCCAGCGCGGTGGGACCGGCGCGGACCGCGGCGGACAGCGCGTCGATCCCGGCCGAGATGTCCTGGCCGGGCTGCTCGACCAGCCCGTCGGTGCACAGCAGCAGCGTCGAACCCGGCTCCAGGAACAGCTGGGTCTCGGGGAAGTGGTCCTCCCCGAAGCCGGTGGCCAGCCCCAGCGGCAGCCCGCCGCAGATCTCCGGCCAGTCGATGTGCCGGGAGGCGTTGCAGATCAGCGGCCCCAGGTGGCCGGCCCGGGCGATGTACAGCGCCCCGGACTCCAGGTCGGCCTGGATGTAGGTGCAGGTCGCGAACCGCTCGGTCTCCAGCTCCGCCAGGAAGCGGGAGGCCCGCACCAGCACCGTCTCCGGCGGGTGGCCCTCGCTGGCGTAGGCGCGCAGCGCGATCCGCAACTGGCCCATCACCGCCGCGGCGTGCGTGTCGTGCCCCTGGACGTCGCCGACCACCAGCCCGGTGCGGCCCTGCGGCAGCGCGATCACGTCGTACCAGTCGCCGCCGACGTCCCGCCCGACGCTCGCCGGGTGGTAGCGGACGGTGACCTCGCCGCCCGCGATGGGCGGCAGCCGGCGCGGCAGCATCGCCGCCTGCAACCCGGTCGCGAACTCCCGCTCCTGGTCGAAGAGAGTGGCCCGCTGCAAGGACTGCGCCACCACACCGGCCAGCGCCAGCGCCAGGTTCCGGGCCTCCGGCGACTGCACCGCCGGCTCGTGATTGAACAGCCCCAGCGCCCCGAGCACGGTGTCCTGCGCGACCAGCGGCAGGAAGGCGGCGCTGCCGGTCGGCAGCACGTCCACGTACGGGCGCAGCCGCGGATAGCGGGCGATCAGCTCGCCCCGGGTGCTCAGGAAGCTGGGCCGCCGGGAGCGCACCGCGTCGGACAGCGGGAGGGTGTCGTCGAGGTGCGAGTGCGTCATATCGGCGGGCACCTCGCCGTCCAGCCCGGCGGCGGCGATCACCTCGAACCGGTCGTTCTCGACCAGGCCCAGCACCAGCGCGTCCGCGCCGAACCGCCGGGCGCCGCCGCTGCCGGTCAGCACCCGCGTGACGTCCTTGACCGACAGGGCGCGGGCCAGCGCCGCGGTGGTCTGCTGCACCATCACCGTCTGCCGCTGCCGTTCCTGCTGGAGCGAGCGCAGCAGCGCGGAGTCGGCGAGTTCGCTGGTCGCCTCCCGGACGATGCCGATGACCCGGTACGCCACGCCCTGCGCGTCGTGCAGGATCCGGCCCTGGGCGTGGGTCCAGCGCCGGGTCCCGTCGCGGCACTGGATCCGGAAGTACGCGCCGTAGGAGGAGTTGCCGTCCTGGAGGGCCTGGGAGAGCGCGGCGTCCAGCCGCAGGCCCTCCTCCGGCAGCACCCGGGAGATCAGCGACATCGGCGCGCCGTCGTACTCCCCGGGGCGCAGGTCGAAGACCTCCATGGCGCCGGGGTCCAGGTCCATGCGCCCGCGGTCCAGGTCCCAGTCGAAGGTGCCCATGCGGTTGAGCGAGAGCCGTTCGCGCAGGTCGATCGGCTCGTGGTGGGACACCCCGGATGCCGCCTCCTCGACCCGGGGCGTTTCCCGGTCGGCACGGGGGTCGTAGCCCTCCGTGGAGGGGTCGGGGGGCCGCTCGGCCATGCGAACACCTTAGGCGGGGCCCCGGGGACCCGCACTCCCGGCGGCCGTGACCCGCGGTGACGGTGTCACCGCACGTCACGGCCGGGACGGTGCCCGGGGTGCTCAGGCGTGCGCCGCGGCCCGCGGGGCCGGTGCCACCGGCCCGGTGCAGGCACCGGCGCTGCCGTGCTTGCCGTTGTCGAGGCAGGGGTGGTGGCCCAGGACGATCTTCCAGCGGGCCCGGGACGCCCGCAGCGCGCCGTCCAGCCAGGCCCGCTGCTCCGGCATGTACGGCCCGTCCCGGCAGCGCCGCGAGCGGGTGGCGTAGCGGACCTCCCGGTCCCCGTGGGCAGCACCGCCAGCGCCGCACCGGCCATCGCCCCGCCCAGCAGCGCCCGGCGCCCCAGAGGGGCCGGAATCCGCCCGGTGGTCCGCGGCGCCGCCCCACCGATGGTGACGGAACGATGAAGCCGAGGTGGACGTGTGACGATCAGTGGTGGTCGTCCGCCCGGCGGACCAACCGGCGCAGCGTACGGCCGAGATGACGGACGTAGGCGCGTTGGAAGAGCGGCAGCAGTGGGCCGGCGAGGCGGGCGAGCGGGCGGGCCGGCCGGCTGAAGGCGGTGACGACGAGCCACACCGAGCCGTCCGGGCGGTGCACGACGACGAACGCCTCCTCGCCGCACACCGGATGACCGGGCCGGGACCCGTACCCGAAGCCGGCCCGGTCCGCCGTCTCCACGGTCCACACCACCCGGCACGGGCCGGTGACCCGCAGCGGGCCGAGGCCCACGGAAACGTCGACGGCCACGCCCGGGGCGGCCCGTGGCGCGTCGGCCCGGATGCGGGTGCCGGCCGCGCGGTGCATCCGGAAGCCGGCCACCGCGTCGCCGGCGGCGGCGAACACCGCCCGGCCGTGGCCGAGCCGGACCGCCTCGCGCAGCGGGCGATAGCCGGGTGGCAGCGGGGAGCGCCGGGTGCCGCCCCGCTCGGGGTAGGTCAGATCGCCGTCGGTCATCGGGCGTCGTCCACCGCCCCGTGCCGCCCGGCGCCCGCCGCGAACCGCGCCGCGCCCACCAGGCCCTCCGCCAACACCGCCTGCCCGTACAGCAGTTCGGTGGCCATCGCGCTCTCCTCGTCCCGACCCTCCTGGTCCAGCAGGGACGCCCGGTCGCTGCGCAGGCACGCCTGCGGGAGGCGGGCCAGCTCCGCGGCCAGCCGCTCGGCGGCGGTGCGGGCGGTGCCGGTGGGGACCACGCGGTTGACCAGCCCGATGTCCAGGGCCTCCGCGGCCGGCACCGGGCGTCCCGTCAGGACCAGGTCCATGGCCCGGCCGGCGCCGATCAGCCGGGGCAGCCGCACCGTGCCGCCGTCGATCAGCGGGACGCCCCACCGCCGGCAGAACACCCCGAGGACCGCGTCCGCCTCGGCCACCCGCAGATCGCACCAGAGCGCCAGCTCCAGGCCGCCGGCCACCGCGTGCCCGGCGATCGCCGCGATCACCGGTTTGCCCAGCCGCATCCGGGTCGGGCCCATCGGCCCGTCGCCGTCCGGTGCCACGCGGTTGCCGCGCGCGGTGCCGACCGCCTTGAGGTCGGCACCGGCGCAGAACGTGCCGCCCTCGCCCCACAGCACCGCCACCCGCGCGTCCTCGTCGGCGTCGAACGCGCGGAAGGCGGCGGCCAGTTGACGGGCGGTCGGCCCGTCCACCGCGTTCCGGGCGGTGGGCCGGGACAGCACCACCGTCGTCACCGGCCCGGCCCGCTCGACCCGGACCGAGGCGCGGCCCTCCCGGTCCTCCTGGCTCTCCTCCGCCATCAGGCGGCGTCCCCGCCGGTCCGGGCGCGTCCGAGGATCGCGGTGAGGTCGGCGCCTGGCGGCAGGGTGCCGAAGGCGTGGCCCCACTCGCCGTCCAGCCGGGAGGCGCAGAACGCGTCGGCGACCGCCGGGGTGCTGTGCCGCACCAGCAGCGACCCCTGGAGCACCAGCGCCAGCCGCTCCGCCAGCGAACGCGCCACCAGCTGGGCCCGCTCCGGGTCGCCGAGCCCGCCGAGCGTCTTGCGCAGCCCGGCGACCGCCGCGTCCAGCCGCCGGTCGGCGCCGGCCGCGGTCTCGACCTCGGCGAAGTAGGCTTCCAGTCCCGCCGGTTCGCGGCCCAGCGCGCGCAGCACGTCCAGCGCGGCGACGTTGCCCGAGCCCTCCCAGATCGACAGCAGCGGCGCCTCCCGGTACAGCCGCGGCATCCCCGAGTCCTCGACGTAGCCGTTGCCGCCCAGGCACTCCAGGGCCTCCGCGGCGTGGGTGCTGCCGCGCTTGCACACCCAGTACTTGCCGGCCGCCAGCGCCAGCCGGCGCAGCGCGGCCTCCCCGGCGTCGCCGGCCTGCGAGCGGTCCACCGCCGCCGCCAGCCGCATCCCCAGCACGGTGGCCGCCTCCGACTCGACGGCGAGGTCGGCCAGGACCGAGCGCATCAGCGGCTGCCGGTCCAACTCCCGCCCGAACGCCTGCCGGTGGGCGGTGTGGTGCAGCGCCTGCCGCAGCCCCGCCCGCATCCCGGCCGCCGAGCCCAGCACGCAGTCCAGCCGGGTCATGTTCACCATCTCGACGATGGTCCGCACCCCGCGGCCCGGTTCGCCCACCGGCCAGGCGCCGGCGTCCTCGTACTCGATCTCCGACGAGGCGTTGGAGCGGTTGCCCAGCTTGTCCTTCAGGCGCATCAGCCGCATCCCGTTGCGGGTGCCGTCCGGCAGCACCCGCGGCACCAGGAAGCAGCTCAGTCCCTCGTCGGTCTGTGCCAGGGCCAGGAACACATCGCTCATCGGGGCCGAGGTGAACCACTTGTGGCCGGTGAGACGGTAGCTGCCGTCCGCGGCCGGCACCGCCCGGGTGGTGTTGGCCCGGACGTCGGAGCCGCCCTGCTTCTCCGTCATCGACATGCCCGCGATCAGGCCGCGCTTGGTGAGCGGGGCGCGCAGCCCGAAGTCGTAGGTGCGGGCGGCGAGCAACGGCTCGTACCGGGCGGCGAGTTCGGGTGCGGCGCGCAGCGCGGGCACCGCGGCGTAGGTCATCGAGATCGGGCAGCCGTGGCCGGGCTCGGCCTGCGACCAGACGTAGAACTTGGCGGCGCGCACCAGGTGCGCCCCCGGGCGGTCGTCGGTCCACGGCGCGGCGTGCAGACCGTGTTCCACGGCGGTGGTCATCAGCTCGTGCCAGGCCGGGTGGAACTCGACCTCGTCCACCCGGTGCCCGTACCGGTCGTGGGTGTGCAGCCGGGGCGGCTGCCCCTCCGCCCAGCGCGCCCGGTCCTGCACCGCCTCGGAACCGGCCAGCGCGCCGAGTTCCGCGACCTCGGACTCGCCCCAGGCGCCGCCCTCCCGGCGCAGCGCCTCCAGCAGCGCCGGCTCGTCCGCGGCGCTGAAACCGGTCAGCGGTGGAGCCTGATTGGTTACTTCATGGGTGACGGTCATACCGCGACGTTACAGATTTTCAACAGTCGAAGGAAGAGCGTAAGGAGTCAAGGACGGGCGCGGCGCCGGACGGTCGCGGGCCCCGCCGCCCCGGCCCGGGGTGCTCCCCGCGCCCGGTCCCGCCGCCCGCACGACCTAGACTTCCGGGCACCTATGAACGACGCCCCGCTCGCCCTCCGGCCGCTGACCGCCCGCTCCGTCGTGCTGAGCACCCTCCTCGGCCACCACCCGCCCCGGCTGCCGGTGCGCGCGCTGGTGCGGGTCGGCGAACTGTTCGGCATCGCCGAGGGCACCGTCCGGGTCGCGCTCTCCCGGATGGTGGCGGCCGGAGACCTCCGGCAGCAGACCGGCGGCTATGCGCTCAGCGCGCGACTGCTGGCGCGGCAGGCCCGGCAGGACGAGAGCCGGGCGCCGCGGACCCGCCCGTGGCACGGCGCGTGGGAGATCGCCGTGGTCACCGCGGACGGCAGTCGCCCGCCCGCCGAACGCACCGCGCTGCGCCAGGCGATGGCCGGACTGCGGCTGGCCGAGCTGCGCGAGGGCAGCTGGCTGCGCCCCGCCAACCTCGACCGGCCCCGCCCGGCGGTGGCCACCGCGCAGTGCACCTGGTTCACCGGCGCGCCCGACGGCGACCCGGCCGGGCTGGCCCGGAGCCTGTGGGACCTGGACGGCTGGGCGGTGGACGCCCGCGAACTGCTGGCCGCGCTGGACCGCGCGGACACCCCCGCGGACCGCTTCACCGTCGCGGCCGCGGTCCTCCGCCACCTCCTCACCGACCCGCTGCTGCCCGAACCCCTCCTCCCGGACGGCTGGCCGGGGGCCGTGCTCCGCTCCCGCTACGACGCCTTCGAGGCCGAATTCCGGGACCTGCTCCGGCACTTCCTGGCCCCCGGCGAGGCGCCCCGAGCGTGATCGTCGAGCGGGGCCAGTGCGCTTGCCCCGCGCACGTGCCACCCCATTGGCGCGGTGCCCCCCGCCCCCCGCGGACGGCGGGTCGGCGGGGCGGAGGGGCGCACGGGCGGCGCGGTGACGCGCGACGATGCGGGGCATGCGGGCGCGGGCGGGGGCGCACGGGGCGGGCCGCCCGATGGGGTGTCGGTGCGCCGGGCCGGTGCGCGCCGCGCGGCGGGCCGGTGACCGCGGCACGACCTGCCAAGTTCCGGTAAAACCCGGCTGGTTGCACCGACCCGTGGGCCGTGCGCGGTGTGTGCGGCCCCCCGCCGCGCGTATGCATCGACCCCGGCGGATGTACTGGGCGTAACCCCCGGAAGTCGAACGCCCGGGCGATTGGCGCTCGGTCGGGTACCCCGGGCACGAGGGGTGCGCCCCTACCCGTCGGGTCCATGCGCCATGCGGAGGATTTCGTCCCTCTTCCGGCGGCGAGGGGGCAGAGCGCCCGTCGAAGGCGCTACCGCGCGCTCTGCCGGTGTCGACACGGCCCATGGTTGTCTCTTCCTCGTCGAATTCGATGGCCCGCAAAAAACCACCCGACGATCCAGAATCCCAAAACTCGCCGAAATCGCTGACATCTCTGCGCGCTCACCGAAATGCCGGCACCTAAGACATTCGGTGCGAGCGACACCTCAGTACGCACAGCACAAGCGACGGGAGCACGAAAATGGAAACTCAGCAGGTACCGGGAACGCAGGAATCGCCGGAACCGCAGGTATGCCGGGCAGCGGAAATCCGTGAACCGGCGGAGCGGGCCGTCCGCGGCGAGGCACTGCGCGGCCGGGGGGCCCGGGGGGTCACCGCGGCCGCCGTCCTGCTGGCCGCCGGAGCGCTGGGCGCGGTGTCCGAGGAGCCGGCCGAAGCCGTCGGCACCGGCACCTGGGACCGCCTCGCCCAGTGCGAGAGCGGCGGCAACTGGCGGATCGACACCGGCAACGGATTCTCCGGAGGGCTCCAGTTCGGCCACTCGACCTGGCGTTCCTTCGGCGGTGGGAGCTATGCGGCACGCGCCTCACGGGCGTCCCGGGAACAGCAGATCCGGGTCGCCGAACGGGTACTGGCCCGCCAGGGCTGGGGCGCCTGGCCGGCCTGCTCCGCCTCGCTGGGGCTGCACGGCGTCGCCCGCGGCGGTGTGCACACCCTGCCGGCCCGAGAGAAGATCACGCCCAAGCGCACCCACGGCCGTCACCACAGGCCCCAGGAAAAGCCTTACAAGAAGGCACCGCACCGGATTTCCGTGGGCCTGGTGTTGGTCAATGCGGGAGACACCCTGAGCGGTATCGCCGTGGTCCACGGAAAGCCCTGGCAGGAAATCTACCGGCAGAATCGCCAGGTTATCGGTGAGGACCCGAACCTCATCTACCCGGGCACCCGGCTTCGGGTCGAAGCCTCCAGCAAGGGGTGAGTGGCGGCGGCTGAACGGCCGCCGCTGAAGATCCGCCGATCAGTGAATATCCTGGAAATCCCAAAAGGAATACACGGAGAAGCCGGGGGGTGTCTCCAGTGAATTCGGATGGATTTCCGAGGAATTCTGGAAGTTGGTGTGCGAGAGGGGGAGGGCAGGCCGCCCGAGGCGCCGCGGACGGCCTGCCCGCGACCTGATCTAGCTCCGCCGGACCCGCCGGCGGATTTCGTACGCGGCCAGGACGACACCCAGCGTGAGCAGACTCAGCCAGAATTGCGCCCGGCTGTCCGACAGCACCGCCATCGCCCCGATCACCAGCGCCATCAGCGCGATGGTCAGCCGGCTGAGCCAGGGGAAGCCCCACATCCGCAGCGTCAGCCGGGCCGGTTCCTCGCGTTCCAGCCGGCGCCGCATCCGCAGTTGCGCGACCGCGATCGCCAGATAGACGAACAGGGCAATGGCGCCATAGGAATTGATCAGGAACGAGAAGACGACATCGGGCGAGATCCACGCCGCGATCACCGACAGATATCCGACCGACGTACCGGCCAGCAGCGCCCGGCGGGGCACCCCGCTCGCGCTGACCTTGGTGAAACCGCGCGGCGCGTCCCCGTTGCGGGTGAGCGCGAAGAGCATCCGGGACGAGGTGTAGAGCGCGGAATTCAGGCAGGAGAGCACCGCAACCAGCACGACCGCATTCATCACCGTCCCGGCCGCGGGCACCGCCAGCCGGTCCAGCACCGCCGCATAGGGGCTGACCTCGATCGCCTTCGACGTCCACGGCACCACGGCGACCACCAGGAAGATGGACAGGACATAGAACGCCACCACCCGCAGCACGATCGACCGGATGGCACGGGCCACCGCCCGCTCCGGCTCGACCGATTCCGCGGCGGCGATGGTGACGATCTCGGCGCCGGTGAAGAAGCCGACGCAGGGCACGACGGCGGCCAGCACCGCGCCGACCCCGGCCGGCGCGAACCCGCCGTGCGCGGTGAGCTGCGCCAGCCCGCCGCCCGACCCCGGCCACAGTCCGAGCACGAAGAGCGCACCGAGGAAGAGGAACACCACGATCGCCGCGACCTTGATCGACGAGAACCAGTACTCGAACTCGCCGTAGGAGCGGGCCGAGACCATGTTCGTCGCCGTCAGCAGCGCCATCAGCACCAGGCTGACCGCCCACAGCGGCACGCCCGGCAGCCACAGCCGGACGATCCGGCCGCCCGCCACCGCCTCGACCGCGACCACGATCACGAAGAAGTACCAGTACAGCCAGCCCACCGCGAAGCCCGCCCGGTGCCCGAGGGTCTCCCGGACGTGCGCGTAGAACGAGCCCAGCGCCGGCTGCGCCACGGTCATCTCGGCGAGCATCCGCATGATCAGCACGGTCAGTCCGCCGGCCGCCAGGAACGACAGCACCGCGGCCGGCCCGGCGGAGTGGACCACCTCCCCGCTGCCGACGAACAGCCCCGCCCCGATCACCCCGCCCAGCGCGATCAGCTGCACATGGCGGCGCTTGAGGCCCTGCCGGAGGCCGGTGCCGGGGCCGGTGCCGGCGGCATCCGCGCCGGGGCTCGCGGTGTCCGGCGCGCCCTCAGCGCCGGCTGCTGTGGTTCCCGTACTCATGGGGCGCGACGCTAACGCGCCAATCGTGCGGGCCGGTTGCCGCAGTGTTTCGACCCCGCCGACGGCCCGGCGCGCAGGGCCGGTCAGCGCGGCAGGACGCAGACCGCCATCGGCGCCGCGAACGGCTCGCCCACCCGCACCAGCGCCCCGCTCCGGGCGTCCACCGCGAACACCGTCACCGACCCCGACTTCTGGTTCGCGGCGAACAGCCACCGCCGATCCGACGAGAACGCGATCTGCCGCGGGAAATCGCCGCCCACCGGCACCGTGTCCAACAGCCGCAGCCGGGCCCCGCCCGCCTCCACGGCGTACCGGGTGAGGCTGTTGTCACCGCGGTTGGCCAGGAAGGCGAACCGGCCGTCGCCGGTGACCAGGATCTGCGCCGGATAGCTGACCCCCGGACCGGTCCCGGTGGACTGCGGCGCCCCGGGCACCAGCCGCCCGCTGCGCGGGTGGTAGCCGCAGACCACCACCGTGTTGTCGACCTCGTTCGCCAGATAGGCGTGGCGGCCCGACGGGTGGAAGGTCAGATGGCGCGGTCCGGCGCCCGGCCGCAGCGCCGCGTGCGCCACCTGGGTCAGCGTCCCGGCCCGCGGGTCGAGCCGGTAGGTGTAGACGGTGTCGTTGCCGAGGTCCACGGCCAGCACATGGCGGCCGTCCGGCGCGGTGACGATCTGGTGCGCGTGCGGCCCGGTCTGCCCGGGGCCGGGCGGCGGGCTGCTGTGGACGACCAGGTCCGTGCGCGGCCCCAGCGCGCCACTGCGCCGGTCGATCGGGTGCACCGCCACGCTCCCGGAGAGGTAGTTGGCGCTCAGCAGCCACTGTCCGCCGGGGTGCACCGACAGGTGGCACGGCCCGGCCCCGCCGGTGGACCGGGCGCCGAGCACCACCGGCCCGCCGCCGTCCCGGCGCAGCGCGACCGCCGTCACCGCCCCGTCCTCCTGCTCGTCGACCGCGTAGAGCGTCCGGCCGTCCGGCGCCAGCGCCAGGTAGGAGGGATCGGCGACCCCCGGGAGCACGCCGCCGCCGGTGAGCGCCCCGGTCGCCGGGTCGTAACCGGCCAGCCCGATGCCGGTGCCGCCCCCCGGCTTGGAGGTGTACGTCCCCAGGAAGAGCGGCCGCAGTCGCCGCTGCCCGGCCCACGCCGGAGCGCCGACCCCGGCCGCCCCTGCCGCCGCGACTGCCCCGATCGCCCCGACGGCCCCGACGAACCGCCGCCGCCCGATCCCGCCGCGCGCCCCTGCCGCCTCGCCCATGCCACACCTCCGGTCCGGTGCCAGCCAGAGTGACCCGCCCCACACCGCCCCGCAAGGGCACCGCTTATGACGCCCCGTCAGTGCACCCCGGCCCCCCGAACCCCGAGCGCCCCGTACGTCGCGATGATGACCAACACCCCCACACGTAGCACTCCAGTCGTACGCCACAACCCATACGGGGACGGATTCGCCGCACCCTCCATCTTTCGTACGTTCGTGAGCACGGCAAACGAATGATCGAGAGGCCATGGATCTGATGTACGGCAAGGCATTCGCCCCGGAGTACCAGGGCGAACTGGGCTCGGCGCTGAGCGTGAACTCCTCCTACGAAGAGGTGCTGGCCACGGCGCACCGGACACTCGCCGACGCGGACACCGCGCTCGCCCGGTCCAGAGCCCAGCTGGCCGTCGCCGAGGCCAACCGGCGACTGGGCCGGGCGGACGCCGCGGGCGCCGCCTGGCGGGCCGCCTACCGCAGCGCCCGGACCGCCGGCGACCCGGCCGCCATGGCCTGGGCACTGTGGAGCGGCGGCACCCTGGCCCGCCAGTGCGGCACCCTGGCGCTGGCCCGGCGGCTGCTCGGCCACGCGGTGGCGCTGGCCGAGACCGGCGGCGACCGCCTGGCCCACGGCTACTCCCTCGCCGGCCTCGCCGAGACCGGCCGCATCCAGGGCGACTACGCCGCGGTCGCCGAGCTGCACCAGCAACTCCTGGACCAGGCCAGGGCGCACGGCGAGGCCCGGCACATGGTCTGGGCGATGTCCGGCATCGCCCAGATGCACCGCAACACCGGCGAACACCGCAAGGCCCTGGAACTGTTCGAGGAGTCCGCCCGGATAGCCGCCGAGGCCGACGACTTCCGCGGCCGGGCCTGGTCGCTGCGCGGGGTGGCCGACGTGCTGTCCGTCCGCGGCGAGCCGGACCGGGCGCTGGCCCTGCTGTCCGAGGCGGAGACCATCTGCCGCACCATGGACCTGGCCGGCGCGCTCGCCTACAACCACAAGATGCGCGGCAACGTCCTCTACCGCGCCGGCCGCTACGCCGAGGCCCGCGACACCTATACCGGCGCGCTGCACGAGTTCCGCGCGATGGGGGAGCCGCGCGGCGAGGCGCTCTCCCGGCTGGGCCTGGCCAAGTCCCGTGCCCGGCTCGGCCGCGACCGCGCCCGGACCCTGGCCGAACTCGACCTGCTGGAGCGGGACTTCGCCCGGATCGGACTGCGGCACGCCCGCGAGATGGTCATCGCCTTCCGTACAGAGCTGACCGCGACACCGGCGGCAGGAACTCCCGCTCCGCGGTCCGGTGCCACCACTCTCCGCTCTCCCGCAGTTCCCGCCAGGTCGTGAAGCGGTAGCGGAAGACCCTGGCACGCACCCGGGCCGGCGGCAGATCGGGGAACGGATTGCGGCGCAGCAGCCGCAGGGTGTCCCGGTCGTTCTCCAGCAGCCGCGCCACGAAGGGCAGGAACCACGCCCGGGCATAGGCCGGCGAGAGCGCCGCGAACCACATCAGCCAGTCCAACCGCAGGTGAAAGGGAGCGAACTGGCGCGGCAGACGCCGCAGTTCACCGGGCTTGCCGTGGAACTCGTAGGCGTGCCAGGTCGTCCCGGGGCCGGAGACCGCGTCTTCGGTGCCCTCGACGACGATCTCCCGGCGGACCCGGGTGATGCTGCCGAACGCGCCGTAGGAGTTGACCAGGTGCAGCGGCTCGTAGGAGGTGTTCATCAGCTGGCCCCGGGAGACCAGGTTGCGCGCCGGACGGTAGCTGAGCGCGAGGACGCCGACCGCGGCGGCGCCCACCACCGCCTCGAACCACACCGGCGGGGCACCCGGCGCCGCCGGGGGACCGGCCCACAGCGGGGCGGCGGCCGACAGGGCCAGCGCGATGGTGATCCAGTTCAGCCAGGCGAAGTTGCCGGACAGCACCAGCCACAGCTGGGTGGCGGCCATCCCGAGGGCCGCCCACCCGGCCACCGGCTGCGGGGTGAACAGCAGGATCGGCAGCAGGAGTTGGGCGACATGGTTGGCCGCCGTCTCGACCCGGTGCAACGGCTTCGGCAGGTGGTGGAAGAACCAGCTGAGCGGGCCCGGCATCGGCTGGGTCTCGTGGTGGTAGTAGAGGCAGGTCAGATCGCGCCAGCAGCGGTCCCCGCGCATCTTGATCAGTCCGGCGCCGAACTCCACCCGGAAGAGCAGCCAGCGCAGCAGCCACATGATCAGCACCGGGGGAGCGGTGTCGGCGTTGCCGAGGAACACCGCCAGCGCCCCCGCCTCCAGCAGCAGCGTCTCCCACCCGAACCCGTACCAGGTCTGCCCGACGTTGACGATGGACAGGTACATCGCCCACAGCACGGCCCACATCGACATCGCCGCCCACAGCGGCACCGCGTCCGCCGCCCCGGCCGCGACCGCCGCCGCCAGCGTCGCCCCGCTCCAGGCCCAGCCCGCGAAGAAGCGGTCCGAGTAGCACAGCTGGAAGACCGACGGGGACAGTCGGAACGGCACCCGCGCCGTGAAGTCCGGGATCGGCAGCATCCCCCGGGACCCCAGCAGGGCCCGGAACTGTCGGGCCGCGGAGACGAACGCGACCAGGTAGAGCACCGCCAGCAGACGCTGGAAGACCAGCCGCCCGAGCCAGGAGCCGGGATCCGAGAACCATTCCACAGCGCCCATGGGTAGCACCGCGGCCACCGGCGCCGGAACACGGCACGCGGAAGGGCGCCCTCGCGCATACGCCCTACCTTTCCACGCTACGCAGGCCCCCGACCCCGGCAACCGGGGCGCCGCGAACGCGGCGCGGAAGAGGGGCTGACGGCCGTCCGGGTGAATGACGCAGCGTGTCCGGGGCGCCCCGGGGCCGCGGTGGTGCCGGGCGGGATTCCCGCCGCCCCGAGACGTGCCGATTTCACCGGAAAAAGTCGAGCGGCCGACGTGCCGCGTCGATATTCTGGAGGGCGACGGACGACCCTCCTGGGAGACGCCAACACCATTGGCCCGTCGCGGGAACGCCACAAACCCTGGCCGACCTCCCGGTTTGTGAACAAGGCGCCACCGCGTCGGAACCAATACCTCGATGAAGGAGTGCGTGGTGGCATTGCACAAGGCTCAACACAAGCAGCCCCGTCTGAAGCAGGGCGAGCGCCCCGGGCGTATCAAGGAAGTCCGCAATCTCGAAGCCTGGGACCGCTGTGCTCCGGTCCGTCTGGCCGGCTGCGAGGAGGATCCCGTCGAACCCCATATCGTCCGCGGCATCGACTGACCCGACCGCGGGTGTCCGCCGGCCCCGACCCCTCCGCGGGGGCGGGGCCGGCCCCTGCTTCGCCCCTCAGGGCCGGCGACCGAGCAGGCACAGCAGCCGGGTCAGGTCGTCCGCGTCCGCCGGGGGCTCCACCGGCGCGGCGAACAGCCCCGACCCCTCCAGCGCGTCGGAGTACGGCTCCACCTCGCGCAGCGCCGCGGACACCAGGCGCTCCGGCAGCCGTTCGTCCGCGCCGATCGCCCGGGACAGGTCCCAGGTGTGCACCACGGCGTCGGCCGTCAGCTGCGTGCAGTACGCGTCGGCCGGCGTGGTGCCGTAGGAGAGGTGGACCGACCGGTGCAGGGCGCCCGGCTCGGCGAACGCCGCCATCGCCGCCGCCGATGCCCGGTCCCAGGCGCCGACCGGGTCCTCGCCGAGCTGGTCGCCGTCGAAGTCCCCGTCCACCGCGGCGACCGTGGACCCGTCCCGCACCAGGCGGGGCACCCACAGCTGCTCCGCGGTCAGGTGGTTGACCAGGTCGAACACCGACCATTCCGCGCACGGGGTGGGCGCCTCCCACTGGTCCTCCCGGACGGCGTGGACCCGGGCGCCGAAGAGCTTCAGCGCCTCGCCGTGGGTGCCCAGGATGTCGTTGTTGCCCATGGTCCCGAGGATAGGAGCGGCCACCGGTGACGGCCCCCTGTGCGGGGCGATCGGAGCACCGACGGGGATGGCGCGGTGCGCTCTGGTGGTCGCCCGGCGGTTGGCGCTTCAATGAGCCGGACCGGTGTGCGCCGGTCCTGGCCGCTCCCTCTGGAGGCACCATGGAATCCGTCGCACCGCCCGCCGCCGGCGCCCCCGCCATCCGCTGCGGCGGACAGGCCCGCGGCTATCCGGAATTCCTCGACCGCGCCGCACGGATCGCAACGGGCCTGGCCGCATGGGGAGTCACCCCCGGCGACCGGGTCGCCGTGGTGCTCCGCAACGAGCCCGCCCATCTGGAGATCACCACCGCCGCCGCCCAGCTCGGCGCCGCCGCCGTCCCCGTCAACTGGCACTTCCGCCAGGACGACCTGCGCCATGTGCTCACCGACAGCGGCAGCACGGTGGTCTTCGCCCACACCGACTTGCTGGACGCGGTGACCGCCGTCCTCCCCGAGGGGGTGCGGGTCGTCGAGGTCGCCGTGCCGCCCGGCGTGGCGGCGGCCTGCGGCACCACCGCCCCACCGGTCACCGGCCGGTACCCCGTCCTCGACGACTGGCTGGCCGACCGGCCGCCGCTGGCCCGGCCCGCCGAGGCCCGTCCGCCCACCGTCATCTACAGCTCCGGAACGACCGGACGGCCCAAGGGGGTTCTGCGCGAACCGGTCGGCCCGGACCGGCTCGCCGAGGCCGTGACGAGCTTCCTGGAGTACTTCGCGGTCGCCCCGGGCGGCCGCACCCTGATCCCCGCCCCGCTCTACCACGCCTCGCCCAGCCAGCACGCGGTGCTGGCGCTGGCGGCCGGCCTGGACATCACGCTGATGCCGCGCTTCGACGCGGAGGAGTTCCTGCGGCTGGTCGAACGGCACCGCATCGAGCAGGCGCAGGTGGTCCCCACCATGTTCGTCCGGCTGCTGCGGCTGCCCAAGGACGTCCGCGAGCGCTACGACCTGTCCTCGCTCAGCTCGGTGGTGCATGCCGCCGCGCCCTGCCCGCCGCACATCAAACACGCCATGATCGACTGGCTGGGACCGGTGCTGCGCGAGTACTACGGCGGCAGCGAGACCGGCGCGGTGACCTGGTGCGACAGCGCGGAGTGGCTGTCCCACCCCGGCACTGTCGGGCGCGCCCAGGGCACCTGCGCGGTCGCCGTCCTCGGGCCCGACGGCGCGCCGCTGCCGGCCGGCGCCACGGGTGAGATCTACGTCCGGCCCGCCGAGAACTGGCCGCGCTTCAGCTACCTCGGCGACCCGGGCAAACGCGCTGCCATGGAGGCGCCGGGCCGGCCGGGATACGTCACCCTCGGCGACATCGGTCACCTCGACGAGGACGGCTACCTCTACCTCAGCGACCGCCGCAACGACCTGGTGATCTCCGGCGGCGTCAACATCTACCCGGCGGAGATCGAGGGTTGCCTGCTCGCCCTGGACGGGGTGCACGACGCGGCGGTGTTCGGCATCCCCGACGAGGAGTTCGGCGAGGCCCTCGCCGCGCACCTGGAGACCGACCCCGGGGTGCGGCTCACCGCCGCCGCGGTCCGCGCCCATGTCGCCGAACGGCTCGCCAGGTACAAGGTGCCCCGGACCGTGGTGTTCGAGCGGCGGCTGCCCCGGGACGAGTCGGGGAAGCTGTTCAAGCGGCAGCTGCGGGACCCGTACTGGGAGGGGCACGGCCGCCGGATATGACTCCCGCGGCCGCGTCCGGCACGGCCGGCGCCCGCCGCAGCTCGCCCTGGTCGTCCAAGCCCTGGCACAGGGGTGGGCAGTCGATCCGCGGCTGGGCGCCGAGCACGCTGCCGGATTCGGCCGACTCCAGCCTAGTGGTGGTGATTTCACGCCGGAGGGCGTCATGGGCGAGGGAGGCGCTCTGGCTCGGCGTCGCCCCGGTGGAGCGCGGCGACCCGGCCTTCGCCAAGGTGCTGGCGGTGCTGCCGGACACCTTCGGGCCGACGGCCGGCTACCGCCGGACCCTGGCCGCGCAACTGGCCGCGCTGCGCACCGCCCAGCGACCGGACGGCTGCTGGGAGGTCAACCTCGCCGACCCCGGCCACCTGCCCGGCCCGGAGACCAGCGGCACCGCGTTCTTCACCTTCGCCATGGCCGCCGCGATCCGCTCCGGGTTCGTCCCGCGCGGCGACTACCTGCCGGTGGCCGCCCGCGCCTGGGCGTCGATGGCGGCCACCGCCGTGCACCCCGACGGCTTCCTGGGGTACGTCCAGAACGTCGGCGACCGGCCGGAGTCGAGCCAGCCGGTCACCTACGACAGCACCGCCGACTTCGGCGTCGGGGCGTTCCTGCTGGCAGGCACGGAACTGGCCGCGCTGGGCGGTTGACCGGCGCTGGGCCGGCCGGCCGCCGCTACCGCCGGGGCACGGCGGCCGTCATGTCGCCGCCCCGCTCGGGACGATCTGGAGCTTGCGGCCGGTGCCCCGCCGGAAGGTCTCCAGGGCGGCGGCGTAGGAGTCGAGCCCGAACCGGTGCGTGATCATGGTCTCGGCGTCGATGACGCCCTTGCCCAGCAGCTCCACCGCGCGCCCGAAGCTGTGCAGGATCGCCATGCTGCCCACGACCCGGATCTCGTCGTGGTAGATCCGGAACGGTGAGAACCGCGCGGTCTCCTGGTCGGGTGGCGCTCAAGTCGGTGACCGGGTAGCCGTGCTCGGTGAGGTAGGCGACCATCGCGTCCTTCATGGCGGTGCCGGCGTCGTCGCCACCGAGGGCGAGGGGGAGGGCAGAGGCGCGGGGCACTTCGGGCTCCTGGGGCTGGGAGGGACGGGGGACTCGGAGCGGGCGCGGGAGGTCTCGTCAACCGCCGGAGAGCTCTTCGAGGACCTTGCGCAGGCCCCCGGTGTCATGGGCGAGCCGGCCCAGGAACAGCCCGTCGACGGCGCCGGCCAGCTCGCCGTGGGTGCCGGGGCCCACGGTCCCGCCGTAGATCAGCCGGCCGCGCACGTCGTGGTCGTGCAGCGCGCCGCGGAGTGCTGTGGCCACCGCGCGGATGTGCCTGGCGGGCGCTGGTTCGCGGGCGCCGATCGCCCAGACCGGCTCGTAGGCGACGATCACCTCGCTGCCCGGTGCGGCGCCCGCCAGCGCGGCCCTGACCTGGGTCAGCGTCTCCTCGGCGGCCGTCGCCGGGTCCCCGGCGCGCTGCTCGCCCGCGCAGATCACCGGGACCAGGCCGGCCGCGGTGGCCGCCCGGGTCTTGGCCGCCACCGTCTCGTCGGTCTCGCCGAAGTGCCGGCGGCGCTCGGCGTGCCCGCCCTCGACGTAGCGGGCGCCGGTCTCGACGAGCATCCCGGCCGACACCTCACCGGTCCACGCGCCCTGTTCGGCCCAGTGCACGTCCTGCGCGCCGTAGCCGATGCGGGTGCCGGACAGCAGCTCCCGGGCGTCCGCCAGCGCCGGGAAGGACGGCAGGACGAAGAGGTCGACGGGGCGGGGGAGGCCGGTCAGCGCCGCGTCGAGGGCGGCCACCTCGGCGAGCCAGGCGCGGGTCCGTGCCAGGCCGAAGTACAGCTTCAGTGAGACGCCGACCACCGGGCAGGGCGCCGCCCGGGCCGCGCGGGCCGTCGCGTGGTGAAGGGGAACGGCCTCAAGAATCACGTCGCTCATGATGCATCCAACGGAATCGCATGTGAAGTTCTCAAATCAAGATGTGAATTTCACGGGTTCTCTGTGATTTCTGCGAAGGTGGGGGCATCGGACGCCGGCCGGCTCCCGAGTCCGGACCATGGCCCGGTCACCCCCTGATCGCCGCCGGGCACCCCCCGCTAAAGTCGCCTCACCACTGCAGACCAGGGCAGACCGGCGCAGACGCCACGCTGCCGCGGGTACCGGGGGCGCCGCCCCGGGGGGAGGACGAACCGTCAGATGAGCCGCCGTTCCCAGGGATTACTCGGCATCTGGGCCGAGGCACAGCGCCAGCAGCAGCGCCAGGCGGAGGCCGCGCACCGCGCCCGGCTGCAACAGCAGCGGGAACAGGAGCGGCAGGCCCGCGCCGCCGAGCGCGCCATGGCCCGCATGCACCGCGAGCGGCAGACCGCCTACCGCCGGCAGCGCGA
Organism: Streptomyces noursei; assembly: GCF_016917755.1. Taxonomy (GTDB): domain Bacteria; phylum Actinomycetota; class Actinomycetes; order Streptomycetales; family Streptomycetaceae; genus Streptomyces; species Streptomyces yunnanensis. Next base: position 9,173,015 of record NZ_CP070326.1, on the reverse strand, counting down.
GGCCGACGCCCGCCGCCGCACCGAGGAACTCGACGCCCGCGTCGCCGCCCTGACCGGCCTGCTCGCCGACGGCTGCCGGGCCCCCGCCTTCACCCCCACCGCCCTGCTCCGCCCCGAACGCGTCGAACCGTTCGCCCCCGGCGCCCTGGTCGCCCCGGTGGCCATGCCCGACCCGGCCCGCTACCAGGTGCCCACCGGCGGCCTGCGCTCCGGCGCCCGCCGCGACCGTGACCGGCAGGAGGCCCGCGCCCGCTTCGAACAGGACTGGTACACGGCCCAGGCCGCCGAGGCCCGGCGACAGGCCCAACTGACCGCCTACCAACAGCAGTACGACCAATGGGCGGCCGGCGCCCTCGCGGAGATCCGCCGGCACAACGCCGGCGTCGAGGAACTCGTCGCGGGCCTGCGCGCCGGCGAAGCGGACGCCGTCGTGGAGTACTTCTCCGCCGCCCTGTACTCCGGCACGTCCTGGCCCGAGGGCTTCCCCCGCCAGCTCAGCGCCGGCTACGACACCGCCGCCCGCCAGCTCGTCCTCGACTGGGAACTGCCGGGCTACGACGTCGTCCCCGAGGTCAAGGCGGTCCGCTACCTGCCCACCGCCGACGAGGAGCGGGAGACCGCCCGCCCGGCCGCCCAACGCCGGGCGCTCTACCGCGAGGTTCTCGCCCAGGGCGTCCTGCTGGTGCTGCGCGACCTCTTCGCCGCCGACACCCACGGCGCCCTGGACTCGGTGGCGCTCAACGGCTTCGTCGACGACGTGGACCCGGTCACCGGCCGCCCCGCCACGATCTTCCTCGCCACCGTCCTGGCCCCCCGCAGCGCCGTCGAGTCCTACCGCCTGGACCAGGTCAGCGCCCTCGACTGCCTCACCGACGGACTCCGCGGCCAGCTCTCCGCCCGCCCCGACCAGCGCACCCCGGTCCGCCCCGGGCGGCGGCCGGACGACATCGCCGGCGGCGCGGTGGTCTCCCACGGCACCGACGGCGACCCCGACCTCCTGGAGATGGACCCGCTCGCCTTCGAGCAGCTGATCGCCGAGCTGTTCCGCGCGATGGGGATGCGGGCGGTCACCACCCAGCGGTCCGGCGACGGCGGGATCGACGTGGACGCCCTGGACCCCGACCCGATCCGCGGCGGCAAGATCGTCGTGCAGGTCAAGCGCTACCGCAACACCGTCCCACCGTCCGCCGTCCGCGACCTCTACGGCACCGTCCAGTCCGAGGGCGCCAACAAGGGCGTGCTGGTGACGACCTCCCACTTCGGGCCCGGCGCGCACGGCTTCGCCCAGGGCAAGCCGCTCACCCTCATCGCCGGACCCGAACTCCTCGACCTGCTCGGCCGGCACGGGCTGCGCGGCCGCCTCGGCCCCGGCGACGCCGGCCCCGACACCCCGGAGCCCGCCGAGCCGGCCCCGGACCACACCACCCTCGCCATGAACTGGTCCGGCCCGGCCGCCCTCGACGTCTGCGCCCTGGTCTGCGAGGGCACCACCGTGCTCGACGACGACCACTTCGTCTTCTTCAACAACCCGGCCACGCCGGACGGTTCGGTGCGGATGCTGGCCGGCGTGATCGAGGACCGCGCCGCCCTGCGGGTGCGCTTCGAGGACCTGCCGCCCGACGCCGACCGGCTGGTCCTGGTCGCCGCCGTGGACCCGGAGACCGACCCGGACGGCGACCTCACCGGCTTCACCGACGCCCGGATCCGCCTGCTGGACGCCGCCGGCACCGAACTCGACCGACTGCCGGTCTCCGACGGCCGGCCCGGCGAGCGGGCGCTGGTGCTCGGCGCGTTCCGCCGCCGCGCCGGCGGGGACTGGGACTTCGTCCTCGGCGGCAAGGGCTACCCCGGCGGGCTGGCCGCGCTGGTGGGCGACTTCGGGATCGAGGTGGCGTGAGTCCGGGTCGACGCCGCGCCGGGGAGCGCCGGCCCGGTCAGCTCTGCCACAGCCGGGCGAGGACGTCGTTGACCACCTCGGGCCGGTCCTGGTGCGGCGCGTGATCGGTGCCCGGCACCCGCACGTGCCGGGCACCGATCATGTCGGCGAGGTACTCCCCGCATGCGGCCAACGCGTCGCCCACGAACGCCCGGTAGTCGGGGTGCGCGGTCTCCCACGTCCCGTTGACGACGGTCTTGGGCATCTGCGCCCGGGCCAGCGGCGCCAGCGGGATCTGCGCGTCCCAGACCGGCCGCTCCCGCATCGCCGACCGGACCGCCCGCAGCAGGCGCGGCGTGCTCTCCGGCAGCCGCATCCCGTACGCCTCGGTGGACTGCCGCAGATACTCCTCCGCGCTCATCTCCCCGGCCCCCTCGGCGCTCGCGAACGCCGCCCGGATCCGCTCCACCGCCGCCCGCACGACCGGGTGCGCGGCCGCGGTGCGCAGCGGCGACGGCTCGATCAGGGTGAGCGACTGGACGGCCTCCGGACGCGCCGCGGCGGCCAGCATCGCGCCCGCCGCGCCGTAGGAGTACCCCACCAGGTGGGCCCCGTCGCCGAGCAGCCGGCCGATGTCCTCGGCGTCCACCGCGTAGTCGCTGCGCTCGATGTCGGGGCTGTCGCCGAAGCCGCGCCGGTCCATCAGCTCCAGGCGGAACATCCCGGCCAGTGGTCGTTGCCCGGCGAAGCACTCGGTGCCCCAGGTCATCGTGCCGTGCACCAGCAGCGCCCGCGGCGCACCGGTCGGCCCCTCGTCCCACACCGTCACATGAAGCGGTTCCTCGTCCATACCGGGCCACCCTAGGGCGTGTCCGACGGGTCAGGGGCGGACGGACCCCGGGCGTGTCCGGGCGGATCACCCGTCAACAGGTCGGCGAAGGACCCGTGTTGCTGACGATGCCCAGACAACCGGTGTGGGAGACAGGGGAATTGTGGCGCTCGCGGTGGGCGGAAGCCGTCCGGGCGGGCGCACGGCCGACGGTGCGGCGGTGCGGCGGCGCGACGGGGAGCATCCGGTGGTCGGCCGGGCGGCCGGCCGCGGGCGCCGGTTCGGCCGTCCGAGGGACACCGCCGGACATCACCGCACGCGGTCATTTTCCCGCGCGGGGGCCTGGTATCTGTCGGATATGAGCGCGTTAACTCGGTATGCGGCGGTCGTTCTGCTCATCGCGCTGGCCGTCGGCTGCGGCGCCCGGCCGGACGACCCGCCCGCACCCCCATCGGCCCCCTCGCATCCCGCACCCCGCGCCCTCGCGCCGCACCGCCGCGCCGGCGCTCGTCCCCCTGCCGCCGACCCCGCCCGGCCGTTCACCCTGGTCGCCGCCGGCGACGTCATCCCCGCCCACCCCGAGGCGCTCGGCACGGCACAGGACGATGCGCCGGTGGACGGCGGCTACGATTTCCGGCCGATGCTCCGGGGCGTCGCCCCCGTCGTCGGCGCCGCCGACCTGGCGCTGTGCCACCTGGAGGCGCCGCTCGGCCCGCTGGACGGCCCGTTCACCGGCTACCCGGAACTCCAGGCCCCGCCGCAGGTGGCCACCGCGCTCAAGGCCACCGGCTTCGACTCCTGCGCCACCGCCTCCGACCACGCCCTCGACCAGGGCGGGGAAGGGGTGCGCCGGACCCTTGAGGCACTGGACACGGTCGGCCTGCGGCACACCGGCACGGCCCGGGACGCCGCCGAGGCCACCCGCCCGGCTCTGCTGCGCGCCCCCGGCGGTGCCCTGGTGGCACACCTCGCCTACACCTACAACACCGACGACGCCCGGCCCCCACCGGCCGCGCCGTGGACGGTCAACCGCATCGTCCCCCGGCGGATCCTCGCCGACGCCCGGGCGGCCCGCCGGGCCGGCGCCGACGTGGTGGCCGTCAGCCTCTACTGGGGCACCGAGTACCGCACCGCCCCCGACGCCCGCCAGCGCCGGCTCGCCCGCGTCCTGACCGCCGCCCGCACCGCCGGCCGCCCCGACATCGACCTGATCGTCGGCAGCCACGCACACACCCCACAGCCGTTCGAGAGGCTGCACGGCACCCGGGCCGCCCGGACACCGGACGGCCGACAAACGCAGGCTGACAGGCGCGACAGCGGCACATGGGTCGCCTACGGGCTGGGCGACCTCATCGGAGGCACCCATCACGACGAGAACGGAAGGATGAGCGCTGCCGCCCGGTTCACGTTCACCCCGCCGCCCACTCCGGGCGATCGCTGGAAGATCACCAAGGCCGAGTTCGTCCCGCTGTGGTGGGACGCCGAGGCGGGCCGCGTGATCAACGTGAACAAGGCGATCAAGACAGGACGCTCGGACCTCAAGCCCATCCGCCACACCATCTGGCACACGGTGCTGAGCAGGGGCGCGCGCAAGGCCGGATTGCTCATGGGCAGATAACGGCAAAGTGGACCACAGGGCAATCCCCAACGATCGCCCGCTCCGGGACATCCTCGCCCACAAGTCCAAGGTGCGGGGAGAGGACGACGCCCATCGCGCCCCCTCCACCGACGCACAGCCAGCCCAGGGCCGCCGGCGGGCGAGGCGCGCGGGCGCAGACCTGTCGCCCAACCACCTCTGGACTTTGCTCGCCTCGGCCTCCCAGTAGCGCCGGCGCGCCGCATTCGCCCAGGCGCCGGCCACCTTCGCGGCAGGTGAGCTCGACACGCTCTGGTGCTACGGCCGAGCCGGCGCCCGTCCCGTACGCTCAACGATCAGGCGTCTGGGGCCGGAGGAGGGGATATGCCGCGGCCAGGGCGATCAGCTTGCTTCCCAAGCGTTTTGAACTATGTAGACCTTCTTGTCTGCCTCCCAGGCGCGGTTGACGATGTAGACCTTCTTGTCCGCTTCCCAAGCCCGGTTGACGATGTAGACCTTCTCCTTCGCCTCCCAGGCGCGGCTGACGATGTAGACCTTCTCGTCCGCTTCCCAGGCGCGGTTGACGATGTAGACCTTTGGCATGCCGAAGTCCCTTACTGGTTCCTGATGAACGGCGCCTAAGACCATACGTCCGATCAACTGGTAGGGCACAGCGGCCGGTTGGCATGCCGAGGGACAAGCGGGCCGCCGCACCTGCTGAACCACCGATTCGGCTGAGCTGAAGCGGGCCGGCTGTCGATGCCCACCTCAACTCAACGACTCGTCCACCAGGCGGCGCCACTACCGATGGTTACTGTCGCGAGCGGGACGAGCCATGCGGGGATGCGCTGAATGGTCACATGGAGGCCACCGCATCGGAGTTCGAAAGCAGGTGCCTGGGGGCTGGTCGTCTGTTCGTGCTTCTGTGCCATGCCTGATATCGCACTACACGCGCCCCTGCGGACAACAGGTAATTCTTGGGGAAGTTGAGGGCGTGACCCCGGAGATTTTGACGGCCCGTTTGCCAAGGGGCATCAGTGGTCTGGCACGGAAGTGACCGCCGTTCCCGCCTGCCGGTGGACTCGAACCTTCAAGCGTTGTGCGGTTGGCATCACGTGCGGAAGTCCAGCGCGGAGGGTGCGGCGGCTCGGCGGAGGAGGGTGCCCAGGCGGAGGCCGGTGGAAAGGCACCCGAAAGAACTGCGGTACGGCAGCGCTCACTTCGCTCGCCGGTGAGGTTGCCCGTCGCGGTGCCCTTACCGTGGGCTGCCTTGCCGTTGGGGCGGGCTGCGGCGTGATGACTTGCGCAACTGTCGCCGGACGCCGGCGACAGAATGACGCCGATACCGCCAGCGGCTGGAGCAGGCCGACACGGACGGGGCCCGGTGCCGGCGGCCGGAGGCGGCCGGCGCAAGCCCGGGGGCTCCCCGGACGGCCGGGTCCGCGCGAACCGGCGGCCTCCGGTCGCCCGGGAGGACCTGACCCGCGACCACAACGGGTGCCACTGCCAGACGGTCCTCGTCTACTTACGGCAATAACTTCATGCCCCCAGGCCGGCGACTACGACCGCCAATGGCAGGAGCTCACCCGCGGAATGACCGGCGCGGAGGCACGGAGGGCATGGCGCCGCCACGTTGAGGCGTCTAGTGGGCACTAGCCCGGCACATGAGCCGGCCGTTCACCTCTCATTCGTGCTCAGTCTTCATCGCTCTGGCCCGTCTCGTCGTCATCGTCGTCGTCATCCGAAGAGGAGACGACCTGCTTGGAATGGGTCGAGGGAGCCTTGTGCGCGACGGCAGCGGCCGCACCTGCGCCATGGAGTACGGCTGTCGCGACCAGGGCTGCGGCGGCAATTGCAGTGCGAATGCGCATGGAAATCTCCAAGGGTCGAAGCGGAACTACGTGCTGGGAACGTCCCCTGGTGGCTGTCCCTCGATCCGTTTACGCAAGGCAGTTAACCCAATCAGGCCCCGTTGCTTCACCTAACTGTCCGGCCCGGGCACCTGGGGTCGGGCTGCACATCGAATCCTGACGACAGCGAGGAGAGGTTCCTGCATGGAGACCACCCCCACCATCACTTCCGGGCAGGCCGAAGTTCCCGCCGGCCGCGCATCGAGCCCGACCGACGCGACGAACGGCCCCGAGGAGCCGGTGCAGCCGGAGGGGCACGGCGACGGCCAGGAGCGGGGTGTCGACGCGCTCCGAGCGGAGCTGAAGACCGTACGGGCAGAGGCGGCGAAGTGCCGCACTGAGGCACGGGAGGCGGCAGCGGCACTGAAGGCGGCCCGGATCCCGGAGCAGTTCCAGGCCGTGGCCGACCGGGCCACGGAGCTGGAGACGGAACTGCACCGGGAGCGCATGGCCCGCCGCTACCACCTGCCGGACGCCCTGGCCGTCCGGATCGCCGGGGCCGACGAGGACGCCGGCGAGGCGGACGCCGAGACCCTGGCGGAGCTGTTCCGCAGCCGGGGCCACGGCGTGGGCCGGGGCGGACTCGATCCGTCGGTCACGCCGGTACCCAGCGATCCGGAGAGCCGGCCGCCAGCATCCCGCGCCTGCCGGAAGACGGCTTATGGGGCCTCGCCGTCACCTGCTGGCTTCGAGGGCCGCGTGCGCCGCGCTGTCCGTGAGGCTTGCCGGAGCGACGGCGCCCCACACATGGCCGACGAAGGCGAGAGCATGATCGGCGATGGGGTCAGTCGACGCTTGCGCCGGGGTGGCGAGGACCCCGAAGAGTGCCATGGTCCCGACGATGACACAGGCGATGCGGCGCATTAACTACTCCTCGATGTAAGGCTGTTGGCTGATCTGGCGACAACTTTCCCCGGCCATGTGCCGATAGGCCCAAGGTCCTCTTTGTGGGTGGCGCTGAATCGATCTGTCGCTTCCTTGCTCGATGCTTGAGGCTCTGACGCTGGTGCCGCACGGCCCGAACTCCCCCAGGAACGCCACCTCATGTTCTTGGGGCCTTCACGCAACACCAAAACCAAGGGGGCATGTCCAAAGTCCTTGGCTGTGCTGCGTGCTGGCCCGGGGCCCCTGCTCCGAGCGGAGCGCATGGCTGACAGTTTTCTGAAGTCCGAGAAGATCGCAGCGACCGCGCCGGGTCTTCTTGAGCGCGAAATGGTCCTGTCGCGCCTGGTGTGGACCAACGGCGGGTTCGGCTTCACCGGCGCCAAGGACGACGCCGTCACTGTCCGTATCTCGGTGACCACGACGGCTCGCGAGTATCGCCGGGGCCGAGTGCGTCCCGCTGCTCACGGAGGCCGGTCCGCGGGTGCGGACCCGCGTCCCGACTCGGGCCCGCAGGCGCCGGGATGTGCGGGCGGAGATCGGCCGGCGGAGATCGGACAGGGGAGATCGGACACGGGGGATCGGACAGGGGGGGCGACCGGGTGGCGCCGAGCTGGGGTGCCGGCGCGGACGGGCTGGTGCGGGGGGCGGTGACGGGCGGGGCGGGGGCAGGCCGTCGCGCGGCCGGGCGGACCGGATTGTGCGCCTCCGGTACGGTCCGCCGCCGGGGTGTGAAACCCTGATGAAGTGTGCCGACCCCGCCGACGACCGGATCGGCCAGGCCAGGAAAGGACCGGAGGGCAGTGAGCGAGAGTGCGGCCGTCCGGCCCCGTAACCCGCGCGGACAGGGCGAGCGCCTGCGGGAGGAGCTGCTGCGGGCCACCGAGCGCCTCCTGGAGGAGGTCGGCAGCGAGGACGCGCTGTCGCTGCGCGCGGTGGCCCGGGAGGCCGGGGTCGCCGCGCCGAGCATCTACCGGCACTTCGCCGACAAGACCGAACTGGTCTGGGCGACCCTGGAGATCAGCTACGAGCGGCTGGCGCACGCGATGGCCGACGCCGCCGCGGAGGCCGACGACGCCGATCCGGTGGACCGGCTGCGCGCCCAGCTGCGGGCCTACTGCCGCTATGCCATAGAGCACCCGGCGAACTACCGCCTGCTGTATGAGACCCGGCAGACCCCGGTCGGCCCCGAGCGGCTCGCCGGGCACCCGGCCGGGCTGCTGGTGCGCAGCTGGCACCACGCGCTGACCGCCTGCGAGGAGGCCGGCTGGCGGGTGCGCGGCTCGCGCGCCGAGGCGCCGTATCTGCTGTGGTCGGCGGTGCACGGCCGGGTCATGATCTGGCAGGTCATGCCGAGCCGCAAGGACACCAGCCGGCTGGACGGGTTCGTGGAGGAGCTCCTCCAACTGCTGCTGGAGCACTGAACCCGGCTCCCTGTGCACACCCGCCGCCGGACGGCCGCGGGTGTTCCGTCGCTCACGTTTCGCCGAGACCCCCCTGACGTTTACCCGATCATTACGGATGTAAGTTTACGCTTGTTAGGCGAAGGATCGACTCATGGCGCACACCCGATCGGTGTGCGCACGAGGAGCGAGATGACCGAGATGATCGACACGACAGTCCCCACCGCCCCGGTACCGCCCGGCCAACCCCCGAGCGGCTGCCCCTTCGAACCGCCGCCGCACGCCGACCTGCTGGAGCGGGGGGACCCGCACCGTGCGTTCGGCACCCTGCGCACCGAGGAGCCGATCTCCAAGATCTCGCTCCCCGACGGCAGTTGGGCCTGGCTGGCCACCCGCTACGCCGACATCCGCGCGATCCTCGGCGACACCCGCTTCAGCTCCGACACCACCCTCCACGGCTACCCGCTCAGCGGCATGACAGGCGGCGGCGACACCAAGAACCGCGGCTTCATCCGCATGGATCCGCCGGAGCACACCCGGCTCCGCCGGATGGTCACCCGCGAGTTCATGGTCAAGCGCGTCGAGGCGCTGCGCCCGGAGGTCCAGCGCCTGACCGACGAGCTGTGCGACGCGATGGAGCGCCGGGCCGGCGAGCCGGTGGACCTGGTCGAGGCGCTCGCCCTGCCCGTCCCCTCGCTCGTCATCAGCCTGCTGCTCGGCGTCCCCTACGACGACCACGAGGTCTTCCAGCGGCTCACCGGCAAGCTGCTCTCCCGCACCATCGCGGACGAGGAGCGCGAGGCCGCCCGGAGCGAACTCCGCGACTACCTCGACGCGTTGGTCACCGCCAAGGAGCAGGAGCCGGGCGACGACATCCTCGGCCGGTTGATCGTCGAGCAGCAGCGCACCGGCGAGATCGACCACGACGACGTCGCCGCCTTCGCCGCCCTGCTGCTGATCGCCGGGCACGAGACCACCGCCAACATGATCGGCCTCAGCGTCCTGACGCTGATGCAGGACCCCGACTCCGCCGAGCGGCTCCGCCAGGACCCGACGCTGATCCGCGGCGCCGTCGAGGAACTGCTGCGCTTCCACAGCATCATCCGCAACGGCCCGCGCCGGGTCGCCACCACCGACATCGAGATCGGCGGAGCGCTCATCCGCGCCGGCGAGGGCGTCGTGGTGGCCGTCCCGTCCGCCAACCGCGACGACAGCGTCTTCGCCGACCCCGACCGCCTCGACGTCGGCCGGCCCAACGCCCAGCACCATGTCGCCTTCGGCTACGGCATCCACCAGTGCCTCGGCCAGGCCCTCGCCCGGGTCGAGCTCCAGGTCGTCATAGCCACCCTGCTCCGCCGCTTCCCCACCCTGCGGCCCGCCGTGCCCGTCGAGGAGATCCCCTTCCGCACGGACATGGCCATCTACGGCTGCCACGCCCTGCCCGTCACCTGGTGACCGGCCGCACCGACCGTCCCACCGTCCCGACCAACACCCACGGAGCCACCACCATGAAGATCACCCTTGATGCCGACAAGTGCTGCGCCGCCGGCCAGTGCGTGCTGGTCGCCCCCGAGGTCTTCGACCAGCGTGACGAGGACGGCGTGGTCGTCCTCCTCGACGCCGAGCCGCCCGCCGCGCAGCACGCCGCGGTCCGCGAGGCGGCAGCCATCTGCCCCGCCGCCGTGATCGAGGTGCAGGAATGACGATCCGTCCGATCGCCGTCGTCGGCGCCTCGGCCGCCGGGATCACCGCCGCCGAGGCCCTGCGCCGGGCCGGCTGGGACGGCCCGCTGACCCTGATCGGCGACGAGCCCCACCTGCCGTACGACCGGCCGCCGCTGTCCAAGCAGCTGCTGCACGGCGCCTGGGAGCCGGCGAAGCTGCTGCTGCGCACCGAGGAGCAACTCGCCCCGCTCGGCCTCGATCTGCGGCTCGGCACCCGCGCCACCGGCCTCGACGTCGCCACCCGCACCCTCACCCTCGACGGGGGTGAGCGCCTGGCCTGCGCCGGCGTGATCATCGCCACCGGCGTCGCGGCCCGCACACTGCCCGCCGCCGACGGCCTGGTCGGCGTCTTCACCCTGCGCACCCTGGACGACGCGCTGGCGCTGCGCGACCGGCTGTCCGAGGGCGCCCGCCGCCTGGTCGTGGTCGGCAACGGCGTCCTGGGCTGCGAGGCCGCCGCGGTGGCCCGGGAGCTGGGACACGAGGTCACCCTCGTCGGCCGGGAGCCGGTGCCGATGGCCGCCGCCGTCGGCGCGGGCATCGGGGAACTCCTCGCCGAGGAGCACCGGGCCCGCGGCGTCCGCCTGGTGACCGGGGAGGTGGCCGAGTTCGAGACCGTCGCGGACGGGAGCGCCGCCCGGGTCGGCGGCGTCCGACTGGCCGACGGCAGCCGGCACCCCGCGGACCTGGTGCTGCTCGCCATCGGCTCCGAGCCCGCCGTGGGCTGGCTGGCCGACCCGGCCCTGGACACCACCGACGGGCTCGGCTGCGACGCCTACTGCGCCGCCGCCCCCGGGATCTACGCCGCGGGCGACGTGGCCCGCTGGGAGCACCCCGGGCACGGTCGCCCGCTCCGCTTCGAGCACCGGATGAACGCCACCGAACAGGCCATGGCCGCCGCCCGCAACCTCGTCGCCGAACTGACCGCCGAGGGGGCCGTGGCCACGGCGGAGGGCGCAGAGCCGCAGGAGCGCCGACCGTTCGCCCCCGTGCCCTACTTCTGGTCCGACCAGTACGGCCTCAAGCTCCAGGCATACGGCCTGACCAGCGGCGCCGACGAGGTGGAGACCACCGTCCTGGACGGGGAAGCCCGCCGCGCCGTCGCGCTCTACGGCCGCGACGGCCTGGCCGTCGGCGTGCTGGCCTGTGCCCTGCCACCGCGTCAGATACGCGCGCTGCGCGCGGTGGTCGCCACCCCCGTCCCCTGGGAGGAGGCACGCGACCGGGTCCGGGCCGCCACCGCCACCGCCACCGGCTGAGCGTGGCGCCCACCGCGCAGGGGTGCCGCCGCCCCGGCGGACGGTGTCCGATCATGGAGACATGACCGACTCGTACGTCCGGGTGCGCGGCGCCCGTGAGCACAACCTCCGCGGTATCGATGTGGACATCCCGAGGGACGCGCTGGTCGCGTTCACCGGGGTGTCCGGATCGGGCAAGTCCTCGCTGGCCTTCGGCACCCTCTATGCCGAGGCGCAGCGCCGCTACTTCGAGTCGGTCGCCCCCTATGCCCGGCGGCTGATCCACCAGGTCGGTGCCCCCAAGGTCGAGGAGATCAGCGGGCTGCCGCCGGCCGTCGCCCTGGAGCAGCGCCGCTCCGCGCCCACCTCCCGTTCCTCGGTCGGCACCGTCACCACCCTCTCCAACACCCTGCGGATGCTCTTCTCCCGCGCCGGCGACTATCCGGCCGGCAGCACCGGCCGGCTCGACTCCGACGCCTTCTCGCCCAACACCGCCGCCGGCGCCTGCCCGGAGTGCCACGGGCTGGGCACCGTCCACCGCGTCACCGAGGACTCCCTCGTCCCCGACGCGTCCCGCTCCATCCGTGACGGTGCCGTAGCCGCCTGGCCCGGTGCCTGGCAGGGCAAGAACCTCCGCGACATCCTCGCCACTCTCGGCCACGACATCGACCGCCCCTGGCGCGACCTCCCGCCCGCCGACCGCGAGTGGATCCTGTTCACCGACGAACAACCGGTCGTCACCGTCCACCCGGTCCGCGAGGCCGGCCGCATCCAACGGCCCTACAAGGGCCAGTACATGAGCGCCCGGCGCTACGTCCTGCACACCTTCGCCGACTCCAAGAGCGAGACGCTGCGCAAGCGCGTCCGCCAGTACATGACCGCAGAGCCCTGCCCGGTGTGCGGCGGGCGCCGACTGCGCCCCGAGGCGCTGGCGGTCACCTTCGAGGGCCGGGACATCGCCACCCTCGCCGGCCTGCCGCTGGCCGCCCTCGCGGAACTCCTCCGCCCCACCGCCGCCCGCCCCGGCGACGCACCCGCGCCGGCCCTCGCCCGCGACCTGGTCGCCCGCATCGAGGTCCTCACCGAACTCGGCCTGGGCTACCTCAGCATGGACCGACCCGCGCCCACCCTCTCCGCCGGCGAACTCCAGCGCCTCCGCCTCGCCACCCAGCTGCGCTCCGGCCTCTTCGGCGTGGTCTACGTCCTGGACGAACCCTCCGCCGGACTCCACCCCGCCGACACCGAGGCCCTGCTCACCGTGCTCGGCCGCCTCAAGGAGGCCGGGAACACCCTCTTCGTCGTCGAGCACGACATGGACGTGGTCCGGCACGCCGACTGGATCGTGGACATCGGCCCGCGCGCCGGGGAGCACGGCGGCCGGGTCCTGCACAGCGGTCCGGTCGCCGCCCTCGCGGACGCCGAGCACTCCGCCACCCGCCGCTTCCTGTTCGCCGCCGCACCGCCCCCCGCCCGCACCCCGCGCACGCCCACCGGCACCCTGGCCCTGCACGGCGTCACCCTGCACAACCTCCGCGACCTGGACGCCGCCTTCCCGCTCGGCGTCTTCACCGCCGTCACCGGCGTCTCCGGGTCCGGCAAATCGACCCTGGTCACCCGGGTCCTCGCGGAGGCCGTCCAGGACCACCTGGGAACCACCGACCCCCGCCCGGACGCCGACGACACCACCAGCGACGATCAGGACGCCGGACCGGCGCCCCGCGCCCGGCTCACCGCCGCCACCGGCCTGGAGGCCGTCGACCGGCTGGTCCGCGTCGACCAGAAGCCCATCGGCCGCACCCCGCGCTCCAACCTCGCCACCTACACCGGCCTGTTCGACGCCGTCCGCAAGGTCTTCGCCGCCACCGACGAGGCACGCGCCCGCGGCTACACCGCCGGCCGGTTCTCCTTCAACGTCGCCGCCGGCCGCTGCGAGACCTGCCAGGGCGAGGGCTTCACCGCCGTCGAACTCCTCTTCCTGCCCGGCACCTACGCCCCCTGCGCCGACTGCCACGGCGCCCGCTACAACCCCGAGACCCTCCAGATCACCTACCGCGGCCGGACCGTCGCCGACGTCCTGGGTCTGACCGTCGACGACGCGGCCGGGTTCCTGGCCGACGTGCCCGCCGCCGCCCGCAGTCTGCGCACCCTCCAGGACGTCGGGCTCGGCTATCTGCGGCTCGGCCAACCCGCCACCGAACTCTCCGGCGGCGAGGCCCAGCGCATCAAACTCGCCGCCGAACTCCAGCGGGCCCGCCGTGGCCACACCCTCTACCTCCTCGACGAACCCACCACCGGTCTGCACCCCGCCGACACCGAGGTGCTGCTGCGGCAGTTGCACGGCCTGGTGGACGCCGGCAACACCGTCGTGGTCGTCGAACACGACATGGGCGTGGTGGCGGGCGCCGACCACGTCATCGACCTGGGCCCCGGCGGCGGCGCGGAGGGCGGCCGGGTCGTCGCCGCGGGCACCCCCGCCGAGGTCGCCGCCGCCCCCGGCAGCCGCACCTCCCTCTACCTCGCCCGAGCCCGCCGTAGGGCACACCCGGAGCGTTCTTGACGGTCCGCTAATGTACGCGGGTCAGTTCACCTCGCGGTTCCGGCACAGAGACCGGCTGCGGCACGACGAAGGGGCACCACCCGTGGCAGACATAGAGCAGGCCAAGGCCACGTTCGCGAAGTTCGACGCGGACGGCGACGGCCGCGTCACGCCGGACGAGTTCAAGAGCGCGATGGCCGCGATGGGCGACCACCTGGTCACCGGCCCGATGGCCGAAGCGGTCATCAAGGCCAAGGACAGCGACGGTGACGGCCTGATGTCCTTCGACGAGTTCTGGACGTCGGTCCAGGGCTGAGTCGCGGGACCGGGCCGGAGCCCGGTCCCGCCGCTTGACCGCGGTGCGTTCAGCGCCCGCCCCCGGCCGGCCGCTGCGGGGCCGCGGCGAGCGCGCCCGGCGTCCCCACCGGCGGCGGGGCCGCCCCCTCGCCGGTGCCCCAGCGGGACGGCTCCGGGCCCACGGAGAACGCCAGAGCACGACCGGCGCGCAACTCGGCGGTGGTCAGATAGGTGCGGTCCCGGGGCGCGCCGTCGAGCCGCACGGCCTGGACGTAGCGGTGGGCGGACGAGGTGCCCGGGGCCAGGACGGTGAAGTGGCCGGCGGGGTAGTACCGGCGGTCCAGGGTCAGGTCCACCCGGTCGAAGACCGGGGTGCTCAGGCCCCAGGTGTCGGTGCCCGGCTGGACCGGGAAGACGCCGATCGAGGAGAGCACCATCCACGCCGACATGGTGCCCAGGTCGTCGTTGCCGGTCATCCCGGTGGGGGTGTCGGTGAAGAGGGTCAGCGCGGCGTGCACCACGTCGGTGGTCTTCCAGGGCTGCCCGGTGGAGAGATAGGTGTACGGGGCGATGAGGTCGGGTTCGTTCTGCGGGTTGTACTTGTCGGCGTTGTAGTAGTCGTAGGGGCCGTTCACCCACACCTCGCGGGCCGTCCTCGCCGGGTCGGCGAGCAACTGCCGGTAGGCGAAGAAGGAGTCGAGCCGGGCCGTGGCCTTCTCCTTGCCGCCGATCAGCGCCACCATCCCCGGCAGGTCCTGCGGCACCAGCCACTGGTACTGCCAGGCCGTGCCCTCGTGGAAGCCCTCGCTCTTGGCCGGGTCGGCGGGGCCGGCGAAGGCACCCGAGGCGTCCCGGGCCCGGAAGAAGCCGGTGGAACGGTCGAAGAGCGTGCGGTAGTTGAGCGCCCGTGCGGCGTACCGTGCGGCGTCCGCGCGGTGGCCCAGGTCGCGCGCCATCTGCGCCAGCATCGCGTCCGACAGGGCGTACTCCAGCGTCGCCGAGGCGCCGTGGTCGAAGTCGGAGTCACCGGGCTTGGTGTGCGGGCGGCCCTTGAGGTACGGCGCGTAGCCGTTCTTGAGGTAGGCGGCGTTCGCCTCCCGGCCGACGGCGGGGGAGGTGGCCGGCGGCACCCCGTCGGCGTTCTTCCGCAGCGCGGTGTACGCCTCCTCCTCGTGGCCCTTGAGCAGTCCCTGACGGTAGGCGTTGGTGAGGAACGGGGTCACCGGGTCGCCGGTCATGATGTTGGTCTCGACGGTGCCGTAGCCCCACTTGGGCAGCCAGCCGCCCTCCTTGTCGATGCGCAGCACCGACAGCGCCATGTCGCGCGCCTCCTGCGGCGCGAGCAGCGACAGCAGCTGGGTCTGGGTGCGGTAGGTGTCCCACAGTGACCAGTTCTGGTAATAGGTGAACCCCCGTGCCAGGTGCGGGCGTTGGTCCCAGCCGGTGTAGCGGCCGTCCACGTCGGTGCCGAGGTTCGGGGCGAGGAAGGAGCGGTAGAGGGAGGAGTAGAAGGTCCGGCGCAGGGTGCGGTCGCCGCCGCGGACCCGCACCAGGCCCAGCCGCCGCTCCCAGGCCGCGTCCGCCGCCGCCCTCGCCCGGTCGAAGGAACTCCCGCCTTCCGCCGCGAGGTTGCGCGCCGCGCCGGCCGCGTCCACGTAGCTCAGGGCGGTGGTCGCCTCGACGACGCGGTCCTTGCGGGTGTCGAACCGGACGTAGGCGCCGTTCCGGCCGGGCCCGGTGGAGTCCCCGGACCCGGGCGTCACGGTGCCGCCGCGCCACGTCCCGTACGCGGTGAACGGCCGGTTGAAGCGGGTCACCGTGTAGACGGTGTACGGCCGGGTGTCCTGGCAGAAGCCGCGGCCGGTGATCGCGGTGCGGACGGTGCGGGAGTCCAGCACCTCGACGCGGGTGGAGACCGTCCGGTGCAGCGACTGGCCGGCGTTGAGCAGCACATTGGCCCGGTCGGTGGCCGGGAAGGTGTAGCGCTGGCGGCCGGTGCGGGCGGTCGCGGTCAGCTCGGCGGTGATCCCGCCGTACGAGGTCAGCCGGACGCGGTAGGAGCCCGGGCGGGCGGACTCGCCGTCATGGGTGAAGGCCGCGGCGTACTTCGCGTCGTCGGTCTCGGTGACGGCGCCGGTGGTCGGCAGGACCGGCAGGTCGCCGCCGAGCCCGCAGCCGACTCCGGAGATGTGCACCGAGCCGAATCCGCGGATGTGGTCGTCGTCGTAGTCGTAGCCGGTGGTGTGCCCGGTGTCGGGGGAGAGCTGCACCATGCCGAACGGCACCGCGGCCCCGGGGTAGGTGTTGCCGTCGTTCCGGCTGCCGATGAAGGGGTTGACCAGGTCGGTGAGGCGGCCACCGGGCGGTTCGGCCGGCGCGGCGGGGGCGGCGTGCGCGGCCGGGGCGGTGAGCACGCTCCCGAGGAGCACGGCCGCCACCGCCGCGCCCGCGGTGCGCGGCCGAGGGCGTCGGGTCCAGGGCATGGGCAGACCTCCAGGAGGGCCGACAACGTTGTCAGGGCGGGCTCATTCTTGGGCCCGGGGCAGGGCGCGTCAAGGGGCCGCGATGCGCCAACGCCCCTCGCCTACCCTTGCCTTGTGCAGCCCTCGGAACCACCCCCGGCAGACCGGGACACGCCACCGGAACATCCGGACCCGGCCAATCCCGCCGCCCTGCCCGCCGCGTTCGTCCGGTACGCCGTCGCCCTGGACGCGGTCGAACTCGCCTGGGGATACCTGCACGCCAGGCTGACCGCCGAGGACACCGTCGAGCTGGCGTTCCTCCGGCGCTGCGACCTCGGGACGGACGGGATCGCGTTCGAGCGGATCCACCGGGCGGGCGCTTCGGTGGCGACGGGTCGGACCGCCGAACTCCACGCCGTCTGCCGGGAGATCGCGCCCGCCGACGAGGACGGGGACGGACGTGATCCGGAGCGGATCTGGGACCACCTCGCCGGCTGCCGCCGGGCCGACCACGGCGACCGGACCGTGACCGAGTCCCGACTCGCCGCCGGCCGCGCCGAGTTCCTGCTCGCCCGGGCGGTCCCCGGCCGCGGCATGAACTGGCAGGAGGACTCCGCGCTGCTCGGCACCGACCGCCCCGAGGAGGTGGACGCGGCCTTCGCCCGCGGCGAGGAACGCGTCGGCGTCGCGGTCATCGGCCTGGCGCTCACCCACCCGAGCCCCCAGGCGATCCTGCCCCGCGTCGCACGGACCCTGGAGCGGGCCCTGGCGGCGGACGACGCCGGCCTGCGCCACCAGGGCATCGTCGCGCTGGCCCACACCGCCCGGCTGCACCGCACGGTGGACGCCCGGTCTCTGGCGCTGCTGCGCCGCTGCCCGCGCGACACCGAGGCCGACACGGACCTCTGGGCGTACGTTCCGCGCCGCCGCCTGCCGTGGTGGCTGTGGTGGCACCGGAGCGTCGGGCGGCGCTGGCGAGCGGTGCGACGGCGGTTGCGGCGGAGGATGCGGCGGCGCGGCTGAACCCGCGCGGCGGGCCGCCCCGCCCGGGCGTCATGCGTCGCGTGCGGCGCCCGTCCCGTGCGGCGCGCGGGGCGCCGGCTCCGCCCGCAGCCCGGGCGCCAACACCACCGTCACCCCCATCGACGCCACCGCGAGCGCCGCCATCGCCCGCCCCGGCGGGAGCCCTTCGGCCAGCGCCCCGGCCAGGGCGGCGCCCGCCCCCTGGCAGGTGAGCATGCCGGAGGAGTGCAGCCCGAGGGCGTGGCCGCCCAGCTCGTCCGGGGTCAGGGCCATCAGCCGGTCCTGGAGCAGCAGGCCCGAGGCGTAGCCGAGGGTGGCCAGCAGCACCGCCGCCACCGCCAGGGCCGTCGGCGGCCGCACCGCGAAGACCAGGTACGGCCCGGCGAGCAGCAGGCACAGCGGGACCGCCAGACGGCCCGCCCGGTGCCGGGGGACCCACCGGCCGACGAGGGTGTCCCCGATCAGCATGCCGAGCGCACCGCAGGCGAACAGCAGCCCCGCCTGCCGGGGTGCGTACGGCACATAGAGCGACTCGCAGCCGACGATCAGGCCGTTGGGCAGCCACAGCGCGAGGTAGACGGACCGCCGCGGCCGATCGGTCCACAGCAGGGCGTTGGCGCGCCGGGTCCGGGCGAGGGAGGGGCGTCCGGTGGCGCGCGGCGGACGGACGGCGAGGCCCCGCCGGGTGACGGCCGCCCCGGCGGCGTACAGCGCGGCGGCGACCAGCAGGGCGCCGCGCGGCGAGAGCGTCGCCACCAGCGCCCCGCCCACCGCGAAGCCGCCGATCTGCAGCACCCCCGACGCCATGCCGAACACCGAGCGGCCCAGGAGGTAACCCTCCCGCGCCAGCAGCTCGTTGAGCAGTCCGTACCGCACCCCGCCGCCCAGGGAGGCCAGCACCCCCAGCACCGTCAGCACCGCGAAGGACGCCCACAACGGCAGCCCCGGCACGGCCTGGACGGCGGTGCCGAGGGCCGGCAGCAGGCCCAGGGCGGTCAGCGCGGCGCGCGGCGGCAGCCGGTCGGCCGCCGACAGCAGCGTGGCCGCGCCGACCACCTGGGCCAGGGCCGGGCCGAACATGGCCAGGGACGACAGCAGCGGCGAGCCGGTCGTCCCGTACACCAAGGTGCCCAGAGCCAGACCACCGACCGTCTGCCCGGCCACCTGGCAGGCGGACGCGACGAGGAGCGGGGAGAACTCCGGCGTGCGGAAGAGCTCGCGATAGGTGCGCATGCCGGGAGTCTCCGGGCCGCCCGGTGCCCCGACGTACAGTTTCGCGGGCGCGCGAAACGAACACGGAACGAGGGGGCGGCGGGCGTGGGTTGGTGGCAGATCGACGCGGACACCCTCGCCGCGGGCCGGTTCGTCGTCTCACCGCTGGCCGAGACCACCGCCGCCCTGAAGACGCTGCACCGCGGCAGCGCCGGCGACCCGGGCGAACGTGCCTGGCTCGACGCCCGACTGCCCGCCTACCGCGCCCGCCTGGCCGACGACCCGCCGACCGCCCTGCTCGTGCGCTGCGCCCTCGGCCCCACCTGGAACGCGACCTTCCTGACCCCGGCCCCGAGCGGCGACCGCGACCAGGACTTCCCCGCCGAACTGGTCCGGGTCCGCGACACCCCGCCGGCCACCGCCCGCACCGACCTCGTCGAGGCCCGCGGCGGCACCCCGCTGCCCGCCGCCCTCCGCGACCGCGACGACCTGCCGGAACGCGCCGCCGCCCTGCTCGACTGGGTCTGGCGGCACACCGTGCTCCCGGACTGGCCGCGTCGCCGCCGCGTCCTGGAGGCCGACGTGCTGGCGCGCACCGCCCGGCTCGGCGACGGCGGTTGGGCCGCGGCTCTGGACGGGATGCGCCCCGGGCTGCGCTGGCTCGGCGAGAACCGTCTGCGGATCGGCGTCCACGGCCAGCCGCCGCGCCAACTAGGCGGTGCCAGGCTTCTGTTCGTACCCGTCACCCCGCGACAGTCCTGGCTGTGCTGGGACACCGGCGGACGCCGGCCGCACCGCTCCGCGGTGGTCTACCCCTGTTCCGGTGCGCTGGCCGAGCCGGACCGGCCGCCGGCGCCCGGGGCGTTGGCCGCGCTGCTCGGCCCCGGCCGGGCGGCCGTCCTGGCGCTGCTCGGCACGCCGAAGAGCACCACCCAGCTCGTCGCGCTCACCGGCCAGGGCCTGGGCTCGGTCGGCCGGCACCTCCAAGTCCTGCGCGACGCCCGCCTGATCGCCCGCCGCCGGGCCGGGCGCAGCGTGCTCTACCGCTGGACGGAGGCCGGCGAGGCGGTCGTACGGGCCGTCACCGCCGCCCCTCGGCCGTCCCGTCCGCCCTCGCCAGCTCCGACTTCCGGTAGGAGTACGAGAAGTAGATGACCAGGCCGACCAGGAACCACACCACGAACCGCACCCAGGTCTGCCACTCCAGGAAGGTGATCAGCCACAGCGAGAAGCACACCCCGATCGCCGGGACCACCGGCATGCCCGGAGTGCGGAAGGTCCGCGGCAGTTCGGGTCGCCGGTAGCGGAGCACGATCACCGCGACGCACACCACCACGAACGCCAGCAGGATGCCGATGTTGGTCAGTTCGGCGGCCTCCCCGATCGGCAGGAAACCGGCGATCAGCGCGGACGCCACCCCGACGATCCAGGTGACCCGGACCGGCACGTGGTGGGTGGCGCTGGTCTTGGCGAACCACTTGGGCAGCAGTCCGTCGCGGCTCATCGAGAACCACACCCGGGTCACCCCCAGCATGAAGGTGAACATCACGGTCAGGATGCCGATGATCGCGCCGACCGCGATCACGTCCGCCAGCCCGGTCAGCCCGACCGACTTGAAGGCCGAGGAGAAACCGCTCTCCGGGTCGATCTGCCGGTAGTTCTGCATCCCCGTCAGCACCAGGCAGGCCAGCACGTACAGCACCATCGACACGGCCAGCGAATACATGATCGCCCTGGGCATGTGGTGCTGGGCGTCCCGGGACTCCTCGGCGGCGGTGCTCATCGCGTCGTAGCCGAAGACCGCGAAGAAGACGGTGGCCGCGCCGGTGAACGCGCCGCTCACCCCGAACGGGAAGAACGGCCGGTAGTTGGCGGTGTCGAGGTGGAAGAAGCCGACCCCGATGACGACCAGCACGACCAGCACCTTCAGCCCGACCACGATCGTCTCGAACCGTGCGGCGTTCTTGATGCCCAGGGTCAGCAGATACGCGATCAGCAGGCACAGCACCGCCGCGAAGAGGTCCACCCGGTGACCGGGGCCGGTGCCGGGCGCGCCGAGCAGCCACGCCGGCAGCTTCAGGCCCAGCTCGCCGAGCAGGAAGGAGAAGTAGCCGGAGATGCCGATCGCGACCACCGCCACGATCGCGGTGTACTCCAGCAGCAGGTCCCAGCCGATGAACCAGCCGGCCAGTTCGCCCAGCACCGCATAGCCGTAGGTGTACGCCGAGCCCGCCTTCGGGATCAGCCCGGCGAACTCGGCGTAGGAGAAGGCCGCCGCGGCGCTGGCGACGCCCGCGATGAGGAAGGAGACCAGCACCGCCGGGCCGGCCTTCTCGTGCGCGACGGTGCCGGCGAGCGTGAAGATGCCGGCGCCGATGATGCCGCCGACGCCGATCGCGGTCAGTTGCCACAGCCCGAGTTCGCGGGTGAGCCGCTGGGACGCGGTGCCTTCGGGCTCCTCGATGTGCTCGATGGGTTTACGGCGCCATACGCCCTCTCCCGCGCGCAGCAGGCGTGCCATGGGTGATCCCTCCGTACGCTCGGTACGTGCCCGTCGTGGTCCGACGGCGGATCATCATGGACCGCCGGCGACGCCGTACGAAGGCGACGCGGCGGCGGGGAGCCATTCGGCCCCGGTGCTTCAGCCCGTGTCCTCCAGCCGGAAACCGACCTTCAGACCGACCTGGTAGTGGTCGATCCGGCCTTCGACGATATGGCCGCGGACCTGCGTGATCTCGAACCAGTCGAGATTGCGCAGGGTGTTGGAGGCGCGCTTGATGCCGTTCTGGATCGCGGCGTCCACGCTCTGTTGGGACGTCCCCACGATCTCGGTGACGCGATAGGTGCGGTCGGTCACGGTGGTCTCCCTCGTCGGGGCGGCACTCCGCCCGTCCACCCTCCACCGTGCCTCAGCCGCGCCCGGCCCACCAGCGGAGCCGGACCCGACCTAGGGCACCACCGTGACCGGCCACCGGCCGGCCTTCACCAGGCGCACCGCGACCGAGCCCATGATCCGGTGCCCGGCGGACTCCGAGGCGCCCACCACCACCGCGTCCGCCCTGAGCTCGTCGGCCATCTGCACCATGCCGTTGTACGGGTCCCCGCGCAGGGTGTGGAACTCCCACCGCAGCTGGTAGATCCCGTCGAGCCGCTCGGTGGCCTGGCGGATCTCGGCCATCAGCTCCTCGGCCACCTCGTTGGTGGCGTCCATGACCGGCGCGCCCAGCGCGGCCCCGGTCGCCAGCACCGGCTGGACGTAGACCATCACCAGCTTCGAGCCCTGGCGCCTGGCCAGTCCGGCCGCGTACGCCGCGGCGCGCCAGGACGAGTCGGAGCCGTCGACGCCGACGACGATGACCTTCGGGCCGTCCGTTCCGCGCTCGAACCGCGCGGCTACATTGTCCTCCACACCAGCGAGGTTATCCGCACACACGTGCAGTCGGGCTCAGGGCCTGGCTAGGGGGCGGTGGGGTGTGCGCCGCCGTCCTCGGGTGCCGCGGGCGCCGGCGGCCAGCGGTCCGGGGCGAGCACCCCCAGCACATACGCCTTCGCCACCAGCGCGGTGCGGCCCTGCACGCGCCAGCGGCGGGCCAGCCGGGTGAGGTGGTAGTTCACCCCGTCGACGGTCAGGCCCAGGGCGCTGCCGATCGAGGCGGTGGTCGCCCCGCCGGCCGCCAGCGCCAGGATCCGGGCCTCGACGGGGCTGGCCGCGGCGCGCGGCACGGCCGGCGGGGCGGCGGCGATGGCCCCGCCGTCCTCCCGCAACAGGGCCAGCAGCGCCGGCGGCGCCGCGGACGGGTCGCCGACCGGGTCGATCGTCAGCTCCCCCTGCCGCTCCGGCTCGCCGGGCCCGGTCCGCCACCGCACCTCGACCGGATAGCGGGACCGCCGGCCCAGCCGCAGCGCCTCCATGATCCGGGCGATCTGCGCCGGGTCCCGCGGCCGGAACCGGTCGAGCAGATTGCGGCCGCGCAACTGCCCGGGGGCCGAGCCCCACTGCGCCGCCATCGCCGGATTGGCGATCAGCACCAGGCCGTCCACCCGGCACACCGCGATCGGCGTGGGGATGCGGTACAGCAGCATCACGAAGTAGTCGCGGTAGGCACTGGCCGGGGGCGGGTCGGGCAGGGCCTGCGGCTCCCGGCGTGGACAGTCCCCGCCCGTGTCGTCCTCCGGCGCACCACCGTGCGTCGCTCCGCCCATCGCCCGGTTTCCGCCCTTTCTCCCGTGCCGCCGGCCGCCCCTGCCCCATCCTCGCCCCGCGCGCAAGAGTGCGCGACGACGAACCACTGCACAATCATGCAGTTCCCCGGGGCGAGCGCGGTCACCGGGCCGGTCACGCTGGAGACATGACCGACACCATCGCGCCCCGGACGGGCGACCTCACGGACGCCACGGGCGCCCCGGTCGCGGACCTCACGGCGACCGGCATCAGCAACACGCCCCTACAGCAGGCCATGGACCTCGCCCGGATCCACGGCCCGGCCTTCACGCGCAAGTTCGGTGCGCGCGAGACCCTGTTCCTCTCCTCCCTCGACCTGGTCACCGAGGTCTCCGACGAGACCCGCTTCGCCAAGGGCGTCTCGGTGATCCTGGAGGACGTGCGGGAGTTCGCCGGTGACGGTCTGTTCACCGCCTACAACGACGAGCCCAACTGGGCCAAGGCCCACGAACTGCTGATGCCGGCCTTCGCGCTGGGCTCGATGCGGACGTACCACCCGGCGATGCTGAAGGTCGCCCGCCGGGTCATGGCGGCCTGGGACCGGCGGATGACCGAGGGCCGCCCCATCGAGGTCGCCGACGACATGACCCGGATGACGCTGGACACCATCGGACTGGCCGGCTTCGGCTTCGACTTCGAGTCGTTCTCCCGGGACACCCCGCACCCCTTCGTCGAGGCGATGGTGCGGTGCCTGGAATGGAGCATGACCAGGTTCGCCCGCCAGCCGGGCACCGACCACTCCGCCACCGACGCGGCGTTCCGCGCGGACGCCGACTACCTCGCGTCCGTCGTCGACGAGGTGATCGCCGCCCGCCGGGCCGGCGGGGAGCAGCGCGACGACGACCTGCTGGGCCTGATGCTCGCCGCCGGGGACGGCGACGGTGCGCACCCGGGCCCGGTCCTGGACCTCGCCAACATCCGCAACCAGGTCATCACCTTCCTGATCGCCGGCCACGAGACCACCTCCGGCGCGCTCTCCTTCGCCCTGTACCACCTGCTCAAGGACCCGGTCGCGCTGCGGCTGGCGCAGCGCGAGGCGGACGAGCTGTGGGGCGACGACCCCGAGCCGGACCCCTCCTTCGAGGACATCGGCAAGCTGCCGTTCACCCGCCAGGTGCTCAACGAGGCGCTGCGCCTGTGGCCGACCGCCGCCGCCTTCACCCGCCAGGCCCGCACCGACACCGTGCTCGGCGGCCGCTACCCGGTCGCTGCCGGCGAACTGGTCACCGTCCTCACCCCGATGCTCCACCGCGACCCGGCCTGGGGCGACAACCCCGAGGCGTTCGACCCGTTCCGCTTCACCCCGGAGGCCGAGGCGGCCCGCTCCCCGCACGCCTACAAGCCCTTCGGCACCGGCGAACGCGCCTGCATCGGGCGGCAGTTCGCGCTGCACGAGGCGACCATGCTGCTGGCGCTGCTGGTGCACCGCTACCGGCTGATCGACCACACCGGCTACCGGCTCCGCGTCAAGGAGACCCTCACCCTCAAGCCCGACGGCTTCACCCTCGCGCTCGCCCCCCGCACCCCCGCCGACCGGGCCGCGGTCCGCGCCGCGCTGGCCGTGCTGCCCGGCGGGTCCCCCGAAGGCGCCACCACCGGCGCCGCCCCCGACGACGGCCTGCCCACCCGCGTCCCGCAGGACACCGGTCTGCTCCTGCTGCACGGCACCAACTACGGCACCTGCCGGGAGTTCGCCGAGCGGCTCGCCGACGAGGCAGCCGCCCTGGGCTTCGCCGCCGACGTCGCCCCGCTCAACGCCTACGCCGGCGGACTCCCCGTCGACCGCCCCGTCGTCATCGTCGCCGCCTCCTACAACGGTCAGCCGACCGACGACGCCACCGACTTCACCGCCTGGCTCGCCACCGCGCCCGAGGGCGCCGCGGCCGGCGTCAGCTACGCCGTGCTGGGCGTCGGCGACCGCAACTGGGCCGCCACCTACCAGCAGGTCCCCACCCTCATCGACGACCGGCTGACCGCACTCGGCGGGGCGCAACTGCTGCCCCGCGCCGAGGCCGACGCCTCCGGCGAACTCATGGGCACCGTAAAGGAGTTCGCCGCCGCACTCCGCGTCGAGCTGCTGATCCGCCACGGCGACCCGGCGACCATCGGCGACGCCGCCTCCGACGCCGTCGACGACTCCGGCTACACCGTCACCGCGCTCACTGGTGGCCCGCTCGACGCGCTCGCCGCCCGGCACGACCTCGTCCCGATGACGGTGACCGAGGCGTACGACCTGACCGCCGAGGGCTGGCCGCGCCCCAAGCGCTTCCTGCGGCTGGCGCTGCCCGACGGTGTCAGCTACCGCACCGCCGACCACCTCGCCGTGCTGCCGGTCAACACCCCGGAGGCGGTGGCCCGCACCGCGCGGGCGCTCGGCGTCGACCTGGACACCGTCCTGGCGCTGCGCCCGCCCGCCGGCCGCCCGACCCGCGCCACCCTGCCCGTCGACCGTCCGCTGACGGTCCGCCAACTCCTCACACACCACCTGGAGTTGAACGCCCGCCCGACCGGCGAGCAGCGCGCCCTGCTCGCCGCTCACAACCCCTGCCCGCCCGAGCGACACGCCCTGGAGAACCTCCCCGAGGACGATCCGCGCACCCTCGTCGAGCTGATCGAGGCGCACCCCGCGCTGCGCGGCGCACTGCCCTGGCCGGTGGTGCTGGAGCTGCTGTCGCCGCTCCGCATCCGCCACTACTCGCTGTCGTCGTCGCCCGCCGCCGACCCCCGGCACGCCGACCTGATGGTCTCGCTGCTGCCCGGCGGCACCGGCTCGACGTATCTGCACACCCTGCGGCCCGGTGACACCCTGCTGGCCCGGGTCCAGCCGTGCCGGGAGGCGTTCCGCCTCGACCCGGCCGACGACGCCCCGGTCATCATGGTCGCCGCCGGCACCGGACTGGCGCCCTTCCGCGGCGCCGTCGCCGACCGCGTCGCCACCGGCCGGACCACCCCGGCCCGGCTCTACTTCGGCTGCGACGACCCGGACGGCGACTTCCTGCACGCCGCGGAGTTCGCCGCCGCCGAGCGGGCCGGCGCGCTCGCCGTCCGCCCCGTCTTCAGCGCCCGCCCCGAGCGCGGCCACCGCTTCGTCCAGCACCGGATCGAGGCCGAGGCCGCCGAGGTGTGGGAGCTGCTGCGGGCCGGGGCCCGGGTCTACGTCTGCGGGGACGGCAGTCGGATGGCCCCCGGCGTCCGGGCCGCCTTCCGTGCCGTGCACCGGGCCGGCACCGGCGCCTCGGAACAGGAGTCGGAGGCGTGGCTGCGTGAACTGACCGCCTCCGGCCGCTACATCGAGGACGTCTACGCGGCCGGCTGACCCCCGGCCGAACCACCGGCGGCGGGTGCGGGATCCTCCCGCACCCGCCGCCGAGCGTCGATTGAAGCGTCCTAGTCCTCGGCGCCGTCGTCCGCGCCGGCCGGCCGCGCGGTCCTCCCCGGCACCGTCCCCGACAGCTGCACCAGGATCAGCACCACGCCGGTCAGGAGGAAGTTCCGCACCGCGGCCTCGACCCCGTTCCACTGCTTCGACTGCCACATCGAGAACCACTCGCCGCCGATCGCCCAGAACCCGGCGCCGAACAGCACCATCATCATCAGCAGCCCGACGGTGGCCAGTCGCCGGGCCCGCGGGGCACCGCCGGACCGCCCCCGCAGCGCCCACAGCGCGGTGGCCGCCAGCAGCACCAGCGCCGCCGCCGACTCCCAGACGATCACCGCCACATACGCGGCGTCCTGCGCCGTCCGCGAGGTGATGGCCCGCCACATCAGGTCCGGGTCCTGGAAGGTGGTGTCCATCGCCAGCACATGGCGGACGTACGCCTGGTTGGTGCCGAAGTCGGTGATGTTCCCGAAGGCCACCAGCGTGATGTACAGCGCCACCACCCCCGTCAACACCGGCGCCGCCCAGGACAGCCCGTTGGAGGTGGTCGCGTTCCCCCGGTTTTGCATTCGTACGTCCTTTCGTTCAGTCGTTCGCGTCGCTGACCGTATCGTGCCTGCTCCCGTTCCGCTTACCGACCGCCAACTCCCGTACGCTGCTGACCGACCAGGCAGGACACCAGGGGAAAGCGGGGAACATGAACAGGAAGCGGTGTGCGGGAACGGTCGCCGTCGCGGCGGCGGCGATGCTCGCGGCGACCGGCCCGGCGGGCGCGGAGCCGGCCACGGCGACGGCCGCCACGACGACCTCCTCCACCTACGACACCACCACCGCGGTCGGGGTCCACAACGCGTACGAGAAGGCCAAGTACCCCTACTTCGCCGACGCGTTGGACTCCGGAGCCGCCCTCGTCGAGGTGGACGTCTGGACCAACGGCCTGGGCGCGTCGTGGCGGGTCGCGCACAGCAACCCGCTGGGCAACAACAGCAACTGCGTCGGCGCGACCACGGCCGCCGAACTGCGCACCAAGGACCGCAACCAGGACTTCGCCGGCTGCCTCGCCGACATGCGCGCCTGGCACGACGCCCACCCCGGCCACCGCCCGATCCTCGTCAAGGTCGAGATGAAGGACGGTTTCCACGCCAAGGGCGGGCGCGGACCGGCCGAATTCGACGCCCTGATCCGGCAGAAACTCGGCGACGCGGTGTACGGCCCGGGCGACCTGGCGGCCGGCCACACCACCCTGGACGAGGCGGTGCAGGCCGGCGGCTGGCCCGCGCGCGCCGACCTGGCCGGCAAGTTCCTCTTCGAGCTCATACCGGGCACCGTCGAGGAGCACAACCCGCTCGACAAGCTGTGGACCGACGTCGAATACGCCGGCCACCTCAAGGACCTCGCCGCCCGGGGCCAGTTGGGCCGGGCCACCGCCTTCCCCGCCGTCCACGGCGCCGCGCCCGGCGACCCCCGGGGGCGCTACGCCGACCCCGCCCTGCGCCCCTGGTTCGTGGTGTTCGACGGCGACGCGGCCACGTACCTCGACGGCACCATCGACACCTCCTGGTACGACGCCCGGCACTACCTGCTCATCATGACCGACGCCCACAAGGTGCCCCCGGCCCTCGACCCCACCCACCCCACCGAGGCCGAGGCGCTGGCCCGGGTCGGGAAACTCGCCGCCGCGCACGCCAGCTTCGCCACCGCCGACTGGTACCCGCTGCCGCCGGTCCTCGCCACGGTCGTCCCGCGCGGCGGCGCCTGACGGCCCGGTCGGCCGGCCCGGTCCGCCGGTTCGGGCCGTCAGGTCGTGTCACCTAGCCCCGGACGGCCCGCCGGTACAGCTCCGCCACGTCCGACCCGAAGCGGCTGCTGTACGACGTGGTGTCGTCGCCGCCCTCGTCCTGGCCGCCGATCACCCCGATGAGCGAGCCGGTGCCGGTCACCGGGTCGACGTCGGTGAGCATCGGGCCGCCGCTGGTCCCGTTGGGGAAACCGGCGCAGGGGAAGCGGAGCTGGCTCGGCCCCTCGGCGTCCGCGGTGTGCCGACAGCTGACCGGGGTGTCGCGGTCGGACGGGTAGCCGGTCAACTGCGCCGGTCGGCCGGGCGGGGCGTCGAACCGGATCTGCTCGGCGCCGGTGACGTCCTCGACGCGCTGGTCCGTGCCGCCGTGCCGGCGGACCCGGAGGAACGCCACGTCGTGATCCGGGTCCCGGTCGCTGATCCAGCGCGGATCCACGTCGATCCGGGTCGGCACCCACAGCCCGTACGGCGCGACCCCGTCGTGCAGGCCGGGCGCGAAGACCAGCCGGGTGCGGAACCCGCCGTCGTGGACGCAGTGCGCGGCGGTGGCGACGAGGTTCCCGGCGGGGGAGTGCACCACGCTGGCGGTGCAGTAGTGACCGGCGTCGCCGTCGTCGCCGGGGGAGAAGAGCGCGCCGACCGGTGGCGCGGGGGTCGCCGCACTGGCCACCAGCGGGCGGGATACGGGCAGCGGGGCCGGCGCGCCGTCGGCCCCGCGCGCGGTGGTCGCCGCCGGTCCCGGCACCTCGCGGTACGGACCGGCCAGCACCGCGGCGGCGGCCCGGTCACCGGCGGACCGCGAGGCGAGGTAGGTGCCGGTGGCCGGGTTCCCGGGCGCCACGTACGGGTCCTGCCGCGCGGCCTTCAGGGCCAGCGCCGTCCCGCCCACGACGACCGTCAGTATCCCGAGCGTCAGGGTCACCCGCAGCGGCACCCCCGCGCGGGCCCGCCCGGTGCGGACCGGCCCGCCGGGCTCCGGCGGTTCCGGCGCCGGCCCGGACCGGGCCGCCCCGGTCGTGCCGGGCGCGCACCGCGCATCCTGTTCCGCCGCCCCGGGCTCGCGTTCGCTCGTCTCCACCAGGTGCCGCCTTGCGCTTCAGCCGGCGCCGCCGCACCGCGCGCCGTCGTGCGGGGCGGGGGCAGCGCCGGAACCAGACATTTCAACCAGTCTGATGCACGGCGGCGCGTAGTGGTTCGGTTCGACGGCCGATCACGTGTGCGGCTGGGCCGGCAGGGTGACGCCGAGCCCGGCCAGGTTGTGCCGGATCAGCGTCTCGGCCATCCCGAACTCGTTGGGGAAGTCCATCGGGACGATGCCCAGGCCCCGCCAGGCACTGCCCTCGGCGCCCTCCAGCAGGCTCTTGACCCGCGGATTGAGCCGGTCGGCGTTGGACCGCGGCGGCAGCAGGGCGGCGGTCGAGACGTAGTTGACGAAGAGCTTGCCGGGCTGGGCGACGGCCTTGCGGAACTGCGCCTCGACCTTGGGGTACTTCCCGATCGGCTCGGTCATGTAGTCGTCCTGGATGTCGAACAGCGCCGGGTCGGCGTACCGCACCCCGCCCAGCCCGTCGGAGTCCGCCAGCAGCACGACCCGCCCCCGGGCCGCGCCCAGCGTCGGCAGCCCCTGCTCCAGCCGGAACAGCGAGCGGTAGCCCTTGCCGTCCAGGTAGATCTCGAAGATCCGGCGGAACTCCGCCGCGGAGACCTCCGAGTACTCCTGCTTGACCCGCATCAGCACGGTCTCGGACGGGTGTGCCCGCAGGAAATCCCGGCAGGCGTTGAGCACGTCGCCGAACATCAGCTCCTGGAAGAACGCGCCGTGGTGGATCGCGAAGGCGTCGTCGATGGCCCGGCAACGGACGTCCAGGAACCGGATGCCGGAGGCGAGTTGCTCGGCGACCGAGGTGTTCTGGCACTCCACCCAGGGCCCGCCGATCCGGGCGCCGGAGTCATGGGTCCCGGGGATGCTCAGCCGCTGCACGGGCGTGGCGTCGACGAGGGCGGACATCCAGTCCCGCACCGACACCGCGGCCGGGGCGGCGGCCGCCGCGGACCCGCCACCGCCGATGCCCGCGAGCAGCCCGGCGGCGGACAGCCCCGCCGCGCCCCTGAGGAAACTCCGCCGATCCAGCGCCGTGCCCATGCCCTGCCCCTCCGTCGAGCCCGTGTGGGTCCGCACGCGGCGGGCGAGCCCGGCGACACGTACGGATGTGCGATCGGGGCATCGAACCACATCGGCGGGGGACAGGGCACCCGGTGGCCGGAACGGGTCAGACCCGCAGCGCCAGCGACAGCGCGAACCGGCCGGCGCGGTCGGTCCACCACTCGGTCAGCCGCAGCCCGGCGGCGGCGAGTTCGGTGCGCACCCCCTCCTCCCGGAACTTCGCGGAGATCTCCGTGCGCAGCTCCTCACCGGCCGCGAACGGCACGATGAGGTCCACGTCTGGGATCTTGACGGTCAGTTCCGTGCGGGCCCGCAGCCGCATCTCGATCCACTCCTGTGCGGCGTTCCACCGCGCGACGTGGTCGAACGCCTCCGGGTCGAAGTCGCCGCCCAGCTCGCGGTTGATGACCGCCAGGACGTTCTTGTTGAAGGCGGCCGTCACCCTGCGGGCGTCGTCGTACGCGGCGACCAGGGTGGCCTCGTCCTTGACCAGGTCGGTGCCGAGCAGCAGGGCGTCGCCGGGCGCGAGCAGGTCGTGCACGGCGCGCAGGAACGCGGCCCGCTCGTCCGGCAGGAGGTTGCCGATGGTGCCGCCGAGGAAGGCCAGCAGTCGCGGCCCGGGCGCGGGCGGCAGGGTGAGACCCTGCTGGAAGTCGGCGACCAGGGCGTGCACGGTCAGCCCGGGGTGCTCGGCCAGCAGCCCCTCGCCGGCCGCCCGCAGCGCGGACTCGCTGACGTCGACCGGCAGGTAGGTGTGCAGGTCGGTGAGCGCGCGCAGCAGGTGGCGGGTCTTGTCGGACGAGCCGGAGCCCAGCTCGATGAGGGTGCGGGCACCGGTGGCGGCGGCGATCCGGTCCGCGGTGGCCAGCAGGATCTCGCGTTCGGCGCGGGTGGGGTAGTACTCGGACAGGGTGGTGATCTCGTCGAACAGCTCGCTGCCGCGGGCGTCGTAGAACCACTTCGGCGGCAGCTGCTTGGGCGTGCGGGACAGTCCCGCGACGACATCGGCGCGCAGTGCGGCCGCGGTGGCGTCGGCGGGCAGGGTGCGGGTGATGCTGAGCGGGCTCACGTTGCGGGCTCCTTGAGCGGGGTGAGGTGGACCTCGGTGCGAGTGGCGCACAGCAGCGTGCTCTCGGGGACCTCGGTCCAGTGGGGGGAGTCGTCATAGGGTTCGGAGGCGACGACCCGGCCGCCGCCGGGGACGGCGCGGTGGAACAGGGTGTCGCCCCAGGTGGTGGCGGCGATGCCGGTGCCGTCGGTGAGCAGCAGGTTGAGCCGGGAACCGGGGGCCGCCTCGGCGACCCCCTCCACCGTGCCGGCCAGCGCCCGCCCCAGGTCGTCGCCGGCGGCCAGCCGGTGGTGCACCAGGGCCCACAGGAACGCGGTGTCGCTGCGGGCCTGGAGCCGCAGCAGCTCCGCCGCGGGCAGCCCGGCGGCCAGCGGCGCCAGGGCGTCCGGCCAGCCGGCCACCGCGCCGTTGTGGCTGAAGAGGTACCGCCCGGAGGCGAACGGCGCGGCGGCGGCCTCGGCGTCGGCGCCGGCCACGGTGGCGTCCCGGACCGCGGCCAGCAGCGCCCCGGTGCGGATCACCCGGGCCAGGTCGGGCAGTTGCTCGTCGGCCCAGATCGGGCCGGCCCGGCGGTAGCGGGCCGGCACCGGGTCGCCGGGCGCGTACCAGCCGACGCCGAAGCCGTCCGCGTTGACCGTGCCGTGCCGCTGGTGGCGCGGCGCCCAGGACTGCCGGTACAGCCCGTGCGGCGGCGCCAGCACCACCTGACCGAGCGGTGTCTCCGGCCCCAGATAGGCGAGATGACGGCACATCAGATGAGGTCCTCGGCCGCCGGCCCGGCGTCCCGCGCGGTGCGGAACCCGGCGAAGATCTGCCGCCGCACCGGGAGGTCCCAGTTGCGGAAGGTGCCGCGGCAGGCGACCGGGTCGACGGCGAACGAGCCGCCGCGCAGCACCTTGTGCGCGCTGCCGAAGAACACCTCGGAGTACTCCCGGTAGGGGAACGCGGCGAAGCCGGGGTAGGGCAGGAAGTCGCTTGCCGTCCACTCCCAGACGTCGCCGATCAACTGGTGGACGCCGAGCGGCGAGGCGCCGTCGGGGTAGCTGCCGACCGGGGCCGGCCGCAGGTGCCGCTGGCCGAGGTTGGCGTGCTCCGGGGACGGGTCCGCGTCGCCCCACGGGTAGCGCCGGTCCCGCCCGGACGCCGGGTCGTGGCGGGCCGCCTTCTCCCACTCGGCCTCCGTGGGCAGCCGCCGCCCGGCCCACCGCGCGTACGCGTCCGCCTCGTACCAACTGACGTGCAGCACCGGCTCGTCCGGCGGCACCGGCTCGGTCACCCCGAACCGGCGGCGCAGCCACTGCCGGCCCTCCAGCCGCCAGAACAGCGGTGCCCGCAGACGGTGTTCGCCGACCTGCGCCCAGCCCTCCGGGGCCCACCAGCGCGGGTCGTCGTAGCCGCCGTCCTCGATGAAGCGCTGGTAGGCGCCGTTGCTCACCGGGGTGGTGTCGAGGAAGAACGACGGCACCGTCCGCCGGTGTGCGGGGCGTTCGTTGTCCAGCGCCCAGGGCTCGGTGGACGTCCCCATCAGGAACGGCCCGCCGGGGACCAGCACTTCGGACGGCAGGGGGCCGGTGGGCGCGGGCGGCGGCTCGGGTGCGGTGAGCACCGGCGGGCCCTTCCGCAGCTGATGGGTGATCAGCATCGTCTCGTCGTGCTGCTGTTCGTGCTGGGCGATCATCCCGAAGGCGAAGCCGGCCGACAGCAGTGGGCCGCCGTGCAGCTCGGCGCGCTCCAGGACGTCCAGCACCCGGCCGCGGACCTCGGCCACATAGTCGCGGGCCTCGGTCGGCGGCAGCAGCGGCAGCGCGGGCCGCTCGGCCCGCGGGTGCTCGAAGGCGTCGTAGACGGAGTCGATGTCCGGGCGCAGCGCGTCACGACCGCCGACGGTGCGCAGCAGCCACTGCTCCTCTTGGTTGCCGATGTGCGTCAGGTCCCACACCAGTGGGGACATCAGCGGCGAGTGCTGGGCGACCAGGTCGGGGTCCTCGACGCAGCCGGTCAGCAGGCGGGTGCGGTCGCGGGCGGCGAGCAGCGCCGCGGCGGCCCGCTCCCGGAACGGCTCGGGGTCGATGGTCACAGGCTGTCCTTCCCACGGATGAGGCGGCCCTCGGCCGCGGTGCCGGGCCCGCCGCCCGCCGGGTCCGGGCCGCCGGCGTCCGCCGCGGGCAGCGCGTTCAGCTGGTCGTCGGCGGGGCACCGGCCGCGCGCCACATAGCGCTCGGTGAACTCCGCGACCGCCGCGCGGATCCCGGGGGCGGCGCCCAGCCGCGGCAGCGCCTCCTGCGCGGCGGCGAAGCAGGCGACCGCGGCGGCGCCCAGCTCGGGGTCGGTGAGCCCGTCCCGGGCCGCGGTCCGCCACAGCGGGTTCTCCGGCGGCGGGCGCAGGCCGGCGGTCTCTGCAAGGGGTTTGACGGTCCGATAGGCGAACTCGGCCGCCTCCGGATCGTCGAACAGGGCGGCGGTGACGGCCAGCGGCACGATCCACCCGTCCGGGCCCGGCTGCGCGTCGATCATCCGCAGCTCCAGATGACCGCGCGGCCGCACCGGCGGGAAGAGCGTGGTGACGTGGTAGTCCAGGTCCTCCCGCGTCACCGGCCGGGGCAGTCCGGTGCGGATCCACTCGCGGAAGGTGAGGCCCTCCGGGACGTCCCAGGGGCCGTCCTGGCTCCGGACGCACATCACCGGGGCGTCCAGGGCGTAGCGGGCCCACGCGGTGCGCGGCTCCGCGTCCTGGGGCGGGGCGAGGGTGCGGCCCGGGTCGATCTGCGTCCAGATGGCCTGGCGGGTGGTGCGGTAGCCCGTCGGGCGCCCCTCGGCGAGCGGGGAGTTGGCGAACGCGGCGGCCAGCACGGCGCCCAGCAGGTGCGCCAGCAGCCACCGTCTGCCGAGCCCCAGCGGCCCCGGCTCCTCGTGACCGGCGTCCACGCAGACCTGCACGGAGGCGGTGCCGCACATCATGGACCGGCCGGCCGGTCCGTGCCGGTCGAAGTACGCCTCCATGGCGTTGTAGCGCGGTGCGGTGAGAACCCGTCGGGGCGGGTGCCAGGGATTGTGGCCGTGGCCCGCGAGACCGAGGCCCAGTTCCCGCAGGACGGGCCGGACCCGGGCGAGATCGGCGGCCACCGCCTCGACGCAGGCGGTGAGGGAGTCGGCGGGCAGCGAGCTGAGCTCCAGCTGGCCGCCGGGTTCGAAGGTGAGGCAGGAGTACAGCGGCTGGGCGCGCAGTGCGCGGGCCGCCTGGTGCATCCGATCCGGTGAGACCGGACATCGGGGGTTGTGCGCGTCGTGGACCAGCAGTTCTATCTCGACGCCTATGCGGCGCGGCGGGCCCGTCTTGAAACAGATCCCACTCAGGTGCGCCTCAAGTTCCGCTTCCGATACCGACGGTCGTACGGGCATCGCTTCCCTCTCCCCTCCGGGCGGCGGCAGGATTGCCGCCCTCCACCTAAGCCGCTGCGGGCGGTCCGCTCAAGAGCGCCTGCCCGCGGCGGGCGGGCCGGCACGGAGGACCGGGCAGGTGGGACGGGGGAGCAATGCGGGGAAACCAGTACACCCGTTCGGGTGGTGCGCGACCGTGGTCGCGGCCGGGACGGCGGGTGCCCCGGCCGCGCCGCCCGCCCTACTGCCGGTACCCGGCGAGGAAGCGTCCGATCCGGCCGATCGCCGCATCGAGGTCGTCGGCGTGCGGGAGGGTGAGGATCCGGAAGTGGTCCGGGCGCGGCCAGTTGAAGCCGGTGCCCTGGACGACCTGGATCTTCTCCCGCAGCAGCAGGTCGAGCACGAACTTCTCGTCGTCGTGGATCTTGTGGACCGCCGGGTCGAGGCGGGGGAACGCGTACAGCGCGCCCTTGGGCTTGACGCAGGAGACGCCCGGGATCTCGTTGAGCCGCTCCCAGGCCCGGTCGCGCTGTTCGCGCAGCCGGCCGCCGGGGAGGACCAGGTCCTTGATGGTCTGCCGGCCGCCGAGCGCCGCCTGGATCGCGTACTGCGCCGGGGCGTTGGGGCACAGTCGCATGGAGGCGAGGGTGCCCAAGCCTTCGAGGTAGTCCGCGGCGTGCTCCTTGGGGCCGGAGACCACCAGCCAGCCGGAGCGGAACCCGGCCACCCGGTAGGACTTGGACAGACCGCTGAAGGTCAGGCACACCAGGTCCGGGGCGAGCACCGCGGCGTGGTGGTGGACGGAGTCGTCGTACAGGATCCGGTCGTAGATCTCGTCGGCGAAGACCATCAACTGGTGGCGGCGGGCCAGGTCGAGCATGCCCTCCAGCAGCTCGCGCGGATAGACCGCGCCGGTGGGGTTGTTGGGGTTGATGATGACCAGCGCCCGGGTCCGGTCGGTGATCTTCGAGGCGAGGTCGTCGAGGTCCGGCAGCCAGTCGGCGGACTCGTCGCACAGGTAGTGCACCGGCTTGCCGCCGGCCAGGCTGGTGACGGCCGTCCACAGCGGGAAGTCGGGTGCCGGGATGAGGACTTCGTCCCCGTCGTCCAGCAGTGCCTGGACCGCCATCGAGACCAGCTCGGAGACGCCGTTGCCCAGATAGACGTCGTCGACGTCGACGTCCGTCAGCCCGGCCTCCTGGTAGCGCTGGGCCACCGCGCGGCGGGCGGCGAGGATGCCCCGGGACTCGGTGTAGCCGTGCGCGCGGGAGAGGTTGCGCATCACGTCCTGGAGGATCTCCTCCGGGCACTCGAAGCCGAACAGCGCCGGATTGCCGGTGTTCAGCCGCAGCACGCTGTGGCCGGCTTCCTCCAACGCGTCCGCGTGCTCGATCACTGGCCCGCGGATCTCGTAGCAGACGTCGGCCATCTTGCTGGACTGCTTGAACTGCATGCGGCGGCCTCCCTGGTCCTCTCGCCCGCCGCGGGGCGCGGCAGCACGCGTGACACCGTACTTGGTTTTCCCAACTTCTAGCTTGGAAAATCCAATCACATGTCTATGCTGGTGTCATGCCGCGCCGAAGTTATGACCAGTACTGCGCCGTCGCCCGGGCCCTGGACGCCGTCGGCGACCGTTGGACGCTGCTGATCGTCCGGGAACTGCTGGGCGGCTCCCGCCGCTACACCGACCTGCACGCCGACCTGCCGGGCGTCAGTACCGACATGCTCGCCTCCCGCCTGAAGGACATGGAGCGCGACGAACTGCTCACCCGCCGCCGCCTCCCCCCGCCGGGCGCCGCCTTCGTCTACGAACTCACCCCGCGCGGCCGCGCCCTGCTCCCGGCCCTGACCGCGCTCGCCGACTGGGGCGCCCCGGCCCTCGACGAGCGGCGCCCCACCGACGCGGTCCGCGCCCACTGGTCCGCGGTCCCGCTGATGGCCCGGCTCGCCCGGCACTACCCCGGCGACACGGTCCGCGTCATCGACATCGCCCTGGACGAGGGCGCCTTCCACATCGTCCTCGACCCGGACGGCCCGGCCGCCGCCCGCTACGCCGACGGCCCCGCCACCCACCCCGACACCGTCCTGCGCATGGACGCCGCCACCTGCGTCGCCCTGGCCCAGGACCGCCTCACCCTCGCCGAGGCCCTCGCGGCCGGCCGGATCGAGGAGACCCGTCCCGGCGAACGCACCCCGGCCCCGACCACGACCTGAACGACGACCGACCGCCCTCGCGGCCGGCGACCGCCCCGCGTCGCCGGCCGCCGTCCTTGCCGCGGCCCCCCGCCCGTGTCACCGTCCGTCCGGTGAACACCCACCGGACACCGCCACCCGCGCCCTCCGGAACGGGCCGCTGGCACACCCACGACGTCACCCTCCACCCGGACCGGGTCGTCAAACGCTTCCGCGCCGCCGAAGGGCCCGGCCCCTATGAGCGCGAACGGCGCGCGCTGACCCTGCTCGGCAGCAACGCCCCGGGCGGCGCCCCGGCCCTGCTGAGCGCCCGCGCCCCGGCGCACGCCGGCGAACCGCCCACCCTGGTGATGTCCCGGCTGCCCGGCACCCCCTTGCGTGGAAACCCCCCTGATCGAACGGCAGTTGGCCGCCTGGGCGCAGACCGTCCGCACCCTCCACGCCGCGCTCCCGCCCGACGAGCTGGCCCGGCTCCCCCTGCGCCACGGCCACCAACGGGACACCGTCGCGCGGGTGCGCGCCTGGTACGCGACGCCGCCGCAACGGGGACTCGCCCCGACCGTCCGGGCGGCGATCCGGGCCGGCCGAAGCCACCCGCCTCCGGGACTGCCGCACCCTGCTCGCCCTGGTCTGGCTCTTCCTGCTCGCGCACGACGACCCGGCGCACCCGCGGAACCCGCCCGGCACCGCGGAACGGCAGGCCCGGCGGCTGTGCCGGCGGCTCGACGGCACGGGGTAGCCGCCATCCCGCCGTTCGGCCGCGTCGAGGAGTGCCGGGGGCCGGATCGGGCGAGGCTCGGGACATGACGTGGACGTGGCGGGTGCGGAAGCGGGCCGGCGGAGTGCTGTTGCTGGCCCTGGTGTTGGTGGCGGGGGCGGTGCTGCCGTCCGGGGCGGCTCCCGCGCCCCGGACACGGGAGCGCGGGATGTCGGCGTGGCTGCCGTTCTGGGGTGACGTCGAGGGGGCCTACCGGGACGCGCTGGCGCACGCCGGGCAGCTGCACACGGTCAGCCCCTTCTGGTACGAGGCGACGTCCGAGCGCGCGGTCACCGGCCGGCCCGGCGCGGTCCGCCCGGACATGGTGGCGGGGCTGCACCGGGCCGGCATCGCGGTGGTGCCCACGGTGACCGAGACGCCGGACGCCACGGCGATGGAGGCACTGCTGCACGACCCGGCGCGGCGCCGGACCCATGTCGACGCGCTGGTGGCGACGGTGGCGCGCCAGGGGTACGACGGCATCGACCTGGACTACGAGACGATGGCTGTGACCGGCGACGCGGCGGCTCGGGCGCGGGTGCGCAGTGGCTACGTCACGCTCGTCGGCGAGCTCTGCGCCCGGCTGCACGGCAGCGGCAAGGCGTGCGTGGTGACGGTGATGCCACGGACCCGCGGCGCTGGCGCGGCCTTCGATTACCGGAAGCTGGGCGCGCTCGCCGACACCGTGCGGTACATGGGCTACGACCTGCACTGGTCCATGGGGGAGCCGGGACCGCTGTCCTCGAAGGAGTGGTACGCGGAGATCCTGCGCCAGGCCACCGCCGAGGTGCCCCGGGACCGGATCGAGCTGGCGTTCCCCGGATACGGCTGGGACTGGGTGCCGGGCAGCGGCCGGCGCGCCACGCACGTGACCTGGCACGAGGCCGAGGCGCTGCGGAAGCGGGTGGGCGCCCCGTACACCTTCGACGAGGTCTCCGGCACCCCGCACTTCCGCTACGCGCGTGGCGGCGAGCGGCACGAGGTCTGGTACCAGGACGCGCGGGGCGTCCGGGCGCAGCTGCCGCTGCTGGCGGAGTACGGGGTGCGGGGCCGGGGCCTATGGGCGCTGGGGTTCGAGGACCCGGACGTCTGGGCCGCGTTCCGCGGCGAGCAGTCGTAGCGCGGCCTCGGAGGGCGAGCCCGCGGGGGCGGAGAACATCAGGACGCCCTGGCCGGAGCCGTCGGGGGTCTGCATCATCTCGAAGTCCAGGGCCAGTTCGCCCACCAGCGGATGGCGGAAGTGCTTGGTGCCGAAGGTGCAGTTGTTGACCACGTGGCGCGACCACAGACCGCTGAACTCGGTGCTCTTCATGGACAACTCGCCGATCAGCTCGGCCAGTTGCTGGTCGTCGGGGCGCTGCCCGGCGGCCACCCGCAGGGAGGCGACCGCGCGCCGGGTCTCCTCCTCACGTTGGGGGTAGAGCTCGCGGGTGTGCGGGTCGAGGAAGAGCAGCCGCTGGGTGTTGGGCCGGTCCGGCGGACGGGACGGGCTGTCGAAGTCCAGATGGCCGGCGATCAGGGCGTGCCCGAGGCGGTTCCACGCCAGCACCTCGAAGCGCGGCCCGAGGGCGAGGGCCGGCACGCCCTCCACGGCGGCGAGCAGCTGCCGCACGCCGGGGCGGGCGGTGTCGGGGCGGACCGCCGGGCGGCGCCGGTTCGGCGTCGGGCGGGCGAGCTGCCGCAGATGGGCGCGCTCGTCGGGGGTCAGCCGCAGCGCCCGGGCCAGGGCGTCCAGCACGCCCTCCGAGGCGTTGTGGCTCTGGCCCTGTTCGAGGCGGGTGTAGTAGGCGACGCTGACGCCGGCGAGCTGGGCGAGCTCCTCGCGCCGCAGCCCGGGGACCCGGCGGCGCGCCCCGTAGGAGACCAGGCCGACGTCCTCCGGCTGCAGCCGGGCGCGGCGGGTGCGCAGGAAGTCCCCCAGCGCGGAGGGGCCGGTGGCGGCGGATGCGTCCATGCCCGCCAGTGTGCGTCACGCGGTGGCCGGGCCGCCTGTCCCTGTCAGGGGCAGGCTGCCGGCCGGGGCCCGCCCGGGCCCGCCGGATCACCCGCGACGGGGCCGGCCGGAACTGTTCCCTGGACGTTACCGACTGCTTAGTATGCCCGTGGCGAGGGCCGGATCCGGCCCTCGCATCGGCCGTACGACTTCAGGTCTGTGGAGGCATCACGTGAAGGCATGGCGCGTGCACGCGAACGGGGAGCCGCGAGCGGTGATGCGGCTGGAGGAGGTACCGGACCCGCAGCCCGGCCCCGGCCAGCTGCTGCTGCGGGTGCGGGCCGCCAACGTCAACTTCCCCGACGCGCTGCTGTGCCGGGGCCAGTACCAGGTCCGGCCGCCGCTCCCGTTCACCCCCGGCGTGGAGATCTGCGGCGAGGTGCTGGCGGTGGGCGACGGCGCGACCGGCGAGGTCGGCGCGCGGGTGCTGGCCCAGCCGGCACTGCCCGGCGGCGGCTTCGCGGAGCTCGCCGTCGCCGACGCCGCGGCGGTCCGGCCGGCCCCCGAGGCACTGGACGACGCCGAGGCCGCCGCACTGCACATCGGCTACCAGACCGGCTGGTTCGGACTGCACCGCCGGGCCCGGCTCCAGGCGGGCGAGACGCTGCTGGTGCACGCCGCGGCCGGCGGCGTCGGCAGCGCCGCGGTCCAGCTCGGCCGGGCCGCCGGCGCCCGGGTCATCGGCGTCGTGGGCGGCCCCGAAAAGGCCCGCACCGCCGGCGAGTTGGGCTGCGACCTGGTCCTCGACCGGCGATCCGACGACCTCGTCGCGGCGGTGAAGGAGGCCACCGGCGGACGGGGCGCGGACGTGGTCTACGACCCGGTGGGCGGCGACGCGTACGCCAAGTCCACCAAGTGCATCGCCTTCGAGGGCCGGATCCTCGTCGTCGGCTTCGCCAGCGGCGCCATCCCCACCCCGGCCCTCAACCACGCCCTGGTCAAGAACTACGCGATCCTGGGCCTGCACTGGGGCCTGTACAACACCAAGGACCCGGCCGCCGTCGACGCCTGCCACGAGGAGCTGACCGAGCTCGCCGCCCAGGGGGCGATCAAGCCCCTGATCGGCGACCGGGTCCCCTTGGCGGGGGCCGCCGACGCCGTCCAACGGGTCGCCGACGGGGACTCCGTCGGCCGCCTCGTGGTGGTTCCCGGAACGGAGGAGAACCGATGACCGACGCCGCCGACCTGCGCCGGCGCACCGCCGAACTGCTCGCCACCCACCCGCCCACCCGTCGCCCAGCACCGCCCTTGGCCGAGGGCCCTGCGGGCCCGCATCTTTGGTCCGACACCGACCGGCTGGACTTCCTGCGCGCCCGCTTCGACGCCGGGCTCGCCTGGGTGCACTTCCCCGAGGGCCTGGGCGGCCTGGACGCCCCGCGCTCCCTTCAGGCCGTCGTGGACGCCGAACTCGCCGCCGCCGGCGCCCCGGACAACGACCCCGGCCGGATCGGCATCGGCCTGGGCATGGCCGCCCCGACGATCCTCCGCTACGGCACCGAGGAGCAGAAACAGCGCTTCCTGCGGCCCCTGTGGACCGGCGAGGAGGTGTGGTGCCAACTGTTCAGCGAGCCCGGCGCCGGCTCCGACCTGGCCGCGCTGGCCACCCGCGCCGTCCGGGACGACAACGGCAACTGGGTGGTGGACGGGCAGAAGGTCTGGACCTCCAGCGCCCATCTGGCGCGCTGGGCGATCCTGGTCGCCCGCACCGACCCCGCCGTGCCCAAGCACCAGGGGCTGACGTACTTCGTCTGCGACATGACCGACCCCGGCGTCGAGGTGCGCCCGCTGCGCCAGATCACCGGCGAGGCGGAGTTCAACGAGGTCTTCCTCAGCGGCGTGCGGATCCCCGACGCCCAGCGCCTCGGCGCCGTCGGCGACGGCTGGCAGGTCGCCCGCACCACCCTGATGAACGAACGGGTCGCCATCGGCGGCGCCCGCAGCGCCCGCGAGGGTGGGATGATCGGCGTGGCCGCGGCGGCTTGGCGCGACCGCCCCGAGCTGCGCACCCACGACCTGCACCGGCGGCTGCTGACCCTCTGGGTGGAGGCCGAGGTCGCCCGCCTCACCGGCGAACGGCTGCGCCAGCAACTCTCCCGCACGCTCAACTCCGTTCGAGCGGGAGGCACCCCCACGGGCCAGCCCGGCCCCGAGGGCAGCGGCATGAAACTGGCCTTCGCCCGGCTCGCCCAGCAGATCAGCGGCTGGGAGGTGGAGTTCCTCGGCGAGGACGGACTCACCT
This sequence comes from Streptomyces noursei, assembly GCF_016917755.1. Lineage (GTDB taxonomy): Bacteria > Actinomycetota > Actinomycetes > Streptomycetales > Streptomycetaceae > Streptomyces > Streptomyces yunnanensis. The sequence continues at coordinate 9,130,855 of NZ_CP070326.1, read as the reverse complement.
ACGACGACTGGACGTTGCGCCGCCCCGAGGGCGTCGACTTCACCGGCCGTGAGGCCGGCTACCGCTATCTGCGTGCCAAGGGGAACTCCATCGAGGGAGGCACCTCCGAAGTGCTGCTCAACATCGTCGCCGAGCGCGTCCTGGGCCTGCCGCCCGAGCCGCGCACCGACAAGGACGTCGCGTGGAAGGACCTCCCCCGATGACCCCCACGACCCCCGCCGCCGAACCCGACCTCCTCTACTCCGAGGACGAGGACGCCCTGCGCGCCGCCGTACGGGCCCTGCTCGCCGACCGCTGCGGTCCGGCCACCGTGCTCGCCGCCCTGGAGACCGGCCGGCCCTACGACCCGGAGCTGTGGCGGTCCCTGACCTCCGAGATCGGCGCCGCCGGACTGCTGGTCCCCGAGAAGTTCGGCGGACAGGGCGCGGGCCCCCGGGAGGCCGCCGTCGTCCTGGAGGAACTGGGCCGCGCGGTGGCGCCGGTGCCCTATCTGACCAGCGCGGTCCTCGCGGTCACCGCGCTGCTGGGCTGCGACACCGACCGGACCGAGGTCGCCGGCCCGCTGGCCGACCTCGCCGAGGGCCGCACCGTCGGGGCGCTCGCCGTCCCGCTGCCGACCGCGCCCGGCGGGACCGGCCCGGCCACCGTACGGGCGGACGCCGACGGCGCGCTCACCGGGCGGGTCACCTCGGTCGCGGACGCCGCCGGCGCCGGACTGCTGCTCGTCCCGGCCGAGGGCCCGGACGGCCCGGCGCTCTACGCGGTGGACACCGCGGCGGACGGCGTGTGCACCGAGCCGGTCACCCCGCTCGACCTGACCCGGCCGCTGGCCCACGTGGTCTTCGAGGGCGCCCCCGGCCGCCCGCTGGCCCGCGGGGAGCGGGCCCGTGCCGCCGTGGAGCGCGCGCTGCGCACCGGCGCCGGACTGCTCGCCTCGGAGCAGCTCGGTCTCGCCGAGTGGTGCCTGACCGAAACCGTGCGGTACACCGGCGAGCGCACCCAGTTCGGCCGCCCGATCGGCTCGTTCCAGGCGCTCAAGCACCGGATGGCCGCGCTGTGGTTGGACGTCGCCTCGGCCCGGGCCGCGGCCCGCAACGCCGCCGACGCGCTGGCCGGCGACGGCCCGGACGCGCCGGTGGCGGTCGCGGTGGCCCAGGCGTACTGCGCGCCGGTGGCGGTGCGCGCCGCGGAGGAGTGCATCCAGCTGCACGCCGGCATCGGGATGACCTGGGAGCACCCCGCCCACCTCTACCTCAAGCGCGCCAAGACCGACGAACTCGCCCTCGGCACGCCGGGGCGCCACCGGGACGCGCTGGCCACCCTGGTGGACCTGGCCGCGCCCTAGGCCAGGTCCGCGAAGTCCCGCCTGCTGTCGTCCCGTCAGTTCGTGACGGCGAACGGTCGGCTGAAGGCGTGCGCCGTGCCGTTGCCGGTGGTCACCTCCAGGGCGTAGGCCGGGCCGGGCGGCACCTCGGGCAGGGTCACCAGGACCTCGCCGGCCCGGCCGGCACCGGCCCGTGGGGAGACCAGCGCCAGCCGCTGTATCCGACCGGGGCCGGCCGCCGCGTTCAACCAGACGTCCACCTCGGTGCCGGTGGTGTTGGTCCAGGCGACCGGGAAGCTGCCGTTGACCCGCAGGCTCGTCTGGTCGGCGGGCGCGGTGACCTGGATCCGCCCGGCCGGGGGCCGCCCGGTGCCGGGCGCCGCCGCGTCCGGCGGGGAATCGGCGGGGCGGGCCCGTGCCGGGCCCGGCACGGCGGCCGCGGCGTCGGCGTCCGGGGCCTGCTGGTCATCCGGAGCCTGCCGGTTCTCCGGAACCCCCGGGTCCGCTGGATCCTCCGGGCCCGCCGGATCGTCCGAGCCGGCGCGATCCACCGGCCCGTCGCGATCCACCGGCCCCTCCCGGTCCTCCGAGACGGCGGGGTCCTCGGGGACGTCCGGCCCGCGGTGGGTGACGGCGGCGCGGCCGGTGGTCGCGGTGCGCGCGGCGACCGCGGGGGAGACGGTGGGGGCGGTGGGGCGGGCGGAGCCCACATGGTGCGCGGGGGCCAGTTCGAGGACCAGCGTGCAGCCGACCGCGGTGGCGGCGACCGCGATGGCGAGGGAGTTGGCCGCCTCGGCGACCTTGCCCATCGCGTCCTCCTTTCCTCGGGGAGGGACGAGTCGTTCCTCGGGTCCTTGCGCCGGCGCTGCCGCGGGGCGCGCCCGGGCGTCGTCGGGGAGGGACGAGCCGGAACATCCCCGGCGACCTTGATCATCAAAGGCCCGCGCCCGGCGACCACCTGCTTGGACAGCTCCGGCGCGACAGCTCGGCGGCGCGGCGGGATACTGCCCGCCGCACCCCGACGGTGAGTAAAAAATCCGTAAACCGGCGAGGGTGTCTTGAAAGTGCCGTTCAGGTAGCGTCGGAGCCATGAAGACCGCAACCCGCCGTGTGCTGATCGGACCGGTGCTCCTGCTGCTGGCGGCCCTCCTCGCGATGGTCACCGTGGCCGCGCCCGGCGCGCATGCCGCGGGTGGGCTGGACGAGGCGGCCGCCGCCCTGCGGAAGGGGCCGGTCTACGTCGACCCCCGGGCCACAGGCCAGTTTTCGGCCAGCGAGGCGGACGCCCTCGCCAAGAAGATCAAGGACTCCGGCAAGCCGGTCTTCGTCGCCGTCCTGCCCCGGACCTCCGACTACCAGCCGTCCACCCTGCTCCGGGACCTGCGGACCAAGGTCGGCATCAGCGGGGTCTACGCCGTCGAGTTCGGCGACGGCTTCAACGCCGGCGCCGACCCCCGGGTGATGTCGCGCACCGCGGTCCAGAATCTCGTCGGCGCCGTCAAGCGCTCGCAGTACCCGACCGTCTCCGCGCGCCTCAACAGCTTCGTCGACACCGCGGCCACCGAGGCCCACGGCCACGCCCCGGCCTCCTGGGGCGGCACCGGCAGCGGCGGGATCGACACCGGCACCGTGGTCGGCCTCGGCGCGCTGATCGTCATCGGGGGCGGCGGCGCGTACGCCATCGCCCGCCGCAACCGCCGCAAGCGGGCCGAGGAGGAGCGCGCCGCCCTCGAAGACCTGCGGATCGTGGTCGACGAGGACATCACCGCCTTCGGCGAGGAATTGGACCGACTGGACTTCAACCCCGCCGAGCCCGGCGCCGACGACGCGATGCGCGCCGACTACTCCCGCGCCCTGGACGCCTACGAGGACGCCAAGTCGGCGATGGCCGCGGCCGAGCACCCCGGCGACGTCCAGGCGGTGACCAAGGAACTGGAGGAGGGCCGCTTCGCGCTCGCCGCGCTCGCCGCGCGCCGTGAGGGCCGGCCGCTGCCCGAGCGCCGGCTGCCCTGCTTCTTCGACCCCCGGCACGGTCCCTCGGTCACCGACGCGACCTGGGCCCCGCCCGGTGGCGCCGAGCGCACCGTCCCGGTCTGCGCCGCCGACAAGAGCCGCCTGGACGACGGCCGGGAGCCGCTGGCCCGCACGGTCCGCACCCCACAGGGCGACCGCCCGTACTGGGACGCGGGTCCCGCCTACGCCCCCTGGGCCGGCGGCTACTTCGGCGGCGGGCTGCTCCCCGGCCTGCTCATCGGCACCACCCTCGGCCACCTCATGATGACCGGCCCCGCCTACGGCGCCGACCTCGGCGGCCACCAGGGGGCGGAGGGCGGCGAGGTCACCGGCGCCGACTTCGACCCCGGCGACTTCGGCGGCGGCTTCGGCGGCGGTGGGGACTTCGGGGGTGGCGGCGACGGCGGCTTCGGCGGCGGCGACTTCTGACCGGCCCGGTTCCGACCGGTCCGGCCGGTCCGGTCCGCTACCCCTCCCGGAAGCCGTCCGGCACCACCCGCTTCGCGCCCAGGAAGCGGGCGTACCGCGCCCGGGCCGCGAAGTCGGCGTAGCCCCACACCGCCGGTCGGCCCACCTCCCGGCACAGGTGCAGCACCTGATCCGGTCCCACGTGGACGCCGACGTGCGCACCGTATCCCTCCGGCCGCCCGGCGAGCGGACCGGCGTCGAAGAGCACCAGGTCCAGCGGCCCCGGCGGAGCGGCCCGCCGGGTCGCCGCGCGGTCCGCCCACAGCTCGGCCGAGCGCAGCGGCGGCACCCGCAGTCCGAAGTGGGCCAGCACGGCATAGGCGTAGCGCTGGCAGTTGGCGCCGCCGGCGAGGTCCGGGGGTGCTGCCGTACCCGCCGCAGGTCCGGCCGGGTGTGACGGGCATTCAGGTGTCCCGGCTCCCGGATGGCGGGCGGCCGAGTAGGCGACGTTGCGCAGCGCCCCGGGCAGCGCGTCGAACGCAACGGGGCCGCGGACGTTGGGGACTTGGGGACCGGCGGCGGAGCTCATCGGTCCATGATGCCGTCGCTCTCCCCGTGCCGGCCGGCGCGGCGTCGAGGAGGCTCGTTGCGGCACTGTCGTCACCCTCTCGCCCGCCCTCGCGGCGGACGGCGGGGCGTGGCGGCGGGGCCCGGGGCTGATCCCAGCACCCGCCCAAGTCCGGGCCGACGTGTACTCGACACCACGAGGAGACCCCGATGCAACGGCGCATTCCCAAGGCCGCCCTGTGGGGCGCGGCCGCGACCGCCCTGGTGGCGGCCGTCACCCCGAACGGCCCGGCGCGGGCCCTGCCGCAGTCCGACCCCAGCCCGCAGCCCGCGCAACGCAGCATGCTCGACGCGATGCGCCGGGACCTCGGGCTGTCCCCGTCCCAGGCCCGGACCCGGCTCGCGCAGGAGGCCGAGGCGCAGCACACCGCCCTCGCGGTGCGCCGGGCGCTGGCCGCGTCGCCCGCCGGGATGTGGTTCGACAAGGCACTCGGCCGGCTCGTCGTCGCCGTGACCGGACCCGCCGACGCCCAACGGGTGCGGTCCCTGGGGGCGGTGCCCAAGAGCGTCCGGCACAGCCGGGCGACGCTCCAGGGCGTGGTGCGGCAGATCGCCGACCGGGCCGGCCGGGGCATCCCGGGCGTCACCGGCTGGGGCATCGACGAGCGCGCCAACGGGGTGGTGGTGCGGGTCGACCGCGCGACGCGCACCACCCGCACCGCCGGCTTCGAGAGCACCGCGCGGCAGATCGCCGTCCGCTCGCGGGTCCCGGTCACCGTCGAGCGCAGCGACCAGGCGCCGCGCCAGCAGAGCGGCGGCACGGTCATCGGCGGCGACCGCTGGATGCCGGGCACCGACGGCATCTGCTCCATCGGTTTCTCGGTGACCGGACCTCACCACTTCCAGGGCTTCGTGACCGCCGGTCACTGCACGCTGAAGGCCAACCAGCCCGCGTACGGCAAGGACGGCAGCCGCATCGGCACCTCCAACCACGGCGGGAAGCACAGCGTCAACGGCTACGCGGGCGACTTCGGCCTGGTGACGGTGGACCAGCCGGGCTGGAAGGTGAGCCCCGAGGTGCGGGGGCAGGGCGGCAGCCCGGTCACCGTCACCGGCTCCCAGGAGGGCATCGTCGGGATGTCGATCTGCCACTCCGGCCAGACCAGCGGCTGGCACTGCGGCGAGATCACCCGCACCGACCAGACCGTGGACTACGGCAGCACCGTCATCTCCGGGCTGTCCTTCACCAACGCCTGCTCGGCGGCCGGGGATTCGGGCGGTTCCTACGTCAGCCAGCCCGGTGCCCCGAGGGCGGTGGGCGTGCACTCCGGCGGCGGCGCCGCGACCTGCGACGTCGGCGGGGACACCGTCACCATCTTCCAGCCGATCGACGGGCCGCTGCGCAAGTGGGACCTGAAGCTGGTGACCGGCACCCCGTGACCTCCGGCCCGTGTGCGCTTAGCGCACCAGGGCCACCTCGGACCGGTTCATGACCACACCTTTACGTACTGTTTAATGGCAACCGCACAAATGCGAGCGGTTCGCAACAACAGTCGATCTTCAAGAGGGGTGTGGGCATGACGTCCCGGTCCATACGGCGAGTGGCCGCCACGGCGCTGGCGGCCACGATGGCGCTCACCGCGGCGGCCTGCGCCGCCCCGAACGAGGGCCGGGGCAGCACCAAGCCCACCGACACCGCCGTCGTCGGCATCGCCTACGAACCCGAGACGCTCAGCCCGCTCCTTGGCTACGGCAAGGACGGCAACTCCAAGATCTTCGACGGGCTGCTCACCCACGACGCCGAGATGCGCCTCAAGCCCGCACTGGCCGCCGCGCTCCCCGACGTCACCGACGGCGGCAGGACCTACACCTTCACCCTCCGCCCGGGCGTGAAGTTCAGCGACGGCACGCCCTTCACCGCCGACGACGTGGTCTTCACCTACGCCACCATCCTCGACGAGAAGACCAACAACGCCTCCAAGGCCGAGCTGGACGCCCTCGACACCGTGGAGAAGAAGGACGACCGGACCGTCGTCTTCCACCTGAAGTACCCCTACGCGCCGTTCGCCGAGCGCACCGTCCTGCCCATCGCCCCCCGACACCTCGCCGGCAAGCAGGACGTCAACACCGGCCCCTTCACCACCCACCCGGTCGGCACCGGCCCCTACGTCCTCACCACGTGGTCCAAGGGCGAGAAGCTCACCTTCACCGCCAACCCCCACTACTGGGGCGGCGCGCCGAAGGTCAAGCACCTCACCATGGCGATCATCAAGGACGACGACATCCGCGCCACCCGGCTGCGCTCCGGCGACCTCGACGGCGCCATCCTGCCGCCCGAACTCGCCGCCACCTTCAAGTCCGACACCGGCCGCCGCACCCTCGCCGCCAAGACCTTCGACTACCGCAACGTCACCCTGCCCAGCGCCAACCCGGTCACCGGCGACCGCGCCGTGCGCCGGGCACTGGACCTCGCCGTCGACCGCCAGGCCATGGTCAAGGGCATCCTCAGCGGCGCCGGCAAGCCCGCCTACGGACCAGTGCCCACCGACAGCCCCTGGTTCGCCAAGGGCACCGAGCGCCCGCACGACCTGGGCAAGGCCCAGCAGATCCTCGACGAGGCCGGCTGGAAGAAGGGCCCCGACGGCGTCCGCGCCAAGGACGGACAACGCGCCTCCTTCACCCTCTGGTACCTCTCCGGCGACAAGCTCCGCCAGGAGCACGCACTCGCCTTCGCCTCCGACGCCAAGAAGGCCGGCATCGAGGCCAAGGTCGAGTCCGGCACCTGGGAGGCCATCGAGCCCAATATGAAGCAGGACGCCGTCCTCGCCGGCGGCGGCAGCCCCGCCGACCCCGATTTCGACCAGTACCTGCTGCTGCACTCCTCGCTCGCCGGCGACGGCTTCAACAACATGTCCCGGTACGCCAACAAGACCGTCGACGACCAACTCGTCGCCGCCCGCCGCACCGACGACCACCGGACCCGCAAGACCGCCTACGACACCATCCAGCGCCAACTGGCCGAGGACCCCGCCTACATCTTCCTCACCCACGTCGACCACCTCTACGTCGTCGACGACCGCTGGAAGGACCTCACCACCCAGGTCGAACCGCACGACCACGGACTGGCCTCCGGCCCCTGGTGGAACGCAGAGGACTGGCAGCCCGCGAAGTGACCGCCCTGTCCACGCTGCCCTGGGGGCCGATGGCGCGGATGACGGCACGGCGGGCCCTGACCGCCGTGCCGGTCCTGCTCGCCGTCACCCTCGGGGTGTTCGCGATCGCCGCCGCCTCGCCCTTCGACCCGGTGCGCGCCTACGCCGGCACCGCCGGACTCACCGCCTCCCAGGAGAACCTCGACCAGCTCCGGCACAACCTCGGCGTCGACCGGCCCCTGCTGACCCGCTGGTGGGACTGGCTCACCAGCGCCCTCACCGGCGACCTCGGCGACTCCGCGAGCCTGCGCGCCCCGGTCTGCCAGGTCATCGGCGAACGCCTCGGCTGGTCGGTACTGCTGTGCGCACTGGCCTTCGCCCTCGCCGTGACCCTCGGCACCCTCCTCGGCGTGCTGGCCGCCAGGCGCCGCGGCGGCGCCCTCGACCGCGCCGTCACCTCCACCGCCTACGTCCTGGAAGCCGCCCCGCCGTACTGGCTCGGACTGCTCGCCGTCTGGCTGGGCGCCCTCAAACTCGGGATGCTGCCGGCCGGCGGCCTCACCGACACCGGCACCGACCTCGTCACCGCCGGCCAGATCGCCCGCCACCTCGCCCTGCCGGCACTGGTGCTCGCCGCCTCCCAACTGCCGTGGTTCGTCCTCTACGTCCGTCAGGGCGTCGGCGACGCGCTGACGGAGGACCCCGTGCGCGGCGCCCGGGCCCGCGGCCTGCGGGAACGCACCGTACTGCTCCACCACGCGCTGCGCTCCGGTCTGCTGCCCGTCCTGACCCTGATCGGCTCCCGGGTACCCGAACTCATCACCGGCGCCCTGCTGGTGGAGACCGTCTTCAGCTGGCCGGGCATCGCCGCCGCCACCGTCCAGGCCGCCACCAGCGTGGACTTCCCGCTGCTGGCCGCGCTCACGGTGCTGGCCACCGCCGCCGTCCTCGCCGGCAACCTGCTGTCCGACCTGCTCTACGGGCTGGCCGACCCGAGGGTGGGATTCGATGGCTAGCACCACCACCGGCGCGCGCGGCCGGCGCGGCGGCGCTCCGCGACGCGCCCTCCGACTCCGCGCCGGCGCCGCGATCCTGGCCGTCGTCGTCCTCGCCGTCGTCCTCGTCCCCCTGCTGTTCCCCCTGGACCGGCAGGCCGTGGACCTGGCCGCCAAACTCCAACCACCGTCCGCCGCCCACCCGTTCGGCACCGACGAGGTCGGCCGCGATCTGCTGCTCCGCTGCGTCTACGGACTGCGCGTCTCGCTGCTGGTCGGAGTGGTCGCAGCCCTGGTCGCCACGGTCCTCGGCACCGCCGTCGGCGCCCTCGCCGGGGCACTCGGCGGCTGGGCCGACCGCACCGTGATGCGCCTGGTCGACCTCTTCTCCTCCGTGCCGCACCTGCTGCTCGGCATCTTCATCGTCGCCATGTTCCGGCCCGGCGTCTGGCCGGTGATCATCTCGGTGGCGCTGACACACTGGCTGTCCACCGCCCGGATCGTCCGCGCCGAAGTGCTCTCGCTGCGCTCCCGGCCCTACCTCGACGCCGCGCTCACCGGCGGCGCCTCCCGCTGGCGGGTGACCCTCCGCCACCTCCTGCCGGGCGTCCTGCCGCAGGCCGGACTCGCCGCCGTCCTGATGGTCCCGCACGCCATCTGGCACGAGTCCGCGCTGTCCTTCCTCGGCCTGGGGCTGCCCGCCCACGAGGCGAGCCTGGGCATCATGGCCAACGCCGCCCGCAGCTCCCTGCTGGCCGGCGACTGGTGGCCCACCCTCTTCCCCGGACTGTTCATCATCGTCCCCACCCTCGCCGTCGCGGGCCTGGCCGGCGCCTGGCGGGAGCGGCTCAACCCGCGCCGCCGATCGGAGCTGACGCTGTGACCGCCCACCGGACCCCCGACCCGCGCCCGGCCCCGAACCCCGCCCCGACCACCGGCACGCCCCCCGAGGGGACCGACGAGGAGCCCGGAGCCGCCACCGCCCCGCCCCGCCTCGCCGTGCGCGGACTGACCGTCCGCTTCCGGATGCCCGGCGGCCGGTCCGTCGCCGCGGTCACCGACGCCGACTTCGACCTGGCGCCCGGCGAGTGCCTGGTCCTCGTCGGCGAGAGCGGCTGCGGCAAGTCCGTCCTGGCCTCCGCACTGCTCGGCCTGCTGCCCGGCAACGCCGAGGCCACCGGCACCGCACTGCTGACCGACGCCCACGGCGCTACCGAACTGCTCGCCGCCCCCGAGACCGAACTGGCCCGGTCGGTACGCGGCCGACGGATCGGACTGATCCCGCAGAGCCCCGCCGCCCACCTCACCCCCGTCCGCACCGTGCGCTCCCAACTGGAGGAAACCGTACGGGAGTTGACCGGGGTGCGGCGCGGCGCAGGGCTGCGGGCGGCCGCGGAGCGCGCCGCCGCACGCGCCGCCTTCCCGGCCGGCCACCTCGACCGCCACCCGCACCAGCTCTCCGGCGGCCTCGCCCAGCGCGCCGCCACCGCCCTCGCCCTGGCCGGCGACGCCCCCCTGCTCCTCGCCGACGAACCCACCACCGGCCTCGACCGCGACCTGGTGGACCGCACCGTCGACGAACTCCGCCGACACGCCGAGGCCGGCCGCGCACTGCTGATGATCACCCACGACCTGGCGGCGGCCGAACGGATCGCGGACCGGGTCGCCGTGATGTACGCCGGACGGATCGTCGAACTCGCCGACGCCCGGCGGTTCTTCGGCACCCCGGGACCCCGCCACCCCTACGCCCGCGGCCTGCTGGACGCGCTGCCCGGCCGGGCCTTCACCCCCATCCCCGGCATGCCGCCCGAACTCGGCGACCTGCCGGCCGGCTGCGCCTTCGCCGCCCGCTGCGACCGCGCCACCATGACCTGCGCGACGCTCCCCGCGCCACGCGACGGCGTCGCCTGCCACCACCCGGTGCCGCCGGAGAGGGAGCCCGACCGTGCTCGAACTGCGTGACATCACCGCCGGATACGACCGCGGCGCCCCCGTCGTCCGCGGCGTGTCGCTGACCCTCGCCCCCGGCGAAGCGGTCGGCCTGCTCGGCCCCAGCGGCTGCGGCAAATCCACCCTGGCCCGGGTCGCCGCCCTGCTGCACCGGCCGGACGCCGGCACCGTCGTCCTGGACGGCACCCCCGCCCGGGGCTGGCGCCACCGCGCCCCGCGCGAGCAGCGCACCGCCTTCGGCGTCCTCTTCCAACAGCCCCGGCTCTCCGCCGACCCCCGCCTGCGGCTCGCCGACGCGATCGCCGAGCCGCTGCGCGCCACCGGCCGCAAGGACCAGATCCCCACCCGCCTCCGGGAGTTGGCGCCGCTCGTCGGCCTCGGCGACGACCTGCTCGCCCGCCGCCCGCACGAGGTCAGCGACGGCCAGTTGCAACGCGCCTGCCTGGCCCGCGCCCTGGTGCTCCGCCCCCGCTGGCTGATCTGCGACGAGATGACCGCGATGCTGGACGCCTCCACCACCGCCGCGCTCGTCGCCGTCGTCGAGTCCTACCGCCGGGAGAGCGGCGCCGGCGTCCTCGCCGTCGGCCACGACCGCACGCTGCTGGAGCGCTGGTGCGACCGCACCGTCGGCTGGGCGGAGCTGGGCGCCGCCACCGGAATGCCGGACGTGGCCTGAACGTTGCCCCTACGATGGTCCGGCGCGTGACGGACGGGACAGACGGGAAAGTCAGGAGCGATCGTGACCGAAGTGGCGCATGTGGCGACAGAGGGCGGCGCGGACGAGCCCTTCACCGTGCCGATCACCGTCCGCGGCTACGAGACCGACACCCAGGGCCACCTCAACCAGAGCGTCTACCTCCAGTACGCCGAGCACGCCCGCTGGTCCGTCCTCCAGGCCGGCGGCATCCCGCAGACCGCGCTGCTGGCCCGCGGCATCGGCCCGGTCACCCTCGAAACCACCATCCGCTACCTGCGGGAACTCCGCGCCGGCGACGAGGTCGCGGTCAGCTGCCGGTTCGTCTGGGGCGAGCGGAAGACCTTCGTGATCGAGCAGACCGTGCGCAAGGCCGACGGCACGGTCGCCGCCGAGATCACCGCGACCTGCGGCATCCTCGACCTCACCGAACGCCGACTCCTCAAGGACCCCCGAGCCGCCCTGCGGGAACTGGCCACCGACCCCGGGGTGCTGGGGCTGGGGTAGCCCCTGGGGGACGGGCGAACAGATCCCGTAGGGGGAGCGAACGCCCCCTGTGGGGCCACAACGGGCAGGCGGGGGCGGGGTATTCCGGGCCCGGTCCGGCACCGGCCACCCCGGGGCGCGGCGGGAGCCGGCTCCCTCAGGGGACCCGAGGGCGCCCGGGAACGCCCCGCCCAGGCGGATTCCGGAGGCGGCCGACGTCGCGGCTCAGCCCTCGCCCGCCGTCCCGCGCGTCGGCACCACCGTCACCTCCGTGCCGGCCGCCCGCACCGCCCGCACCTCCTCCGCCGACAACCCGTCGTCGGTGATCAGCAGGTCGAAGTCGGCCAGCGGCGCCAGCGCGTACAACCCGTCCTTGCGGAACTTGGTGTGGTCGGCGACCAGCACCCGGCGCGCCGCGCTCTCCATCATGGCCCGCTTGACCAGCACCGTCTCCGGCGAGGTGTGATAGCAGCGGCCCTTGGCGACCGCCGTCGTCGACAGGAACAGCACATCCGCCCGATACGCCCGCACCGCGTCCGCGGTGTGCAGCCCCATGAAGGCGTCGTACGCCGGGAAGTACGCCCCGCCCAGCGTGATCAGCGAGATGCCCGGCTCCTGGGCCAGCGTGGTGATCGCCGGCAGCGAATTGGTGAGCACCGTCAGCGGGGCGTGCTCGGGCGTCTGGTGCGCCAGCATCAGACACGTGGTGCTGTCGTCCAGCAGCACCGTCTGCCCGGGCACCAACAGCGCCGCCGCGGCCCGCGCCAGCGACCGCTTGGTCGCCGCCATCGTCGCCATCCGCTCCGCGACCGTGCCGTGGAACTGCGCCGACGGCAGCCCCGTCGCCCCGCCCCGCACCTTCCGCAACCAGCCCTGCGCCTGCAGCGCGTCCAGGTCCCGATGCGCGGTCATCAGACTGATCCCGAACTCCGCGGCCAGCTCCGAGGTCCGCACGAAACCCCGCGCGACCACCGACTCCCGGATCCGGCGCCGCCGTTCCTCCTGGGCCTCGACCCGGTCCATCGCCCCGTTCCCTCCGCTTCGTGCCACCGTCACCCGCGTGAACGCGCCGCGTGATGTTCACACGAAGGTAACGCGGCGCGCCGGGAGCACCTGCCCGCCGCATGCGGTTCCGCCCCGACGCACCACGGCCGCGCCCCACCACGATGGGAAGATTCCGGCCACCCTTGACGCCCCTTTTGCGCGAGCGATTGCATCACCGCGTCGTCCACCGGCCCCGCGGATCCCGCCACCCCCGTCCGCCGGCCCGGACCCGCCCGCATCCGTCCCGCCGCAGAAGAAGGGGAGCTTCGATGACGAACCCTCCGCTGCCCGCGCACCGCGCGCTCCTGACCCGCCTGGGCATACCGCCCACCCTCGCCTGGGGGTACCTCGGGCTGCTCCTCTTCATGATCGGCGACGGCGTCGAGTCCGGATACCTCTCGCCGTACCTCATCGACCGCGGCATCCCGGAGTCCCGGGTCGCCCTGCTCTTCACCGTCTACGGCATCGCCGCGGGCATCGCCGCCTGGCTCTCCGGCGTCCTCTCCGACCTGTGGGGACCCCGGCGCGTGATGGGAACCGGCCTGGCCGTCTGGGCCGCCTTCCAAGTGCTCTTCCTCGCCGCCGCCCTCCCGCTCACCAGCTACCCCCTGATGCTCCTCGGCTACGGCCTGCGCGGCCTGGGCTACCCGCTCTTCGCCTACGGCTTCCTCGTCTGGATCGCCGGAGTGGCCCCCCGCGCCCGACTCGGCACCGCCATGGGCTGGTTCTGGTTCGCCTTCACCGGCGGACTGCCCACGCTCGGCTCCCTGGTCGCCAGCGGCCTGATCCCGCGCATCGGCGCCTACGCCACGCTGTGGGCCGCGCTGGCCCTCGTCGCCGCCGGCGGACTGATCGCACTGCTCCTGGTCCGCGACGAGCACGGCGCCCGCCGCCCACGGACCGCGGGGGAGGGGCCGCTGGCCACCCTCGTCGGCAGCGTCACCATCCTCTGGCGCAACCCCCGGGTCGGCGCCGGCTCCCTCGTCCGGGTCGTCAACACCGCCTCGCAGTTCGGCTTCTTCGTCATCCTGCCGGTCCACTTCACCAGGACGGTGGGCTTCACCCTCACCCAATGGCTGCACCTGCTCAGCGCCATGTTCGCCACCAACATCTTCGCCAACCTGCTGTTCGGCGCCGTCGGCGACCGCATCGGCTGGCGCCGCACCATCGCCTGGTGCGGCGGCGCCGGCTGCACCCTGAGCACCCTGCTGCTGTTCTACGTCCCCACCACCGCCGGACCGAACTTCCCGCTCGCCCTCCTGGTCGCCGCGTTCTACGGAGCTACTCTGGCGGGATACGTACCGATATCAGCGTTGATGCCCTCGCTGGAACCGCGACACAAGGGACAGGCACTGGCGGCCCTCAACCTCGGCGCCGGCGCCAGCACCTTCGTCGGACCCGCCGTCGTCGCGGCCTTCGTCGGGCCGCTCGGCGTCGAAGGGGTGGTCTGGATCTTCGCGGGGATGTACGCGGTGAGCTGCGCCCTCACCCTCCTCCTGAAACTGCCGGACGGACCGGAAGCGGCAGCCACCGGCCCGGACACCGCCGCGCCGCACCCCACCCCGGCCTCGGCGTGAAAGGACCCCGCTGATGTCCGTACTGACCATCGACGCCGGCACCACCGTCATCAAGTCCGTCGTCTTAGACGACCAGGGCAACGAGATCGCCGTCTCCCGCGTCGCCACCGAAGTCCTCCGCCCCCACCCCGGCTGGGCCGAACAGGACATGGACGCCGTCTGGCAGGCCGTCGTCCGCACCGTCCGCGACGTGCTCACCGACCTCACCGACCCCGTCTGGCTGGTCTCCTTCACCGCCCAGGGCGACGGCGCCTGGCTGATCGACGACCACGGCCGCCCCACCGGCCCCGCCATCCTGTGGTCCGACGGCCGCGCCGGCGACCTGCTCACCACCTGGCAACGCGACGGCCTCCTCGAAGCCGCCTTCCGCCGCAACGGCTCACTGACCTGCGCCGGCATGCCCAACGCGCTCTTCGCCTGGCTCGCCGCCCACGACCCCGACCGGCTCGCCCGCTCCACCACCTCACTCACCGCCGCCGGCTGGCTCTTCCTCCGCCTCACCGGCGTCCGCGCCACCGACGAATCCGACGCCTCCGCACCCTTCCTCGACCACACCACCGGCGACTACGACCCCGCCATCGTCGAACTCTTCGGCCTCACCGACCACGCCCGACTGCTCCCCACCGTCCTCGGCGAGGACCAGCGGATCGCCGAACTCACCACCGACGCCGCCGCCCAACTCGGCCTGCCCGCCGGCCTGCCCGTCGTCATGGCCCCCTACGACATCGCCGCCACCGCCCGCGGCGTCGGCGTGGTCAACCCCGGCCAGGCATGCAGCATCCTCGGCACCACCCTGTGCACCGAAATCGTCCGCACCGGCATCGACACCACCGGCGAACCCTCCGGCGTCAACATCGCCTACCGCGGCCGGGAACGCGTCCTGCGCGCCTTCCCCACCCTCAACGGCGCCGAAGTCCTTGGCTGGGCCGCCCGCCTGCTGCACCTACCGGGGCCACCCGAACTCTCCCGCCTCGCCTTCGAATCCGAACCCGGCGCCCGCGGACTGATGTTCCTGCCCTACCTCTCACCGGCCGGCGAACGCGCCCCGTTCCTCGACCCCGCCGCCCGCGGCTCCTTCTGGGGCCTGTCCCTCGACCACACCCCCGCCGACCTCGCCCGCGCCGTCTTCGACGGCCTCTCCCTCGTCCTGCGCGACTGCCTGACCGCCGCCCGCACCGACATCACCGAACTGCGCCTGTGCGGCGGCGGCGCCAACAGCGACGCCTGGTGCGCACTGATCGCCGACGCCACCGGCGTGCCCACCGCCCGCTCCGGCGACACCGAAATCGGCGCCAAGGGCGCCTTCCTCACCGGCCTGGTCCGCACCGGAGCCGAAAGCAGCATGCACCGCGCCGCCGACACGTACGTCCACATGCAGCGCAGCTGGCACCCCGACCCCGAGCGCGCCGCCTTCTACGCCGCGCTCCACGACGACTTCCTCACCTGGCGCGGCCTCGCCCGCACCGCCGGCTGGCGCACCACCGCCACCTGGCGCCCCACCCCCGCCGCACCCCGCACCACCACCCCCACCCCCCGTCGCACCGACCCCACGCACCACCCCGCCGAGAACCCCGCCCCAGGAGGCATCCGTGTCTGACCCGCACGCCCCCGGACCCACCGGCCCAGGACCCGCCCCCCACGGCGACCCCGACGCCATCTGGCTCGGCCTCGACCTCGGCACCCAGAGCGCCCGCTGCCTCGCCGTCGACGGCACCGGCACCCTCCTCGCCACCGCCGCCCGCCCGCTCACCAGCAAGCGCACCGGCAACCGCCACGAACAAGACCCCCACCAGTGGTGGACCGCGCTCGCCGATGCCTGCCGCGAGGCCCTCGCCGGCCTCGACACCCACCGGATCCGCGGACTGGCCATCGACGGCACCTCCGGCACCCTCCTCCTCACCGACACCCACGGCACCCCCCGCACCCCCGCCCTCATGTACGACGACGGCCGCGCCACCGACCAGGCCGAAGCCGTCAACACCGCCGGCGCACCGACCTGGCAGGACCTCGGCTACCGCAGCATGCCGCCCTCCTGGGCCCTGCCCAAACTCCGCTGGCTCCTCGACCACGACCCCGCCCTCGCCACCGGCACCCGCCTCCTCCACCAGGTCGACCTCATCACCTGGAAACTCGCCGGCCGCCAACTCCCCAGCGACACCAGCCACGCCCTCAAAACCGGCTACCACCTCATCGACGAACGCTGGCCCCACGAGGTCATGGACACCCTCGGCATCCCCACCGACCTCCTGCCCGACGTCGTCCGCCCCGGCACCGTCCTCGGCACCGTCGGCCCCGAAGCCGCCGACGCCACCGGCATCCCCACCGGAACCACCATCGTCGCCGGCATGACCGACGGCTGCGCCGCCCAGATCGGCGCCGGCGCCCTCACCCCCGGCGCCTGGAACGCCGTCCTCGGCACCACCCTCGTCCTCAAAGGCAGCAGCGACCACCTCATCCGCGACCCCGCCGGCGTCGTCTACTGCCACCGCGGACCCGACGACACCTGGCTGCCCGGCGGCGCCTCCAGCAGCGGCGCCGGCGTCATCTCCCAGTACTTCCACGGCGAGAACCTCGACGTCCTCACCGACCAGGCCGCCGCCCTCGACCCCGACGCCGTCGCCTACCCCCTCGTCTCCACCGGCGGCGAACGCTTCCCCTTCCGCGCCCCCGAAGCCGAACCCTTCATCCTCGGCGACGTCCCCACCCGCGCCACCGAGTTCCACGCCTACCTCCTCGGCGTCGCCTGCCTCGAACGCCTCTGCTTCGACTACCTCGACCACCTCGGCGCCCCCACCGACGGCCCCCTCACCTTCACCGGCGGCGGCGCCCGCAACACCTACTGGTGCCGCCTGCGCGCCGAAGTCCTCGGCCGCACCGTCCACCTCCCCGAACACGCCGAAGGCGCCCTCGGCATGGCCGTCCTCGCCGCCACCTCGTCCGGCGCCACCCTCACCGAGGCCGCCGCCGCCATGGTCCGCCCCGGCACCGAGATCCGCCCCGCCCCCGACCGCACCACCCGCCACCTCCCCACCTACCACCGCTTCGTCACCGAACTCACCCACCGCGGCTGGCTCGACCCCGCAGTAGCCGACCACGCCCTCAGGAGGGCCGCCAAGTGACCGACTTCCTCCTCGTCCGCCACGGCGAGACCGTCTGGCACGCGGAGAACCGCTACGCCGGCCGCTCCGACGTCCCGCTCACCGACCGCGGCCGCGAACAGGCCCAGACCCTCGCCCACTGGGCCGCCACCGCCGACCTCACCGCCATCTGGACCTCCCCCCTCTCCCGCGCCCGCCTCACCGCCGCCCCCGCCGCCGACGCCTGCGGCCTCACCCCCCACATCGACGAACGGCTCTACGAACTCGACTTCGGCCAAGGCGAGGGCCTGACCCGCGACGACATGCGGCACCGCTTCCCCCGCAGCCTGGCCGCCTTCCTCGCCGACCCCGCCGAGCACCACCTACCCGGCGGCGAACACCCCCGCCACGCCGCGGAACGCGCCGCAGCCTGCCTCGCCGAACTCGCCCACGACCAGCCGCACGGCCGCATCCTGATCGTCGCCCACTCCACCCTCATCCGCGTCCTGCTCTGCCACCTCCTCGGCATCCCCCTCGCCGAATACCGCCGCACCTTCCCCCAACTCCACAACGGCGCACTCACCGAAATCCGCATCACCGGCGGTCACACCGCCCTCCTCCGCCTCAACGCCCCCGCCCTCACCGCCGCCCCCGCCCTGCCCTGACCAGCCACCACCACCCACCCACCGCACCCCAGGAGAAACACCCCCCATGACCACCACCGTCCTCGCCGCCGGCAACCACTTCATCCGCCCCGGCCTCTTCAGCGCGGCCGTACGCAAGGCCGCCGGGGACACCCCACTGGAGATACGCGAGATCCAGTTCGGCTGGCCGCACACCCCCTTCGGCCCCGTCGCCGAGGTCCACGAGGCATCCGGCACCGAGGACGACATGATCGAAGCACTCCGCGGCATCGAGATCTGCGTCACCGAACACGGCCCGCTCACCGAACGCATCCTCGCCAACTGCCCCGACCTCAAGCTCTTCTGCACCAGCCGCGGCGGCCCGGTCAACGCCAACCTCGAAGCCGCCACCCGCCACGGCGTCGCCGTCTGCAACGCCCCCGGCCGCAACGCCACCGCCACCGCCGAACACACCCTCACCCTGCTGCTGGCCGCCGCCCGCGGCGTCGGCGACACCCACACCGACCTGCGCCACGGCATCTGGCGCGGCGACTACTACGACTACGACAACTGCGGCATCGAGATCGACGGCACCACCATCGGCCTGATCGGCTTCGGCGCCATCGGCAGCCGCGTCGCCAAGGTCCTGCACGCCATGGGCGCCCACGTCCTCGTCCACGACCCCTACGTCCGCCCCCAGGCACTCGCCGGCCTCGCCGAGCAGGCCACCCTCGACGAACTCCTCACCCGCTCCCGCATCGTCTCCCTGCACGCCCGGGTCACCCCCGAGACCACCGGCATGATCGGCCGCGCCCAGATCGCCGCGATGCCCCGCGGCTCGGTCCTCGTCAACTGCGCCCGCGGCGCGCTCCTCGACTACGACGCGGTCTGCGACGCCCTGGAGACCGGACACCTCGCCGGCGCCGGCTTCGACGTCTTCCCCGAAGAACCCGTCCCGGCCGGCTCCCGCCTGCTCACCGCCCCCGGCGTCGTCCTCACCCCGCACATCGCCGGCGGCAGCCAGCAGGTCGCCCACAAGGCCGCGCACATCGTCGCCGCCGAGGTCGGCCGCTACCTCCGCGGCGAACCGCTCCACCACCAGGCCAACGCCTAGGACCATACGAAAGCGCCGGCCGGGCTGGAAGAAGATCCAGCCCGGCCGGCGCTCGGGAACCCCGCGCGATCAGCGCTTCCGCACCAGCGGGAACGGCAACGTCTCGCGGATCGACAGACCGGTCAGGAACATCACCAACCGGTCCACACCGATACCCAGACCACCGGTCGGCGGCATCGCGTACTCCAGAGCCTGGAGGAAGTCCTCGTCCAGCTCCATCGCCTCCGGGTCACCACCGGCCGCCAACAGCGACTGCGCGGTCAACCGCCGCCGCTGCTCGACCGGGTCGGTCAGCTCCGAGTAGGCGGTGCCCAGCTCGGTGCCGAACGCCACCAGGTCCCAGCGCTCCGCGACCCGCGGATCGACCCGGTGCTGACGGGTCAACGGCGAGACATCGGTCGGGAAGTCCTTGTAGAAGGTCGGCAGCGTGGTCTTCTCCTCGACCAGCCGCTCGTACATCTCCAACACGACGTCGCCCCGGCCCATCTCCGGCTTGACCGGCACCGACGCCGCCTGGCACAGCCGCCGCAGCACATCCGGATCGGTGTCCGCGTCGACCTCCTCGCCCAGCGCCTCGGAAATCGCCCCGTACACCGTCTTCACCGGCCAGATGCCCGAGATGTCGTGCTCGACCAGCCGCCCGTTCTTGTCCGCCTTCCGCGCGGTCGCGGTGCCGAACGCGGCGATCGCCGCACCCTGGATCAACTCCCGGGTCAGGTTCAGCATCACGTCGTAGTCGGCGAACGCCTGGTACGCCTCCAACATCGTGAACTCGGGGTTGTGCTTGTACGAGATGCCCTCGTTGCGGAACGTCCGCCCCATCTCGAAGACCTTCTCCATACCGCCCACGCAGAGCCGCTTGAGATACAGCTCCGGCGCGATCCGCAGATACAGGTCCAGGTCGTAGGCGTTGATGTGGGTGTGGAACGGACGCGCGTTCGCACCACCGTGGATCTGCTGCAGCATCGGCGTCTCGACCTCCAGGTAACCCCGGTCGATCAGCCCCTGCCGCAGCGCCTGCACCGCCGTGCTGCGCGCCCGCACCGTCTCCCGCGCACCCGGCGACACCACCAGGTCCACGTACCGCTGACGGACCCGGGCCTCCGGGTCGGACAGCCCACGCCGCTTGTCCGGCAGCGGACGCAGACACTTGGCGGTCAACCGCCACTGCGTCACGAACACCGTCAGCTCACCGCGGTCACTGGTACCGACCTCGCCCTCGGCCTCCACATGGTCACCGAGGTCCACATCCGCACCGAAGCGCTCCAGCAGGTCCTCGCCCGAGTCCCGGGTCACCGCGATCTGCAGATCGCCCGACCAGTCCCGCAGCACCGCGAACAGCACACCACCGTGGTCACGGGTCAGCAGCACCCGCCCGGCCACCGTCACGGTCTTGCCGGTACGCGTCCCGGCCGCCAGCTCCCGGTGCTCCTCACGGACCTGGCCCAGCGTGTGCGTCCGCTGCACGCCCACCGGATACGGGTCGGTCCCCGCCTCCCGCAGCCGCTCCAGCTTCCGGTGCCGCACCCGCACCTGCTCCGGCAGCGCGGCCAGCTCCCGCTCCCGCTGCTCCTCCGCGGTGGCCGGCTCGGCCTGCACCAGGCCCAGCTCGTCCAGCGACGGCAGACCCGCGGTACTCGCCGGAGCCAGCACCCGCGTCTTGTGCCCCTTGCCCCACAGCTTGCCCAGGCTCGGCACCGCCACGAAGCCCTCGGCGATACCCGACGCCATACCGATCCGCGCCAGCGCACCGGCGTCCGCGTAGCACAGGAACCGCGGGTACCACTCCGGCAGGTACTTCGAGTTCGAGCGGTACAGCGCCTCCAGCTGCCACCAGCGGGAGAAGAACAACAGCAGCCGGCGCCAGAACTTCAGCACCGGACCGGCACCGATCCGGGCACCCTCCTCGAAGGCGGACCGGAACACCGCGAAGTTCAGCGAGATCCGCCGCACCCCGATCGACCCGGCCTGCGCGCACAGCTGCGCGACCATGAACTCCATCACGCCGTTCGGCGCACTGCGGTCCCGTCGCATCACGTCCAGCGAGATGCCGTCCTTGCCCCACGGCACGAACGACAGCAGCGCGATCATGTTGCCGTCCGCGTCGAACGCCTCGGCCAGCAGGCAGTCGCCGTCCTGCTCGTCACCGAGCCGGTCCAGCGCCATCGAGAAGCCACGCTCGGTCTCGGTGTCCCGCCACGCGTCCGCGCGGTGGATGACCTCCTGCATCTCGGTGTCCGTCAACTCCGCGTGGCGCCGGACCCGGAACGTCGCCCCGGCCCGCTCCACACGGTTGACGGCCTGACGCGTGACCCGCATGTCCCGGCCGTCCAGATCGAACTGCGCCACATGCAGGATCGCCTCGTCACCGAGCTGCAACGCACCCAGCCCGGCCCGCGCGAACGCCTTCGCGCCGTCCTCGCTCGCGCCCATCACGGCCGGCTGCCAGCCGTACCGACCGGCGACGTCCAGCCACGCGTCGATCGCCGGACCCCACGCCTCCCGGTCACCGACCGGGTCACCACTGGCCAGACAGACGCCGGCCTCGACACGGTAGGTGACCGCCGCCTTGCCGCTCGGCGAGAAGACCACGGCCTTGTCGCGACGGGTCGCGAAGTAGCCGAGCGAGTCCTGACTGCCGTACTTCGACAGCAGCGCCCGGATCCGGTCCTCCTCGTCGCCGTGCAGCGCCGCTTCCATCCGCTGCGATCGGAACAGCGCGGCGGCGGCGTTGAGCAGCGCCAGCGCGCCCAGCAGCCCGAGCAGGGTGCCGATCCAGTGCGGCGGGTACCCCTCGACGATCCGGCCGCCGACCAGCCCACCGCACACCCGGTTGGCCGCCCACAGCAGACGGTTGCCACCGCCGCTCTCCAGCGAACCGGGCGCCAACGACACCAGGCCCCAGCCGATCAGCACCGCGACCACGAGCCCGCCGGCGAGCACCAGCGCGGCCCGCAGGAACGCGCCGCGCCGAGTGATCGCGTAGAACTCACGGTGCGAGACGAGCAGCAGCACCAGCGCCCCGGCGCACAGCACCAGGGAGAAGCTGAACTCCCAGTACCCGGCCGCCAGGAACAGCGCGTCGGCGAGGACGTTCAGCACCATGTACGCGACGACGAACCACAGGGCCACCCGTTTCCGCGCGGTCATCGCCGCGGCCAGGAGGAAGAGGAACGCGGCGTAGGCGAAGTTCGGCGTCACCGGGATGGTGAGCGTGTCCAGCCAGTAGATCGTCGAATGGAGGGTGCGCCGAAGGGGCCCGATCAGCGCCGTCAGGGCACAGAAAAGCCCCAGCAAGCTGAAGAGGATGGCGAAGCCATTGGGGACGCGGCGCCGGAAGCGCCGCCACCCCGTGAGTTGATCCTGGTCCTGCACGGTGCTCATTCCGTCACATTAGGCTCTGAAAAGGGGTCGACAGCCCGACACGAGGCGCTCGCTCCGCCTCCGGTCCACTGCCACTGCGACCGGCCGACCATCCAGTCTCCGGTCCCGCCCCTCGGTTGTCTGTCCCTCGCAGGGAGGGTTCGGTGACCGCCACAAGGGGTCACCCACCTGGACCTTGCCATAAAGCCGGCGTAGGTCCGAGTCCGGGTGTGATGTACGCGTCAGAATCGAGGTCCGACCGGACGGGCGCACTGCGCCCCACGGTGAACCGCAACCCGTAATCCTTGGTGAAGAAGCGCCCGTCACCGGAGTCCACACCGTTCAGCTCGGCCCGTACGGTGACCTTGGTGCCCGGCTTCCACTCGTGCGCCGGCCGCCAGACGATCCGGTCCTTGCCGCCGTGCGTGGGCTCCCATGACCAGGCCCCCTCGCTTCGATTGTCGGTGATCACCGACAATCGCCGCTCCACCACCCCCCGGTCCCGTATGGGGAAGGCGAACGTCAGCCGGATCGGATCGTCGACGCCGACCACCCCGCCGCGCGGCCGGGGGCTGAACGACACCCGGTTCCGCTTGGCCACCTTCCCGGTGGTCAGCGACTCCTTGGCCTCGGTGGTGGCGCCATCGTCGCTCTTGGTCCGGGCGAGCACGGAGTACTTGGTTTCCGGCGCGGCCTTGGCCCGCGACGTCCACACCGTCCCGCCCTGGCTGAACCCGCCGACCAGCTGCCGGCCCCGGGGATCGGTCACCGTCACCGCGGTCAGCACCCCGCCGTCCGCACTGACCCGCAGCTGATCGCCGGCCTGCACCGTGGGGTTCCCGCTCGCCGACCCCAGCCCCACCTTCACCGGCCGCTCCTGCGACGCCGACGCCCGGGCCGCGTCGCACGCCGCGAGCGTCCCGACACCGAGCACCGGCATCAGCGCCAAGGCGATACACAACGACCGAGACGGCCGGAACGGCCGGGCGGGGCTCAGGCTCATGGGCGGACTTTCCGTCGGTGGTGTGGAGGCGGCGGCGATGTCGGCCGCTAAGACGGTCAATCGCAACACTCCGTTGCGGGGGGTGAAGTGATCCATGCCACTTCTTTACCGGTGGCTGAAACTCCCCTCGAACGTGTCGCTCGCGTGGAGAAGTCGAGGCCCCGAGCGGCGACCCGGCCGGCGCGCTCCCGCCCCGCCGCCGCCCCTCATGCTCCCCTCGTGACCCGCAGTGATCACCTGTTTGGAGCACCCTGCCGCGAACCGGACATACCCTGAAATGCGCCAAACTGGCCACCGCTTGCCGCCCGTTCGGGCGGTGGTCGAGGAGGTGTTGTGTCCATGGCTGTCTCCATCTCGGTGATCCTCTTGCTGGTCATCCTGGTCGTGATCTTTCTGCGCAGCGGAAAGCTGAAGATCTCGCACGCCATCGTGTGTGGACTGCTCGGCTTCTACCTGGCGGGCAGCAGCCTCGCCCC
The DNA here is from genome assembly GCF_016917755.1 of Streptomyces noursei. Taxonomy (GTDB): domain Bacteria; phylum Actinomycetota; class Actinomycetes; order Streptomycetales; family Streptomycetaceae; genus Streptomyces; species Streptomyces yunnanensis. The sequence continues at coordinate 9,106,989 of NZ_CP070326.1, read as the reverse complement.
CGACATCCACCACGGTCTCGCCGGCGCCGCCGAGGTCGTCAGCAGCGTCCGCCCGTGACTCCGCGACCCTGCCGCACCCCTCACCTCACCCTGGGTAGGCAATCCCAAACCCTGGGTAGACAACACGGGAATGAATAACTCTCCGTAATCGTTGCCGAACAAGGAAGAGGCACAGGCACCCGGCCCGGCCCCCGAACCCCACCAACACCCCCCAAGGCCGACCCGCACACCCCAAGCACGACACCGACGCCGCCCAAGGCCGACGCCGCCCAAGGGCCACGACGCCCCAAGACCCCGACCGGGGCCCACGCCCGCCCCGCCCAGTGCCCCGCGCCACCGCCCCAGCGCCGCGCCACCGCCCTCGGCGCCGCGGAACCGTCGCCCATCGGTCGCCCCGAGGTCGCCCCGGTCGCTCGCCGGTCGCCCGTCGCGGACCCCCGAGCTCGCTCGCGGGTCACTCGTCGGCGAAGACCCCCACGGCGTTGGCCACCGGGCGTTCCCGCTCGACCGTCGGGTGGTTGCGCACCTGCGCCTCGCCGTCCGCGTCCTGGGTGACGAACGTCGAGGAACCGCCGCCGTCCAGGTCCACGGCGTCCCGCGCGCCCAGCCCCGCCATCAGCCCGGCCAGCTCCCGTACGGTGAGGCCCGTCTGGTGCCGGCCCTGCTCCCCGTCCAGCGCCATCAGAAGCAGGGTGCGGCCACGGTCGGCGATGCCGGCGGAGGTGCGCATCGTGACCGCCACGGTGTCCAGACCGGGCGCCGGGCGTCCGGCTCGCAGCACCGGGAAGCCGCCCACCGCGCAGTGCAGCCGGCCCGGCAGCCGCCCGACGAGCCGGTGGCTGATCCGGACCCGCTCGCCGATGTGCAGCGCGCGCAGGTGTCGCGCGCCCTGCTCGCGGCCGACCAGCACCACCGATCCCGGTTCGATCGCCCCGGCGCCCGGCCGGTCGGCGGTCTCCACGACGCGTCCGCCGCGGATCGTGACCTCGGCGGCGTCGGTGTCGCAGCCCGCCGCGCGGTCGGTGTCGGTGCCGCAAACCGCGCGCTCCCGGGACACCTCGCCCCAGCGGGCGGTGTACGCGCCGATGCCGCCCTCCGGCAGGGCGTACTGGTTCAGACCGCGCAGCGGCCAGGAGCCCGTGTGGCTGCGGACGGTGCCGCGCAGCGTCAGGCGGTCCAGTCGGGCCCGGTGGTCGTAGCCGACGCCGAGCACGTCGTTGGTGGTGGCGCCCGGTGGCAGCGTCGGGCCGAACCGCTGGCCGTCCGGCACCGCGCCCTTCAGCTGTCGTCCGGACGACACCGCGGGTCCCACCGAGGAGCCGGTGACCTCCACCCCGGGGTGCTGGGCCTCGCTGATGTCGAAGAAGTCGCCGTTGACCGCGGCGAGCGCGTCGCGGTCGTCGGCGAGTTCGGACACCGGGGCCCGTGCGGCGACCGCCGACGGGTGGAGCAGGTCCACCGAGACCGCGGGGTCGGAGAGGTCGACGGTCAGCAGGTGGCCGTGGACGATGCCGCGGGGGAGGGTCTTCCTGAACTCGGTGTAGGTCACCCCGCGGGCCAGTCGCACCGGGGCCGTCCGTGTGAACCCGCCGGCGGCGGCTGCCCGGGGCGCGACCGCCGCCCCGCCACCGGCCAGGACGCCCCAGGCGACCGCGATGGTCGCCACCGTCCGGATCCTGTCAAACCGCCGTTTCACAACAGCCCCCTGACGTCGTGTCAACTGTCCCAGGTGGTGGCAGCGCTCACTATGGCCCGCGGATGGCGGGATTCCGAACATCCGCGGAACGGTGCCGTGTCGCCCGGTACGGGCGGCGGCGTGGTTGCCGGGAGGGAGTCGGGGCCCGGTCCGGCGGGGCGGCGTGTGTGACGGGACGCCGAATTTCGAGGGCGGGGCGTCACATGTCGAGCAGGTCCTCCCAGTAGGTGTCGCTCTTGTGGCCCCAGTCCCCCTTGTGTCCGCCCCAGTCCCCCTTGTGCCCCCAGTCCCCCGTGCGGTCCCAGAAGGACACCTCTTTGACCAGGTCCATGTAGTGCGCCCAGTCCCAGTACTGGCCCGGGTCGGTGTGGTCGGTGCCCGGGACCTCGACGTGCCCGATGATGTGCCTGCGGTCCTTGGGGATGCCGTAGCGGTCGCAGATGGCGGCGGTGAGCAGCGCGGAGTGGGTGTAGAGGGTTTCCGTGAACCACTTCGGATCGTCGATCCAGCCCTCGTGCTCGATGCCGATGCTGCGGGTGTTGTAGTCCCAGTTGCCGGCGTGCCAGGCGACGTTCCGTTCGCGGACGCACTGGGCGGTGTAGCCGTCCGAGGAGCGGACGACGTAGTGCGCGGCGGCCTTGTGTGCGGGGTCCTGGAAGAGCCGGAGGGTGTCCGGGAAGGTCTCCTGCGTCACATGGATCACGACGGTGTCGATCGGGTACTGCGTCGGGCGGTTCGCGGCGGTGTAGTTGGCCGGGTTGGCCGGCGTCCAGTGGACGGGCGGGTAGTCGGCGGTCCGTGTGCGCCGTGTGCGCCGTTTGCGCGGCGATGCGGCGCCGGCCCGGGTGAGGGGGGTGAGGGCGGCGGCCGCGGCGAACGCGGCGGCGCCGGTGAGCAGTCGGCGACGGGCCGGGAAGTGCTGGTCGGGTTCCATGCGAACTCCTGACAAGGACCGAGGGGTGGTCGCGTACATGTCACGCACGGCCGGTGCGTTCATCATGCGCAACAGCACGCGCCCTGCCAAGGGAATGGCCGTTGTGTCAATGGCTTGACCAAAGAAGGCCAACCATGGATCAAAAGCGCGCAACGCCCCCTGATCGGACCGCATGCGCGTCACCCGGGTGCCGTGCCGCGGCCGTATTCTGACGGAGAGTCAGGCCGTGGTGGGCGCCCCGGGTGACGGGATGTCCGATCCGATCGCTTCCGGTCGCTCAGTGTCCGATCTCGACGTCCTCCAGGATGCCCAGTGCGTCCGGCACCAGCACCGCCGCCGAGTAGTAGGCGCTGACCAGGTAATTGATGACGGCCTGATCGTTGATGCCCATGAACCGCACCGACAGGCCCGGCCGGTACTCGTCCGGGATGCCGGTCTGGTGGAGCCCGACCACGCCCTGGTTCTCCTCGCCGACCCGCATGGCGAGGATCGAGCTGGTCTGGTCCGGGTTGATCGGGATCTTGTTGCAGGGCAGCAGCGGGATGCCGCGCCAGGCGCGCACCGCCGTCCCGTCGATCTCCGCGGTCGCCGGGTAGATCCCGCGGGCGTTCCACTCCCGGCCGATGGCCGCGATGGTCCGCGGGTGCGCCAGCAGGAACTGCGTCTTGCGGCGCCGGGAGATCAGCTCGTCCAGGTCGTCGGGGGTGGGCGGGCCGCTGCGGGTGTGGATGCGCTGCTTGAGGTCGGCGTTGTGCAGCAGCCCGAACTCGCGGTTGTTGACCATCTCGTTTTCCTGGCGCTCGCGCAGCGCCTCGACCGTCAGTCGCAGCTGCTGGTCCAGCTGGTTCATCGGGTCGTTGTAGAGGTCGGCGACCCGCGAGTGGATCTTCAACACGGTCTGCGCGACGCTGAGTTCGTACTCGCGGGGCGACCGCTCGTAGTCCACGAAGGTGCCCGGCAGTGCGGGCTCGCCGACGTGTCCCGCGGCCAGCTCGATGGCAGCCTCGCCGTGCTTGTTCTGTGCCGGGACGAGCGCCGTGCGGAAGCTCTCGATGTGTTCGCGCAGCGCCGCCGAACGGCCCAGTACCTCCTCGTAATCGGCGCGGGAGAGGGTGAGGACGGTGCCTCGGGTGGCCGCGCGAAGGGTGAACTCCCATGCGGCGTCGGGGGCCAGCAGCGCCGCGTCGCCGGCCGCGTCACCGCCGGCGAGCACCGCGGTCACCGTCTCGTCGCCGTACTTGCCGGCGCCGATCCGTTCGAACTTGCCGTGGGCGATCAGGATGACCTGGTCGGTCGGCGTGTCCCGCTCGACGAGCACGTCACCGGGGGCGACCTCCCGCTGGGCGAAGCGCCCGGCCAACTCCTGGAGGGTGGGGTCGTCGGCGAAGCCGCGCAGTGGCGCCAGCTCGCGCAACTCCTGGGGAATGACCCGGACTTCGGCGCCCTCGGTGATGAACTCCACCGCGCCGTCGCCGAGGGTGTGGGTCAGGCGCCGGTTGACGCGGTACGTACCGCCGGAGACCTGCACCCAGGGCAGGATCCGCAGCAGCCACCGCGAGGAGATGCCCTGCATCTGCGGCGGGGTCTTGGTCGTGGTCGCCAGATTGCGGGCGGCCGCGGTGTCCAGGCTGGACCGGAGCTGCTCGGCGCCGTCGGTCTGCGGGCCGGACGTGGGATCCACGGATGTGGTCATGGTGGGAGGTCACCTGTTCCGATCGGTGCGTAGGAATTCGGTGCTCAGAATTCCGGGAAATGCGCGGGAAGGAAGGGAGAAGGGGGCGGCGGGAGGCGCTACCGGTCCGCGCGGTGCGGTAGTCGCCGCCGCGGGAATTCCGCTCAGTGCCCGATTTCCACGTCTTCCAGGACGCCCAGCGCATCGGGTACGAGAATTGCCGTCGAATAGTAGGCGCTGACGAGGTAGTTCACGACAGCCTTGTCGTCGATTCCCATGAAACGCACCGAAAGGCTCGGCTCGTATTCGTCGGGAATTCCGCTGCGGTGCAGTCCGACCACGCCCTGCTTGTCCTCACCGGTGCGCATCAGCAGCACCGAGCTGGTGCCCTCCTTCGTCACCGGGATCTTGTTGCAGGGGAAGATCGGCACCCCGCGCCAGGACGGCAGCGAGTGGCCCATGAAGTCCACCGCGTCCGGGTAGAGACCGCGGGCGCTGCACTCCCGGCCGATCGCGGCGATCGCCTTGGGGTGGGCCAGCAGGAAGCCCGGGTCCTTCCAGACCGTGGCGAGGAGTTCGTCCAGGTCGTCGGGGGTGGGCGGGCCGCTGCGGGTGGGGATGCGCTGCTTGAGGTCGGCGTTGTGCAGCAGCCCGAACTCGGGGTTGTTGATCATCTCGTGCTCCTGGCGCTCGCGCAGCGCCTGCACCGTGAGCTTGAGCTGTTCCTCGACCTGGTTCATCGGGTCGCTGTAGAGGTCGCCGACCCGGGTGTGGGTGCGCAGGACGGTCTGCGCGACGCTGAGTTCGTACTCCCGCGGCGATCGGTCGTAGTCGACGAAGGTGCTGGGCAGGGCGGGTTCGCCATGGTGGCCGGAGGTGAGGGCGATGGCGGATTCGCCGCTGGCGTTGGCCGGCCGGGCGGCACCGTCGGGGCCCGCCGCGAGGTGGTCGCGCAGGGCCGGGGAGCGGCCGATGACCTCCTGGGCGTCCTGGCGTGCCAGGGCCATCACCGTCACCCGGGTCACCGCCCGGTAGCTGAACTCCCATTGCCCGTCGGCGCTGTTCAGCGGGGCGTCGCCGAGGTGGTCGCCGCCGGCCAGCGCTTCCAGGACGGTCTCGTCGCCGTATTTGCCGGTGCCGATCCGGTCGACCCGGCCGTGCGCGATCAGCACCACCCGGTCGTGCGGGGCGCCGGAGCGGGCGATCATCTCGCCGGGGGCGTACTCGTGCTGAGTGAACCTTTGGGCGAGCTCGGAGAGCACCGCGGGGTCGGTGAACTCCCACAGCGTGGGCAGTTCGCGCAGTTCCTCGGGGATGATCGCGACCGAGCCGCCGTCGATGTCGAAGTCGATCCGCCCGTCGCCGACGGTGTGGGTCAGGCGCCGGTTGACGCGGTACGTGCCGCCGGAGACCTGCACCCAGGGCAGCAGCCGCAGCAGCCAGCGGGAGGTGATGCCCTGCATCTGCGGCGCGGTCTTGGTGGTCGTCGCCAGATTCCGCGCGGCGGAGGTACTCAGGCTGGAATTCTGGCTCTCTTCGGTGCTTCCGGACAGCGTCTCGCCGGCAATCGTCACCATGTCACCTATCTCGTCGAGGCTGCGGCGCGGAACACCGGGGAGAACCTGAGAAATGTCCCGGCAGCTCGCCGCCGCCTCGAAGATAGTGGCGCTGTTTTTATCCGCACAATCGCTCGATGGGGTGGCATGGAAAATAGTTTCCGTGGAAAGGGTTTAGATCTTTCGGTGTTGGGCAAAGTGTGCCGGGGCGATTCTCGACGGCGGGTGCGGTCAGCCGCCGAGCAGCGCCGCGCCGTCGGTCAGCGTGTCCGTCAGCCGCTCCCAGGCGGCGTCGTCCCGCTCCCGCGCCGGGTACTCCGCGCCCCGGGCCGTGCCCCAACGGCGCGCCACCGCCGCCGGATCCTCGCCCAGCAGCAGCCCGGCAGCCTGGGCCGCCGCTCCCAGCGCGGCCAGTTCGCCCGCCTCGGGCACCACCACCGGGCGGCCCGACAGCCGCCGCACGGTCTCCCGCCAGGCGCGGCCCCGGGCCCCGCCGCCGATCAGCAGCAGCGGGGTACCGGGCGCGGTCTCCGGACCCGACACCTGGTCCAGCGCCCGCAGCAGCGTGAACACCGCGCCGTCGTAGGCGGCTTGGAGCAGTTGGCCGGCCGTGGTGTCGTGGCGCAGGCCGTGCAGCAGGCCGGTGGCGCGCGGGAGGTTCGGCGTCCGCTCGCCGTCCAGGAAGGGCAGCAGCACGGCGTCGCCGCCCGGCTCGACGGCCTCCCGGTCGCGGCCGAGCAGCGCCGCCACCCGGTCCACGGCGAGCGTGCAGTTGAGCGTGCAGGCCAGCGGCAGCCAGTCGCCGCGGGCGTCGGCGAAGCCGGCGACGGTGCCGGTCGGGTCGGCGGGCCGGCGGGTGGTCACCGCGTAGACCGTGCCGGAGGTGCCCAGGCTCAGCACCGGCTGACCGGGACGCAGGCCCAGGCCGAGCGCCGCCGCCATGTTGTCGCCCGTCCCGGCGGCCACCAACGCGCCGTGCGGCAGGGGGAGTTCGTCGGTCCGCACGGTGCCCGCCGCCTCGCCGGGGAGCGCGACCCGCGGCAGCATCGAGGGGGCCAGTCCGACCCGGTCCAGGACCTCCGGGTCGTACGCCTCCGTGGACCCCGCCCACCAGCCGGTGCCCGAGGCGTCGCCGCGGTCGGTGACCGCCTGGCCCGTCAGTCGCTGGACGAGGTAGTCGTGCGGCAGCCGGACGGCGGCGGTGGCGGCCGCCGCGGCCGGCTCGTGGGCACACAGCCAGGCCCACTTGGCGACCGTGAACGCCGGGCCGGGCACGCTTCCGGTCCGCTCCGCCCACGCCTCGGGGCCGCCGCCCTCAGCGATCAGCCGCGCGCTCTCCCGGGCGGGCCGGACGTCGTTCCACAGCAGCGCCGGGCGGACCGGCTCCCCGGCCGCGTCCAGGGTGACCAGCCCGTGTTGCTGGCCGGCGACGGAGATCGCGGACGCCTGCCGCGCGGCGGGTCCGCACTGGGCCAGCGCCTCGCCCAGCGCCCGCCACCACTGCCGGGGGTCGCTCTCCTTGCCGGGGCCGCCGCCGACCGTGTGCGGTGCCTGGCCCCGGGCCAGCACCTCGCCGGTCTCCGCGTCCACGACCAGCGCCTTGGTGGACTGCGTGGAGCTGTCCACCCCGACGACCAGCGGTCCGGCCGACTGTGCGCCCATCGAGCACTCTCCCTCGGCGGCCGGTGGTCCAGGCCCTGCCCCGGGGCTCCCGGCCGCTCTGGACCCCGGTGCGCAGCCGCATCGTAATCCGCGTGCCGCGGGTCGCGGGTGGCCTGTGGACGACACGCGCGGGCCGTCGCCGGCCGGTGCGGATCAGCCGCCGAACAGCTCGCGCAGGAAGCGGATCTCCGCGGTCCGCTGGGCGCCCCCGCCGCTCTCGTGCGCGTTGAACCGCCACACCTCCAGCCGCTTGTCGCCCGCGTAGTGGTGGTGGGCGGCGAACCCGGTGGACGGCGGGACGATCTCGTCGCGCAGCGCGGTGCCGAAGAGCGCCGGGGCGGTGGCGCGGGCCGCGAAGTTCAGGCCGTCGAAGTGGTCGAGGGTGTGCAGCGCGGTGTCGATGTCGTCGCGCCGGCCGGCGAAGTAGCGGGCCAGTTCGCCGTACGGCCCCTGGTCGGTGACGTCCAGGGCGCGCCGGATGTGGGTCAGGAACGGCGCGTCGATCAGTGCGCCCGCCAGCCCCGGGACGAGCCCGGTCATGGCCAGCGCGAGGGCGCCGCCCTGGCTGTGGCCGGCGACCACGATCCGCTCGGCGTCCACCGCGGGGTGCCCGCGGGCCGTGTCCACCGCCCGTACGGCGTCGGTGAACAGTCGTCGGTAGTAGTAGGAGTCGGGGTCGAGCAGGCCCTGGGTCAGCTTGCCCGGTACGCCCGGGTGTGTGGCGCCCACCGGGTCGGGGGTGTCGCCGGGCCGGTCGGGGCCGCTCTGGCCGCGGGAGTCCATGACCAGTGTGGCGTAGCCGGCGGCCGGCCACAGCAGCCAGTCGTGCGGCAGCAGCCGGCCGCCGCCGTAGCCGAGGTACTGCACCACGCACGGCAGCGGTCCGGTGGCCGTCCGCGGGCGCAGGAACCAGCCGCGGATCCGGTGCCCGCCGAAACCGGCGAACTCCACGTCGTCGGTGTGCAACTGGGTCAGGCCGCTGTCTGCCGCGGTGAACCGGGGGGCGAGGTCATGGGCCCGGGCCTCGTCCACCGTGCGTCGCCAGAACGCGTCGAAGCCGGGCGGCTCGGGCAGGGGAGGGCGGTAGCGGCGCAGTTCGTCCAGGGGAAGGTCGGTGAACATGGAGCACCTCCGGGCAGTGAGGCGTACACGTCGGGCAGGTTAGGGTCTGTCCGGGCGATCAGGATCGGGAGCGTCCGTCCCGGGCCGTGGTGCGTCAACGGCGCCCACGGGGTGGATGTTTCACCCCGGAACGGTCCAGATCGGTCACCGCGTCCTTGTCTCCACACCAAAGAAGCGATCACTTCCGCCATGAGCTTTCCCCCGCCCCCGCCGTCCAACCAGCCGCCGCACCAGCCGCCCCAGGGCGACCCGGGTGGTTTCGGCCCGCCCGGAGGCGGCTACGGGGCGGGCGGGCAGCAGCCGGGGCCGGGCGGTTACGGTCCGGGCGGCTACGGGCCGTCGGTGCCGCCGGCCGGCCCGCCGCCCGCCGGCCCGTACGGCGCGCCCGCCGGTGGCTACGGGCCGCCCGGCCCCGGTGGCTGGCAGCAGCCGCCCGCGCCGCCCTCGGGCGGCGGCAACGGCACCACCATCGCGCTGATCATCGGCGCCGGTGTGCTCGTCGTGGCGCTCGTCATCGGCGGCGTCATATGGGCCAACAGCGATGGCGGCGGCGGCAATCAGGCCCGGCCGGGCGCCAGCACCTCGGCGAGCGCCAGCCCGTCGGCCTCCGACTCCGCCTCCCCGACCCCGTCCGACTCGGCGACCCCCAGCGGCCCGGAGACCTCCGCGTCCGCGCCCACCGGCCGTACCGCCCCCTTCTACACCCTCAAGACCGGCGACTGCTTCGACATCCCGCCGGGCGGGAACGGCGGCAACAACCTGTCGGCCCCCTGCACCGGGCCGCACGACGCCGAGGTCGTCTTCGTGTACACCCTCCCCGCCGGTCTGACCTCCGAGAGCGAGATCAAGGACAAGGCGTCCTCGCTGTGCTCGATCCAGCTCCCCGACAAGGCGTCCAAGCAGCCCGCCGGGACGGCCGAGGGCACCTATGTGCAGTTCCCCAACACCAAGGGCTACAAGCTGGGCATCAAGTCCGTGGTGTGCAGCCTGACCGGCAACCGCAGCAACACCAAGAAGCTCACCAAGCCGTTGGCCTGAGCCGGTCCGGAGCACCGGGCGGCCGGGACGGGCGGTGGGGTCAGGTCCGCCGCCCGGTGGTCGGCCCCGTGCCGTCCGTCCCGTCCGCCGCGTCCGTGCCGCCCGTCCCGTCCACCTCGGCTGCCGCCGGGTCCAGGACGCGCGAGAGGAACGCCCGGGTCCGCTCGTGCCGGGGTGCGCCCACCACCTGCCTCGGGGTGCCCTCCTCGACGACCAGCCCGCCGTCCATGAAGACCACCCGGTCGGCGACCTCCCGGGCGAATCCCATCTCGTGCGTGACGACCAGCATCGTCATCCCGTCCCGGGCCAGCGCCCGCATCACCGCCAGCACATCGCCGACGAGTTCCGGGTCGAGGGCCGAGGTCGGCTCGTCGAAGAGCATCAGCTCCGGGTCCATCGCCAGCGCCCGGGCGATGGCCACCCGCTGCTGCTGGCCGCCCGACAACTGCGCCGGGTAGGCGGCCTCCTTGTCGCCCAGGCCGACCCGCGCCAGCTGGTCGCGGGCGATCCGCGCGGCCGTCGGCCGGTCGCGGCGCAGCACCCGGCGCTGGGCGATGGTCAGATTCTCCAGCGCGGTCAGGTGCGGGAAGAGGTTGAAGGACTGGAACACCATCCCGATCCGGCGCCGCACCCGGTCGATGTCCACCTCCGGGTCGGTGACCTCGGTGCCGGCGACGGTGACCCGGCCGGCGGTCGGCTCCTCCAGCAGGTTCACACAGCGCAGCAGCGTCGACTTCCCGGAACCGGACGGTCCGATGACGCACACCACCTCGCCCCGCGCGACCGAGAAGTCGATCCCGCGCAGCACCTCCAGCGCGCCGAACGCCTTGCGCAGCCCGCGCACCTCGATGGCGTTCTCGCCGTTGCCGTCCCCGCCGCCGGTCATCCCGCCCCCTGCCCGCCGTGGCGCCGCTTCTTCCGTTCCCGCCCGTACACGCGCGCCGTCACCGGGCCTTCGCCGTGCGGGCCTCCAACCGCCGGACCAACTGGCCCAGCGGCAGGGTGATCACCAGGTACAGCAGCCCCGCGACCAGCACCGGGGTGAGGCTCTTGTGCTCGTTCAGCGCGTCCCGCCCGAAGTTGGCCAGCTCGAACTGGGAGAGCGACAGGCCCAGCAGGTACACCAGCGAGGAGTCCTTCGTCAGCAGGATCAGCTCGTTGGCCAGCGGCGGCAGCACGATCCGGAACGCCTGCGGCACGACGATCGAGACCATCGCCCGGCCCTGCGACATGCCCAGCGAACGCGCCGCCTCCGTCTGCCCCTTGGGCACGGCCCGGATACCGGCCCGGATCGTCTCCGCCATGTAGGCCGCGCCCACCAGCCCCAGCGACAGCATCACCGTGACGCCCTGGTCGAGGGCGACCTGGAAGGCCAGCGGCACCCCGAAGCCGAGCGCGATGAACACCAGCAGGGCGGGGATCCCGCGGAAGAACTCGATGTAGGTCACCGCCAGCCAGCGGTACGGCGGCACCGAGGAGAGCCGCATCAGGGCGAGGACCAGCCCGAGCGCGAGCCCGAAGCCGAAACCGAGCAGGGTGTAGCGCACGGTGTTGACCAGCGCGGTGGTGACGATGTCGGGGAACAGCGCCGTGGCGACGGAGACGTCGAAGAACGCCGATCCCAGCCGGCGCCAGTCGGCGGCCAGGGCGAGGGCCGCCAGCGCGGCCACCAGCACGCCGTACTGCGCGCCGCGGACCAGCCGCGCCCGGCGGCGCCTGGACAGGGGCCGGGGCATCAGCCGAACCACTTCCGGTGGATCCGGTCGTAGCTCCCGTCCTTCTCCGCCCGCGCGAGGACCTCGTTGATGCGCTTCCGCAGCGCGTCGTTGCCCTTCCGCACGCCGAAGCCGTAGTGCTCGCCGGTGTCGAACTCCGCCGCCACGTGGGTGTCCGGGTTGTGCTTCGCGTAGTCGAGGAGCACGCCGTTGTCGTTGATCCCGGCGTCGACCTGCCCGGATCCGACCGCGGTCAGCAGCAGGCCGACGTCCTCGAACTCAACCAGTTCGACGCCTTTTCCGTGTGCCTTGGCGTAGAGCGCGCCGGTGGTGGCCTTCTGGTAGCCGAGCTTCCTGCCCTTCAGGTCCTCGATCCTCTTCACCGAGGTTCCGCGCTTCACCAGGAGTGCCTGGGTGGCGTTGAAATACGGGTCGGAGAAGTCCATGACCTTCGCGCGGGCGGGGGTGATGGTCATGCCCGCGGCGGCGAGGTCGCAGGTGCGGATGGCGAAGTCCTGGCCGGTCTCGATGCCTTCGAAGGGGGTGTTGATGATCTGCTGGGTGACGTGCAGGTCCTTGGCCACCAGGTCCACCAGGTCCACGTCGAACCCGACGACCTTGCCGTCGCGCTTGACCTGGAAGGGGGCGTAGGGGAGGTGGGTGCAGGTCAGGAGCGCTCCGGGGCGGACCAGTTCCGGGCCCCGGCCCTGCTGTCCGACGGGCGTGGTGCTGGTGCATCCCGCCAGGAGGGCGGTGGCCGCGGCGGCGGCCAGAACGGGCAACGCGGAGCGAGCGGTCACAGGTCCTCCAAGAGTGCCGTGACGGTCAACCGGGCCGGAAGTGTGGCGAGTTGGCTGCATCCTGCCATCGGCCGGGACTTCTGTCGCCGGTGCGTCCGTTGCGGCCGGGTAACGGCCCTGGCCTGTCAGGGCGGCGATCGCTCAGCGCAGGGTCCAGAGCCAGCCGAGCGGGGTGAGGCCCAGGGTCCTGGCCACCGACCGGGAGGCGTGGTTGGTGACGCCGGTGCTGTAGGAGAGCACCTGGCCACTCCATGGCGCGAGGCTAGCCGGGGCGCCGACGGCCCGCCGCCCGTTTTCCCGCGGCCCGGTCAGTGGCCCAGTGCCGCTGCCAGCTCGGCGATGGCGTCCGGGCCCACCCGGCAGCAACCGCCGATCAGCCGGGCGCCGTCCGCGACCCAGCCGGCCACCCGGTCCGCGTGGAAGGTCGGGCTGCCGCGCCAGCCCCGGGCCGTGGCGTCCCAGCTCTCCCCGCTGTTGGGATAGACCACCACCGGTTTGCCGGTGACCCGGGCCGCGAGCGCCACCGCCCGGTCGGCGTCGTCCGGCGCGCAGCAGTTCACCCCGACCGCGATCACCTCGTCCGCGTCCGCCGCGCAGGCGAACGCCTCGGCCAGCGGCTGCCCGGCGCGGGTGCGGTCGCCGGCGATGCTGTACGACAGGTAGGCCGGGACGCCGAGGCCGCGGACCGCGCGCAGCAGCGCCCGCGCCTCGTCCGCGTCCGGCACCGTCTCCAGGGCGAGCACGTCGGGCCGGGCGGCGGCCAGGACCTCCAGGCGCGGCCGGTGGAACCGCACCAGGTCCTCCACGGACAGCCCGTACCGGCCGCGGTATTCGGAGCCGTCCGCGAGCATCGCGCCGTACGGGCCCGCCGACGCGGCGACGTAGAGCGGCCCGGTGACACCGGCGGCGCGCGCCCGCGCCGCAGCCTCGCGGGCCAGTTCGACGCTGCGGCGCAGCAGCCCGGCGGCTTCCTCCGGGCCGGTGCCGCGCCGGGCGAACCCCTCGAACGTGGCCTGGTAGCTGGAGGTGATGGCCACCTGGGCGCCCGCCTGGTAGTAGGCCAGGTGGGCCCGCACCACGGCTTCCGGTTCCTCGGCGAGCAGCCGGGCCGACCACAGGGCGTCGCTCAGATCGTGGCCGTCCGCTTCCAGTTGGTTGGACAGCCCGCCATCGAGGACGACCGGTCCGGCGGCGAGCGCCTCGGTGAACGGTGGCTGGGGCGACGGGCCGGCCATGGGGAACCCCCTCTTCCGTGCGGCTGTTACTCGGGCCGGACCGCCTGGATGTCCAGCTCGATCCGGATCGTAGCGCCGATCGCGGCGATGCCCCTGGCCAGCATCTTGCGCCAGTCCAGGGTGAAGTCCTCGCGGTGCAGCTCGGTGACGGCCTGGCACGCGGTGCGGGTCTCGCCCATGATGCCGGTGCCGATGCCCAGGTAGCGGGTGTCCAACTGGACGGTGCGGCTGACGCCGTGCAGATGGAGCACGCCCTGCACCGCCCACCGGCTGCCTCCCTTGTGGACGAACCGGTCGCCGGTGAACTGGAGGTGGGGGAAGCGGGCCACGTCCAGGAACTCCGCCGACCGCAGGTGGTCGTCGCGCATCCGCACGCCGGTGTCGATGCTCGCCGCGTCGATGGTCACCTCGACCCGGGAGTCCTGCATCCGCTCGCCGATCCACAGCCCGCCCTCGAAGCGGTTGAACCGGCCGTGGATCTCGGCGAGTCCGATGTGCCGGGCGGTGAACCGGATGGCGCTGTGGTCGGGGTCGAGCCGCCACTGGCCGGCTTCGGGCAGCGGCAGTGCCGGCGCCAGTTCCAGCGTGATCGGGCGGGGCGCGGTCCGCTCGCCCGCCGTCACCTGGGCCTCGCAACGGACCGGCCGGAAGCCGTCGGAGGTCACCAGGAGCCGGTAGCCGCCGGGCGGCAGGGTGACGGTCAGCCGGCCGTTGGGGTCCGTCCGGCCGGCCATCGCTTCCCGGCCGCCCGCGTCCCGCACCGAGATCTCCGCCCCGGCCATCGGCAGTCCGACGGGATCGTCGACGCACAGGTCCAGCGCGCCCGCCCCGCGGGGGAGGGTCGGCTGGCGGCTGTGCGGCGTGCGGTCGCGCAGGCGGCGGAGGAAGGCGAGCGGCATGGCAGGACGGGCCTAACGGTCGGATCGGTCGACGGGCGGACATACGCGAGCGCAGGCTGCCGAAAACTGGCGTACGGGGACGCAAGCGGGCAGGGTCGCGGAATGAATCGCACGAAATGGGTGCGGATTCGGTTCCATCCTGTCATTGGTGTCGACTCGAATTGACCATCAGGTGTCAAGGGCTGACCAAAGGTGATGTTTCTCGCACCGTGGTGCGATTCCCCTCCGTGTGCCCGTCCGGTACGTCGGCCGCGAGGGCGGCCAGCGCCGCCGCCGGATCGTCCGCGACCGGACCGGCCGGCGCCCACCGGCTGCCCTCCTTGCGGAACGGCCACCAGCGTCCGTCGCGCCCGTAGCGGAGCTGGGTGCCGCCGCCCACGACGGTCCAGCGGTTCCCGGTGGCCCGTAGCCGCGGCCGGGACGCCTCGTCCTCCCAGGCGGCCACCAGTCGGTCCCGCAACCGGGACAGCACCTCGGGCGCCGGCGTCCACTCCTCCTCCAGGACCGCCAGCCCGGCCGGACCGCCCAACCGCCAGGCCCGTACGGCCAGATCCAGGCCCCGCGCATCACGCCCCGAACCGTCCGCCAGGCGTGCCGTGACGGCCGCGCCGGGCCCGGCCGCCGCCAGCCGCACCGCGTCCTGCGCGGGCGTCAAAGCGGGCGCCGGCGGGTTGTCGGCGTACCCGGGCGACAGCGCCTCCGACAGCAGCTGCCGGGCGCGCGCCGCCGCGTCCCCGATCAGGAACTCCAGCGCGTCCGGCGCCACCCCGGGGGGCGGCGCGGCGCCACCGCCGAGCGTCGGCGCCGGACCGGGGACCGCGACCGGGGAGGGGAGCGGCGGCAGCGGCGGGAGGACGTCCCGCGCCGCGTACGCCTCGATGGCGGGGACGCCGACCGCGTCCCCGCCGTCGGGACCGGCCGGTCCGGTCGCCGCCCCGCCCCGGGAGGCGCTGCGCCGCTGGAGTTCGTCCAGGAGTTCCTCCTCGCCCCGCCCGCGCAACAGCAGCAGCACGCACGGGTCCTGGTCCAGCAGCCGCGCCACCTGGTAGCACAGCGCCGCCGAATGCGCACAGTGGTCCCATGCCTCGCAGCCGCACTCCGGCTCCAGATCGCCGATTCCCGGCAGGAGTTCGACCCCGGCCGCCGCCGCGTCCTCCACCAGGGCCGGCGGCATGTCGCGGTCCAGTAGTGCCGCGAGGTGCCCGGACCGGTCCGCGACGACGTCCAGCAGTCGGTCCCAGTCCGCCGGGGACAGCTGCTGGAGCAGCACGTCGGAGCGGTACCGGGTGTGGTCGCGGTCCTCGATGACGGCGGTGATCCGGCCCGGCCGCACGGAGACCGCGCCGACCGCCCCGGCGCGCGCGTGCCGTCGGCCCAGCTTCAGCTGTGCCCCGTCCAACGCGGTGTCCTCCAGGGCCTTGAGCCATGCCTGTCCCCACCAGGTCCGCGCGAAGCCCTGCCCGCGTGCCACCGGCAGCGCCGCGTACGTCCGCTCCGGCCCCGCCCCGTCGGCCCCGCTCCCGTACACCGCGTCCCCACCCTTCATGTCCTCGTACACCGACCCGTCCTTCCCTCTGTGCTCCTCGTATGCGTCCGTCATCGCTCGCTCCCGCGTAGGGCGACCAGGTCCGCCAGCTCGGCATCGGTGAGTTCGGTCAGCGCCGCCTCGCCGGAACCCAGGACCGCGTCCGCCAACTGCTGTTTACGGGAGAGCAGCGCGGCGATCCGGTCCTCGACCGTGCCCTCGGTGACCATCCGGTGGACCTGCACAGGCTGGGTCTGCCCGATCCGATACGCCCGGTCGGTGGCCTGCGCCTCGACCGCCGGGTTCCACCAGCGGTCGAAGTGCACGACATGTGACGCCCGGGTGAGGTTCAGGCCGGTCCCCGCCGCCTTCAAGGACAGCAGGAACACCGGCACCGCCCCGTCCTGGAAGCGCCGCACCAGCTCCTCCCGTCGGGCCACCGGTGTTCCGCCGTGCAGTAGTTGGGCCGGCACTCCGCGCGCCGCCAGGTGTTCCGCCAGCAGCCGCGCCATCTGGACGTACTGCGTGAACACCAGGACGCTCGCGCCCTCGGCGAGCAGGGTGTCGAGAAGTTCGTCGAGCAGCTCGGCCTTCCCCGACCGCCCGGCGAACCGCGCGGTCCCGGCGTCCGGTCCGCCCGGCGGCTCCTTGAGGTAGTGCCCGGGGTGGTTGCAGATCTGCTTGAGCGCGGTCAGCAACTTCACCACCAGGCCGCGGCGCGCGAGGCCGGCCGACCCGGCGATCTCGCCGAGCCCCTCGCGCACCACCGCCTCGTACAGCCCGACCTGTTCCGCGGTGAGCGCCACCGCCCGGTCGGTCTCCGTCTTGGGCGGCAGCTCCGGCGCGATCCCCGGGTCGGACTTGCGCCGGCGCAGCAGGAAGGGCCGCACCAGCCGGGCCAGCCGCTCGGCCGCCGCGACGGCCTCCGGGGAACCCGCCGCGCCGCCCTCGATCACCTGCGCGTGCCGCCTGCGGAACCGGGCCAGCGGCCCCAGCAACCCCGGCGTCGTCCAGTCCAGGATCGCCCACAGCTCCGACAGGTTGTTCTCCACCGGCGTGCCGGTCAATGCCACCCGGGCCGTGGCAGGGAGGGCGCGCAGCGCCCTGGCAGTGGCCGAGAAGGGATTCTTGACGTGCTGCGCCTCGTCGGCGACGACCAGTCCCCAGCCGACCTCCGCCAGTCTGGCGGTGTCCCGTCGCATCGTCCCGTAGGTGGTGAGGACGAACTCCCCGTCGGCCAGGTCCGCCAGGCTGCGCCGCCCCGCATGGAAACGGCGCACCGGCGTCCCCGGCGCGAACCGCTCGATCTCCCGCTGCCAGTTGCCCATGAGGGAGGTGGGGCAGATGACGAGCGTGGGTCCGGCCGACTCCGGATCGGCCTGCCGGTGCAGGTGCAGGGCGATCAACGTGATGGTCTTGCCCAGGCCCATGTCGTCGGCCAGACAGCCGCCGAGGCCGAGCGAGGTCATCCGGTGCAGCCAATCCAGGCCGCGCACCTGGTAGTCGCGCAGGGTCGCGGCGAGCCCCGGGGGCTGGCCGACCGCCGGGTCTCCGGCGCGTTCCGGGTCGGCCAGCCGGTCGCGCAACCGGGCGAGCCAGCCGGACGCCTGGACCTCCACCCGGTGCCCGTCCTCGTCCTCCGTGCTGCCGGTGAGCGCGGCACCCAGGGCGTCCAACGGGGCGACCGTGTGGTCCTTGCGGTCCCGGGCGGCGCGCACCGCCTCCGGGTCCACCAGGACCCACCGGCCGCGCAGCCGTACCAGGGGGCGGCGCGCCTCGGCGAGCCGGTCCAGCTCCGTCCGGTCGATCTCCTGGTCACCGATGGCGAACCGCCAACTGAAGGAGAGCAGCGCCTCGGCGGAGACCAGTGACGGCGTCCCGCCGGCCCCGGGCCCGTACGCGACGGCGTCCGGCCCGTCGGGCGGCCCCACCACGGCCCGCGTGGTCAGCGTCCGGGCGAACTCCTCCGGCCAGTGGACCCGGACCCCGGCGGCGGCCAGCGCACCGGAGGCCGGGCCCAGCAACTCGGCGACCTCCTCGTCCGCCAGCTCCAACGCGTCCGGCACCGCAGCGGACAGCAGCGGGGTCAGCGCCGCCCAGGCGGCGGCCGCCCGGCGCAGCGTCAGCAGGGTCTCCGCCCGTGCCTGCGGGCCGAACGCCCGCCCCGCCGGTGCCGTGCCGGTCCACACCTCGGCGGCGTCGGCGACGACCGTGGGATCGGCCGCGCTGTGGACCTGCACGACGGCGGCGAACGTGACGTCAGGACCGGCGCCGGGTGCCCGGTCCGCGTCGGGTCCGGCCGGATGCTGCGGGCCCGTTGGACGCCCGCGATCCGGCTCCGCCGCATCCGGGCGCCACGGTTCCGTGTCCGGCGCCTCCGTGAGGGCCGGGCCCGCCCCGTGCACCTCCACGCGCAGCGAGATCCGCACCCCCGCGTCGTGCCCGGCCGCGACCTCCGCGGCCCACGCGCGCTGTTCCGGGATGTGCTGCGGGGCGGGCGCGGCGAAGGCCGGTCCGCCGGCGGCCAGTTCGGCCGCGGGGGTACGGGGCAGTCCGTCGGCGACCGCGTCCAGGAAGGCGCGCACCTGGCGCTCGGGTTCCGGCAGCAGCACCGGGGCGGTCCCCGGGAGCGGGGCGGCGTGGGCGTACGGGGGCATGGCGGCGGCCAGGTCGCGCAGCTGCGTCACGTCCTCCGGGTCGAGCGGGCCGGCCCGCCAGGCATCGTGGTCGGTGGGGCTCAGACCGGGCAGCAGCCGGCCGCGGGCCGCGAGCCGGAGCGCCAGCAGGGCGGCGGTGCCCCAGAAGGCCGCCGCCGGGTGGGTGTGCCGGCCGCCGCGTATCCGGGTGAGGACGGGGAGCGCCGCGGCCACCGGCAGCACCAGGGCCGGCACGGCGCACACGGTGACGCCGCAGTCTCCACCGCTGCTGTTCTCCGCGTCGCCGTCCTCCGGCCCGTTGGGCAGGGCGACGGTCAGCTGCTCCAGTGCCGGCCGGTCCGCGCCGGCCCCACCGGGCGCGGTGTCGGCGAACGCGCCCCAGTCGGGTTCGCCGTCCGGGCGCCAGAAGGCGACGCGTCCCAGCCGGGGCGGATCGGACGGCAGAAAGACTGCCGCGCAGGGGGCGAGATCGGAGAGCAGGGCGGGTGTGACCGAGGGGAGGGAAGCCACCGGACCGGTACTCCTCAAATTTGACTACTGGAGCGTGGAGCGCCCGAGGGTACAGCACGATCCGCCCGTCGAGGGAACCTCCGGCGGCGAATCGGCGTTCAATGGAATACGACAGAGCGCGGCACGCGCCGCGGAAAGGGCGTGAAGGATGTCCACACAGGCGAAGGTCGCGATCGGCGGCGTCGCGGTGGGAGTGATCCTGCTGTGGCTGCTGCCGTTCTGGGCGGCCGTCTTGGTCATGGTCGGGATCCCGGCCGTCGCGTATCTGACGCTCGACCCCTCCCAGCGGCGCCGGCTGCGCCGGGTCGGCCACAAGCAGCTCGGCCGCTGAGCCGGCGGTGCCGGCCGGCGCGCCCCCGAGGGCGGCCCGGCCGGCCGCGGCCGTCAGAGAGGGCGGGCCGCCAGGCCGTCCAACGAGGCCAGCAGCCCGGGCAGTTCCGGTCCCCGCCCCACCGGGTGCACCTGCCCCGGCTCGTCGTCGAGCAGGACGAAGGCGATGTCGTCGGTGCGCGCCACCAAACTCCACCCGGGCCCGTCGACCCGCAGCGTACGGGCCTCGCCGGCGGCGAACGACGACCGCACCCGCCCCGGCGGCGGGGGATCGACGAGATAGCCGCGGGCCTCCGCCAGCACCCGTCGCACGCCCCGGTGCCGCTCCTCGCCGGGCGCCGCGAAGGAGACCTCATCGTCCTCCACCTGCGCCCGCCAGGACGCCCACTGCAGCGCTATCTCGTCCGCGCCCAGCCGCCGCTGGGCGGGCCCCCAGTCGCCGGCGTCCGGCGGCGCCAGCGGCGCGCGGTCGCCCTCCTGCGGCTCGGGGTCGTGCGGCTGCGGTATCCCGGGGGTGGCGACCGCCAGGGCCAGCGGCCACCCCGGAAGCGCCACGACGATGCTCTCCTCGCCCGGCGACAGGTCGTACTCCATGCCGCAGTCCCAGGCCGCGATCGCGCAGGCCACCAACGACACGTCCTCGGTGGCCACGGTCCAGCGCGCCCCCGTGCCGTCCTGGCCGAGGACCAGGCCGTAGCCCTCCGCGTACGGTTCGAGGCCGAGTCCCGCGCACACCTCGGGGTAGTCGTCGCCGAGCACGCTGGGGAACTGCGCGGGCGTCAGCAGCACCGCCGTCAGCACGAACAACTGGTCGCCCAACTGGTCGTCGTCGGCGCTCTCGGTCGTCGGCACGCCGCGCCTCCCTTCCATAACCGGTCCGCACTTCGCCGCGCACCCTAATTGGCCGGGCCCGGCCTTGTCACCAGCCGTACGCTGCGACGATGCGATCCTGTGACGTGGGCCGCGGGATCGCCGGGGCCACGGCCCGTCAGGGCAGCGGCAGCCCGAGGAGCTCATGGGCGACCTCCTGCGGCGACCGCCCGCGCTCCCGGGCCAGCGCCAGTACGGCCCGGCAGGCGAGTTCGTTGATGCCGAAGGCCAGCGCCTCGGGCGACACCCACTCCGCCGCCTGGGCCCCCCGTTCCTCGTCGCCCTCGGCACCCGCCGCCACATAGCAGGCCGCCGCCTCGAAGATGTTGTGCGGACGCCCCGTCGGCCGGCCGCCGCGGTGGAACACCGCCGGACGTCTGCCGCCGGCCCGTCTGCCGAGGTGGAGCACCCCGGCCATGTCGCGTATGAATCCGGTCATCCCGACCCCCGGCCCCTCGCCCTTACACCGTCGTAGAAGTGTGCCCGCAGCCCTTACTGTGGGAACTTCGGCCGAGGAAGGGACGGACAACAGGTGCGGCGCTACGACTGGTTGAGGGAGATCCGACGGCTCGATCCGGAGCGCGACTTCCTGCGGATCCATCGCATCACCTACGCCCACGAGTTCCCCTGGGACATCACCAGGGCGCTGGAACTGGCGCTCTACCGCACCTACGCGGTGCCGAGCATCGGGCGGCTGCTCGCCGAGACCGCCGAGCTGACGGAGCGCGCGCAGAAGCGCTACGACGACACGGCCCTCCTCCTGGACACCGTCATGGAACACGGCTTCGACAGCGGCGACGGCCGGACCGCGATCCGCCGGATCAACCAGATGCACCACAGCTACGACATCTCCGACGAGGACATGCGTTACGTCCTGTGCACCTTCGTGGTGGTGCCGATCCGTTGGATCGACCAGTACGGCTGGCGGCGGCTGAGCGAACACGAGAAGCGCGCGATGGCCGCGTACTACGGCACCCTCGGCCGCCATATGGGAATCCGCGACATCCCGCAGACCTACCAGGAGTTCGAGGTCTTCCTGGACGCCTACGAGGAGGCGCACTTCGGCTGGGACCCCGGTGCCCGTCGGGTGGCCGACGCGTCCTTGGACCTGATGGCGGGCTGGTACGGCCCGCTCGCCCCGGTGGTGCGCAGTGCGAGCATGGCCCTCCTGGACGACACGCTGCTGGACGCCTTCCGCTTCGACCGGCCCCGGCCCGCGGTGCGGACGGCGGTGCACACCGCCCTGAAGCTGCGGGCCCGGGCCGTGCGACTGCTCCCGCCGCGCCGCGCCCCGCACTACGGCCGTCAGAACCCGGAGATCAAGGGCTACCCCGACGGCTACCGGGTCGCCGAGCTGGGGACCTTCCCGTCGTCCCGCCGGCTGGGCAGCTGCCCCGTCCACCCGGTGGGCGACGACGCACGCGTCCAGGAGGACCCGGCGGCGTCCTAGCTGGTGTCCGTCCCCTACCGATCTGTCGGACCGGCCCGCGGTGTGCGGTCCGTCAGGGTGCCTCACCCTGACGGACCGCCAGCGCCAGATAGCGGGCGTCCTCGTCGACGTACCGGACGAGGTCCCAGCCGCTGCCGGCCAGGAGGGGACGCAGGTTGGGTTCGGCCCGGAGGTCGCCGGGGGTGAGCGGGTGTCCCTTGCGCGCCGCGAGGGCCGCCCGCCCTACGGGGTGGAAGAGCGCGAGCCGGCCACCGGGGCGCACCACCCTGGCCAGTTCGGCCAGCCCGGCCGCGGAGTCGGACAGATGGGAGACCAACCCGGCGGCGAACACGGCGTCCAGCGCGGCCGACGGGAGCGGAAGCCGGGTCACGTCGGCGAGCAGCAGGCCCGCACAGTCGTCGCGCCCGGCTCGCACGGCGGCCGTCAGCATCTCCGGGGTGAGGTCGGCGCCCAGCACCGTCCCGCGCGCTCCCACGGCCGCTCTGAGGGCCGGCAGGGCGCGTCCGGTGCCGCAGCCGGCGTCCAGCACCCGTTGGCCCTCCCGCAGGCCCAGTGCGGCGACGCCGGCGGCGTAGGCGGGGCCGTCGTCGGGGAACTTGGCGTCCCAACCGGCGGCGCGGGCACCGAAGAACGCGCGGACGTCGTGCGGGCGCGTGGTGGGCAGGCTGGTCATCGGTCTCCTTCGGGAGCGGTGGGGCGGTGGGCCAGTGGCGCGGTGACGGCATAGAGGATGCCCGCGACGAACAGGGCGGCCACCACCCCGAGGTTCATGGCGCCCAGCGTGCCGTGCGCGGCGCGGTCGGTGAGCAGGAACCCCACGGCCCGGGCGATGTTGGGATCGGCGGAGGTGATCAGGCCGAGCCCGACGACGGTGGCGACGGCCAGCGAGAGGACCGCCGGCCACCCTATGGCCGGCGCCGCGGACGGCTCGGAACCGGAGCGGCGGTCGCGCCACCGCTGGACCAGGAAGACGGATGTCCACGCCGCCATCGCCACCCCGACCACGGACAGGAACGCCTGGAACGTGGCGAAGAAACTGGGCGAGACGAACAGCACGTACCAGCCGCCGACGGTCATCAACGCCCCGTCCACCAGCACCGCGAGATGCCGTCGGACGGGCACTCCGAGGGCCAGCAGCGACATTCCCGAGCTGTAGATGTCCATGATCGCCCCGGACGCGAACCCCCCGATGGCGGTCAGCAGATACGGCACCAGGAACCACGTCGGCAGCGCGGCCGCGAGCGCGCCCACGGGATCGGCGGCGGCCGCCGCGGCGAGCCTCGGATCGCCGGCGTTCAGCAGCACCCCGAAGACCAGCAGCGCCACCGGGGCCAGCACCCCGCCCAGCGCCGTCCAGCCGGTGATCGCCCGGGCGCTGCTGCCACGGGGCAGGTAACGGCTGTAATCCGCCCCGCAGTTGACCCACCCCAGCCCCAGGAGGGTCATCGCGAAGACCACGCCCCCGATGGCCGTGCCGAGCCCGCCGGGACGCCCCGCAAGGAGGGCCGAAGGGTGGATCCGGTCGGCCATCAGCACCAGGTAGGCCGCGGTCATCACGGTGATGGCGGCGGTCAGGTACTTCTGCACCTTCATGATCAGCGCGTGTCCGTAGATGCCCACGACCACCACCGAGACGGCGGTCACGGCGAAGCACAGCGCCTGGGCCCCGGTGGTCGGCGTGCGCCCGTCGGCCCGGGCGAAGACCGCCGGCGAGACGCGCGCCAGGATGGCGGCGCCGCCCAGGGAGGAGAGCGCTACCAGGACGGTCTCCCAGCCGACGTTGGAGACGTAACTGAACACGGTGGGGAGCTTGTTGCCCTGCCGGCCGAAAGCGGCCCGTCCGATGGCCATGGTGGGCTCGCCGGTCCGCGCCCCGGCCACCGATACCAGGCCCACCAGGAGGAACGACAGCACATAGCCGAGCGTCCCGGTGACCACCGCCTGCCAGGCATTGAGGCCGAGCCCCGTCACGTAGATCCCGTAGGCGATGGAGAGCAGGGACAGCCCGGAGGCGGCCCACGGCCAGAACAGGGAGCGGGGCGTGCCGTGCCGTTCGGCGTCCGGCACCGGGTTGATGCCGTTGCGCTCCACGGCCGCTGCCGAGGTGTTGGCCCCGGCGGACACGGCGCGTCGCCCGGATGACTGCGGTGCCCACTGCTGCGTCATGCGCACATGATCCCCCAAGGCCGGCGCTCCCGGGGAACGTGTGTGCGGCGACGGGAACGACGGCACGGCATGGCCGGAAACCACATCATGCCCCGATGCCCGGGCGGCTTTCCCGAATTCGAGAAAATCCCGATCAGCGGGCGGTACGGTCCTCGCCATGGATTTCCGGACGGCACCCGGTGCCGCCCCGGTGCCATCGCTGTGCCCTGGATCCGCACACCCGCGCCTGGCGGGAACCGCACCCTGAAGGAGACGGCCGATGAACGCCGTACAAGGGACCCCGGAGGACGTAGTTCCTCGCCCTGCCCCCGGATTGGCCCTGAAGGTCTTAGTCGCGGGCGGTTTCGGGGCGGGCAAGACGACCCTGGTGGGCGCGGTCAGCGAGATCCGTCCGCTGCGTACCGAGGAGCGCCTCAGCGAGGTGGGTCAGGCGTTCGACGACATCGGGGGAGTGGCGGCCAAGACCACCACCACGGTGGCGATGGACTTCGGCCGCATCACCATCAGGTCGGGGCTCGCCCTGTACCTCTTCGGCACGCCGGGACAGGACCGCTTCTGGTTCCTGTGGGACGACCTGTCGGAGGGCGCGCTGGGAGCCGTGGTGCTGGCCGACACCAGGCGGCTGCCGGACTGCTTCCCGGCCGTCGACTACTTCGAGCGCCGCGGCCTGCCGTTCGTGGTGGCCGTCAACTGCTTCCCCGGTGCCGGGTCCTACGGGGCCGACGAGGTCTCCCGCGCCCTGGACCTCAACCGCGGCACACCCGTCGTGCTCTGCGACGCCCGGGACCGCGACTCGGGCAAGGAGGTGCTGGTCCGGCTGGTCGAGCACGCCGGACGGTTGCACTCCGCACGGCAGTTGGACTCGGTGGGCTGACCGGCCCGGGGCGCGGAAGGCCGAACCGTCCGCGCCCCGCGCCCCTCAGTCCGCGACCCCGGTGAGCGCGACCACCTTGTCGATCCGCACCCGCACCAGCAGTTCACCCGGGACGCCGTTGCGGGCGCCGTACGCCTCCGCCCGCTCCTCGCCCATGTAGCGGGCCGCGATCCGGGTCGCCCAGTGCCGGACGTCCGACAGCTCCTCGCTGAGCTCCGCCGTCCCCTGCACCACCACGAACGCGAACGGTGGCCGATCGTCGTCGACGCACAGTGCCACCCTGCCGTCACGGGCGAGATTGCGCCCCTTGACCGTCTCCTTGCCGGTGTTGAACACCAGCTCCTCGCCGTCCACGAGGAACCACACCGGTGAGATGTGCGGAGCGCCGTCGGCCCGCACGGTCGACAATTTTCCGGTCCGGGTGCCCTCGGAAAGGAACGCCCGCCACTCATCCTTCGTCATTGTGTGTGCCATGCCGCCATCCTCGCCGCCGACCGAACGCGGAAGGCACGGGGCACGCCGGGTGCGGAGCCGCTTGCCGACACGGCGGAGGTGGGACAGGCTGGCACGGCGGCCCGCCGACGGGCCGCGAACTGCCGTCCGGCCACACCTGCGGACGGGGATACGGGGAGGAACGGGCATGGCACTGAGCAGCGGACTCGATTGGCTGCTGGACGACCTGACCAAACGGGTGGAGCAGGTACGGCACGCGCTGGTGCTGTCCAACGACGGGCTGGTGACCGGCGCGAGCCAGGGGCTGGAGCAGGAGGACGCCGAGCACCTGGCGGCGGTCGCCTCCGGACTGCACAGCCTGGCGAAGGGATCGGCGCTCCACTTCGGGGTCGGGCGGGTGCGCCAGACCATGGTCGAGTTCGACGACGGGGTGTTGTTCGTGACGGCCGCGGGGGACGGCAGCTGTCTGTGCGTGCTGGCCGGCGCCGACTCCGACATGGGGCAGATCGCCTACGAGATGACGCTGTTGGTCAACCGCGTCGGGGAGCACCTGGGCGTCGCGGTGCGCCGGCCGGAGAGTTATCCACAGGTCTGAATCGAGCGTTGACGCGCTGTCACCGCCCGCGGCTATGGTCGTAACCGTCAGTGATCGACGAACGAGTCGCAGGGGGAAGCACCATGACGATGACAGTGATGTGCGACGGGCGGCAGACGCTCTCGATGGCGCGGGCCGCCCAGGAACTGGAGCTGCGGACCGGCGAGTTCGAACTCGCCACACAGCTCGGAGAGGTACGGACGGTACCGGCCGCGCCCGACCGCCGGCCGGGAAGCGCCGGGCCGCCCGCCCGGCACCGGGTGCCGGCGGCGGAGGTCGCCCGGCTCCAGGCCGAGCCGGGATTCCCCGAGACGCTTCGCGCACGCCTGCGCGCGGTCACCACCAATGAGGCCGCGGCGCTGATGGGCATCGGCCCCGGCCGGGCCCTGCGGCTCACCCGGGCCGGATGCGTGGGCCCCGTCCGCTTCTATGTGAACCGCTTCGGCGCGGTGGTCTGGCTCTATCTCGCCTCGGAGATCACCGAGTTCGCCGACCGCGAGCCGGAGTTGCTGCAGGGCAACACCCCCGTCGCGATGCGCGTGATGCTCACCAGCGGACAGGACTGGCGGGCCCGCCAGTGGCGCAGTCGCCGGGTCGCCCAGCTGATGGGGCGGACCGACGATCCGTGGCAGTCGGCCGCGGTGATCGCCGCGGTGCTGCCGCCGGAAGAGCTCGCCTCGGTGGCCGAGGACCCGTTGGAGCGCGCCCTGCTGCGCCGGCTGCGGCCCGTCCTCGCCTCCATGATCACGGCGACCCCGGCGGCCCGGGAATCCTTCGAACGGGTCCTGACGGCCGAGGAGTTCGACGAGGTCCTGTGGTACCGGGTCAATCTCTCCCGGGCCCTGGAGACGGCTCGCCGCGAGGATCCCGGCCGGGTCCGTCCATCGGGCACCGTCCGAGCCGGCCGGCCGCCGACCCGGGGGACGGGCCCGGGGAACAGCCCGACCTGGGGGCCGGACCCCAGAAGCCTCTCCGTACGGGCGTAGCGCCGCGGCGCGGTGGGGCCACGACGGACGGGACGGGCGAGGCGGGTGGCGGAACGGCGGGGCCGCCCGGCGTCAGCCCTGCGGCTCCCCGGCATCCCCGCGGTCGGCCACCACGGCCCGCGCGATGATGGACAGGGTCAGCGTCCGCCCCTCGCCGACGACGAGCCAGCCCTTGTCCAACAGGGATTGCAGCAACGGGCGGGCCTCGTCGCCGAGCTCGTCCGCCACGTCGTCGTCGGAGGGCGGCACGCCGGCCCGGAGGCGGAGGGCGACATGGTGGACGACGGTCTTCTCCGCCGCGGTGAGGGTGAAGTCCATGAGGCGAGCGTAAGGCGGTGCGGCCGCTGCCGCCCACGCGCCCCTCAGTCACCGAGCGGGCGGAACAGCCCCTCCTGCACCACGGAGACCAACAGGCGGCCGGCGCGGTCGTAGATGCGACCGCGGGCCAGGCCCCGGCCGCCGGTGGCGATCGGGGACTCCTGGTCGTAGAGGAACCACTCGTCCGCGCGGAAGGGACGGTGGAACCACATCGCGTGATCGAGGGAGGCCATGTCGAAGCCACGGGGGCCCCACAGGGGCTCGATCGGGATGCGGACCGCGTCCAGCAGCGTCATATCGCTGGCGTAGGTCAGCGCGCAGGTGTGCACCAGCGGGTCGTCGCCCAGCGGGCCGACGGCACGCATCCAGACGGCGCTGCGCGGTTCCGCGCCCTCGATCTCGTCCGGCGTCCAGCGCAGCCGGTCGACATAGCGGATGTCGAACGGCTGGCGGCGGGCCATCCGCTCCAGCGCCTCGGGCAGACCGCCCAGGTGCGTGCGGACCTCTTCCGCGACGTTCGGCAGTTCTTCCGGGTCGGGTACGGCCCGGCGCATCGGCAGTTGGTGTTCGAAGCCGGGTTCCGGCTTGTGGAAGGAGGCGGTCAGATTGAAGATCGTGCGTCCCTGCTGGACGGCGACGACCCGACGGGTGGTGAAGGACCGCCCGTCACGGACCCGCTCGACCTGGTACACGATCGGCACCCCCGGCCGGCCCGGCCGGAGGAAGTACGCGTGCAGCGAGTGGACCGGGCGGTCCCCTTCCGTGGTCCGCCCGGCGGCCACCAGCGCCTGGCCGGCGACCTGCCCGCCGAAGACCCGCTGGAGGCTCTCCTGCGGGCTGCGGCCACGGAAGATGTTCACCTCGATCTGCTCCAGGTCCAGCAGATCGACCAGCTTCTCGGCCGGATTCGTCATGACCGGTGGCCCTCCGTCATCTCCTTCGGCGGCCTCGGTCGAAGCCGTCGGCTCACAACTGCCCCACGTCAGTGACCCGGACCACCGCGCGTCCCTCCTCGTCGGAGGCGGCCAGGTCCACCTCGGCCGAGACACCCCAGTCGTGATCGCCGTTCGGGTCGGCGAAAGTCTGCCGCACCTTCCACAGCCCGTGCGCGGTGTCCTCGTCGATCCGCAGGAGTTTCGGGCCGCGAGCGT
The DNA here is from genome assembly GCF_016917755.1 of Streptomyces noursei. Lineage (GTDB taxonomy): Bacteria > Actinomycetota > Actinomycetes > Streptomycetales > Streptomycetaceae > Streptomyces > Streptomyces yunnanensis. The sequence goes on along the minus strand of NZ_CP070326.1, from coordinate 9,078,775 downwards.
CCGGCCCGGTGCCCAGTTCGTCGTACTCGTCCCAGTAGGCGTCCATCGCCTCGCCCCAGGCGTCGGCGTCCCAGCCGGACTCGGCGTCCATCTCGCCGAGCTCCTCGACCTTGTCCAGCGCCGCCAGCTCCACCCGCCGGAACATCGCGTTGCGGACCAGCACGCGGAACGCCCGCGCGTTGGCGGTGACCGGCCGGACCTGATCCGCCCGCTCGGCCGCCTGCTCCGCCGTCTCCTCCTCCGGGTTGGCCAGCTGCTCCCACTCGTCCAGCAGGCTGGAGTCGACCTGCCGGACCATCTCGCCCAGCCAGGCGACGATGTCCTGGAAGTCCTCCGACTTCAGGTCGTCCGGCACGGTGTGGTCCAGCGCCTTGTACGCGCTGGCCAGGTAGCGCAGCACGATGCCCTCGGTGCGCGCCAGCTCGTAGAAGGAGGTGAACTCCGTGAAGGTCATGGCGCGTTCGTACATGTCGCGGATGACCGACTTCGGCGACAGCGGGTGGTCGCCGACCCAGGGGTGGCTCTTGCGGTAGAGGCCGTAGGCGTGCGACAGCAGCTCGTCCAGCGGCTTGGGGTACTCGACGTCCATGAGGCGCTCCATGCGGTCCTCGTACTCGACGCCGTCGGCCTTCATCTGCGCGACCGCCTCGCCCCGCGCCTTGTTCTGCTGGGCGGCCAGGATCTGCCGGGGGTCGTCCAGCGTCGACTCCACCACCGAGACCATGTCCAGCGCGTACGACGGCGACTCGGGGTCGAGCAGGTCGAAGGCCGCCAGCGCGAACGTCGACAGCGGCTGGTTGAGCGCGAAGTCCTGCTGGAGGTCCACGGTGAGGCGGACGATCCGGCCCTCCGCGTCCGGCTCCGGGAGCCGCTCGACGATCCCGCCGTCCACGAGGGAGCGGTAGATCGCGATCGCACGGCGGATGTGCCGCAGCTGGTTCCGGCGCGGCTCGTGGTTGTCCTCCAGCAGCCGTCGCATCGCCTCGAAGGCGTTGCCCGGCCGGGCGATCACCGACAGCAGCATCGCGTGCGTCACCCGGAAACGCGAGGTCAGCGGCTCGGGGTCGGAGCCGATGAGCTTCTCGAAGGTGTTCTGACCCCAGTTGACGAAGCCCTCCGGCGCCTTCTTGCGGACCACCTTGCGGCGCTTCTTCGGATCGTCGCCCGCCTTCGCCAGCGCCTTCTCGTTCTCCACGACGTGTTCCGGGGCCTGCGCGACCACGAAGCCGGCGGTGTCGAAGCCGGCCCGGCCGGCGCGGCCCGCGATCTGGTGGAACTCCCGCGCCCGCAGCGTCCGCACCCGCGTCCCGTCGTACTTCGTCAGCGCGGTGAACAGCACCGTACGGATGGGGACGTTGACGCCCACGCCGAGCGTGTCGGTGCCGCAGATCACCTTCAGCAGACCCGCCTGCGCCAGCTTCTCCACGAGCCGCCGGTACTTCGGCAGCATGCCCGCGTGGTGCACGCCGATGCCGTGCCGGACGTACCGCGAGAGGTTCCGCCCGAACTTGGTGGTGAAGCGGAAGTTCCCGATCAGCTTGGCGATCTCGTCCTTCTCGGCCCGGGTGCACATGTTGATGCTCATCAGCGCCTGCGCCCGCTCCACGGCGGCGGCCTGCGTGAAGTGCACGATGTAGACGGGCGACTGGCGGGTCTCCAGCAGCTCGGTCAGCGTCTCCGTCAGCGCCGTGCTGCGGTACTCGTACGACAGCGGCACGGGCCGGGTCGCGGAGCGGACCACCGCCGTCGACCGGCCGGTGCGCCGGGTCAGGTCCTCCTCGAAGCGCGACATGTCGCCGAGCGTCGCCGACATCAGGACGAACTGTGCCTGCGGCAGCTCCAGCAGAGGGATCTGCCAGGCCCAGCCCCGGTCCGGCTCGGCGTAGAAGTGGAACTCGTCCATCACGACCTGGCCGATGTCGGCGTACTTGCCGTCACGCAGCGCGATCGAGGCGAGCACCTCGGCGGTGCAGCAGATCACCGGGGCGTCGGAGTTGACCGACGCGTCGCCGGTGAGCATCCCGACGTTCTCGGTGCCGAACAGCTTGCACAGGTCGAAGAACTTCTCCGAGACCAGCGCCTTGATGGGCGCGGTGTAGAAGGTGACCTGGTCGTTGGCGAGCGCGGTGAAGTGCGCGCCGGCCGCCACCAGGCTCTTCCCGGAGCCGGTGGGGGTGGACAGGACGACGTTCGCCCCCGAGACCACTTCGATCAGCGCCTCCTCCTGGGCAGGGTAGAGCGAGATGCCCTGCTGTTCGGCCCAGCCCGAAAAGGCTTCGAAGAGGGCGTCGGGGTCGGCGGTGTTCGGGAGATGATCGATGAGGGTCACGCCCCCCATACTGCCTGCCTTCGGCCCGGATCCGGGAACCGGTGCTCCGGATGGAGATCAACTGGAGGCCGACGGAGGCCGGGGAGGGCGGCTCCGCGCCGCCGTCGGCCGGGGTACGCACACCCCGCGCACGGCCGGGTGCGGATCGTGTTCGCCCCGTCGCCCACCCGTGTTCCGGCCCGCCACCCACTCCCCGACCGGAGATCATCTGACGCTACGCTGTGTCGCCGACCAGGCGTCAGAAGCGCAGAACAAGGGGTGGGGAACGACCATGATGGGACCGGCGCACTCGCTGTCCGGAGCCGCGGCCTGGCTGGGGGTGGGGGCGGCAGCCTACGGCGCGGGATATCCGATGCCCTGGCCGGTGCTGGTCAGCGGCACACTGATCTGCGCCGGGGCGGCACTGGCGCCGGACCTCGACCACAAGGCCGCGACGATCTCGCGCGCCTTCGGGCCGCTGTCGCGCTGGCTGTGCGACGTGGTCGACACCCTCTCGCACGCCGCCTACAAGGCGACCAAGATGCGCGGCGACTCACACCGCTCGGGCGGCCACCGGACGCTGACCCACACCTGGCTGTGGGCGGTGCTGATCGGCGCCGGCATGTCGCTGCTCGCCATGGAGGGCGGGCGCTGGGCGGTGCTCGGCATCCTCTTCGTCCACATGGTGCTGGCCATCGAGGGGCTGCTGTGGCGGGCGGCGCGGGTCTCCAGCGATGTGCTGGTGTGGCTGCTCGGCGCCGCGGCGGCGTGGATCCTGGCCCAGGAGATGGACCTGCCGGGCAACGGCGCGAGTTGGCTGTTCACCGAGCCGGGGCAGGAGTACCTCTGGCTCGGCCTGCCGATCATGCTGGGCGCGCTGGTGCACGACATCGGCGACGCGCTGACCGTCTCGGGCTGCCCGATCCTGTGGCCCATCCCGATAGGCCGCAAGCGCTGGTACCCGCTGGGCACGCCCAAGCCGATGCGCTTCCGGGCCGGCAGCAAGGTGGAGCTGAAGGTGCTGATGCCGGCGTTCATGCTGCTGGGCGGCCTCGGCGCGCTGGGGGCACTGGGCTACATCTGACCCGTGCGACCCGTGCGACCCGTGCGGGCCTGCGGCCTCGCCCGGCTCGTCCGGTCCCGTTCCCCGGTGGCGCCCCACGGATCCGTGGGGCGCCACCGGGCGTCCGCGGCTCAGCCGTGCCAGGACCGCCACAGCGCCGCGTAGGCGCCGTCGGCCGCGACCAGCTCCCGGTGGCTGCCCAGTTCGCTGATCCGGCCGTCCTCGACGACCGCGATGACATCGGCGTCGTGGGCGGTGTGCAGCCGATGGGCGATGGCCACGACCGTGCGCCCGTCCAGGACCTTGCCCAGCGACCGCTCCAGATGACGGGCGGCGCGCGGGTCCAGGAGCGACGTCGCCTCGTCGAGCACCAAGGTGTGCGGGTCGGCCAGCACCAGGCGGGCCAGCGCGACCTGCTGGGCCCGGGCGGGTGTCAGGGCCGTGCCGCCGGAGCCGACCTCGGTGTCCAGACCGCCGGGCAGGGCGCGGGCCCAGGCGTCCGCGTCCACCGCACCCAGGGCCGCCCAGAGTTCGGCGTCGGCCGCGTCCGTGCGGGCCAGCAGCAGGTTGTCGCGCAGCGTTCCGACGAAGACGTGGTGCTCCTGATTGACCAGGGCGACGTGCTCCCGCACGCGTTCGGCGGGCATCGCGGAGAGCTCGGCGCCGCCCAACGACACCGAGCCGGCCCGCGGCCCGTAGATGCCGGCCAGCAGTCGGCCCAGCGTGGACTTCCCGGCGCCGGACGGGCCGACCAGCGCGACCCGGCTGCCCGGGCGCACGCTCAGCGAGACCTGGCGCAGCACGTCGACGCCGGCGCGGTAGCCGAAGCTGACGTCCTCGGCGCGCATCTCCCGGCCGCCGGGGACCACCGAGGCGTCGGCGGCCTCCGGCTCGATCTCGCGGACGCCGACGAGCCGGGCGATCGACACCTGGGCCACCTGGAGCTCGTCGTACCAGCGCAGGATCAGGTTGACCGGTTCGGCGAGCATCTGCGCCAGCAGCGCGCCGGTGGTCAGCTGCCCCGGGGTGAGCCAGCCGTGCAGCACGAACACCCCGCCGAGCACCACGACCGCGCCGAGGATCACCACATGGGTGACGTTGATGACCGGGAAGAGGACCGAGCGGAGGGAGAGGGTGTAGCGCTCCCACTGGGTCCAGGCGCGGATCCGGTGCTCCGACAGCGCGATCCGGCGGGTGTTCAAGCGGTGCGCCTCGATGGTGCGGCCGGCGTCCACGGACTCGGTGAGGACGGCGGAGACCGCGGCGTAGCCGGCGGCCTCGGAGCGGTAGGCGGCGGGCGCGCGCTTGAAGTACCAGCGGCAGCCGACGATCAGCACCGGCAGCGCGATAAGCACGGACAGCGCGAGCGGCGGTGCGGTGACGGTGAGCCCGCCGAGCAGCAGACCGGCCCAGACGACACCGATGGACAGCTGCGGTACGGCCTCCCGCATCGCCTCGGCGAGCCGGTCGATGTCGGTGGTGATCCGGGACAGCAGGTCGCCGGTGCCGGCCCGCTCCAGGACGCCCGGCGGCAGGGCGACCGACCGGACGAGGAAGTCCTCGCGCAGGTCCGCCAGGACCCGTTCGCCGAGCATGGCCCCGCGCAGCCGCACCATGCGGACGAACGCCGTCTGGACGACCAGGGCGAGCGCGAACAGGCCGATGGTGCGGCCGAGTTGGATCTGTCCGCCGCGGCCCGCGGACAGGTCCTCGACCAGGCCGCCGAGGAGATAGGGCCCGGCCATCGAGGCGATGACCGCGACGGCGTTGACGGTGACCAGGACGGTGAAGTCCCGGCGGTGGCGGCGGATCAGCTCGGCCACATAGGCGCGCACCGTCGCCGGCGAGCCGACCGGCAGGGTGTCGACGGTCGTGGGCGTGTTGGGATCGTGCTCCGGCGGGGCCAGGCCGATCATGCGGTCTCCTCGATGACGGTGCGGTCGGTGGTGTGCGGCGTCGCGGGGGCGGGGTCCGGTTCGCGGGTGACGACGGCGCGGTACTCCGCGTGGGTGTGCAGCAGTTCGCGGTGCGGTGCCTCGCCGGCGACCTTGCCCTGCTGGAGGAAGACGACGTGGTCGGCGCGGTCCAGGAGGAGCGGGCTGGAGGTGAGGAGCACGGTCGTGCGGCCCGCCCGGATCTCCCGCAGTCCGTCGGCGACCCGGGCCTCGGTGTGCGCGTCGACGGCGCTGGTCGGTTCGTCCAGCACCAGCACCTCGGGGTCGGCGACCAGCGACCTGGCCAGGGCCAGCCGCTGGCGCTGGCCGCCGGAGAGCGACCTGCCGCGTTCGGTGATGTGGGTGTGCATCGGGTCGCCGGAGTCGTCGGCGGACGCCTGGGCCAACGCGGCCAGCACATCGCCGCATTGGGCCGCGTCGAGCGCCGCCTCGTTGGTGACCCGGCCGGACGCCGGGACGTCGAGGAGCTCCCCGAGCGTCCCGGAGAGCAGTACGGGGTCCTTGTCCTGGACCAGGACGGCGGTCCGGGCGGTGCCGCGGGGGACGTCGTCCAGCGGGGTGCCGCCGAGGACGACGGAGAGCGGACGGGGCGACTCCGCCTCGCCGGCGTCCGGGCCGGTGGCCGCCGGGGCCGGGTCCTGGTGCGGGGGATGGCCGCCGAGGCGTTCGGCGAGCCGGCCCGCGGCGTCCGGGTCGCCGCACACCACGGCGGTCAGCCGGCCGGCCCGCGCGGTCAGCCCGCTGACCGGGTCGTGGAGGTCGCCGGACGGCGGTTCCGGGTCGGTCAACCGCCCGCCCGCCGGCCGGCTCAGTGCCAGGACGCGTGCCGTGCGCTCCGCCGCCGGCCGGGAGAAGGACCAGGACATCGTCATCTCCTCGAAGTGGCGCAGCGGGTAGAGCAGGAAGGAGACCGCGCCGTAGATGGTGACGAGTTCGCCGACCGTGATCCGGCCGTCGAGCGCGAGGCCGACGCCGTGCCAGACGACGGCGATCAGCAGCAGGCCGGGCAGGGCGACCTGCACGGCCGAGATCAGCGACCACATGCGGGCGCTGCGGACGGCGGCCCGACGGACCTCCTGGGAGGCGCTGCGGTAGCGGCCGAGGAAGAGTTCCTCACCGCCGATCCCGCGCAGGACCCGGAGCCCGGCGACGGTGTCGGAGGCGAGTTCGGTGGCCCGCCCGGCCTTCTCGCGCTGGGCGTCGGCCCGGCGGGTGGCCGGCGGCAGCAGCGGCAGGACGGCCAGCGCCAGCAGGGGTGTGCCGAGGGCCACCACGAGGCCGAGCTGCGGCTGGTAGACCACGAGCGCGAGGCAGACGCCGACCGAGGCCACCAGGGCCGCGCCGAAGCGGGACAGCGTCTCGACGAACCATCCGATGTGCTCCAGGTCGCCGGTGCTGACCGCGACGATCTCGCCGGCCGCCACCCGGCGGGTCATCGCCCCGCCGAGTTCGGAGGTCTTGCGGGCGAGCAGCTGCTGCATCCGGGCCACCGTGACGATCCAGTTGGTCACGGCCGCGCGGTGCAGCATGATGTCGCCGACCGCGACCAGCCCGCCGAGCACCGCCAGCAGACCGCCCGCCAGCACCAGCCGGGCGCCGTGGCCGTCCACCGCGGCCTGCACGGCGAGGCCCACCGGCAGCGGGAACGACGCCATCGCGGCCATGTGCACCAGCCCCCAGAAGAGGGCCTTGGTCTGCCCGCCGAGCTGTTTCCGGCACAGCCACACGAGGAATCTGCTGCCCGTACGGACGTCGGGGACGCCGGGGTCGGGGTGGGGAAGATCGCGAATGCGCATGATGTCCAAGGAGTTGTCGCGGCGAGTGGGGGTGGGCCGAGCGCGCCCGGCGGGCCGGCAGCGGCGGTGGTGGTCGTCGGGGGAGTGGTGACACGCGGTCCGGGCAGGCCGGCGCGGCCCTCGCGCCTTGGTGACAGGCCCCGGCGCGAGCGGGGGCACAGGGAAGGTTCGCGTGCCGGGCGGCCCGGTTTCAAACCGTTTTTCCACCGAAAGCCGGTAAAGCCGACGGTTCTTCCGGGCCGTGGACGCCGGCGGACCCGCAGCCGACGGCGGGCTCGCGGACACGGCGGCCGGCGGGCGAAGGATCGTCGGGGTGCGGTGGGAGCATGGGCGTCATGCGGACAGCGGGCGGTGTGGTGCGGATGGCGGCGGTGGCCGCGGCGACGGCGTTCCTCGTGGCGGGCTGCGGAGCCGGTGGCGAGGGCGGCCGGGACGGCAAGGGCGGCAGGGGGGCCGAGGGGGACGGCGTCGGGGCGCGGCCGCATCCCGGAGGGTCGGCCGGCGGCGGGCCGGACCCCGCGCACCCCGCGGGCGTCCCCGGCGTCGGCGCGGCGCTGCGGGCGCGGATCCCGGCCGCCACCCGCCAGGTCGTCGCGGTCTACGGCGCGGGCCCGAACTCCCCTGACGCGACGGTGGTGCTGTACGAGAAGGACGCCAACGAATGGAAGCGCAAGGGGAGTTGGCCGGCGCACAACGGGCGGCGCGGTTGGACGCCGGACCATCACGAGGACGACCAGCGCAGCCCGGTCGGGGTCTTCTCGCTGACCGACGCCGGTGGCGTGCTCCCCGATCCGGGGACCCGGCTGCCCTACACGCACGCGGCGGCATTCACCCCGCCAGCGTACTGGTCGAAGAACACCCGTCACGATTTCGACTACGTGGTGGCGATCAACTACAACCGGGTCGTCGGGGCGTCCCCGCTGGATCCCACGCGCCCCCAGGGGCAGTCCAAGGGCGGCGGGGTCTGGCTCCATCTGGACCACGGGAGCGGGACCTCGGCCTGCGTGAGTGTGGCGAAGTCCGCGATGGCGGCGCTGCTGCGGGCGCTCGATCCGGCGCGGCACCCGGTCGTGGTGATGGGGGACAGGGCCCACCTGTCCGGCTGAGTCCGCCGCTCCCGCCATGGGGGCGGAAGCCCGGACGCGCCGCTCCTTGGATCAAGCTCCAAGATTTCACGGGAAGTTCCCCGCGCTCTTTCGGGAGAAACGACAACCGGCCATAGTGGCGGACCGCGGAAATATGTTTCCGCATTTCAAAATCCGTCCATGGAGGAGTGCCCGTGCCGCACGCCACCGGAAGCATCGCCCGCCGTGCCGGGCGGTTGTTGCGCACCAGCCTGTTCACCCAGGTGCTGCTCGCCCTGCTGCTCGGTGTCCTGGTCGGACGCCTCTGGCCGCAGGCGGGCTCCTCGCTCCAGCCGCTCGGGGACGGCTTCGTCCGCCTCATCAAGGCGGTCATCTCCCCGCTCGTCTTCTGCGTCGTCGTCGCCGGCATCACCAAGGCGGGTGACCTCAAGTCCTTCGGGCGGATCGGGGTCAAGGCCCTGATCTGGTTCGAGGCGGCGACCAGCATCGCCCTGGTCGTGGGCCTGTTGGCGGCCAACGTCTTCAGCCCCGGCGCCGGGATGCACGTCGATCCGGCCTCCCTCGACAAGGGTGCGGTGGACGCCAGGACCGGTGGCGGAAAACTGCCCTCCGCGAGCCAGTTCGTCCTGGAGGCGCTGCCGGACAGCGCGGTCGGTGCGTTCGCCGAGAACTCGCTGCTCCAAGTCCTGGTACTGGCGTGCCTGGTGGGGGCGGCGCTGCTGCACCTCGGGCAGCGGCGCGTGCCCCAGTTGCTGCCGCTCATCGAGCAGACCCAGGACGTGGTCTTCACCATCGTCGGCTACATCATGAGGCTCGCCCCGCTCGCGGTCTTCGGAGCCACCGCCCACCTCGTCGGCCAGTACGGGCTGGGTGCGATGTCGACGTACGGCAAGCTGATCGCGGTCTGCTACGGCGTCGCGCTGGTCTTCCTCGTCCTGCTGGGGCTCGCCCTCAAGGCCGTCACCGGGCTCAGCCTGTGGAAGTTCGTCCGCTACACCCGCGAGGAACTGCTGCTGGCGCTGGGTACCGGCTCCAGCGAGACCGTGATGCCGCGGATGATGCAGAAGCTGCGGGCCGCCGGCTGCCGGGACGACGCGGTCGGCCTGGTGCTGCCCACCGGGTACTCCTTCAACCTCGACGGCGCCTCCATCTACCTCTCCGTCGGAACGCTCTTCATCGCCCAGGCCATCGGCGTCCACCTCTCGCTCGGCCAGCAGATCACCGTCGTCCTGGTGCTGATGCTGACCAGCAAGGGCATGGCGGGTGTGCCCGGTTCGGCGTTCCTGGCGCTGTCCGCGACCGCCACCGCGCTGGGCGTCATCCCGGCCGCCGCGGTCGCCCTGCTGCTCGGCGTCGACCGGATCATGGACTCCATGCGGGTGGCGACCAACCTGCTCGGCAACTGCGTCGCGGTCTTCGCGGTGTCCCGCTGGGAGGGGGCGCTGGACCGGGTGACGGCCAAGCAGGTCCTGGCCGGCGCGGCCCCGGCCGGCAAGGCGCCGCAGCCGGCCCCCGCCCCGGCCGGCCAGGAGGAGCCGGACGACGCCACCGTCGCCCCCGGAGAGAAGTGACGGCCGGAGGGCGGCAGTCGGAGGGCAGTGAGCGCGGCGTGTGGTGACGCCCGGGACCCGGTGGCGGACGGCCTGCCACCGGGCCCCGGACGTCTACCGGAGGTCAGGAGGGGCGCGGGAGCCCCGCGCGCCCGGTCACTCGGCGGGCTTCTGGGAGTCCATCCCCGGCCGCGCCTTCCGCCACAGCCCCCGGGTGAAGTCCGGGATCTCCTGCGGGGCGCCCTGCGCCTTGATCGAGCGGTCGCTCAGCGCCACCGGCGCGGACCAGGTCGCCGCGTCATAGACGTCGAAGTCCGGTACCAGGCCGAGACGCAGGCACTGGGTCAGCCGGAGGACCAGCATGTAGTCCATCCCGCCGTGGCCGCCGGGCGGGTTGGCGTGCTCCTTCCACAGCCAGTGGTCCCACTCCGCGTACCGGCCGAAGTCGCCCCACTCGTCGTTGTTCTGGTCGGGCTCCAGGTAGATCCGCTCGGGGTAGTCCTCGAAGAGGCCCTTCGTGCCGCCGAGGCTGTTGATCCGGCTGTAGGGGTGCGGGGTGGAGACGTCGTGCTCCAGCCGGATCACCCGGCCCTTGGCGGTCTGCACCAGGCTGATCGTCCGGTCGCTCTCGATGTAGGACTCCTTCCAGCTGGGGTCGCCGGGCGGCATGTGCTCCTTGCGATACGCGGCCAGGCCCCGCGCCTGCGAGCCGAAGCTGGCGATCCGCACCGCACGGTCGCCACGGTTGACGTCCATGTAGTTGGCGACCGGCCCGAAGCCGTGGTTGGGGTAGAGGTCGCCGCGCATCCGGGTGTGCCACAGCCGGCGCCAGGGCCCCTCGTAGTACGTCGGATCGAACATCAGACCCCGCAGGTCATGGATGTACGCCCCGGCGCCGTGCAGCAGTTCGCCGAAGAGGCCGGCGTGCGCCATCCGCAGCACCCGCATCTCGTTCCTGCCGTAACAGCAGTTCTCCAGTTGGAGGCAGTGTCTGCGGGTGCGCTCGGAGAGGTCCACCAGTTCCCACAGCTGGTCCAGGCGCAGCGCCAGCGGGCATTCGGTGCCGACGTGCTTGCCGTTGAGCAGGGCGGTCCTCGCCATCTCGAAGTGCAGGTCCCAGGGCGTCGCCGCGTAGACGAAGTCGATGTCGGTGCGCCGGCAGAGGTTTTCGAAGTCGTGCTGGCCGTTGGTGTAGACGGCGGGCGCGGGCTGCCCGGCCTTGGTGACCTTCGCCGCGGCCTTGGCGACCTTGTCCTTCACCGGGTCGCAGAGCGCCACGACCCGGACGTCCGGCATCGCCAGGAACAGGTCGATCATGCTGCCGCCCCGGTTGCCGAGGCCGATGATGCCGATGCGGACCGTGCTGCGCGGTTCGAACGGCACCCCGATCATGGTTCTGCCCTGGGGCCTGGGGGGCGCGGCGGCGGCCTCGGCCGAGCCGGCCGCGCCGGGTGCGGCCGCGGCCGCCGGCCCGCTGCCCAGCCCGGCGAACCCCAGTCCGGCGCCCGCCGCGCCGGCGGTCCACAGGACCGAACGGCGGCTGGGTCCGGCCTCGTTGGGCTCCTGGTTCTGCGGTTGTGCCTCGTGCATCGGTCCTCCAAAGGAGCGGATCGTACGCGGGACAGTCGTGAACCTCGGTGAGGACCCTGTCGGTTGGGTGGCCTGGGGCACAAGAGGGCCCATTGGACTCTTGGTACGCGTACGTGGACTCTTCGTGCCCGTCCGCGGAGGCCGCGCGGCGGTGCCCCGTCCGCTTCCTTCAGTGCCTTTCGCAAGAGCCTGAAAAGCCTTGCCGAATGTCTTGACGTGTCCACGCGCGAAAAGGCAGGCTCCGAAGCGGAATCCCCCCATGGCGGCCTGGCGCGTGGCTGCTCTCGTGGGCGCGGTCCCCGTGCCCCATGACGAAGGAGCCTTCACCATGCAGCGACGCAGGAGGCGCAACCGCGCCGTGCCGAAGGAGCCGCGCGGCGGGCACCGCTCCCGGACGCTGGGCAGAACGTTGACCGGCGCACTGGCCGCGGCGGGCCTGGCCGCCCTCGCCCCCTGGCCCTCGCAGGCCACCCCACCCGGCGACCGGACCGTCACCGCCACCCTCTTCGAGTGGAAGTACGCCGACGTCGCCCGGGCCTGCACCGACCAACTCGGCCCGGCCGGCTACGGCTACGTCGAGGTCTCGCCCGCCTCCGAGCACATCCAGGGCGACCAGTGGTGGACCTCGTACCAGCCGGTCAGCTACAAGATCGCCGGCCGGCTGGGCGACCGCGCCGCGTTCGCCTCGATGGTCGGCACCTGTCACGCCGCCGGCGTCAAGGTCATCGCCGACGCGGTCATCAACCACATGGCGGCCGGATCCGGCACCGGCACCGGCGGAACCCAGTACACCAAGTACAACTACCCCGGCTCCTACCAGGACTGGGACTTCCACGGCTGCCGCCGGAACATCTCCGACTACACCAACCGCGACGACGTCCAGAACTGCGAACTGGTCGGCCTCGCGGACCTCGACACCGGCAGCGACTACGTCCGCACCACCCTCGCCAAGTACCTCGACGACCTGCGGTCACTGGGCGTGGACGGCTTCCGGATCGATGCCGCCAAGCACATCGCCGCCGCCGACCTCGCCGCCATCAAGGGCAAGATGAAGGACCCGGGGTACTGGGTGCAGGAGGTCGTCTACGGCGCCGGCGAGGCCGTCCAGCCCGACGAGTACACCGGCACCGGCGACGTCGACGAGTTCCGCTACGGCACCCACCTCAAGAGCGCCTTCCAGAGCGGCAACCTCGCCCAGCTGAAGTCCGTCGCCGACGGCAAGCTCGGCAGCGACCGGGCCCGTACGTTCGTCGACAACTGGGACACCGAGCGCAACGGTTCGACCCTGACGTACAAGGACGGCGCCGCGTACACCCTCGCCAACGTCTTCATGCTCGCCTCGCCGTACGGCTCGCCGAACGTCTACTCCGGCTACCAGTGGTCCGACAAGGACGCCGGCCCGCCCGCCTCCGGAAGCTCCGGCTGGACCGACGAGCACGCCAAACGGGAGATCACCGGCATGGTGGGCTTCCGCAACGCGGTGGGCTCGGCGGGGCTGACCAACTGGTGGGACAACGGGGGCAACGCGATCGCCTTCGGGCGGGGCTCGGCGGGGTTCGTCGCCCTCAACGCCGGGGACGGGGCGGTGAACCGGACGTTCGCGACGTCGTTGCCGGCCGGGACGTACTGCGATGTGGTCGCGGCGGACCCGTCGGCGTGCGACGGGCACACGGTGACCGTGGGCGGCGACGGGCAGGCGCAGCTCACCGTGCCCGCGCACGGCGCCGTGGCCCTGCGCCTGGCCCGCTGACGCCCGCGCGTCCTCACCCGCCGGCCGGGTCGGAGGTGCCCGGTCGTGTGGCCCACTCCAGGGCGAGGAGGGCCGAGCGGTACCCCCGGCCGTCTGTGGCGTGGTCCATGCCGATCTCGCACATGCGGTTGGCCGAGAGGTGCGCGTCGAAGTGGCGGGCGGTGACCTCGGCCGCCTCCTTCGCCGTGGCGGACTCGGTCAACTCCCGGTGCAGCAGGCCGCGATCGCCGGCGAAGGCGCAGCAGCCCGCGTCGTCGGGGACCACCACCTCGCGGGCGCACGCCTCGGCGACCCGCCGCAACTCCCCCTCGTCGCCCAGGTGCTGCATGGCGCAGGTGGGGTGGAGGACGGCGGAGCCGAGGGTGCGGTGGACCGCCAGGTCGGGGAGGAGGTCCGCGGCCCAGACGACCGAGTCCACGACGGTCAGTTCGGCGTGCAGCGAGCGGTTGAACGGGGTGAGGTGCGGCTCGACCTCGTGGGCCAGGCCCAGGGCGCAGGAGGACGCGTCCACCAGCAGCGGCAGCTGTCCGCCGGCCGTCCAGCCCCAGGCCGCCTCGACGACGCGGTTGGCCATCAGGCGGTTGCCCCGCTCGTAGCCCTTGGAGTGCCAGATGGTGGCGCAGCAGGTGCCGGTGACGTCCGGCGGGATCCACACCGGGCGGCCGGCCCGCCGGGCGAGCGCCACCACCGCCTCGGGGAGGGACGGCCCGCGGTGGTCGGCGGGTCCGCCGAAGATCCGGTTGACGCAGGCCGGGTAGTACACCGCGGTCGCGTCGGTCCGGCGCGTCCGGGGCAGCCGGCGGGCCGCGGCGCCGGGGAGCCGCGGCAGCCACTCCGGCACCAGGTCGGGGCGGACGGCCCTGCGGGCCGCGCCGGTCACCGTCGTCAGCCACCGGTCGTCCAGCCGCCCGGCGGCGGCCACCGCCAGCCGGGCGGCCCGCTCGACCGCCGCGAAGTGCCGGGCGGTCCGCTCGGCGATCCACTCCTCGCGCGGGGAGTGCCGCCGGTGCCGGAAGTCCCTCATCAGCGCGCCGGTGTCGATGCCGACCGGGCAGGCCAGCTTGCAGGTGGAGTCGCCGGCGCAGGTGTCCACCGCGTCGTAGCCGTAGGCGTCCAGCAGTGCGTCGCTGACCGCGGAGCGGGGCGGTTGGCGGTGCATCTCGCGGCGCAGCACGATCCGCTGGCGGGGGGTGGTGGTCAGGTCCTCGCTGGGGCAGGTCGGTTCGCAGAAGCCGCACTCGATGCACGGGTCGGCGACCGCCTCGACCCGGGGGATCGTCTTCAGCCCGCGCAGATGCGCCCGCGGGTCGCGGTCGAGGAGGATCCGCGGGGCGAGGATGCCCCCGGGGTCCACCGTCTCCTTGATCCGCCACATCAACTCCGTGGCCCGCGGCCCCCATTCCAGCTCCAGGAACGGCGCGATGTTCCGGCCGGTGGCGTGCTCGGCCTTGAGCGAGCCGTCGAACCGCGCGACGGTCAGCCGGCAGAAGTCGTCCATGAAGGCGGCGTAGCGGGCCACGTCGTCGGGGTCGGCGGCGTCGAAGGCGAGCAGGAAGTGCAGGTTGCCGTGGGCGGCGTGGCCGGCGACCGCGGCGTCGAAGCCGTGCCGGTCCTGGAGTTCCAGCAGCGCCGTGCAGGCGTCGGCGAGCCGGACCGGCGGGACCGCGAAGTCCTCGGTGATCAGGGTCGTACCGGACGGGCGGGAGCCGCCGACCGCGGTGACGAACGCCTTGCGGGCCTTCCAGTAGCCGCCGATCACGGCCGCGTCCCGGGTGAAGGCGTTGGCGACCGACGGCACCGGGGCGACCAGCTCCAGCCCGTCCAGCGCCCGCGCCGCCGCCTCCTCGTACGCCCGCTGCGCCGCCTCGTCCGGCGCCCGGAACTCCACCAGCAGCGCGGCGGTCTCCTTGGGCAGCTCCGCCCAGTCGGCGGGCACCCCGGACACCCGCACCGACGCGCGCAGGGTGTTGCCGTCCATCAGCTCCACGGCCCGGGCGCCCGCCTCGGTGAAGCGCGGGACGGCGGCGGCCGCGGCGGCGAGGGAGGGGAAGAAGAGCAGCGCGCTGGAGGTGTGCCGGTCCAGCGGCAGGGTCGTGAAGACCGTCTCGGCGATGAAGCCGAGGGTCCCCTCGGAGCCGACCAGCAGCCCGCGCAGGATGTCCACCGGCGTCCGCCCGTCGAGGAAGGCGTCCAGGCGGTAGCCGTTGGTGTTCTTGATCGTGTACTTGGCGCGGATCCGGGCGACCAGCTCCGGGTCCGCCTCGATCTCCGCCTTGAGGGCCAGCAGTTCGGTGCAGAGCACCGGTTCGGCACGCGCCAACCGGGCGTCGGCGTCCGGGCGCGCGGTGTCGACGACGGTGCCGGACGGCAGCACGAAGGTCAGCGAGTCCAGCGTCCGGTAGGAGTTGCGGGTGGTGCCGGCGGTCATCCCGGAGGCGTTGTTGGCGACCACCCCGCCCACGGTGCAGGCGATGGCGCTGGCCGGGTCGGGGCCCAGCAGCCGGCCGTACCGGGCGAGCGTGACGTTGGCCCGCAGGACGGTGGTGCCGGGCCGGATCCGGGCCCGGGCGCCGTCGTCCAGCACCTCGATCCCGGCCCAGTGGCGGCGCACGTCGACGAGGATGTCCTCGCCCTGCGCCTGGCCGTTGAGGGACGTCCCGGCGGCCCGGAAGACCACATGGCGGCCGTGGGCGCGGGCATAGGCGAACACCGCGGCGATGTCCTCGGTGGTCTCGGCGACCACCACGACCTGCGGGAGGAAGCGGTACGGGCTGGCGTCGGAGGCGTAGCGCACCAGGTCGGAGACCGTGTGCCGCACCTTGTCCGGGCCGAGCAGCGCGATCAGGTCGCCGCGCAGCGGCTCGGGGGTGCCGGCCGCCAGCCGCTCGGGCACCCGGTCCGGTGCGGGCCGGGTGGTGCGGGGCCGCAGGGCCTCGGGTGTGGGCTCCAGCAGGGGCACGGTCACCTCCGGTTGACTGCGCGTCAGGTGGCGCGGCAGGCCAGTGCGTCAGGTCAGTGCGGTTCACCCGGTCCGTCGACGAGGGTGGCGAGCAGACCGCCGAGCACCTCGCGCTGTTCGACGGTCAGCGGAGCCAGGATCTCCTCCGCGGCGGCCCGGCGCGCGCCGCGCAACGCCCGGAGCGCGGACCGGCCGGTGTCGGTCAGCTCGATCCGCACCACCCGGCGGTTGGTCGGATCGGGCACCCGGCGCACCGTGCCGTTCGCCTCCAGCGCGTCCACCAGCGTCGTCACCGCCCGGGGGACCACCTCCAGCCGCTCGGCCAGGTCGGCCATCCGGGGCGGGGTGTCGCGGCAGTGGCCGACGATCCGCAGCACGCGGGACTGCGCGGGGGTGAAGGGGACGTCCAGGTGGGCCATGTGTCGCTTCTGGGCGCGCTGCATCCGGCGGGTCAGCCGCACCAGCTGCTCGGCCACGTTGGCCTCGTTGACGCTGATCGACGGCTCGGGGGAGGGCATGGCCCCAGGATACAGGACAAGATTCATTGTGAGTATAGGTAACAATGAGCTAGGCTCGGCAAAGTTTCCTCCTCCCGCCCTCCTGGTTCCCGCCCCCTGCGTTCCCGCCCTCCCGCTCTCGTGAGGAGCCCATGCGTCCCGAAGAGCCGAACTGGACCCCGCCCCCCAAGGACCCGGACGCCCCGGTCCAGCTGCGGCGGATCCTCGCGCTGTTCCGCCCCTACCGCGGCCGGCTGACCCTGGTCGGCCTGCTCGTCGCCGCCTCCTCCCTGGTCTCGGTGGCCTCCCCGTTCCTCCTTCGCGAGATCCTCGACGTCGCCATACCCGGCCGGCGCACCGGCCTGCTGACCCTGCTCGCCCTCGGCATGATCGCCACCGCGGTCACCACCAGCGTCTTCGGCGTCCTGCAGACCCTGATCTCCACCACCGTCGGCCAGCGCGTCATGCACGACCTGCGCACCGCCGTCTACGCCAAGCTCCAGCGGATGCCGCTGGCCTTCTTCACCCGGACCCGCACCGGCGAGGTCCAGTCCCGGATCGCCAACGACATCGGCGGGATGCAGGCCACCGTCACCTCCACCGCGACGTCCCTGGTCTCCAACCTGACCTCGGTCACCGCCACCGTCGTCGCCATGATCGCCCTCGACTGGCGGCTGACCGTCGTCTCGCTGCTGCTGCTCCCGCTCTTCGTCTGGATCAGCCGCCGGGTCGGCAACGAACGCAAGAAGATCACCGCCAAGCGGCAGAAGCAGATGGCGACCATGTCCGCGATGGTCACCGAGTCCCTCTCGGTCAGCGGCGTGCTGCTCGGCCGCACCATGGGCCGCGCCGACTCGCTCACCAAGAGCTTCGCCGGCGAGTCCGAGCGCCTGGTCGATCTGGAGGTGCGCGCCAACATGGCCGGCCGCTGGCGGATGGCCACCATCGGCATCGTCATGGCCGCCATGCCCGCGCTCATCTACTGGGCGGCCGGCCTGGTCCTGCAGCTCGGCGGCCCGGTCTTCTCCCTCGGCACCCTGGTCGCCTTCGTCACCCTCCAGCAGAGCCTGTTGCGCCCCACCGTCTCCCTGCTGGCCACCGGCGTCCAGATGCAGACCTCGCTCGCGCTCTTCCAGCGCATCTTCGAGTACCTCGACCTGCCGGTCGCCATCGCCGAGCCCGCCGAACCCGTGCACCTCCCCGCCCCGCGCGGCGAGATCCGCTTCGCGAACGTCTCCTTCGGCTACGACCCGGACGCCGCCCCCACCCTCGACGGCATCGACCTGACCGTCCCGGCCGGCAGCAGCCTCGCCGTCGTCGGCCCGACCGGCAGCGGCAAGACCACCCTGAGCTACCTCGTCCCGCGCCTGTACGACGTCACCGACGGCCGGGTCACCCTCGACGGCACCGACGTCCGCGACCTCGGCTTCGACACCCTCGCCCGCGCGGTCGGCGTGGTCTCCCAGGAGACCTACCTCTTCCACGCCTCGGTCGCCGAGAACCTCCGCTTCGCCAAGCCCGACGCCACCGACGAGGAGATCGAGCGCGCCGCCCGGACCGCCCAGATCCACGACCACATCGCGGCCCTCCCCGACGGCTACGACACCGTCGTCGGCGAGCGCGGCTACCGCTTCTCCGGCGGCGAGAAGCAGCGCCTGGCCATCGCGCGGACCATCCTGCGCGACCCGCCGGTGCTCGTCCTCGACGAGGCCACCAGCGCCCTGGACACCCGCACCGAACACGCCGTCCAACGGGCCGTCGACGCGCTGTCCGCGGGCCGCACCACCCTCACCATCGCGCACCGCCTCTCCACGGTCCGGGACGCCGACCAGATCGTCGTCCTGGACGGCGGCCGGATCGCCGAACGCGGCACCCACGACGAACTGCTGGCCGCCGACGGCCGCTACGCCGCCCTGGTCCGCCGCGACACCGACCGGGAGACCGCGGACGACGACGCGGCCGACCCCGCGGACGACGGCCGCGCCCCCGGGATCCTGGTGTGACCGCCCCCGGGGCGTCCCGCGGCGCGGCCGGGGCGACCCGGGGGAGCGACGGCGGGGAGCCGGACGGTGGTCAGAGCGCGGCCGGATCGAGCGCCCGCGCCATCACCCGGTACCCCTCGTCGCTCGGGTGCTTGAAGTCCCCGCAGTCGTAGGCGGGCAGCAGCGCGTCCGGGTCGGCCGGATCCGCCATCACCGCCGCGAAGTCGACCACCGCGTCGAACGCGCCGCCCGTCCGGATCCACTCGTTGACCGCCCGACGCTTCGCCTCCGCGGCCGGGGTGTGGTACTCCGACCCCTTGAACGGCAGGATCGTCGCCCCGATGACCCGCACCGCCGCCGCATGCGCCCGCTCGATCAACTCCCGGTAGCCCGCGATGAGTTGCTCCGGAGCGTTGTCCGGGGCGGGCTTGTACGTCGGCAGGTCGACCTCGCTGAACCCGATGTCGTTCAGGCCGACCAGCACGACCACCGAGCGCACGCCCGGCTGCGCCAGCGCATCGCGATCGAACCTTGCCCCGGCCCGCTCGCCGAACCACTCCGAGTCGTTCAGCAGCAGATTGCCGCCGATACCCAGGTTGAGGACCCGCAGCGGACGGCCCTCGGCGGCCAGCCGCTCGGCCAGCGCGTCCGAGTAGCGCCGGTCGGCGTCGACGGTCGACCCGAAGCCGTCGGTGATCGAGTCACCGAACAGCACCACGGTGTCCCGCCGCACCGGACCTCCGTCCGCCAGCTCCACCGCGGCCAGGTAGTACCACGACACCGTGGTCTCCCCGAAGACCGCCGGATCCACCTCGCCCAACTGGGCGCCCGCGGCCCGGTACGCGGTGGCCCACGCCTGTGCGTGGAACGTCGCCGGCCCGCTCGGCCCGGCGAAGTACAGCGACACGGTGAGCGATTCCAGCGCCGCCACGGTCACCTCCGCCGGGTCGCTGTAGACCTCCGTGCCGGCCGGGATCCGCACCGACTCCGACCCGCCGAACGTCAGCCGCCGGACCGAACCGGCCGCCACCGCCGCGCCGTCGCCGGACCGGGCGATGCTCGCGCCGGACACCTCCAGCGGCGCGGTGCCGTACCGGTTGGAGAGCTTGATCCGGGCCCGGGTCCCCGCGCCGGTGACCCGCACGGTCTGCCGCAGGGTCTGGTCCGTGAAGCCCTCCTCGGCCCAGTTCTTGTGGAACCCCACGCTGGGCCGCTGCACCGCGGTGGCCCAACCGGCCTGCCAGATAGGGGAGTTGTCGTTGTTGCTCATGGTTGCCGTCTGCCTCTCGGTCCTCTGCTCGATCGCGACGACCAGGAGTCTTCCGCCCGGCGCGCGGGGCACCCAGACACCTGTCGGTGGTACGCATCGGGTGCGTACCACCGACAGGGTCACCCTCCGCGCGGCCCGGCGGTGCGGCAGCGCCCCGGCGGCCGGCCCCGGCTCACCCCTCGCCGTCCGCCGCCATCAGCACCACCTCCAGCGTCCGCGGGCCGTGCACCCCCTCTACCCGGTCGAGCTCGATGTCGCTGGTGGCCGACGGCCCGGAGATCCACGTCAACGGGCGCTCCGGGGCCAGCCGCGGCAGCGCCTCGGGGACCGACCCGACGACCTGATCCGGGACCCGCACCACACAGATGTGGTGGTCCGGGACGAGGGTGATCCGGCGCCGCCCCTGATCCGGGCCGGCGTCCAGCACCAGCGTGCCGGTCTCCGCGACGGCCAGCGCGCACCCCGTCAGCACGCTGTCCACCGCGGCCAGGTCCCGCGCGGTGTCCGTGGCCCGGTCCGGGCGCGCGGCGACCTCCGCCGCGGACAGCCACCGCGGGTCCAGCCCGGCCGGCACCACCACGGTCCGCGCCCCGCGCGCCGCCAGCAGCCGGGCGATCAGCGCCGGCAGCCCGGCGGGCGCGCAGCGGTGCACCACGGCCCGGTAGTCCGCGAGGTTCTCCGCCAGCAGCTCCACGGTCTCCTCGACCGTCCGGGAGCCGTGCACCCGGCGGTAGTCCCGGGGGACCGGCGGATCGTGCGGCCCCTCGCCGCGCGGCACGTCGGCCAACGCCCGGCGCACCCGCGCCAACACCACGTCCCTGCCGCTCACTTGACGCCTCCCCTCTCGCTGCCCCCGGCATCGCCCCGGGTGCGCCGCCACCAGTCGCGGAACGACTCGGCCGGCACCGTCGGCAGCGCGCGGGTGTCGGACCAGGCGCGGCCCGGACCCGGCAGCCGCCGTGGATGCAGCCGCCGGGTCCGGGCGGCCAGCCGCATCCCGCCGCGCAGCACGCCCGGATGGTCGAACGCCCAGGCCGCGGCGCGCATCGCGGCCCGCTCCGCGGCATGCCCCTTGGCCGGTTTGAGGACGACCCGGGCCCCGCGCCGCGTCACCGGGCCGCCCTCGACCACCCGTTCCCGCAGATGCACCAGCACCTCCGGGATGTCGATCGCCACCGGGCACACCTCGTAGCACGCACCGCACAGCGACGACGCGTACGGCAACGACTCCTCCAACGGGCCGGCCATGCCGCGCAGTTGCGGGGTGAGGATGGCGCCGATGGGGCCGGGGTAGGGCGATCCGTAGGCGTGCCCGCCGGCCCGCTCGTAGACGGGGCAGACGTTCAGACACGCCGAGCAGCGGATGCAGCGCAGCGCCTGCCGGCCCACCGCGTCGGCCAGGGTGTCGGTCCGCCCGTTGTCGAGCAGCACGAGATGGAAGGCACGCGGCCCGTCGCCGTCCGTGGTCCCGGTCCAGGTGGTGGTGTACGGGTTCATCCGCTCGGCGGTGGACGAGCGGGGCAGCAACTGCAGGAAGACCTCCAGGTCCTGCCAGGTCGGCACGGTCTTCTCGATGCCGACGACGGAGATCAGGGTCTCCGGCAGGGTCAGGCACATCCGGCCGTTGCCCTCGGACTCCACGACGACCAGGGTGCCGGTCTCGGCGACCATGAAGTTGGCGCCGGAGATCCCCACCTTGGCGGTGAGGAACTTCTCCCGCAGGTGCAGCCGGGCGGCCTCCGCCAGTTCGGTGGGGGAGTCGGAGAGCCCCTCCGGCGCGGGACGCCCCCACTTGCCCATCTCCCGACGGAAGATGTCGCGGATCTCGCCGCGGTTGCGGTGGATCGCCGGCACCAGGATGTGCGACGGGAGGTCGTCGCCGAGCTGCACGATCAGCTCCGCCAGGTCCGTCTCGTACGCCCGGATGCCCGCCTCGGCCAGCGCCTCGTTGAGGCCGATCTCCTGTGTGGCCATCGACTTGACCTTGACGACCTCGCGTTCGCCGGTCTCCCGGACCAGCCGGGTGACGATCCGGTTGGCCTCGTCGGCGTCCGCCGCCCAGTGCACATGGCCGCCCGCGGCGGCCACCGACTCCTCCAACTGCTCCAGATAGTGGTCGAGATGACGCAGCGTCCGGTCCTTCACCGCGGCGCCGGCGGCCCGCAGCTGCGCCCAGTCGTCCAGCTCGGCCACCGCCCGGGCCCGCTTGTCGCGGATGGTGTGGGTGGCATGGGCGAGGTTGGCCCGCAGCCGGGGGTCGCGGGTGGAGACGGCCGCGGCCCGGGGGAACGCCGGCATCCCGAGGAAGCTGCGGCTCATCGCGCGCCCCCTTCCGCCCCGGCGGCCCGGCCGGCCGCGCCGCCCGCCGCGGTGTCCGCCTCCGTGCTGGCCAGGATCTCCGCGAGGTGCACCGGCCGGACCGGCGACCCCTGCCGGGCGAGCATGCCCCCGATGTGCAGCAGACAGGAGTTGTCCACCGTGCAGACCGCCTCCGCGCCGGTCCCGGTCACCGCCCGGACCTTGTCGGCGCCCATCGCGGTCGACACCGCCGGATTCTTCACCGCGAACGTCCCGCCGAACCCGCAGCACTCCTCGGCGCCCGGCAACTCCTTCAGCGTCAACCCCCGCACCTGCTCCAGCAGTCGCCGCGGCCGGTCCCCGAGCCCCAGCACCCGCAGCCCGTGGCAGGTGGGGTGGTAGGTGATGGTGTGCGGGTAGTACGCGCCGACGTCGGTCACCTTCAACACGTCCACCAGGAACTCCGTCAGCTCGTACGTCTTGGGCACGGCCCGCGCCGCGGCCTCGGTCAGCTCCCGGCCGCGCCCCTCCGCGGCGGCCCTGGCCGCGATCCGCGGGTAGTTGTCCCGCACCATCGCCGCACAGGAGCCGGACGGGGTCACCACGTAGTCGTAGTCCTTGAACGCCCGGTCGAAGCGGCGCACCAGCGGCTCGGTGGCGTGCCGGTAGCCGGTGTTGAACTGCGGTTGGCCGCAGCAGCTCTGCTCGGCCGGGAAGTCGACGTCGACGCCCAGCCGCTCCAACAGGGTCACCACCGCCCGCCCGGTCCGTGGCTGGAGCGTGTCGTTGATGCAGGTGACGAACAGTGCTACCCGCACGGTGCCTCCTCCTCGCGCTCGCCTCCCGGTGGTCCGCCGGCCGGGGCGGCGGACCACCGGACATCGCCCGGACGTTGCCGCAACATTGCCACCGCCTTTCCGCGGTCTTGCGACTGCGGCCCGACCGCCTATTTCCCCTGGCGGCGACCCGCCTCACCGGTACATGATCACCTGTCGGGTCATCCTGCCCCAGCGGCAGGCCGAGGAGAAGGACCGGGAGCGGAGGACCATGTCGAGCGCACAGCCCATAGTCGAGGACCGGGCACCCGGCGGCGACCGTCCGCCGTCGCGGCTGCGGCAACTGGCCGCCGCCTCCATCGGCAACGCCGTCGAGTGGTACGACTGGTACGCCTACTCCTTCCTGGCCGTCTACTTCGCCGACCAGATCTTCCCCAAGGGCGCCGGCAACTCCCTGGTGCCGCTGCTCTCCACCTTCGCGGTGTTCGCGGTCGGCTTCTTCATGCGACCGATCGGCGGGCTGCTGATGGGCGCGGTCGCCGACCGTCGCGGCAGGCGCGCCGCGCTGACCCTGACCATCCTCCTGATGGGCGGCGGCAGCCTGCTGGTCGCGCTCACGCCCACCTACGCGGCCACCGGCGTCCTCGCCCCGATCGTGCTGGTCGTCGCCCGGCTGGTGCAGGGCCTGTCGGTGGGCGGCGAGTTCGCGGCGTCCACCACGTTCCTGGTGGAGTCCGCCGGGCCGGGCCGGCGCGGCCTGTTCGCCAGCTTCCAGTACGTCTCCACCACCGCCGGCCAGTTGCTCGCCGCCGGCACCGGGGCGCTGCTCGCCGGGCTGCTCACCGAGGACCAGATGGGCCGGTGGGGCTGGCGGATCGCGTTCCTCCTCGGCGCCCTGCTGAGTCTGCTCGGGCTGTGGGTCCGGCGCGGCGCCCGGGAGACCCTGACCCAGGACCCCGACGCCGCGGGAGCCGGTACCGCGCAATCGGCCGGCCGTCCCGGCCTCTTCGAGGGCCTGCGCCGCTACCCCCGCCAGTCGCTCCTGATCTGCGGCATCACCGCCGGCGGCACCATCGCGTACTACACCTGGACCACCTACCTCCCCACCTACGCGCAGGTCAACGCCGGCTTCGACAAGGGCGACGCGCTCACCGTCGGCACCCTGTCGCTGGCCTTCTTCGCGTTGCTCCAGCCGCTCGGCGGTCTGCTCTCGGACCGCATCGGCCGCAAGCCGATGCTGCTCGTCTTCGCGCTGGGCTTCGCCGTGTCGGCGGTGCCGCTGCTCCACCTGGTCACCGACGCGTTCGTCTCCCTGCTGCTGGTGCAGTGCGCCGGCATGGTGCTGCTCACCGGCTACACCTCGATCGCCGCCGCGGTGAACGCCGAGCTCTTCCCGGCCCGGGTACGCGCCGCCGGCATCGGCTTCCCGTACTCCTTGACCGTCGCGCTCTTCGGCGGCACCGCCCCGTACGTCGGCACGTGGTTCAAGCAGGCCGGCCACCCGGACCTCTTCCCCTGGTACGTCGCGGTGATCTGCCTGGTGTCCTTCTTCGTCTATCTGGCGCTGCCGGAGACCGCGCACCGACCGCTGGACGAGTAGCCGGCCGCCGGCCAAGGACCCGGCCCACCACGGCAGTTGACCCGCCGGCACACGGAAGGCGCCGCTCCCCTCCCGGGACGAGGGGGAGCGGCGCCTGTCTGTTGGGAAGCGTGTTGTCTGACAAGGGAGCGTGAGGGCGCGGCCTCCATGGCCGCGGCTCTCGGGGTGGCGAGTCAGGGGTGGACGGTCACCGGCGCCTCGGCGGTGGGAAACTGGCCGTGCGCGCCTGCCCGGGGCGCGGCGCGGGCGGTCGGACCACGGACGCGGGGAGGCGCAGATGGTTGGCAGACAACGGGAGCGGGGGAACGGTGCGGGCCGGCCCCAGCGGCGGCCGGTCGTCGCGCTGTACGAGCGGATGGTCGAGGCCATTCGCGCCGGCACCTATCCGCCGGGCGCGACCCTGCCCACCGAGCCCCGGCTCGCCGCCGAACTGGGCGTGAGCCGTCCGGCGCTGCGCGAGGCGCTGATCCTGCTCCAGGAGGACGGTGTGATCACCGTGCGGCGCGGGGTGGGCCGCACGGTCAGCCACCATCTGCCGCCGCGCGGCTTCGAGTTCCTCAAGCCGGTGGAGTCGCTGCTCGGGGCGGGCCGGCAGGTCGTGACCGTGCCGTTGGCCCGCACCCGCGAGGAGCCCACCGACTTCTCCACCCAGCACCTGGTCCTGCCGGCCCACGGCGAGGTGCGCTTCTGGGAGAGCGTGATCGAGGTCGGCGGACTCCCGGCCTGCCTGACCCAGGAGTGGGCCTCGGACGAGACGTTGGCTGAGCTGCTGCCGGACGCCGTCGCGGCGTTCGAGGGGCCCGGCGGCGGGGCGTCGTCGATGCTCGGCCTGCTGCTGGACGCCGGGCGCGGGCTGCCGCTGACCGGCAGCAGCACCATCGTGGCCACCACCCTCGGCCGGCAGCGCGGCGCGCAGCTGGGCCGCCCCGCCGACACCCCCGGTGTGCTGGTCACCCAGGTCGTACGGCTGGAGCGCACGCCGCTGCTGGCGGCCAAGCACATGCTGCCGCCGGGCGCCCCCGCGCTCCCGGTGTGGCAGGCGCGCTGACCGGCCCGGATGCCGCCGGGCCCGACCGCCCGCCGGGACCCGGTCGCCCGGTGGCGGCGGGACGTGTCATACTCCCGCCCCATGACCTTGTCTGACAAGCTTCCGCCGCAGTCCGCCCACGCCCTCGACCGGGAGCGCATCCGCCGCGCCCCCAAGGTGCTCCTCCACGACCACCTCGACGGCGGTCTGCGTCCGGAGACGATCATCGAGCTGGCCGCGGCCATCGGGTACCGGAACCTGCCCACCACTGACCCCGCCGCACTGGCCGTGTGGTTCCGCGACGCCGCAGACTCCGGCTCCCTGGAGCGCTACCTGGAGACCTTCGCGCACACCTGCGCCGTGATGCAGACCCGCGCGGCGCTGTCCCGGATCGCCGCCGAGTGCGCCGAGGACCTGGCCGCCGATGGCGTGGTCTACGCCGAGGTCCGCTACGCCCCCGAGCAGCACCTGGCCGGCGGCCTCACCCTCGACGAGGTCGTCGACGCGGTCAACGAGGGCTTCCGGGACGGCGAGCGCCGCGCCGCCGCGGCCGGTCACCGGATCCGCATCGGCACGCTGCTGTGCGCCATGCGGCACGCCGATCGCTCCCCGGAGATCGCCCGGCTCGCCGTCGCCCACCGCGACCGCGGTGTGGTCGGCTTCGACATCGCCGGCGGCGAGATCGGCAACCCGGCCAGCCGGCACGCCGAAGCCTTCGACTACCTGCGCGCCGAGGGCGCCCGGGTCACCATCCACGCCGGCGAGGCGGTCGGCATGGACTCCATCCACGAGGCGGTGCTGCGCTGCGGCGCCCACCGCATCGGCCACGGCGTCCGCCTCACCGACGACATCACGATCGGCGCGGACGGCCAGGTCACCCTCGGCCGGCTCGCCTCCTACGTCCGCGACATGCGGATCGCCCTGGAGGTCTGCCCGACCTCCAACCTTCAGACCGGCGCCGCCGCCAGCTACCCCGAGCACCCCATCGACCTGCTCCGCCGGCTCGGCTTCCGGGTCTGCCTCAACACCGACAACCGACTGGTCAGCGGCACCACCATGACGCAGGAGTTCCAGCACCTGCGGGACACCTTCGGCTACGGCACCGCCGAACTGGAGGAGTTCACGGTCAACGCCGCCAAGGCCGCCTTCCTGCCCTTCGACGAGCGGACCGCCCTGATCAACGAGGTGATCCGGCCCGGCTACGCCCGGCTGCGGGCCCGGGAACTCAGCCGCGTCCCGGTGGACGGGACGGCCGCCGCCCCGGCCGCGTAACCGGGCGCCCGCCCCACGAGGTCGTCGGCCGGGCGGGGACCGGGTACGGCCGCGCCCCGGATCCCGGCCCCGGGCCGGCGCGGTCCGTCCGGCGCCGGCGGGCCGTCCGCCGTCCCGGCCAGCAGCCGCCGGATCTCGTGGACCGCGGACCGGCCCGCCCGATTGGCGCCGATGGTGCTGGCGGACGGCCCGTAGCCGACGAGGTGCACCCGGGGGTCGCGCACCGCCCGGGTCCCGGCCATCCGGATGCCGCCGCCCGCCTCGCGCAGCCGCAGCGGCGCGAGATGGTCGATGGCGGCCCGGAAGCCGGTCGCGTACAGCAGCACATCGGCCTCGACGGTCCGCCCGTCGTCCCAGGCCACCCCGTTCGGGGTCACCCGGGCGAAGAGCGGAAGCCGGTCCAGGACGCCGCTCTCCCGGGCCCGCCGGACCGCCTCGGTCATCGGCAGCCCGGTCACGCTCACCACGCTGCGCGGCGGCAGCCCCTGCCGGACCCGTTCCGCCACCAGCGCGACCGCGGCCCGCCCCTCGTCCGCGCCGAACGGCCCGGCGCGGAACACCGGCGGCCGGCGGGTCACCCAGGTCGTCGCCGCGGCCACCGGCGCGATCTCGATCAGCTGCTGGACGGCCGAGGTGCCGCCCCCGACGACCACCACCCGGGCGCCGCGGAACTCCTCGGGGCCGCGGTACTGCGCACTGTGCAGCTGCCGCCCGCGGAAGCCCTCCTGGCCCGGGAACCGGGGCCAGAACGGCCGGTCCCACGTCCCGGTCGCGTTGATCACCGCCCGCGCCGCGTACCGCCCCTGCGAGGTCTCCACCAGCAGTCGGCCGTCGTCGGCGTCCCGCACCGCGGTGACGCTCACCGGCCGGTGCACCCGCAGCCCGAACCGCTGCTCGTAGGCCGCGAAGTACCCGCCGATCACCTCGGCCGACGGCCGCGCCGGATCGGCGTCGGTCAGCGCCATGCCGGGCAGTGCGTGCATCCCGTGCACCTTGTCGTAGGTCAGGGTGGGCCAGCGGAACTGCCAGGCGCCGCCGGGGTGCGGGGAGTGGTCGAGGATGACGAAGTCCGCGTCCGGCCGGTAGCCGGTGCGCCCCAGATGGAAGGCGGCGGCCAGGCCCGCCTGCCCGGCACCGATCACCACGACCTCGACCTCACGCACCCCGGTGTAGTTCATGTTTCTACTAACTCGCGGTGGGGCCGGGATCTTCCCGCCCAGCCCCACCGCGCGTGCCGCGTCCGGCTCAGCGCCCGCCGGCCACCAGCAGCGGTGCGCCACCCGGAGCCGAGGCCGGCCGCCCGTTCGCCGCCGGGACGCCGGCCAGCGGCGACGGGCCGGCGGGCAGCAGCCCCCGCGCGGCGAGCTCCGGCCGAACCCCCTCGCCGAACCAGTACGCCTCCTCCAGGTGCGGATACCCCGACAGCACGAAGTGCTCGATGCCCAGCGCGTGGTACTCCTCGATCCGGTCGGCCACCTCGGCATGGCTGCCGACCAGCGCGGTGCCCGCGCCGCCGCGCACCAGACCGACCCCCGCCCACAGGTTGGGCGAGATCTCCAACGCGTCGCGCGAACCGCCGTGCAGCGCCAACATCCGCTGCTGGCCCACCGACTCGCTCCTGCCCAGGGCCTGCTGGGCGGCGGCCACGGTGTCCGGGTCGAGGTCGTCCAGCAGCCGGTTCGCGGTCGCCCACGCCTCCTTCGAGGAGTCCCGCGAGAGGGTGTGCAGCCGGATCCCGAACCGCACCGTCCGCCCCTCCCGCTCCGCCAGCCCCCGGATCCAGTCGATCTTCTGCCGCACCTGCTCCGGCGGCTCGCCCCAGGTCAGATAGACATCGACGTTCCGTGCCGCCACCGGGCCGGCCGCCGCCGAGGACCCACCGAAGAAGATCTCCGGCAGCGGATCCGGCGGAAGCGCGGTCAGTCCGCCCTCGACCTGGTAGTGCTCCCCCTGGAAGTCGAACGGCCGGCCGCCCCACACCCCCCGCACGATCCGCAGGAACTCGTCGGTGCGCGCATACCGCTGATCATGGTCCAGATGGTCGCCGAACCGCTTCTGCTCGGTCGAGTCCCCGCCCGTCACCACGTTCAGCAGCAGCCGCCCCCGCGAGACCCGCTGGAAGGTGGCCGCCATCTGCGCGGCCAGCACCGGCGAGATCACCCCCGGCCGGAACGCCACCAGGAACTTCAGCCGCTCGGTGACCTGCGTCAGCGCCATCGTCGTCAGCCAGGCGTCCTCGCACCACGTACCGGTCGGGGTGAGCACCGCCTCGAACCCCAACTGCTCGGCGGCTCCTGCGATCTGCGTCAGATACCCGACGTCCGGTGCGCGCACCCCGCTCACCGGGGTGATCCGGTCCCGCCGGATGCCCCCGTCGGTGTAGGCGTGCCGGTCCACGAGGGTCCGACCGTCACCGCCGGTCGGCAGGAACCAATGCAGATGTACGGACATGTCACTGGGCCTTTCCGTAGGTACGCGGCGCCGTGCCCGAAGGCGGCAGACCGCCGTTGAAGCGGGGATCGACCAACTCCCCGAAGTCGAAGGACCGCGGGATCAGCTTCAGCGCGGCGAAGGCGTCCACGATGCGCTGCTCGGAGCCGATGGCGGCCCGGTCCACGGCGACCGGCACCGCCGTCCCCCGGGTGCGCCGGACCGCGTCCCGCGCCACCCCCTCCGGCAGCCCGGTCGCCTTCGCCCAGGTCTTCGCCCAGGCCGCCGGATGCCGGAACACCCAGTCCTGGGCCCGCCGCAGCCGCGCCGTGTAGTCCTCCAGCGCCGCCGACTTCGCCCCGTCGTCCAGCGCGGAGGGCGCGGCGACCTGGAAACTCAGCCCGTTCACCAGTCCCTGACCCGTCGTCAGGATCCGGGCGCCGGCCTGGTCGAGCGCCTGCGAGGTGTACGGGTCCCACACCGCCCAGGCATCGACCTTCCCGCGGGTGAACGCGGCCAGTGCGTCCGCCGGCTGGAGGTAGTTGAGCGTGACGTCCTTCGGCGACAGCCCCGCGGCCTGCAAGGACGCGATCAGCTGGTAGTGCGCCGAACTGCCCTGCGCCACCGCGATCGACTTGCCCTTGAGCTCCGCAGGGGACCTGAGCGGCGAGTCCTTCTTCACCAGGATCGCCTCACCGTCCGACCGGCTGTGGGACCCCGCGATTACCTTGATCTTCGAGCGCGCGGCGCCCGCGAACACCGGCGGGGTGTTGCCGACCGCCCCGACGTCCACCGCCCCGGCGTTGACCGCCTCCAGCAGCGGCGGCCCCGAGGTGAACGTCGACCACTTGATCGTGTACGGCAGGTGGTCCAGCTCGCCGGCCGCCCGCAGCATCGCCTCCGAACCCCCTTTCTGGTCCCCGACGTTCAGCGTCGGCGACCCCTTGCCGTCGGTGCGCCCGCCGAGCCCGCCCCCGGTCCCGTCCGCCCGCGAGGCACCGCCGCAGGACGCCAGCACCAGGACGAGGGGCAGCGCGGCCAGGGCGAGGGACGGCCGGCGGCGGCCCGCCGCCCGGCCGGTGATCGATGCACGTCTCATAAGGGGTCCGTCACTTCCGTTCTGCCGTTCCCCACCGGGAGGGGGCGGCACTGGTCGGGATGGTGGCGCCGGTCGGGATGTGGAGCTGGCCGGGACGGCGCCGGGACCGGGTGGCACGTCAGGCGTCAGCTGCCGGCCGCCGGACGTCATCTGTCGGCACCCCGTCCGTCGGGTGTCCGCCGCACGCCCGCGCCGCCGTCCACGTCGCCGTCCACGTGGCTGTCCGCGCCGCCGTCCGCTTCGGCCACGCCCAGGCGGCCGAGCAGTTGGGCCCGCAGCGCCGTCCATCGCGGGTCCCCGACGTCCCGCGGCCGGGGCAGCTCCACCGCCGTCTCGTGCGCGATCCGGCCGTCCGCCATCACCAACACGCGATCGGCCAGCAGCAGCGCCTCCTCGACGTCATGGGTGACCAGCAGCACCGCGCACCCCCGCTCCCGCCACACCTCGGCCACCAGCCGCTGCGCGGTGATCCGGGTCAGCGCGTCCAGCGCGCCGAACGGCTCGTCGAGCAGCAGCAGATCCGGATCGCGCACCAGCGCCCGCGCCAGCGACGCCCGCTGCGCCTCGCCCCCGGAGAGCGTCTTGGGCCAGGCATCCGCCCGGTGATCGAGCCCGACCTCCGTCAACGCCCGCTCCGCCACGACCCGTTCGGGGCGCCCCGGCAGTCCCAACACGACATTCCGCCACACCCGTTTCCACGGCATCAGCCGTGGTGCCTGGAACGCCACCGCCCTGCGCCGCGGCACCAGCACCTCGCCCTCGATCTCCCGATCGAGCCCCGACAGCACCCTCAGCAACGTCGACTTCCCGCACCCGCTGCGCCCGAGCAGCGCCACGAACTCGCCCGCCCGGATGTCGAGTCGGACCCCGTCGAGGACCCGTCGCCGGTCGAATTCCCGCACCAGCCCGTCGACCCGCACCGCGACCCCGCCGCCCTCCTGCGCGTCCGCCGCCCCGGCGGCCGTAGCCGCCGCGACCGGCTCCGACGGCCGAGACGACTCGGGCGGCCGGGTCGAGGTGCCGGGGGTCACTGCCCTGTGAACGTCGGTCGCCACTGCAACAACAGCCTTTCGAGGGTACGGACGAGGAAATCGGCGAGGAGCCCGAGCATCGCGTAGACCACCAGACACACCACGATCACGTCGGTGCGGAAGAACTCCCGGGCCTGGTTCATCAGGAAGCCCAGCCCGTCGTCGGCATTGACCTGCTCCCCGAAGACCAGCGCCAGCCAGGCCGTCGCCAGCGCGTACCGCAGCCCCGTCATGGCGCCGGGCAGCGCCCCGGGCAGCACCACGTGCCGGATCAGCCCCCACCGGCCCAGCCCGAGCGACGTCCCGGCCTCCACCAACTGCGCGTCCACGCCCCGGATCCCGGCGTACACGTTGAGATACAGATGGAACGCCACCCCGACCGCGATCAGCGCGATCTTCGGCGCCTCGCCGATCCCCAACCAGATGATGAAGAGCGGGATGACCCCCACCCAGGGAATCGACCGCAACATCTGCACGGTCGCGTCGACCAGGTCCTCACCCAGCCGCGAGAGCCCCGACACCAGCGCCAGCGCGATCCCGACGGCCGCGCCCGACACCAACCCCACCGCGACCCGCTGCAGCGACACCCCCATCGCGGACGGCAGCGTCCCGTCCGCGACCAGGCCGCCGGCCGTACGGGCGATGTCCACCGGAGACGCCAGCAGGTCCGCCGGCAACACCCCGCCGCCGCTCAACACCTGCCACACCACGACCAGTCCGACCGGCCCCACGGCCCGCCGCACCCACCGCGGCACCGTCCACCGCCGTCCCGACACCGGCACCACCCGGGACAGCGCGACGGCCCCGCCCGGCCCCACCGGCACCCCGGCCGGAACCCGCCCGGCCGCGGCAGCCTGCTCACCGCTCATCAACAACCCCAGACACAGAAGAACCCGAACGCACACACCGCACCAGGTCGCGCCGCGGCACACCACGGTCAGCGCCGCGGCACCGCGCGCCGCACCACGACCGGCACCGAGACGCCCGGCCCACACGGCAGAAAACCCAGCAGATTCAGCGAGCAGATCCGCGGATCACGAACGGAAAGAACGTCAACAACCGCGGCCGCGGCGACAACACGCGGCGGAGGCCACCCGCAGCAGGTCGATGTGACCGCGCGTGGTGAGCAGGGCTGACGTAGACATGCCGACGAACGTAGCGCCGCCCCCAGGACCGGTCAAACCCCCGTCTCGTCCCCCGGACCTTTGTTGCCGCAACATTGACCGACCATTGCGCCCACCCCCTCACCCCCTCCCCACGCGTATCCCGGTCCCCTCCGCCTCCTCCACCTCCTCCTTCACCTCCTTCACCTCCCTCACCTTCTTCGCCTTCTTTGTCTTCTTTGAGAACATCACCGCATGGCTGCAACCTTCACGACACGAGAGATTGACGTACGCACCGGGTCCACGGAGACGGTCCACGACCTGACCCACGAGTGCGTCGACTTCCTACGGGACACGGCACAGGGCCGCGACGGACTGCTGAACGTCTTCACGCCGCACGCCACGACGGGCGTCGCGCTCCTGGAGACCGGCGCCGGCAGCGACGACGATCTGCTCGCCGCCCTCCATGACCTCCTACCCGCCGACGACCGCTGGCGCCACCGCCACGGCACCCCCGGCCACGGCCGCGACCACGTCCTCCCCGCCCTCGTCCCCCCACACGCCACCCTCCCGGTCCTCGCCGGCGAACTCGCCCTCGGCACCTGGCAGTCGGTGTGCCTGGTCGACACCAACATCGACAACCCACACCGCCGGGTGCGGCTGAGCTTCCTCGGCTGAGGGTTGTTCCGTAACCGTTGGTCGTGGGCGAGACGGTCTTGGTTTGTCCGGTGTGGCCGGGCGCAGCCTGTCCCTGGTCTGCTTGTGGTCTGGAGCGGAGCGCTCAAGTAGGGCAGGTGACTGGCGGTTTGGGAATATTGCACATGCGGTGCGCTTCCGGCTGCCGCGTGTGCTGGTCACATTGCTTCCGAGAGACCTACGGCCTGCTGAGTTTCACCGTGTCCCCTGATGCGTCGCCCGCGAGAACGTCGATTCGGACGCCGTTGGCCGGGTCCGTGAAGTGTTGGCCGGGCGTGTACGCGGCCAGGTCGAGGGTGGTGCAGCCGGCTCGCGGCTTCGCGGACGGGTGGCCGTTCATGACCTGGACCGGACCCTCGCCGGTCCGGGTCGCGGAGTCGACCTTGTAGATGAGGACGCCGCGCGAGCACGCGTCCGCGTCGTGGCCCTGGGCCCTGCGGGACTCCGCGACGTACGCCGTCGTCGCACCGGTGCGCAGTACGGCGATCTTGGTGCCGTCGCGTCGTTCCACCGGGGTCAGGCGCACGGTGCGTCGGCCGGGTGCGGCCAGACAGGCAACCTGGGCGTCACGGGTCCAGCCGAGCTTCCAGGAGTGCCAGCCCAGGTACTGCGGTGCGGGCCCGGCGATGTTGCCCATGACGTCCCAGCCGCCGACGTACTGGTGGGTGGTGCCGGTGAAGGAGTACAGGTCGGGCAGGCCGAAGGTGTGGCCGGTCTCGTGGTCGGCGACCTTGGGGCCCCAGTGCCACATGTCCTGGCCGAAGGTCACGGCCCACTTGATGCGGGTGCCGTCGGCGGTCACCCCGGGCGTGGTGGGGTCGTAGAGGTAGGTCGGGGAGAAGGAGATCGCGGAGGCCGCCTTGGTGGGGACGACGTAGACCATGTCGTAGCGGGAGAAGTCCGCGTACGGGTCGGCGGCGGTGATCGCGTCGCGTACGTACTTCTCGTGGGCCTCGAAGGTGAGGCCGCGCCGGAATCCGTACGAGTCCGAAGTCGCCGGCATGCGGACCCAGCGGTGCAGTGCGGTGAGGGCCAGGCGCGTGCGCCCGTAGCTGGCGGTACGCATCCAGCCGGCGGCGGGGGCGAGTTGAGCCGCGTACTGCCGTGTGGAGTCGGTGGCCTTGGCGTCGGGGAAGTCCACGAACAGCGTCAGGACGCGCCTGGTTCCGGTGGCGCGCTGGAACCGGGCGTGGTCCGTGTCGTGACCTTCGTCGGTCCATCCGGTCCTGCCGGGCAGTGCGCAGTCGGTGGCGGGGGACGAAGGACGTCGGGTCGGCGGTGGCGTGGCTCCGTTCGCCGATGTGGGGGTGGCCAGGCAGGACGTGAGGGCGAGAGTCGCGGTGACGGCGCGCAGTCGTGTGGAGAGGAGGGACATGGCACTCCTGTCGTGGGAGGGAGGAGGGAGGGGGGAGTGCGGGACGGGAGGACTACGCGCGTCCGGCGGCCAGGTCCATCAGGCGGGCGAGGACACGGCCGTTGGAGGTGGTGACGCCGTCGTGCTCCCATTCGTTGGTGACCCAGGCGCGGGTGGCGCCGACGTCATGTGCCGTGCGCAGCGAGAGCCCCGCGTCGACGTACATGTCGTCGTGGTAGACGACCGCGGCCAGGGGGACCTGGTTGACGGCGAGGCGTTGGGGGTCGTAGAGCGGGGGCCAGTCGGTGCGCTGCGCGAGGAGCTCCGCGGCGTCCGCGAAGGGGCGCAGGCCCTTGATCTCACGGAACATCCAGGGATAGATCATTTCTCCGGTGAGGAGGAGGGGGTCGGCGTCCTCGGCGAACTCGGGGAAGTCGGTCAGTGACCGGGCGGCGGCCCAGGCGGTCGGGCCGGCTCCCTGCCCGTACAGCGTCTCCTGCATGACGGCATACAGCGGGTTGTCGGTGAAGCCGGTCAGGGACTCGACCTGGTGGAGGAAAGTGTCGGTCAACTCGCCGTCCGGGGCCAGGGATTCGTCGAGCAGCCAGTGGAGGCGTTCGAAGCCGT
The DNA here is from genome assembly GCF_016917755.1 of Streptomyces noursei. GTDB lineage: Bacteria > Actinomycetota > Actinomycetes > Streptomycetales > Streptomycetaceae > Streptomyces > Streptomyces yunnanensis. The sequence goes on along the minus strand of NZ_CP070326.1, from coordinate 9,043,657 downwards.
CGCCCATCCCGAGGACGAGGCCGAGGGTGCGGAGTCGGCGGGTGGTGAGGCGGTCGCCGCCGGGCAGCCGGATGTCCTCGGACGTGAGAAGGTCGGCGATCCTGCGGAGGCCGGCGGCGTCGTCAGGGTAGCGGACGTAGAAGTCCATGACCCGGTCCCGTACGCGGGGGTAGGTGCGGTGGTAGACGTCGTCCGCGGTCGCGGTGAGTCCGGGCAGGCCGCCGGTGACGTAGCAGGACCGCAGGCCGTGGGGGGCCTGGGAGAGGTAGGTGAGGGTGAGGAAGCCGCCGTAGCTCTGGCCGAGCGTCTCCCAGGGCTCGTCGCCGCACAGTTGTCCGCGGATCAGCTCCGCGTCGGCCACGATCGCGTCGGCGCGGAAGTGGGCGAGGTGGGCGGCCAGTTGGGACGGAGAGGCGAACCGGGAGGCCGTTTTGGCCGTGACCGCAGTGGAGCGGCCGGTACCGCGCTGGTCGAGGAGGAGCACCCGGTGGGTCTTGAGCGCCTGGGGCAGCCATCCCGGCGATCCCGCCGAAGGGCGGGGTGCCTTGCCGCCGGGGCCGCCCTGCAAGTAGAGGAGCCAGGGCAGTCGGTCCTTGGCGCGGGCCGGGTCGACGACCTCACGTGCGAACACCTGGAGGGTCGGGCCGTCCGGAAGCGAGTGGTCCAGCGGGACGGTGAAGAGGTGATCGGTGGTGGCGTAAGCGGGGTTCATGGTGCCCTTTCACAGTGCGGCACGACGAGGGAGGGGCCGGGGGACGGAGGCATCGTGAGGTGTGACATTGCATCGTTGGGCACAGGTCAGCATCCCTCAGCCGGCTGCTTCCGGGGAGCCCCTTGTCCGGGCATAGCGCGGCGTTATGGAGGGCCCTTCGCCGCCTCAGTGGCTCATCGCCTCAGGAGGAACGCGTCCCGGAGCGCTGGGTCGCCCCCGGGGTTTCAGCCGGGGAGGAGCTGCCGCCGCCGGCCCACAGGGAGCGGACGTGGCCCAGGTGCCTGGCCATGCACCGCTCGGCCTTCTTCGCGTCGCCCGCGAGCATCAGGTCGAGGAGCTCCAGGTGTTCCTCGGCCGAGGGGATCAGTTCACCGCGCTCGTCGAGGGCGGTGAGGCCGTACAGGCGGGAGCGCTTGCGCAGGTCGCCGACGGTCTCGACGAGACGGTCGTTGCCGGAGAGCGCGAGGAGCGAGAGGTGGAACTGCCGGTCTGCCTCCAGATAGCCGATGAGGTCGTGATCGCGGGCGGCCCGCACGATCTCTTCGGCCACCGGGCGCAGTGCCTCCAGCTCCTCGCGGGCGGCAGTGCGGGCGACCTGGCCGACCGTGGGGATCTCGATGAGCGCGCGGATCTCGGTGTACTGGTCGAGGTCGCGCTCGTTGACCTCGGTGACCCTGAAGCCCCTGTTGCGGACGGGCTCGACCAGGCCCTCGCGGGCCAGGTCGAGCATCGCCTCGCGCACGGGGGTGGCGGAGATCCCGAAGTCCTCGGCGAGCGCCGGCGCCGAGTACACCGCGCCCGGCCGCAGTTCACCGGAGATCAGGGCGGCCCGCAGGGCGTTGCTCACCTGGTCGCGCAGCCGCTCCCGGCCGACGTTGAGGTCGCGGTGCTTCAGGTGCCCCATGGCGCTCGTGGTCCCTTCGGTCTGGTGTGGACCACCGTACAATGTCACGTTGCCTTCGACGGTGACAGGGTGTAGGTCCGGGTGGAGGTGTAGAACTCCAGCGCCGCCCGCCCTTGTTCACGCGGCCCGTGGCTCGATGCCTTGGTGCCGCCGAACGGCAGGTGGAAGTCGACGCCGGTGGACGGTGCGTTGATCCGGATCATTCCGGTGTCGAGCCGGTCGAGGCCGCACAGCGCCGCGTCCAGATCGGCGGTGTGGACCGACGTGACCAGGCCGTACGGCACGGAGTTGGTGAGGTGTACGGCGTGGGCGAGGTCGCCGGCGGGCAGCAGGACGGCGAGCGGACCGAAGATCTCCTCGCGCAGCAGGCGGTGCCCCGGGGGTACCTTTTCCACCAGGGTCGGGGCCGCGTACCAGCCGGACCCGTCGGGCACCGTCCCGCCCACCACCGGGCTCAGGCCACGCCGGGCGTCCCCGACCTGGTCGCGGGCGGCCTCGCTGATGAGCGGCCCGCTCACGGTCGCCGCGTCGGCCGGATCGCCGACGGGCACGGCTCGCAGCGCCGCCGCGAGCGCCTCGCGCAGGGGGGCGAGGGCCGCACCGACCGCGATGACGCGGCTGGTGGCGGTGCACTTCTGGCCCGCGTACCCGGCGATGGCGGCGGCGAGATGGGCCGCGGCCTGTTCGATGTCGGCGTCGGGGAGGACGATCGCCGCGTTGAGGCCGCCCATCTCGGCCTGGACCGGGACACCCCGTTCCGTGGCGGCGCGGGCGACGTCCCGGCCCACGGCGGTCGAGCCGGTGAAGGAGACGGCATCGGCAGTGGAGACGAGCGCCCGGCCTTCGGTGGCTCCGCCGGGCAGGAGGGTGAACACCTCGTCGGGCAGGGCCTGTTGAATGATCTCGGCCAGACGCTGTGCACAGGCGGTGGCCTCGGGCGCGGGCTTGAGGACGACCGCGTTGCCGGCTGCGAGCGCCGGGGCGGCCTTCCAACTGGGAATGGCGAGCGGGAAGTTCCAGGGCGTGATCAGTGCGGCCACGCCGTGCGGGCGGCGGCGGGTGAGAAGCAGGCCGGGGCCCGCTGCGGTCTCGTGGACGGCGCCGACGGGTTCGTACGGGGCCTGCGCGTAGTAGCGCCAGATCGCGGCCGTGCGGGCGACTTCGGCCCGGGCCTCGGCGAGCGGTTTGCCCACCTCGCGGACGGCGAGTGCGGTCAGCTCGGCCGCGGCGGTGTCGATGGCCGCGGCGACCGCGCCGAGCGCGGCCGAGCGGGCGGCCGCCCCGCCGAGCAGCCAGTCGGGCTGGGCCGCACGGGCCCGCCCCACGGCGTCGGCCGCCCCCAAGGCGCCGGGCGCCGGGATCTGGAGCAGGACGTCGGAGGGGTCGGCAGGATTGTGCGAGGTGATGAGGGAGGCGGCGTCGGTCACAGCAGGAAACCTCCGGGGAAGGGGTCGTCCGGGTCGAGGAAGTACTGAGCGGTGCCGGTGATCCAGGCGCGTCCGGTGACGGTCGGTACGACGGCGGGCAGTGCGCCGACCGTGGTTTCCTCGATCAGACGGCCGGTGAAGCGGGTGCCGATGAAGGATTCGTTGACGAAGTCGCGGTCCAGGGGGAGTTGGCCGCGGGCGTGCAGCTGGGCCATCCGGGCCGAGGTGCCCGTTCCGCACGGGGAGCGGTCGAACCAGCCGGGGTGGATGGCCATGGCGTGCCGCGAGTGGTGGGCGTCGGAGCCGGGAGCGGCGAGGTAGACGTGCTTGACTCCGGCGATCTCCGGCCGCTCGGGGTGCACGGGCCGCTCCGGCGAGGCGTTGACGGCGTCCATGAGGGCGAGGCCGGCGGCCAGCAGGTCGTCCTTGCGGGCGCGGTCGAACGGCAGCCCCAGCGCGTCGAGTTCGACGAAGGCGTAGAAGTTCCCGCCGAACGCGAGGTCGTAGGTGACCGTGCCGCGGCCGGGGACCTCGACCGTGCGGTCCAGGGCGACGCAGAAGGCGGGGACGTTGGTGAGCGTGACGGAGGTGGCGGCGCCGTCCGTCACCCGTACGTCGACGCTCACCAGTCCCGCCGGGGTGTCGAGCCGGACGGTGGTGACCGGTTCGGTCACCGGCACCATGCCCGTCTCGACCAGGACGGTGGCGACCCCGATCGTGCCGTGTCCGCACATCGGCAGGAGTCCGGAGACCTCGATGTAGAGGACCCCGTAGTCGGCGTCGGGGCGGGTGGGCGGCTGGAGGATGGCGCCGCTCATGGCGGCGTGACCGCGTGGTTCGTACATCAGGAGCGTCCGGAGGTGGTCCATGTGCTCGATGAAGTACGTCCGCCGCTCGGCCATGGTGGTGCCGGGGATGACACCGACGCCACCGGTGATCACGCGGGTGGGCATGCCCTCGGTGTGGGAATCGACGGCGTGGAAGACATGGCGGGTGCGCACGGGCTTCCTTTCGGTGGGCGGGGTGCTCTGGTCGTCGATGAGTGGGTGACGTGGTCAGCGGTGGCCGTCGGCGACGGCCTTCCGGGTGGCGGCCCGCACCGCCGCCTCGGTCTGCCCGGTGAGCGGCGCACGCGGCGGGCGGGTGGGTCCGCCGCGCCGCCCGACGATGTCCATGGACAGCTTGATGGACTGCACGAACTCGGTCTTGGAGTCCCAGCGCAGCAACGGGTGCAGGGACTTGTAGAGCGGGCGGGCCGTGGCCAGGTCGCCTGCGACGGCGGCGTGGTACAGCGTGGCGCAACTGGCGGGGAAGGCGTTGGGGTATCCGGCGATCCATCCGACGGCGCCGGCGAGGGCGAGTTCGAGCAGTACGTCGTCGGCGCCGATCAGCAGATCGAGCTCCGGGGCGAGTTCGGCGATCTCGTAGGCCCTGCGGACGTCGCCGGTGAACTCCTTCACGGCGATGATGCTGCCGTCCTGGTGCAGGTGGGCCAGTGTGCCGGGGGCGAGGTCGACCTTGGTGTCGATGGGGTTGTTGTAGGCGACGATCGGCACCCCGGCGCGGGCGACCTCGGCGTAGTGGGCGCGCACGCCCGGCTCGCCGGCCCGGTAGGCGTTCGGGGGCAGCAGCAGCACCGAGCCGCAGCCCTCTTCGGCTGCCTGCTCCGCCCAGCGCCGGGCTTCGCCGCTGCCGTAGGCGGAGACGCCGGGCATGACCCTCGCCCCGTCGCCCGCTGCCTCGACGGCGGTACGGACGACGCGGGCTCGTTCCTCGTCGGTGAGGGTCTGGTACTCGCCGAGCGAGCCGTTGGGCACGACTCCGTCGCAGCCGTTGTCGATCAGCCAGCGCACGTGCTCGGCGTAGGCGTCGTGGTCGACGGAGAGGTCGTCCCGCAAGGGAAGGGCGGTGGCGACCATGATTCCGCGCCACGGACGGTCGGTGTTCCAGGTGGTGGAGACGGTCATGGCGACACATCACCTCTCTATGAAATGTGACATTTTACTTGGCTGTGGTGTGTGGGTGCCTCGGGAAAGGCTTGGCCCGGGGTCAGCCGTCGCCGGGGGAGGCGTCGGGCCCCGATGCGGTCGTGGTGCGGCCCCCGGGTTCGTCGGCAGGGCCCCCTGGTTCGGTGGCGAGCGGTGCGGCGGGGCCATCGAGCGCGGCGAGCGCCGAGAGCGGGACGGGAGTGGCGAACGGGCGGCGTTCGGCGGGAGGTTCGGCGGTGTGGCCACGGGTCGCGAGGCAGGCCACCGCCGAACCGCACATCCGGCCCTGGCACCATCCCATACCGGCTCGGGTGAGCAGCTTGACGCTGCGTGCGTCCCGCGCCCCGAGGTCCTCGATCGCCTCCCGGATCCGCCCGGCGGTGACCTCCTCGCAGCGGCACACGTCGGTGTCGTCGGTGAGCCAGCGCGGCCACCCGCGGCCAGGTGCGTGGACGGCGGCCATCGCGTCGGCGAACGCGCGCATCCGGTCCCGGCGGCGCCTGAGCTCCCGGACCCGACCGCCATGGGCGGGACGTCCGAGGACGCGTGCGGCTACCGTCACCGCCGCCAGTTCCCCTTCCAGCCGGGCCAGTTGGGCCCCGCCCACCCCTCCGGTCTCACCCGCCGCCCACAGGCCGCGCACCGAAGTCTCCTGGAGGCCGTCCAGGGCCAGGGCCCGGGTGCCGTCGGACAGCGGGCGGGTGGCGCAGCCGAGCGCCGTGGCCAGCTCGATCTGGGGGACGAGGCCATGTCCGACGGCCAGCGCGTCGCAGGCGATCCGGCGCCCCGTCCCCCGTACGGGGCGCCAGTCGCGATCGAGACGCGTGACGGTGACGGCCTCCACCCGATCCGTGCCGTGCACCTCGGTGACCGCGCTGCGCACCCGCACCCGCACCCGGTGCCGCAGCAGTGCCGCGCCGTGGATCAGCGCCTCGGCGGCCTTGTGCGGGTTGGTGGCCAGCGCCCGGGGATACCGGGCGTAGCGCAGATAGCCGGACGCCTCGACGACGGCCGGCACTCTCGCGCCGGCGGCGGCCAGCGAGGAGGCCACCGCGAGCAGCAGTGGGCCGCTGCCCGCCACGACGACGTGCCGCCCTGGCAGCACCAGGCCCGACTTGAGCATGGCCTGGGCTCCGCCGGCCCCCACGACACCGGGCAACATCCAACCGGGGAAGGGGAGTTGCCGTTCGTAGGCGCCGGTCGCCAGCAGTACCGCACGGGCCCGTACGCGCACGGGGCGCTCACCGCTGCCGTCGGCGCCGGTGACGGCGTGTACCGCCCACAGCCCGTCACCGGCCCCACCACCCACACCCTCCTCGTCGCCTTTCGTCACGCTCCACACGTGATGGCCGGGAAGGTGCCGGACGTCGCTTCGGGCCAGCCGTCGGCGCAGGTCGGTGTAGGCGGACCAGTCGTGGTGCAGGGCCTCGGGCCGGACGGCTCCAAGGGTGGGAGCCGGGGCGCGGTAGAACTGTCCGCCCGTCTGCGCGGAGGTGTCCAACAGGGCTACGGACAGCCCGAGTTCACTGCCTGCGACCGCTCCGGCGAGACCGGCGGAGCCGGCACCGATCACCGCGAGGTCGTACGGTTCAGACGCCGAGAGCGGCACGGCCGTGTCCTTCCTGAGTGGTGATGGCGTCCCCCGGCCGGGCCGGAACCAGGCAGGCCCGCCGGTTGGGCTCTCCGTTGATGGTGGCGAGGCAGTCGTAGCACTGGCCGATGCCGCAGAACGCGCCCCGCGGGCGTCCGCCGACTCGTGTGGTGCGCCAGGCCAGGATCCCGGCTCCCCACAGTGCGGCGGCGACGGACTGGCCGGGCAGGGCGGTGACGGGGCGTCCGTCGAAGGTGATCCGGAAGGGCGGACCGGGCTGAGCGCCGACCAGTTCGGCAGGGGTACGGGCCACGGCTCCTCCTCTCATGACTGTGGGACAGGCGGTCTTCAGGCGGCTGGAGAGAAGCGCTCCGGCCTGAAGGGGGCGATGTCGAGTGGCGGTTCGCCACCGGTCAGCGACCGGGCGATGGCCAGTCCGGTGGCGGGGGCCAGCCCGATCCCCGCGCCCTCGTGGCCGCAGGCGTGCAGCAGGCCGGGGACGCGCGGATCGGGGCCGATGGCGGGCAGGTGGTCCGGCAGGTACGGACGGAAGCCGATGTACGTGCGCATCGCCCGGATCCCGGCCAGGACCGGGAACAGGGCGGTGGCCTGGGCCGCCAGGCGTCGCAGTGCCTCGGGCGAGAGCGTGCGGTCGTAGCCGACCCGTTCCCGGCTGGCGCCGATCAGGACCGGCCCCGCCGGGGTGCCCTCCACCACCGCCGAGGTCTGCAGCGCCGCGGAGCCACTGGCCACGTCGGCGACGTAGTCGGCCGCGTACACCTTGCGGCGCACGACGCGTGGTAGCGGCTCGGTGACCAGGACGAAGCCCCGGCGGGGCCGGACGGGAAGCGCGACGTGCGCCAGGCGGGCGATCTCTCCGCCCCAGGTCCCGGCGGCGTTCACCACGTACGGGGCGTGGAGTTCCCCGACCGCCGTCCGCACTCCCCGGATCTCGCCGCTCGCCCCGGTGAGCAGGCCCGTGACCTCCTCGCCCAGGCGCAGCCGGACCCGGTCGCCACCCGCGCGCAGCAGATGTGCGGCGGCGAGCGCCGGCATGACCTGCGCGTCCTGGGGGTAGTGGAAGCCACCCGCCAGTCCGGCGGCGAGATGGGGTTCCAGCTCTCGCAGGCGGTCGGCCGGGACTTCCTGGGCCGTGACACCCGCCCGGCGCTGCCCGGACGCGAAGTCGCGCAGCGCGGCCATCCCTGCCTCGTCGGAAGCGACGACCAGTCCGCCTTTGGGTTCGTACTCGATGTCCGGCGGGAGTTCTTCGGACAGCTTCCGCCACAGCTCGGCGGATACCTTGGACAGTTCGAGTTCGGGGCCCGGCTCCTTGTCGGACACCAGGAGGTTGCCCTCGCCGGCCCCCGTCGTACCGCCCGCCACGGAGCCACGGTCCAGTACGGCGACGCGGAGGCCGGACCGGGCGGCGTAGTAGGCGCAGGCCGCACCGACCACGCCCGCCCCGACGACGATGACGTCTGCGGAGTTCCTTGTCAGCACGTCAGTAATATTTCACATTGCACTTCCCGGTGCCAAGGGTCCGCGGTCAATTGCCCCCGAACGGCGGCGAGTTCGCGCTCCGTCGGGTTGGCGGGTCGTGGCGCGCCATGCGGATGCCGGACGGCGGGCTGGTCCTGGCGGCTCTGCGGTCGCCCGCGGCGGCAGCCCCTCGGGCATGTCCGGGCCGAAGAAGTCGCCGACACCTTGTCAGTGCAATTTCACATTACTATGTTACCGGTCACACTCCAGCCAGCTCTGGCTGTCCGATCGCTTCCGGAGTGACCACCCATGAACAAGCGCACTTCCACCGCCCTGTCCACCGCACTGACGGCGACCCTCCTCCTCGCCGCGACCGGCTGCTCCGGCGGACGGCAGGCGGCTGACGCCCACGGAAAAGACCTCGCAACGGCCAACAACGGCCGGGTAGTCGGCGGGACACCGCAGAAGGGCGGGACCCTCACCATCCTGTCCGACCAGGACTTCACCCACCTCGACCCGGCCCGCAACTGGGTGGTCAGTGGGATGGATTTCGGGACCAGGCTGCTCTACCGCACCCTGGTGTCGTACCAGGCGGCCCCCGGAGCCGCCGGCGGTGAGCTGGTCCCCGACCTCGCGACCGACCTCGGCACGCCCTCAGAAGGTGCCAGGACGTGGACCTTCCACCTCAAAGCCGGGGTCAGGTACGAGGACGGGACGCCGGTCACCGCCCAGGACATCAAGTACAACGTGGAGCGGTCCTTCTCCCCGGACCTGCCCGGCGGCGCCGACTACGCGGCCCGTTATCTCAAGGACGCCGAGGGGTATCAGGGCCCGGCCGACGGCAAGCACCTGGACTCCATCAGGACGCCGGACGACAGGACCATCGTCTTCGAACTGCGCAGGCCCTTCGCCGAGTTCCCCAACGCGACGGTGATGCCCACTTTCGCCCCGGTGCCGAAGGCAAAGGACACCGGGCCCCAGTACGACAACCGGCCGTTCTCCTCGGGCCCGTACAAGATCGAGACGTACCAGCGCAACAAGAAGCTGGTCCTGGTCCGCAACCCCCACTGGGACCCCAGGACGGACGCGATACGCAAGGCGTACCCGGACAAGCTGGTCATGGTCATGGGGCTCAGAGCCAACCAGATCGACGACCGGATGGTCGCCAGCCAGGGCGCGGACGCCTCCACCGTGCCGTGGTTCGCGCTCCGACCGGAGAGCGCGGGCAAGGTCCTGCCCAGAGCCGATGTGCGCAAGCGGCTGCTGGCCGAGTCGATGAACTGCACCGACATGGTGCAGATGCACACCGGGCGGGCCCCTTTCAACGAGGTGAAGGTCCGTCAGGCCGTGCAGTACGCCCTCGACAAGGAGGCCGTGGTCACCGCCTCCGGCGGTCCCGCATTCAACGACGCGTCCACCGCGTACATGCCCGCCGCGCTCTTCGGCGGCAAACAGCCCGACATCCTGAGGATCCCCACCACCGGGGACGCGGACAAGGCCAGGCAGTTGCTGAAAGAGGCCGGCAAGCCGAACGGTTTCACCACCACGATGACGGTCTCCAACGGTGACAAGGGGCGGGCCGAGGCGATCCAACAGGCGCTCGCCAAGGCCGGCATCAAGGTCACCATAGAGACGGTCGACCCGTCCGCGTTCTACGCCACCATCGGCGACACCACCCACCGCAGCGACATGGTCTACACCGGCTGGTGCCCCGACTACCCGTCCGGCTCCACCTTCCTGCCCTTCGTCTTCGACGGCCGCTACATCAAGGACAAGGGCAACTCGGGCAACCACTCCCTCTTCCGTGACGCTCCGACCATGAGGCGGATGGACGAGATCGCCGCCATGACCGACGCCGGGAAGGCGACCGCGGCCTGGCGGAGGCTGGACGGCGAGATCCTCGCCAAGGCCCCCGCGGTACCCGTCCTGGTACGGCGCTGGCCGCTGGTGGTGGGGACCAACGTCGCGGGCGCATACGGGCAGACCTCCTTCGGGGGCCAGCTCGACTACGCCTCGGTCGGCCTCAAGGACCCCGCCAAGAGCGAAGGCTGAAGGAGACCCCGGCATGGCCCTCACCTCCACCGTCGCCCCGGCGGGCAGCGGCCCCTGGCAGCGCGCCCGGCAGCAGCTGGGCCGACGCGCCTCCGTGAAGATCTCCCTCGTCGTGATCGCACTCTTCGCGATCATGGCGGTGGCCGCCCCGCTGCTGAGCACGCTGGGCGGCTGGTCGCCCGAGGAGTTCGACAAGACCGCGGTCGACCCCTACCTGGGCGGGCAGCCCATCGGCCCGCTCGGCGGAATCTCCGCCGACCACTGGCTCGGGGTCGAACCCGTCACCGGCCGCGACCTGTTCGCCCGGGTCGTGCACGGCGCCCAGGTTTCCCTGCTCATCGCCTTCGCCGCCACCGCGATCGTCGTCGTCGCCGGCACGGCGGCCGGTATCGCGGCCGGCTACTTCGGCGGCCGCACCGACGCGGTGCTCTCCCGGCTGATGGACCTCACCATGTCCTTCCCGTCCCTCATCTTCATGATCGCGATGATGTCGGTGGCCCGGGACGTCAACCGGATCGTGCTGATGACCGCCGTGATCGGGCTCTTCGGCTGGCCCGGCATCGCCCGTGTGGTACGCGGCCAGACGCTCTCGCTCAAGCACCGCGAGTACGTCGACGCCGCCCGCGTCGGCGGCTCCGGCCCCTGGCGGATCCTCACCCGCGATGTCCTCCCGGGCGTCGCCGGACCGGTCATCGCCTACACCACCCTGATCATCCCGGGGATGATCGCCACCGAGGCGGCTCTGAGCTATCTGGGCGTCGGAGTCCGCCCGCCCACTCCCTCCTGGGGCCAGATGATCGCCGAGAGTGTCGCCTTCTACGACACCGATCCCACGTACTTCGTCATCCCCAGCACCTGCCTCTTCCTCACCGTGCTCGCGTTCACGCTGCTCGGCGACGCGCTGCGGGACGTCCTGGACCCGAGGGGAAGCCGCACATGATCTACTACGCCGGGCGCCGGCTGCTCAGTGTGATCGGCGTCCTGATCGCCGTCGCCGCCATCACCTTCGTCATCTTCTACGTCCTGCCGTCCGACCCGGCGGCAGCGGCCTGTGGCAAGTCGTGCAGCACCGAACGACTGGCGGCGATCCGTGCGCACATGGGTCTCGACCAGCCGCTGTGGCGGCAGTTCACCGACTTCGTCACCGGCATCTTCACCGGCCGCACCATGGGCAGCGGCCAGTACACGCTGCACTGCCACGTCCCGTGCCTGGGCTACTCCTACGAGAACAACCAGGACGTCTGGGACCTCATGATGGACCGTCTGCCGGTCTCCGCCTCACTGGCCTTCGGCGCCGCCGTGATCTGGCTCGTCCTCGGGCTGTCCGCGGGGGTCGTCGCGGCCCTGCGCAAGGACACCCTCACCGATCGCGCTCTCATGGTCGGTTCCGTGGCCGCCGCCTCGCTGCCGGTCTACTTCACCTCGATGATGCTGATCTACGGGGTGATCCGGATCGCCGGCCTGCTGCCCTACCCGAGTTATGTGCCCTTCGGCGACGACCCGCTGCACTGGGCGTCGAACCTGCTACTGCCCTGGCTGGCCCTGGCCATCCTGTACGCGGCGATGTACGCGCGGCAGAGCCGCAGTTCGATGATCGAGACGATGGCGGAACCCTACATCCGCACCGCTCGCGCCAAGGGCCTGCCGTACCGGACCGTCGTGGTCAAACACGGCCTACGAGCCGGCATGACCCCCATCCTGACCCTCTTCGGCATGGACCTGGGCGGGCTCCTCGCCGGCGCGGTGATCACCGAGTCCCTCTTCGGGCTCCCCGGTATCGGACGGCTCTTCTACGGTGCGCTCTCCAGCGGCGACCAGCCGGTGATCCTCGGAGTGACGTTGCTGGCGGCCACCTTCATCGTCATCGCCAACCTGGTCGTCGACCTGCTGTATGCCGTCGTGGACCCCCGAGTGAGGTACTGATGAACGCCCCCGACACCCTCCTGCGCGTACAGGACCTGACGGTCACCTTCGCCACCCCGCGCGGTCCGGTACGGGCCGTGGACGGCCTCGGCTTCGCGGTACGGCGGGGAGAGACCCTCGGCATCGTCGGCGAGTCCGGCTCCGGCAAGTCCGTCACCTCCCTGGCCGTGATGGGACTGCACACCGGCGCCTCGGTCAGCGGCTCCGTCATGCTGGACGGCCGGGAACTGACCGGTCTGGCGGAGCGCGAGCTGAACCGGCTGCGCGGCCGGAAGATGGCGATGATCTTCCAGGACCCGCTGTCCAGCCTCCACCCGTACTACACCGTGGGCGAGCAGATAGCCGAGCACCACCGCGTGCACTACGGCAGCGGCCGGCGAGCCGCCCGTGCGCGTGCCGTGGAAGCCCTCGCCGAGGTCGGCATTCCCGAGCCGCGGCGCCGGGCGCGCGACCACCCGCATCAGTTCTCCGGCGGCATGCGCCAGCGCGTGATGATCGCCATGGCGCTGGCCTGCGAACCCGACCTGCTCATCGCGGACGAACCGACCACCGCCCTGGACGTCACCGTCCAGGCACAGATCCTGGAGCTCATCGCCCGGATCCAGGAGGAGCGGCAACTGGCCGTCATCATGATCACGCACGACCTCGGTGTGGTCGCCCGTGTCGCCCACGAGGTCCTGGTGATGTACGGGGGCAGGGCCGTCGAACGGGCCGACGTGGACACCCTCTTCGCCGCACCGGCCCACCCCTACACCCGCGCTCTGCTCGACTCCCTGCCCCGCCTCGACGACGACGGCGACGAACCCCTGCGGGCCATCACCGGCAGCCCGCCCTCCCTGCTCACCCCTGCCCCCGGCTGCGCGTTCGCGCCCCGCTGCTCCCAACTCGCCGGCGCGGCAGCCGAGAAGTGGGCTCGCTGCGAGAGCGAGCGCCCCCTCCTCGACGGCCCGGCCGGACATCCGGCCGCCTGCCACTTCCCCACGTACGAAGGCGTGATCTCATGACGTCCGCTGAACCTCTGCTCTCCGTACGGGACTTGCGCATGACCTTCCCCGGGCGACGGCGGGCCGCCGCCCCGGTCCGGGCCGTCGACGGCGTCACCTTCGATGTGGCCGCGGGCGAGACACTGGGACTGGTCGGAGAATCCGGGTGCGGCAAGTCCACCACCGGCCGCCTGATCGTCCGCCTCCTGGAGCCCACCGCCGGATCGGTCACGTACGACGGCCGGGACATCAGCCACCTGTCACAGCGTGCGCTGAAGCCGCTCCGCAAGGACCTGCAGATGGTCTTCCAGGACCCCCACTCCTCCCTCAACCCGCGCCAGACGGTGGCCCGGATCATCGCCGACCCGCTGCTGGTGCAGGGCACTCCGGCGGCCCAGGCACGTACGCGCGCCGCCGAGCTGATGGAGCTGGTGGGGCTCACCCCCGAACACCTCGACCGCTATCCGCACGAGTTCTCCGGCGGTCAGGCGCAGCGCATCGGCATCGCCCGCGCCCTGGCCACCGGCCCCCGCCTGGTCGTCGCCGACGAACCCGTCTCCGCCCTCGACGTCTCCGTCCAGGCCCAGGTCGTCAACCTGATGGAGCGGTTGCAGCACGAACTCGGCCTGGCCTACCTCTTCATCGCCCACGATCTGTCGGTCGTCAAGCGGGTGTGCGACCGGGTCGCCGTGATGTACCTCGGCCGGATCGTCGAGACCGGTCCGAAGGAGCAGGTGTACGCGGCCCCGGCGCACCCCTACACGCGTGCGCTGCTGTCCGCCGTCCCGGTGCCCGACCCGGCCGTCGAGCGAGCGCGCGAACGGGTCTCCCTGCTCGGGGAGCCCTCCCAGAGCTCTCGGCCTCCCGCGCGCAGGGGAGACCCTGGCAGCCCGGCCGTCCGCCCGCCGGGCTGTGCCCTCCGTCCGCGCTGCCCCAAGGCCCAGGGGATCTGCCGCACGGACACTCCCGTGCTGCGCGCGGTGGAGCCGGGCGCCGCACGGCAGGTGGCATGCCACTTCCCGGAAGCGGCCTGAAGGGCCCGAACGTGGTGGTGCCCGGCTCCACGGACAGTGGAGCCGGGCACCACCACCCTTGTCCCACTACGTCTTCGTGACCCGTACGGTCTCTCCGTCTCTCCGTACCCGTCGGCGCTCAGCACCTCGACGGCAACGCCGGCCGCGGAGTCGGTGAACGTCTCGCCGGCCCGGTACGGGGCGTCGTCCAGCCTGGAGGAGGACTGGGCGGTTCCCTGGCCCGACGGCGACCGGACCCGCGAATACTGGGAATCAGCCTGCTCGCGGAGGGAGCGCGTGCCCTCCGCCCCGTACGAGGCGGAGCCGGGTCACCGACGGCTATCTGTCCACGTGCGCCGAAAGCCCCGTGTACGCGCGCTGGCGGGCACAGAACCCACAGGCCGCCGCACCGGCAGGCCAGTCGCCTTCAGCGCAGTCGTAGGGGGAGCCGCCCGTCCGAGGCATGGTCGCAGAGGCTTGCCGCGGGAGGGGGTGCCGGCACCGGGCGGTCCGGTCAGCTCGCCGGTGACGGGGTGGCGACCGGGCTCTCCGTACCGCTCGCGGTCTTCGTGACCTTCTTGCCGTCCCGCGAGACCGCGAACCACAGACCCATCCTGCCCTGGCCGTTGACGTCGCCGGGCTGTTCGTCCCCGGTGAACCAGTAGACCGGCCAGCAGTCGACGGCCAGCTGGCGGGTGCCATCGGGGCGGGTGACAGTGGAGACGAGCCGTGCGGCGACACCGTTGAGCCGGGCGCGGTCGGCGGGCTCGGCGGGTTTCCAGGTGTCCAGGCAGGGGCCGGTGCAGCCGAACTTCATCGGCCAGGCGCTGTCCTTGTTGAAGCGGTAGAGGGTACGGCCCATGCGGTCGACGAGGATCTTGCCGAGGCGGGGGTGCGCGAAGACTCCCACGTCGCCGGGTTGTCGGGTGCCCGCCTGCGTGGTGTCCGGGGCGCCGTAGCCGCCGCCCTTCGTGCTGCCGTAGCCGGTGCCGTAGTCGGGGGTGCCCTGGCCGGCGGGCTGCACGGGGTCGGTACCGGCGGCGGCGTGCCCGCTGCCGCAGCCGGTGGTGAGGGCGAGCGCGGCCGTGAGGGCGGCGACGGCGAGGACGGCGTGGCGCCGGGTGGAGCGTGCGGCGGACGTCGCTATGGGCACGGGCATGGGGTTCCTCCTTGGGTGGTGGGGGCGGGGCGGTTCGACGGGCCTGCCGAACGCCCGGGTGCTGATCTCAGGGGAGCGTGCGGTCAAGTCCCTTGCGGGGACGGTCGGTCGCTGCGCTGGATTCGTAGCGCCAGGGCCGGGCAGCGGCGTACTGCCAGCTGGGCGCGGCGCCGCATGCGGGCCGGCAGCGGTCGGCCGGCCGTCTCGGGGTAGCCGTCCGGGCCGAGCCGGATCATGGCCGGTACCACCTCGGCGCACAGGCCGTGGCCGCGGCACAGCGTCCAGTCGACCAGCAGCCGTTCGGCCGGTGGTGGCGGTGGTGGCGGTGAAGAGGGCGGCGGTGGGTACCAGGGCGGGGCGGGGAGCGGCGGCCGGTACCCGGTGACCGGGAGTGCACCGGTCACCGGGCGGCCGCACCCGAACCCGTGCGCATGGCGGGCGAACTCCTCGGGGAAGGCGGCGAGGGCCGACGCCACGAAGCGCGCGGTACCGTCCGGGTGGCCGCAGGCGCCGCGGCCGCGCACTGTCCGCAGCCGGGCGTGCACGGCGTCCAGGGCGGTATCGCCGCCGCCCCGTACGGCGCGGTCGAGCTGATCGGCGAGCGCGGGCAGCCCCAGGACGCAGGGCCCGCACTGCCCGGTGGACTCGGCGGCCAGCCAGCGCGCGACCCGGACGATTTCGCCCGCCGGACAGGTGCCGTGCGGCAGTGGCAGCACCGCGCCGGCACCCGGCGTCGCGCCGTGGGCGGCCAGCGCGTCCCTGGAGAGGGTTGCGGACCGCGCGTCGGCGGGGGAGAGCCAGGTTCCGTGGTAGCCGCCGAGGAGGACGCCCTGCCCGGCGTCCGCTCCGCAGTGCGCGAGGAGGTGGGCCAGCGGCGTCCCGTAGGGGGCCTCCACGACCTGGCGGCCGGCGACGGTCAGTAGCAGGGTGCCGGGCTCGCCGGGCAGGCCGGCGGTGCGGTAGCCGAGGGCGCCCAGCCGTGCGGCCAGGGCGAGTTGGGCGTAGGTTTCGGCGTTGGACAAGAGGGTGGGCAGCCCGTTCAGGCCGCGTTCGCTGGAGCGGATCCGGCGGCCGGAGGGAAGTCCGGGGCCGCCGGACAGGCCGCTGGTGAGCGCGGTGCCCTCACCGGTGACGAACCGCTCGGGCAGCCGGATGACCCGTAACGGCGCGCCGGCCGGGCCGCGTTCGGCGATCGCCCGGCGGACCGCGTCCGCCACGTCCGGGCGGGTCACTCCGACCGTGGCCTGCCGGGCGCCGAGCGCGTCGGCGCACAGCTGCGCGCCGTCCAGCACCAGATGCGGTACGTGCAGCAGCAACGCGGTGTCCTTGAGGCAACTGGGCTCGCCCTCGGAGCCGTTGACGACCACCGCCGCCCGGCCGTCGGAGCGGCGGATGCCGTCCAGGACGGCGGTCAGCTTCCGGGCGAACGGGAAGCCGGCGCCGCCCCGGCCGCGCAGCGCGGTGTCCTCGGCCAGCGCCACCAGCTCCTGAGCGGACAGCCGGGGCAGTGTGCCGTGCAGCGTCAGATGCGCGACACGGTCGAGCCGGGGCACTTCGTCGAGTCCGGCGAGGAGCCGCGGGGGCCCGAGGGAGGTCACGGTGGGGACCGGGCCGGGGCCAGGAACCTCGCCGGAGGTCCGGGTGGCGTCCCGGGCGGCCCGCAGGGGGTGGGTGGCGGCCGGGAGCGTCATCGGGGCTCACCGCCCGGGATACGGAGCGGGCCGCGCAGCCGCAGGGCGAGCCGTACGGCCACCCCGGCGAGCGCGATGCCGTATCCCGCCACTGCCCAGCCGGCCGCGGCCCGGCCGGACCTGAGGCCGTGGAGCAGGGCCAGCGCCCAGGCGGCGTAGGCGACCGTGTGCAGTGCCCACCACCATCGCGCGGTGGTACGGCCGGCGAAGGCCCCGCGTACCGCGCCGCTCACGGCGACCGTGAGGAACCCGTACGCGGCGAGCGTGCCGCATCCGATGAGCACGGGCCGTGCACCGTCGGTGAACGGCACCGCGGCGGCCGTCGCCGTGGTGTGCCCTTCGACGGCCTTCACCCAGATGTGCAGGCCGAGGAAGCCCAGGCCCGCGACGCCGGTGGCGCGGTGCACGGCCTGGGCGAGCAGCCGGTGCGAGGTGTGCAGCACCAGCCGGTCGGTGGCGGCCAGCCCCCACAGCACCGTGGCGGAGAGCGCGACCAGCGCCAGCACCCCGGCGTCGTGGTCCAGGAAGCGCACCGTGTCGTCCATCGCGCCGGAGCGCAGGGTGACGGCGAGGAACAGCAGCAGTGCGGCCGGAAGTGCCGGGCGCAGTAAGGCGTTTCGGGTGGCGGGTGGGGGCGGGGCGGGCATCGGACCTCCCGGGGACGGGACACAATCGGTTGGCATACGCAAATTTCCGGTGATGCATCCCGGCGGTGTTGGTCATTCCTGGGGGTCCGGGCCCATTGTCTGGACCGCTATTCGTGTGACCCCCGGTAACACTCAACATTCCGTAACCGGCCGGATACTCGCGGCCGTATTCCGGATGACCAAAAGCATCTCCGAACGCCCGCCGGATTTCCCGATGTTTAGCGCGCTGTGACAAATTCCTGCACCGGCGTCGCGGACCCCGGGGACGGTTCCGGATGATGCCGACCCAGGCGCACGAAGGGGCGTCAAGTCCCCGCCCCAGCCCCATCCCAGCCCCCGTCCCCGCCAGGATCGAGGTAGCGATGTGTGATCTCCTGAATCGCCTCTGGGCGCATCCCCGGGTCGAGTGGAGCCGGGTCGTCAGAAAGGAACTCCCGGACCTTGTGGAGAAGGTGGTCGCGGAGTTGCAGCGCGGATTTCCCGCATTGTCCGCACTGCTCGGTGAGACGCCCGTGGAAGAGGCCCAATGGGCACTGGAACAAGCCCTGCTGACCTGCCTCGGGTACCAGAAATCATCGCAAAGCAAACGCCCGGCAGTACCGTCCGTCGTCACCCCGATGCCGGTCGCCCGGGCCCGCCAGGACCTCTTCGACGCCCTTGCCGGACGGTGCGAGGCGCCGGAGAGCGGCCTCGGTGAACTCGCCCGCGCGGCCGGCTGGCCGGTCCCCGAAGCCCTCCGAGCCGTCGTCCTCGCCACCCCCGCCGAGGCCCCCCAGCTGGCCGCCGCCCTCGGGCACGCCCTCATCGGCGGCATCGACGGCTACACCGCCCTCTATGTACCCGACCCGGCCACCCAGACCAGGCCCCGCCTGGAAGCCGCCCTCAAGGGCCGGATCGCCGCCGTGGGCCACGCCGTTCCCGCCGCTGACGCCGCGTCCTCGCTCCGCTGGGCCCGCTATCTGCTCTCCCTCGACCCCGGCACGGGCGGTCCCGAGGTCCGCCCCGCCTTCGTCGACGACAACCTCTCCGCGCTGCTGCTCCTCCAGGACGAGACGCTGGCCGTCGCCCTGACCGCCCGCCGGCTGAGCCCGCTGGCCGAGCTGACGCCACGTCAGAGCGAACGCCTGGAAGTCACCCTGCTGGCCTGGCTGGAAGGCGGCGGCGCCCCCGAGGCCGCCAGGCTCCTCCACGTCCATCCGCAGACCGTCCGCTACCGGCTGCGCCAGATCGAGAAGCTCTTCGGCCCGGCACTGCGCGACCCCCGTGCCCGCTTCGAACTGGAAATGGCCCTCCGCAGCCGCCGTCTGATGGCCCATGTCCGCAACCGGCGCGCCAGCGCCGGACGCCGGGCCCGCGCCGTGCCCGCCGGCCTCCGACCCCCGGGCACGGCCGGGGAAGCACGGGTCAACGGCCTGTGATCGACGGCCCGGACAGGCGGGTGGCCGCCCCTCCCGTACGGGAGTCCGGGGGCCACCCGCCGCGCGCCGTCAGGAGCAGGCGCGACCGCCGTTGATGCACGCCACCGCCCGGTTCATGAGCCCGTCCGGCATCACATCGATGAAGTCGCCGTGGTCCGTCACCGGTTTACGCAGCTGCTCGGGGAAGCTGTCCACCGCGAAGCTGTCGCCCGGCGGCACGTCGTAGGTCAGCCGCTGGACCAGCTGCGGCACCGCCATGAAGCCCCGGGGGCAGGTGCCGTCCCGGTCGGCGAAGGCCATGTGGTCGCGGTGGTTGGCGCTGTCCGTCCGGCGGCCGTCCCAGCAACCGGGAAAGGCGAGGGTACGGACCACTTGCGAACCCCTCGGGCACAGCGGGTACTTGTCCTTCAGCTGACGGTTCTCGAAACCGGTGCAGCTCCAGGAGGCGGCGGCGTTCTCCGGCCCGTTGGTGAACGCCTTGGCGTCACCGGTGATCACGCGCAGGAAGCGGGGCATCGGCCGCACGGCCCCCGCCCGGCTGCCGCGGAAGGTCAGGGTCACCGAGGCCGGGGTCAGCACCGACCCGTCGTTGCCGCCGTGTCCGGCGCCCGGCCGCGGCATGACGGCGCCGTCCAGCCTGCGGAGCACCGGCCAGTAGTAGGTGGACAGATCACCGTTGGCGCAGGTGGTGTCGGCGGCGGCCAGCGACCGGTCGGTGGAGAAGGCGTCGGTGGTGGTGTTCCCGACGTAGTCGTGGGTGTGATGGGCGCCGTTGGAGACGCCCGGTGTCACGATGACGTTGTCGGAGTTGAAGTGGCCGTCCTCGTTGCGCCCGCACGTGCTGGTGAAGGTGCCGGTGGCGGCGCCCCGGCCGCTGGGCGCGGCGAACGGCGGCGCGGCGGTGTCGGCGCCCGGCCGGACGGTGGTGATGTCGAGGAAGTCGTCGGGGGAAGGCCCGTCGTGCCGGAGGGTGTTACGGCCTTGGCCCGGCCCCCGGTTCCGCCCATGCTCCTGCTCCTGGTCCGGGCTCGGGCCGGCTCCGGTGGGCTTGGTGGTGCAGGTGCTCAATCGCAGCAATTCGTCCGGGCGTTGGGCGCCGCCGCCGGCGATCGCGTCCGCCATCGTGCCGATGGTCTCGCGGCGCTGCCGCGCGAGGGCGCCGAGGAGTTGGCCGCTGTCGCCGCCCGCCGTCATCGCGTGGTATGCGTCCGAGACCTGGCGGTCGAGGGCGGCCAGCCCTCGGGAGACCTGGGGCTGCGCGCTGCGTGGCATCGTTCGCAGCCGCTCGCCGACATCGGGGCAGGAGATGGTGGCGGCGGTCGCGGTGAGGTGCTGAGGGCCCGGTACGGGGGCGGGGTCGGAGTTGTGGGCCAGTGCGGTGCCGGCGATGACCGTCAGCGTGCCGCCGCCCAGGAGGAGGGCAGCCGCGGCGACCGTCATGCGGGTGCTCAACCGCGGGCGTTTGTGGCCCTGTTGGCGTTGCCGGCTGTGAGGGCGTGACGGGTGGTGCGCCCGTCGACTCAAAAGACTCAAGCGGCTCAAACGGCTCAAGGGGGATCACTCCATTTCGTCCGGTGCGCGGAAGGGAGGGGACATGGCGAGCGGGATGGTGAGGGGAATAGGCAATGGAAATGGGAATGGAGGGCGGGCCGGGGTACAGGGACGGAGACCGGGCCGGGGCATCGGAACAGAGACCGGGCCGCAGCCATCAGCCGCTCTGCTGCGTGCCGTGGTCGGCCAGACCGGTCTGCTCCAGGACTGTCATGTGGTCCAGGACGATGGTGTTGGCCCGGTTGGCCAGGGCGCGGACAACGGAGTTACGGGTCTGGTCGCGGACCAGCGCGACCAGGCCGAAGACCTTGCCGTGGGACCGACGCAGCAGCTCCGCGAAGAGCGGGCCGAAGGCGTCGTCCGAGGCGGCGCCGAGCTGGCCGAGCCAGCCCTGCTGCTCCGCGGTGGGCCGGTCGGGCAAGGGGATGCCCAGAGCCCGCCCGGCCTCCACCGAACGGCGGTCCAACTCGGTGTGCCCGGCGACGAGATGATCGCCGGCGGTGCGCACCGCTGGGGTCCTCCCGCGCTCCTGGGCCTGCCGGCCCGCGGGCATCTCCCACAGGCCGGCCAGCCGGACCTTGCGGACGAAGTCCCGGTCCATCGCGGTCAGCGGACCGTAGCGGGTGGCGACGGTGCCCCCGCCGTCGTCGTCGAAGGCCACCGTGTTGGTGGTCGTGGACGCGCTCTCGCCGAAGAGCCGCACGGGCAGCAACAGCGCCGCGAGCGTGGCCAGCAGTGCGCAGACCACCAGGCCGGTGGCGAGGGTCCGCTCGAAGGCGGCGGATTTCCTGATGCCGGGGATCGACCGCATGCCGGGACGCTAAGCGCCGTACGGGCCGCACGGCGCCGGATCCTCGCCCCTGGACAAATACCGGCCGGGACGACGGCCGCTCTGCTATGGCGTCGCGGCGGGCGGGCCGGGGAGCCGGCCGAGGTCCGGACGGTGCGCGGCCGTTCGCGGCGCTGCTCGTGTGCAGAGCCCTTGCCCTGGCCGCCACCACCCGCCCGGTTCCACCGGACCGCCTACGCACGGCTATCCGCAACCATGAGGGCCGTACGGCATTCCTGCAGCCACGCGTCCCCGACGCCGCCCGCCGCCCGCGAGTACCGGGCTGATGCGCGAGGGTGACTCGCCCGATTCTTGACGTTCTGGTGGTGAGGCCGCAGCACGGGAGGTGCTGACGAACCAGGTGCTCAGGAACGGGGAGTTGCGGGCGGCAGATGCGGCGTGGGCGGCGGCCCGGCAGACCGAGGCGCTTGGCGACCCGTTGCCGCGGTGCGGGCCGTTGGCCTGTCGGTGTGTCGGAGCGTGTCATGCCCGGTCGCCCGGACGGCCTGGTCATCCTGGGTGTCGCGGACGCTTTGTGGGTCGAGTTGACGGCCGCCAGTGCTGTGCCGACGGCTTCGGGGGCATTCACCTGCTCTCCTGCCCATGCCCGGCTGGGGTACGTCCTGCTCGGCGGCCGTGTGGTGCCGACGGTGAGGGCGAGCGGCGGTCAGTGGAGTGTTCCGGAGGGTGAGGTGCGTCGGTCGGCCGCGGAACTGAACGCGGTGGGCTGGACCGGCGGGACCTGGTCCGTATCGGTCCGTTTGGTGGGGCGTCGCGGCGGGAGTGCCACGAGGAAACGCCGCTGCGTTGGCGCCAGCGCATCACGGGGCGCCGCGGCCGGTCTTGGGGCGTTCGCCAACCTGGAGGGCCGGATAACCGAGTCCATGACGCATTTCGCCGAAGTCGCCCACCCGGCCGGGGCGTTGGAGAACGACGACAGGCTCATGGGGTCGGTCGTGATCCGCGCCGGCGACATGCACCATCAGCTCGGCGAGTACGACAAGGCCCACGACCGCTACGTGGAGGCGATCGCCCTGGCCGAGAGGTCGGGCAGCCCCAGGCTGCACGGCAAGACCCTGCTCCGCCTCGGCGGTCTCCAACTGAATCTCCCGCGCGCTGGACGACCTGGGCCGCCGACGAGCGCAACGACGGCCGGACGCCGGCGAGTACGAGTCATAGCGTCTCGGGCGGTGCGGTGCGGTGCGGTGCGGGTGCAGGGCAGGGTCCGCGGGACGGGGGCGCGGCCGGAGTGTGGCAGGCCGTGCCCGGCCCCGCGGCCCCCTGTCCCCGCGGCCCCCTGTCTCCGCGGCCCCCTTCCCTGTGGTTCCGTCAGGAGCCCTACACGGGGTCTCCGTTCTCATTCAGCCACTGGACGCCGTCCTGGCCGTCCTGGTCGAGGTTCTTGGGGATGACGAATTCCGGGTATTTCCAGTGCAGGTTGAAGTAGCCGGGTGCGTTCGTGAGGGACCTCAAGTCGCACACCGGGTCGCCGATGATGCAGTACCGCTTGACCGGGATGCCGTTGAACTGCGCCGGGCCCGCGCCGGCGGCGGTGGCCACCCCGGGGATGCCCAACCCCTTGGGGAGATGCGCGAACAAGCCGGTGTCGGGCTGCATCGGGTCGGCGTAGAGCATGCCGTCGACCTGGGAGCGCGGAATGCCGGTGCTGCCGCTGGCGATCTTCTGGAGCACCTCGTCCGCGGCCTGGGCGCCCTGGGAGTAGCCGGTGATCGTGAGGCGCGCGTCCGGGTGGGCGCGGTGGGTCTCCTCCGCCGCCTGCAACCCGTTCTGATAGCCCTGTTGCACGCTGGCGTCGTAGGTCGGTGCGGTTACGGCGTCGGGGTTGAGCTGCAAGGGGGGCTCGATGAGCCCGCCGTGGGGACCGATGAGCGGGCCGGCGGTGGCCGGGTAGCACACCTTGATCGCGGAGGAACCGAGGTGGAGACGGTCGTTCGCGGTGGTGTAGGACTTGGTGATGGTGGGGCAGTCGGGACCGGAATCCGTAGGACCGGTGCCGCCGATCTCGATGTAGTAGTGCTCCGCGCCGGCCGCGTGCGCGGCGGACGGGAACGCGACGGCGGCGCCGGTGGTCAGCGCCGCCGCTACGGCAGCGGTGCGAACGGCCCGTGCCGCCCTGCTCGTTTTCGACATTGCCTGATCTCCCCCTGAGGTCGTGGACGTGTCCGACAACGAAGGCTCCAGATGCTAGGCACGGCCGTTGACATCGCGATGAAACGCTGAGACTGCGCTGGTGGCGCGGCTGTCACGCACGACTGCTCAGGGCTCAAGACCCAGAGCTCGGGGCGAGGGCGGCGGATCGGAGCCGAGGACGCGGGCGGTGGCCTCGGAGGAGGTGCCGTCGGTGAGTGGGGACTCCTGCCCAGCCTGCAGCCGCTGGTGCCCTCAACACACCCACCGCTAAAGGCGATTGCCACCGCCGTCCGCGCCACACAAAACTACCTTCGCGTCAGGACCAGGGCCAAGTGGCCCGAGCCGCCGACTGGCGGCGCAGCGATGCGCCACCTTTCTCATGGAACCCGAGCCGCCCGAGTCGCGTCCTCCCAATAGCGCTACATGCCCCGCTGACCGAATGCGTCCGGGTGCCACGGATCCGGCATGGGGCACGCGATCTGAGCAGCATGCTGAGCTTCAGGAAATGAGAGTCATCGCGGCGTCACCGCACACCCGAACAGTGGACGGGGGCTGACTCATCAGCATCAGGTGCGGCAGGTCAAGGAGGAGGATCATCCTTGCGGTCGCCACGGGGTGGGTGCGTGGGCCTGCGGTGGTGCCGATCCGAACAGTCGACTCCCGGGCTTGTCACTAGGTGAAGACGTCGTCGATGGCGTGACCGACGAGAAGAGAGGTGCCTCTGTTGACTGAGATCGACACTTTGCTCGACCAGATCATGCCTGCAGTTGAAGCGGCGGCGGGTGCGTACGGCGTCGGCGTGCTGACCAGGGCCGAGGACGAGGCGGCCGGAGCGACGGTGCGGCTGGGACAGCGGCTGCTCGCCCGGATCCTGCACCGTGGCACCGACGCCGCGTCGGTTGAGGCCACCGTCACCGACCTGGCGGGGAGGGGCGAGGACCCGGACGTACGGGCCGCACTGCGCCGACAGATCGAAAGGGCACTGAGGGACGACCCGCGGTTTGCCGGCGAGTTGTCGGCGATGCTGCCGGAGCGCCCGGCCGCGCAGGTCGCCGGGGAGCGCAGCGTCTCCGTCACGGAAAATACCGGGATCATCTCCACCGGCGACGGTGCGACGAACACTCTGTTCCGATGAGCCTCGCGCCGGATCAGTGGGGGTCGGGGCCCGCCCCGACTCCCGCCCAGTCGGGCGGCGAACCGACGATCACGGTCGGAGACGTCTCGGGCATTCTCAGTATCGGCGACCACAACGTCAACCTGCTCTTCACCAACGGGTTCTCCGCCGAGGACGCGCTGGCCAAGTTGGTCAAGCAACTCGTGCATGCAGTGCGCGCCGAGCGCCGCTCTCAGCTGGCCGACAAGGCCGATCTGCTCGCGATTGAGGTCGGCGCGCGCTTGCGGCACGAGGGGGAACAACTGCGGTTACAGGACCGGAGCCGGCTGACTGTCCACTGGCAACCGGTGGCCGGGCAGGAGCCCGGCAGCCGGGGGGACATCCGCAACGACCCGGCCGGTGCATCGGATGCTTGCCCGCCGGACCTGCGTCAGCTGGACGACCTCACGGTTGGCCGCGAGCGGGTAAAGCTTGGCTGGCTGATGGTGCTGGGGCGGGAAGGCTCGGGGAAGAGCGTCCTGGCCCTGCAATTCGCGCTGAACCGCCTCAACGCGCGTCCTCGCGACGGCGAAGCGCCGGTGCCGGTGATCTTCAGCCTTGGATCGTGGAATCCCGGCACCACCTCGCTGCGACGCTGGTTGATCGGCCGGCTGGAGCGGGATCACCCCTTTCTCGCCGAGGCGAGCCCCAGCGGTAGGACGTGGGCCGCCGCGCTGGTGGGTGCCAATTACGTGCTACCGATCCTGGACGGGTTCGACGAGATCGCCATCGGTCTGCGCACACGCGCGCTGGTCGCACTCAACAGCAGCACCTTGCCGCTACTCGTGACCAGTCGCCGCGCCGAAATCGAAGCTGCCGCGGAAGGCAATGTCGTGCCCTCCGCCGCCGCTATCGAATTGATCGACCTCAATCTGGGCGACTCCGTCACATACCTGCGGAAGGCCACCGGCACACCTCCCTCCGACGGTAGAGGCGACACCCCCCGGGCCGGGTGGGCCTACGTCCTGGATGAGTTGAGCCGCCGTCCCCACACACAGGCCAGCGCCAATCTCGCCGCCGTGCTCACTACTCCCTTGATGGTCACACTCGCCCGGTTCGTCTACGAATCCGACTCCGACTCCGACTCATCGAAACGGCCCGACCGTGACCCATCGGACCTGCTGAAATCCAAGAAGCTCGACACCCGAGAAGCCCTTGAAAAGCATCTCTTGGACAGCTATATCCGCACCGCCTACGAACGCTTTCCAGCCAAGGAGCCCGAAGCGCAAGAAGAAGAAATCCGGCGCTGGGATGCCGAACGCGCCCAGCACTGGCTCGGCTACCTCGCCGCACATCTGACGGAACTCAACACGCCCGACATCGAATGGTGGCGGCTGGGGGTCACCGTGAAGCTGCGCTGGCTCATGCTGCGGGTCGGGGTCACGGTCGGAATCGCGTCCGGACTCGTGGCCGGCCTCGTCAACGGGTTCGAGGACGGGCTCGTGGACGGGCCCGCGCACGGGCTCATGACGGCAGGCATCACCGGCCCGTTGAACGGGCTCGCGCTGGGTCTGACCTTCGGGCTCATGCACGGGTTCGTCACGAAGATGAAGGTAGGCGGCCCGAAGTTCGAACCGTCGCTCATGGAGATCAGGCTTCGGGGCTGGACGGAGAACGGGACGAAGACCAGACTGCGGGAGAGCTTCCGCCCCAGAGTCGCGGGCGGGCTCGCCGGTGGCCTCCTGTTCGGACTCCTGTGGGCGTTCGGAGTGGGGGCCTTATCGGCCCTCGTGGGTGTTTCCGGGCGCGTGATCGCGATGAATGCGGGGATACAGCTCGCGGTGGGGACCGGCCTGGGGTTCGCGATGGGGCTCGTCGCCGCGCTCGGGGCCGGGTTCGAGACGGTCATCCCGAGAGAGAAAAGAGAGGAACTGGCCCTGCCGTCGGTCCTGTTGAACACGAATCGCGCCACTGTGCTCAAGCAGATGCTCACCGTCGGGCTTGTGATCGGGTCCGGGTACGGGACCATGTTCGGGCTCACGTCGAACGCCCTGTACGGACTCGGGGCCGGACTGACGGCCGGATCCATGATCGTGCTCGGGGTCGGCACCATGACCGCCTGGGGGCGTTGGGTGGTTCTGGCCCGCATCTGGCTGCCCCTGACGGGATGGTTGCCGAAGGACCTGGACGCGTTCCTGCAGGACGCCTACGAGCGAGGCGTCCTGCGCCAGGTCGGCACGGTCTACCAGTTCCGCCACGCCCAGCTCCGGGACCACCTGTGCAGGACCGCCGACACCCCGCCCGAGCGCATCCTTCACCGGACCGACAAGGCAACCTGAACCGCCCGTTCGACGCCGCCGACACCGATGGCCACGGCTAGCCGGACGGGGCCGACCACCAGCGGATAGTGGATCGCTACCGCACCCGTGGAGAACCCGTTGGCCGGGCCCGACCGCGTGGACGCGTGGCTGATGGTGGCAGCGCAGGCCACTCGGCCGCCGCGCCGTGGCCGTCGAGGGCGTCGGGAAGGAGGAGGTCATCACGACTTGGGCAGTTGGTACCACAGGTCGCCCGCGTGGATGAGCGGTTGGGCCGGTGTCGCGCCGGCGTAGAGCGTGACGTCGAAGCGGATGGCACCCTGCGGCGGCTCTGCCGCCTCGTACCACGCCTGCACCGCGTCGCCCACGGTGCGGACGAATGTGCCGGTGCCGGAACCGCAGTCCCTGACCGGGGCGAAGTCATGGGTGGGTACCAGAAGGATGGGCACGAGCGTGCCGAGCGTCGCGCCGCCGGTGCCGGTGGCCGTCGGGTAGCTGTACGCCGCGGCAAGGCGGACGGGCAGGTGGCCGCCGGGTCCCCACACGTCCCGCTCCCACAGCAGGTCGTACAGGAAGCCGCCGAGCGCCTTGGCGATCCGCTCGCCGAGCGGGGCGCTCCCGGGCGACGGCTCGGTGAGGGTGACCGGGGCCGTGCCGGTGGCCGACGCGACCGCCGGGGCGGCGAAGCCGACGATCGGGGTGCGGTAGACGAATTCCGGAGCGGTGGGGGTCTCGCCGACGAGGATCCGGTTGCGGATGACCGACATGCCGGCGAGCGCGGTCCGGTGGGACAGCACGTCGGTCCCGGCGAACCTGCAGTGTTGAACGAGCGAGGGCTCATCGAGCCGTTCGCGCTCTCGCCTTAAGAGCTCGCGCAGATAGGCGCGGGAGTACCCGTGACAGCACGGCAGGCACAGGTCAGCCGCTGTGAGCGATGGTGCGCAGGGCGTCGAAGGTCTCCTGTTCGTCTTGCTGGTCCCCATAGTCGCTGAGTTTCACCACGACGGTCCTGCTTACGGGGTCGACGTAAATGTACTGCCCGTACACGCCGAGGGCGGAGTAGTCCTTGCCATTGCCGCCGGGGGGATGCCACCACTGCGCGGAGTAGCCCCAGCCGTCGACTTTGTGGGGTGCTGGGGTGGCGATGCGCTTGATCCATGCCAGGGGGATGATCTGTTTGCCCTGGGCGCGGCCGTTGTTCAGGACGAGTTGGCCGAGCTTGGCGTAGTCGCGGGGGGTGGCGTTGATGCAGCAGTACGCCTTCTCGTGGCCGTTGTCGCGGTCTAGGTTCCAGGTGGCGCTGTCCTGTGCTCCCATCGGTGCCCAGATGTTGTCCGCCAGGAGGTCGGCCAGCGACCGTCCTTGGGCCTTGGCCAGGACCTGGCCGAGGAGTTCGGTGTCGATGCTGCGGTAGGCGCCTTGGCTGCCCGGCCGGAACTGCAGGTCGCGATGGTCGTGTGCGAAGGCGGGCAGGTCACGGGTGAGGTACATCCGGGCGGTGCCGGTCAGCGGGTAGTACTCGTTGTAGTTCTCCGGGACGTCCACGCCCGAGGTCATGTCCAGCAGGTCGCGCACGGTGATGGCGTCGTAGGCCCCGCCGGTCTTCAGCTGGGGCAGGATGTCGACCAGCCGGTCGTCTTCCCGGAGTCTTCCCTGCTCGATGGCTTGCCCGGCGAGCAGGGACACCACCGACTTGGCGGCCGACCAGGAGGACAGGCGGGTGGTGGGGCCCACCCCGTTGCGGTACCACTCGTGGGTCAGCCGGCCATTCCTGAGGACGAGGAAGGCGTTGGTGTGGGTGGTCGTCAGGAATTGCTCGACCGGCACCCGCTCACCCTTCCATGGCACGGTGGCAGGAAGCGGCTCGTTGTGGACGGGCAGGGGTGCCGGCGTGGCGGAGGCGGGGATGGTGCGGGTGGCGAACAGGTCGCCCTGCCGCGAGGGCTCGGTGGTCAGCAGTTGGACCAGCGTGGGTGGGGAGGGGATGTCCAGCAGCGTGGTGGTCGTGTAGGAGCCGGCCACCAGCACGCCAAGCGCCACCGGCAGCGCGATGAGGGTGCGCCGTAGTACGCGCCGTGTCCGCAGCTTTGCAGAACGCGAGGCGGCCACGGCGCGGTCGGTCGGCTCCACGGCCCGGGTGGTGGCCGGTTCGGGACCGCTGTCCTGGGGGGCATTCTGGTCCGTGTCGACAGCCTCGTCAGCCTCGTCGGCGGCTTCCACAGCAGGACGGTGGTCAGACATCGGCGTCGTCCTTGGGGGTGGTGCGGGCGGTTGCGTCGACGGCCAGCCAGAACGCTTCCATCAGCGTCTGGAAGACGGCTTCGTCGTCCTGTGCTGCCAGGTGGGGCAGGTGCGTGGTGATGGCGGGATAGCGCTCGGGGGAGATGGTGGCGTACGCCCCGGCCCAGGCATGCTCGTCGGCGGCGCGTACCTCCTGCGGGAGCGCGGCATATCCGGCACGCATGCCCGCGTACGCCAGCACGGTATCGGCGAGCATCCGTTGGTAGCGGGCCACACTGCCCTTGTCCAGACCGATCTCCTCCAGCGCCGTGAGCATCGTCTCCATCGCGGCGAACTCCCCTGGGCCGCGGGTGGTCCGGCATGCGACGGCCGCACCGACGTACGGGTGGGCCTCAAAGACCTCCACCAGGGAACGGGCCAGCTCCTGCAGAACCTCCCGCGGCCCCAGGCCGTCGGGCACACACTCCACGGCCATGGCCAGCAGCTGGTCACCCACAGCCAGCAGCAGCGCATCCCGGTCCGCGAAATGCCGCCACACCGCCGACCGGTCCACGCCCAGTTCCTCTCCCAGAGCCCGTCCGGTCAGCCCGTCCGGCTCCGCCCGCGCCGCGATCCGCACGGCCGCCTCCACGATCAGCTCCGGCGACAACCGCACCGCCCGGCCCTTGCCCACAGCCATGTCCGTCCCCCACTCTCGCAATCATCAGTGCTGTCATCAATGATGACAATGCTGGGGTGGGATGGTCAACTCTGGAGTGCGACCACGATGCGGCGACGTTCGGGAAAGGCTTACCAGTCGGACGCAGGCAGTCGAGGCGATCGCTGCCACCAGCCCCAGCGCGACGCTCTGCGATCACCAGGGGGACCTGTGCCAGTTCTTCCGTCATGGCTGACCGAACCGCTGTGGGACCAGTTCTCGGCGCTGCTGCCCCAGCGGCCGCTCTACCACCCGGACCATCCTCTGCGCTGCCACCGTCCGCGCATCAAAGACCGGATCGTGTTCGACAAGCTTCTGCAGTTGCTGCGGTTCGTCTGCGCCTATGAGGCGATCGCTGACACGACCTGCTCGGCCAGCACCATCCGCAGCCGTCGCGATGAGTGGATCCGCCTGGGCGTCTTCAGCCAGTTGAAGCAGATCGCGCTCGACTCCTATGACCGCATCGTCGGCCTGATGCTGGATCAGATCGCCATCGATGGCTCCCTCACCAAGGCACCTGGCGGCGGCGAGGTCGCCGGCGTTCCCCGGTCGACCGGGGAAAACAGGGCCTGAAGCGTTCCGGCATGACTGACGGCTACGGAATCCCGCTCGGCCGTGTTCTGGCCGGGGCGAACTGTCACGACTCTCCGCTGCTGGCCCCGACCCTGGACCGCCTCGCGGAACTCGGGCCGCTGCCCAACGACATCACGGTGCACCTGGACGCTGGGTACGACTCGAACAAGACCCGCGCCCTGCTCGACGAACGCGGGCTGCACGGTCGGATAGCGCACAAGGGCGAGAAAGCCCCGATTCAGGCAAGTCGACGGTGGCACGTCGAGCGCACCCACGCCTGGCAGAACGCCTTCCACCGTCTTTCCCGCTGCTACGAGCGCCGCGCCGTCGTGATCGACGCCTTCTTCGACCTCGCGGACACGATCATCACCGTCCGCAGTCTGATCCGACGATCCTGGACTACCCACCGCTGGGACAACCGCCCGAGGCGATGCCCGTAAGCCCACGCCTATCTGCGCGAGTTCTAAGGCAGCCTGCTCGCAGTGGCCGTCAGCGCCGACCTTCAGCTCCGCCTGGACCCGCCGATCGAGTCCGCCGTGTACTTCGGGATCAGCGAACTGCTGACCAGCGCGGTCAAACACGCCCGTGCGATCCGGGCGCGGATCTCCTTTGCCCTAAACGGCCACGGATTATCCTGACGGTTGCCCTAACGGAGCCTCGCGGACACCAACATCGACAACCCGCACCGCCGGGTGCGGTTGAGCTTCCTGGGTTGACCGTGATCACCCTGAGGGTGGTCGCGAAGTCTTCTGACCGCCGCCGCATCCGTCGGCGGCCACATCATTGGCCGAGCGGACGGCTTCCCCGCTCAAACGCGAAGGGGAGTAACCGGCGATATATTCACGGGTGGCGAGATCGGGTCGCGGATCAAGGCCAGATCTGTATTGGGGATTGCGGCAGTTGTCCTGAATGCGGCTGGGTGTATTGCTTCCGATTCCTTTCTGGAGCGGTGTGTGCTGTGCTACACTTTCACCTCAACGCACCCTCAATGAGTCTCCACTTGACCTGGAGAGTGGAGTGTCGAACGGAGAGAATTTCTCGTTCAGGAGGCCGCTATGAGTCGAAGAAATTCTCTGGAGTATGACGACTAACAACTTTGGGCAGAAGCTGAGGTCGCTTCGACTCCAGCGGGGTCTTTCTCAAAACGACCTGGCGGAACCGGGTTTGTCCGCAGGCTACATCAGCCTGCTGGAGAACGGAAAGCGACCTCCGACTTCTGAGGTGATACTGAGGATCGCCGCACGGCTGGATGTCTCCCCGGAAGTTCTGTCCAGCGCCCAAGAGGCATCGGCGCAGCCGAGTGATATCGGTAGCATCGAAGTTGATTACGCGACTCAAGTGATCCTGCTGCGGGGCGACTTGGCGTTTGCTGACGGAGACATCTCCGGGGCTTGTGACTCTTTCGAGGCGGCGCTGGAGAGTGCCGTTCACTCCGTAGCGGACCAAATGGAAGCAGTCCATAGGTTGGCGCGCGCCTGCGAACATCTCGGCGAGCTCGACAGAGCGGCCGAGCTCTATCGACAATGGCTCGATCTCCATCAGCAGCAGCGCGTTTCGGGATGGGTGCACAAATGGGTCGTCTGCGCAACGGCGCTGACGAGGTGCATGCTGGAGCTCGGCCGGCTGGACGAAGCGGTGGCGTTTGGCGTCGAGTCCCTGGCGCAGGCACGGACTCTTGGAGTCCATGGCATACCTCCCGCCGTTGAGCTGGCGAGCAGTGTGCAGTACGCCCATCATTGCCGTGGCGGTGGCGGCCGAACGGACATCGATGCGGGAGCCGTTGAAGAGGCTGCCGCGGGGTTCCTCTCCCGTGACGTTCAGGTGGCGGCATATTCCCAGGCTGCCCAGGCCGCGGAGGAGAACGGCGATCAGGAGAGCGCTTACGCCCTTCTCGTCGAGGCTTTCCAGGCGAAGGTCATGGACACCCGTGCAGTTGCCGGCGACCGCATCGCGGTGACCGCCATGGCGTACATGGCGCACCAGGGCGGGCGGCTTCCGGCGCAGCTGCAGTCGAATGTGCGCCCGGCCGTACAACGCCTTCAGGAATTCGGCACGGCAGTCGACGCATCGCTCGGCACAGCGGGATTCGCCAACATCCTGCTGAACAGCGGGGAGTCGGAGGAGGCCCACCGCACGGCCGTCGACGCGCTGGCCACCATGCCCGCTGCATACCGGTTGAGCCGCGCGCAGACGGCATTGACCGCCGGTCGGGCACTTCGTGAGCTGGGTCAGTACAAGCAGGCTCGGGGCTCCTACGAGAGCGCATCCACGCAGTTGATCGATATGGGACTCGGCTGGCTGGGGGCGAACGCGCTGTTCGAGCTTGCGGAGATGCTGGAACAAGCGGGTGACGCCTCCGGCGCACTGTCGGTCTACCGGACCGCGTCGAAGACGCTGAGAGCCCCCCGCGGTACCTGAACTTCAGGGCGGTATTTGCAGGGGCCGGATCCGCTTCGCGTGGCTTTTCTGTTCCGCCGTACCTCGAACCGGGATAAAGTGGTGGCCACCTTGGCCAGGACACTCCCGGATGGAAACACCCCATGCTCGACTTGGCAATTATGGGCTTCCTTGCAGAAGCCCCACTTCATGGCTATGAGCTGCGCCGTTGCGTTGCTCAGCTCACCGGTCACGTGCGCCCAGTCAGTGATGGATCGCTCTATCCGGCGATCAATCGGCTGGAACGTCATGGATTCCTCACGCGTCATGTGGAGAAGGGATCACAGGGGAGCGTACGGCAGCGGCATACGTTGTCCCTGACGAGCCAAGGCAAGGATCAGCTGCTTGGGCAATTGCGGAACCCGGGCGAGAAGTTCATCACGGATCGAAATCGGTTCAATGTGGTGCTTGCCTTCCTCGGCCTGGTGCCGGACGTAAGGGAGCAGGCCGCGGTTCTGCAACGTCGCCGGGAGTTCCTCGACCAGCCGGCCAGCTACTTCACCCGGGGCGGCAAGCTGGTCCGTGCAGTGGATACACCCGACAGATACCGGAAGGGCATGCTCCAGGTTTCCCGGGAATCGCGACGGGCCGAAATCGCGTGGCTGGACAGCACACTTGCCGAACTCTCCGCCGAAGCGAGCGGTGTATGAGCCGTCGTGGCCGAGGACTCTCCGCAGCCTCCTTCTCTGGCGCATTGCCACCATCGAGCACGATGTCCTCGACGGCGACGTCAGTGTGAGTGGTGCCAGTCCTGGAGCGCCCGTACTTCGGGTTCCGTTGCGCTGGCTTCTTCGATGCCTCGGACGACTGCCACGGCGCCCTGGATGGTGGTGACATAGGGGACGCCCCGCGAGACGGCCGCGGTGCGGAGTTCGCTGCCTTCGGCGCGTTCGGGGTGGTTGCCGTGGGATGTGTCGATGACCAGCGTGATGTCATCCTCCTGAATGCGCCGGGCGTGCTGCCCTTCGCCGTCACCGTCCTGCACCACGGTGATATCCATCCCGTTGCGGCGCAGGAATGCTGCGGTGCCCTGTGCCGCCAGGACGTGAAAGCCCAGGCCGGCGAGGCGCTCGGCGAGGAGGATGCCAAGGCTCTCGTCCCGGTCGGCCAGTGCGAGCACTACGGAGCCCTTCATCGGCAGCGCCCCGTGGACCGCGATCTGGCTCTTTGCGTAGGCATGTCCGAGAGTGATGTCGATACCCATGACTTCGCCGGTCGACTTCATTTCCGGGCCGAGCAGGGGATCGATGCCGCGGCCTTCGGGGGTCCGAAACCGGTGAAACGGCAGGACGGCTTCCTTGACGGCGACCGGAGAACGGGCGGGCAGGGTCGCGCCGTCTCCGGTGGCCGGGAGGACGCCCTCGTCGCGCAGGTCGGCCAGGGTCGCACCTAGCATGATGCGCGAGGCGGCCTTGGCCAGGGGCACGGCCGTGGCTTTGGACACGAACGGCACGGTGCGGGAAGCGCGCGGGTTGGCCTCCAGGACGTACACGACACCGTCCTTGAGGGCGTATTGGATGTTGAGCAGGCCGTGCACGCCGAGGGCGCGGGCGAGGGCTTCGGTGGAACGGCGGACCGCCTCCACCTCCTGCCTGCCGAGGGTGGGGGGAGGCAGGACGCAGGCGGAGTCGCCGGAGTGCACGCCGGCTCGTTCGATGTGCTCCATGACGCCGCCGAGGTAGACCTCACGGCCGTCACAGAGCGCATCGACGTCGATCTCGATGGCGTTGTCCAGGAAGCGGTCCACCAGCACCGGGTGTTCGGGGGCGATGTCAGTTGCCCGGTTGATATAGCTCTCCAGGGAGGCTTCGTCGTGGACGACTTCCATCCCGCGCCCGCCCAGCACATAGGAGGGGCGCACCAGCACCGGATAACCGATGTCGTCGGCGATGCGCTTCGCCCCGGCGAAGCTGGTGGCGGTGCCGTACGGGGGAGCGGGCAGCCCGGCGGTGGCCAGGACCTCCCCGAACGCACCGCGGTCCTCCGCGAGGTCGATCGCAGTGGGCGGGGTGCCGAGGACCGGTACTCCGGCGTCGGCGAGCCGCCGCGCCAGGCCGAGCGGTGTCTGGCCACCGAGCTGGACGATGACGCCGGCCACGGTGCCGGAGACCTGTTCGGCGTGCACCACCTCCAGCACGTCCTCGAACGTGAGCGGTTCGATGTACAGGCGGTCGGAGGTGTCGTAGTCGGTGGAGACGGTTTCGGGGTTGCAGTTGACCATCACCGTCTCGTAACCGACCTCGTGCAGCGCCATGGCGGCATGCACGCACGAATAGTCGAACTCGATGCCCTGGCCGATGCGGTTGGGCCCGGAGCCGAGGATGATCACCTTGGGCCGCTGCCGCTGTGCGGCGACCTCGCTCTCGGCGGCGGGGTCGAACTCGTAGGCCGAGTAGTGGTACGGAGTCCTGGCCGGGAATTCGGCGGCACAGGTGTCGACGGTCTTGAACGTCGGTCGCACGCCCAGCCGGTGCCGCAACGACCGTACCCGGTCCTCATCGGCCAACTCGGGCCGCAGCAGCGCGATCTGGCGATCGGACAGGCCCGCGCCCTTGGCGCGACGCAGCAACGCGGCATCCAGAACCGGTGCGTGGATGACCTCGGCGCGCAGTTCGATCAGGGAGCCGATCTGGTCGAGGAACCACGGGTCGATGCCCGAAGCCTCGTGCACCTGCCGCACGGTGGCGCCCTGCCGCAGGGCCCGTTCCACGGTGTACAGCCGGCCGTCGTGCCCCGTGCGCAGCGCCTGGAGCGTGCTTGCGAGGGTGGTGCCTTCGGGGTCGGGCCCGGTCCACATGCCCGCGCCCGGGGTCTCCATCGACCGCAGTGCCTTGCCGAGCGCTTCGAGGAAGCTGCGGCCCATCGCCATGGCCTCGCCGACGCTCTTCATCGTGGTGGTCAGGCCCGCATCCGCGGTGGGAAACTTCTCGAACGCGAACCGCGGCACCTTGACCACCACGTAGTCCAGGGTCGGTTCGAAGGAGGCGGGGGTTTCGCCCGTGATGTCGTTGCGTATCTCGTCCAGCCTGTAGCCGATCGCCAGCTTCGCGGCGATCTTGGCGATGGGGAACCCGGTGGCCTTCGACGCCAGCGCCGAGGACCGCGACACCCGCGGGTTCATCTCGATGACCACCATCCGCCCCGTTTCGGGGTGAACGGCGAACTGGATGTTGCAGCCGCCGGTGTCGACGCCGACCGCGCGCAGCACCGCGATGCCCATGTCGCGCATGCGCTGGTACTCGCGATCGGTCAGCGTCATCGCAGGTGCCACCGTCACCGAGTCGCCGGTGTGCACGCCCATCGGGTCGATGTTCTCGATCGAGCAGACCACCACCACGTTGTCCTGGTGGTCGCGCATCAGCTCAAGCTCGTACTCCTTCCAGCCGAGCACGCTCTCCTCGATCAGCACCTCGTGCACCGGGGACTCACTGAGCCCCAGCGCCGCCATGCGCTCCAGTTCCTCGGCGGTGTGCGCCATGCCGGAGCCGAGGCCGCCCATGGTGAACGACGGCCGGATCACCACCGGCAGCGCGTGTTCGGAGACAAAGGTCCGCACCTCGTCCATCGACCGGCACACCGCCGACTCCGGCACCTCGCCGCCCACGGCGCGCACGATGTCCTTGAACCGCTGCCGGTCCTCCCCCCGGCGGATCGCCTCGATGTCCGCGCCGATCAGCTCCACCCCGTACTTGGAGAGCACCCCGCGCTCGTGCAGCGCCACCGCGGTGTTCAGCGCCGTCTGGCCGCCCAGGGTGGCGAGGAGCGCGTCGGGGCGTTCCGCCTCGATGACCTTCTCCACGAACTCCGGAGTGATCGGCTCGATGTAGGTGGCGTCGGCGAATTCCGGATCAGTCATGATCGTCGCCGGATTCGAGTTCACCAGCGATACCCGGATGCCCTCGGCGCGCAGCACCCGGCACGCCTGTGTGCCGGAATAGTCGAATTCACATGCCTGCCCGATCACGATCGGACCCGATCCGATGACCAGGATGTGCTTGACGTCGGTCCGCTTAGGCATTCATGTCCCCCTCCATGAGCTGTACGAACAGATCGAACAGCGGCGCGGCGTCGTGCGGGCCGGCAGCGGCCTCCGGGTGGTACTGGACGGAGAACGCCGGACGCTCCAGCAGGCGCAGGCCCTCCACCACTCCGTCATTGGCGCAGTGATGCGAGACCTTCGCCCGGCCGAAGGCGGTGGCGAATTCCTCGCCGGGCTCACCTTCCACGGCGAATCCGTGGTTCTGCGCGGTGATCGACACCCGACCGGTGGCAGCGTCGATGACGGGAATGTTGATGCCCCGGTGCCCATAGCGCAGTTTGTAGGTCCGGCGCCCCAGCGCGCGCCCGAGAATCTGGTTGCCGAAGCAGATCCCGAACAGCGGCAGGCCACGGTCGAGGACCTGCTCTGCCAACGCCACCTGCGCATCGGCGGTCGCCGGATCTCCTGGCCCATTGGACAGGAACACCCCGTCCGCGCCGAGTGCGAGCACTTCCTCCAGCGTCGCCGCCGCCGGCAGCACCTGGACCTCGATTCCACGGGCCGTCATCATGCGCGAGGTGCTGGTTTTGATCCCCAGGTCCAGCGCAGCCACCGTGAAACGCTTCCCGCCCTGCGCGGGTACCACGTAGGGCGCGCCGGTGGTGACCTCTCCTGAGAGATCCGCGCCGGCCATCGCCCGGCCGGCCCGGACCCGCGCGACCATTTCCGTGTGCGGGGCCAAGGCGGCCCCGGAGAACACTCCGCCGCGCATCGCGCCGAATTGCCGCACATGTCGTGTCAGTGAGCGGGTGTCGATTCCGGCGATGCCGACCACTCCCTCGCGGTCCAGTGCGTCTTCGAGAGGGCGGCGTGAGCGCCAGTTCGACGGTGCGCGCGCCGGTTCCCGCACCGCGTAGCCGGCCACCCAGATCCGCTGTGACTCGTTGTCCTCGTCATTCCATCCCGTATTGCCGATGTGCGGCGCGGTGGCCACCACTATCTGCCGGTGGTACGACGGGTCGGTCAGCGTCTCCTGGTATCCCGTCATTCCCGTGGTGAATACGACTTCGCCCAGGCATGACCCCTCGCGTCCGAACGCCTCACCACCAAAGACCCGGCCGTCCTCCAGCACCAGTGCCGCTGCGGCTCTAGCCATTTCCATCCTCTTCACAGACGGGGTTCATGGAATCTCCACCAGCCACGCGAGATGAGTTACGAGATGTCAGTGCAGGCGGCCCACCTGCGGGCCTGCGGCGACTGCGACATGACGCCGACAGAACAGCCTCGGAGTGGCCTTCGTCGACCCGCTCCAGAAAACCGTTCTGTCGGCCGTCACGTCCCGTACTACTTCGACACCTCGACCGGCCGGCGGCTCGGGTGGCTGTCGGGCAGCGAGCGGCCCGGCTTGCTCAGGAGCGTATTGCCGAGGTACAGGTAGTCGATCTCCGTGTTGAGGAAGGTCCTGATGGCGTCGGCCGGAGTCTCCACGATCGGCTCGCCGGCGTCGTTGTACGAGGTGTTCAGGACGAGGGGGACGCCTGTGATCTCGGCGAAAGCGGAAATCAACGCGTGGTACGCACTGTTGGTTTCCTGGTGCACCGTCTGTACACGGGCCGTTCCATCGACATGGCACACCGCGGGGATGACCTTCTCTTTGTCCTGCCGCACATGCGGGACGAGCAGCATGAACGGGCTCTCCCGATCGCTTTCGAACCAATCGGAGACCCGTTCGGCCAGCACCGACGGCGCAAACGGCCGGAACAACTCCCGGTGCTTCACGACGTCGTTGAGGTAGTCCCGCATTTCCGGGTGCCGCGGGTCCGCCACGATGCTCCGGTGCCCCAGCGCCCGGGGGCCGATCTCCGAACCTGTCTGGAACCAGCCGACCGTGTGGTGCGAGGCGATCAGGCGGGCCACCTCGGACACCTCGGCCTGCCGCGCCTCAACGGCCCCGCCGGCTTCGCGCACCGCCTCGTCGACGGCGTCCTGGCCATATGCCCGGCCCATGGACGCGGACTTCACGTGGTGCCGCTTCTCGCCGCCCGCAAGCGCGTAGTAGCCGTAATAGGCCGACCCGATGGCGACACCGTCGTCGCCCGAAGGCCCGAAGAAGTACACCTCGTCGAATCCGCTCTCATTGGCGATCCGCTCATTGGCGACCGAATTGAGCGCAACGCCACCGGTGAAGCACAGCCGGCGCCGGCCCGTGATCTTCCGGGCGTGCCGGGCAAGGTAGAGCAGGGCTTCTTCGGTTTCCTCCTGCACCTTGCGGGCCACATCCTTGGCAAAGGGATGGTCCCAGCTGCCACGCTCACTGCTGTCAAAGCCTTCGCCGTCTTCCTTCAGCCAGCGGCGCCAGGCATCCTCCAGGTCCGCCGTGCGCGCATTCACCTTGCCCGCGTCCAGGTGGAGAAGCTGCGGCCAGTCGGGACGGTGTTGCCCATAGGGCGCAAGGCCCATGGTCTTCCCGGCCTCCGGGTAACCGCCACACCCGAAGTCCCCGAAAGCGGGATGGCCGTACCGGGTCACGAAGCTCAGCTTCGAAGAGAAGAAGCTGTAGAACAGGCCGATTCCGACCTCGCTGTAGTCCTTGGGGAACGAGTCGCTGTACACCCGCTCCATGGAGCGACCCTGCGCGTCGAATATCGTGTGCTTCTCAAATCCCGTGCCGTCCTCGGTGAGGCTGCCGACGCCGTCGACGACGAGGACCGCGGCATCGTCGAACGGCGACGCGAAGTACGCGGAATAGGCGTGCGCGAGGTGGTGGGAGGGCGCGGGCAGGATCCGCAGCTTGCTCTTGTCCCTGATGGGGAATTCGAGCAGCATGCGCTTCAGGGCATTGTCATAGATCGACTTGTTTCCCACGACCAGATCCAGGTCGTCGATGCTCAAGCCCACTGCTTCGAGGCAGTAGTTGATGGACTTCATGGGAAGCACCCGGGTCAGGTACTCGGACAGCTCGAGCCGGCCGCCGTAACCGTGCACCAGGAATCCAGGCGAGTGCTTCGACCGGTCGAGACGTTCCTCCTCGACGGCCACCACGATCTCGCCGTCTTTCACGATGCAAGCGGATCGATCGTGCCCGAGGTTGAGCCCCATTACGTACATTGAATTCTCCAGCCGGGATCAAGGACGACGGGTTGGTTCAGCGAACGGCGGTGAGCGCCGGCACATTCGAGCCCCGGCGGCGCTCGCCGATCGCGGGCCTGCGGTGCTCACCACCGCGCTGGGACGAGAGTTCTTGGTTCGGTACGGGGTAGATCCGCGGTACGGCGAGACCGTCGACGAACGCGTCATGGACGCTTTGGGTGACATCGGCAAGGCTGCTCTCGCCGATGAGCACCCTGAGCGCGTTGGGGGCGACGACGAGGTCGGTGCCGAGCGCATCGACGGAACGCAGCGCCTGCAGCATCGTCAGTACCGAATCCGCCTCGCGGCCGAGCCCGATACCGACGACTGACAGCCGCGCGAGGTTGGACGTCCAGTGCAGTTCATCGAGCGAGCCGCGCAGGGCCGCACCGGTGAGGAGGGACCGCGCCTCTTCCGAGTCCGCCGCCGACAACGTGAAGGCGACATCGCTGACGCCCTCGGTGCCCAGGTTGCCGTACCGGCAGAGCTCCATCCCGATTCCGTGCTCGGCGAGCGCGGCCAATGCCCGCCTCGCAGAGTCCGCACTGATGCGCCGTAACACACAGCGCACCAGGCCCTGTTGACTGGCGACCCCGGCGATCGGTCGTCCGTTCGGCGCCGCGATCCACGAGTCGTCGGTGCCGCGGACATTGCACGGCCGGTGGTTGCCCACCCAGGTACCAGGGTCGGCGACGGACTGGCACGAGCGCACCTTCAGGTCGACACCGTGAGTCCGCGCGTATTCCACCGAGCTCGGTGCGAGGACCTTCGCGCCGCTCGTGGCGAGTTCCGCCATCTCCTCGTACGAAAGAGCGGTGTGCCGGCGGGCTCCTGTGACGTGGCGGGGATCGGCTGTGTACACACCGGATACGTCCGTCACGATCTCGCAGTGATCGGCCGCGAGCGCGGCCGCCAGCGCCACGCCCGTGGTGTCCGATCCGCCCCGGCCGAGAGTCGTCCGCGCTCCGCCGACGCCGGCCTCGCCCTGGAATCCCGCGACCACCGGTACGACGCCGCCCTCAAGGGCGCTGCGCAGCTGCCCCGGTTCGATCTTCTCGATCGAGGCGTCGCCATGGCGGTGATCCGTACGGATGCCCGCCTCGGGGCCGCCGAACGAGCGGCTGGCGACGCCCTGTTGGTTCAGGGCGAGGGAGAGCAGCGCGGCCGACCTCGCCTCACCCGTGCACAGCAGGGCGTCGAGTTCGCGGAGATCCGGACGCTCCGCCACGGCGGACGCCAGCGCGAGCAGCTCGTCGGTGGTGCCGCCCATGGCCGAGACGACCACGACGACGTCGTGCCCCGCCTCCCGGGTCGTCCGGACCTGCCGCGCCACTTCCGTGATCTTCTCGGGGGTGGCGACTGATGTGCCACCGTATTTCTGCACAATGCGTGCCACGTTGTGCACCCTCCTTCGCCACCGGAAACGAGGACTCCGAATGAACGGACGACGCGATGCGCTTACTGTTCGTGGAGAAACTCACGGATGGCGTAGCCGACGTGCCGCTGATCCGTGAGGGTGTGCCCGAGAATCCGGTCGCCCGGCCGGAGTTCGGTGATGTTGTGAACGCTTGCGCTCGGCCCGAGTGCGCGGACGTGCCAGTCGTCCTGTGCCACCACGTCGACGAGCGTTCCGTCGGAGGTACGGGCCTCGATCTGCAGCATCGGGCGGGTTTCCATCTTGATGCGACCCACGATGACGCGTCGTACATTTCCGTCCGTGCTGACCGCGAGAACCTCTGAGCCGCATCGGAGCTCCGAGAGGTATTGCGTGCGGTTACCGGGCGTGAGCGTGTAGGAATGAAGTGCTGCCGCGTTGACCCGGAACGGCCGTGTCGGCATGTAGGGGAGCGGATGTGTCTCACTGCTGATGAGCATCAGGCCGGTCGAGTACGAACCGACGAGGATGCCCTCGTTGGGCCTGAGCCGGGTGCAGGTGTCCACGCAGACCCGGTCGCCGAGCCCGAGATGCGTCAGCTTGACGATCTCGAATTCCTCCATGGCGAGCGAGGCGCTTTCCTCATGGCACACACGCACCAGCTCGGAGACATCACCCACCCGGCGCGGCCGCAGCAGAATTCCGTCGGATCCGCGTTCCAGGACACCGAGCGTGACGACGGCGTCCTCAAGGTCCTCGACGAACGTGACGATCGATCCCTGGGCCCGGTCGGCAGCGGCCAGCAGGATCTCCAGCGGAATCTTGCTGGGGTCCTGCTGGAACTGGACGAACGTGAAGTCCGCCTCGTTGGCGATCTTGCAGGCAAGGTTGAGGGTCTCCTCGCCGACCACCTTCACCAGGACACCGGTCTTCAGGTGGGGGCGCAGCCCCTCGAACTTCTCGACAATGCTGTGATCGGCGACTAAGAGGTCGACCACGTCGACGAGCTGGTCGATCAACGTGGTCGGGGTTTCCGGCGCCACGATCGCGACCTTGTGCAGCGTCGGGGGCACGTTCTTGGCGAG
This sequence comes from Streptomyces noursei, assembly GCF_016917755.1. Classification (GTDB taxonomy): domain Bacteria; phylum Actinomycetota; class Actinomycetes; order Streptomycetales; family Streptomycetaceae; genus Streptomyces; species Streptomyces yunnanensis. The sequence continues at coordinate 9,001,210 of NZ_CP070326.1, read as the reverse complement.
TTCCGGATCGTCGACGACGACGCCCTCCACTCCCAGGTGGGCGCTCTCTTCGATTACCGCATTCGCCAGTTCGCCGGCGCAGTCACGGAGATCGATGTAGGCAGACTTCATGTTCTCCCTCAACTCGTGTCCGATTGCCTGTGGATCAGGAAAATGTTGCTTCGCGGTCCATCTGACGTTCCGCCGGCAGGAGGTCCGGCGGGGGAGCGGTGGCGTGCACCCGCTGCGCGATGAGGCGTGCCGTGTGTCCTGGGTCGGCGGCGCCGAAGACATTGCGTCCGACGGCGACGCCGGCGACGCCGGAGGCCATTGCGTCTGTGATGCCGTCGAGGAGTTTCTCCGTCTCGGCGACCACGCCGCCGCCGGCGGTCACGATGGGGATCGGGCTGGCATGGACGACATCGACCATCGTGCTGACCGAACCGGTGTAGGGCAGTTTGACGATGTCGGCTCCGAGGTCGGCCGCGATGTTCGCGGCGTGCGCCAGCAGAGCGGGGTCGGCGGGATTCGTCAGATGGGGGCCACGCGGGTACACCATGGCCAGCAGCGGTACGCCCCAGCGCGCCGCCTGGTCGGAGACCTTGCCCAGGTCGGTGAGTTGTGCGGCTTCGTTGTTGGAACCGATGTTGATGTGCACGCTGACTGCGTCCGCCCCCAGCGCCACGGCTTCTTCCACGGAGCCGACGAGAATCTTCGCGTTGGCGTCCGGGGCATAGCGGGTGCTGCCGTTCAGGTGCACGATCAGGCTCAAGTCCCGGAGCAGTTCCGGTCGGAGGAACCGGACCCGCCCTTTGTGGACGATGAGTCCGTCCACTCCGTTGTTGGCCATCGCCTCGACCAGTGAAGCGAAATTCTCGGTATCCGCTACTGGACCATCAGCCAGTGAATGGTCAAGTGGGACCAGGAAGATCGCCCCAGAGCCCGGATGACGAAGGCGCTGTAAGCGCCGGTGCTTTCCAGCCCAGCAATATGCTTCGGCCATCTCTACAACACCTCACCCTGGTAAGCGCCTTGGTAGGCGCCTTCGTGATGCATTTGCGGCGTCGCACCACCAAGAAGACCAGAGGCGGCCCTCGCTGTCAACATGCTTACAAGTGAGGCTTGTTGAGACTTTACAAGCCGACTCTACAAGTGTCTTGACGGGTTGTCATGCCTGGCGTAGGTTGCTCCATGTTCCGCTCACGCAAGCCGGCCCGGCAGAGGGTCGGTGCCGCGCCGACTGACGCGATCGACATCGGTTGTTGCACCGGACACGGGTCAGCGGATGGGCGGGCCGTACAGCAGCGTCCTTCGCATGCAGCCCTCCGTTCACACGCAGCCGGAAGGTATTCGCACCATGAAATACGGCATCTCATTCTTACCGGACTGCCGTTGCAGTCAGCGTTCTGCGACCGAGTATCTCGACGATGCGCTCGCCCTGTCCTGCCTCGCCGAAGAGCTGGGGTTCGACTATGTGAAGATGGTCGAGCATTATCTGCACGAGTACGGCGGGTACAGCCCGCACCCGCTCACCTTTCTGGCCGCGGTGGCCGCCCGGACTCAGTCGATCCGCCTGATGACCGGAGGCATCCAGGCATCCTTCCATCACCCGGTGCAGATAGCGGCGCAAGCCGCCCAGGTCGACGTCCTCAGCCACGGGCGACTCGATGTCGGGTTCGCTCGCGCCTTCCTTCCTTACGAATTCGACACCTTCGGTGTGCCGATGGAGGGAAGCCGGCAGCGGTACAAGGAAACGGTCGACGCCGTCCTTCGGTTGTGGACCGGGAAGGGCGTCTCGGAATCCAGCGAGTTCTTCCAGTACTCCGGTGTCAACTCCCTTCCGTCGGTGGTGCAGACGCCGCATCCGCCCACCTGGGTCGCCGGCCTGATGTCGCCGGAGACGTTTTCCTGGGCGGGTGACCGCGGGCTGAACCTCCTCATGGCGTCTCCGCCGCGTGCTGCGGAATTGCCCAAGGCCCGGGAGAACGTAGAGCTCTACAAGTCGTGCTTCCGGGAGGCTGCAAGGGAGACCGGGGCGTCGCCGCGGGTCGCGATGAGCATCCCGCTGATGATCGGCGAGACGGACGCAGACGCGGTGGACAGGGCGCTGCCTCGACTTCGGGCGCACTGGCAGGTGTTCGGCGAGGCCGCCGAGTCTCTGCTGCATACGCATTCGTCGGATTACGCGAAGTACCCGCAGATCGTGAAGAGCATCAAGGAGATGACCGACGACGATCTGATCGAGACGGCGATCGTCGGCTCACCGGAGACGGTCACGGAGCGGATCGTCGAGTTCCAGCGCGCGCTGTCCGTGGACACGTTCCTGTGGCACATCGACTACGGCGGCCAGGCGTTCAACGACATGGCCGGCAACCTCCGGCGCTTCCGCGAACAGGTGCTGCCGCGTCTCCCCGAGTGACGCAGCGGGCCTCTGCGCCAGCAGGCAGATGAAGTCGGCGCTCGGGGAGGGAGTCAACGGACCTTCTCCAGCGGGTGGCGAACGGGAGTCGTCTGCCCCTTCGCCACCCCGGCGCGGCTGCCTGCCCTTCCGCACGACTGTGCTGTCACGCCGTCAGCTCTCGCTCGGCAACCGCTCACAGTACGTCGCTTCGAGGTATAGACTTCGAAACATCGCTTCGAGGTATACGACTCGGAAGCTTCTGATGTCACTCAGTAGTCGACGGCCCGGGGCTCGTCGCGCCCGGGCGATGCTCGACTCGAAACGAGGACGGGAGATTCGTGACAGCAACCACGGGTGTCGAACCGACGGCACGAGCTGGTCATCCGCGGCGGCGCGGAGCTCGTCGCATCGCTTCTGGCGCGGCATTTCTGGTCATGGGAATGGTATCGGTGATGAATCTTGCGATACCGACCATCTCTACCAGTGATCTGCATCCGTCGGCGACTCAGTTATTATGGGTCGTCGACGGATACACCATCGTCTTCGCCTGCTTATTGGTCCCAGCGGGCGCCCTCGCGGACCGTTATGGGCGTAAAGGTTTTCTGCTCGTCGGCCTGACCGTATACGTCATCGGCTGCCTGGCTTCAGGGCTGGCCCCGACGATCGCATTGCTCCTTGCCGCGCGTTTCTTCACCGGGCTGGGAGCGGCATTCGTGTTTTCGACGACACTGTCGATCATCGTGAACATCCATACGGAGCAGGAACGTCCCAAGGCGGTCACGGGGTGGACGGTCGCCGTCCAGGCCGCCGGCATGGTGGCTGCCACGGCCGGCGGGGCTCTGGTGCAGTTCGGTGGCTGGCGCATGATGTTCCTGGTGTTCGCCGTTCTGGCGGTCTGCGCCACGATCTGTGTTGCGGCATATGTGCCCCGGACGCAGAATGTGGACGCGAAGGTGGACCTCGCCGGATCGGCGCTCCTGATCGTCGGTCTGACCAGCCTTCTCTACATGATCATCGAGGGTTCCGAACTGGGCTGGACCTCCTCGACCGTCATTGCCTCCGGAATCATGGGGATCGCGGTCATCGCGTACTACGCGGTGCGTAGCTGGGGCAAGAGGCATGCACTCCTCGACACGGCGCTCTTCCGCATCCCGAAGCTCCGGGCCGGGACGGTCGGAGTAATGGTCGGTTTCCTGGCGATGTTTGCGCTCTTCTACGTCAATTCCCAGTATCTGCAGTTCGCCAAGGGTTACACACCGCTGGTGGCCGGCCTCGCCACGATTCCCATGCCCCTGTGGAATGCCGTGGTCTCGGCGAAAAGCCTGCGGGTTGCCGACCGCATCGGCGCGCGTGCAACCATTGCGTCGGGGCTGGCAACCCTGGTCCTCGGCTTGGCTCTGCTGTCAACATTGACCGCGGCGACGCCGTACGCGGTTCTCATCGTCTACCTGCTGCTGATGGCAACGGGAATCGGGCTCTCCGCACCATTGCTGTCCAATGCCATCATCGGCTCCCTGCCCGCGAACCGTGTCGGGGCCGGATCGGGTCTCAACAGCCTCATGCGCGAGCTCGGGGCGGCGGTGGGCATTGCCACCATGGGAACGATCATCCAGGCTCACTTCTTCGCCCGCATCGCCGACGGTGAACCGCAGTCGTCCGTCTTCTCCAGATTGCTGACCAGCGGCAACACAGACATGGTTGACAAGTTCGTCAGCTCAGTGGATCTGGGATACCGGACGATCGGCGTCGTTCTGCTGGTGGTGTCGGTGTTCGTCATCGCCTGGTTCCGGAACGAGAATCCAGCCGAATCCGCATAACCGCTGACCGTGAACGCCGTGTCAGCTTGTGATGCCGGGCGGATGCAAGGCCGGACCGATCTATCTGTCCTCTCCTCTGTTCCGCCCGGCATCCAGCCTGTACGTCCACGCCGGGGGCGAGGGGCCGTGCCCGTCGGTGGCGGCAGCGGTGTTCGTCCGGCCGGCTCGGCGTATGAGCCCGATGGTGAGTTCGCGCAGGGGCGTTGCAGGGCGGCCGAGGTGAACCGCTCGGCGGCCGCCCAGAGTTCGCCTGGTCAGCCGTTGGTGCCCGGCTCAAGCGCGCTTCCACGTGCGCTGCTGCAACCGCCTCGTCCCAGGTGGCCGGCGCCCTCGCCCGGGTCCCTTCTGCCCTCCCGCGCCGAGCGCGGCCAGTTGTACCGGAGCGTCGGGCTCCTGCCGCCCCGGGACGGAGCAGCCGGCACCCATCTGTCGCGGTGATCCAACGGCTCGCCGCGGTACAGGGCCCGTTTGCCACCGTGCACCCCTGACCACGACCGCTCGCTGGTTCCGCCGAGCCGACCCGCTCTTCACCGACCTCCGGACGCCCCGGCCCGGTTGCGCCCTCTCCCGGCACCGGGGCCTCCTTGTTCGCCGCTCCCGGGATCGCCTCCTCAGCCGAGTTCGGAGAGTTCGGCGAGTTCGCCGGGTTCGAGTCGCACGGTGGCCGCCGCGAGGTTGTCTTCGAGATGCGCGACCTTGGCCGTGCCGGGGATGGGCAGCATGACCGGGGAGGCGGCCAGTAGCCAGGCAATCGCCACCTGGGCCGGTGTGGCTCGGTGGTTGGCGGCCACGCGGGCGAGAGGGCCGCCGGGGCCGGCGAGCGTGCCCGCGGCGACGGGAGCCCACGGCATGAACCCGATCCCGTTGACCGTGCAGTACTCGAGCACCGCCGCGGAGGAACGGTCGGTGAGGTTGTAGCGGTTCTGCACGGTGGCGATCTCGGTGATGGTCCGGGCCTGTTCGATCTGCTCGACACTGACCTGGGAAAGCCCCACCGCGGCGATCTTGCCCTCGGCCTTGAGCTTGGCGAGCTCGCCGACCTGGTCCGCGAGTGGGATCGCGGGGTCGACCCGGTGCAGCTGGAACAGGTCGATCCGCTCCAGACGGAGCCGCCGCAGGCTCATCTCCGCTTGCTGGCGCAGGTATTCCGGGCGTCCGACCGGCGGCCATGCCTTCGGGCCGATGTGGACCGGTCCGCCGCCGGTGTCGATGATGTCCGGGCCGTTACGGGTCACCCCCGCTTTCGTCGCGATCAGCACATCCCCCGGGTACGGGTGGATCGCCTCGGCGATGATCTCCTCGCTGATGTGCGGGCCGTAGGAGTCCGCGGTGTCGATCAGCCGCACGCCCAGCTCGACCGCCCGCCGCACCACGCGCACGCATTCGGCTCGATCGGCGGGCGGTCCCCACACGCCGCGCCCGGTCAGCCGCATGGCGCCAAAGCCGAGCCTGGCCACCGGCTTGTCGGCGATCTCGAATGTTCCCACGGACTCGGCGATTGTTCCGTTCACGAACGAGTACGTCCTTTCGCTGTATGGGGTGCCGATTCCGAGCGCGGGCCGGCCGCACCGGCTGGCGCCGTGCGTGTCGATGAGTGGCCACCGGTAAGCCCCCGCATGAGAGCCCGGGCTCAGACCAGGCCCAGGTGGCGGAGATCCGTCAGGTACTTCTCGATCAGTGGCCGGGACAGGTGTGGGATTTCCTTCTCCGGCCCGATTCCGGCGGCGCGTACCGCCTCTTGGAACCGTGTGGCAGGGACGACCGACCCGGCCAACGGTGCTGCTGGTTCGCGATAGGCGTGCACTATGGGGAGGAGAGAGTGTTGTCGTTGCTTCTCCGGCAGCGCCCGCAGGGCGGCTTCGAACCGCTCGTGCCACTCCTGGTAGTCCTCGATTCGGTGGATCGGTGTGCCGGAGTCAGCCAGCCAGTCGACAACGGTGTCCAGCGAGATGCCGTCGTCGTGCGGGTTGACCACGTTGAACGTGCGGTAGCCGGCCGTGCCGTCTCCCAGGGTGGCCACCGAGGCGGCGACGAAGCCACCCGGGAGGCCGTCGTAGTGCGCCCGTGGCTGCTGGCCCGAGTCTTCGGTGCGGTAGAACGACTGCGGAGCGATGCCGGTGGCGATCAGGCTCAGCATGAGGCGGGTGAACGTGTCCGGCACGTTGAGCTGTCCGGTGTAGCGGCCGTGCGCCAGGATCATGTCCGAACGGAACACGGTCACCGGCAGCCCGCACAGGTCGTGGGCTTCCCGCAGCAGTACCTCGCCGGCCCATTTGCTGAGGGCGTAGCCGCCTGCGTGGCGCTCGTCGATCGGGTGCACCGGGCAGGCCACTCTCATGTCGATGTCCTCATCCAGCGTGGCTGCTCCGTGCGACGCGACGGCCACGGTGGACAGGTAGCTGATCGGCTTCAGCTGGGTGGTGAGGGCCATGCGGATGAGCTCGGCGGTGCCGACGACGTTGGGGCCGAAGAGCTGCCTGTAGGGCAGGACGTGGTTGACCAGCGCGGCCGGGTGCACGATGAGGTCGACCGTGGCGGCCAATCGTTGCCAGGTCTGATCGGTCAGGCCCAGGTTGGCCATGCCGATGTCGCCGGCCAGCACCTGCAGTGTGCCGTTGCCGGCCAACTCGCCGAAATGTCGCCGGAGTTCGGCGTCCCCGCTGTCCAGCGCCTGTTCGAGGCGCTGTCGAGCGGCTGTGTTATCGGCGCCGCGTACCAGGCAGATCAGTGTGCCGCCGATCGGAGCCAGCCGCTCCAGCCATTCCAGGCACAGGAATCGGCCGAGATAGCCGTTGGCTCCGGTGAGCAGTACTGTCCCGGGCGCATCGGTCGGCTGGGGGAGTGACGTGGCTGCGGTGAGTGTGTCCTGGTCGATGAACCTGTCCAGGGTGAGATCCTCGGCCCGCGCCGCGGTGGCGTGTTCGCCGTGCACGCGGGCGAAGGTGGGCCGTTCCGTGGACGGGCTGCGCAGCTGTTCGATGTGATCGGCGATCTGGCGCAGGCTGTTGGCCGGGCCGATGAGCGTCCCGACCGGGACCTCGGTGTCGAAGGTCTCCCGCAGCAGATGGGACAGGGACAACGCCGACAGCGAATCCCCACCCAGGTCGGTGAAACGGGTGCCCGGGTTCAGCTCACCCTCGGGCATGCCGAGCAGCGCCTGCACGGCGCGGGTGACCGTCTCCACCACGGGGCGGCTCGTGTCATGCCGCAGTCCCCGCAACTCGTTGGCCTGCCCTTCGGCCAGTTCGGCGTAGCGCCGCTCGAGTTGCTCGCCGTAGCGCTCCTTCAACCGTGGCCGTATGTGCTTGGTCGAGTCGGACAAGAGGCCGTTGTCCTGACTGAATGGCTCGGTCTCGATGAGCAGGTCACGTGGAATTTCGTACGGGTTGAGCTTGGCCTCCTTTGCGATGCGCTGGAGCGACTCGCTGATCGTTGATTTGAGTGCCGCCTTGTCGGACGCCTGCTGGATTGCCGCGCGAGTCGGCACCACCACGGCGAGAAGATAGGCGCGGGAACTGTTCCCATACAGGTAGATCTGATGCACCAGCGGGCTGGTGGCGAAGACCGATTCCAGCCTCGCCAGCGCTACAAACTCACCCTGGGAAAGCTTGAGCACGTTGTTTCGCCGGTCGATGTAGACCAGGTTGTCCGGCTCGATCTCGGCCATGATGTCGCCGGTGCGGTAGAAACCTTCCTCGTCGAAGACCTCGGCGGTGAGCTCGGGGCGCTGATAGTAGCCGGAGGTGATCAGCTGGGTCTTGACCAGCAATTCCCCTCGAGGGTGCGGGGAATCGGTGGTGAGATAGCCGAGCTCGGGCACATCGACGAGCTTGTAGTCCACCACGGGGGGCCGTTGCACGCGGTGGTCCAGCATGAGGAATCCGGTTTCGGTGGTGCCGTATCCATTGTGGAACGGAACCTCCAAGCAGGATTCAAGGAAAGCGACCAGCTCTGGTGCGAGCGGTGCCGAACCACACAGGATTCGGACGATGCGGCCGCCGAACACTTCGTCCCGGAAGTGCGCGAGCACCTCGGTGTAGTCCGCTTCTCGCAGCTCGGTCCGCGGGGCCCGCTGGTCAAGGCGACTCTGGTAGCTCTGGAAGAGCATCTCGCAGACTCGTGGCACCACGGTGAGGTCGGTCGGCCGTATGAGCGCGAGATCCTCCAGGAAAGTGGACAGATCGCTGCTGGCCACAAAGTAGGCGGTACCGCCTCGGGCGAGGGTCGTGGCCAGGATCCTCCTCGCAACGAGATGACTCTGCGGGAGAAAGTTGGCGGTGATCACGGGGAACTGGTAACTGGGATCCCAGTTCGGACGCCACATCAGGGAGATGGTGGACTCCGCATACATGACGCCCTTGGGACTTCCGGTACTGCCGGAGGTGTAGATCAGTGCGGACAGCGTTTCTCCCGCACGGTCCTCCTGCGGCAGGTCCGGCGCAGGGGGCGATGTCCGCCCACAGTCGATGACGTGGGACAGAAGCTCCAGCGAAATCGGCGAACCGGCCTCAGCCAGCCTCCGGCGTGCGGCCGCCATGTGTTCACGGTGCTCATCGAGCTCGGGGTGGTAGTCGAACACAACCAACCGGCGGACGGACGTGTCCCCGGTCAACGCCTCGACCACCGTTTCCAGGCGTTCCGCACTCGTGGCGAAGATGCGTGGTGCTGCTTCCGTCACCAGGAGGCGGATATGGGCAACGGTGGAGTTGCTGTGCAGTGGCACGGCGACCGCGCCGACTTGGCTGCAGGCCAGATCCACGGTGGTGTAGTCGGTGCCGGCAAAGCCGAGGACGGCTACGAAATCGCCGGCCCGCAGGGGGTGCTCGGGGTGGTGATACCAGTCGGCGGCGACGGCGCACAACCGCAACCACAACTCGCTGTAGGTGAGGGTTCGGAAATGGGGCAGCAGCCGCATCTCGGTACGTCCGGCCACCGGGACGAACTCCTTGGCACGCTCTCCGAGCGCCGGGCGGTCGGCGTATCCCGCAAGTGTTCTCTTGATGATCTCGGACAACCGCAGTCCGCGTTCGCCGGTTGCCTCGAAGACTTCCGGCAGCGGCTTAAGGTCAACGAGCCCCGGTTCAGCCGACAACAGCTCGGCGATGCGCCGTTTCCGATTGGCTTCGAGTTGCGTGCGTGTGGCGTTGCTCTGCGACGTATTCCCCATTGCTAGACCTTTCCGGCCGTGACCGCCGTTCATCCGTGCGTCGTGCCGCACTGAGCTTGTACCTGCATCGTCGTCAAGGTGGGTCATCACATCGAGCCGTCAAACCGAGTCGTCGGGGTGGGGCGTCAAGGGGAGTCCAACTGCGGCGAGGAACCCGCGGACGGGGCCGCTGCCGCATCGCGACCGGGGGTGCCCGCCTCCGCGTGCGCGGAGTGGACGGTCGGGGGTGGTGAAGACGTCTGTGAGGGCCGCAGCACGCTCCAGTACGCCCCAGCCCCCACGGCCAGCACCGCCGTTGCCACCACAAACGGCGCGTGGAAGGTCCCGCTCACGTCGGCCAACCAGCCGGTGAGCGCCACCCCGCCGGCCGTGGCCGCGGTATTGGCGAAGTTCATCAGCCCTGTGGCCGCCCCCACCGCTCCGGTGGGGGCGAACAGGCCAGGCAGGCTCCAGGCGACCGGCGCCGCAATGGCGAGTCCGGCGAGAGAGAGGGACATCCAGCCCACGGCGAGGGCGGGGGAGCGCACCATTCCCGCGGCACCGACCGTCGCCCCGAGCGTCATCCCGGAGATCAGCACCGTCCTGCGGACTCGCACGGGATCGCGGCCGAGCCGCACCAGCCTGTCGACCAGCCAGCCTCCCAGGAGAAGTTCCGCGACCGTCGCCACGCCCCAGGGGATCATTGAGTAGATGCCGGAGCTGAGCAGCTGGAGGTGAAACTCACGCTGGAAGAACTCCGGCATCCAAATAAGGACCACATTGACCGTGTAGCCGTAGCAGCCGAAGCCGAGCGCGATCTTCCAGCTCGTGCGGGAGCGCAGCACCGTGCGCAGCTGCCCGGAGCGTCCCCGGTCCGTGTCGCGCGCGCCGCCACGGAGGATGAACTCCCTCTCGGAGGCCCGCAGTCTGGGGTGTGCGGACGGGTCCTGATATCCCCACCACCACACGGCGGCGAACAGCAGGCTGGCCGCCGCGGTGAACAGGAAGCCGGCTCGCCAGCCCCACATGCTCATCACGAAGGCCAGAACGGGGAACGCCACCATATTGGCGAGCTTGTGGGCTCCGTCGAACAGCGCTGTTGCCATGCCGCGTTCACTGAGCGGAAACCACGCTGCGGTTGCCTTGGAAGCACCGACCATCGACGGCCCCTCAGCCACCCCCAGCAGCAGACGCGCCACGATGACGCCACCAAGCCCGCCGGCCACCGCCGTGAGCAGGCTGGCGACGGCCCATAGGAGAGAAGCGATCCGGGTGAGGCGCGATACCCCGAACAAGTCCACCAGCACACCGGCGGGCAGTTGTACCAGGCAGTACGACCACGTGAAGGCGGACAGTACAATGCCGAGCTGACTCAGGCTGAGGCCGAATTCGTTGGCAAGGGGAGAGCTCGCCACCGACAGGGCCGTCCGGTCGAGAAAGTTGACGAGAATTCCTCCCGCCAGCAGCCCGCCGATGGCCCAGCGGGCGCGTCCTCGCGTATGCACAATTCCCCTCTCGTGTAGCAACCGCGCCGGTGTACGGGCGTTACGTGTGTCTCTGGGGTGATGTCCCAATCGGCGCGCCGGCCATGGTGGTTGACGTGGAAGCCGACCAGTCTGGTCTGCGCGTCTCCTGCGCACGCACTTCGCCGTCTGGAGACAACCGCTAAGGAGCTCTCAGCCCCTGTCGGGGTGCCGTCAGTGCCATCGGGTCAGTCGTCTTCTCGTGCTGATCCCAACGGAGTTCCAGTGACACGAATCCCCGCGCGATCATGATCCGGTCCCGGATCCAGGAATCCGGACTCGCCAGTTGCAGGCCCGGTAGGCGTTCGAAGAGGCGGGGGATGGCAATCTGCAGCTGAAGCCTTGCGAGCGGAGCGCCCAGGCAAGCGTGGATGCCCCGGCCGAAGGCCACGTTGTGGCGGGACGTCTTGCGCTCGATATCGAACCGCTCGGGATCGGAGATGACTCGCTCGTCGCGGTTCGCCGCTCCCCAGTGGACCATGACCCGGTCTCCGCGGCGCAGCCGTTCCCCGCCGAGTTCCGTGTCCGTCATCACGGTACGGAACAGTCCTTGGACCGGTGATTCAAAGCGCAGGATCTCATCGACCATCGTCTTTGTGAGCTGCTCGTCCAGCTGCGATTCTCGGACGTCGAGCTGGTGGTCCAGCAGTGTCACGATGCCGTTGCCGATCGCCCGGGTGACCGTCACATGGCCGGCGATGATCAGGTTCATCACCAGCTGCATGACCTGCACGGTGTCCATCGAGGTTTCCTGGGCGGACCGTAGAAGCAGGGAGATCAGGTCATCCCCGTCCGTCGCTTCCTTGTTCTGGAACAGGCCCATGATGTAGTGCTGCATCGCAACAACACTGTGCGCATACTTCACGCGATCCGACAGTGAATGCGCCGATTCGGACAGGCGAAGCCAGTCGTAACTCCATTGGTGCAGCTGGGGGACATCGTCCTGTGGTATTCTGAGGATCTGAGCCATGGTGATCAGCGGCAGTGGCCATGCGTACCGCTCGATGATGTCGGTATGCCCTGCATCGATGAAGCCGTCGACCAACTCATCGATGGTCTTCCGGATGAAGGGATCCAGCTGCGCTACCTTGCCGGGCGTGAAGACACGGCCAACCATGGCGCGCAGTTGGCGATGTTGCTCGCCGTCGCTCTCGGTCAGGTTCGGCGTCAGTGACCAACCCTGCTGTAAGACCTCTTTGACCCCATCGGGTTCATCTCCCGTGGAGAGGCGGACCGCATTTTCCGATGAGTAGGTCTCCGGATCGAGTGCTACCGTCAAGACGTCTTCGTGGCGGGTCACCACCCAGACATTCCTGGTCTCGTCAAAGAATATGGGGCACTCGTCACGCATCCGCTGGTACATCGGATACGGGTTGTCGAGTTGACGGTCCGACAGCGGGTCGTATCGGAATGATGTCATCGTGCAGCCTCCGTGCAGAGAAGGATGAACGCCGGCACCCTTCGGGTCAGGGTAAGCGCTGAAATGAAGAGCGGTAGTACAGCAGGGGAGAATCCGCTTCGGCCTGGTCGAGGTTGGTGACCTGCCCGATGGCTATGACGTGGTCTCCGCCGTCGAACTCCCGCACCAGTGAGCAGTCGATCCACCCAAGAACGCCATCGAGTAGGGGAGAAGCGTTGGGTGATTCGGTCCACTTCACCCCGGTGAATTTGTCGCCACCGGAGCGGGCAAACTGCTGGCAGACACCTTCCTGATGGTCCGCCAGGATGTTCACACAGAATCGACCTTCCTGCCTGATGAGTGGCCACGTAAGCGAGTTGCGTCCAATGCACAGTGCGATGTAGGGAGGATCCAGCGATAACGAACTGAAGGACTGGCAGGTGAGGCCCACTGGCCTGCCCCGGTGTAGTGCGGTCACGACCGTCACCCCGCTGCAGAACAGCCCGCAAACGGAGCGCAGCTTGGTTTGATCAACGGACACCGTGGAACTGTTCAGCTTCATTGCCGTCTCCAAACAACTGCTGGCGAAAATCGAGCACTTCACTCTGCGGGGAGTTCGCCCACCGAGCACGGTTGATGACCGTGCAGCACCCTGCCCTCCGCCGGGGTGCCCTGGTGTCCGTATCCCGCGTGGTGTGAAGCGGCCAGGACGTCACGGTCGATGGCAAAGTCCCGTGCCACGCGCAGGAGTACCTGGTTCTCCTCCGGTCGTCCTACCGAGACGCGTACGCCGCGCTGCGAGTACAGTCGGACGTCGATACCGGCCTCCCGGCAGGCCACCGCAAAATCCAGGCTGGCCGGCCCGAGCGGGATCCAGAGAAAGTTCGTGCCGCTCTTCGGTGAGCGGTATCCGTAGGTCGAGAGTTCGCGATGCATGGATTCGCGCTGCTCGATGATGTTCCTGATCCGTAGTTCCCGCTGCCATATGTTGTTGAGTGATGCGGTCGCCGCTGCCTGGGCGATCGTGTCGATGGTGAACGGCAGCATGTATTCATGGATCTTGTGCGCCAGCGGTGGCTTGGCTATCACATATCCCGCCGGCAGGCCGGCCAGCCCGTCCGCTGCCGAAAACGACCGCAGCACGATCAGATTCGGATGGTGCCGTTGCAGACCGGTCACGTCGACGTCCAGTTGTGCGTCGACGAAGTCCGCGTACGTCTGGTCGATGAGCACGATGGTCGTCGGGGGTAGCTGATGCAGCAGTCGTTCAATCTGCCGGCGTTCAAGAACTACACCGGTTGGTTCGTTCGGATTGCAGAGGTACACCAGTCCGGTTCGGCTCGATGCCAGGTCGCCGATGTTTTGCAGGTCCTGTGTGCATGCGTCGGAGAGGGGTACGGAGACCTGGCTCATGCGTGCGATCCGTGCCGATGTGGAGATGCCTTCCAACGTGGGGGACAGGTAGATGATTTCCGATTCGGCTTCATCGGCGGCTGCGGCCAGAGCGACTCCGGTGGCCAATGCGAGCCGGCCGGGCCCGACGACGATGTCGTCCGGCGCGCTGCCGTGGTGCCGTGCTATCGCCTGAACCAACCGTGTGCAGGTCGGGTCCGGGTGGCGGCTGAGGTCAGGGAGAACCGAATCGATTTCACGGAGCACGCTGGAAGGGATGGGGGACGGGATCTCGTTCAGGGAGAGGCGCCCGCTCCGGGTGCCACCCATCGCTGAGTGCAGCGGGGTTGGCCCAGGTAAGGCCGGAGTGCCGTCGTTCGCTAGCGTCGACTGCATGTCTGCTTCCCTATGTCTACTTCCCTCGAGTCTGTCTCAAGGGATTCGCACCCATCCGTGGGCCTGCCGGAGTGCCGGATTCCGGCGTGCAGTGCGTATGCGCGGATGTCATCCGGAAGCTGAATTCGCCCCCATCTCGCGCGAAAGAATCATCAGCAGAAAGCTCAACATCGGTACGGTGGCGCGGGGATTGTCCGGGGCGCGCCTCGCATGTATGGCAGGTCCCGCACGCTTCGAGGCGGACCGAAACGGCGGGGTGATTCACGCTTCCGCAATGGCCTGCCGACGCTCTCTATGGAAGGCGATGGCGCGGGAACGCGTCAAGGGCCTTTGCCGATCGCCGGCAGGCCGACCCTTTTCCATGGAACCAATTCCGGCCTGGCGCGGCGGCCGGTGAGCGGCTTTCCAGTCGTCCGGTGATACAGGCCGCCATCTGCACGGATGCGCCGGTCGGCGGTATGCGACCGGGCTCCGTCAGCGATGGTTTTCGGCAGCGAAACCGACCCGGCGGAAGGCCGAGGCTGGCGTGAAAGGTCCGTAGATACGTACCTCTAGACGTATGGGCAACCGGAACCCTCTTGACCTTGCGCTGGGCGGCGTTTGATGATGTCTGCCATGGATGGGTTAGCAGTTGTTGACGTTGCGTCACGGCATCGGGTGCATCACCGGCGCGGCCGGTACGAAGCAACGCGTCGCTCGCTCCTCCCGGACATGTCCGAACGATGTTCCGCTCCGCGACCTCGCGGGCGGAGAGCGGGTCACACCGCCCGCTGAAACCCTCTTGTCCTCAGGCATCCTCCTTCGTGCACCGCGGCGCGCTCCCACCGGGGTCGAGCGCGGCACCCGGTGTGTGTCCACCTTGGGAAGGGCATGCGAATCCCGTCGAGACACCAGCTTGTGGCGTTGTTGCTGGTCGCAACCGCCGGACTCACGGCGTGTTCCCGCTCCGGGAGCGCCGCCGAGGACATGGGGCCCTCCGGTCCTCCGCGTTCGGGCGGCACGCTGACGGTGGCCGCGGACAAGGAACCGGACTGCTACGACCCGCAGGTCAGCCCCGCCGACGTCACCGCCTCCCTCATGCGTAACGTCTACGACTCGCTGATCGCCCAGCGCCCCGACGGCACCTTCGCCCCGTGGCTCGCGACCGGGTGGAAGGTCTCCGGCGAGGGCACCGTCTACACCTTCCGATTACGCAGGGGCGTGACGTTCACCGACGGCACCCCGTTCGACGCCACGGCGGTCAAGGTGAATCTCGACCGGATCGCCGCTCCCGCCACGAAGTCGGAGTATGCCGCCGCCCTCATCGAGCCCTATCGGTCCACGACCGTCGTGGACCGGCACACGGTACGCATCCGGCTCAGCCGGCCCTTCGCTCCGTTTCTGAGTGCCCTCAGCACGACCTACCTCGGATTTCACTCGCCGCGCTCGCTGCACGCCGCCCCGGGAGCGCTGTGCGCGGGCGGACCCTCCGCGGTGGGAACAGGGCCGTTCCGCTTCGTTTCGCACACCAAGGGACAGCAGGCCGAGTTCGTCCGCAATCCCCGCTACGCCTGGGCGCCCCAAGGAGCCGGCCATCAAGGCCCCGCCTACCTGGACACGTTGGTGTACCGCTTCCTGCCCGTCGGCTTTGTGCGGATCGGAGCGCTGCTGAGCGGACAGGCGGAGGTGGCGGACGGAGTCCCGCCCCAGCACACCCGGACCGTACGCGCGGATCGACGGATGCGCCTGATCAGCCAGGTGCCGCCAGGCGTCGGATACACCTACTTCCTCAACACCCGCCGGGCCCCCTTCGCCGACCGGCGGATCCGCTTGGCGGCGGCCTGCGCGCTCGACCGACACACCCTGCTGGAGTCCGTGTACTTCGGACAGCGACGGCCTGCGGACAGCGTGCTCAGCCCCGCCACTCCCGGACATCACCCCTCGCCCGGCGCGGAGCGGCCCGATCGCGCCCGCGCGGATCGGCTGCTGGACGCGGCCGGCTGGCACCACCGCGACCAGGAGGGCTACCGGACCTGGCACGGCCACCGGCTGAGCGTCGACCTCCCGTTCGTCGCCGACTTCACGCCTGCGGAACAACGCACGCTGGACGAGGGCGTGCGCGCCGATCTCGGGAAGGTGGGAATTGAGGTGCGGCTCATCCGGCTGGCCGCCAATGACTTTCTGCCGCGCCGGAACGCGGGGCGGTACGACATGGTGGCTTTCCGCTGGCCGGCCGCCGACGCCGATGTGCTGCGTACCCTCTTCGGCTCGGGACAGACGTTCACACAGGGTGGCTACAACGCCTCCCGCACTGCGGACCGGGTGCTCGACGCATGGCTGTGGAGCGCATCCACCGTCGGAGACCGGACGCGCCGGGACGCGCTGTACGCCCGCATACAGCGCCGCATCGCCGCTCAAGGCTACGCCCTGCCGACCGCCGTGGACCGGCGGGTGGTGGGCGCGCACCGGCGGGTGCGCGGGCTGACGTTCGACGCCCACGCATGGCCGCTGTTCCAGGGCGTGTGGCTTGCGGGGGCGCGGTGAGGTCCGGCGTTCCCCGGTATGTCCTGCGCAGGAGCATCGCCGCACTGGCCGTGGTGTGGGGTTCCGTGACGGTTGCCTTCGTCGCGCTGCACCTCATCGGCGGGTCCCCGGTGGACGCCGTCTTAGGCCCCACGGTGAGCGCCACGCCGGGACTGCGTCAGCAGATCATTCGCGCGTACGGCTTCGACCAGCCGCTGGTGGTGCAGTACGGGGTGTGGCTCGGCAAGCTGCTCACCGGCGACCTGGGCTACTCGTACCAGTTGAACGAGCCCGTACCGCGGGTGCTCGCCGACCAGTTGGGTCCGACATGCCAACTGGCCCTGGCCGCCGTGGGGGTGGCCGTGGTGGTGGCACTGGCCACCGCACTGCTCGCGGCCGGGCGGGGACGGGTCATCGGGGCGGTGGTGTCGGCGGTCGAGATGGCCGCGGTGTCCGTACCGCAGTTCTGGTTCGGCCTGCTGGCCCTGTCGGTGGTGTCCTTCCGATGGCGGCTGCTGCCGATAGCGGGTGATCAGGGGGTGGCCTCGCTGGTCCTGCCGGCCGTGACACTGGCCGTACCGGTGGCCGGGACGCTTGCGCAGGTGGTGCGGGCGGGGCTGGAGGAGGCCCTCGCCCAGCCGTTCGCGCTGACCGTGCGGGCACGGGGTGTGCGGGAGTCCGTACTGCGGGTGCGGCACGCGCTGCGTCACGCGGCGCTGCCCGCGCTGAACTTGGCGGGGTGGACTGCGGGCAGCCTGCTGAGCGGTGCGGTGCTGGTGGAAACGGTGTTTGCCAGGCCAGGGGTGGGGCGCGTCCTGATCACCGCGGTCACCGCCCAGGACACGCCCGTCGTGATGGCTGTCGTGATGCTGTCCGCCACCACCTTCACCGTGATCAACCTGCTGGTGGATCTGCTGGTGCCCCTTCTTGACCCCCGCCTGCGCGACGGACGGGCGACGAGGGAGGCGAGGGCATGACGTGCCGCCGCATGCCCTCCGCCCGCCAGGCGCTGACCGCGGCCCGGAAGGCCATCAGGAGTGCGTGCCCGAGGCTGCCGCTCGGCAGCGGACTGTCCACCGTTCCCGTTGCGCTGGTGCTCACGGTGACACTGTTGGCCGCCGTCCGTCCGGAGCTGCTCACCCAGCACGCGCCGGACGCGACGTCCGCGCAGACCCTCCGGCCTCCGGGCAGCGGCCATCTCTTCGGCACCGACGAGCTCGGCCGTGATGTCTTCTCCCGC
The DNA here is from genome assembly GCF_016917755.1 of Streptomyces noursei. Lineage (GTDB taxonomy): Bacteria > Actinomycetota > Actinomycetes > Streptomycetales > Streptomycetaceae > Streptomyces > Streptomyces yunnanensis. Next base: position 8,983,415 of record NZ_CP070326.1, on the reverse strand, counting down.
CTTGTGCACGGCACTCGGCTGTCTCTGCTGATTGGTGCGGGGGCCACGGCCATCGGTGCCACCGTGGGCACACTGATCGGCCTCGCGGCGGGCCTCTTCGGGAACGCCGTGGACGGGGTGCTGATGCGCTGCACCGAAGTCCTGATGGCCTTTCCCGAGCTGCTGCTCGCGCTGCTGGTCATCACGGTGACCGGACCGGGGACGGCGAACATGGTCCTCTCCGTCGGCATTGCCGGGGCACCGGGGTACGCACGCGTCGCACGGGCCCGGGTGCTCGCGGTGCGCGGCGCGGGATTCGTGGAGGCCGGCCTTGTGCTGGGCCTGCGGCGCCGACACCTGGTGACCCGGCACATACTGCCGAACGCGCTCGGCCCGCTGCTCGTCCTCGCCGCGGTCGGCTTCGGCGGCGCCATGGTCTCCGGCGCCGCGCTCAGCTACCTCGGGCTCGGTCCCCAGCCACCGTCGACCGACTGGGGGACGCTGCTGGCCGACGGTCAGGAATACCTCCAACTCGCCTGGTGGCCCACGGCCTTCCCCGGCTGCGCGGTGACCGTCCTGGCGATGTCGGTGACCGCCCTCGGCCGTCGGCTCGGCGGCAGCATCATCGGGGTGGGCCGATGACCAGCAGCGCACAGAGGTATGCCCCGTTGGTCGCATGTGACGGACTCACGGTGGACTTCGCCGGCTGCGGCGGGCGTGTACCGGCCGTCAACGGTGTGACGCTGGCCATCGCCCCCGGCGAGTGCCTGGCACTCGTCGGACGGTCCGGATCGGGGAAGAGCGTCACCGCCCGGGCGCTGGTCGGCCTCGCCGGTCCGGGTGCGCGGGTCACCGCCCGGCGCTGGACGGTCGGGGGGAACGACGCCTCGCGGTGGGGGCCGCGGTCCTGGCGCCGGATACGAGGGCGTCAGATCGGACTGGTGCTCCAGGACGCGCTGGTGTCGCTCGACGGGATGCGCACCGTCGGAGCCGAGGTGGCCGAACCGTTGCGTGCCCACCGGATCGTGCCGCGTGCGAAGACCGCGGACCGGGTGGCGCAGCTGCTGTCCGAGGTCGGCATACCGGATCCTGTGCGGCGGGCCGCACAGTACCCCCACCAGCTCTCCGGCGGTCTGCGCCAGCGCGCGCTGTTGGCCGCCGGGCTCGCCGCAGGTCCTGCCCTGCTCATCGCCGACGAGCCCACGACGGCGCTGGATGTCACCGTGCAGGCGCAGGTTCTCGGCCTGCTGGGACGGTTGCGCGACGCGGGCATGGGACTGCTGCTGATCAGTCATGACCTGGCTGCCGTGGCCACGGTGGCGGACCGGGTGGCGGTGCTGCACGACGGCAGCGTCGTGGAAGAGGGACCGGCCGCACGGGTGCTGTCCGATCCGCTCCACGACCGCACCAGGGAGCTGCTGGCCGCCGTCCCGTCGGTCGCTGTGCGCCGCTCCGCCGCGACAGCCCGGCCGGACACCGGATGCCCTGTCGCCGTGCCGGATACCGCCACGGCGCCGCCTACAGCGCAGACCGCCGCGCGCGAGAGCCCGCTCGACGGGGCCGTTCCCCCCGACGCGGTCCTGCTCGACGTCAGGTCCGTGACCAAGAGTTACCCGGACCCGCACGGGGAGCGCCGAGCGGCGGTACGAGAGGTGTCCTTCCGACTTCCCGCCGGCCGAACTCTCGGTATCGTCGGCGCGTCCGGGTCCGGCAAGAGCACCACGGCCCGCCTCGTCCTGGGGCTGGAGACGCCGGACTTCGGTTCGGTGCACTTCGACGGCGAGCTCTGGAGCGGCCTGGCAGAGCGGCTGCGCCGTCCCCTGCGCCGGCAGATCCAGTTCGTCCAGCAGGATCCGCTGAGTTCCCTTGACCCGCGGTGGACCATCGGCCGGCTGCTGGAGGAGGCGCTGGGCGTGCGGGGCGTGCCCAGCGGCAGCGCCCGCCGTGACGAGGCGGTGCAGCTGCTGGAACAGGTCGGGCTTGAGGCGGCCCACCTGGCACGGCGGCCGGCGCAGCTTTCGGGTGGGCAGCAGCAGCGGGTCGCCTTCGCCCGTGCCCTGGCACCCCGGCCCCGCCTGCTCGTCTGCGACGAACCCGTCTCCGCGCTGGACAGCACCGTCCAGGCCCAGATCCTCGACCTGCTCGCGGGACTGCGCCGACGCTACGGACTCACCATGCTGTTCATTTCCCACGACCTACGGGTCGTCCGCCGGCTCTGCGACCACGTCATGGTCATGCGGGACGGCCAGGTCGTGGAAAGCGGCAGCACCGCAGGGGTCTTCGACCGGCCGCAACACCCCTACACCCAGGCCCTGCTCGACGCGCTCCCCGGCTGGGAGCCGGGCACTCGGCCGCCCGGTGCGAGGCGGCCCGGGAGCTCGCCGGGCACGGCGAGTTCGCCGTACTGGTGAACAACCCGACCGGGTGCCGCACGCCGTCGTAGGGCATTCGGTCCAGCTGACAACGACGGCGGGAAAGGTGGACCGAGATGGCAACGGAGCAGACGACGACAGAGCTTCCGGAGCAGCGTTCCGGCGCGGCTGCGCCCGTCGACGGCGGGTATGCGGCCGACATCTTCACGATGAGTGACGCCGAGCGGGTGGCGCTGTGGAAGCAGCGCCTCTTCGAGGCCGAAGCGGGCATGACGAAGTACCTGGTGGAACAGCAGGCCGGCACGGCGCTGGGGGAGTGGTTCGGGATTCAGGCGGCCATCTTCGATGGCCTCCCGGCCCAGGACCCGCCCGTCCCCGCCGACTGGCAACGTGTCTTCTTCCGGGCGCAGGCCCTCATCGAGCGCTTCCTGATCAGCCGCTTCGGCTACGGCGAGTTGACGGCCTGGGCACGCGCCAACGCGGCGGTGCACGGCGCGGTGGAGCGCGCCGGCGGCCGTGGCGCCGCCGATGCCATAGGCCGGGTGGCCAGACAGGCCGAACTGTACGGGTCCGAGATGCGGCTGCTCGAGGCATCGCGGGAGCGGGCGGAACTGCTCATCACCCACTGCGGCATCTGGGACTACCGGGAGCGCGCCCGGGCCCGCGGCGTACCGCTCACCCTGAAGTCCCCGTGCGAGTTCTGCACCGCGGCCACCTCGGCCAATATCGCCGCGCGCGGCTATCGACCCGGCTTCGAACTGATCGAGGACGGCGACGACCACGGTTGCCGCTGGCAGGCCAGCGCTCCCCAGAAGGCGGACCGTTGAGCGCCCTACCGCAGCAGAAGCTGCTGCCACACTGTCTGAACGGACCGCACGGGCGGCTGGCGTATGTCGACGAGGGGCCGAGCCGGGCGACGGCCACTCCGCTCGTCCTCATCCACGGATGGGGCGCGGACCTCCATGACTGGGACGCGACGGTGGAGCGCTTCCGGAGCCGGAGCCGAGTGATCGCCCTCGATCTTCGCGGTCACGGCAGTTCCGGTCCCTCGACCAGCGACTACCGGCCGGCGACGCTCGCCGCGGATGTCGTCCGACTGCTGGACGAGCGCGGGGTGGCCGCCCCGGCCGTTGTGGTCGGCCACTCACTCGGCGCCGTGGTCGCCTCCGTCGTCGCCGCGGAGGCCGGCGACCGGGTGGCGGGCCTGCTCGTTCTCGATCCCGCCTACGGACGTCCGGAGGGCCACCGCGACCGTGTGCGGCCATGGCTTGAGCAGCTGCGTACCGATCCCACCGAGCTCGCCCCCGATCTCGTCGCCGGTTCGGTCGACCGCACACATCACCCGGAGCTGCGCGCGTATCTCCGCGACCGGGTGCGGCGGACCGACCCGGAGGTGATGCGGCGCACGCTGGCCGACCTGCACATGCCCGCCGAATCCTTCTCCAGCGAGCCTGCCTCGTCCCGGTATCTGGTGCGCCGCACTCAGCCGGTGCTCGCGCTCAACCGCGACCGGAGCCGCGCACGTTGGGAAGCCGGTCTCCTGGCCGGCCCGCCGTCGCGCAGTCTGGTCTGGGAGGACTGCGGTCACTTCATCCACCTGGAGGCCCCGGAGCGCTTCCATACCCTGCTCGAACAGTGGCTGGCCCTGCTGGAAGGCGCCGGCGAGGAGACCTTCACCTTCGGATCCGACGTGGTGCGGGCCGGAGGCGGGACATGACGGTCAAGGGCGGGCGGAGCGCGTCCGACAACGATGCCGGAACGCCGGTCGTCCCGGGCGTGGTGGAGGCGGCGTGGCTGGTACGCGAGCGCCACCTCTCGCCCGTGGAGCTGCTGGAGCAGTGCCTGCGCGGAATCGAACGCGAAGATCCCTGGCTGCGGGCCTTCGACCGGGTCGATGCGGAAGACGCCAGGCGGGCGGCCCGGGAGGCCGAGCGCCAGGTGATGAGCGGCGAACGACTGGAGCCGCTGCACGGGGTACCGATGGCCTGCAAGGTGCTGCTGGAGACGGGCGCCACGGGTCGGGTTCCGGCCCAGGCCGTCGCGGCCCTGCGCTCGGCGGGGGCGGTCATCGTCGGCACCACACGGGCTCCCGCACTGTTCACCTTCGACTGTGACACCCGCAACCCGCTCGATCCGGCGCATACGCCGGGGTGGTCCAGCACCGGGTCCGCGGCGGCGGTCGCGGCCGGTCTGGTGCCCGCGGCGCTGGGGAGCGACACCGTCGGCTCGGTGCGCATTCCCGCGGCTCTGTGCGGCGTGGCCGGGCTGCGTCCCAGTGCCGGCCTGGTCGGGCGGCGCGGGCTGACCGTCATGTCCGAGACCTTTGATGAAGTCGGCCCTATTGCAAGGAATGTGACGGATATTCAGTTACTTTTCTCCACCCTTTCCGCTGACCGGCCGAGCGCGCCGCCGGACGCCGCCGGGCAGCCGGACGTACGAGGGCTGCGGATCGCCGTCCCGGGCGGCTTCTTCTCCGAGGGCTGTGTGCCCCGCGCCGTAGAGGCCGTGGAGAAGGCGGCCGGGACACTGTGCTCCCTCGGCGCACAGCTGCGCCATGTCGCCGTCGACGCCGAGTACTTCGACAGGGAGCTGACCGCATCCCTCACGCTCTGGGAGACGGCGTGCCGCTTTCCCGGTGCCCTCCCCGCCGAACCGGGGATCGCCGCGGCGGTACGGGACGGCCGACGGATCGGCGCCGAGCGGGCCGCGCGGCTGTCCGGGCGTGTCCGCCGGCTGCGGGAGCGCTGGCGTGCGCTGTTCCGCGAGGCCGAGGTGGACGTCCTGCTCGTGCCCACCGTTCCGGCGCCGGCCGCGGAGCGGGAAGCCACCCACCGCACACGCCCGGACGGGGTACCCGAACCGCTCGCCGCGGCCTACCCACGGCTGTGCAGACCCGCGTCCGTGACCGGTGCACCCGCCCTCACGGTGCCTGCCGCCGAACCGGCCGGCCGGGGGCTCCCGCTGGGGGTGCAGTTCCTGGGCGCACCCGGCGGCGACCGGCACGTGCTCCGGGCCGGGGCCGCCTATGAGGCGGCAGGTACCCCGCCGAACGGAGACCACCGATGACTGCGATGGACTCCCCCCGGTACCCGACGCCGGAGAATCCCGCCGACCGGCCGGCCCGGTACACCGAAGAACTGCATGCGGACCTAGTCGTCGTGGGCGGCGGACTGGCCGGCTTGTGCATGGCGCTGGCCGCCGCACGCGAAGGCGCCGACACGGTCCTGGTGCACGACCGGCCGGTCCTGGGCGGCAATTCCTCCAGCGAGGTACGTGTGGTGCCCGCGGGTACGGCGCACTTTTCGGCGTGGGCGCGCGAGACCGGCATCGTCGAAGAACTGCTGCTGGAGGACCGGGCCACCAACCATGCGCAATTCTGGGAGAGCGGGCTGACCAACTGCGGCTGGGATCTGACGCTGTGGAACGCGGCACGGCAGCAGCCACGGCTGCGTACGGTGCTCAACGCCAGCGTCCGCACCGTCCACGTCATGGGCACCGATGCGGACAAGGGAGGGTCCGGCGGCCAGGGGATCACCATCAGCCGGGTCGATGCCGTACAGCTGACCACGGAGAAGGAACTGAGGCTGCGCGCCCGGCAGTTCGCGGACTGCACGGGCAACGGAACCGTGGGCTACCTCGCGGGCGCCGACTGGGACTACGGGCGGGAGGCCCGTCACGAGTACGGTGAACCGCTGGCCCCGGCGGTCCGGGACTTCTCCACCTCCGGCAGCACCATCACCCTGCGGGCCCGCGACACCGGCCGTCCGGTCTTCTACACGCCTCCCACGTGGGCCGAACCGTATGACGCACAGCATCCGATCGGCCCGTTCCGTGAACTGCGCAATATCCACCGCAAGGAGTTCGGCGGCTTCTGGTGGCTGGAGATCGGCTACCCGTTCCACCAGGTGACCGGTGCCGAGGAAGTCCGCGACGAACTGCTGCGCCATGCACTGGGCGTATGGAACTACCTCAAGAACCACCATCCCCGGCGAAGAGCGCTGGCCAACTACGCGCTGGAGTGGATCGGGTCGTTGCCCGGGCGCAGGGAGAGCCGACGGTTGCTGGGCGATGTGGTGCTCAGCGAGTGGGACTGCCATAAGGACGGGGTCTGGCCCGACCGCATCGCCTCCGTCGGCTGGTACCTGGACCTGCATGCCAAGGGAGGGCTGCTGAACAAGTCGGAGCCCGGAGAACCGTCCAAGGCCGACGTCGACTACCGGCACTGGACGCGGGTACCGCCCTTCAGCGTGCCGCTGCGTGCCTGCTACAGCCGCAATGTGACGAACCTCTGGCTGGGCGGCCGGTGCCTGAGCGCCACGCATGTGGCACTGGGCGCGCTGCGGGTCCAGCAGATCCTCGGCATGCTCGGCCAGGCGACCGGCGTCGCCGCCGCATATGCGCTGCTCGGCGGTCTGACTCCGCAACAGACTGCCGACCCCGACGACAAGCACATCGACCGCGTACAGCAGCGCCTGCTCCGTTCGGACGTCCGCATCCACGGGATGCGGGAGCGGCCCGTCACCGGGCTGGAGGTCGCGGTGACCGCTGACAGCCAGGCGCCGCTCGACTTCGGTGCGCCGGACCCCGCACAGGCCCGCCGCCTGCATGTTCCCCAGGCTCTGGTCTTCCCGGTGAGCACCGGGCGGCTGCGCACGGCGGCGGTCCGGCTGCGCAACGACGGCCGGACGATGGCGACGATCGGGTGGCACCTCGCGGAGGTCCCCACGCTGTGGACTCGTACGGACGGGGAACCGGTCGCCCACGGGACGGTGGACGTGCCGCCCGGCACAGCCGAGGTCACCCTGCCGCTGGAGGCCGTGGTGCGCCCCGGTCGTCTCCATCGGCTCTCCCTGAGCCCACTTGCCGGAGCGGCAGCACCGGATGCGGCGGCAGTCCACTGGATCACCGCCACCGACCAGCCGCCCGGCACCACGGCGCAGTACCTGCACACCACGGACGACGGCCCCACCGCGGAGGCGCACTCCCACGGTGTCCCGGCCGCCGGTGAGATCGCCCTGCCCGCCTACCGGCACTGGTGCCAGGACAAATGGACCGCCCTCACTCTGCGCACCGATCCCGTGCAATACCCCTATGGCCCGGAGAACGCGGTCACCGGACGGCACTGGCCCGAGACGGGACCGCAGCTGTGGATGTCCGACCCACAGGCATCGCTGCCGCAGAGCCTGGAGCTCAGCTACCCCCGGCCCCTCACCTTCGACGAGGTGCGGCTCCGGTTCGACACCGACCTCAACGCCCGGATCAGCAGCGCTCCCGGCCTGTGGCGGCCCCCGCAGTGCGTCTCCGCCTACCGTGTGCTGAGCCGCCCCGGGCCGCACCAACCATGGCGGGAACTGCACCGCGCCGAGGACAACTACCACCGCCTCAACGTCATCCGCCTGCCCAGTGCGGTCCGCGCCCGGCAGGTCCGTGTCGAGGTCCTGGCCGTCGGGCCGCCCGAACCGAGGCGTTTCACCGAGGAAGAGACGGCCTGCTGGCGTGAGGACGGACGGCGGGCCGCCCGGTCCACCCGCCCGCCCGGCTGCCGTATCTACAGCGTGGGCCTCTACCACGAGGACGCTCTGCTCTGAGTGCCCGCCCACCCCGCGAACCGCGGTGGCGCGCACTCCCGCGCCACCGCGCCTGCCCCCACTCCGAATGCCCGTGAAAGGAACCCCCACCCCCATGTGCGGTATCACCGGCTGGACCGACACCGGGCGTGACCTGGCCTCCCCCGAACACATCGCGACAGCGCGCAACATGACCGACACCATGTCCTGCCGGGGCCCGGACGCCTCCGGCCTGTGGCGGTCCGCCCGGGCGACGCTCGGCCACCGCAGACTGTCGGTCGTCGACCTGGCCGGTGGAACACAGCCGATGACGGCCGCCCCGGAGCGGGAGGACCTCGTCATCACCTACAGCGGAGAGGTCTACAACTTCCGCGAACTGCGCTCCGAACTCATCGCGCGCGGCCACCGCTTCCGTACCCGCTCGGACACCGAAGTGGTGCTGCGCGGCTGCCTGGAATGGGGACCCGATGGCCTTGCCCCACGCCTGAACGGCATGTACGCCTTCGCCGTCTGGGACGCACGCGCCGACGCACTGTGGCTGGTCCGGGACCGGCTCGGCATCAAACCCCTCTACTTCCACGCCTATACGGGCGGGGTGCTGTTCGGGTCGGAACCCAAGGCACTGCTCGCCAACCCGCTCTTCGAGGCGGCACTCGACGACACCGGGATCGCCGAACTCTTCGCCGTGCCCAGCGCTCCCACCCCCGGGCACGGTGTGTACCGCGGTCTGCGGCAGGTTCGCGCGGGCCATCTCGTCCGGGTCCAGGGCGACACGCTGCGCGAGTTCCGCTACTGGACGCCCTCGGCCCGTCCGCACACGGACGGGCCCGCCGAGACCACTGCCCGGGTGCGGGAACTGCTCGAAGACACCGTGGAACGGCAGCTCGTATCCGACGTCCCCCTGTGTTCGCTGCTCTCGGGAGGGGTGGATTCCAGCGCGATCTCCTCGCTCGCCGCGCGGTCGCTGGCCCGGACGGGGGAGAAGCTGTCCACCTACTCGGTGGACTTCCCCGGGGCCGAGAGCGCCTTCCGCCGCACCGCCTGGCACGACAGCCGCGACGAGCCGTACGCACAGGCCGCCGCCGCGCATATGGGCACCCGGCACACCACGATCCTCGTGGACTCCGACGAGCAGCGCACTCACGAGGAGACCGCACTGCGCGCCAGGGACCTGCCCGGCTGGGGGGAGATGGACGTCTCCCTGCACCTGCTCTTCGCCCGGGTCAGCCGGCGTTCCACGGTCGCCCTGTCCGGGGAGGCCGCCGACGAAGTCTTCGGCGGCTACCCCTATTTCCGGGACGAGGCCGCGCTGGCCGCCGACACCTTCCCCTGGCTCAAGGGCCGTACCGCCCCCGCCACCCTGTTGCGCGAGGAGGTCCGCGCTCGCGTACGGCCCGAGGAGTACGTGCACGACCGCTATGCCGATGCCGTGGCCGAGACCCCGCGGCTGGAAGGGGAGCGGGGGCGCGACGCACGCATCCGCGAAGTCTCCCACCTCGCCCTCACCCGCTGGCTGCCCGCTCTGCTGGACCGCAAGGACCGGATGAGCATGGCCGCGGGCCTTGAGGTACGGGTGCCGTTCTGCGACCACCGGCTGGTGGAATACGTCATCAATGTGCCGTGGTCCCTGCGAGAAGCCGGCGGCCAGGAGAAGTACTTGCTGCGCAGGGCCGTCGCCGACCTGCTGCCTGCCTCGGTGGTGAACCGGCGCAAAAGCGCCTTTCCCGCCAACCCCAGCCCGGGGTTCGCACAGGTGCTGCGTACACGCGTACACGACCTGCTCACCGATATTCGGGCCCCCGTCTTCGACCTCGTCGACCGGGCGGCCGTCCGCCGCTTCGTCGAGCGGGGCGAAGCCTTGCCCAGCCCTCGCGCCGCCGGCAGCGCCATAGCGGGCCTGAGCTATCTGCTGAGCGTGGACACCTGGCTCCGCACCTACCGCGTCGCCATCCGCTGAACCCGAGCGGGTCGCCCCGACATCCCCGACCACTCGACAACAGCAGTCCCACACGAAAGATGCAGGAAGGAAACGAACCAGCATGTGCGGCATCACCGGATGGGTGGACCACCACCGATTCCCGCCCGCCCGGGCGGTCCAGGACACCGGCCGTGACCTCGAGGCGGAGCGCCTGCTGAGCGCCATGACCGCGACGATGGCCTGCCGTGGCCCCGACGACTCGGGCACCCTGCTTCAAGGCCCGGTGGCCCTGGGGCATCGGCGGCTCGCCGTCATCGACCTGGAGGGCAGCGTCCAGCCGATGACCAGGGGGAGCGACGGCCGGGAATTCTCCCTCGTCTACAGCGGAGAGCTGTACAACTACCGTGAACTGCGCGGCGAACTGGCCACCCACGGACACCGTTTCCGCACCACCGGAGACACCGAGGTCGTCCTCGCCGCCTGGCAGGAATGGGGCCCGGCGGCCGCCGAACGCTTCAACGGCATGTACGCCTTCGCCGTCTGGGACGCACACGCACGGGAACTGTGGCTCGTCCGCGACCGGTTGGGCATCAAGCCGCTCTACTTTCTGCCGCTGCCCGGCGGCGTCGCGTTCGGTTCCGAGCCCAAGGCACTGCTCGCCCATCCGGCGGCCACGCCCCGCGTGGACGGCGAAGGACTGGCACAGCTCCTGCTGCCCCTGCTGAAAGTACCCGGCCGCACTCCGTACGCCGCATTGCGCGAACTCCCGCCCGGCCACCTGCTGCACGTCCGGGCCGATGGCAGCCACGGACAGCGGCGCTACTGGGCGGCACGGCCCGAGGAACACGGCGACGACCCCGCCAAGAGCGCCGCCCATGTGCGGGAACTGCTTGAGGACATCGTCGCCCGACAGCTCATCGCCGATGTCCCCGTGTGCACGCTGCTGTCCGGCGGGCTGGACTCCTCGGCCCTCACCGCCCTCGCCGTCGACCGTGCCGGCGACCGGATCCGGACCTTCTCCGTTTCCTTCACGGGCAGTTCGACCCCCACCGAGGACGGGCCGTATGTGCGGCAGGCTGCCGCACATCTGCACACCGACCACCGGGAGATCGTCCTGCCGGGCGAGCGGCTCGCCGACCCCGCGGTACGGCGCGACAGCGTGCTCGCGCGCGACCTCCCCAACGGCATCGGCGATCTCGATCTGAGCCTGCACCAGCTCTTCGCCGCGGTCGGCGAGCATGCCACCGTCGCCCTGTCGGGAGAGTCGGCCGACGAAGTCTTCGGCGGCTACCGCTGGTTCCACCACCCGGATGCCGTCCGGGCCGACACCTTCCCCTGGCTGGCCGACACCCCTGCCCACGGTCGGCTGCACCAGCGCATCCTCGCCCTGTTCCGCAAGGACCTGCGAGAACGGCTCGCAGTCGACGACTACGTCGCCGACCAGTACCGCACCGCTCTCGCCGAAGTCCCGCACACCCCGGCCGGCGACCCCGTGGAACGCCGGATGCGCGAGATATCCCATGTCGCCCTCACCCGGTTCCTGCCGACCTTGCTCGACCGCAAGGACCGGCTCAGCATGGCCGTCGGGCTGGAAGTGCGCGTGCCGTTCTGCGACCACCGGCTGGTGGAATACGTCCAGGGCCTCTCCTGGCGCAACCGGACCCACGACGGCCGGGAGAAGAGCACACTGCGCGCAGCCGTCCGCGACCTGCTGCCGGACTCCGTACTGCACCGGCCCAAGGTGCCCTACCCGTCGACTCCCGACCCCCGCTATGCCCAGGCGCTCCGCGAGCAGCTGGCCACCCGCCTGGCGGACCCGCACTGCCGGCTCCCCGAGCTCTTCGACGAGCGCGCCCTGTACGCGGCCGTCACCGCATCCGAACGGGGCAGTCTCATCAGCAACCTCGGCGCGGAACTCGCCCTGAACTTCGATGTCTGGCTGCGCACCTACAACCCGGAGCTGCCCTGATGGAAACCCCCCTGCCCGCCACCGATGCCGGCGCCGCCCGGGCCCCGGGCACCGCTTCCACACCGCCCCGCCTCCTGAAGCTGCTCCTGGGCTATCTACCGCTCTATCTCTTCCTCTTCCTGGTGGGCGCCGAGATGTATCTCGTGGCACCACTTCTGCCCACGGTCGCCGCCGACATCGGCGTGCCGGTCGCCGGTGCCGCGCATCTGGTCACCGCCTACGTCCTGGTCCAGGCGGTGACCGGGCCACCGCTCGGCCTGGCCAACTCCCGCTTGGGGCCGCGGACCATGGTCGGCATCGGCGCCTCGCTTTTCATCGCGGGCAATGCGACCGCCGCGCTGAGTGGGAACTACGGCGTGCTGATCGCTTCCCGTGCCGTCGCCGGATTCGGGGTGGCCATGGCCGGCCCGGCCATCTGGGCCTGGATCGCCGCCAGCGCCCCCGAGGCCGTACGGGGTACGGCCATGGGCGCCGGGATGGGCGCCTTCGCGCTCGGCCAGGTGCTCGGCGTGCCCGTCGGCGGTTTCGCCGCCGATCTCGCCGGCTGGCACAGCCCGTTCGCGCTACTGGGCGCGGCAGCCCTGGCAGCACTCCCACTGATGCTCTACGGGCTGCGGCACAGCGGTGAACACCACCGGCACCAACGGGCACAGGACACCGGGGCGCGCGTCCTGTGGCGGGTGTGGACCCGCGCCCGGCTGCGCCGCGCCCTGATCGTCACGTTCCTCTTCCACGCGGCGAGCCTGGGGGCGTACACCTACCTGCCGAACATCCTGGGTTCCCGGTACGAGCTGTCCACGTCCGCACTGGGCGCCGTCGGGCTGCTCAGCGGCCTGGGCATGTTCATCGGGGCGTCGCTCGGCGGCCGGTTCGGCGACGCCGTACGGGCCCGCGGCCGAGGCGAAGCGGTGCTGCTTCCGCTGTGGACCACCACGCTGCTGGTGACACTGACGGTCGCGGTCGGTGTCCGGTCGCTGTGGTTCAACCTCGCCGCCGTCCTGGTGTGGTTCATCGCCGCCGGAGCCTTCGACACCAACCAGCAGACCCTGGTCGCCTCGCATTCCGACGGGTTCACCGCCGTCGCTCTGTCCTGGAACCTCGCTGTCCTGTATGCGGCCGCCTCCTGGGGCGTGTGGCTGATGGGCGTCTACGGCGTGAGCGCCACGGCGGTCATCGGGGCGGGAACCGTGATGGCGGCGTCAGCCGTTGTCATCGCCGTACTGGGAGCCTGGCGTGCAAGGTGAGATACTGCGCCGCACGACTGCGCCCCTCTTTCAGGCCGAGCCCGGATACCGCATGATCACTCATTCCTCCCCGATCCCGCTCTATCACCAGATTGCGAGCGTGCTGCGCCAGCGGATTCTCGACGGCACCTACCCCGCCCACCACCAACTGGCGCCCGAGCAGGACCTGGCGCGCGAATTCGGCGTGAGCCGGGCCACAGTGCGGCAGGCCCTTCTCGACCTGGTCGAAAGTGGCCTGCTGGCACGGCAGCACGGTCGCGGAACCTTCGTTCTCGACGTCGCCCGGAAGACGATGCGGTATGTCTTCAAGGGCGATATGAACGACCTGTTGACGGCGGCTTCGTCCAACGCCCACGCCGTACGGGAGATCTCCATCCTGCACCGGCGGCGGCTCCCGGAAGAGGTGGCGGCGGAACTCGGCCTGCCGGAAGGGCGCGGCACGATCGTCGAGCGCTTGATGTTCGCCGGGGAAGCCCCCTTCGCTTTCCACCGCAACTTCCTCTGCGACGCGCACGGCAAACTGCTGACCAAGCGGGGCCTGAAGTCGGCCGGCATCCTGCATATCCTCCAGCAGGCGGGGGTCCATCTGACGAGCGCGCGACAGTCCATCCTGGCCCGGCCCGCCGATCTGGATATCGGCGAGAAACTGGGCATCGGCCGAGGCGGTGTGGTCCTGCAGACGCAGCGCACGGCACGTTTGGCGACCGGCGCAGCGGCGGAGGTCTCGCACTCGTGGTATCCCGCCGACATGTACGGCTACACCGTCGAGTTCAGCGTCTGACCGCGGCGGCCATGAGCGGCGGCAGGCCGACCATGCGGCGCGAGTGACTCTCCGGTGCGGGTACAGGTGCGGGCGCATTTTCCGAGGCATGCATCCGCACCATCCCGGACCTTCAGGGAGCGGGGAGTCGAAGGCGATCCTTCGATCCTTCCCACCTCGCCTTCACGGAGCTTCGCGGACACCAACATCGACAACCCGCGCCGCCGGGTGCGGTTGAACTTCCTGGGCCAGGGGTGCGGGCCAGGGGGGCCGTGGACGGGAAGCCCGGTCGGTTCGAGCGATCCGCCGGGCGCGGTGGCGAAGGCGTCTCGGCAGGGTCGTCCGCGGCGATCGCGGCCCGGCCCACAGGGCCGGGCCGTACGGTGGACCAATGCCTGATCCGACACCCCCCACTACGCCGGCGGCCGTTGCCGCCCCCGCCGAGTCCACGGCTCGGCCCGGCCTGCCCGACACGGCGGCCGCCCCCGCACCCTCCTCCGGCGGCCGCCGTCCCGTCGCGGCCGTCTTCCGCGCGCTGGCGGCCCTGACCGGGGTCACCGGGATCGTCCTGGACACGATCGACTCCCATGATCTGGGCCGGCTCTTCAGCTACTTCACGATCCAGTCCAACATCTTGTTGGTCCTCGTCTTCGCCTGGTCCGCGCACCGCGCCTGGACCGGTCGTCCCGCCCTCTCGCCGCGGATCACCGGCGCAGCGCTGCTCTACATCTGCATCACCGGGCTCGTCTTCCACTTCGTCCTGTCGAACGACTCCAGCGGCTTCTCGATGACCAGCCACCGAACCCCCGTCGAATCGGTCGCCAGTCAGCTCCTCCACACCGCGACCCCCCTCGCCGCGGTCCTGGACCGGCTCCTCTTCACCGCCCCCGGCGCCTTCCTGTTCCGCTACGCCTGGCAGTGGCTCGTCTACCCGATCCTCTACCTTCCCTTCGCCCTCATCCGTGGCGCCCTCCTCGCCCCCGGCACCGACGGCCGCTACCCCTATCCCTTCCTCGACGTCGACCTCCACGGCTACGCAGGTATCGCCACCAACGCGGTCGTGTTCGCCCTGGCCTTCTACGCCCTGGCCCTCGCCCTCGTCCTCCTCGACCGCATACGCTCCCGCCTGCGCGGCCCCGGGAGCCGGATGCCGTCCACCGGGTCCGGCCCGCTGGACGCCTGACGTCAACGGACGGACGGACGGACGGCACGGCGAGGACCGAGGACCGAGGACCGAGGATCGGGGACGGTGGGCGGGGTCTCGTCCCGCCTGTCGTCCGGCGCCCGGCGCACACTCTCGCTGCGCCGGGCGAGGGCCCCAGTACTCCCTGTACCGCCAGCACCGGTAGTACAGGAGCCGCCCCCTCGGCCCGTTCTCCGGGCCAACGGCGGGGTGTTGTGGGCACGCCCTAGGAGAGGATCCCCTGGGCGCGAGCGGCCGCCAGCCAGGTGGGGAACTCCCCGAGCAGCCGGTCGAAGAGGTCCGCGTCGGGCAGGGCGCTGGGCGTGGTGCCGGCGGGGAAGAAGCCGGCGTTGTCGACGATCCTGCGGCGGGGGACCGGGAGTTCGTCCAGCCGGCGGAGGAAGTCGAACTCCCGGTGCTCGGGGTCGCCGAAGCCGATGAACTGCCAGAACAGCGGCAGCCCGGCGGCCTTGCACAGCCACTTCTCGGCAGCGGTCCGGCTGGTGGGCCCACCGTCGGTCTGGAACACCACCAGCGCCGGTGCCTGCGCCCCGGACGCGAGGTAGTGGTCGAGCACGGCGTCCATCCCGGCCTCGTAGTGGGTGCGCCCCATGTGCCCCAGCTGTTCGTGGTAGGCGGCCACCCGCCCCTGGTAGGCGTCCAGGCTGATCTCGTGCACGCCGTCGACGTCGGTGGAGAAGAACACCAGTGGGACGACCGCGTCGTCGTCGAGATGCGCCGAGACCGCCAGGACCTGTTCGGCCAGGTGCTGCATCGTGCCGTCCTTGTAGTACGGGCGCATCGAGCCCGACCGGTCCAGCACCAGGTACACCGCGGCCCGTTGCCCCTGCAGCCCGTGCTTGCGCAGGCTGACCCCCGCCTGCTTGTAGAGGTTCACCAGCGGCGGCGCGGTCTGCTCCACCTTCTCCAGACTCAGCGGACTCATATCGATCGAGCTCCTTTCCCCGGGGAGCCTACGCATCCCGATGCCGGAGCCACCGCGGTACGTCGCGCGCAGGGCGCAACCGGCGACGCGACGGATGACGCACTGTCGGCTGCCGCTCCCCGCGCGCCGCGACCGGCCACGTCAGACGGGCTGTCCTCGCCGCACGCCGCACGCCGCACGCCGCACAGCGCCGTAGCGCCGCCCCGACCGCAGGTCTGGCCACGATTCCTCGGTCCCCCCTGTGCGGTCGAGGGGCCGAGCGTCGCCAGGGCCCGGTGCAGAGGAGGGGACGTGTGTCGGGCGGTCCGCCGAGGTCGTCCGACAGGGAGGCGTCCACGGCGGGGCGGTCGAGCTCGTCGTCCAGGCCGGCGAATCTCACGGGGCGCGGGCGGCGCGGGCGGCGCGGGCAGTGCGGCGTCAGCGCAGCTTGGCGCCGTATACGTGGTCCACCGACATCGTCATGAGCACCCTGCGGTCGGAGACCATCACCGAGCGGTACTCCTCCCAGTCGGGGTGCTCCCCGGCGGCGAGCCGGTAGTAGCGCACCAGCGCCTCGACCTCGGGGCCGTGCGGCTCCGTCCCCGGGCCGGTGAGCGTCACTGTGCCCTCGGCGGTGGCCCAGGACCCGCCGTCGGCGCTGGTGACCTCCAGCGCGGCTCGCGGGTCCCGGCGCAGATTCGCGGTCTTGGCCCGTCCCTCGGTCATCGAGACATAGAGGACGTCGGCCTCCCGGTCGTAGAAGGGCATGACGGGGGAGAGCTGGGGGCGGCCGTCCGACTTGATCGTCGCGAGCACCCCGAGGCGGCTCTCCGCGAGAAGCGCGCGCGGTTGGAAAGGCGTAGCGGTCATGTCCGGTACAGCCGCGACGGACGGCCGGCTATTCCCGGCGGGGGCGCGACGCCGGATACCGGGTGTCGGGCGGCTCCCGCCTTCAACGGCCCGTGTTCGGGCGGGCGTTGGCCGGTAGAGCGCAGGCCGCGGTGCCGCCGGGCATGCGGTGGCGGTTGTCGGCGATCAGGCGGTAGGCGGCGTGCGCGAACCAGCGCACCGGGGGGAGCATGAGGACGGCGCCGGCGACGGCCCACGGGCCGCCCGCGTTCAGCAGCACCTTGGCGACGGCCCGGGCGCCGCCGTGGACCGTGCCCGTCGGGGTGATCCACAGCACCTCGTGCTCGGCGCGCTGCTGGGTGACCCCGAGTTCCTGCAGGTCCGCGAACTGCCAGGCGGTGATCCGGCAGCGGGGGCGGATGTGTCGCTCGGCGAAGCGTACGGAGGTGGTGCAGAAGCCGCAGTCACCGTCGTAGACGAGTACGGGTCGGGTCCTCGAAGGCGTCATGTGCCCATCATGTCGGGTCGCCGCGATGCGGGACACACCCGGCGGTGCCGTATGCCGAGCGCGAACGGCCGACCGACGGGAACCGACGGGAGGGGACGGACGATCGACGCGGAGGGGCGGACGACCGACGGGGAGGGAAGGGCCGGCCCCTCGCTCCCCGTGGTGGGGTGCTTACGCCTCGTCCTCGGTGCGCTGCTTCTCCTTGAGGCGGGCCGTCTCCTTGCGGACCTCGGCCTGGGTGGCGCGCTCCTTCTGCAGCCACTCGGGGTTCTCCGTCTTCAGCGCGTCGACCTGCTCCGTGGTCAGGGCGTCGGTGACGCCGGCGCGGGCCAGACCGGAGATGGAGATGCCCAGCTTCGCGGCGACCACCGGGCGGGGGTGGGGGCCGTTGCGCCGCAGCTCGCGCAGCCACTCGGGCGGATCCGCCTGGAGCGCGTTGAGCTCGGCGCGCGAGACCACGCCCTCCTGGAACTCGGAGGGGGTGGCCTGGAGGTACACACCCAGCTTCTTCGCCGCGGTGGCGGCCTTCATCGTCTGGGCGGTCTGGTGCGACTTCATGGCTCCAGGGTATCGAGCGTGCGCACCACCTCTGACCACGGCCTCTGACCATGGCGGGTAACCTGGCGGGGTGACAGGCTCGGAGACTTCCCCCTCGTTCCGGCTCGCGTATGTACCGGGAGTGACACCCGCCAAGTGGGTGCGGATCTGGAACGAGCGCCTGCCGGACGTACCGCTCACCCTGCACCAGGTGTCAGCCGACGAGGCGGCCGAGGTGCTGCGGAGCGGTGCTGCCGACGCGGGTTTCCTGCGGCTGCCGGTCGATCGCACGGACCTCAGCGCGATCCCGCTCTACACCGAGACGTCGGTGGTCGTGGTGCCGAAGGACCACCTGATCGCCGCGTTCGACGAGGTGTCCGTCGACGATCTCGCCGACGAGATCATGCAGCACCCGCTCGACGACACCCTGGACTGGGAGCGGCCCCCTGGGCGGCCCGCGATCGAGCGCCCGGCCACGACACCGGACGCCCTCGAACTGGTGGCGGCCGGGGTAGGGCTGCTCATCGTCCCGCAGTCGCTGGCCCGGCTGTACCACCGGCGGGACCTCATCTACCGGACGATCACCGGCACGCCCCAGTCCCAGGTCGCGCTGTCGTGGCGCGAGGACCGGACCACCGATCAGGTCGAGGACTTCATCGGGATCGTCCGCGGACGGACGGTGAACAGCTCCCGGGGCCGCCGCACGGCCGAGGAGGCGCAGCAGAAGTCGTCCGGCAAGAAGGAGCAGAAGGGCCAGAAGGCTCAGCAGGGGCAGTCGGGCGGCAAGGGCGGCGGGGCGGCGCGGGGCAAGGCGCCGGCCGGGCGTGGGCCGCGGCGCGGGACCGGTGCGGCGGCCAAGGACGCGGGCCGGCGCGGTCGGCCGCGCCGGCGGTCCTAGCGTCTGATCGTGCGCCCCGGCCTCAGCGGCCCTGAGCGGACTTGGCGTTGTCGCCGAAGGTCCAGCCCTTCGCGCCGTCCCAGTTGAGGGACCAGGTCATCAGGCCCTTCAGGCCGTTGCGGTAGGTGTTCCACGCCTGGGCGACCAGGTCCGGGGACATATAGCCGCCGCCCGCGCCGGGCTGGGCGGGCAGACCGGGCACCTGCTTGTCGTAGGGGACCTTGACGGTGGTGCCCTGGATGGTCAGGCCCTTGTCCAGGCAGTCGGTCTGCCGGGTGAAGCCCTCGACGGTGCCGGCCTCGTAGGAGTCGCCGGAACACCCGTACATGCTGCCGTTGTAGTACTGCATGTTCAGCCACCAGAGGCGGCCGTTGTCGGCGTACTTCTTGATGATCGGCAGGTACGCGCCCCAGATCGAGCCGTAGGTCACGCTGCCACCGGTGACGTAGGCGGTCTCGGGGGCCATGGTGAGGCCGAAGCCCGCGGGCATCTGGGCGAGGATGCCGTCGATGATGCGGATGAGGTTGGACTGGGAGGGGGACAGCTGGTTGATGTCCCCGCTGCCGCTCAGGCCGGTCTCGATGTCGATGTCGATGCCGTCGAAGTTGTACTTCTTCAGGAGCGGCACGATCGTCGCGACGAAACGGTCCGCGACCGCGGTGGAGTTGAGGTCGATGCCGGCCGTGGCACCGCCGATGGACATCAGGATCGTCGCGCCGTCGCTCTTGGCCTGGCACATCTCGGCCGGGGTCGGCACCTTCACCGTCGCGTCCATGCCGTCCTCCCAGAGGGCGGTGCCGTCCGAGCGGATCACGGGGAACGCGGCGTTGATGACGTTGTAGCCGTGGGCGCGGATCTGAGGGTCGGTGATCGGGGTCCAACCGAACGGCGGGTGGACGCCGTTGGCCGCGCCGTCCCAGTTCTCCCAGTACCCCTGGAGGACCTTGCCGGTGGGCTTCGTCTTCACGGCGCAGGTGTCGCTGCGCGGCGCGGCGGTGGCGGGTGCCGCGGCGCCCAGCATCGGCAGGAGGCAGACGGCCGCGAGGCCGGCTTTCAGCAGACGCGCTATCCGACCGGTCACGCTGTGCTCCCTTCGCGCCACGACAGGCGTCAGCGGCGGGGAATCGGGGGGTGGTGCGCACACCGTAGATTGGTCCATACCTTTCGTCAATGGGTATGGAGCGGAGGGGAGTTGGGGTGCGGACGGCCCTCTGGTGAGGGGTCAGGAGCCCGTGCGGCGGGTGCGGCGGGGCCGGGAGGCGGCCTTGATCACGAGCGGGAGGTAGGTGCCGGGGAGCTCGTCCGGCGGAAGCTGGTCCGGTTCGACCAGACTCTGGGCGAGCGAGCCCTCATGGAGGGCTGTGACCAGCCGGGCGAGGGAGTCGAGAGCGATGGTGGGGCGCCGCCCCAGACGGTCGAAGAGGATCGCCAGCAGTCCGGCGATCTCCGCGCGGAGGCGACGGTCGTGCTCGGCGAGCGTGCGGGCCGTGTCCGGGTGCCGGACGGCGTGCAGGGTGAACTCCGTCGACAGCAGGTACCAGCGGCGCTCGGTCTCGTCCAGCGCGCTGGTGCGGCTGATCAGCGTGCGCAGCGGGTCCTCGGTGTCCTGCATCTCCTCGACCGCCGCGGCGAGCCGCTCGACCACACGCCGGGCGTGCAGGTCGAAGAGGGCGAAGAACAACTCTTCCTTGGTGCGGTAGTTGGAGTAGAACGCGCCACGGGTGAGGCCGGCGCGCTCACAGATCTCCTCGATGGACGCGCCGTGGAAGCCGCGGTCGGCGAACGTCTCCCGTGCTGCCTCCAGTAGGCGCGCGGTGGTCTGTGGGCGGCGCTTGGTCGGTCCCTTGGGCAACGCTTTCCTCCACAGGCATTCAGGCGCCGACGTGACCCGGCTCACGGTACAACACCGTATGGGATGCGAATCTGTATCCTATACGGCCTGTATTCGGGGCGTTCCGGGTGCTCGTGAGGCTCGTCCGCCATGCTTGTGCGGCCCGTGTGCCAGCCCGTAGGACCCGTGCGTCTGCACCGTGCGCGCCGCCCGACAGCGCCCTAGCGGAGCGTCAACCACTCCTCGCGGGTCAGCGCGTACTCCACATCGCCCTCTTCGTCGCCCTCGACCCGATAGGGCCACTCCTCGAAGTAGGTGCGGACGTAGGAGAGTCCGCACTTCTCCATCACCCGACGGGAACCCGCGTTCACGGACATGGTGTTCGCGGTGATCCGGTCGTGGCCCAGTTCGCCGAAGCCCTTGTCGATGAGGGCGAGGGCCCCTTCGGTGGCGATCCCCTTGCCCCAGGCCGCCCTGCGCAGGCGGTACCCCAGATCGGCCGAGCCCGCCGGGCTGTCCGCCAGCGGGCGGAGGCAGTGCCAGCCGAGGAACTCCCCGGTCGTGCGCAGATGCGTGGCCCAGAAGCCGCCCGGCAGCATCCGCGCGAAGGAGTCGGCGCGGATCTCGTCCCGGATCATCGGGCGGCCGCCGGTGATGTACCGCATCACCTCCGGGTCGCTGTCGAGTTCCACCACCAGATCGAGGTCGGCCTCGGTGTCGGCGAACGGCCGGAGGGTCAGGCGGTCGGTCGTCAGGAAGGTGTCCATGGGGGGATGTTCGGTGGGGCCCGACGAGTTGCGCCAATCAATTACGGGGGCGGGGAGGAGGGGTGGACGGGCCCATCGTGGCGACTTGACCTTCACGCCGACGTGAAGGTCGAGGGTGGTGGCTGTGCGCATCGCGGCGAGCGCGACCGCACGCCGCTCTCGGACGTCCCACGCACCGCCAGTGCGCTCACACCACCGAACACCTCGGCACCCTGAACAGGACCAGCAACATGGACACGACCAGCAACACCCACACCGCCAGTAGCAGGGCAGCGGCACGCAGCACGGCAGTGACCCACAGCAGGGTGGACGGGTGTCCCGCCGTCGACGACGCCCCCGTCGTCCAGGACGCCCCGGCCGTCGAGCGCGCCCCCGTCGCCGTCATTGCCCCCGTCGTCCGCGATCCCGCCCCTGGTGCCAGTGGGGACAACGCGGGCGGGAACGCCTTCAACCGCCGTGTCATCGCGGAGTTCCGGGCCAACGGGGGTGTCGTCGGCGGCCCGTTCGCGGGTCAGCGCTTGCTGCTCCTGACCACCACGGGGGCCAGGTCGGGCCTGCCGCGCACCACGCCCGCCTGCTACCTGGCCGAAGCCGACGGCCGGCTCGCCGTCTTCCCTTCCAACGGGGGCGCGGCCACCCCGCCCGCCTGGTACCGCAACCTCACGGCGCACCCCGAGGTCACCGTGGAGGTCGGCACCCGCGTCTTCCGGGCCCTCGCCACGGAGGTCGAGGGGGCGATGCGGGACCGTCTGTGGGACCGGCAGGTCGCGGCCGACCCGCAGTTCGCCGCGTTCCAGGAGCGCGCCGGGCGGCCCATCCCGGTGGTCCTCCTCACCCCGCTCGGCGACCTGGCTTGACCTTCACGTCCACGGCAAGGTTTACGCTTCCTCCTGACCGCGGCCACCAGGAGGGAGCACCATGCGCATCGGGGAACTCGCCCGCATCACCGGCGTCACCACCCGGGCGCTGCGCTACTACGAGGAGCAGGGCCTGCTCCGCCCGGAACGGTCCACCAACGGCTATCGCAGCTACGGGGAGAGCGCCGTGCGGGTCGTGGCCAACATCCGGCTCCTGCTGGCCGCCGGCCTGACGACCGACGATCTGCGGCTGCTCGACGGCTGTCTGCGCGACGAGTTGACCGGCACGCACGCCTGCGTCGACCCCACCCCCAAGATCGAGGTCTTCGAGCAGCGGCTCGCCCTGCTCCAAGCCCGCATCAATGATCTGGTCGGGGTCCGCGACCAGCTCCTGGACCGGCTGTCCGACCTCCGCGCCCAGCCGAACCTGCCTGCCCGGACGCCGGACCTGCCAGCCCAGCCGCGGAGCCTGCCCGCGCAGCCGGACCTGTCCGTGCGGCCGGCCTGTCAGGGTGCCCCGGACGCCGAGCCCGCCGTCGCGGCCTGAACCGAGGTGTGAGCCGGATCTCATACCTGGGGTCCAGTGCCATACCCAGGGGTGACCGCCCGGCCCCGGAAAGCCCGAACCACGGGTCGACGCTGAACACCGGCCTCGCCAGGCACCGTTGGGGTATGAGCGAATTCAACCGAACGACCAAGCCCTACCGCAGCAGCAGCGTCCAGGGCCGGACCCTTCCGCTTGGCTGTCCGCCGCCGTCGCGGTCATCGTGCACCGCCCGATCGGCGCGACGAGTCGGCAGCCGAGGGTGGCCGGATCGGGGCCGTCCCCGCCGTCCACAGGTCTTGTCGCCGCCATGGGCTGCCCTCCCGATGAGGCTTATGCTGTGCTGCCTGGAGAGGCCGTCGGGTCCGTACGGGGAAGGATGTCCGTGGGGACCGCAGGGGCGAGATCCGGTCACTCATACTCGGGCCAACGGGGGCGCGATGCGAGAGCTTTCACGGGATCCGGCGCGGGATCCCTCACGGGACGGTTCACGGGACGGGTTGCTCCTCGCGGTACGGCAAGCCGTGGCTGTCGTCCGCGACAGCGGCGACCTCACCCCGCTGCGGGCGCTGGAGCGGCAGGGGGTGGTCACCCGGTTGGTGATCAGCATGGACGACGCCCGGTACTCGGACCTCGCAGCGCTGCACGCCGTGGGCATGGCCCGCTGGCTGCAGTACGTCGCCGGCCCCGAGGGCGCTCACCAGGCGGAATGGGAGGCGTCCTTGGAACCGCTGTCCTGCGTCCACGCCAGGGAGCGGGACGCGGTGCCGCCGGAGGCCGCCGCGGTGCTGGAGGCGGTGCGGTCCGGGCGCCGCTTGAGCGGCCCCCGGGTCCCGCGGGAGGTGCGCCGCCGGGTGCTCGCAGGGCTGCGACAGCGCGAGGAGCTCTCCGAGGACTTCCTCACCGCGATCCGCGGGCTGGATCCACGCGGCGGCCGACCGGAACGGGACGCGGCGGCCCTCCGGCCCTTCCTCGAACTGACACCCCGCCACCATGCCGTTCGCGTAAGGGCGTTGCGCCTGCTGACGGTCACCCTCCAGAGGAGCTACCGCGCCACCGGTGACGCCCACACCCTGGCCGAAGCGGTCCGTCTCGGCCGGGAGCTGCTGTTGCTCATCCCGGCCGGCGGGGCGTGTTGGGCCGACGCGGTCGCCCAGCACGCCCGCGTGGTCGGCGACCACTACCGGCACACCGGTGACCGGCGCGACATCGACGAGGCGGTCGACTGTGGCAGGGAAGCACTGCGACACACCCCGCCGGACAGCGAGCGGTTGGCGCCCCGGCTCGACGACTTCGCCATGCACCTGGCGTTGCGCCACGACGTCAGCGGCGCCCCGTCGGACCTCAACGCGGCGATCGACGCCAGCCGGGGTGCGGTACGGGCCGTGCCCGGTGGGACACCGGACGCCGTGTCCCACCGGGCCCGGTTGGCCGGCCTGTTGGTGAAGCGCCACCGGGTCAGCGGGGACGGTGCCGCGCTGGACGAGGCGGTGCAACTGGTCCGCGGCGAACCGCAACCGCTGCCCGCACCGGGCCGGGACGGGGTGTGCGTCGCGCACGCGGAGGTGCTGCACGCCCAGTACCGGCGCACCGGGCTGGTGGACGTGCTGGACGACGCCATCGAGCTGTACCGGCAGGCGGCGGACGAGCGACGGGCCCGCCGCGGCAACCCCGCCGACCTCGCGCTCGCCCTCGCCCACTTGGGCAACGCGCTCTACGACCTGTGCGCCGACTCCCCCGAGGGCGACCTCCCTGCCCAGGGCGCATCGCGGCCCCCGGAACCGCTTGCGCTGCGCGAGGCGATCGCGGTCCACCGCGAAGCCGTGGAGGTCAGCGCGGCCGACGACCCGCAACGGCCCGGCCACCTCGACGACCTCGCCCGCAGCCTGCGCGAACGGGCCCGCCGGGAAGGGCGCCCGGACGCCCTCGACGAGGCGATCTGTCTGCTGCGCGAGGCCATCGAGACCGCCCACCCCGACCGCGTCTTCCGCTCGGGCATGCTCTCCCATCTCTCCGGGGCCCTGTTGGAACGCCAACGGCACGCCGAGGGCCACGAGCCGGAACCCAAGCTCATCCGGGAGGCGTACGCCTTCGCCGAGGCCACCGCCCGGAACGCCGCCGGCCCGCCCGGCGAGCTGATCCGTCTGCACCGCGGACTGGCGGAGCTGGCGACCGCCACCGGCCGCCGCCAGGAGGCCGCCGCGGCATACGCGCGCGCCGTCGCCCTGCTGCCGCAGGCGGTGCCCCACCCACTGCACGGCAGCGAACCGGAGTCGCGACCGGCCCGGCACGGCCAGGGCCTGGCCGCCGACGCCGCGGCCGCGGTCCTCCGGGCGGGCGGCCCCGACGCCCCCGCGCGAGCCCTGGAACTCCTCGAACAGGGTCGCGGCATCCTGCTGACCCGTGCATTCGGACTCCACGGCGAGGAGGAAGCCCTTCGGGACGCCGCACCGCAGCTGGCCGACCGGCTGGCGAAGCTGCGCACCGCCCTGACCACCGCCCCGGCAACTGCCCGCACCGAGCCGGGCGACCTCCGCTGCCAACTGGCCGAACAGTGGGACGCGGTGGTCGCCGAGGCCCGCCGCCTGCCGGGCCTGGCGGACTTCCTCAAGCCGCCGCGGCTGGCCGCACTGCGCCCGGCGGCCGCCGGTGGCCCGGTGGTGACGGTCAACGCCAGTCCGCTGCGCTGCGACGCGCTGATCCTGACCAGCGGAGGAGTGACCGCCGTACCGCTGCCCGCGCTCTCGCATACCGAGGCGGAGATCCGCGCCGCAGGCTTCGCCGAGGCGCTGCGCGCCGCCGAGGCCCCCGGCGCCCCGCCCGTGGACCGCCGTACGGCCCAGGCGCAGCTCCGCGAAACCCTGGAGTGGCTCTGGGACACCACCGCGGCTCCCGTCCTCACCCACCTCTCCCACACCACCGCCCGCAACGGCACCGCCACCACGGCCCCCGCCGATCCGCCCCGCATCTGGCTGTCCGCCACCGGCCCCCTGGCCCTGCTCCCGCTGCACGCCGCCGGCCACCACGACGACCCGGACGGCGCACGCTCCCTGCTGGACCGGACGGTGCCCTCCTACACCCCGACCGTCGCCGCCCTCGCCGCGGCCGTCCGCACGGCCGCCCGCCGGAGCCGGCGCCCCCGGCGCTCGGTGCCCCTGGTCGTGGCGCTGCCCCGCACCCCCGGTTTCGCACCCCTGGCCGGCGCCCTCACCGAGGCCCGCGTCGCCGCCGACCACTACGGGCCCGACACCGTCCTGTTCACCGGTGCGGATGCTCGCCGTGCCCGAGTGCTGACGGCCCTGCCCACGAGCACCCACGTCCACTTCGCCTGCCACGCGGTCGCCGATCCGACCAGCCCCTACGGCAGCCATCTGATCCTCCACGACCAGCCGCTGACCGTCGCCGAGATCTCCCGACTCCGCCTCGCCCACGGCGAGTTCTGCTATCTCTCGGCGTGTGCCACCGCTCGGTCCGGCCGTCCCCCCGACGAGGCCGTTCAGCTCGGCGGCGCCTTCCACCTCGCCGGCTTCAGCCAGGTCGTCGCGACCCTCTGGCCCGTCGACGACCCCACCGAGGCCGCCCGCCTCTTCCACACCAGTCCCCGCACCACCTCCGCCCACGCTCTCCACGAGACCGTACGCACCCTCCGCGCCAACGCACCCCTGCTGCCGAGCCGTTGGGCGGGCCATGTCCACATCGGGCCGTAGGTCGTGTCCGCAAGGTCCCGCCTGCCGTTCGTCGCCCGGCGGGCCGGGGCCGCACTGCCGGGCGGAGCCCTGTCGGGGCGAGGTCCCGCCCGGCTCGGGCCGTTCGGTCAGTTCAGCCGGAGCGGCAGCGCGGCCAGCTGCCAGTTGCCCGGCAGCGGGTTCCGCTGGAGGGTGTCCGGCGCGACCGCCAGCGTCAGGTCCGGGTAGTGCGCGAGCAGCTTGCCGAAGGCGACTTCGCCCTCCTGGCGGGCCAGGCTGGCCCCCAGGCAGTAGTGCATGCCGTGGCCGAAGCCGACGTGGTTCTCGGCCCGGCCCGCCGGTTGGCGGGTGATGTCGAGCCGGGCGGGGTCGGCGTAGTGGCGGGGGTCGTGGTTCGCCGCGACCAGCAGGGGCAGTATGGCCTCGCCCTTCGCGATCCGTACCCCGGCCAGCTCGACGTCCTCGACGGCGTACCGCAGCCGCGTCATCTGCACCGGACCGCACCAGCGCAACAGCTCGTGCACGGCACGGGGGAGCAGCTCCGGATCGGACTTCAGCAGATGCAGTTGATCGGGGTGGGTGAGCAGCGCGGCCGTGCCGTTGGCGATGAGATGGGCGGTGGTCTCGTGACCGGCGATGACAAGGGTCAGGACCATGGTGACCATCTCGCTGTCGCTGAGCCGGCTGCCGTCGTCGTCATGCACCCGGATCAGTTCGCTCAGCAGATCGTCGGCGAGTGCCCCGCGCCGTTCCCGGATCAACTCGTGAATGTAATCGATCATCGCCGGGAACGCCACGCGCAGCGATTCCGGCTGTACGGAGATGAGTTGGGAACTCCAAGTGCGCCACTGCGGCTGGTCCGCCTCCGGAATTCCCACCAGTTCGCAGATGACCGTGATGGGCAACGGATAGGCGAAGTGCTGAATGAGGTCGACGACGCCGTTGTCCGCGTGATCGGGGAGCCGATGCAGCAAGGTATCGGCTATTTCCTCCACCCGGGGCCGCAGATCGGTGATCTTGCGGGCGGTGAATGCCCGGGTGACAAGCCGCCGGAGCCGGGTGTGGTCGGGGGCGTCCATGGTGAGGATGAAGCCGGCAAAATATTCCCGATAGCGCTCGGGCAGTCCCATCATCTCCAGCATCCGGCTGGTCGGCGATTCCCCGTTCCCGGTTCCGGCGAATTTCGGGTCGCTGGCGAAACGCTGATCGCGCAGCGCTTCCCGGGCCTCCTCGAAGCGGGTGATGAACCACACCGGTGTGTCGTCCACGAACCGGCCACGGACCACCGGCCCCTGCTCGCGCAGCTCGCCGTATCCGGTGAACGGGTCGGCGAGCAGGGCCGGTTCCATCACGTTCGGCTCGCCGGGGTGTTTGCCGATGTTCTGGTTGAAGGGGGATTCCGCTAGTTCCGTCATTTCCGTCTCCTGTGAAATGAGCCTTGGGGTGAAAGGGGGCGCGATGGGCACCGGCCGGGCACCGGCCTTGTGCCGCCCGGGTGTTCAGTCGCGCAATTGCCGACGCATCTCCTGGACGCTGCGCTCCACCACCTGCTCGTACAGCGGGATGATCTCGCGTGCGGCGGCGGCCATCGCCTCGTCCGCGGTCGCGCACCGGGGGGCGTCCACATCGGCCGCGGCCCCGACATCCGGCGTACGGAATGCCGCCGGTGGAATTTCCAACGTGCTGCGGATGGTCGTGGCGAGGAGCTCGCCGCGCACCTCCGGAGCGTCCGGCGCGCGGTCGTACAGCATCGCCTCGGCCATGAAGAACCCGCCGGTCGTGGCGAGCAACATGTATTGCTGGTGCCACAGGTCGATGTCGGTGCGCAGCAGTCCGTGCGCCCGCAGCACTTCGAGGTAGCGCACCATGACCTGGTCGTTGAACGCGATGATCTCGGCGAATTCCTTCTTGGCGGCGTCGTTGAGCCGGCCGAGGATGTCGACGTCGTCGGTGTAGAGGGCGCGGAGCACCGGCTCCTCCAGGAAGTCCTGGTAGTAGCCGCGCATCATCCGGCTCGGCAGGACTGCCCGGGCATCGGCCCGCATCCGTCCCAACTGCTGCTGCAGGCTGCGCATCTTGGCTTGCAGGACGACGGCCAGCAGTAGGGAGTCCTTGGTCTTCCAGTGCAGGTAGACCGTCCCCTTACCGACCTTGGCGCGGCGGGCGATCTCGTCGATCGTCACGCGCCGGTAGCCCCATGCGAGCAGGAGCTCTCCAGCGGCCTGCAGGATCCGTTCGCCGCGTTCGGCCCGTTCCACGTGCCTTCCCCTTCCACGTTTGTGACCAGATTTTGAATCTGGTCACACAGTCAAAGCTAGGTCGGGCATGGCATGCCGATAAGGCGGTTTTCGGCCACTCGCCTTTGGTGGAGCGGTAGTTGACCGTCCGCATATGAGGGCCCCGAACGGGCCGGAAGCGTGGCATCGTTCGCCGCAGACCGCGCCGACCGCTCCGAGGCGGCGACGGCACCGAACGGAGGAGAACGCCATGCTCAAGACCTTCGCCGAGCTGTCCACACCCCTGGTGGCCGATGCCTGCGTCCGGCTCGGCGTACCGCTGCGCGCGGCCCCGCCCGGCATCGGCACGGTGGTTCCCGGCCAGCGGGTCGCCGGGCGCGCACTTCCCGCCCGCCACTACGGGAGCGTCGATGTCTTCCTGGAGGCGTTCACCGACGTCCGGCCCGGCGACGTGCTGGTCATCGACAACGCCGGCCGCCAGGACGAGGCGTGCGTCGGCGACCTGCTGATCCTCGAGGCGCAGGCCGCGGGAGTGGCCGGCGTGGTCATCTGGGGACTGCACCGGGACACCCCGGAGCTGGTCGAGATCGGTCTCCCGGTGTTCAGCTACGGTCGCTGTGCGCCGGGCCCGGTCCGGCTCGCCGAGCGGGAGCCCGACGCTCTGACGAGCGCTCGCTTCGGGCCCCATCTGGTCACCGCCGACGACCTCGTCCTCGGTGACGACGACGGGGTGCTGTTCATCCCCGCGACCCGGGCCGCGGACGTACTGGACACCGCACGCACCATCCGGGAGACCGAGCGCGAGCAGGCCCGCAGGATCCGCGCCGGCGACACCCTGCGCCGGCAGACCGGCTTCGACGACTACCTCGCGCGCCGCGCCGCCGATCCGGAGTACACCTTCCGCCGGCACCTCCGCCGTGTCGGTGGAGCCGTGGAGGAATAGAGCCAGGTCAGGGGAGTGGGACGAGGCGTCGGTCGACCTGGGGCATGAGGCCGGCGCCCTCGTACGAGCAGGGGTTGACGTCGAGTTACCACCCTCGGGTCGATGTCGCCGGGCGGCGGATCGCGGACAGTGAGAGGTGTCCGGCACGGCGGGCGGCCGCGCCGGACACACCCGGTCAACTGTCCGTACAGGGAGGCATCATGATCAGGACCGCAGCCACCGCGACCGCATGGTCCGCCAGGGAGCGTCACGAGGCGCTTCGCCCAAGAGAGGTGACATGCCGCAGATGGCCTAATCGTCGGGTTGGCTGTCCATGGGCGTCAGGCTGTGGGCCTTGAGCACGGTCTGACAGGAGTCCGTGGCGGGAGCCCGTGTGAACAGGTCGCGTAAGTGGGTCGTTGAGCGGTGGCGCTGAAGACGAGGGTGACGGCGTTGGCGGGTCCGGTCCCTGCGGCGCGGCGGGAGCAGTCACCATGAGGTCGTCGGGCCACGGCCATGCGGCCCAGCGGCTCTCCGGGCTGGTGGACAACAACGGCTTCGAGGCGCCCCGGGTCCCCGCCTGGATGCGCTGGCTGCCCGCGCTCTATGTCCTGGCCGTGCTGCTGGTGGAGTTCGTGACGCCCACACAGTGGGCGGTGAGCTCCCTGCTGATCGCCGTGCCGGTGCTCGCCGCCTTCACCCACGGCCCGGTCGGCGTCGCCGGTGTCACCGCCTTCGCCGTCGGCCTGGAGGGCGTGCTCGCGGGAACCCCGTGCTGCACGGGCCACAATCCACATCAGTTATGGGGGAACCACTATGTCGCGACGTATATCTCCACCATCGTCGTAGGGATCATGGGCGTGGCGCTGGCCTGGTACCGGCAGCGTCAGCAGCGGCACCTGGTGCGCGTCAACTCGGTCGCCGAGGCCCTGATGCGGACCCTGCTGCGGCCGGTGCCGCACCGGGTCGGCAACGTGCTGGCGGCGGGGCTCTACCGCTCGGGCGAGGTCGGCACCATGGTCGGAGGGGATCTCTACGACATCCGTGCCACGCAGGCCGGCGAGCGGGCCATCATCGGTGACGTCCGGGGGAAGGGGCTGCAGGCGGTTCGTACCGTCGCCGACATCCTCGGCAGCTTCCGCGAGGCGGTCTACGACCCCGGCGACCTGCTGGCAGTCGCTTCCCGGATGGAACGGCGGCTGGCCCGCGAGGCGGCGGAGATCCCCGACGACGAGTTGTTCGTGACCGCGGCCCTGATCGAGTACGACGCCCGGGCCCACCGGGTGACGATCATCAATCACGGCCATATCGAACCGGTGCTGATCTCCGCAGGGGAGGTGATCCCGCTCACCGGTCCGCCTGCTCTTCCGCTGGGGCTGGGCGGGCTGGCCGCCGACTCGCCCGTCTCCTACACACACCGTTTCGCCCACGGTGATGTGCTGCTGCTCTGCACGGACGGTCTGATCGAGGCCCGCGATCAGACCGGTGCGTTCTATCCGCTGTTGGAACGGCTCGGGCAGCGGTTCGGGGGCCGGTCCGCTCCCGGCCCGGCCGATGTCATCGACTTCCTCAACGTCGACCTGCCCCGCCACACCCGCATCCTCCACGACGACGTGGCGATCCTCGCGATCGCACCGTGCGGGCAGGATCCCGCCTAGGCCGGGTCCGGACATCGGTGGGCCGGCTGGGGAACGGTCGGGTGGGGAAACGGCCGGGTGGGCCGTGTGCACTCGGGTCGCCGCCGGCCGCCGGGCGGGGGACCCTGGAAGACGTAACGGGGGCCGTTGAGGAAGCTGTGAGGTGTCCGATGAGCACTCTCGAAGAACACATCGACATCGGTGCTCCCCTCGAAACCGCCTGGGATTGCCTTCATCGTGCGGAGACCTATCCCCGGTTCCTGAAGGGCGTCCGGGATGCCCGGTCAGAGGGTGAGCGGCGGGCGCACCTGGACGTTGACGCGGGCGGCCGGGCGCAGGAGTTCGAGGTCGAGATCGTCGACCGGGAGATGGAGAACGTGATGACGTGGCAGACCACGAGCGGCCCCGATCTGGCGGGGACGTTCTCGCTGCTGCCCATCGACCGGGGGCACACCCGGCTCCAGGCCCGGTTCGAGTACGACCCGGGCACGATCAAGGAGACCTTCGGCGGGCCGCAGGGGTTCGCACAGGCGGTCGCGATCGAGCGGGGCGTGCGCAGAGACCTCCAGCAGTTCAAGGAACTGGTGGAAGCGCAGGGCAAGGCCAAGTGAGCGGCCGGTGACAGGGCCCAGCAGGCACGGGACGACGGGAGGCGACCGATAGCGGGAGGTCGGAAGCGGAGGGGGAGAGGAGCGCAGGACGGGAGGGGAAGCGCCGCGGGAGCGGTGGGAACGCGAGGCGAAGGGGGGAGCAGCGGGTGGCGAGTTGGCCGCACACGCGATGCGGTGGCCCACGGCCCGTCGGTGACGGGTGGGGCGGTGGCGGATGTGGGGTCAGGCGAGGAAGCGTTCCGGCATGGGGCGTTCCACCCCGTCCAGCTCCAGTGTGCAGCGGGGTGCGGTGGGGACGAGCCGCGGCTCCCGGACGCGTATGCGGAAGATCCGGACGGGGTCGTCGGGGAGTTCCCCGGTGAGGAGGTTCAGCCCGGTGCCGTGCTGCTGCTGGTATGCGACGACCTTGCCGTTGACGAGGAGCTCTATCTCGCCGTCCCGCCCGGGGCCGACGTTCACGGTGATCGAGTGGCCACCCTGGTCGAGGTGGAAGTGATGGCTGCGTCCCATGGCCCTCGCCTCCGTCCGCAGGGGGGTACGCGTTCGGTGAAGGCGTTCGCACCTACCGGCGTTCGCACTTCCCGACTTCCAGGTTAGTTCGACGGCGGGGCCGGGACCGGCTGGGACGGCGTCCGGCAGGGAATCCGACGGGGAGGAGTGGCGAGTGACAATGGGGGTGAGTCCGGTGTCGGGCGGTCCGCGGAGCGTGGGGCGTGCGGCCCCGCCAGGAGCAAGCACCGCCCGGGCCGGCGGGAGACGCTGATGAACGGCTCGGTCCGGATCGGACACGTCGTCGGGGTGCCGCTGCGCATGCACTGGAGCGTGCCGCTGCTGGTGGCGCTGTTCGCGTACGGCCTGGGGCGGCAGACGCTGCCGGTGATCACTCCGGGGCGGTCCGCTGTCGTCTACGCCCTGGCCGGGGTCGTCGGAGCCGCGTTGCTCACCGGGAGCCTGCTGCTCCACGAGACGGCGCACGCCGCGATCGCGCGGCGGAAGCAGATATCCGTCGAGGACGTCACTCTGTGGGCGCTGGGCGGGATCACGCGGATGGGACGGCCGCAGACCGCGGCCGCGGCCTTCGCGGTGGCCGTCAGCGGCCCCCTCACCAGTCTCCTCATCGGCGGTGTCGCGCTGGGGGCCGGCTTCGGGCTGAGCCAGTTGTCGCTGTGGGAGGTGCCCGCGGTCGTCCTGGTGTGGCTGGGCTGGGCCAATGTGATCCTGGGCGTGTTCAATCTGCTGCCGGCGGTACCCCTGGACGGGGGCCGGGTGGTGCAGGCGCTCCTGTGGTGGCGCACCGGGGACCGGGACCGCGCGGATCTGGTGGCGTCCCGGGGCGGGCAGGTGATGGGCGCGCTGCTGGTGGCGGTCGGCTGGGTCTCCGTTCTGCGCGGGATGCCGAGCGGGCTGTGGCTGGCGTTCATCGGGCTGTTCGTGATGGTCGTCGCCGGGGCGGAGCGGCGGCGGGCGACGCTGCAGTCCGCGCTGCACGGGATACGGGTGGTCGACGCCATGTCCAGTCCCGTGGAGACCGGGGCGGACTGGTTGACCGTCCAGCGCTTCATCGAGGAGGTGGCGGTGCACACCGGGCACTCGGCCGTCCCGCTGCTGGATTTCGAGGGCCGGCCGAGCGGGATGGCGCAGCTGCGCAGGCTCGCCGCGATACCGGTCGCCCAGCGCGAGGAACTCCGGGTGCGGGACGTGGCGACGCCGCTGTCCCACTGCGCGGTGGCGGCGCCGGACGAGCTGCTGACCGAGGCGCTGGAGAAGCTGTCGCTGCGGGCCGGGCTGCCGATCCTGGTCGTGGATGCGGGGCATCTGGTGGGGATCATCACCGCCAAGGACGTCTCCCGGCTGATGCAACGGCATACGCTCAGCGGCCGGGCGGGGGCCGGATGAGCCCGCGGGCCAGGGGCTGGGCCGTGTCCGCACAGTGCGGCCTGCCGTCCGGCGCCCGGTACGCCGAGAGCACGCGGACACAGCCCGGCCCGCCCGCCGGGCGCACGACGGGACTGTGCGGACACGACCCGGGGGCGAGGCGGGAGGTGCCGCGGCGGATCCGGCGGGGGAGCGACCGCGAGGAGCGACGGCCATGGAGACGGCGGTGCGGTACATCACGGTGGCGGCGCTCAGCCATACCGGCCTGATCCGGGACCACAACGAGGACAGTCTGGTCGCCGGGCCGTGGACGCTGTGCGGCACGGTGACCGAGAACCCTCAGATGCTGGTGTTCCCGATGGGCAGCCCCCTGGTGGTGGCGGTCGCCGACGGCATCGGCGGGCAACCGGGCGGCGAGGTGGCCAGCGCACTGACCGTGGCGCACCTGGCGGCCCTCGGCCCCTCACTGGACAGCGAGGAGGCGGTGCGGGAGGCCCTGACCCGCTGCAACCGCGCGGTGTACGCCGCGGCCGAGCGCGATCAGGCGCTGACGGCGATGGGCACCACGGTGGCCGGCACCGTCGTCCTGCCCGATGCGCTGCTGGTCTTCAACGTCGGCGACAGCCGGGTCCTGGAGGCCGACGGGGACGGGCTGCGGCAGGTGAGCGTGGACGACAGCCCGCCGCTGCGGCCGGGGCAGCGGACCACATCGCTGGTGACCCAGGCGATCGGCGGCGCGGCGCGGTTCAACGCGATCACCCCGCACGTGCGGACCGTGCCGCTCGCCGAGGGCCGTCGGTATGTGGTGTGCACGGACGGACTGACCGACCCGGTCCTGGAGGAGGAGATCGCCGCGGTGCTGCGGGCGCACGACGGCGGGCGGGCCGTCTTCGAGCTGTGGAAGGCGGCCATCGAGGCGGGCGCGCCGGACAACATCACGCTGGCGTTGATCGGCGTCGAGGGCGAGCCGGCTCCTGACTGACGTAGCGGGGTGAGCCGGTCCCCCCGATCGGGCGGGGAGGCGAGCCGGCCCCGATCGGGCTGGAGGGGGGAGCCACCGCCCCGACAGGCGCCGGGGGCGGTGCGGATCTGCCCCCGCGGGGGCGAGGCGGTCGTCAAGGGCCGGGTGCGCGGGCCACCGCCGGGTGTCCGGCGATGCTCTTCGCGGGGCCGGTCGAGAGCACCCGCCCGGACTCCAGGGTGTACACGGTGTCGGTGTACGCCGCGACGAGCGGGGCGTCGTGGCTGACGACGACGAGCGTCAGACCGCGGTCCGCCCTGATCGTGGTCAGCAGGTCCATCACCGCCACGGCGGTGTCCGGGTCGAGCGCCGAGGTGATCTCGTCGCAGAGCAGCACGTCCGGTTCGGGGGCCAGGGCGCGGGCGACGGCCACCCGTTGGCGTTGGCCGCCGGAGAGCTCGTGCGGATAGCGGCCGGCGAAGTCGGGGGCCAGCCCGACCCGTTCGAGGAGTTCGGCCACCCGGCCGGGGATCTCCGGCCCGGCGGCCCGGCGGTGGAGGCGCAGCGGGCGGGTCAGCGTCGCGCCGACGGTGCGGGCCGGGTTGAGGGCGCCGAGCGGGTTCTGCGGTACGAGTTGGATGCGGCGGCGGTCCTCGCGCGAGCGTCTGCGGACGAGGACCGGCAGCGCCCGTCCGTCGAGGGTCAGCGCCCCCGCGTCCGGGCGCTGGAGCCCGGCCAGGACGCGCAGCAGGGTGGTCTTGCCGGAGCCGGAGGGCCCGCACACCCCTGTGGAACTGCCGGGCGCGGCGGTGAAGTCGACGTCCGTGAGGGCGGGGTGCGCGGTGCCCCGCCGGTGGATGACGCGGAGGCGGCGCGCGCCGAGGCCGGTGGCGGCGGGGAGCCGCACCGGGGTGGTGGGAGCGCGCGGCCGGTCGTGGGCCGGATGCGCCGCGGCGCTCTCCCGTGCTCTCTCCGCGGCGGGGGCCGCCGCCGGGGGCGGGCCCGTCAGATCGATCACGTCGTCGGCGTACCGGTCGACGAGTTCGGGGTCGTGGCAGGCGAGGACGATCGCCAGGTGCCGGTTGCCGGCCAGGTCGCGCAGCAACGCGCCGATCTCGTCGCGGAGGGCGGGGTCGAGGCCCGCGGTGGGTTCGTCCAGGAGCAGCACTTCGGGCTCGCGGGCGAGCGCCCGGGCGAGCGCGACGCGGCGCTGCTGGCCGCCCGACAGGGCACCGGGGCGGCGGTCGGGCAGCCCGTCGTCGAGCGGCAGCCGGCATTCGGCGAGCAGCTCCCGCACGGCCCGGGGCCCGGGGTCGGCGGCGACCTCGGCGACCAGCCGCCGGACCCGCATCCGTGGGTTGAGCGCCGAGCCCGGGTCCTGGCCGACGTAGCCGACGCGGCGCCGGCGCAACTCCCGTAGGGGGGACGGCGGGAGGGCCAGCACGTCGTGTCCGAGGACCTCGACCGTGCCGGAGGTGACCTGCGCGCCGTCGGGCAGGGCGCCGAGCAGCGCGCGCAGCAGGGTGGTCTTGCCGGAACCGGAGGAGCCGGTGAGCGCGGTGATCCGGCCGGGTCGCAGGGTGAGGTGGGCGCCGGCGAGCAGCACGGGCCCGTCGACGAGGCGGATCTGAAGATCGGTGACGCGGACCAGGGGCGGTGGGACGGGCTGTTCGTCGGTCATGGTCGGGCCGGGTTCCTCCGTGCGAGTCCTACGGATGGCGAGGGGACGGGAGGGCGGCTCACCGTCTGCTCCATGACGAGGGCGGCTCACCGCCTGCTCACCGCCCGGCGTTCTGCCCCGCGTCCTGCCCCGCGTCCCGCCCGGGGTCCCGACCGGCGTCCCGCCTTCGGCGCCACGGTGTCCGCCGCGAGGTTGACGCTGATGGCCAGCAGGCCGATGGCGAGCGCGGGAGCGACCACGGACCAGGGGTCGAGCAGGATGCCGGAGGCGTTCTCGCGGATCATCAACGCCCAGTCCGCGGTGGGGGGTTGGGGGCCGAGCTGGAGGAATCCGGCCATCGAGATGACGTACACCGCCTCGACGAACCGCAGTCCGAACAGGGCCAGGACGGTGGCCCGCAGATGGGGCAGGATCTCCCGCAGCGCCAGGTGGAACAGCCGCTCGCCACCTGCCGCGGCCGCCTCGACGAAGCCGGAGGCGGCCAGCGGCGCGGCGGCGCCGGCGACGATCCGCACCGCGTACGGCGTGCCCAGGGCGATCGCCGCGACCGTCACCGCGGGCCGTCCGCCCCCGGGCCAGGCCAGCGACAGCAGCATGATGCCCAGCACCGGCGGCAGCAGGATCGCGACGTCGGCGACCGCCTCGATCACCCGCCCCAGCGCGGGGCTGAGCGCGGCCAGGCACCCCAGCAGGGTGGCCAGCGCGGTGACCACCACCGCCACGGCCAGCGCGCTGCCGATCAGCGCGCTGCCGCCGTGCAGCAGCCGGCTCAGGACGTCCCGGCCCAGCTGGTCGCCACCGAGCGGCGCGCCGTCGCCGGGGGGCGCGTACGGGGCGGTGACCGGCTGGTCGGCGGGGTGCGGTGCGAGCAGCGGGCCGAGCAGGGCGAGGACGGTCAGCAGCAGCGCCGGGGCCACCCGGGGCAGGGCGCGGGGCCCGCGGAGCCGGGTGCGGTCGAGGACGGCGGTGGTGCTCATGACCGGTCTCCCAGGGTGCGGTACCGGATCAGGTCGGCGAGGAACAGCACCAGGCTGACCGCGGCGCCGGCGCAGGCGACCACGCCGGCGATGACGGGGGTGTCCCGGTCGGCGAGGGCCCCGGCCAGCACCGTGCCGATTCCCGGGTAGTTGAACAGCGTCTCGACCACGACGGCGCCGCCCAGCAGCATGCCGGTGGAGGTGGCGGCGCCGATGGCGATGGTCGGCAGGGCGCCCGGCAGCGCATGCCGCAGCAGCACCTGGCGGCGGGGCAGACCGTCGAGGTGGGCGGCGGCCACGTGCGGGGTGCGCTCCTGGTCGGCGAGGGCGGCCCGGACGATCCGGGTGTTCCAGCCGGTCTGCGGGACGGCCAGGGCGAGGACGGGCATCACCAGCATCGTCCAGTCGGCGGGGGCGCCGCCGCCGTCGGTGAGGGTGACCGCGGGCAACCAGCCCGTCCACAGGGACAGCACCAGCAACAGGCCGACCGCGACGATGAATTCGGGCA
The DNA here is from genome assembly GCF_016917755.1 of Streptomyces noursei. Classification (GTDB taxonomy): domain Bacteria; phylum Actinomycetota; class Actinomycetes; order Streptomycetales; family Streptomycetaceae; genus Streptomyces; species Streptomyces yunnanensis. The sequence continues at coordinate 8,945,612 of NZ_CP070326.1, read as the reverse complement.
GGGCGAAGGTGGCGGTGGACCCCAGGCCGATCGCCCGGTCCAGCCGTCCGCCGGGCCGGGCCGCCGCCCAACAGCCGAGCACCAGTGCCGCCGCCATCGTCAGGACGAAGGCGGCGCCGCCGAGCAGCAGGGTGTTGGGGAACGGCGCGGCGAGCAGATCGGTCACCTTCTGGCCGCGGGCGGAGGTGCCCAGGTCGCCGGTGGGCAGTCCGGTCATCCACTGCTGGAAGCGCTCCCACAACGGCCGGTTCAGGCCCAGCAGATGGCGGCGGGCGGCGACGCCGGCGGCGCCCTCGCCGCGCTCGGAGGTGGCCGACGCGGCGTCCCCGGGCAGGAGTTGTACCGCGGCGAACACCACTGCCAGGAGGACGGCCAGCATCAGCACCCGTTTGCCGAGCAGCATCCCGATCCGCGCGGCGGCCCGTCCGGCGCCGGTGCCCCGAGTCGGGCCGGGCCGCGCGGTGCGGTCGTCGGGCGGGGCGCTCACCGCGCCAGCCACACGTGCTCCAGCTGCACCCGCCCGTAGCCGGGCAGCTTGGGCAGGTTGCGGACCTTGCGGGCCGCCAGGTCGATGCCGTCCGCCATGCCCCACAGCAGGTAGCCGGACCGGTCGTGCTCGATCTGCTGGAGTGCGCGCAGGGCACTGCGGCGCCGTGCGGCGTCGGCGGTGCCCAGGACCTTGGCACAGGCGGCGTCGAACTGCGGGTCGGACCAGCCGGCCTCGTTCTGCCCGGCGCCGGTGGTCATGGTCTTCGAGGCGAAGAAGACCACCGAGTCGTTGGTGCCCCAGTAGTTGGTGTAGAGGTCGCCCTTGAGCCAGGTCCTGGCGTAGAAGGTCCCGGACTCCTGCTTGGTGACCTTGATCTTCAGACCGGCCTCGCGGGCCTGGGCGGCGAAGAGCGTGGCGGACTCGGCGAGCCCGGCGATGTCCTCGGTGGTGATCAGCTCGTAGGTCCGTGACAGGTCGAAGCGCGCCTCGCCCAGCAGTCGCCGGGCGCGCGCGAGGTCGCGGTGGCGCTGCGGGACGGCCTTGGCGTAGTCGGGGTCGCCGGTGCCGAGGATGTCGTTGGCGACCGTGCCGTAGCCGGAGAGCACCTGCTTGACCATGGCCTCGCGGTCGACGATCAGCTTGACCGCCTCGCGGACCTTCGGGTCGGCGAACGGGCCGTCGGCGGCGCGCATCACGATCGGCATCGCCATGTCGTTCGGGCGGCGGAGGACCTGGATGTCCTGGCGGCCGGCGGCGGTGCGGGCGGCCACCGCACCGGCGTTGGAGGCGAGGTCGATCTGCCCGGCGAGCATGGCGTTGGCCATGGCCTGCGGGCTCTCGAACATGGTCACCTCGATGGCGTCGAGGTGGATCCCGCCGCCGTGCCAGTGGTCGTTGCGGACCAGGCGGGCGTTGCCGCCGCGGTACCGGTCGAGCCTGAACGGGCCGGTCCCGGGGGCCTGGGCCAGCTCCTTCTCGGGGGTGTCCTTCTTCAGGACGAAGGTGGTCAGGCGGGTGAGCAGCGGGAGTTCGGCGTTGGGGCGGTCGGAGACGAGGACGACGGTGTCCTTGCCCTCGGCGGTGATGCGGTGCGCCTGGATGCCGGGGAGCCGGGCGGCGCCGGCGGGGGTGTTGCGCAGTCGACGCAGCGACCAGACGGCGTCCTCGGCGGTGACCGGCGTCCCGTCGTGGAACGTCGCGCCTTCGGCGAGCCTGAACCGCCAGGTCCGCAGATCCTCGGACGCCTGCCAGGAAGTCGCCAGCCGGCCCGCGGTGTTGTCCTTGCGGCCGGGTGCGGTGAGGGTGTCGTGGACCAGCGCGATGATGAGGTAGTCGCTCTCGTTGCCCTGGGTTCCGTGGGGGTCGCGGGTGATCGCGGAGGCCCGGCCGAGGGCGCCCACGCGCAGGGTGCCGCCCTTGCGGGGCGGGCCGTCGGGGCCGCCGCCGTCGGAGTCCGCGCCCGGTCCGCCACCGCACCCGGAGAGGAGTGCCGCGGCCCCCAACCCGCCACTCATACACAGCAGTTGACGCCTGTTCAGGTCCACCTTCGCGCCCTCGTTCCCGCGGTGTCGGAGGAGGGGGATCCGCGAACGGACCCACCGTGACTAAGGTTTGCCTACCCTAAGGTCGGGTGCCTGTGCAAGGGCTCGCACGGGCCTCGGTACGAATCAAAACTAAGGTTTGCCTAACTTAATCCATCTGTGTAGTTTCGGCGGCACCCGCTCACCGCGACCGGCCTCCGTAGTGGACTCAACTCCCGTATGCAGTAGCCGAGTTGTGGTGTGACGACACCTCCAGGAACGGATGACCTCGCCATGAGCACGGGTTCCGCCCCCGTTCGCCTGCTCGACGACGCATCGCTCACCGAACTTCGCCGCGCGGCCGAGGAGATCCTCGCCGCCGCCGGCACCTCGGCCACCTCGCCCGAGCTGCTCGCCGCCGTGGCGCGCTCCGCCGCCGCCCTCGGCGCCCCGATCCGCCACGCCTGCCGCCCCGTCGACACCGACGACGGCCTGTTCGTGCTCCGCGCCCTGGCCGTCGACGACACCGGGATAGGCCCCACACCCGGCAGTTGGGCCACCGCCGGCGACCGCGCCGCCGTCCACGACATCGCGCTCCTGCTGCTCGCCACCGTCATGGGCAACCCCCTCGCCTGGGAAGGCCAGCAGGACGGCCGCTTCGTGCACAACATCATCCCCTCGTCCGGCCACGAACAGGCCCAGACCGGCGCCAGCAGCAGCGTCCTGCTCAGCCCGCACACCGAGGACGCCTTCCACCCCGGCCGCGCCCACCTGCTGATGCTCGGGTGCATGCGCAACCACGACGCCATCGCCACCACCGCCGCCAGCATCCGCAAGGTCCGGCTCGGCGACGAGGACCTGGCCGTCCTCGCCCGCCCCGAGGTCCCGATCCTCCCCGACGACGCCTACGCCGAGGCCCGGGGCTTCGACGGCCGCCCCCCGAACGTCCCCACCGTGTGGGAGTCCGAGGACGGCCGCACCCTCCGCTTCGACCCCGCCTACACCCCCCTCGACGAGGCCACCCCGGAGTACCGGGCCGCCTACCGCCGCCTGTCGGAGCAACTCGCCGCCGTCTCCACCGCGGTCAGCCTCGCACCCGGTGAGGTCCTGGTCGTCGACAACGACCTCGTCGTCCACGGCCGGGTGCCCTTCCGGGCCCGCTACGACGGCACCGACCGCTGGCTCAAACGCGCCTCCGTCCGGGTACCCGGCCGCCGCACCCGCCCGCCCGCCGAGGCCACCGAGCACGGCTACGGACAGGCGGCCATCGAGGCGCACGCCGCATGAACCACCAGCAGCCTCTCCCGGAGGACCTCGTGACCGACCGGAGCACCCCCGTCCACGACATACCCGGCCGCACCCTGCGCGCCCTGTCCACCAGTGACCTCGCCGGCATCGACATCACCCTCGCCGACGTCGTCGAGACCGTCGAGCAGGCGTACCGCACCCTGGCCGGCGGCGCCTCCGACAACCCCCGCAAGCTCACCGTCAAGCCCGCCGACGGGCACTCCGTCGGCTATGCGATGCTCGGCCGCGACGGCTCCCGCGAGATCGTCGCCGTCAAGACCTCGTACAAGCACGGCCTCGACAAGGACCGCGGCGACCAGCACTACTACACCGCGCTGACCCTCTACGACGACATCAGCGGGCTGCCCATCGCGATGATGGACTGCGGCCGGATCGGCGCCCTGCGCACCCCGGCCGTCTCCGCGCTGCTGGCCCGCGCCTGCGCCCGGCCCGGCGCGCGCACCGCCCTCGTCATCGGCACCGGCACCCAGGGCCGGCTGGCCCTGCCGTTCCTGCTCACCACCCTCCCGGACCTGGACCGGCTGCTGCTGGCGGGCAGCCACCCCGACGGCATCGACGCGGTCCGCGCGGAGCTGCACCGCCACTTCCCGGACCGCGACGTGGAACTCGTGACCGATCTGCGGGCCGCCGCCCCCTCGGCCGACATCGTCGTCGCCACCGCCGGTGGCCACACCGCCGCCGCGGTCGAGGCCGACTGGCTCGCCCCGGGCGCGCTGGCCGTCCTCGTCGGGCACGGCCTGGCCCCCTCGACCCTGCACCGCGCCGACCGGGTCATCGCCACCAGCGAGGCCCAAATGCGGGTCACCGGCACCGACATGGCCGACGCCGAAGGGCACCTCCGCCCGGTGGACGCCGAGTTGCCGCGGATCATCGCGGGCGCCGCGGTCGGTCGCCGCACCGCCGACGAGCGGATCTTCGGCTACAACAGCGGACTGGTCGTCACCGACATCGCCCTCGGCCACCGCTTCGCCCAACTCGCCCTCGCCCAGGGCCGGGGGACGCAGGTACCGCTGTGGCAGTGACCGGCGACCGCACCCCCGCCCCCTCCGCGGTCCCCTTCCTCCCGGCCCTCCCGGACCCCGGCACCGACGCCGTCCTGGACAGCGGGCTGCTGCCCGAGCTCTCCCACGCCTTCGGCGGGCCCTTCCACTTCCTGCTGCCCGACCGCTTCGACGCCAATGTCGCCGCCTTCCGCACGGCCCTCGCCGAGACCGGCGTGGACGGCCGGATCCACTACGCCAAGAAGGCCAACAAGGCCGCCGTCTGGATCGAGCGGTGTGCCGCCACCGGCACCGGCGTGGACGTCGCCAGCCTCGGCGAACTCCGCGAGGCCCTCGGCAACGGCGTCCGCGGCGAGCGGGTCGTGGTCACCGGCCCCGCCAAGAGCGACCAACTGCTGCGGGTCGCGGTCCTCCAGGCATGCCTGATCGCCGTCGACTCCCTCGACGAACTGGACCGGTTGCTGCACCACGCCCCGCCGGGCGCCCCGCGCGCGCCCCGCATCCTGCTGCGGCTGCTGCCCCCACAGCAGCCGGGCAGCCGCTTCGGCATGACCGGCGCCGAGCTGGACACCGCCCTCGCCCGCTGCGTCGCGGCCGGTGACGCGGTCCGGATGGAGGGCTTCAGCTTCCACCTCTCCGGCTACGCCATACCGCCGCGCGTCGAGCTCGCCGCCGCCCTCCTCGACCGCTGCCTGGCCGCCCGCACCATGGGCCTCCAGGCCGACCGCATCAGCATCGGCGGCGGCTTCGCCGTCGACTACTGCGCCCCCGCCGACTGGTACGCCTTCCTCACCGCGCAGCGGCCCGGCCACTACCACGCGGACCGGACCTTCGACCCGGCCGACTTCTACCCGTACCACTCACCGGTCGCCGGGGCCGACGCCCTGCGCGCCGTCCTCGCCGGCACCACCGCCACCGGCAGGGACAGCGGACCGCGGACCCTGGCCGATCGGCTGCGGGACACCGGCACCCTGCTGCTGCTGGAGCCCGGGCGGGCGCTGCTGGACGGCGCCGGCGCCTCCGTCTTCCGGATACAGGGCGTCAAGGACCGGGCCGGCTACGCCATCGTGACCGTGGACGGCACCAGCCTGAGCCTGTCCGAGCAGTGGTTCAACAGCGAGTTCCTGCCGCAACCGGTCCTGGTCGGCGCGGACGGCCGGGCGACCGGCGACGCCGCCCACCCCGCCTGCGTCGGCGGCGTCAGCTGCCTGGAGTCGGACCTGCTCACCTGGCGCAAGGTCCCCTTCCCCCGGCGACCCCAACCGGGCGACCTGCTGGTCTACCCCAACACGGCCGGCTACCAGATGGACTCCAACGAATCCCCCTTCCACGAACTGCCGTTGCCCCCCAAGGTCGTCCTCGACCGCACGGACGGGCGCCCGCGCTGGCGGCTGGACCGCCGCCCCGCCCCCTGACCCGACCGCCCTCCCGCCCCAGGAGCCCGCCCCATGAACGAGGCACTGAGCCGCCCCGCCGTGGTCTCCCGCGTGTCCGAACTCGTCGGCTGCACCCCGCTCCTCGAACTGTGCCGCACCGAGAACGGCAGCCGGCTGCTGCTCAAACTGGAGATGTTCAACCCCACCGGCAGCGCCAAGATCCGGATGGCCCGGCAGATGGTCCTGGACGCCGAGGCCCGCGGCGCGCTCCGCCCCGGCGGCCGGATCGTCGAGTCCACGTCCGGCAACACCGGCCTCGGCCTCGCCGTCATCGCCGCCGAACGCGGCTACACCTTCACCGCCGTCGTCGACCGCCACGCCAGCGCCGACAAGCTCCGCACCATGCGCGCCCTGGGCACCGAACTCGTCTACGTCGACGACGACGGCAGCGAGGACCTGGCCACCGCCGCCCGCGAGGAGCTGGCCGAGGAGCTGGCCCGCGGCCGCGACAACACCGTCTTCACCGAACAGCACAACAACCCCAGCAACGGCGTCGGTTACCACCCCGTCGCGCACGAGCTGCACCAGGCACTGGACGGCCGGCTCGACCTCCTCATAGGGGCCGTCGGCACCGGCGGCGCGCTCTGCGGCACCGCCGGCGAACTGCGCACCCTCATACCGGACGTCACCACCATCGGCGTGGAACCCAAGGGCTCCATCGCCTTCGGCGGCCCCGCCCACGACTACTACCAGTCCGGCACCGGCACCCCCGAAGGCGCGGAGATCGGCGCCCTGGTCGACTTCGCCCTCATCGACGAGGGCGTCAAGGTCGGCGACGTCGAAGCCTTCGCCACCGCCCGCGCGGTGGCCCGCACCGGCCTGCTGATCGGCGGCTCCGCCGGCGGCGTGGTCCACGAGGCGCTGCGCCGACTGCCGTCACTGCCGCCCGGGACGACCGTGGTCGCCCTCGTCAACGACGGCGGGGAGAAGTACCTGGATACCGTCTTCGACGACGGGTGGCTGGCCGCCCGCGGCCTCCTCGCCCCCGACGTCGAGCGCGAGATCGACGAACGCCTCAGCAAACTCCGCAGGAATTGACGGCTCATGCCCTTCATGCCCGCCCCGCAGCCCACCACCCTCCTCCGCGACGGCCGCGCCCTGGCCGCGCTGGCCGTGCCGCTGGTCCTCACCCAGCTCGCCCAGGTGGCCCTGACCACCACCGACACCGTGATGATGGGCTTCCTGGGCGCCCGGGACCTCGCGGCCGGCGGCCTCGCCATCGTCCTCTTCAACCAGCTGCGCACCATGGGCGTCGGCCTGGTCACCTCCGTCGGCAACCGGATCGCCGCTGCCGCGGCCCGGGAGGAGGAGGGCGACGCCCCGGGAACCGACGCCGACGTGGCCGCCGTCCGGGGCATCGCCCGGGCCGGGATGGCCGTCGCCACCCTCGCCGGACTGGCCGGCGCGGTCCTGATGGTCCTCATCGGCCAGGCGCTCACCTGGTTCGGCCAGGACGCCGAGATCGCCGACCGGGCGCGGCCGATGCTCGTGGCGCTCGCCCCCGGGCTGCTGCCCTGCCTGTGGTTCCAGGCGATCCGTCAGTTCACCGTCGGCCTGCGCCGCCCGCAGGCCCTGCTGCGGATCACCGTCGCCTCGGTCGCGGTCAACGCCGGCCTCAACTGGGTCCTGGTACAGGGCACCTGGGGACTGCCCAGGCTCGGCCTGCCCGGCATCGGCGTCGCCACCTCCGCCGTCCACCTGCTGTCCTTCCTCGCCCTGTACGCCGCCGCCCGGCGGGACCCGGTCCTGGCCCCGCGGCTCAGCCTCAACGCCGCCGGGGCCGCCGCCGCCACCGTGCGCACCCTCGTCGGCCTCGGCGTGCCGATCGCCGCCACCTACGGCTCCGAGGCCGGCTTCTTCTCCGTCACCGCGCTGATGGCCGGCAGCTTCGGCAGCGCCGCGCTCGCCGCCCACACCGCCGTCAACCAACTCGTCTACATCGTCTTCCAGGTCGCCGTCGGCCTCTCCCACGCCGCGTCCATCAACGTCAGCCGGGAACTGGCCCTGGGCCGCACCGACTCCGCCCGGCGCCTGAAGAACACCGCACTGGCCTGCGCCGCCGTGGTCATGGCGGTGGTCGCGGTGGTCTACCTCGCGCTGCCGGAGCTGGTCCTGCGCCCGTTCTTCGACCCGGGCGCGGCCGGCGACCGGGAGGCCCTCGCGATCGCCGGCCAACTCCTGTTCGTCATCGCCGTGCTGCAGTTCTTCGACTGCGCCCAGAACATCGGCGTCGGCCTGCTGCGTGGCCTGGACGACACCAGGAGCGGCTTCCGGATCACCCTCGTCGGCTACTGGCTGGTCGGCCTGCCCGCCGCCTGGGCGCTCGGCTATGCCGCCGGGCTGCACACCCTGGGCATCTGGCTCGGGCTGCTCGCCGGACTCGGCACCACGGCGCTGCTGCTGCTGCGCCGGTACGGCACCGCCCTGTGGGCGCGGGACACCGCTGCCCCCGCGGAGGCCGCCTGAGCCGTGGTGGGCGGCCGTGCCGCACGGCCGCCGCTACTGCCGGTCGCGGGAGAGCGACGGCAACCCCAGCCGGTTCCCGGTGTCGTCGTCGAATTCCGCGCAGAACCCGCCGATCGCGTCCTCAAGATGGGCGAAAGACCGCGCCGCGAACAAAACAGACTGATAGCAGGAAATACGGTACTGAGTGCTTGCTGCGGCGCAGAGGTCCAGTTCGCGCACTTCCCGGACCTCGTGCGCGGCGATCTCCCCGTACGAGGACAGCAGCGCCGCGCCGAAGGCTTTCGGCCCGCCGGATTCGGTGATCAGCCCGTATTCGAGGGTGTACCAATACACGCGGCTCAGAATGTCCAGCGCCTCCGCGGTCCGGACCCGGTTCGCGGCCCGGCCGATGACCCGGTACAGCTCGGCGATCGCCGGCGACGACAGATGGATCCCGTGCCCGAACACGTCGTGCAGGACGTCCGGTTCGGGGGTGTACAGCGGCACGGCCGGATGGCGTACGAACTGCACCGCATGGAAGTAGCCGTGCTCCATCGCCCCCAGGAACCGCTCGTTGGGCACCACTCCGCCGGCCAGCGTGAGCGAGAATCCGGTGCGGGTCCGCAGCCCGGGCGTGATCTCCGCGTGCTGCGGGATCTGCTCGGCAGGTATGTCCGCGGCCTCGCCGGCCGCCAGCACCTCCCGGCAGGCGTGCGCCCGGTGTGCCGGGGCCAGCGCGTCGTGCACCGTCCGCCAGGTCCGGTGCTCGTCCTCGGTGTACGCGACGTCCTCGTACGGCGCTCCCACCCGGTGGTTCTCGGCGCGGGCCGCCAGGGCGTCGCGCCGCCGCCGGTAGTCCTGGTCGTGGCGCCCGGGGTGCTCGTTCGCGCGACCGAGCCGTCCCTCGACGGAGACGGGGGTCTGCTTTCGTACGGTGCTCATGGCCCTGAACCTGCCCCGCGACGGGGCGAAGATCACCTGGCGTAGCGGTCGAAGTACCCGGTGCCGCGGACCGTTCCGGAGGCCCCGCCGGCCGCTACCGCTCTGCCTTCGGCCTCTCAACGCAGGAGCCGCCCCGATGTCGTTATTGGTTCGTTTCTTGACTATCCGGGCTTCAGTGACGTTCACTCAGCCATTCATGGGCCGAGTCAGGGCGGCCCCTGTGGAGGTACCTTTCATGAGGCCGATGAAGGCTATGGACGCGGTGAATGTGATGAATGCAACAATACGTCGCCGTGTCGTCGTCAGTGCGTTGACTCTTTCCCTCGCCGCCCCCCTGGCGGCGTGCGGAAGTGATCATCAGGAAGCGCCCGAAGGGAAGGACCACATCGGCCTCCTTCTTCCGGAGAACAAATCCACGCGCTACGAGAATTTTGATCGCCGTATCATTTCCCGGCGAATCGCGTCGCTCTGCCTCGAATGCAAAGTGGACTACGGAAACGCCGAGTCCAGCGCGGAGACCCAACGCACCCAGTTCGAGTCCCTGGTGAAGAAGGGCGTCAAGGTCATCGTCCTCGACCCGGTCGACGCCCGGGCCGCCAAGGACTGGGTGGACTCCGCCGCACGTCAGGGCGTCCAGGTCGTCGCCTACGACCGGCTCGCCGAGGGCAACGTCACGGCGTACGTCTCCTACGACAACGACAAGATCGGCCGCCTCCAGGGCGAGGGAATTCTCACCGCGCTCGGCTCCCGGGCGGCCACCGCCGACGTCGTCATGTTCAACGGCTCCCCGGGCGACCCGAATGCCCCGTCCTTCAAGAAGGGCGCGCACGCCGTCCTCGACGGCAAGGTCCACAAGGTCGTCTACGAGAAGGACGTTCCCGAATGGTCCGAGGCGACCGCCAAGAAGGACATGACCGACGTCATCAACTCCCGCGGTCCGCATGGCTTCGACGCGGTCTACTCGGCAAATGACGGCATGGCCGGCGGTATCGCCGCGGCGCTGAAGGCCGGCGGCGTGAAAAACGTCCCGGTCGGTGGCCAGGACGCCGAACTCCCCGCACTGCAGAGGCTGTTGGACGGAACTCAGGCGTTCACTGTTTACAAGGAGGTGCGCCCGGAGGCCGAGACCGCCGCGGAGATCGCCTTCCGCCTGCTGCGCGGGCAGAGCATCGCCTCCCTCACCTCGACCACCGCCGCCAACACGAGCAAGTCCGGCATCCCCGCCAAGCTCTTCAACGCCACGCTGGTCACCAAGGCGAACCTCAAGGACACCGTCGTCCAGAACGGCGCGGTCCGCGCCGACCTGCTCTGCACCCCGGCCGTCGCGGCGGAGTGCTCCTCCCTCGGCATCCAGTGAGGCGCCCCGGGGCCGGCGCGCGCGGACGCGGCCGGCCCCGGGCACACCACGCTTCCCCCGCGCCGTCCGGCCGCCCGCGCCACGCCGGCGCCGCCCGCGCGCCGAACTCCCGCCGGCCGCCCGGCCCGCCGCCCTCAGTCCGGCTGCGCCGCCGCCCCGCCCACGGCCTCGACCAGCGGCAGCATCCGATGCGGTACCCGCTCGCGCAGCACCACCTCGGTGCGGGTGCGGACCACCCCCGGCAGGCTGATCAGCCGCTGGATCACGTCCTCCAGATGTGCCGCGTCCCGGGCCACCACGCGCGTCAGCAGATCCCCGCCGCCGGTGGTCGAGAACGCCTCGATGATCTGCGGCACCTCGCCCAGCGCGGCGGCGACCTCCTCCAGATGCCCCTGTGTCACCTCGATGTGCACGAAGGCCAGCATCGGATGGTCCAGCGCGGCGGGCGAGAGCCGCGGCCCGTAGGCGGTGATCACCCCGTCCCGCTCCAGGCGGTCCAGTCGCGCCTGCACCGTCCCGCGGGCGACCCCCAGCACCCGGGCGTACTCCCGCACGCTCGTCCGCGGCTGCTCCAGCAGCAACCTGAGGATCTTCGCGTCCAGCGCGTCCACGGCCATCGGCCCACGGCCTCCTCACGGTCGGCGGATCGGTCGGCACGGTGCCGAGAGGGGCGGAGCGTTTCCGGGGATAGATCCATTATCCAGGCGCGGAGCCCCTCCCGTCACCGTATCCGAGGAGGATCTTTTGCGCCGATTCGCCCCCTAGCGTGGAGGCACCCGACCCGACGCAGGGTCACCCTCGATGTCTGGAGCACGATGGCGCACGACACACCCCGGCACCGCACCGACGACCTCGCCGCGGCGGCGGCCGAACTGGTCGCCATGGCCGCCGAGGACAACCGGGCCGCACCCCGCGCCAACAGCGGCGACTTCGCCGACCAGTTGGCCTGGCGCCGGCTGACCGCGCGGCACGCCGACCGGCTCACCGAGATCATCGACGCCCACGGCTGGCCCACCGCGGACCGCTTCGGGGCGGACGCCGCCCGCAGCGCCTGGCTGGTAGCCCAGCACGCCGACCGTCAACTGGACGTGCAGCGGCGCGCCCTGCACCTGATGGAACGCGCCGTCGCCGACGGCCTGGCGAGCCCCCGCGACCTGGCCTTCCTCACGGACCGCACGCTGGTCAACGACGGGCGGGAGCAGATCTACGGCACCCAGATCGCCGGGGTCCGGGACGGCGCGCCCGTGCCGTGGCCGTGCCGGGATCCGGAGCGGATGGACCAGCGGCGGGTCGAGGTGGGCATCCCGCCGTTCGACGAGTACGTCGCCCAGTTCGCCTGAGCGCCCCTCGGTGCCCACCCGGCGTCCGGCGGCCCACCCCTCAGGTCACGGTGAGCGTGGCCCTGCCCTCGGCGGTCGAACTGCCGCCCACATAGAGGTCGATGGCGCCGGGCTCCAGCCGGAACTCGCCGCGCGGGTCGTTGGTCCAGAAGCCGAGGTCCTCGGCCGCCAGCCGGAACCGCACGGTCCGGCTCGCCCCCGGCGCCAGCGTCACCCGCTGGAAGCCCCGCAGCCGGCGGACCGGTTGGGCGATGCTGGCGGCCCGGTCGTGGACGTAGAGCTGGACGACCTCGTCGCCGGTCCGGGAACCGGTGTTGGTGACGGTCGCCGTGACCTCGACGGTGTCGCCCGCGCGCAGGCCGCTCGCCGCGATCCGGCCGGTGCTCAGCCGGGGCGCGTCGGTGCGGAACGTCGTGTAGCTCAGCCCGTGGCCGAACGGGAACTGTGGTCCGTCCGGGAGGTCGAGGTACTTCGAGGTGTACTTGTCGTCCGGGTCGTAGGGCCGGCCGGTGTTCTCGTGGTTGTAGTGGATCGGGATCTGACCGACCGAGCGCGGGAACGAGACCGGCAGCTTGCCGCCGGGAGGGACCGTGCCGAACAGCACGTCGGCGACGGCGTGGCCGGCCTCGATGCCCGGGTGCCAGGCCACCAGCACCGCCGGGGCCCGCTCCAGCCAGCTCCCGACGGTCAGCGGACGCCCGTTGACCAGCACCACCGCGAACGGCCTGCCGGTGTCGGCGATCGCCGCGACCAGCCGCTCCTGCGCGCCCGGCAGCCCGAGGTCGCTGCGCGCGGCGGCCTCCCCGCTGAGCGCCGGGGGCTCGCCGACCACCACGACGGTCACGTCACAGGCCCTGGCGGCGGCGACGGCGGCCGGGATGCCGCTGGTGTCGTCCCCCTGCGGGTCCACGCCGCGCGCATGGCGCACCGCGCTGCCGGGCGCCGCCTGCCGCACGGCGTCCAGCACCGTGCCGGCCGGGAACTTCCGGGCCGCGGGCGGCATCACCCACGTCCCCAACAGGTCGGTGGAGTCGCCGAACGGACCCACCACCGCGATCGAACCGACCGAACCGCGCAGCGGCAGCACCCCCTTGTCGTTCTTCAGCAGCACCATCGACCGGCTCGCGGCGGCCCGGGCCGCCGCCCGGGCCTGCGCGGACGGCTCGCCGATCGCCGCGCCCTCGTCGACGTAGGGGTGCGCGAACAGCCCGAGCGCGAACTTCAGCCGCAGCACCCGGGCGACCGCCTCGTCCAGCCGCCGCCGGCCGATCCGGCCCTCCCGGAGCAACCGCTTGCCGTGGGTGACCAGGTTGGTGCTGGTCATCTCCATGTCGACCCCGGCGGTCAGCGCGAGCCGCGCGGCGTCCGCGCCGTCCTCCGCGACACCGTGCGGGATCAGTTCCTGCACGCCGTTCCAGTCGCTCACCACCATCCCGTCGAAGCCCCACGCCCGCCGGAGGATGTCGGTGAGGGTGTGCGGATCGGCGTGCGCCGGGACGCCGCCGATGAGGTTGAACGAGGCCATCACGGTGGCCACCCCGGCGTCCGTCGCGGCCTTGAACGGCGGGAGGTAGAGGTTTCGCAGCCGGGACTCGGAGACGTCCACGGTGTTGTAGTCCCGCCCGCCCTCGGCGCCCCCGTACGCCACGAAGTGCTTGGCGCAGGCGGCGATCCGGTCCGCGGCCGAGAGCCGGTCCCCCTGGTAGCCGCGCACCTTGGCGGCGGCGAACGCGGCGGTCAGATACGGGTCCTCGCCGTTGCCCTCGGCGATCCGGCCCCAGCGCGGCTCGTGCGTCACGTCCATCATCGGCGCGAAGGTCCAGTGCACCCCGTTGGACCGGGCCTCCCGCGCCGACACCTCCGCGTCCCGCACCGCGACCTGCGGATCGAAGCTCGCCGCCTGCGCCAGCGGGATCGGGAACGTCGTCCAGAAGCCGTGGATGACGTCGAGTCCGAACAGCAGCGGGATGCCCAGCCGCGACTCCTCGACGGCGAGCCTCTGGAGCGCGTTGCAGGTCCGGGCCCCGTAGATGCTGAGCACCGAGCCCAACCGCCCCGCGCGGGCGGCGTCCTCGACCGCCCTGGTACCCGGCCCGCCCGGCCCGGTGTCGTACGCCCACGGGAGCTGCTGCAACTGCCCCAGCTTCTCTTCGAGAGTCATACGCGCCAGGAGTTCGCCGACCTTCCCCTCGTCCGGCCCGGGCCGGTGGCCGGAAGCCGTCCCGGCCTGAGTCGCCCCCGCCGCGGCGCCCCGGGGGAGCGCCTGCGCCTGGGACGATCCGGTGCTCGCCAGACCGGCGGCCGCCGCGGTACCGCCCGCGGCGGCCAGCAGTGAACGACGTCGCAGCCCACCCATGCCTTCACCTTTTTCATCGAGAGAGGGGTAAAGGTTTTCCCAAGGCGCCAGGAGCTGAAGCGACGGTAAGTGAGCGCCCGGTAACCGTCAAGGAGTCGCGCGTGAACCGGATGCGCCGACCCGCCGCGCGGGGCCGGGCGCACAGCGCCGCCGCACACCGTGCCGCCCCGCTGGACCGTTGGCCCGCTAATGGCGCATCGAAACCCCGCGATGTTGTGCCAATGGCCCAGCATTTTCGGCATCTGTTGAGCCACCTGGTGCCTTGATGGTGTGATGGCCCTGTCGATGGCGCTGCGGATCCCCGCGGCGCCTTTCTCATGTCGCGGTGCACCTGTGTGCGGAAGGGGCGGGGCAACTTGCTGAAGAAGGCGTTCGTGGCGCCGGATCCGGGGCGTATGCGACTGCGGTTCGCGGCCCGGGCCGTGGTCGGGGTCGGCCTCGCCGTGGCGTTGTGCGGGCTGGCCGGGCACACGCTGGTCGCCGCCATCACCGGCGGCCTGGCCGCGCTGCTCGCCTTGTTCACGGTGACCGACCCGACGGTGCGCGGCCAGGCCGTGACGACGGCGCTGCTGCCCGTCGTCGGCCTCCCGGTGCTGGCGCTCGCGGCGCTGCTGCACGACCTGCCGCTCGCGCGCGACCTGGCGTTCCTGGCCGTCGTGGGGGCGGGGGTGTACGCGCGGCGGTGGGGGCCGCGCGGCCACTCGCTGGGCGTGTTCGCCTTCATGATCTTCTTCGCGGCGCAGTTCCTGCACACCGTCCCCGGCCAGCTCCCCGAGTCGTACGCGGCCGTGCTGCTCGGGCTCGCCGCGTCGTCGGCGGTGCGTTTCGGGGTGTGGTGCTACGAACGGCGGCTGCCGGCGCCCACCGCGGTGGCCGCGCCGGCCGGCGGGACCGGGCTCGCGCGGATCACCACGCGGCAGGCCGTGCAGGCGACCGTGGGGGCCGCCTTCGCCCTCGGCGTCGGGCAGATGCTGTCCGAACAGCGCTGGTACTGGGCCGTCGGCGCCACCTGGTGGGTGTTCGTGAACACCACCTCGCGGGGCGAGACGCTCGTCCGCGGGTTCCGGCGGTTCCTGGGCACGGTGCTCGGGGTCGGGCTCGGCTTCGCACTTGCCGTTCCGCTGCACGACGAGCCGGTCGCGGCCGCCGTGATCGTCGCCCTCGGCGTCTTCGGGATCTTCTACACGGCGGCCGTCTCCTACACCTGGATGATGCTCGCGGTGACCGTGATGGCGAGCACGCTCTACGGGCTGCTCGGCGTGCTCGATCCGGCACTGCTCGCCCTGCGGGTGGGCGAGACGGCCGTCGGGGCCCTGGGCGCGCTGCTCGCGGTGCTCCTGGTGCTGCCGGTGACCACGCACTCCGTCACCGACGAGCAGGTCGAGCGGGCCGTGCGGTGCGTGCACGCGTGCACCGCACAGGCCGCCGCCCGGCTCGCCGGGGACGCCGCGGCCGATCCGGCGCCGCGGGTGGCCGAGTTGGAGGCGATCCTCGGCCGCGTGCGGCTGTCGCTCGTCCCGCTGGTACATCCGCTCAGCCCCCTGCGGGCGCGCAAGCAACGGGCCCGGCAGATCGTCGCGCTGCTCGACGACTGCGCGCGCGAGGTGCGCGGACTGGCGTCCATCGCCGCCGACCCGGAAGCCTCGCACGACGACCGGCTCGTCGCGGCGTGCCGGCGGGTGGAGGCCGCCGTCGAGGCCCTGACCGACGCCCCGCTCGACGCGCCCGGCCGCCGGGCGGAGGCCGGGACGCTGCCGCAGACCGGCGAGGGCGGACCCGTGCTGGCCCATCTGCACGCCCTGGAACAGGCTCTGCTCGCCCTCGCCGTCCCCCTCGGCCGGTCCGAACGGCTCCCGATGGGCGCCTGAGCGGGCGAACCCGCGGCGGCCGAGCCGGTGGCGGCCGGTCGCGTCCCCGGCCGGCCGCGCCACGGTCGTGGACGCTACCTCCTCCGTTTCTCGAAGCGGAGGAATGCCTGGCGCATTCCTCCCGACTTCCACTCGGCTTCCAGCTCGTGCTGCATGGCGAGCGAGATGCGCAGGCGCCGGCGCTCCGGGCTGTCGATCCGCTCGCTGCCGAGGCCGTCCAGCGTCGCCCGGGTCCAGTCGATGCTCTCGCGCCAGAACGGGGTGGCCTGGGCGGTGATGTCGACGTCGTCGACCAGGGCGAAGCCCGCCGCTTCCGCGGCGGTCGCATACGCCTCCACGGTGCCCGGGCGGGCGTGGAAGTAGTCGGCCCACACGACCGCTCCGCGCGGCCGCATCGGGAAGATGTCCTCGACGCACACGCTGCCGCCGGGGCGTATGAGGCGGGCCAGGCGCTGGAACCACGGACCGCGGGCGATCTGACAGCTGCTCTCGATCGCCACGGCGGTGTCGTACTGCCGGTCCACCGGCACGTCGGTCGCGTCGCACACCAGGGCGCGGATGCGGTCGGCGACGCCCACCTGCCGGGCGAAGTCGTGCAGGACCGGCGGATGTTCCGGTGCGATCGTGACGGCCGTGACGTGGGCGCCGTACTCCTGAGCCCAGAAGAGGGAGCCGCCGCCGAGCCCGCAGCCGACGTCGAGGACGGTGCCGGTGAAGCGCCTGGGCGCGTCCCAGAGTTCCGCCGCGTGCCGCAGATGGAGCTCTTGGTGGTGCCAGATGCTGTGGCGGATGGTCTCGGGCGGGGTCCCGGGGGCGTGTTCGGGCGCTGTGCCGTCGGCGTAGTAGCCCAGGTGGTAGTGGACGCGCGGACCGGGCCCGTACTTGTGCTTGAGCTTGGCCGTCATGCCGTCGTAGTAGCCGCTCAGCACATCGGGGTTGAGCCGCGGGTCGAGTTCGGTGGGGAGGTTCACGGTCGGGCTCCTTGCCGGTGCGGGTGCTTCCCGGTCGAGCGGGCGGGAAGGTGGGCGAGGGTGCGGGGCGGTGGGACAAGCGCGCGGCTCGGGTCGCAGAGGGCGCCGAGCCGGGCGCGGGTACTGGTGAGGGCGGGGAGCCGATCGGTCCACTCGACCACCGTCAACCGGGCGGAGGTGATGCGGCATCGTGCCTTGGCCGCGGTGTGCAGCAGCGCGCCGTCGCGCAGGCCGAAGAACCAGAGCGGCAGCGGCAGCCGCGGCAGGCCGCTGCTGCCCGGTGTCCAGACGAGCGTGGCGAGGGGGCCCTCGTCGTCGCTGACGCGGACGCGGCGCTGGCTCCAGTCGAAGGTGGCGGGTTTCTTCGGCAGGCCCCAGATGTGGACTCCGCCGAGCAGAGCGGGTTCGTCGTCCACCCAGATGTGCCGGATCTCCAGACCCGGGCGGAGGCCCCGGCGCGCGTAGGCCGCCAGCACCAGTTCGCTGTAGGCCAGCGTGCCCCGGCGATAGCGGCCGAGGAACAGCAGCATGCGGCGGTCGGACAGGTGGCGCACCCCGCCCATCGGGGCGAGCGGGTCCCGCGCCTTCACCTGCCCCACCACGATGCGCCCCTCCAGGGCCCACGGTGCGTCCGGGTAGCCCGGGCCCGACGGTGCGGATGCTTCGTGCATCGACTCGACTCCCTGCTGTGTGGTGGTGCCGGCTGCGGATTTTCATCGTCTGTTGCGGCGCCCGGTCACCGGTGCCCGGTCACCGGTGCCCGTGCGCCGGGTGCGCGCCCTGCTCCGCACCGTGCAGGGCCGCCCGGGTGCGGGCCACGACGGAATGTCGGTCCGCGATGGGCCAGTCCGCGCGCCCGGCCCGCTCCCGCAGCCCCCGGTCGGGTTCGTAGGCCACCGGAACACCGACCAGGCGCAGGATCTCCGCGTCGGCGTCCGTGTTGCCGAGGGCGTAGGAGCGGGCGAAGTCGATGCGGTGGCCCCGCAGCAGCGTGCCGAGAGCCCGCCGCTTGACGCCGGGAACCCCGGTGGGGAGCCGGACGCGGCCGTTGTACACGCCACCCGGCGCCGCCATGACGGCGCCCTGGCAGGTGCGCACGCCCAGGTGGGCGGCCATCGCCCGGATCACTTCGTGCGGGCTTCCGGAGAGCAGCACGATGTGCAGCCCGTGCCCGCGCAACGTCGACAGGAGGGACGGCACGAACGGGAACAGGTCCCCCTCCACGCGGCGCCAGGTCCGCCGGGCGGCGTCGGCGACATGCGCCGTCGGGAGCCCGGCGAGCACGGCCGCGAAGCCGGCGTTGGCGTCGGCGACCGTGCGCGCGTAGGTGGTGCCCCGCTCCGAACGGCTCCGCTCCACGAGGATGCGCAACGCGTTTCTGTCGGTTGCCCGGCACACTCCGTCCTGGTCGAGGGTGCGCAGGAGTTCGAGGCCCAGCATCGACGGAGTGAGGGTGCCGTCGACGTCGAGCACGGCGATCCCACGAGATCCCGCAGTCATGCGTACACCCTCCGATCCCCGGAGAATCCGAACCAGTGAGTCTTCGGACAGGGGCGATCGGGGCTCAATCGGCGTACTTGCGAAAGGGGTTGGCGTCGGTTCGCGCGCCCGGCGGCGCCCGCGCATTCCGTGCGGGGCGTCGGCGGGTATCCGATGATCCTGTGTTGCTTTTCGGCCGGGCCGGCGACGCCTCCCGATCTGGCTGCGGGCGAGTGTGGCGGGCACATGCCGCTGACATCGGCGACATCGGTGCATTGTCGGGTTTCGCGACGGCCGTCGCTTCCCGCGTCCGGCATCCCCAAACTCAGGACGATTGTTCGCCGCCTCATGCGAACGGTCGGGTTTTCCCTGGGAATTCCCCGCCTGCGGGGAGGGCTGGCCGCCGGCCCTTCTCGGTGTTCGGGAGCTCTCGACCGTGCGTGACGTCCCGCGAACCGGCGGAAAGTCCGGTGCTGGCCTGCGGAGTCTCCGACCGCTTGATTTCCGTGAGGTTCTCCCGTTTCCCGCAGGGCGGCGTGACAGCGCTCCGCGGTACGGCCGTTCGCCCCGTCGCCTGGCCGGAAACCCCTGTTTACCCAAGGGGGCGCGGCGGGGAATCTGGTGGTGGATATCGGCCACGATCAAGGCCGTTACGGGAATGCGAGGGGGCGTGATGAGGGGGCGCTGAGCGTCAACGAACAGGGTTTGACGAGCGCGACACCGCTCCCCGCTTCGAGGTTGAGGTCTCCGCCCCGCCCGAGGGCGACTCGACCTTTCCTTTCTGGTGTCCGCGGCAGAAATGTCGCATGAGCGGGCATCTTCCGAGGTGCGTGTGCGTATATCCGCCTGCCGGGCGAAGTCCGATGGTAGCTACGGCGATTCCGTTGACACGTCCTGCCGGAATTCCCCGAGCTCCGTGGAGGACTCCGGCGAAGCGGACCTCGACCGGAAACGTCTTCGACAGGGAACCTCGGGCAACTTCAGGAAACTTCGACGACTCCGAAGGAACGTAAAGGCATGGTAATGCTATGCATCTGACTCCCCATGAGCAAGAGCGTCTGATGATTCATGTGGCGGCGGACGTCGCCGAAAGGCGCCGGGCCCGTGGGGTGTTGCTCAATTACCCCGAGGTCATGGCCCTGTTGACCGTGCACATCCTCGAAGGGGCCCGGGACGGCCGCACCGTCGCCGAACTCATGGCGTCCGGCAAGAAGGTGCTCGGCCGGGAGGAGGTCATGGTCGGAGTGCCCGAGATGATCTCGTACGTGCAGGTGGAGGCCACCTTCCCCGACGGCACGAAGCTGGTGGCCCTCCACGACCCCATCCCCCGTCGCGACTGCTGTGCGGAGTCCGACGACGAGACCCTGGTGCATCCGGGGAAGATCGACCACCCGGAGGGGGCCGGCCGCATTCCCTTCAACAAGGGTCGGGAGACCACCCCGCTGACCGTCTGCAACCAGTCCGACCGGCCCATCCAGGTCGGCTCCCACTACCACTTCGCCGAGGTCAACCACGGCCTGAGCTGGCGCGAGCCCGGCGGGGGCGAGCGCACCTTCAAGGGCGTTGCCTACGGCAAGCGCCTGCATGTCGCCTCCGGCAGCTCCGTGCGCTTCGAGCCCGGCATCCCGCAGCCTGTTGAACTCGTCCGCATCGAGGGCGAACGCCGCGTCCTCGGGCTGCGTGGTTGCGTCGGAGGTGACCTCGATGACTGACCCCACGACCCGCCCCGCACCCGGGACCCCGCCCGACGACGCATGCGGGAGCCTGGCCCGTGCCGATTACGCCGACCTGTTCGGCCCCACCGAAGGCGACTGCATCCGCCTCGCGGACACCCGGCTGCGGATCGAGATCACCGAGGACTGGTCGGGCGGACCGGAACACAGCGGCAACGAGGTGGTATTCGGCGGCGGCAAGGTGATCCGCGAGTCGATGGGGCAGTCCGCTGTTCCGCGGGACTCGGTGGCGGCGGTGCCGGAGCGTCCCGAACCGCCCGACACCGTCATCACCGGTGTCGTGATCCTGGACCACTGGGGCGTGGTGAAGGCCGACGTCGCCCTCCGAGACGGCCGGATCAGCGCGCTCGGCAAGGCGTACAACCACGAGACCATGGACCGCCTGCACGACGGCCATCCGGTCGCCACGGACTTCGTCATCGGTCCCGAGACCGAGGTCATCGCCGGCAACGGCAAGATCCTCACCGCGGGCGGTGTCGACACCCACGTCCACTTCATCTGCCCCGAGCAGGTCGGTGAGGCCCTGGCCGCCGGGGTGACCACGCTCGTCGGCGGGGGGACGGGGCCGGCGGAGGGCAGCACCGCCACCACGGTCACCCCGGGGCGCTGGCACCTCGCCCGGACCTTCGAGGCGCTGGACGCCTTCCCGGTCAACGTCGGACTGCTCGGCAAGGGCAGCACCATGTCCGAGGAGTCGCTCCGCAACCAGGTGGAAGCCGGTGCGATCGGTTTCAAGATCCACGAGGACTGGGGCGCCACGCCCGCCACCCTTCGCACCTGCCTGAAGGTGTGCCGGGAGACCGGCGTGCAACTCGCCCTCCACGCAGACTCGTTGAACGAGGCGGGCTTCGTCGAGAGCACCCTCGAAGCCATCGGCGACGAGCCCCTGCACGTGTTCCACGTTGAGGGCGCGGGCGGCGGCCACGCACCGGACATGATCACCATGGTGGGCAAGCGGAACGTGCTGCCCGCGTCCACCAATCCCACGCGGCCGCTGACCGTCAACACGGTCAAGGAGCACTTCGACATGGTGATGGTCTGCCATCACCTCAACCCCGCGGTCCCGGAGGACCTGGCCTTCGCCGACTCGCGCATCCGGCCCTCCACCATGGCCGCCGAGGACATCCTGCACGACCTCGGCGCCATCTCGATCATGTCCTCCGATGCCCAGGCCATGGGTCGGATCGGCGAGACGGTGTTGCGGACCTGGCAGACCGCGGACGTCATGAAGCAGCGGCGCGGCTTCCTGCCGGGCGACGGCTGCACCCGGGAGACGGAGGTCTGCCGGGAACACCCCGCCCCGAACCGGGCCGACAACAACCGCGCCCGGCGGTACGTCGCGAAGTACACCATCAACCCGGCCATCGCCCAGGGCATCGACGCGGAGGTCGGCTCGGTCGAAGTGGGCAAGCTTGCCGACCTGGTGCTGTGGGAGCCGAAGTTCTTCGGCGTCCGGACCCATCTGGTCCTCAAGGGCGGCCAGATCGCCTACGCGCAGGTGGGGGACGCCAACGCGTCCATCCCCACCCCGCAGCCGGTGCTGCCCCGCGCCGTGTGGGGGGCCACCGGCCGCTCGCCCCGCTCCATCTCGTTCAACTTCGTCGCCCAGCAGGCCATCGACGACGGCCTGCCCGAACGCCTCGATCTCGGCAAGGAGTTCAAGGCCATCCGCAACACACGGAACATCCGCAAGGAGCACATGAAGGAGAACGACGCCCGCCCCGACGTCACGATCGACCCCGACACCTTCGAGGTCATCATCGGCGGGGCGAAGGTGGAGGACGTCTCCGCACAGATCGACGGCCACGGCGTGGAACGGAACTACGCCACCGAACTGCCCATGACCCAGCGCTACTTCCTCTTCTGAGGGCCGCGGGCACGGTGCGAGGAGAGAAAGGTGAACTGCGGACCATGACGCGCGCCGCGCTGCTCGTCCTGGCCGACGGCCGGTTCCCCGCCGGAGGACACGCGCACTCCGGCGGGGCCGAACCGGCGGTCCGGGCGGGCCGCGTCACCGACAGCACTTCCCTGGAGACCTTCTGCCGGGGGCGGCTGCACACCGCGGGGCTGGTCGCGGCGGGCCTGGCCGCCGCGGCCGCGGCCGGACACGACCCACTGGCACTGGACGAGGCCGCCGACGCTCGCACCCCGGTGCCCGCGCTGCGGTCCACCGCACGGAAACTGGGCCGTCAGATGATGCGGGCCGCCCGCGCCAGCTGGCCGAGTGCCGCGCTCGACGCGCTGGCCGCGGCCCGCCCGCGCGGTGCCCACCAGCCGGTCGTCCTCGGCCTGGCCGCCCGGTCCGCCGGGCTGACCCCGCTGGACGCCGCGTACGCCGTCGCCTACGAGAACATCAGCGGCCCGGCCACCGCGGTGGTCCGGCTGCTGAGCCTGGACCCGTTCGACGCCACCGCCGTCCTCGCCCGTCTGGCCACCGACGTCGACCGGGTGGCCGCCGCGGCCACCCGGGCCGCCGACCGCATCCCCGCGGAGGGGTACGACGCGCTGCCCGCCGCCTCGGCGCCCCTGCTGGACATCACCGCCGAGGCGCACGCCGCCTGGCCGGTACGGCTCTTCGCCTCCTGACCTGCCCACCGGTCCCCTCCCCACACGAGTACGGAGTCACCATGCACCTCGATCATCAGGACGGCTTTCCCGAGCGGCACACCTACAGTGCGGCTGCTCCCGTGCGCGGCGACGGGACGCGGCGTGCGTTGCGGATCGGTCTGGGCGGTCCGGTCGGTACGGGTAAGACCGCGACCGTGGCCGCGTTGTGCCGGGTGTTGCGTGAGGAGTTCTCGATCGCCGTTGTCACCAACGACATCTACACGCGGGAGGATGCCGAGTTCCTGCGTCGTGAGGCGGTGTTGCCGACGGAGCGGATCGTGGCGGTGGAGACCGGGGCCTGCCCGCACACCGCGATCCGTGACGACATCTCCGCCAACCTGGAGGCGGTGGAGGATCTGGAGGAGAGTGTGGGTCCGTTGGACCTGGTGTTGGTGGAGTCCGGTGGTGACAACCTGACCGCGACGTTCTCCAAGGGGTTGGTCGATGCGCAGATCTTTGTGATCGACACCGCCGGTGGCGACGACATCCCGCGCAAGGGCGGGCCGGGTGTGACCACCGCCGACCTGCTGGTCGTCAACAAGACCGACCTCGCCCCGTATGTGGGGGTGGATCTCGACGGTATGGCTCGTGACGCCAAGGCGCAGCGCGGCGAACTCCCGGTCGCCTTCACGGCCCTGAAGCAGCCCGACGGCGTCAAGCCGGTCGCCGACTGGGTCCGGGCACAGCTGACGCACTGGACCACGGCCACCGCATGATCCCCACGATCCCGGAAGCCGCGAAGCCCGCGCCCGAGCCGACCACCCCGGGCGTACGCGCCACCGCACGCATCGCGGCCACCGGCCGGGGCGGCGCCACCACACTGACCGCCCTCGACGGCGACGGCCCCTTCGAGCTGCGCCGCCTGCGCCCGCGCGGGAACGAGGCCCGGGTCATCGTCGTCGGCGCCATGAGCGCACCCCTCGGCGGCGACCGGCTGCGCATCGAGGCCACCGCGGAGCACGGCGCGTCCCTGCACATCACCTCCGCGACCGCGACCCTCGCCCTCAAGGGCGCCACGGCCGCGCCCGCCACCTATGACGTCGCCCTGACCGCCGGCGAGGGAACCCAACTGCACTGGCTCCCCAAACCGTTGATCAGCGCTGTCGGCAGCGACCTGCGGCAGACCCTCACCGCCGACCTCGCCCGCACCGCCCGGCTCGTACTGCGCGAGGAACAGATCCTCGGCCGGGCAGGGGAGCCACCGGGCCGGCTGGCAACCCGCCTGGTCGTCCGGCGCGGGGGACGCACCCTGCTGCACCAGCAGGCCGATTACGGACCGGGCGCGGTCGGCTGGGACGGCCCCGCCGTCCTCGCCGACCACCGCGCCATCGGCCAACTCCTCATTGTCGACCCGTCGTTGGAGTACGCCCGGAACCCGCCCCGGCTGCTCGCCGAAGCCCCGGAGTCGGGCCAGGCCCTGCTGGCCCCGCTCGCCGGCCCCGCCGTGCTCGTCACGGCGGTGGCACGCGACGGCCTCCGGCTGCGCCGCCTCCTCGACACGGCGGAAGCCGCCGTGCGCGGCCCCGGAGGCTGACCGCGGCACGTCGCGCCGTACCGGTCACTCCCGGCCATCACCGGCGCCGCCCCCGCCCGCCCTGTTAGCGTCGCCCGGACAACGGGAACCGTCCGGACGGCGCGGGCCGCCGTGGACCGGCCGGACCCCACGGCCGGGCGGCCCCGACGGGCGGACGAAGGGTGGCGACCAGTGGCGACGACGGGACCAGCGACCGAGCGGACCGGCGGCGGACCGGCGCACGAGGACGGGCCGCGCGCCTACCTCGGCTCCTTCACCACCGCCGGTGGCCTCGGCATCACCACCGCGGCCGTCGACCCGGTATCCGGGGCGCTGACTCCCCTGCACTCCACCGACGTCGTCCCCAACCCCTCCTACCTGGTGCCGGACCCCGGTGCCCGCCGCCTCTACGCCGTCAGCGAGACCCCCGACGGCGCGGCGGCCGCCTTCCGCCTCACCCCCGAGGGGCCCGTCCTGCTCGCCCCCGCAGTCCCCGTGGGCGGCGCCGACCCCACCCACCTCACCCTGACCGCCGGCCACCTGGTCACCGCCAACTACAGTTCCGGCGACGTCAGTACCCTCCCGGTACGCGACGGCGGCACCCTCGGCGGGCCGGCACGGGTCCTCGCCCACCACGGCAGCGGCCCCCGGACCGACCGCCAGGAGGGGCCGCACGCCCACGCCGTGCGCCCCGCCCCCGCCGGCCGATGGCTGCTCAGCGTCGATCTGGGCACCGACGCCGTCCGGATCTGTGCCCTCGACGCGGCCGACGGCACCCTCACCGTCCGGGACGAGACCCGCCTGCGGCCCGGCAGCGGGCCCCGCCACCTCGCCTTCCACCCCGCCGGCGACCTCGTCTGCGTCGTCAACGAACTCGACCCGACCGTGACGCTCTGCCGGTGGGACGCCGAGCACGGGACGCTGACGCCGCTGGGGGAGACCCGGCTGCTCCCCGAAGGGGCCGCGGACACCGGCCCGACGTTCCCCTCCGCGCTGGTCCTCTCCCCGGACGGCCGGTTCGCCTGGGCCGCCAACCGCGGCCACGACAGCATCGCGGTTCTCGCCCTGGACGCCCGGGCCGGGACCGCGACGCTGGTCACCACCGTGCCGTGCGGCGGCCACTGGCCCCGCGACCTCGCGCTGCACCCCGACGGGCGGCACCTCTACGCCGCCAACGAGCGCTCCGGCGACGTCACCTGGTTCACCGTCGACCCGGAGACCGGCGTCCCCGCCCGCGGCGGCTCGGTCCCGGTGCCGGCCGCCTCGTGCGTGGTCTTCGCCTGACGGGCCGGGCGCGGGGCGTTCACCCCTGGGGGAAGCGCCCGCCGAAGTACACCTGGGTCTCGACGAGTCGCCCGTCCCGGACCGTCATCACCTCGACGTTGCGGTGGCGTTCGCCGGTCGTGAGCTCGTACGCGTAGCGGACGAAGACCTGGTCGCCGTCGAACGGCACGGCGTCCAGGATCTCCTGGGAGCGGAACCGGTCCGCGGTGGGGAAGCAGACCGCCAGGAAGGCGGCCCGGTCGATGTGGTCGTCCTGCGGGCTGGTGAAGACGAACTCCTCGGCCAGCAGCCGCTCCATGGCCGGCCGGTCCTGGGCCAGGTACGCGGCGAAGCAGGCCCGGGCGACGTCCTCGGGCGCGGTGGTGTCCGGCACGGTGTCCTCCTGCGGGGCGGGTCGGGTCGGTTCGCGTCGGGTCGGCACGCGGCGGGACCACGACGGTAGCGAGGCGGGGGCTCGAAGCGAAGGCCGCGCGGGGGCGAGGGGCGCGGGCGACGCATCGTGGGGCGCACGACGGCCACAGGGCGCCCGTACAGCGCCTGTGGCGACCCGCTCGCACCTCGGGGGCGCCGCGGCCCTCCCGGGCCGCCTGGTGGGCATCCGCGCCGCTCAGAGGGGGCGCGGGCGGGGTGCGGAGGGGAAGCGCGGAGGGCCGCCCCGCGTGCGGGACGGCCCTCGGTGATCGGGTGCGGCTCCGGTGGTGGTTCCGGTGCCGTGCGGCTGCGGCGCGGCTTACCGGACGGCTGCCCCCAGGCCCTGGCCCGGCAGGGTGATCCCCATCGCCGCCGCGTAGTTGGACAGCACCAGCCGGCCCACCGCGCCGTACGCGCCCAGCGCCTCGGCCGAGGCGCAGCCCGCCTCCGCCGCGGCCGCCCCCAGAAGGCCGTCGGCGAGTTCGGGACCGATCAGGTACGGAGCCAGCGCCAGTTGCTGCGAGCCCGACGAGCGCAGCTGCTCGGCGGTGCGGGCGATCGCGCCCTCCTCGTCCAGGCCCGCCGCCAGGACCGGCACGGCCAGCCGGGCGGAGAGCAGCATGCCGGTGATCCCGGCGGCCTGCACCGCCTCCTCGCCGCCGACGGTGGCGAGGATGATGCCGTCCGCCGCGGTGGCGACGGTGAACAGCCGGGCCCGGTCGGCGCGGGCCAGACCGGCCTCGGACAGCCGGACGTGCAGCGCCTCGGCCAGCAGCGGGTGCGGGCCCAGGACGTCGGTCAGCTCGGCCCCGGAGGCGCTGTTCAGGATGGCCTGGCGTATCCGGCGCAGCAGGGCGCTGTCCGGGCCGGCCAGCAGCGGGACGACGACCGCGGCGGGGCCGGCGGGAGCGGGCTGGCCGGTCTCGGCCGCCCGGGCGTTCTGCTCGGCGGCGGCCTGTGCCAGCACCGCCTCCAGGGACGGGAACTCCTCGCCCTCGCCGTCGACGTAGCCGAGCCGCGCGTCGAGGCCGGGCAGTTCGGACCGGGCGATGCTGGAGACCTCTTCCGCCAGGCTGCGCGAGGCGGGGGAGGGGGTGCCGGGCACGGCCAGGACCAGGGCGGGTGCGCCCTCGGGCGCGGCGAGCGGCTCCGGCTTGCGGTGGCGGCCGGACGGCCGCGTGCGCGGCAGGCGGACGGGCAGGCCGGGTGCGGCGGCGTCGATACGGGGCGAGCCAGGTGCGGGCCCAGTGGGGGAACTCATGGCGCCGCATGCTAACGCCTCGTCGCGCCCGCCCGCCGGGGGAGGGTTCCGCCGCGAGGTATCCGTCCCGTTTTATCCCGCGCGTCGTGCCGGCGAGGGCGTCACATGCCCTGTGATCTGCAACAACTTGCCGTCGACGGGGAGCGTCAGACGGTCCGCGGCCAGCGCCGCGGCGATCGCCAGCGAACCGTCGAGTGGGCTCCCGGCGGCCTCGACGGGACGGGCGCCGGGCAGTCGCTCGGCGAGCGCCGCGCGAAGCGGCGACAGCAGCGGGTCGCCCAGGGCGAGCAGACCGCCGGTGAGCGCGACCGCGGCGTCGGGGCCCGGCGGGCAGACCGCGGCGGCGGAGTCGGCGATGTGGCACGCGGCATCGTCCAGGATCCCGGCGGCGACCGCGTCCCCGGCGGCGGCACAGTGCGCCACCTCGGGGGCGAAGGAGGCCAGCACGGCGGGCCGGTCCGGTCGCGGGTACAGCGCCGCGGGCAGCCCGGTGACGGGGCCGAACGTCTTCTCCGCCCGGGTCAGCAGTTCCTGCGAACCACCGGGGCGTCCGTCGTGGGTGCGCAGCGCGGCCTCCAGCCCGGCCCGCCCGATCCAGGCGCCGCTGCCGCAGTCGCCCAGCAGGTGCCCCCAGCCGTCCGCCCGGCGCCAACCGCCCGTCGGCGTCAGGTCCGTGCCCAGGGCGACCAGGCCGGTGCCCGCGGCCACCACAGCACCGGGCCGTTGGCCGAGCGCCCCGGCGTAGGCGGTCACCGCGTCCGCGGCGAGTGCCAGCCGCCGGACCCCGAAGGCGGTGGCCAGCGCCCCGGGCAGTCGGGCGCGCAGCGCGTCGCCGAGGGTGCCCATGCCGGCCGCGCCGACGCACACCGCGACGAACCGGTCCGCGCCCACCTGGTCCGCCAACTCCGCGCCGGCGGGCAGGAGCTGACGAAGCATCTGATCCGCGTCGATACCGTCCGGGCCGGTATGGACCGGCTCGTGCGAGGCGAACGTGGCCGCCGGTCGGAGCCGTTCGCCGTCCCCGTCGATCCGGGCCACCGCGATCCGCAGCCCCGACCCGCCCGAGTCCACCCCCAGGACGTGGTCCCCGGCTCGCGTGCCGGTGGGCTCAGCCAAGGCCGCGGGAGTCCTGCTTGAGGGCGGTGTCGACGGTCAGCGCGGTGGCCACGACCAGGCTCAGCAGCGGGTCGGGCAGCTGCCGGTGGATCTGGAGGACGTAGTTGTCCGCGGTGGTGAACATCGTCTTGGCCAGGCCCTCCCAGGTCTTGGTGATCCGGGCGATCTCGGCGTCGGTGTGGTCGACGATCGCGAAGTTCCAGGCGCGCCAGTTCTCCGCCTTGATGGCGCCGATCTGCTGGCCGTTGACCATCATCGTGAAGTTGATCTTCCCGATGGCGTTCTGCTGGACGATCTCGCCGACCGGCTGGCCGTCCGGGCGCGTCACCAGCACCTTGGACTTGATGAGCTTGGCGGGCCGGGTCAGCACCAGCTGCGGCTGCCCGTGGGCGTCCCGGATCTCCAGCTTGTGGGTCATGTACTGATCAAGGCTGGAGACCACCCGGAACACCTTGCGCGCGGTGCTCTGACCGATCTCGACGACCGAACCGAGGGTGTTGCCGTTCTGGTCGTAGACCGCGTACTCGTTGCTCACCTCGATGAGCCGGGCCTTCTGGTTGACCACCAGCACCGGTTCGGTGAAGAGCGTGCCGCCGCCCGGCCCGGTGGGGGCCACACCAGCCCTCTGCTGCACCTGCTGCTGTATGCCGGCCTGCTGCATCGCCTGGTGGTGCGCGTCGGCCGGGTAGGGGCCCGGCTGCCCGGGCTGCCCCGGCGCCTGCTGCGGGTAGCCGGCCGGCTGGCCGTACGGGGCGGCGCCCGGCTGCTGGCCGTACGGGGCCTGGACCGGGGCCTGCTGCTGCGGCGGGTACTGCTGCGCCATCTGCGGCTGGGGCGCCTGCTGCGGTGCCTGCTGGGGCACCCGCTGCGCCGCCTGCGGTTGGCCCGGCTGCGCCGCCTGTTCCGGGGCCGGTGCCTGCTGGCCCGGGTGGGTGTGCCCGGTCCACTGGGCGCCGTCCCACCAGCGGAGCTGATGGGGGGTGCCCTGCGGGTCGGCGTACCAGCCCGCAGGGATGTTCGCATTCGTCATGCGGGGAACACTATCGCCCGGCTTCCGGCCGGGGCCCGGGTCAGGGCAGCCGCCAGTCCACCGGCTGGGCGCCCTGCCGGACGAGGAGGTCGTTGACCCGGCTGAACGGCCGCGAGCCGAAGAAACCCCGGTCGGCGGACATCGGGGAGGGGTGCGCGGACTCGACCGACGGCACCTCGCCCAGCAGCGGCCGCAGATTGCGCGCGTCGCGCCCCCACAGCACCGCCACCAGCGGCCCGCCGCGCGTCACCAGGGCCCGGATGGCCTGCTCGGTGACCTGCTCCCAGCCCTTGCCGCGGTGTGCGGCCGGCTTGCGCGGCGCGGTCGTCAGCGCTCTGTTCAGCAGCAGGACGCCCTGCTGGGTCCACGGGGTCAGGTCGCCGTTGGACGGCCGGGGGAGCCCGAGGTCGGAGTGCATCTCGCGGAAGATGTTCTCCAGGCTTCCGGGCAGCGGCCGGACGTCCGGCGCCACGGAGAAGCTCAGCCCGACCGCGTGACCGGGCGTGGGGTAGGGGTCCTGCCCGACGATGAGCACCCGCACCCCATCGAAGGGTTGCTGGAAGGCGCGCAGCACATTGTTGCCGGCCGGGAGGTAGGTCCGGCCCGCGGCGATCTCCGCCCGCAGGAAGTCGCCCATCGCGGCGATCTGCCCGGCGACCGGCTCAAGTGCCTTGGCCCAGCCTGGTTCGACGATGTCTTGGAGAGGTCGTGCAGCCACGGGATCACCCTACTGGCCGATGCCCGTCCTCCTTCAACTCCGGGCCACCGCGGCTCAGGCCGTCGCCGCCGCCCGTACGCAGAGCACGTCGGGCAGGTGGGAGGCGAGCTGCCGCCAGCTGTCGCCGTCGTCGGCACTGGCGTAGAGCTCGCCGTTGCGGTTGCCGAAATACACCCCGGCGGGGTCGGCGTCGTCCACTGAGAGGGCGTCCCGCAGGACCGTGCCGTAGTGCTCCTCCGCGGGGAGGCCGGCGCTCAGCGGCTCCCAGCTCGCGCCCGCGTCGTCGGTGCGGAAGACCCGGCAGCGGTGCTCGGCCGGCACCCGGTCGATGTCGGCGGTGATCGGGAAGAGGTAGGCGACATCGCCTCTTCGGGGGTGCGCGGCCACCGCGAAGCCGAAGTCCGAGGGTAGGCCGCCGCCGATGTCCGTCCAGCTCGCCCCGGCGTCGTCGGACCGATAGACGCCCCAGTGGTTCTGGAGGTAGAGCCGGTCGTGGTCGACCGGGTCCGGCGCGATCTTGTGGACGCACTGGCCGAATTCGGGGTGCTGGTCGGGCAGGAAGACCGCCTTGACGCCCTTGTTGGACGGCGCCCAGCTGGCGCCGCCGTCGCGGGTGCGGAACACCCCGGCGGCGGAGACCGCGACGGTCACCGCGTCGGCGTCCCGGGGATCGGTGACCACCGTGTGGACGGCCAGTCCGCCGCCGCCCGGTACCCACTTCTCCCGGCTGGGGTGCTCCCACAGTGCCCGGACCAGCTCGAAGGTCTCGCCGCGGTCCTCGGACCGGAACAGGCCGCCGGGCTCGGTGCCGGCGTAGACCACCTCGGGCGCGGCCGGGCCCGCGGGGTGCAGCTGCCACACCCGCTCCAGTGAAGTCCCGGTGTGCGCCGGGTACGTGACGGCCGGGCGGGCCGGCTCGTGCCAGGTCTCGCCCAGGTCGTCGGAGTGGAAAACCGACGGGCCCCAGTGCGCGCTGTCGGCGCCCGCCAGGAGCCGGGGCCGTCCGCCACGGGTGTCGATCGCGAGGGAGTACACCGCCTGCGCGGCGAAGTGCGGGCCGCTCAGCCGCCAGGCGCCGCGCCGCCGGCGGCCGATGAACAACCCTTTGCGGGTGCCCACCGCGAGGAGTACGTCTGTCATGCCGGAACACCTCCGGGACGCCGTTGTCTCAGATAGTCGCCAGTGTGCACCCGGCCACTGACAACGGCGTGCCGGTCGGTGTCCGCGCAGGTCGGACGGCCCGGTGACGCTGCTGCGGGATGCCACCGTGATCTTCATGTCCGGGGTGGTGGCCCACTCCAGGACGCGTGCCGACCTTCCGCCGACTCTCGTTCCCCTGCCTCGGCCTCCTGACGTCTCGTCACGTCGCCCGCGGGCGGTCGCAGTCGCGGTGGCGCCGCGGTCGGTGGCCGACGGGACAGGTGCGCTTGTACGAAGGATGTCGTAATTCGAAGGTCTTCGTAGTACGGTACTTGTCGTATCAAGCGCGGCCGAGGTGGCTGCCCGTGTGAACGGAGTCCTTTGTGAGCACCCTCTTTGAGCCCTTTCGACTTCGGTCGTTGACCATCCCCAACCGGGTCTGGATGTCCCCGATGTGCCAGTACAGCGCTGACGCATCGGGACCGGACATCGGCGTGCCGGGCGATTGGCACTTCGCGCACTACGGCGCGCGAGCCGTCGGCGGTACCGGACTGATCGTGGTCGAGGCCACCGCTGTCTCCCCGGAAGGGCGGATCAGCCCCGGAGACCTGGGCATCTGGAACGACAGGCAGTCGGCGGCGTTCCGGCGGATCACCTCCTTCCTCAAGGAGCAGGGCACGGTGCCGGGTGTGCAGATCGCTCACGCCGGTCGCAAGGCGTCGACGGACGCGCCGTGGCGCGGTGGTGCCCCGGTCGGCCATGACGCACACGGCTGGCAACCGGTCGCGCCGAGCCCGCTGCCCTTCGACGAGGGCCACCCGGTCCCGGACGAGCTGACGGTCGAGGGGATTCAGCAGGTGGTTCAGGACTTCGCCGCCGCGGCCCGACGGGCTCGGGACGCCGGCTTCGAGGTGGTGGAGATCCACGGCGCCCATGGCTACCTCATCGGCGAGTTCCTTTCCCCGCACACCAACCACCGCACTGATGCGTACGGCGGATCCTTTGCGAACCGGACGCGTTTCGCGCTGGAGGTCGTGGATGCGGTGCGAGCCGTCTGGCCCGAGGAGCTTCCCGTCTTCTTCCGCATTTCCGCGACGGACTGGCTGACGGAGAACCCCGATGACGAGCGCGAGGGGTGGACGGCCGACGACACCGTGCGGTTCGCCGCCGATCTGAAGGCGCATGGCGTCGACCTGCTGGACGTGTCCACCGGCGGTAACGCGCCCAAGGCCCGTATCGCCACCGGGCCCGGCTATCAGGTGCCGTTCGCGGAGCGGGTCAGGGCCGAGGTCGGACTTCCCGTGGGTGCTGTCGGGGAGATAACCGAAGCACGGCAGGCCGAGAAGATCACCGAGAACCACCAGGCGGATGCCGTACTGATCGGTCGCGAACTGCTTCGCAATCCGTACTTCGCACGGCATGCCGCGCGTGAACTCGGCGGCGACGCGGCAGCGCCGGTGCAGTACCACAGGGCCACCTGACCTCGGATTCCCCACGCGTGCTCGGCAATTCCAGCAGCACGGCCACCGGCGACGGGCGGACCGCCGGTTCGGGGCGTCGGCGGCCGATGCCATCGCGGTGCAACTCGCCCGAACCGGAGGCCGGTTGGCGGTCATCGGTCACTTGCCTTGCTGCCAGACGGAGTTGGCGTGGGCCAGATGCCCTACGGAGCGACGCCCTGCACCGCGCGGACGGTGGTCGTCCGCGGGAAGGCCAATCAAATCGCATGCTTCCAGGGCCTGTTGGGCGCTGACGGCGCCGATACCGGACCGTGGAAGCCCTGCGCCATGTCGAAGGTGTGACCTGCGTCGAGGGCACCTCCCGGCTGCGGACCGGGCGCCCCCCGGGTGATGGCCACCTGGCCTTCACCGGAAATCCCGCGATCAAACCCGCCCTCTCGCTCTTCTCGGCTCCACATGATCAAATAGAAACGGAATTTCCACTGCCTCTCATTGCCGTTCTGTCCGGGGCGGGAAAATGGTCCGTCTACCTACCATTTTCTTCAATGGAAGATTTTCGGTCTTGTGGTCGGACGGGTTCCGGTCGTCCTCGGTGCTCCGGCGGCCATAAGTGAAGGGATCTAGTGCTTTGACCGGGTTGGTTCACCGGGTTGATGGTTCTGGCGGTTGGATGTGCGGTGACGTCCGTGGGCCCGACCGTTGGGGGTGTGGTGGCTGAGCCTGTTCGTGTGCGCAGGTTGACCGACCAGGAGGGGCAGAAGCTGCAGCAGATCGTGCGCCGGGGCAGTACCAGTTCGGTGCGATTCCGACGCGCGATGATGCTGCTGGCCTCGGCCGGCGGGAACCGGGTCCCGGTGATCGCCCAGCTGGTGCAGGCCGACGAGGGCACCGTCCGCAACGTGATCCACCGGTTCAACGAGATCGGCCTGGCTTGCCTGGACCCTCGGTGGGCGGGAGGTCGTCCCCGCCTGCTCAGTCCTGACGACGAGGACTTCGTCGTTCAGACGGCCACCACCCGCCCGACCAAACTCGGCCAGCCCTTCACCCGCTGGTCGATCCGCAAACTCGCCTCCTACCTGCGGAAAGTGCACGGCCGCGTGATCCGGATCGGCCGCGAGGCGTTACGTTGCCTGCTCGCCCGCCGAGGCATCGCCTTCCAGCGCACCAAGACCTGGAAGGAGTCCCCCGACCCCGAGCGTGACGCCAAGCTCGACCGCATCGAGCACGTCCTGGACCGCTTCCCCGACCGGGTTTTCGCGTTCGACGAGTTCGGGCCGCTCGGCATCCGCCCCACTGGCGGCCCCGGCTGGGCTCTTGCCGATCAGCCCGAGCGGCACCCCGCGATCTACCACCGCACCCACGGCGTCCGCTACTTCCATGGCTGCTACTCGATCGGCAATGACACACTCTGGGGCGTCAACCGCCGCAAGAAGGGCGCCGCGAACACCCTGATCGCCCTCCGGTCGATCCGCGCGGCCCGCCCGGACGGCGCCCCGATCTACGTCATCCTGGACAACCTCTCCTCCCACAAGGGCGAGACCATCCGGCGCTGGGCGAAGAAGAACCGCGTCGAGCTGTGCTTCACCCCCACCTACGCGTCCTGGGCTAACCCGATCGAGGCCCACTTCGGCCCACTGCGGCAGTTCACCGTCGCCAACTCGAATCACCGCAACCACACCGTCCAGACCCGGGCCCTGCACGCCTACCTCCGCTGGCGCAACACCAACGCTCGCCACCCCGCTGTCTTGGCCGCGCAACGCAGGGAACGTGCCCGCATCCGCAGCGAGAAGGGAATCCGCTGGGGCGGACGCCCCCTCGTCGCATAACCCCGCGGTCACACGCCCAGCTGACCGCCCGGGACCACCACCGGGTCGGCATCGCGGGCGGGCATCGACATCGCCATGAACAGGGCGACAAACCAGAACAAACCAGTGAAAGTGCCGATCACATTGATCGCGATGACCAACCGCAGGCGCTGAACCCTCCTGCGATAGGCGACGAGCGACGGCACGCCGAGGAAGAGCAACGCGACGAGGGCCAAGCCCGTCAGCTCCAAAGGACCTATGTCTGAGAACACCAGTCCACCCTATCTACGTCCCCCGATCCATCGGATGTGAGGCCGGTCGGCACCACCCCGGCGAACCTTCCCGGTCAGAGCACTAGTGTGATGCGCCAGAAATCTGGTGGGTTAGTTCTTCTCTGTTTTCTGGCTGCTGGTGCCAACCTTGGTGAGGTAGTCGGCGAGGGAGTTGAGGATCTCGTCGGCGGTCTTGGTCCAGGTGAAGGGTTTGGGGTCTTCGTTCCACTGCGCGACCCACGCCTTGATATCGCTCTCCAGGGCCTTGACGGAGGTGTGGACGCCGCGGCGGATGAGCTTGTCGGTCAGCAGGCCGAACCACCGCTCGACCTGGTTCATCCAGGAAGATCCGGTCGGGGTGAAGTGAACGTGGAATCGGGGGTGTTTGCTCAGCCAGG
Source organism: Streptomyces noursei (assembly GCF_016917755.1). Lineage (GTDB taxonomy): Bacteria > Actinomycetota > Actinomycetes > Streptomycetales > Streptomycetaceae > Streptomyces > Streptomyces yunnanensis. Next base: position 8,910,351 of record NZ_CP070326.1, on the reverse strand, counting down.
TCCTGATCTCGGCGGTGTTGTGGGTGGCGTAGTTGTCGCAGACGAGATGGACGTCGAGGCCGTCGGGCACGGCCTTGTCTATCGTGATCAGGAACTTCTTGAACTCGATGGCGCGGTGGCGGCGGTGGAGTTCGCCGATGACAGTACCGTCGGCGATGTTGAAGGCGGCGAACAGGCTGGTAATGCCGTGCCGGTAGTAGTCATGGGTGCGCCGCTCGGGCATGCCGGGCATCATCGGCAGCACTGGCTGCGAGCGGTCCAGCGCCTGTATCTGGGCCTTCTCGTCGACACACAGCACCACCGCCTTCTCGGGCGGATTGTGGTACAGGCCGACGACGTCGACGACCTTGGCGACGAACTGCGGGTCGGTGGAGAGCTTGAACGCGTCCTGGAGATGAGGCTTGAGGTCGAACCGCTTCCAGATTCGCCCGATGGTCGATTTGGACAAACCGGTGCGCTTAGCCATTGATGCGCGTGACCAGTGCGTGTCCTTGCCTGGCGTGGACTCCAAGGTGGCCACGATGACCTCCTCGACCTGGTCGAGGAGGACCGAGGGCGGCCGGCCCGAGCGGGGCTCGTCATGCAGACCGTCGAGGCGTTTCGCAATGAACCGTGCCCGCCAGCGGTCCACCGTCGACCTGTCGATGCCGAGGTCGGCCGCGGCCTGCTGGTTTGTCCCGCCCTCCGCGCAGCGCAGCACGATCTTGGCTCGCAACGCGAGGAACTGGGCGGTCTTGGCCCGGCGCGCCCACTGCATCAGCTGCCTGCGCTCCGCCTCGTCCAGGACCAGGTCGGCCTTCGGCCGGCCAATCCAGCCGGCGTCCTCAAGCCCATCCATCCGCTCTGCGGCGAAAGCCCGACGCCACTTGCCGACCGTCCTGGCCTGGACGCCAATGATCCGTGCGACACCTGCGTTTGACATGCCATCAGCACACGCCAGGATGATGCGGGCCTTCTCGGCCGAGCGACGGTCCGGCATTTCCGTCCGGCGCACCAACTCGGCGCGCTCGGCCTCGGACAGCGTGATCTCCACAGCAGAAGGACCCGGATGCGACATAGCAACAGGGTACTTACTAAGCCACTGAATTTCTGGCGCATCACACTAGAGGGAAGACCCACACGATTCACGCCATCCAGCGGCCGGGTGGTGACTTGAGAGGTCTTGTGTGACCCCCGAGTTTGTTGTTGTCTCTTGTTATGTCGAAACCCGGCCAGGATTGATAGTCGGGCGGTATATGTCCGGGACGGGGGTGCCGACTATGCAGGGGACCGTGGAGAGGCGACGCCGCTCACCTGATGCCGGCGTCATGGGGCCAAGGGCGGGACTCGCCATGCCGGATGCCGTCGCGCCGGCCCCGCACCTCGTGCCGAGGCCGACGCCACCGCCATGTCTGGCGCCTATGGGGGCGAACGCCGCCCGCGCGCCCGCCGGATACTGAACGCGGCGTACCCCGTCTCCCAAAGAGGGCAGCGGCAGGGCCGGCTGCGGATGGCGATCCGGATGCCCTCCAGGGCACCGTGCTGATCGATCCGATCTTCGTCAAGCAGGGGGAGCGGCCCGATGTCGCCGACCACTCGCTGCTGGAGTGGTTCTTCTGGGAGCTGCTGTGGACGGAGGGCGGGGCCGCGCCGGTGATCTCGCTGCCGGACGGGCTGGAAGAAGAGGAGAAGTTCGGCTTCATCGTCGAACACGCCACGCGGGCGGGCGTTCTGCCGACGGGCAGTTCACGCACCACCGTGCGGCGCCTGTTCAGGATGTTCCAGGCGCACTGGCGGGCGATCCTCTCCTACCAGCCCGGATCGGGCGACGAGGACCTCGCACTGCTCCGCGCCACCGCGGAACTGCCGGAGATCCTCCGGCCGATGCACCGAGCCGCACAGAGCCTGCACGAGGACCCCACCCATGGTTGGGGAGCCCTGACCACCGGCCATGTCGAGGTGGTGGACGTGCCCGGTGACCACCTGGTCCTCCTGGAGGGACCGCACGTGAACGTCGTCGCCCGCAGAGTCGCCGAAGCGATCGAGAGGAGCGGGAAATGACACGGCGCTCCCCGCGCAAGGCCCTCATCGTCGGAGCCGGGATCGGTGGGCTGGCGGCCGCGGCCACGCTGCGCCGGGTCGGCGTCGAGGTCCAGATCTTCGAACGGGCCGCCGAGTTGCGCCCAGGGACCACGGCGGTCTCCTTGATGTCCAACGCGATCCTGGCGTTGCGCACCCTGGACATCGACATCGCCCCTGGCCTGGACAAGCGCGGTGAGGTCTTCGACGAGCTGAAGTTCCTCACCCGGCGCGGCCGGCCGATCAGGGCGATGCCGTTCCGTGAACTCGCGAACCGCCTGGGCGCGTCGAACTACGCCGTCCACAGGGCCGATCTCCAGCAGACGCTGCTGGACGCGATCGGCGGCGATCAGGCCATCGAACTGAACGCCGCGGCCACGGAGTTCGTCACCGGCGACGACGGGGTCGAGGTGACCTTCGAGGACGGGCGGAAGGCCGCCGGCGACGTCCTGATCGGCGCGGACGGCTTCAACTCCACGATCCGCCGGCAGGTGGCGGTCGCCGACGACCCGCGGCCCGGCAACTACATGTGCTGGCTGGCGACGGTGCCCTTCGGCCATCCGCGGGTGACCAAGGGCTACGCCGCGCACTACTGGGGGCGGGGCCAGCGCTTCGGCCTCGCCGACATCGGTCACGGCCGCGCGTACTGGTGGGGGACGAAGAACATCCCCGCCGGGGCTTCCGGGAGCCGGCGACTCGGCAAGGAGCAGGTCGCCGGCCTCTTCGCCGGCTGGGCCGACGAGGTACAGGAGGCGATCCGGGTCACCCCCGAGGGCATCACCGCCCAGGACCGCCCGTTCCTGCAGCGGTGGGGCACCGGACGCATGACCCTGCTCGGGGACGCGGCGCACCCGATGCTGGTGAGCCTCGGCCAGGGCGCTGCGCTCGCCATCGAGGACGCCGTCGTCCTCGCCGAGCACCTCAAGGAGGCCACGGAACTGCCCTCGGCCCTGCGCGGCTACGAGGACCGGCGCCGGCCGCGGACCGAGGCCCTGGTCGCCGAGGCCCGTGCGCTCAGCGAGACCGAGCAGTTGGAGGGCCCGTTCGCCTCCCGGATGCGCGACCTCTACTTCCGGTTCGCGCCCCCGTCCAAGTTCACCAGCCAGAACGAAGCGGTCCTCACCTGGCCCCCGCCGGGATGACCACGCCCCCTGACCGTCGGCGGCCGCCCCGCGGCGGGTACCCACGTGCCCGCCGCGGGGCGGACACCCCAGCCCGCCGGACCGCCCGCACCCCTCCCAGGAGCACGCCATGGATCTGGCCCACCCGCTGTTCTCCCTCGACCCGTACGCGAACGACGTCCACGCGGAGGCCGAACGGCTGCTCGCCGCCGGCCCCGTCGTACCCGTCGACGTGGTCGGCGTGGCCGCCTGGGCGGTGAGCCACCACGCCGTCGCCCAGCACATACTTGAGGATCCACGGTTCTTGATGAACAGCAGGAACTGGGGGCCCTGCAGCGCGGCGAGGTCTCCGAGGGCTGGCCCCTGATGAAGATCATCAGAGGTCAGAACATGGGAACCGCCGACGGCGCCGAGTACCGGCGGCTGCGCGGACTCGTCTCCCGGGCCTTCACCCCGCGCAGGGTGGAGGCCCTGCGGCCGGGGATCCAGCGGATCGTCGACGACCTGCTGGAACAGCTCGCCGTCACCCCCGCCGGTGAGGTGGCCGACCTCAAGGCCGCCTTCGCCGTCCCGCTGCCGATGGGGGTGATCTGCGAGCTGTTCGGAGTGCCGGACGAGCAGCAGGCGCTGCTGCACGCCCTGTGCAACGCGGTCTTCGACACCACCTCCCGGCCGGAGGAGGTCGCCGCCACCGAGGAGGGCCTGTACCGCTTCATGGCCGAACTGGCCGAGAGCAAGGTCGCCGAGCCCGGCGACGACCTCACCTCCCTGCTGGTCGAACACCGGACCAACGGCACCATCACCCTCGACGAACTCGTCGACACCCTCATCCTGGTCCTGGCCGCCGGACACCAGACGACCATCAACTTCTTCACCAACTCCCTGCTCGCCCTGCTCACCCACCCCGACCAGCTGGAGCTGGTGCGCGCCGGTGAGGTCTCCTGGGAGGCGGTGACCGAGTCGGTGCTGGCGTGGGACTCCCCGGTCGGCCAAAGTCCGTTCCGCTACCCGACGCAGGACATCGAGATCGGGGGCGCACTGATCCGCGCGGGCGAGCCGGTGATGATGTCCTACGCGGCGCTCGGACGGGATCCGGCGCACCACGGCCCGCTGGCCGCGTCGTTCGTCGCCGCTCGCGACACCCGCCATCTGTCCTTCGGCCATGGACCGCACTTCTGCGTGGGCGCCCCGCTGGCCCGCTTGGAGGCGCACATCGCACTGCCGGCCTTCTTCAACCGCTTCGATACCGAACTGGCCGTCCCGGCAAAGGAGGTGGAGCCCTTTCCCTCGCTGGCGCTCAACGGCATCCGCGCACTTCCGGCCGTGATCAGGCCGCGTGCGGGGGCGGCCGCCGGGGTCTGAGACGCGCCCCACCGGGCCGGGCGGCGTCCGTCAACCCGTCGACGTCCGAAGGCACATGGGCGCATCGGCGCATCAGCGGATCGGCACACCGTCACGCCCGGCGCGAAACCCGTGATCGTCACGCAGCAGTGGTTGCGGCATTGGCCGCACATCGTCCGCGGCGACTTCGGCGGTCCCGCCGTCCGGGCCATCGCGGGCGAGAACCCATTTGCGTTTCTGATCAACCACCGCGACTCGATGGAACGGCCGGATGTGATGGCCCGCGGAAGCAAACGCGAATGCGCTGTCAGTGAACAACTAGGCGCTGAGTCAGCCCAGTTGGACGATTGTTGTTACGGTGTGTCAGGTAGGCGTGGGCGGACACGGTGTGGCCTGTTGGGTGGTCCGCCGAGTGGTCCGCTGCCGAATTCAAAGGAGGATCTCGTGGCTATCCGTCAGGCATTAGAAATTAACTCGACGAGCCCTCGACTGGCATCGCCAGCCCCCGGCGGCGGTCTCGGTGATCAGGTCTTCAGCAGGCTGCTGAATGACCGCATCATTTTCCTCGGGCAGGAAGTCGACGACGAGATCGCAAACAAGATCACCGCGCAGTTGCTGATGCTTGCGGCGGAATCCGAGAACGACATCTACCTTTACATCAATTCTCCCGGCGGTTCGATCACGGCGGGCATGGCCGTCTACGACACGATGAACTACATCAAGAACGATGTGGTCACCATCGCCATGGGCTTCTGCGCTTCCATGGGGCAGTTCCTGCTCACCGCGGGCGCCAAGGGGAAGCGTTTCGCGCTGCCGCACACGAAGATCCTCATGCACCAGCCCTCCGCGGGGCTCGCCGGCACCGCCTCCGACATGCGGATCTACGCGGACCAACTGCTCAAGACCAAGCGGGAGATGGCCGAGCTCATCGCGGCGAACTCCGGCAACAGCGTCGAGACGATCACCAAGGACTCGGACCGCGACCGGTGGTTCACCGCGGAAGAGGCCCGGCAGTACGGACTCATCGACAAGGTCATGACCTCTACCGGGGACGCTCCTGGCGGCGGCGGCACCGCCTGAGCGCGTTGCCGGACAACTGGTGCGCCGACCGGCACGCACCGGGTGTCCGACAACGGTCCAGCGAAGCGAGCCCCCCGTCATCGGTGGGGCGTCGGCAGCACCCGAGAAGAGGAAACGAGACCGTCATGACACCAGACTCTTTGCGCGGCAGTGCGCAGGGAATCCTGACGAGCCGCTATATTCTCCCGAACTTCTCGGAGAGGACGACGAACGGGACCCGGGAGTACAACCCGTACGGCAAGCTCTTCGAAGAGCGGATCGTTTTCCTGGGTACCGAGATCGACGAGACGGCGGCCAATGACGCCATGGCGCAGCTCCTCTGCCTGGAGTTCCTGGACCCGGATCGTGACATCTCCATCTACATCAACTCGCCCGGTGGATCGTTCAATGCCCTCACCGCCATCTACGACACCATGCAATTCGTGAGGCCGGATATCCAGACGGTCTGCCTCGGCCAGGCGAACTCCGTCGCGGCGGTCATTCTCGCGGCCGGTACCGCGGGCAAGCGAATGGCGCTTCCGCACTCCCGCGTTCTCCTGTGCCAGCCGGTCAGCCCCGTACGCCAGGGCCAGATCTCCGATCTGGAAATCCATGCGGACGAACTGGATCGAGCCAGGAACTGGATCGAAGAAGTCCTCGGCAAGCACTGCAACTTGGACGCCAAGAAGGTCCGTGAGGACATCGAGCGGGACCACATCATGACCGCCGACGAGGCGAAAGAGTACGGCTTGGTCGACCAGGTGCTCGCCCCCCGCGGCAACTCGGCAAAGAGCGCTGCCACGTTGGCGGGCGGCGCGGGAGGATCCTCGCGCTGATCACGGTCACCGGCGCCGTACCTCCGGCTCCCGCTCGACCTCCGCTCCGCAGCTGGGAGGCGTCCTCGACAAAGGTCACGCCTCCGACATGCTGCGGAGCTTCCGCGGTTCGGTGCCGGCGCATCGTGCGGACGAACGGGCGGGTGGGGCGGTCTCGCCGCTTCTACGACGAGCATCGTATTATGGCAAGTGTCAAACTACGATGGGTCTCGTACAATGGGGTCTTCAAGGGCCGCCGCGACCACCGGAGAATGCCGGGTGCGGGCGCGCCGCAGCTCAACAGATCCGCAGGTCAGGAGCCGTCATGCCGACCGAAACGCCCGCCGCCGGGGCCGCCTCGGGCGCCCGGTCGCTCCCGCACCCGGACCGTGAGGACATCCGGCTCGCCCAGGTGCTGCACGCCCTCGCCGACCCCATGCGGCTGCGGATCGTCTGCGCCCTGGCCGCCGCCGAGGGCGAGCTGAACTGCGCGGACATCGAACTGCCGGTCAGCAAGTCGACCTGTACGCACCACTTCCGGGTGCTGCGCGAGCATGGCGTGATCCAGCAGTTCTACCGCGGCACCGCCAAGATGAACGGCCTGCGCCGGACCGACCTCGACGAGCTGTTCCCCGGCCTGATCGACGGCGTCCTGCAGGCGGCCCGCCTCCAGGAACGCCGCCTCGGCGCACTCTGAACGGCCCGCCGACCGCCCCGGCTCAGCGCCCCACCAGCACCGACCGCGCCGCCCGCAACAGCCCGTCCCAGTCGGCCAACTTGACCGTGCCGCGCCCCAGGCTGCGTCCCCGTTCGGCCTCCGCCGCCTCGATGGCCAGCCAGCCGCGCCAGGGCACCGGCCGCGCCCCGATCCGCTCCAGCGCCGCCACCGGTTCCGCCGCCACCGGCCGCCCGGCCAGCCCGGCCGCGTCGGCCAGCAGGGACCTCGCGGTCTCCTTGGCGCACGGCCGGTTGGTGCCGATCACCCCGGTGGGGCCGCGCTTGATCCACCCCGCCACATAGACGCCCGGATACGGCTGCCCGTCCTTCAGGACCCGCCCGTTCGCGTGCGGCACCGTCCCGCTCGCCTCGTCGAACGGCAGCCCCGGCTGCGGCAGGCCGCGGTAGCCGACCGAGCGCAGCACCAACTGCCCGGCGATCTCCTCGTATTCACCCGTCCCCGTGACCCCGCCGCGTCCGTCGGGCACGGTCCGCTCGAACCGCACCGCCCGGACCCCGGTGACCGGGTCCCCGAGGAGCTCCACCGGGCGCAGGAAGAACCGCAGATGGATCCGGCGCTCGCGCCCCACTCCCGCCGCCATGGCCACCGGCCGCTCGGCCCAGTCGCGCAGTACCTCGACGTTCCGCCGCATCGGGGCCGGGAGTGTGCTCGGATCGCGGTACGCCGGGTCCAGCGCCAGTTCCTCGGGCCGGACGAGCACCCGCGTGCCGGGCAGCGCGCCCAACTCCCGCAGCTCCTTGGTGGTGAACTTGGCCTGCGAGGGGCCGCGCCGGCCCACCATCCACACGTCCTCGACCCGACTGTCGGCCATCGCTCCCAGCGCGCCCTGCGGCATATCGGTCGAGGCCAGTTCCGCGGCATCCCGGGACAGCATCCGGGCCACGTCCACCGCGACGTTCCCCACCCCGATCACCACCGCCGAGCCGGCCGTCAGCGTGAAGCCGTCGACCGCCGCGTCCGGATGCGCGCTGTACCAGGCGACGAAGTCGGTGGCCGGATAGCTGCCGGGCAGGTCCTCCCCGGGGATGTTCAGATGCCGGTCGGTGGCGGCGCCCACGCAGAACACCACCGCGTGGAAGATCTCCTGGAGCTGCGCGAGGCTCACGCCGGCTTCCCCCACCTCGACGTTCCCCAGGAAGTGCACCCGGGGGTGCTCCAGCACCGCCCGCAGGTTGCTCTGCAGCGACTTGATCTTCTCGTGGTCGGGTGCCACGCCGTAGCGCACCAGGCCGTACGGGCAGGGGAGTCGGTCCAGGACGTGGACCTCGACGTCTGGGACGTCCTCCTGCTCGACGAGCGTCTGAGCGGTGTAGACACCGCTCGGTCCGGAACCGATCACTGCGACACGAAGCACGGGTGGCCCCTTCCGCGGAGTACCCCCAGGATCGCACCGGCCGGCCCGCGGCGGGAGAGCTGCGCTATCGGGGTTGCTCCCGGTCCGATGAGCGTGCCGCGCCCGTTGGCCGGGTGAGCTGGAGGCTAGGTTTTGTTTGTGTCGGAAAGTGAGTTTTATACCGATAACCCCCGATATAAAGCGCGAGGCGGGGCATTGGAGTGGCCGGACTGGGAGCTTCAGGCGCATGGCTCGGCCGCGTCCGAACTGGGCCCCTGGTTCAGTGCCCGGCTGACCTTCCCCCACGGCGCCCGGATCGACGTCCTGGTGACGGTCACCGGTGACCGCCTCACCGTCGAGGACGTCCGCGCCGATCCGCCGCTGACACTGGACGATCTCGCCATGCTCGCCCGCTGGATCGAGGGCCCCCTCGACGACGCCTGCCGGGCGGCCACCGGACGCCCCCCGAAGACCGCGCCCGGCCCCGGCGCACCCCGGGACCCGGAGCCCGGACCGGCAGCCGCCGCAGCGGAAGAGGGCGAGGGCCTGGCCCGCCCCCGGTCGGCCCGCTCGGAGGTCGCCGCGCCGGCGGACGACGTCGTCCACGGCGAGGGAGTGCTGCGCGGTGCGGGCGCCGGGCCGGCGGCCGGCAGTGGCGCGGCGGGCGCGGCGCCGGCCGACGGCGCGCCGGATCCGGTGCCGATCGCCGCGGACGACGGTCCGGAACCGGCCGCCGGCCCGGCGCGCGCACCGAGCCCCGACCCGGGCCGGGAGGCCGACGCCGCCCCGTCGCCCGCCGAGTCCCGCGCCGCGGTCCTCGTCCGCTCGCGGGCCGGAGAGCGCCGCAAGATCGCGGCGGCCGCCTACCGCGCCGCCCAACAGGAAGGCCGGGACCCGATCCTGGCCGTCATGAACGCCACCGGCCGCAACCGCCGACGAGCCCTACGGCTGATCGCCGGCGCCCGCGACGCCGGCCTGCTGACGCCACGCCACAACAAGCGCTAGGTCGTGCCGCGCCACCCGCCGGGGCGGCCGCGTGTCGTCGTCCCCTCGGGTGGGCGTTCGCCCGGTGGCACGCCCAACTCCCAGTCCAGTTCGTACCGTTGGAACAGTTCGGCGCGCAGCCGGACCCGGGGCATCTGTGCCCCCGGCAGCAGCATCGGCACCACGGATCCCATCAGCAACGCCCGCAGCATCGGATAGTCGGTATCGGGATCGGCCGACCCGTAGGCCACCACCGTCTCGCGCAGCAACTGGGCCAGCCGCTGTTGCTCCGGGCACTGGATGAAGCCAGGGGCCGTCAGGATGCCGGCCATGTGCGTGCGCATCAGCAGCGGCTCGTCGTGCGCCAGCCCCAGGATCGCGTCGACGGCCCGGGCCAGCAGCTCCCGCCCGGCGTCCGGCCCGGTCGGCCGCGGTTCGCGCTCCAGCGCTGCCTGGAGCGTGCGGTGCATCAGCCGGTGCACGGCCGACTGGAGGAGCTGGTGCTTGCCAGGGAAGTAGTAGGAGATCAGTCCGCGGGCCGCGCCCGCCCGCTGGGCGATGTCGCCGAGCGTCGTCGCCTCGTAACCGCGCTCGCCCACCAGTTCGACCGTCGCCTGCAGCAGTCGCTCGCGGGAGCGCCGCCGCAATTCTTCGTTGACCGATGCGCTGCGGGGGGACATGCTGTAACTCCTGCGTTGACTGGCTCAGAGCCAATATACTCAGCGCAGGTTCCGGAAGTCCGTCCGTGGTGGCGGTATTTCCGGCCAGGCTGCTTGATTCGGGCGACGCGGGGGATCGCCCGAATCAGGTGGAGGTACGTTCGCGATCTGCCCCCTGACCTGCGTTCCCGTAGGTCAGGGGGCAGATCGCGTCCTGGGATGACGCGGACGCGCCGAGGTGACGCGGGGCGGCTGCGGGCGGCGCCGATTGACGCAATGTCAGGAACCCGGAACGCACCGGGCGAATGATCATTGTGTTGCGGCGGAACGACGGCCGCATTTCGGAATGATCAATTGACGGGACGGTCGTCGAGGAAACGATTGTTCGGTTTTGTTGGCTGAGTATCGCCGGCCTGCGGGATTTTCGTGCGGCGGTGCGGCGGTGCGGCGGTGCGGTGCCCTGGGCCTCGCGGGCGAGGGTCTGTCCGATGGGTCAGGGCGCGGACTCGGCCATGACCCGTCGGAGACCCTAGGCGTCCCACCACTCCCGGTGCGTGCGGTACCACTCCACGGTTTCCGCCAGGCCCTCGTCGAAGGTGTGGCGGGGGCGGTAGCCGAGCTCGGCGGTCGCCTTGCCGTGGTCGAGGGAGTAGCGCAGGTCATGGCCCTTGCGGTCGGCGACGTGGTCGACGCTGTCCCAGGTGGCGTCGCACTCCTTGAGGAGCCGGTCGGTCAGTTCCCGGTTGGTCAGCTCGGTGCCGCCGCCGATGTTGTAGACCTCGCCCGGCCGCCCGTGGCGCAGCGCGAGGCGGAGGGCGTGGCAGTGGTCGTCGACGTGCAGCCAGTCCCGGGAGTTCCGGCCGTCGCCGTAGAGCGGCACCCGGCCGCCCCGGAGGAGCCGGGTGGTGAAGAGCGGGATCACCTTCTCGGGGTGCTGGTACGGGCCGTAGTTGTTGGTGCAGCGGGTGATCCGGACGTCCAGGCCGTGGGTGCGGTGGTAGGCGAGGGCGAGCAGGTCGGACGCGGCCTTGGAGGCGCTGTAGGGGGAGGTGGGGGCCAGCGGGGAGTCCTCCGTCCACGAGCCCTCGGCGATCGAGCCGTAGACCTCGTCCGTGGAGACATGAAGGAACGTTCCCGTGCCGTGGCGGACGGCCGCCTCCAGCAGCACCTGGGTACCCACCACGTTGGTGGAGGTGAACGCGGCGCCGGAGGCTATCGAGCGGTCGACGTGCGACTCCGCTGCGCAGTGCACCACCGCGTCGTGGCCGGGCAGCAGCCGGTCGACGAGGTCGTGGTCGCGGATGTCGCCGTGGACGAAGTGCAGCCGCGGGTCGTCGCTCACGGGGGCGAGGTTGGCGCGGTTGCCGGCGTAGGTGAGGGCGTCCAGCACGGTGACGCGGTCGGTCTCCCGGAGCCCCGTGGGACCCAGCAACGTGCGGACGAGGTGGGAGCCGATGAAGCCGGCGCCACCGGTGACGAGGATGTGCATGAGGCGGGTTCTCCCCGGGGTCGGGTGGTCAGGAGGTGAGCTGCACCTTGCTGTGGTCGGCGAGCACGAGGCGGTGCGCGCGGGGTGCCCGGCGCGCGCCGCTGACCTCCACGCCCCGCCCGATCAGCGAGCCTTCGAGGCGGCCGGCGTGGTCGATGCGCGAGCCGTCGAGGACGATGGAGAACTCCACCTCGCTGCCGGTGATCACGCAGTCCCGCCCGACGGCGGTGGACGCGCCGATGTGGGAGTCGGTGATGACGCTGTCCCCGCCGATCACCACCGGTCCGACGATCCGCGACCGGACGATCTTGGCGCCGGGTTCCACCCGGACCCGGCCGACCAGCTCGCTCGCGGCGTCGACGCTGCCGAGCCGGGCGGGCGCGACGCTCTCCAGCACACAGCGGTTGGCCTCCAGCATGTCGGCGGCGTTCCCGGTGTCCTTCCAGTATCCCGTGATCACGGTGGGGCGCACGACGTAGTCGTGGGCGACGAGCCACTGGAGGGCGTCGGTGATCTCCAACTCGCCGCGGGCCGACGGGTTGATGGCCCGGATCGCCCGGTGCACGACCGGGGTGAAGAGGTACACGCCGACCAGCGCCAGATCGCTGCGCGGCGCGCGCGGCTTCTCCTCCAGCCGCACCACACGGCCCTCCGGGTCCAGCTCGGCGACCCCGAACGCGCACGGATCGGCGACCTTGGCGAGCAGCACGCGGGCGTCGGGGCGGGGCGCGTGGAAGTCCGCGACGAGTTCGTCGACGCCGTCGACGATGATGTTGTCCCCGAGGTACATCACGAAGTCGTCCTCGCCCAGCCAGTCGCGGGCGATCAGCACCGCGTGCGCCAGCCCGAGCGGTTCGCCCTGCGGGAGGTAGGTCACCCGGGCACCGAAGCGGGAGCCGTCGCCGACGGCCGCCTCGATCTCGGCCGCGGTGCCGCCGGTGACGATGCCGATGTCGGTGATGCCCGCGGCGACCAGCGACTCGATGCCGTAGAAGAGCACGGGCTTGTTGGCGATGGGGACGAGTTGCTTGGCGGAGGTGTGGGTCAGCGGCCGTAGCCGGCTGCCGGTGCCGCCGGCCAGGACGAGTGCCTTCACGGTGAGTTCACTTCCATGGTGCGTAGCGCATGCAGGCGAGCAGGGTGCGGGCCTGGACGTTGACGTAGTTGCCGTGCCGGGTCAGGTCGGCCAGCTGGCCCGGCGTGGTCCACAGGAAGCCCGGCGGGGCCTCGTCGGGGGCCTCCTCGGCGGTCGCCTCGACGAGCAGGTAGCGGCTCTCGGCCCGCAGGAACCGGCCGCCCTCCTCGGAGTGCACCGCCGCGTAGCGGATGCGCGCCGGCGGGGCGCCGCGCACGAGATCCAGGAACGGCGGTCGCCCGTCCGCCAGTCCGGCGTAGTTGCCGGGCGTGCACTGCACCGTGGGGCCGATCTCGACCGACTGGAGCAGACCGCCCTCGACCTTGGCCCGCGCCAGCAGGTGCCGCACCCCGCCGATCCGCCGGGTCACGAAGGCCGTCACGCCCTCGCCCACCGGCGCGAACAGCGGCTGTGTCCAGCTGCCCACCTCGCGGTTCCCGGCCCGCACGGCCACCGCCACCACCCGGAAGAACCGCCCCTCGTCATGGCTGACCGCGGTGTCGGTGCGGGTCCAGCCGCGGACCTCGGCGAGCGGGATCCGATCGACCCGCAGCAGGTGGGCGGCGCGCTGTGCCGTGAGCCACGAACGCACCGCGGTGTCGGAGTGCAGCGCTTCCGCGCCGTCGTCGGTCGGGGGCACGCAGGACAGCACCGAGCGCGCGTCCATGTTGACGAGGTTGTCGTGCCCCAGCAGCTCGCCGATCTGGCCGAGGGTGAGCCAGCGGAAGTCCTCGTGCTCGGGGACGTCGTCGCGGGTCTCCACGATCATGTTGCGGTTGGCCTTGTGGAGGAACCACGCGCCGTGCTCGGACTGCAGCACGTCGACGAGGACCGAGCCGGGCGCGGGCCGCGCGAAGTACTCCACGTACCGGACCGGCGCGCCCCGGTGTGCGCCGGTGAAGTTGCTGCGGGTCGCCTGCACGGTGGGGGAGAGCTGGACCAGGCCGGGGTTGCCGGGCTCCATCTTGGCCTGCATGAGCACGTGCGGAACCCCGCCGAACTCCTTCACCAGGAGACCGAGGATGCCGACCTCCGGCTGTCGGATGACCGGCTGGTCCCACGCCGGGAACGGCTCCGGACCGCCGGTGACCCGCACGCCCTGCACGGTGAAGAACCGGCCGGTGCGGTGGCCGAGATCGCCGCTGTCGGGGTCGAAGGACCAGCCGTCCAGGGCGTCGAACGGGATCGGTGCGACGTGGTGGCGCTCGGCGGCCCGCCGCTGCGCGATCCACTCCGCGACCTCGCCGGTCGGGGTCCGGGTGCCGGCGAGGTGCTCGGCGGACCGGGCCAGGCGCCGTGCGGCATCGGCGTCCGCGCGTCGGGTGAGGCTCATGTGCCCGCTCCCGCCGCGATCCGCGCCAGCTGCGGGACCAGGGCGGCCGGTGGCGGCATGGCCTCCATGGTGTGCCGCAGCCGCTCGGCCGCGTGCCCGTAGGACGGCTCCCCGAGCAGCGCCTGAAGCGCCTTGCGCAGGAACTGCGGGTCGTTCTGCTGCTCAACGGTGTCGACGGCCATCCCGGCGCCGACGGCCGCCAGCCGCTCGGCGAACGCGAAGGTGTCGGCGAACTGCGGGAGCACCAGCTGCGGTACGCCGAGACCGGCCACGGTCATGCCGGTGCCGGCCCCGCCGTGGTGCACCACCACCGCACAGTCGCCGGCGATCAGGTGCAGCGGCAGCGGGTCGATCAGCCGCACCGTGTCCGGTACCGGGCCGAGCTCCGCGCGGTACGCCTCCGGCACGGTCGCCAGGACCTCGACGCCCGACGACCCGTCGCCGGCCGCCGCCAGGATGCCGCGCAGCAGCGGGACGCCGTTGAGAGCCAGGGTGTGCGAACCGAGCGAGACCAGTACGCGGCGCGGTGGCGCCCCGGCCCGCCGCTCGGCCCGCAACCAGTCCGGCAGCCCCCCGTTGCCGTTGTAGGGCACGTACCGCATGGGCAGGCCCGGGGCGACGCCCGGGAGCTGCAGGTCCGCCGGGCAGGGGTCGATCACCGCGGTGGGTTCCGGCAGTTCCGCCAGTCCCAGTTCCTCGTGCAGCGACCGCAGGGCGGCCCGCGCGGCCGGGCCGACGCCGCCCAGCAGCGGATCGACGCCGTACCGGTGCCGCACCACCGGGACGCCCACGTGGGCGCCGACCACCGGGGCGTTGAACTCCATCACGTCGCAGACGATCAGGTCGGGGCGATGCGCCCGGGCCAGGTCCAGATAGCGCGGCAGCACGTCCGCGCTGTGCCGCTGCCACACGGGCGGGAAGGCGGCCAGCATCTCCGGGGTCCAGCGGCCGACGCATTCGAAGGGCCGCAGTCCGGGCCGGAACAGCAGCTCGCGCATCGCGTCGTCGATGCCCGCGCGCCGCCCGGTCGGCACGGCGTTCAGGCCGGCTCCGGCCACCGCGTCCAGGACGTCGGGCTGGCCCGCCACCAGTACGTCGTGGCCGGCGGCCCGCAGCGCCCAGGCGAGCGGCACCATCGGCAGGAAGTGGGTGGCCGACGGACTGGTGATCAGCAGGACACGCATACGGGCCTCCGGAGCGGCGGCGGGTCCCCGCCGGACCGGCGTCATGCCCGGCCACCCGCGGCGAGCGCGCCGTACTGCGCCAGGCAGTCGGCATAACTGGGCAGCAGCCCGGCGGCGGCGGCCTCCCGCGCGGTGGGGGCGGCCCGGTCCTTGTCGGACATCACCGGCTCCCCGGCCAGATCCCACGGGATGCCGATCTCGGGATCCAGGGCCTGCACATCGATCATGGTGCCGGGCACGTACTCGGCCGAGCAGAGGTAGTTCATGCACACGTCGTCGCTGAGCGCGAGGAAGGCGTGGCCGATGCCGTCGGCCATCAGGACCCCGATGCCGGAGCCCTCGTCCTGCCGGGTGATCTCGTAGCGCCCGAAGGTCGGCGAGCCCACCCGCAGGTCGACGGCCACGTCCAGGGCGCTGCCCCGGACACAGGTGACGAGCTTCTCCTGGCCGGGCGGCACGGACGTGGTGTGGATGCCGCGCAGCGTGCCGCGCCGGGAGACCGAGTAGTTGACCTGGCGGATCGGGAACGGGCGGCCCAGCGCCGCGCCGAGCGCCTCGGCGCGGAACGCCTCGTAGAAGTGGCCTCTGCGGTCCGGTATGTGGTGCGGCTCGATGCGGTAGGCGCCGGGTATCGACAGCTCGGTGACCGTGGCGCGCGGAGTGCGGCTCATGACACGTCCCCCGGGGCCTTCGTGCGGACCGCGCGGGCCGCGAGGGCGTCGATCGTCTCGGCCACCCGCTGCGACTCCGCCGCCGAAGCGGCCCGTTCGGCGGGCGCCTCGCCGCGGACCTCGCGGACGAACGCCGCCACGATCCTCGCGAACTGGTCGTCCGGCGGCAGGCTGATCTGCTCCCGGTGGTCCTGCCGGGCCACGTCGACGACGGGCTGGTGGCCGGGCGGCGGGGTGAAGGCCCGGTCCAGGCGCAGCCGGCCGGTGGACCCGGTGAGGGCGTACTCGGTCCGGTACGCGTGCTCCATGCCGAAGGTCAGCTGGGCCGGCACGCCCTCGGGGGTGACCAGCAGCGCGCTGCCCGACCGGACCACCCCGTCCGCCTCCCGGAGCGTCGCGCCCACCACCTCCAGGCGCGGCCCGAGGAACCGCAGGGCCGCGCGCACGGTGTAGACCGCCACGTCCAGCAGCGCCCCGGCGCCGAGGTCGGCGTGGTTGCGGATGTTGCTCTCCGGCAGCGGGGGGATGGTGAACGCGGCGCTGAATCCGCGCAGTTGGCCGATGGCCCCGTCCGCGAGGAGCCGGTCCACCGCGGTGTGCTGGGAGTGGTGCAGGAACATGGCGTTCTCCTTGAGCACCACCCCCCGCTCCTCGGCCAGCGCGAACAGCCGCGCGGTGTCGGCGGCCCGGGTCGACAGCGGCTTCTCGGCGAAGACGTGCTTGCCCGCGGTGAGCGCCCGCTCGATCCACCCCGCCTGGAGCATGGCGGGCAGCGGGATGTAGACGGCGTCCACGTCGGGACGCCGCAGCAGTGCGTCGTAGTCGGTCACCGCGGCATCGCCGAACCGCTCGGCGAACCGCCGGCCCTTCTCCGGCGAACGACTGGCGAAAGCGGTCAACCGGACGCCGGGATCGGCCGCGAGAGCCGGGGCCGTTCGGCGCCAGGCGATATCCGCGCAGCCGAGCACCCCGAATCCGAGCGGCGGGCATGAGGACGGCCTGGTCACGTCGGTGAACACCCCCTGCGACGCGGCGTGCCGCCGCCTGGGCAGACGGCCACCGCAACGGGAAAAGAAAACGGAAGACGGAAAACTTTGAGAATCGATCTGTGCAGACCCGAAACCGAAGGGTCGCTGCAGTGATTACAAAGGATCCGCTGCTAGGTGATTCCCTAGAGCCATCGGATTGTGCCCATCTGGCGGACTTCTTGACGAAATGTCAGTGTCTTTGTGGGTGCGGGTGTTACCTCCCTCCCTGGAGGAGAGGCTCCGCTGTCCCCGTCCGTCGTCCGTCGTCCGTTTCCGGGTCATGCGGGGCGGTGCCGGGTCACCCGCGACGGTCCCGTGTCCCGTACGGGCTGTGCATGGTGAGATACCGGATCTCCAGGTCCCGTTCCAGGTAGTCCATGCGGCGCTCCCAGAAGTCCTGGAGGTGCGGCAGGGCCAGGTGGGCGTCCAGGTCCTCCTTGCTCCGCCACGCTTCGTAGAAGACGAAGACGTCCGGCTCGTCGCGGTCCTCGTGGAAGTGGTACTCCAGGCAGCCCGGCTCCTGCCGCGTCGGCTCGACGAACGACAGCAGGAGCTCCCGCAGTTCCGTTGCGCGCTCGGGCTTGGGGCGGGCGGTGCCGACGAGGGTGAACGGCTGGTCCATGACTGATCTCCCATCCATAGGTACGGCATTCGTCGTACCTCTCGGACGGTAACGGTGACGCAAGGTACGATGCAAGTCATACCTTGGAGGTGGTGGTGATGCCCGATCGCGAGGGGCACCCCGAGCTGACGGAGATCGAGCTGGGAAAGGTGCTGTCCGCGCTGGCCGATCCGCTGCGGCGGCGGGTCGTGCGGGAGCTGGCGGGCGGGCCCGACGGCGAGGCGCGGACGTGCAGTTCCTTTGCTCTTCCCGTCGGCAAGGCGACCGTCACGCATCACTTCCGCACGCTGCGCGAGGCGGGGCTGATCCGTCAGGTCGATCGGGGCAACAGTCGGATGGCCACCCTCCGCCGGGCCGACATCGAGGACCGCTTCCCCGGACTGTTGTCGCTGCTGGTGGCGGAGGGGGTCGAGGAGGCCGGCGGGGCTGGTGGTGTCGGGGACGCCGGGGGTGCCGGGGGTGTCGGCCCGGCGGTGTGAGGTTTTGCCTTACGGTCGACCGGCGGAGCGCCGTCGTGTCATAGCGTCACTGCATCCCTTGCTCACGATTGCGGGCGTCTCCGGCGGCTGATGCGGCCCTCCGGTGCGGCGGCCCGCCAGGAGGTATGCCATGAACGTCGTCGCCCTGCAGGACAAGGCCGCGCAACTGCCCGATGCCTGGAGCTCGTTGCTGCTCGGCCGGGTCGGGGGCGCGGGGGTGAAGGTGCTGCGGATGGACGGGCGCCCTGTGGTGCCGGAATCCCATGACACGGCGGAAGCGCTGCTGGTGATGGACGGGGTGCTGCGGTTGACGGTCCACGGCGGCGAGGTCGAGGTGCACGCGGGGGAGATGTACCTCGTCGAGGCGGGGGTGGAGCATGCCGTGCGCCCCGGCAGTCGGGGCACGCTCGTCATCGTCGAACACGGCTCGGCGGCGCCCTAGGCGGGTCCGCGAATCCCCGCCTGACGTTCGGCGCTCCCCCAGCTCACGCCGGGAGGTACCCCCAGGCGCGACGCGACCTGGGCGCGTGCGCAACCAGCTGCCCCACTGCCCCGCCTGCAGCCCTCGCCCGGCCGGGCGAGGCGCGAGCCCCCAGAACCCCTTCCCGCCTGCCGGCCTCGCCCGGTACGGTCTCGACCACGTGCCGCGGCGGGGAGCCCAAGGGCTCCGTGCACGGCCGTCCCGGCAGTTCCCGCGCTGAGAGTAGGTTTCGGCCATGGCATCTCGGATCAGTGAACTCGTGCTCGATTGCCGCGATCCCGAGGTGCTGGCGCGGTTCTGGTGCGAGGTCCTGGACTTCGTCGTGCTCGATCGTGAAGAGGACGGCACCCTGGAGATCGGGCCGCGTGAGGGGTTCGGCGGCGCGCAGCCGACCATCATCCTCAGCCGTAGTGACGAGCCGGAGCAGGGCAAGTCCCGGCTGCACATCGATGTCAACGCCACCGACCGCGATCAGGACGCCGAGCTCGAACGCCTCCTGAAGCTCGGGGCGCGCCCGGCGGACATCGGCCAGACCGGCGACGAGCAGTGGCACGTCCTTGCCGACCCCGAGGGCAATGAGTTCTGCCTGCTCAAGGCCCGCCTCAACCCGCTCTGACGGCTCGGTGCCCCCGGCGCGGCGAGAGCGCGTGCCCGGGGGCACCTCCCAGCGTGAGCTGGGGGAGTGCCGAACGCCAGGCGGGACTGTGCGGACACGACCGGGGTCGTGTCACCGGCCTTGCCGTCGAACTCCCCTCTGTCGTGTCGGTCGTGCGGGGGTTGAGGATGCCGGCCGCGCCGCTCCGCTGCCGTCGGTGAGGGCGGTGCTGCCCGCGGCGTCAGTGGTGTCCGTGGCGTCAGTGGTGCTTGTGGGGCCCATGGCGTTGGGGCTGTCCGCGGGGGTGGTGGCGTCGGTGACATGGGTGAGGACGGTGCGGAGGCGTTCGACGAGTGGGTTGGTGTCGTCGGAGCGCCAGACCAGGTGGAGCGTGGTCGAGGTGCCGGCCAGTGGCCGGGGGGTGACGCCGATGCGGCGCAGCGCACGGTGCGAGTCGGCGAGCACCGCTGCGCCGAACTTGGCCGCGACCAGGGCCAGGAGGGTCTGCACGCTGCGGCCCTCGGCGCTGATCTGCGGCACGATCCCGGCGCCGTGGCACAGCGCGACGATCTCGTCGTAGGACCGGGGCGAGACGTCCCGGGGCCAGATGACCAGCGGGATCTGGCCCAGTGCCGCGAGCGGGGCGGGCTCGGAGGGGTAGGCCAGCGGGTGGCCGGCGGGCAGGAACAGCGTCAGCGGCTCGCGCCACCAGACCTGGGTGGACAGCCGGGCGTCGCGCATCGGGAGGCGCTGGACGGCGAGGTCGAATCGGCCCTCCAGAACGCCGGTGGACATCTCGGCGTCGTTGAAGCTCTCCTCCAACTGGAGGTGGACGCGGGGGAGTTCGCGCCGCACGCGGCCAAGTGCGGCGCCCAGCGGCCCGTTGATGCCCGACCCGGCGAAGGTCACGACCAGTCGCCCGGTGATGCCCTGGGCGGCCAGTCGTACGTCCTGCAAGGCGGCCTCCGCCTCGGCGAGCACGGTGGTCGCGCGGTGGACGAGTACCTGTCCGGCCGGCGTCGGGGTCAGTCCGCGCCCCTCCCTGACGAACAGCACAGTGCCCAATTGCCGTTCCATTTCGCGGAGTTGGCGACTGAGTGTGGGCTGCGTCAGATGCAGTCGGCGGGCCGCGCCGCTGATGCTGCCCTCTTCCGCGATCGCGACCACATAACCGAGCAGCCTTAGCTCCATCCATACCTCCCAGGCATGGCAAGTATAGAGGGTGATGCCTCAGAGGCAGATATGGAGGAGTTCTTGGGCCAGAGTGGAGGCGACGCACCGGCCGGACCGGAGCGCGCATCCGACCCCGAGGAGAACCATGAACCGCGAAGACCGCTACGCGTACGGCATGAAGGTGCTGGAGCAGGTGGACGGCGAGGCGGGAGCGCGGATCGTCGACTCCCTCGCCGACACCTCGCCGGAGTTGGGTCACCAGGTGGTGGCATGGGCCTTCGGCGACATGTATGCACGTCCCGAACTGGCGCCGCGCGAACGACAGTTGGTGACCCTGGGGGTGCTCACCGCGCTCGGCGGCTGCGAGATCGAGCTGGAGGTTCACCTCAACGCCGCGCTCAACGTCGGCCTGACCACCACCGAGATCACCGAGGCGCTGCTGCACTCGGCCGTGTACTGCGGCATGCCGCGGTCGATCAACGCCACGCTCGTCGCCAAGAAGGTCTTCGCCGAGCGCGGCCTGCTCCCCGTCACCAACCTCGGCTGAACGGTCCGACGCGGCGGGTGGGCGGCTGCCCGGCAGGGCGGAACCGGCGGACGGTGAAGGGGCCGAGGCGGTCGCCGCCCCTTCCGCGCCGGTCCGCACGCGGCGTTCGGAACGAGGCATCCGCACCGCGTGAGGTACACGTCGTGCCGGCGACGGCTACCGGGCGGGCCGGTGCGCGTCGTCGTGTCAGGCCAGTGCCCGCTGTTCCGGGGCGACTTCGGACTCGTCGAGGTGCCAGTGCAGGTCCCGGACGTCCGGCTCCAGGGAGAGTCGGGCGATGACCTGCTCCAGGGCCTGGGCGAGGTCGCCGGAGACGGTGACCGAGGCGCGGATGCCGGTGGTGTCCTCGGTGTCACGGCGGGCCCGGAGGCTGAAGGGGGTCAGATCGGAGGCGGTGAGCGCCTGGAGGAGCAGGGCGCGGATGTGCGTCTCCGCCCGGCGCTCGCAGACCACGTGGACGGTGGCGTGCACGGCCGCGTCGGGGTCGGAACCGGACGCCGGGGCCCGGTCCAGCAGCCGCCCGGCGGGGCGCAGCACGAGGTGCACCGCGAGCACGGCGAGGGTGCCGAGGACGGCGAATTCGAGGCGCCCGGAGGCGGCCAGGACGCCGACCGCGGCCGAGCACCACAGGGTGGCCGCGGTGTTCAGCCCGCGTACCCCGGCGCCGTCGCGCAGGATCACCCCGCCGCCGAGGAAGCCGATGCCGGAGACGACGTAGGAGGCGACCCGGGTGGGGCTGCCGGAGTCCCCGACGGCGGTGCTGTAGAGGACGAAGAGGGTGGCGCCGGCGGCGACCAGGGCGTTGGTGCGCAGCCCCGCCATCCGGGCGCGCCACTGGCGCTCGACCCCGATGAGTGCTCCGCAGGCCACACCGGTGGCGAGCCGGACCAGGAAGTCGACGATGGTCAGGGTGTGCACGGAGCACCTCCTCGGGGACGGGGAACGAGGGGACGGGGCCGGCGGCGGGCCGGCAGTGGGCCGATGTCGGGCCCGTGGCGGGTCGGGGTCCTCAGTGGCCGAGGGCGACCTGGACGATCTTGACGACGACCAGGGCCATCGCGAGCAGCAGGTACGTCCGCAGGGCGGCCAGGCCGACCTTGTGCCCGGTGGAGAGGACCGGGCGGGTCAGCGTCTCCAGGGGCGGCATCCGCCAGTCGTCCCGGCCGGTGCGGTCCACCGGCCGGCCGCCGCGCGCCCAGCCCTTGCGGCGCCGCCGCACCTCCGCGTACCCGAGCGCCAGGACGCCGGCCCCGCCGCAGCCGGCCATGATGCCGAGGATGGTGCCCGGGCCGAGGTCCGGGAAGAGGACGGCGGCGGTGAGGATCACCGACAGGGTGACCAGGACGCCGACGACGGCGGCCGTGAAGGCGTTGGTCCGGCGGCCGTTGACCCAGGGGCCGAGCACCGCCCGGTCGTTGCACAGGAGCAGCAGGAAGACCGAGGCGGAGGGCAGCAGCACCCCGGCCAGGGTCTGCACGCCCTCGGTGAGCAGCCCCAGCGGCGAGCCGGGAATCAGCACGATCGCGGCGGCCGCGGCGACCAGGCCCGCGTAGACGCCGTAGAACCCCTTGGCGCCGCCGACGCCGCGGTGCAGGGAGTGCCGGATGCCGAAGACGTCGCCGATGGCGTAGGCGGTGGACAGGGACACCGCGAACGCGCCGATGATCGAGGCGTCCAGCAGGGCGATGGCGAACAGCACCCCGGCGAGCTTGCCGGCGTGGGCGGCCAGGCCGTGCGCGATGCCGGCGGTGTCGGTGAAGGCGCCGGCGCCCGAGGTGCCGGCGAAAGCGGCGGCGGCGCAGCCCATCAGGGCGGCGGCGCCGAGCACCACGATGGCGATGCCGATCCACAGGTCGGCCTTCTCGTAGCCCATGTAGCGCGGGGTGATGCGCTTGTCGATGACGTAGGACTGCTGGAAGAACAGCTGCCAGGGGGCGACGGTGGTGCCGACGATGCCGATGATCAGCAGCATCACGGCCGACAACTGGCCCGGCCCGCCGGGGAGGTGCGGGACGACGAAGTCGTGGGCCATCCGGCCGGTGGACGGGTGGACCATGAAGTAGAGCGGGACGAGCAGCAGCGACGCCGCGCACAGCGCGATGGCGATCCGCTCGAACCGGCGGAACGACCCGGTGAAGGCGGAGGCGATGATCACGGCGGCGGCCAGCAGCACCGCGCCGACCTTGGGCAGTCCCAGGTAGCCGGCGGCGAGGGTGATGCCGATGAACTCCGTCACCAGCGTCAGCGCGTTGAGCAGGAACAGGTCGATGACTGAGAACGCGCCCCAGAACTTCCCGAACCGCTCCAGGATGAGCCGGGCGTGCCCCACGCCGGTGACGGCGCCCAGCCGCAGCACCATCTCCTGGTTGACGTAGAGGACCGGGACGAGCAGGAGCAGGGTCCACAGCAGGTGGGTGCCGTAGTTCTGGCCGGCCTGGCCGTAGGTGGTGAAGGCGCCGGCGTCGTTGTCGCCGACCATCACGATCAGGCCGGGGCCGACGATGGCCAGCAGGGTCTTGAGCTTGGCGGACAGGCCCCGGCGCGGGGCGGTGTCGTCGTGCTTGATGGTGCCGAGCGCGCCGCGGATGTCACCGGTGTGCGCGTCGTCGAGCACCGCGGTGGCGTGCGGGGCCGGGGCCGTGGTCGTGGCCCCGGCCGTGGAACGGATCGTGGTGTCGGTCATGGCAACCTCCCAAGTCCCCCGAGCGGGGGAGGTGTTGGGGGCGCGGGGCAGTCATCTCCCCTGCGCGGGCGCGCAGCACGGCGACCCGTGACGGCGGTGGGCCGTACGGGGGCGTGGGGCGGCGGGGAGGCCGCGCAGGGGAGATGACTACCGCGTGCCGGAAGTGAGCGAGGGCAGACGGAAGGGGGGCCGATGATGGCCCGGACTACTGCATTCCATGTCTCTCGCCTCCTTCCGGCCGGGGCGCGTCGGGCGCGCCGTCGTCGATCCGGCAAGGAGCGGACCAGTCGCCGTCGACCGGCTCACCCCTACTCGTCAGAGCTTTGGCACGTCACGGCGTAGCCCCGTGTGCGGGCAGCCACTTGGGGTCACCCCTTGGGCCGGGGAGACCTGTCCTGATCCGGAGCGTCTCTCGACGGGTGGGATCAGTGGCCTGTGTCCGTGACGACGCCTCACCGAACGAGGTGCTCGCTTCGTCAAACCTCTAGGAGTCTAGACCCTGCCCACGGGGTACTTGCACAAGGACGCAAGTTCTTGACCGACTCTTAACCCCGCGGCGGATCCGTCCCGGCGTCCGGGACGGGCTGCTGGACACCGCTGCGACCTCGGGTGAGCATGAGGCGCATGTCCGAGAACCCCGAGCCCGGCAAGGCGGGCGAAGCCGGTACCGAAGCCGAGCGGCTGGACCGCATCGAGGCGCTGCTGGCGCCTGCCGTCGCGGGGGTGGAGGAGGCCGGACGGCGGCTGCGGCCGGCCTGGCGGCGGGTCACCCGCGGTGAGCCCCGCTGGCCCTCGACGCTCGCGATGCTGGTGGCGGTGGCGCTCCAGTGGCGGCTGCCGGAGCGGCTGGCGATCCATCCGGAGTGGCTGCTGCCGGGGCTGGAGACCGCGCTGCTGCTGGTGCTGGTGGCGGCCGACCCGTACCGCATCGAGCGGGTCTCCCGGCTCTACCGGTGGGCGGGGCTGGTGCTGATCGCGATGATCAGCGCGGCCAACGGGTGGTCCGCGGTCCATCTGGTGATCGGCCTGGTGCGCGGCACGGAGGGTCAGGACGCCGGGGAGCTGCTGGCGACCGGTGGCGCCATCTGGGCCACCAACGTCATCGTCTTCGCGCTCTGGTACTGGGAGTGGGACCGCGGCGGCCCGGTCGCCCGGGTCCACGCCGTGCGCCGCTACCCCGACTTCCTCTTCCCGCAGATGGCGACGCCGGAGATGGCCCCGGAGCACTGGGAGCCGCAGTTCGCCGACTACCTGTACCTGTCCTTCACCAACGCCACCGCCTTCAGTCCGACCGACGTGATGCCGCTGACCCGCTGGGCGAAGCTGCTGATGCTGCTCCAGTCGGCGGTCTCGCTGCTGACGGTGGTGCTGGTGGTGGCCCGTGCGGTCAACATTCTCAAGTAGACGGACATCGGGCCCGGTTGGGATGACCTCCGGTGGGCGCCCCGAGGTGTAGAGGGGGCCTTTCGAGGGTATGGCGGCATCGTGACGGGACGGTGAGACGGGTCTGAGAACTTCATGAATACTTGTTCAATTGCGCAATCATTTGGCCAAGGTTTGACTGGTTGACCCGTAACCAATCGCTCACAAGGCTCTGACCTGCACTTTTGTCGCTTCGGGGCGGCGGTGCCGAAAACAATCTCCGGTCGGAGTCAATTCTTTCTCACGCCGTGGTCAGGTGTCGGGGCCAATTTCCCGCTGCTGCCTGGCCAAGCGCGCATCGGCCGCTTTCACAACACGTTCGAATGGTGGATCTGTGGGTCCCCAGCGAGAACCCATGCCTGGTCAGCGGCATCTCTAGTGGCGAATGTCCGAGGGTCTCCACCCACCGGCACCGACACAACAGAGGCATAACGATGTCGTCGCCCCTTCTCGAATCGTCCTTCGAGCCGTCAGAGCCACTGCCCGCACGGGCCGTTTACCGCACCGTCGGCACCCCGGCCCCGCGGACCCTGCTCGACGTGCTCGACGCCACCGCAGCCGCACACCCCCAGGCGATCGCCCTGGACACGGGCGCCGAGGTGATCACCTACCGCGACCTGTGCAGCGAGACCGAACGTCGTGCACGGCAGCTCAGGGACCTCGGGATCGGTCCCGGCGACCGGGTCGGAGTCCGCGTGCCCTCCGGAACCGCCGAGCTGTACCTGTCGATCCTCGCCGTGCTGCGCAGCGGAGCGGCGTACGTCCCGGTCGATGCCGACGACCCCGACGAGCGGGCCGCCACCGTCTTCCGGGAGGCCGCCGTCTGCGCCGTCCTCGGCCCGGCCGCCCCGCCGCCCGCCCTGGCCCGGCCCGCCGGGGCGCCACGTCCCCCGGGCCTCCAGGACGACGCCTGGATCATCTTCACATCGGGTTCGACCGGCGCGCCCAAGGGCGTCGCGGTCAGTCACCGCGCCGCCGCCGCCTTCGTCGACGCCGAGGCCGTCCTGTTCTGCCAGGACCGGCCGCTGGGCCCCGGCGACCGGGTACTGGCCGGATTGTCCGTCGCCTTCGACGCCTCCTGCGAAGAGATGTGGCTCGCCTGGCGGCACGGCGCCTGCCTGGTGCCCGCCCCCCGCTCGCTGGTCCGCGCCGGCCACGAACTCGGCCCGTGGCTGGTCGAGCGGGGCATCACCGTGGTCTCCACCGTGCCCACCCTCGCCGCGCTCTGGCCCGACGAGGCGATGCGCCGGGTCCGGCTGCTGATCGTCGGCGGCGAGGCGTGCCCCGCAGCTCTCGTCGACCGCTTCGCCGGATCCGGCCGCGAGATGTGGAACACCTACGGCCCGACCGAGACCACCGTCGTCGCCTGTGCCGCCCGCCTCCGGCCGGGCCAGCCGGTCCGCATCGGCCTGCCCCTGGAGGGCTGGCAACTGGCCGTCGTGGACCGGGCCGGCCGGCCGGTGCCCTACGGCGCCGAGGGCGAGTTGCTCATCAGCGGCGTCGGCACCGCCCGCTACCTCGACCCGGTCAAGGACGCCGAGCGCTTCCGGCCCGACGACGTCCTGGACACCGCTCGCGCCTACCGCACCGGCGACCTGGTCCGCGCCGAACCCGAGGGCCTGCTCTTCGTCGGCCGCGCCGACGACCAGATCAAACTCGGCGGCCGACGCATCGAGTTGGGCGAGATCGACGCCGCGCTGGCCGCCCTGCCCGGCGTCCTCGGCGCCGCCGCGGCCGTCCAGACCACCCCGGCCGGCACCCAGGTCCTGGTCGGCTACGTCGTCCCCGAGCAGCGCACCGCCGACGGCTCCAGCTTCCAGCAGGACAAGGCCCGCGCGCTGCTCCAGGAACGGCTGCCGGCGCAGCTCGTGCCCGTCCTCGCGGAGGTCGAGAGCCTGCCCACCCGGACGTCCGGCAAGGTCGACCGCAAGGCGCTGCCCTGGCCGCTGCCGACCGCCCCGGTCGACGGTGCGGCCGGCGCCCCGGCTCCGGCGCTGCACGGCACCGCTGCCCGCCTCGCCAGCATCTGGGAGGAACTCCTGGGCGTCCGGCCCGGCCCGGACAGCGACTTTGTTTCCCTCGGCGGCACCAGCCTGGTCGCCGCCCGGATGGCCTCCCAGCTCCGCGCCCACCACCCCGGCGTCTCGGTCGCCGACCTCTACCGCCACCCGGTGCTGCGCGACATGGCCGAGCACCTCGACTCGCTCGGCGGCCCGGTGGACGAGGTCCGCCCGGTCCGCCCCGTCCCGCGCCGTGCCGGCGTCGTCCAACTCCTCGTCCAGACCGCCCTGTACGGCGTCGCCGGCCTGCGCGGACTGGTCGGGCTCGCGCTCGGCGACAACATCCTCGGCTGGCTCGCCCCGCAGGTCTGGGCCCCGCACACCGCCTGGTGGCTGATCATCGTCGGCTGGGTGGTGCTCTACAGCGCCCCGATGCGCTGCGCCCTCGGCGCCCTCGCCGCCCGGACGCTCGCCGGCTCGATCCGGCCCGGCGCCTATCCGCGCGGCGGCGCCACCCATCTGCGCCTGTGGACCGCCGAACGCGTGGTCGCAGCCTTCGGCATCCCGTCCCTGCTCGGTACGCCCTGGGCGCGGCTGTACGCCCGGACCCTGGGCTGCACCACCGGGCGGAACGTGGCGCTGCACACCATGCCGCCGGTCACCGGCCTCGCCGAACTCGGCGACGGCTGCAGCGTCGAACCCGAGGCCGACATCTCCGGCTGGTGGCTCGACGGCGACACCCTGCACATCGGCGCGGTCCGGATCGGCGCCGGTGCCCGGGTCGCCCACCGCAGCATGCTGATGCCCGGCGCCGTCGTCGGACAGGGCGCCGAACTCACCGCCGGTGCCTGCCTGGACGACGAGATCCCCGAGGGCGCCTGCTGGTCCGGCTCCCCGGCCCGCCCGGCCGGCGCCGCCGAGCGGATGGCCGGCGCCGCATGGCCCGCCCCGCGCTGGCGGCGTTCGCTCGGCTGGAGCGCCGCCTACGGGCTCTCCCTGCTGGGCCTGCCGCTGCTGGCGCTGCTGTCCACCGCCCCCGCACTGGTCGGCGCGTACTTCCTGCTCCGCGACAGCGGCACCCTCGCCACCGCGGCGGTCCGCCTGCTGCTGGCCGTCCCCGTCTTCACGCTCGTCACCACCGGCTCCTCGATCCTGGTGACCGCCGCCGCGGTGCGGCTCCTCGGCCGCGGCATCAGGCCGGGGCTGCACCCGGCGAGCGGCGGCGTTGCCTGGCGCGCCTGGCTGGTGACCCGCCTCCTGGACGGCGCCCGCGGCAGCCTCTTCCCGCTCTACGCCAGCCTCGGCACCCCGCACTGGCTGCGGCTGCTCGGCGCCAAGGTCGGCAAGCACGCGGAGATCTCCACCGTGCTGCCGCTGCCCTCCCTGCTGCACGTCGACGACGGCGCCTTCCTGGCCGACGACACCCTGGTCGCCCCCTTCGAACTCCGCGGCGGATGGCTGCGGTTGGGGACCGTCCGGATCGGCCGCCGGGCCTTCGTCGGCAACTCCGGCATCGTCGACCCCGGCCACGACGTCCCCGACCACAGCCTGGTCGGCGTGCTCTCCAACGCACCCGCCGACGGCGAACCCGGGATGTCCTGGCTGGGCCGGCCCGCGATGCCGCTGCCCCGGGTGGCGGCCCAGGCCGACCCGGCGCGCACCTTCGCGCCGCCGCGCAAGCTGGTCCTGGCCCGCGCCGCCGTCGAACTGTGCCGGGTGCTGCCCCTGATGTGCGGAGTGGCCCTCGCCGAGGGCGTGTTCCTCGCCGAGCAGGACGCCTTCACCCGCGGCGGCCTCGGCCTCGCGGCGCTGGTCGGCGCCCCGCTGCTGCTGCTCTCGGGCCTGTTGGCGCTGCTCATCACGACCCTGGCGAAGTGGACGCTGGTCGGCCGGTTCACCGTCGGCGAGCACCCGCTGTGGTCGCCGTTCGTCTGGCGCAACGAGCTCTACGACACCTTCGTCGAGTCGCTCGCCGTGCCGTCGATGGCCGGCGCCTTCACCGGCACCCCGGTCCTCAACTGGTGGCTGCGCACCCTCGGCGCCAAGATCGGCCGCGGCGTCTGGCTGGAGAGCTACTGGCTGCCGGAGACCGACCTGATCACCCTCGCCGACGGCGTCAGCGTCAACCGCGGCTGCGTGCTGCAGACCCACCTGTTCCACGACCGGATCATGCGCCTGGACACCGTCCGGCTCGCCGAGGGCTCCTCGCTCGGCCCGCACGGCATCGTGCTCCCCGGCACCGACGTCGGCGCGCGCGCCTCGATCGCACCGTCCTCCCTGGTCATGCGCGGTGAGAGCGTGCCCGCGCACACCCGCTGGGCCGGCAACCCGATCGCCGGCGAACGCCCGACCCGTCCCGCCGCGGCGCTCGCGGAAGGTGGTGCTGCCGCGTGACCCGATGCAGTCGGCGCGCCCTCATCAGGGGCGCCGCCCTGCTCCCGCTCGTCGCGACGGTCGCCGACGGCCTGGGCGGATCGCGCCCCGACCGCTACTTCCCGCGGCACGGCACCTACGCGCACGACACGGTCTCCTACGACCTGCACCTGTCCTATCGCCCGGCCGACGGCAGCCTCGACGGCCGGGCCCGCATCGAGGCGGTGGCCAACGAGCCCCTGAACCGGGTGGAGTTGGACCTCTCCCGGCTCAGCGCGCACACCGCCCGGATCGACGGGACCCGGATCCGGGCCCGTCAGCAGAACGGCAAGCTGTACCTGGACACCCCGCACCCGCTCGCCACCGGCACGCGCTTCACCGTGGACGTCGGCTACCGCGGCCGGCCCCGGCCGGTCCGCTCGCCGTTCGGCCCGATCGGCTGGGACCGCACCGGCGACCCGCACGACGGCACGATGGTCGCCTCCCAGCCGCTCGGCGCCCCGTCGTGGTTCCCGTGCAACGACCGGCCCGACGACAAGGCGGCCTTCACCTTCCGGATCACCGTCCCGCACGGTCAGCACGCCCTCGCCAACGGCACCCTGCTCGAACGCCGCCGCGACGGGCACCGCGAATGCTGGACCTACCACCACCCCGGCCCCATGGCCCCGTACCTCGCCGCGCTCTACACCGGCCGCTTCCGGCACGACAGCGGCACCGCCCACCTCGGCCCGGAGCACCCGTCGATCGCGCTGCACAACTCCTACCCGTCGTGGATGGCCGAGGACGCCGCGCACGACCTGGCCCGCCAGCCGGAGATGCTCCGGGCGTTCAGCGGCCACTTCGGCCGCTACCCGTTCGAGGCGTACGGCGCGGTGGTCGTCGACGCCGAACTCGCCGCCCCGGTCGAGAACCAGACCCGGTCGGTGTTCGGCAGCAACCACATCGACGGGGAGCGCGGCGCGGAGACCCTGGTCGCGCACGAGATCGCCCACCAGTGGTACGGCAACAGCGTCAGCCTGCGCGACTGGCGCGACATCTGGCTCAACGAGGGCTTCGCCACCTACGCGGAGTGGCTGTGGTCCGAGCACATCGGCGAGGACAGCGCCGACGAGATCGCCCGCCGTGAGTGGCGCTCGCTGCGCGACCGCCCCCAGGACCTGCGGGTCGCCGACCCCGGTCAGCGGCGGATCTTCGACGACCGGGTCTACGTCCGCGGCGCGTGCGCCCTGCACGCGCTCCGCCGGTCCGTCGGCGACAGCCGGTTCTTCGCCGTGCTGCGCGGCTGGCACGGCGAGCACCGCGGCGGCAGCGCCAACACCGCGGCGTTCCTGGCCCATGCCGAACGCTGTGCCGGCCCGGTCCGCCCGCTGCTGCACAACTGGCTGTACGAGAAGCCGCTGCCCGCGCTGGCGGCCTGAGAACCCGGTACCCCGGTGGCGGACGGCCGACCCGCCCGCCACCGAGGACGGCCCCGGTCAGCCCCGGCGCCGCACCTTCAGCGCCGCGTCCGTCCGCTGGGCCGGCTGCCCGTCGGGGCCGTGCTGCACCCGCGCGAACTCCTCGCTGAGCTGCACCTCCCACTCCTGTGCGGGGAGTGCGAGGGCCGCCAGCACCTCCTCGGTCGTCGGGAAGCGCTCCATCGGGTGCGCCTGCGCGTGCTCCCAGGGCGGCGCCCCGGCGTGCCCGACGACCAGCAGCACCCCGCCGGGCGCCACCGCCGACGCCGCGGTCCGCAGGATCCGCTCCCGGAAGATCTCGCCCGGATTGTGCAGGAACTGAGCCGAGACCAGGTCGAATCCGCCCTCGGGGAACGACTCCGTCAGGTCGCGCCGCTGCCAGTCGACGCGGTCGGCGACCCCGGCCGCCGCGGCCTGTTCCGCGGCCCGGCCCAGTGCCACCCCGGACACGTCGACCGCGGTGACCCGCCAGCCCTGCGTGGCCAGCCAGATCGCGTCCGCACCCTCGCCGCACCCCAGGTCCAGCGCGGTGCCCGGGGCCCGGTCACGGACCTCGCGGACCAGTACGACGTTGGGGTTCCCGCTCCATATCCGGTCGCTCTCGGCGTACCGGGCGTCCCAGAACTCCTCGTCGGGGACCGTGTCCGTGCCGCTGCCGCTGCCGCTGCCGCTGCCATGGCCGTGGTTCATGGATGTGCTCTCCTCTTCGTCCGGTCACGGCACAGCGTCCGCCGTACGCCGACCGTCCGGCAAAGTCTGTTGCCGATCCCGCAACGGACCGGAGGGAGCCTCCGTTAAACCTCGCCCTCGACCACCCCGCCCACGTCGTGGGCGATGTGCACCGCCGCCTCCTCGGCGGACGCCGCACCCCCGTCGATCCCGACGTCCCGGGCGACGATGTCGTTGCTGCCGCCACCGCGCCAGAAGCCCTCGTCGTAGCTGACGATCCGGCCGGCGCGCTCCTCGCCGACCTGGTCGTCATAGGGCTCGCCGGCGCCGTCCGGCAGATCCCCGATGCCGTCGCCGTCCGGTGCGCAGACGTCCGGCAGCTCGCTGGCGAGCCGATGGGCCAGGGACTCGCGGTCGTGCTGCTCCTGCGCGGTGGTCCCCTCGTGGTTCACCACGAACGGGCGCTCCGGTGGCGAATAGCCGGTGTCCAGCGCCTCGTCGAGCCCCGGCTCGTCCAGGGCGTCCTCCATGTCGAGGTCGTTGGGATAGTCCTGCGGATCGGATCTGGGCGGCTGGTAGACCTCGTCGCCCATGGCGTCGTCGGACATTGCCGCCCTCCTCCTCGCCTCAGTGTCGGGTGGTGTCGCGCCCTCAGTGGCATTGTCCGCCAGCGAGCGCTCCTCGGCCTCAGGAGCGCCGGTCCTCGGTGCCCAGCCCGAGCGACTCGGCGATGCCCTGCACATTGCCGTACCGGTGGTGCGCGGGCAGCTGCTCGGCCATCGTGACCAGGCGGTCCGGGGCGTGGTTGCTGCGCAGGGTACGGATGATGTCGTTGCGCTCGGCCGGATAGAGGCTGCGGCCGAGGTACTGCGCCAGTTCGGAGCGCACACCGACGTCGCGTTCCGACATGCCGTGCGGGGTGCCACCGCGGTAGATGCTCTCCGGTGACGGCGCCGCCACCGGCTGGTCCTCGCCGGCCGGCTCCAGTTCGCGGTTCTCGTCCGCGCGCAGCGAACGGTCCATGGTCAGCTGGCTCCGAAGCTGCTTCTTCATCATGTCGTCCCGGGCGGGACCGGTCTTGTCCATGCCGTGTTCCATGACCATCTGCCTCCGTTGCCTCCTGTTCCAGTCTCCCTTTTCCCCTCGTGCTGACAACACGACGGAGGTCGGGGCAGGGAGCGGGCGCCGGCCGGCGCCCCGCGCGGGAGGAAACGCGACCGCCCGCCGCCCCGGGGGTCCGGGTGCGGCGGGCGGTCGGTGCGCGGCCCGCGCCGTCAGTCCTGGGCCTCGGCCGCCACCGGCTTCGGGATCAGGAACGACGTCGCGATGGCGAGCGCCAGGATGACCACACCGGCGATCATGCCGGCGGTGTAGCCGCC
This sequence comes from Streptomyces noursei, assembly GCF_016917755.1. GTDB lineage: Bacteria > Actinomycetota > Actinomycetes > Streptomycetales > Streptomycetaceae > Streptomyces > Streptomyces yunnanensis. The sequence goes on along the minus strand of NZ_CP070326.1, from coordinate 8,877,522 downwards.
GGCCGAGGTCGGATCGGCCGGCGCCAGCGCGGTCTTCACCGCGTACAGCGCCGCGAAGCTCAGCCCCGCGCCGAGGTTGAAGGCGCCCGCGTTGAGCCCGGGCAGGAAGCCGGGGTTCTCACCGGGGGAGAGGACGATGCCGAGCCCGTTGAGCACGATGTTGGCCACGCCCGCGTAGGTGATGCCGACCAGCAGCGAGGTCACCAGCAGCAGTCCGTGCGTCTGGCTGTGCATCGTCAGCAGCATCAGCACCACCGACCCCACGGAGCCGAAGAGGCCCAGCCGCAGGATCCGGCCGTAGCCGAAGGTCGCGGCGAGTCGGCCGGCCACCGGGCCCATCGCCAGCCCGGCGAGCGCGTACGGCGTCAGCGTCCACCACGCGGACTGCTCGGCGGACATCCCCAGACCGGCCTGGGCGTCCTGGGCGAAGGCCGGGATCAGCCCGTTCATCACCGCGAACACGCCGGTCATGGTCAGCACCGTGGTCAGCAGCAGCGACCAGGTGGCCCGCTGCTTGAGGTGCCGGGTGGCGACCAGCGGGTGCCCGCTGCGGTTCTCGGTCCGCCAGAACAGCGCGAACGCGGCGGCGGCCAGCACGACCAGCACGGCGATCATCGTCCAGTCGGCGTCGGCCAGCTTCCCGGCCTCGTTCAGCGCGATCAGCAGCGCGCCGACCGAGACCACCAGCAGTGCCACGCCCGGCCAGTCCATCCTGGACGCGGTGGCGGCCTTGGACTCCGGGGTCAGGGTCGCCACCAGGGCGGTGGCCACGGCCGCGACGACGCCCATCGCCCAGAAGACCGACTGGAAGCCGTGGTGGTCGGCGAGGTAGCCGCCGGCCAGCGAGTCGACGCCGGCGATACCGCCGTTGACGGCGGTGATCACGCCCAGCAGGGTGCCGTACTTCTTCGGCTCCTTGACCTCGACGCGCAGCATGATCAGGCACAGCGGGACGACCGGCCCGCTCACGCCCTGGATGATCCGCCCGGCGAACAGCATCGGGATGCTGGTCGCCAGCGCGGCGACCACACAGCCGACGGCCATCAGGCCGAGCATGCCGGCCAGCACCCGGCGCCGGCCGAAGACGTCGCCCAGCCGGGGCAGGAACAGCGAGAACAGCGCCGCGGACGTGAAGAACGCGGTCTGGGTCATGCCCACCTCGGCGGAGCTGGCCCCGAGCGAGTCCTCGATGCTCTTCAGCGCCGGGCTGAGCATGCTGGCGTTCAGCTGGAAGGCGAAACAGGCCGCGAGCAGCGCGGTGACCAGCACGCCGATCCGGACGCCGGACCCGCCGCCGGAAACCTCGGTGGTACGTGGTGCGGTGGAGATGTTCATGCCCGGCCTTCGCCGATCCGCTCCAGGGCGTCCACCACGAGGTTCCAGAACCGCTCGTGGTCGAGCTTGACCGCGACCTGTGTGTGGCAGTCGGCTGGTGCCGGCGCCCGGAAGTCGGTGACGGTCATGCCCAGGGTCAGCGCGCCGCGCAGCTCGATGTCGACCGGCGCCTTGCGGACGGTCATCACGTCCGGGTCGATGACGTACGCCACCGCGCACGGGTCGTGCACCGGCGGGTGGTCGAAGCCCTGGTTCTCGCGGTACGCCTCGCGGAAGAAGTCCAGCAGCTCCAGCACGAAGCGGGACGGTGCGGTGCCGACCGCGGCGATCTTCGCCTCGACCTCGGGGGTGGCCAGCGCCTGGTGGGTGAGGTCCAGGCCGACCATGGTGACCGGCCACTTCTCGTTGAAGACGATGTGCGCGGCCTCGGGGTCGATGATGATGTTGAACTCGGCGACCGCGCTCCAGTTGCCCTCGTGGTAGCCGCCGCCCATCAGGACGACCTCGCGCACCCGCTCGGCGATCCGGGGCTCCTTGCGCACCGCCATGGCGATGTTGGTCAGCCCGGCCGTGGGGACGATGGTGATCTCGCCCGGCTCGTGCGCCATCACGGTGTCGATGATCAGGTCGACGGCGTGCCGGCGGTCCAGCTCGAAGGCCGGCTCGGGCAGTTCGGGCCCGTCGAGGCCGGTCTCGCCGTGGATGTCGGGGGCGGTCTCGATGGACCGGACCAGCGGACGCGGGTTGCCCGCGGCGAACGGCACACCGGTGATGCCGGCGATGGCCGCCACCGACAGCGCGTTGCGGGTCACCTTCTCCAGCGTCTGGTTCCCGACCACGGTCGTCACGGCGACCAGTTCGACGTCGGGATTGCCGTGGGCCAGGAGCATGGCGATCGCGTCGTCATGCCCCGGGTCGCAGTCGAGGATGATCTTTCTGGCCAACGGGAGAGCCCCTTTGCTCTGCGGAACGGTGAAGCGGGGTGAACTCGATCTCTGGGGCGCGCCAGCCAGGGGCACGGCGTCAGCCGCTCCAGTGGAGCCGGTGCTCGCACCGGGCGCTACCTCGGGAAAACGTTCTCCGGAAATTTCGCTCATGCCACGCGGAGATGTCAATGAAACGTCAACGAAGTGTGAGGCAAACGACCTGCTTACCCGCTGGTACGGAGCGCACGGAGCTGGTACGCCTGTGCACGGGCGGTGATAACGTTTGCCGCCATCGTCCGGGACGGCGCGGTGTGCAGGGCCGCCGTCCCGTAGTGGAAGGGCACGCCGTCGTGGCCGAAGTGACCTTGCGGGACGTCGCGCGGGCGGCGGGCTGCTCCGTCGCCACCGTCTCCCGAGTGCTGGCCGGCACCCGCCCGGTGGGAGCCGAGACCGCGCGCGCCGTGCGGGAGGCCGCCGACCGCCTGGACTACCGCCCCAACGAGGTCGCCCGCGCGCTGCGCAGCCGCTCCACCGGCACCGTCGGCCTGGTCCTCCCGCAGATCACCAACCCCTTCTTCCCCTCCCTGGTCCGGGAGTTGGAGCACGTCCTGCACGCCGAGGGCCGGGCCGTGCTGCTCGCCGACTGCGACGACGACCCGGAGACCGAGGCCGCCCGGATCGGCGCCCTGTTGGGCCGCCGGGTGGACGCCCTGCTGCTCATCCCGGTCGACGAGCGGCGCAGCCGGGAGGCGGTGGCCGCCGCCGCGGCGCAGGTGCCGCTGGTGCTGTTGGACCGGGGCTGCGGCCCCGGCGTCGCCGACTCGGTCGCGGTCGACAACGCGGCCGGGATGGCCCTCGTCCTGGAACACCTCGCCGCCACCGGCCGCCGTCGCCCCTGTTTCCTCGGCGCCGCCGGGACCGCCTCGGCGGCGGCCGAACGGCGCGCCGCCTACGCGGCGGGGGTGGCCGCCCTCGACCCGTCCGCACCGGAACGCGCGGTGCTCGGCGACTTCTCCGTGGAGTGGGGCCGGGCCGCCGTGGACCGCATCTGGCCCGCCCGCCCGGACGCGGTGGTCTGCGCCAACGACCTGATCGCGGCCGGCGCGCTGCAACGCCTGCGCCAGCTCGGCGCCGACGTGCCCGGCGAGGTCGCGGTCACCGGCTTCGACGACGTCCCGCTGGCCGGCCTGGCCGATCCGGCGCTCACCACGGTCCGTCAGCCGGTGGCCGAACTGGCCGCCGAGGCCGCCCGGTTGCTCACCCGTCGCCCGGCCACGGCCACGGCCCCGGTCCCCGGCCCCCGCCGTCCGGTCCGCACCGTGCGCCTCGCGCCGGAGTTGGTGGTCCGGGCGTCCAGCGCGCCGGGCGGGGTGCGCGGCGAGCCCTGCGCGACCTCTTGACCGTACGCGGTCAGAGCGTTAAGTCTAGACCAATCACCTGGCATGCCCTCACGTCAACCACCCCCCTACGCGAAAGGGTTGACATGAACAAGAAGAGAAGGCTGGCCCTCGCCCTGGGCGCCGGCATCGCCCCCCTCCTCGTCGTCGGTCTGCCGGTCGGCTCGGCCAGTGCCCACGGTTACGTCTCCTCGCCTCCTAGCCGGCAGGCCCAGTGCGCCGCCGGCACCGTCGACTGCGGCCCCATCAAGTGGGAGCCGCAGAGCGTCGAAGGGCCCAAGGGGCTGACGAGTTGCAGCGGCGGCAACAGCCAGTTCGCCGACCTGGACGACGACTCCAAGCCGTGGAAGGTCACCCCGATCAACAGCAGCCAGACCTTCACCTGGCGGTTCACGGCCCGGCACGCCACCACCAACTGGCAGTACTTCGCCAACGGCCAGAAGGTCGCCGAGGTCGACGGCCACGGTGCCCAGCCCCCGGCCGAGGTCTCCCACACCGTCAACTTCGGCAACATCAAGGGCCAGCAGAAGATCCTCGCGGTCTGGAACATCGCCGACACCGCGAACGCCTTCTACGCCTGCATCGACGTCAACATCGGCTAAGGGTTGTCCCGTAATTCCTGGTGGATCAGCGCACGGCGTCAGATGCGGTGCATCGCAAGGCGGAGGGGCATCCGGATACCGGGTGTATCCGGATGTTCCGACAACGCGGCGTGGGGGTACCTCCCGGCGTCAGCTGGGGGAGGGCCGCATCTGACGCCGCGCGCCCGCCAGGGATCACGGGACAACCCTTCGGTGGTGTCCGCACGGTCCCGTGGTCGCCCGGACGGCAGGCGGGACAGGGCGGCCCCGACCTGGCCCGCGGTCCGTCGCCTCTTCTTTCCCCCGGTCCGCCTTCTCCCTTCTCTGCTCACCGTCCCCCACCGTCGCCCCGCGTTCCGTCCCGGACGCGGGGCGACGCCGCTGTCAGGGGCACCCGTTACGATCGGCGCATTCAAGGACCGATGCGGCCGGCCGCAGCCGGGAGGAAGAGATGGGTCTGTTCCGCCGAGGACCGAAGCGGGATCCCCGCGAGCTCGCACGCGACGAGGAGTTCAGCTTCTTCTCGGAGCGGGAAGGCCGGGTCTTCAGATCCGAGGTCCGGCAGACGTTCGCCGAGCACGGTCTGGAGGTCACCGCCTATCCGGGAGTGGTCACCGACTCCGCGGGCCGCCAGTTCGGCCTCGGCAATCTGGCCGCCGTCTGTCACCGCGACCGCCGCGGCGAGCGCTGCTGGCCACGGCTCATCCGCGACCACGTCGGCAAGGTGCTGCGCACCATGGACGGCCCGCAGCCGCTGGAGATCCTCTCCCACGACGAGATCCGGGCCTGCCTCTACCCCCGGATCGTCGCCCAGGAGACCCTGCCCGCCTCCGACGCCTTCCGCTACGGCCACGAACCGGCCCCCGGATTGCGCGAGGTGCTCGCCCTCGACCTGCCCGAGGCCGTCCAGATGCTCAGCGAGGACTCCCTCAGCGACCTCGGCGACGTGGCCGAGCTGCGCATCCGCGCCATGAACAACCTGCGCGCCCTGCCGGTCGAGGGGCACGAGACGGTCCGGCGCGGCGACGGCTCGGCGTTCGAAGTGCTGCTCGGCGACTCCTTCTTCACCGCGAGCCGGGTGCTCGTCCTCGACGACCTGGTCGAACGTCTCATGGGCACCGCCCTCACCCGGGACGGCGCCCTGGTCGCCCTGCCCTTCCGCCATCAGCTGGCGTTCCACCGCATCCACGACGCCCAGGTCATCCCGGCGCTCCAGGCCATGGCGCAGTTCGCGGCGGCCGGCCACGAGGACGCGGCGGGCGCGATCAGCCCCCGGGTGTACTGGTGGCGCCGCGGGATGATGACACCGCTGAGCGAACCGGACGGCGACGGCCTGCGGGTGGTGGTCGACATGGAGTTCCAGGACATGTTGGAGCGCCTGGTGCAGGACGAGTCGTAGCCGCCCGGGCCTCCCGTCGGGGCCCGGCTCCCGGCCCGGAAAAAAATTCTTTCGCGAAATCTTCGCCCGAGGGGAACCCCGACCGCCCGCACTCCGTTATTCCCAGTGAGACCCCGCGTTCTCCCCCGTGCGCGGGGTCTCACCATTGCCGCGTGCGCCTGCCGCTGCCGCCCGTGCGGGCCTCACTCGCCGAGCCGGGCCCGCTCCTCGTCGGTGAAGAGCCGCGAGCGGATCAGGAATCGCACCCCCTCCGGCGCCTCCAGTGAGAAGCCGCTGCCCCGCCCCGGTACGACATCCACGGTCAGATGCGTGTGCCGCCAGCGGGCGAACTGGTCGGCCGACATCCAGAACCCCACCGGTTCGGGCACTCCGTCCACCGCCAGCCGCTCCAGCAGCACATCGGACGCGCCGGTACGGAACTCTCCGGCCGGGTAGCACATCGGTGCGCTGCCGTCGCAGCAGCCGCCGGACTGATGGAACATCAGCGGCCCGTGCTGCTCCCGCAGCGACCGCAGCAGCGCGGCGGCGGAGTCGGTCAGCGCGATCCGCGCGGCGTCCCGCGGGAGGCCGGTGTCCTGCTCGTCCGTGTCGTTCACGTGCTGCCCCTTCGTCGGCCGGTCACGACGGGCGCGGTTCCCCTGCCGGGCGGGGGAGTGCCCCGCCCGGCAGCATGGCAGAAGGCCGCCGCGCCGCGGAACACGGCGCGGCGCGGCGGCCCGGGCGGTGACGACGGCTCACGCCCGACCGCGGTGCCTCATCGGCCGCGTCACATCCGGTGCTCCAACAGTGCGGTGGCGATGGCGACTTGGTCCGCGTCGAGGGCGGACTCGCCGTCCTCGACGTCCCACAGGGCGTTCTGCAGGACCCGGCCGAGCGTCCAGCCCGCGGCCCGTTCGCGGTCCAGGCCCACCACCTCGGTCAGCAGGTCGAAGCGGCGCAGCACCGCCCGCCGGACGTCGCCGGTCGCCACCACGTCGTCCCATCGGTTGTCCAGGGCGGGCAGCAGCTCGAAGCCGGGGTCGCCGGCCAGCGGTTCGGGGTCGATGGCCAGCCACGGCTCCCGTTCGCCGGCCAGCACGTTGTCGTAGTGCAGGTCCCAGTGCAGCAGCCGGTCCCCGCTCTCGCCGAGCAGCCCGGCCACGGCGGACGCACAGGAGCGCACCAGCCGCCGCTCCGCCGGGTCGTGCAGTGCGCGGACGGCCTGCGGGGTCTGGTCGAGCATGGCGGCGGCGAGGTCGGCGAGCTGCCGCAGCCCCGCCGGGGCGGGCACCGCCACCAGCCGCGCCATCAGTTCGGCCAGGATCCGCAGCGCCTCGGTGTCGTCGGGCACCGCCGACAACGGCCGGCTGGCGTCCAGCCGTTCCAGCAACTGGGTGGCGCTGGCCTCGTCGTGGTCGAGCAGGCGGACGATGCCGTTGCCGCGCCAGGCCCGCAGGCCGGACGTGGCGCCGGCGGTCTCCTCCCGCGGCCGTTGGAGCTTGAGCGCGGCGGGCGTTGCGTCCGCCTGCCGCACCGGCAGGACGAGCGAGGCCATGCCGTAGCGGGCGGGGCCGTCCGGCCGCAGTGCCCAGCGGTCGAGGAACGCCGCGCCCAGCGCGGGCAGCTCGGTCAGCCAGGCACGCTCCGCGGCGCCGTGCGCACCGTAGGACGCGACGAACGCGTCGGGGACGTCGATCAGGGCCGACGTGGTCATCGGGAACTCTCCTTCGTGGATCCGGATCAGGGATGCGGGAACGAAGGAGGTGGCGGGGGTGCCCGGGCCGCGGGCAGGCGTCAAAGCATGCCCCCACCCTAACCCGCCCGGGCGATAAGGCGTCCGGGCGCTACCGGGTGCCGTTCCCGGCGGAGCCCGGCCCGGAACCCTGGGCCGGGATGCGGGCCCCCGCCCAGCCCTGCACGGCCGGCTCTTCCAGGGAACGGACCCACCAGTCGGCCAGCGCGTCGGCCGGCCCGGCGGGCCGCGGGCCGACGCCGATCACCCGCAACCCCGCCGCCGCGGCGGCCTGGATGCCGCAGTGCGAGTCCTCGACGGCCAGCGCGCGGGCCGGCTCGACCCCGCAGAGCCGGGACGCGGTGAGATAGACGTCCGGATACGGCTTGGGTCTGGTGGTGGCGTCGGGCACCACGACATGGTCGAAGTACCGCCGCAGCCCGGCCACGTCGAGGCAGGACTCGACGACCTCCAGCGGGCAGTTGCTGGCCACCGCCAGCGGTGCGAACTGCGCGGCCGAGCGCACCAGTTCGGGGGCGCCGGGCATGGTCGTCGGATGTGCGGTGACGCGCTGCCGGAAGCGGTCGAGCAGCGCCGCGGTCAGCTCCTCGGTCAGCTCCGGCCGGCCGACGGACTCGGCCATCAGCCGTCCGCACGCGGTGTAGTGCAGGCCCCGGGCCTGTTCCGAGAAGCCGGGCGCGGGGACGTGGCCGTACTCGCGCAGCACCGTGTCACGGGCGTCCACCCAGTGGCGTTCGGTGTCCATCAACGTGCCGTCGCAGTCGAAGACCACGGCGGCTGGGGTCCAGGAAAGGATGCGGTGTGCGGTCATCCGAGATTCCGTTCCGATGGGCCCGGCGGGCGGCGACGCGACCGGGCGCCTCGGAAGGCAGGACGGTGTCGGTGCGCGGCCGCGGCAGCGGGCTGAGGGGTTCCGGCGGAGGGCGGCTCCCGGACCGGGAGACCTGGGCGCGCTCGGCGTCGGAAAATAACGATCGTTACGTTACGGACGACCGCGCAGCAGGGTCAATAGGTCGATAAATGTCCATATTTTATGCCCTATGGGTAACTGAGGGTTCCATAGGCCGTTGGTGTGCCGTCCTGGACGACGCGGAACACCCAGGTCGAGTGGTGACCGATGCACAGCACCCGTGCGGGCGGCGTGAGTTCGGTGAACCTGACCGCCTTCAGGCGCCCGGCGCACGGCCGGGCCAGCGCACCCCGGCTGCGGTGGGCCACGGCCTGCCGCGCGGCCTCCAACAGCACGATCCCGGGCGTGTGGTCGGTGGGGTGGTCGAAGAGGAACGGGTGCAGCGGGTCGGCCGGCGCCACCAGTAACCCGTCGCCGTCCTCGGCGAGGACCGCGTCCTGGGGGTGGTTCACCGTCAGCGCGGCGGCTGCCGGCCGGTGTGCCGTCGTCCGGGGCAGGGGTGACGTCGGCCCGGGCGCACTCCTCGCCCGCAGTGCGGCGTAGCCCGCCCCGTCCACGAACCGCACCCCGCCGCCGCCCCGGCCGAACACCGCTCCGCGGGCGGCGAAGGCGACGTCCAGCCGCAGGCCGGTGACGGAGCCGTCCCGGGCCCGTCGGACGTCGCTCACCCGGGCACGGCAGGTGATCTCGGTCGCGCCGGGCCCGGCCGGCGGCTCGCTCTCCGGGCGCAGGCGGAAATACAGGTCGGTGATGATCGCGTGGCACGCCGCCGGCACCCCGTGGAACCGCAGCGGGACGTACAGCCCGAGTTGGCGCAGGGTCTCCACCAGGACCAGCGGGCTGTGCCGCTGCGACCCGTCGCGCGGGAACGTCGTATGGGCGCGCGGCCAGGACGCCGCCGCCTCGAAGGCGTCCGCGGCGTCCGCCCGCCGGACGTCCGTGAGGAGGACCTCCGCCACGGAGGTCCGGTGCACCAACTCCCGCTCGACGGTGCGGGACCAGCTGAGCGGTCCGCGCCCGCCGACCGTGCCGACAGGTGACGTATTCATATGACTAGGGAATATCGAAATTCGAACATGCGCACCGTGGGGAAGTGCCGGGCGGCATCGCGAATTGGCGGTGGCCGACCGCGGTAGATTTCCTGCAGCTGGCACGAGGACGACATCTGAGGGGCATGTGCAGACCCGGGCGAAGACGACGCGTAGGTTCCTGCTGGAAGCGGCCGCCACCCTGTTCGACGAACGGGGCTATGCCGGGACGAGCATCAGCGATATCAGCGCGCATTCCGGCCGCACCAGCGGCGCGATCTATTTCCACTACGCCAGCAAGGAGAAGCTCGCCCTCGCCATCGTCGAGGAGCACTTCGCCACCTGGCCGCAGTTGATCAGCCGCTATCGACAGCCCGGAGTGCCCGCCCTGGAGAAACTCGTCGGGCTGAGCTTCGAGGTGGCCCGGGCGTTCCGGGACGACATCGTGGTCCGCGCCGGGGCCCGCCTCTGGGCGGAGCGCAAGGCCATCGAGACCCAGCTCCCGGCGCCGTTCCTCGGCTGGATCGAAGCCGTCACCGAGCTGCTGGAAGAGGCCGACCGCAACGGCGAACTCGCCGTCGGAGTGCCGCCCGCCGCCACCGCGCACGGCATCGTCTGCGCCTTCTTCGGCCTGCACACCGTCTCCGACGCGCTGGAGGGGCGGCGCAACATCGAGGAGCACCTGGGCGATCTGTGGCTGCTGCTGCTCCGCGGTCTCCAGGCCGAACCGGACCCCGCGGCGCTGCTCGACCGGGTGCGCCGGCGGGCCCGCGGCCAGCAAGCGGCGGCCGAGCCCGCCTGACGGTGCGGCGGATCCGGCCGGTTGCTACGACCGGCGGGCGCCGCCGCGCAGGAAACGCCGCAGTGCGGTGAGCGGCCAGGTGTTGATGATGTCGTCCTTCGTGAGCCAGCCGCGCTGAGCCGTGCCGACTCCGTAGCGCATATAGGGCAGATGCGTGGTGGAGTGGGCGTCGGAGTTCACCGCGAATTTCACGCCGTGGCGCTTGGCCCGCAGGATGTCCTCGTCGCACAGGTCCAGCCGCTCGGGATGGGCGTTGATTTCCAGCGCGGTGCCGGTCCGCGCACAGGCTTCGAATACCGCGTCGAAGTCCGCGTCGATTCCCGGGCGTTTACCGATCAGACGGGTGGTGGGATGCCCGATGATCGAGACATGGGGATTCTCGCAGGCACGCACCAGGCGGCGGGTGAGCGCCTGCCGACTCTGATTGAAGTGTGAATGCACCGAGGCCACGCAGAGGTCGAATTCCGCCAGGAACGCATCGGGCCAGTCGACGTCCCCGTCCGGGCCGATGTTGAGTTCGGTGCCGTGCAGCAGCCGCATGCCGCGGTGCCTGCGGTCCAGGGCGCGCACCGCTTCGCGCTGCGCGAGCATCTTCTCGTCGGTCATCCGCTGCATGGAGAGGTTCGGGGCGTGGTCGGTGACCGCGTAGTACTTGTAGCCCCGGGCGGCGGCCGCGGCGACCATCTCCGCCAGCGGGGACAGGCCGTCGGTGAGGTCGGTGTGGGTGTGCAGATCGCCCCGGATGTCGCCCTCGGTCACCAGGTCGGGCAGCTCGCCCCGTAGGCCGGCGGCGACCTCGCCCCGGTCCTCGCGCAGCGGCGGCGCGATCCACGGCAGCCCCAGCCGGGCGTAGATCTCCTCCTCCGTCTCCGAGGCGACCAACTCCCCGCTCCCGCTGTCGAACAGCCCGTACTCGGACAGCTTGAGACCGTGCCGCACCGCGATCGCACGGGTGCGGATGTTGTGCGCCTTGGCCCCCGTGAAGTACTGGAGCCCCGCGCCCCAGGAGGCGGGCGGCAGCACCCGCAGATCCACCTGGAGGCCGTTGGTGGTGCGGATCGAGGTCTTCTTCGCGCCGTGCGCGATGACCTCGGCGGTGGACGGGAGCTCCGCCAGCGCGGTCATGAACGGCGCGGACCGCTCGGCCGCCACCAGGATGTCGATGTCCCCGATCGTCTCCCGCATCCGGCGCAGCGACCCCGCGTAGGCACACCGCCCGCACCCGGTGATCCGGGACAGCTCCGCGGTGATCTGCTCGGCGACGTCCATCGCGGCACTGATCAGGATCCGCCCGTCGCCCGCCTTCTGGAGCAGCGAGATGCCGTGCAGGATGTTCTCCTCGGTCTTCTCGCCGAACCCCTTCAGATCCCGCAACCGCTGCGCGTGGACGGCGTCCAGCAGCTGGTCCACCGAGGTGATGCCGAGGTCCTCGTAGAGCACCATGGCCTTCTTCGGGCCCAGCGTGGGGATGGTGATCAACTCCCGCACCCCCGCCGGGATCGCCGCCCTGGTCTCCTCGATCACCGAGACCCGACCGGACCGCAGGTACTCCACCACCTTCTCCGCGATCGACGCCCCGACGTGCGGAATCTCCCGCAGCCCCGGCACGTCGAGCTTCGAGACGTCGGCGGGATGGCCCCCGATGGCCCGGGCGGCCTTCTCGTACGCCCGGGCCTTGAAGGCGTCACCACCACTGATCGCGATGAGGTCGGCGTACTCCTGGAGCAGCGCCTCGACCTCTTCGTTGGCGCGGACCATACCTCCAGGGTGCCCCGGTCCCACCGCGGCGGCATACGAAGGACGAGGGGCCCGCGCGGGGCATCAGGAGCCCGGAGGGTGCGCGAGGCGCTCCAGGACCGCCGCGGTGTCGGTGCGCCGCGCCGTCTCCACCAGGGCGCGGGCGATCACCGAGCCCGGCTCCCGAGCGGCGGCCACCAGGCCGATGGGCGCGCTGTGGTCGGGCTCCACCAGCGGCACGGCCTGCATGCCGTGCGGGACGCCGAACACGTGCAGCCAGGCGTACGGCACGATGCTGGCCCACCGGCCGGCCCTGACGTGGGCGAACAGCGAGGCCACCGAATCCGTTTCGACCCGCGGCGTCGGCCGCAGGCCCAGGCCGGCGAAGACGTCGTCCAGCACCCGCCGTCCCTGCATGCTCGTGGTCAGCAGGCACAGCGGCAGGCGGGACGCCTCGGTCCAGGTCGTGGTGGGACGGCGGGCGAGCTTGTCGGCCACGCCGGTCAGCAGCACGTACCGCTCCTCGTAGAGGGCGACCGTGTGGAAGCTCTCGGCGAGGCGCGGGTCCAGATAGGTGATGCCGGCGTCGATCTCGAAGTTCCGCACCCGGTGCAGGATGTCCTCGGCGCGCAGGTCCGCCAGCACCTCCACGGTGACGAGCGGATGCGCGGCGCAGAACGGTCCGGTGAGCTGCGAGACGGCGCCCGAGGCGGTCGGGACCGAACCGATCCGCAGGCGCCCGCCGAGGCCGGTGCGCAGGGCGTCGACCTCGTCCTTGAGGGCGTCGCGGTCGGCCAGGATCCGCTGCGCCCACAGCACGATGCGCTCGCCTTCGGGGGTCAGGCCCCCGAAGGTCCGGCCGCGCCGGACCAGCAGCACGTCCAGCTCGTTCTCCAGCTTGCGGATCGCCTCGGACAGGGCCGGCTGGGAGACGTAGCAGGACCGCGCGGCGCGCGCGAAGTGCAGCATGCAGGCCGCCGGTGCGCTCGAACACCCGCTGGGCCGCCCGCAGCCGGTCGGGCAGGGCCGCCAGCACCTCCGGAGAGGTCCGCAGCGGATCTTCGGCGACGCTCCAGGCCGCCGCGGTGCGCACCGCGTCCAGGCTGGCCCTGCCGCACAGCCCGCAGGAGGAGGTGGTGTAGACATGGCGCTCCAACGAGGCGTCGGGGGCGGCCACGCCGGGGGCGAGGACGACCGGCGGGGACCAACCGGACCAGGACCCCCTTCGAGGTGGGCGTGTTGCTGATGTCGGCCACGCTGTCGAGGGGGACCAGGACGTTGGTCTCCGGGTAGTAGGCGGCGGCCGAGCCGCGCGCCGTGGGGTAGGAGACCGCCACGAACCCCTCTGCGCGGCGCTCCACACCGTCGTGCCATACGCTCACCAGGTCCACCGGGGCGCGGTCGGCGAGGCCGAGGGCGTCCAGGTCGGCGGGGTTGACGAGGACGACCCGGCGGGCGTGGGGGATGCCGCGGTAGCGGTCGTTCGGCGCGTACGGGACGGTGTTCCACTGGTCGTGCGAGCGCAGGGTCTGCAGCAGCAGATGGCCCGTGGGGACGTGCGGCATCGTGAAGGCGTTGCGGGTGAAGACGGCCTTGCCGCTCGGGGTGCGGAAGACCCGCCGGTTGACGGGGTTGGGCAGCCGGAAGCCGCCGGGCGCCGCCACCCGGGCGTTGAAGTCCTCGAAGCCGGGCACGACGCGGGCGATCCGGTCGCGGATGGTGCCGTAGTCCGCCTCGAACTCCTCCCAGGGGACGGCCGGATCGGCGCCCAGGGTCCGGCGGGCCAGCCGGGCGATGATCGCGACCTCGCTGAGCAGGTGCGGGGAGGCGGGCGGCAGCTTGCCGCGGGAGGCGTGGACCTCGCTCATGGAGTCCTCGACGGTGTAGAACTGCACGCCCGTGGCCTGCACGTCCCGGTCGCTGCGGCCCAGGGTCGGCAGGATCAGGGCGGTGTCGCCGCACACGGTGTGCGACCGGTTCAGCTTGGTGGAGACGTGGGCCGTGAGCCGGCACCGCCGCATGGCCGCCTCGGTGACGTCGCTGTCGGGGCTGGCCCGTACGAAGTTGCCGGCGACGCCCAGGAAGACCGTGGCCGTGCCGTCGCGCATGGCGCGGATGCCGTCGACCGAGTCCAGCCCGTGCCGGGTGGGCGGGGTGAAGCCGAACTCGCGGCCCAGTGCGTCGAGGAACTCCCGCGGCATCCGCTCCCACACGCCCATGGTGCGGTCGCCCTGCACATTGCTGTGGCCGCGCACCGGGCACACACCCGCCCCGCGGCGGCCGAGGTTCCCGCGCAGCATCAGGAAGTTGACGACCTCGCGGATGGTGGGCACGCCGTGCTTGTGCTGGGTCAGCCCCATCGCCCAGCAGACGATCTCGCTCCTGCTCGCCAGGACCAGCCGGTGCACCTCCTCGATCTCCTCGCGGGCCAGCCCGGTGGCGGCCCGGACGTCGTCCCAGGAGGTCTTGCGGACGTGCCCGGCGAAGTCGGCGAAGCCGGTGGTGTGGGCCCGTACGAAGTCGTGGTCGAGCACGGTGCCCGGCGCGGCGTCCTCGGCCTCCAGCAGCAGCCGGTTCAGGGCCTGGAACAGGGCGAGGTCGCCACCGGCGCGGATCTGCAGGAACCGGTCGGCGATCGGGGTGCCGCGGCCGATCACACCGCGCGCCTTCTGCGGGTGCTTGAAGCGGATCAGGCCGGCCTCGGGCAGTGTGTTGACCGCGACGACCTTCCCGCCGTTGCGCTTGGTCTCCTCAAGGGCGGTGAGCATCCGGGGGTGGTTGGTGCCGGGGTTCTGCCCCACCACGAAGACCAGGTCGGCGTGGTGGATGTCGTCCAGCGAGACGCTGCCGTTGCCGATGCCCAGCGTCTCCTGGAGGGCGGACCCGCTGGACTCGTGGCACATGTTGGAACAGTCGGGCAGGTTGTTGGTGCCGTAGGCGCGGGCGAACAGCTGGAGGAGGAAGGCGGCCTCGTTGTTGAGCCGCCCGGAGGTGTAGAACAGCGCCTCGTCGGGGGAGTCCAGCGCCCGCAGCTCGCGGGCGACCAGGTCCAGGGCCGCGTCCCAGCCGATCGGCTCGTAGTGGTCGGCGCCCGGGCGCTTGACCATCGGCTCGGTCAGTCGGCCCTGCTGATTGAGCCAGTAGTCGGACCGACGGCCCAGGTCGGCCACGGAGTGGGCGCGGAAGAACGCGGCGGTGACGCGCCGCGAGGTGGCCTCGTCGTTGATGTGCTTGGCGCCGTTCTCGCAGTACTCGTTGCGGTGCCGCTTTCCGGCCGCGGGCTCCGGCCAGGCGCAGCCGGGGCAGTCGAATCCCTTGGCCTGATTGATGTTCAGCAGCGTCAGCGCGGTGCGTCGCACCGACGTCTGGGACAGCGAGTACTCCAGTGCGTGGGCGACCGCGGGCACCCCGGTCGCCCACGTCTTCGGCGCCGTCACCGACAGGTCGTCCACCGGATCCTCGATCGGGCCTTCGATGGTGCCCATGGCCTGCTCGGCCCCCCCTTGCGCCCCCTGCTGATGCGTCCGGCGCACAGGGCGGCGCCGGTCGGCGGAGCAGGGCGCCGGGCGCCTGAATTCGCCCTTTCCGGACGCTTTCTGATCCGCCGCCGCATCAGTCTCCGTTCGCCCGCGGAAGGAAGTCAAAGAGGTGTTTCTTCTGGGGTGATAAGGAGCGCCTATCACGTGCTCGGGGTGCTGTTCGGGGCGCTGGTGCGGGACGACGACAACGCACGACGCCCGGTGCCGCATCCGGAAGGCCGGCACCGCCTCCGGAACGGAGGAATTCCCGGCACCGACGGCGCCGGCGCACCTTCCGGCGCCTCGTCGCGGGCCGGCGGGTCGTCGATGTGCCCGACCGGTGGGTCCGGGCCTCGCCGCCGTCGGCACCGGCCACCTCACGGAGATCGCCCCGCCGGCCCCCGGCGTCACGGCGCGCCTGCGGGAGGCCAGACCGCTGGTCGAACTGCGGGTGCCGTTCTCCGTCGGCCGGGCCGCCGTGGACGACGTCGAGCGCGGCTCGCACCACTCCGACTGGCAGCCCGTGAAGGACGCGGCGCGCCATGGCGTTCGCCGAGGACCGGGCGATCTTCGACGGCTACCCGGCGGCGGGCGTCGACGGGCTGCGGAACCGCACGTCGAACCCGATGCTGAGCCTTCCCGTCGGCCGCGTGAGTACCCCGACACGGTCAGCCGCGCACTGACGTCGCTGCGCCTCGCCGGAGTGGACGGCCCGTATGCCCTGCTGCTGGGCGCCGACGAGTACCGGGCGGTGAGCGAGACCTCCGACCACGGTTACCCGATCGCGGCGCACCTGACCCGGATGCTGGACGGCGCCCCGATCTGGGCGCCGGCGCTCAGCGGCGCCTTCGCCCTGTCCACCCGGGGCGGTGACTTCGCACTCCACCTCGGCCAGGACCTGGCCATCGGCTACGCCTCCCATGACGCGAGCACCATCGAGCTGTACTTCCAGGAGACGCTGACCTTCCTGACATACACGGACGAGGCCGTCGTCGTGCTGAAGCACTGACGCGCTGGAGCACGGAAGCGCCGGAGCAGTGGAGCGCCGCCCGGCCCCGCGTCACTCGCCGCTGCCCGCGCCCAAGAGCCTGCGCAGCCAGTTCAGATGCGCGGCCAGGGCCGCCCGGGACAGCCGCGCCCGCGGGACCAGGTCGGCGAATCCGTGGAAGCCGCCGGGCCAGACGTGCAGTTCGGCCACGCCGCCCGCCTGCCAGATGCGGTTGGCGTAGGCGACGACCTCGTCGCGGAAGGTCTCCGCGGTGCCGACGTCCAGGAAAGCCGGCGGCAGGCCCGTGAGGTCCTCGGCGCGGGCGGGCGCGGCGTACGGGGACACGTCCGGGCCGCCGCGCGAGGCGCCGAGCAGCGCCGTCCAGCCGGTTTCGTTGGCCGAACGGTCCCAGACGCCGATGCCCGCCATCTGGTGGGCGGACGGGGTGTCGTTGCGGTCGTCCAGCATGGGGCACATCAGCAACTGACCGATCGGCCGCGGGCCCTTGCGGTCGCGGGTGAGCAGCGCCAGCGCCGCGGCGAGACCGCCGCCCGCGCTGGTGCCCGCGACCACGATCCGGCCCGCGTCGGCGTCGAGTTCCGCGGCGTGCTCCGCCGTCCAGACCAGCCCGGCGTAGACGTCCTCGATCGGCGCGGGGTGCGGATGCTCCGGTGCCAGCCGGTACTCCACCGAGACGACGACCGCGTCCAGTTCGTCGGCCAGGGCCAGCGGCACGGTCATACCGTCCCTGTTGTTTCCGACGACCATGCCGCCGCCGTGCACGTAGTACAGGAGCGGGCGGGGGCGCGCGGGTGCCGGCCTGGTGGGGCGGCAGATCAGGAGGGAGACGTCCGGGCCGTCCGCGGGCCCGGGCGCCCACCGGTCCTCGACGTGGAAGGCCCCGTCCATGGTCAGGTCGACCTCGGCCATCGGGTCCGCCCCCGGGCCGTTGCGGAGGGCTTCGATGTCCTCGACGGACAGGCCGGTCGTGAGCACGTCCTTCATCGACTCCAGGCTCGCGGCGAGTTCGGGGTCGAACGGCGGCGGAGCTGTCGGCATGGCTTCTCCTCACGCGTGGTCGTCACGCCCCTTGGCGTCGTGTCGCACCCATCATCACTTCGACCTCGTGCGTGAACCAGAGGGCCTGTCGGCACCGGCCGCCCCTGCCCGGGGCGCGGCCTGCTACCGCGTGCCGGCCGGTGCGGCCGTGACCGGACGACCGCCGATGAGGGTGTGGGTGGGGTCGAGGTCGCGCAGGGCGTCGGCGGGGCAGTGGACGGGGTCCCGGTCCCAGATCGTGAGGTCGGCCAGGCGGCCCGGGGTGAGGGAGCCGCGCAGGTGCTCCTCGCCGAGCAGGCGGGCGGCCTGGGTGGTGTGCAGGGCGACGGCCTCGTCGTAGCTGATGGCGTGCTCGGGGCCCTGGACGCCGATGACGGTCTGCCGGGTGGTCATGCCCCAGACGGAGCGCATCGCGCCGAACCGGCCGACGGGGAAGTCGGATCCGGCGGCGACCAGGGCGCCCTGGTCGAGCCAGCCGCGGGCGGGAAAGAGGCGCGCGACACGCTCCGGGCCCCAGAACCCCAACTCCACCTCGGCGGTGTCGTGCAGCAACGGCTGCTGGAGGGTGACAGGGATGCCCAGCGCGACGGCGCGGGCACGCTGTTCCGGGCCGGCCAGGCCGCCGTGCTCCATCACCAACGTGCCGGCGGGCAGGCCGGGGTGGCGTTCGAGGACGCGCTCGTAGACGTCCAGCAGGACGCGGACCGCGCGATCGCCGTAGGCGTGCGTGCCGACCCGCCAACCACGGCGGACCACCGCCTCCACGGCCTCAACCAGTGCGTCGGGTTCCCACGTCAGCGTTCCAGCGAAGGTGTGGTCGCAGGCGTAGGGCTCTTCGGTGGCCCCGGCCTCCAGCCCGCCGTCGAGGCCGAACTTCACGCCCCATACCGACAGCCACGGGTCGCAGCCGTGGCGCCAGTCCGCCATGGCGTCGAGCAGCTCCTCGACCTGGGCCGCGGAGGTCAGGCCGAGCGCCGAGATCAGGGACCGCACCCGGGTGCTCAGCGCCCCCGCCTCCCGGGCGGCCAGCAGCGCCGCGTAGTCGTCGGGGGTGACCGCGCAGTCCCGCACGGCCCTCGACCTCGACACCGCGCTGATCACGGCGCTCACCGAGGACGGCCGGGCCACACCGACGCCGTCGGCCCCCTGGACGGCGTCACCGCCCTCGACAGCACCCCGCTCCTGGCGACCGTCAAACGCACCGGCCTGATCCGCCACCCCTCCCGAACTCCCGGCCCCAGCGGCCCGAAAGAACGCGCCTGACGGGAAAATCCCCCGGTCAGGCGCCCCTTCTCGCGGCTCTGGAAGAACCCGAGCTTCTTCGGCGAGTACGACACCCGAAGGTTCTTGGTCTGTCGGTGGTGCGGTGCCCGCGTAGTGCTGACCTGCTGAAACGACGGAAGGGGCGCTCGTCGGCGGCGCGTTGGGCCGTGCCTGGTCCGGATCTCGGTCTCTCCCCTCGGATGCCGGGAAAGCCCTCGGGCCTTGTGGTCCAGATGCATCGACGGTGTGGGTGAGACGCGCGTGATAGCAGGTGAGAGGTGAGGGACCTCCGTCGGACGACCGTCCCGTGATCCGAGGTGTCGACCGGGAACAGCCGGCCCCGCCGACGCTGTTGCATCGACCGAGGGACCGGTGCCGCACGGGCGGGGACCGCGGAGACCGCAAGGTCGTCCGCCCCGATAGGACCGGGCCCCGGGATCGCGGTACACCCGCCGCGCACTCGGACCAAGACGTAATTCCGCAGGAGGACTGTTTCATGACCGACCGGCCGTTGACGCTCATGGCGGTGCACGCCCACCCCGACGACGAGGCCACCGGAACCGGAGGGGTCCTTGCGCGGTATGCGGCGGAGGGCATCCGCACGGTTCTCGTGACGTGTACCGACGGCGGTTGCGGTGACGGACCGGGGGGTGCCAAGCCGGGCGATCCCGGCCACGATCCGGCGGCCGTCGCCCTGATGCGCCGCCAGGAACTCCAGGCGAGCTGTGGCGTCCTGAAGGTCAGCGATCTGGAGATGTTGGACTACGCCGACTCCGGGATGATGGGCTGGCCGAGCAACGACGCCCCCGGTTCCTTCTGGCAGACCCCCGTGGAGGAAGGCGCCGCCCGACTCGCGGAGCTCATGCGGCACTACCGGCCCGATGTGGTCGTCACCTACGACGAGAACGGCTTCTACGGCCACCCCGACCACATCCAGGCCCACCGCATCACGATGGCGGCGCTGAAGCTGACCGCGCTGACACCGAAGGTGTATTGGACGACGATGCCCCACTCGATGATGCAGCGGTTCGGTGAGGCCGTGCGCGAGTTTCACGAGGACGTGCCGGAGCCGGATCCTGCCGAGGCCGCCGCGATGGCCGAGATCGGCCTTCCCGACGATGAAATCACCACGTGGGTGGACACCACCGCGTTCAGCGGCCAGAAGTTCGACGCGCTGGCCGCGCACGCCAGTCAGGGCGAGAGCATCTTCTTCCTCAAGATGGGCAAGGAGAGGTTCGGCGAGTTGATGGGCATGGAGACCTTCGTACGCGTCCAGGACGCCACCGGCGCGGCCATACCCGAGAACGATCTCTTCGCCGGACTGCGCTGATTCGCCGCCCGACCGGGGCCCGGGCATGCTCATCGGCCGCACGGCGCGATCGAGCATGCTCACACCCGGGGGCTCGTCCACGCGGGTTGCGCTCCGGCCCCCCGCGACCAGGCCGGCACGAGGCGCGTCTGCGGCCTTCGAGATCCGGCCGGCGGGTCGCTCACGCGAGGGACACCGCCCTCGCCCTCCTCTCCGGCTCCGGCCGCACGAGGACGCTGCGTCGCGAACGAGGTCGACGAGGGCACCGTGGGCCGGGGCGATGCCCTCGCCGCCGGCGTGCGGGTAGGAAACGGCAAACCTGGCAAGCAAAGAGCGCGTTGCGGGTAGGGCAGGGGCCGCAGCCGCACCGAGGTGTCCGCGCCAAGGAGCATCGGGTTCCGATGAGGATGGTCGACATGCAAACAGCGCCATCAACCCCCACGGCCGACGCAGCGGCTACCACCCCGTGCCCGTCTGGATGCGGCTCCCCAGGGCCGTGTTGCCCGTGCCCGGGTAGAAGTACAGGGCTCCGGTGGAGCCGGCGGGGGCCTGGACGGCTTCGAGGTCGCCCTTGCCGTCGTTGTCGAAGTCGGCGCCGACCAGCTGGCGCATGGTGTCCCAGCCGGTACCGATCCGGGTTCGGCTGCCGAGCGTGTCGCTCGCGTTGAGCGAGCCCGTGCCCGGATACGCCCAGAGGGCACCGGAGCGGTCCACCGCGACGAGGTCGGCCCTGCCGTCGGCGTTCAGGTCGCCGGGGCTGGTGAGTTCGGCCATGCTGTCCCAGCCGGTACCGATCCGGACGCGGTTGCCGAGGGTGTTGCCGCCTGCGAGGGACCCGGCGCCCGGGTAGGCCCAGAGCGCGCCGTCGGCGTCGACGGCCAGGAGGTCGGCCCTGCCGTCGTCGTTGATGTCGATGGCGGTCAGCTCGCGCATGCTGCTCCAGCCGGTGCCGATCCGGGTCCGGACACCGAGGGTGTTCATGCCGTTCGCCGTGCCGGTGCCCAAGTACACGTACAGGTCGCCGGTGGCCGAGTCCACGGCGAGCAGGTCGGCTTTGCCGTCGCCGGTGTAGTCGGCGGCGGCGAGCTTGCTCATGGCGTTCCAGCCGGTGCCGATCTGGACACGGTCGCCGAAGGTGCCGTCGCCCTTGCCGGGGTAGAGCCACAGCTTTCCGGTGGCCGATTCGACGCCGATCAGGTCCTTCCTGCCATCACCGGTGAAGTCCGCGGCCGTCAGGTGGACCATGCCGACCGGCGCGGGATCCTTGGGCCAGGGCGTGTTGACGACGACGCGTTCGCCGGTGGACTCGTTGACCGTCCAGAGCTGGTCGGTGCCGGGCCAGTAGGAGAGGTTCTCCGGATTGGTGGGGGTCCTGGTCACCAGGCGTACGGGCTCGCCCGGCCGGGCGTGATAGAGGCAGCCCGGGAAATTCCGGATGTGCTCCGGGTCCGGCTGGTGCTCGGCGGGCACGAACTCCGGGCAGGGGCCCGAGAGGACGAACCGGCCGTTGTTCATGGCGATGCCCTGCGTACCGCCCATCGGGGACGCGAAGGCTTCATGGGCGCGCACGCGCCCGCCGGCGTCGGCCTTGAGGACGCCGGTGGCCGGGTCGATGGGCCAGCGGACGACGGGAGCGGTGGCCTTGCCGAACTGCCCCTCGACCTTGCCCGGGTCGCCCTCGGCGGTGACCAGGGCGGGCTGCGAACCGCTGAGGTCGAGCGAGGCCGCGGTGATGCAGGGGCGCTGCGGGACACCGGCGTACGAGCCGCAGCCTGTGCCCTGGCCCGTGGAGGTGTAGGTGCCGACGCGTGGCAGGACGTAGCGGTGGCCCGCGCCGTGGGCCTTGCCCTTCGCGTCCATGCCGAACGAGGTGTCGGTGGTGACGTCCATCTTCCAGATCTCGTTCAGGTCGAAGACGTCGATGCGGCTGCCGGTGCTCGCCACGTACAGCCTGCTGCCGGCCCAGACCGCCGCGTGGGCATGTCCGCCGGTGATCGGGACGAAGTTGTCGCCTGTGTCGTCGAGGGCGGCCAACTGGACGTGCCGATAGGTGACATGGGCCGGGTCCGTCACATCGGCGAGGGTGACCCGCTCGGTCCCGGAAGCGCCGTACCAACTGGTGATGAGCACCTTGCGGCCGTTGACCAGGGCCTGTGACCGGGGGGATTCACCGGAGCCGGTGAGCCCTTGCGGGATCCAGGAGCCGGTGTTGTCGTCCGCGGCGGACCAGCAGAAGCCCTGGGCGCCCGCGATGTTGGTGGGGTGGCAGAGGGTGCGGCCCGCGCCGGCGCCGGAGGTGTCGGCGAGGACGTCGACTGTTGCGATCCGTCCCAGTGCGGGGTGGGCGGATGCGAAGGCGGAGACCCGGCGCGCCTCACGGCCGTTGTCCGATTGCAGCCCCATTCCGTCGGTGCTTGTCCGGGTGATGCTGTTGTAGGTGGCGGTGGTCCCGTCGGGAGCCGTCCCGGCGACGGCGTGGCCGCCGGTGGCCAGGGAGGCGAGCGCCATCACGCCCGCCACCGCGGCGCCTCGCCCTCGGGCGCGGGTCCTGCGGAGGAGGTGTCGGCGTGCCATGGCGGCACTGGTCCTTTCATCGGCCGGGTCGGTTCCCGGAGAGTGGCGGGGAGCAGGCGGGGCCGCCACCGCGGTGTGGGTGCGGTGGCGGCCCTTCGGAGAGCGGCGGTCGGGGGCCTTGCGGCGGGATTACCAGCCGGTGCCGATCTGGGTACGGGAGCCGAGGGTGTTGGTGCCGTTGATGGCGCCGGTGCCCGGGTAGCTGTAGAAGGTGCCGGTCTCGCCGACCTTGGCCTGGACGGCATCCACGTCGCCGATGCCGTCACCGTTGAAGTCGCCGCTGACCAGGTTGGTCATCGAGTCCCAGCCGGAGCCGATCTGGGTACGGGAGCCGAGGGTGTTGGTGCCGTTGATGGCGCCGGTGCCCGGGTAGACGTACAGGTTGCCGGTGGAGACCTCACGGGCCACGATGTCGGCGTTGCCGTCCTTGTTCATGTCGCCGGGGCTGACGATCTGGTCCATGCCGTTCCAGCCGGAGCCGATCTGGACGCGGTTGCCGAAGGTGCCGTTGCCGTTGCCCGGGTAGGCGTAGAGCTTGCCGGTGGAGGACTCGACGGCCACCAGGTCGCTCTTGCCGTCCTTGTTGAGGTCGGCGCCCGCCAGGTCGTGCATGCCGTCCCAACCGGTGCCCGCCTTGATGCGGTTGCCGAAGGTGCCGTTGCCGTTGCCCGGGTAGATCCACAGCACTCCGTCGTTGTCGACGGCCGCGAGGTCCAGCTTGCCCGAGCCGGTGAAGTAGCCGGAGGTCAGTTCGCTCATCGTGTTCCAGCCGGTGCCGGCCTGGACGCGGTCGCCGAGCCGGCCGCCGCCGATGCCCGGGTAGGAGAACAGCTTGCCGCTGGACGCTTCGACCGCGACCACGTCGGCCTTGCCGTCACCGCCGAAGTCGCCGCCGGTGAGGTTGGTCATGCCGACGTCCTTCGGAGTCGGCTTGGACTCCACGATCTTGGTGTAGCGGTAGGGGCGGAAGCCGTGGTTGTTGATGTAACTGCGGGTGTAATAGGACGAGTTGACGCGGGCGGTGGTGCCCTGGTGGGCCTCTTCCCAGACCTTCGCCGTGGTGCGGCCCGAGTCGGCCCAGCCGCCGAAGAGCACGACGTGGGAGTCTATGTTGTCGAGCATGTCGCCGGGCTGCAGCTCGTCCAGGCTGGACAGTCGGGTGGCGACCTGCGGCAGCGTCCAGGTGGTGAGGCTGGTGTTCAGGTGCCAGGCCATCGAGACGAACCCGGAGCAGTCCTGGCGGTAATTGCGGCCCTGCGGGTCCGGGTCGTAGTCAGACTGGCTGTACGGAACGGCGCGGTCGACCCAGTACTGGGCACGGGACATGACCTCTGCGGTGGTGATCTCGCCCCCGACGGCGGAGGTGCCGGCCGCATGGGCCGGGGCAGCGGCCGGTCCGGCGATGCCCAGACCGGTGACCGCGGCGGCGACGACCAGGGTGGCGACGCTGGTCTTCTTCAACTTGGCTGCGAACGTGGACATGACGGGTCTCCTGAAATCTGAAAGCGTGAAAGTCCGGAAGCGGCGCGGCGGACTGCCGCGCGAGCGGTGCAGGCGTAGCGAAGTCGGTGCGGGTGGCGCGGCTACCAGCCGGTGCCGATCCGGGCGCGGTCGGCGAGGCCGCCGCTGCCGTTGCCGGGGTAGAAGTAGAGGCCGCCGGTGGAACCGGCCTGTGCCTGGACGGCGTCCAGATCACCCTTGCCGTCGTTGTTGAAGTCGGCGCCGACCAGCTGGTGCATGCTGTTCCAGCCGGAACCGATCTGGTTGCGGGCCCCGAAGGTGTTGCTGCCGTTGAGGGCGCCGGTGCCGGGGTACTTCCACAGCGCGCCGGCCGGGTCGACGGCGACGAGGTCGGCCTTGCCGTCCGAGTCGAGGTCGCCGGGGCTCGCCAGCTCGGCCATGCTGTTCCAGCCGGTGCCGATCTGGACGCGGCCGCCCAGGGTGCTGCTGCCCGCGAGGGACCCGGTACCCGGGTAGGCCCACAGGCTGCCGTTGGTGTCCACGGCAACCAGATCCGGCTTGCCGTCCTTGTTCACGTCGATCGCGGTGAGGTCCCGCATGCCGCCCCAGCCGGAGCCGATCTGGGTCCGGGCACCCAGGGTGTTCATGCCGACCGCGCTGCCGGTGCCCGGGTAGAGGAAGAGATTCCCGGTGGAGTTCTCGACGGCGAGCAGGTCGGCCTTGCCGTCGCCGGTGTAGTCGGCGGCGGCGAGCTTGCTCATGGCGTTCCAGCCGGTACCGATCTGGACACGGTCGCCGAAGGCGCCGTCGCCCTTGCCGGGGTAGAGCCACAGCTTCCCGGTGGCCGATTCGACGCCGACCAGGTCCTTTCTGCCATCACCGGTGAAGTCCGCGGCCGTCAGGTGGACCATGCCGACCGGCGCGGGCGGGGTGGTGGGGTAGGGGTCGGCGTGGTCACCGCCAAGGCCGGCGCTCGCCCCGCAGCTTCCCCAGGCGCCCGCACCCTGCCCGGCGAGGATCTTCTCGGCTATCAGGATCTGCTGCTGCTTGGTGGCCTGGTGCGGGTAAGTGGCGTATTCGCGGCCGCCGTAGGCGTTCCACGTGGGCAGGTAGATCTGCACGCCGCCGTAGTAGCCGTTGCCGGTGTTGATCTGCCAGTTCCCGCTGGACTCGCACTGGGCGACCTTGTCCCACGTGCCGAGCGAGGCAGCGGTCGCGGGGGCAGCGGAGACGAGGGAGAGGGTGAGACCTGCGAGGGTCAGGGCGGCCGTGGCGGCGGACTTCCAGGCCGTACGGGACGTGGCGCGGGGTGTTTCGGGCATGGCGGAACCTCAATAGTGGCGATGCGGGATGCAGTGACGGGCGGCACGGGCAGCTGCCGGGCCTACCCGGTGCGGCTCGGTACTGCGGGTGTTGCGCAGCATGTGCGGCCGGGACACCGGGCTGCTGCAGCTGCCCTACGGAGCGGCTGGGAGCGGTCCGGGGTGATGGGGCCGAAGCCGGGGGCTACGACCAGCCCATGGTCTGCCTGGGGGCGGCGGTCGCGGCCGAGGCAGCGATGGTGGCGACCGCGGCGGCCGTGGCGAGACGGAGACGAAGCATGGGGAAAGCCCTCTTCTGACGTTGTGTCGGTGTCCTCGACCGGTTCGCATCCCGCGGTGATGCTGTCCGGTCCGTTGCCCGCCGGGCGGTGTTCCCTGCAGGCAAGAACTACTTTCGCTGCTGGTCAGAGGGGGTGGAAGGGTTTTCGGCTGGACCAAAATGGCCTTGGCCGCATCCGTCCATCGCCGGACCGGCGGGTCCCGGGTCGGACAACCGCGACTCGTAGAAGGGGGCGACCATCGGCGCCTCGACGACCGGCAGTGACCAGCCGTCGAACCCGGCGCAGCCCAGCAGCAGCCGGCAGACCAGGGCCGCCCGGTATTCCGCGGCGGCCAGGCTGTCGGCGCGTACGTAGAGACCGACCACCGGGTGGGGCAGAGCATCCGGGTGGACGGTGACGTGCTCGACGCCGTCGCCGTCATGGATCTGGGAACGGACCAAGGACCGCGTCTCAAGCGGGAGGGAAGCGCCGGGCGGTCCCTGCAGGCGGGCGTGGACGAGATACATGACCCGACTGTCCCAAACCGACAACTCGCCTACCAGGAGCGGAATGTGGACGCTTCCGTCCATGGACACTTCGGTCCAGCGCCGAACTATTTCCTTATGCCGGACATACAGATATCGGCCCCGTATGGCATGATCCACACGAATCCAGGGGTGGAGTTGTGCATGAATGAGGGGGATGTGTGTTGCTGACCGCATTGGGACTCGACGCAGTCGCGGAGTCCGTCTACCGCGCGATGCTGGCCGATCCGCCGGGCGGGATCGCCGAGCTCGTCGCCAGGGTGGGCAAGCCCGAGGACGAGGTGCGCGATGCCCTCGACCTGCTCAGCGAGTTGGCCCTGGTGCGGCCGTCGATCGAGCAGCCAGGAAGGCCGAGGGCGGTCTCGCCGGAGATCGGCATGGAGATCCTGATGGCCCGCCAACAGGCGGACCTGGCCGCACAACAGCAGCGCCTGGAGACCTCGCGCGCCGTCGCCGCGCAGCTGATCGCCGAATACGCGGATCTGCGCCCGGCCGCCTCCAGCCCCGGCGTCGAGCAACTCATCGGCATCGAACAGATCCGGGACCGCCTCGCCAGGCTCACCCGCGATGTGACCACCGACGTCATGTCGTTCGCCCCGGGCGGCGCCCAGCCCGCGGCCCAGATGAAGGCGTCGCGCCCGCTGGACGAGCAGTTGCTGGGGCGGGGGGTGCGGATACGCACCGTCTACCTCAGCAGCGTCCGCAACGACCAGCCCACCGTCGACTATGCCAACTGGCTCACGGAGCTGGGCGGTCAGATCCGTACCACCCCGGCCCTGCCCACCCGAATGATCATCACTGACGGCTCGACCGCGGTCATCCCCGTCAGCAGCGACGACACCGCCACCGGCGCCGTCGTCCTCACCAGCCAGGGCACTCTCACCGCACTGTGCGCCCTCTTCGAGGGCGTCTGGTCCTGCGCTCAGCCACTCGGCGAGGCCGCTCCCAGGAACTCCCACGGGCTGAACCCGCAAGAGTCCACCACCATCGCCCTGCTGGCACAGGGCCACACGGACGAGGCCATCGCCAAACGCCTGGGGGTCTCCCAGCGCACGGCGCGACGCATCGCGACCGACCTGATGGAACGCCTCGGTGCCCGCAGCCGCTTCGCGGCGGGCGCGCGAGCCGTGCAGCACGGCTGGCTGCCGTCGCAGCCCACCTGAGCTCGGGAAAAGCTGCCTCGGAAAGAGCACTACTGGGCACATTCGAGGCCGTTCAGCTCTTTATCTCAGCGAACCCAGGCTTCTGACGTGCATCGGCCGTCAGCTTCGCCGGACCAACGGAGCGGCCTTGCCCGGCCCATTGCCCCTTACCCGGTGACTCACTGGGGGAAGCCTCGGTGACTCTCGGGTTCCTGGTGCCGGGAATGGCCAGCACATGCGGACCGTGGTGGAGGGTCCAGGCCGGCATCGCGCAGCTCGCCCGAACCCCGGGTTCGCCCCTGTCACCACGGCTATGTACGCAATCGTCATGCTCGACATGATCCTCTCAAGGCTCGTCTCACGAGGGGGGAGACGCCTGCGACTCGTCAGCCGACGTCGTCACTCCCGGAACGTGGCCTCCTTGCGGAAGTTGTGCGTGATGAATGCTTGGTGGATGTCGTCGCGGATCTCCCAGCGGATCCGCAGCCGGCGGAACCGGCGCAGGTGGGTGAACGCCCGCTCTGCGAACCAGCGTTGGGTGCCCGAGCCGGAGCCGTGCTCGGTGCCGGGGCGGGCGATCGGTGGCTGCACGCCGAGATCCCAGACCTGACGCCGGAACTTGCCGTGGTCGTAGCCGCGGTCACCCGGCACCACGTCCGGGCGGCGTCGGGGCCGCCCCCACCTGGAGTTGTGACAGGCAGGGCTGGGCCAGGACGCACGTCGGCCCGGCGGCCTCGGCCCAGGGACCACTGTTTGGCGCGGCCCAAGGGGGCTTCGAGGCGGCCGTGGTGTGCCCGGCTCCCCGCTGTGCAACCCGATTCGCCTGTGGCCCATGCCAGGCACCCATATCCTCGGTACCGCCGTACCCGCCACCCCGGAGGTATCCGATGACCGGCTCAAACACACCGGACCAGCCCGTCCCGCAGGCCGACATGGCCGCAGCCCTGATGGAACGCCTGGCCGAACAGCTCGGTAGTCGGGTCTCGGCGTCAGCCGTCTTCGGCGAACCCGTCACCAGCGACGGAATCACCGTCATTCCGGTTGCCGAATTCGGCTTCGGGTTCGCCGGAGGCATGGGCCCCGAAGCCGGATCCGCCAACACCGGCGAAGGAGGGGGCGGAGCCGGTGCCCGCCCCCGCGGCTACATCGAGATCAAAGACGGTACCGCCACCTACAAACCCCTCCGAGTCCCCTGGGTGAATGTCGCCGTACCGCTGGCCGCCCTCATGGCAGGAGCCGTCGTCCCCCTGCTCGTTCGCCGCCTCGCCAAGCGCCGCACTCGCTGACCACCTGCAACGACGAACCAGACATCAACTCACGTACCGCCAGCGGCAGGTCCCCGGCTTGCGAGACCACACCACGACCGCCGACCTCAATGCGTACACGCAGGGAGGACCCGATGCGCCTCTTCACTTGGAAAGCGCCTCCGAATCAGGCACGAACGAGGACCTCGGCAATCCTCATTGCGGCTGTTCAGAGGCGCTTTCCGCGGTGCTGACCACCTGTCGGACAGCCCGTCACCCCACCACCCGAGGTGAGATCCCGGTGTCGGTACCGGTCAGTCGTGGCGGGGTTTGCCGAACTCTTCGATCAGCACGGGATACTGCTCCCCGCCGTGTCCGGCGGCGATCGCACGGTCGGCCATCGCCTTGATCAACTTCGGCAGTTCGGCGTTGACACCCACCGCCTCGCTCTCCTCGATCAGGTGTGCCATTGACCGGACATGGGTCTCCAGGGACGCCACCTTGGCAGGGAAGGAGCTGCTGTCGATCTGTTCGGCGTGCCCCGGCAGCCATGCGGCCACCCCGGTGGCGATCTGCTGCGCGAACGGCGCATACGTCACGGCGTCCACACCGGCCGTCCTGAGCAGGGCCGTGCCCTGGAGCCAGGCGTTCAGGACGCTCCACATCATGGCCAGGCCCGCCACGTCGTACAGGGACGCCAGCCCGTGATCCGCGCCAAGGTAGGTGACAGTGCCGAGTGCGTCGAGTGTTGTCCTGTGTGCCTCGAAGTCCGCCTGCGGCCCGCTGTGCAGAATCGTCGCCTCAGCGGTTCCGATCGCCGGTGGGATCGCCATGATGGCGCCGTCCAGGTAACGGGCGCCACGCTGCTCGGCCCATTGGGCGGCCTCCCTGGCCTGGGTCGAGTCACCCGAGGTCAGGTTCACCAGCGTCATGCCGTCCAGGTCGATATCGTCCGCGCCGAGCAGATCGTGCATGGCCTGGTAGTCGGTGACGCAGACGATCGTCAGGGACCCCGACTTGAGTGCGTCGCTCACCGTTGGCGCCAGCACGGCACCCTCGGCAACCAACTGGTCGGCCTTGGAGGCCGTACGGTTCCACACGGTGGTGGGGTGCCCGGCTTTGAGGAACGCGCTGGCGAGTGCCTGGCCCATCCGTCCAAGGCCGATGATGGTCACAGGTGTTTCGGTGGTGTTGTTCATGGCAGCATCGTCAACGTTGATACCGGTGTGAAGGTCAAGCGAGGTTTTGATGCGGATCGGGGAACTGGGGCGTCGGACGGGCGTCAACACCCATCAGTTGCGCTACTACGAGGCCCAGGGCCTGCTGGAGGCGGACCGCGGCGCGAACGGCTACCGCGAATTCGACGAGAACGCCGTGCTGCGGGTCAGGCAGATCCGGCATCTGCTGGGTGCCGGTTTGTCCTCCGAGGACATCGCGTACGTGCTGCCCTGCGCGGTCGGCGAGGCCCCGCAGTTGCCCGGGTGTCCCGAGTTGCTCGCTGCGATGCGGTCACGGCTGCAGCGACTGGACGATCGGATGGGCAGCCTCGCTCAATCCCGCGACGCTCTTGCCGACTACATTGACGCGGCCGAGCGGATGGCCGGCGAGAGCTATCCGCCCTTCGACCATGCTGGCCAAGAGCCCGTCCCCTCCTGAGCAGCCGGGTGCCCGTCTTGCGGACCGTCTCGACCAGCAACACTCCGCCTGCCTGCGCGGCCACCGCCCATGCCCCGGCCTGAACACGAACACGAACACGCGGATACGGAGCAACACGCCCACCCGGTAAGTGACTTCTTCCCCGCGGTGGACGGAGCCTTGGGCAAGTCCCATCTTCCCAAGCCAGGAGCGCCCTCCGCTCGTTCGATCAGCATCCGGGACGCCCCACATCGTGCAAGGCCGAACTCCGGCAGCCGGTGATGCGGTGGGCGGCGGGCACCTCTTGTCCGCCGGATGGGCCGCTACCGCCGAGGTGAGGGGGCGCCCACGGGGCCTTCGGTCACCGATATCATGGGCGCGAGGCGGCGTCGATGACCTCGTCGAGGGTGGCTTGCGAGCGGCGCAGGTCCGCGATGGTGCGATGGATGCGCTCGCGTTCAGCCAGCAGTTCCTGCACCAGCCACGGTGTGGCGGTGACCGCTGGGCCGCCGTCGTGGTCACGTATGCAGGGCAGCAGTTGGGCGATCTTCTTGCTGCACAGGCCGGCGGCGAACAGCTCCTGGATGCGGATGACCCGGTCCACGGCGCGCTCCGGATAGTCCCGGTGGCCGCCGGGCGTCCGCTCGGACGCGAGCAATCCCTGTTGTTCGTAGTAGCGCAGCGAACGCTCGCTCACGCCGGTGCGGCGGGCCAACTCACCGATCCGCATCACGCATCTCCCCTCGCGGACTTGAACTTGACATCAGTGTCAGATTCTACGGTTTGCGCATGATGAAGCTCCTGACGCCCTTCACCTCAGCGGAACTGACCCTCTCCAACCGCATCGTGATGGCCCCCATGACGCGCTTCCGCGCCGAAGAGGACGGCACCCCGCTACCGATCGTCGCCGACTACTACCGCCAGAGGGCCGGCGCCGGCCTCATCGTCACCGAGGGCATCTGGCCCAGCCTCCGCGGCCAGAGCGGCTGGCGCATCCCGGGCCTGGAGTCCGAACGACACGTGTCCGCCTGGCAGCACGTCACCGAGGCAGTGCACGACGCCGGCGGCCGGATCTTCGCCCAGCTGATGCACGGCGGCCGTCAAGGGCACCCACGCTCCCGTGTCCTCGGCGACATCCCGACCGGTCCCTCCGCCGTCCCCGTGCCCGGGCCCGTACACGTGAAGGACGGCAAGGCAGACCCGGTCATACCGCGTGCGATGACGCACGACGACATCCGCACGGCCATCGCCGACCACGTCGCCGCCGCCCGCAACGCGATCCGGGCCGGCTTCGACGGCGTCGAACTGCACGGCGCGAACAGCTACCTCATCCACCAGTTCCTGGCCGACAACACCAACCTGCGCACCGACGCCTACGGCGGCGACATCTCCGGCCGCATCCGCTTCCCGCTGGAACTGGTACAGGCCATCACGGACACAGTCGGCGCCGGCCGGCTCGGCCTGCGCCTCTCGCCGGGCAACCCCCAGTTCGGCATGGAAGAGGCCGACCCGGCCCCGGTCTATCGCGCGCTCCTCGCCCGCCTCGACGGCCTCGGCCTGGCCTACCTCCACCTCACCGACGACGACCGCTACCCCGCCCTCGCCGACCTGCGCCCGCGCTGGCACGGCACACTCATCGCCAACGTCGGCGAGAACCGCGCCCCGACCACCCGCGAGGCCGGCGAGGCGGTGCTCGCATCGGGGCGCGCGGACCTGGTCTCGTACGGGCGCCTGTTCATCAGCAACCCCGACCTGCCGCACCGCTTCGCAGCCGGCCTGCCGCTGAACACGCACATCGACCAATCAGCGCTGTACGGTCACGGCGCCGCGGGCTACACCCACTACCCGGCATGGCAGGAGAGTTCCAGGCCGATCATGCGGTCGGTTGTCCCCAGCAGCCCGGGACGCTGACTCCGCGCCCGAGTGGCCGGGCCCCACGTCCAGCCGTCGGCGTCGGGCGCCGTGTGCTGCGCGTCGGCCGTGTCCTTGTACTACGGCAACGAGGTCCTCACCTGCCTGGGCATGTGGCTGTTCGGTCAGGCGCTGCCGGGCACCCTCAGGAATTCGAGGTGCCCGGCAGCGTCTGCGCGGTGGGGGCGCAGTCACGACCCCCGCACGACCGCCCTGGTCGCTACGCGGAGTTGATCTGGTGGTGTTGAATGCGAGCTGGCGGTGTCTGTCGACGGCCGTCCTGTTTGACGGGGTTCCAGGGAGAGCAATGACAGCTGACAACGCGGCCGGTGTACACGAGCGGCTCGCCGGATACCAGGAGCGCTTCAACGGGTTGTTCGCGAACTACTTCGACTCGGTCGCCGAGCAGGGGCCGCCGCGCAATGCGTTCGTGCCCGAGGCGCTGGAGCTGGTGCGGGACATGTCGCTGCGGGGCGGGAAGCGGCTACGGGTCGCGCTGCTGTACGAGGCGGCGCGCCTGGTGGCTCCCGCTGCCGTGCCCGGGCTGGACGAGGCCGCGCTCAGCATTGAGTTGCTGCAGACGCACGGGCTGATCCACGACGACATCATCGACGACTCCCCGGTACGCCGGGGGGCGCCGTCGGTGTACTACGCCTACCGCGAGCGGTTCCCCGGCCGTCCGCAGACGGCGTTGGGTCTGGCCGTCCTGGCCGGGGACCTGGCGGCGTTTCTGTCGGTCCAGGTGCTGCTGACCGCGCCGGTTCCCCGCGAGCTGCGGCAGGCGATGGCGGCCGTACAGGCGACGGCGGGGGCGGACACGGTCCGCGGGCAATTCCTCGACCTGGAGCGGGACTTCGGCCCGATGCCCGACCGCGAGGTGCTGGACACCGTGTCCGAGTACAAGAGCGCCCGGTACTCGGTGCTGGCCCCGTTGCAGCTGGGTCTGCTCGCGGCGGGCGCGGACCCGGCCGCCCATGAGAACGAACTGGCCCGGTACGCCCGACTGCTCGGGGTGAGCGGGCAGATGCGCGACGACTACCTCGACCTGTTCGCGGACGCGGGCACGGTCGGCAAGCCGGCCGGATCGGATCTTCGCGAGGGCCGCCGCAGCTACGCGGTGTGCGCGCTGCTGGCAGCGACGAGCGGTGCGGAGCGGGCGGTCGTGGAGTCGGCGCTCGCCGGCCCCGGCTGCCCGCCGGAGACCGTCGAACGGATTCAGGGCATCGCCCGGCGCCACGGCGTCGACACCGAGCTGCTCGCCGAGATCCGCCGCTGTGCCCAGGAGGCGGCCGCCGTCGCGGCCAACTGGCGGGGGCGGTGGCGGGACGAAGCCGTCGAGTTCTTCGAACAGCTGCCGCTGTGGGGCGTGCTGCGCGCCCAGTGATCTTCCGTGCGGTTCGGCGCTGGGTGAGCGTGGTGAAGTCCCATCCGCCGATCGCGGCACCGACCACGACCTGGGCGCGGTCGTCGCAGCCGCATGGCCGCGAGCACACAACCAGTGAAGGCCCGGTGGGATCACCGGGCCTTCACCTTCGAGTAGCGGGGACAGGATTTGAACCTGCGACCTCTGGGTTATGAGCCCAGCGAGCTACCGAGCTGCTCCACCCCGCGACGGCACACTGAACCTTACGGCACCGACCTGGATCGGCCGAATCGACATCCGTCCCGGCCCGACCTGATCCGTATGCGTCGGCGAGGAGGTCCGGTCGGGCTCCAGGCCCGCACTGATCTTTCTGGCGGCTTTGGGTGCTTGTCTCGGCACCGTCCTGGTTCGTCTAGTGCCGCATCAGACAACGTACGCCCTGTATGGCGCTCATCGGCAGCCGTGGCAAGCAGGGGGATCGTGAATGTCCCGACGCCAGGTGGGACGTGCGTGCCAGGATCGACCGTATGACTTCCGCTTCCAGAAGCTCTGACGTGCACGCAGGCATCCCGGCAGCCTCGCAGCCGCCGTGGATCCGTCCTGTCCCGGAGGGTTCCGCCGGGCCCGGCGAGCAGGCCGTGCCCAACGACTACGACAGCTTCGCCGAGGCGTACTCGGCCCAGAACGAAACCAGCCTCTTCAACGCGCACTACGAGCGGCCTGCGATGCTGGACCTGGCCGGGGACGTGGCCGGCCGACGGATCCTGGACGCCGGCTGCGGCTCCGGCCCCCTGTCCGCGGCGCTGCGCGACCGGGGCGCGATCGTGACCGGCTTCGACTCCAGCACCAAGATGCTGGAGCTGGCCAGGAAGCGGCTCGGCGACGACGCGGCCCTGCACCTCGCCGATCTGGGCAGCCCGCTGCCGTTCCCCGATGCCGCGTTCGACGACGTCGTCGCGTCCCTGGTCCTGCACTATCTGGAGGACTGGACGGCACCGCTGGCCGAACTGCGGCGCGTGCTGACTCCCGGCGGCCGGCTGATCGTGTCCGTTGATCACCCCTCCATCGGCCTCGTGCAGCCGGGCACCGACTACTTCGCGACGTACAAGCACTCCGAGGAATGGACCCTCGGCGGGCACACCGCCCTGATGACCTTCTGGCATCGGCCGCTGCACGCGATGACCGACGCCTTCACCGCGGCCGGCTTCCGGATCAACGTCATCAGCGAACCGCTCCCCGCACCGGGCGCCCGCGAGCTGTACCCCGACATCTTCGTGGACAAGCCCTCGGGGGCCTTCGTGTGCTTCCTGTTCTTCGTCCTGCAGGCCGACTGACGTCGTATCAGGCCACGTTGGCCTTGGCGACGACGGCCTGGAGGCGGCGGTCGTCGGCATGGCGGTTTCGCCGGATCAGGTAGCGGCGGATCATGCTGCCCTGCCCTGCCCTGCTCTGTATCGCTGGCGTGGTCGGTGCCGTCCAGGGAGAAGTAGCGCGGGGCGGTGAACTGGGACTCGATGCGGTTGAGCCAGGAGGAGTTGGTCGGGGTTGAAACGAGACGCCCTCTTCGCGGACCAGGACCCGAAGACCCTCGTGGCTGATGCCGTCAACCACCCCCTCGGCGACCAGGAAGTCGGCCAGCTCGGCCGGGCTCCAGGTCGAGAACGGCAGGCCGTGCCCGGTCGGCTTCGACCTTCGGCACGGCCGAAGGGGGCCAGGACGCGTACCGTCGACATGCCCCTCCTCGGTGGCCGGAGAGTTGAAGCGTCACGTGGCAGCGTTCCCGCCGGTAGAGGTGGAGCTTCCGTGGGGGAAGCCGGAGGCGGACGGGCAGCGGAGGAAGGTGTCTCCTCTGCTCACCACGCGATTCGGCAACGCGGTTGGGCATGCCAGTCGAACTCCCCGGATTGTCCCCAGTGCTGAGAGCCGGCGTCCCTGATACCTCCGTCGGGTGCGGTCTGACCGGGGGGCGGAAGACGGCCCGACGGTGTGGCCGTCGGGCCGGGGTGAAGCCACTCGCCCCTCAGCTTCCAGCAGACGTCAGCCGTCGTTCTCCGAGGACGGAAGGTACGCGCCCGGCACGTCCTGCGGCGCGAAGATCTTGTTCTCGCCCGGGTACGGCCTGTTCCAGTTGTGCGTCTCGTACCAGGTGAGGTGGTTCATCTGGGCGGGGTTGGCGTAGTCGGGGACGGCGTGGGGGCCGGTCAGCCGCTGCTTGGACTTCCATTTGTCCCAGGTCGCCGCCAGGTCCTGCTTGTCCGCCGGTACCGTCGCGGGCGAGACGGCCGCTGCCCTGGGGCTCTGCGCTGCCGGGTTGTCCGAGCCGCAGGGCGGCTGGGTCTTCAGACCGTCGGTGAGGGGGACGCGGTTGGGCTGCGCCTTGAACGGGGCGGTGTCCGGGTGGGCGGTGAAGGCGCCGCTCATGGGGCTGGCCGCGCTGTCCTTCTGGTTCATCGGGTGGATCCCGAGGATCTGCTCGATGGTCCGGATCATCGTGATCTGGGTGTAGTAGTGGCTGTCGGTCCTGCCGTGCTGTGCCCAGGGGCTGATGATCTGGATCGGGGCCCGGTGCCCGTCCACGTGGTCGAGGCCCGCCTGGGAGTCGTCCTCGACGACGAAGATGGCCGAGTCCTTCCAGTACTTGCTGTGCGAGATCTTGTCGACCATCTTGCCGACCGCGAGGTCGTTGTCCGCGACCTGGGCGGACGGGCTCGCGGGACCACCGGTGTGGTCGTTGGAGAACCAGAACATGTTCAGGTTCGCCGGCCCGTTCTTCTCGAAGTCCTGCTTCCAGACCTGGTACTTGTAGATATCCGGGACGTCGAGGTCGAACATCGGGAAGCCGGGCACCGACACGTCGTTGAGCGAGGGGATCGCCGACCCGGTCTTGATGGGGTAGGCCGTGGGCCTCCCGGTTGCGTCCATGGTCCTGGCGTCGCAGTACAGGTTCTGCCAGGACGCTCCGGACGGCTTGCTCTCCACCGACTGGAACTCACCGAAGTCCTTGACGGACCTGCCTGCAGCCTGCGCACCGGTCCACAGGAAACCGGACTTCTGGTGGCCGAGCGCGTCGTTCTCGGTGTCGTAGCTGCGCTGGTACTCGCCGGCCGAGGACTCGGTGTACTCCGGATTGTCGCTCTGCATCAGCCAGTTGTGACCTTCGGCAGAGTTGGTGCCGATGTCGTAGGTGTTGTCGTACAGCCCGAACTGCTTGGCCAGCGCGTGCTGGTTCGGCGTCACGTTCTCGCCGAACTGCGTCAGCTTCGGATCGCCGTTGCCCTGCGGGAGGTCGCCGAAGACCTGGTCGTAGGTCCGGTTCTCCTTGACGATCAGGAAGACGTGCTTGATCGTCGAGGGGTCGCCGAGCCGCTTCGGGACCGCTGTCGGCTTCGCGTGGCTCGTGCCGTCGGTCCTCTTGACCGAGTCGCCCGTCCAGCCGTTCTGCTTGAAGACCTTGGCCGTCTCGGACCTGATGACGCTGTCGTCGGGCAGGGTGAACCGCTGCAGGCTGGAGGTGGTGTCGTGGGTGCCGTGCGCACCGCTTGCGGTGGGGCGGCGGGCGTCGATTCCACGGGAGTTGGAGACCAGCACCTGCTTGCCGACGGTGGCGATCTCCGAGGGGAAGTAGTCCGTGGGGAGCAGGCCGACGTAGCTGACCGGCTCCTGCGGGCTCTTGTACTTGTATACGGCGACCGCGTTGGCGCGGCCGAGCGTCACCAGCAGATGACCGTCGTCGGTGAGTGTCACCGCGTTGGGCTCGTAACCCACCGACGCCTCCGGCCACGGACGGGTGGCGATGGTCTGCACGACCTTGTCGCCGGTGGTGCTGATGACCGACACGTCGTTGGTGGCGGTGTTGGTGACGAACAGTGCCCCGCCCTTGGCGTACAGGGCGGTCGGGTGCAGACCGACGTCGATGCTCTTGACGGCGGCACCCGGCTTCGCCAGGTCGATGACGCTGACCGTGCCGGTGGTGGCGGCACCGGTCTTCGGGTCGGCGGGCACCTGGGTGTCGTAGGAGTTGATCGTGGGCTCGCCGGGCTTGGCCGGACGGCCGCCCTCGTTGCTGACGTAGAGCTTGTGGCCGACCTTGACCATGTCCCGCGGGGCGTTGCCCACGGCCCAGCTGTGCTTGACGGCACCGGTCGCCGCATCGAGGGCGACCACCTTGTTCTGGCCGTTGACCGCGGCGTACACGGTGGAGCCGTCGGAGGAGAACACCGGCTCGCCCACCAGCGCGTGCTTGGTGCCGTCCGCCGGGATCTTGATGAACGTCGGGTTGCTGACGCTGCCGTCCGGGTTCATTGTGAACTTGGTGTAGCCGTCGGTCTGGCCCAGCCACAGCTGCTTGCCGTCGGGCGAGTACGTGGGGCCTTCCTGGCCCACGGAGTTGCTGCTGATGCGCGGGGTCGACGAAGCGGAGGCGCCGACGAGCTGCTGCACCTTCCAGTTCTTGCGGTCGACGATGGCCAGCGCCGCCCCGCCGTCGGTGAGCGAGGCCGCGACGTGGGTGCCGTCCGGGCTGACCGAGGACGACATGATCTTGCCGTCGTCGATGACGAGACGGTCGCCGTACGGGGCGATGTACTGGTCGCTGGAGACGACCTGGCCGTCAGCCGTCCTCTGACCGACCCGGGCGGTGCCGAACTGGTGCGTCTGGGCATAACCGATGCCGGCGGTGGCGGCGAGGACGACCGCGGTGGCCGTGGCCAGGGTGCCGCGGCGGCTGAAACGTCTGCGGAGATTGCCGGCACGGTCGTTCGCGTCATGCCGGCGGCGGCGTATGACCTGCATGGAGTCATCCCTTCGAGGTGGCGAGCAGCGCGACATTGCCGTCGAACTGCCACAGCGGGTTGGGTGCGTCGCCCTGCGGGGTCCGCACCAGGAAGTAGCCGTTGACTTCCTTCGGTCCATCGCCATCGGCCATGAACCGCCCGTCCGGGGTCACGTCGAGCTGATAGATGGCCTGGCCGGCGGCGTCGACGCCGGGGAGGTGCCAGGAGACCACGCAGCGCCAGTCGTTGCCCGCCCCCTGCGCGGCAGTCTGGAGGCTGCCCTTGGTGCACGTCGCCTCGGCTTTCAGCTGGGCTTCGGCGACGTGGGGCCGGTGGAGCTGCTCGGTCTGCATGCGGTACAGGTGGGCGAATGCCGTGGCGACCGAGCGCTGCACCTTGTCCTGCTCGATCCCGGAGCCGGTGGCCGTGGCCGTGGCCGACGTGGTGAGGACCGCCACCGTCACGGCGACCAGCCCGGCCAGCGGCAGGACTCCGACGGTGACCGTGCGGCGCCCCGAGCCGTCGTAGCTCAGGTTCGTGAAGTCGCGCCGCAGGAACAGCAGGTAGGCCAGCGCCGTCGCCAGCGCGGCCCACGCCAGGCTGACACCGGTGCCGATCAGGAGCGGGGCGAGCTGGGCCGGGCCGGTGAACAGACCGTTCCAGGCGATGAAGGCGTAGCTGGGCAGCGCGAGGCGGACGGCGACCGGCAGTGGCATCATCTGTGCGAGCTGCATCGCGAGGGCGACGAGGACGGGCAGCAGCAGCCCCATCGGGGAGCGCCCCAGCGCGACGGACCCGAGCAGTCCGATCCCGGCGAGGGAGAGGGTCGGAGCGAGGACGCAGACCCAGGCGAGCAGGACCTTGACGGCGGCGTCCGCCGGCGTCAGCAGGTGGCCGTCGAGGCCGACCAGCGGCTGGTTGCCGACCGCCACGACCCCACCGGCCGCGCTGGAACAGGCCAGCCCGGCCACGAGCAGCAGCAGGACGGTGAGGCTGGCGAACGCCTTTGCGGCGAAGATCCGCCTGGGCGACCGGACCGCCACGAGCAGGTGGCGCCAGGTGCCGAGTCGGTCCTCGGCGGCGAACACGTCGCCGGCGACCACCGAGGTCAGCAGCGGAAGCGCCCAGGTGCCCGCGAAACCGAGCGTCACCAGCGGTCCGGCCCATCCGGTGGCGTGCATCCAGCGGCCGAAAAGGGTGTCGACGGGGAGCGTGCTCTGTTGGCTCACCGCGGCGACGAAGAGCGCCGGCGCGATCCAGCAGGCGAGAACCAGCAGGCGGATCCGCCACTGCGAGACCAGCTTGACCAGCTCGAAGCGGTAGCCACGCGCCACCGAGGCGCGGCGGGTACCGGCACCGTGGGGCCGGGCGTGGGCGTGCGTGAGGGGCGCGTTCATCGCCCGGCCTCCTCAGGTTCGGTGAGGGCGAGGAACGCTGCTTCGAGCGGCGACACCACGGGGGAGAGCTCGCGTACCGCGA
The DNA here is from genome assembly GCF_016917755.1 of Streptomyces noursei. Classification (GTDB taxonomy): domain Bacteria; phylum Actinomycetota; class Actinomycetes; order Streptomycetales; family Streptomycetaceae; genus Streptomyces; species Streptomyces yunnanensis. Next base: position 8,837,830 of record NZ_CP070326.1, on the reverse strand, counting down.
TGCCCGCCCGCACCAGCCGCACCACCAGTTCGTCGAGGGCAGGCACCTGCGCGCGCACGACGAGCACCTGCGCGTCGTGCCGTGCCCCGGCGTCGTCGACGAGGCGGATCCCGGCTGTTTCGGCGGCCAGTCGGCGGGCGGCGTGCGCGTCGGAGGTGCGTACGCGGTAGTCGAGTTCCCGCTCCTCGGCGGCCAGTTTGCTCAACGGCCCGGAGAAGACGACCCGCCCGGCGGCGAGGATGCTGACGTCGGAGCACAGGGCCTCGACGTCGTCCATGCGGTGACTGGAGAGCACGACGCCGGTGCCGTCCGTCGCGAGCCGGGTCAGGACACCGTGCACGTGCTTCTTGCCGGCCGGGTCCAGGCCGTTGGACGGCTCGTCGAGCACGAGCAGCCGGGGCTTGGTGAGCAGCGCCGCGGCCAGCCCCAACCGCTGTCGCATGCCGAGGGAGAAGCCGCGCGCCCGGTCGTCGGCGACATCGGTGAGCCCGACCTGCGCAAGTGCGTCGTCGATCGCCGTGGTCCGCGCGTCGTCACCGCGGAGAGCGGCCAGCGCGGCGAGGTTCTGCCGGGCGGTGAGCGAGGGGTAGAGACCGGGTCCGTCCACGAAGCCCGCGACACCGTCGGGAGCGTCGAGCGCCCGCCCGACCGGCGTACCCAGGATCTGGAGGCTGCCGCTGTCGGCGACGGCCAGACCCAGCAGAAGGCCGAGCAAGGTCGTCTTGCCGGCGCCGTTCGGTCCGACCAGGCCGTGAATCTGCCCCTGCGTCACATCCAGGTCGACGCCGTCGAGCGCGACGACATCGCCGAACCACTTGGTGATCCCGCGAGCCCGGACTGCGAGGAGTGCGTCCATGAGTCCCTTCCTTCGAGAGCCTCAAGGACCGTAGATGCGGTGCGCGGCAACGTTCAGGAGCAGTCAGCTGAATGCTCAAGAAACGGTTGACGACCGGTATGCGCCGTGACGAAGCCCGGGAGTCGCCCCCCACGGGCCGGTGTGGCGGACGATGACCGCATGCGCCGCGGTCGCCTTCGCCACGCTCGCCGTATCGGTGTCTCCGCTGACGACCGGAACGGCCCATGCGGACACTCCCGCACCGGCGGGCCTGTCCCTGTCGCCGCGGTTGACCCAGGCGGACGGCCTCGCGCCGTCCCTGGATCCGGCGAAGGACTCGCCCGACTACGGGACCGAGAGCGTCGTCAACAAGACGTCAGATGGCGAACTGGAGCATGTAGCCCAACGGTGAAGGAAGCTTCCTGATCCGCAACGACACGACGCAGAAGTGCCTCGACTCCAACACCGCCAACAACCCTCTCGTCGAGCCGGGGTACTGCGACCAGGCCAACACCAGGCAGAACTGGTATCTGCAGCCCTCGGACGGTGGCGGCGGCTACTACCTGATCCGGAACGTCAACACCGGCAAGTGCAGGGACGTGTTCGGGGGAGCGGCAACGACGGCACGACGGTCGGTCTCTCCGGCCCAGGCACACGACCGGAGCATCACCGACGGCAGTCTGAGCAGGGGCGGCTACCGGATACACACCACCTTCGACAGGAAACCGACCGCGGAACTGGCCGGCGCCGTCGCCAGGGTCGGTGCGCAACGCCTCGACCCCGCCCACCGGTCGGCCGACCGGAACGTCCAGGTCGGAGCCGCCTCGGCCGAACCCACCACCGGCAGGATCGTCGCGATGTCGGCGATCGGGTGGTGTCGGTGTATGCGGGGGTCGAGCGGCGGATGATCGGGGTTAGGGCGTGTGGAGATCAACGCGTTGATCTCCACACGCCCTACGATGCTTCCCTCGCGAAGTGACCGGCGGCACGGCGAGTGATGCCTCTGGTGTTCCCGGAGCTGCGCCGGGCGACTATAGGCCGTCGTGAGAATTCACATGCGCCTGGTAGATGATCAGCCCCGTGTACTGTGCCGCCTGCTCGAACGTCTCAATGCGGACCGCTTGTGTGTCGTTGCCGTTCCGTGATGCCGGACCGATCTGCACCGGCGCGGCGTGGGCATGTTGGCTGACGTCATGGACGAAGTCCGAAAGGCGGCCCCAGTTGGTCTCCAGTTCCTGCTGCAGTGGAGTCAGCTGGTAAGGGGTCCCAGTGAGGAAGGCGTTGGCCACGCCGGTCCCGATGGGGTTGAAGCGCACGGCCTCCGAGGTGATTGTCACCATCCTCAACACGGCCCGAGCGGTATCCCGTACACCGTTCCTGTTGTTCAGGTTGACGCCGTCGTGCAGGGTCTGCACGGAGCTGTCGATGCTGTTCGCGGTGATCTCCATGGCACCGCGTGATTCCCATCCGGCTGCCCTTTGCAGAGCCGTGTAGCTCTCACCGAACGGCAGAGTGATGGGCTGGTGCTCGCCGCTCCACGCCAGCCTTCTCCCCAGATTGGTCCCGTTCAACTGGTACAGACGACCGGTGTCGTCCGAACTCCAGCCCAAAAAGTACATGTTGGACGCGTTAAAGTAGATCGTGACGGACTCGACCTGATGCTGCCTGCCGTCTCCGCCCTCGCCCAAGTCCCTGGTGACATTCAGGGCGACGAGCTGGTTTCGGTCGTGTGTGGTCTCTTGGACATTGTTCCGAAAGGAGTGCCCGACGGCTGTCCGGAGCTGTTGGAGCATCGCCAGGTACCGATTGCTGTCGTGGGTGTCGACCCAGTGGACAGTTGAATAGGAAGGACGGTTGGCGGCGCGGTTGGTGACGGTTGCGCTGTCCATGTGCACGGGTGTGGCCGCAGCGGTTCCCCCTGCGAGCATGACGGCTGCGATTGCGGCACTTATGCCGATTCCCCACTTCATAATCGCTGTCCTCCCATTGCTGTGATCTCTCGTCTCGCTCTTGGACGACAATCAGCTTCAACGGTCGGGCTGGCGTTGCGCTAACGGACGGCTAACGCGGTGTAGCGGCGTACGGCAGTGAGCTCGCCGACGACGACATGACTGTCTTCATCCCTGGCATTCAGCGGGCCTGCCGGCAGGTTTCGTGAGCAATGCTCACGACCTGTGGATCACTCCTGACGGAAGGAGGCGTACCTTCCTGATGGATCGATCGACAGGTCATCGAGCAAGGCCGACGTTGCAGCGTCGGTCGGGAAGGCACGTCCGTGCTTGCGGTAGTCAACGAGGACGGCACCACGCCAAGCGGCAGTTCGCTGCTGGATGAGGTCGTTCGGGAAGGCGCACGGCGGATGCTGGCCGCCGCGCTTGAGGTCGAAGTCAACGCCTACATAGCCGAGTTGGCCGATGAGCGCGACGACAAGGGGCGCCGCCTGGTGGTCCGCAATGGCTATCACCAGCCCCGGAAGGTCACCACCGCGGCCGGCGTGGTCGAGGTCAAGGCGCCGCGGGTGAACGACAAGCGGGTCGACGAGGCCACGGGCGAGCGCAAGCGGTTCTCGTCCGCGATCCTGCCGCCGTGGTGCCGCAAGTCCCCGAAGATCAGCGAGGTGCTGCCCCTGCTCTACCTGCACGGCCTGTCCTCCGGCGACTTCGTGCCCGCCCTGGAGCAGTTCCTCGGCTCCTCCGCCGGGCTCTCGGCGGCTACGGTCACCCGGCTGACGACGCAGTGGCAGGCCGACCACGCCGCCTTCATGGACCGCGACCTCGCGGAGGTCGACTACGTCTACGTATGGGCCGACGGCATCCACCTCAACGTCCGCCTGGAGGAGGCCAAAGCCTGCGTCCTGGTGCTCATCGGCGTCCGCGCCGACGGCTCCAAGGAACTGGTCGCCCTCAAGGACGGCTACCGCGAATCCGGTGAGTCGTGGGCCGACCTGCTGCGCGACTGCGCCCGCCGGGGCATGCGCGCCCCCATCCTCGCGGTCGGCGACGGCGCCCTGGGCTTCTGGAAAGCGCTGGCCGAGGTGTTCCCCGACACCCGCGAGCAAAGGTGCTGGGTTCACAAAACCGCCAATGTCCTCGACTCCATGCCGAAGTCCGCGCAGCCTGCCGCGAAGAAGGCCATCCAGGACATCTACAACGCCGAGGACCGCGACCACGCCGAGGCGGCGATCAAGACGTTCGCCCAGCTCTACGGCGCGAAGTTCCCCAAGGCGGTCAAGAAGATCACCGATGACCAGGAGGAGCTGCTGGCGTTCTACGGCTTCCCGGCCGAACACTGGATCCACCTGCGGACCACGAACCCCATCGAGTCCACGTTCTCCACCGTCCGGCTGCGGACCAAGGTCACTCGCGGCGCCGGCTCCCGCGGCGCCGCCCTGGCCATGGTCTTCAAACTCGTCGAGTCCGCCCAGCAGCGGTGGCGGGCGGTGGACGCGCCCCACCTCGTCGCCCTCGTCCGTGCCGGAGCCCGCTTCGAACGCGGTCAGCTCGTCGAACGCCCCGAGGCGGTCGCAGCGTGAGCACCCTCGCGGCCCAGGCCCTCAGCACCCGGCGGCTGGACCTGCTGCCGCTGCACGTCGAGCACGCCGAGGAGATGGCCGCCGTGCTGTCCGACCCGGCCCTGCACACCTTCATCGGCGGCACTCCGGACACCCCCCAAGCCCTGCGCTCGCGCTACCAGCGCATGACCGCAGGCTCTCCCGACCCGGCCGTCTCCTGGCTGAACTGGGTAATCCGGCTCCGGGACGAGTCCTCCCTGACGGGCACCGTCCAGGCGACGGTCGGCCCCTCCGGCCACGGACTCATCGCCGAGATCGCCTGGGTGGTGGGGACCCCGTGGCAAGGGCGGGGCATCGCCACCGAAGCGGCCCGAGGACTCGTCGACTGGCTCAGCCGGCAGCCGGTGCACACCGCCATCGCCCACATCCACCCCGAACACCGGGCATCCGCCGCCGTCGCCACTGCCGCCGGCCTCACACCCACCGACGAATGGCACGAAGGCGAGATCCGATGGCACCGGAGCATCAGACGATAACTTCAACGATCCACAGGTCTTGACTATTACTCCCTGGTTGGTGTTGTGGATGGAGCATGCAGGAGGCGCCGGGCCGCTCGTCGTGCTGTGCGTGGCAGCGGTGTTGCCGCTGGGGGGCTTGGCGGTGGAGCTGCCCGAGCATGTGCAGGTGCGGCTGCGGCGCGTGGCTGATCTGGTCGAATCCGTGGGCATGGTGGGGCTCTTCCCGCTCGCCTTTGGTGTGTTCGGATCGAAGTCCCCTTCCGCCACTACGCCAAGTTCCTGGACGGGGTCCGGGAGCAGGCCAACCGCCTCATCGAGCAGTCGATGAAGGAGTGGGACCGCGTCAGCCAGGGTGTGGCGCCTGAGGGGTGAGTCGGGGGTTTGGTCCGCGACTGGTCCGGAACAGCTGGTCAGGAGCGGGATAGCGGTGGGGGAAACTGGGAGTTATGGCGTAAACCGGGCCCTGGGGTGAGCGGGCCCTGGGGTGAGCGGGCCGAACGGAAGGCGCCTGACAGGAAAAAGTCCAGGTCAGGCGCCTTTTCTCGTGCCTTTAGAAGAACCCGAGCTTCTTCGGCGAGTACGAGACGAGGAGGTTCTTGGTCTGCTGGTAGTGGTCCAGCATCATCTTGTGGGTTTCGCGGCCGATGCCGGACTGCTTGTAGCCGCCGAAGGCGGCGTGGGCGGGGTAGGCGTGGTAGCAGTTGGTCCATACCCGGCCGGCCTGGATGGCGCGGCCGGCGCGGTAGGCCGTGGAGCCGTCGCGGGTCCAGACGCCGGCGCCGAGGCCGTAGAGGGTGTCGTTGGCGATCGTGATCGCCTCATCGAAGTCGGCGAACGGGGCCACCGCCACGACCGGGCCGAAGATCTCCTCCTGGAAGATCCGCATGTCGTTGTTGCCCTCGAAGATGGTCGGGCGGACGTAGTAGCCGCCCTCCAGCTCGCCGCCCAGCTCGGCCCGGGTGCCGCCGGTGAGGACCTTGGCGCCCTCCTTCTGGCCGATGTCGAAGTAGGAGAGGATCTTCTCCAGTTGGTCGTTGGACGCCTGCGCACCGATCATGGTGTCGGTGTCGAGGGGGTGGCCCTGGACGATCTTCTCCGTGCGGGAGACGCCGGCCGCCAGGAAGTCGGCGTAGTGCCCGCGCTGGATCAGTGCCCGGGACGGGCAGGTGCACACCTCGCCCTGGTTGAGGGCGAACATGGTGAAGCCTTCGAGGGCCTTGTCCTGGAAGTCGTCGGCGGCCCGGGAGACGTCGTCGAAGAAGATGTTGGGGCTCTTGCCGCCCAACTCCAGGGTCACCGGCCGCAGGTGCTCGGAGGCGTACTGCATGATCAGTCGGCCGGTGGTGGTCTCGCCGGTGAAGGCGATCTTGGCCACTCGGGGGCTGGACGCCAGCGGCTTGCCCGCCTCGACGCCGAAGCCGTTGACGATGTTGACGACGCCCGGCGGCAGCAGGTCGGCGATCAGGCTCATCAGGAAGTGCACCGACGCCGGGGTCTGTTCGGCGGGTTTGAGGACCACCGTGTTGCCGGCGGCCAGTGCCGGGGCCAGCTTCCACGTCGCCATCAGGATGGGGAAGTTCCAGGGGATGATCTGGCCGACCACGCCCAGCGGCTCGTGGAAGTGGTACGCGACGGTGTCCTCGTCGATCTCCGAGAGGGTGCCCTCCTGGGCCCGGACCGCGCCCGCGAAGTAGCGGAAGTGGTCGATGGCGAGCGGGATGTCCGCGGCCAGCGCCTCCCGTACGGGCTTGCCGTTCTCCCAGCTCTCGGCGACCGCCAGCGCCTCCAGGTGCTGTTCCATCCGGTCGGCGATCTTGTTGAGCACCCCGGCGCGTTCCGCCGCGGGGGTGCGGGCCCAGCCGGGGGCGGCGGCGTGGGCCGCGTCCAGGGCGCGCTCGACGTCCTCGGCCGTGCCGCGGGCGACCTCCGTGAACGGCTGACCGTTGACCGGCGTCGGGTTCTCGAAGTACCGGCCCTGGGCGGGCGCCACGAACTCACCGCCGATCCAGTGGTCGTAGCGGGACTGATAGCTCATCACGGCATCGGTGGACCCGGGGTGCGCATAACGTGCCACGGACGGCCTCCCCATCACTTGCGCGGCGTGGCCCGCCGCTCCCGTGCGGCGGGCGGTGGTGGGGAGGGTAGGGCGGCGGAGGTTGCACGAACGTTGCGCGGTGCGGCGACGGGGGAGCGGGGCCGGCGGGCCGGGGCGTTCCGTCACGGGGCGGCGGCTCCGGTGCGGTCGGCGAGCCCGGGGCGCGGGCCGGTGCGGCCGGCGGTCAGGCCGTACTCGGTGCGCAGCCGACCGGCCGCGGTGGCGGCCGCGGCGCGCGCCGGGGAGCGCTCCGGCAGGGCGCCCACCAGGGCCTCCCGGATCTCCAGGTCGTGTTCGCCCCAGGGCGTGTGTGCCCACGCCCGGAGCTGGTCCGGGTCACCGGCGGCGAGCAGCGCCCGGCGCAGCCGGTCCTCCAGTGCGGTGCGCAGCCGGCGGATGCCGGGCGCCTCGGACGACGGCAGCAGCGGGCCGCGGTAGGTGTCGAGCGCCGAGGTGAGGTGATGGGCCATCACCTCCCGTTCCACGGCGCACAGATCGGTCTCCACCGGAGCGCCCAGACGGTACGGGCGGGAGCACAGCAGCGGGCCGACGAGCTGCCGCAGCCGGGCCAGCTCGGCCCGTAAGGTCACCGGCCGCACCTCCCGCTCGCCGTAGATCAGCACCGCGAGCTGTTCCCCCGTCAGGCCGGCCGGATGGTGGGCGAGCAGTACCATGATCTCGCTGTGCCGGCGGCCCAGCCGCAGGCGCTCGCCGTCGCGTACCAACAGCGCCTCGTCGCGCCCGAGCGCCGTCAGATGGGTGCCCGACTCCCTTGTCCTGACGGCGAGATGGGCCTCCGCGGCGCGGGCGGTGGCCTGGACCAGGGCGAGGCTGTGCGGGCTGGCCAGGTGGTCGCCGCCGGTGATGTCCACGGCGCCCAGCAGCCGCCCGGTCCGCGGGTCGTGCAGCGGTGCGGCGGCGCACGTCCAGGGCTGCGCCCGCCGGTTGTAGTGCTCGGTGGCGAAGATCTGGACGGCGTGGTCGGCGGCGAGCGCGGTGCCCGGCGCGTTGGTGCCGGCGTGCCGTTCGTCCCAACGGGCGCCGACCACGAAGTTCATCCGTGCGGCACGGCGCAGCACCCCCGGGTGCCCCTCCACCCACAGCAGCCGCCCCTGCGGGTCGCAGACCGCCAGCAGATGCACCCCGTCCTGGGCGATGCCGCCCAGCAACTCCCGGAAGACCGGCATCGCGCGGGCCAGCGGGTGCGCCTCGCGGTAGCTGCGCAGCGCGGCCTCGTCGAGTTCGACGGGGGCCACGCCCTCCGGGGCCGCGCACGCCCGGGCCGAGCGGCGCCAGGAGTCGGCGACCACCTGCCGGACCGGCGGCGCCACCGTCCCGTCGCTCAGGAACACCGCGTGCGCCCGGCGCACCGTACGGATGCGTTCGGCCGGATCGGCGCCCGCCTCGATCGCCAGCCAAGGATTGCCCACGCCTCACCTCTCCGTTGCGGCTCCTGCCCGTACGCCGATGGTGCTCGTAGCGGGCGGGGCCGTAAACCCCGCGTCGGGCGCGTCGGCTCAGCCGCCGGCCGGGTCGCCCGCCTGGAGCCGCAGGCCGTTCGCGACGATCAGGTCCGAGGTCACCAGGGCCTGCTCGGCGGTCACCCGCGTCATGTAGACGAACGGCGGGACGATCGGGGGAACGGGCAGGGTGTCGGGGGTGAAGGTGAGACAGAGCACCCCCTCGATGCAGCCGCTGAACTTGGTGAGGTAGAGGGTCACCTCGCCCTTGAGGTCCAACGCGTCGGAGGACAGGCGGAGTTGCGGGCCCTGCGCGTCATGGGTGAGGAGGCGGTAGTCGGTCAGGGAAGCCGCTTTCATGCGCAGCACCATCACCTTCTTCGGCCCGCCGGCCGTCGGGACGGTGGTCACGCCGGCCAGGGTGAAGCCCTGCGGGGCGAACTTCGTGGTGGTCACGGTCGGCGGGACCGCCGGCGCCGGCGGGCCGGTCGCCACGGCCCGCTGCGCCGGTCCGCCGAGGGCGGTGAGCAGCGCGAGCGGCAGCCCGACGGCGAGGGCCTTGCTGCCGGTGCCGCGGCGGGCGGGCGCAGGGTCCGGCGCGTCCTCCGCCTCGTCTCCGCCCGCCGCTCCCTCCGAGTCGTCCGCCCCCGTCCGGCCGCCGTCCGCCGTGGCGTCCCGGACCGGCGTCCAGCCGAATCCCATCGCGCTGCCGGCGATCCCCAGTCCCATCCCGATCAGGAACCCGCCGAGGTTGGTCGCGGCGAACGAGAGCACCGACAGGATCAGCGCATTGATGCTCACGTAGTGGTGCGCGGCCGGCGTGCACCACAGGAACACCCCGGCCGCCATCAGCGCCAGCCCGATGCCCAGCGCGGCCAGTCCGCCCAGCCCCAGGCTGATCAGCACGGGCAGCGGGGAGAGCGGCACCAGCAGCAGTTCGACGCCGCCCAGCAGGAGCAGCAGCCCGCCCCAGAACGGCCGGGTTCGGCGCCACCGGCGCAGCGCGGCCCGCCGCTGCGGCCAGGGCAGGGCCCGGTCCAGGCGGGCGCCCCACCGGGCGCGGCGCGCGCTCAGAAACACGTCCGGCCGTCCAGGCTCACGCTCACCCGCAGTCCCTTGAGGCGGAAGTTGCCGCCGGTGGCGGACCAGGCGTGCGACTTGACGCCGGCCACCTCGATGTTGCCGGCCTGGAGTCCGAACTTCCCGCGCGGGCCCTTGACCCCCGGCACCGCGTCGAGGGTGCCGGCGTCCCGGCCGATCTGGGCGGTGCCGAACCGGGCGTCGCCGACCAGGTCCTCCCCGTCGATGACGAGGTTGTCGGCGCGCACCGGCCCGGCGTCGCCGCCCGCGGTCAGCTTGAACACCACGGTCCCCACCGGGGTCTCGACCCGCGCGGCCTGGCAGATGTCGGTCAGGTCGGCCTTGCCGATGCCCAGCAGGGCGACCGGGTGGCCGTGGTCGTCGGCGTCGCGGTCGGTGTGCACGTACGAGGCGAGGCCGGCGCTGGTCAGCTTGCCCGACGCGACCTGGAAGTTGCTGCCGGACACCGCGAAGGAGGCGGCCAACGCGCCCTGGGCCATCGCGGCGGCCAGCGCGCCCACGGCGAGTACGGCGGGCACCGCCACCGCCGCGGTCTTCTTCCAGGCGGTCCGTCCTTCGGGCGCCGTACCGTTCGGTGTGCTCACTGCGTCCTCCCCGGGGCAGCGGTCGAATGCGCGAGGGAAGTGCTTCATGGAGCTGTCCGCGGGGGCCCACCGCAGAGCCGAGGGCACAGATGACGTTCTGTCATACTGCGCAAAAATCCTGGCAGTTGGAGACTAGGGCGGATTTTGAATAAGAGTCAACAGCGCGGACGGGCGGCCTCGCGCGGCGCCCACGGAACCGACCGCTACCAGGCGCGTCGGGCCGAACTGATAGCCACCGGAAAGAAGTTGTTCGCCGACACCTCCTACGACGCGCTGTCCATGGACGACATCGCGCGCCAGGCGGGGGTCGCCAAGGGCCTGATCTACTACTACTTCACCAACAAACGCGGCTACTACCTCGCGATCATCGAGGACGCGGTGGCCGAACTCGTCGAGCGGGCCGGCAGCACCCACGACCTGCCACCGGTCGAGCGCGTCCGGCGCACCGCCGACGGCTATCTGCGCTACGCCCAGTACCACCAGGCCGCCTACCGCACGATCGTCACCGGCGGGGTCGGCTTCGACGCCGAGGTGTTGGCCATCCGTGCCCGGGTCCGCGCCCGGCTGCTCGACACCATCGCGCGCGGCGCCTGGGGGCGGGAGGAGATCCCGGTGCTCGCCCGCACGGCGTTGACCGGCTGGCTCTCCAGCGTCGAGGGCGTCACCCTCGACTGGATCGAGGAGCAGGAGCTGCCGCGCGAGACCGTCGCGTTGCTGCTGGTCCGCGGGCTGGGGGACACCCTCCGCCTGATAGAGGAGTTCGAGCCGGGCTGTCCGGCGCCGCCCCGGCCGCCGGCCTGACGAGGTGCCGCCCCGGTCGCCGTCGGGCCGGGCGCTACGGAGCGGGCGGAAGGCCGTCGCCTCCCGCCCGCTCGCGTCCCCCGTTCCTCGGGGCGGTTCGTCGGTGCGGTCCCCCCGTGGCCGGTGCTCCCGGTCCTACGTGATGGACTTGATCAGCTCACCGTCGGGGGTGTCGCCGCTCAGCTCCCAGAAGAACGTCCCGCCCAGGCCCTGGGCGTCCTTGTAGGCCATCTTGTTCCCGATGGTCTGCGGGGTGTCGTAACTCCACCACTGGTCACCGCACTTGGCGTAGGCGGTGCCGCCCACCGTGCCGGTGGCCGGGCAGCGGGTCTTGAGCACCTTGTAGTCGTCGATGCCCGCCTCGTAGGTGCCAGGTGCCGCGCCGGTCGCGGTGCCGCCCGGCGCGTCCTGGGTGACGCCCGACCAGCCGCGGCCGTAGAAGCCGACGCCCAGCAGCAGCTTGTCCGACGGGACGCCCAGCTTCTTGAGCTTGGCGATGGTGTCGGTGCTGTTGAACCCGGCCTTCGGTATGCCGTTGTACGACGTCAACGGGGAGTGCGGGGCGGTCGGCCCCTTGGCGTCCCACGCGCCGAAGTAGTCGTAGGTCATCGGGTCGTACCAGTCGACGTACTGGGCCGCGCCCGCGTAGTCGGTGGCGTCCATCTTGCCGCCGTCCGACGCGTCCGCGGTGATCGCCGCGGTCACCAGGTTGCTCTGGCCGAACTTCTCCCGGAGCGCCTTCAGGACGCCGGTGAAGGCGTCCTTGCCGCTGGTGTCGCAGGTCAGACCACAGGCATTGGGGTACTCCCAGTCGACGTCGATGCCGTCGAAGACGTCCGCCCAGCGCTTGTCCTTGACCAGGTCGTAGCAGGACTGGGCGAACGCCGCCGGGTTCTTGGCGGCCTCGCCGAACCCGCCCGACCAGGTCCAACCGCCGAACGACCAGAGCACCTTGAGGTCGGGGTGCAGCTTCTTGAGCTTGCGCAGCTGGTTGAAGTTGCCGCGCAGACCGTTCGGGTCGTCCCAGGTGTCGGCCTTGCCGTCGACGCTCTGGTCGGCGGTGAACGCCTTGTCGTAGTCGGCGTAGGAGTCGCCGATGGCGCACTTGCCGCCCTGGACGTTGCCGAATGCGTAGTTGATATGCGTCAGCCTGGCCGCGGAGCCGGAGGTCTCGATGTTCTTGACCTGGTAATTGCGGCCGTAGATGCCCCAGTTGGTGAAGTACCCGACGACCTTGTTGCCGGCCGCGGCGGTCCGGGCCGCGGTGACCGGGTGGGTGGCGGTGGGGACGCCGGTGGGTGACGAGACGGGGTGCCGCGCAGCGGTTCCTGCCGGGGCGGTGGCGGGCGACGGGTGGGCGGAGGCGGAACCGGCGAACAGCGTGCCGGCCAGGGCCGCGGTACACAGGGCGGTCGCGGCGGCGATCAACTTCCGCGGCGCTCGCTTCCGGTGCGGTCTGAGCATGTCGTCTCCTCGGAGGGGGCGAGGGTGGAGCATGGCGGCGTTCCGGGGCACATGCCTGCCGAATTGGCATGAACGCGCGAAACGTTGGTGGAGAAGGTAGAAGGACTAGACCACTGAGTCAATGGTTCGGACCAATTTGCCGACGGCGTCGCCCGCTGCGCGATGTGGTCCGGATCTGCCCGACGATCGATGATCAACCCGTGACGCCGGGCCGCCGATCGGGCATACTCCTAGCGCCACAGCCGCAGGTCATCGCCTTCCGCGACCCGGAAAGCGATCATCGGCCAGGCACGACGGAAACCGGCGCCGCCGCCAACCCTGCGCGCGTCGCCGTAGCGCCCGAAAGGGAGGAGAGCGCCGCCATGACCGACTACGTTCCGCCGCCGGTGGACCGCAGGCTGCCCACCGAGGAGGCCCGCGACCTGATGGCCCTGGTCCGTGAGCTCGCCGAGCGCGAGATCCGGCCAGCGGCCGCCGAGGAGGAGGAAGCCGGCCGCTTCCCGCGGGCCCTGTTCACCCTGCTCTCCGAGTCCGGCCTGCTCTCGCTCCCGTACGCCGACGAATTCGGCGGCGGCGGTCAGCCCTACGAGGTCTACCTCCAGGTCCTGGAGGAGCTCGCCGCCGCCCGGCTCACCGTCGGCCTCGGCGTCAGCGTCCACACCCTGGCCTGTCACGCGCTCGCCGGATACGGCACCAAGGAGCAGCGCGCCGAGTACCTCCCGGCCATGCTCGGCGGCGGCCTGCTCGGCGCCTACTGCCTCTCCGAGCCCGCCGCCGGCTCCGACGCGGCCTCGCTGACCACCCGGGCCACCCGCAGCGGCGACACTTGGACCCTGGAAGGGACCAAGGCGTGGATCACCCACGGCGGGGTGGCCGATTTCTACACCGTGCTGGCCCGCACCGGCGGCAACGGCGCCCATGGCATCACCGCCTTCCTGGTGCCCGGCGACGCCGAGGGCCTCAGGCCCGCCAAGCCCGAACGCAAGATGGGCATGAAGGGCTCGCCGACCGCACAGCTGCACTTCGACGGGGTCCGGGTGCCCGACTCCCGCCGGATCGGCGACGAGGGCCAGGGCTTCTCCATCGCGCTCTCGGCCCTGGACTCCGGCCGCCTCGGCATCGCCGCCTGCGCCATCGGCGTCGCCCAGGCAGCACTGGACGAGGCCCTCGCCTACACCGCCGGTCGCCGCCAATTCGGCCGCCCGATCGTCGACTTCCAGGGTCTGCGGTTCATGCTCGCGGACATGGCGACGCAGGTGGAGGCGGGCCGGTCGCTGTACCTCGCCGCCGCCCGGCTGCGCGACGCCGGCGCGCCGTTCTCCAAGGAGGCGGCGATGGCCAAGCTGTTCTGCACCGACGCCGCGATGAGGGTGACCACCGACGCCGTCCAACTCCTCGGCGGCTACGGCTACACCGTCGACTTCCCGGTCGAGCGCTTCATGCGCGAGGCCAAGGTCCTCCAGATCGTCGAGGGCACCAACCAGATCCAGCGGATGGTGATCGCCCGGCACCTGGCGGGGCCGGAGTCGCACTGAGTCACCGGGGCGGGGCCGGTCGGACGCCCCGCCCCGCCCGTCCGCGCGCCACCTCGACTCGCCTTGTGCGACGGGCGGTTCGGGCGCGCAAGGACGCCTCTTCGTCGCTCCCGGGCCGGATGCGGAGCGCTGTCGGCACACAGGTCGCCACCGGGCGCGGTGGCGAGCCGCCCCATCACCTTCCTCGGGGGTGTGGCCGCCCAGCGCTATCTGACGTACCGTCAATTCTCCGTTTCCCGGTGATCCACCGTCCGGCCGTGCCCAGGAGGGACCGTGTCCGACCGTCCGATCGCGCTCGACGAATACCCCATCCACCAGGCGCCGCTCTCCATGCGGCAGGTCGCCACCAGCGACCGCAACGCCTACGACCGCTGTATCTTCCACGTCCTGGACCACACCGGCCGCGCCCTGCTCATCGCCGGCCTCGGGGTCTACCCCAACACCGGCGTCATCGACGCCTACGCCACCCTGCGCCTCGGCGACCGGCTGCACGCCGTCCGGGCCTCCGACGCGCTCACCGACGACCGCCTGGCGCTCACCGTCGGCCCGCTCACGATCACCGTCGAGGAGCCCCTGCGCCGCCTCCGGCTCACCTGCGACCCCGACCCGTCCGACCCCGACGGCCTCTCCTACGACCTCACCTGGACCGCCTCCTTCCCCGCCACCTGGGAACCGCACCACACCCAGCACCGCGGCGGCCGGCTGATCCTGGAGGGCCGCCGCTTCGTCCAGGCCGGCACCTGCACCGGCACCCTCCAGGCGGCCGGCGAGCGGCTCACCGTCACCGCGGGGGAGTGGACCGGCACCCGGGACCGCAGCTGGGGCGTGCGCCCGATACCCGGCGAGGACGGCGGGCGGGCCGCCGCCGAGGCGCCCACCGAGGGGTTCCACTGGATCTGGTGCCCGGTCCGCTTCGACGACCGGTTCGTCATGGTCATCGTCCAGGAGGACGCCGACGGCCACCGCACCCTCAACGAGGCGCGGCTGGTCCGCGACGGCGCTCCCGACCGCCAACTCGGCTGGCCCTACGCCGACATCGGCTACCGCCCCGGCACCCGCCACCCCGAGCGCGCCGTCCTCCACCTCACCGACCCCGCCCGCAAGCCCCTCGAACTCACCGCCGAGATCCTCACCTCCTCGCCGCTCGCCCTCGGCGCCGGCTACCCGCCCCCAAGCTCTCAACTCCGTTCGAGCAAGGGGGACCCCCATGCCGACGACTGGCAGCACGGCACCTGGCAGGGCCGCGGTTGGATCGACCGTCGCGTCTACGATCTCTCCGATCCGGCCGCCCACCCCCATACCGCCTACGGGGTCACCGATCACGCCGCCCGCTTCACCCTCGACGGCCGCACCGGCTACGGCATCTTCGAGCACGGCAGCTTCGGCCGCCACGACCCCAGCGGCTTCACCGGCTACGACTCCGTCGCCCCCGGCCGCACCCGCCGCCCCGGGGAGGCCGCCCGATGACCGCCACCCCGCGCCCCCGCACCACCACCCGCGACCCCGAGGACCTCACCCGGCGGCTCACCGCCTGGCTCGCCACCCGCACCCGGGCTCTCGACCCCTCCCACGGGCTCCCGACTCCGGCCGAACAAGGGGGTCCTCCAGCCGCAGTGGGCATCCCCCTCCCGGCGCCCCGGGTCACCGCGATCACCGTGCCCGCCTCCAACGGCATGTCCAGCGAGACCCTGCTCTTCGACATCGACCAGCCGGCCCCGGACTCCGCCGAACCCTCGGCCGCGCACGCGCAGGGCGAGGCCCCCACCCCCTGCGTCCTGCGGCTGGCCGGCGACCCCGCCGCGTACGCGATCTTCCCGCGCTACGACATGCCCCGGCAGTACCGCACCATGCGCCTGGTCGCCGACCGCACCGACCTGCCGGTGCCCCGCCCCTTCTGGCTGGAGGAGGACCCCGCGCACCTCGGCGCGCCGTTCTTCGTCATGCCCCGCGTCTCCGGCCGGGTACCGCCCGACGTCATGCCCTATACGTACGAGGGGAATTGGCTGTACGACGCGACCGACGCCGAAAGCGACCGGCTGGAGGCCGCGAGCGTCGCCGTCCTCGCCCGCCTGCACGACCAAGTCCCCGTGGAATCAGCGGAGTTCCTCGCCCTGCCCGGCGCCGGGAACCCGCTCCGGCGGCACGTCGACGCCCAACGCGCCTACTACGCCTGGGTGGTCGACGGCCTCCCGCGCTCCCCGCTCATCGAGCGCGGCTTCGCCTGGCTCGCCGACCACTGGCCCGAGGACCCCGGCGAGACCGTACTGACCTGGGGCGACGCCCGGATCGGCAACATCGTCTACGACGGCTTCGCACCGGCCGCGATCCTGGACTGGGAGATGGCCGCCCTCGGCCCCCGCGAGCTGGACCTGGGCTGGATGATCTACCTCCACCGCTTCTTCCAGGACCTCACGCAGGGCGGCGGGCAGCGCGGCCTGCCCGACTTCCTGCGCCGCGACCGCGTCGAGGCCCGCTACGCCCGGCTGACCGGGCACGAGCCCCGCGCGATGGAGTTCCACACCCTCTACGCGGCCCTGCGGCACGCCATCGTGATGCTCAGGGTGGCCTACCGTCAGATCCACTTCGGCGTGGGGGTACCCCCGGCGTCAGCTGGGGGAGTGCCTGTCCCGGCCGACCCCGACGGGCTGATCATGCACCGGGACACACTGGAGGCGATGCTCGCCGGCCGCTACTGGTGAGTCGCGGCCGGCCCGCGGAACCTCAGCTCCGGCGGCGCGAGCGCGGCACCCGGGCCGGCCGCTCACCCGGGCCGCCGGGGTGCGAGAACGGCTGGCGCCGCCAGTCCAGGCCCTCGGGAAGGGTCAACAGGATCGCCGCGTCCTGCTCGTGAGCGTCCATCATGTCGTCGGTGTCCGCGGCGTCGGCCGCCGGCCGGCCGGAGCCCTGGCACACCGTCAGCGCGAACGGGTTCCACGGCGAGGGGCAGAGCGCGTGCTCCGGGAGGGTGTCCTCGTCCGCGAGCAGCGCGATCGGCTGCCCGCAGTCCGGGCAGCTCACGCGGTAGATCTCGTAGGTGTCGAAGGGATCGTCCGCGGTGTCCTCGATCAGGAAGTCGAAACTGTCGCCCTCCTGGGCGCCGATGTCGGCCGCGGCGAAGTCCTGCTTCAGGCGTCGCATGATGTCCATCCCCCTCGGGTGGGCCACTCGGACCGCTGACTTCGTTCGTGTGACCGGCGGTCTCGGCCAACACCAGCAATGCCCCTCATGCCGCGCGCATAATCGCCGGCGCCCCGCGGAGCCGGCGTCACCGGTGTGGCATTCCTCACATGGACCGGTGTTGGGGCGTCCGCGATCCGGCGCGCGCTGCGCGCACGCGCCCGCGCACAGTAGGTTGAGCGGGTGGAGGAGTTGGACCGACAAATCGTGGATCTGCTCGTCAAGGACGGGCGGATGAGCTACACCGACCTGGGCAAGGCCACCGGCCTGTCCACCTCGGCGGTGCACCAGCGGGTGCGCCGCCTGGAGCAGCGCGGGGTCATCCGCGGCTACGCCGCCATCGTCGACCCCGAGGCCGTGGGCCTGCCGCTGACGGCCTTCATCTCGGTCAAACCCTTCGACCCCAGCGCCCCCGACGACATCGCCGACCGGCTCGCCGAGGTCCCCGAGCTGGAGGCGTGCCACAGCGTCGCCGGCGACGAGAACTACATCCTCAAGGTCCGGGTCGCCACCCCGCTGGAACTGGAGCACCTGCTCACCCGCATCCGCAGCCTGGCCGGGGTCTCCACCCGCACGACGGTGGTGCTCTCCACCCCCTACGAGGCCCGCCCGCCGCGGATCTGAGCCGGCCGGGAGTCGACCCCCGGGCGCCGGGCGCCCCGGCGCAGGGACGAAACTGTCCGGTATGAGCGAGCGCAACCCCGAGCAGGCCCCCTCCCGCACCGTTCTCCTGCGGGGCGGTGAGGTGCACAGCCCCGCCGATCCCTTCGCCACCGCGATGGTCGTCGAGGGCGACCGGATCGCCTGGGTCGGCGAGGAAGGCGCGGCCGACTCCTTCGCCGACGGCGTCGACGAGATCGTCCACCTCGACGGCGCGCTGGTCACCCCGGCGTTCACGGACGCACATGTGCACACCACCGCCACCGGGCTGACCCTCACCGGTCTGGACCTCTCCGGTGCGGCCACCCTGGCCGAGGCGCTCGACCGGATCCGCGGGTACGCCGCCGGCCGGCCAGCCGGCACCGTGCTGCTCGGCCACGGCTGGGACGCCAGCGCCTGGCCCGAGGGCCGCCCGCCGTCCCGCGCCGAACTGGACGCCGCCGCCGGCGGCCGTCCCCTCTACCTCACCCGCGTCGACGTGCACTCCGCGGTCGTCACCACCGCCCTGCTCGACCTGGTCCCGGGCATCCGCGAGCGGTCCGGCTTCCACCCCGAGGCACCGCTGACCGGCGACGCCCACCACGCCGTACGGGCCGCCGCGTACGCCACCGTCACCCCCGCCCAGCGCGCCGAGGCCCAGGCCGCCGCGCTGACCCGGGCCGCCTCGCTCGGCATCGGCACCGTCCACGAGTGCGCCGGCCCGGAGATCTCCAGCGAGGACGACTTCACCGCGCTGCTCGCCCGGGCCGCCGAGGGCACCGGCCCCCGCGTCATCGGCTACTGGGCCGAACTGATCGCATCCGCAAAGGATGCCGACCGGATCCGTGCGCTCGGCGCGCACGGCGCGGCCGGCGACCTCTTCGCCGACGGCTCGCTCGGCTCGCACACCGCGCATCTGCACGCCCCCTACGCCGATGCCCCTCCCGGCTGCGCCGGCGGGACCCACACCGGCACCGCGCACCTCGACCGCGACACCGTCGCCGCCCATGTCGCCGCCTGCACCGAGGCCGGCATCCAGGCCGGCTTCCACGCCATCGGCGACGCCGCCCTGACCACCGTCACCGACGGCGTCCGGGCCGCCGCCGACCGGGTCGGCCTGGCCCGCGTCCGCGCCGCCCGGCACCGCGTCGAGCACGCCGAGATGCTCACCGAAGCCACCATCGCCGCCTTCGCCGACCTGGCCCTGACCGCCTCGGTGCAGCCCGGCTTCGACGCCGCCTGGGGCGGCCCCGACGGGATGTACGCCGCCCGCCTCGGCGCCGACCGGGCCGCCGGCCTCAACCCCTACGCCGCGCTGCTCAAGGCCGGTGTCCCGCTCGCCCTCGGTTCCGACAGCCCCGTCACCCCGCTCGACCCCTGGGGCACCGTGCGCGCCGCCGTCTTCCACCGCACCCGCGCCCACGGCATCTCCGCCCGCGCCGCGTTCACCGCCCACACCCGCGGCGGCTGGCGGGCCATCGGCCGTGACGACGCCGGCGTCCTGATGCCCGGCGCCCCCGCCGACTACGCGGTCTGGCGGACCGGCGACCTGATCGTCCAGGCCCCCGACGAGCGCGTCGAGCGCTGGTCGACCGACCCCCGCTCCGGCACCCCTGGCCTGCCCGATCTCACCCCCGGCAACGACCTTCCGCACTGCCTGCGCACGGTCGTCGGCGGACGGCCGATCTTCGACCGGCCGATCGAGTGACATCGCGGGCGCCGGTGGCGGCGGACACCGCGCCCGAACCCGCCTGCCCCACCTGGGAAGGCTCGGCACTGACCTGGGACGACGCGAAAACCACGCAGGCGGAGCGACTGTTGACAGCAGGCGCCGGTCGGCGGGTAGGTTCGGCCGGGTCCACCACAGGACGTCCGACCGGGAGACCTCCGCGCAGTCGTCGAACGCAGCTGGGCCATGGGACGGCGAGCCATCCGGCACGCCGCCACTGGGAGCCAGGTCCAGCGCCAGGGCGATGGCTAGGTCGGTCGGCAGGTGCGACCCGGATGGGGCCCGGCGCTCAGTAGACAACGGCTCTCGGTCGACCCGCAGCCAGCGGGTCCCAGGTCGGCCCGAAGGGCGCCGGGCCCCGATCCGCACCCCACCCCCCGCACCAGACGGCACCGGGCGCCGCGCTCGTCACGGTCCGCGCACGGTCCGCGCACCCCGGCCCCACGCCCCCGGCCCTCCCATGTACGGTCAGCTGACAACCGGACGACCTGCAGGAAGGCCCGCGACCGTGCCATCGGGTTCCGACACCACCGCAGAAGCCGTGCGCGGCCCCGCGCCCGCCGGCGCGGTGCCGTCCACCGTGACCGGCGCCGACCGCCGCCCCGGCCGCGCCCGCCGACTGGCCGCCCTGGCCCGCCGCGAGGCGCCGCGCACCGCCCTCGCGGCCGGCGCCGGCGTCGCGCTCGGCCTCGCCTTCCCGCCCTACGACCTGTGGCCGCTGTCCCTGGTCGCGGTGGCCGCGCTGTCGCTGCTGACCCGCGGCCGGCGGGCCCGCCAGGGCGCCTGGGCCGGCTTCGCCTTCGGGCTGCCGTTCTTCCTCATCCTGCTGAAGTGGCTGCACGTCGTCGGCTGGGACGCGGTGGTGGGCCTGTCCGTCGCCGAGACGCTCTTCGTCGTGCTGCTGGGCGCGGGGCTGGCGCTCACCTCCCGGCTGCCCGCCTGGCCGCTGTGGACCGCGTGCCTGTGGGTCGCCCAGGAATGGGCCCGGGACAGGCTGCCGTTCGGCGGTTTCCCCTGGGGCCGACTGGCCTTCGCCAACACCGGCTCGCCGTTCACCCCGCTCGCCGCGCTCGGCGGCGCCCCGCTGGTCACCTTCGCCGTCGCGCTGGCCGGTGCGCTGCTGGCCGCCACCGCGACCGCCCTGTGGGGGCTGCGCCGCGGCGACGGTCCGCGCGCGGTGGTCCGGACGATGGAGGCGTTCGGGCTGGCCGCCGCGGTCACCGTGGCCGGCCTTGCGGTACCGGTCCCCACCAAGGCCGACGACACCGTCCGGATCGCCGTGGTGCAGGGCAACGTCCAGCAGGCCGGCATGGACTTCCTCGGTCGCCCGATGAAGATCCTGGACAACCACGCCACCGCCACCGAGAAGCTCGCCGACGACGTCCGGCACCACCGCGTGCCCAAGCCGGACCTGGTCATCTGGCCGGAGAACTCCTCCGACCTGGACCCCTTCCAGTTCCCGCAGGCGTACGACCGGATAGACCAGGCCGTGAAGGCGATCGGTGTGCCGGTCCTCGTCGGCGCCCTGGTGGACCATCCGACCAAGCCCGGCTACGTCTTCAACGAGGGCATCGTCTGGGACCCCAGGACCGGCCCGGGCGCCTCGTACACCAAGCAGCACCCGGTGCCGTTCGGCGAGTACGTCCCGTTCCGGGAGCAGCTCAGCAAGATCATCACGCGGTTCCAGCGGGTGCCCCGCGACTTCTACCCGGGCGACCACACCGGCCTGCTGAAGGTCGGTCCGGCCAAGCTCGGCGACGTCATCTGCTTCGAGGTCGCCTACGACGAGATCGTCCACGACACCGTCGGCGCCGGCGCCCGCGCCCTGGTCATCCAGACCAACAACGCCACCTACGGCCGCACCGGCCAGCCCGAGCAGCAGCTGGCGATGTCCAAGCTGCGGGCCGTCGAGCACGGCCGGGCCGTGGTCACCGCGGCCACCAGCGGGATCAGCGCGGTGGTCGCCCCCGACGGGACCGTTACGCACCAGATTCCCGAATTCACCCAGGGTGTGGTCTCGGCCCGCATCCCTCTGCGCGACGAAACGACGCTCGCCGACCGCGTTGGAGCGGCTCCCGAGTGGCTGCTCGCTATCGTGGGCCTCCTGTCCTGCGGGGCCGCCGTCATCGTCGGCCGCCGCGGGCGTACGAAGGACGAGAAGGGGCAGCAGTGACAGACGGTCAGCGGCAGTACGGTCCGCTCGGCAGCACGTTGGTGATCATTCCGACGTACAACGAGGCGGAGAACATCAAGCCGATCGTCTCGCGGGTGCGGTCCGCCGTCCCCGAGGCGCACGTCCTGATCGCGGACGACAACAGCCCCGACGGCACCGGCAAGCTCGCCGACGAACTGGCCGCCGAGGACGACAAGGTCCACGTGCTGCACCGCAAGGGCAAGGAGGGGCTGGGCGCCGCCTACCTCGCCGGCTTCCGCTGGGGCATCGAACAGGGCCACGGCGTGCTGGTCGAGATGGACGCCGACGGCTCCCACCAGCCCGAGGAACTGCCCCGGCTGCTCACCGCCCTCAAGGGCGCCGACCTGGTGCTCGGCTCGCGCTGGGTGCCCGGCGGCCGGGTGGTCAACTGGCCCAAGTACCGCGAGGTCCTCTCCCGCGGCGGCAGCACCTACTCCCGCATCATGCTGGACGTCCCGATCCGCGACGTCACCGGCGGCTTCCGCGCCTTCCGGGTGGAGACGCTGCAGGGCCTGGGCCTGGACGAGGTGGCCTCCCAGGGCTATTGCTTCCAGGTCGATCTGGCCCGGCGGGCCGTGCAGGCCGGCTACCACGTCGTCGAGGTCCCGATCACCTTCGTCGACCGGGAGCTGGGCGACAGCAAGATGAACCGCGACATCGTCGTGGAGGCGCTCTGGCGGATCACCGCCTGGGGCGTCGGCTCCAAGGTGAGCAAGATCCGCGGTCGCTGACCGCCGGGCGGGCCGGGCCAGGCACACTGGTGGCATGACGTTCGGAGCCACACCACCGCCGAGTCCCCGTCCGCCGCGCTCGCGCGCCCGCCGATTCGCCCCGTTGGGCATCGCCGCCTGGATGGTGCTGGAGATCTGGCTGTTGACGGTGGTCGGCGGCGCCACCAACGGTCTGACGGTCTTCCTGCTGCTGCTCGCCGGGGTGCTCGTCGGCGGCGCGGTGATCAAGCGGGCCGGCCGCCGTGCCTGGCGCAACCTCACCGGCGCCCTGCAGACCGGCGGCGCCCCCGAGGCGCCCCGGGAGACCGGTTCCGGCGGCACCGGCAACACCCTCCCGATGCTCGGCGGGCTGCTGCTGATCGTGCCCGGCCTGCTCTCGGACGTGCTCGGGCTGCTCTGCCTGTTCCCGCCGACCGGGCGGCTGATCCTGCGCGGCGCCGACAAGCTGCTGACCCGGTCGGGCGGCTTCACCCCCGGTTCCTTCGGCGACGTCTACCAACAGGCGCGGATGCACCGCCCCGACGGCAAGGTCGTCCACGGCGAGGTGATCCACCCCGACGAACCGCCGGCCGCGCGGCGCCAGGACCCGCCGCTCACCCGCTGAGGCCGGGCCGCACCGGGCGGCCGGGGGCGGATCGGGCGCGCGAGGCCCGCCCACCCGCCCACTCGGCCGCCCGGTCCGGCCAGAACGCACGGCAAGGGCCGGTGCCACCGTTGGTTCGGTGGCACCGGCCCTTGCCGTGCCGCTCTGCTCGTTCCGCCCGTTAGGCGGACTTGCGGTTGGTGTCGCGCGGATGCACAGCGATGTTCATGGTGCCGGAGCGCAGGACGGCCAGCCGCTCGGCCAGCACCTCCTCCAACTCCTCGCGGGTCCGCCGCTCCATGAGCATGTCCCAGTGCGTACGCGCCGGCTTGCCCTTCTTCTCCTCAGGACCATCCCCATCCACCAGAAGAGAGGGTGCGCCGCAAACCTTGCACTCCCACTCCGGCGGAATCTCGGCCTCAACCGAGAACGGCATCTCGAAACGATGTCCGTTCTGGCATGCGTACTCCACCGCCTGGCGCGGGGCCAGGTCGATGCCGCGGTCGGTCTCGTAGCTGGTCACCACGAGGCGCGTGCCGCGGAGAGCTCGCTCACTCATGAATCGTGCCTCCCGGGCTTGTCGCCCACAGGACAGGTGTCGCTGTCGTCGTCATCCGGTCAACGTCCGGTCGGCGGTGAAGATTCCCGTCATCGGGACATACGTCGCCTGCGTCGCCCGTCGTGCCGCCCCTTGTTGTACCCACCAACGCCCGGTTTGTCACATCTGGCAGCAGATGTCACCCAGCGCCTCAAGGAGTTGAGCGCGCAGTAACGGTCCGCCTGGTGAGTCAAAGGCGTACACTACCGCCCCGCGCCCTCAAGGGCTAAATCCGGTCAGGTACCGGACTACCGGCCGCCGCGCTCGCGCGCCCCACCGGCACCCCTGCCAGCAGGGCGAATCCGACCGCGAAGAACGCCACCGGGGTCACGATCGCGTCCCGGTGGCTCCCGGTCGGCCGGCAAGCCGCTCCGAACGTCAGCGGCCCGACCGGCTCACTCCCGGTCGCCCCTCCCGTACGCGGAAAAATACTCCGCTTTCTTGCCGCGCGGGATCGGATGGGAGAACGGGGGGAGAGCGGCTGACTGTCGCCCGGCGCCGGCCCGATCCCGGCGGCCGGCGCGAGGAACCCTACCGGCGCCCGCGCGGACCGGGACGCCCGCATCGGCCGCCGCCTGCATCACCGGCCGCCGCGACCTAGACCCAGCGCCCCCGCGCGGTCAGCACCGTGCGCAGCGTCTCGATGCGGTCGGTCATGATGCCGTCCACACCGAGGTCCAGCAGCGCTTCCATCCGATCGGCATCGTTGACCGTCCAGACGTGGACCTGCATGCCCAGTGCGTGCGCGGCGCGTAGGAAGAGCGGGTCGACGACGCGGATCCCGGACTGCCGCTCGGGGACCTGGACGCAGACCGCGCTGCGCCGCACCGCCGCGCCCAGCAGCCGGTCCAGCGGCAGCGCCCCGCGCCCGTAGGAGCGCAGACGCAGTCCGGCCACCCCGCGGGTGCCCAGCGAGCTGGCCATCCGGCCGCCGGCCAGGCGCTGTGCCCGGGCCACCCGGGCCTCGGAGAACGAGCCGACACACACCCGCTCCCAGGCGTCGGTGCGGCGCAGCAGGGCCAGCAGCGGCTCCAGCGCGCCCTCCGCCTTGAGGTCGACGTTCCACCGGGCCTCGGGGAACTCCTCCAGCAGCTCCTCGAAGAGCGGCAGCGGCTCCCGGTCGGCGACGCGAGCCCGGCGGACCGCCCGCCAGGGCAGGGCCGCGATGGCGCCCCGGGAGTCGGTGACCCGGTCCAGGGTCGCGTCGTGGAAGGCGACCAGCGCACCGTCGGAGGTGGCGTGGACGTCGGTCTCCAGATAGCGGTAACCGAGGCCGACCGCGCGGCGGAAGGCGAAGGCGGTGTTCTCCAGGCCGTCCGCGGCCCCGCCGCGGTGGGCGAAGGGCAGCGGACCTGGGTGGTCGAGGTAGGGATGGCGAAAGCGTATCGCGGGGGTCACTCCGGCAGTATCGCGCGCTCCGGTGACGGCCGAGGGGAGCGGGCCACCACTGTGGACGGCCGCCCGGGCAGGCCCTCGATTGCGAACCGGCGCAGGAAGAACTGGGCCAGCGGCCCGATGGCCAGTGCGTAGACCACCGTGCCCACGCCGAGCGAGCCGCCGAGCGCGAAACCCACGGCGAGGACGGTCACCTCGATGCAGGTCCGCACCAGCCGGACCGGGCGGCCGGTGCGCCGGTGCAGCCCGGTCATCAGTCCGTCGCGCGGCCCCGGGCCGAAGCGCGCGCTGATGTAGAGCCCGGTCGCGGCACCGTTGAGGACGATCGCGGCGACCAGCAGCGGGATGCGGACGGCCAGGGGGCCGAGCGGCGGGACGAGCGCCAGCGTCGCGTCCATCACCAGCCCGAGGATCACCACGTTCGAGACCGTGCCGAGGCCGGGGCGCTGGCGCAGCGGGATCCACAGCAGCAGGATCAGTGCGCCGGAGACGATCGTGACGGTGCCGATCGTCAGTCCGGTGTGCCGCGCTATGCCCTGGTTGAGCACGCTCCACGGCTCCAGGCCCAGGCCGGCGCGGACCATCAGGCCCATGCTCACGCCGTACGCCACCAGCCCCGCATAGAGCTGTACGAGCCGGCGCGGCAGACGCGACCGCCTGGTGCCGGACCCCTGGGTGATGGACACGACTCTTCCCCCTCCTGGCAGGATTGGACTGGTGCGTGCCACCATGTGGCATGTCCGGGCTCGCAATGTAGAGCCAATTCGGGGAAGGTGGACTGATCTTCATGGCGCAGTGGACCTCCGCGGTGGGTGCGCCCCAACTCGCCCGGCTGCTCCGGTCGCAGGACCCGCGGGCCGCCGAACTCACCGCAAACGGGCGGAAGTTGCCCGCCTACCGCAGCCTCGCCGACGGCGTCCGCCGGCTCGTCCTCGAAGGTCGGGTGCCGGTCGCCGCCCGGCTCCCCGCCGAGCGCGAGCTGGCCGCCGCGTTCGGCGTCAGCCGCACCACCGTCGCCGCCGCCTACGAGGCGTTGCGCGCCGAGGGGTTCCTGGAGTCCCGGCGCGGCTCGGGCAGCTGGACCGCCGTCCCGGCGGGCAACCCGCTGCCCACCCGCGGCCTGGAACCGCTCCCGCCGGAGGCCGCAGGATCGATGATCGACCTCGGCTGCGCCGCCCTGCCGGCCCCCGAGCCCTGGCTCACCCGCGCCGTCCAGGGCGCCATGTCCGACCTGCCGCTCTACGCCCACACCCACGGCGACTACCCGGCCGGCCTGCCGGTCCTGCGGCAGGCCCTCGCCGACCGCTTCACCGCCCGCGGCATCCCCACCATGCCGGAACAGATCATGGTCACCACCGGCGCGATGGGCGCCGTCGCCGCGATCTGCCGGCTGTGTACGAGCCCCGGTGAACGGGTGGCCGTCGACTCGCCCTCGTACGCCAACATCCTCCAGCTGATGCGCGATGCGGGCGCCCGCCTCGTCCCGGTCGCCCTCGGCGAGCGGCTGGCGGGCTGGGACATTCCGGCCTGGCGCCAGGTGATGCGCGATGCCGCGCCCCGGATGGCCTATGTCGTCGCCGACTTCCACAACCCCACCGGCAGCCTCGCCACCGAGGACCAGCGCCGCCGCCTCGTGGACGCGGCGCGCTCGGCCGGCACCCTGCTGGTGGTCGACGAGACCATGGCCGAGATCGTGCTCGACCCGGACACCGAACCGCCCCGCCCGGTCTGCGCGTTCGACCCGGCCGGCAGCGCGGTGATCACCGTGGGCTCGGCCAGCAAGGCGTTCTGGGCCGGGATGCGGATCGGCTGGGTGCGGGCCGCGCCCGACATCATCCGCAGCCTGGTCGCCGCCCGCGCCTACTCCGACCTCGGCTCGCCCGTCCTCGAACAGCTCGCCATCGCCTCCCTCTTGGAGGGCGGCGGCTGGGAGGAGGCCGTCCGGATACGCCGCGAGCAGGCCCGCGAGAACCGCGACGCGATCGTCGAGGCGGTCCACCGGCACCTGCCCGACTGGGAGTTCAGCGTCCCGCGGGGCGGTCTGACCCTCTGGGCCCGGACCGGTGGACTCTCCGGCTCCCGGATCGCCGAGGCGGGGGAGCGGCTCGGGGTGCGCGTCCCCTCCGGGCCGCGGTTCGGTGTGGACGGCGCCTTCGAGGGCTTCGTCCGGCTGCCGTTCACGGTCAGCGGCGCGGTCGCCGACGAGGCCGCGATCCGGCTGGCCAGGGCCGCCCGGCTGGTGGCCACCGGGGCGTCGGTGGAGGCGGAGCCGCCGCAGGCGTTCGTGGCCTGAGACGACGTCAGGCGTGGGCGGTGGGGGCGTCGGAGTCCCCGCCGCCCACCGGCGTCGCGTCGCCGTGCTTGGCGAACGACACCGGTGGGTGCGTGGGTGCGGGCGTCCCCGCCGCGTCCGCCGGGTCGGTGCGTTCCGGCAGCAGTGCCAGGACCGCCTGGCGGTGTGCCTCACCGGTGGCGTCGTCGTACGGGTCGGGGGTGGCCGGCACCTGGAGGCGGAGCACCGGGCCGCTGCCGAGCCGGGCGTAGCCGCGGCCCGGTGGCACCTGGGGGAGCGGGGTGGTGTGCGGCTGGGTGCCCAGCACCGCCCGCACCTCCTCGGCGGTGGCCGGTCCCAGCACGATCCGCGCCTTGGTGTGGGCCCGCACCGGGTCGCTCAGCAGCTCCGCGGTCTCGAACTGGTCGGCCGCCACCACCGTCACCTGGGCCGCCCGGCCGTGCCGCAGCGGCACCTGGAGCAGCCGCTGGGGGTCGTCCCGGCCCTCCACCGAGGCCAGGTGGGACAGCGCCGTCAGCCGGTCCGCGATGATCCACAGCGGCCGCCGGGTGTTCGCCGGCGCGGGCTGCCCGGACTGCTGCGCCCGGTTGGCGGCGACCAGCCGCCGCTCCGTCTCGTGCGCCGCCCACTCCAGCGCCGCCAGTGCGCCCGCCAGCCCGCTCTCCACCGCCAGCACCCCGTGCCGCCCGGCCAGGCAGCCGAACTCGCCGGAGCCGCCGCCGTCGATCACCACCACGTCGCCGTGCCGCAGCGCCTGGAGCGCGATCGAGCGCAGCAGCGTCGTCCCACCGGCGCCCGGCTGCCCCAGCGCCAGCAGGTGCGGTTCGGTGGACCGCCGGCCGGTGCGCCACACCACCGGGGGCACGTCCTGCGGCGCGCCCCCGCACACCACCGGCAGCGTCCGCTGCACGGATTCGGGGTCGGTGAAGCCGAGCACGGTCTCGCCCGGCGAGGTCACGAAGGGCTGCGCCGCGATGTCCGACGGCAGCGGCCCGAGCGCCGTCATCACCAGCTGGTTGGCCGCCTCGTCCCAGTCGAAGCGGTACTCCCGGCCGCGGCCGGACTTGGCGTGCAGCAGCTGCTCGACGCGGACCCGGCACTCGTCCTCGCCGTCGGGGAAGTACGCCGGGTACTTCAGCCGGAGCCGCGCCGGCCGCCCGTCCTCGTCGAAGGCGTACGCGGTGAACGCCCCTTGCCAGTCGCCGTCATGGGTGTAGAGGGGGTTGGGGTCGCCCTCGTCCGAGAAGCACGGCACCAGTGCCTCGTAGAGCGCCTGCAACCGTCCGGTCTCCGCCTCGCTCGGGCCGGGCTCCGCCACCTGCGGCTGGTCCCGGCCCAGCCACGCCGCCACCGCCATCAGCGCCACCAGCGCGAGCAGCGGACCGTACGGCGCCACGCCCACGATCAGCACCCCCGCGCCGATCAGGAAGCACAGCGGCCCGCGCTGCTCCTTGGGCGTCGCGGCCCAGCGCCCCCGTCCGGCCGCCACCAGCCGGCGCAGCCCCCGGCTGATGGTGATCAGCGGATGGAGCACGTCGGTCGCGCCGTCGGCCGCGGTCCGCGCCAGCTCGCGGCCGCGGGCGATCGGGGCGCTGCTGGTCAGGGCGTTGCTGGTGAGGATGCGGGGCAGGGGGCGCCGGGCCACAGGGGGTCTCCTGGTGCTCGTAGGGGCGGCGGGCCGGCTCGGCGTGGGAGGCGAGCCGGGGCGGGTTTCGCGCGCCGCCGCCCGGACGGGACGGACCGGTCCGGACGGCCGGTGGGACGGGCGGCGTCGCGCGGTGGGGAGGACGGGCGGGGCCCGCCCGGTCGGGGTGCCTTAGAGCTTGATCCCGCCGAGGAGGCTGGCCAGGCTCGCTCCGCCGGCCTTGATGCTGGGCGCGATGGCCGAGCCCGCGAGGTAGAACCCGAAGAGCGCGCAGATCAGGGCGTGGGACAACTTCAGGCCGTCCTTGCGGAAGAAGAGGAAGACGATGACACCGAGCAGGACGACGCCGGAAATGGACAGAATCATGAGGGTTCTCTCCTGGGTGTGGGGACGGTCACCGTGAGTTCTTCCAGCCTCACCGCCGGTATCAAGCCAAGAAAAGCTGCAAATGGAGTATTTGTCGGGGAAATCCCTCAAATGGGCCACGGTCATGGGATCCTGACCGGCCGACACCTCGCCCGGCGCGGACCGGCTCCGCCGCACCCGGCACAATCGTGGCGTGTCAAAGCCCAAAAAGCCGTCGAGAACCCCGAAGCGCCGGACCCGGCAGCAGCCGCCCGCGCCGCCCACGATCACCGAGGACGCGCCCTGCCCGTGCGGTCGTGAGGCGTCGTACGGCGCGTGCTGCGCCCCCTTCCACCAGGGCCGCGCCACAGCGCCGACGGCCGAGCGGCTGATGCGTTCCCGCTACAGTGCCTTCGCCGTCGGCGACACCGCCTATCTGCTGCGCAGCTGGCACTCCACGACCCGCCCCGCGGCCCTCGAACTCGACCCCGCGCAGCGCTGGACCCGCCTGGAGATCCTCGCCGCGACCGGCGGCACCGCCTTCCACGCCGAGGGCACGGTCGCCTTCCGCGCGCACTACACCGTGCACGGCCACACCGACAGCCAGGAAGAGCACAGCCGCTTCGTCCGCGAGGACGGGCAGTGGGTCTACGTGGACGCGCTGCCCGACATGCCGTAGGGCACGCTCCTACGGACGGTCGTCGGGGTCCGGGCCGGTGCCGAGCCGGCCGCGCAGCTGGTCCAGTTCGCGGCGGTCGCGCTTGGTGGGCCGGCCCGCGCCGCGGTCCCGCACGGCGATGACCGCGATCCCCTCCCGCGGCGGAGCCGGCGGGCTGTTGTCGACGTAGCACTCGACGGCGACCGGGGCGCCCACCCGCTTGCGCACCAGCCGGGTCACCACCACGATGCGCTCCCGGCCGGCCTGCCGCAGTCGCACCTCGTCGCCGGGCCGCACGCCGTGGGCGGGCTTCACCCGCTCGCCGTTGACGCGCACGTGCCCGGCCCGGCAGGCCGCCGCGGCCGCCGAGCGCGTCTTGGTGAGTCGTACCGACCAGATCCAACTGTCGACCCGGGCGGTGGTCATCCCCTCGTCTGAAGCCATGCCGTGACTCTAGAGGAACGGCGGACCCGGCCGTTCGGGCCCGCGGTGGGCGGACCCTAGGACGCCGTGGGCTTCGTCGTCCGCTTCGCCCGCGTCTGCTTCTTGGTCGCGGTCTTCCCGGTGGCGCCGCGGTCGGCCGGGGTCTTCGCCTCGGTGGACGAACCGGCGCGCGCCGTGCCGGTGTTGGCCTTGGCGCCGCCGGTCTTCCCCGCGGCGGTCTTGGTGGCCTTCGTCGTCCTCGTGCCCGTGGTCCGGGCGGCGACGTCCTTCGCGGGCGGTGGCTGCTTCGCCGCCGTCTTCTTGCGGGCCGTGCCGCGGCCCCGGATCGGGGTGACCGAGGCGGCCTCCGCGCCGTCCCCGGCCGTGCCCGAGGTGCCGCCGCGGGCGGCCCGCACGCTCCGCTCCAACGCCGCCGTCAGATCGATGACCTGGGCGCCGGGGACGGCCTGGGCGCCGGGTGCGGCCGG
Source organism: Streptomyces noursei (assembly GCF_016917755.1). Classification (GTDB taxonomy): domain Bacteria; phylum Actinomycetota; class Actinomycetes; order Streptomycetales; family Streptomycetaceae; genus Streptomyces; species Streptomyces yunnanensis. The sequence continues at coordinate 8,807,028 of NZ_CP070326.1, read as the reverse complement.
GGTGCCGCCCTGAAGTTTCGCGGCGACGAGTTCCTCCACCGCCTCGCGGTAGTCGTCGTGGAGTTCGGCCGGGTCCAGTGCGCCCAGCGAGTCCATCAGGGTCTCGGCCAGTTTCATCTCGTTCTCGCGGATCCTGACGGCCTCCGGCGCGATCCCCTCGGCGGAACGGACCTGGTCCGGCCACAGCAGGGCGTGCATCACCAGCGCCCCGTCGTGCGCCCGCAGCATGGCCAGGGTCTCCCGCCCCCGCAGCGCCACCTTGCCGATCGCGACCTTCGCGTGGTGCTCCAACGCCTCCCGCAGCAGGGCGTACGGCTTGACGGCGGAGGCCCCGTTGGGGCCGAGGTAGTACGCCTTGTCGAACTGGAGCGGGTCGATCTCGGAGGGGTCGGCGAAGGAGAGGATCGACAGCGTCTTGGCGGTCGGCATGGGCAGCCGGGACAGGTCCTCGTCGGTGATCGGCACGACGACCTCGTCGCCGGGCGGCTGATACCCCTTGCCCACCTCCTCGTTCGGCACCTCCGTACCGTCCAGTTCGCAGACCTTGCGGTACTGGATCGGTGCGCCGTCCTTCTCGTGGATGCGGACGAAGGAGACCGACGAGGTGCGGTCGGTGGCGCTGTAGGTCTTCACGGGGATGGTGACCAGGCCAAACGATATGGACCCATTCCAGATAGATCGCATGGTTCGTCCCTTGTGTGGGATTCTCAATGGTATGTCGCCGATCACCGTCGTGGAGGGGCGGCGCCTCTCGCTGACGAACCTGGACAAGGTCCTCTATCCCGGGACCGGCACCACCAAGGGTGAGGTGCTGCACTACTGCACCACCACCGCGGACGCGCTGCTCCCGCACCTCCACGACCGCCCGGTGTCCTTCCTCCGCTACCCCGACGGGCCGGACGGCCAGCGCTTCTTCACCAAGAACGTGCCGCCCGGCGCCCCCTCCTGGGTGAAGAGCTGCGAGGTCCCCCATTCGAGGTCGGGTCCGGCCCGCCAGGTGCTCCTCCAGGACCTCGCCTCGCTGGTCTGGGCCGCCAACCTCGTCGTCGAACTGCACACCCCGCAGTGGACCTGCGGCGCGCCCGGCATGGCCGACCGGCTGGTCTTCGACCTGGACCCGGGCGCCCCCGCCACCGTCGTGGAGTGCTGTGCCGCCGCCCGTTGGCTGCGCGACAGGCTGGCCGCCGACGGCCTCGACGCCTATGTCAAGACCAGCGGCTCCAAGGGCCTGCACCTCGTCGTGCCCGTCGAGCCCACCCCCGCCGACCGCACCACGGCCTACGCCCGGACGCTGGCCGTCGAGGCCGGTGCCGCACTGGGGGACCTGGTCACGCACAAGATGACCCGGGCGCTGCGGCCCGGCAAGGTCTTCGTCGACTTCTCGCAGAACGCCGCCGCCAAGACCACCGCGACCGTCTACACCCTGCGCGCCCGGGCCACCCCGACCGTCTCCACCCCGGTCACCTGGGACGAGGTCGCGGGCTGCACCGAACCGGGGCAACTCACCTTCCTCTTCGACGAGATCGCCGGGCGCAGGGAGCGCTACGGCGATCTGCACGCGCCGTTGCTGAGCCCGGCCCGAGCCCGTCCGGTGCCGCGCGGCGACCGACGGCCCGTATAGCCCGCGGAGTCCGCCGCATAGTTTTGGAACGATCGGTTCAAAGGTGCGGTAGGGTCGGCGCGGGCGGGGCCGGGGGGCGTTCGGCCCGGTCGATCTCCCCTGTGAATGCAGGGGCCTTCGCCTGCCTTCATATTGGAACGATCGGTTGTGAAAGGTGGTGTCGGCGGAGTGCAGCGCGCCGTATATGTGCTGGCCATGGGGGTTTTCGCCATGGTGACCAGCGAGTTCGTGGTGGCGGGACTGATGCCGCAGATGGCCCGGGGACTGGACGTGGGGATCCCGGAGATCGGCTACCTCATCACCGCGTACGCGGTGGCGATGGCGGTCGGCGGGCCGATCCTCACCCTCGCCGTCCGAAGGCTCCGTCACCAGACGGCGCTGACGACGCTGTTCGGGGTCTTCCTGGCCGGCAATGTGCTGGCCGCCCTGGCGTCGGACTACGGCGTGATGATGGCCGCCCGGATCGTCACGGGGGTCGCCGCGCAGGCGTTCTTCGGCGTGGCCGTCTCGCTCTGCGTCCAACTGGTCCGCCCGGAGATCCGGGGCCGGGCCATCGCGGTGGTCATGAACGGCCTGATGCTCGGCACCCTGCTCGGGCTGCCGCTCGCCACGCTGGTCGGCGAGCACCTCGGCTGGCGGGCCGCGTTCTGGGTGATCACCGGGATGACGGTGCTGGTGGCGCCGGCCACCGTCGCAGGGGTGCCCGGGACGGCTCGGGCCGAGGGCGGCGGGGGCATACGGGAGGAGGCGGTCGCCTTCCGCCGGCCGCGGCTGTGGCTGGCGTTCTCCACCAGCACCCTGATCATCGGGGCGACCTTCGCCGCCTTCAGCTACCTCAACCCCGTCCTCACCGAGGTCACCGGCTTCGCCACCGGCACCGTCCCGCTGCTGCTCATCGCGTACGGCGCGGCCACCGTTGTCGGCAACACCGTCGTGGGGCGCCTCGCGGACCGGCACCCGGTCGGGGTCCAGGTCGTCGGGCTGACGCTGAACGCCCTCTTCCTCGCCGGCTTCGCGCTCCTGGCCCACCTGGCCGTCCCGGCGGTGGCGATGATGCTGGGCATCGGGCTGGTCGGGGTGACCATGAACCCGGCGATGGCCACCCGGGTCCAACGCGCGGGCAACGCCGGTCCGTTGGTGAACTCGGTGCACTCCTCCTTCATCACCCTCGGGGTGATCGTGGGCTCGTCGTTCGGCGGCCTGGTCATCGACTCCCACGGGCTGCGGGCACCGTTGTGGCTCGGCGCGGGGCTCGCCGTCCTGGGGCTGCTCACCCTGCTGCCGGACCTGTTCCGCGGCGCCCGGCCGGAAGGGGGCCCACGGTCCGCGACCGACGCGGCGCCGCGGGCCGCCGCGCCGACGCCGGAGGCGTGCGCCGTGCGGTCCTGACGGCGCGGCGGCGGGGGAGCGGTGGGCGGGTCCCGGACGTCCGGACGGGCCCGTCCACCGCCCTCGGCGACCGGAAACCGTATGGAGTAGGCCAACCGGCGCGCGGCCCGGGGCGTTCTTAGCGTGGCCACATGTCGACAGCGACGTGGTCCCCCGTCAGAGCCCTGTCCGCAGCGGTGGTCTGCGTCGCGAGCCTGCTGGCCCTGTGCGGTCCGGTGGTCGCCGACGGCCCCAACGGCATCGACGACCTGCGCGGCGCACCACCGGCCCCGGCCGAGAACCTGCTGGACGAGCCCGGCGTGCAGTTCCTGCCCCGGCCGGGAGTCCCCGAGCCGCCCCGGGTCTCGGCGCTGTCGTGGGCCGTCACGGACCTGGCGAGCCACCGGATCCTCGCGGCCAAGGACGTCCACCGGCCGCTGCCGCCGGCCAGCACCCTCAAGACGCTCTTCGCGCTGACCGTGCTGCCGAAGTTCTCCCAGGCGGCGGTGCGCACCGTCTCCAGCGCGGACCTGGCCGGCATCGAGGCCGGCAGCTCGCTCGCCGGCCTCAAGGAGGACATGCCCTACCGCGTCGCCGACCTGTGGCACGGCGTCTTCCTGACCTCCGGCAGCGACGCCGTGCACGCCCTGGCCGCGATGAACGGCGGCTGGGGCAGGACCATCGACGAGATGCAGGCGACCGCGCGGCGACTGGGCGCCCGCGACACCACCGTCGAATCCGCCGACGGCTTCGACACGCCCGGCCAGACCTCCTCCGCCTACGACCTCTCCCTCTTCGGGCAGGCCGGGCTGACCAACCGGGACTTCGCCCACTTCGCCGCCACCAAGACCGCCCTCCTCCCGGAGGACGGCGGGCCGGACGCGTACGGCATCCAGAACACCAACCGGCTGCTGGTCGGCTCGCACGGGGTTGCCCCCTACGACGGCCTGATCGGGGTGAAGAACGGCTACACCACCCATGCCGGGAACACCCTGGTCGCCGCCGCCCGGCGCGGCGACCGGACGCTGCTGGTCACCGTGATGAACCCGCGCTCCGGCGCGGAGAACGCCGTCTACGAGGAGGCCCGGGCCCTGCTGGACTGGGGATTCGCCGCCGCGCCCCGGGCCGCGGCGGTCGGCCTGCTGCCCGCCCCGTCGCCCGACCCGCGCGCCCCCGGCAGCGAACGGGCCGCCCAGCGGGCACCGCGCACCACGCTGCACCGGGCAGGGGCCGCCGGGGCGGACGGCGGCATCGACGACCTGGTCGTCTGGACCTTCTGCGGCACCGCGGTGGTCGCACTGGCCGGGCTCGGCACCGCGCTGTGGTGGCGCCGACGGCAGCCGGCCGGTCAGGACGACGACGGCGCGACGTCCTGACCGGTCCAGGTGTCGCACATTCATCCGATCGGTCGGGGATACGGAGGACGTGGTGTGGCCTTGCCCGGTGAAGGATGACGCGTTTGCCATGGTTTGTGGTGACTGGCGGGCCTGGTCGGTGTAGCGTCCTGATCAGCTGTCATGGTTCCGAAGTGCCGGGCGCCCGTGCTGCATTCACGGGCGTTCTTGCTGTCCGGTACGTCTCCGGGCCAGGGCGATCACCTCCGGATTCCGCGGGTTGCGGGAGCCGATTCGGGCCCATAGAGCGAAGGAGACGCAACATGGCTTCGGGCACGGTGAAATGGTTCAACTCGGAGAAGGGCTTCGGCTTCATCGCGCAGGACGACGGCGGCGCCGACGTCTTCGCGCACTACTCGAACATCGACGCCACCGGATACCGGGAGCTGCTGGAGGGCCAGAAGGTCACCTTCGAGGTCACCCAGGGGCAGAAGGGTCCGCAGGCGGAGAAGATCCGGGTGATGGCCACCCCGTGAGCGCGGCCCCGCCGCACCGGACGGCGCCCGCCCCCGAGCAGGGGGCGGGCGCCGCCGTACGACACGACCCGCCTACGGGAGCCGGTCGTTGAGGATCTTCTGGAACAGCCGGTGGTCCTGCCAGGCACCGTTGATGAACAGGTACTTCTCGGCGGTGCCGTACGGCGTGAAGCCGCAGCCTTCCAGCACCCGCTGCGAGGCGGCGTTGTCCAGCAGCGTGCCCGCCTCCAGGCGGTGCAGGGCCAGCTCCCGGTCGGCCACCGCGCAGACCGCCCGCACCGCGGCGGACGCCAGTCCGCGGCGCAGGTGCCCGGCGTCGATCCAGTAACCGACGCTGGCGCTGCGCAGTGGGCCGTAGGTGATCTGGGACAGGGTGATCGAGCCCACCACGTCCGGCTCCCCGGCCCCCTCGTCCGCCTCGCGGACCAGCACCCAGGGCATCACCCGCCCGGCGTCCCGCTCCGCCAGCTGCCCCCGCAGGCGCTCCACCTGGCCGGCCGGGGTGTAGAAACCCTCCTCGCGCCGGGGTTCGGTCCGGCTGAGGTGGCTCAGACTGCGCTGGTAGGAGCGGGAGAGCCCGGGCGCGTCCGCCAGCTCGGCGGGGCGCATCAGGACGTCGGGGGCGAGCCGGACGGGCGTGGTGATCATCCGGTCAGGCTAATCCCGGGGTCCGTTCTTGTCCCGGGGCCTGCGCGGATTCACCGCGATCGATCACTGCGGCGGCCGGTCCGTGTCCCGGTCCGTCCCGCCGAGCTGCTCCTTGAGCTTGTCCTGGGCGGTGTCGACCTGGCTCTGGTACTTGCCTTGGGTCCGCTCGTCGACGTAGTCGCCGGCCTTGTCGATGCCCTTACCCGCCTGCTCCTCGTGACCCTTGAGCAGTTCCTTGAGCTTGTCCAGCACGGACATGGATCGTCCTCCTCGGCGTGGCCCCCCTCGACACTCCCAGCATCGCCCCCGAACGGACGAACTGCATCAGGAGTCGCTGGGAATCGGCGCCTTCAGCTGGTCGCTGATGAATTTGATGGAGCTGGTCTCCATGCCCTTCTGGTAGTCCCAGGCATTGTGCCGGCCGCCGGGAATGACCTGGAAAGCGGTGTGGATCGGGCTCTTTCCGTACTTCTCCCGGAAACGGCGGATGGGGTTCAGCACCCCGGCGCCTTCCTTGCTGCCGGCCTGGAACGCGATGTACACGTCCGGTCCGCCCTTTTTCAGCAGGCTCGCCGCGAGCTTTTCCGGATTGTTGGCGTCCTTCTCCTTCTGGTGCCCGGCCCACATCGGGGAGTCCGGCACGATGTCCGGGCCGCTGGCTATCGCCGCCTTGAACTTCTCCGGGTACTTCAGCACGGACTTCAGGCTCGCGAAACCGCCCGAGGACGACCCCATGAAGGCCCAGCCGTCCCGGGAGTGGAAGGTGCGGAAGTTGGCCTTGACCAGGTCGACGACGTCGTCGGTCAGCCAGGTCCCCATCTTCTGCTGACCGGGAATGTCACTGCCGTCGTGGTAGCGGGTGTCCGGATTGAGCATCGGCATCACCACGATGAACGGCAGGCTTTTGCCCGCCGCAGTCCACTTCGTGAGATTTTCCTGAAGCTTGATGTCGCCGCCGACCCAGTAATTGGTGACCCCGTCCTTGTCCTGCGGACTGCCCAGGCCGCCCGGCAGGGCCATCAGCACCGGAAAACCGCTCTTGGCGTATTTGGGATCCTGGTATTCCTTGGGCGCCCATACCCAGACACTGCCGGTGACACCGGATTTCGCGCCCTTCAGCGTCGTGCGGGCTATGTGCGTCCCGTCGTCCAGGGTGCGGGTTATTCGGAACTCGCTCTTCGGGCCGCTGGGCATCCGGGTGTCCTGGTCCACCGGCTTGACCGGGGTGGACGCGCTGCCCGGGCCGCCGGCGTTGAAGTCGACGGGGTTGCCGTTCTCCGAGCAGCCGGCGACGGCGAGCAGGGCGCAGGACGCGACGAGGACGGCGGCGAGGCCGCGGGCGTAAGGGTGTTTCAACGGTGGCTCCGCTACTGACGATCACACGCGAGTGACCATGACGATCAAGTGCAAGTGACCATAAAGAGGGAATTCGGGCGCGCGCGGTTCCCTCGTGCGCCCATCGGCCCGCTCGACGGGCAGTCCGCCCCGGTCCGGCCGAGAATGCAGCGGTGACCGATGAACACCGCAGTGCCGATGACACCGCCGCCCGCGCCGTGCCCGGTGACGAGGAGCGACGGCTGGCCAGAAGGGCGCTGGCCGGCCGCGCTCGGGATGTGGCGGAACTGGCGTTGCTGATGGACATGCTCGGGCTGGACCCCCGCCGGGACCCGGCCCGGGAGGCCGCGCCCGGGCCCGGTCCGCTGCGCGGGGGTCGCGGGCGCGGCCCCGGCCGGGACCGGCGGCGGGCGACCCGCCGGGACACCTGCCGGGACGCCCGCACCCGCTCGGCCGACCCCGGCTGAGCCGCGCCGCCGGTGTCAGTCGGACGGCTGCGCCCCCACCGCCCGGCACAGCCGCAGCGTCACGATCTGGAACGGCCGCAGCGCCATCCGCACCGTGTCGCCCTCCCGTTCCAGGGCCGGGCCGTCCTCGGTCAGCCGCTCCAGCAGGTCGGTGGTGACCGCCCCCGCCAGCGCGAAACCGCAGGTCAAGGTCGCTCGGGCGCGTCCACCGAGGGCCTCGTGGAGCCGGACCACCACATCGCCGCTGTGGTCGTCGGCCAGCTTGACCGCGGTGACCACCACCGCGTCGTCGTCCACCGCGACCAGCGGCGGCACCGCACCGGACCCGGTGACCACCCGCTCCGGCAGATTGATCCGGTGCCCCTCGCGCACCGCGTCACCGATCGTCGCCCCGGGGACCAGCGCGTAGCGGAAGCGGTGGGTGCCCTGGTCCGTCTCCGGGTCCGGGAAGCGCGGGGCGCGCAGCAGCGAGAGCCGCACGGTCGTGGTCGTGCCCCGCTCGCCCTCGGAGCCGCCCTCCCGCACCGTCCGGGTCACGTCGTGCCCGTACGTCGCGTCGTTGACCAGCGCCACGCCCCAGCCCGGCTCCGCGGCGTGCACGAATCGGTGCGCACACGCCTCGAACTTGGCCGCCTCCCAGCTGGTGTTGGTGTGGGTCGGCCGGTACAGGTGCCCGAACTGGGTCTCCGCCGCGTACCGCTCGGCGTGCAGGTCCAGCGGGAACGCGGCCTTGAGGAACTTCTCGGTCTCGTGCCAGTCCACCTCGGTGTCGATGTCCAGCCGCCGCTGCCCGCGGGCCAGCGTCAGCGTCTGGACCACCCGCGAGCCGCCGAAGCTCCGCACCACGCGCACCGTCGCGGCCTCCGGTGACGCCCCGGCGAGCACCACCTCGTCCGCGTCGGTCAGGTCGGTGGCCACCTCGCGGTAGAACGCGTCCACGTCCCAGGCGTCCCACATGTTGGGGAAGTCCGGATGGAGCTGGAGGAGGTTCGCCGCCGCGCCCGGGGCGACGGCGTCCCGCCCGGCGCCCTTGTCGTACGCGGAGACGACCAGGCCGCGGCCGTCGATCTCGATCCGGAGCAGGTCGTGCTGGAGGACGAACCCGCCGTCCGGGCGCGGCCCGGCGACCACCGGGCCGCCCTCCGTCGCAGGCGGGGCCACCGCGCCGGCCGCCACCCCGCCCCGGGCGTGCGGCGCCGCGTTCGCCACCAGCCGCCGGTCGCCACCGCCGGCCAGGGCCGCCAGCGCGCCGCCGATCAGCCCCTCCAGCTCGGCGGCGACCGCCGCATAGGTCCGTTCCGCCTCGCGGTGCACCCAGGCGATCGAGGAACCGGGCAGGATGTCGTGGAACTGGTGCAGCAGGACGGTCTTCCAGATCCGCTCCAACTCCTGGTACGGATAACGGAATCCGGAGGTGACGGCGGCGGTCGCCGACCACAGTTCGGCCTCCCGCAGCAGGTGCTCGCTGCGGCGGTTGCCGCGCTTGGTGCGGGCCTGGCTGGTGAGCGTCCCCCGGTGCAGCTCCAGATAGAGCTCGCCCACCCACACCGGGGCGTCGGGGTGCTCCGCCGCGGCCCGGGCGAAGAAGTCGGCGGGCTTCTCCCACCGCACCACCGGCGAGCCGTCCAGGTTCCGCAGCCGGCGGGCCTTGGCGACCATCTCGCGGGTGGTGCCCCCGCCGCCGTCACCCCAGCCGGTGGGCGCCAGCGAGTGCCGGGCGGTGCCCTTCTCCTTGAAGTTGCGTGCCGCGTGGGCGAGTTCGGCGCCCGACAGCTGGCAGTTGTAGGTGTCCACCGGCGGGAAGTGGGTGAAGATGCGGGTGCCGTCGATGCCCTCCCAGCGGAAGGTGTGGTGCGGGAAGGAGTTCACCTGGCTCCAGGAGATCTTCTGCGTCAGCAGCCACTTCGCCCCGGCCGCCTTGATGATCTGCGGCAGCCCCGCCGCGAAGCCGAAGGTGTCCGGCAGCCATGCCTCGTCGTTCTCGACGCCGAACTCCTCCAGGAAGAACCGCTTCCCGTACACGAACTGACGGGCCATCGCCTCCGAACCGGGCATGTTGGTGTCCGACTCCACCCACATCCCGCCCGCCGGGACGAACCGCCCCTCCGCGACCGCCTGTTTGACCTTCGCGTAGACCTCGGGCCGGTGCTCCTTGAGCCAGGCGTACTGCTGCGCCTGCGACATGGTGTAGACGAACTCCGGCTCGTCCGCGAGCAGCGCCGTCATGTTCGCCGTCGTCCGGGCCACCTTGCGGACCGTCTCGCGCAGCGGCCACAGCCACGCCGAGTCGATGTGGGCGTGCCCCACCGCGCTGATCCGGTGCGCGGACGCCGCCGCCGGCGCCGCCAGCACCTCCCGCAGCCGGCGCCGCGCCGCCGCGGCCGTCCCGCCCACGTCCTGCAGATCGACCGCGTCCAGCGCCCGGCCCACCGCCCGCAGCAGCTCCCAGCGCCGCGGGCTGTCCACCGGCAGCTCCGCCATCAGCTCGCCCAGCACCTCCAGGTCCAGGGCCAGCTCCCACACCTCGGTGTCGAAGACCGCCAGGTCCATCCGCGCCAGCCGGTACTGCGGTTCGTCGCCCGCGGTCGCCCGATCGCCCAGCGCGGTGGGCCGGAACGGGGGGACGTCGAGGATGACGGGGTTGGAGGCGGCCTCCAGGTGCCACTCGACCCGCTCGCCGCCGCGGGCCGGCGCGCCCACCCGCACCCACTGGTTCCGGGGATTGAGGCCCTTCACCGGTGTGCCGTCCGGCAGGTACACCAGCGCCTCGCACTGGAACCCCGGCATCCGCTCGTCGAACCCCAGGTCCAGCACCGCCTCCACGGTGCGGCCCGCCCACGCCTCCGGGACGGTGCCCCGCACCCGGAACCACGTCGTCGCCCAGGGCGCGCCCCAGGCGTCCCCCACCGCCACCGGTGAGTGCGCCGCGGCCAGTCCCTCGGCCACCGGGACGGGCTCACCGGGGGCCACCCAGGCGGCCACCTCCAGCGGCACCGATTCCGGGTACACGGCGGGTCGGATCCGTTCGTCGAGCACCCGCTTGAGACGGGCTTCGACCAGTGCGCGATCGTCATGCATGGCTCACGGCTCCAGAGGTCGGGGAGACGGGGTGCGGGGCGGGCCGGCGGGGGGTCACTGCCCCACCTCGTCGGGGGCGCACACCTCGGTGATCCCACGCGACGTCAAATGGACGGTGTCGGTGGCGAGTTGGGCGAGCACGAGGGCGGGCCTGGCGCCTTGCGCGGCCAGCCGCGCCCACGCCTCGAAGACCGGGCCGCCGGGCGCGCACACCGACCGGCGCGGCGCCTCCTCGGCGTCACCGACGTCCACGACCAGTGCGGTGGTGCGCGCCGGCGGCCGGTGCGGCCGGTCCCGCCAGTGCGCCGCCTGCTCCGCGAAGGCCCGGCCCACCGGCTTGACCGCCCGGTCTTCGGTGAGCAGGCCCAGTCCGTACTCCAGCTCCGGGAAGTCCGCGAGCGACCGCGACACGTCGTACGCGCACCACCAGGTGATGCCCCAAACCTCTTGGCAGTCAAGGGAGTTGGTGACGGTCGTGGTGGTGAAGCGGGCCGCGCGGTCCTCGGGGATGTGCGGGGCCGGGGCGCCGACCTCCTGGAGCCAGACCGGGCGCCGCGGGTCGCGCGCCCACGCCTTGGACAGCTCGATGAGGTACGCGGCGTGCTGCTCGGTGGCGACACCGGCCGGGCCGTGGCGCTGCGCGGTCCCGTTGAACACCCAGGAGTGCACCGCCGTCATCGCGCCCAGCCGGGCGGCGTGCGCGGGGGTGAAGGGATGGCCGTCGAGGTACCACGCGGCGTCGTACGCGGCGTGCAGATGCGCCCGGCCCGGCGCGCCCTGCTCGCACGCGGCCAGCATCCGCTCCAGCCAGGCCGCCGCCTGCGCCCCGGTGATCCGGTCCGGGTCGGGGTGCGGGCGGTCCGCGAACTGGTTGATCTCGTTGCCGAGGGTCATCCCGAGGAAGCCGGGCCGGTCGGCGAGCGCGGCGGCCAACGTCCGCAGGTACTCCTCCTGGCCGGCGAGCACCTCCGGGTCGGTGAAGAGGTTGCGGCGGTGCCAGGTCCGCGTCCAGGCGGGCAGGAAGTCGAAGCTGGACAGGTGGCCCTGGAGGCCGTCCACCGCGACGTCCAGGCCGCGCTCGGCCGCCGCGTCGGCCAACTGCACCAGCTGCTCGACGGCGCGCGGCCGGATCAGCGTGCGGTTGGGCTGGAACAGCGGCCACAGCGGGAAGACCCGCACATGGTCCAGGCCGAGGGCGACGAGCGCGTCCAGATCGGCGCGCACCGCGTCCAGGTCGAAGTCCAGCCAGTGGTGGAACCATCCCCGGCTGGGTGTGTAGTTGACGCCGAAGCGGATCCGGCGGGGCTCCTGGGGTACGGGCATGGTGGTCCTGTCCCTCCGGGTGGGTGTGGCATCAGCCCTTGACGGCGCCCTCCCCGACGCCGCGGAAGAAGTAGCGCTGGAGACCGGCGAACAACACGATCAGCGGAAGGACGGCGATCACCGAACCGGCCGCCACCAGCCGCTGGTTGTCCGCAAAGGTGCCGTGCAGATAGTTCAGGCCGACGGTCAGGGTGAACTTCGACTGGTCGTTCAGCACGATCAGCGGCCACAGGAAGTCGTCCCAGGCACCCATGAACGCGAAGACCGCGACCACCGCGAGGGTGCCCTTGACCGACGGCAGCGCGATCCGTACGAACCGCTGCCAGGCGGAGGCGCCGTCCACGAACGCCGCCTCCTCGACCTCGTACGGCAGCGCCGCGAAGGCGTTCCGCATCAGCAGGACGTTCATCGCGCCGATGCAGCCGGGCAGCACCACCCCGAGCAGGGTGTTGTGCAACTGCAACTGACGCAGCGTCATGAACTGGGCGATCATGATGCTTTCGACCGGCACCAGCATCGCCATGATGAAGACCACCACGGCGACCCGGCGGCCACGGAACCGCAGCCGGGCCAGCGCGTAGCCCGCCAGCGCCGCGCCCGCGCAGTTGGTCAGCACATTGGCCGCGGCGACCTTGAGGGAGTTCAGTGCGAAGTCCCAGACCGGGATCACCCGCGCCACCTCGGCGTAGTTGGCCAGCGTCGGATGGTGCGGCAACAGGCTCGGCGGAAAGCGGTAGATGTCCTCGCCGGGGCCCTTCAGCGAGGTCGACAGCTGCCACAGGAACGGCCCGACGGTCAGCGCCAGCACCGCGAGCAGCAGCAGATAGCGGGCCGCCAACGACCATCCGGCCGCCCTCCGCCGGCGCCCCGCCGCCCCCGTCATCGGTCCTCCCCGCGATTGGCGCGCAACACCGACAGCATCAGCCCGAGCGTGAGCACGAAGACCACCACCGACAGCGCCGAGGCGTATCCGACCCGCCCGCTGAGCCCGGTGCCGGCCTGCTGGACGAGCATCACCAGCGTGGTGTCCTCCCCACCGGGGCCGCCGGCCGCCCCGGCCATCAGATACACCTCGGAGAACACCTTGAAGGCGTTGACCGCGGAGAGCGCCGCCACCAGCACCATCGTGGCGCGCACCGCCGGCACCGTGACGGTCAGGAAACGCCGCACCGGCCCGGCCCCGTCGACCGCGCACGCCTCGTGCAGCTCCCGCGGCACCTGGGCCAGCGCCGCCAGATAAATGATCATGTAGTAGCCGAGGCCCTTCCAGACCGTCACCGCCATCGCGCTGAGCAGCAGTAGCCACGGATCGCTGAGGAAACCGGCCCGGCCGAACCCCAGCACCTCCAACAGCGCGTTGATCAGCCCCCGGTCGTCCAACAGCCACACCCAGATCAGCCCGACCACCACGACCGAGGCGACCACCGGCAGATAGAACGCGGCCCGGAAGAAGGCGATGCCGGGGACGCTCCGCCGGACGAGCAGCGCCAGCAGCAACGGCAGCACCACCAGCGGCGGCACGACGCCCAGGACGTAGAGCACGCTGTTGCGCAGCCCGGTCCAGAACATCGGGTCGTGCAGCATCTCCTGATAGTTGGCGCCGCCGGTGAACCGCCCGGCCCGCAGCGTCCGGGCATCGGTGAAGGAATGGGCCACTGTGCTCAGGAACGGATAGAGGCTGAATCCGCCGACGACCAGCAGCCCGGGCGCGAGGAACAACCAGGGGCTGGTGGGCAGATGCGTACGGATTCCCCGGCGGCGACCGGAGTCCCGTGGCGCGACGGCCGCCGCGGCATTCCGCATGCCCATCCCGGCCTCAGCCGGTCTTCAGCAGACGATTGCACTCCGCCACCGCGGAATCCAGTGCCTCCTGAGGCGACTGCTTTCCCTGGAGGGCCCGGGCGACCGCATTGCGCAACACCGTCTTCATCTGGTCGCTGAGCACTACCGGGGTGTAATTCACCGCGGTCTTCAGGGATTTCGCCGCCGCCACCCGCACCCGCGTGGCGTCCGTACCGTCCTCCTTGGTGAAGTACGGATCGTCCAGCGACCCCTTCGTGCTCGGAAAGACCGCGACCTGTTTCGCGAACGCCATCTGGTGCCGCCGGTCCGTCACGAAGTGCGCGAACGCCACCGCCGCCGGTTTCACCTTGCTGTCCGCGCTCACCATCAGGCCCTGCACATACATATTGGCCTTGCCGGTGTTGTTGACCGCGTCGGTGATGCCGATGTTCTCGTAGAGGCCCGGCGCGTCCCGTTTGAAGTTCTCCAGATCGAGCGCGCTGCCCGGATTCATCGCCACCGACTGCTGCTGGAACTTGCGCCCCGCCGACTCGGCCACCGCGGTAAGCGCCTGCGCATCCAGCGCCCCGGCCGCGTACAGCTGTCGGTAGTGCGTGAGCAGCTCCACGCCCTTGGGCTCGTTGAAGGTGAACTCCGTGCCCCGGGCGTCCATCAGGCGCACGCCGTAACGACCGAAGTCCTCGATCGACGGCGCGCCGGCCAGCATCGCGATCCTGCGGTCGCTCTTCCGCGCCATGGTCAGCGCGTCCGCGAACAGCCGGTCGTAGGTGGTCGGCGGCTTCGCCGGATCCAGACCGGCCTTTCGGAACAGGTCCTTGTTGTAGAACATCGGGCCGGTGTTGAGATACCAGGGGAAGGCGTAGACGCCGGATAGCCCCGGCATCTGCTGGCTCCGCCAGGCCCCGTCCAGATACTCGCCCCGGTATTTCCCCGCCGCCGCGCCGATGTCGAGCGCCAGTCCGGCCTTCGCCAGTGGATAGGCGAGGTCCGGCGACACATTGACCACATCGGGCAGGGTGCCGGCGGCGGCGTCCGCACTCAGCTTCTGCGGATAACCCTCGGCCGGCTGGTCGATCCACTTCACCTTGGTGCCCGGGTACTTCTTCTCGAACTCCGCGATGACCCCGTCGAAATACTTCTGGAAGCGCGCCTTCAGATTCCAGGTCTGAAAGGTGACCTGCCCTTCCACCTTCCCCGCTGCGCTGTCGGAATCCCCGCCGCCGTCCGGGGCACCACACGCGGACAGGAGAAGTGCGGAGGCGGCGAGTGCCGCGGTGGCGGCGGGTGTTCGACGGGAATGACGACGCATGGCCGGCTCCTTGGCTGAAGTGCTCGGAAGTGCTCGGACCAGAAATCTGTCGAAGGTCTCGCAGCGCGGGGAACCGGTGCCGTACCGTGGGCCTCAAGGCTCCCGGATCGCGACGCGGCAGACGCTACTAATGCGATTTAGTAGGTGTCAACACCCCGGTATCACAACGCTTTTGAGGTGCTGCCCCTCGCCGCCCGAGCATTGATTGACAGGCCCCGCCGCCCTGATCAGACTGTCGGCACTCATGCGGTTCGGCCCGGAGGAGCCCGCGATGACAGCGCCCGGTGAGGCGGCCCGCCGCAAGCCGGCGCGCCGCCCGACGATCAAGGACATCGCCCGGCGGGCCGGCGTCTCCGAGAGTGCGGTGTCCTTCGCCCTCAACGACCGGCCGGGCGTCTCCGCCGACACCCGCGCCCGGATCCGCAAGGTCGCCGACGAACTGGGCTGGCAGGCCAACAGCGCCGCCCGCGCCCTCTCCGGCGAACGCGCCGACTGCCTGGGCCTGGTGCTGGCCCGCCCCGCCCGCACCCTGGGCGTGGAGTCCTTCTTCCTCCAACTCGTCTCCGGCATCCAGGAGGTGCTCTCCGCCCGGCGCACCGCCCTGCTCTTCCAGGTCGTCGAGGACCTCGACACCGAGTGCGCGCTCTACCGCCGCTGGTGGGCCGAACGCCGGGTGGACGGCGTCCTCGTCGTCGATCCCCGCACCGACGACCCCCGCCCCGCACTCCTCGCCGCCCTCGGCCTCCCCGCCGTCGCCATCGGCGGCCCCGCCGCCCCGGCACCCACCGGACCGCCCACCGCGCCGCTGCTCTCCACCGTCTGGGCCGACGACGCCAAGGCCATGGCCCGGATCCTGGACCACCTGCACGACCTCGGCCACCGCCGGATCGTGCACATCGCCGGACTGCCCGGCCTCGCCCACACCGCCCGCCGGATCCACTCCCTGCGCACCGAGGCCGTCCGGCGCGGCCTGGACGCCCGACAGGTCCGCTCGGTCACCACCGACTACTCCGACGCCGAGGGCGCCGAGGCCACCCGCCGCCTCCTCGACGCGGCGGCCCCGCCCACCGCGATCATCTACGACAACGACGTGATGGCCGTCGCCGGCGCCTCGGTCGCCGCCGGCCGCGGCATCCCCGTCCCCGGCCGGCTGTCCGTCGTCGCCTGGGACGACTCCCCGCTGTGCCGCGTCGCCCACCCCCCGCTCACCGCACTGGTCCGGGACACCGCGGGCTTCGGCCGGCTCGCCGCCGGCGAACTGCTCGCCCTCCTCGGCGGCGGTCCGCCCCGCACCGTCGAGGGCGAACTCCCGCATCTGGCGCCCCGGGAGAGCACCGGCCCGCCACCGTACGACAACTGACGAACCGTCACAATCGCCGCGGGGGCCGCACCCCCTACCCGTCATACCTGAGGACTACGCGCGAGATGCGCTCCCTGGCGGGACGCCGATCACCCACCGCGCTCCCTAGCTTCGGTGCCGGAACCACCCACCGCCCCGGCACGGAAGGACCACCCACCATGGCGCCCCGCGCGCGCACCAGACGCCTGACCCGCACCCTGCTCGCCGTGCTGGTCACCGCCTCGGTGGCCGTACCGGTATCGGGCGCGGCCCGCCCCGCCGCGGTCCCGGCACCGGCCCCCACCGCCCTCGGCCCACTGCGGGACACCACCCCCACCGCCCTCGCCCGCCGCTACGCCACCGCCCGCGCCGACATCCGCGCGGCCGAGCGCACCGCCGACGCCCACGGCGACCACCGGCGGGCCGCCGCCCTGCACGCCATGGCCGACCCCGGCCGGCACTTCCTCACCTTCGACGGCCGCGACGGCGGCCGCAGCACCGAGGTCTACGGCGACCTCGCGCACGCCGACCGCATCGCCGTCCTGGTCCCCGGCTCGGACACCGGCCTCGACACCTACCACCGCCTCCGCGCCGGCGCCCGGGCCCTCCAACAGCAGCTCCGGCGGGAACCCGGCGGCCACTCCGCCGTCCTCGCCTGGCTCGGCTACCCCACCCCCGCCACCTTCGGCCCCGCCGCCCTCACCACCGCCCGCGCCGACGACGCCGCACCCGAACTCGTCGACTTCACCACGCAGTTGAGGAACGCCGCCCCCACCGCCCGGATCGCCCTGCTCTGCCACTCCTACGGATCCGTGGTCTGCGGCCGGGCCGCCCCCGACCTCCCCGCCACCGACGTGGTCCTCTACGGCAGCCCCGGCGTCGGCGCCGACACCGCCGCGGACCTGCACACCCGGGCCACCGTCTGGGCCGGCCGCGCCACCGACGACTGGATCGGCCACGTCCCGCACGCCCAACTGCCCCTGCCCACCACCACCCTCGGATTCGGCACCGACCCGGTCTCCCCAGGGTTCGGCGCCCGGATCTTCCCGGCCGGCGACGGCGGCCACAGCGACTACCTCAAGCCCGGCACGCTCTCCTTGGAGAACCTCGCCCGGATCACCGCCGGACGCCCCCCGGTCGCGGCCCCGCACGGGACCGCCCCGGACGGGACCGCCACCGCCCCGCAGCGGGAGGCCCACCGTGGCTAACACCCCACGCGCCGCCGCGGCGGCCCTCGTCCGCCGCGTCCAGGCCGCCACCCCGCCCGGCCGCGACCGCGCCACCGACGCCCTGCGCGCCTTCGCCATCCTCGGCGTGGTCCTCGGCCACTGGCTGGTCACCGCCCTGATCACCGACAGCGGCACCCTGCACGGCGCCAGCCCGCTCCAACGGATGCCCCAACTCGCCCCGATCTCCTGGCTGTTCCAAACACTGGCGGTGTTCTTCCTGGTCGGCGGCGAGGTCGCCGCGCGCAGCCATGCCGCCGCCCGCGCCCGCGGCACCGCCCACCACCACTGGCTGCACGCCCGACTCGGCCGACTGTTCCGCCCGGTCGCCGCGGTGCTCGCGATCTGGACCGCGGCCACCGCCGCGATGCTCGCCGCCGGCGTCGGCCTGGACACCGTCCACACCCTGGTCAAACTCGTGCTGTCGCCCCTGTGGTTCCTGCTGGTCTTCGCCGCCCTCACCGCGGCCACCCCGCTGATCGCCCGCCTGCACCCGGCCTGGCCGTGCGCCGTCGTCGTCCTCGTCGACGCCCTCCGCTTCGGCCTCGACGCCCCCGGCTGGCTCGGTTGGCTCAACCTCCCCGCGGGCTGGCTCGTCCCGTACTGCCTCGGCGCGGCCCGCGCCCGCGGCGCCGCCCACCGCCGGACGACCGGGTGGGCACTGCTGCTCGGCGGCGTCACCGCCACCGCCGCCCTGGTCCTGTGCGCCGGCTACCCCGCGTCCATGGTCGGCGTCCCCGGCGCCGCGGTCTCCAACCTCAACCCGCCCACCCTGGCCGCCGTCACCTTCGGCCTCGCCCAGTGCGGCGCGGCCCTGCTGCTGCGCGCCCCGCTGAACAGGGCGCTGCGCCGCCCCGGCGCCTGGACGGCGGTCGCCCTGCTGAACCTCTCCGCGATGACCGTCTACCTCTGGCACCAGACCGCGATGATGGCCGTCACCGCCACCGGCTGGTTCCTGGCCGGCCCCCTGCCCGGTCTGCACACCCTCCCCGACGGCCCCGCCTGGCTCCTCGCCCGACTCGCCTGGCTGCCGGTCTTCGCGGGCGCACTGCTGGTGTGCTGGGCCGCGTTCGCCGCGTACGAGCACCGCCGGCCGCGCGCCCGCGATCGGCACCGGGCGGAGCCCGAGGGCACCGGCCCGTTCACCGCCGAAGGGAACCCCGCCCGCCCGGCGGTGCTGCCCCATGCCTAAGGTGCATCCCGTGACGAGGGGGAAAGCGGCAGGTCGGCTGAGGGCGGCCCTGCGAACGGTGCCGCACCGGCTGCGCGAGGATCTGTGGACCCACGCCGGCGAGGAACCGCCGGCGGCCGGCGGCCGACCACCCGGCTGGCTCGAATGGCGGCCGGCGATCATGGTCCCGCTCCTGATCGGGGCGGTCGTCATGCTCGCCGGGAACACCAACATCTACGCGTTCGGATACGGCATGGGCATGCCGCTCGCCGTCCTCGCCGCCGGGGTGCAGGCAGCGGCGCCCGTCCTCGCCCTCTACCGCCCGGTCCTGGCCTGGTGGGCGACGACCGCGGCGCTGCTCCTGGCCGGCTGCTACGCGGCGCTCCACGTCGACCCGTTCACTCCGTTCGGACCCGAACCACCCTGGCGGCGCACCGGGCTGCCCGCCCAGGCGGCCGTGCTGTTCCTCGCGGCGCTGCGGGTCCGCCCCAGAGCCACCGCCGAAATGCTGGCCCTCGGGGCGCTGACCGGCCTCCTCGCCGACGGCCTGTGCGCCGACGGACCGCTCATCGGCCAGCTGAACGACGCCCGCCTGCCGGTCACCGTGCTCACCCTCTGCGCCCTGGTCGGCGCCCTCCTGAGGGGCCGCCAGAAGGCCCGCACCGAACTGGTCGTCCAGGAAAAGCTCACCGCCGAGGAACGTGCCCGCCGCACGCTCCTGGAGGAGCGCAACCGGATCGCCCGCGAACTCCACGACGTGGTCGCCCACCACATGTCGGTGATCTCCATCCAGGCCCAGGTCGCCCCCCACCTGGCCGAGAACCCCTCCGACGAGTTCAAGGAGAACCTCCGCGGCATCCGCCAGAACGCGGTCGAGGCGCTCACCGAACTCCGCCGGGTCCTCGGCGTCCTGCGCTCCGAGGACGCCCGACCGGAGCACGCCCCGTACGCCCCGCAGCCCACCCTCGACCGGCTCGACGAACTCGTCGGAAACGTGCGCGGCGCCGGCGTCCCGGTCACCGTCGACACCACCGGCACGCCCCGCCCGCTCTCGCCCGGCACCGGGCTGTCGGCGTTCCGCATCGTCCAGGAGGCGCTCAGCAACGCCATGCGGCACGCGCCCGGCGCCGCCGTGCACGTCGCGCTCGGCTACCGCCCCGACCGCATCACCCTGCGCGTCACCAACACCGCCCCCGACCGCCCCGCCCCGCCCTCCCCGGGCACCGGCCACGGCCTGCTCGGCATGCACGAACGCACCGCGATGCTCGGCGGCGAACTGGCCGCCGGACCCACCCCCGACGGCGGCTACGAGGTCACCGCGATCCTCCCGGCCCCCGCCGCCCCCGCCGTACCCTCCGACGACGCCGAGGACACCCGATGACGACCGCCGCCACGCCCCCCATCCGCGTACTGATCGCGGACGACCAGATGATGGTCCGTCAGGGCTTCACGGTGCTGCTCAACGCCGAACCGGGCATCGCGGTCGTCGGCCAGGCCGTGGACGGCCACGACGCCATCGCCAAGACCGCCGAACTCGCCCCGGACGTCGTCCTGATGGACATCCGGATGCCCGGACTCGGCGGCATAGAGGCCACCCGCCGGATCACCGAACCGGCCGACGCCACCGTCAAGGTCCTCGTCCTGACCACCTTCGACCTCGACGAATACGTCTACGAGGCACTGCGCGCCGGCGCCTCCGGCTTCCTCCTCAAGGACGCCTCGGCCGACGAACTCGCCCAGGCCGTGCGCGTGGTGGCCGCCGGCGACGCGCTGCTGGCCCCCAGCATCACCAAGCGCCTGATCGCCGAGTTCTCCCGGATGTCCGGCGCCCCGCGCGCCCCGCTCAAGGACCGGGTGGCCGGTCTGACCGAGCGGGAGACCGAGGTGCTCTCGCTGGTCGCCCAGGGCCTGTCGAACGCGGAGATCGCCCATCGCCTGGTGGTCGCCGAGCAGACCGTGAAGACCCATGTGGGCCGCATCCTGGTCAAACTGGAACTGCGCGACCGGACCCAGGCCACCGTCTTCGCCTACGAGACGGGGCTGGTGCGACCCACCGGGTACTGAACCTTCCTACCGGGGCGGCCGGTTCAGTGCCGGACCACGACCCCGGGCGCCATCCGCCCGCAGTTGGAGCCGGCGACCCGGACGCTCACCTTCTCGATGGCCCCGCCCCAGTCCACGCACCGGCCTTTCGCCGCGAGATAGACCGGTCCGGCGTACGTGGTGTATTTGCCGCTGTCGAATACCGGATCGGAACTGTGGTCGGACGACCCGAGCTCGGCATGGATGAATACCGGCTTCCCCGGACTGTTCCGGATCGTCACCACACAGTTCTTTCCGGTCTTTGCGCTGTACGTGAGATAGACCGTGCCTTTTCCGCTGACCGGTGCGGAATTCACGACGCCGTAACCGCCGCCGCACGCCCCGTTGTACGCCGCGCTGGGGATCGGCGCGGCCGCGGCGCTGGTGGCCAGGCCCATGGTGGCGATGCTCGCCACGGCCAGCGTCGCGGAACCGATGAGGAGAGAGGAACGCTTCATGGAAAACCCCCGTCAGGTGGTGTCCTTCGCGTGGTCGTGCACCGAATTGGTGCTGCACCGTGTTGGACACCGGCCGGACGGGGATGGTTGCAGGCGAAATTCCGCCAGCACGCGTGTTCCTGTTTCCGCTGCGTCGCCTTTTGCCCGCTCGCGGGCCTTCGCTCAGTCGTCGTCCTCGCCGTTGGCCAGCACTTTCAGCCTGCTGTACGGGCCGTTGAACCGGTTGTGGTCGCCGACGGTGTGCCCCGAGGAGGTGTGCTGCCAGATGCTGTGGAACCGCCAGGCGCCCGGCAGGGTCCCGACGGACGAGCCGTAGCGCGGGATCCACAGCGGGTTGCTCCGACCGAACCGGTCGGAGTTGCCGGTGCACCGCTTCCACCAGTTCGTCGAGGTGTAGATCACCGCGTCCCGACCGGTCTCCTCCCGGTAGGCGCGCACGAAGTCGGCGATCCAATTGACCATGCTCGCATGGCTCCTGCCGTAGCAGGTCGCGCCGTAGGGGTTGTACTCCATGTCGAGCGCGCCCGGCAGCGTCCGGCCGTCCCGCGACCAGCCGCCGCCGTGGTGCGAGAAGTATCGGGCCTGCTCGGCGCCGCTGGAGTGGTCCGGCAGTGCGAAGTGGTACGCACCGTGGATCATGCCTGCGTTGTACGAGCCCCGGTACTGCTGCTCGAAGTACGGGTTCTTGTAGCTGTTCCCCTCGGTGGCCTTGACGTAGGCGAACCGCACCCCCATCCGGCGCAGCTTGCGCCAGCCCACGGTGCCGTTGTGGCTGGAGACGTCGACGCCGGCCACGGTCTTCCGGTTCCAGGCGCCGCGCTGCTCCGACGCGCCGGACCGCTCGGTACCCTCGTGCACCGCGATGGTCGAGCCCATCCAGTCCTGCTCGGGGTGGGCGGGGGTCTTTCCGGCGTCCGGTGTCGCGGTGGCGGTGCCGGGCAGGCCGAGCGGCAGTGCGAGCACGGTGACGAGTGTGACGAGGGAGCCGGCCGCAAGGGGGACCGTACGCCGGGCCGGTGCGGATCTGCGCAAGGGCATCGCGTGCCTCCGAAGGACTTCGGTCGAGTCTGTTTCGGCAGCTTTTGAGCAGGATCTTGCCGATGAAAAGACTTATACGCTGAACTGACCGATTCCATGGCTCGATGGGCCCGTGGTCCGCCGTCCGGCCGGGCCATCTCACTCGTCTGGGCGGCCCCCGCGGGCCCTCCGCCCGACGACCGTGGCACATGACGAGCGGGCCCCGGCAGTGCCGGGACCCGCTCTCCGCTCAGCGGCGAACGCGCCATGTCGCCGCTTCGCCAGCTCTCTATGTCGACCCTGCCGGGTCGCCTGTCTCCTGCGTTGCTTCCGTCATCGACGGTGGCTCGCTCAGTACGCCGAGTTGACGTTGTCGATGGAGCCGTAGCGGTGCGCCGCGTAGTTGGCGGCGGCGGTGATGTTCGCCACCGGGTCGGTGAGGTTATGGGCGGTGCCGGACACGTGGTAGGTGTCGAAGGTGGGCTGGATCACCTGCAGCAGGCCCTTGGAGGGTATGCCGTTCTGGGCGTTGACGTCCCAGTCGTTGACTGCCTCGGGGTTGCCGCTGGACTCGCGCATGATGTTGCGGTGCAGGCCCTCGTAGCTGCCGGGGATGCCCTTGGACTGCATGATGTCCAGGGACTGGCGGATCCAGCCGTCGAGGTTGTCGGCGTACTTCTTCGGTGCGGCCGGGCGGTCGGCGGAGCGGCTGGCGGCCTGCTCGGCGACGCGGTCCTGCTTCGCGACGGCGGTGACCTTGATGTGGTCCGCGACGGACGCGCTCACCGGACGCTCGGCCTTGCTGTCGGCCTTGGCGGGCATCCCGTCGGCGCTCACCGGCTTGACCGCGGCGGGGGCGTGCGCGGCCGTGGTCGCGGCGTGGCTCGGGGCCGCGGTGACGGCCAGGCCCGTGGTGGCGCCGGCGGCGGCCAGGGCGGCCACGGCGACCTTGTGGGTGCGGGTGATGCGGGCGATCCGGGCAGCGCGGGGCAGGGTGAAACTGGGCATACGGGGGTGACCTCTTCCAGGTGCGGGGGACGGGGAGGCGGCCATCGTTGGCGCGTTCGGACCGGAGGCTCCTGGCCGCGTTCACCGTTGGGGCGGGAGGTGCGGCGCGCTCTCGGTGCGACGAGATCCATGGTTAACGGCCGACCTCGTGGGTGGCAATGCCCCCCTGTACTACCTCTCTTCGTGAGATGTCATCCGATGTCCGAATTGAGTGGGTATTTATGCCGTGTTTGCGGGTCGGCTGCGCCTCGACATCGACTAGGCGGACTCGTACGTGACGTACGTCGCGTGCCCGGGGTCACCTGCGGAGGCCCTCGAAAGCCCCCGCGGCGTCCCGTGAAAGTTGCCTGGGTCACATCCGAAATCCCCATCGCCGCCGCGCACTTCAGGCTCCCCGGGGCGCGCCCGAAGCGGTTCGCGCCCCCCTCGTCCGTCGATACGGCGGTGCTGCTCGTCCGTTCGTAGCAGCGCCCGGGCTGTCGGAAGGCGACGGAACCGCGGGTCCCGGAGAGTGAGACCACGCACAACCGCCACTCACCGTAGGGAAGTGCTCATGCTCCGTCGCCTCACCGTCGTGCTCGCCGGCCTGGTCGCCGCAGGATCCCTCGCCACCGGCGTCGCCGCAGCGGCCCCCGCCGACCACCACGGCCGTCAGCGTCAGCACGACCGTCATCACCAGCACGACCGTCATCACCAGCACCGCCTCACCCCCAGGGAGCGCGAGGGCCTCCGTATCGCCGGCCACGTCCTGGACGTTCTCTTCGGTGGCCCGTCGCGCCAGGACCACATGTACTGACGCCCATGGCGATGGCCCTGACCGCACAGTGCGGTCAGGGCCATCGCCATGGGCGTCAGTAGGCGCCTCGGAGGCGCGAAAGGCCGCCTCAGTAAGCCGAGTTGACGTTGTCGATCGAGCCGTAGCGGTGCGCCGCGTAGTTGGCCGCGGCGGTGATGTTCGCCACCGGGTCGTAGAGGTTATGGGCGGTGCCGGACACGTGGTAGGTGTCGAAGGTGGGCTGGATCACCTGCAGCAGGCCCTTGGAGGGTATGCCGTTGCGGGCGTTGATGTCCCAGTCGTTGATGGCGTACGGGTTGCCGCTGGACTCGCGCATGATGTTGCGGTGCAGGCCCTCGTAGCTGCCGGGGATGCCCTTGGACTGCATGATGTCCAGGGACTGGCGGATCCAGCCGTCGAGGTTGTCGGCGTACTTCTTCGGCGCGGCGGCCTTGGGGGCGGCCTTCGGCGCCTCCTTGGCGATCTCCGTGCGCTCGGCGGAGCGGTTGGCGGCCTGCTGGGCGGCGTGGCCCTGCTCGGCGACCGCGGTCACCTTCAGGCCGTCCGAGACCGAAGCGGCGACCGTGCGGTCCTGCTCCTTGGCCTCCGTGCCGGCCTGCTCCTTCGCGGCGACCGGCAGGCCGTTGGCGCCGACCGGCTTGACCACGGCGGATGCGTGGGCGGCCGGGGACGCGGCGTTGCTCGGCGCCGCGGTCATGGCCAGGGCGGCCGCGCAGCTCGCGGAGGCCACCAGCGCCGCGGAGACCTTGTGCGTGCGGGTCAGGCGGACGGAGCGGGGCAGGGAGAAGTGGGGCATGGGCATGCGGGGGTGACCTCTTCCAGGGCGTGGTGGCGGGGAGGTGGCCATCGGTGGCGTTTGTCGGAACCGAGGGTCAGTGCCGCGCTCGCCGCTCTGGCGGGGTCCGCAGGCCCGTTCTCGGTGGTACGGCAAACATGGTTAGCGCCGGCCCGGGATGATGGCAATGATGTCGTGTACTACCCATCTTCGTGCGTTCGGGCGAGATGTCCGTAATAGGGCCTGCGATTTCCGGCCCGCACCACCCCCGGACCCGACTAGCCCGCGTCGTACGTGACGTACGTCGCGTGCTGGGCGTCACCGCCGGAAGCCCTCAAGAACCCCTCCGGACGCGGCGGTTTGTGCCCCCGGTCACAGCCCGGCGGGGCCGGTCCGCCACCTCCGGCGACCCCGGCCCCGCCACTGCGTGGTCACCCGGCTACGGCACGTGGCCGCCGGGTCCCTCCGCTCACGCCCACGCCGGATCGGCGACCGCTCCCGCCCCCGTCGCGGCCTGGCGCGCCACCGTCCCCAGCGGCCGGTCCGTGAAGAAGCGGACCGCCAGCTCCGCGACCTCCGCCGGGCGTTCCAGCACCACCCAGTGGTCCGCGTCGGGAATGCTCAGGAAGTGGCTGCCCGCGATCGTCGCCGCGAAATCCCGCTGCCGGGCCGGTGGGGTCACCGTGTCGTGCTCACCGCTGAAGACCAGCGCGGGGATGCCGGACAGGCCCCCCGAGAAGTCCGGCCGGTCGGTCAGCGCCCGGCGCAGCGAGTCCACCGCGTGCGGCGAGTGCAGCGCCGCCTGCAACATCGCCCGCCGTACATAGCGGTACGCCAGCTCCCGCCGGGTCACCGACCGGCTCTCGTCCCGACACAGCAGCCCCTCGGCCACCATCGTCGCGAAGGTGTCGGTGTCCCCGTCCGTGAGGAACCGCGAGGCCCGCCGCCAGTGCGCCACCTGCCCCTCGGTGATGTGCGACGGCACCCCGCCCAGCGCGAGCCGGGCGATCCGCCCGGGGAACCGCCGGGCGCACCCGAAGGCCAGGCCCGCCCCGTAGGAGAAGCCGAAGAGATTGATCCGCGGGGCGCCGAGATCGTCGATGATCCGCAGGATCGCCGTACACAGCAATTCGATGCTCGGGCCCGGCGGCAGCGCCTCCGCGCCGCCCATCCCGGGCAGATCCGCGGTCACCACGTCCGCCACCGGCGTCAGCCGGTCCTCCATCTGCGGCCAGCCGAACATCCCCTGCAACGCACCGCCCAACACCATGACGGGCTCGACGCACCGATCCGGCCGCCGCAACACCCGGTACGCGTACGACACCCCGCGCACCGACAAGGAACGGATCACTTCCTCGGACATGGCTTTCCTTCTGGGAGAGGCTCGATGGGGCCCGGAGCACCGGTCATGCCCCGGGGCGCGACCGGTGGATCACGACCGGGCGCCCCGATCCACCGGAGGGGCCCTAGCCGCGGGTCAGGACGAGCGCCGCATTGTGGCCCCCGAACCCCAGCGACGTCTTGACCGCACAGTCGAACGCCGCCGGCCGGGCCTCGGCGTGCACCACGTCGATCGGGATCCGGGGATCGGGCACCGTCAGGTTGGCGGTCGGCGGCACCAACTGCTGCTCCAGCGCCAACACGGTCAACGCGGTCTCGATCCCGCCCGCCGCGCCCAACGTGTGCCCGGTCATCGCCTTCGTCGACGTCACCAACGGATGCTCGCCGAGCACTCTGCGCAACATCACCGCCTCGATGCGGTCGTTGAGCACCGTCGAGGTGCCGTGCGCGTTCACATGCCCCACGTCGCCGGGCCGGACGTCGGCGTCCGCCAGCGCGCTGCGCAGCGCCCGCTCGACGCCCCGCCCTTCGGGATCCGGCGCCACCGCCCCGTACGCATCACTGGACGCTCCGTAGCCGGCGATCTGCGCGCGGATCGGCGCCCGCCGGGCCCGGGCGTGCTCGGGCCGCTCCAGCACCAGCAGCCCCGCACCCTCGCCGACGACGAAACCGTCCCGGTCCACGTCGAACGGGCGACAGGCCGCGGTCGGGTCGTCGCGCCGCGTGGAGACCGCCTTCATCTGACAGGCGCTGGCGATCAGCAGTCGGGAGAGCACCGACTCCGCGCCGCCCGCGATGGCGATGTCGCAGGCCCCGGCGCGCAGCAACTGGTGCGCCGTGCCCACCGCGACGGTCCCGGAGGAGCAGGCCGTCGCCACCCCCAGGCTGGGGCCGTGCGCCCCGAGGTCCATGCAGACGCTGCTGGCCGCGCTGTTGATGACGGTCAGCGGAGCGAGCTTGGGGGAGACCCGCCGGGCGCCGTTACCGGCCATCGCCGCGCTCTGCTGGTCGTAGAACGGCAACCCGCCGTGGGCGGATCCGATCACCACCGCGACCCGGCCGCTGTCCCAGCTCTCCGGGTCCAGCCCGGCGTCGCCGACCGCCTCCCGGGCGGCGATCACCGCGAGCTGCGAGAAGCGGTCCATCAGCCGCTGGGCGGCCACACCGAGGAGCGCGGTGGTGTCCAGATCCGCCGCGGTGTACATGAAGTCGCAGGGCAGGTCGACGAGTTCGGCCTGCTGGGACACATTGCCGGGCACCACCTCATGGGTGATGGTGTGCCAGGTGGCCTTGGTCCCCACCCCCGCGGCGGTCACCAGGCCCAGTCCGGTCACGGCCGCGGCGAACGGCTGCTGGCGGGCCGTCACGCGGCGACTTTGCCGTCGATGGCCGCCACCAGCTGTCCCACCGTGTCGCGCGAGGTCAGCGACACCTCTTCCAGATCGATGTCCAACCGCTCCTCGATGAGCACCCGGAGCTCTTCCAGGGCGAGGGAATCCAGCCGCAGGTGGCGCAGCGGGGTCTGCGCGGTCACCTCTCCGCGGGCGACCCCGAACCGTTCCTCCAGCAAGGTGTTGACAACTTCTGCCGCGTTCACGTGGCGCTCCTCCGCTGTTCGTAGGCGATGCCGCCAACCGCGTTCTGGGCGGGATTTCGCCGGTGGCTCCGGCTGGTTTGGCCACCCTTTATACGCCTTTGTCCCGGTCGTTCCCCAACCGTGGTAGCTCAAAGGGGTGATGGGGCACACCGGAGTGGGGGAGAGGCCCCCTTACGGGCGCCATGCGCCGCGGGGGCAGCTTGTTGTCTAACGCTCGAACGGGCAGCGGGGTACGGGTCGGACGCCGGCGGCTGCGGGACGCGCCCCCGCGCCGCGCCCGCCGGGCCGCGGCTTGCGCTCAGGCTTCGTCGAGCGCGCCGGTGACCCGCCCCAACAGGCTGCGCAGCGTGCGGAGTTCGTCGACGGTGAGCCCGGTGGCGGCCATCATCCGCCGGGGGACCGGCAGTGCCCGCTCCCGCAGTTCCTCGCCTGCCCCGGTGAGTCGGATGATCACCGAGCGCTCGTCCTCGGGGCTGCGCTCCCGGTGCACCAGCCCCGCCGTCTCCAGCCGCTTCAGTAGCGGCGAGAGTGTGCCGGAATCCAGCCGCAGCCGCTCGCCGATGCTCTTCACCGGCTCCGGCCCGTGCTCCCACAGCACCAGCATGACCAGGTACTGGGGGTAGGTCAGCCCCAGCTCCTTCAGCGCGTCCCGGTAGACGTTGCCGAACGCCCGCGAGGCGGCGTGCAGCGAGAAGCAGACCTGGTGGTCGAGGCGGAGCAGTTCGGCGTCGGAAACCGGGAGCGTGGTCATGGCTCCAGGTTAACGCGCCGCGGTCAATTGAGTTGTGCACAACTAACTTGCGCGCAACTCAATTGCGTGCGAGTGTGGTGTTCGGTCGGATCGCACGGCCGGCCCACCGCGGGCCGCGAGATCGTGCGCCGTCCGCCCTCATCCACCACCCGCTCGAAGGGACCCCTCATGGACGCGCTGTACACGGCCGCCGCCACCGCCAACGGTCGCGAGGGCCGGGCCGTCAGCTCCGACGGTCAGCTCGACCTCGCCCTGGCCATGCCCCCGGCCCTCGGCGGCAACGGCGCCGGCACCAACCCGGAGCAGCTCTTCGCCGCCGGGTACGCCGCCTGCTTCGCCAGTGCGATGGCCAACGTCGGCCGCCAGATGAAGCTCGACACCAAGGACGTCTCGGTCACCGCCGAGGTCTCGATCGGCAAGGACGACACCGGCTTCGGCCTCGCCGTCGTCATGCGGGTCGAGCTCCCGGAGGCCCTGGCGGGCGAGACGGGGCGGCAGCTCGTCGAGGCCACGCACCAGTTCTGCCCCTACTCGAAGGCCACGCGCGGCAACATCGACGTCGAGCTGGTCATCGAGTAGCGGGCCGAGGGCGGGGCGGCGACGCGGAGCGGAGGGCCCGGCACCGGCACCGCGCCGGCGTCGAGGGACGTCACGGGATCATCATCGTGAATCGGGTTATCCGGGCATTTGCCTCATGTGAGTGCGACCATGGTGCATGCCCTTTCGACGGCTGACGCATCTGTACCAGCGACCGGATCCGAGCCACGCCCTGATGCTGATCCCGGTCGGGCTGATCGTCGCGGTCTGCGTGATCGACGTCCTCTCCCCGGCGGACATCCACCTGGGGCCGCTCCTCGTCGCCGCCCCCGCCCTCACCGCCGCCCTGGCCGGCCCCGGCCCGACCGCCCTGATCGGCACGCTGGCGGTCGCTGCCCAGGTGAGTGTCGGCCTCGCCCGCGGCGTGTTGTTCACGGAGAACCTCTACGCGCAGATCGGTGCCCTGATCGTGGTCTCCGCACTGGTCTTCGTCTTCACCGTCGTACGGGAACGCAACGAACGCCGCCTCTCCCGCAGCCGCTCGGTGGCAGCCGTCGCCCAAAAAGTCCTCCTGCGCCCCCTCCCCCCACACAGCGGCGACCTCGAAATCGCCTCCCTCTACCTCCCTGCCGAAGAAGAAGCAGAAATGGGCGGCGACCTCTTCGCCGCCGCCCGCACCACCGCCAGCACCCGCCTGATCATCGGCGACGTCCGCGGCAAAGGACTCCCCGCCTACAGCCACGCCGCCCTCATCCTCGGCGCCTTCCGCGCCGCCGCCCACCGCCAAGCCACCCTCCCCCGCCTCGCCCGCCACCTCGACGGCGCCATCCGCTGGGACACCAGCCAATGGCACACCACCGCAGACAACACCAACCCCAGCACCGGGACCGGGACTGGGGTCGGCGCCGAAGCCGACGCCGGGACCGGGACCGGTGCTGGTGCTGGGGCTGGGGCCGAGGAGACCTTCGCCACCGTCTCCCTCCTCGACATCCCCGACCACCGCCACGAACTGAGCACCATCAGCTGCGGCCACCCACCCCCACTCCTCCTCCGCAACGGCCACGCCCACCCCCTCACCCCCCACCACACCGCCCTCCCCATCGGCCTCGGCACCCTCGCCGGGCCCCCCAACTACCCCATCGAAACCTTCCCCTTCCACCCCGGTGACCTCCTCCTGCTCTACACCGACGGCGTCACCGAAGCCCGCAACCCCCACGGCACCTTCTACCCCCTCACCGAACGCGCCCCCGCCTGGACCCAGCACACCCCCCACCACCTCCTCCAACAACTACGCCAAGACCTCCTCACCCACACCAACGGCCGCCTCACCGACGACGCCGCAGCCGTCGCCATCCGCCGCCTCCCACCCCACCCCCACACCCCCGACCATCCGCATGCGGGGGACGGGGCCACATAGCCGGCCCGGGCCCGAGGGCGACATCGACCGCCGGCCGCCACCGCCGTCCAGCCGGGCGCGACATCCGACGCGCCGGGCATGACATCCATCACGCCCCGCCGCCCGGCCTCCCGCCTCGCCCCCGATATTCCGCGCTTCCGCGGCTTTCCCTCGCCCGCATCCGGAGGGTTCATCCGGCTGACGCTTCCTCAGTCGCGTCCCACTTGCTAAACACGTCCGATCGGGGGGAATCGTCCGAATCGTCCGCGAGTGGTACAGGAAGCGCACCATGACCGACCGCACCGGCTCCTCCGACTCCGGAGCCGACATATCCCGCGTCACCGGCATCTCCGGTGACGGTTCCCTGGGGACCTTCGAGTTCGACTTCGCCGGCCACGAAGCCCGACGACGGGCCGAGATCGTCGCCGCGCTCGGCGACGACTGGGACCCCGTCGCGGTGCTGGCGGGCGAGGCGGAGGCGCAGCGGCTCCTCTACTCCGACCTCGACGCCGACCAGCAGGCCCTCTACGCCCGGCTGGTCGCCGCCGGAGTGCTGCCGGCCGCCGAGCAGGGCTGAGCATGCTGCCGATCGACCCCACCGCCGACATCGGCCGCCGCGCCTGGGTGCCCTGCCCCCGCTGCCAGGACCACCAGGACTGCGGTACCTGCCGCGACGGCCGCACCTGCGCCGACCACTGGCGCTACCTGCTGTCCAACAAGGGCAGCCGGCTGCACCTCCAGTGCCCCACCTGCGCCCACCTCTGGTCCTGGGACTCCGGCTTCGGCGCCGGCGGCCGCCCCTGACGGGGCCGCTCCCGCTGCACCGGCACCTGCCTCACACCTCGCTCCGCCGGGCCTCCTCGTAGGCCACTGCGAGTGCCCGCTCCGCCGGAACGGGGCGGTCGGGGCGGACTCCCACGCCCTCCCAGTTGGTCCCCGTCACCGCGTTCACGGTCCGTGCGGTCGGCACCGCGACGGTGATGTGCGCGGTCACCGGATGCCGGGCGGTGGGATGCGCACCGCCGCGCGTCGTCTCGCCGACCACCACCGCCCGCCCGTGCGCCTGCAGCGTGTACGCCACGTCCTCCCCGCCGGAGAACGTGGTGGCACTGGTCAGCACGTACACCGCCCGGTCGAGGTAGCGGGGCGCGGGCAGGTGCGCCATCGTCCAGTACTGGCGGGTGGAGTCGGTGGCCCGCTCGTAGATGTCGTTGAGGTGCACCTGGTCGTCGGGGAAGAAGTAGCTGCGCCACGTGGCCGCCCCCTCGGGCGAGCCGCCGAGGCAGCCCCGCAGGTCGAGCAGGAGGGCCCGGGTGTGCGCGACCAGTTCTATCGCCGCGCCGATCGCCCGAGCGCCCTCACCGGCGTCGGCGATCCGCCGGAGCTCGATCCGGCCCACGTTCCCGTCGAGCCGCTCCACGGCGCGGATGCCCTGCCCCTCCGCCCGCAACCCGGCGAGGAAGGCCGCCCGGCCCGCGTCGTCGTCCTCCGGTGCCACGGACTGCGGCTCGTCCTGCCACAGCAGTCGGAGGTGCTTGTCCGGGCAGACCTCCTGAAGATGCGCGGTCACCGCCGCGCAGAGCTCCGCGCCGTCCAGTGCGTCATACGCCCCGCGGCCAGCCGGCCCCGTATCGACGCCGCGATCTCCGCCGTCCGCTCCGGGAACACATACCCGGCCACGATCCGGTCGAGCGCGTTCTCGACGATCCGCGCCGTCTCCCGGTCGTCCGCCACCCCGCGCGCCCGCATCCGCAGCCGCTCCTCCTCCGCCCCCGTCCCCGTCCACGTCGCCCGCACGTCCGCCTCCGCATCGTGCCGCATGCCCATGAGTCCCTCCCGCTCCCGCGCGGCCCCGTCATGGACCGTCGCGGTCGGTGATCCTAGGGCGTGTCCGCAAAGTCCCGCCGCTCTCCTGCGCCGCCGCCCGGACGGCGATAGCGTGCGGATCACGGAGCCCCCGGGAACCGCCCCGCGCAGGCCACCGGGACCGCCCCACCGCCCCACCGCCCCTCGCACTTCCAGCAGCCGACCGAGGAGTACACAGCATGGAGTCGACCACGGCACAGCAGGCACGATCGCTCTGGCTGATGACCGAACCCCTGCACGCGGTCTGCTACTTCGACGACGACTGCCGGGCCCTGGGCAAGTCCCTCGGTCTCAAGGGCTTCTGGATGGGCTACTTCGCCTCCCGCACCGCGCCCCTGGGCGCTGTCGAACCCGCGGCCGCCACCGCCGTCCTCGGCGTCTTCGCCCCGGGTATGGTGGCCCGCGCGCTGCCCGCCGCGTGGCACATCGTCAGCCCCGCCCACGTTCTCGACGAACGCGGCATCCGCGCCGCCCACGCCCTGCGCAGGATCGCCCCGGACCTGGACCGGACCGCCACCGCACTGCTGCCCCGCCTCCAGGAACTCGTCGACGCCGCCCCCGACACCGCACGCCCCCTCTTCGCCGCCAACCGCGCACTGTGCGACCACGCCGACCCCGTGGAACGCCTGTGGCAACTCACCACCGCGCTGCGGGAGTTCCGCGGCGAGGCCCATCTGGCGGTGCTCGCCGAACGGGAACTGGACGGCTGCGAGGCGCTGGTCCTCACCGCCGCCTCCGGCCGGGTGCCCGAGGGCACCATGCGCGAGGACCGCGGCTGGACCGAGGAGGAGTGGGCCGCCGCCGCGGACCGACTGCGCTCCCGCGACCTCCTCGACGCCCACGGCGCGTCGACCGCGTCGGGGCTGCGCGAACGCACCCACATCGAGGAGGAGACCGACCGCCTGGCCGCCCGGCTGCTCCGCCCCCACTCCCCATCGGAAGTCGACGAACTGCTGGAGCTGCTGCACCCCGTCGTCCGCCGCATCCTCGCCGCGGACGTGCTGCCCTTCCCCAACCCCATCGGCCTGCCCCACCCCGACACGCCGTAACGCCGTTCGACACCGCGCCCCCGAAGCATCCCGTACCACCTTCCGCTCGTCGGAACGACCGGTACGAGCCGCCGACCCCCGGCACGTCCGGCTGATTCAGAAGGTAACGCGCCGCACTGACAATCGAGTTCTCGCCGATGAGGGCGGCCCCTGGACGACGACGTGATTGTCAGCCGCGCTACGAGGTGATTGTCATCTGGTGGTCCGATGGGTGCTTTGGGGTGCTTTGCAGCGACAGATCGGATCACCTCCGACGGAAGCGGCGTTGTCTGAGTATGGATCCGAGAGATTTGTGGGACCGTAACGCCGTACTGGCAGAAGCGTTTTGTCGTGGTGACGAACGTGTCCGGGAAGCGCAGGCCAGACTTGACGAGGCGCAGGCCGACCGCTCCCGCGTGCTGGCGGCGTTCGCGGTGACGGTGGGCAGTACGGGCGCGGTGGCCGGGCTGTTCGGGCTCAACGAACGGGAAGTGCGGATCGCCCGGCGCACAGTGGGCAAGGACGACGCGCGCGCCGTCGCCGAGGAACTCCTGTCCACCACTGCCCGCGTGCCGCCCAGGGAAAAGGAACCGGAAGAACCAGCTCCGGTGATCGACCACAATTCCGATCCGCTCACCGCGACCGGCAGTCGCCCGGCCGCTACGGTGCCCCCTGCCGTCCCGCCGGAACAGAACTGGTCGCCCGCCATGGACGCGGTCCTGATCGGCAGTTGGCAGACCGGCGTGGACCTGAGGGAACTGGCCGTCGAATTCGGTCTCGACCTCTCGCGCCTGATCGCCCGCGCCCAGCAACTGTCCGCCCAAGGGCGCTTCTACCCGGGCCCCACCGAGACCTACGCGGGCCGGCACCGCCGCGGCCCCGGCGACGCCCAAGAGGCCGAATACACCATCCCCGCCCAGCAGTCGGCGACCTGGAACGGCGCGCCGGCCGCCCATCACATGACCTCCGCCTGGCACACGGGCGCGATGTCCGCCACCGACTCCGTTGCCGACGTCACCGCCCTCAGCTCCGACTGGGACAGCGCCCTCGCCCCCTGGGGCAGCATCGCCCCGGCCCACGAGGAGCCCGCCGCGGCGGCCCACCAACCCTGGGCCCAATATCACCTCAGCTCCTGACCACCGAGTCTGTACGAATTCGGTTGCTGTCCAGCTCCTTGGCAACGAATTCCGTGAAATACCTGGCATGAATATTATGAAGTCGTTAATCTGACGGGCAGACCCGCTGGGCTGCCCACTCGCGTACACAGCCCGCCTCCCGGCCCGTGGCACGGCAGTGCCCGTACCCCGGCAGCCCACAGCAGACAGGTAGACAGGCAGACCGCCATGACCACGTCCATACCCGCCACGGACCGCACACTGAACGAAACCGACCGCACCCGACACCGCCGGCTCCGCGAACAAGGCAGCCTCGACCGCGCCGAACTCGACGCCATCCTGGCGGCCGGCTTCGTCTGCCACCTCGGAGTGACCGTCGACGGCACCGTCCGCGTGATACCCACCGTCTACGGAACGGACGGCACCACCCTCTACTTCCACGGCTCGGTCGCCAGCCGCAGCCTCGTCTCCTCTCCGGGCGCGGACGTCTGCGTGACCGTCACCCACGTCGACGGCCTGGTGCTGGCCCGCTCGGTCTTCGAGCACGGCGTCAACTACCGCAGCGCGATGATCTACGGAGCACCCCGCCCCGTCACCGACGACGAGGAAAAGCTCGCGGGACTGCGCTGCCTCACCGAGCAGTCCGCACCCGGCCAATGGGAGTACGCCCGTCGGCCCAACCGCAAGGAACTGGCCGCCACCGCCCTGCTCGCCCTGTCCCTCGACGAGGCATCGGTGAAGATCAGGACCGGCGCCCCGGAGGACGGCGACGGCCCGGACGCCGAACTGGGCCTGTGGGCCGGCGTCCTCCCGCTCCGCACCACATGGGGTACCCCCGAACCGGACCCCGCACTCGGCACCGAGACACCGCTCCCGCCCCACATCGCCGCCCGCGCCGGAACACCCGCGTCCTGAGGGCCGCAGGGCACGAACTCCCGAGTGAACGGGCCATGAGGAAGCGGTCCCGCGTGAACGGGCCGTGCGATCAGCCCCCGCGCAACGCCTTCCGCTTGTACCAGGCGATGGCCACCGCCACCAGGCCACTGACCGCGATGAAGCCCATGGACAGCAGGAACGCCGGCGAGGTGGGCGCCGACGCCCGGGCCCCCGCGACCGCATAGGCCGCCGTATTCGGGACGCTCCCCAGGGCCGTGGCCACCAGAAACGGGAACCACCGCATCCTGGAGACCGCCGCGCAGTAGTTCGTCGCCGCGAACGGCAGCCCCGGGAGCAGCCGGATCAACAGCATCGAGCGGAACCCGTGCTCGCTCAACTGCCGGTCGGCGGCGGTCAGCCAGCGGGCGCGCAGCAGCGGCCGCAACGCCTGCTGCCCGAGCAGCCGACCGAGCCCGAACGCCAGCCCGGCGCCCAGCACCGTGCCGGCGAGCGCCGTGACCAGCCCCGACTGACTGCCGAACAGCGCGCCCGCGGCGAGGTTCAGGACCGGCCGCGGCACGAAGGCGGTGGTGCACACGCCGTACGCCACCGCGAACATCACCAGCGCCGTCGGCCCCGACCACTGCGCGGACCAGCCACCGGACAGCAACTGTTGCGGGCGCCACAGCAGCATCGCCGACGCGGCGCAGGCCAGCAGGACCAACAGCAGGGCAAGCCGCGACCAGGGCGAGAACAACACACGCGTGCAGCGCGCGGCGAGGCCGTCGGGCGTGGCGGCGGGGACGGGCATCCCGGGAGCGTAACCGACGCCTCCGGCGCGCCGGAGGAATCCGGGCCGCACGGCCACGAATCGGGACAGCCGGCAGCTCCGGGTCCGCCGCGCGCCGGCGCCCTGCACCGCGCACCGGGTGACCGCGCAGCGCCCGCGAGACGTCGTCCCGATGCCGTCCCGATGCCGTTCCACTGTTGCCGCGGTGCTGTCCGACTGCCGTCCCGCGGCCGTAAATCATTCGACGCCGGAGTGGCGCCCCGGCACCATATGACGCATGTTCCGGCACGCCTTTCTTCCGATGCCGTCCGCGGTCGCACCGACCGCCGCGGACGCGCCGAAGGCTGCCGCCGCATTCCTCGCCGCAGCCCCGGCGATCGACGGTGCCGTCCCCGCCGCATGCCTGGCCGACACCGCAGCGCTCGCCGTCGCAGCCACCACCACCGCTCCCGCCGCCGCGGCAGCCCTCCAGGCCGCCGTTGCCGCAGACGGCGCGCGAAGCTGACCCTCTCCGGATCGTCCGGCGGACCCCGCAGGGGGAGGGTCGGAGCGGACCAGGGGTCCCCACGGCGCCACGTCGCCGTCGTCACCGCATTTCGCGAGGAAGAACACCATGCCCAAGACGGCATACGTCCGGACCAAGCCGCATCTGAACATCGGCACCATGGGCCACGTCGACCACGGCAAGACCACGCTCACCGCCGCCATCACCAAGGTCCTCAGCGACCGGGGCACCGGCACGTTCGTACCGTTCGACCGCATCGACCGAGCCCCGGAGGAGGCCGCCCGCG
Organism: Streptomyces noursei; assembly: GCF_016917755.1. Taxonomy (GTDB): domain Bacteria; phylum Actinomycetota; class Actinomycetes; order Streptomycetales; family Streptomycetaceae; genus Streptomyces; species Streptomyces yunnanensis. Next base: position 8,770,246 of record NZ_CP070326.1, on the reverse strand, counting down.
GCATCACCATCCAGATCTCGCACGTCGAGTACGAGACCGACACCCGGCACTACGCCCACGTCGACATGCCCGGCCACGCAGACTTCATCAAGAACATGGTCACCGGCGCGGCCCAGCTCGACGGCGCGATCCTGGTCGTCTCCGCGCTCGACGGGATCATGCCGCAGACCGCCGAGCACGTCCTGCTCGCCAAACAGGTCGGGGTACGGCACGTCGTCGTCGCGCTCAACAAGGCCGACGCGGGCGACCCCGAGCTCACCGACCTCGTCGAGCTGGAGGTGCGGGAACTGCTCACCGCGCACGGCTACGACGGGGAGCACCTGCCCGTCGTCCGGGTCTCCGGCCTGCGCGCGCTGGAGGGCGACCCGCGCTGGACCGACGCGATCTCCGCCCTGCTGGACGCCGTGGACACCTACGTCCCGGTGCCCGAGCGGTATGTGGACGCGCCGTTCCTGCTGTCCGTGGAGAACGTGCTCACCATCACCGGACGCGGCACCGTCGTCACCGGGGCCGTCGAACGCGGCACGGTGCGCTGCGGCGACCAGGTGGCCGTACTGGGCGGGGAGACGCTGCACACGGTCGTCACCGGGGTGGAGACCTTCGGCAAGCCCATGGAGTCCGCCCAGGCGGGCGACAACGTCGCGCTGCTGCTGCGCGGCCTGCCCCGCGACCAGGTGCGCCGCGGCGACGTGGTCGCGAGGCCCGGCAGCGTCACCCCGCGACACCGTTTCACCGCCGAGATGTACGTCCTCTCGTCCGAGGAAGGCGGCCGCCGCACGCCGCTGTCCACCGGATACCGACCGCAGTTCTACATCCGCACCGCGGACGTGGTCGGCGCCGTCGACCTCGGCGAGCGGGCCGTCGCCCGCCCCGGCGAGACCGTGACCGTGACGGTCGAACTCGGCCGCGCGGTACCGCTGGAGCCGGGCCTCGGCTTCGCCATCCGCGAGGGCGGCCGAACCGTCGGCGCGGGCACGATCCGCACCGTGGAGGGCTGACCGCGTAGGGGACCAGAGGGGGGGAGGACGGGGCCGGCCGCCAGCTTGGACCCACCCGGGCCCACCCGGCGCCCGCCAGGGGCCCGTCCGGCCATGCCCGGCCGGACGGGCCCCGACTCCGTCGGTCCCGCCGTCCCTCCCGGCCGCCGTTCCGGTTCGCTTCCCCGTGCCACTGTTCACCTCCGCGCCTCGCCTTTACGATTCCGCCGGGCCCCGTCCCCTACGACGACCACCACAACCACGACCATGACCGCAACCGCAACCGCAACCACGACTGCTAACTGCTGCTGCGAACTTCGGCCATCCACGACGGCGAGGAACCAGGGCACGAGAGGAAGGTCATCGCATGCCGAGAACGGCGTTGGTCCTCGGGGGTGGGGGACTCACCGGCATCGGCTGGGAGGTCGGCATGCTGGTCGGGCTCGCGGAGGCGGGTGTTGACCTCGGCGGGGCCGATGTCGTGATCGGCACCTCCGCCGGATCGATCGTCGGCGCGCAACTGACCTCCCGTCTGCACCCGTTGGAGGAGCTGTACGCGCACCAACTGGCCGCGCCGGACGGACGGCCGGTCGACCGCATGGGCCCGGCGATGTTCGCCCGGTTCGCCACCATCGCGCTGCGTTCCCGGAACGCGGTGTCCTTCGGCGCCCGGATGGGCCGGCTCGCGCTGACCGCACACACCGTCACCGAGGCGGCGCACCGCAGGGGGATCGCCCGGACCCTGGGCGTGCACGACTGGCCCGCGCGACGGCTCATGGTCACCGCGGTGGATGCGGTGACGGGGGAGCGCACCGCGTTCGACGCCACCAGCGGAGTCCCGCTCCTCGACGCGGTGAGCGCCAGCTGCGCCGTACCGGGCGTCTACCCGCCGGTGACCATCGACGGGAAGCGGTGGGTGGACGGCGGAGTGCACTCCAGCGCCAATGTGGACCTGGCCGCGGGCTACGACCGAGTCGTGGCAATCGCCCCCGTCGCCGTCAGCGGTGGCCCGATCGTCGCGCCTCGGACGCAGGGCGCACGACTGACGGGCGAGGGCGCGCGGGTCTGCGTGATCACTCCGGACCGCGCCGCCAGGTCGGCGTTCGGCCGCAACGTCCTGGACCCCGCCAAACGCGCCGACGCCGCCCGAGCCGGCCGCCGACAGTCAGCCACCCACGCCCCGGAAGTCCGCGCCCTCTGGACCACTTGATCATCCAGTCGCCCATCCGACCTCACCTCCCGATCACCCCTCACCACCCGATCACCCGGCGCCCCACCTCAAGGGGCACCGCAAGCCTCAAGAGGCCCCTCTAGCCTCAAGAGGCCCCTCTAGCCTCAAGAGGCTCTGCCGCCTCACTCCAGTCGCCCCCACCTCACCCCACCCCACTCCAGTCACCCCGCCCCGCCCGTCACAATGGCAGCGTGCACAACGAATCACCGGCGAACGGCTCACCGCGGACCGACGAACCCCCGACGGCCGACCAGGGTGATCGACGCGAATCGGCCGCCCCGCCCGCTGAGGACCCGGTCCCCGTGACCCGCGCCGTCGACCACGGCACGGCCAAACTCCTCCCGGACATCGATCGCCCCCGCGCATGGCTGCTCACCGTGGACGGGGCCCCGCAGTCGTACGTCGACCTCGACGACCCCAGCCACCTGGAGTTCGAGTACGTCCGCAGGCTCGCGCACGTCCTGGACGAGTCCGCGCCGGCGGGGCAGCCACTGGACGTGCTGCACCTGGGCGGCGGCGCGCTGACCCTGCCTCGCTACCTTGCCGCGACCCGCCCGCACTCGCGGCAGGACGTGATCGACGCCGACCGCGGCCTGGTCGCCCTCGTCACGGAATACCTGCCGCTGCCGGACGACTCCGGGATCACGGTGCACGCGCGGGACGCCCGAGCGGCCTTGGCGGACGCGCCGGAGGCCGGCGTCGACGTGATCGTGGCGGATGTCTTCAGCGGCTCACGGGTGCCCGCGCAGCTGACCTCCATCGAGTACGCGCGCGCCGCCGCCCGCGCACTGCGCCCCGACGGCTGCTACGCCGCGAACCTCGCGGATAGCGCCCCCTTCGACTTTCTGCGTCGCCAACTCGCCAACTTCGCCGCGGTCTTCGCCCACCTCGCCGTGATCGCGGAACCGTCGGTGCTGCGCGGCCGCCGCTTCGGCAACGCCGTGCTGCTCGCCTCGCACGCGGAGCTCCCGATAGCCGACCTGGCGCGTCGTACCGCCGCCGACGTCTTCCCCGCACGTGTCGAACACGGCCCAGCCCTGCAACGCCTGATCGCCGACGCGCGTCCCGTGCCAGACACCGAGGCGCGCCCGTCCCCCGTACCGCCTGACGGCACCTTCAGCGTCGGCTAGTCGCCCAGTCCCTAGAGCCGCCCAGCCCCTCGACCTGCTCTCGGACCTTCAGCTCTCCGCGTCCGAGGCGCCCGAGCCGGAGGGGGAAGGGGGCAGTGAAGAGTGAAGGGGGCAGTGGTGAGGCGCTCGGGTGTGGGGCCTTCTGCCTGGTGCCTCCTTTCTTCTTTATCGGCAACGCTTACGCAGCGTGATTGATTCCCTTCGTTGTGTTGCCTTCGAAATTGAGGTTGGGGGCTGTTGTGGGGGTGCGGCCGGGTGGGCGTTGGTCCGCCGGGTGCCGGGTGCCGGGTGCCGGGTGGCGCGGCGGGGTTGGGTTCTGGGTGTGCGGTGGGGGAGGGAATGCCCCGGTTTTTGGCGGGGGTTGGGGTGTGTGGCGCGGGGCGGTGGCGGGGTGGGGGATGACCTCTTCACAGCTAAGCTACCGCTAGGTAACATGGCGCCATGTCCTCAGAGTCCTTGCCGTCGATCGGCGACATGATGGCGGCATCCGTGCCGATGGTCCGCACCCTGAACCTGGAGTTCACCGAGACCACCACCGAGCGTGCCGTGGTCCGCATGGCCGACCAGCCCGACTTCCACAACCACGTCGGCGGCCCGCACGCCGGGGCGTAATGCCCCATAGGTATACGTCGGGGTTCCGTGCGGAGTTGCTGATTCCAGCGGTGAGGCGACTCCGTGACCCGAGGGGTTTCTATCGGGCGGGCGGTGTGCCGGGAGCGGGGATGGCGGGCGATTCTACTGATGGGTAACATCAAGTCCATGACAGTTGAGAAGACGCCGATCGGCGAGATGCTCGCTACCACGGTGCCGATGGTGCGCACCCTGAACCTGGAGTTCCTGGAAGTCACTCCGGAGCGTGCCGTGCTCCGGCTCCCTGACCAGCCGGAATACCACAATCACATCGCTGGCCCACATGCGGGTGCCATGTTTACGCTGGCTGAGTCGGCCAGCGGTGCCATCGTCCTCTCCGCGTTCGGAGACCAGCTCTCGCGGGCCGTCCCGCTGGCGGTGCGGGCCGAGATCGGCTACAAGAAGCTAGCCAAGGGAGCGGTGACGGCCACGGCCACGCTGGGGCGCCCGATTGCCGAGGTCATCGCGGAACTCGACGCGGGGCAGCGTCCAGAGTTCCCGGTGAGCATCGCCATCCAGCGCGAGGACGAGGCGGTCACGGGTGAGATGACCGTGGTGTGGACTCTCCGTCCCAACAGCTGAGTCGAGGGACCGGAAGCACGAGGACTTCGGGGCCTTCCTGCTTCTGGTCGGAAACGGTGTGGGGGTGTCCGAGCGCCGGATGCCCCTACGTCGGGGTTGTGGGCGACGTTGCCGATCCGCGTGATTGGCGCAGCCATGGGGGAGGTCGGGGGGCGAGTCCCTGAGGTGAGTTGGATCAACACCCCACGGATCACGCCGCTCATCGCCGAACACCCGAGGGAGCCTCTCCGCACAGCCCGCCCTCGCGCCCAAGGCATGTGAAATCCGCATGGGGCTCACCTTCCTCTGCAACGGTGAGGAGTACCCCTGCCATCTGATGCTGCTCACCTCGGCCACAACCTCCCGAGGCCGCGCCCACCACTGGTCTGGTCCGCGACCGCTGTGCGCCTCTCCAGCCCGGGGTACCAGCCGGGACATCGCGGCCCTGGCCGTCGGTCTGCTGTCACCGGACGCCACCGTCGTCCTTGTCCTGGTCATCGTGACGCTCACCGGCACATTCCCGGTCTACCGGCGGGTCGCCAAAGTAAGCCCCCACGGCTGGTGTTCCTCTACACGACCGTGGCCAACGTCATCGAGCGGCCGGACGAAGTGAAGATCGACGCCTGCTCAAACGAGGCGGATACCTCCTTCACGCTGCGGGGAACGGATCCAGCCGGCAGCCGCGGAGTGGTTCACCCGGGGGAAAGAAGCCGCAGATCGCGAAGCATCTGGAGGACACCGAGCGGTCCGTGGCGCGCTGGCGACGCACGTGGCACGAAGCCGGTGTGCAAGGACTGGCCTCCCGGCTCGTGCCTCCGTGCCGGCCTCGTCATCGTCACATTCGTCGCCGGGTGGCACGGTGTTCGGCGTGTCCACGGAGGCGCAACGAGGGTGGTGAGGGGCGGCCTGGCACGGTGTTGTCCTGCGGTGACGTGGCGTGATCCGGTCGGTGAACGGCCAGCATTCGACGCCTCACCTACCCCTGGCCGTCAAGGGTCCGTGAAATCCGTGGCCGGTGAGCCCAATCCACGGGACCCGTCTGCCTAGCCTCCCTGAGCGTAATGATCACCACGACAACGCTACGAGATCACCACGGGGGTCAGTCTTGACGCGCAACTTTTTCTCCTTCCGTCCCGAACCGGCTACCGTGCTGGCCAAGGGCCTAACCGTATCCGCCGACCATCTCGACAGTCGCGTCCGTGAGTTCGCCGCGCAGGCCGGGAACGTGACCGACACCTTCGGCTCGAGCTCTGGGTCCTCCGAGGCCCGCTCCCTGTACGCGCCGATGACCCGCCATGCGGCGACGGCCCTTCGAGAGATATCCGCGGACCTGCGGGACCACGCCTCCGGTCTGCATCACGCCGTCGCCTCTTACGAGGGCGCCGAGTACGCGCGGGCTCAGCAGTTCTGGGGGAAGTGACATGACCAACCAGCAGCAGGAGCAGCGGGTACAGCGGATGGAGATTGAGCAGATCGCGATGAGCTTCGACCTGTTCGCCCCCGACGCGGACCCGTCCGCACTCCGGTCCTGCGCCGAAGCATGGCGGCGCATGGCCAACGACCTGAAGACCACGATCGAGGCCCAGGACCAGGAGGCCACCCTCCTCGGCGACAGCTGGATCGGCGCGGCCTCCGACACCTTCCACGCCCGCTGGAGCCACACCAAAGAGAAGGCGGAGAAGGCCCTGCCGCACTTCGCCGCCGTCGCCGAGCAGCTGGACCACGCAGCCGACGTCATCCAGAAGGCCAACGGAGAGCACGTTCATCGCCGGGAGCCGGTCGGGGGCCACTCATGACGCACGAACACTTCACCGTGCACCCGGACAAACTCCGTGCATTGTCCAAGGGCTTCGCGCACACGGCTGACCGGCTCGACGAACAGGTCGCACGCTTTGCCGACAAGGCGGAGAACGTGGACGACGCGTTCGGAGTGCTCAGCGAATCCACCGAAGCCCTAGCGCAGTACGTAGAAATGACGAAGGCCACGGTGCACAGCCTTCAGCAGCTCTGCCGGCAACTGGCCGGATACGCCAGCGGGCTCGACCGCTCGGCGGCCGGATACGAGTCCACCGACGCGCAGCACACGGCCATGTTCAAGGGGGCGTAGCGGGGGTGGCGGAGGAACAGCAGCACATCGAGAAAAGCTTCAACATCCTCAAACCCGGCGGGAATCCCGAGGTGCTGCGGAAGTGCGCCGCGGCCTGGCAGGAGATGGCCCAGGACCTACGGACGGCGAGCGCCGATCTGAACCGGCAGGTGGAGGATCTGGATAAGGCCGACTGGGACGGCCAGGCCGCCGCCGGATTCCGCGCCCACTGGGCGCACACCAAACAGCAGATCGATCACTCGCTGCCCAGGTTCCAAGAAGTGGCAAAGGAGTTGGAGCAGGCGGCGAACCATATTGAGGACACCAACAAGCAGGTCCAACGCGTCCTGGAGGAGCTCGCGGTCACCGCGGCCGTGGGCATCGGACTGACCGTCATCACCGCCGGCTTTTCCGACCTGGTGGCCGCCGCGGGTGCGGCGGCTGAGGTCGCCGAGGCGGGCACCGTCGTCGCCCGGCTCGGCAGGCTGCTCAAGGAGGTCGAATCGGCCCTGGCGACCCTTCACAAACTGATGGAGGGCAACAAGTACCTGAAATTCGGCATGGATTTCGCTTCGAACACCGCGGGTAACTTCACCGGAAACGTGCTGAACCAGGCGTTCACCGGCCAGAAGGTCGACGTGAAACAGGACTTTCTGGACGCGGCGATGGCCGGCGGCGCGGGCTCCTTGCTGGGAGCGGGCGGCAAGGCTCTGGGCCACGATATGTCCGGCGGGCTCGGCAAGGTCTTCAAGGGGGAGGGATTCTGGGGGAAGGCGGCCCATGGTGCGGTCACCAGCGGGGCCGGCCAGATGGCCGCCGACGGCGTCGATATTGCCAACAACCACGCGGGCGACAAGACAACCGACAGCCTCATCCCCGATCTGATCACCAGTGCCCTCGGCGGCGCGGTGGCCGGAGGGGCAGTGCACGCTGGCGAATCCTGGTACGAGCGCGGCGGATTCGGCGGAGGGGGGCGGCACCGCGACCCTGACACCGGCCCGAACTTCGATCGTGGACGGGAGGCGGCCACCAATGGCGTGGTGTACGGAGACGCCAATGCCACCGAGACCGATCGCACCGCCAAACATCCGGACAGCCCGTTTGACCAGCCTCGCTCCGCACTAACCGATCCTGACGGCGCCTACGACGGCTGAGGGGAGCAGACAGCAATGTGGGGGCGGGTACGGAAGAGCGTTCGTCAATATCGCCAAGACCCTGAATGGCACAGCTACCGGAAGCGTGAATCCGGGGACTGGCACCGCCAGTTCGGACGACCCGGATATCCCTTCGGGACGCTCCGCAACCACGCCAGGCACGTGCTACAAGGGCGGGTACGGGGATATGAGACGACGCTCTTCCACCTCGCTGCCGTTTACAGAGGCGGACCGCACGCCACCGATGTCAGCTGGTACTCGGTGGCAGTGCTGACTCTGCCGGGCGCGCTGCCCGCCGCCACGGTCTCTGTCGCCAGCCTGGTGCGCTGGCTCAACACGGTTCCCCTCCCACCCCGCGCCGGCACCCCCGTCTACCTACCCCCGCGCCGCAAACCCCACGTGATCATGTGCTCCGCCAACCATGCCTTCGCCAAGTCGGTTTTCACCGAGCGAGTGATCCACATGACGGCCGACGCCAAGATGGGCTGGCGGCTGCACGAGAACCAAATGATCGGATGGATCAACAACTACAAGCCGTACGACCAACTCATCGGGCTCGCGGAGACGATGGCCGATATCGTCGACGAGTTTCCGGCGGACGTGTGGAGGTAGAGCGGGGACACGCACTTCCGTGACGCTTCCGGTACAGCTGCTGACTTGTAGGCGTGGTGTCGTGGGGGCTCACAGATGGTGATGGTCGCGGAGAATTCTGATACCGCACTGCGCCGCCTCGCTCATCGCAGGAAAGCCCCCCGACGGGCTCTTGATGGAATTCACCCATGTCAGAACCTGGAGTCCGGCCTCCTGACTAAGCACATGCCCCGCGGCGGTGAGGTTGAGTCGGGAGCAGGGGGAGGATCGGGAATGGTGCGCTGGGAACAGAAGGTGGTGACAGGGCGTCACCGAGTAGGCGGTCCACGCCTCGTACCGCAGCGGCGCTGGCTGCGGCCGGGCGGCCCCGGTACCCCGGTGCGTAGGCTGGTCGTCCTGCTGCTGATCCCGCCGTCGGCACTCACTCTGCTCGTTGCCGGGGCGGTAGCGCCGTTCGGTTGGATGCTGCTGCTCGCGGTCATCCTGGGGGCCGTCGCCGTCATCGGTCTGGCCGTGGCGGTGTTCTGGGCATTTCCGTCGCCGGCTCCGGACCCACCGGGGGTGCTGCTGTCGCTGATACTCGGCCTGGTGCTCGCCCCTCTGGTGCTGGCCGCCAAGGCGTCGCATGCCTATGTGCTGGAGGTGCGCGGGATGACACGGCCGGCCGTCGTCACGCGGGTCGTCGAGCACCACGGGAAGTCCACCTCGTACGAGTGCGTCTTGCGTTACGGAGGAGGGGGCCAGGGGCCGGGGAGCGTCTCTTGCGAGGAGGATGACCGGGTCGGCGACGAAGTGCGGGTGGTCTGGGATCCCGAGGGGGCGGTCAAACCGGAATTCGAGCGGGATGTGGGGGACGCGTCGTCCTACGCGGACTTCGCCGTGGCCGCGGATCTCCTGGTGATGTGCTTGACCGACGGGGTGGCCGCCGTGGGGTTCGTGAAGCGGCGCACGGATGCCCGCTCCCGTGCCGCGGCAACTCCCGGCGGCGCCTGAGCTGTCGCCCGCGGCGCTGCGCCTACCTCATGCGGCGCACCCACCACGTCACACTGTCGCAGCACACCACCGCGCTGTCCCGCCACCCGATGCGGCCGGGCCGGAGAAAGAGTGGATGACCTACCCGTCCCGTCCAGTGCTGACCGCTGCGTCGGTTCCCCGCACGCCCCCCTGTTCCCCGTCGGCGGGGCGGTGGCACCCCTGGGATGGCTGGCCTCATCGCTCCCCGTCGGCCAAGTCGCCACTCTGGTATCCGAACTGGTGGCAGCCGACATCGCCGCCGTCAGCCGCCGAGGGTAGCAAGCCTGATGTTCGCTGCCCCTGAGCCAGCCGTCAGGGACCGCATGCTCTCCGCCCGCCACCACGCCTGCGTCCTGCTGGACGCCGTCGATGCCGCGGGCGGAAAGGTGTGGGGATACGAGGGTCGGACGCTGTCCGGGGCTGTGACGGCCCCGGATGGCCTCGCCTGGCTCCGACTGGTCAGCGAACCCGAGGACAAAACAGGCGGGAAGCTGTGGGAGGGCCCCAAGGAAGCGGAACGATCCGTACCTGCCGCGGTGCCACGGCCACGTCTGCTCGGATTGCGGGACTGGTCGGCCGACGGCTGGGCTCACCGGGCCGGGCTCTGCCAGCACGTCGACACACCACCGGTGTCCCGCAGTCCCGTTCTCCACCACGGCGTGGACCTACCGGACGCCTGGTGGCACGACCTCCACCAGGCACTGGACCACCTCACGCGCGTCGACACCGGCCGCCAGGTGGTGCGCGAGCAGTACATCCGCCGCCGCGTCCCCGAATACACCGGCATCACCTCCCGCGAGATCACCTGGGCAACAGCACACGGTGACCTCCACTGGGCCAACCTCACCGGACCTCAGCTGCGTCTCATGGACTGGGAGGGCTGGGGCACCGCCCCCACCGGCTACGACGCCGCGACCCTCTACCTGCACTCCCTTCCCGCACCTGATCTCGCAGAACGGGTCCGCAAGGAGTTCTGCAACGTCCTGGGCACTCCGGTCGGCCGGGTCGGGGAGCTGACTGCCTGTACCGAAATCCTGCAAGCAGCCAACCGCGCACCGTTCCATGCGGCCCTCGCCGACAGAGTGCGGCAGCATCTCGATCACCTGCAAGCCTCAGCTCCCAGGTCGTGATCGGTTTACTGGTGAGGCCGTCGAACTTCAGCTCACAGACCGCATCGCGGAGTGCACGAGGCCGAGCGCCCAAGTCATAGGGGGCCACACCGACGCTGATGACGCCCACACGCTTGCGTACTCGCCACTACGCACCGCTCCATCACCGGACGACGACGTCGTGTTGCTGGGTAGGCACCGACGGGTTCCTGACGGACACGGCGCTGCGGCAGAACACCGAGGGCGCGCATAACACCCGCCTTTCGTTCGGGACGAAGAGGCCGGGGTTCAAACCCCGCTGCGCCGAATGCTTTCCCGGCGTGAGCGGACGGTGGAGCACGAGCCGCCGCGTTTCGCAGCACCGGCTAAGCGGTCTTGGTGAAGTGTGGTGCTGTTTGGGTATGTGCCATACCAGGAGGGGGGTTTGGAATGGCAGGACCGTTGTGGGTGGAGCTCTCGTCGGAGGATGAGGCGGAGTTGGGGCGGCGGTTGAGGGCTCGGGACTTGCCGGTGAATGAGCGGGTGCGGTTGGAATGCGTGCGGCTGTCGGCCCAGGGCCGCAACGCTCCCGAGATCGCGTCCATTGTCGACCGGCATGTGGTCACCGTGCGCAAAGCTCTGCGCCGGTTCCTTGACGGAAGTTTCGAGGCCCTGGCCGACGCGCCCCGGTCGGGCCGGCCGCCACGGTGGACGCGCGAGGACCTGGACGCGCTGGAGGCGATGCTGGATACCGCGGCGGCTGAGGGGACCACGTGGACGCTGCCCGCTTTGGCGGAGTGGCTGCGCCGAGAGCGTGGGGTAAATGTCGATTCTTCCTGGCTGTCGGTGCTGCTGCACCGGGACGGTTTCCGCTGGAAACGTACCCGCGACAGTCTGCGGCACAAGGCCGGCCCGGCCCTCCAGGCCGCCGCGTGGGAGCGGCTGGAGGGCCTACGGCTGTACGGCTGAGGGCCGAAGCCGGTACCGAGGATCTGTACTGCCTGGACGAGTCCGGGTTCTCTCCGACCCTGCCCACCGGTTTCACCTGGGCCCGCACCGGTGTCCGCGCTGTCGTCAAGCGGGAGGACACCAAGAACCGGCGGGTCAACGTCCTGGGAGCACTGAGCGAGAGCGGGCCAGGCCCCGAACTGGTGTGGAGGGCCGTCGACCACAAAATTGACGCTTCGATGGTTCTCGACTTCGTCTGCACGCACATCGCACGCCTGCCCAAAGGAACGGACAGTCTCACTGACCCGCCGCCTGGTTGGCGGCGGGTCAGACCGTGCACGATCGTCATGGACAACGCCCAGATCCACCACGCCAGACTCTTCAAGGGACGGCGTGAAGAACTGGAGGCCATCGGCGTCCACCTGTGCTACCTCCCACCGCGATCGCCGGAGCTGAACCTCATCGAGCGCATATGGCGCTCAGTGAAGTACCAGGACATGCCCGTCCGTGCCTACACCAGCACCACCGCACTACACACCGCCGTCGACCAGGCAATGACCCGACGGGCAACAGCACTGACACCAACCACAGAAGACTTGCTCAAGACCGCTTAGCTGGCGGGGGCAGTGCTGTTGCTGTGCCCCTCCCGCGTGCTGGGGTGGTGGCCATGGTGTTGATGATCGCCCCGATGTTCGCCGCGCCACTGTGCGCCATGGACGGGTCGCGGGCTCTCGTCCTACAGACACGGGGCGTGTCACGGCCCGCGGTCATCACACGGATCACGGTTCATCACGTGAAGTCGACCACGTACGACTGCACGGTCCGCTACGGGAGTTCCGCCAAGGCGGCGACCGGCGCCGTCGGCTGCGGCGACGATGACCGGGTGGGCGACCACGTGAAGGTGGTGCGGGATCCTGGGGAACTGGTCGCACCGGAATTCGACGGGCGGGTGCGTGCTTCCCGGGCCGAGGTCGGGCTCGCCGTCGGGTGGGAGGCCGCTTTGCTGACCGTCTCGGCGTCCGCGGTGGCCGTCGGTGCCGTCGTCCGCCTCGTGTCCCGCAGCCGTGCGGCTACCCGAACCGCTGGGTCCTGACGGATGGCTCGTCGCCCTCCCCGACACACGCCATGACCTCACCCGGCCTGTCCTTGTCCGGGCAGCCGGCGACATGGCCGAGGACCTCGCCACGACCGACCCCACCGGCAGCTGCACCCCACAGCGAGCTGCGTCGCGAACGCCGCCGGGCGATTCGCCGCGATGCCTCTGCCGCTCCTCGCCGGGACCGCTGTGACGGTGGCGGCCGCGACGCGCGACCGGCGCACACCCGTGAGCTGAGCACCGGGCGGGGCGGTGAGAGTGTCCGGGAAGCCCGGTTCATCAGGGGGGCGTCAAAAGCGGTACGGCCCTCTTGAAGGCGGGTGCGGAGCGGAATTTGATGGAGCTGTGAACAGCGCCTGGCTCCTCCTCGACCGTCCGCCGTCATGGCGAAGCCGTGCCATGTCACGGCCGGCGGCCCTGTGTCGTGTGCCGCGCTGCACGGAGACCTCCGCGTCACGCTGAGACGTCTTCCGCATTCGGACGGGGCCCCTTGACCTGATCGGGCGTCCCGCCTCTTTGCGCACCCGTACGTCATGGCCCTGATCGGCCAGTACGGCGCACTCGACCCTTTTTGTTCTCTTCCCGCGAATGGATCATGTCCGTCTTCGACCTTTCCTCCCGTACCGTCCTGGTGACCGGCGCCACCTCCGGCATCGGCTACGAAACCGCTCGCCAGCTCGCCGAACGCGGGGCCACCGTCCTCGTGCACGGCCGCACCGCCGAGGCGGCGCAGGCAGCCGCCGACCGGCTCGCCGCCGCCGCGGGCATCAATGCCGCGCAACTGTGCGCGTTCTCCGCGGACTTCACGCGCCTGGAGGAGGTCGAGACGATGGCGCGCCGCGTCCTGGCCGAGCACCCGCGGCTGGACGTCCTGGTCAACAACGCCGCCACCGCCGCGCCCGAACGCCACACCCTCACCCCCGACGGCAACGAGATCTCCCTCCAGGTCAACTTCCTCGCCCACTACCTGCTGACCTGCCTCCTGGAGCCGGCGCTGACCAGTGACCCGGGCGGCCGGGTCGTCAACGTCTCCTCCTCGCTGCACCGCACCGCCTCCATCCAGTGGAACGACCCCCAGCGCGCCCGCCGCTACTCCCGGCTCGCCGCCTACGCCCAGTCACAGCTGGCGCTCACCGTCTTCGCCGCCGACCCCCGGGTCACCGCGGTCTCCGTCCACCCGGGCGTCTGCGAGACGGACCTGCTCTCCCTCTACGGCATCGAGGGCGGCACCGCGGCGCAGGGCGCGGCCCATGTGGTCCGGCTGTGCGACCCGGCCATCGACGTCATCAACGGCGCCTACTACGACCGCGACAAGCGCGTCGACCCGGCGCCCGCTGCCACCGGGGACCGCACCGTCAGGCGGCTCAGCAAACTCGCCGACCATCTCGTCGGCCAGCACGCCTGAGCCACGCACCACCAACTGAGGGACCATCAGGCGGTCGCCCGTAGAACGAAAGGCACATGCGCGTCCCGTGTCCAAGCGCGCCCGCAAGAAGAACGCCAACCACGGCAGCAAGGCCGGCCAGAGCTGAATCGCTGGGCGGGGCGGCGTTCGGTCGCCCCGCCCGTGCACCCTGCGAGCCTCACAAGGAGCCCCTGTGATCGAGCTGTCCCCCACACAAGCCACCGCAGTGGCCCACTGGTTCACAGCCGTTCCCCCTGGGGCGAAGGCTCTTGCCGAACACGCGCTGACCCCGGGAGCCGGTCACTGGTGGGCCGACCGTCCCCTCGCTCCCCGAGCCGTCACGGTGGCCTGCGCCGACCACCTGCTGCTCCGCGGCGACCCAACCGCCCTGGCCCCGCTCGCGCTCGCCCCGTTCGCTGCGCACTACGTCCAGGCACCGGCCCGCTTCCTCCCCCTGCTGGCCAGCGCGTTCGACCTCATCGTGCCGTGGGAGCGCATGGGATACGTCCACCGCGTTCCCGTATTGCCGCCGCGCCCGCCCCGCGGAGTGACGGTGCGTCGGCTGACACCCGCGGATGCACCCGCGGTTGCCGCGTTGGGGCCCGAGTCGGGCTGGATTCATGCCAGTTGGGGTGGTCCGGCCGACCTCGCCGCCTCCGGTCACGGGTGGGCGGCCTTCGTGAAGGACAGGGTGCTCGCCCTGGCCTGCACGTACTTCCGCGGCAGCGCATACGAGGACGTCGCCTGCCTCACCGTCCCCGAACACCGCCGCCAGCGCCTCGCACTGGCCTGCGTCGCCGCCCTGTGCCAGGACATCACCGCCCGAGGTCACACCCCCAGCTGGACCTGCTCCCGCGACAACCGCCCCAGTCGGCTCCTCGCCTGGACCGCCGGCTTCCGCCTGGAGCACGAGTACGTCCACTACCGCACCGGGCGACCCGTCCGCCGCGTCGCAGAGCTCGCCGCCTGAACACCACCGACATCGAGGAGTCCTCTTGACGACCCGCCGCACCCCTCTCACCACCCTCGCGTCGGCGAAGATCCTCAACGACGACCACGAACTGTCCCGGTGCCCGGGCGCTCTGCGTCAGGTACGGACTGGCTTGTGCATCACTCCGGCGAGCGGGGAATGAATGGTCCATCCCAGGGCCTCGTAAAGCGCTCGGCCGTCCGTGCTCGCTGCCAGCACACCCACTGTGGCGCCGCGCGCCGCCGCGGCGTTCGCCAGCGTGTGCATCACCACTGTGCCCAGCCCCCGGCGCCGGTGGGCGGGATCGGTCTTGACCCGGTCGACGACCGCGGTATCGCCGGTGGCCGCGATCTGGCCGCGGGCGGCGGGGGACCCGTCGTGGCTGAGGACGCGTACGTAGGTGACGGCCTCGTGCGTTTCGGTCGTGACACGGTAGCCGCAAGGAGGTTGTGCCGTGCCTGGTTGCAGATCGGCAGCCATCAGGAAGGCGGGGTTCTGGTTGTCTGGTACCCAGTCCGCGCCGGTCCACGAGACCGCCGTCTCCAAGGGCATCAACGCCTTTATTCGGGTGCCGGGTGCGCCGACGCTGCGGGCCACGGTGCGGACGGTCACCTCGTCGGTGTCGATCAGCACGTGGCGGGTCGTGTGGTTCGGGAGGCCGACATCGATGCGGAGGCCCCAGGCTTCCTCCACCGGCGGGGGTGTTCGCCGGGAGACGGTCCAGCCCGCCACCCAGGCCCTGGCGAGATCCGGCAACTGCTGTGCTGTGCCCATGTTCACGGGGCGACACGGTAGTCCGGTTCCGGGCCCACTGATCAGCCGGGGTGCGTGCCGCTGGGCTATGAGGTCTAAGGCGTGCTGCCGGAATGTCGAGTCCGGTGGCGGCAAGGCGTCCGTCGAGGAAGGCGCTGCGGTACTGGATCTCTCGCCGGCCTCGCCGTCGGAATTCTCCCGTCGAGCGGATTCCGGCCGCCTCGGCCACTTCGTCGGCTACGTCGTCAGCATGTCCCGGGTCCGGACTGGCGCCGTCATGCCCTTGACCGGCCTCGACGAGGTGGTGCCGATGGCGCTCGGCGGCGTGCCGGAGGGCAGCGCCATCCTCGAAGTCGCCACCGGCTCTGCCTCGCGGTGCGCAGCGTCCGCTCATCCGGATCGAGAGTGGACGTTCCGCGATCAGGATTGTCGGGACATGGCGCATGGTTCCGGTGCGCACGGCAGTTCGGTGTCGAAGTTCCGTATGGGCGGCATCCCAGTGCTCCTGCGAGGTCCACGGCCGGTGGGCATGGTGGCACATGCGTTCCGGGCGGCGAACCCGCCACCAGCGAAGGTGCCGGTCACACCGGTCGCACCGAAGACCGAGGCGAGCCCGGCCAGGGCCCCTCCGGAACCGTTGCCGGAGGCGTTCGGGACGAGGCAGAGGGTGGCCGCCGGCGCAAGCCGGTTGTTGCTCACCGGCCGGCACCCCTTGAAGACGCTACCGGGGTGGTCAGTTGCTGATGGATGCCCCAGAGATCCAGCTGCGCCCACTGCCCGGTGACCCTGCCGTCGGTCACGTGCACGATGCGGATGGCGTGGAACGAGACCTTGCGCCCCGTCGCCGGTACGCCCAGGAACTCCCCGGCATGCGTGGCCTCCACGCGGAAGCGGATGGTGACGGCGTCCCGCCCTTCCACGACCTCCTCCTCGTGCATTTCCAGGCCGGTCCAGGGCCGGACCATGTTCTTCTCGTAGTGGGTGAGTGCGATCTCGAAGTCGGTGAGCCAGTCGGTGAGCCCGAGGCATTTCTCGCGCCAGTTGTCGGCGTCGATGAACCGAGCCGCTCCTTTCATGTCGCCAGCGAGCAGGCAGGCGTTCCATGCCCGGTAGGTTTCCAGCGGTCCGGACTTCGTGAGGGGCGTCATGGAAGTTCCCTTTCTCTGTGGTCCTGTTGAACAGTCCGCTGTCAGGTCAGTCACCGAGGAATACGGCCGTCTGCCGCCAGATCTTTCCGTCGCGCAGCACCAGCGTCCCCAGGGCGTCTCTTTGCCGGTCTCCCACATTCATCACGGCTCGGTAGAACAGGGTGTCCGCGCATTCGGCGTACTGGAGCAGTTCCACGAGCCACGGTTTCAGAGTGAGGTAGGCAGAAAGCATCTCCCGGATCTGCCCGGTTCCCACGCAGATTCCGTCGAATCTGACGAGGATCGCGTCCGGTGCGTAGTTCTCCATCACTGCTTCGATGTCGCCTGCGGCCAGGGCTGCCAATTGGCGTTCGAGTACGGCGTGCATGTAAGGCATCTCCCTCAGGGGTTTCCGTTGACCGGTATCCGTGCGACCAGCCAGGTGCTGCCCGGTGCCGAGCGCGCGGTGAGCGATCCGCCGTGCCGCTGGGTGACGATCCGGTACGAGAGGTGCAGCCCGAGGCCAGTCCCTTTGCCGACGTCTTTGGTGGTGTAGAAGGGCTCGAAGATCCGGGAGAGCGCGTCGGCGGGGATCCCATGGCCCGTGTCCCCGATCTCGACGGTCAGGCAGCCGCCCTGGAGGCAGGTGCGCAGGGTCAGTGTGCCGTTTCCATGCATGGCGTCCACCGCGTTGTCGATCAAATTGGTCCACACCTGGTTGAGTTCGGTGGGGTAGCCGGTCACCGCCGGGAGATCCGGCGCGTAGTCGCGGATGATCCGCACTCCGGCCAGCTGGGGCCGCATCATGGTGAGCGTGGCTTCCAGCCCGGCGGTGACGGAGAACTCCTGCCGTGGGGCGCGGTCGACGTTGGCATAGTCCCGGGTCGCGGCGACCAATGCGGAGATTCTCGGTGCTGCCGACCGCAGCTGGTCCGTCAGCGCGCGGGCTTCGAGGAGCGCGGACGTCTGGTCGAGCGCGGCGGCGAGGACGCCTGGCCGGAGGCCCGTCGTCCTCGCCGCCGGCCAGCCCCGGTCCAGCCCACGCTCGGCCAGCGCGGTGGCCAGGGGCGCCGGCCGTGCCGCGCCCCGCTCGGCCGCCCAGTCGGCCACGGCGTCTTCGCGGTCCGTGAGGTCGAAGGGATCGGAGTCGGCGGTGAGCGGCGTCCGTAGGATCTCGCCGACCAGCTCGCTCAGGTCGAACCGTTCGTGGGCGGTGGCCATGCTCCCCCAACGCTGTGCGGTTTCGACGAGTCGGTCGAGCGCCGGCGTCAAGTCCTGTGCGGCGCGCGCCACGGCCGCCGCTGGGTTGTTGAGCTCGTGGGCCAGGCCCGCTGCGAGCGTCCCCAGAGCGGTGACCGTGGCCCGGTTCCTGGCCTGGATCTCCGAGGAGGTGATGCGCCAGGCGAGGACCGGCAGCAGTACGCGTGCCACGGTCGGGCAGCGCACGAGCATGTCGTAGAAGACCTGCTTGGGGCAGGCGAGGATCACCGTGTGGCCGGACGCGGTGGCGGTGGCCACGTAGCTCCCGTCGGTCAGGAGTGGCAGCTCTCCGGTGAAGCGGTGCGCGGCGGACGGTTTGCCGTCGTGTCCGTCGCCGGGGCGTGGGCGGGTACTGTGCCGGGTGAGTAATTCCTCCCGGCCGTCCACGAGTTTGGTGACGACGAGTTCGCCCTTGAGGAGCACGTAGAAGTGGGTCGCCGGGTCGCCGTCCTGGAACAGGGTGTCGCCGTCTTCCAAGGGGCGCTCCTCGGCCCCTTCTGAGAGCCAGTCCAGCTGGTCGTCGGTCATCTCCGCGAAGAGCTCGATCTCCCGAAGTCGTCTGCGGCGCTGGAGGTTCGCGTCCGGTGTCCGGGCGTCTGGTGTGCTCGCTTCCGTCATCGCGATCCGATCAGCCGTCGCAACGGGAGGGCCGGCGCGTAGGGCGCGCCGCTGCGTCCCGCAGCTCGGGACAGGACGGATATCGCGTGCGCGAGGGAGACGAGGGTGGCGTGGTGGTGCCAGCCGCGGAAGGTCCGTCCGGCGAAGTCGCGGACGCCCACTCGGTCGCTGATCTCGTGGAGGTCCTGGGACACCCGCCGGGTGAGTCTGGCGATCCGGAACAGCGCCGAGGAGGAGAGGTGACTGACATTGGACAGCCAGAATTCCGTGGGGCGGGTGCTGGCCGGATCCGTCCAGGCTCCGACCAGGAGGAGCGGAGGCGTTCCCATCGCGCGGGTCATGTGGCCGACGGGTGTCGGCAGCCCCACGCGGGTACCGACCACTTTGCTGACGCGGTGCCGCGACCGGCCGAAGTCCCGCCATTCCACCGCCGCGGCCTGGTCCTTGAGCGCCTCGGTAAGCTGGTGTGCCGGGAGGGTGCGCCGCTCGGAGACCGCCCGTGCGGGATCGGAGGCGACGACCGGAAGGGAGCCTTCGATGCGGAGCACGAAGGGGACGCGGCGTCCGGTGAATGTCCTGACGGCCCTCGGGAGGTCGGCGTTGGGCACGGACATCACGACCGGCCGGGGTGTGAGGCGCCATTCCTGCGCCATGTCGACCACCGAGTCGATGGCGCACTCCAGGGGGGTCGTGGCTCCGATGCGATCGGGAATCGCGGCCCGCTTGCGCTGCTCCGGTACTGCCACCCAGCTCGTGGGCAGGGCAAGCTGCCAGTCCACGGGGCAGCTGGATACCTCCGAGGCCAGCCAGACAGTGGAACTCTGCTGGCAGTTGGCCACTTTTCCGAGGCCGATGGCGAATTGGCGCTCGACTCCGACCGAGTGCTTCCCGGCCTTGGGGACCACGAGCGGTTCGACGATCCAGGCACGCGGCTGGATCTCGCGGTCCATATGGCGGGCGAGGGATTGCCGTACCGGCCTCCAGTCCCACGGAGAGCTGCTGATGAACTGCTGGAGGCTCTGCATGGCGGTGGTGCCGGCCACGTCCGCGATGGCCTGCATCGTCTTGCGTCCCTCCGCCAGGAGGAGTCCGCGTACGTACAGTTCCCCCCAGCGCCGCTGATCACTTCTCGGAATGGAGGCGAGCAGCAGCCCGCACATTTCGTCGACATGGGAAAGCCACTGCGGATCGAGCCCTTCGAACCCGGCGTCCACACAAATCCCTCCTCGCAGCGCAGTACGAAACCAAAAATGGCGGGAAAGATTCACTGAAACGGGCGGGCCGAGGGGTGTGAAAATGCCCTTCGGCCGGTGGGGTTCCCGGATACAGTCTGCACCTCTGTATTCGATCAAATGTTGCACTGTCTAGACAGGGTGCCGACCATCAAGCCGCATCACACCGATCGTGAGAACGTCTCTGGCGTATCCATGCGCGCAACGCATGGGAGAATTTCCGTCAACTATTAAAACGGGACCGCACAACTTCGGCCAACCTGATGGGCCGTGCCTTAGCGCGTTCCATATGCCCGCCCTTGGCGGCTGACCAGCGGCCCGACCGCGGAGGGGAATTGGTGCGGTTTCCGGCAAACGGGATGATAAATCGCCGCTCTTGACAAGGCAGGCCGGTGATTGCCGACGCACCGACCGTGCCTGGGTCATGCGTTTCCAGGACACGGCCCACCTCGGTCAGCCGCGACAGAGCGCCGCTTCCTCCAGGTCCAGGTCGTGCATGACGCGCCGCAGCACCTCGTCGTTGATCCGCCCCTCCCGGCAGAGCCGGACGAACACCTGACGTTCGGCAGCAAGCATCTCCCGCCGCAGCCGACGGTAGGCGGCGGTCGGCGTTTCGCCGTCTTCCGGCCGGGTGCGTGCCGCCAGCCGCTCCCAGGCCGTGTGGCGGCGGTGCTCGGCCAACTCCCGTAGCTTCTCGACCACATGACCGGGCGTCGTGCCCTGGCCGGCGGTGATGAGCTCCTCCACGCGGGTCCAGGCGGCGCGGGCGGCGGCGTCCTGCGCCAGCGCCTCCGCGAGATCGTCGTGGTGTTCCTGCCGGTCGTCCTGGCTCAGTCCGATCCGCCGCACCACCACCGGGAAGGTGAGTCCCTGCAGCAGGAGCGTGCCGAGCACCACCGAGAAGGCGAGGAAGAGCAGCAGGTCGCGGTCGGGCATCGCGGGCGGGACGGCGAAGGCCGCGGCGAGCGAGACGACGCCCCGGATTCCCGCCCAGGAGATCAGGGCTGGATGCTGCCACGGCGGCGACGGGTCCCGCTCCCGGATCCGCGCCGACATCCGGCGGGGCAGATACGTTGCGGGGAAGATCCAGCAGATGCGTGCGAGCAGCACGGCGGTGAGGACCCCGCCGGCGTACCCGCCTAGTGTGATCGGTTCGGTGGTGTGCAACACCCTTACTACGGGGCGGAGTTGGAGGCCGATGAGGGCGAAGACGACGGATTCCAGCAGGCAGGTGGTGAGCCGCCAGGTGGCCCTCTCCTGCAACCGTGCCTCGTGCGAGGCCCCGGTGGAGTGGTGGCCCAGGTACAGCCCCGCGGCGAGCACGGCGAGAACGCCGGAGGTGTGCCACGACTCCGCGATGACATAGGCCGCGAAGGGGACGATGAGTGACACGGCGTTCTCCGTGACCGCGTCGGGAAGCCAGCGCCGGAGCCACCGCACGAGTGCGGCGAGGAGCAGGCCGGTGGCCACTCCGCCGCAGGAGGCCAGCAGGAACTCGCCGATTCCCTGGAGGAGCGAGGTGGCACCGCCGAGAGCCACGGCCACCGTGAGCCGGAAGGCGGTCATGCCGGTGGCGTCGTTGACGATGCTCTCCGCGACCAGGATGGTGGCGATCCGGCGCGGCAGCCCCAGCCGCCGGGCGATGGAGACGGCGGCTACCGCGTCGGTGGGCGCCAGGACCGCGCCCAGGACGAAGGCCACCGCCCACGGCATGCCGGGGATGACCGCGTGGGCCACGACGCCGACCACGACGACGGTGAACAGCACAAGACCGACGGAGAGCAGGCCGATCGGGCGGGCGTTGGCCCGCAGGTTCAGGTACGAACTCTCCAGCGCGTCCGAGTACACCAGCGGCGGCACGAAGACGAGCAGCGCCAGATGCGGGTCGAGGTGGTAGTCGGGGACTCCCGGCACGAACGAGACCGCAAGCCCGGTGACGACGAGAGCGATGGGGGCGGAGAGGCCGGCCCGTCGGGCCGCGGCGGTCACCAGCGTCGCGCCGACGACGAGGAGCAGCACGTCGGTCATGTGCGCTCCGGGGCGAGCCAGAGCGCACCGAGCGGAGGTAGTACCACCGAGGCCCGGGCCGGGAACCCCGCCCAGGCGCGCGGCTCGGCCCGTACACCGCCGAGATTGCCCACGCCACTCCCGCCGTAGCACAGGGCGTCGGTGTTCAGAACCTCCCGCCAGTGCCCTGCCTGGGGGAACGCGAGGGGAAAGGAACACCTGGTCTGCGGGGCGAAGTTGTATGCGCAGACGAGCGGGTCGGCGTCGGCGTCGTAGCGGACGAAGGAGAGGACGTTCTCCGCGTCCGCGTCCGCGTCGATCCACCGGAATCCGTACGGGGCGGAGTCTCCCTGCCAGAGCGCGGCGGTGCCGCGGTGGAGCCGGTTGAGGTCGCGGACCAGGTCCCGCACCCCTCGGTGATCGGCGGATCCCGGTGCGGAGGCGTCGAGCAGGTCCCAGTCCAGCGTCCCGTCGTGCCACCATTCGGCCTGCTGGGCGAACTCCTGTCCCATGAAGAGCAGTTGCCTGCCGGGATGGGCCCACATGAAGGCCAGGTAGGCGCGCAGGTCGGCGAACCGCCGCCGGCGGTCTCCCGGCATCTTCCCGAGGAGCGAGCCCTTGCCGTGCACCACCTCGTCGTGGCTGATCGGCAGGATGTAGTGCTCGCTGTGGGCGTAGGCCATGGGGAAGGTCATCTTGGTGTGGTGGTGCCGGCGGTGCACGGGGTCCTGGCGCATATAGCCGAGCGAGTCGTGCATCCACCCCATGTTCCACTTGAAGCCGAAGCCGAGGCCGCCGGCGTCGGTGGGGCGGGTGACGCCGTCCCAGGCGGTGGATTCCTCGGCGATGGTGAACGCTCCGGGGCACCGCCGGTAGACGGTGGCGTTGAGCTCCTGGAGGAAGGCGATCGCGTCGAGGTTCTCCCGTCCGCCGTGGGCGTTGGGCCGCCACTGGCCGTCTTCCCGGGAGTAGTCGAGGTAGAGCATGGAGGCGACGGCGTCCACCCGGAGGGCGTCGATGTGGAACTCCTCGCACCAGTAGACGGCGTTGGCCACCAGGAAGTTGCGGACCTGGGGGCGGCCGTAGTCGAAGACGAGGGTTCCCCAGTCGGGGTGCACGCCCCGGAGCGGGTCGGGGTGCTCGTACAGCGGGAAGCCGTCGAAGCGGGCCAGTGCCCAGTCGTCCTTGGGGAAGTGCGCGGGCACCCAGTCGAGGATCACGCCGATCCCGGCCCGGTGGCAGGCGTCGACGAGGTGGCGGAAGTCGTCGGGGCTGCCGAGGCGTCCGGTCGGGGCGTAGTACGAGGTGACCTGATAGCCCCAGGAGCCGCCGAACGGGTGCTCGGCGACGGGCATCAGCTCGATGTGGGTGAAGCCGAGGTCCGCGACGTATGCCGGCAGGACTTCGGCGAGTTGCCGGTAGGACAGGCCCGGGCGCCACGAGCCGAGGTGGACCTCGTAGACGCTCATCGGCGCCTCGTGGGGGCGCTGGTTACTTCGTCCGGCCATCCACTCCGCGTCCGTCCACCGGTGCCGGGAGGCGTGGATCCGCGATGCGGTTCCCGGCGGGCACTCGGCGGAGAAGGCGAAGGGGTCGGCCTTCTGCCGCCAGTGGCCGTCCACGCCGCGGATCTCGTACTTGTAGAGGTCCCCTTCGCCGGCCTCTGGGACGAACCGCTCCCACACGCCGGACGTGCCGTGGCGCCGCATCGGGTGCGCGCTGCCGTCCCAGTCGTTGAAGTCCCCGATGACGCGGACCGCGTGCGCACCCGGTGCCCATACGGCGAAGGACGTCCCGGTCGCGCCGGGGTGGGCGCCCATCACCTGCCAGAGCTGTTCGTGCCGACCCTCCCCGAACAGGTGGAGGTCGAGTTCTCCGAGGGAGGGAGGAAGGGTGTCGGTGACGGTCACCATGAGGTCCTAGGTCCTTTTCAGGGGGCGGATGGTGAAGACGTGGGCGACCTGGTGGCGGCCCGGGTCGAGCCGGACGTAGTTGTCCTGGCCCCAGCGGTACGTCGCTCCGCTCAGTTCGTCGTGCGCGTCGAAGGCCGCGTCCGGTTCCAGTCCGAGTGCGGACAGGCCGAGGGAGATGGTGCCGTGCTGCGCGTGGTGCGGGTCGAGGTTGATCACGACCAGCACGGCGTCCGTGCCGTTCGGGGTGGCCAGGTGTTTGGAGAAGCAGAGGAGCGCGTCGTTGTCGCTGTGGTGGAAGCGGAGGTTGCGCAGGTGGTGGAGGGCGGGGTGCCGTTCGCGGATCCGGTTGAGGGCGGTGAGGAGCGGCGCGAGGGAACGGCCCTCGGCCTCTGCGGCGGCCCAGTCCCTGGGGCGGTACTCGTACTTCTCGGAGTGCGCGTACTCCTCCCGTCCGGGGGCGGCGGCTGCCGCCTCGCACAGTTCGAAGCCGGCGTAGACACCCCAGGCCGGGGAGGCCGTCGCGGCGAGTACCGCGCGCACCTGGAAGGCCGGGCGTCCGCCCCGCTGGAGGTACTCGGGGAGGATGTCCGGGGTGTTGACGAACAGGTTGGGCCGCAGGTACGCCGCGGACTCCTCGCCGTCGCCGCCGGACAGCTCACGCAGGTACGACTCCACCTCGTCGCGGGTGTTGCGCCAGGTGAAGTAGGTGTACGACTGGTGGAAGCCGATCCGGGCGAGGGTGCGCAGCATCGCCGGGCGGGTGAAGGCTTCGGAGAGGAAGAGGACGTCCGGGTCGGTGCCGTGGATGTCGGCGAGCAGCCGCTCCCAGAACCCCACCGGTTTGGTGTGCGGATTGTCGACCCGGAAGATCCGCACTCCCTGGGCGATCCAGTGCCGCAGCAGGTCCGCGCAGGCGGCGTGGATGCCCTCGGGGTCGGCGTCGAAGTCCAGGGGGTAGATGTCCTGGTACTTCTTGGGCGGGTTCTCGGCGTAGGCGATCGAGCCGTCCGCGCGGTGGCGGAACCATTCGGGGTGCTCGTGCACCCAGGGGTGGTCCGGCGAGCACTGGAGCGCGAAGTCCAGCGCCACCTCCATCCCGAGGTCGTGGGCGGTGCGCACGAAGTCGCCGAAGTCCGCCGCAGTGCCGAGGTCCGGGTGGATGGCGTCGTGCCCGCCGGCCGGTGAACCGATCGCCCACGGTGACCCGGGGTCGTACGACCCCGCGGTGAGGGCGTTCCCCGGGCCCTTGCGATGGGTGGTGCCGATCGGGTGGATCGGCGGTAGGTACACGACCTGGAAGCCCATCGCGGCGATGGCGGGCAGTCGCTGGGCGGCGGTGTGGAAGGTGCCCGAGCGGGGCGGACGGCCGCCCGTCGGGTCGACCACTGCTCCCTCGGAGCGCGGGAAGAGTTCGTACCAGGCGCCGTAGAGGGCGCGTTCCCGGTCCACCCGGAGGGGCAACTCGGGGGAAATGGTGAGGAGTTCACGGAGCGGATGGCGTTCCAGCGCCTGGGCCACTTCGGGTGCCAGGGCGGCGGCGAGCCGTACGGATGCCGGGCGGGCGGTGTCCCTCAGGGCCGCGGCGGCGTCGGCGAGCAGCGGCTGCGCGGAGGTGCCGGCCACGGATGGACGGAGCGCTGCCCGGTCCAGCAGCCGGGCGCCTTCTTCGAGAGTCAGCTCCACGTCGCTTCCGGCGGGGACCTTCGTCTTCGCCGTGCGCCGCCAGGTGGCGACCGGGTCGCTCCATGCCTCCACCCGGTAGGTCCACTCTCCCGTCCGGTCAGCGGTGACCTCGGCGGTGAACCGGTCGGTGCCCGGGACCCGTTCCGTCATCCGGACCGTGGACCGCTCCCCGTCGGGGCCGGTGAGCACCACGTGGGCGGCAAGCTCGTCGTGGCCTTCACGGAAGATGGTCGCGGAGACCTCGAAGGGTTCCCCCGGAACCGAACGTGCCGGTCTGCGTCCGTCGTCGACCGAGGGTCGGATGTCGGTGATGAGAATGTGTCTTACGGGGGCGACGGGCCGGACGTGCTGCGGACGTGGCGGACGGAACTCCTCGTCGAAAAGACGCGCGAGGACGGTCCGTCCCAGGGGCCCCTGCCCGTTCGTCTCAGTCGTCTCGCTCGTGCCGCTCGTGTCGCTCGTGTCGCTCGTCATCGGACGTGGAACCTCCCTTTCCCGTTGTCGGCTCACACCACTCACACCGCTCACACCACTGACCGGTAGATCTCGTGGACCTGTGCGGCGATGGCTGGCCAGGAGAAGTGCTCGGCCGCGCGGTGGCGGCCGGCCCGGCCCATCCGGCGGGCCCGCTCCGGGTCCGCGAGCAGCTCGTTGAGGCAGGACGCGAGGTCCTGGGCGAAGCCGTCCGCGTCGGCCGGTTCGCCCCCGTCGTCCGGGCCGGCCTCGATGGGGACCAGCAGCCCGGTCTCGCCGTCGGCGACCACTTCCGGGATGCCGCCGACGGCCGTGGCGACGACCGGCGTCCCGCACGCCATGGCCTCCAGATTGACGATGCCCAGCGGCTCATAGACGGACGGGCAGGCGAACACGTCGGCGTACGAGAGCAGTTGCCGGAGGGCGCCGCGGGAAAGCGGTTCCCGGACGTGCACCAGGTCGACGCCCTGGGCCCTCACCTCCTGCGCCAGTCCGGAGAACTCGGACGCGATCTCCGCGGTGTCCGGGGCGCTCACGCACATCACCAGCTGGGTGCCGGGTGCCAGATACGGCGCGGCCCGCAGCAGATGGAGCAGGCCCTTCTGCCGGGTGAGGCGGGCGACGCAGGCCACGGTGGGCCGGTCGGTGCGGATGCCGAGCGGCGTCAGTTCCGCGGTGCCGGGGTCGGGGGCGAACTCCTCGGTGTCGACGCCGTTGTGGACCACGACCACCCGGTCGGGGTCGAGTTCGGGGTAGCAGTGCAGTAGGTCGTCCCGCATCGCGTGGGAAACGGCGATGAGCCGGTCGGCTCCGAGGACTGCGGTGCGCTCGCAGAAGAGGGACAACTGGTAGCCGCCTGCGAGCTGTTCGGCCTTCCACGGGCGCAGGGGCTCCAGACTGTGTGCGGTGAGCACATGGGGTGTCCCGTGCAGCAGCTTGGCGAGATGGCCGGCGAGGTTCGTGTACCAGGTGTGGCTGTGCACCACGTCGGCTCCGGCGGCGGCCGCCGCCATGGCCGGGGCGACGCCGATCACGTGCAGGGCGGGGTTGGCGCCGGTAGGTTCGGAGGGGATCCGGTGGGCCGTGACGTGCGGTTCCGGGCGCGGTGTGCCGAAGCAGTGCACCTGGAGGTCGACCAGCCGGCGCAGTTCCCGGGAGAGCCGGTAGACGTGGACGCCCGCGCCGCCGTAGACGTCCGGCGGGTACTCCCGGCTCAGCAGAGCGGCCCGCATCACGCCGCCCTCCCCAGCCCGCGCAGCACGTCCTGCAAACACGAGAGTTCGGCACCGGGCGATATGCCGAGGCCGCCATGGATCTCCAGCTGCGGATACACCCGCACTCCGCTGAGCCGGGTCCCCGCCCCTATCCGCACTTCGTCCCCCAGGGCGCAGAAGCCCAAGAGGACCACGGGGCGGCGGACGGTGGAGCGGATGTCGACCATGGCTCCGAGGAAGGTGTCGGAGATCCTGGCGCCGGGGCCGATGACGCTGTGGTCGCCGCAGGCCACGCCGCGCAGCACGCTCCCTGCGCCGATGTCGACGCCGTCTCCGATGTCGGAGTCGGTGAGGGCCACTCCCGGGCCGATCTCCACGTCCCGGCCGATGCGGACGCCCGGTCCGATGTGGACCGTGCCCTCGGTGATCTTCTCTGCCAGTGTCCGGCCGGTGGCCTCGTCCTTCAGGCACAGGCTGCTCCGATGGATCCGGGCACCGGCGAAGGGACTCGGCGGTGGGTCGATACGCCCGCTGAGCAGCGGGTACTCGTCGTGGAGAACCTCGCGCAGGGTGGTCAGGTAGTCGCGCGGGCTGCCCAGATCACCGAATCTGGCGATCGGGAAGGAGGCCACCCGGTGGCCGTGCCCGGCGAGGTAGGGCAACAGGTCCCCGCCCCAGTCCAGGCTGCGTAGGGCGAGCGCGGCGAGTGCCGATTCGCGTCCGGCCAGCCGCAGCCGGTGGCAGTCGACGAGGTACATGCCGGCGTTGGTCTCGACCTGGCTTCCGCCTCGCGCGAGCTCGCTCAGCTCCGGTTTCTCCAGGAATCGCCGCACCAGTCCGTCCGGGCCCCGCTGCACCACCCCGTACTTGCCCGCGGCCTCGGCGGGCGGGCGGAGCACGGAGGCGACGGTGACCACGGCGTCGGCGGCCCGGTGGGCGCGGATCATGGCGTCGAGGTCGAAGTCGAAGACCGAGTCGGAGGGGAAGACCAGGGCGAGTCCGTCGAGGTCCCAGTGCTCCAGGCAGCGCAGGGTGGCTTCCCCGGATCCGGTGTTGCCGCTGTCGAAGCGGGTCCGGGAGTAGCGGACCGAGACGCCCAGGCGTTCGCCGTGCTCCAGGATCGCTTTGGTCTGGGCCCGGTTCTGTCCGCCGTTGGCCGCCACGAAGAACCGGTCGACACCTTGGCTCCGCAGCGTCTGCACCGCCCACTCGATCAGGCTGCGGCCGGCCAGGGACATGGCGGCCTTGCTGCGCAGGCAGCCCGGGGAGTGCAGGGTCAACGGCCGGGCGCGCACTCCCTGTCCACCGACCAGTGCTATCCCGGAAACACCGTCCATCGTCACCGTCACCTCAGTCCTCGTACAGCAGGGAAGGAATCACCGCGCGGAATTGCGCCACCAGCGGGTGGCCCGGGTGGGCCGCGGCGAACAGCCGGTCGCCCGCGACGCAGGCCAGCTCCGGCGCGTAGGGCAGGACCGCCGTAGCGGCCGTTCCGTATGCGGCTTCTGCGCGCTGCCTGGCATGGTGTCCGTCCGTTCCCGGCGGCACCATGTTCACCACGAGCGCATGGCGCGAGCAGCCGAGCTGGTGGGCGAAGTCGATGGTCTCGCCGGCTCCGGTGAGGTCGAGCCGGCAGGACCTGGTCACCACGATCAGCCGGTCCGCGCTGGCCACCGCGGTCACCGTCTCGTTGTTGATGCCCGCGTGGGTGTCGAGCAGGAGTACGTCGAGCCGTAGCGCCTCGACGAGCCGGTCGAACCCCTCGCGCAGCAGACCCACGTCGTACCCCTCGGCGATGATCTCGTGGATCCCGGAGGTCTCCGCCCGCGCCGGCACCAGGAAGAGTCCGGCGCCGCCGGGGACGGTGGGCACGGCGGCTGCCGCGTCCTCGACCTCGCACCGTCCGATCAGGTACTCGGCGAGGGTGGCCCGGGGCGCGAGCGTCGTCAGCCCGAACAGCACATGGGCCGCCGGCGACTGGAGGTCGGTGTCCACCAGCGCGACCCGCAGTCCGGCCTCGGCCATCAGCCGGGCGAGGTTGGCCGCGATACTGGATCTTCCGGTACCGCCGCGGTGCGAATGCATTGCGATGATCTGTGCCATGGGCCGTCCGATCCCGTCCGGTTGTCCCGTCGTCGAGCCGCGTGTGCTGCCAAGGCCGGTCAGCCCGCTGCGACCGCCCGGTTGACGGCCATCATGGTGATGTCGTCGTGCTGCTCGGCGGAACCGCTGTGCTCCCACAGGGCGCCCTCGACACGGGCGAGCAGCGCCCGTCCGGACGGCACCGGCTCCCGCAGCAGTTCCAGGAGGCGGTCGTCGCCGAAGAACTCGCCCGCGGCATTGCGGGCTTCGGGCACTCCGTCCGTGTAGACGAAGAGCGTGTCCCCGCGCCGTACCTTCGCGTATCCCAGGGAGAAGGCGCAGTCGGGGATGACGCCGACGGCCGGGCCGGTGGGTTCCAGCGGGTGTGGCGGACCGCCTTCCCTGGGGATCAGAAGCGGTGGGTTGTGGCCGCCGTTGATGTAGACGAGGTTGCCGGTGACGGGATCCAGGACGCTGAAGAACATCGTCGCGAAGTAGCCCTGGCCGCTGTGGTTGCGGGTGAGATAGCCGTTGGTGCCGACCACCGCGTTCATCAGCGGGGTGGCCCCCACGACAGGGATCATGTGGGCTCCGCCCGGTCCGCCGTCGCTCTGGTCGGGCATGAGCTGGTTGGCCGTCATCAGGCTCTGCAGACCGCTGTGTTCGGCGGTGTGCCGGAGCAGGCTGCGGATGAGGGCCATGAAGAGAGCGGCGCCCACTCCCTTGTCGCAGACATCGGCCACGACCAGTGCGAGCCTGCGGCGGTTGACCAGCTCGAAGACGTCGTAGAAGTCACCGGCCACGTTCCTGGCGGGACTGAAGCGCACGTCGAGATCCCAGCCGTCGAGCATCGGGAGCCCTTCCGGCAGAAACCCTTCCTGAATCTCCCGCCCGATCCTCAACTCCCGCTCATAGCTGAGGAGTTCCGCTTGCGCCTCCACTTCCTCCATGGTCCGGCTCAGCTTGGCCCGCTCGTAGCAGCTGCGCAGGCGGGCCCGGACCAGCGGGGGAAGGAAGGGGGGCACCAGGTAGTCGTGGCCGAGCTTGATGTGCTGGTCGAGGGCGGCGAAGTCCTGCTCGGTGTAGACGACCACGATCGGGGTCGGGCCCGTCTCGCTCATCCGCCGACTCACAGCCCGGACGGTGCGCGGCGGCATGGTCGCCGGTGCCAGCAACACCTCGGCCACAGGGACCGGCTGCTCGTCTCCGGCGGCGCCGAGTGCTGCGTCCGGGGTGCGCACCGTGAAGGCGACCTTCTCATGAGCGAGGGCGCTCAGCAGGTCGGGGGGCGGGTTTCCCTCCGGGTGTACCAGGAGGGCTGTGGCATCGGACATGTCCGCCTCACTTCGGGGTGGGGTCGTCGCCGCACCGGTCGTCGGGACGGTCGTCGTGGTCATGGCGCCGGATCACCAGGGTGCTGCTGTTGTGATCGTCGGCGTAGCTGTGGCTGAAGTCGTCCAGGGAGGTGAGGGCCAGATGGATTCCCAGGCCCCCGATGGTGCGCTGTGCCAGGGGCAGCTGGGTCTGCGGTGGCACGCGGTTGGCGCCGGGGTCGAAGCGGGGCGCGTCGTCCTCCATACGGATCCAGACGGTGTCCTCGTCCATGCCGCCGACGATGCGCAGTTCGCCCGGGCTTTCGCGGTAGCCGTGCATGACCACGTTGGTGGCCAGTTCGTCGGCGGCCAGGCGTAAACGGTAGGAGGGCTCGTCCGGGAGCCCGGCCTGCCCGGCGAGGTCCAGCACGTAGCACGCGATCTCGTCGAGGGAGGCCAGTGTGGCCGGCAGGCACAGGGCGTTCAGCTGCATGGCCGGTTCGCCGTCACTCGTCGACGAGGGTGACGCTGCGGTCGAAGCCGGCCTGCCGGATCGTGCGGGCCACGGGCGCGGTGGCGCCGGCCACGGTGATCCGCACGTCTTCGCCCATCTTCTGCCGGGCGAAGACGAGGGAGCGCAGTCCGGCGCTGGCCATGTAGGTGAGGTGGTGGGCCTTGATGGCTACGTGCCCGACGCCGGCGGCCGCGGCCTTCTCGATCGTGTCGTGGAAGGCGGGCGCGCTGGCGGCGTCCAGTTCACCGCTGAGTTCGATGGTCGCGGTATCGGCCGAGGTGGTGACTGAAACGGAGAAGGGCATGGCGGGTCTGCGCTTTCTGTGCGGGCCGGTGGGGTTGTCCTCGGTACGGGTGAGGTCAGTGCGTCGGGGTCGTGGTCAGGGACGGGCGAGCAGGATCACCGTCGAGCGCGGCGCGATCCGGTAGTGCCCGGGGACCTCCAGGGGCATCTCCTCGCCCGGATCGCGGATGTCCTGCGTAGGCTCGGCGGCGGTGTCCACGACCAGGTGCCACTCCGTTCCGGGTTCCGGCCGCGGCAGTTCGAGGTCGTGGGGTTCCCAGTGGGCGTTCATCGCCACGTAGATCTGCTCGTCGCCGGAGCGCATCAGTGCCAGCAGCCGGCTCTCCGCGGACCAGTCGGGTTGCCAGGCCCGTACGCCGTGCCAGCTGATGTCGGCGGGCCCTGCGGCGTCCGGAGCGGGCCCGCCTGGGTGGCAGGGGCTGCGCAGCAGCGGATGCGCGTGCCGGAAGGCGATCAGGCAGCGGACGAACCGGTGCAGCTCCGCATAGGTGTCGCGCCGGTTCCAGTCGAACCAGGACAGCTCGTTGTCCTGGCAGTAGGTGTTGTTGTTGCCGGACTGGGTGCGTGCCGTCTCGTCGCCCGCCAGCAGCATGGGAATGCCCTGGCTGGTGAGCAGGACAGCCATGGCGTTCTTCATCTGCCGTATGCGCAGTCGCAGGACGTCCGGGTCGTCGGTGGGCCCCTCGACGCCGCAGTTCCAGCTGTGGTTGTCGTCGGCTCCGTCGGTGTTGCCCTCCCCGTTGGCCTCGTTGTGCTTGGTGTCGTACGAGACCAGATCGTGCAGGGTGAAGCCGTCGTGCGCCGTGACGAAGTTGACCGAGGCAGTGGTGCCGCGACCGGTGTAGAGGTCGGGTGAGCCGGCGATCCGGGTGGCCAGCTCGCCGACGGTGCCCGGGTCGCCTCGGAGGAACCGGCGCACCGCGTCGCGGTACTTGCCGTTCCACTCCGCCCAGCGGCCGTAAGCGGGGAAGGCCCCCACCTCGTAGAGGCCGGCGGCGTCCCATGCCTCCGCGATCAGCTTGCAGTGGCGCAGGACGGGGTCGTGGGCGAGCTGTTCCAGCAGCGGCGGGTTGGCCAGCGGGGTGCCGTCGGGTGCCCGGTCGAGGATGGCCGCCAGGTCGAAGCGGAAGCCGTCGATGTGGTACTGGGAGACCCAGTGGCGCAGGCAGTTGAGGACGAAGTCGCGGACGACGGGGTGGTTGCAGTTGACGGTGTTGCCGGTGCCGCTGAAGTTGTAGTAGTCGCCGGCCGGCGTGAGCATGTAGTACGTGGCGTTGTCGAGGCCGCGGAAGGAGATCGTCGGGCCCTGTTCGTTGCCTTCCGCCGTGTGGTTGAAGACGACGTCTAGGACGACTTCGATGCCGGCCGCGTGCAACTCCTTGACCAGCGCCTTGAACTCGTCGGCCTGCATACCGAAGCGGCCGGTCGCGGCATAGCCGGCCTTCGGGGCGAGGAAGCCGATGGTGTTGTAGCCCCAGTAGTCGAGGAGGGGTTCGCCGGTCGCCGGGTCGCTGCGCGGGTTGTCGTGCTCGTCGAACTCGAAGACCGGCATGAGTTCGACGCAGTTGACGCCCAGCTCCTTCAGATACGGGATCTTCTCCCGTAGTCCCGCGTAGGTGCCCGGGGCGGTCACCCCGGACGACGGGTGGCGGGTGAAGCCGCGCACATGGAGCTCGTAGACGACCAGGTCGTGGGCCGGGAGGCGCAGGGGCGCGTCGTCGCCCCAGTCGAAGTCGTCGAGGACCGTCCGGGAGCGGTAGGGACAGGGGCGGTCGCGATCCGGTTCGGCACCCCACTCGTCGCGTCCAGAGATGAGCCGTGCGTACGGATCGGTGAGGACGCGGGTGGCGTCGAAGCGGTCGCCGCGCTCCGGGTCGAACGGGCCGTCGGCGCGGAACCCGTACTCCAGGCTCTCGGCGTCCAGCCCGAAGACGGTCATGGCGTAGACGCTGCCGATGCGGAACGAAGGGGGGAATTCCAGCTCGGCCAGCGGTTCCCGCGCGCCGGGCTCGAAGAGGACGAGCCACATCCGGGTGGCGCGGTCGGAGTAGACGGAGAAGTTGATCCCGCCGGGAACGAGACAGGCGCCGAAGGGCAGCGGGCTGCCGGCCCGGACGTGGTGGCCGGCGATGCGGTGGGTGGGGTAGGCGTCGATGCGTACACGGTTGTCGGCGGTGGTCATTCGCGCAGGGCTCCCGGGTCGCAGGCGGCCTTGTCGCGGATGTCGAAGAAGCCCAGGAATCCAGTGGAGGACATCACGAACCGGACCTCCTCCGACAACCCGACCAGGATGGTGCGGGTCTGCTCCCGCAGTGCCCGCCGGTGCACCAGGAGCAGGGTGCGCAGTCCGGCGCTGGAGATGTAGGGGACCTGGGAGAGGTCGATGAGGGTGGTGCGGCTGCGCCCGATGAGCGGCAGGATCCGCTCCTGGAGTGCGGCCGAGGTCACGCTGGTGATCTCGCCTTCGAGTTCCACGACCGTGACGCCGTCCTGGTCGGAGGACCGGACTGCCACCTCGTGCATCATGACCGCGACTCCGTGGCCCGGGCCGGCTGAGCCGGCTGGAGGCGCACGCGTACCTTGATCCGGTCCGCGGACTGCGGCAGGCGCACCGTGAGCGCATTGGCGTCGTAGTCGTAGTACGGGTTGCCATCGGTCTCGACCTCGGCGATCCGCACCGACCCCGGGGGCAGCAGATCGGGGGCGACGCGCAGCACTCCGCCTTCCAGTCCGGCCGGATCCGGCTTGAACCAGAAGTCCATCGGCTGGCCGTGGATGAGCAGGTTGTTGTAGACGGCGGCGAGGTAGCACAGCTCGGTGGTGTGGTACATGCACATGGAGTGGCTGCCCTTGAGCCGTTCCGTGCCAAGTAGATACGGCAGGCCGGAGGCGAGCACGTTGAAGTAGACGGCGCCCTCGTCGTGGTCGAGGAAGAAGGCGTTGTAGAAGGACTCCGCCCGGCGTGCTTCGGACAGGAAGTCGTCCCGCCCGGTGATCCCGTTGAGGATCAGGTAGGCGAGGATCGCCTGCTCCTGCTGCCACCACGCCTTGCGGTCGTGCCAGGCGAAGCGGTGGGACGTCTCGCCGGCTCGGAGGATCCGCTCCACGACGTCGTACCACCCGCCGCGTTGGCGGTCGCTGCCGACCGCGGGCATCAACTCGCCTATGGAGACGGCCGTGTCGACGTATGCGGGCTTGGGACGCAGCGAGTGCATCCGCATCAGGTTCCAGGCGATCTTGAGGTTGTGGCCGACGACCGCACGGTCCTGCTGCCAGCCGTGGGTGGTGTCGGGCGACCAGTCGCGGTGGAACCGCTCCTGCACGAAGGGGCTGTTCTTGCGGTCCGGGAAGCGCTCGACGATGGTGTCGAAGGTGTACTCCAGCATCTCGGCGTGCCGGTCCTCGCCGGTGGCCAGGTAGAGGTTGACCAGGTAGGCGGGGGCATGGTCGCCCACCGAGTTCCAGTTCTTGCGCGACGCGTTCGGCCCCAGGGACTCGTGGTCGGGGCGGAAGAGGATCGGGTCGATGTGCGAGAAGTACCCGCCCTGTTCCCGGTCGAGGAAGAACCGGTCGAACAGTCGCAGGGTCCCGTCGACGTCGCTCCTGATCCGGGGGTCGGCGGTGATCCGGTAGGTCTGCACAGGTCCGGCGAGCGCGTAGATCTGCTCGTACGCGGGAATGGCGTCGTAGTCGTCGGAGAACTCCGAGGTGTACAGCTTCTTCTCGGTGTCACCATCGACGCTGACACCGTGGTACCAGTAGACGACGTCTTCCTCGGGGTCGACCACGCGCATGTGCTCGCGCAGGTATTCGGTGCCGCGCTCCGCGATCTCCAGGTACTCGTCCCGGCCGGTCAGCAGGAAGACCGTGGCCATGCCGTAGACCATCCGGGAGATGGTGTCGGTCTCCTGGACGTGGCTGCCGGTCTTCTCGCCGCCGAGCTTCAGCATGGTCCGGTACTGGGCGTAGTCCACCGGTCCGTCGCCGAACTGGGCCCGGCGGTGGAAGTCGGCGATGCTCACCAACTGCCGTGTCCACCAGTCGGTTTCCTCGAACCGGTAGGTGCCGGAGCGCCGACCGGGGAAGATCAGCCGCTTCGCCTCGATCAGGGTCCGGTCGCCCTGGGGGTAGAAGATCGCGTACACGAAGAGGAAGCGGCCGGGTTCGAGCATCGCATCGAGGTGGCTGCCGGCGTCCGCGTACGGCTCCTCCAGATTGCGCAGGAGTTCGGCGACCACCTCGTCGGTGAGCGTGACGTCGACTTCCCGTTCGTCCGCGGTGGCCAGGCGAACGCGTCGGGCCTCGGGGTCGTACGCGACGACCCGGCCGGCGATGGTGTCGGAGAAGGTGAAGTTCACCGCGTCAGGTATGTCAGGCATGGAGTGAGCCGTCCCTTTCCTTGAGGGGTGCCGCATCGAGGTCGATCGCGTCCTGGTCCCGGAATCCCTGGCCGACCTCGACGATCACGCCGTCGGGGTCGCGCAGCCACACGGACCGCCAGCCCGGAATGACGTCGTCGAAGGCCAGTGGCCCGAGCGTCACCTCGGCCTCGTCGCCCAGGGCGGCGAGGAAGTCCTCGACGCTGTCGGTCTGGAAGGCGAGGTGGCGGATGCTGCCGGGATGCGGCGGCCCGTCGGCCCGGCCGGGGGCATTCTGGTCCTGGCCGGCGGATACCTCGCGGGCCGGGAAGAGTTCGAGGTAGGCGCCGCCGTTGCGGAGGAAGACGATCTGCCGGTCGCCGACCGGTACCACACGCGCCCGGTGGAAGCCGAACCAGCGGGTGTAGAAGTCCTCGGTCAGCTGCTGGTCGCGGCAGTTGAGGCCGACGTGTGCCCAGTGCATCAGCGGGGCTTCCTCTGGATCAGGAGATCGATAAGGGTCCGGGCGAAGAGGTGGTGGTGCTCGCCCGTGCGGCCGGTGACCAGGTCGCCGTCGACGACGACGTCCTGGTCCACGTACGCGGCGCCCATGTTCCGTACGTCGCCGACCAGGTTGTTGTGGCAGACGACCTTGCGGCCGCGCACCGCCTGCGGGATGGAGGAGGCCAGCCACAGGCCGTGGCAGATGATCCCCTTGACCACCCCCGGCTCGGCGAACGCGCGGCGCAGCAGATCGGCGGCGGGTGCCAGGCGGTCCACGTCCTCGGTGTAGCGCAGCCGGTCGGCCACCATGCCGGAGGGCACGATCACGGCGGCGTACTCGCTTAGCTCCGCGGCAGTGAGCCCTTCCAGACCCCGGTCGACGGTGAACGGGGCCCGGTACTCGTGGCCGGTGAAGGTCAGGCCGGGCTGCCCCCACAACCGGGTGAGGAAGTCGACCCTGGCTCCCTCCTCCGCGAACCGGTGGCGGTAGTAGAAGATCTCGGGCTCGTAGAAGTCGCTCTCCATCAGCACCGCGATCCGGGTGCCGGAGAGAGGTCCTTCCCTGAGCGCCACATCAGTCATGGGTCACTCCCCTGATCAGGTCGGCCGCCTTTTCGGCGATCATCACGACGGCGGTGTGCGGGTTGCCGGACGGCACCGCGGGCATCACGCTCGCGTCCGCCACCCGCAGCCCCCGCACGCCGTGGACGCGCAGCTGCGGATCCACCACCGAGAGGTCGTCGACGCCCATCCGGCAGGAGCCGGCTTGGTGGTGGTAGCTGTCCGCGGTGCGCCGGACGAAGGCACGGAGGTCGGGGTCGGAGGTGAGCGCGGGTCCAGGCCGGAGCTCCTGCTTGTTCCAGGGGGAGAAGGCCGCGGTGGCGGTGATCTCCCGGGCCAGCCGCACGCCCTGTACGAGACGCTCCACATCGGAGCGGTCGGCGAGGTAGTTGGGGTTGACCAAGGGCCTGGCGAGCGGATCCGCGTGGGGGAGCCGGACCCAGCCGCGCGAGGCCGGGCGCACCACGCCGGGCAGGATGCTCACCGTGTCGGGGTGCTCCCCGGCGACGGAGTTGTCGAACGGTGTGTGGACGAAGGCCAGTTGGAGGTCGGGGGCGGGCAGTCCGTCCGCGGAGGTGGTGAACAGCGCGCTCTCGGAGAGGTTCTGGCGGGCCGCCGGAACCGCGGTGCGGGACTCGGTCATGACGGCCGTGAGCACATGGTTGTGGAAGTTCTCCCCTACTCCGGGCAGGGCGGCCGTCACCTCGATGCCGACGTCTCGGAGGTGGTCCGGTCCGCCGAGGCCGGAGAGCATCAGAAGCTTGGGGGACTCGATCGCGCCTGCCGCGAGGATCACCTCGCCCGCGGCGCATGCCTGGTGCAGGCCCGGCCGGACCGGCTCGCCGTGCGCGTCCCGGACCTCCCGGCCGTCGGTGCCAGGCTGCTCCGGACGTTGGAGATACTCCACACCCATACAGGTGTCCCCCTCCACGACGAGCCCGACGGCCTGGGCGTTGCAGCGCAGAGTGAGGTTGGGACGGCCGAGGGCCGGCTCCAGGTAGGCGGCGAGGGCACCGTGGCGCCGCCCGTCGACGACATCGAGGTGGTGCCACCCGGCGCCCTGCATGACGCCTGCGCTGAAGTTGAAGTCCGCCACCGTCTCATGGCCCAGCTCGGCGCAGGCGTCGAGGAAGGCCCGGGAGGCAGGGTTGGGGTCGTGGTGGGCCGCGGAGGCGGACGAGGGGACCGCCAGCCGCTCGAAGTACGGCCGAACGTCCTGGTAGGCCCAGCCCGCGGCGCCCTGGTAGGCCCAGTTGTCGAAGTCCGAGGGGTGACCGCGGACGTGCATCATGAGATAGAGGTTGCTGCTGCCGCCCACCGCGCGACCACGCGGTTCCCGGGTCACCCGACCGCCCAGGCCCGGCTGCGGAGTGCTGCGGTAGCGCCAGTCGATCCGGCCGCCGAGCAGTCGGAGCCAGGCGGTGGGGTCGTCCACCTCCCAGGGGATACGGCCGGTGCCGGCCTCCAGCAGCAGGACGCGTACCTCGGGGTCCTCGGTCAGCCGGGCGGCCAGCACGCTGCCGGCCGTGCCCGCTCCGACGACGATGTAGTCGAACTCTTCCTTCATGGGCCTCTCCGGGCGTTCCCTGCACGGTGCTAGCTCTGGGAGAGCACCTGGAACGGCAGCGTGTCGTGGTGGTTGGCCAGGTAGGTGATGAGCCCGTTCTCGATCCGGAAGTAGTTCATGGCCGCCGCCTCGATCGGTGCTCCCGAGGCACTGCGTGCGGAGATGTGGGAGACCACCGCGGCCTCGTCGCCGTCGACCAGGAAGTGCGAGGGGATGTTCTCGAAGGAGGAGTACAGCTCCTCCATGCCGGCCATCATCGAGCGGAGCGTGTCGCGGCCCTCGATCCGGCCGGCGAGCTGCTCGTCCATCACCATGTCCGCGGCGAACAGGTCGCACCAGCGGTCCCAGTCACCGGCGTTGGCATACACGTAGTAGCGGGCCAGCACGTCCCGGGTGTCCTTCACGCGCCTCATCTCCTCACAGGGCGGCGGAGCCCGGCATCGGCTCCAGCACGTTGCAGATATAGGACTTGATCCGCGGAGCCTCTCCGTTGCGGCCGGCGACCACGATCCAGGTCTGGTCGGCGTCGAAGCCGAGCCACTCGCTCCTGGCGGCCGGCGGCTGCCACGTCCTGGCCTGCCAGTTGACGCGGACACGGATGCGGGCATGGGCACCGTCGATGACGGTCCGGGTGCCGGCCACCGTGTGCTTCTCGTCGAAGAACCGGTGCGAGACGGCGGCGTACCACTCGGCGAAGCCTGCCTGCCCCCGAAAGGTGCCCTCGGGGAACCGCATCACCAGTCCGTGATCGACGACGAACTTCGTCATCTCGCCCAACTCGTCGTGGCGGTCGAGAGCGGCGTACCACTGCTCGGCCAACGCACGGACGGCCTGTTCGGTGAGCCCGCGGGCGGCGGGGGCCTCCGGCATGACAGGACTCCTCGGGTGTCGGTCAGATCTGGAGGTCGACCAGGAAGGGCCCCGTGGCGGCGAGCATCCGCGCGACCGCGTCCGCGGCCTCCTCGGGTTTCTCGATGCGTACGCCGTCGGCGCCCAGGGAGCGGGCCAGGTCGGCGAAGCGGATGTCGGGGCGGGACAGGTCGAAGGAGGACGGGAAGTCGTGCCGGGGGATGTCCCGTTCTTTCCAGTACTGCGCGATGTTGTCGTCGAGCAGCTGGTACTTGCGGTTGTTGCAGACCACGAACTTCGCGTCGATGCCATACCGGGCCGCGGTCCACAGGGCCTGGTAGGTGTACATCGCCCCGCCGTCGCCGGTGAAGCCGACCACAGTGCGGCCGGGGTGGGCGAGCTTGGCCCCCACCGCGCCGGGGATGCCGACGCCGAGGGAGCCGCCGCGGGTGAGGAAGTAGTCGCCGGGCCGGTCGGGGGGCAGGTGCTGGACCACGGTGGGCGAGGAGGTGAGGGCCTCGTCGAACACGATCAGGTCGTCCCCCGCGCGGCGGGCGAGTTCCCGCACGAAGCACTCCAGCGTCGAGCCGCCGGGCGGCACTTCGCGCAGACTGAGCTGTCGCGCTTCCTTGCGAACGGCCAGCCGCTGGGCGGCCGCCTTGCGCTGGCCGGGGCTCAGCCGGCCGGGCAGCTCGGCGACGAGCGCCGCGAGAGCCGGCCGCGGGTCCGCGACCACGCCGAGGTCGACCGGGAAGTTCTTGGCGATCTCGTAGGCGTCGAGGTCGATGTGGACGATCCGGGCATCGGGCCGGAAGGGGCTGCTGAGCCGGGGAAAGACCTCGGGGAAGAGGTATGTGCCCACGATCAGCACGGCGTCCGCCTCCGCCACCGCGGCGGCGCTCCGCTCGCCGAACATATGGCCCAGCTGGCCGCGGTGGAGCGGATGCGAGGCCGGAAAGTTCACCTCGGACGAGTCGACGCACCAGACGTCTGCACCCAACAGCTCCGCCACATCGGTGAGTTGCCGCTGAGCTCCGGCGAGGGAGACGCCGTCGCCGGCCAGGATCAGCGGGCGCTGTCCGGCCGCGAGCAGTCGCGCGGCCCGGGTCACCGTCTCCGTCGGCGGGGCGGAGACGGTGACAGGGACGGTGGAGGCGACAACGGGCTCGTCATTGAGCTCGTCGAGCACGTCCATCGGCAGGGCGACGAAGACCGGGCCTCGCGGCGGGGTCAGGGCGGTCTTCACGGCCCGGCGCACCACCCGCAGCAGCGAGCGCGGATCGGTCACCCGGGTCGCGTACTTGGTCACCGGGCGCGCCATGGCGACGAGATCGGCCGCCATCTGGGAGTCCATGGCGTCGTATCGCACCCCGGCGTCGCCGGCGATGGCGACGAGCGGGGTGTGCCCGCGCATCGACTGGTAGAGCATGCCGATCGCGTTGCCCAGGCCGACCCCGCTGTGCAGTTGCAGCAGTGCCGCCCGGCCCGTCGCCCGGGCGTAACCGTCCGCGATGCCGGCCGCAACGGTCTCCTGGAGCGCCAGCACGTACTGGAACCCCGGGGTCTGTTCGGCCGCGTCGAGCAGACCCTGTTCCACGGTTCCAGGATTTCCGAACATAACATCGAGACCATCGGCTTTAAATTGCTCGATGAGTTTGACATTCCCAGACTTGCCTGCCATCGCATACTCCCGTGGTCCGTCTTCCGGGTCTCTTGCCAGGTTGTTACGAGCCCGTGAATTCTCAACGGCCCCGCCGCAGGTGTTCGGTCTGCTACCAGCCGAAACGAGTGAGTCCGTCCTCCAGAACCTCGACCATTTTCCGGCCGGTCAGGAAGGAGTCGGGAGTGGAACGGCCAGTGATGAACGGAAAATCGACGATCACCGAGAGCGGCTTTCCGAAATTCCCGTGGTAGGCGCCATCGGGGCCCGTCGCATCGCGCAGGATGTACTCCAGGGGGTACGGCGGCGGGCCCATCACGAAGTCGGTACCGAGGAATCCGGTGCCGTCCTTGTAGTCGTACTCCTTGCAGTGGCCGGTGACGTGTTTGCCCCAGATGATGCTCCTGCGGTCGTCCCAGTCGCGGGCGAAGGCGAGGCAGGCGACGCCGTAGCACTCGGCACCGACCGGCTTGCCGGCCCGCACGAACGCCAGGATCAGGTCGTGCAGCCGCTCGTTGTTGGCGAGGTCGACGATGGGCCCGCTGCCACCGACGATGAGCAGTGCGTCGTACTGGCCCGCACCGGTGGCGACCCGCTCCAGCGACTGGTGGTACCGCTCCAGTTCACGGAGGTAATCGGGGGCGCTGGTGTAGGGGCGTTCGGGGATCCACCCGGCGAGGCTCAGCGGATTGTCGAGCCGGTTTCCGCTCTCCACCTGCCGGCCCAGCGTGGCGACTTCGGCGGTGGTCACGGAGCGGCCGAGCGGCGGGTCGACGTACTCCTCGTCGAGGCTCGGCGGAAGGGCGTGGGCGCGCTTTCCGGTGGGCGTCGCGAAGGTGACCCGGTATCCGCGCTCATCGAACTCGCGGAGCGGTCCCACCAATTCCTCGGCCCAGTATCCGTACTCGGAGAGAACGATCAGAATGTGCTTCACGTGAATCCTCCGACGTGGTCGGTCGATGTCTGGCATCGACACTGGTCCAGTGGCGAACGGACTGTCAAAGGAAATCGTAAGCAGTTTGTGAGGTCGCCATGACTTGGTGAGGTCGTGACCGCCGCACGTCAAGACTCCGCAGTAACAAGCGGGAGTTTGTCAGGTTGCCGCATGGGATAGCGGGGCTCCCGGCTAGCCTCCGTTCGCCGACTCATGCCGAAAGAAGGCAGGAAAAGGATGACGACTCCAACCCGCGAGGAATTCATAGCCGCAGTGCAGGACGGCGACGCCGAAAGAGTCTCCGCCCTCCTCCGCCGCGGGGCCGATCCGAGCGCCCGTGACACCGCCGGCGGGCTGACCGCCTTGATGATCGCGGCGGGACGAGGTGACGCGGCAACCGTACGGCTGCTCCTGGCGGCCGGCGCCGACGTGTACACCGCGGACTCCCGCGGCGGTGGGACGGCCCTGCACAAGGCCGTCCAGGGTGGCGATTCCGACACCGTCCGCGTGCTGCTGGATGCCGGCGCTTTCGTGGACGCCGTGGCGGCTACCACGGGACACACCCCGCTGATGGACGCCCTCTGGTACAAGTGGCCGGACGTCGTGGCCGTGCTCCTGGACCACCACGCGGGCCTGAACTTGTCGACGCACTACGGCTTCTCGATGCGGGAGCACTTCGAGTACGAGCTGAACGTCAACACCCGCGGCAAGGACAAACTGCTCGCCGCCGAACGCCTGCTGAAGGACCGTAACCAGAGCGACGCGGCGGCGGCAGAGGCGCAGAAGCTGATGGGCGCGGTGGTCGCCGGCGACCTCGACGCCGTGCGGCGCAGGCTCTCCGAGGGCGCCGAGGTGGACGCCCGCTTCCCGGTGGTCAACGGCTTCAACGACGGCCACACCCCCCTGCTGGTGGCCTGCCGGGACGGCCACGAGGAGATCGCCCGGGAACTGATCGCCGCCGGCGCCGACGTCAACGCCACCGAACCGACCTTCGGCGCCGTACCGCTGCACAAGGCCGTCTACAACGGCCATGCCGGAATCACCGCCCTGCTGGTCGGCGTCCCTGGCATCGACCTGGACTTCCAGGGCATCACCAATGGCTACACCCCGCTACACGACGCCCTCTGGCACGG
Source organism: Streptomyces noursei (assembly GCF_016917755.1). Classification (GTDB taxonomy): domain Bacteria; phylum Actinomycetota; class Actinomycetes; order Streptomycetales; family Streptomycetaceae; genus Streptomyces; species Streptomyces yunnanensis. The sequence continues at coordinate 8,727,306 of NZ_CP070326.1, read as the reverse complement.
CTACGAGGAGTGCGCACGGGTCCTCGTCGTCGCCGGTGCACGACGGGATCTCGTCGGCCACGACGGCAAGTCACCGGCCGACATCGCCCGCGAGAGCCTCGGCGCGGATCATCCGCTCACCCGCGGCCTGTCCACTACCACTGAGACGGTCGCCGTGGCCGCCCATCCTGCCTGACGAGGAGTCACCGTGCTGTTCTACGTGCAGATGAAGTGGAACCACGAGGGACGCATCTCCCTGGACGAACTCTGGGACGTCGAAGCCGAGGAGACGCTGCACGCCAAGGAGACGATCGACTCCGGCATGGTCGTCGGCATCTGGAAGGTCGCCGCACAGAAGCGGGTCATCGCGGTCGTGGACTGCGAGTCGGCCGAGGAGCTCGACAGGACGGCGCTCGGGCGGCTGCCCATGCGCGAGTACCTGGAGTTCGAGGTGGTCTGGCCGCTGCGCGACTACCTGGGCTTCGCCGACGACGTGAACGCCCACTACCGGGTCTGACCCGCCCAGCCCATCCACCGAGGAGAACCACGTGATCCACCAGATCATCCTTGCCCACCCCAAGCCCGGCATGTCAGAAGAGGAGTTCCAGCGCTACTGGGTCGAGCAGCACGCGGTCCGGTACGCGGTCAAGATCCCGCAGATCAAGCGGTACTGCGTCGACACCCGCATCCCCCGGCCCGGCGACGAGGACGACCCGCTGTGGAGCGGGGTGGCCGAGATCTGGCTGGAGAACGAGAAGGAACAGCTCGCCTCCCTGCAGAGCCCGGAGTTCCTGGAGGGCGCGCGCCTCGACGAGCCCCGTTGGGCCGCCTTCTGGCGCACCGTGGTGCTGGACACCGACGCCCATGTCGTCATGCCCGGAGACGGCGCCGACAACGCCCTGACCAAGGTCCTCATCCTCGTCAAACGCCGGGAAGGTCTGCCGCTCAGCGGGTTCCGGGAGCGCAGCCTAACCCGGCACGCCCGGCTGACCGAGAAGATCCCGGGCCTGCGCAAGTACGCCCAGAACCACACCCGTGACGCCTTCTACGGCGTGGGCGAGGCCGTACTGGACGCCGCCTACCAGCTCTGGTTCGACGACGTGCCCGCCTTCGAGGCCGCGCGGGAGACGCCCGAGTACCGGGAGATGCTCGCCGACCTGAGCCTGTTCACCGAGCCGCGTTACGTCCACACCCTGCTGCTCAAGGAGAACTGGATCACCGGCCGCGAGGGAGCCCGGTGAGCGACCTGGAACTCCTCGACCGGCTCGACATCATCGAGGTCTGCACCCGGATGTGCTGGCACACCGACAAGCGCGAATGGGAGCTGCTGCGGTCGGCCGTCTTCGCCGAGATGGTCCACGTCGACTACACCAGCCTCAACGGCGGCAAACCGGCCGACATGGCAGCGGACGAACTGATCGACGTCTGGCGGGCGTTGCTCTCCGGCCTGGCCTCGACCCAGCACCTGATCACCAACCACCTGGCGCGGATATCGGGCGACACCGCCGTCGCCACCGCGGACTTCCAGGCCACCCACCTGCTGCCCAACGCCCTCGGCGGCCCCCTGTGGACGCTCGGGGGGCACTACCGGTTCACGCTGCGGCGCACCCCCGAGGGGTGGCGGATCGACGGGCTGACGATGACCGCCGACTGGGCCAAGGGCAACCGGCAGATCATGGAAAGGACCATGCGATGACCCGCACCACCCGGGAGACCGCCACCGGCTGGTTCTCCGCACTCACCAGCGGCGACGCCGAACGCGCGCTGACCTACCTCGCCGACGATGTCGAATGGGTCAACTACGCGCCGGTGCCCGGCTACAACGACCGCATGCCGTGGATCGGCACCTATCACGGACCGGCGGCGGTGCTCGCCAGCCTGAAGGTGTTCCTGGACGTCGTCGCCGTCGGAACCGAGGAACTTGTGGACCTCGTCGTCGAGGGCGACCAGGCCATCGGCGTCCTCTACGAGAAGTCCGCGGTCAAGAAGACCGGCCAGTCCTTCGAGATCGAGTTCATCCAGCGCCTCACCGTGCGCGACGGGAAGATCGTGCGCTGGAAGTCCTACACCGACCCGTCCCAGATCCTGCGGGCGATCGACGGGAGGGCGGCATGACGCACACCGTACGGACGGAGCGGGTCACCTTCGACAGCGACGGCGAAACCCTGGTCGGCACCCTGTACCGGCCCGACGGCCAGGACCTCCGCCCTGCGATCGTCGTCACCGGCTCCTGGACGACAGTCAAGGAGCAGATGGCCGCGGTATACGCCCGACGGATGGCCGAGGCCGGTTTCCTCGCGCTCGCCTTCGACTTCACCGGTTTCGGCGAATCCGAGGGCCGGCCCCGCCAACTGGAGTCGCCGGTCCGGAAGATCGGCGACATCCGCAGCGCCGTCACCTACCTCGCCCGGCACCCGGCCGTGGACTCCGGACGCATCGGTGCCCTGGGCGTCTGCGCGAGCAGCGGGTACACCGCCGTCAACGCCGCGGACGACCCGCGGGTACGGAGCCTGGCGCTCATCGCGCCCTGGCTGCACGACGCCAACCTCGTACGGGACATCTACGGAGGAGCCGATGAGGTGCAACGGAAGACGGCCCTCGGACTCGACGCCCTGGCCCGGTACGAGAAGGGGGAGGCCGCGCAGTACGTGCCGGCTGTCAGTGTCACGGACCCCCAGGCCGCGATGTTCGGCCCCTTCGACTACTACCTGGACGAGAAACGGGGGGCCGTGCCCGCCTGGACCAACCGGTTCGCCGTGATGTCCTGGCCGCATTGGCTGACGTTCGACCCGCACCCGGCGGCGGCCCGTATCAACGTACCCACGGTGCTCGTGCACAGCCGGGACGGCGCGATCCCGCAGGGCGCGGAGAAGTTCTTCGCCGCTCTCGCCGCCCCGAAGCGGCTCGTCTGGACCAGCGGCACCCAGTTCGACTTCTACGACCAGGACGCCAAGGTCACCGAGGCCGCCGGCCTCGCGACCCGGCACTTCACGGAGACCCTGACGTAGCACGGCGGACCGGCCACCTCAGCGGGGCACAGCGGCGTTCGGCACGACACACACCGCTGTGCCCCGCTCCCTTGCCTTGCCCTCACCCCACCCCGCGGCTCTGCCGGAGGCCACCATGCCCACCTGCGCACACCTCGATCGGATCGCCCCCGTGGCGGCCACCGCGTCAGCGGAAGGCTGCCAGGAGTGCCTACGCTCCGGCGACGACTGGGTCCATCTGCGCCGCTGTCTCACCTGCGGCCACATCGGCTGCTGCGACTCCTCCAGGAACCGGCACGCCAGCCGCCACTACGAGTCCACGCGTCACCCCGTCGTCGTCTCCCACCAGCCGGACGAGACCTGGGGCTGGTGCTTCCCCGACCAGCTCTTCCTAGAGTTCACCGAGTCCACCGAAGGGACGTCCCGATGACGCCGGCCCCCGCTCCGGGGACGGCCACGAATGCGGCTGCGGCACCCACCGCGTCCGGAGAACTGCGCAAACCGGTGATCCTCGCGGTGGACGACGATCCCCAGGTGCTCCGCGCGGTCCGCCGCGACCTGCGCGGCGCCTACGCCGACCGCTATCGGATCCTGGGCGCGTCCTCCGCCGGCGAGGCACTGAAGGTCCTGGACACACTGGACGAGCGAGGCCACGATCCGGCACTCTTCCTCGTCGACCAGCGCATGCCCGACATGACCGGGGTGGACTTCCTGCTGGAAGCGGTGAGCCGTTTCCCCGATGCCCGCCGGGTGCTCCTCACCGCCTACGCCGAGACCGACGCAGCGATCACCGCCATCAACAAAGTGCGGCTCGACTACTACCTGATGAAGCCCTGGGACCCGCCTGCCGAACGGCTCTTCCCCGTCCTCGACGACCTGCTATCCGACTGGCTCGCCGCCTACCGCCCCGCCTATCAGGGCATCCACGTCGCCGGCCATGTCGTGTCGGCCCGCACCCACGCCGTACGCGACTTCCTCACCCGCAACGGCCAGCCGTTCCGCTTCCTGAACGTCGCAACCGACCCCGAGGGGCAACGGCTGCTCGCCCAGCACGCCACCGCCAGCACCGAACTGCCACTCGTCGCATTCCCCGACGGCACCGTGCTCCCGGCCCCCGGTAACGCCGAACTCGCCACCCAGCTCGGCCTCGCCACCACCGCCTCCCGCCCGCACTACGACACCGTCATCATCGGCGCGGGCCCGGCTGGCCTCGCCGCCGGCGTCTACGCCGCCTCCGAAGGGCTCTCCACCCTCCTCCTGGACGCCGACTCGCCCGGCGGACAGGCCGGTACCTCCAGCCTCATCGAGAACTACCTGGGCTTCCCGTCCGGCCTCTCAGGCGGCGACCTCACCCGGCGCGCGGTCAGTCAAGCAGGCCGCTTCGGAGCGGAGTTGCTGCACCCCGTAGAGGCCGTCGGACTGCGCCCGGCCGGCCCGGCCCGCATCATCACCCTCGCGGACGGCTCCGACATCAGCGCCGAGACCGTACTGCTCTCCACCGGGGTGTCGTACAACCGCCTGGACATCCCCGGCGCGGACCGCTTCGAAGGCGAGGGCCTCTACTACGGCGCGGCCACGACCGAGAGCAGCTCCTGTATCTCCCACCACGTCTTCATCGTCGGCGGCGCGAACTCCGCTGGTCAGGCCGCGATCCACTTCGCCAAGTACGCGGCCAGGGTCACCGTTCTCGTACGTGCCGGCTCACTGGAGGCCGGTATGTCGCAGTACCTGGTGGACGAGATCCACCGAACCACCAACATCGAAGTACGCGTGAGCACCCGGGTCCTCGCACTCGACGGCGACCAGCACCTGGAACGCATCACGCTCATGAACGACCGCACCGGAACCGAGACCGAGGAAGCGGCGCGCTTCGTCTTCACCTTCATCGGTGCACGACCGCGCACCGGCTGGCTGGACGGCGTGGTGGAGTGCGACGGGCACGCCTTCGTCCTCACCGGCCCCGACCTCCTCCACGCCGGCAAACCGCCTGCCTCCTGGCCGCTGGAACGCGACCCGCTTCTCCTGGAGACCAGCGTCCCCGGGGTGTTCGCGGCCGGCGACGTACGCGCCCAATCCATCAAGCGGGTCGCCTCGGGTGTCGGCGAGGGCGCCATGGCCGTCGCGCTCATGCACCGCTATCGGGCGGCGAGCGGAGGCGGGCGGCCGGAGCAGGGTCGGTGAGCGACGAGACCACGGCATCGCGCGCGAAGGCCACCATGAGATCCCTCCTGGGGAAGGCGCCGCGCGCGGCTCTCCACCGTCAGTCGATGTCACTGCCAGCAGAGTGGCCAAGGCCCGTGGTGGCTTCCCTCGTGGCTTTCGTCCGCCCGTTATGGTCGCCTGAACGTGGCGGGACGGAATGACGCGGGGTGGTGTGCGGTGTCTACCAGCGCCGAGGGTGCGGACGGCGGCCAGGCCGCCGCCGGCGGTGCGTTGGGTGAGCACGAGCGGGATCGGCTGACCGTGCCGCAGGGCCTGGCCGCGCTGTCACTGGACGCGCTGGCATCCGTGGCGTACGGGCCCGAGGCGATCGTGGTCGTGCTGGCGGTGGCGGGCGGTTACGGGCTCGGCTTCACGTTGCCGGTCACGGTGGCGATCGTGGTGCTGCTGGCGGCGCTGACGTTCTCGTACCGGCAGGTCATCGCCGCCTTCCCGAACGGCGGCGGCGCCTACGCGGTCGCCGGGCGGCATCTGGGACGGCGGGTGAGCCTGATCGCGGCAGCCTCGCTGATCATCGACTACGTGCTGAACGTCGCGGTCTCGGTCTCGGCCGGTGTCGCCGCACTCACGTCGGCGTTTCCGGCCCTCTACGCCGACCGGGTCTGGCTGTGCGTGATCGTGCTGGCGCTGATCACGGGTGTCAATCTGTACGGGGTGGCGGAGTCGGCGAAGGTGATGATCGTGCCGACCGTCGTCTTCGTCGCGGCGGTCTTCGCCGTAATCGTGGTCGGACTGCTGCGCGCACATCCTGTGACCGCGCCGTCGCACCCGGCCGCGTCGGCGGCCTCCGGTGTCGGGGTGCTGCTTCTGCTGCGGGCGTTCGCCTCAGGCTGTTCGGCGCTGACCGGCGTGGAGGCCATCGCGAACGCGGTACCGACGTTCCGCAGTCCACGGGTGAAGCGGGCGCAGCGTACGGAGGTGGCGCTGGGCGCGTTGCTCGGTGCGATGCTGTTGGGTCTTTCGCTGCTGATCAGGAAGTTCCACGTCGCGCCGAACAGCACCAAGACCGTGCTCGCGCAGCTCACCGATGCCTCGTTCGGCCACAACGCCGGCTTCTATGTGGTCCAGTTCGCCACGATGGTGCTGCTGGCCCTGGCTGCGAACACCTCGTTCGGCGGCATGCCGGTGCTGACCTCATTGCTGGCCCGTGACCACAACCTTCCGCACGTGTTCTGGCTGCGCGCCGATCGGCAGGTCTACCGGCATGGCGTGATGGTGTTGTCGGGAGCCGCACTCGTGCTGCTGATCGGTGCCGAGGGCGACACGCAGGCGCTGGTGCCCTTCTTCGCCATCGGCGTCTTCATCGGCTTCACCATCTCCCAGATCGGCATGGTCCGGCACTGGTACATCGAGCAGGGTTCCGGTTGGCAGGGGCGCGCCGCTCTCAACGCGCTGGGGGCGGCGCTGACGACGGTGGCGTTGGCCATCGAGCTGGTGGCGAAATTCGGTGAGGGCGGTTGGCTGGTCTTCCTCACGGTCGCCCTCTTGGTCGCGGTGTTCGAGTGGGTCCACCGGACCTACCGGCGGATCGGTGTCGGGCTGCATCTCGGCGAGGTGCCCGGGCCACCCGAGGAGCACCGCTCGCTGGTGATCGTCCCTGTAGGAGGGGTCAACCTTCTTACCCAGCAGGCCATCAGCGCGGCGATCTCGCTCGGGGACGAGGTGCGCGCGGTCACCGTCGTACACCCCGACGACCAGGACGCGAAGTCCGCCGGCGAGGTGCGCGACGCGTGGAACACGTGGCATCCGAATGTCCCACTGACCGTGCTGAGCAGCCGGACGCGATCGCTGACCCGGCCGATCGTGGACTACCTGCGCGCCCTCCAGGCCGAAATGGAACACGACCGCTTGGTGGTGCTGATCCCGGAGATGGAACTGCCCCACGTGTGGCTGCGCCTGCTGCAGAACCAGCGCGGCGCGGTCCTCGACCGCGCGATCCGCCGCTACACCGACGCGGTGATCTGCCGCCTGCGGTTCCGCATCGACGTCCCACGTTGAGCACGCCTCACACGCCGCACACGCCTTCGTTCGGCTTGTGAACAAGGAGCAGGATTTCACCCGTCGAGCGGCGAGTGTGCCTGGTGCAGCCGCTCGGCGAGCGTGCGGAACACGCGGTAGTTCGGAATCAGGCTGATCGGAAGCGTCTCCAGAGGACGTCTGCTGCCGGTGATGTGGATGCTGACCATTCCGGCCCGCACTCTGACCTCGGCTACTTGCGACCACGGGACGGCCCGGCGTCGCGTGCCGATCTCCGCGGACGACAGCCACAGGTACGTGAAATCGACCCGCTCTCCCGCGTCGAGGGCGGCCTCGGCCCGGGGCAGCTGAGCCGCGGTGACGCCCCGTTGGATCTCCTCGCCCCACTCCTCGGGGCGCTCCAAGCCGTGGCGGAGGATCACTTCGACGCCTGTCGTGTCGGTGAAACGGTATGTGTAGGCGATTTGGTCCGGCGCCGGGTTCGCGACGAGGTGCACGATCTTCTGCCGAACCGACGTCGTGTCGTACCGCGCCACACGTGTCCGACGCCGGTAGGTCACGAGAAGCCCGTGCTCGTACAGGTCCAGCCGGGTGCCACGGTTCCGGGCGGCCACCCGGCCCGACCACAGTGTGATGAGGAGGAGATGTCCGCCGATCATCAAGGTCCAGGTGGCGCCGAGGATGCCGAGCACCGGCACACCGGCGGCGAACCCCAATGCGGCCAGCACGCAACTCACCGCGGTGGCAATGCCTTCTATGCGGTGCCTCCGCAGATTCGGCCGCACCGGCAGGTACGTCCCACGGTGCCCGCCGAGCCCCGCACGGTCGGCTGCCAGCCGTACTGCCGGCGGGACGCCGGACGCGGCCGCATGCGGACCGCCGTGGGGAGGGTGCGTCATCCCTTCCGCCGAGCGCCGGTTCGTGCTCGGTTTCATGGACGACAGCGTGCCAGGCCGCCCGGGAGACGGCCGCGTGCCTTGACGGAACTCATGCGGACTCGGGTTCCCGGTGTACGGAAGCGGCAATTTCGCCATCACGGCCGCCGGGGACGGCCCCGGAGACGAGCACGCCCGCTGCACGCCCGCTCCGGATGCCGCGCCGTCCGGTCGTGCGCGGGCTCGCGGCCGACCGGACGGCATGACGAGTGCTGCCCTCACCTCACCGAAGCCGGGCCAGTGCCAGATTCAGCTCGATGACGTTGACCCGAGGTTCGCCGAGGAAGCCGAGGGCACGGTCCTGGACGTGCTGGGCGACGAGCCGGCGGACGACCGCCGCGCTCAGGCCGCGGGTCCTGGCGACCCGTTCGACCTGCTCGTAGGCGTATGCCGGGGAGATGTCGGGGTCGAGGCCGGAGCCGGACGCGGTGACCGCGTCGGCGGGGACGTCCTTCGGGTCGACCTTGTCGAACGCGGCCACCGCCGCCCTGCGGTCCTTGACGGACTTGACGAGATCATCGCTGTTGGGCCCGAGGTTGGAGGCGCTGGAGCTGGTCGGGTCGTAGCCGCTGTCCCCGGCCGAGGAGGGGCGAGGCTGGAACCACTTGGGGTCGGGCTTGGCCGCCTCCTTGGGATCGTCGGGATTCTTCTTGGGCAGGTTGAAGTTCTGGCCGAGCAGGCTGGAGCCGACGGTCTTGCCGTTCTGCCTGACCTGCGAGCCGTTGGCCCGGTCCGGGAAGGCCGCCTGGGCGACGCCGGTGACGAGCAGCGGATAGGCGATGCCGGTGATCACCGTGAACACCAGCAGCATCCGCAGCGCCGCGAGATGGTTCCGGACCACGGAAGGTAGGAAGCGGGATGTCATGACTGCCTTCTGTCTGGGTCAGCGCAGACCGGGGATGAACTGGACGGCCAGGTCGATCAGTTTGATGCCGAGGAACGGCAGGACGAGGCCGCCGAGTCCGTAGATCCAGATGTTGCGGCTGAGCAGCGCAGCGGCCGACGAGGGCCGGTAGCGCACGCCGCGCAGCGACAGCGGGATCAGCGCCACGATGATCAGTGCGTTGAAGATGATCGCCGAGGAGATCGCCGAGAGCGGGCTGTGCAGGTGCATGATGTTGAGCTTGTTCAGCCCCGGGTAGGCGGTGGCGAACATCGCCGGGATGATGGCGAAGTACTTGGCGACGTCGTTGGCGATCGAGAACGTCGTCAACGCACCCCGGGTGATGAGGAGTTGCTTGCCGATCTCGACGATCTCGATGAGCTTGGTCGGGTTGGAGTCGAGGTCGACCATGTTCCCGGCCTCCTTGGCGGCCGAGGTGCCGGTGTTCATGGCCACGCCGACGTCCGCCTGGGCCAGTGCCGGGGCGTCGTTCGTCCCGTCACCGGTCATCGCGACCAGCTTGCCGCCCGCCTGCTCACGCTTGATGAGCGCCATCTTGTCCTCGGGAGTGGCCTCGGCGAGGAAGTCGTCCACGCCTGCCTCCTCCGCTATGGCGCGGGCCGTCAGCGGGTTGTCACCGGTGATCATGACGGTCTTGATGCCCATCTTGCGCAGTTCCGCGAACCGCTCCCGGATGCCGGGCTTGACGACGTCCTTGAGGTGGATGACGCCCAGCACCTTGGCCCGGCCGCCGCGGCGCTCGGCGACCACGAGGGGCGTACCACCGCTGCCCGAGATGCCGTCGACGATCGACCGGACCTCGCCGGCGGCGTCGCCACCGTTCCGCTCGGCCCACGCGGTGACCGCGGAGGCGGCGCCCTTGCGTACCCGGCGGGTCAGACCGCCTTCGGTGAGGTCGACGCCTGACATGCGGGTCTGGGCGGTGAACGGCACGAACTCGGCGTTGCCCAGCTCGCCCTGATGCCGCTCGCGCCGCCCGTACTTCTCCGTGGCCAGGACGACCACCGAGCGGCCTTCGGGCGTCTCGTCGGCGAGGGAGGACAACTGCGCGGCGTCCGCCAGGTCCTCCACGCTCACGCCTTCGACGGGCAGGAACTCCGCGGCCTGGCGGTTGCCGAAGGTGATGGTGCCGGTCTTGTCCAGCAGCAGGGTGTTGACGTCGCCTGCGGCCTCGACGGCGCGGCCGGACATCGCCAGCACGTTGCGCTGCACCAGGCGGTCCATGCCCGCGATGCCGATCGCCGAGAGCAGGGCACCGATCGTGGTGGGAATCAGCGCCACCACGAGGGCGACCAGGACGACGATGGTCTGCTCGGCGTGGGCGTAGATCGCGAACGGCTGCAGCGTCACCACCGCGAGCAGGAACACGACCGTCAGCGACGCCAGCAGGATGTTGAGCGCGATCTCGTTGGGCGTCTTCTGCCGGGCGGCTCCCTCGACCAGCGCGATCATCCGGTCGATGAAGGTCTCGCCGGGCTTGGAGGTGATCTGCACGACGATCCGGTCGGAGAGCACCTTCGTGCCACCGGTCACCGCCGAGCGGTCGCCGCCGGATTCGCGGATCACGGGCGCGGACTCGCCGGTGATCGCCGACTCGTCGACACTGGCGACGCCTTCGACGACGTCACCGTCACCGGGGATGATCTGCCCCGCCTCGACGACGACGAGATCTTCGAGCTGGAGCCTGGTGGCGGGCACCTCCTCCTCGCTCAGGGTCGTCAGGCCCGGCCGCCAGTCCAGCAGGCGGCGGGCGACCGTGTCGGTCTTGGTCCGCCGCAGCGTCTCCGCCTGCGCCTTGCCGCGGCCCTCGGCCACGGCCTCGGAGAGGTTGGCGAAGACGGCGGTCAGCCACAGCCACGCGGCGATCACCCAGGCGAAGATGCTGGGGTCCTTGATCGCCGACAGGGTGGTGAGCAGCGCCCCCACCGCGACCACGAACATGACCGGGTTCTTGACCATGACGCGGGGGTTGAGCTTCCTGACCGCTTCGGGCAGCGAGGTGATCAGTTGCCTGGGGTCGAGCAGGCCGCCGGAGACCCGGTGCGGTTCCTGTGGTGTCTGCGGCGTCTCCTCGGGGGAGGACGGAGGCTCTACGAGTGTCAGGTGCATTACTGCAGCCCTTCCGCAAGCGGGCCCAGTGCGAGGGCGGGGAAGTAGGTGAGGCCGACGACGATGAGGATCACGCCGGTCAGCAGGCCGACGAACTGCGGCCGGTGGGTGGGCAGGGTGCCCGCGGTGACGGGCACGGGCTGCTGCGAGGCGAGCGACCCGGCCAGCGCGAGGACGAACACCATGGGCAGGAAGCGGCCGAGGAGCATCGCCAGGCCGAGCGCGGTGTTGTACCAGACGGTGTTGGCCGAAAGGCCCGCGAACGCCGAGCCGTTGTTGTTGGCGGCCGAGGTGAAGGCGTACAGCACCTCGGAGAAACCGTGTGCTCCGTGGTTGGCCATCGCGGCGCGCTCGCCCGGCAGCGCCATCGCGATGCCCGAGCCCACGAGCACGATCGCGGGGGTGGTCAGGATGTACAGCGAGGCGAACTTGATCTCCCTGCCCCGCAGCTTCTTGCCCAGGTATTCGGGCGTCCGGCCGACCATCAGCCCCGCGATGAACACCGCGACGATCGCCAGGACGAGGATGCCGTAGAGCCCGGAACCGGTACCGCCCGGGGCGATCTCACCCAGCATCATGTTGAAGATCGTCATCCCGCCGCCGCCCGGCGTGTACGAGTCGTGGAACGAGTCGACCGCACCGCACGAGGTCAGCGTCGTGGACACCGCGAACAGCGCCGACGCCCAGACGCCGAACCGCTGCTCCTTGCCCTCCATCATCCCGCCGGCGGCGTGCCCGGCGGCGCTGCTGACGCTGTGCAGTTCGTTGAAGGTGACGACGGCGACCGAGGCGGCCCAGATCAGGCCCATCACGGCGACGACGGCATAGCCCTGGCGGTTGTCGCCGACCATCCGCCCGAAGGTGCGCGGCAGCGCGAAGCCGATCACCAACAGGAGGTAGATCTCCAGCCAGTTGGTGAAGGCGTTGGGGTTCTCGAAGGGGTGGGCGGAGTTGGCGTTGTAGAAGCCGCCGCCGTTGGTGCCCAGTTCCTTGATGGCCTCCTGGGAGGCGACCGGACCGCCGGTGAGGGACTGCGAATCGCCAGCGATGGTGCTGATCGAGTGGACCGCGTGGAAGTTCTCGATCACGCCGTTGGCCACCAGGACAAGGGCGAGGACGAATGACAGGGGCAGCAGCACGCGCAGCACGATCCGGGTCAGGTCCACCCAGAAGTTGCCGACCCGGTCGGTCTTCTTGCGGGTGAAACCGCGGATCAGAGCGGTGACGACGGCAATGCCGACGGCGGCGGAGACGAAGTTCTGCACCGCCAGGCCGGCCATCTGCACCAGGTGCCCCATGGTGGACTCACCTGAGTACGACTGCCAGTTGGTGTTGGTGACGAAGGAGACCGCCGTGTTGAACGACAGGTCCGGCGCCACCGCCTGCATGCCGATGGACAGCAGCAGATGGTTCTGCAGACGCATGAACCCGTACAGGAACAACACGGACACCAGCGAGAACGCGAGCACACTGCGCAGATAGCCGATCCACCGCTGGTCGGCATCGCCGTCGACCCCGCCCAGCCGGTAGATCAGGCGCTCGGCGCGCAGGTGCTTCGCACTGGTGAGGATGCGGGCCAGGTAGTCACCCAGGGGCCGGTACGACAGGGCCAGCGCGCCGATCAGCGCCAGCACCTGCAACCAGCCTGCGAGAGTGTCGTTCACTAGAAGCGCTCCGGGAAGATCAGGGCCACTACCAAGTAGGCCAGCAGGAACACGGATACGACGAGGCCGACGATGTTCTCGGTACTCACAGGCGCTCCACCCCCTTCATCGCCAGCCCGACGAGGGCGAAGGCGGCGAGGGTGAGCAGGACGAACCACAGATCTGGCATGACACACATCCCAAGTGAGACAACGGGGACGGAGCCGCCAGGCCTTACCGGGTGGGGGAATTGGCACGGTGGCCAGAGCGGTGCCGGCGAGAACCGGCAGCGGTAGCGAAGCGCTTCGGCGCCCGCGGGAGAACCGCGTTAGCGACTTCCTGACGCGCCGGTCGAGTGGCCTGATATGTTCTTGACGCCATGTGGTTGCGTCAACACAGAATGTTCACCATTCTCTTAGGCCGACTGGCCGGTTTTGGGATCCGTCCTGCTGTTATGGCGACCGCCGGTTCACGGGTGACATCCTCCGCGGGGCAGCGGGCTCGATCCGAAAGGGCGGCCGACGTACCGGCAAGCGTCGCGAACCGGACACAGTGGCTCGACTCACACCTTGTCGGGCAGTGGCCGGCGGTCTCGGGGCTCCACCTCGACGACAGCGCGCGTCAGCCGCCTCGCGGTGCGGGACAGCCGACCCACGTCGCCTCCACCGTTCCACAGCGACGTTCGGCACGGAGCACCGCCTACTCGCCCCGCCCCATCCCCGCGGTGTCGAGCGCGGCACCGACGTGGTCGGCGAGGGTGACCGCGACCAGGCGCGCTTGCAACGGTGGCTTGGCTCCGGGGGCCGGCCGGAGCATGAAGCGGCCGTAGTAGTGCCCGTTGCCGTAGGTGCGCAGTTCGATCTCCTCGTCCGGGAAACCCAGCAGGTCGACATCCCACACCCTGCGTCCCGCGGTCACGCTGCCGTCCGCTTGCAGGCGTGCCGGGTGACCGAGCAGGGATCCGTACTCGAACCGGCATCCACGCAGCCCCAGCAAGTCTGTGAGCTGCCGTTTCACCTTCTCCACGACCTCGTCGGGCGCGGTGCGGGACTGCGCCAGCTCGGCGGTCTCGTGAAGCTGGGAGAGGTAATAGGCGTCAGTGACGGCGACCACCTGCATGCGCCTGGCCCGCGCGGCCAGCTGGGAGACCGCCAGTCCCACCAGGAGCAGCAGGACGGCCGTGCGGATGTCCGCAGCCTTTGTGATCGCGAACCGCTCGTAGGGCCGAGTGAAGAAGAAGTCAAACCACACGGCGGCCGACAGCGCCGCGAGGGCGCCGGCGAGGCGGTGTCCGTTGGCGGCCACGGCGACGACGACCACGACGAGGATCAGCGCCACGTCCGTGTTCGAGATATGCGTGCGGGCGGGCACGAGAACCGCGGCGACTGCCAGTGGAGCGAGCAGTCCGGCCATGACCGCGACGGTGTCCCGCTGCAGGAAGCGCTGCACGGTCCACCTCCTGTCTCCTCTCCAGAATCGCTGGCCCGGCGCCGATCGTCGAGCGGTCGGCGGATGGACGACGGATCGCAGAACAGACGGCGCGTCGGGCTGGGGCGGCGGTTTCCTGTACAGCACCAGGCACCCAGCCCGTCCCGCCCTCGGCTCGCCTCCCCACCATGCACGTCCCCTGCTCATTGATCGAATGAGCACGCCTGTGGCCATTCACGGCTCGGCGGGGAGACGAAGGCCGAGGGTGCGCCCCTTCGCCACCGCCCTGCATTCGCGACGGCATCACCTGCCGCCCCCTCCGCATGCGACACCAAGCGCGGCACTCACCGCGCCGTCTCCAAACCGGCGTCGACCCCACCGTGATCACCAGTGGATCGCCGAGACTCAGGCCACCCGCGCCCGCGCGGAAGACGACCACGCACCGCAAGTGCCGGCTACTCCACAGACTCGCGCATGATCCGCGACGAGATTGCCAGCCTCGTCCGACCCCTCAGCGCCCCACCCGCCGTCATCCGCCGTGGTGGCGGCGCCCGGATGCGGGTGAGCACGACCTTGCGGTTCAGCTGGGGTTGGCCAGGGCCCTGTAGGAGAGTGCCGTCCGGGACGAGTGGTGCGGGACGCTCGGCGCACGCCGGTCAGGCAGCGGTGCGCAGGTCCCGGAGCATAACCGCAAAGTTCGGGGAGTCCGGGAACGGCTGACGATTCCCGATCTTCCGATACCCCCACCCCTCGTAGAGCGCTTGCACTTTCAGGTGGTCGGGGTCGACGAGGAGCACGGCCAGGGCCTCGGGCCGGCTGGCGAGCAGGGCTACATGGAGCCGCTCAGCGGTTCCTGTCTTCCGCCACGCCGGCCGGACCATCAGCTCGGAAACCGAGAACGTCGAGGCGTCTGCCGGCGGTTCACTCATGTGCTCGCGCCACCACTCACGCCCTTCCGTCGCCGTGGCCCCGTAGGCGAAGCCCACCGGTTCGGAGTCGTCGTAGCCGATCACGCACGAGAAGCCGGGGTTGCCTCCCCAGTGGTCGACGAACCAGGGAAACCGCTGGGTGAACTCGTCGTCCTCCAGCTCGTCGGCGTACGCATCGGCATGTACGTCGAGGAGTGTTTGCCGGATGCCGGGCAGGTCATCGTGCCCGAAGTGACGGAGTTCAACCGTTGCGCCGGTCATGCAGGGCTCCATTCAGTCCGGTAGCGGTCGGCCCACTCGTGTGCGATGCGTGGGGGTGCCAGAGTGATCAGGTCGCGGTGGAAGGTGCCGAGGAGTTGGCGCAGGCGGCCGGGGAGCGGGTCCCCGGACATGATGGTGAAGACATCTGCGCTGGAGGCGCATGCCGGCTCGACGTCGCCTTGATGGAGCTGCGCGAGCGCGAGGCGCACGGTGGTGTGCGCGCGGTTGCGCCGGTAGGTCTGAGGGAGGGCGGCAAGTGCCCTGTAAGCGGCAGCCTCAGCCTCTGCGGGATCGCCGACGACGTCGCGAACCGTTGCGGTGAGGGAGTACAGCTCCGCGGGGCCGTAGAAAGCGATCCAAATAGGCCGCGGTTCCGTGGTGTCGACCTTGCCCATCGCGTCCTCTGCACGCCCCAGAGAGCGCAGGGCCCCGCGCCGGTCGCCACTGTTGGCGAGGCCGATAGCGGTCCGGGCGTGGGCAAGGGAGGCGTGCAGCGGTGACTGGCGCGCTATGGGCGTTGCTTGCGCGGCTTGAGCTGCGGCGACGGCCATGCCGTGGTCCTTCTGTTGCCTGGCGAGCATGGCCCGCAGGTTCCATACCTGCATGGCCATGTCCGAGTCCTGGGCCATGCCGGCGAGGGTCAGGGCACGGTCGAGATGCTTGCCGGCGGCGTCGAGCTGCCGGGCGTCGATCAGCGACCATGCCGCAGTCGCGGTGAAGTCGGCAGCGAGGCTGAACAGGCGTTGACGCACGCGTTGCGTGGTGGAACGGCGCTGGAGTCCCAGGGCTTCGTCCGCTCCAGCGAGGGCGGCGCGTTCGAGGGCAGTGTGTCCACCTCGCTCGGCGTCGATCGCGACGAGGGCTTCGACACTGTCACGGAGTCGGACCACGTCGGACGTTCCGACGCTCTGCGGGCGGGAGGCGATGAGGGGGACGGCGACGGCGGCGGTGGCCGCGCCGACGAACCGGCGACGGTGCACTGTGTCCTCCGATGGCGCTGCTGGGGGTACTGGGCTGGTGGTGCGCTTCCCCCGAGGCACAAAGCCCAGGTCTGCGACGGTTCGGCCGCTGATGGCCTCTAACGCGCGGCGCTGGCGCTCCTGGGGCCAGCGGTTCTCGCCGGACAGCCACCGGAACACTGTGCGTTCGCTGGTGGCGCCGAGCCGTCCGGTGAGATCGCGAATGGCGTGGTTCACGGCGTCGGTCAGTTCCCGGGCCGACATGCCGACCTCCGCCATCCAGGCAGCCAGGGCTGCATTTCTGGAATCGGCCATACCGCCACGGTATGCGGCGGGGACTCTCACGGAAAGTAAAGAGCTGGTCAGTTCGTCAGTCTGAGTGCGACCGGTCCGCGCAACTTCGTCATATCCGGCGTGCGGTGACGACGGGTTAGCTGTCGTGTAAGGCCCCGCACGCGCCCCGGTCTCCCGCCGGGCTCCGGCGGGGTGCCGTCCCCATCGCAACCGAGGCGACGATGACCAGTACGCGCGCTGCGCAGGAGAAAGCCGCTACCCCCGCGATCCCCGACCCGTCCGCTGCCGTGTTGTACGTGTGCGCGGAAAGGGGCCGGCTGGCCCCAACCCTCGCCGCCGAGCGGGCCGAGCAGGAAGGCCGCGAATTCGCCGCCACGCGCGGGCTCTGCCTCGTCGAGGTGGTGACGGACGTGTACGGGGAGCCCGAACCGTGCCACCGCGCCGGCTGGACGCGGGTACGCGAACTGGCGGCGACGGGCAAGGTCGGCGTGTTGATCGTCAGGTGGCCTGCAGCGATCTCTCCGGATGCAACACACGAGGTACGACATCGCGAAATCCGGTGGTTGCAGGATCGAGGCGTCCAGGTGCGTTATTCGTGGGCTCCGCTGACTGCGGACGGTGAACTCAAGTGAACTCCGGACAAGGTTTATTGGATCACCACGGCTCGATGTCGGTCACGTTGGACGCCCGCCTGCAGGGGGCATGGTGAGTGCCCCGCACGCCGCGTTGGCAGCTTCGATCCGGATATCCATTCGGCGACCGTCGACGTCGCCGGTGCTGCCTGCTGCCTGCTGCCACCCCATCGCCCTGGCCATCTGCAGTGCCGCACAAGCCCGCTCAGCCCCGTTCCCGGCCCCCGGATGAGGCACCGGAAGTCAGCACAGTGGTGCACCAACCAACTCCTGAGACCCCGGCGGGGGCCGGGTGGCACAGGCTCTGGCGCTTCGCTGGCACCACTACGTGACACCCCGTGGCCCCCTTCCCGCTCCGCCCACCCCATCGGGACGGCCGCGACCTCCGTGCGATGCATGCCCAGGCGAGACCGGCCTGCGGGATCGGGGCTGCGCCCCAGCCCCGAGAGGGACCGCCCTACCTCAACGCGCACCACTCGAACCAGAAGGGACACAGCCATGATGACCGCTCCGCAGGCACCCGCAACACCCGCACCACCGACGTTCCTTGAACTGGAGATCACCCAACGGTGTCAGCTCACCTGTTCCTCGCATTGCTATGCCCAGGCCGGGCCGACGAAGGGCCACGGCACCATGACCGGTGACGACTGGCGGCGCGTGATCACAGAAGCCGTCGCCCTCGGCGTCCAAAGGGTCCAGTTCATCGGCGGTGAGCCGACGATGCACCCCGACTTCGCTGCCCTCGTCGAGCACGCGCTCGCCGCCGGCCTCGACGTGCAGGTCTACAGCAACCTCTACCGCGTGCGAGCGGAACACTGGGAGCTGTACGCGCACCCAAGGGTGACCTTGGGGACGTCGTACTACTCCGACGACCCGGACGAGCACGACCAGATCACGGGCCGGAAGGGCTCCCACGACTCCACCCGCGCCAACATCGTCGAGGCCGTACGGCGTGGCATCCGCGTCAAGGTCGGCATCATCCACCTGCGCGACGGCCAGCGCACCGAACCGGCCCGCGCCGAGATGGCGGCCCTCGGGGTGGCCCGCGTGCACGTGGACCGTGTCCGCGGCGTCGGGAACGCAGCCAAGACGGCGGCGATCCCGTCCACGTCGGAATTGTGCGGGCGGTGCGCGGACGGAAAGGCCGCGATCCTGCCGGATGGCACCGTGGCACCCTGTGTGCTCGGACGTTTCCTTCCTGCCGGCGACGTGAAAACCGGCGGCTTGGCGACGGTGTTTACTGGACAGCGGTGGGCGCAGGTCGCGGCCAGTATCCCGCGCCGCAGCGGCAGTTGCGTACCGGACTCCTGCACCCCGAAGGAGGATTCGTGCCAGCCCTCCCCGGGCCTGGTGATGGCCTGCAACCCTGATCAGGACAGCTCCGACTGTGCTCCGGCCGAGACCGAAGCCTGTGACCCGGCATACGAGTAGGTAGGAGGCTCACTGTCATGGATTGGGAATCGTCGGCGCGACGCCTGGCGGCCGAAGTCGTCCGGCCCGAATCCCGCTGGTACGCGCCGATCGCTGGAACGCCGCGGCATGTGTTCGTGCCCCGCTGGTGGGGCCGAGGGAAGGAGCACTGGGAGCTGCGCGACGGCTCAACCGCCCCCGAAGCGTGGATGCGGGCGGTCTACGCGGACCGGACCCTGGTGACCCGGATCGGCCCCCACCATGCCGACGACGCCGAGCCCGGCGCCACCGTCGCGACGGGACACCCCACCTCGTCGTCAACACTGCCGAGTCTGGTCGTGCAGATGTACCGGCACGCCATGATCGCCGACGACTCAAGGGTGTTGGTGACGACCGGCACCGGCTACGGAACCGCGCTCCTGTGCCGGCGGCTCGGTGACCAACAGGTGACGAGCGTGGATGTCGACCCGCACCTGGTGGAAACAGCGGGCGGCCGGCTCGAATCAGTCGGACTACACCCGCACACTGCCGTCTGTGACATCACTGGCCCCCTGCCCGGGGAGTACGACCGGATCGTGTCCACGGTCTCCGTACGCCCCGTACCGGCCTCGTGGCTGGCTTCTCTGCGGCCCGGCGGGCGTCTGGTGACCACGCTCGCCGGGACCGGGCTGATCGTGACGGCGGACAAGACCGAGGACGGCGGCGCCGTCGGACGCGTCGCACCGGACGCGGCAGGCTTCATGCGCACCCGCCACGGCGACGACTACGAATGCCCCACGGATGAACTGTGGGAGAAGATCAAGCGGGCCGACGGCGAGACCGTCACGACGAGCCGGTACCCGCTGCTGCACGTGCCCGACTCGTGGGAGGTGATGTCGATGCTCGAACTCACCGCGCCGGGCATCGACTACCGCAGCATGACGAACGGCGACGAGCGGACGGTGTGGATGCTGCACCCGGACGGATCGTGGGCCCGCGCCACGGCCGTCGGGTTCCTGGCTTCCCCGACAGTGCACCAGGGCGGTCCCCGCCGCCTGTGGGATGAACTGGAGCGCATCCGGCACCGGCTCAACCGGGAAGGTGGATTGCCGGTGTACGGAGCCCGGGTACACCTCGATCCGAACGGCGCCCTGACCCTCTCCCGTGGCAAGTGGATGGTGACCGTTGGCTGACCCGGCGGCGGACGGTTCCCCTCGACACCGTTGAGCACGTTGCCCCCTGAGACTGGTTGACACAAGAACCCCGGTGGCCACGCATCCCGGCCGCCGGGCCATCCGGCCCCGCGCAGGCCCGAGCCCACAGGGGTCTGCCCTCTGTTCGGGCTGGGACGTCCTGCGGGGCGCCGTTCTCAGCTGGTGAGTGGATGAAGGGGATCGCTTTGCCTGCGGAAACGGGGCCGGTGACGCTGAGCCGGTTTCCATCGCACCTACCGATGGATGGTCAGGCATGCCAGTCCGGGCAGGACGCGCCCGGACAGGTCCTTCCACTCAGTGCACAGGCGCAAGCCATTCGGGAAGTTCTGGTTTTGGCAAGTTCTTACGTGCTGACATCGGCCTACCGGTAGTACGTGTGCCTGGTCACCCCGGACTTGTCGCGCCGACTCCAGCGTTCCGGCCGCCTGGTCGCCGGTAGCCCGCCGCATCCGCGGGGGCGAGTCCGAGAAGTGAAGTCTCTGGTGGGCTCGCTCGCGAGCCGAGGTCAGGCCATCTGCACCCACGTGAATGCGGCGCGGCTTGCGCTTCAGTAATTCAGTGTTGCTAAGTACCGGTAGATAGCGTTACTGCGTAGCTGTAGTCAGCAGCACTGAGTAGCTGAAAGGGGGATCCCATGAGCAAGTAGGTGACGGAGATGCTCAAGGGGACACTGGAGGGCATCGTCCTGGCGATCCTGTCCGGCCGGCCCGCGTACGGCTACGAGATCACGGCGTGGCTGCGGGGTCAGGGCTTCTCCGACGTCGCCGAGGGCACCATCTACGCACTGCTCGTCAGGATCGAGAAGCGCGGCTTGGTCGATGTGGAGAAGGTCCCGTCCGAGAAGGGGCCGCCGCGCAAGGTGTATTCCCTGAACGCTCAGGGACGTGAGTATCTCGACGAGTTCTGGGGGACCTGGAGCTTCCTCGCAGAACGACTGGAACAGCTCCGCGAAGGGGGCGGATGACATGTCTGACGCAGAAGAGCACGGCTTTCTCCCCAAGGTGATCGGGCCCAAGAGGCGCTGGTGGGCGTACAAGGCGCGCGTCAAGGAGCTTCCCGAGAACTACCGCACGGCGGTCGGCGCGATCGAGCGGTACCTCATGCACTTCGTGCCGGCGGACGACGACAGCGCGTCCTCCGCGTTCGAGGACCTTGCCGACCTGTTCGAGCAAGCCGCAGTAGACGGAACGACGATCCGTGATGTCGTCGGGGACGACCCGGCGGAGTTCGCCGAGGCGTTCGCGCAGAACTACACGAGGGGCGGATATGTCCCCGACCGTGCGCGGAAGCGGCTGACCGAGGCCATCGAGTGCGCCGCCGGCTAAGACACCGGAAAAGACCACACGACCGCCCGACCCCGGGCACGGCACATCGCGCCCGGGCCGGGCACCACCTTCTCGACCTCCGCACTTTCTCGACCTCTGCACCGTCTGCAGGGTCGGCGACAACGCGGCCACGCGGTCATGCCCGCCTGGCCGGCGAGTTCACGCCGCACTTTCAGTAGCGGCATCAGG
This sequence comes from Streptomyces noursei, assembly GCF_016917755.1. Taxonomy (GTDB): domain Bacteria; phylum Actinomycetota; class Actinomycetes; order Streptomycetales; family Streptomycetaceae; genus Streptomyces; species Streptomyces yunnanensis. The sequence continues at coordinate 8,705,932 of NZ_CP070326.1, read as the reverse complement.
ACGGCGACAGCCGGTAGCAGCGCAATCGACGCTGCGGATGTCATGAACGGCTCAATCATGCGTGCGCACCTCGGGCCGCGAACCGGTCCACGCCGAACCCACCCACCTCGTGCCGCGCCCAGGGCTGCCCTGGAGCGCCACACCAGGACGGATCCGTCCTGCAGATCTAGCACCGGATGTATCCGAGCACCGCACACATCGAACGTTGCACGTGAGGAGATTCATCATGGGAACAGGCAACAGCGGCTTCTGCGAAGCAGGGTTGCGCAGGCTGCGCGAGGTACTGGCGCGGTATGTCGACTCCGGGAGGATTCCCGGGATGGTCGCCCTGGTCAGCCGGGGCGGGCAGACGCACGTCGAAGCGCTCGGGACGATGCGCCACGACGGGGGTGCGCCGATGCGCCGGGACACGATCTTCCGGATGGCCTCGACGACCAAGCCGGTCGCGGTCGCGGCGACGATGGTCCTGCTGGACGAGTGCCGGCTGCGGCTGGATGACCCGGTGGACCTGTGGCTCCCCGAGCTCGCCGACCGGAAGGTGCTCAAACGAGCCGACGGCCCGCTGGAGGACACCGTGCCGGCACGCCGGCCGATCACCGTGCGGGACCTGCTCGGCTCCACGTGCGGGCTCGGACTGGACATGACGGCACGCACCGCCCCGATGATGAGCGCGTTCTTCGAGCGGGGGGTCTACGGCCAGGACGGGTGGCTGTTGCCGGCGGTGGAGCCGGATGAGTGGATGCGCCGCCTGGGCACGCTTCCGCTGATGCACCAGCCCGGGGAACGCTGGCTGTACAACGTCAGCGACGACGTCCTCGGGGTCCTGGCCGCCAGGGGCTCCGGCCAGTCTTTCGAGTCGTTCCTGCGTGAGCGCCTCTTTACTCCGCTGGGCATGAAGGACACCGGCTGCTTCGTGCCCGCCGACAAGATCGACCGGCTGCCGCCCCTGCACGCCCCCGATCCGCAGACCGGAGAGTTCAAGGTGGAGGACCCGGCTGAAGGGGGGCACCACAGCAAGCCCCCGGCGTTCCCCTCGGGCGGTGGCGGACTGGACTCCACCGTCGACGACTACCACGCCTACTTCCGGATGCTGCTCAACGGCGGGATGCACGGGGGCGAGCGGATCCTCCTCGCCGCGCACTGGGCCAACCGGAACCCCGGCCGTACCGTGGGCGCGGTCCTGGTCGAGGGCGCACAACCGGACGACTGGCTGGACGAAGCCATGGAGCAGCGGATCCGGAAGCTGTTTCGACGACTGAGCCCGATCATGCTGCTGCTGCGCCCGACGGGCCTGACCCCGCGGATGACCGCCGCCCAGGTCGCGAACGGCAACATCGAGGCCGGGGTGATCGCCCGCGCGCGCAACCTGGGCCCCGTGCTGGACAACATCACCGTCCCGACCCGGTACGTGGTCGCTTCGGGGAAGTCCTTCGGAAGCAAGGGTGACGAGCAGGAACGGCACCGCGCCACCTTCCCCGCGGTGGCCGCCCGCAACTCGAACATCACCATCCACCCGAAGGTCGCCAGCACCCATGCTTCGATCCTGAAGAAGGACTTCCGCGCCGTCGCCGCGGCCGTACGCAAGGTCGCCGCCCCTGACCACGCCAGGGCCCGCCAGCGCTGACCAGGGACGGGTGGTCTGCCAGGCAGCGGCCTGCACCGGCGTCACGGTGCAGGCCGCGCGGTAGAACCGGCAGGTCGCCGTCGTCCAACCGCCCCTCACCGGCGCCGCTTCCCAGCCGCAGCGGGGATGGGCGGAGTCGGCGTGATGCACCCTACAACCGGCCTTCTTACGCCAGTACCGTGGCTTGCTCACGCGGCGGGATACGGGACCTCGGGGGCTTGCCCAGTGGCGGGAACGAAATGACGCTCGGAAAAAAGATCGGTAAGGTCCGCAAGCGCAAGGCTGGCCGCAGCGGGACTTGGCCACGGTGATCGACAATTCAGAGAGCTGGGTATCCCAGGCCGAGCGGGACGTGATCCCGGTCAACAGCCTGGAGACACTGCGTCACATCTCCGATGTCCTGGGCGTTCCGCTGCCCGAACTCCTCGGCGCCGCACCGCCGTCGGGACAGCCGCTGCTACCAACTCGCGAGGGTCCACAGGGTTGGTAGCAATCTTGGTCCCGAGGAGGGTGACGACCCCGTGCGACGCCGTGAACTTCTGGCCGCTGCAGCCGTGGTCTTCTCCTCCCCTTGGCCAGTGCCACACCCGCTGAGGCCAGCACGCTCTACTGTAATGATCAAGACCCAGAGCAAAGGAGAAGCGACCATGGCCGCAAGGGCGAGCCGAAGGGCTTTAGGGAGAGGGACTTCGCCCGCCTGCTGGACGCGGTCCACCAGCAGCTCGGCGGCCCCATCGTGCTGGCGTGGGATAACTGCCCCATCATGCCGATGCCTCGATGCGCGAGCCGATCGCGGCCCGGAGCTGGCCGACCGTCTTCCGCTTCCCTTCGTACGCGCCTGACTTGAACCCGGCCGAGGGCGTGTGGGGCCCACCTGAAGAAACAGCCTGGGCAATCTGGCCCCGTGCAGCATCGACGAACTTGCCGCGCTGGCCCGCACACGCCTGAAACGGATGCAGTACCAGTCCGGGTTACTCGACGGTTTCGTCGAGACCAGACTCGTCCCAGCCCCACCGTGACGTCACGACCGGCTGAAAACCTCAGCATCTCTGGTCGCGGACCATGGCTGTCACACCTGGGATCAGGGCGAACGCTGCGCGCATGTGCCAGGGACCGGCCGCCACCGCAAGCACTGACCCTGCAACACCATGACGGCACGCGCCCCGCCGGCGGGCGCCGTCACAGTACGCGGCATCAACTGGTGGCGGCTGGTGATCGCCACCGACGATGCTCTCCACACGTTGCGAACCGGCCGTCAGCCAGGGCTGACGGGGAACAGAATGGTCAAGGCTTGTCCAACCTGCAGCTCTGGGAAGGATCTGCAGTAGCCTTGGCGGCACCTGACAGTCGGCCACCGGAGCAGAACCCACTACTCCTTGCTATGTTCCGCCTACCGGTGGATGATCATACAGGACATGCCGGGTAGAATTTGACCCGAGAGGTCTTTCCACTCAGTGCACAGTCGCGAGCCGTCCGGGAAGTTCTCGTTGATGCTCCAGCTGGTGTGGTCGGTCTCGCCCGTGGTGTTTGCCGGTGTCCAGCCTCGGAGGTTCCGTTTCCACTTCCCGTTCTTGTCCCGGAGCGTCAGGAACGCCTGGGCTTGGATCCGGTGGGGTGTTCTGGCCGTGGTCACACTGTCCACGTGCAATCCACTGCCGTACACGGTGATCCGATTGCCCTGCCGGGTCGCAGATCCTGTGGCCTCTGCTGGCGGCACAGAAAGCAGCACGGAAAGCACGGCTAGAGCGGCTGTAGTAATCACGTTTCTTCGCATACCGAATGAACGGAAGAATCGATCTCTCAGTCTCGCACCCAGTCGAAGATCCTCCTCCGGCGTGAAGCTCGAAGAGCGGTATGACGGGAGCGATATCGTCACTTTGTCGGGACGGTCCGGAGTGTTTCCCGCTGGCCACCCTCACCGTCTCGTGCGGATGCGCGTCATATCGCCACCGATCGCCATAACTAACAAAAGACCTCTTGATCAGCGGCTTCCGCTCTTCATTAGCGGCGAGGTTCGGTGGTCGCGTTCCAGCCGCGATCACCGTGGAGGTCATCCGCATGACTCCTATTCTGTTCGTCGCCGCATCCCTGACGTTGCTGTTCACCCACACCGGTCCCACGGCGTTTGCCGAAGTGAGCATGAGTGTTCGGCCCGGACGTGGCCGCCACCGCCCTGTCGCCCGAGGGCGGCACGCCGCGCGAGGGGGGCGACGATGACTCCGACGTTGCCCCACAAGGACGACGTGGTTCGAGTGCTGTGGCGCTGGACGAGCGCCACTCCCCATGCGCTACCGCGGGCCCGAGCCACGCTGCGCTGCGCATTGGTTCAACTGGGGCATGGAGGTGAGCCACTGGAGGATGCCGTGTTGGCGGTGTCCGAGCTTGCCGCCAATGCACTCGAACATGCTCCGGGCCCGTACGAGATGCGACTGCGTTTCACCGCTTCGGACCTGATCTGCGAAGTTGCGGACAGAGATCCTCGGTTGCCGACGGTCCCCGCATTTCCGGCGACGGGTCCGTTCGAGGCCGACCCATCGAGGCGCAGTGGCGGCCTGGACGCCTTGCTCAAGGTCATGTCCGAGAGGGGGCGAGGACTCCACGTGGTTCACCAGCTCACTTGCGGAGCCTGGGGTTTCGCCGCCGACAGGGGAGGACGGATGAAGGTGGCCTGGATGGCGATTCCGGGCTGCTAGGGCCGAACGCTCGGCTCCGTGGCTTGCCGCCCCGAGGCGGCAAGCCACGCGCTTCGACCCGGAGCACCGCAGGGAAGTGTCGTGCCTGTCACGGGTCCGTCAAGAAGGGAGAGAACCTTCCCGATCCGAGTGGAAAGTGCGACGCAAGCATTTCCAGCTTGCAATTGATCACGCAGGGTGGTTATTTGTCGGCTCTGAGTGACGAAAGGTGGGGGAGCATGACGTTTCATGGACGAGTGAGGTGGCAACTGCGCTGGGGCTGCGCAGTCGCCGCTGCGATGGGCCTGGTAGGTGGGTGCACTGGAAGCCCACACGATGCGAAGCCGTCCAAAGGAACCGCAACGACTGGGGTGGCTCGCACACCGGGCACCCCGAACGGGGATGCGGTTGCCGCCTACCGGGCGATGTGGAGCGACCTGACCGCAGTCTCGGCAGCCCCCGACCCGCAATCGCCGCGCCTCGAGGACCATGCGGCGGCCGGCGCTCTCGAGTTGATGAAATACGGCCTCAGGAAACAAGTGAAGGAAGGCATTGTAGCCAAGGGCGCTCCACGGCTGGCTCCGACAGTTGTTTCCGCGCGTGACGGCAAAGTCGTCATCCGTGATTGTGTCGACGGTACCGACTGGCTGCAATACAAACGGAACGGCGATCTGAAGAACGACGTGCCTGGTAGCCATTCCAAAGCCGACGCTACTGTGCGGCAAGCCAAGGGTGTCTGGAAGGTCACTGATCTCTACATTGGCGCATCCGGCTCATGCTAATCAGGGACAGCGGGCTGAACAGCCGGGCCTGCGGCGTGGCCGTTTGGTGGGGAATCCTTGCGGCCTCACTCTCAAGCTGGCCTGCACAAGCAGACGGGAACGCGAACATGTTCGGCGGAGTGACGTGCGCTCCAGGGGTTTGCAGCGCAGAAGCGAAGAGCGTCAAAAGGCAGCCGGGACATTCCGAGAAAGGCAGGCCGGAGGCCCGGCCACCAAGCGAGCACACGGAGCCGGACGATATCGGAGCGAAGAGCCCTTCAGGCATCGACGCTTATGACTGGCAGCATGGCTTGGCCAAGATGGGCCTGGTAAACGCTGGAAAGGGGCTCCTTCCGCGTGTCGATGGCGAAGAGTCGGACGATCCACAGGCTGACGCAAAAGAGCACGTGCCGGTGCGGGTTGTGGTGCAGCGGGCGGTGTCGCGGTTGAAGTTGCCGAAGCCGGCGATCCATACCAGCCCGCGTGAGGACTTTGCGCAGGTGGTCAATGTGCCGACGTGGATGTGGGTGGAGCACGGCGCATGGGGGCCTGTGACGACGTCGGCGGCTGTGGAGGGGGTGGAGGTGACGGCGACGGCTCGGCCGCGCAGGGCGGTGTGGTCGATGGGCGATGGCGGGAGTGTGGTCTGTCTGGGCCCGGGGACGCCGTACTCGGCCCGGTTCGGGCCCAAGGCGTCGTCGCCGGACTGCGGTTACACCTATCGGCGGGCGTCGACGTCCGAGCCGGGGAAGGCGTTTCCGGTGTCGGTGCGGGTGGTCTGGGATGTGGAGTGGGAAGGGGGTGGGCGATCAGGCGTGGTACCGGGCCTGGCGATGTCGGCACAGCGGCGGTTGGAGGTGGATGAGGTGCAGGCCGTCGTGACGGGCTGACGGCTGGAGTGGGCGGGCGGTGGGCTGCTGCTGTGCCGTTCGTCGGAAGTTGGACGTTCTTGCTGCGGGGTGAATCGTGGGTACTTCCTTGTCTTCTTCAGTCCCCAGGAGTGCTGGGGACGGTGTGCCGGGGGCGCGCCAGTCAGGTCCGGAGCGAAAGCCGCTTGTGACCGGTGGTCGGCGGCGTCGACTGGGCTGGGTGTGGGCGGGCCTGGGGGCGGTGGTGGTCTCGGCGGTCGGCTTCACGATGGTCGCCAACGTGGTGGGGCACCGGGATCGGGTGCTGGCGCTGGCGCGTGACGTGCCTGTGGGCCGGGTGCTTCAACCGGCTGACCTGCGGGTGGTGGAAGTTGCTGCGGAGGCGGGCGTCGTGCCAGTGGCTGATCGGGGCACGGTCCTCGGGCGGAGGGTGAAGGTGCCTTTGGTGGCCGGTGCATTGTTGGCGCCCGGGCAGGTGGGGACACCCGTCACCTTTCCGCCGAAGGGCTCCTCCCAGGTATCGCTCGCAGTGGAGCCGGGCGCGGCGCCACCGGAACTCGCTCGCGGAGAACGAGTGGCGGTGCTGCCTGGCCCAACTGGAGGCGGTGCGGCGCAGACCGACGACGACCAGGCGTCCGCTCCGGTGATGGGGACGGTGACGGGGGTGCGGGCACCGGAGTCGTCGGGCGGGCCACGGGTGGTGACGGTGCTGGTGGAGACCGGGGCTGCGAAGCGGGCGGCGCAGCTGGAGCATCCGCGTGTGGTGGTGCTGCCGGCACAGGGGCGTGAGGCTCCATGAGGCGTTTGGTGGTGGTCGGGTCGGTCTCGGGCGCGCCGGGGGTGACGACGGTGGCGTTGGCGTTGTCTGCCGCGTGGCCGTCTGAGGCGGATGGTGGGGTCCGGCCGGTGATGGTGGAGGCAGACGGGTCCGGTGGAGACCTGATGATGCGCTTCGGGCTACCGCCAGCGCCCTCACTGTTGGACGTGGCGGCCGCGGTGGGGAAGCCGTATCCAGGGTCCTTGCTGGGTGCGGTGACTGAACTTCCCCTTGGGGTACGGGTGGTGGCTGCGGTGCCGGGGCGCGGCCCGTGCACGGAGGCGGTGCGGTTGCTGGCCGGTGAAGGCGGGCGGCGGGTGCTGCTGGGTGGGGAAGGCGACCAGGGCACGGTGTTGCTGGATGTTGGGCGGATCGGAAGCGACGTTGAGCCGCTGCTGGGGGCCGCTGATCAGGTGGTCCTGGTGGCGCGGGGTGGCGCGGAGCCACTGACGCATGTGTCCGCGTACGGGCTGAACACGGAAGCGTACGGCAGCCGGTTGACGTTGGCCGTTGTGGGCCCGTGTCCGTATCCAGCGGACGAGATTGCGCAGTCGCTCGCCATCGAGCAGGTGGTCTTCCTGCCGTGGGATATCAAGACCGTAGCCGTGATGAACCGGCGGCGTGCGGGACGACTGCGGACGACCGGGTTCCGGGTGACGCCGCTCATGGCCGCGACCTGCAAGCTGGCCCGGCAACTGGCCGACTACCGATCGCAGAAGATCACGATGACGAATGCCGAGACACAGCGGTGTCCGGTCCCGGTCGCGGGTGATGAGGGAGTGCCCTCGTGGGCGAGACGCTGATGCCGCCGGGCGTGATCCCGGCACAAGGCGAGCAGGACCTGGTGCTGCTGGTGCGGCAGCGGGTGGCGGCCCGGCTGGCGGAGTATGCCGGTGAGCGGGAGGCAGCGGGGCTGCCGGCGGAGAGCGAGGCGGCGCGCCGAGCCACCGTAGATCGCCTGCTGGCCGAGGAACTGGGGGCCCAGCGCCGACTGGCCCTCTCCTACGGCAGTCGGGTCGTCGACGCGGCCGTCGAGGAACGGGTCACTCAAGCGGTCACGGATGCGTTGTTCGGAACGGGGCGTCTGGAGCGGCTGCTGGCGGACACCACGCTGGAGAACATCTGCATCAACGGCTGCGATGTCGTCTGGGTCAAGGATGCCTCCGGGACATGGCGTCGCGAGAGTGCCGTGGCGGCCTCGGATGCCGAGCTGGTGGAACTCGTGCGCACCCTCGCGGCCAGTACGGGCGACGAAGAGCGTCGCTTCGACCGAGGAATGCCTCGGCTGAACCTTCAACTCCCCGATGGATCGCGGCTTTTCGCGGTGATGGCAGTGACTGGTCGGGTGTCGCTGACGATCCGCCGCCACCGCTTCCCGGCAGCCTCGATGGCCGAGCTGGTGCGGCTGGGTGTCTGTGATCAGCAACTGGCGGCCTTCCTGACCGCGCTGGTGCGGGCGCGGAAGAACATCGTGATCGGCGGCGGGACAAATGTCGGCAAGACCACGGTGTTGCGGGCCTTCGCACATGAGATTCCGCCCGAGGAGCGGCTGGTGACGATCGAGGACACTTTCGAGCTCGGTCTGGATGCCGATCCGGTGGCGCATCCGAATGTGGTGGCCATGCAGGCACGGGAGCCGAACATCGAGGGGCAAGGTGGTATCGACCAGGCGGAGCTGGTGCGTTGGGGGCTGCGGATGTCCCCGGACCGGGTCATCGTCGGGGAGATCCGCGGTGCCGAGGTCATCCCGATGTGCAACGCCATGTCGCAGGGCAACGACGGTTCGCTCTCCACCATTCATGCCTCGACCTCGCGCGGGGTGTTCACCAAACTCGCCTCCTACGCGGCGCAGGCTCCGGAGCGGTTGTCGCTGGAGGCGACGAACCTGATGGTGGCCTCCGCGGTGCACTTCGTTGTGCATCTGGGCTGGGATGTGGCGGGGCGACGGGTGATCGATTCGGTGCGGGAAGTCATCGACGCCGACGGGGCGCAGATCGTCTCCAACGAGGTCTACCGGCCCGGCTCGGACGGCAGGGCCGTTCCCGCGGCCCCGTTGCGAACGGAGACACTCAACGATCTGGTCGCGGCCGGACTGGAGCCCCAGGTCACCGAGGCACCATGGTGGGGAGCGGCCAGATGACCACCATCCACTGGGGTCCCGGCACGGTGACGGCGGTGGCGGTTGCTTGCGGCACGGTGTGTGGCCTGGGGCTGGTGGCGATCGGCTACGGCGCCGTACGACGGGCGGTGCGCGCGGAGCAGGTGGGGCTCAGGCGTCGGCTGCTTGGGCGGCTGCCTGCGGACTGGACCTCGCGGCGCTTCGCGATCGCGGTAACAGTCGGAGTGGTCGTGGGCGCCTTGACGGGCTGGCCGGTGGCGGCGGTACTGACCGCGGTGGCCGGCCTGACGCTGCCTGGGTTGCTGGGCCCGGACCGGGCGGCGGCCCTGCGTACGGAGCGGATGGAGGCACTGGCCGCCTGGACGGAAATGCTGCGCGACACCCTCTCCGCCGCAGCCGGCCTGGAACAGGCGGTACTGGCTACCGCCGACATCGCGCCGACCGCCCTTGAGGACGAGTTGCGGAAGCTGGCCGCCGCAGTCCGATCGGGACGGTCCCTTCCCGTTGCCCTGAGGGCGTTCGCCGCGGACGTGGATGATGCGCTGGCGGATGTGGTCGTGTCGGCGCTGGTCATGGCGGCCGAGCAGCAGGCGGGCCAGTTGGCGCCACTGCTGGGCGAGCTGGCGGAGTCGGTGCGCGAGCAGGTCGCCATGCGGCAGCGCATCGATGCCGGCCGCGCGAGTGTACGGACCGGGGTGCGGGTCACCGTCATCGTCACGTTGGGGATGGCGGTGGGCATGGTGGTCTTCAACCGCCCGTACCTGGATCCCTTCAACACGTTGACCGGGCAGGCGGTCCTGGCAGCGGTGGGCGGGCTGTTCGCTGCCAGCTTCACCTACCTGTCCGCGATCGGCCGTATCGACGACCCCGTCCGCCTGATCACCCCAGCCGTCGCCGGGTCAGGTCCGGCACCGGGAGGTCGACCGTGATTGTCATGCTGCTCGGGGCGCTCCTCGGCGCCGGGGCGACCGCTGTTGTCTACGGGCTGCGTCCTCCCAGGCCCGCGCTCGCCGATGTCCTGACCGCACTCAACACCCCTGTGCAGCCTGTGTCTTCGTCGGAGCGGGGCGCGGAGGAGATGGAGTGGGCGACCCGGTTGGGGCGGCGTGCGGTGCCGTTGGTGCGGGCGCTCGGATTCCCCACGAAGTCCTTGCGGGCGGACCTCGCAGTCTGTGGCACGGACGAGGAAACGCATCTGGCGGGCAAGGCCACCTGTGCAATGACCGGGCTCGTCGCTCCCTGGGCCGGCGTTCTGCTGCTGCGCCTGGGGGCGGATGTCGCGGCCGGATGGTGGGTACCGCTGTCCGGCTCCCTGGCCCTTGCGGCAGCGCTGTTCTTCGTCCCCGACCTTGGTCTGCGCAAGCAGGCGCAGCGGCGACGCCGCGAGATGCAGCACACCCTCAGCCTCGTCCTGGACTTGACTGTGATCGCGCTGGCCGGCGGCGCGGGCGTCCAACAAGCCCTGACCCAGGCCGTCGCCGCACCGCAGGGCTGGGCAGCCGGCACCCTGCGGCACGCCCTGCACGTCGCGCAGCTCACCCGCACCAGCCCCTGGACCCGCCTGGGCGAACTCGGTCGGCAGCTGGGCGTCAGCGACCTGGTGGAGCTCGCCTCGACACTGAGCCTTGCGGGCAGCGAGGGCGCCAAGGTCCGGAGCTCACTGGGGGCGAAGGCGCGGGCGATGCGGCGGCGCAGGATCTCCGAGGCCGACGGGGTGGCGCAGGCGGCCACCGAGCAGATGTCCGTGCCGGTGGTCGGGCTGTTCGCCGCCTTCCTGCTGCTGATCGGGTACCCCGCCCTCGCTCACGTGCTGTCCGCCACTTGACAGCTCCGAAACGCACAAGAATCGAAGAGAAAGTCAAGTCATGTTCGATGTGAAGACGATGGCTCGCCTGCTGCGGGCCCACCTGGCCGAGGTGCGCCGGCACGCCCGCAGCGACGCTGGCTACACCACCGAGACCGTCCTGATCACCGCCCTGCTGGTCATCCTGGGCCTGAGCGTGGTCGGCATCATCGTCGCCAAGGTCACCGCCAAGGCCAAGTCCATCGACCTCGGGTAGACATGACCGCTGTCCCACGTGGGTTGCGCGACGATCGCGGGGCGGCGTCGACGCAGCTGGTGCTGGTCGTCCCCGTGCTGCTGCTCTTGGCCATGCTGGTGGTGCAGTTCGCCCTCGTCTGGCACGCCCGGCACATCGCCCAGTACGCCGCCGCACGGGCCCTGGCCACCGCACGAACCAAGGACGGTACGGCGGCGGAAGGTCGGGCCCAGGCCCGGCGCAGCCTTGCCGCGCTGGGCAGCCGGATCCTGACCACGCCTTCCGTAGCGGTCGACCGCACCTCGACGCAGACCACGGTCCGAGTCCGGGGAACGGTAATGGCCGTTGCCCCGGGCCTGCACCTGCATGCCTCCGGTACCGCTGCCGGCCCCACCGAACGCCTCACCACCCCCGCCGGGGAGCGGCCATGACGCCCCAGACACGTCGTGCTCGTGATGCCGATGATCGGGGTTCGGCGTCGGTGGAGCTGGTGCTGGTGACCCCGCTGCTGGTGCTGGTGCTGCTTGTCGTCGTGGCTCTGGGGCGGCTTGCCGACGCACGCCTCGTCGTGGCGGACGCTGCCCACCAAGCCGCCCGTGCCGCTTCCCTGGCCCGCACCGAGCACGCCGCCCGCGCCCAGGCCGCCCACGCGGTGACCACCGCGCTCAAAGAAGCTGGGGCCACCTGCACGAGTCCTGTCGTCCGCATTACGACCGGTGGCCTCACCCCCGGAGCCAACGTCACGGCGAAGATCTCCTGCACCGCTGCTCTGGGAAACCTGACCCGCACTGGAATGCCCGGCCGCGTGCGGCTGGCCGGCACTGCCTTCTCCGTCGTCGATACCTTCAGGGGCACCTCATGAGGCACTGGCTCCGAGCACACCTGGGCGTCGCCGGTGCCAAGTTCGCTCAGGGAGACGACCGGGGGCAGGCGACGGCGTTCGTGGTGGGTGTTGCGGCCGCGTTGTGGTTGTTCGCCGGGATCGTCGTCGACGGGGGCCTGGCCTTGGCCGGCAAGGCTCAGGCGCTGGACGTGGCGCAGGAGGCCGCCCGGAGCGGCGCCCAGCAACTCGACGTCGGTCGGCTGCGCGACCATCGCGAGGTCCGGCTCGTGGGTGTCGAGGCTGCCCGGGCTGCCCGCGCCCATGTCGCCGCAGTCGGGGACGCAGGCAGCGCGACCGTGAAGGGGAGCGCCGTCACCGTCCACGTCACCCACCGCTACCGCACGCAGATTCTCCAGCTGGTCGGCCTGCGCACCCTCACCTTGCATGCGACCGCAACCTCGTACGCCGAAGGCACCACCCCATAAAGATCGTTCACCACATCCGCCGCGGAGGGCGCACCGGCCATGACCCATCGCACCGCACTACGCGAGCGCCTGACCGCGGCCGTCACGGCCCTGGGCACCTTTGCCGTCACGCTCACCCTGCTGGTCGGAATGCCCTACGTGCTCTGGCAGGCCGCCGGCTTCCCCTGGCCCGACCGTGTCCACTCCTGGCATGAGGTGGGCGAACGGCTTGCTCAGCCGGTCAGCGATCCTCTGGTCATCGATCTGCTGGCGGTGGTGGGCTGGGGGTGCTGGGCCGCTTTCGCCTTCACCGTGATCCGCGAGATCTGCTGGTACACCGTGCACTTCCCACAGCTGCTGCACGACCGGCGGGCTCACCACGAGCATGTCGCCGCCTTGTCGCTCAAGGGCTCGCTGGCCGCGCTGTGTATCGGCACCCTCGTTGTAGCCGTGCTCAGTCTCTGGCGCCCTACGCAGGCCGCCGCACAGCAGCCCTCCACGGCGAACACGGCGTCGCAACGGCTCGTCGCGACGGCCCCGCTCTCCCCGTCGATCGAGGGACCAGCCCCGGCCGTGGAGAAGTCTCTTCCGGGGGCTCCTGGGCCGCATGTTGGCGCCGAGGTGGTGCGGCACGTCGAGTACACGGTGGCCGAAGGCGACACCTTGTGGGACATCGCCGAGGCGCACTTGGGCGATGCCCTCAAATGGCCCCGCATCTACGCACTCAACAAAGACCGCCTGCAACACGATGGTGCCCGGCTCCACGATCCGGACCTGCTCCAGTCCGGCTGGCGACTGGCCATCCCCGCCACCGATCACACCCCCACTTCGCCGGCAACCCTCCCGATTCCCGCCCGCCCGACACCGCATACCGAACCATCATCATCTTCCACGCCGACTGCCGCTGCGCCGCCGGCACCCGACGGGAAACCTGTGGCCGATCAGCAGGCCGCCAGCGATCAGCACACCGTGGAGGAGCGCCCTGCCACCACACCGAAGCACAATGCCGTCGCTTCGGACCGGAGTGCTGAAGTGAAGCGGGGACCGGCAGCGGTCGGCTTCGGCGAGGCAAGCCTGATCGGCATCACCGCAGCCGCCGGGCTCCTGGTCGTACGCCGCTACTGGTACCTGCACCAGCGGCGCCGACGTGATCCGGAGGCAGCCGTACCGGCTCTGAGCCCGCTGGTCGACAAGGCCGCACAGGCTGCCCACGCGACAACGCAATCTGCTTGCCGACGTGATCCGGACTCCTTGATCGTCCGCCGCACTGCTCCCCAACAACCCCGCAACGCGGACACGGTGACCATCGGGATGCGCGACAACGCCGAGGTGCCGCTCGACGTCCTGGCGACGGCCGGTGGCTGCACCTGGACGGGACCGGGCGCCGAGGATGCCGCTCGCGCCCTGCTGACGGGCGTCCTCACCGCCGCCGAACGCCAACGCCCTGGCCCTGCCCACCTCAAAGCCGTCGTCCCGCAAGACCTTGTCGACTGCCTTCTGCCTGGACTGCCACCGCAGTTCACCGCCTTGACCCAGGCCGCCAATACCGCGCAGGCAGTTCGCATGGCCGAGCAGCACCTGGTCGCCCACGCTCACGCAGATCACGACCGCGACACGTCGCCAGTCGAGTCGGCGGCAGACAACGGTGCCGACGAGGCCGGTCCCGGCTCGCTGATCCTCGTCGTCACACCCGACGCCGCTCACGCCGGGCAGATCCAAGCCGTGGCGGCCCGCAGCCGCCCCGGCGTCCTGGCGGTCCTCGCCCTCGGCACCCCACTGCCCGGCGCAGAACAATGGCGCATCGCCACGGACGGCACCACCACCAAGCCCAACTCGAAACCCCAACATCCAGGCCAGCTGGAGCTGTTCCGCCTCACGCCCGAAGCCGGCCGGGACATGACCGAGGTCCTCCTCGGCGCCCACGGCCAGCGCCCCCACCTGCGCGTCCTGCCCAACCAACAGCCACCCTCACGGCAAAGCCAGCCACAACCCTCCTCCGCCGAAGAGCCAGAGCCCGAACCGGGCTCTGTCCCGGACCCGCAGCCCACTTCCACGTCCCGGTGCCAGCAGACCAAGCCCGTCCGCCTCCACGTCCTGGGCCCCGTCACGCTCTACGCCCAAGGCCACAAAGAACCCGTCGGCACCAACCTGCGCCCCGAAGTCCACGAATTCCTCGCCCTGCTCGCCGCCCACCCCACCGGCCTCCTGGCCTGCGATATCGCCGACAAACTCCACCTCGAACCCGGCACCGAGCACAACGCACTGAAAAACCTCCGCCGCGCCGTACGCCGCACCCTGCGCACCACCACCGAAATCACCGGACAGGAATTCATCCTGCGCCAAGGAGAACTCCACAAACTCCACCCGGACCTCGTAGAAACCGACCTTGAGGATTTCACCCGCATCCTCAAAAAAGCCTTCTCGGCCACCGCGGAGCCCGGCTGCGACACCTTGGCCGTCGTGCGCGAGGCTTTGAGCCACTACCACGGCCCCTTCGCACAAGGCGCCGACCATCTGTGGGCCGACACAGTCCGCGAACACCTCACCACCCAGGCCACCGACGCCGCCCTCCGCCTGGCCCACCAAGCCGAACACACCACCGCCGACCCGCAGCAACGGGATGCCGCCCTGACGCTCCTGGAACACCTCGGAGCGCTCCACCCCGACCACGAGCGGCTAGCCCAACACGCTATCCGGCTGTACCAGGCCGCCGGCCGCCACGACGCCGCCCGCCATACCTACACCCGCCTCGAACGCCACCTCGCCGATCTCGGCCTCGAACCCGACCCCGCCACCCAAGCCCTCATCGCACCTCGGACTCCCACGCGCCAAATGGGGTGAAATCGCAGCTCAACGTGCCTGCGAGCCACCTCGCCGCGGCCCAAAAGGCCCGTTGGCGTTCCCCCCGTCGTTCCGGGGGCCGATCCCCCCGTCGTTCCCGTGTACGCGCTTGGATACGACACCCTCACCCGCCCCGTAACCGCGGGCCAGAGGGCCAGCGAGCCACCCGTGGGCGAGGGCGACTGTATTTCTGTGCAGCAAAGCATCCCGATCTACCTGTGACCAGCGCCCGGCCCACCGGCCCCGCATACATGCTGGCGCCCGCCTCTGCGCTCTCGCTTCCTCCCACCTCAATCAAGTCCCTTCTCCTTCCCTGGCCGGCGAACCGGACAGCTTCGGGTCCATAGAGGCGCGGCGGCGCCCAGGCGTAGCCGAGGGTGCCGCCGCGCCGGGGGCCGCGCCGGGGGCCGCGCCGGGGGCCGCGCCGGGGGCCGCGCCGGGGGCCGCGCCGGGGGCCGCGCCGGGGGCCGCGCCGGGGGCCGCGCCGGGGGCCGCGCCGGGGGCCGCGCCGGGGGCCGCGCCGGGGGCCGCGCCGGGGGCCGCGCCGGGGGCCGCGCCGGGGGCCGCGCCGGGGGCCGCGCCGGGGGCCGCGCCGGGGGCCGCGCCGGGGGCCGCGCCGGGGGCCGCGCCGGGGGCCGCGCCGGGGGCCGCGCATGCAGGCACCTGGGAAACGGTCGTCAATTCCACGAACCACGACGCCTTGCGTCGTACGCCCGGAAATTCCCCTGAATTCCCGTCGTGAATTCGCGAGAAGTCCAGCATTATCAAGCCAAATCCGGCTTCAGCTGGAATGTGGATCGAGCTATATTTGAATTGTTCCCGGGAAATGGGAACGGGAAATCCTGCCAATTCTCTCGCGGAGGATATCCGCGCAGGGGTGAAGTGCGGCCAAAAATAATTCCGGCCACCGCCGCCTGAAGGCCGCCGTACACCGCCCCCACCTACGCCTGAAAAGACGGAGCTGACCCATGCATCCCTCGGACGACAACGCCCCCGTAATCCCCCGCATCCCCCGGCCCAGACAGCCGATCGAGCCGTTGCCCCAGCCGCCCCGCTCGCCCCGGCCCCGTGTGCCGCGCCAGGCGCCGCCCGCCGACAAGTAGCCGACCCGCCACCTTCCGGCACCACGAACGGAGCCGCCCATGAGCACCCAGCCCCCACCAGCGTCCCAGCCCCAGTCCCAACCTCAGATTCAGGCACCGCCCACACCAGCGGCTCCAGCCTCCCTGGCTGTGTCGTCGAAGGCGCGACCGGGTGAGTTGCGGGCCCGGGTGGCGAAGATCCTGGCGGACCACGCCGGTTCGATGTTCAGCGTCACCGAGCTGGCGAAGACGCTGGGACATTCGGGAGGCGCGGTCGGCAACGCCTGCGACACCCTCGTATGCCGGGGCGAGGCGGCACGAGTCGGCGAGAAACCCCGTATGTACCGAGCCACTCCGCAGACCGCTGCTGCCGCCCAGGCCACCCCGACAAACCCACCCAGTCCGACTCCGGCCGTGCCCGCACCACGGCCAACCGCCCAACCGCCCAAGGTCGCACCGCCGCCGGGCGGGAAACCGCAGCCCATCACCCGCCCGAACGGACAGCAGTACCACCCCCGCGCACTGGCACAACTCCCGGACGTCGAAGCCCTGCGCAAGCTGCGGGAGGCGGGGGTTGCAGTGTTGTTGTACGGGCCGCCGGGGACGGGGAAGACCTCGTTGATCGAGGCCGCATTCCCGGACCTGATCACGGTGGCCGGGGACGGGGACACCACGGTCGGCGACCTTGTCGGCGAATACACCCAGGACTCAAGCGGTGGCTACGAGTTCATCTACGGACCGCTGGTCACCGCGATGCAAGAAGGACGCCCACTGCTCCTGGACGACGCGACGCTGATCTCCCCGAAGGTGCTGGCCGCCCTGTATCCGGCGATGGACGGGCGACGCCAGATTCAGGTCAAGGCGCACAAGGGCGAGACGATCAGCGCCGCCGACGGCTTCTACGTGATCGCCGGTCACAACCCGGGCGTGCACGGGGCAATGCTGACCGAGGCCCTCGCGTCGCGATTCAGTGTGCAGATCCAGGTCGGTTCGGACTACGACCTGGCCGCCTCGCTGAAGATCAACCGCACGGCGGTCCGCATCGCCCGCCACCTCGCCACCGGTCAGCAGGCAGGCGAGGTCGGCTGGGCACCGCAGCTACGAGAGTTGATCGCCTTCCAGAAGATCGCCGATGTCCTGGGCACCGAGGCCGCCTTCGCCAACCTGGTTGGCATCGCGCCCCTGGAAGACCGCGATGTGGTCGCCGAGATCGTCACCAAAGCCCTCGGCCGCCCCGTCACCGCCCTGGCTCTCGGCCGCCAACTTTGACACGCCCCGGCCCGGTGCACCGCCGGGCCGGGCCCACAGGCGCACAGGCCCACCTCCCGGCCACCCCAGACACCACCACCGCACACCCCGTACGTCACGTACACGAAGGGAACACCCAGTCATGGCTGCCCAGTTGCACAACCACGTCCCACCGGCCCCTCCCGCCCTGTCCGAGGCCGAATGGGCCGCCGCACGCTGGGAGGACGATGGCGGCAACCTCACCGAAACCCGCCCCACCGCACAGCGTGCCCACTGGCTGCGCATCGCCGCCGCCCTCAGCACCCGGCTGCCGGAACTGACCGGGCGTGAGGACATCCTGGTCACCTGCGAACACGGCACTCGCTCCGGCGCACCGGCCGCCTTCTACCCCACCACCGCCCAGCTGGAGATCGACACCGCCCTCTTCGCGCCCCTGCACCCGGCCACCATCCGCCCCGCCTGGCCCGGCGACGAAGACCGTTACCCCGCTGCATGGGGCGCCTTCGTCCACGAAGCCGCACACGCCGCGCACAGCCGCTGGTACGCCCCGCCACCGCTGCGCGGCACCGCCCTGGAAGCGGCGGGGCACATCCTGGAGGAATCCCGCGCCGAGTGCGCACACCTGCGCCGCCGCCCCGGTGACCGCCGCTACGTGCGGGCCACCGTCCGCACCCTGGTCCTGGACGACTTCACCGGCGCTGCCCTCGCCGACCGGTGGCAGGCGGCCCTCGCGGCGGGGCTGGTTCTCGCCCGCCGGGATGCCGGAGTCCTCGATCCGGACGAAACCGAAACCCTGGAGAACACCCTCACCGGCATCCTCGGCCCCGACCTCCTTCACACCCTCGCCGCCATCTGGACGGCAGCCCACACCACCGGCGACGAGGACGGCGCGGCGATGATGGAGCACGCCCGAGCCTGGTGCGAGGCGCTCGGCACGGACGCCACCGGCACGCCACCACCCTCGAACCCCACAGATGCTCGTTCCGGTGAACTGGCGGAAGCCGTAGGCAAGGTTGTTAGCCAGGTTCAGGCGAACGAGGCCGCCCAGGTCGCCGCCGAAGCACGGGGCGCCGCCGCCCGGGCAGCCCGCGCACAGGCCAAGGCCGACCAGGCCGCACGCGCGCGGCAGGCCGCAAAGACGGCCGAGAAGGTCTTCGCCTCCAACGCACGCCCCTTCACCCCCGGCGACCCCGGCAAGGGCCGCAAACGCTCACCGGTCACCGGCGCCCGGCCCCCGGCGGCGGGTGAGAAGGCGGCCGCCGGACGGCTGGCGAGAGCATTGCGGGCCGCCGCCTACCGGGAACGGACCACCACTGTCACCGCATCCGCTGCCCCGCCCGGACGCCTCAACATGCGCCAAGCTCTGGCCCGGGATGCGCAACGCGCAGCTGGCGCTACCCCCATCGCAACCCCCTGGATCCGCACAGTCCATCGCCCCACTCCCACCCCGCCCCTGCGGGTCGGGATCGCCGTCGACGTGTCGGGATCAATGCACAGCGCCACCGCCCCGATCGCTTCCGCCGCGTGGATCCTGGCCAAGGCCACCGCACTGACCGACCCCGACTCCCGCAGCGCCACCGTCGCCTACGACCGGTCCGTCACCGCCATCACCGCCCCCGGCCGCACCCCCAAGGCCGTCACGCAGTTCAGCGCCAAGGGCCGGGGGCACTGCCTCGCCGAGGCCACCGACGCCCTCACCGCCGCCCTCGACCTCACCCAACCTGGTGCGGGCCGCCTGCTGGTCATCGCCTCCGACGGCTACTACAACCCCGACGAAGCCGCCAGCGCCGCCACCCGCCTCACCGCTCTCCGGAATGCAGGATGCGCGGTGCTCTGGCTCACCTTCGCCCCCAACCCCCGGCCTCTGCCCGGCGCCACCGTGGTGGAACTGACCGATCCGGCCCAGGCCGCCACCGCCATTGCCAAGGCTGCTACCGCCGCTCTGGCCACCGCCAACACGTGACCTGACCGCTGTGCCGCCCCGGCACTCCTCCGGGGCGGCACCCGCTACTGGCTGCCGGTCCGGGCCGTACCCGGGCCCCGGACACATCAACTCGTTGGGGCCTGGTACCGACTCCACGCCCGTGATCACGATAGAGAGGCGCGTTCGTGGTGAAACCTCACCGACGTACACCTACTGCTCCGCAACACCGCATGGGCCCGGACGCCACGGGTGCCGAAACCTCGTCCAAGCCCTGAGCGTTCACGGCTGGCGTTGCCAAACTCTGGGAGGCAGCCTCGTACTGAGCCATCGTGAGCCTGGCGGGTTGCTGGAAGCCCTCCACACCCCCGAAAGCACCCCTCGCCAACACCGCAGGACACTCACAACCCGTTGGGAACTCACCGCTCGCCCCGGCCCGGGCGAACCTGCGGCATGGACGCTGCGCTTCAGCTCCCAAGCCCCGCCCCGACTTCCCATCGCGGTCGCCACCGCCTTGATCACTGCCGACGGCGCCCCGGGCACGGACAGGTGTCCGCACTACCTGCTGGCTGCTGGGCAGCCCGAGCAGGCCATCGCCCCGTTGGTGGACGCCGGGTGGTTTTGTGACCCCGTCGAACACGACGCCTGGTACGCGCCCGACGGACACGCGGTTGTTCTCGCCCCGCGCCCCGATGAGCTCGGCCACGGAGCAGTGAACTGGCTGTTCGCTGCCCACCGCGCGCCCGAGAACACCCCACTCTGGCGTGCCACCGCCCACCCCCGAACGCCCACCCACGTCATCCGCGCCCTATCCGCCGAGATCGCGATCCCACCCTCGTGACCTGCGGGGAGAACTCCTCGAGGCCACTGGATCCGCCCCACCAGTCACCCTCGCCTGCCCACGGCCCGCTCAGGAGCCTTGCTGCCACCGCGGACGGCTCATCCCACACGCGCACCGGACAGGCCCGAACCGCCAACCCTCGCCACCAAGGAGGAACTCATCATGGAGTCCGCCCGAGATCACGTCGTTCACCAGCTACTGACCGAAGTCATGGACCGCCTCACAGTGCGCCCCGACAGCGTCTGCCGGCCCCTTCATGAACTGCTCGCACAGTCCGCCGTCGACCTCTACGACCGCAACCTGCTCGGTGACCAACCACTCTCGCTGGGCAGCGTTGTCGACGAGGCCGCCGCATGTCTGCTGAACCTGGCCAACCCCCAGCGCGCGACACTGCGCTACGACGAGGACCTCCTCAGCCGGCTCAGCGGACTTGACCGTCTTCCACGGACCGAGCGCATCTGTCTGCTGGACGCCGCCGTCCGTCGCACCGCCCCGGCAGCCACATAGCCGTTGCGTGACGTCGCACGACCATCAACGCAGCCAAC
The DNA here is from genome assembly GCF_016917755.1 of Streptomyces noursei. Lineage (GTDB taxonomy): Bacteria > Actinomycetota > Actinomycetes > Streptomycetales > Streptomycetaceae > Streptomyces > Streptomyces yunnanensis. The sequence goes on along the minus strand of NZ_CP070326.1, from coordinate 8,685,266 downwards.
GTGGCTGGGCGCGCCCCGCATGGTGTGCGGGGCGCGCCCAGCCCGATTTGGTGGCCGGTTACGGGGTGGTGTCCGGTGTGGTGGGTCGGGCGAGTCGGAAGGTGCGGGGCTGGTCGGTGACCTGTTCTGCGATGCCGAGTCCGACCAGCTTGGTGAGGGCGTTGGCGATGGCACCGGAGGACTTCTCGATGACCCTGCTGATCCGGGTGGCGGTAAACGCCTCGTCGGGGTACGCCTGAAGGTGATCGATGACCATCTGCCGCAGCGCTCCGGGCACGAGCCGCCCGTTCATGGGCGATGCCGGTACGGCCGGTGTTGTCTGCGGCTCGGTGGCGTGTTTCGCGCCGGTAGTCGTGGTGTCGCCCTCGCCATGAGCGTTGCGTTCGTCGTTCTGGTCACCGTCACCCTCGTCGCCGCTGTTCTCGGTGTCCTGCGGCGGCTCGGTCTGTCGAGTGCTGGGTTCCTGTCCGATGGCCGGAGCCGTCTCCTCTGGTTCGGTGGCCGGGGAGGGGGCCGGTGCCTCGTCTGCCGAGTCGCCCTGCGAGGTGCCGGGCTCGCCGTCGGTGGTGGGGGGTGCGTTGTCCGGTTCCGGTGTTGTTGCGGTGGCCGAGGGGTTCTCCTCGTGTGTGTTGCCCGCGTCTTCGGTGGTGCTGTCAGCGTGCTTGGCGGGATCGTCGGGTGTGGTTCCGGACTGGGGCTGCGTGGCGGTGTCGTCCGGCTCTGAGGTGTTGGTGGGTGCGGGTGTGGGGGTTGCGGGGTACCAGAGGTCGGGCATGCGGCGGGGGCCATCGTGCCCGCCGGGGGTGCGGGCGGCGAGACCATGCTTTTCCAATGAGGTCAGCCATCGGCCCGCGGTGGAGTGGCCGACGCTTGCGGCGCGGGCGAGTTCGGAGACCGTGACCGGTTCGGTCAGGCCCATCAGCTCGGTGTAGACGGTGGCGGCTGCGCCGGTCAGGCCGAGCGGTACGGCCATGGGTTCGGTAGTGGGGGTGGGCTGCGGTGTGGGTGTGGTGTTGGTGTCGGTCATGTGGGGCCTCGTCCTGTGAGTGGGTGGTGCGTGGTTGAGGTCCCCGGCCGGGGGCGGTCCGCGTGGCGGTCCGCGGTGTTCGCTGGCGCGTGCGCAGCGCGTTGATCCGGGCGAACGTGGTCGTAACGAGGGCGAGTTCACGGTTGTGGAACCCGCGGTCGTCGTCGGCCACGACCATGGACGCTCGAACCGTGGGGGAAGTCAAGCGGCGGATTCCGCGGCATCGTCCCTGGTCGGGGTGGGGGGTAGCGGATCGAATCCGGGGCTATGGCTCGGAGGGGCGGTCCCGGTGGGCGGGTGGGCGGTGAGCCGGTCGGTGCCGGGGCGGGGAGGGGGCGGTCGGGGTCATCCGATCGGGGGTGGGTGGTTGGTGTGCCGGGTTTGGAGTTGGTTGTGGAGTCGGCGGGCGCGTTTGGAGCCGACGCCGAGTTCGTTGCGTAGGCGCCAAGCGTTGACCGGTTTGCCGGTGGTGGCGCGGCTGGCGTCGTCGAGGGCGAGGGCGTGCGGCCATAGGTCGGCGTCTGCCGCCCCGGTTCCGACCGGTGGGCGGTTGGGGGGCGGGGGCTGGCCGTTGGGGGTGTTGTCGCCGGTGTCGGGCCCGGCTGGGTGCCCGTCTGCGGCGGCGGGGATGTCGACGGCCTCGCTCGGACAACTATCGGATTCGTTGAGCGGTCTGGACGTGTCCGGCTGGGGGGCGGTCGGTGGGCGGGCGGCCGGGGCGGTGGGGGCGGTGGTCGGTCGGGGGACGGGAGCGTTGGGCGGTTGTGGGGAGGTGAGGTGGTCGAGGAGGTCGGTGATGGTGCGGCGGTAGGCGGCGATGGTTTCGGTCAGGGCGATGAGGAGGAGGGCTGGGGTGAGGTGGAGGAGGACGGCTGCGGGGTCGGCGTGGTGGGGCCAGCCGATCTGCCCGTCAGGCCAGAGGCTTTCCCACGTGTTCATCAGCGCGGCGGTGGAGCCGGCGCTCCAGCGCAGGGTGGTGGACCAGGCCGGTGGGGTGATGCCCCAGGCGGCCAGGCGCGCGTCGACGTAGAGGACACCGGCCAGCGCCGTGCCGATCATCGGATCGAGGAGGACGGCGATCGGCAGGGGAACGTCGCGACTGGTGGCGAATCGGGTGACGTTGACCGTGGTGAAGGCCAGTGCCAGGACTCCGACGACGCACAGGACGCGGGTCATGGAGCGCAGGAGGCGAACGGCTTCGCGGGCGGCGATCTGTCTCACCGGTCACCGCCCCTTTGTGTGCGTCGCGGGCCTGGTTGCTCCTTGGAAGGCACGGGTGTTGGTGTGTGCGGGCCCTTGGCGGACGCCGGCTCCGGGGTGCGGGGCATCGATCGCTTCTCCACCGCCGGTGTAGAGCTTTACGTGGGTGATGTGGTGAGGGTTGGCGCCGAAGAACAGCAGGTCGCCTGGTGCGAGTTGCGTTCCCTTCGGGAGATAGGGACCGGCGTCGTATTGAGCTTGTGCGACGCGGGGCAGGTGGATGTTCGCGGCTTCGTAGGCGGTCTGGGTGAGGCCGGAGCAGTCGAAGCCTCCGTCGGAGGGGCCATTGCCACCCCATACGTACGGGGTGCCGAGCTGGGCGCGGGCGAAGGCAACCGCCTTGGCAGCAGCTCCGGTTGCCAGGGGTGTGGCAGCCGTATATCTGCGGGCGGTGGTGAGGACCGCGCTGACGTAGGTGTGGGAGTGGTTGTAGGCGAAGACGGCGGCCTGGAGGTCTTTGCCGTTCTTCGCGCCGTTGGCGCACAGTAGTCGTGCGGCGGCGTAGACGGCGTCGGCCGGGTCCCAGGGGGTGGGTGGCTGTTTGCCTCCGGGCGGTACGGGGTGCGCGTACGCCTGGAACGTGGCCGGCAAGAATTGCATCGGTCCGACGGCGCCTGCGGTCGAGACCATGGTGGGGTGGCGGGCGTGATCGGTCTCGACCTTGCCGATCGCGGCCAGGAGGGACCAGGACAGGCCGGGGCAGGCGAGGGCGGCGCGCTGGTAGAGGGCGAGCATGCGGGACGGAATGTCGTTCAGAGCGTGCCCGCTCGGGGCGGCTGACACGCTGCTGTCTGTGGAGAGGCCGCCGAACACTGCGGCGATGGTCAGGGCGGCGAGCAGCGGCAGAGCCACGACGGTGCACCCGATGCCGGTCGCCGCTTTCGTCAGCAGGGAACTCACGATTGGGCCTGGGGAACGGCGGGTGGCAGCGGGGAGATGGGGAGGGTGAGTGCGTTGTCGGCGGCGGTGGGTTCCAGGCCGGAGGCAGGGCTGAGGCCGGGCCATTGGTTCGCGAGATCAGTGAGGGTGAGGCGGCGGGCGCCTGGCTGGAGGGGAGTCCACCAAGGTCCCCAGGGGCGCACTGTGGTGAAGTCGGCGGATGAGGTCGCCACGTGCAGGTTCAGTTCGCGGGCGGACTGGGCCAGGCGGTTGCGGAGGGCTTGGTCCCGGGACTGGGTGCGGGTGTGGATCAGCAGTGCAGGGTGGGTGTTGGTGGCGGTGACGAAGGCGGCATAGCCGGTGAGTTTGGCTTCGACGCGGGCGAGGGGTTGGCTGCCGGTGTCGTATTCGAGAAAGAACGGCAGGAGGCGGTCGCCGTCGTGCCAGTGGGCGTAGGCGTCGGGGCGGATCAGATCGCTCCAGCGCCGGGCCGCGGAGCGTTCGGACAGCCAGACGGGAAGTCCAGTGTCGGGGGTGGTGCGGGTGTGGGCGGCGAGGTGGGTGAGGAGGTCGTTGACGCCGAGGTCGTGGCCGAGGGAGGGGGAGTAGGCGATGCGGCCGGTGTGGGTGGGACGCCAGCCGAGGGCGGCGGTGTCGAGTCCGGCGTGTGCGGCCAGCAGGGCGGCTCCGGCAGGACCGAGGGTGTAGTGCTCGGGGGCGGAGCCGGTGGCGGTCAGGGGGCGGAAGGAGTCCAGGATGGCGTGCTGGTGGAGGGCGCGCAGGCGGCGTTGGGCGGAGCGCAGTGAGGTGTAGGCGAGGCGGGCGATTTGGTGGGTGGTCAGGACGCGGTGTTCGTGGAGCATCTGGACCAGCCAGAGGTCTCGGTTGGTGAGGATGTGGGAGAGGGCCGCGATGTTGGTGTGGTGGTGGTTCGGGCGGCGGCGGGTGGTGGCGGCGCGGGCGGTGTAGCGGGAGCCGGGGCCGGAGGTGGGGCGTGGGAGTGCGGGCATGGCAAGTCACCACCAAGGCTTCGTGTTTCGGTTTGGTCAGGGGCGGGTGGCGGGACGGGGTCCGTTGCGGCCGTCGGCGGCTGCGCGGAGGTCTGCGGCTCGGCCGGGGACCGGGGGCGGTAGGGGGCGGGTGGTGAGGGTGAAGGCGGCCGATTCCGCGCCAATGGTGAGGAGGTGGGCGGCGGCTTGGTAGGGGCCGAGGTGGGCGAGGTCGTGGGCGGCCAGCGCGGGGAGGGTGTGGCGTTCCAGGGCGTTTGCGTCTTCGGGGGAGGCGTTGAAGAAGACTTTGTTGCGGGCGTTGGCGGAGATGCCTTCACGCAGGTCACGTGGGAGTTGGGCGAGGTGCTGGTGGGCCAGGAGCATGGACAGGCGGTAGCCGCGGGCCTCGGCGAGCATGTCCTCCAGTGGATACGGGAGGGTGAGGAAGTTGTGTGCTTCATCGACGTTCAAGGTGGCGTCGATCCGCTGGTGCTCGGGCATACGGGCGCGGGCTGCGGCGGCTTGCCAGGCGCCGGCGACGATGAAGGAGCCGAGCAGGCGGACGGTCTCCTCACCGAGGGCGCCTTTGGGGAGGCGGGCCAGCAGGATGCCGCCGTTGAGAACCTCGGTGAGGTCGAAGGTGGAGGGGCCGGCGGCAATCGCGCGGCGGGCGAAGTCGCGCAGCAGGAAGGCGCGCAGCTTGTTCATCACGGGGCCGACGACGGCGGCGCGGGAGGGTTCGGACATCGACTCGTACCAGGCCCAGAAACCCCGTAGGACCGGGTCTTTGAGGGTGGGGATGATGCGCAGGCGGTAGGCGGATTCGCCCAGGAGGCGGGGGATGTCGGCGAGGGTGACCAGTTGGCCTGTGTGGTTGCGGTGTTTGAGGAGGGTCAGGCAGGCGGCGCGCATGAGGTCGTCGGTGCGCGGTCCCCAGAAGGCGGTGAAGATCCGGCGGAAGATGCCGGTGATGTTGTCGACGACGACGTCGATGTCGGTGCCGTCCAGGACGTTCAGGCACGGCGGTCTGTGGGGGGCGTCGGGGTCGATGAGGACCAGGCGGTCGGCGCAGGTGTCGGGCAGGCGGTCCAATAGGTCGGTGACCAGGTCGCCTTTGGGGTCGATGACGATGACTCCGCGGTGATGGTGTACGTCGTCGAGGACGAGGTTGGCGATGAGGGTGGATTTGCCGGAGCCTGTTGCGCCCATGACGTGGAGGTGGTGGCGGGCGTCGGCGACGGCGAGACCTACGCTTCGGCGGGCGCCGGTGTCCGAGCGGCCCAGCGGCTTGACCCCCTTGCCGGGTGCGGGTTCGGGGATTTGCGGTGGTGGGAGGACGGAGCGGGCGCCGGCCCGTTGCAGGCCGGGGGCGTCGGCATCGGAGGGGAGGTGGGCGAGGGCGGCCAGTTCCGGCACCGACAGCAGTGCGGAGCGGGAAGAGGGGAACTGCCGGGCGGCGAGGTGAGATTCGGGGTGCCGGAGGCGGGTGCGGGTGAGGTAGTTGCGGTCGGCGAACAGACCGAAGGCGGACGCCAGTGCATGAGCCCGCCCCCGCGCCACATCACCGGCCCGATCCTGCTTGACGGCGCAGGTGGCGGCGTAGGTAAGGGCGCATTGCCACTGGGGGCCGGAGAGTTTCGCCGCCGACTGACGCACGACCAAGCCGTGTTCCGGGTCCTGCTTGCCGGTGGCAGAGGGCTGGGGGCGGTGGAGAAGGAGCGCCGCGAGGGCGGGCAAGCGGGCTGGGGTATGGCCGGCCTTGAGGCGTCGGGCCTGGCGGCGGGCGCGGCGCAGTGCGCTGCCGGTGGCTGGCCGGGCCAGGACCTGTACGCAGGCAGTCTCTCCTTCGGTCATCCCGGTGGCGGCTTGTAGCAGTGGGCGGAGGGGGTCGGTGGGGTGGTCAGTGCGTAGCGGCAGGACGTCGGGGCGGGCCGATCGCAGGCGGCCGGCAGTGAGGGGGTGACCTGGCGGGAGGAGGGGGGTGGGTTCGGTGACGCGGGTGTGGGCGCCCGGCCAAGCGGCCTCGACTGCACGGCGGACGAGGCCCAGTGGAATGGTGCCGGGGACCCATAGGCGGATGCGCAGTCCGGTGTGGGACCAGGTGTATTCGAAGGCCAGGTGGGGCTGCCCGGTGGTGATGCGACGCCACCACGGGCGAAGGAGGCCCGACAGCTGGGCCCACAGGACTTCGCCGCCCTTGGGGGCGACGTGGGGCGGCGCGAGGATGTCCACGCAGCGAGCGCCCTCGGTCAGGCGGCACTGACGCCACCGATGCAGGCGGTGGCGCAGTACGTAGCCGCCGGCCACGGCGACCGCGGCGCAGGGGGCAAGGAGCGGCGTCTGCGTCCCGAGCCAGGCGATGAATTCGCGGCTTGTGCATGACCAGAAGCCGCTGGGATCGGTGAGGAAGTCCACCAGCGGTCCGCCCGGCTGGTTCAGGGGCGTCAATGTAAATGTCGTCACGGGGCCCACTCCCCGCCCTCGCTGCCAAGCGTCTCATCGTTGAAGCAGCCATTGGCCTGGGGAGCGTCATCGTGGTTCTGGGCGGCGAGATCGCCAGGGTCAGTGGTGATCACCTCGTGTTCGCCGGGAGCCGCGACGCTGATCAGGGCAACCTTGTGGCGCCGGTCGCCGGTCAGGAGCAGGGCTTCGCCACGGCCGGCTGAGAGGAGGAACTCCCGCTCGCCGTGGCAGAGATGGAAGTTCTCGCTGATCACCTCGATGGCTTGTGGGGCTTGGCGGAGCAGGGTCTGGGTGGCGGCGTTGGAGACGATGGCGCGGCCCAGCGGGGAGGCGAGGACGTCGTCGGCATCCTGGGTGACCACCGCCAGGCCCGTCCAGTACTTGCGGGCGGCCTTGGCCATGCGGAACAGGAAGCGGGCGCCGGCCTCGTCGCGCATGAGCAGCCATGCCTCGTCCACCACGACCAGGTGGCGGCCGGCGCCCGGGCGGGAGGTGACCTGCCGCCAGATGGCGTCCAAGGCCAGCAGCATCGCCGGGGTCTTGACCTCGTCCGGGAGTCGGCGCAGGGCGAAGACGATGAGGTGCCCGGTAGTGGAGACGGTGCTGGGGCCGTTGAACAGCTGGGCGTGCGAGCCGGTGGTGTACGGGGTCAGCCGGTCAGCGAGAGCGGTTGCGGTGTCGGTGTCGACCTCGGCCAGGGTGGTTGCCAGGTCGGCGAGCGTGGGCGGGGTGCGCTGCCAGGTGCGCGGGTCCGCGGTGATCCCGGTGCTCGTATATGCGGCAAGGATTGCCTTGTCCAGCACCGCCTTCTCGGCAGCGGACAGGTCGGTGCTCAGCAGGGCGGCGAGGAAGGTATGCAGGAACAGCACCCGCCGCGTCAGGACATCTTCGCCATCGGGTGTGGATGGTGGGAGGTCGAAGGGGTTGAGACGTACGCCGTCGGCGCCGAGGGCGACCACGCGTCCGCCGACGGTTTCGGCGAGGCGGACGTACTCGTCCTCCGGGTCAATCACCGACGCGGTGACGCCGGTGAACAGCAGCCGCAGCAACTCCAGTTTGGTCAGATAGGACTTGCCGGCGCCGGAGCGGGCCAGAGTGATGGAGTTGAAGTTCTCCTGCGCGAAGCGGTCCCACAGCACCGGCGCGCCGGAGACCACGTTCAGGCCGTACAACACCCCTGACTCTCCGCCCTCCGCGCTGGTGGGGAGAGGGAGGTCGGGGCTGGTGAGGGGGAAGCACGCGGCCAGGGCGGCGGTGTCGAACGTCCGGCGGATCTTGAGGGTGTCGAGGCCGAGCGGGAGGGTGGCCAGCCAGCCGGGCAGCGCCCGGTAGGTGGTCGGCGCCACCGTCATCAGCAGGGACTCGGCGATGGCTCGAACAGCGGCGGCCTGATCGGCGAGGGTTTCTTCATCCGGGGCGTGGACGGTGAGGTAGAGGGCGAGGTGGAAGAGTTTCCCTTCGCCGCGGGCGATGCGGTAGGCCAGCTCCGCGGCGTCCGCGGCTGCAGCCTCGACCTCGGGGTCGTCCAGGTGTCCCTTGGAGAAGCCGGTGCGGCGGCCGGATTCGAGGCGGGCGCGCTGCTTCTTCAGTCCGGCTGCGGCCACCGGGTTGGGGACGGGCTCGATGTGTAGGGCGATGTCGAGGTGGCCGGGGAAGTTCAGAAGCGGGGCGAGCCAGCCGGGGGTGACCTCGGCCGGGTAGCCGGTGACGACCAGCGTGGTAGCCAGGTGGGCACCGATGGCGAGGGCTCGGGCGTGGACCTCAAGGGACTCGGGGCCGGCCACGTCCAGCAGCGACCCGACGTCAGTCACCGGGGCTGAAGCGTGGGGACGACGTCGGCTCGGGAGAAGTCGTGGCATCACAGGTCACCTTCCGGTCGGCCATCGGGTGGTGCGGGGGTGTCGGGGTTGCAGGCCGCGCTCACCAGGTCGGTGGTCCGCCGGCTGTCCAGGGGCGTGACAGTGATCTCCGCTGGCGCGAGGGCGCGGGCGGCCTCCTCCAGGCGCTGCCGAGCCCGCCCCTCACCTCCGCTGCGCCGCACCTCGTGCGCCGCAGGGTCTTCGCGGGCGACGAGCAGGATCTGCCGGCCCAGGAGGTCTCGGTTCAATGAGAGGTCGGCGAGGAAGTCGGCGTGGTCGCGGGCGGCTCGTTCCAGCGCCGGGTGCGGCAGCGCGGCGGCATGATGCTGCAGGCGCTCGATGGCTGGGGAGAGGTCAAACTGGTGGCAGCGCACCAGCAGTTGCGTCGGGCCGGTCAGAGAGTTGAGCCACCGGGCGAACGCCGCGCTCAGACCCTGCTGCTCGGATGCCGAACGCAACTCGAAGTTGACCGTTGAGCACTCCGCGACGGCTGCCTTGCCTTCGTCTCCCAAATCGAGCACTCCACCTGTGGTGACACCGTCGCAGGGCATGCGCATCGCGGTGGGAGGCGGTCCCGCGCTCTGCAGCCAGCGGCTGGGAACGACGCCTGGGAGTGGTGGAACGCCTTCCGGAGCGTGCACACGGCGTTTGGGCGTACGGGCGTGCTGGGCGGCAGCGACGAGGAAGCGGTCGAGGCCGATGCCCTCCCGTCGGCCGAGGGCGAGAGTGGCCGCCGCCCCGGCGATCGGAATCACCAGAGCCGCGTAGGCAAGTGGGGTGATGAGAGGGCGGGTGGCCCACCAGCCGCCGTACAACACCACCGCCGTGACGGTGAGGATCGCGGACTGTCGGGCGGTGAAGGGGCCCAGGATCCGGTCCGGGCGGGAGATGTCAGCGGGGATCCGCGTGGCATACGGCGCAGCCGTCGGGTCGTCGGGTCCTGCCATGGGATTACCTCCGAGGTGGTTCGAGGGGCAGGCGTAGTTGCATGGGGCGCGGTGGGCGCAGGCGGACGCGTTCGGCGGGGACGGGGAGAGCCAGCTGCCGGGTCCGCGGCGGCAAAGCCGAGCTGATGGTCGGCGGCGTGGGGAGCCGGGGGCGGGAGGCCGGCGGAGAGGTGGGAGTGCGCTGGGCTCTGCTCGGCAGCCCCATCTGGGCGGGCCGGGACGGCCGTGTCGGGACGCGTTCGGCAGGGATGGGAAAGGTGAGTTGGCGTTGCCGACGAACCGGGACGGCGTGGGGCAGGGCGCGGGGGCCTCTTGAGCCGGGAGCGGTGGCGATGGTGGTGGTGCTTGGGCTGCGACGCCGGGACGCCTGACCGGCTGGCACCCTGGTCATGGGGCTGAGGGAACCGATGGCGGCGGGCGCGGTGCCCATCCGCCCGGTGGGGCCTGCCCGACGGGCTCCCTCCGCCGCAGGGGCATCAGGCCCGGCCCGGCCGTCAACAGGCCCACCGGACCTCGCGGTAGACGATCTGACAGCGGCGCGGCCTGGGGCTAGAGGTGCCTGGCCGCGGCCCCGCACGCCTCCTCCGCCACGTCCCGGGCCAGGACGAGAGGGGCGACTGCCTCCTCCACCGCCGCGCCCACCGCTGCCTCCCGGACCGCCACGCCCTGGCCGGAACCCGGTTCCCCCACTGCCCCCTGTGCCTCCGGGGCGACGTCGCAGCAGGCGCGTGGCGGGGAGGTAGTGGTCCATGAGCCGGTACATCGCCAGGTGCTTGAGCACCCGCACCCCAGCCGGCGCATGCGGCTGGTGAACCGGCGTCCCCCGCAGCACGACCTGCAGCGTCCAGCCCGGAATCTTGAACAGCACCCAGAACAAGCCCAGCCCGGCCAGCAACGTGCCCAACTGATCGGACTTCGGAATCCCCAACGTCGACGCCCCGGGCGCGAAGAACAGCTTGAGGGCAAGGACGAACGTCACCGACTGCGCGACCTGAATGACCAAGCAGCCGGCCAACGCCCGCCACCACAACCGAGCCACCGGATCGGTCACCGGATGCGCATGACACGCCAAGGCCAGCGGCGCGCCCACGGCCAGCAGGGCCATCACCGCGACCCGCACCATGAAACCGATCGACACGGCCAGCACCAGCGCGACCACCGCGATCGCCAGCAAGATCAGGTACAACTTCAGCCCGGCCGCACCGAAGAGCGCGAACGGCAGGACCCGTTCGACCATGCCCTGCCCAGCATCGGCCAGATCGGTAGCCATGATCGCGTGGGCGAGCGCGTTGGCCAGGCCGATCGCCTTCCCCATCACGGTCAACGAGGTGGTGGCCGCAACCATCCCCACCAGCAGCCGCGGCAGGATCTGTTTGAGGGCATAGCGGGACTGGACGGTCTCGTAGCCCATGACGGTGATGCCGCCCGCGGTCACGAACAGTACGTAGATCCCGGCGGTGATCCCCAGCATGGCGGTCCACAACCGTTTGATGTCGGCGTGCTGGGTGACGTCGGGGGTGGCCAGCAGGGTGTCGGCGAGGAACTCGCGGAGCGGCTTCATGACCTGCTCGATCAGCGTGCCGAGGAACGAGGTGATCGCGTTCACGATCAGGCCGGGGATGTCGGTCAGTGCGTCCCAGCCGGAGGAGGTGTCCTTGACGCACTCCTTGCCCATGGCCTCACAGGCCGGAGGCGTAGGCCCCGGAGCCGGCCCAGGGGACGGCGGCCGCGAAGGCTGCGAGGACGGGCGCCCCGGGGCCGGAGTCGGCCCTGGTTTTGGAGCGGGCGGGGGCGATGAGGGCTGCTTGGGATGCGGAGTGGCAGCGGGGCCGGGTGCAGGTTGAGGTTCAGGTTGGGGTGGATCGGGAGTTGCCGGCGCCCAAGGCACGGCAATCGCTTCAGGCGCCGCTTGGGCGAAGGCCGGCTGAGCAGACAACGGGCCCAGGGCGAGGAGAACGAGGCCGAAGAACATGGGCAGCGAGGGGAGGTAGCGTCTGCGGTGGGTCACTGCCCGCCTCCGCCGCCCGCACCGACGATGCCCTGCAGCACGGTCACCAGGGCCGGGGCCAGGACCGCCAGGGCGTAGCCGATGGCGGCGGCCTTCAAGGCCCGCTTGGCGGCTTCGACTTCGCCCGGATCACCCCCTGCCGCCAGGTAGCGCAGCCCGCCGAAGGTGAGGAACAGGGTGGCGAGCCCGGCGAGGATGCCGGTGATCCAGTTCCGCAGATTGTTGATCACAGTCGGGATGGTCGCGACCGCCCACCCCTGCGACCCATCCACCAACAGCACGACGAGCGCGACTGCGGTGGTGAAGCCGAACCGGGCCGCCCAGCGGCCCCCGTGGCGCAGCAGGCGTCGGCACGGCCGGCGGATCGTTGCGAACATCACGGACGCCTCCAACGGCAGCTGGGGAAACGGAAAAGCGCGAGACAGGTCGGCGGCGCAGGTCATACCGCCGTGTACGGTGCTGTGCGGTGGGGTGAGCACAGATCCCGCTGTCCGGGGCCGTCCTCCTTCAAGGAGCGGCGGGAACGGGGCTCGGGTGTCAGCACGAGACGGACGTGCTCACCCCACCGGCGGCAACAGACCCCGTCAGCAACCGTGACGGTGCCTGGCTGAGTGCCACCGCCACATCCATGGCGCGGATCCGACGGTGACGCTCACTTGTAAAAGAGACTCAGGGCAGCGAAATTGACATCCGCCGCTGGAAAAGTCTCCGAACAGCCGACAGTCACCGCTCGCGCGACTGGTGGCGCAGATACGCGGCCAGATGCTGCTCGGCCGCGGCGCGGTGACGGTAGAGCTGACGGCAACTCACCTCTCGCTCAGCGGCGAGGCGTTGCATCGGCTCACCCTCCAGACGCGTACGGGCGATCAGCTGCGCCTCGGCGATGGTCACCGCACGGGCCCTGACTGCGAGGGCAAGCACCGTGTACTCGTCCTCCGCCTCACCACTTCCGGCTTCACTCGCGAGGGCTGGTGATGCGGCCGGGTCACCACCTTGGCCAAGGCGGCTTGCGCTGGCCTCCTCCGGCCCGGTTTCCCGCTGGGCGCGGCGGCGTGCGGCGTACTCCAGGCGATGCACCGCCCGGTCGGCCGCAGCGAACAACGCCCACCCCACACCAGAGCCATCGGCGTCCACGGCGTACAGGGCGGTGGTCACCGCAGCGAGCGCCTCCTGCTCCAGCTCTGCACGCTCCAGGTGATCACAGCGCCCCAGGCGGGCCAGCATCCGGTGCAACACCGGCACGGTCATGCCCAGGGCCACCGTGTCCCACGGCGCACCGAGCTGTCGGGCGCGGCGGACCACTTCACGCCAGGCCCGCTCATGCAGCACCTTCGGCGTACCGGGGTGGGCAAGGCGAGTGCGGACCTGGTCGACGGGCAGCACGGACTGCTCCGGCTCCTCGCAGACCAGGTGCGCGGGCAGCATCAGCGGCTCGGCCGCCGTGGCGAGGGCAAGGAAGGACCCCTCCAGCGTCTGAAGCGGCGAAAGGCCGCCAGGACGAGGGCAAGCGGAGTGGCGACGGGAGGGACGGGAGAGGTGGTGCATCTGAGCTCCTGGTGGGAGTGGCGGACAACATCTGCCGCCACCCCTGTCACCACCCCGTGCCGCCAACGGACCACCCGCGCGCCACCCCCGCGCGACACCCGGACCAATGGTCCGGGCTGTGCGATACCCCGCAGCTAGCCCGCCCCGATGACCAGCACCGCGCCTGCACCTTCGCCACCCGGAATCGAACAAAAAGAAATTTCCAAGCCGTACCAGCCGAACCCCTGCACCCCCCGCGCTATGGCCCGGCACTGGCTCACCACTGGCTCGCTGCGCCACAGCCTCGGAATACTTGAACGGGCCAGGGACGAGCCGTAGCTGGCGCTTGAGGGTGCCACTCCGAGAGGAAGCCAGGAATCCCGCCACGGCACGTTGGCCCGATGCGCTGACGGCAGCGGATCGCCGTCATCAGCCGCGGCCGACGTCCCCGTGGAGACTCCGTGGGTGGTCCTCTGCGGGCACGACGGGAATCGGCTGCGTGGGGTGTGCTGACAGCAGTTCAGTTCATGGACGGCTTCGTCCGTCTTCGTGCAGCGTCCCCGCGTTCGCTGGCGGAGGAATGCTGGGGCGTTCCTGTGGCACGAGACCCGGCTCAACCCGGACGACCCGACCACTCAACCGAGTCCTCAGCCCTCAGGCTCGGAGGCTACGCGGCCGAGCCGTTCCAGCGGGCGGCCACCACCGAGCGCCTGCACGGAGCCTTCGACCAACTCGTCAGCCCGAGCTGGTGGATACCACGCGCCGATCGGGACACACCTTCCCCATCCGCTTCCCGCACTCAGACGCCCCGGACGACGCGGCTGGCGCATGGACGCCAGCTACACCTGAAGAGGAAGCGGGATAATTGCCGTTGCGCCATTTGATACCGAACAAAGAAAATTTTTCGTGCTGTCCCAACCCGGCTGTCGGGTGGCTGGAGGGGTGGCTCGGCACTGGCTCGCCGATGGCTCGGCACTGGCTCGTTGCGCATCTGAACTGGGCAAATGCCACCAGATGAACGGGTCGGGTCCATGACGGCACGGGCAGCCTGCTGCCGCAGCAGTGAATCGAACGTTCCTGCCGTGGATGACAATTCCGGCCGGTCGTTTCTCTTTACTTCATGTCAGCACCAGACGGATTCGATCCCACTTCCCGGGTGCCACTCACCGATGCGCACCACTTCGCCCCGCACCCCGCACACCACCCGGCCTCGCGCCCCCCGCCCCTTGCCGACCACCATCTGGCTCCCCGCCCCCGACGAACCACAGGCCGCCCCCACCCCCGGCACCGTCCTCCCCGACTGGGCCATCGAGCGAGTCCGGACCGTGTTCACCACCCGGGCCGATCAACGGCCCGCGCCCCTGCTGAAGATCTCCGTACGGGACACCGAGTCGGGTATGGACGCCCGTATCCCCGTCCTCACCTACACCGACGGCGCCCCCAGCAGACTGTCGCTGCTGCTGGCCGAACTCCACCCCGACGTTCTCCCGGACCCCACCAACGTTCCGGTATGCGGCGGTGTAAGGGAGATGCCTGGCGGGATGGAGGACGGCTGGCCCGGGTTCTTCCACCGCGCCCACCGCCTCCTGCCCGCCGACGGCCTGCTCCTGCTGGCCACTCGTCAGCGCCGAGACGAGGGCATTCTCACCGACCCGCTCGGCTCCCTCATCGCCTGCGCCCGCACCGCCGGCTTCCGGTACCTCCAGCACGTCATCGTCGCGCATGCCCACCCCGCCGACGACCGCCTCATCCCCACCCCACCCACCGATGCCAGCCCCGGGGTGGCCCACAGCGACCTGATCGCCCTGGCCGCCATCCACGCCTGAGCCAAGGAGATCTCTCATGACGCGCTCTTCCTCGGTGTGGAACACCGCCCCTACCTCCGCCCCCGCCCAGCGCAAAGGCCGCTACGTTGCCGGCTCGGCGGCGCACCCGGCCAAGATGCACCCCGGCATCGCTACGCACGCCATCCGCACGTACACCCGCCCCGGTGATCTGGTCCTGGACCCGATGTGCGGCATTGGCACCACCCTCGTTGAAGCCCTCCACCTCGGCCGCAACGCCCTCGGCGTCGAATACGAACCGCAGTGGGCAACCCTCGCCTCCCTCAACGCCCGCACCGCCGCACAAGAAAGCGGCACGGGCACCGGCATCGTCCGATGCGGCGACGCCCGACGCCTCACCAACCTCACCCCCGCCGCCATGCGCGGCGAGGTAGACCTCGTGGTCACCTCACCCCCATACGGACCGAGCGTCCATGGTCAGGTCCGCTCCTCCCGCGAGACCGGCGAACCCGGTGTCGTCAAGAAGGACTTCCGCTACGGACACGACCGCGCCAACCTCGCCCACGTCTCCACCGCACACCTCCTGGAAGCCTTCACCACGATCCTCGCCCAGTGCCGCACCATGCTCCGCCTCGGCGGCATGGCGGTCGTCACCACCCGCCCTTGGCGCGAACGCGGCGAACTCATCGACCTGCCCTCCGCCGTGCTGGCTGCTGGCAAAGCCGCCGGCCTCGTCCCCGCCGAACGCTGCGTCGCCCTCCTCGCCGGCATCCGCGACGGCCGCCTCGTCACCCGCCCCTCGTTCTTCCAGATGAAGAACGTCCGCGACGCCCGCCGCCAGGGCATCCCCCTCTCGGTGGTGCAACACGAGGACGTGCTCATCTTCACCAAACTCGGAAGCTCATCGACAGGGAAGGTCCGGCACCGACCGGAGCCAGACACTCACGGCCGCTACTGCGCCCGGAGGGAGGCTCGATGACACCCATGGCTCCCGAACCCTGTTACCGGGACGAGAACATGAGCAAGCCCGACGCCGTGCCCGAACCGGTGCGCGATCGGCTCTCGTATCCCGCCGCATTGGCGGCTTGTGGACTCGTCGGTGAGGCCCTCCTCGTGGACGTCGGCGAGGGCCACCGCAGCGTGGCTCTCTCGCGGCTGGCTGCCTCTCGGCAGCGGTGGTGAGCCGGCCATCCGAGGGCCGTGGCAGCACAAGCAGCCACGGCCCTCACCTGGGCGCCGAGACAGAACGTCCACGGCCGTCGGCGACACCGCGGGTGGTTTCTGGCAAAAGACCACAACGGAAAGCACCAAAAGCGAATGTGATCCGAGTGCTGCTTCCTGCGGAGCCGCCATCGATTACCCCCTGTGCTGCAGGCATTCTGCTGCGCATCATTCTTGAGGAATATCGGCGTGAGCAGATTACTCAAGAGGCGTCGACCGGTTGGCTTGGAAGGAGATGAGAGGCCACTTCCCGGCGTTGCTGGCGCTCTGCATGAGATTCAGCTACGACAGGGACACCCGATGTTCCCGCCCACGGTCATTCCATCGCATGGCCGGACAACTTTGGAGCCATCATGGTTAATTTCGCCTTCGCTGGGCGCGTTTCCAGAGAGGACCTGCAAGACCCTGACGCCTCACGCGCCTGGCAGCGTCACCGAGCCGAAGCCCTCATCTCATCGGTGAACGGGGTGATCACAGACGAGTATTTCGACATCGGTCAGACTCGCGCCCTGCCGTGGCAGCGCCGACCGCGAGCCACCGCGTTGCTGAGTGAGCTGAAGAATCCTCACCGCGGTTTTGATGCAGTCGTCATCGGTGAACCGCAGCGCATGTTCTATGGGAATCAGTTCAGCCTGATCTTCCCGCTCTTCCAGCATTACGGGGTGCCGCTCTGGGTTCCCGAGGTCGGCGGCGCGGTCGACCCTGGTTCCGACGCGCATGACCTGCTGATGTCCATCTACGGTGGCACATCCAAAGCCGAGCGTAATCGCATCAAAATCCGAGTGCGTGCGACGATGGAGGCACTGACCGCCACCGAAGGACGGTTCCTAGGTGGTCGTCCCCCCTACGGGTACCGTCTGGTAGACGCAGGTCCACATCCGAATCCGGCGAGAGCTGCCGACGGAAAGCGGCTCCGCCGACTGGAGCCTGATACTGCGACAGCACCGGTGGTCAAGAGGATCTATCGAGAGTATCTCGCCGGCAAGGGGTTGCACGCCATCGCTGAGGCGTTGATCCGCGACGGTATCCCATGCCCATCCCGATACGACGTTGACCGTAATCGGCACCGGAGTTCGGCCGCGTGGTCGAAGAATACGGTGAAGAAAATCTTGGTGAACCCTCGATACACGGGACATCAGGTCTGGAACCGTCATCGGAAAGACGAAGTTCTGATCGACGTCGAGGATGTCACTCTGGGGCATCGAAACAAACTCATCGCTAATGCGCCCGACAAGTGGATTTACTCGATGGAGCGGATGCATGAGCCTCTGGTGCCGAAAGGGATCTTTGAGGAAGTACAACAAAGAATGGTAAACCGTCGAGACGGTGCCGTTGCCGAACGAAGCCCACGTGCGAGCTCTCGCCCTTATGTCCTACGTGGAATGTTGCGCTGCAGGATCTGTAAGCGCAAAATGCTGGGAGCTGCCAGTCATGGTCGGCTGTACTACCGTTGCGTCTATCCAGGAGAGTACGCCAAAGCCACTGGGGTGGATCACCCTCTGTCGATCCACTTGAGGGAAGAACTGATCGTACCGCCGCTCGATACCTGGATTTCGACAGCTTTCGAGGAGCCCCGGCTCAGCGAGACTCTCGGCGAGATGGTGCGGGCACAGCGGACATTGGCCGAAGATTCGGTAGTCGCCGACGAGGCTAGGCGCACGATCCATGTCATCGAGCAGAAACTCGCCCAGTACCGGGCTGCGCTCGATGCCGGGGCGGACCCAACGGTCGTCGCCGAATGGATCGCCGAAGCACAACGAGACAAGCGCCTGGCGGACCAGCGGTTGGCGCGACGGCTTGACCCGACAGCAGAGCGTCTGACGGTTGAGGAACTCCGCCGGATCGTAGCCGATCTCGGCGACATCAAGGGCCGACTCTGCCGCGCTGATCCTTCTCGGAAAGAGGAGCTGTATCGGGAGCTGGGACTGGAGCTGTACTACGACGCCAGGACACGTGTGCTCCACGTTGAGTCACGTCCGGCGCCCGCGTCCCTCGTGTGGTTAAGGACACATCCCCGGCGCGATGTTCACGCTGGCCGAGTCCGCCAGTGGCGCGATCGTGATGACGGCCTTCGGCGATCAGCTCGGCCGCGCCGTGCCGTTGGCCGTGGGTGCCGAGATCGGCTACAAGAAGCTCGCCATGGGGGCGGTCACCGCCACCGCCGAGCTGGGCCGCCCGATATCCGAGGTGATCGCCGAGCTGGACGCCGGGGGGCGCCCGGAGTTCCCGGTGAAGGTCGAGATCACCCGCGACAAGGACGGCGCGATCACCGGCGAGATGACGATCGTGTGGACGCTCCGCCCCAATCAGTGAGGCTGCTGAGCGAGGCTGCGGCCCGACGGTGACCGTGGGTGAGCGGATGGGGCCACCCCGCTGAGGCCCTCCGCCTCGGCCGTTTCGGGTCGGAGCGGAACTTTGACCGGTGTTGAGGCGTCTCCATAGGTGTCGTCGCGAAAGCCACCGCTCGTTCGGGGATTCGTGATCCTCGTTCGGGGATTCATGATCGGGACGATCCGGTCGAGTACGCTTCCCCGGCGCGCCGATGCGGCGCGCCAGGGAAACGACCGACCGGTGCCGCGGCACCGGGCAACGGCCCATGGGGCCCTACATCAGCGGAGGAAGCGGCCTTGCACATCCAGGAGTGGCTGGCGACGGTACCCGCCGTGAGCGTCTACCTCCTTGTGGGGTTGGTCATCGGGCTGGAGAGCCTGGGCATTCCGCTGCCCGGTGAGATCGTCCTCGTCAGCGCGTCGATCCTGGCCGCGACCCAGGACCACATCAACCCCTATGTGCTGGGTGCCTGTGCCTCCGCCGGCGCGATCATCGGTGACTCCATCGGCTACATGATCGGTCGCAAGGGCGGCAAGCCGTTGCTGGCCTGGGCCGGCCGGAAGTTCCCCAAGCACTTCGGTCCGGACCATGTCGCCATGGCGGAGGCGAAGTTCGAGAAGTGGGGCATGTGGGCCGTGTTCTTCGGCCGCTTCATCGCGCTGCTGCGGATCTTCGCCGGTCCGCTCGCGGGCGTGCTGAAGATGCCGTACTGGAAGTTCCTGATCGCCAACATCCTCGGCGGCATCATCTGGGCCGGCGGTACGACCGCGTTGATCTACACCGTCGGCATCGTCGCCGAGCCCTGGCTCAAGCGCTTCTCGGTGTGGGGCCTGGTCGCCGCGGTGCTGTTCGGCATCGGGTCGTTCCTGCTGATGAAGCACCGGGCGAAGAAGGCGGCCGCGGCGCGCGAGGCGGCGGCGGTCGAGGCCCAGGCCCCGGTCGCCGCGACCACGCGCGACTGAGCCGGCGGCCGGCGCACGCACACGGCGCCCCGGATGTCCTGACGTGGACGTCCGGGGCGCCGCGCTTTTCCCGTGCTCGGCCCGGGGGACGGAAGGGGATCCCGTTGTTGTGGCACCCGCCCGCTGGGTGCCCGCTACGGCATCTGCCAGGTGTCCGGCCCGCCGTCGCGCCACTCGATGACGCCGGTGTCCTCCCAGACGAAGCGTGCGGTGGAGAATCCGGCCCGGCGAAGGATCGCGGCCACGTCGCCGGGGCGCAGTGCCCGGCCCAGATCGTGTCCGTGGAGCGTGACGCGGCGGCCGCCGGTGGACGGCGGATGCACGATGACGGGGGCACGCTTCATGCCTCCAGGATGCGACGGCCCCGGCGGCTTCGCATCCCGAGCGCAGTTGCCGCGTCACGTACGGTTCCGGTCCCGAGGTCGATGGCGTGGGCTCACGGCCCGGTGCGCGGCCGGGAGAAGAACGGACGGTCGTCGGGGTCGGGGTCGGCACGGCGCCACCAGCGCGGCTCGCCGCCGGTCGGGCGCACCGGGGCGGCGGTGCGGACGCCGCGGCGCAGCCCGGCCAGCATGGTGCGGGCGCCCACGATGAAGAGCGGGTCGCCGATCAGCTTCTTGGCGACCAGGGCCTTGCGGCAGGCCCGGAGCGCGGCGGCCGGGTCGCCGTGGGTGCGTTCGATCAGCGCGCGGGCGTAGAGGATCGTGGAGTGCAGCCAGAAGTCGCTGTCGGCGTGGCGGGATTCCCAGGCGCGGCGGGCCGCGGTCCGGGCCCGGGACGCGTCGAGCGGGGCGAGGGCGAGGGCGAGCAGGGCCCAGCTGTGGGCGGGGCCGGGGCCGAACCACGGGTCGCGGGAGGAGTGTCGGGCGGCCTCTTCCAGACAGGCCACGGCGGTCGCGGTGTCCTCGCGGTGGAGCGCGAGGACCGCGTGTGCGTGGGCGATACGGGCCAGGCCGTCGGCGTCCGCGTGCATCACGGCTGCCTGCCACGCCTGGGCGAGCAGGGGTCCCGCGGCGGCGGGGGCGTTCTCCTGGGCCGCGAGGTAGCCGGCGAGCCACAGGGCGCGGGCCCGGAGCGCGGTGTCCTCCTGGGCGAGCGGGAGCAGTCGGTCCAGGTGGGCGCGGCCTTCGCGGCGGAAGCCGCAGGCCGCCCACTGGAACCACAGGGAGACCGCGATGTCCAGGGCGCCGAGTGCGTCCTCGGCATCCAACGGGGGCCGGGTCAGCGCCGCGTCGAGGTGGTGCTGCTCGTCCTCGACGAGGCGGACGGCGAGTTGCTGGCCGGTGCCCTGCCAGGTGATCTGGGCCTCGGCCGCGAGGGCAGCGCACCCCTGCCGGAACCGGCGCAGGGCCCCGGCCTCGTCGCCGGCCTCGCGCAGTCGGAGCCGCCCGAAGTCGCGGGCGCCGCGCGGAAGCCGGTAGCGGGGCGGCAGCGCGGTACCGGAGCCGGGGGCGCCCGCGGCGTCGCGTACGCATTCGAGGACGGAGGCGGTGCGCAGGCGTTCCAGGGCGTCGCCGACGGCGGCTGCAGAAACGTCACTGCTGGCACAGACGCACTGCGCGAGCCAGGGGTCGAAGTCGCCGGGGAGGGCCGAGAGGCGGGCCCAGACCCGGCGGTCGAGAGGGGAGCAGAGGGCGTAGCCGGCGGCGTGCGCGGCGTGCAGCGAGGTGTGGCGGGTGGTGGGGGAGGGGCCGGAGAAGTGCAGTGGGCCGTCCGCGTCCAGCCGGGCGGCGAGTTGGGCCAGCGTCGTCCGGTCCAGCTGCCGGGCGGCCAGTTCGATCGCCAGCGGGCAGCCCTCCAGCGCCCGGCACACCGCGACCAGCAGCTCCGGGGCGGCGGGGCCGGTGCGCGCGGCGAGGAGTTCGACGGCCGGTCCGGCGATGCCCTCGCCGAGGGTCACCGGCAGCGGGGCGAGGCCGACGGTCCGTTCGCCGGGCAGCCCCAGCGGGCGGCGGGCCGTCGCCATGATCCGCAGTGCGGGTTCGGTCCGCAGCAGCCGGCGGACCAGGGCCGCGCAGGCGTGGAGCAGCGGGTCGCAGTCGTCGAGGAGGACGATCATGCGGTGGGCGCGGCAGTGCCGGGCGAGTTCTTCGACGGTGCCTGCCGGCGGGAGGCCGGCCGTGCGACGGAGGGCGCCGGTCAGCTCGTCCGCGGTCAGTCCGTCCCAGCAGGCGATCCGGACGACGGTGCCCGGGTGGGCCGCGGGGTGCTCCTGGAGGACGGCCCGGGCCAGCAGGCTCTTGCCCACCCCGGCCGGTCCGGTGAGCGTGACCGGCCCGGGCCCGCCCAGCAGCCCGGTCACCTGCTCGTGCTCAACTGCCCGCCCCACTACGGCGGGCAGCGGCTCGTGATCGGCCCACGCGGTCATCGGTCATCCCCAACCACGGCACAGCGCCGTGCACTTCCCTAGGAACGACCCACGATGCCAGAGCTGACCGTGGGGCAAACAGCGGATGGGCTGCACCGTTAGGGGGAAACGTGTTCGGCGCGCTTGACGTGGGTGTTCGTCTTCATGGTGATACAGATCGGTAAACCCCAGGTCACGAAGGGCGGGGGCGGCGTTCGGCAGCGGCCGGGTCGATCTTAAAGTGGTGCCTTTCGACCGGTTTCGCGGTGGCACCGTGGTGTCCCGGCCGGCCCCAAGTGCCTGAGGAGATCGTTCCGATGAAGTCCCTGCGCGTCCGAGCTGCGGTGAGTGTGGTGGCCTTGGGGCTGCTGGCCGGATGCGGCGGGCCGGGGCAGGACGTCGTGGACGCGTCGAACGTGCCCCGGCTGCGGGCCCGTACCGCGGACGCGCTCAACGGTCGGCCGCAGGTGGTGATGCCGCGGGGCCCCCGCTCGGTGTTCACCACCTACCGCGCGACCGGGGAAGACGGCACCAAGGTGGTGCACACCAAGTGGCACGGGCGGGTGTCCGGCTACACCGGGGACATGTGGGCCTGGGTGCCGCCGCAGTACAACCAGGCCAAGTACGCCCGGAGCGGCTTCCCGGTGCTGATCGCGCTGCCTGGTGCCTGGGGGTATCCGTCCAACTACTGGACGGATGCGCCGTTCGCGCTGGAGGAGCGGCTGTCGGAGTGGGCGAAGGAGGGCAAGACGCTGCCCTTCATCCTGGTGATGCCGGTGCTCAATCCCCGCAAGACGTACTACGACGGCAGCGACATCCCGGGGCAGCCGAAGATGGGGAGCTGGCTGACGCGGGACGTGCCGGAGTTCGCCCGGACCAACTTCCGTACGTATGCGACGCGGGACGGCTGGGCCTTCATGGGCTCCTCGTCGGGCGGGTTCGCGGCGTTGAAGGCGGTGCTCAAGGAGCCGCAGCGGTTCAAGGCGGCGATCGTCAACGGTCCCGACACCGCTCCGGACTCGCCGCTGTGGAAGGGGCACCCGGCCGAGAAGCTGGCGAACGACCCGCGGCATCTGGCGCGGCAGTTGGCGGCGCGCGGCGGGCCGCCGGTCTACCTGGCCTTCGAGCTCGGGAGCAAGGAGGACGCGGTGCCCGATGTGAAGCGGTTCATCAGCGGTTACACCGGCGGGGTCCGCGGGCCGATCCACTCCACGCTCTTCGAAATACCGGATGGTGTGCACAGCGGTCACACCTACATCAAGCGGATGCCCGAGTCGCTGCACTGGATCAGCGAGCAGATGCAGGGGCCGGTGGCGGCACCGTCCGTCTGACGGTCCGTCGGCCGCGGTGCGCGGCGGGCCCGTTGGTGGGCGGCGCGACCGGGGTGGTGCCGAGGTCCGAGGACGCGCCGGTCGGCCTCGGGCCGTTTGACGCCGCCGTTGACGCCGTGCGGGACGCGGTGTGTTGACGGCGGCCGCGGCCTGCGCGCGGAGGGGCCGCTGCGCGCCGCTCCTCGCGGGACGCCGGCCCGCGGGTGACGGTGCGGGGTGCGGGCGCGGCGACAAGATCGCCTGCGTGCACGGTGTTCTGAATCAGCGATCCGGCCTGCGGTTTCGTGGTGTGTTGCGTTCGTTGCCGGGCGGTGGCGAAGTGCTAGCGGGTCGTCAGGAAGCGACCCAACCGGTTGCGCTCGGGAGCGGCGCCGGGAGCCAATGGCCCCAAAGGGAACCTTTGTTGAATCTCCGTCAGGTGTCAGAAGGTTACGGATCGCTGTTGGACTACCGTCGATGGCGTGATGCTAAGATCATCGCACTTGCCAACCGGGTAGTCACCTGCTATGGCAAAAGTGAATTCCGCGTATCAGCCTGAGAAAAACGCCACCCCGGGGAGAGCTATGCCATTATCCGGGCCTTCAGAGGCTTTCTGGCAGGCGACTGTGCGCGGCCGTTCGTCGAGTGTCTGGGGCCGCGTTTGAATATCCACACGGCAGCCGGGCACACGGCACCTGGTGGCTTCGTCATCCGAAGAGAGACCTATGACGCAATATCTCCAGGACCCAGCGCTTTGGGCATTGGTCGCTGGTACCCCTGTCGCCGCTACCGCGATTATTCGTGGCCGAAAAAAGATATCGGAGCTTAGAAAAGAAAAGCTTGAACTGAAGCAGCACTACGCCCAACTGGAAGAGCACTATGCGGAGGCCGTGGAGGAGGCCAAGGATCGCGCCGAAGAGGCCACCAAGAACACTCTGAAGGCCGCCATGCGGACCCTCCAGGGTCTGGCGAGCGAGCAGCAGCTGACGATCTCCAAACTTCAGGAGACATACGGCGAGCATAGGATTCTCCAGGATCTGCTCGATATCGACCACATGAACTCGCAGTTCGCGCGGCGCGCTCAGTCGATCGCCGTGCTCTGTGATGGATGGCTCGGTCGGCGCCGTAATGACGCTTCGCTCTACGACGTAGTCCGCAGTGCAAAGGGACGCATTCGTCACTTCACTCGCGTCGAGATCCGCTCGCAGAGCAATTTCGCCATCGTGAGCCGCGCCGTCGAACCGGTGGCGCTGGTCCTCGCGGAATTGCTGGACAACGCCACCAGCTATTCCGCGCCGGAAACGGTGATCGAAATCAACATCCGCCCGGTACCCAAGGGCGTGTGCATCGTCGTCGACGACGCCGGTGTCGGCATGAACGAGGAGGAAAAGGCTCGGGCCGGCCAGCTGCTTTCCGGCGGCAATGCGGCCAGCGTTTCCAGTCTCGGCAACCCGCCGCAGTTCGGTTTCACGGTCATCGGTGTGCTCGCCGCCCGCTACGGCTTCACGGTCTCGGTCGACTCCACCTCGCCGTACGGCGGTGTGCGCGCGGTCGTCCTGCTCCCCGACGAGTTGCTCACGTCCCTGCACGAACCCGAGGAGGCTCCTGCCGTGGCTGCCGCGTCCACCCCGTTGCCGCCCGAGAATCCTCCTGGTCAGCAGGGCGCCCCGCTCCCGGGGCGGCACCGCGCGACGGCACCGCCGCCGAGCTTCGGCGACTCCGGAGCGGACGCTCCGGCGGCGTCCGAGACGACCGCCGGCGGACTGCCGAAGCGCCGCCGCCGTGGCGCTATTTCGATCGTGCCGCCGGCGGCCGAGAGCACCCCCACTCCGGCTCGCGACAGCGCCCGGACCGCGTCCGCCATGGGCGCGTTCCAGCGCGGTACGCAATCGGGCCGTCGTTCCACCCAAGCAAGCAGTGAAGGGCATGAGGTTCCGTGAACTACGATCTGTCGTGGATGCTTGACAGTGCGCTGGAATTGCCTGAAGCACAGCATGCGATCCTCGTCTCCGCCGACGGCCTGCTGATGGCCCGTTCGAAGGAGGTCGGCCGGGACCACGCCGATACCGTGGCCGCCGCGATGAGTGGTATGCAGTCGCTGAGCCGAACGGTCGCTGATTTCTGCAACAGCACCGGTCCCGGGGTACGCCCGCAGTGGCGGCAGACGCTGGTGGAATTCGACCACGGCTGGGTCTTCCTCATCTCGGCCGGCGAGGGTGCCTATCTCGCGGTGTCGGCGTCGCCCGACGTCGACATGGGGGAGATCTCGTTCCGGATGCAGCAACTGGTCGGCCAGCTCGGCAAGGCACTGACCAGTCCTCCGCGTGAGAGGGCCGATATCCAACCATGACGACCGATGACGAGCCGGAGCTGGTACACGAGGCAGCGGAATTAGTACGGCCGTACGTCATCACCAACGGCCGGGACCTTGTCGACGACAGCGCCTTCTCGCTGCTGACACTGGTCACCGTCGCTCAGGAACCACCCCGGACCAAGCCGCTCGACCCGGAGAAGCAGAGCCTGTTGGAGCTGTGCGCCGGGGGTTTTCTGTCGATCGCCGAGATAGCCGGGCACGCCGGGCTGCCGGTGGGCGTCGTCAAAATTCTGGTGTCCGATCTCACGGAGGAGGGCCATCTCTATGTGCGCGCGCCCATCCCCAGCGCTCAGCTTGTCGAACGGCAAATCCTGGAGGAGGTGCTGAATGGGCTCCAGGCTCGCTTTGGATGACGGGGTGTACCTGCGGAACTCGGTGCAGACCGCGGCGAAGATCCTCGTCGTCGGGCACTTCGCGGTGGGTAAGACCACGTTCATCGGAACCCTGTCGGAGATCCCGCCGCTGCGCACCGAAGAGGTCATGACGCAGGCCAGCGCGGGCATCGACGACCTGAGGGCGGTGCCGGAGAAGACCACGACGACCGTCGCGATGGACTTCGGCCGGCTGACGCTGAGCGAACGACTGGTCCTGTACCTGTTCGGAACTCCCGGTCAGCAGCGTTTCGTTCAGGTATGGGAGGACATGACGCGCGGGGCCCTCGGGGCGCTGATCCTGGTCGACCCGCAGCGACTTGAGGAGTCCTTCCCTGTCATGGACCTGGTGGAACACTACGGCATCCCGTACGCGATCGCGGTGAACCGTTTCGACGGGACTCCGGAGCATTCGTTCGACGAGATCCGGGAGGCGCTCGATCTGCTCCCGGAGACGCCGGTCGTCCATTGCGATGCGCGTGACCAGAAATCGTCGGCAGATTCTCTGATCACGCTGGTCCGCTATCTCCAGTCCCGCCTCAACTAGGAGTGCATTGATGCAATCTCAACCGGAATTCCAGACTCCACCGCCAGGTTGCCCGGCGCATGCAGATGGCATGAGCACGTCCCTGCACGGCCCGGAATTCGCCGCCGCCCCGCACGCGGTCTACACACGGCTGCGACAGTACGGTGCGACCGCCCCGGTCGAACTGGCCCCCGGCGTCGAGGCGGAACTCGTCACGGACTACGCCACCGCGCTGCAGATCCTGCAGAACCCGGACACCTTCGCCCGTGACCCGCGCCGCTGGCGCGCGCTCAACGAGGGCCGGGTGCCCCTGGACAGCCCTGTGCTGCCGATGATGATGTACCGGCCGAACAGCATGTTCTCGGACGGGGCCACTCATCTGCGGCTGCGTCAGGTGGTCACGGACAGCCTCGCCAAGGTCGATATGCACCGGGTCGCCCGGCACGTCGACCGGGTCGCGGCCTACCTCGTCGACCAGTTCAGCATCCGCGGCAAGGCCGATCTCATCGGCGACTTCGCGCAGGTCGTGCCGCTGCTGGTCTTCAACGACCTGTTCGGTTGCCCCGCGGAGCTCGGCGACCGGCTGATCGTCGCGATCTCCAGCCTGTTCGACGGCATCGACGTGGAGCGGGCCAACGAGGAGATGGCCGGGGCGCTGTTCGAGCTGGTCGCGCTGAAGCGGGCGCTGCCGGACGAGGACATGACGTCCTGGATGATGCAGCACCCTGCCAAGCTGACGGACGAGGAGATGGTCCATCAGCTGGCGCTGCTCATCGGGGCGGGCACCGAGCCGGTGCAGAACATCATCGGCAGTTCGCTGCTGCAGCTGCTGTCCGAGGAGCAGTTCGCCGACGGTCAGCACGGTGGGGGCGTGCTGGTCGAGGACGCCATCAACGAGGTGCTCTGGAACAGCCCGCCCATCGCCAACTACGCCGCGCACTACCCGACCCGCGACGTGGAGGTCTCCGGGAGCAGGCTGTCGGCCGGGTCGCCGGTGCTCATCAGCTTCGCGGCGGCCAACGCCGACCCGACCCTGTCGGCCAGTCGGCAGACCTTCAGCAAGCGGGCCCACCTCGCGTGGGGTGCCGGGCCGCACGCCTGCCCGGCCAAGGATCCCGCGCTGCTGATCTCCATCCGGGCGATCGAGAAGCTGCTGAACACCCTGCCCGACATCGAGCTGGGGGTTCCGCAGGAGACGCTGACCTGGCGGCCGGGTCCGTTCCACCGCGCGCTCAATGCACTGCCGGCCCGGTTCACCCCGATACGGGCGGACCGGCGTTCCTCCGCGGCCCACCCCGCACAGCAGGCCGCGCAGCCCGACGGTTCCGCCCAGGAGCAGGGCAAGCGCAGGAAGAACGGTTGGTGGAGTGGATTCCTGAACTGGTGGAAGGTGTGAGCTTTGTGACAGCGTAGATGTTCAATCCTCGCATAAACGTTCACGCGGAGGGGTATGCAGCGCTGGCGATTACTGTGTGATCTTCTGGAAAGGGAGTCGCCCGTGGAGCCCGCCCTGGCTACCACCTCCGTCGACCGACGCAGTGTGGTTGCGCTTTTCTCTCGACTGCGTTCGGCGCGAGGGCAAGCGAATCCGTTGCCGTTCTACACGCAACTCCGGGCCATGGGAGAAATGGTTCCGGCGCCGTGGGGCGGGCACGTGGCGACCTCGTACCGGCTCTGCCACCAGGTGTTGCGGAGCCGGGACTGGCGCGTCCCGGACAGCGGCTGGCGGGCCGCTCAGGTCGATGCGGCGCGGTGGCACGCGCCTGCTTCGCGGCAGATGGGTGCCACGATGCCGATGCTCAACCCGCCGCATCACACGCGGATGCGGCGGCCGTTGGGAAATGTTTTCGACCGCACCTCGCTGCAGCGCATGCAGAAGTCGGTCAAAAAGAACGCGGACCGGCTGCTCGACAATTTCTTCGAGGAACTCCACGGCGGCACCGCCGATTTCTGCGCGATGGTCGGCGACGAACTGCCGATTATCACTGTCGGTGAATGGCTGGGGCTGCCTTCCGCGGATTTCCCGCTGCTCCGTACGCTCACGCACGACCAGGTGCACACTCAGGAACTCTTCCCCTCGCCGAGTCAGCTCGCCATTTCCGATTCGGCCACCCGGAGTTTGCGTGAGTACTTCACCGGTCTGATACGAGAACGTCGAAAATCCGCGGGAGACGATCCGGTGTCGTCCTGGATCCGGATGTGGGACGAGTTCGAGGCCGACCAGGACGCCGCCGACGAGGCCGTCTACGCCCTGGCGCTCTTCATGGTCCTGGCGGCGCTGGAGACCACCTCGCACCTGCTGACGAGCCTGGCGTGGCTCCTCCTGGAGCACCCTCGGCAGCTGGACTGGCTGCGCATCAACCCCGAGCACATACCGGGCGCGATCGACGAGACGCTGCGCTACGACGCCCCGATCCACATGATCAGCCGGATCGCCCCCGAGGACACCGAGCTCGCCGGAGTACCCGTCCGCCAGGGCGAGATGGTGCAACTCATGGTGGGAGCCGCACACCACGACCCGGAGCAGTACGCCGCTCCCGAGGTCTTCGACATCCGGCGCAAGGCGCCGCACTTGAGCTTCGGCGGTGGCATCCACTACTGCCTCGGCAACGCACTGGCCCGTATGGAGGCCGATTGCGTCCTGTCTTCGCTGCTGCGGGGCCTGCCCGGCCAGGGGCTGCAGGTCGCCGGCACCCCCACCTGGGCGCCGCGGGTGGCCTTCCGCCGACTGATGGAACTCCCGGTCGTCCGTGCCTGATCGAGGGCATCCCCCGCAGGCAGCGTGGCTCAACGAACAAGGAACAACCATGATGCACGACTTCAAGACCCTCCTCGTGACGCATGAGGGACCCGTGCTCCGGGTCAGACTCAACAGCCCCGAGACCGGCAACGCCGTCTCCGGGCTCATCCTCGACGAACTCCTCACCGTGCTCGGCGCGTTGGACGACGAGACCGGCATACGGGTGCTGATCCTCTCCGGTGAGGGCGACGACTTCTGCCTGGGCGGCGACCGCAGCGAGTTCCCGGAACTGCTCGCGGAGGACAGGGGCGGTCTGGCGCTGCGCGCGCTCGGCAACAAGGCCCGCCGGGTGTGCGACGCGCTGGCGACCACCGACGTGGTGACCATCGCCCGCCTCCACGGCGCAGTGGTCGGAGCCGGCGTGGGCCTGGCGATCTTCTGCGACCTGCGGGCGGGCGCCGACACCTGCCGCTTCCGACTGCCGGAACTCGGCCTCGGAGTACCGCCGGCCTGGGGCGGCATCATGCCGCGGCTGCTGAACGAGGTGGGTGCCGCCAGGGTCCGCGAACTGATCCTCACCGCGAGCAACTTCGACGCCGCGACCGCCCGGGAACTCTCCATCCTGCACACCGTCGTCCCCGAGGACGAGCTGGACGCGGCCGTCGCCCGCTGGACCAGGCCGCTGGTCCGCCGGTCGCCCACGGCGCTGCGCACCGCCAAGGTCATGATGAACGCCTACGGGAACGCCAACCGCCTCGCGGACGCCACGCTCTTCGACGCGGAGCTGCTCTCCTCCGCGCTGAGCCTCGGCCAGCAGGCCCGGCGGGGCTGAACCCCGCGAAACGGGGAGGCGGACCCGTCGGTGCGGCCCCGACCGGGCCGCACCTCGCGCATCCGGGCCCGTCAGGCCGTCGACTCCCCGGCATCGGCACCGTCCGCGGCGACCGGGACCGCCGCGCGGTGGCGGGCGGTCAGCTCCAGGTACATCGCGGCGTTGAGCTTGATGGACTCCCGCTCCTCCGCGGTCAGTTCGCGCTTGACCTTGGCCGGCACGCCGGCGACCAGCGAGCCCGGCGGCACCCGCATCCCCTGCGGGACCAGCGCCTGGGCCGCGATCAGCGAACCCGCGCCGATGTGTGCCCCGTTCAGCACCGTGGCACCCATGCCCACCAGCACGTCGTCCTCGACGGTGCAGCCGTGCAGCACGGCGTTGTGGCCGACCGAGACCCGCTCGCCGACGGTCACCGGGAAGCCCGGGTCCACGTGCACCGTGCAGTTGTCCTGGATGTTGCTGTCGGCGCCCAGGACGATGGGGCCGCAGTCGGCGCGCAGCACCGCGTGGTACCAGACGCTGGCCCCCGCGGCCAGGGTGACGTCGCCGACGACGACGGACGTGGGCGCGGTGTACGCCCCGGGGTCGATGCTCGGCGCCTCGCCGCCCACTGCCGCGATCACTGCTCGTTCCGCCATCTGCGCTTCTCCTCGCCGGTTGAGTGCCGCGCCACCAGCACCGTAGACGAACCGGCCGCCGGGTGGACGGGGCGGCGGGTGGGGTGAAGATCACAGCCCGGCGCGCGGTCGGTGGCCGGGCGCGCTGAGTACGGTGTGCGGGTGCCGATAAACCAGAACGTGTTCTCGTCCCTGACGGCCTGGCGGCGCCGGGCGGTGTCCAGCGCCGTTCACCGCGGGGCGCGTTGGGTGCGGGAGACCGGGGCCGTCACGGCCGAGCGCCCGGGCCCGTACCGCTTCCGCCGGATCGGCACCGGCACCCGGCTGGCGTTCCCGCAGGGCACGGTCTTCGGCGACCCGTGGATCGAGCTCGGCGCGTACTGCATCATCGGCCAGGACGTCACCCTCACCGCGGGCATGATGCCCGATCTGGATCTGGGTGCGGAGCCGATCCTGACGTTGGGCAACGGCGTGGTGCTGGGCCGCGGCAGCCATGTGATCGCGGACGTCCGGTTGACCATCGGCGACGACTGCTTCTTCGGCCCCGGCGTCTACGTCACCACCACCAACCACAGTTACGACGACCCCGAGACGCCGGTCGGCAAGCAGTGGCCGCGCAGCGAGCCGGTCGCCATAGGGTCGGGCGGCTGGATCGGCACCGGTGCGGTCATCCTCCCCGGCGCGCGGCTGGGGCGGAACGTGGTGGTCGCGGCCGGGTCGGTGGTCCGGGGCGAGGTCCCCGACCACGCGGTGGTGGCCGGGGCGCCCGCCAGGATCGTCCGCCGCTGGGAGCCGGGCGCGGGCTGGCAGCCACCGCTGCGGACACCGGCGCCGGTGCCGATCCCCGAGGGCGTCACGCCGGAGCAACTGGTGGCGCTGGGGGAGTGGGAGAAGGCGGAGAGCTAGGGGCGCCTGCCATCACATTTCCGCCTGCCGTAGGTCGTCCGGCGTCTGCCTCTTGTGGGGTCTTGTGGGGGGCTCGTGCGGTTGGTGGCTGTGCGGTTGTCCGGATGTTCCTCGTCAGCCGTGGGTCGCGAGCAGGACCGAGCCGACCAGGGCGAGGGAGGCCCCGGCGGTCTGGACGGCGCGCATCCGTTCCTTGAGGACGCCGAGGGCCGCCAGCGTGGTGACGACCGGGTACAAGGAGGCCAGCACCGCCGCCATGGTGACCGGGCCGTGCTGGGCGGCTATGGCGTAGGTGCCGTTGGCGGCGACGTCGGCGATGCCGATGAAGGCGAGGGCGGGGAGCGCCCCGCGCAGGACGGGCAGCCCGCCCTCGGGCAGTGCCGGGACGCCGCGCCGGACCGCGGCGAACAGGGCCGCCCCGCCGACCGCCACATTGCACACCCGCTGGACGAACAGGGCGAGGAAGAGCCCGGTCACGGTCGAGGACGCCTCGGCGATCAGTGCCATCACCGCGCCGAAGCCGAGCGCGGAGAACAGGGTGAGCGCGATCGTCCGACGGGCCACGGACGTGCCGCCGAGCCGGGGCCCGCCGGCCAGCAGGACACCGATCACCGCGACGACGATGCCCGCGGCCTGGAGGAGTCCCGGCCGTTCGCCCGCGACGATGCCGACGCCGAGCGGGACCAGGACGGTGCCGACCGAGCCGAGCGGGGAGACCACGCCCATCGGGCCGAGGGCGAGTGCGCGGTAGAAGCAGAGCATCGCGGCGGGGCCGACGACGCCGGCTCCGACGGCGAACCACAGTTGCGGACCGGCCTCCCGCCAGCCGCCGGTGGCCAGCACGATGCCGCCCAGCACCAGGGCGGCCAGCGTCTGCGAGACCACCACGACGGTCAGGGCGGGCAGGCGCCGGGTGAGCAATCCGCCGCCGAAGTCGGCGAGCCCCCAGAGGAGGCAGGTGGCCAGGGCGAAGGCCGCGGTCATGGAGAAACCTCGCAGTACAGTGAAGCGGACGCTGAAGTACACCACACCGTAGTGCAATAAATTGAACCGCGGTAGCGAATATATTGACCTGCCGCCCCGACCACCGACTTGGACGGACCGTGACGGACCTCGACCAGCTCACGCAGGCGCTCGCCCGCAACCTCAAACGCTGGCGCACCGAGCGCGGCTACACCCTCGATGCGCTGGCGGCCCGCGCCGGAGTCAGCCGCGGCATGATCATCCAGATCGAGCAGGCCCGGACGAACCCGAGCGTGGGCACCACCGTGAAGATCGCCGACGCGCTCGGCGTCAGCATCACCACGCTCCTCGACTACGAACAGGGCCCGCAGGTGCGGATCGTGGCACCGGGTCAGGCGGTCCGGATGTGGTCCACGGAAGCCGGCAGCTACACCTCACTCCTCGTGGGCGGCGAGGCGCCCGGCCCGTTCGAGATGTGGGACTGGCGGCTGATGCCGGGCGACGAGAGCGCCTCCGACCCACATCCGCCGGGCACCGTCGAGCTGTTGCACGTCCGGTCCGGCACCCTCAGCCTGATCGTCGACGGCGCGACGCACGAGGTGCCCGCCGGGGCCTCGGCGACCTTCGAGGCCAAGGTCCCGCACGGCTACCGCAACGACGGCACGGAGCCGGTGGAGATGACCATGTCGGTGATCATCCAGGCGGCCCGCTGAGGCCGCCGGGCCCGCTCGGGCGGTGGCATCCGGCCGCGCGGCGCCGGCCGTTCAGCCCGCTGCGGCGCCCGGCCTCCGGCGCAGGTCCAGGGAGAGCGGCGTGGCGTGCTCGGCGAAGCCCAGGCTGCGGTAGAGCGGCGCGGCGGCGTCCGTGGCGTGCAG
Source organism: Streptomyces noursei (assembly GCF_016917755.1). Lineage (GTDB taxonomy): Bacteria > Actinomycetota > Actinomycetes > Streptomycetales > Streptomycetaceae > Streptomyces > Streptomyces yunnanensis. Next base: position 8,652,151 of record NZ_CP070326.1, on the reverse strand, counting down.
GTCGACCCGGTCGATGTCGTGCCGCGCGAACCACGCCAGCAGCGCCTCGGTCGTCGCCCGGGCGTAGCCCCGGCCCCGATACCGGGGATCCGTGCAGACGTTGAAGACGAAGCCGACGCGGCCCGTCGGATGGGCCGGGGACGGCAGCCGCTCGTCGATCCGGCCGAGCGCGCACGCCGCGAGATGCGGCGCGGCTGCCCCGGACCCGGTCCCGGCGGGCTCCCCGTCCAGCACGAAACCGATCAGCCGGGCCTGTGGGTCGACCAGCTGCCGGCGCGCCACGATCTCCGCGTCCCGCTCCCAACTGCCGGGCTCGTCACGGCCGTTCATGGCCAGATACATCAGCCGGCGCAGCCGGACCAGCTCGGCGGCGTCCTCCGGGCGGGCGGCACGTGGCGTGATCATGCCGGCATGCTAGGGCACGCCCTGGGGCACCCCGCGTTCAGGCCAAACGAGGTATCTCGATCGCCGGGCAGCGGTTCATCACCATGGCGAGGCCGGCGGCGCGGGTGCGGTGGGCGGCGGCGTCGTCGATGACGCCGAGCTGGAACCAGACGGCCTGGGCGCCGACGGCGACGGCCTCGTCGGCGACGGCACCGGCGAGTTCGCTGCGCACGAAGACGTCCACCACGTCGATCTTGAAGGGGACGGCCTCCAGGGTCGGGTACCCCACCTCCCCGTGCACGGTCTCGGCCTTGGGGTGCACCGGCACGATCCGCTTGCCGTAGCGCTGGAGGGTCTCGGCGACGCCGTAGGCGGCGCGCTGCTGGTTGGCGGACAGCCCCACCACCGCCCAGGTGTCCCCGAGCTCGGTGAGGATCCTGCGGATGGTCGCCTGGTCGGCGTGCATGGGCGTCTCCTGTCGTCCCTGGTCCCGGTCTGCCACAACGGGCGGCGGGCTCCGAACATTCCGGACGCGCCGCGATGCGTTCGGCCGGGAGACAGCGAGACGCCCCGCCCGAAGGGGAAGACGGGCGGGGCGGGTTCAGGGGGCGGGTCAGCCGGTGCCGCGGGCCAGGCCGGCGCCGACGACGTTGCCGGTCGCCGCGGAGCGGGCCGGCTTGCCGATCGCCCGGCCGCCGGTCACCGGCTCGGGTGCGCCGGCGCCGGTCCCCGGCCGCAGCGCGGTGGCGGGGGCGGCCTCCCGGGTGCGCTGCCCGGCCTCGGCGCCGCCCGCGGCGGCCAGCGCGGCACGCAGCTGCTCGGGCTCCACGACCATGCTCACCGGGCCGGACGGATTGACGTAGAGGGTGTGGCCGGGCGGCAGTTGCTCGACGAGTTCGGCCGCCGGCCGCTGGTCGTAGCACAGCCGGCCGGCCGATTCCAGGTGGGCGACGGAGGTGTAGACGGGGACGACCGGGGCGCCCTCGGGGGACGCCGCGGCCAGGGGCGCGCCGGTCGTGGTGACCAGGAAGGAGAGCTCCGCCCGCGCCAGCTCCTCGTAGACCGCCTGCTCCGGGCCGTATCCGGTGGCCGACAGCTGCACCGCGCGGTCCACGGCGTCGGTGGGGTCCGCCCAGTCCAGCATCTGCGGCGACGGGCGGTACTCCGGGTTGTCCCGCCACTCCGCGATCTCGCCGTCCGGGCCGGACCGCCATTGCCCGACCACCGCCCACAGCGGTGGTGCGTCCTCGCCGGACCAGGTCAGGTCCACCATGGCCAGCCAGTGGTCCGGTGCCTGGCGGGCCGCCTCGACGACCTCCGGGGGCGGCGCCGGCATCTCCTCGCCGGTCACCGGAGCGCCGGCCGTCATCGCCGCCTGTGTGCTGTCGTCCATGAAGCCCTCCGCCGAGCCGCCGTTCCGTTCCCGCCGGGCCCCGTGGCTCCGTGCGGCGCCGGGTCCCGCTTGGGCCACAGTGCCCATGGGCACGGCGGACGTCTTCCCGACGCACCGTGCGGACGGCCCGGGTACGCCGCCCGGCGGTGCGCACTGCGCCCGTACGGCGGACACCGCAGCGCGGCGCGGGGTGCCGGGTGGCGGGACCGCCCCGTCCGGCGGCGGTGGAGAAGGTTCTAGGCTGGTCGGATGCAGGAGCAGTACCGGACGCTGGCCCGTGAGGGTGTCCACGAGATCGAGATCAACAAGTCCCGCTTCCTCTGTGCGCTCGCGCCGGTCGCGACGGAGGAGGAGGCCCAGGACTTCATCGCGCGCATCCGCAAGGAGCACCCGACCGCCCGGCACCATTGCTTCGCGTACGTCCTGGGGGCCGACGGCGGGGTGCAGAAGGCCAGCGATGACGGTGAACCGGGCGGTACGGCCGGGGTGCCGATGCTGCAGATGCTGGTGCGGCGGGAGGTGCGCTATGTGGTCGCGGTGGTCACGCGGTACTTCGGCGGCATCAAACTGGGGGCGGGCGGTCTGATCCGCGCCTACGGGGGCGTGGTCGGCGAGGCGCTGGACGCGCTGGGCACGGTCACCCGGCAGCGGTTCCGACTGGTGACGGTCACCGTGGACCACCAGCGCGCGGGCCGACTGGAGAACGACCTGCGCACCACGGGGCGGGCGGTGCGCGAGGTGACCTACGGAGCCGAGGTCCACATCGAGGTGGGGCTGCCGGAGGCGGACCTGGCGGGCTTCCGGGCCTGGCTGGCGGACACCACGGCCGGGACGGCCCGGTTGGAGCTCGGCGGGGAGGCGTACGGGGAGGTGTAGGCGGCGGGTCGGCCGCCCGGTGGCCGTCGCCGGGGTGCGACGGGTTCGGTCCGGGCCGGTGCGCGGCGGTGGCCGGCGTGTCAGCCTGGGGCCCCGCGGAACGGGCCGCGGCCGGCGGGTGCGCCGGCAGGGGAAGGGGCTTGAAGGGTGTCGGACCTGCTGGGGGAACGGGCGGGTTTCGTCCGCCGGATCGGGCTGTTGCAGGCCATCGCGATCAACATGAGCCAGATGTGCGGCATCGGGCCGTTCGTGACGATCCCGTTGATGGTGACGGCGTTCGGCGGGCCGCAGGCGGTGATCGGGTTCGTGGCGGGTGCGGTGCTGGCGCTGGCGGACGGTCTGGTGTGGGCGGAGTTGGGTGCGTCGCTGCCGGGGGCGGGCGGCAGTTATGTGTATCTGCGGCAGGCGTTCCAGTACCGGACCGGGAAGCTGATGCCGTTTCTGTTCGTGTGGACGGCGATGCTGTTCATCCCGCTCGGGATGTCCACCGGCGTGATCGGCTTCGTGCAGTACCTGGGCTATCTGTGGCCGGGGATGAGCCAGGCGCAGGGGGACGCGGTCGGACTGGCCGTCACGGTCGGCATCGTGGTGCTGCTCTGGCGCCGGGTGGAGCGCATCGCCCGGCTCACCGTCGTGCTGTGGACGGTGATGATCGCCGCCGTCGGCCTGGTCGTCCTCGCGGCGTTCACCCACTTCAGCCCGGAGCGGGCCTTCACCTACCCCGCGCACGCGGTGGAACTGGCGGCCAGTCACTTCTGGGTGGGGTTCGCCGGCGGACTCACCATCGGCATCTACGACTACCTCGGCTACAACACCACCGCCTACATGGGCGCCGAGATCAAGCGGCCCGGCCGCACCCTGCCGCGGGCCATCCTCTTCTCCATCCTCGGCATCATGGCGATCTACCTGCTGCTCCAGATCGGCACCCTCGGCGTCGTCGACTGGCGCGAGATGCTCGACCCGCACAGCACCGCCGGCTCCTCGGTCGCCTCCGCCGTCCTGGAACGCGCCTGGGGCCGGACCGCCGCCGAAGCCGTCACCGTGCTCATCCTCGTCACCGCCGTCACCTCCGTCATGACCGGGCTGCTGGGCGGCTCCCGGGTCCCCTACGACGCCGCCCGGGACCGGGTGTTCTTCCGCCCGTACGGCACGCTGCACCCCCGCCACCGCTTCCCCGTCCTGGGGCTGCTGACCATGGGCGGCATCATGGCGGCGGGCTTCCTCCTGGGCCGGCACACCGACCTGACGACCGTCATCCAGCTGCTCACCACGGTGATGGTGCTGGTGCAGTCGCTGGCCCAGATCGCGGCGGTCACCGTGCTGCGGCGCCGGCAGCCGGCGCTGCGCCGCCCCTACCGGATGTGGCTCTACCCGCTGCCGAGCCTGATCGCGCTGGTCGGCTGGCTGGTGATCTACGGCTACGCGGACCGCAACGCCCCCGGCCGACACCCCGTCGAATGGTCGCTGGCCTGGGTCGCGGCGGGGTTGGTGGCGTTCCTGGGATGGGCCCGCCACGAGCGGGAGTGGCCGTTCGGGCCGAAGCGGATCAGCGAGGAGTATCTGCGCGGGGCGGCTCCGGACGCGGCGGCGGCCGGGGCGGGAACTCCGCTGCCCCAGCCCGATTGACCGCACCGCCGGGCCGCGGTGGTCGACGGTCGGGTCAGCCGTCGGGGAGGTCGATGCGGCGGGTCGTTCCCGGGGCGACGGTGAACGGCCGGCCGCGCAGCCGGACCCGGACCGCGGCGTGCGCGGACTCCGGCACGGTGATCCGCACCCGATCGGTGCGGATCCGCAGGTCGATGTCCCGGTGGCGGCGGTAGCGGATCCGCACGCCGAACTTGGAGAGCTGGGGGAGCGGCGCCGGATCCAGCCACAGGGCGCGCTCCCGGGTCTCCAGGCCGGTCATCCCGCGCTGCACGAAATCGAGGGTGCCGGCCATCGCGCCCAGGTGGATGCCCTCCGCGGTGGTGCCGCCCTGGACGTCCGCGATGTCGCCGGTGAGCGCCTCCGCGCAGTACGTCCAGGCGTCGTCCCGGCGCACCCGCGCCAGCACCCAGGCGTGGACCACGGCGCTCAGCGTCGAGCCGTGGCAGGTGCGGTGCAGATAGTGGTCGACGGTCGCCCGCCAGACGTCGTCGTCGAGGAGATAGCCCAACTGGCCGAGTATGCCGGCCAGTTCGGAGGGCGAGAAGAGATAGCCCAGCATCAGCACATCGGCCTGTTTGGACGCCTGGTAGCGGTTGACGGTGTCGCCCTCCGCCTCCAGGATCCGGTCCAGCCGCCGGATGTCGCCGTAGCGGGCGCGGTAGCCCGCCCAGTCGAGCTCGGCCAGCTGCCCGTAGCCCGCGAACTGGCTGATCACGCCCCGGTGGAACGGCACGTACAGCCGGTGCGCGAGGTCGTCCCAGTGCTGCCGCTCGTCGTGGGACAGCTCCAGCCGTTCGAACAGCGGCCGCCGGCGCCCCTCCGGCAGCGTCCGGCACAGGTCCAGCGCCCGGGTCAGCACCCAGGCCGCGGTGACGTTGGTGTAGGCGTTGTCGTCCAGGCCCGGCCGGTCGGCTTCCGGATAGCCGTCGTGGTACTCGTCCGGACCGACCACCCCGCGGATGCGGTAGCGCTCCAGCGCCGGGTCCCAGTCCGCGCTCGCCGCCCAGAAGCGGGCGACCTCCAGCAGCATCTCCGCGCCCTTGGTGTGCAGGAACGCGGTGTCGCCGCTGGCCTGCCAGTACTGCCACACGTTGTAGGCGATCGCCGAGCCGACATGGTGCTGGAGGTGCGAATGGTCCGGCAGCCAGCGGCCCGAGCGCGGATTGAGGTGCAGCCGCTGGGTCTCCTCGCGGCCGTCGCTGCCGCTCTGCCACGGGTACATCGCGCCCGCCCGGCCCGCCTCGCGCGCCGCCCGGCGGGCCGCCGGCAGCCGCCGGTGCCGGTAGTCCAGCAGCGCCCGGGACACCTCCGGGAAGTGCAGGTTCAAGAACGGCAGCACGAACAGCTCGTCCCAGAAGACATGCCCCCGGTACGCCTCGCCGTGCAGGCCGCGCGCCGGCACCCCGACGTCGAGTCGCGCGGTGTGCGGGGAGAGGGTCTGCAGCACGTGGAAGACGTGCAGCCGCAGGATTCGGCCGGCCTCGCCCGGGACGTCCAGCCGCACCTGCCGCCACAGGTGCTGCCAGGCGCGGTGGTGCGAGGCCAGCAGCCGGGGGACGGCCGGGGCGCGGCGGACCGTCTCCAGGGCGGCCGGGAGCGGTGCCGTGCGGGCCTGGTCCCGGGAGGTGTGCAGCGCCACCGTCTTGTCGACGGTCGCCGGGGTGCCCGGCCGGACCGGGACGGTGAGCACCCGCCGGGCCGTGCGGGCCGCGAGGGCGGTGCGGGCGGTGCCGCCGCGCGGCGCGGCGCGGATCCGGGCGGCCAGCGCGACGGTGATGCCGGAGGCGACGGTCCGGCAGCGCAGCCAGTACACGCCGTCGTCGGCGGAACCGGTCTCCCAGTCGGTGAGATGGGTGTCGGCCAGCTCGCGGTACCGGGCCACCCCGGTGTTGCGGACGTCGCCGTCCAGCCCCGCCTCGACCTCCACCTCCCCGGCCCAGCCCTCGGCGGTGAACACCGCGCGCTGGACGGCGAGATCGGGCTCGGCCATGTGCACCAGACGGCGTTCGGTGACGGTCAGCCGCCGCCCGGCGCCGTCCTCGTAGGACGACCAGCGGGTCAGCGTGCCGCGGCGCAGGTCCAGCGTCCGGCGGTGGCCGGTGAGCTGCGGGTGGTCGGGCGAGAGCCAGGGGCCGGGTCCGGCGGCGTCCGCGGGGCGGATGCGGTAGCGCAGCGGCAGCCAGTCGGGCAGGTTGACCAGGTCCTCGTTCTCCACCCGGCGGCCGGCGACGGTGGAGGTCAGCCGGTTGTAGACGCCGGCCGCGTAGGTGCCCGGGTAGTGCGCGGGGCCGCGCGGCGCCTCCGGGGCGGCGCCGCGGGTGGCGAACCGGCCGTTGCCCAGCGTGCACAGCGCCTCCCGCAGCCGCTCCTCCTCGGGGTCGTACCCCTCGTACGTCCAGGTCCAGGCCGGCGCCGTCATGGGGCCGTCCCGGGGGCCAGCAGATCGCCGGGGTCGGCGACCACCACATCGGCGCCGTGGCGGCGCAGCGCGGCCGCGTGCCCCGGGGTGCCGCTCCGGTCGACGCCCACGACCAGGCCGAATCCGCCGCGCCGGCCGGCTTCGACCCCGGCGGTGGCGTCCTCCACCACGGCCGCCTCCCGGGGCGGGACGGCCAGCCGCCGGGCCGCCTCCGCGAACAGCGCCGGGTCCGGTTTGCCCGGCAGCCCCAGCCGCGCCGCCTCGTTGCCGTCCACCACCGCCCGGAACAGCCCGAGCAGTCCCGCCCGGGTCAGCAGCTCGGTGGCGTGCCGGGACGCGGACACCGCGGCACACGGGATCCCCTCCCCGCGCAGCGCGTGCACCAGCCGCACACTGCCCGGCCACACGACGGCCCCGCGCTCCCGCAGCAGTGCCCGGAACACCTCGTCCTTACGGGCCGCGACGGCCGCCACGGTGCTGGTGCCCGGTGCGTCACCGGGGGAGCCGGGCGGCAGCGCCAGCCCCCGGGAGGCCAGGAACGCGGCGGCGCCGTCCAGCCGAGACCGGCCGTCCACGTGCCGGAGGTAGTCGTCGACCGGGTCGAAGGGCCGCTGCCCGCCCGCGGCCGCCAGACAGGCGTCGAACGCCTCCTGCCAGGCCGCGGCGTGGATCCGCGCGGAGTCGGTGAGCACCCCGTCGGTGTCGAAGACCACGGCCCGCACCGGACGCAGACACGCGGCCAGCGGTGACGCGGCGGACATGACGGGTCCCTTCGGCATTCCTTCATCACACTCGCCCCTCCATGGCACCACGGCATCCGGTCCGGGGCCGCTCGGATGCGCCCGCGGGCCCTGGCGCGCCCCCGGTGCCGGGGCACACGATGGAAGTGGGCCACCCGGCGCCCGCCCCGGCACGGCCACGGCCCGAGCGACGGAAGGCGGTGGGGACCATGGAACTCCCCTTGGTCGTAGGCGTCGACGGATCGGACGCCGGGCTGCGCGCCCTGGACTGGGCGGTGGACGAGGCGGCGCTGCACGGACTGCCGCTGCGCCTGGTCTACGCGTCCCGGTGGGAGCGGTACGAGGGTGTGGCGCCGCAGGAGAGCGCCCCCGAGGAGCAGGCGATGGCCGACCGGGTCGTCGCCTCCGCCGCCGACCGCGCCGCCCGCCGCAACCCCGAGGTCGAGGTCACGGTCCAGGTCCTGGCCGACGACGCGGTCACCGCGCTGCTCCGCGAGGCCCCCTATGCCTCCGCGGTGGTCCTCGGCTCCAAGGGGCGCGGGGAGTTCGCCGATCTGCTGCTGGGTTCGGTGAGCCTGTCGGTGGCGGCCCGCGCCGGGCATCCGGTGGTGGTGGTCCGCGGCGACCGGGCCGGCCTGGAGAGCGGCCACGACCGGGTGCTGCTCGGCGTCGGCGACACCGCCAAGGGCTCCCCGGCCGTCCGGTTCGCCTTCCGGGAGGCCGAGGCCCGGGGCTGCGCCCTCGACGCGATCCGTGCCTGGCGCTGCCCCGCCTACGAGACCGCGGACCGCGACCGGCGCGCCGCAGGACCCGAGCACCACTACGAGCAGCAGGCGTCGGCGCTGGTCGACGCGGCGGTGGCGGAAGAGGCCGAGGCGCACCCGACGGTGCACGTCCGCCGCACCACCGTCGAGGGCCCGGCGCACAAGGTGCTGGTCCGGCGGTCCGCCGCCGCGGACCTGCTGGTGCTGGGGGCCCGCCACCGGCACGGCCACTTCGGGTTGCAGCTCGGCCGGGTCGGGCATGCCGCGCTGCACCACTCCGCCTGCCCGGTCGTGGTGGTCCCGCGCGGCTGACGCCGCGGCCCCACCCGCGTGCCCCGGGCGTCAGGCGAAGTGGTCGTACGGCGCCAGCACCGCCCGCTCGATCCGTCGCCGCACGTGCCCGGCGAGGGTGGCCAGTGGCGTGGAGGTCGACGGCGCGACCGGGACCGGCGACCGGATGGCCCGGGCCGACGCCGGCAGCTCCGCGAGGTCCGCGGTCAGCCGGGCCCGGGCGTCCGCCAGCGGGGTCCGCGGCGCACAGCGCACCCCGTCGCGCATCAGCGTCTTCAGCAGCGCCACGCTGCCGGCCGGCGCCGGCTCCTCGGCCAGGCCGATCACATCGCGGCAGCCCGGGTGCCGGAAGACCTGTTTCCGGCCCGGCGCGGTGACCTTCTCCGACGACAGCTTCATCACCGGCCGCCCGTCGTAGGCGACGAGCTTGTACGCCGAGTCGAGAGACGGCGCGTCGGCGCTCACCCCGACCCGGGTGCCCACCGCGAACACGTCGATCGGCGCCCCGGCACGCACCAGGTCGTCCACCGCGAACTCGTCCAGTCCGCCGCTGGCCACGATCCGCACCCCCGGCAGCTCCGCCCGGTCCAGCATCGCCCGGGCCCGGACCGCCAGCGCCCCCAGATCGCCGCTGTCCAGCCGGATCGCCGACCCCTCGGCGCGGCCCAGGGCGTGCAGCACCCGGGCCGCCGCGGCCACCCCGGAATCGACGTCGTAGGTGTCCACCAGGAACGTCACCGGCCCCGGGTGGGCCCGCGCGAAGGCGGTGAAGGCGGCCTCCTCGTCCTCGAACACCTCGATGTAGGAGTGCGCCATGGTGCCCACCACCGGCAGGCGTTCGGCGTGCGCCGCCGCCACGTTGCTGGTCCCCGCGAAACCCGCCATCGCCGCCAGCCGGGCCGTGCGCAGGCCCGCCTCCACCCCGTGCGTCCGCCGCAGCGAGAAGTCCACCACCGGCCGGCCGCGGGCCGCCAGGACGCACCGCGTGCACTTGGCGGCGATGGCGGTCTGGTGGGTGAGCCGGTTCAGGACGAGGGTCTCGACCAGCTGGGCCTGCGGCAGCGGCGCGGTGATCTCCAGCAGCGGCTCACCGGCCAGCACCACCCGGCCCTCCGGCACCGCCCGGACCTCCCCGGCGAACCGCAGGCCCAGCAGCGGCGCCAGGTCCGTGGTGGGCCGGTGCAGCGCCTCGGCGAACACCTCGATGTCGTCCGGCCCGATCCGGAAGCGGGAGAGGTGGTCGAGCACCTCCTCCACCCCCGCGGCGACCAGGAACCCCCGGTCGGCGGGGAGCTCCCGGACGAAGCAGCTGAAGGTGGCCGGCCGGGTCAGGCCCTCGCGCAGATACGACAGGGCCATGGTCACTTCGTACAGGTCGGTCGTGGTCGGACCGACCGTCGTCGCATCCGGCATCGCCGGCTCCTTCCCGGGCCGGGCCGCGCCGGTGGACCTGGGGCCGTGCGGCTCGGCGGTCGGCCCGCGGGCGGTCTCAGGCCAGCTCGTCCGTCCAGCCGTAGAGGGTGCGCCGCTCGTGTCCCGGCGGCGCGGCGCCGACGCCCGCCAGGTCGTGGTCGGCCAGCCGGATCAGCTGGCCGGCGAGGTCCTTCATCGCCCGCCCGGCCGCCAACTCGTCCCCGATCACCGGGACGTCCGGGTCCTCGGGATTGCACCGGGCCCGGCCGTGCCCGGTGAGCGACCGGGTCCCGGTGTCCAGCTCCACCCGCGCCCGTGTCGTCCCGTCCTCCTCCGTGACGATCAGCCGGACCGGCCACTGGGTGCTCTTCGCCATGGCTCACCTCCGCGGTGTCCTGCGGGGGCCGTGCCGGACCGCGCCACGGGCCCGCCCGGCGCCCGACGCCCCTGCCACCATTGTTGGGAGAAACCGCCCGGGGCGCCTGTCCGTGCGGGCCGCTCACTCGTGCGGCACGATCGCGACCGGGCAGGGCGCGTGGTGCACCGCGGCCTGGACCACATGGCCGATCCTCGGGGCCGGGAAGCGCAGTTTGTGCCGGCGGCCGACGACCAGCAGCGCGGCGTCCGCGGCGTCCCGCAGCACCGCCCGGGTCGGGCTCTCCACCTCCACCCGACCGTCCACGGCGACCTCGGGGAACCTCTCCTGCCACGGCCGCAGCGCGGCCAGCAGCTCCTGCCGGGCGTCCGTGGCCGCCTGCTGCGCGGCGACCGGCTCGACCCCGCCGCCCCGGTTGTAGGCGTACGACGGCAGGCGCCGTCCGTGCACCACGCGCAGCGGGACGCCCCGCCGGGCCGCGCTCTCGAACGCGAACGCCAGCAGTGCCTCGCAGGGCTCGTGCAGGCTCAGCCCGGCCGTGACCGGGGCGTCCGGGGCCGGCTCCGAGGCGCCCGGGCGGGCCCGGACCAGCACCGTGGGGGTGCGGGTGTGCGTCACCACCTGGAGGCCCATCTCGCCCATCGTGTACCGGGCCAGCGCGCCCAGGTCCCGCGAGCCCAGGACCAGCAGCGACGACTGGTCGGCCGCCTCCTCCAGGGCGGCCAGCGGGTCCTTGGCCACCAGGGCCTCGTCCACCGGGAGGTCCGGGTGGCGGTCCCGGACGGCGTCCCGGGCGTCCCCGACGATCCGGTGCGGCCAGTAGTTCTGGTCGTCCTCGGGGGCCGTCCCCGGCTCCGGCTCGGGTGCCAGCAGCACCCAGGCGTGCAGCAGCCGCAGCCGGGCCCGCCGCAGCTCCGCCTCGCGCGCCGCCCACAACACGGCGGCCGTCGCCTCGGGGGTCCCGTCGACGCCCACGGTGACCACGTCCTGCATGACCTCACCTCGCTCCGGTCCGCGCACCGCTGACGGGGACAGCGGCGTGCCGCCCTTCCAGTCTCCGTCGGACCGGCGGCCGGCACCGGCCGGACGCCGGTCCGAGGGGGACCGGGTGGGCGTCGGAGGTGTACCGGCTCGTCGTGCGGTGGGGGGCGCGGGCGTCTGAGCGCGGGTTCTCGGGGCCGCTGTCAGGTCAGTGGCCGGGTGTCGCGGCAGAGGTTGCCGGTGGGCCCGTCCGCGCCCGGGGGCGCCGCCCACACGACACCGCGTGCGCTGTCAGCGGCGGGACGCGCATTGCCCTCGTCGCCGCGCTCGGGACGGGTGAGGATCACGTGGCGGCCGAGTTCGGCGAGCTGGCGGGCGACCGCGAAGCCGAGGCCGATCGGGCGGACTGGAACGCTGTTCGTCGCGCAGGGGACAGGGTTCGTTCATCGGGTGCGCTCGGGGCATGCCTCCGACTCCTCAGCAACGGCGCGCCGCGCGGCACCATCAGCCCGTTCCCGAGGGGAGCGCACCGCCGCCTGTGCGCCGAGATCGACCTGCCCGAGCCGGACCCCGCCGCCTGACGCGAGCAGATCACCGGCGTCTTCACGGTCCCGCTGGACCACGCCGCCCCCGACGGCCCCACCCTCCAGGTCTTCGCCCGTGAGGTCGCCGACCCGTCCCGCGCCCATGAGGACCTGCCGTGGTTGCTGTACCTCCAGGGCGGACGTGGCGGCAAGTACCCCCGCCCGTTGGGCACTTCGCCCGGCTGGCCGGCGCACGCGTCAGGACGCACCGGGTGCTCCTCCTCGACCAGCGCGGCACCGGCCGCTCCACCCCGCTCACCGCCCGGGCCGCCGCCCGCTTCCCGGACGACGCCCGCCGGCTGCGCCGAATCGCCGACCTCCTCGCGGCCCAGGACGTCCGACTGCCCGACGGGGACCGACTCACCGTCCGTCGCCTGCGCACCCTCGGCCTCGTCCTCGGCACGGGCGAGGGCTTCGAGCGCCTGCACGCGCTCCTGGACGAAGCGCAGGACGGCGACGCCGCACTCACCGACACCTTCCTCTACCAGGTCCCATGGCCCTGACCGGCTGCACCGACAACCCGCTCTACGCGGTCCTCCAGGAGAGCCTCTACGGACAGGGCGCCGGGCCCACCGGCTGGGCCGCCGCCCGGCTCGCCGAACGCACCGACTGGCCGCCGCTGTACCACCCGGCCCGCCTCGCCGCCAACACCGTCCCGCTCGCCGCGGTCGTCTACCACGACGACACGTACGTCGACGCCGGCCTGTCCCTGGACACCGCCCGGACGATCGGCACCGCCCGGGTCTGGGCCACCAACGAGTGGGAGCACGACGGGCTCGCCGCCTCCGGCGACCGGGTCCTGGCCCGCCTGATGGACCTGGCGGCCGGCCGTGCCTGACCCCACCGGCCGCGGCACCCCTGGCCGAGGCCGGTGACGGCGGCGGGGAGCACAGCGGCTAGGGTCTGTCCGGTGGGTCATGTCCGGGGTCCCGGCACTGACCCGTCGGACGGGCCCTGGGCCGGGTCCGCGGCATCCCGCCGTTCGCCCCGAGGGCGGGCCGGGGCCGGCCGCGGAGGGCGCACAAGGAGCGGAGAACATGCAGGTCGGAGCGGTGCCGCGGTGAGATTTCTGCATACCTCCGACTGGCACCTGGGCCGGTCCTTCCACCGTGTGAACCTGCTCGCCGCCCAGCGCGCGTTCCTCGACCACCTCGTCGAGACGGTGCGCGCCCGCGACGTCCAGGCGGTGCTGGTCGCCGGTGACGTCTACGACCGCGCGGTGCCGCCACTGGCCGCCGTCGAACTCTTCGACGACGCCCTGCACCGGCTGGCCGGGCTCGGCGTGCCGACCGTCATGATCTCCGGGAACCACGACTCCGCCCGCCGGCTCGGCGTCGGCTCCGGACTGCTCCGCCAGGCCGGCATCCACCTGCACACCGACCCCGCCGACTGCGCCACCCCCGTCCTCCTGGAGGACCCGCACGGCCCGGTCGCCTGCTACGGGCTGCCGTACCTCGAACCGGCCATGGTGCGCGACACCCTCGGTGCCCCGCGCGCCGACCATGCCGCGGTGCTCGGCGCGGCCATGGACCGGGTCCGCGCCGACCTCGCCACCCGGCCCGCCGGCACCCGCTCGGTGGTGCTCGCGCACGCCTTCGTCACCGGCGGCGCCGCCAGCGACAGCGAGCGGGACATCACCGTCGGCGGGGTCGCCTCCGTCCCCGCCGCGGTCTTCGACGGCGTGCACTACGCGGCGCTGGGCCATCTGCACGGCAGCCAGACCCTCACCGAGCGGATCCGCTACTCCGGCTCGCCGCTCGCCTACTCCTTCTCCGAGGCCGACCATCGCAAGTCGTCCTGGCTGATCGACCTCGACGCGGACGGCGCCGTGCGGGCCGAGCGGGTGGACTGCCCGGTGCCGCGCCCGCTGGCCCGCATCCGGGGCCCGCTGGAGCAGCTGCTCGACGACCCCGCGCTGGCCCGGCACGAGGACTCCTGGGTCGAGGCCACGCTCACCGACAACTCCCGCCCGGCCGAGCCGATGGCCCGACTCGGCAAGCGCTTCCCGCACACCCTCAGCCTGGTCTTCGACCCCGACGAGGCCCCGGCCCGCCCCTCGGCCTCCTACGCCCAGCGGCTGCGCGGCCGCAGCGACCAGGAGATCGCCGAGGACTTCGTCGCCCACGTCCGCGCCGGCCGCGGCGCCGACGACGCCGAACGGGCCGAACTGCGCTCGGCCATCGACGAGGTACGGACCACCGACGCGGCCGCGGAGGTGGCGCGATGAGGCTGCACCGGCTGACCCTGACCGCCTTCGGCCCGTTCGCCGGCACCCACACCGTCGACTTCGACCGGCTCGCGCAGGACGGCCTCTTTCTCCTGCACGGCCCGACCGGCGCGGGCAAGACCTCCGTACTGGACGCGGTCTGCTTCGCGCTCTACGGATCGGTGCCGGGCACCCGGCAGAGCGGCCAGGCGCTCCGCAGCGACCTGGCGGACCCCGCCACGCCCACCGAGGTCGTCCTCGAACTGACCGTCGCCGGGCGGAGGTTGGAGCTCACCCGGCTGCCCGAGCAGCCCCGCCCCAAGAAGCGCGGCACCGGGACGACCAAGGAGAAGGCGCAAAGTCGCCTGCGGGAGTTCGCCGCCGCCCCGGACGGCGACCCGGCCGCCGGCGAGTGGCGCGCGCTCAGCCGCTCCCACCAGGAGATCGGCGAGGAGATCGGGCAGCTGCTCGGCATGAGCAAGGAGCAGTTCTGCCAGGTGGCGCTGCTGCCCCAGGGCGACTTCGCGCGCTTCCTGCGGGCGGACGCGGAAGCCCGCGCGCGGCTGCTCGGCCGGCTCTTCGACACCGGGCGGTTCGCCGCGCTGGAGGACCAGCTCACCGCCCGCCGCAAGGCCGCCGCCGACCGTGTCGCGACCGGCGACGAACGGCTGCTCGCCCTCGCCCACCGGATCGCCCAGGCGGCCGGCGACCTCCCGGACCTGGCCGACCCCGCCGTCCCGGCACCGTTCCCCCAGCTCTCGACTCCGTTCGAGCAGGGGAGGCCCCCTTCCCGGGTCGCCGTGCCCGCCCAGACCGGGCCCGCCGGGCGCGGCGCCCGGACCACCCGCGGCACCGCACCGGCCCGCCCGGTCGACGCGGACGGTGCCGTCGCGCTCGGCCCCGGCGAACCCGGCTTCGCCGACGCGGTACTGGCCCGCGCCGCCGTCGCCCGGGTCGGCGCCCGCGAGCGCCTGGAGAACGCGCAGGCCGCGGTGGCCGCCGCCGAGGCCGCCGAGGACACCGCGGCCGGGCGGCTGGAGCAGGCCCGGGAGCGGGACCGGCTCCAGCGGCGGTACGCCGACGCCCGGCAGCGCGCCGACCGGCTCGCCGCCCGCAGCGACGAACACGACCGGATCCGCGGGCAGTTGGAGCGAGCCGGGGCTGCCGCCGAGGTGGCTCCCGTCCTCGCCCTCCGGGACGCCGCCTGGCGGGCGCTGACCGCCGCCCAGGACGCCGAACGGCGCCACCGCGCCCCGCTGCCGCCCGTCCTCGCGGACGCAGGGGGCGACCAACTCGCCGTGGAAGAGCGGGAGTTGCGATCCACCCTCGGCTCCCTCGGAGCCGCCCGGCGGGCCGAGCGCCGCGCCGCCGACCTCGTCCGGGAACGCGCCGACCTCGACCGCGAGGCCCGCGCGGACGAGCAGACGCTGCTGGACGCCGCCGAATGGCTCGCCGGCTGGGACGCCGCCCGCGCGGCCCACCAGCGCCGCATCGACGACGCCCAGGCGGCCGCCCAGCGCGCCGAACAGCTCGCCGGACAGCTCGACCCGGCCACCCAGCGCCTCGCCGCCGCCCGCCGCCGCGACCGGCTGGCCGCCGAACTCGTCGAGGCCGAGCAGCGGGTGCTGGCCGCGCGGGAGCGCGCCGCGACCGCCCACGAGCACTGGCTGGACCTCAAGGACCGGCGGCTGCGCGGCATCGCCGCCGAACTCGCCGCCAACCTGACGGATGGTCAGGCGTGTGCGGTGTGCGGGTCCACCGCACACCCGGCCCCGGCGCGGGCCGGCGCCGGCCACGTCGACCGGGCGGCCGAGGAGGCCGCGCAGGCCGACCACCGCCGCGCCGAGGACGCCCGCCGGCACACGGAGGACCGCCGCCAGTCCGTCAAGGAGGCACTGGCCGCCGCCACCGCGGCGGCCGGCGACACCCCGACCGCCGAACTCGCCGACCAGGTCGAGCGGTTGACGCAGGAGGCGGCCGGCGCCCACACCGCCGGCGCCCCACTGCACGCCGCCCGCGAGGCGTTGGCCCGCGCCGAGCGGGAGTACGAGCGCCGCCGGGACGACCGGCAGCGGGCCGAGCGCCGGGCCGCCGCCCGCACCTCGCACCGCGAGGCCCTGGACCGCGAGCGGACCGCACTGGAGGCCGAGCTGGCCGAGGCCCGCGGCGACTGCGCCAGCGTCGCCGACCGGGCCGCCCGGCTGGAGCGGCAGGCCACCCTGCTCGCCGCCGCGGCCGAGGCGTCCCGCACCGCAGCGGCCTGCGCCGAGCACCTCAAGGAGGCCGACGCCAGGCTCGCCGACGCCGCCTACCGCGCCGGCTTCGCCACGCCCCAGGACGCCGCCGACGCGCTGCTCCCGGACGCCGTACGCCGGGCACTCCAGCAGCGCCACGACGACGCGCGGGCCGAGGCCGCGGCCGTCGCCGCCGAACTGGACCGCCCCGAACTCCGCGCCGCCGCGGCGCTGCCCCCCGCCGACCCGGACGCGGCCCGCACCGCCCACCAGGCCGCCGCCACCCGGCTGCGCACCGCCACCACCGCCCTCGCCGCCGCCCGGGAGCGCTGCGCCGCCCTCGACCGGCTCTCCGCCGACGCCGCGACCGACGCCCGGGAGCTGGCCCCGCTGCGCGCCGCCTACGACCGGATCGCCCGCCTCGCCACGCTCGCCGCGGGCACCTCCGCCGAGAACGAACGCCGGATGCGGCTGGAGTCCTACGTCCTGGCCGCCCGCCTCGAACAGGTCGCGGCCGCCGCCACCGCCCGACTGCACCGGATGTCCGGCGGCCGCTACACCCTGGTGCACTCCGACGAGCGCGCCGGCGGCGCCCGGCGCTCCGGCCTCGGTCTGCACGTCATCGACGCCTGGACGGGCCAGGAGCGGGACACCGCCAGCCTCTCCGGCGGCGAGACCTTCTTCGCCTCGCTCGCCCTGGCGCTCGGTCTCGCCGACGTCGTCACCGACGAGGCGGGCGGCACCCGCCTGGACACCCTCTTCATCGACGAGGGCTTCGGCAGCCTCGACGAGCAGACCCTCGACGAGGTCCTCGACGTCCTCGACGGCCTGCGCGAACGCGACCGCAGCGTCGGCATCGTCAGCCACGTCCCCGACCTCAAGGCCCGCATCCCCGCCCAACTGGAGGTCGTCAAGAACCGCACGGGCTCCAGCGTCCGCCACCGGGTACCGGCCGGGCCCTGACGGCCCGGACCGGCAGGCGGTCGGGCGCGCACCGTGGGCTCAGGCGCTCACCGGCCGTGGGGGCAGGGGGGAGGAGTAGACCACGCTGGTGGCCACCTCGCCGAGTGTGCCGATTCGGCCCGACACCTCCTCCAGGTGCTTCATCGACCGCGCCGCGACCTTGATGAACAGGCTGTTCTCGCCCGTGACGTGGTGTGCCTCCAGGATCTCCGGCAGGTCCGCCGCCAGGTCCCGGAACGACTGTCCGGTCTCGCCGGAGTGCCGCAGCCGGACGAACGCCAGCACCGGCAGCCCGATCCGCTCCGGATCGATCACCGCCGCGTACCCGGAGATCACCCCGGCCTCCTCCAGGCGCCGCACCCGTGCCGAGACCGCGCGCGGTGACATGTTCACCGCCCGCGCCAGCTCGGCGTGGCCCGCGCGCCCGTCGTGCTGGAGGACGTCGAGGATGCGCCGGTCGGCGGCATCAGGGGAGTATCCGGTCATCCACGCTGTCTAGCAGGGGAGCCGCCGGCAGAGCAAGGGTTTCCCGGGTACCGATCGGGAGGGCCCGCGGCCGGTCAGGGGTGTCGGTGCGGGTCCGGCGGGGCCGCCGCCAGTGCCCGGTACAGCGGACCCGGGTCCGCCCCCGCGGGCAGCCCGCTGACCTGGCCGTCGCCCACCTCCACCACCCGCCACGCGCCGTCGGAGCGCAGCGCGAGGTCGGTGGTGACGAAGCGCAGGCCCGACCGCCGCACCGCGGTGGGCCCCGACGGTCGGCCGGGGGCGCAGGGAAGCCAGGCGCTGGCCGGGGTGAGCGGCTCGAACGCGCCGTACCAGCCGGGGAGTTCGTGGGCGGTGCGGTAGGCGGCGGGGGAGGTCAGCAGGTGGCAGTCGCGGGCGGCCAGTGCCGCGGCCAGCTCGGCGTAGCGGTCGGCGGGGGCGGCCGGCCACAACGGGATGGTGGCCGGCCGCGGGAGCGTGTGTCCCGGTCAGAGCGCCGAGAGCTCGGTCAGCAGGTCGTCCAGGCCGAGCGAGCCCTGGGACAGCGCCGCCATGTGCCACGCCTTCAGGTCGAAGTCCGCGCCGTGCCGGGCCCGGGCGGCCTCCCGCCCCTGGAGCCAGACGCGCTCGCCGAGCTTGTAGCCGATCGCCTGGCCGGCCATGCCCTGGTAGCGGATGATCTCGCTCTCGACGAAGTCGGCCGGGCGGCTGCTGTGCGCGGCCATGAACGCGTGCGCCAGCTGCGGCGTCCAGCGCTCGCCGGGGTGGAACGGGGAGTCGGCCGGGATCTCCAGCTCCAGGTGCATCCCGATGTCGATGATGACCCGGATCGCCCGCATCATCTGCGCGTCCAGGTAGCCCAGCCGCCGCTCCGGCGTGGTCAGGAAGCCCAGCTCGTCCATCAGGCGCTCGGCGTACAGCGCCCAGCCCTCGGCGTTGGCGCTGACGATGCCGACGGTCGTCTGGTAGCGCGAGAGGTCGTCCGCGACGTGGACCCACTGCGCCAGCTGGAGGTGATGGCCGGGCACGCCCTCGTGGTACCAGGTGGAGACCAGGTCGTACGCGGGGAAGCGGGTCTCGCCCATGGTCGGGAGCCAGGTGCGGCCGGGGCGGGAGAAGTCCAGCGACGGCTGGGTGTAGTACGGGGCGGCGGCGCTGCCCGCCGGGGCGATCCGGGACTCCACCCGGCGGACCCGCTCGGCGAGTTCGAAGTGGGTGCCGTCCAGTGCGTCGATGGCCTCGTCCATCAGCGACTGGAGCCACTGCCGGGTCTCCTCGACGCCCTCGACCGCCTCACCGTGCTCGTCGCACCACGCCAGCGCCTCCCACGGGGTCTTGGCGCCGGGCAGCACCTTCTCGGCCTCGGTCTCCATCTCGGCCAGCAGCCGGTGGAACTCGGACCAGCCGTACGCGTACGCCTCTTCCGGGTCGGTGTCGGCGCCGTTGTAGTAGCGGGCGAGCCGGGCGTACCGCTCGCGGCCCACCACGTCCGACGCGCCCTCGATCGCCGGGGCGTAGACGTCCCGGAACCAGTCGCGCAGCTCCACCAGGGCGCCGGTGGCCACCTCGGCGGCGGTGTCCAGTTCGGTGCGCAGGGACTCCGGGCCGGGGGCGGTGAAGTCGGCGAACCAGCTGCGGTCGGTGCCGATCCACTCGCCGAGCTGACCGATGACGGTGGTGACCTGGAGCGGACCGGCGGGGAGGTGCTGGTCCAGGCCGGCCTGGAGGGCGGCGCGGTAGCCGGCCAGCGCGGCCGGCACCGCGCGCAGCCGCTGGGCGATCGCCGCCCAGTCCGACTCGGTGTCGGCGGGCGTGAGGGTGAGGGCCTCCCGCACGTGGTGCAGCGGCGAACTGAGGTTGCTGACCTGGCGCAGCCCCTCGCCGGCGTCGTGGACCGCGAGCTCCGCGGCGAGCCGTTCGCGCAGCAGCCGTGCGCAGACCTTCTCGGCGGCGCTGTCCGCGCCCGGCCGCGCCTCGGCCTCGGCGAGCCTGTCCAGGGTCGTACGGGCGAGCCGGGCCACCGCCTCCTGGCCCTCGGGCGAGAAGTCGGGGAGCTTGCCGGAGCTCTCGGCGACACCGAGGTAGGTGCCGGTGATCGGGTCCAGTTCGACGAGGGCGTCGACGTAGGCGTCGGCGACCTGGCGGGGCAGCGGACCGCCCGCGGGGGAAGTGGTGTTGGACATGCGGGCCATCCTCGTACGGATCGGCCCGCCGCGTCACCAACATTCCGGCGGACGTTCCTGTCACGGCCGGTGCCGGGCGGGCCGTGCCCGCGCCGGGCTCAGCCGTGCCGGGAGCCGTCCCGCAGCCGGAGTTCCGTACGGTCCTCCCGGAGCGCGGGGACGCCCGTCGGGCGCGCGGTGATCACCAGCGTGCCCTCCTCGATCTGGTAGTCGAGCGGCAGCCCCAGGCCGCGCATCGCCGCGACCATGCCGGTGTTGGACGCCTGGGTGATCGCGTAGACGCTCTCGTTGCCGGCCTCGGCCGCCATCGCGACCAGTCGCCGCAGCAGCTCGGCGCCGATGCCGCGCTGCTGCCAGGCGTCCTCGACCAGCAGCGCCACCTCGGTCTCCTCGCCGTCCCACAGCAGGTGGCCCAGGGCCACCAGGCGACCGGAGGCCGTCTCCACGGCGAGCGTGCGGCCGAACCGCGGGCTGAGCAGGTGGCCCAGATAGCGGTCGGCGTCCCCGACCGGGCCGTGGTAGCGCTGCGCCAGGGTCCGGTCCGAGCAGCGCTGGTGCATGGCCCGGGCGGCGGCCAGATCGTCGGTGTCGGCGCGACGGACGGTGATCGCGTTGCCCTCGGGCAGGGTGAGCACATCACGCCGCGGCGGCACGCGCTGGCCGAGCCGGGCGTCCAGCTCGACCAGCGCCCGCACCCGGGCGAACTCGGTGGGGGTGAACGGCAACTGCGGCCTTTCGATGGTGAGCGAGCCCCCGGAGGGGTCGCGGAACTTCATGGTGTGCTCCTCCAACACGCCCTCGGCGGGCACCTCTTCGGCCAACGGCTGGCCGGTCAGCGACCGGGCGGGCACCGAGTGGATGGTGCAGCGGCCCAGCAACTGCCGCAGCGCCAGGGGGAGCTCGGCGGAGTCCAGGGCCGTGCGGGTGGCCAGGCTCAGCATCCGGGTCGGCGCGTCGACCAGGTCGTGTGCGTCGGCCCGCTCCAGCCAGCTGTGCGCGCCGCCGGCGCCGGCGACCGTACGGGTCAGCTGCGCGGGCGCCAGGCCGGCCGGGGCGCGCAGCAGGAACTCGTCGACCGTCCCGTCGGACAGCGGGTGGGTCTGGAGGCTGAGGATGTCCACCCGCAGCGCGGCCAGCGCGGTGGACAGGGCGGCGAGGCTGCCCGGCTCGTCCCGGACGGTGGTCCGCAGCCGCCACAGCACCGTCTCGCGGGCGCCGTTCTCGGGGGCCGGCGCGGCGGACCGGGCGGCGCCGTCGGTCGCCGTGGTATCCGGTGGTGGTGGGGCGTGTTCATGGCGACGTGCCCACCAGATGTGGAAGCCCGTCGTGGCCAGCAGGGCGACCGCCATGGTGCACAGCAGCACGGGGCCCGACGGGCCGTGGGCGATGGTGTTGGCGACGGCGTCGGCCACCGCCACGGCCGTGAACAGGGCGGCGAGCTCGACGACGTCCCGGCGCCAGTGGTGGCGCCGGGCGGAGCGGGCGGAACGGGCGGTGGTCGTCTCGGTCATGCGGACAGCCTCGCCGACGGGTGTTGCCTGGTCGCCAACACCTTGTGTCGCACGGGTAAAAGACGCAATTGGCGCATTGGCCTCTACTGTCCTACCCGTCCCGGTTGCAGCGTCTTGGTAAACAAGACCTCTCCACCCTCCTGACGCAGCCGCACCGTCAGCTCCCCGCTTCCCCCGTCGATATCGACCTCGCCGAAGTACTGCGCACTCTCCGCCGGGGAGACGTTCGCACGGTCCGGTGCCTTGATGAACGGCTGCTCGGGCCCGAAGGTTCCATCGAGTTTCACGGCCGGGAAACCGCCCGCGTGCAGCGGCCCGGACACGAATTCCCAGAACGGCTCGAAGTCCTGGAACGCCGCCCGCTCGGGCGTGTAGTGCTGCGCCGAGGTGTAGTGCACGTCCGCGGTCAGCCACAGGGTGCCGGTGACCCGCTGGTGCTTGATGTGCCGCAGCAGCTCGGCGATCTGCAGCTCCCGTCCCAGGGGCGCCCCGGGATCGCCCTGCGCCACCGCCTCGAAGTTCGCCGGGCCGTCGGTGACGACCAGCCCCAGCGGCATGTCCGAGGCGATCACCTTCCACACCGCCCGCGAGCGCGACAGCTCCCGCTTGAGCCAGCGCAGCTGCTCGGCGCCCAGGATGCCCTGTGGGTCGTCGGTCTGCCGGTCGGGGGAGTTGGCGTTGCGGTAGCGCCGCATGTCCAGCACGAAGACGTCCAGCAGCGGACCGTGCCGCAGCACGCGGTACACCCGGCCTCGGGCGTCCGGCCGCAGCGTCCGGATCGGGAAGTACTCGCTGAACGCGCGCAGCGCCCGCGCGGACAGCACGTCGACGTCCTTGACGCGGTACCGGTCGTCCTCCAGCAGCTGGCCCGGGTACCAGTTGTTGTGCACCTCGTGGTCGTCCCACTGGGTGATCGTGGGCACCTGGGCGTTGAACCGGCGCAGGTTCTCGTCCAGCAGGTTGTAGCGGAACGCGCCCCGGAACTCCGCCAGCGTCTCGGCGACCTTGGACTTCTCCTCCGTCGTGACGTTCCGCCAGATCCGCCCGTCCGGCAGCGTCACCCGCTCCTGGATCGGGTTGTCGGCGTAGATGTTGTCGCCGCTGCACAGGAAGAAGTCCGGGTTGCGGCGCCGCATGTCCTCGTAGACCCGGTAGCCGCCGCGCTCGGGGTTGATGCCCCAGCCCTGCCCGGCCAGATCGCCCGACCACAGGAACCGCACGCCCTCCTGCCGCCCACCACGGCCCCGGCTCTCGGGCGCCGTGCGGAACGTGCCGGCCACCGGCTCCCCGGCGCGCTCCGGGTGGTCCGGATCGGCCAGCAGCACCCGGTAGTGGATCTGCTCACCGGCCGGCAGCCCGTGCAGCGCGGTCACTCCGGTGAAGTCCGTACCGGGCCCCAGCAGCGGCCCGTGCCACGTACGGGCGCCCCGGAACGACTCGGTGGCCGCGGTCTGCACCACCATCCGGGCCGGCCGGTCGGACCGCACCCACACCAGGCCCGACGACGCGGTCACGTCCCCGGCCTGCACTCCCCAGGAGGCGCGCGGCCGCCCACCGTGCACCAGTGCCGGGGCGGCCGCCGCCGACGCGGCCCCGGTCACCGCGGGAAGCGCCAGCGCCGCGGACCCCGCCGCCGCGCCCTGAAGGAGCGACCGCCGCCCGAAGCCGCCGCCGGAACCCTGCGCCATCTCGCACCTCCGTGATGCGTCCGATCTCGTCACGCCCTGTTCGTATCGCCACCCGATGCCGGAGGGGCGAACTCCCGGTGAACACCCGCCCTCAGGGCCGCGGACCGGGACCAGCGTCGCAGGACCCATGACCGATCGCCAGGAACCGGCCCGGACCCCTACGGTCCGATGACACGCCGCCGCACGGCGGCCCCATGGAAGGCGACACCCATGCCGGCCCTCGGCTCCGCACCCCTCCGTCTCGCCCGCCCGTCCCACGACCTGGCCGCCGCCGGCCACTTCTGGCGCGACGGGCTGGGCCTGCACGAGCTCTACCGCCACACCTCTCAGGAGGGCGAGCACTCCCTGTTGATGCTGGGGTGGCCGGACGCCACCTGGCACCTGGAACTGACCCTGGACCCCACGGGAGCGCTGCGCCCGGCACCCACACCGGACGACCTCCTCGTCCTCTATCTGGGCGGGCCGGTCCCCGACGACCTGGTCACCCGCCTGGAGCGCTGCGGCGGCACCCGCGTCCCCGCCCACAACCCCTACTGGGACGAGTGGGGTGTCACCATCGAGGACCCCGACGGCTACCGGTTGGTCCTGTCCACCCGCGACTGGAGCAACGCGCCAGCCCGCTCCGCGTCCTGAAAGCCCCCCTCGGGCGGTGTGTTGACGGACAGCAGGACCGCCCCAGACGCGCCGCCGCAACGGCACCGGCCCCGCAGCACCGCCCCGAGGGCGACCCCACCGGCCTCTCCCGCGCCACGCCCGGCGCCGGGTGAGACGAAGCCAACACCCGCAAAGCGCCCGTCGGATGGCGTTCGCGCTGGACAACCCACCGCCCGCCCGCTGGGATGGAACGGTGCCGACCGATCCCGCCACCGACGCCACCGCGGTCTTCGAAGCCCATCGCCCGCTCCTCCAGGGCGTGGCCTACCGCATGCTCGGAAGGGTGGCCGACGCCGAGGACGTCGTTCAGGACGCCTGGCTGCGCTGGGCGGACGCCGACCGGACCGAGGTGCGCGAACCGCGCGCCTACCTCGTCCGGATCACCACCCGGCTGGCCATCGACCGGCTCCGTCAGGTCCAGTCGCGCCGCGAGTCCTACGTGGGGCCCTGGCTGCCCGAGCCGCTCCCCACCGACTTCCTGGCACCCGGCCGGCCCGCCCCGGACACCGCGGAGCGGGCGGTGTTCGCCGAGACCGTCACCCTCGCCGTCCTCGTCGTCATGGAGGCGCTCTCCCCGTTGGAGCGCGCGGTGTTCGTCCTGCGCGAGGCGTTCGGCTATCCGTACGCGGAGATCGCCGCCGCCCTGGAGCGCAGCGAGGCGGCGGTGCGTCAACTGGCCGGCCGGGCCCGGCGCCACGTGGAGGAGCGCCGACCGCGCTTCGACGTCGACCCGGACCGGCAGCGCGAGTTGACCGAGCGGTTCCTGTCCGCCGCGGCCGGGGGCGACCTCGACGGGCTGCTGAGCCTCCTCGCGGCGGACGCCAGGCTGGTCGGGGACAGCGGCGGCAAGGCCAAGGCCCCGCTGCGGATCATCGAGGCCCCCGACAAGATCGCCCGGTTCTTCATCGGCATTGTTCGGACCTCGCCGGCGGGCCTGGAGCTCCGCTTCCTCGAACTCAACGGCGGCATCGCGCTGCTGACGCACTTCGACGGAACCCCGGACTCGGTCTTCCAGCTCGACATCCGGGACGGCCGGATCCAGACGCTCTACGTCGTGCGCAACCCGGACAAGCTGGCGTCACTGGCCCACTAGGTCATCCGACCGCCCCTCCAACTCCCGCCCCGCGGCGACGAGTTCCCTCCATGCCGGATGCCGTGCCCGATGCCGTACCGGATGCCGTGCCGGCAACCCCGGGAACGCGTGTCGCTCGACGCGTCCGGCGCCGGGACGTGGACGGGCGGGGCGCACGGCGGCAGGACGGTGGCCGGGCAGTGGCCGGGGGCGCCGCCGTGTGCGGGCGGAATCGGATGGTTGATTGGTCTTGACCAAGGGTGGGGTCGGTCATATCGTCGGGATACTGCAACAACCTTTAATAAAGAAGCGCTCAATATTCGGCCCGGTGC
Organism: Streptomyces noursei; assembly: GCF_016917755.1. Classification (GTDB taxonomy): domain Bacteria; phylum Actinomycetota; class Actinomycetes; order Streptomycetales; family Streptomycetaceae; genus Streptomyces; species Streptomyces yunnanensis. The sequence goes on along the minus strand of NZ_CP070326.1, from coordinate 8,626,957 downwards.
GGGTCGAGAAGTCCTGGTCCGTCCGCGGGTCAGGCGATACCGGCCCGGGCGCGGGCCGCAGAACTTCGGGGGCCCGCTCGCGGGCCGCACATCACCGGGTCCGGATGCGGGCCCGCGGCCTGGGGGTAGGGACCATGAAGCTCGAAACGGCTCCGGAGCCCAAGTACTGGCATCTCAAGACCGTGCTCAGCGACGCGCTGGACACCGAGTTCACGGTCGGTGAGATCCTGCCCAACGAGCGGGACCTGGCGGCGCGGTTCGGCGTCGCCCGGGCCACGTTGCGGCAGGCGCTCGAACAGCTGGAGCTGGAGGGCAGGCTCCAGCGCCGCCGTGGTGTCGGCACGACCGTCGCCCCGCCCCGGGTCGGCGTCGCCGTCGATCCCACCCGGCACACCTGGCCCGGCGCCGCCGGCGACGACTGGCAGGCCGTCGCCGCCAGCGAGACCGACACGGTGCCGGCCGCGGTTGCCCGACTGCTGGAGACCGCCCCCGGCGAGGCGGTCCACGTCGTGCGCCGCAGCCGGGTCTCGGCCGGCCAGCCGGTCGCCACCGAACTTCTCTACGTACGGTCCGACGCGGTCTCCGACTGCGTCGACGTGGTCGCCTCCGACCCCGCCGCCGGCGCCCGCGCCGTGCTCCGGGCCCTCCAGGCGCTCGACCTGGACGGCCAGGACCGCACCGTCGAACTGGGCTCGGCCCGCGCCGAGGACGCCAAGCAGCTGGACCGGCTGCCCGGATCCCCGGTCCTCGTCGTCACCACCCGCTACGTCTCCCAGGGCCGGGCCACCGCCGTCGCGGTCTCCACCTACCGCGCCGACACCTGCCGGCTCACCTTCGGCGAGCGCGAGGCGGAGCCGCTGCTCGCCGGCTGAGCGGCGACACCACCGCGCGGGGCCCGCACCGGGGCGATTCCGGTGCGGGCCCCGCCGTCGTGCCGTCCGGTCCGGGGCGCGTCGTTCACCGCCGCCCCGTCATAGTCCCCTCCACCGCGAAGAGTTCGCCCTCCACGTGGTCCAGGGCCAGCCGCAGCGCGCCGGTGGTGATCGCGGCCGGGCCCAGCTGCGACAGCACGACCTCCGGCGGCCGCAGGCAGTAGCGCGCCAACTCCCGGCGCAGCGGCTCCAACACCCCCGCCAGCCCGGATGCCCAGCCGCCGATCACCACCAACTCCGGGTCGAGGGCCAGCACCAGCGCGGCGACGTCGTGCACCAGCCGCCGGATGAAGCGGTCCACCGCCTCCCGCGCCTGTCCGTCCCCGTCCCGGGCCGCCGCGAACACCGCCGCGACCTGCGCCTCGTCCAGCGGATGCAGCGGCTCACCGGTCGTGGACAGCAGCGTCTCCGGCGTGGCCTCCCGGCCCAACAGATGCAGCGCGCCGATCTCCCCGGCCGCGCCGCCGAACCCCCGGTGCAGCCGCCCGCCGATCAGCGACCCGGCACCGGGGCTCAGCCCGGCCAGGACGAACACCACATCGCCGGAGCCGGTCGCCGCGCCCTGCCAGTGCTCGGCCACCGCCGCCGCGTTGGCGTCGTTCTCCACCAGCACCGGGCAGCGGAACGACCGCCGCAGCCGCTCGCCGAGCGGCAGTCCGGTCCAGCCGGGCAGTGCGGTGCCGAGTCGTACGGTGCCGTCCGCCTCCACGATGCCTGGACCGGCCACCCCGACCGCCCGCAGCGAACTGCGCGCCACGCCCGCGCGGCGCAGCAGGTCGGCCACCATGGCCCGCACCCGCTCCAGTCGCTCGTCGGCCGGTGCGTGCTCCGTCACCTCGCGCTGCGCCGAGCCCCGCACCTGCCCGCCGAGGTCGGACAGCAGCGCCGCGACCCGGTGCGGTCCGATCTCGATGCCCAGCAGATGGCCGGCCTCGGTAAGGAAGCGGAATCGGCGGGCGGGGCGCCCCTGGCGTCGGGTCTCGCCCTCCTCGGCGGGTGCCTCGGCCACCAGCCCGGTCTCGATCAGCCCCTCGATCACGCCCTCGACGGTCGGCCGGGACAGGCCGGTCACCTGGACGAGATCGGTGAGCGTGGGGGAGTCCGCGGCGCGCAGTGCATGCAGCACCACCGCGGAGTTGATCCGTCGCAGCAGAGAAGGGTCCCCGCCGGTGAGCCGACCCAACGTCCGTCTCCTCGCCTCGCCTGTCTGGCGGATCGTAGCCGGTCAGCGGGTGTGCGGCGAGCCCCGAGGGGCCGGTGGACGCTGAACGGGGGCGGCCCGGCGGCGGCTCCGCGGAGCGCGCGCACGGCCAATTGTCAGACCCTGGAGGTTTACTGACGGTATGACGCCCGAATCGAACCGCGGCCCGCGGCCGAAGCCGACGCCCCCGCAGCTTCCGACCGTCCCGACCCTCCCGACCGCTTCGGCGGCAGCGATGCCGTCGCGGGGCCCCGCGCCCCCGGTGCCGGCTGGGCCGCCCGGGCCCGAGCCGCCCGGCGGGCGGCCCGCCGCGCTCGCCCGGCTCGATGCCTTATGTGCCCTTCCCTTCCCGGAGCGGAGGGAGCACCCCGCGTCGGGCACCAGCGGACCGGGCTTCCATGTGGCGCGACTCTGGGCGAGCGGCCCGCTGTGGGACGTGGATCCGGCGGATGCCGCGGCGGCCCGCGACCAGTGCGTCGAGGAACTCGCGGCGCTCGTCGCGCTGGTCTCCGCGCGGCGCGGCGAGCCCGTCGTGCACGACCTGGCGGAGGCGCTGGAGCGGAGCGCCATGGGGCTGCCCGTCCCGCCACCGCTGGAGTTGCTGAGCGCGCTGGTGCCGCGGGTGTACGCCTGGCCGGACGACGGCCGTTGGATCGCGGTCGGTGCCGGGCGACCGGAGTTCGGGCAGCCGTGCCAGGTGGTGGGCGTCATAGCGGAGGGGCCGCTGCCGGGAGGCGGATAGCCATGCGGTCGGGGAACGTCCGCCGGTGCGCTCGGATGCCCGTCGGCCCGTCGGCCCGTCGGCCGGTCCGTCCGTCGGCTCGCCGTGGTGCGCCGTCCGCCGCCGGTCAGGACTCGGCGAACGCCGCCGCGCGCAGCCGCCCGTACTCCTCCGCCATGGTCGCCAGTGTCCAATGGGCGTTCAGGCCACTGGGGTTGGGCAGTGCCCAGATGCGGGTGGCGCCCAGGGTGCGCTCCTGGGGGCCGATCGCGGCGCGCTTGTCGTCGAAGGCGACGCGGTAGGCGGTGACGCCGGCGACCGCCAGCCAGCGCGGTCGGAGCCGGGCCACCTTCTCGGCCAGCAGCCGCCCGCCCTCGCGGTACTCCTGCGCGGTCAGCTCGTCGGCGCGCGCAGTCGGCCGGGCCGCGACGTTGGTGATGCCCAGCCCGTGGTCGAGCAGTTCGCCCTGTTCGGCGGGGCGGAGCTGCCGGGGGGTGAAGCCGGCGGCGTGCAGGACGGGCCAGAAGCGGTTGCCGGGGCGGGCGAAGTGGTGCCCGGTGACGGCCGTCATCAGCCCGGGGTTGATCCCGCAGAACAGCACCCGCAGGTCGCTCGCGACCACGTCCGGGACGACGCGGTCGCGAGCGGCCTCCAGTTCCTCAGGGGTGAAGCGCACGTCAGCCCCGGGTCAGAGGATCGCGCCGGGGGCGTAGGCGGCGGCCTCGGGGTGCTGCTTGGCGATCTCCTCGATCCGGGCGACGACGGCGGCCACCTGGTCGCCGGCCGCACCGGTGAAGGACAGCTTGTCGGCCATCAGCTCCGCCAGCTGGGCCTTGTCCAGCGGGATCCGGCTGTCGGCGGCCAGCTTGTCCAGCAGCTCGTTGCGCTCCGCGCCCTGCTCGCGCATCGCCAGCGCCGAGGCGACCGCGTTCTCCTTGATCGCCTCGTGCGCCTCCTCGCGGCCCACGCCGGCCCGCACCGCGCCCATCAGGACCTTGGTCGTGGCGAGGAAGGGGAGATAGCGGTCCAGCTCGCGGGCGACCACGGCGGGGAAGGCGCCGAACTCGTCGAGCACGGTCAGGAAGGTCTCCAGCAGGCCGTCCAGCGCGAAGAAGGCGTCCGGCAGCGCGACCCGCCGGACCACCGAGCAGGAGACGTCGCCCTCGTTCCACTGGTCGCCGGCCAGCTCGCCGGCCATGGAGGCGTAGCCGCGCAGGATCACCATCAGGCCGTTGACGCGCTCGCAGGAGCGGGTGTTCATCTTGTGCGGCATCGCCGAGGAGCCGACCTGGCCGGGCTTGAAGCCCTCGGTGACCAGTTCGTGCCCGGCCATCAGCCGGATCGTCTTGGCCAGCGACGACGGCGCGGCGGCCAGCTGCACCAGCGAGGTGACCACCTCGTAGTCGAGCGACCGCGGGTAGACCTGTCCGACGGAGGTGAACGCCTGGCCGAAGCCGAGGTGGCCGGCGATCCGCTGCTCCAGCTCGGCGAGCTTGGCGGCGTCCCCGCCGAGCAGGTCGAGCATGTCCTGGGCGGTGCCGACCGGGCCCTTGATGCCGCGCAGCGGGTAGCGGGAGAGCAGCTCCTCCACCCGTGCGAAGGCGACCAGCAGTTCGTCGGCGGCGGTCGCGAAGCGCTTGCCGAGGGTGGTGGCCTGCGCGGCGACGTTGTGCGAGCGACCGGCCATGACCAGCTCGGAGTGCTGGCCGGCCAGCGACCCCAGGCGGGTCAGCACCGCGACGGCGCGGTCCCGCACCAGTTCCAGCGACAGCCGCACCTGGAGCTGCTCGACGTTCTCGGTCAGATCCCGGGAGGTCATGCCCTTGTGGATCTGCTCGTGCCCGGCCAGGGCGTTGAACTCCTCGATCCGGGCCTTGACGTCGTGCCGGGTGACCTTCTCGCGCTCGGCGATCGAGGCCAGGTCGACGGTCTCCAGTACCCGCTCGTAGTCGGTCAGTGCCTGCTCGGGGACGGCCACCCCCAGGTCCTTCTGGGCGCGCAGCACCGCCAGCCACAGCTTCCGCTCCAGCTTGACCTTGTACTCGGGGGACCACAGCACGGCCAGCTCCGCAGAGGCGTAGCGGCCGGCCAGAACATTGGGGATGCGAGGCTTCGCAGACACAGCAGTCACGTGGCCAGAGTCTACTGGTGATTTGCGCAGGCCAGCGCGCTGGTCCCGGCTGTGCTTTCCTACAGTCCCCGCCCGGTCCTCGTCGTCCGGTGCCCGCTCAGTCCTCGTCGTCCTCCGCCCGGCGCTCGCCCTCCGCCTGGGACGGCTGGGTGCGCATCGTCTCGGGGTGCCGCGGCTCGGCCGGATCCTTGTCCTCCTCCAGCCGCTCGCCCTCGGCCTGCGACGGAGTCGTGTACTCGTTGTAGTACTGGCTCATGGCCGCCTCCGCACGATCGGAACGTCTACGGACAAAACGAGCGTAACGCCTGGCCCGGCCGCAGGCTCGGGCTGTTCGCGGGGGCGGCCGGCCGCCGCGCCCGGCGCCGCCGAGGGGATCCCTCCGGCCGGGAGCGCCCCCGTCGCCCCTCCCCGATCTCCGCCGGTCGCGTCGGTGCGCACCCGGCGGTCCGCTCAAGTGGGCTGTGCGATGGGGGAGTTGGCGCCGATCGCGCCGCCGCCGTGCGCCCCGTCGGTGCCGTCGCCCGGCTCGGCCCGGTCCGTTTCCGCTGTCTCCGCCGCGTCCGTGTCGCCCGCCGCGCTCGCGCGGAGCGGGGACGGGGGCGATCACCGCGGTGCCCACGGTGTCGGCGCCGACCGGGTGGAGGTCGCCCGGGCCGTCACGGGCCGCATCCGGCACAGCCACACCTACGGGTCGCACTCCCGCTCCTCTCACAGGATGAAGCCGTGGGAGGTGGTGCTCGTCCTCGTCGTCTTCCTGGGCCTCTTCGGCTACCTGGCCCACCTCGCCGTCAAGAAGGTGCGCACGCGCCTCCGGTAGGGGTCCGCCCCGGTGGGGCGTCCGCCGTGGCGGCGGCCCGCCGCGCGCTACCGGGTGGCGGTGCGGGGCAGTTGCGGGATGTCGCGCGGGCCCGCCCCGAACGCGTCGGCGCACAGCTGGACGAACCACCGCAGCCCCGGGACCACCAGCAGCCAGCCCAGCACCGCCCAGCCCAGGTGCAGATGGTTGAGCATCCGGCCGAGCGCGGCGATGCCCTCGGCCCGGACGGCGCCGTCGTCCGTCTCGTAGGTCATCCGACGCAGGCGCCGCGGGTGCCGCTCGGCCGGTACGAGGACCAGCGCCACCGGCCGCCGGCGGGCGATCCAGCGCCCGAACTGGCTGCACGGGCCGCAGCTTTCCGAGACGTACAGCCGGGCGGGGGCGCTGCCGGGCCAGGGCCGGAGCCTGGGCCGCCAGGCGGGCACCCCGGCCCGGTAGGCGACCCAGGGCGCGCCGTAGCTCTCCCGCATCCGGCCGCCCTCGTGCCAGGCGGCGAGCCCGGCGCCGTAGGCGAAGGCCGCGGCGGCCCCGGCGAGCACCCGTGCGTCGCGCGTCAGCAGCCCGAGCAGGGCGTAGAACAGCACGACCGACAGCTGCATCGGGTTGCGGACGTAGGCGTACGGGCCGCTGGTGACCAGCCGGCGCGGCGGGTCGTAGGGCAGCGGGGTGCCGCCGCCGCGCTGGACGAACTCGCGCACCGCGACCACCCCGAGCAGCAGCGGCACGGCGAGCAGCTGCCCGGCGATCGCCCAGCCCACCCGGCCGCCGGGCAGCACGGGCCGGACGAGCCCGAGCGGCACGGCGAACATCAGCGCACCGCTGAGCAGCATCTGGGCGCCCGCGCGCAGGGCCAGGCGTCGGTCGCGCACCGTCCAGCGGGCGAGCAGCAGCCCGGGGACGAGCACCAGCGCCACGGCGAGCGCCTCGCCGGCGAGCCAGTGCGGGCCGAGCCGCACGACGGGGGCGGCGAGCGGCATCGCCGCCAGGTCGAACCAGGCCAGCCCCGCGGCGAGCAGCGGCAGCCCGATCCGGTCCGCGCCGGCGACGACGGGGAGCGTGCCCCACAGCAGCGCCCAGCCGAGGAGGAGGTCGAGCGGGAGCCCGGCGACCGAGCCGCCGTCGACGTGGAAGGTCCACCAGGCGCGATCGACGGCGAGGAGGTTGACCGCGGGGAGCCAGACCGCGGTCCAGGCGGTCGCCAGGATCGCGGCGGCGATCGTCCGCCGGTCCGGTGGCCGCCGGAGCAGGGCGGCACCGGTGGCGAGGAGCGGGCCGAACAGGCAGGCGGCGCGGATGAGCGCCGGATCGGCGCCGGGGAGGGCGGTCATCGCGCGCTCGTACCGGCCGGCGCGGTGGTGTGGGAGAAGGTGTCGGAGAGGTAGGCCGCCGCCTGCTCCATCCCGTACTGCTGGATCGGGCCGAAGTACCAACCGGGGTCGAAGGTGCGGCGGTAGTGCAGGGTCCAGGTGACCTCGGTGCGGCCGGCGGCGGACGGCCGCCAGGTCACCTCGGCCGAACGCAGGTCGAGCCAGCGGGCGAGCGTGGTGTCGTGCGTGACGACGAAGCGGACGTGGCCCGGGGTGTGCGCGGCGACGACCAGGCGCATGGAGCGCGGTGTGGGGTGCGACCCGATGCCAAGGGACCGGTGCGGGTTGAAGGCGACCTCCCGGTGGGCGCCGACTCCCAGGCCCGCGCCTTCGGAGTGCTGCGGCCGGGGGAAGGGGATCTGCAGGAACACCGGCTCGGGCGCCGCGAAACGGGGCGGCGCGGCGAGGGTCCGCTCGAACTGCGCGGGGCTCGTCGCGACGGTGCGGGTGACGGTGGCGGTCCCGTCCCGGGGGAGTTCGTAGGCGCCGGTGCCCTCCAGTGCCAGGAGCGCGATGAGCGGCACGGTCGCGAAGGCGTGCGTGCGCCCGCCCTGGCCCTTGCGCGCCCTGCGCCGGGCAAGGTCCACGGGCGCGGCGATGATCACGGCCAGCAGGTAGAACAGCGGCGCCGCCATGACCAGGCAAATGATGCCCTCGTCCAGCAGCGGGCCGGCGAGCGCCAGGCCGACGGTCACCGCGGCGAGGGCGGTGCCGGTGACGCTCTTGGGCCGGGCGCCGACGGCCACCGCGAGGGCGATGAACGCGGGCAGGCCCACGTAGAAGAGCGCGGTCTGCTCCAAGTTCCCGGCGTGCAGCACCTTGTAGAGCAGCATCGCCGCGAACAGCACCACCAGCACCCCGACCAGTTGTCGTCGGGCCCGCGTCATGGGCGCGCGCTTCGGTGTCCCGTCCATCGTCCCCATCCCGCCTTTCGTTCATCAACTGATTTAACCACTCGATTAAACCCTATGATGAAGACTTCAGTGAGAGGACGGTCGATGACGGCGGACAGCAACGGCGGCGAGGGCCCCGCGGGAACGACGGGCGCCGGGGGCGCGAAGCGGGGGAAGGGCGCCAAGGGAGCCGGCGGCGCCGGGGAGACCAAGGACCGGTTGATCGAGGCGGCCACCGCCGTCCTGAAGAGCCAGGGCTACGCGGGCACCAGCGCCCGGACCATCGCCAAGGAGGCCGGCGTCAACTCGGCGCTCGTCTTCTACCACTTCGGAGGCGTCGATCCGCTGCTGCTCGCGGCGCTCGACCGTTCCTCCGCCGAGCGGATGGCCCTGCACCGCGCCACGGTCGCCGACGTGCGCACCCTGGAGGAACTGGCCGACGCCGCCACCCGCGTCTACCGGGACGACCTCGACGGCGGCCACATCACGCTCTTCTCCGAGCTGGTGGCCGCCGCGGTGGCCAAGCCCGAGCTGCGCGAACCGCTGTCGGAGCGCGCCGAGCCGTGGCTGGCGTTCATCGAGGCGACCCTCGACCGCGTCATCGGCGGCACCCCACTGGCCCGCCTCACCCCGCCCCGCGACCTGGCCAACGCGGCGATCACCTTCTACCTCGGCGTCAACCTCTTCACCGTCCTGGACGCCGACCGGTCGCGTACGGATTCGGTGTTCGCGATGGCCCGACGCCTCGCCCCGCGCGCCAAGTTGCTCACCCTGCGGATGCCGCGACGCCGGTCACGGGGCGATGCCTAGGCCCGGCCCGACGGGGCATGGCCGGGTCCGCCGCGTCCCACCTGTTGTTCCGGTTGTTCCGGTTGTTCCGGTTGTTCCGGTTGTTCCGGCGCACGAAGCCGCGGCCGGCCCCCGGGTGGGGATCCGGTCGCGGCCCGGGTCGGGTCCGTGCCGTCGTCTCGGTCAGGCGCCGACGTACTCGGCGAGGTGCTCGCCGGTGGTGGTGGACCGGGTGGCGACGAGGTCGGCGGGGGTGCCCTCGAAGACGATGCGCCCGCCGTCGTGTCCCGCGCCCGGGCCGAGGTCGACGATCCAGTCGGCGTGCGCCATGACGGCCTGGTGGTGCTCGACGACGATGACCGACTTGCCGGAGTCCACCAGCCGGTCGAGCAGGCCGAGCAGCTGCTCGACGTCGGCGAGGTGCAGACCGGCGGTCGGCTCGTCGAGGACGTAGACACCGCCCTTGTCGGCCATGTGCGTGGCCAGCTTCAGCCGCTGCCGCTCGCCGCCGGACAGCGTGGTGAGCGGCTGCCCCAGGGTGAGGTAGCCGAGCCCGACGTCCGCGAGCCGTTCGAGGATCTTGTGCGCGGCCGGGGTGCGCTCCTCGCCCCCGGCGAAGAACTCCAGGGCCTCGGCCACCGGCATCGCGAGCACCTCGGAGATGTCCCGGCCGCCGAGCCGGTACTCCAGGACCGAGGCGTCGAACCGCTTGCCCTCGCAGTCCTCGCAGGTGCTGGAGACCCCGGGCATCATCGCCAGGTCGGTGTAGATGACGCCCGCGCCGTTGCAGGTGGGGCAGGCGCCCTCGGAGTTGGCGCTGAACAGCGCGGGCTTGACGCCGTTGGCCTTGGCGAACGCCTTGCGGATCGGGTCGAGCAGCCCCGTGTACGTCGCCGGGTTGCTGCGCCGCGAACCGCGGATCGGGCTCTGGTCGACCGAGACGACGCCGAGGTCCGCGGGGATCGACCCGTGGACCAGCGAGCTCTTGCCGGACCCCGCGACGCCGGTGATCACGGCGAGCACGCCGAGCGGGATGTCCACGTCGACGTCCTGGAGGTTGTTGGCGCGCGCGCCGCGGATCTGCAGGGTGCCGGCCGGCTCACGCACCGCGTCCTTGAGCGCGGCGCGGTCGCCGAGGTGGCGCCCGGTGACGGTGTCGCTGTCGCGCAGCCCGTCGACGGTGCCCTCGAAGCAGACGGTGCCGCCCGCCGTCCCGGCGCCGGGGCCGAGGTCGACGACGTGGTCGGCGATCTCGATGACCTCCGGCTTGTGCTCCACGACGAGCACCGTGTTGCCCTTGTCCCGCAGCCGCAGCAGCAGGCCGTTCATCCGCTGGATGTCGTGCGGGTGCAGGCCCGCGGTCGGCTCGTCGAAGACGTAGGTGACGTCGGTGAGCGAGGAGCCGAGGTGGCGGATCATCTTGACGCGCTGCGCCTCACCGCCGGAGAGCGTGCCCGCGGGCCGGTCCAGCGCGAGATAGCCGAGGCCGATCTCCACGAACGAGTCGAGGGTGTGCTGGAGCGCGGTGAGCAGCGGGGCGACGGACGGCTCCTTGAGGCCGCGCACCCAGTCGGCCAGGTCCCGGATCTCCATCCGGCAGGCGTCCGCGAGCGAGATCTTCTTGATCTTCGAGGCGCGGGCGTGCTCGGCGAGCCGGGTGCCGTCGCAGTCCGGGCAGGTGGTGAAGGTGACCGCACGGTCCACGAACGCCCGGATGTGCGGCTGCATCGCCTCCTTGTCCTTGGACAGCATCGACTTCTGGACGCGTGGGATCAGCCCCTCGTAGGTCATGTTGATGCCCGCGATCTTCATCCGGGTCGGCTCGCGGTGCAGCAGATCGTGCAGTTCCTTCTTGGTGAACTTGCGGATCGGCTTGTCCGGGTCGAAGAAGCCCGACTCCGCGTACAGCCGGGAGTTCCAGCCGCCGCCGGTGTAGCCGGGGATGGTGAAGGCGCCCTCGTTGATCGACTTGGTGGCGTCGTAGAGCTGGGTCAGGTCGAGGTCGGAGACGGCACCGCGGCCCTCGCAGCGCGGGCACATGCCGCCGACCCTGTTGAAGGTGACCTTCTCCGCCTTCTTCGCGCTCCCCACCTTGATCGCGCCGGCCGCGGAGACCGAGGGCACGTTGAAGGCGAACGCCCCGGGCGGGCCGACATAGGGCTTGCCGAGCCGGCTGAACAGGATCCGCAGCATCGCGTTGGCGTCGGTGGCGGTGCCGACCGTGGAGCGCGGGTCGGCGCCCATCCGCTGCTGGTCGACGCTGATCGCGGTGGTCAGCCCGTCGAGGACGTCCACCTCCGGCCGGGCCAGCGTCGGCATGAAGCCCTGCACGAACGCGCTGTAGGTCTCGTTGATCAGCCGCTGCGACTCCGCGGCGATCGTGTCGAAGACCAGCGAGCTCTTGCCCGAGCCCGAGACACCGGTGAACACCGTCAGCCGACGCTTGGGCAGCTCGATGCTGACGTCCTTGAGGTTGTTCTCGCGCGCGCCGTGCACGCGGATCAGGTCGTGGCTGTCGGCATCGTGCAGCACGGGCGGCTGCGCGGCCTTCCTCGTGACCTTGCTCATCGTGTCTCCATCTGCGAGGCGCAGCCGCCTTCGCGGTATCGCTCGGTAGGTGTTGCGCGGGAAAGTGGGAAAGCGGGAAGGCGGGAAGGCGTCACCGGGGCCCGGGAGGACCGCCGCGACCAGGCCCGCACCGGCGGGTCGCGGCGGCGGCCGCCCGGCGGCTCAGCGCAGCTCGTTGACCCGGATCAGGTTGCCCGCGGGATCGCGGAAGGCGCAGTCGCGCACCCCGTAGGGCTGCTCGGTCGGCTCCTGGACGACCTCGGCGTCGCCGGACTGCAGCCGCTCGAAAGTGGCGTCGAGGTCCTTGGTGGCCAGGACGATGATGCCGTAGGTGCCCTTGGCCATCATCTCGGTGATGGTGCGGCGCTCTTCGTCGGTGACGCCGGGGTCGGCGGCCGGCGGGTGCAGCACGATCGAGGTGTCGGGCTGACCGGCGGGGCCGACCGTGATCCAGCGCATCGTGCCGCTGCCGACGTCGTTGCGGACCTCGAAGCCGAGGGTGTCGCGGTAGAAGGCCAGGGAGGCTTCCGGGTCGTCGTGCGGGAGGAAACTGGCGTGAATGGTGATGTCCATGCCCGCCAGGCTAGGTCTGGCCGGTCGGCGGCGCTTCTCGATTCCTGACCGGTCTGGTCACCTGTTTCGCCACGCACGCCGGCATCCCCGCCGTCGCGCGCGCCGCCTCGCGCCGGTAGGTGCTGGGCGGCATGCCGACCAGCTCGGTGAAGCGCGTGCTGAAGGTGCCCAGGGATGCGCAGCCGACCGTGAAGCAGACCTCAGTGACGCTGAGGTCGCCGCGGCGCAGCAGCGCCATCGCGCGCTCGATGCGCCGGGTCATCAGGTAGGAGTACGGCGATTCGCCGTAGGCCAGGCGGAACTGGCGACTGAGGTGCCCCGCCGACATGTTCACGCCACGTGCGAGCGCCTCGACGTCCAGCGGCTGCGCGTACTCCCGGTCGATCCGGTCCCGGACGCGACGCAGCCGCGCCAGATCGCTCAGCCGCTGGCTCGCGGCGGGTCTGCTGTTCACCGGCGAAATCGTGCCACCTCGGGTCGGGGTTGCCCAGCCGACCGGGAGGCCGCCCGGCGGGGCCGGGTGCGGGCCGCGGGAGCGCCGCGCCGCAGCGGGACATCCGGACATCCGGTTCGCCACGGGTTACCCAGGGACATCCGGGCGCAGGATGCCGAGCAGAATGTGCGCGGGGCCCGACGATCAACGGGGGCCGCGAGCGGTCGGAGGGGGAGTCGAGGATGACGGATCGGACGGAAGGGGCGCGCCGCCGCTGGCGGGCGCGGCTTCCCGTGGGCATCGGCGTGCTGCTCGTGCTGGTGTCGGCCGGGCTGTTCGCCGTGGTGCCCCTCGCGGAGGCGAGCAACCGGGCGTACGCCGGGGCGTCCGCCTGCCCGGCCGGCACCCGGTCGGCCTCCTGCACGACGACGGCGCCGGCGGTCGTCAAGGGCGCGGTGTACGAGCACAGCGGCAAGAGCGTCCGGTACTGGCTGCTTCTCACCGAGCGCGGCACGGGCATCGCGCGGCGGGTGCGGATGCCCCGGCCGTCGCCGGTGTTCGACGCCGTGCACGCGGGGGACACGGTGGCGTTGACGTACTGGCGGGGCGAGGTCCGCGCGGTGCGGTTCGGGGCCGCGACCCAGGAGGCGTGGACGTCACCGGCCGACGACGGTCGGCTGCCGGCCGCGCTCGGCTTCGTGGCGCTGCCCTTCGGACTGGGCGCGCTGCTGCTGGGTCGGTGGCGCCGGCGCCACCCGTCCACCGCGGCCCATGCCGCTCCGTGGCAGCTCACCGCGGCGCTGGTGGTGCTCCTCGTGCTGGGCGTGCTCGGCGCCACGACGAGCTTCCTGGCGGACGCGGTGCGGGACGCGTTCCTGCTGGTGGCGGGCGCCGCGGTGCCCGTCGCGCTGCTGGCCGTGCTGTTCGCGCGGTGGATGGCGGGGCGGATGCGCCGCGCCGCGGACACCAGTGACATCGTCCCGGTTCCGCCCACCGGGAGGCGGTGCGTGCGCGCGAGCGTGTACGGGGACGTGCCCTACAGCGTCGCCGGCTTCGACCACCTGGTGGTGGGGGACGGGCGCCCGGCGGCCACCCCGGACCCCGACGGACGCGTCGCCCGCCGGACGCTCCCGGAGACGCTGACCGTGCGGTGCGTCCGCTCGCTCGGCCCCGACGACCCCGCATTCTGGCCGACCGCCTACAAGTACGACTGCGCCGTCATCGAATGCCGGGACGGCGACCGCACGGTCCTGATCGCCGGCCGGCGGCGCGACGCCGCCCTGATCCTCGGCGCGCTGACCACCGCCGTACCGGGCTGACGAGCGCACCACTTCTGACGTGACGTCAGGTGCGGCGGGTCACGCCCCGACCTGGCGCCAGCCCGTCACGGGGCCGGGGTTCGCGTCGTCCGCGGGGCCTATCCAGAAGGCTCGGCCCGACTCGGCGCTGAACTGGGCGCCCGTGCGGCCGTCGCCCGTGGAGCGCCCGGTGAGCCGGCGGCCGATCCACGGCACCAGATGTTCACGGGCGAACCGCAGGTCGGCGGTGCGCCGGGCGGTCCAGCGCGGCGGCGCCTCGGCCGGCAGCGGCGCGTCCCAGTCCGCCTCGGCGGGCAGCCCCAGCGCCTGCCAGACCGCCTCGGCGGCCCGGCGGTGCCCCTCGGCGTTCAGGTGCAGCCGGTCCTCGGCCCACAGTCGCGGATCGGCCAGCGCCCGGGAGCCGTAGAGGTCCACCACCACGGCGCCGTGCCGGCTCGCCAGCTCGTCGATCGTCGCGAAGAGCTCCTCCATCCGCGGACGGAAGCGCTCCAGCACCGGCCCGCGGCGGCCCGGGCTGCGCATCAGCACCAGCTGCCCGCCGCCGCGCGCCAGCAGGTCCGCGCACTCCCGGAGCCGCGCGCACACCCGCGCCACGTCGCAGTGGGGACGCAGTACGTCGTTGAGCCCGCCGACCAGCGTCACCAGGTCCGCGCCCATCGAGGCGGCGGGGCCGCACTGCTCGTCGGCGATCTGGTCGATGAGCTTGCCGCGCACGGCGAGGTTGGCGTACCGGAAGCCGGGCGCCCGCGCCGCGAGCCGGGCGGCGAGCAGATCCGCCCAGCCGCGGTAGGAGCCGTCCGGGAGGGTGTCCGACATGCCCTCGGTGAAGCTGTCGCCGACCGCGACGAAACTGTTGTATGGCACATTCGTCTCCATGGCGCGGTGATCCTATCCCGCGGTGTACGGTCGATGGCGGCCGGAGTCCGGACCGTGCACAGACAGCGAAAGACAGAGGTGGGCGTGGGATGAGTCCTCGGCGGAGCGCGGATCCCGAGGCGGCGACGTTCACCGAGCGGGCCCGCCGGCAACAGCTGATCGACTGCACCATCGAGCTGATCTCCACCCGCGGCTACCCGTCGACCTCGCTGTCCGCGATCGCCGAGCGGGCCGGGGTCTCCAAGGCGGCGGTGCTCTACCACTTCTCCTCGAAGGACAACCTCACCCAGGCGGCGCTGACCCAGGTGCTGGACCAGTTCGGCGGCTACGTCCGGGAGCGGGTCGCGCAGGCCGCGGACCCGCTGGCGGCGCTCCTCGCCTACGTCCACGCGATGATCGCCTACCAGCGGGACCACCGCCGCCAGGTCCGGGTGATCACCGAGATGCTGCTCGACGACCACGGCGGCACCCGCCTGAAGGCACCGGGGTCGCACGACACCTACGGCCGCTGGCAGACCCTCGCCGCGCTCCTGGCGGACGGTCAGGAGGCGGGCGTGCTGCGGGAGTTCGACACCCGCACGATGTCGCTGGCGATCGGCGGCGCGATCGACGGGGTGATCGGGCACTGGCTCGCCCACCCGGACCTCGATCTGGACGCCGCCGCCGCCGAGTTGGAGACCTTCACCCTCAACGCCGTGGTGCGCCGGGCCTGACCTTGGCGAACTCCGGGGTCGGCTCGGGTCGGAAGCCGATGCCGCCGAGGTAGCCGGTGGCGGTCCGCAGCGCCGGCACCCGCCGCAGCAATCGCATCGGCACCGGCAGCCGGTCCCCGTGCAGCGTTCCGTCGAGCGCGGCGCGGATCATGGCGTGCTCGCCCTGCTGTGACTTCTGGACCAGCGCCATCGGCCACTCCCGCCGCCGCTGCACCCGGGCCAGATCGTCGCTGCCGACCGTCCCGCGGCGCAGCGGACCGGCCAGGATCCGGGCGGCGGCCACCGCGTCCTGGAGGGCGAGGTTGACCCCGACCCCGCCGACCGGCGACATGGTGTGCGCGGCGTCCCCCAGGCAGAGCAGGCCGGGCCGGTGCCAGCGCCGCAGCCGCCCGAACGTGACCTCCAGCAGCTTGACCTCGTCCCAGGAGCCGATGGTGCCGGTGACCTCGTCGTCCCAGTCGAACAGCGTGCCCAGCCGGTCCCGCAGCCACTGGATGTCATGGCGGCGCATGGCGGCGTCCTGGCCCTTGTCGATCAGGTAGGACGTCTGGAAGTAGCTGCCGCGGTCCATGGTGACCGCGGCCTGGCCGCCGCCGAACCGGCCGAAGACCCGGCTCTCCTTGAGGGCGTCGGCCGGGGCGTCCACCCGGATCTGCCAGACGTCCATCGGGACGTCGAAGTACTGCTGCCGCATCCCGGCCTGCTCCCGGATCAGCGAGTCCCGGCCGTCGCATGCGAAGGTCAGGTCCGCGGCCAGCTCCCCGGGCTCGCCGTGTTCGTCGACGTAGTGCACTCCGGTCACCCGGCCGCCGTGGGTGCGCAGTCCGGTGGCCCGGGTGCGCATCCGCAGGCTGAAGGAGGGCTCCTGGGCGGCCGCGCCGGCGATCAGGTTGAGGAAGTCCCACTGCGGGACCATGGCGAAGTACTTGTGCCGGCCGGGGATGCGCCGCATGTCGGCCAACACCACGGTGGTGTCGCCGATCTGGATCCGCATCTCCTCCAGCTTCGGGAACGGCAGCTGGGCGAACTTCGCGCCGAGGCCGAGGTCGTCGAGCAGGTTCAGGGTGGACGGGTGGACGGTGTCGCCGCGGAAGTCGCGCAGGAAGTCCCCGTGCTTCTCCAGGACGGTCACCTCGATGCCGGCCCTGGCCAGCAGCAGCCCGAGCATCATGCCGGCCGGGCCGCCGCCCACCACGCAGCAGGTCGTGCGTTCCATGGTGTTTCCCCCTCGTCACGTGCGCGTACGGATGCGTGACCGGGCCGCCGCGGCGGGGTGGGCCGCACGCGACTGACCGATCGGTTAGTAATCTAACCGATCGGTCAGTGCCGGGGTTCTCGGGGGTGCCCACCGTTCGGGCCGGGCCGTCACCGGCCCCGGCCCGGCGCGGGGATCAGGCCGCGGGCCGCTGCAGCACCAGCTCCCTCAGCACGTCCTCCATCGTCACCAGCCCGGCCAGCTTGCCGTCGTCGCCGATCACCGCCGCCAGGTGCGTACGGGAGCCGCGCATCGCGGTCAGCACGTCGTCCAGCGGGGTCGCCGCCCGGACCCTGGCGATCGGGCGCAGCGCCGACACCGGGAACGGCGCGCTGCGCGGAGCCGCGTCCAAGGCGTCCTTGACGTGCAGATAGCCCAGGATCCGCCGGGTGTCGTCGACGACCGGGAACCGCGAGAAGCCGGACTCGGCGGCCAGGTGCTCCAGCTCCTCGGCGGTGGTCCCGATGCGCGCCGAGACCACCTCGCCCACCGGCAGCACCACGTCCCGCACCGGGCGGCGGCCCAGCTCCAGGGCGTCCCGGAGCCGCTCCTGGGCCCGCTCGTCGAGCAGTCCGGCGGCCCGCGAGTCCTCGACCAGCTGGGCCAACTGGGCGTCCGAGAAGGTCGCCGCGACCTCGTCCTTGACCTCCACCCGCAACAGCCTGAGCAGGCCGTTGGCCAGCGCGTTGATGGCGAAGATCACCGGGCGCAGGGCCCGGGTCAGCGCCACCAGTGGCGGGCCGAGCAGCAGCGCGCTGCGCACCGGCTCGGCCAGCGCCACGTTCTTCGGGACCATCTCGCCGAAGAGCATGTGGAGATAGGTCGCCACGGCCAGCGCGATCACGAACGAGATCGGGTGGATCAGCGCGTGCGGGATCCCCACCGCGTCGAAGCCCGGTTCGAGGAGGTGCGCGATGGCCGGTTCGGCGACCGCGCCCAGCACCAGCGTGCACAGCGTGATGCCCAGCTGCGCCGCGGCCAGCAGCGCCGAGACGTGCTGCAGGCCCCACAGCACGCTGCCCGCCCGACGGTCCCCGGCCTCCGCGTACGGCTCGATCTGGCTGCGGCGCACCGAGATCAGCGCGAACTCGGCGCCCACGAAGAAGGCGTTGACGACCAGCGTCAACAGCCCCACGAACAACTGGAGTGCGGTCATCGGCCGGCCTCCTCGCCGTCCGGGACACCGGCCGGCGGGGCGTGCAGCAGCACCCGCGCCGCGCGGTGGCCGGCGGCGTCCAGCACGTCCATCGTCCAGCCGGCCACCGCCACGGTGTCGCCGCGCTCGGGGATCCGCCCCAGCTCGGTGGCGATCAGCCCGGCCAGGGTCTCGTACGGGCCCTCCGGCAGACGCAGCCCGATCCGCGCCAGTTGGTCGGAGCGGGCCGCGCCGTCCGCGTGGTAGACCGCCCGTCCGTCGGCGTCGGTACCGGCCGGTGCCAGGTCCGGGAGCTCCAGCGGGTCGTGCTCGTCGCGGACCTCGCCGACCACCTCCTCGACGATGTCCTCCAGGGTGGCGACCCCGGCCGTGCCGCCGTACTCGTCGATGACCACGGCCATCGTCCGCCGGCCGGACAGTCGGTCCAGCAGCCGGTCCACGGTCAGCGTCTCGGGCACCAGCAGCGGCTCGCGCAGCAGCTCGGAGACCGGGCGACGGGGCCGCAGATGGGCCGGCACGGCCAGCACGTCCTTGATGTGCGCCACACCCACCACGCTGTCGAGGTTGCCGCGGTAGACCGGGAAGCGGGACAGCCCGGTGGCCCGGGTCGCATTGGCCACGTCCTCGGCCGTGGACTGCACCTCCAGCGCCACCACCTGCACCCGCGGCGTCATCACGTTCTCCGCCGTCAGATCGGCGAGGTTGAGCGTCCGGACGAACAGCTCGGCGGTGTCCGCCTCCAGCGCGCCCTCCTTGGCGGAGTGCCGGGCCAGCGCCACCAGCTCCTGCGGGCCGCGGGCGGACGCCAGCTCCTCGGCCGGCTCCAGGCCCAGCCGGCGCACGGTCCGGTTGGCGGTGTTGTTCAGATGCGTGATCAGCGGTTTGAAGGCGGCGCTGAAGCCGCGCTGGGCGGTGGCCACCCGTTTGGCGACGGCCAGCGGGCTGGAGATCGCCCAGTTCTTGGGGACCAGTTCGCCGACGACCATCAGGACGACGGTGGACAGCGCGGTCCCGAGGACCAGCGCGACCGAGTCCGCGGCGGAGCCCGGCAGCCCGATGGCGGTCAGCGGCCCCTCCAGCACGGTCGCGATCGCCGGCTTGGAGAGCATGCCGATGATCAGGCCCGTCACGGTGATGCCGAGCTGGGCGCCGGACAGCTGGAAGGTCAGTCCGCGCACCGCCTTCAGGGCGCTGTCGGCGCCGCGCTCGCCGCGGGCGGCGGCGCGCTCCAGATCGCCGCGCTCGACCGTCGTCAGCGAGAACTCCGCGGCGACGAAGACGCCGCACGCCAGGGTCAGCAGGAGTGCCACGGCCAGCAGGAGCAGGTCGGTCATCGGGTCACCTCCGTCCCATGGTCGGACACGTTCGGGAGGTTCGCGCCCCGTCGGGAGGACGCATGACGACGAGGAGGTTCGGCCATGGCCGGACGCTCACACACCTTTCGTAGCGGAGGGTTTCGCGGGAGTCCGTGCTCCCGGAAACCCATGGTAAAGGATTGGCAAAGCGGTGGGGTGGGGAGGAACCGGCGGGTGGGGAGAAGGATGAGGAGCCCGTCCCCGGTGGCGGGGCGGGCTCCTCGGAAGCGGCAGTCGGGGGCGGTCAGGCGTCCAGCGGCTTGACCCAGCGGCTCCACTGCGGCTCCGGCGCGTACCCGGCGGCCCGCCAGGCGTGGTGCGCCAGGTCGTTGCGGTCCAGCACCATCGCGTCCCCGCGCCGCCCGCCGAGCGCGCCGAACCGCTCCTCGGCCGCCGTCAGCAGCGCGCCGCCGATCCCGCGCCGGCGGTGGTCCGGATGGACCGCCAGCCGGTACAGATGGCACCGCCAGCCGTCGAAGCCGGCGATCACCGTGCCCACCAGCTCGCCGCCCCGCTCGGCGAGCAGCAGCGCCTCCGGGTCGCGCGCCACCAGGCGCGCCACGCCGTCGCCGTCGTCGCTGATGCTGGTGCCCTCGGCGGCCACCTTCCAGAAGGCCAGGACGGCGTCGAGATCGGCCGGACCGCCGGCCCTGATGTGGATATCAGTCATGGCGGGATCCCATCACCGGCCCGCCGTCCTGTCGATCGGATTCCGCGCCGCGGACCGGCGCCGGCCCTCCGGTCAGCTGCCCTTGAGCTCCTCGACGACCGGCGCGAACGCCTCCAGGAACGGGTCCAGGACGGTGATGTACGAGAAGCCGTACCGCTCCCGGCGCTCGCGCAGCTGGTCGGCCATCTGCGCCGGCGTCCCGATCAGCAGCGTCGGCACCTCCAGCGCCTGTTCCTCGTCCACCCCGACCGAGTGCCCGGCGAACTCCCGGGCGGCGGCCCGCCGGTCGTCGGTGACCAGCACCTGCTGGACGAGGATGTTCAGCTCGGCGGGCTCGGCGCGGTCCGCGGCGTACTCCTGGTACGCGGCCACCGAGGCGGCCAGCTTCTCGGCCGGCAGCAGCTCCAGCGTGCCCTCCGGCTTGCCCGGTGCCTGGCGTCCGCCGGTGAACGCCGCGATCTCCGCGTGCCGCGCCGCGAGTCGCAGCATCCGCGGGCCGTTGCCGCCGATCAGCAGCGGCGGGCGGGGCCGCTGGGCGGCCCGGGGCAGGTGCTCGGGGTCGCCGAGCAGCCGGTCCAGCTCGGTGATCGTGCGCTCCAGGTGGTCCACCCGCTGACCGGGCGTCCCGAAGGGCAGTCCGGCCGCGTCGTGTTCGGCCTTGACGTACCCGGTGCCCAGGCCCAGCTCCAGCCGTCCGCCGGTCAGCGCGTCGGTGGTGGCGACCTCGCGGGCCAGCAGGGCCGGGTTCCAGAATCCGGCGTTCAGGACGAAGGTGCCCACCCGCGGGCGCTCGGTCGCCTCGGCCGCGGCCACCAGTGCGGGGAACGGCGACGGCCACCCCAGATGGTCCGGGACGAGCAGCACGTCATAGCCCAACTCCTCGGCCCGGCGGCACTTTTCGCGCCAGGCCGGGCCGGTGTCGAGGGTGAGCATATTGACGCCGAAGCGGAACGGACGTGGCATGTGGGCCCCCTTGAGACGTGATCACCGTCAAATCGTTTACGTGCCACGGGACATGCAACCACGGTCGGTCCGGTGCCGCGTGCGCGAGAGCCCCGGCCCGTGGCGGGCGGCACCGGGACTCCCGGCCGGCCGGACCGCCGGCGGCCGGTCAGCCCGAGACGGTCAGCTCCTCGTACGCCAGGGTCACCGACTCCTCGGCCGGGCCGGCGTCCGTCCCGTCGTCGGGGGTCTGCCACGCGGTCGGGACGGCGCCGGCGAGGCGGTAGCGGCGCAGCGGGGTGCGGTCGGCGGCGTAGTGGACCACCGTGACCGCCTGCCGGGACCGGTCGGCGGCCCGCTCCACCAGGCATCTGGTGAGCCAGTCGGTGAAGGCGGCGCTCTTGTCCGGGCCGCGCACGATGGTGACTTCGCCCGGCCGGCCCGCGCCGTCCAGTGGGCCCCCGCAGGGCGGCGCGGTGCCGAACGCCGGACCGGACACCGAGCGGACCGTCTCGACCTGGAACGCGCCGAGTTCGACGGTGACGGCGGCCGGCAGCCGGGCCTCCGGAGTGTCTTCGATGGGCATGTCTTCCTCCGCGCGCAAGGACGGGGCCGGCCGGCCCCGTGTCGGTAGCCCGACCGTTCCCCCGGCCGATGCGGGCGCATTCCGGAGCTCGCTCGAACGGCGGCAGGAAGAACGATTCGGCTCGCTCGAACGGGGTGGCCGCAATCCGACCGTGACGCGGGCCGGTCCGGCGGCACCCCGTGACGGCGCACGCTCCGCCGTGCTACGGAGTCCTCGACGGCGGCTGGTGGGTCTGTGCCGCCGCGGCCTCCTCCTCCGCGACGGCCTCCGCATCGAGCCCGCCCCAGATCTCGCCCGACAGCGCCACCGCGGTCCCGGTGTCGCCCGCCGCACAGGCGTCGATCAGCGCGTCGTGGCGGGCGGCGGAGGCGCGCGCCGCGGCGCTGGAGAAGCGGCGGCGCTCCAGCCGGCGCAGCAGCGGGGTGTACCGGCGCACGGTCTCGGCCAGCGCCTCGTTGCCGCACACCTCGATGGGCACGGCGTGCAGCGCGTCGTCGGCGGCGAGGGCGGCGGCGGGGTCCTCCTCGTCCAGGGCGCGGACGAACGCGGCGTTGGCCGCCCGCATCCGCGCCAGGTCCTCCCCGGTCAGGCGGGGCACCGCCGTGCGCACCGCGAGTGCGTGCATGGCCTGGACGACGGCGAGGGCGTCCCGGATCTCCTGGGCCACGACCGGGGCCACCCGGGTGTAGCTCTGCGGTTTGGACACCACCAGCCGTTCGGCGGTGAGGCGGGCGAGCGCCTGGCGTACGGGGGCGCGGGAGAGGCCCAGGCGCTCGGCGAGCTCGCCGTCGTGGAGTTTCTGCCCGGGCGGGAGCTCGCCGGCGACGATCGCCTCCAGCAGGGCGTCGTACGCCTCGTCGCGCAGCAGCCTTCTCGGCACCGGTCCCAGTGCGGTCACCCCCCGATCCTAAGCGGCCGACCCCGGCTCCCGGGACCGGATGGGGGAGCACTAACATTTCAGATGTCAGTTCTCGATGTCATGTCCTCCGCCGACCCCGTCGGCAGGGGAGAACCGCAGGTCATGTCCGCCGAAGGGCGTGCTGTAACGCCGTTACGGAAGGGAGAACCGTGCCGATATCCGCGCGCGGCGCACGGAGCGGCGTCGTCCTCCCCATGGGCCTCGGCGTCCTCGCCGCCGCCTGCTTCGCCACCACCTTCGTGCTCAACCGGATGATGAGCGTGGCCGGCGGCTCCTGGATGTGGAGCGCCAGCCTGCGCTACCTGTTCATGACCGTCCCGCTGCTCGCGCTGGTGGCGGTGCGCGGCGGGCTCCCCGCAGTGCTGCGCAGCCTGCGGGCCCGGCCGGGGGTCTGGCTGGGCTGGTCCACGGTCGGCTTCGGGCTCTTCTACGCGCCGCTGACCTGGGCCGGGGAACACGGCGCCGGATGGCTGGTCGCCGCCACCTGGCAGCTGGTGATCGTCGCCGGCATCGCCCTCGGGGCGCTCGGCGGCGGCCGGGTCCCGCTGCGCACCCTGGGCGTCTCCGCGCTCATCGTGGTGGGGGTCGTCCTCACCCAGCTCCAGCACTCCGGCGGCACCGGCGCCGGGGACGCGCTGCGGGTGGTGCTGCCCGTCCTCGTCGCCGCCGTCGCCTACCCGCTCGGCAACCGCCGGCTGCTCGGGCTCGACGGCCTGGACGGGGTGCAGCGGACGCTCGCCATGACGCTGGGGTCGCTACCGCTCTGGCTGGCGCTGGCCGGCACCGCGGCGGTCACCCAAGGCCCGCCGTCCGGCGGCCAGTTGACCCGGTCGCTGGTGGTCGCGCTGCTCTCCGGCGTGCTGGCCACCACCCTCTTCTTCCGCGCCACCGACCGGGTGCGGCACCAGCCCGCGGCACTCGGCGCGGTCGAGGCGACCCAGGCGGCCGAGGTGCCGTTCACCCTGCTCGGGGAGGCACTGCTGACCGGGGTCGCGCCGCTCGCGCTATCCGGCTGGGCCGGACTGGCGCTGATCGTCGCCGGGCTGTGCGCACATGCGCTGGGTCACGTACCCCGCGCCGGCGACCGCCAGCAGCAGTCCGACGGTGCCCAGGGTGAACGTCTCGAAGGTGGACCGGGAGACGCCCCACACCGCCCGGAAGCTGTAGGGGATGCCGACCGCGGCCTCCAGCGTGCCGGGGAACAGCGCCACCCATGAGCCCAGCAGGATCCAGGCGTAGACCACCAGCGCCGCGACGGTGAAGCCCGCAGTGCCGAACGGGACCCGGTAGGGCCGGGGCACCTCGCCGTGCCGCAGCCGGAGCGCCAACAGCGCCGGGATCACCGTGAGGTACGACAGCAGCAGCGTGGTGATCGCCACGGCCAGCACCACACCGAAGACGTCCGAGGCGTCGCCGTGCGCCAGGTGCATGGCGGCGACCATGAAGGCGGTGGCGGTGACCCCGGAGAGCAGGTTCATCCGGACCGGGGTGCCCAGCCGCGGATGGAAGGCACCCAACGCCCGGGTGAAGAAGCCGCCGTCGGCCGCCGCCATCGCCTGCATCCGGTCGGCGACGATCATCCAGGCGCTGCCCTGGGTCAGCAGGGCCACCGCGAACAGCACCGCGGCCCCCGTCAACAGCGGCCCGCGCCAGCTCCCGTAGATCCCGAAGACCAGCTCCGCGGCGTCCATGAAACCGCCGACCCCGGTGACCTGGCCCGGTGGTGCGGCGGACAGGATCGCCGCCACCGGCAGCAGGTAGCAGGCGGCGGCGATGGCGCCGGACACCCCGATCGCCACCGGCACGTCGTGCTGCGCGTCGAGCATCTCGTCGCCCGCCGCGTTGGGTGCCTCGAACCCGACGTAGGCGAAGAGCAGCACCGGGACCAGCGCCAGGAATCCGGCGGCGGTCGGCGTGAAGTGCGCCTCCGTCAGGCCGCGGAAGCCGTGCCGGATGCCGTAGGCCACCGCCGTGGCGGTGAAGAAGGCCAGGGCCAGGACCTTCGCCGCGGCCCCCGCCGTGGTGATCCACTTGCCGCGGCGCAGCGAGACCACCGCGGTGAGGATGGCCGCCCAGATGAAGACCAGCTTGAAGACGTAGTCGGCGGTGGTCCCGGAACCCAGCGGGAAGACGTAGCCGTTCCACGCCCGGGCGGCGAGGAACGCCAGCGAACCGCCCAGCCAGACCGGGTTGGTGACCCAGTAGAACATCGTCGTCAGCGCCGCCGGCAGCCGTCCGAACGCCACGTCCACCCACACATAGGGGCCGCCCTCCTGCGGGAAGGCGGCGCCGGTCTCCGCGAACAGCAGGGCGTACGGCAGCAGGAACGACACCGCGAGCACCGCGATCCAGGTGATGGCCTGCCCGCCGCCCGCCGCGATCTGCCCGATCACGTCGAACGAGACCACCGCGGCGACGCCCATCGCCATGATGTCGAACCGGCGCAGACTGCGCCGCAGGTGCGGGACGGGGGCGGGGACGGACACGGCGGCGCTCCTTCAGGGGCGGGACGGCCGGACGGTGCGCGCGCCCGCCGGTTCACATCGTGCGGCATCCGTCCGGGCCGCCCGGCGGTGGCACGGCGGACGGGGCACCCCGGTCGCCCCGATGGCCCGTGGCCCGGCGCGCGCCCGCGGCGCCGGCCCTTGCCGGTGCTAGCGCCTGCGCGCTAGCATGGAGGCGTGGCGAAAACGCAGTTGAACGTCCGGGTGGACGAGGCCACCGCCGAAGCGGCGCGGGAGCGCGCTCTGCAGCGGGGAGTCAGCGTGAACCGCTATATCGAGGAGTTGGTCCTCAAGGACGCCGGCGAGGTCGGCCAGACCTTCGTCGAGGCCGCCGCGGACTTCATGAAGCAGTACGAGCGGGTCTTCGCCGAGGAGTTCGGCCTCGATCCGGGCCCGGACCGCCCCCGCCCCGCCCCCGGGCACCGGGACGCCCACCACCGGGAAGGACTGCCGGGCACAACGTGACACTGCGCATCGATCTCGCCTGGCTCCTCCTGATCGCCGAACAGCACACGCCCGGAGACCCGCAGGTCACCGACTGGGGCGCGCTGATGGCCGCGATCGGCCGCCACGAGGCGGAGATATTCGGCGTCCCCGTCTACCCCGAGCCCCAGGACCGCGCCGCCGCCCTCCTCCAACTGCTGCTCCACGTCCCGGCGTTGGAGCGCTCCAACGCGATGTTCGCGACCGCCGTCGCCTACGGCTTCCTGGTCGCCAGCGGCCTGAAGGTCGCCACCTCCCCCGAACAGGTCCGCGACCTGGCCCGCATGGTCAAGGACGGCACCGCGGACGTCCGCGCCATCGCCGACGAACTGCGCACCTGGACGGCCTGACCCGGGCCGTCCGATCCGAAGGCCCCGATCCCGGCGCGCGCAGCGCGGGAAGCGGGGGCCTTCCGGGTGCCGGCCGACGCGGCACGGGCCGGGGTGAGCGGCCTACGACGCGAGGGCGGCCGGCGCGAGCGCGGCGACGTCGGCGGGGCCGAAGGCGCCCGAGCCCCCCAGCTCCGGTGCCAGCCAGCCGGGGGCGGCGGCCTGGAAGGCGTCCGGCGGCAGCGCGCCGGAGCCCTCCGGGATCAGGCCGAGGAGCGGGGCGTCCGCGGCCTGCGGCAGGTCGCCGAGGTTGCAGCGGGCCGCGAGGTCCGGCTCGGCCGGCCAGCTGCCGACGACCACACCGGTGCAGTCCAGGCCGTGCGAGCGCAGGGCCAGCGCGGTCAGCGCCGTGGCGTTGAGGGTGCCGAGCCCGGCCTGGACGACCACCAGGACCGGGGCGCCGGCCATCCGCGCGGCGTCGGCGAGGGTGTTCCCCTCGTCGTCGAAGCGGACCAGCAGACCGCCGGCGCCCTCGACCAGGACCAGGTCGTGCGAGGCGGCCAGTTTCGCGGCGGCCTCGGCGATCTCCTGCGGGCGCACCGGCGGCAGACCGGCCCGCAGGGCCGCGGTGGCGGGCGCCAACGGCTCGGGGAACCGGGCGAGTTCGCAGACGGCGACCGCGCCGGCCAGCCGCCCCGCCTCGGCCGCGTCCCCCGGCTCGTCCACCGCGAGGCCGGTCTGGGCGGCCTTGAGGACCGCGACCGAGCGGCCCCGGCGCAGCGTCGCCGCGGCGATCGCGGCGGTGGTCACGGTCTTGCCGATCTCGGTACCCGTACCGGTCACGAACAGCACCGACATGTGGTGTGCCTCCGAACTCTTCGCTGATGGTGGTGAGGAGGGCGCTGCGGGGCGGGGGCGGGCCGGCTCCGCCCCGCAGCGGGGATCAGCCCTCGCGCGCCGCCGCGCGTACCGCGGCGCAGATCCGCGCCACGTCCTCGTCACCGGTGATGTACGGCGGCATGGTGTAGATCAGGTCCCGGAACGGACGCAGCCACACGCCCTCCCGGACGGCGGCCCGGGTCGCGGCGGCCATGTCCACCGGGTGGTCGAGCTGGACCACGCCGATCGCGCCCAGCACGCGCACGTCGCGCACCCCCGGCATCTCCCGGGCGGGCGCCAGTCCCTCCCGGAGCCCGGCCTCGATCCGCTTGACCTCCTGTGCCCAGTCCTGGGACAGCAGCAGCTCGATGGATGCCTCGGCGACCGCGGCGGCCAGCGGATTGCCCATGAAGGTGGGGCCGTGCGCCAGCACCGGCAGTTCGCCGCGGGAGATCCCCTCGGCGACCTCCGCGGTGCACAGCGTCGCCGCGAGGGTCAGATAACCACCGGTCAGGGCCTTGCCCACGCACATCACGTCCGGCGCGACCCCGGCGTGATCGGCCGCGAAGAGCGCGCCGGTGCGGCCGAAGCCGGTGGCGATCTCGTCGAACACCAACAGCACGCCGTGGGCGTCGCAGGCTTCCCGCAGCACCCGCAGATAGCCGGGGGAGTGGAACGCCATCCCGCCCGCGCCCTGCACCACCGGCTCGACGATGACCGCCGCCAACTCGTCGGCGTGCCGGCCGATCAGCTCCCGCAGGTGCGCCGCGTACCCGGTGTCCGGCGGGGCGTCGAAGCCGGCCGGTGGCGTGTCGGCGAAGACCTGCCGGGGCAGCACGCCCTGCCAGAGGTCGTGCATCCCGCCGTCCGGATCGCAGACCGACATCGGCTGCCAGGTGTCACCGTGGTAGCCGCCGCGCCAGGTCAGCAGCCGCTGCTTCTCCGGCCTGCCCACCGAGCGCCAGTACTGGAGGCACATCTTGACGGCCACCTCCACCGACACCGAACCGGAGTCGGCGAGGAAGACGTGCTGCAGCGGTTCGGGGGTGATGTCCACCAGCCGCTTGGCGAGCCGGACCGCGGGTTCGTGGGTGAGCCCGCCGAACATCACATGGCTCATCCGCGCCAACTGGCCGCGGGCCGCGTCGTTGAGCACCGGGTGGTTGTAGCCGTGCACTGCCGACCACCAGGACGACATCCCGTCCACCAGCTCGGTCCGCCCCTCGGCGGGCCGGCCGAGCCGGAGCCGGACGCCGGCGGCCGACTCGACCAGCAGCGGCTCGCTCCGGCCGGGCATCGGCCCGTACGGGTGCCAGACGTGCTGCCGGTCGAGCGCCAGCAGGGTGTCGGGGGCGAGCGGCTCAGGCATTGGGGGGCAGGTCGGTGCCGGCGCCGCGGCGGCGCACCGCGACCAGATCGCGGCGGGTCTCCTCGGAGGGGGCCGGCACGGTGGCCGACTCCGCGTCCGTGTCCGCCGGGGCCGCCGCGTCCGCCGGCTCCGTGGCGTCCGCGGTGTCCCTGCGGTGGGCCGGCAGCGTGGTGGTGTCCGTGCCCTCCACCTCGAACCCGGCGTCCGCGATCATCGCCAGGTCGTCCTTGCCCGCCTGGCCCTCGCTGGTCAGGTAGTCGCCCAGGAAGATGGAGTTGACCAAGTGCAGGGCGAGCGGCTGCATGCTGCGCAGATGCACCTCGCGACCGCCCGCCAGCCGGACCTCCACGTCCGGGCAGACGAACCGCACCATCGCCAGGATGCGCAGGCAGCGCTGCGGGGTGAGGTTCCACTCCTTGGCCAGCGGGGTGCCCTCGAACGGGATCAGGAAGTTGACCGGCACCGAGTCGGGGTCCAGCTCGCGCAGCGCGAAGACCACGTCGACCAGGTCGGCGTCGGTCTCGCCCATGCCGGCGATCAGCCCGGAGCAGGCGGACATCCCCGCCGCCTGGGCCTGCTGGACGGTCTCGACCCGGTCGGAGAAGTCGTGCGTGGTGCAGATGTCGCCGTAGGTGGCTTCCGAGGTGTTGAGGTTGTGGTTGTAGGCGTCCGCGCCCGCCGCGCGCAGCCGTTCCGCCTGGCCGTCGTTGAGGAGCCCCAGGCAGGCGCAGACCTCGACGCCCTCGTTCTGCTCCTTGATGGTGGCGATGGTCTCCGAGACCCGGTCCACGTCCTTGTCCGTGGGCCCCCGGCCACTGGCGACCAGGCAGACCCGCTTGGCGCCGCCGGCCACCCCGGCCGCGGCCGCCTTGGAGGCGTCGTCGGGCTTGAGCCAGGTGTACTTGAGGATCTCCGCCTTCGAGCCCAGCCGCTGGGAGCAGTACGAGCAGTCCTCCGGGCACAGGCCCGACTTGAGGTTGACCAGGTAGTTGAGCTTGACCCGCCGCCCGAACCACGTGCGGCGCACCTTGCCCGCCGCGGCCACCACGTCGAGCAGTTCGTCGTCGGACGTCGCCAGTACGGCGAGCGCCTCGTCACGGGTCGGCACCTCGCGCCGCAGTCCCTTGTCCACCAGTGTGTTCAGCAGGTCCATGGCGATGATCCTGGCGTACGCCCCGGCCCCCGGCCAAGGAGGATTCCCACAATGCCCGTCGATCGGGGTGTGTGTATCACCACACCGTCTGTGTGCGGAACGACCGCTAACGTCTATCGGCAGCCCACAATCGAAGCTCCGCAAGCCCGTTGCCGGGATCCGTTCCGCACGCCCGCGCGCCGGGCCCGGGACCGGGTTCGTCCGCCGGGCCGACAGACGAAGGACGCCGATGCTCCAGGACCCTGCCCCGCCGCTGCTGCGCGACACCCCGGACGCGCCGCCCGCCGCGGTCCCCCGGCCGGCCTCCGGCGTGGCGTTCGACTGGATCGACGCCGCCGGCGCCGCCCGCCGCCGCGCCGGCCTGGTCCGCACCCTGCGGCCCCGGCCGGCCGACTCCCCGCTGCTCGACCTGGCCGGCAACGACTACCTCGGACTGGCCCGGCACCCGGAGGTGACGCAGGGCGCGGCCGCGGCCGCCGGCCGGTGGGGCGCCGGCGCGACCGGCTCGCGACTGGTCACCGGCAGCACCGAACTGCACGCCCAACTGGAGTGCGAGCTGGCCGAGTTCTGCGGTTTCGAGGCGGCGCTGGTGCTGTCCTCCGGGTACACCGCCAACCTCGCCGCGGTCACCGCGCTCACCGCCGCCGGCACCCTGGTCGTCTCGGACGCCGGCAACCACGCCTCCCTCATCGACGGCTGCCGACTCTCCCGGGCCCGCACCGAGGTGGTCCCGCACGCCGATCCGGCGGCCGTCCGCACCGCGTTGGCCGGTCACCACGGCCGGGCGCTGGCCGTCACCGACGCGGTCTTCTCGGTCGACGGCGACGCCGCGCCGCTGCCCGCGCTCGCCGACGCCTGCCGGACCCGGGACGCCGCGCTGCTGGTCGACGACGCGCACGGGCTCGGCGTGTTGGGCGACGGGGGCCGCGGCGCGCTGCGGGCCGCCGGCCTGGCCGGGGACGCCGACGTGGTGGCGACCGTGACACTCTCCAAGTCCCTCGGCTCCCAGGGCGGTGCCGTGCTCGGCCCGGCCCGGGTCGTCGAGCACCTGGTCAACACCGCCCGCTCGTTCATCTTCGACACCGGGCTGGCACCGGCCGCGGCCGGTGGCGCGCTCGCGGCCCTCCGGCTGCTGCGCCGGGAGCCGCACCGCCCCGCGCGCGTCCGGGAGGTGGCGCGGGACCTGCACGCCCGGCTCACCGCGGCGGGCCTGACGGCGGTCCGCCCGGACGCCGCGGTGATCTCCGTCCGCGCCCCCTCCCCGGAGGCGGCGGTCCGCTGGGCCGCGGACTGCCGGGCGGCCGGGCTCGCGGTCGGCTGCTTCCGCCCGCCGTCCGTGCCCGACGGGATCTCCCGGCTGCGCCTGACCGCCCGCGCGGACCTGACGGACACCCAGATCGCCACCGCGGCGCACACCATCGTGGCGACCGCGCCGGTCGTCTGACGACGTCGCCCGGCGACGGCGGCGCCGCGCACGACGGGCCGCGGCGCCGCCCCGGAGACCTCATACACCCCAAGCGCCCTCCGCCGCAGCAGCGTTCACCGCATCGGGCGAGAGAACGGCGATAGAACTCTGTATGTCTTGGGCGATCGCCCGCCACACGGGCAGCATGGGTGGCAGTCTGGCGCAGAGCACACAACCGAGGTCGTCGGCCCCGGTCGGCAACCCGGCAGCACGCCGGCCGGAGCCGCGCCTCGGTGGGAAAGGGACGGCGTCGTCATGGCAGACCACCAGCAATCCACCCGCACTCTGCCGAGCCTCCCCGCCTCGGTGGCCGCCGCCCGCGGACATGTGCGGGACGTCCTCGCCCGATGGGGTCTGCCGCCCGGATCGGCGGCCGCCGACGATCTGCTGCTGATCGTCTCCGAACTCGCCACCAACGCCGTCCAGCACACCCGCGGCCAGTCCCCGGCCTTCACCGTCGCCCTCCGCCTCGACCGCGAGGAGCGGCTGTGTCTGGGCGTCACCGACGCCCATCCCCGCCCGCCGCGCCGGCTGCCCGCCGCGGTGCAGCAGGACAACGGCCGCGGCCTGGTCATCATCCGCTCCCTGGCCGCCGAGCGCGGCGGCCGGCTCTGGGTCGAGCCCGTGGCGTCCGGCGGCAAGACGGTCTGGGTGACGGTGCCGTGGCCGACCGCGGCACCCTGCCGGGTCGACGCCAGCCGACCGCCGCTCCCGGCGTTTCCGCGTCCCCGTGCGGCGGCCCGGAGACGCCGCCGTACGGTCGGGCCGATGCGCCGGCCGCCGCCAAGTCGCCCGGCCCCGTGTCAAGTGACGGGGCGTCGGCGCGCCGGCCGGTCAGGGCACCCGCCCGTACCAGACCGAGCGGCTCCAGATCCGTTCCAGCCGCACCACCGCGCCGGCCTTGGGCGCGTGCCAGATCCGGTCGTCGCCCGCGTAGATGCCGACGTGGTAGACCCCGCTGCCGGAGTGGAAGAAGACCAGGTCGCCGCCCTTGCGGGAGGAACGCGACACATGCTCGGTGTGCCGGTACTGGGCGGCTGCGGTGCGGGGCAGGGTCCGTCCGGCCCGCCGGTAGGAGTAGCGCGTCAGCCCCGAGCAGTCGAAGCTGTCCGGCCCCTGTGCCCCCCACTTGTAGGGGGAGCCCTCCTTGGAGGCGGCGATCTGCAGGGCCTTGGCGGAAACGGAGGCTAATGACGGCTCCGCGGCCACGCCGGGGGCCGGTGCGGGGCCGCCCAGGGTGATCAGGGTCAGAGCGGAGACGGTGCCGGCACGCGCCAGCAGATGCGGCATCTGCACGCGCCTGGTCATGCGCAACCCTTCGTCAGCCGGTGATCCGGACGACGGCGGGATCAGCTGCCCGTCCGGACCGCCCCGTCGCTGTGGCGGGGGCTTGTCGTCGAAGGGATCGTCACGCACCACCCACCCGATTTCCGAGCCGAAAATGCCCTATGTGACATTGGTCACGTCTGAGCCGAATGGGTGGATTTGCATATCGCGGGCCGGTAACGGCCGCGGAGCCGGGGCCGTCACCAGCGTCGAAACCCAAGGGATGCGGGAATTTCCGGCGACCTGCGCAATTCCTCGCCCCCTTACAACAGCCGTGCACGCTACGCCGTCTGCGCACTTTCGAGCCGTACGTGTCCCGGACACGCGGGGCGCGACCCCCGTAACGCGCCCCGCGTCAGGGCCCGTACGGCTCCCGCGGGCGCCGGCGGAGCGGGTCAGGCGCCGTCCTGCGGCGGCACGGTCACCCGCCGCGCCCGCCGCTCCCCGTCCAGCACCCGCAGCGCCCGGCCCAGGGCCTCGGTGTGCAGTTCGCTCTCCCCCCGGTCGTGCATCAGGGCCAGTGCGTCCCGCAGCTCGGTGGACTTGGCGACCAGGGCCTGGGCCGCGCGCAGACCGCCGTAGGTGCTGGTGCCGCGGGCCGGGTTGATCCGGCCCAGCAGATCCAGGACCTCCAGATAGCGGTCGATCACCTGTCCCTCGGCCCGGGTCAGGGCGGGCAGCGGCGGCAGTTGCGGTGGCCACATCGCGGTCACCGCCCGACGAGCTGCGGCGCGGACCGCTTGCGACCGCGGGTCAACCCGTCGACCAGGCCGTACTCCTGGGCGGTCGGCGCGTCGAAGAAGGTCTCCCGCTCCAGGTCCGCGGCGATCCGCTCCCGGGGCTGTCCGGTGTGCTCGGCCAGCATCCGCTCCAGCTTGTCGCGGGTGCGCAGCAGTTCCTCGGCCCGGATCCGGAGGTCGTCGGTCTGGCCCTGGACCGGTTCGTCGAGCGACGGCTGGTGGATCACCATCCGCGCGTGCGGCAGCGCCAGTCGCTTCCCCGGGGTGCCGGCGGCCAGCAGTACCGCCGCCGTCGTGGCCGCCTGGCCCAGGCAGACGGTCTCCACGTCGCACGAGACGTAGCGCATCGTGTCGTAGATCGCGCACATCGCGGTGAACGAGCCGCCGGGGGAGTTGATGTAGAGCGAGATGTCCTGGTCCGGCGCGGCGTGCTCAAGGTGGACGAACTGGGCCATCACGTCGTTGGCGGAGGCGTCGTCGATGGGGGTCCCCAGGAAGACGATCCGCTCGCTGAGCAGCTTGGAGTACGGGTCCAGCGTCCGGGTCCCGTAGCTGGTGCGCTCGGTGAACTCGGGCAGGACATAGCGAGCCGTCGGCCGCAGCATGACTGCTCCCTTCATCTGTAAAAAATGTACAGGACGTACGTCCAGTTAGAATGGGAGCATGGCCTACGAAATTCCGGTGACGCAAGCCCGGGCCGAACTCGCGGATCTGATCAACCGCGTCGTCTATGGCGGCGAGCGAGTGGTCGTGACCCGCCACGGGAGGCCCCTCGTTGCGCTGGTGTCCGCCGCTGACCTGGAACGACTCGAAGAACTGGGGCGGCAGGAGGCGGACGCCGAAGGGGTGGAAGTGATCAGCACGGTCTCGTCCGTGCGTTCCCTGCCGTCCGCTCCGGGCGAACGGCGGCGCTTCGGCATCGCGGCGGAACACCGCGACCCGGCCGCCGGGGATCGGCGACCGGGTCGGGAGAGGTGACCGCGGGGGCGGAGGGCGGCCGCGCGCAGGGGCGGCCGTCACTGCCGTCGCGGCGTCAGGAGCTGAGCTGCCAGATGGCGTTGGCGATGGCGTCGGTGTGGTTGTGCAGCGCGGTGTCGTCGATGTTCTTGCTGGTGTCGCAGGAGCGGTGGTAGCAGGCGTCGAACGCCTTGCCCGCGGTCCCGCCCCACGCCTTGGCCTGGGCGGCGGTCTTGATGTAGTCGGCGCCCGAGAAGAGCCCGCCGACCGGGACGCCGGCGTCCTTGAAGGGTGCGTGGTCGGAGCGGCCGTCGCCCTCGGTCTCCGGCTCGGTGGCGATGTTCTTCGCGGCGAACCAGTCCTTGAAGACCTTCTCCAGCTTGGCGTCGTCGTCGTAGACGAAGTAGCCCGGGTTCGGCGAGCCGATCATGTCGAAGTTCAGGTAGGCGGAGATCTTCGAGGTGCCGGCGCCGAGGGTGTCGATGTAGTGGCGGGAGCCGACCATGCCGTCCTCCTCGTCGCCCCACCAGGCGAACCGCAGGTGCTTGGTGGGCTTGAGGTGCTCCCGGGAGACGGCGAGGGCGACCTCCAGGATGCCGGCCGAGCCGGAGCCGTTGTCGTTGATGCCCGGGCCCGCCTCGACCGAGTCCAGGTGCGAGCCGGCCATCACCGTGGAGTCCTCGGCGCCGCCGGGCCAGTCCGCGATCAGGTTGGAGCCCTTGGCGCCGCCGCTGTTGAACTCCTGGACCGTGGTGGTGAAGCCGGCCGCGTCCAGCTTCCCCTTGATGTAGTCGATCGACGCCTGGTAGCCGGCCTGTCCGTGGGCGCGGTTGCCCCCGTTGGCGTCGGCTATGGACTGGAGCTGGTCCAGATGTGCCTTGATGCCGGCCACCGGGATGTCCGGCGCGGCCTGGATGTGGGGGGAGGTGGCCTGGGCGACCGCCGCGGTGCCCAGGAGGGCGGCGACGGCGGTGCAGGTGCCGGCGGCGAGCGCCGCGCGGCGGATACGGGAAGAGCGAATCACGGGGGGCTCCGATGCTGTTGTGGGGGTTGGTGCGCAGCGGAATTCTTGACAAGAGCATGAGGATTACGACCGCGTTTGAAACCTGTCAAGACCGGATAGTGAACGCGCGGGTTCGTGCATCGGAATGGATGCCGGCTTTGTGGAGATTCTTCCGGATGGTCATGTGCGCTTCCGTCGGATTTCCGTATTCCGGAAGGGGGTTGGGGATGTGGAATGTGCCACCCCGGCTCCATGCCCCCCTCGGCCTCCGGCGTGGAAGTCGCCGCCGTGAAGCAGGCCGCGCGGTCGGTGGTGCGCAGGGATTTCCGGCGTGTTACGCCAGGCGTGACGCGGGTCGTGCAATGCGACGTCCGCTGTAACGCCGTCGAAATCTCGCCTAACTAGGCTTCCATCATGAGGAAGTTGATGGTCAATTGCTGAAAGCCGGTTTGCTCCGCCTTTAAACATTGTGTGGTACATCTAACTGCGCAGGTGTGCTCGCGCCTGTGGCCTGGGCAAATGCGCCCGGGTGAAAACCTGTGAGGTGGAACGTATGCAACTGACCCCGCATGAGCAGGAACGGTTGTTGATTCATGTGGCGGCAGACGTGGCCGAAAAGCGGCGGTCCCGGGGTGTGAAGCTCAACCACCCGGAAGCCATCGCCCTGTTGACGGTGCACATCCTCGAAGGGGCGCGGGACGGTCGTACCGTCGCCGAGCTCATGTCCTCCGGGCGCAAGGTGCTCACGCGCGACGACGTCATGGAAGGCGTCCCGGAGATGATCCACGACGTCCAGGTCGAGGCCACCTTCCCCGACGGCACCAAGCTCGTCACCGTTCACGAACCCATCAACTGACCGCGGGAGAGCAGAAAATGATCCCGGGACAGATCCTCTACGCCGACGAGCCGGTGCGCCTCAACGACGGCCTCCCCCTCACGCGCATGACCGTCCTCAACTCCGCCGACCGCCCTGTTCAGGTCGGCTCCCACTACCACTTCGCCGAGGCCAACCCCGGCCTCGACTTCGACCGCGCGGCCGCGCACGGCAAGCGGCTGAACGTCGCGGCCGGCTCCGCCGTGCGCTTCGAGCCCGGCATCCCCACCGAGGTCGAGCTGGTCCCCATCGGGGGCAAGCGGATCGTCGCGGGGCTGCGCGGACAGACCGGAGGACCGCTCGACGCGGGCGACGGGCGGGAGGCCGCCGGGCCGCAGCCGTGGAACGACCTGCATCGCGGCCGAGCGGGCGGAGACGGGGATGCCCCCGGACGGATTCTCGGGGAGAACGGAGTCGAAGGTGCCTGAACTGACCCGCCAGGAATACGCCGACCTGTTCGGCCCGACGGTCGGCGACCGGATCCGGCTCGCCGACACCGACCTGGTCATCGAGATCTCCGAGGACCGCTCCGGCGGCCCCGGCCGGGCCGGCGACGAGGCGGTCTTCGGCGGCGGCAAGGTGATCCGCGAGTCGATGGGCCAGTCCCGCGTCACCCGCGCTGAGGGCGCGCCGGACACCGTGATCACCGGTGCCGTGGTGCTCGACCACTGGGGCATCGTCAAGACCGACGTCGGCATCCGCGACGGCCGGATCGTCGCGCTGGGCAAGGCCGGCAACCCCGACACCATGGACGGCGTCCACCCCGACCTGGTGATCGGCCCGGAGACCGAGGTCATCGCCGGCAACGGCAAGATCCTCACCGCCGGCGGCATCGACACCCACGTCCACTTCATCTGCCCCCAGCAGGCGGACGAGGCGCTGGCCTCGGGCATCACCACCATGATCGGCGGCGGCACCGGCCCCGCCGAGGGCAGCAAGGCCACCACCATCACCCCCGGTGCCTGGCACATCGCCCGGCTCTTCGAGTCGATGGACAACCTGCCGGTCAACGTCGGCCTGCTCGGCAAGGGCAACACCATGTCCCTGCCGTCGATGCGCGACCAGCTGCGCGCCGGCATCCTCGGCTTCAAGATCCACGAGGACTGGGGCGCCACCCCCGCCGTCCTCGACGCCTGTCTGACGGTGTGCGAGGAGAGCGGCGCCCAGCTCGCGATCCACACCGACACCCTCAACGAGGCCGGATTCCTCGGCGACACCATCGCCGCCATCGCCGGCCGCTCCATCCACGCGTTCCACGTCGAGGGCGCCGGCGGCGGCCACGCCCCCGACATGATCGCGATGGTCTCCGAGCCCAACGTGCTGCCCGCGTCCACCAACCCCACGCGGCCGCACACCGTCAACACCGTCGAAGAACACCTCGACATGCTGATGGTCTGTCACCACCTCAACCCCGCGGTCCCGGAGGACCTGGCCTTCGCCGAGTCCCGGATCCGGCCCTCCACCATCGCCGCCGAGGACATCCTGCACGACCTCGGCGCCATCTCGATCATGTCCTCCGACGCCCAGGCCATGGGCCGGATCGGCGAGGTCGTGATGCGGACCTGGCAGACCGCGCACGTCATGAAGCGTCGCCGGGGCGCACTGCCCGGCGACGGCCACGCGGACAACCACCGCGCCCGGCGCTACGTCGCGAAGTACACCATCAACGCGGCCATCGCCCAGGGCATCGACCACCTCGTCGGCTCGGTCGAGAGCGGCAAGCTCGCCGACCTCGTCCTGTGGGACCCGGCGTTCTTCGGCGTCAAGCCGCAGCTGGTCATCAAGGGCGGCCAGATCGCCTACGCGCAGATGGGGGACGCCAACGCGTCCATCCCCACCCCGCAGCCGGTGCTGCCCCGCCCGATGTTCGGCGCCTTCGGCAAGGCCCCGGGCAGCAACTCGGTCAACTTCGTCTCCCAGCAGGCACTGGAGGACAACCTCCCCGAGCGCCTCGCGCTGGCGAAGTCCTTCGAGGCCATCCGCTCCACCCGCGGTGTCAAGAAGGCCGACATGCGCAACAACGACGCCCTGCCGCGCGTCCATGTCGACCCCGACACCTTCACGGTGACCATCGACGGCGAGGTGGTCGAACCCGCCCCGGCCGCCGAACTCCCCATGGCCCAGCGGTACTTCCTCTTCTGACGTAGCGTCCATGCCGTCACCG
Source organism: Streptomyces noursei (assembly GCF_016917755.1). Lineage (GTDB taxonomy): Bacteria > Actinomycetota > Actinomycetes > Streptomycetales > Streptomycetaceae > Streptomyces > Streptomyces yunnanensis. The sequence goes on along the minus strand of NZ_CP070326.1, from coordinate 8,589,495 downwards.
AACGATCCGGAGCACCAACGATGAGCGAGCGTAGCGAGCGAGCCATTCAAAGGTGCGCGCTGAGTGAATGCGAAGCCGAGCGAAGCGTGGGGGCGCCGCCGGTCGAAGACTGGGGGAGTGTCGGCATGAGCCGCGCTGCGCTGCTCGTCCTCGCCGACGGCCGGTTCCCCGCCGGAGGGCACGCCCACTCGGGCGGCGCCGAACCGGCCGTCGCCGCGGGGCACATCAAGGACGCCGCCACCCTGGAGACCTTCTGCCGGGGGCGGCTGCACACCGCGGGGCTGGTCGCGGCGGGCCTGGCCGCCGCGGCCGCGGCCGGCCTGGACCCGCTCCTCCTGGACGACGCCGCGGACGCCCGCACACCGGTCCCGGCGCTGCGCCAGGTCGCCCGCCGGCTCGGCCGCCAGATGATGCGGGCCGCCCGCGCCACCTGGCCGAGTGCCGCGCTCGACGCGCTGGCCGCGGCCCGCCCGCGCGGTGCCCACCAGCCGGTCGTCCTCGGCCTGGCTGCCCGGTCCGCCGGGCTGACCCCGCTGGACGCCGCGTACGCCGTCGCCTACGAGAACATCAGCGGCCCGGCCACCGCGGTGGTCCGGCTGCTGAGCCTGGACCCGTTCGACGCCACCGCCGTCCTCGCCCGCCTCACCGACGACCTCGAACAGGTCGCGGAACAGGCCACCGAAGCCGCGCACCGCGCCGTCACCGAAGGTCTCGGCGCGCTGCCCGCCGCCTCCGCGCCGCTGCTCGACATCGCCGCGGAAGCACACGCGGCCTGGCCGGTACGGCTCTTCGCGTCCTGACCTTCCGCCCGCCCACCGTGCCGCGCACCCCGCGGCCGTTCGAACCACCGGAGTCACCATGCACCTCGATCATCAGGACGGCTTTCCCGAGCGGCACACCTACAGTGCGGCTGCTCCCGTGCGCGGCGACGGGACGCGGCGTGCGTTGCGGATCGGTCTGGGCGGTCCGGTCGGTACGGGTAAGACCGCGACCGTGGCCGCGTTGTGCCGGGTGTTGCGTGAGGAGTTCTCGATCGCCGTTGTCACCAACGACATCTACACGCGGGAGGATGCCGAGTTCCTGCGTCGTGAGGCGGTGTTGCCGACGGAGCGGATCGTGGCGGTGGAGACCGGGGCCTGCCCGCACACCGCGATCCGTGACGACATCTCCGCCAACCTGGAGGCGGTGGAGGATCTGGAGGAGAGTGTGGGTCCGTTGGACCTGGTGTTGGTGGAGTCCGGTGGTGACAACCTGACCGCGACGTTCTCCAAGGGGTTGGTCGATGCGCAGATCTTTGTGATCGACACCGCCGGTGGCGACGACATCCCGCGCAAGGGCGGGCCGGGTGTGACCACCGCCGACCTGCTGGTCGTCAACAAGACCGACCTCGCCCCGTATGTGGGGGTGGATCTCGACGGTATGGCTCGTGACGCCAAGGCGCAGCGCGGCGAACTCCCGGTCGCCTTCACGGCCCTGAAGCAGCCCGACGGCGTCAAGCCGGTCGCCGACTGGGTCCGGGCACAGCTGACGCACTGGACCACGGCCACCGCATGACCCGCACCGTGCCCCGTCCCGTCGCACCGCAGGCCCCCGCCGTCCCGGCGGCCGGCCTGCGGGCCACCGCCCGCATCGTCGCCCGGGCGGGCCATGGGGGTACCTCCCGCTCGAACGGAGCTGAGAGTGGGGGAGGTACGAGCCGACTGCCGGTGCTGGAGGGCGGTGGCCCGTTCGCGCTGCGCCGCGTCCAGTCGCACGCCGACCAGGCCCGGGTCTGCCTGGTCGGCGCCATGAGCGCGCCCCTCGGCGGCGACCGGCTGCGGATCGAGGCCACGGCCGAGGCCGGCGCCTCCCTGCGGATCACCGCGGCAGCGGCGACCGTCGCCCTGCCCGGCCGCACCGGCGAGCTCGCCACCTACGACGTCCACCTGACGGTGGGCGACGGTGCCCGGCTGGAATGGCTGCCGGAGCCGCTGATCTCCGCCGAGGGCAGCGACCTGCGGATGACCACCACGATCGACCTCGCCCCGACCGCCCGACTGGTGTTCCGCGAGGAGCAGATCCTGGGCCGCAGCGGCGAGCACACCGGCGCGCTGCGCAGTCGCCTGACGGTCCGTCAGGCCGGTCGGGTGCTCCTCGACCAGGAGACCGCCTATGGGCCCGGCGCCCCCGGCTGGGACACCTCCGCGGTCCTCGGCGGCCACCGTGCCGTCGGCCAGTTCCTGGTCGCCGGACCGGAGTTCACCGACCGGCCGGCCGAGGTCCGGCTGCTCGGCGGGGCGGCCGGCGACGGCGCGGCCCAGGGCGTCCTGGCCCCGCTCGCCGGGCCCGCCGCGCTGGCCACCGTGGTCGCCCCGGACGGCCTGTCGCTGAGGCGGCTGCTGGACCAGGCAGCGGCCGGCTGAGGAGGCTCACACCTCCAGATCGGCCTCCAGGCGGGCGAGGCGGTGGCGCGCCAGCGCGAGGTTGGCGCGCTTGCGGTCCAGTACCAGGTACAGAAAGAGACCGCTGCCGTTCTTGCCCGTCACCGGCCGGATGATGTGGTACTGCGAGGTCAGGGTGATCAGCATGTCCTCGATGGCGCCCTTGAGTTCCAACATGTCCATCGTGCGCAGCTTGGCGCGCACCACATCGGTGTTCCCGGCCGCCGCCACGTTGAGGTCGAAGTTCTGCGGATCGCCCAGGGTGGCCAGTGCCATTCCGCTGGTGTAGTCGACCAGGGCGACGCCTATCGCGCCTTCGATCGTCGACATCGCTTCGCCGAGCGCGGTTTCCATCTGCGTCATGAGGGGTCGGGCCTTTCCGTTCGGTGGTTTCGCTGGATTGTCGTCGCGGTGGATTGTGGTCTTCGGCCGACGGCCGCGAGCGGGTGCGCAACCGGCACTCAGCGGTCGGCGAGCGGCAACGAGCCGTCAACGGCCGTCGGTTCGGCGGGCGGGAGGGTCAATCGGCGATCGCCGCACGCTGGTTGGCTGGGCTGCCCGGCGGCGCGTCGAGCAGGGTCGCGATCCGCGCGGCGGTCCGCCGGGCCTGCAGGTGGAGCCGGCCGACGTTGGTTTCCGGGCCCGCCACGGCCGTGAGCACCGCGCGGTTTCCGGCCGCGTAGGCCGCGATGTAGCCGCGACTGCCCCGGGTGAGGGACTCCTCGAAGCCGCCCTGCCCGGTGGCGTCGGTCAGGCGCTTGGCGACGCCGATCGCGGCCGCGGTGAGCGCGGCCAGGCCGTCGGGCTCGATGTCCGGCAGATCATGGGCGATCACCATGCCGTCCGCACTCGCCACCATTCCGCCGTGCAGATGCCGTATGTGAGCGCGCAGCGCGCGCAATTCGTCCCGGATCCCGGAGGCGATCGCCTCGGTCTCGCTCGTCATCGGTCTTCTGACGCTCCTTCTCCTGGCACGCATTCCGAACACGTGCCTCATGGCCGGGATTCACAGGGGTTCACAGGTTTTCCTCCAGTGCGGTACGCAGACGGACGAGGAGGGCGACGTCCGGATCGGTGGTTTCCAGGGCGCCCGGGTCCGGCAGGTGCCACACCGGTGCGTCCGCCGCGGTGTCCCGTGCGCGCCGCTGGTGCGGAACGGCCCCGGGGCGCCGCCGCGGCAGCGCCGCCGGCGGGGGCAGCCGCACCCGTCCGGCCGCGGCCAGCCGCCGCACCTCCAACAGGGTCAGGAACGCCGAGTGGCCGAGCGCATGGGCGAGTTCACCGGGGGTGCGCTCGCCGTCGGCGTGCGCGAGCAGCCGCCGCTGCCGGCCGGTCAGCGGCGGGCGGTCCGGGGGCCCGGGGTGCTCCGGGGGGATCGGGACGACCGGCGCGCCGTCGGCCGCCGACCACGCGTCCAACCGGTCGAGCTGCGCCTGCCGGCGGGCCACCGCCGCCAGCAGCGCGGCGGCGTCGACCGGGCGGATCACGCCCAGCCAGTGCGCGTCCCCCCGCGCGAAGGAGGTGGCGCCGGCCTCCTGCGCCAGTACGAAGCAGGCCGCGTCCAGCAGTGCCGACAGCTGGCAGACCTCCAGTTCGCCGCGGGTCAACCAGCCTTGTTGGAGGAGGAATTGACCGCCGCGGTGGTGCGCTCCGGCCGCGCTCTCCGCGTGCCGCCAGCGTTCCGGGGGCACGCGGCCGGCGGTGGCGAGCCGGGCCCCGACGCCGGGGGCCGTCGGGCACTCGACGCAGTAGACCGCGCCCTGGTGGAGGTAGACGCAACCGGCCGGGCCGCGCAGGGCGCCGGTGGCGCGCTCGGCGGCGTACCGGTCGAGTGGGCCGGGCCGGCGGTCGTCACCGGCGCCGCGGCCCGAACGGGAGGGGGACGTCGAGTCCATGACGGGACGTCAGTCCGTCACCAGCTCCGCGGCCAGTTCTCGTAGCCGCAGTCGGGCGATGGCGAGATTGGCCCGGGTCCGGTCCAGCCACAGGTGGAGGCAGGTCTGGCTGTCGAAGGCGGTGGGCACCAGGCGGATCAGGTGGTAGCTGTTCCCCGCCGTGATGATCAGGTCCTCCAGCGGTTCCCCGTCCCCGCCCGCAGTGTCGAACGTGGCGTTCCGGGTCACCGCCTGGACCACTTCGGCGGTGTCCGCGGCGGCCGCGTCATGATCGCCGTGCGGGGCCCGCCCGGCCGTCCCCAGGGTCAGACCGCTGGTCCAGTCGGTCAGTCCGGCCCCGAGGACTCCGGGTATCCCCATCGCGCGGGCCAACACCTGGTCGATACCGGGCACCTGACGTCTCCCTCCGGCGAGCACGTTGCACCACGCAGCACACGGGCACAACACGGAGGCTCTCCCACGTGGCGGTGTGTGGGAGAGCCTGCACGGAAGGTTACTGAAGGCGGCGCCGCCTGCACCGGCATATGCAGAACGGCGGGGCCAATTGACCTGTTCTCGCCTCTCCTCGGCCCGTTGTCGGCGCTCTGTCGACCCGGGGCCCGCCGGCCGCCGCCGGCCCCCGTCCCGTCCACTCCCCGACGGCCGGCGTGCGCCCGCCGACCAGCACCGCGCCGCCGCCGGCGCACGCCGGGCGCGGCACCGGCGCCAGGACCGTCCGGCCGCCGGCGCGCCCGCCGCACAACCCCCCGTTTCCTACGGCTTGGTAAAGAAATTGTGGCCAAATCTGTTCAAGTGTGGTCCGTACACGACAGGATCACCCTGTAGCTCTGCGATCACCGCCACCACAAGTGGCGCTCCAAGCTGGGGGATCAACCACGTGAGACGAACAGTAGCGCTCGGCGCCGCCGGCACCTTGGTGACCGGTGCGCTCCTCGCCGGCGCGATAGCCACGCCCGCCACCGCCGGCGAGCGGCGGACGGGCGGCACGGCCGAGGCGCGCGGCGTCGCGCTGGCCGCCGCCCGTGCCGCCAAGGCAGGCATTGCATGGCAGGACTGTCCCGCCGACTGGGGGCTGAAGGCCCCGATCCAGTGCGGCTTTGTCACCGTCCCGCTCGACTACGCCAAGCCCGACGGCCGGACCATCAAGATCGCCGTCGACCGGGCCGTCGCCACCGGCGGCCCGCAGCAGCGCCAGGGTGCGCTCGTCTACAACCCCGGCGGGCCCGGCGGTTCGGGCATGCGCTTCCCGAGCCGCGTCACCACCAAGAACCCGCTGTGGGCCAAGACCGCCCAGGCGTACGACTTCGTGGGCTTCGACCCCCGGGGCGTGGGCCACTCCGCGCCGATCTCCTGCCAGGACCCGCAGGAGTTCACCAAGGCGCCCAAGGCCGACCCGGTGCCGGACAGCGAGGCCGACAAGCTCGCCCAGCGCAAGCTCGCCCACGCATACGCCCAGGGCTGCCTGGAGCGCACCGGCCGCGCGATGCTGTCGCAGATGACCACTGCGAACACCGCGCGCGACCTGGACGTGGTCCGCGCCGCGCTCGGCGAGAAGAAGCTCAACTACCTCGGCGTCTCCTACGGCACCTACCTGGGCGCCGTCTACGCCTCGCTCTTCCCGGACCACGTCCGCCGGATGCTCGTCGACAGCGTGGTCAACCCCTCGCGCGAGAAGATCTGGTACCAGGCCAACCTCGACCAGGACATCGCCTTCGAGACCCGTTGGGGCGACTGGAAGAAGTGGGTCGCCAAGAACGACGCCACGTACCACATCGGCGACACTCCGCAGAAGGTCCAGGCCGCCTGGGAGAAGCTGCGCGCCACCGCCAAGAAGAACCCCATCGGCGGCGTGGTCGGCCCGGCCGAGCTCACCGGCTTCTTCCAGAACGCCCCGTACTACGACGACTCGTGGGCCCAGGTCGCCGGGGTCTGGAGCGCGTACGCGGCCGGCAACGCCAAGCCGCTGATCGACGCGGCCGGTTCGCACCCCGACGACAAGGCCGGCAACATCAAGGCCGAGAACAGCAACGCCGTCTACACCGCCGTCGAGTGCACCGACGTCAAGTGGCCCACCAACTGGCGCACGTGGGACCGTGACAACACCCGCGTCAACCAGCGGGCACCGTTCATGACCTGGTCCAACGCCTGGATGAACCTGCCCTGCGCCACCTGGCCGGTCAAGCAGCAGACCCCGGTCGAGGTCAAGACCGGCAAGGGCCTGCCGCCGGTGCTGATCGTGCAGAGCACCCGTGACGCGGCGACCCCGTACGACGGCGCCGTCGAGCTGCACAAGCGGCTCGCGGGCTCCCGCCTGATCACCGAGCGGGACGCCGGTTCGCACGGCGTGACCGGCCTGGTCAACCCGTGCATCAACAACCGGGTCGACGCGTACTTCCTGAAGGGCACCACGGACCCCAAGGACGTCACCTGCGCGCCGCACGCCACGCCCGTCCCGGAGAAGCCGACCGCCAAGGCCGCCGGCTGATCCACCACCGGGGGCGGTCGGGAGAGGGAATTCCCGGCCGCCCCCGGCCCCTTTCCCGGCTGCCCGCTCAGCCCGCGATCGGCTCGACCCGCGGCTCCGCGATCGCCCTGTAGTCCTCGGTCGCGAGCGCCAGCGAGCGGTCCAGCCGCGCCGCGTTGAAGTAGATCTCCGGCTGCGCCAGCAGCGCCGGGTCGACGATCAGGGTCAGCTCCTCGTCGAAGGAGAACGGCAGGATCGTCCCCGAGACGCTCCGGGCCAGCCGCTCCGCGACCTCCGTGTTGGCGAACCCCGCGTACGAGCCGCCCAGCAGCGCCTTCACCGCGCCCAGATCCACCCGCCGGTCGCCCGGCACCACCGCCAGCACATACCGCTTGGTCTTCTTGTCCAGCTTCACCATCACCACGATGCACTTCGCGGCCTGCTCGACGGCGTTCCCGCGCAGCGCGCTGACGGCCTCCGTGGCCCCCTCCGCGGGGTGCTCGTAGATCCGGTAGCGCGCCCCGTGCTCGTCCAGCAGACCGATCAGCTTGCTGTAGGTCTCGTACTCGGTCTCGTGTTCGCTCACCGTTTGTGTCCGCACTCTCTCTTCGCACCGCACCAGGCGGGACCTCGCCGTCAGGCCGGGAACACCGCGCGAACCCCGCCCTGTTGGGGGAGTCCGTCCGACGGTCCGGCACTGGGACGACGATACGTCCGAACCACCCCGCGAAGCGGCCGTCGGCCGACAGGAGACCCCCGAACGCCCCTGCCATCGCGGCCGGTTCGTTGCGGAACGCCCCGCATCCCCAGGCACCGAGCACCAGTTGACGGCGCCCTCCCGCCGCCGCGGGCCCGGCGGCTCAGCTGTCGGTGCCGTGCCCCCGCCGCCCGCGCGCCCGCGCCGCGGCCTGCGCCGCGGCCTTGGCCTCCGTGGCGTACAGGTCCACGTACTCCTGACCGGAGAGCGTGAGGATGGCGTACATGATCTCGTCGGTGACGGCCCGCAGCGCGGTCCGCTCGTCCAGCAGACCCGCGTAGCGCGAGAAGTCCAGCGGCGGCCCGAAACGGACCGTGACCCGCATCGCCCGGGGCAGTCGCCGCCCGGTCGGCTGCGCCTCGAACGTCCCGATCATCGCGCACGGCACCACCGGCACCCCCGCCTTCAGGGCCAGCGCGGCCACCCCGGTGCGCCCCTTGTACAACCGCCCGTCGTGCGAGCGGGTGCCCTCCGGATAGATCCCCAGCAGCCGCCCCTTGCGCAGCACCGCCAGCCCCGACGAGAGCGCCGCCTCGGACGCCCGGCCCCCGGAGCGGTCCACCGGGATCTGCCCGACCCCGCGGAAGAACGCCGCGGTCAGCCGCCCCTTGAGACCGGCCCCGGTGAAGTATTCGGCCTTCGCCAGGAACGTCACCCGGCGCGGCACGATCGCCGGCATCACGAAGTGGTCCGCGAACGACAGGTGGTTGCCCGCGATGATCGCCGGGCCCTCCTCGGGCACCTGCGCCAGCCCCTCCACCCGCGGCCGGAAGAGCAGCCGCAACAGCGGCCCCAGCAGCACGTACTTCAGCACCTGATACAGCACCTTGGCCCCCTATCCCGTCCCCCGGACCGCCGGCGCGGCCGGATCGTGCCAGGTCACAGGGGGACGACCAGGGCCGTCAGTGTAGGCGCGGAACCCGTCGGTCGTAACCGTGCCGGCCCGTCACCGCACCATCGGGCCCCGCGGACCTGCAGGGCCGTCCGGGCGACCGCACGGCGTGGCCCCTTGTGCGCCGGGGCGCGGGGGAGTGGCCTGGGGGCCGTCGGGCGCCGTCCGCCGTCCAGGCGCCCGGCCCCGCCGGGCCACCGCCCCGAGCGTTCCAGGAGAATCCGATGCCCGTGAGGATGCCCGTGAGCCGCCGACGCCGAACCTCCCGCGCCGTCCTGGCGGCGGGCGTGACCGTGGCCCTGTGCACCGCTTTCGGCGTGGCATCGGCCCGCGCCACCGACCGGGACGTCTCCGACGGCCTGTTCCTGACCGTGTCCGGCGCCGGCGACACCTGGATCCACGGCGTACGGCTCTTCTGCCCGGACACCCGCGGCACCCATCCGCACGGCGCCGCCGCCTGCGCCGAGCTGGCCTTCGCCCACGGCGACCTCAACGCGCTGCGGGGCGACCCGCACATCTGCACCCGGGAGTACGACCCGGTCACCGTCGCCGCCTCCGGCCGCTGGCGCGGCAGGACCGTCACCTGGCACCGGCAGTTCCCCAACGCCTGCACGATGGACGCCGCCACCGGCCCGGTCTTCCGCTTCTGAACCCGCCCCGGCCGCCGCACCGCCGCCGGACGACGGGCCCCGGCCGCGCGGCTCAGGTCCCCCGCGCCGTCACCACTCCGACGGTCACCAGCGCCAGCACCACCCACAGGAACCACACCCAGCCGTTGCCGCCCAACGCCACGGTGTAGGCGGACGCCGCCACCAGCCCGCACACCGTGCAGACGGCCATCGCTCTGGCAGATCCGGGCATACCCGCAACCTCCTCACGCGGCGGCTCGGGGACACAACGCCACGGGCCGCGGCCAGGGAACCATCGTCCCCGGCCGCGGCCCGTGCCGCCAGATGACCGACCGCGCCACGGTGGCCGTTTCCGGCCGTCCGCGCCACGCGTGCGTCCCGCTCTCACCGCCCCCGGGCGTTGAGCGAGGCCAGATAGGCGTTGTAGTCCGCCAGGTCCTTGTCGCCGTTCCGATCCGCGGCCCGGTCCGCGCGCGCCGACTGGCGCTCCTCGGACTTGTACCACTGGTAGACCAGCGCGATCAGCACCACCACCGACGGGATCTCGCTGAACGCCCAGGCGATCCCGCCGGCCGCCTGCTGGTCGCCCAGCGCGTCGATGCCCAGCGTGGCCGGCGGGTGCAGGAAGGTGTCCACCATCGGCTCGGACGCCATCATCAGCGCGATGCCGAAGAACGCGTGGAACGGCATCCCGGCGAACAGCTCCAGCATCCGCATCACGTACCCCGGACGGTGCGGGCCCGGGTCCACGCCCATGATCGGCCAGAAGAAGACCAGCCCCACCGCCAGGAAGTGCACCATCATCGCGATGTGCCCGGTCCGGGACTGCATCAGGAAGTCGAACAGCGGGGTGAAGTACAGCGCGTAGAGGCTCGCGATGAACAGCGGGATGGTGAACGCCGGGTGCGTGATGATCCGCATGTAGCGGCTGTGCAGCAGCGCCACCAGCAGTTCGCGCGGCCCCTTGCGGCCGCGCCCGGCGGTCGGCAGGGCGCGCAGCGCCAGCGTCACCGGCGCCCCGAGCAGCAGCAGGATCGGTGACAGCATGCTGATGATCATGTGCTGGACCATGTGGACGCTGAACATCGCCATGCCGTAGTCGTTCAGCTTGGTGCACATCGTCACCGCCACCGTCAGCACGCCCAGCACCCAGGCGACGAGCCGGCCCATCGGCCACCCGTCCCCGCGCCGTCGCAGTCGGACGACCGCCCAGACGTACAGCGCCAGCCCCAGCAGACAGCCGACGAGGAAGAACGCGTCACCGCCGAACGCGAGGCCCCGCCCCAGCGTGAACGGCGGCAGATCCATGTTCATGCCGTCCATGCCGTGCCCGCTGTGATGCATCCGCTCGCTCCTGATTCGTACCAATGCTCCGGCGACAAGCGTAGAGGCGCCCCCGGCCGGCGGAGCGGCCGGGGGCGCCTCTACGGACGCGCGTCCCCGTGGGGACTACGGACGGGTCACAGCACGCACTCGGCCTCGTCGTAGCGCTCGGCGGGCACCGTCTTGAGGCTGGCGACCGCCTCGGCGAGCGGCACCAGCGTGATGTCCGTGCCGCGCAGCGCGGTCATCATCCCGAACTCCCCGCGGTGCGCGGCCTCCACCGCGTGCCAGCCGAACCGGGTGGCCAGCACCCGGTCGTACGCGGTCGGCGTACCGCCGCGCTGGACATGGCCGAGGATGACCGGCCGGGCCTCCTTGCCGAGCCGCCGCTCCAGCTCCACCGACAGCTGCCGGGCGACCCCGGCGAACCGCTCGTGCCCGTACACGTCGGTGTCGCCGACGTCGAATGCCATGGAGCCCGCGCGCGGCTTGGCGCCCTCCGCGACCACCACGATCGCGAACTTCTTGCCGGCCTCGAACCGTTGCGCGACCCGCGCGGTCAGCTCCTCGATGTCGAACGGCCGCTCCGGCACCACGATCGCGTGCGCGCCGGCCGCCATCCCCGAGTGCAGCGCGATCCAGCCGGTGTGCCGCCCCATCACCTCGACGATCATCACCCGCTGGTGCGACTCGGCGGTGGTCTTGAGCCGGTCCAGCGCCTCGGTCGCCACCCCCACCGCGGTGTCGAAGCCGAACGTCACGTCGGTGACGGCGATGTCGTTGTCGATGGTCTTGGGCACGCCGACGATCGGCAGCCCGGCGTCCGACAGCAGCCGGGCCGCCTTCAGCGTGCCCTCGCCGCCGATCGGGATGATCGCGTCCAGCCCCAGCTCGGCGACGTGGCCGCGGGCCCGCTCGACCCCGTCCCGCAGGTGGGCGGGCTGCACCCGCGACGACCCGAGGATGGTCCCGCCGCGCGCCAGGATGCCGCCGACGGCGTCCAGGTCGAGCTTGCGGTAATCGCACTCCAGCAGGCCCTTCCAGCCGTCCTTGAAGCCGATCACCTCATCGCCGTGGTCGGCGGTGGCTCGGTGGACGACGGACCGGATGACGGCGTTCAGACCGGGGCAGTCGCCCCCGGAGGTGAGGACACCAATACGCATTGCTCGTAGCAACCTCTACAACTCAACCGGACGCCCGGACGCCGTCGTCCGGTTGGATTCCGCCCAGCCTACAAGCGCACGGCACTCCGGCACACGAGCGCCCGGAGTGCGGACACCGGCGCACGGAAAACGGCCGGATCCGGGTCGGCTGACCCGGATCCGGCCGTTGTGGGCCCGTCGAAACCGTCAGGCGTTCTCGGTCGCCGCCGCGATCCGCTCCTGGCGCAGCGCCTCGTACCACCGGTCGTCGGCCGGCGGCAGCGCGTTGACGTCCAGCGCCAGCTTGATCAGCAGGTCCGCGATGTGCGGGTTGCGGGCCATCACCGGGCCGTGCATGTACGTCCCGAAGACGGTGTCGTTCCAGGCGCCCTCGTAGCCGTCACCGACGCCGTTGCCGTTGCCGAACCGGACCTTGGCGAACGGCCGGGCGCTCTGGCCCAGGTGCGTGACGCCCTGGTGGTTCTCGAAGCCGGTCAGCGGCGGCAGCCCCAACTTCGGGTCGATGTCGGCCAGTACGTCGCCGACGCACCGGTCGCCCTCGCCGCGGGTGCTCACCACGTCCAGCAGCCCCAGGCCCTGCTGCCGCTCACCGAGGTCGTTGATGAACTCGTGGCCCAGGATCTGGTAGCCGGCGCACACCGAGAAGACGATCGCGCCGTTGGAGACCGCGCGGTCCAGTCCGCCGTCGCGGATCAGCCGCTCGGCCGCCAGCCGCTGCGGCCGGTCCTCGCCGCCGCCGATCAGGTAGATGTCCCCGGAGGTGGGGATCTGCTGGTCGGACCGGACGTCCAGGCGCTGGACGTCCAGGCGGCGCTGGCGCGCCCGCCGCTCCACCACCAGGACGTTGCCCTGGTCGCCGTAGGTGCTCAGCAGGTCCGGGTAGATCCACACCACGCGCAGGCTGTTGTCACTCATGCTCGCTCGTCCTTGTCCGTGTTCTCTGTGGACCGCACTCAGTTGCCCACGCGGCGGCGCAGGTCCTGGAATGCCGTGTAGTTGGCGATGACCTCGATCCGGCCGGCCGGTGCCTGCCCCACCGCCTCGTCGAGGGTCTCGCACACCTGGAAGTCGAGCCCGGCGACCTCCAGGCGCACCGCCAGGTCCAGCTTGCGGTCGCCCAGCACGAAGATCGGGTGCCCGGCCAGCCGGGTGTAGTCCACGTCCCAGAGCCAGGAGGTGTCGGTGCCGTCCGCGCCGCGCGCGTTGACCGACATGATCACCGGGGTCGGCGGCCCGTCGATCAGCGAGAAGGTCTCCAGCCAGCCGGCCGGGTTCTTGGCCAGCAGCAGGCGCAGCTCCCGCTCCTGGAAGGTGACCACGTCGTAGCGGCCGGCCACGGCCTGCACCGAGAACATCCGCTCCAGGGCGACCTGCGGCGGCACCCCGAAGGCGGCCGCGACCGCGGCGGAGGTGGTGGCGTTGGCCTTGTTGGCGCGGCCCGGCAGCTGCAGCTTGATCGGCCAGGCGCTGCCGTGCGGGTCCAGGACGTGGTCGCCGGAGAGCGCCCAGCTGGGCATCGGCCGGCGGAAGCCGCACTCGGCGCAGAACCAGTCGTCGCCGGGCCGCTGCATCACGCCGCCGCAGGACGGGCACGACCAGGCGTCGTCCTTCCACTCCTGCCCGGCGGCGACCCACACCACGTTGGCGGACGCCGAGGCCGCCCACACGATCAGCGGGTCGTCGGCGTTGGCGATGATCAGGGCCTTGGAGCCGGACAGGCCCTCGCGCCAGCGCTCGGCCAGCATCCGGGTCTCGGCCGCCCGGTCGAGCTGGTCCCGGGAGAGGTTCAGTAGCGCTATGGCCTTGGGGGTGACGTCCCGAGCCACCGTGGCCAGGTACTTCTCGTCCACCTCGATGACGCCGAACTTGGCGTCCGAGCCGCCCGCCAGCGCCGAGGTGATCCCCGCGGGCATGTTCGCGCCCAGCGCATTGGAGACGACCGGGCCGCTGGCCCGCAGTGCCTCGGCGATCAGCCGGGTGGTGGTGGTCTTGCCGTTGGTGGCGGACACCAGGACCACGTCCAGGTGCCTGGCCAGCGAGGCCAGCAGGTCGGGGTCGAGCTTGAGCGCCACCCGGCCGCCGATCACCGATCCGCTGCCGCGGCCCGCCGCGCGCGACACCGCTGCTGCGGCCTTGCCGGCCGTCACGGCCAGTTTGGCCCGCGGCGACAGCGGCTCCGTGTTGCCTGCCATGGTCCTAGATCCTCCTTGCATCCGGCGCACTCCTGCCCTGGGGCTGCCGGGAGAACGCGCCTCCTCCAGCGGTCGCCGACCGGCCGGAGGGCTTCGGTCGGGGATCAGCCTATCGAGATCCGGCGGCCGGCCCGAACTCCGCCACCTGTGTGACGCGATCCGGAATGCCCGGCCCGTACCCTGGGCCCATGCGCCACCGCACCATCCCGGGCAGCTCCGGCCGCCCCCGCCCGCTGCGCCTGTACGGCGATCCGGTCCTCTCCCGCCCCTGTGCGGACGTCACCGTCTTCGACGGTGAACTGGCCGCGCTGGTCGAGGACATGTACGCGACAATGTACGCCGCCAACGGCGTGGGCCTGGCCGCCAACCAGATCGGCGTCCCGCTGCGGGTGTTCGTCTACGACTGCCCCGACGACGAGGACCGTCGGCACCTGGGGCACATCGTCAACCCCCGGCTGGTGGAGACGGACGGTCCGGTCGTCCGCGGTCCCGAGGGCTGTCTGTCGCTGCCCGGTATCGAGGCGGGCACGCCGCGTCACGATCACGCGATCGTCGAGGGCCTCGACCTCACCGGCGAGCCGGTGACGGTGACCGGCACCGGGTTCTTCGCCCGCTGCCTCCAACACGAGTGCGACCACCTCGGCGGCGGCCTCTACGTCGACCGGCTCACCGGCCTGCGGCGGCGCCGGGCGCTGCGCGCGGCGGCCCGGGCCCCCTGGGCGGCGGCGGGCGAGGAGCGGGCGGCGGCACCGGTCTGACGCCGCCCGTGGCCCCTCAGAATCCGGGGCCGTCCGCCAGGTCCTTGACGGTGGCCAACTGGCCCCACAGCAGGTCGGTGAGGTGGCGCACCAACTGCTCGCGGGGGCAGGGGCGTTCGCGCAGCCACCAGTCGCCGGCCGCGTGCATCATGCCGACGATGCCGTGCCCCCACACCCGGGCCCGCTCCTCGCTGTCCGGCCCCAGGTCGAGCCGTTCGGAGATGACCTTGGCCAGCTCCTCGCCGAGCCGGCGCAGCAGGGGGGCGGAGTGCCGGCCGACGTCGAAGCCGGACTCCGCGGGGTGGTCCTCGTCCGCCGGGTGCATCAGGAAGCGGTAGACCTGCGGCCGGGCCTCGATGGCGGCGAGATAGGCGTCGAGGGTGGCCTCGACCCGCTCCCGGCGCAGCATCTGGGCGTCCAGTGCGGCCCGGAGGTTGGCCAGCAGGGCGTCGGTGTGCCGGACGGCCAGGGCGCGGTAGAGGCCGCCCTTGTCGCCGAAGTGCCGGTAGAGGATCGGCTTGGTGATCCCGGCCTCGGCGGCGATCGCGTTCATCGACGCTTCCGGGCCGTCGCGCAGCACGATGCGTTCGGCGGCCTCCAGCAGTTCCCGTCGTCTGCGCTCGGTCGCGGTCTGCTGCCGTTCGGCGCCGTCCGCGGCGGCCTGTTGCGTGCCGGCCCGGTCCGCGCCGTTCTGTCCGGTGCTGTCGATGCTGTCCATGGTCGTGCTCCCCACCCTTGTGAATCCGTGGTGCTCGCGCAACGTAACACCCGGACTCGGTGACCCCGAACTCCGCGGCGAATTCGGCTCCTGAGAGGAGTTGACATCCATTACCGACGAGTAACAGACTCTGGTTACCAGAAGTAACGGCTGGCCGTACGCACCACTGGAGGGGACATGGCCGAGTTCACCATGGAACTCAACGACGAGCAGAAGGAAGTCCGTGACTGGATTCACGGCTTCGCCGCGGACGTCATGCGCCCCGCCGCCGCCGAGTGGGACGAGCGCGAGGAGACCCCCTGGCCGGTGATCCAGGAGGCCGCCAAGATCGGCCTGTACTCCCTCGACTTCTACGCCCAGCAGTTCTTCGACCCCACCGGCCTCGGCATCCCCATGACCATGGAGGAACTGTTCTGGGGCGACGCCGGCATCGCGCTGTCCATCGTGGGCACCGGCCTGGCCGCCGTCGGAGTGCTGGCCAACGGCACCGAGGAGCAGATCGGCACCTGGGTCCCGCAGATGTACGGCGACGCGCACGACGTCAAGGTCGCCGCCTTCTGCTCCTCCGAGCCGGACGCCGGCTCCGACGTCGCCTCGATGCGCACCCGCGCCGTCTACGACGAGGCCAAGGACGAGTGGGTGCTCAACGGCACCAAGACCTGGGCGACCAACGGCGGCATCGCCAACGTCCACGTGGTGGTCGCCGTCGTGGACCCGGAGCTGGGTTCCAAGGGCCACGCCTCCTTCATCGTCCCGCCGAACACCCCCGGCCTCTCCCAGGGCCAGAAGTTCAAGAAGCACGGCATCCGCGCCTCGCACACCGCCGAGGTGGTGCTGGAGAACGTCCGCGTCCCCGGCCACTGCCTGCTCGGCGGCAAGGGCAAGCTCGACGAGCGGCTGGCCCGCGCCCGCGAGCGCGCAAAGGGCGGCATGGGGGTCCCCCCGGCCGGAGGCTGGGGGAGGGTGAAGAACGCCGCGATGGCCACCTTCGAGGCGTCCCGCCCGGCCGTCGGCGCGATGGCCGTCGGCACCGCCCGCGCGGCGTACGAGGAGGCCCTGGAGTACGCCAGGACCCGCGAGCAGTTCGGCCGCCCGATCATCGACAACCAGGGCGTGGCCTTCCAACTGGCCGACATGCGCACCCAGATCGACGCCGCCCGCCTCCTGGTGTGGCGTGCCTCCTGGATGGCGGTCGCGGGCAAGAAGTTCGAGAGCGCCGAAGGCTCGATGTCGAAGCTCTTCGCCAGCGAGACCGCCAAGAAGGTGACCGCCCAGGCGATCCAGATCCTCGGCGGCAACGGCTTCACCCGCGAGTACCCGGTCGAGCGGATGCACCGCGACGCGGCGATCTACACCATCTTCGAGGGCACCAGCGAGATCCAGCGACTGGTCATCGCCCGCACGCTTTCGGGGATGCCGATCCGTTAGGGCAAAGCTCCTGCTAAGGGTCAGCAGGCTTTCTGCGGCGGGTGACCGGGCCCGAAACGTGGCCGCTGGCCGGACCTTCCCAAGAGGTCCAGCCAGCGGCCCAGCGTTTCGACTGCGGGGCGTGCGGAGCCCCGCGGCCCGGCCTTATGAGGTCGTAAGGGTCTCGGTTTGGACTGTGTAGCGGAGAGTGGGCCGCGGTGTCATTGCCTGCTGTTCCCCGCCTTTACCTTCCCTGTTCTCCGAACATCCGCACTTCTGTGCGTCGGCGCCCTTGTCTCCGTTGCTTGCGCTTTCCTCCGAGGCGCTGGCCTCTGGCTTCTGGGCTTCTGGCCGCCGAGCCTCTGAGCCTCTGCCCTTGTCTTCGTCGCCGCCCTTGCTTTCCTTGGGGAAGTCGGCGCGGTTGTCGCAGCCCATGTCCGAGCCCATCTTGGTGCTCTGGGCACCCGGGGAGCCCTCGCCGTTGAGCAGGTTTCCGCCCAGCCCGTTCGCGATCCCGACCTGGCCGAGGATGTCGACGTTCGAGTCGTGCGACCTGCACTGGCTGCCCTGCTTGATGTCGAGGTCGGTGCCGCCCTTCTCGCCGTGGGCGTAGGCGGTGCCGGCGCCGAGGAAGCCGAAGCTGCCGAGGGCGACGGCCAGGACGGCAGTCTTCTGAAGCTTGCGCATTTCTTCTCCGGTGGTCGACGGATGCAATCCGTGATATAGCGACTTCGTACAGTCACAAGAGGCTAATACGAGATATGTCGCAGGTGTTGGGCGGCACGCCGGATTCAGGGCTGTTGCGAACGGGTGGCTGTACTGCTGGAGTTGCGGGCCCTCCGCCCCAACGGCCCAATATGAAGTTAAGTGTTGATCATTTGAGACGATCCATAAGTGCGTGCGGACTTGTTAGTTGAATCTCGCGCTGCTCCCAACGGAGCACTCGTGTGCCCGCGAGCCCGTAAAGTTCCCGATCCGTCGGGGGCTTTTGCATGTTCGATCTGGAGGCGTGCGCGTGCGTCTCGTCGAGAACCTGCCGGAGGGTCAGGTATTCGCTCACGAAGCCGCCGCGGCAACTGGAGTCCCACAGCAAGTGATCCGTCAGCGGGCGACGCGTGGCAAGATCCGCCGCTTCTCCCGTAAGAACCGGCTCACCGGAAACCGGCGCGAGTGCAAGACCATCTACGCGCTCCCCGAAATCCAGCAGCGGGCCCGCGCCTATCGGGCAACCCCACAGTGCGGCATACGTGCCGCCGCCTGCATTCCTCGCGGACGGTTGAGCACTTGTGGCGGCAGTTCCCGCCCGCGAGGATGCACGCCTGCCAATGTGGGGGCAGGGCTTTGGGCATAACTGATCGTTTCGGAATGGGTTGAGCTGCGGGTCTTGTGCTCGACGATCTTGGTCGGCAGGGTGCCTGGATGCGTGTTGATCTTGTTCCGGACGACCTGTGGGAGGGGGTGGCCCCGCTGCTGCCACCCTCTCCCGAACGGCGCCGTCGGCATCCCGGGCGGTTGCGTGTTCCTGACCGAACAGCACTCGCTGGCGTCCTGTTTGTGCTGTGGACCGGTGTCGCCTGGCGGGACGTCCCGGCGGAGACCGTGGGCTGTTCCGGGGGGACGGCCTGGCGCCGGCTGCGGGACTGGACCGAGGCCGGCCTCTGGCCACGCCTGCATGCCGCCCTGCTGGCCGAGCTTCGCCGGGCCGACCGGCTGGACCTGGACGACTGCGCCGTGGATGGGTCGCACGTCCGGGCCCTCAAAGGGGGGATCATGTCGGCCCCTCTCCCGTCGATCGTGCCCGCCCCGGCTCGAAGCACCACCTGATCGTCGATCGCCACGGAACCCCGCTCGCCGTCACTCTCACCGGCGGCAATTGGCACGACGTCACCCAGCTCCTGCACCTGCTCGACGCCGTCCCGCCGATCCGGGGACGGCGGGGACGTCCCCGCCGCAAGCCCCGGCGCCTGTATGCCGACCGGGGCTACGACTTCGACAAGTACCGCCGCCTGCTGTGGAAGCGGGGCATCAAGCCGTTGATTGCGCGACGCGGCGTCGCCCACGGTTCCGGACTGGGCACGGTGCGCTGGGTGGTCGAGCGCGCCTTCGCCTGGCTGCATCAGTTCAAACGCCTCCGCACCCGCTACGAGCGACGCGCCGATCTCCATCAGGGCCTGCTCGAACTGGCCTGCAGCCTCATATGCCTGCGCCGCCTGCGAACCTCATCCTGAAGCGATCAGTTGGCTACGCTGAACCACCCCGGCCGCACCTCGTCCAGAAGCGGTTGCAGCGACCGCACTGCGGCTCGCAGGTCCTCATCCGTGACATCCACAGTCTCCGGCAGGCTCAGTCCGTGACGGCGCAGCCGCCAGATGTCGAAGACTTCGCTCCCGTCGGCTGCGAAGTCCATATCGACCTCAGTGCGGTTGTCACTGACGAAGCGGCACCCTGCCCCATGAACCCTGTAGGAGTAGGTGCCGACGTGCCCACTCCGGTTGAACCGGCGCGCCGGGCCAGGCCGAGGACATCCGCCAGTCGCTCAAGTGAGGGGATCGCCACCATCCGCCGCCCCGCGAGCCGACGAGTTACGGTATCGGGATCCATCGGCCGTGTGAGCCAGCGGGTGGACGGCCGCTCGTCGCGCGTCGCCCGGACGCCTGAGGAAAGGTGCGGAGATGACCAACGCGCAGGGAGTATCACTCGGCCTTCCCACGCCGGACGGGACCGCTGACGCCTATCTCGCCCACCCCGGCGACGGCGCGCCGCACCCCGGCGTGCTGCTCTACATGGACGCCTTCGGGCTGCGCCCCTCGTTGGAGGCGATGGCCAGGCGACTGGCCGGGCATGGTTACACGGTGCTGGTGCCCAATGTCTTCTACCGTGCGGGGCGCGCTCCAGTGGCGGAACTGCCCACGTACATCAAGCCGGCCGAGCGGCCCGAGATCTTCGCCCAGCTCGGTCCGATCATCCAGGCGCTTACCCCCGAAGCGGCGATGCGCGACGCCGGCGCCTACCTCGACTGGCTGGCCGCCTCCCCCCTGGTCGCGAATGGTCCCATGGGCACCACCGGTTACTGCATGGGCGGCGCCCTCGCCGTCCGTACCGCCGCAGCTTTCCCTGACCGGATAGCGGCCGCGGCGGCCTTCCATACCAGCCGTATGGTCACCGATGCTGAGGACAGCCCGCACCGGCTTGCCGACCACATCACGGCAGAGCTGTACTTCGGTCATGCCGACCAGGACCCCTGGATGTCGGCCGAGCAGATCAAAAGCCTGGGGCAGGCACTGGGTACTGCGGGTGTGCGCTACCGCAATGAGGTCTACGAGGGCGCCCACCATGGATACACCCAGTCCGACACCGCCGCGTACAACGCCGAGGCAGACGAGCGTCATTGGCGGGTACTGCTAGACCTCCTCGGCCGGACGCTCTGAGCCAGACCAGTACCGCCGCGCATTCACCAACCAGTGCGAGTCACCGAAAAACCGACCAGAACCACCGTGTTCCACCAGCAACGGCTTGCGCGCCGGCCTCGGTCCAGTCCCGCAGACGGCGCCAGCAGGCCACCCCGTGCAACCGATCCGCTCGGCTGAGACGTCACGCCAGCTCACCCCCGTGCACAGCACGTAGACGATGCCGGCCAAGGACACGCGGTCGTCCGCCGCCATGCTGAATCGCAAGCTGATCTCGCGAAAGGCCACGGTCATGGCACTGAGGCTCATCGGGACCACCTTCGACGACGGCGACCGCCCCACCCTCTGCCCACCCTCTACGAGGTCGAAGAGAGCGGCGACATTGTCGTCCAGGGCGACCGGCTTACCGATCCTGCCCACTTCGCGCAACTCCGTGACGTCAAGGACTCCGAAACGTTCGTCGTGATCCCTCGTAAACTCCTCACCTGCTTCGCGCCCAAGGGGTGACCTGCCCGATCTGATCCCGTTCTCGGAAGCGGCCCACTACTTTCAGGACTTCGGACATCGCCGAGAACCCTGACAACGCGTGGGGGCCAACGTGCCGCCCTGGTCGTGGTCGGCAAATGCATCGAGCGGGTTCGTCTGATCGACCAGCCAACCACCGAGGGGCAACGATTCCTCCTGGCCGGCGGCCTAGGCAATGTGGCAGCCGGTGAAGACATCCGGAACCTGTATCGGTCGGAGGCTCATGGTCGGAGGCCCATGGAGGGGCTGGGAGGGCTGCTCCGGGGCCGCATCGAGGTGATACTGCCGGAAGTCCTTGAGCGGATGGACCGGCTGTGGCATGGCAGCTGAGAGTGGTACCCGCTGCTACTCGCTGGAGTAGGCGGGTTGGCGTCGGGTCACCCCCAGCTGCCCGTTCTCTCCAGTCGCCAACGGATGATGATGAGCGAGCCGGATCGATCCCTGCGATAGACGGACCCGTTGTACACCTCGTAGAAGTCGCCGTCGCTGTTTCCCTTGACGACGGCGTCTTCGTGCGGGATCTTCCGCATGGCCTTCATCTTGCGTGTGTCGATACCGGTGTTGAACCTGAGCCGGCCTTCGCCCGGGTATCCACCACCGATCGCGACACTGCGCGCGCACTCGGAAAGGAAGGAGTCGAATTCCTCGATCCAAGCCCGCAGCATCTCAGCCCTCGGGCGCATGCCCGCCCAGTGTGTGGTGTCATCTTGGCCCTCCGCGAGAAGGTCCTGCTCACTGCCTGGCCAAACCGGCGCCTTCATGAGCCACTTGCGACAGACCTTCGTGGCTTCCGCAAGACGTGCCTCGTAGTCGTTCATGCGCCGAGTCTGAGCCATTGGCTCGCGGCGTGGAGCCAGAGGTATGAGAACGGCCCGTTTTCGAGGTCGTGTGGCTGTCCAGCGGATCTTGTGCGTTCTAGGCTGCCGGAGCGGGGCCTGAGCTCCGTGCTTGCTCGTAGCGGCTGGAACAGGGGCTCATCGTGACAACTTCCCTCATCAGTTTCTCCCTGTTCGCCCTGGTGGTGACGATGGCTCCAGGCCCGGACACACTTTTGGTACTGCGTAATTGCATGCGCGGCGGCCGTCTCTCGGGCGTCTCGACCGCGCTCGGTGCGGCGGCAGGCTCGCTCGCCTGGGCGGTCGTGGCCGCCGTCGGGCTGGCTGCAGTTCTGCAGCGGTGGGACGTGGCCTTCACCGTGGTTCGTCTGGCTGGCGCCACGTACCTGGTGTTCCTGGGGGTGCAGAGCCTGTGGGCATACCGTCGTGGCGCAACGGGCCGACCGGAGATGCCCGGGGAGTCGGCGGGGCCCACCCCGGCCGCCGGGCGGGCTTTCCGTCAAGGTCTGTTGAGCTGCCTACTCAACCCCAAGGTAGGGATCTTCTTCGTGTCGGTGGTCCCACAGTTCCTCCCCAACGGCCATGGGACGTTCGCTGCGACGCTGACCTTCGGTGTCATCGACGCCGGAATCGCTGCTGGGTGGTTGATGCTGGTCACGGTGTTCGCAGCCCGCATGCTGACGTGGCTGCGTCGTCCGCGCGTGAACACGGCGATGGAGCGAACCGCCGCCGGCGTTCTGGTGGTTCTGGGTATTGGCACCGCTGTCGAATCGGTCTAGATCTGCGCGGAGCCCGTCAGGTCCGGAGCCATAGCCGGATCGCCGCGTCAGATGTAGGCGCTGACGTCCTCCACCGTGCGCGCCAGGCGGACATCAGCGGGCGTACTCGCAACCTTGAGCGACACCCAAGGAACCCGGCGGAATTCGGCGGAACCCGGCGGAACGCGGCGGAAATCACAAGGAAAGCGCGGCTCGGGACGGCGATGCGGCACGTTGCGTCGAGCGGATGCACCGCGACGCGGCGATCTACGCCATCTTCGAGGGCACCAGCGAGAACCAGCGGCTGGTCATCGCCCGCACGCTATCGGGGATGCCGATCCGCTAGGGCAGAGCCCCTGCAAGTCGCGCGCAGACCGATCTCGCGCCGGACGGGCCCCACTCCCTCGGGAGCGGGGCCCAATCGCGTCATACGGGTCCTCGATTCCCCGGACAGCGTCACCGGCGATTCCCTGGACTGCGCCATCACCCCCCCGGGCCGTTCACGCGCTCACCGTAGGGAACCCACCGGTCCCCACCGGAATGCCCTCAGGATGTCGGCAGTGGGTCTTGGCCCAACATGCGCTGTCCGTTGTCCGCAGACAGGCGCACCGCGTCGAATCCGTATCCGGTCATTGCGGATTCGTACGCGGCAATCGTCTCGACGAGTGGTCTGCCGTCGGCTGCCTGCTCCAGCGCGGCGGCGAGAATTCCGGCGTCGCGCAAGGCGGTGTTCGCGCCGATCCCACCCGCGGGGCTCATTGCGTGTATCGCATCTCCGAGCAAGGTGACGGGGGTTGGCCGCCAGGCAGGAATGGGCACACTGGTGCGCAGGGTCAACGGGAAGACGCTTTCGGGCAGCCAGTGCTCGATGATCCGGCGGACATCCGGGTGCCACGGCTCGATCAGGCGCAATGTCGCGCTGCGCAGTTCGGCCCCGGTCATGGCCTGCAACTGGGCGTCGCCGTAGGGCAGGAGTTCCCGGCGGGAGCCGAAGGTAACGGTCATGTAGTCCGCCGTGTCGTTCAGTGCTGCCGTGGGCGCAAGACGGCGGGCCGCCAGTCGAGGTGGCTCGGGGAATTCCACCGGGGCGACTCCGATGAATTGCTTCGCGGGTCCGATCACCGGCGTGAACACAGCGAACATCTCCGGCGGGAACAGGGCTCTGGTCTCCTTGGTGAGGAGGACTTTCCCGTACAGCTGCCGCAGGCCGGTGTCCACCACCCGTGCATGCGGCAGATACTGCCGACGCACAGGGGAATTCACTCCGTCCGCGGCCACGATCACATCGCCGCGCACCTCGGTCCCGTCGTCGAAGCACGCTACAGGGCCGCCGTCCGATCCGACGCGGTAGTGGGTGAACCGCTTGCCGAATGCGACGGCGTCCGCCACTCCGGTGAGCAGGATCTGCCGCAGTGTCAGCCGGTCGACCGCGAGATGCGTACCGCCGTCCCCTTCCAACTCGGCCAACTGCCGCAACTGCTCGTCGAATACGGGGGTGCGGGACAGCGGAACGCCTGCCGTGGCCCGGAACAACTGGTAGAGCTCGGGCGGGAGAGCATCCGTGAGTGAGTCGTCCCCGTGGGTGTCGATATGGATTCGATAGCCTTGGTCGCGGGACATCAAAGAGGCGTCCCGTTCGTACACGCAGAAGTCGATGCCTCTGCGGCGCAGGCCCTGCGCGAGGCAGAGCCCACCCAGCCCTGCGCCGACGATGATCACATGTGGATACGGCATGCCGACCGTTCCTTCCTCGTATCGTGACAGAGAAAGGAACACGCAGGTCACATAGGGCAGTTGCAGACCCTCTTGGGACTGACTGCACATGCGGTGTTCGGTGCCGTGAAGCGCTGTCCGGACTAACCCATACCGGACCGTGTCTTCGCGCGTCCTCGGAGTTCAGGCTACAAGCCGGGCGTGCGAACTTCCATCCACTCGTGGTCTGAACACATTTCAACCCGCCGATGCGCCACAGCGTCGATCTCTTCCTGCGCCTCCGGGACGGCGGCCTGCGCGGCGGTTTTCGTCGGCCTCACACCGACCCCCAACGACTCGCCGCCCACGCCAGTGCGGCGCAGCCGCGAACACTGCTCGACGCCGCGGAGCGAGTCCCACGATGTCTGATGTCTCGGGACAGTGCGAGCGCGGGCGATATCCACTGGCTTCGGCCCGGTCGGTCACACCTAAGGTGCAGCTGAGCAACTTTCCTCTGCTGTAAGGGTGTTACATGTCGATCGCACGCAGATCCCTCCTGACCGGCTCGACGGCGGCTGTGGCTGCCGGCGCCCTCGGCACCGCGGGGAGCGCCGAGGCCGCCGGCCCCGCGCGGCCCGGTCCGGACCCCCTGCTCGCGCGTACCCCGGGCCGCCTCGGCGTACCCGGTGTCACCGGCCTGCACCTCCAGTTCGGGGCCGACCCGGCCACCGAGATGACGGTTTCCTGGATCAGCCCCTGCTCCGTACGCCGCCCGCAGGTGCGCCTCGGCACCCATGGCGGAGGCTCCGGCAGCGTGGTGGACGCGGAGACCCGCAGCTACCGCGACGGACTGAGCCGCGAGGAGGTGTACGTCCACCACGCCCGCCTCACCGGACTGCGGCCGGACACCACCTACCTGTACTCGGCCGGGCACGACGGCACCGCGCCGGAGACCGGTGCGTTCACCACGGCGCCGCGCGGGCGTACCGCTTTCACGTTCACCAGCTTCGGCGACCAGGGCGCGCCCAACCTGCGCCGGGTCGTCACCTGGCCGGCGGGCGGCGCCCCGTCACCCTCGGGGCGCTTCCCGCTCTACACCAGCAGCCAGGCCGGCAGCCCCGCCGCCGCCGACATCGTGGCCGCGGTGGAACGGGTCGGACCGCTGTTCAACCTGGTCAACGGCGACCTGTGCTACGCCTCCGCGGCCGGCCTCTTCGGCCAGGACAGAGTTGCGACCTGGGCGGACTGGTTCATCGGCAACAGCCGGTCGACGCGACTGCGCCCGTGGATGCCGTGCGTCGGCAACGGCGAGAACGAGAAGGGCAACGGCCCCCTGGGGCTGACCGGCTACCAGACCTACTTCACCCTGCCCGGTCCGACGGGCACCGACCCCGAGATCCGGGGCCTGTGGTACGCGTTCACGGTCGGCGCGGTCCGCTTCATCAGCCTGGCCAACGACGACGTGGCGATCCAGGACACCGGCGACACCTATGTGCGCGGCTACTCCGGCGGGGCGCAACGACAGTGGCTGGAACGGGAGTTGAAGGCCGCACGCGGCAACGCGGGCATCGACTGGATCGTCGTCTTCATGCACCACCCGATGATCTCCAGCAGCCGCAGTGGCAGCGGCAGCGACGTCGGCATCCGCACGGCATGGGGTCCGCTCTTCGACGCGTACGGGGTCGATCTGGTGCTGTGCGGCCACGAGCACTACTACGAGCGCTCGCTGCCGGTCCGCGGTGCGATGCCGAACGAGGCCCGCACGCCGGTACCGGTGTCCACCAGGACCGATGTCGCCGACACCGCCAAGGGCACGGTTCACATGATCATCGGAGGCGGCGGGAACTTCGCCACCACCCAGGACGACCTGTTCCAGGAGCCCAAGGGGCGCGTCGTGGTCGACCTGGCCAAGGAAACCGAGGGCCGCCACCGCAAGGCGATCTTCGTCACCGAGGACGCCCCCTGGCGCGCCGTCCAGGACCGCGTCCACACTCACGGCTTCGCCGCCTTCGACGTCGACCCGGGCGACCACCGCACCGGCCGCACCCGCATCCACGTCACCTACTACACCTTCGACGGCCCCTACGGCGACCTGACCCCCGTGGACACCTTCACCCTGGAACGCCCGCGCAGGGACGCCCGCCACTGACCGACGACGCCTTCCCGTACGGGAGGTGGCGCGGCCGCGGCGGAGCCGGATGCCGGCGGTGGAGCGGGCCACGGCTCCTTTCGTGACACACATCCGAACGGGACGCCCTCTAATCCCGATGCGCGCCACTACTGCCGTTGCGCAGCTGTGTTGCCAGTCGGGCTGCCATTGTCGCGGTCCTTCCACTTGGCTGTTTTGCTCCATCAGCACTTCGGGTCGCCGCTGGTGCAAGCGCCCAGCCCCGGTTCGTTCTTGTCATCCGGTCCGACCTTGCTGGGGGTCGCACTCGTTGTCTGCTGTGCAAAACAGTCCCTTCGGCGGTTCGACTGCTTTGCGTGCGGGGTTCCGGCTTGTCCTTGCCCGAGAGGCGCATTCCATTGGTGACCCGAGTGATGGCGTAACCGCACTCGTCCTTGCCCAGTGGATTCTCCACGGGGCGTTCCGCTGGGAGTTGGCCGCGTACTTGATGCCGTAGAAGTTGGCGACCAGCGGGTTGCTTGTGGTGTCAGGGACGGCGACGCGGGATGCCTGCCGCTTGTTGTATTCCTGGGAGGTGACGCCGAGCATCACCTGCGCCAGAATTCAGCCGGCTGCAGAGAGGGTTCTTCGCATGGGCACGGTGGTGTGGCGATGTCTGGGCCGTGAAGGCGAGCGGACGTTGGTGGTCGCGCAGCGACCCTCTGAATCCGCGGCCTGGCCGCCGAAGAACCCAATGGCTCCCCAGCGGCCGCAGCAACCCAGGAGGTCGCCCCTCCGCCGTCTGCGCGGGCTTCCTGCCAGGACGGTGCGCGTGCGGTGTTACTCCGCGCCGGCCGGATCCGGGGCCGTGGGGGTGGTGGAAGTGGCCGCTGTCCTTGTGCCGTTGTGGGGTGCGCTGCCTACCGGCACCACCTGGCGCACAGTCACCAGGGCGGCGAGTGCGATCGCTGCCGCGACGGCGGGAACGGCTGCCGGTCCGGCCGTGGAAAGGGTCACGCCGCCGAGCGCGCCGGCCACGGCGACGCCGAGGAACTGGGCGGAGAAGTGCAGCCCGAGGGCCTGGGAGCGCTGCTCGGGGGCGAGGCCGGCCAGGCGCGTCTGCTGGCTGATGCCGCCCGACCACCAGACCATGCCGAACGCGAACAGGAGGGGGAAGGCGGTGATTCGCGCCACCGTGTGCATGTGCGCGACGGTCAAGAGGGTCAGTACGGCGAGGAGGGCGGCGACCAGCAGCAGTACCGTGCGCAGGACGCTCGCCAGCGCATGCCGTGCGAGGACTGAGCCGATGAGGCGGCCGCCGGTGAATCCGCCCGCGCCGAACACGATCATCAGGGCGGCCACCCCGGTGCTGCCCAGGCCGGTGGAGCGCTGCACGATGGGGGAGAGGTACGTGTACATGGTGTAGGCGGCCAGGAACAGGCCAAACGTGGTGACCAGGCCCCAGCGGACGGCGCCGCGGTGGAGCAGGTTGAGCCGTCCGGCCGTGGCGACCGCGGTACTTGGGATGTCCGGAAGCCACGCGGCGAGGGAGCCGGCGGTGACCAGGGCGAGGGCCGTGACGAAGCCGAAGGAGGCCCGCCAGCCCAGGGCCGCGCCGACAACCGTGCCAAGGGGAGCACCGAGGGTGAGGGCGACCGCGTTGCCGCCGGCCGTGACGGCGATCGCGCGGGGCAGTTCCTCGGGTTTGCTCAGCGCCGCGGCGGCAGCGGCGGCGGGCGCGGCGAAGAGGGCGGCACCCATTGCGGCGAGGACGCGGGCCACGGCCAGGGTGGCGAGATCGGGGGCGAGGCCGGCCAGCACATTGGCGGCGGCGAAGCCGACGGCCGCCCAGATGAGGAGCTTCTTGGGCGGCACGTGCTGGAACCGGCCGATCAGGGGTGGGCCCGCCAAGGCATAGACGACGGCGAAGACCGTGACCATCTGCCCGCACATCGACACCGTCGAGTGGAGGTCGTGCGCGACGTCGGGGAGAACCCCGGCGATCACGTAACCCTCGGTTCCGACCGTGAAGGTGCCAAGGGCCAGGAGGTAGATCCTTGGATTCATGGTCCAACGGTACAAGAGTCGTTGAACCTTTGGAAGGGTGATCCGTGGCAGTAGGGTCGTAGGCATGCGCGACAGGTTTCACGCCGAACTGGCCAACGTCAGCCTCGCCCAGGCAATGCACGGGCTCAGCGACCCGCTGCGTCTGGGGATCGTCGCCCTACTCGCCGAGCGCGGCGAGACCGAATGCTCGGTGATCTACCACGACCTCGGCATCAGTAAGTCGAATGCCTCGCACCACTTCCGCGTCCTGCGCGAGTGCGGACTGATCTGGCGCAGTCACCAGGGACAGCAACAGAGCGCCCGGCTGCGCGCCGACGAGTTCGAGGAGCGATTCCCGGGACTGTTGCATGCCGTGATCCGCAACATGGGTGTCGGTGAGCCCGCGTCCGGGCGGCAGCGCGAGGGCGATGAGCCCGAGGGGGCGCCGACTTCGAGCTGACCGGTCGACTTCGAGCTGACCGGGCTGGTCATTGGCCATTGGTCCCTGGTCGCGCTGCCTGAGCGTGCTGTCCGCCCACCGACTGCCGCGGACCACCTGCTCGGCGTGCCGCGCCAGCCCCGATGCCGAGTACGCACCGCCCCTGCCGGATCCCACCGAATCCCACCGAGCGTGACTGGGCCGCATGTACCTCATCGGCATGATCGATGACCTCGGATGAGATGACTCCGGATGGACTCGATCGAGAACGCGAACAGCATGAGAACGCGAACAGTGAAGGCCCGGTGGAAACCACCGGGCCTTCACATATGAGTAGCGGGGACAGGATTTGAACCTGCGACCTCTGGGTTATGAGCCCAGCGAGCTACCGAGCTGCTCCACCCCGCGTCGGCACAAGGAACTCTACGGCACTTCCCCGGATCGGCCGAATCGACCTCCGCCCCGGCCCATCGGCGAGCTCTTCGGGCCGCCGCATCGGCCTCGGAGTCGACCGTGAAGCAGCAGGCCGTCCGTACGGCGCCGCGCCAGTCGGACGCCAGGCGCGCGGGGCCGAGGCGTAGCAGCGAGGGCTGTCTTCGCGCCCGGCGCACGTCCGGGTGAGGGTTCAAGTCAGGGACGTCGTTAGAGGTCGAGCCGGGGCAGCCCGTGCACGCTCAGCCTCTGGAGTTCTCGTCAATGACAGGCATGGCCTCCCCGCCTGGATGCCACTTGTCGAGGAAGGCGGTCTGCCGACTGACGTCGACGAGCTCGATGCGGGCCCCGATGCTGTCCATGCGGTGATAGGCGAACGGTCGACCGTAGGGGCAGCCCGAGAAGTCCACGGGCATGCCTTCCTTCTCCAGGCGCGGGGATCCTTGCCCGACATCGCTGGACCAGAAGCCCATGTGATCGAACCTGGCGCCCTGCGACGCGTCCCAAGGGCTGCCTGTGGGCCCGGTGATGAGTTCAATGAACGGTGGCCCGCCCGTGCTGAAGGCGATGCGGTAGTCCCACTCGCCCATCCGATCGGACACCGGGGCACTCCACTCGACCCCGGCCGAACGCTGAAAGTCCCGCATCGCCTGCTCGATGTCGGGGACCACGAAACACACATGGTAGAAGCCAGTCATCCACCCATGATCGAACACGTCGACGCGGAGTCCCAGCAGTTAAGAACCAGGATCGGTCGACGCGTATGTCCGTCCATAGCCGGCCTGAATGGACTGGCTCGTGCAACTTCGTGCAACTTCCTGGCGCACTCATCACCCGGCCCATCAAGCTGGCTCCCTGCATCGATTCGCCGAAGACAGGGGGCGCAACCATGGGAGCGGACAGCGTGGCCATGGACAAGGAGTACCTCGACGAGATGCGTGAAAGCTCCGGAGGTCAAGCTGCACCCGGGTGGCTGGTTGGGCGAGGCCGAGAGGTTCGGGGTGCCTTCCCCGCTCCATTGGGCCGCGGGCCCTGGCGGCAGTTCGTCAACACCCGCTCCGCGAAGGAGACTTGTGGATGGCGGCAGCGGTGAACATCGCTGTGGGAACGGTCTCCAGCGTGATCGCTACGGTCGCAGGAGAGGTGTTGTTGCGGGCGCTCGGCCTGAAGTAGGGCTTGAAGTGCACCGCACCCCGAGTGCTGCAACACCGGGGCGCAGTCGATCTCCCAGTCGGACCCTGGCTAAGTCCAAGCGAGGTCGGGGTCCGACCACTGCGCCAGACCGTTGCTCCGGCCTGGCTTTGCATGCTCTGACGTGGATGGTCTGCGTCTGCATGCGGCGACTCTCAAGCCTGTACCCGCAGCGGGGACGTTCGGCAATTTATAAGAGTCGGGTTCAGCCTACATGTTGAGTCGCTGGTGTGAGTCGCTGTGAAAGGCCGGGGATCGGGGGCCAGGGGCCAGGGGGCAGAGATTGGGTCCGGCGGCACCGGGAGCGGCGGTCCAGCGAGTGCCGATTTCCGACGAGTCCCTTGCCTTCGGCAGGATGGGTGCCATGACTGAGATCCGCACCCCCCGCCTCCTGCTTCGTCGCTGGCACGACGACGACCTCGTGCCCATGGCCGACATCAACGCAGACCCTCGGGCCATGCGCTGGGTCGACGACGGCTCGGTGCGCGACCTGGACCACACGGCGGAGGCGATCGAGCGGTGGGAGGAGGAGTGGGATGAGGAAGGCTTCGGGCTCTTCGCCGTCGAGCTGCTGGCCTCAGGGGAACTGGCCGGCTTCACGGGGCTGTACGTGCCTGAGTTCCTGCCGGAGGTAGGGCCCGCCGTGGCGATCAGCTGGCGGCTCGGCTCACAGTTCTGGGGCCAGGGATACGCGTCCGAAGCAGCCCAGGCCACGCTGGAGTTCGCGCTCCAGGACCGCGGTCTCGACCGCGTCATCAGCATCAGTCGAGCGGGCGACACTGCCTCCGAGAACGTCATCCGCAAGCTCGGCATGGTGCTGGAGCGCGAGACGACCCACCCGGTGTACGGCTTTCCGCTGCGCATTCACGCCATCGACCTCACCGAGTACCAGGCGTGAACCAGCCGAGCACTCGGATCGTCACGAGACAGCCGACTGCTGTCCGTACGTCCTCGGCCGCAGGGGTCGCCACGGAGTAGGACGCCCAGACGTCAGGCACCGCACGGGGTTCAGGAACCTGCCTGCCGCCTCGTGGACCTGGACGCGCTCAGTCTCCGCCCGGATCTCAAGGCGCTTCGTCGTTCGTATTCAGCGGGTTCCTCTGATCCGGACGCCCAGCCCTCGGCGGGGGCGCGCCTCGCGCATCGCCGCCCCGTCCCGCGAGGCCGGACGGGCTCGACGACCAGCGCTCCGGGGGGCTCTCTCTTCCCGGTGTGTGCGGGCTTCCTTTCGCGAGACATGGTGCGTTTTGCCCTCATGGATTCCTGGACGGCGGGTTCTTTTGTGGAGGGGAGGGATCCCTGGGAGATGGTCTTGTGTCTCCAATCCTGAGCAACACCCATGGAACCCGGTGGATCGAGGCGGGGATCCGGTGGCTGGTCGTCGCCCGGACGCTGTCGGGGGTGCCGATTCGCTGACGGGGGCCTGAGAGGTCCGCTCAATTCGATGTGGCACGGAAGGCGTCGCCCTTTGCCGGGGCGGTGCCTTCCGTGCCGAGAAGGGGCCCGATATTCGACTCGGTGGGGGGAGCGGCGATGCCGCCGCCGGGTTGTCGCCGCGCATCTTAAGCGGGATGGCGTCGGCCTGCTGCGAATCGCCGGGGGGCTGAACCGCCGAGCGGGTGAAACGGGGCGTGATGGCCGGGAATTGGTGGCATGGATTCCACGTCCCAGCGACCCCGACGATATTTCGGAGCTCAGCATGCGTATGCGTACCGCTCTCACCACCGCAGCCCTGTGTTCGGCCGCCCTCCTCGGCCCCGTCGGCACCGCCGTCGCCGACGACGACTACACGGGCGGCGTGATGAACACCGCCACCATGAACTTCCAGGACGTGAACAACGACGGAGCCGGCTACCGCTGGGCCTTCGGTGACGAAGACTCGGAGAAGGGCAAGCACGGCAAGGAAGGCGCGGGGGGCAAGGAAGGCGGTATGGGCGGCAAGGAAGGTGGCAAGGAAAGCGGCAAGGAAAGCGGCAAGGAAGGCGGCAAGGGGGGCAAGGAAAGCGGTATGGGCGGCAAGGAAGGAATGGGCGGCAAGGAAGGCAAGGTGGTGAATGGTCCGGAAGAGGACAACTAACCTTCCCCCGTACATCCCCGCCCCTCCTTCGGCGCGCATGCCGAAGGAGGGGCGGGGTTTTTCCTGCCCGGTCGCCGTCCGGAATTGCGGCATGGCGGCGTAGGCCCGGATTGTCCATTCGGGGTGGGTGCCGAAATGCGGCGAGCGGGGCGTGCGTGGCGGGGATCGTCCGGAGGGCGTGGCGGGGATTGCCTGATCGCGGTGGCGGGAACGGGCACTCGTACGGGTGAGGGGCGTCGCGGTCGGCGTAACGGCGGGGAATTCCCGCATCGCCATTGCGGATGATCCCCGCGCGCGAGATATC
Source organism: Streptomyces noursei (assembly GCF_016917755.1). Lineage (GTDB taxonomy): Bacteria > Actinomycetota > Actinomycetes > Streptomycetales > Streptomycetaceae > Streptomyces > Streptomyces yunnanensis. Next base: position 8,557,063 of record NZ_CP070326.1, on the reverse strand, counting down.
GCGCGGAAGAATCCCCGGAGGCGATGACTCCGGAGGCCACGACTTCGGAAGCGACGTCTTCGGAAGAGGCACCTTCGGAAGCGGGGCCTTCGGGAGAAGCACCGTCGGTGGTGGAGCCGTCGGTGATGGTCGGAGGGCGGGGTCGGGCGGATGCTCCGACCCGGCCTCCGGGTGGGGTCAGTTCCGGCCGTCGCGCGGGGCGAAGTGCAGCAAACGGTCGGCCTCCCGCTGGGTCTCCTGCGCGGCGCGACGGCTCTCGGCGACCACATCGCCGTGTTTCGAGACCAGGCTCTCGTAGATCGGTGAACCGCTCGCAGGGGCGGGCGCGGGTACGGGGACGGGGGCGGGCATCGGTGACTCTCCTGAAAATCGATCGGGCAGACGGCGGCAGCCGGACATGGGTGCGCGCCGCCGGCGCCCGACTACCCAATCATGTCGAGCCCATTCCCCGCCCTCTATGTGATCAGTTCCACGTCCAGCTGGTGAGACGGCGGTATCTGAGCGCCGGTCAGGATTCCCGGGCCACCGGACCGTCCGTCACCGGTTCCGCGTTGCGCCGGGTCTTGGCCCAGCCGTTGCGGCCCCGGAACATCCGCACGAACCCGCGGGCCGACACCACGAAGAGGTGGTAGGCGTACAGCCACAGGGCGGCGCCCCACAGGAGGGCCGTCAGCCGGGGCGCCTCGCCCAGCCCGACCGAGCCGGTGCGCACCCGCAGCAGCTGCATCCCCGTGTTGGACACCGCGAACTCCATGTCCTGGACCCGGATCAGCAGACGGGCCAGGGCGTTGGCGACCCGGCCGCGTCGGGCAGCGGACGCTCCTCGCCGACATTGCGCATCCGCACGCCCACCTGCACCCCGCCGACCTCCGGATCGGCGAACCCGGCCGGTCCGGACACCGCCGCGAGGGCTCCGGGGGCCAGTCGCCCGTCGGCGTCGACCACGCAGACCACCACCGCCGAGCGGTCGGTGTCCGCCGGCAGGAACTCCGCGAGCTGGTCGTAGGCGGCGTTCAGGGCGTCGCCCTTGCCGGTGCGGGCCTGCGGGCGCACCCGGCGGACGAGGTGCACCCGGCGGTCGTCCCCGGCGAGTGCGGCGACGATGTGCCCGGTCCGAGCGGGCGGGTCACCCGCAGCGGGGCGAGGAGCCCGGACAGCCCGGTGGTCTCGGCCCGGGCCCGGGTGCGCGGGTGCTCGGGTGCAGCGGCAGGACGACGGGCACCTCGGCGGCGAGCGCGGCCAGCTCGCGCAGGACGGCCCGCAGCGCGGCCGGGTCGTCGGTGTTCTCGGGTCGGTGGACGGTGGCCAGCAGGAACGCGTCGGGTGTCAGTCCGAGCCGTGCCAGATGCGCCAACCTCTCGTCCTCGTCCGGCAGTTGACGGTGCACAGCCTCGACCACGGTGTTGCCGGTGACCTCGATGCGGTCGGCCGGGACGCCCTCGGCGAGCAGGTTGGCGCGGTTGTCGGGCGTCGCCGCGCACAGCACGTCGGCGAGCCGGTCGATCAGCACCCGGTTGTGTTCCTCGGGCATGTTCCGGTCGTGGCTGCGCAGCCCGGCCTCGACGTGGACGAGCGGGAGGGCGCGGGCGTTGGCGGCGAGCGCCCTGGCGAGCGCGGCGTTGGTGTCGCCCTGGACCACCACGGCCCGGCCCGGCCCGGCCCGGAACACCGCGTCGAGCTGGCCGAGTGCGGCCGAGATCCGGACCGCGCGGGGCTGTCCGCCGACCCCGGTCAGACGGTGCCGCTCCCCGGCCGGCGGTGCCGCTCCCCGGTCGACGTCCTGCGCCGCGGTCAGCCGTCCCCGTCGCCCCGGTAGCGGTAGCCCAGCCCGCGGACCGCCTCGATCGGGTCGGTCGCCGCGCCGCCCGTCGCCTGCTGGAGCTTGCGCCGCACCCGCAGCACCGCGAACTTCACCCGGTCCCGGCAGATGCCCTGCGGATCGTCCCAGACCTGGTCCAGCAGCTGGTCGGTGGTGACCACCCGGCCGGGGTTGCGGACCAGCACCTGGAGCAGTCGGTACTCGATGTCGCTGAGCCGGACCTCCGCGCCCCGCCAGACTGCCGAGCGGCGCTCGGGCACCAGCCGCAGCGCCTCGTCCTGCGCGGCCCGGCCCAGCGCGCGGGCACCGCGCACCGCAACAGGGCCTCGATCCGGGCCAGCAACTCGTCGTTGCCGAACGGCTTGGGCAGGTAGTCGTCGGCCTCGGCCCGCAGGCCCCGCACCCGGTCGCTCTCCGCCCCGCGCGCGGTGAGCAGCAGCACCGGCAGATCGGTCAGGTCGCGGGTGCGCTCCAGCACCTGCCAGCCGTCCAGGCCGGGCAGGCCGATGTCGAGCACCATGAGGTCGGGGGCGTCGGCGAGGACGAAGCGGCGGTTGACGGCGACCACGTGCGCGTCGCCGCCTTGCACGATCGCCGCCCGTGGCAGGGCCTCCAGGACGGCCTGCAGCCGGTCGCGCGCACGGTCCACCCGCCCACGGTACGCGCGGGACGGCCCCTGCCGGTGGATCTCACGAGCGGGCCGCCGCATGCCGCGTACCGGGCGTTCGCCTGGTGCGCGGTTCTTCCGTGCTCCGGGCCGTCCCCCGACTGCCGTCGCAGCGCGATCGCCTCTTGACGGGTCGAACGTCGCGCTCTACGTTCCTTCCATAAAGCAAAACATTAATTCCATGATGCGGAATTAAGTCCCGGCCTCTTCGGTCGGAGATGCCCGTGACAGGTCGACGCAGGAGTACTCGATGCCTCGAATGACAGCCGCCCGCGCCGCGGTGGAGATCCTCAAGCGCGAGGGCGTGACCAACGCCTTCGGAGTGCCCGGCGCGGCGATCAACCCCTTCTACGCGGCGCTCAAGGCCGCGGGCGGGATCGACCACACGCTGGCCCGCCACGTCGAGGGCGCCTCGCACATGGCCGAGGGCTACACCCGGACCCACCCGGGCAACATCGGCGTCTGCATCGGCACGTCGGGCCCGGCCGGCACGGACATGATCACCGGCCTGTACTCCGCCACCGGCGACTCCATCCCGATCCTCTGCATCACCGGCCAGGCGCCCACCGCGGTGATCCAGAAGGAGGACTTCCAGGCCGTCGACATCGCCGCGATCGCCAAGCCGGTCGCCAAGGCCGCGACCACGGTCATGGAGGCCGCCCAGGTCCCCGGCGTCTTCCAGCAGGCGTTCCACCTGATGCGCTCCGGTCGCCCCGGCCCGGTCCTGATCGACCTGCCCATCGACGTCCAGCTCACCGAGATCGACTTCGACCCGGAGCTGTACGAGCCGCTGCCCGCCTTCAAGCCGGCCGCCACCCGCGCCCAGATCGAGAAGGCGATCACCCTCCTCAACGAGTCCGAGCGCCCGCTGATCGTCGCCGGCGGTGGCATCATCAACGCCGACGCGTCCGACCTGCTGGTCGAGTTCGCCGAACTGACCGGCACCCCGGTCGTCCCGACCCTGATGGGCTGGGGCATCGTCCCCGACGACCACGAGCTGAACGCCGGCATGGTCGGCCTGCAGACCTCGCACCGCTACGGCAACGCGAACTTCCTGGAGTCCGACTTCGTCCTCGGCATCGGCAACCGCTGGGCCAACCGCCACACCGGCAAGCTGGACCTGTACACCAAGGGCCGGAAGTTCGTCCACGTCGACGTCGAGCCGACCCAGATCGGCAAGATCTTCGCGCCGGACTACGGCATCGCCTCGGACGCCAAGGCCGCCCTGGAGCTGTTCGTCGAGGTGGCCAAGGAGCTCAAGGCCGCCGGCAAGCTGCCCGACCGCAGCGACTGGGCCGCCTCCACCCAGGAGCGCAAGGCCCAGCTCCAGCGCCGTACGCACTTCGACGACATCCCGATGAAGCCGCAGCGCGTCTACGAGGAGATGAACAAGGCGTTCGGCCCGGAGACCCGCTACGTCACCACCATCGGCCTCTCCCAGATCGCCGGCGCGCAGATGCTGCACGTCTACCGGCCGCGCCACTGGATCAACTGCGGCCAGGCCGGCCCGCTCGGCTGGACCATCCCGGCCGCCCTGGGTGTCGCCAAGGCCGACCCGGAGACCCCGGTCGTCGCGCTGTCCGGCGACTACGACTTCCAGTTCATGATCGAGGAGCTGGCGGTCGGCGCCCAGCACAAGATTCCCTACGTCCACGTCCTGGTGAACAACGCCTACCTGGGTCTGATCCGCCAGGCGCAGCGCAACTTCGACATCAACTTCCAGGTCAACCTGGAGTTCGAGAACATCAACTCGCCGGAGCTGGGCGTCTACGGCGTGGACCACGCCAAGGTCGCCGAGGGCCTGGGCTGCAAGGCCATCCGGGTCACCGACCCCAGCCAGTTGGGCGCCGCCTTCGAGGAGGCCAAGAAGCTGGCCGCCGAGCACCGCGTCCCGGTCGTCGTCGAGGCGATCCTGGAGCGGATCACCAACATCTCCATGGCCGCCGCGGAGATCGACAAGGTCAACGAGTGGGAAGAGGTCGCGACCGAGCCCGGCCACGCGCCCACCGCGATCAAGCCGCTCAAGGTCTGACGGGCGGAGCCGGTTTCCGGACCCGTTCCGGGCCGATCCGGTCCGGTCCGGATGCCGGGCGCGGCTCGACCGCCGTGCCCGGCGCCCGCAGAATCCCGTAAAGCAAAAATAGAAATTCGCTATCCGGAAGGAGCGCCGGGCCTTATGGGTTTCACGGACACGCGCTTCAACGTCAATCTGTCGATCCTGTTCACCGAGCTTCCGTTGTTGGAGCGGCCGGCGGCCGCGCGGGCGGCGGGTTTCACCGCGGTGGAGCTGTGGTGGCCGTGGGTGGACGCCCCGACCCCGGAGCGGTCCGAGCTGGACGCGCTGGGCGATGCGCTGCGTGATGCCGGGACGCGGTTGACGGGGCTGAACTTCTACGCCGGGCGGTTGCCGGGTCCGGATCGTGGTGCGCTGTCGGTTCCGGGGGTGGAGTCGGAGAGGTTCCGGGCGAACGTGCCGGTGGCGATCGCGTTCGCCGCGTCGCTGGGCTGCACCACCTTCAACGCCCTGTACGGCAACCGCGTCGAGGGCGCCACGCCTGCGGAGCAGGATGCTCTTGCTCTGGAGAACCTGGCCTTCGCGGCGCGGGCGGTGGGCGAGGTGGACGGCACGCTGCTGATCGAGGCGCTCAACGCGCCGGAGTCGCCGGCGTGTCCGATCGTCTCGGCACCCAAGGCGATCGAGGTGGTCGACGCGGTCAACGCCGCCACCGGGTTGGACAACGCACGGTTCCTGATGGACCTGTACCACCTGTCGATGAACGGCGAGGACCTTGCGGAGGTCATCGACCGCTACACGCCCAAGACCGCACACGTGCAGATCGCCGACAACCCCGGCCGCGGCGCGCCCGGCACCGGCTCGCTCCCGCTGGAGGAGTTGCTCGGCCGCCTGAAGAAGGCCGGCTACGACGGCTACGTCGGCCTGGAGTACAAGCCGGGCGACCGCCCGAGCGCCGAGTCCTTCACCTGGCTCCCGGCGGCCCTGCGCGCCGCCCACTGACCCCGGCGCCCGCGTCACCTGCCGCTGTCTGGCGTCCCCTCTCCCCCTTTACGTTTGCGTGTGAAAGAGGCTTCCCAATGAGCAACCTGGCCGACTCCTCCCGCCCGACCCGCCCGGCGATCGCCTGGATCGGGCTGGGCATCATGGGTTCGCCCATGGCCGAGAATCTGATCAAGGCCGGCTACGCGGTGACCGGTTACACCCTGGAAGCCGACAAGCTGGAGCGCCTGGCCGCGGCCGGTGGCACCGCCGCCACCGACATCGCCGCGGCCGTCGCCGACGCCGACGTCGTCATCACGATGGTCCCGGCCTCCCCGCACGTCGAGGCCATCGCCTACGGCCCCGACGGCATCCTGGAGAACGCCAAGTCCGGCGCGCTGCTGATCGACATGTCCTCGATCACCCCGCAGACCTCCATCGACCTGGCCAAGAACGCCGCCGAGAAGGGCATCCGGGTCCTGGACGCCCCCGTCTCCGGCGGCGAGGCCGGCGCCATCGAGGCCGTCCTGTCGATCATGGTCGGTGGCCAGCAGGCCGACTTCGACGCCGCCAAGCCGATCCTGGAAGCCCTGGGCAAGACCATCGTGCTGTGCGGCCCGCACGGCGCCGGCCAGACCGTCAAGGCCGCCAACCAGCTCATCGTCGCCGTCAACATCCAAGCCTGCGCCGAAGCCGTGGTCTTCCTGGAGAAGTCCGGCGTCGACCTGCCCGCCGCCCTCGACGTCCTGGGCGGCGGCCTGGCCGGCTCCACCGTCCTTGCCCGCAAGAAGGACAACTTCGCCAACCGCGACTTCAAGCCCGGCTTCCGCATCGACCTGCACCACAAGGACATGGGCATCGTCACCGACGCCGCCCGCACCGTCGGCGCCGCCCTGCCCGTCGGCTCCGTCGTCGCCTCCCTCGTGGCCTCCCTGCGCGCCCAGGGCGACGGCGGCCTGGACCACTCCGCCCTCCTCCGCGGCGTCGAACGCCTCTCCGGATACGACCTCAAGGACTGAACCCGGGTGCGGATCCAGGTCTGTAGCCAGGTCCGCATCCAGGACTGAACCAAGCGCTGGAGCCAGGGCTGGAGCAAGCGCTGGAGCCAGGGCTGGTGCAAGGGCCGACCCGATCCGCGGTCCCGGACCGCGACGGGCCATGGACGACCGGCGCCGCGACCGCCGCACTGCGGTCGCGGCGCCGGTGCCTTGAAGAGGGTCGTCGCACGCCGAACGGCCGGGCCGGGCCGTCCGCGAGCCGCCTCGCCTCAACGCAGCGCCGGCGGCGCCCCGTTCGTGCCGCCCGCGATCGGGCCCAGGAGCGCCGGGAGCCGGGCCGGGCCGCGCATGAGCCGGGTCCGTCGCCAACTGACCCCGTCGGGGCCGGCGGAGGCGTCCCGGCCGTCCGTGGCGGGTCGCAGTGCGGGGAAGCGGGCGAGCAGTACCGCGAATGCGATCCGGGCCTCGGCCCGGGCCAGCGGAGCGCCCAGGCAGTGGTGCGGTCCGTGCCCGAAGGACACGTGGCCGCCCGGGGCCGGGCGGTCCAGCCGTACCGCGTCCGGCTCGTCGAACCGCGCCGGGTCGCGGTTGGCGCCGCCGGGCGAGACCATGACCACGTCCCCCGCCCCGATGCGGGCGCCGCCGAGGTCGAACGGCTCGGTGGCGTAACGGAAGGTCGCCAGCGTCACCGGCGCGTCGAACCGCAGGAACTCCTCCACCGCGGCGGGCAGCAGCCCCGCGTCGTCCCGCAGGCGGGCGCGCAGCGCGTCGTCGCGGAGCAGGGCCAGCAGGCCGTTGCCGATCAGATTGGCCGTGGTCTCGTGCCCGGCGACCACCAACAGCACGGCCAGCGAGACGAGTTCGGGCTCGCTGAGTCGGTCACCGGCGTCCCGGGCGGCGATCAAGCCGCTCAGCACGTCGTCCCCGGGCGCCGCGCGCCGCGCCGCGATCAACTCGGCCAGGTACCCGGCCAGGGCGTGCGAGGCCCGGTCGGCGGTGTCCGGATCCGCCGCCGCGAACAGGTCGTCGGACCACCGGCGCACCGCGGCCCGGTCCGGGTCCGGCACCGCCAACAGCTCGCAGATCACCGTGATCGGCAGCGGCGCCGCGAACCCCTCGACCAGATCGACGGGGCCGCCGCCCGCCGCCTGCGCGGCTCCGGCCAGCGCCTCGGCCAGCCCCTCCGCGATCTCCCGGATGCGGGGCTCCAGCCGGCTCACCGCCGCGGGGGTGAAGGCCGCCATGGCCAGTTTCCGCAGCCGGCCGTGGTCCGGCGGGTCGGTGGCGAGCATGCTCCGGCTGACGGCCGGTGCCAGATCGCGTCCGGAGGGCCGGTCCGCGAAGTACCGTGCGGTGTCCTTCGACAACCGCCGGTCGGCCAGCGCCGCGCGGGCCTCCGCCCAGCCGGTCACCACCCACGTCGTGCGGTCCTTGCCGGTCCGCACCCGCTGCACCGGGCCGCCCGCCCGGAGCGCGGCGAGCAGCGGGTAGGGGTTGCGGGAGAACTCGGCCGACTCCATGGGGTTGTTCACTGCCACCCTCGTGCTCTCGTTCGCCGTCAGATCCGCGCCCGCCCTGCCGTACCGGCCCGGTGACCACCTTCGCACCGGCGCCGGTCGCCCCGTCCGGTCCGGATCCCAGCCGTCCGGGTGAGATCCCACCGCCGAGGTGCGAGCGCGCGGAGCCCGGCGCACGCTGGAGGCATGTCCGAGCATCCGCCTGTCATCGTGCACCCACCGACGCCCTCCGGTGGACGCCGGGTGACCGTGCACGGGCAGATCGTCGGCCTGGCCCATGGCCGCGGCGACGTGGCGGAGTTCCTCCGGCGCGCGGGTGTCGCCGGCCCCGCCGAGGACATCGCACTGGACGACCCCCGCCTGGTCGAGTGGCGCGGCGGCTCCCTGGACGACTGGCCGATGCCGTCGCCGTGACGGGCCCCGGCCCGGCACCTCCCAGACGCGCCCGGCCCGTCCTCCCCCCCCCCGAGCCCACGCCGGCCCCCCCCGCTCGCATCCATGGGCACCCGTTGTCGCTCGACGTGTTCCTCCTGGCTGCCGACAGCGCCGTGTCCGATTTCCGCCAGAGTGGTGGCGCGGAATGACGCACAGTGGGGGTGTGATGAGCGAGGACAGCAGGTACGAGGCGGTGCGGAGCCGGGACGCCAGGTTCGACGGGGCGTTCTTCTTCGCGGTGTCGACGACGGGGATCTACTGCCGGCCGAGCTGCCCCGCGACCACCCCGCGGCGGCGGAACGTCACCTTCTTCCCGACCGCCGCGGCCGCGCAGGGCTCCGGATTCCGGGCCTGCCGGCGGTGCCGCCCGGACGCGGTCCCCGGCTCGGTCGAGTGGAACGCCCGGGCGGATGTCGTGGGGCGGGCGATGCGGCTGATCGGCGACGGGGTGGTCGACCGGGAGGGCGTGGCCGGGCTGGCCGACCGGCTCGGCTACAGCGCCCGGCAGGTGCAGCGGCAGCTGACCGCCGAGCTCGGCGCCGGGCCCGCGGCCCTGGCCCGGGCGCAGCGCGCGCACACCGCTCGGGTGCTGCTGCAGACCACCGGCCTGCCGATCGCCGAGATCGCCTTCGCCGCCGGATTCGCCAGCGTCCGGCAGTTCAACGACACCATCAAGGAGATCTACGCGCTCACCCCGAGCGGACTGCGGGCGGTCCGCCCCGGGCCCGGTTCCCGCTTCGGCGGCCTTGCGGCCCCGTCCGGCACGCCCGGCGTGCTGCCGCTGAGGTTGGCGTACCGCGGCCCGTACGCGGCCCGGCAGATCTTCGACTACCTGGCACAGCGGGCGCTCGGCGGGATCGAGGAGGTCACCGGGGAGCCCGGTGGCCGGACGTACCGGCGCACCCTGCGGCTGCCCCACGGCACCGGCATCGCGGAGGTCGACGAGGCCACCGGCGACGGCTGGCTGGACTGCCGACTGCACCTCACCGAGCTGCGGGACCTCGCCACCGCCGCCCAGCGCGTCCGCCGCCTGTTCGACCTGGACGCCGACCCGTTCGCGGTAGGCGAACGCCTCGGTGCGGATCCCGCGCTGGCCCCGTTGGTCGCCCGCTGCCCCGGACTGCGCTCCCCGGGGACCGTGGACCCGGACGAACTCGCGGTGCGCGCCGTCCTCGGCCGGCGGGCCGGGACCGCCGCCGGACGGGCCCTGGGCACACGCCTGGTCGCCGTGCACGGGGAGCCGCTGCCACGGCCTGCCGGCACCCTCGGCCATCTCTTCCCGCGGGCCGTCGAGTTGGCGGACGCGCCGCTCACCGGGCTCGGCCTGTCCGACGCGCGGATCGCCGCGCTGCGCGCCCTCGCCGCCGCCCTCGCCGCCCGGGACGTCGTCCTGGACGCCGGGACCGACCGCGACCGGGCCGAACGCGCGCTCCGCGGGCTCCCCGGCATCGGTCCGTGGACCGCCGACTACATCCGGATGCGGGCGCTGGGCGACCCCGATGTCCTCCTCGGCGCACCGCCGGCGGGCACCGACCCGGCAGTGTGGAGCCCCTGGTGCTCGTACGCGACGCACCACCTCTGGGCCGCCGACCCCGCCGGCACCGCGGAACGGCACCCGAACCCGACAGAACGGATCGACGCATGACCTTGTACGCCACCCTCGACAGCCCCCTGGGCGAACTCCTGCTGGTCGGCGAGCGGTCCGCCACCGCACCCGGCGGCACGGCGCTCGCCTCGCTCTCCGTGCCGGGTCAGAAGCGCGGGGCCGTCGTCCAGGACGACTGGACGCACGACCCGGCCGCGTTCGCCGGGATCGCCCGCCAGCTCCGGGCGTACTTCGACGGGGCGCAGCAGCCGTTCGCCGTCGAGTGCGTCCCCCGCGGCACGGACTTCCAACAGCGCGTCTGGGCGGCGCTGGAGGCCATCCCGTACGGCACGACGACCACCTACGGAGCGATCGCCGCGGCCATCGGGGCGTCGCGCGGTGCGGTCCGCGCCATCGGGACGGCGATCGGCGCCAACCCGCTGCTGGTGGTCCGGCCCTGCCACCGCGTCATCGGCGCCGACGGGTCGCTCACCGGCTACGCCGGCGGCCTGGCCCGCAAGCAACTGCTCCTCGGCCTCGAAGGGGCGGTGCCGGCGGCCCGTTGAGCCGGCCGAACACGGCCGCGCCCGCCGGTCCGGGCAGCCACCCGGACCGGCGGACCGGTTCGGTCAGAGCATCGACCCGCCGGTGACGTCGATGCGCTGGCCGGTGATCCAACGGGAGTCGTCGGAGGCGAGGAAGGCGACCACGTCCGCGACGTCGGCGGGTCGGCCGAGCCGGTTGAACACCGAGATGGCGGCAAGTGCCGCATGTGCCTCGGGAGTAGACCGCATCGCCGCGTTCATATCGGTCTCTATGAATCCCGGCGCCACGGTGTTCACCGTGATCCCGCGCTCGCCGACGTCCTTGGCGAGGGTCCGGGTGAGGGTGTCGATCGCGCCCTTGGAGAGTCCGTAGGCGATGGTCGAGGGGAAGGCCGTACTCGTCACCGCGGACGAGATGTTGACGATCCGCCCGCCGTCCCGCATCCGCCGCAGACCGTGCTGGATGATGAAGAACGGGGCCTTGGTGTTGATCGCGATGGTCCGGTCGAACTCCTCGGTCGTCACCTCGCCGATGTGTCCCGGCAGGCTGATCGCCGCGTTGTTGACGAGGATGTCCAGGCCGGGTTCGGCGCCCGCCGCGGCCAGCCCGGCGTCGAAGGCGTCGAACAGCGCCTCGGCGTCGCCCGGGACGCCCAGCTCCGCACCGACCAGGAACGCCTGACCGCCGTTGTCCCGGATGCCCTCGACGGTCTCCTTGGCCGCGCCCTCGTTGCTCCCGTAATGGACGGCGACCACGGCACCGTCCTGTGCGAGGCGCTGGGCGATGCCCCGCCCGATGCCGCGGCTGGATCCCGTAACCAGCGCGGTCTTTCCGTAAAGGTCACCCATGGTCGTTGTCGGCCTTCCGTAGTGCTTCTGGCGGTCGGTTGCCGCCGTGTCAAAGGGGAGTGCTGTGCGGGCGGCCCGGCCGTTGTTCCGGTATGTCGTCTGCCTACACGGTGCATGAGCCGGTCGGGCTCATGACGAAGGGGGGTGGCGCGTGCGCGCCGGCGCCCATGCGGCGGTGGGCTCGGACGGGCGGTTCGATGGCGGCCCGCCCGTCCGGTCAGCTGCGCGCATCCATGGCGGTCAGGACGGAGGTGAAGACCGGCTCGCCGTCCTGGGCCCCGGTGACCAGGACCGTCGTGGTGCCGGTGGTCGTCGGCACCTTCCGCCGCGCCTCGATCAGACACGGGCGGCCGTGTTCCGCGTATCGGTGGAACTCGGTGCCGAAGGCGTAGGGCAGGAAGGAGCTGCTCCCGGTCAGCGTGCGGGCGGCCTGCTGCGCCGCGTCGAGCAGGGACAGTCCGGGCACGTGGTCGTTGGCGGGGTTGACGACCGTGGGGTGGCCGGGCGCGATCCGCAGCAGCCATCGGCCCGGCTGCCCGTCGGGGGAGAGCAGGACGTCCCTCTCGGTGGCGCTGCCGGTCAGTCCCGGCGGGACGGGGGTGGGGAGCGGGCCGGGGACGTGGCGGGCCGTGATCCGTTCCCCGCGGACCCGGCGGTAGACGGCCGGCGAGGTGACGCTGACATGGGAGTGGCCGGTCGCGACGACGCGGCCGTCCTTGCGGATCGTCATGTCGAAGCGGCTGCTGGACAGCATGCCGGCGCGCATCCGTGTCTGGCTGCACACGACGTCGATGCTCAGCTGCGTCGGCCCGTTCCCGGAGACGCGGTGCGCGGGGTCGGCGGTGTAGACGAGGTCGTGAAGGATGAAGTGATGACCGAGCGGCACCCCGAACTCGGTGTGGCAGAGCAGCAGTCCGGCCTGTCGGATGGTCTCTCCCGCCAGCATCGGATGGGGCCGGTTGTCGTGGGGGGCGAAGTAGAGGTGATCATGCGGCCACTGGGCGGTCACGGAGAAGCGGTCCTGGCTCAGTCGGAGCCAGGAAATGATCAGGATGTCCTCCACGAGGGGGCGGTGCAGAAACTCGTGGGGGATCGGGGCACTGGCGTCGGACCCCCGCCGGCTTGCGGCCGGGGGGTTCTGGACCTGCTGCATCCGGCGTCGGCTCGTGACTGGAACCGTGCTGCTGGCCTGCAACGTGTCGCTCATGACAGCCCCTATGCGTCTCTACGGAAGAGCTCCGGACACGATTAAGATACGTACCATCCGGTTTTCTTTTCAATGCCGGTGTGCGGGCAAAGGCGATCCGCCGATCTGGAGGAGACTTGAGCTGTGGCGAAATGCTGAGAAGCTTGAGCCTTTGACAGACAGGAGGCGCTCTGTGGCACGTCAGGACCGCGCAATCAAGACGCGGCGAGTGATCTTGGAATCCGCCGCGGCGGTCTTCGATGAACACGGCTTCGACCGCGCGACGATTGCCGAGATCCTCTCGCGCGCCGGCGTGACGAAGGGTGCCTTGTATTTCCACTTTCCCTCTAAAGAAGATCTTGCGCTCGCCGTGCTGCATGAGCAGGTGCTCGACATCGCCGTGCGGCCGCAGCCGATCAAACTCCAGGAGTTCGTGGACGCCGGGCAGATCCTGGCATACCGGCTGCGACGCGACCCGATCCAGCGCGGCGCCGCCCGTCTCGCCATCGAGCCGGGTGCCAACCAACTCGATCGCAAGCAGTCGATGTCGGCGTGGACCACGTTCGTCGAGGGTCTGCTCAACGAGGCCAGGGCGCGGGGCGAAGTGCTGGAGAGCGTCAACGTGCGGGACACGGCGGAGCTGTTCGTCGGTGCCTTCGCCGGTATTCAGATGATGTCCAAGGCGTTCACCGACCAGAACGACGTCAGTCATCGGCTGTTGGTCTTCTTCGAGCACACCCTTCCCACCATCGCGGTGCCGGCCGTTCTCGCCAAACTCAGGCTCGACCCGGAGCGGGGTGCGCGGCTCGATGCGGAGCTCCGGGAACGCGCGGCGGAGGAGGCGGAGCACGCCGCCGCGCTGGAGGCGGACCTGCAGAACGCGGCGCCGTAGCGCGCCGCGGGAGCTCCTCGGGGTGCGGATGTCGCGGGGTGGAAGTTCCCCGGGTGTGCTGATACGTCGGTTCCGTCCCGGGCGCGGCCCCGCCGCCCGTGCTCCGCTCTTGACCCAGTCTTGATCCCTCGTCCGGTCGATTGTCAGTGGTGTGCGGTTCACTGGATCCCGTGTCCGGAACGAGACCGGGGGAGGGGCGATGGATGGGACGGCGGGCCCGAAGGGGCGGGCCGCGTACGGGTGTTGGTGCAGGCGGAGGCCGGGCGTGGTCGGCGTGAGCGAGATCACCGTCCGGGGCCCGAGATCTGGCCGGATGGCTTGGAATAGGCCCCCGAGCTGAAACGTTCGCCATGCACGTATCAAGGGGCCACGCCCCTGTTCGCGCGCCGCGCACCCTCTCCGCTCGCTCCTGCCGCCCTGGAGGCCGCACGCATGACCCAGACGATGACGGACCAGCTCCCCGCGGGGGCTGCGGACTCCGCCGCCGCGCCGCCACTGCCCCCGCCCGCCAAGGGCGGACACCGCAGAACGCACGCCGGCATCGTCCCGGTGCTCGCCTTCGCCGGCATCGTCGTCGCGGTGATGCAGACGCTGCTCGTGCCGGTCATCAAGGACCTGCCGACCCTGCTCGGCACCGCGCCCGGCAACGCCACCTGGGTCATGACGGCCACCCTCCTCGCCGGCGCGGTCGCCACCCCCATCATGGGCCGCCTCGGCGACCTCTACGGCAAGCGGCGGATGCTGCTGACGAGTCTCGCCGTCATGGTCGTGGGCTCGCTGATCTGTGGCTTCACCGACCAGTTGATCGTCATGATCGTCGGGCGGGCGCTGCAGGGCTTCGCGATGGGCGCGATACCCCTCGGCATCGGCCTGATGCGCGATGAACTGCCCCGGGAGCGGCTCGGCTCCGCCATGGCCCTGATGAGCTCCTCGATCGGCGTCGGCGGCGGACTGGCGCTGCCCGCCGCGGCCCTGGTGGCCCAACACGCCGACTGGCACACGCTGTTCTTCGCCGCCGCCGGGCTCGGCGTGCTGTCGATGCTGCTCACCGCGCTGGTCGTCCCGGAGACCTCGGTACGGGCGCCCGGCCGCTTCGACGTCGCCGGCGCCCTCGGCCTGTCGGTCGGCCTGGTCGCCCTCCTGTTGCCGATCACCAAGGCGAGCGAGTGGGGTTGGGGATCGCCCCGCACCCTCGGCCTGTTCGGGGCCGCGGCGCTGATCCTGGTGCTGTGGGGCGTGATGGAGCTGCGGATCGCCGACCCGCTGGTGGACCTGCGCACCACCGCCCGGCGCGAGGTGCTGCTCACCAACCTCGCCTCCATCACGGTCGGAGTGGCGTTCTACGCCATCTCGCTGGTGCTGCCGCAGCTGCTCCAGTTGCCCACGTCGACCGGCTACGGCCTCGGCCAGTCGATGGTGGTGGCCGGGCTGTGCGTGGCGCCGCTGGGGCTGACGATGATGTTCGTGGCACCGCTGTACGCACGGATCGCGGCCCGCCGCGGCCCCAAGGTCTCGCTGCTGCTCGGCATGCTGGTCATCGGGGTCGGTTACGGCGGCGGGATCGGCCTGATGCAGGCCCCCTGGCAGACGGTCGTCATCGCGGTGGTGGTCGGTGCGGGCATCGGCCTGGCGTACTCCTCGCTCCCGGCGCTCATCATCGGGGCCGTCGACCCGTCCGAGACCGGCGCGGCCAACGGCCTGAACACCCTGATGCGTTCGATCGGCACGTCCGTGTCCAGCGCCGTCATCGGCATGGTGCTGGCCCGTATGTCCGAGCCGCTGGGGCCGATCACCGTGCCCACGATGGCCGGATTCCGGGTCTCGTTCCTGATCGCCACCGCCGCGGTCGCCCTCGGGGTGCTGGTGGCGGCCTTCCTGCCGTCCCAGCGGAAGGCCGCCGGGGCGCGGGCGACGCCGGTGACGCAGAGCGCGGACGAGGCCGGCACGGCGGCGGACGTCCCGGCGGACGCGGCCGGGCGGAGCGCACCCGCTGCGGGAGCGGCGGACGAGCCGGCCGCCGGGTTCCGGGGGCGGGTCGTGGACACCGCAGGCGGTCCGGTGCCGGGCGCCACGGTCACCCTGATCGACCGGCACGGGCAGCAGGCCGGGGTCACCACGGCCGCGTCCGACGGCAGTTATGCGCTGGCCGCCCCGGCCGCGGGCACCTACGTCCTGACCGGCGCCGCCCCGGCACACGCCCCGCAGGCCGTCTCCGCCGCGCATGCCGGCGAGGGCACGGTGGCCGGGGCGGACCTGGTGCTGACGCCCACCGGCAGCCGCCTCGCCGGCACCGTGCTCGGTGGCCCGGAAGGGACGGCGCTGACCGGAGCGCGCGTCGTGATCACCGATGCCCACGGCGACGTGGTGACGCACACGACGACCGGAGTCGACGGGCGGTGGACGGTCGCCCAACTGCCGGACGGGCCCTACACCCTCGTCTTCAGCGCTCCGGGGCACCAGCCGACCGCGCATGCCGTCCAGTTGGGCGGCGGCGTCGACGGCGCCGGGGGCGATACGCGCCACCAGGAGGTGCGGCTGCGGCCCGGCGGCACCGTGCGCGGTACGGTCCGCGGGCCGGACGGGCACCCCTTGGCGGACGCCGCCGTGACCCTGCTGGAGGACGGGACGGTCGCCGGGCACGCGGTCACCGGGCCGGACGGCGCCTATGCCTTCGCGGACCTGGTGGGACGCCACTACACCCTCTCGGCGGCCGGCTATCCGCCGCACGCCGCGCCGATATCCCTGGCGGGCGGCGCGGATGCGCGGCTGGACCTGGAGTTGGCGCAGCCGGGCGGGGCCGGGCAGCGGGAGCGCTGAGAGTGCCGCCCGTGGCGTGCGCCGGCCCGCGGTGATTCCTCGTCAGCGCGGAGGGCCGCTGCCGACGGCCGTGCCGACGCAGGCAGTGCCGGCGGCACCGCTTCCAGCGGCGTTCGCACAATCCTGACGAGGTGTCACCCGGCTTCCGCGGGGCGCCCCGTCAACAAGAGCGCCCGGGTTTCCGCCAGTTCGGACTGGAGGACGTCGCCGGCGGTGTCGGCATCGCCGGCGGCCACGGCCTCGACGAGGGCGGCGTGGCGGGCGTCCCCGTGGTGCGGGTCGTGGTCGCGCAGGCCGAGCAGCCGGACGAGGTCGATCAGGCCCTGGCGCAGGGCGGGGACGAACTGGCCGAAGAGGTCGGTCAGTACGGGGTTGTGGGCGGCGTCCACCACCGCCGCGTGCAGGGCGATGTCCGCGTCGACGAAGGCCGCGTCGTCGGCGCCGTCCGCCCGCCGCCTGTCCAGTGCCGCGTACAGGGCCGTGACATCGGCCTCGGTGCGGCGCTCGGCGGCGAGGCGGGCGGCCTGGACCTCGACCATCGCGCGCACCTCATAGACGTCGGCGACGGCCGCGCGGCGCAGGCGGGTCGGCCAGTCCTCGGTGGGTTCGGCGGCGATGACGAAGACGCCGGCGCCCTGGCGGGGCTGCACCATTCCGGCGCCGGCCAGTGCGCGCAGCGCTTCGCGGACCGTCGAGCGGCCGACGCCGAGGGTCTTGGCCAGCGTCGTCTCGCCCGGGAGCCTGCTGCCCACCGGCCAGTGTCCGCCGGTGATCTGGTCGCGCAGCTGTTGCGCGGCCTGTTCGACCAGGGGGCTGGGGCGGAGGGCTTCCAGCGGCATCCCGTTTCTCCTGTCCTCATAACTCCTCAGCTTGTCTGAGGAGTTAATTCGTGGTTAGTGTACCCGCCATGACGCTGCGTGGCCTCCTCCTCGGGTGCCGCGGCGGGGCCTGACACGACCGGCACCCCGCCGCGGGGTTCGGTGCTGCCGGTCTCTCCCCCCCCCGGCTTCTGTGAAGGAACGCGATGTCCCGCACTTTCCCCACCGTCCGCACGCCCCGCGGGCCGGTGCCCGCGACGGCCCCGGCCTGGAATCCGCAGCGTGGCAGCGCCATGCCGGCCCACCGCTACCGGCCCGCCCACCAGCGGGTCGAGGTGCCGCACACCGACCGCTCGTGGCCCGCCGCCCGGATCGAGCGGGCGCCCCTGTGGGTGCCGGTCGACCTGCGCGACGGCAACCAGGCGTTGGCCGAACCGATGGACACCCCGCGCAAGCGCCGGCTGTTCGACCTGCTGGTCGCCATGGGCTTCAAGGAGATCGAGGTCGCCTATCCCTCCGCGAGCCGCACCGACTTCGACTTCGTACGGCATCTGGCCGAGAGCGACGCCGTCCCCGACGACGTGACCGTCGTGGTGTTCACCCCGGCCCGCAAGGAGCTGATCGAGCGGACCTTCGAGGCGATCGACGGGCTGCCGCGCACCGTCGTCCACCTCTACACGGCCACCGCTCCCACGTGGCGCGAGGTGGTCCTCGGCCGCACCAGGGACGAGGTGCACGCCATGGTCCGGGACGCCGCGACGCTGATGGCGCGGCTGGCCGACGCCCGTCCGCACGCCGACATCCGGTTCCAGTTCTCGCCCGAGGTCTTCAATCTGACCGAACCCGATCTGGTGCTGGAGATCTGCAACGGGCTGACCGCGCTCTGGGACGCCGCCCCGGACCGCCCGGTGACGCACAACCTCCCGGCCACCGTCGAGATCGCCACGCCCAATGTGTACGCGGACCAGATCGCCTATATGCACCGGCACTTGGCCCGCCGGGACGCGGTGATCCTCTCCCTGCACCCGCACAACGACCGCGGTACCGGCGTGGCCTGCGCCGAGCTCGGCCTGCTCGCGGGAGCGCAGCGCATCGAGGGCTGCCTGTTCGGCAACGGCGAGCGCACCGGGAACGTCGATCTGGTCACCCTGGCCCTCAACCTGTACACCCAGGGCGTCGATCCGATGCTGGACTTCTCCGACCTGGACACCGTCCGCCGCACCGTCGAGGACTGCATCCGGCTGCCCGTCCACCCCCGCCACCCCTACGCCGGCGACCTCGTCCACACCGCCTTCTCCGGCACCCACCAGGACGCCATCGGCAAGGGGTTCGCCCACCACGCCCGGCGCGCCGCCGAGTTGGGCGTCCCCGAGGCCGAGGCGCCGTGGGACGTGCCGTACCTGCCCGTCGACCCGGCCGACCTCGGCCGCGGCTACGAGGCGGTGATCCGTGTCAACAGCCAGTCGGGCAAGGGCGGGATCGCCCACCTCCTGCACGCCCACTACGGGCTGGACCTGCCCGGGGACCTGCGGCCGGAGTTCTCCCGCACCGTGCAGCGCGCGACCGACGACAGCGGGCAGGAACTCACCCCGAGGGACCTGTGGGAGCTGTTCCGCAGCAGCTACCTCGCCCCGGGCGTGGACGGCCCGCTGACCCTCGGCGCCTGGAGCGCCGGTGAGCCGACGCCGGGGGAGCACCTGGTCCGCTGCGAACTGGGCGGCGGGGCGGACCTGCGGACGTACCAGGGGCGCGGCAACGGGCCGCTGGCTGCTTTCGCCGACGCCCTGGCCGCGGCCGGCCACCCCGTGGACATCACCGCCTACGCCGAGCACGCCACCGCCGCCGGGCCGGACAGTGCCGCCGTCGCCTACGTCCGCTGCCGGATCGACGGGGACACCACCTGGGGCGCGGGCCAGGACACCTCCGTGCTGACCGCGTCTGTACGGGCCGTCCTGGCGGCTGTCAACCGGGCGGCGCGGGCGAAGGCCGGTCGCCCCGGTCCGACCTGAGCCGCGAACCGGGCTCCGGAGGCCGAAAAGTGCCGTTCTCGTGCAACCCCGGCGTCAAGGGAAGCGTCTCTTCTACTCCCTATGGTGGGATTTCGGTCGAGTGCGGACCCCCGGTCCGCCCCGGGCGCACCGCGGCATCACCAGCATCGATGCCCAGGGCCCGGCCCTGCGCACTTACCAGGGGCATGGGCCCGTCGCGCGGGGCACCAGGGGCGGAAGGGGTCTTCCGGGGACGGTGCGCAGGAAGGCTGAAACGGCCGAACCTCGTAGTGCCGCGTCCGCAACCGCAGAGATTTCTGCGAGCCTGGGCGGCACACCGGAGTTCCGGCTGGTCACACAGGCCGCCGGGGCAGCGCCGTACCGGGCGCGCGGCCTCGTTAGCGGGGTGTTAGTGCCTCGTTAGCGGACCGGCAGTGCCCGGGAGCACGCTGGAAGAGCAACGGACGGACCGTACGCACCCACATTCACGAGGGTACCCACCTACCAGACGAGGGGGACTCATGTCGCTCACCATCAAGACCCTCGGCCGCGGCCGCCGTGTCGCCGCCGGATCGCTGATCGCCGTCACCGCGTTGACGCTCTCCGCCTGCCAGAACGGCGCGGACAGTGCGTCGTCCCAGTCCTCGTCGGCCGCCGCGCCCGCCACCTCCAGCGCGAGCCGGGCGCAGGGCGCGCCGTCGACCGGTGGCAGCCCGCAGTCCGCCGGGAACGCCGCCCGGCCGTCCAGCGTGGCCAAGCCCTCCGCGGGCACCTCCGGCGTCCCCAGTGCCAGCCAGGCCAACCCCTCGGCCATGACGGCCTCGGACCGCTGCACCGCGGAGAACATGTCGCTGCGCCTGGGGCGCACCGACGTCGGCGCGGGCAACATCCGGGTCCCGCTGGTCTTCACCAACAAGGGCAAGAAGGCGTGCTCGCTGCGCGGCTACCCCGGCGTCTCGCTGATCCAGCGTGACGGCTCGGCGGTCGGCACGCCCGCCTCCCGCGAGGGCGGCGCCGGCGGCAGCGTGCGGCTCCAGCCCGGGCAGAGCGCGCACGCCGTGCTGCACACCGTCAACGACGGTGTCTCGGACATCCCCTGCTGGAAGGACTCGCAGATCGTCTTCGTCTACCCGCCCGGCTCCAAGGAGTCCATGACCACCAACAGCGGTGGGCTGCGGGTGTGCGGCGGCACGTTCACCGTCACCGCCTTGGAGGCCGGTGTGCCGTCCTGACGGCAGACCCTCCTCGGGCCATGGGGCCGTTCCGGTGCTGGTGCGTCACCGGAACGGCCCCTGTCGGCTCTCGTGGCCTCCCGGGCGGTGTTACCAAGGTGGACGGAAGCCGTGCCGAGCGCTTCCGCTGCCCACCTCGCCGAGGAGGCGTAACGCCATGGATGCCGCACCTGCCACCGCGACCGGGCCCGCCCCGGCCGCCGAGAAGGACGATGAGCCCCCGATCCACGTCCTCTGGATCAACGCCGGCCTGAGCTGCGACGGCGACTCGGTGGCGCTGACCGCCGCGACCCAGCCGAGCATCGAGGAAATCGCGCTCAGCGTGCTGCCGGGCCTGCCCAAGGTCCAGGTCCACTGGCCGCTGATCGACTTCGAATGCGGTCCGGTGCAGGGCGCGGACACCTTCATCGAGTGGTTCTTCAAGGGCGAGCGCGGTGAGATCGACCCGTTCGTGCTGGTCGTCGAGGGCTCCATCCCCAACGAGGCGATCAAGCCGGAGGGTTACTGGTGCGGCTTCGGCGACGACCCCGAGACCGGGCAGCCGATCACCACCAGTGAGTGGATCGACCGACTGGCCCCCAAGGCGCTCGCCGTCGTCGCCATCGGCACCTGCGCCACGTACGGCGGCATCCATGCCATGGCCGGCAACCCGACCGGCGCCATGGGCGTGCCCGACTACCTGGGCTGGGACTGGAAGTCCAAGGCCGGGATCCCGATCGTGTGCGTCCCGGGCTGTCCGATCAAGCCGGACAACTTCGCCGAGACCCTGGTCTACCTGCTCTACCAGGCCGCCGGCGCGGCCCCGATGATCCCGCTGGACGACCAACTGCGGCCCACCTGGCTCTTCGGCGAGACCGTGCACGAGGGCTGCGACCGGGCCGGCTACTACGAACAGGGCCAGTTCGCCACCACGTACGACTCGCCCAAGTGCCTGGTGAAGGTCGGCTGCTGGGGTCCCGTGGTCAAATGCAACGTGCCCAAGCGGGGCTGGATGGACGGCATCGGCGGCTGCCCCAACGTCGGCGGGGTCTGCATCGCCTGCACCATGCCCGGCTTCCCCGACAAGTTCATGCCGTTCATGGACGAGCCGCCCGGCGCCAAGCTCTCCAGCACCGCCAGTACCGCGTACGGCAACGTTGTCCGCCGGCTGCGCGGCATCACGGCCCGGACCGTGGACCACGAGCCCAAGTGGCGGCACCGCGGCGAGAAGCTGACCACCGGCTACCGCCGGCCCTGGTGACCCCACCCTGACCCGACGCTCCGTCAGATCCCCACCTCGGCAAGCGAAGAAGGGCATGGCACAGACAATGGCAGCGAAGACCAAGACGGCCGGCGACGGCAGCGGTCTGACGGAGATGTCCTGGGACCCGATCACCCGGATCGTGGGCAGCCTGGGTATCCACACCAAGATCGACTTCAAGCAGAAGCGGGTCGCCGAGTGCTACAGCACCTCATCGGTCTTCCGCGGCTACAGCGTTTTCATGCGCGGCAAGGACCCGCGCGACGCGCACTTCATCACCAGCCGGATCTGCGGGATCTGCGGCGACAACCACGCCACCTGCTCCGTCTACACCCAGAACATGGCCTACGGGGTGAAGCCCCCGCACCTGGGCGAGTGGATCATCAACCTCGGCGAGTCCGCGGAGTACATGTTCGACCACAACATCTTCCAGGAGAACCTGGTCGGGGTCGACTACTGCGAGAAGATGGTCCGCGAGACCAACCCGGGCGTCTGGGAGCTCGCCCAGCGCACCGAGGCCCCGCACGCCGGCGACCACGGCTACCGCACCATCGCCGACATCATGACCTCGCTCAACCCCATCGAGGGCGAGTTCTACCGCGAGGCGCTCCAGGTCAGCCGCTACACCCGGGAGATGTTCTGCCTGATGGAGGGCCGCCATGTGCACCCCTCCACGCTCTACCCGGGCGGCGTCGGCACCGTCGCCAGCGTCCAGCTCTTCACCGACTACCTCAGCCGGCTGATGCGCTACGTCGAGTTCATGAAGCGCGTGGTGCCGCTCCACGACGACCTCTTCGACTTCTTCTACGAGGCGCTGCCCGGCTACGAGGAGGTCGGCCGGCGGCGGGTGCTGCTCGGCTGCTGGGGCGCCCTCAACGACCCCGAGCACTGCGACTTCACCTACCGCAACATGTCGGACTGGGGCCGGCGGATGTTCGTCACCCCCGGCATCATCGTCGACGGGAAGCTGGTCACCAACGACCTCACCGAGATCAACCTCGGCATCCGCATCCTGCTCGGCAGCTCCTACTACCAGGACTGGGAGGGGCAGGAGAAGTTCGTCACCCACGACCCGCTCGGCAACCCCGTCGACGCCCGCCACCCCTGGAACCAGCACACCATCCCCGCCCCGCAGAAGCGCGACTTCGACGACAAGTACAGCTGGGTGATGTCGCCGCGCTGGTTCGACGGCAAGGAGCACCTGGCCCTGGACACCGGCGGCGGCCCGATCGCCCGTCTGTGGTCCACCGCCCTCTCCGGCCTCGTCGACACCCCCTACGTCAAGGCCACCGGCAACAGCGTCGTCATCGACCTGCCGCGCAGCATGACCCGGCCCGAGGCCCGCTTCGAGTGGAAGATCCCGAAGTGGAGCAACGCGCTGGAGCGCAACCGCGCCCGCACCTACTTCCAGGCGTACGCGGCGGCCATGGCGCTGCACTTCGCCGAGCAGGGGCTGGAGGAGGTCCGCGCCGGACGCACCCAGACGTGGGAGAAGTTCGAGGTGCCCGACGAGTCCATCGGCTGCGGCTTCACCGAGGCGGTGCGCGGCGTCCTCTCCCACCACATGGTCATCCGGGACGGGAAGATCGCCAACTACCACCCCTATCCACCGACGCCCTGGAACGCCAGCACCCGCGACTCCTACGGCACCCCCGGCCCCTACGAGGACGCCGTCCAGAACACCCCGATCTTCGAGGAGAACACCCCGGAGAACTTCAAGGGCATCGACATCATGCGGGCGGTGCGCAGCTTCGACCCCTGCCTGCCGTGCGGCGTCCACATGTACGTCGGCGGCCGGACCGTCGAGACCATGCACGTCCCCACCGGGCTGAGCGGACTCGCCGGATGACCGCGCCCGTCGCCGCCCCCGACGCCGAGCTGACCGGCCGCCGGGTCGAGGAACTGCTGGACCGACTCATCGAACACGGCGACGCCGCGACGGCCGCGACCGCCGAGGAACTCGTCCGGGTCCTGATGGACTTCTACGGCGCCGGACTGGCCCGCATCATGCACCTCGTCGAGCGGCGCACCGGCGCCGACGGGCCGCGGGCCGCGCTGCTGGGCGACGCCCTGGTCAGCAGCCTGCTGGTGCTGCACGACCTGCATCCGGAGGACGCCGCCGCCCGCATCGACCGGGCGCTGGCGAGCGTACGGAGCCAGGACGCGGTCGAGGTCGCGGAGTTCGCCCCGGAGATCGGGGAACTGCGGCTGGCGGAGAGCGGATCGGGCGGCTGCGGATGCGGCGGGGCGGTCGACCGGCCGGCGGTGGAGGGCGCGTTGTCCTGCTTCGCGCCGGAGGTGGCCTCGGTCGCGTGGGAGACCCGCCGCGCCGCGCCGGAACTCCCGCTGCTCCAGATCTCGCGCCGCCCGCCGACCGCCGCCCCGGTGCCGTGAGCGCCCCGCCGACCGCCGCCGCCCACCGCGGCCTGCGGCGCTTCCGGGCCCCCGCGCCCCCGCCACCCGAACGCTGCGAACTGTGCGGCATGGAACTCGCCGGCCGCCACCGCCACTTGGTCGACACCAGGAACCGCGGGCTGGCCTGCGCCTGCCCGCCCTGCGCGCTGCTCTTCGAGCGGGCCGGCGCCGCCGGCGGGCAGTTCCGCACCGTCCCGGACCGCTTCCTGTCCGACCCCGACCACCGCCTGGACGACATGGTCTGGGACCGGCTCCGGATCCCCGTCGGCGTCGCATTCCTGCTGGACAACACCGCGCTGGGCCGGGCGGTGGCGCTCTACCCCAGCCCGGCCGGCGCCACCGAGAGCGAACTGGAACCCTCCGCCTGGCAGGCCGTCCTCGATGCCACCCGACTCGCCGGGCTCCTCGCCCCCGACGTGGAGGCCCTGCTGCTGCGCCGCACCGAGGACCGGATCGAGTGTCACCTGATCCCGGTCGATCTCGCCTACGAACTCACCGGCCGGCTACGGATGTTGTGGCGGGGCTTCGACGGCGGGGCCGAGGCCCGCGCCGCCCTCGCGGACTTCTTCGCCGACGTCGCCCGGCGGGCCCGGGAACCGCACGAGGAGGCCCGACGGCCGTGACCGAGCTGTCCTTCGTCTGCACCGGCGTCCGCGCCGACCGCTACGCCGCCGCCCCCACCCTCCTCTTCCGCCTGCGGATCACCGCCGCCGGGGACGCCCGGGTGCACGCCCTGGCGCTGCGCTGCCAGCTCCGCATCGAACCGGCCCGGCGCGACTACGACCCCGAGGAGGCCGCCGCGCTGGCCGACCTCTTCGGCGCGCGGTCCCGCTGGGGCAGCACCCTCAAACCCCTCCAGTTCGCACAGGTCTCCCTCGTCGTCCCCGGCTTCACCGGCGAGACCGAGGTGGACCTGCCGGTCCCGTGCAGCTACGACCTGGAGGTGGCCGCCGGCCGCTACATGCACGCCCTGCGCGACGGCGAGGTGCCGCTGCTGCTGCTCTTCTCCGGCACCGTCTTCGCCGGCCCGAGCGGTTTCCAGGTCTTCCCGGTGCCCTGGCACAAGGAGGCCGAGTGCCGGCTCCCGGCCGCCGTGTGGCGGGAGATGACCGACACCCACTTCCCCGGCTGCGGCTGGCTGCGCCTCCCCAAGGAGAGCCTGGACGCGCTGCTGGCGTTCCGGTCCCGGCACGCCCTGCCGTCCTGGGAGGCCACCGTCCAGGCGCTGCTGGCCGCCGCGGACGGCACCACGCCCGGGCCACGCGGCTTCCCCGCCGTCGCCCGCCCCGCCACCGAGAGGACCGCACCGTGACGACGCCGGCGCCCACCGCCACGCTCGCGGAACGCTTCGCCACCGCCCGGCAGGTCGCGGACGCCGTGCTGTTCGAGGGCTACGTCCTGTACCCCTACCGGGCGTCCGCCGCCAAGAACCGGCTGCGCTGGCAGTTCGGCGTCCTGGTACCGCCCGGCTGGGGCGCCGACCACGCCGAACACTCCCACCAGCGCACCGAATGCCTCATGGAGCCGCGCTCCGGAGCCCGGCTCACCGCCGAGTTGCGCTTTCTGCGCACCCAGCGGCGTACCGTCCAACGCCTCGACTCCGATGGGGAGTTCACCACCGTTGCCGAGCTGGAGCTGCCGGACCGGGTGCTGGTCCCCTGGGACGAGGGCATCGAGGAGCGCTGCCCCATCGACGTCCCGGTGGCCGAGTTGGCCGGCGACGGCGTCACCGTCCCGTTCAGCCGGCCCGCCGGCGAGGAGACCGAGCCGGTGCACGACGCCGACGGGCGGCCGGTGGGCCGACTGGTGCGCCGCCGCGAGGAGATCCGCGGGGTGCTGCGGCTGACCGCGCAGGAGATCGAGGGCCCGTACGCGGTGCTGAGACTGACCGCGACGGTCGAGAACACCAGCGGCTGGGCCCCGGCCCCGGCGGCGG
Source organism: Streptomyces noursei (assembly GCF_016917755.1). GTDB lineage: Bacteria > Actinomycetota > Actinomycetes > Streptomycetales > Streptomycetaceae > Streptomyces > Streptomyces yunnanensis. The sequence continues at coordinate 8,531,129 of NZ_CP070326.1, read as the reverse complement.
ACGACCGGGACGCGGCGCTGCCCCGCTCGCTGGTCGCCGCCCACCTCCTCCTCGGCCTGAGCGCCGGCCGGTTCCTCTCCCAGACCGACCCGCCCGAATGGGCCCGGGGCGCGGTCGCCGGCTGCCGCAACGAGCACACCTGGCCGGTGCTGGCCGGCCCGCCCGGCAGCGCCGAGGTGGTGCTGTCCGCCCCGATCATCCTGGAGGACCACCCGGCCATCGCCCCCGAGAGCCCCGGCGCGCTCTACGACGCCCTGGAGATCGACGAGATCCTCGCCCTGCGCACGGCGACCCTCACCGACCAGGAGAAGCGCGAGGCCCGCGGCACCGACCCGCGGGCCGCCGAGGTGATCGACCTCGCCGACGGGATGCCCCCCGAGGTGCTGGAACGGCTGCACGGCGCCGTACGGGCGCTGCGCGAGGTCACCGCCCCGGACCCGGAACCGGCCCGCCCGGACACCCCCTGGTGGGACCCGGGCGGCGACCGCGACGTGGACCCGCTGACCGACCGGATCAGCATCGACGGCCGCTCGGTCGGCGCCGGCAGCCGGGTGGAACTGCGCCCCGGCCGCCGTCGCACCGACGCCCAGGACCTCTTCCTGCACGGGCGCGCCGCGCGCGTCGAGGCCGTGCTGCACGACGTGGACGGCGGGGTGCACCTCGCGGTGACCGTCGAGGGCGATCCGGGCGCCGACATCCGGCGCGAACAGGGCCGGTTCCTCTACTTCCAACCCGACGAACTCGCGCCCCTGGAGGACGAGTGAGCAGCGCCCCGCCCCGCCCCCTCCCGCCGGGCCGCACTGTGCCCCTCCCGCCGGGCCGCACTGTGCCCCTCCCACCCGGCCGCACTGTGCCCCTCCCACCCGGCCGCACCCTGATTGCGGGCGTCGGCAACATCTTCCTCGGCGACGACGGCTTCGGCGTCGAGACCGTCCGCGCGCTCGGTGCGCACACCCTCCCCGACGGAGTGGAACTGGTGGACGCCGGCGTCCGCGGCGTCCACCTCGCCTACCGGATGCTGGACGACTACCGGACGGTGCTGCTGGTGGACGCCGCGGCGCGCGGCGGCGCGCCCGGTTCGCTCTACCTCCTGGACGCCACCGATCCCGCCGACGCCGCCGCCCGCCCGGAGAACACCCCGCTCGACGCCCACCACATGACGCCCGACGCCGTCCTGGCGCTGCTCGACACGCTCAGCGCGGGCACCGGCGCCCGGCGCCCGGAACGCGTCCTGGTCGTCGGCTGCGAACCCGCCGACACCGAAGAAGGAATCGGCCTGAGCACCCCCGTCGCCGCCGCCGTCGACGAGGCCGTCCGGCTCGTGCTGCGGCTGGTCGGCGCGCAGGAGCCGGCGCCGGCCCCCACCGGCGCCCCGACCGCCACCAGTGAGAGGAACACGACACCATGCTGAAGCTCGCCCTCGGCGGCGCCCTGGCCGCCGCCCTCGCGCTCGCCCTGCGCAACCTGCCCGACCTCAAGCGCTATATGCGGATGCGCGCCATGTGACGCGGGCCCCCACCGGCGGCGGGCGCGCTGCACCGAACGGTGTATGCCGCCGCGCCGCCCCGGCGAGGCACCCCGAACGCCCCGGTGCCGCGCCGTCTAATGAAGCCAGCGGCAACCGGTCGTCACACCCGAAAGAGACGGACCGATGCACGAGATGTCCATCGCGCTGGCGGTCATCGACCAGGTGGAGAGCGCGGTACGGCCCGCCGGCGCGACCGCGGTCAGCAGCGTCCGGCTCCAGATCGGCGAACTGGCCGGCGTGGTCCCCGACGCCCTGGCGTTCTCCTTCCAGCTTGCCTGCGAGGGCACGGTCCTGGCCGGCGCCGAGCTGATCACCGAACCGATCGCGGCCCGCGCCCGCTGCGCCGCCTGCGACCGGACCTGGCCGGCCGGCATGCCGCCGCGCCTGAGCTGCCCCGGGTGCGGCGGGGCCCGTGTGGAGCTGCTCTCCGGCCGCGAACTGCGGATCACCGACGTCAGCTGGCACGACGCCCCGGTACCCACACCGACGCACGAGGAGCGCTGATCCCATGTGCCGTGTCCTTGATCTGCAGCAGGCGGTGCTCGCCAAGAACGACGCCTGTGCGCACACCCTGCGCGAGGAACTGGCCGGCCGCGGCACCGCGGTCGTCAATCTGCTCTCCAGCCCAGGCAGCGGCAAGACCGCCCTGCTGGAACGGGAGTTGACGCGGGCGCGGGAACGCGGGGTGCCGGTCGCGGCGCTCACCGCCGACCTGGCCACCGAGAACGACGCGGTGCGGCTGGCCCGCTCCGGAGTCCCCGTCAAACAGGTGCTCACCGACGGGTTGTGCCACCTGGAGGCCGAGATGCTCGGCGGGCACCTGGACGGCTGGCTCCCCGCCGGGACCCGGCTGCTGTTCGTCGAGAACGTCGGCAACCTCGTCTGCCCCGCCTCCTACGACCTGGGGGAGACCCTGCGGGTGGTACTCGCCTCGGTGACCGAGGGCGAGGACAAGCCGCTGAAGTACCCCACCGCCTTCGGGCTGGCCCACCTGGTCCTGATCACCAAGACCGACATCGCCGCGGCGGTGGACTTCGACGAGGCGGCGTTCCGGGCCAACGTGGAACGGGTCAACCCCGGCGCCGAGGTCGTCCGCACCTCGGTGCGCGCCGGCGAGGGCGTCGGGGTGCTGCTGGACCGGGCCCTGGCGGCGCGGGAGGGCGGGCCGGCGCACATCCCGGTGATGACCCGTCAGTCCCACCATGCGCACGACGCGTCGGCGGACCGGGTCGGCCACCGCGACACCGTGGGGTCGAGCCGCTCATGACCGTCGGGCGGCCCGGTGCCGGCACCGCTCCCCACGCTCCCGCAGCCTCCCCCGAGCCGTCGACGTCCCTCGACGAGCGGGCGTCCCCGGGCGCGGGGGAGGCCCCCCGCGCGGGAGCGGTGGGCAGGGTACGCCGTGCCGAGGCCCTCGGGGCCGCCCCCGCCCGCCACCGGATCATCGTGCGCGGCATCGTCCAGGGCGTCGGCTTCCGCCCGTTCGTGCACGGCCTCGCCACCGAGCTGGGGCTGGCCGGTCACGTCAGCAACACCGGCGAAGGAGTCGTCGCCGAGGTCGAGGGCCCGCCGGGCGTGCTGCACCGGTTCGGTGCGCGGCTGCGCGCCGAGGCGCCGCCGCTGGCGGTCGTGGAGGCGGTGGACGGCCAGGACATCGAGGTCACCGGCGGCACCGGCTTCACCATCCTCCCCTCCCGCACCGGTGGCCCGGCCCGCACCCTGGTCGCGCCGGACGCCGCCACCTGTGACGCCTGCCTGGCCGAACTGACCGACCCCGCCGACCGCCGCTACCGGCACCCCTTCGTCACCTGCACGCACTGCGGGCCGCGCTTCACCATCGTCCGCGCGCTGCCCTACGACCGGGCGCAGACCACGATGGCCGACTTCCCGATGTGCCCGCGCTGCGCGGCCGAGTACGCGGACCCGGCCGACCGGCGGTTCCACGCCCAGCCGGTCGCCTGCCATGACTGCGGGCCCCGGCTGCGGCTGCTGGCCCACGGCCCGGACGGGCCCGCCGGCCCGCCGCGTCCGCTGCCCGGCGACCCGGTGGCCGGCGCCCGGCGGCTGCTCGCCGAGGGCGCGATCGTCGCCGTCAAGGGCCTGGGCGGCTACCACCTGGTGTGCGACGCCCAGGACGACCGCGCGGTGGCCGAGCTGCGTCGGCGGAAGGCCCGAGGCGACAAGCCTTTCGCCCTGATGGCCCGTCAACTCGCTGATGTGGAAGGGCTGGTGGAGCTCGGTACGGAGGAGCGGGCGCTGCTCACCGGGTCGGTGCGGCCGATCGTGCTGCTGCGCCGGCGGCCCGGTGGGCCCGCGCCGGGAGCCCCGGCGGTCTCCGACCACGTCGCCCCCGGCTGCCCCGACCTGGGGCTGATGCTCCCCTACACCCCACTGCACCACCTGCTGTTCGGCCTGCCCGGCGACCCCCAGGGGCCCCGGCTGCTGGTGATGACCAGCGGCAACGTCTCCGGCGACCCGCTCGTCACGGACGACGCGGACGCCCTGGTGCGGCTGACGCACCTGGCCGATGCCTGGCTGGCCCACGACCGGGCGATCCAGGTCCCGTGCGACGACTCGGTGGTCCGGATCAGCGACGGCGCACCGCTGTACGTCCGGCGCTCGCGCGGCTGCGCCCCGTACCCGGTGCCGCTGCCGGTGCCGGTCCGGCCCGCGCTGGCCACCGGCGGTGACCTGAAGACCGTGCTGTGCCTGGGGGAGGGGCACCGGGCCTGGCTGTCCGCGCACATCGGCGACATGGACGACCTCGCCACCCAGCTGGCGTTCGAGCGGGCCGCCGAGCACCTGGCGACCCTCACCGGGGTCCGGCCCCGGCTGCTGGCCACCGACCGGCACCCCGGCTACCGCACCGGCCAGTGGGCCCACCGGCACACCCGCGGTCGTCCCCTGGTCCGGGTCCAGCACCACCACGCGCACATCGCCTCCACCATGGCCGAACACGGCCTGGACGGCAGCCGGCCGGTGATCGGCGTCGCTTTCGACGGCACCGGCTACGGCGACGACGGTGCGGTCTGGGGCGGCGAGGTCCTCCTCGCCGACTACGCCGGATACCGCCGCTTCGCCCAGCTCGGCTACGTCCCGCAGCCCGGCGGCGACGGCGCCGTCCGCCGGCCCTACCGGATGGCCCTCGCCCATCTGCACGCCGCGGGCCTCCCCTGGACCCCCGACCTGCCGCCGGTCGCCGCCTGCCCGCCCGACGAACTCCAGCTGCTGGCACGCCAGTTGGAGCGCAACCTCAACTGCGCGCCGACCTCCAGCATGGGCCGGCTCTTCGACGCGGTCTCCTCGCTCGCCGGGATCTGCCACCACGCCGGCTACGAGGCGCAGGCCGCCGCCGCACTGGAGGCCGCCGCCCGCGCCGCCGGCGACGACCGCGGCCCGGGCTACACCTTCGGGCTGCGCACCGGCACCCCGGGCGACGGAGGCGCGGCGCTGGTCGCCGACCCCGCCCCCGTGCTCGCCGCGGTCATCGAGGACGTGCGGGCCGGCACCGGCCCGGCGCCGGTCGCGGCCCGCTTCCACGCCGCGGTCGCCCGGCTGGTCCGGCGCTGCTGCGGACTGGCCAGGGAGCGCACCGGCCTGTCGACCGTGGCACTGACCGGCGGGGTGTTCGTCAACACCCTGCTCGCCGAGACCGCCGCCCGGATGCTGCGCCAGGACGGTTTCACCGTGCTGCGGCACCGCCTGGTCCCGCCCAACGACGGCGGACTGGCGCTCGGTCAACTGCTGGTCGCGGCCTGGCGGCGCGGCGCCTAGCCCCCCTGTATGTCCCCGCACCCGCACCCGTACGACGAGGAGGAGCCATGTGCCTGGCGGTGCCCGGCAAAGTGATGGAGATCGAGGAACGGGACGGCACCCGGATGGCCACCGTCGACTTCGGCGGGGTGGTCAAGGAGGTGTGCCTGGAATACGTGCCGGACCTCGTGGTCGGCGACTACGCGATCGTCCATGTGGGCTTCGCGCTGCAGCGCCTCGACGAGGAGTCGGCCCGGCGGACCCTGGAGCTCTTCGAGGAACTCGGCCTGCTCCAGGAGGAGTTCGGCGACCCGTGGGAAGCGGCGGCCGCCCGGGAAGCGATCCAGGCACAGGAGGCGCGGAAGTGAAGTACCTCGACGAGTTCCAGAACCCGGAGCTGGCCCGGCGGCTGCTCGGCGAGATCCGCGCCACGGTGACCCGGCCCTGGGCGCTGATGGAGGTCTGCGGCGGCCAGACGCACACCATCATCCGGCACGGCATCGACCAACTTCTCCCCGAAGAGGTCGAGTTGATCCACGGGCCGGGCTGCCCGGTATGCGTCACCCCGCTGGCGGTCATCGACCAGGCGCTGGAGATCGCCGCCCGCCCCGAGGTGATCTTCTGCTCGTTCGGCGACATGCTCCGCGTCCCGGGCACCGACCGCGACCTGTTCCGGGTACGCGGCGAGGGCGGCGACGTCCGCGTGGTCTACTCGCCGCTCGACGCCCTGAAGATCGCCCAACAGAACCCGCACCGCGAGGTGGTGTTCTTCGGCATCGGCTTCGAGACCACCGCCCCGCCCAATGCCATGACGGTCTATCAGGCCCGCAAGCTGGGCATCCGCAACTTCAGCATGCTGGTCTCGCACGTCCGGGTGCCGCCCGCGATCGAGGCGATCATGACCTCGTCGAGCTGCCGGGTCCAGGGATTCCTGGCCGCCGGCCATGTGTGCAGCGTGATGGGCACCGACGAGTACCCCGCACTGGCCGACCGCTTCCGGGTGCCGATCGTCGTCACCGGCTTTGAACCGCTGGACATCCTGGAGGGCATCCGTCGCACCGTCCGCCAGCTGGAACGCGGCGAGCACACCGTGGACAACGCCTATCCGCGCGCCGTCCGCCCCGACGGCAACCCGGCCGCCCGGGCCATGCTGGCCGACGTCTTCGAGGTCACCGACCGCAGCTGGCGCGGCATCGGCACCATCCCCGCCAGCGGCTGGCGGCTCTCCGACCGCTACCGCGACCACGACGCCGAACACCGCTTCTCGGTCGGGGGCATCACCACCCGCGAGCCCGCCGCCTGCCGCAGCGGCGAGGTCCTGCAGGGGCTGATCAAACCCCACGAGTGCCAGGCGTTCGGCACCACCTGCACCCCGCGCACCCCGCTCGGCGCCACCATGGTCTCCAGCGAGGGCGCCTGCGCCGCCTACTACCTGTACCGCCGGCTCGGCAGCACGCCGACCCCCTTGGAGGCGACCCCCGTTGTCTGACACCACCTCGCAGACCCCCACCACCGCGCAGGGCCCCCGCGACCTGCCCACCGTCGACATCACCGGCTGGACCTGCCCCGCCCCGCTGCGCGAGACCCCGCGTGTCGTGATGGGGCACGGCGGGGGCGGGGCGCTCTCCGCCGAACTCGTCCAGCAGATCTTCGTGCCCGCCTTCGGCGGTGAACTCCTCGCCCAGCTCGGCGACTCCGCGGTCTTCGCGCTCGGCGGACAGCGCCTGGCCTTCTCCACCGACTCCTACGTCGTCCGCCCGCTGTTCTTCCCCGGCGGCTGCATCGGCGACCTCGCGGTCAACGGCACCGTCAACGACCTCGCCATGAGCGGGGCCCGGGCCGCCTACCTCTCCTGCGGTTTCATCCTGGAGGAGGGCGTGGAGATGCCGGTGGTCGCCGGGGTCGCCGACGCGATGGGCGCCGCGGCCCGGGCCGCCGGCGTGGAGGTGGCCACCGGCGACACCAAGGTCGTCGAGGCCGGCCGCGGCGACGGGGTCTACCTCAACACCGCCGGCATCGGGGTGATCCCGCCCGGCGTCGATCTGCGGCCGCAGCGGGTGGTGCCCGGCGACGTGGTGATCGTCAGCGGCGACATCGGCGTGCACGGCGTGGCCATCATGAGCGTCCGCGAGGGCCTGGAGTTCGGCGTGGAGATCGAGAGCGACTGCGCGGCCCTCGGCGGGCTCGTCCAGACGATGCTCGCGGTCACCCCCGAACTGCACGTGCTGCGCGACCCCACCCGAGGTGGACTGGCCGCCGCGCTCAACGAGATCGCCACCGCCTCCGCCACCGGCGTGGTCATCGACGAGCGCGCCGTCCCCGTCCCCCCGGCCGTCGCCAACGCCTGCGCCATCCTCGGCCTCGACCCGATGTACGTCGCCAACGAGGGCAAGCTGGTGGCGTTCGTCCCCCGTGAGCACGCCGACGCCGTGCTGGACGCGATGCGCGCCCACCCCTTGGGCGCCGGCGCCGCGGTGATCGGCGAGGCGGTCGCCGCCCACCCCGGCATGGTGGTGGCCCGCACCCCGCTCGGTGGCACGCGGGTGGTGGACCTGCCCCTGGGGGAGCAGCTGCCGCGGATCTGCTGAGCCGGCGGTCGCACCGCTCGGCGGGGCCGCCCGCGCCCGCCCCCGCCGACCGGCGGCGTCACGACCGCTGACCTCTGCGCCCGCCACCGCTACGGTGCGGCCATGAGCGGGTTGACGATCGCGGTGCACCACGTACGGGCGGCGCTGGGCGGGGCGCGGCGGCTCGGGATCGACACCGCCCCGTTGCTCCAGGGCGCCGGGATTCCGCCGCTGCTGCTCGCCGACGACCGGGCCCGGGTCACCGCGGAACAGTTCACCCGCCTGATCCGGGCCCTGCACCAGGCCACCGACGACGAGTTCCTGGGCCTGGGCCCGGTCCCCAGCCGCCGCGGCACGTTCGCGATGATGTGCCACGCCTGCCTGGGCTGCCCGGACCTCGGTTCCGCCCTGGACCGGGCCACGCGCTTCTACCGGCTCTTCCCCGGCGGCCCCGACCTGGCCGTGGCGCTCCGCCCGGACGACGGGCCGGCCGTCCTCACCGTCCGCAGCGCACTGCACCGGCACGACGAGGCCGCCTTCCTCGCCGCCTGCCTGCTGCTCATCTGGCACCGGCTCGCCGGCTGGCTGATCGGGCGTCGGATCCCGCTGCACTGGGCCCAGTTCGCCCACCCGGCCCCCGCGCACGCCGACGAGTACCCGGCCCTGTTCGGCTGCCCGGTCCGCTTCGGCGCCCCGTACACCGCGGCCGGCTGGGACGCCCACTGGCTCACCGCGCCGGTCGTCCGGGACCAGCCGGCGCTGGCCGCCCTGCTGCGGCGGGCACCGGCCGACCTGCTGGGCCGCCGCGACTACGGCACCACCGTCGCCGAGCAGGTGCGCCGCAGCCTCGCCCAGGCGCTGCGGTCCCCGGCGCCGGCGCGGCTGCCGGAGGCCGGCGAGATCGCGGCCCGGCTGGCGGTCAGCCCGGCGACGCTGCGGCGCCGGCTGCGTGCCGAGGGCACTTCGTACCAACGGCTGAAGGACACGGTGCGCCGGGACGCCGCGCTCACCGCGCTGACCGACGGGCGGGAGCCGATCGCCGCACTCGCGGCCCGGATCGGCTTCTCCGAGGACACCGCCTTCCACCGCGCTTTCCGCCGCTGGACCGGCACCACCCCCGGCGCGTACCGACTGGCCGGCGGCACCCCGCGGCTCGGCGAGGCCCCGCCGTCCGGCCCGTCCGTCCCGCGCGGCCAGCAAAGCTGAGCGTTCCGGTCAGCGCCCGCCCCTGCGCAGCTCACTACGGTCGGCCCAACCACCCCGGTCCACAGGACAGTTGGGAGAGCCGCATGCACCGTCGCGCCACCGCCCTGGGCACCGCCGCAGCGCTGGCCCTGTCGCTCGGCACCGTCGGCGCCGCCGCCGCGGACCCGCCGCGGACCGCGGCCGGCCGCCCCGGCGACATCGTCACCGCCACCCCCACCGCGTTCCATCCGCTGCCCGGCCAGCCGACCGGTACCCGCGCCTGGCACCTCACCTACCGCTCCACCTCCGCCAAGGGCACCCCCAACACCGTCTCCGGCACCGTGATCGTGCCCGACGACGGCCGCACGGGCCCGCGCCCGCTCGTCACCTACGCCGTCGGCACCGTCGGCCTCGGCGACTCCTGCGCCCCCTCGGCCGGCTTCCCCAAGGGCACCACCATGGAGGCCAACCTCATCCAGCAACTCACCGCCCGCGGCTGGGCGGTCGCGGTCACCGACTACGAGGGTCTGGGCACCCCCGGCGACCACACCTACACCGTTGGGCGCGCCGAGGGGCAGGCCGTCCTGGACGCCGCCCGGGCCGCCGAGCGGCTCCCCGAAGCGGCCGCCGCCGGCGTCACCCAGGACTCCCCGGTCGGCATCATGGGCTACTCCCAGGGCGGCCAGGCCACCAGCTGGGCCGCCGAGCTGCACCGGGCCTACGCGCCCGAACTCAAGGTCAAGGGCACCGCGACCGGCGGCGTCCCGGCCGACCTGCGCAAGGTCGCGGACGCCAACAACGGCAACGTCGGCGCCGGGCTGATCCTGATGGCCGCCATCGGCCAGAACGCCGCCTTCCCCGAGCTGGACCTGGCGAAGTACCTCAACGACCGGGGCCGGCGCTATGTCGCCTTCCTGCGCGAGAACTGCGTCGTCGCCGACGTCGCCGCCGGGCTCTTCAAGAGGATCTCCGACGTGACCGTCCGCAACCCGCTGGACCAGCCGGACTGGCAGGCCCGGCTGCGCGAGTCCACGCTCGGCACCCGGGCCCCGGACGCGCCCGTGTACCTCTACCACGGCACCGCCGACGAGCTGATCCCGTACGCCGTCGGCAAGCGGCTGCGGGCCGACTGGTGCGCCCGGGGCGCCCGCGTCCAGTGGACCTCGATACCGCTCGGTGAGCACGTGCTCGGCGCGATCGTCGGCGCCGCGCCGGCCGCCGACTGGCTCGCCGACCGCTTCGCGGACCGACCGGCACCCGGCAACTGCCCGTGAGGTGTGGGGCGTTGATCGCACGGGCGAGCGGGCACGGCCTCGTACAGGTTGGTCCGGAACGCCATCTTCGAACCGGGTGCGCCGCATCCGTTGTCATCCGCGTGGGCGGTGGTCGGCCACCGGGGGTGGGCTGGCGGAGCGTTGGTCACCGGGGCGTCCGGATGGCTGTGTGAGGCGTCCACAGGTCGGATCGATTTTCCGCGCCGCCCTGGACCGTGCCGCCCCGGCTGAGGATTCTGCAATCTGCACAGCCACACCGGACACCACCACGCACCGTGGCCGACGACCCGGCAACCGCTGGCGCCCACGGTGCCGTTGACGCACGGACCGCCATCTGCCGTTCCCTCCGCTCCCTTGCGGCGTTCCGCGGTGCTGCCGCTGCCAGGCGTTCGCGTTCACCGGCGACGCCGCCGCCACCGATCCCGCCTGTCGTCTCTCTCCGGACCACGGCCTCGTCCGGGAGCTGGTGGAGGCGGCTCCCTTGCGCGACCCTGCCCGGCTCGGCCGCCCGCGGAGGCCGGCCCGGCGGGCTCCGGTGACCGGCGGAGGGGGCGCGGCGGAGTGAGCCCGGGGCGGACCGCCGGCCGTCGCCGCAGTGGTATGGACATGCTCGCGCGACCGCCCGTAGGGTGACCTGGTCTAGACCGCGGATCGCCCCCCCGGTCGCAGTCGCCGACCTGCCTGCTCATGCGTCAACGAGCCGGTTCCGCACGGTACTTGCCCCCCCACAGTGGTCGCCCCCCCACCCTTCTCGCCCGCGGGGTCCGGCCGCGCGAAGGAGTCACCGCCATGAAGACCCGCCTCGCCGCCCTGTTAAGCGCCACCAGCATGGCCGTGGGCCTCGCCCTCGTCGCGCCCGCCTCGCCGGCGGTGGCCTCGGCGGGCTGTCCTTCCTGCGTCGCCCCGGCTGGTGCGGACACCCGAGCCGAGGGATTCGTCGTCAGCGAGGCGCAGTTCAACCAGATGTTCCCGAACCGGAATCCGTTCTACACCTACAGCGGGCTGGTCGCCGCGCTGAGCTCCTACCCGGAGTTCGCGAACACCGGGAGCGACACCGTCAAACGCCAGGAGGCCGCCGCCTTCCTGGCGAACGTCGGCCACGAGACCGGGGGCCTGGTCTACGTGGTGGAGCAGAACACCGGCAACTACCCGCACTACTGCGACGCCACCCAGCCGTACGGGTGTCCGGCCGGCCAAGCCGCCTACTACGGACGCGGACCGCTCCAGCTCAGCTGGAACTTCAACTACGCGCGCCACGAGGCGCTACTTAACCGAGCTGGGGTGTAAGACCCCGGCCGTCGGGCGGTCGCAGCCGCCCGGCAGAAGCTGAGGACAGCCCGATCCGGGGAATGCCGGGGAGGGCGGTAAGCAGTCCTGACAAAGCCCGGACACGGCAGAACTACCAGATGCCGCGGGTCGGGCAAGCGAGGTCAGAAGGTGTAACGAGAGTGAACCGGTGTCAGACGTCTCGTAAGAGTTCCAGCGGCTCAAATCTGGTGGATATGGGCCGTGTTGCAGTGTGTGCCGTCTCTATGTGGTTGGAGGGGGCAACTCCGAAGCCGACTGTTTTCATCGGTGGGGAGGCCGTGCCGAATGTCTGCGGCGTAGGTACGGCGATGCTGTCGGGATATAGCCGGACACCTAACTGGCCAATCGGTTTCGTAGTGAACGTGGGAACCACCTGTGGCTCTCCATTCGCCTGGGCATCCAACTCAGAGAGTGGAAAGGCTCGTTGTCGGCTGACGGTCACAGCGTGGGACGGAGGCCCCGTAGTAGTCCGAGCGCGCGAAAGGCGCGTACATGGCGAAGGGGGCCAGCAAGTCAGCAGTACGGATGCTGGAATGCCAGGAGGTCGACGGTGAACACCGACGCACTGGAGTGGGCCTTGATGAAGGCCGAACGCCGGGTACTGGAGATCCAGGCCAAGCTGCACCAATGGGCAATCGATGATTCTCATCGCAAGTTCGACGATCTGTACAACCTTGTGACCGACCCCGCCTTCCTTTTGGTTTCGTGGGATCGGGTACAGGGCAACAGGGGCGCCCGTACGGCGGGAGTGGACGGCAAGACGGTTCGCTCCATCGAGGACGGGCAAGGGGTCGAGGCTTTCCTCGACAAGCTGCGGTCGCAACTGAAGGACTTCAGCTTCCGGCCTGTTCCGGTACGCGAACGGATGATCCCGAAGGCGAATGGCAAGAAGCGCCGGCTGGGCATCCCGACCGTGGCGGACAGAGTGGCCCAAGCAGCCCTGAAGCTAGTGTTGGAGCCTATTTTCGAAGCGGATTTCCTCCCGTGCTCCTACGGGTTCCGTCCGAATCGCAGGGCACACGATGCGCTCGCTGAGACGCGCCTGTTGACCACCAAGCACTACGAGTGGGTGGTTGAGGGCGACATCAAGGCGTGCTTTGACGAGATCTCCCACACGGCCCTGATGGACCGAGTGCGGAATCGGATCAAGGACAAGCGCGCCCTGGACCTAGTGAAGGCATTCCTCAAATCCGGCATCCTCTCGCAGGACGGTCGGGTACGAGACACCAACACAGGCACTCCGCAAGGAGGAATTCTTTCGCCACTGCTGGCGAACATCGCCCTCTCAGTACTGGATGAACATGTAGCCAGTATGCCCGGGGGCCCGAACTCGACCCGAAGTGAACGCGCGAAACGCAAGTACCGAGGACTCGGAAACTACCGGCTCATCCGGTACGCGGACGATTTTCTGGTGCTTGTCTCAGGTACCCGCGATAACGCGGAGGCCGTGCGCAACGAGGTCGCCTCGGTTCTTACGCCGATGGGATTGACCCTGTCGGAGGAGAAGACGTTCATCACGCACATCGACGAAGGATTTGACTTCCTCGGGTGGCACATCCAGCGCCACCCCAAGCGGGGAACAGATAAGCGGCATGTCTACAACTACCCCTCCAAGAAGGCCCTTATGGCCGTCAAGGAGAAGGTGAAGAAGATCTGCCGCAAGAGTACGCACTTGTCCATGGCCGCCCTGCTGCACCAGCTCAACCCGGTGTTGCGGGGATGGACCGCCTACTTCCGCCCCGGAGTGTCCAAGTCGACGTTCCAGTATCTCGGCCACTACACGTGGACGAGGGTCTTCATCTGGGCGCGACGGAAACACAAAGGTATGCGGCTCCGTGGGTTCCGCCGCATGTATTGCAGCGGCGGGTGGGTGCCCGCCTCGGAGAGAGGACAGCTGTACCAGGCCGCCGAAGTCACCACGACTCGGTACCGGTTCCGCGGCTACAGCATCCCGACCCCTTGGACGGTCGCAGCATGAGATTGGAGATCACTCAGATGGGACTTGTGGAGAGCCCGGTGCTCGGAGACGGGCACGCCGGGTTCGGCGGGCGGTCCGGGGAAACTCACCAGCGGCAACGCTGGCAGAGCGCCCCGGATCGACCCAACAAGGCCGCGGGCGACGCGTTGGGCATCGACCTGCTGAACAACCCGTACCTCGTCGAGCGGGACGCCGCCGTCGCCTGGCGGACCGCGCTGTGGTACTGGAACACCCAGAACGGACCGGGCACCATGACCGCGCACAACGCCATGGTCACCGGCGCCGGCTTCGGCGAGACCATCCGCAGCATCAACGGCTCGCTGGAGTGCAACGGCGGCAACCCCGGCCAGGTGCAGAACCGGATCGACAACTACACGCGCTTCGTGCAGATCCTCGGCACCGTGCCGGGCGACCGCCTCAGCTGCTGACCGGCGCTCCGCCGCCGGGACACCCGCCTCGTCAGTGGGTGTCCCGCATCAGCCGGGCGCCGAACCAGTCCTCCTCGTCCCGCACCCCGGGCGGCACGAAGAAGTAGCCGCCGCCCTCCGGGGTGATGAAGCGGGACAGCGGTTCGTGCCGCAGCCGGTGCTGCACGGTGGCGAACTGCCGCTGCACGTTCTGCTGGTAGCCGCAGAAGACCAGGCCCAGGTCCACCTGCCCGTGCCGGTCGTACCCCTGGTTGTAGTTGTAACTCCGGCGCAGGAAGCGGGACTTGTCGGTGCGTCGGGTGCGCGGGTTGGCCAGGCGGATGTGCGAGTCGAGCGGGACGGTCCGGCCGTCCGGGTCGTTGCGGTAGTCCGGTGCTTCGTCCTCCCTGGTACCTCCCAGCGGCGCACCGCTCGCCTTGTGCCGTCCGAAGATCTCCTCCTGGCGCCGCACCGGCACCTCGTCCCAGGACTCGGAGTGGAAGCGGATCAGCCGCAGCACCTGATAGCTGCCGCCCTCGGCCCAGTCCGGCTCGCCGCACGGCGGCGTCACCCAGATCAGGTCGTCCAGCTCCTGTGCCGACCCGGTGTCGGGGTTGACGATGCCGTCCTTGAAGCCGAGGAAGTTCCGCGGCGACCCCGAGGGCCGGGACGGGTTCAGGAACGCGTCCATCCGCCAGCGCGGCCGGAGCATGCCGTGGGTCGCCCGGCTCAGTTCGCGCAGCACGTGCACGATCGCGTCCGGGTGCTCCGCACAGACCTGGACCGAGAGGTCGCCGTGGCAGCGCGCCGGCTCCAGCCGGTCGTTGGGGAAGGACGGCATCGCCTTCAGGTGCCGCGGCTTGTGCCCGGCCAGCCCGAACCGGTCGTCGAAGAGGGACGCCCCGAGGCCGACCGTGACGGTCAGCGAGTCCGGGGTCTGCGGCTCCGACGCCGTCCGCTCGTCCTTCGGCTTCACCCCGGCGGACAGCACCCGGGAGTGGTCGGTCAGCCTCTGCAGCAGCCGCGCCAGGTCCGCCCGGTTCTGCACCAGCACGTCGAACGCCGCGAACCCGGCGAAGAGCTGCTGCGGGGTGATGATGCCGGCCTGGTGGTGGCCGTGGAACGGCACCCGGTCGGGCGGCAGCTGACGGCCGTCGCCCGACGGGTCGGGGGAGCCCTCCGCCGACGTCCGGCCCGCCGGGACGGCCGCCGCCGTGCCGCCGCCCAGCCCGGCGCCGGCCGCCACCCCGGCGATCCCCGCCGCGTACTTGAGGAACCCCCGGCGCCCGCCGTCCTGCGCCGGGCCCTGCTCGTCGCCGGTCCGCTCAGATCTCATCGCCCAGCCTTCCCCACTGCGGCATCCGCCGCCGGTGTGCG
This sequence comes from Streptomyces noursei, assembly GCF_016917755.1. GTDB lineage: Bacteria > Actinomycetota > Actinomycetes > Streptomycetales > Streptomycetaceae > Streptomyces > Streptomyces yunnanensis. The sequence continues at coordinate 8,515,752 of NZ_CP070326.1, read as the reverse complement.
TGCCCCTATTTGCGCGCGATCCTCGCCGCCCGCCCGGCGGCGGCCGGGAACAACACGGCCGGGCCCATCGAAATCACGCCTGCGGAGGCGGCCCGGCCGCCGAACGGCGCAGGCCGCCGGGCCGCCGCCGCCACCCGCTCCTAGCGTCGGCGGTATGACCCGTCCGCCCGAGGAGTCCGCCGAGGTGCCGCTGCGCATCGTCCGGGGCCGCGCCGATCCCGAGGAGCTGGCCGCGCTCACCGTCATCGTGTGCAGTCGGCTCGCCCTGGCCCGCGCGCTCGCCGAGGGCCAGGGCGCCGAGCACCGGCCCGACGCGCTCACCGGGCCGCAGTTGCGCAACCACCAGGTCCGCTCCGCGTGCTGGGCGGGCTGCTGGGTCTGCGGGTGAGCACCGGGGCCGGAAGGGCGCCCTCGCGCGACGGGCGGGACGTCCCGGGCGGATTCCGCCCCGGACGCGGGTGTGCCGACGCGGATCACGGGCAGGCGGCCGTCGGGAACGACCGTGAGGAGCAGACGCATGACGTTGCCGTGGCGGGAGGACGAGAGCTGGCGCCGCCGCTATCCGCAGGCCGGCCCCGACTGGACCAGCGGGATGCCGCAGGGCGCGACCGAGCCGCTCACGCCGATGGGGCGGATCGAGCAGTACGGGCGGATGGGCGGCGCCCTGCGAGGCGGCTGGCTGGCGCCCTGGCAGCGCAAGGTGATCCTCGCGTTCGTCGTCGGGGCGGTGGCGGTCGCGGTGGTGGCCGTCGGACTGATCGCCTTCGGGTAAGGACGGCGGGGGCGCGACGCGGGCGCGCGGGGGCACGACCTAGGCCGCGCGGGCCGTGCCGGGTGCCCAGCGTGCCGTGAGCAGGGCCGCGACCAGGAACCCGGCGGCGCCCACCATGGCCGCGGTGTGCAACCCCGGCATCAACCCGCCGGCGGTCAGCGTGCCGAAGACCGCCACACCGAGGACGCTGCCCAACTGGCGGGCGGCGTTGAACACCGCGGCCGCGGCGCCGCCCCGTTCGCCGGGGGCGGACTCCATCACCGCCGCGGTGGCGGACGGCATGGTCAGCGCGGTCCCGAAACCGGCCGCGGCCATCGGGCCGACCAGCGCCGCATAGGGCGTACCTGGTCCCGCGCACAGCCAGCCGGCCAGGCCCGCCGCCCCGATGACCAGGCCCGCCACCATCGGAGGCCGCGGCCCCGTGCGGGCGGTCAGGCGCCCGCCCAGCGCGGAGCCGACCGCCAACAGGCCGACGGCCGGCAGCAGCGCGAAGCCGGTGCGCAGCGTGCTGTAGTGCTGGACCCGCTCGAAGTAGAGCGGGGCGAGGAACAGCAGCCCGTAGAAGCCGGTGTTGAGCAGGACGCCGACGAGCGTGGCGGCGGTGAAGGCCCGGCCGCGGAAGAGGGCGAGCGGCAGCATCGGCGCCGGCGCGCGGCGTTCCAGGAACACGAACGCGGCGAGGCCCAGCACCGCGACGGCGAACGCGCCGAGGACGACGGCGCGCGGGTGCCCCGGGGCGCCGGCCTCGATGCAGCCCGCGGCCAGTGCGGCGACGCTCACCGCCGCGGCGGTCTGGGCCGGAACGTCCAGGCCGCCGCGGCGTGGTCCGGCGGGGGAGCGCGGTATGTGACGAATCGTCAGCACGAGGGCGACCAGCGTGGCCGGCAGGTTCACCAGGAACACCGCGCGCCAGCCGAACGAGGCGACCAGCACCCCGCCGAGCACCGGCCCGGCCCCGGCGGCCATTCCGGCGATCGCGCCCCAGACGCCGAACGCCCGGGCCCGCGCGGCCGGTTCCGGATAAGCGGCCCGCAGCAGCGCCAGCGACGCGGGCACCAGCAGTGCCGCGCCGACGCCCTGCACCAGCCGGGCCGCGACCAGCACCGCGACCGACGGGGCGAGCGCGCACCCGGCCGAGGCCGCCGCGAACACCGCCAGCCCCGCCAGGAACACCGTCCGCCCGCCGAACCGGTCGGCCAGCCCGCCGCAGAACAGCAGCAGCCCGGCGAACACCAGGGTGTAGCCGTCCACCGTCCACTGCAGCCCGGTCACCCCGGCGCCCAGTGCACGGTCCAGGTCCGGCAGTGCCACGGTCACCACGGTGACGTCGAGGATGACCAGGAAGTAGCCCAGGCACACGGCCACCAGGGGGAGCGGCGAGGCGCGGCCGGTGCGAGCCGGGGCCGGGGCGGAGGTGTTGATCGTCGTCATGCGGTCAGTGTCGGGCCGGATCGTTGCGGCCCCCGGCGAAACGTTCTGGCCACGGGGCGGGGTGGTGCGCACGGCGGTCAAGCCGTCCGCCCGTCCGTTTCCGCGCGCGAGAACGTTTCGCTGGTTGGCGAAGCGTTCGCGCCGTACGGTCGCGGTATGGACGCCCGGACGCAGCTCGAAGCCCGCACCGAGACCGATGTGGCCGAGGTCGCCGCCGCGATCGGCGACCCCTCCCGGGCCAAGGTGCTGCTGGCCCTCGCCGGCGGCGGTGCGCTGCCCGCCAGCGCCCTGGCCGCCGAGGCCGGGGTGAGCAACTCCACCATCAGCGGCCATCTGGCCAGGCTCCGTGCGGCACGGCTGCTCACCGTCGAACTCGACGGCCGGCACCGCTACTACCGGCTTGCCACACCCGACGTCGCCCGCGCCCTGGAACAGCTCGCCCTGATCGCCCGGCCGCTGCCGGTGCACTCCTTGAACGACGACACCCGCGCCCGGGCCCTGCTGCGCGCCCGCCTGTGCTACGACCATCTGGCGGGTCGCCTCGGCGTCGCGCTGATGGCGGCCCTGCTGGCGGACGGCATCCTCCAGGAGGAGCGCACCGAGGCGGCCCAGGCACCGGTCCGCTACCTCCTGACGCCCCACGGCCGCAGCCGACTGACCGCGCTCGGCGTGGAGTTGGAGCACCTGCCGCGCCGCCGCTCGGCGGTCCGCTACTGCGTCGACTGGGGCGAGCGGCGCCACCACCTCGCCGGCGCGGTCGGCGGCGCGGTAACCGCCCGGCTGTTCGCGCTGGACTGGCTGCGCAACGGTCGGTACCGGCGGGTCGTCCGGCTCACCGACGCCGGGCGCCGGGGGTTCGGCGAGACCTTCGGCCTCACCCCCGAGCAGCTCGTCTGACGCCGTCGCCACACGCTTCACACTGCCGCAACATTCGGCCTCCCTCTGGCGCGAACATGTCGAGTAGGGTCCTGACCAGCGCAGATCGCGAGGCGAGGAGGCCGTTCCGTGGCGGAACGTCAGGTATCGGGCGAGCTCGGCGGGGGCGCAGCGCCCGAAGTGCAGGCACAGGAACGCCGGTTGCGGCGGGACCTGGGCTTCTGGGGGCTGACCGGCATCGGCTTCTCCAACATCGTCGGCTCCGGCTGGCTGTTCGCGGCCATGTACGCCGCCCAGACCGCCGGACCGGCCGCGCTGCTGTCCTGGGTCGGAGCGGGCCTGCTGTGCGGACTGGTCGCCCTGGTCATGATCGAGCTGGGTGCCTCCCGGCCGGAGGGCGGCGGCACCGTCCGCTGGCCGCTGTTCGCCAACGGCCGGCTGGTCGGCACCCTCGTCGGCTGGTCGGTGCTGCTGTCGGTCGGCGGGACCGCCGCCGAGATCAGCGCGATCATGCAGTACACCGCGCACTACCTCCCCGGCCTCTACAACGGCCACACCCTCACCCTCGCCGGGCTGGCCCTGGCCTGTGGGCTGAGCGTGCTGTTGACCGCGCTGAACTGGTTCGCGGTCAAGCTGTTCGCCCGGCTCAACACCCTGGTCTCGATCTTCAAGATCGCCGTACCGATCGCCACCGTGCTCGCCCTGATCGCCTCCGGCTGGCACTCCGGGCGCCTGACCGACCACGGCGGATTCGCCCCGTACGGCTACGTCGCCTGCCTGACCGCGCTGGCCGGCGGCGGCATCGTCTACTCCGTCAACGGCTTCCAGGCGCCGCTGGACTTCTCCGGCGAGACCCGCAAGCCCCGCCGCACCCTCCCCTGGGCCGTCCTCGCCGGCATCGGCCTGGCGCTGCTGATGTACCTCGCGCTCCAGGTCGCCTACCTGTTCACCGTCCCCGAACACCTCCTCGGCGGCGGCTGGAAGGGCGTCTCCTTCGACTCCCCCTTCGGTCAACTGGCCCTGATCCTCAACCTGCACTGGCTCTCCAGCCTGCTCTACGCCGACGCGGTGCTCTCGCCCGGCGGTTCGGCCTACGTCGGCGTGGCGATCGACGCCCGGCACACCTACGCGCTGGCCAAGAACGGCACCATTCCCCGCTACTTCATGAAGGTCGACGAGGGTTCCGGCATGCCGCGCCGGGCACTGGTCATCAACCTCGTCGTCATCGTGCTGTTCCTGCTGCCGTTCGGTGGCTGGCAGGACATCGTCAGCGTGATGGGCGACATGTACCTGCTGATCTACGCCGCCTCCGCGGTCGCCGTCGCGGTCTTCCGCACCGGGCCCGGCGGCACCGCCGGCTGGGTGCCGGGACTGCGCTGGATCGCCCCGCTGAGCTTCGTGGTGGCCAGCGAGTTCGTCTACTGGTCGGGGTGGCAGCACCTCCGGCTGGCGCTGCCGCTGGTCCTCGCCGGAGTGCTGCTCTTCCTGTGGATGCGGCGGCCCGGCGCGCGGGTCATCGAGGACGACGGCGCCGGGCCGCGCCGCTCGCTGGGGGCCGAACTCCGCATCGGCGCCTGGCTGGTGGTCTACCTCGTCGGGCTCACCGTGCTGTCCTGGCTGGGCACCTTCAAGGGCTCCGGGCACCTGCCCGCCCCCTACGACTCGCTCGCCGTGGCCGCCGCCGCGCTGGCGGTCTTCTTCTGGGCGGTGCGGTCCGGCGTCGGCCAGCTGACCGCGGCCCCGCAGCCGGCCGGCTGAGCCCGCCGCGCCCCGGGGCCGCCACCGGGGCGCCCGCGGCCGTTCAGGCCGTCAAGCGGATGTCGGACCCCCGAAATATGATGGGGCCATGCTTCGGCGTCGTCCCCCGCGGGCGGCGAGCGCCGACGATCTGCTCACCACGCTCGGGCGGCTGACCGCCCAGGCGCGGGAAGGCGCGGAGCTCCAGCGGGCCAGAGTGGAGCTGGCCGAGGTGCTGCAGCGCGAGATGCTGCCGGCCGCCCTTCCGGAGCTGCCCGGTCTGCGCACCGCCGCCACCTACGCCCCCGCCCGGCACGGCCTCGCCATCGGGGGCGACTGGTACGACGGATTCCCCCTGCCCGACGGGTCGCTGGCCTTCTCCGTCGGCGACGTCCAGGGCCATGACGTGGAGGCGGCCGCGTTCATGGGGCAGATCCGGATCGGACTGCGGGCCGTCGCCGCGCACGCCGCCGACCCCGGCGAAGTCCTCAGCCGAGCCAACGACCTGCTCCTGTCCATCGACTGCGAGCTCTTCGCGACCTGCACCTTCGTCCGGTTCGACCCGCTGTCCTGGGAGCTGACCAGCGCCCGCGCCGGACACGTCCCCGGCGTCTGGGCCACCACCGACCGACGATGGGGCGTCGCCGAGGACCCCGGCGGCATCCCGCTCGGCGTGCTGCCCGGTCAGCGGTATCCGGTCACCCGCCGGCGGCTCACCGCGGCGGGTGCGTTCGTGCTGCTCACCGACGGGGTGATCGAGGGGCCGTCGTTCCCCATCGAGGCCGGGCTGGCGGAGGTGGCCCGGCTGGTCAGCGCCAAGGCCGGCGACGACCCGGCCGAGGTCGCCGGCGCGGTGATGTGCGTCGCCGAGCTGACCGGCCACACCGACGACGCCGCGGTGATCGTGTTGTGCCACGACGCGGGGCGGCGCGGGGCCGGGTGAAGCCCGGACCGGCAGCGCGTGTCGCGTCCGGCGGCCGCCCGCCGGCATTGTCTGATGGCAGATGTGGTGCGCACCGGGGAAATCCGTCGGCTGGCTCCGGCCGCCCTGGGCAACCTCGTGCTCGCCGCCGTCTACTACGGGGCCGCGAAGATCGGCCTGCTGGAGCAGGTGGTGATCGCGGGCGCCGTGGTCACCCCGCTGTGGCCGCCCACCGGCATCGCCCTGAGCTGTCTGCTCCTGCTGGGCCTGCGGATGTGGCCGGGCATCGCGGTCGGCACCTTCCTGGTCATCTCCACGCTCACCCGGCCGGACCTGGCCGGCTTCGGCGTGGTGGCGGGCAACACCCTCGCCCCGGTCTGCGCCTGCCTGATGCTGCGGCGGGTCGGCTTCCACACCGAACTGGACCGGCTGCGCGACGGCGTCGCCCTGGTCTCCCTCGGCGCCTTCGCCGCGATGGTGATCAGCGCGACGCTGGGCAGCGGCACCCAGGTGCTCACCGGGGCACTGCCCGCCGGGGACTTCTGGCGGACCTGGGCGTCCTGGTGGGTGGGCGACGCGATGGGCGTCCTGGTGATCACCCCGCTGGTGCTGGCCTTTCGGACGGTCCGGCCGTTCCGCGACGTCCCCCTGTACCGGTGGGGCGAGGCGGCGGCGCTGCTGGTGACCGCGGTGGTGGTCTCGCTGGTGGTCACCCGGACCTCGCTGTCCGTGCTGTTCCTGGTCTTCCCGGTGATCGTGTGGGCGGCGCTGCGGTTCCAACTGATCGGGGCGGCGCCCTGCGTCCTGCTGATGTCGGTCTTCGCGATCAGCGCGGCGACCGGCCGGTACGGCCCGTTCACCGGGCGGAGCCTGCTGGAGTCGATGGTCAACCTCCAGGCGTTCAACGCCTCCGCCGCACTCACCGCGCTACTGCTCTCGGCGATCGTCACCGAGCAGAACACCATCCGCCGGAAGATCGAGCAGGTGTGTCAGGAACTCGCCGAGGTGGTGGACCGGCTGGCACCGGGGGAGAGCCGGCGCCGCTGGCCGCCGGAGCGCTGACCGGCCGCCCGCCGGGTCAGTCGCCGAGCAGCTCGCCCAGGTCGTAGCCGACCGGCTCCTCCAACTGCGCGTAGGTGCAGCTCTCCGGCGTACGGTCGGGACGCCAGTGGCGGAACTGCGCGGTGTGCCGGAACCGGCTGCCCTCCATGTGGTCGTAGCCCACCTCGCACACCCGCTCCGGGCGCAGCGGCACCCACGACAGGTCCTTGCCGCCGCTCCAGCGGCTCGGCCCGCCCGGCATCCGGCGGCCGGCGTGCGCCGCCTCGTCGGCCCACGCGCCCCAGGGGTGCCCGGTGGCGTCGTCCATCCGCAGCGGCGCCAGCTCCTCGACCAGGGCGCGCCGCCGGGCCATGGGGAACGACGCGCACACCCCGACGTGCTGGAGGTGCCCGGCGTCGTCGTGCAGTCCGAGCAGCAGCGAGCCGACGACCGGCCCGCTCTTGTGCAGCCGGTACCCCGCGACCACGCAGTCGGCGGTCCGGGCGTGCTTGACCTTGTACATCACCCGCTCGCCCGGCCGGTACGGCAGGTCCGGCGGTTTGGCGATCACCCCGTCCAGCCCTGCCCCCTCGAACTGCGCGAACCACCGCTGCGCCAGCTCCCGGTCGGTGGTGGCGGGCGCGAGGTGTACCGGCGCCCGGGCCGGCCGCACCGCTTCGACCAGGGCTTCCCGGCGGGCCGTCTGCGGTTCGTCCAGCAGCGAAGCGGAGTCCAGCGCCAGCAGGTCGAAGGCGACCAGCGAGGCGGGCGTGCGGGCGGCCAGCGTCCGCACCCGGGAATCGGCCGGGTGGATGCGCTCCAGCAGTTCCTCGAAGTGCAGCCGGCCGTCGTGCGCGATGACGATCTCACCGTCCAGCACGCAGCGCGGCGGGAGTTCGGCCCGTGCCGCGGCCAGCACCTCGGGGAAGTAGCGGCTGAGCGACTTGGTGGTGCGGCTGGCGATCTCGACCTCGTCGCCGTCCCGGAACACGATGACGCGGAAGCCGTCCCACTTGGCCTCGTACTGCATGCCGGCGGGGATCTTCGCCACCGCCTTGGCGAGCATGGGGGAGACCGGGGGCATCACGGGCAGGTCCATGCCCTCGATCCTGCGGGCCGGCGCCCGTTCCCGCCCGCCGGGACCGGCCGCCCCGCCGGGCCGCCCACCGCGCGGGGTCCCCCGGCGGCCCCTAGCGTGGAGGCATGGCCGGAGCCCGAGCTGTGGAACTGGACGTCGCGGGGCGTGCGGTGCGCGTGTCGAACCCGGACAAGACGTACTACCCGGCGCGCGGATTCACCAAGTTGGACGTCGCCCGGTACTACCTGTCCGTGGCGGACGGGGTGCTGCGCGGCCTGCGGGACCGGCCGACGACGATGCAGCGGTTCCCCGACGGCGTCGAGGGCGATTTCTTCTACCAGAAGCGGGCGCCCAAGGGGCTGCCGGACTGGCTGCCGACCGCCCGCATCACCTTCCCCAGTGGGAGGTTCGCGGACGAGATGTGCCCGACCGAACCCGCCGCCGTGGTCTGGGCGGCCAACCTGGGGTGCCTGACCTTCCACCCCTGGCCGGTCCGCCGGGCGGACACCGAGCACCCCGACGAGCTGCGCATCGACCTCGACCCGCAGCCCGGCACCGGCTTCGCCGACGCCGTCACCGTCGCCCACGAGCTGCGCGCGCTGCTGACCGAGCACGGGCTGCGCGGCTGGCCGAAGACCTCCGGCGGCCGCGGGGTGCACGTCTATGTACCGATCCGCCCGCACTGGACGTTCACCGAGGTCAGAAGGGCCGCGATCGCCGTGGCACGGACGCTGGAGCGGCGGCTGCCCACGCTGGTGACCTCCGCCTGGTGGAAGGAGGAGCGCGGCGAGAAGGTGTTCGTCGACTACAACCAGATGGCCCGCGACCGCACCATCGCCTCGCCCTATTCGCTGCGCGCCCGGCCCCGGGCGACGGTCTCCACCCCGCTGCGCTGGGAGGAGCTGTCCGCCGTCGAGCCGGAGGACTTCGACCTGCGCACCGTCCCGCCCCGGTTCGCCGAACTCGGCGATGTCCACGCGGACATGGCCGAGTTCGCCTTCGGCCTGGAGGGCCTGCTGGAGCTCGCCGACCGGCACGCCGCCGACGAGGGGCTGGGCGACCTGCCCTATCCGCCGGACCACCCGAAGATGCCCGGCGAGCCCGCCAGGGTCCAGCCCAGCCGGGCCCGCAAGCACTGATCCGACCGGCCGCGGAACGCACGGCCGCGCGGTGCCCGCCCGGGCCCGGTCGTCCCGGCGATACCCGTTCGGCCGCAATCCGCGGGCTGTTGGAGTGGCCGTCCGCTGCGCCTGCGAGGAACTCGGTACCGCGCGGTACCGATCACCTTGTCCGATTTCCTGCCAAATCAGGAGCAGCGCATGCGTAAGTTCATAGGGCGTTCCCTGGCCGTCGCGGTGCTCACCGCTGCGACGGTCGTCCCGACGGTCGGTATGGCCCAGGCCGCCCCTCAGGGTCAGACCGTCGCGGTGAGCGGGGATCACGGCCGTGGTCATCACGGTCGCAATCACCGTCACCACCGGGACGATGACTGCGACTTCGTCGGCTTCGGAAAGTTCGGCGAGGAGGGGCGATCCGGTCACGAGGGCCGTGAGGGTCACCACGGCCGCGGTCACTATGAGCGGGAAGGCTGCGAGTTCCACGATATCGGGCTCATCGGACGCATTCTCCGTGGCCTGTTGGGTTGGTGGTTCTGACCGTGAGCAGCCGGCGGGCCGCCGCAGACGCGTGCTGCGGCGGCCCGCTCTCACCGGTCCGGCGTCCCGGGACCGGTCGATGCGATCAGGCCGCGGCGCCCGACTCCTCGGCGCGGCGCCGGAGTTCCTTCTTGTCCGGCTTGCCCGCGTCGGTCAGCGGCAGCGCCTCGGCGAAGGTGATCCGGGCCGGCTCGTACATCGGGCCGCGGACCTCGCGCACCATCGCGCGCAGCTGCTCCGCGTCGACGTCGCCGCCGGGGGTCCGCACCACCGTCGCGTGCACCCGCTCCATCCGGTCCGCGTCGCGGACGCCGTAGACGGCGCTCTGGAGTACCTGCGGGTGCGAGTTCAGCAGGTCCTCCAGCTCGGTGGTGTACACATGGCCGCCGACCACGACGATCATGTCCTTGAGCCGGTCGACGATGGTCAAGTAGCCCTCTTCGTCGACGAATCCGACGTCGCCGGTGTGCAGCCAGCCGTCCCGCAGCACCTCCGCGGTCAGTTCGGGCTGCTTCCAGTACCCCTGCATGATCATGCTGGAGCGGACGCAGATCTCACCGTGCTCGCCGGGCGGCAGATCGCGCCCGGACTCGTCCCGGACCGCCACCTCGACGTCGGGCAGCACCTTGCCGGCCGAGCGCAGTCGGTCGGGGCGCTCGGGGTCGTGGTCCTCCTGGGTGAGCACGCTGATGCCGCCGGCCTCGTTCTGGCCGTAGCCCTGCACCAGCACCGGGCCGAACGCCCGTACCGCGTCGGCCAGTCGGGCCGGCGACGCCTGGCAGCCGCCGTAGGCGACCATGCGCAGGCTGGAGGTGTCGGTGTGCGGCCGGTCGGGGTGGTCCATCAGCTGATACAGCAGCGGCGGCAGCAGGAACAGGGCGGTGATCCGCTCCCGCTCGATGGTGGCGAGCGCCTCCTCGGCGTCGAAGTCGTCGAGCAGGACTACGGTGCCGCCGGAGCGCAGGACGCCGTCGGCCATGTAGCCGGCTGCGTGCGCGAGGGTGGTGCAGACCAACTGCCGGTGCACCACGTCCTCGAACTCCGGGAGCGCCCCGGTGAACCACCGCACCTGCTCGAAGCTGGTGCAGATGCCCTTGGGGTGGCCGGTGGTGCCGCCGGTGTGGCGGATGGTGCAGATGTCGTCGGGCCGGGCGTCGGTGACGAACGGCTCGTCGCTGTGGCCGGCCGCCAGCTCCAGCAGGTCGGTGCCCAGCTTGGCCGGGCCCAGCACCAGGACGTCCGGGACGGGCGCCAACTCGACCAGTTCCGCAGCCCGTTCGGCCAGTCGCGGATCGACGATCAGGGCGCGGGTCTCGACGTCGCGGACGATCGCGGCCTGGGAGTCGGCGGAGAGCTTGTTGTAGAGGTGGTTGACCCGGGCGCCGACGAGGTTGGCGGCGTAGCGGGCGGCGACGGTCTCCGGGAGGTTGCCGCTCAGCAGGGTGACGGTGGTGCCGCGCTGGACGCCGCGCTCGCGCAGGGCGCGGGCCATTCGCAGGACCAGTGCGCGGAACTCGCCGGCGGTGACCCGGCGACCCTGGTGGACCAGGGCCTCGTGGCCGGGGTCGCGGTTAAGCGCATCGAGGTTCTCCTCCACGTATGTGCGGAACGGCTGGTCGGATATGGGCATTGAGGGCTTCCTCCTGGCCCCGGCGACGTATAGGGGTACGCCGGGGTGCGAAAACGATTATTGGTTGCCTCCAGCAACTAATGTCAGGGTAGTCCCAAGAGATCGACATCTCCAAGTCGGGTGCTCCCGCGCGGGCGTTGTCCGGCCACCGCGCAGTGGATCAATATCGTCAACCCGGTCGCCCGGGTGGGGGACGGCGGCACATAATGCTCCCTCCGGTACGACCCTCAACCCTGGTGGGCCCTGCTCTGCCTGCGGGTCCGTCCGGTGTCGAGAGATGATGGAGGGCAGCGGCAGCACGGCACGACCAGTCCGTGCACGGAGCGCCACGGCTGTCGGTCTCGCAGACCGGCGGAAGGAGTGCCTGGATGGGTGCGACCGACGCGTTCCCGGAGAGTGCTGCCCAGGCCGGGGCCGGGCCGTCGCACCCCGGCGGGCTGCTGGACGTCCTGGGCGTGGCCGCCGTCATGCTGGACGCCAAGGGGCGGATCACGCTGTGGAGCCCGCAGGCGGAGGAGCTCTTCGGATGGCGCGCCGAGGAGGCGCTCGGCCGGTCCGCCGCCCGGCTGCTGGTCCACCCCGAGCACGTGGAACTGGTCCTGCGGCTGTTCGCGGAGGTGATGTCCGGCGGGGAGAGCTGGGCCGGGGTCTTCCCCGTCCGGCACAAGGACGGCAGTACCCGGCTGGTCGAGTTCCGCAACATGCGGCTCCAGGATGAGCACGGCGCCTCCTACGCCCTGGGCATCGCCACCGACCAGGCCGTGCTGCGCGAGGTGGAGCGGGACCTGGCGCTGTCGGTGCGGCTGGTGGCCCAGTCGCCGATCGGGCTCGCGGTGCTCGACACCGACCTGCGGTTCGTCATGGTCAACCCGGCGCTGGAACGGATCAACGACCTGCCTGCCGAGCGGCACATCGGACGGCACGTGCGGGACGCGTTGTCCTTCCTGGACACCGACGCGATCGAGGAGCGGATGCGCGAGGTGCTGGCCACCGGCCGGCCGCTGCTGGACGAGTTCTCCGTCGGCCCCACCGCCACCCACCCCGACGCCGACCAGGCGTGGTCGGTCTCGTACTACCGACTGGAGGACGCCAACGGGCGGGTGCTGGGCGTGGCGACCTCCGTCGTGGACGTCACCGACCAGCACCGGGCCGCGACCGAGGCGGCCCGCGCCCGCCGGCGCCTGGCGGTCATCGCGGACGCCTCGGCGACCGTCGGCACCACCCTCGACGTCGGCCAGACGGCCCAGGAGCTGGCCGACGTCATCGTGCCCGAGCTCGCCGACCTGGCCGCCGTGGACGTCCTCGACGCCGTCCTGGACGGCCGCCGCCCCGCCGCGCGCGACCGCGGCGGGCTGGCCCGCTTCCGGGCGCTGGCGACCGCCGCGGCCGGCGAGACGCCCGCCATGGGGGCCGCCGACCCCACCGGGCAGCTGGCCGCCTACGAGACCGAGCGGCTGATCACCCGCTGCGTCACCGAGGCCCGGCCGGTGCTGGTCACCGAGGTGGGCCCGGCGGACCGTCGGCACATCGCTGCCGACCAACGGGGCGCCGAGCTGCTGCGGGAGGCCGGGCTGCACTCCTATCTGGCGGTGCCGCTGATCGCCCGCGGCGAGGTGCTGGGCGCGCTGTCGCTCTACCGCACGGACAATCCGGTCCCCTTCGACGAGGACGACGCGGTGCTCGCCGTCGAACTGGCCGCCAGGGCGGCGGTCTGCATCGACAACGCCCGCTCCTACCAGAGCGAGCGCCGCACCGCGCTCACCCTCCAGCGGCACCTGATGAACCACCGGCCGCCGAAGCCCATCACGATGGACATCGCCTACCGCTACCAGCCCGCGCAGGCGGCCAGCGAGGTGGGCGGCGACTGGTTCGATGTCATCCCGGTCGCCGAGGACAAGACCGCGCTGGTGGTCGGCGACGTCATGGGCAGCGGCATCAACGCGGCGGCCACCATGGGGCAGTTGCGCACCACCACCCGCGCGCTGGCCGACCTCGACCTCGCCCCCGCCGAGGTGCTGCACCACCTCGACCACATCGCCGGCGGCCTCGACCCGGCGTTCGCGACCTGCCTCTACGCCGTCCACGACCCGCAGCGGGAGGAGTGCCGGATCGCCGTCGCGGGACACCTGCCGCCCGTCGTGGTGCGCCCCGGCCGACCGCCGGAACTCCTGGACCTGCCCACCGGCGCCCCGCTCGGCGTCGGTGGTGTGACCTTCGAGCAGACCACCGTGCCGCTGCGCGCCGGCGATCAACTGGTGCTCTACACCGACGGGCTGATCGAGACCCGTGACCAGCCCATCGACGCCCGCCTGGACCTGCTCCTCGGGCTGCTCGCCGAGCCCGAGCGGCCGCTGGAGGAGCTCTGCGACCGCCTCCTGGGGGAACTGCGGCACGGCAACGACCACGACGACGTCGCGCTACTGATCGCCCGCGTCCGGGGCCAAGACGGCTGAAACCCGCCCATTGGGGCGCGCGCCGCGGAAAGTCGCCGGACCGCGCCGCCGAAGAATCCGCAGCCCGTCAAAACGCCCGCGAATTCCGCGTGGATAGGGCTACTGGAGCGTGGATAGCGGTGTTTGATGCGGCAAGAGCTACGGATTTCGTCGCCGAATGGGGTTAACGAACTCTTGACGGGAGTGACGGACGGAGGTTGTATTCCGGTCACCGCAGCGGCCCCGCAGTGCATCTGGTGCGACCGCTCGCCGGCACTCCACCCCTGGCAGTGCCGCCCCTCCTGCCCTCCAGCACCGATGGGACCCGGATGACCGATATGCCCACCACGCCAGTTGCCACCGCCACCGCAGCGCCGGAGACCCGGCCCGCGACACCGGCGGACAGTCCCCAACTCACCCGGTCGATCGGTGTGGTCGGCGGCACCCTGCTCACCCTGTCCTGCCTGACCCCGGCATCCTCGCTGTTCGTGATCGTGCCGGACTCGTTCGCCACCCTCGGCACCGGTACGGCGCTGACCATCGCGATCGCGGCGGTGCTGTGCGTCGGAGTGGCCTTCACCTACTCCGAGCTGGGCACCCTGATCCCCAGCTCCGGCGGCGAGTACGCCATGGTCGGCACCCTGATGGGCCGGCTGGCCGGCTGGCTGGTCTTCGTGCTCTCCCTGATCGTCGTCATGATCGTGCCCCCGATCATCGCGCTGGGCACCGCCGACTACCTCGCCCCGCTGGTGCACCTGGACAAGCAGATGACGGCCGCCGCGGTCATGCTGCTGGCCACCGCCATGGGCCTGCTCGACCTGCGCGCCAACGCCTGGATCACCGGCATCTTCCTCGTACTGGAAGTGGTGGCCGCCGCGGTCGTGGCGTTCCTCGGCTTCAGTCACACGCAGCGGTCCGCGGCCACCCTCATCCACCCCGTCATGGACGCCGGGCACGGCACCAGTACCGCGGTCACCGGCGGGCTGATCGTGGCCGGGCTCGCCACCGCGCTCTTCATCCTCCAGGGCTTCTCCACCGCGGTGTACCTGGCCGAGGAGATGGAGAACCCGCGGCGCAACGTCTCCCGCACCGTGCTGTGGACGCTCGCCATCGGCGCCGCCGTGGTCCTCGTCCCGGTCGTCGCCATCACCCTCGGCGCCCCCGACCTCAAGACCCTCGGCGCCGGCGACCTCGCCGGAATGGTCCAGGGCTGGAGCAACTCCGCCGTCGGCACCTTCGTCAGCCTGTGCATCGCCCTGGCGATCATCAACGCGGCGATCGTGATGGTGATCCAGAACTCCCGGGTGGTCTTCTCCTCCGCCCGCGACGCCGCCTGGCCGACCCCGGTCAACCGGATCTTCTCGCACGTCGGCAAGCGCTTCGGGTCACCCTGGGTGGCCACCCTCGCGGTCGGCGTCCCCGGCGCCGCGCTGTGCTTCGTCACCCTCGACACCCTCAACGAGGTGACCGGTGTGGCGGTGGCCGGCATGTACGTCTTCGTCGCGCTGGGCGCGCTGGTCTCCCGCCGGGGCGAGCACAAGCACCGGCTGGCCTGGCGGATGCCGCTGTGGCCGGTGGTCCCCGCGCTGATCGTGATCGTCCTGGCGTGGGTGCTGTGCCAGCAGAGCGCCGAGAGCCTGCTGATCACCGGTGGGGTGATCGCGGTGGCCGCCGTCTACTGGGCCGTCTACCTCCGCCCGCGACAGGACAGCCACTGGGTCATCTCGGTCCCGGAGGACGAAGTGGCCGGAACCACGGAGCTGACGGAACCGGCCCGACCCTGACCCGTCCGGCGGACCCCGGGCGCTGCCCCGGGTCCGTCGTCAGACGCCCCGTCCGCTCACCGGCCGTCCGGCCGGGACAGCGCGAGCGCGTCCAACAGCAGACACACGTGGTCGACGGCGTCCCGCCCGGCGGGGCCGTCGGCCACGTCCGTCGTGTCCAGCAACCCCGCGGTGGATCGCAGCAGCGCCAGCAGTCCCGCGCTCACCGGCGCCGCCGGCTCCGGGAGGGCGAGGGCGGAACGGATCTGCTCGGCATCGAGCGGCAGCCCCGTCTCCAGGAAGCGGAACAGCGCGACGGCGGTCTTCCGGTCCGCGTCGTTCGGCTGCCACGCTCCGCGCGCATGGTGGTCGATGAGCACGGCCGCCTCGGCACGGATCTCCTCTGCTGCAACATGCATGCCCACGAACGTCTCATACGCGCCCGGCGGCCCCCGGAACGGCCCCGGCCGTTCCCCGACCTCCCGCACGCCTCACCCAACTCCCGAGTAAACCCCGCTGACCAGGAACGTTGCGTGTGGCGCCGGGCTCGCCCGGCAGATTCACGGCCGGTCCGCAACCGTCCCGCCCTGTGGGAAGAGTTACATGTACGCGGCTGGGGAGTGCACACCCGTAGCCGGGAAACATACCGACAGGTTTTACTGACGCTGCTGTGCCGCACGCTTTCCGGCGCCGCTGCGCTGCGCAGTGTGCGGCTCGCCCACCGTATGCGGGAGGTGTAGAAAGAGGACATGGCCGGACGCTACGGCCGCCCGCGTTCGGTTCTGAGGATGCGAACTGTCGCTGGTCAGGTCTTTCTCCTGCAAGTGGCGATCGTGGTCTTGCTCGTCGCCGCCGCCATCGCGGCCCTGGTGCTGCAGTCCGGGACCGACTCGGAACGGGAGGCCCGGAACCGCTCGGTCGCCGTGGCCGAGACCTTCGCCAACTCACCCGGCCTGGAGGAGGCGCTCAAGAGCCCCGACCCCACCGCCGTGCTCCAGCCACGGGCCGAGGCCGCCCGCAGGGGCTCGCAGGTCGACTTCCTCGTCGTCATGAACACCCACGGCATCCGCTACACCCACCCGCTCCCCGACCGGATCGGCAAGAAGTTCGTCGGCACCATCGGGCCCGCGCTGGCCGGCAAGGTGGTCACCGAGAAGATCACCGGCACCATCGGCCCGCTCGTCCAGGCGGTGGTGCCCGTCATCGGTCATGACGGCAAGGTCGTCGGCCTGGTCTCCGCGGGCATCACCATCAGCAAGGTCAGCGGCGTCGTCGACGAACAGTTCCCGCTGCTGTTCGGCGTCGCGGCCGGCGTGCTGCTGCTGACCACCGGCGGCACCGCGCTGGTCAGCCGACGGCTGCGGCGGCAGACCCACGGGCTGGGGCCGGAAGAGATGACGCGGATGTACGAGCACCACGACGCGGTGCTGCACGCCGTCCGGGAAGGAGTGATCATCGTCCGCGGCGACGGGCGACTGGTGCTCGCCAACGACGAGGCCCGACGGCTGCTCGACCTCCCGCCCGACGTCGAGGGCCGCCAGGTCGCCGAGCTGGGGCTCGACCCGGCCACCGCGTTGCTGCTGGAGTCCGGCCGGATCGTCACCGACGAGGTGCACCCGGTCGGGGACCGGCTGCTCGCGGTCAACCAGCGCTCCACCGAACGCGCCGGCGGCCCGCCCGGCAGCGTCACCACCCTCCGCGACACCACCGAACTCCGGGCCCTGACCGGCCGCGCCGACATCGCCCGCGGCCGGCTGAAGCTGCTCTACGACGCCGGCGCCGAGATCGGCACCACCCTCGACGTGGTGCGCACCTGCGAGGAACTCGCCCGGTTCGGCGCCGAGCGGTTCAGCGACCTCGTCACCGTTGACCTGGCCGTGTCGGTGCTGAGCGGCGAGGAGCCCGCCACCGGGCCGGCCATCGAGATGCGCCGCACCGCCGTCGCCGGCGAGGTGCCCGACGGGTCGCTCTACCCGGTCGGCGAGCCGATGCGGTTCGCGTCCACCACCGCGCTGGGCACCCGGCTGCCGGCCGGCGAACCGGTCCTGGAGGCCGACCTGGCCGCGTTCTCCGGCTGGCAGCGGCAGGACCCCGAGCGCGCCCGGCAGATCGTCGCGCACGGCATCCACTCGATGATCGCGGTGCCGCTGCGGGCCCGCGGGGTGATCCTCGGCGTGGTCCTCTTCTGGCGCTCGCACACCCCCGAGGCGTTCGACGACGAGGACCTCTCGCTGGCCGAGGAACTGGTCGCCCGCGCCGCGGTGAGCCTCGACAACGCCCGCCGCTACACCCGCGAGCACACCATGGCGGTCACCCTCCAGCGCAGCCTGCTGCCGCGCGCCCTGCCGGACCAGAACGCCGTCGAGGCCGCCTTCCGCTATCTGCCCGCGCAGGCCGGGATCGGCGGGCTGGGCGGCGTCGGCGGCGACTGGTTCGACATCATCCCGCTGCCCGGCACCCGGGTCGCGCTGGTCGTCGGCGACGTCGTCGGACACGGCCTGCACGCCGCCGCCACGATGGGCCGGCTGCGCACCGCGGTCCACAACTTCGCCAACCTCGACGTCCCGCCCGACGAGCTGCTGTGGCACCTCGACGAGCTGGTCACCCGCATCGACCAGGACGAGGGCGCGGAGGGCACCGGCAACGGCCCCAAGGCCCCGGTCACCGGCGCCACCTGCCTCTACGCCATCTACGACCCGGTCACCGGCGCCTGCACCATGGCCCGCGCCGGGCACGTCCAGCCGCTGCTGCTGCGGCCGGACGGCAGCGCGGAGTTCGTCGAGGTGCCCGGCGGTCCGCCGCTCGGGCTCGGCGGGATGCCCTTCGACACCTGCCGGCTGGAGCTCTCCGAGGGCAGCCGCCTGGTCCTGTACACCGACGGGCTCGTCGAGGACCGCGCCCGCGACATCGACGAGGGCATGGCGCTGCTGCGCCGCACCCTCGGCGGCCACCCCGGGCGGACCCCGGAGGACACCTGTGAGGCGGCGCTCGACGCGCTGCTGCCGGACCGCCCGGCCGACGACATCGCCCTGCTGGTCGCCCGCACCCGACGGCTGGCCGCCGCGCAGATCGCCGACTGGGAGGTCCCCGCCGACCCGTCCGCGGTCGCCCAGATGCGCGCCGCGGCGGTCCGCAAACTGATCGAGTGGGGGCTGGCCGACGAGGCGTTCACCACCGAGCTGATCCTCAGCGAGCTGGTCACCAACGCCATCCGCTACGCCTCCGGCCCGATCCACGTCCGGCTGATCCGCGACTCCTCGCTGATCTGCGAGGTCGCCGACCACAGCAGCACCTCCCCGCACCTGCGGCACGCCGCCACCACCGACGAGGGCGGTCGCGGCCTCTTCCTGATCGCGCAGCTGGCCGAGCGGTGGGGCACCCGCTACACCGGCGACGGCAAGGTGATCTGGACCGAGCAGGCGCTGGCCGACGCGGACCGGGACCCGCAGGCGCCGGGTGATCACGCCTCCTGACCGGCCAACTCTCGACTGCTACCCTCCAGTTGCGCGAGACGCGCGGCGTGCGGCGGCCGGGGGAGCAGCCGCACCGGGGGAGGATGCAGTCACATGACGGGGACGAACGACGCTCCGCGGGTCCGCGACACGGCGGCCGGTGCCGCCACCGAGTCCCCGGCGGTGATCCCGGCCAAGCGCTGGGTCTATGTCATCCCGGTGGCCGCGATCATGTACATGCTGGCCTACCTCGACCGCAACAACGTCTCCGTCGTCCTGCCGTACATGCACGGCGACCTGGACCTCTCCAACGCCGACAAGGGCCTGGCCGGCGGCATCTTCTTCCTCGGCTACGTCTTCCTGCAGATCCCGGCGGCGGTCCTCGCCCAGCGCTGGAGCGCCCGGAAGACCGTCCTGATCCTGATGGTCGCCTGGGGCCTGTCCGCGGTCCTGTCCGGCCTGGTGCAGTCCCGCACCCAGTTCTACGCCGCGCGGTTCGTGCTGGGCTTCTTCGAGGGCGGCGTCTGGCCGGCCGTCCTCATCCTGCTCGCCTCGTGGTTCCCGCTCCGCGAGCGGGCCCGCGCCAACGCGCTGTGGATGGCCTGTCTGCCGCTGTCGTCGGTGCTGATGGCGCCGCTGTCCGGCTGGATGCTCGACCACGCGGGCTGGCGCTGGGTGCTCGTCCTCCAGGGGCTGCCGCCGCTGGTGTGGGCGGTGGTCTGGTGGTTCGCCGTCGCCGACCGTCCCGCCCAGGCCCGCTGGATCTCCTCCGCGGAGGCCGACCACCTGGCCCGGGCCATCGCCGCCGACGAGGCCGCCAAGCCCGCGGCGGGCGGCGGCTCCTACTTCGGCGCGGTCCGGCAGCCGTCGGTCCTGGTCCTCATCGGGGTCTATTTCTTCTGGATCACCGGTTTCTACGGTTTCAGCCTCTGGCTGCCGGCCGTCATCAAGGAGCTCACCCACAACGGCTCCGCCACCGAGGTCGGGCTGCTGACCGCGGTCCCGTTCACCGTCGCGCTCGTGGCGATGATCGCCAACGCCGCCTGGTCGGACCGCACCGGCCGACGGCGGCAGGCGGTCGCGCTACCCCTGGTCGTGGGCGTCGTCGCGCTGCTGCTCGGTCAGACGGTGCACGGCGCGCTGCCGCGGATGCTGCTGCTGTGCGTCACGGCCGCCGCGGTCTACGCCCCCTACGGACCCTTCTGGGCGATCCCGGGCCAGCTGCTCCGCTTCGAGGTGGTGGCCGTGGCGATGGGGCTGATCAACGCGCTCGGCAACCTCGGCGGTTTCGCCGGTCCGTACCTGGTCGGCTGGCTCACCGATGCCACCGGGACCAGTCTGACCGGCTTCGCGGTGCTCGCCGGCTTCCTGGCGGTGGCCGTCATTCTGGTGACGCTCGGGCTGCGGCCGGTGCCCCGCACCGCCCCGTGACCGTTCCGGGGATGCCCCGGTGCAGCCCGCCAACTCGGTGGCAAAGACGGAGAGTTGACGCGAGCGCGGCCTGGGGGTGAGGCGGTGGGGCCGCCGGTTCCGGCCGGCGGGGCCCGCACGATTGGCGGTAAGTGGGGTTTTGGTCGCTTTCGCCAGGGTGATTCCTGAAAGGGCTGATATCACACTTCGAGCTTCCTGAGGAGCAGACATGCGTATCCGTGCCGCGATCGCTGCCAGCGCCCTGGCCGCCACCATCGTCCTCGGCGCGGCGGGCACCGCACTCGCCGGGGACGACGACTACCACGAGCGCAACTACGGCAGGGGCTGGTACCACGGCTACTCGTTCGACGCGGCCGTCGTCGACGGCAACCCGATCTTCCATGACGGTGCGCACCGGGGTCACTTCTCCCACGGCAAGGAGCGCTTCGACGGGGAGTGAGCGGGCGCCGGGCCTGCGGGCCGGGCGCCCCCGCGTCACCTCGTCGGACGCAGCCTCACGCGGGTGCCGGCCGGGAACCACCGCCTTCGGGCGTGCCCGGCCGGCACCCGCCGCGTTCGGTGCCGGGTCGCCCTCCGGTGCCGCTCAGGCGGCGCCGGAGGGGCGGTGCGGAGGGATCTCGGGGAGGGCGTGCAGCGTCAGCAGGCCGCGCACGAAACCTTCCCGGTCGGCGGCCGGGAGGCGGGTGAGCAGTTCTTCCTCGCCGCGCTGGATGTCCCCCTGGACGGCGTCCCGCACGCGCCGCCCCTCGGGGGTGAGGGAGACCAGCCGGACCCGGCGGTCCCCGGGGTCGGGTCGGCGGTGGATCAGCCCGCGGGACTCCAGGTCGTCGAGGACCGGGATGATCCGGGTCCGGTCGGCCCGGATGGCGTCGGCCAGGGCGGCCTGGGTGCGGATCGGGGTGTCGTCGAGGCGCAGCAGCACGGAGTAGGCCCACATGGTCAGGCCGTGCGCGTCCAGGACCGGCCGCTCGGCGTCCACCAGGGCGCGGCACAGCGGGACCAGCATCGCGGCCAGGTCGGGGCGGGCCGTCGGCCGCCCTCCGGTCGGGGTGTCCCTCGGTGCTGCGTTCTCGGCCATGGACAGGAAAATACCCCTTGACAGATCATGTGCTCACACAGATCGTAGGCACATGCATATGAACTTGGAACGGGACGCGGTGGACGGGGTGTTCGCGACGACGGGAGCGCCGGACCTGGACCGCCTGCGCAGGCTCGACGCCCGCGCGGTGCGCGACAGCGTGGCACTGGTGAACCGGCTGGCTCCCGGGGACCTCGCCCGGCCGACGCCCTGCGCCGGCTGGGACCTGGCGGCGCTGCTCGGCCATCTGACGGCCCAGCACCGGGGGTTCGCGGCGGCCGCGCTGGGGCGCGGGCAGGACCTGGCGCACTGGGCAGTCCGCCCGCTCGGCGACGACATCGCGACGGCGGTGACGCGCTACCGCCACGCCGCCGAGGACGTCCTCGCGGCCTTCGCGACCGTGGACGACCCCGACCGCCCGTTCGCGCTCCCGGAATTCACCACCGAGCGGACCGTCCCCGCCGCCCGGGCCATGGGCTTCCACCTCATCGACTACGTCGTCCACAGTTGGGACCTCGCCCGCACACTGGGCCTGCCCTACGCGCCGGACCCCGAACTCCTCGACGCGTCGCTGCCGATCGCCCGGGCCGTCCCCGACGGCCCGAACCGGCTCGCCGCCGGCAGTTCCTTCCGGCCCGGCCTGCCGGTGACCGAGGGTGCCGGGGAAATGGACCGGATCCTGGCGCTGCTGGGACGCGCGCCGGACTGGCGGGCGCCGGCGCGCTGAGGGTCTCGCGCGTGTCCGGAAATCGGCGAAGGCGCGCCGCATACAGGGGAGTCGACGGGGCGTCCCGGTCAATGGGCGGCTGATTTCGGCTCGTTCGGCTCGGGAGCGTTAACAAGAAGTTCATCAAACTGTTGAAGCGGATAGGGGAGGGTGGGCGCCGCGCGGGACCGGCGGACACCCCAGGGGAGGGGAACGGCGCGAGGGAAGGAAGGCTGCGATGGGCAGGGCCACGGCCGTGAACGGGGTACTCGACGTACCCGTCATCGACATCTCCGCCTGGGCGGACGGCACCGCCGCCGACCGGGCCGGCATCGCGGGCGAGATCGACCGGGCCGCCCGCACCGTCGGATTCATGCAGATCAAGGGGCATGGCATCGCCGACGCCGCGGCGCACGCGTTCGCCGCGGCGCTGGACGCCTTCTTCGCCCTCCCGATGGACGAGAAGAAGGCGCTGTGCGCCCCGTCCCCGGACGTCAACCGCGGCTACACCCCGCCGCGCACCGAGAAGCTCAGCCTGAGCCTGGGCGTGCCGGCGGCGACCGAGGACCTCTTCGAGGCGTTCAACGTCGGAGCGGAGGCCGCCGCCTACCCGGACCTGGCACTGCCCGCGGCCCACTACCCGGCCAACATCTGGCCGGCGCTGCCGGGATTCCGGGAGGCGGTGGAGGAGTGGTGCACCCAGGCCGGCGGGCTCGCCCGCCGGTTGACCGGGATCTTCGCGCACGCCCTGGGCCTGCCGGCGGACCACTTCGCACCGTTCACCGACCACTCCCTCGACGTGCTCCGGATGAACCACTACCCGCTCCCCGAGCGCGAAGTGGCCCTCGACCGCGACCAGATGGGCATGGGCGCCCACACCGACTACGGCATCGTCACCGTGCTGTGGGCCGACCGGGTCCCCGGGCTGCAGATCCTCGACACCGACGGGCGCTGGCACGACGTCCTGCCGGAGCCCGGCTGTCTTCTCGTCAACCTCGGCGATCTGCTGGCCCGTTGGACCAACGACCGGTGGCTGTCGACGCTGCACCGGGTGCTGCCGCCGGCCGACGCCACCGGGCGGGTGGTGCGCCGCCGCTCCGCCGCGTTCTTCCACGACGGCAACTGGGACGCCGAGATCAGCTGTCTGCCCGGCTGCGTCCCGGCGGGCACCGAGCCGCTGTACCCGCCCACGACCGTCGGCCGGCACCTCGCCGAGAAACTGGGCGGCTCGCGGGCCGGGAAGCCCAACGCCAACTCGCCCCGCGAGGCCGCCCGACTGCGCGCCGCCAAGGGTGACTGAACGTCACCACCGCCCGCGGGCCGCCCGCGCCGACGGGGAACGGCACCCCACCGCCGGCCGGACGGTGGGCCTCGGCGTGCAGCACGCGCTGGTGATGTACGCGGGGGCCATCGCGGTGCCGCTGATGTTCGGGGCCGGTGCGGGGCTGGACGAGGCATCGGTCGGCGTCCTGGTCAACGCGGACGTCTTCGTCGCCGGCGTCGTCACCCTGGTGCAGAGCCTGGGCGTCGGGCGCCTCCTCGGCGCCAGGCTGCCGGTGTTCGCCGAGTCGACCGCGCAGATGATCGCCGTCGGCGAGGCGGTGGAGCGGCCGCTGACCGACCGGGCCCTGCGGCGCGGCCTGGCCGCCGACGGTCTGTCAGGGGTGCTCGGCGGCGCCATGAACTCCTTCCCCGACACCGTCTTCGCCGGGAACATCGGGCTCACGCTCATGACCGGCGTCCGCAGCCGGTACGTCACCGCGGCCGGCGGCGCCGCCATGGTGCTCCTGGGAACGCTCTCCAAGCTGGGCGATTTGATCGCCTCCCTGCCCCAACCCGTCGTCGGTGCCGTCTCGTTGATGTGCTTCGCCACCGTCGCGATGGTCGACATCTCCCTTCTGCGCCGGGCCGGGCTCGACCACGGCGACAACCTCCTCGTCGGGGCGGCGGCGATCGGGTCGGGATGCTGCCGGTCGTCGCCCCGCGGATCCACCACCGCTTCCCGCAGTGGTGGCAACTGGTCTTCGGCAGCCCCTCGACCGCGGCGCTGGTGGTCGCCCTGGTGAGGTGGTGGTGGGTGTTGATCAGGCCGGGGGTGACCAGGCGGCCGGTGGCCACGAGCGTCCGGGCGGCCCCCGTGGGCTCGGAGCCGGGGCGTCCGTAGGCCGCGACCCGGCCGTCCCGCAGCGCGATCCAGCCGCCGGGGATCTCGGTGTCGGCGTCGACGACCAGCAGGCGGGCGTCGCGGACGAGCAGTTCGCAGCCGTCGGGCGGGGCGGTGTCGGCAGGGCGGGCGGTGGCGCGGGTTTCGGTCATGCGGGGACTCCTGTGGTGCGGCGTGCCGGGCGCCGGCACGGGGCTCGATGAATGCGCGCGGGCCCTGTACCGGTGTGGTGCGCGGCCACCGGATCGTCACCGCCGGGTCTGCCGGCGGACGGGCGGCCCTCCTTCCGGACGTCTCGCTCCTGTGGGTGTCCGGGCGTTCCCCGGGAGCGTCGCCGTGCCGTCGTCGACGCTCACGGGCCGCCCAATTCGACTGTGGCAAACGGTCGTTGGAGCCTTGCCCGAAATCCGGCCGGTCAGTCCGGAGCGGACGCACGGGGTTCAGGCGGCGTCCTCCGCCGGCAGGGGGTGCCGCAGGACGTACCCGCCGACCGCCACCGCCACCGCGATGACGCATCCGGCGAAGACGAGCCCCGCCCCGCGCAGCCCCAGGGCCATGGTGAGCGCGCCGACGCCCACCACCGGCAGGGAGATGCCGAGGTAGGCGACGAGGAAGAAGGCGGACAGGGTGCCGCCGCGGTGTTCCGGCGGGGCCGCGGCGCCCACCGCGGTGAGTCCGGCGCGGAACGCCAGGCCCTGGCCGGTGCCGCCGCACAGCGCGCCGGCGACCAGGACGGGCAGCGAGTCCGCGGCGAGCGAGGCGCCGACCAGGCAGAGCCCCAGCACCAGGACCAGACAGCCGACCGGCAGGGCGGTGCGGACGCCGAGCCGGCCGGTCAGGGCCTGGCCGAGCGTCGAGCCCAGGAAGACCGTGCAGACGACCGCCCCGGAGACCGCGAGGTTGTGCTCGCCGAGGGTCCGCGCGACGAAGCTCGGCGCGATCGCGGTGAACAGCCCGAGGAGCGCGAAGCCGGCGAACGCGGCGATGGCGGCGGGGGCGAACACCCCGCGGACGGCCGGGGGGATCCGCATCCCCTGGGGACGCGGGGAGCGGGGTCGGTGCGGGTGCGCGACGGTCTCCGGCAGGAACCAGGTGACCTGCGCGGCGAGGACCAGCAGGACCAGGTGGACGAGGAAGGGGAGGGCCAGTGGCCGGGGCGCGTACTGGGCGAGCAGTCCGGCCAGCAGCGGGCCGCAGCCCAGGCCGCCCATGTTGGCGGCGGTGGCGGCGAAGCCGGCCCGGGATTCCCGCCCGGGGCGGGCCAGTTCGAGGACGGCGGCGGTGGCGGCGCCGCTGAACAGCCCGGCGGCGAAGCCGGACAGCACCCGGCCGAGCAGCAGCAGCGGCAGACCGTCCTCAAGGAGGAAGCACAGGGAGCTCGCCGCGGACAGGCCCAGCGCGGCGAACAGCACCGGGCGCCGGCCGGTGGCGTCGGAGACGTTGCCGGCGCCGAACAGCACCGCGATCACCCCGACGGCGTAGGTGGCGAAGACCACCGTCACCATCAGCTCGGAGAAGCCCAGTTGCTGCCGGTAGAGCCCATAGAGGGGGGTGGGCAGGGTCGTCCCGGCCATGCCGATCGCGAAGACGCCCGCCGCGGCGGGGCTGCCGAGGCGGCGCCTCCGCCCGGTGCGCACGGTCATGGCGTCAACGTAGGCGCCGGCGCCCCGGCCGGCCAGGACCGGTGCCCCGCGTGGCGGGGGCACCGGTCCGATCGGTGCGGTGCCCGGTCAGCGCCGGGGGGCGTTGGCGGCGGTGACGTTGACCGCGGCCCAGGCGCGATCGACCGTGCGGTACGCGGTGCTGCCCGCGCCGTAGAGGTCCTTGGCGGCCTGGAGGGTGGCGGTCCGGGCGTCGTGGAAGTCGGTCGTGGAGACCATGTACCGGGTCAGCGCCCGGTAGAAGATCGCCAGGGCCTTGTCCCGGCCGATGCCGGTCACCTTGGCGCCGTCGTAGGTGGCGGAGTCGTAGGCGACGCGGCCGATGGTCTTCTTGCCGCTGCCCTCGGCCAGCAGGTAGAAGGCGTGCGAGGAGACCCCGGAGCCGGCGTGCACCTCGGTGTCGTAGGTGTCCTTCGACCAGTAGTCGACGGTCCCTTCGAGCTTGTCCAGGGACGGCTTGTCCAGCCGGCGCAGGAACTTCTGGGCCAGGCCGAGCTTCTCGCCCATGAGGTAGTTGGGCGGGTTCTTCGGGTTGTTGGTGGCGAACTCCACCGCGCTGCCGAAGATGTCCGCGAGCGACTCGTTGAGCGCGCCCGGCTCGCCGAACTGGCGGCCCTCGGGGTCGACGCGGGTGGGTTCGAGGCCGGCGGTGGCGTCGACCACGCCGTGGGTCAGCTCGTGGCCGGTGACGTCCAGGACGACCAGCGGCTTGGTGAAGAGCTTGCCGTCCCCGTCGCCGTAGAGCATGCAGCCGCAGTCCGAGGACCAGAAGGCGTTGCCGACGTTCGCGCCGTAGTGGACTAGGGCGTGCGCGCCGGCGCCGTCGTTCTTGATGCCCTTGCGGCCGAAGGTCTTCTTGTAGAAGTCCAGGGTGCTGGTGATGCCGAACTGGGCGTCGACCGCGGCGGTGGTGCGGTTGCCGGTGGTGCCGTTGCCCCAGCTGTTGGTGCCGCTGGTGAAGGGCTTGCCGGTGAGGAACTTGTCGAGTTCCTTGCCGCCGGCGTCGCGGGTCTCGGTGTTGCCGCGGGTGCCGTCCCGCAGGACGAAGGCGTTCTTGGTGGTCTGGGTGGTGGACAGCGGCACGGTGCCGACGAAGAAGGACACGCCGGAGCCGGTGGCCGGGGCCGGGTAGTGGCCGGCGGCGGGCTTGCCCGGGGCGGGCGGGGTGGCGGCCACCGCGGTGCCGGGGGTGAGCCGTTCGCCGCGCTGCCGGAGCTTGTGCTGGACCGACGGCGACAGGAACGGCTCGTTGACCGGGATGTTGCTGAGGACGTTGCCGGTGGCGGCGTCGATGACGACGGTCCGGGCGCCGCCGGCCTCGGCGGTGCCGCTGTCGTCGACCTGCACCTGGTAGGCGAGGGCGGTCCGGCCGGCGCGGGCGTCGACGACGAGTCGGGGCTCGCCGGCGGTGCCCTGTGCCACGGCGGCGGCCTTGGCGGCGGCCTGGCGGCCCGACAGCTTCGGGTCGGCGGTGGGCAGATCGACCGTGTGGCGGGCGGCCCGGGTCACGCCCTGGTAGGAGGAGTCGGCGCCGAGGTGGACGACCAGGTCGCCGCCGAGCACCGGCATGCCGCGATGGGTGCGGACGAACCGCACGTGCCGGCTGCCGTCGGCGTCGACCAGGGTGTCGGTGGCCTTGAGGGTGTCCTGTGCGCCGACGCCGGTGGTGGCGGAGTGGGCGTAGGCGGCGGCGCGCGCCGCGTCGACGATCGCGGGGGTGCCGGTGGCCGATGGTGCGGAGGGGGAGGCCGGCGTCGCGACGGCGGCGCCCGCGCTGAGGGTGGCGGCCGTGGTCACGGCCAGGGCTATCGCCAGGCGGCGACTGCGTATGTGGGGTCTACGCACAGATCTGCGTCCTTATGTGCTGTGAGCGGTGGAATGCGCCAACCGCCCGTACACGCGGTGGCGTTGCACACCGCGGGGGCCGTCCGGCCCCGCACAGACCCTGGTCTGCCTGGCATGGGCATGTAAAGAGAAATGATCAATTTTCAACACTAGGTAGTCAAAAATTGATAATTGATCAGCTTTAGGTAGTCGGAAGATGACCAATCGTGTTCCGACGGGAGAGACTCACCAGATCGCGCCGGGGTTGCCCCGCGGCGTGCGGAAGTTTCCGGGCATGACGAAGCCGGGACGGCGATCGCCGTCCCGGCCTGCGCGCGGGGATGCCGAGGGGGCTATCCGGTGCGGAAGAGCTCCTCCAACGACGCGTGGGCCTTCTCGCCGCCCCGGACCGCCTCGACGACGGCCTGGTGGAAGGCCCGACTGTCCGCCTCCGAGTGACAGGGGACGGGGCTGCCGACCATGGTGTACCAGTCCGAGGAGCCGGTGTACTGGACGGCGACGTGCGCCTCGTCCTCCGACCACGTGGTGTGGATGGTCAGGTCGCCCTGCATCGGGCCGATCTCCTCGGTCTGCACCGCGCCGGGGCGGGCGTGAATCCCCACCGTCGTCCAAGATGCCCAGGTCATGTCGTTCCCCTCGGTCACATGGGCCCCGGCCGGCGGCCGGGCGCGGTGCTTCAAGTCTGGCACTCGACGTGCGGCGGCGCACCGCATCGACGGCCCGCCACGGCGCCCCCGCACAGTGTCACCACCCTAGCCACCCGCCGCTCACCCGCTCGTCACGCCACCGTCACACAGCGTGCCGACCAGCCAGTTGGTGGCCGCTTCCAGCGCGGCGTCGGCGGCCGGCAGCCGCCCCGCCGCCCCGAGGAACCCGTGGAAGGTGCCGGGGTATTCGGCCACGCGCGCCGCCACGCCGGCGGCCCGCAGTGCCTCCCCGTAGGCGCGCCCCTCGTCCCGCAGCGGATCGCACTCGGGCAGCACCAGCAGCGCGGGCGGCAGCCCGGTCAGGTCCGGGGCGAGTCCCGGGGAGGCGTACGGGTGCCCGCGGTCGCCGTCCGGGCCCAGGTACTGGTCCCAGTACCAGCGCATATGGGCCGTGGTGTGGAAGAAGCCGGTGGCGTGGTCGACGGCCGAGCGGCCCGCCAGCCGGTGGTCCAGGGCCGGGTAGAGCAGCAGTTGGGCGGCGAGCGGCGGGCCGCCGCGATCCCGGGCCATCAGGGTGACCGCGGCGGCCAGGTTGCCCCCGCTGGAGTCGCCGACGACCGCCACCCCGGGCCGGGTCGCAGCCCAGCTCCGTCGCCCGCGCGGCGGCCCATGCGGTCGCCGCGTAGGCGTCCTCGGCGGCGGCCGGGAAGCGGTCCTCGGGGGCCCGGCGGTAATCCACCGAGACCACCACCGCTCCGCAGCGCCGGGCGAGTTGGCGGCACAGACCGTCGTGGGTGTCCAGGTCGCAGAGCACCCAGCCGCCGCCGTGGAAGAAGACGATCAGCGGGCGGGGCCCGGCGGCGGGGCCGTCCGGCCGGTAGACGCGGACCGGGAGGGCGGGCGCGCCGGGCGGGCCGGGGACGGTGCGGTCGGCCGAGGCGACCCCGTCGTCGCCGGGCTCGGGCGGGGCGGCCCGGGAGGCGCGGCGCAGCGCGGCGGCGTCCAGCGGGCCGCGCGCCGGGTCCGGGAAGTCCGCGGACAGCGCGTTCACGATGAGCCGCGCCCGGGGGGAGAGGGGATCGGGGGCGCCGGCGGCCGGCCCGGGCGGGGTGCCGGTCATCGGGTGGTCAGCCCCCCGTCCACCGCGAACTCGGCGCCGGTGATGTAGCCGGACGCGTCGGACGCCAGGAAGCGGACCAGTTCGGCCACCTCGTCCGGGCGGCCAACGCGGCGCAGCGGCACCCGCGGCCAGTCCTGTTCGCCGGGGGCGGGGCCCAGGACGTCCGCCACCATCGGGGTGTCGATCATGCCGGGGTGGACGGAGTTGACCCGGATCCGGTCACCGGCCAGATCGAGCGCGGCGGACTTGGTGAGCCCGCGCAGCCCGAACTTGCTCGCCCCGTAGGCCGAGTGACCGGGGATGCCGCGCAGTCCGGCGGTCGAGGAGATGTTGACGACCGAGCCGCCGCCCGCCGTGCGCAGCGCGGGGATCACCGCCTGGATGCCCAGGAACGGGCCGAGCAGATTGACCCGCAACAGCCGGTCGAAGTTCTCCTCGGTCTCCTGGTCGACCGGCGCGGTCCGCCACAGTGCGGCGTTGTTCACCAGGACGTCCAGCCGGCCGAAGGCGGTGACCGCGGTGTCGACCACCGCCCGCCAGCCGTCCGCGTCGGTGACGTCGTGCCGGACGAACCGGGCCGCGTCGCCCAGTTCGGCGGCGAGCGCCCGGCCCTCCTCCTCACGGACGTCGCCGAGCACCACCCGGGCGCCGGACGCCACGAACAGCCGGGCCTCCGCCGCGCCCTGCCCGCGACCGGCGCCGGTGATCACCGCGACCTTGCCGTCGAGCCGTGCCCCGTCGGCGGCGCTCATGCCCGTCCCTCCAGGGCCCGGAAGTGCGGGATGACCGTCTCGCCCCAGTGCCGGATGGTCTCCAGGCAGGCTTCCTGCGGCACGGTGCCCATCTGGATCAGGCACATCACCTCGTCCACCCCGATCCCCCGGAGCTGTCCGGCGTAGGCGATGGCGTCCTGGGCGGTGCCGTAGGCGTGCCGGGCGTTGTAGGTGCCGGTGTCGACCGGGCGGGCCGGGATGTTGGCCTCGTGCAGCTTGGCGACCAGCTCCTCGCGGTCCTGGGCCAGCGCCGCCACGTGGTCGTCGTGCTCGTCGTGGACGGTGGGCGCCGGGCCGTTGCCATACCAGTGGGCGATCGCCTCGGCGAAGAACCGCTGGCCGCGGGTGCCGATGCGGTACGCGGCCGGGCCGTCGTCCAGCACGACCGTCGGGCACAGCGCGGAGAAGTGGTCGTTGGCCTCGGTGGAGACGAAGCGGTCGCCGCCGCGGGTGGCGATCGCCTCGTCGTAGACCTTGCGCATCGCGCGCACGTCGTCGGCGCCGGCGAACCCCATCACCAGGGCGCCGATGCCCAGTTCGGCGGCGAGCTTGAGGGTGTCGTGCTTGGAGCAGGCCATGAACAGCGGCGGGTGCGGGGCCTGCACGGGGCGGGGGAGGATCGCGCCGGGGCCGATGTCGAGTGCGCCGTGCCACTCGAAGGTCTGCTCCCGCCAGGCGTTGCTGAAGATCCGCAGCGCCTCCTCCATCTGCGGGTAGGTGTCCTCGGGGCGGACCCCGTACATCGCCATCTCCTGCTTGGTGGCGCCGCGTCCGGCACCGATGTCCACCCGGCCGCCGGAGAGCACGTCGAGCATCGCGGCCCGTTCGGCGACCCGCACCGGGTGCTGGTAGCCGAACGGCATGGTGACCACGCCGTGGCCGATCCGGATCCGGGAGGTCCGGGCGGCGACCCAGGTGAGGAAGATCTCCGAGGCGCTCATGTGCGCGTACTGGGTGAGCGAGTGGTGCTCCACCGCCCAGATGCGGTCGAAGCCCATCTCCTCGGCGTAGACGGCCTGTTCGACGCAGTCGTGGATGACCTGGCGCTCCCGTTCGGGCGTCGGGTCGGCCAGCTGCGCCTCGAAGATCATCGAGAACTTCACGGAACTGCCTCCTCGTTCTGGAGGATGCGAAGGCTATTTCTAATAGGAATATGTCTAGCAGGTATACGTGGTAATAGGGAAGGGGGATCGGCGATGTCCCGTCGTGGGTCCGGGGACGTGCCGGGTGCACGACGGCGGGCGGGACTTCGCGGACGCGACCCAGGCCGTAGACTGCGGAGCGTGACGGAGAAGAAGGTGCGCGGACCGCGGGCAGGGGACGGCGCGGAGCGCCCGGCGCTGCCGGCGACCAGCTGGGCGGTGCTCGGACTGCTGTCCTTCGGCGAGGAGTTGTCCGGTTACGACCTCAAGAAGTGGTCGGACTGGTCGCTGCGCTTCTTCTACTGGAGCCCGTCGTTCAGTCAGATCTACGGCGAGCTCAAGCGCCTGGAGACGGCGGGTTACGTCAGCTCGCGGATGGTCGCCCAGGAGACCGGCAACCGCGACAAGCGGGTCTACGTCATCACCGACGAGGGCATGGCGGCGGTCCGGCGATGGGCGCGCGAGGCGCCGGTGGAGCCGCCGGTGCTCAAGCACGGGGTGATGCTGCGCCTGTGGTTGGGGCACCTGCTGGAGGCCGACCAGATGCGCGAGGTGCTCGGTCGGCACCGGGAGTACGCCGAGACCATGCGGCGGAGCGCCGAGGCGGACGCCGCGGGCGCCCGCGCCGACGCGGCCTGGGCCTACCCCTCGCTCGCCCTGAAGTGGTCGGAGCGGTACTACGCCTCCGAACGCGACCTGGCGGACGCGATGCTGGCCGACCTGGACGAGATGGCGGCCACCCAAGCCGCCGGCGGTGCCGGTGACGGTGCCGGCGACGAGGGGCCCAAGCGCCCGTAGGTGCGCCGGAAGTAGAGCACCGAGGAGAACGACTGGACGGCCGTGCCTGTGGGGCGGCCGCCGGGCTGGACCGCGGTGATCACGGCCACGCCGGTGCAGAAGCGGCTGAGCGCGTCCCGCATCGCGGCGTCGTCGAACCTTGTGGTGGGGGCGGGGGAGTGGTGGGCGGGATGTAGGTGGGCACGCGACCTCCCGGGTGAGGGTCTTTTGCTGCGAGTTCCGGGAATGTGTTTCGGGGCTGCGGCCTTGGTGTCGTCCGCCGCGTCCGCCGGGCTAGCCGGCCAGCACTCGGGCCCGGCAGGCGGCCGGGGTGCCCCAGGCGTCCCGTAGCGGGCGGGCCTTGCGGATCCAGAGGGAGAGGTCCAGCGCGTCCGTGTAGCCGACCGCGCCGTGCAGTTGGAGGGCGGTGCGGGCGGCGGCGTAACACGCCTCGCCGGCCGCCGCCTTCGCCGCCGCGGCCTGAGTGCCGGCCGACGGGTCCTCCGCGGCCAGCGCCAGGGCCGCGGCGTGCACCAGCGGCTGGGCGAACTCCAGCCCGATCAGGGTGTCCGCCAGCCGGTGTTTGACCGCCTGGAAGGAGCCGATCGGCCGCCCGAACTGGGTGCGTTGCTTCACATAGTCGACGGTCCCGTCCAGCAGGGCCCGGCCCAGGCCCAGGGCCTGGGCGGCGGTGAGCAGCCGGGCCAGGTCGGTGGCGTGGCGGGCGGCGGCGGTGACCGCCGGGCCGCGGGCGAGGACAGTGCCGCCCAGCGGGCGGGAGAGCCGTCGGGCCGGGTCGAGGGCGGGCTGGACCGGGCCGTGGGTCTCGGTGTGGCACACCGTGTCGTCCCGGACGACCAGGACGGTGTCGGCGGCGTCCGCGTCCAGGGCGAACGGGGCGTCCTGGACGCACAGGCCGACGAGTGCGTCACCGGCGGCGATCCGCGGCAGCCAGTCGGCCGCCGCGTCGGGGTCCCCCAGCCGGTGCAGGAAGGCCGCAGCGGCGACGGTCTCCACGAGCGGGCCCGGTACCGCGTGGCGCCCCAACTCAACGTAGGCGACGGCGAGTTCTACGGGAAGCGGGCCCATGCCGTCGTGCTCCTCGGGGACCGCGAGGGCGAACACCCCGGTCCCGGCGAGCCGGGCCCACAGGTCACGGCCGGGCTTGTGCTCCCCGGCCGCCCAGGCGCGGACGGCGGCCGGGGTGCCGGCGGCACCCAGCAGGGAGTCCAGCGTACGGGCGAACTCCCGCTGCTCAGCGGTCAGCAGGAACCGCATCACCGGCACCCTTCCGGCAGGCCGGGCCGGCGCGCGCCGCCCCGGTGCGTACGGGTACTCATGCCCGGGCCTCCTTCGGCAGACCGAGCAGCCGCTCGGCGCTGTGCTGTCCCGGTGGGCAACCCCCGGACCCCCGGCCGGACCGTGCCGCGTTCCGTCATGCCCGGGCCTCCTTCGGCAGACCGAGCAGCCGCTCGGCGATGATGTTGCGTTGGATCTCGTTGGTGCCGGCGTAGAGGGGGCCGGCGAGGGAGAAGGTGTAGCCGTCGGCCCAACTGCCGTGTGCCGGCGCCTCGTCGGCGTCGTCGGCGAGCGTGCCGTGGGGCCCGAGCAGGTCCAGGGCGGTCTCGTGGAGGGCGATGTCCAGCTCCGACCAGAAGACCTTGTTGAGGCTGGATGCGGCGCCCAGGTCCCCCACTTTCGACGGCGCTCGACCGGGGGCGTCCCCGTCGCCGGCGGCGAGCCGGGAGGCGTTGGCGTAGGTGAACAGCTGGTAGGCGCGGGCGCCGATCACCGCGTCGGCGACCCGGTCGCGCAGTGCGGTGTCGGTCGGGTCGGCGGCCTCCCGCCACAGTGCGGTGAGCCGCTCGGCGGCGGCGGTGAAGCGGCCGGGGCTGCGCAGGGTCAGCCCGCGTTCGTTGCCGGCGGTGCTCATCGCCACCCGCCAGCCCTGGCCGGGCTCACCGATGACGTCCGCGTCCGGGACGAAGACCTCGTCGAGGAAGAGCTCGGCGAAGGCCGGTTTGCCGTCCAGCCGGCCGATCGGACGCACCGTCACCCCGGGGGCGTCCAGCGGGAACATCAGATACGTCAGGCCCTGGTGCGGGCGCGGCGTGCCGGGTTCGCTGCGGAACAGGCCGAACGCGCGGTCGGCGAAGGCGGCCCGGGACGACCAGGTCTTCTGGCCGCGCAAGCGCCAGCCGCCGTCGGTGCGGACCGCCGTCGAGCGCAGCGACGCGAGGTCGGAGCCGGCCTCCGGCTCGGACCATGCCTGGGCCCAGATGACCTCACCGGTCGCCATCGGGCCGAGGACGCGGGCGCGCTGTTCCGGGGTGCCGTGCTCGAAGAGGGTGGGGGCGAGGAGGTTGATGCCGTTCTGGCTCACCCGGCCGGGGGCGCCCGCCGCGTAGTACTCCTCCTCGAAGATCAGCCATTGGAAGAGGGAGGCGTCCCGGCCGCCGTACTCGGCCGGCCAGGAGACCACCGACCAGCGGTCCGCGGCGAGTCGGCGTTCCCAGTCGCGGTGTGCGGCGAAGCCCTCGCGGGTCTCCAGTGACGGCAGCGGCGTCGCAGGGACGTGCGCGGCGAGCCAGGCGCGGGCCTCGGCCCGGAACGCGGCGTCGGCGTCGCTTGCGTCCAGGTCCATCAGGAACCGGCCTCCTTCATCTTCTTGATGTCCATGCCGCCGAGCGGGTCCGGGGCGGTCTCGGCGTTGTGGGCGTGGGCGAGGTGGTGCAGGCCGAAGACCGAGTCCAGGCCGGTGTGCAGGCCCTGGAGGTCCTCCGCCTGGTTGACCGCGCACTTGGTCAGTGCCAGGCCCATGCGGGGCATCTCGGCGATGCGCTCCGCCAACTCCCGTGTGCGGTCAGCCAGTTCGGCGCGAGGGACGACGCGGTTGACCATGCCCAACTGGTAGGCCCGCTGGGCCGGCATCCGGTCGCCGGTGTAGAGGAACTCCTTGGCGATCCGGGGCGGCATCACCCACGGGTGGGCGAAGTACTCCACGCCGGGGATGCCCATCCGCACGACCGGGTCGGCGAAGAAGGCGTCGTCGGCGGCGACGATCAGATCGCAGATCCAGGCGAGCATCAACCCGCCCGCCACGCAGGCCCCTTGGACCGAGGCGATCACCGGTTTGGGCAGCTCCCGCCATCGGCGGCACATCCCCAGGTAGACCTCGGACTCGCGGGCGTAGCGGCTCTCCGCTCCGGTCTTGTCCGAGTGGTCCCACCACAGGCCGGCCCTGCGGTCGAAGGGGAGATGCGCGTCCCGGCCGGGGCTGCCGATGTCGTGTCCCGCGGAGAAGTGCCGGCCCTCGCCGGCCAGCACCACGACCTTGACCTCGTCGTCGTCCGCGGCGCGGTAGAAGGCGCGGTCCAGGGCGTAGGTCATTGCGGAGTTCTGGGCGTTGCGGTAGTCCGGGCGGTTCATCGTGACGGTGGCGACCGGGCCTTGCCGGGCATAGCGCACCACGGGCGTTTCCTCGCCGGCGGTCATCGGCGACCTCCTTCCCTAACAAGTGTTTGGTAGGTTAACGTACGGCCATGAGCAGCGTCGAGGCCCCCACCGCCGTCGAGAGTTCCGCACCGAGATCCGCAGCTGGCTGCGGGCCAACCTCGCCGCGCGCCGCACGTCGTCGGTGCGCCGGGCGACGGCTGGCGGGTCGCGAGGGCCACCCTGGGATTCGAACGAGGGGTCTCCATCCTCGGCCAACAGGTCGTATTCCGGAGGGAGTTGGCAACGCTGATGGAGCTGGCCCGGCGCAACGGGGTGGCGGACGACCCGCTGATCCGCGACCGGCTGGCGCGGGCCTGGATCGGCCTGGAGACCATCCGCTGCAACGCCCCGCGGATGCTGGCGGGCGTCGCCGCCGGCGCCCCGGCCCCGAGGCGTCCATCGGGAAGATCTACTGGGCGACCTGGCACCGCGAACTGGGCGAACTCGCCATGGACGTCTGCGGCGCGGGCGGCATGATCGCCGCCGGCGCGCCCTACGACCTCGACGACTGGCAGCGGCTCTTCCTCTTCTCCCGCGCCGACACCCGCTACGCGGGCTCCAACGAGATCCAGCGGAACATCAGCGCCGAGCGGGTGCTCGGCCTGCCGAAGGAGGCGAAGGCATGACAGCGCCGTCGTACGTGGCCGGTCACGATCTGCTCACGGGGCGGACCGCCGTGATCACCGCCGCCGCCGGGGCGGGGATCGGCGGGGCCACCGCCCGCCGGTTCCTGGAGGAGGGCGCCCGGATCGTCATCGGGGACGCGCACGCCCGGCGGCTGGCGGCCAGCGCGGCCGCGCTGGCCGAGGAGTTCGGGGCCGACCGGGTCGCCGGGTTGCCCTGCGACGTGACCGACGAGGCGCAGGTGGCCGCGCTGTACGCACTCGCCGAGGAGCGGCACGGCCGGCTCGACATCGTGGTCAACAACGCCGGGCTGGGCGGCACCGCCGACCTCGTGGAGATGACCGACGACCAGTGGGCGAAGGTCATCGACGTCACGCTGGGCGGCACCTTCCGCTGCACCCGGGCCGCGCTGCGCCGGATGAAGGCGTCCGGAGCGGGCGGTGTGATCGTCAACAACGCCTCTGTGGTGGGCTGGCGCGCCCAGCGCGGCCAGGCCCACTACGCCGCCGCCAAGGCCGGGGTGATGGCGTTGACCCGCTGTGCCGCGATGGAGGCCGCTGAGTACGGCGTGCGGGTCAACGCGGTCTCGCCCAGCCTGGCCATGCACCCGCACCTGGTGAAGGTCACCACCCCTGAGCTGCTGGCCGAGCTGACCGAGAAGGAGGCGTTCGGCCGCTACGCCGAGCCCTGGGAGGTGGCCAACGTGATCGTCTTCCTGGCCGGCGACTACGCCTCGTACATGACCGGGGAGACCGTCTCGGTCAGCTCGCAGCATGCCTGAGGAGCGGCGCGGCGAACTCCTCGCCACCGCCGCCGAGGTGTTCGCCGCGCAGGGCTACAACGCGACCACGGTCCGGCAGATCGCGGACGCGGCCGGGATGCTGGCGGGCAGCCTCTACTACCACTTCGATTCCAAGGAATCGATGGTCGACGAGATCCTCACCGCCTTCCTGGACGAGCTGTGGGCCGGTTACGACGCGGTGCTGGAGGCGGGCCTGGGGCCGCGGGAGACCATCGAGGCGCTGGTCACCGAGTCCTTCAGGGAGATCGACCGGCACCGCGCGGCGGTGGCGATCTACCAGAAGGAGGCCCGGCACCTGGCCGACCGGCATCCGCGCTTCGGCTACCTCGCCGACGCCCGGCTCCGGTTCGCGGGTGCCTGGCTCGGCACGCTGGAGCGCGGCGTGGCCGACGGGACCTTCCGCGCCGACCTCGACATCCGGCTGGCCTACCGCTTCCTGCGCGACACCGTCTGGGTCGCCGCCTCCTGGTACCGGCCGGGCGCACGCCACGGCCCCGAGGAGATCGCCCGCCAGTACCTCTCGATGGTCCTGGACGGCATCGCCTTGCGGGACTGACAGGTATATCCGCAGAATCTGACCAAGGAGTTCACCATGTCCGAGGCGTACCTCGTCGATGCCGTCCGCACCCCGGTGGGGAAGAAGGGCGGCGGGCTGTCCGCCGTCCATCCGGCCGACCTCGGCGCACATGTGCTGACCGCGCTGATGCAGCGCACCGGGATCGATCCGGCGGCGGTGGAGGACGTCGTCTTCGGCTGCCTCGACACGGTCGGGCCGCAGGCCGGGGACGTCGCCCGGACCTGCTGGCTGGCCGCCGGGCTGCCGGAGGAGGTGCCCGGCGTCACCGTCGACCGGCAGTGCGGGTCCTCGCAACAGGCCGTGCACTTCGCCGCACAGGGGGTGCTCTCCGGCACCCAGGACCTGGTCGTGGCGGGCGGGGTGCAGAACATGTCGCAGATCCCGATCGCCTTCGCCAGCCGCCAGGCCGCCGAGCCCCTGGGGCTCACCCAGGGCCCCTTCGCCGGTTCCGTGGGCTGGCGGGCCCGCTACGGTGACCAGCCGGTCAACCAGTTCCACGGCGCCGAGTTGATCGCCACCAAGTGGGACATCTCCCGCCGGGACATGGAGGAGTTCGCGCTCCGCTCCCACCGGCGGGCGGTCCGGGCCATCGACGAGGGCCGCTTCGACCGGGAGATCGTCGCCTACGGGGATGTCACCGCGGACGAGGGGCCGCGGCGGAACACCTCGCTGGAGAAGATGGCCGCGCTGGCGCCGGTGGTGGAGGGCGGTCGGCTGACCGCCGCGGTCTCCTCGCAGGTCTCCGACGGGGCGGCGGCGATGCTGCTGGCCTCCGAGCGGGCGGTGGCCGAGCACGGCCTGACGCCGCGCGCCCGGATCCACCACCTCTCGGTCCGCGGCGAGGACCCCATCCGGATGTTGTCCGCGCCGATCCCCGCCACCGCGCACGCGCTGAAGAAGGCCGGGATGACGATCGACGACATCGACCTGGTCGAGATCAACGAGGCGTTCGCGCCGGTGGTGCTGGCCTGGCTGAAGGAGACCGGCGCCGATCCGGAGCGGGTCAACGTCAACGGCGGTGCCATCGCCCTGGGGCACCCGCTGGGTGCGACCGGCGTCCGGCTGATGACCACACTGCTGAACGAACTGGAGCGCACCGGCGGGCGGTTCGGCCTGCAGACCATGTGCGAGGGCGGCGGCCAGGCCAACGTCACGATCATCGAACGCCTCTGACAGTGATCCGTTGCCACCCCAACTGACCTTGTTTTTCGCCCCGTTCAATCCCTCGGATGGGAGGCAACTGGGAGACAGTGTCTGTCCCATGAGGCGTCGCTGGCCCACTCGCCCTACCGACCATGTTCCCTGTCCCCCCCCGTGTCTGCAGCACCTTGAAGACCTGATGAGGATTCCTGCATTTCCCCACCGCCGATCGGCTCCGTACCCCGGACCTGCCCTTGTTCCCCACCCAGGGACGTGGCTGACGTCGGTGAAGCGGATCCGCCCGGCCTTCGAGGGTGCGGGAGCACCACCGACGGCAGGCCCGGCGCCGCGCAGCCCGGTCCGAGATCGCCTACTCGATGCTCGACGCGTGCCTGCAGAACCTCACCGTCCGCGAGGTGCCCGACAACCGGGGCGGCGCGCTCTCAGCGGTCTCCGGCTGCCGGTTCGGCGGCGCGGCGATGGCCCCGATCGCCCTGCTGCCGCTGTACCACGCGGCGCCCCCGCTGTCCTTCGTCATCGGCGGCAGCTCACTGCTGCCTGCCTCTGTCGGCCTCGCCGCGCTGCGGTCGCCGCGAACCGGTAACCCGGTCTGACGAGTGTTGGGCCGTGGTGAGCTCTCCTGGGCCGCACTCACCACGGTCCGCTGTGTGCCCGTCTGCGGGTTGCAGGGCCCATGCACCGGGTGGCCCTGAGGGATGGAACCCCGATCTGGTTGGTCGTGCCTGAAACCGACGTCCGAGCTGGCCTGACCGACGAACGCTTATCGGTCAACAAGAAGCACACCGGCATCAGTTATATGGGTTTCTCCCAGGGGCCCGGATGCCGGGCAGCCGCAGCCGCCCGGCCGAGGACGTCCTCCGGCCGCTAGAGATCAGCAGTGCTGGTGTTCGCCCCACACAGCACCACCGCAACCCGTTCGCCCTCGCCGGGTACATAGACACCGCTCGTCAAGGCCGACAACGCCGTCGCCGCCCCGTGCTCCACGACCAGCCGCCGGTGATCCCACAGCGCCCGCCGAGCACGCACGACCGCATCATCCTCCACCAGAACCGAGCGAACATCGCCTCGCCGAGCAGCATGCAAAGCCATCTCCGACACACGGCGCGC
The DNA here is from genome assembly GCF_016917755.1 of Streptomyces noursei. Taxonomy (GTDB): domain Bacteria; phylum Actinomycetota; class Actinomycetes; order Streptomycetales; family Streptomycetaceae; genus Streptomyces; species Streptomyces yunnanensis. The sequence goes on along the minus strand of NZ_CP070326.1, from coordinate 8,475,853 downwards.
ACCAAGCGAATCCGCAGCGATCGACTCAACAGGCACATCGACGACCTGGCCAGCCTCGACGGCTGCATTCAGCGCCCGGCAATTCTCGGGCTCCACCGCGACCACTCGGACGCCATGCGCTTCGGCCGCCGCAGCGACACCGGAGAACAAGCCCCCACCGCCGACCGCGACGACCACCGTGTCCAAGTCGGCCACCTGCTGCCGGACCTCCTCCAGCAGCGTCCCCGCACCAGCAGCGATCAACGGATGGTCATAGGCATGCGAGGCCAGAGCCCCCGTAGACGCCGCGAACTCGGCGCAGGCGGCAGCCGCCTCGGCGTACTCGGCGCCGACGAGCCGGACATCCGCCCCGTACCCCCGCAGCCGCTCCACCTTCACCGACGGGGCCGTCTCCGGCAGGAACACCGTGGCGTGCACGCTGTGCTGCTGCGCAGCCCACGCACACGCCAGGCCGGCGTTCCCGCCAGACGCGAGCGTCACTCCCACCTCCGGCAACGTCCCAGCCTCCCGATGAGCCAGCAGGAAATTCACCGCGCCCCGAGCCTTGAAACTGCCCGTGTGCTGCATGAACTCCAGCGCCAGCCACACCCGACACGACTCCGGACCGAGGGCCCCAGGATCGACAGGCGCCACCGACACCGGACGCACACGCCCAGCGATACGGTCAGCAGCCTGCTTCACATCACCGAAGGTGAGAGCGGTCACGATCTACTCCTTACAGGTTCAGGACCAGGCGATGAGCTGGCCCGTTGTCGTCAGCCCCAGGAAGAACGCGAAGGCGATGTGTCACTCCCCGGGGTCCGGCTGCAGCTCTGCGTCGAGGTACCCCTGCACCGGCTCGAACAGTCTGCAGGGCACGTACTCGGGGATCTCCCCATGGGCGACCCACGCGACCTCGGCCAGCTCCTCGGTGTCCGCGGTGTGGGCTTCGCCAGAGATCGGGGCGCACGTCGTGTACGACATCAGCCGGCCCGTCTACGGGTGCACCCGCTCGCCAAACCCGCGCGCATCGAGCAACTCGCCCATGCCGAGAACCCGATGACGGTGCTTCGGCGTGGCGGGTGACGATAGCCGTTGGCCCGCAACGAACGTCAGCTCTGTCCCGGATGGTCATTGTCTACTTCGCGGTCACGGGACTGATGATCTGGTTGCAGCGGACGATCATCCCCCCAGCATAAAGAACCCTCACGTGACGACAGCCAACACCATCAAGTGCCGCCAGCGCCCCCGGGTCGGGTGGAGCCGACCCGCCACCACCGTCCCCCTTCGAGGAGCCAACACGCGGTCGACTCCCGCACTTGCCCGGCAATGGCAACACCCGGGGGCAACGGGACTGTCACCCCGTCCGGGAAGGCGGGCCAACTCGCTGCGCGCCGCCGAGCTAAGCGGTCTTGGTGAAGTGTGGTGCTGTTTGGGTATGTGCCATACCAGGAGGGGGGTTTGGAATGGCAGGACCGTTGTGGGTGGAGCTCTCGTCGGAGGATGAGGCGGAGTTGGGGCGGCGGTTGAGGGCTCGGGACTTGCCGGTGAATGAGCGGGTGCGGTTGGAATGCGTGCGGCTGTCGGCCCAGGGCCGCAACGCTCCCGAGATCGCGTCCATTGTCGACCGGCATGTGGTCACCGTGCGCAAAGCTCTGCGCCGGTTCCTTGACGGAAGTTTCGAGGCCCTGGCCGACGCGCCCCGGTCGGGCCGGCCGCCACGGTGGACGCGCGAGGACCTGGACGCGCTGGAGGCGATGCTGGATACCGCGGCGGCTGAGGGGACCACGTGGACGCTGCCCGCTTTGGCGGAGTGGCTGCGCCGAGAGCGTGGGGTAAATGTCGATTCTTCCTGGCTGTCGGTGCTGCTGCACCGGGACGGTTTCCGCTGGAAACGTACCCGCGACAGTCTGCGGCACAAGGCCGGCCCGGCCCTCCAGGCCGCCGCGTGGGAGCGGCTGGAGGGCCTACGGCTGTACGGCTGAGGGCCGAAGCCGGTACCGAGGATCTGTACTACCTGGACGAGTCCGGGTTCTCTCCGACCCTGCCCACCGGTTTCACCTGGGCCCGCACCGGTGTCCGCGCTGTCGTCAAGCGGGAGGACACCAAGAACCGGCGGGTCAACGTCCTGGGAGCACTGAGCGAGAGCGGGCCAGGCCCCGAACTGGTGTGGAGGGCCGTCGACCACAAAATTGACGCTTCGATGGTTCTCGACTTCGTCTGCACGCACATCGCACGCCTGCCCAAAGGAACGGACAGTCTCACTGACCCGCCGCCTGGTTGGCGGCGGGTCAGACCGTGCACGATCGTCATGGACAACGCCCAGATCCACCACGCCAGACTCTTCAAGGGACGGCGTGAAGAACTGGAGGCCATCGGCGTCCACCTGTTCTACCTCCCACCGCGATCGCCGGAGCTGAACCTCATCGAGCGCATATGGCGCTCAGTGAAGTACCAGGACATGCCCGTCCGTGCCTACACCAGCACCACCGCACTACACACCGCCGTCGACCAGGCAATGACCCGACGGGCAACAGCACTGACACCAACCACAGAAGACTTGCTCAAGACCGCTTAGCCGCGACCAGAACAGGTCGAGGTCGGCGGCTCGCGGAGCCTGGGGGGGGGACGCAGAGTCCGCCCTGCACTGCCGGGTCGCCGGCGACCCCATGCCACCGCAACATCTCCGACCGGCTGCGCCCTACCGCACCCGTCGGGACGTCGCTCAGCGTCCCGGCATGCAGTGGTGGACGCTAGCAAGTGCGATCGTGGGAGCGGTCATCGCGACCCTCGGTCACAGCATCGGAAGACGCGTTTCGGCGGCTGCGCGACGTCCGCGACTTCGCAGCCCAAGGCACGCTCCCCGGCGACGAGTGCTACACCGGCGGGAGAGGAAAATACGAAGCCGCCCTCACGAAGCTCCGCACAGCGATGCGACGCGAACTGGGAGCCGACGAACTGAGCTGACCGCTGGATCACGCCCTACGCGCGTGGGCTGGACCCTCCGTGCTCACATCACGGCTGACCGTGGCCGGTGTGAGGCAGCGGCCGACGTCCCGAGTCTGCGAGGCCGCGTAGCCGCGACAGTTGGCCCTGACGCAGCGACAGCCTCTCAGCATGGTGGGCATGACTACGAGAAGCAGTGGGATCGAGGTCGCCGGGCTACGCAAGTCCTCCGGCGACCACGAGGTAGTCGCCGGAGTCGACCCGACCGTCCCGGCAGGCACCGTCTACGCCCTGCTCGGACCCAACGGGGCCGGCAAGACCACCACAGTCCGGATCCTGTCCACGTTCCTCCCCGCGGACGCCGGTCAGGCTCAGGTCGCCGGGTACGACATACGCCGCGAGGCCGACCAGGTACGTGCGTCGATCGGAGTGACCGGGCAGTTCTCCGCCGTGGACGAGTTACTGACCGGGCGGGAAAATCAGCGGCTGATGGCCGGACTCGGCCACCTCGACCGGCGCCAGGCGGAGAGCGTGGTGGAACAACTGCTGGAGCGGTTCCACCTTGCTGATGCCGCCGACCGGCGGGCCAGGGGCCCGGCGCCCGGGCCCGGATCAGTGCAGCAGCTGCGCGCGGATCCGGGCCGTCGTGCGGGCGTCCACGCCGAGTCCGGCGCTGAGGTAGCGGGGGATGCCGCCGTAGTCCCGTTGCAGCCGGTCGAGCCCGGCCGCCAGATAGCCGGTGCGCACCTCCTGGAGAGGGATCAGCAGGTCCGGGTTCTGCATCAGCCCGGCCTGTTTGAGCTGCGCGCGGACCGCGGCGTCGGCGTCGCGGCGCAGGGTGTTGGAGAGCAGGTAGTCCCGCAGGGCGGTGGCGTGCGGGACGCCGAGCAGGCGCAGCAGGAGGTAGCTCAGCCAGCCGGTGCGGTCCTTGCCCGAGGTGCAGTGGTACAGCAGCGGCAACCGGTCTCCGTCGGCGATCCGGGTGAGCAGGGCGCCGAAGGCAGCGCGGTCGGCGGCGTTGGTGACGAACGTCGGGTACATGGCGCGCATCAGGGCCTCCGCCTTGCCGTCGCCCAGCCGGCGCTGCTGCTCGACCGGGTCCCTGGTGGCGATGGCCGCCTGCATGGCGGCGAACAGCCCGGTGTCGTCAACCGGCAGCGACGTCACCGCCAGGCCGGTCGGCAACCGGTCCGCGCCGTCGAACGAGATCTCCGAGGCCACCCGCATGTCGATGACGGTGGTCAGTCCGAGGCGGCCCAGCGCGGTGACGTCCTCCGGGGTCAGCTTGGCGAGCGCGTCGGAGCGGAACAGCCGGCCGGAGCGCAGCTGCCGGCCGTCCTCGGCGCGATAGCCGCCCAGATCACGGCAGTTGACCGCGCCGTGCAGCGGGACGCGGCGGTCGGGTGGTGGGGCGCTCCGCCGGGCGGGCGGCGCGATGGCGGCGTCGGCGGGGGCTCCGCAGCCGCCGGCGGTCAGCCCGCCGAGGGTGAGCGCGGAGCCGAAGAGCAGGGTGGTGACGCGTCGTCGGGAGGGGAACACGCGGCAGCTCCTGAGGGGGAGGGGAGGGACCCGGGTGCGGTCCGGTGCCGGTCCGCACCCGGGGCGGGGTCAGCGGGGCAGGCCCGCCAGCGTCCGGTGCGCCTCGGCCATGATCCGGTCGACCAGTTCGGCGCACGACGGAAGATCCGCGATCACCCCGGCGACCTGCCCGGAGGCCATCACGCCGAGGTCGGTGCGGCCGTCCACCATCGACGCCTTCAGCAGCATCGGGGTGTTGGCCGCCAACAGGACCTGACTCCACGTCAAGTCCCTGCCGTGCTTCATCGCCAGACCGTCACGGACCATCTGGGCCCAACTCAGGCCGGACAGCTTGCGGAACGATGCGGCGTGCCGCACCGCCGTGAGCAGCGCCGACGTCCGCCCGGACCGCTCCAGCGCCCGGACCAGCTCGCTGCGCAGCATCCGGTGCGGCAGCCCGTCCACCCTGGTGGTCACGGTGACGTCGGTGACCCCCGCCGCCAGGTAGTGGTCCTGGACGGCCGCCGGCACGGTGCTGTCCGAGGTCAGCAGGAAGCGGGTGCCCATGGCGATCCCGGCGGCCCCGTAGGCGAGCGCGGCGACCAGGCCGCGGCCGTCGAAGAAGCCGCCCGCGGCGATCACCGGGATGTCCACCGCGTCCACGACCTGGGGGAGCAGCACGGTGGTGGCGACGCTCCCGGTGTGGCCGCCGCCCTCGCCGCCCTGGACGACGACCGCGTCGGCGCCCCAGGCCGCGACCTTCTCGGCGTGCCGGCGGGCCCCGATGGACGGGATGACCACCACCCCGGCGTCCTTGAGCCGGGCGATCAGCTCCCGCGAGGGCGCCAGCGCGAAGGAGGCGACCCGTACGCCCTCGTCCACGATGATCCGCACGCGCTCGGCCGCGTCGCCGGCGTCGGCCCGCAGATTGACCCCGAACGGCCGGTCCGTACGGGATCTGACCTCGCGGACCGCCGACCGCAACTGGTCCGGGTTCATGGTGGCGGAGGCCAGGATGCCCAGCGCGCCGGCGTTGGCCGCGGCGGACACCAGGCGGGGGCCGGCCACCCAGCCCATGCCGGTCTGCACGAGCGGATGCCGCACCCCGGTCAGCTCGGTCAGCGCAGTGGCGATGACCGGGGGTTCCTCGACGGCCGGGGGGCGGCCGGTGGCCGACGCGGCGTCGGCGCTCATGCCGGCACCTCGCGGTCCCGGAGCCCCTGCGGATCGATCACCTCGCGGATCAACCGCAGTTCCTCGGCGGTGGGTTCACGGGTGCAGGGGACCTCGTCGGCGCGCGCCAGCGGGAAACCGGTGGCGTCCTGCACCTCCTCGGCGGTGACGCCCGGGTGCAGCGAGACCAGCCGCATGGTGTGGTCCGGGGTGGCGAAGTCGAAGACGCCGAGGTCGCTGACCACCCGCGGGATGCGGTGGTAGCGGGTGGCGGAGGGTCCGGCGGCGGCCGCGCTGTCGTAACCGACGCCGCAGACCATGTCGACCTTCTCGACGAAGACCCGCCGGGAGTGCTTGGGGACCCAGTAACTCGTCGGATTGTTCAGGGTGTTGACCGGAGCACCGCGGACGCCGAGGAGCTGTCGGGCGGGTCGCTGCCAGTCACCGATGCAGGAGATGTTCTGGTTGCCGAACCGGTCGAGCTGACTGGCGCCCATCATCACGTGCCGCCTGCCGCCGGTGACCATGGCCAGGTGCTGGCGGTAGGGCAGCCAGCCCTCGGCCCGCCCGTCGAGGCCGACCAGCAGCGCCTCGCCGTCGGTGAGCAGCAGGTCGGGGGAGAAGGTGCGCTTGGCGAGCCGGGCGCCGATGGCGGGCACGGTGCCCATCGGGCTGGCGAGCACCTCGCCGTTGTCGCGCCAGGCGTCGGCGCAGGCGAGCACGCAGTATTCGGCGCGACTGGTCATGCGCTCTCCTCGTGCCAGGTCTGGACGGCCGACTGGTAGCTCTTCTCGTCCCCGTGCAGGAACCGCGCGGCGAACTCCGGCCAGGGCGTGGTCGCGTAGAGCTTCTGGAACGCCTCGTCGCGGTCGTAGTCCGGGACGCAGGAGGTGAAGTGCGCGCCGTGCGGCGTCGCCACGACGCCGGTGACCGCATGGCGCTTGATGAGCAGGGACTGCGGGGCGGCGGTGCCGAAGTCGGCCACCAGTTCCTCGCACGAGACGTACGCGCTGTCCGCCGCCTCGCAGAACAGGTCGTCGAAGTACGGGTCGGGTCCCAGGTACTGGCCGTTGCCGAGCCGGTCGGCGCGGTTGACGTGGGCCAGCGCGGCGTCCATCCGCAGCGCCGGCATCGCGACGAAGGTCTCCCCGTCCTCGTACGGCGAGGTGACCGTCTTCAGCTCGGGGTTGACCCGCATCACGTCCGAGCCGAGCCCGGCCCGGACGGGAAGGAACGGCAGCCGGTTGGCGGCGGCCTGCAACCCCCACATGAACATGGCCTCGTCGACCTCGCTCAACTCGAACGAGCCCTCCTGGCGGGCCGCCCGGAAGTGCGGCTCCAGGGGGATCGAGTCGAGGGTGACGAACGCGGTGACCAGCCTGCGGATCTTCCCGGCGGCGGCCAGCAGCCCCACGTCCGGTCCGCCGTAGGAGACCACGGTCAGGTCGGTGACGTCGGAGCGGAGCAGCGCCCGCACCAGCGCCATCGGTTTGCGGCGGGAGCCCCAGCCGCCGATGCCCAGGGTCATCCCGCTGCGCAGCCGCGCGACGACGTCCTCGGGGGTCATGGTCTTGTCGGTCACGCCCGGACCTCCTCGTTCTCCGTGCCGAAGGTGTCGCGTACCCGGTCCGCCACCCCGCTGAGGTTGGCCTCGAAGGTGAAGCCCTGCTCGAAGCGGTAGCTGCGGCGCACGTCGACCGGGTCGATGCCGTTGATGGCGGCCTTGGCGAGCCGGAGGAGGTAGCCGTCCTTGCGGGCGATCTCCCGTGCCAACTCCTGTGCCGCATCGGCCAGTTCGTCACGCGGTACGACCTGCCAGACCGAGCCGTGCGCATGCAGTTCCCGCGCGGTGGCGGTCCGCGAGGTGTAGTACAGCGCCCGCATCAGGTGCTGGGGGACCAGCCGGGCGAGGTGGGTGGCGGCGCCGAGCGCGCCCCGGTCCAGCTCCGGCAGGCCGAAGGTGGCGTCGTCGCTGGCCACGATCGCGTCGGCGTTGCCCACCAGGCCGATCCCGCCGCCCAGACAGAAGCCGTGCACGGCGGCGACCACCGGCACCTCGCACTCGTAGACCGCGGCGAACGCCTCGGCGCAGCCGCGGTTGGCGCCGATCAGTGCCCGGTGGCCGCCGGCTGCGGTGTCCCGCTGCATCTCCTTGATGTCGACGCCGGCGTTGAATCCGCGGCCCGCGGCGGTGAGCACCACACAGCGGACGTCGGGGTCGCGGCCCGCGGCCCGTATGGCGTCGGCGAGGTCGTACCAGCCCTGTACGGGGAGGGCGTTGACCGGGGGGAAGTCCACGGTGACGACCGCGACGCCGCGGTCGGGTGCGGAGGTGGAGACACCCATGAGCAGATCAGCTACCTTTCCACCAAGCGTTTGTTAGGTAGCGAAGTTAGCAGCGGATCGCCCGCCGCGGGAGGTACCAGTTGTCCCTGAACCTCGATCTGACCGGACGGGTCGCCGTCGTCACCGGCGGCACCCGGGGCGTCGGCGCCGGCATCGCCCGCGCCTTCCTCCAGGCCGGCGCGGCGGTCGTCGTCTGCGCCCGGCGACCGCCGGACGCCCCGATCGCCGCGGACGGCCGCACCGCCCGCTTCCGCCCCGTCGACCTGCGCGAACCGGACGGCGTCCGGGAACTCCTCCAGGCCGTCGCGGCCGACCACGGGCGCCTGGACTGCCTGGTCAACAACGCCGGCGGCACCCCCTACCGGCTGCTCGGCGAGACCACCGCGGAACGCCACGCCCGGGTCGTCGAGCTCAACCTGGTCGCCCCGATGACCGCCTCGCTCGCCGCGTACGAAGTGATGCGCGGCCAACCGGACGGCGGCTCGGTGATCATGATCGGCAGCGTCAGCGGCACCCGCCCCTCGCCCGGCACCGCCGCCTACGGCGCCGCCAAGGCCGGCCTGGACAACCTCGCCCGCTCGATGGCCGTCGAATGGGCACCGCACGTCCGGGTCAACACCCTCGTCCTCGGCATGGTGCGGACCGAACTGACCGCACTGCACTACGGGGACGAGGACGGTATCGCCGCGGTCGGCGCGACCGTGCCGCTCGGCCGGCTCGCCGAACCCACCGAGATCGGCGACGCCTGCGTCTTCCTCGCCTCCGGCCGCGCCGGCTACGTCAGCGGCGCCAGCCTGCTCGTCCACGGCGGCGGCGAACGCCCCGCCTTCCTCGACGCCGCCACCGTCAACCACCCCAAGGAGCCATGAGATGACCGGAATCTGCACCGGACGCGTCGCCGCCGTCACCGGGGCCGGCCGGGGCCTGGGCCGCGCCCACGCCCTCGCCCTGGCCGCCGAGGGAGCGGCCGTCGTGGTCAACGACCTCGGGGTGGCGGCCGACGGCGCCGGCGCCTCCACCGGCCCCGCCCAACAGGTCGTCGAGGAGATCCGGGCGCGCGGCGGCCGGGCCGTCGCACACACCGACGACATCACCACCGACGACGGTGCCCGCTCCCTCGTCGCCACCGCCCTGGACGCCTTCGGCCGCCTGGACGCCCTGGTGAACAACGCCGGCTTCCTGCGCGACCGGATGCTGGTCAACCTCGACGAGGACGACTGGGACGCGGTGATGCGGGTCCACCTCAAAGGCCACTTCCTGCCCCTCAAGCACGCCGCCGCACACTGGCGGGCCGAGGCCAAGGCCGGGCGGACGCCCGACGCCCGGGTCGTCAACACCAGCTCCGGCGCCGGACTGCTGGGCAGCGTCGGCCAGGGCAACTACTCCGCCGCCAAGGCCGGCGTCCTCGGCCTGACCCTCGTCGCCGCCGCCGAACTGGGCCGCTACGGCGTCCAGGTCAACGCCCTCGCCCCGGCGGCCCGCACCCGGATGACCGAGCAGACCTTCGCCGAGACGATGGCAACCCCCACGGACGGCGTCTTCGACGCCATGGCCCCCGAGAACGTCTCCCCACTGGTCGTCTGGCTGTCCTCCGCCGACAGCACCGGCGTCACCGGCCGGGTCTTCGAGGCCGAGGGCGGCCGCATCACCGTCATGGAGGGCTGGCGACCGGGGCCCAGCACCGACCGAGGGGCCCGTTGGGCCCCGTCCGACGTGGGAGCGGCCACCCGCGAACTCCTCGCGGCGGCGGAGCCGGCGTGGCCGGTGTATGGCTCGCGGCTGTCCGCCTGACGGTGGGGTGTTGCGGGTCCGCTGCGTGCCGCTGCGCGGGGCGGGTCCGCTGCGCGGGGCTGTTGGGTGCGGTGACGGGTCTGCGGGGCAGGGGTTGTCCGGACTGCTGCGCTTTACGTCCGGTCAACCCCTGCCCCGCAGACCCGTCCCCTCCCGTGGGTGGTCATGGAAACGGTGGGTGGGTGTGTGCCGGTGGTCGCCTGCGGGTTCGTTGTGGAGTGGTGACCGTGAGCAGACCACCGGCGTGAGGGTGGACGCACCTGTATTTCCCACCCACTCACGGGAGGGGACGGGCCGGAGGGGGTGGTGTGCAGGACGTAAAGCGCAGCAGTCCTGCACACCACCCCCGCAGGCCCGTCACCGCACCCGACAGCCCCGCGCAGCGGACAACGAAACAACCGCCGTCAGGCGGACACGCAGCGGACGAAACAACCCGCCGTCAGGCGGACACGGCGGGGGAGCCGACAACGTGGGAGGCCCACGTCAAAGGTTCACGACGATCGCCTCCTGCGTGCTGCGGGCGATCACCACCACGGCCTCCTCGTCGGGGTGGGGATTTTCCTCGCGGTGGGGCACGTAGGGCGGGACGAAGATGTAGTCGCCGGGGGCGGTCCGGAGGCGGACCTCCTCTCGGGTGTCGTCGGCGAAGACGAATTCCGGGTGTCCCTTGACGACGTAGATCGCGGTTTCCGCGGCGCCGTGGTGGTGGTTGGCGGACGCGGTCGCGGGGGCGACGTGGGTCTGGCCCATCCAGAGGCGTTCCGAGCCGACCCGTTGGCCGCTGATCGCGGCGAAGCGTCGCATTCCGCCGGTCTGTGCGGTGTCACCGTCCAGCGCGTCGGCGCGGATGTGGTGCAGGCGGGTCCGCAGGGGCCGGCGGTCGTCCTCGGCGGTGGGGTCGGGGTCGCGGAGGTGGGGATGGAATGCGTCGCCGGGGGCGGCGGAGCCGCGGGGCGCGGGGGTGGGGGACGCGGCGTGGGGCGTCGGGTCGTGTGGCGGCATGGCGATCCTTTCCCTCTCGGGCCGTGGGCCGGTGTCGCGCGGGCCCGCCGGTCGGCCGGGTGTCAGCCGATCGCCACATGCTCCCATCGGGACATCGTGCGCCGGTCGGCCAGTGCGCCCGGTGGACCTTCCGCCGTCACCGGCCATGGCATCAGTACCGGCGAGGGCCGGCCCGGTGCGACCGTGCGTCGGGCCGAGCCGCCGGGGCTCGGGCCGGCGTCGGGGGCGGAGGTGCAGCTGGCGGCGGCGAGGGAGGCGGCGGCCAGCGCGGTGGCGAGGAGGGGAGCGATGCGGCGCACGGTCTCACCGTGCGGGAGGGGCGCCGGGTGGCCAAGCGACGCGCCGGGGTGTCACGCGGACGAACGACAGGGGCGGACCCTCCTGTACGACCGCGCGGGCGGTCCGGGTGGGCTGCGGTTAGCGTCGGGTGGACGTCGGTCGAGGGAAAGGTGGGCGCGTGGCCATCTGGACGGCCGTCCTGTTCGCGGTGCTCGCGGCTGCGTGCAATGCGCTGTCCACGGTGTTGCAGCGCCGCGCGGCGCGCACCGTACCGGTTGCGGGGCGGCTGCGGCTGGGCCTGATCGCCGACCTGTTGCATCGCGCGGCGTGGCTCGCGGGGATGTTGATGGTGTTGCCGGCCGCCTGCTTCCAGGCGCTGGCGCTGCTGTTCGGGCCGCTGTCGGTGGTTCAGCCGATCTTCGTGTTGGAACTCCCGTTGGCGCTGCTCATCGGCCGGGTGCTGTTGGGCGGACCGGTGCCGGTGCGGATCTCCCGGCGCGGCTGGGCCGGTGTGGGACTGCTGGTCGTCGGGCTGGGCACGGCGCTGGCCGCCGCCGCGCCCACGGCCGGGCGCGACCACGCCCCGCTGAGCCGCTGGGTGCCGGCCCTGATCGCCTGTGGCTCGGTGATCTTCGTGACGGTCGGCGCGGGACTGCGGCGCGGGGCCGGCAGCTTCCGCGCCGCCTGCTTCGGCGCGGCGACCGCGGTCGGATACGCGCTGACCGCCGCGCTGCTCAAGGACGCCACCCACGCCTGGGCGAGCGGCGGTCCGGCCCGGTTCTTCACGTCCTGGCAGAGCTACGGCTTCGCGCTGACCGGCGTCCTGGCGCTGTTCATGATGGAGAACGCCATGCAGTCCGGCCCGTTGACCGCCTCGCAGCCGGTGCTCACCGTCGGCGACGCGCTGGTCAGTCTCTCCCTGGGGGTCACGCTCTTCGACGAACGGGTCCGCGCCGGGTGGTGGCTGCTCCCCGAAGCGCTCGGCGTGGGCCTCGTCCTGTGGGGCGCGGTGCTGATGTCCCAGGTCTCGCTCGCCCGCGATCTGGCGACCGGTCAGATCGGCGAACCGCTGCCCCGGGCCCCGCGCGGGCGGCCCGGGCACGGCGGCTAGCCGGTCCTTCTGTCAGCCGGCGTACGCGGGCGCGACCGCCGAGGTCATCATCCGTCGGGCGGTGCCCGAGCCGTCGGCCGGGACCGTCCACAGGTCCGAGCCGTAGTCGCCGGGCAGCGCGTAGACCAGGGTGTCGTTGCCGGACCAGAGCGCCTGGTCGTCGACGTTGCGGTGCTCGGCGGTGGCGGTCTCCTTCATGGTGGCGAGGTTCAGCACGTAGAGCCGCCAGGGGGCGTCCTGGGAGGCGCCGGGGAGCCGCTTCTTGTACGCGATGCGGGTGCCGTCGGGGGAGAGCGAGGGGCATTCGACGTTGCCGTGCAGGGTGGTCAGGGTGCGGGCGGTGCGGTCGCCGCGGACGAGGTAGGTCCGGCCGCCGGTGGCGAGGGTGGCGTAGAAGCGGGTGTCGTCGGCGAAGGTGACGCCCCAGATGTTGATGTCGGAGGCGTGGTACGGGTGGCCGTCCTTGGTGACCGCGTACTCCTCCAGGTTGTCGTCGAGCGCCCAGGTGCGGGTGTCGGCGATGGCCGTGCGGGTGGAGAAGGCGGTGCCCGCGTACGAGTCCCCGCTGACGAAGACCGTCCAGGCGACGAGGTGGCCGGAGGGGGAGACCCGGGACCGGGTCGGTATGCCGGGCGCCGGGAAGCGGTGCCGTATCCGCAGGTGGGCGTCGAGCACCACCGCCCGGTAGGTGTCCGCCACTGCGCCGCGCTCGGCCTGGAGGCAGATGCCGGTGCCGGCGGCGGCGTGGAAGCGCAGGCACTTCACGCCGGAGGCGGTGCGTGGCCCGTCGGGGTGCCCGGCCGGCACCGTGGCGATCTCGTCGCGGTGCGGGCCCCAGGCCAGGTTGCGCACCAGCAACTGCCGTTCCCCGGGCGGCCGGAGCACGACGTCGCCGGTGCGGACGGTGGGGCCGTCCGTCTGCTGCCGGTCGCGGACGGCGGACCGGTCGGCGGCCCGCAGCACCGCCGCGGTGCCGACCGTCCCCAGCAGCACCACCGCGGTCAGCAGCACGGCCAGGCGGGTCCTACGGTTCATCGGGGTGCTCCCTCGGGGGTACGGCGGTCGTCGTGGTCGGCGTCGCCGGGGTCGCGGTCCGCGCCCGACGGGTCGCCGGTCCGCAGCAGTCGCGCGGCGCACAGCGCGGCGGCGGCGAGCGCGACGGCCGCGACCGCCAGTGCGTCCCGCCCGTCCCACAGGCTCCAGGCCGCGCCGAACGCCAGCGAGCAGACGAAGCGGGCCAGTGCCTGGCCGGTGCCCACCAGGGCCTGTCCGGCGCCCAGGTGCTCCGTCGGGACCACGCCCGCGGTGGCGGCGGCCAGTACCCCGTCGGTGGCCGCGTAGAAGGCCCCGTGCAGGACGAGCACGGTGCCCACGGTGACCGGGCCGCGCAGCGGGGAGAGCACCAGTGCGTACGCGAGGAGCAGGACGGCGTGCCCGGCCAGGAAGAGCCGGCGGCGCCCGATCCGGTCGGCGAGCGCGCCCAGCGGCACGGCGAGCAGCAGGAAGACCGCGGCGGTGCCCAGTGGCAGCAGCGGGAACAGGTCGGCGGGCACGCCCAGTTCGCGCTGGAGGAGGAGGTAGAGGAAGGCGTCGCTGACGGTGGTGAGGCCGAGCAGCGTGGCGCACAGCGTCAGCCGGCGCAGTCCGGGGCGGCGCAGCAGGGCCAGCGAGTCGCGCAGTGCGGGCCGGACGGCCGCGGGTCGGGACGCCGGCTGCCCGGAGTCGAGTCGGGCCGGGACGAAGAGGACCAGCACCAGCACGCCCAGCGCCGCCACGCACGCGCTCACCGTGAACACCGCGTCGTAGCCGTCGACCGCGACCCGCAGCACCGCGAACGCCGTCAGCGGTCCGAGGAGCGCGCCGGCGGTGTCCATGGCACGGTGCACGCCGAACGCCCGGCCGCGGTGCTCGGGCCGGGTGGCCAGCGAGATCATCGCGTCCCGGGGCGCGGTGCGCAGTCCCTTGCCGGCGCGGTCCGCGGCCAGCACGGAGCTGATCGCCGGCAGTCCGTGGGCGAGCAGCAGCAGCGGCTTGCACACCGCCGACAGGCCGTAGCCGATCCCGGCCACCACCTTGTGCCGGCGCCCGCCGCCGTCCGCAAGATGGCCGCCGGCGAGCCGGACCAGGGCGCCCACGCCGTTGTTGATGCCGTCCAACAGGCCGAAGCCGAGCGGCGACAGCCCGAGCGCGGTGACCACGTACAGCGGTAGCACCGCGGTGATCATCTCCGCGGAGACGTCGGTGATCAGGCTGACCGCGCCGAGTGCGAGCACCGTGCCGGGCACCGCGGGCCGCCGCCCCGGGCGGGTGCTGCCCGGGGCGGCGGTGGAGGTGCGCGTGGTGCTGTTGCGGGAGTCCGCGAGGTACACGGGCCGTCAGTTCCAGATGCCGGTGACGTCGGAGGCCGATGCGGCGTTGCCGGCGTGGGTGCTCAGGCCGGCCAGGTCCTCCAGCGTGCGCAGGACGTTGTAGTGGTTGTACGTGCTGCTGCTGGAGCTGCCGGGTGCCACGTGCGCGCCGTAGAACAGCGTCGGGATGCGGTTGCCGGACAGCCGGTTGTCCTCGTCGAAGGTGACGACCAGCATGCTGTTGTGGGTCTTGGCCCACTCCGCGTAGCCGCTCAGATTGTTCTTGATCCAGGTGTCACCGGTGCCCACCGAGCAGTCGTGCATGTCGTTGCAGAGGTCGGGGATGACGAAGGAGACCTTCGGCAGGGTGCTGTAGTCGGACGGGAACTGGTCCATCGTCTTGGCGGTGTCGGTCGGCACGTTGGAGAAGCCGAACCACGGGTTGTGCTTCTGTGCGTAGTCGCCGCTGCTGCACGTGGTCGAGCCCTGGCTCGGCAGTCCCTCGTTGTAGCTCGCCCAGGTCTGGCCGGCGGCGAGCAGCTCGGAGGCGAGGTTGGGCGCGGACATCGAACCGACCGACACGCAACTGTCGTCCGTGCGGCCCTGGTTGGAGCCCGAGAGGAGCATGTAGTAGTTCGGCTCGCTGGGGTGGGTGAGGGCGAACGACTGGGTGAGGTCGGCGCCGCCGGCCTTGAGGGAGTTCAGGTAGGGCGCGCTGGAGCTGCCGACCACCTGCCCGTAGGCGTGGTTCTCCAGCATCACCACGACCACGTGGTCGGGCGAGGGGAGCCCGGTGGTCTGCGCGGTCGCGGTGGCGCCGGTGGCGGCCCACAGGCCGACCGAGGCGGCGGCGAGGGCCGCCGCGCCGGCCAGCGCGGTGAGGGAACGCCGGGTGCGCTTGCGCGCCTTGACTGCGGTCATGACTGTCCTCCGGACAGAAGTGACGAGCGTATGGGGGGAAGGAGCGCGGTAACCCTAGAAGCCACCGGATGGACTCGGCCGCGTCCACCGGATGAAGAACAGACGAACGAATGACCTCTGTGGTCGAACGATGATGGCCGTGAACCGGCCATCGGCACAGGGGAATTCAGGCCACCCGGCGGTCCCGTGTACGCCCGGTCGCGTCAGGTCGCGGTGCGCGGCGCCGCCGGGGTGTCGCCCCGCACGGCGTGCAGGTACAGCATCGCCATGTCGAGGGTGAAGTACGAGCTGTAGGAGATGTCCGGGGTGTCCCCGCCGGTGTGGTAGCCGCCGATCACCCCGATCACGGCGTAGCCGCGGAAGTCCCGTACCAGGAACGGCCCTCCGGAGGTGCCGCCGATGTAGCCGGCGCAGGGGATCTCCAGGAAGTCCCCCGGCGCGGCCGGGTCGGTGCTGGTGTAGCGGTGCGTGGACGAGGAGCAGTCCAGCGGTTCGGGGTAGTGGGCGTCGCTGCTGCCGGGGTAGCCGATGAGCCGGACGTCGGAGTGGTCGTACCCGGGGTAGGGGAGGAGGTCGAAGCCGCCGGTGACCTGCTGGACCCGGGAGCCGTCCTCGCGGGGGCCGACCCGCACGAGCGCGTAGTCCCAGCGGGCGCCGGCGTCCGTACCGAGGTCGTAGTAGCGCTGGTCGAGGTAGATCCGCTCGACGGGGTAGATGCCGTGCGGCTTGAGCCCGTCGTGGTACTGCGGCACGAAGGACAGGTACTTCTTCGGGTCGGGGGAGCGCAGGCAGTGTCCCGCGGTGATGACGAGGTCGCGGTGCGGGCTGCGGATCACCGTCCCGCCGCAGAACCGGCCGGTGTTGCTGCCGTCCGTCCAGAAGAACGTGCCCACCTGGGGCAGGCCCGCGAAGGGGTGGCTGGGCGGGATCGGCGTGGTGGCGGCACGGGGCCGGGGGGCCTCGGGCCCCTTGTCCACCACGGGTTCGGCGGCCTCCATGCGCCGCGCGCTCCAGTACGCGTCGACGGTGGAGGCCGGGTCTCCGGGCGCGCCGGCGGCGTGCGCGGGCGGTGCGGGTACCGCGAGGAGTGCCAGGACGAGCACCAGCAGGGCGGCCAGCGGCGCGGGGACGGGACGGCCGCGGGCGGCGAGGGGTCTGCCCATGGACGGGTTCCTTTCGGAGGGAGGGTGGGCCCGGCCGTCGACTCCCGGACGACGGGAACCTAGCGACGGGGCCGGGGACATGGTCGTACGACGGGCGGCGGCTGGCCAGAGGGCCGTCACCGCTTGCCTTCCGTTTCCCGTTCCGTGGCGTCGAGTTCCGCCAGAATGCGCGTCCGGTCCTCGTCCAGGGCCGGGATCCGGTCCATCCGGGGTTCCCGGCCGGCGACGGTGACCGGCGGCAGCAGCGCGTCCAGCGGGCCGACGGGGGAGTCCACGGTGCGCCAGCGGTCCCGGGCGGCGAGCTGCGGGTGCGCGGTGAACTCCGCGACGTCCCGCAGCCGTGCGTGGGCGATCCGGGCGCCGGCCAGCCGCCGTTCGATCTCCTCGGCCGCCAGTTGGGCGAAGCACGCCTCGATCCGCTCCCGCAGCGCCTCCCGGTGGGCGACCCGGGCGGAGTTCCGGTCGAACCGGGGATCGGCCGCCAGTTCGGGGAGTTCCAGCACCTCGGCGCAGAACGCCGCCCACTCCCGCTCGTTCTGGACGCCGAGGAAGACGCGGGTGCCGTCCGCCGCGGGGTAGGGCCCGTAGGGGGCGATGGCGGCGTGCTCGGCGCCGGAGCGGGGCGGGGTGGTGCCGCCGTAGCGGGTGAAGTAGGCCGGGTAGCCCATCCATTCGCCCAGCGCCTCCAGCATCGAGACCTCGAAGGCGCCGCCCCGGCCGGTGCGTTCGCGCTCGTAGAGGGCGGTCAGGATGCCGCTGTAGGCGTACATCCCGGCGGCGATGTCGGCCACCGGGATCCCGATCTTGGCCGGTTCTTGCTCCGTGCCGGTCAGCGACATCGCCCCGGCCTCGCACTGCACCAACAGGTCGTACGCCTTGGCGTGGGCGTACGGGCCGCCGGTGCCGTAGCCGGAGATGCCGCACACCACGAGTCGCGGGTGGGCCGCGAGCAGCGTCGCGGCGTCCAGGCCCAGCCGTTCGGCGGCCCCCGGCGCGAGGTTCTGCACGAAGACGTCGGCCCGGGCGAGCAGCCGGTGCAGCACCGCGGCGTCCTGGGGGCTCTTCACGTCGAGCGCGAGGGACTCCTTGTTGCGGTTGAGCCAGACGAAGTGGCTGGACATCCCGCGCACCGTCTCGTCGTAGCCGCGGGCGAAGTCGCCCGTGCCGGGGCGCTCCACCTTGATGACCCGGGCGCCCAGGTCGGCGAGTTGGCGGGTGGCGAAGGGGGCCGCGACCGCCTGTTCGAGTGCGACCACGGTGATGCCGTCCAGCGGGAGCATAAGCGGACCTTTCCAGAAGAGACGGGGCGGAGCGGGGCGACGGGGGTACCTATGTGCCCGTGGATCCGGACCGACGGACCCATGGATCCGGCAGGATCCGACGGCACCCACGCACCCGCAGGAGTCACCATGACAGCCGACCGGCACGGGCACGCCATGACCGAGACCGGCACCGAGGCCCTCGGTCACTACGAACGGGCCCTGGACGACCTGCTGTTTTTCCGCCCCGGCGTCGAGGAGCCCGCACGGGCGGTGCTGACCGCCGCGCCCCGCTCCCCGATGGGCCACGCCCTCGCCGCCTATCTGGGCGTGCTGGGCACCGAGGAGCAGCAGGCGGCGGCCGCCCGCGACACCTTCACCGCCTTCCGCACCGGCCTCGACCCCGCCCGCCTCACCCCGCGCGAGCGGATGCACCTGGCCGCCGCGGAGGCGTGGCTGGACGGCGACCTCGACACCGCCGGACGGATCCTCGGCGAGATCACCGTCGCCCACCCCCGCGACCTGCTGGCCCTCTTCGCCGGCCACCAGCACGACTTCCTCACCGGCGACGCGCTGCGGCTGCGCGACCGGGTCGGCGGCGCCCTGGACGCCTGGGACGACGACGATCCGCACTACGGCCCGCTGCTGGGCATGTACACCTTCGGCCTGGAGGAGAACGGCCACTACGAACACGCCGAGCAGACCGGCCTGGCCGCGCTGGAGCGGCACCCGCAGGACGTCTGGGCCATCCACGGCGTGGCGCACACCTACGAGATGCGCGGTCGCTTCACCGACGGCACCCGCTTCCTGGACGCCCGCACCGACGCCTGGTCCAAGGGCACCCTGCTCACCGTCCACAACTGGTGGCACTACGCCCTGTACGCCCTGGAATCCGGCGACACCGCCCGGGTCCTGGAGATCTACGACGCCGCGCTGCGCCACGACGAGACGCGGGACGTGGCCATGGAACTCATCGACGCCGCCGCCCTGTTGTGGCGCCTGCACCTCGCCGGGCACGAGCTGAGCGCCCGCTGGGCCGCCGTCGCCGACGCCTGGGAGCGCCGCGACGACGGCCCGTACTACGCCTTCAACGACGCCCATGCGGTGATGGCGTACGTCGGTGCCGACCGCCCGGACCGGGCCGAGCGGCTCGTCCGGGACCGCGAGCAGTGGCTGGCGCGGACCCCGGCCGGCCCGACGCCCGCCAACCGCGCGATGACCGCCGACATCGGCCTGCCCGTCTGCCGGGCCCTGCTCGCCTACGGCCGGGGCGACTTCGCCGGCGCCGCCGATCTGCTGCTGCCGGTCCGCCACCGGCTGAACGACTTCGGCGGCAGCCACGCCCAGCGCGACGCCGTCCAGCGCACCCTGGTCGAGGCCGCGCTCCGGGCCGGCCGGCACGACCTGGCCCGCACGCTGCTCAGCGAGCGCAGCCGGCTCCGCCCGATCTGCCCCTACAACTGGTCGGCCAAGGCCCGGCTGGCGGAGCAGGTGGGCGCACCGGAGGCCGCGGCGGCGGCCCGGGCGCGGGCGACGGCGCAGGCGGCCGGCGCCGCGCAGGCCGGGTGAGCCGGGTGAGCCGGGCCGGGCGGGGTCAGGTGGTCAGCACCTGCTCCGCCCAGATCACCTTGCCGTCGGTGGTGTAGCGGGTGCCCCAGCGGTGGGTGAACTGGGAGATCAGGAACAGCCCGCGGCCGCCCTCGTCGGTCGTCCGCGGATGCCGCAGGTAGGGCGAGGTGCTGGAGCCGTCGCACACCTCGCAGATCAGGGTGTGCTCCAGGATCAGCCGCAGCCGGATCGGCCCCGACCCGTACCGGATCGCGTTGGTGACCAGCTCGCTGACCACCAGCTCGGTGGTGAACGTCAGCGCCGGCAGGCCCCATTCGGCCAGCTGCCGGGCGGCCATCTCCCGGGACCGGCCCACCACGGCGGGGTCGGCGGCCAGTTCCCATGAGGCGAACCGGTCCGTGGCCAGCCCGCGGGTCCGGGCCAGCAGCAGCGTGACGTCGTCGTGCTGCCGGCGCGGCACCAGTGCGCCGATGACCGACTCGCACAGCGCGTCGAGGGAGTCGCCGGGCGCGGCGAGGGCGTGCAGCAGCCGTTCCTTGGCCGGTTGGCCGGCCTCGCGGTCCGCGCCGGCCAGCAGCCCGTCGGTGTAGAGCGCGAGCACGCTGTCCTCTTTGACGGCCACCTCGACGGCCTCGAACGGCAGCCCGCTGACGCCGAGTTGGGGGCCGACCGGGAGCTCCGCGTAGGCGGCGGTGCCGTCGGGGGCGACGATGACCGGCGGCGGGTGCCCGGCGCTGGCCATGGTGAAGCAGCGGCCGACCGGGTCGTAGACCGCGTAGAGGCAGCTGGTGCCCGTCGCGCCGGTCTCCGCGCCCTTGCCGCCCTCCTCCGACACCCGGCTGACCAGGTCGTCGAGGCGGGCGAGGAGCTCCTCCGGGCGCAGGTCCAGGGCGGCGAGGGTCTGTACCGCGGTGCGCAGCCGGCCCATCGTGGCGATCGCGCTGATGCCGTGCCCGCGCACCTCGCCCACCACCAGCGCCAGCCGTGCCCCGGACAGCGGGATGACGTCGAACCAGTCGCCACCCACCCCGGCCAGTTCGTCGGCCGGCCGGTAGCAGGTCGCCAGGGACAGTGCGCTGTGGTCGGCGACGCCCTGCGGCAGCAGGCTGCGCTGGAGGGTGAGCGCCGCCGCGCGCTCCCGGGTGTAGCGGCGGGCGTTGTCCAGGCACACCGCGGCCCGGGCCACGAACTCCTCGGCCAGCCGCTGGTCGTCCGGGCCGAACGGTTCGCCGGGCGCGCAGCGGAAGAAGCTGGTGACGCCCATGGTCGTGCCGCGCGCCCGGATCGGCACCACCATCGCGGTGTGCAGGCCCTGTTCCCGCAGCTGCCGCCGCCGGCCGCCGGGGACGTCGGCGGCCCACTCCGGGCCGTGCGGGTCCAGCCACTCCACCCGCCACGACGTGCCGTCGGCCATCGCCCGGATGGGCGGGGACCAGGAGTGGTAGGACGCCAGGTCCCCGACGGCGACGACCGCTTCGGGGATGCCCGCCCGGGAGGACTGCTGGCCGCCGCGGCGCAGTGCGACCCGGTCCGCGTCGCCGGGCGGCCCGGTGAGCGGCTCGCCGCCGCGGATCACCGAGTCCAGCAGGTCCACGGTGACGAAGTCGGCGAGGTCGGGCACCGCGACGTCGGCCAGTTCCTGCGCGGTGCGCAGCACGTCCAGGGTCTGGCCGATGGCGGTGCCGGCCCGGTCCAGCAGGACCAGCCGCTGGCGGTTGCGGTACCGCTCGGTGATGTCGATGACGGTGTAACACACGCCGAGTGGGCGGCCGTTGAAGCCGTCGAGCCGGACGAAGGACATCGCGTGGGCCCGTTCGTGGCGCGGTTCGGACTGCGGGCGGCCGATGTGCTCGTAGCCCAGCACCGGTTCGCCGCTCTCCAGGACGCGGCGCATCTGCTCCTCCAACGCCTCCGCGTCGAGGCCCGGCTGGACCTCGGCCAGCCGCCGGCCGATCCGGTCCCGCGCCCGGCCGCCGCCGAACCGCTCCAGGGCGAGGTTGGACCAGACGAACCGCAGGTCGGTGTCGACCACGGCCATGCCGACCGGCGTCTGCATCAGGAGCTTCTCCAGCACCGCCCGGCTCATCTCCCAGCCCGGCAACGACGACGCCTCGGCCGCCACCACCAGCCAGTGCGCGGCGCCCTCGCCGTCGGTCACCCGGGCCAGCTGCACCATGACGTCGACCGGGGCGTCGTTCTTGCGCCGGGCGGTGAGCGTCCCGCTCCAGCTGCCGTGCGCCCGACACTCCGCGGCGAGCTCGGGCAGCCGGTCCGCGTCGTCCGGGGCCAGCAGCGCCGCGGCGGCCCGGCCCACCACGTCCGCGGCCGGGTGGCCGAACAGTCGCTCGGCGCCCTCCGGCCAGCTCTCCACGCGCCCGCGGGCGTCGCACAGCACCAGGGCGGCATCGGCGATGTCGAGCGGCGCTCGCCGCCCGCCGTGGCCGTGCTCCTCGAAGTCCACCATCTGAGCCGTTCCGTCTCTGCCGGACGAGCAGGATGCATGCGTTATATGTGGTATTTACCCCATCTGAGGGTACTGGCCTCGGGGCTTTCGGTCCCCCTCACCGCCCCGCTCACAGCCCGGCGCATGCGCGGGCCCGGGCGAGCAGCTCCACCAGCATCTCCGGGGTGAGCGTGCGGGTGAAGGTGTTGCGTTGGCTCGGGTGGTAGCACCCGAGCACCCGCAGCTCCCCGCGCCCCGCGGCGGCCGGCAGGGTCACCTCGGCACCGTGGCCGAACGCCGGCCGCGGACGGGGCACCGGCCAGCCCGCCGCACCGAGCGCCGGCCACACCGCCTGCCAACCGAACCCGCCCAGCGCCACCACCACCCGCAGCCCCGGCGCCAGCAGATCCAGCTCCCGCACCAGCCAGGGGCGGCAGGTGTCCCGCTCGGCCGGCGTCGGCCGGTTCTGCGGCGGAGCGCAGTGCACCGGCGCGGTGACCCGCACCCCGTACAGCTCCAGCCCGTCGCCCCGGTGCGTGGCGGTCGGCTGCGAGGCCAGCCCCACCGCGTGCAGCGCCGCGAACAGGAAGTCCCCGGAGGCGTCGCCGGTGAACATCCGGCCGGTGCGGTTGCCGCCGTGCGCGGCCGGTGCCAGGCCCACCACCGCCAACGCCGCGTCCGCGGGGCCGAAGCCCGGCACCGGCCGCGCCCAGTACTCCCAGTCCCGGAACGCCGCCCGGCGCTCCCGCCCCACCTGCTCCCGCCAGGCCACCAACCGGGGGCAGGCCCGGCACCCCGCCACCGCGGCGTCCAGCGCCGGCAGTCCCGCGCACCCCGGCGCCTGGTGCGCCGGATACCCGCGGTCCTCCGTGTCCGGTGGTGCACCGCCCGGCTCCGGATCCATCCGTGCCCCTCCGCTCCGTACGCCGCCCGCGGACGCACCGCCTCCCGGTA
Organism: Streptomyces noursei; assembly: GCF_016917755.1. Lineage (GTDB taxonomy): Bacteria > Actinomycetota > Actinomycetes > Streptomycetales > Streptomycetaceae > Streptomyces > Streptomyces yunnanensis. The sequence goes on along the minus strand of NZ_CP070326.1, from coordinate 8,453,051 downwards.
TACCGGGTCATGCTCCGCCGCCCGGTACGTCGGCGGTCGGGGCGAGCAGCAGCAGCGCCACGTCGTCCAGTCGTTCCGTATGGGCCCCGCGTCGGGCGAGGACCGTGTCGGCGAGGCCGCTCGGGTCCGGGTCCGGATACCGCGCCGCGCCCAGATCGGCGGCCAGGGCCGCCACCCCGTCGTCCAGGTCCGTGCCGGGCCGCTCGACCAACCCGTCGGTGTAGAGCGCGAGCACCGCCCCGGGCGGCAGGGCGACCGTGGTGGCCGCGAAGCGGGTGCCCGGCGCGACGCCCAGCAGCATCCCGGGCGGCACCCGCAGCACGTCGGTACGCCCATCGGGATGGCGCAGCACCGGCGGCGGATGGCCGGCGCTGGCCAGGCGGGCCAGGTGCGTGGCCAGGTCGAGGTGGACGTAGAGGCAGCTGGTGAACAGGTCCGGGTCCAGGTCGGCGAGCAGCCGGTTGGTGCGGGCCAGCACCTCGTCCGGCGCCGCGCCTGCGGTCGCGTAGGCGTGTACGGCGGTGCGGGCCTGGCCCATCAGCGCCGCGGCCGCCGCGTTGTGCCCCTGGACGTCGCCGATCACCGCGGCCACCTGGTGCTCGCCGAGCCGGATCAGGTCGTAGAAGTCGCCGCCGATGTCCATTCCGCGGGTAGCGGGCAGGTAGCGCGCGGCGACCTGGAGTCCGTGGACCGGCGGCAGCCGGTGCGGCAGCAGACCCGCCTGGAGGTCGTGTGCCAGCTGCTGCGCGGTGTCGTAGAGGCTGGCCCGGTCCAGGGCCTGGGCCATCAGCCCGGCCAGCGACGTCAGGACCTGCCGCTCCTCCGGACTGAAGGTCCGCGGACGCCGGTACGCCAGGACGCAGCAGCCCACCGGGCGGCCGGAGACGATCAGCGGCAGCACCGCCCGGGCGGCCATCCCGGTCTGCCGGGCCAGCCCCGGGAAGCGGGCCTCGGTCTCCTCGGCGGAGCTGAAGAAGCTCGGCTCGCCGGTGGCCAGGGCGCGCACGGTGGGGCTCTGCGCGGTGCTCAGCGGCAGGCCCTCGAACGCCTCCACGACCTCCGGCGGATAGCCGCGCTCGGCGACGGTCCGCAGCCGGCCGGCCTCCGCGGCGTACATCAGCATGCCCTGGGCGCCGAACGCCGGCACGATCTGGTCGGCGAACAGCTCGATGACGTCCTTGACGCCCACCGCCTCGGTGAGCGCGGCCGCCAGGTGCAGCACGTGGTACATCTGCCCGGCCCGCAGCGGGATGGCCTCCGTGGGCCAGCGAACCTCCGGGCGCGGCTCCTCGTCCGAGGCGCTGATCCACACGCTCACCCCGCGGCCGTCCGGGAACAGCCGGAACGCCAGCCACTGCCCCGGCGGGCGGCAGGCGGTGAACGAGACCGGGCGGCGGCTCAACACCGCCGCGCGGCAGCGGTCCTCGAAGGCCGGGCTGGCCAACCAGGGCAGCACCTCCCACGGCCGGGCACCGCGCAGCACGTCCGGGTCCGCGCCCAGCAGCCCCGCCGCGCCGGCGCTGAGCATGGTGACCCGGCCCTCCAGGTCGAGCGCGCAGCCGCCGCCCGGCAGCCGCTCGACGTAGTCGACGGCGGCCAGCGCCTCGTCGGGGCCGACGACGCGGGCCGGGGGCTCCAGGACCACCAGCGGCCCGTCAGGGGTGCCGCCACCGGGCAGCAGTGCCGCCAGTCGCCGGCAGGCGGCCTCGAACGCGGTGCGCTCGGCCGCCGACAGCGCGGACCCGTGGCCGGACGGCCACAGCAGCACCACCGCGCCCCGGCAGCCGGTCCCGTCGTCCAGCGGTGCCGCGCCCAGCGCGAAGTCGTACGGCAGCGCCACTGCCGTACGGGGGAAGTCCCGGGCCAGTTGCTGGTGGTCGGCCGCCCACACCAGCCGCTGTCGGCGCGCCGCCACCGCCACCGGGATGGGGGCCGCCAGCGCGATCCGCCGCCAGGGCTCCAGCACCGGCGGCGGGATCCCGCTCAGCGCGGTCAGCCGCAGCACCGGCGCGTCCGGCGCCAGCTCGTAGACCATGGCCGACGAGGCCCCGGTCTCCGCCCTCGTCCGCAGCAGTTCCTGGCCCAGCGGAGCCTTCTCGGCCCCGCCGGTCGTCATGGCGCACCTACCCACAGCCGCGGCACAGTGCTGACGTTACGCCGCCGGGCGGGGTGCGGCCTCGCCGGAGCCGGTGCGGGGATCACCGCTGCGGTTCGGCAGCTCCTCGCCCGGTTCGACGGTCGGCGGCAGCGTCGATCAAATGGTGAAATTCATCTTTCGAATGACGAAAGCTCGATATAGGGGTCCCGGGTGCGGCGGAGCACCGGCCCCTCACTCGGCCTGCTGCGGCCGCCAGGTGGCGGTGATCGTCAACGACGCCCGCCCGTTGGCCCCGACGATGCCGAGCTTGAGGTCCTGGCCGATCTGCACCCCGAACTGCACCGACATCTGGTCCGGGGGCTGTTCGGCGGAGGCGACCGCGTCATGGATCTCCTGGAGCAGCGGGCCCAGCGGCCGGAGCGTGGTGCGCAGCGCCGCCACCGCGGTCGCCGCGGCCCGCTCGCCGCCGCGCGCCCTCGGCATCAACTCCTCGATCCCGCCCGGCAGATCGGCCGCGGGGTCCCCGTCCGAGGAGTCCGCCGGCCGGGGCGCGCCGTGCGCCGGAGCGAGCTCCAAGCGGATGGATGTTCCATCGGCGAGGGTGAGTTCAGCGTGATTCGGCACGCCCTCATTGTGTCGACCGCCGGTGATCATGGCAGCGGAACGACGCGTTCGCCTCGCGGAGGGCCGCCCAGGCGTCCGCCACCGGGCCCACGTGGCCGAGCTTGTCGGGGTTGAGGACCGCGCGGATCGCCTGGATCTGCCCGTCCAGGATGTCGAGCGCCCAGGCGCCGAGGACCTTGCCGTCGCGGTCGCGGAAGATCGCGCCCGGATGCCGGTTCACCTCGCACGGCTCCACGATGCCGCCGATCCCGGTGAACCGCGGGGCGAACGCGGCGAGCAGCCGGGCCACGTTCTCGATGCCGAAGGCGCCCCGGCCCCACGGCGGGGCCTTGCCGCCGGCGTCGCCGACCGCCTGCACATCGGCGGCCAGCAGCTCCCGCAACCCGTCGACGTCACCCTCCTTGAAGGCGTCGAAGAACCGCCCGGCGAGTTCCTCACGCTCGGTGCGGTCGGCCTCGAACCGGGGCCGGCCGGCCGCCACGTGGCGCCGTGCGCGCACGGCGAGTTGACGGCACGCGGCCTCCGAACGCCCCGCCGCCGAGGCGGCCGTCGCCGTCCCACGACCCCGCCCCCATCTGCCGCGCACACTCGCATGACCAGCGCCTTCCGGATTCCCGAAGCTGTTTTCGTCACCTGGGACGAGACAGCCCGGCCGGCCGTGACACGGCTCGGCCCGCAGGGGGCGGGGAGGCCGCGTGCGCCCGGCCGTGCGGTGCCGCGGGACGGGAACCCGCGGGACGGTCCGCCGACCGGGGGTGTGATCCCCGTCTTTGGGCGGGGGCGCGGAAGTCAAGTAAAGTTCCGCCGAAGCTCGAACATGCGGTCCCGAGGGCCCAAGGCCCCGAGAGACCGAACGATCCAGGAAAGCGGCAGCGGCGATGACGGTGATCGAAGAAGGCCGGGCCGAGGGCGCCGGAATCGACGCGGAGCGGATGGCGATCTGCCTGAGCGTCCTGGAGGAACTGGACGAGCTGCCGGTGGACCACCCCGACGCGATCACCATACGGCGGGCCACCGCCGGCATCTTCCGCGAGGTCAAGCGCCGCCGCCGGCAGGAGCGCCGGTCCGCCAAGACCGCCCACGACAAGGCGGTCACCGAGGCCACCGCCACCGGCGCCGCCGACCGCATCGACGACGAGACCATGGGCCGCGCCCTGGCCAGCTCGGTGAGCACGGAGTACGCCGGCATCCTGCAGCGCCCCCGCAGCTGCTACGTCTGCAAGAGCCGCTACGTCGAGGTCGACGCCTTCTACCACCAGCTGTGCCCGTCCTGCGCCCACGAGAACCGGGCCCGCCGTGAGGCCCGTACGGACCTCACGGGGCGGCGGGCGCTGCTCACCGGCGGCCGGGCCAAGATCGGCATGTACATCGCGCTCCGGTTGCTGCGGGACGGTGCCCACACCACCATCACCACCCGCTTCCCCAACGACGCGATCCGGCGCTTCACGGCGATGCCGGACAGCGCGGAGTGGCTGCACCGTCTGAAGATCGTCGGCATCGACCTCCGCGACCCGTCGCAGGTCCTCTCGCTCGCCGAGACGGTCGGCGCCGAGGGCCCGTTGGACATCCTGATCAACAACGCCGCGCAGACCGTGCGCCGCTCGCCCGAGGCGTACGGCAGGCTGATCGAGGCCGAGTCGGCGCCGCTGCCCGCCGGAGAGCTGCCGACCTCCGTCGTCCTGGGCCGCTTCGGCAGCGGTGCCCCCGCGCTGCCCGCCGTGGCACCCGGCGGGGCGACCGAGCTGACCGCGGAGAACCTCACCGCCCTCGCGCTGACCAGCGGCTCCGCCTCGCCCGCCCGGATCGAGGCGGGCACCGCGATCGACGCCGGCGGCCTGGTGCCGGACCTGCACGCGACCAACAGCTGGATCCACACGGTGGACGAGGTCGACCCGGTCGAGCTGCTGGAGGTCCAGCTCTGCAATATGACCGCGCCGTTCCTGCTGGTCAGCAAGTTGCGCCCGGCGATGGCGGCTTCCCGTGCGCGCCGTAAGTACGTGGTGAACGTCTCCGCGATGGAAGGCCAGTTCAGCCGCGGCTACAAGGGTCCGGGCCACCCGCACACCAACATGGCCAAGGCCGCGCTCAACATGCTCACCCGCACCAGCGCCCGCGAGATGCTGGAGACCGACGGCATCCTGATGACCGCGGTCGACACGGGCTGGATCACCGACGAGCGCCCGCACCCGGACAAGATGCGCCTGGCCGACGAGGGCTTCCACGCCCCGCTCGACCTGGTGGACGGCGCGGCCCGGGTCTACGACCCGATCGTCCGCGGCGAGCAGGGCGAGGACGTCCACGGCTGCTTCCTCAAGGACTACGCACCGTCCCCCTGGTGAGCCCCGACGGCCCGGGGAGCGGGGAGCGCGGGGCGCCGGCGCGGTGCCCCGGCGCGGTGCCCCGCTCCGGCGGTCCGGTGCGTCCCGCGTGGAGATCATCGCACCGTACGCTGGTGCCGTGACCCCCGTATCCGGCTCCACGCCCGACTCCGACGACGTCCGCCGCATCGCGCTCGCCCTTCCGCAGACCGCGGAGAAGCAGGCTTGGGGGATGCCCACCTTCCGGGTCGCCGGGAAGATGTTCATCACCGTGCCGGACGACGAGACCTCGTTCGCCGTGCGGTGCCCGATGCACGAGCGGGGCGAACTGATCGCGGCGGAGCCGGAGAAGTTCTGGGTGCCGCCCCACGAGGCGGGTTCGAACTGGGTCCGGGTGCGCCTGGCCGCCCTCGACGACCTCGACGAACTCCGCGACATCCTCGTCGACTCCTGGAAGCAGGCGGCCCCCGCTGACCTCGTCGCGGCCTATCTCACGACGGACTGAAGTCCGGGTCGGGCAGCAGCACCGCGGCCCCCTGGACCCGGTCGCCCGCCAGGTCGCCGAGCGCCTCGGGGGCCCGGCCCAGGGGATACGGCGTGGTGGTCACGCGGATCCCGATCCGTGCCGCGGTCTCCAGGAACTCCCGCCCGTCGCGCCGGGTGTTCGCCGTCACGCTGCACAGGTTCCGCTCGTAGAAGAGGTGTTCCTGGTAGGTGAGCGGGGGGATGTCGGTGAGGTGGATGCCGGCGACGGCGAGTGTCCCGGAGCGGTCCAGCGCCGCCAGTGCCACCGGCACCAGCTCGCCCACCGGTGCGAAGAGGATGGCGGAGTCCAGCGGCTCGGGCGGGCGGTCGTAGGCGTCGCCGGTGGACACCGCGCCCAGTTCGCGCGCCAGTTGACGGGCCCGCGCGGATCGGGTGAGCACGTGCAACCGGGCCCCTTCGGCCACCGCGACCTGCGCGGCCAGGTGTGCCGAGCCACCGAAGCCGTAGATGCCCAGCCGCCCGCCCGGTGGCAGCGCGCACCGCCGCAGCGCCCGGTAGCCGATGATCCCCGCGCAGAGCAGCGGCGCCAGCGTCGCCGCGTCCTGCGACTCCGGCAGCGGGTAGGCGTAGTCCGCCGCGAGCAGCGTCAGGTCCGCGAATCCGCCGTCCGCGTCCCACCCGGTGTACCGCGAGACGGGGCAGAGGTTCTCGGCGCCGGCCCGGCAGTACCGGCACTCCCCGCAGGTGGCGCGCAGCCAGGCCCCGCCCACCCGGTCGCCGGTCCGGAACCGCGTCACCGCCGCACCCGCGGCAGCCACCCGGCCCACGATCTCGTGTCCCGGTATGGTCGCCGGCCGGTGCGATGGAAGATCACCCTCAGCGAGATGCAGATCCGTACGACAGACACCGCAAGCCTCCACCCTCACCAGCAGGTCCCCGGGCCCCGGCTCCGGAACGGGCCGGCGCACCGCCGTCAGCGGCCCGGAGGCAATCGGCCCCGGCCGCTCGACGGCCCACCCGGACAGCGTCTCCGGGAGCGCGGCGCACGCCATGCCTCCAGCGTCCCGCCCGCCCGTCACCCGGGCAAACGCTGCGCGGACCGCCCTGGCTCGTTCGTGCCCAACCAACTTCTACAGTGATGTAGATTTTCGGTCCGTACGCAACGGCGGTCGTCATCAGGGCGTCCTTGGAGAGCGACGTCCGTTACGCGGCGAGGGCCGTGGACGGCGACCGCCGTGGACAACGACCGAGGAGAGGATGTCCCGTGGGCATCATCAGCTGGATCGTGCTCGGGCTCCTGGCCGGGGCGATAGCCAAGTTCCTGCTTCCCGGACGCGATCCGGGCGGTCTGGTGGGCACCACGCTCATCGGCATCGCCGGTTCGTTCATCGGCGGCTGGCTGTCGGCGAAGTTCCTGCACCGGCCGATCGCGCACAACTTCTTCGACCTCGCCACCTGGGTCGCGGCCGTCGCCGGTGCCCTGGTCCTGCTCATCGTCTACCGGTTGCTGTTCGGCAACTCCCGGAACTGAACGGGTGCCCGGTCCGGCGGCCGGCGGCGGCCTCCGGGCCGCGGTGTCGGCCCCTCCCGCGAGCCGACCTGCGGATTGGTCGGCGGAAGCCGGAACTGCCGTGCCGGTGCATCCGTTTCCACTGGAGACCGACATATGGGGAATCAGATGAGTGTGAACTTGAGCAAGGGCCAGAAGGTCAGCCTGAGCAAGTCCGACGGCGGCGCGCTGAGCGTGGTCCGGATGGGCCTGGGCTGGCAGGCCGCGCGCCGCAAGGGCTTTCTCGCCCGGCTCACCGCCCGGGAGATCGACCTCGACGCCTCGGCGGTGCTCTTCGCCGGCCAGCAGCCCGTCGACGTCGTCTTCTTCAACCACCTCGTGAGCGACGACGGCTCGGTGCGCCACACCGGCGACAACCTCGTCGGTGGCGCCGGCCAGGGGGGCGACGACGAGTCGATCCTGGTGGACCTGGCGCGCGTGCCGGTCCATGTCGACCAGATCGTCTTCACCGTCAACTCCTTCACCGGGCAGACCTTCCAGGAGGTGGAGAACGCCTTCTGCCGGCTGCTGGACGAGACCAACGGCCAGGAGCTGGCCCGCTACTCCCTCTCCGGCGGCGGCTCGCACACCGCCCAGATCATGGCCAAGGTCTTCCGGTCGGACGGCGGTTGGGAGATGACGGCGCTCGGCGCGCCCGCGCACGGCCGCACCTTCGAGGATCTGATGCCCATCATCGCCGCGCATCTGTGAGTTCCCGGTCCGCGCGCTCCCGGCCGCCGGTGTCGGGAGGGCCGCGGATCGGCGGCCGTGGGCGTAGCCGGACGGTGCCGGCGCCGCCGAGGGGGTGCCTCGACGGCCCCGGTCAGGGCGCCCCGGGCGCCGTCGGCCCGGAGAAGCCCGGGCTGCCGAAGTCGGGTGCGGTGAAGTCCGGGGCGGCGTAGTCGGGAGAGCTGAAGCCGCGGCCGTCGGCCGGTGTCGGACGGGCCTCGCCCGCGCCGCCGGCCACCCCGGCCGTGGCCGGGCGGGGGAGCGCCGGTCGCCCGAGGGGTCTGCCGCCGCTGGTCGCGGTATCGAGCCGACCGAGCAGGAACGGCATGATCCCCCGCTCCAGCAGGGCCAGTTGCCAGGCTTCGTGCGCCCGCGCGACGTTCGGATCGGCCCCGGCGGGCGTCCGGGCGTCGGCCGCCGCACGGTTGCGTGAGGCCGTCACCAGCATCCAGACCAGCCCGATCAGGACCGCCACGCCGGCGACCCCGGCGGACGTCCAGCCCGCCGTGAGCAGTTCGTCGGCGAGCCGGGACGACGTGGCCACCGTGTGCAGCCCGAAGCCGAACAGCAGGAAGACGACCGCGGCGGTGGCGGCCAGGCCGGGCACCAGCACTCCCAGTGCGGGCAGCACCCCGCCGCTCCGGGACGACGTCCCGGCGGCGCGCGGGGGCGGCACCGGCCGCGGGGCGTCGGCCGCGGCGGCGCGCTGCCGGACGAGCTCGCGGTACTCGGTGGTCGCGGTGGCGGCGAGGGTGTCGCGCGCCCCGAGCGCCGCGCTGCGCAGCTGCTCGGCATTGAGCGAACCGGCCGTCTGCGACAGCGCCGCCCTGATCTCCGGGGAGCTCAGGGCCTGGTCCACGGTGCGCTCGAATGCGGTGGTGTCCGGTGCCTGTAAGCGGTCGTTCTGGTGCACGTGTCTTCCCCGATGGGTCGAGAGTCAAGGTTGCCCGACGGTCCGGTCCGGTGCGGGGCCGCGCGGCCCGGACGAGGGCGATGTCGGGCCACTGTCCGGACAACGCGGCGCACCTCTTGATGGTTCCCTGATTGCGCAATCCCTAAAGTGTTGCTCATGGATGACATGAAGGCGATGCGGGGCATGGCGGACGTGGAGCCGTGGGAGACGGCGGTGCTCTTCGGCGGGCCCGCCGACGGGGTGCGGTTGCGCCTGACCGGCCGGCCGAGCGTGCTGCAGGTGAGCCACCCCTGCCGGGTCGAGAACGCCCCGGACGGCATGCAGGTCGCGGCGCTGCACATCTACCGCCGCGACCTGAAGGTGAAGAGCGAGCCGCTGCGGTACGGCTTCGACGGGGTGAGTCCGTGAAGCGGGGCCAACTCCGCGCGCAGGGTGGACCCTTGAGGGGCGGTCCCCCGAGGGGGAGTTGGCGCGCACCGCATCCGGTGTCGGGCGTCCGCTGCCGCCCCGCCTCACGGTGCCGGGTTCGGCCCGGCCTCCCGGTCCGTACGGGCGGCGGCCGGGTGCTCGGAGGTGACGCCTCCGGACGTCGCCCCGGCGGTGGCGGGAGCGCCGGGTGCCGGGTGCAGTGTGCGCGGTGCCTCCACCGGCTCCTGCGGGCCGTGCGCATACGTGGTGGTGGGCGGCGTCCCGTCGTCGTCCTTCATCGCCTTGGTCTCGCTCTTGAGGATGCGCAGCGACTTGCCCAGCGCACGGGCGGTGTCCGGCAGCTTCTTGGAGCCGAAGAGGAGGATCACCACGAGCGCCACGACCAGCAGATGCCAGGGTTCCAGTCCGTTGCGCAGCATCGCTGCCACCCTTCTCTCGTTGTCACCACGGTCGGTTTCTGCGCCCGGTCGCGTGGCTCCGGCCGCGGGTATCACTTGCTACATTGCGCAACTGTATAACCCTGGGCGGGGGAGAGCCTTCTGCCGGCAGGAAAACGCACGGACGAGGGTGCACACGTGACACGCAGCCACACCGCAGGCGCCGCACACGGGGGCGGGGACGGAGCCGCCGGAGAGGGGCGGCGCGGGCTCGGCGGGATCCGGGCGGCGGCCGCGCTGACCCTCTCGCTCCTGGTGCTGCTGATCGCCGGCGCGGGCTGGGTCTACCTCCAGCTCAACGGCGACATCAACACCTTCGGCGCGGACGGCCTCAGCGCGAACCGGCCCGCCGCGGGCGGCGGCAGCAACGTCCTGGTGATCGGCTCCGACTCGCGGGCCGGCGGCAACCGCCGACTCGGCGGCGGGGAGGGCGACGTGGGGCGCTCGGACACCGCGTTCCTGCTGCACGTCTACGGCGACGGCCGGCACGCGCTCGCGGTGTCCTTCCCCCGGGACACCCTGGTGGAGATCCCGCCGTGCCGGCTGCCCGACGGCCGATGGACCCCGACGCAGTCCGACGCGATGTTCAACTCCGCGTTCACCGTGGGCCGCACGACCAAGGGCAACCCCGCCTGCACCCAGAACACCGTGGAGCAGCTCACCGGGCTGCGGGTGGACCACACCGTCGTCGTCGACTTCGCGGGCTTCGCCGCGCTGACCACGGCCGTCGGCGGGGTGCCCGTCTGCCTGCCCCAGGACGTCTACCAGGGGGACCTCGACCCGAACCGCGGGGCCCGCGGCGGGCTGGTCTTCGCCCGGGGCCCGCAGACCGTCTCCGGTCAGCGGGCGCTGGACTACGTACGCCTCCGACACGGCATCGGGGACGGCTCCGACATCGGCAGGATCAAGCGACAGCAGGCGTTCACCGCCGCGCTGATCAAGAAGGTCAGGTCCCACGGCATGAACCCGTCCGCGCTGCTCCCGTTGGCCCGGGCGGCCACCGCGGCCCTGACCGTGGACCCCGGACTGGGCTCCGCGGACCGGCTCCTGGCCTTCGCCCTGTCGATGCGGGACGTCGACCTGCACGACACCACGTTCCGGACCCTGCCCTGGCGCTACCAGGGCGCCCGGGTCGCGATCGTCCACCCGGACGCCGACGAGCTGTGGGCCGGGCTGCGTGCCGACCGCGCCGTGGACGGCCGGGCCGCCGGCGGCACCGGCGCCCCGGACGACGGCAAGGCCCCGCCGCCCGTCCCGACGCCGGACGCCGCACCGCCCGTGGCCGGCATCGGCGTCGCGGTCTACAACGGCACCACCGTCCCCGGGCTCGCCGCGCACGCCGCCGCCGAACTGCGCGCGGCCGGCTTCGACGTCACCCGCACCGCCACCGCCGCCGGTCAGCAGCGCACCACCACCGTCATCGGATACGGCCCCGGCCGGCAGGAGCCCGCCCGGACCGTCGCCCGGTACTTCCCCGGTGCGGTCCTCCGACAGGCCGCCGCCCCCGGCGTCCGCGTCACCCTCGGCCGGGACTACGCCGACCGGCCCGCCCTCGGCGCCGGCGCCCCGACCACCCCGTCGGGAAGCGCGGGCGGCGCCACACGCTCCGCCGCCGACGACCCGTGCTCCGATCTCTCGTACGGTTAGCCGCAGCGCATCGCGCGGCGAGCACCGGCACCGGTACGTCACCTCTTGCCCATGTCCCCTGTATCACCATGATGTTGAGGAGAAGATCAGCCCTATGTCCGCCCTTCGCCGGCCATCGCCCGGCGCTCTGCCCAGACTCCTGACCGGCCTGCTATTGGCGGCCCTGGTGCTGCTCGTCGGGGCTGGCCTGCCGCAGCCCGCCCACGCCGCAGGCACCGGCCTCGACACCGTCGCCGAGGCGCTCAAGAAGAGCCCGGTGTACGTCGATCCGCGGGTCCGCGACCAGTTCCCGGACGCCGACCGCAACGCCCTCGCGGAGAAGATACGGAACGCCGACAAGCCGGTCTTCGTCGCCGTCCTGCCGGACACCCCCGAATTCCCCCGGCCGACCCTGATGCGGGACCTGCGCACCAAGGTCGGCATCACCGGCGTCTACGCCGTCCACATCGGCGCCAACGGCTTCAACGCCGGCGCCGACCGACAGGTACTGCCCCGCAACGCGGCGTCCAACCTCAAGCTCGCCGCGCAACATTCCCACATGGGCGACACCAAGGGCATGGTCACCGAGTTCGTCCAGCAGGCCGCCGCCCAGGCGCACGGCGCGGCACCCTCGTCCTGGAACGACGGCGAAGGCGGCGGCTCGGCCACCGGCCTGCTCATCGGCGGCGCCGTGGTGGTGGCCGGCGGCGTGGGCGGCTACGCCCTCCTGCGCCGCGCCAGGAAGCAGCGTGAGGAGCGGGAGCGCGCCGAGCTGGACGCCCTGCGGGTGGTCGTCGACGAGGACATCACCGCCTTCGGCGAGGAACTGGACCGCCTCGACTTCAACCCGTCCGAGCCCGGTGCCACCGACGCCATGCGCACCGACTACACCAGCGCCCTGGACGCCTACGACCTCGCCAAGACGCGGATGGCCGAGGCCCGCCGCCCCGAGGACGTGCGCCCGGTGACCGAGGCCCTGGAGGACGGCCGGTTCGCGCTGGCCACGCTGGCCGCCCGCCGCACCGGCGCCCCGCTGCCCGAGCGTCGACTGCCCTGCTTCTTCGACCCGCGGCACGGCCCCTCCACCGCGGACGTCCAGTGGGCCCCGCCCGGCGGTGCCCCGCGCCCGGTCCCGGCCTGCGCCGCCGACGCCACCCGCGTGGCCGACGGCCTGGAGCCGATGTCCCGCACCGTCCAGACCCCGGGCGGGCCGCAGCCCTACTGGGACGCCGGACCGGCCTACTCGCCGTGGGCCGGTGGCTACTTCGGCGGCGGCGGTGTGCTCACCGCCATGGTCGCCGGGACCGTGCTCGGCTCGGTGCTCAGCGCCCCGAGCGCGTACGCCGACTCCCCGTCGTTCTTCAACGGCCCCGAGGGCGGCAGCGAATCCGGCGCCGACTTCAACGCGGCCGACTTCGCGGGCGGTTTCGGCGATGGCGGCGGGTTCGACGGCGGCGGGTTCGACGGTGGAGGCGGCGACTGGTGAGCCGCCCGCCCCGTCAGGCGTTCTGACCCCCTACGAGGGCGTGTTCCGCGGATCGTTCCGGCGATCCGTCGGGCACGCCCTCGCCGCTCTCCCGGCGCGCGTACCGCATCCGCGCGAACGCCAGCGCCGCACCGTAGAGCGTCAGGACCGCCGACAGCAGCAGGTAGTACAGCGGCGGCGGGGCCGACATGGCCAGCAGCGGCGCCACCGGCGACACCGGCAGCAGCAGGCCGACCACCGCCAGCCCGGTCACCGCCAGGTGGATCGGTCCCACCATGCGCCCCTCGGCGGCCCGCCGCCCCGTACGCAGCAGCAGCATCACCATCCCCTGGGTGAGCAGGTTCTCGGTGAACCACCCGGCGTGGAACATCGTCGGGCTGTCCGTCCCCGGCGTGGCATGGGCGACGAACGCCAGCACCCCGAAGGTCGCCAGGTCCGCCATGGCGTTGATCAGGCCGAACCCGGTGATGAAGCGGAGGAAGACCCGCGGCCGCAGCACCGCCGGTCGGCGCGCCGCCCCCACGGTCGGCCGGTCGAAGGCGAGCGAGAGCTGCGCCGCGTCGAAGCAGAGGTTCTGCACCAGGACCTGCGCCGGCAGCATCGGCAGGAACGGCAGCAGCAGCCCCGCCGCCAGCATGGCGATCACGTTGCCGAGGTTGGACGACAGGGTGATCCGCAGATAGGCCGCGATGTTGCCGCTGGCGTGCCGGCCGGCGGTGATCGCCCGCTCGATCGCGGTCAGGTCCTTCTCGGCCAGCACCACATCGGCGCCCTCGCGCGCCACCGGTACCGCCCCGCGCGGGCAGATCCCGACGTCCGCCGCTTGCAGCGCCGGCAGGTCGTTGACCCCGTCGCCCAGGAACCCGGTGGTGTGCCCGTCCGCCCGCAGTGCGGCGACGATCCTGGCCTTGTCCTGCGCCGTGCAGCGCGCCACGACCGTGGCCGCGCCGACTGCCTCGGCCAGCGCCGGCCCCTCCAGCCCGGCGAGCCGGCCGGCGGTGACCACCTCGCCCGGCGGCAGCCCCAGGTCCCGGCAGGCCCGGGCCGCGGTGCCGGGATGGTCGCCGGTGAGCACCTTCACCGCCACCTGGCGCTCGGTCAGCACCCGCAGGGCGTCCGCCGCCGACGGCGCCAGCTCATCGCTCAGCGCCACGAAGCCCAGGAAGGTCAGGCCCCGCACGTCGCCGTCGGTGTATCCGCCGAGCCGGGGCCGGCGGTCGCCGCGAGCCACCGCCAGCAGCCGGAACCCGCCGTCCGCCTCCTCGGCTGCGCACCGCAGCAGCCGTTCCCGGGCCGCCTCGTCCAGCGCGGTCTCGCCGCCGCCGGTCCGTAGCCGCCCGCACCGCTCCAGCACGTCCTCCACCGCGCCCTTGACGACCAGGGTGTGGGTGCCGTGCCGCCCCGGGCGGCGGATCACCGCCGTGGACATCCGCACCATCGGGTCGAACGGCAGCGCCGCGATGCCCTCGTACTCCAGCGGGTCGGTGCCCCGTTCGTCCGCGGCGGTCAGCACCGCCTCGTCCAGGGCGTCCGGCACCGGCAGTTCGGCCAGTTCGATGGTCCAGAAGCTGTTCACGGCCGCCCAGTGCAGCACGTCCGGATCGGGCGCGCCGTCCGGGCCGGCGGACCGCACCACGACCGGCCGGTCCTGGGTGAGGGTGCCGGTCTTGTCCAGGCACAGCACGTCGATCGCGCCGAGGTCGTGCAGCGCCGGCAGCCGCTTGACGATCACCCCGCTGGTCCGGGCCAGCAGCGAGGCGCCCCGGGCGAGCGCGGTGGTCACGATCACCGGCAGCATCTCCGGCGTCAGCCCGACCGCGACGGCCACCGCGAACGGCAGCGTCTCCAGCCCCCGCCCGCGCAGCGCGGCATTGGCCATCAGCACCAGCGGCGGCGTCAGCAGCATGAAGCGGATCAGCGTCCAGGCGATGCCGTGCACCGACCGGTCGAAGGCGGTCTCGCCGCGCCGCCGGGCCGGCCCGCGGTACGCGGCGGCGAACCGGGTGTCCGCGCCGGTCGCCACCACCAGACCGGTCCCGCTGCCGGTCGCCACGCTGCTGCCCTGGAAGCACATGTGCGGCGGCTCGGGCGCGTCCTGGTCGGTGCCGGGCGGGGCGTCCACCGCGCGCTTCGGCACCGGCGCGGACTCCCCGGTCAGCGCCGCCTGGTGCACCGTCAGCCCGTTGGCGCGCAGCAGCCGGACGTCCGCCGGCACCAGGTCGCCGGGGCCCAGCCGCACCACGTCACCGACCACCAACTGGTCGACGGGGAGCTCCCGCAGCTGCGGCGGCGCGTCCGCGGCGGACCGGCGCTGCACCGTCGCGGTGGTGGCGACCAGCTCCTGCAGCGCCGCCATCGCCCGACCGGCCTGGTGCTCACCGCCGGATCGCAGCGCACAGCTGACCACCACCAGCGTCATGATCACGCAGGCGGTGCCCCAGGACGCGACGGCCGCCGAGACCAGCCCCAGGCACAGCAGCACCGTGGTGAACGGATCCCGCAGCGCACCCAGGAAGCGCCGCGGCCAGGACACCGGACGCCACGACGGCACGGTGTTCTCCCCGCACCGGGTCAGCCGCTCCTCGGCCTGGGCCTCGGTCAGCCCGCGCGGCCCGCTGTCCAACCGCCGCAGCAGCTGCAACGACGTCAGCGCGGTCAGCGCCGCCGGCTCCACCGTCCCGGCCTCGACGTCCGCGCGCACCGCTTCCGCGTCCGGGGGCACCTGGCCGGCCCCCGGCGCCGCGGTGATCTCAGGCACCGAGCTCACGCAGGCGGGCCGGCGACACACCCTCGCTGCGGGCGGCGAGTTGGACGACGAGGGTGCGCATCACGGCGACGGTGTCGGGGTCGTCGACGAAGTAGACGACCCGGCGGCCCTCGCGGCGGGAGCGCACCAGTCCGGCGAGCTTGAGCTTGGACAGGTGCTGGCTGATCGCGGGCAGGGCGCCGCCGACCCGTTCGGCCAGTCCGCTGACGTCGCTCTCGCCCTGGGCCAGTGCCCAGACGATGTGCAGTCGTGGGGGAGAGGCCAGCAGCCCGAACATCGCGGCAGCCTCGGCCAGTACCTCGGCGGACGGATCGGCCGTCGCGGCTTCCCCCTCGATGCTCCTCACCACTGCCGCACTCCGTCCCATCGGTGGCCCAGAGCGCCCAGTGTAGGCGGCGTGTCCGACCCGTCGGCAGGCCGAAGCAGCCTGCCGAACAGGCGAGCGCGGAGTGCCGGGCGGGTCCTCGGCCCGCATGATGGCGGTGGACCCGACCAGGGACGGTCCGGGACCGCTCGGCGGACCGTCCCCAGGTGCGCCCACCCATCCCGCGAGGTGTGCCCATGGAAGAGAGCCGGTCCCTGCCGGAGGGCCGGGCGGTGCGGATGGCCCCGGCGCCCGGCCCCGCGCACTGCCGGCCGCCCGCCGTGCCGCGTGCCACGGCGCGCCCGCTGCCCTGGCTGGCCCTCACCGGCGCGGCCTTCGCCCTCCTCCAGCTGGTCCTGGTGGTCCCCGGGACCGGTCTGGGCTGGGACGAGACGGTCTACGCCAGCCAGGTCGCCCGGGATGTACCGGCCGCTTTCTTCAGCGCGCCCCGGGCCCGCGGCATCACCTACCTCATCGCCCCGGTCGCCGCGCTGACGCCGTCCGCCACCGCCCTGCGGATCCCCCTCGCGCTCCTCTCCGGCGCCGGCCTGTGGGTCGCGCTGCGGGTCTGGCGGCGGCTGCTCCCCACCCGGGTGCTGGCCCTCGGCGGCGCGCTCTTCGCCACGCTGTGGATCACCCTCTACTACGGGCCCCAGGTCATGCCCAACCTCTGGGCCGCCTACGGGGCGCTGGCGGCCACCGGCTTTTTCCTGCGCGCCGTACAGGACCGCACGGACCGCCGGGCGCTCGTCGGGCTGCCGCTGGCCGTCGCGGCGGCGGCGCTGATGCGCCCGCCGGACGCCGGCTGGCTGGTGCTGGTGCCGGCCGTCGCGGCCCTCGCGGTGCCCCGGTGGCGGCGCCCCGCCCTGGTCCCGCTGCTGGCGGGTGGGCTGCTGCTGGGCGCCGCGGACTGGATCGTCGAGGCGTACCTCCGCTATGGCGGCCTGCTCGCCCGTCTGCAGCGCGCGGCCGAGATCCAGGGCGGCATCGGCTGGAACCTGGCCGTGGACGACCAGATCCGCAGCCTGGACGGGCGCGGGCTGTGCCGCCCCTGCGACGTGCCCTGGACCCATCCCGTCACCGCCGTGTGGTGGTTCCTGCTGCCGCTCCTGACCGCCGGTGGCGTGCTGGCGGCGGTGCGCGCCCGGCGCCCGGCCACCGCGCTGCTGCCGACCGCCGTCGCGGCGGCGACCGCGGTGCCGTACCTCTTCCTCATCGACTACGCCGCGCCCCGCTTCCTGCTGCCCGCCTACGCCCTGCTGTCCCTCCCCGTGGCCGACGGCCTGTGGCGACTGGCCGCCCCCGGAGGCCGGCTCCGGCCGCGCGCCACCGCGCTGCTCGCCACGGCGCTCGCCGCCCACCTGGCCGTCCAGTTCGCGGTACTGACCGGGAACACCGCCCGCAACCGACACATGCGCCAGGACTTCACGGCCGCCGCCACCGCCCTGCACGCGCTCGGCGTCCGGCCGCCCTGCGTCCTGACCGGCGACCACGCCGTCCAGCTCGCCTACTACGCCGGCTGCGCCTCCCGGCAGACCGCCGGCCCCGACGCCGGGACCACCCCCCAGCAGCTGCGCGCCACGGCCGCCCACCAGCCCGTCGCGGTGCTCGTCCCGCCGTCCGCCGCCCCGCCCGCCCTCGCCCGCGGCTGGCGGCCCGCGGCGCTGGCCGGCACCGGCAGCTTCCGCGGCTACCGCGCCTACCGCTCGCCCGCCCCGGAGGCCGGTGCGGCTCCCGCACCGACCGCCCGCTGACACCCCGGCGTACGCCGGGGCACGCCGTGCACCCAGAATTCATCCGCTCTCCGCCCGCCGGTACCGATGGTGGGCTTGCGCACCGTGTTTGATCGAAGGCGCGGGGGAGTGTCCCCTCACCGCCCCCTCCGCGTCAGCTCTCCGCACCAGCAGCAGTTCCGGAAGTGGACCCATGAGCGCGATCAGCACCGGCCACGCCGAGCGGGCGCGGCGGCTGCGCGCGGCCGAGGACGCTACCGAGCGGATCGGCACCACGCTGGACGCCGGCACCACCTGCGCCGAACTCGCCCGGTTCGTCTGCCGGTCGCTGTGCGACGCCGCCGTGGTGGAGCTGCTGCCCGACAGCCCGGACCACCCCGCCGCCGACCTCGACGCGGTCGACGGCCGCCCGGCCGCCCTGCACCGGGTCGCGGCCGAGGGCCGCACCCCCCTCCTGGAACCGCGCGGCGCCGCCGTACCGGCCCCGCTGTCCGTCCCGCTGCTGGCCCACGGCCGGCTGTACGGCGTGCTGCGCGCCGCCCGTGCCGGCGGCGGCTTCACCGCGCACGAGACCGCCACCCTCCAGCACGCGGCGCGGCTGGCGGCCGTCCACCTCGCCCACGCCCGCCGGCACGCCGCCGCCCGGCGCACCTCCCTGGACCTCCAGCGCGCCCTCCTGGCCGAGCCCGGCCGCCCCCACCCCAACCTGGAACTCGCCACCCGCTACCTGCCGGTCGACAGCGGCGCCCTGGTCGGCGGCGACTGGTGCGAGGCGGTGCGGCTGCACTTCGGGCGGACCCTGCTGGTCATGGGTGACGTGATGGGCCACGGCCTGGAGGCCGCGGTCGAGATGACCGCCTACCGCTCGGGGCTGCGCTACGTCGCCGCCGCCGAGCTGCCGCCCCACCGGGTGCTGCGCCAACTCGACGCGGTGGTGGCCCGGGACGACCACCGCCGCCCGGCGACCTGCCTGCTGGCCCAGATCGACCCGGCCCGCGGGATCGCCTCGTTCGCCAGCGCCGGCCACCTCCCGCCGGTCGTCTTCGGCGCCGACGGCACCGCCCGGCCGCTGCCGGTGCCCGCCGGTCCTCCGCTGGGCACCGGCGCAGGTGGCTACGAGATCGTCACCCGCGGGCTCACCCCCGACGACACCCTGTTGATGTTCACCGACGGCCTGGTCGAGCGGCGCGGTGAGGACATCGACGCCTCCCTGGCCCGGCTCGCCCGGATGCGGCTGCCCGCCGGTGCCGGTGTGGCCGAGGTCCTCGACGAAGTGCTGGCGCGCCTCGGCGGCCGGTGCGGCGAGGACGACGTGGCGGTGCTGGCCGCGCGCATCCGCCGGCGCTGACCGCCGCCGTCGACCTGCCCCGCCGACCGGCCCGGGTCACCGCGCCGCGTACTCCGGCGGCCGGGTGATCGCGATCACGGCGACGTCGTCGCTCAGGTTGCCGCCCGCGTACCGGAGCAGATCGTCGTGGAGGCGCCGGACCAGCGCGGCCGGGTCGGGCTCGTTCCACTGGGCCAGCCGGTCGGTCAGCGGATAGAACGCGCCCGAGCGGTTCCGGGTCTCGATCACCCCGTCCGTGTACAGCAGCAGCACCTCGTCCGGCCCGAACGCGAAGCTCTCCAGCTTGTAGTCGCTCTCCAGCGGCGCGGTCAGTCCGAGCGGCAGCGCCGGCTCGGTGACCTCCAGCGGCCGGACCCGCCCGTTCCGCAGCACCAGGGGCGGGGGGTGCCCGCAGTTGACCATCTCGATGCGCGGTCCGTCGTCGAAGACGTCCAGGACCACGGCGGTCACGAAGGACTCCGAGTACTCCTCGGGGGCGTGCGCGAGGTTCCAGAACACCGAATTGCCCAGGTGCGCCGCGATCGCCGGCAGCGGCAGGTTCCGGTAGGCCGAGCCCCGGAACGCCCCGATCAGCACCGCGGCCTCCCCGATCGCGGGCAGGCCCTTGCCGCGCACGTCCCCGATCACCAGGCGGGTGCCGCCCGGCACCGGCACCGCCGCGTACAGGTCGCCGCCGATCTCGGCCTCCTGCTCCGCCGCGATGTACGCCGACTCGATGCGCAGCCGGCCGATCCGGTGCGGCAGCGGCCACAGCAGCACCTGCTGGGCCGCCACCGCCACCGACCGGACCTGGCTCAGCTGCCGCTGGTGCCGGTCGCGGGCGTAGCGGAAGACCGTGACCAGCACCGAGAGCACGAAGAGCGCGGCGATCTGCGCCTCGTGGTTGGCGGTCGTCAGCCCGCCGTGCAGATGGCCGATGAGGATCTGGGCGGCCACCGCCAGGGCACCGATGGCCCCGGTGAGGCGGGCTCCCGCGAACGCGGCGGTGAGGGCCGGCGCCGCGACCAGGAACGGGCCCAGGTGGATGGTGGTGGGCGAGCTGATGTCCAGCGCGGTGACCGCCACGATCAGGGCGAGCGGCAGGGCGACCAGCCCGTGGCTCAGCCGCCAGGGCCCGCCTTCGCGGAGCGGACCGCGCCGGACGCGCATACCTCTTCTCTACACCTGCGGCGGCTCCCGCGCCCGCAGGGCCGCCGCAGGGCCGGATCAGAGGGTGACGGCCTTGGTAGCGTCCGCGTAGTGGGCGCCGCGCGGGGTGACGACGGCCGCCTCGATCACGACGCGCTGCTTCTTGTGGAACACCGAACCGGGCTTGGGGTGCAGGACCAGCCGGACGATGTGGTTCCGGGCGTCGCACCGCAGCTTCTTGTTCGCGAGCGTTCCGGTGGCCACGGCCTTGTGGTGGCCCTTGGAGACCAGGCCGGTCGCGGTGGTCGCCAGGTGGACGGTCGACCCCGGGTCGCAGGAGTAGGTGATCTCGGCCGTGACGACCGCGGGGCGGCCGGCGCCGAGCGCGACCTTGCCGACGGCGATCGAGTTGGCCTTGGCGACGGCCGGGGAGGCCAGGGCGCCGACGGCACCGGCGGCCAGCAGCAGGGCGGTGGCGGCGGTGCCGGCGACCCGGCGGACGGGACGGGCTGGCTTCACTGAGAAATCCTCCACGGACATGGGGCGGGCCCGATCGGGCCCGCGGAGCGTACTGCTGTCGTCCCTAGTGAGGGCGATTCCCGCCGCGAGGTTGCCGATTGCGCCCGGCAGCTTCCGGACGAGTGGGTTCCGCCGGCCGGGCGGCCCCGGTGGGGCGGGGGAGCCCCACCGCGACCGCCCGGCACCTCCACCGGTCCGCTCAGGCGCCCGGCGGCAGGTGCGCCGGCCGGCCCGACCCGCGCGTCATGCGGTAGCCGCCGACGCCCGCCAGCGCCGCCAGCACACCGCCCACCGCGGTCCACACCCAGCGGTCCGACCACCGGCCCGAGGACCAGCCGCCGTCCGGCGCCCCTTCCGCCGCCTGCTGCTGCGCCGACGCGCTCGGCTGCGGTGTGGGCGACGCCGTGCCGGCGCCCGGCACCAGCGGGGCGGACAGCTTGCCGTCCACTGCCTGGGCGCCGCCCGTGTCGGTCGCGGACGCCACGACCTCGGTCTGCACCGGCTGCCCCAGGTCCTCCTGGGACAGACCGACCACGGTCAGCCGGATGTAGTAGTTGCCCGGCAGCGGGTCGTTCGCCCACTGCTCCGCCCAGCCGCGCACCGTGCGCAGCGTGCAGGACAGCTCGACCGTCCCGGCGTCCTTGGCCGCCGCCTTGGTCGTCACGCCGTACTGGCACGCCTGGCGGCGGCGCAGCCCGTCGTAGACGTCCAGCTGCCAGGTGGCCGCGCCGTGCCGGGCGGTCTCCGGCAGGGTCACCTTGGCCTTGACGGTGACCCGTTGACCGGTGTCGGCCGGCAGCACCCAGTACAGGTAGTCACCGGTGGAGGCGCTGGCGGTGGCCCGCTGGTCCAGCGCGATCGGGGTCGCGGTGCGGAAGGACGTGCCGGCCTCCGTGGGGCCCTTGGCGGCGTCCCCGCCCTCGCTCGCGCCGGCACTCGGGCTCGGGCTGTCGGCGACGGCCGCGCCCGCCCCGGCCACGCCGCCGGCGAACGCCAGGGCTGCGGCGCTCGCCAGCAGCCCGGCCGCCCGCACCGCACGGGCCGTCACGTTACGTACGCTCCACATCAGTTGGTCCTCCAGACGGTGATGCGCCAACGGGAGATCCAGCCCCACACCAGGCCGCCCAGGAACCCGGCGACCACCAGGGCACCGAGCAGCCACCAGCCCCGGCCGAGGCCGAAGGAGGCGACGTCGGAGGCGTTGTGCGGACCGTCGACGAGGTCCACGGCCAGCTCCACCGGCAGGCCCGGTTCGGTCTTGACCGAGGGGCCCGCCGCGAAGGAGTTGCTGACCTGGAGGCAGACCGTCTCGGGCGCGTCCTTGGCGGCGTCGTCCGAGGAAGCGACCTCGGACTTGGCGTAGCGCAGCCCGGTGGAGACGACGTCGGTCCGGCCGTCACCGGCCTCCGAGCCGCGGACGATCTCCCGGCCGTGCTGGGTCGAGGCCCGCAGCAGCACCCCGTAGTCGTTGTTGACCGCGCGGTCCGCGCCGATGCTCACCGAAGCGCGCAGTTCCTGGCCCGGCTTGACGTCCACCCGGTACCAGCGGTGCTCGGCGAACTTCTCGCGGTCGTTGTACAGGCCCGGCTTGAGCTCCGGGGCACTGGCGCACTCCGCGGCGCCCTGGACCTTCACCGGGGTGGCCACCCGATGGGCCGTGCGGTCCACCAACTGGTGGACGCGGTCGCGGAGTTGGTTGGTGTGCTGCACCGAGGTGTAGGTGCCGCCGGTCGCCTCGGCGATGCAGCTCAGCTGGCTGCGGGTCTTGGCGTCCGGCAGCAGCCCGAGGGTGTCGACGGTGAGGTGGATGCCCTGGGCGGCGATGTCCCGGGCCACCTGACAGGGGTCGAGCGGCTGGCAGGTGTCCTCGCCGTCGGTGATCAGGACGATCCGGCGCTGGCCGTCGCCGCCCTTGAGGTCCTCGGCCGCGGCCTGCAGGGCCGGGCCGATCGGCGTCCAGCCGGTGGGCGCGAGCGTGGCCACCGCGGTCTTGGCCTCGGTCCGGTCGAGCGGCCCGACCGGGTAGAGCAGCTTGGTGTCCTTGCAGCCGACCTGCCGGTCGTCGCCGGGATAGGTGGCGCCGAGCGTCCGTATGCCGAGCTGGACGTCCTTCGGCACGGCGTCCAACACCTCGTTGAACGCCTGCTTCGCCGCGGCCATCCGGCTCTGCCCGTCGATGTCCCGGGCCCGCATCGAGCCGCTGACGTCGAGGGTCAACTCCACCTTGGGGGCGGCCCCCGGGACGGGTTCGCCGGCGCTGGCCGGGGTGGGCGACAGCCCGACCGTCATCGCGGCGAGCAACCCGCAGACCCCGGCCGCCAGCCTTCTTCTGGTGATCCGTTTGCTGATCGTTCTGGTGATCATCGCCGGATCGTATGGAGAAATCGGCCCGACTCCAAAACGACCCTGACGGAGGCCGCAAACGCCCCATAGGCGGAGCGGCCGTGCGGAACTCCCCGTCCCCGTTTCCGGACTGCCGCGGTGCACGTGACCTGTGGGGTGGCCTCGCCCCGCCACCCCCGGACGCGCCACACGACGAGGAGACCCATGAGCACGCCCCTCGGAGGCCCCGGCGGCCACGGTGCGTACGGCCCGCCCGGCGGCGCTCACGGCAATCCCGCACCTCCCGCACCTCCCGCGCCGCCCTCGCTCCAGAAGCCAGGTCCGGCACCGAAGCCCACGGCGAAGCCCAGGCCCGACCCCGGACCCGCGCTGCGCCGTTCGCGGACCGGGTTGGTGGCGCAATTCGTGCTGCAATGCGTCTACATCCCGGTCTGGGCGCTGATCGCGATCAGCCTGACCGTGCTGGCGATCTGGCTCGACGTCAACTCCGGTGCCGATGTCGGGCCGCCGGAGATCGCCTTCGGCTTCGTCAGGACCGGGATCTCCTGGCGGCGGCTGCGCGCCGAATGGGGCGGACGCGCCGAGGACTGGGCGCCGTTCACCGAGCCGCTGCTCGTGGAGCGCTTCGCCAAGGCGGAGAAGGACACCTGTGGCGCGCGCCGCAGTCGGTCCGGCCCTCGGGCATCGGGCCAACTCCCGGGTGGGCGGCGGCGGGTGGGCGTAAAGGCCGTCGGGAGCGGGAAGTGGTTAACGGCGAACCGTGCGGGTCGCGTTCGCACCCACGTCGAAGGGGGTCTCTTGGCGGCTGCTGTGCCATCGTCTCCGGAGCCGCTGTCTCTGGAACCGCGCCTGGACGTGCGACTGGCGTCGCTGCTCGGCGCGGGGGACTTCCTCCCCTCGCTCGTCGACGCGCTGGGCTCGCCGCTGAACGTGCTACTGCCCGACCAGATAGCCGAGAACGCCGCCCGGTTCCGCACCGCGTACGGCACCCACCGGCTCGGCGGCCAGGTCTACTTCGCGCACAAGGCGAACCGTTCCAGCGCGCTGCTGCGGCGGCTCGCGGCGACCGACACGGCGGTGGACGTCGCCTCACTGGGCGAGCTGCAACACGCCCTCGGCGCCGGCTTCGCCCCGGACCGGATCATGGCGACCGGCCCGAAGAACCGCGAGTTCCTGTGGCTGGCCGCCCGGACCGGCGTCACCGTGCACGCCGACTCCGCCGGGGAGCTGGACGAGTTGGCGGCCCTGGTGCGCGCGCACCAACTCGCCCGCATACGGGTGCTGGTGCGGCTGTCCGCCTTCGACGGGCCGGGAGTCAAGGTGCTGACCCGGCCCAGCCGCTTCGGCACCCCGGCGGGGGAGCTGGAACCCCTGCTGAAGACCGTCGAGCGGCACGCCGACGTCCTGGAGCTGACCGGCGTCGGCTACCACCTCGACACCACCAGCCCGGAGGAGAAGGCGCGCGCCCTGGAGGGCTGTGTCCGGGCCCTGGACGTCTGCCGGAGCCGCGGGCTGCGCCCCCGGGCGGTGGACATCGGCGGCGGCTTCGGCGTCAACTACCTCGCGCACGCCGCGCAGTGGGAGCGCTACACCTCCGAGCTGACCGCCGCGGTGCTCGGCCACCGCCCCCCGCTCACCTGGCGCGGCCACGGCTACGGGCTCCGCAACGACGCCGGCACCCTGCGCGGCGCGCTCGGCCTCTACCCCGCCCACCGTCCCGTCGCCGGCGCCCGCTACCTCGACGAACTGCTGGCGCTGCCGGCCGCGTCGTTCGGCGGCCGGAGCCTGGCCACCCTCCTGCTGGAGAACCTCTACGACCTGTACACCGAGCCGGGCCGGGCGCTGGTGGACCAGTGCGGGCTGGTGCTCGCCCGGGTGCTGGAGGTGCGCCGCACGGACAGCGGGGAGCCGCTGGTGCGGCTGGCGATGAAGGCCGACGACGCCGGGCTGGAGGAGCACGGGGTGCTGATGGACCCCGTGCTGCTCGGGCGGGACGGCACCCGTGCGGTGGCGGGCGACGGCCCGGCGGCGGGTGTCTACCTCGCGGGCAGCCTGTGCCTGGAGGCCGACCTGATCACCCGCCGGATGGTCTTCCTGCCCCGGCTGCCCCGCCCCGGTGAGCTGCTGGCGTTCGTCAACACGGCCGGCTACTGCATGGACTTCCAGACCAGCCGCGCGCAGCACCAGCCCGTCGCGCGCAAGGTCGCCGCCTGGCAGGAGGACGGTTCCTGGCGCTGGTGCCTCGACGAGCAGTACTGGCCGATCACACGTCCGGGGGGAGAGCCATGAGGTACGAGAGCATCACCGAGGCCATCGGGAACACCCCGCTGGTACGGATCGATCCGGCCGTGCACGGTCTGCGCCACATCGACCTGTACGCGAAGCTGGAACTGCTCAACCCCTTCGGGTCGGTGAAGGACCGGGCCGCCTGGAACATGGCCCGGCCGGGGCTGGCCGCCGCCGCGGAGCACGGCAGCCAGGTCGTGGAGCTCTCCAGCGGCAACACCGCCAAGGCGCTGGCGGTGATCGCGGGGATGCACGGGCTGCCGTTCAAGAGCGTGACGAACCGGATGCGCATACCGGAGATCAAGGACCTGCTCCTGCTGCTGGGCGCCGACATCGAGGAACTGCCCGGGCAGAGCGAATGCCTGGACCCGACCAACACCGAGGACCCGCTCACCCTCTTCCACCGCGAGCTGTCCGAGCCGGGCAGCAGCTATCTCCACACCGACCAGTACTTCAACCCCCGCAACACCGAGGCGCACGCCACCGGCACCGGCCCGGAGATCGTCAAGGACCTGGACGGGCGGGCCCCCGACTGGTTCGTCGCCTGTGTCGGCACCGCCGGCTCGTCCACCGGTGTGGCCCGGGTGCTGCGCGAGCACGACCCCCGGGTGCAGGTGGTCGGCCTGGTCGCCGCCAAGTCCGACTTCATCCCCGGCATCCGCACCCTGGACGAGGTCCACGAGGTCGGCCTCTTCGACCCGGCGACCTACGACACGGTGGAGTCGGTCACCTCCGACGAGGCCATCGAGGGCATGCTGACCCTGGCCCGCCGCTGCGGCATCCTGGCCGGCCCCACCGGCGGCGCCGCGTACTTCGGCACGGTGCGCCATCTCGGTTCCCTGGACGCCCAGTTGACCGAGAGTCAGCAGTCGGATCCGGGGGCCCGCAGGTCGGCGGTGTTCATCGTCTGCGACCGGATCGAGAGCTACCTCAGCTACACCAGGCGGCGCCGGCCCGACCTGTTCCGCCAGCCGCCGCGGCGCAACGATCCGGCCGATCTGACGGACGCCGAGGTCGCCGCGGCCCCGGCCGTCGACACCCCGGACGCGCAGAAGTGGATCGAGCGGGACCGCCCGCTCGTGGTCGATCTGCGCAGTCCGTTCGCCTACGCCGCACTGCACATCGAAGGGGCGATCAACATCGTGGACGAACTCTTCGACGAACTGGTGCGCGGCGGCCTGCCGTTCAGCACCCGGCAGCCGGTGCTGCTGGTCTGTCCCGTCGGCGAGCAGTCCGCCCGCTACGCCGCGCTGCTGACCCGGATGGGCCATCCCGACGTGCGCAGTCTCACCGGGGGCGTCATCGCCTGGCGGGACGCCGGCGCGCCGCTGGTGCGGGACTGACCGCGGTGGCCTCGATCGCCGCGCACGGCCAGGGCGCCGCGCTCTTCACGGAGTGGGGGCCGTGGCAGCGCGCGCTGCGCGCCCAGTTCCCGCTCATCGCCGCCCATCCGGAGCTGGCGTACCTGGACAGTGCGGCCACCGGGCAGAAGCCGCAGGCCGTACTGGACGCCGTACAGGGCCAGTTGACCGACGCGCACGCCAACGCCGGCCGCGGTTCCTACCCCTGGGCCAACTCCTCCACCGCGCTGGTGGAACGGGTCCGCGACCGGGTCAAGAGCTTCCTCGGCGACCCGGATCCTGAGCGCTCGGCGGTCCACTTCACCAGCGGGACCACCGAGGGGCTGCGCCTGGTCGCCCGGGACTGGCTGGCGGAACTCCTGGCCGACGGCGACGAGATCGTCGTCCCGTTCGCCGACCACGAGGCCAATCTCGCCCCGTGGCTGGAGGTGCAGCGGCTGCTGGACCGACAGGGCGTGCGGATCCGGGTGCGGGAGATGCCGTACCAGACGTCGTCCGGGGACTACGACCCGGCGGCGCTGGCCCGGCTCGTCGGCCCCCGGACCCGGTTCGTGGCCGCCACCCACGTCCACCACGTCTACGGCGGCAACATGAACGTCCACCTCATCCGCCGGGCGGTCGGGCCGGCGGTGCCGATCTGCCTGGACGCCGCGCAGAGCGTCGGCCATCTGCCGGTCTCGGTCGCCGAACTCGACGTGGACTTCGTGGTGTTCTCCGGTCACAAGGCGCTGGCGCTGCCCGGCTCCGGGGCGCTCTGGGCCCGGCAGACCCGCGGTCCGGAGCTGCGGCCGGGCGGTTGGCGGGGCAGCCCCAACACCACCGGGATCGCGAGCCTGGCGGCCGCGCTGGACTGGCTGGAGGCCGCCGGCACCGACCGGATCGGGCGCTGGACGGTGGCCCTGGCCGCCCGCCTGTCGGACGGTCTGCGTCACCTCGACGCCTACGAAGTCCTGGGCTGTCAGCGCAGCCTGGCCGCCGAGGCGCCCGTCCAGCAGCGCTGCGGGATCGTCACCTTCCGGCACCGCGACATCGGCGCGAGCGACCTCGGGTTCATCCTCTTCAGCCATGGCTTCATGGTGCGTACGGACGGTCACTGCCAGGCGGGCGCGGGGGAGCGGACCAGTTCCGTACGGGTCAGCCTGCACGTCTACAACACCCCTGAGGAGATCGACCGGTTGCTCACCGTGCTCGCTTCGCTGACATGAGTGCCGTTCCGCGTCCGCTTCGTGCCGCTGCGAGCCCGTTCCGTGTCGGGCGGTGCCTCTCCGGAGTGAAAGGGGGGCCTTATGGCTAATGGAAACCGTTTCCACCTGTAGCCTCGTGGGTGACCATACGGCACAGGGGAAACGGCAGGGGTGGTGCGACCAGATGGGGCTGAGCATGGCCGTCGCGGAGTGGTGGGTGGAGCGCTGGGAGCGCCAGCAGCGGCGCTACGCCATCGACCGCGAGGAGCGCTTCACCGTGATCGCCGACGTCGTGGAGTATGTGACGGCCGGTCAGCGGCGCCCGCTGGTCGTCGATCTCGGCTGCGGCCCGGGCTCGCTCGCCGCCCGGCTCGCGGACCGGCTGCCGCGCGCCGAGGTCGTCGGCGTGGACATGGACCCGCTGCTGCTGGAACTGGCCCGCACCCATCACTCCTCGGCCGCCCGCTACGTCGATGCCGTGATCGGCGCGGACGGCTGGATCGAGGCGATGGCGCTGGGGCGCCCGCTCGACGCCGCGGTCTCCACCACCGCGCTGCACTACCTCCCCGAGCCCGTCCTGCGCCGCACCTACGCCCAACTCGCTGCCCTGCTGCGCCCCGGCGGCGCCCTCGTCAACGGCGACCACCTCCCGCAGCCCGGGGCCGTCGCCGGTGCGCTCGCCGCCCATGTCGGGCGCCGGCGCGCCGAGCGGCAGCGGGACGGCGACCACGAGGACTGGGCGTCCTGGTGGGCGGCGGTGGCCTCGGAACCGGAGCTGGCCGAGTCGCTCGCCGAGCGCCGCCGCCGGCTGAGCGCACCCGTCACCGGCGCGGACGACGGCGGTGCGGACAACGGCCTGTCGGTGTCCGACCACGCCGCCCTGCTGCGCGCGGCCGGCTTCGCGCACGTCGTCCCGGTGTGGCAGTTCGGGGACAGCTGCGTGCTGGTCGCGATCCGGTAGCCGGCGGCCGGAGCGCGACGCGCGCCCGGCCCCCCGTCCACTCGGGTCGACCGCCGTCGCTCAGCCCGCGACCGGTACCGCCGCTCCGGGGCCGCCCTCGGCCGGCCCGTCCGCGGGCGTGTCCTTGCCGGTCACCGCGAGATAGCCGATGAGCAGGGCGATGGGCACGGTCAGCGCGAGGGTGACCGGCCCGGTGCCCCAGTCGAGGCCGCCGCGGGTGGCCGGGACGCCCATCCAGTCGGCGAACGAGGCCCCGAGCGGGCGGGTCAGGATGTAGGCGCCCCAGAACGCGGCGACCGCGTTCAGCCCGAGGAACCGTCCGGCCAGTGCCGGCACCAGGATCAGCGCGCCGAAGGCGATGCCCGAGGTCAGATACCCCAGGCCCAGGGTGCCCGCGGTGAGGTCGCCGGCCGCGGTGCCCAGGGCGAAGGTGGTGAGCACGGTGGCCCAGTAGAAGGTCTCCCGGCGGCGGGTGCGGACGCTGTGCAGGGCGAGCGTGCCCTCGGAGGCGTACCAGGCGAGCAGGATGACGGCCAGTGCCACCGAGAAGGCGAGGGTGGAGACGAGGTAGGGGACGCCGAGGATGACGTGGACGACGTCGGCGGCCATCGTCCCGAAGACGCTCACCATGACGATCGTCGACCAGTAGAGCCCGGCCCGGTAGCGGGTCGATCGGAACTGCGCCACCATCAGGATCGCGAACGCCGTGAAGCCCAGGGCGCCGGCGGGTATCGGCCCCAGTGTCCGGCCGAGGTAGTCCGAGGCGGTCTCGCCCATGCCGGTGGTGAGGATCTTCACCACCCAGAACAGCGCCGTGACCTCGGGGACCTTGCTCCGGAGCGGAGCGGCGCCGGGGCGTCGCCCCCGGGCCGGGGGTGTCGCCACCGCCGCGCTGTCCGGCTGTCCGATCGTCATGTTCCGCCCTTCCGGCGCACGGCTGGCGCACGGTCGTCACCCAGAAATGTCTACAGGACTGTAGACGGTCATGGCGGGCGGAAGGTTCACCCCTCCCGGCGACGGACCTCGGGGCCGGCCGGCCGTCCGGCCACGGGCACGGCCCGACGGGATGGTGAAGGCACGGGAAACTCTTGGTGTCCAGGCCGTCGGAAGGATGTTCGGCGGCGCCGCGTCTGCCTAGCATGTGCGACGGGGAGGCGGCAGGTCCTTCCCGCGAGCCAACACCCTTTCCGTACGCCCCAGGAGGACCCGTGCCACGAGCCGGCCTGCGGCGGCTTCGTTCGCCGCGCGTCTGGGGTCCCGGCGGCGCCGTCATCGTGGCCGGAGCGGTCACCGCGGTCGCCCTGACCACCGGCGCCGGACCGGACACCGCGGCCACCGCGGACGGCCTCCCGCACACCACCGTCGAGATCTCCCCGGGCGACTGCGGACGCGGCTGGCAGCACCCGCACTCCGGCACCCAGGTCTTCGACCTCCGCAACAGCTCCAGCACTGCCGCCGAGGTCTACCTCCGCGGTGCCGGCGGCGGCCCGGTCTACGGCGAGGTGGAGGGCATCGGCCCCGGCACCACCCGCCAGTTGCGGGTCCGCCTCGGCCCCGGCGCGTACGCCTTCACCTGCCTGCCCGACGACGCCAACGCGACCACCGGGCCCACCGTCCGCGTCACCGGCGGCGGACCCGCCGGCCCGGCCGCCGCGCCGGTCACCCAGCACGACCTGATCGACCCGGCGATCGACTACCAGAAATGGGTCGCCGGCGGCCTCGACGACCTCGTCCGACAGACCGACGCCCTGCGCGCGGCGGTCACCGACGGCGACCTGGCCGCCGCCCGCACCGCCTGGCTGCCCGCCCATCTGACCTACGAGCGGCTGGGCGCCGCCTACGGCGAGTTCGGCGACGCGGACCAGAAGATCAACGGGACCACCGCCGGACTCGCGGGCGGCGTCCACGATCCCGGGTTCACCGGCTTCCACCGCGTCGAGTACGGCCTGTGGCACGGCGAGTCCGCCGCCGGGCTGCGCGCCCCGGCCGCCGCGCTCGCCGAGGCCGTGCGCGCCCTGCGCGACGAGTGGACCCAGGACCGCATGGACCCGGCGGCGCTCGGCCTGCGCGCGCACGAGATCCTGGAGAACACCGCGCAGTTCGAGCTGACCGGCCGCACCGACTACGGCAGCGGCAGCAACCTCGCCACCGCCCGCGCCAACCTCGACGGCACCCGCGCCGTGCTCGTCCGGCTGCGCCCCCTGCTGACCACCCGCTACCCCGAACTCCCGCGGCTGGAGAGCGGGTTGGACCGCACCGGGCGACTGCTCGACGGCTTCCGGCGGGACGGCCGCTGGACCCCGCTCGACGCGCTGAGCCGCGCCGAACGGCAGCGGACCAACGCGGCGGTGGGTGACCTGGTGGAACGGCTGGCCTCGGTGGCCACCCTGTGCGATCCGCGGAGGACGGTGTGAACGACGCCCAGCACGGCGGCGACGACGGTACGGAGGGCACGCGGCGGACCCGCGTCGGCCGGCGCGGCTTCCTGCGCGGCGCGGCGCTGGCGGGCGCCGGCGGACTCGTGGCCGGCACCGCGCCCGCCCGGGTCCCGTACGCCGACGGCGCCGGCCCGCAGCTCCCGCTGCCCGGCACCGGACCGCTCGGCGGCCCCGCGCCCGCCGCCCCCTTCCACGGGCCGCACCAGGCCGCCGTCCTCACCGCGCCCCGCCGGGTCACCGCGTTCGTCGCCTGCGACGTCACCGCCGACGGCCGCGCGGACCTGGCCGACCTGCTGCGCACCCTCACCGAACGGGCCCGCTTCCTGACCGGCGGCGGCGTCCCGGACCCGCTCGGCGTCACCGGCCCGCCCGCCGACTCCGGCATCCTCGGCCCCCAACTCCCGGCCGGGGCGCTGTCGGTCACCGTCGGCGTCGGCGCGGCGCTCTTCGACGACCGGTTCGGGCTGCGCACCCGCGCGCCGCGCCGCCTCACCACCATGCCGGCCTTCCCCGACGACGACCTCCGGTCCGACTGGTGCCACGGCGACCTGAGCCTCCAACTGTGCGCCGACGACACCGACACCGTGCTGCACGCGCTGCGCGACCTGACCCGCCACACCCGCGGCGCCCTCCAGGTCCGCTGGCGGCTGGACGGCTTCGCCAGCCCGCCCCGCCCCACCGGCACCGCCCGCAACCTCTTCGGCTTCAAGGACGGCACCGCCAACCCCGACCCCGGATCGAGCCGCGAGATGCGGCGCCTGGTCTGGGTCGAGGCGGGCATGGGCGAACCGGACTGGGCGGTCGGCGGCAGCTATCAGGTCGTCCGGCTGATCCGGATGCTGGTGGAGTTCTGGGACCGGGTCTCGCTGACCGAGCAGGAGCGGATGTTCGGCCGCACCCGGGAGACCGGTGCCCCGCTCGACGGCAACGACGAGCACGACACCCCCGACTACCCCGGCGACCCCAAGGGCGACGTCATCCCCCTGGACAGCCACATCCGCAAGGCCAACCCGCGCACCGCGGACACCGCCGACCAGCGCCTGCTGCGCCGCGCCTACAACTACGACCGCGGCATGGACGCCAACGGCAACCTCGACATGGGCCTGCTCTTCTGCTGCTACCAGCAGGACCTTGCCCGCCAGTTCGAGACCGTCCAACACCGCCTGGCGGGCGAGCCGCTGACGGACTACGTCAAGCCGTTCGGCGGCGGCTACTTCTTCGCGCTGCCGGGTGTACGGGACCGGGCCGACTGGTACGGCCGGGCACTCCTGGCGTAGCGGCTTTGGCCCCGCCACCTGGCGGGTCGCCCACCGCTCGCGTAAAACGGAGGCGGATCGGGCCGTTGACCTCATCGGTCAACAGACGGTCAAGCTTTGCCCTGGGATACCTGACCCGGTGTTCACTTTCGCGCCATGATGGCTCTGCCCCGCCGCCGTTCGCCCGGCAGAGCATCCGGCCGTACGGAGCAACCGCGACCCGCCCGGAGGATGAGAACCAGATGGCCATGAGGGGAAAGACGCACGTGATACGGACCCTGGGGGCCGTCACCGGAGCCGTGGCACTCGCCGCGCTGGGCGGCGGCGCACCCGCCCTGGCCGCCGGCGGACCGCACCCCGGCCACCCCGGGACCGCCACCCCCATCAAGCACGTGGTCGTCATCTTCGACGAGAACATCTCGTTCGACCACTACTTCGCCACCTACCCCGAGGCCGCGAACACCGACGGGACGAAGTTCACCCCGTCCCCGAAGACCCCCCGGGACGTCGACAACCTGCGCACCGCCGGGCTGCTCAAGCACAACCCGAACCAGTACCTCCCCAAGCGGCTCACCCCGCAGCAGGCCATGACCTGCGACCAGAACCACGAGTACGGCCCCGAGCAGTACGCCTACAACGCCGGCAAGGCCGACAAGTTCGTCCAGAACACCGACTCCGGCAAGTGCTCCGGCGGCCTCTTCGGCGAGCCCGGACTGGTGATGGACTACTACGACGGCAACACCGTCACCGGCCTGTGGAACTACGCCCAGCACTACGCCCTCAACGACCGCTCCTTCGGCTCGGTCTACGGCCCGTCCTCCCCGGGCGCGATCAACCTGGTCTCCGGTCAGACCCACGGGGTGATCTCCACCGACCCGACCTCGGGCACCGAGAACCCCAAGCAGACCGCCAAGCCGGACGGTTACGCCGTCCAGTCGCCCGACGCCAAGGGCGTCGGCACGATGATCAACGACCCGGACCCGGCGTTCGACGACTGCTCGGGCAAGGACCACTCCAGCAAGAACGCGCTCGCCGCGATGCAGGGCCGCAACATCGGTGACCTGCTCAACACCCGCAACATCAGCTGGGGATGGTTCCAGGGCGGCTTCCGGCCCAGCGCCCCGTGGGACGGCCAGCAGGGCCACTACGCCCAGTGCCACGGCACCACCCACACCAACGTCGGGGGCGCCGCGGTCGTCGACTACAGCCCGCACCACGCCCCGTTCCAGTACTACAAGTCCACGGCCAACCCGCACCACCTGCCGCCCAAGAGCGTCGACGAGATCGGCCACGCCGGCCAGGCCAACCACAACTACGACCTGACCGACTTCGACGCCGCGCTGCGCGCCGGCAAGCTGCCGGCCATCAGCTTCCTCAAGGCCCCCGCCTACCAGGACGGCCACGCCGGCAACTCCGACCCGCTCGACGAACAGCACTTCCTCGTCGACCAGATCAACCACATCCAGCAGGCGCCGCAGTGGAAGGACACCGCCGTGGTCGTCGCCTACGACGACTCCGACGGCTGGTACGACCACGCCTTCGCCAAGCCGCGCAACGGCTCCAAGGACTCCTCGACCGACGCCAACGGCAAGTCCACCGACAGCCCGGCCTGCCAGTCCGGCCCGGCGGCCGCCGGCGGCTACCAGGACCGCTGTGGCCCGGGCACCCGTCAGCCGCTGTTGGTCATCTCCCCGTACAGCAAGACCAACCACATCGACCACACCGCCACCGAGCAGACCTCGGTGATCAAGTTCATCGAGGACAACTGGCACCTCGGTCGGATCGGTGACGCCTCCTTCGACGCCCGCGCCGGCGCGCTGACCTCGATGTTCGACTTCCGGCACCCCAACAACAAGCAGGTGCTGCTGAACGCCGACGGCTCGGTCAAGTCCGTCGGCCCGATCCGTCCGGTCAAGCCGGTCCGGACCACCATCACCCAGGGCGCCGCGATGCAGAACACCGCCGCCGTCGACGACCAGTCCGGCTTCCCGGTCCTGCCCGTCGGCATCGCCGCCGCCGCGGTCGCGGCCGGCGCCACCGGCACCTTCTTCGCGCTCCGGCGCCGCAAGGAGCAGGGCGCGGTCTGAACCGGGTGACCCCCGGGCCCGCACTCCTCGCGCCCGGCCGGACCACCGCCCACGGCGGCGGCCCGGCCGGGCGCGGCCATGCCGGCGCGGTTCTCCCGCCGCCGCCCGCCCCAGGCAGGCGCGCGCGGTCGAGCGAGGAACCGTACGGAGGGACGATGTCGTGATCTGGGCGGGTTTGGTTGGCCTGGTGATAGCCGTGTGCTGTGCGCTCCTGGCCCGTGTGGCGAACGCCCGGGCCCGCGCGATGGAACGCACCGAGACCCTCCCGGTCGAGGACCTCCGGGCACTGCACGAGGCGGCGGCTGCGGCCGCAGGTGCGGGCCACTTCCGCTACCGCTGCGAGGTGGTCGGCCAGGCCCTCCCGCACAAGGACGGCGCGCTCCGCTCCGAGCCGGAGAACGCGGAGTGCGTCTGGCACAAGCACAGGATCACCCGCAAATACGAGGAGACCTACCGCGACGGCGACGGCGACGGCGACGGCAACCGCCGCCGCCGGACCAGGACCGAGGTGGTCTCCGAGCACTCCAGCCGCACCGCGTTCTTCGTCGCGGACACCACCGGCCGGATCGTGATCCGCCCCGGCGACGAGGAGTTCATCGGCGCGGAGAAGATCCTCGACCGGTTCGACCCGCACACCGGCGACGGCACCCGCCTCAAGCTCGGCCCGCTCAGCCTCGACCTCGGCGGCGGCAGCTCCGCGCTCGCGCTTCCCCGTCCGTCACCGGTCCCGGCCGTGCCGGTCCGCCGCGACCGCGGTCACAGCTCCTGCGCGGGCCAATCCAACAGCCGGGCGCCGATCACGGCGGTGTGCAAGGTGTACCGGTGCACCGGATCGGCCGGATCCGCGCCGGTGAGCTGGTGCACTCGCGCCAGCCGGTAGGTCAGCGCCCGTACGCTCAGCGACAGTCGCCGGGCCGCCTCCGCCGCGACGCACCCCGCGTCGAAGTACACCGCCAGCGTCTCCAGCAGCGGCCCGGCCCCGCCGCGCGCCTCCTGCAGCGGCCCCAGCGTGCTGCGCACCAGGTCGGCCATGGCCTGCCGGTCCCGGGTGAGGACCGGGTAGACCAGCAGGTCGGCGGCGTGCAGCACGGGATCGCCGAGCCCCATCCGCTCGGCCAGCTCCAGCGCGTTGAGCGCCTCCTCGTAGGACTGGACGATGCCCCCGGCGCCGCCGTGCGTCCGGCCCACCGCCACCCGGCCCCCGGTGGCGGTGTGCGCCTGCCGCGCGAAGTACGCCAGCACCTCCGCCGGATCGCCCGGGGCGATGCAGATCAGCCGGCCCTCCTTCGTGGTCAGCAACATCTGCCGGTCCCCGAACCGCCCCACCAGCGCCTGTTGCACCCGCCGGGCCACCGGGTCGGCCTCCGAGTACGCCACGGACCCCTCGGCCACCGCGACCGCATGGGCATGCGAGAGCCGCAGCCCGAAACGTTCCGCCCGCTCCGCCAGCCGGCCCAGGTCACTGCCCCCGTACAGCAGGTCGTCGATGAACTCCCGGCGCGCGGCCTCCTCCTGGCGCACCGCGAGGTGCTGCGCCCGTTCGTAGCCGCCGGCCAGCGCGTCCACCGCCTGGGCCAGTGCCGCCAGCACGCTGTCGGTCGGCGCCGACGCGGTCCGCGGCCAGGACGCCCGGGTGACCGCGAGGTGCGCGTTGACCAGCGCCCGCAGGCTGTGCCCGGCCTCGGCGGCCCGTTCCCCCGCGGCGCGCCGCGCCTGGAGCTCCTGGCGATTGAGTCGGCGCCCGGTGTGCGCGACGTCCCCGAGGACCCCCGCATACCCGTCCACGAACTCCTCGGGCAGCTCCCGCCCCGTCACGCGTCCCCCACCCTTCGGTGTGTTCCTTTTGGCTTCTTCTTGACGCTTTCTTAACACATGAGGGGTGTGGGCCGTCCAGGCGAGCGGTTGCGGGGGAGCGGGGCGGGCCGTCGACGATCGTGCTGGTCCGCGGCCTGCGGCAGCGCTCAGCGGTGCGACCGGCCGCCGGAGGTCGAGCTTCCGCCGCGCGTCGGGCACTATCGGATGTCGGCCCGCGGTGATCGCCGGCCGGCGCCGTGCGCCCGAACCGACGCCACGTGGAGGCGAGAGTGACCGAGTCCCGGCGGAACGCTGCCCGGCCCGAGCGGTTGCCCAGCGGCCGCCACCACCTCAGCCGTGACGAGGTGGTGGCGTCGCAGCGGGTGCGGATGCTGACCGCCACCGCGGAGGTGATGAAGGAGAAGGGGTACGCGGGGACCTCGGTCGCGGACGTCATCCGGCGCGCCGGGGTGTCGCGGGAGACGTTCTACCAGCAGTTCCGCTCCAAGGAGGACTGCTTCGTCCAGGCCCTGGACGCCGCCACGCACCAGCTGATCGGTCTGCTGGAGGCCGCCTGGCAGCAGTCGCCGGCCGACTCCCCGCGGTCGATGCCGTCCCCTCCGCGGCCCACCCCGGAGGAGATCTTCCGCCGACTGCTGCGCCGCTATCTCCACGCCCTCGCCGAACGGTCGGCCTTCGCCCGGCTGTTCCTCGTCGAGGTGTATGCGGCCGGGCCGGCGGCGACGGCCCGCCGCATGGAGTGGCAGTGCCGGTTCGCCGACGCCCTCGCCGAGATCTTTCCGGCCGGGGACGAGGAGGATCCGGACGAGCGGCGCTTCGGCTGTGAGGCGCTGGTCGCGGCCGCCGCACACATGGTGACGGTGCGTCTGGTCGCCGACGACGTGGCGGGCCTGCACGCGTTGGAAGAACCGCTCGTCCGTCTAGCGGTACGGCTCCTCGGCTGACCGGCTAGCCGGCCGCGGGGAGCGGGGGGAACTGCGCCAGCCGGTCCCGGAGGCCGGCGGGCAGCAGCGACGCGATCGCCTCGCGGTGCCCGGCCAGCTGTTGCCCGCCTGTGGTGGGATCGCCGTTGAGCAGCGTGTGCGGTGTCCTGTGCGGGACCCGCAACCCCGGGCCGCAGACCGGGACCTTCGGTGCCTGGCGGTTGAGCTGGTCACCGCCGCCGGAGACGGCATGGGGGTTGATGGCGTAGCCGTGGTCGCCGGTGAAGTAGCCGACCACGCCGTTGACGAAGCAGGCCAGGTTGGTGAGCACGTTCTCGGAGTAGCAGATGCCGTCGTTGGTGTTGCAGATCTCCTTGACCGTCAGATCGCCGAAGCCGCGCGGCCCCCTCATGGTCATGCCCGGCAGGATCGTCGGCAGGTTGGTCTCGATGCCGCCCGGGCCGCCGTTCGCACCGGGTCGCCGGGGGTCTCCGTAGAGCACGCCGTTGAGCTGGTCGTGCGGGACGGCGTTGCTGCCGGAGAGGGCGGCCAGCTCGTCGCCGGCGACGATCGCGCCCTGCGAGTAACCGGCGATGGTGAGGTGACTGGCGGTGCAGGCACCGTGGAACTCCTCGACCGCCGCGTCGAGTTTGGTGATGCCCTCGGCCACCGAGTCGTCCAGCGTCACGGTGTCGCCGGGATACGGGGCGATCGACGCCGAGTAGTGGATCTTTGTGAACGACACGCCCTCGGGGAGGGTGGCGTTGCTCGGGTCGTAGACCGTGGCATCGCGATCCAGGTGGCCGCCGACCTCGAAGATCATGGTGTTCGGGCAGTTGGCGCGTGTCTGGGCCGGTGTCCGGGCCGGTGTTGGGGTCTGCGGGGCGGCCGCGAGGGCGTGTGGCGAGTTCAGTCCCAGCACGGGCAACGCTACGAGCAGCGCCAGGAACGATCGTGCCTTCCGCATGAGCACCTCGTCTCGAATTGGCTTGGGGGGAACGGGAGTTCCGGCCCAGTGCGTCGCCCAAGGTAGCGCCGGGCGAGGTTCTGCGAACAGAGGTGTTCGTGAAAGTACGGTGTGCGAGGGCGGCGCATCGTGCAGGCGGGAAACGCGGGGCGCGCGCCGCCTGCGGCGCGGAGGGGCAGGCGAGGGCGACGACGATCACCGTGACGATGGCCAGTGCGTGCCGGGAGGGGCGCCGTTGCCGCCCCTCCTGCGCTCCAGGAACGCCATGCGGTCCGTGACGACATGTCCGGTGGCGGCACCGTCGCGCCAGTCCGGCGGAACGAAGCGGTAGTACTCGGGCGGCCGAGACCCCTGGGAGAGTACGACGGCCATCGCGGTCCGCAACGCCTTTTGACGCCTCGTCGGCGATCGCCGGCCGGCTCCGTCCGGCTACTGCGTGGCCAGTGGGCGTCGGCGAGATGGACGGCACCCGCCTGGTCAATGCGGGTGAATCCGGCGGTGCCACCACCGTGATGGAGTAACGCTGCGTGATCTCTTGGTTGTCACGTCGTTAGCGCGGTGAACCCGGCGCACGGTCGGGGCCGGACAGGAAGGAAGTTCCGTCGTGGGTAAGGCAATGCGTGTGGCCGCGGGAGCCCTTGGGGCCGGTGCGCTGCTGTTGTCAGCGGCAGGCACGGCCAGCGCGAAGGGGGGCGGGGGCGAGGGATTGCTGTTCGATCAGGATATTCGGTGTATGCCGTCGTTCAGCCTGCTGCTCCCGCCCACGGATGGTGGGTGCATCACCAACGTCTTCATCGACAACCAGAAGAGGGTGGCCAGGGCTAGCCAGCAGGCCGGTACCTACATCAGTGGCGGCACCGCCGTGAGCGGCCGTGGAGGCGGCCGCCGCTGATCCGAGCGCCGCACCCTGGAACGCGATGTTCCGGTGCGCGCCGCGACGCCCGCGCTCCTGTCGGAGCGCGGGCGTCAACTTGCTTATGCGCAGGGTCAGTCGGTGACCTCGATCCTGCCGTTCGCAGCCGCAGCGGACGCGGCCGTCGCGGGGGCGGGAGCCGCGCCGCCGGTCCCGTTCGGACC
Source organism: Streptomyces noursei (assembly GCF_016917755.1). GTDB lineage: Bacteria > Actinomycetota > Actinomycetes > Streptomycetales > Streptomycetaceae > Streptomyces > Streptomyces yunnanensis. The sequence goes on along the minus strand of NZ_CP070326.1, from coordinate 8,413,799 downwards.
ATCGGTGCCCCCGGTCACCCGCTTCAGCAGGCCGGCCAGATCCACCCCCGAGACCGACCCGAGGAGTTCCACGCCCTGGGCGACGTTGTTCGCCACCGTGCGGGGCAACTGCCCGGCGCCGTCGGTGGAGATCACCGTCAGCTTGTCCACGGCCCCCAGCGGTTCGGACGCCTTGGCGACGACCTGGGGAAGGACCTCCACCAGCATCTGGAGCACGGCCGCATCGCCGTAGCGGGCGAAGGCATCGGCCTTCTTGTGCATCGCGTCGGCCTCCGCGGCCCCCTTCGAGGCCAGCGCGGCGGCCTCCGACTCGCCCTCCAGCCGGACCGCTTCGGCGAGCGCGGCGCGGCGGAGCTTCTCGCCCTCACCCGTCAGCCGAGCCCGCTCGGCGTCCGCTTCGGCCTCCTTGACCTGCGCGATCCGGCGGGCCTCGGCCTCTTGCTCGGCCTGGTACCGGGCAGCGTCCGCGGGCTTGCGGACCTTGGTGTCCAGCTCCCGGTCGGTGAGCGCGGCCTGCCGCTCGGCGACCTTCTCCTGCTCGGAGAGGACCTCTTGCTGGCGCGCGGCCTCGGCCAGCGGGCCGGCCGCGTTCGCCTTGGCGGAGGCGGCCTCGGTCTCGACCCGGATCTCGGCCTGCTTGAGGTAGAGCGTCCGCTCCGCGACCGCGATCTCCTCGGCGGCCTTCAGTCGCGCCTGCTCCGACACGCGCTTGGCGTTGGCCTCTGCGATGTCCGCCTCCTGGCGGGCCCGCGCGGCCTCCGGCCGGCCCAGGTCCTCCAGGTACGAGCCCTCGGTGGTGATGTCCTGGATCTGGAACGCGTCCAGGATCAGGCCCTGCCCGGACAGGCTGGCCTCCGCCTCCTCGGCGACCTGCCCGGCGAACGCGGCCCGGTCGCGGATGATGTCCTCGACCGCCATCCGGCCGACGATGGCCCGCAGCGCGCCCGAGAGCACTTCCTGGGTGAAGCCGACGATGCCGTCCTGTTGCTGGAGGAAGCGCTGCGCCGCGGCCCGGATGGCGTCCTCGCTGCCGCCCACCTTGACGATCGCGACCCCGTCGAGGTTGGCCTTCACACCGCGCAGGGTGACCGCGCCGCGCACCGCCACCGGCAGGTGCCGGCTGGACAGGTCCAGCGAGAAGCGCTGCTGGACGAACGGGATCACGAAGACGCCGCCTCCGACGACGACCTTCTGGCCGCTGTTGTCGACGCTGACCTCGCCGGTCTCCGGGTCGGTGGACATCTTGCCGCGGCGGCCGGTGATGATGAACGCCTCGTTCGGCCCGGCGACCTTGTAGCGCGTGATCACTACCAGGGCGAGCAACACGACGAGGACGACGGCGCCTATCACGGCGACAATGACTGAACTCATAACGAATCCCCCCTGCCTTCCTGGGGGTAGGCAGATCAAGGTGATGGTGTGCATGACCGGCCCGGCGGCGGGTGTGCCGGGTCCGGGGTGTAGGAGCGGGGCCGGGCCCGCATCGGCGTCGGGGCCGGGCCCCGCCCCCGCTCAGCGTTCGACGGGACGGACCGCCACTGAGGTGGACGAGAGGGAAGCCTCCACCCAGATCTCGGCGCCGCGGGCCACCGGGACCGCGCTCCTGGCCGACAGCTTCACGGGGTGACCGGCGAGCCGCAGCAGCACCTCGCCGTACCCGTCGGCGGGGATGGCGGTCACCACCGAACCGGCGGTGCCCACCAGGTCCTCGCGGCGCGGTGCCGGGTCGGTCCGGTCGCGCATCAGCGCCCGGCTGAACCGCCAGGTGGCGCCCCCGGCCACGACCCCGGCGGCCAGTCCGGCACCGATGGCCGGCCCGGCGCCCAGCCCGGTGCCGCCCCACACGATCGCGCCGGCGAACCCGAACATCGACAGGAACCCGGCGATGACCGGCAGGGACAACAGCCCGTCGAAGAGCCCGTCCAGCACGCCGCCGAACAGCCCCTCCAGCAGCCCGTCGAAGATCAACGACAGTGCGAGTACGACGATCCCGCCGATGCCGAGACCAAGAAACCAGGCCATGTGCAGCCCTCCCGCACTCGCTCATTCCGCCTGAACGGGGATGATCGTCACACGTGGCCGAGCCGCCGCACATTGCCGCATCCCGGCAATCTTTATGCGCTCTTGATGTGCAGCACCGCGCGCCGACCTGCCGCGACGGTTATTTCCGTTCTCGTTGGGCTCAGCTCTTGACTATGGGCAAAACGGGAGGAAACTGGAGATTACCCAGAAAACCGGAGAGCCGCACCGTTGACAAAGACGTTTGTTGACAGGAGACCCTTGACGTGGCCCTGGCTAGGCCCCCGGAAGCCCCGCGAACCGGAGCCTCAGCGACGACTGAGGTAGATGGTGGCGATGCGGACTCCCGGGGACTGTGTTGTTCACGATGAGCGGAAGCGACGGAGCCCGGGGTTAACAACCCCGGGCTCTCGTGTGCGCGGGCCCGCGCGTGCCCCTTGCGGCTGCTTCGCCGTCCGTGATGAGCGGATCCCCGGTGGATCGATCCCCGCGCCTATCGCCGCACCGATCCCCGCGCCGATCGTCGTGCCGATCCCCGCGCGATGGTCGTGCTGATCGGAGACCCCGGTGGCGGGGCCTGTGCGCGTGGGGTGACTGCTGCCCGGTCGCTGGCTCTGGGGATCCAGGGGCCAGGGGGTGGGGGATATGAGTCCTGATGTGACATCACATCGGCGTCGGGGGTGGCTCGTTCGGTGGGGTGAGGGTGTTCTGTCGGAGGTCCGCCATGCCGCGGTGCCGACCGGGGGTTCGCGTTCTACCGCCCGTCGCCGCAGGACTCGTGGGTCTTGACCACGGTGAGGATGATCGCTCGGGGCGGCAGTGGGGAGCCTGGGCGGGGGTGTTGGTCGCAGACCTTCCAGTTGCTGGGCCACAGCACGTGGCGTCTGGCGCCCCGGCCGTCCCTGAGTTGGACCGCGGTGTCGTAGCCGAGTGCCTGGTAGGCGGTGACCAGGCCCTTGCCGCTGACGTGGGGCATGGTGCCGCCGTCGGCGTGTGCTGGACCCGCCGCGGCGAGGGTGGCCAGGGTGAGGGTTGCGGTGGCGAGGGGTGTCAGGAGGGTGCGGAGGACGGAGCCGGTGCGTCGGGGGATGTTGGCTTGCGTGCGCGAATTGGGGGGATTGTCCGTTGCGTTGGGGATGTGCGTGTTGTTCATGTCTGGAGAACGCGCGGGGTGGGTGGCGGTCACGACAGGGTGTGAGGTGGGTGGGGATGCGCCGGGGCGGGGGCGGCGGAGTGGGGACCCTGTGTCCGGTCCGCGCGGGGCGCTGGCTAGGGTTGTTATCCCCTCGTGACTATGTGACTACAGGAATGTAGACATCTTCGGACCGCCTGACTAAGGTATGCCTTCGCTAACTGAGGTAAGGCATACCGGTGCGGTTGCGGGCCGGAGAGGACAACTATGTGGGACGACGCGTTTCCGAGCTTCTTGATCGGGTTGAGAGAAGGTCTAGAAGGCGGACTCATCGTTTCGATCCTCGTCGCCACACTTGTCCGGGCCGGGGCCAAGTCCCGTCTGCCGCAGGTGTGGACCGGTGTATTGGCCGCGATCGCAGTGGCCATGAGCTTCGGCGCGGTCCTCACCTTCACCGCCGCCTCGCTCTCGGCCACCGCGCAGGAAGCTTTCGGCGGCACGCTGAGCGTCATCGCGGTCGCGTTCGTCACCGCGATGGTGTTCTGGATGCGCCGCTCCGCGCGCAGCCTCTCCGGTGAGATCAAGGAGAAGGTCACCGGGGCGCTCGCCATGGGCTCGGGAATGCTGATCGTCACCTCCTTCCTGGCCGTGGGCCGCGAGGGGCTGGAGACCGCGCTGTTCCTGTGGACCACGGCGCGGGCGGCGGGCGAATCCGTCGGGCCGATGATCGGCGCCGGGATCGGGTTGGTCATCGCGGCGGGGCTCTGCTGGGGCCTCTACCGCCGGGTGCTCAAGATCAACCTCACCAAGTTCTTCACCGCGACCGGTGCCGTGCTCATCGTCATCGCCGCCGGTGTCCTGGGCTACGGCCTGCGGGACCTCCAGGAAGGCGGGGTCCTGCCCGGCAAGGCCGCGTTCGCCTTCGACCTCGGTCAGAGCATCGACCCCAATGCCTGGTACACCACCCTGGTCCAGGGCGTCTTCAACCTCATGCCGGCGATGACCTGGCTCCAGGTCATCGGGTACGCGGCATACCTCGTCATCGTGATGACGCTGTTCGTCCGCGGAATACGGGCCACGGCGAAGCCGGCACCGGCGCAGCGGGTGGCGGAGGACAAGGCGGACAAGCCGGCGGCGGTCGACGCGGCGGCGGTCAAGGCGGCCGAGGCGGCCGAGGCGGCCGAGGAGAAGGTCGTCGTCGAGAAGGACGGGGCCGTGGCGGAAGCTTCGGCGGAGGGTCTGGTTGATGGGACGGACGCCCCGGAGCCGGATTCCGAGTCGAAGCCGGCATCCGAATCGGCATCCGAATCGGCATCCGAGTCGGGGTCCGAGCCTGCGTCTCCGGCGGATGCGGAGCCGGTGGCGGCGCCGGCCGGCGGGGGGCGGAAGCGGCCCGCGTGGCTGCTGCCGGTCGCCGTGGTCGCCGTGCCCGCCGTCGTCGCGGGCGGGATCGTCGCCTTCGGCAAGTCCAAGCCGGCCGGGGCGCCGACCATCGCGGTGTCCGAGAAGGAGTGCGGCAAGGGCTTCACCCCGCCCAAGCCGGGGCGGCAGACCTTCCAGATGCAGAACACCGGTGACAAGACCTCCGAGGTGTACCTCGTCGACCCCGCAACCAACGCGGTCTACGGCGAGATCGAGGGCCTGGCCCCCGGCACCACCCGCGACCTGGTCGCCACCATCGCCGGTGGTTCGTACGCCTGGCGCTGCGTGCCCACCGGCGGCAAGCCGGTCACCTCGGCCGCCGTACAGGTCAGCGGCGGGGGCGGCACCAAGGCTGTCATCCCGGTCTCGGAGGAGGACCTCGCCGGGCCGCTGCGCGCCTACAAGCAGTATGTCGACCAGGGGCTGGCCACGCTGACCGGCCAGACCCAGAAGCTCAGCGACGACCTCGCCGGCGGCGACCTGGACAGCGCGCGGACGGACTGGCTCACCGCGCACCGCACCTACTCCTCGCTGGGCGCCGCCTACGGCACGTTCGAGGACTTCGACAAGAAGATCAACGGGCGGGTCGACGGGCTCCCGGGCGGCGTGCACGACAAGGACTTCGCCGGCTTCCACCGGATCGAGTACGGGCTGTGGCACGGCGCGTCCGCCGACGAGCTGAGCGGACCGGCCCAGCAGCTGCACGACGACGTGGTGGGACTGCGCAAGGCGTTCCCCACCCAGGACTTCGACCCCGGTGACCTGCCGCTGCGGACCCACGAGATCCTGGAGAACACCCTCCAGTTCGAGCTGACCGGCGACACCGACCAGGGCAGCGGCAGCAACCTCGCCACCGCCGACGCCAACCTCACGGGCACCCGGGAGCTCCTCGACGTCCTGCGCCCGCTGATCGCCAAGCGCGAGCCGCAGCTGCTGACGTCCATCGAGAGCGACATCGCCCGGATGCAGAAGCTGCTCGACGACGCCCACCACGACGGGACGTGGACGCCGGTCGAGAAGCTCGACGCCACCGCCCGCCAGCGGCTGAACGGGATCACCGGGCAGCTGCTGGAGCACCTGGCGCCGGTGCCGGACCTCCTGGAGATCCGCAAGTCCGCCTGACCCGCCCGTGGCCGGGACGCCCGGTGCGTCCGAGCACACCCCGCCGGACCCACCGGGCGCCCCGCCCGAACGGCCACCGCACCACCCGCCCCACCCCGAGTCACACCGCACCACCCCACGCACGCTCCGAAGGGAACCACGAGATGTCCGCCGAAACGCCCGGTCCGCAGGGCCGCTGTCCCGCCGACCGGCGCTCGTTCGTGAAGACCGCGCTGGGTGCCGGCGCGGCCGGTGCGGTGCTGGCCGGCGGCGGCTTCGCGCTGAGCCAGAGCAACGCCGGTACGGCGCGGGCCGCCGACACCGCCGACGCCGGGAAGGTGCCGTTCCACGGCGTTCACCAGGCGGGCATCCTCACCCCGCAGCCCGCCGCTGCCGCCTTCGTCTCCCTGAACGTCATCGCGGAGAACCGCAAGGAACTCACCGACCTGCTGCGGACCATCACCGAGCGGGCCCGCTTCCTGACCGCCGGCGGCGCCCCGCAGGACCTCGGCGTCGGCGCCCCGCCGTCCGACAACGGCATCCTCGGGCCGGTGGTCCCCGCCGACGCGCTGACCGTCACGGTGGGTGTGGGCGCCTCGCTCTTCGACGACCGCTTCGGCCTGGCGAAGGCCAAGCCGCGCAAGCTCGGCCCGATGCGGACCTTCCCCAACGACAACCTCCAGGCCGCCGAGTGCCATGGCGACCTGTCGCTGCAGATCTGCGCGGAGCGCCAGGACACCGTGCTGCACGCGCTGCGCGACATCGCCCGGCACACCCGCGGCGGGATGCAGATCAAGTGGCGCATCGACGGCTTCCAGAACGCTCCCCGGCCCAGCGGCACCCAGCGCAACCTGCTCGGCTTCAAGGACGGGATAGCCAACCCCGACGTGGAGTCGGGGCGCGAGATGGACCGTCTGGTGTGGGTCGGCGACGGCCACGGTGAGCCTGCCTGGGCCACCGGCGGCAGCTACCAGGTCATCCGGATCATCCGGATGCTGGTGGAGTTCTGGGACCGGGTCTCGCTGGCGGAGCAGGAGAAGATGTTCGGCCGCCGCAAGGACACCGGTGCCCCGCTGGACGGCGCGGGCGAGTTCGACGTGCCCGCGTACCACAAGGACCCGCACGGCACCGCGATCCCGCTGGACTCCCACATCCGGCTCGCCAACCCGCGGACCGCCAAGACCGACGACTCCCGCATCCTGCGCCGCGGCTACAACTACGACCGGGGCGTCGACAACGTCGGCAACCTGGACATGGGGCTGGCCTTCTGCTGCTACCAGCAGGACGTCCTCCGCCAGTTCGAGGTCACCCAGGAGCGGCTGATCGACGAGCCTCTGGTGGACTACATCTCGCCGACCGGCGGAGGGTACTTCTTCGCGCTGCCCGGTGTACGGGACTCCGCGGACTGGCTCGGCCGGAGCATGCTGGCCGCCGTCTGAGCCACCCGCCGCCCGCTATCCGCCGCTGACCCTCAGATCCGCAGGGTCAGCGGCGGATGTGCTCCGTTGAGGTAGTGGTCGCCGATGGCCCGGAGGCTGTGCGCGGACGAGCGCTGGGCGGTCAGTACGCGGGCGTTGCGCCAGAACCGGTCGAAGCCCGGGTCGCCGCCGCCGGCGGCGTCGGCGGTGGCGGTCAGCTCCAGGATGCGGGTGGTGATCTGCAGCGCGGACTGGCCGGTGACCGCCTCGGCCGCGGCGACCAGCACCGCGATGTCGGCGCGCTCGTTGACGCCCAACTCCCGGCCCATCAGCAGCCCCCTGGCCAGTGCCTCGGTGGCCGGCTCCACCACGGCCGCGGCGGTGTGCGCGGCGGCGACCAGTTCGCCGTACGCGAGCAGGAGGTAGGGGTCGCCGCCGGGCCGCTCGGCATACGGGGCCGGGACGACGTCCGCGGCCCGCCAGGTGCGCGGGGCGGCGCGGTTGAGGTCGCGGGCCTCGGCGAGCGCCCCTTCGGCGATGCCCAGCGCGACGTGGACGAGGGCCAGCCGCAGCGTCAGCGGTGCCAGGGTGGCGTACGGGGTGACGTGCTGCTCGTCGTGGGAGACGGTGCCGAGGATCTGCTCGGGCGGTACCGGCACGGCGTCGAAGGCGACGCTGCCGGCACCGGTGAGGCGCTGGCCCAGACGGTCGTGCGCCGGGTCGGTGGTGACGCCGGGGTGGGCCGGGTCGACCAGCGCGATCAACCAGTCGCCGGTCTCGGCACAGGCGGCGCCGACGACCAGGCGGTCGGCGACGGTGACCCCGGCCGCGAACGACCGCCGCCCGTGCAGCAGATGGCCCCGACCGTTCGGGGTGAGGGTGAGGTCGGGGACGATGCCCGGGGCGGGCGGTTCGGCGTCACTCGCCGGGTTGCCGGCGTCGCCGGCCAGCAGCCACTGCTCTTCCGCCACCCGGCGTTCGAACGCGTCGGCCTGGTCCGGGGTGCCGAAGAAGCGGGTGCTCCAGGAGAGGGCGTAGTGGCGGGCGAGGAGTTCGCCGATGGAGCTGTCGGCCGCCGCGATCTCGCGGACGACCCCGCAGGCGGTGCGCCAGTCGCTGCCGCCGCGGAGCGGGCCGGGCGGGGTCAGCAGGGCCGGCAGCCCGGCCTCGCGCAGCCGCGACAACTCGTCGAAGGGCGGCTTGCCGGCCCGGTCGCGGACCAGCGCGTCGACGGCGAGGTCGTCGGCGAGTTCACGGGTGACGCGCGGCCAGATCTCGTCTTCCGCCGGGGCGACGGCCTGCGGGGCGGCGGGGCGTGTTGCGGACCTCTTCGGCATGGCGCCGTTCACCGTCCTCCTCGGCTGGAACCGGGCTGCGCACCGGACTGCGGGGCCGCACCGGTCAGGCTTTCCCAGTTTTCCCACTGGATTAGTAGGGAATTAGAACGACTGCATGATGCGACCTGAACTTCGTTCCGAGCAAGGTGTGTTCGAGGGGTGGACGGATCAGGGTCGCATTCCGGACGCGTACGCGAGGTCCGGCGGTGGTTTCACGTCATCGATTCGCGTCACCGGTTTGCGATACGGGCGCGCTTCACCGGGTTCCGATACGCGTTCACGCCAGCGGGTTCCGATACGCGTGCGCGTCACCGATCTGCGATACGCCTGCGCGTCACCGGTTTCCGATGCGCGTGCGCGTTACGGGTTCGTCCACGAAGCCGGGTCCTCGGTCAGTGCGGAGACTCGGCTGGGGAGTTCGGCCGACGCCACATCGGCCAGCGAGACGCCGTCGAGGATCTGGCGGACGTTGGCCCGCAGCGCCACCCACAGCGGCAGCAGGGACTCGGCGGGCCCGGTGTACGACAACTCCGGCGGCCGCACACCCCGTACGGACACCAGCGGCCCGTCCACGACCCTGATCACATCGGCGACGCTGATCTCCTCCGGCGCCTTGGCGAGCCGGTAACCGCCGTTCCCGCCGCGCTGGCTGAGGACCAGCCCGCCCCGCCGCATGTCGTTGAGGATGCCCTCCAGGAACTTGTGCGGGATGTCCTGCGCATCGGCGATGGCCTCCGCCTTGAGCGGGCGCCCGTCCCGGGCGTGCGCGAGTTGCAGCGCGGCGCGCACCGCGTAATCCGCTCTGGCTGAAATCCGCATGCCGGCATTATCCCCGAGGGGGAGAGCCGGGCGCGTCGGGCTTCGGCCGGGATCGGCCCGTCCTGTGGGGCGGGCGGGAAGCGCAGAGGGCGTGGGTGTTCGTCGCGCGGGGCATGCGTCGCGCGGTCCACCACCGGAACCGCGCCGGCGCACCACCCTTGACGCCGGCCGGTACCGCCTCGACACTCGAAGGCGGGAACCCTAGCGAACAGGTGGGAATCCATGGGGCACGCACAGCAGGACGGCGACCGCGCGGTATGCGCGGGCCGGCCGCTTCCCCTCCTCACCTCCCGCCGGCACATCGATCTGCTGCGCGTCTGCAGCGCCGCATAGCCCTCTCGCGGGGCGCCCACGCCCCGGTTCCCCGACGCCGCGCCACCCTCGCGGGCCCCGGCCCGTGCCCGGCGCCACCGTGCGGACGTCCGTCCACGCCCGTACGCGCCCGCCGCCAAGTGCCCGCCCGTACGCCCACGCACCGGACCTCGCACCCAGGGACTCGTATGACCTCCACCTCCACCTCGGACGCATCCGCCGCCGAGACGTCCGCCGCCACCGCCACCGTGCCGGCCTTCCGGGGCCGCATCGGCTCCGACATGCGCAGCGGTCACTACCCCGTCCCCCACCGCTACCGCCTCTACCTCTCGCCCTCCTGTCCGCACTGTCTGGGCATCGCGATCACCCACAGCCTGCTCGACCTCGGCGACACCCTCCCGGTGACGCCGCTGCCCGCCGTCCCCGACGCCCCCGAGTGCGGCTACGCCGCGCTGCGCCCCCTCTACGAAGCCAGCGCGCACCAGTACCGTGGACCGGCCACCGCCCCGGTGCTCAGCGACGACTGGACCGGACGCATCGTCAGCACCCACGCCCCGGACATCCTCCGCGACCTCGCGGAGCGGTTCGGCACCCGCGGACCGGCCCTGTACCCGGACCACGCCCGCGACGCCATCGACGCCCTGGCGCGCCGCTGTGAGCAGGACCTCAACCAGGCCGCCCAACACGCCGGTGGCCTCGGCAGCGACCACCCCGGCTACGAGACCGCCCTGGGCACCCTGCTCGGCACGCTCGCCTCACTGGAGCGACGACTGGCCGACCGCCCCTACCTACTGGGCGACGAACTCACCGCCGCGGACGTCCAGTTGTGGGTGACCCTGGTCCAACTCGACACCGTCCACCGGTGGCACCTCGACGCCGCGGCCGTGCAGCGCATCGCCGGCCACCGACGCCTGTGGTCCTACGCCCGCCGGCTGGCCGCCCTCCCCGCCTTCGGCCGCCACCTCGACCTGGACGCCATCGCCCGCCGCCACCACGCCGGCTGCCGCGGCCAGGAGGCCGCCGGGGCGGCCGTACAGATCGTGGACTGGACGACGGCCCACACCTCCGGACGGCACGTCACACCGGCCGCCCCGCACTGACCACCCGTCGAAGCGTTGCCCCGCCGGCCTGCCGCCTCCGCCTCAGGCCGCCAGGCGCAGGGGCAGCGACTTCAGCCCGTGGATGAAGTTCGACACCAGCCGCTGTGGCGGTCCGGCCACCGCCACAGCGGGCAGCAGCGCGCAGGTCTCCTCGTAGAGCACCCGCAGTTGCAACCGGGCCAGATGCGCGCCCAGGCAGACGTGCGGGCCGTCGCCGAAGGAGACATGGGGATTGGGCGAGCGCGCCAGGTCCAGTCGGCCGGGGTCGGCGAAGACCCGCTCGTCGTAGTTGGCCGAGCCGTGGAAGACCACGACCTTGTCGCCGGCGCGGATCCACCGGCCGGCCAACTCGGTGTCCGTCGCGGCGGTCCGGCGGAAGCTCAGCACCGGCGGATGCCAGCGCAGCAACTCCTCCACCGCCGGGCCCACCGCGACCGCGCCGCCGCGCAGCGCGGCATAGCCGTCCGGGTGCCGCGCCAGCGCCAGCAGCCCGCCGGGCGCGGCGCTGCGGACGGTGTCGTTGCCCGCGATGGTCAGCAGGAAGAAGAACATCTCCAGTTCGGGCACGGCCAGTTCGGGGTCGGTGGCGAGCACCGTCATCACGTCGTCGCCGGGGTACCGTCGCTTGTGCGCGGCCAGCTCGCGGGCGAACGCGAACATGTCCTGGAGCATCGCCGGGGAACGGGGGTCGGCGGGCCGTCCGTCCGCCCCGGCCGCCGTCGGGCCGGCCTCGTCCGGGTCCTGGTAGCCGATGACCCGCCGGGTCCAGTCCAGCATCAGCCCGCGTTCACCGGGCGGGACGCCCAGCAGATCCGCGAGGTTGAGCAGCGCGTAGTCGTCGGTGACGGCGCTGACGACGTCGCACCCGCCGTCGCCGGACCGCGCGGTGTGCACCGCAGTGGTCAGCAGCGCGCGGGCCCGCTCCCGCACGGCGGTCTCGAAGCGGTCCACCCGCCGTGGGGTGAAGGCCCGGCTCACCAGCCGCCGCAACCGCCCGTGTTCCGGCGGATCCTGATTGAGCATCATCCGCCCGATGAACGGCAGGTCGGCGGGATCGGGGTCGCGGATCTGGGTGGCACCCAGCTGGGAGGAGAAGGTCCGGGCGTCCTTCAGCACCCGTACGACGTCCCGGTGCCGGGTCACCGCCCAGAAGCCGGGGCCGGCCGGCCAGCCGAACACCTCCGGCTCGTCCTGCCAGGCCACCGGGTGGTGGTCGCGCAGCAGCCGATACGCGTCGTGCGGCAGGCCCTTGGCGTACTGGCGTGGGTGGAAGATGTCTGGGACTTCTGGCAACCGTGGGGCCGCTGACACCTTCAGAACCTCCTGAATCTCCGGGACTTCCAGGTCCTCTGGGAGCTCTGTGTTCTCCAGGATCTCTGTGTCCTCCGGGATCTCTGGCGCGGTAGGGGTGGCTGGGGTGGTCGGGGCGTCTGGCTCGTCCGGCGGAAGGGCCGCTTCGGGGGCGTACGGCTCCCCGGGCCCGACGATTCCCGCGGTCCCGCGGTCACGCGGCCGCCGTTCCGCCGCTCGCGGAGCCGGTGCTGGTGCCGATCGAGTGGCCGATCACCTTGTGCGGAACCCCGCTGTGCAGGGTGTGCGGGAGGATGAAGGAAGCCACGCGCTCTCCACCTCTGTACCGGGCCGGACACCGCCGACCAGCTAACGGGACGATGCCGACCACCCTGACCGCCCCCACCCCGCCCCGCAAGGGCGCCGCGGCCCCATTCCCACGCCCGCTCCCACCACGGTTCACCGTTTGGCGTGACGCTCCGTCACCGGCGTCGATCGGCAACATGGTGGCACGGTGGCACGGGGAAACGGAGACACGGAGACACGGGGGAGGGAGAGAGGAGGTCATGGTGGAGGAGCGGTGACGAGGCCGCAGCATGGGGCGAAGCGACAACAGAGACCAGGCAATAGGCGACAGACAACAGACGGCCAACCGACAGACAGCCAGCCACCAAGGCAGCAAGGCACCAACCAACCAAGGGAAAACTCGTGATCGAAGCATCCATCGGGGCACTGCCGGGCCTCATACCGGTGTTCCTCGTCCTCGCCGCGGTGTTGGGATTGGCCGCCGCGGCGGTCGCGAAGGCGAAGGGCGGTTCCGTCGTCCTGTCGCTGCTGTGCGCGGGTGCCCTGGCGGGCGTACTCGTCGTGACGCTGCTGCCCGGGGGCGGAGGAACGGGGCAGGGCGCATTCTGCGACACGGGCCTGCCGGGGTGGGCTTTCTTGGGCTCGGAGTCGTCGCGCCTGAACGTCGCGCTGTTCGTCCCGATCAGCTTCCTCGCCGTGCTGCTGTTCCGGCGCCCGATCGTGGTGCTGTCGGGGTCCTTGCTGCTCACCGGATGCATCGAACTGGTACAGGCAGTAGGGGAGTTGGGGCGGGCGTGCAGCTACGACGACCTCAAGGCGAACGCGCTGGGTGGGTGCCTCGGGGTGCTGTTCGGCGTCGTTGCGTTGTGGGTCCGGCAGCGCCGCTGGCCCCTGACGCGCAGGGACACCTTGTGGGGTGCCGGCTCGGCAGCGCTCGGGGGACTGCTGCTGACCGGGGCCTTCGCGGCGGCCGTCGAACCGGTTCATGGGGACGCGCAGGCGCAGGCCCGGCGCGCGCTGGAGTTCGCACAGGAGTCGTGGCTGGACGGAGCCATAGCGGACCTGTACGGCCGCCCCGAGGACGGCATGACGGTGATCCGGAAGAAGGTGGCGGAGGGGCGTTGGCGGCTGGAGGTGGATCTGGGCCGGCGTGGGTCGCTCGTCGTGCGGTGGCCGGAGCGGCGGCTCGAACGGTTCAGGTGGGAGGAGCCGGACGGGGACAGGGGCGGGGCGGCTGGTGCCGGCGATGGGGTGCGGGCCGCGGGCCGGGCGCGGAGCGCCGGTGACCGGTTCGTCGGGAAGTGGTTCCCCGAGGTGCGGGCGGGGGCCGAGGTCACGGTCGTGCCGTTGCGGGATGGGCGGGGCGGTCACGTGCTGAGTTATCGGGATCCCGCGTCGGGGGGCGGGGGACCGGCGTGGCTGGAGGCGAGGGTGTCGCCTGGCGGCCGGGTGGTGGAGGTGACGGCGCACGGCGTCCCAAGGGTCGGCTGACGTGCCTGTGCCTGTGCCTGTGCCTGCGTCTGTGGCAGTGCCCGCGTCGGTGTCGATACCGGCTCCGGCGCCTGTGCCGCGGTCTGTGCCTGTGCCTGTGCCTGTGCCTGTGCCGGGGACGAAACCCGTTCGTGGTCGTCCGAGGTGGCGATTAGGCTGTGCGTCCATGGAATCCGCAGGTGAGGGCCGCGTCACGTTCGACTGGCAGTCCGTGGTGTACCGCGACTTCGACGTCGATCTGGACGAACCGGGCAGTCGGAGCGGGGCGGCTCTCGACGCCCTGCTGGACGACCTGGGTGTGCCGGAAGGGGAGGGCTGGGCGCTCGTCGGCGCGTGGGCGGAGCAACTGTCCCGGGCATTGGCGGCCGGGGTGCCGGCGCTGCTCCGGCGGCTTGCCCACCCGGACGTGGCGGTGCGACGCATGGTGCCGGTGGTGCTCGCCTATGCGGCCGCTCCCGCCGACGTGATCGTCCCGGCGATCCGCGAACACAGCCTGCACGCCCCCGATCCCGCCGTCCGGCTCGGGCTGTTGGTGGTCCTGGGACGGTACGCCGACCGTCCCGCCGTACGTGCGCAGTTGCGCCGTTGCCTGCGGGGCGAACCGGCCGACGCGCTGGGCGCCGCACTGGGGCTGCTGCTGCGCCCGGCGCCACGGCCCGGCGGGGCGTCGGCAGTTGTGGGCTCCGGCGCGACCTCCACGACGGACGGCGCCGGACCCGTCGAGGACGCGGTGGTCGAGGCGCTGGCACTCTGCGGAGGTGAAGCCGGAGCGGCACTGGGGGAGTTGGCCTGGTGCGATCCGGAGTGGGCCGGCGCGGTGCCGTACGGCCCGGTGGACGCCGTCGACTCCTGGCTTGTCGGCACGCCCGAGGTGCGCTCGCGCTGGCTGACCCTGATGCTGGCGGCCCTGGGTGACGGCCGGCTGGACGCCGTCGCGGCGCGCGTCCTTGTTGAGGCCGCGGACCGGCTGTACGCCGCGGACTCCACGCGGTACGCATGCCACGCGGCGGCCGTGGGGGCGCTGCTGGACCACCCCGACCCGGCGGTACGGCGGGCCGCGGCATCGACCAACTACCTTCAGGCATGCGGCAGTTACCTCGATGCGCTGGCAGTGGCCGCGAGTGGCCCCGCGGCCCGGCGGGATCCCGAGGTGGCACAGGCGGCGTTGGCCCGGCTCGCCCGACGGGGCGACCGCAGGTGTCTGCCGGGCCTCCGGGAACGTGTGGCCGCGGGCACCGCAGGGGCCGAACTGCTGCGCCCAGCCGCGGCGTTGGCCGAATACCTGTGGCCGGCGATCCGGGAACGGCTGGCACAGGACCTCCCGGCAGCCGAGGTCAACGCGCTGCTCACCGGTACGCAGCAGTGGCGCGGCGGCGGCCCGGCGGTGCCGGAGGTGGTGGCCGCGCTGGAGCGGTTGAGCCGACGCGTCGACGCCACGGTTTCGGGCGACCCGCACGCCCGCCCCGAGTTCATCGAACTGGAGGCCGCGTCGGCGGCCTGTGCGTTCCTGCGCAGGTGGGGGCTGGACGACGCACGAGCGCTGGCGGTGCTGCGGCGGGTCGCCGTGGGCGCCGACCCGGAGACCGGACTCGCTGCCATCCGCGCCCTGATGGGACAGAACACCTCGACGGACACCACGACGCGCTCCTCAACGCGCTCCTCAACGCGCTCCTCAACGCACTCGTCAACGCGCTCCTCAAGGCACTCTTCAACGGACTCCTTGACGGACGCAGCGGCGGACTCGGCCGACTCGGCCGCGGGCGAGATGGCGTCCCAAGTCATCCCGCTCCTCCTGAACGTGTTGGCCCGCCGTCATCGGCCCGGCCGCGTGGCCGGCCGGCGCGGCTGGCGGTTCGACGACAACGCCTGTGGCTGGCTGGGAGAGTTGGGACCGCGCGCCGGGGCCGCGGCGCCCGCGCTGCGCGGCATGCGCGACGACCCGGCGGAGGCCGGCGCCCTACGCGTAGCCGCCGCTGACGCACTGTGGTACATCACCGGGGACGCGACCGGCGCAGTGCCTGTGCTCCGGCACTTCGCGAACCCCGGCACCGCCAGCGCCACCGCCGCCACCATAGTCACCGGACGTGCCCCCGTGGCCAACGAGGGCGGTGTCGACGCCGCTCTGTTGGCACGGGCCCAGGACGCCCTCCGACGCATCGAGCGCGAGATCGCGGCGGCCGGCCCGGGCGACGAGGGCGACGACGACCGGCCAGCCCCTACGGGCTGAGGCGGCGCCCGGGGGCCTGTCCACCACCCTGCATCGACAGGCACGGACAGTCGAAGTTCGCCCCATGCCGATCGCCCACCGAAGGCGGGGCGACTACCCGGGACCGACGGCGGGTCTTCGACGGGATCTTGTGGAGGGCCAGGACCGGCTCGCCGCGACGAGACGCCCCGAGCGGGTACGGGACGTGAGAGTCGGCGTACTCCGACCTCCGGCGCCGGCGGATCGACGGCGCCCGAGATCCCGCGTCCGCAAAGAACTCCAGGTCACGCCGATGCCGACGACGTGAACGAGTGAGAGGTGTCCGTCGACTCGACCGTTTGCCGTGCTCACCACCGTCTCAACGCCCCGGATGGGAAAGTCCTGCACGCGGAGATCAGCATCCAAGGGTCCACCCTCATGCTGGGTGACGCTGAAGGACCCGCCTTCGCGGCACCGACCAGCATCGGCGGCACCACGGTGGCGCTCCATGTCTTCGTCAAGGACGTCGACGCGCTGGCCCGGCAGGCCACTACGGCCGGGGCGGAACTTCTCCAGCCGCCGACCGACCAGTTCCACGGCGACCGCACGGCCATCCTGCGCGATCCCTACGGACATGTATGGGTCTTCCTCACGCACGTAGAGGATCTGACCCCGGATGAAATCGCTCGGCGGGCCCAGGCGCTCGGTCGCTGAGCGTTGATCCGTCGGACAGGCGCTCTCTCCGGCTCCAACCCCGGCCCTCCGCCACGCCCGTACGCGAGGCCGTCGAGCGAGTCTCCCGGCGCATGGACACAGCCTTCCGGTGGGTCAATCTTGAGATCCTTGGCAACACCGACGGGTTCTTGCACGCGCATGTCTGGCCACGGTTCGAGTGGGAGCCGATCGACTTGGTGAGCAAGCCGGTCCGGCTCTACCCCCACGACGGTTGGACCGACGAACAGTTCGCACTCGGCCCGCAGCACGACGCGCTGCGCCAGGCCATCGGGGACGAGCTCGACGGTCTGCGCTCGGCGAACTGACGGCAGCTGATCGAGAAGCGGCCTTGCCTGAGCACGCGGTGGAGGTTGGGCGTGCCTGTGGCGCCCGCCGGCACATCCGATGGCGACGGACTCGGGACCCGCAGGGAGCATGGCGCAGGCAGACTTGCGGGGGTTGTCCATCGCAGTGGGTTGCCTGGACCACCAAGGGGCAGTACCTGTACTTGCGGTACCGCCACGGCGAGGGGGCCGTCGAGCAGCATCCGTGCGAAGACCCTGACACCTGGGACGGCGAGGAGTCGACACTCCGGACCCGCTGGGACGATCGGGAACCCAGAGCGGCCGTATCGAACTCGCCGACCTCCTCGCCAGGGCCGGTCTGCGGCTGGCGCCGGACGCCGAGGTTCGCACCCCATCGCCCACGATCGACAGGACAGCCTGGGTGCCATCGACGACGCCGACTTTCCCCACGTTATGACGGGCATGCCTGGCGTCGTTCAGTCGGAAGTTACGTGGGGCTTGGGGCTTCACGGTGTGGTCGGTCACGGCAGGATCTCGACGTACCCGTCGGTTCCGTGCACGCGGATCCGCTGCCCGTCCCGGATCAGCCGGGTGGCCTGCGCCACGCCCACGACGGCCGGCAAGCCGTACTCCCGGGCGATCACCGCGCCATGGGTCATCAGGCCGCCCACCTCCGTCACCAGGCCCGCGATGCCGACGAACAGCGGCGACCAGCTGGGGTCCGTGAAGGTCGTGACCAGGATGTCGCCGGCTTCGAGATCGGCCTGCGCCATGTCGAGGATGACACGGGCTCGGCCCTCGATGGTCCCGACGGAAACCGGTAGACCGATCAGGGCGCCGGCCGGCACGTCGTCGCGCCGGTACGCCCCGGAAAGGGCCTCACCGTCCGAGGTGAGCACCCGGGGCGGCGTGAGCGCGTGGTACGAGCGGAACGCGTCCTTGCGCTGCTGGATGAGCTGGTCATCCACCTGGTTCGAGCGCACGACGTCGTGGAGTTCCTGGAAGGTGAGGTAGAAGATGTCGTCCTTCTCAGGAAGCACGTCGGCCTGCACGAGGCGCTCGGCCTCCTTCAGCAGGGCCTGCTTGTAGACGAAGTAGCGGCTGATGATGCCGTACTTCGGGTACTCCCGGTACCCGATGAAGGTTCTGACCCGGTCGATCATCCGCTTGGTCTCGTCGGCTTTCCGGTCCCCGTCCGGCAGGGCCCGCAAGCGCGACAGCACGTCCTGTTTCTTCTTCCGGGCCTTCTGCCGGCCTTGTTCGAAGCGCCGCTCGGCGGCGCCCGGCTCGAAGTTCCGGACGTTGTCGAGGATCACGGGCACCAGCGTGGTGGGGCGCTCGCGCCAACGTGGCCTCGTGATGTCGATCTCGCCGACGCAGCGCATGCCGTAGCGGTCGAGGTAGCCCTCGATGGCGGCGTGTGCTTCGGCCCCGCCCGCGAGCTTCGTCAGCTCGTCCAGGAAATCCTCGTCCTCGACGCCCTGGAGGAACGCCACCACCTCCGGCCGCGCGCGGATCACGTCCGCGACGTCGAGCAGCGCCAGGCCCATTTCGGAGGTGATGTTGTCGGGGGCGGACAGTGTGAGCGTGTCAGCGACGTTCTTCTCGCCAAGCCACTCCTGCAGCTTGTCGTTGAGCCACCACGTGGCCTCCATCCCCGCCATGATCGCCTGAAGGTTCAGTGGATCACCGAGGACTCGCTTGTGCTCCTCGAAGGCCGTCAGCAGGAAGTCGAACAGCGCCGGTCCGGTCTTCGTCCGGATGTCGCGCTCCAGGGCGGCGACGGACTCCCGGCTGCGCTCGATCAGTTCGGTGACGATGGCCGGATCGGTCGCGATCGGGGTGGGCGCGCCGCTGGCCGGCGGCCCGCCGGACTGCGGCCTGCTGGACTGCGGTCTGCCGGGAGGGGCGTCCGGGAGCGACGGGACGAAATCATCGTGGCCGAGGACGGTCTCCAGAGCGTCCCTGACCAGCGGATCGCCTCTCCCCATGAGGTCCAGGAGGGCGGCGCGGCTCGTGGGCGAGGCCAGGCGCCGGGTGGCGTCGACGAACAGCCTGCCGCCGGCCTCGTGCATCGGCACCATGGCCGTCAGCTGCCACATGGAGAGCCCCAGGGGCTTCATGGGGTCGGTCATCATCTGCTGATGACCGACGGAGACGTAGACGTGATTCTCCTGGTCGCCGGCCTCGGGGACGGGGAACAGCGTCGTGATCGGCCGGCTCTGAACGATCTGGAAGCCGTCGTCGGCCAGGCACCATTCGATGTCCTGCGGGCGGCCGAAGTGTGCCTCGATCCGCCGACCGAGCTGCACGAGCCGCACGACCTGCGCATCCGTCAGCGCCGGCTGCTCCTGCCGCTGCGGGGCGATCGCCACTTCCTGCGTACCGCCGGCCGGCAGGGCGTGAACGGCACGCGTTTTGGAGGCGATCGCCTTGGCGACGACTTCGCCCTGCCGCACCGTGAAGACATCCGGGTTCACCAGGCCGGAGACCAGGGCCTCGCCGAGGCCGAAGCCGGCGTCCACGGTGGCGACCTTCCGGTTTCCCGTGACGGGGTCGGCGGTGAACAGGATGCCGGCCGCATGAGGGAAGACCATCTGTTGCACGACCACGGCCATCCGGACCGTACGGTGGTCGATGCCGTTCCGCTGGCGGTAGGTCACGGCCCGCTCGGTGAACAGCGAGGCCCAGCACCGGCTGACGTGCCGGAGGACGGACGCCGGGCCCACGACGTTCAAGTAGGTGTCCTGCTGGCCGGCGAACGAGGCCGTCGGCAGATCCTCCGCCGTCGCGCTGGAACGGACGGCGCAGGCGGCCTGCTCGCCGAGCTGGGCGAGCGCGCGGGTGATCGCCACCGAGATGTCGTCCGGGATGGCGATCGCTTCGATGGTCCGACGAATCTGCGCGCTGAGCGTGCGGATCGCCTCCCGGTCGTCCGGTGCCACGCGCGACAACTGATCGAGCCGATCGTCGATCGACGGCGCTTGCGCCAGGATCCGCCGGAAGGCGTCCGTCGTCACGCAGAAGCCCCCCCGGCACACGGATTCCTTCGATCTGCGACAGCTCGCCCAGATGCGCGCCCTTGCCACCGACGACTGCGATCTGCTTCTCGTCGACCTCCCGAAGGTCCCACACGTACTGCTCGATCACTGCGATACCTCCGAGGCAGCCGCGCTCCGCCGCACTGCGGCGGCCGGTCGAATCACCGGCGCCGCCAGATCTGTCGTATCTCCTGTCGGGCACGTCCTCATCTCCAGGTGTCGTCCCCTCGATGACTCGGCCGGCCGCTTCGCCCTCCCGGGCGGCGCGCACCCCCGCACCTCCGCCCCGAGAGCCCACGACCGCACGACCGGTCCCACCACCGGTTCGACGTCACCGCGTCCTCCACGCGTCGACAACAACACACGCACGTCGTGCCTCCCTTTCCGCAGGTTTGCGGCATCGGCCGACGATTCTGCGCCATGACCGGGGCCTTGCGGCAAGCCCCCCAGTGCGCTATACGTTGAGAGTGGCAAGGAGACGTTTCTCCTTGCCTTTGCTTTTGCCGTCCAAGGGAACCGACAGGCTTCTCGCGGAGCGGTGGAGCGCCGCGTACGGCTGCCGTCCCTCGTCTTGCTGCTGCCCACCGAGCTTCCTTCCGGCTCCCCGCGCCGACCGGTTGCCCGGCGACAGGGCATTCGTCTACCGGATCCCGGCTCCTCCGCTCTTTCACGGCGATTTCATCGGCTGCTCCTAACCTGTGCATCCTCGGGCACGCGCTACGGGGGAGCTGTGCGCCCAGACCGCGGCTCCCCTCACCGGCGTTGGGGATGCTGATGCGCCGGGAGGGCATGCGCCTGCAGACCTGGTGACGACCGTCCCCGCCCCGGGGCCATGGCCTGACCGAAGTTGGCGAGGCAGTGCGCAGCTTCAGCTGTCCGGCGTGCTGCGGGAAGGAGCGCGCCGTGAGTGACTACGTCAAGCGTCTGCCCCCGGGGGCACTGCCCGAGGGCGGCGTGGCGTCCTGGTCGGTCCCCGATGCCGAGCGCTGGAGGAAAGCTCGCGTCCCGGTCGTCTTCGCTCCGGTCGCGGGCAGTTGGGTCCTGCTCGTCCTGGTCGCCGTGTCGTACGTCCTGACCGGTGGGTTCTCGATCTTGCGGTGGGGCGGTGGCGGGTCCGCGCACGGTGGCACCCACTGGCTCGGCTATCCCGGGGCGGTCCTGCTGGCCGCGCTGCCGTTGTGGTACCGCTATCTGCCGGTCCCCACGGTGCCGGCCACGGTCGTGGTCGCGGCGGACGCGGCGGTGCCACTGGCGTCGCCCGACGTGCTCGGCGCCGACGGCCGCCTGGCCGCAAGCGGATACTTCCTGGCCCTGGTCGCCTCCGCATGGGCGTTCACCGGCGCGTGTCTGCGCCTTCGGGCCCGCCGCAAGCAGCGGGCGCTCGCGCTCGCCGCGGCCGGCCGGCGCCGTCACGAACTCCCGGACGGGGCGCCCGAGACGGACGACTACCGCGGGTACCGGCAGTTCTACCTCGGGCTCGTCCTCTGCCTCATCGCCGGCGCCATCCTCACCGACGGTCTCGTCGAGGACCTGACGGCACCGGACCGCGCACCGTACGACGCCGTCGGGCAGCAGATCGCCGCCCTGCTGTTCCTCGTCCCGGGCACCATCGTGTTCGGGTACGGCCACGTTGCCTTCCGGGCGGCGCGCCGCCTGCACGAGCAGCCCCAGCCGGCTCTGATGGTGGGCGTACGGATCGCGCCGGACGGCTACCACTGGCTGTATCCGGATGTCAGCGCCACCTCGGGGCAGCCTCTGATCGCGTACTTCCCCAAGGGCCGGGACGCCGACCGCACGGCGCGGCTCCTGGGCACGAGCTCCACCTACCGACCCGACGACGGGCACTACGACATCGACCCCCGTAGCGAACCCTTCGAGGCGGTCCTGTACGGCGCGCCCTGGGAAGGCGCTGAGGTCGCCCTGGAGTACGCCGTCATCGAACGCAAGGCATACCAGGGGCCGGAGCACACGTATGCCGGCGTCACGGTCGCCCCGCTGCTGCCGCGACGCCGCCATGGCCTCGGCCCGTGGCAGCCGGCCGACGGCGCGGCCCGGGACGCTGCCCGGCGCGAAAAAATCCGCAAGGAGGAGCAGGAAAAACGCGAGCGGGACGAGTGGTGGGCAGCGAGCCTGCGCCAGCAGGAACGGACCTACCGGGCGCGGGGAGCAGGTCGGCCCCGCGGTAGCGGGGCGCGCGGGAAGCGCTACGGCAGGCCCGACAGCTGGGGCGGCGGGGGCGGCTGCGGAGGCGGCCACAGCTGCGGCGGGCACGGCTGCGGTGGCCATGGTTGTGGCGGGCACGGCTGCGGCGGCGATTGAGCGCGAAGACCGCTCCCGAGTCCCGAGCCTCGGACGGTTGGGCGCCGTCCTCCCGGCCACCCGGCACTGCCGCGGGAGGACCCACTCATCCATGGAGCGCCCGATCAGCAGTCCGGGCCGGTCAGCCGGTGGGCGTGCCCACCTGGTCGCGTTCGAGCGTGGAGCGCAGGATCGAGAGGGTCCGCGCGACTGCTGACAGCGAGGGGTCGTCCAGGGTGCCTCCGAGTAGTTCGGCCAGGCCACTCGTGAAGGTCTGCTCCGCCTCCTCGACGAGTCGCGCGCCGTCGTCCGTCAGGGCCAGCAGCGAGGACCGGCGATCCGCCGGGTTCGGCCTGCGGGCGGCCCACCCCTGCTTCTCCAGGCGGTCGATGCCCTTGCTGGTCGCCCCGACACCGATGGCGAATTCGGCGGCGAGGTCCGCCACCCGGCACCCGGGGTGGCCGCGCAGGTAGCTCAGGAACTCGTACTGCGAGGTGACGATCCCGGGAGAGCGGGCCGCGGGGCGGACGGTGGCCCCAACGCAGGAACGATCCGGTACTTCCACGGCGGCGGCTGGGTCTTCGGCTCGCCCGAGTCCGCCCTCTCGCTGACCGGGTACCTCGTGGCCAGGACCGGCCTCGGGGCGTACTCGCTGGACTACCGGCTCGCCCCCGAACACCCCTTCCCGGCCGCGATCGAGGACACCCTGAGCGCCTACCGGGCCCTCCTCGACCGCGGCGAGGACCCCTCGGCCATCGTCTTCGCGGGGGACTCCGCCGGTGGCGGCCTCGTCGTCACCACCTGCCTCGCCGCCCGGGACGCGGGCCTCCCGATGTCGTCCTCGACGTCACTGCCGACGTGCCGCACGTGTTCCAGTCGTTCGCCGGCGTCCTCGACGAGGCGGACGAGGCACTGGACCGTGCCGCCCTCTTCGTGCGTCAGCGGATCCGTGCCGGAGGCGCAGTGCGGATGTCCGTCGGGTAGACGCGTACCGGTCGCCGGTCGCCGGTCGCCGGTCGGCTTGCGACTGGACGCAGGAGTGGTTGCCACTCGGGGTCCTTCTTTACGGTGACCGGAACCCGCCTCATGAGGCAGAAGCAGTCACGCGGGACAGATTGACTGTGTGACGAGTACCTCAGCAGCAAGTTCCCGCCAGCGCCGCTGCCACCCCGCGGGCGCTCTCAGGCACGTCGTTGTGTCCGCTGCGCTGGCTGCCTCGATGAGCGTCAGCACCGGAGCCGACCCCGCGGCAGCGGACGTTCCCCCGGCCCCGGGCGCGTCCACGAGCGTCGGTTCGGACGTTGTCAGCCTGACTTCCCCCCTGAAGGGCGACATCTACCGCGCCGGATCTCAGATGACGATTGCCTGGACCGATCCCAAGGTCCAAACCATCAGTCAGATCGTTTTGGTGACAGGGTCCGATGACGGCCCCCAGCCGGTGATGACCGTCGCTGAGGACGTCGACGCCCAGAGTGGCAGCTACGAGTGGACTGTCCCTGACGATCTGACGGAGGGCCTGTACAGACTGGAGGTGGGGACACCCCCGGATGTGGCGTACTCGGGGCAGTTCTGGGTCGAGCGGCCCGATTTGTTGAGGCTCAACTGGTAGTGGGCGACAACGGGTGTGGCGGCCGCCGCACCCGACGGCATCAAGGCTCGGCTCGTCGGCCGACGGTTTCCCGGGCAACGTCGATCGGGCGGTGCATAGTCTGTCTGCCATGGCGAAATGGGCGTACGTAATAGTCATGCACTTCGGTCATGGCAAGAGCTCGGCGAAGGGGGTCGGCTCGAAGTACAGCTACGGCAGTCCCGAGGCCGCCCGTCGGGCGATGCTGCAGGAGCTCCACGAGCTGAGCGCCGAGTATCAGGACCCCGCGACAGCGCAGCGACTGGGCGATGTCGAGGCAGTCGGGAGCCAGGGGCCGGTGGTACTGGCACAGCACAGTGGGCGGGTGTACCGGCCTCGGGGGAAGGGACGTCAGCAGGTGCCGGTGCCGGTGCAGAACCCGGACGGGGCGGCCGAGCCGGTCACGGTGACGGTGGCCGCCCCGGTGGGCCCGTCGGGCGGCAGCAACTCGCCGGGACGATTGCTCATCGGTCTGGGCGTGCTGTTCCTGGGGGCCGCCGCGATCACGATGGCGGTTGACTGGGGACAGGTCGGCGCTGTCCTCGGCGCGCTGGTCACCGGAGCGATCGGTGCGGCCTGTCTGGTGAGCGGTATCCGCGAGCTCCGCTAGGGTCTGTCCGATGGGTCAGGGTCGGACAGACCCTGAGCGCCGGGACGGGCCGCCCTGAGCGGTCCGAGGCGCTCGGCTGAGGTTGGGATTCCGAGTTGAGAAAAGGCGGAGTGTCACGGGGGCGGTTCGGTTCGGGCGGTGCCGGCTGCCACCATTGCCGCCGCGGCCAGGTAGGCCACCACCAAGGGCCGTTCGTCGTCCCGACGGGCGGCTACCGCCAGATGGGAGGGGGAGATGCCCCTGACCGGCACGGCGATCACCTCGTCCCGGACGACCAGCGAGGCGTTGCCGGTGGCCAGAAGTGCCACGCCCTGGCCGTTGGCAACAGCCTCGTGGGTCTCCTCGGCGCTGCCCACCACCCCGCCGATCCGCGGTGCGCGATCGTCCCGGGCGTCCAGGGCCAGCCAGTAGTCCCGTAGCGGACCAGCCTCGGACGGGAGCGCGAGGAACGGCTCGTCGAGGAGATCGGTGAAGTCCACCGCCCCCTCGCTGTCCGCTGCGGCCCGTGCCGCCAGGGGGTGCCCCTGCGGCAGTGCCACAAGGCGGGGCTCCTGGGCCACCACCGCGTACCGGTAGCGGTCGCCGTCCGGCAGCGGCAGCCAGACGAAAGCGACATCGCTGGATCCGTCCGCCAACCCGGCACTGGGATCGGCCCAGTTGACCTGCCTGAGGACGGGCCGTGCGTGCGGATGCCGGGAGACCAGCCGGGTGCGCAAGGCGGGCAGCAGTCCGCGGCCCGGGCTGGTCGACATGCCGATCACCAGGGTGTGCAGCTCGGCGGCCTTCGCCTCCTCCACCGCCGCCTCGGCGGCCTCCCATGCGGCCAACATCCCGCGGGCGTGCGGCAGCAGGGCTTTCCCCACCACGGTCAACCGCACCGCCCGCCGGTCCCGGTGGAACAGATCCGCGCCGACCTGCTTCTCCAGCATCCGTATCTGTTTGCTGAGCGCGGGCTGGGAGACGAACAGCCGCTCGGCGGCCCGTGTGAAGTTCAACTCCTCGGCGACTGCGGCGAAGTAGCGCAGATCGCGTCCATGGACATCCATAACTCATGGCTATCACAACAGGTCTTGGACGAGGTCCCGGATCCCGGCGAAGGATGGAGGTCGTCGGCGGGGAAATCCCGAACTGCGGTTGATGAGGGAGACGAAGAGATGACCGAGAACGGCAAGGTCTGGCTGGTCACCGGTGCGAGCAGCGGTTTCGGGCGGGCCATCGCCGAGGCCGCGGTCGCCGCCGGTGACACGGTGGTCGGCACGGCCCGACGGCCCGAGGCACTGGCCGACCTGGTCGCCGCGCACCCCGACCGGGTGGAAGCGATCGCACTCGACGTCACGGACGGCGGGCGGATCGACGCGCTGGCCGCCGACGTCCTGGCTCGCTACGGCCGGGTGGACGTGCTGGTGAACAACGCCGGGCGCACACAGGTCGGGGCGTTCGAGGAGACCACCGACCGGGAGCTGCGCGACCTGTTTGAGCTGCATGTGTTCGGCCCGGCGCGGCTGACCCGGGCGCTGTTGCCGCAGATGCGGGAACGGGGCAGCGGTTCGATCGTGAACATCAGCAGTTTCGGCGGGCAGTTGTCCTTCGCCGGGTTCTCCGCGTACAGCGCGACCAAGGCGGCGCTGGAGCAGCTGTCTGAGGGGCTGGCCGACGAGGTGGCGCCGTTCGGCATCAAGGTGCTGATCGTGGAACCCGGCGCCTTCCGCACCAACCTGTTCGGCAGGGGCGCGGCCTACTTCTCCGTGGAGCACCCGGCGTACGCGGAGAAGGTCGGTGCCACCCGGAAGGCGGTGCAGGGCGGCGACGGCACGCAGCCCGGGGACCCGGCGAAGGCCGCGGCGGCGATCCGACTGGCCTTGGACGCCGAGAACACCCCGCTGAGGCTCGCCCTCGGCGGTGATGCGGTGGACTCCCTCGTCGGACACCTGGACGCGGTGCGGGCCGAACTCGCCACGTGGGAGAAGGTCTCTCGAGGGACGGACTTCGACACGCAGTGACACGGCAACAAGGGCCTGCCCCACACAGCCGGCAGTCGGCAGGCAGTCGGCAGGCAGCGGGGGTAGCAGGCATGCCAGGCATGTAGCGCTACGTCGGGCGGTGGGACTCTCGCCGCCGGTGTCCGCTCACCTCACCGCGCCAGGCTGTCCCGCTAGCAGCCGGCCCGTCAGAGGTTGCCCCTGCCCCCCTCGTCTCGATCACACACCGTCAAGAATGTCTCAGGAGCGCCTTGATGAAATCCCTGCTCAAGTCATCCCCAGGGGCCGGAGCCGGAGCCGGAGCCGCGGCTCCGCACGCGGCCCGTGGCGGATCCTCCACGGTGCTCGGCGCCGCCCTGTTGGGCTTCTTCCTCATCTCACTGGATGCGTTGATCGTCACCGTCGCACTGCCCGACATCGGCCGCAGTCTTGGCGGCGGTATGTCCGGCCTGCAGTGGGTGGTGGACGGCTACACGCTGATCTTCGCCGCCCTGATGCTCTCCGCCGGCGCCCTGTCCGACCGCATCGGGGCCCGCCAGGCGTACGGCGGCGGCCTCGTGCTCTTCGGGCTGGCCTCGGCCGCGTGCGGACTGGCGCCCGGTCTCGGTGTACTGGTGGCGGCGCGGCTGGTGCAGGGGGGTGCGGCAGCGGTGATGATGCCGGCCTCGCTGGCGCTGGTCCGGCAGGGCTTTCCCGACCAGGCGAAGCGGGCCCGGGCGATCGCCGTCTGGACCGTGGGTGGTGCGGTCGCGGTGGCGGCCGGGCCGGTGCTCGGCGGGGCGCTCACCGCATCCGTGGGCTGGCGGTGGATCTTCTTCGTCAACCTCCCAGCGGGCCTGCTGGCGCTCGCCCTGCTCACCCGCGTACCCGCCTCCCCACGGCTGCCCGCCCGTCTTGACGCGGTCGGGCAGGTGACGGCGGTGGTCGCGATGGGCGCGCTGACGTACGGCGTGATCGAGGGCGGCGACAAGGGCTTCGGCCGGCCAACCGTGGTGGTGTCGCTGCTGGTGGCCGCGGGCGCGGCAGCCGCCTTCCTCGCCGCGCAGGCCAAGGGCTCGCACCCGATGCTCCCGCTGCCGCTGTTCCGCTCCCGGGTGGTCGCGGTGTCCTTGATGGTCGGTTTCATGCTCAACGCCGCCTACTACGGAGGGGTGTTCACCTTCAGCCTGTATCTGCAGCAGGAACGCGGTCAGTCCGCCCTGCACGCGGGCCTGATGTTCATTCCGATGACGGCACTGGTCGCCGTGGTGAACCTGGCCTCGGCGAAACTGGCTTCGCTGTTCGGCCCGCGGGTGCCGATGGTCGCGGGACAACTGGTCGGGACGGCCGGGCTGTTGACTCTGCTCACCGTCGGACCGCACACCAACGTGTGGGTGGTGGCCGCGCTGATGGTGCCGGTCGGCCTCGGCGGGGCGCTGACAGTCCCGGCGCTGACCGCGATGCTGCTCGACGCCGTCCCCGCAGACCGGGCAGGCACTGCGTCCGCCGTGCTCAACACCGGCCGCCAGGTCGGCGGGGCCATCTCGGTGGCGGTCTTCGGGGCGCTGCTGTCCGGGGCGGACACGTTCCTGGCCGGCATGCGGTGGAGCATGCTGCTCGCGGCGGCCGGACTCGTCCTGACGGCCGGCGCGACGCTGACGCTGCCGCGGGCCCGGCGCGGGCGTACGGAAGCGTGAGCCGGGCTGGGCGGCGACGGCCCAAGCGATCGCCGTCCCCCCCCGCGTCGAAGAGCGGGAATTCCGGCCGTGGGCCTGTGGCCAACACTCTGGAGCGGTTGTCGGCGGCGCCGGTCAGGGCAGGCATCAGAGGAGGAGGGCGCCCGTACCTCCGGAGGATCTGCCGGCAGCCCTGGCCCCGAACGACGCCAACGTCCGCGCCATGGGCCGTGGGACGAAGGAAACGAGAAGATCTGACTCTTCTCGTCCCATGAGATCCTTTTGTGAGTCAGGAGAATCAATACGTCCCGCCGCACGCCCCGCCGCCTGGGATCTGCTCACACAGATCGAGAACATTCCGACAGAGTGGTGCTGACGTGCCCTTGGTTGTGGTTGTGGTTGTGGCCGTGGCCGATCCAGGAGTTGTCCAAGGCCATGTCGCCACCCGGACTGCGCCGTAACGACAACCAGGACCCAGGCGGTTTCGTTTCCAGGAGGTCAGGGGCGGACGGCGGCCAGGAGCTGGTCGGTCGTCACCACCCGGGCGAAGCGTCCGCCGTGCAGCGAGAGAGCACTCGCCCGGGCCAACTCGTCGGCCGTCAGATGCCAGCCGTTCGGGCCGGTCAGGTCGAAGGTGTGGGTGGCATCGAGGGCGACCAGCACGTCGTAGCCGAGGTTGCCGCCCATGCGGGCGGTGGTCTCCACGCACATATTGGTCTGGATGCCGGCCAGTACAACCTGGGTGATGCCCGCCGCCTTGAACCAGTCGTCGAGGTCGGGGGTGCCGTAGAACGCCGAATTCACGGACTTGGTGACGAGCAGCTCCGGCCCGCCGCCCTTGCCGCGCCGCTCCTCGACGTACTCCTTGAAGTCGTTTCCCTCCTGCCCGGTCCGCAGCGGCGAGCCGGGTTCGTTCGAGTCGTGCCGCACGAAGACGACCGGCCGGTCCGTGCCCTGCCAGGCCGCGATCAGCGAGGCGATGTGCTCGTCGGCGGCCGGGTTGTTGCGCGGGCCCCAGAACTCCGACTCGTCGAAGCCCTTCTGCACGTCCACCACTACCAGCGCCGCGTTCTGTGTGATCTCCATGTCCACGATCCTGCCGTCCCGCCGGGTCCGCTCACAGAAGGCGGAAAGACAGCGATCGATGGTTTACTGCCAGGATGACCCGACCGACGCCGGCCCATCGCATCGCCCTGCTCGCCTTTCCCGGCATCCGGGCCTTCGACGTTTCGGTGATCACCGAGGTGTGGGGGGCTGACCGCACCGACCGCGGAGTGCCCGCGTTCGAGTTGCGCCGGGTGGCCGCGGGCCCCGAACCGGTACCGATGCGCGGCGGGCTCGCGCTCACACCGGACCGCACTCTCGCCTGGCTCCCTCGTGCCGAGCTCGTCCTCGTGCCTGGCCTGGACGACCACGTCACCCCGGCACCCGAGCCGGTCCTGGCGGCGCTGCGCCGCGCCCACGCCCGGGGCGCCACCATCGCCGCGCTGTGCGGCGGCGCGTTCACACTCGCCCAGGCGGGACTGCTGGACGGCCGTCGGGCGCTGACCCACTGGGCGCTGACCGACCTGCTGCGGGCCCGGCACCCACGGGTGCGGGTCGAACCGGACGCCTTGTTCGTCCAGGACGGCACTCTGTGGACCTCCGCCGGAACCGCCGCCGGCATCGACCTGTGTCTGCATCTGGTGCGCGCCGCGCACGGCGCCGAGGTGGCTGCGACAGTCGCCCGCTCCATGGTCACCGCACCGTTCCGGACCGGCACCCAGGCCCAATTCATCGAACATCCCACCCCGCACGCCGACCGCGACGCGGATGCCCTGGCCCAGGTGCGCGCCTTCGCCCTGGCCCATCTCGACGAGCCGCTGACCGTGTCCGCGCTCGCCGCCCGCGCCGGGATGTCGCCGCGCTCCTTCGCCCGGCACTTCACGGCAGCCACCGGGACCACCCCACTGCGCTGGCTCGTCGACCACCGCATCGCGGCGGCCCAGAAGCTCCTCGAACGCACCGACCTGCCCATGCCCGAGGTCGCCCGCCGGTCCGGATTCGGCAGCGAGATCACCATGCGCCAGCACTTCGCGTCCCGCCTGGCAACCAGTCCGCGGGCCTACCGCGCCGCATTCGCCGAACAACCGCCCGCTGCGCAGAGGCTGTGACTTTTCGGACTGGAGGGGGCCTTCGGTGCGTCCGCGGAGGGTGTCTTGGCCAGTGCGGAGGACGAAGTGCCCTACCGGAACGGCATGTTGGGCGAGGACCGTGCTGATCCCGCGCCAGTACTCACTCCGCGCCCAGGACAGCAGTGCACCGGTCGTGATCGACATGGTGCCGTTCTTCGCCGAGGCGAATCCATACGCCCGCGGGCGGCATCGTGCTCGGCATCAGCCGCATCGCTGAGGCACTGCGCAGGGTCGATGGCCTGACCTCCCCCGACCACGCCTCCTTTTCGGGGGATACCGGGCGGAAATGGCCGGCATTTCCGATGTCTCTCACTATTCTTCTTGTATGCCAAGGCCCTTGGGTGATTTGGAAGACGCGGTGATGACGCGGGTCTGGGAGTGGAACCGCCCGGTCACTGTTCGAGAAGTTCTGGAGGATCTCCAGAAGGAACGGTCGATCGCCTACACCACGGTCATGACCGTATTGGACAACCTGCATCAGAAGGGCTGGGTGCGCCGCGAAGCCGAAGGCCGAGCCTATCGATACAAGGCGGTCTCCACCCGCGCCGCCTACTCGGCCGCGCTGATGAACGAAGCATGGTCCACCAGCGACAACCCCGCCGCCGCACTTGTTGCCTTCTTCGGCATGATGGCGCCGGAACAACGACGATCTCTCCGTGACGCCCTACGGATGGCGCAGGTCGAAGGCCAGGTCGAGGCGAAGGAAAAATAGGGTGTTCGGTCGAGGGGCCCGGGGCAGTCGGGTGGCTTGATGAGGACCTCAACTGGGCGAATTCCAGAACTCTGACCATGGTCTCGTGAATGGTCACGAGCAGAGGTTTACGGATTCCGGCCATCGGCCGCATACCGTCTCGGCCCGGGCCCGAGGGCGGGGGTGCCGTGGCTGTGCCCCACCGCGCAGCCGCTCTCAGCAGCCACTGTTGCGCTCTCCGGCATGGCGCAAAGCGTGGGGTATGTGTCGTTGACGCCCTCCGGTGCCGAAGACAGGGTGGAGGAGTGGAGCAGCGCCGCATCGTTTTTGTGATCTTCGAGGGTTTCCAGCCCCTCGACCTCTTCGGCCCGTACGAGGTGTTCGACCATGCTCATAAGCTCACCGGTGGGTACACCTGCCAGGTCACGGCACCGCAGCCGGGGGCGGTCCGGTTCGGCAGTGGCCTCTCGGTACACGTTCCCTACGGCGTGGCCGATGTGGATCCCGAGGGGATCGACACCGTGGTGGTGGCGGGGGGCGGTGGGGTCGACCAGGCCAGGCATGATCCCGCACTGACGCGTTGGATCGCCGAGGCTGGGGTCAGCGCCCGCCGGGTCACCTCGGTGTGCAGTGGGGTGTTTCTGCTTGCTGCCGCCGGTCTGCTGCGGGGGCGCAGGGTGACCACTCATTGGGCGCGTGAGCAGCAGCTTGTGCGGGAGCATCCTGAGCTGGTTGTTGACTGTGATCCGATTTTTCTCAGGGACGGGCGGGTGTGGACGTCGGCGGGGGTGACGGCGGGGATGGATCTCGCGCTGGCCTTGGTGGAGGATGACTTGGGTAGGGAGGTCGCGCACGCCGTGGCGCAGGAGATGGTGTTGTTCTTGCGCCGCCCGGGCAGTCAGTCGCAGTTCAGTGTGCCGTTGTGGTCCGCGCAGCCGGCCACCGATCCCCTCCGTGCCGTGGTCGCGGCGGTCCATGCCGACCCCGGTGCTCGGCACGGCATCACCGAGCTCGCCTCGCGCGCCGGGCTGAGCCCCCGTCATTTCCAGCGCAGGTTCACAGCCGAACTCGGTGTCCCGCCGGCGACGTATGTCGAGGGCGTACGCATCGAGGCCGCCAAGCGGGCGCTCGCCGAGAGCGACCACCCCATCGAGACCCTCGCACGACGGTACGGCTTCGGCACCGCGGAGACGCTGCGCCGTGCGTTCCACCGGCACGTCGGCGTTGCACCGTCCGACTACCGCGACCGATTCCGATCCACCAGGGAGCACCTATGACCGCCTACGGGATGCTGATCTTCGAGGGAGCGGAGGAACTGGACTTCGTCGGGCCGTGGGAGGTGTTCACCGCCTCCTCCATGCTGCGCGACCACACCGACACGGTGCGGCTCATCGCCGAACACCCCGGCGCCGTCCGTTGCAACAAGGGCATGCGGGTCCTACCGGACCACACCCTGGACGATCACCCTGCGCTGGACGTCCTGCTGGTCCCGGGCGGCAACGGGACCCGCCGCCAGGTGTCCAACCCCGTCCTCATCGACTGGATCCGCGCCACCGCCGCCCGCACCACCTGGACCACCAGCGTGTGCACCGGAGCCCTGCTCCTGCACGAAGCAGGCCCGGCACGCGGCCGACGGGTCGCCACCCACCACCTCTTCGAGGACACCCTGCAGGCCAGGGGCGATGTCACCGTGGTCCGCGACGCCCGCTATGTCGTCGACGGGAACCTGGTCACCAGTCAGGGCGTCTCGGCCGGCATCGACATGGCCCTGTGGCTCATCGGCCGCCTCCACGGCCGCGACCACGCCCGCGCGGTCCGCCGGTACATCCAGTACGAACCCGCCCCGCCCTACCTCGCCGACGAGCCAGTGCCCGCATGACACCGTTGGTTTCGGACGACGGCGGCAAGGACGGTGGCGATCCTGGGGAGGAAGATCCGCTGGCGACCCTCTGGAGGGTCTTGTGCTCCTTGGCCTCGGCACAGAGCCACGGACGGTGCAACTTTGCCGGCCGATGGAGTGGGAAGTAGGCGCGCCTGCGTGAAATCCGGCGTGCAGAGGTACACATCTCGCGCCCGATTTCCTGCCGACCAGGAGAAAACGCGATGCATACGTACATAGGCCGTTCGCTTGCCGCTGCGGCGCTTGCCGTCGTGATGGCCGCCCCGCTCGCCGGCCCTGCCCAGGGTGACCCTCAGAGCCGGGCCATGGGGATGAGCGGTGACCACGGCCGCGATCGACGGCACGACGGGTGTGACCCGTGGTGCCGTGGTGGTGATGATGACGGTTTTGGCTCGGGGGACGTTGGTGCGGGGGGTGATGGGGAGCGGGTTGACGGCCGGCGGCACGATGGGTGCGATCAGTGCCGTGATGACGGCGATGGGTTCGGCCCGGGTGGCGTCGGCTCGGGTGGCGTCGGCTCTGGTGGTATCGGCTCTGGTGGTGTCGGCGCGGGGGATGGCGGCGGGCGGGTTGACGGTCGGCGGCATGACGGGTGCGATCAGTGCCGTGGTGACGGCGATGGTCCGGGCTCGGGCGACGTTGGCCCGGGGAGCGTCGAGGGGGGTGACGGCGAACGGAGCCATGGCGACCAGGGGGGCTCCGATGGGGATGGCCCCGGCCTGTTCGACGAGTTCGGTTCCGAGCTGTTTCGTTTGGGACTGTTCGGCGTGGATCCGCTCGGCTTCGGTAGCTCCCTGTTCGGCTGATTCCGCCGCCAGAAGCCGGAAGCCAGAAGCCAGAAGCCAGAAGCCGGAAGCCGGAAGCCAGCCAGGGATGCCGAGCCGGGTGGACTGTTCGCACAGCTCGGCATGCTGAGAGGGGTGGCTCGATGCCGTGAATCCGTCGTGATTTCGTGGCATCGGTACAGGGACCGCCATGGAGCGGTGAGGGCGCCAACGGAGCCGTGATTGGCGGGCGTTACCGGCTTGTCGACGTGATCGGACGAGGTGGGATGGGCCGGGAGGGGCGTGGCCTCAGTGGGTGGGGCCTGGCGCGGCGTTCTGGCCGGCCCTGGTCATGGTGACTTCCACCGGGAGAACGCCTCCTGCACGTCGTGTGGTGAGTTGGCGAGGGCTTCGTCGTCGGGTTGGGCTGCGGTGACGTGGGGGAGGTGGATGATGACGTCATAGGCGTCCAGGGGCCTCACATCGGAGTAGAGGGTGCCCAGACGCTGCTGGGAGCTGGCCCGGACGGCGGCGGTGTCGGCGGGGGACAGCCGGCGCAGGTCGGTGGCGAAGGGGCCGTCGCTGCTGGCGGCCATGAGTGCATCCAGGCTGCCGGGCCGGGGTGGCTGCAGATCGGTGAAGAGCTTGCCGGCGTAGAAGTCGGCTCCTGTGCTGAGGGTCTCTCCGGTGCCGTTGGTGATGCCGATGGCAAGGTAGTCCTCGCCGATCCGATCGGCCAGGTGCATGCCCATGGCGGCGGCCGAGGTCATGCCGGGCCACAGGGCCGGCCAGCGCTGGACGTGGCCGTTGTGGGCGACCAGCATGATCCGGTCCTCCCGGCGCAGGATCCATTCGACGGTGTCCGCGATGGCGGCGTCACGGTTGGCGAACAGGCTGTCCCGGTCGCCTCGGGCCATGGCGCGGGCATTGGCGTCGATGACGACTGCCAGGCGTAGCGCGCGCAGCGCGCGTTCGTAGGCGCCGGCAGTGGTCCGTCCCCGGTAGTGCAGGCCGCGTCCCTCCATGCGCCCGGTGAGCTCGGCCAAGCCCGCCGTCAACGCGTCCCGACGCGCGGGTGCGAGCTGCCCGTAGGCGGCAACGGCCTGGGCGAGGGAGAGGGCGGAGGGCACCGCGAAGGCGGCCGCGGTTTCCCGGATGTTCGGGTCCACCTCGAAGTCGGGGTCCGCCTGCGCGAGGTAGGCGATGGCGGTGTCGAGGCCGGGTAGCACGGACACGTTCGACCCGGACAGGTCGATGCCGTAGAAACCGACCGGTCGAGCGGCGGTGAGGTTGTGCCCGCGCATCCACTCCAGATGGTCCCGCATCTCGGTCCACAGCCCCATCAGCGAGGTGATGCCGTTGGCCATGACGTGGCCGGGCTGCCCCTGACCGCCGCGGACCCAGTCGTCGGTCAGCCAGCCCTCGACGAATCCCGACTCCATCGCGTAGGCGCCGAACCCGTGCCGCTCGACCAGGTAGCGCATCAGGCGGTGACGTAAGAGGTAGGACTCGTGGTTGTAGTGGGCGTTCTCGCCGATCGCCACCACCCTCGCGTCGCCGATCGCCTCGTCCAGCCAAGCCAGATCGTCCTGCGGCCCGTCCGGGTCCAGTGTGCGCAGCGGATGTACCGCCTCGCTGCTCAACCGAGTCGATGCCGGCGAGGCGTCCGTGTTCGCTGTCATGTTCCCATGCCCCCTTCATGAGTTCTCAACTTTGGGAACGGTACCAGGTATGGGAGCATTAGGGAGTGGACACCCTCGACCTGCTGCTGCACCCGGTGCGACTGCGCATCACCCATGCCATGTCCGGCGGGCGGACCTGCTCCGCCGTCGAGTTGTGCGCGATGCTGCGCGATGTCCCCAAGTCCACCGTGTACCGACACGTCGGTCTACTGGCCGAGGGTGGAGTGCTGGAGGTGGCGGGCGAGCAACGGGTGCGCGGCGCGGTGGAGCGGCGCTACCGGCTCCGCCGGGACCGGATGGCGATCACCCCCGAGGCGGGAGCGTCGATGTCCCTGGACGACCACCGCCGCGGGTTCGCCGCCGCCATGGCCGTCCTGCTCGCCGAGTTCAACGCCTACCTCGACCGGCCAGGAGCCGCGCCGTTCGCCGACTCCGTGGGCTATCGGCAGGGCGTCTACTGGCTCAGTCCCGACGAACTCGCCGAAATGATCGATGAGTTGCGTCATTCCTTCGCGTCGCGCGCGGGCAACGGGCCGGCGCCGGGCCGTAGGCCCCACCTGATGAGCCCGATCTTCTTCCCGGCCGAGGAACCAGTCAGCTGCGAAGAGCACCCCGACGGCCGCAGCGGGGCCGATGGGCAGGCACATACGGAGGGACAGGCACAGGTGGCTGGGCGGGCCGATGGAGAGTGACGCGGTCACCGGGCAATCCGCGCCACCCCGCCGGCCGCCTCGTAGTGAGTGTCTGGTCCCACTGACGCCAGTCGACTGCGGGCTGCCGACCAGGGGTGACTGGCTTCGCCGAGACGGCCGCTCGCCGGCTGGGCGTGGAGATCCCATCCCGATGGCCCGCGTCGACTCGGCTCGTTGAGACGGATCGGCCGATTCCGGCCGCCCTGAAGTGGGCCGGCCGCCCCCGCGCACAGCCGGACGGCGACCTCCGCCACCAGGACCGTGATCGGTGGCCGGAGGCCGAGCGGATGAAAGATTGACCAAAAAGTTCACTTAGGGTGTGTCCGGATCTCTTCGCACGGCAGAACGGACACAGTCCGCCATGGACATGAGCGCGGCCAGCACAAAGAACCTCAGCCTTTTCGCCTTGATCATGATTGGGCTGGGGTCCATTTTCGGCTCCGGCTGGCTCTTCGGGGCCGGTCAGGCCGCACAGGTCGCAGGGCCCGCGGCGCTGGTCGCCTGGGTCGTCGGGGCCGTCTTCATCGGCATGATCGCCATGTCGTACGCCGAGGTCGGGGCCGCCTACCCGCTGCCCGGCGCCATGGCGCGCTTCGGATCGATCTCCCACGGCCCGGTGCTCGGTTTCGTCAGCGGCTGGGCGGTGTGGATCGGGGTCGCCTCCCTGATCCCGATCGAGTCCATCGCGGGCACCCAGTACATGTCCTCCTGGAATTACGACTGGGCCAGGGGGCTCGTCTCCGACGGCAGCCTCACGGCCTCCGGCATGGCGATGGCCCTGTTCCTGACCTTCGTCCTGTGGTTCGCCTGCTACTGGTCGGTCGCGCTGCTGGCCCGGGCCAATACGG
The DNA here is from genome assembly GCF_016917755.1 of Streptomyces noursei. GTDB lineage: Bacteria > Actinomycetota > Actinomycetes > Streptomycetales > Streptomycetaceae > Streptomyces > Streptomyces yunnanensis. Next base: position 8,376,887 of record NZ_CP070326.1, on the reverse strand, counting down.
TGCTGACCCTGGTGAAGTTCGCCATCCCGGTGCTCGTCGTCGCCGCGCTGATCGCCTCCGGCTTCCACCCCGGCAACTTCACCGGCCACGGCGGCTTCGCGCCCAACGGCTGGTCCGCCGTGATGACGGCCGTCACCACCTCGGGCGTCGTCTTCGCCTTCAACGGCTTCCAGGCCGTCGTCAACCTCGGCGGTGCCGCCCGGAACCCCGGCCGAGCCATCCCGCTCGCCCTGGTCGGCGCGCTCTCCCTGGGACTGGTGATCTACCTCGCGCTGCAGGTCGCCTTCCTCGGCTCGGTACCGCCGGAGAAGCTCGCCGCGGCAGGCGGGTGGCATGGGATCAACTTCGCCTCCCCCTTCGCCGACCTGGCCAAGCTCCTGATGCTGCACTGGGTCGCCACCCTGGTCCAGTTCGGCGCCTTCATCTCGCCGTGCGGTGCCAACATCGCCAACGTGGCCTCTGCCTCGTTCCTGGCGCAGAACCTGGCGGAGACCGGTTTCTTCCCCAAGAAGATCGCCGAGGTGCACCCCCGCTACGGCACCGCCCGCCCCGCGATGTGGCTCAACCTCGGCTTCTCCGTGGTCCTGCTGCTCACCATCGGCCACAGTTGGGAAGCCCTGGCCAGTGTCGTCTCGGCCGCCATGGTCGTCTCGTACCTGATCGGCCCCATCGCGGTGGGCGTCCTGCGCCGGACCAAGCCGGATCTGCCGCGCCCGTTCCGCCTGCCGGCCGCCTCGGTGCTCTGCCCGATCACCTTCGCCTTCGCGGCGTGCGCCCTGTACTGGTCGAAGTGGCCCAACACCGGCAAGGTGACCCTGCTCGTCCTGGTGTCCGTACCGATCGCGGCCCTGGTGTTGCGCCGCCGAGGCGAGCGGAACCTGTCCCGCCAGTTCGCCGCCGCCTGGTGGATGATCGGGTTCCTGCTGTGGCTCTCGATGCTGTCGGCCCTGGGCGGCAAGGAGTTCGGCGGCAACGGTGTGCTGCCGGGCGGTGTGGACATCGCCCTGGTCGGTGTGTCGGCCCTGGGCTTCTACTTCTGGGCGGTGCGCGCCGGCGTCCAGGCCGATCGCGCCGGCCTGACGGATTCCGACCTCACGCTCGCCACCGAGCCCGAGGCGGAACTGACCGTCCTGCCTGGCCAGCGATCCGGGGAGCGCGAAGCCGTGGTCTCCTGAGACAACTCGCTCGGACAGCCGTCGGATGGGCAATGACCCGTCCGGCGGCTGTCTGTTTCTGGATGCCTTCGTATGCCTTCGTATGTCTTCGTCCCGGGCGATCGGGCGATCGGGACGCGTACGTGGATGACCGTCGGTCCGGCGCGGGAGCATGACGGGCCGGTCAGCGGTCCGCACGCAGCGCACGTGGACGCATCGTCGAAGAAGTTGCCGAACACTGCGCGAAATCAACGCAGTTCAGGTCTCTGGCGGGATTGAGGTGGCAGGCGTCGCCCGTGGGACCGCCCTTGACTTCTTCGACCGCGCCGCTGCCACCAGCCGGCGAGCCCATCGCCAGGCATTTCGAACCATGCTGTACAGCGGGCTCGTCCCGATGGTGGCCATCGCGCTGGACCACTTCTGCGACGACGAGGGGCTCACCCGGTTCGACCTGGACGACGAGGCGCTCCATCCCAACGTCCTTGCTCTCGCCCGCCAGCTCCTGACGCTGTCGCCGTCAACGGTGCGGGTCAGCCGGGAGACCGGCGCCGGAGCCAGTCACGCCAGCGCGCTGGACGTCCTGGCGCTGCTCGCCGGGCCCGAGGACGCCATTCTGCTCACGACCGCGCTCCGACGCCGTGACGCCGAAGCGCTGGTCCGCGAGCGTGCGATCCGCGCGGCGCAGAACTGCCTCGACCGATGGGAAGAGCCGGACGCCCGAGTCGTCGCCGCCCTGGAAGAACTCGTCTTCGACCCCACGGCTGCCATGGACGACCGCACGCTCGCCGTCATCGCCCTGTTCGACGTGCCCGGACCAACAGGTCACCGCCGTGCTCCTGCGCGCCGCCCACTCCGACGTCCTGCCCCTCCAGGTCGAAGGCGCGCTGGGCCTCACCCACGACGACCAGATCGACCAGCATCGCGACCTCGTACGCGACCTCGTCGCCTCCTGGCCCGGCGGCGAGGACGAACCCGAACGGGCCTGGCTCGTCCGGCACGCGCTGAGGGCCTGACACTCAGCGAGAACCATTGCGGCGCCGCGGCAGCACCGGCGAGGACGGAACGAGCGGACGCCGCGGCGGAACAAGACGGCGTGGTGCATGGTGATGTCTTCGCCCGGCCCAACGGACCCGACCTGGGACAGAATTGACTTGTCCCAGGCACAACGCCCCGATACCTTCCGGTCCATGCCTGCTCAGACTCCGCTGCCCGTCACGCTCACCGGCCGCCAAGTACGCCTGGAGCCGCTGGCGATGAACCATCTCGGTGAACTCTTCGAGGCGGGGGGCGGCGACGAGGAGCTGTGGCGGTGGCTGGGTGGGCCGGTGCCACGGACACAGGTGGAGCTGGGCGAGAAGCTCGCCACTGTGCTTGAGGCCGCCGAGCGGGGCGTCTACGTTCCCTTTGCGGTCATCCACCGTGCCACCGACAAGGCCATCGGCTGGACCACGTACATGGACATCGACGTGGACGACGAACGACTGGAGATCGGCTGGACGTGGTACGGGCGCGCATACTGGCGCACCGCCGTCAATACCGAGTCGAAGCTGCTCCTGCTCACCCACGCCTTCGAAGACCTGGGCATGGAGCGCGTGCAGTTGAAGACCGACCATCTCAATCACCGTTCCCAGGCCGCGATCGCACGTATCGGGGGGCGCCGCGAAGGCGTACTCCGCCGCCACTACCGACGCCCCGACGGCACCTGGCGGGACACGGTGTACTTCTCGATCCTCGCCGACGAGTGGCCTGAGGCCAAGCACAACCTGGCTGCTCGCCTGGGAGAAGCCGGCCATGCCGGATAGTTGCGACGTGCGCCTGCTGCGGGCGGGAACGCGGGTACATCGACAAGGGTCCGGTCTACGCGGCCGAGGAGTTCAAGGGCCGGCTGTGCCCCTGGTGCATCGCGGCGCCTGAGCGCGGCGCCATGGTTGTTGGAGCGGCACGCGCCGAACACGGCGTGAATCACGCTCGGGCCGGTGTCCGTCCGGCGTATTCGCGAGGCGGTCCCCCTCGACTGTCGTCTCAGTCGAGGATGTGACGTAGATAGGACTGCGGGTCGGCGAGATAGCGACGCCAGTGGTCGACCAGGGTGAGTTCGTGCCAGGCAAGCCGGCGCATGCCGTGCTCGCCGACCTCGATGATGTCCGCGCCAGGCAGTGCGGTCAGCAGGGGCGAGTGGGTGGCGCAGATGACCTGACCGCCGTTCTTCACCAGCTGGTCGAGGTGTCCGAGCAGTTCCAGGCAGGAAGCGAACGACAGCGCGGCCTCGGGCTCGTCCATCACATACAGGCCGGGCTGGAGGAACTTGCCTCGGAATGCCGCGAGGAAGCCCTCTCCGTGACTGACCGACTCCGGCGCGAACCCTTCTCGGTCCAGGGCGTCCAGCGCCGTCTCGGCGCGCAGGAAGAACCCCTTGCGGGCGGCCCAACTGCCCAGCATGCGGCGTCCGCGCGGAGTCGCGTCGAAACGGATCCGCTCACCCAGCACCGACTTGGGGCGGTGACTGGCGTAACGCCAGTCGTGGGAGCCGCCCCACGAGTCCAGACCGAATCCCTCTGCGAGGGCCTCGACCAGGGTCGACTTGCCCGAACCGTTCTCGCCGACGAGGAAGGTCACAGGCGCGGTGAACCGCAGCCCTTCCGCCATCAGCCCGCGCACACAAGGAACGGACCAGGGCCACTCATCTCGGGCATACGAGGCCACATGTGCGTACGCATGTTCGATAATCACAAGACGAGTCTCCCATACGGCGGACGAAGGGTGCGTGGTTTGGCGCGAGTGTGTGATCAGCTCTGGGGCGCATGGCCGATGGTGCGCAGGATCTCGGAAAGCCAGACGAGATGACAGTCCAGGGCCTCGTCCGGCTCGTCAGGCAGTTTCTCGACCGACTGCCAGGAGTGGGCGAGTGAGCCGAGGGTGAGTTCCGTCGGCTGGCGTCCCGTGTCGTAGAGCTCTTCCTGGGGGATGGACCAGAAGTAGTCCTCGGACAGCGCGATGGCATCGCCGTGCTGCGCTTCGGCGTTCCGCAGCGCGACGTCGAGGGCGGCACGCAGGCGAGCAAAGGGGATGGTAAGGGAGTAGTCGGTCATGGTGCCTATTTTTACGTGTCGGGTGACGCGTGAGTTGCCAGGGTCGGTGGCGGGTTTGGTGGGGGAGAGCGGGCGACGCAACGGCTCACTTCACGCGGCAAGCGTTGGGCGCTTGGGCGCTTGGGTGCAGGTGTCCTGCCGGCCCGGCCGTGGCCCGTCGCCGTCAGCTGTGGGCCCAGCCGCACCCCGGAGCCACAGCCATTCCGCCCCAGCGGCGAGGTGGTCGGAGTGGTCTCGCCGATCCGATATGATCATGACGCAGCTTCGGCCCGCGGACAGTGGGCGGGCAGGAGTAATGCGTCTGTGGTCCAAGGAAAGACGTCCACCATCCGGTGGGAGATGCAGGTGCAAGGCCGGCCAGGCGCTCCATTCAGAAGGTCCCTTCCCGCGTACGGGGAGGGACCTTCTGCATTGCCTGGCCGCTCCTCCCCAGGGGCCGATCACGACCAGCTAGGGAATGGTGGTGCGCCCTGGAAACTGCCCTGGCCCTAGCTCTCGCCCCCGCCCGGCGCGGTCATGCCTGACGTGAGAGCGGTGGGGATCGGTGTGAGACTGGGCACGGAAGGGGTGATCCCTGTGTCGGACCTACCGCACACGTCCGCCGGTCCGGACACAGCCGTCGACGAGAGTCGGCTGGAAGAGCTGATCATCGAGGCACAGACGGTCCTGCCGTTCGAACTGCCTGCCCTGGCGAACCGGTGCGCCTCGGCCCTCGGCCTGGACTCTGCACTGATCTACCTCGTCGACCTGCAACAACGACTGCTCATCCCGCTCGACGAGGTCATGGAGCCGCTGCCGGTGGACCGCTCGCCGGCCGGCTGGGCGTACCGCACGGTCTCCTCGCGGGTGGCCGAGGCCGACGACGGCGTGATCGTCTGGCTGCCCTTGATCGACGGTGCGGAGCGGCTGGGCGTGCTGGCGGTGCGGACCGCCTCGCTCAACGGGGCGCGGATGCGCCGTAGCCGGATGTTGGCCCATCTGTTCGCCATGCTGATCACCTCCAAGCGCGCCTACAGCGACTGGCTCGCCGGCCTCACCCGCACCGCCACCATGCGGTTGCCCACCGAGATGCTGCGGGCCTTCCTGCCACCCCATACCGTCGGCAGCAGCAGGTGCGTCTCGACCGCGGTCCTGGAACCGGCGTACAACGTCGCCGGTGACGCCTATGACCACTCGGTGGTCAAGAACGTGCTGCACGCCATGATCCTCGACTCCATGGGGCACGATCTGATCGCCGGCCTGACCACCTCGGTCGCTATGGCGGCGGCGCGGAACGCCCGCCGCGGCGGTGGCGACCTGGTCGACGTGGTCGGCTCCGTCGACCAGGCGCTCGCCCAATGGCTGCCCGACCACTTCTGCACCGGCGTGCTGTGTCGGCTCGACGCGGTCACCGGGGTGCTGCAATGGGTCAACTGTGGTCACCCGCCGCCGCTGCTGATCCGTGACAAGCGAGTGCTCGACGGTGTGTTGGACAGGCCCCCGCAGCCTCCGATCGGCCTGGCCGGCCAACTCGCCCCGGCAGCACGGGAAGTGCACGAGACCACGCTGGAACCAGGCGACTGCGTCCTGCTCTACACCGACGGTGTCGTGGAGGCTCGTGACGCGGACGGAGCGGAGTTCGGCCTCGGCCGGTTCACCGAATTCATCATCCGCTCCTCCGCCGCGGGCCAGCTCCCGGCCGAGGTGCTGCGGCTGCTGACACACGCCATCCTCGATTACCAGCGCAACCAACTACGGGACGACGCGACCATCCTGCTCTTCGAGTGGCGTCCGCAGTACCGGTGACGCGGTGGTACGGCACCGAGCCTCGCTGTGCCGCTCTCGCGCCCCCTCCGGCCGGTTCAGGTGCTCGGCCAGCACCTCCGGGAACACCCCGAGTTGCTCGGTGGCGGACGCGACGTTCGACGCCGCCCCCCCTGCCCGGTCCGTACGGCACGGATGTCGCGCCGGTCTGGGGTGTGGATCGCGTCCGTGTCGCGGTAGCCGGCGGCGGCCGACGCCGCGTTGCCGCATCGCCGCATCGCCGCATCGCCGCGTCGGCAGTGCGCGGGCCCGTCGTGCATCGGGCCGCTCACGAGCCGGATCAGGCGCTGCGGGCTGTGGGGTGGCGGCGGAAGGCCGGTCGCGTCAGCAGCCAGACCCAGGTGGCTGCCGGCAGCGGGCGTATGTGTTCGGCGGCGCAGTGGGTGGCGCCCGGCACGAGCCACACCGTGGTGCCCGGCCGGTCGGCCCGCCGATGTCCACCGCCGCGTCGACCACGCCTTGTATGGCCAGTTCGACCGCCCAGTGGCCGCCGAAGCTCAGGCCCAGGTAGGCCACGGGGCGCCCGGGTGCCGGCGTCGACGGCCAGCGCCCGGGAGACGGTCGGGGCGGGAATGCCCCAGGCGGCGAACTGCCGGGCGCGTTCGTCGAAGAGCTCGGCGGGAGCGATGTCGAAGGTGAACATCGCCCCAGAGCGTGCGCCATCCCCAGTCTCCACAACTCGCATGGGACGGTCCGTGGCGCCCTCAGGGCTGGACGGTCCGGCCCAGGGTGGCCCTTGCGCCGAACGCGGGGGAGGGAGGGGCGGGTCAGAGGCTTCGGGCGGTGATGTCGCCGTTGGGGGTGGTGGCGGTGATGTCGAGTTCGGTGGTGCCGTTGTTCTTGAGGGCGTTGTTGATGCGGCCGTGGCTGGTGCTGGCGTCCAGAGCGGCGGAGACGCCGGCGGCGGCGCCGATGGTGATGTCCCCGGAGTGGGTGTGGAGGGTGACCTTGCCGCCGGTGGCCTCGGTGATACGGATGTCGCCGTGGGCGGTGCTGACGTCCGCCGGGCCGCACCGGCCGACCTCGACGTCGCCGTCGATCGCGGTGAGGCGGATGCTGGCGGCTTCGTCCAACTTGATCTGGCGGTACGCGCCTTCGAAGACGACATCGCCGAGGCGGCCGACGGTGCGCAGTTCGGTGCTGGCCGTCTTGGCCTCGATGCCGGAACCTGCGGGCAGTTTGACCGTCACCTCGACGGATCCGGAGGGACCGAAGTACTGGTCCTTCGCCGAACTCGCGATCCGCAGAACTCCGTCGGCGTATTCCACCGTGGTCTGCTCCGCCGCCTTCACGTCGCGGCTCTTCGAAGCGTTCACGGGCAGGATCTCGACGGTGGTGTCGGCGCGGTCCGCGGCGATGAACTGGACGCGTCCCGCGGGGATGTTCAGGACGGCGGAGATCGGGGCGGGGGTGTTGTACTTCTGCATCGTGCTCTCCCTGGTGCTTACGGCTCGACTGCCGACGGCTTGCTGTTTCCTTATGATGGAAACGCTACGTTGCTTTCTTGGTAGCGGCAATGGCGGTTTTGCTTCCAGGCGGCATTCATGCAGGTGAAAGCGGAGTAATCATTGCAACGCCTTCTCGCTTAATGCAACGATAGAGCGATTGGTCGTTGCAATATGTTGAAGGTGAACGCTATGGTGACGGTGTAACGGAACATCGAGCAGCCCCACGGAGCATCCGTGGGGCACGAAGGGGGTCGTGATGCCGGGAGGCAGGCTCACCCAGACCGAACGCCAGCAGATCGCAACGGGACTGGCGGACGGCCTGGCCTACGCCGAGATCGCCCGCCGTCTCGACCGGCCGACCTCCACGATCACGCGTGAGGTGATGCGCAACGGCGGACCCGCCGGCTACCGCGCCGACCTGGCCCACCGCGCCACCCAGCAGCGCACCCACGGACGCAGGCAGGCCGTACCCCGAGGATCACAGACGTCCCCGCAGGCATACGGACGCGACGCCGAGGCCGTGCGCGACTACCAAGAGGCCCTCACCACCGTCTACATGGTCTCGGGCCTGCCCAAGATGATGGCCCGGGTGCTGGGTTGCCTGTACACCACCGACACCGGCAGCCTCACCGCCTCCGAACTCGCCCAGCGCCTCCAGGTCAGCCCGGCGTCGATCTCCAAGGCGATCACCTTCCTGGAGAGTCAGGACCTCGTTCGCCGGGAACGGGACGAACGGCACCGCCGCGAGCGCTACGTCGTCGATGACGACCTCTGGTACCAGGCGATGATCCGCAGTGCCCGGGCCAACGACCAGTTCATCGAGATCGCACGGCAGGGCGTCGGCATCCTGGGCCGCGGCACCCCGGCCGCCACCCGCCTGGAGAATGCCGCCCGCTTCCTCGACTTCGTCAGCGAAGGACTCATCCGCGCCGCGGAGCAGGGTCGCGAAGTCCTCTACGCCAGAACCGAATCGACCCCGGACGGCACCGCCGAGCCGAGTTCAGACGACGGACGAGCCACCGCCCCGACGCCCGCACCATGAGGCGAAGCTGACCGTGCAGCCGCGGGCTTTCCCTCCGCCGGTCGGGTTCCCCACGCGGGCCGGGAAAGCCAGCGCGGCCGGGCGCCCGGGCGGCCCGCCTGCTCGCTGCGTCCAGTCCCTTGTCGTGCGTGAGTGGGGCTGGGGCAATGCTCGGGAGGGTCCGGCCGTGGCGCCCGGCCGTACGTCAGGGCCGCGCTGCCGAATGGATCAGGTCGGGAAGTAGTCGCTCAGTACGCAGCCGTCGACGAGTGCCTTCTCCGTCCGATGGCCGCTCGGCGGCGAGAAGTCCGGGGCGCAGGTCAGGAAGGCGAGCCCGGAAGGGGAGAGAGCCTCGATCTGGTCGTCGCCGACGGGGGCGTCTCTTTCCGTACCTGCGGCAACGCCTCCCATCGGCCCTCGAAGAACTCCGCATCGCCCGCCGCGAGGCGGAGTTGGTGACCCGCATCAGTGCGAACGGTCCGCCTCGCCCTGGGCGAGCGACTCCGTCAGACGCTCCAGGCGCATGGCGAAGGCGTCAGCCTCGCCTGAAGGCCACGTCGCCATCTCCTCCGCCAGGAAGGACTCCAACGCCCCGCGCAACGCCGTGACCGCCCGCTCGCCCTCAACGGTGAGGGCCAACCTGGTTGCGCGGGCGTCAGCGGGGTCGGGGCGACGGGCGACCAGCCCGGCCTCCTGCAGCCTGGTCGCGTAACGGGTGGTGACGGTGCGGTCCATCCCGATCGCCTCGGCCAGCTTGGTGGCGGTGACGGGACCCACGCGGGCGAGCCCGGACAACACCGGGTAGGTCGTGGCGTCCACGCCCTCCACTTTGGAGGTCAACCGGCCGTAGAGCCCGGCACGGGTGGCCCGCAGGGTCAGTGCCCCGATGGCTGCGGCCACGCGGGCGGCGGACGTGCTGTCACGTGTCGTTTCGCTCACCCCTCGATGATACGTGCAAAAAGCACGGAGTCCTGCTACCGTCAATTGCGTGCAGAAAGCACGTGCATCAAGCACGCAAATGCCCGAACACGCCAGCGCACGCCAACGTGCAACCACGCAAAGGACAGTCATGTCGCATTCGTCTTCCCGCCCGCACCAGCCCGCCGTGCGCCCCGAAGATGTCCTGCCCGAGGGCATCGACTCGACCGCGATCAACGGGCTGACCGTCCGCAAGGGTTCGGTGGCCGCATTCGTCGCCAACGCCGTACGGCTGGACGACCTCACCGAGGGCACCCCCGAGTACGCAGCCCTCGTCACGCAGATGCGGGAACTCGCTCCCGCCTTGCGCACCATCGGCCTCCTCGACGTCTTCCGGCCTCGCTCCCCGGCAGTGGAGCGGATCCTCGCCGAGGCCGCGTAACGCGGCGCGTGCAGCCGACGGCCGCCCGGCGCCCGGGGAAGCGAAGAATGCGAACCCGGGCGCCGAACCGCCGAGCGGTGCATGGTGAAACCGCGTGGTGCTCGAACTCCCGGCTGCTGCACAGGGCGTCGGCGTCCGTCTCGTCCGACGGTGCCTGAAACGAGAAACGCACTGTCCGGTGATGCGCCCTCTGCGGAGCCCCTCGATGCCAGGCCGCCGGTGTTGCCGCCGCTCCGGCCGCGGGGTGCGGCCGGCTCGCCCACCAGCCCCTCTGCGTCCAGCTCGGCTCCCTGACGGAGGTTCCGGGACGCCATAGGGATTCCCTATGGCCTCTGCTGACATTTCGTCTTTGCCTCTCGTTCTCCTCCGGACCTACCGTGAAATGGCTCGACGGCTCGACGAGTTGCTCATCGCGATATCTCCGAATTTTCGCGCTCTGTGCACGTGGGTTCCACTTTTCCCGTCGAGCGGACAACGACGCGATGGAAAGGGCCGGTGGTATGGCTACGAATGAGAACGGATCGGGAAAGCGGGAACTGGAGGGAAAGCGGGCGCTGGTGACGGGTGGTTCTCGCGGAATCGGAGCGGCCGTCGTGCGCCGACTCCTGGAGGCGGGTGCCGAGGTGCTCACGACTGCCAGGTCGGCGTCGAGCACGGTGCCGGAGGGGGCCACCTTCGTAGAGGCCGACGTGCGGACCCGGGCTGGAGCGGAGGCGCTCGCCGCGGCCGCGCAGGAGATGCTCGGCGGGGTGGACGTCCTGGTCCACAACGCGGGCGGGGCGCGGCCGCACAAGGGCAGTTCGGCCATCCCCGATGAGGAGTGGCAGGAGGCGCTGGACCTGAACTTCCTGGCGTCGGTACGGCTGGACTCGTTGCTGACACCGGGGATGCGGGAACGGCGTTCGGGGATGATCGTGCATGTTTCCTCGGCCGTGGTCCCCGCGCCGGTAGCGCCGTTCCTGCACTACACGGCGGCGAAGGCGGCGCTGGAGAACTACAGCCGGGGACTGGCCTTGGAGTTGGCCCCGTTCGGGATCAGGGTCAACACCGTCTCTCCCGGCAGAACCGCCACCCCCGGCGGCGAAGAGACGCGGGAGCAGTGGGCTCGCCTGGACGCGCCGCCCGACCAGAACAACACCGTGGCACCGGACCAGAAAGACACCGCGGCGGCGAACCAGGACAACAGCACCGTGCCGCTGGGGCGTGATGGCCAGCCCGACGACATCGCCCACGCGGTGCTGTTCCTCGTGTCCGAGCAGGCGAGCTGGCTGACCGGGAGCAATCTCGTCGTCGACGGCGGTGAATTCCACAGAGGTTGATGTCGACAGCGTTCCGGCGTTCCGGCGTTCCGAACTTTCGGTCTTCCGGCATCTCGGTGTTTCAGTATTCCGGTACTCCGGGACGTCATTTTCGACGAGGGGAATTCATGCCCGCCCGCTTTCTTCGCAGCCGTCAGGACGCAGGTGAGAAGAGAGCGGACTCGGACCAGGTCTCCTGACGGAGGAGTTCGAGCAAGGCCATCTCCGCCGGGCCCGGGCCGGGCCGTACCACGGCGAGGACGGGCTGGGACACGGCCGGGAACACAGGGCGCACAAGGTGCTCGTGACCGTGGGGCACCGCAGAGGCCGGGACGAGCGTCACTCCCAGCCCGTGGGCGGCCCAGCGCACGGCCGTCGCCGTCTGGGACACGCGGGCGACCGTGGTCGGGGTCAGATCGTTGTTGCGCAGCGCGTCCAGCAGCACGCCGTCGAGCGCGCTGTCGCGGTCGAACCTCACCCACGGTTCTCCCTCCAGTTCGCGCAGCTGGACCCGGTCCGCGGCGAGCTGCCGGTGTCCGGCGCCCAACACCACGACGAACTCCTCGTCGCCGAGGTGGTGGGCGTCGGCGGGGCTCTGCTCGCATGCCGCCATCAGGGCGAGGTCCAGCGCTCCGCGGCGCCCCAGCCGATCCAACTCGGCGGAGCCGGGCTCCTCGAAGACGGTCACCTCCAGCCGCGGGAAACGGCGACGCAACGCGCTCAGCGCGCCTGGCAGCTGCCGTGTGCCAAAGCCCAACTGCACCGCGACCGTCAGCTCGCCCACCAGCTCATCGGCACCGGACCGCGCCGTCGCCCTCGCCCGCCGCGCCGCACTCACCGCGACCTCGGCGTCCCGCAGGAACGCGCGGCCGACCACGGTGGGCACCAGTCCGCTCGGTGTGCGGGCGAAGAGTTGCACGCCGAGGTCCCGCTCCAGGCCGCGGATCTGCTGGGACACCGATGGTTGAGCAACGTGCAGCAGTTCCGCCGCTGCGGTCACCGAGCCCTGCTCGGCAACGGCCAGGGCGTACTCGAACTGACGAAGACTCATCGGCTCCCGTCCCTCTCTGCGGTGCACCGCGGTCCATCCTGGTGTGATCGTTGTAATAGCCGGTAACCCAGTTCCGCCGGCGGAGATTCCCGATGTCAGGAACTACTGTGGCAAGCATGGTCGAACACGATGCCCTCACTGCCACCCGCGACGCCTACGACGCCGCCGCCCCTCTGTATGCGCAGCTCTTCCACGGCGAGCTGAATGACAGGCCGCTGGACCGCGCGATCTTGAGTGCCTTCGCCGAGGTCGTACGCGCGGGTGGCGACGGTCAGGTCGCGGACCTGGGGTGCGGAACCGGCCATATCACCGCCCATCTGGAGGAGTTGGGGCTGGCGGTGTTCGGGATTGATGCCTCTCCTGAGATGATCAAGCAGGCTCGACACGCCTATCCCGGGCTACGGTTCGAGGTGGGCTCGATGGCCGCGGTGAACGTCGCCGACGGCGAGCTGGGCGGCGTACTCTCGCGTTGGTCCATCATCCACACTCCACCGCAGGAACTCCCCGCCATCTTGGCGGAGTTCCGTCGCGTGCTGGCACCTGGCGGCCACCTTCTGATCGGCTTCTCGGCGAGCGATGGTCCGTCTCACCCGACTCAGGTCTTCGATCACGCAGTCGCGCCGGCCTATCGGTGGTCGCCGGATCACCTTGCCGCGATGCTGCGCACGTTCGAGTTGGCCGAGGTGGCCCGGATGGTGCGCGAGCCGCAGCCCACCGACCGACGGCAGTTCCAGGAAGTTCAACTGCTCGCCCGCAAAGCCTAGGCAGGGGCTGTCTGGCCCGGCGCGGGACCGCGTCGAAGCGGAGAGTCGTCGGAATCGGTGGAGGGTAGGGGGGCCGGGACAGACGGGGCGGCGTCCTGCTCCCGAAACCGTTCCAACCTCCAAGGCGACCGACTGTGAGCCAGCGCACGGTTGAGGTTGACCTTGGGGCAGGGTGAAAGCTCGTCGCAGCGGCCCGAGGACGACCCGGGCGCAACGGCTGTGAAGGAGCAACATGTCCATCATCCCTTCCGACCAGGGGCAGAATCGCCCGGAGCTGCAGAAGGCGATCGAGGAGATCGTCGAAACCGGTTTCCTCGGGGTGCAGCTGCGGGTGAACGACGAGCAAGGGGAGTGGGTCGGCAGCGCCGGGGCGCGCGAGCTGGGCCAGAGCGGCAAGCCGCTGACCAACGGGCACTTCCGCACCGGCAGCACCACCAAGAACTTCGTTGCGACCTTGGTGCTCCTGCTGGTGGCGGAGGGCAGGATCGGCCTGGACGCCCCGGCCGATGGCTATCTGCCCGAGTTCGGCCTGGACCGGCGGATCACGGTACGGATGCTGCTGCAGCACACCAGCGGGATCTTCAACCACACCGGCGAGCTCTACGAGGACGGGACGATCGTGCCGGGAGTCCCCTGGCAGGGCAAGGAGTGGGTGGACAACCGATTCCACACCTACCCGCCCGAAGAGTTGGTGCGGCTGTCGTTGTCCAAGCCGGCACGGTTTGCGCCGGGGACGGGCTGGAGCTACGCCAACACCAACTACGTGCTGGCCCGCCTGGTGATCGAGAAGGTCACCGGCCGTGCGTTCGCCGAGGAGCTGCAGCGGCTGATCCTGGGGCCGTTGCGGATGACCGGCACCGTGGCGCCGGGCACCTCGCCGGAGATCCCCGAGCCCCACAACCACAGCTACTACCGCTATGAGGATGCCGGGCGGGAGAAGACGGTCGATGTCACCCGTCACAACCCCTCCTGGGTTTCGGCCGGCGGCGACATGATCTCGACCACTCAGGATCTGCACACGTACTTCTCCGCACTGATGGGCGGCAGGCTCCTGCCGGCCGAGCTGCTGACCGAGATGCGTACGCCGGAGGCAACCGTCGGCTACGGCCTGGGGGTGTTCGCGCAGGACACGGGCCCGGGTGGCGGCACCGTCTTCCACCACAACGGCGCCACCATGGGCTCGGTGGCGCTGATGTACAGCACACCCGACGGCAGCAAGACCCTGACCGCCGGGCTGACCTGTGTGGACGACGCCGACCTGTCCATGGCGCCAGCGTTCCACAAAGCCCAACAACGGCTCGTCAACGAGGTGTTCTGCGGCGGGCAGGGCGATCCGGGCCAGCCGGCGACTTGAACACCTGGGGTGCGTAAGCTTCGAGAGCCGACGCCTTTCCGTCGGGCAACAGGCAGAACGCGAACCGCGGCCACGCCGAGCCGGGTGAACTCGGCGTGGCCCGTCCCTCCATATGCTCGGCCGAGGTGTGCCTGGCCGCCGAGCCCGAGCGCAAGGCAGGCTGAGCAGATGATGAGCGGAGTCACGATCGGGCAGGCGGCGGCGTTCGTCGGCGTCACGGTGAAGACGGTGCGGCACTACCACAAGCTCGGCCTGGTCGAGGAGCCGGAACGCGACAGCTCCGGATATTGAACTGAACCGGATTTTGTAGCGGCCCTGAAGCCAGGCATGATCGCCTCGGCAGATGGGAGAACGCAGGTCCGATGCCCGCACCACGGAAGTACCCCGACGAGCTGCGCGAGCGAGCCGTCCGCGAAGTCCAGACCTCAGGCCGTCCGGTCGCTCACGTGGCCCGTGACCTCGGTATCCACAAGGAAGCCCTGCGTGGCTGGGTCCGCCAGGCCGAGGCCGACCAGGGCAGCCGGTCCGACCTGCTGACCACGGCCGAGCGGACTGAGCTGGCCCAACTCCGCAAAGAGATAGCCGAGTTGCGACGGGCGAACGAGATCCTGAAGGCCGCCAGCGTGTTTTTCGCGAAGGAGCTCGACCAGCCCCGCACGAGGCCGACGCGGTGATCAACCACCTCCGCGACGACTTCGGGGTCGAGCCCGTATGCCGGGAACTGGACCTGTCGGTCTCGGCATACAACGCCCGCCGCAAGCGCCCGATGTCCGCCCGGCGCCAGCGCGACGCACACCTCACCGAACGCATCCGCCGTATCCACGCTGCTTCCGGCGAGACTTACGGAGCCAGACGCATCCACCGCCAGCTGGGGCGCGAGGGCATCGCCGCGGCCCGCTGCACCATCGAGCGGCTGATGCGCGAGGACGGCCTGGAAGGCGTGATCCGCGGGCAGCGGCGCCGCACCACCATCCCCGAGCCGTCCGCTCCCAGACCGCCGGACCTGGTCAACCGGCACTTCACCGCCCACCGCCCCAACCAGCTCTGGGTCGCCGACCTCACCTACATCCGCACCTGGTCGGGCTGGGTCTACGTCGCCTTCGTCCTGGACGTGTACTCGCGGATGATCGTCGGATGGCAGCTTGCCACCCACATGCGCACCGATCTTCCACTGGACGCCCTGGAGATGGCCCTGTGGCGGCGCGGGATCAAGAAGGGCTCGGGTCTCATTCATCACAGCGACCGCGGTTCGCAATACGTGTCCATCCGCTACGGCGAACGGCTCATCGAGGCCGGCGCGACCGCGTCCGTCGGCTCCGTCGCCGACAGCTATGACAACGCCATGGCCGAGGCCCTCAACGGCACCTTCAAGGCCGAACTGATCGAACACCAAGGGCCCTGGCACGACGCTGGCCAGGTCGAACGCGCTGTCGTCCAGTGGGTCGGCTGGTACAACACCGAGCGCCTTCACTCCGCCCTCGATTACCTTCCACCCGAGGAATTCGAGGCCCACTACTACCGATCCCAGGCGAACCCCAACGCCGCCTGAAAACACGCAAACCGGCCGCTACGAAACTCGGGGCAGCTCATATCGGCGGTACGGATCGGACGAGCTGCTCCGGCTGGTGCAGGTCCGGACGCTGGCCGCCGCCGGGGTGCCGCTGGCCGAGACCGGGCCCCTGCTCGACGCCGACGCCGCGCAGTTCGCCGCCACCCTCGTCGACGTCAAGCAACAACTCACCGCAAAAATCGAGGAGTTGACGGCTCGGCGGGACGCTCTGCAGCAGCTCGCCGACGGTGACCGGGCCCTGTTGCCCGACCGCGCCTGCGCGATCCTGGACCGGATGCCCGGCCTCGGCTTCAGTCCCGACTACGTGGCCGCGCAACGCGAGGCCCTGGTGCTGGCCCGGGCGCTGGTGCCGGCGGGCTTCGACGGCTTCCTGACCCAGCTGGAAAACTGGCTCGACGACCCCGAGTGCATCGACCTGACCAAGCGTGGTTGGGAGGCCGAGACCTGGGAACCGGACGATCCGAGGATCGAAGAACTGGCGACCGCCATGGCCGACCACTACCTCGCCAACCCCACACTGTTGGGGAGTCCCACCAGCCTGCAGGCATGGAGCAAGGCTTCCACCCAGTACCGGCTGATCAACAACCACCGCGGGGACCAGGCACCGATCGCAGCCCGGCTGACCGCGCTCACCGAGGCCAAACTGCGCTCCGCAGGCGTACCCATCCCACGCCAATGACCTGAGCCTTGCGGCACATTGTGCTTCAGCGGGCGCCCGTACAGGGCACCTCCGTGATCCGCCGCGGTGCACTCGTCTACTGATGTGTCGCCTGCTCGCGGAGGGCCTGGATGAACGCCGTGACGTGCGGGCGGTCGCGAGCGCGGTCGAGCGTGACAACGCCGATGTGCCGGGTCGGAGCCGGCGGTTCGATGGGGACGGCGTGCAGGCCCGGCACCGTCGGGACGAGCGCGATGGAAGGGACCAGGGAGATCCCCATTCCCGCGGCGACGAGCGAGCGGGCGAAGAAGTAGTCGGTGGTGGTGCTGCGTACGTCCGGTGCGAAGCCTGCGCGCTCGGCGTAACGGCGCAGGTAGGCATCGGTCTTCAGGCATCCGAGTACCCAGGGCTCGGCTGCCAGCTCGGCGATGTCGAGCGATGCGCGGTCGGCGAATCGATGCCCCTCCGGCATCACGACGTGCAAGGGATCTTCCAGGAGCGCGGTCCACTGCAGGCGGGAGCTCGGGCCCGGCCCCACGGGCAGCGGGCCGTCGAAGCGGTAGGCGAGAGCGAGGTCGACTGCGCCTTGGCGAACAAGGGGCAAGGTGCTCTCGGGCTCGCCCTCCCTGACGTGGAGCACGGTATGGGGATGGGCTGCCATGAACCGGGGGAGCGCGCCGGGCAGTAGGTGCCTGCCGCCGCTGGTGAAGGTGGCGACGGTGAGCTGTACGCGGCCCGTGCTGAGCCGCTCGACCTGCTGCTTCGCCTGTTCGAGCTCGGCGGTGACGGACTCGGCGGCCCCGACCATGATCTGGCCGGCCTGGGTGAGGGTGACGCCGCGTGTGCTGCGTGCCACGACCTGGGCGCCGAGGCTGCGTTCCAACACCGCTATGTGCTGGGAGACGGCGGAAGGAGTGAGGCGGAGAGCCGTGGCCGCCTGGCTGAAGCTGCCGTGGTCCGCCACCGCCCGCAGGATGCGGAGCCGCTGCACATCAATCAACAGTATTCCTTAAGGCGTTTCCAGTAAGTCACCACTTCTGCTGATGACGATAGGCATCCAGGGTGGGGGCATGCAAAGGATCTGCGTCATCGGCGGAAGCCGGTACTTCGGAAAGCTCCTGGTCGAGCGACTGCAGGCCACCGGTCACCGGGTCACCGTGATCAACCGCGGCTCCACCGGGACGCCCGCCGGCGTCGAGCACCTGGTTGTCGACCGCAACGACGAGGCGTCTCTCATCGCCGCGCTCGGCTCTCGCACCTTCGACGTCGTTGTCGATCAGGTCTGTTACACCCCCGTACAGGCCGCGATCGCCGCCCGCGCCTTCACCGGCCGCACCCGGCGCTACGTCATGACCTCCACGATCGAGGTCTACGACCCGGCGACCGCCGCGCTGCCGGCCGTGCCGGCGGGCACCCCGGTGCCGGAGGAGAGCGTGGATCCGGCCACCTGGCTGGCGGCCATGGACCTGCCCTGGCACGACGAGGCATACCTGGAGGCCCACTACGCCGAGGGCAAGCGCCAGGCCGAGGCCGTCCTCACCCGCGCCGGCAGCTTCGCGTTCGCCTCCGTGCGCAGCGCGCACGTGCTCGGCGGCGGCGCGCGGGAGTTCACCGGCCGGCTGGCGCACTTCGTCGAGCACATCTGCCAGGGCACAGAGATCACGGTGCACGAGAACGCGCTGCCGACGGTGTTCATCCACCACGAGGAGCTGGCGGACCTGCTGCTGTGGGCGGCCACCGCCACCGACTTCACCGGCCCGGTCAACGCCTGCTCCGACGGCCTGCTCGACGTACGCGACCTCGCCGCGATCGTCGCCGCACAGGCCGGCCGGGAACCCGTCTACCGGGTGGTCGCCGCGGGCGAGACGGCTTCGCCGTTCTCCTACGACCACCACTACGCCATGAGCAACACCCGCGCGAAGGAACTGGGTTTCGCCTTCTCCCGCGCCATCGACTGGCTGCCCGGCGCCGTCGACGAAACCCTCACCGCATCCGCCACCCCGCCACCACTGCCATCCAGGTAACCCCCGCCACCTCTGCCATCCCAGCAACCCCCGCCACCTAAGGATCACGAACCGCCATGCAGCACCGCACCATTGGAGACACCACCGTCAGCGCCGTCGGCCTGGGCGCCATGCCGCTGTCCATCGAGCACCGCCCGGACGAGCAGCGGGCCATCGCCACCGTCCACGCCGCCCTCGACGCCGGCGTCACGCTCATCGACACCGCCGACAGCTACCACTGGCACGCCGACGAGGTGGGCCACAACGAGCTGCTGATCGCCCGCGCCCTGGCCCGCTACGGCGGCGACACCTCCGGCGTCCTGATCGCCACCAAGGGCGGTCGCGGCCGGCCCGGCGACGGCAGCTGGACCGTCAACGGCGCCCCGGAACACCTCAAGCACGCAGCCGAAGCCTCCGCCAGGCGGCTGGGCGTCGACGCCATCGGCCTGTACCAGTTGCACAAGCCGGACCCGGCCGTGCCCTGGGCCGAGTCCGTCGGTGCCCTGCGCGAACTCCTCGACGCCGGCACGATCCGCGCCGCCGGCATCTCCAACGTCACCACCGCCCAGATCCGCCAGGCGCACGCAATCCTCGGCGCCGAACTCGCCTCCGTTCAGAACCAGTACTCGCCCGCCGTCCTCGACAGTGAGCCGCAGCTACGGCTGAGCACCGAACTGGGCCTGGCGTTCCTGCCCTGGAGCCCCCTCGGCGGCATCTCCCGCAGCTCCCTCGACGGCCCCTCCGGACCGACCTCCACGGGCACCACTTTCCACCGCGTCGCGGCCGAGCACGGCGTCAGCCCGCAGCAGATCGCCCTGGCCTGGCTGCTCGCCCGCTCCCCAGTCGTGATCCCGGTGCCGGGAGCCAGTCGCCCCGCCTCCATCACCGACTCGGCCCACGCCGCGCAACTCATGCTGAGCGAGGCGGAGCTGACGCAGCTTGACCACGCGCTGCCGAACTGAGCCAGGTCAGGGCGCCGTCGCTGAGCTCTTCGGCCGATCCGACGGGTCCGACTGGCTGTGGCATGCGGCGTGGGTACTCCCCGTCGATGGAGGACTGGTAGTGCTCGCACAGCCTGGTCAGTTCCGTGCGGGTGGCCTGGCTGATCGGCAGGCGTTCCAGTTCGCAGGGGTAGTCGTACAGGCTGTCCGTGTCGTACCGGGCCGCCCTTGACCTTGTCGCGACGTCAGGGTTTCTACTGAACTCATGCGAATCGGCGAGATCGCCGCCCTCGTCGGGGTCACCCCTCGGGCCGTGCGGCACTACCACCATCTCGGGCTGCTGCCCGAGCCCCCACGGCGGGCCAACAGCTACCGCGAGTACGGCTTCCGGGACGCCGTCCTGCTCGCCCGGATCCGGCGGCTGACCGAGCTGGGACTCGGGCTCGACGAGGTCCGGGACGCCCTCGCGGACGACGAGGGGCGGGAGCTGGTGGAGATCCTGGAGGAGTTGGACGAGGACCTCGGGCGCCAGGAGGTGGCCATCCGGGATCGGCGGGTGCGGCTCGCCACGCTGCTGGCCGAGGCGCGAGCCGGGCGGCTGACCGCCGACGGGCCGGTGTCGCCGGAACTCACCAGGGTGTTGGCGGACCTCGGCGACCTGCCGGACTCCCCGATGGCCGTGAAGGACCGGGAAGTCCTGGCCCTCATCGACACCGTGATCCCCGAGGCGGAGCGAGCCCGGCTGATGGGGGCGCTGCGCGGAATGGCGGAGGGCGCGGGCGAGGTGTACGGCCTCCTGGACGCCCTCGCCGACGCGCAGCCGGACGACCCACGGGTGACCCGCGCCGCGGCGGCGCTGGCGGCCCTGCTGCCGGACGAGTTGGGGGTGCAGCTGCCCGCCGAGGGCGCCGACGGTCTGGCGGACGTCTTCTTCGCGGACCTGGCCCCGGCCCAGTCGGCGGCGGTCCGCCAGGCGGTCCGCCTCGTAGCGGAACGACGAGAGGGAACGCCATGACGGCTCCGTGCCCCCAGACGTCCCGGTCTCAGTCTCAGTCTCAGTCTCACTCCCGGTCCCGGCCTGCCGCCCCGCCGCGGGGGCGGGTCCTGCGCGGGCTGCGCGCCGTCGCGTACGCAGCGCTGCCCGCCGAGGTCGTGCTCGCCGCCTGTCTGATCGGCGGGGTGCGGCTACCCGGCGCCGTCCTGCTCGGTGCCGAACTGCTCATGCTGTTGTTGCTCGGTGCCGAGGTGTTCGTCTGGCTGCGGCTGCGGCGGCGTGGGCTCTCCCGACGGGAGACGCTCGCGGAACTCGTGCCCGAACCCGTGCTGCGTGTCGCCGGGCACGAGCTGCGGCTGATGACGAGCCTGGCCCGGTGGGTCGCCCGCCGCCCGCACGGCATCAACGGGGCCGACGCGGTCTTCCCGCACGCCCGCGACCAGGCCGCCCAGATGTACGGCTTCGCGTTCGTCTGCGTCGTCGAGACCGTCGGCATGTCGTTCCTGCTCGCCAACCGGCCCGTCATCCACGCCGTGGTCCTCGTCCTGGACGTCTACACCGTCCTCTTCGTCCTCGGTCTGCAGGCGGCCTCCGCAACCCGGCCGCACGTGCTCGCCGACGGCGTCCTGCGCGTTCGCCAGGCGGCCCACGTCGACGTCCGCGTGCCGCTCGACCGGATCGTCTCCGTCCGGCGCGAAATGTTGTTCACCCACCAGAAGGCGGACGGCGAGCTGAACCTGGACGTCGGCTCGCAGACCTCCGTCACCCTCGAACTGGCGGAGCCCGTCGACGCGCCGCGACTGTTCGGCGCGCCCCGCCCCGTACGGCTGATCAGGCTGCACGCGGACGACCCGAAGGCCCTCCACGACGCCGTCACCCACTCCCGAACCGCACCTTCGCCCGTCCCGGCCCCGCCTGCGTCGGCCTGACGCGGAGCAGCTCCCCGAGCGTCCGGGCCTGGTGGAGGCCATGAGCCTGTCCGCGAGGCCCCACGTGAGGGGAAGGGGCCGTCGGGCCGTAGATCCTATGGCCGAGGGTGGAGGCCGCTCGTCGTCGGCTTCGGCCGGAAGATTGATCGACTGATTGATCGGCCCGGTTCCTCTGTCTGGCGACCTCGGACTGGGGTTCGCCTTCCCGGGTGCCTTGCCCTCTTCGGCACCGCTGATCCCCGCAGGCGGACGATACCCGCAGGCGGACGCTGCCCGTGACCTGCGTCTTCGCCGGTCAAGCCTTGATCGCCGACGCGGTGACGATGTTCTTCCAGGGCCTGCACAGCGACTGCCTGCCCTGGCCCGCGAGGAGGCCAGGGTGGCGCCATGGCGAGGCGGTCAGCGTGTGCGTTTGGGGGCTCGGGGCCTCGGGCGGCCGGGCCAGCGGACCCAGCGCAGCGCCTCGGCCTCCTCCGGCGGCAGCAGGCCCGCGCCGATGAGCGCGGCCCGGCCTGCCTGTTCCGCACCGATCCGGTAGGCGCTCGCCCAGGAGTCCGTCTCGTGGAAGTAGCCGTCTGTGAGAAGTACCGCTGCCGATACACCGCCGAGCCCCTGAGCCAGGCCCTCCCGGATCGCCGGGAGGAATTCGACCGGCAGCCGCTGCTCGGACACGGCGCTGAGCAGTTCCAGTTCGCCTTCGCTGCCCGGAGGTTCGAAGTCCGCGACGAAGCGTGCGAACGGCCCGCAGCCGCCGCGGTTCATCAGCACGCAGACGCTCACGCCTCGCACGGGGAGGGGAAGGACGGTCATGGGGCCACCGTAGCGACGCTGCGATCGTGCGAGTACAGCCGGGCCTGACGCTCCACCAGACGCTCAGGCGCCTCAACGCCGGGTTCGATTCCGATGCCGACCTGCCGCAACCTCGACTTAACGACGGACAGCGGGCCGAGTGGGGGCGCATCGTGGACCGGGTGTCGCGGGAGCTCGGACCGGTCGAGTCTGAGGAGTACCTGTACTGCTCGGGTCCGGCGGCATTGGAGGTGATGGAACTGGCCTACCGCATCGCCCGCATCGTCGAGGAAGAAGCCATCGAGGAAGAAAGCCATCTGACCGGCCATGACTTCGAGGTGGGCCAGTTTGTGGACCTGTGGACCTGTGGACCTGTGGACCTGTGGACCTGTGGACCTGTGGACCTGTGGACGTGTGGAGTGTCGGTGTCTCCAGCGTCGCGTCGTCGTTGACGGGCTGTGACGGACGACAGGCAGGACCACGGACTGATCCACGGGCTGGACTACAGACTGAGCCACAGACTGAACCACGGGTTGTTGGATGTGGCGGGACGGTGGCAGACGGCCGCCGGGGAGAGTGGGCGGCTGCCGCTCACGGTTGCGTTGGCGGCGTTCGTCGGGGCGTTCCTGGTCACCCGGGTGATCACACGCATGATCCGGGCCGGGCGGGGGCCGTTTCGCAATGTGCGGCCCGGCGGGCTGCACATCCACCATGTGGTGCCGGGCGTGGTCCTGACCGTCGTCGGGGGGTTCTGGGCGGTCGGGGTGTCCGGGGAGGGCGTGGCGCGGTGCCTGGCCGCCGGTGTCTTCGGTGCGGGGGCCGGTCTCGTCCTGGACGAGTTCGCGCTGATCCTGCACCTGCAGGACGTGTACTGGTCGCGGGAGGGACGTGCCTCCATCGAGGCGATCACGCTCACCGTGGCCGCGGTCGCCGCGGTTCTTTCGGGGTTCAGTCCGCTGGGCGTCGACTCGTTCGGCGACCTCGCGACTGCCGGGCGCGGCACCTGGATCGCGGTGATCGTGGCCGATGTGCTGTGTGCGGCGGTGGCGTTCGCCAAGGGGAAGATGCGGCTGGGGGTGCTCGGCCTGTTCGTCCCGGTGCTCGGCCTCGTCGCCGCCATCCGGCTGGCCAGGCCCGGTTCGCCCTGGGCAGCCCGCCGTTACCGCGACCGCCCGGCCGCGCTGGCGCGCGCCGAACGACGCACCGCTGCCCACGACGCCCGCTGGCGGCGCCTGCGCACCTGGTTCCAGGACACGATCGCCGGAGCACCGACGCACACACCGGACGACGACAACGACCGGCCGGATCGCTGACGGGGGTGTCTGTCACCGGGAAGGGGGGGTGGGGCAGCGGGCCGCGGATTGCGTGCGAACCAGCGGGCGATGGGTTCCCTCGTGACGCCGTGCAGGATGACGCTCAGCAGCACGGTCGCGCACGTCAGGTTGAAGGCGAACACGGCCTCGCCCAAGGGGAGTTGGATGTAGGCGAGGATCGGCGCGTACGTCAGGAACGGCAGAGTCAGGCTGGTCAGGCGCAGCCCGGCGGGCCCGGCCCAGCCGGCCTCCAGGCAACGCCGTACGAGAAAGGCGGCCAGGACACCCACGGCAGAGCCGACGAGCACCGCGAACACCGCCCCCTTGAGGGCGTTGAGCACCAGGTCCGTGAAGGAGTCGCCCTTGGTGTTGGTGAGGTCGGCCACGCAGAACACGAAGAGCGGGGAGATCAGCCCGTCGTTGAAGCCGCCCTGATGCCGTCCTCGGCGGGGGCACGATGAGGTGGGTCAGGCCGCTGCCGTCCACCCGGACCCGGCTGATCCGGTGGCCCTCACGGTCGCCCCAGTAGAGCGTGCCGGTGCCGTCGCCGGTCAGCTGCTTGCCGGTCGTCATCGCGCCGGTCGGGACCACGTCGCGCCGGGGGCCGCCGTCCAGGCAACGAGGCCGCACAGCCGGGGCGCTCCGGCGGGTGTGGTCGAGGCCCAGTGGACACCCGAGGGCGTAGGTCTATTCAATAGATGATTGCTCCGTGAACGACATGTTGGGCGATATCAACCTGTCGCGTCGACTGCTGGGACAGTTCCGGGCGGTGGCGCAGGAGAAGCACTTCGGCCGGGCCGCCGAGCGGCTCGGCATGAGCCAGCCGCCGCTCAGCCAGTCGATCCAGCGCCTGGAGCGCGCGGTGGGTGTGCGCCTGCCGGACCGCGGCCCGGGCGGTGGGAGATGCAGGTGCAAGGCCGGCCAGGCGCTCCAGTAGAAGGCCCCTTCCTCGCGCGAGGAAGGGGCCTTCGTCGTTGGGAACCGCGCCTACGCCTCCGATGGGCCGGGCCAGCCGCCACTGCTTGGCGACGGCTTCGAGCGGTGCTGGTCACCAGGTGGTGCCGGCGGGTTCCTCGATGGTGGTGTTGATGCGGTTGAAGAAGTTGGTGAGGGCGATCATCAGGATGATGGCGGAGAGCTGTTCCTCGTTGAAGTGGTCTGCGGCGTGGTCCCAGATCGCGTCGGGGACGGCCTTGCCGGTGTGGTCGGCGATTCGGGTGGCGGCTTCGGTCAGGGCGAGGGCGGCGCGTTCCTCGTCGGTGAAGAACCGGGGCCTCGTGCCAGGCGGCCACGGCGTGGAGGCGTTCGTCGGTTTCGCCGTGCTTCTTCGCGCCGTTCACGCCGGCGAATACGCAGGCACTGCAGCCGTTGATCTGGCTGGCGCGCAGGTGGACCAGTTCCAGGATCTGCGGGTCGACGCCGCCTTGGTACATGGCCTTGTAGATGTTCTGGATGCCTTTCATGGCGTCCGGCAGGACCATGGCGGGGTTCTTCATCCGGGCAGTGGTCGTCGCGGTGGTGGTTGCAGTGGTGGTCGTGGTGTTGGTTGCGGTGTTCATTCGGTGCTCTCCTCGCGGTCGCGATCGGTTGGTGTCTGTCACTGGACCGACGGATCCCGACGCGGGGGTGTGACAGCCGAGCGAAGAAAACTTTCCGGCCGACCGGAGCCGGGCGCGAGGCCGGGCGGAGCGGCCGGACTGAGGAGCTGTCGGCC
Source organism: Streptomyces noursei (assembly GCF_016917755.1). GTDB lineage: Bacteria > Actinomycetota > Actinomycetes > Streptomycetales > Streptomycetaceae > Streptomyces > Streptomyces yunnanensis. Next base: position 8,351,634 of record NZ_CP070326.1, on the reverse strand, counting down.
GACCGTGCCCGACGGGGGCAACTTCCGTACGACGACGGCTACTTCGTCGCCCTGCGACGCCGCCGGCGGGCGGTCGCAGCCCGCAGCCGCGGCCGTCCCGTACAGCCCGAGTACCACGCATGCAGCGTACGGACCAGCAGCCACAGTGCAGCCAGCGCGAACATTCCTGCGCTGATCAGCAGCCAGCGGGCCCAGAAGACCTCGCTCGGCAGTCGGGTCGTCAGTGTGTAGTGCGCCGCCGCGGCGCTGCCGGGCGCAAGGGTGATCAGCGGCCACCACACCAGCAGGAGCAGTCCGGAGAGCGCCGCAGGAACCCGTACGTATCCGGTCCACGCCCGGTGCCGCGCGGTACCGGCCGTCACCCGCGCCACCGCCTGGGCGGCCACCGTGTACAGCGGCACCAGCACGAGATCGTGCAGCAGTGCCGCCCCCACGAACCACACCACCACCGACGGCCATTGCGCATCGGCGAGCAACCGCACCCCGACATAGCCAGTCAGCGCGAACGAGGCCACCATCAGCAGCAGGTGCAGCGGCCCTTCGCCGTACCAGCGGCCCGCCCGGCGTGCCCCGCCCGTCACGGCTCGTCGTAGCCGCACCCTCGCAGTGCCTTGCCGCCGCGCCATCACACCGCTCCGAACGTCATCCGCGCCACCCACTTGGTATTGAGCACCCCGGGCGCCGCCGGCACGATGATCCGCGCCGGATACCCGTGATCCAGCGAGAGATCCGCCCCACCCACCCGCAGCGCCAGCAACGACCGCGGATCGCGCACCTGGTTGTCCCGCAGTGCGGCCCGCCGGAACGCGCCGGACAGCTGCAGCGACTCCACCAGCACTCCGGGCGGCGCCTCGTCCAGCCCCACCAGCGCGGCCAGATCCCGCAGCCGTACCCCGCTCCACCGCTGGTCCTGCGTCGACCAGCCCTCCACACAGGCGATCGGCAACGCCACTTCGTACTGCGGCAGCCGCAGCAGCTCGGCCCGGCTCAACCGCACCCGCCGCCCGCCTCCCTCGACCATCAGCTGCCAGTCTTCGCCGGTGTCCCGGGCCCGCACGCCCGCCCCCGCCGCTGACTTGTTGATCTGGAAGCCGTTCGGGCCGCTACCCGGATCCGCGCCTCCGTGCGGCGCCAGCAGCGCGGTACGCCGCCACCAGCCCCCGATGCTCTGCCCGGCCGTCGTCACGAACAGCAGCAGCGATCCGGCACCCACCAGCCCCAGTGCACCGCGCCGCGACACCGTCGGCGGGGCCGGGCGGACCGCCACCAGCCCGGTGTCATCGGCCGCCGCATCCGGATCCGTACGCTCGCGCAGCGCCCGTACGGTCCGTGGCAGCTTCAGCACCACATGCACCACGAACGCCCCGATGAACACCCACGCCCCATAGAAGTGCAGCGAATAGAACGACCCGGGAAACACATAGTCCAGCTGGACGTTGAGGAGACCGGTGACGAACTCGAACAGCGCCCCACCGACCAACAGCAACAGGGAGAGCCGCTCCAGCGCATGCCCGATCGACCGGGCCGGCGGCATCGTGAACAGCTTCGGGAGCACCGACCACAGCTTCGCCAGCAGCACCGGCACCAGCACCACACCGAGAGTGACATGCACACCCTGGGTGAGCCGGTAGAGCCAGTGCGGCCCGGTGGGCCAGGCGAAGAGAGAGAAACCCAACAGGCCCTTGCCTGGAGTCTTGTCGTTGACACCGCCGGCCAGATCCGGGTTGTACGCGGCATACGACAGCAACCCGGTCACGAACAACAGGGTGATCCCGGCCAGCAGGACCACGCCGAGCAGCGCCGTCAGCCGGGGGCCGCGCAGCGGGCTGCGCCAGAACGCCGGCGAGGTCGGGGGAGTGAAACGACGGGCAGCACCCATGGGAAACCTCCAGGTGTATCCGTCCGACCATAAGCAGGGCAATGCCCCTCAAGGCCGCCGCGACGTATGACGAAACCCTTACGTCCGCCACCAACTGACGGATCGCTGTGCTGCTGCGCTGCCACGGTGTCCGTGCGGTTGCGTCGTCACGAGGCGGGGCGCCGATGGTTCGTCAACGTTCCGTCAACTGCACGTTCTCGTAGGGGGTATTCCGTGACTTGGCGTGTGTGGAGAGCCAGGGCGGCGCACCTTCCAACGGAGAGGGGACGACGAGGTCCCGTGGAAGGCCAGGTCACGCGTCAGGTTGTGCCATGAGGACCCCGGCGGAGGGTTGTCACCGTGAGCACCGGGTTGATGCGTTCGACGAGTTGCTCGGTTGCGAGGGCCGTGAGGTGGGGTGGGGCTGTGCCGTCGAGCAAGGCGTTGACGTAGTGGAGTGCCTGGGCGGGGGTCAGCTTCGGGAGCTTCCGTCGCAGGGCGCGCACGGAGGGCAGCCGCCCTTGTGCGGTGGCGATCTCGGTTATCTCATCGTGCAGATCGTCCACCGCGGTGCGGACGGGCATGCCGCGGATGCGGGTGCGGTAGTCGGTCTCCCACTCTCCGCCGATCTCGGAGAGGACTCCGATCTGGTGCAGCCCTCCGTCGATACGGTCCACCAGGTAGGGCCCGAGGCCGACGAGCATGGCTCTGGAGTCCCGGGTGCGCACGTACTCCTCTGACTGGACGTAGACCTTCCACACCAGCTCGTGTTCCTCGACGTGCATCACGATGGCGCGTATCGACTCCACGCCCATGGCCGACCACCGCTGATTCTCGCGGTCCAACTCGTCCTCGACGATCCGTACGGCGGCCTCTCGCTCGATCACATGTGCAGCATCCCCCATGGTCCAGGGGCTGACCAGCGAGTTTCCCACCTAGGGCAGGGGCGAAATGCGCGGGGCCGGCAGCTTGCCTCGTGAGCCTGCCTGCCCGGGTGGTCCGGCCGAAGGGTGGGAGAGCAGTTGGAGGATGCCTGTCGAGCAGCGGCTTGTTCTACGGTGCGGCAGCCCCGGGTGGGTTCCCGCCGGGCCGGAGGAGCCCTGCCTCGTGGGCCAGGAGGGCGGCCTGTACGCGGTTTTCCAGGCCGAGGCGGGTGAGGATGCGGTTGACGCGGCTCTTCACGGTGGCCTGGGACAGGCCGAGGTCCTCGCCGATCTGGAAGTTGGAACGGCCCCGGGCGACCAGGACGAGCACCTCCAGCTCGCGGGCGGTGAGGGTGTCCAGGAGTCGTGCGGCGCCCCCGTGGGGAGGCGGGGCGTCGGGCAGCAGGGCCGCGGGCAGTGCGGTGAAGGTGTTGATCAGGCGGTGCGTGACGCTGGGCGCGAGCATCGCCTCCCCGTCGGCCACCACCCGCAGGGCATGGGCGAGTTGGTCCGGCGGGCTGTTCTTGAGCAGGAAGCCGCCGGCCCCGGCGCGCAGTGCGGCGTGCACGTACTCGTCCAGGTCGAAGGTGGTCAGGACCAGGACGCGGGGCGGCGGCCCGGGGTGCGGCCAGTCGGCGTGCAGCCGGCGGGTGGCCTCCACGCCGTTCATGCCGGGCATCCGGACGTCCATCACCACCACGTCCGGGCGCAGCGCGACGGCCAGGGCGACCGCCTCCGTGCCGTCGGCGGCGGCACCGACCACCTCGAAGTCCGGGCGGCGGTCGATGACGGCCCGCAGCGCGTCCCGGACCATCTCCTGGTCGTCGGCGAGGAGCACACGGAGGGTCATGCCGGGGCCTCCAAGAGCAGGGTGGCGGACAACTGCCAGCCGCCGTGCGGGCGCGGCCCGATACGCACCGTGCCGCCGAACGCCGCGACGCGCTCGCGGACGCCGATCAGTCCCCGACCGGAGCCGGGCGGCGGCCGGTGCCCGTCGGCGGGCGGGCCGTTCTCGACGGCGACGGTCAGCGCCGTCCCGTCCTGGTGCAGCGCGACCCGTACGTCCGTGGGGCCGGCGTGCTTGAGGACGTTGGTGAGCGCCTCCTGGACGATGCGGTAGGCCGAGATCTGGAGCGCGGGCGGCAGCTCGCCGAGGGCCTCGTCCAGCGTCGCGGTCACCGGGCAGCCGGCCGCCTCGGCCGCGGCGAAGAGCCGGTCGAGGTGGCGGAGGGACGGTTCCGGGGCCGGGCCGGCGTCCCCGTCCCGCTCCTCGACAGCCGTCAGCAGGCCGAGGATGCGGCGCATCTCGACGAGCGCGGTGTCGGCGGTGGCCGCGATGCGTGCCACGCCCCGCCGGCCGTCCGCCGGATCGTCCTGGACCACCTCCTCGGTGGCGCGCGCCTGGAGTGCGATGGCGCTCACGTGGTGGGCCACCACGTCGTGGAGGTCGCGGGCGATCCGGGCCCGCTCGGCGACGACCGCCTGGCGGGCGTTGATCTCCCGCTCGGCGCGCAGTCGTTCGTTGGCCTCGCGCAGCCGGGCATTGACGTCCTGCAACTGGCCGTTGGTCGCGCCGAGCCGCAGATTGAGGTCGCCCAACCGGTCGGCCTGGCGCACGATCCGCCGCCGCCCGTACCCCACGAGCCAGGCGGCACCGTAGAAGACGACGAAGGTGGTGGCGGTGATCGGCTCCAGCGAACCGGGCTGCGGCGGCCCGGTCCGTCCGGTGAGCAGGTCCGTCGTCACCGCCGTGAGCAGGGACAGCACCACCCAGGGCAGCCCGGCCGGCACCGGGGTGTAGCGGGCCACCGCATACACCCCGAGGACCAGCAGGAACGGGCCCGGGATCTTACTCGGCACCGGATCGGCAACCTCGAAGGCGACGAACGCGGCGGTCATGGCGCACAGCACGGCGCGCGGCCAGCGGCGGCGCCACAGCAACGGAACCGTCTGGAGCCCCCACAGCACCACCCCGGCCGGCCCCGGTGCCGGCTCCCGCGCCAGCAGCGTCAGCATGTCGAACGCGGTGAGCCCGCCGCCGAGCGTGAGATCGGTGAGCCGGGGACGCCGGTCGGCGAGCCGGCGCCAGGCGCCGCGCGGGGCGGCAGCGAGATGTGTGTCCATAGCTGCCCGCAAGGCTAGCCACCCGCATGCGCGAGGTCATCGTGCCGGAGGAGGGAACGGGACCACGGCCGACGCAACCAGGGTTGCGCGGGCCCGCGACGGATCGGCACCCAGGACGACGCCCCGGCCACCTCCCCCTTCGTAGCGTCGGAACCCGACCGGAAAGCGCCACCGCGCCACCTCGAAGGGACCGACGAACCACGTGAACACGACGAGCACCGCCGGGCGGACGGCCCGCCCCGGCCCCCATACACCGGCGGCCCGCGCCCGCTGGGCCTGGCTGGTCCTGGGCACCGCAGCACACCTCCTCGCCGTCGGCGGCCGCTGGGACATCGCCGCCGCGGCCTGGATCTTCCCCGTCCTGCTGCTGCGCTTCGCCCGCACCGGTCGCGTCTGGTCCGGCGCCCTGTGGCTGTGGGCGGCCAACACCGCGGCGGCGGTCTTCTGGCTCGCCGAGTCGGCGCTGTTCAGCCCCGCCACGTTGGGGGGAGCGGTCGCGCTCGCCGCGCTGCTGACCCTGCCGTTCCTCCTCGACCGGCTGCTCGTGGGCCGGTTGCGCCCGTGGGCGGCGCTGCTGGTGTTCCCCACCGCGGTGGCCGGCGCCGAGTTCCTGATCACCCTGCTCTCGCCGTTCGGCACCGCCTACGGCTCGCTGGCGGTCACCCAGTACGGTGTGCTGCCGCTCCTCCAACTGGTCTCGGTCACAGGCTCCTACGGCATCGGCTTCCTGATCGGCTGGTCGGCCGCGGTCGCCAACCTCGCCTGGGAGAGGGCTTCCTGGCGCGCCGCGCGCCGCGCCGTTTCCCCCTGTGCCGCGGTGCTGCTGGCCGTCGTCCTCGCCGGCGGCGCCCGGCTCGCCTTCTTCCCGGCGGACGGGCCGACGGTGCGGATCGCCGGGGTCACCGCCGACAGCGCCGTACTCCGGGCCCAGAAGGCGGCGTACGCCCAGGTCACCGGAGGGCCCGCGGAGCTCGTCAACCACCCGCCGGCGAGCCTTGGGCCGGCCATGCGGGCGGTGCTCGACAACCTGCTGGCCGCCACCCGGCGCGAGGCCGCGGCCGGCGCGAAGATCGTGGTCTGGCCCGAGCGGGGGGTGCGGACGCTGGCCGCCGACGAGCCCGCGGTCATCGCGGCGGCCCGGGAGGAGGCCCGCCGCTCCCGGATCTACCTGGAGATCGGCATCTGCGTCCACACCGCCCAGGCACCGGCCTACGGCCGCAACGAAACGCTGCTGATCGACCCCCGCGGCACCGTGCGCTGGACCTACCAGAAGGCCCACCCCATCCCCGGCTCGGAGACCTATGCCCCCGGCGACGGCCGGGTCCCGGTAGCCGCCACCCCGTACGGCCGGCTGGCCAACGTCATCTGCTACGACGCGGACTTCCCCGGCATGATGCGGGTCCCCGCCGACATCATGCTCGTCCCGTCCCACGACTGGCGGGAGTACGGCCGCGCGCACACCCGCAAGGCCGCCCTCCGGGCCGTCGAGGCCGGCTACGCGCTGTTCCGCCAGGACGCCGAGGGCGTCACGGCCGCCCTCGACAACCAGGGCCACGTCCTGGCCGACACGGACTACTTCACCACCGACCGGCAGGCCACCGTGGCGTACGTCCCGATGCACGGCACCACCACGGTCTACGACCGGATCGGCGACACCTTCGCCTGGCTGTGCCTGGCGGCCGTCGCGGCACTGCTGGTGGCCGGCGCGGCGGCCGGCCGTCGGCCGTCGGACCGCGGTCCCCGAGCCGACGAACCTGCCCAACCGGCCGCGCAGCTACGGTAGTCGGGCCCCGCGCGCGCCCGGCTGCTCACCGGCCACGGCCACCTGGGCGGGGCGCAGCAGCCGGTCGCCCACCCGGAACCCCGGGCGGAGGACGTCGGCGCAGACCGCCCGCTCGCCCGCCGCGGCCCGGGCGGCCGACCCGGCCGTCGACCCGGCCCGCTCGGGCGGGGTGTAGACGAGCGCCTCGTGGACGGTGGGGTCGAACGGCTCGCCGGCGGTGCCGAAGGACGCCAGGCCCAGGGACGCCAGCTCCGTTTCCAGGAGGTCGGCGACGCGCCGGAAGCCGTCGGTCAGCTGGCCCTGGCCGGCGGCCTCGGCGATCGCGTCGAGCACCGGCAGCAGCCGGGCCAGCACATTGCCCACGGCGATCTGGCCGACCGCCAGCCGGTCGCGGTGCACCCGGCGCCGGTAGTTGTCGAACTCGGCCTTGAGCCGCTGCAGATCGGCCGTGCGCTCCCGCAGTTCGCCCGCCAGCCGTTCGAGGTCGGACCCGCCGGCCTCCGGTCGGGCGGCGCCGGGCGGTGCGGTGCCGCGTCGGGTCGGGGGCGCCACCGCACCGGCGGTGCCCCGGTCCGGCCGTACCGGGTCCGACTCCGGCCGGGGCGGCGGGGCCGGGTCGCGCTCCGGCCCGGTGCGCCCGACCAGCGCGAGCGGCGGCCGGGGGAGACGACCGACATCGGTCGGACGGTTCATCGTCCGCCTCCTTCCCGCTTGTCGTCGTCCACGATCTCCGCGTCGACGACCTCGTCCTCGGCCTTGGCCTGCCCGCCGCCGTGCGTCCCGGTGCCGTCCGCGGTCGCGCTCTGGGCGGTCTGGGCGTCGGCGTACATGGCCTGGCCGAGCTTCTGGGAGACGGTCGCGACCTTCTCCGACGCGGTGCGGATCTCGGCGGTGTTGTCGCCCTTGAGCTTCTCCTTCAGCTCACCGACGGCGGACTCGACCTCGGTCTTGACGTCGCCAGGCACCTTGTCCTCGTTGTCCTTGAGGAACTTCTCGGTCTGGTAGACCAGCTGCTCGCCCTGGTTGCGGGTCTCGGCGGCCTCCCGCTTGCGACGGTCCTCCTCGGCGTACTGCTCGGCGTCGCGGACCATCCGGTCGATGTCGTCCTTCGGCAGCGAGGAGCCGCCGGTGACGGTCATCTTCTGCTCCTTGCCCGTACCGAGGTCCTTGGCGGTCACGTGCATGATGCCGTTGGCGTCGATGTCGAAGGCGACCTCGATCTGCGGGACGCCGCGCGGAGCCGGCGGCAGACCGGTCAGCTGGAACATCCCGAGCTTCTTGTTGTACGCCGCGATCTCCCGTTCGCCCTGAAAGACCTGGATCTGCACGGACGGCTGGTTGTCCTCGGCCGTGGTGAAGGTCTCCGAGCGCTTGGTCGGGATCGTGGTGTTGCGCTCGATGAGCTTGGTCATGATGCCGCCCTTGGTCTCGATACCGAGGGACAGCGGGGTGACGTCCAGCAGCAGGATGTCCTTGACCTCGCCCTTGAGGACACCGGCCTGGAGGGCGGCCCCGATGGCGACCACCTCGTCCGGGTTGACGCCCTTGTGCGGGTCCTTTCCGGTCAGCTGCTTGACCAGTTCCGTCACCGCGGGCATCCGCGTCGAACCGCCCACCAGGATCACGTGGTTGATATCGGCGACCTTGATCCCCGCGTCGTCGACGGCGTTGTGGAACGGCGCCCTGCAGCGCTCCAACAGGTCCGCGGTCAACTGCTCGAACTGGGCGCGGGTGAGCTTCTCGTCCAGGTGCAGCGGCCCCTCGGGCGAGGCGCTCAGATAGGGCAGGTTGACCGTGGTCTCGGTGGCCGCCGACAGCTCGATCTTCGCCTTCTCCGCGGCCTCGCGCAGCCGCTGGGTGGCCATCTTGTCCTGGGACAGGTCGATGCCGTACGCGTTCTTGAACTGCTTGGTCAGGTAATCGACGATCCGCTGGTCCCAGTCGTCGCCGCCCAGGTGGGTGTCGCCGTTGGTGGCCTTCACCTCGACCACGCCGTCGCCGATCTCCAACAGCGACACGTCGAACGTGCCGCCACCGAGGTCGAAGACCAGGATCGTCTGGTCGTTCTCCTTGTCCAGGCCGTAGGCCAGGGCGGCGGCGGTGGGCTCGTTGACGATCCGCAGGACCTTCAGCCCGGCGATCTCCCCGGCCTCCTTGGTCGCGGTGCGCTGCGCGTCGTTGAAGTACGCGGGGACGGTGACCACCGCGTCGGCGACGTCCTCGCCGAGGTAGTTCTCGGCGTCCCGCTTCAGCTTCTGCAGCACCCGTGCGGAGATCTCCTGGGCGGTGTAGTGCTTGCCGTCGATGTCGCCGCTCTCGGGGAAGCGCCATTGCGCGTCTCCCATGTGGCGCTTGACCGAACGACATGTGCGGTCCACGTTCGTCACCGCCTGGCGCTTGGCGATCTCGCCGACCAGGACGTCGCCGCCCTTGGCGAAGGCGACCACCGAGGGGGTGGTCCGGGCCCCTTCGGCATTGGCGATGACCGTGGGCTCGCCGCCCTCCAGCACGCTGACCACCGAATTCGTCGTCCCGAGGTCGATACCGACTGCTCGTGCCATGGTCTTCTCCTCGTCTCGCGGCCCGATCCGGGGCGACGACGCGGTGGTGGGCCCGCCCCGGCCGGGACGGCCCCGGCCGCATCCCTCGCAACGCCTCTCACCTGCTGATATGGCGACCAAGCCGGCTACATCATCTGGATAGAACGTGCCCCGACGACTGTCAAGATGCACCTTTTGCTGCGAATATTCCCCATCGTGGGTGGGCGGGTTACCCGTCGCGCGCAGCATCCGCGGCCCCACCGGCGGAAAACGATGCAGTCTCTTCGTCTGACGGCGTCCCGAACATCCCGGACATCCCTGACGTCCCCGACGGCCGGTACGCGTCGCGGCGAACCGGGGATGCCTCCCCGCATGACCATCCACCTCGGAACCTCCGGCTGGCAGTACCGCGACTGGCGCGGCACTCTCTACCCACCCGACCTGCCGCAGCGCCGGTGGTTGGAGGAGTACGCCCGGCGCTTCGCCACCGTCGAGAGCAATGCCGCCTTCTACCGGCTGCCCGAGGCCAGGACCTTCGCCGACTGGCGGGACCGCACGCCGGACGACTTCGTCATGGCCGTCAAGGCCAGCCGCTACCTCACCCACATCAAACGGCTCCGCGACCCCCAGGAACCGGTCCGCCGCCTGATGGCGCGCGCCGCCCACCTCCGCCCCCGGCTCGGCCCCGTCCTGCTGCAACTGCCGCCCACCCTGCCCGCGGACGCCGGACTGCTGGCCGACTGCCTGGACTGCTTCCCCACCGGTACCCGGGTGGCCGTCGAACCCCGCCACGACTCGTGGTGGACCGACGCGATCCGCACCGTGCTGGAACGCCGCGGCGCCGCCCTGTGCTGGGCGGACCGGGGCTCCCGGCCCGTGACACCCCTGTGGCGCACCGCGGACTGGGGGTACCTGCGCTTCCACGAAGGCCGCGCCGCCCCCTGGCCGCGCTACGGGCGGCAGGCGCTGGACGCCTGGGTCCGGCGGATCGCCGACGCCTGGCCCGACCGGGCCGACGTCTACGCGTACTTCAACAACGACCCCGGCGGGGCCGCCGTCCTCGACGCCGCCCGCTTCGCCCGGGCGGCCACCGCCGCCGGCCGCACGGTGACCCGCACGCCCGCCGGACGGGAGTGAGCCCCGTCCGCGTGCGGTGACGACTGTGCACACGGCCGTTCATGACGAAGCGGCGTGCCGCCCGGGGCGACCCGCCGCTGTGCCGTGTGGCGCGGGTGTCAGTCGATGGCGAGCTCGCCCATCGCGCTCCAGCCGTCCGCGCCCGGGATCACGTGGCTCACGATGTCGGGCGTGCGGCGCAGCAGCGGGCGCATCGCCTCCAGGCCGGCCCGGAAGTGGTCGGAGTTCACATGGGCCTCACCTGCGTCGTCCTGGAACGCCTCGACCAGGACGTAGGTGTTCGGGTCCTCAAGGCTGCGGGACCACTCGAACCAGAGGTTGCCCGGCTCCTCGCGGGTGGCGCGGGTGAACGCGTCGACCTTCTCGGGCCACTCCTCGACGTGTTCGGGCTTCACGGGAAACTTCACAACGATAAAGATCATCCGTGTACCCTAAACCATTTGTCTCATCTCTCGCATTTCGTCCCTCGGGTGCCGTCAAGTAGCTCTTTCGTGCGGTGAGTTACCGGCCGGTAATTTGGCTGATCATGATCTCGTCCGGGGTGGCCGCGCCGCCCTACGCTCCCGATCACCGCACCGGACGGGCGCCACCGTGGCGCCGCGGTCTGAAACCTGGAGAAGTGATGGCGCGACCCCGCCGTACCGCCGGCAACCCCCTCGGCCGACGACGCAGGACGACAACGTCCCTCTGCGCCGCGGTAGTTGCCGCAGCCCTCGCCGTGGCCGTGCCCGGCGGCCCCGCGGTGGCCGCCGCGCCGGGCCGGCCCGCGGCCCCCGCCGCCGTGGCGTCGGCCGCCCCGGCCTTCCGCCTGGCCGACATCACCATGAAGGACGGCACCGTCCTCAAGGCCGATGTGTTCACGCCCGCGCCCGGCACTCCCGGCGCCGACCGCAACGGCCACTACCCCCTGGTCGTCCAGCCGGCCAGCTGGGGGCAGAACGACCTGGAATACGTCGCCCAGGGCCGACAACTGGCCGCCGACGGCTATATCGCGGTGACGTACACGGTGCGCGGCTTCTGGGCATCCGGCGGGAAGATCGACGTCGCCGGGCCCAAGGACGTGGCCGACATCTCCGCGGTCATCGACTGGGCCCTGGCCCACACCCCGGCCGACCGGAGCCGGATCGGCATGGTGGGGCTCTCCCTGGGCGGCGGCCTGACGCTGATGGGTGCCGCCTTCGACCCGCGGGTCAAGGCCGTCGCCTCGCTCAGCGGGTGGGCCGACCTGACCGACGCGCTCTACAGCGGGCAGACCCGGCACCTCCAGGCCGCCGGGCTGCTGGCCGCCGTCCAGACGCCGACCGGCCGCCGCAGCCCCGAGTTCGCGCGGACCCTGGCGGACCTCTTCGCCGACCGCGACCTGCCCCGCGTCGTCCAGTGGGCCGACACCCGGTCCCCGGCCACCTACGTGGACCGCATCAACGCCCACGGCACCGCCGTCTTCCTCGCCAACGCCTGGGGTGACAGCATCTTCAACCCCGGCCAGATGACCTCCTTCTACCAGCGGCTGACCGTGCCCAAGCGGCTCGAACTGCGGCCCGGCGACCACGCCACCCAGGAGCTGACCAGCCTGCTCGGCCTGCCCAACGCCACCTGGTCGAGCGCGCGGCAGTGGCTCGACCGCTACCTCAAGGGCTCGGGCGGCGCCGAGAAGGCGCGCCAGGGGGTGGAGCTGGAGGTCCGGCCCGGCGGCGGGCACGAGGGCTACCGGGACTGGCCGGCCGTCAGTTCCCGGACCGAACGGCTGCGACTGGGCCGCCCCGATTCCCACGGCACCGGGACCCTCGGCGGCCCGGCCGGCGACGGCTGGTGGCGGCAGGTGACCGGCGGCAAGGACTCGGGTGCCGACGGCGGCATCGCCGAGCTGTCCGGCGCCCTCGACCAGATCGTCGGCCTGCCGCCCACCGTCGTCGTCCCGCTGCTGCCGCGCAGCGCCGCCGCGGTGTGGCAGAGCGCACCGTACGCGACGGACCAGCACCTCCGCGGCGCCGCGCGGCTGCACACGGCCGTCACCGCGTCCACACCGCAGGGCACCGCCTTCGCCTACCTCTACGACGTGAACACCCTGGGCGTGGGCAAGTTGATCTCGCACGCCCCGCAGAGCTGGTCGGGTCAGAAGCCGGGGCGCGCCTTCCCGCTCGACGTCACGCTCTTCCCGACCGCGTACGACCTGCCGGCCGGGCACCGGCTCGCCCTGGTCCTGGACACCGCCGACCCGCTGTACGGCGGGAGCACCCCGCACGGCAGCAGCGTGTCGTTCGGCTCGCCGGCGGGCGGCCCCGCCGAGCTGGCGGTGCCGCTGAGGTGAGGGGCCGGCGGCGCGGTCAGCTGCCGGTGATGAGCGGTGTGCCGCAGTCGGGGAAACCCGTGGTGTGCCAGCAACCGCCGTCCGCGGTGACCGCCAACGCCTCGTGACCGGGCAGGGATTCCAGCCAGTCGGCGGCCTTCGCACCCATCGCGAAGGCCGCCGTGGCGTAGGCGTCGGTCATGGTCAGCGAGCGGCCGACGACGGTCACGGCGGCCGGGCCGTGGGCCGGGGCGCCGGTGTGCGGGTCGAGGATGTGCGCGCCGCGTTCGGCGGTGCCGGAGGTGGCGACGGCCAGGTCGTGGCCGGTGACGACGGCGCAGAGGGTGTCCGGGCGCAGCGGATGGGCGAGGCCGATGCGCCAGGGGACGCCGGGGGCCGTCCCGCCGCTGAACCGCAGGTCACCGCCTCCGTTGACGCAGACGTGCCGGGCGCCCGCGGCCCGCAGACGCTGCGCGGCCCGCTCCACCGCCCATCCCTTGACCAGGCCCGACGGGTCGAGGACACCGCCGGCGACCGGGCTGAACCAGCCGTCGGTGGCGTGCCGGGCGGCTTCGCACAGGTCGAGGACCTCGCGCACCTCCGCGGAGCAGTCGTCGGGGCGCACGGTGCCGCGGGCGAGGCGGCTGACGGCGCTGTCGGGGCGGTAGGGGGAGAAGACCCGGTCGACGTGGTGCAGCCAGGCGACGGCGTCGCCGAGGGCGGTCTCCAGGGCGGGGGTGGCGGGGTCGCGGACGTCGAAGGAGAACACCGTGCCCATGACGTGTTCGACGTGCCGCAGGCCGGCGCGCTGTCGTTCAGGCACCGGCCCGGTCCAAGGCGCTCTGGAGCGACTGGATGTAGCCCGCGCTCGTGTAGCTGGCGCCGGACACCGCGTCGATCGCGGCGCCGTGCACGCTCAGCGCCTCCTGCGTCAGGCGGGGCACGGCATAGCCGGCGATCTCCTGGTCGCGCCCGTTGTCGGACGGTACCTGGAGCACCTTGACGGCGGTCAGCCGGCCGCCCTTGAGGGTGGCGGCGACCTGCACGGTCCCGTATCGGGTGGGTATCGGTGAGCCGGTGTACGTGCCGTCGGCGGGCCGGGCGCCGGGATGCCGGGTGCCGGTTGGCGACGGCTCCGGGGCGGCCGCGGGCAGGGCGGCCGGATGGTGCGGTTTGAGCGACAGCAGCAGGACGACCAGTGCGCTGGTCGATGCGGTGGTGAGGACGGCTCGGCGCACGCGGCGGCTCCCTGGAGTTGCGGATCGGAACGGGACGCGGGGCGGCGTCAGAAGTCGAAGGACTCGTGGTGGATGCGGTGCCGCGGTACGCCGGCGGCGCGCAGGGCACGGCGCGCGGCTTCGGTCATGCCGGGCGGTCCGCAGACGTAGACGTCGTGCGCGGCCAGGTCGGGGACCAGCCGGCCAAGGGCGCGGGCGGTCAGCGGGCAGGGAGTTCCGGCCGGCTCGCTGACGGCGTAGTGCACCACCGCGCGGCGGGCGGCGGCGATCGCGTCGAGTTCACCGCGCAGCGCGAGGTCCTCGGGGCGACGGGCCCGGTAGAGCAGGGTGACCTCGCCGGGGAGGGTTTCGAAGAGCGCGCGCAGCGGAGTGATGCCGACGCCGCCCGCCAGCAGCAGCACTTTCGGGGCGCTGCGCCGTGCCGCGGTGAACGCCCCGTAGGGACCCTCGGCCCAGACCCGGGTACCGGGCCGGAGCCGGGCCAGCGCCGCACTGTGGCCGCCGGCCGCCTTCACCGTGATGCGCAGTCGGTGGGGGAGCGGGGGCGCGGACAGCGAGTAGGGGGTGGCGGTCCACCACAGCCCGGGTGCCAGGAAGCGCCAACGGAAGAACTGCCCCGACGCGGCGCGCAGTTCGGTCAGCCGCCGGCCGGTGAGGTGGACGGACAGCACGCCCGGCGCCTCCGGGTGGACCTCGACGACCCGGAGGCGGTGGCGCAGCGCCCGGCGGAGGGGGAGCAGGAAGCGGTACCACGCGACCAGTGCCCCGGCGCCGACGTACAGGGCGTACCACGCCAGCTGGACGGTGCGGTTGCCCACGAAGTCCGCGCCGTTGGAGAGCTGGTGGCCGAAGGCGAGGAACAGCGCCACGTAGGTCAGGAAGTGGAGGTAGTGCCAGGTCTCGTAGCTCAGCCGGCGGCGGGCGGCCCGCGCGGAGACGACGCCGGTGCCGACCAGCAGCAGGAATCCGGCGGTGGCCATCAGCATGTCCGGGTAGTGGAGGACGAGGGTGGTGGTCTCCTGGACCACGCCGCTGTGCACGGTGAGCGAGGACCCCCAGACGATCAGCAGGGCGTGGGCGAGGGCCAGGCCGACGGTGTACCGCCCGCCCATCGCGTGCCAGCGGGCCAGCCGGTCGGTGCCGACGGTGTGGTCCAGCAGCGGCACCCGGGCCATCAGCGCGACCAGCACCGCGCAGGCGTACCCGGCCAGCAGCCCGGTGATCCGGCCCGCTCCGGTCAGCCACCCCGCCGTACCGGTCACCGACGCGGTGTCGGCCCACCACAGGCCCAGCACACCGGCCGCGCCCGCCCAGATCAGGAGCTGGGCAAGCGCGGGGACCAAGGAGACCGGTCCGCGCGCGAACCTGCTGGTCGGGGCGGTGTCGCGGGGTGGGGTGAGGACACTCATGGGGCTCCGTTCCGGTGGGGGCTCCAGCGTCGCAGCGGAACTTCTGAAGAAGCTCTGAGCAGCGTCCCGGCCACCGGATTCACAGGAAACTCAGAGCCGGCCGCGGACCGGGAGCGCGGCGGGGCGAGGGATGCTGGAACCACCATGACGAACCACCGCACCACCCCCGCCCGCCTGAACAGCGACGACGGCTCACCGGTCCGGGTCCTGGTGATCGACGACGAGCCGGACCTCACCGAGGTGCTGTGCGGCGCGCTGGCGGGCGAGGGCTGGCAGGTCCGTGCCGCGCCCGACGGCGCCACCGCGCTCACCGTGGCCCGGTCCTTCCGCCCGCACGCCGTGGTCCTCGACTGGATGCTGCCCGACACCGACGGCATCGAGGTGCTGCGGCTGCTGCGCCGGGAGCTGGAGACGGTCTGTGTGCTCTTCCTCACAGCCCGGGACTCCGTCGAGGACCGGATCGCCGGGATCACCGCGGGCGGGGACGACTACGTCACCAAACCGTTCAGCCTGGAGGAGGTCCTCGCGCGGGTGCGCGGACTGCTGCGCCGGGCCGGCATGGCCAGGGAGCCGGTCGGCGACCGGCTGGCCGTCGGGGACCTCGTCATGGACGAGGAGGCCCGGGAGGTGTTCCGCGGCGGCGATCTCGTCGAGCTGTCCCGCACCGAGTTCGAGCTGCTCCGGTTCCTGATGCGCAATCCGCGGCGGGTGCTGTCCAAGGCGCAGATCCTCGACCGGGTCTGGTCCTACGACTTCGGCGGTCGGGCGCACGTCGTCGAGCTCTACATCAGCTACCTGCGCAAGAAGGTCGACGCCGGCCGGACGCCCATGATCCACACGGTGCGCGGGGTCGGCTACGTGCTCAAGCCGGACGCCTCGTGAGGCCGCCGTTCCCGCGCAGCCTGCGGGGCCAGCTCACTGCCGGGCTGGTCGCGCTCCTGGCGCTGGCCTGTCTGGCGGTCGGCGTCACCACCGTCTTCGCCCTCGAAGGCTTCCTGGTGGGGAGGCTGGACCAGCAGCTGTCCGCCTCGGCCGGCCGGTTCGCCGCCAGCCTGGAGCACGAGGCGCGGCCCGACGCCGACAACCGGCCCGACACCCGGGGGCAGGCCGACGGCACGTTCGGCGCGCGGCTGCTGCACGGCACCCCGACGCAGGCCGCCGTCGTACGGCAGGCCACTGACGCCACCGTCCCGCTCGACGCCCGTGACCTCCGATCGCTGGCCGGACTGCCGACCGACGGCACCGGGCACGGCGTCCGACTGTCCGCGCTGGGCGCGTACCGGGTCAACGCGGTGCGCGGGGACGACGGCGACGTGCTGGTGACCGGGCTGCCGCTGCACCCGGTCGAGGAGACCGTGCACCGGCTGGAAGCGGTGGAAGCGGGCGTCTTCGGCGCGGCGCTGCTGGTCACGGGCGTCGTCGGAGCGCTGTGGGTGCGGCTGTCCCTGCGACCGTTGCGGCGGGTGACCGCCACCGCCGCCGGGGTGGCCGAACTCCCGCTGGCCAGCGGGGAGGTGGCCATGCCGGCACCGGTCCCGGTGGCCGATCCGCGGACCGAGGTCGGTCAGGTGGGCACCGCCTTGAACCGGATGCTCGGCCACGTCGGCAACGCCCTGGAGCGCCGCCAGGCCGGCGAGGAGCGGCTGCGCCAGTTCGCCGCCGACGCCAGTCACGAGCTGCGCACCCCGGTGGCCAACGTCCGCGGCCATGCGGAGCTCGCGCTCCGGCACCGGGGGCCGGTGCCGGGCGAGGTCCGGCACTCCCTGGAGCGCATCAACGCCGAATCGGAACGCCTGAGCCGCCTGGTCGACGACCTGCTGCTGCTCGCCCGGATCGACGCGGGCCGGGCGCTGGAGCGGACGCCGGTCGACCTGACCCGCCTGGTCCTGGACGCGACGGACGACGCACGGGCGGCCGGCCCGGACCATCGCTGGCTGCTGGACCTCCCCGAGACGCCGGTCACGGTGACCGGCGACGAGCACCGGCTGCACCAGGTCATCGGGAACCTCCTGGCCAATGCCCGGACCCACACTCCCGCCGGGACCGCCGTCACGGTGCGGCTGCGGCCGGCCGCCCGGACCGTGCGGCTGACGGTCGCCGACGACGGCCCGGGGATCCCGGAGGAACTGCGGCCGGAGATCTTCGGTCGGTTCGTCCGTGCCGACCACGGCCGTTCCCGTGCCGCCGGTGGCACCGGTCTGGGCCTGGCGATCGTGCACGCCGTGGTCACCGCGCACGGGGGCACGGCCGGCCTGACCAGCCGCCCGGGACACACGGCGTTCACGGTCGGTCTGCCGATGCGCCGTCCCGCCGGCGGGACGCAGGAGGGGCCGGCCGACGACCGGACGAGTCGTTCCGATCCGTGACTGGGCGCGCGGGGCGGCCACTTCGGCGCTCAGCGGCCAGGAGCATCCGGTCAGTCGAGGATCGCGGTGGCTTCGATCTCGACCAGGTGGTCGGGCGCGTCCAGTGCCGCAACGCCCAGCAGCGTGGCCGGCGGAACCGGGGTGACCCCCAGCTTCGCGGCCGCCCGGGAGATCCCCTCCAGAAGCCGGGGCATCTTGTCGGGCGTCCAGTCGACGACGTAGAAGGTCAGTTTCGCCAGGTCGTCGAAGGAGCCGCCGGCCGCGGCCAGGGCGGTGCCGATGTTGAGGTAGCACTGCTCGACCTGCGCGGCGAGGTCGCCTTCGCCGACTGTGGCCCCGTCGGCATCCCAGGAGACCTGTCCGGCGATGAAGACCAGCCGCGACCCGGATGCGATCGACACCTGCCGGTAGACATCGATGTGGGGCAACTCGCCGGGGTTCACCAGGGTGATGGCCATGTTGACTGCCTCCTTGTCCGGGCGCCCGTGGGCCCGGGTCCGCCGGACCAGGACACTCGTGGTCTCTTGTGGTTACTCAGGAACCGTAGGAGAGTGCTGGTTGACATGGAAGAACGCACTTTTCAGTGACGGGGGAACCTGATGGTGACCAAGCAGGTGGGGGGCTCGCCCGAGGACGCGGACCTGAGGCGCGCGGACTCCCTGGCGCGGGAGATCTTCTCGGATGTCGCCAACAAGCGGGCGTTCCTGATCATCGAGGCTCTGGGGGAGCGCACCCTGCGCTTCAGCGAGTTGCGGGATGAGGTCGAGGGCATCAGCCACAAGATGCTCACCCAGAACCTGCGCATGCTGGAGCGCAACGGCCTGGTCCGGCGCGCGGTGTACCCCACCGTGCCACCGCGGGTCGAGTACAGCCTCACCGAGCCGGGCCAGGCCCTGCGCGCAACGGTCGACGGCATGTGCGGCTGGACCCACCAGTACCTCGGTCACATCGAGGACGCCCGCCGCCGCTTCGACGCCTGACGGCTGGAGCACACGCAGGCAAGCCATGGCCGGACCTCGTTCGGGCGGTCCGTCGGGTCATGGCCCGGGCTCGCGGCGGCCCGGGCCGTTCGGCCCCGGCGCGGTGCCCATCGGTCCACTGGCCGAGCGCGGCCGGGACGCGCAGGCTCGATAGCACGGGGCGAGCGCTCCGCCCACCGCACCGTGTGAGGAAAAGCCATGGAGCCGGAGATCATCACCGTCGGGCTCGACGGCTCGGCGGAGGCGCTGGCGGCGGCTCGCTGGGCCGCCGACGAGGCGCACCGGCGTGGCGCCGTGCTGCGGCTGCTGCACGCCTGGATCCTGCTGGCCGCCCAGGCCCCGGACACCGCCCCCGAGCGGGACCAGAACGTCTACGCCCGCCAGGTCGTCCGCGACGCCACGGCCGCGGTGCGGGCCCGCCATCCGGATCTGCGGATCATCGAGGACCTGGTGGGCGACGAGCCGGAGCCGGTGCTGATGCGGGCCGCGGCCGAGTCCCGGCTGCTGGTCCTGGGGTCGCGGGCCCTCTCGACGTGGCGGAGCTTCGTCCTCGGCGACGTCAGTCTGAGCGTGGTGGCCCGGGCCGAGGGCCCGGTCGTCCTGGTGCGGGCCGACGACGGGGAGCCGCAGGACCGCGCCCGGCCGCCGGAGGCCACCGGGCCGCGCGTCGTGGCCGGGCTCGGCCTCCGCGGTCCCGCCGAGCGGCTGCTGGCCTTCGCCTTCGACGCGGCGGCCAGCCGCGGGGCGCTGCTCCAGGTGGTGCACGGCCGCCCGTTCCCGGTGACGGTCTACAGCCCGTGGGGCGTGGACCCGGACGCGGCGCACGAGGCGACCGCGGAGGCGGAGCGCGAGCTGGCCGAGGCGCTGGACCCGTGGTGCGCACGGTTCCCCGACGTACCGGTGCAGCGGACCGTGCTGCCCGACAGCCCGGCCCGGGCCGTCGTCGAGGCCGCGCCGGGGGCCGGGCTCCTGGTCGTCGGCCGCCGGCACCACCGCCGGGTGCCGGCACCCCGCATCGGCCCGGTGGTGCACGCCGCCGTCCACCATGTGACCTGCCCCGTCGCCGTCGTTCCGCAGGACTAGGTCGTGTCGGGTGGTCCATCCCCGGTGCCGTCGCGTCGCGGTCTGGGGTGGGCCCCGTGCGCCGTTCGGGAGCGCGACGCGGGATCATGAAGGAAGGACTCCTGCCGAAACCGGCCGGAGCCGACAGAACGAGGCACATCCGGAGGTAGTGGCCCACCATGAGGCACCGCAGAGTGGCCGACCTGATGACCCCCAACGCCGTCACCGTCCAGCGGGGCACCCTGTTCCGGGAGATCGCGCGGTTGCTCGACGAGTACGACATCACCGCCGTGCCGGTCGTCGACGACGACGGTCGGCCGGTGGGGGTGGTGTCCGAAGCCGATCTGCTGCGCCGGCAGCTCTCCAAGGCCGGGGCGGCCAACGCCGAGGCGATCATGACCAGCCCGGCCGTAGTGGCACGGCCGGAGTGGAGCGTGGTCGAGGCGGCCCGCACGATGGAACAGCGCAAGGTCAAGCGGCTGCCCGTGATCGACGACGGTGGCCGGCTGATCGGGGTGATCAGCCGCAGCGACCTCGTCCAGCTGTTCCTGCGGCGCGACCGGGCGATCCAGGAGGAGATCCTGGAAGAGGTGCTGACCCGCACCCTCGGCGTCGCACCGTCCGCGGTGACCGTCGCCGTCGCCGACGGCACCGTGACGCTCACCGGCACACTGGACCGCAAGAGCCTGGTCCCGATAGCGGTCCGGCTCTGCGAGAGCGTGGACGGGGTGGTGGAGGTGATCGACCGGCTCACCTTCGAGCGGGACGACGCGGCCCGGGACGGCAGCGTGCCGGACGGCGCGGCTCGCCCCGGTCGGCCCGCGCCCGAACCAGGGTGACGGGCGGGGCGGTCCGGTGCCCCGGACGGCCCACCGGACCGGGCGCCCTCCGGATGCCGGAGGTGTACTTGACACACAGCGACTCGTACGGAAAGTGAGGTCGGCCGCCGGTCGCCGCCGGCGGCCGTGAACGAGGGGAGCGGCCCGTGTCGCCATCGGATGCCACTGCCCTTCCGGCCCGGCCCGACCGGATCTTCGACCGCGCCGACGAGTGGACGGACCTCGTGGCGTTCGCCCAGGACCCCCGTCCCGGCCCCACCCTCGCGCTGGTCTCCGGGCAGCGCCGCCAAGGCAAGACGTTCCTCCTGGAAGCGGTGAGCCGAGCCACCGGCGGCTTCTACTTCGACGGGCAGGCGGCGGCCGAGGCGGAGTCCTTGCGGCGCTTCGCCGAACGGCTCGCCGCCCACACCGGCGCGGAGTCGGTGCCGCACTGGCACGGCTGGGACGAGGCCGCACAAGCGCTGCTCGTGCTGGGCGACGAGCGACCGGCACCGGTGATCATCGACGACTTCCCCGAGCTCGTCGGCCACAGCCCCGCGCTCCCCTCGGTCCTGCACGCCGCCTTCGCCCGGGTGCACCAGGAGCGCCCGCACAACCGCACCCGGCTGATCCTCAGCGGCGCCAGCCCCGCCGTCATCCGCCGGCTCTTCGCCGGCCCGTCGTCGCTGCACGGCCTGGCCTCCCTGGAGCTCGCGATGCGGCCGTTCGGCTTCCGCAAGGCCGCCCGCTTCTGGGGCATCCGGGCACCCCGGCTCGCGGTGCAGGTGCACGCCGTCGTCGGCGGCACCCCCGCCTACCGCGGCGACCTGGTCTGCGACGACGTGCCGGCCGGGCCGGACGACTTCGACGCCTGGGTGTGCCGGACCGTCCTCAACCCGCGGGTGCCGCTGTTCTGGGAGGCCCGCCACCTGCTGGAGCAGGAGGGCGACTACGCCGACCGCGCCCTGTGCCACTCCGTGCTGGTCGCGATCGCCGGTGGCCGTTCCACCCCCGGTGGGATCGCCGACCGCCTGGGAGCCTCGCTGCACGACGTCTCGCACGTCCTGGCCGTGATGCACAAACACGGGCTGCTGCACGGCGAACCCGATGCGTTCCGACCGGGGCTGACCCGCTACCGCATCGCCGAGCCGCTGCTGGCCTTCGAGCACGCCATCGCCTGGCCGCACCGGGCCGCACTGGAGCAGGAGGAGGCGCCCGCCGTCTGGCGCCGGATCCGCCCGGTCTTCGACGCCACGGTCGCCGCACCGCACTTCGCCCAGCTGTGCCGGGACTGGGCCACCCAGTACGCCGCCTGGGACACCTTCGAGGGTGAGCCGACCACGGCGGTCCGCGGCACCGTCCTCGACCCCGAGGAGGACGCCCGGCTCGACGCCGAGGTGGTGGTCCGCGGCATGGCCGACGGGCGTCCGGGGGTGCTGCTGTCGGTCGGGCTGGCCCGTTGGAACGAGATCATGGACGCCCCGCACCTGGCCCGGCTGCGCCGGATCCTCGCCCTGCTCACCGCGTCCGGCGAGGACGTCGGCCAGGTCGTGCCGGCCTGCTACAGCGGCGTCGGCTTCGGTCCGGAGCTGCGCGCCGCGGAGGCCAAGGGCGAGGTCATGCTGATCGGCACCGACCGGCTCTACCACGGCGATTGACCACCGTTCTCCGACGTCCCGTCAGTGGGTCGGGGGCCGTCCGACTCGCGCGGCCGCGCCCGGGGTGGCCAGCATGGAGGGAGCAGAACCGTTCTGCTGCCCGTACGGGGAGGTGACCCGCGATGAATCTGCCCATCCGCCAACGGTCCGGCGGCCTGCGGGAGCGCGGACGGGGCTGGCCCCAGCCGATGGCCGAGTTCCAGGAGCTGTTCGACCGGATGAACCACTTCCTGGAGTCCGCCTCGTTCACCCCGTCCCTGACCGAGCCGACGGCCTTCGCCCCGCCCGCCGACCTGCACGAGACCGACGAGGCGTACCTGGTCGAGTGCGAACTGCCCGGAATCAAACGCGAGGACATCGACGTCGAGGTCGGCGAGCACGAGGTGAGCATCTCCGGGGAGCTCACGGCGTGCGAGCGGGAAGGCGCGGTGCGCCGCCGCGGCCGTCCCACCGGGAGCTTCGAGTACCGGGCGCTGCTGCCGGTGGACGTGAAGTCCGACGAGGTGACCGCTGCGCTCTCGGACGGTGTTCTCACGGTGACGATCCCGAAGGCCCAGCCCGCCACGCCGCGCCACATCGAGATCCAGGGCTGAACCGCCGGGGCGCCGCCGGGCCTTGCCACTGCCCCTCGTGCGGTCCCCGGCCGCGTACGCACACTGGAAGCAGGCGCGGCGCGCGCCCCGGCAGGGCGAGCGCGCAGAGTCACGGCAGTGCAGGGAAAGGGCGAGCGGCGATGCAGGCGCACAAGGGAGACGTACTGCGCTTCACCGGGCGCGCGGTGGGCAGCCCGGAGCACCGGGCCACGGTGGTCGAGGTGCTCGGGGCCAACGGCGAACCCCCGTACCGGGTGCGGTACGAGGACGGCCACGAGACCGAGATCTACCCCGGCCCGGGCTGCGTCACCGAGACCCCCGCCGGCGCGGCCCCGGCGCGGACCGACGCGCCCAGGCACACGGTGTAGTCCCCATGGGACGCAAAGCGGCGGCCCGCCGACACCACGCGATGCCCGCCAAGAACGGACAGCCCGACCGCATCGGCAAGCCGGGTCGCGTCGACCAGCCGGGCCGCACCGGGAAACCGAGCGGGCCCGGGAAACCCGGCCGCACCGGGAGGCCGCGGGGCCCCGCCGTCGATCCCCCGCGGGCCGACGAGACCCCCGGCGGCCGGCTGCCGCCGCGCCAGGAGCCGAAGCAGAAGCGACCGGTCCGGACGATCCGGGTGCCCGGCCTCTTCGGCTGACCCCGCGGCCCGTCCGCCGAGGTCGCCGGGCCCGACAACGCCTATGTCGTCGAGGCCGAACTGCCCGGTGTGCAACGCGACGCCATCGACGTCGAGATCGGCAACCGGGAACTGCACATCACCGGTGAGTACAAGGAGTGCGGCAACGAGGGCGTGCTGCGCCGCACCACCCGCCGCACCGGCCGCTTCGAGTACCGGTCGGCGCTGCCCGTCGACATCAAGTTCGACGAGGTCACGGCGGACCTGACGGACGGGGTGCTGACGGTGACCATCCCCAAGGCGGAGGCCGCGACACCACGGCACATCGAGATCACGGACTGACCCGCGCCGGCGCCCGGCCCCCTCAACTCGACTGCGGTGCCTGACCGTTGAGGCCGTTCTGCGGGCGGTCCGTACCCGCCCCGCACGCGCCACGGAACTGTTCGCTCCGCCCCCTCGGCGTCCCCCGGGTGCCCCCGTGTCGGTGTCGGTGCGGCCCCTTGTCGTGGGGCGCCGACGCGGTCCCACTCCCCGCCGGTCGACACGCAACGTGTCCCGCTTCTCGACGGTGGCCGCTCGCTTCTCGGCGGTTGCCGCGAGGGGGATCGCGACCAGATCGGTGCGCTGCGGCCCTGCCCGCGATTGACATGCAACCGAATGCCTGCCTATCGTTTTTAGGCAGCCATTCGGTTGCATATGAGGGGTGGGAGCAGGAGAGCGGACATGGACGAGGTCTTCAAGGCGCTGGCCGACGCGGGGCGCCGCCGGCTGCTGGACAGCCTCAACGCCCGCAACGGGCAGACCCTGCGGGAGCTGTGCGCGGAACTCGACATGACCCGGCAGTCGGTCAGCAAACACCTGGCCGTCCTGGAGGCGGCCAACCTGATCACCACGCTCCGCCGGGGGCGGGAGAAGCTGCACTACCTCAACGCCGAGCCGATCAACGCCCTCGCCGACCGCTGGATCAGCCACTACGACCGCGACCGGGCACGCGCCCTCGCCGACCTCAAGCACGCACTGGAGACGCCACCCATGGACAGCAACGCGTTCGTCTACACCACCTACATCCGGACCACGCCGGAGCGCCTCTGGCAGGCCCTCACCGACCCGTCGTTCACCAGCCGCTACTGGGGAGTGGAGTTCGCGACGGACTGGCGGAGCGGATCGACCATGGCCTGGACCGAGCGCGGGGCCACCACCGCCCACCCCGAGCAGGTCGTCCTGGAGTCCACCCCGCACCGCCGGCTGTCGTACACCTGGCACGCCTTCACCCCCGAGTGGGCCGAGAGCGCCGGCATCGCCGACGACGTCGCGGCCAGGCTCGCGGCCGAACCGCGCTCGAAGGTGACGTTCGAGATCGAGCCGCTCGGTGAGATGGTCAAGCTCACCGTCGTGCACGACGGCTTCGCGCCCGGCTCCACCGCCCGCGGCATGGTCCAGCACGGCTGGCCCGCCCTGCTGTCCAACCTCAAGACCCTGCTGGAGACGGGCGAACTGCTCCCCGAGCCCGAGCCGGCGTCCGAGCCGGCGTCCGCGTCCGTGGCGAGGCAGGCGTGACCCCAGGCTCCCGGCCGCCGACCCCGTCCCCGACCCCGTACTCCGAGATTCCCGCTCCCTCCGGGCCCTCCGGGCATTCCGCGTCCTCCGCACCCGCCCCTCCGGGCCGCAGGACCTGGGCGCCGGCCAGCAGTTCCGCGATCACCTCGTCGAGGTCCAGACGCCGCTCCACCGCCTGCAGTTGGGGCAGGGCGGCCCGGGTGCTGACCCGGGGCGGGGCGAGCAGCCGGCAGCAGTCCTCGTCCGGCAGGACCGAGATGTCCGCCGTGCCGATGGCCCGCGCCTCGTCGATGATCTCCTGTTTCTCCCAGCCGATCAGCGGCCGGAGGACAGGGAGCGCGGCGGCCTCGTCGACGGCGGCGAGGTTCGCGAGCGTCTGACTGGCCACCTGCCCCAGGCTGTCCCCGGTCACCAGCGCTTGCGCCCGGATCCGGCCGGCCAGCACCGAGGCGGCCCGGACCATCAACCGCCGCTGGGCGACCACCTGCAGCCGCCCCGCGCCGGCCACCGCCAGCTGCCGCTGCGCCCGCCCCAGGGCGACGACGTACAGCCGGCCCGGCGGCTGATGGCGGTTGAGCTGCCGGGCGAGCGCGTACGCCTTGTACGTCGAGGACGCGTCGGTGTACGGGGCGCCTGTGAAGTGGACGAAGTCGCAGGCCAGGCCGCGGCGCATGGCGCGGTAGGCGGCCACCGGCGAGTCGTAGCCGCCGGACAGCAGTACCAGGGCCCGGCCGCTCGCCCCGACCGGCAGCCCGCCCTGCCCCGGATAGCGGGCCCAGGACAGATAGCTCTCCCTGTGGTCGATCTCGACCGCCAGCCGGACGCCGGGGTGGGACAGGTCCACCGGCAGACCGTCCAGTGCCTCCTGGATCCGCGCCCCGACATGGGCCTCCAGCTGTGATGACGTCATCGGGAACGCCTTGTCCCGGCGCTTGGCCCGGACGGCGAAACTCGCCACCGGCCGCTCCGCGAGCACCGCGCGCAGCGTCCACACCGCCGCGACACTGATCGCGTCCACGGTGCTGGGCACCCGGATCGCGGGTTCGACGGAGTTGAACCCGATCACCCGGCGGGCCCGTTCGACCAGGGCCTCCTGCGGCACCTGCCCGCCCAGCACGGTGACGTTCTGCGCGATCTTGATCCAGGTCGAACCGCCGACGCCGCGCAGCGCCAGCCTGAGGTTGTCGTGCAGCCGCTCGGTGAACAGCCGGCGGTTGCGCCCCTTGAGGAAGATCTCCCCGTGCTTGAGCAGGACACAGCGGCGGTACGGGCCGGGCGTCCCGGTGGCGGAGACGGGTGCTGCGCCGGACACGACTCTCCTTCGCGCGTCGTCGTGCGGCCGGAGGGCGCGGGCCACCGGCTTCCCCCTCCGGTGCCCGGCCGGCGGACGGGGCGGACCTGCCGCAACTCCAGAGTAGACACGCGGGCCGCCCCTGCCCCACGGGTCGCGCCCCGGCCACCCGGCCGCGCTCGCTCAGGCCGCCGGAGCGGGCCGATGACGACCGGCGAGCACCCGGGCGGCGAGTTCGAACCGGAGCGCGCACTCGTGCCGGCCCGGGCCCGGGACGGCCGCGGCGATGGCCGGCTCGAACGCCCGCTGCAACACGACCACCAGGTCGTCGTGCTTGCCGGCGAAGTAGGCGAGGTTGCGCCGCCACTCGCGGTGCCGCGCGGTGGCGACCGGCTCCCCGTACAGGTGGTAGACCGCCGCCTCGGTGGCGTACCGCAGCCGCAGGCCGCGCCGGGTGAGCCGGTAGCCCAGCTCGGCGTCCTCCAACCCCCAGCCGACGAACGCCTCGTCGAACCCGCCGGCGGCGACCAGGTGGCGCCGCCGGACCGAGGCGTTGCACGCCCACAGGTAGTGCCAGGCGGTCTCCAGGTCGGCGAGCTCGCAGCCGAACGCCTCCAGCACCGGCTCCCGTTCGTCGCCCCGCACCACCGGCGGCAGCGCCTCGAAGCTGAACTCGTAGCGCAGCCGCTCCCGATCCACCGGCCCGTCCCCCAACTGGAACCTGCGCCCGACGACCACCGCCGCGTCGTCCCCGGCGTGGGCCCGGGCGTGCTCGGCGAGGAAGGTCGGCGCCACCACCTGGTCCGCGTCGAGCAGCACGACGAGATCGCCGGTCGTCTGCGCCAGCCCGAGGTTGCGGGCCCGGGCGCGGCCGGACGTGGGGGAGCGCGGTATGTACACATAGCGGAGGTCCAGGCCGGAGGGGAGCGCGGCGACCATCCGGTCCGTGCCGTCGGCCGAGCCGTCGTCGACCACGATCACCTCGGCCGAGAGCTCCGCGTCGAGCGACTGACGGGCCAGGGACAGCAGGCACAGCTCCAGCGCGTCCCGGGCTCGGTAGGCGGGGATGACGACACTGATCCTCATGCTCCGACGGGCCTCATTCCTCGACGGGCGGCAGCCTGGTGCAGGACCTGCGTGACCCATGCTCCCCCGGGGCCAGGGCGATGCCCACGGCGTTCGACGAACCCGGGGATGCGCTGGTCCCTGCCGGGGCGCGCGGCGTGCTGCGGGTGACGGGGGATGACGCGGGAAGTGAACCACCGCGTCAAGGCGAGGGTCAACGGCACTCCTGTGTACCGGAATTGACCATCTTGACAGGTATCGATTCCGTGCAGTAGCGCGCCCGCGCAGCGCCCCACCCGCACCACTGATGACATTGGGGCGCGTGCGCAGTCCTGAGGCGGGGCCCCGCGGTGAGGGCCGCCCCCGGCGCGCGCCGGGCCGGCCCGTGCCCCCACCCGCCCCGGCCCCCGGCAGCCCGAACGGCGCAGCGGAAACCGGTCCGAACACGGCCGAGAAGGCCGCCCCACGGGTGGGGCGGCCTTCTCGGCCGTGCCGCCTGGGGTTATCGGCGGCGCTCCACCCGCCGCTCGTCCCACACCGGTTCGGGGGTCTCCCGGACCCGGCCGTCCTGCCCGAACACCAGGTACCGGTCGAACGACCGCGCGAACCAGCGGTCGTGCGTGACGACCAGTGCCGTCCCCTCGTACGCCTCCAGGCCCTTCTGCAGCGCCTCCGCCGACTCCAGGTCGAGGTTGTCCGTGGGCTCGTCCAACAGCAGCGCGGTGGCCCCGCCGATCTCCAGCAGCAGGATCTGGAACCGGGCCTGCTGCCCACCGGACAGCTTCTCGAAGGGCTTGTCCCCGTGCTGGTCGAGCTCGTAGCGGCGCAGCGCGCTCATCGCCGGCCCCCGGCTCTTCGCATGCTCGGTCCAGAGGATGTCGACGAGCGTGCGCCGCATCAACTCCGGCCGTGCGTGCGTCTGCGCGAAGTGCCCCGGCACCACCCGGGCGCCCAACTTCCACTGCCCGGTGTGCGCGACCTCCTCACCCGCCAGCAGCCGCAGGAAGTGCGACTTGCCCGACCCGTTGGAACCGAGCACGGCGACCCGCTCGCCGTAGAAGACCTCCAGGTCGAACGGCTTCATCAGCCCGGTCAGCTCCAGCCGCTGGCAGGTCACCGCCCGGACGCCGGTGCGGCCGCCCTTCAGCCGCATGGTGATCTTCTGCGGACGCGGCGGCTCCGGCGGCGGCCCGATCTCCTCGAACTTCTGCAACCGCGTCTGCGCCGCGTGGTACCGCGACGCCATCTCGTCGCTGCGCGAGGCGTACTGCCGCATGTCGGCCACCAACCGCTTCAGCTGGGCGTGCTTCTCGTCCCACCGTCGCCGCAGTTCCTCGAACCGTGCGAACCGCTCCGAACGCGCCTCGTGATACGTCGCGAAGCCGTCGCCGTGCACCCACACGTCGCTGCCCGCCGGGCCGGGCTCCACGCTCACGATCCTCTGCGCCGCCCGGGCCAGCAACTCCCGGTCGTGCGAGACGAACAACACCGTCTTGCGGGTCTCCCGCAACTGCTCCTCAAGCCACTGCTTCCCCGGCACGTCCAGGTAGTTGTCCGGCTCGTCGAGCAACAGCACCCCGTCCGGCCCGCGGAGCAGCGCCTCCAGCACCAACCGCTTCTGCTCGCCGCCGGAGAGTGTCCGCACCGCCCGCCACTGTGCCTTCTCGTACGGGATCCCCAGCGCGGACATCGTGCACATGTCCCACACCGTCTCGGCCTCGTACCCGCGCGCCTCCGCCCAGTCGCTCAGCGCCTGGGCGTACTGCATCTGCGCCGCCTCGTCGTCCCGCTCCATGATGGCCGTCTCGGCCTCGTCGACGGCGTGCGCCGCGTGCCGGATCCGGTCCGGCGCCACCCCCACGAGCAGGTCGCGCACCGTCCGGTCGTCCCGAACGGATCCGACGAACTGGGGCATCACCCCCAGCCCCCCGCTCACCGTCACCGACCCGCCGTGCGGTTTCAACTCCCCTGAGATCAGCCGCAACAGCGTGGTCTTGCCCGCGCCGTTGGCGCCGACCAGCGCGGCGACGGCCCCCTCTCCCACTCGGAAGGAGGCGTCGTCGAGCAACACCCGCCCGTCCGGCAGGTAGTACTCCACGTGCGCGACTTCTACATGCCCCATGATCGGCCCAAACTGCGAATGCTGAAGAAACGTGCAAAACCAGAACCAGAGAAAGCGTGCCGACACCCCACCGGACGCCGCGCCACGGCCGGCATCCCGCAGGCGTGATCACGGCCCGCTTTGTCACTGTATCGGAACGGGGAACCGCGCACCGTCCGCCGAACTCCCGCCGCACACCGCGCCCTTGCCCCGCGCGCCGCCCGGCAGGCTGTCGTCATCCCCCTTCCCCGCCCTCGTCCACCGGCTTCTCCCACACCGACACATGCCGATGACTCTCGTTCGTGAACGGTTCGCTCGTCCACCCCTCCCACCGCTCGCGCAACCGCAACCCGGCCAGCTGCGCCATCAGATCGAGCTCCGCCGGCCAGACATACCGGAACGGGATCGACTGGTAGTTGCCGCGCCCTTCGGCCACGTCGACGTAGTTCGAACTCATCGCCTGGGTGGCCACGTCGTAGACGTCGAACGCCCACCGCGTCGGGCTGACGTGGAACGGCACGACGCGCTGGCCCGGTGGCAGCTTCCGCAGCTCGGGGATCCCGACCTCGATGACGAAACAGCCGCCCGGTTCGAGGTGTGCCGCGACGTTGCGGAAGCAGTCGACCTGTGCCTGTTGGGTCGTCAGATTCATGATGGTGTTGAAGACCAGGTAGGCGACGGAGAACGTCCCGTCGACCCGCGTGGTCGCGAAGTCGCCGATCGTCACGCCGACGTCGTCGCCACCCGGCTTGTCCCGCAGCCGGGCGACCATCGCCCGTGACATGTCGATGCCGTGGACGGGCACGCCGCGACGCGCCAGCGGCAGTGCGATCCGCCCCGTCCCGACGCCCAGCTCCAGAGCCCGACCCCGCCCGGCGAGCCGGGCCAGGAAATCGACGGTCGGATCCACGACGCCCGGCGCGAACATCCCGGCCGAGGCATCGTCATAGGTCGCCGCGACACTCTTCCCGAAGTAGCCGTCCTCGTCGTCCATGCTCGGACCGTACTGTCCACAGCGCCCGCTCCGCCCGCTAATTTCGCCGGGCCCCCGGCGCCCACCACACGTCCCTCGGGCGGACCGCCGTCGCGGCCTCCTGCCGGGCGCGGACATCGTCGTCCAGGAGCGGCACGGTCACCGGCGCGTTCCCCGTCGGGGAGAACAGTGGGGATGCCCCACTGTGCCGGCCGGTGCCGTGCGGGCTTCCGTGCGTGGCCCTTCTTCCGTCGGCCGGGCCGTGGTTCAGCTGCCGGCCGGCACGACGTCGGTGGCGTCCACCGCGTGGCGCAGGGCGCGGGCCAGGCGCACGGCGTCGCCGACCGCCCACACATGGACGAAGAACAGCCGGGGTTCGTCCGTCAGCCCGTGGTTGTGGAGTTCGACGAGCTTGGCGTCGGCCTTCCGCAGCGCCCGCAGGACGCGCGGCACCTCCTTGGCGATCATGCAGCAGTCCGCGCTGATCGCCGCCCGGCCGTGGCCGAGCGGTTGGAAGTTGAACGCGCTGGTCGAGCCCAGGCCCGGCGGGAGCACCAGTGTGCCGTCGGTGATCTTCTCCCGACGGACGAAGATGCACTTGTAGATCCCGTCGTCGACGGACCCCTTGGCGCCCATCGCGTCGTCGATCCCGTCGGTGTCCAGATCGACTTTCTGGTCCGGGTCGGACGCCTTGTCGGGCGGGGTGCCGGTGCCGTCGAACGCCTCGCGGAGACCGCGGGCCATGGCCACCGGATCGTCGCCGTGCCCGTGCACATGGACCCACCAGACGTCGGGCCGCTGGGAGAGCAGGTGCTTGTGCAGCGCGGTCAGGTGGAGACGGTGCTCCTGCAGGGTGTCGACGAAGTCCTGCAGCTCGTGTTCGGTCACGACGATGTCGCCCATCACCAGGGTGCTGTCGTCGGCGTAGCGGACGAACGAGACGTGCGAGCCCAGCGCCAGGGGCGCCTTGACGCGAACGTGATGGGAGTCCACGCGGAGGTCCCGGCGGGGCAGGCCGGTGTGGTACATCACCTTGCGTTTCATGTCGCCGGTCCGGCCCAGCGCCCTGGCCACTTTCTTCCAGTCGGCGAGGGTGGTGTGGACCGGTTCGATCAGCTCCCGTCCGCCCGGCGTGATCGGCTCGCGCGGCAGGGGTGCGGGACGGGCGCGAGCCGGGGTGGGCGCCGCGGCCAGCAGCGGGGCGAGGGCCGCCGCGGTCAGTACCCGCCGCCGGGGGGAGCCCGTGTGCGGGTCGGTGGTCTGCTGTCTGTCTCCCGCCATTACGTGAGCACCTCCACGATGACCTTCATGAGGAGATGGCAGCATGGCGGATCTGAAGCCCCGTCACATCGTTCTTGGCGGCCAGGTGGGCTAAGTCGTCATCGTGATGGGTGAGCGGGTGCGGCCGGATGGCCATGGGCGGGGGTGCCGGCAGCCGCCGTTCGCGGTCGCCGGCTCGGGGCGCCGCCGCCCTCCGGACGACACGGTGCCCCGTCCCTGCCGGGGCAGGAACGGGGCACCGCGCCCCTCAGCTCGTGGTCCGGCGCGTGTGTATGGCATCCGTCCAAGCGGCGAGCAGTCGCTCGTACTCGGCTTGCTCTTCGGGCCATAGTGGCCGACCGACACGGGCGGCCATGAACGCGCGTATCCGTTCGTTGGCCTCGGCGGTGGCGTCTGGGACGCATGTGGGCGCCATGCGGAAGATGATATTCGGCTGGCCGGTCTGGGGCTATTACCGCGTTTGGGTGATGCTGGCAAGCTCTGCCCTTGATGTCACGCACATATGCCCGCGTCGTGTTCGCTCGCGCCGCCGACCGGCTGTGCCGACCTGGCCGAGGGGCCGGCGGCCGGCTCCCGGGAGGACCGGGCCCCGCTCAGTAGCGTCCTTCACGACCCGCTGACGCATCAGTCGCCGGACTCGGCGAGCCGGCGCAGCAGCGGTTCGACCTCGGTCAGCCGGCGGATCTCGTCCGGCTGCAGCGCGGTGAGGCGGCGGGTGAGCACCCGTGCCTCACCGCGGGCGATGTCCGCCAGCGCCGCGGAGCCGCGTTCGGTGAGCAGGACGCGACTGGCGCGCCGGTCCTTCGGGTCGGCCTCGCGGCGTACCAGGCCCGACGACTCCAGGCCGAGGACCGCCGCGGTGGCGGTCGGTTGGGAGCAGGGCACCCACTGCGCGATCTCCCCGATCCGGGACGGCCCGCGCTGGGTCAGCAGCGCCAGTACGGCGACATGGGTCAGTTGGATGCTGCCTGCCGTGGCGGACCTGCGCAGGCTCCGGGTGAGCCGGTGCAGCGAGATCACCAGCTGCAGCGCCGCGTCGTCACCGATTGTCATCGCTCCCCCATCGCCTCGTACCGGACCCGGTCAGCGGCGGGCCCCGCAGGGCCCGTCGTGGATCAAGTGAGCGTAATCGCGGGGGAGTACATCTCCAACCACAGCGCCAGATCCAGTGTGCGTTCGAGGCCGCGTCGTGATGCCTGGGTGATCTGCGGCGCCTCGTGTTGCGCCGCGCGACGCAGCCAGTCGCGGTCGACGAGGTCGAAGACCTGGTGCGAGGGGCGCGCCAGCAGGTCCTTGGCGTGCTGTTGGAGTGCGACCGCGTACTGCGGGTCCTGCGTGGACGGGTACGGGCTCTTCACCCGGTCGTACACCGACCTGGGCAACAGATCGGCGGTGGCCTCGCGCAGCAGGCTCTTCTCCCGGCCGTCGAAGGACTTCAGAGACCAGGGCGCGTTGTAGACGTACTCGACCAGGCGGTGGTCGCAGAACGGGACGCGCACCTCCAACCCGACGGCCATGCTCGCCCGGTCCTTGCGGTCCAGCAGGATCCGGACGAAGCGCGTCAGGTGCAGATAGCAGATCTTCCGCATCCGGAACTCGAAGTCGCTCTCCCCGTCGAGCCGTTCGACGTCCTTGATGGCCCGGTCGTAGCCGTCCTGGATGTAGGAGCCCAGGTCGAGGGCGCCGGTGACGTCGGAGGTGAGGATGTTCTCGTCGTCGCCGAAGTGCTGGGTGAAGCGGACGAGCCAGGGGAAGGTGTGTGCCGTGCGCGCGTCCTCGTCGAAGAACTGCTTGTACCCGCCGAAGACCTCGTCGGCCGACTCGCCGGACAGGGCCACCGTCGAGTGCTCCCGGATCGCCTTGAACAGCAGGTAGAGGGAGGCGTCCATGTCGCCCAGGCCCATCGGCATGTCGCGGGCCCGCAGCATCTTGGCGCGGACGTCGAGGTCGGCCAGGGCGGCGGAGTCCAGCACGATGTCCTGGTGCTCGGTTCCGGCGAGCCGTGCCACGTCGTGCACGAAGGGGGTGTCGGGGGTGGCGCGCAGGTCGTCGGCGATGAAGTTCTCGGTCTGGCCGACGAAGTCGACGGCGAAGCTCCGCACCGTCTCGCCCACGTCGGCCAGTTGACGGGCGGCCAGCGCGGTCATCGCCGAGGAGTCCAGCCCGCCGGAGAGCAGGGTGCAGCGCGGTACGTCGGCGACCAACTGGCGGCGGACGATGTCGTCGAGCAGCGTCCGCACGTGCGCGATCGAGGTCTCCTGGTCGTCCTGGTGGGCCCGGGTCCGCAGCGACCAGTAGACGTGCCGGCGCAGTCCCTCGGAGTCGACGGTGACCACGGTGCCCGGCTCGACCTCGTGCATGCCGTCCCACACGGCGTGGCCGGGGGTCTTGACGAAGGCGAACAGCTCGCGCAGGCCGTCCAGGGCGACCCGCCGCCCGGCGAGCGGGTTGGCGAGGATCGCCTTGGGCTCGGAGCCGAACAGCACGCCGTCGGCAGTGGGGTAGTAGTAGAACGGCTTGATGCCCATCCGGTCGCGGACCATCACCAGCCGTCGGCGCCGCTCGTCCCAGACCGCGAAGGCGAACATCCCGTTGAGGTGGTCGGCGACCGCCTCGCCCCACTCCAGGTAGCCGTGCAGCACCACCTCGGTGTCGGAGTCGGTGGTGAAGCGATGGCCCTTGGCCGCCAGTTCGGCGCGCAGTTCGACGAAGTTGTAGGACTCGCCGGAGTAGACGATGACGACCTCGGTGCCGTCGGGCCGCTCGGCGGCCATCGGCTGACGCCCGCCGGGCAGGTCGATGATGGCGAGGCGGCGGTGGCCGAGCGCGGCCGGTCCCCGAACCCAGGTGCCGCGGTCGTCAGGGCCGCGGCAGGCCATCGTCTCGGTCATCGCGTCCACGGTCTCCTGCTCGGAGCGCAGATCGCGGTCGAAGGATATCCAGCCGGTGATGCCGCACATGCCGTGTCCTCCTGCTCCGCACTCTGGGGCCGCCGATGCCGCGGACGGCGGGAGGTGCCGCCGTGGGTCGGGGTCGGGGAGGGGGTGGGCAAGGCCGGTGCGCCGGCTGCCCGATCCGCTCCGCCAGAGTCAGTTGTATCGAGCACCTATGTAACGAGAGTGTTCCTCGGGTGCCGGTCGCGTCAACCGGGGCGTAACGCGGAAAGGGGTGCGCGGCGGTGCGCCGGACCGGCCGATGATCCCTGGTGGAGCGCCGCTGAGCTGCGGTTTCATCGAGGGAGAGGGGGTGCGGGCGGCCCGGACGAGGGCCCGGGCGCGCCACCCGAACGAGGGAAAGGTTTTACCTTGAGATTGCGGAGGCGGGCCGGGCGGCGTGCCCCGCCCGCCGTCCGCGTCAGCCGTTCTTCCGGCCGCCCCGCCCGGCCACCGGCACATCCAGGGCACGGGCGATGCCCACCACACCCTCGTCGAGCCGCTGGAGGTGCCGCAGCACACGGAAGGTCACGGTGTGCGACGGCGGCACCGGGGAGCCGCCCGCGTCGAGCAGCGAGGCGATGCTGGCGCCCGCCTCCACCTCGCCGTCGGCGGGCTCGTCCGCCACCCGCGCCGCGATCAGCTCGATGTTGCGCTCGATGCGCCGGCCGACGCGTCCCAGCCGGGGGTCGGCCGCCACCGATCGGCTGGCCGGCAGGAGTTCCGCCGTCGCCGCCAGCGACCGGGCGTGATAGGCGCAGGTCTCCAGGAGCGCCACCAGATAGCGCGCGGTCTGCCGGCGGACCCGCAGCGGGGTGATGGGGTGCACCAGCGGCTGGGTGGAGTCGCGCAGGTCGTTCAGCGCGGTGTCCAGGTCGCGCGCCAGGGTCAGCAGGTCCGCCGTCGGCCCGCCGGACAGCTGGGCCACCGCCGCCGCAACCGCCTCCCGCAACCGTTCCAGGACGGCGCCCAGATGCTCGTCGGTGCGCCGGTCGGTGTGCACCGGCAGGATGACCGCCGCGGCGATGATCCCGCACGCCGCGCCCAGCGCGGTCTCCTCGATGCGCAGCACCAGCGTCGCGACGCTGTAGGTGTTCAGGACGGTGTAGAGCAGGCCGAGCATCGCGGTGACGAAGAAGGACATCAGCGCGTACGACAGCGGCGCGGTGAAGAACATGCCGAAGACGCACAACAGCACCAGCGCGAACGCCGTCCAGGTGTGGTTGCCCACCAGCCCCGCCAGCGCCACACCGGCGATCACGCCCAGCACCGTGCCGACCAGCCGGCGGTACCCCTTGACCAGGACCTCGCCGGTGGACGCGGTGTTGAGGAACACCACCCAGCAGGTCAGCACCGCCCAGTACCAGCGCTGGGTGGACAGGAACTCCCCGCCGACGATGGCCAGCGCCGAGCCCACCGCGACCTGGAACGCGGCCCGGGTGGTGGGCCGCTGGAGCCCGGTGTGCTCGTCCTCCTCGGCCTCCTCGGCACCGACGATCGCCAGGTCCTCGGCGTCGAACTCCTCCCGCGAGCGGATCGTGGCGGAGCTGTCGTCGGACTCGTCCTGCGGCCCGTCCAGCGCCAGCCGCAGACCCAGCACGGCGCGGGCGGCCTCACCGAGCGCGCGGAAGGCGTCCTGGACGGCGCCCGAGCCGCGCGGCAGGTTGTCCTCGTCGCGGTAGCCGAGCAGCCGGTTGCGCACGTGGGCCAGCGCGGTGCCGCGGTCGTCGGGCGCCCGGCGGGCCATCAGCAGCGCCAGGGCCTCCAGGTCCCGGCGGAGCGTGGCCACGGCATCGCCCTCGGACTGCATGCGGTTCGCGGTGGCCGGTACCGGGGCGTGCGGCAGGTGCAGGGTGAGGGTGTCGGTGCGCTCCGCGCTGCGCGCGTTGAGCAGCGTCATCCCCAGGCGTTCGGCGGCGATCTCGGCGTCCGCGATGCGGCGCTGGAGCAGCGCCGCGGTGGTCGCGTCGCGGGTGCCCTCCTCCAGGCGGCCCTGGATCATCAGCGCCGTCTCGTGCAGCCGGGCGGTGTGCCGCCGCAGGTCGTCGAGGACGCCGTCCAACTCCTCGGGCCCGGCGTCCACCAACTCCCGGTGGGTGGCCACCAGCTGTGCCAGGCGGGCCCGGAACGCCTCCCGCAGTCGGCTCAGGGTGCGTTCGGGGGTGTCCGGGAAGGCGGCGAAGCGGGCCACGGCGCTGCACGCGAACGCGACGGCCAGGGTCAGGAACAGCTCCGGCAGGGTGGCCACGGTGGCGTGCACGAACAGCGAGATGAAGTAGACCTGAAAGCCGATCAGACCCAGCGCCGTGCCGCGGTCGCCGAACCGGCGGGCGTACGCGGCGCCGAAGATCAGCGCGATGAAGAACAGGTCACCGGCGATGATCCGACTGTGCAGCAGCGCCCCCAGCGCCACCGCGGCCAACGCCACCGGCAGGCCGAGGGCGAGGGTGACGGCCTGGCCGCGCACCTCCTTCTCCCGGATGGCGAAGGTGGCGACCATCGACGCCATGGCTCCCGCGACCAGGAGCGTGACGCCGGTGTCGAGCAGGGCCAGCGCGACGAGGGTCAGCACGATCGCCCCCACCGTCCGCAGCCCGGCCATCAGTCGCAGCAGTCCCGGGTCGGAGGCCGCGAAGCGGTTCCAGGTGCCCGTAACGGTCCGTCGTATTGCTGCCTTCACGCTGCCGTACGCTCCCCATGTTTGGCATCGGCCGAGGTCACGTGCCTCGGCCGGGCGCCCCCAGCATCGCACGAGGGCCGTCGGAACGGCCGTCGTGTGTGCCGTCAGGTGGCTTCGTAGGCGGCACCCGCGACCGCGAGGTCCTCCCAGGCCATGCCGACGCTCTTGAACAGGCGGGGGCGGTCGGGGTCGACGGCGGCGGCTCCGGTGGCCAGGCCGGCGAGCGTCACCAGTGCCTCCCGGTCGAGCCGGCCGCTCTCCAGCTCCGGGATGAGGTCGCCGGCTTCCCGGGCCGCGGCGGACCGGGACTCCACCACGACCGTGCTGCGCAGGACGGTCGTGCCGTCCACCTCGCGGCTGCCGCGCTCGTGGGAGCCGACCGCGGTCACCGTGGCGTGCGGCGGGAGCAGGGCGCCGTCGAACAGCGGGGCGCGGGCGGTGGTGCAGCAGGCGACGAGGTCGGCGCCGGCGACCGCGGACGGCTCGCCGGCCTCGACGCGCAGGCCGGTGTCCCGGCGGGCCGTCGCGACGAACCGCTCGACGTTGGCGGGGGTCCGCCCCACCACGGTGACATGGGTCAACGGACGCACCGCGCGCAGTGCGTCCAGGTGGCCGCGGGCCTGGGGACCGGTGCCGAACACCACCAGGTGGCTCGCCTCGGGGACGGCGAGCAGGTCGGCGGCGAGGGCGGAGACGGCGGCGGTGCGCACGGTGGTCAGCGCGATGCCGTCGAGCAGCGCGAGCGGGGCGAGGGTGGGGGCGTCGAAGAGCAGGTACTGGCCCTGCACGCGGGGGAGTCCGGCGGCCGGGTTGTCGGGGGCGACGGTGGCGATCTTGACGCCCGCGTACCGGCTGCGGTGCGCGGGCATCAGGAGCAGTTGGCCGTGCTCGACGGGCACGATGGTGCGCGGCGGGTCGGCTTCGGGGTCCGGCCCGTCGCGCAGCGCGGCGCGCAGTGCGTCGACGGCCGTGGCCATCGGGAGGGCGCGCAGCAGGCCGGTCTCGTCGATGGTCCGGGGCAGGTGGGGGACTGGGGGCGTGGCGCTCATACCGCCGAGTCTGCCCCGGCCGGCTGCCGGGATGCGTGATCTTCGACGCACCGGACGTGCGGGGCGGGGAGGGGAGGAGCGCCCGCCGGAGCGCTCCTCCCCACGGGGTCAGCAGGTGCCCAGGTCCTGCCAGACCCCCGAGCCGCCGGTGGACGGCGCCTCGCCCTGGGTCCACCACCGGGCCTTCCAGGTGTGGCCGTTGTAGGAGACGGTGTCGCCGCCGACGTAGACGGTGCCTGTGGCGTAGGGGCTGGCGGCGCAGCTGCCGCCCGGGGGCGTGGTGGGCGGCGTGGTCGGGGGCGTGGTGGGCGGCGTGGTCGGGGGCGTGGTGGGCGGCGTGGCGCCGGCGAACTTCACCGAGTACTTGGTGAAGTCCCAGGCACCCTGCGGAACGCTGCTGCAGGTGCCGGAGGTCCGGCCGTTGTTGTCCGGCGGGGTGCACTGTCGGTCGCGGTTGACGGACCAGTTGGTGAAGCGCGCCATGTGGTGGGAGGTGGCGTAGTCCAACACGGTCTGGAAGTCCGCCTGGGTGAAGAACTCCCCGGTGTCGCTGCGGCCGTTCATCTGGGAGATGCCCTCGTGGGCGTAGGCGGTGGCCTCGTCCCAGCCGAAGGTGGAGCGCAGGACGGCGTTGAAGTTGGTCAGCGCGGAGGTCTGGGCGGCGGCGCCGTTGAAGCCGCCGTCGAACGGCATGATGGAGAAGTTGTCCGGCACGAAGGACTGGGACTTGGCCTCGTTCAGCATCTGCTTGCCGAACCAACCGGTGCCGTCGGCCGTCCCGGCGGTGGTGACGGAGAGATAGAGGCCGGGGTTCTGCTGCTGGAGGATCTTGGCGGCGCCGATCTCGTTGTGGATGGCCGCGGAGTTCTCGTACTCCGGTTCCTCCAGGTCGAAGTCGAGTGCCTTCAGGCCGTACTTGTCGAGGACCTGCTGGTAGGCGGCGGCGGTCGCCTCGGGCGTGCCGCACGCCTGCCCCAGCTTGGTGCCGTTGTAGCCGCCGATGGACGCGGAGACGTCGCCGCCCTTGGCGCGGATCGCGGAGATCACCCCGGCCACCGCGGTGTCCGACGCCACCGGGTGGAGACCGTCCCAGGTCGGCGAGCAGCCGCCGCCGTTGGGCGCCAGGACGAAGGCGAGCTGGAACGCCTTGAGGCCGGTGGCGTCCATCACCGCGCCGGCGTCCGGCGGGTCGTTGTCGAGCGGCATGAGGTACGGCGCCGCCGCGTACCAGTTGCCGCCCAGCGCCTTCGGTGCCGGTGTCGCGGCGGCGGGCCGAGGGGCGGCGCGCTGGCCGGTGGCGAGCGCCGTGCCGGCGACACCGAGCGCGATACAGGCCGCCGAGACGGCGGCGGCCAGGGTTCTGACGTGACGAGGTGGCACTTGACCTCCACGAGCCGACGAGGGGGTGGTCCAGACCAATCGACCACAGCGTGAACCTTCGCCGTGGGCACGTCAACACTTTGGACCGGACCAAGTCGGCGCGGCGGGCGGGCCGCCGAGGCGGCGAACACTTACCGGCCGCACGATCACCTAGACTCGCGAAAATGGCCAAGTACTTCGACGTCCACCCGGACAACCCCCAGCGCCGCACCATCACCACGGTCGCCGACACCGTCCGCTCCGGCGGGCTCATCGCCTACCCGACCGACTCCTGCTTCGCCCTGGGGTGCCGACTGGGCAGCCGCGACGGCATCGACCGCATCCGCTCGATCCGCGCCCT
The DNA here is from genome assembly GCF_016917755.1 of Streptomyces noursei. GTDB lineage: Bacteria > Actinomycetota > Actinomycetes > Streptomycetales > Streptomycetaceae > Streptomyces > Streptomyces yunnanensis. The sequence goes on along the minus strand of NZ_CP070326.1, from coordinate 8,311,583 downwards.
CGACGACCGTCACCACTTCACCCTGGTCTGCCAGAACTTCTCGCAGCTGGGCCAGTTCGTACAGATCGACAACGACGTGTTCCGCGCGATCAAGGCGGCGACCCCCGGTCGCTACACCTTCATCCTCCCGGCGACGAAGGAGGTCCCGCGCCAGCTCCTGCACCCGAAGAAGAAGACCGTCGGCGTCCGGATCCCCGACCACACCGTCACCCAGGCACTCCTGGAGGAGCTGGGCGAACCGCTGCTCTCCAGCACCCTGCTGCTGCCTGACGAGGACGAGCCGCTGACCCAGGGCTGGGAGATCAAGGAGCGCCTCGACCACGTGGTGGACGCGGTGGTCGACTCCGGCGACTGCGGCACCGAACCCACCACCGTCGTCGACTTCTCGGGCGGCGTCGTGGAGATCGTGCGGCGGGGCGCCGGGGACGCGTCGCGGTTCGAGTGAGCGGCGGCGGAACGATGGCAGCAAAACGGAACCGCGCGATACCGGCGCTCGCGGTGGCGCTGGCGCTCCAGGCGGGCGTGGCCGGGGTGGCCACGGCCCAGGCGGCCCCGGCGGTGGCGAGCGCCCCCGCCGCGGCCCCGGCCGCCGCGATCAGGATCACCGAGGGGCAGGTCGGCGAGGTCGGGCCCGGCCGCACGATCGTCTACCCCGCGGTCACCAGCTGTCTGACGGTCACCGTCCGGCTGGCGGACGGTGGGAAGGTCGGCGCGCACGCCAGCCTCTTCCAGGTGCCCGGGGAATACCGGTCCGACCGGATCCTCGCCGCGGTCCAGCAGCGGATCGGGACGCGGGCGGTACGCGCCGTGGAAGTGCGGGGCGCGGTCGGTGCCTGGCATCCCAGCTACTTCACCAGGGCGATCGAGAGCTACCCGGAGGGCGCACAGATCCCGGTGCCCACCGCGCCCGACCCCGACGGCCTGGCCCGGGCGGTGGCGGACGGCCTCGGCCAGCCGCGCGGCAAGGTCACCGTGCAGGACCTCCCCGACGGGGACCAGACGGTGGAGTGAATCGGAGCCCGGAGCCCGGAGCCCGGAGGTCGAGTTCGGAGCCCGGAGCCCGGAGTTCGGAGTCTGGCGGTCGGACAGTGGAGGCCGGGCGCCCGGGGTCGGACACTTCTTGAACGCGGCGGAGGCAAGTCCCCCGTACCGCACGGAAGCGCGTAGCGGCACCAACTGCCTCTATCAGCACATGTGTTGACGGTCGGTCGGTGTCGTCGCGTGAAACTCGGGTCGTGGCTCTTGACGCACCCTTCACGAAGCTGAAGCATGCGACGGCGGGAGTACGCTTCCCACCCCCCACATCTTCACTTCCTGAATCAGGAGAGTCACCCATGACCCCTGCCTCCAAGGAACCCCCCACGCCCGAACGTCCCACCGTCGGCCGCCGCACCGTCCTCGGCGCCGCCGCCGCGGTGGCCTCGGCCCCCGCCCTGCTCGGCCCTGCCCGGACCGCCCACGCCACGCCGCCGCACAGAACCCCGGGTGCCCTGCCCGGCGGCGGCGATCTCGGCCCCAACGTCCTCGTCTTCGACCCGGCCACCCCCGGCATCCAGGCGAAGCTGGACGAGGTGTTCAAGCAGCAGGAGAAGGCCCAGTTCGACACCGGGCGCTACGCCCTGCTGTTCAAGCCCGGCACCTACCACGGCCTCAACGCCCAACTCGGCTTCTACACCTCCATAGCCGGCCTGGGACTGTCACCCGACGACACCACCATCAACGGCGACGTCACCGTCGACGCCGGCTGGTTCAACGGCAATGCCACCCAGAACTTCTGGCGCTCCGCCGAGAACCTCGCCCTCGTCCCGGTCAGCGGCACCAACCGCTGGGCCGTCGCCCAGGCCGCGCCGTTCCGCCGGATGCACGTCCGCGGCAGCCTCAACCTGGCGCCCGCCGGGGACGGTTGGGCCAGCGGCGGCTACCTCGCCGACAGCCGCATCGACGGGACCGTGGAGCCGCGTTCCCAACAGCAGTGGTACGCCCGCGACAGCGCGGTCGACGGTTGGTCCAACGGCGTGTGGAACATGGTGTTCTCGGGTGTGCAGGGCGCCCCGGGGCAGACGTTCCCCAACCCGCCCTACACCGTGCTCGACACCACCCCCCTCTCCCGCGAGAAGCCCTTCCTCCACCTCGACGGCGCCGACTACCGGGTCTTCCTGCCGGAGCTGCGCACCAACGCCAGCGGTGTCACCTGGGGCAACGGCACCCCGCGCGGTACCTCGCTGCCCCTGTCGCAGTTCTACGTCGCCAAGCCCGGCGTCTCCGCCGCCACCCTCAACCAGGCACTCGCGCAGGGACTCCACCTGTTGCTCACCCCGGGCATCTACCACCTCGACCAGCCGATCCAGGTGACCGCGCCCAACACCGTCGTCCTGGGCCTCGGCTACGCCACACTCATCCCTGACAACGGTGTCACCGCCGTACGGACCGCCGACGTCGACGGCATCCGCCTGGCCGGCTTCCTCATCGACGCCGGCCCGGTGAACTCCGCCACCCTCCTCGAAATCGGCCCGGCCGGCGCCGCCGCGGACCACTCCGCCAACCCGACCACCGTCCAGGACGTGTTCCTCCGCATCGGCGGCGCGGGCCCGGGCAAGGCCACCACCAGCATCGTCGTCAACAGCCGGCACACCATCATCGACCACACCTGGGTCTGGCGCGCAGACCACGGCGACGGCGTCGGCTGGGACACCAACCGTGCCGACTACGGCATCCGTGTCAACGGCGACGACGTCCTGGCCACCGGCCTGTTCGTGGAGCACTTCAACAAGTACGACGTGCAGTGGTACGGACAGCGGGGCCGCACCGTCTTCCTCCAGAACGAGAAGGCGTACGACGCCCCCGACCAGGCAGCCGTCCAGGATGGGGACGTCAAGGGATACGCCGCCTACAAGGTCGCCGACTCGGTCACCTCCCACGAGGCGTGGGGGCTCGGCAGCTACTGCTACTACAACGTCGATCCCAGCATCGTCCAGCACCACGGCTTCGCCGCCCCGAACGCCCCGGGGGTGAGGTTCCACGACCTGCTGGTCGTCTCGCTCGGCGGCAAGGGCCAGTTCGAACGCGTCATCAACGACACCGGCGCGCCGACCTCGGGCAGCTCGACGGTTCCCTCGACCGTGGTGGCGTACCCCTGACCTCCGGCCCGTCCCGTACCACCGCCCGGCCCGCCGTGCCATGGGAGGAGGCCATGGCACGGTCGGTCGGCTTCGGCCGCGGCGCCGAACTCCTCGTCCGCCACTGGCGACGGGCGGCGCTCAGCCCATCCGGTAGTCGAAGGTGTACGGGAAGGACGGATTGCCGGCCTCGTACCTGAAACTGCCCGACCCGCTCAGGCCGACCAGGTCCCCGGTGGCCGATCCGGGGACGACCTCGAAGGTGCAACGCACCGTGCCGTCGGCGTCGAAGGCGCCGCGCTCCTCCAGCACGAAACCGCCCTCCCGCCCGTCCAGCCGCCCGGTCAGCAGCTCCAGACCGGTGAACGTCCCCGTCTTGTCCGAGGTGTAGACGATGGTGTACTCGCAGGCCGTGCGGTCGGCCTCGATGCCGCCGGAGAAGTTGTTGGTGACACAGGCGCGCGCGAGCCGCGGGCTCGTCGCGTCCGAACCGATCGGCTGCTCGGCCCAGTTGGCGTAGCTGATGCGGCCGGTGGTCTGTGCGGGCATGGCTGTCCTCTCGGTCTCCCGCACGGCCGGTGCCGGGCGGTGTGCAGCCATCCTGACCGCCGTACCTGACACCTTCTGTCAGGTACGCGAGACAATCGGAGCATGCGCGCCGACCGGCTCCTCGCCCTGCTCCTGCTGCTCCAGAACCGCGGGCGGATGACCGCCGCCGAACTCGCCGCGGAACTGGAGGTGTCGGTCCGCACGATCTACCGCGACATCGAGGCGCTCGGCGCGTCCGGCGTCCCGGTCCGCACCGAGCGCGGGCCGGACGGCGGCTACCGCCTGATGGACGGGTACCGCACCCGACTGACCGGGCTCACCGGTGCCGAGGCTGATGCGCTCTTCTTCGCCGGAGCACCCGGCCCGGCCCGCGACCTGGGGCTGGGTGCGGTGCTGGCGACCGCCCAACTGAAGGTGCAGGCGGCGCTCCCGGTCGAACTCGCCGAGCGGACCCGGCGGATCCAGGACCGCTTCCACCTCGACGCACCGGCGTGGTTCCGGGACGCAGATCCGGTCGCCCACCTCGCGCCGGTCGCCCGGGCGGTGTGGGAGCAGCGGGTGGTCCGCACCCACTACCGGCGCTGGCGCGGCGAGGTCCACCGCGAGCTGCGCCCGCTCGGCATCGTCCTCAAGGGCGGCATCTGGTACGTGGTGGCGCTCGCCGACGAGGCGGTGCGGACGTACCGGATCGCACGGTTCCAGGCCGTGGAGCTCACGGACGAGGCGTTCGCACGGCCGGCCGGCTTCGACCTGGCCGCGTATTGGGCCGAGTCCTCCCGCCGCCTGGCCGCCGCGCTGCACCAGGACACGGCGCGCCTGCGCATCTCCCCGCAGGCCCGGCGCCTGCTGCCGATGCTCTACGGCGCGGTGGGCCGGCGGGCGTTGGAGGGCGCCGGGGAGCCGGACGCGGACGGCTGGACGGAGGTGATGATGCCGGTCGAGGGGCCGGCCGTGGCCGTCGGCGACCTGCTCCGGCTGGGCGCGGAGGCGGAGGTCCTCGGCCCACCCGCGCTGCGCCGCGCCGTGGCGGAGGCGGTGGCCGTCCTGGCCGGCCGCTACGCGAGGGCGGACGACCCGTCGGAGAGACCCGCTTCGGCCAGGACCGAGCTGGTCCGCACGGGAGTTCAGCCCTGCGGACTGAGCTGGATCTTGCGGCCGGTGCCCTGGCGGAAGGTGTGGAGCGCGGTGTCGAAGCCGGGGTTCCTGGTGCGCCCCGCTCCGGCTCCGCGGGGCGGCCGGGCCGCCCGACTCCGTAAAATCAACAAAATCTTCGATCCTTCTCCATATCCGTCAACGCCGCCTATCTATACGGCATTTGGCATGAACATCCGCTACATCGGGACCAACCACCCCATTTGTGCGGCGCTTTTCGATGCTCCGCGCCACGAACTCCCCCTGAAACATGGGTTGGTTGTTTTTCCGCGTGATATGAGCCACTTGACACCCCAACCGCCCCGGCATTCACTTCTGCGGCGGTCGAAGACCCTTTCGGCGGCCTGCCACGGGGCACAGTCAGCCCCTGCCAAGGAGGTACGGATGAAGTTCGTTCGTCTCGTGAAGCGGATGCGCACCGAAAAGAGCCTCAAGGCGTACGCCTGGTACGGCTGGATCTGATCGGCCCACGCCCACAACGGACGGTGGCGGGCCGCACGCAAGGGTCCGCCACCGGCCCGCGTTCCCGGAGGTTCCCGATGTCCCAGCGACCGACCGTTACCCGCGGCGACCGGCGGGTGCGCTTCGCGCCCAGGATCGACGCCCTGCTGCACCGCCACACCGGTCAGGAGCTGTTCCGACTGGAGCCCACCACGATCGGCGTCGCGGGCGCCGACCTGATGGACGCCCTGCTGCGCAGCCGGCCGGCCAACGCCGAGGAGCGCCCCACCTTCAAGCCCGTCCTCGGCCGGCACGTCGGCCGGGCCGACGCCGCCGCCTACATGCAGGCCCTGGGCGCGGACGTGCGGAAGGCCCTGCAGCGCCCCTTGGAGACCTCGGTCGATCTGACCGGCGCCTGGCCGGCGGTGCCGCACGCCTACCTCCGCGACCTCGTCTTCGGACAGGAACTCGGCCGCCTGCGGATCCTGGTCGACCGGAGACTGGAACTCACCCCGAAGCTGACCTGGTCCGCCGTCGCGTCGGGCGCCGCCCTGCTGCGCCGCCCCGACCCGGCGGAGCCGCTGTCGAAGCTCGCCACCCTCGCCCTCGGCGCCGCCGGCTACGCCGACCGCCGCTACGCCCTGTACCTCTACCGCCGGGTGGCGGCACCCATCTGCTTCACCGTGGCCGCGTTGGTCACCAACGCGGTCTGGCTGGGCGCCCCGTTCGACGACGCCGTCCCGAACCGGCAACTGCTCGCCGAGGCGCTCCGGCTGTTGCCCCCGTCGTGGAACATCCTGCGGATGGCCTCGCCCGAACTCACCGCCGTGGACGACCGGATCGGCCCGACCGACGACGTCCTCCTGCTGCCCCTGCTGAGCCATCGCGACCCGGCGTTGTGGGAGGACCCCGGTGCCTTCCGGCCCGAGCGCTGGGCGGATCTGGACCCGGACAACCACCCCGGATACCTGCCGTTCGGCCACGCCGACGAGCGCTGCTGGGCCCGCCACATGGTGCTCCCGCTCGCCGAACGCATCCTGGACCTGGTGCGCCGGGACGGCCTCACGGTGCGCTCCGCCCAGACCGTCGGCCGGGTCGAACTCGACGGTCTGATGGAGGTCGCGGAGGTCCGGGTGACCCGAGGCTGAACTCCGTCCCGCCGCCACGAGCCAGCGGAGGGCGGGCCTGACACGTCATCACAGTCATGTCAGTGACTGGACGTTGTCCCGCACATACGCGGCGAAGGAACGGGGTGGCCGCCCGGTGACGCGGGTGACGGCATCGGTCACCCGGTCCTCGGCGCCCTCGGCGATCCGGCGGTCCAGGTCCGCGAGGATCGCCGCGAAGTCCGCCGGAAGATGCCGCGCGAGCCGCGTGCGCAGTTCCGCCTCGGACACCGCCCGGTGGCGTACGGGTCGGCCGCTGACCTCGGTGAGGATCGCGGCGACGGCGTCGTAGGAGAGGGCCGCCGGCCCGGTGAGCACCCAGTCGGTGTTGTGGGGCACGGGGTCGGTCAGCGCGTGCGCGGCCACCGCGGCGATGTCGTCGGCGTCGATGAACGCGACCCGGCCCCGGCCCGTCGCCGTGGTCAGCAGGCCGTCAGTGCGGATGGCGTCCGCGTGCGGGTGGTGGCCGGTGAAGTTCTGCATGAACCAGGAGGGGCGCAGCACGGCCCACTCCGGGACGAGGGCGGGCAGGGCCTGGTGGACGGTTCCGGTGGCCGGACCGCCCGCGGGGATCAGGGAGGAGCTGAGCAGGACCGCCCGGCGCACTCCGGCGCGCCGGGCGCGATCGAGGAAGGGCAGCATGACGGCGGCGGGGTCCGTGGCGCCGGGCGGCGGCACGAGGTAGACGGCGCTCGCGTCGTCCAGCGCCGCGTCGTGGGTGGCGGGGTCGGTCCAGTCGAAGGCCACCGGTTCCGCACCGGCGACCGGAGCGGGGTGGCGGCCGGCGGCCCTGGTGGGGAGCCCGGCCCGCGTCAGCCGGGCCACCAGGCGGCTGCCGGTGGTGCCGGTGGCGCCGGTGACGAGGACGGGGCCTGTGGTCGGGGGCGTGTGGTGGGGTGTGGTCACGGGGGCCTTCCGGGCGGGATGGGCGGGTGTGCGGGAGAGGGCGGGGTCAGCTGCGCATGGAGGCCGGGACGGCCAGGGGATTCCCGTAGTCGCGGTAGTGGGCGATGCGGCCGTTGGCGACGGCGACCACCGCGACGTACGACATCGCGAACGGCTCGTCGGTGGCGACCAGGCGGCCCACGGCGCTCATCTCGGCGATGATCGTGCCGGGGTCCTGGGTTTGATGGAACGTCAGGTGCGGGAAGTCGTCCAGCTCGATGTGATGGGGGTAGTCGCGCATAGGGGCGGCGACGGCGGACCTGCCCTCCAGGCGGCGCGGGCGGCCTTCGGGGGCGAAGGGGAACTCGAAGACGCCCTGGTCGTCCCAGAGGTCCACCCATGCGGCGAAATCCTGGTCCAGAAGGAGGCGGAGCCCGTGACGGAAGAGGTCCTCCGGAGTCCGATGGGCGGTCGTGGCGGGGGGCATCTCGCTTCTCCTCGATCAGGAGCGTGCGGCGCGGTCGTCCGATACCGTTGGACCGCCGGTCCGTTTCGACGATACGGACCGGCGGTCCGTATCGCAAGAGAGGTCATGACCGATGCCCGAACCCCGACAGCGCGCGGACGCCGTCCGCAGTCGTGAAGCCGTTCTGGATGCCGCCGAGGCGCTGTTCGCGCGCAGCGGTCCCGCCGAGGTGAGCATGAACGCCGTCGCGTCGGCCGCCGGCGTCGGCAAGGGAACGGTCTTCCGGGCCTTCACCGACCGGGCGGGACTGCTCCAGGCGCTCGCCGAACGACGCACCGCGGCGCTCCGCCGGGCCGTCGCCGAAGGACCCGCCCCGCTGGGGCCCGGCGCCCCGCCGCACGAGCGGATCCCCGCGGTACTCGACGCCCTGGCCCGCTTCAAACTGGACAACCAGAGCCTCTACCTCGTCCTGGAGGAAGCCGGCGCGGCCAGCCCGTACCGGAGCCCGTCCTACACCTGGTGGCACACGACGCTGCGCGACAGCCTGGCGCAGTGCGCCGACGCCGGGCGCGCCGACTTCGTCGCCCATGCCCTGCTGGCCGCCGTCCGTGCCGACCTCATCGCGCACCTGCTCACCGTGGAGGGGCTGTCGGTCGACGAGATCCGCGACCGACTGGCCGTCTACGTCCGCTCCGTGCTGCCGCGCGACACGCACGCGTGAGGCGCCCCCGGTCGGGGTCGCGGCCGCCGGCCCCTGGCCTGGCCGGCCGTCACGTCACGGCTGGCCGATCAGGCCCGTCCGCAACCGGCCCAGGATCCGGGCGAGCAGCCGGGAGACATGCATCTGTGACACCCCGAGCTCCTCGCCGATCTCCGACTGCGTCTTCTCGTGGACGAACCGCAGGGTGAGGATCCGGCGATCCCGCCGATCGAGCTTCCGGACCAGGGGGGTCAGCGCATGGAGGTCCTCGGCGAGCTGCAGCCGCGGGTCCTCGTCGCCGAGGGCGTCGGCCAGGCTGCGGGCCGACTCGTCCTCGGCCGGGTCGCTGGGCTGGTCCAGCGACCCCGCGGTGTAGCCGTTGCCGGCGATCAGCCCGTCGATCACCTCGTCCTCGCCCAGGCCGAGGTGCTCGGCGAGCTCGGCGACCGTGGGGTCCCGGTCCAGGCGGGCGAAGAGGCGCTCCTTTGCCTGGGCGATGTCGATCCGCAGCTCCTGCAACCGCCGCGGTACGTGGACCGCCCAGGTGGCGTCCCGGAAGAACCGCTTGATCTCGCCCACGATGTAGGGCACCGCGAACGTCGTGAACTCGACCTCGCGGGACAGGTCGAAGCGGTCGATGGCCTTGATCAGCCCGATGGTGCCGACCTGGACGATGTCCTCCATCTCGCTCGGATCGCCGCCGCGGTTGCGGAACCGGGCGGCGGCGTACCGGACGAGGGAGAGGTTCATCTCGACGAGCGTGTTGCGCACGTACTGGTACGCGTGGGTGCCCTCCTCCAGCACCGCGAGCCGCTCGAAGAACGGCCGGGACAGTGCCTTGGCGTCCTTCGGCGCCATCTTGGACGCCTCCGCGATGTACGGCAGTCCGCCGGTTCCGGAACTCACGGTCCGGTGGCCCTGTACCTGGCGCTGGCCGTGCCGCGTTCCGGTGTGTGTGGAAACTGCCGTCGTCATGGCTGCCCTCCCATAATTTGGATCATGGTCCGGTAAGCCGCGTCTGCCCTTCGTTCGCGGAACAAAACATCAGCCCCATCTTTTTTGCCATCCAGGATCTTGACGCTGCGTCAGCAGGTGTGGTGCGGCGATGCGCACTGCTCTCTCCCGGCCATCGGACGCATCGTGGCCTTCGTCCCGCGCTCGGTTCGGTCTCCCCGTGGCCCTTCCATCGGCCCTTCCACGGCCTTTCCGTGGTCTCTCCTCGGCTCGCCCAGGGTCCCTCTCGGCCCGGTCGGGGGCGTCAGTGCGCAGCCCCGATGCGCCGGTCGAGCTGTTCCAGGACGTGCGGCCAGGCGTCCCGGTGACGGTCGCGCGCCGCCTCGTCGGCGAACCCGGCATGGCTGAGCCGCAGCCGCGTCCCGGAGCCCTCGGCGGCGAATGCGACCGTGACCACGGTCTCCGCGCCCTGGGTTCCGCCCGCGCCGGTGACCCACGTCAGCTCGACCAGCCGATCCGGATCGAGCCGCAGGAAGCGGCCGTAGTGCGGGTGGCGGGCCCCCTCGTGCTCTGTCTCGAAGAAGAACGCCGTGTTCACCCGGCCCTCCATCAGCACCGATCCGGGGGCCGCGAACCAGCGGTCGAACTGCTCGGTCCAGGCCCGGTACAGCGCGGCCGGCGTTCCGCTCATGAGTCGTTCGACGGCGAGTTGGTGCGGCCGGGAGGAGAGATCTGGCAGGCGCATCGGTTCATTGGACATGGAGGGAATGTAGCGTAACGGGGCAAAAGTGGCGGTTCCTTGCTGGGTCGAAGGGGGCCCGATCGGCGTCCTTGCCCTTCGCTGACCGCGACTCTTCCGCACCGTTTCCCGGACCTCCGCGGATTTCACCGGGAACGGGCCGGGTGGGGTGGGGCGCGGGTGGGGAAAACTGGGGCCGACGTGGGCCGGAACGTGGATTTCTACGGGGAGTTGGCGTTGACGGGGGACGGTGCGCCGACTGTCGAGATGAGCGCACTTTGGCCTTTCCGGCGGATGGCAAGTCGCCCGGACCGCTCGGTTAGGGTCGGACGCATGAGTGAGGAGATCGCCGCACTGGTACGTCGTCTGGCATCCGAGAGCCGGGAGGATCGCGCGGCCGCACAGGAAGCACTGACCGCTCTCGGGGCCCCGGTCGTCGAACACCTGCTGCCGCTGCTGCGCAATGACGAAACGCCGGGCAGCTCGGCCGCGGAATCCTGTCTGGAAAGCCTGGGGGACGCGGCAATCGATCCGCTCCGCGAGGTGCGCGCGGAGGGTCCCGGAAGCCTGCGGAAGGCCGCGCTGCGCATGCTGGCCACGATCGGCGGCGCCGATGCCCTCAGTGACGCGGATCGGGCGGCCGTGGAGCGGTTGGTGCAGATCAAACTGCCGGACGAGGAGCCGGGCGATCTGCCTGCCGACTGCTGGATCGCGGTGCCCGAGGCGGAAATCGGCGATATCGTCCGGGCGTTGGACCTGCACGACGTCCGCCCGGTCACGACGGCCATGGGGCTGTCCGCCGCCGTCGAGCACGAGAATTCCCTCCGGCGCCCCACGGAAGACGGCGGCGTCACCACGGCATACCGGGTCTTCATCACCCCGGAATTCGACGGCTGGCGACTGATCTACGGTGCCGATTACCTCAACGACAACTGGGCGCAGATCGTGACACGACTCAGTGCGCGCTGCCGGGAAGCCCACTTCTACGCCATCGACGACTACAACGGCGCGCAAGTGTGGTGGGTTTCGGAGAACGGACACGACAAGCGCGGCTACCGCACCTACGGCGACCCGGAGTGGATCGGGGAACCGATGGAATTCGAGCGGAACTTGATGGCGGGCGGCGACGCGTACGACGACGAGGACGACGACGCCGAGCAGTACGCCGAGGGCGTCCGTGATCCGGAGGAGGTCGCTTCCTCGATCTCCATCCAGCCGACCGTGGTCGAGGTGCTCGACCGGGTCGGGCACGGCTGGCTCGCGGTGACCGACCCGGACGTCGGGCACGGCCGGTTCCGCGGCGCCCTGGACATCTGAGGGCGCCCCGAGGCGGTGCCGCCGCCGTGGCAGAAGGCCGGCGGCGGCACCCGCGGAGTGCGTCGGCGCTGTCCGCTACAGCAGACTCGGCTGAATCTTCTTCCAGGTCGAGTCCAGATGGGCGATATGCCGGTCCATTTCGCGGACCATCGCCTGCTTTTCGGGCGTCGTCATCCCGTTCTTACGCTTGGTGAACTCCGCGTCGATCATGTCCGAGAGCTTCTTGCGCTGTTCCGCTTCGCTGAGCTTGTCGATCTTGCCCTTCTCTGCCGCGATCCAATTCGCGCTCTTGCCCTCGCGGCGATCGAGCCGGTCGTTGATCTCCTTCTGCACGCCGGCGATGGGCTTCTTGTCGAACTCCTTCTTCAGCTTCTTCTTCTCCGTGTCGAGCTGCTTCTTCGCCTTGACGTCTTCCGGGTCGGTTCGGTAGGTCGTGCTGTAGTACACCTTCGTGTCTTTAGGAGTCATTTCCCTCAGCACGTTCGAACACTTCGCGTGCCCCTGGCCGTTGCCGCACGGTTCACGCTCGGTGTAGAGGGCCTTCGCGCTGTATTGCGCGCCCTCTTGATTGGCCCGATTAAGCCACTCCATGAGATGTTTCTCCGAGTGGCGTCCCGACACGTACTTCTCGCCCACCGGAACCGAGGAATCGGCAACGTAGTGGGTTTCCCGCGCGGGCGGCGGCCCTTCGACCTCCAACACCGCGTAGTTGCGGTCTGTGAAGTCCGGACTGTTCTGCTTCAGGCTCTCCGGCATCGGACCGTCGTGCTTCAGCTTGTCGAGGTACTTGTTGCCACTGTTGCGGTGCCCTCGGACACCCAGTGACTCGTCGGAGTTCTTGGCGGCACTGTCCGTGGTGCCGTCCTTGGCATCCGGCTCGTTCGGAGGACGGTACGGCTTGTCGACGTCCACCGGATTGCTGCCGACACCGTGCTGCTCGTGGAATCCCACACTGAGCCGGGTCAGGGACGAGACGACGGCGAGTTTCTCACCGCGGTCCAAGTCCTGGAATCCGGGCAGCCGCTTCTCCAGGTCGCTCTGGGTGAACTTCTGCGGGCCCTTGCCCGCGTCGGGGCCGTTGGTCTGCGGATGGCCGGAAGAGGCCCGGAGCACCCGTGCCAAACTTCCGTCGTCCGCCCAGCCGGTCAGCCGGTCGTGGACCCGGTCGAGTGGGATGCGGTGCACGTCCCGATCGTTGCGGAGCTGCGCCTGGAGCTTGTCCGGAACCTTCCCGTACTCCTTGGAATCCTTCTTCTCCGCGTCGAGAGTGTGCTTCCCCTCCTTCTCCTGCTTGGAGGTGTCGCTCGTGCCGCGATCACGCGGATCGGAGTAGGGCTCTTTGCCGTCCGTCTTGCCGTCCGTTTTGCCGTCTGTCTTGCCGTCTGTCTTGCCGTCGGTCTTGTTGTCGGTCTTGTTGTCGCCCTTCCCGCCGTCCGTGTTGTTCCCGTTGTCCTTCTTCGGGTCCGCCGTGGAGCCGGTCGACTGCCCGTGATCCTGCTCGGAGGCGTTGCCGCCGCCGCTGTTCGACGGCCCGGCGGGCGGCTGGCCGTCGAGATCCATCGGGGCATCGGGAGTGGGCTTGCCGTACGGCGGCCCGGAGGTGGGATGCTCCGCCGTGCCGGAGCCGGTGTTCGTCCCTTGGGTCTGCGGTGCCTGCTGTGGCGGTGAATGCTGTTGCGTGTGGTCGTCGTCGACGTCCATGCGGTGGTCGTCGAGGCCCAGGGCGTCCATGTGGTCCGGGAGGGAACCGAGGGTCGCCTGGGGCGGTGACGGGGTGTCGGTGTGGGGATCGGTACCAGACTGCTGGCCCGGCTGTCCCTCCCCGCCCACCTTTATTCGGGTCCGCCGGTGGGAATCGGACCCGGACTCGGGGGGCGAGCTGACGGACTCACCGTCGGGCGAAGGCTGTTCGCTGGCCTTGCGCTTGAGGGCGGCGGGGTCGGCCGCCGAAGGCCGCTCGTCCTTCCCGTGGTCCGGGCTCGGTGCGCCACGCCTCGCGGTGCCGTCGCCCGAGTCGTGGGAACCGTTCGCCGCAGGGGGCGACTGGTCCGCGTGCGCAGTGTGGTCGGAGTCCGTGCCGTCGGACTTGTGGTGCGAATCGGTGGCACCGGAACCGTTGGAGGCATCCGGGGCGGGATGCAGCGGCTTCCGGTCGGCGTCCAGCGGGATGTGGAAGACGTCAGTGGCGCCCTCGGTGTTGATGGGGTGGTGGCTGACCTCACCGCTCTGGGTGTCGACCCAGACGATCTTCCCGTTGTGGTTGACGGCGTTGAACGCATGACCGCCGCCGTCCGCCCAGTTGACCTGGACGATCGCCGCGGAGCCCGGCCCTGCCTTCAGCAACTCCTGGGCGATGGCATGGTGCCCGTCCGGGCTGGTGCCGGCGTAGGAGTGCGGCGCCCCGGCCCAGTCGATGATGTTCTCGTTGGCCTTGGACTCCGGCGACCAGTGGTCCGGGGTCCCGTCCGGGGTCTGGTCGGGGGTCCGGGGCGCGGAGACCTGGGGGTTGCCGTACCAGGTCTCCAGGAACGAACGACTGCAGTCGGCGCAGTTGTTGGAACGGCCCGGCACGTTGGTGCCGCCGTCGTTCTGCAACTGGGCCCAGCCGGCCGTCGGATCGGGGAAGCGCTGTGGGCTGCCGTCGTCATTGCGCGGGACGGCGTTCTCCAGCGCCTGCTGGTCCACGGTGTCGGGCGGCAGCAGGCCGCCGGGGGACTCCTGGATACCGGACCGGATCTCGTCGAGGCTGGGACGGTCGTCCGGGGTGGCGGTGGCGTCGGATGCGTCAGGTGCATCTGACGTGTCAGACACGTCAGACACGTCAGATGGGTCAGATGGGTCGGGCGTGTGGGAAGTGACGTCCTTGTTGTCCGGCGCTTGGTCGTCCTTGGGGCGCGACTCGCTGTCCGGCTTGGGGTCGTGGTTGGTGTTCGGCGACTGCGAGTCGTGGTCAGGGGTGGTGGGCGACGGCGGTGCGTCGCTGGTGTGGGGCGGTTGCTGCGCGGGCCGGGACGGACGCGGGGACGGCTGCTCGCCGTGCGGACGCTCGGTGCGCGGCGGTTGGGCGGTGCTACGCGCAGGTGTGGGCCGTGGGCGCGACGACTGGTCGGCCGCGGTGGGGTTCCGCGGGTCCCGGGTCGGCGTGCCGCGCGGGGGTGCGCCGCCGTTGCCGGCGGGGGAGGACGGGGCGGTCGACCGCGGGGGTGTCGTAGCGGACGGGGATCCGCCCACGGGAGTCCCGGCGGGAGAGCCCGCAGGCATGGTGCCGCCGCCCATGACGACGCCGGGCTGCGGCGATTGCTGTGTAGACGGCGGCGGGGCGGCGGCCGAGCCGGGGGTCTCGCCGCCTGCATGCGACGGCTGGGCGCTGCCCGGCGGCGGAGGTGCCAGGGTCGCGCTCTCCGTGTGCACGGTGACCGGGCCGTCGTCCTGGGGCCGGTTGGGATCGGGCTGGTGCGGCGCACCGGACGAGGAGGGACCGGAGTACCCGTGTCCGGACGGGGCCGCATGGGGAGCGCCGCCGCCCGATGCCACTCCACCGCCCGTCGGCATGCTGGGACGGCTGCCCCCGCCGTTGCTGTTGCTGTTGCCGTCGTCGTGCTGGGTGCCGGAGTGGTCCGGCGTCGGGGACGGGGAGGGGGAAGGGGACGGGGAGGGAGATGGGTCAGGGGCTGGTGATGGCGCGTGCTGCGGTTGCGGGCCCGTATGGGTACTGGTGTCAGTGCTGCCGTCGTTCCCACTGTTGGTGACGCTGCCACCAGTGGTGCCAACGCCGCCAGTGTTGCCACTGCCGCCGTTGGGGTCGCCGATCCCGTTGCTGTGATGTTCGGGAGTGGGGGCAGCGGAGTCCGGGCGTGGGGCGGTGTTGGTGCTGGTGTCGGTGTTGCTGTCGTTGTTGCTGGTGTCGTGGGAGGTGGGTGTATCGGTGTTCGGTCGGGCGGACGAATCCGAGGACGACGGGGAAGAGGTCGCGGACGACGAGGCGTCAGGCGTGGGCGATGCCGCCTGTGCTTCCCGGTAACCCGCGTCGAACGGCGTCAGTTGGCTCGGCGGCGGGGCGGCGGAATGCGCCGGCCGGGGCGAGTTACCGCCGTCCGGCGAGTGACCGCTACCTCCGGCCGAGGAGGAACTTCCGCCGTCGGCAGCTGAGCTCCCGCCGTCGGGAGAGGAGTTCGGCGGCGTCGAGGAGTTGTTCGTGGGGGTGGAATGGCCTGCCGACGACGATCCGCCCGATGCGGTGGCCCCACCACTCGCCGACGATGCGCCGGCTGACGTTCCGCCCGCGGACGATCCACCCGCCGGTGCCCCACCCGTGGACGATGAGCCGTCGCCTCCCGACGGCGATCCGCCGCCTCCGGGCGATGAACTACCGCTATCCGAGGGTGAGTTGCTGCCGCTCGACGGCGAGTGGTTGCCCCCGGGCGACGACTGGCCGCCGCCCGAAGTGTCGGATCCTGAGGAGGTGTTTCCGCCCCCGCTCCCGCCGCCTGCGGACTCATGTCCCGAACCGCCGCCCGAGTCGCCGCCGGAGTTGTGGCCGGCGGCTGATTCCAGACCGTTGCGGACGTGGTGGCCCGCCTTGGCGCCCGCGCCGTCGCGCAACGCCTCGGTGAACGTCTGCCCCGAGTTCTTGAGCGCGTTGACGCCTTCCTCGGCGCCCTTGTTGACGGTCCGGCCGACGTCGAATCCGTTCTGCGCGCCGAAGCTCATGTTCACGGACTGCGCGATGACGTCCGAGATCATGGCCTGGAGCGCCGAGACCGCGGGCTCCTTGGCGGTTTCCAGCGCCGCGTCGAGGACCTGCTTCGCGGCCTCCTTGATGATTTTCCGGACGATCGCCCGGGTCGCCGCGGTTGCCGCCGCAACGCCGATCTCCGACAGGCCGAACGTGAACGGCGCCGCCGCCTGGGCCGCGATGATCTCCGCCGCAAGGATCGCCAATTGGGCGATCACCGCGACTTTCATGCCGATGACGAGGCCGGCGGCGACGTCCAGGGCGACGGCGATGGTCTCCGCGGCGGTCCGGGCGTCGGCGAAGTACCCGGAGCCGGAACCTCCGTTGAACTTCTCCCAGGTGGTGTTGAAGCCGTCGATCGAGTCGCCGGAGTTCTGGGACACCACATTGCCGGCAGCGGTGACGCCGCGCTGCTGGAGCTCTTCCACGCCGGATGCGAAGTTCCGCCACTGCTGGGCGGATTCCCGTAATTTGTCTTCGTCTGCCGTGGGCCAGTTGAACCCCAGCATTTCGAGGACCCACTCAAGTGCGTCCGGCAGCATTAACGACACAGTGGGGATCTCCAGGCAGGCGCGAGGTCAGGAAGAGAGGGCGGAGCGGAAAGGGGTGTGGAGGGGGACGGGCAGGGCGGCGCGAGCAGGGGCACCGCGAGGGACGGCGGGAGGGGCGGTGCGAGGGGCGCCGTGAGGGATGACGGGAGGGTGACGAGGGCGACGAGGGGGAGGTGCGGTGAGTCGCTAGACGTTGGGGCTCCGGAAGCGGGCGATTGCCTGGTGCTCCGTCTCGGCGTTCGCGATGTGCTGCCTCAGCATCGAATCGTTGAAGTCCTCGTCGGCCTCGTGGTTCTTGGCCATGTTGTTCAGCCCGCCGCCGATTTCTTGGAGCTTGGCGGCGAGATGGCCCATCGATTCGTACATACCGTCTCGTAAGCCCTCATAGACGACACCGAACTTCTCGCCCAGATCGTCGTCCCCCCACGGGGGTGTGTCGTTGCCCTCCAGGGAGGTCAGTGCGTCCTTCAGCTTGTCGACGAGGCCCTGGTAGTCCTTGCCGATCTGGTCGAAATCGGTACCACCGGTGCGCAGTGACGCTATATCAGCTTTTAGGCCGTCTCCCACCAGAATCCCCAGGTAGTTCTCTTGTGCATGGCCGTGGGGCCGCAACGCTGGTGGAAAGTTTAAACAGTTGACCTGGTCAATTCTCAAGGATGTCTTTGCAACAGCTTTGTTGCAGGGTCCGATTCGCGCCACCCGGGTTGGGAGCCTGCGTCCCCGGCGTCGATGTGCGTCCCGTCGGTGCCTCGCCGCCCGGACGTGCGATCTGAACGTTCGCTGAACAATCGGCGGCCCGCGGATCCCCGACGCCCCTCCGGCCATCTCGCACACCGACCGGCGAGTACCACCAGGGAGGATCGTCCATGGCCAGCACGACCCCAGCCGGGAATGCGTCTCCAGTCGGGAACGCGCCCCTAGTGGGGGACGCGTCCCCAGCAGGGAATGCGTCCTCGGCGTTGAACGGGCCCGCAGCGTTGGACGGGTCCGTAGCAGTGGACGGGCCCGCAAGGGGGGAAGCGTCCCCGTCGGGGAAGCCGGGTCCGTCGGGGGAAACGATCTCGGCGGTGGGCGTGCCGACCGGGCGGGCCGGCGGCGGTCGCCTGCTCCGCCGGATCGGTGCGGCGCGCCGGACGCCGGAGCCCCGGCCGGCGTACTCCAGACCCGCGCTGCTGGCGATCCTCGTCATAGCGGGGGTGCTGTTCGCCTGGGACATCCAGCACAGCGCGTTCCACGCGTTCTACTCGGAGACCGCGCGCAGCATGTCGGAGAGCTGGCACGCCTTCCTCTTCGGCTCCTTCGATCCCGGCGGCTCGATCACCATCGACAAGCTGCCGGGCTTCCTGTGGCCGCAGGCGCTCTCCGCGCGGATCTTCGGCTTCCACCCGTGGGCGCTGACCTTGCCCCAGGTGATCGAGGGTGTGCTCAGCGTCGCCGTCCTGTACCGCGCGGTGCGTCGCTGGGCGGGCGAGAACGCCGCTCTCCTGGCGGCCGCCGCCTTCGCCCTCACCCCGGCGATCGCCGGGCTGTTCCGCACCGAGGTCGAGGACCCGGCGTTCACGCTCTGCGTCCTGCTGGCCGGCGACGCCACGTTGCGCGCGGCACGCGGGGCCCGGCTGCGTCCGTTGCTGGCCGCCGGGGTCTGGGTGGGCCTGAGCTTCCAGGCCAAGATGCTGGAGGCGTGGGCGGTGCTCCCGGCGCTCGGCCTGCTGTATGTGCTCTCGGCGCCGACGGCGCTCCGCCGACGGCTGGCGCACCTGGCGGCGGCGGGCGCGGTCTGCGTGGCGGTGTCGGCGTCGTGGGTGCTGCTGGTGACGTTCACCCCCGCCAAGGACCGCCCGTACATCGACGGCACGACCAACAACTCCGCGGCGAGCCAAGTGGTCGGCTACAACTTCCTCAACCGTTTCTCCAGCGTCAGTGTGAGCGCCAAGGACACCGGGAGCGTCGCCGTCTCCACCATGGCCGGCACCGCGCCGGCGCCGCCGACCGGACACTCCCGGCCGACCGCCGGGCAGTGGGTCAAGATGTTCGCCCCGTCGCTGGTCTCGCAGATCGGCTGGCTGTACCCGGCCGCCGCGCTCGCGGCGGTGTGCGGTGTGGTGTGGCGGCGCGGCCGGCCGCGTACGGATCCGCTGCGCGCCGGCTTCGTGCTGTGGGGGGTGTGGCTGGTCACGTACTTCCTGGTGTTCAGCGCCGGGGCGGTCGGTGGCCATACGTACTACATGGGGGTGGTGGCCGTTCCGCTGGCGGCGCTGTTCGGGGCCGGGATGGTGCAGTTCTGGCGCGCCTGGGTGCGCGGCGGCCGCGCCCGGGCGTGGGCGCTGCCGACCGTCGTGGTGAGCACCGTGGCCTGGTCGGCGGTGATCGCCGAGCTGTTCCCGACCTACCTGCCGTGGCTGGCGCCGGCCGCGGCCGTCCTGGGGGCGGGCGGCCTGGGGCTGCTGGCCTGGGGCCGTCGGGGCACCCGCACCCGCACCCGCACCCGCCCGGCTTCCGGCCCCGGCTCGCCCGCAGGCCCCGGATCGGCCTCCCGCCTCGGTACGGCGTCCGCTTCCGGCCCGGACTCCGGCTCCGGAGGTGACGCGGGCCGACGGCGGACGGCCGTGCTGGGGCTCGTCACGGCCCTGGTGGCGATGCTCCTGCCGTCCGCCGCCTGGGCGTCCTCGGTCCTCGACCCGACGTACGGGCACTCCGGCATGGGCTCGACCGGTCCGGTGGCCATCCGGCACCGCACCGCGGCCCACCATCCGGCGGCCCACCGGGCTCCTGCCGCCGACCCGTCCGACGGCACCACAGGCCGGACCGACGCCTCCACTGGCCACTCGCCCCGACACCCCGACCCGTCCGACGGGACGGCACACGAGGCTGCCCGCAAGACTGCTCACCAGACCTCGGGCGAGACCTCGCTGAGCCCCGCACAGCGCCAGCTCCTCGCCTACACCCGGGCCCACCAGGGCGGCGCCACCTACCTGTTCGCCACCACCAGTTGGCGGGTCGCCTCGCCCTACATCCTCCACGCCGGTGCCGCGGTGCTCCCCATGGGCGGCTTCACCGGCACCGCGCCGTCACCCACCGCGTCCGGATTCCGCGACCTCGTCGCCACCGGCCAGCTGCGCTACGTCGTGCTCGGCGGTCCGGCGACCACGCCCGGCCGTGCCATCGGCCCGTGGGTGCGCGCCCACTGCGACCGCGTGCCGGGCCAGGCGTACCAGCTCTATCGCTGTACCCCGGAGTCCGCCGCGGCCGACCGGTCCGGGGCCGAGCGCCGCTGACCGGCACCGGGCCCGGGCGACCGCCGCCCGGGCCCGGAGCGCGGAGACAAACCCCTCGCAGCCCACCCGGCACCCACCAACGGCAGCCGGCCGGGCAGGCACCCCGTTCCGGGTCAGGGTTGCGTCAACGTCGGTGCAGCACAGCGCGGTTCCCGGTGGTGGGCGGTGACGATGCTCGCAGGACTCAAAGGAGGAGTTCGCGCGCCGGCCGGTGACAACCGCGGGGAGACGCTCCACGCGGTGCCGCCCGGCGCGCCGTGGTACTGAAGGGACGTACGTCATGGGGTGGGGCAGCGAGGGGGACGCGGCGGATCGGCCGCGGCCCGGCAGGCTCAAGGTCTTTCTCGGGGCCGCCCCCGGTGTGGGCAAGACCTACCGGATGCTGGACGAGGGCCGGCGCCGGACCGCGCGGGGCACGGACGTGGCGGTGGCGTACGCCGAGTGCCACGGACGCCCGGCCACCGAGGCGATGCTCGACGGGCTGGCCGTGCTGCCGCGCGCGATCCGCAGCCATCGCGGCACCGAGTTCGGCGAACTCGACCTGGACCTGGTGCTGGAGCGGCGCCCCGAGGTGGTGCTCATCGACGAACTCGCCCACACCAACGCGCCGGGCTGCCGGCACACCAAGCGCTGGCAGGACATCGAGGAACTGCTCGGCGCCGGCATCGACGTGGTGGCCACGCTCAACATCCAGCATCTGGAGTCGCTCACCGACGTCGTCGAGAAGATCACCGGGGTGCCGCAGTACGAGACCGTGCCCGACGAGGTGGTCCGCCGCGCCGACCAGATCGAACTGGTCGACCTGCCGGCCGAGGGCCTGCGGCGCCGCATGGCGCACGGCAACATCTACCCGCCCGAGAAGGTCGATGCCGCGCTGTCGCGCTACTTCCGGCTCGGCAACCTCAGCGCGCTGCGCGAGCTGGCGCTGCTGTGGGTCGCCGGCCGGGTGGACGAGGCGCTGCGCAAGTACCGGCACGAGCACCGCATCGGCCCGGTGTGGGAGACCCGCGAGCGGGTGGTGGTGGCGCTCTCCGGTGGCCTGGAGGGTACGACGCTGATCCGTCGGGCCGCCCGGATAGTCAATCTCTCCCGCGCTCTCAGCGCCTCCCCGACTCTCAACTGCGTTCGAGCGGGGGGACCCCCATGCGCAGGGGGGACTCCCCTCCCCGCGGGTGACCTGCTGGCCGTGCACATCACCCGCAGCGACGGCCTGGCCGGTTCCTCGCCGGCCGCGCTGGCCGACCAGCGGCAGCTCACCGAGAGCCTGGGCGGCACCTACCACGCGGTGGTCGGGGACGACGTCCCCGCTGCCCTGCTGGACTTCGCCCGCGCCCAGAACGCCACCCAACTCGTCGTCGGTGCCAGCCGTCGCGGCAGACTGCGGCGGTTCCTGGCGCCGCGCGGCGTGGGGGAGACCGTCGTCGAACTCTCCGGAGACATCGACGTCCACACCGTCGGCCACGCATACGCCGGGCAGGGGCGCACCTGGGTCATCCCCGGCAGCGGTCTGCCGCGCACCCGCCGGGTGGCCGGGCCGATCGCCGGCCTGGTGCTGCCCCTGCTGCTGACCCTCGTACTGCGCGGCGTCTCGGGTCCGTTGTCGCTCAACCTCACCAGCGAGGCGCTGCTCTTCCTGCTGACCGTGCTGGGTGTGGCCTGCATCGGCGGAGTGGTCTCCGCGCTGCTCGCCTCGGTCACCACCTCGCTGCTGCTGAACTACTACTTCATCCCGCCGGTCGGCCAATTCACCTTCGCCGAGGCCAATATCGTCGTCGCCCAGGCCGCGTTCACCACCGTCGCGGTCACCGTCGCCGCCATCGTGGACCGTTCGCTGCGGCTGGGGCGGCGCGCCGCCCGGGCGACCGCGGAAGCCGAGACGCTGTCCTCGTTGGCCGGCGGCATCCTGCGCGGGGACCGGGCGGTGCCGGACCTCCTGGAGCGCACCCGCGAGACCTTCGGCATGGACCGCATCGAGCTGTGCCCGCGCGACGACGCGCCGGGGCCCTGGCCGTCCACGACCGGCCGGACGGCCACGGGATCCGCACGAGCCGTCCCAACCGCGGGCACCGCCGGTGAAGTGGGCACCGACCACCGGACCGAGGTCGCGATAGGGGACGACAGCGTGCTGGTGTTGATCGGGCGTCGCCTGCCCGCCTCCGAGCACCGGGTGCTCACCGCCTTCGCGGCCCATCTGACCGCGGCCGTCGAACGCGCCCGGCTGGCCGAGGCCGCCGCCGAGGTCGAACCCGTCAAGGCGGCCAACCGGATGCGCACCGCACTCCTGGCCGCGGTGGGGCACGACCTGCGCACACCGCTGGCCGGCAGCTGGGCGGCGATCAGCTCGCTGCGCAGTCGCGAGGTGGACTTCTCACCCGAGGACCGCGAGGAACTGCTCGCCACCGCCGAGGAGTCGCTCGCCAAGCTCAGCCGCCTGGTCGACAACCTCCTGGACATGAGCAGACTCCAGGCCGGTGCGCTGACCCTGCACCTGGAGCCGGTGGCGCTGGCCGACGTCCTGCCCGCCGCGCTGGACACCCTCCCCGGCTCGCCTCCACAGGCGCCCGGACGCGTCGTGCCGCAGGCGCTGGACACCGCCCCCGACGTGCTGGCGGACCCGCCCCTGCTGGAGCGCGTGGTCGCCAACCTGGTGTCCAACGCGGTGCGGCACTCGCCCGCCGGCCGCCCCGTCACGATCGGAGCCAGCGCCCTGGCCGGCCGTGTCGAAGTACGGATCATCGACCGCGGTCCCGGCATCCAACTGCTCGACCGGGAGCGGGCGTTCGAGCCGTTCCAGCGCCTCGGCGACACCGACAACACCACGGGCCTCGGCCTCGGCCTGGCGCTCTCCCGCGGCCTGACCGAGGCGATGGGCGGCACCCTCACCCCGGAGGAGACCCCCGGCGGCGGCCTCACCATGGTCGTCTCCCTCCCGGCCGCCCCGGAGTCGCACCTCCCGGAATCCGCGGAGGTTCAGCCCCCGCCGGCCACCGGTGTCGCCGTCCCGCCCACGGCGGAGATGGCGGAGACGGTCGCCACGGCCACGCGT
This sequence comes from Streptomyces noursei, assembly GCF_016917755.1. Classification (GTDB taxonomy): domain Bacteria; phylum Actinomycetota; class Actinomycetes; order Streptomycetales; family Streptomycetaceae; genus Streptomyces; species Streptomyces yunnanensis. The sequence continues at coordinate 8,288,491 of NZ_CP070326.1, read as the reverse complement.
GCCGTGATCGCCCGGACCGTTGGCACTGCCGGGGCCGCCGGCACGGCCGACGAGGCGTGAACCGGGCGTCGGTCCTCCTGGCCGGCCCGGCCGACCGCGCAGGTCAGGAGGGCCGTCGCACGACATACACGCAAGGCGATTGGCCGAAAGTCCTCGTTGAGTCGATCAGGGTCGGTGGCGCGGCGCACCGGGACCCCTGCTCGGCGCCCCGCCCCGACCCGCCCCACCCGCTCCGCGCTACTGTGCGCGCGTGAGTCTTTACGTCGTCGTAGGTTTTGGTCCCGCCGGGGCGGCCACCGCCCGGCTGCTGGCCGGAGCGGGCCATGCGGTTCGGGTCGTCACCACATCGGGCCGAAGCCCGGAGCCGGGCATCGAGCACCTCGCCATGGACGCCACCGACCACGAGCGACTGACCGAGGTCGCCCGGGGCGCGGCGGCCATCTACGGCTGTGCCGCACCGCCCTACCCCCGCTGGGCGCGCGACTGGCCGCCGCTGGCCGCGTCGCTCCGCGCGGCGGCCGAGGCGACCGGGGCCGTCCTGGTCATGCTGGGCAACCTCTACGGCTACGGCCCCGTGGCCGGTCCCATGACGGAGCAGCTGCCGCTCGCCGCGACCGGCCCCAAGGGACGGGTGCGCGCCGCTGTCTGGAAGCAGGCGCGGGACCTGCACGAGCAGGGCCGGATCAAGGCTGTCGAGGTGCGGGCCTCGGACTTCTTCGGCCCTGGCGTGACCGACGGCGGACACCTGGCCGCGCGGGTCATGCCGCGGCTGCTGCGCGGCAAGCCGGTCTCCGCGCTCGGGGATCCTGACGCCCCGCACAGCTGGAGCTATCTCCCCGATGTGGCCAGGGCCCTGGTGGAGGTCGCGGGCGAGGAACGTGCCTGGGGGCGTGCCTGGCACGCGCCGACGGCGCCCGCACTGTCCACCCGGGAGATGGTCGACCGCCTGGCCGCCCGGGCGGGCGTGGGGCCGGTCGCGGTGCGCGGGCTGTCGCCGGCCGTGCTCGGCATCGCGTCGCTCTTCTCCCCGCTGATCCGCGAACTCAAGGAAGTCCGCTACCAGTTCGACCGTCCCTTCGTCGTCGACACCAGCGCGTACGAAGCCGAGTTCGCCGTGCGCGCCACCCCGGTCGCCGCGCAGGTCGAGGCGACGGTGGACTGGTGGCGCGAGCGCCCGGCCACCACCGGCTGACCTCGGCCCGCTACGCCAACCCCGCAGCGGCAGCGGGGAGTTGGCAGACCTGACAGACCCTAGCCCGCGACCGCCTCCACGATGGACGCGAAGGTGGGCGTGGGCAGGATCCGGGTGCGGCGCAGGCCGGCCCGGGAGAAGAGGTCGTCGAGCTCCTTCGGGCCGCGTTCCTTTCCCGTCACGACCGTCATCATCGCCACGTCCAGCGCCTTGCCCGGATGGGGGGCGTTGCCCGGGACGGGGACGGAGTCGACGACCAGGACCTTTCCGTCCGGGGCCAGGCCGTGCCGGCAGGCGGTCAGGATGCGGACGGCCGAGGCGTCGTCCCAGTCGTGCAGCACGTGCTTGAGCACATAGACGTCACCGCCGGCCGGCACGGCGGTGAAGAAGTCGCCCGGTTCGGCGCGCCAGCGGCCGGACAGCTCCGCGGTGTCCAGCACGTGGTCCTGCACGGCCGCCGCCTGGTCCAGCAGCACTCCCGACAGGCCCGGATGACGCAGCAGGATGTGGCGCAGCAACCCGCCCCGCCCGCCGCCGACATCGACCACGGTGCCCCGCTCCGGGAACGGATAGGCGCTCGCCACCAGGTCGTTGATCGGCTCGGAGAACGCCGCCATGCCCGAGTCGAAGAGCTCCCGGGTCTTGGGGGCACCCTGGAGGTACTCGAAGAACGGGGCGCCGAAGACCTTGGCGAAGCCCGGTGCCCCGGTGCGTATGGTCTCGTCGAGCGCCGACGACGAACGCACGAAGATCTCGTCGGTGAGCATCAGCACCGCGTCGCGCAGCGAACCGGGCACCCCGGCGCGCAGGAACTGGGCGGTCGGCGTCAGATGGAATGCGCCGTTGTCGTCCTCGCGGAAGACCTCGCGCGAGGCGAGGTAACGCAGGCAGCGGCGGAGGAAGACGGCGTCGGTGCCGGTGAGCCGGGCGAGTTCGGCGGCGGTGCGGGGGCCGCCGGCCAGATGGTCGGCCAGGTGGTGGAGGGCGGCGGTCCGTAACGCCGCGGAGTACAGATGCCCCAGCGACTGTTCGATCAGATGGGCCGCCCCCGCGTGCGCCGCGGCACCGGTGAGGTCGGGGTGGTCGGTCGGGTTCGGGGTGTTCACCGTCAGCCTCCGGGCAGATGGGTCGGTGAGTCGGGCAGGTGCCCCCTCACTCTTGCCGCGTCCTCCCGCCTCCGGCACCGCCCAGGTGTGGATCTTCGTCTCGGCCTTCCGGCCTAGGGCTTCCCGACATGCCGGCCCAGGGTTCGCGAGGGGAACCGTGTGGTCGATCGGCGGCGGTGTCCGGGAACGGCAGGACCGCCCCCGTCAGCAACGGGGATTCGAGAATGGCGCAGTGCGTGGCGCTCGGCAAGACTGCCAGGCGGGCCGCGGGGCGGGCCGGTCCGTCCCCCGCCGCGGGACTGGGACGAGGGGCATGCCGCTTCGAACGGACCGCTGCCGCCCGCCGGTACGGGCGGGCACGGCCCAGCTCAGCCGACGAACCCCCCGTCCCGCAGGATCTCGTCGATACGGGTGCGGTGCGCCAACTCCCAGGCGTCGAGGGACTCCTCGGCCTCCTTGGCCAGTTTCGCCCGGGCGGCGCCGAGGGCCTCCTCCTGCCGGGCTCGGGGCACCACGACGACGCCCTCCTCGTCCGCGACCACCATGTCGCCGGCGGACACGTCCACCCCGCCGCACCGCACATCGACGTTGAGCGGCTCAACGGCCTTCTTGCTCCCGGGGAACGGGATCACGCCGCGGGCGAAGACGGGGAACCCCATCGCGCGGACCTCCGCGAGGTCGCGGATCAGCCCGTCGGCCACGAACGCCGCGACTCCCCGGCGCTGGGCCACGGCGCAGACGTTGCCACCGGCCAGCGCGTGGTCCAGGTCGCCCGATTCGACGACGATGACCGAACCCGGTGCCGCGCGGTGGATGGCCGCGTGCAGCATGAGGTTGTCGCCGGGTGGGCAGCGCACCGTGAACGCCGGCCCGGCGACCCGCGGCACCATGGACCACAGGGGTCGGATGCCGACGTCCATGACCTGCCCGCGGCCCAGGACGTCCGCGAGCGTGGTCGGCGAGATCTCCCGGAAGGCGTTGGGGGTGGCCGTGGGGGAAGCGGCGTGGTCGTCGTTCATGCTCTTCCTCCGTTCGGGCGGGCTGCGGCGCACGGTAGCACCGGCGCGGAGCGCGTCCGCCGCACCGCGGTCCGGCCGCCGCCGAGGGCTGCTGCGGAGTCCGCCCAGCGCCTCGTTCACGGCGTGGTCGAGTTCCGTGCGCAGCGGCGTGCATTCGCGGACCGGATCGGCCTTCGGGCAGGTCAGCAGGTGGGCGAGGAGGCGTTGGGCGGCCTGCAGATGAGTCATCCGGTCCTTGATCGCCGCGATCGAGGCGGTCAGTACCGCACGGCCCGTCGGCCGGCCGTCGGCCGGACCGTCGCTGATCAGCGCGGCGGTGTCGGTCAGGCTGACCAGACCGCGGTGGTGCAGCCGTTGGACGAGGGCGAGCCGGCGCAGTTCGGCGTGGCCGTAGTAGCGCACGTTCCCCCGGCGTTCGGCCGCCGGGAGGAGCCCCAGGTCGTCGTAGTAACGCAGCGTGGACACCGGCACGTTGAAACAACGGGCGGCCTGACTGATCGAGTAGCGCTCGTCTCCCATGACCTCATGGTGCGCCCGATGTTGCGCTCAAGTCGGCTTGAGCGGGGAGTGTGGTGATCGACCACCGCGCGGCGGAGCGACGGCGAAGCGGTGAAGCCATGGCGTCGTGACGTCGTGACGTCGTGAAGGGAGCGTGCGATGAGTGCCGAATGTGGCAGGGGAACGGAAGCGCAAGGAGCGGGACCGCGAGCCGATGTGCGCGATGTGCGCGATGTGCCTGATGCGCCCGATGTGCCGGTGCTGGTGGTGGGGGCCGGGCCCGTCGGGCTCTCGACGGGGATGTTCCTCGCGCACTGGGGCGTCCGGCCGTTGGTCGTCGACAAGCGGCCGGACGCGATGGCGGCGGTGCCGCGGGCGAGCACCAGCCTGCGCACCCTGGAGCTGTTCCGGGCGATGGGCCTGGGCGCCGCACTGGAGCGGGAGGGCTGGGAGGGCGGCATGCCGATGCGGACCGTCTTCAAGGACAGTGGGTTGGGCAGCACGCTGCACCGCGGAGGTCTGCCGCCCCGCTACGCGAGGCTGGTGGAAAACTGTAGCCCGGTGCCTCCCCGACTCGTCCTGACGCATGATCAGGTGCAGCGGCTGGCCTGGGAGGAGCTGCGCCGACGGGGTGGTGAAGTCCACCTGGGCGTACGGCTGGTGGGGCTCACGCCCGGTGACGACCATGTGCGCGCCCGGCTCGTCGATGTCGCCACCGGCGAGGAATCGGAGATCACCGCCGGCTATCTGATCGGTGCGGACGGGGCGAAGAGCGACGTCCGCACCCGACTGGGCATCACCATGCCCGACCGCACGGTCATCGACCACCTCAACACCGCCTTCTACCGCGCCGACCTGGGGCCCGTACAGCGCGACTGGGGAACCCACGTCTGCTTCGTCCGGAACGACGCCGTATACGCCACCCTGATGTCGAAGAACGGGCGTGACCAGTGGGCCACGCACCTCCTGGACCATCCCGGCAAGCCGCCGGCCGGCCCCTCCGAGCTGACCGAGGACGCGACCCTCGCGCTGCTGCGGTCCGCCATCGGCGACGCGGCGATCCCGATCGAACTGCACGCGGTCAACGCCTGGGAGGCCGCCATCGGCATGGCCTCCGCCTTTCGGCAGGGTCGGGTCTTCCTGGCCGGTGACGCCGCCCATGTGCAGAGTTCGGCCGGCGGCCTCGGCATGAACACCGGCATCCAGGACGGTCACAACCTCGCCTGGAAGCTCGCCGCCGTCCTGCACGGGCACAGCGCCCCCACGCTCCTGGACAGCTACGATCCCGAACGCCGGGCCGCCGCCCGGGCGTCCCTGGCCCTCTCCCGCAATCTCCTCCAGGGGTACCAGGCATTGGACGGCGATCCCAACGACCTCTACGACAAGCTCGCCGTCGACTACCTGCGCGCAATGATGTTCTACGGATACCCGCCGCACGGCACCGTCACGGGTCCGGGCCCGGACCCCCTGGACGACATCATCCGTCCCGGCCACCGCTTCCCCCACCGCTGGCTCAACACCCCACCCCACAGCCGGACATCGACCCTGGACCTGATCGGTTCGCGCTGGACGCTGTTCACCGCGGCGGACCTCCCGCGCTGGCGCGCTGCGGCCGCCCCTCTGGGGCTGAAACCGCAGCGCGTCCACAAACTCGGCGCACCGCACGCGAGCGACCTTGCCGTCGGGGACGATGCCGTACTGGTGCGACCCGACGGCTTCGTGGCCTGGCGTGGTACCACGGAGGAAGCCCTACGGGCCGCGCTCCGCGAGGGGCGGTAGCCGCCCCCGCGTCATGCTGTGCGATAGGCGAGCAGCCCCATCATCCCGCTCTCGCCGTGATAGGCGTTGTGACAGTGGATCAGCCACTGACCGGGGTTGTCCGCGTCGAAGTCGCAGGTGACCGTCGCGCCCGGCAGGACGATGACGGTGTCCTTGCGGGGACCGTTCGCTCCGAGTTGGTAGGTGTGCCCGTGCAGATGCATGGGGTGCCACATGTCGGTGGAGTTGACGAACTCCAGCCGGACCCGCTGGCCGCCCTCCACGGCGAACGGATGGGCGTCCGCGTCATTCATGTCGAACCGCCGCCCGTTCAGCGCCCAGTCGTACTTCGCCATCCCACCGGTCAGCTTGATGCGATGGGTGACGTCCGGCTGACGGGCCTTCAGTCGGACGTCCTCGGCGGGCCGCAAGGCGGACGCGGTCGGGATCCGGCCGTTGAGTTCCCCGGGCCGCACGGCGGCGGACGGGGCGCGGCCCGAGCCGGTCCGCACCAGGGCCAGGCCGGCGGCCCCCTTGCCCTCGGCCAGCGCGACGAGCGGGAAGACGCCGTCGCCGAGCGTGACCAGGGCGTCGTAGCGCTCACCGGGGCCGATCAGGAGGGCGTCGGCGGGCTCGTGGGTGAGGGGATAGCCGTCGGCGTGGGTGACGGTCAGCCGGTGTCCGCCGAGGGCGACGCGGAAGGCGGTGTCCCCACCGGCGTTGATGATCCGCAGCCGCAGTTTCCGGCCTGGCTTGCCCTGGTACGTGGCCGGCGCGGCCGGGACGCGGCCGTTGATCAGGTAGTGCGGGTACTTCACATCACCGGCGTCCCCGCCCAACAGGGGGCTGGTCGCGCCCATCAGCATGAACGGGTCGTCCATGCCCGCGCCCATCCCGCCTCCCGCGCCCATGTCCGTGCCCGCATCCATGTCCATGCCGGGCATCCCCGCCATGCCCTGCATGCCGTCCATGCCGTCCATGCCGTCCATGTCGCCGTGCGCGCCCGTCTTCCCGTTGCCTCCGTGGGACGACGACCCGTGATCCATGCCTCGTTGCAGGGCGGCGAGCGCCTGGTCCGGGGTGCCGGTGACGCCGTCGAGCCAGTCGTCGAGTACGACGACCCACTCGTCGTCGTACCGCAGCGGCTCGTGCGGGTCCTCGACGATCAGCGGACCGTACAGGCCGCGGTCCAACTGGACGCCGACGTGCGGATGGAACCAGTACGTGCCGGGAGTCTCGGCGACGTAGCGGTAGGTGAAGGACCCGCCGGCCGCCACGGCCCGCTGGGTGACGGGCGGCACGCCGTCCATGTCGTTGCGCAGGGCGAGGCCGTGCCAGTGGACGGAGGTGCTCTGTGGAAGGTGGTTGGCGAGGTCGGCGACGAGTGTGTCGCCCGCGGTGAGCCGGATCTCCTTGCCCGGCAGCGCACCGTCGAAGCTCCAGGTCCGCACGGCCTTCCCGGCACCCAGGTCGACCGTGCCGGCGGTCGCGGTGAGCCGGACCCGGTGCTCCCGACCGGAGTGGCGCCGCTCCTTCTCGGTGGCCGCCACGGCCGGCCCGGACGGGCTGAGCAGGGTCGGCGCGGGCCGGGCGGAGCCCTGGCCGTCGCCGGAGCAGGCGGTGAGCAGGCCGGCGCCTGCCGCGCCCAGGCCCGCCAGCAGAACGGAGCGTCGGTTGAGCGTGTTCATGGGGTGGTGTCCTTACGCAGATGTGCCCGGCGCGGCGGCGCGCGCACCGTCGGGGTGCGCAGCGCGCGGGCGCCGTGGGAAAAGGCCGAGGTGGGGGAGGGAGGACGGTCGGCCTACATGCGAAGGACGGAGAGGGACACCGGATCGGGCGGGGCGGGCCCGCGGGCCGGGCCGGCGCCCGACCGGCAGGAGGGCGTGGGCCCAGGCGCGCGGACCTGGCCGAGCAGCGGTGGCGGCGGGACCAACTGCTCGGCCCGCACGTCGTACGACGAGCAGTGCGCCCCGCCGTCGTGCCCGTGCCCGGACTGCGCTTCACCGGACCGCGCCCGGTCGGGTCGAGCGAGCCGGGGCCGGCTGTGACCGGGGCCCGCCCGGTGGGGTGCGGCGACAGCAACGGGCACCATCGGCCGGGCGGACGGGACCGGATTCCGGGACGGCATCGGCTGCGCGGAGGGGACCGACGGCATGGCCGCCATCGGCTGCGCGGACGAGGCCGGCTGCATGGCCGCCATCGGCGCGCAAGTGTCGGGCAGGCCGTGGTGGGCGATCACGGAAAGGGCCAGCCAGACGAGGGCGAGCAGCACCGTCGCCCGACGACCGCCCCGCGCATCCGAACGCGTCCGCACGGTACGGCTGATCGCCCGTCCCCGAGCCGTTCTCCGCATGCGCAGGCGCACGATCCTCCCCTCCCTCCCACGTCACGGACTGCCGGGCCGCCTCACGTACGACTCCGCGCCCCGACGCTCGACGATACCCCCCAGGGCTATGGGCGAGACGGCGGCCTCCCCCCGTACCGTTCGTCCGACTGTGCTTCCGCCTGATCTTCGGTCGACGGTCGGACGACGGACGGGCGACGGTTGGATTGCGCCTCCGTCGGTCGGTGTACGGGGCGGCAGGGATCGGATTCGGCCACTCTCTCCTCGGCATGGCAGGCGGTGCGCGGTGATCTGCCACGATGTGGCGGCCCGACAGCGGTGGCCGTGCGATGCCTGTGTGCGATGTCTGCGCGGACGCCGCGGAACGTCTCCGCGAGACGAGAGGAGTGGCCCGGTGAGCAGAGCTTCCCTCAGTTCGGCCGTGATGACCCACCCGGTGCGCGAGGAGCAGGCCGCGGCGCTCGCCGCCCGGCTGGGGCTCGGGGGGCTGGCGCTGGACCCGGACCCGGGTGGACCGCCGTCCGCGCTGCGCACCGCGCTGGTGGCCTGGGCGGCGCGGGCGGCGGACGCCGGGCACCACCTGGTCGTGCAGGACGACGTGGCCGCACCGCCCGAGCTGCTGGAGCTGGTGGCCGGATCGGTGGCGCGGTTTCCGGACGAGGCGTTGATCTTCTACACCAACTGGCATGCCCGGAACGGCGCCGCGGCCCGGCTGGCGGCGCTGGCGGGGGCCGGATGGGTGCGGGCCGTGCCGGAGGAGTTCGCGCCGACGTTGGCCATCTGCCTGCCCGTGCGCACGGCGGACGCGTTCCGGGCGTTCGCCGCGGACAGCGCCGAGCGGCACGACGACGAGGTGATGGCGACCTTTCTGCGGGCCGAGGGGCGCTCGGGGCTGCTGGCGGTGCCGAGCGTGGTCGAGCACATCGGGACGAGCAGCATCAACGGGCACGCCGCACAGGGGATCCGGCTGGCGGTGTGCCCGGTGGGGGCGGCGGAGGCGCGCCCGCTGCTCGACCGCGGATGGCTGCTGGAGGAGTTGGACTGGTTGCCGTACATGCGGTACGGCGAGGGGTACGTGCGGCCGGCCGGACACGAGCGGAGCGCCGATCCCCGGCGGCATCTGCGGTGGACCGAGGCATTGCCGGAAACCGGCCTGACGGAGGGTCAAGTTCGGGACGTGGTGCGGCGGCACCGGCCCGAGGCCGCCGCGGCGGCCGTGGGCCGGCTGTTCGGCGCCGCCTTCGCGGACGAACTGTGGGTCCACTGCCTGCTGTTGGGGCGGCAGGCCGAGGACGCCGCCCGCCGGCACGCGGCCCAGCGGGCGGCGGCCGGGCCGACCGGGGAGGCCGGCGCCCGGGTCCGGGCCGCCGCACTGTCCACGGTCGGCCCGGCCGGTCTGCCGCCCGAGCGGCGGCCCGAGGTGGTCCCGGACCATGCCGCGCTGATGGCGGCGTACGCGGAGAGCGCCGTGCGGTGCGGCGGTGCGCTGCTGGGGCGCTTCTGACGGCGGATGTCCGCGGCGTCCACGGAGATCCGTCAGAAGCACCCTACGTCGGTGCCTGGCCGTGGTCGCGGACGTCGTGGGTGATCCAGACGCAGGGTTCCCAGTACGCGCCGCGGTCGTGGTGGTGGTCGATGTCGAGGAGGGCGAGTCCGCCGGGGAAGACATAGCGGCCGTCGTCGGGGAAGGACATCCGGGTCCACGCCTCCCATTCGGCGACGGTGCCGGTGATGCGGGAGGACTCGGCCACCGCCGCGGCGATGGTGCCGCCCTGGCGCACCTGCGTGCGGATCCAGGGGTCGAACGGGGCGCCGTCGGGGCGGGTCCAGGTCGCGTAGCGCTCGATGGGGACGAGCGGGTAGCGGTCCTTCCAGGTGGGGCGGACCGGGACGACCACGTGGGAGAGCCCGGCGGCGCGGGCCATGGCCGCCATGTGCGCCAGGAGGCGGGCCGAGTACCCCTTGCCCTGGTGGGCGGGGGAGATCTCGATGCCCAGGGCGCACAGGGCGTTCGGCGCCGCCCCGTTGTCGTGGTCGCGGAAGGCCGCCTCGATGGAGGCGTCGAGGCCGGTGCCGAGGCCCTCGGGGGTGCCGTCCCAGGTGCGGGGGAGGGTGCGGCCGGCGCCCAGGACGGTGTCGGTCGCGGTGTCGTGCAGGAGGAACTGGTGGTCCGGGAAGTCGCTGAACAGCCGGTTCCAGAAACCGGAGTTGATATCACCGTGCAGGTTGTATTCCGGGACCACTCCGGCGAATTCTCCGGTGAGCCGGTCCCACAATTCCGGCCGTTGGGTGTGATGGACGAACTGGAGCGTCATACGGCACCCTCCCGGGGATCTGCGGCGGGCTTCTCCGCGGCCCAGACGATGACCAGCGGAATTCCTTCCCAGGCGGCCCGGGCGGCATCCGCGATGGATTCCTCGTAACCCCCGGGCGCCAGCCGGCCGTTGAAGGTCGGCTCGTGGCATTCCCGCACGGTCAGTCCGGCGGCATGGAAAGCATCGAGATAGCGGCCGGGTAGGTGCACGTGATTGCGGACGAAGGCCAGACGGTCCGTGTCGTGCACGAAGACGCACTGGCCCTGGAGAGAGATGACGAACGGGTGAATGTCGGAGAGGATGATCCGGCCGCCGGGGCGGAGCACCCGGGCCAGTTCCGCGATCCCCGTCGAAACGTCCGGGAGGTGCGTCATGGCCAGGGAGCAGACCGCGAGATCGACGCTCCCGTCGTCGAGCGGGAGGTCTTCCAACCAGCCCCGTCGGAATTCCGCGTCGGGCACCTTGCGGCGGGCGTGTGCCAGCATTTCGGGCGACTGGTCGACGCCGATGGTGCGATAGCCGCGGGCGGCCAGTGCGGCGGTCTGGCGGCCGGTGCCGCAGGCCGCGTCCAGCGCGGTGCCCACCGGGCCGCGGTCCAGCAACCCGTGCACCACCGGCTCCTCGACTTCGATGTACGAGCTGGGCAGCGAGTCGTAGCGGGCGGCCCAGGAGGCGTAGCCGGCCGCCGCGTCCAGTTCGCCGACCGCCGTCCCGCCGTCCGGAAGCGCCGCGCCCGGACCCGTCGTGAGGGCGCGGACTTCCTCGATCCGGGCCTTCAGGAAATTCTCGTCGGCGTCCATCGCATGGCGCAGCAGGGCCAGTCCTTCGATGCCCAGCATGAGTTCGCGTACCCGGAATTCCTTGTCCATTTCGATCGATCTCCGTTGGCTGGAAGGGCTGTTGTCGGTGCTGTGTCCGCGCTCCTAGCATGACGCGGATGATCGAGGGATATATGGAACGTGAGAGCGTGACAGTCGGTCGACGTCTCGGATTTCATGTGTCGACGGACGCCGAGGAATTTCGCGTCCGTTTCTATCGCTTGGGGAGGGAACTTTCCTTCATGGCGGAGGCCGGGCCCTATCCGGGTGTGTCGGCCGCTCCGCCGCCCCACCCGGACGGCGTCCCGGAGCACGCCTCGCCCGCCGTGGACTGGAATTGGCCGCCGTATCACCACACCGTTCCCGAGGACTGGCCACCGGGAATCTACCTCGCCCATTTCGTCGCGGGGACGGAGCCGCAGGCCCGGCGCGTGCCCTTGCTCGGCGAATCCGACATCGAGGGTTTCGAGCGGGAGTTCTTCGTCGTCCGGCCCCGCCGGGCCGGTGCGACCGGGGCCCGGATCCTCTACAAGAAATCGACGTACACCCGGCACGCGTACAACCGCGCCGACCGGGCGGACGTCCAGCGGGCCGCCAGTCTCTACGACCACCCCGTCCACCGGCAGGCCGGTCCGGACGGGCCGCGCGGCCACCGCCTCAGCCTGCACCGACCCGGCGGGGTCATCGATCTTGCCTACTGGGACGCGCCGTTCATCGCCTGGCTGGAGCGCAGCGGCTACCCCGTCGAGTACTGCACCGACCTCGACCTGCACGAGGAACCGGGGCTGCTGGCCCCCTACCGGCTGCTGCTCAGCGTCGGGCACGACGAGTACTGGAGCGCGGCGATGCGCGACCACGTCGCGCAGTTCGTCCGGGACGGCGGGAACGTGGCGTTCCTGAGCGCCAACACCTGCTGGTGGCGGGTCCATCCGGTGGACGGGAACAGCGCGTTCGTCTCCGACACCGACCACCACGTCGGCGAGGAGTATCCGCACCTCCCGGCGACCGACCAGTGGTGGCCGGCCCCGCCGGACGGCGTCGGCGAGCCGGAGAACACCCTGACCGGCGTCAGCTTCCGCAACGGCGGGATGTGGCCGGGCGACTGGCCCGGCGACCGGCCGCGCGACGGCTACCGGGTGCAGCACGCGGACCACTGGGTGTACGAGGGCACCGGGCTGCGGGACGGTTCCGAGGGCGGGCCGGCCGATGCCCTGGGTGCCGGGACGCCGCTGATCGGCTACGAGTGCGATGGCGCGGCCTTCGCCCGGGACGCGAACGGCGTGGCGCACGCCACCGGGGTGGACGGCACGCCCGAGTCCTTCCTCATCTTGGGGATCTACCTCCTCGATCCGGTGCACGACGACTTCCACCACCTGAAATGGGGGCATTGGAACTGCCCGGCGCGCGAACCGGCGATCACCGGTCCGCGCGCCGCCACCATGGGGCTCTACACCGCCGGCGGCACGGTGTTCACGGCCGGGACCACCGACTGGCCGGTGATCTGCGGCCGGGAACTGGACGCCGGCGTCGTGCGGGTGACCCGCAACGTCCTGGACCGGCTCGCCGGCCCGGGGCCGACTACACCAGAGCGCTGAGCGCGGTCAGCGAGGCGATGCGCGCGGCCCCGTCCGGAAGCGACGGGGCCGCGCCCGCCACCACCCGGTCCGGGCGCCACAGGTGCACCGCCCGCATCCCGTACGCCAGCGGTCCCGCCACGTCCGACTCCCACATGTCGCCCACGAACACGGCCTGTTCGGGGCGGAGTCCGCACTGGTCCAGCACCGTCCGGTAGATGAGGGGGTGCGGTTTGCGGGCGCCGGCGCGGGCCGAGGTGACCGCGATGTCGACCAGCTCGGCGATCCCGACGCCCTCGATGGCGCGGTCCAGGTCCCAGAACCAGTTGGAGCAGACGGCCACCGTCAGGCCCCGGGCGCGCAGCCCGGCCAGCGCAGCCGGGACGTCGTCGAACAGGGCCAGTCGCAGGTCCTTCATCGCCCGGTCGAGGTCGGCGGCCAGCGGGCCGGCCGCCGCCCCGGGGACGCCGCAGGCCAGTGCCCGCCGTCGCAGTCGGTCCAACTCCCAGGCGTGGTACGCCCGTTCGCTGGTGGAGTGCGCGGTGTGCTCCTCGCCGTCCCGGGGGCCGACAGCCCACTGGTCGCCCCATTTGTCGGCGGCCTCGACCAGCCCCCGGCGCAGGAAGAACGACCGGTGGCTGGGCGGCAGCGGCTCGACCAGCCGGACCAGCGTGCCGTAGAAGTCGAGGATCACGCCCCGGACGGCGCCCTGGCGGGGCGGGGACTGGGCCGACACCGGCCTCAGTACCGTCCGTAGCGGTGCGGGAAGTAGTCCTCCAGCTGCCCGTCCCGTTCGATGTCGAAGGTGGCGCAGTGCAGCCCGCCGCCGAACGGCCCCACCGCGCGGAACGGCACCGGCACGATCTCGAAGCCGTAGCCGGACAGCTGGTCGGCGAGCGCGACTTCCTTCTCCTCGATGCACAGGGTGTCGGGGCCGAGGTTGAGCATGTTGCCGGCCAGCCACGGGCTGCAGTACGACAGCTTGGGCGGATGGTCCCAACTCGCCGGCTGCACCGCCTCGACGATCTCCCAGTCGTTGCGCCGGAAGAACTCCATCAGCTCGGCGTCCGCCAGCCGCTCACCGCAGTGCAGCACCAGTCCGGGCCGCAGCGGCACCCAGGTGGCGTCGATGTGCAGCGGATGGGTGTTGGTGGAGGTGACCGCGTGCACCCGGTGGTCGGGGAAGTGCCGTTTCAGCCACTGGTAGCCGCTGCGGTTGGTGACGAACGACAGCTGGACGAAGAGGTCCTTGCCGAACCGGGCGATGTCCGCCGCGTCGAACAGCGGCTCCTCCTCGGTCAGCACCAGGTCGTAGTCCCGCACCCGCGCCAACTGCACGTCCGTGGGCAGGGTGTTGTAGGTGTCCCAGAACCCCGGATTGTAGGAGGCGTCGGTCAGCCGGGGCTTGGGAGCCGCCTCCCAGCGCATGTGCGGGTCGGCCTTGAAGATCCCCTGGAGGAGCGGCCGGTAGCAGAGGTACTCGAACCAGCGGCTGCGGTACGACATGGTGGCTTCGAGGATCTCGTTGCCGACGGTCAGCAGCAGATCGCGCGGTGGCATACAGCCGGACATGGTCTCCTGGGTCCAGTCCGGCGTGCTGACCTGCTGGTTGAAGTCCACGGGGGCCGGGCGATCGACACGGATGCCGCGGCGCCGCAGCAACTCGGCGAAGTTGTCGAGCTGTTCGTTGGCCTCCGCGGTCATCTCGGCCGGCATCGGGCCGTAGGTGCCCAGCGGGAAACCGTCGTCGGGGAAGTCCCGCCGGATCGCGGGCTCGGGGGCCTGCACCACCGTGTTGTCGGCGCGTCCGACGACGACGTGCCGCAGGGGATCCCAGCCGTTCCAGGAGTTGACCTTCACCGGGCGGGTGGCCGGATCTGCGGCCGGCGTGCCGTACTCAGTCACGTGCAAACCCTTCGATAGGGGACGTGGGAGACACCCGAGCAAAACTGAGGCAGCAGGGGCGGCACCGTCAAGAGCCGATCATTGAGGCAGCGCGCCTTTTGCGTCAAAACAGCGATGCCTTTGCTCCGGTGAACTCAAGATCGGAATGCGGTCCGGCCTGCCGGGCGCCCGTTCACGGATTCCCCGGCCGTACAGTTCCGGCCGTCGGATTATCTGGCCGGAAAGCCTCCCCGAGGTGAGAGATCGGATACCGGGGGTAGATACAGCCGGTTCCGACAACCCGACGGAGGAGATCATGGCCGAGCGCATCTCCCGTTTGGCGGCGGGCCTGGGAGCGATGGTCCTGATGGGCGCGATGGCCGGCTGCGGTGGCGGCAAACCGGTCGCCGCCGCGGACCGCACGGGGGAGCTCACGGTCTGGCTGACCGTGGACGCCCAGGAGAGCTGGCCGGATCTGGTGAACGAGGTCAACGACCGCTTCCGGAAGACCTATCCCAAGGTCAAGGTCACCGTGCAGTACCAGCAGTGGACCACGAAGAACCAGAAGATCGACGCCGCACTGGCCGGTCGCAAAGTCCCCGACGTGATCGAAATGGGCAACAGCGAGACCACCAATTACATCGTCAACGGGGCCTTCGCCGCCGTCGATCCGGCGAAATTCGACCACTCCGCGGAATGGCTACCGGCACTGCGCGATGCCTGCCGGAACGACGGCAAGACCTACTGCGTCCCGTATTACGTCGGCGCCCGGGTGGGAATCTACCGCACCGATCTGCTCGCCCAGGTCGGCGTGACCCGGGCACCGCGCAGCTATATCGAACTCCGTGCCGATCTCGACAAACTCAAGGCGAAGTTCGGCGCCACCGACAAGAATTTCTCGGCCTTCTACATGCCCGGCCGCTACTGGTACGCGGCGATGGCCTTCGTCAAGGACGCCGGCGGCGAGATAGCGGCGCGCGGAAAAGACGGCCGCTGGCACGGCGCGCTCTCCTCCGCCCATTCCGTCGCCGGACTCACCACCTGGAAGGACCTCCTCGACTCCTATTACACCGGCGACCGTTCCAAGGACAACGGCGACGAACCGGCGGTCGTCGGCCAGGGCAAGGTCGGCATGTTCTACGGCAACACCTGGGAGGCCAAGGCCGCGACCGACAGCAGGTCGGGCGGTGACCCGGCGCTGCGCGGGAAGTTCGGCACATTCGCCTTCCCCGGCCCTTCCGGCAAGATGATGCCGTCGTTCCTGGGCGGCTCCACCCTGGCCGTCCCCGCCAAGTCCGAGAACCAGGACCTGGCCCAGGACTGGATCCGGCTGTTCACCGACCGCACCTCCCAGCGCCGCCTGATAGCCGCCGACACCCTGCCCAACAACACCGCCCAGCTCAAGGAAGTGGCCGCCGACAGCGTCAACGGCCCCGCCGCACAGGCCGCCACCCGCGGCTGGGTGACCCCACTGGCCCCCGGCTGGGGAGCCGTCGAGAAGTCCAACGTCCTCCAGGAGATGCTCCAGGACATCGCGACCGGGAAACAGTCGGTGCCGGACGCCGCGCGGGCCGCGGACCGCCGCATCGACGCCGTGATCAACGAGAACTGACGGCGGTGGGGAGCGTGGAACTGCCCGGACCGCCCCGCGCCGTCCGGCCGCCGCGACCGGCCCGGGCACCCCGCCCGCGGCGCACCATCCGGCGCCGGGCGCTGCCGTATCTGCTGATCGCGCCGACCGTGCTCGCCCTCGCCGCGGTCCTCGGCTACCCGCTCGTCGACCTGGTGATGCTGTCCTTCCAGGACATGACCCGGCGCGAACTGTTCTCCGGGGCCACGCCGCCGTGGGCCGGGCTGGCCCACTACCGCTCGATCCTCTCCGACGGCTTCTTCTGGACCGTCGTCGGCCGCACCGCCCTGTTCACCGTCGCCTGCGTCGCGGCCACGATGGTGCTGTCGCTCCTGGTGGCGCTGCTGATGCGACGGGTCTCACGATGGGTGCGGACGGTCATGACCGGCGTCCTGGTCGCCGTCTGGGCCATGCCGGTCATGGTCGCCGCCTCCATCTTCCGCTGGCTCTCGGACGCCGATTACGGCGTCGTCAACTGGCTCCTCGGCCTGCTGCCGGGGCTCGACTTCAGCAAGCACAACTGGTTCGAGAACCCCTGGCAGGGCTTCGCCGTCATCACCGGCGTGGTGGTCTGGGGCGCCGTCCCGTTCGCCGCACTGACCCTGCAGGCCGCGCTCAGCCAGGTGCCGGCCGAACTGGAGGAGGCGGCACTGGTCGACGGCGCGCGCCCCGGCCAGCTGTTCCGGCACGTCACCTGGCCGGTGATCAAACCGTCCGCCGTCCTGGTCACCTCGCTGTGCGCCATCTGGGACTTCGGGGTGTTCAACCAGATCTGGCTGATGCGCGGCGGCCAACCGGAGAAGGACTACTACCTGCTCGGCGTCTACTCGTTCATCGAGTCCTTCGCCGTCAACCGCTACAGCGCCGGCGCGGCCATCGCCGTCCTCACCGTCCTGATGCTGCTGGGCGGCGCGGTCGTCTACGTGCGTCAGCTCGTCCACCTGGGAGCGGCCGAGTGAACACAGCCCCCCGTACCGGCAACGCCCCCGGCCGCCGACGACGGCGCGCGACGGCGAACGCCCTCGGCCTCGCCCTCAGCGCGCTGATGGCCTTCCCGCTCTACTGGATGCTGCTCACCGCGTTCCGCCCGGCCACCGAGATCCACGCCGATCCGCCGCACTTCTGGCCCGACCACCTGACGCTGGAACACTTCCGCCGCGCCCTGAGCACCCCGACCTTCTGGGCCAACGTCCGCTCCAGCGTCCTGATCGGCGTCGGCACCGTGCTGGTCTCCCTGTTGATCGGCACCCTCGCGGCCTTCGCCCTCGCCCGCTTCTCGTTCGCCGGGCGCAAGGCCCTGGTCCTGATCATCCTCGGCGTTCAGATGATCCCGCTGGCCGGCCTGATCATCCCCGTCTACCTGCTGCTGAGCGACGCCGGACTGACCGACAGCCTGCCCGGTGTCATCCTCACCTACCTCGTCTTCATGCTGCCGTTCACGGTCTGGCTGCTGCGCGGCTTCATCGCCGCCGTCCCGGTGGAGCTGGAGGAGGCCGCGATGACCGACGGCTGCACCCGCCTGGGAGCCTTCCGCCGGGTCGTCCTCCCGCTGCTCGCCCCGGGCCTGGTGGCGACCTCCATCTACGCCCTGGTCCAGGCGTGGAACGAGTACGTCCTCGCCTACGTCCTGCTCTCCAGCAACGACAAGCAGACCCTCAGCATCTGGCTGCTGTCCTTCCAGACCAGCTTCGGCACCGACTACGGCGGACTGATGGCCGGCGCCACCCTCACCGCGCTGCCCGTCGCGGTCTTCTTCGCCCTCGTCCAGCGGCGGATCGGCGCGGGCCTGGCCACCGGCGCGGTCAAAGGGTGAGCCGCCGAAGACGGGACGCCGCTCCCGCGCAGGCCGGCCGCCGCTGAGCCGCCGGGCGCCCCGGCCGCCCGGCACGACCGCCCCGCCGGGCACGCCGCCCCAGAGCCATGTCGCACGCACTCGACCGGCGGACCGACGTCCGTCGGTATACGGAACCTCCGACAATGCAGGAGAACACGTGACGTTCGACCGTCTCGACCTGGTGTCCAAGCTGTACCAGCCGGCCGGTTGGCCGCGGATCCTCGAAGCCGCCACCGGGACCCGCTCCAGCGGCCCGCTGGTCGTGGACCTGGACCCGACGACCTTCTGCGACCTGGCGTGCCCCGAATGCATCAGCGGGAAGCTGCTCAACCAAGGACGCTTCACCCCCGAACGGCTCGCCGAACTGGCCGGCGAACTCGTGGAGATGAAGGTCCGGGCGGTGGTCCTGATAGGCGGCGGGGAACCGCTCGCCCACCGGGGCACCCGCCAGGTCCTACGCGTCCTGGGCGAGGCCGGCATCGCCATCGGTGTGGTCACCAACGGCACCCTGATCAAACAGAACCTGGCCGAACTCGCCGCCTACGCCTCCTGGGTACGGGTGTCCATCGACGCCGGGACCAGCGAGACCTATCGGCGCTTCCGCCCCGACCGCAAGGGCCGCAGCGTCTTCGACAAGGTCATCGCCAACATGCGGCTGCTGGCCGAGGCCAAGCGCGGCGCCCTGGGCTACTCGTTCCTCGTGATGAGCCGCCAGGAGCCGGACGGCACCGTCGTCAGCAACCACCACGAGGTCCTGGAGGCGGCCGAACTCGCCCACGACATCGGCTGCGACTACTTCGAGACCAAGGCGATGTTCGACGACGGACACCACGTCATCCAGGTGCCGGACGAGGTCCTCGCCTCCGTGGAGGAGCAGCTCGCCAAGGCCGCCGTCTTGACCGGCGACGCCTTCGAGATCGTCAACTCCTCGACCCTGACGTCGCTGCGCAACCGGGTCGGGCCCGTCCAGGACAAGGACTACCACCGCTGCCGGGTCGCCGAGCTGCGGACCCTGGTGACCCCGTCCGGCGTCTACGTCTGCTCCTACCACCGGGGTAACGCCGGGGCCCGGATCGGGGACGCGGTGACCGAGCGCCTCCCCGAGATCTGGCGGACCTCGGACCGCGGCATCGTCGACCCCAGCCGGGACTGCCGCTTCCACTGCGCCCGCCACCGCTCCAACCTCGAACTCGACCGGATCGGGACCGGAACGGCGGCGGGAACGCTGGCCGCACCGGAACCCGGCACGGACTACGACCCGTTCATCTAGCGGCGGGGCAGGGCAGCCCCGGCTACGGGGCCGGCGCCGCGGCGATCTCCGGCGCGAGGCCCGCCGCGGCCCGGGCCGGGATCACCCGCGTCCGGGGGTGCGCCGGGCCGAGCGCCCGCCGCAGCCGCGCCACCACCTCCGCCTGGTCGGCCGCCGGACAGACACCGACCAGCGCCCCGCCACCGCCGGCCCCGCTGAGCTTCAGCGGCAGGTCGGCGGCGCGCAGGGCCAGTGACCGCAGCTCCTCCAACAGCGGCGTGGACATGCCCTGGAGGTCCCGCATCGCCCGGTGCGCCCGGCTCATCGCGACGCCGAGGGCGGACAGGTCACGGCCCCGCACGGCCTCCCACACCGCGGCCGAGGCGGCGTCGGTCCGCTCGCGGTACGCGGCGAGCCGGGCGTCCCCGGCGGCGAGCTGCGCGCGGACCGAGCGGATGTGGTCGCTGGTGTCCTTCCGGGTCGCCGAGTCGAGCACGACCACCGCCCACTCGTCGGGGAAGTCGGCTCGCTGCGCGATCTGCGGCAGCCCGGTGGTCCGTCCGTCGAGCAGCAACAGCCCGCCGGCGATGACCGCGAGGTGGTCCATACCACCGCCGTTGAAGATCGCGAACTCGAACTCGTACGCCCACTGCGCCAACGTCCGCGCGGGCACCGACCAGCCCCCGGTGTCCCCGGCCACCGGCACCGCGGCCTCGGTGAACGCCCGGAACAGCGCCACGATCAGTGCCGTCGACGACGACAGCCCGCTGGCCGCCGGTGCCTCGCTGCGCGCGGTCACGGCCGGTGGACGGGGGCCGAGGCCGGGCAGCCGCCGACGCAGGAACGTCCACACCTCGCCCGCCCAGGCGCCGGCGTCGCCGTCCGGCGCCGCGTCGGCGGGCGGCCGGGCGCTCGGCGGCCGCACCGCGACCGAGGTCGTCAGGTCCAGTGCCAGGCTGACCGACCGGCCGCCCAGCCAGTCCAGGTCCTCCCCGGACAGGCAGGCCCGACAGGGCACCACGGCCTGTCCCGCCGGGCCGCCGAGCGGCGCCGCCGTGTCGTCCTCCGCTCCGGACGCCCTCGTCGGTGCGTTCATCGGGCCTGGAACCTTCCGGTCGAGCTGAACTCCCGGAACATCTCCAGGACCACAGCGGTGGGTGGGTGCAACGGCCGCGGCGGATCCCCGAGAGCCCGGAAACCGGCCCGGGTCACCTCGTCCGGTCCGGGGGAGAGCTCCCCGGACCATCGGCGGGCGACGAAACACAGCGCGAAGCAGTGGGTGACGTCGCCGTTGGGATAGGTCAGGGTGTGGACCGCGGGGTCGGACAGCGTGCCGAACGCCTCCAGATCGTCCCGCTCGACGTGCAGCCCGGTCTCCTCCGCCAGTTCCCGCCGGGCCGTCCCGACGAAGTCGTCGCCCTCCTCGCACGCCCCGGCCGGCAGCTCCCAGACGCCGGTGTCCGCGCGCTGCTGGAACAGCCCCCGACCGGCCGCGTCCAGCAGCAGGACCTGGGCGCCGGGCACGAGCAGCGGCCGGCTGCCCACCTTCTGCCGCAGCTCCCACAAGTACGAGCCGACATAACTCACCTGAGTGTCACCTTTCATCGTGCCTTATCCGCATATACGGGGGCAGATTGTCATGCGGCGGCCTCGGCGGCCAGCCACTTCGGCACCGCGTGCGGGGTGGCGGACAGCCAGCGCACATACCGCTCCACGCCCGCCCGGACGTCGATCCGCGGCCGCCAGCGCAGCAGTTCACGGCAGTGCTCGGTGGCCGCGTACCCGCCCAGCGGGTCGCCCTCGGGCAGGGGAGTGGTGACGAAGTGCGCCCGCGGGAAGTGCGGCGCGATCAGTTCGCCGACCTCGCGGACCGAAGTCGGCACGCCCGTACCGACGTTGACGGTCGCCCCGGCCATCCCGTCCTCCACCAGGGCCAGTGCGGTGGCCGCCGCCACGTCGTCGACGTGGACGAGGTCCCGCACCTGGACCCCGCCCCCGTTGAGCCGCATCGGGCGGCCCAGCCGGGCCTGCATGGACAGCCAGGCGACCATCCAGGAGTGGCTGCCGGGCTTGGGAACCTGCGGATCGCCGTAGACGGAGAAGTACCGCAGCACCGCGTACTCGGGGGTGTCCGGACCACTCAGCAGCAGTCGGGCCTGGTGCTCCGCCCAGAGCTTGGAGTTGGCGTACACCGACACCGGCAGCAGCCGCTGATCCTCGCGGAAGACCTGCGGCCCCCGTATGGACGGATCGCCGTTCCCGTACACCGCCGCCGACGACACCAGCACCAGCCGCCGCACCTCGGACGCCGCGACCTCCTCCAGCACCACCTGGGTGCCCTGGACGTTCGCGTGGAACGCGATATCGGGCCGACGGGTGCAGGCGGCCACATCGGCATAGGCCGCGGCGTGCACCACATAGTCGGCCCCGGCCAGCACCCGGCGCACCACTTCGCGGTCGCAGACGTCCCCGACCACCAACTTCGCCCCGAGGCTGTCGACGCCGAACAGCGAGGAGTGCACCGCGTCCGGATAGGCGTCCAGCCGGTCCAGCATCGTCACCTCGGCCTCCGCCCGGCGTAACAGCCGGACCAGCCGACTGCCCACCAGACCGGCGCCGCCCGTCACCACCACCCGGGAATCCCGGAGTTTCTCCAGCCGGGCCTCCACCGATTCTCCGTGGACATCGGGCTCCGGACTCCCCGTTCCGGCACCGCCATTACCCCGCGCATTGCCATTCATTCCGACGTCCCCGTTTCCGTTCACCGTTCCGGGCATGGAACCCCCTCTTCCCACATAACAGCGCACGAGTCGGCCCGGCGTGGGCCAGCGGTCAGCATGTCCGTCGTCGATTCCGGTGGCCAGAGCGCCATTTCGGCAGTCTTGCGGCGCGTGCGCGGACCGCCGTACTGTCCGGATTCACGTGCCGGATCCATCCGATGCGATGCAAAAGCCCGACGGGCCGGGAAAACGGAGAACCGGAGGAATTGATGACCCGTTATCGATTGAGCGGGGCCGTGATGACCCATCCCCAACGCCAGGCCGCCGCCGAAAGGTTGGCACGGTCCGCGCCGCCCGGAGCCCTGCGTGTCGTCATGGACCCGGACCCGGCCGGGAAACCGTCCGTATTGCGGACCGCGCTGTGCGCCTGGGAGGCGATCGAGGACGGTGCCACCCACCAGCTCGTCGTCCAGGACGACATGATCCTTTCCGATACGTTTTTCGAACGCGCCCGGATGGCGATTGCCGAGATGCCCGACGCCGCGCTGGCGCTTTTCGCACTCTGGGACTCCCGGAACGGCGCCGCGGTGCGTTTCGGTGCCATGGCCGGCGCCCGGTGGGTGGGCGCCGTCAACGAGTACTTTCCCTGTGTCGCCATCATTCTCCCCAGGGAAGTCGCCTCCGGTTTCGCGGCTTTTGGGCGACGCCATCTTGACAGCTGGCCCGACGACATCCTGATGAACCGCTACTTACGCGCGCATGGAATCCCGTCCTACGTTTCGGTGCCCAGCCTCGCCGAACACGAGGACCACGGCAGCATCTCCGGCAATGCGTTCCGCGGACCGCGCCGTTCGGTGTGCTTTCTGCCCCAGGATGTTCCCGGGCGCGAAGGCGCACGACTGACCGGTCTGCGGGTGCTCCCGTTCTTCAAACAGGGCGTCGCGCAGTGCGCGGTACGCACAGTGCCCGCCGACGCACGCGCCCCGCACGCGCTCCGGGGCCCGGACGCCGGCCGCTGGCTCCACCTCGACTGCGAGCAGTACCTGGAGGGCTCCGGCGTCCGTATCGGAAGGCAGCAACCGGCCATCGTGGGAATGGCCGAAGCCACCACCCCCGAGGCGGCGCGAGGAGCCTGGCTCACCGCCTTCACGATGGGATTCGTCCACCAGAAGGATGGACTCCGCTGCGATCCGGCGACGGGCGATCCCGGCGACGCCCCGGGCCCGGACGCCGTACCGGACCCCGCCGTGCTCGCCGAGGCGCTCGCCACCGTGGGCCCCGGCGGAATCAGCTACGCCCAGGCGGAGGAGCGGATCGCGCAGCAGCGCGACGAACTGGCGCGGATCACCCGGGCCGGCCTCGACGCCGGCCGCGACGCCGCCGAACGGACCCGACCGCCCCGCCGGGCCCACCCCACGCCGACCGACGCCCACCCAGCCGACGCCCACCGCGTCGCGCTACTCGGCGGCGCCGGTACCCCCCTCGGCGAACACCTCGTCCGCGGACTCACGGACGCCGGACACCACGTCACCACCCTGACCCGACGACCGAGCGGTCACCCCCCGCACGCTCTCCTGGACCTGACCCCCCTCGCCCTCCCGCCGACCGCTTCCCCCAACCCCACCCTCACCCTCGAACTCCCCGCCCTCACAACGAAGTTCACCCTCCATCTGGGCGACCTCTACGGCCCCGGCTGCCCCCATGACTCCCGCATCGGCCGCCTGGTCTGGGACGCCCTGCGCAGCTACCCCCTGACCCTCGACGACCCCGCCGAGACACTGCGCCCGCTGCACACCCGGGACCTGGTCACCGCCCTGTCACTGCTGCTCCGCACACCGCCCCCGGAGTCGGTGATCGGCCTGGCGGACGCCTCGATCACCGCCACCGAGTTGGCGGAGGCCATCCGCACCGCCGTCCGCCCCGTCCCCCTCGCCCCGCCCGAGGAAGCCGCACACACCACCCCCGAGACCGCCGCCTGGCCTCCCTCCCCACCCGGCTGGAAGCCCGTCACGGAGCTCCGCTACGGGCTCCACACCCACGCCCAATGGCTCGCCTACGAAGGCATCCACCTCGTCCTGGAGGTCTGACCCGGGCCCGCCGACCACGGCGAGCTGCCGCGCCCAGAGGGGCGTCGGTCCTCGCCGCGGTCGCGGGTCGTGGTGGGGAGCGCTCCCCACCACCGCCATCAGGCCGCCGGGCGCACCGGCTGACGCACCGTGATCGCGTTGACCCGGATCGCGCACTGCGCGACGTCGTCCATCGCGAGCGCACCGGCCTTGTCCGCACTCAGGCCGATCGTCACGTTCACACAGAACGCGACGGCGTAGACGAAGCCCTCGGTCTCCTCGTCGTGCAGCGCGAACAGCAGGTTGTAGTAGTAGCCGGTGCTGTCGGGCGCGTCACCGTAGAAGGACAGGTGGGTGCCCTCCTGGCGACCCAGGTCGACGAAGACCTCGGTGAGCGCGGCCTCGGCCCGCTCCCAGAACGCGGGGTTGCCGAACGGCTGGCCCAGCGCCTGGCGGACGGCCTCCCGGAGCGACATCACCATGACGCCGACGGGCGCGGTCTCCTGGAGCCCCCAGCCCCGGACGATCTTCACGGTGGCACCGTCGGGAACGGCGCTCGCGGCCCGGCTGATCTCGCCGAAGTCGAAGTCGACGGTGGCCGGCGCGATCGCGTACTGGAACTTCTCGGCAAGGGCCTGCGCCTGCTCCAGGACGTCCGGACGCACCTCGAAGACGGCCTTGAAGGTCGCCTTCCCGGTGGTGGGCTGGTCGGACATGACTGCTCCTCACATACGGGAAATCGCGTCGCGCCGACGGGCAGTATGCACCCGCTGCATCCGGCGGCGGCCACCACCCTCACCCCGAACCGACCCCGACCGCTCCCAGGAGGAACCCGGCAGCTTCACGAACCGGCCGCCGTCGCGCGTCGTCCCCGCGCCGCATCCGCGGAGTCCCGGGAGCGCCACCCCAACCCCGGCGTCACGAGCCCCACCAGCACCACGGCTCCCACGCACAACACCCCACCACTCACCAACGCCGCCACGCCCGACGTCGCATCCGCCACCAACCCGCCCCGCATGTTGCCGAGGTCCGGGCCGGCCTGCCCCACGATCTGCTCGGCCGCACCGACCCGCCCGAGCATCTCGTTCGGGGTGTGCGACTGGACGAGCGTGTTCCGGGACACCACGGAGACCGTGTCGGCCGCGCCCGCCAGGACCAGACAGGCCAGCCCCAGCCACCTGTTGGGCGCGAGGCCGCAGAGCGCCAGCGCAAGTCCCCAGGTCACCGAGGAGCCGAGCATCGCCAGAGCGGGTCGCGCACTCCGGGTGAACGTCCCGGAGAAGAGCGACGCACCGACCCCGCCGACCGCGATCGCGGACAGGAACAGGCCGAGCGTGCGCGGACTGTCCCCGAACCGCTCGGCATTGATCAGCGGAAACAGACTGATCGGCATGGACAGCACGGTGGCCGCCAGATCCGTCAGCAACGCCCCGCGAACGACCGGTGTGCGGACGAGGAAGGCCAGCCCGTCCCGAACGCCCCGCAGCCCCGGACGGGCGCTCGCCTCCCCCTTTGCGACCCGCATCGGCAACCCGAGCGCCCCGTACAACGCCGCGACGAAACTCACCGCGTCGATCGTGTAGCAGGCACCGGCGCCCAACGTGCCCAACACCAGTCCGGCCACCGCCGGCCCGACCAACATCGCACCCTGGAAGGAGATCCGCCGCAACGCCAGACCGGCCGCCAACTGCTCCCGCGGCAACAGGGCCGGAACGAACGTCTTCGACGCCGGCCCGCCCCCGGCCACACAACAGGACTGCACGGCCACCAGCAGCACCACCACCCCGACCGGCACGCCGCCGACGTACGCCTGCACCGCCAGCACCACCGAACAGACGGTTTGCCCCGCCGTCATCGCCACATAGAACCGCCGCCGGTCCACACGGTCGACGAGCGTCCCGGCGAAGAGCCCGAGTGCGATGAGCGGTACGGCCTGGGCCAGCGCGACCGCACCCGTCCACGTGGTGCTGTGCGTCAGCTGCCACACCTGGAACATCACGGCGACGACCGTCATCTGGCCGCCGAAGCCGGACAGCGTCTGCCCGACCCATAACCGCCGGAAGGCCGGCGACGCCCGCAGCGGCGTGACGTCGATCAGCGCGTGCCTCATTCCCACGCGGGATCCTCCGCCAGCTTCTCCGCGATCCGGTCGTGGAAGCTCTTGCGCTCCAGCGCCCGCTCGATGTCGGCGACGACCCGGCTGAGCGGATACGGAACCTCGGCCTCGATCTCGGCGACCGCCGCCTCGGTGGCCCGCCACTCCGCCGCCAGCCGCCCGATGACTCCCCGGGCCTGCTCCGTCAGCGTCACTTCCTTGCTCCGCGCATCGGCACCGGCAACGGTCTCGACCCAACCGGCCGCCCGCATCGCGGCCACCTTCTGGCTGAGCGCCGAATGCGTCCGGCCGACCGACTCCGCCAATGCGCCGATCGTCATCGGCCCACGGGCGTGCAGTCGCAGCAGCTCCATCACGAAGCTCGGCTTCAGTCCCTCGATCCGCCGCTCCGCGTAGATGCGCGCGATCTCCGCATCCATCCCCTCCTGCAGCACCCGCAACGGCCGCCACAGACTCTCCCGACTGGGATCACCCACGCCGGCGCCGGGATCTTCTTTCCGCGTCTCGCCCTTCTCTGCCATTCCGCCACAATAACAGCACTTACGTAAGTGCCGTTATGTACTCAAAGTCGTAAGACAGCCACGGCTTGGAGACATGTCCATGAGGTGCCGTTCCGCGGACGTCGCCGCCGCGTGGCGGCCGGCGGTGCGCACACGGGCGCGGACGACGGACGGCTCCGCGGTGAGCCACGCGGCGGCGACCCGGGGGACCGTCAGGCCCGCGACCCGGCCGGGCCGCAGCGCCGAGCCCTCCAGCAACAGGCCCGTCGCCGCCCCCTCGGCGCCGGCCGCATGGGCCGTGACCAGCTCCTCGATACGGGGCCACAGCCGTGCGTAGTGGTCGAGGACGGAGGTGATCAACTCGTCCACCGGGAGCGACGCGTAGTGCTCGGCGACGTGCTCCGGCACGGCCCGTTCCACGGTCCGCCAGGGGCGCCCCGGATGCCGGGCCAGCTGGTCCGTCGACCGGTAGGCGAACCCCAGCCGCTCGGCGACCACTTGCGCCACCGTCGACTTGCCGACATTCGACGTCCCGCCGATGAGCACCACCCGTACGCCGCGCACGAGCTCGATCCTGGGGCCGGTCCCCTGGGTCAGGACGCGAGCCGCGCGAGGCGCAGTACGGCCGCCAGCCCGCGGTGCGAGCCGGGCACGGCGCCCGCCGGCAGGACATAGGAACGCAGCCCCGCGCCGGCCGCGCCGCCGTCCTTCGCGGGATGGTCGCCCACCATCAGCGCGGCTGCCGGCTCGACGCCGAGTTCCTCGCACGCACGGTGGAACAGCAGCGGATCCGGCTTCTCGGTGCCGTGTTCGTAGGAGTGCACCCAGGAGGAGAAGCAGTGGTCCAGCCGGTGGTGGGCGAAGGTGGGGCGCAGCTCCCAGCCGATATCGCTGACCACGCCCAACGCCAGTCCGCTGTCCGCGAGTTGCCGCACCGTGGACGCGGTGTCGGCATACGGCTGCCAGTACTCGGGGGTCTTGAGCTGCCCGTACAGCGCCTCGGCGACCGGCGCCAGCTCGGGCGCCGAGGAGTACCAGGTGGTGAAGGCGTGCCGGTGGGCCTCCGCCGAGACGTCGCGGGCGCGCTGCGCCTCCCGCACGCCGGGGTCCGCGAGGCCCGCCTCAAGTCCGTTGAGGATGTGGTCCATTGTCGCGTCGTGCACCGGTGGTGGCAGCACCGCACGGATTCTTTCCGCGTACGAGCGGATCTGGAACAAGGTCCCGGAGAAGTCGAACAGGACGGCCCGGAGCGGGGGTTCGGAGCCGGCGTGCGGCGCCGGGGGAGTGGTGGTCGCGGTGACGCGCAGGGGGCCCTCGGGGCCACACACGGGGAGGCGAGGCATGCGGACTTTCTACCGCACGTCCCTGTCGGTGGTGGGCGTGCTGCCGGTGGTCGGTCAGCGGTCGACCATGATCTCCACATGGGCCGGCGGGGCGCCCGCCGCCGTGATGGTGAAGGTCGCGGTGCCGGCGGCGTCGCCGGCCGTGAGCCGCGGGCTCTCCGCGTAACCCTGCGGGTCGGTGAGGACGGTCACGGAGATCTCGCCGCCTTCGAACAGCGCCTGCTGGCTCATCGAATCCCAGACGAAGGTCACCGGCAGCTCGGCCACCGGCGCCTGGTCCTGGATGTCCACGACCCGGGCCTTCAGCGTGTGGGGGAAGGTCTGGTGGTGGCCGGCGTGCTGGCCGATTCCGCCGGCCGGCTGGATGGCGTACGTCCGGCCGTAGCCCGCTTCCGTGCTCATACCGTCTCCTACTGGCTACTGGCTACTGGCGACTGGCCGTTCCTCCGGGCGCGTGAGCCGCTGCGGACCCGGGCCGCGTTCCCGCCCTGCCCCGTTCCTTCGGCCGCCGTCCGTGGGCCGCTACCAGTAATGACGCCGTCCGCCGACCGCGTGCCCCATCACGCCGAGCAGCCACAGGACCGCCCCGATGAGGAGCAGGATGCCGCCGATCGTCACCAGAAAGGAAAGGCCGGCTACCAGGCCGATGACGAGCAAGATGATGCCGAGAACGACCACGATGTGCTCCGATCTCGTTCGAGCGTCCCCTTTCACTGTGTGCCTCGGTTGCAGTAACGGCAACTTCTGCTAGACGAGGGCTGCGGCAGGCGTAAAGAGCCAGGTCAGGGCCCAGATCACGGCTGACGGTCGCGGCCGACGACCGCCGTCCGTGGTCGCCGCCCGTGGCCGCCGTGCGGCGACCGTCCACCGGCGCCCCCGGTGACCCGGCCGGGTGCCTTCGGGGGAATACCGGTTGGTTGTGTTCGATCCCCTCCCGGCGGTGATACCGCTCTCTTCGGGGCCCCGTGGCAGGAGGGTCCCCATGAAGGCCCGCGGGCGGGAGGAGGTGGCGGCGCAAACGTGCCGAACCGATCCCGCAGGGCCGGTCCCACCCGCAGACCGCGGGATGCCGCGTCCGCCGCACAGCGAGCCGTCCCGCATCGGCGTCGATGGCTCGTCGTGCGGCGGACCGGTGGGACGTCGGCCCCACGACCGCGCGAGGCCGTCGCCGTACCCAGGTCGCTGCGCATGGCTGCCGCGTACGGCTGGCGGCTGCTGGTCGTGGGCGCCGCCGTCTACGCCGTGTTCGCGGTGCTGGGGCGGTTCCACCTCGTCACCCTGGCGGTGTTCCTGGGACTGGTGCTCACCGCCTTGCTCGAACCGTTGACGAACCTGCTGGGCCGGTGGCTGCCGCGCGTCGCGGCGGTCACCGCCGGGCTGCTGTTCGGGATCCTGCTCCTGTTCGGCGTGCTGAGCCTGATCGGGGCCAACGTGGCCGATGAGTGGCCCGGTCTGCGCCTGGTGTTCATCGGGGGCGTGGCGAGGATCGAGCGATGGCTCGAAGGTCCGCCGTTTCACCTCCAGCCCGGCTCCCTCTCCCATCTCCAGGAGTGGATCTCCCACTTCGTGTCCACCAACCGCGCCAACCTCATCAACACCGCGGTGAGTGGCGTGGGCCGGCTGGCGGAGGTGCTGACGGTCGGCGTGCTGGCCCTGTTCTGCTCGGTCTTCTTCCTGCATTCGGGCGCCCGGATGTGGCTCTGGTTCGGCGGTCAGCTCCCGGAGCGCGGACGCCGGCCGGTCGGTACCGCGGGACGCGCGGCGTGGACCACGTTCACCGGCTACACCCGCGGCATCGTGCTGATCGCCGCCACCAACGCCGTCCTCGTGGGCGTGGCCCTCTTCGCACTGGGCGTGCCGCTGGTCCTGCCGCTCGCGGTGCTGGAGTTCTTCGCCGCCTTCGTCCCGCTCATCGGCTCACCGGTGGCGCTGGCGGTGGCCGCGGTGGTGGCCCTGGCGGCCAAGGGGCCCCTGGTGGCGCTGCTCGTCATCCTGCTCATCGTGCTCATCGGACAGCTCGAAGGGCATGTACTGCACCCCGTGGTGATGAGCCGCGCGGTGAGCCTGCACCCGATCGTGGTGGCGCTGGCGGTGGTCTGCGGGGGCGTCACGGCGGGTGTTCTCGGTGCGGTGGTCGCGGTGCCGCTGGTGTCGGTGGTGTGGTCGGTGTACGGGGCGCTGCGGAGCCAGGGGCGACCCGGCTGACCCGCGCCCGTACCGGCGGCACCCTCGCCCCGACCGCTGACCCGGCCCTGACCCGTCGGAGAACCCTTAGGCTGCCGCCATGCTGTGCACATCGGATCGCCAGGCGCTCGTGGACGCGGTGCGGGACGCCCTGGAGCGCGACTGTCCGGCATCGCGGACGCTGCTGCTGGGCTCACTGGCGGCGGGCACCGCGGACGACTACAGCGACATCGACGTCGAATGGGTCGTCCCGGACGGCGAGTTCGGTGCGTGCCTGGCGCGGGCGGAGCAGGTCCTGCGAGGGGTGCGGCCGGTGGCGGCGCTGCGCTCCGATCCCGACTTCCGGCATTCCGATCGGCGCCGGTTGCTGTTCGTCCGCTTCGCCCAGGTGCCGCTCTTCTGGCGGCTCGACCTGAGGAGCCCGCAGATCTGGGAGCGGCCGAAGGGGGTGCGGCGGGCCGGGCGGACGCGAGGTGGCCCGCGGCGATCGCCCGCCTGGCACGGGCCGCGGCGCGCCAGGAACCGCAGTTGGAGCCACTGGCCGAAGAGGTCGTCCGGCTGTCCGAGGAATACCGCGACGTGGGTCGTTGAGGCCCCGCACGCAGGTCGCCCCACCCGCTCCCCGGCCTCGCAGCCAGCCCCGGTCCCAGCCCCGGTCCCAGCTCCGGTCCCAGGCCAGTCACCGGTCAGGGGAGAAGCGATCCGCCCCGGACCGCATGGAGTTGTCCGGCGTAGAGCACGCTGACGGCGACCGACCAGGACGAGCACCAGAGGCGGGGCGAGCGTGCGGACCTCCTCCCAGTCCCGTGCCCGGCCGATGGCGAACAGGCCGGGAGCGACGCCGACGTTGGCTTGGCCATCTCTTCTCCGCCCCCAGTATCGTCGCCGGCGCCCTGCGTTCGATGGACAACGGGCTTCACCCCACCGGCGCCGGATCCCGGTCCGGCCGGGGGGCGGCGGCCAGTCGCTCCCGTTTGAGCACCTCGCGTCCGACCATCACCCGCACGCTCACCACCGCGGTCGCCGCGAAGGCCAACATCCCGCAGCCGATGGCGATCCCCGCGGCCAGTGCCGTCGGCCGGTCGAGCCCCGCATAGTGCTCGAACAGCAGCCCCGCCGCGGCGGAGAACGGCGGAGCCAGGCACAGCGCGACGAGATGCAGCCGCCACTCCTCGCGCGCCCAGCTCCTGCCGTCCCGGCCTGCCCGCCGCTGGCAGACGAACATGGTGGCGTAGGCCGCGGCGAAGGGGACCAGATAGGCGGCCGTCAGACGGGCACCGCCACTGCCCCACCCCATGGCGGACTTGACGAGCCAGCCGAGCGCCGACGCGCCGGCCACGTGGGCCGCGACCAGCACCGGCGTCGGCACCCAGGTGCCGCGGACCCCGGATGGCGCGTCCCGCTTGTCCATCGCGCGCGAGGCGACCAGGGCTCCGAAGGCGACGACGGCCCCGAGGTGCATGATCGCGACGCGGTTGGCGTCCGCCATGGAGAGACCGGGGAGGAACGCCGGGAGCGCGCCCCATTCCAGGCGCAGCAGCGGCGCGGTCATCAGGTAGGCGTAGCACAGCAGCATCCAACGCTGGTGCAGATCGGGGAAGTTGCCGATCGCCGCGAGGATGCCGAAGGTGACGCTCAGGACGGTGCCGACCAGGATGGTGGCGAGCACGATCCAGAACGCCGGCCCGCTGAACGCGTCACGCGGCGCGGTCCGCGCCAGGTAGATCGCCGCGCCCGCCATCGAGGCGTACACCGTCAGTGCGAACGCCACGCCCAGGACGCGGTGCAGCCGCCTGCGCCGCCGGATCGCCGAGATCAACTGAGCGGGCCCGAGCAGCATCAGCACGCCGCCCAGCACCGAATGGAAGATCATCGCAGCCAGGCTGCGGCCGTACGGTCCGATGCGGGTGGCGAGGGCATCCGCGACATAGCGCGGTGACACCGCCCGGCCCAGCAGCCATTCACCGAAGGCGGGGGCGCCCCGGTGCGCGTACGGCCACAGCTCGGTCATCGCGATCGGCGCGTACCCCACGCAGACGACCACCACGGCGATGGTGGCCGCGCGGCGCCAAGTGGCCCTCCTCGGACGGTTCATGGCGACTCCCTGGATCGCGGCCCTGCCTCCGACGGGCCCGGGTGCCCGGCAATGGTCCTAAGTGGATGGTCCTAACTGGACTGTCGAGAAGGTAGGGGTGATCCGGTCCGCGGTCAATGGCCGGCGCGGCTTCCGCGCCGCGTGCCGGCGCGATGCGCATGTCCTTGGTGGGAAATGGGCGGATGTTCGCAGGGGGAGGCTGTGCATGGGTGGAGCGCCCGGCGTGGCCTATTCGCCCCGCTGGTCGCCCCGTTGCTCCACCCACTGCCAGAAGTCGATCATCATCCGCTCGTAGCGAATGCCGAACTCCAGCGCCTCGCGCTGCCCCCGCGTCAGCAACTCCCCTACGGTCTCGGCTAGTTCCTCGTACTCCGTCAGCGTGCGGTGGTGTTCGCTGATCTGGACGGGGGAGTGGACCTCCGGCCGGCCGCCGAACCACAGCTTGAGGATGCTGCGCTCCCGCGCCTCGACCGGGACGAAGGTCGAGTCGGCGAGCCACTCCGTCAAGGCCGCCTTGCCCGCCCGAGTCAGCTTCAGCAACCGCCGGTTGCGCCCGCCCGACTGCCGGGATTCGGACAGCAGTCCCGCCGCGACGAGCCGGTCGCACTGCGCATAGACCTGCGCGTGCGGCATCGACCAGAACGGGGCCACCGTGCGGCCGGCCTCGACCTTCACGTCGTAGGGGGTGGCCTCGCCCAACTGGTCGATGAAGCCGAGCACGAGGAAGGACGGCGTGGTCAGGCGGGGATCGGCGCTGTGGGAATCAGCCATGCGGTGACGGTATCGCGGCGGGGCGCCCGAGCGGGCCGCCTCCGGAGGCGGCCGGGCCTCCGCCGCCTCACCCGGCTCCCCTCCGACGCTTCCGTGGCGTCCGGCCGGTGTGCCAGACCGCTGCGACCACCAGGGCGCAGCCCGCGGCCTGGGTCGGGGTGGGCCGCTCGCCGATCGCGACCCCCAACCCGAAGGCCATCACCGGCTGGAGCAGCAGCAGCGCGGCACCGACGTTCGGCGCCAGCCTCGGCAGTGCGGCCGTGATCAGGAGCCAGGCGAGCACCTGCCCGACGAAGGCGAGCGTGATCAGCCAGCCCCACGCGGGCCAGCCCGGATCCAGATCGATCCCGGTCCACAGGCCGCCCAGCACGGCAGCCGTCGCGGCGGCCGCCGCGGTCGAGACGCACACCGGAGTGACGGTGTGCTCACGTCCGCCGCCCAGTCGCATCAGGAACAGGTATCCCGCGTACGTCACCCCCGCCGCCGTCCCGAACGTCACCCCGGCGACCGGATCGCTGCCGGCCTGCGGACGCCCGAGCGCCCCGCTCGCCAGCGCCACCCCGGCCAACATCAGCGGGACCATCAGCACGAACCGTCCCGTCAGCCGCGTCCCCGACACCAGCCGGGCGAGCAACGGGAAGACCACGACCTGGACGTTGAGCAACACCGTGGCGACCGAAGCGCCGACGTCGAGGACGCTGGCCGCCCAGAACACCATGTCCACGCCGAGCAGCACGCCGGCGCCGATGTCCATCAGCTGATAGCGCAACGGCCGGGCGCCGACCCGTCGCACCTCCCGCCAGGCGAGCGGCACCAGCAGGAACAGCGCCAACGCGCAGCGCAGAAAGGCCGCCGTGCCCGCGTTCGTCCCGGAGAGCTTCATGAAGACGGCCGAGGCGGAGATGCACGCCGATCCCGCGATGGCCAGTACGACGGGACGCCCCGCCCGGCCGTACGGCGAAGGCCGCCACCCCGATGCGCCAACGACGCCCGCCCGCATGCCTGTTGACGCCTCTCCCGGTGCCGACCTTGGCGACGCCGGCTGTCCCGATGCCGACTCTGGCGAAGTTGACGTTCCCGAAGCTGGCTTTCCCGATGTCAACGACTCGTTTCCACGCGTCATGCCATCCACTGTGCCTGGCCGCACCATAAACAAAAAGCAATGATTCAAGCCCAATAATCGGTAGCATCCCTAATGTGTTCAGCATTGATCGGCTCCGCGCGCTCGCCGCCGTCGCCACTCACGGATCGATCGCCCGGGCCGCCCGCACCCTGCACATGACGCCCTCCGCGGTCTCCCAGCAACTGGCCAAACTGGAACGCGAAGCGGGCCACGCCCTCCTCCAACCGCACGGCCGCAGCGTCCGCATGACCCACGCCGGCCGCGTCCTGGCCGGCCACGCCGATCGACTGATCGCACAACTGGCGTCCGCACAAGCTGACTTGGCCGACCTCGGCAGCGAGGTGCTGGGCCCCCTCCGCATCGGCGGCGTCGGAAGCGCGGTGCGCACCCTGCTGCCCGACGCGCTCGCCGCCCTCGCCGCCGAGCACCCTCGCCTCACCCCCACGGTCGTCGACGGCGAGGCCGTCGACCTGCTGCCCCGCCTCGCCGACGGTGAGCTGGACCTCCTCCTCGTCGAGAGTTGGACCACCCGCCCCCTCGCCGTCCCGGAAGGCGTCAGGCTCCGCACCCTGATCGGCGAGGAGGTCTATGTCGCACTCTCCGTGCACCACCCGCTCGCCGGGCGCTCGGCCATCGACCTCGCCGCCCACGCCGATCTCCGTGCGCTCGCGGACACCGCCTGGGCCTGCTGCCCGCCCGGTACGGAGCCGCACGGCACCCTCCTCCAGACGCTCCGCGCCCGCGGCGTCGAGCCCGACATCCGCTACCTCCTCGCCGACCACCTCACCCAACTCGCCCTGGTCTCCCGCAATGTGGCCGCCAGTCTCACCCCGGCCATGTCGCGCCGCCTCGCGCCGCCCGACGTACGCTTCCTCGCCACCCGCCCGGCCCTGCGCCGCGACATCCGGGCCGCCTGGCTCGCCCGCGCGCAGAGCCCGCCGGTCCGCGCCTGCCTGAGCGCGATCGCGACCGCAGTGCCGGAGGTGCCGGACGGCGCCGGCGAGGAAGGGTGACCGGCCGCTACCGCTACCGCTGCCGCCGGCACCGCGCACCCCTCACCCGCCGCTGCTCACCCGCCGCTCGTCGCCTGCCGCCCGTCGTCACCGTCTCCTCCCAGGCGATCCGATGGAAGTGCAGCGCGCGGAACATCTCCTCGGGCGCCCCGATCGCCGGCGCGGGCGCGACGCTCTTGCCCGCCTTGACCTTGTTGACGGCCGCGGCGTTCTGCCCGATCGCCTCCACGCGCGGGCGCCGCAGTGCTTCGTAGGCGGCGAACGCCTCGCGGTGGGTGGGGAGATCGCGCAGACAGCGGGCCAGCTCGACCGCGCTCTCCATGGCGAGCGAGGCGCCCTGCCCGGAGCTGGAGGAGGGCGCGTGCACCGCGTCGCCCACCAGCACCATCCGTCCCCGGTGCCAGTGCGGTACGGACGGCATCTGCTCCATCTGGCCGACGACCATCAGCGTATCGGGGTCGGTGTGCCGCAGCAGCAGCTCACCGGGGACGTGGCCGGCGTACAGGTCGCGCAGCCTGCTCATCCACTGGGTGGTGGGCACCCGCGCCAGCTCGTCCTGGCTCGGCGGGGTGTCCGTGGGCAGTCCGGCGAACCAGATCAGCCGGCCGTCCGCACCCCGCCAGTAGCCCATGAAGGCGCGGCCGAACGCGAAGTACATGGTGCCTGGTTCGACCTCGACCTCGGCGTCGATGCCGCAGTCCGCCGCCGCGTAGCCGCCGAAGCTCAGCACGCCGCCGTACTCGGGCGCGGGTGCCTGGGGATCGATCACCGTGCGGACCGTGGAACGTATGCCGTCCGCCCCGATCAGCAGGTCGGCGGTGGCGGAGGTGCCGTCCGCGAAGTGGGCCGTGACGCCCTCGGGCGACTCCTTGGCGTCGACCAACCGCTTGCCGTACTCGAACCGGATGCCCTCGCCGGCCGCGTGATCGGCCAGTGCCCGGAACAGCCGGTCGCGCGGCATCGTCATCGTCGGGGGCAGCTCGGGGAAGCCGTCGAAACGGGTGAAGTGGTTGCCGGCGCCGTCCGCCATCACCATCCCCGGGACCGGCTCGCCCACCGCGCGCACCGCCGCGTCGGCACCGACCGTCGCCAGCGCCGCCAGCCCGTTCGGCGCCAGGCCCAGCCAGGCCCCGACCCCGTCCGCGGCGGTCGGGTACGCCTCGTAGACCGTCGCCGCGATGCCTGCCCTGCGCAGCGCGAGTGCCGTCACCGGCCCCGCCACCCCACCCCCGATGACCAGTGCCGTCCGCGTCCGGCCGCCGTGGCCGCCGAGCCCGCCATTGAGGTCCATAACCGCTCCCAGTTGAAGTGCGTGGATCGTTGCGAAGTGCATGGATCGTTCGCGTCGCACCGGCGACGGCGGTGCGTGTGCGCCGCCGTGCCGATGCCCCATAGTTGCAAAGCAACTAGTCCCAATGCAACTAGTTACGTCGTTGACTACGATGACCCGCATGACCGCCCCCGTGAAGAGCTCGCCGCTCGGCCTCACCGTGCTGACGCTGCTGCACCACCGCCCGCTGCACCCCTACGGCATCCAGCAACTGCTCAAGGAGTGGGGCAAGGAGCAGGTGGTCAACGTCGGCCAGCGGGCCGGGCTCTACCGCACCATCGAGCGGCTGCAGACCGGCGGACTGATCACCGTCCGGCACACCGAGCGCGATCAGCAGTACCCGGAGCGGACGGTCTACGAGGTCACCGACGAGGGGCGGGCGGTCACTCGCCAGTGGCTGGAGCAGATGCTGGCGGTGCCCAAGGCGGAGTTCCCGGTGTTCCCGGCCGCGCTGTCGAACATGCTGATGCTCAGCCCGGACGAGGTGGCACCGATCCTGGAGCGGCGCCGGAAACGGCTCGCGGCCCAGCGCGCCGAACTGGAGCGCCAGAACGCCGCGGCCCCGGCCGGACTCCCACGGATCACGCTGATCGAGAACGAATACCTCCTCGCCGTCGTCGGTGCGGAGGAGCGCTGGCTCCAAGGAGTGCTCGACGACCTGCGGGACGGCAGCCTGACCTGGTCCCCGGAGATGCTGGAGGCGTTCCAGGACGCGGCGGAGCCGGGCGCGGACGCCCCCGCCGCGCACGAATCCACCGAGACCGCCGAATAGGGCCGGGAGAACGGCGAGTTGGGCGGACCGAGTCGGGTCCGCCCTGCCGTCCCTGCCGGCCCGATCGCAGCCGACCGCGCCGGGCACCGCCCCAGACCACCGCACGACCGTCACCAGCGCACCCACGCGACGGCCGTCCGGCGAAGTACACCCACACCGCCGCGGCGCAGCAGTTCCGGAAGGCCGGCGTCGCCTGGACCTCGTCCGGCCGGTGCAGCAACCGGAACAACCGGAGCTGCACGTCCTTCGAGCAGATCAACCGGACCACCGTCGCCGGTGTGATCGTGTTCAAGCGGGCGAGCCGGTGCGCGGTCACCGTCACCGCGGGCACCGAGAAGGGCCACCAGGAAGGCAAGTACAGCCACTGGAACGGCTACAGGGTCGATGTCCATGTGACCCCGTGCGTGGACAGGTACATCGCCGGCCCCTTCCGCTACACGGGCCCACGCCCGGGTGACGGCGCCAAGACCTACAAGTCCCCGGCGGGCAACGTCTACGCCCGCGAAGTCGCACCGAGCGGCACCCACTGGGACATCACCTACTTCAACGGCGACCGCTGACCGAGATGGGCCCGGGCCACCGGGCCCACCGGCGTCCACCGGGCAGTGGTCAGAAGGCGGCGGCCACCAGCCGCATATAGCGGGGCCAGTCCCACAGTGGACCGGGGTCGACGTGGTCGGCGCCGGGCACCTCGTTGTGGCCGATGATGTGGCGGCGGTCGATCGGGATGCCGTAGCGGTGGCAGATCGCGGCGGTCAGCGCGGCCGACCGCTCGTAGAGCACATCGGTGAACCAGTGGGGTTCGTCGACCCGCCCCTCGTGCTCCACCCCGATGCTGCGCCAGTTGTACGTGCTGTTGCCGGCGTGCCAGGCGACGTCGTGTTCCTGTACGCACTGGGCGAGGTAACCGTCCTGGGACCGCAGGGTGTAGTGGGCGGAGGCGCGGTAGCCGGGACGGCCGAACAGCATCAGGGTGTCGGGGAACGTCTCCTGCGTGACGTGCACGATCACCATCTGTACGGGATGACTGGCCGGCCGGTCGGCGGGGGTGAAGTTGGTGATGCTGGCGGGAACCCACTGCGCCTGCGGATAGCCCGGTGCCGCGCGGCTGGCGCCGGGCCCAGGGGCGCCCGAGCCCGAACACGCCGAGGTGGCGGCGAGCGCGGCCAGCCCCGTCACGAGATGCCTACGGCCGAGCGCCCACTCGTCGCGGTTCACCGGGGCCTCCACGGCGATGAGAAGAAGCGCGGACGCATGGTGGGTCGCTCCCTCCGGCCGCAATGCCTGACGCATGTGGAACGAGTGACTGAACGAGTGACTGTCCGTCCCGAAAACTACCTGCGGGCCGCCGCACGTCCCGGCTTCGACACGGGGAACCGGTGGGCGGGAACGGTAGGCGGGAACAGTGGGCAGGGCGGCGTGGGACGCGGCGGCGTAAGGGTGTTGACAGGATGCGTAAGGTGGAAGCGCAGCACGCACCCCGGTCCGATTGGCCGGCCGGGCGTACCCAAGTGGGGGGAAGAAAGGTGCGTGCCCGATGAGTATCGGGCTCCTGTCTGCTGTTGGTGTTGCCCTGTATGCGGCGACGGTCTCGGTTCTCGCCTTCACCTCCGCCTTCGCGCGGCGCGAGGAACTACGGCGTGAGGCCCGGAGCACACTGTCCATCCTCGTCGCGTCCCGCACCGCGGAACGGGCGGTGCCGGACGATCAGTGAGGCAGGGCGGGCGCGAGTCGGTGGCAGGGGGCGTTCGTCCCTGCCACCGACCGGCCGAGGAAGCCCGCGGACATCACGGTGCGTGCGGGAGGACGACGCGCATGTCGAGTCCGCCGCCTTCGCGGGGTTCGGCGGTGATGGTGCCGTCGTGGGCGCGGACCACGGACCGGACGATGGACAGGCCAAGGCCCACGCCCTTGTCGCTGCCGGTCCGCTCCGTACGCAGCCGCCGGAACGGTTCGAAGAGGTTCTCCACCTCGTAGGCCGGCACCACCGGCCCCGTATTGGAGACCACCAGCACCGCACACCCCGGCTGCGGCTCCGTGGTCACCTCCACCCAACCGCCCTCCGGCACGTTGTACCGCACCGCGTTCTGCACCAGATTCAACGCGATCCGCTCCAACAGCACCCCATTGCCCTGCACGAACACCTGCTGCCGCACCCCGCGCAGCTGCACCCCCTTGGCCTGCGCCTCCTCACGCGTCTGATCCACCGCCTGCGAGGCCACCTCCGACAGATCCACCGGACGCTTGTCCACGATCTTGTTCTCACTGCGCGCCAGCAGCAGCAACCCCTCCACCAACTGCTCACTGCGCTCATTGGTCGCCAACAGCGTCTTCCCCAGCTGCTGCACCTCCGGCGACGCCTGCGGATCCGCCAGCTGCACCTCCAACAACGTCCGATTGATCGCCAACGGCGTCCGCAACTCATGCGACGCGTTCGACACGAACCGCCGCTGCGACTCAAACGCCCGGTCC
The DNA here is from genome assembly GCF_016917755.1 of Streptomyces noursei. Lineage (GTDB taxonomy): Bacteria > Actinomycetota > Actinomycetes > Streptomycetales > Streptomycetaceae > Streptomyces > Streptomyces yunnanensis. The sequence goes on along the minus strand of NZ_CP070326.1, from coordinate 8,248,765 downwards.
AACCGGTCCAACATCTCGTCGAAGGTGTCCGCCAACTCCTTCAGCTCGTCATCCGGACCACCCAACTCGATCCGCCGATGCAGATCCGACCCCGCCACCCGCTGCGCGGTCCGCGTGATCCGCCCCAACGGCGACAGCACCCGCCCCGCCATCGCATAACCGAACGCGAACGCCACGATCGTCAACCCCAACAACGCCAACAACGAACGGTTGAGGAACTGGCCCAGCGCCAGGGTGCGTTGGTCCTGGATGCAGGCGCTGATCGCCGTGTTGATCTCGTCGACGCTGCCGGACGTCGGCAGGATGGGGCAGTTGACGTTGCTGACCCTCAGGTTGGTGCCGAAGACCCTGAAGTCCGGAGTGCCTTCTTTGAGGGTGCCGGCCGCGAAGAAGAAGATGATCGTGAGCAGTACGACGCCGGCCATCAGGAACATGCCGCCGTACAGCAGCGTGAGCCGTATCCGGATGGTGGGGCGCAACCACGGCGCGGAGCGGTGGCGCGGATCGGGAAGCGGGCTTCGGACGGGCTTGGAGGGGAGGGGCCCCAGTGTCGCGGTGGATTGCGGGGAGTTCGCCATCGTCGTCAGCTCCGATGCTCCGCCGGGCCGGGTGCGGAGGCTGACATCGGGATGACGGGTGGGCGCACTGGTGGTCCTTTGATTCTTCCTCAGGTGTCCTGAGGCACACGAACGTTGCCAAGACACACCCATAGTGCTCAAAGGAACCGTAAATCGGCAGTAAGGAAAGCGGCGATAAAGGCGCTGGGGAGGCGGCGGGCGCGCGGTACAGCCGGATCACCTCTTTCGATAAATGTCAGGCCAATGCGTTACGGTGCGTGCGTAATTCCCGGAGGCGGACAAAAAGGGGTGGGGCATGCAGAAGGGGATCGCGCGGCGCACCGGCGTCTCGCTCATGGCGGTGGCCGTACTGGCAGGGGCGGCGGGCTGCCAGCAGGGCGCGAAGAAGGTCGCGGGGGACGGCTCCGGCGGGGGCGCCGAGCGCGCCCCGATCCAGGCGCTCACGGTCGCCTACAAGAAGACCGCGGCGGCGAAGTCGGCGAAGGTCACGATGAGCATGTCGATGCCGGCGGGGCTGCCGGACGGTGGCGAGACGAAGGTGTCGGGCGTCATGGGATGGGACCCGATGGTCATGGACGTGACCATGAGTGAGAGCCCGCTCGGGGGCCGGGCGGGCGGCGCCGAGACGTCGCACATGGTGTGGCTCGACAACACCGTCTACGTGGACATGGGCAAGCGGACCGAGGCGTTCGACGGCAAGCGGTGGGGCAAGTTCGACCTCCGGGCCGCCGCCGCGGAGTCGGCCGACAACGCCCTCATGCGGCAGGTCACCGCCGGCCTGGACGACATGAACCAGGACCCGTCGCAGCAGCTCGCGATGCTGCTCGGCTCGCCGGACGTCAGGCACCTGGGCGGCGGCGAGGTCGACGGCGAGCACGCCGAGCACTACCAGGGCTCGCTGGGCGTCGAGGCGGGGCTCGGGTCGCTCAAGTCCGTCACCAACCTCACGGCCGAGCAGCGGGAGAAGCTCTTCGCGAACATCAAGAAGGCGGGCGTCAAGAGCTACGACTACGACGTCTGGGTCAACGGCCAGGACTACCCCGTGAAGATGGACGTGGACATCAAGACCCCGCAGGGCACGATCAAGACCAGCACGCGCTACTCCGACTACGGCGCCAAGGCGGCGGTGCAGGCCCCGCCCGCCGACGACACCGCCGACGTGCTGAAGGTGCTCCGGGACCTCGTGGCGCAGCGCGACTGACCGGCGGGAACCGGCCGCGGGCGGGGTCGATCGGGTCGGTGCGGACCGGCGTCAGTTCGGCCCCAGCCCGGTGAGCAGGGACCGGGTCACGAGGTCGGCTCCCTGCGCGGGGGTCAGTTCGGGCATCTCGTGGGACGCCATGTTGGTGAGGTGCGTCAGCAGGGTGCGTGCCCAGCGGTCCGGGAGGCCCGGGCGGAGGACGCCTTCGCGGACGGCCCGCGCCATGAACGCGTCGAGGTGTTGGAGCAGTCGCTGAAGGCGTGCGGTTGCGGCCTCGTCCCGCGCCTGTTGGAGATCCACCGGCCATTTCCTGCTCACGGCGATGATGTCCTCGGCGTACCGGTGCAGTGCCACGGTCACGGGCGCCTCGGTCAGCCGGGCCTGCGCGAGGACCTCTTCGCAGGCGTCGAGTTTGGCGGTGTGGACGGCGGCCATCAGCGCCTCGCGGGTGCTGAAGCGACGGTAGACGGTGCGGCGGTCCACGCCCGCAGCGGTCGCGATCGCCGCGATGCTCGTCGCGGGATCGTGCGCCAGCAGGCGTGCTCCGGTCTGCAGGACCGCGTCCAGGTTGCGTGCGGCGTCGGCTCTCATCGTGACGGGATCTTAGGGGTGCGCGAGGCCGATTGGCCAGAAAATGCCACTAGAGGATTGTGGTTCTCTCGATAACTGTCACATAGTTGTGTCAACTACTGCGCTCGTCGTGCGGCCGTGGTTGTCGCCGGCTGCCCGGCGTCGAGATCCCTCGGCGAGGTGCCTGGCTTCCCTCCTCACCTCTGGAGTGCTACGTGAGCCCAACCCTCATGCCTGTGAACGAGTCCGCGACGCCGTACGGCCGCTCGCCGCGGTGTTGGCCGACCCACCCCAGGCGCCCCTGAGCGCCTTGGTGCAGGGGACGCCGCTCCGGGTCGACGGCCCCGGTTTCGAGGTCGCTGCGGCACGGCGGCTGCGGCGCGACACCGAACTGCTGCTGGGCGGCGCCTGAGCGAGCGGCGGCGGGTGAGGGGAGGGGGCCCCGGCCCCGTGCCTCTCCCCGCCTCCGCGCCGTCCCGTTGCGTGGCGGCTGCGGCGCTGCCGGCATGACGTCACCCTTGGTTCACCAACGACTGGTGGGCTGGGGCGCGTTGGACCAGACGTCCACGTCCCACGGATCTTCAAGGAGACGTTTCATGCACCGACCCTCCCGCCGTCACGTCATGGCCGCCACCGCCTTGGTCGCCGCCACCGCGGCGGCCGCGGCCGTGGCCACCGCGGCCGGCGCCTCCGACACCGTGCAGCAGGCCCAGCACGCCATCAAGGGCGGCAAGGCGAAGAACGTCATCCTGCTCATCGGTGATGGCATGGGGGACTCCGAGATCACGCTCGCCCGCGACTACGTGGTCGGCGCGGGCGGCCGGCTGAACATGGACGGGTTCCCGCTCACGGGCGCCTACACGACCTACGCGGTCCACGCCGACGGCACCCCGGACTACGTGACCGACTCCGCCGCGAGCGGGTCCGGCTGGGCGACCGGCCGCAAGACGGTCAACGGCCGTATCTCCAAGACCCCGGACACCGACAAGGCCGTCCCCACCCTCCTCGAACTGGCGCAGCGGGGCGGTTACGCCACCGGCAGCGTCACCACCGCCGAACTCACCGACGCCACCCCGGCGGTGCTCGCCTCGCACGCCACGGACCGCTCCTGCCAGGGCCCCGGCGACATGGCCAAGTGCCCCACCGACACCCTCGCCAAGGGCGGTCCCGGCTCCATCGCCGAGCAGTCCGTCAACCACAAGGTCGACGTCCTCTTCGGCGGTGGGAAGCAGCGTTTCGACCAGAAGGTCACCGAGGGCAAGTACAAGGGCCTGACGGTCACCGAGCAGGCCCGGAAGCTGGGCTACCAGGTCGTCACCGACGGCGCCGGCCTGAAGGGCGTCAAGGCGGGCAAGCCGGTGCTCGGCCTGTTCGCGTCGGGCAATGTGCCGACCGAGTGGACCGGTAGGCCGGCGGCGGTCGGCGGGACCGACCCGCAGCGGTGCGTGACCTCCAACCCCAACCGCCCGTCGGCCACCCCGAGCCTGGCCGATTCGGCGACCAAGGCGATCCAGCTCCTGGAGGCCAAGCAGAAGCACGCCAAGAAGGGCTTCTTCCTCCAGATCGAGGGCGCGTCCATCGACAAGCAGGACCACGCGGCCGACCCGTGCGGTCAGATCGGCGAGACCGCCGCGTTCGACCGCGCGGTGAAGGTGGCCCGCGACTACGCGGCCAAGCACCCCGACACGCTCGTGGTGACCACCGCCGACCACGGCCACACCAGCCAGATCGTGCCGCTGGAGGCCACCCCGCCCGGCCTGAGCTCCACTCTCGTCACCAACGAGGGCCAGCAGCTCAAGGTCAACTACTCGACCAACACCCCGGGTCAGTCGCAGGAGCACACCGGTACCCAGGTGCGGATCGCCGCCTAGGGCCCGCAGGCGTACCGGGTCCTCGGCATCACGAACCAGACCGACCTGTTCACCACGATCCGCAGGGCGCTCGGCCTGAAGTAAGGGTGCACCGGGCGCCGGTCCGCTACACCACCGTCTGGTCGCCCTGTGACGAGCAGATCGCCCCGTGAGCAGCACCGCGCTGAGCGGGGCCCGGAACATCGAGGCGGCGTGCCTGAAGCGCAACGAGCTGCTGACGGACGAGACGGTCGCGGCGGAGGTGCGAAGCGCCTTGGACTCCGACTGACGTCGGTGCGGCGGCCGGTGGAGGCACCCGTGCCGGTGGGCTTCAGCCGGCCGTCCGGGCGGGCGGCACCCGCTCCAGGGCTTCCCAACTGACGTCCCGTGCGCGCTCGGCGGCCTCGGCACGGCCGCCGCCGCGCACGCCGAACAGCCGCTTGGCGAAGAGCAGGTAGATCACCACCGCGAGGTTGACGAGCAGGGTGAGGACCTTGGTGACGGTCACCCGGGAGAGCAGCTCGTAGACCTCGGGGGCCAGCAGGACGGTGGTGGCGACGAACGTGAGGTACTCCGCCCACCGTCTGCCGAACCACAGTCCGACCGCCTCGACCCCTTCCAACAGCGCATAGGCGGCGATCACCAGACCGATCAGCCACAACGTCGACGAGCGCACCGCGAACGCCTTGGCCACCTCGCCGAGCAGCCCGCGGTCGGAGACGCCCCCGGCCCCGCCCACCCCGTTCTGCAGCAGGTCCATGAACCGGTAGAACGGTGCCTGGAGGCTCGCGCGCTTGTCCGCGAAGACCAGGATGCCGGTGGCCAACGCCCCGAGCACCACGAAGTGCAGCAGCCGGTCCAGCGCGATCAGCCGCAGGACATAGCGGTCGCGCAGCGGCTTGCCGCGCAGCGGGAGGGCGATCTCGTCCCGGTCGGGTGGGTGCGGACGGTCCGGCTGCGGTCGGGGCGTCACCGGAACCCAGGCATCGCACCGCAGGCACCGGTGCCAGCGCAGTCCCTCCGGGTCCTCACGGACCAGCAGGCCGTCGGCCGGCCGCACCCGTTCCGCGCCCACGCCTTCGAGGTGGTGACCGTGCAGCGCGCAGCTCAGCAGTTCGTAGCGCAACCGCCGCCGGTCGCCGCCCGTCCCGGGCACCGGAGCCGGTGCGTCGCCGTCCTCCTCCGCCATACGTTCCTCCGTCGCGACCGGGGCCTGGTTCCGCGGGTGCCTGCGCGGCGGTACCGGGGCGGTCCGCACGGGCGTCCGGGGCCAGTCTGGGTCACGCGGGCCGGCGATCCCGGGAAATGCGGTGGGGCGGCGCGTACGGCAGGGGCGGCGGGCGGCGCGGTGCCCGTCCGCGCGGGACGCCTTACTCCTCGGGCAAGGCGCCCGCCGCCCCACCGCCGTCCCTACAGCGTGGCGAGGAAGTCCCGGACCGCGGCGGCAAAAGCCTCCGGGACACCGGTGGGCAGCAGGTGGTCGCCGTCCAGCTGGACCGCCACGGTGCCGGGGCGGCGGTCGACCATGCCGCGGGCCTCGGCGGGCGGCAGGTAGCCCTTGGTGGCGTGGATCAGCAGGGCGGGGCAGCTGCTGGACGTCCAGTCGTCCCAGTAGTCGCCGTGCACCTCCTCCTCGGACCGGAACATGTCGTCGGGGTGGAACGGCAGCCGCCAACTGCCGTCCGGGCTCTGCCGCAGCCGGTCGGAGAACTGGGAGCCGGCCGGGCCCAGACCCGCGGCGAGCTCCTCGCGGGTGGCCGCCCGGCGGGGCAGGTCGAGCAGGAACGCGAGCGGGTTGGGACCGTCCAGTTCGAGCTCCACCGGGCCTTCGACGTTGATCAGCGCGCTGACGCGCTCGGGGTGGCGGGCCGTGAACTGGTAGGCGTTGACGGCGCCCATGGAGTGGCCGAGCAGCACCACCTGGTCCAGCGCCAGATGGTCAAGGAGGGCCCGGACGTCGGCCAGATATCCCTCGCGGGTGTAGTCGTCGGCGCGTTCGGACTCGCCCTGGCCGCGTTGGTCAGGGGCGATCAGCCGCCACTCGGGCCCCAGTGCCCCGGCGAGGTGGGTGAACATGACGCCCTCGGATATGTGGCCGTGCAGCGCGACCAAGGGACGGCCGTCCCCACCGAAGTCGAGGTACGACAATCGGCGCCCACCAATGGAGAGTTCGGACCGGACGGTGTGGTTGCCCAGGGTCGAGTCGGACATCGCCATCCCCTCATCTGACTGGCCTCTGCCGAGGCCGGCGCAACGGGACCGTCCCGAGCGCCGGGTATCTGCTACCCGATATTCGATCACCGGTACCCAGTACCCGGACATCGCCTCGGGCCCGCGTCGGTCTGTCCGTCCTCAGCAGGCCGGGGAACGGACCCGGCCGACCGCCGCTCGTCAGGCACCCGGTGTCGCTCAGGCATCCCACGCCAGGTGGTATTCGACCGCCCGCCGGGTCGTCGGCGCGAAGCCGAGCGAGACCAGGGCCGCCTCGAAGACCTCGTCGCCAGGCGCCACACATGTCTCGACCGCCGGGGTCCCCGGGGCTTCCGCCGTCACCTGGCGCACCGCCAACGACACGAGCGCCGCGAGCGATGCGGCCGTCCCTTCCTCCTGCCGGTCGTGCACCAGCACCGCCCGGCCCTCGTCCACCTCGACATCGCACCAGGCATCGCCCACCCCGACCCGGAAGAGGGTGCCCTCCGCAGTCGGTGACCCGGGGGCCCGGCCGCCCGGCGTGGCGGCCGGTTCCGCCGCCAACTCCCTGCGCCACCAGCGATGGACCTCGTCCCCGGCGACCGCCCCCAACTGCTCCAGGGCGGCGGCAGCGGAGAGGGACAGCTCGCCCGTCTCCTCGACCCATCGAAGCGTCCGACCCCCGGCGTCCCGCACCACCGGCACCGCCGCCCCCACCAGCGGCACCCGGACCTCCCCCGGGCCCGCCACGACTCCCACGAAGCGGAGATCGGGGTCCGCCGCCCCCAGGTCGAGCACCGCCAACGACCCGACGGTCGACCCGGCGTCGCGCGCCACCACCACCGCGAACGTCCGGTCGTCGCACCAGAGGTCGGGGACCGCCCCACGCTCCCGAAAAACCTGCACAGAAACCGACATACCGCGATCATTGCACGCCCCGATACACCGAAGCGAACTACCGTTCGGTTCGGTGTGGTGCGTCATGCGCGTGTCTGGGGGCGGTGGGTGCATGATGCCGACCAGTGTCGTCACCGTCGGGGAACGTGTCGCAGATTGCCTGCAAACCTGGCCGGAATGACGAGGGCGGGCACCCGGGGAACCCGACTCGTGGTCCCGAAACGACACCCGGCCTGCCCCGATTCCCCGCCCTCGGCGGCTCAACGCGGGCCGCCGGGCGGTGCCTCAGTGGACCGTGACGGTGATCGGGCGGGAAGTCGAGCGGGTCTTGGGGTGCTGGTCCTGGGCGGAGCGGCCTTCGAAGAGGGCCGCGCGCAGCTGGAGATGGCCGCGTTGCTTCACGCGCAGGGTGACGTTGACGGCGCCTCCGGCGTGCCGCGCGGGCTTGGAGCACGCGACGTTGTGCCAGGCGGTGGCCGACCAGCGCTGCTGTACGCAGACCTTGTTGAACGTGGCGTTGTCGTCGCTCGCCTTGGCGGCGGCGCGGACGAGGCCGCCCAGGCCGACCGAGCGGGGGCCGGCGGTGAAGGAGAGCGAGGACTTGGCCGAAGCCGGCCCCGCGGTGACCCCCAGCGAGGTGACTGCGACGGCGCCGATGAGCGCACAGTGGAGGGTGCGGCGGTGGTGAGGGGTCATCCTTTTCTCCTCCATGGCCTGTCCGAATGTGAGGGCGTCCGGGGCGGGACGACTGCCGCACCGCGGGAACACCCGGCTGATCACATCACCTTACGTCTGCTTTACCTTGTCGATGACAGTTTTTGGGTAGTTCTTAGCGAAGTAGGTGTACTGCGTGAAGTTGGCGCGCGTTTCGGCCGTGGTCGCCGCTGCGGCGATAGCCCCGGCCGTGTTGTTCTCCTCGCCGGCGATGGCTGCCGACCGTGGTGCGTCACCGGCCAACTCGGCCCCGGACGCCTCGCCGGAGACGAAGCCGGCGGAGTCGGCCGGGGAGGGCGATGCGTCCGCCGAGCGGGACCGGATGGCGATCCTGCGGATGCTCGCGGACAAGAACATCGGCAAGGGGCTGGAGCGGGAGGCCCAGCGGGCGCTCGACGGCGGCCCCGAGGCCATGCGGCACTTCCTCGACGTCGGCCAGTACGCGGCACGCGACGAGGACAACCGCGTCGCCATCCTGAAGATCCTCGCGGACAAGGGCATCGGCCGGGGCGTCGACGAAGCGGCACAGCGGGCGTTGAACGGCACCCCCGAAGACCGGGTGCGCTTCCTGGAGTCCGGTTGGCGCGCGGCCCGGGACGACGACGACCGCGTACATGTCTCGCAGCTCCTCAGCTCCGGTGGCCCCGAGGTGAGGGCGGCGGCCAACAAGGCGTTGGACGGCACGATGGAGGACATCCGCCGCTTCCTCGACGTCGGCCAGTACGAGGCCCGCGCCAAGGACGAGGCGAACGCCGAGGCCGAGGCCAAGCGCAGGGCCGAGGAGGAAGCGGCCAAGAAGAAGCCGACCCCCACCACCGGTGACGGTGGCGAGGCCGGCGAGCGGGGCGACGGGACGGCCACCACCGCCGAACCCGCCAAGCCCGGTACCGGCGGCGACAGCACCGGCGGCGTCCGGCCCGCGGTCGCGCCCCCGCTCGGCACCGGCTCCGCCCCCTCGGCCGGCGACCGCCAACTGGCCGCCACCGGAGTCGGCCCCGCCACCCCGTGGGCGCTCGGCGGCTCGGCGCTCGCCCTCACCGCCGGCGCCGGGCTGGTCGTCGCCGCCCGCCGCCGCACCTCCGCAGGTCACTGACACACCGTCGGGCCCTCGTCGTGCCACCCGTACGACGAGGGCCCGCGCGGCTGTCCGCGCGGCTGCCGGTCAGTCCGCCAGCGCGGTCAGCCCGCGCGGCAGCGTCTGCGTGTGGAGCACGCCCAGCCGCTGGGTCGCCCGGGTGAGCGCGACATAGAGATCGCTCGTCCCGAACTCCGCCGGCTCCACGACCAGAACGGAGTCGAACTCCAGCCCCTTGGCCTGGCGCGGGTGCAGGATCACCACCGGGCTGGTCAGGTCGGGCGTGGGACCGACGGAGGCCGTCGGCAGGGCGGCCGCCAGGGCGGCGCAGTGCTCGCTCGGGGCGATCACGGCAAGACGGCCCTGACCGTCGCCCGCCGCCTCGCGGGCCACCGCCTCCGCGACGGCCCGCGGCAGGTCGTCGGTGCGCCGGGCCCACGGGGGGACGCCGGTGGAGCGGATCGACTTCGGCGGCACGAAGGACGCGTCGACCATCCGCGGGATCTCCGCCGCGGCCTCCATGATCTCGGTCGGCGTACGGTAGTTGACGCCGAGCCGGACGTGTTCCCAACGGTCCTCGACGTACGGCGCGAGGATGGTCTCCCAGGCACCGCAGCCACCCGGTTCGGAGGTCTGCGCGGGATCGCCGACCAGCGTCATGGAACGGGTCGGGCAGCGCCGCATCAGCAGTCGCCACAGCATCGGCGAGAGCTCCTGCGCCTCGTCGACGATGATGTGGCCGAAGGCCCAGGTGCGGTCCGCCGCGGCGCGTTCGGCGGCGGTGCGGTGGTCGGCCTCCTCCTGGCGTTCGGCGAGCCGGTCCGCGTCGATCAGGTCGTGTGCGGCCAGCACCTCCGAATCCTCGTCCTCCCGGTCCTCGAACTCCTGGGTGCGCGAACCGTAGGAGAGGTCCAGCACGCCCTGCGCGTAGGTGATGAGTTCCTGGCGTTCGGCCTCGGCGGCGGCCCGGGCGGCCGAGTCGTCCTCGCCGAGGAGTTCGGCCGCCTCGTCCAGCAGCGCGACGTCCGCCGGGGTCCAGTCGCCGCCGGTACGGCGGATCGCCGCCGCGTCGGCGTCCGGCAGGTGCACCGGTTCGGAGAGGAAGTCGGCGACCAGCTGCTGCGGGGTGAGCGACGGCCACAGTTCCTCGATGGCGCGGTGTACCTCGCCGCTGGTGGCGATGCCCTTGCCCAGCTGGGCGATGTCGTCCGGGCCGAGGAGGTTGGGGCCGCCGTAGGGGTCGGCGCCGATCCGCTCGGTGAGTTGGGCGGTGAGCGCATCGATCACATGGAAGGCGAAGTGCGGGCGCGCCAGGTTGTGCGGCAGCAGGGTGGCCCGGGCCTGCCGGCGGGCCTCGTCCGCGATCGCCGCGTCCAGGCACAGCTCGCCGTCCTCGTGGTCGATGACGAGCTCGGGGTCGGGGAGCAGCTGCTGGTCGGCCACGAAGCGCGCGAGGGCGTCCGCCATCGTCGCGCTGCCCTTGACCTCGGCGGCGCGCGGCGTGTCGGTGCCGGTCGCGGTCACCCCGGGGAACAGCTCGCCGGGCGTCGCCAACAGCACGCCGGTCTCGCCGAGCGAGGGCAGGACCTGCCCGATATAGCCGAGGAATGCCGGGTTGGGCCCGACGATCAGCACTGCGCGGCGGGCGAGTTGCTCGCGGTGCGCGTACAGCAGATACGCGGCCCGGTGCAGGGCCACGACGGTCTTGCCGGTGCCCGGACCGCCCTCCACGACGAGGACGCCGTGGTGCGGGGCGCGGATGATGCGGTCCTGGTCGGCCTGGATGGTCTGGACGATGTCGTGCATCCGCCCGGTGCGCGCAGCGTCCAGCGACGCCAGCAGGATGGCGTCCGCGTCGGCCCCTTCGTGGCCGCTGCGTTCGGAGTCGGTGAGGTCCAGGATCTCGTCGTGCAGTGCGGTCACCCGGCGGCCCTTGGTGGTCAGATGGCGCCGGCGCCGCAGTCCCATCGGGGTGTGCCCGGTGGCGAGGTAGAAGGGGCGGGCGACGTCGGCCCGCCAGTCGATGACCAGCGGAGTGCGGTCGGCGTCGTCGCGCCGGATGCCGATCCGGCCGATGTGGTGGTCGCGGCCGTCCCGGAACGCCAGACGGCCGAAGCACAGTCCGTGTTCCCCGGCCTCGAAACCGGCCAGCAGCTCGGCCTGTTCGGCGACCATCACATCCCGTTCCAGGCGTGCCTGGAAGGTTCCCCCGGCCTGCGGAAGGGCCTGTTCCATGGTCGTGCGTGCCCCGGATCGCAGGGTGTCGAGGCGATCGTGCAGCAGGCCGATGAATTCCTGCTCCTTACGCAATTCCTCGTTTGACAATTCAGCTCCGCTCGAATATGCTGTGCAGCAGTGAGATTCTTTGGGTTGATTTCTTCGCAATATTCAAACGCTCAATATACGCGGAGAAATGCCCCGGTTGTCAAACCCCGTTCGCATCACGATGCGCCGGGGTTTTTTCATTTCCCGGCTCCTGCCCGGCCGCCGGTCGGAGCCGGCGGCCGGGCAGGTATTCCCACCGTTGGACAGCGTTGGACAGTGCCCCGCGGCCGTCGATCAGCGCCCCGGCGTCCCGGCGGCCGAGCGGCTGATCGGCCGGTCTCCGTTGGGCCGGGACCACCACAGGGCCTCGCCGCGGGTAAGCCCCGGCAGCCGATGCTCCGCCGATCGCACCCGACTGGCCGGGATCACGCCCTTGACCAGCCACGAAGTCGTACCGCCCGCGGTCTCCTCCAGGTCCGCCCCGAGGGCGGCGAGACATGAGGTGACGGCCGGCAGCGCGTCGAGCGGGATGTCCACGTCGAAGGTGTGGCAGGGCTCGTAGAGCTGCGTCCCGGCCCGCTCCAGGGCCTGCCCGAGCACCAGCGGTGTCAGGCCCCGGAAGTCGCCGGCGGTGCTGACCGGGCCCGCGAAGCCCGAGCGGGTCAGGGTCACGGTGCAGTCGGTGACCGCCCAGCCCCGCGGGCCGCTGCGGAGGGCGGAGTGCACGGTCTCCTCGATGGCGGTGTGGAAGGCGTGGGGGAGGGCGCCCCGTTCGGTTTCGTACCGGAAGGCGACCCCGGAGTTCCGTCGCGCGGGCTCGACACGCAGCCCGACGGTGGCCCAGAAGCCGCTCGGACTCGGCGCCCGCCGCCCGAGCGACTGGTGCGCCTCGCCGACGCCCACCGGCCGCTCCAGGTAGACCGTGCGGCTGGGGGCGAAGACCGCCTCGATGCCGAAGTCGTCGGCGAGGGTCGCCGCGAGGATCTCCTTTTGGATCTCGCCGTACAGCAGGACCGATGTGCTGCCCTCGGGGCCGGGAGCGGCATGGATGAGCGGATCCTGTTCGGCGAGGTGCTGCAGCGCCGCGTGCAGGCGCGCCGCCGCGCCCGGTACCTGGACCCGGGGACGGACGAGCGTCCGCAGGGTGGGCGCGGGGAAGTGCGGCGGCCGCGGGCCGTCGTCCCGGCCGGCGGGGTCGGTCAGCCGGTCACCGACCCGGACCTCCGTCAGCCCACTGACCTTCCCGATGGTCCCGGGCGTCAACTGCCGGATGCCCTGGCCGCCGGCGAGCCCCGTGTTGCCGTTGCCCGGCCGGCCGACGACCTGGAGCGTGGTGATCTGGCCGGGGTATGTCAGGCGGCTGCCGTCCGGGCCGTTCCGGTGTAGGGCCACCCGTTGGCGCGCGGCCAGCGTTCCGGAGAACAGCCGCACATAGGCGGTCTTCTGCCCGGAGGGTTCGCGCTCGACGGCGAAGACCGTGCCCCGTGGGCGCGCCGCGCCGGCCGGGTCCGCGCTGCGGCCGACGGGCGCCGGCCGGAGCAGGCGGGTGATCCCGTCGATGAGCGCTCCGATGCCTTCGCCGCTGCGCGCCGACCCGAAGTGGACGGGGTGCGTCCGCCCCTGTCGGGTCTGCGCGGCGAGTGCCGCGTGCAGCTCGTCGGGGGAGGGGAAGGGGCCGTCCACGACGCGGGCGAGCAGCGCGTCGTCGAGCTCGGCGAGCGCTTCGGCGACCTGGGTGCGGAATTCCGGCTCGTCGTCGAGGGCGCGCGGGAGCACGCGGGCGGACGGCGTGCCGAGCTCCTGCACCGACGTCATCGGGACGATGTGCGGGGCCAGCTTGCGCCGGATGTCGGCCAGCAGCGCCTCCCCGCGGGCGCCCGCCCGGTCGATCTTGTTGACGAAGAGCAGGGTCGGGAGCCGCATCTCGCGCAGCGTCCGCATCAGGACGCGGGTGTGTGCCTGGACCCCCTCGACGGCGGAGAGCACCAGCACGGCGCCGTCCAGGACGCCGAGGACGCGTTCCACCTCGGCGACGAAGTCGGAGTGCCCGGGGGTGTCGATCACGTTGACCTGCGTCGCGCCGATCGTGAAGGGGGCGACCGCGGAGCGCACGGTGATGCCGCGCTGCCGCTCGATGGCGCCGGAGTCGGTCTGGGTGTCGCCGGCGTCGACGCTGCCGAGCCGGTCGATGGCGCCGGTGTCGAACAGCAGACGCTCGGTCAGGCTGGTCTTACCTGCGTCGACGTGCGCCAGGATGCCGATGTTCAGAGTGTGCTGGATGTGCATGGGTGCCGAAGTCCTCGAAATTCACCGTCCGGTAGGGGCGCTGGGGGTTTTCGAGGAATCGGCGCATGGCAGGCTCCCGCTCTGTTGACGATCGGCCGGGGCCCAGACTGCTGGCTTCCTGCGGACATCGGCAACTGATTTTTCCGGTGTGAGGAAAGGGGCCGGCGGAAATGGCCGCCGGCCCCTCACCCGTCGATGCGCGCCCGATCGGGCGCGGTCAGTGCCCGCGGTTCCGCCCCAGGGTGAGGCGGTAGAGGAGCAGGACGATGACGGAACCGACGATGGCGGCGATCCACGTCGACAGGTGGAAGAAGCCGTTGATCGAGTGCACGCCGAAGATGACTTTGCCGAGCCAGCCGCCCAACAGGCCGCCCGCGATGCCGATCAGCATGGTGATCAGGCAACCACCGGGGTCCTTGCCGGGCATCAGGGCCTTTGCGATGGCACCGGCGAGCAGACCGATCAAGGCCCAGGCGATAATTCCCATGTCTGTGCACCCTCTCCGCAAGATCCTCCGATGGGTAAAGACTCGTTCCCGCACCGGGGTCTTTCACGCGGGCCTGCTGCGAACGTGTGACGGGGGCGTCCAGGTGCGGCGTCGGACAGGGGACGGCGGCGGAGATCGACCTCGGTTGATTGCCCGGATTGGTCAACCTAGGCTTACCACCATGACTCGGAGTGCGGACGTCGACGACGTGGCCGGTGCGCTGTACGACAGCCTCGGCCTGCTGGCGCGTCGGCTGCGCCAGATGCGGGCACCGGGCGACCTCTCGTTGCCCGAGCGTGCCGCGTTGGCGCGATTGGACCGGGGCGGCCCGGCCACGGCGGCGGAGTTGGCGCGGGCCGAGCAGATCACGTCCCAGGCCATGGGGACCACGCTGGGTCTGTTGGAGGAGCGCGGCCTCGTCGAGCGCCGTCGCGATCCCCACGACGGCCGACGGATCATCCTGTCGTTGACCGAGGCCGGCGTCGAGATGCTGCGCCACAAGCGCGACGCCCGTGGTCGGCAGCTGGCGAAGGCCCTCGGCGAGCACTTCACGGACGCGGAACTGGCGACGCTCAAGGCGGCGGCGCCGCTGATCGAGCGGCTGGGCGACAGCCTCTGAAACCGGCGGCTGCCGGGCCTTCGCGCCCGGTCCGTCAGCCCGTCCCGCCCGCGGACTGAGCGGACCCCCCGTACGAGCGGACCAGGCGGGCCAGCTGGCGGCCCACCGTGCGCAGTGGCTCCTCGCTGCGGGTGACTTGCGCGGTGACCTCGGCGCCCTCCAGGGCGCTGATGACGGTGGTCGCGAGCTCCCGGGCGTCCTGCGCGTCGAAGCCGCCGCGCAGCAGCTTGTCGCGGACCAGCTCCTCCCAGTCGCGCAGTGCCGCCGCGCACGCCTGTTGGATCGGGGAGTCGGTCCCGAGCGTCTCCAGGGCCGCCGCGGTGACCGGGCAGCCGTCGATCCAGCCCGACTCGCGGAGTTCTTCGGCGAGTTGGCCGGCGCAGGAGTCCACCGCCGTCGCCGGATCGGCCTCGGCGTCCAGCGCCTTCCGCAGGAGCGCGGCGAACTCCCGGCTGCTGTGCTCGATCGCGGCGACCGCGACGGTTTCCTTGCCGCCGGGGAAGAAGTGGTAGACGGAGCCGAGGGTGGCCTGGGCCTCCTGGGCGATCTGTTTGATGCCTGTGCCGACGTAGCCCTGCCGCTGGAGGAGGCGGGCTGCGGTGATGACGATCCGGTCCCGGGTGCTGGTCTGCATGGTGCCACCGTACCGACTATTGAGTAGAGCGTTCGTTCTAGTGCTGTGGTACGTTCTCGACATGCTCTAAATAGAGCGCTCGTTTTAGTGACGGACGGAAGGGTTTCCCATGGGCACCAACGCACACCCCGGCACGGCCATCTCGACCGCGGGCACGGTCGCGGAGCAGCGGTCGGTCACCGTCATCGGGCTCGGCCCGATGGGCCGGGCCATGGCCGACGCCTACCTGGACCGCGGATACGAGGTCACCGTCTGGAACCGGACGGCCTCCCGCGCGGACGCCCTGGTGGCCCGCGGCGCGACGCTCGCCCCCGACGTCGCCCGGGCACTGACCGCCAACGACCTGGTGATCCTCAGCCTCACGGACTACGAGGCGATGTACGCCGTACTGGAGCCCGCCACCTCCGCGCTGGCCGGCCGGGTCCTGGTCAACCTCAGTTCGGACACGCCGGACAAGGCCCGAGCCGCCGCCCGCTGGGCCGTCGACCACGGGGCCGTCCAACTCACCGGAGGCGTCACCGTCCCGCCGTCGGGCATCGGCCGGCCGGAGTCGTCCACCTTCTACAGCGGCCCGCGCGAGGTGTTCGACGCCCACCGCCCGGTGCTGGAAGTGGTGACCGGCAAGGCCGACTACCGGGGCGAGGACCCGGGACTCGCGGCGCTGTACTACCAGATGGGCATGGTCATGTTCTGGACGTCCATGCTCGGCTACTGGCAGGCCATCGCC
Source organism: Streptomyces noursei (assembly GCF_016917755.1). Lineage (GTDB taxonomy): Bacteria > Actinomycetota > Actinomycetes > Streptomycetales > Streptomycetaceae > Streptomyces > Streptomyces yunnanensis. Next base: position 8,232,672 of record NZ_CP070326.1, on the reverse strand, counting down.
CTCGCCGACGCCAACGGCCTCGCCGCGTCCGACATCCTGGGACACGCCGTGGAGACCGCGAACTCCCTGCCGGGCTTCTTCACCTTCTACGCCGAGCGCATCGACGCCGGCGCGCACCAAGGCGACGTGGACCGCCTGGCCATGGGTCTGGCCAGCGTCGAACACGTCCTGCACACCAACGCCGACGCGGGCGTCGACACCGCACTGCCCGCCGCGGTCGTCGAACTCTTCCGACGCGGCATCAAGGCCGGACACGGCGCCGACAGCTTCTCCAGCCTGCTGGAGCTGATGAAGAAGGGCGGTGAGAGCTGACCGGGGCTGACGCGACGGGGGTACGGCCGGCGGCTCTCCACCCGGCGGTGGAGCGGGCGGGTGGAGGAGCGGCCCGACGGGTCCGGCCCGGGGGCCGATGCTTCTCCACCCGCCCGGCTCCTAACGTCGGTGCAGGTCACCGTGGTGCCGGAGCGTCCGGCACCGGACCGTTGGAGGCCGTCGTGGAAACCGTGGGAACGCGTGGTGCGCATCGGTGGCGCGCCGTGGCCGTACCGCTGACCGTCAACATCCTTTTACCGCTGGTTTTGTACTACGTGTTGCGGGCGCAGGGCGTCGCCGAATGGCAGGCCCTGTTGCTGAGCGGCGTGGTACCGGCCGCACACGCACTGGGCACCGCGCTGGTGCGCCGGCGGATCGACCTCTTCGACCTCCTCGTGGTCGTGCTGCTGGCGGTGTCCGCGGGGCTGTCCGCGATCAGCGGCAGCCCGCGGGTGCTGTTGTTGAAGGACGCGGGCATCCCGGCCGCCCTGGGCCTGTGGATGCTGGGCACCCTGTTCGGGGCCCGGCCCTTCGCGTTCCACTTCGGGCGCCGGCTGCGCAGGTCGGCGGGGGAGGCGGATGCGGAGCGTGCCTGGCGCGAACTGCCGGAATTCCGGGGTGCGTTGCGGGGAATGACGGCCCTGTGGGGCGGCGCGCAGTTGCTCGATGCCGCGCTGAGCACGGTGTGGGCGTGGGAACTGCCCGTGGACCTAGTGCCGGTGGTCGGCAGGATCCAGTCCTTCGCGATTCTCGGCGCGATGGTGGTGCTGACCGTGCGCCGCAGCCGCGCCTTCCGCGCCGACCACGGCACCCCGCTCTTCGGCCTGCGCACGCAGAACGCCGCGGACGCCCCGGCCCGGACGGTGGACGAGGCGCTGCGGACGTGACACGCGACGAGCCTCCGATGCCGGCTGTCGTTCAGCGGGGTGGGGCGGCGGGTGAGTTGGCACCGTCGCCGTCACGGTGCGGCCGGTCCGTCGTTGGACCGGACGACAATTCGCCCCCTCCCCTCTGGAGACCCCGATGAACTCCGTTGTGCGTGACCGCCGTCGTGGTCGTGGACGTGTGCCGGCGGCCGTGCTGCTCGCCGTCGGCGCGGTCCTGACGTCGACGGCCGCCGCCGGTGCGGCCGACCTCGGCATGATCACCTACACCACCCCGCACGGTAAGAGCGCCACCCTGAACCAACCCGAGCCCGGCCGTTGCTACACCGTCGCCGGTGCCGGCACCGCCTCCAACCTCTCGCTGGTCGGCAAGACCGCCCACTTCTACGCCCACCCGGGCTGCAAGGGCGCGCCGGTCGCCCACCTCGGTCGCGGCGAGCGGAAGAACCTGCACTTCGCGTCCCTGCGCGTCGACGCCGACTGAGCCGCGGACGTGGCGATACGGGGATCCGCCGGCGCGACCCGGGCGCGCCGGCGGAGGTTGCGGGCCGAATCCTTCCGGCGCGCTCAGTGCTCCCGCTCCGCGCGGGGCGCGGGTCTCGGTGGTGCCCGTCGGGTCACGCGGGGATGGCGACGTGGCCGGACCAGGTGTGCAGTGCCGCCTTGTCCTCGAACTTGCCGATGCTGGTGTCGATGGGCCGGTCGGTGTGCTGGTGGAACAGCCACGCGCTGTGGATGTCCGGCTGGCCCGGCTTGTTGTTGTACTGGGCGATCCAGAGGCCGTCCCCGGCGAAGGACGTGGTGTCGCGGTGCAGCCAGAAGTCCCGGTTGCAGTACAGGAGCGTCTTGTGGCCGGGGGTGCGCTGCTGCACCTGTTTGAGCCAGCTGTCCTTCCACGAATTCGGGACGCGGGCGTCCTCCCAGTCGAGGATGAGAATGTCCCCCTCGATCAGATTGATTTTCGAGAGGAAGAAGTCGACCTGGGAGGTGACAGGGCCCGGCCGGGCGAAATGATAGAAGCCGGTCACCAGTCCGGCGTTTCGTGCGGTCTTGCGCTGGGCCACCCATTTGGGATTCGTGTAGGTGGTGCCTTCGGTGAGTTTGATGAAGACGAAATCGCTGCCGGCCGTCGGGTACTTCTCCGACTGGGCTGACGACACGTCGATCCCTGTGACGGTCATGGTTGGCTCAATCCTTTATGCCTTGCGTCTTTCTTCCTTACGCCTTTGTGCCTTGGCGCCTTCGTTCCTTGAATCCTGGATGTCGTGAAGGCCGGCGTCGCAGCGCCCCGCGGGAGAGGCTGCCGAACGGCCTCTCGGAGCAGTGCCGTCGGTGCTGTCGCTGCCGGCGGTACGGGCAGCGTCGGCACCCCTCCGGCCTTGCGCAGGGGTCGTTTTCATCGTCTCGCTGTGGAGTGGCTGCGGCATCTGGATCATCTCGGATCGTTCCGTTGCGGATCGCCCGCCACGGCTTTTGTCGCTGTGGCCTTTGCCTGCCTGTGCGCGCAGGGTGTTTCGGCCTCTCGGGAAGCGGCCAGATGCCGGTTGACGTCGGAAATTATTGCCTGTTCCACTTCTTGGGCGGCTCGGGTTCTCGGGGTTCTGCGGGTGCCGTGGGATTGCGGGGGATTCCGTGGGGGAGGGTGGGGACTTGCGCTGCTGTGGGGTTGCCGTGGAGCACTCGACAGCGGTCGGAGGTGCGGCGCAGGATGGAAGCAGGGAAGTCGGCGGCATATGACCCTCCTCATATGACGCCGTGCCCCGATCGGAGCGTGTGGCTGGCCGTCAGGAGATGCGGAGGCGATGAGTCGCAGCACCGGGACGGAACTCGGCGTCGTGCGCGACACCCCGGCGATCCATCCGCCCGAGGGAGGGGGAACGCGGCGTCGTCCGCCCCCACCCCGCGGCCGCCGCGCACGCGTTGAACTGCTCGGCGGCTTCCGACTGGTCACGGATGACGACCCGGCGCGGATCCCCGCGGGATCGGAACGCCTGCTCGCCTTTGTCGCGCTGCGCTACGGCGCGGTGCCGCGGGGCCTTGTCGCGGAGAGCCTCTGGCCGGACGTCTCCGAGTGCCGGGCGTACGCGTCGTTGCGTTCGGCGCTCAACCGGCTGCGCTGTGCGGGCTGCCGCATGCTCGACGTGGGCCCCGGCGCGTTGGCGCTCGCCGGCGGTGTGGACGTCGACTTCCGGGAGTTGAAGCCGCTCGCCCACCTGCTCGTCGATTCTTCGGTGGCGTCCCCGGGCACGTCCGTGTGCCTGGGGTTGGGGGCCTCGGAGATCGACGCGCTGTCCCAGGACCTGTTGCCGGGCTGGTGCGACGAATGGGCGCTGCGCGAGGCCGAGGAGTGGCGGCAACTGCGGATGCACGCCCTCGAAGCGCTCGCCACCCGCTTCATCAGCGCCCAGCACTTCGGCCACGCCGTGTGCGCCGCCGGGGCCGCGGTGCGCGCCGAGCCGCTGCGCGAGACCGCCCGGGCAGTCCTGATCAAGGCGCATCTCGCCGAGGGTAACCAGTCCGAGGCGCTGCGCGAGTTCCAGCGCTACCGGTCCCTGCTCCAGGCCGAACTGGGGTTGCGTCCGACGTCCCGGCTGCTCGGTCTCGTCGCCGATCTGCGGTCGGCCGCGGCGCGGTGTGCCGCCTGTCCGGCGACGTACCGCGAACCGGTCGCCGGCGGGTATGACGCCTCGGTCACGCCGCGGTGACGGCGGAATGGCCATGATGACGTGAAGAGAGCGGGCACGCGCGCCGGTCGTCCGTTCGGCAGCCGGTACGCCGGTGACGGACGGCCCCCTACGGGATGACTGGTGAGGGGGCGGAGCCGCCGGTCACGAGCGTCGGCCGGGTCGGCCGTGCGGCTCGTCATGCGGCGATGCCCCGCGACGCGGCGGACGCCGAGGACGGCGCGTCGACGTCACGACGGGGGCCACCATCGGACGCCGGACACCACGAAGGGGCTGAGATGTCGGAGCGCGAGAACATTCTGCATGTGCGGGTGACCGCCGACGACGCGGAGACGCTGCGGACCCTGCTGCGGGAGGAGTCGCTGGACATCGGCGGACGTCCCCGCGGGACCACGGGGCCCGGGAACGAGATGACCATCGAGGCGTTCGTACCGCGCGGGAAGGCCGATCGGCTGGCGCGCGAGGGCGTTTCGGTGGACGTCCTCAGGGACGCGACCGAGACCGGGCGGGCCCGCCAGGCGGAGGTTGGACGCGGCAACCGGTTCGCCGATCCGCAGGAAGTGCCGTACGGACTGGGCGAGATGCTCAAGGACAAGGGGCCAGGAGGCTGAGATGCCGTATCTCAACACCACCGAGGTCGACTCGGCGTTGGTGAACCTGTCGAGGGCCTACCCGGCGCTCTGCGAGTTGATCGACCTTCCCGAGCCCTCGATCGAGGGCGTCGGCTGCCACGCCGTCCGCCTGGGCGCGGGACCCGCCGGCAGCCGGGACTGCGTGATGCTCATCGGGGGTGTGCACGCCCGCGAATGGGGCAGCTGCGAGATCCTCGTCTACTTCGCCGCCGACCTGTTGCGGGCCTGTCACACGCACTCCGGGCTGGCCTACGGTGGCCAGTCGTACTCCGCGGCCCAGGTGAAGACGCTCCTGGACGACCTGGAGATCGTGCTCTTTCCCCTGGTCAACCCGGACGGCCGGAAGTACAGCCAGACCGTCGAGCCGATGTGGCGGAAGAACCGCAACCCGGCCTACGGGAACGGCGAGGGTGACTGTGTGGGCGTGGACATCAACCGCAACTACGACTTCCTCTTCGACGCCGCGACGGCCTTCGCGCCCACCGCGGGCGTGCGGGTGTCGACCGATCCGTGCGATCCGCAGCTGTACCACGGGCCCGGTCCGTTCTCCGAACCGGAGACGCGCAACGTGCGGTGGCTGCTGGACGCCTACCCCCGGACCCGCTGGTTCATCGACGTGCACAGTTTCTCGGAGGACATGCTGTATGTCTGGGGCGACGACCAGGACCAGTCCACCGACCCGTCGATGAACTTCCTCAACCACACCTTCGACGGCGTGCGGGGCGACGCGGGGGACACCCAGTACCGCGAGTTCATCCCCAAGATCGACTTTGATCACGAGATCGAACTGGCCCGGGACTTCCGGGACGGATTGCAGGCCGTGCGCGGCAGGAAGTACACCGCCAAGTCGGCCTTCGACCTGTATCCGACCTGTGGGACCAGCGACGACTACGCGTTCGGCAGGCACTTCGTCGACCCGGCCAAGGGGAAGGTCCTCGCCTACACCATCGAGTGGGGCACGGAGTTCCAGCCGCCGTGGAACGAGATGGAGAACATCATCAAGGACGTCAGCGCGGGGCTCGTGCAGTTCTGCGTCAACGCACCGTCCACCGTGGCGGCCTGATCGCGGGCCCGGTCCGGCCGGACAGCCGGACCGGGCCCGCATAGCGGCCGGCCCTATGCGGGCATCGGTTGCTGGAGGCGGAACGCCTGTTCGGCCAGGGGGTCGCGGGCGGGCAGCACGGCGCCTGCCGGCTCCGTGGCCAGGCTCTCGATGTCCTGGGCCGTCTCGGGGTGGACCCCGCCGCTGGGGGGAACGAGGTGCTTGGCGTAGCGCGAGCTGGGGTGGGCGGCGAGCACGCGCACCCGGCCGTCACCGGAGCCGCGCGGTGCGACCGGGACGACCGCGACCGACAGTCCCTGGTCGTCCTCGACGAACAGGTTGAAGTCGTCGAAGCGGAAGTGGTCGATGTCCACGATCGGCTTGGGGTAGTGGTGGTAGCCGGCGGCCGTCGGGAGCACCCCGGAGTGAATACCGGCAGGTAGTGGTACCGACGCGTTGAATATCGAGTCCGTCCACTCGGACACCTGCTCGGCGGTCTCGATCCGCGTGTTCAGCAGCCGCTCGCCGTCCTGATAGCCGAACTCCGCATAGCCGGGCAGCGTGTCCGGGAACGCGGCGATCACGCGGGCCGCGAGCAGGCGGATCTGGTCCACCTTGGCCGGATCCGCGCAGAACTGCGCCGACCACTCGATGCCCAGCGGCAGGAACAGGCATATCCAGCCGCCCTGGTCCTTGACCCAGACTCCGCCGCCGTGGTGGTCCTGATAAGGCCCGGGGGCGAACGTCCAGTCATCGATCGTGTCGACGAGCTTCAGCATCAGCGCGCGGCTGTCCTTGTACTGCTGGCTGTCGACGCGCTTGGGGTGGTCCGCGACGGAAATCGTCCATGGGTGGTTCTCGTGCTCGGTATGCGTGTCTGCCGCGGATTGGTTCCCTGCCGTGGTGTTCATGGTGTTCTCCCTCTGAGGGCCGGAAGCAGGGTAGTCCCGAGGGCCGGAAGAAGCGCCCCGACTCGATCTGACTCAATCCGACTCGATCTGATGCGTGAGGCGGAGAGAAAACGCAAGCGGATCATTCGACCGCTCCGTGCCAACTCCCGGAATGTGGCGACGGTATGAGTCGCCCTCTGTGAGCGATCCTACGCCTGTTCGCCCTGCTGGGACCCGGCAACTTCCCCCAATTCCGGCGGCGATTGCGCTGTCACTGGGGGTAGTTGTCGCCCCGGCGCCGGTGCCCGGGCTGCCGCGTCCGTGAAATTGCGGAGGTGATGGCGGGGTGCGAGTCGATGTGATGTGGTGCGGCGCGAGGTGAGGCGGGGAAAACAAGGGGGCTTTTTCTGTGGCGCATTCGGGGCGAGATCGTCCGAAATTCAAGAGCGGTCCGTGCGGTTCGCCCGGAATTCACTGCGCGGGAAGCGGGAAGCGGGAAGCGGGAAGCGGGAAGCGGGAAGCGGGTCGGGGGTCAGGGAGAGGGGCGGGAAGGGGGCCGGGAAACGGGGTCGTCCAGTTGCTCCGGGTCGGCGGCGATCGATTCCCAGAACTCCGCGTGGGCCCGTTCGTGGAGCACCCCGAGTCGGAGCAGTCGGGCCCGGGACCGCTGTCGGGAATCCTCGGCGGGGGCGAGGTCGGCGCGCAGCGAGGTGTAGTGCGCGAGCCAGGTGCGGTGCCGCGCGGCCTGGCGGTTGGCGAGCGCGACGATGTCCGACGGGTCGCCGAGGTCGGCGAAGAAGAGCTTGAGCTGCGCCGGGTCGCGGGTTTCCGCCTCGGGGGTGTCCGGGTCGGCCAGCCAGCGTGCCAGTGCGGCGCGGCCGGCGTCGGTGAGGTGGAAGATCCGGCGGCGCCGACCGGTGGTCTCGGCCTCCTCCCGCAGCAGGCCGGCCTGGGCCAACTCGGGCGGAATCCGGTAGAGCTGCGCGTGCAGGATCGGCCAGAAGGGCTGGATGTCGTCCTCGACGCGGGCCTTGAGCTCGTACGGCGTCATGGCGCCGTGCCGGGCGATCAGACCCAGTACGACGTACCTCGCCGGGCTGTACTCCGCCATGTTCCCCTCGCCTGTTCCGCTCACTTGACACGGTCTCATTGAGACCATACCTTCCTTCTCGTTGGGACCATATCAATGAGATGGTCTAAGTCGCGGTGGTCATGGTGGCCTCGACGGTCGACAGCGGTGGCCGAGGGTTGCCGCAGTGACCGCCGCCATGCCGTGGCACGCCGCAGAACGGGGACAGATACCGCATGCACGCCCACTCCCACGCCCACGACCAGGGCGAAACCCGCTCGTCGCACCTCTCCGTGCATCCCGAACTGGCCGACGTCTTCGCCGCGTTGCCCGAGCGGCCCGACAATCCCTACGCCGATGTCGCGGCACTCCGGGCCGGCTTCCGGGCGCTCATGGCGCCGTTGATGCCCGCCGACGACGGCCGCGTCACCATCCGGCGGACGTCCCTGACCGGCCCGGACGGCAACACCATTGACGTCCAGGTGCTCCGGCCGGCCGGAGCGGTGGGCGTACTGCCGGGCGTGCTCTATCTCCACGGGGGCGGCTTCGTCTACGGGGAGCTGGACGGGCCCAGCCCCATGGCGCGTGAGGCGTGCGTCGCGGCCGGCGCGGTCGTGGTCAACGTCCACTACCGGCTCGCCCCCGAACACCGTTATCCGGCCGGTGTCGAGGACTGCTACGCCGCCTTGGAATGGATGGCCGCCCACGCCGGCGAACTCGGCCTGGACGCCGACCGGATCGCCGTCACCGGGGCCTCCGCGGGCGGCGGCCTCAGCGCCGCCGTCTGCCTCATGGCCCGCGACCGCCGGGGCCCCCGCATCGTCTGGCAAGGGCTCCTCATCCCCTGTCTGGACGACCGTCTCCACACCGCCTCCGTGCGGGGCGTCACCGACCGCCGGATCATCAACGGCGCCGGCCTGGGGCACACATGGGACACCTACCTCGGCCCTGACCGCGGTCCGGACACCCCCGCCTACGCGGCCCCCGCCCGCGCCACCGACCTCTCGGGCCTCCCGCCCGCCTACGTCCTGACCTGCGGACTCGACCCGCTGCGCGACGAGGGGCGGGACTACGCGCGCCGCCTGATGGAGGCCGAGGTGCCCGTCGAGACCAAGGACGTGCCCGGCGCCTGGCACTTCTTCGAGGCGTACGCGCCGCACACCGAGGTGGCCCGCCGCACCACCGCGCACTGGCTGGCCGCCCTGCGCGCCGCCCTGACGACCGCGCCGCGAGAGTCCGCGCCACGACCTTCGGCCGCGCGGGCCTGACCGCCGCCGGATGCCTGGCGCGCCCGCACCGCGCCAGGCATCCGGCGGCATCGAACGGGCGGAAATGGGCAGGTGATCGTGGTCCCCTCCGGGTTACGGTGATGCCGTCCCGCGCCTGCTGTGGCCGGCGGGGCGTACGAGGAAAGGATGAGGGAATTGGAACTGCCCGCACTGACACACGCCGCACTGTCCGACCGGCTCATCGCGCTCCGCGACGAGCACCAGCGCCTCAAGGGCCAGGGGCTGCGTCTGGACCTGACCCGAGGCAAGCCTTCCCCCGAGCAACTCACCCTTTCACAGCCTCTGTTGGGGATGCCGGGCGCCGACGGCCACACCGCGCAGGACGGTACCGACTGCCGTAACTACGGCGGCCTGCAGGGCCTGCCCGAACTGCGGGCGACGTTCTCCGGGCCGCTCCAGGTCCCGGCCGAGCAACTGGTCGCCTTCGGCAACTCCAGCCTGGAGCTGATGTACGAGTGCCTGGTGGACGCCGTGCTGTTCGGTGTGCCCGGCTCGTCCGCGCCCTGGCCCCGGGAGGGGCGGACCGCCGTGCTGTGCCCGGTGCCCGGCTACGACCGGCACTTCGCGATCTGCGAGAAGCTGGGCCTCGACATGATTCCGGTGCCGATGACCGAGACCGGCCCGGACATGGACGAGGTCGAACGCCTCGTCGCCGACGAACGGGTCAAGGCGATCTGGTGCGTGCCGAAGTACAGCAACCCCACGGCCGTCACCTTCTCCGCCGAGACGGTGCGCCGCCTTGCCGCGATGGAGACCGCGGCCCCCGACTTCCGCGTCTTCTGGGACAACGCCTATGCCGTGCACGGCGTGACGGACGCGGACGAGCCCCTGCTGGACATCCTCGGCCTGAGCGCGGAGCACGGCCATCCCGACCGGGTGTTCGTCTTCGGCTCGACCTCGAAGATCACCGCGGCCGGCAGCGGCGTCGCCTTCTTCGGGTCCTCGCCCGCCAACGTCTCCTGGCTGCTCGGTCACTTCGCGAAGCGGACGATCGGACCCGACAAGGTCAACCAGCTGCGGCACGCCCGCTTCCTGCCCGACGCGCCGGCCGTGGCGGCCCACATGGAACGCCATGCCGCCCTGCTGCGTCCCAAGTTCGAACTGATCGACACCGTCTTGGAGAAGCGGCTCGGGGGCACGGGTGTCGCCTCCTGGACCCGTCCCCGGGGCGGCTACTTCGTGAGCCTGGACGTGTTGGACGGCTGCGCGGCGCGCGTGGTCGAGCTGGCCGGGGAGGCCGGCATCGCGCTGACCCCTGCCGGAGCCACCTTCCCCCACGGCAAGGACCCCCGGGACCGCAATATCCGTCTCGCCCCCAGCTACCCCGACCTCGACGAGCTGCGCGACGCGCTGGAGGGCCTGGTCGTGTGCGTCGAACTCGCCGCGGTGGAGCGCCTGTTGGCGGCGTCCGACGGGACGGGCTGAGCGGCGGCCCGACGGCCCGCCCGCGCCGGGGCGCCCAGGGTACGCTCCGTGCTCCCCGCCCCACGCTGAGGAACCTCCGCAGGTCCGACCGGTCCGGGTGGCGCCGACGGGGGCCGCGGTCGTAGCCTGCTCCGCAGAGGGGCAGCGACGGCCCCGCGGGGACGTGTATCGGCCCGTGACGACGACCGCACCCTGCGTCGCAGCCGGTGTCCGAGGTGTCCACCCGTGCGAGCGGCTGAGGAGCGGATATGCGAGTTCACAGGGCAACGGCAGCACTCATCGTCTGTGCCGGTGTGGCACTGGCGACGGCCACCGCGCCGGTCTCCGCCTCCGCCGTCTCCGCTCCGCCCAGGGGCCAGCGGGTGGCGGTCGTCGACTGCGCCGGCAAGGCACTGGAGCGTCCCGGCAGCTTCATCCTGGCCTGCGGTGACGGCAACAACGTCCTGAAGTCGCTGCGCTGGTCGCACTGGACCTCCCCGTCCGCGGCGGCGGTGGGGATGGACATGGTCAACGACTGCCGCCCGTACTGCGCGGCGGGCCACTTCCACGGCTACCCCGTCCGGGTGCGCTTCGACAACCCGCAACCCCGGTCCGGTCACTCCGGTCAACAGCACTACACACGGGTGACGTTGACCTATCCGGCCGACCGTCCGGCGAACACACCGCGCGTGGTCACCACACGGCTCTGGAGCTGACGGCACGTCCGGCGGGTGGGGCACTGCCACCCCACCCGCCCCCGCCCCTCGTCGACCGCCGTTCCGACTACTTCAACCAGCCCGCTTCGGCGAGCTGTTCGCTCCCGAGGCCGGTCGGGCCGAAGTTGGCGAGTCCCTTGCGCACCGCGAAGATCTGCGGACGCTGGTACAGGGGGAGCGAGTGGCCCAGCCGCCAGACCGCGGCGTCGGCCTTGTTGTAGAGGGCGATCTGCCGTGCCGCGTCCGTGGTCCGGGACGCTTCCAGCAGCAGCGCGTCGACCTCGGGGGACGACACCCCGCCGTAGTTCGTGAAGGTGTTGTCGCCCTGAGGCGTGCGGTAGCCGCCGTACGCCTCGGAGCGGAAGACCTGGTCGACCTGGCGGAACTGGCTGAGGTCGTAGTTGCTCCGGTGGATGTACTTGTCGAAGTAGTCGTTGGACGGCACCTTGCGCAGCTCGACGGCGACGCCGATCTCGCCGAGCATCTGCTGGGTGAGCTTGGCCTGGTCCATCGCCAGTCCCGCGGTGTCCGACGGCAGTACGTAGTCCAGGGTCAGCTGTCTGCCGTCCTTGGTGCGCGGCTTGCCGGGCCCGTTGTCCCGCCAGCCGGCGGCATCCAGCAACTGCTCGGCACGTGCCGTGTCCCGCTTTCCGAAGCCGCCTGAATTGTCCTGGTAGCCCTCCTGGTTGGGCATGAAGAAGTGGTTGCCGAGGACCTTGGGCTGGAACGGCAGGTCCTTGCCGGCCACCTTCGCGAGGGCCGAGCGGTCGACCCCGAGCATCACCGCCTGCCGGACCCGGACGTCCTTGAGCGGGCCGCGCCGGCCGTTGAGGCTGAGGGTCACCTGGTCCCAGCGAGCGCCGATCCGGATGTCGGTGCCCTTGTCGCCCTTCAGGCGCTGGTACGCCTCGGGGCTGGCGGCGCTGGTGTAGTCGATCTCCTTGTTGAGGTAGGCGTCGACATAGCCGGAGCCGTCCAGCGCCCAGTAGATGATCCTGTCCAGCTTGGGCTTCTGGCCCCACCAGTTGGGGTCGGGCACGGCCGTGATGGTCTGTGCGGTCCGGTCGTAGGAACCGATCCTGAAGGCGTTGGCGGTCACCGGGACGGTGCCGGCCCACGCTGTGGCGAAGCTCTCCGGGGTGGCGTTGAGCGAGGCCGGCAGCAGCGGGTCGAACAGGCGCTGCCAGTCGGCGTACGGGGTCCCGAAGGTGACCGTGACCTCCTGGTCGTCGGCGCCGCGGGCCACCTCGGAAATCTGGGCGTAGCCGCTGGTGTCGGCGGCGGCGAACCGCTTGTCCCGCCCGTTCAGCGCCTTCCACTGGGCCGCGAAGTCCCGCCAGCTCAGCGGCTTTCCGTCGGACCACTTCGCCTTCGGGTTCAGGCGGTACCGGACCACCTGCGGGTGGTCGGAGACGACCTCGGCGGAGGTGAGGAAGTCGGGGTTGCGGTGCGGCACGCCCTTGGCGTCGAGGAGGAACAGGTCCGGCTCGACCAGCTCGGTGATGGAGGAGGCGTCGCCCTGGGTGCCGTCGACCTGGTTGGGGTTGTACTGGCCGATCCACTGTTGGATCGTCATCTTGAGGGTGCCGCCCTGTCGGAGGTCCGCGGCCGGGTGCGGATTGAGGTCCTGGGTGCCGACGGCCGGCGCCGAACCGCCCCGTGACGCGTCGGCCGAAGCACCCCCGGACCCACCACAGGCAGTGAGCACCGCGGCGGTGGAAAGGGTCACGACGGCCAGCGCCATGGTTCTGCGGGCCCGGTTCATGCTGCTCTTCCCCTCGGTGGACGGGCGCCGCACGACCACGGCGCACAGGCACCGTAAGCCGGTCCAGACCTTTTAAAAGACCCAGGTCAGGGCATTTATCAAGGCTGCAATGAAGGGTTTACGCAGCAGTCTGGCGGCGGCCGATCGGTGCGATAGCGTCTGGCCGCACCGCCTCCCCGTGAAGGATTCCCACCGGTGATCGCCCACCTCTCCAAACGCCTCGGCTATTACGCTCTGTTGCTGGCCCTGGCCGTCGTCATCTCGTACGTCCTGTCCTCCCTCGCCCTGTCGCCGCGCGGCTACTTCGAAGGCAGACAGCCACCCCCACCACCCGAAGCGATCGACACCCAACTGACCGCGCTCGGCATCAACGACCGCACACCCCTGTGGGAACGGTTCGGGAACTGGCTCGGCCACGCGCTCCACGGCGACCTCGGCCGCACCCTCGACTCCTCCGACGTCGGCACGGAGTTCGGCCGCCGGATCGGCGTCAGCCTGCGCCTGCTGCTGGCCGGCACGCTCCTCGGCACCGTCGGCGGGGTGCTCCTCGGCACCTGGGGCGCGGTGCGCCAGTACCGGTTCTCCGACCGCGCCGTGACCCTCTTCGCGTTCCTGCTGCTCTCCACCCCCACGTTCCTGCTCGCCGTCCTGCTCAAGGTCGGCGCCATCCGCACCAACCAGGCAGTCGGCCACGAACTCATCACCTTCACCGGTGAGAAGACCCCGGGCCTGACCGGGAGCCTGCCCACGCTGTTCGGCGACCGCGCGGTGCACCTGCTGCTGCCGACCCTCGCCATCGCGCTCGGCACCGCCGCCGCATACAGCCGCTACCAGCGCGGCACCATGCTCGACGTGCTCGGCTCGGACTTCCTGCGGACCGCCCGCGCCAAGGGCCTGCGCCGCCGCACCGCCGTCCTCAGGCACGGCCTGCGCACCGCCCTCGTACCGATGTCGACGTTCTTCGCCTACGGGTTCCTGACCCTGTTCACCGGCGCCGCGTTCACCGAGAAGGTCTTCGGCTGGCACGGCATGGGTGCCTGGTTCGTCGACGCGGTCGGCAAGGGCGACATCAACTCCGTCGTCGCCGTCAACGTGTTCGCCGCGGTCATGGTGCTGCTCGCCGGTTTCCTGGCCGACGTCCTGCACGCCGCGCTCGACCCGCGCGTCCGCACGAGCTGAGGAGCCGCACATGAACCGCGTCGCCCGGCGCCGCTTCGTCCGCAACCCCCACGCCGTCCTCGGCGCCTCGCTCCTGCTGCTGCTCTTCCTGCTCGCCTTCGCGGGCCCGTTCCTGACGCACTGGAGCCACACCGACATCGATTACACCGCACTGCGCCAACCCCCCTCGGTGGAGCACTGGTTCGGCACCAACAGCATCGGCCAGGACCTCTACGCACAGGTGCTGCGCGGCCTCCAGAAGTCCCTGCTGATCGGCCTGCTGGTCGCCCTCTTCGCGACCGTCCTGGCGTCGTTCGCCGGCGCCTGCGCCGGGTACTTCGGCGGCTGGGCCGACCGGCTGACCACCCTGCTCATCGACCTGCTGCTGGTCTTCCCCGCGTTCCTGATCATCGCAATCGTCTCGCCGCGGCTGCGCTCGGCGAGCTGGCTCGTCCTCGTCGGCCTGCTGGCCGCCTTCGGCTGGATGCTGACCGCCCGCGTGGTCCGCTCGATGACCCGCTCGCTCAAGGAACGCGACTTCGTCCGCGCCGCCCGCCTCATGGGCGTCCACCCGCTGCGCATCGTCGTCCGTCACATCCTCCCCAACGTCGCGTCCTTCCTGATCGTCGACGCCACCATCGCCGTCGGCGGCGCGGTGATGAGCGAAACCGGCCTATCCTACTTCGGCTTCGGCGTACAGCCGCCGGACGTCTCGCTGGGCACCCTGATCGCCGACGGTACCGGGGCCGCCGTCACCTACCCCTGGATGTTCTTCTTCGCCGCCGGACTGCTGGTGGTGTTCGTCCTCGCCGTCAACTTCCTCGGCGACGGACTGCGCGACGCACTGGACCCGACCTCGGACCGGGCGCGGGGACGACGCACGAAGCGGGCGCCCGGCCGCCGCGAACGGGCTGCCCGGCGGCCGTCGCACCCCGTCGAACAGGGGCACCCCGCCCCGGAAGGGACCGCAGGAGCATGACCGCACCGCGCACAGCCCCCGACGGGGGCCGGTCCGCGACCGCACCGCCCGGCATCGCCGCCCCGGCCACCCCGCGCACCGACGCCGTGCTGCGCATCCGCGACCTGCACGTCGAGTTCGACGGCCCCCGCGGCCCGGCACCCGCCGTGCGCGGCGTCGACCTCACGCTGCACCGCGGGGAAGTACTCGGCCTGGTGGGGGAGTCCGGCTCGGGCAAGTCCACCGTCGCACTGGCCGCCATCGGCCTGCTGCCGGACACCGCCCGGGTCGCCGGCTCGATCACGATCGCCGGCACCGACGTCGTCGGGGCGGACGACGCGACCCTCTCCGGACTGCGCGGACGACGCGTCGGCATGGTCTTCCAGGACCCGCTCTCCGCGCTCACCCCCGTGCACCGGGTCGGCGACCAGATCGCCGAGGCCATCCGCACCCACCACGACGTCCCCCGGGCACACGCCCGCCGCAGGGCCGTCGAACTCCTGGACCTGGTGGGCATCCCCGACCCCGCGACGCGCGCCGCGGCCTATCCGCACGAGTTCTCCGGCGGGATGCGCCAACGCGCCCTGATCGCCATGGCCATCGCCAACGAACCCGACGTCCTGCTCGCCGACGAACCGACCACCGCCCTCGACGTCACCGTCCAGGCCCAGGTGCTCGACGTGCTGCGCACCGCACAGCGCGCGACCGGCGCGGCGCTGCTGCTGGTCAGCCACGACCTGGGAGTCATCGCGGGAACGGCGGACCGGGTGGCCGTGATGTACGCAGGCCGGGTGGTGGAATCCGGGCCCGCCACCGCGCTGTTCGCGGCACCCCGGATGCCGTACACGATGGGGCTGTTGGGTGCCGTGCCCAGGCTCGACGCGCCGGTGGACGCCGCAGCCGCCGCGCCCGGCGCGAAGGAGCCCGCGCACGGCGACACGGCCCCGACCTCCGACCGGGCAACCGCCCCCGGCCCGCGCACGCCCCTCATCCCGATACCCGGCACACCGCCCGAGCCGCACGACCTGCCCACCGGCTGCGCCTTCGCGCCGCGCTGCCCGCTGGCCGACGACGCCTGCCGGGCCGCGGAGCCGGCACTGCTGTCCGTCGGCACCGAGGAGCCGGGCCGACACCACGCCGCCTGCCGGCACGCGGACCGCATCGTCGAACGCGGCCTGACCGCCACCGACGTCTACCCCCTGCCCGACCCGCCCGCCTCCTCCGCCCCCGCCCCGGACCGGGACACCCTCCCACCCGTCCTGAAGGTCACCGGCCTGACCAAGACCTTCCCCGTCCGCAAGGGCTCGGTCGTCAAACGCCGGGTGGGCAGCGTCCACGCGGTGAACGGCGTCGAGCTCGACCTCGGACGCGGCGAGACGCTGGGCCTGGTCGGCGAGTCCGGGTCAGGGAAGTCGACGACCCTGATGGAGATCCTCGGCCTGACCGCGCCCGAGGGCGGCACCGTGGAAGTGCTCGGCCGCGACACCCGGACCCTGGACCGGGCCGCGCGCCGACAACTGCGCGGCACCGTCCAGATGGTCTTCCAGGACCCGCTGTCGAGCCTGGACCCCCGGCTCCCGGTCGGCGAGATCATTACCGAGCCGCTGCGTGCCCAGGGCGTCGACCGGGCCCGGGCGGCCGCCCGCATACCCGAGCTGCTGCGCCTCGTCGGCCTCTCCCCGGACCACGCGGACCGCTATCCGCACGCCTTCTCCGGCGGCCAGCGGCAGCGCATCGGCATCGCCCGCGCCCTGTCCGTCCGGCCGCAACTGCTCGTCCTGGACGAACCGGTCTCCGCCCTCGACGTCTCCGTCCAGGCCGGCATCCTCAACCTGCTCACCGCACTCCGCGCCGAACTCGGCCTGTCGTACCTCTTCGTCTCCCACGACCTGTCCGTGGTCCGGCACATCGCCGACCGGGTGAGCGTCATGTACCTGGGCCGCACCGTCGAACACGGCCCGGTGGCCGAGGTGTTCGGCGCGCCCCGGCACCCCTACACCCGCGCACTGCTGTCGGCGGTACCGCTGCCGGACCCGGTGCGCGAGCGCGGACGCGAACGGATCCTGCTCGCCGGCGACCCGCCGAGCCCCACCCGACCGACCACCGGCTGCGGCTTCCGCGGACGCTGCCCGCGCTACGCGGCGATGTCCCCCACACACGGCGCCGACCGGCGCAGCCGCTGCGAACGGGAGACCCCGGCGCTGACCGCACCCGGTCCAGGCCGCGCCGCAGCCGCCTGCCACTTCGCCGGACCGCCGTGACCGGCCCGCCCCACGGCCACCCGACCCGGGGCACGTCCGCTCCACAAGAGCCCGGCGCCCCGCACCCACACCCACCACCCAAGGGAACGAGCACGATGCACCACACCACCCCGTACACCGCCACCCGGCGCCCGGCACCGAGACGCCCCCGCGCACCGCGCCGCCGGGCCCTCCTCGCAGCCACCGCCGCGACCGCCCTCACCCTCCTCGTCGCCGGCTGCGGCACGTCCGGGGCCGCGACCCACCGCATCCGGGTCGGCGTGAGCGGCGACTCCACCGAGTGGGACGTGCTGGCCAAGGAGGCGAAGAAGCAGGGCCTCGACGTCGAGGTGGTGCCCTTCGACGACTACTCCCTCCCCAACAAGGCACTGGCCGCCGGCGACATCGAACTCAACGCCTTCCAACACCTGGTGTTCCTGGCCCAGTCCAACACCGAGAACGGCACCGACATCGTGCCGCTGGCCCCCACCAGCGTCGTCCCGATGGGCCTGTACTCCAAGAAGGCCAAGAAGCTCGCCGACCTCCCGGACGGCGCACGCATCGCCCACCCCAACGACCCCGCCAACGAAGGCCGGGCCCTGCGGCTGCTGGCCCGGGCCAAGCTGATCGAGCTGAAGAAGGGCACCGGGCTCTACGCCACCGCCGACGACATCGCCGCCAACCCCCACCACCTGCGCCTCACCCCCGTCAACGCCCAGCAGACGCCCCGGCTGCTCGCCGACGTCGACGCGGCGGTCATCAACGACGGAGTCGCCTCGCTGTCCGGCATCCGCGCGGAGACCGCACTGTTCAAGGACGATCCGCACAGCCCCGACGTCCGCCCCTACCTCAACGTCATCGCGGCCCGTGCCGAGGACCGGAACAACCCGGACTACGCCAAGGTGATCAAGCTCTACGCCGGCAAACCGGTCCAGGACGAGGCCCGGCGGACGTCCAACGGCACCGCCGTCCACCTCGACCTCTCCGCCGCCGAGCTGGCCGAGGAACTGGCCCGCGTCGACCGGCAGCTCAAGGGGGCGTCGTGACCCCTTCGCAGCAACCCGACACACCCCGACCGCTGATCAGACTCCGGGACCTCAGCAAGGAGTTCACCGGCGGTACGCGCGCCGTCGACCGGGTGACACTCGACATCGCACCCGGCGGCGTCTTCGGCATCGTCGGCCACAGCGGCGCCGGCAAGTCCACCCTGCTGCGCCTGATCAACCTGCTGGAGACACCCACCTCCGGCACCGTCACGGTCAACGGACAGGAACTCACCGCACTCGGCAGCCGCCAACTCCGCGCCGCCCGCCGGGACATCGGGATGGTCTTCCAACAGTTCAACCTCTTCCGCTCCCGCACTGTCCTCGGCAACGTCGCCTACCCGCTGCGGCAGGCCGGCACCCCCCGGGCTCAGGCCCGCGACCGGGCCCACCAGGCACTGCGCTTCGTCGGACTCGCCGACCAGGCCCGCCGCTACCCCGAACAGCTCTCCGGCGGCCAGCGCCAGCGCGTCGGCATCGCCCGCGCACTGGCCACCCAACCCCCCGTCCTCCTCTGCGACGAGGCCACCTCGGCCCTCGACCCGCAGACCACCGGGGAGGTACTCGCCCTGCTGCGGCGGGTCAACGACGAACTGGGCGTGACGATCGTGCTCATCACCCACGAGATGGAGGTGGTACGGGCGCTCTGCGACCGGATGGCCGTGCTGGACGCCGGACGGATCGTGGAGACGGGTCCGGTACGAGAGGTCTTCGCCGCGCCGCAACACCCCACCACCCGGGCGTTCGTCCGCAGCGCCGTCCAGGCGTCGCCGCTCCTCGACCTGCTCCCCGCCGCACTGCGCAAGCACGGCGTGGACGAGGCCGTCGCCGCGTCGGTACTGGCGGAGGTGAGCGCATGATCCAGCAGGACTGGAGCCTGCTCTGGCCCAAGATCGCCGAAGCCACCGGCGAAACGCTGTACATGGTGCTGGCCACCCTCGCCCTCTCCGGCCTCCTCGGCCTGGTCGTCGGGCTGGCCCTCTACGCCACCCGCAAGGGCGGGATCCTCCAACAGCGGGCCGTCTTCGTCGTCCTGAGCACCCTGGTCAACGTCGTCCGACCGGTGCCCGCACTGATCGCGATCGTCGTACTGTCCCCGATGACACGGGAGTTGATCGGCACGGCGGTCGGCACCGACGCGGTGATCTTCCCCATGACGGTGATCGCGACGTTCGGCGTGGCCCGCATCGTGGAGAGCAATCTGCTCGCCGTCGAGCCGGGCGTCATCGAGGCGGCCCGCGCGATGGGCACCGGCCCGGTCCGGATCCTGCTGACGGTACTGGTGCCCGAGGCACTGGGGCCGCTGATCCTCGGCATGACGTTCATGCTGGTCGCGCTGATCGACTTCTCGGTGATCGCCGGCACGGTGGGCGGCGGGGGAGTCGGCAACCTCGCCATCACCCACGGCTATCTGCGGTTCGACACCCGGGTGATGGTGGTGACCGTCGTCATCCTCATCGTGCTGGTGCAGGCAGCGCAGTTGCTCGGCAACGTCCTGTCGCGGAAGGTGCTCAGACGCTGACACCCACCGGACGGCGACCGCCGGACGCCCCGGCCCCGGCCGCGATCAGGGGCTCGGATACCCTGACCGCTGCCGTGGGGCCGGGGCGGGCCCGACGGCCGACCCACAGACCGCAGAGGGAGACATGCGCAACAAGCAGCGACTGGTACGCACGGGACTGGTGGCGCTCCTCGCAGCCTGCCTGGGCGCGTGCGGCGGTGCCGGGAACGGCGCCGCGGGTCCGCACGGTGACGGTCGCGGCGCCGGCCAGAGCGGTCAGGACACCCCGCCGCAACAGAGCGCGGTCTCCGGCCTGCGGGCCGACGTCCGTCACCTCACCCGGCTGACGACCACCGGCGCCCGCCCGCACATGGTCACCACCTGCACACCCGCCACCAGGCAGGTCAAGCACACCAAGCGAAGCGGCCGGACCAAGAAGACCTGGTACTCCACCGAGCACTACCAGGACTGCCGGAAGACCGCCAAGGGGACCGAGACCTACCGCCGAGTGGTCCGGCCGGAGCGCTGGTGCGTGAAACTCGACGACGTCAACGGCAACCCGCGCAAGGACGGCGTCTGGTACCGCGTCACCTCCGCCACCTACCACCAGGCGCTCGGCGCGGACGCCCGCGCCCGCCTACAGTTCACCCCCACCGGAAGCGGTTGCTGAACCTCACAGGGCCCGCCCGAAGAGGTCCAGCAGCGCCTGCCAATGCCGCTCCGCCGCCTCGGCGTTGTACGCGGCGGTGTCGGTCTGGGTGTACCCGTGGTGGGCGCCCTCGTACAGTTCGCTGCGGTACCGCACCCCCGCGGCGTCCAGCGCCTGCTCCAACGCCTTGATGTGCTCGGCCGACATCGACTGGTCCTCGTCGGCGTGGCCGAAGTACAGCTCCGCCGTGATCCGGTCCACGAGCCGGTGCGGGCTGTCCTCGGCGTCGGTGACCAACCGGCCGGCGTGGAAGGCGCCGGCGGCCGCGACCCGGTCCGGGTACGCCGCGGCGGTACGGACCGCGAGGACACCACCCATGCAGTAGCCGGCCGTTCCCACGGGACCGGCCGCGACCAGGGGCGAGGCCGCCAGCCAGTCGAGGTAGACGGCGGCGTCCCGCATCGCCACCTCGGGGGTGAGGGCCTGCAGATGGGGACTGAGCTGGGCGAAGAGCTCGGGCCGCTCGCCGGGGTCGATGAACTCCGGCAGCTCTACCACCGGGGCGCGCCCGGAACGGTGGATCACGTTGGGCACCAGCACCGTGTACCCGTGCCCGGCCAGTCGCCGGGCCATCGCCTCCAGCGCCGGACGCAGCCCGAAGGCGTCCATGTAGAGCAGCACACCGGGGTGCGGCGCGCCGTCGTCGGGGTGGGCGAGATAGGCGTCGGCGGTCCCGTCCGGAGTGGTCAGGTCGATCGATTCACCGCGCACGTTGGTCATCTCTCCGTACCTTTCATCGAGCGTCCGGACGGCACGCGTCGAGCGGCCGCCCACCCGTCGACCGCACCCTGCGGCCGGCGGATCCTCACACGGTAACCCCTTGCCCGATACACCTTCCGACAGGGACCGGGACAGGGACACGGACACGGACCGGGACGGGGCGTCAGGGCGAACCGGGAGTTGGCACGCCTCCCGACAAGCGCTCCTCACGCCCCGTCAGGCTCCCGCTCCTCCGCACCAGACGCCCTCCCCGCGTACCGCCGGACGACGGGCTCCAGATGGTCCACGCACGGCCCGCCCAGGCCCGACAGTTCCTCGGGTGCGCGCACCAGGCGAACCCGCTCCAGTTCCGGTTCGCGTCCCTTCGCCCGCTCCGACGCCCCCAGCGCCGCATGACGTTCGAGCAGCCAGTCCGCCGGCCGACCGGGGGCGCGGAACACCACGCCGACGCTCCCGCGCACACCGCGGGTGACCAGCCACAGGGCCAGGTCGTCCGGGGCCGCATCGTTCCCGGTCTCCTCGGCCAGTTCCCGGACGGCATTCCGACGCAGTGCGGCGATGTCGAGAGGCGCGTGGGGAGCGGGCGGCTCGATCGACCCACCGGGCAGCTGCCAACGCCCGGGCGCGGCCGTCCACGAGGACTGCCGCCCCACCAGCATCCGCCCGTCGTCCGAGGGCTGCACCACGGTGACGAACAGGGCCGGCAGCCAAGCCGTCACACCCGGGACCCGGCGCAGGGCGAAGTGCCGGTAGGTCGTCCGCATCCAGGAGAGGACCACACCGTCCGGCTCCTCCCGCACCAGCCCCGCACTCGCCGCCACCGGCCCGTCGAACAGGCTCGGATTGGCCCGCACCGCCGCGTTCCAGGCGCGGTCCATGACCAGCCGCTCGTCCTCCGACAGCCCCGGCGCGGCCACCTCGACCAGACGCACCCGACGAACCTCCAGGACCTCCACGTCGGAGGACCACGAGCGTGGCGCGGTCATGGCCCCACCTGTGCGCGAGCCGGCCGGTAGGCGTCGGCGCACGCCGGACCGGCGGCACTACCGGACCGGAATCGGCGGAGGAGTCCCAGCGGCTCGCTCCCCGGCAGCTCCGGCTCCGGCTCCGTGACACGACTGAGGGGATCGGTGATCCGGACGACCTCGACACGTTCGGTCGTGCGGTGGATCGTGGGCAGCAGCATGCTCCCAGGATCGCTCACCGCACCGCCACGACGCCCCTCTTGTGGGCCGCGGCGTGGCGCCGGAACGCCCGGAGCCGGGGTGATGGGACGGAGCGAGTGCGCTCGACGGAGCCGCTCGCGCGTTGTGTGCCCGACGCTCCCGTCCACTCCAGGCGGCTTCCGTTCGGCGCCTGACGGTTTGTCATGTGAGCCGCCTGCCGGCTACTCGCGGCGGCCCGAAGCAGTGGCCGCCATCCTTCACGGATCGCCAACTACGTAGATATGTAAGGGAGTTGGCAGAGCAAGGGGGGGAGGGGATGGGACGGGGAAGGGAGGGGGTTCTGCGCGAAGCGTGGGGAACTCGCTCCGGGCGACGGTGCCTTGGTTCTTGCTTCTCGACTCTTGGTTCGTGGCTCTTGTTCTTGAGTTCTCGGAGCTCGGAGCTCGGAGCTCGGAGCTCGGAGCTCGGAGCTTGGTGTGCGGGCCCGCCGGTGGTGTGTCCACTCGGCAGGCCCGCACCCACACCGTTTCCGGAGGCGTCAGGCCGCCGCGTAGGTGCCCCGTCCCGGGCGCGTGACCAGGTCCGTCTTCTTCACGGCCCGGTCGAGGGTGTTGCGCACCGACTCGATCTGGCCCGGGGTGGATTCCCGGCCCAGCGCCTCGTTGATGTCCCGCGGACGCATCGGTGCGCCGGAGTTCTTCAACACATCGAGCGCGGCGTCCAACAGGCTGCCGGATTCCTTGTCCTGGGCGACCGGCTGCTTCTCAGCCACGGTCCGCTTCGCGGCCGCCTTCTTCGCCTTGGGCTTCGCGGCCGCAGGCTTCTTGGCCGCCGCCGCCTTCTTCGCCGGACGGCGCTTGGTGCGCGGCGACGTCGCGGTCCGCGGCTGCGGAACGACGGACGCCTCAACCGCAGGCTCCGCCTCCGTCTCCGGCTCGGCCGCGACCGGTGCCGCGGCGGCGGCGTCCGCAGCCTGGTTGTCGCCGGCCGCCTCCTGCACCGCGGCGGAGACCGAACCGGCCGTCACGGGCTGCCTGTCGGCGAGTTCCGCACCGGTCAGCACACGGAGGTGCTCCAGGGCGCTGCGGGCGGAAGTCGCCCGCTGGACCACGTCGTCGAGTTGGTTGCGCAGGTGCCGCTCCTGCTCTTCGAGCGTCGGCAGCACGCCTTCGAGATTCTGGATCGTCTGATGGAGAACTGAGTCAGTCATGTCTTTCCTAACCTCACGGGGGAATGAGATTCCAGTCACCATACGCCCAACGACCGTGAGGCGGGAGAGGGGACGGCCTTGCAACCACGAACTGACGCATCCGCGACCTGCGGTCCACGGCCGATTCCTGACTGTGGGACGTGCTTCGGGCATAGGACTGTGCACTGTCTGAAAACGCTCGGGCCAGGGCAAATGCCGGCGGGAACGGGTTGTCGGCCGGTGCCTTGGTGCGCGGCGCGGTCAACGTGCCGCCGACGCACGGCTCAGGCGCCAGGCGCCAGGCGGTCCCCGCGCCACAGGCGCTCAGGCGTGCGACGCGTACGTCTACGGTGTCCGGGGGCGCCGCCGGCTCAGTCGCCCGCGCGCCGAGCCAAGCGCAGTGCGTTGTCCTGCATCCGTCGCAACAGCCCCTGCAACTGGTCGCGTTCGGTCGCGCTGAAGCCCGTGTACAGGGCTTCCTCCGTGCGTTCCTGCACGGCCCACAGGGCGGCGATGGCCTGCTTGCCCTCCGCGGTGATGGTGAGGTCGGCTGCGTCGTCCTCGGCGACGGCCACATAGCCGCGATCGAGCAGCGGCGCGACCGCCTCCCGCACTTCCGTCAGCCCGACGCCGATATCGCGGCGCAGCTGCTCCAGCGGCGTGCGCTCTTCCACGGCGAAGTCCCCGTAGGGATCGGTGCGCTGCAGCGGTGCCGGCAGGTGGGCGATCGCCAGCCAGTCGACCGGCTTCGCCCCACCGGTGATCTTGCGCAGCAGGCCCGCGCGCACCGCGTGGACCGGCACCCGCGCATCGCGCAGTTCCTCATGCAGGGACGGGTCGTCGCCGGCGGAGTCCACCGAGGTCAGTACGTACGCCAGGCGTGCGCCGGCGGCCCGCGCCTGGCGGATCAGGCCCCTTCGACCAGACAGCGGCCGGCGGTGTCCCGACCGGCCCGGGTGGCCAGCGAACGGGCCGTGGCGATCCGCGGGTCCTTGATCGCATCGATGGGCGTCATGACCGGTCAGGGTAGTGCGACGACCGCGCCGGGGCGCTGGATTTCCCGGCCGGGTGATCGTCGAGTACGTCGGTCAGGCGCCGGCGGTCAGGCGCCGGAGCCCGATCGGCCGGCGATCAGGTCCGCCAACTGCCGTGCGGGAGCAGTGGGGTTGACGGGGTGCACGAGCTCGACGCGGTGGACCAGGCGGGGTTCGGAAACCGGGACGGCCGCGATGCCGGGGAGGGTGGCGGCAACCGGTAGGGGGAGGGCGGCCAGGCCATGGCCGGCGGCGGCCAGCGCGGCCAGCCCGTGCAGGTCGGTTCCGCGGTGGCGGATCCACGGTCGGAACCCGTCGGTGCGGCAGACGGTTCGCAGCCGGTCGAGGGGGACGGCGGTGTCGGGGGCGTCGATCCACTGTGCCTGGGCCAGGTCGGTCAGCCGCACCGCGCGGCGCCCCGCCATCGGATGGCCGAGCGGGAACAGCACCGCCAGGGTCTCCTCGGCCGCCGCGAGGGTGGTGGTGGGGCCGAGGTCCGGCATCGGGAGCGGATCGCTGGGTGCGGCGGCACCGTCGACGAAACCGAGGTCGGCGCGCCCGCCGACCACGTCGGACAGCACCGCCTCCCGCCCCAGGACCCGCACCTCCACGTCCAGCGCATGGGCGGTGGCGCGCAGTTCGGCGAGGGCCCGGGCCACGGTGGGGCCGAGGGCGGCCGGGGAGGAGGCGAGCGTGAGGTGGGTGGGGCGGGCCTGGTGCAGGCGGGCGATGTCCGCACGGGCGGCGTCCAGGCGCAGCAACAGGGCCGGGGCGTGTTCCAGCAACCGCGCTCCGGCGGGCGTGGGAGCCACCGGACGGCGCTCGACCAGTCGGCTGCCCAGGTCGGCTTCCAGGGCGGCGATGTGCTGGGAGACCGCGGACTGGGTGTAGCCGAGTGACGCCGCGGCACCGGAGAAGGAACGGTGGTCGAGGACCGCGACGAAGGTGCGCAGCAGATGCGGATCCATGCGCCGCAGTATCGCACGCACATCAGGAACACTTATCCGCAATGCATGAATCATCGTTGGACCTGATCCTGGGGCGCACAGCAGGATGACTGCCATGAACGACACCACGTCCCCGGCGCACTCCGCGCGGCCCGCCCGTTCCCCGCACGCCGGCCCCACCGCACCCCTCGCCCGTATCGCCCTGATCGGCGACCGCTCCGAAGCCGTCCGCTCGCACGCCCGCATCCCCACCCTCCTCGACGCCCTGCGGGTGCGGGACGGACTCGACCTGGACGCCTACTGGATACCCACCGACGAAGCGGACGAGGACCTCACCGGATTCGACGCGATCTGGGTGCTGCCCGGCAGCCCCTACCGCAGCGAGGCCGGCGTCCTGTCCGCGATCCGCTCCGCCCGCGAGTCCGGTATCCCCTTCCTGGGCACCTGCGGCGGCTTCCAGCACGCGCTGCTGGAGTTCGCCCGCAACGTCTGCGGACTGGCCCACGCCGGTCACGCCGAGAACACCCCGGGCCTTGCCGACGAGGACGCATTGGTCGTCCCGCTGGCCTGCTCACTGGTCGGCCACGAGGGAACCGTCGACGTCACCCCCGGCTCCCGCGCGGCGAGCCTGTTCGGCGCCGAGCGCACCCGGGCCCGCTACCACTGCAACTACGCCCCCAACCCCCGGCACCTGGACCTGCTGCGCGCACACGGTCTGGCCTTCACCGGTACCGACCCCGCCGGCGAGGTCCGCCTCGCCGAACTGCCCGGCCACCCCTTCTTCCTGGCCACCCTCTTCCAGCCGGAACTGGACGGCGACGGCACCCGTGCCCACCCCCTGATCACCGGCCTGGCCACCGCAGCCGTCGGCCACGCCCGAACCCGGTGAAGCCGGCCCCCATCCGTGCCTGGCCGAGCACCCTGCTGCACGCCTGGCTGCGCGCATGCACTGTGTCCGATGCCCACGCCGCCAGCCCGCTGGCCACGGCCCCGGACGCCGCGCTCGCCGCCCTACGGGTCGACACACGCGCCGGCACGCGCGTGGACGCCTCCGTTGATACACGCGCCAATTCGCGCGGCGATACAGACGGTGACACGTACCCTGACGGTGCCCGTCGGTCCCCGCCGGGCCTCTACCGCGGAGGGTGGTGCAGGCGATAGGACCCGGCCAGATCCCGCACCTCCACCGAGGAGATCACCTCTCGCGCAGCGCCCCCTGGACAGCCGAGAAGACCGGGAAGCCCGGACCGGCCGGGTGCACCGGGTACATCGGGCAGATGCTTGCCGAGCAGGGCCAGTACGTCCTCCGACAGCCGTCCCTTGAGCTCGTCGGAGCGCCCCGGCAGCAGTCCCACGGCCACATGGACGAAGGCCGGCTGCCCCTCCTCCTGGTCGCCGACATAAGTGTCCGAGGCCGGCCGGAAGAAGGTCTTGCACACGCCTGCCGAGCCGCTGACGTCGAGCACCATGGGGTGCAGCTCGCGCACGAAGGCATGCCGGTCGAAGACACCGGCCAGCTCTGCGGAGTAGTCGACGGTGATGTGGGGCATGAGGGACCTCTCGCGTGCGTTTGCTCTATGCAGCCAGTTTCCGTCATGCACCGGACAGGACGGCGCGGGCCCCGGTCGTCCCCCGCGCCGGGCGGGCTGCTACACGCTCACCCCGCGACCGCGTCGAGCACTGCGCGACCGCGTCGAGGTCGAGGTCGAGGTCGAGCAGGCACTCGACGTACGTCGCCGGCAACTCACCCGGCGGGCGCGTGAGAACGGCGGGCTCGGCGGAGGTGGGGCGGCCGTGGCAGTGCGGGGCGCGGTGACGTCCCCGGGGCTGGCCGAACCCTCCGACCGCCTGAAATCCGATGCCGGAAAAGGGCGGTGTTCCCGACTTGTGACGCGCTGTCCGGCGCCGCGGCACGCTGGAACGGATCCGGGTCGTGGCACGGTCCGACTGACGGCCCACGCCGGCAGGGGACATGGAGGCGTCGCGCGCGCCGCGGCCCGGCAAATATCCGACAGCCGATCCGTCGTCCGGGCCATCGCATGAGTAGGGTGCATCCATGCAGACCAGCGGGGAGGAACAGCGCGGCCACGTGCTGTTGATCGCGGGGGCCAGGGCCACGCACCGACGCACCGTCCAGGTGATACCCAGCGCCAATTTGGCCGCGCTGACCGCCGTTCCCGTGTCCGCGCTGCTCGGCAGCACCCTGCCGGCCGACCTCGTCCACCTCGATGGCGCGCGTGACCAGAACACCATGCTCATCAGGTTGCGCACGGCCGCCGCGGCCTCCGGGCCCCTGCTCGTCTATCTCGCCGGCCAGTTGACCGTGGACCGCAAGCACCACCGGCTCCACCTCGCCTCCGCCGGTTCGACCGCCGCCACCACGCGCTACACGGCGCTGCCCTGGGAATGGGTGAGGAACGAACTGCGCCAGCGGAGCGGCCCCACGACCGTGCTGGTCGACATGGCCGCGGACAAGGGCGCCTGGGCCGTTCTCCACGAAGTCGGCGGCCTGCCGGAAGTGAACGCCGAGGTGTACGGGGTCATCACACCGCCCGGCCTCTCCGGTACGGCCGACGGCATCAGCGTCTACACCCAGCATCTGATCGATGTGTTGCGCACCCAGACCGACCGGCCGGCGGACGCCCGGCTGCACGCGCTGGCCGTGGCCGCCGCGGCGATACCGCCCGGCACCCTCGTCTTGCCGAACACGCCACAACTCGCCCCCTCTTCTCCGCACCACACCGCAGAAACCCAGCCAAAAGCACCGATCAAGCGTCTGCTGTCCGGAGACCGCGCCTTCCTGCCCGCGCTCCGCCGCCGAGTGCCCGAGCCGTCGCCCGGCCCGGCCGACCCGGAGCCCTTCCCGCCGTTCCCGCCGGCCGTGACGTATGGGGCGCCGCCGTTCGTCGGCGACCATCCTCAACCCCACGCGCAACAGCCCGCCGCGCCGGGCCCGTTCCCCGTGCAGGTATCGCAGCCGGCCCCGCTCCCCGGTCCTGGTGCACCCGCCACTCCGGACCAGGGGCAGATGTTTCCAGAGCCCCCGGTGTCTCCGGCATCTCTCGCATCTCCGATGTTTCCTGTGACCCCTGCAGCCCCTGCGTCTCCTGCGTCTTCGGTCTCCGCGATGGCACCGGTGCCTCAGGCGTTCCCCCAATACCAGCCCACTCCTGAAGCGCACCAGGCCCCTGCGGGACAGCCGACCCCACTGCCGCAACCCGCACTTCCGCACCAGCCGGCTCCCGCGCCGCCGGCGTCGACGCCAACTCCCGTGCCGTCCCCGGAACAGGCGCCGTCACAAGCCCCGTCCCCGTCCCCGGCCCCGTCCCAGGACGCGGACCGGGACCCTGCCTCAGCCTCGGCCTCAATCCCCACCCCCACTCCAACACCCACTCCTACGCCCGCTCCCGCTCCCACCTCGCCCCCGCCCCTCGTCGCCCCGCAGGCGCCCGCTCCTTCCGTCCCGGCAGCCAACGAGCCGGACCCCAAGCCGCTCATCTGGCAGGCGGCGCAGGCCGGTCGGCACGACCAGGCCGCGGAGATGGCGGCGTCGTGGGAGCAACAGGCATTGCAGCGCTATGGGTATGACTCGCCGCAGGCCACGCAATGGGCTGAAATCCGGGCCGATCTCGCCCGAATCGCCGGCCGTTGGCCACTCGCCACACAGCTGTGGGTGGCCGCTGCGCACACCCGGCTGGCCCATCAGTCGCCGGACTCCGCCGAAGTGCTCAACGCGGCCCGCGGGGCGCACCATTGCTGGAACCAGATCACCGACATCGGCCAGGCGATCGAGAACGGTCCCGAGCTGATCAATCTGCTGCGTCAGCTGCCCGCGCTCGATCCCCGCCATGTGTCCACGGCGCAGAGCCGTCTCCAGTATCTGCACCAGCAACCGACCGGACGCGATTGACCCGCCCCACCGACACACGAAGTGCCCCTTGCCGCCGAACAAGGAGAGGTTTCGATCGGAATGCCCACCCGGGGCACGGTGGCCTGGGCGATCGGCAACCACGAGCTCTACGTGCCCAACCGAGCGGTGCATGCACTACCACGACCCGCAGTTGTGGGACGAAGTCTGGCTCAGTGAGGCGTAGTTCAGCTGGTTGGCGGAGCGACTGGCGTACTGGACGCGGCTGCGTAAGCCGGTCATGGTGATCACGCACCACCCGCTGCCGGACACCGTCCCCGGCAGTCGCAACAAGCTCGCCGGATCAGACCTTGGTGAAGCACATCGTGTAGTCGGCCATGCGCCGGCCGGTCACGCTGATGCTGTAGTCGTAGGACGAGCGGTCGCACTGCTTGTCGGCGCCGATGAGCCGTGCGCCCATCTTGTACTGCGCGCTGGGGGACGTGCAGTCGACGATCGTCGGCAGCGGCTCGCCGTTCGGATGGTCGACCTTGACGCAGTCGCCGACGTGCGGATCGTGTGTCTTGGCCGCCGCGTTCCGCTCGGCCCGCGCGGCTTCCTTCTTGGCCTTGCCGCCGTTGGGGTTGGTGTTGTAGTCCCAGACGTACCAGGCACCGCCGCCGAAGATCGCCAGGATGATCACGGCGGTGATCAGGCCGCGCAGCGGACTGCGCTGGGGCTGCCGTTGCTGCCCGGGTGCGGGCTGCTGGTGCGGCGGACCGTAGGGCTGTTGTGGAGCCCCGGCGTAGGGCTGCTGGGGAGGGTGGTTCTGATACCTGTTGGGCGGCCCTTCCTCTGCCCGCACCCCTCTCCTGCCTCTTCTCGCCCCTCTCCTCCTCCCTCTTTTCCTCCCGCTTCCCTACCGCCTCACCTTTCCTGTTTCCCTTCCCCTGCTGCCTCCCCTTCTCCTTTCCTTCGCGTCGGCGTCAACGTTTAGTGTCTCCGTATGCGCATCGGCGAACTTGCGGAACGGGCCGGGGTCAGCACGCGGACGCTGCGGTACTACGAGTCCCGCGGACTGCTGCCGGCCCGGCGGGCGGTCAACGGATACCGGGTGTACGACGAAGAGGACGTGTGCCTGGTGACCCAGATCCGCACCCTTCAGGAGTTCGGGTTCGGGCTCGACGAGACCCGGCCGTTCGTGGAGTGCCTGCAGGCCGGGTACCCGAGCGGGGACTCCTGCCCTGCCTCGCTCGACGGGTACCGCCAGAAGATCGCCGAACTCGACGCGTTGATCGGCCAGTTGCAGTCGGTGCGCGACCAAGTGAACACGCAGTTGGTACGGGCCGAGGCGGAGCTGCCTGGTGGGCCCGAACCGCGGTGCGAGATGAGGGGATGACGATGAGCGGGACGGCGGCGCCGCACGGAGCGGCGGAAATGTCGGAGATCACGGACGACACGTTCGAGGCCGAGGTACTGACGGCGGAGCTTCCGGTACTGGTCGAGTTCACCGCCGACTGGTGTCCGCCGTGCCGGCAGTTGGCCCCGGTACTGGCCGCGGTCGCCGACGAGGAACGCGGCCGGCTCAAGGTCGTCCAACTCGACGTGGACCGCAACCCGCGGACGATGATCGCCTACGGGGTGCGGTCGGCGCCCACGCTGATCGTGTTCCGTGGTGGGGAGCCGGTGCAGTCGATGGTGGGCGCGCGGTCCAAGCGGCGGCTGCTCCAGGAGCTCGCGCCGGTGTTGGAGGCGTAGTCGCCCAGCCAGGCCCGGCAGGACCCCGCACCGCCGGCAGCGGCACCGTGCGGTGGCGTCGCCGTGTCGGTGGGCGTGCGGGAGCGCAATGCGGCGTGAGTGCCGGAGCACGCCCGGTACGCACGCCGCCATGCCTCCAACGCCAGGCGCCGAGTTCGGGAAACTGCCCCCTGCCGCCCCTGGCGCCGACTGATACTGGCGGCGGTTCGATGACTGGCCGCTGGCATCGCCGGCGGCAGTGGCCTTCCCGCCTACACCGAGGAGCATTGCCATGCGTCGTATGCGTTCGTTCGCCGTCGCTTCGGCCGCCCTGGCGGTCGTGTTCGGTCTCGCGCCCACCGCAACCGCCGCCTCCGCGGCGCCCGCCCACCGGGCGTCCTATCGCTGCACCCCCGGCTACTTCTGCATCTACAGCAACTGGAATGGTGGGGGGACCCGTTGCCAGTGGTCGCAGCGGAGCAAGGCGAACACCGCTGATGACTGTTCCTTCATCCGACGGGGCCAGAAGGTTCGTTCCCTGTGGAACGGCACCGGTCACCGGGTGCAGTACTACACCCAGACCAACTACCACGGCCGTGTCGGCTCCACCCCGGCCGGTGCGGGCGGCAACCTCCAGGGCAGCTACCAGATCCGTTCCTTCAAGCCGCAGTAGGGGAGAGGAAGAGGGAGAGGAATGGCTGTCCGGCCGGCGGTGGTCTGTTCGCGGAATTGACGCGTCAACCTGAGCGAGCGCTGTGGGGCACCACTGTCGGTGCCCCACAGCGCACTTCGATGTCTGCCGTCGTGCGAATGCTTCGCACGGAGTCGAAGTCGAGGGCGAGGAAAGCGAGGGGACTAGATTCAAGGAAGGAGGAGAAGGAAGTCCCGTCATGGCCTCGCCGTGGCCAACGATAACAGTCAGGCGGGGATCAGGTCGCGGAGATTTCCCGGGGTGACGACCCGGGAATCCGGGTGCAGCCCCTCGGGGCGTTCCAGGCCGAGGTAGGTGACCGGTTCGTCGGGGAGCGACCCGCCCTCCCATCGCGTGACGGTCGTGGCGGAGTCCGCCATCAGGTCGGCGAGGTAGCGAACGGTGAGGTAGTCGCGGGCGACGATGCCGCGCAGCAGGGTGGCGACGGACACCCGGTTCCCCTCGACCTGGTTGGAGGTCGGTGTGCCCGTCAGGTAGAGGTGCAGCCACTTGGCGCGCCACCGGCCGTCGGTGCCGCGTTGGAACGCCAGCGGCAGCGCGACCCGGCCCGGGCCGCGCAGTTCCGACTTCATGCGCACGGTGCGGGGTTCGAACGGGCGGCCCCGCTGTTCGGCGTCGCGCAGCATGAAGCCGAAGAACGACTCCTCGACCTCGTCGAAGCCCTCGCCGGAGAAGACGTTGACCTGCGGGACGATGAACGTGCCGGGGACGGCGTCCAGGCGCAGGTTGATGAACTCCGAGGCGCCGTCGGGTGCGTCGGTGATGTCGCCGGAGTGCTCGCCCCCGACACCGGTGAGGGCGGTGTAGGAAAGCCAGGAGTGGGTGGAGTAGTCGGCGTTGAGCATCAGTGCCGACAGGTCGAAGTCCGTGGTGCGGGAGGTCTGCTTCCAGTAGACGAAGAAGCGGAGCAGTTCGCCCTCGACGGGGGATATCGAGCCGCGCGGGAGGACGCCCAGGCCGGAGGTGGTCGCCTTGCCGCTGAGCGGCAGCGCGACGTCCAGCACGGCGGGGTCGATGAGCAGGTGACGCGGGGTCGGCAGGCGCCGGCGGAGCTCGGCGTCCACCGTGGCGGTCAGCCGCTCGCGCTCCGCCGGCAGCACGGGCGGGCGGGCGTCGGCGGTGACCCAGGCACGGCCCCGGCGGTTGACGAACACCCGGCGTTCGCCGGTTTCCTCGGCGCGGTTGTGGAGGTGCTCGCGGACCGCGAGCAGCACACGGCCGGAGACCTGCGGTGCGACCCGTTCGGCGGCGGCCACGACGGCGTCGCGCTCCGCCTGGGTGAGGGCGTCGCGCAGCAGCCGGTCCAGGGCGCGGAACAGCTTGCCCGGCGCGGACGTCAACAACTCCAGTGCGCCGGCGATGTCGTGCATGGCCAGGCACTCTTCGGCGCGGCCGGCGAGGGAGCGGGCCCGCTGCTCGCCGCGGGCGACGGCGAACACCTCGGCGGCGTGCGGCCAGCGCGGGTACTCGTGCGGGTGGAGGCGTTCGCCGAGGCGCTTCCACGGCTCGCGGTGGGCCGGCACGTCGGCGAGCTTGGCCGGGGACGCGGCGACCACTCGGTCCAGCCCCGCGAGGAGGGCGCGGCGGACCGGCCGGGACAGGGCCCGGAACCGGGTCGGCTCCAGCAGCGTCACATCGCCGTCGGACAGCGCGCAGGCCAGCCGGAGGACGTCGGTGACGGTGTCCAGGAGGAGGTCGGCGCCCTTCGCCAGGCGGACCTGGTTGATCAGGGCGCGGTTCTCGCGGACCGGGATGGCCTCGGGCTGGGGGCCGCACGCACCGTGCTCGGCGAGGAGCCGCAGGTCGTTGCGGTCGTCGTCCCCGAGGGGCGTGCTGCTGCCGGCCAGCGCGAGGTACACCGCGGTGGTCTCGTCGGCCAGGCTGCCGCCCAGGTGCAGCACCGTCATGCGGTCGCCGGCCGCCGCGATCAGCTCGTCGTGGGCGGCGAGCATCTCGGCGTAGGTGTGCCGATAGTTGCCGTAGGACGGGAGGGTGAGCAGGTCCAGTACGCCGGTGCGGAGCTGGGCGAGGGTACCGGCGCGGGCGGTGTCGTCGGCCAGCGCCTCGGCGATGCACTGCATCCAGAAGTCGAGGGTGGCGGGCACATGGGCCGGAAAGTCGCGGAAGTAGACGTTGTGCTCGACGTGGTCGCCGAGCCTCGTGCGGACGGCGTGCAGGGTGTGCGCCGCGGTGTCCACGACCGTGCCCTCGGACAGCTCCGACAGGTGTGCCAGCAGCTCCGCGGAGAGTTTGAAGCCCACCGACATCAGCGCGGCGTCGAGCTGCCGCGCCGCGACGGCACCGTCCCCGGCGGGTCCCGCGGGGGCCGGGAGGCGGTGGGTGTGGCGGATGACCAGTGATGCGAGACCGTGTCCCATTCCCGCATGATCCCAGGCGGGTGTGCGGTGACGCATGCGGATTTCGGCGACGAAGTCGGGCCGCTTCCCGCGGCCGGACCGGGCGGCCGGGTGTGGCCAGGCGGTCCCGGTCCCGGTCAGCGGCTCTGCCTCCTGCGGTCGGTGTGTGCCTGGGCCGCGCCACGGGCCACGGCGCGGGCCAGGCGTTCGGACTCTTCGTCGATGCCGATCAGCCGGTTGTGATGCATCTGGAGCAGCGCGTGCAGCACCTGGTCCGGGTGGCTCCAGGAGCGTTCGCCCAGCTCGCGCAGGAGATGCCGGTAGGCGGACACCTGCCGTGCACGGCGGGCCCAGGCGGTGCGCAGCACATGCCCGCCGGCGGCCGGACCCGGATCGCCGCGGTACGGATCGACCAGGGACAGGACCTGGCGCCGTCGCTCGCGGAAGGCCCGGTACGCCCCGTCGTCCCTGGGCACGGACCGCAGCAGCCAGTCCGCACCGGCGTGCGCCTCGCGGTCCGGTGCGGGTGCCGCCGCGCCGTCGGCGTGGAAGGCGCGCGCGAGGTCCGCGAAGCCCGCGGCGGCCAACAGCGGCGGTTCGACGGCCTCCTGCCGTGCGTGGCCGCGGCGCAGATGCTCCAGCACGGCGACGCTGTCGGCGTGGAAGACCCGCTCCGCGGCCGCGATCGCCTCCGGACCGCCGTACCGCTCCCACTCCGGGTCGTAGCCGTCGCAGACGACCCGCCCCAGCAGGCCGCCGTCGCGCAGCCGACCGGTGGTGTCGTGCAGCCGCGGCAGCAGCTTCCCCGCCAGCACCTCGGGCGGGGCGTGGAACCGGAGCGCCAGGTGCGGCCCGTACGCGTCACGGTGGCGCAGGAAGAACCACCGGTCGACCTCCGCGGGCAACTGGTCCACCAGCGCCGGCAGATGCACGGCGAGCAGTTCCTCGTGCCGTGCGGCCGGGGCGTACCAGGCGGTGGACAGCCATTCCCCGCCCGGCAGATGCACCCCGGGCCGGGGGCGCGGCGGGACGTGACGCCGGGGCGCGGGCGGCTGCGGCTCCGGACGCTCCGCGGGACGGGTCAGTCGCAGTGGGAGGACCACCTCGGCGTGGTGGGCGCCGCCCGGACCGCGCAGCCAGCCGTCCGGGCGGCCCGCGGCATCGGCGGCCACCTCCCGCAGCTCGGCCTGCCCGGACCGCAGCAGCTCGTGCCGGAGCAGCGCCAGATGCCCCGGCAGCGACAGATCGAGCTGGACGCCGCGGTCGCGCTGCCCCACCCAGACCCGCTCGGGGACCCGCCACCCCTCGCGCCAGCGCCGCCAGACATCCCGCCAGTCCGCGAACGGCAGCCTGACGTCCAGCAGTTCGGGGGCGGGGCGCCAGCGCGCCGGTGCCAGCACGGTCCGCCCGTAACGCACCCGCGGCAGGTACGGCAGCACCCCGGCCCCGCCCCAGTCCCAGGCGCGCCAGCGGCGCACCCCGCTCTCGGCCAGCTCGCAGACGAACCGGGCCGCGTCGGGCAGGTCCCACTGCGGGGTGAGGACGTGGAACACGGCGGGGTCGACCCGCCGGCCGGTCGCGGAATCCACCAGGGACAGCCGATCCGGTTCGGCGCGGACGGCGAGACCGCGCAGGTCCAGCACCCCGGGATCGTCCGGGTCGGCGAAGCAGCCGACGGGGAGGAGGCGGTCCAGCAGCTGGGGGACCTGCGTCGCGTTGCCCGGCCGGGCGCGTCCGGGACGTAAGGCGACCTGGGCGCGCCAGGGCCCCTCCGCTGCCGGCTCCTCCCGTACCAGCGCGGCCAGTTCGGCGACCGTCCGGCCGTCCAGCAGGTGGCCGAACCGGCCGAGCAGCGCACCGGCCTGACCGGTACCGCCGACCACCACCAGGCCGAAGTCCCCGTCGGACAGTGCCTCGCAGGACGCGGCGAGCAGCTGCGCGTGCAACTCCAACGTCGCCGGCGGCCGGCCACCGGCACGGGCCAGGCGGCGCACCGCCGGATGGTCGGCATCCAGCACCACCTCCGAAGCACCGGACAGCAGGGCCTGCTGGGCCAACCCGGCCAGGACCCGGTCGCGTTCCGGATCGCCCGCGGTGGCCTGGGCGCGCCCGGAACCGGCCGGACACCGATAGCCCGCCGGTGCGCCCAACCCCACGTCCGGGTCCAGCACCTCCGTCACCGGCACCACACGGTCGGTCCCGTAGCGCGTCACGAACGCCTCGCGGTACTCCCGCAGATGATCCGGTGCGGACTCCGGGGGGCTCAGGCGCCACAGGAACTCCGCCGCCCGCGCGGCCTCCTCGACCACCGCGGCCGGCAGCCGCACCTCGACGTCCAGGGCGAGCTCCACATGGAGCGGGACGGGCCGGTCGCACAACCTCCGCATCCGGCCGCCGAGCTGCTCCAACGCGGACGTCCCGGACCCCACCGGCCGAGCCGCGTAGGACGTCAGCTCTGCCCGGATCAGGCGCAGTTCGGCGAGCTCCGGAAGGTGTGCGGGCGGCACGTCTGCGCAGATGCGCAACACATGGCGCAACGGGTCGCCCGCCGTCGACGGCGGGCGCGCCTCGGTCAGCAGGATCTCCTTGGCGACCAGTTCGGACAGCGTCCCGTACACCGACTGCTCGGTGGCTCCGGGAATCCGCAACAGCAGCGCGCCGACCAGCTCCGCACCGCGCAGTGGGCGGCGCGCGAGCTGCCGCACCGCCTGCACCACCAGGGTGTTCCGCACGCTCACTTCCCGGAACGCGCGCCGGCCGCCGGCACCGTCCGGGGCGTCGCCCGGCGGCCCGCCCTCCCGCGCCGACTGCGGCACGTACGGCAGCACCAGCCGACCGCCGCGCTCCGTGCACAGCCCGTTGACCACCACCCGCAGATGGGCCAGTACGCCCGGCCGCCGTTCCCAGGCCGCGACGAGCCCGGCGAGCCACTCCAGGTCCGGCCGGACCCCGCGGGTGTGCGCGCCGCCCCAACGCACCTTTGCCGCATCCGCCGCGTCCCGCTCCGTGCCGCACCGCACCGGCGCGACCCCCGCCATCAGTCCGAACGGTGTGGCACGGGTGCTCATCCGCAACCGGTGGGACGCCAACGTCCGCACCGCCTGCCGGAGTCTGGCCGGGTTCACGTCCGGCGATCCGTCCAGCACCTGCCGCACCACCGCGGCCAGCGCCGGATGGGACGCCAGCACCGCCTCCCGCACCAAGGGGTCGGCCGCCAGCATGCGTAAGGAGGTGGCCGGGTCGAGCAGCTCGGCCGGTTCGGGCGGCCCCGGTCGGCCGGTGGCCTCCTCCTGATCCGTCCCGAGGTCCGCCGGGACCTCCGCCGCCCGGCACATCGGAAGGACCGGGGCGCGCACCATGCCCACGCCGACCCCGCGAAACAGGCACTCACCGGACACGAACGACTTCCCTCACTTCCCCGGTACCCCGGACCTGTGCGTCACAGTTCTCGGGGTCCGTCCGGGACCTTACGTGAAGCACCGTTTACCTGTATATGCAGAGAATTCTCCGACCCGGTGCGCGGCGGCCGGAGCGCCCCCGCAGCGTGGTGAACTGCCTGGTCAGCCACCATTCGTCGCCCATGGCTACGCCCTGAGGCCCCTGCCGAGTTCGCCCTGATTAAGGTGGGCTGCCCAACCGACTTCGAGGTGAGTGAACTTGACGCATTCGAGGCGCACGACGGACGCGGAAGCCGCAGACCCGGGAGATTCCGGAGGCGGAGGAGAGCAGGCAGAGCCGGCACGCGGCAGACGGCGTGTCCTCCTGCTGTTGGGGGTGGCGGGCTGCGCCTACCTGATCGACCTGTGCAGCAAGCTGGCAGTGGTGGAGAAGTTGGAGTACCGCGATCCCGTCCCGGTGCTCGGCGCCTGGCTGGAGCTGCGGGTGACGCGCAACTCCGGCGCGGCGTTCGGCATGGGCGGCGCGATGACCATCCTGTTCACCGTGATCGCGGTGGCCGTCGTCGTGGCGATCGTCCGCCTGGCGCGCAAGCTCTACAGCGTCCCGTGGGCGATCGCGCTGGGCCTCCTGCTCGGTGGTGCGCTCGGGAATCTGACGGACCGCCTCTTCCGGTCTCCGGGGGGCCTGCAGGGCGCGGTCGTCGACTTCATCGCCGTCCGCGGCTTCAGCGTGATGAACCTCGCCGACTGGGCGATCGTCTGTGGTGGCGTCCTCATCGTGTTCTGTTCCTTCCGGGGCTGGGAACTGGGCGACACCGGCCGCAAGGCGGACGACGCGA
This sequence comes from Streptomyces noursei, assembly GCF_016917755.1. Classification (GTDB taxonomy): domain Bacteria; phylum Actinomycetota; class Actinomycetes; order Streptomycetales; family Streptomycetaceae; genus Streptomyces; species Streptomyces yunnanensis. The sequence continues at coordinate 8,194,430 of NZ_CP070326.1, read as the reverse complement.
CGGCCGGGGCCCCTCCCTCGTGAGGCGGAGCCGTACCGATGGGGGTGGGTGGTCGGGCGGGTCGGTGGCGGCAGGGCACTACGCCCACGGCAAGGACCGGTGACTGCGCGGGTGACCGGTGGGTAATGTCGCGTGGCAGCGCACCGGATGAGGGCGAGGCGTCCTGGCCCGGCAGGCACATCCGACCCGACCAGTCCCCGACCGGACATCAATCGCAACGGTGGTATTCGATGGCAGACCATGACCTGACCGGGTTCGACCGCGACCACTTCACCCACGACGGCGTCACGCGCCGGATCCTCCGACGTGGCACGGGGCCCGCGGTGGTGGTGCTGGCGGAGGTTCCCGGCATCACGCCGAAGGTGCTGGAGTTCGCGGAGCGCGTCGCCGCCATCGGCTGCACCGCCGTGCTCCCGGTACTGTTCGGCACCCCCGGTCGCGATGCCGACCCCCATCACGTCGGGTGGCTGAAGTCCACGCTGTACACCGCCTCGACGGCCCGGAAGGTCTGCGTGAGCCGGGAGTTCACGCTGCTCGCCACCGGGAAGTCCTCTGCGGTGGTGACCTGGCTGCGGGCCCTGGCAGCGCAGGAGCACGAGCGTTGCGGCGGGCCCGGCGTCGGGGCCGTCGGCATGTGCCTGACCGGCGGCTTCGCCCTGGCCATGGCCGTCGACGACCGGCTGATCGCCCCCGTGCTGTCCCAGCCCTCGCTGCCCCTGGCCCTGACCAGGAGCCGGGCCGGGGGCATCGACATCTCGCCCGAGGACCTCGCCACCGTCCGGGGCCGCTGCGAGCGCGAGGGCCTTTCGGTGCTGGGCCTTCGGTTCCAGGGCGACCGCCTGGTGCCGAGCGACCGGTTCGCGTTCCTGCGCCGCGAACTGGGCGACGCGTTCACCGCCGTGGAACTGCCCGATTCCGCCGCCAACCCGAGGTCCGCGCTGGCGCCGCACTCCGTGCTGACCGAGCACCTCGTCGACGAACCCGGCCAGCCGACCCGCGAGGCCCTGGACGACGTGCTGGACCTCTTCCGCACGCGCCTGCTGGGGGAGTCGCGCGATACGGACGAGACGGTGCCGTCCGCACAGACCGGGGAGTGACCGAAACGGGCCCCGACGCGCCACCGACGTGCGGGGCCCCGACCCCAACGTGGCGGGGGCGCGGGGGTGAGTGGGGACGGCCGGCTCGTGGATGACGATCCGGTTGCGATGCGGGGCGCCACCGAGTCCGCGGCCGGATGTCCTCGTTGGCCGGATATGGGGTCTTCCGTCTTCGAGCCGGAGAGTGCCGGCACGCCGCGGTTGCGCGGCGCGTACTGGGTGGATCAGCAGCGGGTCAGAGCGGACCGCTGTTGCTCGTGGTGTGTGCCGCGGGAGGTGCCGACGGTGCCGTGCGTGAATCGAGGCGTGGTCGCCGTCGCGATCGCGGTGGTGTCGGTGCTGCTCGTGCTGACCGTGGTGGTGGCGACGGCCTACTTGCCGTGAGCCCGGTCCTTGCGCCGCGACCTGGGCAGCGGATGCACCTCTTCGGTCGACGCCAAGGGACGGTGGCGCAGGTCAAGATAGGCGCGGACGGAGACGCCGGGCTGCCCCGGCGTCTGCCAGGGCGCGGAGGGGCCGCTGGAACGCCACAGGCGGCCCAACTCGGCCGCGGCAAGGGTGGCGGTGGCTTCGTCGGCTGCGGTGACGTCGATGACGACCATGCCGGGTTCGCTGACATGTTCCTCGTGGATATGCACAGTTCTGTATGACCTATTTCGCCCCGTGACGTAAGGAGTAGCCGGCGGGTTTCATCCGAAGGTGGGGCGCGGGAGCGGTGAGTTGACCGTGAGGTGCGTGCGGTGTTCCCGGTCGCGCCGGGGGACGGGCGCCGGCAGGTGGACCGCCGTGGTCAGCAGGGCGGAGGTGGTGTGCCAGCGGCCGGGGAAGTCCGTGACCCGTCGGCCGCCCAGCAGGGGGCCCGGGACCAGGAGGCGAGCGGTGAAGGTGCCCTGTGTCGGGTCGATGACGATCTCGGCCTCGGAGAAGTCCAGTTCGCGTCGGGTCAGGGGATACCACGCCTTGAAGACGCTCTCCTTGGCGCTGAAGAGCAGCCGGTCCCAGTGGACGTCCGGACGATGGGCCGCCAGGGCCACGAGATGCGGCCGTTCGGAGGGCAGGGCGATGGCCTTCAGGACGCCGACCGGCAGCGGACCGTTCGGTTCGGCGTCGATGCTCACCGCGGCCGACAGCTCCGCGGGGGAGACGGCGGCGGCGCGGTAGCCGGCGCAGTGCGTCATGCTGCCGACGATGCCGGGCGGCCACTGCGGGGCGCCGCGCCGATCGGGCAGTATGGCCCGGTCCGGGTGGCCGAGCCGGCGCAGGGCCCGGCGGGCGAGATGGCGGACGGTGGTGAACTCGCGCTGCCGGGACTCCACGGCCCGGGCGATGACCTCGCGTTCCGAGGAGAGCAGCCGGTCGCCGGGGCGCGGCCGGTCGTCGTACGCCGCCTCGGTGGCGACCGTGGCGGGCAGGATCAGTTCGATCACCGCATACCTCCGGCGAACGGTAAGAACAGGGGGTTGCTTCGGGGCACGGTTCCGTCCTTGACGGGGGCGCCGCGGGGCGGCCGGGTCAGCCGGCCGCGGCGCCCGCGGTGGGAGTGTGGGTGCGGGCTGCGTGCAGCCGGGCGTACAGGCCCTGCGCGCACAGGAGTTGAGCGTGGGTGCCCTGCTCGACGATGCGGCCGGCGTCCATCACGACGATCAGGTCCGCGTCGCGGATCGTGGACAGGCGGTGCGCGATCACGAAGCTGGTCCGGCCCGCCCGCAGGGAGCGCATGGCGCGTTGGATCAGGACCTCGGTCCGGGTGTCCACGGAGCTGGTGGCCTCGTCCAGGACGAGGACGGCCGGTTTGGCGAGGAAGGCCCGGGCCACGGTCAGCAGTTGCTTCTCGCCGGCGCTGACGGTGCCCGACTCGTCGTCCAGCACGGTGTCGTAGCCCTGCGGCAGGGTGCGGATGAAGCGGTCGGCGCAGGTCGCGCGGGCCGCCTCCTCGACATCCGCGCGGCAGGCCCCGGGTGCGCCGTACGCGATGTTCTCCGCGATGGTGCCGCCGAACAGCCAGGTGTCCTGGAGCACCAGCCCGAAGCGGGACCGCAGGTCGTCGCGGGTCATCGTCGCGGTGTCGGTGCCGTCCAGGAGGATGCGGCCGGAGTCCGGTTCGTAGAAGCGCATCAGGAGGTTGCCGAGGGTGGTCTTGCCGGCGCCGGTGGGGCCGACGATCGCCACGGTGCTGCCCGGTTCCACGGTGAGCGAGAGGTTCTCGATGAGGGGCGTGTCGGGGGAGTAGCGGAAGGACACGTCGGCGAACTCGACGCGGCCCTCGGCGCGGGCGGGCGTGCCGGGCCGGTGCGGGTCCGGGGCCTGCTCGGGGGCGTCGAGCAGGGTGAAGACGCGCTGGGCGGAGGCGATGCCGGACTGGAGCCTGCCGGCCACCGAGGCGATCTCCACGATCGGCTGGCTGAACTGGCGGGCGTAGAGGATGAACGCCTGCACGTCGCCGAGGGTCAGGGAGCCGTTGACGACCTTCCAGGCGCCGACGACGGCCACCAGCACATAGCCGAGGTTGGCGACGAACATCATGACCGGTTCCATGGCACCGGAGGCGAACTGTGCCTTGGCCGCCGCCCGGTACACCGCGTCGTTGCAGGCGTCGAAGCGCTCCTCGACCGCCGCGCGCCGGTCGAAGCCCTTGATCAGCGCATGACCGGTGCACACCTCCTCCACATGGGCGTTGAGGGTGCCGTTCGCGGACCACTGCGCGGCGTAGTGGGGCTGCGCGCGCTTGCTGATCCGGGCCGCGACCAACGCCGAGACCGGCACGCTCAACAGCATCACCGCGGCCAGCGACGGCGAGATCACCAGCATCAGCACCAGCATCGTCAGCAGCGAGAAGATCGAGGTGATCAGCTCGGCGAGGGTCTGCTGGAGGGTCTGTTGGAGGTTGTCGATGTCATTGGTGGTGCGGCTGAGCAGCTCACCGGCCGGCTGCCGGTCGAAGTGGCCCAGCGGCAGCCGGGTCAGCTTCTCCCGGGCGTCGCGGCGCAGTTCGTGGATGGTGCGCCACACCGCGGACGCCACCAGCCGGCCCTGCGCCAGCATGAACAGCGACGCCACGACGTAGAGCGCCAGCAGGACCAGCAGCAGCCGGCCGATCGCGCCGAAGTCGATCCCGGGCGCCGGGCCCGGGCCGCCGCCGAGCACGCCGTCGGCGATCAGATCGGTGACCCGGCCGAGCAGCAGCGGGCCGAACGCGTTGAGCACGATCCCGCCGACGCCCGTCAACACGGCGAGTGCCACGGCGCGGCGGTGCGGACGCAGCAGGCCGACGAGCCGACGTGCCGGCCGGGGCGCGGTCCGCTCCTCCTCAGGGTCGTCCGGCGAGGCCATGGGCGGCTTCCTCCTCGGTGAGCTGCGAGAGCGCGATCTCGCGGTAGGTCGGGCTGGTGCGCAGCAGCACGTCGTGGGTGCCCTGGGCGACCACGCGCCCGCGGTCCAGGACGACGATCCGGTCCGCGTCGCGGCTGGCGGAGATCCGCTGCGCCACGGTGATCACCGTGGCGCCCGCGGTGTACGGCACCAGCGCGGTCCGCAGTGCCGCATCGGTGGCCTGGTCGAGCGCCGAGAAACAGTCGTCGAAGAGATAGATCTCCGGCCGGCGCAGCAAGGCCCGGGCGAGGGAGAGGCGTTGGCGCTGGCCGCCGGAGACATTGCCGCCGCCCTGGGTGATCTCCGCATCGAGGCCGCCCGGCATCCGCGCCACGAAGTCGGCCGCCTGGGCGACCCGCAGCGCCTCCCACAGCTCCTCGTCGGTGGCGTCCGGCCGCCCGAAGCGCAGATTGCTCGCCACGGTGCCGGAGAACAGGTACGGCCGCTGCGGCACGAACCCGACGGCGGCGGCGAGCGTGGCCGCGGTCAGCTCGCGGACGTCGGTGCCGCCGACCCGCACCGCGCCCTCGGTGGCATCGGCCAGCCGCAGCACCAGGTTCAGCAGGGTCGTCTTGCCGCTGCCGGTGCTGCCGAGCACGGCGATCCGCTCGCCCGGCTCGACGGTCAGGTCGATGTCCCGCAGCACGGGCTCCTCGGCGCCCGGGTAGCGGTACCCGGCCGCGCGCAGTTCGACCCGGCCGGCGGGTCCCCGTACCGGCTGCGGCGCGGCCGGCGGCGCCACGCTCGACCCGGTGTCCAGGACCTCCGTGATCCGACCGGCACACACCCGGGCCCGCGGCACCGACAGGAACACGAAGGCGAGCATCACGACGGACATCAGGATGAGCGAGAGATAGCTCAGGAAGGCGCTGAGCGAGCCGATCGGCATCCGGCCCGCGTCGATCCGGTGGGAGCCGGTCCACAGCAGGGCGACGGTGAAACCGTTCATCAGCAGCAGCACGACCGGCAGCATCGTCGCGATCAGCCGACCCACCCGCCGCGACAGCACGAGGAACGCGTCGTTGGTCTGCGCGAACCGCGCGCGCTCGTGGTCGTCGCGGACGAAGGACCGGACCACCCGCACCCCGGTGATCGCCTCACGCAGCAGCCGCCCCAGCCGGTCCAGGGTCAGCTGCATCCGCGCGTACAGGGCGCCCATCCGGGCCAGCAGCAGGCCGAAGCAGACCGCCACCACCAGCACCAGCGCCACCAGGAGCAGTGCCAGCGGAACGTCCTGGCGCAGCGCCAGCAGCACGCTGCCCAGGCACATCAGCGGCGCGCAGACGACGATGCCGAAGCCGGACTGGGCGAGGTTCTGCACCTGCTGCACGTCGTTCACCGACCGGGTCAGCAGGGAGGGGGTGCCGAACCGGCCGATCTCGCGGGCGGAGAAGTCCAGGATGCGGCGGAAGATCGCGGACCGCAGATCGCGGCCCATCGCCGTCGCGGTCCGGGCGGCCAGCGCCGCCGCACCGAGCGCGGCGGCGATCTGCACCAGCGCCACCACGCCCATCACCACACCCAGCTCGGTGATGCGCCCGCCGTCGCCGCGCACCACCCCCTGGTCGATGAGTGCGGCGCCCAGCGTCGGCAGCAGCAACGTGCCCAGGATCTGGACGAGTTGGAGGACGACGAGAGCGGCGGTGGCCCAGGCATAGGGGCGCAGCTGTGCCCGCAGAAGTCTCAACAGCACGGAGGAACACCCCGGTTGACGGCGGCGTGCGGCCGCACGGTGGACGGAGTCGGCCGGCCCGCCGACATGGTCATTGCACCGCAGTCCGCTCCGAAATTTCACTAGTGTTGGGGGTGGCCACGGACTTTTGACGGCCGGGTACTCGTGAATTCCCTAGAAAGCCCGGGATGCGTTGACAGCGTCTTCCGCGGCTTGCGAGCGTGCGGGTGTCTAACGTCCGGACTGCGTATTCGACGCCAGGTCGTGGCCGAGCTCAAGCGTTTGGACGGTCTCTTTCGTGTTCGAGAAGGGTTTGCCATGTCCAAACGAGCGCTGATCACCGGAATCACCGGCCAGGACGGCTCCTATCTCGCGGAGCACCTGCTGTCCCAGGGCTACCAGGTGTGGGGCCTGATCCGCGGCCAGGCCAATCCCCGCAAGTCCCGGGTCAGCCGCCTCGTCTCCGAACTCAACTTCATCGACGGGGACCTGATGGACCAGGGCAGCCTGGTCTCCGCCGTCGACACCGTGCAGCCCGACGAGGTCTACAACCTCGGCGCCATCTCGTTCGTGCCGATGTCCTGGCAGCAGGCCGAGCTGGTCACCGAGGTCAACGGCATGGGCGTGCTGCGCATGCTGGAGGCCATCCGCATGGTCAGCGGACTGTCCACCTCCCGCACGGTCAGCCCGCGCGGCCAGATCCGCTTCTACCAGGCGTCCAGCTCGGAGATGTTCGGCAAGGCCGCCGAGACGCCCCAGCGCGAGACCACCCTCTTCCACCCGCGCAGCCCCTATGGCGCGGCCAAGGCGTACGGGCACTACATCACCCGCAACTACCGCGAGTCCTTCGGCATGTACGCGGTCTCCGGCATGCTCTTCAACCACGAATCCCCGCGCCGCGGCCAGGAATTCGTCACCCGCAAGATCAGCCTGGCGGTCGCCCGTATCAAGCACGGCCTCCAGGACAAGCTGGCGCTCGGCAACCTCGACGCGGTGCGCGACTGGGGCTACGCCGGCGACTACGTCCGCGCCATGCACCTGATGCTCCAGCAGGACGCCGGCGACGACTACGTCATCGGCACCGGGCAGATGCACTCGGTGCGCGACGCGGTCCGGATCGCGTTCGAACACGTCGGCCTGAACTGGGAGGACCACGTCGTCATCGACCCCGACCTGGTGCGGCCCGCCGAGGTCGAGGTGCTGTGCGCCGACAGTGCCAAGGCCCAGGACCGCCTCGGCTGGAAGCCGGACGTCGACTTCCCCGCCCTCATGCGCATGATGGTCGATTCCGACCTGGCGCAGGTTTCCCGCGAAAACCAATACGGCGACGTGCTGCTCGCCGCCAACTGGTAACGGATCCCAAGCTTTCGAAAACTAGTGAATTCCTGCCGGAATTCCGACGACACTCGCCACATGGATTCCCTCGGTGAGTGGCGAATCCAGGTGGCGAATCCGAACGTACCGCCGAAACGGCGTGGAGAAGTCGGACGCCATTCACGTGCGGCCGTCGGCTGTCGAGATGGGTTGAGTTGAGATGGACAACGAACAAAAACTCCGGGATTACCTCAAGCTTGCGACGGCCGACCTTCGACGCACCCGTCGGCGCGTCCACGAGCTGGAGTCGGCGGCCCAGGAACCGGTGGCCATCATCGGCATGACCTGTCGCTACCCCGGAGACGTCCGCAGCCCCGAAGACCTCTGGCGCATGGTCGAGGCCGGCGAGCACGGCGTCACCCCGTTCCCCACCGACCGCGGTTGGGACCTGGAGGCGCTGGCCGCCGCGCCGACCGCTTCCGGTGGATTCCTGCACGACGCCCCCGACTTCGACGCGGACTTCTTCGGCATCTCGCCGCGCGAGGCGGTCGCCATGGACCCGCAACAGCGCGTCGTCCTGGAATCCGCCTGGGAGGCGTTCGAACGCGCCGGCATCGACCCGACGTCCGTGAAGGGCAGCCGCACCGGAGTCTTCATCGGCGCGATGGCCCAGGACTACCGCGTCGGCCCCGCCGACGGCGCCGAGGGCTTCCAACTCACCGGCAACACCGGCAGCGTGCTGTCCGGCCGCATCTCCTACACCTTCGGCACGGTCGGCCCCGCCGTCACCGTCGACACCGCCTGCTCCTCCTCCCTGGTCGCCGTCCACCTCGCCACCCAGGCGCTGCGGGCCGGCGAGTGCACCCTCGCCCTCGCCGGCGGCGTCACCATCATGTCCGGCCCCGGCACCTTCATCGAGATGGGCCGCCAGGGCGGGCTCTCCGCCGACGGCCGCTGCCGCTCCTTCGGCGACACCGCCGACGGCACCGGCTGGGCCGAAGGCGTCGGCATCCTCGTCCTGGAACGGCTCTCCGACGCCGTCCGCAACGGCCACGAGATCCTCGCCGTCGTCCGCGGCACCGCCGTCAACCAGGACGGCGCCTCCAACGGCCTGACCGCCCCCAACGGCCCCTCCCAGCAGCAGGTGATCCAGCAGGCCCTGGTCAACGCCCGACTCACCGCCGGGGACATCGACGTCGTCGAGGCGCACGGCACCGGCACCACCCTCGGCGACCCCGTCGAGGCTCAGGCCCTGCTCGCCACCTACGGGCAGAACCGCCCGGAGGACCGGCCGCTGCTGCTCGGCTCGGTCAAGTCCAACCTCAGCCACACCCAGGCCGCCGCCGGCGTCGCCGGCGTCATCAAGATGGTCATGGCGATGCGGCACGGCACCCTGCCGCGCACCCTGCACGCCGAGGAGCCCACCCACCACGTCGACTGGTCGCAGGGCGCCGTGCGGCTGCTGACCGACACCACCGACTGGCCCGCCACCGGGGCACCGCGCCGCGCCGCCGTCTCCTCCTTCGGCATCAGCGGCACCAACGCCCACACCATCATCGAGCAGGCCCCCGAACCGCAGCCCGAGGACGCCGCGACCGCGCAGGCCGACGACGCCGCCGGCAGCGCGCCGGCCACCGCCCCCGTGGTGCCCGGCGTCGTACCGGTCCTGCTCTCCGGCCGCACCCCGGACGCCCTGCGCGGCCAGGCCGCGGCCCTGTGCGCCGCCCTCGACACCGGCCGGCGGCCCGACCTGCTCGACCTCGCACACTCCCTCGCCACCACCCGCGCCGGGTTCGAACACCGCGCCGTCCTCCTCGCCACCGACCACCCCGTCCTGGCCGACGGCCTCACCGCCCTCGCCGACGCCGACGACCCGGCCGCCGCCCCCGCCTGGATCACCGGCACCACCCGGGCCGAGACCCGGCTCGCCGTCCTCTTCACCGGCCAGGGCGCCCAACGCCTCGGCGCGGGACGGGAACTCGCCGCCCGCTTCCCGGCGTTCGCCACCGCCCTCGACGCGGCGCTCGACGCCTTCACCCCGCACCTCGACCGTCCCCTGCGCGAGGTCCTGTGGGGCACCGACGCCGCCCTGCTCGACCGCACCGCATACGCCCAGCCGGCCCTCTTCGCCGTCGAAGTGGCGCTCTACCGGCTGATCGAATCGTTCGGCGTCCGCCCCGACCACCTCGCCGGCCACTCCGTCGGCGAGATCGTCGCCGCGCACCTCGCCGGCGTCCTCTCCCTGGCCGACGCCGCCACCCTCGTCGCCGCCCGCGGTCGCCTGATGCAGGCGCTGCCCGACGGCGGCGCGATGATCGCCGTCCAGGCATCGGAAGCCGACGTCGCCCCGCTGCTCGCCGGGCACGAGGACCAGGTCGCGATCGCCGCCGTCAACGGCCCCTCCGCCGTCGTCCTCTCCGGCGCCGAAGCCACCGTCACCGCGCTCGCCGAACAGCTCGCCGCCGACGGCCGCAAGACCCGCCGGCTGCGCGTCTCGCACGCCTTCCACTCGCCGCTCATGGAGCCGATGCTCGACGCCTTCCGTGCCGTCGTCGAGGACCTCACGCTCCAGCCGCCGCTGCTGCCGGTCGTCTCCAACCTGACCGGCAGGCCCGCCACCTTCGCCCAACTCACCTCCGCCGACTACTGGGTCGACCACGCCCGGCACGCCGTCCGCTTCGCCGACGGCATCGACTGGCTCGCCCGGCACGACACCACCGCCTTCCTCGAACTCGGCCCCGACGGCGTGCTGTCCGCCATGGCCCAGGACTGCCTGGACGCCGCCGACGCAGGCGCCGTCACCCTCCCCGCCCTGCGCGCCGGGCGCCCCGAGGAGCACACCCTCACCACCGCCCTCGCCGGCCTGCACGTCCACGGCACCACCGTGGACTGGACCGGCTGCTTCGCCGGCACCGGCGCCCGCCGCGCCGACCTGCCGACCTACGCCTTCCAGCGCCGCCGCTACTGGCCCAAGGCCCTCCAGAGCGGCACCGCCGACCTGCGCTCGGTCGGCCTCGGCGCCGCCCACCACCCGCTGCTCTCCGCCGCCGTCTCCCTCGCCGACGCAGGCGGCACCCTGCTCACCGGCCGCCTCTCCCGGCAGACCCACCCCTGGCTCGCCGACCACACCGTCCGCGGCACCACCCTGCTGCCCGGTACCGCCTTCCTCGAACTCGCCGTCCGCGCCGGCGACGAGGTCGGCTGCGACCGCGTCGAGGAACTCACCCTCGCCGCACCGCTCCTGCTGCCCGAACAGGGCGGCGTCCAGGTCCAGTTGTGGATCGGCAACCCCGACGCGTCCGGTCGCCGCACCGTCAACGTCCACGCCCGCCCCGACACCGGCGACGACACCCCCTGGACCGCCCACGCCACCGGCGTCCTCGCCACCGCCGACGCCTCCCCCCGGTTCTCGGCCTCGTCCGAGCAGGGCGGCACCCCCCTCGCCGGCGACCCCCACCCCGCCCTCGACGCGGCCCCGTGGCCCCCGGCCGGCGCCGAACCGCTGCCGCTGGACGGCCACTACGACCGCCTCGCCGACGGCGGCTTCGGCTACGGCCCCGTCTTCCAGGGCCTGCGCGCCGCCTGGCGCAGCGGCGACGCCGTCTACGCCGAGGTCGAGCTGCCCGAGGCCGGCCGGTCCGACGCCGAGGCGTTCGGCCTCCACCCCGCCCTGCTCGACGCCGCCCTGCACGCCGCGCCCTTCACCGGCCTCGGCGAACGCGGCCGGGGCGGCCTGCCGTTCTCCTGGGAGGGCGTCGCCCTCCACGCCGGCGGCGCCACCACCCTCCGCGTCCGCCTGACCCCGGTCGCCGACGACGCGCTCGCCCTGACCGTCGCCGACGGCACCGGTGCGCCCGTGCTGTCCGTCGACTCGCTCGTCCTGCGCAGCGTGGTGACCCAACAGCTCGACGCGGCCGCCGCCGTCGCCCGCGACGCCCTCTTCCGCCTCGACTGGACCCCCGTCCGGCCGACCGCCACCGACCCCGGGCCCGTCGCCCTCCTCGGCGCCGACCCCTTCGGCCTGCTCACCCACGCCGGGTTCGCCGACGCCACGGCATACCCTGACCTCGCCGCCCTTGCCGCGGCGGACGGCCCGGTCCCGTCCACCGTCGTGCTGTCCCTCGCCGGCACCGGGGACGACGCGGCCGATCCGGCGCAGTCCGCACACCGCTGCGCCGCGGACGCCCTCGCCGCCGTACAGACCTGGCTCGATCACCATCAGCGCTTCGCCGCCGCCCGCCTGGTCTTCGTGACCCGTGGTGCGACGGTCGGGCGTGATGTGGCGGCTGCTGCGGTGTGGGGTCTGGTGCGTTCGGCGCAGTCGGAGAATCCGGGTTGTTTTGGTCTGCTTGATCTGGATCCGGATGGTGTGGTGGGTGCGGAGGTGCTGGTCGCTGCGTTGGCCGGTGATGAGCCGCAGGTTGCGGTGCAGGGTGATGTGTTGCGGGTCGCGCGTCTGGTGCGGCGGTCGTTCACCGAGGGTGGTGAGGGCGTCGATGGCGTCGCTGGTGTCGTTGGCGGTCGGGGTGGCTCGGGCTCTGGTGTGTCGTTCTCGGGTGGGGGTGCGGTTCTGGTCACTGGTGGTACGGGTGGTCTGGGTGCGGTGTTGGCGCGTCATCTGGTGGCCGAGTACGGGGTGCGGGATCTGCTGTTGGTCAGTCGCAGTGGTGAACGTGCGGTGGGTGTTGGGGAGTTGGTGGCGGAGCTTGCGGGTGTGGGTGCGCGGGTGCGGGTGGTTGCGTGTGATGTGAGCGATCGTGCCGCGGTGGTGGAGTTGGTTGGCGGGCATTGCGTGTCTGCGGTGGTTCATGCGGCGGGTGTGCTGGATGACGGCATGGTGGGTGCGTTGACCGGGGAGCGGTTGTCCGCGGTCCTGCGGCCGAAGGCGGATGCCGCCTGGCATCTGCACGAGGCGACCCGTGGCCTGGACCTGGAGGCGTTCGTCGTCTTTTCCTCCCTGGCCGGTGTCTTCGGCAGTCCGGGCCAGGCCAACTACGCGGCGGCGAATGCCTTCCTGGACGCGCTGATGGTGCAACGCCGGGCGGAAGGACTGCCCGGCCTGTCACTGGCCTGGGGCCCGTGGGAGCAGTCGGGCGGCATGACGGGCACCCTGACGGACGCCGAGGCCGAACGGCTGGCCCGCTCCGGTGTCCCACCGCTCTCCGTGGCGCAGGGCCTGGCCCTCTTCGACGCTGCCGTGGCCGGGACCGACGCCACCTGCGTGCCGGTCCGCCTGGACCTCCCCGCCCTTCGTGCACGGGGCGAAGTGCCGCCGCTGCTACGGTCGTTGATCCGCGTCCGGGCGCGCCGTGCCGCCGTCGCCGGCTCCGCCACCGCGGGCAATCTCGCCCAGCGCCTGCGCCGCCTGGACCAGGACGGCCGCGACGAGATGGTCCTGGACCTCGTCCGCGGCCAGGTAGCCCTCGTCCTCGGCCACGCGACCGGTGGCGACGTCGACGCCGGCCGTGCCTTCCGCGACCTCGGTTTCGACTCGCTGACCGCCGTCGAACTGCGCAACCGCCTCAACACCGTCACCGGCCTGCGGCTCCCCGCCACCCTGGTCTTCGACTACCCGACCGTCCGGCACCTCGCCACCTACGTCCTGGACGAGTTGTTGGGCGCGGATGCCGAGGTGGCGATCGTGCAGCGGGCCGCGGTGGCGGACGACCCGATCGTCATCGTGGGCATGGCCTGCCGCTACCCCGGCGGCGTCAGCTCCCCCGAAGACCTGTGGCGCGTGCTCACCGAAGGCACCGACGCCGTTTCGGGCTTCCCGACCAACCGTGGTTGGGACGTCGAATCGCTCTACCACCCGGACCCGGATCACCCGGGTACTTCCTACACCCGCTCGGGTGGGTTCCTGCATGAGGCGGGGGAGTTCGATCCGGGGTTCTTCGGGATGAGTCCGCGTGAGGCGTTGGCGACCGATTCTCAGCAGCGGTTGTTGTTGGAGTCGTCGTGGGAGGCGATTGAGCGGGCCGGTATTGATCCGGTGAGTTTGCGGGGCAGTCGGACGGGTGTGTTCGCGGGGGTGATGTACAGCGATTACAGCGCGATGTTGGCCGGTCCGGAGTTCGAGGGTTTCCAGGGCAGTGGGAGTTCGCCGAGTTTGGCGTCGGGTCGGGTGGCCTACACGTTGGGGTTGGAAGGCCCTGCGGTGACGGTGGATACGGCGTGTTCGTCGTCGTTGGTGGCGATGCACTGGGCGATGCAGGCGTTGCGCAGTGGTGAGTGTGGGTTGGCGTTGGCCGGTGGCGTGACGGTGATGTCGACGCCTGCGGTGTTTGTGGACTTTGCTCGGCAGCGGGGTCTGTCGCCGGATGGTCGGTGCAAGGCGTTCGCGGATGCGGCTGATGGCGTGGGCTGGTCCGAGGGCGTGGGTGTGCTGGTGTTGGAACGTCAGTCGGATGCGGTGCGCAACGGTCACGAGATTTTGGCCGTGGTGCGGGGTTCGGCGGTCAACCAGGACGGTGCGTCCAATGGTTTGACGGCGCCGAACGGTCCGTCCCAGCAGCGCGTCATCCGCCAGGCACTGGCCAGCGGCGGCCTCTCCACGACCGACGTCGACGCGGTCGAGGCCCATGGCACGGGCACCACACTGGGCGACCCGATCGAGGCCCAGGCACTCCTCGCCACCTACGGCCAGGACCGCGAACAGGAACACCCGCTGCTTCTCGGCTCGGTCAAGTCCAACCTCGGCCACACGCAGGCGGCTGCCGGTGTCGCCGGCGTGATCAAGATGGTGCTGGCGATGCGGCACGGCGTGCTGCCGCGGACGCTGCATGTGGATGCGCCCTCCTCGCATGTGGACTGGTCCGAGGGTGCGGTGGAGCTGCTGAGTGAGCAGGCTGCCTGGCCGGAGACGGGTCGGGTGCGGCGGGCGGGTGTCTCCTCCTTCGGCATCAGCGGCACCAACGCGCATGTCATCGTCGAGCAGGCGCCGGGCACCAAGGCGAGCGCCGCGGCCGGTGCGGCGCGGCGCACGCCGGGTGCGGTGCCGGTGCTGCTCTCGGGGCGTGGCCGGAGTGCCCTGCGGGGCCAGGCCGCCCGGCTGCTCGGACACCTCCAGGCCCGACCCGACGCCGAACTCGTCGATGTCGCACTGTCCTTGGCCACCACCCGGTCCCGCTTCGAGCAGCGGGCCGCCGTCGTGGCGCAGGACCGCGACCAGCTGATCGCCTCGTTGGGGGCGCTGGCCACCGGCCGCCCGGACCCCGCCGTCGTCGAGGGCGAGGCCGCCGGACGCGGCCGGACCGCGGTGCTGTTCACCGGACAGGGCAGCCAGCGAGCCGCCATGGGACGTGAACTCCACGGGACGCAGCCGCAGTTCGCCGCGGCGTTCGACGCGGTGTGTGCCGCGCTCGACCCGCTGTTGGACCGACCGCTGCGCGAGGTGGTGTTCGCCGAGGACGGCAGCGACGAGGCCGCACTGCTGGACGAGACCGGGTGGACCCAGCCCGCTCTGTTCGCCGTCGAGGTGGCGCTGTTCCGGCTGGTGGAGAGTTGGGGTGTCCGTCCGGACTTCGTGGCCGGCCATTCGATCGGTGAGATCGCGGCGGCGCACGTCGCCGGGGTGCTGACGCTGGAGGACGCCTGCCGCCTGGTGGCCGCGCGGGCGACGCTGATGCAGGCGCTGCCCGCCGGCGGCGCGATGATCGCGATCCAGGCGACCGAGGACGAGATCGCGGCGCACCTCGACGACACGGTGGCGATCGCCGCCGTCAACGGGCCGCAGTCCGTGGTGATCTCCGGCGACGAGGAGGCGGCCGAGACGATCGCCGCCACGTTCGCCGAACGCGGGCGCAAGACCAAGCGGCTGCGGGTGAGCCATGCCTTCCACTCGCCGCGGATGGACGGGATGCTGGACGCCTTCCGGACCGTCGCCGAGGGGCTGATCTACCGGGCGCCGCGCATCCCGCTCGTCTCCGACCTCACCGGTCGGCGCGCCGACGACGCGGAGGTGGGCACCGCGGAGTACTGGGTGCGGCACGTCCGCGAGGCCGTGCGGTTCGCCGACTGCGTGCGGACGCTGCGCGACGCCGGGGCCACCACCTTCCTGGAACTGGGGCCCGACGGCCTGTTGACCGCGATGGCCGAGGACACCCTCGGCGACGACCACGACGCCGAACTGGTGCCGATCCTGCGCGCCGGGCGCTCCGAGGAACTGGCCGTGGCCTCCGCCCTGGCCCGCCTCCAGGTGCGCGGCGTGGACGTGGACTGGGCGGCGTACCTCGCCGGCACCGGCGCCCGGCGCACCGACCTGCCGACCTACGCCTTCGAGCACGCGTACTACTGGCCGCAGCTGCCGGCCCAGGCCGCCGCCCTTGCCGCCGCCGACCCCGCCGACCAGCAGCTGTGGGCTGCCGTGGAGCGCGGCGACGCCCGGGAACTCGCCGACATCCTCGGCCTGGGCGAGCAGGACCTCACGCCGCTGGACTCCCTGCTGCCCGCCCTCACCTCGTGGCGGCGCGGCAACCAGGAGAAGCACCTCCTGGACACCCTGCGCTACCGCGTGGAGTGGACACGACTGGGCAAGCCGGCCGCCCCGGTCCTCGACGGCACCTGGCTGCTGGTCGCCTCCGACGCCACCGCGGCCGACCAGGCAGCCCTTCTCGACGGCCTGGCCGACGCCCTCGGCTCGCACGGCGCGCGGGTGCGTCGCCTGCTCCTGGACGACTCCTGCGCGGACCGCGCGGTGCTCGCCGAACGGCTGGCACGCACCGCCGACGTGGACGCCGCGACCCAGGTGCTGTCCGTGCTGCCGCTCGACGAGCGGGACGCCGACGACTGCCCGCCGCTCACCCGCGGACTGGCGCTGACCGTCGCGCTCGTCCAGGCCCTCGCCGACACCGGCGCCCAGGGCCGGCTGTGGACCGCCACCCGCGGCGCCGTCTCCACCGGCCCCGCCGACCCGGTCACCCACCCCGTCCAGGCCGCCGCCTGGGGCCTGGGCCGGGGCGCCGCCCTGGAGCACCCGCGGCTGTGGGGCGGCCTGGTCGACCTGCCGGAGGTCTTCGACGAGCGGGCCGGACAGCGGCTCGCCGGGATCCTCGCCGTCAAGGACGTACCGGACGGCGAGGACCAGGTGGCGCTGCGGGCCACCGGAGTGTCCGGCCGCCGGCTCGTCCGCCACACCGTCGAAGCGCTGCCCACGGCCGCGGAGTTCACCGCCGCCGGCACCGTCCTGATCACCGGTGGCACCGGTGGCCTGGGCGCCGAGGTCGGCCGGTGGCTGGCCCGCGCCGGCGCCCAGCACCTCGTCCTGACCAGCCGCCGCGGCCCGGACGCGCCGGGCGCCGCGGAACTCCGGGCCGAACTGGAGGGCTACGGGCCGTCGGTGTCCGTCGTCGCCTGCGACGTCGCCGACCGGGACGCGCTCGCCGCGGTCCTCGCCGCACTGCCCGAGGAACTGCCGCTGACCGGTGTCGTGCACACCGCGGGCGTCGGCCACTACGGCCCGCTGCACACGCTGAGCACCGCCGAGTTCGCCGGCCTCACCGCCGCCAAGCTCGCCGGCGCCGCCCACCTCGACGCCCTGCTCGCCGACCGCGAACTGGACTTCTTCGTCCTCTTCGGCTCCATCGCCGGTGTCTGGGGCAGCGGCAACCAGAGCGCCTACGGCGCCGCCAACGCCTACCTCGACGCGCTCGCCCTGCACCGCCGCGCCCGCGGCCTCGCCGCGACCTCCGTCGCCTGGGGCCCGTGGGCCGAGGCCGGCATGGCCGCCGACGACGCGGTCTCCGAGACCCTGCGCCGCCAGGGCCTCGGCCTGCTCGACCCGGCCCCGGCCATGACCGAGCTGCGCCGCGCCGTCGTCCGGCAGGACATCAACGTCACCGTCGCTGACGTGGACTGGCAGCGCTACGCACCGCTGTTCACCTCCGCCCGGCCCAGCGCCCTGATCGCCGGCCTGCCCGAGGTCCGCGCCCTCGCCGCCGACGAGCGCACCGAGCAGGACGCCGCCGACGCCTCCGAGGTCGTCACCCGCGTCCGCGCCCTGACCGAACCCGGGCAACTGCGCCTGCTGACCGATCTCGTCCGCACCGAGTCCGCCACCGTCCTCGGCCACAGCTCCGCCGACGCCGTCCCCGAGGGCCGCGCCTTCCGCGACGTCGGCTTCGACTCGCTGACCGCGGTCGAACTCCGCAAGCGCCTGGGCGCCGCGACCGGGCTGTCCCTGCCCAGCACCATGGTCTTCGACTACCCGACACCGCTGGAACTCGCCCAGTACCTGCGGGCGGAGATCCTCGGCGCTGTGTTGGAAGTCGCCGGCCCGGTCGCCACCGGCGCCGCCGCCGACGAGCCGATCGCCATCATCGGCATGGCCTGCCGCTTCCCCGGCGGCGTCAGCTCCCCGGAACAGCTGTGGGACCTGGTTGCCTCCGGCACCGACGCGATCAGCGAGTTCCCCGTCAACCGCGGCTGGCACACCGGGCACCTCTTCGACCCGGACCCCGACCGGCCCGGCACCACCTACTCCACCCAGGGCGGCTTCCTCCACGAGGCCGACGAGTTCGACCCCACCTTCTTCGGCATCTCGCCCCGCGAGGCGCTGGTCATGGACCCGCAGCAGCGGCTCCTGCTGGAGACCACCTGGGAGTCCTTCGAGCGCGCCGGGATCCGCCCGGAAACCCTCCGGTCCACCCTGACCGGCACCTTCGTCGGCTCCAGCTACCAGGAGTACGGCCTGGGCGCGGGCGACGGCACTGAGGGCCACATGGTCACCGGCAGCAGCCCCAGCGTGCTCTCCGGCCGGCTGTCGTACGTCTTCGGTCTGGAAGGCCCGGCGGTCACCGTCGACACCGCCTGCTCGTCCTCGCTCGTGGCGTTGCACCTGGCCTGCCAGTCGCTGCGCAACGGCGAGAGCAACCTGGCCGTCGCCGGCGGCGCCACGATCATGACGACGCCCAACCCGTTCATCGCGTTCAGCCGGCAGCGCGCCCTCGCCAAGGACGGCCGCTGCAAGGCGTTCTCCGACGACGCGGACGGCATGACGCTCGCCGAGGGCGTCGGCGTCGTCCTCGTCGAGCGGCTCTCCGACGCGCAGCGCAACGGCCACCCGGTCCTGGCCGTCCTCCGCGGCTCCGCCATCAACCAGGACGGCGCCTCCAACGGCCTGACCGCGCCCAACGGCCCGTCCCAGCAGCGGGTCATCCGCCAGGCCCTCGCCAACGCCCGCCTCGCGCCCGGGGACATCGACGCCCTGGAGGCGCACGGCACCGGCACACCGCTCGGCGACCCCATCGAGGCCCAGGCACTGTTCGCCACCTACGGCCGCGACCGCGATCCCGAGAGCGCGCTGTTGCTCGGCTCGGTGAAGTCCAACATCGGCCACACCCAGTCCGCCGCGGGCATCGCCAGCGTCATCAAGATGGTCATGGCGCTGCGCCACTCCGCACTGCCGCCGACCCTGCACGCCGACGCGCCGTCCTCGCACGTGGACTGGTCGGCCGGGACGGTCCGGCTGCTGACCCACGCGCGCGCCTGGCCGGAGACCGGTCGCCCGCGCCGGGCCGCGGTGTCCTCGTTCGGCATCAGCGGCACCAACGCCCATGTCCTGCTGGAGCAGGCGCCCGTCGCGGACACCCCGGCCGAGGAGCGGCCCGCCGTGGCACCGGTCCCGATCGCCGCCGGCGTCGTCCCGTGGGTGGTCACCGCCCGCAGCGCCGCCGCCCTGCGCGGCCAGGCCGACCGCCTCCTCGCGTACGCCGAAACCGTCGGAACCGCCGAAAGCGCCGAAACCGCGCTGCCGGCCGCCGGACCGCTCGACATCGGCCTGTCGCTGGTCTCCGCGCGCGCCCGCTTCGAGCACCGGGCCGTCGTCGTCCCGCCCGCGGGCACCGACCCGCTGGCCGCGCTGCGCGCCGTCGCGACGGACGGGCCCTCGCCGGTGGTCGCCCGTGGCGTGGCGGACGTCGAGGGTCGGACGGTGTTCGTGTTCCCCGGTCAGGGTTCGCAGTGGGTGGGGATGGGTGGGCAGTTGCTGGATGAGTCGCCGGTGTTCGCGGAGCGGATTGCGGAGTGTGCGGCGGCGTTGGCGGAGTTCACCGATTGGTCGTTGGTGGATGTGTTGCGGGGGGTGGTGGGTGCGCCGTCGTTGGAGCGGGTTGATGTGGTGCAGCCGGCGTCGTTTGCGGTGATGGTGTCGTTGGCTGGGTTGTGGCGTTCGCGTGGTGTGTTGCCGGATGCGGTGGTGGGGCATTCGCAGGGTGAGATTGCTGCTGCGGTGGTGTCGGGTGGGTTGTCGTTGCGGGACGGGGCGCGGGTGGTGGCGCTGCGGAGTCAGGCGATCGGTCGTGCGTTGGCGGGGCGGGGCGGGATGATGTCCGTCGCGTTGTCGGTGGAGGCGCTGGAACCGCGGTTGGAGGGGTTCGAGGGGCGGGTGTCGGTGGCCGCCGTCAACGGCCCGCGGTCCGTCGTGGTCGCCGGCGAGCCCGAGGCGCTGGACGCGCTGCACGCCCGGCTGACCGCCGACGACATCCGCGTCCGTCGGATCGCGGTGGACTACGCCTCGCACTCGCACCAGGTCGAGGACCTGCACGAGGAACTGCTGGAAGTGCTGGCGGAGTTGGCGCCGCGCACGTCGCAGGTGCCGTTCTTCTCGACCGTGACCGGCGACTGGCTGGACACCGCGCAGATGGACGCCGGCTACTGGTTCCGCAACCTGCGCGGCCGGGTGCGGTTCGCCGACGCGGTACGGGAGTTGCTGGCGGCGGAGTACCGGGCGTTCGTCGAGGTCAGCTCGCATCCGGTGCTGACGATGGCGGTGCAGGAGGCGATCGACGAGGCCGGCGTGCCGGCCGTCGCCGCCGGCACCCTGCGCCGCGACCAGGGCGGCACCGACCGCTTCCTGCTGTCGGCCGCCGAGGTCTTCGTGCGCGGTGTGGACGTGGACTGGGCGGGGCTGTTCGAGGGGACCGGTGCGTCCCTGATCGACCTGCCCACCTACGCCTTCCAGCACGAACACCTGTGGGCCGTCCCGCCCGCCCCGGAGGCCGTCGCCGCCGCCGACCCGGACGACGCCGAATTCTGGGCCGCCGTCGAGCAGGCGGACGTCTGCGCGCTGACCGCCGCGCTCGGCACCGACGAGGACTCCGTCGCCGCCGTGCTGCCCGCCCTGTCCTCCTGGCGCCGGGCCCGCCGCGACCGCTCCACCGTGGACGCCTGGCGCTACCGCGTCGTCTGGAAACCCCTCGGCGGCACCCTGCCGCACCCGTCCCTGACCGGCACCTGGCTGCTGGTCACCGCCGACGGCGTCGACGACACCGATGTGGCAGGGGCGTTGGAGACCTACGGCGCCGAGGTGCGCCGACTGGTCCTGGACGAGGAGTGCGTCGACCGCGCCGTCCTGCGGGAGCGGCTGGCCGGCGCGGAGGACGTGACCGGCATCGTCTCCGTCCTCGCCGCCGCCGAGCGGACCGACGCGGTACCGGGCACCTCCCTGGTGCTCGGCACCGCCCTGACCGTGGCACTGATCCAGGCCCTCGGCGACGCCGAAATCGACGCTCCCGTATGGGCGTTGACCCGCGGGGCGGTCTCCACCGGCCGGGCCGACGAGCTGACCGCGCCCGTCCAGGCGCAGGTCACCGGCATCGGCTGGACCGCGGCGCTGGAGCACCCGCAGCGCTGGGGCGGCACCCTCGACCTGCCCGCCGCCCTCGACGCCCGGGCCGCCCAGCGGCTCGCCGCCGTGCTGTCCGGCGCCCTCGGCGGCGACGACCAGCTGGCCATCCGGCCCTCCGGGGTCTTCACCCGCCGCATCGTGCGGGCCGAGGCCACCGCCGGGCGGCCCGCCGGCACCTGGACGCCGCGCGGCACCACGCTGGTCACCGGCGGCTCCGGCACGCTCGCCCCGCACCTCGCCCGCTGGCTGGCCGAACGCGGCGCCGAGCACCTGGTCCTGATCAGCCGGCGCGGCGCGGCCGCCCCGGGCGCCGCCGAACTCGTCGCGGAACTGGCCGAGTCGGGCACCGAGGCGACCGTCGCCGCCTGCGACATCACCGACCGCGACGCGGTCGCCGCGCTGCTGGCCGACCTCAAGGCCGACGGGCGTACCGTCCGCACCGTCGTGCACACCGCCGCCACCATCGAGCTGCACACCCTGGACGCCACCACCCTGGCGGACTTCGACCGGGTGCTGCACGCCAAGGTCACCGGCGCCCAGGTCCTCGCCGAACTGCTCGACGACGAAGCGCTGGACGACTTCGTCCTGTACTCCTCTACCGCCGGCATGTGGGGCAGTGGCGCCCACGCCGCCTATGTCGCCGGCAACTCCTACCTCGCCGCGCTCGCCGAGCACCGCCGGGCCAACGGACTGCCCGCCCTGTCGCTGTCCTGGGGCATCTGGGCCGACGACCTCAAGCTGGGCCGGGTCGATCCCCAGATGATCCGGCGCAGCGGCCTGGAGTTCATGGACCCGCAGCTGGCCCTGAGCGGCCTGCAGCGGGCGCTGGACGACAACGAGAACGTGCTCGCGGTCGCCGACGTGGACTGGGATACCTACCACCCCGTCTACACCTCCGGCCGCCCCACCCCGCTCTTCGACGAGGTGCCGGAGGTCCGCCGGCTCACCGCGGCCGCCGAGCAGAGCGCCGGGACCGTCGCCGAAGGCGAGTTCGCCGCCGCGCTGCGCGCCCTGTCCGACGCCGAGCAGCAGCGCACCCTGCTGGAGACCGTCCGCACCGAGGCGGCGTCCGTCCTCGGGCTGTCCTCCGCCGAGGACCTCACCGACCAGCGGGCCTTCCGCGACGTCGGCTTCGACTCGCTGACCGCCGTCGGCCTGCGCAACCGGCTCGCCTCCGTCACCGGCCTGACGCTGCCCTCGACGATGGTCTTCGACTACCCCAACCCGGCCGCGCTCGCCGCCTACCTGCACGGCGAGCTGGCCGGCGCCCGGTCCGCCGCCGCCGGCGCCGCCGCCGTCCCGACCAGCGCGCCCGCCGCCGACGACCCGATCGCGATCGTCGGCATGAGCTGCCGCTACCCCGGCGGGGTCGGCTCCGCCGAGGACCTGTGGCGGATCGCCCTGGACGAGGTCGACGCGATCTCCGGCTTCCCCGCCGACCGTGGCTGGGACGCCGCGGGCCTCTACGACCCGGACCCCGACCGGCCCGGCCGCACCTACTCCGTCCAGGGCGGATTCCTGCGCGACGTCGCCGAGTTCGACCCGGGCTTCTTCGGGATCTCGCCGCGCGAGGCGCTGTCGATGGACCCGCAGCAGCGGCTCCTGCTGGAGACCGCCTGGGAGGCGTTCGAGCACGCCGGCATCGACCCGGTCGCCCAGCGCGGCAGCCGCACCGGCACCTTCGTCGGCGCCAGCTACCAGGACTACGCCTCCGGCGTGCCCAACAGCGAGGGTTCCGAAGGCCACATGATCACCGGCACGCTCTCCAGCGTGCTGTCCGGCCGGGTGTCCTACCTCTTCGGCTTCGAGGGCCCCGCCGTCACGCTCGACACCGCCTGCTCCTCCTCCCTGGTCGCCATGCACCTGGCCTGCCAGTCCCTGCGCAACGGGGAGAGCTCGCTGGCCCTGGCCGGCGGCGTCAGCATCATGTCCACCCCGATGTCGTTCGTCGGCTTCAGCCGGCAGCGCGCCCTCGCCGAGGACGGCCGCTGCAAGGCGTACGCGGACGGCGCCGACGGGATGACCCTCGCCGAGGGCGTCGGCCTGGTGCTGCTGGAGCGGCTGTCCGACGCCCGCGCCAACGGGCACCAGGTGCTCGCCGTGATCCGCGGCTCCGCCGTCAACCAGGACGGCGCCTCCAACGGCCTGACCGCGCCCAACGGCCCGTCCCAGCAGCGCGTCATCCGCCAGGCGCTGGCCAACTCCGCGGTGGCGCCCGGCGACATCGACGTCCTGGAGGGCCACGGCACCGGAACCGCCCTCGGCGACCCCATCGAGGCCCAGGCCCTGCTCGCCACCTACGGCCAGGACCGCGACGCCGAACGGCCGCTGCTGCTCGGCTCGGTGAAGTCCAACATCGGCCACACCCAGATGGCGTCCGGCGTCGCCAGCGTCATCAAGCTCGTCCGCGCCCTCCAGGAAGGCGTGGTGCCCAAGTCCCTGCACATCGACCGGCCCTCCACCCACGTCGACTGGTCGTCGGGCGCCATCGGGCTGCTCACCGAACGCACCCCGTGGCCCGAGACCGGCCGGCCGCGCCGCGCCGCCGTCTCCTCCTTCGGCATCAGCGGCACCAACGTCCACACCATCCTCGAACAGGCCCCCGCGGACGAGGCGCCCACGCCCACCGACCCGCCGCGGGACGGCCTGGTGCCGCTCGTGCTCTCCGGCCGCGGGGAGGCCGCGCTGCGCGCCCAGGCCGCCCGCCTGCTCGCCTTCGTCGAGGAGCGGCCCGAGGCCCACCTCACCGACCTGGCCCACTCCCTCGCCACCTCGCGCGCCGCGCTGGAGCGCCGCGCCGCCGTCGTCGCCGCCGACCGCGACACCCTGACCCGCGGCCTGCGCGCCCTGTGCGACGGCCGGCCTGACCCCGGCCTGGTCCAGGGCACCGCAGGACGCGGCCGGACCGCCTTCCTGTTCACCGGACAGGGCAGCCAGCGCGCCGGCATGGGCCGCGAACTCCACGACCGCTACCCGGTGTTCGCCGACGCGCTGGACGAGGTGCTGGCCCGGCTCGACGACGGACCGGACCGGCCGCTGCGCGAGGTGCTGTTCGCCGCGCCCGACTCCGCCGAGGCCGCGCTCCTGGACCGGACCGGCTACGCCCAGCCCGCGCTGTTCGCCGTCGAGGTCGCCCTGTTCCGCCTGCTGGCGTCCTGGGGCCTGGCCCCGGACTACCTGGCCGGCCACTCCGTCGGCGAACTCGCCGCCGCGCACGTCGCCGGCGTGCTGTCGCTGGACGACGCCTGCACCCTGGTCGCCGCCCGCGGCCGGCTCATGCAGGCGCTGCCCGAGGGCGGCGCGATGGTCGCCCTGGAGGCCGCGGAGGACGAGGTCCTGCCGCTCCTGGAGGGGCTCACCGACCGGGTGTCCGTCGCCGCAGTCAACGGGCCGCGGTCCGTGGTCGTCGCCGGTGTCGAGGAGGACGTGCTCCTCCTCGCCGACCTCTTCGCCGCCGACGGGCGCCGGACCAAGCGGCTGCGGGTGAGCCATGCCTTCCACTCGCCGCTGATGGACGCCATGCTCGACGACTTCGCCGCCGTCGCCCGCGGGCTGACCTACCACCCGCCGACGATCCCGTTCGTGTCGAACGTCAGCGGCGGCCTGGCCACCGCCGAACAGGTCTGCACGCCCGACTACTGGGTCGGGCACGTCCGCGCCGCGGTCCGCTTCGCCGACGGCATCGACTGGCTCGCCACCCAGGGCGACGTCCACACCTTCCTGGAGCTCGGCCCGGACGGCGTGCTCAGCGGCATGGCCCGGGAGAGCCTCACCGACCCGTCCCGCACGGCACTGCTGCCGACCCTGCGCGGCGACCGGCCCGAGGAACCGGCCCTGGTCACCGCCGTCGCCGCGGCCCACGCGCACGGCGCCCGCGTCGACTGGAGCGGGTATTTCGCCGACCACGGCGCGCGCCGGACCACGCTGCCGACCTACGCGTTCCAACGCGAGCGGTACTGGCCCGACACCACCGCCGCCGGGACGGCCCCCACACCCGGATCCGCCCTCGACGCCGAGTTCTGGGCCGCCGTCGAGCGGGACGACGTCGCCGCCCTCGCCGCCTCCCTGGACCTGGACGACGCCACCGTCACCGCGATGGTCCCCGCGCTCACCGCCTGGCGCCGGCGCCGCGGCGAGCAGAGCGAACTGGACTCCTGGCGCTACCGCGTCACCTGGAAGCCGCGCGGCGGCGCCACCGCACCCGCCGCCCTCACCGGCCGCTGGCTCGTGCTCGTCCCGCACGACCACCAGGACCGTCAGGACGCCGAGACCGCGGCCTGGGCCGCCGACGTCGAGACCGCCCTGGGCACCACCACCGTCCGGCTGCCGGTCACCACCACCGACCGCGCCGCGCTGGCCGCCCGGATCACCGAAGCCGCCGGTGCCCAGGGGCCGTTCAGCGGCGTGCTGTCCCTGCTGCCGCTCGCCACCGGCGACGCCGGCCACCCCGGTGCGCCCGCCGCCCTCACCCTCACCACCACCGCCGTCCAGGCCCTCGGCGACGCCGGCATCGACGCGCCGCTGTGGAACGTCACCCGCGGCGCGGTGGCCGTCGGCCGCGCCGAACAGGTCACCGCGCCCGAACAGGCCGCCGTCTGGGGCCTGGGCCGCGCCGTCGCCCTGGAACTGCCGGCCCGGTTCGGCGGCACCCTCGACCTGCCCGCCACCCTGGACGGCCAGGCCGCCCGCCGGCTGCGCGCCGTGCTCGCGGCCACCGACGGCGAGGACGCGGTGGCCCTCCGGCCCTCCGGCGTCTTCCTCCGCCGCCTGGCCCACGCCCCGGCCGGCCCCGACACCGCCCGCACCGCCTTCGACCCGGCGGCCGGCACCGTCCTGATCACCGGCGGCACCGGCGGCATCGGCGGCCACGTCGCCCGCCGCCTGGCCCGCGACGGCGCCACCCACCTGCTGCTCACCAGCCGCCGCGGCCCGGCCGCCCCCGGCGCCGACGCGCTCCGCGCCGAACTGGAGGAACTGGGCGCCCGGGTCACCCTCGCTGCCTGCGACGCCGCCGACCGCGACGCGCTGGCTGCGCTCCTCGCCGAACTGCCCGACGACGCGCCGCTGTGCGCGGTGTTCCACACCGCCGGCGTCGTCGAGGACCACGTCGTGGACGCGCTCACACCGGAGAGCTTCGCCGCGGTGCTGCGCGCCAAGACCGTCGCCGCCCACCACCTGCACGAGCTGACCGCCGACCTGGACCTCGCCGCGTTCGTGCTGTTCTCCTCCACGGCCGGCGTCCTGGGCGCCGCCGGACAGGGCAACTACGCCGCGGCCAACGCCCACCTGGACGCCCTCGCCGAGCACCGCCGCTCCCGCGGCCTGACCGCGCTGTCCGTCGCCTGGGGCCCGTGGGCCGGCTCCGGCATGGTCGCCGACACCGCCGAACTCACCGACCGGGTACGGCGCGGCGGCTTCGAACCGCTCGCCCCCGAACCGGCCGTGCGCGCCCTGCTGCGCGCCATCGAGAACGACGACACCACCATCGCGCTCGCCGACATCGACTGGGAGCGCTTCCAGCGCGCCTTCGCAGCGGTCCGCCCGCTGCCGTTCGTCGCCGACCTCCCCGAGACCGGCCGGGCCACCCCCGCGACCGCCACCGGCGCCGCCACCGGCCTGCGGCAGCAACTCGCCGAACTGCCGGAGCACGAGCGCCCGGCAGCGGTCCTGGACCTGCTGCGCACCCAGGTCGCCGCCGTCCTCGGCCACGCCGAGGCGCGCACCGTCGAGGACGACCGCGCCTTCCGCGACCTGGGCTTCGACTCGCTGACCATCCTGGAACTGCGCAACGCCCTCAACGCCGCCACCGGCCTGAGCCTGCCCGCCACCCTGGTCTACGACCTGCCCACCCCGCGCGAGATGGCGGACTTCCTGCTCGCCGAACTCCTCGGCACCCTGCCCACCGACACCGCCGCGACCGTCGCCGCCACGTCCCCCAAGCTCTCAGCTTCGTTCGAGCAGGGCGGTACCCCCCTCGACGACGACCCGATCGCCGTCATCGGCATCGGCTGCCGCTTCCCCGGCGGCGTCACCACCCCGGAGGAGCTCTGGCAGCTCCTCGACGAGGGCCGCGACGGCATCAGCCGCTTCCCCGACGACCGCGGCTGGGACCTCGCCGCGCTGGGCGCCGGCGCCTCCGACACCCTGGAGGGCGGCTTCCTCTCCGGCGTCGCCGACTTCGACGCCCGGTTCTTCGGCATCTCGCCCCGCGAGGCGCTGGCCATGGACCCCCAGCAGCGGCTGCTGCTGGAGACCACCTGGGAGGCGCTGGAGCGGGCCGGCATCGACCCGGCCGCGCTGCGCGGCTCCACCACCGGCGTCTTCGTCGGCACCAACGGCCAGGACTACCCGACGCTGTTGCGCCGCTCCGCCTCGGACGTGGCCGGCTACGTCGCCACCGGCAACACCGCCAGTGTGATGTCCGGGCGGCTGTCCTACGCGCTCGGCCTCGAAGGCCCGGCCGTCACCATCGACACCGCCTGCTCCTCCTCGCTCGTCGCCCTGCACTGGGCCGGCCGGGCGCTGCGCGCCGGCGAGTGCGACCTCGTGGTGGCCGGCGGCGTCTCGGTCATGGCCAGCCCTGACTCCTTCGTCGAGTTCTCCACCCAGGGCGGCCTGGCACCGGACGGGCGCTGCAAGGCGTTCTCCGACGCCGCCGACGGCACCGCCTGGTCCGAAGGCGTCGGCATCCTCGTCCTGGAACGCCTCTCCGCCGCCCGCCGCAACGGCCACCAGGTCCTCGGCCTGATCCGCGGCACCGCCGTCAACCAGGACGGCGCGTCCAACGGCCTGACCGCGCCCAACGGCCTCTCCCAGCAGCGCGTCATCGCCCAGGCACTCGCCGACGCCCGCCTGCGCCCCGCCGACATCGACGCGATCGAGGCGCACGGCACCGGCACCACCCTCGGCGACCCGATCGAGGCCCGCGCCCTGATCACCGCCTACGGCCGGGACCGGGACGCCGAACGGCCGCTGCTGCTGGGCACCGTCAAGTCCAACATCGGACACACCCAGGCCGCCGCCGGCGCCGCCGGAGTCATCAAGATGCTGATGGCGATGCGCCACGGCACCCTGCCCAGGACGCTGCACGTGGGCACCCCGTCCAGCCACGTCGACTGGAGCGGCGGCACCGTCGCGCTCCTCGACGACGCGCGGCCCTGGCCACAGACCGGGCAGCCGCGGCGCGCCGGCGTGTCCGCCTTCGGCGTCAGCGGCACCAACGCCCACGTCGTCGTCGAGCAGGCCCCCGAACCCGAAACCCCCGCCGCCGACGCCCCGGCGGCCGAGCCGGCGCCGGAGGCCACGCCCACCGTCGTCCCCTGGATCGTCTCCGGACGCAGCCGGGAAGCGCTCCAGGCGCAACTGGACCGTCTCACCGCGCACACCGCCGCCCACCCCGCGCGCTCGGCGGCGGACGTCGGCCGCTCGCTGGCCACCGACCGCACGCTCTTCCCGCACCGTGCCGTGCTGCTCGCCGGCCCGGACGGGGTGCGCGAGGCCGCCCGCGCCACCGCGCCCCGCACCCCCGGCCGCACCGCGTTCCTGTTCTCCGGTCAGGGCGCCCAGCACGCCCTGATGGGCCACGACCTGTACCAGCGCTTCCCGGTCTACGCCGACGCACTGGACACCGTCCTCGCCCAGTTCGACACCGTGCTGGACGTCCCGCTGCGCGCCGCGCTGTTCGCCGCGCCCGGCACCCCCGATGCCGCGCTCCTGGACCGGACCGGCTTCACCCAGCCCGCGCTGTTCGCCATCGAGGTCGCGCTGTTCCGGCTCGCCGAGTCCTGGCGGCTGACGCCGGACTTCGTCGCCGGCCACTCCATCGGCGAGATCGCCGCCGCACACGTCGCCGGGGTGTTCTCCCTGGAGGACGCCTGCACACTGGTCGCCGCCCGCGCCTCCCTCATGCAGCAACTGCCGCAGGACGGCGCGATGGTGGCCCTGGAGGCCACCGAGGACGAGGTCGCGCCGCTGCTCACCGGCGGCGTCGCGGTCGCCGCGGTCAACGGCCCCCGCTCGGTGGTCGTCGCAGGCGCCGAGGACGCCGTCCGCGCGGTCGCCGACCGGCTCGCCGCCGACGGCCGCCGCACCCGCCGGCTGACCGTCAGCCACGCCTTCCACTCGCCGCTGATGGACCCGATGCTCACCGAGTTCGCCCGGGTCGCGGAGGGCCTGACCTACCACGAACCGCGCATCCCCCTCGTCTCCACCCTCCTCGGCGCCCCGGCCGGCGCCGAACTGCGTACCCCCGGCTACTGGGTGCGGCACGTCCGCGAGACCGTGCGGTTCGCCGACGGCGTGCGCGCCCTGCACGACGCCGGCGCCGGCACCTTCGTGGAGATCGGCCCGGACGGCGTGCTCGCCGCCCTGACCCAGCAGACCCTCGACACCGTCGAGGCCGGCGAGCCCGCCGTCGTCGTGGCGCTCCAGCGCCGCGACCGCGCCGGCGACCTCGCCCTCCTGGAGGGCCTGGCCACCCTGCACACCCACGGCACCGGCCCGTCCTGGCCCGCCTACTTCGAGGCCACCGGCGGCCACCGGACCGATCTGCCCACCTACGCCTTCCAGCGGGAGCGGTACTGGCCCGAGCCCGGCGCCCCCGCGGACGCCCCTCAGGACCCGGCCGACGCCGCCTTCTGGACGGCCGTCGAACGCGCGGACCTGGAGGGCCTGGCCGCCTCCCTCGGCCTGGACGGCGACACCGTCACCGCGATGGTGCCGGCGCTGTCCGCCTGGCGGCGCCGCCAGGGCGCCCGGTCCGCCGCCGCGCAGTGGCGCTACCACGAGACCTGGGCCCCGCTGCCGGCACCCGAGGCGACCGCACCGGCCGGCCGCGCCCTGGTCCTCGTCCCGGCCGGGAACCGCGACACCGCCTGGATGTCGGCCGTCGCCGACGCACTCGGCGCCGACACCGTCACGACCGAACCCGACGCCCTGGCCGGGCAGTTGACGGCCGCCGGCGACACACCCTGGCGCGTCGTGGTGTCGCTGCTCGCCGCCGGGTCCGAGGGACTGCCCGCGGACGGGGCCTGGCCCGTCGCCCTCCTCGCCACCTTGGACGAGGCCGGCGTGCACGCGCCCCTGTGGTGCGTCACCCGCGGCGCCGTCGCGGTCGCGGGGGAGTCCCCGACCGCCGTCGGCCAGGCCGCCCTGTGGGGCCTGGGCCGGGTCGCCGCGCTGGACCACCCCGACCGCTTCGGCGGCCTGGCCGACCTGCCCGCCGACACCGACGCGCACGCCGCCGGGCTGCTCGCCGCACACCTGGCCGCGCCGGGCACCGAGGCCGAGATCGCGGTCCGCGCCACCGGCATCCACGCCCGTCGCCTGGTCCGTACGCCGGCCGCCGACGGCGCCACCTGGCTGCCGACCGGCACCGTCGTGGTCGTCGGCGGCACCGGCACCATGGGCGGCCGGGCCGCCCGCTGGCTGGCCCGCGAGGGCGCCCGCCACCTCGTCCTGACCGCCCCCGGCGACGACACGACCTCCGACGACAACACGACCACCGAGGCCCTGACGGCCGAACTGGCCGCGTTCGGCGCCCGGATCACCGTCGTGGACCACGACCCCACCGCCCCGGACGGCTTCGCCGCGCTCCTCGACGGACTGCCCGACGACACCCCGCTCACCGCGGTCGTGTACGCGCCGGAGGCCGACGCCGCCCCCGACACCGCGGCCGAGCTGTCCGCCGCGCTCGCCCCCGTCACCGCCCTCGGCGCCGCCCTCACCGGCCGGCCGCTGGACGCCTTCGTCCTCTTCGGCTCCATCGCCGGGGTCTGGGGCGTGCGCGGCCGGGCCGCCGAGGCCGCGTCCGGCGCCTACCTCGACGCCTTCGCCCGCGCCTGCCGCGACCGCGGCACCCCGGCGCTGGCCGTCGCCTGGGGCGCCTGGTCCGACCTGGTCGCCCCGTCCCTCGCCGCCCACCTGCGGATGAACGGCCTGCCGGTGATGGACGCGGACACCGCACTGGCCGCCCTCGGCCGGGCCGTCGCCGACGGGTCCGCCGCCGAGACGGTCGCCGACGTCCGCTGGGAGACCTTCGCGCCCCTCCACCACGAGGCCCGCCGCACCGCCCTGTTCGACGCCCTGCCCGAGGCCCGCGGCGCGCTCGCCGAGGCCGCCCGGGACCGCGCCGACCGGCGGACCGCTGCCGGCGACTACGGCCGGTGGCTCGCCGAGCAGCCCGCCGCGGCCCACGACGCCATCCTGCTGACACTGGTCACCGAGAAGGCCGCGACCGTCCTCGGCCACGCCGACCACGACCTGCTCGAACCCGATCTGCCCTTCCGCGACCTGGGCTTCGACTCGCTGACCGCGGTCGACCTGCGCAACCAGCTCACCGCGGAAACCGGCCTCGCCCTGCCCGCCACCCTCGTCTTCGACCACCCCAACCCGGCCGCCCTCGCCGCCCACCTGCGCGCCCAACTCCTCGGCGAGGCGGTCGACTCCGCCGCACCGGTGGCCGCCCCCGTCGCCTCCGGCGCCGCCGCTGACGATGACCCGATCGTCATCGTCGGCATGGCCTGCCGCTACCCCGGCGGGGTCACCTCGCCCGAGGACCTGTGGCAGCTGGTCGGCGACGAGATCGACGCGGTCGGCGACTTCCCGACCGACCGCGGCTGGGACCTGGCCGCGCTCGCCGGCGACGGACCGGGCCGCAGCGCCACCGCCCAGGGCGGATTCCTCTACGACGCCACCGACTTCGACCCCGGCCTGTTCGGCATCTCGCCGCGCGAGGCCCTGGTGATGGACCCGCAGCAGCGGATCCTGCTCGAAACGTCCTGGGAGGCCCTGGAGCGGGCCGGCATCGACCCGGCGACGCTGCGCGGCAGCGGCACCACCGGCGTCTTCGTCGGCGGCGGTTCCGGCGACTACCGGCCGCCGGAGGAGGCCGGGCAGTGGCAGACCGCCCAGTCCGCCAGCCTGCTCTCCGGTCGCCTCGCCTACACCTTCGGCATCCAGGGCCCCACCGTGTCGGTCGACACCGCCTGCTCCTCGTCGCTGGTCGCGCTGCACCTGGCCGCGCAGGCCCTGCGCGCCGGCGAATGCTCGATCGCGCTGGCCGGCGGCGTCACCGTGATGGCCACCCCGGTGGGCTTCGTCGAGTTCAGCGCCCAGGGCGCCCTGTCGCCGGACGGCCGCTGCCGGGCCTTCTCCGACGACGCCAACGGCACCGGCTGGTCCGAAGGCGTGGGCATGCTCGTCGTCGAACGGCTCTCCGACGCCCGCCGCAACGGTCACCGCGTCCTCGCCGTGCTCCGCGGCTCCGCCATCAACCAGGACGGCGCGTCCAACGGCCTGACCGCCCCCAGCGGCCCCGCCCAGCAGCGCGTCATCCGCCAGGCCCTCGCCAACGCCCGCCTGCGCCCCGTCGACATCGACGCCGTCGAGGCCCACGGCACCGGCACCAAGCTCGGCGACCCCATCGAGGCCCAGGCCCTGCTCGCCACCTACGGCCAGGACCGCGAGCGGCCCGTGCTGCTCGGCTCGCTCAAGTCCAACATCGGCCACACCCAGGCCGCCTCCGGCGTCGGCGGCGTCATCAAGATGGTCCTCGCCATGCAGCACGGCGAACTGCCGCGCTCCCTGTACGCCGAGAACCCCTCGTCGCACGTGGACTGGACCGCCGGCCGCGCCCACCTGCTCACCGCCAGGACCCCCTGGCCCGACGCCGGTCGGCCGCGCCGCGCCGCCGTCTCCTCCTTCGGCGCCAGCGGCACCAACGCCCACGCCATCCTGGAGCAACCGCCGCGCGAGGAACTGCCCGTGCGCCCCGCGGACGACGGTGCCCCGCTGCCGTTCCTGCTCTCCGGCCGCTCGCAGAACGCCCTGCGCGCCCAGGCCCGCCGACTCCTGGCCCGCCTCACCGCCCACCCCGACACCCGGACCGCCGACCTGGCGTACTCCCTGGCGACCACCCGGGCCGCCTTCGAGCACCGGGCCGCGATCACCGCCACCGACCACGACGACCTGCGCACCGGCCTGACCGCCGTCGCCGAGGGCACCACCGCCCCGCACACCGCCGAACACCACCTCCAGCGCACCGGAAAGCGCGCCGTGCTCTTCTCCGGCCAGGGCTCCCAGCGCCTGGGCATGGGCCGCGAACTGTACGAGCGCCACCCGGTGTTCGCGAAGGCGTTTGACGCCGTACTGGCCCGCCTCGACGACCGGCTCGACACCCCCCTGCGGGACGTCGTCTGGGGCACCGACGAAGAGGCGCTGCACGCCACCGGGAACACCCAGCCCGCCCTGTTCGCCGTCGAGGTCGCGCTCTACCGCCTGATCGAATCCTGGGGCGTGCGGCCCGACTTCGTGGCCGGCCACTCCGTCGGCGAGCTCGCCGCGGCCCACGTCGCCGGGGTGCTCTCCCTGGACGACGCCTGCCGCCTGGTCGCCGCCCGTGCCGCCCTGATGCAGCGCCTCCCGGCCGGCGGCGCCATGATCGCCGTCGAGGCCACCGAGGACGAGGTCACCCCGCTCCTCACCGACGGCGTGTCCCTCGCCGCGGTCAACGGCCCGGCCGCCGTGGTCCTCTCCGGCGCGGGCGACGCCGTGACCGCCCTGGCCGAGGCGCTGGCCGAACGGGGCCACCGCACCACCCGGCTGCGGGTCAGCCACGCCTTCCACTCGCACCTCATGGACCCGATGCTGGCGGACTTCCGCACCGTCGCCGAGGGTCTGGAATACCACCCGCCGCGCATCCCCGTGGTCTCCAACCTCACCGGGGACGTCGCCGACGCGACCGACCTGTGCTCCGCCGACTACTGGGTGCGCCACGTCCGCGGCACCGTACGGTTCGCCGACGGCGTGCGCACCATGGCCGACCGCGGCGTGCACCTCTTCCTCGAACTCGGCCCGGACGCCGTGCTGTCGGCCATGGCCCGCCAGTGCGCACCGGACGCCGTCGTCGTCCCGGCCCTGCGCCGCACCCGCGGCGAGGACGAGACGCTGGTCGGCGCCGTCGCGCAACTGCACGTCCACGGCGCGGGTCCGCGCTGGGACGCGTACTTCGCCGGCCGCGGCGCCCAGTGGCTGGACCTTCCGACGTACCCCTTCCAGCGCGGCCGCTTCTGGTCGGAGTCCCTTCCGGGCGCCGCATCGGCCGCCCCGGCAGCCGGACAGCCGGCCGAGACCGACGCGGCCTTCTGGGACGCCGTCGCACAGGAGGACTTCACCGCATTGGAATCGGTACTCGACGTCGAGAGCGACGCACTGTCCAAGGTGCTGCCGGCCCTGATGGACTGGCGCAGCCGCCAGGCCGACGAGTCCCAACTGGCCGGCTGGCGCCACCGCATCGTCTGGAAGCGGCTCACCGGCGCCGCCCTGGCACACCGCAAGGCGCTCAGCGGCACCTGGCTCGCGGTGATCCCCGAGGGCCTCGCCGACGACCCCTGGGTGACCACCACCCTCGACGGCCTCGGCACCCACCTCGTGCCTCTGGAGGCCGCGGAGGCCGACCGGGCCGCGCTGGCCGACGCGATCGCGGCCCGCACCGCCGACGGCACCCGCTTCGGCGGCGTGGTCTCCCTGCTGGCCCTGCGCGACACGCTCACCGGCGCGGTGCCCGAGGGCACCGCCCTGACCACCGCCCTCCTCCAGGCCCTCGGCGACGCCGGCGTCGACGCACCGCTGTGGTGCGTCACCCGCAGCGCCGTCTCCGCCGGCCGCACCGACCGGCCGCACCGACCGCTCCAAGGCGCCGTCTGGGGCCTGGGCCGGGTCGCGGCCCTGGAGTACCCGCAGCGCTGGGGCGGCCTGGTGGACCTGCCGGAGGAGCCCGACGAGCGGTCCGCGGCCGGCCTCGCCGCCGTCCTGGCCGGTCTGGACGGCGAGGACCAGGTCGCCGTGCGCGGCACCGCGGTGCTCGCCCGCCGTCTGGTGCCGGCCCCCGGCCGCAAGCCGTCCCGGCCCTGGCACCCGTCCGGCACCGTCCTGGTCACCGGCGGCACCGGCGCCCTCGGCGCGCACGTCGCCCGCCGCCTGGCCAAGGACGGCGCCCAGCACCTCGTCCTGCTCAGCCGACGCGGCCCGGACGCCCCCGGTGCGGCGGAACTGCGCGCGGAACTCGACGCGTTGGGCACCGACGTCACCGTCGCCGCCTGCGACGTCGCCGACCGCGACCAGCTGACGGCCGTCCTGGACGCGCTGCCCGCCGACCGGCCGCTGACCGGTGTGGTGCACACCGCCGGCGTCCTCGACGACGGCGTGCTGGACCGGCTCACCCCCGAGCGGTTCCAGGAGGTGTTCCGTGCCAAGGTCACCTCGGCCCTGCTGCTGGACGAGCTGACCCGCGACCGCGAGCTGGCCGCGTTCGTCCTCTTCTCCTCCGCCTCCGCCGCGGTCGGCAACCCGGGCCAGGCCAACTACGCCGCTGCCAACGCCGTCCTGGACGCGCTCGCCGAACAGCGCCGGGTGCAGGGCCTGCCCGCCACCTCGGTCTCCTGGGGTGCCTGGGGAGGCGGCGGCATGGCCGACGCCGACGGCGCCGACGAGGCCGCCCGGCGCGCCGGGGTCGGCGCCATGGACCCGCACCTCGCCGTGGAAGCCCTGCTGCGCCTGGTCGCCGAGAAGGAGCCGACCGCGGTGGTCGCCGAGGTGGCCACGGACCGGTTCGCCGGCGCCTTCGGCGGCAGCCGACCCAGCACCCTGCTGCGGGAGTTCCCCGGCTACCGCGAGGCGCTCACCGCCCAGGCGGAGCAGGCCGCGGACGGCGGCGGGCTGGCCGCCCGACTGGCCGCGCTGCCGCCCGCCCGCCGCCTGGACACCGTCGTGGACCTGGTGCGCACCCGCGCCGCGCAGGTGCTCGGCTACCCCGACACCGAAGCGGTCGCCGCCGAACGGTCCTTCCGCGACCTGGGTGTCGACTCCCTCGGCGCCGTCGAGCTGCGCAACCAACTGAGCGCGGCCACCGGCCTGAACCTGCCGGCGACGCTGGTCTTCGACCACCCGACCCCCCTGGGCCTGGGGGAGCACATCCTCGGCGGGCTCTTCCCGGACGAGCCGGCCGGGTCCGACGACGAGACGGAGATCCGGGCCCTGCTGGCCTCCGTCCCGCTCGACCAACTGCGGGAGATCGGGGTCCTGGAGCCCCTGCTCCAGCTCGCCGGACGCGGCGGCCGGGCCGCGGACGACGACGGTGAGTCCGTCGACTCGATGACAGTGGCAGACCTGGTGCGGGCCGCGCTCAACGGCCAGTCCGACCTGTAGCGCGATTGATGGAGCAGACGATGAACGCGCCCGAGAACCCCGAGAACAACGTAGTCGCCGCACTCCGCGCCGCGGTCAAGGAGACCGACCGGCTCCGGCGGCAGAACCGGATGCTGGTCGCGGCGGCCAAGGAACCGATCGCCGTGGTCGGCATGGCCTGCCGCTTCCCCGGCGCCGTCGACTCCCCCGAAGCGCTGTGGGAGATGGTCGCCACCGGCACCGACGTGATCTCCGGATTCCCCGACGACCGCGGCTGGGACCTGGACGCGCTGCGCAACAGCGGCACCGACGCCCGCGACACCGACGTCAGCCAGCGCGGCGGATTCCTGGACTGCATCGCCGACTTCGACCCCGGCTTCTTCGGGATCTCGCCGCGCGAGGCGGTCACCATGGACCCGCAACAGAGGCTCCTGCTGACCACCGCCTGGGAGGCCGTCGAGCGGGCCGGTATCGACGCCACCACGCTGCGCGCCACCCGCACCGGCGCGTTCATCGGCACCAACGGCCAGGACTACGCCTACCTGCTCGTCCGCTCCCTGGACGACGCCACCGGCGACGTCGGCACCGGCATCGCCGCCAGCGCCGCCTCCGGCCGGCTCTCCTACACCCTCGGCCTCGAAGGCCCCGCGCTCACCGTCGACACCGCCTGCTCCTCGTCGCTGGTCGCCCTGCACCTGGCCGTGCAGGCGCTGCGCAACGGCGAGTGCGGCATGGCGCTGGCCGGCGGCGTCAACGTGATGGCCACACCGGGCTCGCTGGTCGAGTTCAGCCGCCAGGGCGGGCTGGCCCGGGACGGCCGCTGCAAGGCGTTCGCGGACGCCGCCGACGGCACCGGCTGGTCCGAGGGCGCCGGCGTGCTGCTGCTGGAACGACTCTCCGACGCCCAGCGCAACGGCCACCCGGTGCTCGCCGTGGTCCGCGGCTCCGCCGTCAACCAGGACGGCGCCTCCAACGGTTTCACCGCCCCCAACGGCCC
This sequence comes from Streptomyces noursei, assembly GCF_016917755.1. Lineage (GTDB taxonomy): Bacteria > Actinomycetota > Actinomycetes > Streptomycetales > Streptomycetaceae > Streptomyces > Streptomyces yunnanensis. The sequence continues at coordinate 8,157,174 of NZ_CP070326.1, read as the reverse complement.
CTCCCAGCAGCGCGTCATCCGGCAGGCCCTCGCCAACGCCGGCCTGGCCACCGGCGACATCGACGCGGTCGAGGCGCACGGCACCGGCACCCCGCTCGGCGACCCCATCGAGGCGCAGAGCATCCTCGCCACCTACGGCCAGGACCGCGCCCGCCCGGTGCTGCTCGGCTCGATCAAGTCGAACATGGGCCACACCCAGGCCGCGTCCGGCGTCGCCGGCGTGATCAAGATGATCATGGCGATGCGGCACGGCGTCCTCCCGCAGACCCTGCACGTCGACCGGCCCTCCACCCACGTCGACTGGACCACCGGCCGCGTCGAACTCCTCACCGACGCCCACCCGTGGCCCGAGACCGGCCGGCCGCGCCGCACCGGCATCTCCTCCTTCGGCGTCAGCGGCACCAACGCCCACGTCATCGTCGAACAGGCCCCCGACACCCCCGCCAGGACCGCCGCCGACGACACCCCGCCCCGCACCCCGCAGACACTGCCGTGGCTGCTCTCCGCCCGCACCGGCGCCGCCCTGCGCGACCAGGCCACCGCGCTGCTCGACCACCTCGACCGCCCCGACGGCAACGACGGCAACCGCGCGCCCACCGCCCTGGACACCGCGTTCTCCCTCGCCACCACCCGCGCCGCCCTGGAGCACCGGCTCGCCGTCGTCACCGGCACCGACGGCACCGCCGGGCGGGACGCCCTGACCGCCTGGCTGGCGCACGGCACCGCCCCCGACGCCCACGAAGGACACGCCGCCGGACGCACCCGCTGCGCGGCCCTCTTCTCCGGCCAGGGCGCCCAGCGCCTGGGCATGGGCCGCGAACTCCACGCCCGTTTCCCGGTGTTCGCCCGGGCCCTCGACACCACCGTGGACCTGCTCGACGCCGAACTGGGCGGCTCCCTGCGGGAGGTGATCTGGGGCACCGACGGCGCCGATGAGGCACCGCTGGACGAGACCGGCTTCACCCAGCCCGCCCTGTTCGCCGTCGAGGTCGCGCTGTACCGCCTGATCGAATCCTGGGGCGTCGCCCCGGACTTCGTCGCCGGCCACTCCCTCGGCGAGATCGCCGCCGCACACGTCGCCGGGGTGTTCTCCCTGGAGGACGCCTGCACGCTGGTGGCCGCCCGTGCCGGGCTGATGCAGGCGCTGCCGCGCGGCGGGGCGATGGTCGCCGTCGAGGCCACCGAGGACGAGGTCGCCCCGCTGCTGACCGAGGGCGTCGCGATCGCCGCGATCAACGGCCCCACCTCGCTCGTAGTCTCCGGCGACGAGACCGCCACCCTCGCCGTCGCCGCCCGCCTCGCCGAACGGGGCCGCCGCACCACCCGGCTGCGGGTCAGCCACGCCTTCCACTCGCCGCTGATGGAACCGATGCTCGCGGAGTTCCGCGCGGTCGCCGAGGGCCTGTCCTACGGCGAACCGCAGATCCCGGTGGTCTCCAACCTCACCGGCGCGGTCGCCGACGGCATCCTGCTCGGCACCCCCGACTACTGGGTCCGGCACGTCCGCGAGGCGGTCCGCTTCGCCGACGGCATCCGCGCCCTCGCCGACGCCGGCGTCGGCGCCTTCCTCGAACTCGGCCCGGACGGCACGCTCGCCGCCCTGGCCCAGCAGTCCGCCCCCGACACCCTCTGCGTCCCCGTCCTGCGCAAGGACCGCGACGAGGAGCCCGCCGCGGTCGCCGCACTGGCCCGGCTGCACACCGCCGGCGTCCCGGTGGACTGGACGGCGTTCTACGCCGGCACCGGCGCCCACCGCACCGACCTGCCGACCTACGCCTTCCAGTACGAGCGCTACTGGCCCAAGGCCACCTACCGGCCCGCCGACGCCACCGGCCTCGGCCTGACCGCCGCCGACCACCCGCTGCTCGGCGCCGCCATGTCCGTCGCCGGGTCCGACGAGCTCCTGCTCACCGGCACCCTGTCGCTCGCCACCCACCCCTGGCTCGCCGACCACGCCGTCGGCGGCATGGTCTTCTTCCCCGGCACCGGCTTCCTGGAACTGGCCGTCCGCGCCGCCGACCAGGTCGGCTGCGGCCGGGTCGAGGAACTCATGCTCGCCGCGCCGCTGGTCCTGCCCGCCACCGGCACCGTCCAGATGCAGATCGCGGTCGGCGCCGCGGACGACGACGGCGGCCGTGACCTGCGCTTCTTCACCCGGCCCGGGGACGACCCGGACGCCGCCTGGACCCAGCACGCCACCGGCCGGATCACCGAGGGCGAGCGCGTCCTCGCCCTCGACACCACCACCTGGCCGCCCCGCGACGCGGAGCCCGTCGACATCGACGGCCTCTACGACCGCTACCGCGCCAACGGCCTCGACTACGGACCCGTCTTCCGCGGTCTGCGCGCCGTATGGCGCCGCGACACCGAGATCTACGCCGAGGTCGCCCTGCCCGAAGGCACCGCCGACGCCGACGCCTTCGGCCTGCACCCGGCCCTCTTCGACGCCGTCCTGCACAGCACCCTCTTCGCCTCCGCCGACGGCGACGACCGCAGCCTCCTGCCGTTCGCCTGGAACGGCGTGTCCCTGCACGCCGCGGGCGCCGAGGCGCTGCGCGTCCGGATCACCAGCTGCGGCCCCGACGCCGTGGAGATCACCGCCGTCGACCCGCAGGGCCGCCCCGTCGTCTCCGTCGAATCGCTGACGCTGCGCGCCGCCGGCCCCGACGCCGGCACCGCCGACCACCGCACCGACGCCAACTCCCTCTTCCGCATGGACTGGACGCCCCGCACCGTCCACGCCCCGGCCACCCCCGCCATCTGGGCCGTCCTCGGTACCGACCCGCTCGGCCTGACCGAGGCGCTCACCGCCGCCGGCCCCGACACCGTCGCGGAGCTCCGCAACGGTGTCGACGCCCTCGGCGAACTCACCGCCGGCGCCGACCGGCCGGTGCCGGACGTGGTCGCGGTACCGCTGCGCGGCCCCGCCGACCACGGGCCGGCCGGTGCCCACGACCTGACCCGCACCGTCCTGGCCCTGCTCCAGGAATGGCTGGCCGAGGACCGCTTCGCCCGCTCCCGGCTGCTGCTCGTCACCCGCGGCGCGGTCGCCGACGGCGAGCGCGGCCCGCTCGACCTGGCCGCCGCCCCGGTCTGGGGCCTGGTGCGCTCCGCCCAGTCCGAGAACCCCGGCCGACTGCTGCTGGTCGACCTCGACGACACCGCCGGGTCCGCCGCCCAACTCCCGTTGCTGCCGGCCCTCCTGGACGCCGACGAGCCGCAGGCCGTGGTCCGCGAGGGCACCGTCCGCGTCGGCCGGCTCGCCCGCCTGGACTCCGGCCACGGCCTCGTCCCGCCGCCCGGCACCCCCTGGCGCCTGGGCAGCCGGGCCAAGGGCAGTCTCGACGGTCTCGCCCTGCTGCCCCACCCCGAGGCCCGACGACCCCTCACCGGCCACGAGGTCCGCGTCGGCATCCGCGCCGCTGGCCTGAACTTCCGTGACGTGCTGAATGCGTTGGGGATGTATCCGGGTGATGCGGGGCTGTTCGGTTCGGAGGCGGCCGGTGTGGTCGTGGAGGTCGGGCCGGACGTCACCGGCCTGGCACCCGGCGACCGGGTCATGGGCATGGTCTTCGGCGGCTTCGGACCGCTCGGCATCGCCGACGCCCGGCTGCTCACCCCCGTCCCGGCCGACTGGTCCTGGGAGACGGGTGCCTCCGTTCCGTTGGTGTTCCTGACCGCGTACTACGCCCTGAAGGAGTTGGGTGGTCTGCGGGCGGGGGAGAAGGTGCTGGTGCATGCCGGTGCCGGTGGTGTCGGTATGGCGGCGATCCAGATCGCCCGGCATGTCGGTGCCGAGGTGTTCGCCACGGCCAGTGAGGGCAAGTGGGACGTGCTGCGCTCGCTGGGCGTGGCCGACGACCACATCGCCTCCTCCCGCACCCTCGCCTTCGAGGCGGCATTCGCCGAGGTCGCCGGTGACGGCGGCCTGGACGTGGTGCTGAACGCGCTGTCCGGCGACTTCGTCGATGCCTCGATGCGGCTGCTGGGCGACGGCGGCCGGTTCCTGGAGATGGGCAAGACCGACATCCGCGCCGCGGACTCCGTCCCCGACGGCCTCACCTACCACTCCTTCGACCTCGGCATGGTCGATCCGGAACACATCCAGCGGATGCTGCTCGACCTCGTCGGGCTGTTCGACCGCGGCGCACTGGCCGCGCTGCCGGTCCGCAGCTGGGACGTGCGCCGCGCCGGCGAGGCGTTCCGCTTCATGAGCCTGGCCCAGCACATCGGCAAGATCGTGCTCACCGTGCCGCAACCCCTCGACCCCGACGGCACCGTGCTCCTCACCGGCGGCACCGGCGGCCTGGCCGGCCTGCTCGCCCGCCACCTGGTCACCGAGCACGGCGCCCGCCACCTGCTGCTGGCCGGCCGGCGCGGCCCCGACGCCCCCGGCGCCGCCGCGCTCCACGCCGAACTGACCGCCCTGGGCGCCGAGGTCACCGTCGCCGCCTGCGACGTCGCCGACCGCGCCGCGCTCGCCGCGCTGCTCGCCACCGTGCCCGCCGACCACCCCCTCACCGCGGTCGTGCACACCGCCGGCGTCCTGGACGACGGCACCCTCCCCGCCCTGACCCCCGACCGCCTCGCCACCGTCCTGCGGCCCAAGGTGGACGCCGCCTGGCACCTGCACGACCTCACCCGCGACCTCGACCTGGCCGCGTTCGTGCTCTACTCCTCCACCGCCGGCGTCATGGGCGGACCGGGCCAGGCCAACTACGCGGCCGGCAACACCTTCCTCGACGCGCTCGCCGCCCACCGACACGCCCTCGGCCTGCCCGCCACCTCGCTGGCCTGGGGCGCCTGGGAGCAGGGCGCCGGCATGACCGGCGCACTGACCGACCACGACCTGCGCCGGGTCAGCGACGCCGGCGGCCAACCGCTGCTCACCGCCGAACGCGGCCTCGCCCTCTACGACGCCGCCACCGCCGCCGACGAACCCCTCATCGTCCCGCTCGGCCTCACCGGCGGTGCGCTGCCCGCCGGGGTCGGCGTTCCCGCCGTGCTGCGCGGCCTGGTCCGCACCGCGGGCCGCCGGGCCCGGGCCGGCACCGCCGGCGTCTCCCGCGCCGGCCTCGCCGAACGCCTCGCCGCCCGGCCAGAAGAGGAGCGCACCCCCTTCCTCGTCGAGCTGGTGCGCACCGAGGCCGCCACCGTCCTCGGCCACGGCTCCACCGACCCCGTGGACGCCCGCCGCGAGTTCCGCCAACTCGGCTTCGACTCGCTGACCGCCATCGAACTGCGCAACCGACTCGGCAAGGCCACCGGCCTCACCCTGCCCGCCACCCTCATCTTCGACTACCCGACCCCCGACCGCCTCGCCGTCTACCTGCACGACGAACTCCTCGGCACGGACGCCCCGGTGACCGTCACCGCCGCCGCACAGGCCGCGGACCCGGAGCACGACCCGGTCGTCATCGTCGGCATGAGCTGCCGCTTCCCCGGCGGCGTCAGCTCACCCGAGGAGCTGTGGGACCTGGTGGCATCCGGTACCGACGCGATCACCGGCTTCCCCGCCGACCGCGCATGGGACCGCCACCCGCCGCTCGGCGGCGCCCCCGGCGCCCGCACCGGCCAGGGCGGATTCCTCCGCGACATCGCCGACTTCGACGCCGCCTTCTTCGGCATCTCGCCGCGCGAGGCCCTGGCCATGGACCCGCAGCAGCGCATCCTCCTCGAAGTCGCCTGGGAGGCCGCCGAGCGCGCCGGCATCGACCCGCAGACCCTGCGCGGCAGCCACACCGGCGTGTTCATGGGCGTCAGCGGCCAGGACTACGCCGGCCTCGTGATGCGCTCCCGCGACGACATCGCCGGCCACGCCACCACCGGCCTCGCCGTCAGCGTCGTCTCCGGCCGCCTCGCCTACGCGCTCGGCCTGGAGGGCCCGGCCCTGTCCGTGGACACCGCCTGCTCCTCCTCCCTGGTGTCGCTGCACCTGGCCGCCCAGGCGCTGCGCGCGGGGGAGTGCACCATGGCCCTGGCCGGCGGCGTCACCGTCATGACCACCGCCGCCAACTTCACCGGCTTCTCCCGGATGGGCGGCCTCGCCCAGGACGGCCGCTGCAAGGCGTTCTCCGACTCCGCCGACGGCACCGGCTGGTCCGAGGGCGCCGCCGTCCTCGTCCTGGAACGCCTCTCCGACGCCCGGCGCGCCGGCCACCGCGTACTCGCCGTGGTGCGCGGCTCGGCGGTCAACCAGGACGGTGCGTCCAACGGTCTGACGGCGCCCAACGGCCCCGCCCAGCAGCGCGTCATCCGGCAGGCCCTGGCCAACGCGGGCCTGACCCCCGCCGACGTGGACGCGGTCGAGGCGCACGGCACCGGCACCCCGCTCGGCGACCCCATCGAGGCCCAGGCCCTGATCGCCGCCTACGGCACCGACCGCGACCCCGAACACCCGCTGCTGCTCGGCTCGGTGAAGTCCAACATCGGCCACACCCAGTCCGCGGCCGGCGCGGCCGGGCTGGTCAAGATGGTCATGGCCATGCGCCACGGCACCCTGCCGCAGACCCTGCACCTCACCGAACCGTCCTCGCACGTGGACTGGTCGGCGGGCACGGTGCGGCTGCTCACCGAGCGGACCGCCTGGCCGCAGACGGATCGGCCGCGTCGGGCCGGGGTCTCCTCGTTCGGCATCAGCGGTACCAACGCCCACGTCATCCTGGAGCAGCCGCCCGCCGAGCCCACCCCCGCCGCCGACCCGGGCCGGCCCGCGCCCACCGTGGTGGCCTGGCCCGTCTCCGCGCAGACCCCGGCCGCCCTCGACGCCCAACTGGACCGGCTGCGCACCGCCGCCGCCCTGGCGCCGCTCGACACCGCCCACACCCTCGCCACCGGCCGCTCGCTCTTCGAACACCGCGCCGTCCTGCTCGCCACCGTCGGCGACCCGGTGACCGGCGCCCCCGACCTGCCCGAGGTCGCCAGGGGAGCGGCGACGCCGCACCGCACCGCGTTCCTCTTCTCGGGGCAGGGTGCTCAGCGGCCGGGGATGGGGCGTGAACTGCACGCCGCATTCCCGGTGTTCGCGGCGGCGTTCGACGAGGTGGTGGCTCTGTTGGACGCGGAGTCGGGCTCTGCTGGCGATGGGGGCGTGTCGCTGCGGGAGGTGATGTGGGGCGAGGGGTCGGAGTTGTTGGATCGGACGCGTTTCACGCAGCCGGCTTTGTTCGCGGTGGAGGTGGCGCTGTTCAGGTTGGTGGCCTCGTGGGGGGTGGGGCCGGAGTTCGTGGCCGGGCATTCGGTCGGTGAGATCGCGGCGGCGTATGTGGCCGGGGTGTTCTCGTTGGTGGATGCGTGTCGTTTGGTGGTGGCGCGGGCGCGGTTGATGGACGCGTTGCCGGCGGGCGGTGTGATGGTTGCGGTGGAGGCGGCCGAGGCGGAGGTGGCGCAGCTGCTCGTCGACGGGACTGCGATCGCTGCCGTCAACGGGCCGGTGTCGGTGGTGGTCTCCGGTGCGGAGGCGGCTGTTGGGCGGGTCGTGGATCAGTTGGAGGAGCGAGGCCGGCGGACCCGTCGGTTGGCGGTCAGCCATGCTTTCCACTCGCCGTTGATGGATCCGATGTTGGACGCCTTCCGGGCCGTCGCCGAGGGCGTGGACTACCACCAGCCGCGCATCCCCGTGGTCTCCCTCCTCCCCGACGCCGGCCCCGCCGGCGACCCGGCCACGCCCGGCCACTGGGTCCGGCACGTCCGCGACGCCGTCCACTTCGCCGACGGCGTCCGCACCCTGGCCGAGCGCGGCGCCACCGCCTTCCTGGAGATCGGCCCCGACGGCGTACTGTCCGCGCTCGCCCGCGGCGTCCTGCCCGCCGAGACGCTCGTGACGCCCGCCCTCCGCAAGGACCGCGACGAGGAGAGCGCCCTGCTCGCCGGACTGGCCCGGCTGCACGTCGCCGGCGTGACCGTCGACTGGAGCGCCACCCTGACCGGCACCGGGGCGCGCGGCACCGACCTGCCGACCTACGCCTTCCAACGCGAGCGGTACTGGCCGGAGTTGGCCGCCGATCCCGCGGGCGGCGGCGCGGATGCCGCGGACGCGGAGTTCTGGGCCGCAGTGGAGCGCGCGGACGCCACCGCGCTCGCCGCCCACCTGGACATCGACGGCGACCAGCTCGGCGCCGTGCTGCCCGCACTGTCCGCCTGGCGCACCCGCCGCCGCACCACCTCGGCCACCAACGCCCTGCGCCACCGGGAGAGTTGGGAACCGCTGTCGCTCGCCGGCCCGCCGCGCACCGGCAGCGTCCTGGTGCTGGTGCCCGCCGCCGCGACCACCGACCCCTGGGCCGCCGACGTCGTCGCCGCCCTCGGCCCGGACGCCCGCCGGGTGGACGTCCCGGCCGACGGCACCGACCGTGCCGCGCTCGCCGCCCTGCTCACCGAAGCGGCCCACGACACCGCCCCGACCACCGTGGTCTCCCTGCTCGCGCTCGACGAGACCAGCGGCGACGACGCGGTACCGGCCGGCACCGCCGCCACCGCCGCGCTGGTCCAGGCCCTCGCCGACACCGACCTCCCGGCCCCGCTGTGGGCCCTGACCCGGGGCGCGGTCGCCGCGCTCCCCGACGAGCAGCCGACCGCCCCCGCCCAGGCCGCCGTCTGGGGCCTCGGCCGGATCGCCGCGCTCGAACTCCCGCGCCACTGGGGCGGACTGGTCGACCTGCCCGCCGACCTCGACGAGCGCACCGCCCGCCGCCTGCCCGCCGCACTGGCCGACGCCGGCGACGAGGACCAGCTCGCGCTGCGCGCCACCGGCGCCTACGGCCGCCGGATCATCCCGGCGCCCGCCTCCGACGACGCCCCCGGCACCGGGTGGCAGCCGACCGGCACCGTCCTGATCACCGGCGGCACCGGCGCGCTCGGCCGGCACACCGCCCGCTGGCTCGCTGCCCACGGCGCCGAGCACCTGCTGCTGCTCAGCCGCAGCGGTCCCGACGCGCCCGGCGCGGCCGAACTCACCACCGAACTCACCGCTCTCGGCGCCCGCGTCACCCTCGTGGCCTGCGACGCCGCCGACCGGGAGCAGCTGACGCGGGTCCTCGCCGAGGTACCGCAGGACTGCCCGCTGACCGGCGTGGTGCACACCGCCGGAGTGCTCGACGACGGCGTGCTCACCGGCCTCACCCCGGACCGGTTCGCCACGGTCTTCCGCGCCAAGGTGGCCTCCGCCGTCCTCCTCGACGAGCTGACCCGCGGCACCGAGCTGGCCGTCTTCGCACTGTTCTCGTCCGTCGCCGGCGCCGTCGGCAACCCCGGCCAGGCCGGCTACGCCGCCGCCAACGCGGTCCTCGACGCCCTCGCCGCCCGCCGCCGGGCCCAGGGCCTGGCCGGCACCTCGATCGCCTGGGGCGCCTGGGCCGGCGACGGCATGGCCGCCCGCCACACCCGCCCCGGCACCGACCCCGTCGGCCTGCTCGCCCCCGAACTCGCCGTACCGGCCCTGGCCCGCGCCGTGACCGAGCCCCAGCCCACCCTCGTCCTCGCCGACCTCCAGCAGCCGCGGCTCCTGGAATCCCTGCTGGCCCTGCGCCCCAGCCCGCTCCTGAGCCGGCTGCCCGCCGCCCGCACCGCGGCCCGCGCGGTCCGGGAAGCGGACCGCCGTCGAGCCGACGCCGCGGCCGACCTGCGCGACCAACTGGCCGGCACCGCACCCGCCGACCGCCCCGCCGTCCTCCTCCGCCTGGTGCGGACGACGGCCGCCGCGGTCCTCGGCCACACCGGTGCCGACGCCATCCGGGCCGACAAACCCTTCCGCGACCTCGGCTTCGACTCGCTGACCGCGGTGGAACTGAGCACCGCTCTCGCCGCCGCCACCGGCCTGGCCCTCCCGCCCAGTCTCGTCTTCGACCACCCCTCCCCGCGGGCGCTCGCCGACCACCTGCGTGCCGAACTCACCGGCGACCGGCCGGAATCCGCCCCCGCGGCCCCGCCGGCACCGGTCCCCGCTGCGGACGACGACCCGATCGTCGTCGTCGGCATGGCCTGCCGCTTCCCCGGCGGCGTCACCACCCCCGAGGAGTTCTGGCAGCTGCTCGCCGAGGGCCGGGACGGCATCGACGCGTTCCCCACCGACCGCGGCTGGGACCTCGACGTGCTCGCCGGCGACGGCCAGGGCCACAGCGCCACCGAGGTCGGCGGATTCCTCTACGACGCGGCCGACTTCGACCCCGGCTTCTTCGACATCTCCCCGCGCGAGGCGCTTGCCATGGACCCGCAGCAGCGGCTGCTGCTGGAGACCGCCTGGGAGGCCGTCGAACGCACCGGCACCGACCCGACCCGGCTGCGCGGCAGCCGCACCGGCGTCTTCGTCGGCACCAACGGCCAGGACTACGCCGGCCTCGTCCTGCGTGCCCAGGAGGACGTCGAGGGACACGCCGGCACCGGGCTGGCCGCCAGCGTGATCTCCGGCCGCCTCGCCTACGCCTTCGGCTTCGAGGGTCCGGCCGTCACCGTCGACACCGCCTGCTCCTCCTCGCTCGTCGCCCTGCACTGGGCCGTCCAGGCGCTGCGCGCGGGGGAGTGCTCCCTGGCCCTGGCCGGCGGTGTCACCGTCATGACGACCTCGACGAGCTTCGCCGGCTTCACCCGGCAGGGCGGCCTGGCACCGGACGGGCACTGCAAGGCGTTCTCCGACTCCGCCGACGGCACCGGCTGGTCCGAGGGTGTGGGCGTCCTCGTCGTCGAACGCCGCTCCGACGCGCTCCGCAACGGCCACCGCGTACTCGCCGTGGTGCGCGGCTCGGCGGTCAACCAGGACGGTGCGTCCAACGGCTTGACGGCGCCCAACGGCCCCGCCCAGCAGCGCGTCATCCGGCAGGCCCTGGCCGGCGCCGGCCTCGTCCCCGGCGACGTGGACGCGGTCGAGGCGCACGGCACCGGCACCGTGCTCGGCGACCCCATCGAGGCCCAGGCGCTGCTCGCGACCTACGGCCAGGACCGTCCCGCCGACCGGCCGTTGTGGCTCGGCTCGGTGAAGTCCAACATCGGCCACACCCAGGCCGCCGCTGGCGCCGCCGGCCTGATGAAGATGGTGCTGGCCCTCCAACACGGCACGCTGCCGCGCACCCTGCACGTCACCGAGCCCTCGACCCGGGTCGACTGGTCGGCCGGCGCGGTGCGGCTGCTCACCGAGCGGACCGCCTGGCCGCAGACGGATCGGCCGCGTCGGGCCGGGGTCTCCTCGTTCGGCATCAGCGGAACCAACGCCCACGTCATCCTGGAGCAGCCGCCTGCCGAGCCCGCTCCCGTGGACCCTGCCGACCGCCCCACCCGGACGCCCGCCGTCCTCCCGTGGGTCGTCTCGGCCCGATCGGCCGCCGCGCTCGACGCGCAGCTCGCGCGGCTGCGGGCGTTCGCCGCCGAGCGCCCGGACCTGCCGCCCGCCGACGTCGCCCACTCGCTCGTCACCGGCCGCGCCACCTTCGAACACCGGGCGGTCCTGCTGTCCGCGCCCGACGGCATCACCGCGGCCGCCCGCGCCGAGGCCCGCGAACGCCGCACCGCGTTCCTCTTCTCGGGACAGGGTGCTCAGCGGCCGGGGATGGGGCGTGAACTGCACGCCGCATTCCCGGTGTTCGCGGCGGCGTTCGACGAGGTGGTGGCTCTGTTGGACGCGGAGCTGGCAACGGGGTCCGGTGAGGGTGTGTCGCTGCGGGAGGTGATGTGGGGCGAGGGGGCGGAGCTGTTGGATCGGACGCGTTTCACGCAGCCGGCTTTGTTCGCGGTGGAGGTGGCGCTGTTCCGGTTGGTGGCCTCGTGGGGGGTGCGGCCGGAGGTTGTGGCCGGGCATTCGATCGGTGAGATCGCGGCGGCACACGTGGCCGGGGTGTTCTCGCTCGCGGACGCGTGTCGCCTGGTGGTGGCGCGGGCGCGGCTGATGGACGCGTTGCCGGCCGGCGGCGTGATGGTGGCCGTGCAGGCGCCGGAGGAGGAGGTGGCGCAGCTGCTCGTCGACGGGACTGCGATCGCTGCCGTCAACGGGCCGGTGTCGGTGGTGGTCTCCGGTGCGGAGGCGGCTGTTGGACGGGTTGTCGATCAGTTGGTGGGGCGGGGGCGGCGGGTCCGCCGGCTGGCGGTCAGCCATGCTTTCCACTCGCCGTTGATGGATCCGATGTTGGACGCCTTCCGGGCCGCCGCGGAGGGCCTGGACTACCACCAGCCGCGCATCCCCGTGGTGTCCAACGTGACGGGCGAGGTGGCCACGGCGGAGGAGCTGTGCGCGGCCGACTACTGGGTGCGGCACGTCCGGGCGACCGTGCGGTTCGCCGACGGCGTCCGGGCACTGGCCGGGCGCGGCGCCACCGCCTTCCTGGAGATCGGCCCCGACGGCGTACTGTCCGCCCTGGCCGCGGCCTGCCTGTTCGACACGGACGCCGAAGTGGTGCCCGCCCTGCGCAAGGGCCGCCCCGAGGAGCACACCGCCCTCACCGCCGCCGCCCAACTCCACGTGGCCGGCGTGGACATCGACTGGACCGCGGTCCTGGCCGGCACCGGCGGGCGGCGGACCGCCCTGCCCACCTACGCCTTCCAGCGCGAGCGGTACTGGCCCTCGCTCGCCGCACAGGCCCCCGGCGACGCCGGCGGGCTCGGCCTGGAAGCCGGGCGGCACCCGCTGCTCGGGGCCGCGACCACCGTCGCCGGATCCGCGGAGATCCTGCTCACCGGCCGCCTGTCGACCACCGCCCAGCCGTGGCTCGCGGCCTACGAGGCGGACGGCCGCACCGTCCTGCCGGCCGCGGTCCTCGCCGAACTCGCCGTCCGCGCCGGCGACCAGGCCGACTGCCCGACCGTGGCGGAACTGACCGTCACCGCACCGCTCGTCCTCACCGGCACGGCGGCCCAGCGCCTCCAGGTCCGGGTGGCCGCCCCCGACGACACCGGTCGGCGCGCGCTGTCCGTGCACGCCCGCCCCGACGACGCCCCCGACCGCCCCTGGACGCTGCACGCCACCGCGGTCCTCACCCACGACACCCCGCAGCCCCCGGCGCCCGACACCGTCTGGCCGCCGGAGCGCGCCGTACCGCTCGACGCCCTGCCCACCGCCACCGGCCCGGCCGGGATCGCGGCGGCCTGGCAGCGGGGCGACGAACTCTGCGCCGAGATCGAGCTCCCCGAACCCGGCCCGGCGGAGCGGGCGTTCGCGCTGCACCCGGCGCTGCTGGACACCGCGGTCCGCGCCGGCGGCCTGCTGGACGGCGATGCCGTCCTGGACGCCGTCGGCTGGCGGGGCCTCGCCCTGCACGCCGCGTCCGCCACCGCCCTGCGGGTCCGCCTCACCCCGGACGGCACGGACACCTGGGCCCTGGAGGCCACCGACCCGCACGGCGCTCCGGTCGTCTCCGTCACCGGGCTCACCCTGGGTACGCCCACCGTCGACCGGTCGGGGGCGGGGGCGGCCGATGACGGTGCGACCCTGCTCGACCTGGACTGGGTGCCCGCGCCGCAGGCCGCGCACACCAGCGGCGCCCACCTCCCGTACGCCGTCCTCGGCGATCAACTCACGGACTTGGACGGGGAGTTGTGGATCACGGGCGACGGGCCCGGGCGCGTCGCGTCGCTGACCGCGCTGCTGGACGGCGGTGCGCCGCTGCCCCGGCTCGTCCTCGCGCCGGTGCTGGGCGTGCCGACCGGGGAAGGCGACCTGCCCGCCGCGGTGCGCGGTACCACCACGGCGGTGCTGGAGCTGCTGCAGCGCTGGACCGTCGACGCCCGCACCGCCGACAGCCACCTGGTGATCGTCACCCGCGGCGCCGTCGCCGCCGGGGCGGAGGACGTGCACGACCTGGCGGCGGCCCCGGTCTGGGGCCTGGTCCGCTCGGCGCAGTCCGAACACCCCGGCAGCTTCCTGCTGCTCGACCTCGACCCCGCCGATCCCGCGGGAGCCGCCCGCGCCGCCGCGCCGGCCGCCCTGGCGGCCCTGCTCGACGCGGGCGAGACCCAGGCCGCTGTGCGCGCCGGCACGCTCACCGTCGCCCGGCTGACCCGGGCCGCCGACGGACCCGAGGCCACCGCCGGACACCCGGTGCGGGACTGGGACCGCGACGGCACCGTCCTGATCACCGGCGGCACCGGCGGCCTGGGCGGCCTCCTGGCCCGCCACCTGGTCACCGGACACGGCATCAAGCACCTGCTGCTCGCCGGGCGCCGCGGCCCGGACGCCCCCGGCGCGAGGGCCCTGCGCGACGAACTGGCCGCCCTCGGCGCCGAGGTGACCGTCGCCGCCTGCGACGTGGCCGACCGCGCCGCGCTGGACCGGCTGCTCGCGCAACTGCCTCCGGAGCACCCGCTGACCGCCGTCGTGCACACCGCCGGCGTCCTCGACGACGCCACCGTCGGCACCCTGACACCCGAGCGGCTGGACACCGTCCTGCGCGCCAAGGCGGACGCCGCCTGGCACCTGCACGACGCCACCCGCGACCGCGACCTGGCCGGGTTCGTGCTGTACTCCTCGGTCGCCGGTGTCACCGGCGGCCCCGGCCAGGGCAACTACGCCGCCGGCAACACGTTCCTCGACGCGCTCGCCGCGCACCGCGCCGCCCAGGGCCTGCCCGGGCTGTCGCTGGCCTGGGGACCGTGGGCGCAGGACGCCGGCATGACCGGCACCCTCGGCGTCGCCGACCTGGCCCGCCTGGAGCGCTCCGGCATGCCGCCGCTCACCCCGGAACAGGGCCTGGCCCTGTTCGACGCCGCCGGCGCCCGCGGCGACGGGTTCGCGGTGGCGGTGCGGCTCGCCCGTGGCGCCGCCGCACCGGGCGCCGGCGAGGTCCCCGCGGTGCTGCGTGCCCTGGTGCGCGGCCGGCGCCGCACGGCGGCCGCGGCCGGGCACGGCGGGGGACTGGCCCGCCGGCTGGCCGCCCTGGACGCCGAGCAGCGGCATCAGGCGCTGCTCGACCTGGTCCGCACCGAGACGGCCGCGGTGCTCGGCCACTCCGGGGCGGACGCCGTCCCGGCCGAACGGGACTTCAACCGGCTGGGCTTCGACTCGCTGATGGCGGTCGAACTGCGGACGCGGCTGGCCACCGCCACCGGGGCCCGGCTGCCGGCCACCCTCGTCTTCGACCACCCGACGCCGGACGCGGTCGCCCGGCACCTCGCGTCGGCACTGCCCGGCGGGGCCGCGGGCGGACCGGACCGTTCCCCGCTGGCCGAACTCGACCGGCTCGCGGCCGACTTGTCGCCGGAGCGCGCGGACGACGCCACCCGACAGGGCGTCGTCGGGCGGCTGCGGCACCTGCTGGCGCAGTGGGACGGCACCCGGCAGGACGGCGGTGGGACGACCGTCGACGACCGCATCGAAGCGGCGAGCGCCGAAGAGGTCCTCGCCTTCATCGACCACGAGCTCGGCCGGCAGGCGGACTCCTGACCCGCCCGACTCCCGTCGCTCGCGCGCACCACATCTGAGGAAGGTTGCACGGACCATGCCGGACGAAAAGAAGCTCGTCGACTATCTGAAGTGGGTCACGAAGGACCTCCACCAGACCCGCCAGCGCCTTCAGGAGGTGGAGGCGGGGCGCCACGAACCCGTGGCGATCGTCGGCATGGCCTGCCGCTTCCCCGGCGGTGTGCGCTCCCCGGAGGACCTGTGGGAGCTGCTGTCCGCGGGCCGGGACGGCATCGGGCCGTTCCCCGCCGACCGCGGCTGGGACCTGGCGGCGCTGGCCGGCGACGGGCCCGGTCGCAGCGCCACCCAGGAAGGCGGATTCCTGCCCGACGCGGCCGCCTTCGACCCGGGCTTCTTCGACATCTCCCCGCGCGAGGCGCTCGCCATGGACCCGCAGCAGCGGCTGCTGCTGGAGGCCGCCTGGGAAGCCGTCGAACGCGCCGGCATCGACCCGGCCGGGCTGCGCGGCAGCCGCACCGGCGTCTTCGTCGGCACCAACGGCCAGGACTACGCGCACCTGGTCCTCGCCGCGCAGGACGACCTGGGCGGCTACGCGGGCAACGGCCTGGCCGCCAGCGTGCTCTCCGGCCGACTGGCCTTCGCGCTCGGCCTGGAAGGCCCGGCCGTCACCCTCGACACCGCCTGCTCCTCGTCACTGGTGACCCTGCACCTGGCCGCCCAGGCCGTGCGCGCCGGCGAATGCGGCCTGGCCCTGGCCGGTGGCGTCACCGTGATGACGACCTCGTCGAGCTTCGCCGGCTTCAGCCTCCAGGGCGGTCTGGCGCCGGACGGCCGCTGCAAGGCGTTCGCCGAGGCGGCCGACGGCACCGGCTGGTCCGAGGGCATCGGTCTGCTCCTCGTCGAGCGGCTCTCCGACGCGCAGCGCAACGGCCATCCGGTGCTCGCCGTGCTGCGCGGCTCCGCCGTCAACCAGGACGGCGCGTCCAACGGCCTCAGCGCGCCCAACGGCCCGTCCCAGCAGCGGGTCATCCGGCAGGCGCTGGCCGGCGCCGGCCTCGTCCCCGGCGACGTGGACGCGGTCGAGGCGCACGGCACCGGCACCCGGCTCGGCGACCCCATCGAGGCCGGTGCGCTGCTCGCCACCTACGGCCAGGACCGGCCCGCCGACCGGCCCTTGTGGCTCGGCTCGGTGAAGTCCAACCTCGGCCACACCCAGGCCGCCGCGGGCGTCGCCGGCGTCATCAAGATGGTGCTGGCCCTGCGGCACGGCGTCCTCCCGCAGACCCTGCACGTGGACGCGCCCTCCTCGCACATCGACTGGGAGACCGGCGCCGTGCGGCTGCTCACCGCACCCGTCGCCTGGTCCGGGGGCGACGACCGGGTGCGCCGGGCCGGCGTCTCGTCGTTCGGCATCAGCGGCACCAACGCCCACGTCATCCTCGAACAGGCCCCCGATCAGCCGGAACCGACCGCGGAAGAGGCGGCGGCCGCAGCGCCCGGCGGCACCGCCGAGGGGCGGCCCCCCGCTCCGATCGTCCCGCGCGCCGTGCCGTGGCCGGTCGCGGCGCGCACCGCCGGCGCCCTCGACGCCCAACTGGCGCGGGTCCGCGCGCTGACCACCGCGCCCGGCCGCACCGCCGCCGACGTCGGTCACGCGCTGGTCACCGCCCGCACCCCCTTCGAGCACCGGGCGCTGCTGGTCCACGAGGGCGGCGCCCTCACCGAGGTGGCGCGCGGCGCCGTTCCCACCGGCGACCGGGGCGGGCTGGCCGTGCTGTTCTCCGGACAGGGCTCCCAACGGCCGGGCATGGGACGCGAACTCCACGCCCGCTACCCGGTCTTCGCCGCCGCCTTCGACGAGACCGTCGCCCTGCTCGACGCCCGGCTCGGCACGTCGCTGCGCGACATCGTCTGGGGCCAGGACCGCACCCGGCTCGACGACACCCGCCACACCCAGCCCGCGCTGTTCGCCGTCGAGGTCGCGCTGTACCGCCTGCTGTCCTCCTGGGGCATCCGGCCCGACCACGTCACCGGACACTCCATCGGCGAGATCACCGCGGCGCACGTCGCCGGTGTGCTGACCCTCGCCGACGCCTGCACCCTGGTGGCCGCCCGCGCCACCGCCATGAGCGAACTGCCGTCCGGCGGCGCGATGGTGGCGCTGGAGGCCACCGAGGACGAGGTGCGCCCGCTGCTCACCGACGACCTCGCGATCGCCGCGGTCAACGCCCCCCGGTCCGTCGTCGTCGCCGGCGCCGAGGACGACGCCCTCGCCGTCCGCCGGCACTTCGACGACCTGGGCCGCCGCACCACCCGGCTCCCGGTCAGCCACGCCTTCCACTCGCCGCTCATGGACCCGATGCTCGACGCCTTCCGGACGGCCCTCGCCCCGCTGACCTTCGCCGAGCCGGAGATCCCGGTCGTCTCCAACCTCACCGGCCTCCCAGCCACCGCCGAGGAACTCGCCACCCCGCACTACTGGGTGTGCCACGTCCGGCAGGCCGTCCGCTTCGGCGACGGCGTGCGCACCCTCGCCGACCGCGGCGTGCGGACCTTCCTCGAACTCGGCCCGGACGGCGTGCTGTCCGCCCTGGTCCGGGAGAACCTCCCCGAGCCCGGTCTGGTCGCGGTGCCCGTGCTGCGCAAGGAGCGGCCCGAGGAGACCACCGTGCTGGCCGCCCTGGGCACCCTGTGGGCGCACGGCGCGGACGTGGACTGGGACGCGGTGTTCGCCGGCACCCGCACCCCGCAGGCCGACCCCGTCGCACTGCCGACGTACGCCTTCCAGCGCGCCCGCTACTGGCCCACCCTCGGCGCCCGCCACGGCGACCCGGCCGACCTCGGGCAGGCCGCCGCCGCCCACCCGCTGCTGGGCGCCGCCGTCACCCTCGCCGACGCCGACGAGACCGTGCTCACCGGCCGCCTCGCGCTGCCCACCCACCCCTGGCTCGGCGACCACCGCAGCGACGGCCGGATCACCGTCCCCGGCGTCGCCTTCGCCGAACTCGCCGTCCGCGCCGGCGACCTGAGCGGCACCCCGCACCTGGCGCAGCTCGACCTGCCGGCGCCGCTCACCCTCGGCGACGGCGACGCCGTCACCCTCCAGGTCCGGGTCGGCGCCCCCGACGCCGCGGGCCACCGGCCGCTGACCGTCCACGCCCGCCCCGCAGCCACCGAGGACGCCCCCTGGACCACCTGCGCGACCGGCCTGCTCGCCCCCGACGCCCCCGAAGCGCCCGCGGATCCGATCGGCCCGGCCGACGCCGCATGGCCGCCGCGGGACGCCCGCCCGGTGCCCGTCGCCGACCTCGACGCGGCCGCCACCGCCGCCGGCCGCCACTACGGCCCCCACTTCCAGGGCCTGACCGGGCTGTGGCGGCGCGACGGCGAGGTCTTCGCCGAGGTGGCCCTGCCCGCCGCCACCGCCGCCGACCGCGCCTTCGGCATCCACCCCGCGCTGCTGGCCACCGCGCTCCGCGCCACCGCCGCACTGGACGACGACCACACCGCCGGCCACACCCCCGAACCGACCGGCTTCACCGGACTCGCCCTGCACGCCACCGGGGCCACCGCGCTGCGGGTCCGGCTCACCGCGACCGGGCCCGACACCGTGGCCCTCGCCGCCGCGGACGCCACGGGCGGCGCGGTCCTGACCGCCGACACCGTCACCCTCGGCTCCCCGCAGGACCGCCCGACCCCCGCACCCGCCGGCCACACCGGGCAGGGCGGCCTGTTCCACCTCGACTGGGTGCCGGTCGACCCCGGCGCCCGGGCCACCGGCACCCGCTGGGCCGTCGTCGGCGACGACGAACTCGACCTCGGCTACGCCCTGCACCGCGCCGACGAGACCGTCAGCGCCTACGCGGCGTCGCTGGGCGGAGCCATCGGCGACAGCGGTCTGGCGCCGGACGTCTTCCTCGTCCCCGTCGTCGGCGGTCCGGACGCCGGGCCCGACGCCGTGCACGCCGTCACCGCCCGCGCCCTGGGGCTGCTCCAGGAGTGGCTGAACGAGCCGCGGTTGGCCGGCGCCCGCCTGGTCTTCGTCACCTGCGGCGCGGTCGCGGTGCCGGGCGAGACCGTCACCGACCCGGCCGGCGCCGCCGTCTGGGGCCTGCTGCGCTCCGCCCAGACCGAGAACCCGGGCAGTCTGCTGCTGGTCGACCTCGACGACGCGTTCCGGTCCGCCGGGATGCTGCCGCACGTCCTCACCCTCGACGAACAGCAGCTCGTCGTCCGCGACCACGCGGTCCGCGCCGCCCGCCTGGCCCGGCTGCCGGAGCCGGCCGCCGGCACCGCGCCGGCCCGCGCCTGGGACCCGGACGGCACCGTCCTGATCACCGGCGGCACCGGCGGCCTGGGCGCCGCGCTCGCCCGCCACCTGGTCACCGTCCGCGGCGCCCGCCACCTGCTGCTCGCCGGCCGCCGCGGCCCCGAGGCACCGGGCGCCGGCGAACTGGTGGCGGAGCTGACCGCACGGGGCGCGGACGTGCGGGTGGCCGCCTGCGACGTCGGCGACCGCGCCGCCCTCGACGCGCTCCTCGCCACGGTCCCCGCGGCGCACCCGCTGACCGCCGTCGTGCACACCGCCGGCGTCCTGGACGACGCCCTGATCGGCTCGCTCACCCCCGACCAACTGGCCACCGTGCTACGGCCCAAGGCCGACGCCGCCTGGCATCTGCACGACGCCACCCGCGGCCTCGACCTGGCCGGCTTCGTCCTGTACTCCTCGGTCTCCGGCGTCCTGGGCAGCCCCGGCCAGGGCAACTACGCCGCCGCCAACGCCTACCTCGACGCGCTCGCCCGATACCGCGCCGGCCAGGGCCTCCCGGCGCTCTCCCTCGCCTGGGGCCCCTGGGGCCGGGGCAGCGGCATGACCGCGTCGGTCAGCGACGCCGACCTGGAGCGGATGGCGCGCGGCGGCCTGCCGCCGCTGACCGTCGAGGACGGCCTGGCCCTGTTCGACGCCGCCGTCGGCCGCCCCGAGCCGGCCCTGGTGCCCAGCCGCATCAACGTCGCCGGCCTGCGGGACCAGCAGGCCCTGCCGGCGCTCTGGCGCGACCTGGTACCGCGGGCCCGCCGCACCGCGGCCGCCGCCGACCGCTCCCCGGTCACGGTGCGCGAGCGCCTCCGCCACCTCGACGAGGCCGGCCGGGAGCAGCTGCTCACCGACCTCGTCGTCGGCTACACCGCCGGCCTGCTAGGCCACCCCGACCCCACCGCCGTCGACCCCGAACGGGGCTTCCTGGAGCTGGGCTTCGACTCCCTGGTCGCGGTCGGCCTGCGCAACCAGCTCGCCGAGATCCTCGGCCTGCGCCTGCCCTCGTCCATCGTCTTCGACAGCAAGTCCCCCGTGAAGCTGGCGCGTTGGCTGCACCAGGAACTCGCCAACCGTCCCCTGCCGGGCGCCACCGGCCCCGCCGCCGCGGACGCCCGCCCCGCGGTGCGCTCCGACGACACCCTGGAGGGCCTGTTCTACAACGCGGTGCGCGGCGGCAAGCTCGTCGAGGCGATGCGGATGCTCAAGGCCGTCGCCAACACCCGGCCGATGTTCGACACCCCCGCCGAGCTGGAGGAGCTCTCCGAGCCGGTGACGCTCGCCGACGGCCCGGGCCGGCCCCGGCTGATCTTCGTCAGCGCTCCGGGCGCCACCGGCGGCGTCCACCAGTACGCGCGCATCGCCGCGCACTTCCGCGGCAGCCGCCATGTCTCCGCGCTGCCCCTGATGGGCTTCGCCCCCGGCGAGCTCCTCCCGGCCACCAGCGAGGCCGCGGCCCGCATCGTCGCCGAGAGCGTCCTGATGGCCAGCGAGGGGGAACCGTTCGTCATGGTCGGCCACTCCACCGGCGGCTCGCTGGCCTACCTCGCCGCCGGTGTCCTGGAGGACACCTGGGACGTCCGGCCCGAAGCGGTGATCCTCCTCGACACCGCGTCCATCCGCTACAACCCCGGCGAGGGCAACGACCTGGACCGCACCACGCGGTTCTACCTGGCCGACATCGACTCGCCCTCGGTGACGCTCAACAGCGCCCGGATGTCCGCCATGGCCCACTGGTTCATGGCGATGACCGACATCCAGGCACCCGCACCCACCGCCCCCACCCTCCTCGTGCGCGCCGCCCGGACCCTCGACGGCTTCCGGCTCGACACCTCGTCCGTCCCCGCCGACGAGGTCCGGGACATCGACGCCGACCACCTCTCCCTCGCCAAGGAGCACTCGGCACTGACCGCGCAGGCCATCGAGGGATGGCTCGCGGAACTGGAGGAACCCGCGGTGTGAGAACAGATCGATCCGGGTGGCCGGACAAGCCGCCAGATATCCCGCCGAGGTGGGGCGGGGTGGCGCCGCCCCGCCCCACCCGGCCCCGCGCAGACAGTCGGACGCCTGTCCCCCCACGGCACCACCCTCCAGAGGAGTCCTCCATGAGCACACCCACCGCGCCGCCCTCCCTCGCGGCGGAGGCGCGCACCGTCCTGCGCCTGAGCCCCCTGCTGCGCGACCTGCAATCCAGGGCCCCCGTCTGCAAGGTCCGCACCCCGGCCGGCGACGAGGGCTGGCTCGTCACCCGTCACTCCGAACTCAAACAGCTGCTGCACGACGAGCGGTTGGCCCGCGCCCACGCCGACCCGGCCAACGCACCGCGCTACGTACGCAACCCGTTGCTGGACCTCATCGTCACCGACGACGTCGACGGGGCGCGCGCCCTGCACGCCGAGATGCGCTCGCTGCTCACCCCGCAGTTCTCCGCCCGCCGGGTCCTGGACCTGGTACCGAAGGTCGAGGCCCTCGCCGAACAGGCGCTCGCGCACCTCACCGCCCAGGGCCCGCCCGCCGACCTGCACGGCGACTTCTCCATGCCGTTCTCCCTGTCGGTGCTGTGCGCCCTCATCGGCGTCCCCGCCGCGGAGCAGGGCCAGTTGATCGCCGCGCTCGCCAAGCTCGGCGAAATCGACGACCCGACCCGGGCCCACGAAACCCAGGACGAGCTGTTCGGTCTGCTGTCCGGACTGGCCCGCCGCAAGCGCACCGCACCCGAGGACGACGTCATCTCCCGGCTGTGCCCGAAGGTGCCGTCCGACGACCGCATCGGACCGATCGTCGCCGGACTGCTCTTCGCCGGCCTGGACAGCGTCGCCAGCCACATCGACCTGGGCACGGTGCTGTTCACCCAGTACCCGGAACAGCTCGCCGCGGCGCTCACCGACGAGCAGCTGATGCGCAGCGGAGTCGAGGAGATCCTGCGGTCCGCGAAGGCCGGCGGTTCGGTGCTCCCGCGGTACGCCACCGCCGATGTGCAGGTCGGCGACGTGACCATCGAGACCGGCGACCTGGTGCTGCTGGACTTCACGCTGGTGAACTTCGACCGCACGGTCTTCGACGAGCCCGAGCTGTTCGACATCCGGCGGGCGCCCAACCCGCACCTGACGTTCGGCCACGGCATGTGGCACTGCATCGGTGCACCGCTGGCCCGGGTCCAACTGCGCACCGCCTACACCCTGCTCTTCACCCGGCTCCCCGGCCTGCGGCTGGCCCGCCCGATCGAGGAACTGGGCTTCTCGTCCGGCCAGTTGTCCGCCGGACTGACGCAGCTGTCCGTCACCTGGTGACGATCTGCCTGCCCTCTCCCGGGCAGGCAGAAGTGAGGGCCCCCGACCCGCTCGGCCGGGGGCCCTCACGCACGGGGAGCCGGCTCCTCAGTCCGCCGCGACGCTGATCGCCCCGGACGGGCACAGCGCCGCCGCCTCGCGGGCGGCGACGGCCGGAGCGCCCGCCGCCGGGTCGAGGACGGTCACCAGACCGTCGTCGTCCTGGTCGAACAGGTCCGGTGCGGTCAGGACGCACTGGCCGGCCCCGACGCAGCGGGCGGGGTCCACGGTGATGCGCACGATCGTTCCTCCGAGGGTCGGTTCGTTGCCGGGGTCGGGCCGCCGGCGGGCGGCCCGACCGGGCTCACTTCCAGGTGACGGGCAGTTCGTGCAGGCCGAACAGCACCCCGTCGTACTTCAACGGCAGTTCCGCCACCGGCACGGCGAGCGTGAGGGAGGGGATCCGGGCGAAGAGCGTGCGGTAGGCGATGTCCATCTCCTCCCGCACCAGGTTCTGGCCCAGGCACTGGTGGACACCGTAGCCGAACGCCACGTGCGAGCGCGCCGAGCGCTCCGGGTCGAACTCCGAGGGCGCCGCGAAGGCCGTGTCGTCGTGGTTGGCGGCGGCGATCAGCGGCACGATGCCCTCACCGGCCCGGATCAGCTGACCGCCGATCTCCACGTCCTCGACGGCCACCCGGAACGCCACCAGATCGGCCACCGAGTAGTAGCGCAGCAGTTCCTCGACGATCCGGTCGTCGCCGATCCACTGCGGGTTGGTGAGCAACTGCACCACGCCCAGGCCGATGTTGTTCGCCGTCGTCTCGTGCCCGGCGATCAGCAGCAGCATCGACACCCCGGACAGCTCCTGCCGGGACAGCGTGCCCGCGGCGATCAGCCGGCTGATCAGGTCGTCTCCTGGCCGCCGCTGCTTGATCTGGATGAGCCGGCCCAGATAGCGCAGCAGTGCCTGGGCCGCCTTGTCGCGCTCCTCGTCGGTCGAGCTGAGCCGGACCAGCACCCGGGTCCGGCCCTCGAAGAAGTCCCGGTCGGCCTTGGGCACCCCGAGCAGACTGGAGATCACCAGGGACGGCACCGGCAGCGCGAAGGACTCGATGAGGTCCGCCGAGGTGCCCGCGGCCAGCATCGCGTCGATCCGCTCGTCCACGATCTGCTGGATCACCGGCCGCAGTTCCCGCACCTTGCGCACGGTGAACTCGGGGATCAGCGTCTTGCGGAACCGGCCGTGCTCCGGTGGGTCCATCGCCACGAACCACCCCGGCACCTCGTACTGCGACGGGGCGCCACCGGTCCGACCGGCCTTGGGGAAACCCGGTTTGGAGGGGTCGGCGCTGATCCGCGGGTCGGTCAGCACCGCCCGGACGTCCTCGTGTCGGGTCACCAACCAGACCGGCCCGCTGGGGAGTTCGGAGCGGACCAGGCCCGTTCCGCCGCGGTAGGTCGCGTACTCCGGCGGGGGGAAGGGCCGGCCCGGCCTGCGCAGCGGGAAGGCCACCGGGCACTGCGGCGCGGTCGTCCGCGCGTCGGCTCCGGTGCTCATGCCGCTCCGTAGAACGCGCGGATCCGGCCGGTGATGAACTCCTGCTCCTGCGCGGTCAGTCCGGTGTGCGTGGGCAGGTAGAAGCCGTCGGCGCTGAGCCGGGCCGCGTTCAACGTGGGCCAGTCGGCGGAGAAGTAGCCGGGCTGACGGCTCATCGGCTTGAAGAACACCCGGGTCTCGATGCCCTCGCCGGCGAGGTACCCGCACAGCTCGTCGCGCCGCTCGGCCCGCAGGTCGTACATCCACAGCACATCGCGCGGCGGCATCAGTGTGATGCCGGGGATGTCGCGCAGCGCCTCGTCGTAGCGCTTCTCGATGTCGCGGCGCAGGGCGAGGATGGTGTCCAGCTGCTCGGTCTGGGCGAGCGCCACCGCGGCCTGCATGTTGGTCATCCGGAAGTTGTAGGCCAGCTTCTTGTGCAGGAAGCTGTGGTCCTTGGTGAACGCCATCGCCCGCAGATGGGCCATCTGCTCGGCCAGGTGCGGGTCGTGGGTCAGGCAGACGCCGCCCTCGCCGGCCGAGATGATCTTGTTGGCGAAGAGCGAGAAACAGGCGATGTCGCCCCGCGGCCGCACCCCGTGCGCCTCGGCGGAGTCCTCCACCACCCGCAGGTTGTACTCGTACGCCACGTTCAGCACGGCGTCCATGTCGCACTGCCGGCCGTAGATGTGCACCGGCATGATCACCTTGGTGCGCGGGGTGATCTTCTCCTCGATGCGGGATACGTCGATGTTCAGGTCGTCGCCGCAGTCCACGAACACCGGCGTGGCACCGGTGTAGGTCACCGCCCAGGCGGACGCGATCATCGTGAACTCCGGGACGATCACCTCGTCACCGGGGCCGACGCCCAGCGCGTGCAGCGCCAGCGTCAGCGCCGTGGTGCCGGAGGAGCAGGCGACGCCGAACGGCACGTCGTTGTACGTGGCGAACGCCTCCTCGAACTGCCTGACATAAGGCCCCTGCGAAGAGATCCAGCCGCCGCTGACGGCCTCCGTCACATAGTCGAGCTCGCGGCCCTGGAGCCACGGCATGGACACCGGATACGTAAAGGACATGAGTTGAGTCTTCCTCGGTCAGTCGGTTGCCAGGGCGGGAAGGCCGAGCAGCAGGTCCGCCGCCGCGGCCCGGCCGCCGGCGTCCCGCAGCAGCCCGGCGAAGTGCTCCGCGCGCTCGGTGAAGGAGGGCTGGTCGAGCACGCGGGTGATCTTGTCCAGGACGTCCTCGGTGTCCACGGTCTCCGGCCGGTCCAGCGTCAGGCTCACCCCGAAGTCCTGGCCCCGGATCGCCTGGTCGTCGCAGTCCACCCACAACGGCCGGACCACCAGCGGCTTCCCGAAGTACAGGCCCTCGTGGTAGCCGTTGCCGCCGGCGTGGGTGAAGAACGCCTTCACGTTCGGATGGGCCAGCACGTCCAGCTGCGACGGCACCCAGCCCTCGATCCGCAGGTTGTCCGGCAGCTCGGCGGCCGGCGGCAGCAACTCCTGCTGGCTGCGCGGGAGTTTCCACAACACCTGGTGGCCCCGGCCGTCCAGCCGCCGGGCGACCTCCACCAGCGACGCGACCTGCTCGCGGGTCAGCCGGGTGATCGTGCCGAAGCCCATGTACACCACGGACTTCTGCGCCGACAGCCAGTCCGCCAGGCCGTCGTCGTCCGGTGCCTGGGGCAGCGGCGGCACCATCGTGCCCACCAGCCGCAGCTTCGGATGCATCGGGAACGGGTAGTCCAACTCCCTTACGGAGTAGCACAACACCTGCTCCGCATGGTCGATCCGCGCCATCATCTGCCGTGCCTGGGGCGCGATGCCCAGCTCGGTGCGGATCCGGTTGTCCTCCTCGACGACCTTGCGGATCTCCGGCGTCAGGAACATCCCGAGCGTCCGCAGCCGGAACAGCTGGTTCTCGATCCGCTGGGCCAGGGACATCGCGGCCGGCAGCCCCGAGTGCGGCACTGGGAAACCCGACGGGGTGTAGGACTTGGCGAACGGGACGTGCGAGGTGAGGACGTTGCTCGGCACGAACGGCACCCCGAGCACGAACGGAACGCCCTTGGTGATCGCCAGCTCGTACCCGAACTGGCACATGCTCTCGATCACCATCAGCGCCGGCTGGACCTCCTCGACGATCTCCTCCAGGCGGCGGTACTTCGCCCTCCGCGACTCCGGAGCGAACGAATGCCGAATCACCGCCGCGTGCGCCTTGAACCGCGACCGCTGCGTCACCTCCGCATACGTCGCGTCGTCCCATGTGACCGCCGACATCTGCGAGACGGTGTCGCCGAGCGACGCGAACTGCACCGGGCTGCCGTCCGCCACGGCCGCCACCTCGTCGCGCGCTTTCTCGTCGGTGGCGAACCACAGGTCCGCCACGTCGCGCCGGGACAATTCCCCGGCCAGCACGAGCAGCGGATTGAGCAGGCCGCTTTCGGCATAACTGACGAACAGGATCGGCCGCCGATTCGCGCCCATGGACAACACCCCTCGGAATGTGGCGGGCCGCCGGGCCCGCGCGCCACGCACCCGCCCGGCCCGGTCGCCGGGTGAGTGCATTCGCCGACGCCGCCACCCCAGGCGCGTGCTGCCGGAAGGAACGGTCACCGGCCGGCACCCGGAACGCGCCGCGTGGAAAACGGGTCGGTTACTTGGTCTCATGCCACGGACCGGGGAATCACTAGTCTTCGCCGCGCGACAGCCCTTTCTGGGGCGTGTGGCCAATGCCCGTCCCCGGCGCCCGTCATTCCTTAGGGAAAAGTACAGCGTTTGCGAACGTACGATCCGGCACGCAGAGGTGACCTGAGGCCAACTTTTCCGCAGGGGTGAGCAAGGCATGACGATCGGAGCCGACGAGGACCCGGTGGTGGTCGTCGGAATGGCCTGCCGTTATCCGGGTGGGGTCGCCGGCCCGGAGGACCTGTGGGAACTGGTCCGCACCGGCCGCGACGCGACCACCGCCTTCCCGGACGACCGCGGCTGGGACCTGGCCGCACTGGCCGGCGACGGACCCGGCCGCAGCGCGACCCGCGAGGGCGGATTCCTCACCGGCGCCGCCGACTTCGACGCCGCCTTCTTCGGCATGTCGCCCCGCGAGGCCGTCTCCACCGACCCGCAACAGCGCCTCGTCCTGGAGACCGCCTGGGAAGCCCTGGAGCGCGCCGGCATCGACCCGCACTCCCTGCGCGGCAGCCGCACCGGCGTCTTCATCGGCGCCAGCGGCCAGGACTACGCCGCCGTCACCCACGCCTCGCCCGACGACCTGGACGGCCACGCCCTCACCGGCCTGGCCCCCGGCGTCGCCTCCGGTCGCCTGGCGTACGTCCTGGGCCTCGAAGGCCCCGCCGTCACCGTCGACACCACGTCCTCCTCCTCGCTGGTCGCACTGCACTGCGCGGTTCGCGCCCTGCGCGCGGGGGAGTGCAGCACCGCCCTGGCCGGCGGCGTCACGGTGATGTCCACCCCGGCCGCCTTCGTCGGCCACACCCGACAGGGCGGCCTCGCACCCGACGGCCGCTGCAAGCCGTTCTCCGACGACGCCGACGGCACCGCCTGGGCGGAGGGCGCCGGCATCGTCGTCCTGGAGCACCTGTCCACCGCCCGCGCCGCCGGCAACCCGGTCCTCGCCGTGCTGCGCGGCTCGGCCGTCAACCAGGACGGCGCCTCCGACGGCCTCACCGCACCCAGCGGTCCCGCCCAGGAACGCGTCATCCGCGCCGCCCTCGCCGACGCCCGACTCGCCCCCGCCGACATCGACCTCGTCGAGGCGCACGGCACCGGCACCCGGCTCGGCGACCCCGTCGAGGCCCGGGCGCTGCTCGCCGCCTACGGCCAGGACCGGGACCCGGACCGACCGCTGCGCCTCGGCTCCCTGAAGTCCACCCTCGGCCACGCACAGGCCGCCGCCGGCATCGGCGGAGTGATCAAGACCGTCCTTTCCCTCCGGCACGGCCTGATGCCGCGCATCCGGCACCTGGCCACCCCCACCCGCCAAGTCGACTGGTCCCAGGGCGCCGTGGCCCCCCTCACCGACCACACGCCCTGGCCACCGGCGGACCGACCGCGCCGCGCCGGCGTCTCCTCCTTCGGCATCAGCGGCACCAACGCCCATGTGATCCTCGAAGAGGCCCCGCCCGCCGACGTCCCCGTCACCCGGCCCGGCGCCCTCCGCCCCACCACCGTCCCGTGGCCGGTCTCCGCCGCCACCCCCGAAGCCCTCGACGCCCAACTCGCCCGGCTCCGCGCCCACCTGCGCACCCGGCCGGACCTGGACCCGCTGGACGTCGGCTACTCCCTCGCCACCGGCCGCGCCGCGCTCCGCCACCGGGCGGTCCTCCTGCCGACCGCCGACGGCGCCGCCGCGGACGCCGTCGAGCACGCCCGCGGTGCGGCCCACCAGCGCCGCACCGCCGTCCTCTTCTCCGGCCAGGGCAGCCAGCGCCTGGGCATGGGCCGCGAACTCGCCGCCCGTTTCCCGGTGTTCGCCGACGCACTGGACGACGTGCTGCGCGCCCTGGACCGGCACCTGGACGGCCCGGTGCGCGAGGTGATGTGGGGCACCGACGCCGCGCTGCTGGACCGGACCGGCTGGACCCAGCCCGCCCTGTTCGCCGTCGAGGTCGCCCTCCACCGCCTGATCACCTCGCTCGGCCTGCGCCCCGAGGCCGTCGGCGGCCACTCCGTCGGCGAGATCGCCGCCGCCCACGTCGCCGGCGCCCTGAGCCTGGAGGACGCCTGCCGCCTGGTGGCCGCCCGCGCCACGCTGATGCAGGCGCTCCCGGCCGGCGGCGCGATGGCCGCGCTGGAGGCCACCGAGGACGACGTGGCCCCGCTGCTCGGCGCACACCTCGCGCTGGCCGCCGTCAACGGCCCCACCGCGGTCGTCGTCGCCGGAACCGAGGACGCCGTGCTGCAACTGACCGCCCACTTCGCCGACCGCGGCCGGCGCACCAGCCGGCTGGCCGTCTCGCACGCCTTCCACTCGCCGCTGATGGAGCCCATGCTCGACGCCTTCCGGGACGTCGTGGGCCGATTGACCTTCCACCAGCCGTCGATCCCGCTGGTCTCCAACCTCACCGGTGAACTCGCCGGCAGCGAGATCACCACCGTCGAGTACTGGGTCCGGCACGTCCGCGACACCGTCCGCTTCGCCGACGGCATCACCGCACTGGCCAAGGCCGGCACCGACGTCCTGGTCGAACTCGGCCCCGGCAGCGTGCTGTCCGCGATGGCCCGCGACACCCTGGGCCCCGACAGCACCACCGACGTCGTACCCGCCCTGACCAAGGGACGGCCCGAGGAGACCGCGTTCGCCGGCGCCCTCGGCCGCCTGCACACCCTCGGCGTCCCCGTCGACTGGCCCGCCTTCTACGCCGGCACCGGCGCCCGCCGCGTCGAACTGCCCACCTACGCCTTCCAGCGCGTGCGCCACTGGCCCACCCCGCCCCGCCCGAACGGCACCGGGCCCGGCGCCCTCGGCCACCCCCTGCTCGGCTCCGCCGTCGAACTGGCCGACGGCGGCGGCACCGTCTGCTCCGGCGCCCTCTCCCTCCGCACCCACCCCTGGCTCGCCGACCACACCGTCGCCGGCCGGGTCGTGCTGCCGGCCACCGCGCTGCTGGAACTCGCCGTGCGCGCCGGCGACGAGACGGGCTGCGACGTCCTGCACGAACTCCACCTCACCACCCCGCCGGCCCTGCCCGACGACGCCGCCCTGCACGTCCAGGTGCACGTCGGCCCGGCCGACGCCACCGGGCGCCGCGCCGTCACCGTCCACACCCGCCCCGACCACCACCCGGCCGGCGACTGGACCCGATGCGCCACCGGCACCCTCGGCAGCACCCCGCCGTCCACCACCGAAGCCGCCACCGACGGCACCCCGGCCAGTTGGCCGCCGGTCGACGCCGAACCCCTCGACCTCGCCGACCACTACGAACGGCTTGCCGACCGCGGCTTCGACTACGGCCCGACCTTCCGCGGCCTGCGCGCCGCCTGGCGACGCGGCGCGGAGATCTTCGCGGACGTGGAATGCCCGCCCGGCACCGCCGACGACGCCCCCGACCACGGACTGCACCCCGCCCTGCTCGACGCGGCCCGGCACGCCGCCATGGCCGTGGACGGCACCGTGCCCGTCGCCTGGCACGGCGTCCGGCTGCACGCCGTCGGCGCCACCGCGCTGCGGGTCCGCATCCGCCCCACCACGACCGGCACGCTGACCCTCACCGCGGTCGACGTGCACGGCGCGCCGGTCGTCACGGTCGAGGCCCTCGCCGCCCGCCCGCTGACCGACGAGGAGCGCGCCGCCCCCCGGACCCCGCGGCAGGCCCGCGGCGAGACGCCCGCCGACGCCCGCCCGGCCCGGCCCGCCGCGGCCCGCCCCGGCCCGGCCGGCGAACCCCTCCCGGACACCACCGCGTCCCACCCCACCGCCGGCCACCTCGCCGCGCTGCCGCCGGCCGCCCGGGAGCGCCACCTGCTGGACCTGGTGCGCACCCAGGCCGCCGCCGTCCTGGGCCACCCCGGCCCCGAGGCCGTCGGCACCCGCAGCGTCTTCAAGGAGCTCGGGTTCGACTCGTTGGCCGGCGTCGAACTCGCCGACCGGCTCACCGCCCGCACCGGACTGCGCCTGCCGGCCACCCTCGTCTTCAACTTCCCCACCCCCGAACGGGCGGCCCACCGCCTCGGGGAACTCCTCGCCGCGACCGACCCCCTCGACCCCGGGGCGTACGGCGAGGAACTCACCAGGTTCGAGGCGATCGTGACGAACCTCCCGCCGGACGGCCCCGAACGCCGGGCCGTCGCGGACCGGTTGGACGCCATCGTCTCCGCACTCCGCCAGAACTCGCCTGCAGAGGTGCCCTCCTCGGACGAGGACATCGACACGGTGTCGGTCGACAGACTGCTCGACATCATCGATGAAGAGTTCGAAACCACATAGAGAAATTGTTGCTTTCGTTCGCGACCCGATGACGAGGACGGATCGATGCAGGAACCCCAGCAAGGCCAGCCGGACCAGCAGGAGAAAATCGTCGACTATCTCCGGCGGGTCACTTCAGATCTTCGCCGTGCCCGCCGCCGCATTGGCGAACTGGAATCCAAGGACAACGAGCCCATCGCCATCGTCGGAATGGGCTGCCGACTTCCCGGCGGCGTCAATTCACCGGAATCCCTGTGGGACCTGGTGCGGTCCGGCGGCGACGCCATTTCCGGATTCCCCGCCGACCGCGGCTGGGACCTGGAAACCCTCACCGGAAACGGCGACGGCAGCAGCACCACCCACGAAGGCGGATTCCTCTACGACGCCGCGGAATTCGACGCCGCCTTCTTCGGCATCTCGCCGCGCGAGGCGACCGCCATGGACCCCCAGCAGCGCCTCCTCCTCGAAGTCGCCTGGGAGGCGCTGGAGCGCGCCGGCATCGCCCCCACCGCCCTGCGCGGCAGCCGGTCCGGCGTGTTCGTCGGCTCCTACCACTGGGGCGCGCCCTCGGCCGAGGGCGCCACCGAACTGCACGGCCACGCCCTGACCGGCACCGCCGCCAGCGTGCTGTCCGGCCGCCTGGCCTACACCCTCGGCCTCGAAGGCCCGGCCGTCACCGTCGACACCGCCTGCTCCTCCTCCCTCGTCGCCCTGCACCTGGCCGCCCAGTCCCTGCGCGCCGGCGAATCCTCGCTCGCCGTGATCGGCGGCGTCACGATCCTCACCGAGCCGTCCGTCTTCGTCGAGTTCAGCGCCCAGGGCGGCCTGGCACCGGACGGCCGCTGCAAGGCGTTCTCCGACGCCGCCGACGGCACCGGTTGGGCCGAGGGCGTCGGCGTCCTCGTCGCCGAGCGGCTCTCCGACGCGCAGCGCAACGGCCACCCGGTACTGGCCGTCCTCCGCGGCTCCGCCGTCAACCAGGACGGCGCCTCCAACGGCCTGACCGCCCCCAACGGCCCCTCCCAGGAACGCGTCATCGAGCAGGCCCTCGCCCGGACCGGCCTGACCCCCGCCGACATCGACGCCGTCGAGGCACACGGCACCGGCACCCGGCTCGGCGACCCCATCGAGGCCCAGGCCCTGCTCGCCACCTACGGCCAGGGACACACCCCCGACCAGCCGCTGTGGCTCGGCTCCCTGAAGTCCAACATCGGGCACACCCAGGCAGCCGCCGGTGTCGCCGGTGTCATCAAGATGGTCATGGCGCTGCGCCACGGCCACCTGCCGCCGACCCTGCACGCCGACGCGCCCTCCTCGCACGTGGACTGGTCCGCGGGATCGGTACGGCTGTTGACCGAGGGTCAGCAGTGGCCGGAGACCGGACGTCCGCGCCGGGCCGCGGTGTCCTCGTTCGGCATCAGCGGCACCAACGCGCACGCCCTGCTGGAACAGGCACCCCACCCCGCGGACACCCCGGACGCCGGCGACGGCATCGCGCCCACCGAACCGGCCGGCACGCCCGCCGCGCTGCCCTGGATCGTCTCCGGTCACTCCCCGCAGGCGCTGCGCGACCAGGCGGCCGCCCTGTCCGCCCGGGTCGAGTCCGACCCCGCGCTCCGCCCCCAGGACATCGGGCACACCCTGCGCACCGCCCGCGCCCTGCTGGAACGGCGCGCCGTCGTCGTCGCCCCCGACCGCGACGAACTCCTCGCGGCCACAAGCGAGTTGGCAGCCGGCCGGTCCGCGAACGCCGTAGTCGAGGGCCTCGCGGACGTCGAGGGTCGGACGGTGTTCGTGTTCCCCGGTCAGGGTTCGCAGTGGGTGGGGATGGGTGGGCAGTTGCTGGATGAGTCGCCGGTGTTCGCGGAGCGGATTGCGGAGTGTGCGGCGGCGTTGGCGGAGTTCACCGATTGGTCGTTGGTGGATGTGTTGCGGGGGGTGGTGGGTGCGCCGTCGTTGGAGCGGGTCGATGTGGTGCAGCCGGCGTCGTTTGCGGTGATGGTGTCGTTGGCTGGGTTGTGGCGTGATCGTGGTGTGTTGCCGGATGCGGTGGTGGGGCATTCGCAGGGTGAGATTGCTGCTGCGGTGGTGTCGGGTGGGTTGTCGTTGCGGGACGGGGCGCGGGTGGTGGCGCTGCGGAGTCAGGCGATCGGTCGTGCGTTGGCGGGGCGGGGCGGGATGATGTCCGTCGCGTTGTCGGTGGAGGCGCTGGAACCGCGGTTGGAGGGGTTCGAGGGGCGGGTGTCGGTGGCCGCCGTCAACGGCCCCGGCGCGGTGGTGGTGTCGGGCGAGCCGACCGCCCTGGACGAGCTCCAGGCACAGCTGGCCGCCGACGACATCCGGGCCCGTCGGATCGCGGTGGACTACGCCTCGCACTCGCACCAGGTCGAGGACCTGCGCGAGGAACTGCTCGCCGCACTCGCCGAGGTGACCCCCCGGGAAGCGCGGATCCCGTTCTTCTCCACGGCGACCGGCGACTGGCTGGACACCACCGAGCTGGACGCCGGCTACTGGTTCCGCAACCTGCGCGGCCGGGTGCGGTTCGCCGACGCGGTACGGGAGTTGCTGGCGGCGGAGTACCGGGCGTTCGTCGAGGTCAGCTCGCATCCGGTGCTGACGATGGCGGTCCAGGACCTGATCGAGGAGGCCGGGGTCACGGCCGTCGCGACCGGCACCCTGCGTCGCGACCAGGGCGGCGCGGGCCGCTTCCTGCTGTCGGCCGCCGAGGTCTTCGTGCGCGGTGTGGACGTGGACTGGGCGGGGCTGTTCGAGGGGACCGGTGCGTCCCTGATCGACCTGCCCACCTACGCCTTCCAACGCGAGCGGTACTGGAACACCCGCACCGCCGCCGACCGCACCCCGGCCGACGCGCCGATGGACGCCGAATTCTGGGCCGCCGTCGAGCAGGCGGACGTCTGCGCGCTGACCGCCGCGCTCGGCACCGACGAGGACTCCGTCGCCGCCATCCTGCCCGGCCTCACCTCCTGGCGCCGGGCCCGCTCCCAGCGCACCACCCTCGACTCCTGGCGCTACCGCGTCACCTGGACGCCCCTCGCCCAGGTGCCCCGCGCCACCCTGACCGGCACCTGGCTGCTGGTCACCGCCGACGGCATCGACGACACCGATGTGGCAGGGGCGTTGGAGACCTACGGCGCCGAGGTGCGCCGACTGGTCCTGGACGAGGAGTGCGTCGACCGCGCCGTCCTGCGGGAGCGGCTGGCCGGCGCGGAGGACGTGACCGGCATCGTCTCCGTCCTCGCCGCCGCGGAGGACGACGCCGCCCGCCACCCCGGCCTCACCCGGGGACTCGCGCTCACCGTCTCCCTCGTCCAGGCCCTGGGCGACGCCGAGGCGACCGCGCCGCTGTGGTTCCTGACCCGAGGAGCCTTCGCCACCGGCCCGTCCGACCCCGTCACCCGCCCCCTGCAGAGCCAGATCGCGGGCGTCGGCTGGACCACCGCGCTGGAGCACCCGCAGCGCTGGGGCGGCACCGTGGACCTGCCCGACACCCTCGACGCCCGGGCCGCCCAGCGGCTCGCCGCCGCGCTGTCCGGCGCCCTCGGCGCCGAGGACCAGCTCGCCCTCCGCGCCGCCGGGGTACTGGCCCGCCGCATCGTGCGCGCCGGACACCGCGCCGGACGACCGGCGCGGACCTGGGCGCCGCGCGGCACCACCCTGATCACCGGCGGCTCCGGCACCCTCGCCCCGCAGCTCGCCCGCTGGCTGGCCGAACGCGGCGCCGAGCACGTGGTGCTGGTCAGCCGACGCGGTGCCGACGCCCCCGGAGTGCCCGAACTCCTCGCGGAGGCAGCCGAGTCGGGCACCGAGGTGACCGTCGCCGCCTGCGACATCACCGACCGCGACGCGGTCGCCGCGCTGCTGGCCGACCTCACGGCCGACGGCCGCACCCTGCGCACCGTCGTCCACGCCGCCGCCGCCATCGAGCTGTCCGCGCTCGCCGACACCACCGTGGCGGAGTTCGCCGACGTCGTGCACGCCAAGGTCACCGGCGCACGGATCCTCGACGAACTGCTCGACGACGCGGAACTGGACGACTTCGTCCTGTACTCCTCCACCGCCGGCATGTGGGGCAGCGGCGCCCACGCCGCCTACGTCGCCGGCAACGCCTATCTGTCCGCGCTCGCCGAGCAGCGCCGCGCCCGCGGACTGCGCACCACCTCCATCCACTGGGGCAAGTGGCCCGACGACCGCGCACGCGAGCTGGCCGACCCGCACCGGATCCGCCGCAGCGGCCTGGAGTACCTCGACCCCGAGCTGGCGCTCACCGCGCTCCAGCACGTCCTGGACGACGACGAGACCGTCATCGGCCTCATGGACATCGACTGGGACACCTACCACGACGTGTTCACCGCGGGCCGGCCCGCGCACCTCTTCGACCAGATCCCCGAGGTGCGACGCCGCCTCGACCAGGCATCCGCCCCGGACCCCGCGGGCCCGGCCGCCGACGGCCTGGCCGCCCGCCTGCACGGCCTCGTCGCCGCCGAACAGGACCGGCTGCTGCTCACCCTGGTCCGCACCGAGGCCGCCGCCGTCCTCGGCCACGCCTCCGCCGAGTCCTTCCCCGAGCGCCGCGCCTTCCGCGACCTCGGCTTCGACTCGGTCACCGCCGTGGACCTGCGCAACCGGCTCGTGGCCGGCACCGGACTGCGGCTGCCCTCGACGATGGTCTTCGACCACCCCAACTGCGCGGCGCTCGCCGCGTTCCTGAAGACGACGGCGCTCGGCGTCCCCGGCGCCGCACCGCAGCAGCACGCCGCGACCGGCACCCCGGCCGACGACGACCCGATCGCCGTGATCGGCATGAGCTGCCGCTTCCCCGGCGGCGCCGCCACCCCCGAGGAACTGCTGCGGCTCGCCCTCGACGGCGCAGACGTCATCTCGGAGTTCCCCGCGGACCGCGGCTGGGACGCCCGGGGCCTGTACGACCCGGACCCCGACCGCCCCGGCCACACCTACTCCGTCCAGGGCGGCTTCCTCCACGAGGCCGCCGGCTTCGACCCCGGCTTCTTCGGCATCTCCCCGCGCGAGGCGGTCGCCATGGACCCGCAGCAGCGGCTCCTGCTGGAGACCTCCTGGGAGGCGTTCGAACGCGCCGGCATCGACCCCACGTCACTGCGCGGCAGCGCCGCCGGCACCTTCTTCGGCGCCAGCTACCAGGACTACTCCTCCACCGTGCAGAACGGCACGGGGGAGTCCGAGGCGCACATGGTGACCGGCACCGCGGCCAGCGTCCTGTCCGGCCGGGTCTCCTACCTGCTCGGGCTGGAGGGCCCCGCGGTCACCGTGGACACCGCCTGCTCCTCCTCCCTGGTCGCCCTGCATCTGGCCTGCCAGTCCCTGCGCAACGGCGAGAGCTCCCTCGCGCTGGCCGGTGGCGCGGCCGTGATGGCCACCCCGCACGCGTTCGTCGGCTTCAGCCGGCAGCGTGCCCTCGCCAAGGACGGCCGCTGCAAGCCGTTCTCCGACACCGCCGACGGCATGACGCTCGCCGAGGGCGTCGGCGTCGTCCTGCTGGAGCGCCTGTCCCACGCCCGCGCCAACGGACACCGGGTACTGGCCGTGATCCGCGGCTCGGCCGTCAACCAGGACGGCGCCTCCAACGGCCTGACCGCGCCCAACGGCCCGTCCCAACAGCGCGTGATCCGCCAGGCGCTCGCCAACGCCGGCCTGACCGGCGCCGACGTCGACGCGGTCGAGGCGCACGGCACCGGCACCCGGCTCGGCGACCCCATCGAGGCCCAGGCCCTGCTCGCCACGTACGGCCAGAACCGCGACGCCGAACGGCCGCTGCTGCTGGGCTCGGTGAAGTCCAACATCGGCCACACCCAGGCCGCGGCCGGCGTCGCCGGCGTCATCAAGATGGTGCTGGCCATGGACGCCGGCGAACTGCCCGGCACCCTGCACCTCGACGCGCCCTCCCGCCACGTCGACTGGACCGCAGGCGCCGTGGAACTGCTGCGCGGGCGCACCCCGTGGCCCGAGAGCGGGCGCCCCCGCCGGGCCGGTGTCTCCTCGTTCGGCATCAGCGGCACCAACGCCCACCTGATCCTCGAACAGGCCCCGGCCACCGAGCCGCCCGCCGACCCCGACTGCGCCCAGGACACCGCCACCGACACCGTCGTCCCCTGGCCGCTCGCCGCCAAGTCCCCGGCCGCCCTGCGCGCCCAGGCCGCCCGGCTGCTCGCCACCGTCGAGCACGCCCCCGACCTTCCGCCCGCCCCCGTCGGCCACGCCCTGGCCACCACCCGCGCCGCCCTCGAACACCGCGCCGTCGTCGTCGGCGAGCGCCGCGAGGACTTCCTGCGCGGCCTGGCCGCCCTGTCCACCGGCGCCTCGGCGGCCGGCCTGGTCACCGGCACCGCCGGCCCCGACCCCGAGGGAGCGGTCTTCGTCTTCCCCGGCCAGGGATCCCAGTGGTGGGGAATGGGCCGCGAACTCCTCGCCACGTCCGAGGTGTTCCGCACCGCGATCGACGACTGCGCGACGGCCCTCGCCCCGTACGTCGACTGGTCGCTGCACGACGTCCTGGCCGGCGAGGGCGACCCCGCCCTGCTGGAGCGGGTGGACGTGGTCCAGCCCGCGCTGTTCGCCATGATGGTCGGGCTGTCCGCGCTCTGGCGCTCCCACGGCGTCGCCCCGGCGGCCGTGGTCGGCCACTCGCAGGGCGAGATCGCCGCGGCCTGCGTCGCCGGAGCCCTCAGCCTGGCGGACGCCGCCCGCGTGGTGGCGCTGCGCAGCCAGGCACTGCCGCAACTGTCCGGACGTGGCGGCATGATGTCGGTCTCCGCCCCCGTCGAGCGGGTCAGCGCACTCCTCGCCCCGTGGCAGGAGGCGCTGTCCGTCGCCGCGGTCAACGGGCCCTCGTCCGTGGTCGTCTCCGGCGACACCGACGCGCTCGACGCCCTGCTCACCGCCTGCCAGGAACAGGGCGTGCGGGCCCGCAGGGTGTCCGTGGACTACGCCTCGCACGGGCGGCACGTCGAGGCCGTCCGTGACGAACTCGCCCGCGTCCTCGCGCCCGTCGACCCGCGCGCCCCCGAGGTGCCGTTCTACTCGACGGTCACCGGCGACCGCGTGGACGACGCCGCCTTCGACGGCTCCTACTGGTACACCAACCTCCGCCAGACCGTCCGCATGGAGGAGGCCACCCGCGCCCTCCTCGCCGCCGGACACCGCGTCTTCATCGAGGTCAGCCCGCACCCGGTGCTCGCCGCCCCGATCCAGGAGACGCAGGAGGCCGTCGCGGAGGCCACCGGCGGGTCCGCGGTGGTCCTCGGCTCGCTGCGCCGCGACGAGGGCGGCCCGCGGCGCTTCCTGACCTCGCTCGCCGAGGCCCACGCCCACGGCGCCCCGGTCGACTGGACCACCGCCTTCGCCCGGTCCGCCTACCGGCCGGTGGACCTGCCGACCTACCCCTTCCAACGGCAGGACTTCTGGCCCGAGGTCCGGCCCGCCACCCCGGCCGCCGGCGCCGACGCCTCCGACGCCGCGTTCTGGCAACTGGTCGAGAGCCAGGACCTCGCCGCGCTCGCCGACGTGCTCGGCGTCCCCGCCGACGCCGAGCACACCGCGCTCGGCACCGTGCTGCCGGCCCTGTCCGCCTGGCGCGCCAAGGCCCAGGCCCGCACCCGGATCGACGAACTGCGCTATCACGTCCAGTGGACCCGGGTCGCCGAGCCCGCAGCGGCCCCCGCCACCGGCCGGCTGTTGGTCGCCGTCCCGCCGGACCACGCCGACGCCCCCTGGGTCGCCGCGGCGCTCGACGCCCTGGGCCCCGACACCGTCCGCTTCGAGGCCAAGGGCACCGACCGCGCGGGATGGGCCGCGCAGATCGCCCAACTCATCGAGGACGGGGAGGAGTTCAGCGGCGTGGTGTCGCTGCTGGCAGCCGCCGAGGACCTCCACCCGGACTTCGGCTCGGTGCCGCTGGGGCTGGGGCAGACCCTCGTCCTCGTCCAGGCCCTCGGCGACGCCGGCCTGACCGCGCCCCTGTGGTGCCTGACCCGCGGCGCCGTCGCCACCGGCCGCGACGACGCCCTCGGCAGCCCGACACAGGGCGCCCTGTGGGGCCTCGGCCGGGTCGTGGCCCTGGAACACCCCGGCCGCTGGGGCGGCCTGATCGACCTGCCCGCCACCCTCGACGCCCGCGCCGCGGCCCGCCTCACCGGCCTGCTCGCCGACCCCGCCGGCGAGGACCAACTCGCCGTCCGCGCCACCGGCGTGCTCGCCCGCCGCATGGTGCACGCCGCGCCGTCCGCGCCCCGCGCCGGGCGCCGCTGGCGGGGCCGCGGCACCTGCCTGATCACCGGCGGCACCGGCGGCATCGGTGGCCGGGTCGCCCGCTGGATGGCCGAGCACGGCGCCGCCCACCTGGTCCTGACCAGCCGGCGCGGCCCGGACGCACCCGGCGCCGCCGCACTCCGGGCCGAACTGGAGGCCCTGGGCGCCCGCGTCACCCTCGCCGCCTGCGACGTCGCCGACCGCGACGCCCTGGCCGCCCTGCTCGCCGACCTCCCCGCCGACCAGCCGCTCAGCTCCGTCTTCCACTCCGCCGGCGTGGCCGACGGGGACGCCCCGGCAGCCGACCTGACCCTCGATCAGCTCGACGCGCTGCTGCGCGCCAAACTGACCGCCGCCCACCACCTGCACGAGCTGACCGCCCCCCTCGACCTCGACGCGTTCGTGCTCTTCTCCTCCGGCGCCGCGGTCTGGGGCAGCGGCGGCCAGCCCGGCTACGCCGCCGCCAACGCCTTCCTCGACGCCCTCGCCGCCCACCGCAGGTCCCTCGGCCTGCCCGGCGCTTCCGTCGCCTGGGGCACCTGGGGCGAGGTCGGCATGGCCACCGTCCCCGAGGTCCACGAGCGACTGCACCGCCAAGGGGTCCGCGCCATGGAACCGGACCACGCGATCGGCGCGCTCCAGCAGATGCTGGAGGACGACGACACCACCCTCGCCGTGACCCTCATGGACTGGGAGACGTTCGCACCGAGCTTCACCGCGACCCGACCCAGCGCCCTGTTCAGCACGGTGCCCGAAGCCGTCCGCGCGGTGACCGGCGACCCGGGCGCCACGGCCGGCGACGACGCGGACTCCGCGACCCCGCCGCTCCGCCGCCACCTGGAGGAGCTGTCCGCCGCCGAGCGCGGCCGGGCCCTCGTCGAGGCGGTCCGCGCCGAGGCGTCCGCGACCCTCGGCCACGACACCCCCGACGCCGTCCCCGCCGGCCGCGCCTTCCGCGACGTCGGCTTCGACTCGGTCACCGCCGTCGAACTGCGCAACCGGCTGCGCACCGCCCTCGGCCTGCCGCTGCCGGCCGCGCTCGTCTTCGACCACCCCACCCCCACGGCCCTCGCCGGCCACCTCGGCGCGCTGCTCTTCGGCACCGCCCCCGAGGACCCCGGCGCCGGCCGCCCCGACGACCCCGACGCCCGCATCCGCGAGGCGCTCGCCACCGTCCCCATCGGACGGCTGCGCAAGGCGGGCCTCCTCGACATGGTGCTGAAACTCGCCGACTCCGACGCGACCGACGACCCCGCCCCCGAGGCCGACGCCCCCTCGGAATCCCTCGACGACATGGACGCCGAAGCCCTGCTGCGGCTGGCCACCGAGAACTCGGCGAACTGAAAGAGAGCTGGAGCCCACCATGAGCACGAACCCCGACAAGTACGTCGAGGCACTCCGGTCGTCCCTGAAGGAGATCGAGCGGCTGCGCCGGCAGAACGAACAGCTGGTGGCGGCGGCGGTCGAGCCCGTCGCGGTCGTCGGCATCGGCTGCCGCTTCCCCGGCGGCGTCACCTCCCCCGAGGACCTGTGGGAGCTGGTCGCCGAGGGGCGCGACGTCATCGGGCCGTTCCCGCAGGACCGCGGCTGGGACCTGGAGAAGCTGGCCGGCGGCGGCGAGGGCGGCAGCCTCGCGCAGGTCGGCGGCTTCGTCGAGGACGCCGCCGGCTTCGACCCCGGCTTCTTCGGCATCTCCCCCCGCGAAGCGGTCGCCATGGACCCGCAGCAGCGCATCCTGCTGGAGATCACCTGGGAAGCCCTGGAACGCGCCGGCATCGACCCGTCCACCCTGCGTGGCACCCCCACCGGCGTCTTCGTCGGCACCACCGGTCAGGACTACGGCGAGGTCATCAAGGCGTCCGCCGAGGACGTCGAGGTCTACTCGACCACCGGCCACGCCGCCAGCGTCATCTCCGGCCGACTCTCCTACACCCTCGGCGCCGAGGGCCCGGCCGTCACCGTCGACACCGGCTGCTCCTCGTCCCTGGTCGCCCTGCACTGGGCCGTCCAGGCGCTGCGCGGCGGCGAGTGCTCCATGGCCCTGGCCGGCGGCGCGTCCATCATGGCCACCCCGGGCCCGTTCGTCGCCTTCACCGCGCAGAGCGGCCTGGCCGCCGACGGCCGCTGCAAGCCCTTCTCCGACCGGGCCGACGGCACCGGCTGGGGCGAGGGCGCCGGCATGCTGGTCCTGATGCGGCTCTCCGACGCCCAGCGCGAGGGCCGCCCGGTCCTCGCCGTGCTGCGCGGCTCCGCCATCAACCAGGACGGCGCCTCCAACGGCCTGACCGCCCCCAACGGCCCCTCACAACAGCGCGTCATCCGCGCCGCGCTGGACAGCGCCCACCTCACCGCCGCCGACATCGACGCGGTCGAGGCCCACGGCACCGGCACCACCCTCGGCGACCCGATCGAGGCCCAGGCGCTCCTGGCGACCTACGGACAGGACCGGCCGCGGCCCCTGTGGCTCGGCTCGGTCAAGTCCAACATCGGCCACACCCAGGCCGCCTCCGGTGCCGCCGGCGTGATCAAAATGATCATGGCGTTGCAGCGCGGCGTGCTGCCGCGCAGCCTGCACGCCACCGAACCCACCACGGACGTCGACTGGACCGCCGGCTCCGTCGACCTCCTCCACGAGCCGGTCGCCTGGCCCGAGACCGGACGCGCCCGCCGCGCCGGCGTCTCCTCCTTCGGCATCAGCGGCACCAACGCGCACGTCATCCTCGAACAGGCCCCCACCGCCCGCGAAGAGCCCACCACCGAACCCACCGTCCGCCCCGCCGTCGTCCCGTGGGCGCTCTCCGCCCGCACCGCCGCGGCCCTCGACGCCCAGCGCGCCCGCCTCACCGGCCACCTCGCCGACACCCCCGACGCCGACCCCCTCGACGTCGGCTACGCGCTCGCCGACGGACGCGCCACCTTCGAACACCGCACCGTCCTGCTCCCCGACGGCACC
This sequence comes from Streptomyces noursei, assembly GCF_016917755.1. Lineage (GTDB taxonomy): Bacteria > Actinomycetota > Actinomycetes > Streptomycetales > Streptomycetaceae > Streptomyces > Streptomyces yunnanensis. The sequence goes on along the minus strand of NZ_CP070326.1, from coordinate 8,114,535 downwards.
GAACTCGCCCACGGAACCGCCGGCGAGGGCCTGTCCGCGGTCCTCTTCTCCGGCCAGGGCTCCCAGCGCCCGGGCATGGGACGCGAACTCCACGCCCGCTTCCCGGTGTTCGCCGCGGCCTTCGACGAGATCGCCGCCCTCCTCGACACCCACCTCGACCGCCCGCTGCGCGAGGTCGTCTGGGGCACCGACGCCGACCTGCTGAACGACACCGGCTGGGCCCAACCCGCGCTGTTCGCCGTCGAGGTCGCCCTCTACCGCCTGGTCGCGTCCCTCGGCGTCACCCCCGACTTCGTCGGCGGCCACTCCATCGGCGAACTCGCCGCCGCGCACGTCGCCGGGGTCCTCTCCCTCGAAGACGCCTGCACCCTCGTCGCCGCCCGTGCCCGCCTCATGCAGGCCCTGCCGCGCGGCGGCGCGATGCTCGCGATCCGCGCCACCGAGGACGAGGTCACCCCCCACCTCACCGACGACGTCTCGATCGCCGCCGTCAACGGGCCCACCTCCGTCGTCGTCGCCGGCACCGAGGACGCCGTCGCCGCGATCGGGGCGCACTTCACCGCACAGGACCGCAAGACCACCCGGCTGCGGGTCAGCCACGCCTTCCACTCGCCGCTCATGGACCCGATGCTGGCGGAATTCCGCGCCGTCGCCGCGGGCCTGACCTACCACGAGCCGCGCATCCCGGTCGTCTCCAACCTCACCGGCGCCGTCGCCGCCGTCGCCGACCTGTGCTCCGCCGACTACTGGGTCCGCCACGTCCGCGAGGCGGTCCGCTTCGCCGACGGCGTCACCGCCCTCACCGACCGCGGCGTGACCACCCTCGTCGAACTCGGCCCGGACGGCGTGCTGTCCGCCATGGCCCAGGAATCCCTGCCGGACGGCGCCGCCGCCGTGCCGCTGCTGCGCAAGGACCGCCCCGAGGAGCTCTCCGCCGTCACCGGCCTGGCCCGCGCCCACGTCCGCGGCGTCACCGTCCGCTGGACCGGCCTTTTCGACGGCACCGGCGCGCGCCGCGCCGACCTGCCCACCTACCCCTTCCAACACCAGCGGTTCTGGCCGACCGCGGCCCGCGCCGCCCAGGACGTCACCGCCGCGGGACTGGGCGCCGCCGATCACCCGCTGCTCGGCGCCACCGTCGAACTCGCCGACGGGGCCGGCTACTTGTTCACCAGCCGGCTCTCCGTCCGGACCCACCCCTGGCTCGCCGACCACGGGGTCCAGGGCCGGGCCCTGCTGCCCGGCACCGCCTTCGTCGAACTGGCCGTCCGCGCCGGCGACGAGGCCGGCTGCGACCGCGTCGAGGAACTGACCCTGGCCGCACCCCTGGTGCTGCCCGAGCGCGGCGGCGTCCAACTCCAGGTCCGCGTCGGCGCCCCCGACGCCGCCGGCCGCCGCACCCTCGGCATCTTCTCCCGCGTCGAGGACGGCTTCGACCTGCCCTGGTCGCAACACGCCACCGGCGTCCTGACCGCCGGCGCCGGCGCCCCCGACCCCGCCTTCGACGCCACCGTCTGGCCCCCCACCGGCGCCGAACCCGTCGACCTCACCGGCGCGTACGAGCGCCTGGCCGCCCTCGGCTTCCAGTACGGCCCCGCCTTCCAGGGCCTGCGCGCCGCCTGGCGCCGCGATACCGAGGTCTACGCCGAAGTGGCCCTGCCCGACGGCGCGGACACCGACCCCGCCGCCTTCGGACTGCACCCGGCCCTGCTGGACGCCGCACAACACGCCGCCGCCTACGCCGACCTCGGCGCCATCAGCCGTGGCGGCCTGCCGTTCGCCTGGGAAGGCGTCTCGCTCGCCGCAGCCGGCGCCACCACCGTCCGCGCCCGGATCGCCCCGGCCGGCGGCGAGGACACCGTCACCATCGCCGTCTACGACGCCGCCGGCGGCACCGTGCTGTCCGTCGACTCCCTGGTCTCCCGCGAGGTCCCCGCCGACGCACCCGGCGCCGCCGGCACCGTCCACCGCGACTCCCTCTTCCACGTCGAGTGGACCCCGCTCCAGGGCCGCCCCGGCCCCGCCCCGGCCACCGTCGCCGTCCTCGGCCCCGACCCGGACGCCCTGGCCGACACCCTCCGCGCCACCGGCATCCGGACCACCGCCCCCCGCGACCTGGCCGCCCTCGCCGACGCCGAAGGGCCCGTCCCCGACCTGGTCGTCACCACCCTCACCACCACCCCGGGCGCCCCCGTCCCCGACGCCGCGCACGCCACCACCGCCGCCGTCCTCGACCTCGCCCAACAATGGCTCGCCGACGACCGCTTCGCCGACTCCCGCCTGGTCCTCGTCACCCGCGGCGCCACCGACGGCACCGACCCCGCCGCCGCGGCCGCCGGCGGCCTGATCCGCACCGCCCGCACCGAGAACCCCGGCCGGTTCGCCCTCCTCGACCTCGCCCCCGACGCCGACCGGCCCGCCCCCGAGACCCTGGCCACCGCCCTGGCCGCCACCCACGACGAGCCCGACCTCGCCGTCCGCGGCACCGACGTGCACGCCGCCCGCCTGGCCCGTGTCCCGCTCGCCACCGAACCCACCACCTGGAACCCGGACGGCACCGTCCTGATCACCGGCGGCACCGGCGGCCTGGGCGCGGTCCTCGCCCGCCACCTGGTCACCACCCACGGCGTCCGCCACCTGCTGCTCGCCAGCCGCCGCGGCCCGGCCGCCGACGGCGCCGACGACCTGACGGCCGCACTGACCGGGCTCGGCGCCACCGTCCACATCGCCGCCTGCGACGTCGCCGACCCGGCCGCCCTCGCCGACCTGCTCGGCACCGTCCCGGCCGGGCACCCGCTCACCGCCGTCGTCCACACCGCCGGCGTCGTCGACGACGGCGTCCTCGGCTCCCTGACCCCGCAGCGCCTGGACACCGTCCTGCGGCCCAAGGCCGACGCCGCCTGGCACCTGCACGAGGCGACCCGCCACCTCGAACTGGACGCCTTCGTCCTCTTCTCGTCTGTCGCCGCCACCCTCGGCAGTCCCGGACAGGCCAACTACGCCGCCGGCAACGCCTTCCTGGACGCCCTCGCCGCCCGGCGCGCCGCCACCGGCCTGCCCGCCACCTCCCTCGCCTGGGGCCCGTGGACCCAGAGCGTCGGCATGACCAGGAGCCTGTCCGACCTCGACGTCGAGCGCATCGCCCGCTCCGGCATGCCCCCGCTGACCCTGGAACAGGGCACCGCCCTCTTCGACGCGGCCCTGGCCGCCGGGCCCGCCGCCCTCGCCCCGGTCCGCCTCGACCTGCCCGTCCTGCGCACCCAGGGCGACATCGCCCCGCTGCTGCGCGGCCTGATCCGCACCCCCGTGCGGCGCACCGCCGCCCAGCTCCCGCAGACCGCCGACGGCCTCGCCCAGCGGCTCGCCGGCCTCGACGCCGCCGCCCGCAGGGAAGCCCTCCTGGAGCTCGTCCGCACCCAGATCGCCCAGGTCCTCGGCCACGCGGACGCCACCGAGGTGGAGACCGGCCGCCAGTTCCAGGACCTCGGCTTCGACTCCCTCACCGCCGTCGAACTCCGCAACGCCCTGAACACCGCCACCGGCCTGCGGCTGCCCGCCACCATGGTGTTCGACTACCCGACACCGCACGCCCTCGCCGACCACCTGCGCGACGAACTCCTGGGCACCGACGCAGAGTTGACCCCCGCCGTCCCCGCGCCGACCCGCGCCGCCGGCACCGACGACCCGATCGTCATCGTCGGCATGGCCTGCCGCTACCCCGGCGGCATCGCCTCACCCGAGGACCTCTGGCGCCTGGTCAGCCAGGGAGCCGACGCCACCGGCCCGTTCCCCACCAACCGCGGCTGGGACCTGGACAACCTCTACGACCCCGACCCCGACCGCCCGGGCCGCACCCACGTCCGCGCCGGCGGCTTCCTGCACGACGCCGGCTCCTTCGACGCCGACTTCTTCGGGATGAGCCCGCGCGAGGCGATGGCCACCGACTCCCAGCAGCGCCTGCTGCTCGAACTCTCCTGGGAAGCCGTCGAACGCGCCGGCATCGACCCCGCCTCACTGCGCGACTCCGGCACCGGCGTCTTCGCCGGTGTCATGTACAACGACTACGGCACCACCCTCACCGGCGACGAGTACGAGGCGTTCCGCGGCAACGGCAGCGCCCCGAGCGTCGCCTCCGGCCGCGTCTCCTACACCCTCGGCCTCGAAGGCCCCGCCGTCACGGTCGACACCGCGTGTTCCTCCTCCCTGGTCGCCCTGCACTGGGCGGCGCAGGCGTTGCGGGCGGGGGAGTGCTCGTTGGCGTTGGCCGGTGGTGTGACGGTGATGTCGACGCCGAGCACGTTCGTGGAGTTCTCGCGGCAGCGGGGTCTGGCGCCCGATGGTCGTTCGAAGGCGTTCGCCGAGGCCGCTGACGGCGTGGCCTGGTCCGAGGGCGTCGGCATGCTGGTCCTGGAACGTCAGTCGGACGCGCTGCGCAACGGTCATCAGATCCTGGCCGTGGTGCGGGGCTCGGCGGTCAACCAGGATGGTGCGTCCAATGGTCTGACGGCGCCGAACGGCCCGTCCCAGCAGCGGGTGATCCGCCAGGCGTTGGCCAGCGGCGGCCTGTCCACGGCCGATGTCGATGTGGTCGAGGCGCATGGCACGGGTACGACGCTCGGTGATCCGATCGAGGCCCAGGCGCTCCTGGCCACCTACGGCCGCGACCGCGACCCCGAGAACCCGTTGCTGCTCGGCTCGATCAAGTCCAACATCGGTCACACCCAGGCGGCGGCCGGTGTCGCCGGTGTCATCAAGATGGTGATGGCGATGCGGCACGGTGTGCTGCCGCAGACCCTGCACGTCGACGCCCCGTCCTCGCACGTCGATTGGAGCGCCGGCGCCGTCGAACTGCTCACCGCGCAGACCGCCTGGCCCGAGACGAACCGCGTCCGTCGGGCCGGTGTCTCCTCCTTCGGCATCAGCGGCACCAACGCCCACGTCGTCATCGAGCAGCCCCCGACCACCGTCCCCGCCACGCCCGCGTCCGTCGACCGGTCCGTCGAGGAACCGCCGGCCGTCCCCTGGGCCCTGTCCGGCAAGACCCCCGAGGCCCTGCGCGACCAGGCCGCCCGCCTCCTCGCCCACGTCGAGGCCCACCCCGCACTGCGCCCCGTCGACATCAGCTACTCCCTGATCGCCACCCGCACCGCCTTCGACCACCGCGCCGTCGTCCTCGGCACCGACCGTGCCGAGGCCCTGCGCGCCCTCACCGCGCTCGCCGCCGGCGAGACCGACCCGGCCGCCCTCACCGGCACCGTCCGCACCGGCCGCACCGCCTTCCTCTTCTCCGGTCAGGGCTCCCAACGGCTCGGCATGGGCCGCGTCCTCTACGAGCGGTTCCCCGCCTTCGCCGAAGCCCTCGACACCGTCCTCACCGCCCTCGACGCGGAACTCGGCCACCCCCTCCGCGACATCATCTGGGGCGAGGACGCCCAACTCGTCGACCGGACCGGCTACACCCAACCCGCCCTGTTCGCCATCGAGGTGGCACTCTTCCGCCTCCTGGAAGCCTGGGGCATCACACCGGACTTCGTGGCCGGCCACTCCATCGGCGAGATCGCCGCCGCGCACATCGCCGGCGTGCTCTCCCTCGGCGACGCCTGCCGCCTCGTCGTGGCCCGCGCCGTGCTGATGCAGTCGCTGCCCGAAGGCGGCGCGATGATCGCCGTCCAGGCCACCGAGGACGAGGTCCTGCCGCTCCTCACCGACGACGTCTCGATCGCCGCCATCAACGGCCCGACCTCCGTCGTCGTGTCCGGCCACGAGAACGCCGCCCGCGCCGTCGCCCGGCACTTCGCCGACCAGGGCCGCCGCACCACCCGGCTGCGCGTCAGCCACGCCTTCCACTCGCCGCTGATGGCACCGATGCTCGACGACTTCCGCGCCGTCGTCGAGAGCCTCACCTTCACCGCCCCCACGACCCCCGTCGTCTCCAACCTGACCGGTGAACTGGCCCCGGCCGAGGCGCTCTGCTCGGCCGACTACTGGGTCCGGCACGTCCGCGACGCCGTCCGCTTCGCCGACGGCATCCGCACCCTCGCCGACCGCGGCGTCACCACCTTCGTCGAACTCGGCCCCGACAGCGTGCTGTCCGCCATGGCCCAGGAGTCCGCCCCCGAAGGCGCCAGCACCGTCCCGCTCCTGCGCCGCGACCGGCCCGAGGAACAGGCCGTCCTGGCCGCCCTCGGCCACCTCCAGGTGCTCGGCGTCGAGGCCGACTGGTCCGCCACCTTCCGCGGCCTCGACCCCGTCCGCGTCGACTTGCCGACCTACGCCTTCCAGCACCGCTGGTTCTGGCCCGCCGCCCGGCCCGCCCGCCCCGACGACGTCCGCGCCGCCGGCCTGGGCGCCACCGAACACCCCCTCCTCGGCGCCGCCGTGCAACTCCCCGACGACGACGGCGCACTCTTCACCGGCCGCCTCTCCCTGCGCACCCACCCGTGGCTGGCCGACCACACCGTCCTGGGCACCGCACTGCTCCCGGGCACCGCACTGGTCGAACTCGCCGTCCGCGCGGGCGACGAGACCGGCAGCGGCCACCTCGAAGAACTCACCCTCGCCGCGCCCCTGACCCTCCCCGAGGACGGCGCCACCCTCCTGCAGGTCCGGGTCGGAGCCGCCGACGACACCGGCCGCCGCACCGTCACCGTCCACGCCCGCCCCGACGACACCGCCGACCGCACCTGGACGCTGCACGCCACCGGTGTGCTCGCCACCACGCCACCGGCCGCCGCGGCGTTCGACATCACGGTCTGGCCGCCCGCCGACGCCGAACCCCTCACCACCGACGACTGCTACACACACTTCACCACCCACGGCTTCTCCTACGGCCCCGCCTTCCAGGGCCTGCGGGCCGCCTGGCGCGCCGGCGACGTGCTGTACGCCGAGGTCGCCCTGCCGGAGTCCGCCACCGACGACGCGGCCGCCTTCGGCCTGCACCCGGCGCTCCTGGACGCCGGCCTGCACGTCGCGCTCCTCGCCGACGACCGCGACACCGGACTCCCGTTCTCCTGGGAAGGCGTCACCCTGCACGCCTCCGGCGCCACCGCGCTGCGCGTCCGGCTCGCCCCGAACGGCCCCAACGGCCTGTCCGTCACCGCCGTCGACCCGGCCGGCAACCCCGTCGCCACCGTCACCCGCCTGCTCGCCCGCCCCCTGGACGCCGAGCAGTTGACCACCCACAGCGCCCTGACCCGCGACGCCCTCTTCCACCTGGACTGGACCCCGGTCCCGCTCCCCGACACCGTCAACCCCGCGCCACCGGTCCTCCTCGGCCCGGACACCGCCGCGCTCGCCGAAGCCCTCGGCGACCAGGCCGTCGCACGCCACGCAACCCTCGACGACCTCCTGGCCGGGGACACCACCCCGCCCGCCACGGTCCTCGTCCCCCTCGGCGCCCCCCTCGACGGCGACACCGCGCAGCACGCGCACGCCCTCACCCGCAGCGCGCTGACCCTCGTCCAGCAGTGGCTCGCCACCGACCGCCTCGCCGAATCCCGCCTGGTCTTCGTCACCCACGGAGCCGTCGCCACCGACGACGCGCCCGCCACCGATCTGGCCGCCGCCGCGGTCTGGGGCCTGATCCGCTCCGCACAGACCGAGAACCCCGGCACCTTCACCCTCCTCGACCTCGACACCGAGCCCGACTCGACCACCGCACTCGGCCGCGCCCTCACCCTCGACGAACCACAGCTCGTCCTCCGCGCCGGCCGCGCCCGCGCCGCCCGCCTCACCCGCACCCCCGCCCCCACCACCACCCACACGCCGTGGTCCGCGGACGGAACGGTGTTGGTGACGGGTGGTACCGGTGGTCTGGGTGGGGTGGTGGCTCGGCATCTGGTGCGGTCGTGTGGGGTGCGGCGTTTGTTGTTGACCAGTCGTTCGGGTTTGGGTGCGGCGGGTGCGGTGGAGTTGGTTGCGGAGTTGGAGTCGTTGGGCGCGCGGGTTGTGGTTGCGGCGTGTGATGTGGGTGATGGCTCGGCTGTTGCGGAGTTGGTTGGGGGTGTTTCGGAGTCGTGTCCGTTGTCTGCGGTTGTGCATGTGGCTGGTGTGTTGGATGACGGTGTGGTGGGTTCGTTGACGCCGGAGCGGTTGGCTGCGGTGTTGCGTCCGAAGGTGGATGGTGCGTGGAACCTGCATGTGGCGACGCGTGGTCTGGATCTGGACGCGTTTGTGGTCTTCTCTTCTGTTGCGGGTGTGTTCGGGGGTGCGGGTCAGGCGAACTATGCGGCGGGTAATGCGTTTTTGGATGCGTTGGCGGTTCATCGGGTGGCGGGTGGGTTGCCTGGTGTGTCGTTGGCGTGGGGTGCCTGGGATCAGGGTGTGGGGATGACGGCGGGGTTGACGGAGCGGGATATCCGTCGTGCTGCTGAGTCGGGTATGCCGTTGTTGACGGTTGATCAGGGTGTGGGGCTGTTCGATGCGGCGTTGGCGACGGGGAGTGCCGCGTTGGTCCCGGTCCGCCTGGACCTGTCCGCACTGCGCACCCGGGGCGACACCGCACCGCTCCTCCGCGGCCTCGTCCGCGCACCCCTGCGCCGCACCGCGGCCACCGGCCTCGCCACCGGCGCGGACACCGGACTCGTCCAACGGCTCGGCCGACTCGACCACGCCCAGCGCCACGAGGCACTGCTCGACATGGTCCGCAGCAGCGCCGCGCTCGTCCTCGGCCACGCCGACGGCAACGCCATCGACGCCGAACGCGCCTTCCGCGACCTCGGCTTCGACTCGCTCACCGCGGTCGAACTCCGCAACCGTCTGCGCACCGCCACCGGCCTGCACCTGTCGGCCACGATGGTCTTCGATCACCCCACCCTGTCCGCCCTCGCGGAGCACCTGCGGGGCGAGTTGTTCGGCGTGGTCGAGAGCGAGGCGCGGGTGCCGGTCCAGGCACTGCCGTCGACCGCGGACGATCCCATCGTGGTGGTGGGCATGGCCTGCCGTTTCCCGGGTGGTGTGACCTCGCCGGAGGACCTGTGGCGCCTGGTCGACGCCGGCACCGACGCCATCACCGACTTCCCGACCAACCGCGGCTGGGACCTGGACAACCTCTACGACCCGGACCCCGAGCACTTGGGCACGTCGTACACCCGCTCTGGTGGTTTCCTGCATGAGGCGGGGGAGTTCGACCCGGCGTTCTTCGGGATGAGCCCGCGTGAGGCGCTGGCGACCGACTCCCAACAGCGGTTGTTGTTGGAGTCGTCGTGGGAGGCGATCGAGCGGGCCGGCATCGACCCGTTGACCCTGCGCGGCAGCGCCACCGGCGTCTTCGCCGGCGTGATGTACAGCGACTACGGGAGCATCCTCGGCGGCAAGGAGTTCGAGGGCTTCCAGGGCCAGGGGAGCGCGGGCAGCGTGGCCTCGGGCCGCGTCTCCTACACTCTCGGCTTTGAAGGCCCCGCCGTCACGGTCGACACCGCGTGTTCCTCCTCCCTGGTCGCCCTGCACCTGGCGGCGCAGGCCCTTCGGGCCGGTGAGTGCACGCTCGCGCTCGCCGGCGGTGTGACCGTGATGTCCACGCCAGGCACGTTCGTGGAGTTCTCGCGGCAGCGGGGTCTGGCGCCCGATGGTCGTTCGAAGGCGTTCGCCGAGGCCGCTGACGGCGTGGCCTGGTCCGAGGGCGTCGGCATCCTCGTCCTGGAGCGCCAGTCGGACGCCGTGCGCAACGGCCACGAGATCCTGGCCGTGGTGCGGGGCTCGGCCGTCAACCAGGATGGTGCGTCCAATGGTCTGACGGCGCCGAACGGCCCGTCCCAGCAGCGGGTGATCCGCCAGGCGTTGGCCAGCGGCGGCCTGTCCACGGCCGATGTCGATGTGGTCGAGGCGCATGGCACGGGTACGACGCTCGGTGATCCGATCGAGGCCCAGGCGCTCCTGGCCACCTACGGCCGTGACCGCGACCCCGAGAACCCCCTGTGGCTGGGCTCCCTGAAGTCCAACATCGGTCACACCCAGGCGGCGGCCGGTGTTGCCGGTGTCATCAAGATGGTGATGGCGATGCGGCACGGTGTGCTGCCGCAGACCCTGCACGTCGACGCCCCGTCCTCGCACGTCGATTGGAGCGCCGGCGCCGTCGAGCTGCTCACCGCGCAGACCGCCTGGCCCGAGACGAACCGCGTCCGTCGGGCCGGTGTCTCCTCCTTCGGCATCAGCGGCACCAACGCCCACGTCATCCTGGAACAGCCGGCGCTCGTCGAGAGCCCGGCCGCGGAGCCGAGCGGACGCGAACCCGCCGTCGTTCCGCTGCCGCTGTCCGGAAAGTCCCCCGAGGCCCTGCGCGACCAGGCCGCACGCCTGCTGGCCGGGTTGGCGGAGCGGCCCGCGCTGCGCCCGCTCGACCTCGGCTACTCGCTGGCGACGACCCGTTCGGCGTTCGACCACCGGGCGGTGGTGCTCGCCACCGACCGCGCCGATGCGGTCCGGGCGCTGACGGCGCTCGCCGCCGAAGACGCGGATCTCTCCGCCGTCGTGGGCGATACCCGCACGGGTCGCCACGCGGTGCTGTTCTCGGGTCAGGGTTCGCAACGCCTGGGCATGGGGCGTGAGTTGTACGGCCGTTTCCCGGTCTTCGCCGAGGCCCTCGATGCTGTGGTCGACCACTTGGACGCCGCCTTGGCTGCCGAGGATGGTTTGCGTGAGGTGATGTGGGGTGACGATGCGGAGCTGCTGAACGAGACCGGTTGGACCCAGCCTGCTCTCTTCGCTGTCGAGGTGGCGCTGTTCCGGCTGGTGGAGAGTTGGGGTGTCCGTCCGGACTTCGTGGCCGGCCATTCGATCGGTGAGATCGTGGCGGCGCACGTCGCCGGGGTGCTGACGCTGGAGGACGCCTGCCGTCTGGTAGCCGCTCGGGCGATGCTGATGCAGGCGTTGCCGGCCGGGGGCGCGATGATCGCGGTCCAGGCAACGGAGGACGAAGTCACCCCGCACCTGACCGAAGAGGTGGCGATCGCCGCCGTCAACAGCCCGACCTCCGTGGTCGTCTCCGGGGCCGAGAGCGCCGCCCGCACGGTGGCCGAGCGGCTCGCGGAGAACGGCCGCAAGACGACCCGGCTGCGGGTCTCGCATGCGTTCCACTCGCCGTTGATGGATCCGATGCTGGCGGAGTTCCGTGCGGTGGCGGAGGGCCTGTCCTACGCCGCCCCGACCCTCCCCGTCGTATCGAACCTGACGGGCCAGCTGGCCACGGTCGACGAACTCTGCTCGGCCGAGTACTGGGTGCGCCACGTCCGCGAGGCGGTCCGCTTCGCGGACGGCGTCAGTACCCTGGAGAACGAAGGCGTCACCACCTTCCTGGAACTGGGGCCGGACGGCGTGCTGTCCGCCATGGCCCAGCAGTCGCTCACCGTCGACGCCGCCACCGTCCCGGCCCTCCGCAAGGACCGCGACGAGGAGACGTCCGCGCTCACCGCGCTCGCCCACCTCCACACGGCAGGTCTCCGCGTCGACTGGGCGGCGTTCTTCGCCGGCACCGGCGCCACCCGCGTGGACCTGCCGACCTACGCCTTCCAGCACGCCACCTACTGGCCCACCGGCACCCTGCCCACCGCGCACGCCGCGGCCGTCGGCCTCACCGCCGCCGAGCACCCGCTGCTGAACGGCTCGGTCGAACTCGCCGAAGGTGAAGGGGTGTTGTTCACCGGACGGCTGTCGCTGCAGTCGCATCCGTGGCTGGCCGACCACGCCGTCATGGGACAGGTCCTGCTGCCCGGCACCGCACTCCTGGAACTGGCGTTCCGGGCCGGCGACGAGGCCGGTTGCGACCGCGTCGAGGAACTGACGCTCGCCGCACCGCTCGTCCTGCCCGAGCGCGGCGCGGTACAGACCCAGGTCCGGGTCGGCGTCGCCGACGACACCGGCCGGCGCATCGTCACCGTCCACTCCCGGCCCGAGCACGCGACCGACGTGTCGTGGACCCAGCACGCCACCGGCACCCTGACCGCGGGCGCAGCCCCGGCCGACACCGGTTTCGACGCCACTGCCTGGCCGCCCGCCGACGCCGAACCCCTCGCCACCGACGACTGCTACGCGCGCTTCACCGAGCTCGGCTTCGCCTACGGCCCGGTCTTCCAGGGCCTGCGGGCCGCCTGGCGCGCCGGCGACGTGCTGTACGCCGAGGTCGCCCTGGCGGAGTCCACCGGCGACGAGGCGATCGGCTTCGGTCTGCACCCCGCACTGCTCGACGCCGCCCTGCACGCCTCCCTCGTCGCCCACGAGGGCGAGGAGAGCAACGGCGGACTCCCGTTCTCCTGGGAGGGCGCGACCCTCTACGCGACCGGCGCCACCGCACTGCGCGTCCGGCTGACCCCGACAGGCACCGACGGCCGGTCGGTGGCCATCGCCGTGGCCGACACCGCCGGCCGTCCGGTCGCCGCCATCGACAACCTCGTCTCGCGCCTGGTCTCCGGCGACCAGTTGACCGGCGCCGCGGGACTCGCCCGCGACGCCCTGTTCATCCTGGACTGGAACCCCGTACCGGAGAAGTCCGTACCGGAGAAGTCCGTACCGGAGAAGTCCGGAAGGGAGCAGACGCAGGGCCAGGACGGCCGGTCCGCCGTGGCCGCCGTCGCGGTGGTCGGTGCGGACGGCACCGCAATCGCCGCCGACCTGACAGCCGCCGGCATCCACACCACCCTCCACCCCGACCTCACCACCCTTGCCACGACCGACGCCGACGTGCCGAAGACGGTCCTTGTGCCCCTCACCGGAACCGGCACAGGCATCGGGACCGAGTCGACGGCCGGAATCGGGACGGGGGCCGCCGCGCCGGACGCGTCCGCCCCCTGCCCGGCCGAGGTCGCCCACACCCTGACCACCGCCGCACTCGCCCTCGTCCAGGAATGGACCGCACAGGAGCGCTTCGCCGGCTCCCGCCTGGCGTTCGTCACGACCGGGGCGACGGCCGCCGGCGGTACCGACGTCATCGACGTGGCCGCCGCCGCGGTCTGGGGCCTGGTCCGCTCCGCCCAGTCCGAAGCCCCGGACACCTTCGTTCTGATCGACCGTGACCCCGGCCCGGCCGGCACACACGACAGCACAGCCGCCGCCGACCGGGGCCAACTGCTCCTACAGGCACTGCACACCGGCGAACCGCAGCTCGCCCTGCGCGACGGCGGAGTGCTCGCCGCCCGCCTGGCCCGCTTCGACACCGCGGCTGCGCTCACCCCGCCGGCCGACCGGGCCTGGCGGCTCGACAGCACGGCCAAGGGCAGCCTCAACGGCCTCGCCCTGACCCCGTATCCGGCGGCACTGGCGCCGCTCACCGGTCACGAGGTGCGGGTCGAGGTGCGTGCCGCGGGCCTGAACTTCCGTGACGTGTTGAATGCGTTGGGGATGTATCCGGGTGATGCGGGGCTGTTCGGTTCGGAGGCGGCCGGTGTGGTCGTGGAGGTCGGGCCGGACGTCACCGGCCTGGCACCCGGCGACCGGGTCATGGGCATGATCACCGGCAGCTTCGGCTCGCTCGCCGTGGACGACGCGCGACGCCTCACCCGCCTGCCCGAGGGCTGGTCCTGGGAGACGGGTGCCTCCGTTCCGTTGGTGTTCCTGACCGCGTACTACGCCCTGAAGGAGTTGGGTGGTCTGCGGGCGGGGGAGAAGGTGCTGGTGCATGCCGGTGCCGGTGGTGTCGGTATGGCGGCGATCCAGATCGCCCGGCATGTCGGTGCCGAGGTGTTCGCCACGGCCAGTGAGGGCAAGTGGGACGTGCTGCGCTCGCTGGGCGTGGCCGACGACCACATCGCCTCCTCCCGCACCCTCGACTTCGAGGCGGCATTCGCCGAGGTCGCCGGTGACGGCGGCCTGGACGTCGTCCTCAACTCCCTCGCCGGCGACTTCGTCGATGCCTCGATGCGGCTGCTGGGCGACGGCGGCCGGTTCCTGGAGATGGGCAAGACCGACATCCGCGCCGCGGACTCCGTCCCCGACGGCCTCACCTACCACTCCTTCGACCTCGCCTGGGTGGTGCCGGAGACCATCGGCACCATGCTGGCCGAGCTGATGGACCTCTTCCGCACCGGCGCACTGCGGCCACTCCCGGTCCGTACCTGGGACGTCCGGCACGCCAAGGACGCGTTCCGGTTCATGAGCATGGCCAAGCACATCGGCAAGATCGTGCTCACTCTGCCCCGCTCCTGGCAGCCCGAGGGAACGGTGTTGGTGACGGGTGGTACCGGTGGTCTGGGTGGGGTGGTGGCTCGGCATCTGGTGCGGTCGTGTGGGGTGCGGCGTTTGTTGTTGACCAGTCGTTCGGGTTTGGGTGCGGCGGGTGCGGTGGAGTTGGTTGCGGAGTTGGAGTCGTTGGGCGCGCGGGTTGTGGTTGCGGCGTGTGATGTGGGTGATGGCTCGGCTGTTGCGGAGTTGGTTGGGGGTGTTTCGGAGTCGTGTCCGTTGTCTGCGGTTGTGCATGTGGCTGGTGTGTTGGATGACGGTGTGGTGGGTTCGTTGACGCCGGAGCGGTTGGCTGCGGTGTTGCGTCCGAAGGTGGATGGTGCGTGGAACCTGCATGTGGCGACGCGTGGTCTGGATCTGGACGCGTTTGTGGTCTTCTCTTCTGTTGCGGGTGTGTTCGGGGGTGCGGGTCAGGCGAACTATGCGGCGGGTAATGCGTTTTTGGATGCGTTGGCGGTTCATCGGGTGGCGGGTGGGTTGCCTGGTGTGTCGTTGGCGTGGGGTGCCTGGGATCAGGGTGTGGGGATGACGGCGGGGTTGACGGAGCGGGATATCCGTCGTGCTGCTGAGTCGGGTATGCCGTTGTTGACGGTTGATCAGGGTGTGGGGCTGTTCGATGCGGCGTTGGCGACGGGGAGTGCCGCGTTGGTCCCGGTCCGCCTGGACCTGTCCGCACTGCGCACCCGGGGCGACACCGCACCGCTCCTCCGCGGTCTGGTCAAGGCGCCCATCCGCCGCACAGCCGCCACCACCCCCGGCGACACCGGACTTGCCGAGCAGCTCACCCGGCTCCAGCGCGCCGAGCGACGGGACGCCCTCCTCGCACTCGTCCGCGACCAGGCCGCGATGGTCCTCGGCCACACCTCGGGCGACGGCGTCGACCCGTCCCGCGCCTTCCGGGACCTCGGCTTCGACTCGCTCACCGCGGTTGAACTCCGCAACCGCATCGGCGCGGCCACCGGCCTGCGGCTACCGGCCACGGCCGTCTTCGACTACCCCACCGCCGACGCCCTCGCCGCCCACCTGCTCACCGAACTCCTCGGCCCCGACGCCGAGTCGGACCCCGACGAGCCCGGCGAACCCACCGCGGGACCGACCGACGACCCCATCGTCGTCATCGGCATGAGCTGCCGCTTCCCCGGCGACATCACCTCGCCGGAGGACCTGTGGCGTCTGCTCGGCGACGGCGCCGACGTCGTCACCGACTTCCCGACCAACCGCGGCTGGGACCTGGACAACCTCTACGACCCCGACCCCGCGCACTCCGGCACCTCGTACGCCCGCGCCGGCGGCTTCCTGCACGACGCCGCCGACTTCGACGCCGACTTCTTCGGCATGAGCCCCCGCGAGGCCATGGCCACGGACTCCCAGCAGCGCCTGCTCCTGGAGTCCTCGTGGGAGGCGATCGAGCGGGCCGGCATCGACCCGCTGACCCTGCGCGACAGCCGCACCGGCGTCTTCGCCGGCGTCATGTACAGCGGCTACGGCACCCGCCTCGACGGCGCCGAGTTCGAAGGCTTCCAGGGGCAGGGCAGTGCACTGAGCGTGGCCTCCGGCCGGGTCTCCTACACCTTCGGTTTCGAAGGCCCGGCCATGACGGTCGACACAGCCTGCTCCTCCTCGCTGGTCGCCCTGCACCTCGCCGCACAGGCACTCCGCGGCGGCGAGTGCACCCTCGCCCTTGCCGGCGGCGTCACCGTGATGTCCATCCCGGACACCTTCATCGAGTTCTCCCGACAGCGCGGACTGGCCCCCGACGGCCGCTCCAAGCCGTTCTCCGAGTCCGCTGACGGCGTCGGCTGGTCCGAGGGCGTCGGCATGCTGCTGCTGGAGCGCCAGTCGGACGCCGTGCGCAACGGTCACCAGATCCTGGCCGTGGTGCGCGGCTCGGCGGTCAACCAGGACGGTGCGTCCAACGGCCTGACCGCGCCCAACGGCCCGTCCCAGCAGCGCGTCATCCGCCAGGCACTGGCCAGCGGCGGCCTCTCCACGACCGACGTCGACGCGGTCGAGGCACACGGCACCGGCACCACACTGGGCGACCCGATCGAGGCACAGGCACTCCTCGCCACCTACGGCCAGGACCGCGAGCACGACCGCCCGCTGTTCCTCGGCTCGATCAAGTCCAACCTCGGCCACACCCAGGCCGCCGCCGGTGTCGCCGGCGTCATCAAGATGGTCATGGCGATGCGGCACGGCGTGCTGCCCCGCAGCCTGAACATCACCGAACCGTCCTCGCACGTCGACTGGGGCGTCGGTGCCGTCGAACTGCTCACCGAGCAGACCGCCTGGCCGGAGACCGGCCGGGCCCGCCGCGCCGGTGTCTCCTCCTTCGGCATCAGCGGCACCAACGCCCACGTCATCCTGGAACAGCCGGAGGCCGCGCGGCACTCGGCGCCGGACGAAGCCGACACGGTGGAGGCAGCCGCCCAGGCACCGGCCGCCACCGCGGACCTGCCCGTGCTGCCATGGGCGCTGTCCGGCAAGACGCCGGAGGCCCTGCGCGCCCAGGCCGCACGCCTCCTCGCCCACCTCCAGCAGCACCCCGAACTCGCACCCGCCGACATCGCCCTGTCCCTCGCCACCCAGCGCTCCCAGTTCGCCCACCGGGCAGTCGTCCTGAGCACCGACCGTGACGAGGCGACCCGCGCGCTGTCCGCCCTCGCCACCACGGCCGCGTCCGACCCCTCGGCCCTCACCGGCACGGTCACCATGGGACGGTGCGCGGTGCTGTTCTCGGGTCAGGGTGCGCAACGCCTGGGCATGGGGCGTGAGTTGTACGGCCGTTTCCCGGTCTTCGCCGAGGCCCTCGATGCTGTGGTCGACCACTTGGACGCCGCCTTGGCTGCCGAGGCCGGTTTGCGTGAGGTGATGTGGGGTGACGATGCGGAGCTGCTGAACGAGACCGGTTGGACCCAGCCTGCTCTCTTCGCTGTCGAGGTGGCGCTGTTCCGGTTGGTGGAGAGTTGGGGTGTCCGTCCGGACTTCGTGGCCGGCCATTCGATCGGTGAGATCGCGGCGGCGCACGTCGCCGGGGTGCTGACGCTGGAGGACGCCTGCCGTCTGGTAGCCGCTCGGGCGATGCTGATGCAGGCGTTGCCGGTCGGGGGCGCGATGATCGCGGTCCAGGCAACGGAGGGCGAAGTCACCCCGCACCTGACCGACGAGGTGGCGATCGCCGCCGTCAACGGCCCGACCTCCGTGGTCATCTCGGGCGCAGAAGAGGTCACGCAGACCGTGGCACAACACTTCGCCGACCAGGGACGCCGGACGACCCGACTCCACGTCTCGCATGCGTTCCACTCGCCGCTGATGGATCCGATGCTGGCGGAGTTCCGTGCGGTGGCGGAGGGCCTGTCCTACGCCGCCCCGACGCTCCCCGTCGTATCGAACCTGACGGGCCAGGTAGCCACGGCCGACGAACTCTGCTCGGCCGAGTACTGGGTGCGCCACGTCCGCGAGGCGGTCCGCTTCGCCGACGGTGTGACGGCCCTCGAAGCCGAGGGCGTGCGGACCTTCCTGGAACTCGGCCCGGACGGCGTCCTCGCCGCCATGGCCAGGGAAACCGTCGCCGACGGCACGGTCACCGCCCCCGTCCTCCGCAGGAACATGACCGAGGAACGGGCCCTGCTCACCGCACTCGGCCGACTGCACACCACCGGAACACCGATCGACTGGACCGCCCTCCTGGCCCCGACCGGTGCCCGCCCGGTGGACCTGCCGACATACGCGTTCCAACACCGTCCCTTCTGGCCCTCCGGCCCCCGCGACACCGCGGATGCCGCCGCCGTCGGCATCGCCGGCGCGAGCCACCCGCTCCTCAACGGCATCGTCGAACTCGCCGACGAAGAGGGCCTGTTGTTCACCGGACGGCTGTCGCTGCAGTCGCATCCGTGGCTGGCCGACCACGCCGTCATGGGACAGGTCCTGCTGCCCGGCACCGCACTCCTGGAACTCGCCCTGCGCGCCGGCGACGAGGCCGACTGTGACCACGTCGAGGAACTGACGCTCGCCGCACCGCTCGTCCTGCCCGAGCGCGGCGCGGTACAGACCCAGGTCAGGGTCGGCGTCGCCGACGACACCGGCCGCCGCACCGTCACCATCCACTCGCGTCCGGCACGCGCCACGAACACCGACAGTGACACCCGCACAGACACCGACACCCCGTGGACCCAACACGCCACCGGCGTCCTCGTCACCGGCCTGCCGGCGAAGGCAACCGTCCCGTTCGATGCCACCGTGTGGCCGCCGGCACACGCCGAACCCGTTGACCTGGCGGACTTCTACGCGTCCCGGGCCGGCGAAGGATTCGGCTACGGGCCCGCTTTCCAGGGCCTGCGAGCGGCCTGGCGGCGCGACGGCGAGGTGTTCGCCGAAGTTGCTCTGCCGGAGGCCGGCCGTACCGAAGCAGAGGCGTACGGGCTGCATCCGGCGCTGCTCGACGCCGGACTGCACGCAGCCTGGCTCGTCGCCCCGGACGGGGAGCCCACACGGACGGGCAGCGTGCCCTTCTCGTGGCACGGCGTCTCCCTGGCCGCCTCCGGTGCCTCCTCGGTCCGCGTCCGACTCGGCCGCGACACCGACGGAACGCTGAGCCTGGCCATCGCCGACACCACCGGTGCACCGGTCGCGTCCGTACAGGCCCTCGCCATGCGCACCGTCTCGGCGAAGGCCCTGAGCGCCACCGCGACCCTCGCCCGCGACGCGCTGTTCCGCCTGGACTGGGCCCCGGCCCCGGCGCCCCGGCCGGACGACACGGTTACCGTGACCCCGGCGGTGACGGTCGTCGGTGCGGAAACCGTCGAGCTCACCTCCGAGCTCACCGCGGCCCTGCGTGCGGCGGGCGCCGACGTCGACGTCCGCACCACCCTGTCGACCGATGAACCCGCGCCCGCGCTGATCGCGCTGCCGCTCATCGCCTCCGACCAGGCCGGCGCCGCGGACGCGGACTCCGTCCCGGCGGCCGTGCACGACCTCACCCACCGAGCCCTGGCCCTCGTACAGACTCGCCTGCAGGAACAGCACTTCGCGGACACGAAGTTCGTCTTCGTGACCCGTGGTGCGACGGTCGGGCGTGATATGGGTGCTGCTGCGGTGTGGGGTCTGGTGCGTTCGGCGCAGTCGGAGAATCCGGGTTGTTTTGGTCTGCTTGATCTGGATCCGGATGGTGCGGTGGGTGCGGAGGTGCTGGTCGCTGCGTTGGCCGGTGATGAGCCGCAGGTTGCGGTGCAGGGTGATGTGTTGCGGGTCGCGCGTCTGGTGCGGCGGTCGTTCACCGAGGGTGGTGAGGGCGTCGCTGGTGTCGTTGGCGGTCGGGGTGGCTCGGGCTCTGGTGTGTTGTTCTCGGGTGGGGGTGCGGTTCTGGTCACTGGTGGTACGGGTGGTCTGGGTGCGGTGTTGGCGCGTCATCTGGTGGCCGAGTACGGGGTGCGGGATCTGCTGTTGGTCAGTCGCAGTGGTGAACGTGCGGTGGGTGTTGGGGAGTTGGTGGCGGAGCTTGCGGGTGTGGGTGCGCGGGTGCGGGTGGTTGCGTGTGATGTGAGCGATCGTGCCGCGGTGGTGGAGTTGGTTGGCGGGCATTGCGTGTCTGCGGTGGTTCATGCGGCGGGTGTGCTGGATGACGGCATGGTGGGTGCGTTGACCGGGGAGCGGTTGTCCGCGGTCCTGCGGCCGAAGGTGGATGCCGCCTGGCATCTGCACGAGGCGACCCGTGGCCTGGACCTGGAGGCGTTCGTCGTCTTCTCCTCCCTGGCCGGTGTCTTCGGCAGTCCGGGCCAGGCCAACTACGCGGCGGCGAATGCCTTCCTGGACGCGCTGATGGTGCAACGCCGGGCGGAAGGACTGCCCGGCCTGTCACTGGCCTGGGGCCCGTGGTCGCTCACCGGTGGCACAGCGGGCATGCTCGCGGATGCCGAGGCCGATCGCCTGACCCGTTCGGGAGTGCCACCGCTGACCGCGGAGCAAGGACTGGCACTGTTCGACGCGGCCTTGGCGACCGGTGATGCCACCTGTGTCCCGGTGCGCCTGGACCTGTCGGCACTGCGCGCCCAGGGTGAGGTGCCGCCGCTGCTGCGGTCCCTGATCCGAGGCCGCTCGCGCCGCGCCGCCGCCGCTGAATCGGCAACCGCAACCGGGCTGCGGGAACAGCTCGTCGGCCTGAGCCCGGTCGAGCGGCAGGAAGTCCTCCTGGACCTCGTGCGCGGGCAGGTGGCCCTGGTCCTCGGCCACGCCGACGCCAACGACGTCCATCCGGCACGTGCCTTCCGGGAGTTGGGCTTCGACTCCCTCACCTCGGTGGAACTGCGCAACCGCCTCAACACCGTCACCGGTCTGCGGCTCCCCGCGACCATGGTGTTCGACTATCCGACCGTCGAGGTGCTGGTCTCCTACGTCCTGGACGAGTTGCTGGGCGCGGATGCCGAGGTGGCGACCGTGCAGCGGGCCGCGGTGGCGGTGGCGGACGACCCGATCGTCATCGTGGGCATGGCCTGCCGCTACCCCGGCGGGGTCACGTCCCCGGACGACCTGTGGAGGCTCGTCACGGACGGCATCGACGCGGTGTCCCCGTTCCCGACCAACCGTGGTTGGGACGTCGAATCGCTCTACCACCCGGACCCCGACCATCTCGGTACTTCCTACACCCGCTCGGGTGGGTTCCTGCATGAGGCGGGGGAGTTCGATCCGGGGTTCTTCGGGATGAGTCCGCGTGAGGCGTTGGCGACCGATTCTCAGCAGCGGTTGTTGTTGGAGTCGTCGTGGGAGGCGATTGAGCGGGCCGGTATTGATCCGGTGAGTTTGCGGGGCAGTCGGACGGGTGTGTTCGCGGGGGTGATGTACAGCGATTACAGCGCGATGTTGGCCGGTCCGGAGTTCGAGGGTTTCCAGGGCAGTGGGAGTTCGCCGAGTTTGGCGTCGGGTCGGGTGGCCTACACGTTGGGGTTGGAAGGCCCTGCGGTGACGGTGGATACGGCGTGTTCGTCGTCGTTGGTGGCGATGCACTGGGCGATGCAGGCGTTGCGCAGTGGTGAGTGTGGGTTGGCGTTGGCCGGTGGCGTGACGGTGATGTCGACGCCTGCGGTGTTTGTGGACTTTGCTCGGCAGCGGGGTCTGTCGCCGGATGGTCGGTGCAAGGCGTTCGCGGATGCGGCTGATGGCGTGGGCTGGTCCGAGGGCGTGGGTGTGCTGGTGTTGGAACGTCAGTCGGATGCGGTGCGCAACGGTCACGAGATTTTGGCCGTGGTGCGGGGTTCGGCGGTCAACCAGGACGGTGCGTCCAATGGTTTGACGGCGCCGAACGGTCCGTCGCAGCAGCGCGTCATCCGCCAGGCACTGGCCAGTGGTGGTCTGTCGACGGTTGATGTGGATGTGGTGGAGGCGCACGGTACGGGGACGACGTTGGGTGACCCGATCGAGGCGCAGGCGCTGATCGCTACGTATGGGCGTGATCGTGAACCTGGACGGCCGTTGTTGTTGGGTTCGGTGAAGTCGAATCTGGGGCATACGCAGGCGGCTGCGGGTGTGGCGGGCGTGATCAAGATGGTGCTGGCGATGCGGCATGGTGTGGTGCCGCGGACGCTGCATGTGGATGCGCCTTCCTCGCATGTGGACTGGTCCGAGGGTGCGGTGGAGCTGCTGAGTGAGCAGGCTGCCTGGCCGGAGACCGGTCGGGCCCGTCGCGCCGGTGTCTCCTCCTTCGGCATCAGCGGCACCAACGCGCACGTGATCCTGGAGCGTCCGGAGGCCGTGCGGCGTCCGGTGATGGAGACGAACACCGTGGAGCCGTCCACGGTGCCGTGGGTGCTGTCCGGCAAGACACCGGAGGCCGTGCGCGCCCAGGCGGCGAAGCTGTTGTCGTCGATCGAGGAACGCCCGGAGCTTCGCCTCGTCGACGTGGGCATGTCCCTGGTCACCGACCGCTCGACCTTTGAACACCGTGCGGTGGTACTCGCCGGCGACCGTGCCGATGCCGTCCGCGCATTGTCGGCGATTGCAGCCGACGAGGCCGATGCTGCCACCGCCGTCGGCCGCGTCGGCACGGGTCGCCACGCGGTGCTGTTCTCGGGCCAGGGTGCGCAACGCTTGGGCATGGGGCGTGAGTTGTACGAGCGTTTCCCGGTCTTCGCTGAGGCCCTCGATGTCGTGGCCGATCACCTGGACGCTGTTTTGCCTTCCGAGGCTGGTTTGCGTGTGGTGATGTGGGGTGACGATGCGGAGTTGCTGAACGAGACGGGTTGGGCGCAGCCGGCCCTGTTCGCTGTCGAGGTGGCGCTGTTCCGGTTGGTGGAGAGTTGGGGTGTCCGTCCGGACTTCGTGGCCGGCCATTCGATCGGTGAGATCGTGGCGGCGCACGTCGCCGGGGTGCTGACGCTGGAGGAAGCCTGCCGTCTGGTGGCCGCTCGGGCGGCGTTGATGCAGGCGTTGCCGGCCGGGGGCGCGATGATCGCGGTCCAGGCAACGGAGGACGAAGTCACCCCGCACCTGACCGACGACGTAGCGATCGCCGCCATCAACGGGCCGAATGCGCTGGTCGTATCGGGTGTGGAGGATGCCGCCGTCGAGATCGGGGCGCGGTTCGCGGCCGAGGGGCGTCGTACGACCCGGCTGCGGGTCTCGCATGCGTTCCACTCGCCGTTGATGGATCCGATGCTGGCGGAGTTCCGTGTGGTGGCGGAGGGCCTGTCCTACGCCGCCCCGACGCTCCCCGTCGTATCGAACCTGACGGGCCAGGTAGCCACGGCCGACGAACTCTGCTCGGCCGAGTACTGGGTGCGCCACGTCCGCGAGGCGGTCCGCTTCGCCGACGGTGTGACGGCCCTCGAAGCCGAGGGCGTGCGGACCTTCCTGGAACTCGGCCCGGACGGCGTCCTCGCCGCCATGGCGGGAGCATCGCTCACCGAATCCTCCCTCGCGGTCCCGCTGCTCCGTAAGGACCGGCCGGAGGAACCGGCGGCGCTCGCCGCCCTGGCCCAGTTGCACATCGCCGGCGCGCGCGTCGACTGGCCCGTGCTCTTCGCTGGTGTGGGTGCGCGGCGGGTGGAGTTGCCGACGTATGCGTTCCAGCGTGGGTGGTTTTGGCCGGTGGGTCGGGTTGGTGTTGGTGGTGATGTGGGTGCTGTGGGGCTTGGGTCTGCGGGGCATCCGTTGTTGGGTGCTGCGGTGGAGTTGGCTGCGGGTGCGGGGGTGGTGTTGACGGGTCGTCTGTCGTTGTCGTCGCATGGGTGGTTGGCTGATCATGCGGTGATGGGGCGGGTGTTTGTTCCTGGTGCGGCGTTGTTGGAGATGGTGATGCGTGCGGGTGATGAGGTGGGGTGTGGTCGTGTTGAGGAGCTGACGTTGGCGGCGCCGTTGGTGTTGCCTGAGCGTGGTGCGGTGCGGGTTCAGGTTGCTGTGGATGCTCCTGATGCTGTGGGTCGTCGTGGTGTGGGGGTGTATTCGTGTCCTGATGGTGTGGGTCGGGCGGTGTGGTCGCAGCACGCTGTCGGTGTGCTGGCTTCTGGTGCGGTTGACCGGGTCGGTGGGTTGGGCGACGGTGTTGTGTGGCCTCCGCAGGGTGCTGTGTCGGTGGATGTTGAGGGTTGCTACGAGTTGTTTGCGGATGCTGGGTTTGGTTATGGCCCGGTGTTTCAGGGGCTGCGTGCGGTGTGGCGTCGCGGTGAGGAACTCTTCGCGGAGGTCGCCCTGTCGGAAGAGGTTGCTGAGAGCGTCGATGCGGTGACCGGTTTTGGGTTGCACCCGGCGTTGCTGGACGCCTCGCTCCATGCCTCGCTTCTCGCTTCCCTTGAAGGTCAATCCGTGGATGGTGGGCCTGCGTTGCCGTTCGCGTGGGAGGGTGTTTCTCTCTTCGCCTCGGGTGCGACGGCCTTGCGCGTGCGGCTGGCTCCGGCGGGTGAGCATGCGGTGTCGGTGACCGCGGTGGATCCGGCCGGTGCGCCGGTCATCTCCATCGATGCGCTGCGCACTCGCCGCCTCACTCCCGATGAGGTCAACGCATCCCGCACCCACCTGAGTGACGCGCTCTTCGGCGTCCAATGGACCACGGTCCCGACCGCCCCGACCGCCCTGACCGCCCCGACCGCAGGCCACCCATCGGTAGCCATCATCGGAACCGACCGACTGGGGCTCGCCGAAGCGCTCAGCAGTTCCTCTGCTGGCTCGACCACGACCACGACCACGACCACGACCACGACCGTGTACGAGAGCGTTGATGCGCTGATCGCGGCGGGGTCCGAAGTGCCCGTCCCTGACGTCACACTCATCGGTCTCACCATCGAGGACGCAGCCGCCCAGCACATGAACGACCACGACGCCACCGGGGCCAGCCAAGGCGCCGTCGGAGCCGGCGCGGCGGTCGTAGAGGCGGCTCACCGTCTCACCGCCGAGGCCCTGCGCACGATCCAGGCATGGTTGGCCGACGAACGTCTGGCGGCCGGGCGCCTGGTATTCGTGACCCGCGGCGCGGCCGACGGGCAGGATGTCGCCGCGGCGGCTGTCCAGGGCCTGGTGCGCTCCGCCCAGACCGAGAACCCGGGCATCTTCGGGCTCCTCGACCTCGACGGGGCCGAGGCGTCGGCCGCAGCCCTCGGCGAGGCTCTCACCTCTGACGAACCGCAACTGCTCCTGCGCGACGGGCACCTGCACGCCGCCAGGCTGACCCGCCTGGCGCCGCCCGCCGAGGCGGTCGCGCCCACGGAGTGGAAAGCTGACGGCACGGTGCTGATCACCGGTGGCACCGGCGGGCTCGGGGCGCAGTTCGCACGGCACCTCGTCGACAGGTACGGCGTCCGCAATCTCCTGCTCGTCAGCCGGCGCGGCCCCGATGCCCCGGGAACCACGGAGTTGGTCGCCGACCTCGAAGCGCTCGGTGCCGTGGTGGCCGTTCGGGCGTGTGATGTGGCCGATGGCGATGCGGTGGCGGCGTTGGTCGCCGGCGTGTCGGACGAGTACCCGCTGAGGGCGGTCGTCCACACGGCCGGTGTGTTGGACGATGGGGTGATCGGCTCGCTCACCGAGGAGCGGCTCGCCACCGTCCTGCGGCCCAAGGCCGACGCCGCCTGGCATCTGCACGAGGCGACCCGCGGCCTGGACCTGGACGCGTTCGTCGTCTTCTCCTCCGTCGCGGGGGTCTTCGGCGGCGCCGGACAGGCCAACTACGCCGCGGGCAACGCCTTCCTGGACGCGCTGATGGCACAGCGCCGGGCAGCGGGCCTGCCCGGACTCTCGTTGGCCTGGGGGCCGTGGGAGCAGACCGGCGGAATGACCGGCATGCTGTCGGACGCCGAGGCCGACCGCCTGGCCCGCTCAGGCATCCCGCCGCTCTCCGCCGAGCAGGGCCTCGCCCTCTTCGACGCGGCACTCGCCCTTGCCGGTACCAGCACGCCAGACAAGGCAGCCGGCAGCGCCGCCGCCAGCACATCTGGAACCGACGACCCGATCGCCATCCCGGCCGTGGCCCTCGTCGCACCGGTCCGGCTCGACCTAGCGGCGCTGGCCGTGCAGAGTGAGGTCCCCGCGATCCTGCGCGGACTGGTGCGGGCCCGCATCCGCCGTACGGCGGCCGGCGGTTCCGCCACCGTCGCCGGACTCGTCAACCGCCTGTCCGGGCTCACCGCCGACGAGCGGCGCCAGGAACTCCTCGAACTGGTCCGCACTCAGGCAGCCCTCGTCCTCGGGCACGCCGATCCGGCGTCCGTGGACACCACCGCACAGTTCCGTGACCTCGGCTTCGACTCGCTGACCGCCGTCGAGCTGCGCAACCGGCTGAGCACGGCCACCGGACTGCGCCTGACCGCAACCCTGGTCTTCGACTACCCGAACACCGATGCCCTTGCGGAGCACCTGCGGGGCGAGTTGTTCGGCGTGGTCGAGAGCGAGGCGCGGGTGCCGGTCCAGGCACTGCCGTCGACCGCGGACGATCCCATCGTGGTGGTGGGCATGGCCTGCCGTTTCCCGGGTGGTGTGACCTCGCCGGAGGACCTGTGGCGCCTGGTCGACGCCGGCACCGACGCCATCACCGACTTCCCGACCAACCGCGGCTGGGACCTGGACAACCTCTACGACCCGGACCCCGAGCACTTGGGCACGTCGTACACCCGCTCTGGTGGTTTCCTGCATGAGGCGGGGGAGTTCGACCCGGCGTTCTTCGGGATGAGCCCGCGTGAGGCGCTGGCGACCGACTCCCAACAGCGGTTGTTGTTGGAGTCGTCGTGGGAGGCGATCGAGCGGGCCGGCATCGACCCGTTGACCCTGCGCGGCAGCGCCACCGGCGTCTTCGCCGGCGTGATGTACAGCGACTACGGGAGCATCCTCGGCGGCAAGGAGTTCGAGGGCTTCCAGGGCCAGGGGAGCGCGGGCAGCGTGGCCTCGGGCCGCGTCTCCTACACTCTCGGCTTTGAAGGCCCCGCCGTCACGGTCGACACCGCGTGTTCCTCCTCCCTGGTCGCCCTGCACCTGGCGGCGCAGGCCCTTCGGGCCGGTGAGTGCACGCTCGCGCTCGCCGGCGGTGTGACCGTGATGTCCACGCCAGGCACGTTCGTGGAGTTCTCGCGGCAGCGGGGTCTGGCGCCCGATGGTCGTTCGAAGGCGTTCGCCGAGGCCGCTGACGGCGTGGCCTGGTCCGAGGGCGTCGGCATCCTCGTCCTGGAGCGCCAGTCGGACGCCGTGCGCAACGGCCACGAGATCCTGGCCGTGGTGCGGGGCTCGGCCGTCAACCAGGATGGTGCGTCCAATGGTCTGACGGCGCCGAACGGCCCGTCCCAGCAGCGGGTGATCCGCCAGGCGTTGGCCAGCGGCGGCCTGTCCACGGCCGATGTCGATGTGGTCGAGGCGCATGGCACGGGTACGACGCTCGGTGATCCGATCGAGGCCCAGGCGCTCCTGGCCACCTACGGCCGTGACCGCGACCCCGAGAACCCCCTGTGGCTGGGCTCCCTGAAGTCCAACATCGGTCACACCCAGGCGGCGGCCGGTGTTGCCGGTGTCATCAAGATGGTGATGGCGATGCGGCACGGTGTGCTGCCGCAGACCCTGCACGTCGACGCCCCGTCCTCGCACGTCGATTGGAGCGCCGGCGCCGTCGAGCTGCTCACCGCGCAGACCGCCTGGCCCGAGACGAACCGCGTCCGTCGGGCCGGTGTCTCCTCCTTCGGCATCAGCGGCACCAACGCCCACGTCATCCTGGAACAGCCGGCGGCTGCGCAGCGCCTGGCACCGGGAGCAGCAGAGGCCGTGGAGCCGGTCGCCATCAAGCCGTCGGCGGAGCCGTCCTTGGTGCCGTGGGCGCTGTCCGGAAAGTCGCCCGAGGCTCTGCGCGCCCAGGCCGCACGCCTCCGTGACTTCCTGGCGGAGCGGCCCGAACCGCGCCCGATCGACGTCGGCCACGCACTGGCCGTCACACGCTCGCAGTTCGACCACCGCGCGATCGTGCTGGTCGACGATGCGAAGGACCCGGCAGACAGCCTGGCCGCCCTCGCGGCCCTGGCCTCCGGTGCGGCCGATCCCGCCGTCGTCTCCGACTTGGTATCGACTGCTGGTTCGGCAGTGCTGTTCACGGGTCAGGGTGCGCAACGCCTGGGCATGGGGCGTGAGTTGTACGAGCGTTTCCCGGTCTTCGCTGAGGCCCTCGATGTCGTGGCCGATCACCTGGACGCTGTTTTGCCTTCCGAGGCTGGTTTGCGTGTGGTGATGTGGGGTGACGATGCGGAGTTGCTGAACGAGACGGGTTGGGCACAGCCGGCCCTGTTCGCTGTCGAGGTGGCGCTGTTCCGGTTGGTGGAGAGTTGGGGTGTCCGTCCGGACTTCGTGGCCGGCCATTCGATCGGTGAGATCGTGGCGGCGCACGTCGCCGGGGTGCTGACGCTGGAGGATGCCTGCCGTCTGGTGGCCGCTCGGGCGATGCTGATGCAGGCGTTGCCGGTCGGGGGCGCGATGATCGCGGTCCAGGCAACGGAGGACGAAGTCACCCCGCACCTGACCGACGAGGTGGCGATCGCGGCCGTCAACGGCCCGACCTCCGTGGTCATCTCGGGCGCAGAAGAGGCCACGCAGTCCGTGGCACAACACTTCGCCGACCAGGGACGCCGGACGACCCGACTCCACGTCTCGCATGCGTTCCACTCGCCGCTGATGGATCCGATGCTGGCGGAGTTCCGTGCGGTGGCGGAGGGCCTGTCCTACGCCGCCCCGACGCTCCCCGTCGTATCGAACCTGACGGGCCAGGTAGCCACGGCCGACGAACTCTGCTCGGCCGAGTACTGGGTGCGCCACGTCCGTGAGGCGGTCCGCTTCGCCGACGGCATCACCACCCTCGAAGCCGAGGGCGTAGGGACCTTCCTGGAACTCGGCCCGGACGGCATCCTGTCCGCGCTGGCTCAGCAGTCCCTCGCCGGCGAAGCCGTCACCGTGCCGGTTCTGCGTAAGGACCGCGGTGAGGAGTCCACGGCCATGACGGCCCGAGCACGTCTCCACACCCGCGGACTGATCGAAGACTGGCAGGACTTCTTCGCTGGTGTGGGTGCGCGGCGGGTGGAGTTGCCGACGTATGCGTTCCAGCGTGGGTGGTTTTGGCCGGTGGGTCGGGTTGGTGTTGGTGTTGGTGGTGTTGGTGGTGATGTGGGTGCTGTGGGGCTTGGGTCTGCGGGGCATCCGTTGTTGGGTGCTGCGGTGGAGTTGGCTGCGGGTGCGGGGGTGGTGTTGACGGGTCGTCTGTCGTTGTCGTCGCATGGGTGGTTGGCTGATCATGCGGTGATGGGGCGGGTGTTTGTTCCTGGTGCGGCGTTGTTGGAGATGGTGATGCGTGCGGGTGATGAGGTGGGGTGTGGTCGTGTTGAGGAGCTGACGTTGGCGGCGCCGTTGGTGTTGCCTGAGCGTGGTGCGGTGCGGGTTCAGGTTGCTGTGGATGCTCCTGATGCTGTGGGTCGTCGTGGTGTGGGGGTGTATTCGTGTCCTGATGGTGTGGGTCGGGCGGTGTGGTCGCAGCACGCTGTCGGTGTGCTGGCTTCTGGTGCGGTTGACCGGGTCGGTGGGTTGGGCGACGGTGTTGTGTGGCCTCCGCAGGGTGCTGTGTCGGTGGATGTTGAGGGTTGCTACGAGTTGTTTGCGGATGCTGGGTTTGGTTATGGCCCGGTGTTTCAGGGGCTGCGTGCGGTGTGGCGTCGCGGTGAGGAACTCTTCGCGGAGGTCGCCCTGTCGGAAGAGGTTGCTGAGAGCGTCGATGCGGTGACCGGTTTTGGGTTGCACCCGGCGTTGCTGGACGCCTCGCTCCATGCCTCGCTTCTCGCTTCCCTTGAAGGTCAATCCGTGGATGGTGGGCCTGCGTTGCCGTTCGCGTGGGAGGGTGTTTCTCTCTTCGCCTCGGGTGCGACGGCCTTGCGCGTGCGGCTGGCTCCGGCGGGTGAGCATGCGGTGTCGGTGACCGCGGTGGATCCGGCCGGTGCGCCGGTCATCTCCATCGATGCGCTGCGCACTCGCCGCCTCACTCCCGATGAGGTCAACGCATCCCGCACCCACCTGAGTGACGCGCTCTTCGGCGTCCAATGGACCACGGTCCCGACCGCCCCGACCGCCCCGACCGCAGGCCACCCATCGGTAGCCATCATCGGAACCGACCTCTTCGGCCTCGCAGACGGCCTGACGGACGCCTTGACCCTGGTCGAGGAGCGCGGCGACCTCGCGGCACTCGCCGCGTCGGAGCATCCGGTACCGGACCTCGTCCTCGTCCCGGTCATGGGCACCCAGCCGACGGGCGCACCCACGAACGCGGACGCAGACGCGGAGGCACACGAAGAAGTACATGCAGGAGGACACCCCGACGCCGGGACACCCGACGACAGGCCGTCCGACGACAGCTCGTCCGACATGCTCCGCGCCGTGCGTGAGACCACCGCACAGGTACTGGAGCAGATCCAGCAGTGGCTGGCGGACGACCGGTTCGCGGCGGCGCGGCTGGTGTTCGTGACGCGCGGTGCGGTGTCCGTGGACGACGGCGGCATCACCGACCTGGCGGCCTCGGCCGTCTGGGGTCTCGTGCGGTCGGCGCAGTCGGAGAATCCGGGCTGCTTCGGTCTTCTCGACCTCGACCTCGACCTCGACCTGGACCTCGCCCCCGCCTTCGCCCCCGCCCCCGACGTCGACCGCTACCGTGATCCGGCCGGTGTGACCGTGCCGTCCACGCTCGCCGCGGCCCTGCACGCGACCGCCGACGAGCCGCAGTTGGCGCTCCGCGGCGGGGCCGTGCAGGCCGCCCGACTGACCCGAATCCCCGCGCCGAAGACCGACCTTCCGAAGGCCGACCTTCCGAAGACTGACCGTCTGGCGACCGACCTTCCGGAGACCGCCCGTTCCGAGACCGCCGGCAGCGGTTCGGCCAATGACGGGAACACGGTCCCGGACGATCCGGCCCGGCGGCCCGGCACGGTGCTCATCACCGGTGGTACCGGTGGCCTCGGTGGGTTGCTCGCCCGACACCTCGTCGCCGAGCGGGGCGTACGGAGCCTGGTGCTCGCCAGCCGTAGCGGTCTCGCGGCCGAGGGAGCAGAGAAGCTGGTCGCCGACCTCGAAGCGCTCGGTGCCGTGGTGGCCGTTGAGGCGTGTGATGTGGCCGATGGCGATGCGGTGGCGGCGTTGGTCGCCGGCGTGTCGGACGAGTACCCGCTGAGGGCGGTCGTCCACACGGCCGGTGTGTTGGACGACGGGGTGATCGGCTCGCTCACCGAGGAGCGGCTCGCCACCGTCCTGCGGCCCAAGGCCGACGCCGCCTGGCATCTGCACGAGGCGACCCGCGGCCTGGACCTGGACGCGTTCGTCGTCTTCTCCTCCCTCGCCGGCGTCCTCGGCGGCGCCGGACAGGCCAACTACGCGGCGGCGAACACGTTCCTGGACGCCTTGATGGCGCAGCGTCGCGCAGCCGGGTTGCCGGGTGTGTCGCTGGCGTGGGGTCCGTGGGACCGGGCCGGTGGCATGACGGGGACCCTGTCGGACGCCGAGGCCGACCGCCTCGCCCGCTCCGGTATTCCGCCGATCTCGGCGGAGCAGGGCCTTGCGCTGTACGACGCGGCGACCGCCGGTGAGCGACCGCTGGTGGTGCCGGTGCGGCTGGACCTCGCCGCGCTCCGCGGGCTCGGTGATGTCCCGGCGCTGCTGCGCGGTCTGGTCCGGACGTCCGCGCGGCGGACCGCGGCGGCCGGTGCGGCGCCGTCGGCCGATGCGCTCACCCGGCAGTTGGCCGGGCTCGGCGGGGCGGAGCAGGAGGAGGTCCTGCTGAGGCTGGTGCGTGGTCAGGCCGCGGTGGTGCTCGGGCACGCCGACGGCTCGGCGATCGGTGCGGGTCGGCAGTTCCAGGAGTTGGGCTTCGACTCGCTGACGGCGGTGGAGTTCCGCAACCGGCTCAACGCGGCCACCGGACTGCGGCTGCCGGCCACCCTGCTGTTCGACTACCCGACGCCGGCCGACGTCGTCGGGCACCTGCGCGGCCGGCTCGGCACCGGGGAGGCGTCGGGTGCGGGCTCGGTGCTGGCGGCGCTGGACAACCTGGAGGCGGTGATCGCCGGGCTGTCCCTCGACGACGCGGGGGAGCACCAGTTGGTGGCCGGCCGGCTGGAGGTCCTCAGGGCGAAGTGGGCGGACATGCGCAGCGCGGAGGGATCCGCGGACGGCGGCGCGGACGTCGACATCGAGGAGGCGTCGGACGACGACATGTTCGCGCTGCTGGATGACGAGCTGGGACTGAACTGAGCCGTTCCGCACGAGCAGTTCTGCAGTGACCTGTTCGGCAGTGACATGTCCCGCAGTGGTTCCGTAGTGAGCGGTTCCGTTTCAGTGGGAATCCGGGGCCCTGGTGGTCGGACGCTTGATTCCGGCCACCGGGAGCGTCAAACCGGCCTCTTCTAAAGAAAGGGCAAGAACTAGGGAAACACCCACAGCCCGATCATGTGCAATGAATTCCGTGGCTCGGAAAACCGTTCGCGGGCCATGGAGTTACGGTGTGATCACGTGTCCGTACGGCAGTGACGGCGTGCACGGGATGTCACGGCAGGTCCCCGGCCGAGGCGTCTCTCCGCTGCTGCCCGGCGGTGC
This sequence comes from Streptomyces noursei, assembly GCF_016917755.1. Lineage (GTDB taxonomy): Bacteria > Actinomycetota > Actinomycetes > Streptomycetales > Streptomycetaceae > Streptomyces > Streptomyces yunnanensis. The sequence goes on along the minus strand of NZ_CP070326.1, from coordinate 8,082,300 downwards.
GTGCCGCTTGGTTCGTCCCTAGGAGGTCCCCCCATGACCACGTCCACCGAGGAGAGCCTGTGGGCCCGGTGCTTCCATCCAGCACCGGCCGCCCCCGTCCGGCTCTTCTGTTTTCCACACGCGGGCGGCTCGGCCTCCTTCTACTTCCCGGTGTCGGCCCAACTGTCCTCGGTTGCCGAGGTGTTCGCGATCCAGTACCCGGGGCGCCAGGACCGGCGCAAGGAAGCCGGTGTCAGCGACCTCGCGACTTTGGCCGATCAGGTCTACGACGCGCTGCGCCCCCTGCTGAAGGAGCGGCCGAGCACGTTCTTCGGGCACAGTATGGGCGCGACCCTGGCCTTCGAGGTGGCCCGGCGCTTCGAGGCCGATGGCGGTGACCTGGTCCGGCTGTTCGCCTCCGGGCGCCGGGCCCCCTCCCGGGTGCGTGACGAGGCCGTGCACCGGCGGTCCGACGACGGCATCGTCGAGGAGCTCAAGCTGCTCGCCGGCACCAACACCGCGCTGCTCGGCGACGAGGAGATCCTGCGGATGATCCTGCCCGCGATCCGCAGCGACTACCAGGCCATCGAGACCTACCGCTGCCCGCCCGACGTCACCGTCCGGGCGCCGCTGACCGTCCTCACCGGCGACCGCGACCCGAAGACCTCCCTGGACGAGGCCGAGGCGTGGCGCGGCCACACCACCGGGGACTTCGACCTCAAGGTGCTTCCCGGCGGGCACTTCTTCGTCAGCTCCGAGGCCCCGGCGATCATCGAACTGCTCCGGGCGCACCTCTCCGCCAACGGCTAGCGGGCGCACCGCGGCAGGCCGGAGGTGCCGGTCTGCCGCACGCCCCCGCGCCGTCTGAGGCGGCACCACGCCATCCGGCGACGCGCGTTGCGTGCGCCCGCGGAGCACCGTCCCGCGTGCGTGCGCGGGGGTGCGGACGACTTGACCGGCCGGTCGGATGTCCCGGAGGGGGCCATTCGGAAAACGACAAATGTCTGACAGGTACTGCCCATTTACTCCAGCCCGCACTATATGATCTTGTGATGGGGCATGTACGGAGCGTGCCACTCGTTCGCTCCTGGTGTATCCATCCTGACCGTCCGGTTTTGCGTGCGTCGGACGGCCGTGGTCCTGGTACGCGTCGGCGCGAGGTCGGCTCCTGTTCTCACCCCACGTGGAGGAACGCGTGATGCGGAAGCAGTCGGGTTCTTCCAGCTTACTGACCACGCTGGTGGGACGCGACGACGAACTGCGCACCCTCGCCCGGCACGCCGCGGCCGCCCGCGACGGGCGGGCGGGCCTGGTCCTGCTGCACGGGCCCGCCGGCATGGGTAAGACCAGTCTGCTGCGGTCCTTCACGGCGAGCGATGTCTGCCGCGGCATGACGGTGCTGTACGGCACCTGCGGCGAGACCGTCGCCGGCGCCGGGTACGGCGGTGTGCGCGAACTCCTCGGCGGGCTCGGCCTGAGCGGCGGCGACGCCCGGCGCTCGCCCCTCCTGGAGGGCCTGGCGGCCCGCGCGCTGCCCGCACTCACCGCAGACCCCGCCGGCCCCGACGCAGCCACGGCCGCCTACCCGGTGCTGCACGGCCTGTACTGGCTCGCCGCCCGCCTCATGGCCCAACGGCCGCTCGTCCTCGTCCTCGACGACGTCCACTGGTGCGACGAACGCTCCCTGGCCTGGATCGACTTCCTGCTGCGACGCGCCGAGGACCTGCCGCTGCTGGTCGTCCTGGCCTGGCGCAGCGAGGCCGAACCGGTCGCGCCCGCGGTGCTCGCCGACATCGCCGCCCAGCGCCGCCCCACCGTGCTCGCCCTGCACCCGCTCGGCCCCGACGACATAGGCGAAATGGTGCGTCGCGTCTTCCGGACCACGGCCGCACCGCCGTTCGTCAGCCGGGTCGCCGCCGTGTCCGGCGGCAATCCGCTGGCCCTCGCCCGCCTCCTCGACGAACTCCGCGCCGAGGGCGTCCGACCGGACGCCGCCGGGGAGCGCCGGGCCGCCGAGGTCGGCAGCCACGTCCTCGCCCGCTCGGTGCGCTGTCTGTTGGAGCGCCGACCGCCCTGGGTGCGCGGCGTGGCCCGTGCCATCGCCGTACTCGGCCCGGAGTGCACCGAGTTGCTGGCGGCGCTCGCCGGCGTCCCGGCCGCCACCGTCGACGAGGCCCTGTTGGTGCTGCGCAGGGCCGGCATCCTGGCCGCCGACCGCGTGGACTTCGTCCATGACGTCGTCCGCTCCGCGGTGCTCGACGACGTCGCCCCGCCCACCCTGGCCGAACTGCGCACCAACGCCGCGCTGTTGCTGAGCGACGCCGGCCGCCCCTCCGAGGAGCTCGCCGGACAGCTCATGCTGCTGCCGGTGCTCGACCAGCCGTGGATGGCCGCGGTGCTGCGCGACGCCGCCGCCCAGGCGGAGAGCCGCGGTGCCCCCGAGGCCGGTGTGCGCTGTCTCTACCGGGTGTTGGAGGTGGAGCCGGACAACGTTGCCGTCCGCATCCAGATGGCCCGCGCCCTCGCCGAGATCAACCCGCCCGAGGCGATGCGCCTCCTCAAGGAAGCACTCTCCCTCGCCGAGGACGTCCGCACCCGCGCCCAGGTCGCCGTCCAGTACGGCTTCACCTGCCTCGCCGTGCAGGAATCCCCGTCCGGGGTGCGGATGCTGGAGGGCGCGCTCGCCGAGCTGACCGCCGAACTGGGCCCCGAACCAGGCCCCGTCGACCGGGAGTTGCGGACCCTCGTGGAATCCGTGCTGCTCATCATCGGGGCCGACGAGAAGGTGACGATCGGCGCGGTCCGCGACCGGGCGGCCCGGCTCACCATGCCGCCCGGCGACACACCGGCCCAGCGGCAGATGCTGGCCATGACCACCGTGCTGACCGCGATGGACGGCCAGGACGCCCGATCGGCCGTCGATCAGGCCCGCCGCGCCCTGCGCGCACCCGGTGTCGAACTGGAACCCTGGTCGCTGCTGTCCGCCTCCTTCGCGCTCTCCCTGGCCGACGAGGTCGCCGACGCGCAGTACGCACTGGACCTCATGCTCCAGTACGGCCAGGACAACGCGGCCGTGTGGACGTACGTCCTGGCGCTCTCCACGCGCGCCCTGCTCCACCACGGGGTGGGGGCCTTCCCCGAGGCCCTGGCCGACGCCCAGACCGCCGTCGAGATCCTCGGCGAGGAGCGCTGGGCGGACAGCGCCGTGCTGCCCCGCGTCGCGCTGGCCACCGCCCTCGTCGACCGCGGCGAGCCCGAGCGCGCCGAACACGTCCTCGACGGCATCACCCGCCCCCGCCTCGAACGCTTCGTCATCGAATACCACTGGTACCTCCAGGCCCGCGCCTACGCCCGCTGGGTCCGCGGGGACTTCCAAGGGGCCCTGGACCTCCTGCTCGCCTGCGGCCGGTCCCTGGAGGAGTCGCGCTTCAGCAACCCGGCGTTCGTGCCGTGGTGGGCCGATGGTGCGGTGCTCCTGGCGGCCCTGGACCGCCACGATCAGGCACGCGAACTCGCCGACTACGGAAGTGAGTTGGCCGAGCGCTGGGGAACGGAGCGCGGCCTCGGACTGGCCTTCATGGCCCAGGGTGTCGCCGCACCCGGCCGCGCCGGTATCGACCATCTCACCGAGGCGGTCTCGCTGCTCGCGGACTCCCCGGCCCGGGCCATGGAGGCCCGGGCCGAACTACTCCTCGGACACGCCCACCTGAAGCGCGACGACCTGCGCGCCGCCCGGGAACACCTGCGCGCCGCCGCCGACCTCGCCCAGCGCTGCGGCGCCGTGAAGCTCGGCGTCGACGCCAGAAAACTGCTGGTCACCGCGGGTGGTCGGGTACGCAGGATGACCGCCTCGCCACTCGACATGCTGACCGGGATGGAACGCACGGTGGCGGACCTCGCGGTGACCGGCGCGAGCAACCGGGCCATCGCGGAAGCCCTCTTCGTGACTGTAAGGACCATCGAAACCCATCTCACGAGCGTCTACCGGAAGCTCGGGGTCGGCGGACGCGCGGATCTCTCCGCCGTCCTGGAGACCAGGACCGCCACCTCCGGTCGGCAGCCGCCGGCCTGGGTCTCCCAGGCACGCGGACGCGCTTGAGACGAACAGGACGAGAGGTAGCGGTGCCCCGGAGCAAGGCGCGGAACCATCCGACCACCTGCACGCCGCAGTGCGCACCCGACGCCCACGGCGACCCCACCATGCTCCTCGAATGCGGCCGGGAACAGCGGCTCATCGGCGACCTCCTGCACCGTCTCGGCCAGGGCCGGCCGTCGGTGCTCAGCCTGACCGGCCGGCCCGGGCACGCCCAGAACGCCCTGGTCCGCTGGGGCGCGTGCCGGGCCAGGCACGACGGGCTGCGCGTCCTACGAGCCCAGGCGACGCCCGCGGAACGGGAACTCCGTTACGGCGCCGTCCTCCAACTGCTGGCCGCCCTCGACGGCCCGCACGGCAGCACCCTGGACGCCGTGATAGGCCACGACGGTCCCCCACCACTGCCCGCGCCCGGCATCGAGGAGGTGCTGCGGCGCGCCGGCACGGCACCCACCCTGGTCGTGGTCGAAGACGTCCAGTGGTTGGACCCGGCCTCGCTGACGTGGTTGCAGATCCTGCTGCGCCATCTCGGGCCGGACACCCCGCTCGCCGTCCTGGCCAGCAGCTGCGGTGACACCATGGCCTTCGACACCGACCCGAACGCCCCCACCGTCCCAGGGCCGCGGGACACCGTGCCCGTCCGGTGCTTCGTGGTGCCCGCGCTCACCGACCGCGGCGTCGCCGCCACCGTCCGCGCCGTCTGCGGCACCCCCGGCGACGAGGAGTTCATCGCCGCGCTCACCTCCGCCACCGCCGGCAACCCCGCCATCCTGCGGGACGCCCTGCGCGCCTTCGTCGACCACGGCCTCCCTGCCGACGCCGACCACCTCCCGGAGCTGCACGCCCTCACCGCGGGCGTCGTCGGCGACCACACCGTGCGCGCCCTGGACGGCCTGCCCGCCGAAGTCAACGCCGTCCTGCGGGCCCTGGCCGTCTGCGGCGACCTGCTCGACTTCCGCCGCGTCCGGGCCCTCGCCGGCGCGCACTCCCTGTCCGAGGACCGGATCCGCACCCTGTTGGCGAGCCTCGGCCTGACCGTGTCCGTCGGCGACAAGGTGCACATCCGCTTCCCCGCCTCCAAGGCACGCGTCATCGAGGACATGCCCGCCGCGGAGCGCGCCGACCTGTACCTCCGCGCGGCCGAACTCACCCACAGCTGCGGCGTCAACGACGAGGACGTCGCCCATCTGCTGCTGCGCTCGTTGCCGCTCGGCGCACCCTGGGTCGTGCCCCTGCTCCGCCGCGGATTCGCCGCCGCGCTGCGCCGGGAGGACCACCACCGGGCCTGTGCCTGCCTCTCCCGCGCCCTGCAGGAACCCCTCGACGCCCGGGAACGCAGCCTGCTGACGTTGGAACTGGCCGCGGCCGAAGCCGTCGCCCGGCCGGAAGCGGGCGATCGACGCCTCGGGGAACTCGTCCGCAGCACCGTCGCGGACCCCGACCCCTCGTCGTCCGGCAGGGGGTTGGGGGTCCGCGCCATCGACCTGGGGTTCGCCCGGGGCAACAGCGAATGGGCCCGCCGCACCGCGGGCGAGGCCCTGCCGTACGCCGGGCCGGCCGACCGGGAGGAACTGGTCGCGCTGTTCTGGTTGGCCGCCGTGCGGGACGACGACGCGCCGATGATCCCCGTGGTGCCCCGGTTGCCCGACCGGCCGGTGCCGCCGGCCCAGGCCGGCGCCCGTGCCTGGCAGCTGGCCACGGCGGGGGAGGACGCGGACAAGGCCAGGAAGCTCGCCCGGATCGCCCTCACCGGCGGGGCGAACGAGAGCCTGATGATGCCCAAACTGGCGGCCTGCGCCGCGCTGTTCGCCACCGACGACAACGACGAGGCGGTGCACGGCCTGGACACCATGCTCACCGCCGCCCGCAGCGCCCACCTGCGCAGCATGGCCGCCCGCATCTTCAACCTACGGGCCCGGATGCACCTGTGCGCGGCCCGGCTGGAGGCCGCCGAACGCGACCTGGACAGCGCCGAGCGCGCCCTGCCGCCGGCGAGTTGGCACCCCCGGGCGCTGCCCAACCTGATCGCCACCCGCATCCTCGTCAGCATGGAGACGGGCCGCCCGGACCGGGCCCGCCAACTCGCCGAGGCCCCGGTACCCGCCGGCGGCGAGGAGGGCGTGTGGTGGCCCGCCCTGCTGCTCGCCCGCGCCCGGGTGGCCGCCGACGACGGTGACTGGGAGGAGGCCCTGCGGCTGTCGCGGGAGTGCGGGCGCTGGCTGCTGCGCCGGCACTGGGCCAACCCGGCCCTGCTCAGTTGGCGCCCGCTGGCCGCCGAGGCGTGTCTGAAGCTCGGCGACGTGACGGAGGCGCGCCGGCTGCGGGACGAGGAGCTGTTCTTCGCCGACCGCTGGGGCACCGCGAGTGCCCGTGGGATCGCCCGCCTGACGACGCGGCGCCTCTTCGACGACGACGGCGACCGGGCCGTCCGACGGATCCGCGAGGCCGCCGCCCTGTTGAGCGACTCGCCCGCCCGCCTGGCCTACCTGTGGAGCCGGCTGAGCCAGGCCGGCGCCGAGACGGCCCACGGCGACACCGCCGCGGCCGCACGCTCCTGGCAGGAGGTCGCCCGGATGACCGCCGCCCATCCCACCAGCCGCCTCGCCACCGCAGCCCGCACCCTGACCGTCCCGTCCGTTCCGGTCGCCACCGCGCCGCCCACCGCCGTCGTCCCACCCGGATGGCGCGACCTGTCCGAGGCGGAGAAGGACACCGTGCTGCTCGCCGCCCGCGGCCACGGCAACCGCCAGATCGCCGAACAACTCGCCGTCAGCAGACGCACCGTGGAACTCCGGCTGAGCAACGCCTACCGCAAGCTGCGGATCGGCGGTCGCAAGGAGCTGTACCTGCTCCTGGAGGCGCTGGAAGGGCCGGTCGCGGATGCTTCTTGAGCGGGAGAACGAACTGGCCCGGATCCGGGCCGCCCTGGACGCCGCGGAAGCGGGCGACTCCTCGCTCCTCCTCATCACCGGCCCCCTCGGCAGCGGGCGCTCGGCGCTGCTGCGCCGGATACCGGAGCTGGCCGGCGACGGCACCCGTGTCCTGCGGGCCAGCGCCGCCTGGCGGGAACGCGACTTCCCCTTCGGGATCGCCCGCCAACTCTTCGACCACCTGCTGTCCGGGGCGGGCGGCGCCGGGCCGGCCGAACGCACCGCCGGGGCAGAGCACTTCAGCCGCCTCATGGACGCCGGCGACCGCCGCACCGGGACCGGCTCCGCTCTGGAGGTCTCCCAGGCAGTCCTCCAGGGCGCCCAGGCGCTGCTCGCCGACGCCTCCGCGGAGCGGCGCCTGCTGATCCTGGTCGACGACCTCCAGTGGGCCGACGGCCCGTCCCTGCGCTGGCTGGCCCACCTCACCCGGCGGCTGTACGGCCTGCGCGCGCTGCTGGTGTGCACGCTGGCCGGCGGCGACCACCGGGGCAGGTACCCCCTGGTACGGGAGGTCGCCGGCGCCGCGCGCACCGTCCTGCGCCTGGCGCCGCTGTCCCAGGACGCCACCCGCGTCCTGCTCGCCGGGCCCCAGGGCCGGCCGCCGCAGGACGCACTGGTGCGCGCCGTGTACGAGGCGTCCAGGGGCAACCCGCTGTTCCTGACCGCCTTCCGGAGCGCCCTGCGCGCCACCGGAAGGCCGCCCGGCGGCGACCACTTCGGTGCCGTCCGGGAGCTGAGCCCGACGGTGCTGCGCGATCGGCTCGCGGGCCATCTGCGGATCCAGCCGCAGCCGGTGCGCGAGGTCGCGGTGGCGGTGGCCGCGCTGGGCGACCACAGCGATCCGGTGCTGCTCGCCCAGCTTGCCGGGGTCGATGAAATCGGTTTCTCCGGTGCCCGCCGCGCCCTGGTCGACGCCGGCCTGTTGGCCCGGGGACGGGACATCCGCTTCGTCCACGGCGTCGTCCGCGATGCGGTGGACTCCCTGCTCACCCTCGACGAGCGCGAACGCTCGCACGACGACGCCGCCGATCTGCTGTACCGCTGCGGGCGGCCGGCCGAGCAGGTCGCCGGCCATCTGCTGGCCGTGGTCCACCCGGGTCGGCCCTGGTCGGAGGCGGTCCTGCGCTCCGCGGCCCACAACGCGCTGCGCGCCGGCCGGCCCGCCGACGCGGCCCGGTACCTGCGCCGCGCCCTGCTGCACCACCGCACCCAGGACGGCTGCCGCGCCCGCATCCTGATCGATCTGGCCACCGCCGAGCGCGCCCTCGACCCCGATGCCTGTGTACGCCACGTCAGCCAGGCGGTCGCGCTGCTGGACACCCCGCGGGACCGGGCCGCCGCCGTGTTGCGCGTCCCGCCGTCCCTGCTCGCTGCCCCCAGCCCGTCCGCCGTCGAGCTGGTGCGGCAGGCCGCCGCCGGGCTCGACGGCCCGGGGCAGCGGGACGAGGAGGGAGCCGACGAACTCGCCCTGCGCCTGGAGGCGTGGCTGCGGCACTCCGGCCACGAGAACCCCGTCGAGCTGGCGTCCTCGGTGGCGCGGCTGCGCCGCATGGGAGCACGGCCGCCGGTGGACAGCGTCGCCGAACGCGAGTTGGTCGCCGTGCTGTTGTGCGCGGGCGCGCTGAGCGGCCGGCTCAGCGCCGCGGAGATCGCCGACACCGGCAACCGCATCCTCGAACGCGAGCCGGCCACCGCCGCCCACGCCCACACCCCGTTGCCGCTGGTGATGCTCGCGCTGTTCGTCGCCGAGTCCGTGCAGGGCGTGGCCTCCTGGCTGGCCAGCGAACAGCACACCCGGCGCCGGTACGCGACCGGCGCGGACGATGTGCTGCTGACCGCCGAGCGGGCCTTCGTCCTGGTGACGCAGGGCCGCCCGGCCGCCGCGCGGGAGCACGTCGAACGCGCCCTGGTCATGGAGGCCGGCGATTGGTCGGAACCCGCCGTCATGATGTTCGCCGCGGTCGCCTTCGAACTGCGCGACCCGGCCTTGAGCGAACGCGTCCTGGAACGGGTCCGCGACCGCCGGCCGACCGGACTGGCGCTCACCGCCACCGGTCAGATGCTCCAGGCCGCCGTCGACGTGCAGTTCGGCCGGGGGCGGGACGCCCTGGACACGCTGCTGGCCTGTGGCCGACGCCTGGAGACCGCGGGATGGCGCAATTCCGCGCTGCTGCCCTGGCGTCCGTATGCAATCGGGCTGCACCAGCGGCTCGGCGAGACCGATGCCGCGCTGCAACTCGCCGAGGACGAGTTGAGGTGGGCCCGGGAGTGGGGTGCGACGACGAACCTGGGCCGGGCCCTGCGCCTGAAGGGCTGGCTGTTGCAGGACGAGGGACTGGATCTGCTGCGTGAGAGCGTCGAGACCCTCCGCGCCTCGTCCTACGCGACGGAACTGGCCCGCACCCTCGTCGTCCTCGGGCGTCGGCTGCCGGGTGGGCCGGAGGCCGAGGCGGTGTTGCGGGAGGCCGCGGGTATCGCTGCCGCCTGTGGTGTGCCCTGGCTCGCCGAACGGGCCGAACACGGTCTGGGCAGTGCCATCGTGCCGCCGGTCGCCACCCTGACCCCCAGCGAGCGGCGGGTGGCGTCGCTGGTGAGCCGGGGCCTGACCAACCAGGCCATCGCGACCGAACTCGGTGTGAGCTCCCGGGCGGTGGAGAAGCACCTCACCAGCGCCTATCGCAAGCTCGGCGTCTCCGGCCGCCGCGAGTTGGTGAACGCGCTCCCGGGGCGTTGACGCCCGCGGCCGTCCCGTTCCGGACGATCACAATCCTCTGTGCCTGTCAGTCCTGTGGGTGAGGTGCTGTTGTCGCACGCCCGTCCGGTCATGACAGCGACCCTCAACAAAAGCTCAAACGGAAGCGAGGGCAGGTACATCCACGCCGTCACCAATGTCTCCTATGTTACTTTTGGCCCACCGTAGTTGTGACTCTGCGGACCGTACCTCGTCAAGTACGGACCACGGATTTAGGGGTGCGCAGATGTGTCGCGTTGACGTGCCGAGTTGGGGCTAACTACGCTCCGTTTCACGGAAATCGAAACTCTTCGGCGTGAATCGCGGCGAACTTCGATCGAATTCTGGATTCCGTTTCTCAGAACGCTAAAAAACGACGGGGGTTATCCGAAAGGATGGCGGTCTCGTGACTATCACTCACCTCACTGACTCGCATCACCGTACGACCGGCGGGGTGATATCCGCTCAGACCGCACCGGCCGGGGAGTCCGTCGGCCCCGGGCTGATGGCGTCCCTCGACCGTGACCTCACCATCAAGCACGCCAACCAGGAGTTCCGCCGCCGCTTCGACAATTCCGCCGGTGACGTCTGCGGCCGCAGCTTCCGGGACCTGATGCACCCGAGCGTGCAGCAGCCGCTGATGCGCCAGTTCTCCCGGCTGATCGAGGGCAAGCGGCACCGCTTCGCCTCGCACGTGGTCGCCGTGGGCGCCCGGGACGCGGCCTTCGCGGGCACCCTCACCGCCTCCGCGGTCACCGGCAAAACCCCGGACATCGCCGGGATCCTGGTGCTCATGGACTCGTCCGATGCCGCCGACGCGGCCGATGCCGGCGTCGTGACCAGCCAGAAAAAGTTCCTGACCGAGATCGATGCGCGCATCCTCGAAGGCATCGCGGCCGGGCTGTCGACCATTCCGCTCGCCTCGCGGCTCTACCTCAGCCGCCAGGGCGTGGAGTACCACGTCACCGGGCTGCTGCGGAAGTTGCGGGTGCCCAACCGCGCCGCGCTCGTCTCGCGCGCCTACTCCATGGGCATCCTGAACGTCGGCACCTGGCCCCCGAAGGTCGTGGACGAATTCGTCAAGTGACGCCCGGCCGGCCCGCCCTGTACCGGCCGGCCACCGTCGGGGCCGCTGTCCCGCACGCCCGTGTCGCCGACGCTCGCCCCTCACGGGGCGATGCCCGGCGGCACGGGCGTTTCGTGCCCTGGCCGGCGTTTATCCATTCCCACGTTACGAACCCGCAATATTCATGCACGCGATTCCGGCCACTTTTCGTTCCGCCGTAACCAAACTGCCCGCCATATCGTTTCTGCTGACCGTTTCCGTGGTCCGCGGTGTGCCTCCGGGGCCCTGCTCCGACGCACCCGTGACGGGCCGCGAGCGGCCTCCGAATACTCACGGTAACCCCCGTTCCGCCTGGTGGAGTTCACCGCGCGTCACATTCCCCCGTGCCTCGTGCGGCACGGCTCGCCCGCTTTCCCCGCCGCCGCGACAACCATTGTGACAACGGAACGACAGGGCGGGGACGGTCGACCCGTCCGCGTTGCGACGCGGTCAAGCGGAACCTCTGCTCGATGTTCGTGCCACCCCGAAGTCTGTGTTCTTGGTGACCGTTTTCATCAATGCCCCGCCCGTTCGGTGGCGGATCCGCCGCCCGTTCCTGGCCACAACGGATCGCTTCGGCCGCCCACCACGGCCGGCGCAGCCGAGGCTTGTTGGAATCACCCCCACCCAGTCGGGGCGCCGTTGTGGCCCGGACGCGCAGGAGGAACACCGTGGATGCTGAGGGCCGCCGCAGGGACATGCTGGAGCTGATCCGGCGCAGCGGATCCGCCGATGTCGTGCGTCTCGCCGAGGAGTTCGCCGTCAGCAAGGAAACGGTCCGCCGGGACCTGAACGTCCTGGAGGGCCACGGGCTGATACGGCGGCGGCACGGTGGTGCGTATCCCATGGTGCGACCGGGCTCCGAGGCCATCCTCGTCTCCCGGAGCGCACCGCGGGTCCCGGAGGAGTCCCGGATCGCCGCCGCGGCCGCCGAACTCCTCAGCGAGGCCGAGACCGTCTTCATCGACGAGGGCTTCACCCCGCAACTCATCGCCGACGCCCTGCCGCGCGACCGGCCGCTGACCATCGTCACCGCCTCGCTCCCGGTGGTCAGCGCCTTCGCGACGAGCCCCCAGGCCAATGTGCTGCTCCTGGGCGGCCGGGTCCGCCGGGGCACGACGGCCACCGTCGACCACTGGGCCGTCCACATGCTGTCCGGCTTCGTCATCGACCTGGCCTTCCTCAGCGCCGAGGGGATCTCGCGCACGTACGGTCTGACCACCCCCGACCCGGCGGTCGCCGAGGTCAAGGCCCAGGCCATCCGCGTCGCGCGCCGCCGGGTCCTCGCCGGGGTGCACACCAAGTTCGGCACGGCGAGCTTCTGCCGGTTCGGAGAGGTGGGCGACCTGGAGACGATCGTCACCGGCGCCGGCCTGCCCGTCGCCGAGGCCCACCGCTACCACCTCATGGGCCCCAAGGTCTTACGGGTGTGACGCCGCCGGTTCCCGCCAGAGCGCGAGCGGTGTCACCCCGACCCGGTAGCCCTCCTCGTCGAGGAGATGGCCGCCGTGCTTCATGTGCCAGAGGGCGACCGCGCGTTCGGTGACGGTCAGGTCCGCGGCCCGTTCGGCGAGGCGGACCTCGAAGCGCTGGGCGTCGTCGAGGGAGCGCACCCAGGCCACGAGGTGCAGGTTGTGCCGGCTGATGACGCTCGCGCACAGGCGGACCTCGCGCATCCCGGTGACCCGGCGGGTCACCTCGCGCAGCCTCGCGGCCGGGACCTGCCCCCAGAAGCTCACCGTGACCGGCCACTCGGACAGCGGGCGGGCGACCTCGCACCGGGCGTGCAGCATGTCCGCGGCGAAGAGCCGTTGGACGCGACGGCGCACGGTGTCGGGGCCGGCGCCGCACTGCTCGGCCAGTGCACGGTAGGTGGCCCGGCCGTCCACGGACAGCGCGGTGACCAGCCGTTGGTCGAGCTCGTCGAGGACGAAGGCGGGGGTGTCCGTGCGGTGTCTGGACGCATCGGCGGCGAGCCGGGCGACCTGGTGCCGACCGAGGGCCCGCAGGCGCCACCGGCTGCCCTCGGTGTGCACCGGGCCGGCCAGGTGCGTCCGGGCGGCCCGGACGCCGTCCAACGCGGCGAGGTCGTGGGTCACCCAACGGGAGAGCATGGCCGGATCGCGGGCCATGACGTTGAGTTGGAGGTCGCGGTCCCCGGTGACGTGGGAGAGCGCCACCACGTGCGGCGCGGCGGCCAACGCCCGGGCGACGTCGAGCAGTCGGCCGGGAGCACAGTCGATCTCGACGAACGCCAGGCACCCCTGGCCCGACGCGGCCAGCACCGGGGCCGGATGGCAGCTGATCCAGGCGGCGCCGGTCTCGACCAGGCGGTTCCAGCGCCTGGCCACCGTCACGGCGTCCAGTCCGAGGACGGCACCGATCCGGGTCCAGCTGGCCCGCGGTGTGATCTGCAGCGCGTGCACCAGGGCCTGATCCACATGATCCAGGGACCGGGGGGTCGGCCCGGAATCCTGCGCCACGGCCCACCTCCTTGCGTATTTCCGGCGGATTCGGGCCGCCGGTCGGCTCAACCTTCAGCCTGGACTCGGGTACGGCCGGACCGTACCAGGCAACCCCCGGAGCAACAGGAGTGGGATTCGGCATGTCGGCAGTGGAACGAGCCAAGGAACTGCAACCCGAGTTGGAGCGGCTGCGCCGGTCTCTGCACCGGGAGCCGGAGTTGGGCCTTGCGCTGCCGCGCACCCAGGAGAAGGTGCTCGCGGCGCTCGACGGGCTGCCGTTGGAGATCACCCTGGGCACCGGCCTCACCTCGGTGACCGCGGTCCTGCGCGGCGGGCGGCCCGGCGGCGCGGTGCTGCTGCGCGGCGACATGGACGCGCTGCCGGTCACCGAGGAGAGCGGCGTGCCGTACGCCTCCGAGATCCCCGGCCGGATGCACGCCTGCGGACACGACCTGCACACCGCCGGACTCGTCGGCGCGGCCAGGCTGTTGGCCGAACGCCGGGAACGCCTGCACGGCGACGTGGTGTTCATGTTCCAGCCCGGCGAGGAGGGCCACAACGGGGCCGGCGCGATGATCGAGGAGGGCGTGCTGGACGCGGCGGGCAAGCCGCTCGACGCGGCGTACGCGCTGCACGTGGCGTCCAACCAGGTGCCCGGCGGCGTGGTCATCACCCGCTCCGGCACCATCACCTCGGCCTCTGACCTGCTGACGGTGACGGTGCGGGGCGAGGGCGGCCACGGCTCGACGCCGGCCACGGCCAAGGACCCGGTCCCGGCGGCCTGTGAGATGGTCACCGCGGTGCAGAACTGGGTGACCCGCGCCTTCGACATCTTCGACCCGGTCGTGGTCACCGTCGGCACCTTCCACGCCGGGACGAAGGCGAGTGTCATCCCCGACACCGCTGAGTTCCAGGCCACGGTGCGCAGCTATTCCGAATCCGCCCGGGACCGGCTCGCCGAGGGACTGCCCCGTCTGGTGCGGGCCATCGCGGCCGCCCACGACCTGGAAGCGGAGGTCGACTACCTCCGGCACTATCCGGTCACCGTCAACGACACGGACGAGACCGCCTTCGCCGTGGCCACCGCCCGCGACCTGTTCGCGCCCGGCGAGGTGTGGGAGTCGCCGGTACCCACCAACGGCTCCGAGGACTTCGCGTACGTCCTCCGGCGCGTCCCCGGCGCGATGCTGCTGGTCGGCGCCGCCCCCGAGGGGAGCGACTGGCAGCACGCGCCGATGAACCACTCGCCGCGCGCGGTCTTCGACGACCGGGTGCTGTACCGGCAGGCGGCGCTGCTGACCGAACTCGCCGAGCGCCGGCTCGCGGCCACCGCGCCGGCCGAGCCCGCCGTGGCGGGATGACACCGCCGCCGCACGCGTGGGGCCCGCACGCGTGCGGCGTACGGGCCCGGGCCGGTCTCCTTCCCGGCTACTTGCGCGCGGGGCACTCCTTCCACGCGAAGTGGTAGAGGGTGTTGATGCTGCCGTCGGTGGAGTCCATGGCCATGTAGCTGGTGGCCTTGGGGTCCGCCCCGCTGCCGTCCAACCTCAGTTCGGTGTTGATGTTGAAATAGCGCTCCTCGCCGCAGGGTGCGTAGACCAGCTGGTCCACGTCCGTTTCGTCCGAGGTCTGCCAGTTGGTGTCGTAGGGGCCGGCGAAGCTGTGGCTCTTGCGGGCCGTCTCCGGCTGGCCCTGGAAGTAGTAGTTCGCCTGTTCCAGGCCCTTGGCGCCCGGCGCCAGCGAGGCGTAACCGCGGTAGTCGGCCCGCGCGATGGCGTAGGTGAACCCCTGTGGGACATGCACGTTCAGGGCGATCTGGCAGTTCTTGCGGGCGTCGGTCGGCTTGCTGCTGCCGCCCGCTTGGGCGAGGTATTCGCTGTAGGTGACGGTGAAGGCGGTGTTGTCGGGGGCGACGGCCACGGCGGCGCTGCCGGGTCTGCAACCCGAACCGTTGACCGTGGCGACGGTTATGGTGATCTGCCCGGTCGGCGGATCGTCGCCGAACCGTGCCGGTGTGGTGGGGGATGCCGATCCGAGGAGCAAGGATGCCACTGCGGCACCAGCACTGAGCGTGCTGAGCATGGGCTCGTCCTTCCGGTCGTCCTGGACCCGCGGTGCGGGCACACCAGGGGTGGGGGTGGCGAGTGCATGCCAGCACGGGGATCTCGGCTTGAACAGCTCTGCACCCGAGGATTGGGGCGAACCTACGCCTTGATTCGGACGCCCGGGGCACGGGCCGAACGCCTCCCGGGCCCGCCCCTCAGGCGAAGTCCGCGGCGTGCTCGGCCACCCACTCCCGGTACGTACGCGCCGGCGCGCCCGTCACGGCCTCGACGGTGCCGGTGACCGTGGGGCGCGGCGCCGTCATCATCTGCGCGTAGCCGTCGAGCAGTGGGTCCACGAACGTGTCGGGAAAGCCGTCGTCGGCGAGGAGTTGTCGGCGTGCGGCGTCCCGGGACAACTCCTCCCAGCGGAGCGGGCGGCCCAGCACCTCACCGATGATGCGCACCTGCTGGGCCTGGGTCAGCACCTCCGGCCCGGTCAGGGCGTACGCGGCCCCGGCGTGGCCGCCCTCGGTCAGCGCCCGCACCGCGACGTCCGCGATGTCCGCCTCGTGCAGCAGGAGCGTCGGCAGTGCGCCGTAGGCTCCCCGCACCGCGTCGCCGGCCCGGACCTGCCCGGCCCACCACCGGGTGTTGGCGGCGAAGGCGCTGGGCCGCAGGTGGGTCCATGCCGGTACGGACTCCTCGATCCGCCGCTCGACGGCCCGGTGCCACCGGCCCACCGGAGTCGACTGCGCATCGGGTTCGACGCCGTCCTGTACGGATCCGGACGACAGGAAGACCACCCGATCCGCGTGCCGGCCGATCGCCGCCACGACCGCGTCGGCCGGCTCGGCACTGTGGAACGGCCACATCAGGAAGACCGCGTCGACCCCCTCCGACGCCGCCGCCAGACCGGCCGCGTCGGACAGGTCGCCCCGCCTCACCTCCACCACCGGTGGCAGCCCGGCCGTCTCCGGGCACCGGGTCAGCGCCCGGACCTCGTACGCCCCCGCCGCCACGAGCCCCGCAGTCACCTGGCGCCCCACGTTCCCCGTCGCCCCCGTGACCAGAATCCTGCGCACCGCACGCATCGACATCCACGCTTCCCGCGCCCCGACGCCACCGGTCCCTCCGGTGCGTTGGGCACGCGCACACCCTCGCGCCGCGGCTCGGGACACCACAGCCAGACCCGCACCGATGACGAATACCGTCAAAGGGGCGGTGGATCCTGACGAGGACCGGCGCGGCGGGGCGCCCGCGCCGCGTGGTCCGGTCACCCGCTCAGGAGTGCTGCCTTGCGCGCGCGTTGGGCGAGGACGGCTTCGCGGCGGCCTTCCATCTGCCGCAGCGCGTCCTTGCGGTCCCGCTTGGCGAGCCGGTCGAGATAGGTGTGGCCGAAGAGGTGGTCGGTCTCGTGTTGCAGACACCGGGCGAAGTAGCCGGTGCCCTCGATCACCAGGGGCCTGCCGTTCTTGTCGAAGCCTCGGGCGACGGCCCGGTCGGTGCGGGGGACCGTCATGGTCGCGCCGGGGACGGACAGGCACCCCTCGACATCGTCGATCAGCCGGCGGTGTCCCGGATCGGGCAGTTCGAGAACGGGGTTGACGAGGTGGCCGACGTGCCTGATCCCGTGGTCGTCCGGGCAGTCGTAGACGAACAGCCGCAGATCCACCCCGACTTGGTTCGCGGCGAGGCCGGCGCCGTCGGCGATGTGCATGGTCAGGAACATGTCGTCGATCAGCGCGGAGAGTTCGGGGGAGCCGAACTCGGTCACCTCGCGGCACGGACGGCCGAGGACCTCCTCGCCCACCACGGTGATCCGGCGTTCCGACCCCCGTTCGGCCTCCGGCGGCAGAGCGGGGTAGGAGTCGACCGGTTCGCCCTGGCCCCGGACGCGCCGGTCGTCGGGACCGGGCCGATCGGTGTGACGTGACATTGTGCTTCCCCCTCGTCCCGGGCCGCCCGCCGGTCGTGCCGGGCGGTGCGGTGCTGTCGGTCATCGGACTTGCGTGGAGCTTTGCAAAGTAGCAGACTTTGCAAAGTGACTGAAGACGACCTCACCACCGCGCCCGGCCGGACCGCGCGGACCGATGGGGAACTGCCCGCGCACGAGGTCCGCACCGCCCTGCTCGCCCTGCTCGCCGAAGTCGGCACCGTCACGGCCACCGAGGCCGCCGCGCGACTGGGCCACAGCTCCGGGCTCTGCTCGTTCCACCTGCGGCAGCTCGCGCGCCACGGCCACATCGAAGAGGCCCCGCACAGTGGTGGCCGCGCGCGTCCCTGGCGCCTGCGACGGTCGACCCCCGTGGCCGGCCCGTCCGCGGAGGACTTCGGCGACCTCGCCCGTGGCCTGGAGGACGAGAGTTGGCAGCGCTGGCTGGAGCAGCGCGGCCAGGTGCCGGCCGACTGGCGCCGCGACGAAGCCTTCAGCGCCGTGGCCTATCTGACACCGGAGGAGATGAGCCGGGTCGCCGCCGCGATCCGCAAGGCACTCGCCCCCTACGGCGACCGCGAGCAACGCCCGCTGGCACGGCCCGAAGGCGCCCGGCCGGTGGCGCTCATCACCCGGTTGTTCCCGCTGCTTACCGACGCGCAGCCGGACCCCGCCGCCGACGCGACGGACGACGGCACCGAGGGTCGGGACTGAGAGACTGAGGCGGGCGCACGGGCGCGGGGCCGTCCATGGCGCCAACGGGCCTGCCCTGCTGACGGCACGGGTCCCGCTGATCGGGATTGTCCGGTACCGCTCCTGCCCGGCGAGGGTCTCCAGTTGGCGCGATCCCGCGCTTTTTCGTACCGGCGCCGGATCCGGCCAACGGGGCACTGGTGTGCGGGAGCGCGACGCGCTTCACTCCTGTCCCATGAGACGTGTGTTTCTCACTCTGTGCGCCGCCGTCACCGGCCTGGTGCTGGGAGTGGCCCCGGCCACCGCCGCGGAGCCGCCCACCGAGTTCGGCACCCACTGGCACGACCCGGTCACCGCGGGTCCACCGGTCTCCGTCCCGGACACCCCGTCCTGCCAAGTGACGGTCGCCGACACCGAATTCCGCGACTACACGCCCTACAAGGGCACCTACTCCCCACCCACCACGTGCGGACACCGCTGGAACAAGGTCGTCCTGCGGCTCGAAGGGTCCGTCGCCGGGCGGCAGTTCGACCGCCTGGGCTATCTGCACATCGGCGGCGTGGAGGTCCTGCGCACCTCGACGCCCGAGCCCTCTCCCGAGGGCATCACCTGGAAGGTGGAGAAGGACGTCACGCGGTACGCCCCCACGCTGCGCGTCGGTCAGCCCGTCGAGATGCTCATCGGCAACACCGTGGACGGCACCTACACCGGCGTCATCAAGGTCAAGGCGACGCTGACCTTCTACACCGCGCGGGGCCCGGTGAAGGAGGCCGCCACCCCCGACAAGGTCCTCACCCTGCAGGGCGCCCGCACCGAGGGCGCGGTGTACGAGGGCCGACTGACCACGCCGCGCAACAGCGAACGCATCGTCGCGGAGGTGTACGCCACCGGATCGGGCGGCGGCTGCGAGGAGTTCTGGTACCTGACGGTGCCGGACCCGGCGTCGTACTCCTGCAAGGCCAAGGACGGCCCGTACCGCGAGGTGCAGGTGACGGTGGACGGCGAGCTCGCCGGCATCGCGACGCCCTACCCGACCGTGTGGACGGGCGGCTGGTCCAACCCGTTCCTGTGGTACGTGATACCCAGCCCCCGCGCCTTCGACGTCCACCCGGTCGAGTACGACCTCACGCCCTTCGCCGCCCGGTTGAACGACGGACGTCCGCACCAGATCGCCGTCTCGGTCGTCGGATTGCCCGCCGGGCAGGACGGCTGGAGCACCCCCACCAACATCCTGGTCTGGCAGGACGCCAAGGCGGCGCGGGTAACCGGCCGGCTCCTCACCCGCCGGGAGAGCGACCCCGTCAACAGGACGGCGTACGAGCCGGGCGACGAGCGCCGGCTCACCGCCGAGGGACGGCACTCCCTCACGGTCGCCGGATACCTCGACACCTCGCACGGCCGGGTCACCACGACCGTCGACCGCAGCCTCGCCGCCGACTTCGTGCACCGCTGGAACGCCGACGAGTCCACCGACGCGCTCCGGGCACGCTGGCACGACGACGAGACGGTCACCGTGCGCGGCTTTGGCCCCGCGACCACCACCGCGACCCGGCGCGCCTACACCATGGACGGCGCGACGACCGTCGGCACCGGCGACCGCCTGCGCACCACCATGACCATGGGCGACCGCGCGGACCACGCCACCCTGCGGGGCGGCCGGGCGACCGACTGGGCACGGTCGGACGACACCTACACCGGCGACGCCGCGTACCACCAGAACGTGCCCCGCGAGCAGCGGCACGCCACCGGCGTCTCCCGCGAGCGCTACCGCCTTCACGGTCCGGGTACCTGCTACGACCGGACACTTGCCACGGTTCAGGGGGAGTTGACGGAGGACCGCTCCGGCTGCTGAACTGGGCGGTCGCCGGGCACGCTGCGCCGTGCACGGCGACCGCTGCCGGCCGTGCCCCGTCAGCGCACGCGCAGGTACGCGTCGAGCAGCGCGGCCGCGCCGAGCATGGCCAGGCCCCGCGCGGTGAGCTTCCGCTGCCAGTCGTCCAGGGCATCGGCCAGGGTGTCGGTGCCGCCGGCGGTGCGGATCTGCTGGACCACGGTGGAGATGTGGTCCAGCGGATAGCCCCCGCGCCGGAGCAGGTGGGCGAGCTCCGCGTCGCGGATGTCGCCCGCGCGAAAGAGGCGGTATCCGGTGACGCGGTCCCGTGCTGGTACGAGGATGCCGGCACCTTCCCACTTGCGCAGGGTCGCGGGCGTGACACCGAGCCGGTGCGCGAGTTCGCCGATGGTCCGGGCCTCGGCGGATGCCGCGGGAACTCCGGCGGGTGCTTGCGCGGCGTCGGACTCCGCGGTCAGATGGTCCACCGCCTTGCGCACCGCGTCCAGCGTCTCCCGGTCCCGGAGCAATTGGTGATGACCCCGGTCGATGAGCGTCAGGGCGTCGTCGAGCGCGTCCCGGTGCAGTGCGTGCATGATCTGGCCGCCGGTCGCATGGCCGTAGGCCGGGACGAGCGCGAGGAAGGCGCGGAGCGCTGCCGCGTGCACCGCGGTGTAGATCCGGTAGCCGCTTCGGGTGCGCTCGGCGGGTGGCAGGAAACCGTCCCGCTCGTAGTTGCGGACCGCCTGGGCGGAGATGCCGTGCTCGCGCGCGAGGTCAGTGGGTCGCAAGGTGATCACCGTGCGGAGACTTTACCGCAGGGCGGCTTTGGCGAGGCCGCCGAACCTCGCCACCCGATGACGTGCGCACCGTGCGCTCCGTCTACCGTGTGGACGCCCCGCGCCCGGGGCGCCGCTCCTGTTCACCCCTGTATCCCGGCCGGCCGACCGCCGTAGTGTGGTCCACCGCGGCAGCCGCACGAACGCCGGAACCATCGAACCCCCGACCTGGCGCTTTCACCCGTGCCCCGCACCTGCCGGGCCCAGCATGACGCACACCGTCCGTCCCCGTCAGGGCGTCCCGGTCACCTGCCCCGTCTCAGTTCTGGGCCGTGGGGCGGACGACGATGTCTCCCACGTCGACGCCGTCCGGCTGCTCGACGGCGAAGGCGATGGCGCGGGCCACCGCGTCGGGCGAGAGGCCGGCCTGGTCCAACCGGTCGAGGATCTGGGCCCTCACCTGCGGATCGATGTGATCCGCGAAGTCCGTGCGGACGAGGCCCGGTGAGACGACGGTGACCCGCAGGCTGTCTCCGGCTTCCTGGCGCAGGCCCTCGGAGACGGTGCGGACGGCGTTCTTCGTGGCGGCGTACACGGACTGGAGCGGCACGATGCGCAGCCCTGCGGTGGACACGGTGTTGACGAAGTGTCCGAAGCCCTGTTCCCGGAAGACGGGCAGGGCGGCGGCGATTCCGTACAGCACCCCTTTGAAGTTGACGTCGATCATCTGCTCCCAGTCCTCCACGCGCAGGTCGTCCAGGGCGGAGATCGGGCCGACCCCGGCGTTGCTGACGAGGACGTCGAGCCGGCCGTAGCGGTCCCGGGCCAGCTCGACGAGTTGGTCCAGGTCCGCACGGCGCGTCACGTCCGTGCAGGTCCAGGCGGCTTCGCCGCCGGATGCTCCGATGCGGGCGGCCAGGGCCGCCAGGCGCTCCGCGCGGCGTGCCCCGAGGACGACCCGTGCGCCGCGCTCGGCGAGCAGCAGCGCCGTCGCCTCGCCGATGCCGCTGCTGGCGCCGGTGATCGCCACGACCTTGCCTTGGATTCCCGACATGATGAACAGCCCTTCCGAAGGAGGAGAGCGGGCAGGGCGGACCGTGCCCATGGCCTAGAGTGAAAGTGGAGGCTCCGCCACTTCGCCCGAACGCTAAGCGGGGGCGCCTCCATTTGGCAACCGTCGAAGAGAAGGAGCGACCGATGGCACGAGCCGCAGAACGCCCGCTGCGGGCCGATGCCCAGCGCAACCGGGAGAAGATCCTGGCCGCGGCGGTGCGGGTGTTCACCGAGGACGGACTGGACGCGCACCTCGAACGCATCGCCAGGGAAGCGGGCGTGGGAAGCGGCACGCTGTACCGGAACTTCCCGACCCGGGAGGCCCTGATCGAAGCGGCCTACCGCAACGAGGTCGCCCGACTGTGCGACGCCGTCCCCGGCCTCCTGGCGACCATGCCGCCCGATCAGGCACTGCGCGCCTGGACGCGACGCTTCATCGACTACGCCACCGCCAAGCTCGGCATGGCCGACGCCCTGCGCGCCGTCATCGCCGCCGGGGTCAATCCCTACGCCGACAGCCGCGAGATGATCCAGGGCGCCCTGTGCTCCCTGATGGACGCCGGAACGGCAGCCGGCGTGATCCGCACCGACATCCGCCCGACCGATATGTTCGCCGCCCTCGCCGGCATCGCCCTCACCTCGGCGCAGCCCGACCAACGGGACCAGGCCGAACGCCTCCTCGACCTCACCCTGGACGGGCTGAGGCCCGTCGCGGGGCGGGGCGCGGGCGGTAGTTGACGACGACGGCGGGGCCGAACTGCCCGGCGAGCGGAGGCCGTTGCTCGCCTGCCCGCGTCTCCGGTCAGGTCGTGAGGCCGGCGTCGCGGGCCAGCAGGGCCGCCTGCACGCGGTTGGTGACCTCCAACGCGGCCAGGATGCGGCTGACGTGGGCCTTGACGGTGCTTTCGCGCATGCCCAGACGGGCGGCGATGTCGGCGTTGGTACCGCCCTCGGCGAGCAGGGCCAGCACATCGTGTTCGCGCGGGGTCAGCCGGCCGACGCGGGCCCGGGCGGCGGTCGCCTGCGGCCGGCCGGTGGCGTGGAAGCGGTCGATCACCCGACGCGCCGCGGCGGGATGGAGCATGGCGGAGCCGCCGGCCACGAGGTGCACGGCGCGCAGGATCTCGGCCGGTTCGGTGTCCTTGAGGAGGAAGCCGTCGGCGCCGGCGGCGAGGGCGTCGTAGACGTGGTCGTCGAGGTCGAAGGTGGTCAGGGTGATCACCTTCGGGGGGTGGGGGAGGGCGCGCAGCCGGGCGGTGGCGGCGATGCCGTCCATGCGCGGCATACGCACGTCGACCAGGGCGACGTCGACGCGGTGGGCGGTGGCCTGCTCGATGGCGTGCAGGCCGTCGGACGCCTGGGCGACCACCTCGATGCCGGCGTCGCCGTCGAGGAGGTCGGCCAGACCCAGGCGGACCAGGGCATCGTCATCGACGATCATGGCGCGGATCATGTGCGGGTGCCGTTCTGCTCGTTGCCGGACGGATGGGGAATGCGGGCGGCCAGCCGCCAGGCACCGCTGTCGACGGGCCCGGCGTGCAGTTCGCCGCCGAGCGCCGTGACGCGCTCGCGCAGGCCGACGAGCCCGAACCCGGAGGCGACAGCATCGGGGCTCTGGGAGCCCGGGGCGTTGACGACCTCCACGGTGGTGGCGGGTGGCCGGTAGGCGATGCGGAGGGTCACCGGGGCGCCGTCGGCGTGCTTGCGGACGTTGGTCAGCGCTTCCTGGACCAGGCGGTGGACGGCCAGCCGGTGGGTGGCGGGCGCCTGTTCGGGACGGCCGTCGAGGTGCACCGCGATCTGTTGCCCGGCGGCGCGGGCCTGTTCGACCAGCGCGTCCACCCCGCGCAGGACGGGCGCCGGGGCGGTGGCGGCCCGGGCGGAATCCGGGTCGCGGAGGACACCGAGCACATCGCGCAGGTCCGCCAGCGCCTCGGTGGAGGCGGTCCGCAACAGCGCGAGCCGCTGGCCGACCTGCGCGGGCAACGCGTCGTTCCTGGTCGTCAGGACGCCGGAGTGCAGGGCGATCAGGCTCAGGCGGTGGGCCAGCACATCGTGCATCTCCGCGGCGATCCGGGCACGTTCGGCCGCGCGGGCCGCCTCCTCGCGCAACTCCCGCTCGATCCGCAGGTGTTCGACCTGCGCGTTGAGCGCCCGCACCAGGCGGCGCCGGTGGCCCGCCCACAACCCGCCGACCACGGCCAGCAGCAGGAACAGCGTGCCGCCGTACTGCTGCGGATTCCACAGCGAGAACTCCGGGCTCCGGACGAAGTTGACGCCGAGCGCGGTGACGGAGCAGCCCACCGCCACCCAGGCGCGCCTCTGCGCGGCCAGGTCGAACAGGGCGACGAGCAGCAGCGGCATGATCGGCGCGCCCCACCAGGCCACCGCAGCGGTGGTCACCAGGGGCGCGGTCGGCCAGGGCAACCCCCGTACCAGTACGACCAGTCCGCACAGCACCCCGGCGGCCGGGCACAGGGCCAGATACCGCCCGCCGGCGGCCAGGGCACCGTGGTGCACCGAGTTGAACGTCAGCAGCAGCACGAGAGCGGACCGCCCGTAGGCGATCCACCGTGGGGCCCCGCTCCCTCCCGACCCCGGGTGCTCTCTCCGGCTCATTCCGAAATCCTAAGTGGCCGGCGGCGCCCGCCACTTGCGACGATCCGCCGTCGAGACCCCCTACTTTCGTCGATGCCGCCGTCGCACGACGGCGGGTCCGTCGGCCGCGGAGGCTCCCTAGCGTCGCCGTCATGGAATCCCGTATCTCCTCGTCCGCCCGTGTCCCTTCGCCGGATCGCTCGGCCGACCGCTCGCCCGACCGCATCCCGGCCCGACGCTTCGCCGAGAGCGGGGTGTTCCTGCTCGAAGCCGTCCGCGACATGCGCACCACCGGCGCCGTGGCCCCCAGCGGCAAGGCCCTGGCCCGCACGCTGACCGCGCCGGTGCGCGCCCGGGCGCCGCAACCACTGACCGTCCTGGAGGCGGGGGCCGGTACCGGAGCGGTCACCCGCGCCGTGATCGCCCATCTGCCAGCGGGCAGTCACCTGGACGTCGTCGAGGCCAACCCCCGCTTCGCCGCCCGCCTGAGGCACCTCGTCACCACCGCTCCCCGGCTCGCCGACGCACCCGCACGGGTCCACGTCCACCACACCGGCGTCGAGCAC
Organism: Streptomyces noursei; assembly: GCF_016917755.1. Classification (GTDB taxonomy): domain Bacteria; phylum Actinomycetota; class Actinomycetes; order Streptomycetales; family Streptomycetaceae; genus Streptomyces; species Streptomyces yunnanensis. The sequence continues at coordinate 8,057,499 of NZ_CP070326.1, read as the reverse complement.
CTGGACGTCACCCGGCGCTACGACGTCATCGTCTCCGGCCTGCCCCTGACCAACTTCGCTCCCGATCAGGTGGAGACGATCATGAACCGGTATCTGGAGCTGCTCCGCCCCGGAGGCACCCTCACCTACTTGGCCTACCGTGGCACCCGTAAGGCCCGCGCCGTACTGGCCGCACCGCCCCAGGCCCGCCGGCACCGAGCCGTCGACGAGGTCATGGACGCCTACCAGCGCCGCTACGCCACGGACTGCCGCACGATCTGGACCAACCTGCCCCCGGCGAGGGTCTGGCAACTCCGACGCCCCCTGCCCGCCCTCCCGGCGCCGAGGCCGGCACGGGGTACGCGGCCGCGCCGGTGCTCCGGCGCGCGGTGACCTACGGCGGCCCGGCGCTCGCAGTGACCGCGCTCGCCTGCGCGGGGGCGGGAGCGGCATGGCTGGCGGTGCGTCGTCGCGGCGGGACGCGGAGCGGAACGAGTCGGGTCGGCAGGGGTGCGGTGGGCGCCACAGCCGCGACGGCCTGCCGGGGACCGATCCCCGACAGGCCGTCGATGTCGCCCTGGAGCACCCGGTCAGAGCACCCGGTCGACCCGCGGTAGCCGGCGGACCACATAGGCCACGGCCCAGCACAGCGGCAGTGCGACCACGGCGACGATGGCGAACTTGGCGATGGCCGGCGCGTGCAGCCAGCTGAAGGCATGCCCCAGTCCGACCAGCACCAGCGCGTGCAGGACGTAGACCCCGAAGGCGTGGCGGGAGAGGAACGCGGCCTTCGGCCCCTGGCGGTTGAGGCGTTCGCGGAAGAGCACGGTCAGGCCCAGGACCATGCCGATCGCGAACGTCGACTCCCAGGCGGCCGCGGCCAGCGACTGCCATGTGCCGTGTCCGTCGGTCGCCCCGCTCTTCGCCGTGACGATGACCGGGAGGTAGGCGAGGGTGGCGACGGTCGCGACGGCGAAGCCCACCCGTCCCGTACGGCGGGAGAGGGTCCCCGGCCAGCCGCGGCGGTGCGCGAGGACGCCCACCACGAAGAAGCTCGCGTACTGCATGAGATAGCTGGGGGTGGGCAGCCCGAGGACCGGGACGTAGACGCCGGCCGGCACGAGGATGCGCCATCCGTAGGTGGCCAGGGCGAGGGCCACGGTGAAGAGCACGATCGCGCGCGGTCGCAGCGGCCGCGGTGCCGGCCGACCGGGCGCCGCCGCGTCGGCCGTGACCTGGGCGCGGCGCGCGGCCCGACGCCGGACGAGGGCGTAGAGCACGGCGAACACCAGCAGCACTTCCGCGAACCACAGTGGGCCCGGGTCCCAACTCACCAGGTAGTAGAACCAGTAGGGGAGGGACTCACCGTGCTCGGCGAGGGCCGTCTTGAGCTGGAAGTACCCGTCGAGGCCCGTCAGGGGACGTATCAGGAGCAGGAAGGCGAGCAGCGGGATGCCGAGCCGCTTGAGGCGGTCCCGGAGGAAGGGGCGTGCCCCCTTGCGGTCGAAGGACGCCGGTGTGAAGTACCCGGCGATCATGAAGAAGAAGCCCATGAAGAACGCCTGGTTGAGCACGACGAAGGCGTCCAGGATCAGCCCGGTCCCGTCCTTGGCGGGCTCGGTGTAGTACCAGACCGGGATGTTGCCGTAGGTGACGGCGATGTGGTGCAGCACCACCAGGGCCGTCAGGGCGATGCGCAGATTGTCGATGTAGTACAGGCGCGGGCGCGGGGGGCCCGCGGTGTGGGCGGGCGCCACCGTGCGCCCGAGGTCATGTGCCATGGAACTTTCCCCCGTTCGGTGTGGTTCAGGAATCGGCCCGACCCTCGGCCCTGGTGGCGTGCCAGAACAGGTCGGTGAGTTCGCGGGCGTGCGCCGCGAGGTCGTGGTCGGGGTGGACGCTCCAGTACGCGAACATGTCGTCGATCGCGGCCTGGAGGCTGACGGCCATCACCCGGACGTCGAACGCGCGCAGTTCCCCGCGCTGTTGGCCCGCCCGGAAGACCTCTTCCAGGTGGGCGAAGAGCGACTCGCTGGAGGCGATGCCGTAGCGGAGCTCACCGTTCTCGGTGCGGAACTGCGTGAAGATCTCGCCGAGGGCGATGAGTTGGGTCCGGTGGTCGGCCATGTGCTCCGCGAGCGACCCGATGTAGATGCGCAACCACGCGGCGGTGCCGGTCTCGCCCTCTGCGGCGAGGCGGGACGCGACGAAGGTGCCGAGACGGTCGTAGATCTGCTCGACGGTCCGCTCGATCAACTCGTTCTTGCCGGCGAAGTGATACGAGATCACGCCCTTGCTGACGCCGGCCCGCTCGGCGATCTGTGCCATCGACGCCTTCGCGAACCCCCGTACCGCGATGACGTCGATGGCTGCCTCGATGATCTGGGCCCGTCGCACCTTCTCGATGAGCGAGCGTTCCGGCTCCGTCGATGTGCTCTCCCCGTTGCCGGGCTGGCCACTTGGATCAATTTCTGACCGCATGGCCAAAAATTTAGCCGACCGGTCAAACGCTGTCCAGTGGGGCCCGTGGCCGACGACGTCCGACGCCGAAACGGAGCCGTTGCCGGGCAACAGGCGTCGTGTCGAACGAGGTTGTGGCACGATGCCGCGATGACCTCCAGCGCGCCCCCACCGACCGGCCCTCCGACCACCTCGCCGGGCGCCATACCGGCGGTCGTCCCCGCAGGTCGGATGGCCGCGACCGCTCAGCCGGTGCTCGACCTGCCGAACGGTTGGCAGCTGCGTCCCTGGCACCGTTCGGACGCCGAAGCCCTGGCGGCCGCCGGCCGGGATCCGGCGATCCGGCAGTGGAACCGCCTGCTGGTGGACACGCCGGATGAGGCCCGCCAACGGATCGAGCGCATGCACGACCGCTGGCGGGCCGAGCAGAGCGCCATCTGGGCCCTCGCCCGACCGGGCGGCGAGGCCATGGGGCTGATCGGCTGGGGCGACATCGACCTGGCGGGCGGCAGCGCCGAGATCCTCTACTGGATCCTGCCCGCGGCCCGCGGCGGCGGTGTCATGGTGGAGGCCACCCGACGCGTGAGCCGGTGGGCACTCGACGACCTGGGGCTGCACCGACTGCGCCTGTGCCACTCGGTGGCCAACCAGGCGTCCTGCCGGGTCGCGACCAAGGCCGGGTACTCCCTCGAAGGCACCATGCGCAGCGCCCTGTTGCACGCGGACGGATGGCACGACGAGCATCTGCACGCGCTCGTGCAGGGCGACATCTGACCCGTACCGGAACGGCGGTGGCGCGCTCGCGCCGCAGCCCGCCGGCCACCGCGCCCGAGGGGACGCCGTGGCCGGCGGGGGACGGGACCTACCTGCGGCGGATCGCGTTCACCAGCCCGGCCACCAGGTGCGCCCGCTCGGCCATGGCGTCGATGACCAGGTACTCGTGGTCGGCGTGGGCGCCGCCCCCGACCGCCCCCAGGCCGTCGAGAGTGGGCACGCCCAGGGCGGCCGTGAAGTTGCCGTCGCTCCCGCCGCCGACCGCGGCGCCTTCGAGGCCCGGGAGCAACTGCTGTGCCACGGCGAAGAGTTCGGCCGATGCCGACTCGGGCATCGGGGGGCGGCCGACGGCTCCGCGAACCGTGATCTCCGCCCCGTCGAGATGCGGGGTCAGCGCCGCGAAGGCGGATTCGACCCGCTCCTTCTCGTCGGCCGACTCGACCCGGACGTCGACGACGACGGTCGCCTCGGCGGGGACGACGTTGTCCAGGGTGCCCGCGGAGGCGACGGTCGGGGTGACCGTCGTTCCGATCTCGGGACGGCCCAGTGCCGCGATCTGCAGGACCTGGTGTGCCGCTTCGACCAGGGCGTTGACCCCCGCCTCGGGCTCCAGTCCGGCGTGCGAGGCCCGGCCCCTGATGGCGACCTGGAACGTGCCGCAGCCCTTGCGGCCGGTCTTCACGGCCCCGCCCTCGGCCGCGCCCTCGAAGACCAGCACGGCGCCGCACGCCCGGGCGCGTTCTTCGATGAGGGCCCGTGAGGAGTGGGAGCCGACCTCCTCGTCGGCGGTCACCAGGATCTCGACGCCGGACAGGTCGTCGAGCGAGGCCAGGCCGTGCAGGGCCTGCACCAGACCGCCCAACATGTCGAAGACCCCGGGGCCGGTCGCCCGGCCGCCGTCGACCCTGAACGGGCGTCGTGCCAGCGTGCCGAGCGGAAAGACCGTGTCGTGGTGGCCGAGGATCAACACCCGGGGATCGCCACCGCCCGACCAGCGCACATGTGGCCCGGCCGCGCTCTCGACGAGGTCGGCCCGCCCGCCCAGGCGGCTCTCGACGACGCCGGCGACGGCCTTGGCCGATGCCGTCAGGGCGTCGACATCGCGGGAGGGGGACTCGACCTCGACGAGCGTCCTGAGGTCGTCGAGCATCGCGTCGATGCTCACGCGGGCGGTCTTGTGCGTCGTCATGCTGCGAGGGTAGTCGGCCCGGGCCGCGCCGTCCGGTCGCCGCCGGAGCCGTGACCGACCTCGGCCGACCGCGGCGGCCCGCCGGCGAAGACGCCCACCGGCTCACCTCGGCATGGCCGCCTTCACCGTGCGGGGCAAGGGCTTCGCCTCGGTGACGAAGGACGGTCAGGAGGTGCGCATTCTGACCGAGGCGCTGCACGCGCGCGGACTCGCCCTGCGGGATTGAGCGCCTTTCGGCCTTTCCCGCGGATTGCGGCGGAGACGGCACTGTCGGCATCCGCACCGCTGAACCCCCGCCGCGATCCGCCGTCTACCACCGGCGCAACCCGAGAATTACCAGAAGGACTTGGTGACGCGTATGCGTTCCGCATCGAAATGGCGGGTGGTGAGCTACGTCACCAGAAACAAAGGAACCGGTTCGGCGTGCGGGGCATCCAGGGCGATTGTGATTGGCAAAAAATCCGTTTGCGAGAGCTTCGATTGTCAGCCGTTGCTGCGCTCATGACATAGCATCATCGGTCGAAGCGCTCAGTGCAGAGAGTTTTCGCAGGGACAGCCCTGACCGGGTTTCCCCGAAGCCTCTGCCGCCGCCCCCTGCCCGGAACTGGTGCCGCACACCCCGCGGTACCGGTTCTTCTGAATGCGAAAAACAGGAAAGCAATGCCCGTTCAACAATTAACGGATCTCATACGCTTCGTGCGTCACAACTCGCCCTTCTACCGGGATCTCTACGCGGATCTTCCGGAGCACGTGGACGAGCTGACCGCCATACCGGTGGTCCCGCACGACACATTCTGGCAAGCCAACACCCCACGCCGGAACCGCCTTTTGACCGGACCGATCGACGAGGCGGTGATTTTCAAGAGCGGCGGCACGACCGGCGCCCCGAAGTTCTCCGTCTATACCCGTGAAGAATGGCGGGAATTCACCTCCGCGTTCGGCAGTGGCCTGGTCGAGGCCGGACTCCGTCCTGGTCACCGGGTCGCCGACCTCTTCTACGCCGGCGAGCTCTACGCCAGCTTCACCTTCATCCTGGATTCCCTCCACCGGGCACCCGTCGCCAACGTCCGACTGCCGATCGGTGGCGGCGCGCCACTGGCGTCGACCGTGCACACGCTGGAGGAATTCGACGTCGACGTCGTCGCCGGCACCACGACCACGCTCTGCGGCCTCGCGGACCATCTCGTGCGCGAAGGGCGACAACTGCCCGCCGTACAGATCCTGTTCTTCGGCGGCGAGGGACTGTACGAGGACCAACTGCCCCTGCTGCGCAAGGCGTTCCCGCAGGCACAGGCCCGCTCCATCGGCTACGCCGGCGTCGACTCCGGGCTCCTCGGACAGGCCGTACCGGGGGCCGACCCCCGCGTCCACCGCGCGTTCACGCCGTACACCGTCGTCGAGATCCTCGACGAGAACACCGGTGAGCCCCTGACCCGCGAAGGCGTCGCCGGCCGCATCGTCGTCACGGACCTGCGCCGGCGGCTGATGCCGATCATCCGGTACCCCGTCGGCGACCGGGCGGAGTGGACCGATGTCGCCGCCGGGCACTTCCGCATCCTCGGCCGGGCCGAAGAAGGCGTGCGCATCGGCGCGGTTTCCCTCTACACCCAGGACGTGCACGAGCTGGTGCGCGCCGCCGACCCCACCGGTCGGGTGAGCGGCATGCAACTCGTGGTGCGCCGCTGGGACGGTCGGGACGGGCTGGTCCTGCGGCTGGCCGTGGACGGAGAACCGGTCCCCGGCTGCCATGTGCCCACCGAGGTGAGCCCCGTCGGCGAGGCGAACCCGACCGGGCTCCGGCACCTCGCCGCCGCCGTCGCCAAGGAGATCCTCGCGGCGCGGCCGATGTACGCCGCGGAAGCCGACGCCGGACGCATCCACCCGATCGCCGTCGAGTGGGTCCGCCACGGCGAGCTGTCCGTCAACGCCCGTACCGGCAAGCTGCTGCGGGTCATCGACGAACGGCCGCACTCATGACCCCGACCTCGACCCCGGCCCGACTCCCCGTCGTCCTGCGCAACCGGGCCTTCGGCGCCGTCTGGGCCGCCCAGGTGCTCACCCAGGCCGCGGGCCGGATGTTCCAGGTGGGTGTGGTGTGGTGGCTGGTCGGCCACGCCATCGCGGCCGACGGCGACCGCGGCCTCGCCTCGGGCGCGTTCCTCGCGGTGAGCACCCTGCCCGCGGTGGCGCTCGCCCCGCTGGTGGCCACCGTCATCGCCCGCTGCCCGCACCGCACGGTGCTGGGGGCCAGCTCCGCGCTCGCGGGCCTGGTCGCCGCCGCCACCGCCGGATGGACGTACCTCGCCCCGCCGCCCACCCTCGTGGCCTACGGAGCCGCCCTGTTGCTGGCGGGCTGCCAGGCACTCTTCGACCCCTGCCTGACCACCTCCGTCCCCGAACTCGTCGACGACGCGGACATCGAGGCCGCGACCGGGTTCGAACTCGCCACGCAGTCCCTGGCCGGCCTGGCCGGCGGACTCCTCGGCCCGCTCGTCGTGGACGCGTGGGACCTGACCGGCATCGTCTCCGGCTGCGCCGGCGCGTACCTCGTCGCCGCCGCGCTGGTGTTCCTGACCCGCTTCCCCCGGAACGCCGCGGCACCGGAGCCCGCCACCGCGTCGGCGGACCCGGCACTGGCACCCCGGCGGACGCTGCGTCAGATCCTCAAGGACCACCCCTTCATCCGGCGGGTGCTGCTCTGCTTCGCCGCGGTGAACCTCTTCACCACCGCCCTCTACGTCGTCATGCCCCTGTACACACGGGCGGTACTGCACGCACAGGGCTCCACGGTGGCCGCCCTGGAGGCGGCCCTGGGCATCGGCACCCTGCTCGGGTCGTTCACCGGTGCCCGGCTGCCGGGATCGCCCACGGCCGTCGGCGGGGCCTGCCTGGGACTGATGGCCGCGGCCCTGGCGACGCCGGGCCTGCTCGCCGACGGGGCCGCGATCGTCGGGGCACTGATCGTCGCCGGCTGGTGCGTCGGAGCCATCGGGGTGCGGTTCGTCGCGCTGTTCCAACGACTGGTCCCGGCGGCGGACAAGCCCGGCTTCTTCGCCATGATGCAGGCCCTGCTCGGCGCGACCTTCCCGCTGTCCTCGCTCCTCTTCGGCGCGCTCGGCGACCATCTGTCGCCGCGCACCCTGTGCATCCTCCAAGCCGTCGGACTGGTCCCGCTCGCCGTGGCGCTGTGGTGGACCGGACGACGCGCCGACGCGCCCCGGGACCCGGCCGGTGGCACCGCCCCGGTCGCCTCCGGCGCCGACGCGCCCGCCGCCTCGCCCGCCGGCACCCTGCCACTGGAAGAGGCCCGATGACCGCCCTCATCCGCCCGGCCACCCCTCAGGACATCGCCGAACTACGGCAGTTGTACTTCGAGGTGTACGGCCACGGCTATCCGGTCGCCCTGGGCAGTGACCCGACCGAGATGCGCCGGTTGATCACCGATCCGCACAGCCACTGGCTCACCGCACGCCGCACCGACACCGGTGAACTCGCCGGTTCCGTCGTCGTACAGACCGACCCGGGCAACCGCGTCGGCAAGCTCGTCGGCCTCGCGGTCCACCCGCACCACCGGCAAGGCGGGCTGGCCGGCCGGCTGACCGGCGCGGTCACCGCCGACGCCTTCGCCACCGGCGCCCTGGACTCCATCCACACCACCGTCCGGATGGTCACCCAGGCACCGCAACGCGTCGTCGCCCGCAACGGATACCGACCGCTGGGCCTGCTGCCCAACGCCGCCGACGTGTCCGGCTGCGAGACCCTGGCCCTGTTCGCCTGCTACGCCGAGGGCGTCCTCGAACGCCGCGAGCCGGTGACCGACGTCCCCCAGGCACTGTTGCCCCTCCTGGGCGCCGCCGAGGAGGCCACCGGCATCCGCTACCCCGGGACCCTCGCCCTGCCCTTCCTGGAGCCGGAGCCGCTCCTGCCGCCGTCGGGCGGGAGCGGCGTCATCACGGCGAACGCGACGCCCCCCGGCACGCTGCTGACGGCCCCCGCGACCGCCCCGGTCACCACCCGCACCCCCATCGAGGTGATCACCGCCCCCGGCTTCGTCCGCCGGCGCTTCCGCGACCTCTTCCCCGACCCCGCGGGCGCCTACTCCCCGCTGCGCACCCCGAACACGCTGCTGACGTCGCCGGACGGCGAGTTCGAGATCTACGCGGACCTCGACCCGGCGGCCGCCAGCTGCGCCCTCGTCGCGGTGCACCCGTACCCGTCGGCCGCCAACCGGGCCCTCGACTCGCTCATGACCGCGCTCACCCGGGCCGGCGCCGACTACGTCGAGACACTGGTGCCGCTCTCCGACACCGCGGCGCTGCACGCCTTCCTCTCCTCCGGTTTCGTCCCCAGCGCCGGCTACCCGGCCATGCGCCGGGTCGGCGACCGCTTCCACGACTATGTCGTCCTCTCCCGCACCAACCGTCAGATCGACTTCCGGACCACGGCCGTCAGCCCGCTGGTCCAGCCCTACCTGAGCGCGTACCTGACCGCCTGGGCGTCGATCTACCTGCCCCCGCACGAGGTTGTCCGATGAACCCGCATCTCGCCCCCGTCGAGGTCCCCGACCCGGCGGCCCTCACCCATGTCCAACGCCTCTGCGACATCCCGTCGCCCTACACCTCCGGACCCGAGGCCGACGCCCTGTTCGAGGCCGCGATGGCCGAGTCCAACGCCTGGCACGCGCAGCACTCCCCGCTCTTCCGCGCCCTCCTCGACGACACTCCGGAGGCCCCGGCCCCCACCGTCGGCGCGCACACCCGCACCCCGCTCCTGCACGCCAACTTCTTCAAGCGGCACGAGGTCCTCTCCATCCCCCGCGACGAGGTCTTCCTGCACCTGACCTCCTCCGGCACCACCGGGCAGAAGTCGCAGATGTTCTACGACCGGTGGACCATCCGCTCCGCGCAGCGCATGGTCGCCCGCATCTTCGACCACTACGGGTGGATCACCCCCGAACAGCCCGTCAACTACCTGCTCTACAGCTACGAGCCCGCCCCGCAACTCCGCCTGGGCACCTCCTTCACCGACAACTACCTGTGCGACTTCGCGCCCGCACACCACACCACCCACGCCCTGCGGCACACCGGAAGCGGCCACGCCTTCGACGTGCACGGCTGCATCGACGCCCTCCGCCGCTACGCCGAGGACGACCGCCCGGTCCGCATCCTGGGCTTCCCGGCCTTCCTGCACTTCACCCTGGAACGCATGCGCGCCGCCGGCATCCCGCCGCTCGAACTCCCGCCGGGCTCCCTGGTGGTCCTCGGCGGCGGCTGGAAGGGCCACGCCGACCGGCAGATCGCCAAGGCGGACTTCTACGACGAGGTGACCCGGCAACTCGGCATCCCCCCGGAGCGCATCCGGGACACCTACGGCTCCGTCGAGCACTGCGTGCCGTACGTCGAGTGCACCCACCACCGGCTGCACGTCCCGGTCTGGTCCCGTGCCGCCATACGTGACACCCGCACCCTGCAACCGCTGCCGTACGGCCGGCCCGGCTACCTCCACCTGGTCTCCCCGTACATCACCTCGGTCCCGGCGCACAGCGTCGTCATGGGCGACCTGGCCTCGCTGCACCCCGGGGACGACTGCCCCTGCGACCTGACCACACCGTGGTTCACCCTCCACGGCCGCGCCGGGGTGAGCCGCAACCGCAGCTGCGCGGTGGCCGCCGCCGAACTCCTGAAGGGAATGTCATGACCCAGCAACTCCACTTCTGGCAGGGCGAGTTCATTGGCGACGCCGAGGTGGCCGACCGGCTCGCGGAACTGCCGGCCCGCGTCGAACGCGCCCTGGCGGAGCCACTCTCCAGCGAAACGGTCCTGGTCGCCTGCGACACCCTCAGCCGCGCCCTGCGCCAGCCGCACGGCGACGTCCACGCCCGTCTGATGGACGAGCTGGCCGGCGCCGCGGACGGGCCCGCGAACGCCCGCTCGGCCACCGGCCGCGAGGAGGCCGCCGCCCTCCTCGCCGAGCTCGCCGACGCCCTCGCCCGCCCGGCCCTGGAACGCAAGCTCCGGCGCGAACTCGGCGGACCGCGCCCGGAACGCCTCACCCGGCCCGACGCGCGCGAGACGACCTACGAGGCATGGGCCCCGGTGGGCCTGCTCGTCCACATCGCCCCCGGCAACGCCGCGGCGGTCGCCCCCCTGAGCGTCGTCGAGGGGCTCCTCGCGGGCAACGTCAATGTGCTCAAGACCAGCAGCAGCGACACCGCGCTCGCCCAGCACCTGCTCGCCGAGCTCGCCGCCGCCGACCCCACCGGGGCGGTCGGCCGCCGGATCGTCGCGCTGCGCTTCCCCTCCAGCCGCCAGGACCTGATGCGGTTGATGTGCGCGTCCGCCGACGCCGTGGCCGTATGGGGCGGCGAGGACGCCGTGCAGGGGGCCGCCGGCCTGATCCCGCCGGGGTGCCGGATGATCGAATGGGGTCACAAGATCTCGTTCGCCTATCTGACCCGAGAGGCCCGGACGGACCGGGACGCCCTCGTCGCGCTCGCCGCCGACGTCTGCCGCATGGAGCAGCAGGCGTGCTCCAGCCCCCAGGTCGTCTACCTCGACATCGACACCGACATCGACGCCGACACGGACACCGACACCGGCACCGGTACCGGCACGGGTGCCGAAGCCGACGCCGAAGGTGGCACTCCGACCCCCGCCGCCCGCGACGAACTCTTCGCCTTCGCCGAGCAGTTCGCCGCCGTGCTGGACGAGGTGTCCGCGAAGTTCCCCGTCCCGACGTGCGGCGCGGCCGAGCTGGCGGACGCCGCCGAGCAGGCCGAGATCACCACCACCGAGCTGGTCACCCGGGCCGAGCAGCACCTCGGCCTGACCAAGGTCATCGCGGCGGACGACGGAAGCTGGCGGGTCTTCGCCGACACCCGCCCGGCCCTCACCGCGTCGCCCCTCCACCGCACCGTCTGGATCAAACCCCTGCCCCGCCGCGAGATCGTCGCGACCCTGCGACCGATGCGCCGCTACCTCCAGACCGCCTCGGTGGCCGGCAGCCGCGCCGACCTCGCCGAGCTCTCCCGCAGCCTCCTCACCGCAGGCGTCCTGCGGATCACCCCGGTCGGCGCCATGCTCGACAGCTACGCCGGCGAGCCGCACGACGGCGTCTACGCCCTCCAGCGCTACAGCCGACGGGTCAGCGTGCAGGCCCCCGAAGCCGACTTCGCCACCGTCCCGTGCCTGGACGACCTGATCGCCCCCGCCGCGTCGCCCGTCCCGCCCACCGGACCGCTGATGGACAAGGCGGCCGCCCAGGACCAGCTGCGCTCCCTGGCGCCCCACAACGCCCAGCTGTACTTCCGCAGCGGCGGAACCACCGGCACCCCGGCCCTGTCCGTCTTCACCTGCGACGACTACGACACCCAGATGCGCGCCGCGGCACACGGCCTGCTCGCCGCGGGCTTCGACCCGGCCCACGACCGCGCCGCCAACCTCTTCTACTGCGGAGAGATGTACGGCAGCTTCATCAGCTTCTTCTCCATCCTCGAACGCCTGGGCGCCACCCAGATCCCCATGGCCGCCGGCCCCGACCACGAGGCGATAGCCGAGGCACTGGTCGCCTACCGCGTGGACACCCTCTTCGGGATGCCGTCCTTCCTGTGGCAGCTGCTCCACAGCCAAGCCGATCGCCTGCGCTCCTACGGCGGCATCCGCAAGGTGTTCTACGGCGGCGAGCACTTCACGACCGAGCAACGCCGCATCCTCACCGAGAACTTCGGCGTGGAGGTGATCCGCTCCGCCGCCTACGGAAGCACCGACCTGGGCCCGCTGGGCTACCAGTGCGCCCACGCCCACGGCACGGTGCACCACGTCCTCACCGACCTGCACACCCTGGAGATCCTCGACCCGAAGGAGGACCGCGCGGTTCCCGAGGGGCAGCCGGGCAGGCTGGTCTTCACCACCCGCACCAGGGCCGGACAGCACCTGGAGCGCTACGAGATCGGGGACCTGGGCCGGGCCGTCGACGGGGTGTGCCCCTGCGGCAGCCACACGCCGCGCATCGAGCTCCTCGGGCGGTACGGCGATGTGTTCCGCATGGGCACGTACCACTTCAACTACCGCCGCTTCACCCAGATCGCCGAGGAACACCTCGACTACCGCGGTGAGTTGCAACTCCTCCTGACCAGCACGGCCGACCGGGAGCACCTCACCGTCCGCCTCGACAGCGCCTACGCACCGGACCCGGACACCGCTCGCGAGGCGTTCCTCGCCCACCTTCCCGAGCTCGGTTCGGCGGTCGGCCCGGAGGCCCTGCTGACCTGCACCGCAGAGACCGTCGCGGGGCACGCCTTCGAGCGCACCCCCACCAGCGGCAAACTCCGCACCGTCATCGACCGGCGCACGACGGCGGCCTGACGCAACGTCCTCCCGCGGACCGTCGACGGGGGCTGCGGCTCGATGCCGCAGCCCCCGTCGCACGCTTCCGTTCTTCGTTAGGTCAGCGCGCCCAGGAGCGCGGGAACGTCGGCGAAACCGGCGTCGGCCGGCTGCCCGCACACCTTGCCCGCGGTCTCACCGGCGAAGCTGAACACACCGGCCAGCTCCGGGCCGCGTCGCCCCCAGGTGACCAGGGGGCTGCCACTGTCACCGAAGCACATGGTGGTCCGGCCGCTGGGCACGTCGCGGGCGCAGAAGACCGAGGCGTCGTCCACGACGGCGGGCGTCTGGGCCGCACACTGCGCATGGGTGCGGACGGTGAGGTCGCCGCGGCGCAGCACATCGCCGCGGATCTCCCGATCCGGGTGGGCCGGGTCCGGTGCGGCCGTCGTGCCGTGGCTGAAGAGCGACACGGGGGTGCCGGGGGCCGGCCGGTGCCGGGCGATGGGAAGCGGCCGGACACCGGGCACGGGGGAGCTGAGGCGGATCTCGGCGAGGTCGTAGGCGGCCGAGGACAGCTCGGGTGCCTGGGGGTCGGCGGGGGAGGGCAGCAGCTGGTACTTCGGGTGCAGGGTGACCGCACGGATGTCCCGCACGATGCCCGGGTCCTTCGAGAGCACCGAGGACCCGATGTGCAGCTCCCCCTTGTGGAAGTCCACGCCGTCGAGGCAGTGGGCGGCCGTGAGCACCCGGTCCGGGGCGACGAGCGCCCCGCCGCACGAGGCGCGCTGCAGCAACGGGCCGTCACCCTTGACCACCAAGGTGGCCAGCCACGGCGCCGCCCCCTTCTGCGGTAGCTGCGTGCCACCTGACATGGCCTGTGCCGGGCCGGCCGTGCCCAGTGCCGCGGTCACACCCACCACGGCCGCGCCGAACGCCACCCCCGCACGCGTACGACGGTCGTGCTTGGCCTGCCGCCGCCGTTCCGCGGTGCCCGCCGCGCGCGCCATTTTGTTGATCATGCCGCTCCTGTATCTCTCGTGTGAGGGATCGGTCTCCTCTCAACCACCCAACGTAGTGACGGGAGTTGGCGTTGATCGTCAGACCGTGGTCGCGTCCGCCGTCATCCTGTGGGCTCATTCGCCCCGGCCCACTACGTCAGATTGCTGACGCCGCCCCGGTGCCGGGAGAGCGGAGCGGGAAAGAGGACGCCCCGCCTTGAAGAACCCCCACACTTGCCTAAAGGCATTAGGCATGTGCATAATCTCTTCAGGTAAGTGAAGGGGTAACCGAGAGGAAGGGGCCGGACATGGCAGCGCGGGTAGGGCTGACCGTCGAGCGCCTGACCCGGGCGGCGGCGGAGCTGGCCGACGAGGTCGGCTTCGAGCAGGTGACCGTCTCGGCGTTGGCCAGGCAGTTCGACGTCAAGGTCGCGAGTCTGTACTCGCACCTGAAGAACTCCCAGGACCTCAAGACCCGGATCGCGCTGCTGGCCCTGGAGGAACTCGCCGACCGGGCCGCCGAAGCCCTGGCAGGTCGCGCCGGCAAGGACGCCCTGGCCGCCTTCGCGAACGTCTACCGCGACTACGCCCGGGAGCACCCCGGCCGGTACGCCGCGGCCCGGTTCCGGCTCGATCCGGAGACGGCGGCCGCCAGCGCCGGCGTCCGGCACGCCCAGATGACGCGGGCGATCCTGCGCGGTTACGACCTGGCGGAGCCCGACCAGACCCATGCGGTTCGGCTGCTGGGCAGCGTCTTCCACGGCTACGTCAGCCTGGAAATGGGGGGAGGGTTCAGCCACAGCGCCCCCGACTCGCAGGAGTCCTGGTCACGCATCGTGGACGCCCTCGACGCGCTCCTGCGGAACTGGCCCACGCCCTGAACGCCACGGTCCCGGCCCGGCCGGCCGCGCAGCATCGCGCTGCCGCCACCCCGACCACCCTGAAACCGCGACCTCGATCGACCCACTGAGGCGAGGAACACCATGCACGACTGGATCACCACACCCATCACCGCCGACATCCTGCGCGGCGCCCTCGACCTGGAGCGCACCGAGCGCGGGCTGCTGCCGCACCGGCTGCCGGCCCGGGCCCGCGCCCAGTGCGCCGACGGACAACTCGCCATGGCGGAGTCCCAACCCTCCGGCGTGCGACTGGTGTTCCGTACCCGGGCCACCGCCGTCGAGCTGGACACACTGCCCACCAAGCGGGACTACGTCGGCGTACCGCCCCGACCGGACGGCCGATACGACCTGCTCGTCGACGGCCGCCTGACCGGCCAGGCCAGCGTGACCGGCGGCAACACCCTGACGATCGACATGACCACCGGGACCGCCCAACTCCGGCCCGGGGCGCCAGGCACCCTCCGCTTCACCGACCTGCCCGACGGCGCCAAGACCGTCGAGATCTGGCTGCCGCACAACGAGACCACCGAACTCATCGCCCTGCGCACCGACGCCCCCGTCGAGCCCGCGCCGGACGAGGGCCGCAAGGTCTGGCTGCACCACGGCAGTTCGATCAGCCACGGCTCGGACGCGGCCGGCCCCAGCACCACCTGGCCCGCACTCGCCGCCTCGCTCGGCGGTGTGGAACTGACCAACCTGGGCATGGGCGGCAGCGCCCTGCTCGACCCGTTCACCGCCCGTGCCCTGCGCGACACCCGGGCCGATCTCATCAGCATCAAGATCGGTATCAACCTGGTCAACGTCGACCTGATGCGGCTGCGTGCCTTCACCCCCGCCGTCCACGGCTTCCTGGACACCATCCGCGAGGGCCACCCCACCACACCGCTGCTGGTCGTCTCGCCCATCCTGTGCCCCATCCACGAAGACACCCCGGGCCCCAGCGTTCCGGATCTCACCGCCGGACAGCTGAGGTTCCGCGCCGCGGGCGATCCGGCGGAGCGCGCGAGCGGGAAGCTGACCCTCACCGACATCCGGGACGAACTGCAGCGCATCGTCGAACAGCGAGCAGCCGACGATCCCCACCTGCACTACCTCGACGGCCGAAACCTCTACGGCCAGGCCGACTTCGCCGAACTGCCCCTGCCCGACCAACTCCACCCCGACGCCGCGACCCACCGCCGTATCGGCGAACGCTTCGCCGCGCTCGCCTTCACCGCCAACGGCCCCTTCGGCAAGTAGCCAGGGCGGTTGCCGGTGGGGCGTGGCGGCCACCGGCGACCGCCACCGGGTGTGCTGCGGGCAAGTCTCAGCCCTCGCCGAGCACTTCGCGGATCACATGCCTGGCGTTGTGCGCCATCGCCGGGTTCGTGTCGCGGTAGTAGGGCAGCGCGATCAGGGCCTGGGAGAGCGTCCGGGCCCGGCCGCGCCGCCAGGTCGAGTCGTCCACGGTGAGCCCCTCACGGAAGACCTCCCGGGCGTGGGCGGGCAGCAGATTCCACGCCGGGAACAGGTCGCAGGCCGGATCGCCCACCCCCATGCACCCGAAGTCGATCACCGAGGTCAGCCTGCCACCGTCCACCAGCAGATTGCCCGGCATCAGATCGGCATGCAACCACACCGGTGGCCCCGCCCACTCCGGGGCTCGCAGCGCGTCCTCCCACACGGCCGCCACGGCATCGCAGTCGATGCCCTCCTGCGGGAGCCCGCGCAGCGCGTCGATCGCCGCCCGGGTCGCCGCGTCCAGCGAGGCGATCGCCCCTCCGCGGTGCGCGGCCGGCGCCCCGGGCAGGGTGAGGCTCCGCATCGCCGCCACGAACCCGGCCAGGTCCTCGGCCAACCCCACCGGCTCGCTCAACGCCCCTGCCCGAGGGTTCTCCCCCGCCAGCCACCGCAACACCGACCACCGCCACGGATACCCCTCGGCGGGCCGCCCGGCCCCGAGCACCTCGGGGACGGCCCAGGGCAGCCCGGGCGCGAGCCGCGGCAGCCACTCCTGCTCCAGGGCGACGTCCTCGGCCCCGCCCTCCACGAACGGCAGCCGCACGACCATGTCGTCGCCCAGTCGGTACATGGCATTGACCGTGCCGCCGGACCGGATCCGCGCCACCGACAGCCCCGCCCACCGCGGAAACTGACGTTCAATCAGCCGTCGCACGAGGTCTCCATCGACGGGATGCATGCCCGGATGCATGGCGGATTGCCTGCCCGGATGCCCGTCCCGATGCCTGTCGGGATGCGTCTCCGCCCGCTCGCCGGGACGTCTCTGCCCTGTACTCATGGTGCGCCATCCGATCGCCGGACGCCGACCGGTGAGCTGCCCCGAGTTTCGTAGCGGCCGGTTTGCGTGTTTTCAGGCGGCGTTGGGGTTCGCCTGGGATCGGTAGTAGTGGGCCTCGAATTCCTCGGGTGGAAGGTAATCGAGGGCGGAGTGAAGGCGCTCGGTGTTGTACCAGCCGACCCACTGGACGACAGCGCGTTCGACCTGGCCAGCGTCGTGCCAGGGCCCTTGGTGTTCGATCAGTTCGGCCTTGAAGGTGCCGTTGAGGGCCTCGGCCATGGCGTTGTCATAGCTGTCGGCGACGGAGCCGACGGACGCGGTCGCGCCGGCCTCGATGAGCCGTTCGCCGTAGCGGATGGACACGTATTGCGAACCGCGGTCGCTGTGATGAATGAGACCCGAGCCCTTCTTGATCCCGCGCCGCCACAGGGCCATCTCCAGGGCGTCCAGTGGAAGATCGGTGCGCATGTGGGTGGCAAGCTGCCATCCGACGATCATCCGCGAGTACACGTCCAGGACGAAGGCGACGTAGACCCAGCCCGACCAGGTGCGGATGTAGGTGAGGTCGGCGACCCAGAGCTGGTTGGGGCGGTGGGCGGTGAAGTGCCGGTTGACCAGGTCCGGCGGTCTGGGAGCGGACGGCTCGGGGATGGTGGTGCGGCGCCGCTGCCCGCGGATCACGCCTTCCAGGCCGTCCTCGCGCATCAGCCGCTCGATGGTGCAGCGGGCCGCGGCGATGCCCTCGCGCCCCAGCTGGCGGTGGATGCGTCTGGCTCCGTAAGTCTCGCCGGAAGCAGCGTGGATACGGCGGATGCGTTCGGTGAGGTGTGCGTCGCGCTGGCGCCGGGCGGACATCGGGCGCTTGCGGCGGGCGTTGTATGCCGAGACCGACAGGTCCAGTTCCCGGCATACGGGCTCGACCCCGAAGTCGTCGCGGAGGTGGTTGATCACCGCGTCGGCCTCGTGCGGGGCTGGTCGAGCTCCTTCGCGAAAAACACGCTGGCGGCCTTCAGGATCTCGTTCGCCCGTCGCAACTCGGCTATCTCTTTGCGGAGTTGGGCCAGCTCAGTCCGCTCGGCCGTGGTCAGCAGGTCGGACCGGCTGCCCTGGTCGGCCTCGGCCTGGCGGACCCAGCCACGCAGGGCTTCCTTGTGGATACCGAGGTCACGGGCCACGTGAGCGACCGGACGGCCTGAGGTCTGGACTTCGCGGACGGCTCGCTCGCGCAGCTCGTCGGGGTACTTCCGTGGTGCGGGCATCGGACCTGCGTTCTCCCATCTGCCGAGGCGATCATGCCTGGCTTCAGGGCCGCTACAAAATCCGGTTCAGTTCAACCGGCGTCAATCGCTTTTCCCCGACCGCCGGCGCCGGCGCCGGAGCCCGCGCACCGGCTCCGTCCCGGAACCGCCCAACGGTTGACCAGCGCGGCGAGGTGACGGTTCAGGTGGCCGTTCGGCCGAAGCAGCGTTCCAACTCCTGCACGTCGTAGAAGCGGCTGCCCTTGGCGATGGGCCGGCAGCCCGCCTTGAAGGCGGTCTCCTTCTCGTTGTAGAGCATGCGCACGAGGTAGGTGTCGCCCTTGCGGAACACGTCCCACTGGATGTTCGTGGCCATGGGAGCCACGGACGCGCCGCGCCAGCGGTTGCCGGCGTAGGTGTAGGGCTCCCGGGGTGCGGCAGCCACGGTGCTGCCGGGAAGGCCCATCAGCGCGGCGAGCGGGATGATTTCCTCGGCATGGGTGAAGCGCAGTTCGGCGCCCAGTTTGCCGGTGCCGTCCCGCTTGGCCTCGACCTGCTTGAAGAAGTCGTCGAGCAGGACATCGGCCATCTTGTAGGTGATGTCGCTGTCGGCGAAGCTGGGGCCCTTCTCGTAGAACTCCTCGGCGTCGTTCAGGTACCCGAACCACTCGGCGTCGCGCGGCGCGAGGTACCGGTCCAGGTGCCAGCCGCGGCCGTTCGGGCTCTCCGCGCGCATCGCCGGGGCGATGCCGTAGAGGTTGTAGACGGCCTTCGCGGCGGTGACGTCGTCGCCGACGGAGGGGAACTCCCCGTCCACGATGCGCTGCACGAAGGCCGGCTTGAAGATCTTCTCCAGTACGTGGCGGGCGGCGGCGCGGGTGGCGGGCCGGTCGGTGAGGTCCTTGAGGGTGCTCGCCAGGCGCTGGTCGTCGGCGAGCCACTTGCGGTAGGCGGCGCCGCCGGCCGACTTGTGGAAGTAGAGCAGGTCCTTGTCCGTACGGGCGGGCCCGACCAGCGGCTTCAGCGCCGGATCGGCCTGGGTGAGCGCGTCGGTGAAGACGGTTCCGCTGTCGACGGCGCGCCCTTGCCCGGAGCTGACGACGTCGATCGACTCGCCGTTCTTGACGATCGTGTCGAGCAGTTGCGGCAGCCGTTGCGCCATCCGCACGGCGGTGTCGTGGAGTTCCTGCTTGCCGCGTCCGCTGAGATTGCCGTATCCCACCTTGCCCATGGCGGCGAGCAGGGCGCGCACGTCCGGCCCGAAGTCCTCGCCGAGGCACGTGAGCTGGCCCTCCTCGCGAGCGCGGTCCCACAGCGCGAGGAGGAGGTCGCTGTCGCCGGCGGCCCGGGAACCGTGCCGGGAGACGTTCTCGGTGAACACGGGCACGAAGCCCCTGGGTGCGCGCTGATAGGTCCGCGGATTCTGCCCGGGCTCGTACGACGTCTTGGTGCTGTAGCTGTAGCTGTAGCTGTAGCTGTAGCTGTGGTCGGGGGTGTTGTCGCGGGGGTGACGGGTGTGTTCGTCGACGGTGGGCGCGGCATGGGCGGGCACGGAGCCGACGAGCAACGTCCAGGACGCGACGAGGACGGCGGGGGCGATACGTCTCATGAACCCATGATTTTCGCCTGAGGTGAATGCGGGGTGGACATGGGGTGGCTCGGCGGCACTCGCCGCCAGCGTGCCCAACCGGGATGCTGCGCTGGGGAGTTCCGCCCTCACGTCCGTCGCGCGATGCCGAACGCACCGTCCGGATCGCCGGTCACGGCGTCGCCGTACGGCGAACTGGGCGGTGCGTTCGGCGCTGGTGCACCGTCTCGCGGCTACGCCCTACCGCGGATTGAAGACGACGCTGGAGAAGTGTGTGCCGGACGGCGCGGACTTGCCCGGGGCGAGGCGCGTCACCCGCCCGTCGCAGTGCTTGCCGCTGTAGACGGCGACGGTCTGCTTCGTCGAGTTGCGCGGGGCGCGGGCCTCCTGGTTCATGGTGAGGCACTTGCTGTTCGGCGGGTTCTGGATAAAGTACGGCTGGCCCTTGGGCCCCACCCATCCGAACTTCCCGGTAGCGGCGAGCGCCGTGCCGGCGGGGAGGGCCACGGCCAGGGCGATGCTGCTGAGACCGATGGTAATCGGGTGGAACAGGCGCATCATGTGCCTTTCATGAGCAGAGGTAACGAATGGCACCCGGACCAACGGCTGAGTCGGAGGGAAGGAAACGGCCTGCGTGGACCCGTCGACCTGACGAGGTGTCAGGCAGCCGCCTTGCCGTCCGCGGTCACCCGGAACGTCCGTCGGTAGGCCAGCGGGGCGACGCCGAGGGCGGCATGGAAGTGCTGGCGAAGGGAGGTTCCCGTCGCGAAGCCGACCCGGCCCGCGATGTGGTCGACGGACAGATCGCTCGACTCCAACAGGTGCCTGGCGCGCGTCACCCGCTGGGCGATGAGCCAGCGGCCGGGGCTCGTGCCCACCTCGTTGCTGAACCTGCGGGCGAAGGTGCGCCGACTCATCCTGGCGTGCTCGGCGAGCTCGGCCAACGTCAGCGGCAGATGCAGATTCTCCAGTGCCCACTGCCGGGTCGGCGCCGTGCCCGTCGTGGCGGCGTCGGGCACCGGCTGTTCGATGTACTGCGCCTGACCGCCATCGCGCCAAGGCGGCACCACGCAGCTCCGGGCCACCCGGTTGGCCACCTCGCTGCCGTAGTCCGCCCGCACGACGTGCAGGCAGACATCCACTCCGGAGGCCGCCCCGGCCGAGGTCAGGATGTCCCCGTCGTCGACGAACAGCACCTCCGGATCGAGCGCCACCCGGGGGAACCGCTCGCGGAAGGTCTCGGCCAGCTGCCAATGGGTGGTCGCCGGGCGGCCGTCCAGCAGACCGGCCGCGGCGAGCACGAACGCGCCGGTGCAGATCGACACGATCCGGGTGCCCGGGCGGATCGGTGCCAGCGCGTCGGCGACCTGCCGGGGGAGTGGCGTGGTGCTCAGCGCGAGATCGCAGGGCGGGATCACCACGGTGTCGGCGGTGCGCAACGCCTGTGGGCCGTGTTCGACCGCGATCGTGAAATCGGCGCAGGTCCGCACCGGACCGCCGTCCGCCGAGCAGGTCAGCACCTCGTAGCGGTCCCCGGCATTGCCGAAGATCCGCTTGGGGATGCCGAGTTCGAACGGGTAGACGCCGTCGAGGGCCAGGACCACCACACGATGCATGGCACGATCCTATCGGATATTGGCCATCAGGCCATTTCGTTCGGGGGCGGGCGGCGGCAGCCTGGGATCATGAACTCAGCACCCACCATGCGCGCGATCAGCCAGGACGTCCTGGGCGGACCGGAAGTCCTGCGGGAGGTCGAGCTGCCCCGCCCGGAACCGGGCCCGAGCCAACTCCTCGTCCGCGTCCACGCGGCCGGCATCAACCCGACCGACTGGATCCACCGCTCCCGTCCGCGTCTGTTCCTCCCCGAGCCCCCGTTCGTCCTGGGTTGGGACGTCTCCGGAGTGGTCGAGGCGACCGGACCCGGAGTCACCCTGTTCAAGCCGGGTGACGAGGTGTTCGGCATGCTGCCCTACCCGTACGGCCACGGCTCCTTCGCCACCTACGTCGTCGGGCCGACGCGGGCCTTCGCCCGCAAGCCGGCCGGCATCGACCACGTCCAGGCAGGCGCCCTCCCACTGGCCGCGCTCACCGCGTGGCAGGCGCTCGTGGACACCGCGAACGTCCAGCCCGGCCAACGGGTCCTGATCCATGCCGCCGCGGGCGGAGTCGGCCACCTGGCCGTGCAGATCGCGAAGTCCCGTGGCGCCTACGTCATCGGCACCGCGAGCGAGGGCAAGCACGCCTTCCTGCGTGGCCTCGGCGCCGATGAACTGATCGACTACCGCACGGTGGACTTCGCCGAAGCCGTCCGCGACGTCGACGTCGTACTGGATGCCATGGGCGGCGAATACGGACACCGGTCCCTGGCCACCCTGCGCCCCGGCGGCCTGTTGGTCACCATCAAGTTCAGGGGGCAGGAACTGCATGCCGAGGCGGCCCGGCGCGGGGTACGGGTCGAGGCGCTCCTGGTCGAGGCCGATCACGCGGGCATGACCGCGATCGCCGATCTCGCCGCCACGGGCAAGCTGGTGGCGCACATCGCCGGGACGTTCCCGCTCGCCGAGGCGGCAGCCGCGCACGCACTCGGGGAAACCGGCCGCACCACTGGCAAACTGGTGATCACGATGACCTGATCACCCGCGCGTACGGCGCTGCGCGACCGCGGTACGGCCGCGGTCGACCTGCCCCGACGCCGAGGGTGAACGCCAACAACGACCACCCGGAGGGCGGCGCCGTATGACATACACCGCGCAGGAATGGCAGCTGGGCAGCCGACCGGAGGGGCGCCCGGAGCCTGCGGACTTCCGGCTCGTCGAGCGGGAGTTACCGGCGGCGGACGAGGGCGAGGTGCTCGTCCGCAACAGCTTCCTCTCCGTCGACCCCTACATGCGGGTACTGATGGGAACCGCACAACCCGGCGTACCCGTCTACCCGTTGAACCGGCCGATGACGGGCGGAGCGGTCGGCGTGGTCGTCGCCTCACGGGCGCCCGGGCTGAGCCCCGGCGACCTGGTGCTCAGCGACCTCGGCTGGCGCACCGCCGCAGTCGCCCCGGCCCGACGCTTCACCCGCCTGGAACGCGTGCCCGGCGTGCCCGACTCCGCGTTCCTCGGCGCCTTGGGGATGACCGGGCTCAGCGCCTACGTCGGACTCACCAGGATCGCCCGACTTGAGCCCGATGAGCGGGTGTTCGTCTCCGGTGCGGCCGGCGCGGTGGGCAGCCTTGCCGGTCAGATGGCCCGGCTGCTCGGGGCGAAGGAGGTCATCGGCAGCGCCGGATCCGAGGAGAAGGTGGCGTACCTGACCACCGAACTCGGCTTCAATACCGCCTTCAACTACAAGGCCGGCGACGTGCACGCCCAACTCGCACAGGCCGCCCCGGAGGGCATCGAGGTGTACTTCGACAACGTGGGAGGCGACCACCTGGAAGCCGCCATCGACGCCCTCAACGTGGACGGTCGGGCCGCCCTGTGCGGCGCCATCTCCGGATACCACCTCAGCGAGCCACCGCCCGGGCCGCGCAACATGATCGAGCTGGTGAAGAAACGACTCACCCTCCGCGGCTTCGAGGTCGGCGACCACATGGACCTCCACCCGCGCTTCGCCCGGCAGATGGGCTCCTGGCTGGCGGAAGGGCAGATCACCTTCCGCGAGACCGTCGAACACGGCATCAAGGGCGCGGTCGACGCCTTCCTCGGCCTGCTGGACGGCCGCAACACCGGAAAGGCCGTGGTACAGCTCTGAGTGCGGGCCGCGCTGCGGCCACGCCGTCACCCGAGAGACGTGGCCGCTGCCGTCGGCGCACCCTCCGCTCAGCCGTCTAGCGGGCGGTCACCGTCACGCGCACCGCAGCCCCCGGCCGCGCCCCCGGCAGCAGCAGTCCGGCCCGGCCGGGGCCGCCGGCGCCCACCACCACCGCCGGGCCACCGCCCGTGACGGACACCCGGGCACCGTGGGGAAAGGCCGCCGCGGGGAGCGACAGCACCGTCCAGGCACGCCGAGTGGCGCGGTCCGCGGTCATGGTGAGCGTGTACGTCCGCGTGGTGGGGGCGTAGCTCTCGGAGTCCGGGATGCCGGCCACCGCCGGGGCGTACGGGGCGAAAGCCGGCTCCTTGCCGCGGGCGGGGCCGCCGCTGCGGTCGTAGGCGCAGTAGCCGCCGCCGTTGTCGGCGCGGCAGTCGTACCACAGGGCCCAGCCCGCGGCGAAGCGGTCCATGGAGGCCACTTGACGCTGCATCAGCTGTGCGTTGCCGGGGGTGGTGGCCTGCGGCGGACCCCATTCGCCGACCAGCACCGGCAGCCGGCTGGTGGTGGGGTAGTCGGCTACGGCGGCTTCGTAGCGCTCGATGAAGCGCGAGGACGGGTCCCAGTCGGCGCCCGATTCGACGGCGGTGTCGTAGTAGTGCGGGGCATAGCCGAGCCGGTCCGCCCCGGGCCGTGGGTCGTCGAAGGCGGGCAGGCTGGTGGGGACGCCCTGGCCGATCAGCACGGTGGGTTCGAGGAAGAGCCAGGCATCGCGGTCGCTGGAGCGGACGGCGCGGATCAGCCGCCGGTACATGTCCGCCAGGCGGCCTCGCTCCAAGGCGGCGGAGGCGTCGATCTGGTCCTGGGGGTCGTTCGGATCGCCGGGCACCGGTCCGAACGGTTCGTTGAACAGGTCATAGCCCAGCAGGGAACGGTGCCCGCGCAGCACCTCGGCGACCTTGGCGTAGGCGGCCCCCTGCGCGGCGCGCAGGTCGGCGTCGTCGTACAGGTGGGTGAAGGCGGCCTGAACGGCCGGCTGGAAGTAGTCCGCGAACCAGTCGTGGGGGTTGGGCTCGAAGGGCAGGCCGTCCGTGCGGGTGGCCCAGGCGGGCGTGCCGTTGTGGCCGAACACCGGGCCGTAGACGTCCTGATGCCAGTCGATCAGGACCAGCACCCGGCAGCGGTCGGCCCAGTCCAGGATGTGGTCGAGGTAGCGCAGATAGCCGGTGTCGTAGCGCCCTCGTCGCGGTTCGACCTTCTCCCACTGGATGTTGAGCCGCACCAGGCCGAAACCGTCGCGTGCCAGATCGGCGATGCGCTCCTCGGTCACCGTGTCGGTCTTGCCGAGGTTGAGCCCGCGCAGTCGCAGGACCCGGCCCTGCCGGTCGGTGAAGAGCGTACGGCCGTCGGGCGCGGTGACGGTGCCGGTGGGCACGGGCCAGGCGGCTGCCGCACCGGGCCGGGAGGCCGGCGGTTGCCCAGCCCGGACGGCGGCAGCCGAACGGTGCCCGGCGGTCGCCCCTGCCGCTGGCCCGGCTGCCCCCGCCGCTCCCGCCACTTCCCGCCCCACGGCGGGACTGGAAGCAGAGGCGACGCACACCAGGGCCACGCCGAGGACGACGGTCGTGGCGACGCGGCGTAGACGCATGGCGGCCTCCAATGGCTGTGACTGTGACTGTGGCTTTGGGTGTGGCCGTGACTGTCTGCGGTTTGGTCATCGGGCGGTCGGTGGCGGCGGGTCGGCAGGTCGCTGGGATTCTGCGCCAGGGAAGGCACAGAAGGAAGACCTACGACGGAGGTGTGCTGCGCCGCCCGGTGGAAGGACGGCGCCCGCCCCGGTACGGCCGGATGCCTGCGCCCCGCCGACGCCCGGTGCCCCAGCGGGGCGCGTGAGAATCCGCCGTCCCCGCTGCTCGGGAACGCCGATTCGCCGGCTGCCCGGGTGAAAGAGGACGTTCACGACTCGCGGCGGCCATCGCGGGACCGAGCAGTGATCAAGATGGCGACGTGTTCCACGGCCGGCAGCCCTGGGACGAAGAGCGTCCGCAACCGGTCCGAGCACGGCTCCGCCCGCGAGATCGAAACGGAAGGTTCGCCATGAAGATCGCAGTTCTCGGCACCGGTGGCGGTGGCCGCGCGCACGCCGCCAAACTCGCCGAACTCGGCCACGACGTGTTCGTCGGCACCCGCGACCCGGAGGCCACCCTGGCCCGCACCGAGCCGGACATGATGGGCAACCCGCCCTACAAGCAGTTCCTCGCCGACCACCCCGGCCTCACCCTGCTGCCCTTCGGCGCGGCCGCGGCCGCCGCCGAACTGGTCATCAACGGCATCGACGGACACCACGCCGTCGCCACGCTCACCGCCAGCGCCGACCAACTGACCCGCAAGACCCTCATCGACTACGCCGTGCCGTTCGTCTACCAGCACCGGAGCGAGCATCCCTGGCCCACCCCATGGGGCGTCATGCCGAAGCTCGACCCGTGCGACACCGACAGCCTCGGCGAGCAGATCCAACGCGCCCTGCCGCAGACCAAGGTCGTCAAGTCCTTCGTCACCCAGGAGCAGTCCACCGTGGTCGACCCGCAGGCGATCGGCGGGGGCGACCACACCATGTTCGTCGCCGGTGAGCACGCCGATGCCAAGCAGCAGACCGCCGACCTGCTGAAGTCCTACGGGTGGAACGACATCCTCGACCTCGGCCCCCTGGTCTGCGCCCGCGGCATGGAGATGTACGCCCACATGCACTCCGCCATCGGTTTCGGCCTCGGCCAGAAGTTCGGCGGCCACTTCGGCATCAAGGTCGTCCGCTGAGGCGGCGCGCACGTTCCCGGGGCTCGGACCGCTCCCGGGACGGCCGTGGGCGCGGCCGGCGTACGCGGGGGGAGCGGGAGTTCGGGCCAAGGCTGCGCGTGCGGGGGAATTTAACTGATTTCCCGGTCAGCGTACCGGGGTGGGCTGCAGGATGTGGCTGGCGCCGAGGGGTGGCCAGAAAGGTCGAGGATCATGGCGGAACACGACACTGCTCCAGAGGACCATGCCGCCGGCAGTGCGGCGGGGAGTGAAGAGGCGAGCACCACGCCGTTCCACGCGGCTCGGGCCGCTCGACTCACGACTGCGGTGGCGGCCGCTCACCTCGCCCCGCCCGTCAAGCGGTCTCCCAACAGAGCCGCCAGCGCGAACCCCTGGATCCGGTGAGCAGCGTTCCGCCCCTCGCCACGTACGCGCGAGAGCAGGTCGGCACGTCAGCAGGCCGAGCAGTCAAGGGCCTTGAGGGCCCCGGCGTCAGTCCGGGGCCCGGCTGACAGTGGTCAGTGGCAGAGACCGGGCAACAGGGCATCCAGGGCGAGGTCGAAGCGCGCCTGGTGGTCTGCGGGGGTGCCCAGTCCGGCTTCGACGGCGGCGGCGAGGGTGGGGAAGGTCGCGAGATCGAGTACGTCGTCCGTGACCTGCTCGGGGTGCCCCGGAGTGGTGGCGGCCTCGGCGAGGCAGTGGCCGATCACGAAGGTGGCCACGGAGTTGACGATCCTCAGCGCCTGGAGCGGTGCGATTCCGGCACGTCCGAGTGCGGCGGCGGTGTCCTCGACCGCCTTGAGGGCGGCGGGGGACCGGGCGGGGCGGGTGGCGATCAGCACGATCACGCCGGGGTGCCGCAGCAACTCGTCCCGGAAGGCGACCGCGAAGGCCCGCAGATGCTGCGGCCACTCGCCCGCCGGCCCGTCGAATGACGGTCGAACGGCCGCGACCACTCGCTCCACGAGGCCGTCCAGCAGGGCCGCCTTGTTGGGCAGGTAGTGGTAGAGCGTCATTGCCTCGACGCCGAGTTCGGCGCCCAACCGGCGCATGGACAGCTTCTCGATGCCATCCCGGTCGACGACTTCCAGGGCCGCTTCCAGCACCTTGTCCAGGGTGAGCCCCACCCGCTTGTTGGTCATCGTCGCGCTCCGCTTCCCTTGACTTTCTTACGTCGTAAGGCAAGGGTAGTGCCGCACGGATCCTTACGGTGTAAGAGAGGGTCGGAATGACCATCAGCCAGCACAAGCAGCTCGTCACCGATTTCTTCGCCGCACTCAACGACGCCCGCGTCGCCGAACTCGGCGACTACCTCGCGGCGGACGTGGTGGACCACAACAAGGTCATCCACGGCGAGCCGGACGAACCCGGTGCCGCCTTCGCCGCGATCGCCACCCAACTCGCGGCACTCGCGCCCTACCGGGCCCGGATCGACGAGCTGATCGCCGAGGGCGACAGGGTCGTCGCCCGCATCACCCAGAGCGGTGTCAGCTCCGGTGCGCACCCCCGCATGCCCGTACCGACCGGCCGCAGCTTCGAGAACGAGGCGATCTTCGTCTTCACCGTGGCCGACGGCCGCATCGGTGAGATCCGTGGCGTGTCCGACCGGCTGGGGCTGTTCCTCCAACTCGGTTGGGACTGGCCGACCGTCGGCTGAACGCCCGCCGTGGAGGTGCCTGCCTGCGCACGCCGCCTGCCTGCGCACGAGGGGAGCCGGCTCCTTCCCTTGTTCCTGGTCCGGCACCTCGCCGAAGAAAGTGCTTGCAGGCGCACAGTCACCCGATCTACGGTGTGACGCATGGGTTTCCTGTGATAGTCCCCCCGCCGCCGCGTTGAGCCCGGCTCCGCTGGCGCGCGTTCTCATCCGTGATTGCGCTTCTCCCGCGATGCCGTTCGTCCGGCGTGCCGCGGGACGTCCTGGCGTACACGGATGCGTTCCTCACCCGTTGCGTTCGGCTCGGCCGAGAACAGGGGACTTTCCCATGCCTACTGCACAGCTATCCCTTCAGAACATCACCCGTCGCTACGACGACCATGTCGTGCTGGACGAGGTGTCCTTCACCCTCAAGCCCGGCGAACGGGCCGGTGTCATCGGCGACAACGGCGCCGGAAAACCACCCTCCTGCGACTGATCGCACATCAGGAATAGCCTGACAACGGCGAGTTGACGGTGTGCGCGCCCGGCGGGATCGGCTATCTCGCCCAGTCGATCGCGCTGCCCGGCGGGGCGACCGTCCAGGACGCCGTGGACGTGGCACTTGCCGATCTGCGCGATCTCGAAGCACGGATGCGCCGGGCCTGGCACGGGACAGGAGGCTGAACACACTGTCGGGCGGTGAGCGATCGCGCCTCGCGCTGGCCGCCACGCTGGCGTCCCGGCCGGAACTCCTGCTGCTGGACGAGCCCACCAACGATCTGGACGACCAGGCAGTCGACTGGCTGGAGACCCACCTGCGGGCACACCGCGGCACCGTGCTCGCGGTCACCCACGACCGGGTGTTCCTGGAACGGGCCACCACCACGATCCTGGAGGTCGCCGAGGGCAAGGTGACGCGCTACGGAGACGGCTACGACGGCTACCTCGCCGCCAAGGCCGCCGAACGGCGGCGCAGGCTGCGGGAGTACGAGGACTGGCGCACGGAACTGGCCCGCAACCAGAAGCTGACCGCCACCAACGTGGCGCGACTGGCGGCGATCCCGCGCAAGCTCCCGTTCGCCGTGTTCGGCCACGATGCGTTCCGCTCCCGTAGCCGTGGCCACGGGGCGATGGTGCGTATCCGCAACGCGAAGGAGCGCGCCGAGCGACTGACGGCCAACCCCGTCGCGCCGCCGCCCGACCCGCTGGTGTTCGCCGCCCGCATGACCACCTCCGTCGACCAGCCGTCGCAGGCCGCAGTCGACCGGCCGTCGCGGCCGGCGGCGGAACTCTCCGACATCCGCGTCGGAGAGCGCCTGTACGTGCCCTCGCTGCGGATCGGTGGCGAGGAGCGGATGCTGGTCACCGGACCCAACGGTGCGGGCAAGACGACACTGATGCGGGTACTGGCGGGTGAGGTGCGGCCCGACGAGGGGACCGTGCGCACACGGGGCCGGATCGGGCACCTCCGGCAGGAGGAAACCCCCTGGCCGCCCGGCCTGACGGTCCCGCAGGCATTCGCCCACGGCCGTGGGGGCGACCTCGACGAGCACACCGCGCAGCTGCTCTCGCTCGGCCTGTTCGGCCCCGCCGACCTGCGCTCGACAGTGCACGAGTTGTCCTACGACCAACGACGCCGCATCGAGCTGGCCCGCCTGGTCTGCGAACCCGTCGACCTGCTGTTGCTGGACGAGCCCACCAACCATCTCTCCCCGGCCCTGGTCGAGGAACTGGAGGGAGCGCTGGCCGCATACCGAGGCGCGGTGGTCATCGTCACCCACGACCGCCGCCTGCGCACCCGCTTCTCCGGCACCCGTCTGGAACTGAACACCGGTCGACTCACACGGCGTCAGGAGGCCGCAATACTCTGATCTCCACGGCCAATCACCGTGCCCCGTAGGGGAAATGCGCCGCCGGACGACTTCTGAGTGTCGGAATCCGCCGCGACCGGGCCGGCGAGTGCGGCGCCGGCCACCGGTCGCGGCACAGTCGCGGCACGGTCACGGCACCAACCACCAACAAGGAGCGATCTTGACTCACCGCACGTCACATCGACCCGCTGCCCGGCGTCAGGGCAAGTACGGCGTGGATGCCCCCTACGTACCGACGCTGTACGGGGCCGTGGGCATCGGGCTGTTGGCCTGGGGCGTCGTCACCTTTGCCGTGGACGGTCTGCCCCCCCGCGCCCTGGGCGCTCTTCGTCGGCTGCGCGGCGCTCGTCTGCGCGGGGGTGTACCTGTACACGACCCGCCGCGGCAAGTTCGTGGTCTGGGAGAAGCTCCTCGACCAACTGGCGTTACGCGGGGACGAGCGCGTCCTCGACCTGGGCTGCGGGCGGGGCGCGGTGCTCCTGGCGGCCGCCCGCCGCCTCCCCGACGGCCGGGCGTACGGCGTCGACCTGTGGCGCAGCCAGGACCAGAGTGGCAACGACCCGGCCGCCACCGAGCGCAACGCGCAGGCCGAAGACGTGGCCGACCGGATCGAGCTGCACACCGCCGACATGACGCAACTCCCTTTCGAATCCGATCAGTTCGACGTCGTGGTCAGCAGCCTGGCGCTGCACAACATCTCCGACCCGGCCGGCCGTACCTCGGCGATCGAGGAGGCGGTCCGCGTGCTCCGGCCCGGTGGCCGCCTCGTCGTCGCCGATATCCGCAACACCCGCCAGTACGGTGCTGAATTGGAGCGGCTGGGTATGCGCAGCCTCACCCGTCGTGCTGCGGGAGCCCGGATGTGGTGGAGCGGCCCCTGGGTCCCGACGACGGTGGTGTGCGGCACCAAGCCGAGGTGACCGCCTCCGGGCGGGGCCGGCGGGGCCTACCCGCCGCCGGCCCCGTCGCGGTCGTCAGCTCTTGACCGGGTTGATGGACATCAGTCCGCTGAAGTAGGTGACCGGCACGGTGTCGGTCTTGTTGGTGGTCGTCCCTGTGCTGGTGGACGACGTCTCCGACGAGCTGAGCCCGGCGCCGAACGAGATCACCTTGTCGAAGCTGGCGTTGATCTGCCCCGACACCACCTTCTCCAGTCCCTGCTGACGGATCTGCTGCTCGCTCAGCGTCACCGAGGTGAACTTGACGTCCCGTTGGATCGAGAAGACGTAGCTGCGCTGCCCGGGATCGAGACTGGCGAGCGTCAGCTTGCCGACGAGATGCGTGGTGATCAGAATGCCGGGCGCCGTCCCGACGGTGGCCGGGTTGCCCGCCATGGCCGACGAGTAGATCGAGGGGTAGGCCACCCAGTGGGTGGAGGAGCCGTCGACCACGATGTCCAGCGGTTTGTCCAGGGCGACCTTGCCGTTGAGGATGATGCTGGGCGCCGCCGGCACCACATTGTCCTGGCCGAGGACCGGCTTGCCGTCCTGGAAGATCGCGACGGCGAACCTGCCGCGCTCCCAGTCCGCCTCGCTGGGGCCGAAGCTGACCGGGGCGAAGCTGAACACGAACGACCGGTTGTTGGAGCCGATCGGCACGGGTGGCCGGGGTGTGGGGTGCGGCGCGGGAGCGGGCGGCTTCGGAGCGCTGGGACCGCCGTCGCCGGTGCCGGGTTGCGTACCGGGACCAGGGGTACCCGGGGTGCCGCCCGTGCCGGGGGGTGTTCCGCCGGTGCCCGGGGATGTGGTGCCTCCGGTTCCGGTGCCACCGCCGGGCGTACCGCCGCCCGGGGTACCCGCGCCGCCGGACGGAGCGCCGGGGCCGGTACCCGTTCCGGTGCCGGGAGTGCCGGTACCCGTCCCGCCGCCGGGCGTCGAGCCGGTGCCGGGCGTTCCGGAAGTGCCGGGCGTGCCGGGGCTCTTGCCCGCGAGGCCGGCCGCGTTGCTCGCGAGCGAGGTCAGCAGCGCGGCGATCTCCTTCTGCATCGACTCGTCGCGGAAGATGTCGCCCTTGCCGAGGAGTTGCAGGGCCGCCGCCATCCCCACCGGGTCCGGGGCCTGCGGCGGCTGGACGATGGTCACCGCCGAGGCGGGCAGCCCCGAGGGCGTCGTGGAGACGACCACCTCGCGGCTCGCCGTGGACACCGGGGCGATCTGTGGGGCACTGTCCGGATCCGGCGACTTCTGCCAGTCCCAGAACCGGGTGTTGTCGATGACCTCCGCGGAGTTGCAGTGGCCGAGCTTGGCCTCGGCGAAGATCCCACGGGTGGGCAGGCTGATCAGCTGTTCACTGCGGGCGGGATCCACCTTCGGAAGGTGTACCCGTCCCTCGCCCGAGCCGTCGAACAGGGCGGGATCGAGGGGGAAGGCCGTGGCGTCCCCGAGCACCTCCACGGCGCGGTTCTCGACGGCCTGGAACAGCGGGCGCGTGGTGCCGCCGACGGTGAGACTGCTGCCCGCCAGCTCCGTCCACCGGGCGTTGGGGTCCTCGCCGAGCCGGATCAGCCGGTAGTAGTGTTCGCGGTTTTGCACCAGGTGCCTGCGCAGCCGGATCCGGAGCAGGTTCTCCTCGTCGCCGAGCCGTTGGAACGGGCTCGGCGCCGGCGCCGGCTCCGGTGCCTGACGGACCGCCAGGGCCCAGGTCGTGGACGGCTTCTGGAACAGTTTGCCGCTGGGCTCGTCCACCAGGAGGTGAGTGTTGCCCGCGGTGTCCACGGCCGTGACGACCAGGTGCTCCACGGCGACGTCGTCGTTGCGACCCTCGGTGTACGGCGGCGTGAGGGTCACCGAAATCGTCCGCAGATCACGCCAGTTGACGCGTTCGTCGGAGCGGGGAACACCGGCGAGATCGACCATGGCGTGGGTGTGCTGGAAGTCGCCGGGGTTCTGCAGGTGGGTCGGGTCCGGGTCCCAGTCACTGTGCTGCGGACGGACCAGGTACGTGACCTTCTGACCGCCGTCCGGCGCCCGCTGGGTCAGGGCGACAGTCGTGGGCACCCGGTCCTGGAAATTGGACAGATCACCGATGGTGAAGCGGAACTGGAACAGGATGAACTCGACGCTGCCAGGGTCGGGCGGAACCGGCACCTCGGGCTGCAGTTCCTGCCAGGCGGCGTACTTCTCCACCGCGTCGAATCCGCCGGCCAGCTGCGGGTCGAGCAGCCCGGCCTGGAGGAGACGGCGGTAGCGGACGATGACCAGTTCGTCGTCGAGGTTCGGGGACGCGGCGGGCAGCAGGACGGCCGGCCGCACCGTGCCGCGCTCGACGAGCACCCGGAAGTGCCGCAGTACCTCGTAGTAGAGCAGCGTCATCGCATGCGCGTGATTGTGGTTGCGCACGGTCCTGGTCTGGGCGGTGGAGTGCTCCGCCTGGCGGGACTGCACGACGACCGTGCTGCGCATGTCGCGCACGGAGGTGGAGTGCTGGCGGATCTGGTCGTGCAGGTTCTGCACGGTGTCCGCCGACACGCTACGGTCGCCGGTCGTGGTGGCGTAGCCGCCGCCGATCGCGGCGGAGCCGCCGAACATGCCCACCGACGCCGCCCCGGCCGCGCCGGCCATCACCGACCCACCGCGCTGCCACTCGTTGACGGCGCCCTTGACCACCTCGTCGACCGTCCGGTCGCGGGTGAGTGCGTGCTCCAGGTCATCGGTGAGCGCGATGTCCTCCAGTCGACTGTCCGTCGAGGTGCGCGACCAGTCCACCACCGCGAGCTGTACCTGCTCGCCCGGCGCCAGCGGAAGGCTGTAGGTCACCTGGCCGAGCCCGTGCCCCACCGGAATCCAGGTGACGTCGTAGCTGATCACCAGGGCGATCGGCACCGGAACACCGGTCGAGTCGGTGCCACCGCCGCCGTCGGCCGTGGACGCGTACTGCGCGCCGTAGTCCAGGTTGGCCAGGAGATGCGGGACGGTCACGATCTGGTGCACCTGGTACTGCTGGGTGGCCACATTGGAGGGCAACAGGGTCTCGCAGCCGCCCTGCCCGATGAGTTCGGCCGGTACGTAGGCGAAGGAGCCCGGCGAGAGATACCAGTCCAGGAGGGAGGGCGACTGCATGGCGGGGAAGCCGGTGGCGGAGCCGGTGAAGACTCCGCCCCGGTCCACGCCGAGCCGCAGGACCAGTGCCTGCGCCCGTTCGTCGGCCTCGGCCAGGACGTCCACCGCGCTCTGCAGCGGACCGCCCAGGTACAGCCACACATGGGCGAGCCGGACCTCGGCGGTGGAGCCGTCGGGCCGCTCGGCCAGCTGCAGGGCCTGCCGCCACAGTGGCGCCAGGTCCCACGAGAGGTACCCGGCGTGGTCACTGCCGAGCAGCCCCAACGGGATCCGCACCGGATTCCCGGTACCGGCAGCGATTCCCACGTCGCTGCCCGAACCCCCGTCGGTGACGGTCAATTGGGCTTCGAGGAAGGCCAACGCCCCGGAGACGGGGCCGCCGGTCCTGTTGTCGGAGAGAAACACACAGCAGCGCGCAGGGCTGCCGGTGTCGTCGGTCGGAAGTGCGATGCCCATGGTTCCCCCCATCGACGTCGCGCCTGAGCGGGAGGGCCGTAGCGGCGTCGGTCAGGCGACGAGAGGAAGGTAACGCAAGGAGGCTCGATCAACTCTCGAACTTCTTGTGGAGCATTTGGAGAGGGCGTGCAGTCCGTGACCGGGTTGCGGAGAGGCCCGGCCCGGCCCCGCCTGTGGCACGGTGCGCCGGGCGACGTGTTCTGGATGCCGCCCATGACGCCCATGCCGCCCATGCTGCCTGAGGCCGCGAACTCGTCACCCGCATCCCGCGATGCCGCCGGGACGGTGTCTGACAGAACAGGCACCGCCGGCCCCGACCTCGATCAACGAGGCCACTTCTCGGGGGTGCTGCTGGTCGTGACGTCGCAGACGGCGGGGCGGCCGGGGGCGGGGGACTTGCCCTCGGCGACGACGCGGACATCGTCGAGGAGGATCCGGCACGTCGCGACCGTGTGCCCTTCCGGTTCCACCTCCACCCTGGCCACCTCCCCGGTGTTGACCAGCGCGTGCACACTCCACGGGAGGTGCGTGCGGCCGAGCTGTTCGATGCGGTGGGCCGGCTTGAAGCTGTCCGGATTGAACCGATAGCGGATGGTGAGGGCGCTGCCCTGGCCGCCGACGGCGTCACCCTGGTAGGTCAGGGACCAGGCATTCCCGCCCCGCAGGCGCTTGAACCACGTGGTGTGGTCCTGCGCCCACAGTGCGGCGCCGAACCCAAGGCAGGCGATGACGAGCCCGCACAGCGCGAGGTAGAAGGTGCCACGGGAACGGCGACGAGCCTGCGAGGACATGTACGGCCGGGCCTTCTGTCGTGCGGACTACGGACTACGGAGTATGGATTACCGCTGCCAGTAAGACGCATCTGGTGGCCATCAGGTTGAGGCGACACGCCACACACGCTGCCGGACCGACCGAAGCCAACACTCTGTCGCGCACCATCGACTCTCCGCGCACGCATCGCAGCCGTCACCGACGCGTCTGCGGGTGCGGTGCTGGCGCCGCCGGCTGCGTCCCTCGGCGCCGGCACCGGAACCGGCACCGGAACCGGCACCGGAACCGGCACCGGTAGGATCGACGCCCTCATGCGGGATGCGATGCGGACATCAGGCCATGGCGGCCAGGGACAGAAGTACGCTTTGAGGGCGGACGAGGACGACGAGGTCGACGCCGACTTCTGGGGCTTCGCTCACGAGGCCGAGGGGCTCTTCACGCCGCTTGAGGAAGAGGGCGCACGTCGGGTGTGCTTCGCGGGGTGCGATCCGCGGAGCGGTCTGTTGAAGAGCCTGGACCACGTCGGCGGCCGTCGCGCCGTAGCGGGGAACGCCTGGCTCGACGTGCTCGACATCGACGGTGTCACCATGGGGTCCTACTTCGTCAACGACGTCACCGCCGTTGCCGTGCAGCCCTCCGCCCGGAAAGCCGGCCTCGTCGACCTCACGGTGACGCTGTGGTGTGACCACGCGCTACCGGGAGCGGAGGGGGTCTGGGATCTGATCCGCACGGGTCGCCTGAATCGCAAGGGAATGTGGCGCAGGCTCGACCCCGAACACAGGCACGCCTGGCTGTCCGTCGCGTTGTGGTCGCGGGCGTATCAGCGCCGAGGCAGGCCGGACGAGCCCGCCGGCCGGACATTCACCCTGGACGGCCGCCAGGTCGTCGACGAGGACAGCTTCTACTGCGCGCTGGGTGAGGCCGTCAACGGGCCTGGTGGGTACTTCGGTTGGAACCTTTCTGCCCTCGACGACTGCCTGCGGGGCGGCTGGGGCGCCGCACCTCCTTTCACCGTGGACTGGCAGCACGCGGCCGAGGCCAGGGCACGACTGGCGGAGTCCGTCCCCACCGGCGAGGGCGAGACGACAACCCTGTTCGACCTGCTCCTGGAAATCCTCGAAGGGCGCGGAGTCCAAGTCATCCTGCGATGACCGGCTATGACTGGCGATGGCCTGCCGCGACCGCTTGTCGCAATTCGATGGAAACCGCGTGAAACATTTTCCCCTCCCACCGCATCGAAGGAGTGAGGACAGCAGGACACACGCACGTATACCGGGCCACCGGGGCAAGGGGAGCAGATGAGGCAGGGCCGCGCGGAGGCGTGCGCGGAGTTCGCGGTGGCGCGGGCCGGACACCTGTACCGGGCCGCATGTCTGCTCACGGCGGGCGACACGCATCTCGCGGAGGACCTGGTGCAGGAGACGCTGGGCCGGGTGTACGTCCACTGGGGGCGGGTCAGCCGGGCCGAGAATCCCGCCGCGTACGCACAGACCGTGCTGACCCGGACGTTTCTCGCCCACCAGCGACGGCGCAGCAGCACCGAGCGAACGATGGAGGTGTTGCCCGACCGGGCCGACGCGGCGGGCGGGGACGCAGTCCTGCGGCTCACGCTGCTGGACGCGCTCGGCCAGTTGCCCGCAAAGGACCGGGCCGTGGTCGTCCTGCGCTACTGGGAGGACCGGTCCATTGCGGAGACCGCAGATGTGCTCAACGCCAGTCAGGCCGCCGTACGCACGCGGTGCGTACGCGCCCTCGGACGGCTCCGGGACCTGCTGGGCGAGGACATCGGGGCTTATGCCCACCCCTGACGGCACCCCCGGCGCCCGCCCCACACGCGCAATCACAGTCATCCGCGCCTCCACCCACACAGTCACCCTCACCCTCACCCTCACCCTCACTCCCACTTTCGCTTTCCTTGCCCTTCCCTCTCATCCCTTGCTCTTCAACTCTCTCGACCTCGCGGAAACGGTGGTGCGTCATGCCCGTTGAACAGCAGAGCGATCCCTTCGAGGAGCATCCCTTCGAGGAGCGGCTCTCCACCGCCCTGCACCAGGTCGGCGGGACCTTCCACGGCGACCGCGCCGCGCTCAGTGCCGCCGGGGCGGCCCATGGACGGCGACTGCGGACGCGGCGCCGGGCCGCCTTCGTCTCGGGCGCGGCCGGCGTCGCGCTCGCCGGTGTGGGCGGTGTGCTGGTGGTGCCCTGGGACGGTTCGTCGGCCGCGCGGCCCTCGTCCGTGGCCGCCGCCCCGCACCCGGCCACGTCCTCCCCGTCGACCGCCGCGGTCGGTGAGAAGGAGGTGATCCGCACGCTGGAGCAGCTGCTTCCCAAGGGCACGTTCAGCAACGAGGACGGTCGGGGCGCGGGGCAGGACCCGGATACGCGGCCGTACGCGTCGGTCGTCTACGACGACGGCAAGGGCCCCGCGGCCCTCTCCGTCTCCGTGGACCGGGTCGAACCCGGCGGCCGGCAGGCCCGGGAGCTGACCCAGTGCCCGGACAGAACACTCGTCCCGTACGACGCCTGCGTCATCGACCGACTGCCCGACGGGTCGGCATTCATGGTCCTCCAAGGCTACGAGTACCCCGACCGGCGGGTGGACACCAAGCTGTGGACCGCGAACCTGGTCACGCCGGGTGGGCGGAGCGTCTCCGTGCGGGAGTGGAACGCCGCCGCCGAGAAGGGCGCCCCGGTCAGTCGTGCCGAACCTCCGCTGTCCCCGGCGCAGTTGAAGCACCTGACGACGGCGCAGGAATGGCGCAGGATCGCCGATGCCATCCCCGACAGCCCCCGGAAGCGCGCGGAGCAGCCGTCCGCACCCACGGGCGGCACCGCTGCCGACACCCTGTCCGGTCTGCTCCCCAAGGGCGTCGAGGTCGTCAAGAAGAGCGGCGGCGACGACGCCGAATACGCCTATGTCGTCGTCGACGACGGTCGGGGGCGCAGCCTGGTCCAGGTCAACGTCCAGCCGGACATGCGGGACGTCGCCGATGACCTCTTCCACCCCGGGGACGAGACCCTCGCCGACGGCACCCGCATCGCCGTCCAGCAGGGTCCCGATGAGAAGGGCGTCGACGGCGTGCTGATGTGGACCGTGGACACCATGCGGGCCGACGGCAAGCGCGTGGTCGTCACCGCCTTCAACTCCGCTACCCAGCACAGCGCGGCGACCCGCTCGACGCCCGCCCTGACGATGCAGCAGATGCGGGAGATGGCCCTCAGCCCGAAGTGGTGGCAGGGTGCCTGACGGCCGGCGTCCGGCATGACATGCGGTGGCGCGCGGCGCGGTCAGGCGGTCGAAGCCGGAGACGGCCGAGGCGTGGGGGAGGGCGACGCGGAGACCGTCGGAGCGCGTTCGCGACAGGCCGCCGTGAAAAGCGGCTTGCTTCTCCAACTACTGGAGCGTTGAGAGTCGTTCCCATGAGCGACCCCACCCAGAATGCTGACCGTCGGCCAGCTCGCCCGGACGTCCGCCGACGAGCGGCAGCGGATCGTCGACGACTTCGTCCGCCAGACCTTTAGTGCCGCCCCGCCGCCGTCCCCACACGCGCGGGGGGTTGTTCGCACCTTGCAACTGCCGGTGACCATCGCGCCCACCAACCGCGCGTTACGGTGAGCGGAGCGGCTGACGTCCGGGGAGAAGCGTGAGCGAGAGGCGATACGTCGCCCGAGGCGTACCTGGCGGGTACCGAATCCGACAACAGAGCGCGGAGATGGTGGGGCGGTCTTTGCGAGCTGTGCCCTGACGATCTCCTCGCCGGGCTGGACAGCGGAGCCGCCCCCGAGAAGCTCACTGCCCTGATGAAGCGCTACCGAGCACTGAAGCGGTAAGGCCATCGACCGTGCTGCA
This sequence comes from Streptomyces noursei, assembly GCF_016917755.1. GTDB lineage: Bacteria > Actinomycetota > Actinomycetes > Streptomycetales > Streptomycetaceae > Streptomyces > Streptomyces yunnanensis. Next base: position 8,018,584 of record NZ_CP070326.1, on the reverse strand, counting down.
GCTGCTGGCCGCAGGTTCCGGCGACGCGGCTTTCGCGGCACGACACCTCGCGGGGAGCTTGGGCCGTCGATTGCCTGCCGCAGACTGCGGGTGATGAGGCGCCCACAGGTCGAAACACCCGGGCCCAGGATCTTGGTGAGGAGCTTCGCGAAGCAGGCCAGGAGGCGCCTTGAGCCGGAGATGCCCGAGTAGCACCGGCGCTCCGCGCGAGTGAGATGACGGCCATCTGGAGGAGGTTCGGGTGGCGGAGGAAGGGGCGGCGAATGATCCTGCCGAAAAGTCGCCTTGATCAGCGGAGGTCCCTCATGAAGCACCTGACCGTTCTCGCGACAGCAGTAGCGGCCTCAGCTCTGATCATCCTTGGAGCTGGCACCGCCAACGCGGACGACGGCTACGAGCGCAATGTCGGAGTCGCTCCTCAGGTCGGAACTAACCAGATCACCGGTGGCCTTGAAAGAGTCGGCTCCTGGCTTCTGGGCGGCCGAGTCCTCTCAGCGACCGGTCAGTGAGTCAGGGCTGGTCGCCTCCAGATCGAAGCCCACCAGCTGGCCCAGATACCAAGCAGGCATCACATCGTCTCGGGACGCGCCGGCTGATGACAGGCGCAGCGGGTTCCGGCTCGGGCACAGGAGCGGCGCCGGAACGGGGCCCGGCCGGAGCGGGCGCCTGTGCGGTCGCGTGCGGGCCTGGAAGATCACCGGCGGAGACAGATCCCGCCGAGATGGCCCTCGCACGGACGCTGACAGGCTACTGCGAGGCGGGATGGCGCGAGAGCGGCGCTCGTCTGCCGGAGCAGCGCGAGGGCCTCCTCGGACGAGGAGCCGGCGGGGGTTGTGCACACGACGAGTGCCTGCTCCGGTGAACGGGCGATCGCCAGTGTCTGCTGTGTCACCGTCACCGTGCCGACGAGGGGATGGTGCAGCTCGTAGGCAGCGGCATCGCACGGCGCCACACGGTGGTCGCCCCACAGCGTGACGAACTGCGGGCTCTTCATCGTCAGTTCGCCGATCAGCTCCGCGAGCAGCGGGTCCTCCGGGTGCCTGCCGCGCTGACGCCCGCCAACTGCGCCAGCTCCTCGCGCCGGAGCCCGGCCACCCGCCTGCGGGGTCCGAGATCGCGCAGGCCGACGTCCTCGGGGCGCAGCCGCGCCCGTCGGGCTTGGAGAAAGGCGCCGAGCGGGCCGGGTCCGTTCATCCCCCCCCGTATTCGGTGCGGGGCCCGACCCCAGCCACACCCTGTGAGGGGTGGGACACCCCGGGAGTGGTGCGCGCCCGTCCGCGTGTCCAGGCTCGGTCTCATTCGGCAACGCACTCCAGACCCGAGGACGGATCGCATGGATCAGAGCCCGGAGCAGATCACTCTCGGCGACGTCACCGTCAGCCGCATCAAGGAGTTCTACGGCTCGTCGGAGATGTCTCCGGGCCAGTTCTTCCCCGACGGCCCCCACGGCTCGTGGGAGGAGCACCGCGACTGGCTGGCACCCGACTTCTTGACCCCGGCAACGTCACGGTCTTCTGCCAGTCTGCGGGCGCGACGCTCACCGGCGCGCTGCTCGCGACACCGGAGGCAGAGGGCCTGTTCCGGCGAGCGATCGTCCAGAGCGGCAACGGCACCGGCGCGTTCACCCCGGAACAAGCACAAAGAGTCACCGCCACGGCGGCCGCCGCGCTGGGCGTCGAGCCGACCGCCGAGGCGTTCGCCCCGATCCCGGACGAGCGCTTCTTGACGATCCTGCCCGCACTGGCCGGCCTCGACCTCCGCACCGGCACCGCCAGGGACCCGCTGGCTGGACTCAGCCCGTTCAGCCTGGTCCTGCCGGTCCAGCCCGCCGACGCTCTCGCCGACGGTCCGGCCGGCGACGTCGACCTGCTCATCGGCACCAACACCGAAGAGGGGCGCCGCTACCTCGTACCGCAGGGCCACCTGGAGTCCACCACGGAAGCCGACGTACTCGCCGTCGCCGCCCGGGTGCATGCAGACCCGCAGACCGCCGTCGTCGCGCATCGTGCGGCACGGCCGGACGAAACACCGGGCGAGCTGCGCTCCGCGGTGCTGGGGCAGGTCCTGTTCGAGTCCGGTACGAGGCGCCTGGCGCAGGCCCACGCGCGGCAGCACGCATATCTACTCCTTCGGCCACCGCTCGACGGCCCTGGACGGGCGCCTCGGCGCCGCCCATACTGTCGAACTGCCCTTCGTGTTCGACATCGCCGACAAACCCTGGCTGCACGGGGACACCTGCCTCCTCGGCCCCGACCCCGCCCCACCAGGACTCGCAGCCCGGGTACACGGCGCCTGGGTCGCGTTCGCCGACACCGGCAACCCTGGCTGGGATCCGTACGCCCCGCAGCGTCCCGCGGTGGAAATCCTCGGCGCATGAAGGAACAGGCGGACCAGCCAGTCTCCGCTCCGCGCCCGATCGGCCGCGGAGCGGCCACCAGCCCTGAGATTCGGCCCGTAAGTGTGAGATCCCACAGCCCCCACGGATCCCACAACAGGCGCATCAGGTCCGCGCGATGTCGACGAACCGACTGCAGTGCCCCTCTGTACAGCAGGATCACGATGTCGGCAGCTGCACGCTGGTGGAGTTGTAGATGCCGGAGACGGCGGTTCCCGCCTTGGTGGCGCTGGCGTTCCCGCTGCCGAACACCTCCTGCCGCGTTCCCCCGGGGGGCCGGGCGTCGTGGGTGTCCGGGGGCTGCCGGCGGCCGTCTACGACGAGGTCGTCGGCCTCCGCGAAGACGTGCGCTGCGTCGTCCAGAACTCCGACAGCGTCCTCGGCAACCCCACCGACCACGAAGACCGGCCCGCGCGCTGGAGCGCTGGAAGTACGCCCTACCCCTGGCCCCGCTCACCGTGCTCGGCACAGCCGCCGCCGCAGTCCTGCGCGCCCTTCCCTCACCCCGTTTACGGAGCCGACACTTATGGAGTCGACATTCATGGAGCCGACGTGCGCGATTTCCTCCGCAACAACCCGGTGATGGTTCGCTCCATCATCGTCGCCGTGCTGTCCCTCCTGGGGACCGCCGTACCCGCCCTGGCCGACATGGCCGTCAACGAAACCGTGATTGGCGCCGGAGTCGCCCTCGCAGCCTTATGGCTCGGCGTTGGCGCTCACCAGCGCGTGACGCCGACACACAAGATCCCTGACCCCGACGACGACACCCAGGTCTGAGCGCTTCAGGCCATCGGTGCATGAGCCCTCTACTGGCTTCCCGCCGGCAGGGGGCTTACGGCTTCGTCCTGGGACTGCCGTCGGAATGGGGTGCCGCGTGGGAGGATCCGGACCGGTCGGCTGTCCTCACCGTGATCGGTCGAGGCGACGCATACGACCTTTACGAAGTGGGCGGTCTCGTCAGCAAGGCCCCGTCGTCGCGACGACCGTCGAACAGGTCACGCCGTTCACGGACGTACTGCTCGACGGTGCGTGGCGGTCGGCCGGTGATCCGTTCCACATCGGTGGTGGAGCGGTTGTAGCGGTCCTCCCGGTGCAGCCTGGTCATGGTCGCGATGTGCTGCTGCACGTGCGGCGTCAGCGGGGAGCCGGCCAGTCGATCGGCCCACTGGTCGTAGGGCAGGCGCTCCGCGGTGATCGGCCGGCCCAGGGCGCGCGTACTGTTCGGCGAGTCCGTCGAGGTCCAGGGTCGCGGGGCCGGTCAGTTCGTACACGGAACCGACGTGGTCGTGCGGTGCGAGAAGTACGGCCACGGTGGGCCTGATGTGCACGCGCGGCACCGCGGACCAGTCGATGACGTGCTCCGCCAGCCAGTGCAGGTGCTGCTGCCGCGACTCCTCCGCACCGGTTCGGCAAGGCAAGGAGTGTGCGTCATGACCGACCATCAGCTGCCCGACCCCGTGGTGCAGATCTCCGGTGCACAGGAGATCGCGCGTGACGTGGTGGTCGTGCCGAACCAGCACGCGGAGCTGGTCCCGAACATCGGCGTCATCGGCGGGAAGCACGCGGTCCTGGTGGTCGACACCGGCCTGGGGCCGGAGAACGCCGAGAGCGTGCTGGCCTTCGCCCGCGACCACGCCAAGGGGCGCAAGCTGTACCTGACCACCACTCACTTCCATCCCGAGCACGCCTTCGGTGCGCAGGTCTTCGCCGGGGAGGCGACGTTCCTGGTGAACCAGGCGCAGGCCGAGGACCTGGCAGACAAGGGGGCCGGATACCTGGAGATGTTCCGGGGGCTCGGCCCGACCGTCGCCCGGCGTCTGGAAGGCGTACGGGTGCCCACGCCGGACGTCGTCTACGAGGAGTCCCACGACCTCGACCTGGGCGGGCGGGTGGTGCGTCTGCGGGCCGTCGGCCGCGCGCACAGCAGGGGCGACCAGGTGATCACGGTGCCCGACGCCGAGGTGCTGTTCACCGGTGACCTGGTCGAGACCGGGCGGTTCGCGGTCTTCCCGTGGTTCCCGCCGCACGACAACGACGTGAGCGGACTGCGCTGGATCGAGGTCCTGGCCCGACTGGTGGCGGCCGCACCACGGATCGTGGTTCCGGGCCACGGCGACGTCGGCGGAACGCAGAGGGTCGAGGCCGTGCTCGACTACCTGCGGGAACTGCGCGACGAGACCTGGGTCCGCCGGGACTCGGCGATGGGCCGGGAGACGATGGTCGAGGAGGTCCGCGCGGTGTTGATGGAGCGGCACCCCGAGTGGAGGGGCCAGGAGTGGGTCGACGCCGGCGTCGCGTGCCTGTGCGCCGAGCACGGTGGGTGAGGGCAAGCGATGGCAGCGGGAGGATCTGCCGGGCGGATCCTCCCGGAGCGGGTCACCGGCGTCGGCGCGGTGGGTCCGACGACCCGCTCAGGCGTCGCCGATCACCACCCGGACGCCGAAGCGGACCAGTTCGGCCAGGGCCGGGTCGTCGTCCAGCACCTGGAGCACCGCGCACAGGCCGGCGGCGCGCAGCTGCTCCAGCGTCGTGGCCAGCTGGTCGACTCCGTCGGTCGCGGCCAATCGGGGCTGCACCGACGGTACGGCGTCCGGGACCGTGACCCCGGCGGGGTCCGGGCCGCCGGACTCCCGCCGGTGGCGGGCCAGTTGCCAGGCGAGCAGGGTGTCGAGCAGACCGGCGGACAGCGCGGTCGCGGCGTCGGGGTGGACCTGGACGGCGACCGTCGCACCGTCGAGCAGGAACGCGAACGCCGGCAGTGCCGCGGCGGGCGAGGCGACCCGGTGGACCGACCAGCGCACATCGGCGGTCGTCAGCAGCTCCACGCACTGGCGGTCCGCGGCGGTCAGTTCGGCCGGTGGCACGGGGGCGGCGTCCCCGGCGGCCTGCACGGGCACGAGCCGGGCCAGCGCGGCCAGCGTGCCGGCCAGCGCCGAACGGTCCAGGTCGGCCTCGGCGGCCATCCCGTGCGCGTACCGGCCGTTCCCGGGGGCCGGCACCGGGCGCGCCCGCTCGGCGACGAGGTCCCAGCCCGGCTCCGGCGCGGGTCGCGGGGTCGCCTGCCGGGCCAGCTCCAGGGCGGTGGCGGCGGCGCGCCGCAGCGCGTCCGCACGGGCACCGTGGGCGGTGTGCGCCGCGCCCAGGACGGCCCGCGGTTCGGTGTGCAGGCCCGGGTCGGCGACCTTCGCCTCGGTGACGAACAGCGGCGACTGGGGATGGTCGCGCTCCCGCACGTCCGGGATCGGGCCCACATGGCGGTCGCAGGCCACCGTGAGTCGCTCCAGGAACAGCGGGTCCGGTACGGGATCGGCGGCACGGAGGAGGCGGACCCGGCGGGCGGGATCCTGCTCGGCTCCGGGCTTCTGCGGTCCGGCGCCGGACGAGTCGGGTGCCGGACCGAGGACGGGGTGGTGGTCGACCTCCAACGTCGTGGTGTCCAGCCGGGCCATCGCGGCCAGGTCCGGCGTGGTCACCCCGGTCAGGTGGCAGTACGCCCGGAACGTGAGCTGGATCGCGGCCAACTCCGCCACCGGGCCGTGGTGGAGCCCGTCGGAGCAGGGGCCGGCGCGCAGTGTCCGGCGCTCGGCCTCCGTGCGGGTGGCCAGCAGTCGCCGCCACGGCGCGTCCCCGTCCCCGTCGGGGGCGGCGGGCGTGCGGACCGGCCAGATCCACACCGCGTCCGCCATCGCCAGGCCCTGGACCAGCGGCCGGCCGAGTCGGGCGCAGAGCCGGGCCACCGCCTCTCGGCTGCCGGCCCCGGGTTGGTCGGCGAGGTGCAGCACGGCGTCGGCCGTACGCAGCAGCGTCTCCCAGTCCGTCGCGTCCGCTCCGTCCGTGGTGCTGGGCGCCGGCACGAACGCCAGCTCGGCCGGCACCTCCGGCAGCGTGGCGGCGAACTGATGGACCGCCAGCATGCCGTCGGGGTCGGGAAGGACGAGGGTCAGGCGGGTGGCGCCGCAGTCGGTCAGCGCGCTCAGGAAGCCGCGGGCCGCATCGGGGCCGCAGATGCAGACCAGGCGGGCGGCGCGGAAATCCTGGAAGCGGCGCGCGGCCGAGTTGGTGAAGGAGTCGATGAACTGGACCGGCCCGGCGTACCGTTCCGCCGCGTCGTCATCGAGGGAGTGCGGCAGGTCGGAGCCGGTGTCGCGGACGAATCCACGCTCCAGCAGCGTGCCGACCAACTTCCGCACCGAGGGGCGCTGGGGCGTGGGCACGGCGGCCAGCAGCTCCGTCAGTGTCGCGGCGCCGGTCAGGGCCGGAGCGAGCGCGGTCAGCAGCCGGTGGACCGAGGCGCCCTTGAGGAACACGCTGCCCCGGGGGCTGCGGACGAAGGCGCCGTCGGGCATCGCGGTGAAGTACACGTCGCCGCGCAGCCGCGGGCGCACCGCATCGGTGGTCTGGACAGTCATGGTTCGTCGTGTTTGACGTTTTTCTTCCATGGCCTCGACGTCGTTTCGGGAAAGTGGGTCGATTCGTCCGTGCCCGTCGGTGGTGACCGTGGCCTGCCGCTCGGCGCGGGCGTGGGCCGCCACCTCGGTCGCCTGTCAGGTGCAGCAACCGGGGCATCGGCGTCAGCGGTAGTCGCCGGGCCCGTTGTCGCCCCTGCGCACCCGGAGTCGGCCGTCGGTGCCGCCGGGCAGTGGTCCGATGGCGGGCATCAAGGCCGAGGAGTACTCGTTGGCCTCGACGACCTCGAAGTCCGCGGCCTCGACCCCTTCGAGATCCAGGCTGAGGACAGCAGTGTGGGACATCGGTCTTCGCCTCCTTGAAAGAGCTTTCTGGTGGGCTCTGACTCCTCCGGTCCGGTCACGGACCGGGAGCCTGGGGGGATGCGGCACCGTTCAGTCAGCCTGCGACGGCGGCCTGGAGGCGGACCCCGGCGCGCAGGGCCGCCACCTTCTCCCGCAGCAGGGGCACCACCGCGTCGCGGAACAGCTCGATCGAGCGGCGCGCCCGCGCCAGCGGCATCGTGCCGATGTCGACCTGCCACAGGATCTGGTCCACCCCGCCGAAGTCGCGCACCAGACGGAGGATGCGCGCGGCGACGGTGGCGGGGGAGCCGACGATCGCCCCGTTGTTGTCCCGGATGTGCTCGGGTCCGATTCCCGCCAGTTTTCGGACGTTGTCGGGGTGCTCGCCGGGCTCGTGCCCGTTCCAGGACTCCATGGCCTCCCGCCACACCTCCAGATGGTGCGCGATGTGCCGGTCGGCCAGGTGCTCCGCCTCCGTGTCGGTGTCGGCGACGACCAGCGGAAGGCTGGTGGCGATCCGCAGGGCGTGCCCCGCGGCGGTCGCGGCGTCGCGGCAGAGGTCCACCAACGGCCGTATGTGCGCCGTCGGTTCGAGCCAGGGGGCGTCAGCAGCCCGGAGCCGTTGCCGTCCAGCCACTGGCAGCCGTCCGGCGTCCGGCTGGCGGCGCCGCCCCACACCGGCGGGTGCGGACGCTGCACGGGGGACGGGCGTCCGGTGACCTGTCGGTAGGAGAAAGATGGCGTCTTCTCGTCGATCCGCTGCTCGGTCCACAGAGGCGGCACCGCCCGGAGGGTGTCCTGATAGCGCGCGGCGGACTCGTCCAGGCACGATCCGAACGCCTCGAACTCCTGGGGCAGGTAGGCTCGGGCGAAACCCACCTCCAGCCGGCCGCCGCTGACCGCATCCACCATGGCGGTCTCGGCGGCGAGCTGCACGGGGTGGTGGAAGGCGGGCAGGAGAGCGTCGGTGATCAGCCGGATCCGCGTGGTGCGGGCAGCGACCGCGCGGAGGAAGGACAGGGGGCTCGGGCAGTAGCCGCCGTAGTCGGTCAGATAGTGCTCGGTCATCTTGACCGAGACGAATCCGGCCGACTCCGCGAGTGCGCAGAGCGCCAACGCGTCGGAGAAGTACTCCGTCGCCGACTTCCACTCTTCGCGGCAGTCAGGGAGGAAGGACACTCCGAACTGCATGACTGCTCCTCGCTATGGAGGCACTCGGTGACGCCCCCTTCTGGTGTGGTGGTTGCATGTCGTCATTCTGTTCGGTTCGCCGTTCCGCCGGCATCTGTCGAACGACCTGCCCACCGACTGGGCCGAGCCGCACCCCGACCCCCGCAAACCCGCCGTGACCAGCGGCTAGTCACCGTCGGTCAGATGCAACCCACCGCTATACGCACCCGTCATACGACGGGGGACCTCAGGGAGAAAGGACACTGTTGGATGCTGGTCGGGAGAGAGCTGGAGCGGGACGAGCTGGGCAGGCTCCTCGACGACGCGCGCAAGGGGAACAGCGGCACGCTGGTGCTGCGCGGACCCGCGGGGATCGGCAAGAGCGCGCTCCTGGCGGACGTGGTGCAACGCGCCGAGCCGGACGTACGGGTGCTCCGCGCGGTGGGCGTGGAAGGTGAGGTGGAGCTGCCGTTCGCCGCACTGCATCAACTGCTGTTACCCCTGATGTCGTACGTGCCGCGGCTGCCCGAGCCCCAGGCCGCCGCGCTGCGCGGCGCGCTCGGCTTGGCCACCGCCTTCGCCGACCCGTTCCTGGTGGCCCTGGCCGTGTTGACCCTGCTCTCCGACGCCTCCGAGGACGTGCCGCTGCTGCTCGTCGTGGACGACGCCCACTGGCTGGACGCGGCGACCGCGGACGCGTTGACCTTCGTCGCCCGGCGGATGGAGCGGGAGAGCGCGGCCCTGGTCTTCGCGGTCCGGGACGGCTCCCGCCCCTTCCCCGCACCCGGCCTGCGCACCCTGCGGGTGGCACCGCTGACCCAGAGGGAGGCGTCGGACCTGCTGGCCCGGCACCTGCCGCAGGCCGCCCCCACCGTCCGCGAACGGCTGCTGCGCGAGGCCGACGGCAACCCGCTGGCCCTCATGGAACTGCCCACCACGCTGCGCCCCGAGCATGTCGACGGCAGCGCCCCGCTGCCCGAACACCTGCCGCTCAGCGAACGGTTGCACCAGATCTTCCGGCACCGCGCGCTGAGCCTGCCGGCCGACCACCACCGGGTGCTGCTGCTCGCCGCGGCGGAGAGCGCGGGCGACCTCGGCACCGTCCTCGGCGCCGCCGGCGACACCGAGGCGGCCATGGAGGTGCTGAGCGCCGCCGCCTCCCAGGGGCTGGTCCACCTCGACCAGCAGCAGGTGCGGTTCCGGCACCCCCTGGTCCGCTCCGCGCTCTACCAGGGCGCCCCGCTCAACGACCGGCGCGCCGCCCACCTGGCGCTGGCCGACGCCGTCGGGCGCCAGGACGACCGGTACGTCTGGCACGCGGCGGCGGCCGCGGTCGGCACCGACGACACCGTCGCCGAGCTGCTGGCCGCACTCGCCGAACGCACCCGGCGCACCGGCGGGGTGGCCACCGCGACCCAGATGCTGTGCCGCGCCGCCGCGCTGGCCTCCGACCGCCGCCGTCGAGCCCGGTGGTTGGTGGACGCGGCCGAGTGCGCGTGGACGGCGGCCCGGACATCCGAGGCCGAGGCGCTGCTGGACCGCGCCGAGACGCTGACGGACGACCCGGCGCTGCGGGCGCGCGCCGCCCGGATGCGCGGCGCCATCACCCACGCCAGCAGCGATCCGGCCGTGGCCTGCCGGATGTTGTTGGACGGCGCCCGACTGGTGGGGGAGACGGACCCGGAGTTAGCGGGGGAGCTGCTGGTGATGGCGGCCCGCTCGGCCTGGGTGGCGGGCGCCCCGGCGCGGCTGACGGAGATCGGCGACCTGATCGGCCGCCTGCACCCCGGGGCGGCCGGCCCCGGTGACGGTGTCACGGCCGGCGACGCGGACGGGCCGGCCCCCGCGAACGACGACCGGGCCGCCACCGCCCACCGGTTCTCCCGCCACTTCCACTACCTGGGCAGCCTCGCCCCCGGCAGCCACGCAACGGCCCACCCGTGCCCCCCGGACGTTCCGGTCGCCCGGATGTCCTGGCTGTCCCCCGCACACCCCAGGCCCTGGATCTGGCCGCCGGTGTTCCTGCCCTACCTGACCGGGACCACCGAGGAGATGTTGCACGCCCACCAGCGCACGGTCGACGAACTGCGCAAGGTCGGCGCCGTCGGTGCGCTGCCGATGTCGCTCGCCCCGCTGGTGGCGCTGCAACTGGTCACCGGCCAGTGGCCCGCGGCGGTGTCCCACGCCGGCGAGGCGCTCACCCTCGCCGACGACACCGGCCAACTCGGCGCCGCCAGCCACCTGCGGGCGATGCTGGCCTGGGCCGCCGCGGCCCGCGGGGACGGTGACCGCTGCCGCGCCCTGGCCGAGGAGTCCCTGACGTTGTCGGTCCCGCGCCGCATCACCTCCGCCATCGCACTGGCCCGATGGGCGCTGGGACTCCAGGCCCTCGCCGAAGGCCAACCGGACCGGGCCGCCCGGCTGCTGGGCGAGGTGGCCGCCCCGGGCGCACCCGCCGAGCACTTCATGGTGGGCTGGCTGGTGCTGCCGGACCTGGTCGAGGCCGCGGTACGGGCCGGGGAGCCGGCGCAGGCCCGGGCGGCGCTGGACCGCTTCGAGGAACGGGCCGCGCCCGCCCACCTCCCGCACCTGCGCGCCATGTGGCTCCGGTGCCGGGCGCTCCTCGCGTCCAGCGACGACGCCGACGACCTGTTCACCGAAGCCTTGGAGGCCCCCCACCCCTCGACCTTCGACACCGGCCGGATGCACCTCCTCTACGGCGAGTGGCTGCGCCGCAACCGCCGCATCAAGTCGGCCCGGGACCACCTGCACCAGGCCGAGACGTATCTGCGCATGCTCGGTGCCCGTCCCTGGGTGGAGTTGGCCCGTCAGGAACTGCGCGCCGCCGGCGACCGCGCCCCGGACCAGCCGGCCCCCGAGCCGTCCGCCGAAGCCGGTCGGCTCACTTCACGGGAGCTGGAGATAGCCCGGCTGGCCGCCCAGGGCATGAGCAACCGGGACATCGCCGCCCGCCTCTTCCTCAGCCCCCGCACCGTCGGCTACCACCTGTACAAACTCTTCCCCAAGCTCGGTATCACCTCCCGCATCCAGCTCCACGGCAAGAGTTTCGGCTGACGGCGGCACCGGTCCCCGGAACGACGTCCCAGTGATGCGGAAGGCAGAAGGTGACCACCTGTCAGGCAAACCTGCCACAATGGCTCACATCTGCGAGGGTGATCGCTGCTTCAGGCTGGCACATGCCGAAGCGGTGCAGTGAACGAGGGTGAGGTGCGTCGTCGTGGGGACCGAACCGCTCCCCCCAGGGCAGCGAAGGGTCAAGGGTTGGCCCGTCTCGCACTACGGTCCGGTCCCCAGGTTTCGTCAGGACGCCTGGAGACTCCAGGTCTTCGGGGCCACAGCGAGCGGCACCACATACGCCTGGACGTTGGACGAGATCGCCGCCCTCCCCTCTCGCATTTGCCGCTCGTGAAGGGCTGTCGTGATCCCTTTTGCCATGCACCGGGCACCGGCCGGCATCTGGGCGTCCGACCCCCTTGCATATCGATAAGTCCAGGTCAGAGCCGCTTCCCTCGCCTGAAATCCCTTCGTGCGAGACCGTACCGAAAGAGCCATGAGGTTGCAGGAATTCGGCTGGCACAAGTGACACGATCGCCGCTGGACGGGAATTCCCCTCCGATACTGTCGACCATCTGTCCGGCACCTGCCGGCCACACAGATGCCCGCCGTTTCGATTCCGATTTTGAGGGGTGCAACCCATGAGCATGTCCATTCGCAACCAGATCCCGGGCACCGTCGCCGCCGTGACGACCGGGGGCACCATGGGCTCGGTCAACTCACCGTCCAGGGCGGTGAGTTGACCGCTGCCATCACCAAGGACGCCGTCGAAGCCCTCGGCCTGACCTCCGGTGTCCCCGTCGTCGCGCTCATCAAGTCGACCGAGGTCTCCCTCGCTGCCGCCTGATCCTCCCCGCGCCACCCTCGGCGTGTTCTCGGCGGGTTCCGCGCCCTCGATGGTGTGCACGGCGTCGGCGGGGTAGGTCGGGAGGACAACGTCTCATACCGGGAGCCGGTGGTGAAGGTCTTCGTCTCGTCCGACATGGAAGGCACCGCGGGGGTCGTGGACTGGTCGCAGTGCCGGCCCGCGGAGCCCGAGTACGCCTACTACCGGGGCCTGCTGCAAGAGGAGGTCAACGCCGCCATCGAGGGGGCGATGGCGGGCGGCGCGACCGAGTTCCTGGTCAACGACTCGCACTCGAAGATGGCGAACCTGCGCCCCGACACCCTTGCGGGCCGGGCGCGTTACCTGTCCGGACGGCACAAGCCCCTGTACATGATGCAGGGCCTGGACGCCTCGTTCGACGGCGTCTTCTTCGTCTCGTACCACGGCTCCATGGCGGGCGCGCCGGCGACCCTCTCGCACACCTACAACCCCCTGGCCATCAGTGAGGTGCTGCTCAACGGCGTCACGGCGGGGGAGAGCGGGATCAACGCGCTGGTGGCGCTGGGGCACGGCGTGCCGGTCGTGTTGATCACCGGGGATGACACGACGGCCGCCGAGATCGAGCCGTTCTGCCCGGGCATCCACAGCGCCGTGGTCAAGTCGTCGGTGAGCCGCTTCGCCGCGGACAGCCTGCACCCCACCACCGCTCGCGAACTGATCCACCAGGCCGCGGAAGAAGCGGTGCGTGCCCTGCCGCGGGCCACACCGCCGCGCATCGCCCTACCGGCCACGCTCACTGTGCGCTTCCGCAACCCCGATCTCGCCGAGATGGCGACGTGGATCAACGGCATCGAACGCGCCGACGCCGTGAGCGTCCGCACGACGGACGAGGACCCGATCCGGCTCTACCGCAGGTTCGTCACCGCCGTCCTGCTCACCCGGGGCATCGCGGAGTGACGCCGTGGAGTGACACCGCGGCGAAGCGAACCGGCCAGTCGCTGGCGGGGAATTGCCGCACTTCCTCCCCGATGTGATCCAGATCATCACCATGTGGCCCGCTATTCGGTGCTGCGTGCCGGTAGCGCATGGCACGATCATGCCGATCATTACCCACGGGTAATCGTCCGGCCGGAGATGTGCTTCCGCCCTACGGCCGCCCCCACATCACGCCCCCTGAGGAACCAACTGTGCGTCATCCCTTGAGGTATGCCGTTCTGCCGGCGCTGACCGCCGCATCCCTGCTCGTCGTCACCGGGTGTGCGGCGGGGCCCTCGTCCGGCACCTCCGCCGCCGGGAAGAGCGGCGCTGACGAATCGATGTCCAACGTCAAGGGCACGGGCGCGGACGCGCCACTCGCCGTCGCCCCGGCGCCCACCGGGGCGGGCACCCCCAGCGCCGTCGCGACGCCGTCCGCGGGACACCGCCCCGCCGCGAAGTCGGCACTGCGGATCGTCGAGTTCGACGGGCGCAGCGGCCGGGCCGTCCTCGCCGGGCCGACCGCCGGCACCCCGTCGAAGGACAAGAACGGCAAGGACGACCACGCGCACAAGGAGGGCCGGACCGACAAGGGCGGCAGCGGCGGCAACGGAGGCCAGGGTCACGACGGGGGCAAGGGCTCAACGGGCAAGCGCCCGGCCGCCGTTGCCGTCGGGGACGTCTTCGCCAGCGCACCCGCTCCGGGCGCGCCGCACGGCACCTTGGCCAAGGTCACCGAAGTCGTCGGCACGACCCCGCGGGGCACCGAGGTGAAGACCGCGCCGGCCACGCTCGGCGCGCTGCTGGGCGGTTCCACGGCCCAAGGGCGGGTGCCCGTCGACCCCGCCACGGTGAAGGTCGAGCCGCTCGCCCCCAAGGTGGCGGTCTCCTGGGCGAAGACCGGCAGCCTGCACTTCGGGCCCGAGGGGGCGCAACTGCCGCTGGGCAGCCTGCGGGTGGACGTCAACGCCGCGCTGCCCACCCTCAAGACGCGGGCCGGTTCCGTCGACGCCTCCGCCTCGGGCTTCGTCCAGCTCGCGCCCCAGGTCGAGTTCTCCTACGACGGCAAGGGCAACACCACCGGCACACCGGGGACCGCGTCGGTGAGCCTGGCGGGCGACTGGTCCTCGCAGTGGGAGCTCAAGGGCCAGGCGGCGGCGTCCACTTCGGACGGCGCGCCGCTGCGGGTGCCGTTCGCCAAGTTGCACGCCGACCCCGTCATCCAGGTCGGCGTGGTGCCGGTCGTGGTCAACCTCGACCTCACCTGCTACCTCCAGGTCGATGCGGACGGAAAGGTCAGCGTCGACGTCAAGCAGGACGTGAAGGGCGACTTCCGGGTCGGCGGCTCGTACAGCCGGGCCAAGGGCTGGACGCCCATAGCCCGCGCCGACCTGAGCGGCACCCCGGTGACCGCCACCGCGACGGCCGCCGGACGCGTCAAGGCCACGCTCGGTGCGGAGGCCAGCGTCGGCCTCTACGGCAGCGTCGGTATCACCGGCACCCTTGCCCCGTACCTGCGCGCCGAGGTCGACGGCACGGCCACCGGCGCCTCGAACGGCACGGGCGCACTCGTCGGCAAGTGGGCTGCGTACGGCGGAGTGGACCTGTCCGGCGCGCTCCGGGCGCACCTCGACATCTTCGGCACGCCCGTCTTCGAGCGGAGCATTCCGCTCGGCCCGCTCAACCATGAGTGGCGGCTCGCCGGCGGAGAGGGCGCGGTGCGCACGCCCGCGAAGCGTCCCTGAGTGACCGCCGTCCCGGGCATCGATCGACCACGGGACGGCACGAGAACCACGAAGTCCCTCGCGTCGCGGGACCGACTCGTCCAGCAGGGCCGTGCCTGTGCCGCCCTGCTGGACAAGCGCGCCGCATCCGGTCCCGTGCCCCGCGTCAGCTCGTGTGGACCGTCAACGCCGCCCGGACCGCGGACTCCAACGCCCCCTCGATCCAGGCGGGTTTGATGGACGTGTGGTCCCCCGCGAAGTGCAACGGCCCTTCGGACGTGGGGACGTCGGGGAAGAGCTCGGTGTGCTGGCCGGGCAGGAGCACCGAAGCCTCACCGTAGGCGTAGTGGTCGCGCATCCACGACTGGGTCTTGCACTTGTTGGTGAAGAACACCTCGCACCGGCGGCCGAAGACGGCCTGCACCCCGGCCAGCGCACGCAGATACCGCTCGTCGTCGGCGAAGGAATCCCACTTGAGGGCGTCGTCGGACCAGCTGTAGGAGGCGAGCACGATCCCGCCGTCGCAGCCCTCCACGGGGTGCGCGTGCTCGAAGTACATGAAGCGGTTGGCGTTGTCGCTGACGTTGCCGCCGCCGCGGACATGCGCGGCGTCCGGATCGCCGCCCGCCACGGGCCGGAAGGCGGCGAAGGACTTCTTGAGCTCGTCGGGGAGCGTCACCCCCAGCTTCTGCACGGACTTGTGCGCGCCGAGGTACGCGCCGTCGCCGACCGCGCCCGCCCGGTACCTGTCGTACAGCTTGTCCTCGATGGAGTTCAGTGCCTCTTTCCACTGCGCCTCGGTGAACTCCCACCAGCGCTGGGAGAACTCCAACAGCACCTTGGTCGCGGCGTCGTAGTGCAGTTCCGTGATCGCTCGGCGCTTTCCGTAGGTGAGCGGAGGCTCGAAGGTCACGTGGCGCAGCCCGGAGAACGGGACGGTGATGATCGCCTCGTCGCCCTCGAACACCTCCGTGACGCCGCCCTTGCCGGTCTGGGAGTCCTCGGAAACGGTGTGCACCGCGACCTTGCCGGCGCGGCGTTCGATGCGTACGGCACGCCGGTCGAGCCGCACCTTCCCCTTCACCGGCTTGTACAGCGCGTCGGCGAGCAGCGCCGTGCCGCCCTTGATCTCCCAGAACGTGGTCTTGGGGTCGATCAGCGCGCTGGACAGGAAGCTGTGCGTGAAGGACAGATGCAGCCGCGAGGTCAGGTTCTGGATGGTGCCGATGAGGTCGATGGTCCTGGTGTCGAGCCCGGCGACCTCCGTCAGATACCGGTACATGGACCAGTGGCCGTACTTCTTGAGGACCTTGGCCCACCCCTTGACCAGGGCCTTCCCCTCCTTGCCCCGGATGAGCCGGTGCGCGGGTTCGAGGGCCTGCGCGAGGATGGCGGCCGCGGTCCTGGTGCGGTTGGGGCCGGTGACCCCGAACGTGTCGTTGATCTTCGCGGGGTTCTTCTCGTAGTCGGCGCGCCGCATGTGGACGCCATTGACGTGGATCCAGGCACGGTTGGCCTGCTTCTTCGGGTCGTCGACCGCCACGTCCACCAGGTAGAACTCCTGGAGCTCAAGGTCGAGCTTCTTGATCAGCGCCATCAGCAGCGGGTGGCTCCCGGGCAGCCGCATGGCCCCGGCCTCGGCGTACTGCCCGGGGTCGGCGAACGGCTGCTCCCCCTCCTCGTGGCCGCCCTTGCGGAACGTCTTGATACGGCCGCCGACGCGGTTGCCGTTGGCCTCGATCACGACGACGTCATGGCCCGCCCGGTTGAGCAGGTCGGCGGCGAGCAGCCCGGCCGGCCCGGCCCCGACGACCAACACCCGCTTCGTCGCCCTGCCCCGGCGGGCGGGCAGGCCGTTCTCGACGGCCTTCAGATAGGTCGGTACGAGCGGTCTGTCGTGCTCGTCGTAGACGGCGATGGCACGGGCGACCGTGGTGTACGCCGTGGGATCGGTGCCGGGCGGCGCCGCGGCGGGCGCCGTCAAGGGCGCGACGGCAGGGCTCAGCGCGGTCGCCGGCGCGACGGAGGCGGCGGTGAGGCCGGCGGCGAGCGCGGAGGCGCCGGTCGCCGTGACCACGGTGCGTCGCGAGAGTTGCGCGCCGGGCGGCCGAGGCGAGGGGGGCTTGGCGGGCGAAGCGTCCGACGCGAGGTGTTCCCCGCTCGATACGCCGGTGTTCTTCGTGCTCGGAGTGGTCACGCTCGGAGTGCTCCCATCGTGTGAATTGATCGCTCATCACACTTGGCTCAGAGGCGACGCGGAGCCACTGTGTTCACACGAACGGGGACGCCAAACCACCCACACGGCTACCTCGTGCGATCGCACGGTCAACGCCCCTACGAACAATGGCCGTTCACCCCGCGGACCGGAAGGGGACCATCTCGGCGCCCCTCCCCGACTGGACCGACAGGGTGGTGGACGCGCTGCCCGAAGCCGCGTACCGCGGGAACCGTGGTGCCTGCTGCTAACTTCGCGAACTGTTCGAGGGCCGGCGGGAACTGCGGCCGAGGCGGCCGAGGCCGGGCCACAGTGGTGAGCGGAGGCAGGATGACTGACGCACTGGAAGGCCCGGACGCACCGACCGGCAGCCGCTTCAGACGCCGGACCTTCCTGGCAACCGCCGCCGCTGCGGCCGCCACGCCCGTCTCCGTCGCGGGGACCGCACAGGCAACCGAACCGCCGGCGGACGGAAGGACACCCACGCCCGGCCGCGGCTCCGTGGGACGCCTGCTCGCCGTCCCGGAGCCGGACCGCGGGGTGCCCTGGATCAGGTCGGCCCTCCAGGTCGCCGTGGCACTCGAACTCGCCACCATTCCCGCCTACTTGTGCGGCTGGTGGTCCGTCAAGGACCGCGACAGCGAGGCCGCCCGGCTGATCCGACGCATCGTCGGCGACGAGATGTACCACCTGGGAGTGGTGTCCAACCTGCTCGTCGCGGTGGGCGGCCGGCCGAGAATCAGCGACGCGGCACCCGTCTACCCCGGCCCGCTGCCCGGCGGGGTGCGCACCGGTGTGACCGTCTACCTGTCAGGGCTGACCAAGTCGTTCGTGCACGACGTGATGATGGCGATCGAGGCCCCCGAAACCCCGCTCGCCCAGGGCCTGGACAACTACCTCAGCATCGGTCTCTTCTACGGCGAACTACAGCGGGCGTTCCGGACCGCGGCACCCGAACTGTCCACGCGGGGGCAACTGTTCCAGTACATCGGCTCGGATGTCTTGAGGCCGGTCGAGAACCTCGACGACGTCGAGCGCGTGATGGAGATCATCAAGGAGCAGGGCGAGGGCACCGCCAGTTCCCCATCCGATACGTTCGAGGACGACCATCCGGCCCACTACTACGCCTTCAGCGAGATCTACCACGGCCGACGGCTGCGCAGGACGGGGGACAGATGGGAGTACACCGGCGAGCCCGTGCCCTTCCCGGAGGCGCGCCCCATGGCCCGGGTACCGGCCGGTGGCTGGCCGAACCCACCGGCGCACGTGCGGGGACTTCTGCAACGCTTCGACGACATCTACTCCACCACGCTCGACTTCCTCGACCGTGCCTGGGACACCGGTGACGACCGCGCCTTGGGAGCGGCCATCCACGCCATGCGGGGCCTGGAGGCTCCCGCCGTGGAACTGATGGAGACCGAGATCCCCGGCGGCGGAGGGACCTACGGCCCCGCCTTCCGCCCCCTCCCCACCCGCCGAGCCACCTGACGCCCGTACCCGCCGCGATCCGTCGGCGGCGCTGTCAATCCGATGCACGCGAAGACTGGCGAAAACCCTGTACTTTTCGACCGTCCCTCCCGGCGTCGTCGCGACCTCTTCCGCGCGAAGCGCAATAGTTGCGCGATCCACAACAGGGTGTTCGGCCTATGTGGATGCGGGAAAATGCCGTCTTCCTCCGGGGATTGCCGGGCGCGGCCACCGTGTGAAATCCCTGACGCTCGCGTGCCGATGATCCTCCTGTGCAGCGGCGGTGCAGTTTCCAGACACTTTTCCTGCCGGGAATTGTCGATCTCGGAAATTGGCCGAGTTCTTTCCCGTGGGAGTGGATGAGTCGGGCGCTTGACCCCAGGGGCGGGGGAGGGGGAGGAGTGCCGGGATGCGCCCGGCCTCGCCATTCGTCAACCTGGCGCGCCACGCATACCACCACGGCCCGCCGCTTCGCATCCCCGACGGCCTCTTGGTGCCTGCCAGTCGGCGGCAGTTGGCGATCTCGCCGGCTACGCTCGACCTCCGGAACGCGCTCCCGACTTCGATGTCGGAGTTGGCCTTGACGCGCACGTCCTCGCGTCGTCGCAGGTCAACTCCCTTCCCTTCGCCGGCGCGACAGCGGCTTGTGCAATCTCTGATTCCGTCGAATCCCCGAGTCGAACGCACATTCTAAATTTCGTACACGAGTGCAGTTGTGTGTTATACGCACTCGGGCCGCAGAAACACCTCGACCCCGCTATGCTCGCTGTCGCGCAGCGAGTTGTGGCGATTACCGCACGTCGTCGCTTGCTGTTGTGGTGCCGCCGAATCGCACAAAGGCTCGGGCGTCCTGGGACCCGGCCTCAGACGTGCGGAACGCCGCCTTGGAACGCGCTACCACCAAGCAATTGGTGAGCGTGCTCCGACGGTCGTCGATCTTGTGCAGGCGGCCTTCTCATGGCGCCCATGAACGCCATGTACATCGCCCTGTCCATACCCTTTAGTGCTCTGAGGATGCCGATGGTTCGTGCTGGTTCGCCCCCCGGAAGTTCGGGGCCCGCTTCCGCCCCGATATGGCTGTTGCCGTCCGTACTGCTGGCCGTGTGCACGGCCGTGGCCGTGGCGCTGACGCCGTCAATGGCTCGCGCCCCGGTCGTCACGATCGGCGTCCTCGCGACGGTGGTGGTGGCTGTCGCAGGCGGGGAGGCGGCACGCCGAGGACGTGTGCTCGACGAACTGCGCAAGCAGTACGCCAAGCGAGAGTCCGTCCTGCTCGGCCACCTTGCCCAGCAGGAAGCCGAAACCGTGCGGATGGCAAAGGAGACCCTGCCCACGGCCATGGCCCAGCTCCAACAGGGCTCCCGTGCCGAGGATGTGCTCCGCAACGTCGTCCATGTCTCCCGCGTCAGCCCCGAGTTCGAGGCCGCCTACCGGGCAGTGCTGCGCTACGTCCTGGAGGCCGTCGAGGCCGAGGAAGACCTGCGCGACTCCGCCCAGCGGGCCTTCGTCAACATCGCTCGGCGCGTCCAGGCCATCGTCCACCAACAGTCCCAGGAACTGCGGGAGATGGAGGACAAGCACGGCCATGACCCCGAAGTCTTCGGTGACTTGCTGCGCCTCGACCACCGCACCGCCCTGGTCGGCCGGCTCGCGGACAGCATCGCCGTGCTCGGTGGAGCTCGGCCCGGCCGCCAGTGGCAGCAGACCATCCCGCTGTTCAACGTGCTCCGCGGCGCGATGTCCCGGATCATCGACTACCAGCGCGTCGACCTGCACTCCGTGGCCGAGGTCGGCATTCTCGGACGCGGTGTCGAACCGCTGATCCACGCCCTGTCCGAACTGCTGGACAACGCCACCCGCTATTCACCGCCCCAGACCCGGGTCCATCTGACCGCGACCGAGATCCAGACCGGTGTGGCCATCGAGATGGAGGACGCCGGGATCGGCCTGACCGATGAGGCCCGCCTGCGCGCCGAGCGCGCCCTGGCGCAGGACTCGCCCACCGGACTCGACCTGGACGACCTGGGCGAGTCACCGCGACTCGGCCTGGCCGTGGTCGGCCGGCTGGCCCGCACGAACAACTTCAAGGTCTCCTTCCGGAGTTCCGCGTACGGCGGCGTGCGCGTGGTCCTGATCGTTCCGCCGGAGATGATCACCGCGACTCCGGTGCCCGGCGGAGCCATGGCCAAGGCCGCTGTGCTGCCGCCGCCCCGGCGCCCCGGTGGTCCGATGCGCCGCGTGGAGGGGCTCGCCGAGGAGCCCGTGCCCGCCGTCTCTCCGCGCAACGCCAACGGGCTGCCGCAACGCAGGCGCCGTACCCGTGCCGTGATTCCGCCCCTGCGGCAGAAGTCCGTGGCCTCGACTCCCACGGAATCCGACACCTCGGTGTCAGCCGCTCCACCCCCGCAGGCCGGGTTGTGGCTGGCCGCCTTCCAGGAGGGTATCTCCGGCGAGTCCCGAGCTGAGTCCCCCGCACCTCGTCCCCACGGCCTGAGCGATAAAGAGTCCGAGCGTAACTGAGTCATTAGGTAAGGATGAGTAAGTAAGTGGTGACACAGCAGCGACTCAATATGAACTGGATGCTCGAGGGCCTGGCGTCGAGTGTTCCGCACACCCGTGACGTCGTGGTGCTGTCCTCGGACGGTTTGTGCATGGCTCAGTACGGTACGGACGAGGACACCGCGGATCGCCTCGCCGCTGCCTGTGCCGGCCTGCAGAGCCTGTCGGCGGCCATCGCCGCCGAATTCCCGCACGGCGACGGGCAGATGAAGCTGGTCGTCATCGAGGTCAACGGCGGCTTCTTCTACCTGATGGCGGCCGGCGCCGGGGCGTACCTGGCGGTACTGGCCGATGACGATGTGGACGCCGGCCTCATGGGACAGGGGATGCGGGACCTGGTCGCCCGGATCGGCCAACATCTCACAAGCCCGCCGCGGGCCGACCGGCAGGTCCCGTGAGCGACTCGAAACCGGAAAAGCACCGGAATTGGGAAGAAGGCGGTCCCGAGCGGCTCTATGTCCTGACGTCCGGCCGGAGCGCGCCATCCGAAGCGGCGCCTCTGGACATGGTCACGCTGATCGTGACCCGGCATCGGCCCACTTCGAGCATGCAGCCGGAGCAGGCCGCCATCCTCCGGATATGCGACTACCCGCTATCGATCGCCGAGATCTCCGCATACGTCCATCTGCCGGTCAGTGTGGTCACGGTATTACTCGCGGATCTGCTGGAGAGCGGCCACGCCGAGGCCCGGGCGCCGATCCCGACGGCCTCGTTGCCCGATGTCGAACTATTGGAGGCGGTGATGCATGGACTGCAAAATCTCTGAGCCCGTCGTCGGCCCCCGGAGCGAGGACACCCTACCGGCCTCGGCCTCCACGGCGGTCAAGGTAGTGATCGTCGGTGGCTTCGGAGTGGGAAAGACCACTCTGGTCGGCTCGGTGAGCGAAATTCGCCCGCTGACCACCGAGGAGACCATGACGCAAGCCGGTGTCGGAGTGGACGACATCGTCGGGGTCGAGCGCAAGACCGAGACCACGGTGGCGATGGACTTCGGCCGGATCAGCCTCAGTAGCGAACTGGTGCTGTATCTCTTCGGCACTCCGGGCCAGCAGCGCTTCTGGTTCCTGTGGAACGGCCTCTTCGAAGGCGCGCTGGGGGCCGTGGTCCTGATCGACACCCGACGCCTGGACGACAGCTTCGACGTGATCGGCCGGCTGGAGGAACGCGGCCTGCCTTTCGTCGTCGCCATCAATGCCTTCCCGGACGCCCCTGCCTACCCGATGTCGGATCTCCGCGCGGCCATGGATCTCCCCGATGACGTTCCCATGGTCGATTGTGACGCCCGTGACCGCGCCTCCAGCCGCGATGCCCTGCTGACCCTCATGCGCTATCTGTACGCCCTCACCACCACAGCCTCGGAGCCCCGTTGACCGCCTCTGACACGAATCAGCCCAGCACGACGTCCGTATCCGGCCCGCCCCCGGAATGTCCCGCGCACGCCCGAGTCTGGGACACCGAAGGACTGGCGCGGCTCTTCGGGCCCGAGGTGGTGAACGATGCAACGGGCTTCTACGAACGACTGCGCGCCAAGCACGGGGCCGTGGCGCCCGTCCTGGTGGACGGCGACCTTCCGGCCTGGCTGGTCCTCGGATATCGGGAGAACCTCGAAGTTCTCCGCACGCCCACCCGCTTCAGCCACGACTCCCGTATCTGGCACTGTTTCAAGGAAAACAAGGTCGCGGCGGACTCACCGTTGATGCCGGCTCTCGCCTGGCAGCCCGTCTGCCTCTTCATGGACGGCTCGGAGCACGAGAGGCTTCGGGTCGCGCTCACCGACAGCATGACGCGATTCGACCGCCGTGGAATCCGTCGCTGCGTCACCCGATCCGCCCATCAACTGATCGACGAATTCATCGGCAATGGACAAGCCGACCTCGTGAGCCAGTTCGCGGAGCAACTGCCGCTGCGCGTGGTGTCGCAGCTCCTCGGTATGCCCGACGAGACCGGTCCGCGGCTGGTCGAGGCCACCCGGGACCTTCTCAGGGGCTCGGAGACGGCCTTCAAGAGCAACGAATACCTCGTGGCGACGCTGGATGAGCTGGTCGCCCGCAAACGCGCAGCTCCTGGTCCCGACATCACCTCGTGGTTGATCGGCCACTCGGCCAACCTCACGGACGAGGAAGTCGCACAGCATCTGCGACTCGTCGCCATCGCGGCGAACGAGAACACCACCAATTTGATCGCGAACACCCTGCGCATGGTGCTCACCGATCCCCGCTTCCGGGCCTCGCTCACGGGCGGCAGCATGACCCTGCCCGACGCCTTGGAGCAGATGCTGTGGGACGAGCCGCCGACCGCGGTCGCGCCGGCCCGGTGGGCCACCGGGGACACGGAACTCGCCGGTCAGTCCATCAAGGCCGGGGACATGCTCCTGCTCGGTCTGGCCGCCGGTAACGCCGATCCCGTTATTCGCCCCGATCTCTCGGTGCCCATGCACGGCAACCGTTCCCACCTCGCCTTCACCGGCGGTCCGCACGAGTGCCCCGGCCAGGACATCGGTCGGGCCGTCGTCGACACGGGAATCGACATCCTGCTGATGCGGTTGCCCGATATCGAGCTGGCCGTTCCCGAGAGCGAGCTGAGGTGGGTGTCCCATTGGATCGCCCGCCATCTGACCTCGCTCCCGGTGAAGTTCACCCCGAGCCGGCGAGAGGGTCTCGCCACGACGACCGGTGTATCGGCGGACGGTGTGGACGACGCTCCCGCCTCCCAGGGGGCCGTCGACGGCGGCCGGGAAGCCGCAGGGGACTCGCTCGCGGCGATCTCCTCGGCCGACCTGCCCAGGGCGCATGTCCCCTGGTGGAGCCGGCTGAAGGGGTGGCTGTCAGGGAAGTAGCGGGGTTACGGGAGCGCACATCGTGCGCCTCTCGAAACCCCCAAGAGGCGCACGCCGGGGCACCGATGTAGGTATCAGTGCCCCGGCGTGCGCCTCTTGGCGCGTGTGTGATGCGGCGGCCCATCAGTGGTGGGAACGGGGGCGGGACTCGGTCAGAGCCGGCTCGGCATGCGCTACGAGCATGCGCGGTAGCGGGACGATTCAAGTGACCAGTCGTAGTTGGCGCGTATCCAGTCCTGCAGATGTGCCGCCTGGTGAACTGCCGCCGAGCGTTCACGTTCTGACAGGTTCTGGATGCCCAGCCACTCTTCGAAGCACTCCTTTCGATGGGTGAACCGCCGAACGCAGTCATCCAGCAGGCCGGCGACCGTGAATTGCGCCGTGCGGCGATCGCAGTGCGCCTCGTCTTGGATGACCGAGATGGCGTTGAACGGCTCCCCGGCCGACTCTTCCTTGCTCGCCGACCACAGGTCGTTGACGAAGATGATCGCGTCTGCGGTGTCGGCCTCCATGCCTTGGAAGTAGGGGTTCTGTGCCACTCTCTCGGGAATCTCGAAGACGCACGCGCACTCGTTGAGGTCGGCCGAAGGCGCGGCGGCGATCGTGTAGCGACGCAGACCGATCAGCTTCTTCAGCGAGATGGGAGCCCCGGCGGTCCGGATCACGATTTCCTTGAGGTTGCCCTGGAAGTATCCGCGCCAGTGATCGGCTGATCGCGCGATCCATTCCGCCGACATGCCTCGCGCACTTCGTCTACGGATATCCCGGAACGCGCTGATGACGGGCGCTTCGTCGGTCTCCGGCGCGGAGTCGGGATCCTCCGCGATACCGGTGACGACCGCGATCAATGCCGATGCCTGGGTGATGTCGCAGGCGAGCGGTCCGCCGTCGAAAAGGTCGTCGAACCGGAAGAACCAGCCCATCGCGTCGGCAGCGATGCGAAGGCCGCGAGCGGTTGCGTCCGGGTAGGCCCGGGCGGCCAGCTCGACCATTTTCCATTCCTTGAAGCTCTCGGCATCGGCGTCATCCGAGATGAGGTGATGCCTCCGAAGCCATTCTTCATGGCCGGTGCGGATCTCTTCCAGGTGTGGATTGATGCGCGAAGGAAAGGGGATGGTGCTGCCGAAATCTTCGAGTTGCATGTGTGTCGCTGCCTTCCTTTCGCGTAGGCGCGGCCGTCACGGTCCCGCTGGATCGCCGACGTCCGGAGGAGTGCGCCTCGGCTGATCAGTGCAGTCGGTGTCAGCGTGAAATCGGGGACACCGGTGGGGAATCGGGGCCCGCGTCGGCCTCGCACGCATGCCGCGGTGCGGGCGGGAGAGGCAATCGCGCAGCCAACCTGAGGGCCACTGGCGGCGGGTGGAGGGAGCGCCAGCGTGACCATCGCCACGGGTCGTGTACGGACGAGGGCGGGTGGGGCCGATCACGAGGCGGTGCGTCCAGCACTTGCGGTAAATGCGCGGTTGGCGGCACGGCAATGCTCCTCAGGGGCCTGGTAGAGCATCGGGCGAACTTGCCTGCGTGTGTCAGCTGTGGGTTCCGGCCACTTCGTCGGTCGGAACAAGAATTGCGCAACGCTGCACGGGTGTACAGGGGGCCTCCTGAATCACTGCCCGTCAGCAGTACGCGCCCTTATCGGGTGCCTGTGCCTGACGTCGCCGGGTGGGGTGGGCGTGGCCCCGTGCGGCTCAGCGGGCCTTTGCCCGGCTCCTGGCCCCTGCATCATGTCTCCGCCCGGATCCCGACTCCGGTCACGATGGGTCATGTGGCTGGAAACCTCCACCAGAAGAGTCAAAAGGGGGCGTCCTGCCTGTCGGCGGCGCGGGGGAGTGCCCCTCAAGAGTCCTCGTGCGCCGTCTCCGAAGGGGCCGGGACGGCAGCCGCCAGGCGGTCACGGAACCAACGATGGCCCGGATCGGCGGAGTTGCGCGGGTGCCAGGCCATTCCGAGGTCGAGGGGTGCCACGTCGAGGGGGAGGGGGAAGGTGCGCAGTCCCAGTGCGGCGATGGCGTCCGGGAGCCAGTCGGCCAGGGTGAGGGCGACGAGGTCGGTGTCCCGGGCGAGAATCATCGCGCTGGTGTGACTGGGGACGACGACCGCGATCCGGCGCTGCAGTCCGAGTTCGGCGAGTGCCTGGTCGATCGGCCCGCGGCGTTTGCCGAGCCGGGAGATCCCGATGTGGCCGGCTTCGGCGAACCGGCGGGCGTCGATCGGCCGGTCGAACAGGGGATGGTCGCTGCGGGCCACGCCGAGCAGCGCGATCTTGGTGAGCGGTCGGGTCCGGATCTCCGGGTCGAGGTGCCCGAGGACGCCCAGTTCGACATCCACCCAGCCCTGCCGCAGGGCGGGGCCGCCCTCCACCGCCTCCGGCAGGAAGACCACGTCCACGTGTGGGGCTTCGGTGTGGATCCGGTCGGTCAGGGTGCCGGCCAGCCCCGCCAGGAGGAGGTCGGTGGCCTGCACGGTGAAGGTCCGTTGCAGCTGTGCGGGATCGAAGCCGGCCCCGGGGCGCAGGACCTTGTCGCAGTTGCGCAGCAACGCGCCGACCTCCTCCCGGAGTTCCAGGGCTCGCGGGGTGGGGGCCATCTGCTGGCCCGCACGGACCAACAGGGGGTCGCCGACCGCACGGCGGAGACGCGCCAGCGTCCGACTGGTCGCCGCGGGGGAGGTGCCCAGTCGCTCCGCGGCACGGGTGACGCTGTTCTCCTGGAGCAGGGCGTCCAGGGCGCGTAGCAGATTGAGGTCCATCGATGCTCCTGAACTGCATTTTTACGCCTGAGGCAATGATGTGATGCCAATCTTTGCATTGCCGCGGAATCTTCCGGCACGGAGAGTGGAGGTGTCCGCGAATCCGCGTGACATGACATCACCTTCGCCACGTTCTAGGAGTACGTTGTGCAACAGTCCCCCCGCGCCGGTCGGGAAGGCGATGTGCTGGCCGTGGTCAGCCAGAGCGGGCCGACGGTGTCGTTCTTCGACGCCGCCTCGGACCGGCACCTCGACACACTGGAAGTCCCCGCCGAGCCGCACGAGCTGTGTTTCGACCCGACGCAGCGGCTGCTGTGGTGCACCACGACGTACCACTCGGGCTACTACCACGACAACAGCGGCCGACGCACCGAGGTGGTCGCCATCGATCCCGACACGCGGAGCGTCGTCGAGGTCGTCGACCTTGCCCCCGAACACGGCCCGCACGGGCTGGCGTTGGACACCGAGCGCCACCGCCTCTACGTCAGCGTGGAGGGCTCCGCGGACCGCCCCGGCGGCGTCGTGGTGATCGACACGCAGACGCGCCGTCCCACGGGCAGGATCGACACCGAAGCGCCCGGCCCGCACTGGTTCGCCATCGACCCGGCGGGAAGGACGGGTTACGCCAGCAACAAGGAGGCGCCGTTCGTCTCGGTCGTCAACCTCGAACGGGGAGTCCTCGCCGCAAAGGTCGAGGTGCCGGGCAGCGAGGGACTGGCCGTGTCCGTCGACGGTGCACACGTCTTCGTGGCCTCGCCCTACGCCGGTCCCTTCTTCAGCGCTGCTGAGGAGCGGACGGCCACGGGAATCCGGGTCATCGACGCCCGCACGGCCTCCGTCGTCGACACGCTGCCCACGGGGAGCGTCGTCCTGCCGCTGCACATGACGTCGACGGGCAAGCTGCTCGCCGGTGAGGCACACATGGCACCCGACCCGAACTCCGGACTCGGGCGCCAGGCACCGGGTCGCCTCAAGGTGTTCTCCGCCGACACCCGCAAGGAACTGGGCGAGGCCGAGGTGGGGCTCCTGCCGCTGACGATCACGTCGTCGCCCGATGGCCGGCTCGCCTATGTGGCAGGCGTCGTCTCCTCCACCGTCGACATCGTCGACCTGGAGACGCTGGAGTGCCTGGCCCGGCTGGACATCGCCAAGCTCGGTGCCCCCGGCGCGCACGGCCTGGCGTACATCCCGCGTCCGGCCTGATCTGTGGGGGGACGCCGCCCCTGCCGGCCACCGGCTCGGCGACGACTACTCTCCGGCCGCCCTGCGGGACCGCAACTCCTCGATGAGGGCGTCGACCTGCCCCCGGTCGTAGCCCCGCCGCACCAGGTCGAACGCCGGCGGCCCGGCCGATGGTGCGGCCTGGGACAGCCGCTCGATGTACGCATCGACCTGTCCGCGGTCGTAGCCCCGCCGCACCAGAGCGAATCCGAAACCGCCGCCCGACTCCCTCGCCTTGCGTGAGAACACCATGCGCACCCCCGTGCTTCTCTCATGTCTGCAACCGACAGAAGGAAAGGTACTCCTGCGCACTGACACTCGGGCACGGCGGTCGGCGCTCACCGCCCCGCGCCACAGTCCGGCGCCTCGAAAGGCCGCCGGACTGTGGCTGTCGGTGGGGTGGCAGTCGGCTACGTGAGGGCCTG
This sequence comes from Streptomyces noursei, assembly GCF_016917755.1. Classification (GTDB taxonomy): domain Bacteria; phylum Actinomycetota; class Actinomycetes; order Streptomycetales; family Streptomycetaceae; genus Streptomyces; species Streptomyces yunnanensis. Next base: position 7,990,197 of record NZ_CP070326.1, on the reverse strand, counting down.
CCGGTTCACTGCTTGCTCACGATTCCTGCGTCGACTCGCGCCACCTCACTTGGCGAAGGCCGCGGTGCCGTTCGGGGTGCCGAGGCCGGTCGGGCCGTCGTAGCCGTCGCCGGCGGTGCAGAGGTACGACGGGGAGCAGGAGCCGTTGGCGCCGCTGGTGACGTCGTTCAGCGCGGAGGTGTGGGTGTACGGGTAGGAGGCGGGGGTGTCGCTCGCGCCCGGGGCGCCCGCGAGGGCGTAGACGCCGGCGATGAAGGGGGCCGAGGCGCTGGTGCCGCCGTAGACGTTCCAGCCGCTGGCCTGGTAGGTGTCGTAGACCGCGAGGCCGGTGGCCGGGTCGGCGACCGAGGCGACGTCCGCCACGGTGCGGTTGGCGCACCCGGAGTCCTGCTGCCAGGCAGGTTTGTTGTCGTACTGGGAGCAGCCGGAACCGGCGCCCTCGCCGCCCGCACTGGAGCCCCAGACGGTCTCGCTCCAGCCGCGGGCGCTGCTGTCCTGCTGGAGTGAGGTGCCGCCGACCGCGGTGACGTACTGCGAGGCCGCCGGGTACTCGACGCCGTAGCCGCTGTCGCCGGAGCTGACGGTGATGGCGACGCCCGGGTGGTTGAAGTACTTCTCGTCGGAGGTGGCGTCGGTGGAGTCCTCGCCGCCGCCGTAGCTGTTGGAGACGAACTTGGCGCCCATGGCGACGGCGCGGTTCACCGCCGTCCCCAGGTCGTCCATGCTGGCGCTGTTCGCCTCGACCAGCAGGATGTGGCACTGCGGGCAGGCGGCGCTGACCATGTCGACGTCGAGGGATATCTCACCGGCCCAACCCGAGTCCGGCGCCGGGTAGTTGCTGCCGCCGTTCTGGTCGACCTTCTGGAAGCAGCCGTTGGCGGTGGTGCATTCGGGCAGGCCGTACTGGGAACGGTACGTCGCCAGGTCCTGCTCGGCGTTGGGGTCGTCGTTGGCGTCGATGATCGCCACCGTCTGGCCTGAGCCGCCCGACTGGGGCAGGTTGTACGCGCTCTGCAGGTCGCTGGGGCCGTAGCCGGAGGGGGCGGCGTGCGGCCGGAGGGACAGCTGCTGTGTGACGTCCGTGCGGGCCACCGCGTTGCAGGCCATGTAGCCGGGCTCCGACGGGTGCGCACACAGCCGGTGGGTGTGGACGTGCGCGCGGGCCGCGGATGCGGTGAGGGGCGCGTGGGTTGTGGGCGCCGCCGGTGCGGCGCTGGAGGGGCTGGCGGCGATCATGCCGCCGATGACGAGGGTTGCCGCCGACAGCAGGGCCGGGACGCCGCGGCGCGCCAGCCCTCTCGTGCGATCGGATCTGCCCTTTCGTAGGGAACGCAAGGGATCGACCTCCGTGGGGGAAGGAGCCGGCGGACGGCGCTCCCGGGGCGGCATGCACGTCATGTGCTGCGCATACGCGTGTCCTGTCAAGAGCATGACATTTCACTGGCGGTGCGCGGACGTGATGTCCCGTCAGGGGCCATTGTGCCGGTGATGAGTTGCGCACGTGCACTCAGTCGTGCCACCCCGTTGAGTGGTGGCTCCATTGAAAAGTAGTGAACCCTGCGTCAAGGAGACACCGAGCTACGGCAAAGGCTTTCCCTGGGTCCGCCGTACGGCCTCGCCGGGGCGGCCGTCGCCGGCCGCACTTCCCCCTCGGCCCGTCGCGCCTGCGGCACGGCGCAGGGCGGCGCTCCCCTCCCCGGAGGCGCCGCCTCAAGTCCGCCCCCCGATCGTCCCGTCGGGGCTCAGCTCAGGGCGGAGGCGCAGGTGGTGGGGATGGCGTGTGCCGGGTCGAGCGCGTTGGCGGTCTCGTGGAAGGCGATCCGGTCGATCAGACCGATGCTCGCGTGCATGGAGACGTCCACTGGGCACAGGTGCTGGATCAGAATGTTGTGGACATGGGGGCCGTGCAGGAACTCCGAGCCGAGGGGCGTGACGACCTCGTCGTACTTGGTGGCGATGACGGTGTAGTGGATACCGGGAAGGGTGTCGCCACCGGCGTTCAGGCGACGCAGCAGTGGGGAGCCGGCCTTCTGTTGGATCAGCCCCGGGGTGAGCGTGTGGAGGGTCTGCTTGATCGGGGCGATGTCCACCAGTGCGGCCAGGCCGTGCAGGTCGGTGCCGTGGTTGTCGGGGGCCAGTCCGACCAGCGTGTGCACCTTGTGGCGACCGCCGTGGAACTTCATGTACACCCGCGGCATCATGCCGCCCTGCGACTGGCCGACGATGTCGACCTTCCGCGAGTCCGTCGCGGCCCGCACCCGGTCGACGAACAGGGCGAGTTGCTCGGCCGAGGCGTCGATCGGACCGAGCCCGCCGACGAGGGGGAGACCGGGCAACTGGCCGTACGTCAGGGAGAACACGCAGTACCCGCGGGCCACCAAGTAGGGCGCGAGACCAAGCCAGTTGTCGACGGAGTTGGCGAGGGTGCCGTGGACGAGGACGACCGGGCGAGGGTGCCGGGCGGAGGGCCGGCAGGAGAAGTCGTTCCAGCCGCTGCTGACGGTGGCCGCCCACGGCGTGTGACGTGGGGGGCCCGCGACGGATGACTTGAGGAGGGGCAGCCCCAACGGCCCGCGGGGGGCGGAGGAGAAGGACGTCGGGAGGGGCGACCCGAGTGGTTTGCCGGGAAGCGCGGTGGCAGGCGGGTGGGCGGCGGCGACGGGTGAGGTGGTGAGGCCGGCGGCCAGGGCGACCGCAGGCAGGGTGGTGAGCAGTCGCGACCAACGCAGCTTCATACGGTGCTCCTTGCGGGGTGAGCGGACTCCGAAGTGATCCGTGAGCCGTTCGCCTGGGATTCGGATCGCAAGGGCCAACGTGGTGACTGAGAGATAGGTTACGGCCGGTAATCATCCTGTACCAATGCGGTTACGGCGAACGGAGCCGCTCCCAGGCAGGGGCCTGGCGGATGGGGCAGGGGCCCGCGGCGTCGGATCAGGCTTTCAGGCCGTAGAAGTGGATCGGCGAGTTCGATGTGAACCCGATGCGCGGGTACACGGGGGCCCCGGCGGCGGTCGCGTGCAAGGTGGCGCGGGTCAGTCCGGTGGCCCGGGCGCCCTCGTACAGCGCCTTGCGCGTGACCGCCTCGCCGTAGCCCCGGCGCTGCCACTCCGGGTCCGTTGCGACCAGCGCGACGAACAGGCGGCCTGCTGCTTCGACCGCTCCCGCGCAGGTCACCGGAACGTCGCCGCGCATGCCCAGGTAGGCGTACACCTCGTTCTTCCACAGCGCGGATCCGGCGAGTCCGTCGCGGCCCGTCGCCAAGGGGAACCCGTAGCCGCGCGAATTGAGGTCCGCGTAGACCTGCAACTGCTCATCGGTGGTCACCCGCACGAACGTCAGCTCGGGGTGGACCGGCTCGGGCAGGGGGAGCAGGTCCCCGGCCATGCCCCAACCGGGGAAGGCATGCCGAAGACCTGCCTGCTTCGCCGCGGTCTCCAGCGCGCGGCGAGCCCCGTCGTCGAGGAGGTCCTCGAAGAGCCACAGGAAGCCGGGGCGCTTCTTCGCGCGCATGATGTCCGCTGCCTGGCCCAGGCGTTGCCCGAGGAGCCCTGCGTCCGCGCCCACATCGGTGAGGGTGAGGCAGTTCCAGAAGGGGAATCGACAGTCGGCCCAGCGCACGGCGATGCCCGGAAGGTCCCGCACGTCCGCAGCTGCGTCGCGGTCGAGCACCATGGCGCGCCAGGCCACGGTGAGCTGTTCCATCGATTCGACGGACTCCGCAAGATCGGTCAACGTAACCCCACAGGTCAGTGAGCTTGGAGAAACCCTTCCCCCACTCCTACACGAATCCGGCGACACGGGGCGGTGCGTCCTGCCGTCTCGGGCCTCACGTCGTTGACGTCCGGCCGCATCGGGGGCGGGCGCGAACTCGCGGTACTCGTACCGTCCGTTGGGTTGCCCGGGGCGGGCCGGGCCCTGCGCCCTATCGTTCGCCGTGCGCGCGCCGTTGCGGCCCGTGGTCCGTCGCGGGTGGTGTGCGGGTGACGGCGAGCAGCGCCATGTCGTCGGTGATGCGGCCTGCGGAGTGGCGGTTCACCTCGCTGAGGAGGGCGTCGAGCAGTGCGTCCGGCCCGGGGAACTCGACCCCGGTCAGCCCGGCCGTGGGGTCGAAGAAGTCTCCGGCGCGGTTGCGCGCCTCGTTCAGGCCGTCGGTGTACAGCAGGAGCGTGGCCCCTGAGGGGAAGGGCACGGTGTCGGTCCGGTCCTGGCCGGTGCCCAGTTCCGCCAGTCCCAGGGGAAGGGCCGGTACGGACGGTTCCGCGGTGTGCACCCGGCCGCCGTGCAGTACCAGCGGGGCCGGGTGGCCGCGGTTGAGCAGCCGCAGTTGATCGTGGCCGTGCGGGATCTCGACGAGGACGCCGGTGACGAAACCCTCGATGCGCTCGGGGCCCGTCCGCAGGCACCTTTCCCGGAGCAGGGCCCGCTCCAGCCTGGCCGCGACCCCGGCGAGCGTGGGTTCCTCCTCGGCGGCCTCCCGGAACGCACCCATGGCCACGGCCACCACCTTGACCGCGTCCAGGCCCTTGCCCCGCACATCGCCCACCAGACACCGCACGCCGTACGGAGTGTCCTGGGCGCTGTAGAGGTCGCCGCCGATCTGGGCGTCCTTCACGGCCGCCTGGTAGCGCACCGCGATCTGCAGCGGTCCGATCGAGGCCGGTGGCTGCGGCAGCACCGCGCGCTGCGCGGCGAGGGCGATCCTGCGTGCGGACTGCATGCGCGCGTAGCTGTAGTACATGAGGCGGTTGACGACGATGGCGAGGGCCGAGACGGTCACGACCGCCGCCAGCTCGCTCCACCCACCGGAATCCCCGATCAGACCGAAGTGGGTGAGCAGCGCGACATCGGTGGCACAGGCGCCGATGCCCGCCAGGATGGTCGCGCGGAGCGACAGCAGCGCGGCAGCCGTCATCGGCGCTGCCGTATAGAAGGCTTCCGCACTCACGTGCGGGGAGGTGGCGTAGTCGAAGAGCGCGCCTCCGACGAGCAGGAGGACGGGAAGGAAGTGAAGGTGACGCAGAAACCAGCGCCCGAGCGTGGCGCGCCCCGCGCTCGACGTCCTCACGTCCCCGCTCCCGCTCTGCCGTGCTGCACCACACCTCAAGCATCCTCGGGCCGGATGACGGCTGCCAGTCGTGGAACGACCGTATGGGTGTGGGGTGTGCGGTGTGCGGTGTGGCGACGGGGCGGCTCCAGGGGAAGGCGCGGGTCGTCGTGCCTGGAGTTGCGGCTGTGTGCATACCCCCTCATGCCTGTGCGCGTGCGTGCACTCACCTGGAGTGGTGTGACGGCGCCTCCGGGCAGCGTGGGGAGTTCTCGTCTCGGTGCCTTCCCGCGCCCGCTTCATCGCCATGTCATCGGCATTTCAACGCCCTCCGCGAGAGTGGGGAGGTCGTCTGGCGAACGACCGGTCGTGCAGCGGCGCGGAGTCTCCACCGGCGAAGTTGCGTGTCGCCGATGGTTCGGGCTCGCTGTTGGTCTCAAGGAAAGGTGTGTTCATGGCCAGGCTGATGGTCCTGTTCATCGGCATCGCGGTGGTCTTCTCGGTGATCGCCTTCAAGGGCGGCAATGCGCCGGTGGGCCTCCTGTTCATCGTGGTGGCGGCCGCTCCGGTCCTCTTCCTCGGGTATGCCGTGGTGAACAGGCGCCGGGCCGGCGGGGCCACCGCCCCGGGGCAGCGGCCGCAACAGCGTGGCCGGCGGACGGTGATCCCGCGGGTGATCGCGCTCGTCATGGTCGTGGCGGTGGGCTACGGCGTGTACTGGGTGATGTTCGAGCCGAAGGCCAACGACAAGGCGCTGACCCGGGTCTCCGACTTCGAGACCGGCTGCGGCGCCGGCCTGGCCCGCAAGTACTTCCCGCAGGCGGCCGACCACACCGGCGGCGGCCCACACCCGATCGCGATGTTCACCATCAGCGAGTCCGGCTCTCCCCACCCCGCCTACCCGGCCTCCGGCACGGCGGACTACTGGAGCGGAAACGGCCTCGACCCGCACCGGGTCCAGCTGATCGCCTGCCTGGACTCGCCCGACGAGGGCGAGTTCCTGACCGACTGCACGTTCACGACGGACAGCATCAAGCTGTACCGCGGCGTGTACGACGTGACCGTGTACGAGGCCAGGACGGGCAAGAAGGTCGGCAGTGAGCAACTGAGCGGCTCCCGCAAGCCCGACTGCCCGGGGATGGTCTACCTCAAGCGGGGCACCGACAAGCTCCACACCGAGCCGGAGTTCGCCGACTACCAGGCCGTGCTGCGGAAGTACGTCGACAACTGACGAGGCCGACCACCTCGCAGGACCCGTCCCTGTCAGGTGGTTCGCCCCAGGGCCGGCGCAGGTGGTGCCGGGGCGCGGTCGGCAGTCAGCCCAGGCCGGTCGCCCATGCGCTCAGCGCGGCGAAATCCTCCGTGGTCAGTCCGACGCGGGGGTCTATCCGGTGCAGGAGAGCGGGACCGTGGTGGTGTTCCGCGACCCAGGCCCGGTCTGCGTCGGTGATCTCGTCGTCGACCCAGGCGAAGGCGCGCCCCCTGGCCCACGCGACGACCTCCGGTGTCTTCCAGAACACGCCTCCCACAGGCTCGGGCCGCGGCGAGCGCCAGGGGACGAAGGGCAGCGTGGGCAGCCCCAGGGCCGGGGCTATGAAGTCGTTGGCCTCCTGCTCCCAGGTGGTCGCCCAGACCAGGTCGAAGGGGAGTGCCAGCAGCGCCGGCCCGTGGTGCGGGTTGAGCCAGACACGAAGCGGCTTGATGCGCCCGTCGGCCAGCCCCCAGTCGGTCAGCCGGCGTCGTTGGGCGGCCTCCCAGCGGGGCGTCAGCAGCCGATGCGTCTGATAGCCGGCGGGGCGTCGCTGCGGCTTCGCGGCATAGGGGTTCAGCGGTCCGTCCACGTCCACCAGCAGCACTGGGCGCATCAGTTCGCTCCGATTCCCGCGTCCTGCTGCGCAACGTACCGTTCGGGCAGGTGGCCGCCCAGCGAATTGTTGAGGTGCCGGCCGCCGAGAGCGAGCACCTCGGGCGCGTTGTGCGGGCGGCGGCCGCCCGCTCGTGCCGGCACCCATGCCGGCGACCCTGGGGCAGCGCCGATGTCGGGGTCGTGCGCCCTCGTATGACGCCTCAAGCGGGGGCAAATTTCCGGTCAAGGTGCGGGTGGGGCGGTGGTGACGCCCGTGTCGTCGACTGGGCCGCGCAGCAGCATCAGAGGCCATCTGAACAGGGGGAAAACCGATGTGACCGGGACCGCCCCGTACCCGGTGTTGTCGGACCCGCGCCCTAGACTCGCTGTGCGAGGGCTTGTTCCGGGGAACGGAGTGGGTGTTCATGAGCGGGGAGTGGACGGCAGGGGGGCTGCCGCCGGTGGCGGCGGCGCGTACGGCCGAGGCGCGGCGGCGGGGCACATGGTCCTCGGCGCTGTCGACGGGGGAGTTCACCGCGATCCGGTCCGTCGGCTTCGAGCCGGTCGGGCAGGTGCTGGGCACGGCCGTCTACCACGTGGCAGGTGGCGGGAGTTCCTGGCGCTACTACGACTGCGGCTATGGGAACGCCAGTTGGTCCGGGCGCGGCTCGACGCCCGCGCCGGTCGCCGTCTCCGGTCAGGGGGCCGCCTCCAAGTCGTTGGTCGATGTGCTGCTGGCCGCACGGCATGCGGCGCTCGCGCGGATGACGGCGGAGTGCACGGCACTGGGCGGCGACGGCGTGGTGGCCGCCGACCTCACCATGGCGCCGTTCCCCTCCGCTCCCCACTGCTTCGAATTCCAGGTGACAGGCACCGCCGTGCGGGCACGGGGTGCGGTGCGGCCCCATCGTCCCTTCACCACGCATCTGGACGGCCAGGGCTTCGCCAAGCTGATCGCCGCGGGCTGGGTGCCGGTCGAACTCCTGGTGGGGCTGGCCATCGGTACCCGCCACGATGACTGGACGACCCGGCGGCAGAACTGGTTCGGGGCCGGCAATCAAGAGGTCGCCGGCTGGAGCCAACTGGTCTCGGCGACCCGCCATGACGCGCGGGCGCGGATCGGTGAGCAGGCGTGGCACACCGGAGCGGACGGCGTGGTGCTGGGCGACAGCCGCCTGCGGATCTGGCGCGAGGAGTGCGTCCGGGCGCGCCGCCGCAACAGCGACTCCGACCAGAAGGACCATGTCGCCGAGGCCACCTTGGTCGGCACCGCGGTGGCCGGATTCACCGTGCGCCAGGAGCCGCCGCGCACGCTGACCATGATGTCGCTGGATGCGAACCGCCGCCGTGCGCGTGTCACGTGACGTACCGCCGAACACCACCCGTCGGCTCCGACCCGTCGGCGTCCGTCGGTCCTCGCCCGTCCAGCACCACCAGGCACTTTCACGAGGGGAACCGCTCATGACCGCCACCGACCCGACCACCCAGGGCGTCCCGGCCGATGCGATGCGGCGGTTGGCCGAGCTCCAGCCGGGCAAGCCGGGGTCGATCTTCACCAGTGATCTGTCGGTCAACGAGTTCCTGCTCGTGCGCGAGGCCGGGTTCCGGCCGCTCGGCCTGGTGCTGGGCAGCTCCATCTACCACGTGGGCATCCAGCTGGGCCGCTGGGGGAAGAACCAGGAGCTCACCACCCTGAGCCAGGCCATGTACCACGCCCGGGAGTTGGCCATGACCCGGATGGAGGCCGAGGCGGCGCAGCTGGGCGCCGACGGCATCGTGGGCGTGCGGCTCTCGGTCGAGGCGCGGGATTTTGGCAGTGATATCGCCGAGTTCATCGCCATCGGCACCGCGGTGAAGGCCGACGAGCCCGCGCCCGGCGGCAACGGCAGCTGGCGCAACGCCAAGGGCCAGCCGTTCACTTCGGACCTCAGCGGGCAGGACTTCTGGACGCTGGTCCGCGCCGGGTACGCCCCGCTGGGCATGGTCATGGGCACCTGCGTCTACCACATCGCGCACCAGAAGATCGGCTCGATGTTCTCCAACATCGGCAGGAACGTGGAGATCGAACCGTTCACGCAGGCCCTCTACGACGCGCGGGAGTTGGCGATGGAACGGATGCAGCGCGAGGCCGAGGAACTCCACGCGGAAGGCATCGTCGGCGTGCAGCTCAACTCGCACAACCACCGCTGGGGCGGCCACACCACGGAGTTCTTCGCCATCGGCACCGCCGTGCGGCCGCTGCGCGAGGACCATGTCATCGAGCGTCCGACGATGGTGCTGAGCCTCGACGGCTGAGCACGCGCCCCGTCGCCCCGACCGCAGACCGACACGAAAGGCCGCCGCGCTGATGTCCTCCCACGACCCCGTCCCGTCCGAGTCCGGTGGCGGCGCCGCCACCGTCGACATGCTCGCCGCCGCGCTGCGCCGGGACGCCGCCGACCTGGAGGTGTACGCCCAGGTGCTGACCGGGGCGCTGGCGGACGCGCTGCCGCCCGGTGCGGTGACGGTCGAGCGCAAGCGCGGCATGGCCGACCGGCTGGCCGGCAGGGAGGGGAAGGTGGCCCGGCTGGAGGTCGCGCTCGGCGAGCAGCGCCTGGTGCTCGACCTCTCCGGCAGCCGACCCGGCGGCGAGGTCTGCAAGGAGGTGCGGGGCGTGGTGCTCTCCCGCCGCCCGGTCGAGCTGGACGAGTGGGTGCGGGAACTGGCCGAGGCCGTCGCCGCCCGCGCCGCGTCCGACGCCCGGGCCCGGGCGGCGCTGGAGAGGCTGCTGCTGGGCGGTTGACCCCGGAGTCGACCGGCCCGCGACGCCGGGATCGGCACCGCAAAGGCTCCGACGGCCCAGGCAGCCCAGACACCCGACCGCCCCTGCCGCTCCTACCGCCCCGCCGGTTTTCACCGCCCCGGCCGTCCGGTCACCCCAGCGGCTTGTCCAGCACCGCTTTGGTGTGGCTGAAGGTCTCCATCGAGTACTCGCCGTGGTAGCGCCCCATGCCGCTCTCGCCCACCCCGCCGAACGGCAGGCCCGGCGCGGTGAGATGGGCGACCGGCAGGCCGAAGGCCAGGCCGCCGGAGGAGGTTTCGGTCAGCAGCCGGTGCTTGGTCTCGTCGGAGTCGGTGAACGCGTACAGCGCGAGCGGCTTGTCGCGCTCGTTGATGAACGCGATGGCCGCGTCCAGATCGGGCACCGCCACGATCGGCAGGATCGGGCCGAAGATCTCCTCCTGCATCACCGGGGCGTCGGGGGAGACGTCGGCGAGGACGGTGGGTGCCAGATAGCGGTCGGCGCGGTGGTGGGTGCCGCCGATGACCGTACGGCCGCCGTCGAGGAGAGCGGTGAGCCGGTCGAAGTGCCGCTCGTTGACGATCCGTCCGTACTCGGGGGCGGTTGCCGGATCCGCTCCGTAGACCTCGCGTACGGCCTCGGCGAGGTGCTGTTCGATGTCCTTGGCGGTGTCGCCGACGGCCAGCACGTAGTCGGGGGCGACGCAGGTCTGGCCGGCGTTGAGGAACTTGCCGGCCACCAGGCGCCGGGCGGTCGTGGCCAGGTCCACACCCGGGTCGAGGACGACGGGGCTCTTGCCGCCCAGCTCCAGCGTGACCGGCGTCAGGTGGCGGGCGGCGGCGGCCATCACGATCCGGCCGACGGCGCCGTTGCCGGTGTAGAAGATGTGGTCGAAGCGCTGGGCCAGCAGGGCGGTGGTCTCCGGGACGGCGCCCTCGACGACGGCCACCGCCTCGGCGTCCAGGTAGCGGGGGAGCAGCCGGGCGAGCGCGGCCGAGGTGGCCGGGGCGAGCTCGCTGGGCTTGACGACGGCGCAGTTGCCGGCGGCCAGCGCGCCGACGAGCGGGCTGAGCGCGAGCTGGAGCGGATAGTTCCAGGGCGCGATCACCAGGACGACGCCGAGGGGTTCGCGAACGGTGTGCGCGGTCGCCGGGAGCAGTCGTTCGGGCAGCTCCGCGGGCCGGGGTGCCAGCCACGCGTCGAGGTGGTCGAGGGTGTGGTCGATCTCGTTGAGGGTGAAGCCGATCTCGGTGCGGTAGCCCTCCGCGGGGCCCTTGCCGAGGTCGGTGGCGAGCGCGGCGAGGAGCTCGTCGCGGTGGTCGGTGAGCAGGGTGCGCAGGGCCGTGAGCTGGCTGCGGCGCCAGTCGGTGGCGGCGGTGCGGCGGGTGGCGAAGGTGGTGCGGAGCCGGTCGACGACGGTGGCCGCGTCCAGGTCGGGGGTGGGGGCGAGGGTGGTCATGGCGCCGAGGCTACATGAAACGAAAATTTTTCGTTTCGTAATGCGGGTCGATAGACTCCCGGTGTGGGCGAACGTACCGAGAGCAATCAGACCGCCGCGGCCGGCCGGCGGCCCGCCCGTGGCCGCCCGCGGGACGCCGAACGCGACCGGGCCCTGCTGGAAGCCACCGTCCAGGTCCTCCAGGAGAACGGCTACGGCGGGCTGACCACGGCCGCGGTCGCCAAACGGGCCGGGGTCTCCACCGCGACCCTCTACCGCCGCTGGCGCTCCAAGGAGGACCTCGTCGTCGGTACCGCCGTGCGCTGGGCGAGTGACCTCGGCCCGCAGCCGGACACCGGCAGCGTCGAGGGCGATCTGGCCGCGCTGCTGCGCGACAAGGCCGACACGCTGGAGGGGCCCGGCGGACGGCTGTTGCACGTCCTGATCGGTGAGTCCGCGCACAACGAAGCGCTGGCCCGCGTGCTGGACACCGCGATCATCGAGCCGGTCCGCGACCGGTCCGCCACCGTGGTGCGCCGCGCCGTCGACCGCGGCGACATCCCGCCGCTGGAGAATCCGCAGGTGCTGGCCGACCTCGTCGTGGGCTCGATGGTCAGCCGCCTGTTCCTGACCCCCGACGCGGCGCACCGGAGCGCGACGGACGGCCCCTCGTCCGGCGAGGCGGCGATCCGGGAACTGCTCCCGTTCCTGTTGCGTGCCCTGGGGGTGCAGCGGGGCTGAACGATCTCCGGCCGGCGCCCCGGGCCCTATTCGCCGGGCGTCAGCCGCATCCCGTGCAGGGCCACGGCGAGGTCGGCCACCGCGCGGGGATCGCGCAGCGAGCGCCCCGTCAGCTCCTCCAGCCGGCGCAGCCGGTAGCGGACGGTGTTGCGGTGGCAGTACAGCAGCTCCGCGGCGGCGACCGTCGAACCGGCCGCCGCGAACCAGCACTCCAGGGTCTCCAGCAGGCGGTCCCGCTCGTCGGCCGGTAGCCGCAGTACGCCGTCCAGGGCGGCCCGGGCGATCCGTCCGGCCTCGTCCGGGGCCGCCGCCACCAGCAGGGCGGCCGGGCTGTTGTCGAAGCGCGCGATGCCGGTGGTGGGGCGACCGCGTGCGTCGGTGAGCGCCAGGCGGGCGAGCCGGAGGGCCTTGGGGGTCTCCCGAAGGTCGCGGTAGGCGGGGCTGATGCCCACGTGGGCGGCGAGCGACCGCTCCAGGACGCGCAGCACCGCGTCATCGGCCTCCGGATGCGGAACGGCCACCACGCCGACCTGTAGGTCCGGCAACAGGCGCCAGGCCGACCGCAGTTGTTCGGCGCGCAGGCGGGCCTCGACCCCGGGCAGCGCCTCCCGGCCGGGGACGGGCACCTCGGCGGCGACCACGACATACGGTCCACCGGTCGGCAGGCCGAGCACATCGGCGGCGTCCCACAGGGTCGTACGGTCGGCGAGCAGGCCGGTGAACAGCGCCTCGACCATCGCCGAGCGCTCCCGCTCGCGTTGCAGCACCAGCTCGGAGACCTCCTCGCGATAGGCGTCGCTGGCCGACGCGGCGAGGCCGCCGTTCACCCACCACGCGGCCAGGGCCATGATGCTCTCGGTGGTGAGGCCCTGGGTGGAGCGGGCCTCGGTGGCGATCGCGGACCACAGGATCTCGGACCCGACGCGATAGGCGTGCAGCAGCTCGGCCAACGGGGTTCCTTGGCGCGCCCGTTCGCGGCCGGTCTCGCGCGCCGGCGCCATGTCCCCGTCGCGGCCGTCGACGAGCTGCTGGAGCACCAGCTCGCAGTTGCGTCGACACGATGCGGTCAACTCCGCGAAGGGGATGTGTTCGTCGCCCCGGTAGTAGGGCACCTGGGCGCGGATGTAACGGGCCATCCGTGCGCCCAGCTCCTCGGTGCGGGTCAGCAACGAAGCCGCTATCGGGGCGATTTCGGCGAGTGCGTCGGGCTTGCGGCTCATACCCGCAGGTTACAAAGGTCGCACGCACAAACGGGTGTGGTTGTGCTCTGGGACAACAGAGGCGGGTGTGGTGCTGTGCGTCCGCACATGGCCCCTGTGGCGTCGGGCCGTCACGATACGAGGACGTTACCGGCCGGTATCGGACCGATTTCCGTCGTGCTGCCTTCTCAGGGGGAACCGTGCCCAGAGCCGCATTACCGCGCACCACACACACCCTCGCCACCGCTGACGCCCCGCGCAGCGCCGGCGTCCGGAAGTGCGCGTCCGTACTGACCGGCGCCGCGCTCCTCGCCTCGGCCCTCACCGTGACCACCACCCCGGCCTCCGCGCACGCCGCGGCCCCGGCCGGGACGGGGAAGTACGTGGCCCTCGGCGACTCCTACGCCGCCGGGGCCGGCGTCCCCGCGCAGTCCGCGGGCCTGTGCCTGCGCTCCGACCGCAACTACGGCCATCTCGTCGCCGCGGCCCTCTCCCCGTCCTCCTACGTGGACAAGACCTGCGCCGGCGCCAAAGTCGGCGCGCTCACCACCGCCCAGACCGACCTCGGGATCGTCGTCAACGGCCCCCAGCTCGATGCCGTCACCCCCGACACGTCCCTGGTCACCCTCACCCTCGGGGGCAACAACCTCGGTACCTCCGACGTCGGCTTCGTCGACGTCGTGGTCGCCTGCTCCGCCCTGTCCCTGACCAACCCGTTCGGAGCGCCCTGCCGGAACTTCTACGGCGACACGCTCAGCAAGCGGCTCGACTCGGCGGCGGCGCAGCTGACCGACGGTCTCCGCAAGCTGTCCGCCAAGGCCCCCAAGGCCAAGGTGGTGGTCGTCGGTTACCCGGCGGTGCTCCCCGACGATCCGACGACATGCTTCGGCAAGATGCCCGTCACGACCGGCGACCTCCGCTTCCTGCGCTCCGTCATGGGCGAGCTCAACGAGAAGGTCGCGAGGACCGCCACCGCCGCGGGCGCCACGTACGTCGATACCCTCGCTCCGACCAAGGGCCACGACAGCTGCTCCGCGTCCCGCTGGATCGAGGGGCTGCTGCCGACCTCGCCCGCCGCACCGCTGCACCCCAACGCCAAGGGCGAACGAGCCATGGCCGACGCGGTGTTGAGGGCATTGGGGCGCTGAACCGCACAATCGCCCGAGGCGCCCTCCGCCGCTGCCCGCGGCCGCACCGGCCCTGCGCCGTTGTCGCCGCCACGGGGCGGGCGGAAGCCGACGGACTCCCGTGGTGACGGTCCGCGTCTCTGCCTTTCGGTAGAGCCGCGGATCCCCCGCGAGGTTCACACCGGGCCCGGATTCGGGCGTCGATACCGGTCAGCGTGTCACGCACCAGCCCCTTCCGCCGTCTCGCCGGTCATCGCCCGTCGGCCGGCATTTTCGTCCCGGTCCGCGCGCACGGTGGCGGAGACCGCCGGCGTGGCCCTCGCGGGCCTGGGCGTCTTTGTGACGATCGGACGCCTTGAGCCGTGGCCGCACCAGGGGCTCCAGTTGCTGGCGCTCGCCGTGTCGCCCGGCGTCGGGCCGATCACCGCGGCGACCGCGTACACGGTGGCGCGCCGGACCGCCCGCGCACGGCGGGAGGCCCTGACCAACGTGCACCGGTACGCGACCGCGGCCCGTTCCGCCCGCCCGCCGGATCACCGAGGCGCTGACCCTCGCCCTCGGGCTGGCGGGGGTGTGTGCTGATGGTCATCGCGGTCCTCTTCGTGTACGCCACCCGACCCCGGCACCAGGGGCCGCCCGCTGCCCCGCGTCGGCATGACCCACCAGGAGGTGGTGGGGACGGGCGTACTGGACAACGCGGCGGTCCGGGCCGCGGCCACCGGCCATGAGCCGTCGCGCTCTGGGAGACCCCGTGACCGAGCCCACCCGGCCCATCCGCGTCCTGCTCGCCGACGACGAGACGATGATCCGGCACGGCGTCCGGCTGATCCTGCGGCACGCCGACGGCATCGACGTCGTCGCCGAGGCCCAGGACGGTCGGCAGGCCGTCGAGCTGGCCGCCGTCCACCGCCCCGACGTGGCGCTGGTGGACGTCCGGATGCCGGTGTGCGACGGACTGGCCGCGATCGCGCCGCTGCTCGCCCTCGATCCCGCGCCGCGCGTGGTGATGCTGACGACCTTCGGTGACGAGGCCAACGTCATCCGCGCCTGGAGGACCGACTGCGCACCGCGGTGGGCAACAACCCGCTGCTGACGGTTCAGGACCGGGCTGCACTCGTCCACGAGGCCGCCGGCACCGTCGGCAACCTGCTGACCCTGACCTACGGGCTGCTCGCCCTCGGCCTGGTGATCACCGCGCTGGGCATCGTGAACACGCTGGCCGTGTCGGTGGCGGAGCGCACCCGGGAGATCGGCGTGCTGCGGGCCATCGGCATGGACCGCGCGGGCATCCGGCGCGTGATCCGACCGGAGTCGCTGACCATCGCCGCGTTCGGCACGCTCCTGGGGCTGCTGGGCGGGATGTTCGGCGCCCGGGCGGTCGGCGCACTGGCCGCGGACCGGATCAGACGCACTGGGGGCACAGGCCCCGATAGGTCATCTCGACACCCGAGACGGTGAAGCCGAACCGCTCGGAGGCGGGGAGGTCGGCCAGTGGGTCGCCCTCGGGGTGGACGTCGCGAATCGCGCCGCAGCGCGCGCACACCAAGTGGTGGTGCGGGCGGTGCGCGTTGGGGTCGTAGCGCTTGGCGCGGCCGTTAGTGGTCACCTCGGTCACCTCGCCGAGCGAGACGAGCTCGCCGAGGGTGTTGTAGACGGTCGCGCGGGAGATCTCCGGCAGCCGGTCGGTGGCGCGCGCGAGTACCTCGTCCGCGGTGAGGTGGATGTGCTCGCCGTCGAGAACCTCGGCGACGACCCGGCGTTGTGCGGTCATCCGCCAGCCGCGTCCCCGAAGTCGTTCCAGCAGGTCACTCATGGTCACCAGCCTAACCGTGCAGCATCCGGCGAATGAATTCGTACGGATCTGGTCGCCATATTGACTTGGATCTAGTCCATCGTAGGATCGGTTCTGGCGATAGCCAAGGGACGAGACACCGCAGGGAAAGCACGTGACGGTTCACCACATGGGTCCGCTCACCCCCGAATCCTGTCGCGCCGGTCGTGGACAGCCGCGGCGCAGGCGAGCGTCGGCAGCCCGCGGGCTGTGCCCATCCGTGTGGCGCCGGCGCACGGACGGTGACGACCTCGGCGTCGAGGCGCTCGCCGCCGGTGCGTGCCGTCAGGCATCCCATGTCCCCCCTCGCGTCGCGTACGGGCCGGCCGCACACCCAGTGCGATCGGCCCCGTGTGCCGTAGCGAACCGGCCGACGGCGTCGATGGCTCCGTCGGTCAGGCCCCCTGTCCGACCGCGACCGACGACAACGGCTTCCCGGTCAAAGAGGCCGAGATCGCCCACCTGGGGCCTGTGCCCCGATATGTTCCATTGCCGGCGGTTGTCGATCCACTGCTGGCGGTTGCTGAGTCTGTGATCCGCCTTATCCGGAAGGATTCCCATGTCTGAGAACCATGACGCACAGGCCGTAGAGGGCGAGGGCGGCTGCCCGGTGGTGCACGGGCGGGCCCCGCATCCGACCCAGGGGGGCGGTAACCGGCAGTGGTGGCCGGAGCGACTCAATCTGAAGATCCTCGCCAAGAACCCGGCCGTGGCGAACCCCCTCGGTGAGGAGTTCGACTACGCCGCGGCGTTCAACAGCCTGGACCTCCCGGCCGTGAAGCGGGACATCGCCGAGGTGCTGACCACCTCGCAGGACTGGTGGCCCGCCGACTTCGGCACCTACGGCCCGCTCATGATCCGGATGGCCTGGCACAGCGCCGGCACCTACCGGATCAGCGACGGCCGCGGCGGCGCCGGCGCCGGTCAGCAGCGCTTCGCGCCGCTCAACAGCTGGCCGGACAACGCCAGCCTCGACAAGGCACGCCGCCTGCTGTGGCCGGTCAAGAAGAAGTACGGCCGGAACATCTCCTGGGCCGACCTCATGATCCTCACCGGCAACGTCGCACTGGAGTCGATGGGCTTCAAGACCTTCGGCTACGCCGGCGGCCGCGAGGACGTGTGGGAGCCGGAGGAGGACGTCTACTGGGGCCCCGAGACCGAGTGGCTCGGCGACGCCCGCTACACCGGCGACCGCGAGCTGGAGAACCCGCTCGGCGCGGTCCAGATGGGCCTGATCTACGTCAACCCCGAGGGCCCCAACGGCAACCCGGACCCGCTCGCCGCGGCCCGCGACATCCGCGAGACGTTCCGCCGCATGGCGATGAACGACGAGGAGACCGTCGCGCTGATCGCCGGTGGCCACACCTTCGGCAAGACCCACGGCGCCGGCCCGGCGGACAAGGTCGGCCCGGACCCCGAGGCCGCCCCGATGGAGCAGATGGGCCTCGGCTGGAAGAGCACGCACGGCACCGGCGCGGGCCCCGACGCGATCACCAGCGGCCTGGAGGTCACCTGGACCACCACGCCCACCCAGTGGAGCAACGGGTTCTTCAAGAACCTCTTCGAGTACGAGTACGAGCTGACCAAGAGCCCGGCCGGCGCCAACCAGTGGGTGGCGAAGGACGCCGAGGCGATCGTCCCCGACGCGCACGACCCGTCGAAGAAGCGCCTCCCGACGATGCTCACCACCGACCTCTCGCTGCGCTTCGACCCGATCTACGAGCCGATCTCGCGGCGCTTCTACGAGAACCCGGAGGAGTTCGCGGACGCCTTCGCCCGCGCCTGGTACAAGCTGACGCACCGTGACATGGGCCCGGTCGCACGCTACTTGGGCCCTGAGGTCCCCTCCGAGGTACTGCTGTGGCAGGACCCGCTGCCGGAGCGCACCGGTCAGCTGATCGACGCCGCGGACACCGCCGCCCTCAAGGAGCAGGTCCTCGGCTCCGGGCTCACCGTCGCCCAGCTGGTCTCGACCGCCTGGGCCTCGGCCTCCTCGTTCCGCGGCAGCGACAAGCGCGGCGGGGCCAACGGCGCCCGCATCCGCCTGGAGCCGCAGCGCAACTGGGAGGTCAACAACCCGGACGAGCTGGCGCAGGTGCTGCGCACCCTGGAGGGCATCCAGGAGTCCTTCAACTCCAAGGGCGGCAAGCAGGTCTCGCTGGCCGACCTGATCGTCCTCGCGGGCGGCGCGGCCGTCGAGAAGGCGGCCAAGGACGGCGGCTACGACATCGAGGTGCCCTTCACGCCGGGCCGCGTGGACGCCGTCCAGGAGCAGACGGACGTCGAGTCGTTCGACGCGCTCGAACCGGCCGCCGACGGCTTCCGCAACTACGTCGGCAAGGGCAACCGCCTGCCGGCCGAGTACCTGCTGCTCGACAAGGCCAACCTGCTGACGCTGAGCGCGCCCGAGGCGACCGTGCTCGTCGGCGGTCTGCGGGTCCTGGGCGCCAACCACGGGCAGTCCAAGCACGGCGTCCTCACCGACAAGCCGGGCACGCTGACCAACGACTACTTCGTCAACCTGCTCGACCTGGGCACGACGTGGAAGTCGACGTCCTCGGCGCAGGACGAGTTCGAGGGCCGCGACGCGAGCGGCGCGGTCAAGTGGACCGGCACCCGTGCCGACCTGGTCTTCGGCTCGAACTCCGAGCTGCGTGCCGTCGCCGAGGTGTACGCGGGCGACGACGCCAAGGAGAAGTTCGTGCACGACTTCGTCGCTGCGTGGGACAAGGTCATGAACCTGGACCGGTTCGACCTCGCCTGATAGAGCTGTGACGTCCGGGTCGGCCGGTGCGGGTCGCCCCGGACGTCACCCGTTCCGCCCCCGCTGATCCGGGGGCTTCCGGCGCCCGGCCGAAGAGCCGGCCGGCGAGGTCGACGCCCACGACGGCGCCGGCCTCGTCGCGCGTGAAGTACCCGCGCTGCCCCTTCAGGCCGCCCTCGGTGACGACGTACTCGTCGCCGTCGCCGGGCAGGAAGGCCATGCCGGTCGCCGGGTAGTCCGGGGGCATGTCCGCCTCCGAGGCGGCGCGGATCTCCGGCTTGATCCCGACCGCGAGGGTGAGCCGGGAACCGTCGGTGGCGATGTCGAGGTCCATGGCGTCGCTCTCGTAGCGGCCGACGACCTCGCCCGCCCGCGCCGCGTCGTAGGGGAGCGGCTCGGGGGCGCGTTCCACCACCCCGAGGTAGTGCTCAAGCGCCCAGCGCACGACGGATTGGTTGAACTGGTAGCCGTCCGGCCCCGCGTTGGCCAGGGACACCACCGCGAAGTTCCGCTCGGGCACGATGAGCAGTTCGGCGAACTGGCCGTTGCCCGAGCCGCCGTGGCCGATCGTGTGCACACCGTCCACCTCGCGCAGGAACCAGCAGATGCCGAACGCGTCGCCGAGCGTGCTGGCGCGCAGCGGGACCGTCGGCTCCTGCATGCGGCGCAGCTCCTCGGCGGGCAGCACGCCGTCGCCAGCACCGAGGTGGAAGCGGGCCCAGCGCAGCAGGTCGCTCACCGAGGAGGCGGCACCTCCGCCGGGGTCGTTGCCGCGGGTGCCGGCCCGGAACGCCTTCCAGGGCTGCGCGGCCCGCAGCGTCCCGTCCTCCCCGCGGTTGTACCCCACCGCGAACCGCCGGACCATCACGTCGTCCGGGTCGAAGAAGGTGTTCGCCAACCCCACCGGCTCCAGGACGAGCGAGGCCAGCGCCTTCTCGAAGGACAGGCCGGTGACGTTCTCGATGACCCGGCCGGCCAGGTTGTACCCGGCCTGGCTGTACGACGCCCGGGTGCCGGGCGGCGCGATCACCCGCAGCTCGGCCAGCTTCGCCACGAACGCGGCCAGGGAACCGTCGCCCTCGTCGCCGTCGATCAGGTGCCAGTCGAGCCCTGCGGTGTGGTTGAGCAGGTTCAGCACCGTCATCCGTGCCGCGGCCTCTTCGTCGGCGAGCCGGAGTTCGGGGACGTAGCGACGCACCGGTGCGGTCAGCTCCAGCTTTCCCTCGGCGGCCAGTCGCATCAGGGCCGTCGCCGTGAAGGTCTTGGTCACCGAGGCGATCGGGAAGAGCGTCCGCTCGTGGACGGGCAGCGGATCGTC
This sequence comes from Streptomyces noursei, assembly GCF_016917755.1. Lineage (GTDB taxonomy): Bacteria > Actinomycetota > Actinomycetes > Streptomycetales > Streptomycetaceae > Streptomyces > Streptomyces yunnanensis. Next base: position 7,970,107 of record NZ_CP070326.1, on the reverse strand, counting down.
GATGCTCGTCACTCCGTGCGACGCGAAGAACTCCTGACCGTCCCTCAACACCCCCACCGAGACACCGGGAACGTCGAATTCCTCGGCAGCCGTCCCGATGAACGCGGACAGCGACTGGTCCTGTGACATGGTTTCCCCCTCCGGGCACTTGAACTAAGTGCGAGTAGACCTTAGGGCCGTTCTTGAACTTTGTGCAAGGAGGTGCGTGAACTAAGTTCAAGTAAGCTGGCGGACATGCCACGAGACACCCTGACCGCAGACCAGATCGTCCGTGCCACCATCGCGTTGCTCGACGAGGAGGGCCTGGACGGCCTCAACATGCGCAGCCTGGGAGCCCGCCTCGGCTCGGCCGCCACGGCGATCTACTGGCACATCAAGACCAAGGACGAACTGGTCCGACTGGCCGGCGACGCGATCTGGGCGGAAGTGGAACTGCCCGATCTCGACACCACCGACTGGCGGACGGCCGCCACCGCCATGGCCATCGGGACGCACGCCATGCTCACCCGACACCCCTGGCTCGGCCAGGCATTCGGCAGCCACCTCCTCTACGGACCCGGCAAGGCCCGCTTCGACGAGCACAGCCTCGCCCTCTACGAGAAGGCCGGATTCGCCCCCGCCGACGCGGACCGGGCCGCCGCCACCGTGCTCCTCTTCGTGCTCGGCAGCGCCCTCGGCCCCGCCGCGCAGGTGTCCCTCACCAGGCGGCTGAGCAAGAACGGCAAGGACGCCGAGCAGCAGTTGGCCGACACCATGGCCCGCGCCGCCGAGATCGCCAGGCCGTACCCCCGGCTCCGCGCGCGCCTCGGCACCCCGGCCGCCGCCGACTACTCCGCGGCACCCGACAACACCTTCGCGTTCGGCCTCCAGGCCATCCTCGACGGCATCCGGGCCCGCCTCGCCGACCGCTCCCACGGCGACCGCACCTGACCCTCACCCGCCGTCTCCCGGGGATGCCCGGGAGGCGCCCGTCCGGCGGTCCTCCTCGGAGGCCCGGCCTCAGTGGGACGCCGCGGCCCCGGTGCCCGAGACCTGCTCGATCTCGGCGGCCGGGAACGGCGTCCGCTTGCTCACGGTGAGCCAGCGGCGCTGGAATTCGCCGATGATCACGGCGGCTGGGGAGTGCCGGTCGAGGAGGGCGGCTATCTCGCGCGGGACGCCGGCGGGCCGATTGCCTGCGATCCACTCGCGCAGGAACGCCTGGTGTTCGCCGCCGCCGCGCAGCCCGTCGGGCAGATGGTGGCGGAGCAGATGGCTCACCGCATCGCAGCGGTCGTAGGAGAGATGGTCGGAGAGGAACTCCGCCTCGGTCGACGACAGTTCGAAGCCGGAACTCAGGGCGAGTCCGAAGTCCGCGAAGTACAACGGTCGGCCGTGTCGGTCAAGGGGACCCGCTTGACGAACACCCGCGTCCCGTCGAGGTCCAGCTCGGCCGACCCGCCGCCGACGCCGGAGCCGAGCGGCGCCGCGTCGGCCGCCATCGCGCCGATCCGACGGCCGCTCAGCAGGGACAGACGCGTGGCCACGGCTCCGTAGGCGGCCAGCCGCGCCGCGTACCGCGGATCCGGCTGCCGCATCGACGACTCCTCGGCGCCCTGCACCAGGGCCTCGGCGATCTCGCGGACGCGGCCGAGCCTGTCCACCGGCTGAGCCTCGTGGCGGCGCCGCCCACGGCCCGTGCGGGCTTACGCCGTCTGCGCCGAGGGGAACGCGCCTGCCGCGTACTGCCGGGCTCCGATCAGGTGATTCGGTGCCCCGTCCCGACAACCGCAGGTGCAGGCGGACAGGCATCCACTGTCATGGCCGACGACGAAAGGACTGATCCATGTTCCACCCGTCCCGTATCGCGGCAGCCGCGCTGCTGGCCGCACTTCCCGTTGTGGGGGTCGCCGCAACCGCTGCCCCGGCCCAGGCCGCCTCGCCCGTCCCCCAGCAGCACCAGCCCAAGGACGGCCCGGATGACGGCCCGCTCGGGGACTCGGGGGGCGGTCTCTTCGGAGGTGGCGACGAGGGCGGTGGTCTGGCCGGCCTCGGCTGACGTTCGCGCCGGTCGCTGAGCCAGCATGCCGGGCATTTCACACAAGGGCCGTTCCTCGCACGAGGAACGGCCCGCTTTGTCGGCCCGGGCACCCGAGCAGGCCGCGCTGGCCTGCGCCTCGGGCCGGCTTCACGCCCCAACTTCCGTTTCGGGCAGAAGACTTGCCCGGAATGGAGTTCCGAACGCTGCGGCTGGCCAGCAGCCCGGACAGAATGGATCATGCGGGGATGACCGAAGACCTGATTCCCGCCTCGCCGACCGCGACGCGCCTCGCGCGGTACACGCCGACCGACCAGAACGAAATCCTCGGCGACGGTGCCGACCCCTTCGGCGTCGCGGACGCCGGTTTGACGTGGCTGCCCAAGGAAGACCATTTCGGCATCAGGCTGGAAGGCCGCCTGGTGGCCCACGCCGGCCTGCTGAGGCTGCCCCTGTCGATCGGGGGACGGGACACGGAGGTGGTGGGCGTCGGCGGGGTGGCCGTCGCGTCCGACCTGCGGGGGCGCGGACTCGCACGGCTCGTGGTGGCGGCAGCCGTGGACCACGCACGGACCATGGGTCCCCAGCACGGGCTTCTCTTCTGCCGACCGGCCCTCGTCCCCCTCTACCAGCGGCTCGGCTGGCAGCCGGTGCCGCAGGACGTCCAGGTCGAGCAACCCGAGGGACCCGTGGTGATGCCGTTGCGGACCATGTGGACACCCCTCCGGCCCGGAGTGAACTGGCCGGCCGGAGAGGTGCGTCTGCGGTCGTTTCCGATGTGAGGCTCGGCTGGATGCGCCAACCCCTTATGAGCGGGTCGTCTCGTAGGTGGGGAGGGTGGCCGGGGTACTCCGGTGCGTCTGCCGCAGGGTGTGGACCAGGACGGCCGAGCCGGCGAAGACGACAGCGGCGATGACGCCGGTGAGGTGCAGGCTCGCGGTGAACGCCGCCCGCGCCTGGCGCAGCAGTTCCGCGCCCTGGTCGGCGGGCAGGCGCGGACCGGCGGCGATCGCGCCGGCCAGGGAGTCGGACAGGCCACCCATCCGACTGCGGTAGACCACCGCGGCCACCAGACCGAGCAGCCCGAAGCCGAGAGATCCGCCGAAGTAGTTGCCGGTCTCCGACAGCGACGCCGCCGAGCCGGCACGCTCCGGCGGAACGGACCCGACGACCAACCCGGTGCCCAGTGCGAACAGCGGACCGGTGCCCAGTGCCAGTACGGCGATGCCGATCATCACCAGCGGCAGGGCGCCCGGTCCGTCGACGCCGACCAGCATCAGGCTGCCCAGGGCCGAGGCCACCAGCCCTCCCGCGATCGCGGCCGTCTGCGGCATCCAGCGGGTCAGTGCCGGCGCGGCCATGGTGCCGACCGCCACGCCCAGGCCCATGGGGGCGAACAACACCGCCGACATGACCGGTGAGAAGCCCAGCACGCTCTGCAGGTACTGCGTCACCAGCAGGCCCGTACCGGCCATGGCGACACCGGCGAGGACCAGCGCGACAATCACCGCCGTGAACGGGCGGTTGCGCAACAACCGCAGGTCCAGCAGCGGCGTGCGCAGCCGCAACTGCCGGCGTACGAACAGCGATCCGAGGGCCGCGCCGACGACGAGGGCCACCGCCGGCACGACGGGCACGCTCTCGACGGTCAGTTGCTTGATGCCGTAGACCAGCAGGAGCACCGCAGCGAGCGACAGCCCGACGTCGGCCAGGTCCAGCCGGCCGGCCCGGTCGCTGCGGAACTCCGGGAGCAGGACCGGCCCGGCGAGCAGCAGCAGCGCCATCGCCGGCACGGCGACCAGGAACACCGATCCCCACCAGAAGTGCTGGAGCAGGAATCCGGCGAGTACCGGTCCGAGCGCGCCGCCGGTGAACTGGCAGGTCGCCCAGATCGCGATGGCCCGCCCGCGCTGTCGTTCGTCGCGGAACATATTGGTGATCAAGGCGAGGGTGGACGGCGCCAGGGTCGCGCCGGCGACGCCCAGCAGCGCACGCGTGACGATCAGCATCAGCGGGTCGACCGCGAAGGCGGCCACGACGGACAGCACCGCGAAGGCCGCCCCGCCGATCATCAGCAGTCGCCGGCGACCGATCCGGTCGCCGAGCGTGCCCATCGTGATGACCAGCCCGGCCACCATGAGTCCGTAGCTGTCGCTGATCCACAGCTGCTGGAGGTTGGTGGCCCCCAGGTCGGCGCTCAGCTGCGGCAGCGCGAGGAGCAATGCCGTCATGTCCATCGCGACGAGCAATGTCGGCAACATGAGGACGACCAGTCCCCACCACGCCCGGTTGACTCGCATGTCTGAAGCTTCCTGTTCTCTCGACGTGTCGCCGGAGGGTCGGAGCGGCCGAGCGCTTCTTGACATCGGTGTGCGCGAAAATCCGGGGCGTCTGTCACGGTCCGGACGGGCCGCTCAACGGCCCGTCACGCCCGGGTGGCCGGGCCCGGCACCGGGAGCGGGTCGGCCGCGCAGGTCGTGTCGGTGGGCGGGAGGTTTCCGTCGGCGAGGTAGCCCTCGACCAGGTTGTCGACGCAGGTGTTGTGGTTCTGGAACTGTCCGTGGTCGCCACCGCCGGCGACCGTCACCAGGCGCGAGGTCGGCAGGGCCCGGTGGTCGCGCAGCGCGCCCTCGTAGTAGGTGGCCGGGTCGTGTACGGAGTTCAGCATGAGGATGGGGGGCAGGCCGCGTCCGGTGACGTGGATGCGCGGTGCGGTGGAGCGCGGCCAGGCGGCGCAGACCGCGGAGTAGGTCAACGAGCGGGCGCCCGCCAGCGGATAGTCGCGCGTGGCGCGGTCGCTCTGTGCGATCAAGTAGGCCGAACTGCGGTTCCAGGGCGTGTCGTTGCAGACGACGGAGAAGAAGTCCGCCGCGAAGCCCGCGTCCATGGGATGCGCCAGCGCCTTGGCGAGGGACTGCTCGGCGGCAGGTGGTGCGGTATCGGGGTGCTCCAGGACGGTCAGGGCGGTGGCGAGGTTCGCGAACCCCGGGTCGGCCCGGTAGATGGCGCTGCCGGTGAGGGCGTCCAGATGGTCGGGGGTGATGGTCGTCCCGCCGAGGACGAGGGGGTGTGCGTGGAGCCTGGCGCGCAGGCGTTCGAAGGTTGCCTTGGCCTGTGCGGGAGTGCGCCCTTGGTGGTACACGCCGTCGTTCTTCGCCAGCCAGGGGAGGAAGTCCTCCTCGAACCGGCGTTGGAAGCTGAGCGGCTGGGACTCCATGAACGACTGCCAGGTGCCGGTGTAGTCGACGTTGCTGTCGAGGACCATGCGCGCCACACGGTGGGGGAACTCGGTCGCGTAGGAGGCACCGAGGACGGTGGCGTAGGACGGACCGTAGTAGGAGATCGTGTCGGTCCCGAGGAGGGAGCGGTAGAGGTCCATGTCGTGGACGGCCTGCTCGGTGGTGATGTACGGCAGCAGGTCGTTCGAATGGCGTTGGCAGTCGCGGACGAAGGCGCGCGCTCGGGCGAACGTCTCGCGGATGGCGTCGGCGGAGCGGTCGCGCTTGTCGCCGGAGAAGTAGCCGTCGACGGCCGACTGGTCGGCGCAGGTGACCTTGCTGCTGCTGCCGACGCCGCGCTGGTCGAAGCCGACGATGTCGTACGTGGCGGCGAGACCGGGTGCGTAGTTCGCCAGACCCGCGGGCCGGGTGAGGCCGGAGGCTCCAGGACCGCCGGCGGCCATCATCAGCACACCGCGCCGCCCGGCGGTATCGGTCGCCCGGTGCCGGGAGACCGCCACGGTCAGGCCCCGGCCCCGTTCCGGATGGTGCCAGTCCCGCGGCACGGCCATGGCCGCGCACTCCAGCGCACCGGAGGCACAGGGCCGCCAGTCGAGATGCTGGTTCAGATAGCGCGCCGGGGTGCGTACGGCGCCTGGCCCGGCGGCGTTCGCGGCCAGGGCGCTGTGCGCCCCCGCGATCGGAAGGGCCCCTGCGGTGAGGAGCACGGACGCGGCGACGGCCGCCCAGCGCGTGGACTTCCCGGTTATGGGCATCGGTTCCCCCTTGAGGAATAGCGGTGCCTCGATACTGGGTCGCGCGGAGCCGGCGAACAATGAAGCCACCTTCCGTACCTGGGGTGGTACCAGTGCCACCCTGCGCCTGAGCCCGTCCGAGTCATCGGGTTCGGGGCGGTGTCGTGCTCACCGGTCGGTCCTCGCGGGGCCCGGCACGACTACCCCCGTTCTGCCTGGCCACACCTCCCGCCCGCGGTGACATCGATCATGGTCAACTCCCGCCCGGCCCCGTACGATTGCCCGCCGCTCCGCACGGGGCGCTGGGCAGTCCTCAGAGGAACGGAAACCATGGCAGTACGAGCAAGGCGCAAGCTGGCGATCTTCGGTACCGCGGGGGCGTTGGCCGCCGCGGTGTTCGCGGGCAGTGCCCTGTGGCCGGGCGGCAGTGAGGCCGAGGCCGTCGGGTCGTCGTCGCGGGTGGCATCGGTGGAGTTGAAGCACTGGCCCGCACCGGTGGCCAAGAAGCTCGGCGAGGTCATCACGGAACACGAACACAAGGGCGCGTACGCGGTCTTCGACGCGGACAACACCACGTACCGCAACGACCTGGAAGAGGCCCTGCTGCCCTTCTTGGAGATGAAGGGCGTCCTGACCCGCAAGACCATGGCGCCTTCCTTGAAGGTCATCCCCTTCAAGGACACGGCGACTCACAAGGAGAGCCTCTACAGCTACTACAACCGGCTGTGCGAGGTCGACGACCAGGTCTGCTACCCCTGGGCGGCGCAGATCTTCTCGGGCTTCACCCTGAAGCAGCTCAAGGGGTACGTGGACGAGCTCTTGGCGTACCGCCAGCCGATCCCCGCCGAGTACTACGTGGACGGGAAGCTCACCAGGACCGAGGTGCAGGCCCCCCGCTTCTACCGGGGCATGCAGGAGCTCTACCAGGCACTGCGCAGGCACGGGGTGGAGGTGTACGTGGTCAGTGCGGCCTCCGAGGACCTGGTGCGCATGGTTCTGAGCGATCCCAAGTACGGGTACGACGTGAAGCCCGAGAACGTCATCGGCGTCTCGATGCTCCTCAAGGACCGCACGACGGGCGACGTCACCAGTGCCCGCAAGGAGATCGCGTCCGGCCGCTTCGACCCGAAGAAGCTCGCCGACCGGGAGCTGACGCCGACCCTGTGGGCCCCGTTGACCTGGTACGAGGGCAAGCCGGCGGCGATCAACACCTACATCGACGAGTGGCGGCAGCCCATCCTCGCGGCGGGCGACACCCCCAAGAGCGACGGCCCGATGCTCTTCCATTCCACGGACGTGCAGCACGGCGGCGTCCGGGTGTGGGTGAACCGCAAGGAGAGCTCCATGAAGGAGCTCGACGCGATGAAGCGCGCCAACGCCAAACGCCAGAAGGAGCTGGGGCAGAAGGTCACCGCGGACAAGCAGTGGTTGACGGTGACGCCCCAGCAGATCGACTGAGTTCTGACGAAGCATCAGTCTCCTTGTGAGCAATGCTTGTTGGGCGCGCACTGAGCGTGTGCTGAGCGCGTCAGTGCCTGAGTGCGGGTACTGAGTGCTGCGTACTGGGCGCCGAGCGCTGTGTGTTGCCCGGGTTCGGTTCGTGCCGGAGGAAGTGCGCCCTCCTCCGGCACGGCCTGGGGCAAGTGCGGCTTGCTCCGGTTCGTCCTGGAAGTGGCGGGCGGTCAGGCATGCGCGGCCCGCAGGGCCCACCGGCCGGCGCGCGGCCGCCCCTCTGCTGGAGACCGCCCGGCCGAAAGTGACCGGGGCGACGACGCGGGAGGGGTTTGTGGCAGCGCTGGATCCGGACGACCCGCAGTCCATCGGCGGATACCAGCTGTTGGGACGGCTGGGCGCCGGCGGCATGGGGCGGGTCTTCCTCGGGCGCTCGCCCGGAGGCCGACAGGTTGCGGTCAAGGTGGTGCACGCCGCACTGGTCGATCAGCCGGACTTCCGTTCCCGGTTCCGCCGGGAAGTGCAGGCCGCGCGCGGTGAGCGGGGCGTTCACCGCGCCGGTGATCGACGCCGACCCGGACGCGCCCCAACCCTGGCTGGTGACCAGTTACCTCTCCGGCCCGTCGCTGGAGCACGCGGTCGCCGACTGGGGACCGATGCCCGCGCCGCGCGTGTTCGCCCTGGCCGCCGGGCTCGCCGAGGCGCTGGGGTCGATCCACGGCGCACAGCTCGTCCACCGCGACCTCAAGCCCTCCAACGTGCTGCTCGCCACGGACGGGCCGCGGGTCATCGACTTCGGGATCGCCCGGGTCGCCGAGGGCAGCTCCCTCACCGTGACCGGGATCGCGCTCGGCTCGCCGGGATTCATGTCGCCGGAGCAGGTGAACGGCGAGGAGATCGGTCCGGCCAGCGACGTCTTCTCCCTCGGCACGGTCCTGGCCTTCGCGGCCACCGGCGGCAACCCCTCCGGCCCCGCCAACTCCCGTACCGCACAACCCTGCAACTCCGGCGCCGGGCATCTCCGCAACCCCCGTGCCGAGTGTTCCTCCGACTCCGGTGCCGAGTGTTCTTCAGACTCCGGCGGCGGGCGCGCTGCCGGCACCCATGCCGGCACAGACCGATGCGCAGCTGCGTCCGGCCGGTACCGCGGGCCGGCGTGGTCCCACCCGCCGTACGCTCCTGATCTCGGCCGTCGCCGTCGCGGCGGCCGTCGCGACCTGTACGGGGCGTTATCGGCCGTGTACTGCATGTCGAGAACGGCCCGGTGGGGCGGTGGTTCAGTGGGGCCGGTGGGGCCGATGGGGCCCGTGGGTAACGTCCGGCCCGGTCCACGTTGGCGTCTGAGGATTCCGTCATTAGTGAGGCGTTATCGGCGCGCTAGTGATCCACGGCAGAGTCGTGTGTGTCCAAGGGCGTTGATTGCGGGCTGCTGGAGCCGTACGGCTCCGTCCGCCCGTTGAACGGGGAGCACGTATGCACGAGGTTGAGAATTCCACGGGAAGGGCGGGACCTGCCGCAGCAGCGGCCCTCCGCCATGCCGCGCTCGCTCAAGGCGTGGGCGGCTGACCGACCCTCTCGTAGGGATACGCGACAGCTGCGTTCTCGGGATGTGCGGCGCCCTCGACGGAGGGGCTGGGGGAGCCGACTGGTCCGCGCCGGGGAGGCGCGGAGGAGCCGGCGACGCGGAGGTCCTACGGGGCCGCCGCCTGCGGATCCGGGGCCCGCTCGTCCGCCGTCCCTCCCTTGGCCTTCCGCTGCTCCACCAGTGCCGCACCGTCGACCTTCCGCTGCGCAATTCCCTTTCCCGGGGCCGGAGCGGCGAGCTCGGCATCCACCTCCCCGCCTTTCCGGGCGTCCCAGCCCCACTTCGCTGGGTGCCCCACAAACCAGAACTCCGAACGACTGCAATGGGGATTGTCATGCGTGCACTGAGCCGCCGGGGCGTGTTGGGACTCGGGATGGGAGCAGCGGCCGCGCTCACCGTGGGCGGCTGCTCGCCCTTCGGATCATCGGCCTCCGACACGGTCGCGGCCAATCCGGGAGGCACGGCGCCGGCCAAGCCGATCGGCGACGGCTCGACCGCGTACACCGGAAAGCAGCCCAACCAGCCGCCCGCCCCGCAGAAGTTGGAGCCGGGCCAGAAGCCGCCGCAGTTCGTCGTCTTCTCCTGGGACGGGGCGGGCGAGGTGGGCAACGGCCTCTTCCCGCGGTTCCGCAAGCTGGCCAGGGACCACAACGCCTCGATGACCTTCTTCCTCTCCGGGCTGTATCTGTTGCCCGAGCAGAAGAAGCGCATGTACCGCCCGCCGAACAACCGCGTCGGCGCGTCCGACATCGGCTACCTCACCGACGACCACATCAAGGCGACGTTGAAGAACGTGCGCGCGGCGTGGTTGGAGGGCCACGAGATCGGTACCCACTTCAACGGGCACTTCTGTGGCACCGGCTCGGGCTCCGTGGCGCACTGGACCCCCGCCCAGTGGAACGACGAGATCGAGCAGGCGATGTCCTTCGTCACCAACTGGCGGACCAACACCGGCTTCACCGACCTCGACCCGCTGCCCTTCGACTACACCAAGGAACTGGTCGGCGGCCGTACGCCGTGTCTGCTCGGCCAGGACAACCTGCTGCCCACGGCCCGCAAGCGTGGCTGGCGGTACGACGCCAGCTCCCCGGGCGGCCGCCAGGTCTGGCCGGTCAAGAAGCAGGGCGTGTGGGACTTCCCGCTCCAGCAGATACCTTTCCCCGGGCACTCCTTCGAGGTGCTCTCGATGGACTACAACATCCTGGCCAACCAGTCCAAGAACTCCACCAAGGCGCCGCCGGCCAACTACCCGGGCTGGCGCAAGCAGGCCACCGAGGCGTACATCGCCGGTTTCCATCGAGCCTACGAGACCAACCGGGCACCCTTCTTCATCGGCAACCACTTCGAGAAGTGGAACGGCGGCATCTACATGGACGCCGTCGAAGAGGCGCTCAAGCACATCGCCGACGACGCGCGCAAGGACGTCCGCCTGGTCTCCTTCCGGCAGCTCTGCGACTGGCTGGACGCCCAGGATCCGCAGGTCCTCGCCGACCTGCGCCGCCTCGGGGTGGGTCAGCGGTTCACCGCAGGTGGGTGACGGCTCCGGGAAGGGGCTCCCCGGGACGGGCCCGCGCACGCGTGCCCGGGGCCGCCCATGAGTGGGACAGGATGCGACCTCCAGGTGCCGCGGCACGCCCATGCCGCCGTCGGCTGGAAAAACGGACGAAATTTTCGGCGGCGGATGTCAAGACGACGGCGGCGGCTCCGACCATGGAGACGAAGGGCCCAGCAGGGGCCCGCGCACCACACGGAGGACGACATGAAGTTCCTGATCAGCATGCACATCAACCCGGCCGTGCTGGACGCGCTGACCGACGAGGAGAAGGCGGCGATCGGCGAGGGGCACGGCGCGTTCATCGAGGCGCTGAAGAAGTCCGGCGAGCTGATCACCACGCAGGCGCTGGTCGACCCGTCGCAGGCAGCCGTGGTGTCCGTACGCAACGGCCAGCCGGTGGTGACCGACGGACCCTTCCTGGAGTCCAAGGAGTACCTGGGGGGCTTCTACCTGATCGACTGCGAGAACAAGCAGCGGGCGATCGAGCTGGCGGCGCAGATCCCGGACACCGCGATCGCCGGCCTCGGGGTCGAGGTGCGGCAGGTGATGTTCGCCGAGGGACAATTGGAGGCATGACCGCACCCGTCATCGAGGACCTGCTGCGCGCGCTCACGCCGCAGGTCCTCGGCGCGTTGGTACGTCGGCACGGCCAGTTCGAGGGGTGTGAGGACGCCGTACAGGAGGCCGTCCTCGCGGCCACCGTGCAGTGGCCGGCCGAGGGCGTGCCCGACAACCCCCGCGGCTGGCTGGTGACCGTGGCCTCCCGGCGGTTCATCGACCAGTTGCGCAGCGAGCACGCGCGCCGCGAGCGGGAGTCGGCGGCGGCCGCCGAAGTGGTGCCCGAGGACGTACCGGATACCGACGACACGCTGGTGCTGCTGTTCCTGTGCTGCCACCCGACGCTGACCGCGGCCTCCCAGACCGCGCTGACGCTCCGGGCGGTCGGCGGCCTGACCACCGCCGAGATCGCCCGCGCGTTCCTGGTGCCGGAAGGCACGATGGCGGCCAGGATCAGCCGGGCCAAGCAGCGGATCAAGGCCGCCGGCAGCTCGTTCCGCCTGCCGGTCGGCGCCGAGCGCGAGGAGCGGCTGCGGGTCGTGCTGCACGTGCTCTACCTGATCTTCAACGAGGGTTACACCGCCTCCTCGGGCAGCGAGCTGCACCGCCCCGACCTCGCCCACGAGGCGATCCGACTGGCCAGGATGGTCCGCGCGCAGCTGCCCGAGGACGGCGAGGCGGCCGGGCTGCTCGCACTGATGCTGCTGACCCACGCCCGCCGGGAGGCCCGGACGACGGCGGGCGGTGACCTGGTGCCGCTGGACGAGCAGGACCGTACCCGGTGGGACCGCGCGCTGATCGACGAGGGCACCGAGCTGGTCAAGGCAGCGCTGGCCGGCCCGGCGCTGGGGCCCTACCAACTGCAGGCCGCCATCGCCGCCACCCACGCCGATGCCGCCACCGCCGAGGAGACCAACTGGCCGCAGGTGCACGCCCTTTACCTGATCCTCGAACGCATCGCGCCCAACCCGATGGTCACCCTCAACCGTGCGATCGCACTCGCCGAGACCAAGGGCCCGCAGGCCGGGCTGGCCCTGCTCGGCACGCTGGACGGTGACGCGCGGATGTCCGGCCATCACCGACTGCTGTCCGTACGGGCGCACCTGCTGGAGAAGGCCGGCGACCCGGCCGCCGCGTACGAGCTGTACCGGCGTGCCGCGAAGGCCACCGCCAGCCTCGCCGAGCAGCGCTACCTGGAATCCCGGGCCGGCCGGGTCAGGACATAGGTTCCGCCCCGGCCCCGCGGCTCTTCCCCGGTGGCTCTTCCCTCGTTGCTCGTCGCCCCTCCCGTCGCTACCGAGCGTTGTTCATGGGCTCGGGATGGTGGGCTCCGAGATCGGTGAGCCGATCTCGGAGGGCCAGCCGGGTCGGAACCGTGCCACGAAGGCATCGAAGTCCGCGCACAGGTACCGAGGGTCTGCCGGCTTCAACCGGATCTGCCGGCCGTCGCGATGGGCCCACCAGTGCGGCGCGGGGCGTGCGGCGCGCGGTGAGTGGTGGTGCGGCGGACTCGCACAACGGAAGGTTGTGCCCCGCGATGGATCGGTTGTTTGCTCCGGGCGGCGCTTCTCGCTTTGATGCCGATGGCCGGTGTGCGGGCGTTCGGATCGACGAGAGTTGCGTGAGACATGACAGGTAGGCGGGCCCTGGGCAGGCGATTCGGGTGGCTGTGGGCGGCGTTCGCGGTCAGCTCCTACGGCACGGGCCTCGGGTTCGGTGCGTTCCCCCTGCTCGCGGTCCTGGTGCTGCACTCCGGTCCGACCGAGGTGGCGGCGCTGTCCGCCGCGGGGCGGGCGGTGGGAGCCGTGGTGGCCGTGCCGCTCGGTCCGTGGGTGGAGTTCCGCCGTAAGCGTCCGGTCATGATCGCGATGGATCTGTGCCGGTTCGCGGCATTGCTGACGGTCCCCGTCGCCTTCGCGCTCGGTTGGCTCGGCTTCGCCCAACTCCTCGTCGTCTCCGTCGTCGTCGCCGCGGCCGACATCGCCTTCAAGGCGGCCAGCGGTGCGTATCTGAAAGCGCTCGTGCCGCCGGCGGACCTGCTGGTCGCCAACAGCCGGTTCGAGTCCACGATGTGGACCGCGACCTCGGTCGGACCACCGCTGGGCGGGGCCGCGGTCGGGATGTTCGGCCCGGTGACGACCGTGGTGGCCGACGCGGTCAGCTATCTGCTCTCGGCACTCGGCCTCCGCGCCATCGGCGGGACCGAGCCGCAGCCGCGCACCGGTGGCGCGCGGCTGCGCGCAGCCGATCTGCTCGAAGGGTGGCGTCACATCCTCAGCCACCCCGTGCTGCGCCCGCTGTTCTTCAACGCGATCGTGGTCAACGGCCTGATCATGGCCTCCGAGCCGCTGATCGCCGTACTCCTGCTGGGCCGCCTCGGGTTCGCACCGTGGCAGTACGGCCTGGTCTTCGCGAGCCCGTGCATCGGTGGTCTCCTCGGCTCACGGCTCTCGCGCCGCCTCGTGCCGCGGTTCGGGCAGCGCAGGGTGCTGCTCACCGCCGGCGCGCTGCGTGCCTGCTGGCCCGTCGGATTGGCGTTCGTCGGGCCCGGTGTCCCCGGGATGGTGCTCATCGTCGTCGTCCAACTCGGCCTGGTGACCTGCATCGGCGTGTTCAACCCGGTGCTGGCCACCTACCGGCTCGAACACACCGCCCCCGACCGGATCGCCCGCACCCTGTCCGCATGGTCGATCAGCAGCAGCACCAGCATCGCCGCCGTGACCATGGTGGGGGGTCTGTTCGCCGCCGCCACCAGCCCCCGCATCGCGATCGCCGGCGCCGGAGTCGCCCTCCTGGCCACGCCACTGCTGCTCCCGCGCCGTGCGAAGGCGCCCCAGGGCGCCGCGGAACAGGCCACCGGCCTGACCTGACGGACCCGATGGGGCGCGGTGCGGCACGGTCCCCCGATGCTCGGTCGGGCGCTGTCGAGGCGCGCCGGGCGACCTGGCCGCGGCGGGCACCTACGGGTGGTAGAGCGCGCGGGCGCGCGTCAGGTCGGCAGCCCCGTCCTGGTCGAGGTGGAAGAAGTGGTTCACCTGCCATGCCTGCGTGCTGCGGGCCTGCCGGTTGGTCGTGGTCACCCAGGGCGGATACACGCGGAATCCGCGCTTCCCACCGGAACCGTCGCGGGAGACGATGCCGCGCTCGCACAGCACCTCGACCGGGAACACGAACTGCCCGAAGCCGTCGGCGTCGTGGCTGCTGATGACGAAGAGGTCCACGCCGTCGTCGGCGTCGAAGGGCCGGATCGGCCCCTCCGCAGACCGCTGCCACACGGTGACGAACTGGCCCACCTTCGTCGGGGTGGTCTTGCCCACGCGGAACCGGACCGAGCGGCCGTCGAGCGTGAAACCGCACGCCGCGTACTCGGCGCTCTCCGGTTCGGGCGCCGGCGGCGAGCAGGCGAAACCGCTCGCGTCGTACACCAACGCCTTCGCCGCCAACAGGTCAGCATGAAGCCCCGCCCACGGCGGCTGATTCGTCACCATGCCCTCATCCTGCCATCGCGACCGCGCGACGCCTGAGCGGCTCCCGCCCCGCGCCCCAGGCACCATCCCGAGCCCGGGAACGCCACCTCTCCCGGTCGCCCGCATCCCATCAACCGGTCCCCGTCACACGAGGTCGACAATCCACCGACGCGGGGCCCGGAGCGGGGATACGCTCGCCCCCATGGACGCCCTGTACCCCCGCCTGCTGGTCGAGGACTTCGACGCCGCAGCGGGTTTCTGGACCGAAGCGCTCCGCGATCTGTTGGGCATCGAGCCCGTCAAGGTGCTGCCCGCTGCCGGCTACGCCAACTGGGACCTGGGCGGCGAGGCCGTCCTCGTGCTGTACGCGCGCACGGCCATCGCCCAGGCGATCGGCACCGGCGACCTGCCGTCGGCCGCGCCCGCGCAGGACTCCGCGATGCTCGTCCTGCGCGTCGACGACGTCGACGCCGCCACGCGCTGCCTGAGCGAGCACGGCGCCGCGGTCCTCGCCGAGCCCCAGGACCGCCCCGACTGGGGCCCCAACCTCCGCACCGCGCACATCAGGACGCCGGACGGCACGCTGGTGGAGTTGCAGTCCTACTAGGCCGTGTCGGTGGCACGACGAGGCGATCGCCGGACAGTAGCGTGCCGGCTCTCGTCTTCGGTGCTGAGGTCTACAGGGTCGTCAGTGACGACCGGAGACTCCGCGAATGGCGGGCCGTCGCTCCCGAGCATGGCTTCCTGCTCCGGGGACAGCGCGCCGTGGAGCGCGGCCCAGTAGTGGCCGCGGCCCCATGAACTGGCGGAAAACGCCGGCACCACGAACAACGAACAGACACCGATCGGCAAGGTGGCGACAGACGATTTTGTCGAGGTGATGATCACCAACGCTCTCAGCCCCATGCACGTCATCGAGGCGCTCGAAGACCTGGTGTCTCCCACCGGCCTCATCGGAGCGATGTCGTCCGGGCAGGGCAGCATCACGAACAACACGACCGCAGGCCGCGAGGTCTACCGGGGAAGCAAAGCGGCCTTGAACATGTTCATGCGCAGTTTCGCGGCCCGCCAGGCCGAGACGCAGCGCGGTTTCGCCCTCCTGGCACCGGGCTGGATCCGCACCGTGCTCGGGGGCCGGACGCGCCGTTCACCGTCGAGGAGAGCGTCCCGCTGCTGGTGGACGTTCTGCTGTCCAAACTGGGCACGCCTGGTCTGGCGTATCTGGACCGCTCGGGTCAGGCAGTGCCCTGGTAAGCCCTGCAGGGCGTCTGTTGCGGACGGCCTGACGACCAGCAGGCACCGTCAGCGGTCTCAGCCTGGGGCCGACCCCAGAGTCGGCCCGGTGGGTCAGTCGGACAGTCCCCGGGCCGCCTTATGTCGCTAGTGCCGATGATCTTCGCCGAGTAGGGTGATCCGCCGGATACCGTCCCAGCTCAGGAAGCGAAGAGTGAGCAGACAGATGCAACCGACGTTCGTACTCGTTCATGGAGCCTTCGCGAACTCCTTCTCCTTCGCGCCGCTCCAGGCCGAACTCGGCCTTCTCGGGCACCGGTCGGTCGCCGTCGACCTGCCCGGCCACGGTTTCGGGGCGACCTACTCGCACGCCTACCAGGCACCCCAGGATCTCGAAGGTCTCGGCGCGGCGCCCGGTTCGCTCCAGGGCGTCACGCTCGCCGACAACGCCAGGCATCTGATCGGGATCCTGGAACGGGCCAAGGAGAACGGGCCGGTGATCCTGGTCTCGCACAGTCGCGGCGGTATCACCGCGACCGCTGCGGCCAACGCACGGCCGGACCTGATCGACCGCATCGTCTACGTCTCCGCCTGGTGCCCGGTCGACCTGGATGCCAACGACTACTACGCCGAGCCGGAGATGGCCACCGTCGACGCGGCTTCGCTGGCCCTGGCCTTGGCCGGCAACCCGGCCGAACTCGGCCTGCTCCGCGTCAACTTCCGCACCGCGGACCGCGACGCCCTCGCGGGGTTCAAGGCGGCCTTCCTCGCCGATGGCACCGACGAGGAGCTCCTGACCTTCCTGAACACCTTCCAGCCCGACGAGAATCTGGACGTCGGCACCTCCGCCGACCGGGCGCAGGCCGCGACCTGGGGCCGCATCCCCAAGACCTTCGTGCGCCTGGCCGACGACGCGAGCCTGCCGCTCGCCCTCCAGGACCGGCTGATCCGCGAGGGCAACGCCCTGACGCCGGACAACCCCTACGACGTCCGCACCCTCGAAGGCAGCCACCTGAAGTGGCTGATCGACCCGGCGCCGGCGGCCCGCGTCCTCGGGGAACTCGCCGCGCTCACGGTCGAGTCGGCCCCCTGCTGAGCGGCGCCGGATGAGCGGCGTCGGCGATGCGACGGTGCGGTCACGGTGATGGTGGCGGTGGCGAGGCGCGCGCATCCGCGCCCGTCATGACGGGTCGCCACCGCGCCGTGGACGGTTCAGAGTTCGCCGGCTCTCCACAGGGCTTCCTCGGCGGCCAGTTCGGCCGGGTCCGGCGTCCGCTGGCGGATCGCCTCCAGCCAGGTGGGGACGAGCTCGCCGAGGGCCGTGAGGTGTGCGGTGTCGAGGTGACGGACCTGCCCCAGCAGCGCGAGGAGACCGGCCGCGGCCGGATCGTCCGCGTCGCAGGTGGGACAGAGGGCGGTCTCCTTGAAGCCGGTGACGGCGGCTCCGGCCCGGTTCTCCCAGCAGTGCCGATAGCGGGCGCTCAGGAGCACTGCCGCTCCGCAGCGTTGGCAGGGCGGGAGTGCGGCGGTCCGCACGTCGACGAGGTGCACATGGCCGGTGGTGGAGGTCATGCCAGGCCCGCCCAGGCTTCGGCGCCGAACGTGCCCTTGATGTCGGAGGCGATGGTGGCGGCGTTCACGGTGGCCCGCAGGGCGTAGACGGTGGTCCTTCGAGTGGTGCGGACGCTGAGGTGGACCGGTGTGTCACCGGGGTGTGCGATGAGGATCCGGGTGAGTTCGGCGACGGACCGGGTGGTGATCCGGTGGGCGGGGAGAGCGAGACGGACCGGCGGCCTGCCGCCGTGTTCGGCCGCGGAGACATCGAGCACACCGAGCTCCTTGCCGTGGAGGTTCAGGGCGCCGTCGCGGTCCTCGATCCGGCCCCGGACGGTGATGACGTTGTCCTCGGCCAGTGCGGGCTGGACGAGTTGGTAGACGGCGGGGAAGAGGAGGACGTCGAGGCTGGCGTCGCGGTCGGCGAGGGTGATGATCGCCCAGGGACTGCCCTTCTTGGTCACCTTGTGCTGGAGATTGGCGATCAGGCCGCTCAGCCGCACCTCCCCGGTGGTGCGGCCGGAGGCGAGGAGGTCGGCGACGGAGCAGTCGCGGGCGGCGGCGAGGAGGTGTTCGGCGCCGTCCAGGGGGTGCGCGGAGACGTAGAGGCCCAGCATCTCCCGTTCGGTGGAGAGCAGTTGCCGGCGTGGCCACTCGGTGTCGTCGAGGGGGAGGTCGAGGCCGAAGGCGGGCGGGGCGTCGTCCGCGGTGGCGAGATCGGCGAAGAGGTCGTGCTGGCCGAAGCCGGCGGCCTTCTTCACCGGGATGACCGCGTCGATGGCGGCCTCGTGCGCGGCGGTGAGGCCCTTGCGGGTGTGGCCCAGGGAGTCGAAGGCTCCCGCCTTGATCAGGGATTCGACGGCCCGTTTGTTGAGGGCGGGCAGCTCGACCTTGTGCAGGAAGTCGGCGAACGACGTGAAGCGCCCCTTGTGGCGCCGGGCGTCGACGACGGCCTCGATGACGCTGTCGCCGACATTGCGCACGGAACGCAGCCCGAACCGGACGTCGTCGCCGACGGCGGTGAACTCGGTGGTCGAGGCGTTGACGTCGGGCGGCAGGACGCGGACGCGGTTGCGACGGGCATCGGCAAGGTAGAGAGCGGCCTTGTCCTTGTCGTCGCCGACCGAGGTGAGCAGGGCGGCCATGAACTCGGCCGGGTAGTTGGCCTTGAGGTAGGCGGTCCAGTACGAGACCAGGCCGTAGCCGGCGGTGTGGGACTTGTTGAAGGCGTAGCCGGAGAACGGCAGCATCACGTCCCACAGGGCCTTGATCGCCTCGTCGGAGTAACCGTTGGCCTGCATACCGGTCTGGAACCTCTCCCACTCGGCGGCCAGGACCTCCGGTTTCTTCTTTCCCATCGCGCGGCGCAGCATGTCGGCGCCGCCCAGGGTGTAGCCGGCCAACTGGCGGGCGATGGCCATGATCTGCTCCTGATAGACGAGCAGATGGTGGGTGGAGCCGAGGATCGGGTCCAGCGCCTGCCGGAGTTCCGGGTGGATCGGGGTGGGGTCCTGTTTGCCGTTCTGGCGCAGTGCGTAGTTGGTGTGGGCGTTGGCGGCCATCGGGCCGGGTCGGTACAGGGCGTTGGCCGCGGCGATGTCCTCGAACCGGGTGGGCTCCATCAGCTTGAGCAGGGCGCGCATGCCGCCGCTGTCCAGTTGGAAGACGCCCAGGGTGTTGGCCTCGGCCAGCAGGCGGTAGGTCCTGGCGTCGTCGAGGGGGATGACGACGTCGGACGTGTCCGGCGTGTCGGGGGCCACGGTGGCCAGGCGGATGCCGCGGTTGGCGCGGATGTTCTCGATGGCGT
The DNA here is from genome assembly GCF_016917755.1 of Streptomyces noursei. Taxonomy (GTDB): domain Bacteria; phylum Actinomycetota; class Actinomycetes; order Streptomycetales; family Streptomycetaceae; genus Streptomyces; species Streptomyces yunnanensis. The sequence continues at coordinate 7,950,906 of NZ_CP070326.1, read as the reverse complement.
GGTCGATCACGCCCAGGTTGCGCAGCCCGAGGAAGTCCATCTTGATCAGGCCCATCGCCTCGCACGACGGGTAGTCGAATCCGGTGATCCGCGCGCCGTCGGCGGCCCGCATGTGCAGGGGGATGCGGTCGGTGAGCCTGGTCTTGGACAGGATCACCGCGGCGGCGTGCACCCCGGTGCCGCGGGTGAGGCCCTCCACCCCGCGCGCGGTGTCGATCACCCGCTGCACGTCCGGCTCGCGCTCGTACATCTGCCGGATCTCGGCGGCCTCCGCATACCGGGGGTGGGACGGGTCGAAGATCGCGCCGAGCGGGGCGGACTTGCCGTTCTGGTCGGGCGGCAGCGCCTTGGTGATCCGCTCGCCGTGCGCGTACGGGTAGCCCAGGATGCGCGAGGAGTCCTTGATCGCGTTCTTGGCCTTGATCTTGCCGAAGGTGTTCACCAGGGCCGTGTACTCGTCGCCGTACTTCTCGATGACGTAGCGGACCATGCGGTCGCGCTGGCGGTCGTCGAAGTCGAGGTCGACGTCCGGGGGGTTGATGCGTTCGGGGTTGAGGAACCGTTCGAACAGCAGGCCGTGCTCCAACGGGCACAGCTCGGTGATGCGCGTGGCGTAGGCGACGATGGATCCGGTGGCCGAGCCGCGCCCCGGCCCGAGGGGGATCCTGCTGTCGCGGGCGAACCGGCAGATGTCCGCCACCACCAGGAAGTAGGGGCTGAAGCCCATCGGGCCGATGACCGCCATCTCGGTCTCGAAGCGGTCCAGGACGTGCTGCGGGACCGGGGCGCCGTAGCGGGCCGCCAGGCCCTTGAGCACCTCCTTGCGCAACCACGACTCCTGGGTCTCCCCGTCGGGCACGTCCGGATACTGGGGCATCTCGTCGACGTGGTCGAAGACGTCGCCGTACGGCTCGATCCGCTCGGCGATCAACAGCGTGTTGTCACACGCCTGCGGCAGCTCGGCGAAGAGGGCGCGCATCTGCGCGGGCGACTTGAGGTAGTAGCCGGAGCCGTTGAAGCGGAAGCGGCCCGGGGCGTCCTTGTTCTTGCCGACGCCGATGCACAGCAGGTTGTCGTGGGCGTCGGCCTGGTCCTCGGTGACGTAGTGCGCGTCGTTGGTGGCCAGCAGCGGGATGTCCAACTCCCGGGCCAGGCGCAGCAGTCCGTCGCGGACGTCCCGCTCGATGGCCAGGCCGTGGTCCATCAGCTCCAGGAAGTAGTTCTCCCGGCCGAAGATGTCCTGGTAGGCCGCGGCGGCGGCCCTCGCCTCGGCGTACTGCTCCAGCCGCAGCCGGGTCTGGATCTCCCCGGAGGGGCAGCCGGTCGTGGCGATGATGCCCTCCGGCCGCTCGGCGATCAGCTCACGGTCCATCCGCGGCTTGCCCGCCGGGAACTGCCCCTGGTAGCTGGCCTGTGTGCCGAGCCAGAACAGGTTCCGCAGGCCCCGCGCGGTCCGCGCCCACATGGTCATGTGCGTGAAACGTCCGCCGCCGGAGACGTCCTTGGAGCCCTCGCCGTCGTCGCCCACGGCGCGGCGCCCGCCCGGGCCCCAGAACTCCCGCTTGCGGGCGAACCGGGACGAGGGCGCCACATACGCCTCGATCCCGATGATCGGCCTGATGCCGTCGAAGTCCTTCGCGACCTGCGCGAACTCATAGGCCCCGAACATGTTCCCGTGGTCGCTCATGGCGATCGCGGGCATCCCCTGTCGCGCCACTTCCCCGAACATCGGCCGCAGCTTCTGGGCGCCGTCCAGCATCGAGTACTCGGTGTGGTTGTGCAGGTGCACAAAGGAATCGGGCACGGGTGTGCCACCTCCAATGACGGAACTGACAGGGCGGGGGCCCCACCGGGGCGGTGGTGCCGCGAGGGTGGCCTCGCCGAGGGCCGGGGCTGACCCGGTGCGGACGCTGCGGGCCGGCACGGGCCTGCGCCCATGGGGGAGAGCAGCTGTGTGGCCGGGCGCCGGCAAGCAGCTGCCGCACCCGCTCGCGCCTCGGCAAGGACAACCATCCGTTGACCCAGGTCATCTAAGTCAGCTCGAATCAGCGGATCAAACAACCGGAAAGCCGGCGAGCCCCAACCATTCCTTGTACCAGTAGGCTGCTTCGCGTGGACCTCAACGCTGTGCGTACCTTCGTCGCGGTCGCGGACACCGGCCAGTTCCAGAAGACCGCCGCCGACCTCTCACTCACCCAGCAGGCCGTCTCCAAGCGCATCGCCACGCTGGAGCAGGAGCTCGGCGTGCGACTCTTCGACCGCACCGCGCGCGGTGTCGGCCTCACCATCGACGGCCAGGCGTTCCTTCCGCACGCCCGCGCCCTGCTGCGGGCCGAAGAGCGCGCGGCCGCATCCGTGCGCCCGGGAAGCCGGGCCTTGCGCGTCGACGTCATCGGCCGCCGGGTCGGCCCGGCCGGGCTGCTGCGGGAGTTCCACCGCGCGAACCCCGAGCGGGAGCTCGACGTGGTGACCCTCTTCGACGTCGATCGAGCCATCGCGGCCCTCCAGGCAGGCACCATCGACGTCACCTTCCGCGCCGTCACCATGCCGGGCGGCCAGCTTCCCGAGGGCATCGAGAGCGTCCCGGTCTTCGACGAGGCCCTGCAGTTGTGCGTCGGCCCGGCACACCCCCTCGCCAACGCCAGTGCCGTCACCCCCGGCCAACTCGCCGGACAGCGCATCTGGATGCCGGGCAACGTCCCGGGCACCGAATGGGCCGCCTACTACGACGCGTTCGCCGACACCTTCGGCGTCACCATCGACACCATCGGCCCCAACTTCGGCGTCGAGGCACTCCTTGAGGCCATCGCCGCCTCCGACTCGTTGGGCACCTTCTTCGGCGAACGGACTCCGCTTGTCTGGCCCGTCGGCCAGGACCTACGGCGCATTCCCATGCGCGAGCCCACCCCGGTCTATCCGCACTCCCTGCTCTGGCGCACCGACGATCCGCACCCCACGCTCGCCGCCCTCCGCGACTACCTCGCCGCCGTACGCCCCCACAGCCCCGACACACCGACCTGGGTACCGACATGGGCGCAGCACGCCCGTCGCGGCGCTACGACCGGCCACGAGAGCCCGGACACGACCTAGCCGTGTCGCCGCCACCAGCGGGCCCGGCCAAGAGGCGAAGGCCGGGACGCCTCGGATGCCTTCCGCGCATCCGAGGCGTCCCGACCGGAGGGGGTGTTGGGGACTGCCCTAGCTCTTCGGCGTGCCCGGGAGGTCCTTGATGAACACGATCCCGTCGATTCCGGTCAGATGGGACGGGTCAAGCGGGGCGTAGCCGAAGTAGGGGGACACGCGGGGCGCGGGCCGCGGGTCGCCGAGGGCGGCGGCCAGATGGGGGGCGTCGACGATGTAGCGGTCCTCCGGGAGTGCGTACAGGCGCCCTTCGACGGTGTCCGGCGGCGGGGTGTCCACGCCCTGGTGCCGGATGGTGCCGAGGGCCGTGGCGATGAAGGCGTACCCGTCGCCGAGCCGGGCGTTGACCAACGCACCGGCGCTCCACCACTCCACCGGTCCCTGCCACATCTGCATCGAGCTCTTCTCCCGCTGGAGATGGGAGTTGTGGGCGTGGAGGAGTGCCGGGCCCTGTGCGGCGAGGGCCAGGAGGTTGTGGGCCATCATCAGATCCCGCAGCGCGCAGAGCCGGGTCATGCGCATCGGTGAGGTGTCGGCCATCCGGAAGTGGTAGCGCAGCAGACCGGTCGCGGTGCGCCCGTACAGGCACGCGCGGTCCCAGTCGTCCCGCGGGGCCGCCGCGATCAGGTGCGGAGCCTGCTCGTCGAGCAGTGCCACCAGATCGTCGGCGAGCAGCCGCAACTCCCTTGCCTCGGCCGACTGTCCCATCGACTGGGCCGGGTCCATCATCGCCGCGGAATCGGTCCACCGGTCGTCGGCGCCGAGCAGGCGGTCGAGCGTCTCCGCGGTGCAGGGAAGCAGGTCCGCGTCCACCCGGGCCGCGAGGTAGTCGTGCAGTGCGGTGAGGGCCTGTCGGGGGCTCGCGGCGCCGGTGATCTCCAGCGGGCCGTCGAAACCGGCGAAGCGGAGCTGTTCGGACGCGGGCCGGCCGTCGTTGTACGCCCGCATCCACCGCACGAGCTCGCGATTGGCCGCGGACGCGCCGAACCCGTGGCTGAAGCCGCGCTCCATGACGTCGTCGAGGGTGCCCGTGCCCGAGGTGACGTAGTCGTCCACGACCAGGCCCATCAGGCAGTCGCTCTCGATGGCGATCGTCCGGTAGCCCTCCTGCTCGACGAGCTGTCGGAAGAGTTCGTTGCGGATGTCGAGCAGCGTGTCCTCGCCGTGGGTGGGCTCACCGAGGGCGAGCAGCCGCGGTCGGGTCGGGAGCAGCCGCATGACGGCGGCGGCATCGACGGCATGGGTGGTGTCTGTGATGTCGGTAGCCATGCCTTCGACGGTATCGTTGAAACTTCGGTTGAGACTTTTCCCGGAGAGCTACGGCCAGATGGGGGAGAACCTTCAAAAGGGCTCGCGGATCAGGCTGGCGATCCGACGGGCTTGCAGAGATCGGACGACTGGCCGGTGCACTGCCGTGCGTGGGTCGTCGGCGGGGGAGGGGCCTCCCCACCCGCGCCGTCGTCGGCGCACAGTCCCACCCCGTGGCGCTCCGGATCGACCCCGGCTGTCCGCGCCGTGAACGGCTCGCTCTCGCTGACGAGTTGGCCCTTCAGTCGCTGACGAGTCGGCCCTTCAGCGAGAGCGTCACCTGTCCCGAACGCGTCTCGGCCGTGATCACTTCAGCGGTGATCCGTTGGCCCGCTTCGACGACCTCCGAGGGATGGTCGATCCGCGACCACGTCAGGTCCGGCACCCGGACGAAGCCGGTGCACAGGCCGTCGGGCTCGCCATCGAGGTGGACGAAGGCCCCGAAGTCGTGAACACCGGCGACGACCTGGCCTGGTTCCTTCGCGAGGAGGAAGGACCGCAGGGCCGGTATCTCGCAGGCCCTGGCGGAGAGGTGAAGCTCGCCCCCGCCCCACCGCCCGATCTCCTCGGCGTCGATCTCCTGGCCGACCTCGAAGAGTTCCGACGGGTTCGCCACGTGGCGCATCGACACTTCATGGCGAGAGATCCGACCGCACTCGGCATGCTCCTGCGCGACGCCCACGAGCTCCACCAGCACGCCCGCCGCATCGAACCCGATGACCCGCACCCTTCGCACGGGGCCCGGTCGGAGCTGGTCGAGCAGGGACTCCAGGCGCGGGTCACGATCCGGTTCGGGCATGGCGGGGAGCCTCCTCAGGCGTGTCCGGCGGGTCGGCGTTCGGACAGGTCAGGGTTTCCAGGGGAGGCGGAGGGCTTCGAGTCCGGGGGTGCCGAGGAGGGCTTCGATCAACGGGGTGGGGCCTGCGACCTTGGTGCCGTGGAGGTCGTAGTGGGTGTAGGTGGCCCAAGTCCGGTCCACAGGCCAGATGTTGGAAGGGCTGTAGGCCCTCAGGTCGGGATGGTGGTAGAGGGCGTGGGCGTCACCCAGGCGGCCGGTGAGCACCGTGGGGACGTGGTAGTAGAACATGTTCCGGCAGAAGTGGACCAGGCAGCGGGTATCCGGGCCGTCCGGGCTGTACTCGACCAGCGCGTCGATCAGCTGGTGCCAGGTTTCCCAGTCGAGGCTGCCCTCGTTCGACCACAGGATGTTGTCCGGCTTCCATTCCCTCCCAGTGCGGCATGAGTGCAGCTGGTAGCGGTCGGGGTAGGAGCCTTCCTCGACGATCGGGTCGCCGACCCGTTCGGCCAGCTCGGACCAGCGCAGGCGCCGCCAGTGGGGCCTTGGGGAGACGGCCCAGTCCGTTTCGTCTTCGTCGTCCCCGTCACCGGTGCCTGCCGTGCCGGCCGCGGTTTCTGCGTTGGCCGGTGTGGCCGGGTGCCGCAGGTCCTCGTACATGGCGTGCAGGATCCAGGCACTGTCGGGGAGAGCCGGCGGTTCGAAGCCGAGGAGGCCGTCGTCGCCGGACAGCTCGGCCAGCCAGCGCGTCTCGGCCTCGGCGGAAACGCGCGTCCAGTTGGCGAACGCCGTGGCCTCCTCGGGGGTCAGGACCTGCACCGCCCTCGCGGCCTTGTCTTCCGCGAGGATGCCCCGCAGCACGGGGGCACATGGCGTATGTCGGGAAAACCGTAGATGTCTTGCATGTAGCCATTCTTACAAACCCTGAATCCGCTCGGAGACACTGTCGGTGACCCGGACTGTGGGGACCGACGAGGCCGCCAAGCCCGGCACCCCGTCCGGCGGGTCCTCCTCCGAGGACATCCCCCGGGTGAAGCATGCGTGCTCGCGCCGAAGCGCTTGCAGGTGGCCATCGCGGGAATCCAGGCAGAGTTCGTCGCCGGTGCCGACTGGAGCCGTTCCTCCATCACGGTCACCAACACCTCCGACAAGGCGATGGAGCGCGTCCGGCCGGCGCCGTACATCTCCTCGGCCGAGATCGTCGACCGGCCGTACGAGGAGTTGGAGGCGCAGTTCCGCAATCCCGTGAACGGAAAGTGGCTGACCTTCGAAGACGCCACGATCGACAGCGAGTTCACCGGACTCCCGGTGGCCGCGCACAGCACCGTCACACTGCCGCTGGGCATCCGTGCGATCGGCTCGGCCAAGCCCGGTGCCGGTTACGCGATCATCGAGGGATCGTTCCACAACAAGGATGGCTCCTGCGGCGACTCCAACCACGAGGAGTACGACTTCACGATCCTGCCGGCGCACCGTAAGCCCGAGCAGCCAGGCAATCCAGGCAATCCGGGTAAGCCCAGTGAGAGCGCGCAGCCCGGCGGTGGCGCGAGCGGCGGTTCCACGCCGCAGGGCAGCCAGACGCCGCAGGGGAGCGTCAACGAGGCGGCGGTCAAGGGCAATCTGGCCGAGACCGGCTCGTCCTAGGCACTGCCGACGATCGCCATGGTGGGCGGCGTGGCGATGGCCGTCGGAGCCGGCGCGATCATCAGCGTGGGCCGGGTCCCGACGTACGGGGCCCGGCCCCGGCCACCCCAACGGCTCCTAGCCGGCCGGCGCGGCGCTTCAGTCCTGCGGCACCAGCTTGCCCCGTTTGAGATGCAGGACCTCGTCGCAGGCGTTCGCGACCTCCTTGGAGTGGGTCACCACGATCACGCATTTGCCGTCGTCGTGGGCCAGTTTCCGAAAGACCTCGATGATTCCGGCGGCCGTCTCGTGATCCAGGCTGCCGGTCGGCTCGTCCGCGAAGAGGATGTCGACCTCGCACGCCAGCGCGCGGGCGATGGCGACCCGCTGCTGCTGGCCGCCGGAGAGCTGCAGGGTGCGCCGGGTGCGGTCGGCCGGTTCGATGCCGAGCAGATCAAGCAGTTCGTGGGCGCGTTCCCTCCTGCGCACCCCTCGCACGCCGGTGATCTCCATGGCGGAGGTGACGTTCTGGACGGCGTTCATGTAGGTGAGCAGGTTCAGGGACTGGAACACGGTGGCCGCGTGCCGGTTGCGATAGGTGCCGAGGCCCAGCTCCGCGATGTCGCGGCCGTGGAAGCGGACACTGCCGGTGGTGGGCGAGTCCAGTCCGCTCGCCAGGGACAGCAGGGTCGTCTTGCCGGATCCGGAGGGGCCCACGATCGCATACATGCGGCCGGACTCGAAGGCGTACGAAACGGACTTGAGGACGGTGCGGCGACGGTTGCCGCCGCTGTAGGTGCGGGTCAGATCCGTGAGTGCGAGGAGGGGAGTGGTCACGTCAGTCGCCCTTCGTGAGGATGTCGCGCGGGTTCAGGCGCAGTACGCGGGCGCCCGGGATGCAGGTGGCCAGGGCCGCGATGCCCAGTCCGGTGATGCCGACCTTGGCGATGTCGGCGGACCCGAGCCGGACGTCCATCGCGTCGATGGGCTTGGCTTCGAGCTGGTCCTTCTTGGCCATGCCGGTGGGGTCGCTGGGGTCGCGCCTGCCGGCCTCGTTCGCGGCTGCCTGGTTGGCGGTTGAGACCTCGCTCGCGAGGAGCCGGTCGCCGACGGCCTGGGAGAGGAACTGGCTGCACACGCCGGCGAGGCCGATCGCGAGTACCGCGCAGGCGACCACCTCGACCAGGTGCTGGCCGAGCAGCTTGGGTTTCTTCTCGCCGAGCGAGAGCAGGATGCCCAACTCGCCGCGGCGCTCGCGCAGGTTGGAGGCGACGATCAGGGCGAGGATGACGGTGCCGGCGACCGCGACCAGCCATACCGTGACGGTGGCGAAGTCGGCGGTCTTGGTGATGGGGCCGACGAGGGTCTGATACTGCTTGTCGTTGATCGACAGCGGGAAGATCTCCAGATCGGCGCCTGCGGCCTCGGCGTCCTTCTTGAGGCGGTCCAGGTCCTTGGGGTCGTCGAGGGTGAAGGTGGCCTGCTTGAGCACGCCGTCCGCCCCCGCGCCCTTGCCGAGGAGCGTGCTCGCGCCGTCCGGCGTGGCATAGATCTGGTTGGCGGGGTCCACCATCGCGGGAACGTAGCTGCCGGTGTCCGCGGTGCCGCTCCGGTAGATGCCGACGACCTTGAACGCGTGTTCCCGGTCATCGGCCTGCTGGCCGGGTGCCGGCAACTCGCCCACCTTGAGTTTGGCCGTGTCGCCGACCTTGAGGCCGTTCCGCTTGGCCAGGCGTTCCTCGATGACGATCTCGTCGCGTTTGCTGTGCGGGCCGATTCCGTGTCCGGCCACCAATGTGGCATCGCCGTTGCGGAAGGCCGCAACGGCTTTCAGGTCGCGTATGCCGTCCACCTTGAACAGATCCGTGCCGCGCGAGTCCTGGCCGCGCGGTGCCGGGACCGGTTGGTAGAGCTTGGTGGACCCGGTGGGGAATGCACCGCTGTCCGTCGTGTAGTTGCACCGGCGCACCACGGACGACGCACAGATCCTGTTGACCAGCGAGCGACGCAGATCACCGTGCGAACCGATGGTTCCGCCCCGTTGCCCCTCGGGACCGGTGCCGTTGTTCTTGCCTGAATTGATCAGGGCGTTCACATCGAGCTGCATGGTGGCCACGGCCCCCACGCTCTTTTTGGCGCCGTCGGCCGCGCGGGCCGCCGCCGACCGGATCAGAAATCCGGACAGCACCAGGGTGCAGATCACGAAGAACAAGCCGACCAGCATCAATGTCTTGCCCGGATGGCCGGTAAGCCGCCACCACGCCCGTTTGAAGAGATTCATGCCCGGAAGGCTAGGGAGCGCCGGTTGTGAACCGTGTTTGCGGAAATCCGCAGCGCACGAGCCCTCATATACGATTCAAATGCGGCGTCTGATAGACGTGACGGAAACACCGGGAAAGGCAAGGAATCTCGCTCGATACCTACCGCCATTCTCATGGAATTCTCAGAAACTGTGGAAAGGGCCGGCGCATATGCGGGTTTTGGTGGTCGAGGACGAGCAGTACCTGGCGCGCGTCCTGGAGCTCGGGCTGCGCCGCGAGTCCATCGCCGTCGACGTCGTGCACGACGGCGGCACCGCCCTGCAACGGGTCGCCGTCTATGACTACGACGCGGTGGTGCTCGACCGCGATCTTCCCGGCGTCCACGGCGACGAGGTGTGCCGCCGCATCGTCGCCACGGGCCTGGACTGCCGCATCCTGATGCTCACGGCAGCGGGCAGACTGGGCGACAAGGTGGAGGGCCTCGGCCTGGGTGCGGACGACTATCTGGCCAAGCCCTTCGACTTTCCCGAACTGGTCGCCCGTCTGAGGGCGTTGTACCGGCGCAGCCCCATGGCGCACCCACCCGTCCTGACCTTCGCCGACCTCAGCTTCGACACCCATCGCCGTCGTGTGACCCGCGCCGGCGTCGAGATCCGCCTCACGCCCAAGGAACTGGCCGTCCTGGAGCTGCTGATGCGCGCCGAGGGTGGGGTGCTCAGCGCCGACCACCTGTTGGACAAGGCGTGGGACGCCCACACCGACCCGCTCACCAACGCGGTACGCCTCGTGGTGCACACCCTGCGCAAGAAGCTCGGCGAACCCCGGCTCGTCCACACCGCGATCAGCGCGGGCTACTACCTGGGGACCGCATGAGATTCCGCCGAGGCCGCGGTCGGACGCGCACGCTCAGCATCCACGCCAGGCTCTTCCTCGGCTTCGGCGGGGCGCTGGCGGTCTGCTCGGCACTGATGGTCGCCATCATCTACGTCGGCATCCGGTACCTGCCCACCTACGACCTCACCACGCCCGTCGAGGTGCCGTCCCCGTCTTCCACGGCACCCGGCGCGATCCGGCCGACCCCCGACGCCGCACCACCCAAGACCCTCCAGGAGGGCCGGCGGATCGACACGTCCGGGCTGATCCGCAACAAGGAGGACGTCTGGTCGACGGTCCTCCTGGTCTCCGTCAGCGGGGTGCTCGTCGTCCTGGTCGTCGGCCTCGGCGCGGGGTGGGTCCTGTCATGGCGGCTGCTCGCGCCCCTGCACACCATCAATCGGGCCGCGGCCAAGGCCGGCGAGGGGGATCTGTCGTACCGGATCAACGCCCAAGGCCCGGCAGACGAGTTGAAGCAGCTGGCCGACACCTTCGACACCACCCTGGCCCGCCTGGAGGAGTCCTTCGCCGCCCATCAACGGTTCGCCGCGAACGCCTCGCACGAGTTGCTCACCCCGCTCGCCACGACACGGGCGATCCTGCAGATGGCGGCGGCCGACCCGTCGAAGGAGGAGATCGCCGAGCTGGTGCCGATGTTGCGGGAGACCAATGAGCGCAACATCCGCGTGGTGCAGGAGCTGCTCCGGCTCGCGGCGGCTGACCAGGCGATCCACGACACCGAACCGGTCGACCTCGCCGAGCTCGCCGGGCAGACCGTCGACGCCGCGCGCGCCGACCGACCGGCGCAGGCGTCCGGCGTCTCGCTCGCCCTCGCCACCGACACCGCCGCGGCCTGCACCGTCCGTGGCAGCGCGACGCTGCTGCGCCAACTCGTGGTGAATCTCGTCGACAACGCCTGCACCCACAACGTGCCCGGCGGCACCGTGCGGGTGCGGGTCGCCGCGCACGACGACGAGGTCGTCCTGGAGGTCGCCAACACCGGGCCGCCGGTCGACCCGGACGTGGTGGACCGCCTGTTCGAGCCCTTCTACCGGGCGCGTCCCCGCGTGGCCAGCGACCGCAGCGGGCACGGCCTGGGCCTGGCGCTCGTCCGCTCCCTCGTGCACGGCCATCACGGCACGGTGACGGCCCGGGCACAGCCGACCGGTGGGCTCGTCGTCCGCGTCACGCTGCCCGCGTGGCCGGGCGGGCGGGACTGACGGGGCGAGCGCGGGCCTGCGAACGGGGCACACCACCGGATCCAGCAGGCAGGCGAAGGCGAGGGTGGTGGCGGCGATGGCCGGAGCCGGCGGAGGCTGTCCGATCGGCGTACAGGCCCGGAGCGTGCCTGTTACTTTCGGGTGGTGACGGACGATGAGGCTGCCCGGGAACGGGACAAGGGATATCTGCTCGACAACCGACAGGCCGAGGCGGGGGAGCGGTTCGCGGCGCTGTCCCGGTTGTTCGACCCGGTGACGTTCCGACGGCTGGGCGCGCTGGGGGTTGCCGAGGGCTGGAGTTGCTGGGAGGTCGGGGCGGGCGGCCCGAGTGTGCCCGGGTGGCTGGCCGAGCGGGTCGGGGAGAAGGGCCGGGTACTGGCCACCGATCTCGATACGTCGTGGATGCCGCAGGCCGGCGCGCCGTACGAGGTGGTGCGGCACGACGTGGGCGCCGACGAGGCGCCGGAGGGCCCGTTCGACCTGGTGCACGCGCGGCTCGTCCTGGTGCATGTGCCGCGGCGCGAGGCCGCGTTGCGGGCCATGGTGAGGGCGCTGCGGCCCGGCGGGTGGCTGCTGCTGGAGGATGCCGATCCGGCGCTGCAACCGCTGGCCTGCCCCGATGAGTACGGGCCCGAGCAGGAGCTGGCGAACCGGATCCGGCGCGGGTTTCGTGCGCTGCTCGCGGAGCGGGGCGCGCAGCTCGACTTCGGCCGTACGCTGCCCAGGCTGTTGCGTACGGCGGGGTTGGTCGATGTCGAGGCCGATGGGTACTTCCCGATCACGTCTCCGACCGGCAGTGCGCTGGAGGCCGCGACCGTGCGGCAGATCCGGGATCGGCTGATCGAGGGCGGGTTGGCCACGGCCGAGGAGATCGAGGAGCATCTGGCGAACATCGCGTCCGGGAGCCTCGACACCACGACGGCACCGTTGATCTCCGCCTGGGGACGGAAACCGCTGTCCCGGCCCCGTCCCCACGCCGAGACGCGGTAGGGCACGCCACCGCCCGTACACCATCTCCGCGGGCGGTGGCCCTGGGGTCTGTCCGATGGGTCAGGGCCGGGTCCGACCCTGACCCATCGGACAGACCCTAGAGCTCGACGCTCTCGCCGGGGCGGAGCCGCCGGACATCGGCGCCTGCCCGCCCGGCTTCCCTGGCCAGGACGTCGTCCAGGACCTTCAGACCCCACTCGTTGAGCAGCCCGTCGTGGATGGCGTACGCGCGACGCGGCGCCATCCGGCGCAGGTACTCGATCATGGCGGGCACCGTCAGCCACGGTGCCTGGCCGGGCAACAGGAGCGTGGGCGCGTCGACCACCGTCAGGGCGTCGCCCGGGTGGAAGACCTCGCCGTCGACCAGGAATCCGACATTGTCGACCGGCGGCGCGTCCGGGTGGCTGTGGTGATGCTTGTCGCCGGCGACCGACACCTCGAAGCCGGCGACGGAGAAGTGGTCGCCGCCGCGGACCACGTGTACGCGTTCGCCGAACTCGCCCAGCTGCTCGGCGACTCCGGCGCAGGTGTAGACGGGTGCCCGGGATTCTCGCAGGTGTTCGGGGTCGAAGTGGTCGAAGTGCTGGTGCGTGAGGAAGACGGCCTCGGCCCCTGCCGACGCATCGGGCTCAGGGGTCATCACGCCCGGGTCGATGACGACCGCACGGCCGTTCTTCTCCAGCCGTACGCAGGCGTGACCGAACTTGGTGATCTTCATGGCCGGCACTCTGCCAACTGCCCGGCGCGCGGCACCGGTGTTCGCGATCGGCCGAACGCGCGGGACGTGCGTCAGTCCGCGTGCGGCGTGGCGAGCAGCAACTCGGTGTTGAGGTCCGCCGGGGAGCCGAGTCTCTGCTCGGGGTGGGCGAGGCGTACGGGTCGTTGTAGGCGAGCTACCGGTACAGGGCGGCCAGGCCCGCGTCGCTTGCCGCGCGTCGTGGACAAGGCGCCCTCGGGCAACGGGTCCCTGGTGATGTCGTGGACCTCGATCGTCGGACCGGGAGCGGGCGCGATGTGCTGTGCCTTGAGGCCGGTGGCCGGCACCGAACCCCCGGGCGCCACGCGTGCGGCGAGCCACCGCGCGAGGCGGCCGCCAGGCACCGATGCTGTTCGGCGGCGTGGTCGCTGTCGTTGTCGTAGGCGTATCCGGGGGCGAGGGCGCTGGTCATCGGGGTCGCGATTCCTTCGGGTCGGGGCGCGCACGTCGGCACGCATCGTCATGCGCAGTGACCTTCGCGTTGCGGCCCGGGTGCCGGTGACGACCGGCGTGCGTGACGACGGCATCCGGCCGGGCGGTCACCGACCGGGCGCGGGCCCCGGCATCCCCACCAGCCGGGTCATCGTCGTGTCATCGCCATTTCATCGGCCGTGGCTAGCGTCGACGCCGTTCGGTGCAGGCAGATTGCCGAGTGTCGTCGTCCCCTCACCAGGGACCGGCGCACGGGGGGACGCAAAGAAGGTGGCACATGGGAAGGGTCAGGCGGACGTGTCCGCGCGATGTCTGTGCGGACGTTCACCGGAGCCTGGCTGTCGAACGTGCGCACCGCGGTGAACTCCGCCTCGCGCAAGGCGTCCTGAGCGGCGGCGGACGTCGCCGCGCTCCCGTCGGCACCTCCTTGTACACATGAGTCGGCTCGGAAAGGCATCGACACAATGACACCTCCATCGGACGAGCAGGACGCAACGGCCGGCGGGCACTCCCGCCGCAAGCTCCTCAAGCTCGGTCTCGGCGCCGCCGTGGGGGCGGGGGTCATCGGTTCGGGTACCGGGATCGCGCGGGCCGGCGGGCCGAACGACCCGTCCAGCCCGACGATCGCGTACAAGGTGAAGAACCTGAGCGGGCCGGCCGAGACCGGTCCGTTCGCCTCGCCGTGGACCGACCTCGGCATCCCCGTGCTGTGCCCGAACGGCACCATGCTGTTCGTCGGCGGCGACACCTTCAACGGCGACCACGTACCGCAGCCGGGCGAGCCCGCCGACGACTGGCGCGCCCCGGTCGGCCTGCGCTCAGGCAGCGCGGACCTGAACAACCTGCGCATCGACGGCAGCGTCGGCGGCGGGCACGCCAACAGCCTGGTCGACGAGCCGCACAACCCGGTCGGCGACAAGGCCACGACGGCGATCCCCTCCGATGTGTTCGTCGTCGACGGCGTCATGTACATGCACCTCATGCGCGGTGTCATCTACGACACCCACCACACGGACTTCTGGCGCTCCACCGACAACGGCGAGACCTGGGAGTACCTGTGCCAGTGGCCGGGCGACCTGCACGGCGGCCAGTTCCAGCAGAAGACCTACGCCGTGGCCGGTGACGGTTACTGCTACGTCCTGTCCACGGTCTTCAACCGCGAGGTGGACTCGGGCATGCTGCTGCACCGGGTGCGCAAGGAAGACCTCGGCAACCCGGATGCCTACGAGCCGTGGGGCTACGCCGACGGTGACTGGCGGTGGGGCGCACCTCCGACGACGGTCTTCGGCGTCCGCAAGTGGGGCGAGATCTGCTTCCGCGCCATGGACGGCAAGTACGTCCTCACCTGGCTGAACATGAACCCGCTGTCGATCCGGGCGATGGTCTTCCCGCTCCCGACGTCGGACCTGACCAAGACGTTGGAGCAGACGATGATCCTGCCCGGCGCTCCGGGCCAGGAGGTGGGCAACCTCGTCGCCAGTCCGTACGGCGGATTCGTCGTGCCCGGTTCGACGTTCGGCAACTTCCACATCGTCGTCAGCCAGTGGTACGACTCGCGGAACTACCGGTTCATGCAGTACAAGGTCCACATGCTGTCCTGAGCCGGCGCAGTCTGTCGGGCGCCGTCCTCGGCCGGCGCCCGCACACCGTCCCGTCCCTGACCTTGCCCCAGGTCGGGGACGGGATGCGCGCTTCTTCACGCGAGCGCCGCCCCAGAGTATCTCGCCTGGCTGAAGGGGCACTTCGGCCTCACCGCGGCGCCCGACCCCAACGCCCTCGTGGCGGCCGCGGAGGAGGAGTTCGCCGAGCGGTTCGCCAACCGGTTCGGGCGTTTCGTCGATGACGAGGACTTCGTGGACGACTTCATGGACGAGATGGCCGGGAACGGTCAGCAGACAAGGATCCTTGTTGCCACACCCGGCCGCCGCGAACTCCGGCTCCAGTGCGGGGCGTTGGCGCGCCCACGGCGGCGACGTCTTCGCCGCCGTGCCCGAGGGCGGGGACCTCTACCTGCTCAAGAACATCCTGCATGACTGGCCCGACGAGGACTGCCTGCGCATCCTGCGCACCGTGCGCGCCGCAATGACGCCGGGCATCGGGCTGCTCGTGGACGACGCGGTACTGCCCGCCGACGGCACCGCGCATCCGGCCGTCCCTCTGGGCATCGTCATGCTGACGGTCCTCAAGGGGCGCGAACGGACCGCCGCCGAGTTCGAGGACCTGCTCACCCGCTCCGGGTTCCCTCTCGACCGCATCGTGCCGGCGCCGTCCCTGTCCTCGATCGTCGAGGCCCGGGCGGTCTGATCCCGCGAAGGCCGACCATCCCGCCCGCGGCTCTCGGGGCGCGCCCGGAACGTGCAGGCACCGGTGCCGGAATCCGGTCCGCCGGCGGGGCATCCGATCCGGTGACATCGGGACGGCGCGGGGTGGTCGGGGGGCACTCGCACGCCGGATCCAAGTAGGTTAGGTTAGGCAAACCTAAGTTTCCTCTTGCTTGGTCTGGAGAAGTCGGATGCGCTCATCCCGTGCCCGTGCCATCACACCGACCGCTGCCGAGCGCGTCCGCTCGATCCTGACCGTCGCCCACTCCATGACCGTGGTGAGTGACGGGTTGCGCAGTGAAGTCCATCGTCTCGACGGGGCCGGGGCGACGGGTCTCTTTCATCTGCATGCCCCGTGCGAACGCGTCGACGCCCCCTCGGCCGGGCGTGTCCCGGTCCGTTTGGAGCTCACCGACATCGCCCCCACTCCCGTCCGTGACCGGCTGCGGGCCCGGGTCACGGTGGCCGGACTCCTGGCCGCCCCGTACAACTCCGGTTCCGAGAGCAGTACTTGCCTGGAGTTCGGCCAGGCGGTCCTGGAAGACGCGGCAGGGCGTTCCTATGTCACGCTCCAGGAGTTGGAGGTGGCCGAGCTCGACCCGTTGGCGAAGGGCGAGGCCGAGATGCTGACCCACCTCGTCGACGCACACGGCGAATTCGTTCCACTCCTGCTCCGCCTCGTCCGTCCCGTCCCCGAAGCCGGCGTGCTGCGTGCCCTTCCGGTGGCCATGGACCGCTACGGCATCACCCTCCGCCTCGAATACCCCCGTTCCCACCGCGACGTCCGCCTGCCGTTCACCACTCCCGTGACCCGCGTCGAGCAGGCCGGCCCCCAGGTCCAGTCCCTCCTGGCCACGGCCCGTCGCCTCTCCCACACCAGTCACCTCCTCGCGTGAACGCGGGTCGCCGCCGGTCGCCGACGGCGGCAGTGGTGAAGTAGACACTGTCTACGCTCCCTGGTAGACAGTGTCCATGCATAGTGAGAGCTCACTTCGGGAGCGGTTGGTCGATGTGGGGGTGGACCTCGTTCTGAGCGAGGGATCCGCGTCGTTGGGACTTCGTGAGATCGCCCGTCGGGCAGGGGTGTCCCACGGGGCGCCGCGGCGGTACTTCCCCACGCACCACGCCCTGCTCTCCGCGATCGCCCGACGCGGCTTCGCGGACCTCGGCGCCCGGTTCGCGACCGCCCTCGCCGACGCCACGACGGCGCGGGACCAACTACAGGCGGTCGCCCGGGCGTACGTCGGATACGCACTGGAGTGCCGAGGCATGTTCGAGCTGATGTTCCGTCACGAACTGCTCGACAGCGAACAGCACGGGTCGGACCAGCCGCGGCTGCGGGAGTCGACCCTGCCGCTGTTCGAGCACATCGTCGCCCTCGTCGCCCGATGCCGGGCGGAGCAGGGTACCGCGCACCAACCCGGCGGTCCGGACGGGACGGCGACTGAGGCGGCGGTCACGGCCGCCGCCCTGTGGTCGAACCTGCACGGCATCGCCCAGCTGTGGGCGTGGGGCAGTCTGCCGCTCGTGCTCGATGCCCAACTCCCCGACGATGCACCGGGCGTCGACCGACTCGATCAGTTCGTCGCGGCGGTGCTGGACACTCACCTGGGCCCGGTGAGCTCTTGACCGCGCCCCCGCGGCGACACGTCGCGCTCCTGGTCAGCATGGCCGGCGCGATGCTCGTCGCGCTGGACGGCACGGTGCTGCTGGTGGCGCAGCCCGGCCTGCAGCATGATCTCGGCGCGAGCATGGCGCAGGTCCAGTGGACGAGCACCGGCTATCTGCTCGCGGTGGCCTCGCTTCTCGTCATCGCCGGGCGCCTGGGAGACCGGTACGGGCATGCGCGGCTGCTGTTCGGCGGCGTACTCGGATTCGGGGCCGTCTCGGCCGGTATCGCGCTCGCTCCGTCGATCGGCTGGGTGATCGGACTGCGCGCCGCACAGGGCGTGTTCGGCGCGCTGCTCCAGCCGGCGACGCTCGCGCTGTTGCGGCTGACCTATCCGGCGGACCGGCTCGGCACAGCTGTTGCCCTCCGCACGAGCGCCATCGCGGTGGCCTCGGGAGCCGGTCCGGTCCTCGGAGGCGTCCTCGTCGCGCATCTGGGCTGGCGTGCCGTGTTCTGGATCAACGCCCCCATCGCGGTCCTGATCGCCGCACTCACCCTCGTCGTCCGACCGCCGGCACCGCGGCCGCTATCTTCTCAGCGGCTCGACGTCGCCGGCGCGGCCCTGCTGGCGACCGTGCTGGTCGCCCTGGTCCACACCCTGGCCGGAGTGCCGGCGCACGGATGGACCGGGGCGCCGACGCTGCTCGGACTCCTCGTCGTCGTGGGTCTCGCGGCGCTGCTCGCCTGGCACGAACGCCGCATCGCACACCCCGTAGTGCCGCATGCCGTGGCGCGGTCCGTGCCGGTGACGGCGTCGATGGCGCTCCTGCTGGTCACCTCTGCCGGCCTGTTCGGCGCGCTGTTCTCCGCCACCTTCCACCTCCAGGACGTACTGCGCCTCGATCCGCTCGCCAGCGGCCTGCGCGTCCTTCCGCTGACCGTAATGATGGTCCTCGGCGCACCCGTCGCCAGCAGGGCGCTGCGTCGGTACGGCCCGCGCCGCGTCGCGATCGTCGGAACGGCTCTCCTCGCCCTCGGCATCGCCGGGCTGTCCCGGTTCGACGACCCGACCAGCACGTGGGTGGCCATGGGCGCGACGTTCGCCGTGGTCGGTGCGGGGTTCGCCACCGTGATGGTCACCGCCACCGGGACCGTCGTCGGTGACGCGCCGGCCGGATACGCCGGGGTCGTCGGCGGCCTCAAACAGACCGCCATGAACATCGGCCCGACCCTCGGCATCGCCGTCGCCGCCAGCGTGACCGGCGTGTCCACCGGGGGTCCCGCTGTCACCGACGCAACTCCCGCCCCGGGGATGGGCCTCGCCCTGCTGGTCCTGGCCGGCTGCGCGGCCCTCGGCCTCCTGCCGGCCGCACTGCTGCCCCGTGCCCACGCCGCCGGACAAGCCCGGACAGGCCCGGACACGACCGCCGCGACCCACCCCCACTCATCGCGAAAGGCAGACGAGCCCCGGAGGACCCCCACGCACCGCGAGAGGCAGCGGAATTGAACCCCGACCCCACAGCCGACCACAGCGATGAGGACCTCGTCGCGACCACCGCGTACGACACCTCGGAGATGATGCGGCAGGTGTTCCTGCGTGCGCTGTCCGTCCCACCTCCCGCCTGCCGACGCGACGTTGACCCACCCACGGACCCGAGCAGCACATGACGGAGATCGCCAACGCGGGCGGTCCCGGCGAACGAGGACGAGGACGAGGACGTCGGCGTCGGCGTCGGGCGATCTGGTGTTCGGGGCGCGTCACCCGGATGGCCGTCACCTTTGCCGATGTCGGCCGTTGGAGTCTCTGTTGATCTCAGGAACTCCATGAAAGGACAGGTCACGTCCCATGACCGTCGCCGCAGTCGCGGACCGGGTCGCCTCCGGCACGTGGTCCGACTTCGGGTGCGAGGTGAATGCGTTACCACCGGCCGAACTCTTCGACCGATACGAGCGCTCCCGCTTTCTCTACCCGGCCAAACGGGCCAGGCTCGCCCCCTACTGGCCGCTCATCCTGGAGAACTGGCAGCGCGCCCGCCGGGCCGGTGAGCTGCTCCACTGGGTCGCGAGCCACGAGGAGCCCGGCGGCGGCTGGGCCTCGCTCACCTCCTGGCGTTCCACGCACGCGGGCTGGCAGACCCAGCACCTGGTCAGTTCGGGCAGCCTCGTCGGCGGGCGGGCGGTGATGCTGGCGGCGCAGGCGGTCCGGATGGCCGAGCGGCAGGACGTCGCCGCGCAGAACTGGTTCAGCCCCTCCAACCGCTTCGCCGCCCTCGCGTTCGGCACCATCGGGCGAAGCCTCGGTCCCGAGCACTCCCTGGTCGCTCCCGGCGACTACGTGATGGTCCCGCTGGCGCTGGCCCGTGCGCTCCGCCCCGACGGTTCGGCCGGCTCCGTCGCCGAACTGGACGGCGGTGCCTGCCCCGAGCTGGCGGAGCTGGCCCGCCGCTGCCGGGGCGCGGTCTACATGCGGGCCGAGGGGCTGGACCGCGACGACCTGCGCCTCGCCGACGTGGACCGGCTCTACCGCCTCGTCGGGCTGCGCCGCCACCGACGGATCTGGGTCCTGTACGACGCCTCCGGAGCGGTACGGGCAGCGGCGCTCGCCTATCGGGGGCCGCTCGGCTTCAACTTCTCCTTCCTGGAGAATCGTTGCGACGTGCTCATCGCGCCCGACCTCGACGCGACCGAGACCCGACGGGCGACGGACGCCCTGTTGGCGGCGGCCTGCCACGCCTACGCGGACTTCGAGCCCGCCGCCGTCCCGCTCACCACCGCCACCCCGGTCGACCACCTGATCCTGGCCGGGGCCGAACCCGTACGCCCGTACACGCGGGCCCTGTGGCTCGCGGAGGCATACCCCTATCTCTACCGGCACATCGACGAGCTGTACGCCCGGCGGCTGCGCGGCCGGGGCGGCTACCCGAGGAGCAACGCATGACCGTCCCGTACCTGATGGAGGACCGGCGCGAGGCCGGCCGGCTGGTGGCCAAGGTCGACGCCGACGCGTGGGTGCGCACATATCTGGACCCGGTGCTGCCACGTACCCCCGGGGCGCGTGTGCTCGACGTGGGCGCCGGCCCCGGTCACATCGCCGAGGCCGTGCTCCGGGCCCGACCGGCGGCGGAGGTGGTCGCCTTCGACGGCAACCCCGAACGGCTCGCGGCGGGCGGGCCGGCCGGCACCCGCCTGCAGCGGCGCTCCGGCGACGCCCGCGCGCTGCCCCTGGCGGAAGGTTCCTTCGACGTCGTGTACTCGCGGCTGATGCTCCAGTACGTCGCCGAACGGGAGGCGGCCGTCGGCGAGATGGCCCGCGTCACCCGGCCGGGCGGTACGGTCGTGCTCTTCGACCTCGACGGCCAGCTCGTCTGGCACGACCCCGTCGGTCCCGAGCTGCGCGCCCTGCTCGACCCGGTCACGAACGCGCTCGCGGCGGCCGGCTTCGACCCGCACACCGGCCGCCGTCTGTACGGGCTCGCCCGCCGGGCCGGGCTGACCGACCTGGACGTGCGGGTCGATCCGTACCACCTGATCGCCGGGCGGATCGACCCGGTCCAGCGCGGCCAGTGGGAGCTCAAGCTCGATATCGCCCGGCCCCTCATCGCGCGCGCCCTCGGCTCGCCCGCGGCGGGGGAGGAGGCGGTCGCCGCGTTCCTGGCGCACCTGGACAGCGAGGAGACGTTGACCTACTCGGTGGCTTTCACGGTCACCGGCCGCCGCCGCTAGGCCCCAGGGGCCTGGGCCGCGCCGTGAGGGAACGGTGCGGTCGTGGGAGGTATCGGCAGGGCTCAGGTCGACCGGGCGTGGTGCTCTTCGTCGTCCCCGGTTGTTCGTTCGCGGTCCGCGACGGCCGCGGTGAAGGCCGACCAGTCCGCCCCGGCGAGCGGGGCGAGGACGGCGCGCCAACCCTCGGTGGCGGTCGGGCCGGCCTGCTGCAGCGCGGTGTGGAAGAGGGCGCGCTGCCGGGCGTGCAGGGTGCGTTCGAGGGCGGCGCCGCGGTCGGTGAGGTGGAGTTCCTTGCGGCGGCGGTCCTTGGCGCCGGGGGCGACGTGGACCAGGTCCTCGTCGATCAGTCGGCGCAGCGGGGCGTTGATGGCCTGCTTGGTGAGGTCGAGGGTGTCGCAGAGCTCGCCGACGCTCATGCCGGGGGAGTAGGCGAGGAACGTGACACCTGCAACGAACTCGACGCCGGATACGCGGCCGACGGCTACGGCCGGCACGCCCGTGCACCACACCCTCATGGACGGCGAGTACGACCACTTCGGCCGGAGGTTCGCGGAAGTCACCGTGGCCCGGGCCACCCTGACCGCCCAGAACGCACCGGCCGAGATCGACCGGGTGCTCAACGCCCTGCGCCGACACCGCAAGCCGGTCCACCTCAACCTCCCCACCGACATCGTACTGGCCCGCGTCCCCGAACCCGCCGCGCCACTGGCCGCCGCCGACGCCCCGACCGATCCCGCACTGTTGGGCGCGTTCCGCGACGCCGCCGCCCGCATGCTGGCCGGGGCCCGGACCGTGACGGTGCTCGCGGGCCACGAGGCGGACCGGCACGGACTGCGCGCCCAACTCGCCGAACTGCTCGCCGCCGCCCCGGTGCGCGCCGCCGTGTACTCCACCGGGAAGGGCCTGGTGGACGAGGGCGCGCCGGGCTGGAGTTCGCGGACAACGACGGCTACACCGTCGAGCGCGCCATCAACGGTGCCACCGCGCCGTACAACGACATCGCCGCCTGGGACTACACCGCGCTACCGGCCGCGTTCGGCGCCGGCGACCGCTGCGTCACCCGGCGCGTGAGGACCCCCGCGGAACTGACGGACGCGTTCCGCCTGGCCACCGACCCCCCCGGACCGGCTGGTACTGATCGAGGCCGTGCTGCCGCGCGACGACGCGCCCGAGCTGCTCACGGCCCTGGCGGGGAGGTTCGCCGAGCAGAACGGCTACGGCAACTGAGCGGAGCGACGCGGCCCCGCGGACGTGCGGGTCACCGGGGCCGCTCGTTCCGTTCGTACGTAGCCACCCGGCGCCCGCCGGCGTCGTCGGACGACGTGAGCGTGAAGTGATGGGCGAGGGTGGAGAGTTTGGCCAGGTCCTGGGGTGTTTCGGCCTGGGGGGAGGAGCCGCTGTCGCTGACGACGACGAGGCGATTGCGGGTCAGCATGGCGGCCTGGATCTCCGCGGGATCGACCTCGACACCGTAGAGGGTCCCCGAGGCGGTGGGGGACTTGGCCAGCGCGAGGTCGGCGAGGCCGCCGAACGGCGGGGGATCGACGAGCGCCATGTCGCGCCGCTGGGCGGGAAGGAAGACGATGCCGTCGCCCGGGCGGGCCAGCGCGGCGACCTCGCGCGTCGCCGCCCGTACGTCGTCGGTCCGGCTCAGGGGGGTGCGCAGGATCA
The DNA here is from genome assembly GCF_016917755.1 of Streptomyces noursei. Taxonomy (GTDB): domain Bacteria; phylum Actinomycetota; class Actinomycetes; order Streptomycetales; family Streptomycetaceae; genus Streptomyces; species Streptomyces yunnanensis. Next base: position 7,928,181 of record NZ_CP070326.1, on the reverse strand, counting down.
ACTCCAGGGGGAGCAGCGCGAGGAAGGCGACTGCCACCACTGCGCCGAGCAGGGCTTCGGCGCGGGACCGTCCGCGGTGGTGGCGGGGCCGGATGCGCGCGGCGACCGTCCGCGCGGACCAGGCAAGGGCGGGACCGACGAGGAGCGACAACCCGAGGGAAGCGTAGAGCACATAGCGGTCGACGTAGAGCGGCTTGACGAGCCAGGAGGCCAGGAGCAGGCCGAGGTGCGGGACGGCGAGCAGCGGCAGTCCCACCGAGGCCGGCGACAGACGGGTGCGTTGCCGGTCCGGTGCCGGCGGCACCCGGGTGCACGCCAGAGCGACGGTCAACATGGCCGTCACCCCCAGCAGACTGGCGGCCGAGGGAGGCTGGATCCAGGCCACCAACCGTGTCTGACGGCTGCTGGCGACGATGAGCGGCAGCGTCCCGGCCACCACGATCACCGCAGTCACCAACCACCGTGTCAACAAGGGGCGTTGGCCCTCGCGCCTGGTGAGCAGGACGGTGATGCCGTGGGCTGCCAGGGCGAAGAGCGAGAGCCAGTTGAGCAGCGCAGTGGCGAGCATGACCGTCGCGTAGGCGCACCAGCGCCAGAGCCCCGCGGTCCGGTTCCGGTGCTCGTCGCGCCGGGCGGAGGTACCAGTCGGCCCGGCCATGCCCAGCACGCCGGTCAGCAGCCATGTCCCGACCGCCACCCCCGCGGCCACCAGCGCGAAGGAGCGCCCTTCCTGCGTGTAGCGCTGCATCACCGGCAGCAGGGCCAGTGCCAGACCGGCCGCGACGCCCCCCAGGGAGCCGGCGAGCCTGCGTCCCGTCGCCGCGACGACCGCCGCGGCGAGCACGCCACCCAACACCGACGGCAGTCGCAAGGCCGTCAGGTTCGCTCCGAAGACCTCGAAGAGGGCGTGCACCAGCAGGTAGTAGAGGGTATGGACGACGTCCATGTTCCCGATCATGTGCCAGATCTCGGATGCGGACCGCTGGGCAACCTCCCATGTCGCGGCCTCGTCCCGCCATATCGCCCCCTGCCGGTGCAGCCCCCACAGGCCCAGCGCGAGGGCCAGCGAGGCCGGCAAGCCCGGAACCAGCCAGGCCGGCCACCTGTGCGCACCGACGGGCGCCGGGTCGGCTATTCGTCCGGTGGTGGCGGGGGCCAGGGAGGCGGAAGGGACAGACATAACGTGAACTGTACCCGTAATCCCCACAGCGGCTGAGAGAAGTCGCAAGGTTGCGCATTACGGCCGGGATTCCTTACCCGGAACCGCAATTCTCCCGGAGAGTAATGGGACTGCGCCTACGCCTGCGCCTATGCCCATGCCCATGTCGACGTCCGTGCCCACGTGCATGCTCATGCTCATGTCTGGGCCCAGGTCCGGGAAGTCGCCAGGGGCGTGCGGTAGTCAGGTGCGGCAATTTCGCGAATTCCTTCGCTCTCGCATATCCCCCAGCGCCACCGAGCGGACGAAATGATCATTAGCGGTGTTTGCGGCGACTACCGGAATGGGCGCGCCGGGTGAACTCCGGGCGGTCGTGGCCGAGGGCGCATACGAGGAGGTTGAGGATGAGCGGCCGGCCTCAGCGTTCGGCGCCCACCGGCAGGATTTCGCGCGCCCAGTTGGCCAGCAGCCGCAGTGCCGTCTCCGACGGGGTCCCCTCGTCGACGGTGTGGGCGATGAGGGCCTGGTCCGGATCGTCGGGCAGCCGCAGCGTCTCGAAACCCAGGTCCAGCTCGCCCACGACGGGATGACGGTAGACGTACCGGCCGTGCGTCTTGTCCTTGAGCCGGTGCTCCGCCCATGCCACACGGAACTCCGGGCTGCCCGCGGCGAGTTCGTCCAGCAGCTCGGCGGTGTGCGGGTCGTCCGGGTGGCGTCCGGCGTCCAGGCGGAGGTAAGCAGCCACATCCCCGGCCTTGCCGTGCCAGTCGGCGTAGAGGTTGCGCATGCCCTCGTCCAGGAACACCAGCCGGGCCAGATTGCGCTGCCGGGGCGGCAGCGCTCCGAAGTCGGTGATCAGCGCCGCGGCGAGCCGGTTCCAGGCCAGGACGTCGGTGTTCCGGCCGACGATGTACGCCGGGACGTCTGGCGTGGAGTCCAACAGCCGACGCAACCCCGGCCGCACCCGCTGACGTTGGTCCTGCTCGCCTGCGCTGTCGAAGGCTCCCGTCTCCGGCCAGGGGCGGGCCAGGCGGTAGAGGTGCGCGCGCTCCACCGCGTCCAGGCGCAGGGCCCGGGCGACGGCGTCCAGCACCGCTTCCGAGAAGTGCAGAGTACGCCCCTGCTCCAGCCGTACGTAGTGGTCGACGCTCACTCCGGCCAACTGCGCCAGCTCTTCCCGTCGCAGGCCCGGAACCCTGCGGCGTCCCCCGTATGCCGGCAACCCCAGCTCCTCCGGCCGCAGCCGGGCCCGGCGGGAGCGGAGGAACTCACCCAGTTCTGCACGTCGTTCCAATGCCATGCCGAAAGTATCGCCTCTTCGGTGCTCGGTGTCGCGTGCTCAGCCTGGTCATGCCGTGCCCAGGCACCGGCTGCCACTGGGGAATCCGCCGGCGGGCGGCGACAGTTGGTGTGCGCCGCCGGAGATCCTCGGTCCGTCACGGGACGGCCGGACCGGTGCCGGCTCGGTCCGGCCGATGCCGGCCGACCGGGCGGAGTCCGCCGCGGCCTTCATCGGGACGGGCGCCGACATGGGCCCGGACCGGCCCTGACAGTCAACGTTCCCGCACACAGGAGGATCCACGACACCATGTCCCTGACCGTCATCGCCGAATGCCTGGCCGCCCCTGGATACGAGGACCGGCTCCGCACCGCACTGGAAGCCATGATCGAACCGTCGGTGGAGGAGCCCGGCTGCCTGGCCTATCACCCCTACGCCGACCCCAACGAACCGGCCCGCATGGTGGTCGTCGAGGAGTGGGCCGATGCACAGGCCCTCGACGCGCACTTCACCACCGCCCACTTCCACCACGTCCGCCAGGTCCTGGATCGGGTCCTCGCCGAGCCGATGACGATACGGAAACTGGTGGCCGCACCCGGTGACTGAGGCGGGCGACGGGGCTCCTCCGGCCGTCCATGTCACAGGGCGTCGGGCCATCTCGTCTCCAGGGTGTAGCCATTGACGACCACGAGGAGCAACCATGAACGCACGACTGAACCTCATCGCCGACCCGACCGCCGGAAAGGCGTTCAAGCACTTCATGGCGGCGGGCAAGGCGGTGAAGGACTCGCCGCTGCCTGCCTCGACGCAGGAGCTGGTGGCGCTGCGCGTCAGCCAGATCAACGGCTGTGCCTTCTGTATCGACATGCACACCAAGGACGCCGCGGCCGCCGGTGAGTCCTCGGTGCGGCTGAATCTGGTGGTGGCGTGGCGGGAGGCCACGGTCTTCACCGATGCCGAGCGGGCCGCGCTGGCACTGGCGGAGGAAGGGACCCGGGTAGCGGATGCCGGCGAGGGGGTCAGCGACGAGGTGTGGGAGCTGGCCGCCAAGCACTACGACGAGGAGCAGCTCGCCGCCCTGGTGATCCTGGTGTCCTTCATGAACGCGGTGAACCGGCTGAACATCATCAACCAGCAGCCGGCCGGCGACTACGAGGTCGGGCAGTTCCACTGACCGACAGCAGATCGGCGTCGGTATCGACATCGACATCGGCACTGCCGGTGGTCACCACCTCGTTGATGCGGATGTCGTCCGCCGGGGCGGCGTGGGCCGGAGGCGCCAGCACCGTGCCGACGACCAGCGTGGGGCCGGCGACGGCGGAGAGGAAGGCGAGGCGACGGCACCGGCGGGGAGCGCGTACTTCGGGCACGATGTCCGTCCTCCAGGGCGTGGTGACAGGGCGACAAGCGATTTCCGGTGCCTGTCGAACGACTCCTGCGGGCGGGGGTTGGTCCTGTGAACGCCGGCCGAATTGCGGCCCCGATGCCCAGGCGGGTCCGCGCCGTATATAGGCTCATGGCCGAAACGAGCCTGATGGGGGAGAAGCCGAGTGGACAGGCTGCGGCAGGACGATCCTGCGCGGATCGGGGATTTCGTGACGTTGGCCCGTCTCGACGCCGACGGCAGTCGGGGCGTTCCCGAACGTCGCTATCTGGCCCGCAGCGCCGACGGCGGGCACACCGTGGTGGCGTGCCTGCCGCCGCCCGGCGGCGACCCGGCGCGGTGGGCGGCCGAGGCCCAGCAGGCCGCCCGGTTGACCCAGCCCGGGTTCTGGCCGGTCGCCCAGCTCGGTGGGACGGCGGGATTCCCCTGGCACGCCGCGCCCTACCGGCCCGCCCTGCCGCTGCCGGCCGTCCTCGCCGCGCACGGCGGCCCGCTGCCGGAACCGCTCGTCCGCACGCTCGGCGGCACCCTGGCCGAAGCCCTGGCCTCGGCCCACGTCCTGGGCATCGTGCACGGCGGCGTGTGCCCGGCGGGCGTGCTGCTGACCGCCCGCGGCCCGCTCCTGGCATGCTTCGGAGCGACCCGCGCGAACCCGATGACCGAGACCTCGTCCGCCCACCCGACCGGGCCGGACACCGGCTGCCTGGCTCCCGAGCTGGCTGCGGGCGGCCCGGTGGACCGGGCCGCGGACGTCTACGCCCTGGGCGCGGTGCTGGCGTACGCGGCGACCGGGCACACCGTGCCCGAGCGGCAGGAGATCCCCGCCGGCCTGCGGGACATCGTCACCGCGTGCCGCTCGCGCGACCCACAGGGCCGACCCGAACCGGCAAAGGTGCTGGCGGAGTTGCTGCCGGGCGCGGCGTACGGCGGACTGGCCGGCGCCACCGAGCCGCTGTCGCTGCCCGGCCGGGTCGTCGAGGCACTGTCCCGTCAGTCGGCGGAGGTCCTCGCCGCCGCACTTCCCACCCACGAGCGGTGAGGCCGTGATCTCCCCACTTCTGCACGACGACCCGTACACCGTCGGGCCGTTCCGGATCCTCGCCCGTCTCGGCGGAGGCGGCATGGGCACCGTCTACCTGGCCCGTTCGGCGGGCGGCCGCACGGTCGCGGTGAAGACGCTGCACACCCGCCTGGCCGCGGACGCCACACTGCGCACCCGTTTCCGGCTGGAGGCGGACGCGGCTCGCGTCGTCGGATCCGAACACGGTGCCCTGGTCGTCGACGCCGACCCCCAGGCACCGACCCCGTGGATGGCGACCGAGTACGTCCTCGGCCCGCCGCTGGACACCGCCGTCGAGGTCGGCGGACCGCTGCCCGAGCCGGCCGTGCGTGCCCTCGGCGCATCCCTCGCCGCCGGGTTGGAGCAACTGCACCGGTCCGAGGTGGTGCACCGCGACCTGAAGCCGTCCAACGTCCTGGTGACGGCGCAGGGCCCGCGGATCATCGACTTCGGCATCGCCCGGGCCTTCGGCGACGAGCACCTGACGAACGTCGGCAACGCCGTGGGCACGCCCGCGTTCATGTCGCCCGAGCAGGCGGCGGGACTGGAACACGCGGCGGCGGGCGATGTGTTCGCCCTGGCCGGGGTGCTGGTCTTCGCCGCCACCGGCCGCGGCCCGTTCGGCGGCGGGGCCCCCACCGACCTGCTGTACCGCGTCCGGTTCGGCGACCCGGACCTCGGCGGGGTCCCCGAGTCGCTGCTGCCCCTGCTCGCCCGTTGCCTGGCCAAGGACCCCGCGCAGCGCCCGTCCACCACCGAGCTGCGCACCGCGCTGGGCGGGGCCCCGTACGCCCCGGGCGACCGCGGCGGCTTCGCGGACCTGCTGCCCGACGGGGTACTGCGGGAGATCTCCCGGCGCAGCGACGACGTGTGGCACGAGCCGCCGCACCGCCTGCCGCCGCCGGCGCCCGTCGAGGCGCCGCGGGCCGAGACCGCCCTCGCGGCGGGCGTCTCGCGGCGGCGGCTGCTGGCCGTGGCCGGCGGCGCCCTCCTGGGCGGCGGCCTCCTCGGCGGCGGTGGCTGGGCCCTCTTCGGCGGCTCCGACGACACCGGCGGCGGCACCGCCAAGAAGGACGCCGTCGACCGGCCCAAGCCTCCGACGCCGCTGTGGAGCACCCCGCTGTGGTGCCCGGAGTCCGGCGGCGAGGTGATGCGGGTGGGCCGCAACCTGGCCATGCGCGCCGGCATCGTGCTGTGCGGCATCAACGCCGAGTCCGGCCAGTCGACTTGGCAGGCCAACATCGAGGAGATCTGGCGCTCGGCCACCGACGGAAACCGGATGTACGCGCTGCGGGGGTACCAGGAGGCGGCGTCGCTGGCGGTGTGCGAGGTCGCGCAGACGAGCGGAGAACTCGGCAAGCCGCTGGTGGAACTCTCCGCGTTCGCCGGCAAGGAGCAGTACAACCAACTGCTGTGCGTGCTCGATGGCACCGCCTACCTGGTGGCCCGGGCCGCCACCGGCAAGGGTTGGTACCTGGTCGCGGCCGACCTGCGCACCGGCAAGGAACACTGGCGCAGCCCGGTGGACGACCCACCGGCCGAGAACGTCCCGCCGGCGCTGTTCGGCGGCGTGGTGGGATCCCGGGTGGTGCTGTGCGGCAGCCCGGAGAAGGACTCCAAGTTCATCCACCTCTCCGTGCACGACAAGGCCGACGGCCACCAACTGTGGCAGCTCGCCGAGACGTTCGCGGGCACCCCGCCGACCCGGATGGTCGCCGACGACCGCAACCTCTACCTGGGCGCGGAGACCCTCACCGCCCGCCGGCTGTCCGACGGCGGGCTGGAGTGGATGTTCGGCAACGGGCGCGACGTCGGCGACAGCGCGGGCGAGGAACGGCGGTACGGCACGCCCACCGTCCAGGACGGAGTGGTCTACTGCACCGAGGCCGACCGGGGACTGGTCTCCGTGGACGCCCTCTCCGGCACGCTCAACTGGCAGGAACAGGGGCTGTCCGGCCGCAAGAGCAAGCGCGAGGTGGCCCCGGCCGTCGGCAAGAAGTACGCCTACTGCGCCGACGACACGGGCGTCCGCGCCGTCGACCTGCGCACCCGCAAGGCCGTCTGGACCTACCAGTCCGAACCCGTGGTCCTGACCGGCGACCCTGACGGCGGCCGGCTGTACCTCCGCCTGGAGAAGCGGACCATCGCCCTCCCGCTCGCCTGACCACCGCCCCCTTCTCGATCCAGGAGACGACCACCTGTGAAACCCCTCGGCCAGGGAGACCCGCTGCGCCTGGGCCCCTACCGCCTGCACGGCGTCCTCGGCGAGGGCGGCATGGGCAAGGTGTACTTCGGCGCGGACGCCGCCGGACGCCCTGCCGCGGTGAAGGTCCTGCTGCCGGAGCTCGCCCACGACGGGCACCTGGCCGATCGCTTCCTCCGGGAGGCGCGGACCGCGCAGGCGGTGACCAGCGAGGGCGTGGCGCGGGTCCTGGCCGCCGAGTTGGAGGGCGGCAGGCCGTGGATCGCCACGGAGTTCCTGGCCGGTCCGACGCTGGACGACGCCGTCGAGCGCTTCGGGCCGCTCGACGCCGCCACCGTACGGGAACTGGCCCGGTCACTGGCCCGCACGCTCCAGGACGTGCACGCCACAGGGCTGGTCCACCGGGACGTCAAACCCCCCAACGTCGTCCTCACCTCGCGCGGCCCGCGCCTGATCGACTTCGGCATCGCCCGCCCCGAACACGGCCTGACCCTCACCCGCACCGGGCAGATCCCGGTCACCCCCGGCTACGGCGCGCCGGAACAGGTCCTGGGACGGCGCGTCGGACCGGCCGCCGACGTCTTCTCCCTCGGCGCGGTCCTCGCCTTCGCCGCGGGCGGCCGGCCGGTGTACACCGGCGCCGAGATCACGGCCGTCCTGTACGAGGTCGTGCACGGCGAACCCGACCTGGAGGCCGTTCCCGAGGGCCTGCGGTACCTCGTCATGCCCTGCTTCGCCAAGGACCCGGCGGCGCGTCCGCTGCCCAGCCAGGTCGCCGACGCCGCCGCGGCGCCGCGACAGCCCGAACGGCTGTGGAAGGCCGGCCGGTTGGGCGACGAGATCCGGCAACGGGGGGCCGCAGCATGCCGCCTGACGGCCCGTCCGGCCGGCCCCTCGGCCGCCCCCGGGGACGGCACCGCCGGCGGCAACCCCCGCCTCACCCGGCGGCGGCTGCTGCTCGCCGCCGGCGGCGGGGCGCTGCTGGCCGCGGGGGGCGGCGGCACCGCCTGGTGGCTCAGCCGCGGTGACGCCCCGTCCGACCCCTTCGACATCCCGCCGCCGGCGAAGGTGCAGGCGGCGCAGCTCGGCTCCGCGGAAGGCTCCCCGACCCCGCTGTGGGGCCCCGTCGAGAACGTGGCCGACGCCGGGTCACCGGCTCCGCTGCCGATACGCGATGTGGTGGTGTTCGCGGCCTCCGGCGGCGGCATCGCGGCGCGCCGGGTCATCGACGGCCGGGAGCGGTGGCGGGTCGGCGACGCGAAGGCGGAGGCCGGCTACCTCTCGATCGGGGACCGGCTGGTGGCCACCGCCGACGGCGAGGGGACCCTGCGCACCTGGGTGGCAGCCACCGGATCCCCCCGGTGGACGGTGGACGCCCAGGTGGGCGCCCTGCTGGCAGCGGACGCCCACGCCGTCTACCTGCTGACCTCCGACGGTCGGCTGCGCTGCGTGGGGACCGACGGAAAGGTGCGGTGGACCCAGCAGCCGCCGTTGGCGCTGTCCGGCGGTCACCCCGTCGCGGCCCTCGGCGCCGGCCACCTGGTGCTGTGCACGGAGACCGGCGACATGGCCGCGGTCCGCGCGCAGGACGGTTCCCGTGCCTGGGTCCGCAAGGGACAGGCCGAAGGACCGCTGCGGCCCGCCGTCGACGGCGGAATCGCCTACCTCGGCGGCCGCACCCTGACGGCGCTGCGGATCACCGACGGCCACGAGTTGTGGTCCCAGGACCCGACACGACCGCCCAGGCGGGGCACCTACGGTTGGGGCCCGCCCACGGTGGCCGGCGGAGTGGTCTATGCCTTGGACTGCGACGCGCTGCGGTCACTGCACTCCGACGGCAGCCAGGCCGCCGACCCGGTGATGATCGCCGGCGTCACCCCGCCGTGGCGACCACCGGTCGTCCAGGGCAACGGCGTCTGGATCGTGGAAAGCGAGGACACCGGGGTGACCGGCCTGCCGCGCTCCGGAGGCAACCAGCGCCAGACCTACGCCCTCACCGGCGGCCAGTCCCGCTCCATCGCCGCCAGCGGCAACCGCCTCTTCGTCCTCAACCGCACGTCACTGCTGGCGCTGCCGGTGTACTAGGCCGGGGCCGGTGCAGCCCTCCAGGGTTGGCTCAGCGCCGCAGCGCTGTGTCATTCGGCGCTCACCGGTGGCGGTGCACCATGGCGTGCGGTGTGCTGCCAAAGGAAGGATCCGTCCCCGTACCTCTGGAGAGACCGTGACCATCGCCCTCGACAAGCTGACCGAGCCGGCCGTGCGCGCCTTCGTGGGCGCGCTCAACGCCGGCGACCGCGAAGCCTTCACCGCCGCCCTCACGCCCGGGGCCACCATGTCCGACGACGGCTCGGACCGCGACGTCGCCGACTGGACCGAGCGCGAGATCTTCTCCTCGGGCGGCCACATGGACGTCGAGACGCAGACGCACGACGGACTCGGCCTGGTCGCCAACTACCGCAACGACACCTGGGGCGAGATGCGCACCGCATGGCGCTTCACGGTCGACGCCGGAAAGGTCAGCCGGTTCGAAACCGGGCAAGCCTAGCCCGGAGCCCCGATGGTGTTGCTGGGCTGCCTGCTGGTCATGCTGAAGCCGCCGTAGCAGAACCCGCCGTGGGCCCGGGAGAGACGCTCCGCGTCAAGGCGATCTCGACTCCGGTCGAGCCGTGACCAATCTCAGCGGCCGCACCCCTTCACGTCAGCGGCCGCAACTACTCATACCCGTGTGCGTACAGGTCGCGCAGCGACGCGATCTCAGTTCCGTGGGGCATCACCTCGCGATGGATATGAAGGACGACCGTCGTCAGCGGTCGGTCGGTGAACGGGCTCGCGCTCGGTCCGAGCAGGCGGCCGAGCTCGGCCGTCGTTGCCGCACGCATGCCGGGTGACGAGTTGTCGTAGGCCCGGTCGATGTGGTCCAGTGCGGCCGCGGCGGTGCCGGCGTAGACGTAGTCGTCGTAGTCGATCGACGGCCCGCCGAAATACATTTCCGTGCGCTTGGCCAGGACGTGGCCGGTGAGGTGCGCCAGCCGCCAGGCGATCGGGGGCCACAGCAACGTGTCTCATGGTCTTGTCTCTTTGCTGGTGTGTGCCTCGACGTGGTTCAGGTATGTCTCCATGGCGTGCGGGGCGCTTCGGAGAGATACCTGTCCGCCGTCGCGTGACCCACCTTCTGCTGCCTGCCTTGTGGCGTCTGCGGAGGCCGGGGTCGGAGCCGACTTGCTCGTCGGGGTGGTGGGGGAAAGGATCGACGAGCCGTGTCGGCCCGAGCGGCCGTCGACGTACGAGAAGCAGAAGGTGGGGCGGGATGAGCGAGCAGGGCCGGCGGCGGCGTCACCGTACGGTGGACCGGGTCGTGTGGATCCTGGAGGCCGCCGCGCGGGCGCCGGGCGGGGTGACCGTGGCCGAGTTGGCGCGGACGGTCGAGGCGCCGGCGAGTTCGGTGCAGGATCTGGTCAACGGCCTTGTTGCGACCGGCTTTCTGCTGGAACAGCACCGGCGTTTCAGGCTCGGGCCCGCCCCGCACGTCCTCAACCTCATCGCCGGCCGGGTCGTCCCGCGGATCAGTCAGGCCGAACTCGACGAACTGAGCCGTGTCGCGGGTACTCCGGTGCTGCTGACGGTGCGGGTCGGGCTCGACGCCGTGTACCTCGCGCGCGGCGGCGAGGACGAGATTCCCCGCCTCGTGCCGCTCGCTGACCAGCACATGGCCCGGCCGTTGCTGCGTACCGCCGCGGGCCGTCTGCTGCTGGCCTTCACCGATGAGGCGGAGCGTCGTGGGCTGCTCGACGAGCTTTCCCGCAACGACCCCGAGGCGGTCGCCGAGTTCCGCTGCGCTCTTCCGGCGATCCGCGCGTCGCGGATCAGTCGCAGCGAGGGTCTGGCCGACCCCGAGGTCAGTGCACTCGCGATCCCCGTCACTGACGGCGGCGTCGTCACGGGAGCCCTCGCGCTGATGCGCCGGCGCCGCGGCCGCTCGGAGCGGCTGAGGCTGGACCGTGCGGCGGCCCGGCTGCTCGCGCACATCCAGGAGAAGCAGACGTGACGTTCGCATCAACTCACGGATATCCGTGGATGCGGGCGTTCGTGCAGTGCTGGGAACGAGCATCCCGGCATGACTTCGAACACGCTCACCACGACCGAGCCGACGCCGCTGATGCCCACCGGCGAGATCGTCTCCCGGCTGCTGCACACCCTCGGCGACCCCGATCCGGCCCGGGGAGCCGAGGACATCACCGTCGTCGGGGCCGACCCCCTGGTGCCCTCGGTGCACCGCCTCGCCGATGCCATGTCCGCCGCGATCGGTGTCTTCGGACGGCAGACGGCGGCGCTCGGCGAACAGCGCGGCCACCGGCACCAGAAGGTGGAGGTACAGGCCGGAGCCGCGATCGACCAGCTCATGGCGACGTATCACACCACGCTGTCGGGACGCCCGATCGGTGTCCTGCTCGACGATCCGACGCTGCTCGGCAACAACGACTTCTACCGGGCGCGCGACGGCCGGTGGATCTTCATCATCACCACCTATCCGCATCTGCGGGACGCGGTCCACTCCGTGCTGAGGTGCGGGTCCGACAAGGTCGGGATCGCGCAGGCCGCGGCCGACTGGGACGCCTTCGCACTGGAGGAGGCCATTGGCGCACGGGGCGGCGTCGCCTGCGCGGTGCGCAGCCGTGACGAGTGGCTCGCGCACCCCGCGGGGCGGTATGTCGCGCGGCGCCCGGTCGTCGAGATCGAACGCGTCGGTGACGGACCGGTCCGGCCTCTGGAACCGATCGGTGAGGACGATGAGGCACTCGCGGGCGTACGGGTGCTCGATCTCACCCATGTCATCGCGGGTCCCGTATCGACGCGGCTCCTCGCCCAGTTCGGCGCCGACGTGCTGCACCTGACGCGCCCCGACCGCCCCGACCCGATCCCGATGATCGCCATGACCGGTGGCGGCAAGCGCAACGCCTACTGCGACCTGCGCGACGCCCATGATCGTGCGGCCTTCCACGACGCGCTCCAGGACGCGGACGTCTTCGTGCACGCCTACCGGGGACTTGCCCGGCAGGGGGCGTCGACCGAGGAACTCGTCCGGCGCCGCCCCGGACTCATCACCCTCGAATACCACGCCTGGGGCGCCGAAGGGCCCTGGGGCGAACGCGGCGGGTTCGACCAACTCGCCTGCTCGGCAACTGGATTCGCCGTCGAGGAGTGGACCGACCGGCCGTCGCTGCCGCCGACGTACCTGCTCAATGACTACCTCGCCGCCTACCTCGGGGCCGCCGCCGTGGCAACGGTCCTGCGCCGACGTGCGGCGGAGGGCGGCTCCTGGCGGATCCGCGTGACCTTGGCCGGGGTGTGCCACTGGGTGCAGGAACTCGGACTGCTGGCGAGGGAGGACGTACTCGATCTGCCCCGGCCGGGGCGCACGCCGCTCGCCGCGCTCTCGACCACCGCGACCGACTTCGGCCCGATCACCGAACCGGCGACACCGTTCACGTACAGCGGGCGCACGGTCCCCCAACCCGGCCGGCGTTCCCCGCTCGGGTCCGCTGCGCTCCAGTGGCGCTGAGCCATTCTACGAGTGGCGCTAGGCCACTCCCACAGCACCTTCCAGGCCGTCGGCGGTGAGGATCCGAAGCGACGACAACGGCAGCGACCAGCACCGTGGAGACCACCACCCGGATCGGTACTTCCGGCACCGCCGCTGGCGCGAGGGCGGGGGCTGTTCCGCGTGCGCGAGGGTGCGCAGAGACAGGGCGAGAGAGGCGGCCGCCACAGGCGTTCGCCTTCCGCCACCACGGTCGCGCCGCCGGCTCCGGCATCGTGACGCAACTCCCGCACTGAGCCTGACGGGCGGAGCGGCAGCCGGATCGCCGTAGCCGGCAACCGTGCCGTGAAACGCGACAGCCCGCTCCGTGGGACGTGGCCAGGGTGCCGGCGTCAGCTGTCGTGTCCGGCGGTTCGGCGCCGCTCGGCGCGGTGGGCGAGCGCATCGAGGATGCGTTGCCAGGCCGGTGATGCCTCGGAGATCCGGGAAGAGACCAGCTCCCGGGACCCTGCCCGGTGGCTGTCTCGTTCGTGTGTGATCTGCCAGGCGTCCAGGTCGTCGATGAGCCGCTCCAGGCGTGGATCGTGCGGATCCCAGTCGACTGCCTCATCACAGGCGAGGTACAGGCGCGTCGTCTCGGGGTCGTCGAAGGCGGCGTTCTTCTCCCGTATCCGCCGCGGCATGGTGTGCGGGTCCAGTGCCTGCATCAGGATCCACGAGTCGCGCTCAAGCCGTACCCTCAGTTCGCTGACCCCGTAACCGCGCATCCGGTCCAGGATGGCGACCACCTCGGAGGGCAGGAAAAGCCTTTCGCCGGCGGCCAGTTCGGCGATCCTGCGGCGGTACTCGGTGAGCTGGTCGATCTTGCGCTGCAATGCGGCGTCGATGTCGGTGACGGCCGCGTCGAATTCGGCCGGCTGGGCATGCAGCAGCGCGTCGATACGGGCCAGCGGCACCCCCGCATCGGCGAGGGTCCTGATCCGGATGAGATCGACCGCCGCCTGCGCGCTGTAGCGGCGGTAGCCGGAGGCATCGCGCTCGGGCTCGGGCAACAGGCCGACGTGGTGGTAGTGGCGAACGGTGCGCACGGTCACGCCGGCGGTTGCCGCGAGCTGGCCGATCGTGAGCACCGTCCTCCTCGGGTCCTCGTGGAACGTGGTCCGGCCGAGTCTAATCAGGGGCGGGCCCGGGCGACGACGTCGCGGATCGCCTGGACCACGGCATCGGGGCGGTCGAAGCAGAGCCGGTGGTGGCTGGTGTCGGAGACGATGCGTTGTTCCCCGTGCGAGACCGCGCTCACCAGGGCCGCGTCCATTCTCGTGTGACCCTCGTGCATCTCCTGCAGCGTCCGCTCCGACGTCAGCACCTGCTGCGCGGGGTCGGTGCCGACCACGGTGAGCGCAATCACCGGGACGTCGGGCATGTTCGGCCCGGCCCGCAGTTCGGTGGCGAGTTCGGCCAGCTTGGTGCGCTCGGCGATGCCGATGTGGGTCCAGGCGTCACTCACCTTGGCGTCGACCAGCGCTTGCCGCAGGTGCTCCGGGTAGTCCGCGAGCAACTCCGCGAACATCTCGCGCAGGGCCGGACGCAGCTGTTCCAACTGCTCCCGACCAGGCGCCATCTGCTCGACCGCGGCCAGCCGCGCCGCGGGCGGCATGAAGTCGTCCCAGTCGCGGTGGAAGGCGTCCAACCAGACCAGCCCGGCCACGTCCTGCGGGTACAGCTGCGCGAACCGGTGCGCGTAGAAACCGCCGAGGGAGTGCGGCACCAGCACGTAAGGGCCGGCGATGTGCTCGGCGTGCAGCAGGTCGTGCAGTTCCGCGGCGACCGCGGCGGCGGTGCGCGGCAGCGGGAGGGGATCGCTGTAGCCCGTGCCGCCGCGGTCGTACACTACGGCGGTGGTGAACTGCGAAACCTGCTGCTGGACACCGAAATAGTCCAGGCCGACCGCGCTGGCGCCGGGCAGGAACACCACGGCCGGTCCGCCGCTGCCCGACCGCTGCACGAAGACGCGGCGGCCGTCGATCTCCTGGAACCCTCCGATCGGCGGGGCGGGCCGAACCGAGGAAGTGCTGTTGTTCGTCATGCGACCAGGTTCCAACCCTGACGCACGGTCAAGGTCAACTCCTTCTGCTGCGGTTGTCGCCCATTGGCTGACGTCCTTTGGCTGCCGTCCCCTGGCTGTTGTCCGCCGACTGGCGTCCCTTGGCTGGTGTCTCTTGGCTGTCCTCTCTTGGCTGGTGTGCGTCGTGGGTGGACGCGCGGTCGATCAGTAGACGTCGCGGACGTAGCGTTTGTCGGCGGCGAGGCGCCTGACGTAGGCGGTGGCCTCGTCGGCGTCCATGCCGCCGTGCGTGGTGGCGATCTCCTTGAGTGCCTGGTGCACGTCCTTGGCCATGCGGCCGGCGTCGCCACAGACAGCGAAGTGGGCGCCGTCCTGGAGCCACTGCCACAGGCGGGCACCGTTCTCGCGCATCCGGTCCTGGACGTAGATCTTGTTGCGCTGGTCGCGGGAGAAGGCGAGGTCGAGGCGGTCGAGGTGGCCGGATGCCTGGAACCCCGCCAGCTCCTCGCGGTAGTAGAAGTCGGTGGCCTGGCGCTGTTCGCCGAAGAAGAGCCAGTTGGGGCCGGTGTGACCGCGGGCCCGGCGGTCTTCGAGGAAGCCGACGAAGGGGGCCACGCCGGTTCCCGGGCCGACCATGACCATGGGGGCGGCGGGGTCGGCGGGCGGACGGAAATGCGGTGAGCGCTGCACGAAGACCCGCACCGGGCCGTCGTCCGCACAGTCCGCCAGATAGGTCGAGCAGGTGCCCTTGCGGTCCCGGCCGAGGTCGTTGGTGTAGCGGACGACGGAGACGGTGAGCCGCACCTCGCTGGGGTGGGCCAGGGGACTGGAGGAGACGGAGTACAGGCGGGGTTGCAGACGCTTGAGTACGGCGGACCATTCCGGGGCGGACGCGCGGACGGGGAACGCGCCGATGACATCGGCTGCCTGACGACCCCAACTCCACCTTGCCAGGGCGTCCTTGTTGTCGGGCCGCAGCAGCCGCTTCAGGTCCTGGCTGCCGGTGCGCTCCACCACGAACTTGAGCAGGTCGGTGGTGATGCGGGTGATGTCCAGTCGGGTGCGCAGGGCCTCCTCGAAGGGGAGGCGCGCACCGTCGCCGAGCTCGACGGGCTCGTCGGGGTCCGCTCCGGTCAGGGCGAGCCATTCGGCGACGAGGCCGGCACCGTTGACCGGCCACACGCCGAGGGCGTCACCGGCGGCGTAGGCGAGTTCGTGGTCACGGGTGTCGAAGGCGAACCGCCGTACCTCCTTCTGGGAGCCGGGCAGGCTCAACAGCCGGTTGCCGATGAGGAGGGTGCTGAACGGTGATGCCTTGGTGTAGCCGACGGGTTCCGGAGCGGGCGGTGCGGTGGCGGCGGTGGGTGTGGTCGTGGGCGCCGCGGTGACGGCAGGGCCGGGAGCGGGCGCCGCGAGCCCGCCCGCGGCCGTGGAGTGACTGTCGTCGGGGGTGGCCAGGGCGGTGACCACCTGTCCGAGCCACTGCTCGGCGGTCTCCTCGAAGTCGGGCTCGCAGTCGGTACGGCCGACGAGGCGGGTGGCCCCGAGCGCGTCGAGCCGTTCGTCGAGCCGGCGGCCGTGGCCGCAGAAGTCGTCGTAGGTGGAGTCGCCCAGGGCGAGCACCGCGTACCGGATGCCCTCCAGCGGGCCGATGGTGGGGGCGGAGAGCGCCTGCCAGAAGTCGGCACCGTTGTCGGGGGCGTCGCCGTCGCCGAAGGTGCTGGTGATGAGCAACAGGTCGGTGTCGGGGACGAGTTGAGCGGGCGCCATGTCCGTCATGGGCAGCAGCTCTGGGGTGCGGCCCGCCGCCGTGAGGTGGGCCGCGGCGGTGGTGGCGAACTCCTCGGCGTTGCCGGTCTGCGAAGCCCACAGGATGACCAGGCGCCGGGTCGGTACGGCGGCGTCGGCTGCCGATGACGTGGTCCGCGCGGGCCCGAGTTCGGACTCGCGGGTGGCGGGTGCCTGGGCTACGGGCACCGCGGAGCGGGAGAACATGCCGGCGAGGGCGCCGCCGACCCAGAGCGCGGAACCGGGGGAGAGGGGCGCGTCGGACGGCAGCACGGGGACGTCCCCGTCGGGCGGGTTCAGGGCGAGGCCGGCGAGATAGCCGGAGAGGTAGCGGCGCTCCGGCTCGACCAGTGGTGCGGGGGTCAGGTCGGTGATGCCGAACATCCCGGCGAGCGCGTGGACGGCGGCGTTCGACCGGGCTGTCGCGCCACCCTGGTCGGGGACGGGGTGCACGGGCTCGTCTTCGTGCGCGGCGGCGGCCGGCGTGGCCTCGGGGCGGGTGCCCGGGCGGGCCCGCGGGACGGGCGCTGCCGTCTTGGTGAGAGTGACGGCGCAGACTTTGAACTCGGGTTGGAAGGAGATCGGGTCGATGGCGTCGTTGGTGACGGCGTTGATGCTGAGGTACTCGCCGAACAGGTCGTTCCAGTGGAAGGGGGCGAAGCACGTACCGGGTCGCACCCGGTCGGTGACCACGGCGGGAAGCACGGCACGCCCACGGCGGGAGGCGATCTCCACACGGTCGCCCGCCGCGATCCCGAGCGCCCCGGCGTCCTCGGGGTGGACCTCCACGAACGGGCCGGAGTCGAGCTTGGTGAGCTTGGCGACCTTGCCGGTCTTCGTCATGGTGTGCCACTGGTGCTGCAGGCGGCCCGTGGTGAGCATGAACGGGTAGTCGTCATCGGGGAGTTCGGCCGCAGGCAGATGCGGCCGGGCGTAGAACCGGGCGCGTCCGCTCGCGGTGGGGAAGGCCAGCCGGGGGAGCGTGCCGTCCTCGCGTTCCACCAGTGTCTGGCTGACGCCGTCGTTGAGGTAGCGGATCGGGTTGCGGTCCGGGCCGTCCGTGGTCGGCGCCGGCCACTGGACCGGTGTGGTGCGCAGCCGCTCGTAGGTCACCCCGCGCAGGTCCCAGCCGGTCGTGGGATTCCACGCCTGCTTGAGTTCCTCGAACACCTCCTCGGCGGAGGCGTGGCCGAAGCCCTCGCCGAAGCCCATCTCGCGGGCCACCCTGGCGATCAGCTGCCAGTCGGGCAGTGCCTGTCCGGGCGGGTCGACGACGCCTGGCACCAGGGTGAGGTTCCGCTCGGAGTTGACCATGACGCCGTCGGACTCCGCCCACAGCGTCGCGGGCAGGACGACGTCGGCGTACGCGTTGGTCTCGGTCTCGGCGAAGACGTCCTGCGTGATGACGAGTTCGGCGGCCTCCAGACCGGCGATGACGGTCTTGCGGTTGGCGACCGAGGCGACCGGATTGGTGCAGATGATCCAACATGCCTTGATGGCGCCGGCGGCCAGTTCCTGGAACATCTCGACGGTGCCGCGCCCGACGTCGGTACGCAGTGAGCCCTCGGGTATCTGCCACAGGCGCTCGACGAAGGCCCGCTCGGAGTCGACCAGCACGGACCGCTGACCAGGCAGCCCGGGCCCCATGTACCCCATCTCCCGGCCGCCCATCGCGTTGGGTTGGCCGGTCAGCGAGAACGGTCCCGATCCCGGACGGCAGATGGCGCCGGTCGCCAGGTGCAGGTTGACCAGGGCGTTGGTGTTCCAGGTGCCGTGGATGGACTGGTTCAGGCCCATGGTCCAGCAGCTCATCCAGTCACCTGCCTCGCCGATCCACTGCGCGGCCCGGCGGATGTCGTTCTCGGCGAGGCCGGTGAGCTCCGCGACCCGCTCGGGCGGGTAGTCCGCGAGGAAGGCGGGTATCTCCTCCCAGCCCTCGGTGAACTCGGCGATGAACTGCTCGTCGGTGTGGCCGTTCGCCACCAACAGGTGCAACAGGCCGTTCAGCAGGGCGAGGTCGGTGCCCGGCCTGATCTGCAGGAAGAGGTCGGCCTTCTCGGCGGTGGCGTTGCGGCGCGGGTCGACGACGATCAATCTGGCGCCTGCCTTGACCCGGTCCATCATGCGCAGGAAGAGGATCGGGTGGCAGTCGGCCATGTTCGCGCCGATGACGAAGAACACGTCCGCGCGATCGAAGTCCTGATAGGAGCCGGGCGGGCCGTCCGCGCCCAGCGACAGCTTGTATCCGGACCCTGCCGAGGCCATGCACAGCCGCGAGTTCGACTCGATCTGGTTGGTGCGCACGAAGCCCTTGGCCAGCTTGTTCGCCAGATACTGCGCCTCCAGGGACATCTGCCCGGACACATAGAAGGACAACGCGTCCGGCCCGTGCTCGTCCAGGATCGCCCGCAGCCGCCCGGCCACCGACGCGATGGCGTCGTCCACTTCCGTCTCGACGGGCTGGGCGCCGCGCTCGGCACGCACCAGCGCCTTCGTCATGCGCCCCGGCGCGGCCATCATGTCCGCGCTGGTCGCCCCCTTCGTGCACAGGCGGCCGGAGTTGGTGGGATGTGCCCTGTCCCCGGACGCCTTGGCCACCCGGCGCCGGCCGTCGGCGGGGTCCCGCACCACGTCCAGGACGATCCCGCAGCCGACCCCGCAGTACGAGCAGACCGTGCGGACACTGCCGTCCTTCGAGCCAGATGCCACCGAAACCCCACTCCGCGGTGCGTGTGCCTTCCCCAGCCAGGACCGCCCCACCGGCGGCGGGCACGACCTACGACCAGCACCGTAGGGAGGGCGAATTTCCGGCCCGTCACATGACTGGAGCGCCCGAGGTTACGCCTCCCGCACACGCCGCAACCGCACGATGTGAGGCATGGGGTCCCGTTCACGCCGGCGCCCCGCACCGGCACATGCCTGTGCGGCGCCAGACGCGACAGCACCTCCCACGCCTTGACGCCTCCACGCTTCGCGCCACCGCGCCACGGTGCTCGATCACGACGAGCCGGGCCGCCCAACCGCCACGAGCACGACGCGTCCTAGCCCGTCTCGGACTCTTGGAACTCCACCACGGCCCCGCCGTGCTCGTGGGCCCACTGAGTCAGCACGGCGATCGGCTGCACCAGGGTCCGGCCCAAGTCCGTCAGCACGTACTCGACCTTCCCGGCCTCGGCACGGCGGTCGACGAGGCCGTAACCCTGCAACCGCCGCAGCGTCTGAGTCAGCACCTTCCGGGAGATCCCGCCGATCAGATCGACCAACTCGCCGTGCCGGCACGGTTCCCGACTCAATGCGAACAACACGACCACCGCCCACTTGTCGGCGATGATCTCGATCGCCAACCGAGCCGGGCAGTCAGCGAGGAAGACACTGCCGGAGTACTCATGCACGCCCCGATGCTAGCCCGCTGCCAGGTACCTGAAGGTACCTACCGCCTCATTAGCGTCCCCAGCGGAAGCTACCGAATCAGGGGAAACGCATGAGTACAGAGATCGACTGGCCGGGCGGGAAGAAGGTCGCCGCGCTGGTCACAGTTGCGTTGGAACTGTGGTCACCAGGGCACGGTCCCGCCTACGCGCCGATGGCCGCGGCGTGGCCGCTGTCCGGCGTCGACGACACGCACAGCGCATCCTGGGTCGACTACGGCGTCACCACCGGCATCTGGCGGCTGCTCGACACCCTCGGTGACCTGCCCGCCACCGTCGGCGTCAACGGCCTCGTCGCCGAGCGGTACCCCGACACGGTGGCGGCCGTGCACCAGGCGGGGCACGAGATCGCCGGGCACTCCTGGACTTAAGGACGTCGTACCCGCGCTGCTCGACGTGGACACCGAGCGGGACAACATCCGCCGCTGCACCGACGTAATCGAGCGAGTCACCGGCGTTCGCCCACCGGGTGGACGAGCCCGCGCGCCACCGGCTCGAAGCACACCTGCGATCTCCTCACCCAGGCCGGCTACCGCTGGACCGGCGACCACAACGACCACGACCTTCCGCAGGTCCTGCCCACCGCCCACGGCCCCCTGGTCTCCCTCATGCACAGCGACCACTCCGACGTCCGCAGCGCCGCGGCAGGCCCGTACGCCTACCGCGACCTGCACCGTGTGCTGCTGGACCACCTGCGCGCCGCCCCCGGCCCAGGCGTCTTCCACTTGACCGTCCACGCCCACGTCGGACACGTCCTTACCTACCAGGGAGTTACGCGATGACCCACGTCCTCGTCGTGGGCGGCACCGGAGCCATGGGCAGCCACGTGATCCAGCACCTGCTCGCCACCACCGACGCCACCATCACCGTCCCCACCCGACACCCGGAGTCCGCTCATGCCACCGAACTCGCCGCCACCGCGCCCCACCGCCTGCGACTGGTCCGCTTAGACCCAGCGGCCTTCGACGCCCTGATGGGGCAGGCCGACCGCGTGTTCGCCAACACCGACTTCTTCGCGACGGGCAGCGCCGTGGGTGAGTATCGGCAGGGCCTGGAGCTGCTGACCGCCGCGGAGCGGCCGCTACCTTCACCCAGGTCACGGGCACCCCCAGCGGCTACCTCCCGATGTCGCACGACGAACTGCACGCCGCCGTACCTGACTTCGGCCACGACTACGCAGCGATGTTCCGGTTCTTCGCCGACCGTGATCTCTACCGCCGAGACCGGGACATCACCCTTCTCCGACGCCTCCACCCCGACTTGATGACCTTCGACGACTGGCTGCACCACACCGGATGGACGGGATGACCACCCACGTCCGCGCTCGTCGCTCCAACCGGCGCCGTCCCTCTCCTGCGTGACGCCGATCCTCGCTCGCCGGCTTCGTGCCGTATACGTCGCCACCGTTCCACGGACCGCCTGCCTGCCCGCGTGTGTGGACGGGCAGGCAGGCCGACACGCAGGCTTCAGGCGCGAGGCGGGCGGACCTCGATCACGGTGGCCGTGCCGACCGCAGGCCGGCCCTCGTGCATGGTCATCACGTCACCGGGGTTCAGTTGCCGCCACTGCTCGGGGCTCAGGGGAGCGAGCCGGACGTCGGCGGTCTCGCCGGGACCGAGTTCTTGGACGCACTCCACCCAAAGACGTGCGATGCGCACCTCTCGTTGTCCGTCTGCGGCGCGGCCACCGATGTCCCACAGGGGTCTGAGCTGACCATCTCCCGAGAAGGCACTCCGGCGTGCGCCCTCGTCGGCCCCCAACAGGGTCAGCCTCGCGCGGACGGTGCCGGAGTGGCCGAACGGCGTGGTGACTCATCGGCGGAGCGGCTGCGCGAGGCGCGGTGCCGACACCGCCCCGGGTCGGCGGTCCGGCCGGCGGACGAGACCGTGAACGCCGACAGTCAGCGCCCACACCAGGAGGGGGAAGACCGCGACGCGCTCCATGCCTCCCATACCGAGGCCGAGGTAGCGTTCGGTCAGGAACAGCCCGAAGGCCGCGATCGCTGCGCCGCCCAGCAGGCCGGTACCCCAGCGCAGTGGGCCCGCAAGGCGATCCGTCAGGCTGAACGCGGCCAGCAGGAGCCCGATGTTGCCCGTCCCCATGATGAGCAGGGCGCCCAGGACGTGCTGGTTCTCGTTGACGTCAGCGGGGGCCAGCCCGACCAACACGAATCCCACGCCGGCGCCGGCCAGCAACAGCCGGGACCCGGCCGCGAGCGGTCCCCTGCGCCACACCACGCCACCGGCCAGGGCGACGCCGACGACGAGCAGCACTCCCAGGGCGATGAACGAGGCGTTCATCAGGCCGTGTTCGGGAGAGCAGATGTAGCGCGGCTCGGGATCCGGCTGCAGTGCACAGAGCGCGTTGCCCAAGTCGCTGATGTTGTTCCGTGCCCAGCTGTACGGTCTCGCCCAGGCCGACTCGACCACGACGTGAGCGGTGAAGAACTGCCCCACCCCCACGATCCAGGCGCAGTACCCGATCCGACTCTTCACCTGTCCACCTTCCGTCACACGAATCCCGTGCGGCCAGCGCATCATGCTGCGCTGGTCTCCGGCACTCCGACAGGCCCCCTGGAACGGGGTGGGGAAGTCCCTACCTCGGCTGTGGCGCCGCGGAGGGCAATGCGTCGGTAGTCCCAACTGGGCGAGCTCCGACGCGAGTTCGGGCACCAGCTCGGGGGTCGTCCCCGGGGCCGTCCCCGGCACCAGCTCCGGCAGCAGTTCCGGTTACTGGTGGCGGTCGGCGGCGGAGTCCGCCAGCCGGGCGAGTCGCCCGGTGGCCGACAGGCCGCCGAGGGCCGCGCGTGCCTGGGAGGCGCAGGCTCGCGCCTGGCGTGCCGCCTCGGCGATGGCGCCGGTCCGGGCCAGCACGTCGAGCAGGTCACGGTGGGCCGTGGCGAGATCGACGGTGCCATGGAAGATCTCGGTGAGGTGTCGGCGGTCGTGGGCGTCCGCGGACTCGTAGGCGAGCAGGACGGGCAGCGTCGGCTGGCGGTTGGCGACGTCGCTGACGGCGGACTTGCCGGTCAGTGCGTCGTCGGCGGTGTACGGCAACAGGTCGTCGCGGATCTGGAAGGCCATGCCGAGCTGTTCCCCGTAGTGGTGCAGGGCGTCGATCTGCTCCGGTGCCGCGCCGGCCAGGATCGCGCCCGCCCGGCAGGCGGCGCCGGTCAGCGCGGCGGTCTTGCCGCGGATCACCTCCAGTACGGCCGACCGCCCGCAGGTCAGGTCCTCGCGGATCTCGATCTCGCGCATGCTGGCGCGGCACATGGCGTGGACCGCCTCGGCGATCGCCCGGGACGCGGCCAGGACACGATCGGCCGGGCCGCCGCGGAGCATGGCCGCCCACCCTGCGGTGAACAGCCCGTCTCCGGCGAGCAGGGCCTCGGCGATGCCGAACCGTTCGGCGGTCGACGCCCGCCCGCGGCGTACCGGGTCCTGGTCGACGATGTCGTCGTGGACGAGGCTGGCCACGTGCAGGCATTCGATGGCCGCCGCGAAGGACAGCACCGACTCGGCCCGGCCGCCCACCGCCCGTGCCGATTCCACGCACAGCGTGGGGCGCAGCAGTTTGCCGCCGGGGAACAGGGCGTCCAGGCATGCTGTTTCCAACAGGTCTTCGCCACTGCCGACCGAGCGGATCAGCTCGGCTTCGATGAGCGGGATCAGGGGGTCGGTGGGCCGGGAGGCGGTGGCGGTCATACGGGGGCCTTTCGGGTTCAGCAGGGGATGATGGTGCGCCACTGGCGCTGCCACACGTCGAACAGCGCGGAGACGGGCGGGCGTACGGGCCGGTGCAGCAGGTCGGCGCCGGCGGCGCGCACGAGGCCGAGCAGCAGTGTGCAGTGCCGGCCCATGGCGTCGGTCCAGGCACTGGCGGGACTGTCGTCCAAGGCGGTGACCAGGGCGGGGAGGCGGTGCCGGACGCGATCGGCCTCGAAGGCGATGACTCGATCGCGGCGAGAGCCGCCGTGCCATACGCGTCCAGGCGACGCGCCCGCTCCTCGACGGGCCCGGTGTCGGCGCACGCGTCGGCCTTGTACCCGTGGACGACCAGCGCCGCGACATGCGGTCGGAGCGCCGCCGGCGCCGCCCGCAGCGCCCACCAACCGGCCCTCCCCTCATCACACTTGTGGATGTCACGGATGCACACCGTGTAGCACGGGCGCAGGACGGGGGCATGGATCCCCGCCGCGTCGAGCCATCGTCGCAACAGCACCGCAGGGCCCTCCCCTCACCTCGTCTCGTGTCCGCCCGGCGCAGGCCGGGCAGTGTGCTCATCGCGTACCGTGTGCCGGCCGGCGGCGGGTCGGTGTCCGAGGGCGCCGGGTCCTGGGGAAGGCGCTGCGGGTGCGGCGGTGGAACGCCAGCAGGGCCAGCAGCGCGGCACCGGCGAACCACAGCGTCTGGACGGCCAGGCAACTCGCCATCGTGCCGTTCGTGAACCCCGCACCGGTGGCGGCCTGCATGCTCCCGTAGGACGGCAGTAGTCGGACCAGTGGACTGTTGGCGCCGGTGTTGGCGATGGGGTTCTGCAGCGCGACGTCGATGATGCTGGTCATCACCATCGCGAACATGCCCTCGACCTCCCGTCGCAGTACGCACCCGAAGAGGACACCGAGCGCGCCGTAGGTCATGGCGTCGCAGAACAGCGCGGTGGCCAGCAGCGCCGGCTGGCGCGGGATCCAGGCCGCGCAGGTGACGGCGGTGGCGTAGACCGATACGGCAGCGCAGGCGAGTGCCAGTGAGGTGGTCTTGGCCAGGGCGAGGTGGATGCGGGGGTGGCCTGCCATGGCCAGTCGTCGGTCGAAGCGTCCACCGTTGAAGGTGGCGGCGAACATCATGAACCCGGAGATCAGGGTGACGGCGTTGAGGGCGCCGGTGATCTGGGAGAGCTGGTCGCCGGGCGGGGAGAGGAACTCGCCGGTGGAGTTGAGTCGGACGGGTGCGGGTTTGTCGGGCAGTGCCGCGTGGGCGAGGGTCACCCACGCCGGGACGTAGAGGACGACCAGGAACATGGCGAACCGATTGCGGGCGTGCATGACCAGGTCGTACCGGGCAGCCGTCACGAAGAAGGTCAGGTGCCGCCTCATGGTGCCGCCTCCGCCCGCGGGCGCAGCACTCCGCCCTCCAGGTACCACAGCTCGTCGAGGCGGCCGGTGTCGTAGGCGAGGTGGGACACGACCAGCACGGACCGGCCGGCCTCGCGCAGCCCGGCCGCGAGGTCCCAGAACCGCCGGTAGGTGTCCCAGTCGAAGCCCTGGTAGGGCTCGTCCAGCAGCAGCACCTGGGGATCGTGCATCAGGGCGAGGGTGAGGTTCAGCTTCTGGCGGGTGCCGCCGCTGAGCACTCCGGCGCGTTCGTCGGCGTACTCGGAGAACCGCAGCACCTCCATGAGGCCCTCGGCGCGGCACAGATCCGAGAGGCCGAAGGCGGTCATGAAGAACTTCAGGTGCTGTCGGACGGTGAGGGCGTCGTTGAGGACCACGTCCTGTGGGCAGTACCCGAAGCGGCCGCGGTGGACGACGACGCCGCGCTGCGGACGCAGTTCACCGGCGAGGATCTTCAACAGAGTCGACTTGCCCGCGCCGTTCTCGCCCACGATGCCGGCCACCACGCCCCGCCGAAGGCTGATGTCGATCCCGCGCAGCACCACGCGACGCCCATAAGCATGGTGCACACCTTTGACGTCCAACGCACTTCCCGCCCCCACCCCGCAGCGACAGCCCTACATCGACAGCGTCACATGTCCAACGAGTGGCGGCCGCTCGCAGCCCCCTCATGCGGGGGCTCGGCAGCCCAATGTCCGCATCGATACCCGGCAATGAGCAGAAATAATCGGAATTCCGGGAGGGGCGGGCGCGGAGGCGTAGGTGGTTTTCAGGTGGCGTCATATTCTGTTGTGGCTGCTGGGAATTGAGGGAAACGCTCGCCCGTCATTCGTCTTGGACGGGGGTGCCCTGATGGTAAACGATGCGCCACCCGTCGCTCGCCTGCTGCCAGATCGTTGACCTGCGGGTTCTCCGCCCGTTGAGCACCAGGGTGTACGTCAGGAGATACAGATCGGCGGCCAACTCCCGGCAATGGAAGTCGGAGGTCTCCCACTCCTCGACGGGTGGCTCCTGAGAGCGCTCCTCAAGGACATCGAGTACATACGCGCGGCTGTAGCGTTGCCCCGAGGCACCCGTTTCCCAGAAGTCGGGCGCCGTCATGGCCTCGAAATCGGCTCGCGACATCCCGAACTCCGGCCTGTGGAACAGCGGTTCCCTGCCCATGAGTTCGGCGAGCACACCATGTAGCCGTTCATCGGTGACGCGATCGGGTTCCATCCTCGATTGCTAACAGATCACAGTCGGCCCGGCAGGTGTTTTCGGGAAGCGCCCTGCGCGTGTACAGCTCCCAGGTATGTGCCTGGAGCCCTCGTCCTCGTCCCACGTCGAGACACTGTCCGCGAAGACCGGTCACGGCCGCGTACTTGATGTCGCGGATGTAGGCGAGGAAGGGGCCTTGAGTTTCCGAGAGCGTGCCTACGGCCAGGGGGCGTTGATGCGAACAGCTCGAACAGCGCGCAGAGCGCGAACAGCGTCGACCGGGTGAACGGCATCGAAGGCGCCGAAGTCATCGGTGAGTTCACCGGCCCAGTTGCCGGAAGTCGGTGCGGCGCCGAGGCTCAATGCGTGCGGCGGCCGTGGTAGATGAGGCGGTGGGGGGAGAGGTCCGTACCGTATCCGCGGTCGATTCCGACGAGTTCGAAGCCCGCCTGCGCGAGCGCTTCGGCGAGGTTGAGCGCGCTGTGGAAGGCCCAGCGTTCCGTCACCTCGGTCAGTACCCGGCCGGATCGACGGAACTGCTTCTCGATCACCACGTGGTCGGCGTGCAGCCGGTGCCGTTCCCATTCCTCCACCGGGCCGCCGGCTTCGCGACAGGGCTCGGCGAGACCGATCTGCCAGTCGGTCTCCGTCCGCGCGTCGAAACTCTCGCTGACATCGATATGGATGGAGCCCCCAGGCGCCAGGACGCGGGCGGTCTCCGCCAGGGCCCGCTGCCGATCGTGCGGCGTTACCAGCAGTTGGAGCGTCGAGTACGGGATGACGGCGGTGGCGTGGGATCCCCGGAGCGGGAGCCTGCGCATGTCCCCGCAGACCGGGTGCAGCCCCGGCGTCCGGGGCATCCTGGCGAGTCGCTCCCGGCTGAGGTCCACGGCGGTCACCCGGCGTCGCGCGGGGTGCGCCAGGGTGCTCGCCACGCGTCCGGTGCCGGCCCCGAGGACCAGCACGGTGTCGTGCTGCTCGGTCAGGCGGGCCCAATAGGCGGTGTCGTTGCGTTGCCGGCGCAGCCGGTGGGCGTTGTGCCAGTCGTAGAGCAATGCTTCCCACTGCGCGGGTGTCACTGTTCAGGGCTCCTTGTGAGGCGCGTGAGGGAGGGGAAGGAGGGGCCGGTCGCGGGCCGGGCGAACGGATGGTTCCCGACGGCTGGTTGCTCCGCCGTGTCGAGGTGACGGCGGGCGGAATGGGCTGTCGGATGGGGAAGTCCGTGCCATGCTACCCACCGGTCAAATGCGCTACCCGCCGGGCATTGCCGCTCCGGTGCCCGCCGTGGGAAATCGGCCAGCGACGGGACTGTTTTTCCCGGACTCGGCGGTCGATGTTCGAGGAGTCCGGCTGGGCTGCGCCAAGGGCGGCGCGGAATCAGTCGATATTTTCTCGCCCACTCGGGAAGGCGCGATATTTTCGCTCTTTTCGTGAGTGTATGAATAGTCGGTCATGGGTCTGCGTGCGGCTTGTCATGCTGGCCTGATTCGATCGTCCGGGTGCCGAGAAAGAGCGTCGGACGGGCAGTGGGCTTCCGGAGAATGGTGTTCTCGCGGAAGTGTCGGGGTGGCGTCACGCAGTCGTTGTTCGCCGTTCTTCAGGTGGTAATTCAAGGGACCGGGAGGGAGTTCGGAGGGGCGCGGGGTGGGGGTTCGGGGGCATTGTTCCCGGTGTGGCGTCGAGTGGGGGACCAGGCGTGGGTGTTTCGGCCAAAGGCCCAGGTGCGGACCGAGCTTGGTTGACCGCGTCCAAGTGGCCATGCTTGGGTTTCCATGAATCGCTGATTGGAGAATTCCTCCCTGCGGTGAACGATGAAGTGGTGGAGCAGTGAAGCGGCGGAGAAGCCGTGGTGTCGTGGACTGCCCGTCCCCGTTGGTGGCGCGGTGTGAACGCTGCGCGTCGTCGCGGTGAGTCGAAAAGAAATGCGGAATCCGGGGGGTGAGAAGAGTGGGACGGACATCGGTGCAAACCCAGACCCAACCCCAGAGCCAAACCCGTACCCGAGCCGAGATTTGGCAAGGGTTCGGCGCAGCCGAAAGGCGGGAGGTCGGCACGGTAATCGTGTCGACGCTGCAGAGCCAGAGCACCTCCGCACTGCTCCTGCTTCTGCTGTCCCTGCTCGCGCTGCGCGTGACGGGTTCCCCCGCGAGCGCACCCCTGGTCGTGGCGGTCGGCGCATTGCCCGCACTCCTCCTCGTCCGGGCGGTCCGGATCGTCAACCAACGCGTCGACCACCGCTGGGTGATGCTGTTGTCGGACACCGGAGCGTTCGCGGTGGCCGTGACGCTCTGGCTGCTGGTGCGCGGCGGTGGGGTGCACGCCTGGCAGATCTACGCCGGCATGTTCCTCTTCGCCTCCTTCGGGGCCTTCTACCTCCCCGCCATGCGCGATTGGGTCGCCGGCCAGACCACCGGCCTGGAGCAACTGACCTGGCTGAACGCGATGCTGGCCGTCGCCACCCAGGCATCCGTGGTGGTCGGCTGGGCCCTCGGGGGAGTGCTCGCGTCGTCGATCGGCATCCAGGCGTCCTTGGGACTGTGTGCCCTGTCGTACGCGGTCGGCCTGGTGCTGCAGTTCGTGGTGTTCGTGGTGATCAACCGAGCGCCGCTGCGCAAGTCCCCGGTCGCGGCGGGGTCGGCCGGTCCCGGCGCGGCGGAGCCGGACACCAGTGGCGAAGGGCGGCCGTCCGCCGCCGGGGTGTGGCGGGAGGTGTTCTCGCCCCGCCGCCTGGGATTGTTCACCGCCGCACTGCTGCTCATGGAACTCGCCCACACCCTCGGCTTCAGCATGTTCGTGCCGCTGCTGACCGGGGGCGCGTCCGACCGGTCCTGGATCGCGGGCACGGCGAACGCCTGCTTCGCCCTCGCGGCGATGATCAGCGGAGTGCTCGTCTCCGGCGGCACGTTGGGACGGTGGACCCGCGCACGGGTGCCGCAGATCGTCCTCGTCGGCTTCTGTGTCCAGGTCGTGTTCGGCCTGAGCGCCGCGCACCCGGTGTGGGCGATCTGCCTCTACGCCGTGGTGGGCCTGCTCAGCGGGGGCGACGCGGCGCTGCAGAGCGAAGTCCAGGACCGTTGGCGCCCGGCCGGATCGGCGCAGGCGTTCGCCGTCTTCGGCGCGGTGCAGGGGCCTTCGCAACTGGTCGGATCCCTCCTCGTCGCCGCACTGCTGACCTGCCTGTCCGTGGGGACGGTCTACCTCGGCACGATCGTGGTGCTGGGCCTGGGCTCGGGACTGGTGCTGGTACTGGCCAGATCGCGAGCCGCGACCGCCTCACCACGGGCCGAAGCCCCCGTCTGAGATCCCGCTGCCGCCGGTTTCCGTCGCCGGGACCGGCCGTCGATACCCGATGGAACTCACGAAAGGAACACGACGTGGCCAACCTCGCCCTGTACGGTCTCGGCGAAATGGGGGCGGACATCGCGCGGTGCCTGGTGGCGCGCGGAGTCGAACTGCACGCCTACGACCCGGTGGCCGATGTGGCGCCGGAGGCGGACCACTTCCACCGCTGCGCGACAGCCGCGGAGGCCGCCCGCGCCGCCACCGTCCACCTCGTCGTCGTCAAGCGACCGGACGACGTGCGCACCCTGCTCTTCGGCGCCGACGGGCTGTGCGCCGCCGCGCCCCCCGGCTCCCACGTGGTGCTGCACACCACCCTCACCCCGCAGACCGTCCGGGAACTGGCCGACGCGGTGCGGCAACAGGGGCACGTCCTGCTGGACGCCGCGCTCAGCCGCCGTGACGGCCTGGTCCGCGACGGCTCGCTGTCCCTGTTCGTCGGCGCCTCGGCAGCGGAACTCGGCACCGTGCGGCCGGTACTGGAACGCTACGCCGACAACGTCGTGCACGCCGGACCGACCGGCGCCGGGATGACCGTGAAGCTCTGCAACAACTGGCTCCTCTACAGCAACCGGCACGCCGCGCTCCAGGCACTGCGCACCGGACGCGCACTCGGCGTCGACCCCGACGTGCTGCGCGGCGCGTTGGCCGCCTCGACCGGCTCCAGCTGGGCACTCGCGCACTACTCGGACCTCGACGAGGCCATCGTCACCGGGCAGGGCGCACCGGCCGTGGTGCGCGACCGGACGACGTCCGAACTACACATGGCCCGGGAGATGGCGGCCACCAGCGGCCAGGTGCCGACCAGCCTGCAGGAGACCTTCGCACTGCTCGACGCGATGTGAACCACGTCTCGCCGGGCGCCGCTTCAGCCGGCCCCGCCCGTTCGGAAGGGCCCCATGGACAGTGACACCGTTTCCCCCGACGAACTCGCCAAGGTCGTCGCCGGCCTGCCCGTGCAGGTGTGGAACTCGCCGACGGCGGCCGAGCTCTACGGGCACACCCTCAACCTCGTCTGCCGGACCCGCGCCGGGCGCACCGCGGGCGTCTGGGTCGTCCCGCTGGACGACGGCGGCACCGCCGCCCGCCGTCCCTTCCGGCTCCTGCCCTACGCCGCACCATGGAGCGACCCGGGGCTGCATCCTGTGGACCGCCACCGTGCGGTCCACTCGATGACCCAGGCGCTGATGGCCCGCGTGGACTCGGCGGAGCTCCCGATGGATCCGCGCTTCGGCGAGGTGGCCGCCCTGTGCGAAGCCGGCGCCGAACTGCTCTGCCGGCACACCCGCATCCTTGAGCTGCGCGCGGGGTGCGACCCGCGCAGCGCGTACGTGGCCACCGCCCGGAACCACATCCGGGCCGCGGCCCGACGGCACACCGTGCACAGCGCCCCGCTCGACAGCTTCGACTTCTCCCGCGCGGTGGTCGGCCAGCCGGCGCCGGCCGTGGCCGCCCGACGCCGATCCGGACTGCGGATCGGCCGGGAGGAACCGGCGCTGTGCCTCGCCGCGACGGACCCGGACGGGGTCTGCCGGGGCCAGGTGTTCGTACTGCTCTGCGACGGCGCCGCGGTCCTCATGCACTCCTGGTTCGACCGCACGGGTGCGCGCGGGGTGCCGAGCCTGCTGGTCGACGAGGCGATCACCTGGGCGCAACGGCAGCCCGGGACAGAGGTCTTCGACTTCGAGGGCAGTGTGCTGCCCAGCATCGACCGCTTCATGACCGGGTTCGGCGCCCACGCCCGCGGCTATCCGCAACTGAGGTGGATCCGCTCGGGTCGACCCGGCTCGGACGCGGGGGAGTTCGGATGACCGCCACCGGCCGTCCGGCCGAACCCGACCTCGACGCCCGCCGCCCGACCGCGGACCCCGCGGCGCCGCACCCGCTGCCGGGCGGCCGGGCCGTACCGGAACCCGAGCCGGCCCACGGCCTGCGCCTGGTCGACCTCGACGCCCTCCCCGGAGCCCAGGAGGACGCCTGGGCACGCGCATACCGGCGCCACGGCACGCGGCTCCAGCAGTCTCCGGGATACGCCCACGCGGTCCGCGCCGCGGGCCACCGCGTGGTCGTCGCCCTCGCCCCCGACGGCATCGCCGCCTTCACCCGGGACGGGGACGTGCTCACGGCGGTCGGCGACGACGAGCCCCTGCTGACCGAACACGGCCACCCGGAGCGACTCGCCCGCCTGGTGACGTCCGTCCGCCGGGCCACCGGCGCGTCGGTCTACCTCCCCCTGGTGGCCGCGCCCCACGCCGAAGCCTGCGCCCGGGCCGGCTGCACGACCTGGCGGCGACCGCCCAACTCCCTGATCGACTGGTCCCACGACGGCGCCGACCTGTGGGAACGCGCCCTGGAACGGGGCAGCTCCCAACTCCGCCGCAAACGACACCTGGTGGAGCGCGACGGCCTGACCGTACGACCGGGCCGATCCGGTCCGCGCGCCTTCGCAGACGTCCTCGCGGTCGACGACCGCTCGTGGAAGGCCGCACGGGGACAGAGCATGCGGCAGCGCGGCGGCCAGGACGCGCTCTACGGCCGGCTGGTCGACACCGGAGAGATCACGGCCGCGTTCCTCCTCGACGGCGAACGCCCCGTCGCCTTCCGGCTGGACGCCCGGGTGCAGGACCGGCTGATGAGCCTGAAGTGGTCCTACGACGAGACCTACCGACGCTACTCGCCCGGGCTCTACCTGCTGACGGAGGGGCTCCGGCAGGAGTGGGCGGGCCGGGGCGTGCGCACGGTGGATCTCCACGGCAGCCCCGACGCGCTGAAGGACCTGCTCCACACCGAGCGCGTGCCGCGGGCGGACGTGTGGTGTGGTGCGGCCGGGCCGGGAGCGCTCCGAGCCCGGGAGCGCGCGGCGCTGGACGCCCGGGTGGCCGGCGCCCACGAGGCGGGGAAGGGGCTGCGGCATGCCTTCGACTGACCCCGCGGTGGCCGCCGCCGTCCAGGATCTGCTGCACCGTTGGGGCCAGCCCGCCGCGGAATTCTGCGCCTCGGGCGGCACGGCGCTGGAAGCCGCCCTGGAGGTGCTGGAGGTGGGCGCGGGTGCCGAGGTGGTGGTGCCCGACGTCGGCTGCCACTCCGTCGCCGCCGCCGTCGTCCGCTCCGGCGCGGTGCCGGTGTTCGTCGGCGTCGGCGAGGACCTGACCCTGCACCGGGACGACGTGGCCGCGGCCTGCTCCGCACGCACCCGCGCGGTCATCGCGGTGCACCAGTACGGACTGCCGTGCGACGTCACCGGCATCGCCCGGGCACTGCCCTCGGACGTGGCGGTGATCGAGGACGTGGCGCAGACCTGGGGATCGACGACGCGGGGCGTGCTCGCCGGAGCCACCGGCACGCTCACCGTCGCCTCCTTCGGCCCCTCCAAACCGGTGTCGCTCGGTGCCGGGGGAGCGCTCCTCGGCCCGGCCGACCTGGTCTCCGGAGCGGTCGCCCGGGGCGACACGACGGACCGGCACCGGCCGCGCCCCCCGTCGCCCGCGCGCTTCCCCGCCCCCCTGCTGCCCCTGCTCCCGGACGCCATCGCCCGCGCCGACCGGCAACTCGCCCGCCGCAGGGCGGTGGTCGACCGCTTCCGGGACAGTGACCTCGCCCGACACTTCCGCCTTCCGCCCCTGCCGCCCGGATCCAGCGCCGGCTGGACCCGGCTGCCGCTCTACCCGGCGCCGTCCGCCACCGCCCGCCACATCGGGCAACTGGCCGACGACCTCGGCTCCGTGCAGCCGATGCACCCGCAACCACCGTCCGCACTGCCGATGTTCCACCGGTGCGAGAAGCGCGTCCTGACCGGCGGCCGGCGGCCTGTGGAACCCCTTCTCGTCAAGATTGGATGACCCCACATGACGCTGATCAACCCCCATCAGTTCTTCGACCTGTCGCAGGAGGATCCGCAGTCCCTCACCCACTTCCGGGCGACCCTCGCCGACGGCCAGCTCTTCCGCTACGTCGAAGGGGACCGCGAGTCCGCCAACACGCTCATCGAGCGCCACTTCGCCGGCTACTTCCGCAAGGAGGCCGCCACGGCGGTGGCCAACGGCACCGTCGGACTGCGCCTGGCCCTGCGCGCCCTGGGCATCGGTCCCGGTGACCGTGTCCTGGTCAGCGCCTACTCCTTCATCGCGTGCGCGATGGCCGTCTCCGCGGTCGGCGCCGTACCCGTCCCCCTGGACATGGACACCGCCCTCACCCCCGACACCACGGCGCTGGAATCGCCCGACCAGCCCGTCGCCGCGGTGATGATCGTCCATGTGCAGGGGCACGCGGTGCAGGCGGGACGGGTGCGGCAGCTCTGCGACCGGCTCGGGGTCCCGCTGATCGAGGACGTCTGCCAGGGGCTCGGCGCCGCGTCGACGGACGGCCGGGCCGGTGAACTCGCCGACGTCGCCGTCACCAGCTTCCAGCAGTCCAAGCAGATCTCCTCCGGCGAGGGCGGACTGGTCGCCGGCAGTGCCGAGGTGGTCGAGCGGGTCTACCGGATGGCGGACCTGGGCGCCGTCCGGCACGAGCGCGGACTGCCCGACTGGGACGACGAACGGGCACTCGTCGGCGACAACCTCCGGATGACCGAACTCCAGGCGTCGCTGGTGATGGACCAGGCCCTGACGCTGCATCAGACATTGGCCCGGCAGCGGAGCCGGCGCGCCCGGCTACGGGAGCAACTCGGCCCGGACACACCGGTCTTGGACAGCTCCGACCCCGAAGGGGACGCAGCCTCCCACACCCTGTTCGTGGCCCGCAGCACCGCCGACGCCGCGGAGTTCTGCACCGGACTCGCGGCCCGCGGCGTCCTCGCCCGCGTGGTCTGGAAGAAGACCTACCCTGAGTACGGACTGTTCCGGCGCGTGCTGCCGAGCGCGCCACACCCGTGGCCCAAGAAGGCAGAGGCGCTGGCGCCCAGGATCCTGAGCGTTCCGACGTCGAAATACCTCACGGATACGGCCGTCTCACAGGTGGCCGAGGCCGTCGTGGCGCTCCGACAGCATCTGGTACAGGAAAGGTAACCACCCCATGAACCGCATCGCGCTGCTGCTGCGCGGGCTGCCCGGCTCCGGAAAGACCACCACCGCCGCCCTGCTGCGGGACTCCCTGGTCCCCGCCGTACGGATCTCCAACGACTCCGTCCGGTACATGGCCCGGCCCCGGGACTTCAGCGACTTCACCCTCGTGGCATCCGAACTGGGATGCCTGGACCTCGCCCTGTCCTACCTCGACAGCGGCTTCACCCCCGTCATCGACGGCGTGTTCGAGGACGTCGACTTCCTGGCCGCCCAGCAGCTGCGCTTCCAACGCAAGGGGATGCGCCTGGTGACGATCACCCTGGAAGGCACGCTGGCCGATCTGCTGGACCGCAAC
Source organism: Streptomyces noursei (assembly GCF_016917755.1). Classification (GTDB taxonomy): domain Bacteria; phylum Actinomycetota; class Actinomycetes; order Streptomycetales; family Streptomycetaceae; genus Streptomyces; species Streptomyces yunnanensis. Next base: position 7,893,266 of record NZ_CP070326.1, on the reverse strand, counting down.
AACGCCCGCGACCCGCTGGCCCGCATGGACGAGGACCGGGTCCGCGAACTGCACCGGCAGTTCCGCCCCGCCGGCCTGCTCCTCGGCATCCACGACAAGCAACCCGAGGAGGTCGCGGACGACGTCCTGGACCTCCTCGAACTCACCGCGCAGGAAACGGAGACGGAGCCCCCGGCCACCGACGACGTGGACCTGCTCTTCCTCCGGCACGGCGCCCCGGACTACCCTGGCGACACCTACCCCGACCCCTACGCCATGGCACTGTCCCCCCGCGGCCGGGACGAGGCCCGGGCGGCCCGGGCGGCCGTCGAACGGTTCGCCCCGGAGGCGGTCTACACCTCGGACTTCCTGCGCGCCCGAGAGACGGCCGCGCTCGCGACCGCCGGGCTCGACATCGAGGTGCGCGAGGAAGCCGCCCTGCGGGAACGCGTCTTCCACGCCTTCGCCGGCCTCGACCTGAACGAGGTGCGGCGGCACCTCGGACCGGAGGCCGACCGCGTCCTGACGGGCAACAGCGACCTGTGCGACCTCGACGGCGAGGAGAGCTACGAACAGGCCCGCGACCGGGTCCTGGAGTTCTTCGCCGCGCTGACCGCCCGCCACCCCGGCCGGCGAGTGCTGGTGGTGGGCCACGGCGGACCGCACCACTGGCTGCTGGAGCGGGCGCTCGGCGCGCAACTGCGCGGCGTCCGCGCACTGCGCTGGGACACCGGACACCTCTCCCGCTTCCGGATCGGACCCGACGCGGTGGCGGTGGACTTCGTCAACCGATCCCCCGAAGACATCGCCCGCAGCCCGCAACCCGCCAAGGAGGCCCCGTGACCTTACGCCCACCCACCGCCGACCGATACGCCCGGGTGGCGGTGGTGGCCACGCCCTTCGGCTTCGGACCGGCCTCGAAGGCGTACAGCATCGGCCAGGTGCTGGCCCGACACCACGGCCTGGACGTGGCCTACTACGGCACCGACTCCGCCCTCGACTTCTTCACCGCCCAACACGACACCCACGCCGAGCCGTTGGGTCGACGACCCCCGGGACAGGACCCACCGGAGCTGCGCTCCGCCGACGCCGTGGTCAACGTACTGGCCCCGGAGCTCATCGGAACGGGCGAGTTGGCCGCCCGCACGTACTACGTGGACAGCCTCGGCTTCATGTGGGACGCGGCCGACGTGCCACCGGACAGCCCGCTGCGCCGGGTCCGCGCCTACCTCGCGCAGGACCTCTTCGGCAGCGCGGACCACCTGGCCCGGCTCGGCCTGCGCGGTGTGATCCCGGTCTCCGGAATCGTCGCCCCGCCCCCGGCGATCCCGCCCCCGGCACCGCCCGAGGACACCGGCACCCGGACACCGGACCGGACCCGGGTCCTGGTGCAACTCGGCGGCCTGGGCAACCCCGCCGGGCACACCTCCGGGCAGGTCTATCTGGCGCTGGCGGAGCGCCTGCTGACCGAAGTGCGGCACGACGCCGTCGAGATGAACGTGGCCATGAACCACGCGCACGGCGCGTTCAGCCTCCGGGCCGACCTGCCGGCGCGCCAGCTGTCCGCCACGGAATTCCGGACGGCGTTGCGGCACAGCGACGTGGTGCTCAGCTCCCCGGGGATGACCACCCTCGTCGAGGTGTCGCAGGCCGCGCGGCCCTACGTACCACTGCCCCCGCAGAACTGGAGCCAGGTCCTCATCTGCCGGCACCTGGCCGCCGGCTGCGCACACGAGCTCTGGCCCTTCCTCACCGAGCCCTACGACCGCATCGGCGACGCGGCGCCCGAGGCCGAGAAGGCCGTGGCCGTACAGGAGATCAACCGGCGGCTCGGCCGCGACGACACCTACGTGAAGCGATACGCACACCTGGCCCGGCACGCCCTGGGAAATCCCCGGACGCCACACGTGGGCGCCCCCTTCGACGGGGCGCACCAGGTGGCGGCGGTGGTGGCCGCGGACCTGGCCGCTCGCCGCAGCGCGGACGAGCCGACGACGGAGAGAACAGCACCATGACCGAACCCCTCACCGCACCCACCGAATCCGCACTCCTGCGCACACTGCGCTCGATCGCCGGCGAAGTCGACGGGGCACGCACCTGGAGCCGGACCTCCCGTGCCCTGTCGCCGGCACGCGTCGCCACCGTGTTCGGCTCGGCCCGTGCCATACGGGGCGAGCCGGCCTACGAACTGGCCCGGGAACTGGGCGCCGCCCTGGCCGCCCGCCGCTGGACGACCGTGACCGGCGGCGGCCCCGGGATCATGCAGGCGGTCCGGGACGGCAGCGGCGCGACGCTGTCCCGGGCGGTGCGCATCGAGATCCCCGGCGAAGTACCCGACACCGTGCTGGACGAGGACCGCTCCCTCACCGTCGGCACCTTCGCCCTGCGCAAGCTCCTCCTCACCCACGACATCGACGCGCTGTTCGTCTTCCCCGGCGGCGTGGGCACGTTCGACGAACTCTTCGAGGTCCTCGTCCACCACGACACGGCCCGGCTCGACCACTTCCCGGTGGTGCTCGTCCAGCCCGAGGGCACCGGCCTGTGGGAGGCGTTCGTACGGTTCGTCCAGGAGCACCTGGTCGACACCGGACTCGCCAGTCCCTCGGTGGCCAAGGAACTCGTCATCGCGGAGTCGGTCGAGGCGGCCCTGGCCGCAGTGGCGGCCGTTGGAACACCCGCGGCCGCCGCGGCCACGAACCGACCCGCCGACCTCGCTACCGAATGGCGGACGCAGTGAACGAGCACCACACCCCGCCGTCCGCCGCCGACCGCGACCGCCCCGCCAAGGTCAGCGTCCTCATCCCCGCCTACAACGCGTGCGCCACCCTGGAAGCGTGCCTGCTGTCGCTGACCCACCAACGACTCCGGCGCCCCTTCTCGTTCGAGGTCCTCGTCGTCGACGACGGCTCCGACGACGGCACCGGCACCATGGTGGACTCCTTCACCTCCCGGCTCGACCTGCGCTACGCGTACGAGCCCCGCACCCCGGCATCGGGACGGGCCAGGGCACGCAACATCGGCCTCGCCATGGCCACCGGCAGCCTGGTCGTGACGCTCGACGCCGACCAGGTCGTCGGGCCCGACTTCCTCGCGCACCACCTCCGGGCGCACGGCGCGGCCACCGATCTGCTGGTCGTCGGCCGCCGCTGCCAACTGGGGGAGGGGAAGTTCGACCTGGCGCGCCTGGCCCGTGGATTCAGCCTCGATGCGCTGCCCGAGGTGGTGCGCGGCGACGAGCGGGAGCCGGTCTTCGCCGCGCTCTCCTGCCAACTGACCCACATGCGCACGGCCTGGCACTACCTGTGGACCTGCAACGCCTCGGTGCGCCCGGAGCGACTGGCCGCGTCCGGGGGCTTCGACGAGCGGTTCCGCGGCTGGGGTCTGGAGGACGCTGAGTTGGGCTACCGACTCGTCAGGGACGGCGTCCGGATGCGCTACAGCGCCCGGGCCGCCGTCTACCACGAACACCGCTCCCCGGTCTCCGCGTCGATGTACCGCGAATGGCGCGAGAACCTCGGCCACTTCGCCCACAAGCACCCCGACCCGGCGGTGCGGCTCCAGGAGATGTTCGCACCCGCCATCGATCCGGCCGCCCCGGCGGCGGAAGCCTGGGTCGACACCGCCGTGCGGTTCGAGCACGCCGCCCGCGCGCTGGAGAGCGCCCCACAGCCGGCACCCCACCACTGAGGTCGCCCCCCACCTCCCCTTTCTCCGCCGACGTCCTGAGAGGCCGCGTCAGCCACCATGCACACACCATCGGCACCGCGCACCGCGGACGCCCCCCGGCATCCCGTGCGACGGCTCGTGTACATGCCCACCAACCGCCCCTTCGAGGCGGCGTTCCGCTCCGTCGCCGCCGAGGTGGCGGCCCTGCCCGAGGAGGCGCGCCATCAGGTGACGCTCCTGGTGGTGGACGACTGCCCACCACAGGTGTCCCGGGCCAACCGGCAGGTGGTCGAGGACACCGCCGCCGCCAGCGGCGTGCGGGGCCATGTGCTGGACGCGGCCGGATGGGAGCGGCTGGCGCACGACATCCTCGTCGCCGCCGCGCTCCCGCCGGCCGAGCACACCCTGGCCGAGCGCGCCCTGTGCAAGCCCACCGGGTCCTACGGTGCCGGCCCCAACAAGGCCGCGCTGGTGGCCGCGTATGTGGGCGCGCACACCCTGCACCGGCGCGACAGCGACCAGATCACCCATGTGGACCCCGCCTCCGGTGCCTCCCCCTTGAGGATCGAGGCCGAACTGCTGGACGGGGGCGCCGCGGCCGGCAGCAAGGGTGCCCACTGCGTCGGCTCCTCCCTGACCGGCCGGCCCACCCGCGACCGCCGGGACCTGCTGCACTGCTCCGCGGAGTACGTCGACCGCATCGACGCCCTCAGCCGGCTTACCCCGGCCGAGACCCGCGTGGTCCGACCCGCCGCGCCGGCCCGGCCCGAGCAACTCACCGCGCACGGCGGGGTGACGGCCCACCGCGACCACACGGGCACGGTGGAGATGGGCATCGCCGCCGTACGCCGCGTCCACGAGTGGATCCCGGAGATGCCCGCCGTGGGCGTGCTCGGCAGCGACTACTTCCAAAAGGGCCTGCTCTACCAACTCGAACTCCCCGTCTGGCACCACGACATGACCGCCGAACACCACTACGAACCCTGGCGGGCCGAGCAGACCAGTGCCGAACACCTCGGCTGGTACGCCCGCGCCGAACTGCGCTACGCGGTGCTGCGCAAGCACTGGAACGCCTTCAACGAGGCCCTGATGAGCCAGCGGGACCTCCTCCTCCCCGACGGGCAGCACTTCGACTCCCGGGCCTACGCGGAGTTCCTCGTCGACACCCTGGCGCGCGGGGCGGAGCGCGCGGCACCCATCCCGCCCGCGTTCGTCGCGCTCTACCGCGAGGCCGCGGCCACCGCGTCCGGCGACGTCCGGCGCCGCCTCGACATCCGGATCGCGGCCCTGGAGGCGGAGGCGGGCACGACGGAGCAGTACGTGGCCGACGCCATCGGGGAGTTCGCCGCGCTGACCCGCCGGTGGCCGGCGCTGGTCGCCGCGGCGGGCCGGCTCGGCTCGGACCGGGACCTCGGACGGTACGCCTGACCACGAGCGGCCCGCCCGCTCGGCACTCGGCAAGCACTGCGGCCACGAAGAAAGCCGCGCCGACGGACTGACAAGGAGACGACCATGTGCGGTATCGGTGGCCTGCTGCTGAAGCGACACCCCTCCGCCGACCCACGATCCCTGGCCGGGCCGCTCGGCGCGTCGCTGGCCCACCGAGGGCGGGACGGAACGGGCTCGTTCAGCGACCAGTGGATCTCCCTCCACTCGGCCCGGCACGCCGTCATCGCCGTCGACGACGCCCGCCAGCCGATGTTCGACCGCGAACGGGCCCTGGTGATGGTCGGCAACGGAGAGGTGCTCAACTACCGTGAGCTCAGCCGCCGGTTGCCCGACCACCGGCGCCACCGCATGCCCCCCGGCGACCTCCAAGTGGCCCTGGAACTCTGTGCCGAACGCGGCACCCCGGCCTTCGAGGACCTGCGCGGGCCCTTCGCGCTCGCCGTCTGGGACAGCACCGCACACCACCTCACCCTGGTCCGGGACCGGCTCGGAGAACGCCCCCTCTACTACTATGACTCTCCCGAACTCTTCGCCTTCGCCTCGGAGATCCGCTGCCTCACCGCCTGCCTGCGCGGCGAGGACCTCCCCCTCGACCCGGTCAACGCGCTCGCGTTCCTCGGCCTGGGCCGCCTGACGGACAACCGGACCCTGTACCGCGACATCCACTCCGTACCGGCGGGCGGAGTGCTCCGGATCGGTCCCGGCCACGCCGGTCCACGGTTGGCCGCCTCCCTCACCCCGGTGTCCGGCCTGCGGGCAACCCCCGCCGACGAGACCGAGATCGGGCACCTCATCGACCAGGCGCACCGCCGAGCCCTGGTGGCGGACCGGCCGGTCGCCGTCGGCTTCTCCGGCGGCATCGACTCCTCCGCGGTCCTCAAGGCCGCGCTCGCGCACGCCGAACCCGCGGCGGCCGTCACCGTGTTCTCCGCCCGGCACCCCGACGAGGACGAGAACCTGCGGCGGGCCCGCGCGCTGGCCCGCAAGTTCGGCGTGGACCTGCACGAGGTGCCGTTCCGCATCCCCTCGCTCGACGCCACGGTCGACCTGCTGAACAGCACGCTCGACGCGCCCGCCGCCGAGCCGCTGGTCCTCCACAACGACGCCCTGCACCGCGCCGCCCGCGACCACTCCGCCGTACTCCTCGGCGGTCACGGAGCCGACGAGGTGTTCGGCGGCTACGTCCGCTACGCCGCGCTGCGCGCGGACGCCGTGGGCTCCACCACCGAGGAGTGGATGGCCACATCGCTGTGGGAACGCTGGAACCGCACCGCCGGCTGGAGCAAGTTCGTCACGGACTTCGGCTGCGACGCCCTCGCCGCCCGCACCGCCGCACTCGGCGACACCCTGGACCGCCCCTTCCCCTACTCGACGGCCGAACACACCGACCCGGTGCTGTTCGGACAGGCCCTCGACCTGTTCCGGCTCATGACGTACGACAACTTCCGCGCGACGGATGAGAACGGCATCGCACGCGGCGTGGAGGTACGCTCCCCGTTCTTCGACATCGACCTCGTGGCCGGCGTCTTCAGCCTGCCCGCGGAGCGCCGCATCCGGCCCGGCGCTCCCAAGCACCTGCTCCGCGGCGTCTTCAGCGGCACCCCGCTCGCCGAGGAATTCACCGAACCCAAGGTGGGCTTCGACGACCACTTCTCGTACTCGGACTGGATGACGGACAACTGGCCCGACTTCTCCGCCACCATCACCGAAGGCCCCCTGAACGACCTGGGAATCCTGCGCGACGGTGCCTTCACCGACCTGGAGAAGTTCGACTGGCGCCTGCTGTGGCGGCTCTTCAGCCTCGCCACCTGGCTGGATCGCGAAGGCCGTCCCCCGGTCGCCCACGGCTGAAGCGACCGGGTGCGGCGCGCCGTGCGCAGCTCCGGTCAGGGGCGTCCCGCCCGGGCCAGGGCCCTACCGGCCTCGGCGGCCAGGGCGGGGACGAGATCGGCCGCCGGCGGCAGGTCGGTGACGAGGTCGATGGCCTCGCTCGCCCAGACGGGCAAGGGGGTCACGGCGCCGCGCGTGACATCGTCCTGGTAGGCGAGGCGGGCCGCCGCCGGGTCCGCCGCGAGTTCCGCTTCCCGGCCCCGCCATTGGTCGAGGTGCGGGTGACCCAGTGTGCGAGCCGTGTACTTCGAGGGCCAGCGGGAGCTGCGGGCGATGTCGAGGATGCGGTTGCGTTCCGTGTCCTGCCCGCGTCCCCGGACCAGTGCCTCGGCGATCGAGGGGTCGACCAGTGCCTCGGCCGTTGCCTGGAAGCGGGTGCCGATGAGCGCCCCGGCGGCACCGAGGACCAGTGCGGCGGCCACGCCGCGGCCGTCCGCGATCCCGCCGGCCGCCAGTACCGGCACACCGTCCGCCAGATCCACCACGACCGGCACGAAGGGCAGCGTGGACCGCCCGTGCCGGGCGCCGTGCCCACCGCTCTCGGTGCCCTGCGCCACGATGACGTCGGCGCCCAGGTCCACCGCCTGCCTGGCCTCCTCCAGGTCGGTGACCTGCAACAGCACCGCCGCACCGGCCGCACGGACACGCTTGATGTAGGGGGTCGGATCCCCGAAGGAGAACATCACCGCTCGGGGGCCGTACTCCAATGCCTGCTCGATCGCCGCGACGCTGGTCGCCCAGGTCTGGAAGCCGACACCCCAGGGCTTCCCGGCCCCGGCCGCGATCGGCAGCTCGCGCGCCAACCACTCCGACTCCCCGCCCCCGGCGCCCAACAACCCGAGCCCGCCGCCGCGCGAGACGGCCGCCGCCAACTCACCGCCGGCCGATCCGCCCATCGGCGCCAGTGCGATCGGGTGCCGCACACCGAACAACGTGGTGAACGCCGTGGACAACGTCATGACTGTCATGATCACCTTTCCCGTCAGGAGGAGGAGACCGGCGCGGTGGCGCCAGGTGTGTCAGGTGCGCCGGACGCGGGGACCGCCGCTCGATCCGTGCCGTGCTGCGGTTCCCCGGCGACCAGCAGGCGGTAGCCGTAGTCCACGGCGTCCTGACCGAACAGGTCGGCGTGGCGGCGCTGCCAGGCCCCGGATTCCAGGTCCGCGCGCAGTCTCTCGATCGCCGGTTCCACGACGGACGGCGGGAGTTGGGCGAAGGTCGAGCTGGCACGCCGGACGGCAGGGGCGAGGTAGCGCTCCGGGCGGCGCCAGTAGGCGATCTGGAATCCGTCGGTGAAGTCGTGCGGGATGGCGAAGGTCAGCACCGTGTGCGCGTCGAGTGCCTCGACCACCTCGGACAGCGGGGTGAAACGGGCGTGTTCGAGCCGCCGGATCTCCGGCAGGTACTCCTCCAGCAGCCACAACTCCCGGAGATGCGTCGGGTCCCAGGTGAAGACGACCTGACGGCGGGCGACCCGCCGCAGTTCGCTCAGTCCACGGTGCAGATCGGGCCAGTGGTGCACCGTCATCACCGCCATCGCGGCGTCGAACGCACCGTCCTCGAAGGGGAGTTCCTCGGAGCCCGCCAGGACCTTCCGCGAGCCAGGATGCTGGTCGAGCATGACCTGCGAGGGGTCCACCGCGGTCACCTCCGCGTCCATCGGCTCGTAGGAACCGGCACCCGCACCGACATTGACGACCGTACGCGCCCCGGCCAGGGCGTCGCGGATCAACGCGGCCAGCCGCGGGTCCGGTTGCCGCCCCCGACGGTAGCCGATGCCGATGCGGTCGTACGTCGCCGTGGCCGGACTTCCCCCGGCGGCAGAAGCAGTCATGCCCTCGATCCCACCAGGGCGATCACCCGCCGGGCCGGGGATTTAGTCTTGGCCGAATGTTGGTACTCCGGCTTGATCTGGACGGCCTGGCCTCCGTCCGCTTCGCGTGCTCCCCCCTGCAGGAGACGGTCCAGAGCCTGCGTGCCTGGCGGAGCCCGGTCCGCTTCGCCGCCCATCAGCCCCTCCTCCGGCAGTCCGCCCCGCTCCTCAGGCACCTCGACTGGCCCCTGCTGCAGGCACTGGTCGGGCCCAGCCGGCTGATCGCCGACTTCCTCACGCCTCATCCGCCGACACCCAGCACCGACATCGACGACGAATTCGCCGTCCTCCGCTCGACGCCGCCCGACCGCGTGACGAGCGAGCTGCTCCGAGCCGCCGACGGCCGTCCCCTGCACCCGCTGCTCCAGGAGGCCCGCACGGACCCCGACGGCCTGCTGGCGCGCATCGCCGACGCCCTGCACACCTACTGGCTCCTCGTGATCGCACCGCACTGGCCACGTATGTACGCGGTGCTGCGCGCCGACATCCTCCACCGGGCCCGGCGCCTCGCCGACGGCGGCGCGGCCGCCCTGTTCGCGGACATCGACCCGCACCTGACCTGGCAGTCGGGCACCGGCACCCTGGCCGTCGACGCCTTCCCCGCCGAACACCACGACCTCGCCGTGGACGGGCGCGGCGTCACGTTCACCCCCTCCCTGTTCTGCGACCACGCCGTCACCGTCGTCGATCTCGACCTGCCGCCCCGCATCTGGTACCCCGCTCGCGGCCTCGCCACGGTCTGGCACACCCAGACATCCGCCCCGCGCACCGTCCTGGCAGACCTGCTCGGCCGCACCCGCGCCCGCATCCTCACCCAGCTCGCGGAACCCGCGAGCACCACCGACCTGGCCCACCGACTGGCCCTCAGCCCGGCAACGGTGAGTCAGCACCTCGGCGTCCTGCACCGCGCCGGACTGGTCACCCGGGCCCGCCACGGACACCTCGTCCTCTACCTGCGCAGCCCACTGGGCGACCAACTCCCCGGCTGACCGGCCCGACACCGCGGGGGGCGAACACCGGGCGGAGGGGGGTGTGTTGGGGTGCGGTTGGATGGGGGTGCGAGGTCGGGTGCGGCTCGGATGAAGCGGTGGGCGGAGATGACTGACCCGGAATGGTGGGACGACAGCGCCTATGAGGCCGAGTTGCGGCGGTCGCGGCGAGTGGCGCGCTTCGGGTGGGCCGCGATGGTGGCGATCGGCGTCGGCACGACAGCCCTCATGGCCCTGGCCGCATGTGCCGTGATCGTGGGATTCGTGATGCTGGCCGTTGGCCAAGACTATTGACGGTGGTCGGCCCGCTCCTCGCGGTTCGCGGGGCCGACGACGAGAGCGGCGGCGCCGCCGCGGTCCGCCGTGTGCGGTGCGTCGCGTCACCGTGCGAACCCACCGGGCCCGCGGGCCGAGTCCACGGTCGCGAAGTGAGCCGCGCCACATGCTGTCACAGTCGTCGACCGCACGGTGTCTTGAGGCCGGAACCCTGGAAACGAAGGAGACACCATGACCGGGAACACCGAGGTGGTCGTGATCGGCGGCGGTTACGCCGGAGTCATGGCGGCCAACCGCCTGACGCAGCGCAACGACGTGACGGTGACGCTGATCAACCCGCGCCCGACCTTCGTCGAGCGGATCCGCCTGCACCAGGTGGTGGCCGGCAACCACCACGCGGTCGTCGACTACCGGGAGATCCTGCCCGACGGCGTACGCCTGGTGGTCGACACCGTGACCCGGATCGACGCGGCCGGGCACAGCCTGACGCTGACGACCGGCGACACGATCGGCTACGACTACCTGATCTACGCGGTGGGCAGTGGCAGCGCCGATCCGCGCGTGCCCGGGGCCGCCGAGTTCGCCCACCCGATCGCCGGTCTGGAGGAGGCGCGGCGGCTGCGGCCGGTCCTCGCCGCCGCGCCTGCGAAGGCCCCGGTGACGGTCGTCGGCGCCGGTCCGACCGGTATCGAGACCGCCGCCGAACTGGCCGAGTCCGGCCGCTCCGTGACCCTGGTCTGCGGCCGGGTCCTCGGCCCCTACCTGCACCCCAGCGGTCGGCGCTCGGTCGCCGGGCGACTGGCCCGACTCGGGGTGAAGGTCATCGACGGCCCCGACGCGAAGGTGACGGCGGTGACCCGCGACGCCGTGCGGCTCGGTGACGGCCGCACGCTGCCGAGCGAGGTGACCATCTGGACCGCCGGATTCGGCGTGCCCGACCTGGCCGACCGCAGCGGGCTGAGCACCGATGCCCTGGGGCGACTGCTCACGGACGAGACGTTGACCAGCGTGGACGACGCGCGGATCGTTGCGGCCGGGGACTCGGCGGCGCCGTCGGACCTGCCGTTCCGGATGAGCTGTCAGGCCGCGGGGCCGCTGGGTGCCCAGGCCGCCGACACGGTGCTCAGCCGGATCGCGGGGGAGCGGCCCGCGACCCTCACCGTGGGGTTCGCCGGCCAGTGCATCAGCCTGGGGCGTCGGGTGGGCATCTTCCAGTTCGCCAGCAAGGAGGACGCCGCGAAGAGGTACTACCTGGGCGGCCGAGCGGGCGCGAAGCTCAAGGAGTTCATCTGCGCCGGCACCGTCAAGCAACTGGTGGACGAGGGACGCAAGCCCGGTTCCTACCGCTTGCACAGGATGTTCAAGGAGGGCAAGCGCCAGGAACTGCTGCGGGCCGGGCGCGACGGGGCGCCCGTCACCGCTGAACGCGGCGCCTAGCCAGGCATGGTGGCCGACTCGTTCGACGGCCGTCGTTCGGCGGCCGGCGGTCCGGGGCGGGCCGTGCGCGTCCGAGCTCCTCGTGATGGGACCCGGGGCGTGTGCAGGGACCGAGTTCGGGCCGGTCCCTCCCCCCCCCCGGGGGCGCCGGCCCGAACGCACGACGCCTGCGGCGCCGGGCCGTTGCTACGGGCGGACGAGGAGGATCGAGTTGATCGGCGTCAGGTCCTTGTCCACGTAGTAGCCGACACCGAGGTAGCCCTGGCAGTCGCCGGTTCCGTTGACGCCGGTGCAGGTGCGGGCCGTCGCGCCGTCCGTCTGGTTGTTCAGGACGTAGTGCTGCCCGAACTGGTTGTGGAGGTTGTGGGCCCCGTAGCTGTAGAAGGCGAGCGACGGGCGGTCGCCGTTCCACCCGGCGTTCTGCGGGTAGACGCACACCGCGCCGGACGGGCAGCCGTGCAGACTGCCCGCGGCCGGGGCGGCTTCGGCTCCGGTCGCACCGACCATGGCGAGCGCCGCCACGGCACCCGCCAGCGCGCCGGCCTTGATGATCTCTCGCATGTTCTTCCCCCTCTTGCGGTCCGGTGGCGCGACCGCCCGACTCCCCGCCCGCGGGCGGCGTGAGGGGACGCATCGCGGCCGCAACATCGCTGTTGCACAACGGATTCTGCACGAAATGCGGCGCAGCGCGCTATTCACTCTTTAGGGTGAATGTGGGGATAGGTGGCGATGAGGGGGCGGCGGGTCGGGCGGTCGGCGGCGGACGCCGGACGAGTCAACGGTTCTGTCCTGGCGGCGAGTTGGCGTGCGAGACCGGGTGATGCGCGCGCGGTCAGGCCCGGGTGGGCGTTCCGGCGGTCAGGCTCGCCCGGATCGACGCCGCGGTGTGGCACAGCAGGTAGCGAGTGCGGACGGACGCCGCGAGGACGGGGTTCAGCAGGTCGTCGGGGCCGGTCACGCTCAGTGCGACGGCGCGCTCCGGCGCTTCCGGGCACGGCACGACGGTCGCCAACTCGGCGGTGTGCGCGTCCGGCTTCGGAGCGAACACACAGCGGCCGTCGTGCGGCAGGGCCAGTGCCTGCGCCGCCGCGCAGGTGGGCGGCAGCACGTCACCGGTCGCAAGCCGCTGCGGGCTGTTGTCGGGCCGGAACACATGGTGGATGATCTGGGCGCCGCACGGATGGGCCACGGCGAGCCGGACGCTCATTCCGCTGCGCGAGGCCAGTTCGTCGGTCCAGATCATGGCCGCGGCCCGCAGGCAGTTGTAGTCCTGTGGTGGGGCGGCGGCCCGGTCGTCGAGGTGTTGCGCCGCCAGCCGCAGGGTCGAGACGGCACGGCGCAGCACGGTGGTTGTGCGGTCCATGGTGAACAACTCCTCACCCGGGTTCGACGCGGATCCGGTCGTCGACCGGTCCCTCGGTCCCTTCCGCCACCGTAGGGGCCGGGCCCGGGCCGTGGTGTCGGCCGTCCGGGGGGACAGGAGGTGGACGCGAGGGGGCCGGTCGGTGGACGTGCCGTGCACTGATCGGTGGACGGAGGCGTCCACCGATGACGTGTCGCCGAGGACCCGAACAGCTCGGCCGCGACGCCGGCTTCGGGCCGTCGTCATCCCGCTCGGTCGTTGGCGGGCCACAGCCAGCGGTGCGCCAGCACGGTGATCAGCCCGCCAAGGAGGTTGAGCGCCACCCGGACCGCGGCCGCGTACCAGGGCACCGACTCGTCGAAGTCGCTCAGCAGCAGGAGCAGCACGGGCGAGGCCAGGGCCCAGTAGGCGTAGTTGGCAGGGCGGAAGGCGTAGGCCGCGGCGCCGGAGACGCCCACCACCGCCGCCACCGCGTACGCGCCCGGGTGGGCCAGCAGCAGCCCGGCGGCGACCACCCCGCCCACGCTGTTGCCCAGCACCCGCTTCGCGGACTTGGTACGCGTGCCCTCGGGTGTGGGTTGGAGCGTCAACAGCAGGGACGTGACCAGCCAGTGGCCCTCGCCCCACAGCGAGCCCTGCCAGCCGGTGGCCACTGTGGCGGCCCCGCTGAGCAGCGCCAGTCGGCCGGCATGGCGCACGGTGGCGGTCGAGGAGCCGGTCGTACGCGCCGGGCCCGGCGTGCCGCCCGGAGTCGTGGCCGGCCGCAGTGGCAGCAGCAGGGCGGCCGTCCACAGGCACCCCACCAGTTGGGCAAGGCCGGGCAGCACCAGGGGATGCGCACCGTCGCCGGTGATGCCCACCAGCAGCACGGCGAGGGCGGCGGTGGTCCCCATCCGGGGCAGCAGCGCGCCGAGGAACGCCGCCACCGCCACCCCCGGCGCCAGGGCCGCCACCCCGCTGCCCGCCAGGGCGACGAAGACTCCGGCCGCGGTCACCCCCACCGTGCGGACCGCCAGGCAGCGAGCCCGTTCGGCTCGGCCCGCACCGTCCGGGAAGGGCATCGCCACCAGCACCGCGGGCATGGCGACCGACGCTCCGGTGGCCGGATGCCCGGCCCAGGCACCCACCACCAGTGGCGCGGCCAACGCCACTCCGGCCGCGACGCCGTCGGCGTACCGGGGTCGTCCCTCGGGCCGCAGCAGGGCGGTGACCGTATCCGACACCACGCGAACCTTCGAACGGATCACCACGGCACCACGGTACGGGCTCGGTTGCGGCATCACGTGAGGGCGCGCCTCCTCCGGCAGGAGGGGCGGGGCGTCTGCGGTTCCCGCACGGTGAGGGGCTGTCTTGGGTGGCCGGACGAGTCGGCGGGGCGGCATCGGATGGGGGGCCGTGGTTCACCGCCGTTCGGACACCGGACGGTGTTGCTGGGCCCGTCCGGCGGCCTCGGAGCGGACGCCGAGCCGCAGGTCGCTCAGGCTGGCCAGGAGGGTGCCCAGCACCGCGACGCCGGCTCCGGTCAGGAAGATGACGGAGTACTCGCCGCGGTCGGCCGGGCCCGTCGCGAGGGCCGGGGCGACCCCGCCGCCGGCGAACATTCCTGTTACGTACAGTGACACCATCGTGCCGCGCACCCGCGGCAGCACGGTGGCCGCCCCGGAGGCGCGAGGAGTTGGTGAACATCCACCCACCACCGAGCAGGGCAGTGGCCACCACCACGGTGGACAGCCGGCCCCCGGTCGCGGCGACCAGCAGAGCGGCGGTCGCCAGGACACCCCCGATGGCGATCAGCCCCCACCGGGGCACGTGCGCGGTCAGCGTCCCGTACACCAGGGACCAGCCCAGCCCGGCGAGCCCGAAGACCGCCGAAATCAGGCCGGCAACCGAGGCCGAGGCGCCGTGGTGTTGCAGCAGGGCGGGCAGGAACGTCACACAGCCCAGCACCACGGCGCCCATCAGGAACCCGCACAGGATCACCAACATGGCCGGCCGGGCAGGACGAACACACAGCGCCAACTCGCCGCGCTCACGATGACGCCGCCCAGGGCGATACCGGCGGCGATGGCCACCAGCACGGTCGTCCTGGCGAACCGGTCGAAGGCCGACCAGAATCCCGCCGTCACCAGCACGAACGGCATCCGGTCCGGCTGACCGGGCTGCCGTGTCGGCGGTGCCGCCTGCTTGGCCGGGGCCATGATTTCACCGTAGCGGCGCCTGTCCGTGCGCTCATCTCCAGGCCGGACCGGTACCGGTGACGGACCACTCCGAGCGGGCCGTCACTCCAGCAGGCGCCGCCTCATCGCCTCGGCGACGGCGGCGGCCCGGTCCGAGACCCCCAGCTTCTCGTACAGCCGCTGGGTGTGGGTCTTGACCGTGCTCGCGCCCAGATACAGCTCCGCCGCCACCTGCGGGATGCTCTTGCCCTCGGCGAACCCGCGCAGCACCTGCCGCTCGCGCTCGGAGAGGACGGGCGTGTCGCGATCGGCCCGCATCCTGATCTCCTCGGCCAGCCCACCGGACGCGTCCTCCGAGATCACACGGCCACCCCGGGCGACCTTCAGCACCGCTTCCACGATCCGGGTACGCGGGGCGTCCTTGCCGAGATAGCCGTAGGCACCCTCCTCCACGGCCTGGTACACGACCGCGCTGTCCGTGGTGGCGGTCAGCAGGAGCGCCCGGGTCGGCAATCCGTCGCGGGTCATGGCGTGGATGACGGCGATGCCGTCCATCGACGGCAGCCGGTAGTCGAGTACGGCGACCTGCGGGCCGAATTCTCGGATCGCCTGGAGCGCCGACTCGCCGTCCGCGCATTCCGCCACCACGTCGATCTGCCCGCTGAGCTGGAATCCCCGGGTGAGCCCCTGGCGGTAGACGGGATGGTCATCGGCGATCACCACGGTCACCGGCCTGCCGGAATCGGTCTCCATGCCGTCACTCCCGTCAGGTGCGGAAACGGGAAACAAGCACCTGAAGCACAACGTAACCGTCGGTCATGGAGATCACAAAAGCTGGACCGCGGAGGGGGGCGAAAGCCGGACGGGGG
This sequence comes from Streptomyces noursei, assembly GCF_016917755.1. Lineage (GTDB taxonomy): Bacteria > Actinomycetota > Actinomycetes > Streptomycetales > Streptomycetaceae > Streptomyces > Streptomyces yunnanensis. The sequence continues at coordinate 7,877,298 of NZ_CP070326.1, read as the reverse complement.
AGGGGGCGCCACCCGTCCGATGGCCCGTTCGGCCGATCCGCCCTGGGATGAACCATCCGTATCGTGAAATTCGAGGAAAAGGGATGAGGAGGGATCACTCATGATGAACACGGTGAATGCGGTGCGCCGCGTGGTGGTCGGCGTCAACGGCTCGGTCGGCAGCTCCCGCGCCCTGCGACGGGCCGCAGACGAGGCACGTCGCCACCACGCACAACTGTGCCCGGTGATGATCTACTCCTCCCCCCAGGGCGACTACATCGACATGCTCTGGCCGCCGGACGCGGAGACGGAACACGAACTCGCCAGCGACGCCCGGCACCGCCTGGCCGGCATCTGCCACCGCGTCCTCGACCAGCAGGGGGACGGTCCGTGCTGCGCCCCCGTGGTGGCTCGCGGCCCGGCCGGTCCGCTGCTGGTGCAGGCCGCCGACCGCGACGGCGACCTGCTGGTCATCGGCGGCGGCTCACGGGGCATGCTCAGCCGCTTGGTCAGTGGCTCGGTGGGGCGGTACTGCGTGCGGCACGCGGAGGGCCCGGTGCTGGTCGTACCCGACGAGGAGTCCGCGGACGAGGCATCCGACGCCGCCTGAGGGGGGTCGGGGCAGGTCGCTCAGGACGGAAGGCGCACCTCGACCGTGGTCGGGCCGCCCGGCGCACTGTCCACCTGCCACTGTCCGCCCGCACTCTCCACCCGTGCGCAGTGGCTCGCCAGGCCGATATGGCCCTCGTGCAGCCGCTGTTGGGCAACGGCCGGGGTGAATCCCCGGCCGTTGTCGTGCACGGCGAGCACCGTTTCGCCGCACTGCGTGCGCAGGTGCACGGAGACCTCGGTGGCCCGTGCGTGTTTGACGACGTTGGTCAGCAGCTCACGTGCCACGGAGTAGAGGAGTTCCTGGTGGGCGAGCGGCGCGGGTGCCTGGATGTCGTACTCCACGCTGAACCCGCCGCGCTGGGCGCATCGTTGACCCATGGCCTTCAGGGCCGGCCCCAGGCCCTTCGTGGACAGCGCCTGCGGGTGGAGATCGACGATGATGCCGCGGATCTCCCCGATGGTCGTGCGCAGCTCCGAACGGATCCGGGTGAGCGGGTCGCCACCGGCCCGTTCGGGCACCTCGTCCAGGTCCTGCACCGCGACCGTCAGGGTCTGTACCGGCCCGTCGTGCAGCGCGTCCGCGAGGTCGCCGCGCTCGCGGCTCTCCGCCTGGAGGGCGTCCTCCAGCAGCAGTTCACGGGATCTGAGCAGGTCATCGATCCGTTGTGTGCGGCGGTTCAACAGCTTGGCGATGACGACGGAGGCCAGCACGGTCCACAGCAGGTACGTCTGGTCCGACAACACCGACCAGGTCCAGTCGGCGCGATGCGTCGGCAGACCCGGAACGGACATCACGGTGTAACCGGCCATGCAGATGAGGCCGAAGACCGCGGTCACCACGGGCAGCTGCCAGAGGACGGTGGCCATCGGCCACATGAAGTAGGCATAGCGCACGGCGGAGTTCCGCCCACCCGACACGGCAGCCAGGGCAGTGATCAGGGTGAGGTCGACGACCAGTGCGGCCGCCGCGCCGCGCGCATCGGTCACCGGCCACCGGTACACCCACAGCAGGCGGCCTCCCGCCCACAGCGCATAGCCGGCCGCCAGCAGGCCGAAGGGGAGCGCCGCGATGGAACGGCCGGCCTGCAGCCCGGCCGGGACCAGCGGCACCAGCATCAACAGGCGGACCCACGCCACGTGCCGGGAGGTCTCCGCCGCCGTGTCACCTGCTGTTCCCCGGGACCACGGCGGCAGCGGAACGAGGCGCCCGAGGGGGCGGTCGCTTCTGCGACGGTGCATGGTGCGACATTACCGAACGGCTGGCCAGCGGGCCGGCGATGACGGGCCGTCGGTTTCCGTCCGTATGGCGGGCGGTCGCCGACCGCACGCCGTACGCCCCCACCGCGGGCCGGTGCCGCCGCGCGGCTGTCACGGCTCGTAGCGCAGCAACAGCGCCGCGGCATCGTCGTGGAGCGAACCGCCGGTGTGCGCGCGGACATCCGCGTGGAGCCGGGACAGTACGTGCTCGGGGTCTCCGGCCTGCAGCGTGGCCAGGCGCTCAGGCAGCGGATAGAACCGTCCGGCGCCGTCACGGGCCTCGGTGATGCCGTCGGTGTAGAGGAGCACCGCGTCGCCCTGCCGTACCGGGTGGTGCAGCACCGGCGGGCGGACGTCCTCCGGCGGCAGTACGCCCAGCGGCGGCACCGGATCCGGGGGATCCAGCGGCACCGGCGCCCGGCCCGGTTGGAGCATCAGGGGAGCGGGATGCCCGCAGTTGACCACCTGGAGCGCGGCGGACGTGCCGCACTGCGGTGTCGGCAGACACAGCATGGCCAGGGTCACGAACTCCTCCGTGCCGGGCGGCAGGCTGCGGTTCAGGGAGACGGCGATGCGGCGGACGACCTCCGCCGGGCAGTGTTCGTCATGGGCCGCCTCGCGGAAGGCGCCCAGCACCACGGAGGCGGCGGCCACCGCCGGCAGGCCCTTGCCGCGCACATCGCCGATCAGCGCCCGCACACCCCACCGGGTCAGCACCACGTCGTACAGGTCCCCGCCGATCCGGGCACAGGCCGCCGCGGCGGAGTAGTCCACCGCGATCCGCGCGGGTCCCAGGCGTGCGGGCAGCGGGCGCAGCAGGACCTGCTGGGCCACCTCGGCGGTGACGCGGACCTGGGCCAGCTCGCGGTCCTGGCGGGCCCGCGCCCACACGGTGGCGCAGCCGATGACCGTGGTCAGGGCGACGGCGTCCAGCGTGGCGAGATGACTGGCGAGCAGGACCTCGTCGGTGCGGAAGGCGTCGATGAAGCTGGCGGCCGCGGTGACCACACCGAGCTGCACCGGGTACCAGACCCGGCGTCCCACCGCCGCGGCCAGCGCCGGCACCGCCGCCAGTGCCGGCGCGATGACCACCCAGACCGGCAGCGCCGCGTCGACGGCCACCAGCACCACCAGCAGCGCCCAGGGCAGAAAGGGCGCCCAGGCCCGGCGCGACAGCACCACGCCGCCCGCCGGGGCGTGACGCGCAGGCACGTCGCCGGTGCACAGCACGTCGCTCGGGTCGCCGGTGGACAGGTCATCGCGGAGGTACCGGGACTGCCGGTGCATCGTGTACATCGCACCCTCGGGGCGGGAGTCGGTCGCTTGTCTCCCCCTCACGCTAGGAGCGCGCTGATCTGCGGGGGATCGGCCGTCCGGCCCACCGGCGGGCCCGGCGGCGCCGGCCGATCGGTGGACCCGCGGGCCCGGTTGCCGGCCGTATCGGTGACCGGGGCCTGGTGTGCGGAGAACGCTCAGGCGGCGTCGTCGGCGGAGTGCACCAGGAGCACCGGGCAGTGGGCGTGCCGCAGGCAGTAGCGGCTGACCGAACCGTGCAGCAGCCGGTGCAGCGAGCCGTGCCCGCCGTCGCCCACCACCAGCACGTCGGTGTCCCGGGCGGCACAGGCCACCAGGGCCATCCCGGCCGGTGCCCGGACCGTCCGGGGCAGCACCCGCGCACCGTTGCCTGCGGTGCCGGTGCCGAACGCCTCCTGGCAGGCCCGCGTCAGCGTGGCATCGGCGTCGCGCTCCCAGTGCGCGCGCACGTCCGCCGGTGCCGGGTGGACGGCGTCCGCCGCCTCGCCGCCCGGGGGCGCCCAGGCGTGCACGGGGCACAGCAGCGCGTGATGGCGGGCGGCCTCCTGGGCGCCGCGTCGGAGCGCCGCGACGCTGCCGGGCGAGCCGTCCACTCCCACCACCACCCGCTTGACCATCGTCGACATCTCGCCACGCCTCCTTCTTCGTCGTCCGGGGAGTTCCGAAGATAGGAGGCGGTGCGGGGCGGCGGCATCGGTCGAACGGTTGAAACGGCAGGGGACGGGTGCGTCGATCGGCACGGGCCAGGCCGCTGGCTGCCTGCCCGCCCTTGTCTGTGGGGCCGTCACTCGCCGGGTGCGGTGGGCGTCTCCTGGCCGGCCGCGGCCAGCGCCCGGAGCGTCGGCAGTGCCGCGGTGAGGGCGGCGCGCTGGTCGTCGGTGAGGGTGGCCGGGGTGTCGGCTGCTCCGGCAGCCTGGGCGCCGACTCCTTCAACACCGCCGCCCTGCGCGCGACCGCCGCCCTCGCCGGCCCCGCGATCGGCCTGTACATATGGGACGGCCGGGCCAGCTCAAGAACGCCCTCGACTGGGCGTCCCGCCCCTACGGCAGCTCCGCGCTCTCCGCCAAGACCGCCGCCGTCATCAGCGCCAGCCCAGCGCCTACGGTGCCCAGTGGGCCCAGGAGGAACTGCGCAAGGTCCTGACTGCCTGTGGCGCGCGGGGCATCGACCAGGGTGTGGCGATCACCGAGGCCCATACCGCCTTCCACCCCGACAACTCCCCGCGCGATCCCGGCCTCCGCGCCCGCCTGGCCGCCCTCGTCGAGGGACTGCACCGCCACGTCACCGGGTGACTGCCCAGGGCCCGCCGGTGGACACCGCGATCCACCGGTGGGTCCGGCGCCTGTGGGATGGGCCGGAGCAGCCGCCCGCGGTGACGATCGAACCCGTGCCTGTACCGAGGAGAGTGGGGAGGCGTAGCGGTGTTCGGAGCGTATCGGGCGATGTTGTCGGCCCCCGGGGCCCGACCGCTGGTGGCGGTGGGCTGGTTGGCGCGGATGCCGCGCGCCATGATCGGCCTGGGCCTGGTGGGCCTGGTGTCCGGGCGGCACGGCAGCTACGGCCTGGCCGGCGCGGTCTGTTCCACCTTCGTCCTGGCCAACGCCGTGATCAGTCCCTGGGTGGCACGCGCGGTCGACCGGTACGGGCAGCGCCGGGCCGCCGTGCCCGCGCTGATGGTCTCCTGTGCGGGACTGGTGACGCTGGTCGCCTGTGGCGTCCTCGTGCTGCCGGGCTGGGTGTACTTCCCGGCTGCGGTCACCGCCGGCACCCTGCCCAACGTGGACTCGATGCTGCGCGCCCGGTGGAGCGCGCTCTACCGCGACGACCCGAGGTTGCACACCGCCTTCTCGCTGGAAAGCGTGGCTGAGAACGTGACCTTCGTCGCCGGTCCGATACTGGCACTGTGCCTGGCCACCGGCATCGCCCCCGAGGCGGGTGTACTCAGCGCTCTGGCCTGCGCCCTCGTCGGCACACTGGCCCTCACCGGGCAACGTGCCACCGAACCCGCCCTCGCCGCGCGCCACCTCCACACCACGGCCCCGTCTCTGCTGCGCAACGGCGCGGTGTGGGTGCTGTGCACGGTGTTCGTGGGCGTCGGTGCGGTCTTCGGTTCGCTGGACGTCACCTGCGTCGCCTACGGGGCCTCCCTGGGGCACAAGGCCGCCGCCTCGCTCGCCCTGGTGTGCCTGGCGGTCGGGAGCACGCTGGCGGGACTGGTGATGGGCGGGCTCCAATGGCGCTCCACGTTGCGTACGCGCCTGTTGCTGAGCACTGCCGTCTTCGCCCTGCTGCTGTTCCCGCTGTTCGTGGTCGACGGCCTGCCGGCACTCGGCGCGGTCCTGCTGCTGTCCGGGATGTTCGCCTCGCCGAGCATGATCACCGCCAACTCCCTTGTGCAGCGCCTGGTTCCGGCGGTGCGGCTGAACGAGGGGCTGAGCTGGTTGCTGTCCGGTCTCTCGGTCGGCATATCGGCAGGCGATGTGCTGGCAGGTTGGGCCATCGACACCGCAGGCCCGCATGCCGCCTTCGTCACCCCGGTGGCCTGCGCGGTCTTCGCGGCACTGGCCGTCGCCGCCGGGTGGAGGGCGATAGCGCTGTGAGTCTTACGGCTGCCGCCGCGCAGTGGGTGCGCCGGGCCCGCCGGCCCGCACGTGCGTCAGCGGCGGAACGGCCCGCCTCCGCGTGTCACTTCTCCCCGCGGACGACCCGACCGACGGCGTTGCCGAGATACTCGCGCTCGTCGTCCCGCAACGGGGGCAGGGGGTGGCGTGGGCCGGGTGGAGGGAGTCGAAGAGCAGGGCGACGGAACGGGCGCGCATCGAGGCGGTGGTGCCTGGCAGGGCCAGGCCCGCGATGCCCATCACCAGGCAGTGCGGGATATCGGCTTCGGTGAGGTCGTCCCGGACCTCTCCCGCTTCCTGTGCCCGTACCAGCAGCGGGTGCAGGGAGTCGCTGAACTGCTGGAGTGCGTCGACGGCGCCGTCGTGATCGCCGGTTGGGCGGCGATCGTCGCCGTCGTGGTGTCGTTGCTGGCGGTCAACCGATTCCGGTGCCCGGCCGGTGCCCGGCGTGGTGGTTTCGGGCGACGGCTCCCTGGCCATGCTGCAGTTCCAATTCGACGAACAGACCTATGAGTTGCCGTCCGGCACCATCGACAGCCTCGTCACGGCCGCCCGGCAGCAGGCCGACCGCGGACACCTGGAGGTACTGCCCTCGGCGACGATGACGGAGCTGCCCGAGGTCGTCGGCGTCGGCGTCGGCGAGATCATCGGCTTGGTCGTCGCGGCCGTCGTCCTCCTGGTCGCCCTCGGATCCCTGGTGGCCGTCGGACTGCCCCTGCTCGTGGCCCTGTCCGGCGTCATCGTCGGCGTGGGCGGCACCTTCGCGCTCTCCAGCGTCTTCGAGATCCACTCGCTCACCGCCATGCTGGCCCTGATGCTGGGACTGGCGGTCGGCATCGCCCTGACGTTGCTGCCCGCCGCGCTGGGCCTGGTGAAGGAGGGTATCTGCTCCACCCGCGCCCGAAACCGGGCCCGGGACCGTGTGAGCAACCCCGAGGGGCGCGGCACCCGGTGGGGGAGTGGCCTGGCCCGTCGCAGGGGGCCCGCATTCCTCGCCACCTGTCTGGTGACGCTGGCGCTGGCCGTACCGCCGTCGACATGGAACTCGGCCTGCCCTCCCAGGCCAGCTATCACCCCGACACCGCACAGCGCCGAACTACCAGGAGGTCAGCAGGGCATTCGGTCCCGGCTACAACGGCCCGTTGATGGTCGTGGCGCGCTCCATGGACCAGGGACACCCGCTCGCACCGCAGACCCTGGCAGCCGTCGCCCGCGACCTCAAGGCCACCGAGGGCACCGACTCGGTGAGCCTCGCCGCGCTGAACTCCACCGGCAGCACGGCCGTGTTCGGGCTCGTTCCGCAGGACGGCCCCGACGACGAGGGCACCAAGCAACTCGCCACCGCGGTGCGGGCGAAGAGCCGGGACATGAGCGCGGCACACGGCGTCCCCCTGGGCACCACCGGCTTCACGGCGCTGGCCATCGACGTCTCGGACAGCCTGGCCGACGCGCTGCCCCTCCACCTGCTCACCGTCCTGGGACTGTCGCTCGTCGTGCTCCTGTTGGTATTCCGCTCCATACTCGTCCCGGTGCTGGCCACCGCGGGATTCCTGCTCAGCGTGGCGGCCACCTTCGGCGCCACGACCGCGGTCTTCCCATGGGGCTGGCCCCAGCCGCTGCTGGGGCTCGACGCGGCCACCCCCGTGGTCAGCCTGCTGCCGGTCGTCGTCACGGGGGTGTTGTACGGACTGGCCATGGACTACCAGATGTTCCTGGTCACCTCGATGCGCGAGGCGCGCGTGCACGGCGCGGACCCGGTAGGGGCCACGGTCCGTGGGTTCGCCCAGGCGGGTGCGGTGGTCGTCGCCGCGGCCACCATCATGGTGGCGGTGTTCTCCGGATTCATCTTCAACGGTCAACCCGTGATCAAGCAGCTCGCCCCCCCACCGGCACCACGTCCGCCCGTCGTTCCGGTCCCGCCGGATCAGGCGATGTCGGCTTGGTGCCGGTGGGCGTGCCGGCGGAAGTCCTCGCCGAGCCGGGCCAGTTCGGCCGCGGAACAGACCCGGCACACCTCGGGGAAGAGCCAGCTCTCGCAGTACCAGACATGCCGCTTGAACGCCGACGCCAGGGCCTGGACCCGCTCGTCGAAGCCGGCATCTCGGACCGAGGCCGACACCGCCGGGTACAGCGTCCGCATCACTTCCGCGTACTCGTCCTCCACCCGACCGGCCAGGACGTCGCCGCCGCGCACCTCGCACCGCACCACCGGCAGCAGGAAGCGACGCTCGGCCACGGCGTGCCGCTCGAACTCCGCGGCGGCGTGGCACACGAGCCGCTCGCGGTCCGCTTCGGCGGCGCAGTCGATCCGATCGAACACGGTCTGGATCGCGCGGTGGTCATGCTTCAGCTCCCCGGTCAGGTCGGACCGGTGCATGGTGTGCGTCATGGGAATTCCTCTCGGGCCATGAAGGGGGCGACGGGACGGATAATGCGATGCATTCGTCCCCGTTTTGCTCCTTGCGCCTTGCGCTTTACGTCCCCCGCTTTACGTCTTCTGCATTCCGCTTTTCGCCCTCCGTTATCGTGCGGAAAGCGGGCGGGGAATGCGCGCGGGGTTTTCCATGGCGCGGTGCAAATGTCTGACCTCGACGTTACCGGGGGCGCATGGCCGAGGGGATCGGCCGAACGGAGGGTGGGGTGGGGGAACGGTGCTCCACCGGTCCGGTCCGGATCGTCGCCGACTTGTCCCCCGCCGCCTCCTCCGGTCGCCCGAACCGCTCAGTGCCCCTCCGCTCCTACAGTCGAAACGGACCGGGCCCGGAAGACATCGGCGCGCCGCGCTGCCGCCGGTGTACCGAGTCCCCGACGCAGCCCGCCGCCCGCCGCACTCACGGGGGCCGCGTCCCTCACCACGGCGCGGCAGCGGGGGCTGCCGGCTCTTCCACGCCCCACCGCGAGGTCTGCGCGGGGCTCCCGAAGTGAGAGAGAACGATGATGCTGCTGCCCGGCCAGACGTCTGCCCGCACCGGTCTCGACCGTCGCACCGTGCGGCCCCGCAGCGGGACCGGATCGACGGACCTGCGCACCCTCCGCGGGCGCATGTTGGCCCTGGTGTGCTGTCTGGCGGTCCTCATGGTCGGCCTCGACAGCACCGCCCTGAACGTCGCCCTGCCCGACATGCAGCACCCACTGCACACCTCCGTCTCGGGCATGCAATGGGTGATCGACGTGTACAACCTGGTCGTCGCCGCGCTGATCATCCTGGCCGGTTCGACCGGGGACCGGATCGGTCGACGCCGGATCTTCGGCCTCGGGCTGCTGCTGTTCGGCCTCGGCTCCGCGCTGTGCGCGCTCGCCGCCACCCTGCAGGTCCTCATCGCCTGTCGGGTCGTCCAGGCACTCGGCGGAGTCATGATCGCCCCCGTCTCCCTCTCGGTGATCACCCACTCGTTCACGGACACCGCCCAGCGGAGTCGGGCGATCGGCATGTGGAGCGCGGCCTTCGGCACCGGGCTCGCGGTCGGCCCCCTCGTCGGCGGCGCCCTGGTCGCCGCCGACGGCTGGCGCTCGATCTTCTGGATCAATGTGCCCATCGCGTTGTCCACCCTGGCGCTGACCCGTCGGTTCGTACCGGAGTCGCGTTCGTCGGAGGTCCGGCGCACCGACGTCCTGGGCCAACTGCTGGTGGTGGTCCTGCTCGGCGCACTGACGTACGCGATCATCGAGGGCCCGCGCCATGGTTGGAGCGCGCCGCCGATCCTGACCTGCCTGGCCGCCGCGGCGGTTGCCCTCGTCGCCTTCGCGGTATGGGAGCGCAACTGCCTGCAACCCCTCGTCGACCTGTACTTCTTCCGCAGCGTGCCGTTCACCGGATCGGTGGGCATCTCCGTGGCCTCGTTCGCCGCGCTCGGCGGGTACCTGTTCGTCAGCACCCTGTACCTCCAGGACGTGCGGGGCCTGAGCGCGTTCGCCGCCGGGTTGTGGATGCTGCCGATGCCTCTGATGACGGTGGCCTGTGCTCCGGTGGCCGGCCGTCTGTCGGGCAGCCAGGGCCCGCGTCTGCCCCTGGTGCTCGCGGGTGTCGCGATGGCGTCCAGCGGCCTGCTGATGGCCGTCTGCCACGGGCAGGACCAGGCCGTGTCGCTGTGCCTCGCCTACGCCCTGTTCGGCGCCGGGATCGGCCTGGTGGACGTACCGGCGACGGCGCTGGCGGTGGCCGGCATGCCCCGGACCCGCGCGGGCACCGCCTCCGCCATCACCATGGCCGCCTGTCGCATCGGCGTGGTCCTGGGAGTGGCGACCTTCGGGGCGGTGCTGTCGTTGGGACTGACCCACGGTCTGCACCCGGGCCCGGGCGGCAGGTTGGCCTTCACCGCGGCCTTCGGGCAGGCCGAACAGCCGGTCTGGTGGATCGTCACCGGCTGCGGAGCCGCGGTGGCCCTGCTGGGGCTGTGCGTCACCGGCACGTGGGCCCGGGCCACCGCCCACCGCTCAGCCATCGCCCTGGACACCGCCCCCGCGGCGGGGCACACCAGGACATGACTGGCCCGCCTCTCTCGTCACCCGTCCCATACGGTGGGCACTGCCAGGGCTTCGCTGTCCGGCGGATCAGAACCATGGCGGATACGCAACGCGTCGACGGCAACCCGACCCACGGAGCCACGGGAGACCGGTGGCGGTCCCGTGGCCCGTTGCTCGCGGTGTGCGCCGGGTACTTCATGGTGATCCTGGACGTCACGATCATCAATGTGGCCGTGCCGGTGGTGGGCCGGGAACTGGGCACCTCCCTCACCGGGATCCAGTGGATCACCGACGGGTACACCCTGGTCTTCGCCGGGCTGCTGCTGACCGGTGGCGCCCTGGGGGACCGGTTGGGCAGCCGGCGGGTCCTCTGCTGGGGCGTGGCGGTCTTCCCCCTGGCCTCGCTCGCCTGCGCACTCGCCCAGAACCACCCGGCCTCGCTGGTCGTGGCCCGGCTGGTGGCGGGGGCCGGCGCGGCGCTGATCGTGCCCGGTTCCCGCGCCCTGCTCCAACAGGCGTGCCCCGCGCCCGCTCGCGGGCCTTCGGACCGTGGGGATCCATGGCCTGGCATCGCCGCATCCGCCGGCCCGCTGCTCGGTGGGCTCCTGGTCACCACGCTGGGCTGGCGCTGGGTGTTCCCCATCAACCTGCCGGTCGGCGTCGCCTGCCTGGCGCTGACCCTGCGGTGCGTCGCGCCCTCGCGCCGGCACGCCGCCCGGTCCCTGGACTGGCCGGCCCAGTGCGCCGTTGCGGTGATGGTCGCCCTCTTGACCGTCGCCCTCAACGAGGCCGGCCGGCGCGGCTGGTTCGACCCGGCGGTCCTGGCCATGGCGGGACTCTCGGCGGTGTGCGCAGCCGCCTTCGTACTGCGCGAGCGGCTGGCCCGCATGCCTGTGCTGCCGGTGCGCCTGCTGCGCTCGCGCGCGAGGGGCGGGGGAGCCGCCATCGGCCTGCTGTTCGACTTCGCCTTCTACGGCATGGTGTTCACTGCCAGTCTCGACTTCCAAAGACAGCGCGGTTACAGCGCTCTGGAGACCGGAGTGGCCCTGTTGCCGGCCGTGGTGATGACCACGTTCGCCTCCGCTGTCCGGCCGACTGGCCCGCCGCACCGGCCACCGGTCACTGGCCCCTGGTGGTCGCGGGCATGCTGGTGGCGGCCGCGGGCCTGGCGGGCTGGGCGGCAGCCGGCCCCAACCCCTCGTATCCCTTGCTGGTGGCCCCGATGATGGCCGCCGGATTCGGAACGTCCTTCGCCCTGACCGGTTCCACCCCGTCGGTCATGACCGCCGCCCCCACCGGTTACGCAGGCACCGCCTCCGCCCTGTTCAACACCACGCGCCTGACGGCGCACGGGCCCGATGAGGGGAGCCGCCCCACCAGCGTCCGGCACGCGCGCTCAGTAGCGATAGCCGAGGTCCGCCGTCCGGCCGGCGCGCAGGTCGTCCAGCACCCGATCGACGCGGGTGGCGTCGTACGCGATGCCGGTGAGCCACGCCTCCAGGTCGGCGACGAGGACGACGGCCGCGGGCCCGGTGCCGGCGCCGTGGGCCGTCGAGGCGATCAGCGGGCCGGATTCGTCGGCCAGGTATCCGCCGCGCTCGTGGGGCTCGACGTCGCCCGAACGCCGGACCAGTTCGGCCGCACGGCGGCAGTCGTCGGCCACGCGGGCGGCGAGGTCGACGAGTTGGCCGGCGACGGCCGGCGGCGGCGGGGTGGTATCGGTGGCGTGTTCGGTGAGCAGCAGCGCGCCGCCGCCCACGGTGCTGTAGCCGGCGGCCATGGCGAGTTCCCAGGGCAGTTCGGGGTTCTTCCTGGAGGCCCCTTCGGTGCGGTACTGGGCGTAGGCGGCTTGGACGAGCCGGAGGGTGCGGTCGGCGTCGCGCAGCACCTCGCCGTCCGCGGCGGCAACGCCCTGGCCCCTGGGCGGCAGGCACAGCCGTTCGGTGAGGTCCTGGCATGCCTGGGCAGATGCCGCCATGAAGCGGACCACGGAGCGCCGGAGTTCGTTCTGCGCACCCCGGGGCCAGGCGAGCAGGGCGGCGGTGGCACCGATGAGACCGCCGATCAGCACGTCCAGGAAACGCCACGTGGGAATGCCCAGGCTGGGCGGTTCGACCTGTGCGAAGACGGTCACCAACGTGAGCGTGAGCGCCGCCTGGACCCAGACCGGCCCCAACAGCGGCCCCACCCCGAAGCCGAGGAACACCACCAGGGGAGCCGCGACCATGTAGACGGCCGGGGTGTTACCGGCGACGACGACCAACGAGGCCGCCACCACGGCACCCAACCCGGTGCCGAGGAACGCCGGTGCCAAGGCTCCTCGGGTGTCCGAGGCGGAGGTGCGCAGCAGGCTCAGCGTGGCCAGCAGGACCCAGAAGCCGTGCGGCAGGTTGAGGCTGCCGACGAGGAGCCTGGCCCCGGCGAGGGCGAGGGCCGCCCGCAGCGCGTTCTGGAACAGCACCGACCGCGGCGTCAGATGCAGGCGCAGTCGGTACCAGTAGCGGACGGGGGCGCTGACCGTGGCGTACCGGAAGGGGGTGTCCAGGCGGCGCCACAGGTGCTGCGGCGGTGCGCCGAAGGCGATGCGGGCGGCCTCGGTGAGCAGCACTCCGGCCGCGGCCGTGTCGTGGACGACCGCGGCCAGGCGCAGTTGTCCGGGGCTCGCGGTGCCGACCGTGGCCCGGCGGGCGCATCCGAAGGAACGCACCGACTCGGCCAACGTATCGGTGGCCAGTTCCTCGGGAGCGGCGGCACGGAGGACGCCGGCAGCGCGCCGCAGGCTGCCGGCGGTGGAGTCGAGAAGGCGAGCGGCGTGAGGAGCGGGACCGTGCCGGTCGAGGGCGATCCGATCGAGTTGGTTGACCAGATGACGCAGCGCGGCCCGTACGTCGTACAGACCGCGGTGCCGCAGTGAGGCTCCGGTGGGGCGTTCGGGCAGCGCGACCTGCGTCAGTCGGGTGGCGAACAGGGTCTGGCTCACCCTGTCGTGCGGGGGAGCGACGGTGTCGTCGGACGGCTCCGCGATGCGGCGCGCCAGTGCCGTGCAGTACTCGGCGGTGGCGTCCACCGCGTCGGCGAGCAGCACACGGTACGGCGGCGGCAGGGGACCCTGCCACAGCAGCCGGTCGACGAGCGCGGCAGCGAGCATGCCGACGGCCAGTCCACCGAGCCGCTGCCCGAGGGATTCCGGGGCGTAGGGCGGGAAACAGGGCAACAGGTAGTAGAGCTGGAACGAGGTGGCCAGTCCGCCGGTGGCCGGGCCGCCCACGCCCAGGTAGGACGTGACGAAGGTGACGACGAACATCCCCAGTGCCGCGCTCCAGGAGTGCGCGGCCAGAAAGGTCCCCGCGGTGACCAGCAACAGTCCCACCGGCAGGGCGGCGAGCAAGGGGGCGGTGCGCTCGCGCGCGGTACCCGGCAGCCGGGAGAAGAGGGTGATCGGAATGGCCCCGAACAGCGCATAGAGCGCCATGGCCGGCTCGTTGAACCCGTACCGCAGCAGATAGAAGACGCCGAGGCTGGCGAGCGTGGCCCAGAGCGCCCGGCGCAGTTGCGCGGCCGCGTCGGGACGGCGCAGCACCCAGCCGAGCGGGCCGCGCCGGCACACCCGGTTCACCAGCCGTTCCTTCCGCGCCGTACCGCCCGGCACGACGCACAGCCGTGCGCGAGCCCGTCGGCGGTCGACGAGGTCTGGCGGGGGCTCGTTCCCATGGACTCAATCTAGGCGGCGGCCGGTCGGCTGCAACCGGTGTCCACACGGCACACGGCGTTTCGACGACCGCACCGGCACCCCTGGCAGCTCCTCCGTGTCCCCTCCGCGTCTCCCGTCGGACTCCGCCGGAGCAGCGCCCTGCGGCAGCCGCAGCGGGGTCACTGGGCGGGGGAGACGTAAGGAGTAGAGGGACGGGGTGTCGAGTCTGCGGGAGACGAGCATGGCTCCGCAGACGGTGAAGAGCAGGGAGACCATCAGCCTGTGTCCAGAGCGTTGTTGCTGGCCTTCACGAGCGGGATCAGGGCCTGGCTGCAGTGGAGGTTCGCCGTCGAGATGCCGACTGGGAATCCCGACATCCCGACAGGGAAGCTCGACCGGTCCATGTCGCCGCAGGAGCCGATTTCGTCGAGGACCGGGCGGTGGTGCTTGGCTCACATCCTGGCCTTCGTCCACTCGGTGAACCTGCCGTGGGCCGTCGCACCGGACGGCCCGAACGACGCGGCAGGCAACTGCTGCCACGTACAGCCCGACGTCGCCACGAACACGATCGCCGCCAGCACCCCCCGGTCACCGTGGCAACGCCGGCCGCCACCCTCAGGCCGCGAGGGCGCCTCCGGCGCCACCCGCCGGAACAACTGCCACAACCCATCCGGCACCAGCCGCTCAACGATCCCCACGCCGGCAGGCTACCGACCTTGAGGAAAATGCCCGCAGTCAGCGGCCCAGTCGGGCCCGCTTGTCAAACCGGAGCAGCACCCGGACCAGCCGCCACATTCCGGCCGCCGCTCCAAGCAAGGCGCCCCCCACCAGCACACTCTTCTTCGCTGGCCCAGAGACGCCAAAGGCCAGTGTGAGAGTCAGAGCGACGGCGAAGACCGCCGCAGCCAGCGCGATGGCAGTCACCAGGGCGAAAACGATCTCCACCGTCATTGCGTCCTTTTCCCACCGTGACTCGCGCCCCATGTCCATGCTGCAAGTCTTACATCACGGTCAAGCCATGATGCACCGGACAGCCGGCCTCTCACATGCGGAGGCGAAACGCATTGACCGCCGACCTCCAGGTCGTCGGCGAGGGGCCTGTCTGGAGTCGTGAGCACGTGGCGGGCGCTGGTCCGTAGCCGTCGCGCGCCCCGGTGCGACGGATCGGGCCAGGCCGGCAGGGACAACTCCCTGTCGGCCTGGCCCGTCAGTCGGTACCGGCGGTGGTCGGACGCCGTGCGGGTGTGTTCATCCCTTCCGCAGGCCGCCGGTGCCGTTGCGGTGCTTGAGGGACTGCTGCGGGTCGTAGCCGGGGAAGGGGCGATCGAAGAGCCAGTTGTAGAGCATCTCCCGACAGATCTGCGGCTGGAACGCCGGCACCTGGTGTCCGGAGCCAGGCACGCTGACCTGCGTCAGGTTCCTGTGGTGGCGCACGAATCCCTTCGGGTTCCCCTGCGCCTGCGTCCAGACCATGCGGGGAGCGTTGCGCCATTCCGCGTGCGCGTGTTCGCCCTTCTGTCGCATGAGGTCGTCGAGGACCACCTCGGTGCTCCGGTATCCGCAGGCGGTGTCGAAGTTCCCGGTGTAGAGCAGGGTCTTGTAGCCCTTGTCGAGGACCTCGGCGTACTGCCCGGAGCAGTCCGCCATGTTGCCGTTCACCAGCCATTCGGCGACCGGGCCCTCGTTGTCGGCGCACTGCCAGGTGACGCCCGCCGGGACGTGCAGGGACTCCTTCACGTTCTTGCTGTCGAGGTAGGCGCGCAGCGCCCCCATGGGCAAGTCGTCCCACCGCCGCACGTCGTAGAGGTCGAAGTTCCCGCCGTATGCCAGGGTCGTGGTCACCAGGTCATTGCCGAGCTTGGTGGCCTTCGCCATTTCTCCGGCATCGAGGGCGGCCTGGTAGTCGGCGTGGGCGTCGTACAGGGCGTCCCGCTGGCTGATGCCGAGGAACCCGGTCGTGTAGACGTAGTCGATCATGGCGCGGAGCGACAGCTCGGGTTTGATCCAGCCGTTGCCGACCGCGATGCCCTTCAGGTTGATGTGCCGTCCGCCGGCCTTCCGGCGGTTCTGCTGGTCGATCTCCAGGGCGATCGTCGGCACGTACTTGCCGGCGTAGCTCTCCCCGCAGACGTACACCGGGCATTGCGCGTACTCCGGGTGTGCGGCGAAGAACTCCTGGAGGCCCTCCCAGAACATCCGGCCCAGGGTGCGCTCGTCCTGGACGTACTCGCCGACGTCGGAGTAGCTGTATCCGGTGCCGATGGGCTGGTCCCAGTAGACGACGTGTGCTTCCTGGTTCCAGGTGTTGGGGTTCACCGATACGGTTCCGGCGGCATCGTCGCCGATCGACAGCGGCCCGTTCTCCAGGAACAGACCCAGCAGCGAGGAGGCGCCGGGCCCGCCGTTGAGCCAGATCAGCAGCGGCGTCCGGCTGATCAGCTCCTGCTGGTCGTGGACCGCGACGTGGGGGTTGCAGGTCTGGCTCTCGAAGAACCAGTAGAACAGGTGGTTCTTGGTTCCGGGGAAGTCCTTGCTGTCGATGTGCACGTGCCCGGAGTAGGAGCGGACTTTCCTGGTGTCGCCGGTGTAGAAGTCGATGCGCAGGGTGTCGGGAACGTTCGCCGGAATCGACCCGACGAGGTCGTCTGAGGACACGGTTCACCTTCCGTTCGGCAGCGGGATCACGGAGCCAGAGGGCGGCGCCGTCGGGACTGCGTGTGATAGGCGCCGGTGAACAGCCCGGCCGTGCGCTTGGGTTGCTCCAGGACGCCGATGCGCTGGCCCTGGAGCAACTGCAGGGCGGGGAACCGTCCGGGTTCGAACAGCAGAATGTTCAGCGACCCGCCGTACATGAAGTTCCCGATCTGCTCTCCCTTTTCCACCGGGACCGGTTGCTTGATCGGGCTCTTGAACTTCTCCAGGAAATTCACGGAGGCGATCGAGTTGAGGCCGACGGGCACCACGCCGACGTACCCTTCGCCGTCTGGTTTCCCCTCCACGTCCAGGTACCGCGTCTTGATGATGACGTATCCCCGGCGGAAGTTGTCGAACATCGCGTAGTCGTAGCCGTAGCCGACGTTTCCCTTGTTGAGGAGTTCGGGGAAGTCCCGCATTCCGTAGTAGACGCCGCCGATGTCATCGCGGGCCTCCACCACCTCACCCCTGACCGGGGAGTGATACCAGTGGTAGCTGTCTGGCATCAGGATGCAGGACACCGCGGTTCCGCCGAGAAAGCGTTGGGCGTGCTCGGAGTTCTCCAGCAGCTGCTTGACGTTCATGGTCACCGTTTTGACCGGGATCGGCGTGGTCTCGGTCAGGTCGTCGACGATCATGTTGATGACACAGTCCGCCGGGGCGACCACCACGCTGTCGTCGCCCTGGGCGTCGATCGGCCGCTTACCGTCCTTGAGCTGCCGGATGAAGAAATCGTTGAAGCTGTTCCAGGGGCCGGGCCGGTAGTCGGCCATACGCTTCGTCCCGAGTTCCTTGACCCACTCCTCGATGAGTTCCTGGGACTCCGGCGTGTCCGCGTCCATCTGCAGGCCCTGCAGGTGCGTGAAGTCGGCGGTCATCTTGTACCCCGGGCCCGAGGTCGCAAAGACCATGCCGTAGTCGTTCTCGTAGGTGAGCCAGCTGAACTTCTCGATGTAGTCCAGCCCGTTGTTGACCCCGGGATGCCACTCGTACCACTCCCTGAAGAACTCACACAGGCAGTCGAAGTCCCGGTCCTTCCAGTCGTATTGGACCTCGACAGGGGTGTCTTCCGGGTACGGGACCACGTTCTTGACCGCGGCGTCGTACATGGTCTTGAAACCCTCGTGGTCGTTCTCGTACCACAGGGTGATCTTCTTGATGAACTCGTCGAGGCTGTCCGAGTACTGTTCCTCGCCCTGCATCACGTTCTCCTGTCTCCTGCCGCCTGAGGGGACGTTGACGACCCCGGTGTCCGTGAACGGTCGCTCTCGGTGCCTGGGAAGCGGCGGGGGAGCGTGGTCACGCCGTCCCCGCCGCTGTGTGAGGTGTGCGGTCAGCCGCAGAGGGGGTTGACGGCGAGGTCGTCGACGTTCACCGCGTATCCGTCGCAGCCGCCGCGGATGTTGGAGAAGTGGTACTGCAGGTGGGGCCGGGCCACGAGGGGCTTGACCAGTGAGACGTACTGGTAGGCGTCACCGTGGCCGGCGTCCTGGAGGATGTCGTACGCCTCGTCGGGTGTCAGGGCGGCCTGGTCGGTGATCGGCATGACGCCGCCCCACGACGACGTGTGGTAGATCGGCTGGTCGATCTCGCCCTCAAGCGTGGCGTGGAGTTCGATGGACTTGATGCGGGAAGCACCGTCACCGGTGTTGTAGACGAGGCGCCAGTCTGTCACCTGCGACATGTCCTGGGTCTTGCCGCTGGGCGAGCTGCCGTCTGCCACCATGAGCGTGGCGTTCGGGAACGTCATGTGGACCTCGTCCGCGGCCGCGTCGAGGAGTTGCTGCAGGGACAGCTGGTCCGCCGCCTTCACCCCCTGGCCGACCGACGCGGAGGCCGGCGTGGCCGCCTGTGCCGCACCGGTTCCCGCTATGCCGGTCACTGCCAGTCCGCACGCGACGATGACGGCCGCGACACTGTTCCTGAGCTTCATTGCCTCTCCGTTCTCTTCTCGGAAGGGGACATGCTCGTCCGGCACCGCGTCGGCACAGGGACGGCGATTCGCCTGGACCGACAGGAAGCTCTGAGCGCGACCCAACCATTCCGTCACGATGAGTGCTCACTCAAGAGCGAGATGTAGCCACGGAGTTGGGGGTGAGCGTGCGGCCAAGACGACCGAAATCACCGCCGCTGCCTGGCGCAAGGCAGCGGCGGCAGATGCCGCGGGAAGGGGGGAGGCCGTCGCTGGCAGTCGTCGGTGACCGGCGCCTCAGGCGAGCGGCACCAGCACCCACACCGTCTTGCCACCCGCCGGGCCAGGGATGACACCCCACGAGCCGGCGGCCACATCCATCCGCAGCAGGCCCGCCCCGACTCGACCTCCCCGGGCCGCGTACCCAAGGCGGATGCCCGCTCCTCGCACGCATTGACGACCTCGATACGCAGCATGCCGGCCTCGGATTCGAGGGCCGGAAGTCGCGACCCGGCAGCTGCCCCTGGGGCAAGGCGGGGCCGCGAGTTCCGGGGCGTGCGCCCTGATGCGCGGGCCGTATGCTCTGATGCCTCGATCGAGGGATCGTCGGTCGGAACGTTCATGGGCAGGATTGCGGCCGGAGATCTTGCCCCGGATCCGGTCGGTCTTCTGGCGAGGCCCACGAGCGCGGTTTCCGTGCGGCTGCGCGTGAGGTCATGTGCGCCCGGGCCCCGCGGTGGTCAGAGCCGGCCGGCGGCGAGAGCGAGCTATGCCTGTCTGTGGCGTGTTCCCTCGCGGCAACGTCCTCGGCCCGGGCGCACGCCTCACCCCATCGTTCCCGCCCCCATGGCCGGTCCCCTCGCGTTCGGAACTGCGACAACCGCACGCTGCCCGTGGCCGGTGACAGCCCGGTCGGTTCGCGCAGAACGCCCGTTCGCTCGCGGAAAACGGTCCGGTCCGACCGGACACCGCGTCGGACCGGTGGGGGAGTCTGTCGCGGTGGTGGCCGTGCTACGCGACCTTGGGGCCGCAGCGCATGCCGATGTAGACGCAGGCTGTGCCGTCCTCCAGCGTGGAGAAGACCACCGGCATGTAGTCCTGGCTGAACGCCGCGCCCACCCCGGTGCCCGCGAAGACCGTCTCCGTCACCGGGACCAGGTCTATTTCCAGGGGCTCGGAGAAGTCCTTCATGCCGTCGACGAACTCGTACACCGCGTGGGCCGCACCGTCCCGCTCGGTCACGGTGATGACCACGCCCTCGCGCCGGTAGGTGCCGACGAGCGGCGCGAGGTCGACCGTGGGCGGTTGGGCCGGAGGGGCGAAGGGCTCCGGCATCGTCACCCCGGCCAGCTCGGCCAGGAGTTCGCGGTAGAGCGCCGCGTACAGTTCGCGCGCACCGCCGCCGTTGGTGAGCAGCGCGACCGCGACACCCGCCGAGGGCACCACGCGCAGATAGCCGTACTGCCCGATCGAGGCGCCGTCGTGCCCGTATCCGCGGACGCCGTTCCAGTCGTACAGGGTCCAGCCCAGGCCCCAACCGTCCGCGCTGACGGTCCACTTGTCGGGGGAGTCGACCTCGCGCCGCTGCATCAGTGCGACCGTCTCTTCGGAGAGCACGCGCGTGCCGTCCTGCGCGACACCGCCGTCGAGGTGCATCCGCGCGAGCCGTGCGACGTCACCGGCCGTGGCGATGACCCTGCCGTAGGGGCCCGCCGAGCGCGGCATCAGGTCCCAGGACGGTGCCGGGTCCGGATCCTGGCCCGCTTCGCCCAGGTGCCCCATCGCCGCACGGAACCGCAGCGCCTCCTCGGGAAGCGTCATGGTGTGCGTGAGGCCGAGCGGGGTGAGGAGCAGGTCCTTGAGGGCCTCGTCCCAGACCTTGCCCGTGACCACCTCGATGATCCGGCCGAGCACGTTGTACCCGATGCCGCTGTAGGAGATCGCGGTGCCGGGCGGGCAGTCGAGCGCCACGTCCTTGGCGGCCTCGACGTACTTGGCGAGGCAGTCGTCGCCGCGCCCGCTGTCGTAGGTGAAGTCGCAGGTGAGACCGCTTGTGTGGCTGAGCAGTTGGCGCGTGGTGATGGACCTGGTGGCCTCGGGGTCGGCGACCGAGAACTCCGGCAGCACGTCCACGACCGGCGCGTCCAGGTCCAGTTGACCCGCATCGACGAGCCGCATGATCAGGGTGGCGGTGTAGATCTTGGCGATCGAGCCCATCTGGTAGACCGAGTCGGTCGTCGCGGTGACGCCCGTGCCGCGGTGGAGCACGCCGCTGGCCAGCTCGTGGACCGTCCCGTCCACGAGGATCGCGAGGGACGCGGCCGGAACGTGGTGCTCGGCGCGCAGTGCGTCCAGTCGGCTCTGCCAGTGGGCGAGGTCCAGCTTCTTGCCCGTCGAGTCCCTGGTCCCCCAGTCGCCCTTGGCCTCCCAGTTGCCCTGCGCGTCCCAACTCACGTTCTCGGACATGTCGACTCCCCTTCGATGCGTACGTCGTTCTCCCGATGTGAACACTGTACGCACGAAGTAACGCTGTACGCAAGGTGCGTACGGCGTGCGCTAACGTGAGGGGACGACGGACGTGGGACGACACGGGACGAAAAGGAACGAGGGCCGCATGCCGAACGACGAGAAGCCGACCACCTCGGTGTGGACCCGGCCGCGCCCCCGGCAACGGGAACACCTGACCCGCGAGCAGATCGTCGCCGAAGCGATCCGCCTGCTGGACGCGGAGGGCGTCGAGGAGCTCAGCATGCGCAAGCTCGGCACCCGCCTGGGCACGGCCGCCACCTCCTTGTACCGACACGTGGCCAACAAGGACGAGCTGATCGAGCTGGTCGTGGACGACGTCTACGGCGAACCGGACGTACCGACCGTCGTCGACGGGACCCGGTGGCGGACGGCCGTCACCCACACCGCCACCGAACTGCGGGCCATGACCCTGCGCCACCCGTGGATCGCCCCCGAACTGGGTCAGGTCGGCCTCGTCCACATCGGCCCGAACGCCATGCGGATGTCGTCGGCGCTGCTCGCGCAGTTCGAGGCGGCGGGCTTCCCCGCGGACGAGATGGACCAGGCCATGGCCACGCTCATGGCGTACGTCATCGGGATCGCGACCGCCGAGGCCGCGTACCTCTCGGTGATCGCCCGCAGCGGCCAGACCGAGCAGGAGTGGGTGGCGGGCCTGCGACCGGCCTTCGACGAGGCCACACAGGAGCACCCCCGGCTGCGCGCGGGAAGCTCCGCCCAACAGGACGTGCATCCGCAGCGGATCCGTGACGACAACTTCGCGTACGGGCTCGACCGGGTCCTCGACGGCCTGGCGGCCCGACTCACGGCCTAGTTAGGGCGGGCCGCCTGCGATCTGCTCGACGTCATCGACGCCGCGGGCGGGGAAGTACGGGGTTACGCAGGCTGGACGCTGTCAGGGGCCGTGGCGGCTCGGGGTGCGGGGCCGGTCGGCCGACGGTTGGGACTACCGGGCCGAGCGCTACCAACACGTCAACGCACCACCTGTGTCCCAAAGTCCGGTCCTCCACCACGACGTGGACCTACCGGATGCCTGGTGGCACGACCTCCACCGGGCACTCGACCACCTCGCGTTCGTCGACACCAGCCGCCAGGCGGCACGCGAGCGGTACATCCCCACCATGTCCCGCAGCGGCCGCACGGTGCCACGGGTTGCGGCCTCGGCGCGCTCGGGCGGAATCCCGTACCGTCCGGCATGCACGATCTGCTGCTCGACGTAGTCAGGTGGTGCCACGGCCCCGGCCGCGGCCCTTAGTTGCTCGCCCACCTTCTCGGAGTCGGGGTACTGACCGGGCTTCCCCCACCAGAAACCGTCCAGATCGACCGCTGCCGGGGTGCGGTGCGGTCACGGTTGCCTGCGCGCGTACTCGACGGCTACCAGCCCACCAAACGAGGTGCCGACCGGGATCGCCTCCGGTACCCCACGCGCCTCCAACACGTCCTCGATGCCCCGCAGTACGCCGGAGACGGCCCAGTGATCACGAACGTGCGCATCACGCCGTCCGCCTCGCGCCCGTGCCGTAGCCCGCGGTCAGCCGCCACAGGCCCGCTGCCCGGTAGTAGACGCCGTTCACCAGCTGCAACAGCACCATCGTGACGGGCCAGAGCAGACCACCGAGTCCAGGCACGACCTCGACTGGCAGCGCATACGACATCACGACCCGCGCCACGGCGTCGGCGAGCAGGGCGATTCCCCACATCACCGTGGAAACACGCCAGATGCGCCGGAACGCCGCCTCGTTCTCCCACAACGTCTCCCACGGCGTCCCATCGGAACGGAACCGTCCCTCCAGCAACGGTCGTGCCCCCAGATAGGCCAGGGGACGACGCGCCCACGCCGATCCCAGGAAGCACAATCCGGCCGCGCCGGTCACCCAACCGTCCTTGGCCAGCATGAACCGCGTGCCCCCACTGACCAGCGAGACCACCATCCCCAGCACCATCACCCCCGCCATGAACGCCGCCATCGCCTCCAAGCGACGATCCCGCAACCAGTACACCCCGTGGTCACCACGGGCAGCACCGCAACGGCCAACAGCGCAACGAACGTGCTCGCACCCAGCCCACGCAGCGCGTAGAACACGACGATGGGTGCGCTCACGTCCCAGACGAGTTGGAGCAAAAGGCGGCGGTTGCCGGAGCCCCCGGCGCGGGTCGTCACGACTCCTGCCTAGTGGCCAGGCGGGCCAAAGTGGTCAGTTCACGGACGCACTCCGCCAAGGTCAGCCGCGGCGGACGCGCCAAGCGCACGATCGCCGCATCGATCGCGGACTTCAACGTGAGCGCCATCAACTCCGTGTCGAACTCGCGGAATTCACCGCTCTCCTGCCCCGCACGCAAGATCGGCTCCAGGGCCTCGACATTGGCGCGCGCCGTGACCTCCACGCCAAAGCGCAACACACCCTCCGCATCACGCTCGTTCATGCAGATCTCCGACATCGCCACACTCGGCCAGGGTCTCGATCGCCGCCTCAGGACCGCGGCGAGGTCGCGTTCTCGATGCGCCTGCACAACCAACCAACACCTCAGGGCCATCGGGACTGCGCATCGGCACGTGAGCCCGACCACCGGCCCCTGGAAGATCGACGGTCGGGTTGTTGCCCGGAGTCCCCAGACTTCCTCACCACTTCACCATGACCAGGGAATTTCCGCCCAGCACCGTGATCTCTGCCCGACGGTGATCGCGAGACCGTCCCGAGATGTCGACCAGAGCCGCTTTGTACGTCCGCCGCCAGTCCGCCTACGTCAACTGCAGCCTGGTCAATGACCATCGTCGAGTGTGCTCGCCGGCCGGCGATGGTCTCCTGACCGTACCGACCTGACGTCGATTCGGTTGATCCGGCTCAGTGCCGTACAGTTCATCGTGCCGTCGCGGGGTGGAGCAGCTCGGTAGCTCGCTGGGCTCATAACCCAGAGGTCGCAGGTTCAAATCCTGTCCCCGCTACTCAGAAGTGAAGGCCCGGTATCCACCGGGCCTTCACTGCATGCGGACCCCAACAGATCTGGGTCTCTCCCATGAGCCGGGGTAGACCACCGGGCATCCGGTGTCGCAGGCGGTCGCAGAGGCGATGGTCGGCCTGCACGCCACCGACCCTGCGACCGTCTTCCTCGCCACGGCCGCCCGCATGCGCCGGCCCACCGGCGCCGCCATCGAACGCGCCCTCCACGACACCGCCACCGGCACCCCGGCACGTCGTCACCTCCCCCGGCAATCCGTATGAGTCCCAGCAGCGCGTGAGCGCCTCCAACCTGGGCGTGCTCGCCGCCGAAGGCCGCATCTGCCGGGCTCGGCCCGCAGGTTCCTGGACCTCCGCACCAATTCCGATGGCCCCGGCCCATTCCCTGCCGTAGATACCCATGGCCGCAGCCGAGACGACGCTGGCCCACCACTACCTCACCGCTTCCCCTGCGGGTATGTAGCTGGCGTCCAGGCCAGCCGGCGTCGCCCGGACCGGCCGGGTGCGGGCAGTGGATGGCGAAGGTGAGTCGGGGCGAAGTTGGTCTTCGGTTCAGCGCGTGCGTTGCGCCGGCGGAGGTAGGCGGCGATGGTGGCGTTCTGCTCGGCGTGGGTGCGGTGGGCGGTGCCGTCGAGGGCGAAGTGGCGCAGGGCGGCGGACTCCGCTTCGTTCCGGTTCAGCCAGGAGCCGTAGGTCGGCAGGAAGACCAGTTCGGCGTCGTTGTCGGCGGCCCAGGTGCGGATCTCGGTGTGCTTGTGCGGGGAGAATCTGTCCAGCACCAGGTACAGCTTCTCCCCGGGCCGGCGATTGCGCAGGGCTTTGAGTAGACCGAGGAACTCGCGCCACCGCTCGCGTTTGCTGATCCGGTAGAAGATCTTCCCGGTGACCAGGTCGAGAGCGGCGGGCATGTGCATCACGCCGCCGTAGCGGTGGTCGGTGGTCCGCAGCCGGCGGGGCCTGCCGGCTGGACGCCATGCTGTGCCCTTTCGGGGCATCAGGTTGAGCGGCCCGAACCCGTCGACACATATCACCCGCCCGTCGGTCGGCGGGGTGTCGTACAGGGCCAGGACCCGGTGCATCTTGCGGATGTGCTCGTGCACCCGCTCACTGATCGTCTGGGGGCGCCCCCGCTCCATTTTGCGTCCAGCGCGTCGAACCCCCGTTGAAGGCGTGGATGACGTCGCGGACGTAGTCCTCGCTGACCTGCGTCAGCGAGGCGATGCCCTTGGCCGTCTGGCCCTGGGTGGGCATCAGCACCACGATCGCCCGCTGCAGCCGGACCCGGTCCCTCGCGCTCCGGCTGATCCGCTGAAGCCGACGCCCCTCATCCATTCATCCATGCTGACCGGCCGTACGAGAACACTCGGTCGACGTCCCACGACCACCTCCAGCATCAAGATCTGGAGACGGTCTGCTGACCATCGGGCAACACGTCGATTGCCCGGTCAACGATGCAAGCCGAGCCACCAGCCGCAGCCCTCGGCTGCCACAGACGCCTGACCCGCCTCACCGCACAAAACACGGTCTTGGCCGCGGCACTATCGTCTTCGGCCATGACGGAAGGCCCACCCCCGCGCTCAGGCGGTGTCACGCTCCTCTCGACGGCCTCCCCTCTCAGACCGATCCGGAGGCGGCCCGGACGTGGTAGTTAGGTGGCCGATGCATGACCATGGCGACGACTGCACGGGCTGACCGCTGCCCGATGGCGCTCGCGTACGCGCTGCGGTCCTACAGCTTGGTCATCTTGTCGTACGGGCTCAAGATCCGCATTTGCGCGGTGCCGAAATCCACGAGCGCCGCGATTCCGTCCTCGATGCCGATCACCCGGCCGAGGCCGTACATGTCGTGTGTGACCTGGTCGCCCACGGCGAAGTGCTTGGGAGTCGGGGGGACCGGTGCTTTGAAGGGACTGGTGAGCAAATGACGCTTCGGTGCAGCAGGCTTTGTCATTGCCCCCAGTATGCACCTCGCACTGCGCTGGTTGCTCACTCTTGAGGTGAGGAGTGGGTGACGTTGGACTCCACGCCGGCCGGAGCCGAGGCCGAGCCCGCCGATCGGCCAGCAGACGGGCGGATACGGGTGGTTCGGCCGGACTGGAGGCCGAACCACCCGTACCCTTCGTGGTGTCTACGGCGTCACATAGCGGGCGCCAAACACTGGAGGCAATACCTCGTGCTGATTGCTCAGCGTCCGTCACTGACCGAAGAGGTCGTCGACGAGTTCCGCTCCCGGTTCGTGATCGAGCCGCTGGAGCCGGGCTTCGGCTACACCCTCGGCAACTCCCTCCGCCGCACCCTCCTGTCGTCGATCCCCAGCGCTGCCGTCACCAGCGTCCGCATCGACGGTGTCCTGCACGAGTTCACCACCCTGCAGGGCGTCAAGGAAGACGTCACCGACCTGGTCCTCAACATCAAGCAGCTGGTCGTCTCCTCGGAGCACGACGAGCCGGTCGTGCTGTACCTGCGCAAGCAGGGCCCGGGTCTGGTCACCGCCGCCGACATCACGCCGCCGGCCGACGTCGAGGTGCACAACCCCGACCTCGTCCTCGCCACGCTGAACGGCAAGGGCAAGCTGGAGATGGAGCTGACCGTCGAGCGCGGTCGCGGCTACGTCTCCGCCGTGCAGAACAAGCAGGCCGGCCAGGAGATCGGCCGGATCCCGGTCGACTCCATCTACTCGCCGGTGCTCAAGGTCACGTACAAGGTCGAGGCGACCCGCGTCGAGCAGCGCACCGACTTCGACAAGCTGATCGTCGACATCGAGACCAAGCAAGGAATGCGGCCGCGTGATGCCATGGCCTCGGCCGGCAAGACGCTGGTCGAGCTGTTCGGTCTGGCCCGTGAGCTGAACATCGAGGCCGAGGGAATCGACCTGGGCTCGTCACCGACAGACGTTGCCCTGGCCGCCGACATGGCGCTGCCGATCGAGGAGCTGGAACTCACCGTCCGCTCCTACAACTGCCTCAAGCGTGAGGGCGTCCACTCCGTGGGCGAGCTCGTCGCGCGCTCCGAGGCGGACCTGCTCGACATCCGCAACTTCGGTACGAAGTCGATCGACGAGGTCAAGGCGAAGCTGGCGGGCCTGGGCCTGGCCTTCAAGGACAGTCCGCCCGGATTTGACCCGATCACCGCCGCCCTCGACGCAGACGACCAGGCGAGCCCGGGTTTCATGGGGACCGAGCAGTGATGAACGCCGCGCGTCGTCGTGACTGCCGCCGAGCCGCGGGCAGACACGCAGCTGGTAGCGAGGCTGTCTAGTGCCGCATCGAGCAACGTTCGCCCTGCCTGTACGGTCAGGACATGGATGCCAGCGGTCAGCCCACTCTCGATGAGATCGAAGATCGCTTCGTCGAGCTTGTCGCGGGGCGGCTGTCCCGCGACGAGGCCGACTGTTGGGCGGCGAGGTGGGTGACGGAGGACGGGGCCGTCTGGGACGTCCTTTCCTGGTGGGCACTGAACCTGCTCTACGGAATCGATCTCCCCGCAGGCGAGAAGGGCGATTACCTGCACGACGACGAACAGGTTCGGGCATGGCTCGCTGAGCTGAGAAGACGCCGAGCGGAGTGAAACAGCCACAGCGTCCTCCCCCTCACGGTCGCTGCCAGGCCGTGCGCTGGCCGAACGGGTACGGGAGCTCGATGACGATGAGGGCCAAAAGGCTGCTGCGTCATCCGTAGGGTCACGGGGTCGGTGGTGATCTGGCGGCGGGCCCTGTTGGTGCTGCTGCCCGCGCAGGGAATACCCGTGGCGAAGATGGCCGAGGGGAGGTTCGCCAGCGCGGACCGGGTCCGGGACGTGATCCACCACTTCAACGTCGACGGCTTCGACTCCCTCTACCCGAAGTGCAAGGGCGGCCGGCCCAGAACCTGCACCCTTCCCGCATGCCGGGAGATCAAGAAGATTGCCGAGTTCAAGCCGGCCGAGCACGGCCCGAGGCCGGGTAGTTGGCGCTTTCTGCGCCCCGGCAAACGCCGGCTGCGAGGGGGCGTGTGAGGGCGGAACGCGACCAACGGAGCTCCGTTGGCACAGGCAGTCGACCAAGGCAGCCTGTTGCCGAGGAGTCCCGTTGTCCGAGCGCTATGTCCTGCCATCGGGCCGGACGGTTTTCTCTCGGGTGACCACTGTGGCGCAGGGAGTGTTCGCGCCGGGCATTTGGGGGAGTTGGCTGCGCAGGTGTCGTTCGGGCTCGTCGATGCGGTCCTGGAGGAGACTTCGGCAACTAACTCTTCCCATCCGGTTCTTCGGACGGCGGTCCTTCGGGTGGCGGCCCCTCGGACGGTGGCCGGATGAGCGTCCCGATGCCGGCGCAGAGCAGGTCCAGGCTGCGGGTGAACTTCTCGTCCGGCCCGTGCGCGGCCGCGGCGACCGCCGTCCGGGGGAAGCCCCGGTGGAGGGCGGTGACGTCCTCGGTGGAGACCGGCACCGCGGGTGGCTCGCTCTGCTCCTGGAGCACGTAACCGGTGACGTGGCTGAGCACGGTGTCGGCGGCGGTGCCGCAGTGCTCCGGGGGCACGCCGGCCTCGGCGAGGGTGGCGAGCAGCCGTTCCATCAGCGAGAGGGCGCCGGGGCTGAGGGTTTTCGGGCTGCCGGCGAGCATGATCGCCCCGCCGGGGTGCTGCTGGATGCTCTGCCGCAGGGCGACGGCCTGCGCCGTGACCCGCGCCGGCCAGCCTGCCTGCGCCGGCAGTCCGGCCAGGGCGGCGGTGCCGGCCTCGTATGCCTGCCCGGCCACCCGGTCGGCCATCAGCTGGAGCAGTGCGGCCTTGCTGGGCACGTGGTAGTAGAGGCTGCCGGCGTGCACGTCGAGGCGGTCCGCGACCCGGCGCATGGAGAATCCGTGGTAGCCGGTCTGGGCGAACACCGCCATCCCCGCGTCGATGATCAGGTCTGCGGTCAGCTTCACGGTCGCAGTCTAGCGAGCCGAGCCAGCTTTCAAACAGTGTTTGAAAAAACTCCGGGGCGCGCTAATGTCGTGATCAGCGAAATCGAACACGGCTTGGAGGGGGGTGGTGACGATGGACATCCTGTTGTTCAACGTGACCACGGCGGCACTGATGGTGCTGATGTTCAACGGCGGTCTGGCCCTGGTCGGCCAGAGCACACTGGGACGGCGGCGGATCCCCTGGGCCGGCGTCGGCCTGACCGGGCTCGCGCTCGCCGGGGTGGCCCTCCAGCTCTGCTGGTCGGGGGCGATGGATGCGCTCGACGCGGACCCGTCGAAGTCCGGCTGGTGGCGTGTGGTCACCTCGGTCTTCATGCAGAACGGTGGCTTCGGCGGGGCGGCCTGGAACATCGTCACCCTCGCCGCCGTCGCGGCCTTCGCCGACTGGTTCTGGGGTGCGCCACTGACGCTCGGTCTGTTCGCCGCAGGCATCCTGCTGCCGGAGCAGATCGACAGGCTGTGGGGCCAGACCTCCCACAGCACCGACCCCCGCAACTTCGCGGGCAGTTCCGGTGCCACCTACTTCCTGGGCGCGACGCTGGCCGCGGCCCTGCTCTTGCGCGGCGGCGCCGACGAGAACTCCGGCAAGGCCGCCGGGGAGGGCTCCGACGACGAGGGCACGAGTCGCGGCAAGGCCGTCCGCAAGAACCGGCTGCTGGCGCTCGGCGTGCCGGTGCTCGGACTGGCGATGTGGTTCGCGCAGGAGAACGGGCACGGGCTGGTCTCCTGCTACGGCTTCGCCCTCGGCGCACTCGCCTGGGCCGCGTTCCGCACCGTCCTGCACCCGGACCGCGACCTTCGGAAGCCGCCGCGCACGACGGTCGCCTCGCTGACCGGGCTCGTCGGCCGGCGGTCCGGCAGCGCCGGCTAAGCCGGCAGGCCCGCCCCATCCCACCCGCGCCCTATTCACCGTGACCATGAGGGAGTCAGCATGTCGGAAAACCTGCGCTGGGAAGTGTCGAAGGTCGTCGACCAGGAGGTGGCCAAGATCCTGGAACAGACCGACCGTGACGTGGCCCGTACGGTCAACCGCGCGCTGGGCGTGAGCGACGGCGCCCCGGCGTTCGACACCGCCCGCTGGCAGGCCCGGCTCGGCGAGCTCCTGACCACTCACCACATCCCCGGCGCCGCCCTCGCCGTGCTCGCCGACGGCGAGATCCACGAGGTGGCCGCCGGCGTCCTGCACACCGGCACCGGCGTCGCGGTGACCCCGGACTCCGTGTTCCAGATCGGCTCCGTCAGCAAGGGCTACACCGCCGCCATGGTGGTGCTGCTCGCCGACGCGGGGAAGTTGGACCTCGACGCGCCGGTCACGGACGTCCTGCCGGACTTCGCGGTCGCCGACGCCGGTGCCACCCGGACGATCACGCCGCGCCAGCTGCTCAACCACACCAGCGGCATCGAGGGTGACTACGTCAACGACACCGGCCGGGGCGACGACTGCCTGGCCCGCTACATCGAGGGCGCGCGGACCGTCGGCCTGACCAACCCGCCCGGCGCGACCATGTCGTACTCCAGCACCGCCTACAACGTCCTCGGCCGGATCGTCGAGGTGGTCACCGGCCAGACCTGGGACGAGGCGCTCAAGGAACTGCTCCTCGCCCCGCTCGGGCTGGAGCACACCATGACCCTGCCCGAGGA
Source organism: Streptomyces noursei (assembly GCF_016917755.1). Lineage (GTDB taxonomy): Bacteria > Actinomycetota > Actinomycetes > Streptomycetales > Streptomycetaceae > Streptomyces > Streptomyces yunnanensis. The sequence continues at coordinate 7,846,689 of NZ_CP070326.1, read as the reverse complement.
GGTGCTGCGCTTCCGCGCCGCCATGGGGCACATGGGCGAGCCGGGCGAGACCCCCGTCCCCACCCCGCTCTGGAACATGATGCCGCGCTCGGCCGGCCCGTACGGCGGGATCAGCGCGACCGCCGCCGACGTGGCCCGGTTCGCGCGGGCCTTCGTGGACGGCGGCGCCGCGCCGGAAGGCACCCGGGTATTGCCGGCCGCCGTGGTCGACGCGATGCTGACCCGCGAGGTCGAGATGCCCGACCAGTGGTTCCTCGGCGCCCACTGGGGCCTGGGCTGGGGCCTGTTCGAGTGGGACGGCGCGCGCGGCTTCGGCCACGACGGCAGCACCTTCGGCCAGCTCGCCTACCTGCGTGCCATCCCGGAGAAGGGCCTCGCCATCGCCCTGCTGACCAATGGCGGCGGCGCCGCGCCCAAGGTCTTCGAGGCACTCTGCCGCGAGCTCTGCGCCGAACTCGCCGGGGTCACCATGCCCGCGTTCGCGCCGGCCTCCGAACCCGTGGCGGTGGAGACGGAGCCGTTCCTCGGCAGCTACAAGCGCGAGGGCTTCCTGATGACCATCGCCGACGGCGACGGCGGCCCGGGCACACTGCGGCTGAGGTACGAGGGCGCGGACGGCCTGGCGGGCACCTTCGACCCGCTGGTCTGGCACCTGACTCCGGTCTCGCACACACCGGTGAAGACGGTGTTCGCCGGCCGCCGCAACGAGAAGGACGCCTGGATACCCGTCGTGTTCTACGTCCTCGCCGACGGCAGCCGGTACGTCCACTTCGGTGTCCGCGCTACGGCCAAGTCCGCCTAGTGCCGTGACCGCATAGGACGCCCTTGACTACGGATCAGGTTCGCCGGGTTCGGCCTTGTTCCAGGATCCGATGGGCATGGGGGACCTGTTCATAGCCGCCGGCGTGCAACCCGTGCGGTCGCCGTGGCGTCAGTCGTGGTGGCCGCACGGGTTGTGCCGTTCGTCGTGCTTCTGGTCCTGCCAGGGACGGTGGTGGACCACGGTCTGGTCGGTGCCCACCTTGCCCCAGCAGACCGGATGAACGCGGTGAACAACGTGCGCACCACGCTCCTGCAGGCGATCGGTGGCGCGGTCGTCCGGTCTGGCGCGTACGCCACCTGGCGGCAATTGCGTGTCAGCCAGGACGGGCTGAACGCCACCCGAGAGGGCGACGTCACCGATCCGTGCGCTCGCTGGAGACCCACACCGCCGAGGCTCAGGGGGCGCTCACCCGCCTCGGGGGCCTTGGCCAGGAACGCAACCCGGGTTCGCTCAACGTCGGCTTTGCCTACCTGCGCCGAGCCGACGGCGACGGGCTGTGGCTGAACGGCGTCGACCTCGACGGCACATGTCTGGAAGCGGCGAACGTGTACCAGGTCAACCTGAGTGGGGCGTCACTGACCGAGGCTGACCTGCGGCATGCCGAACTCCCTGACCTTCACTGCGCCTTCGGCACGTTGTTGTGTCCTACGGCAGTTGGCCGGCGCCACGTTGGCGTCATTCAGCCTGCCTGAGGATCATGGTGGGGAAATCCCCCGGACGGGTGGGGTGTTCGTCCCAGTGTGCCGAGCGTTCCGGGAGCGGCAGAGTTCAGTCATGGACTTTTCTCGGCTTTGTGGAAGATCAGCCAAGCGCGGTGTGCTCGCTCTGGTGTGCGCCGTGACCGTACTGACGGTGACAGGGTGCGGCGATGACCCTCAGCGGTCCTCCTCGCCTGCCGCCTCTCCCTCGTACCAGCAGCCCGCAGCACGCGGATCGGTGATCTCTGCGACCGCCGTGGCGGACTTGGACGCCAAGGAGGTCGTGGCTCGCCTGGCGAAGACCGGCATCGATGTGACACAGGTCCGCTACGGCGTGCGGGCCCACCGGATCGTGTATCGCACCGTCGACATCAAGGGCAGGCCCACCACGGCGAGTGAGCTGGTCGCGATGCCGAAGAGCGATGACCGCGACCTTCGGGTGGTGTCCTGGCTGCACGGCACGCAGGTGTACCGAGGGGAGGTGGCCTCGGTGAATGACCGGTCCCCCGACCGGGCCACGGCGTTGCTGTTCGCCTCGACCGGCCGAGCGGTGTCCGCACCGGACTACCTCGGCCTGGGAAAGGGCCCTGGGACCCATCCGTACGGGAACCCGGAGGCGACCGTCAGCGCTTCGGTGGATGCCTTGCGGGCGGCTCGTGCCTTCGCGCGCCAGGACGGTCGCACGCTCGACCGGCGTGTACTGGTCAGCGGGTTCTCCCAGGGCGGACCGGCCACGATGCTCGTCGGGCGGGCCCTGCAACAGGGCGTCGACCCGTATTTTCGTCCGGGTGCTCTGGCTCCGATCTCCGGCCCGTTCGATCTGAGTGCCTTCGAGGCCGCAGCAGCAGCCGACAAGGTCGCCCGGTCATCGCTCTACCTCGCGTATTTCGCCACCGCCTGGAACCGGATGTACGGCCTGTACGACACGGCGGCCCAGGCATTCCGTGCCCCCTACGACAAGGCGGTGGACACCCTGTTCGACGGAGAGCACCAGGCGTCGCAGATCGCGGCCGCGCTGCCGGCGACCTCGAAGGAACTGTTCACCGAAGAGTTCCTCCGGAAGATGCGCAACCCCACGGGGAATCTGCAACGGAAACTGCAGGTGATGGATACCACCTGTGACTGGCGGCCCGCAGTCCCGGTGCGCCTCTTCCACGCCAGGGGCGACAAGGACGTCTCCTATGCCAACTCCCTGTACTGCCAACGTCAGCTGGCTTCCCACGGGGCCGACCAGCAGCTCAGCGATGTCGGGCAGTTCGACCATTCCACGACGGTCCTCAAGGCCCTGCCACAGGTGGTGCGCGAGTTCGACTCCGCCCGCTGAGCCGGCCCACGATCGGCTGGCGGCCACGGGGAGGCCGAACCTTCTGGCAGAGGTCGTCTTCTCCCGTGCAGCGGGCCGAGGGGTCTCGTCGTCGTGGCGTTGGGAGCGTGGCCTCAGCCGATCTGCCCGGAGCGGGAGTGCACATGCGGGAACGGATGTACGCAGTCTGCGGATTGCTGCGGCAAGGGATTCGTGGCACCCGCGTGAACCGCTCGATTCCGGCAGCCCGGACAGGCAGCGGACACTGCATGTCGCCTGCGGGGCGTCGAGGGAGTCGCAGTCGCTGCCGGGTCCACCATCCCAGCGATCCCGGAAAGCGGCACCACCACGACCGCCCTGCTCGCCGCAGCAGGAAACCTTCCGGTAAACCGAGCCCTTGTTCTCGCCACCGGACCAGCGCTCCCGCATCTGCGGCCCGAACCCTCCGCGGAGAGCCTCAACACCACCCACGCGAGGAAGGAGCCGGTCATGCGCGCCCTCAAAGTGCGTGTCGAAGTCAACCGTGCGGAGCTCGCAGTGGGAGCCTGCGCCGGGCGTCGTCACTGGGAGGGCGCGCGGGTGGTCCGGTCCGGCTGGGCCTCGATCCAGCCGGAGGGGACTTGCGAGTACCGCGGACGGAAGGCCACTGGGGCGGTGCAGATGGTCTCTTGGCCGCCTGATGCCGATGTCGAGGCCGTTGACCGACTGCTGATCCGCGGTGTGCTGCACGAGGTTCAAGGTGGGCCGCTGCCGTGGCGGTTCGGTTCGTTCCTCTCATCCATGTCAAGACGCGGCAGGTGACGGGCCGAGTGTCCTGGGATCTGACTGATGTCCACCACGACCAACTCCTCCAGCTCCCCGGACGGCGGATCTTCCGGCTCCGGAGACGCAGGGGACGATCCCGGTGCGACCGTGCACCTCCCCTCCGCCGCACGCAAGGAAGATGTCTCCCTCCCCTAGCTCGGTCCCGTCGGCTGGACGCGTTGGATCTGGCGTCAGCTGACCTCCATGCGGGTGGCGCTGATGCTGCTTTTCCTGCTCTCACTCGGTGCTGTTCCCGGCTCGCTGACCCCGCAGGCCAGCACCGAACCCGGTCAGGGTCGACGAGTTCAAGACCGCCCACGCGACCCTCGGCGAGATCTACGACAAGTTGGGGATGTTCCACGTCCACAGCTCGGTGTGGTTCTCGGCGGTCTACCTGCTGCTGTTCGTCGCCCTCATCGGCTGCATCGTGCCGCGTGCCTGGCAGTTCGTCGAACAGTTCCGCCGGCGCACGCCGGCCGCGCCGCGGAGGATGACCCGGCTTCCTCTTCCTCGGAACGGGCGGCGCGGAGCACAAGGCATCGATCGAGGTGAACGACCCCCTCGACATGGCCGATTCCAAGGTCTACCTGATCTCGCACGGCTACGCGCCGACGGTCACCGTCAAGGGCGGCCGCGGCAAGGACGTCTACCGGGGCTCGGTGCCCTTCCTGCCGCAGGACGCGAAGAACTTCACCTCGACCGGCGTGATCAAGGTGCCAGACGCCAAGACCAAGGACGGCAGGCCCGACCAGCTCGGATTCCAGGGCTTCTCCTCCTCACAAGACCCCGCCCAACCCACCGACCGCATGTGATCGTGTGGCGTGTCGCGGGGCGTGGTGCCGTCGCGCGGTCGCCCGGCGTTCCTCTTCCGGGTGGTGCCCGTCTGGGGTATGGGCCGGCGATCTCCGGCTGCACTCCTGCGAGTTGACGCAGTTTCACCTCCTCCCGTGTTGTTGCCGCGAGCCCACGCCCCTCAGCGTCCGGTGTCATCCGAAGGTCTGACACGGCTTCGCGCGGTCCGACCGAGGTCGCCCATCGGAACGGGAACTGCGGCTGATTTCACGGCCTGCTTGCGCCGGGACGATGGAACGGTCCCCACAAGGCAGTTCCCCTACGGACAAGCGAGTGTCGTGAGCGTCGCCTGATCCCATACGGCGGTGTCCGGCCTCGGTGCCGTGGGACAACCGACAGCGAGAGGACGTACCGAAGATGGCCAAGCTGCAGAGCCTGGACCCGAATACGCCGATGTTCGCGCAGTTCAAGGAGAAGACCGGACCCATCGTCCTGGCCAACACCTTCTTCGTCCCGAAGGAGAGGACCGAGGCATTCCTGAGCCTCTTCGGAAGGCAGGCGGAGTTCATGAAGGCTCAGCCGGGATTCGTCTCCCTGCAGATGCACAAGGGAACGGCGGACAGTCAACTCCTGATGAACGTCGCGGTCTGGGAGTCGACCGAGGCGCTCGCCACGGCGTTCGGCAGCCCGGAGTTCCAGCGCATGGCCGTCGAGTTCCCCGAGGACATCGTGTCGTACCCGCACATCTTCGAGCAGATCGACGTATGACACGGCAGCTGTGACCGGGGGAGGGCAGCCGGAGAAGCCCTGCCCTCACCCGGGCAGACACCCATCCATGCACCATGTCGGGCCGCCACGGCCGCCGAGGGCCCCACCATGCGTAGCCCCGTCCCCGAGGAGGAGTCGCCATGCTCGGGGAACGGAACCACACCCTCGCCCCCCCCGCCCGTGGTCGCGGAAAACGTCACCTTCAGTGGTGGGGATCAGTGTCCCGGGTCGCATGGCCCGCCCCTGCCGGGTCACCAACACCGTGGGTGACCCGAGGGTGGCTTTGTCGATCAGTTATGGGAGGGGTCGGGGCCGACGGCCGTGCTGAGAACGTCTGCCGCCAGTGCTCGGCCGCCTGGATCATGTCGTGGGTGAGGTGTTGGAAGAACTGGCTCGTTGTGTGCAGTCGGGCACCGACGGGCGTGGAATTGCCGAACAGTTCGGCTCCCCGTTGGGTGAGTTCCGCCCACCTGACCATCGATTGGGTGCTAGCCTGCCATGCCTGGTACCCGGGGGAGTCGTCGATGAGGTACCGCTGTCGCCGGCCGTCGCGTTCGCGCCTGACCAGCCCCCGCTGTTCCAGCCAGCCGACGGCCTTGGAGACGGAGGCCGGGCTGACCTGTAGCCGGGCGACGAGCCCGGCGGAGCCGATGCTGCCGGTGTCGCTGGTGAACAGGCACGTCAGGACCCTGGCCATCATCGCCGGGACCCCGGTCTGGATCATCATCTCGACGAGCCCGTCCTCGAACTCGCGCTGTGCCTGCGGGTCGCACCCATCGGTGCCCGCCGCGGGCGGCGTGCCGGGGTGCGTCTCACGGCGGCGGGCCCGCCACTTGGTGGCCTGTTGCGCCTGGTTCGCCCGATAGCCGCGAGCCCCACCGTTACGCGCGACCTCGCGGCTGATGGTCGACCCCGGCCGCCCCAGTCGGCGAGCTATCTCGGCGCAGCTGAGCCCCGCTGCCAACCCGGCCGCGACATGCCGTCGCTCCTCGTAGGTCAGACGACCTCCAGGCATCCTGCCCTCCCGTTCCACCGCCTCGTGACGATGCACGAACCGATGCATTCAGCTGCATGTCATTGCATCGAACTTCTCGCTTCTACCTGCATTGATACAGGAGTTGACTGGTGGCCATGCGAAGTGCGGCTCTAGTTTTTCGCGTATCGCAAACGAAGCATGTGGAAGGAGCAGCCCGCTATGACCGTAGTCCTGCCGACCCAGCGTCCTGCCGACCGGCCGTTCGACCCGCCCGAGGGACTGGCCGAGCTGCGCGCGCAGCGTCCCCTGAGTCGGCTCAACTACCCGGACGGGCATGTGGGGTGGCTGGTGACCGGCCACGCCCTGGTCCGCGAGGTGCTGGCCGATGCGCGGTTCAGCGCCAGGTCCGAGCTGCGGCATCTGCCGTTTCCCGGCGCACCCGCCGGCAACCAGCCCGCACCACCGGGAATGTTCACCGCCATGGACGCCCCCGAGCACACCCGCTACCGCCGCCTGCTCACCGGCCAGTTCACCGTCCGTCGTATGCGTCAGCTCACGGAGCACATCGAGGCCATCACCGCCGAACACCTCGACGCGATGGAGCGGCACGGCGGCCCGGTGGACCTGGTGGACGCCTTGGCGCAGCCGATCCCGGCACAGGTGATCTGCGAACTGCTCGGCGTGCCCTACGCGGACCGGGCCCGCTTCCAAGGGCACGCGCTGGACCTGTTCCGCCTGGATGCCTCACCGGAGCGGATGGCGGCCGCGTATGCGGCGGTGCAGGAGTTCCTCGGCGAGCTGGTGGCGGCCAAACGCGCCGAGCCCACCGAGGACCTGCTCAGCGGCCTGACCACCACCGATCTCAGCGACGAGGAGCTGGTCAACATCGGCTTCGTACTGCTCGGCGCCGGCCTGGACACGACCACCAACATGATCGCGCTGGGCACCTTCGCCCTGCTGACCCACCCCGACCAACTCACCGCCCTGCGCACGGAACCGCGCATCGCCGCCCAGGCAGTCGAGGAGCTGCTCCGCTATCTGAGCATCATCCCCGGCACGGTACGTACGGCACTGGAGGACGTCGAACTGCACGGCCGGCTCATCAAAGCCGGCGAGTCGGTCACCGTCTCGGTCCCCGCAGCCAACCGCGACCCCCAACGCTTCCCCGATCCCGACACCCTCGACCTGCACCGACCGACCAGCGGACACATGGCCTTCGGGCACGGCGTCCACCAGTGCCTGGGCCAGCAACTCGCACGCGTGGAGATGCAGGTGACACTTCCCGCACTGCTCACCAGATTTCCCACGCTGCGCCTGGCAATCCCGGCCCAGGACGTGGCCATGCGCGCCGACATGCTCATCTACGGCGTGCACGAGCTGCCCGTCGCCTGGCAGGTGTAGAGGCGAGGGAACCGATCGCCGGCCCTGCCGTCGCCGCCGCCCACACCACCGGCCAGACCGCCATCGAGCCGGCTCAGGAGCTTCCCACGCTGCCTGGGCACGGTCCCGCGAAGGGCGAGGAGAGATGGACACCGCCCGGCCTCGCGGTGGGCGTGGCGCCGCCCGTCCGGGCCCGGAACGTGCACCGAGAGCCAACACCCGACGGGTTCGGCCGGGGCGAGCGGCATGTCGGTGGGCCGATCGCGCGCCGAGGCCCCAGGAGTGACCGGGTGAGAACGGGCAGTCCCCGCACTCCGGCGGGCAGAGCCGTGGAACGAGGAAACCAGACGCGGTCCGCCATGCCCGTACACCGCGTCGGACTGGTCGTCCACCAGGGCCGGGACGCCGCCCGGGAAGCATCCAGCGTCGTGCACGCCTGGTGCGAGGCGCACGAGGTCCCCTGCACCGAGATCGACGTCTGGTCGACGGATCAGCACCGCCGTTCCGCGCGCGAGGAGGCCCGCGCGGCCGGCGCCCCCGACCTGGTCGTCACCCTGGGAGGGGACGGGACTTTCCTGCGCGGCGCCCGGATCGCCGTGAAGACCGGTGCCACCGTGCTCGGTGTCGATCTGGGCAAGGTCGGCTTCCTCACCGAAGCGCCGGCCTGCGACATCACCACCGCCCTCGACGCCGTCCATGCCGGCCACGCCCCGGTCGAGGAGCGCATGACGCTGACCGTGCGCGCCTCCCGCCTCCCGGAGGTGCCCGCCGAACTGGAGTCCTTGCTCTGCTACGGACGCGGCCCAGCCCTGCCGCCACCGCAGGCGCGACCGGAGAGCACCGCGGGCGACGGCTGGGGTCTGCCGCTGGACGTCAACGCCCTCAACGACGCCGGGCTCTGCACGCGCGTCTCACGCTTGATCTTGTGGCAGGTCGAGGTGGGGTGGCAGAGGTACGTGGGAGCAGATCGGCGCAACCGGCCGCTCTGCGACGCCTCGCCAGAGGCCGGGCCCACTGCCGGATCCAACAGGCCCGGCCCCAAAGCCGACTGCCGTGATGCCGGGACCGCACCGGACGAAGGGCGATGCCCCGCAGTTCGGCGCCGAGCAATCTGCGCGGCGTGTGAGCCGAGGCGGTGAACGGCTCCGCCGTGGTGACCGAGATGCGGTGACATTCATTGACGGTCCTGCTCGCGGGTCCGTACCGTCGCGGTCAATCCGCGCTCACCTGGAGGGACAGCCGCCATGCACATCGCCATCCTTACGTTCGAGGGGTACAACGAGCTCGACTCCCTGATCGCACTCGGAGTCCTCAACCGCATCAAGGCCGACGACTGGCGCGTCACCATCGCCACCCCCGGCCCCAAGGTGACGTCCATGAACGGGGTGGTCGTCGAGCAGATGTCCACACTGGAGGAGGCGTGCACCGCTGACGCCGTCATCATCGGTAGCGGCATCGCCACCCGTGAGGTCGTCGAAGATCCGGCGGTCATGAGTGTCCTGCGGGGGCTGGACCCCTCGCGCCAACTCATCGCGGCACAGTGCTCCGGCGCGCTCGTACTGGCCAAGCTCGGGCTGCTCAAGGACATCCCCGCCTGCACCGACCTGACCACCAAGCCCTGGGTCATCGCGGCCGGCGTCGAGGTGCTCAACCAGCCCTTCTACGCCAAGGACAACGTCGCCACCGCCGGCGGCTGCCTGGCTTCGCACTACCTCGCCGCCTGGGTCATCACCCGACTGGAAGGCAAGGACGCCGCCGAGGGCGCATTGCACTATGTCGCCCCGGTCGGCGAGAAGGATGAGTACGTCGAGCGTGCCTGGCGCAACATCACCCCCTACCTGCCCGTCCCCGCCCCCACGCCGACGCTCGTCTGACGCTTCGACCACCTTGCCCACGTTGACCTCGTCGCGGGCCAGCGGCTCCAGCGGTCCGTACCCGCCGGTGGCGACCCGGGCAGCCTGCTCCGTCGGCCGCGGTCAGCACGATCCGGGCCCGATGCACCTGCCGGGCCTGTGCTTTCGCCGAGGAGGTGACCTGTTGCAGCAGCTCGTGTGACTCCCCGTCCAGTGCCATGGCCACCGCCGCCCCTCGCCCCGATCCCGCCCTCCCAACGAGCGATCATGGCGGGATGCGGCCCGGTTCGGCAGGATGGGACCGTGCCGAAGAACCCGCCCGAGTCCATGCAGCACCACCTCCGCCAGCGCCTGAACGCCCATGCCGCCGGTCGCTGGCCGCAGTTGGCCCGGGTCCACGTCCGCTTCCGGACGGGCTTCGCCTACCTGGACGGCGAGTTGAAGGACGGCGAGCGAGTGCCTCTGTGCCGCCTGCGCTTCACCGGAGTACTGCACACCTGGGGCTTCGCCCTCTACCAGGCCGGCAACGACAGCTACCGGGACGGCATCCTGCCCAGCGGCCTGCCCGCCGGCTCGGCGGAGGAGGCCCTGGACCGCGCGGGCGACCTCTACCTCAAGCCTCACGCGCCGGGCGGCTCCGGGCCGGCCCGCGTGCCGGCGGGACTCGTGCTCCTCGTCGGCCCTCCGGCTTCCGGCAAGACCAGCTTCGTGCGGGCACTGATCGCGCGTGGGCAGATCGACGAGGACGCCGTGGTCTCCAGCGACGTGATCCGCGCGGAGCTCTTCGGCACCTCACCTACCGACGCGGACTCCGACGCGGCGGACGCTCGGATCTTCGAGGAACGCGACCGCAGGATCGTCGCCCGGCTCGCCGCCGGACACACAGCACTCGCCGAGTCCACGAACGTCACCCCACAGGCGCGCGCCCGACTCATCGCCATCGCCAGGCGCTTCAATGCCCCGGTGACCATGCTGCGATTTCCGCCCGACCTCGGCGCTCTCCTCCAGCAGCACGCGGAGCGGGACCGTACTGACATCACCGCCGCAGACGTCCGCGCCTACGCCGCAGTCATGGCCCGACACGCCGGGACTGACCAACTGCACGCCGAGGGCGCACACGCCGTCCACGACGTCCCCGGACGCCATCAAGGGGCCACGCCCGCCGAGGCCGCAGCCCACTTCTCATTCACCTGACACCCCGACGCATCCAGACGCGGCTTCCCGAGGCCCCACGCAGTTCTGCGGAGCAGCACTGGCGACTGGCGGGAACTGCCGGGAACTGCCGGGAACTGCCTGTCTGTCGGGGGCCGGTCGATGCGGTTCACCGGCGGACGGAGAGTGCCGTCGCTCGCTCCGCGGCTTTGGCTGTCATGGGTGGGGGTGGCGCGGCCTCGGGCGAGGCCGCGCCTCGGGTGTCGTCAGCGACGGGTGAAGGCGGTGTCGTAGTCCAGGCGCCCGCCCTTCATGCTGATCCACGTGCCACCGGCGGGCGTCGTGGACGCCGCCGGACGCCTTCCGATCCCGGTGTCGGGGCTGCCCTGGGCCACCGTCTGGGTGACCAAGACGGCGCCGTTTCGCACGTAGCCGTCATCGTCCTGCTCGTCGGTGAACGAGGCGGTCACCGCCATGCCCTTCGACGTCTGGAAGGGGATGTCCACCTCCTCCACGTAGCGGACCCACTCCTGCCGGCGCCCCGGGCGGCTCTGATAGTGGCGGATCTCGTAGCACATCAGGATGCTCCGATCTGCGGGAAGCGTGTGCGGGCAGCGGATCAGGTGGTGACCCGAAGGACGACCTTGCCGCGGGTACGACCGTTCTCTCCGCGGGTGTGGGCTGCTGCGGCCTGCTCCAGCGGAAAGACCTCCTCGACCTCCACCAGCACCTTGTCGGCGTCGAGTTCCCTGAGTTACGTGTGGCGGCCGCTGCTCGTGGTGGCGATGACATGAGCCCCACGTGCTTGGCGAACTGGACGGCGAAGTGGCCGACGCCACCGGCGGCGCTGTCGGTCGGCTGGCCGGTCGTGAGGGGCCGCGCCTCCGCTGGGGCGCGAAGCTACCCATCCCAGGCTGGAGTTGACGTGGTGGGTCCGGAAGCCTGAGGGTCGCCGCCCGGCTGTACCCGTCTCCAGCCCGCCGTGAGCCACTCGACCGCCACAGAATCTCCGACGCTTCAGCCCTCCCCGCTTTTTCCCCCAACCCGAGCAGCAGGGCTGCTCGTTTGACTGCGCAGCAGCGTCCGGTCGCAACGCGATGAAGACCGCCGGCGCCATGCGGGTCGGCCGAGGGTGCAACGGCCGGGCGGACCGGGCGCGCGAGCCGTCCTCGCCGGCGCCCGGGGGGCCGAGCTAACCAACGGCGTCCGCATGAGGTGTGGCTCTTCCCGACAGCGCAAGCAGTGCTGCTTGGGACGGCGATTCGGGCTCTGCCGCGTACAGCAGCATCGTCAGTTCCTGGTCCGGTGGGGGCAGTCGCACTGCCTGGAAGTGCAGCTCCAGCTGGCCGTACTCCGGGTGCTGGATGCGCTTGACGCCGTGTCCCTTCCTCTCGACCTCCTGTGACTCCCACAGTCGGGCGAACTCCGGGCTCTGTTCTCGTAGTTCGCCGACCACCTCGCACAGCCGGCCGCTGTCCGGGGTACGGCCGGCCTGGGCGCGCAGCTCGGCGACGACTTCGCGGCGGATCTGCGCGGCCTCCGGGTGCCTGGTCGCCACGTCCGGGTGGAGGAACATCAGCCTGGCGATGTTGCGCTCCTCCGACGACTGCTGCGCGAAACCGCACAGGAGTTGCCCGCCCAGCCGGTTGCACGCCAGCACGTCCATGGCGCGGCCGTAGATCAGGGCCGCGACGCCGTCCATCGCGTCGAGCACCGCGTGCAGGCCGGGCCGCACGACCTGCGGTGCTTCCCGGACCGGGCGGCACGCGGTCCCGCCGCGCGCTGCCCGGTGCACCACGTTCCGCAGGTATGCGTGCTCGGCCGCGGTCAACCGCAGCCCGCGGGCGAGGGCGTCCAGCACCTCCGGTGAGACGTTCCCGCCGCGGCCCTGCTCGATGCGTGTGTAGTACTCCACGCTGATGCCCGCCAGCCGGGCGGCCTCCTCACGGCGCAGCCCGCGCACCCTGCGCCGTGTCCCGCCGGGCGGCAGGCCGACGTCGGCCGGGTCGAGGGTCGCCCGGCGGGCCTTCAGGAACGCGTTGATCTCCGGCTCGGCATGCATCGGACCATCTTCCGGCATGCCGGGGCCAGTCTGGCCCTGCGGGTACCAGGATCCGCCGGGTCTGGTTGGTGCGGGGGCCGACGGCCAGGGTGGATTCCGACACCAGGTACACGAAGGGCATGGGAGCAGGCATGAACCGCAGGATCCTCGGCGGCACCGGGATATCCGTCAGCGAGTACACCCTCGGCGCGATGATGCTCGGCGCGTGGGGCACCAAGGATCACGACGAGGCCGTGCGCATCGTGCACACTGCCCTCGACGCCGGCATCAACACCATCGACACCGCGGACATGTACTCCGACGGCGAGTCCGAGGTGATCGTCGGGAAGGCCCTGAAAGGCCGCCGGGACGACGTCGTCCTCGCCACCAAGTTCCACAACCCCATGGGACCGGACGCCAACCAGCGTGGCAACTCCCGGCGTTGGATCGTCCGTGCGGTCGAGGACAGCCTGCGCCGCCTCGGAACCGACTGGATCGACCTCTACCAGGTGCACCGCCCCGATCCGAACACCGACATCGACGAGACCCTGTCGGCGCTGTCCGACCTGGTGCGCTCCGGCAAGGTCCGGGCGATCGGCTCGTCCACCTTCCCCACCGGAGAGATCGTCGAGGCCCAGTGGGTCGCCGAGAAGCGCGGTCATGTCCGCTTCCGCAGCGAGCAGCCGCCGTACTCGATCCTGACCCGCGCCATCGAGCGGGACGTGCTGCCCGCCGTGCAGAAGTACGGAATGGGCGCGCTCACCTGGAGCCCTCTCGCGGGCGGTTGGCTGTCGGGCAAGTACGGCGGCCCCGACGGCGCGGCACCGAGCGAGGCCACCCGCTCAGGTTTCCTGCCGCAGCTGTTCGACACGAGCCTGCCGGGCAACGCCGCCAAGCTCACCGCGGCCACCGAGCTGAAGAAGGTGGCCGCCGACGCGGGACTGACCCTGCCCGCACTCGCCACCGGATTCGTCCTCTCGCACCCCGCGATCACCTCCGTGATCATCGGCCCCCGCACCCACGACCAGCTCACCTCGCTGCTGGACACCGCAGGAACGGTGCTCAGCGGCGACATCCTCGACCGCATCGACGAGGTCGTGCCACCCGGCACCGACCTCAACCACGACATCACCCACTACGATCCGCCCGCGCTCACGGACAAGGCGCTGCGCCGCCGCTGACCCGGGCCGCGGGGCGCCCCACCCCCCCCTGGCCGGTGCTGGGTCGAAGCCCCAAGCCGGGGGTGTCTGACTTGTTGAATCGGCCGCAGGAGCTCGGTCTGCAGCCGTTGCGTCCAGGGTGCCGGTCGGTATGGGCTCGTGTCGTGTCTTGCCGCCCTGCGGGCTGGCTCATGATGAGTGTGCCGCCGCCGCCCGGCACCCGCGAGGTGTGCCTCGACAGAGGCATGAAGGTGCGTGACTGCTACTTCAAGTCGGAGTGCCCGCCGCACAGTTCTGTCCGTCAGCAGCCAGCTAGCCGGCCGGCTCCTCGACCCGGGGAAGGCCGGCGATCATCAGGTCGAGGGCGAATTCGAAGCGCTGGTCGAAGCTGTCGGGGCCGACGTGCGGCCGGACCGCGGCCAGGGCCGGGTAGGTGTCGGCCGGCACCTGGTCCGGGAGGAGGGCCGGTGCGGTCTGCTGGGCGGCCTGCTGTTCCTGGGTGAGACCCAGGGTCAGGTAGAAGATCGACCAGTGGGTCCACGCGGCCGTGCGTGGCGAGTGGCCGGCCGCCAGCAGGGCAGCGATCACGGTGTCGGCGTAGCGCAGCGTGTGGGGCTCGGCGGCGAACACGCCCGCGACCATTCTGGCGGCGTCGCGGTGGGAGAGCAGCGCCGCGCGGCAGCGGCGGCTCAGTTCCTTGAGCCGGTCGGGGAACGCCTCGGGCAGTGGCTCGTCGAGACAGTGCGCGAGGAGTTCGTCGGCGGCCAGTTCGAGCAGGCGGCCCTTGCTGGAGGCGTGCCAGCGGACGGTGTTGTGCTGCACCCCGAGCCGGGCCGCGACGGCGCGCATGGTCACCCCGTCCAGCCCGTGTTCGTCGAGGACCGCCAGTGTGGCGGCGACGATCTCACCCTGTGTCGTGCCCATCCGATGCGCCTTCCCGGTCGGCTTCCGCGCCTGTTGTCCCACCCCTGTTGTCCAATGGACAATTCTAAGGCATGCTCGCTCTTGTCCAATGGATAAGAATGAGGGGAAGTGGTCGTCATGCTCGACGTGCTCATCGCCGGGGCCGGCCCGGTGGGGCTCTGGCTCGCCGCGGAATTGCGCCTGCACAGGGCGGAGGTGACCGTCGTGGAACGCCGAGCGGCACCGGACGGACGATCGCGCGCGGTCGGCATGCAGGCCGGCACGCTGGACACCTTCGCCACCCGAGGACTTGCGGAGCGGTTCATCGAACGCGGCACCCCGGTGCCGACCGGCCACTTCGGCGCGGCGACCACCCGGCTGGACTTCTCCACAGTCGGGGCGGTGCACCCGTTCATGCTGGCGCTCGGCCAGTCCGTCACCGAACAGCTCCTGGAGGAGCACGCGGTTGCCGTGGGCGCCCGGGTGCTGCGCGGCGAGGAGGTCGTCTCGCTCACCCAGGGGCCGGACGCCGTCGAGGTGGTGATCCGGGCCGGCGGCACCCACCGGACCGTGCAGGCCCGCTGGGTGGTGGGCTGCGACGGCACCCGCAGCGCGGTGCGCCAGGCGGCCGGCATCGACTTCCCCGGCCAGGACACCACGCTGACCGGGTGGCTCGCCGACGTCGAACTCGACGATCCGCCCACCGCGCCGCTCGCCGCCACCGGGCCGGCCGGTTCGTTCCTGGCGGCCCCGATCGGCGACGGCGTCCACCGGCTGGCGGGCCTCTCCACGGCCACCATGCACCACGGCACCGGCGAACCGCTGACCCTGGAGGAGGTCCACGAGCAGACCCGCACGCTACTGGGACGTGACCTGGGCCTCCGCAACCCCCGGTGGCTGTCGCGCTACGGCAACGCCACCCGCCAGGCCGCACGGTACCGGGCCGGACGGGTACTGCTGGCCGGGGACGCAGCGCACATGTTCTTCCCGGCCGGTGGGCAGGGCATGAACCTCGGCATCCAGGACGCCACCAACCTGGGCTGGAAGTTGGCCGCCACCCTCCAGGGCCGGGCGCCGGACGGACTGCTCGACACCTACGACACGGAGCGCCGGCCGGCCGCCCGCGCCGTCATCGACAACACCCGCGCGCAGCTCGCCCTGTTCGCCGCGGTGAGCCCCGAGCAGATCGCGCTGCGCGAGGTCTGGTCCGCCGCGCTGGCCGAACCGCAGACCAACCGCCAGTGGGCCCGCCGAATCGCCGGCTTCGACGACCCCCACCCCGCCGTCACCGTGCCCGGCGCGCACCCACTGAACGGCACGCGACTGGCCGGCCTCGCCCTGGACGCGGCCGACGCCCCCACCGCCCACCCGCTGATGCACCACGGCCGGCCGCTGCTGCTGGACCTCGGCGGGACGCGGACGCCGTGTTCCGCAGACGGCCTGGAACAGCGGACCGTCACCGTCAACACCGAAGCGGCGGATCCGATCTGGCGGGACGTCACCGCCGTTCTGATCCGGCCGGACGCCCGGATCACCTGGGCCAGCACCGACACCGATCCGCAGCGCCGGGCCGCGGACTGCCTCACCGCCCTGCGCACCCTGTGCCGCTGAGCGCGCTCGGTGAGCCCCCCGCCGGACCCGCCCGGCGCCGCTCCCTTACGGACCAGGCCGGATCAGCGCGTGACTCCCAGCCCCAGCCGGGGGGTACCCCATCCATATCCATGCGTCCATCGCACGGCGGGGCCACAAGCCAGAGCGCACGCGCTCGTGGATGAACGACTACGGCACGCCGCGGCGCTGCACCGAGAGGAGAGGCAAGGTCGTGGACTTCTGCCTCTCCTCTGAAACTTCGTCCTGCCCGGTGCTCTCTCGTCAAGTCCAACGGCTTTGCGACGATGGTTGGTTCCCGATGGGGACGTGATGTTTCGCCCAGCCCGTTGACCTGTCGCAGCACACCCAGACGGCCCCATACTCCAGGGCCTGACGAACCGACGGGCGAAGGAGCACGGTGAGCGCAGCGGCGAGCGCAGGTACCTGGAAGCTCGGGGACCTGGAGGTGAATCGCATCGGCTACGGCGCGATGCGGCTGACGGGCAACGGCATGAGGGGGAACTCCGACGGCGCGCCGATCGACCGCAATGCCGCCGTCGGCCTGCTGCACAGAGCGTTCGAGCAGGGTGTCAACCACATCGACACGGCCGCCTTCTACTTCTCACCACTGCGGTCCGCGAACGAGATCATCAACCGCGCCCTCTCGTCCTGGCACGGCGACGTGGTCGTGGTGACCAAGGTCGGCCCGACACGCGATCCCTCCGGCGAGTGGCTCTCCACAGTCCGCCCCGACCAACTGCGCGGCCAGGTCGAGGAGAACCTGCGCCAGCTCGGCCGGGACTACCTGGACGTGGTGAACCTGCGCGCCGGCGGCCCCCGCACAGCCTCGATCGCCGAGCACTTCGGCGCCCTCGCCGAGCTGCGCGATGCCGGCCTGGTCCGGCACCTCGGGCTCTCCGCTGTCCTGCCCGAGCACGTGGCCGAGGCCCAAACGATCGCGCCCGTGGCCTGCGTGCAGAACTCCTACGGCCTGGACCGGCGCCGCGCCGACGAGAGTGGGCTGGTGGACCTGTGCGGGGAGCAGGGCATCGCCTTCGTCCCGTTCTTCGTGGTCTCCGGCCTGCGGCGTGAGGCAGCCGCAGGCCGGGAGCAGGACGCGCGCGTCCAGTCCGTTGCCCGCGCCCACCATGCGACGCCGGCCCAGGTGCGGCTCGCCTGGACCCTCCACCGCGGTCCGCATGTGCTGGCCATTCCCGGCACCAGGAACCCGGCGCACCTGGCGGAGAACATCGCCGCAGGAGCCCTGCGCCTGACCGACGAGGAGATGGCCCTCCTCGACAAGCCGGACGAGAGCACCGGCTGGGCCTGAGCGCGATCCGCATCAGTGTGTCGTCCCCGCACACACGGGGGTAGCTCTGTTGAGGGCCAGAGAGGGGCACGTCCCGCCGCGAGATCCCCGCCGACCACTCGCTCGCGCGGTTCGCGGTCACCGGCATGGGCCTGAAACGGCGGGTCCACCCGTTCGCTGCTGCCCTCACCTCCCCTCGACACCGCACTCCTCGACGACCTCACCCGTACCGCTGAACGTGACGACATCGAGAAGACCGTCGTCGGCGCCGTCATCGCGGACGGGGCCGGGAGGGTCCTACTCGTGCACTGGACGGCCGACTACTACCCCCGGCGGACTGCGGAAGCTTCCGTCCGGCGGCGTCGACGAGGGCGAGAACCTGATCGAGGCCCTGCGGCGGGAGGACGCCGAGAAGACCGGCCTGGCAGTCTCCGCCGTCGGCGACCACCTCGGCCACTTCGATGACCGCTCCGGCAGCGGACGCGCCACCCGCCGGTTCAACTTCGCCGCCGCCGCCAAGTTCACCGAACATCGCGGGCAAAGGCTCAGGCGATGCTCTCATCCGGCTTGTCGAGGAGGCCAACCAGTCACCCCCGGAACTGGACCTTCTCGCGGAAGTTGCGTGTATTCCTCGGCCTATTGGTCCGAAGCGGTCGGGGTTCTGACTTGCCTTCAGGGCAACCGCCCTGCCCCGATGGCCGCCGCCCTTCATGCTGCGGTCTTGGGCCGGTCGGGGGCGCTGCTTGCCGCGGAGGGCGCGGTGGGCTTGCTGAGGGCCGCCAGTTGTGAAAGGACCGCTGCCGCGAATCCGACAGCACTCAGCACGAGGGTGATCACCATGAAGCCGTGCACCGCTGCCGTGCGTCCGCCGCTCGGAGCGAGATCCAGATACACGGTGCCGAAGAGTGCGACGCCCAGTACGCCGCCCACTTGAAGGGTCGTGTTGAACAGCCCGCTCATATCCGGCGCGTACTGGTCCTCCACCGCGCTGGTCAGATGGGCGAGGGTGCCGCTGAACGCGGCTCCGTACCCCAGTCCGCCGAGGCCGAGCAGGGTCGTCAGGAGTACGCCGCTGGTCGTGCCGGCCCACGCTCCGACGCCGATGCCGGCGAAGGCGAGCGCGAGCAGCGTAGTGCCCAGGGGGGCACCCCAGTGCTTGACGGCGGCGGGCATGCGACCGAGCAGCGGGCCGGAGACGCCGAAGGCGGCCACCCAGGACACCAGGACGAGGCCCGAGTAGGTGGCGCTCTTGTGGAGTCCTGCTTGCAGGTACTGCGCAAGCACGAAGAGCAGAGCGAAGTACGTGGCCCGGGTGGCGGCCTGAGAGATTAGGGCATACACCACCGGCTTGCGTGTGAGGAGAGACAGAGTGATCAGTGGTTGCCCGCCTCGTCGGCCCACGCGGCGCTCAACTCCGACGAACCACGCGAAGGTGGGCAGGCTTGCGGCGAAGCACAGCCACGTCCATGTGGGCCAGCCCGCATCACGGCCCAGCACCATGGGCAGGACGAGCAGCAGCAGCGCCGCGGACAGGACGACCACGCCCGCTAGGTCCATGCGCTGCGTGCCGCGCTGTACGTCTGCCGGGAGGAAGTGCCGGCCAACAACGATCAGGCAGAGTCCGATGGGGACGTTGATCAGGAAGATCGGACGCCAGGCGGTCCCGAACAGATCTGCCGACACCAGGACACCGCCGATGACCTGGCCGAACACCGCGCTGCCCGACAGCACCGCCGTGTACAGCCCCAGGGCCCGGCTGCGGGCAGGGCCCTGGAAGGTGAGCTGGATGGCGGTCAGCACCTGCGAGGTGAGTAGCGCGGCACCGGCGCCCTGTACAACGCGGGCGACCACCAGGAGGACAGGCGTTGGTGCCAGGCCACAGGCCAGCGACGCGAGGGTGAAGGTCGCGAGACCGAGCTGGAACATCCGCGGGTACCCTCGCGCACCGCCCAGCCGCGCGCTGGTGATGAGCAGCACGGCGTAAGTGAGGGTGTAGCCGGAGACGATCAGCTCCAGTTGGGCGCCGGAGGCGTGCAGATGATGCTGGATCGAGGGGGCGGCGATGTTGACGATGGCGATGTCGACATTGCCTAGGAACATTCCGCCCAGTAACGCGGTGAGCAGCCACCCTGAGTGTCGCGGCCTTGGTGGTGTCTTGGTCATCGGCTCCCTCTTGCCCCTTCGAACGTGTCGGCGTGACGCATGTCGCGGCCATAAGCCAACCGGAGCCGGAAGAGCAGAACTGGCGGGATCCGGACGTGGTGTTCGTCCAGCACATGGCGTGAAATGGATACCCTCTGCGACCGTCGCTACTGACCCGAGAATCACATGGTCTACATCAAGGATGTAGCGGACGTGGGGCCACCGAAGTAGCCGCGGACGACGTGTGGTTGGCGCTGGCGGCGGTGGTAGAACCTGCTTGTTTCGGCGGCAAGTTGGGCCTGGTCGCGAGCCCGGCTGTGCATCGGCGGGCTGCGCTTGAGATCGGCGTTGACCAACTCGTCGGGGTTGGGCTCGGACGCATACGCGGGCAGGAAGTGCGGCTCGGTGCGTTCGGCGTGCAGGGCCAGCCAGTGTCGGACCCTGCGGGAGCGGTGGGCGCAGTGGCCGTCCACGACAAGGTGCACCTTGCGGTGGACGTGACCGGCGAGCCGATCCAGGAAGCGGCTCATGACGCCGGCGTCGAAGCTCTCGGTGAAGACCATGAAGTGCAGACGTCGGCGCCGGCCACCGCCTCCTCCACGCCCTGCCCAGTGATCACGTCGACGCCCGTGGACATGGAATGCGGCACGGCCTCGTGCCCTGCCACGTTCAGCTTCTTCACGACCTGCGATCCGATCAGGCCCGTACCGCCGATCACTGCGAACTTCATCGGTCACGCACGCTGCTGATGCTGTCCGGCAAGATCGGCCCTCGGGTGAGGGTGGTCAAGGACTACGACCGCTCCCTCCCCGAGGTACCCGCCTACCCGGCGGAACTCAACCAGGTGTGGACCAACCTCATCGACAACGCGGTGGCCGCCATCGGCAGCACGGGCCACGACGGCACCCTGACGGTCCGCACAGCCAGGGAGGGCGACCGACTCCTCGTGGAGTTCGGCGACACCGGCCCCGGCGTCCCCGAGGACATCCGCAGCCGCAGCGGACTCGGGCATGCGACATCCCCCCTCAAGGCCGGGCAACCGGGAGCGACCTCTCGACTCTCCAGCCGGCGTCACGAACCTGCCGCGCACGGACCCTGTCAGTCTTGTACCTCCCTGGCATGGCCTCAGACCGACCCCGCACCTCCATCACCGCCTGGAAGCCGCCAGTCCCAGGGATCGCCGAGGTCTTCCCCGCACGCTTCACCGACCACGCGGACCCGGCCCACACCCACGACACGTGGGACCTGATGATTCTCGACGACGGCTCGGTCGACGTCGCACTCGACCGCCGCCGCCATGGAGCCACGGCTACGCCAGCGTCCTCCTGCTGCCTCGCGGTGTCCCCCCACGGCGGTCGCACCGTCGCGACGTCTGGCTTCCGCAAGCGCAACTTCTACCTCGACGACTCCGGTGCTGCCGCAGTGTCTGGTCGGCCGTGCGGTAGACGGCTGGAGCACCAGGAGGCGGTGGTTCCGTGTGAAAGTCGCCCGGCGTGGAGCATGATTTTGCGCCCAGGCAACTCGACAAGGCCAGTTGAGGGACTATCCCGTTTGGCTGATCGGGCGGGCGGCCACCGCCTTCCGGGTGCAGAATCGATAAGGCGGCTGGCCGGAGCCGGTCGCGGGACAGGAATTGTCGGCGTGCGCGAGCGTATTACTCCCGCGCAGAATTCAAGCAAGAAAGCGACGTGCCATCTGAACCTCAACGGCGCCGCGCAAACGCAAGCGCCGCGGTGGCAGGCTCCGCTGAACGTCCGGAGTCCATGGTAAGTCCGTGGTCTGTGTTGCACGAGAAGACATCGGTACGAGAAGGGTGTTCCCTAATGTACGAGACACTCTCCCGCCTGTTGGTCCAGGAGTTCGGGATATCGTCAGACCTGGTCCATCCCCAATCAACGGCCCGAGCACTCGAAATGGACTCGCTGTCGTTGGCGGAGCTAACAGTGATGATCACGGAAAGGACGGGGCTGCGGTTCGATGAGAGTGGTGTGACGCTCGACAGTACGCTCGAAGATATTGCCACGCACTTCGTCTCCTCCGGCGAAGGTACCTCTCCGCACGGGGATTCCATGCCTTCCGTCCTGGAGTAGGCACTGCTGAGTGCCGCTGCGGCAACCCGAATACCCCGTCATTTGGGAACACTTGGGGGAGCGCCGCAGCCAGCTGATCGGGCAGAACACTCTCAGCCCTCCGGGCGCCGAATCGAACGCGAGCGGCTGGCCCGACGGTCGCGGGACAGGTATTGTCGGAGTGTGTGAGTGAGCCGTCTGCTGCTCGGCATTCAGTAGGAAAAGGAACGGCGACGTGTCATCCGAGCCGTGTTCTACACGGTGCAGCGGCTGTAGTGACAGACTCCATGGAGATTCCGGAGTTCGCAGTCTGTGTCCCAGTAGGACGTTTCTTCACCACATTCGTGGCCTGCGGGTGACCACCCGGTCCGTGAAGAGGTGTCGAACCATATCGACAGGATGACCATGACTGGCTGGATCGCTGATGCCCCCCTGATCGACGAGTTCACCTCCCGTCGCGACATCTACCCCTATTACCACGTCATCGAGGACCGGCCAACACCGGGCGAGGTCGTCGTCGATGGCATACGCGCGGTCAACGCAGCCTCGACGGATTACCTCGGGCTTACCGCCGACTCCGGTGTGCGCGCGGCGGCCTCACATGCCGCCGCCGAGTACGGTACCTGTTGGACCGGATCTCCGATGCTCGGCACTGTCCGACTCCATCATGAGCTGGAAGAGGAGTTGGCCGACTTTCTCCGCCGCCCCGCGGTCATGCTGACCGTAACGGGATTCCAGGCCAACCTGACTCTGTCCTCCCTTTTCGACACCGGCCACATGGTGATCGCGGACCAGCACATCCACGCCTCCCTGTTGGAATCCCTCCGCCTCGGACGAGCTGAGTGTCGCCGGTTCGGGCACAATGATGTCTCCCATGCCGAAAGGCTCATGCGGATCTCTGCCGACAAGGGAAAGGTCCCCGTCATTGTCACGGAGGGCGCGTTCTCCCTCGGCGGAGACCTCTGCCCGGTTCCGGAACTTGCCGCACTCGTCAAGCGCTACGGCGGCGGCCTGATCATCGACGGTGCGCACGACATCGGGGTGCTCGGAACCAACGGGCGAGGCGTCGGCGAGCACTTCGACGTAGAGGAGGGGATCGACCTCATCACCGGTACCCTCTGCAAGGCGTTCGGTTCCGTCGGCGGGTTCGTCGCGGGCTCCGTGAAGGCCATCCGCAGCCTGCGCCACTTCGGAAATGCGGCGATGTATTCGGCATCGATGGCGCCCGCGTCCGCGGCCGCCGCGTTGGCGGCCGTACGGACGGCTCGCGCCCGGCCCGAGCTCCGCGCCGCATTGTGGGAGTCGGCTCGACGTCTGCACCGCGGCCTGGCGCAGCAAGGGCACCGTGTGCCGTCCTGGCCGGGCCCTGCGGTCGCGCTGCCGGCGGGGAAGCCCGAACAGGGTCTGAAGACCTTGGAAGACGGCCTGAAGACATGGCGGGCGTTCCTCGAAGCGGGTGTCTTTACAGGCGCGTTTCTGCCCCCCAGCGTGGCGGGGGACCGGCTCGCACTCCGCCTTTCGGTCACGGCCGCGCACACCCCGCAGCAGGTTGACCGGATCCTTGAGGTTGTCGGACAGCTCCTGCCGCCCTGATCCGATGCGGCCGATGCCGCCGAGCTTCGCCCCGGCCGCACCACCGGCGCTGCCGCCCACCGGACCGTCAGGTCAGCAGAAGCGGCGACGTGCGCGAAGTGCCTGACCTGCCGTTCCGAACCACGCGGCCCAGCTGCTCGCCCTGCAACGAGCTGCCGGCACTGGTACGTGCCATCGCGGTCGCCCCAAGAGCATGGGAGGCCCGCCGCTCTGCCACCACGTCGCGACGCCCTACCGAAGGGAGCGGACATGCGATGCAAGGCTGCTGTCACCGGCATAGGGATGATCACCCCCGGCGGACTCACCACCGAAGCCACCTGGGCCACGGTGTGCCAGGGACAAAGCGTGGCTCGCACCGATCCCGACCTGGCCGGGCTCCCTGTGGACATCACCTGCCGGGTCGACGGGTTCGACGCCGACGCCGTTCATGGCAGGCGGTTGGCCCGACGACTGGACCGCTTCACCCACCTCGCTCTCGCCGCAGCCCAGCAGGCAGTCAGGGACGCCAAACTCGAACCGGGCGCCTGGAACGCTCCCCGCGTGGCCGTCGTCCTCGGCGTCGGTGGCAACAGTATGAACACCTACTTCCGCGAGTTCGAAGTCCTGAGCCAAGGCCACCCGGAACTGGTTTCCCCCCTCGCACTGCCGCGCAGCGTTCCGAACATGGCTGCCGCCGAGGTCGCCATCGCCCTGGGGGCCCGCGGCCCGAACTTCACTGTTGCCAGCGCGTGCGCCTCCGGGGCCACCGCCCTGGCGGTCGCCGCCAGTATGGTTACCTCGGGCGCCTGCGACATCGCTCTCGCGGGCGGCGCCGAATCCGGACTCTCGCGGATGACCGTCACTGGTTTCCAGCAGATGCACGCCCTCTCACAGCGCACCGACGCTCCTCGACTCGCTTCTCGTCCGTTCGACGTCGACCGCGACGGCTTCGTCCTCGCAGAGGGCGCTGCGGTCCTCGTCCTTGAGCGCCCTCAACACGCCCTACGTCGCGGTGCCGACCAGCGTGCACTGCTCGGTGGACATGCCTGCACCTGCGATGCCTACCATCCGGTGGTCCCGCATCCTGAGGGCATCGGCGTCGAACACGCGCTGCGTACCGCGTTGAAGGAGTCGGGCCTTGATTCCCGCGACGTCGGGCATGTCAATGCCCACGGCACCTCCACCCCAGTCGGCGACACAGTCGAGGCACGTGCCCTGCATCGCATCTTCGGCCCGGCGCCGCCCCCCGTCACCGCACCGAAGAGCATTCTGGGCCACTCTCTTGGAGCGGCCGGTGCCATCGAGGCGGCCCTGACCGTCCTCACCCAGCAACACCAGCTCATTCCCCCCACTGCCAACCTCCACCGCCAAGACCCTGACTGGGAACTGGACATCGTCACCCAGGCTCCCCGAGCCGCGGCCATCAACGCCGCCGTCAGCAACTCCTTCGGCTTCGGCGGGCACAACACCGTCTTGGTGTTTGTAGGGGAATGAGCGCATCGGACGGCGCTGCGCTCCCGTGAGCGCTCCAGCTCTCCAGCGTGCCACGGGCGGTGCCGCCAGCCGTTGACTCCGGTGCGGAGGCGAGCGTCCCACCTCGACGTGCCCACATGGGTCGCACTGTCCCTCTTCAGACATCCACTCGACTGGGCCAGTCTCGGTGACCAGCAGGCGGTCACGGGAGGCACCCACCTGGGAAGCCAACAACGACAGGGCGACAAGGCTCCTCCCGCCCCTGCCTCGCGCGCGACAGTCATGGCTCGATGGCGATGCTCTGGGCTGTGTGGTGAAGTGGGGACGTGACGGACCGTCGCATCCGGCGGCGGGCGCAGGGTCGAAGCCGTCCACTCCGTCCCACCCAGACGCTCGACCTACGCCGTTGCCACTGGCCACCCCGGATCAACCGATCTTTGCCGCAGGATTCAGAGTGGGCGCCGGTGCGACGGCACGTCGGTCACGTCTGGTGGCCGACCTTTCCGGCTCCCCAGGCGACATGCTGCACCCATGAGGTGCTCCGGCCGAGGTGCTCCGGCCCCACGCGGGTGAGGTAACGCGACGCTCAGTGCGATTGCAGAGGTGAGAGTGATGGGACATGGGTGGATGCGGTTCGGCAGTAGTGACCGGAGTAGTGGTGGCCCTACCAGCGATCTCCTACAGCCAGGAAGAGTTCACGCACATGGCGGACGACGGGGCCAAGCGGCGGCTCGTCGACCGGATCGCCGCGAGCTCCGGCATCTCGCAGCGCCATGTGCCGGTGAGCCCGGCGCTCGACGACGTGGCGTACTGGTCCACTGCCGCACGGATGCGGCACTACCAGGAAGAGCCTCGACATCGCCGAGAGCAGCCTCGACCTTCCCCCCCGCCCCGACACACTCGCTGCCTCCCGACACGAACTACGGGTACACGGCGACTGCGCCTCCGCGGTCCTGCCTTTGGCGGTGGAGGAGTTGCAGCGCCGGTCTCTGCTTCCGCCCGAGCGATACGGCCTGGCCGTAGCCTTCACAGTTCTGTGCCTGGGCGTCCGACCGCGCGAAGGGAACCGAACCTCTAGTGGACCAACAGGACTTCACCGTGTCCAACGCCACCAGAACCACCACCGCCGGAAGCCCGCCCCCCGGACCCGGGCTCGGGAAGCGGTCCGACCGTTCCCGGCTCGCCGCTCTCGGACGTCTCCTGGTCCGGCGCCGCGTACTCGTACTGGTTGCCGTGCTGCTGGCCGTGGCAGCCGCCGTCCCGATCGGCGGAGGTGTCTCCGACCGGCTGTCCGGCGGTGGCTTCACCGACCCGGCGGCGGAGTCGTCGAAGGCCGCGAAGTTCCTCGCCGACCGCTTCGGATCGGGTGCGCCCAATCTGGTGTTACTGGCCCGCACCTCGGGTTCGGTCGATGACCCGCTGGACGCGACCGCCGGTCGAGACCTCAGCCGCCGGCTCGCCCAGGAGCCGGGCGTGCTGTCGGTCACGTCGTATTGGACGACCCCGCACGCGTTGGCGTCGCCGCTGAGGGCCCGTGACGGGCGCTCGGCGCTGGTGCTCCTGCGGCTGGCAGGCGACGAGGACCGGGTACGGGACATCGCGAAGGAACTCGTCCCCCGTTTCACCGGCCGTCAGGGGGTGCTGAGGCTCGCTGCGACCGGGACCGCGCAGGTGTACGTGGAAGTCCAGAACCAGAGCGACCAGGATCTCTTCCGGGCCGAAGCGTACGCGGCCCCCGTCATGCTACTGATCCTGCTCTTCGTGTTCGGCAGTGCGGTGGCGGCCGTCCTTCCCCTGCTCATCGGCGTGTGTTCCATCCTGGGCACTTTCGTCGTACTGAGGGTCCTGTCCGAGCTGACCTCGGTGTCCGTATACGCCATCAACATCACTACCGCGCTGGGCCTGGGCCTGGCCATCGACTACAGCCTGTTCATCGTCACCCGTTACCGGGAGGAGAGGGCGCGTGGCCTGGACACCGCTGAGGCGGTCGCGCAGAGCGTCCGCACGGCCGGGCGCACCGTGCTGTTCTCCGCGCTGACGGTGGCGCTCTCGCTGTCGGCTCTGCTGGTCTTCCCGTTGTACTTCCTGCGCTCCTTCGCCTACGCGGGCGTGGCAGTGGTAGCGCTCTCGGCCCTCGCAGCCCTGGTGGTACTGCCCGCGGTGCTCGGCCTGCTCGGCCCACGGATCGACGCGTTGGACGTGCGGCGGCTGTTCCGCCGCGGACCGCAACCAGGCGCCGACCATGACACGTTGGCCGGGCCGGCCACCGGGACCGCGACAGGCGGATTCTGGCACCGGCTCGCCACTGCCGTCATGCGGCGACCGGTGCTGTGCGCGGCCGGAGTGATCACCTTGCTGGTGCTGCTCGGCCTGCCGTTCACCCGGATCTCCTTCGGCCTCATTGACGACCGGGTCCTGCCCATCAGCGCGCCCGCGCACCGTACGGCACAGTCCGTGCAGGAGGAGTTCTCCAGTCGCGAGACTTCCGCCCTGTCCGTAGTACTGCCCACCGTCAGTGGCTCCGCCGACCGCGACCGGATCGCCGCCTACGCCGCCCGCCTGTCGACTCTGCCGGACGTGGCCCGGGTGGACACCGTCACAGGCTCCTACGCCGCAGGACGGCAGGTGGTGGCCGCGTCCGCAGCCTCCTTCGCCGCGGGTGATGCCAGCTGGCTGTCCGTGGTGCCCTCGGTCGAGCCGGACTCCTCCGCCGGCGTCAAACTGGCGCAGCGGGTGCGGGCGGACAGCGCACCGGGCCGGGTGCTCGTCGGAGGCGACGGTGCGGAACTCGCGGACACACGTGACGCGCTCGCCGACCGGCTGCCCGAGGCAGCGCTGATCATCGGTGCCACGACGGTGGTGCTGCTGTTTCTGTTCACCGGCAGTGTGCTGGTCCCGTTCAAGGCCGTACTGCTCAACCTGCTCAGCCTGACGGCAACCTTCGGCGCGATGGTGTACGTCTTCCAGGAAGGCCATCTACGGTCCCTGGTTGGCGACTTCACGGTCACCGGCTCGGTGGACATCTCCATTCCGGTACTGATGTTCTGCGTCGCATTCGGACTTTCCATGGACTACGAAGTGTTCCTGCTCTCACGGATCAAGGAGGTGTACATCGAGACCGGGGACAACACCCAGGCGGTCGCCGCCGGGTTGGAGCGCACGGGACGCCTGGTCAGCGCTGCGGCCGTACTCGTCGCCGTCGTCATGCTCGCGCTGGCCACGTCGGGGATCACCTTCCTGAAGCTGCTGGGCGTGGGCCTGGCCCTGGCCGTGCTGCTGGACGCCACGCTGGTGCGCGGCGTGCTCGTACCGGCCGTGATGAGACTTGCCGGGCGGGCGAACTGGTGGGCGCCACCTCCTCTGCGCCGTCTCCACCGCAAGCTGGGGCTCTTGAGTGCGTAGCCGGCCACCCTCGCCCGCCACCACACCATCCATCTCCGGGACCTGCTCGGCTTCGACGCCTCCCGCATCACTCCGGGAGGCACCCCCTCCATCCTTGGCTGGAGGCAGCCCTTGCTCCACTCGGCTCGCTTCTTGGGTGAGTGCGGTTCGTAGGCAGCTTGAGGGACTGGTCAGTGCGGATTCTCTCGGGCCAGGCGCGGTAACAGGGCGCGGATGGGGTGGAGGGTGCGCGGTCGCGTTTCGGCCGGGACTGGGCGGCGCGGTGGCGGACAACGAGGGCGCGGTGCCGGCGTAGCAACGTGCCTGGCAGCGTCAGAAACCGCATACGACCGTCACGGATTTTCCAACCGTGCTGCCAGGGTCTCGGGAAGGGCGTCCCGGTTCGCTCGGGTCACCTGGACGAGTTCGACGCCGGCACGCTGCTTCAGAGCGTCGGTGAACGGGTCACTCTTCGCGTGGACCGTGGCGACGATGTCGATCTCAGTCTCGAACAGGCGCCGGACCGTGTCCTGGAACGCGGTGCACGCCAGCTCCATACGCCCGAGCTCGTCGATCAGCACGAGCGTCCCGGGAATCGGGTCCGTCGCCGCTGACCTGAGCGGCGGCAGTGCGAGCCGTTCCATGACGCCCAGGTCGATGCCGTACCGGCCCACCCGGGGTGCACCTGTGAAGTCGACATGGGCGAGCACGGCTCGCAGACCGCCCGTCAGCGTCTCCAGCGCGAATCCGGTCCGGATGCCGCCTTGCCGGATCTCCTCCGTGGTGAAGCCGACAGTCTTACGGGTGTGCAGCAGCATGGCCAATCTGCGGACAACCGTTGTCTTGCCCACGGCTGGTCGTCCCTCAAGCAGGATTCGTGTTGGCATCTCGCTCTCCATATCAGGTCCGTTCTACGAGGTTTCCACCGCACCCGGCGGCGTACGCGGCCAGTCAGGTGTCGTGTCCATCCGGACCCGTGCCGGCGGGTCGGTCGTGGGTAAAGCCGTGCGTATGACGGGTGTTGCACTCAGGAGCTCGACGTTCCGTGATCACGAGGCGATTCCTCGACGCCACAGCGGGGGAGGGCGACGCCGTCTCGCCACCGCTGACCTGGTCGGTGGTGCCGGACAGTACGTTGGAGTCGTACGGTGCGCGCTTCGGTGAAGGCACCCTCGTGGGCAAGCGGGCTCTGCTGTTGGTGACCGTCGGCGGCCCGGAGCCGCACTACGCCGCTCGCGGGATCAACGGCCCCATCGACGCTCTGCTGTTCCCGATCCAGCATGGCATCCTCTACTACCCGGGCATCGAGGTGCTCCCGCCGTTCGTGCTGTACGGCGTTGACCGGATGACCGCTGAGGAGTACTCGGACGGCGTCAAGACATGGGAACAGCGCCTGCTCACCCTGTAGTCGGCCGAGCCGATCGCCTTCCGGCAGCAGAACTTCGGTGACTACGAGATCCCCTCGCTGCACCTGAAGACGGGACTGGAGCCCGCGGGCCGCACGGGGGCGGGCTGCACGTACGCGGCTACTGACCTCGGCTCGTCAGGGTGACCTCTCCGGCTCGGTTTCAGCCCGCAAGTCCCCGCCCGGCGGGCCTCCGAGCACGACGAGCAGGCCGTCGCCGTGTGGAAGGAGGTGACCTGGGCCGAGGTAAAAGAGCGAGAGCCGCCTGCGGGGGCCACATCTGCTTCGAGGACGAGGCAGGCTTCACCCGCGGGCCGCCCAAAGGGTGCGCCTGCGTCACGGCGCGGCGTGACGTCGGTCGTGACGGTCAGCGGAGGGCGTTCGGGACGGTTGTCGGTGGCCGGGCTGATCGCGATGCGCCCCGGCTCCCGGACCCGGCTGTGCCACCGCCTGCGCGCCCACCCCGCGGGCAAGGACCAGCGCCGCAGCATGGACGAGCGGGGCTTCATCGCGCTGATCGATGGCGTCCACCAGCTCGTGAAGGCGCCGCTCGTGTTGGTGTGGGACCGTCTCAACACCCATGTTTCCCTCAAGATGCGGAAGATGAGCGCCGAGTGCGACTGGCTCAAGGTGTTGCTGCTGCCCGCCTACTCACCCGACCTCAACCCGGTCGAAGGTGTGTGGGGACACGTCAAACGCAGCCTGGCCAACCTCGCCGTCATGGCCCTCGACCGCTTCGAGATCATCGTCCGCAATCGGCTCAAACGCCTCCAGTGCCGACCCGAGGTCCTCAACGGCTTCATAGCCAGCACCGGCCTGGCCCTGGACACCCCAACGACACCCTGACGAGCGCAGTCATTCAGGAGAGAGGGGGCTGGCCAGTAAATCCGCGGTCCGACGCGTACTTACTTGCTCACGTCAGGAGCGTTGCCGACCGGTCATGCCATCTCCATCCGCGTAGCGCGTCCCTGGATACGGCTCGCCCGACCCCCAGAGCACAGTCCCGACCTGGAGGTCAGCCGCTGCGGGTCGCCCAGACCTCGACGTATGGGCCCCGGTCTACACCGTCGACCACGAAGCCCGTACTGGCCACCACGGCGGCGAACTCGTCCGGGTCCCAGACCGTGTACCACCGTCGGCCGTCAGGTTCGTCGAGCCATCCGGCGGCGCCGGGCCTCTACACATCGCGTCGGTCAGAGCCCGTCTTGACTGCACCTTCACCTTCACCTTCGCACGCAGCGGGCGGAGCCGGCCAAGGCGAGACGCGGAGAGGCAGTGGGTGCGGTGCCCTGTCGGCGGGCCGGCCGGACAGGGCCGTGCCGCGGGTGCGTGTCGTACCGGGTGCAGTTGCCCGGAGCTTGTGGACGGGAAGGAGAAGTCGGCGAGTGCGGCCGGCCGCCACCCTGCCCGGACAGCGCACCGACCTTGCTGGACTGCGTCTTGAGCCTTCAGACGGGGTGCGGACTTGGAGGGAAGGGAGCTGTGAGCCCGGTGGGTTGGGGGTGTAACTATGGTGTGCGTGGCCGTGTTCGATGCGACGAGGCGGGCAACGGCTGGAAAACTGTGGAGGCTTGAGGAGCGATATGAAAGACGTTCTGGTCACCGGCGCCAGCAAGGGCATCGGGTTGGCGGTCTCTCGGCGGTTGGCGGAGACGGGATACCGGGTCATCGGTGTGGCTCGCAGTGCGCCCGAGGACGAGTTCCCCGGCACGTTCCTGCGGTGTGATCTCTCCGATGTCGAGGACACCGCGCGCATGCTCAAGGAGGTCACCCGGGGGCGTGCGGTGTGTCGGGTGGTCAACAATGCGGGTATCGCCCGGCCCCAGCCCATCGAGGACCTGGACTTGGCGGTCATGCAGCAGGTGGTGGACTTGAACCTGCGTGCTTCGGTCCAGATCGTCCAGGCGCTGGTGCCGGGCATGCGTTCGGAGCGGTTCGGTCGGATCGTGAACATCACCTCGCGGGCGACGTATGGGGCCAAGGACCGTACGTCCTATGCGGCGGCCAAGAGCGCGCTGGTGGGTTGCACGCGGTCGTGGGCGTTGGAGCTGGCCCCGGATGGCATCACGTCCAACGCGGTGTCGCCCGGCCCGACGGCGACGGACTTGTTCCGTCGAGCGCGGCCGGTCGGCAGTGAGGGTGAGCGAAGGGCAATTGCTTCGATTCCGATGGGGCGTCTGGGCACTCCCGACGATGTTGCCGCGGCTGTGGCGTTTTTGCTGTCTGACGAGGCGGGCTTCATCACCGGCCATGTTCTCGATGTCGATGGCGGGAGCAGCCTGGGCGGGCGCTGAAGCCACGGTTCCTGATCGTGTCACCGTGGGCGCGATGGGCGCCAAGACACTTCCTCGCCCCTGGGCGCCGGCGAGCTTGCCCCTCACGAGGACACCTGGCCCGCGGTACCGCCCTCGCCCGGCAGTTGGTCGTCGGACTGTACAGGTGCGTAGCCCGTCCGTGGTGGGCTGTGCGTCCTCGCCTCCGGGGGGCGAACCGACTGGGGCGCCGTCTCACCCGCGTTGGACGAAGCACCTGGGGCCCAGGGGCAGGTTGTGCGGCGTGGCGGGGAGGGGCTGCTCAGACTGGGGCAAGCCCATCGTGCGCTCCTCCGGTCGAACTTCCCTTACACCAGCGAGATTTGCGCGATCACCTCCCCTTGTTCAGGTAGCAGTCTCCGGCAACAGATGCACGTCCGGCGCAGACATCCGTGCGTTCACGGCCCGTGCCCGGCTACACCCCGCGGCGGGACACCGCCCTGGAGGCGGCAGGTCGCGAGATGAGGGCGTGGAGGTGTTCATCGTGCAACTGTCCGTCGCCGAACCGCTTGGCCATGCGCATGATGCCTTCAAGGTCGAACCCGGCCTTGTGCGCGACCCTGCAGGAGGCGGTGTTCTCCACACCGTGGGTCAGGACGATGCGGTTGAGCCCCAGCTCGCCCAGGGCCCAGTCGGCGACGCTGCGCACGGCGGCCGTGGCAACCCCTTGGCCACGGGTCCAACGGGCGATGCGGTAACCCACTTTGGCCTGCGCGTTCACGTGATCGATGCCATGAAGGGCGATGTTGCCGGCGTACCGCCCGTCGCGGCCGTGCACGATGGAGAATGTCGCATGACTGCCGTCCGACCAGTCGGCACCCGCCAGACAGTCCTTGATCGCGGAGGCTTCGTCGGTGATCTGGCAGCGGGGGTTCCACATGCGCACGTCCGAGTCGAGGCCGAGTTCCAGGACTGCGGAACTCTCGTCCACACTCGGCGGCCGAAGAAGGAAGTCACCGGCAGTCAGGACCACGGGCTGGGCTGGCGGTTCAACAGGCATCCGAGAAGCATGCCAGTCCCTATGCCGGCGGCCACCGGCGGGTCCCTGCAGAGCGGCTCGAAATTCCACGCCGGCCGCCACGAAACCCGTGAAACCCGACGCCATGACCCGGATCCTGACCCGAACCGACCTTCTGGGACTGCTCCATCCTCATGACTGCATCCAGGAACTCCGGGAAGGTTTCGCGACAGCCCCGCAGCACCGGTCAGGATTTCTGCGGGCGACGTCGGCTCCGACGTGCTCATGATGGTGCCTCTCGCACAGCACGCTGGCGGCTTGCTTCAGACCCGGATGGTGTGCGATGGGTCAATGTTTGGCTAAGCGTCACGCTCGGCGACATACCGGCCGAGGAGTGAAACGTGGGGGATGAGGAACATCGGAACGAAATCCGGCGCAAAGACCGACCGGCAGTAGGCGATTCAGGATACGGCGGGAGGTGGCGAGGATGTGGCAGCGGGCGAACGGACGCACGGAGATGAGCTCACGGGGCGTCACGGCCGCTGTGGTCGAGGCGAGGTAACTGCGTGCTCAAGAAGGAAGTTGACGTCGACTTGGGTCCAGGCCGGGTGTGCAATGACTGGTGCGCGGATGTCGAAGACGGTTACGGTTACCCTGCCGCCTATGCATATCTCCGATCCGCAATGACAGATGCCTGTCCGCTCCCGCGCCGATTCCTCGTGACGAGTGATGGCCGGTGGGGCGGAACGCTGATCCGTCCTGTCCGTGCGTGACCGGACGCGGCCATGGCCAGGCGCCGGCACGCCCACTTCGGGGAACCTCATGCCAAGCCCCGACAGGGGCGGTGCGTCCTATCGCACCGTCCTCACGCTGCCCCATGCCCGCAACCTGTTCGCCGCCGCTATGCTCGCGCGGCTCTGCTACGGACCGCTCGGCCTCCCCCTGTTGCTTGCGCTGCGGTACGTGTCGTGGTCGTAGCCACGGTCGCCCAGCGCGACGTCCGGTCGGCGCCGGGGCTGGCCGCGCTTGCCCCGCACGGGCGGCACTGCTTGGAGGAGTGGGATCAGCTGGGTGACGTCGTTGCGGTTGCCGCCGGTCACAGTGGAAGCGAGCGGGATGCCACTAGCGTCGGTGATCGGGTGATGCTTGCTGCCCGTCCTGCCTCGGTTCACCCGGCCAGGCGGCGTCAGCAGGTCATCCCCGAGCCGAAGTCGACTTCCTGCGGCAGGTGTTCCCAGGCGATCCCGGTGTGCAGCACGAACAGGATGCCCTGGAACACCAGCCGGTCCGGAGGCCGTTTGCGTACCGGACGCCGGGTCCGACGCTCGACCTTCGGCAGCTGAGGCTCGGTCACCGCCCACAACTCGTCGTCGACTTCCCACGGCTTCGGCCGTCCCACCCCACACCTTCGGAGCGGCATTCCGGGACGGACCCAACCACCTCGGAGATCATCTCGTTAGGAGTTCTCAATGTCTCTTGCGCACCGGATGTTTGGCACTGTGCTCCGGCGAACGGAGAGCGATTTTCACAGCCGACGCGGCGGGCGCACGGCATGGATGGCGCGCCCGCGGATGATGCGGCGTTCTCATGCTGAAACGATCGGTTAGTCCGGGATTTCCCACCGGATGAAGGTCGCAGACGTCAGGAGGCAACCCGCATGGAGGACTTCACCCGGTCGTACACCTGGCGGGTACGTTCCTTGCCGCCGGGGTCGTTGCTCTGCACTTCCACCACGATGGTGCCCTTTGGTGCCACCACCGCGAGCTTCCGGACCCAGATGTCGGGTATTTCTGCTGGCGGGTCGATCCGGTAGTCCATTTCCGCTGCCGGCTGTTAGGCGACCGTCGCCGACTCGTTTACGTACTGTTCGTGCGTGTACTCGCCATGGCTGGATATGTGCTCGCCGTCGTGGCCGCCCAGCACCTCGCGAGGGTTGTTTCCTTTGAGGTCGTCGATGTCGGCGGTGAGCTCCACCGTTTCCTTCCCCGCCCCCAATTCGAGCTTGCAGGCATGGGAGAAGTGGAACCACTTCTTCGTGCCCGAGTCGATCGATTCAAGCGGTTTCGCCTTCCAGGGTCCGCCCACCTCGAACGTCACCGGCAACTTGCACGCGGAACGGGCACCGCCCATCGACGCGACGCGCTCGCCCTCGTCCCGCGCACAGCCCAGGACCGCCCCGGCCACCAGCGCGGCACCCAGCACCCCAGCGGTCCATCGTCGTATGCGGCTCGACACCCGGATCTCCCTCCCTCTGATTCCGCCGAACGGTAGCCGACTTCCGCAAAACGACTCAACTGATGCAGTAGAGGCTGGGCGGCCGGAACATCGGCATGGCCGAACAGGTGCGCGCCCGGCAGGCGGAACGCTTTGCACGCTTCGGGATCACCCCCGCGCAGGCTCGGGTGCTCGGCCTTCTCACCCGCAGTGGGACATCGCCACGGATGACGAAACCGGCGGAGCGGTTGGGCGTGGTGCCACGAGCCGTGACGCCCCTCATCGACGCTCTGGAGGAGGCGGGACTGGTGCGCTGCCTGGCCGCACCGGGCACAATCGGCACTCAAAGCGGCCTCGGCGGCGGCCGGGCGGCTGCAGCCGATGTCGGCACGGCACGCGGCGTTTCGATGACCGTACCGGCCTCCTTCGCGCCCCTCCGCGCCTCCGTTAGGGCTCCGCCGGGCCTGCGCCGTGCGGCAGCCGCAGCGGGGTCACTGGGCGGGGAGGCGTACGGAGTAGATGGACGGGGTGTCGAGTCTGCGGGAGACGAGCATGGCTCCGCAGACGGCGAAGAGCAGGGGGACCATCAGCGCGTCGATGGTGCGGGTGAGTTCCAGCATCAGGACCACGGCGGCGACGGGTGCCTGCATGGCGGCGGCGAGGACGGCGGCGGCGCCGATGACCGCGAAGCCGGCGGCCGGCCCCGGCCAGGCATGTGTCCAGCCCTGGCCGGCGAGGGAGCCGAGCAGGGCGCCGGTGGCGACGGTGGGGGTGAAGAGCCCGCCGCTGGCTCCACTGCCCAGGCTGCCGGCGGTGGCGAGCGGTTTGAGGAAGAGCAGCACCACCAGTGCGGGGGCGGCGAGCTGCGCGCCGAGGGTGAGCTGGACGATGTCCTTGCCGTTGCCGAGCAGTTGCGGATACGGGACGGCCAGCACGCCGACCACGGTGAACACCAACAGCGGCATCACCAGCAGCCGCCACCCTGTCGGCCGGTGTCGGTGCGCGGTCCGGATCATCCGTACCCAGCCGACCGCGGCCAGCCCCGCCACGGGGCCGATCAGTACGGCGAACACGGTGAGCGAAGCGGATACCCCCACATTCGGCAGCCGGTAGGTGGGCCCGGTGGGAAGCACCGTCCACGAGACCGCCGTGGCGATACAGGACGTCACCAGGGCGGGCAGGGCCAGCCGCAGCGACAGGACGCCGAGCATCGCCTCCAGGGTCAGCAACGCCCCACCCAACGGGACGTTGTACACGCAGGCCATGCCGGCCCCGGCGCCGCAGGCGGCCAGCAGCCTGCGGTGCGCGGTGCCGATGTGCGCCCAGTCGGACAGCCGGGAGGCCAGCGCGGCACCGGTCAGGCGCGGCGCCGCCTCCCGCCCCAGCGAGGCGCCCATGCCCACGATCACCACGGACAGCACCGCGGTGCCCAGGCTCCGCCGCAGCGGCAGGCGTCCCTCGTCCCGCCACAACGCGGTGCTCACTTCCGAGCCACCGGGCCCGGTCCACCACCGCAGCAGCCACCAGCCGGTCCCCGCCACCGCCCCGGCGGCAGCCAGGGCCACCACCCGACGGGCCGCGCCGGCCTGCTCGACGGCGGTCAGCAAGTCGCCGGACCGGTAGGAGTACGTCAGGTGGGCCGCCGCGTGCAGGAGCACCATCAGGGCGGCACCGGCGAGCCCCGCCAGCACACCCGTGGCCACCGCCAGCAGCCAGAACCGCACGGACAGCGCGGGCACGTCCGCCGGTGCGAGAAGGTTGGGCTGCCCCACGGTGCCGGCTTTGCCGGCCCTGTCCCCGCCACGGTCACCGTTTCGTCCGTAACCCACTCGCCCACCCTTCCCGGGAAGCCGGCCACCATCGAGCCGTTGCCAGGCATCGTCTCCCGCCCCGGCGTCAGAAGGCCGCGCACGGCTCGCGTGTCGCGCCACCGCGCCCCCCGGTGCCGGAGGACCCCGCCTGTCCTGGCCTGCCCCCAACCCAACAGACACCACCACGATCACCACCACAACCATCGCCTTCACCACCACTGCCAACACCATGAACGCCCACATGCCCCGTGGAGCTGCGGGACACGGCTGTTGACTGGGACGCCCCTGAGCTCGACCGACGAGGAACGCCCATCAGGCATCGGGATATCGTGGAGTGTCGGAGCGTCTGGCGAGAGAGGTGGCTCATGGTGGCGACGGCGGAATCGGGGGCGGGTGACCTGATCGAGGTGTTCAAGGCCCTTGGGAACCCGGCCCGTTTGCAGATCATGCAGTGGTTGAAGGACCCCGATACGCACTTCAGCGAGTACGAGCCGATCGCGGACCGCAAGTCGGTCGGCGTGTGCGTCACGCACATCCAGGCGAAGTCGGGACTCGCCCAGTCAACGGTCTCCAGCTATATGAGCACGCTCGAACGGGCGGGGCTGGTGCGTCCCACCCGGGTCGGCAAGTGGACCCACTATCGCCGCGACGAGGAGCGGCTGGCGCAGGTGGCGCGGGCGATCGGCACCGCGCTCTGACTTCCGACTTTCGATTGACACATCGCAATACGTCGATATGATTTCCTCATGTCGACCTTCGATGCTGCTCCAACCGCCCTGATAGTCCACGCCCATCCCGAGCCCCAGTCGTTCAGCACCGCCCAGATGGCCACCGCGGCCCAGGCGCTGCGCGATGCCGGCTACCGCGTTGACGTCCTCGACCTCTACTCCGAGGGATGGGCCCCGACCCTCGCCCGCGAGGAGTTCGCGCCGGTGGAAGGCCACTTCAAGCCGCAGGCCGAGCAACAGCGCGCGGTCAAGGACGGGACGCTCGACGCGACCGTCAGGGACCATCTCGATCGGCTGCTCGCCGCCGATCTGCTCGTGCTGTCGTTCCCGCTGTGGTGGTTCTCTCTGCCCGCCATCCTCAAGGGGTGGGTGGACCGGGTCTTCGTGATGGGCGCGGTCTTCGGTGGGGACCACGGACTCTTCGGCGACGCGGCGCTCGCCGGGAAGCGGGCCATGCTGCTGTTCACGACCGGCGGGTCCAGCGAGTCGTTCCAACGGGGTGGCACCTTGGGCTCGATGGACGACTTCCTGTTCCACATCCACCGCGGCATGCTGGAGTTCGTCGGCTACCAGGTCCTCGACCCCGTGGTCACCTACGGACCGGCGCACCTGACCGACCAGGAAAGGGCGACGGCGCTGGACACGGTCCGGGAGTCCGTTGCGCTCGCCGCGGCGGACGCACGCCCCGCCGTTCGCTGACGCCCCGCACGGTGCGCCGTCGGCCGTGTGGAGTCGCTATCGGCTACCCCGTGTGGGCCGAGGGGGCGTGGGGGCGAGAAACCGGGATGAGGACCTGCCCGTAGCCCTTGTGGCTACAGCCAGCCTGCCAAGGCATCACGGAGATGGTTGTCCTCCCCACGCGGGAACAGGGCTGGTATTTCCACATCGGGGCTTGTCGCAGCTCGCTCGTCGTCCTCCGCCGTGCCCCCGTCGCCGGGGTCGATGACGAACGGCTTGTCGTCCGAATCGCCGCCCGGCCGCTGCTGCCGCACGAGCCCGTGGCACCTGCAGAACACCTCACCGAAGTACCAGTAGGCCGCCTGGACGAAAGGCGTTTGCTCGGCAGCCTCGATCTCCCTGATAGATGAGTAGCGGCTCCGGATGAGGTCTTCAAGCCGGTCCAGCGAGGCCATGCTGAAGTCCCATCCACCGCCAGTCTCCTGCGACCACCCCTCGAATCCAGCCTTCTGGCGGGCCAGCCACTCCTGCCACAGTGAGCCGCTCGTCCAGGCATTCTCTTCGCTCAGGTCCATGGCCAGCGGCCTTGCGTCAGGACATGCAAAGCCCCGAACTTGCCTACGATGCAACGGTATTGAAGTGTTGGTTCACCGCATCGAGAGTCCGCAGTCTTCCACGGCGGCGGGGAACACGTAAGCGGGCCATGACATCCGTAAAGGCAGGTGCGTCACCGGCCTGTCTCCGGCCGGGGCCCTTTCCTGCGGGCCCCAGCCGCATCCGCAGGCGGTGGTAGAGATCCGAACGAAACGGC
The DNA here is from genome assembly GCF_016917755.1 of Streptomyces noursei. Taxonomy (GTDB): domain Bacteria; phylum Actinomycetota; class Actinomycetes; order Streptomycetales; family Streptomycetaceae; genus Streptomyces; species Streptomyces yunnanensis. The sequence goes on along the minus strand of NZ_CP070326.1, from coordinate 7,807,583 downwards.
CTACCCCCGGTCTCCTGACACCAGCATCGCCAGCGCCACCAGAGCGAGGAGGCCGACGTAGGCCCGGGCGTAGATCCGGTCCGGGATCCGCGGCGGTCGGCGCCGGAGCACCGCGATGACCGGCAAGCCCCCCACGAGCAGCGCCGCGGCCGCGCCGACGTCGACGAGACCCACCAGGTGCACGTGGGTGCCGCCGGAGGTCGGAAGCGCGGCGCCCAGCAGGGAGACCACAGTGGCCGGCAGTGCGATGGCCAGGGTCAGGGGGTTGGCCAGCGCGGTCGCCACATGCATGGTGTGGCCGGCCCGCCGCGCCGCGGGCACCGTCATGACGCTGCCGCCCACGCCGAGGAAGGCGGCGATCGCACCGATGGGCGCGCCCAGCAGCGCAGGCAGCTGCCGTGGCGCGGCGGCCCTCGCCTCCTCGCGTGTGCGCGGGCGAAGGAAGCCGGGGCGCAGGAGAAGGTCGACGATGGTGAGCGCCACGTACCCGACGAACGCCCAACGGACCAGCGTGGCCGGGGCGAGACGGCCGGCCGACGCGCCCATTGCGGAGCCGGCCGCCAGCAGCACCAGCAGCCCGCCGCTGCCGCGCAGGGTGACCAGCACCCGCCGTGGCGTGACGGCCGTCGCGAACCCGGCGTTCACCACCATCACCAGGGCCGAGGTGGCGGTGGCCACCCGCATCGCGTCCGCGCCGAGCGCGGCGTCCGCCCACACCACCACCGGAACGGCGACGAACCCGCCGCCGAACCCAAACAACACGGTCGTCACCCCGGTGAGGAGGCCGATCCCGATCAATGCCACAACGTCCATGGGACCACTCCAGCAGTTCCACCGGACGTCCCGCATGCGAAGATCGGCAAGGATTCTTCGCGTCTCGGCCACTACAGTTGCCGGGTGAAGAACGTCCCCTTGGACACCGTCGACCACGTCGACCGCGCGGTTCTGCCGATCGGCACCGACTACCCGCCCGGCCATGTGCTCGACTGGCATCAGCACCGACGCGCGCAGTTTCTCTACGGCGCCACCGGTGTCATGGTCGTCGACACCGCCCAGGGCACCTGGACCGTGCCGCCCGAGCGTGCCGTGCTGATTCCGGCCGCCACTCAGCACCGGGTCCGCATGGTGGGGGTGAGCACCCGGAGTCTGTACATCGAGCCGGACGCGGTCCCCTGGTGGCCCGCCGGCTGCACGGTCGTGGACGTGCCCCCGCTGCTGCGCGAACTGCTCGCGAGCGCAGTGGAGTTCGAGGCCGACTACGCCCTGTCCGGACGGGACGGGTGCATCGCGACGCTGCTCCTGCACGAGATCGCCGCGCGCACGCCCCTGCCGTTCCACGTCGCGATCCCTTCCTCCGGCGACCTCGCAGAGCTCTGCCGCGGCTACCTGGCCGCGCCGGATGTCGCCGTCACCAATGCCCAATGGGCCGACCGGTCGGCCATGAGTGAACGGGCCTTCACCCGCCGGTTCCGCTCGGAGACCGGTGAGAGCCCTGCTGTCTGGCGGGCCCGTGCCCGTCTCCTCGCGGCCGTTCCGCTGCTGCGTACCGCGTCCGTCAGCGCGGTCGCCGGCCGCCTGGGCTATGCCTCTCCCGCCGCGTTCACCGCCGCCTTCACCCGCGCCTTCGGGCTGCCGCCGTCCCGCTTCGCCGCGACCCACCACGGCGGCGAACGCAGCCCCACCCGCCGTCCCCTGCACACCACCTGAACGCGACGCGGGTCGCGTCAACGGGAAGCGGGTGGGGGAATCGTGCAGGCCCGTGGATCGTGTGTTCTAGGATCACGGGATGGGCAACGAGCCGTTCTCTCTCACGGTCCTGGGGTGTGCGACGCCCTATCCGAGCGCGGACAACCCGTGCTCGGGCTATCTGGTGTCGAGCGGGGACACCCGTGTCTGGATGGATGCGGGCAGCGGGACCCTCGGCCCGCTCCAGCGTCATGTGCGCCTGGACGAGCTCGATGCGATCTGGATCTCGCACCTGCACGCCGATCACAGCGCGGACCTGCTCACCGCCTACTACGGCGCCCTGTACGCGGACATCCGCCTGGCGGCGCCGATCCCGCTCTACGGCCCGGTGGGGATCGCGGACCGGTTGGCCGGCTTCCTCACCAACACCGCGACCCGCAGTCCGATCGAATCAGCCTTCGCCGTCACCGAGTTGCATGACGGCCACCAGGCGACGATCGGCTCGCTGCGACTGGCCAGCCGGGCGGTGGCGCACGACGTTCCGGCCTTCGCCGTGCGCATCGAGGCGGGGGACAGGTCGTTGGTGTATTCCGGCGACACCGCGCCATGCCCGAGCCTCACCGAACTGGCCGCGGGGTGCGACGTGTTGCTGTGCGAGGCCGAAAGCGCACAGGCGCCTGTCGAGGGCGAACAGGTCCACCACACGCCCGAGGACACCGGTGACACGGCGCGCAGGGCCCGGGCGGGCCGGCTGATCGTCACTCACGTCGGCCGTTTCCTCGCACCGCAGCAGGCGGTGGCGCGGGCCTCGGCCCGGTTCGACGGTCCCGTCGAATACGCCGCGCCCGGCGCCACCTTCACCATCCGTTAGCTCGCCGCAGCCTCAGGGCGTTCGCCGAGGCGGCCGGGCGGGCAACAGGCCCTGGCACCGGAACGGAGCGGGACGGCCAAGATTGACATAGGCACGCCAAAAATCATGGGGCATCTGCCTTGTTCTCTTCAGGGGCGCATGCCTCAATTGGCACCCCCTCACAAAGGTGGTCCCCCATGAGACACAGCAAGCTCGGCATCGGCTCATTACTCGGCGTCGGCATCGCCCTCGCGGGCACCCTCGCGATGGCACCGGTCTCCGCCGCGGTGACTCCGGACACCGCGACCCTCTCGTTCGACTGCGGTAGCTACGGCTCCGGCACGGCCACGCTCACCGCCACCCAGAACGGCACGGACGCGACCATCAGCGTTTCCACATCGGCGATCTCCTCGCCCATCGACCTCGGGGCGAACTCGGTCGCCTCGCAGCTCACGATGACCAAGAACGGCACGGACACGACGGTGTTCAGCGGCAACTCCAACCCGGCGATCCCGGCCGGTGGCGCGGTCTCCACCGGACCGCTCACCGGCACCGTCGCCCCGGGGGACAAGCTGGAAGGCTCCTCGCTCCAGGTGGTGGTGCTGGGCATCACCGCAACATGCAAGGCCACGTCGCCGCAGACCCCGGGACCGTTCGTGTTCTGACGGCGGGCATGACGGCACGGCCCGACGGACAGTGGGGTCGGCGGCCGGACAGCGGGGTCGACGGACAGCGGTCGTCGACCCCGCGCGTCACTGCGGGACCTCGTTCTGCCTCGTCACCGCACGCGGCACACCTGCGGCGCCGTCTCCTTGATGCCGAGCAGGCGGAAGTAGTTCTCACCCAACGCGATGTTGCGGAACGCCGTGTCGTCCAGCGCCTTGTTGATGCGGCTCGTGACTTCGAGCTCTTCCTGGTAGACCTGGAAATCCTTGTTCCGGGAAGCCACGAAGTCGGTTCCGGGAATGGCTCTGGTCGGATTGCGGTCGAGGAAGGACGCGTACTTCGCCCGCACGCCCGGCTTGCTGAAGTACTGGTCCTCCAGGACGCGCCAGCTGAGGTCCAGCGTCAGGTTGGGGTGTTCGTCGAGGAGGCGCTGCATGAGGCGGATGTGCTCGTCCGGGTTCATGGTGGACAGTTCCTTGGAGAGTCCCATGTGAGCCCAGACGATCTTGTTGTCGGGGTAGCGCCGCAGCACCTCTTCCATCAGGTGCAGGTATTTCGTCGGTTCGGCGTTGCTGCCCAGGTCGGAGTGGAGGGTGATCGGAATCCCCCGCTCCCGCAGTGTTTTCATGAACGGCGCCCAGTTCTTGATGTTCTCGCTCGTCGCGGGCTTGTGGTGGTTGGGGAATAACGCCTGCTTGACGAGGTTCACCTCGCCGGCCCAGCGGAACATATCCGGGTACTCGCTGTCGTAGAGCGCGATCCCGGCCGGTATCGTCTCCGGGCGGTTCAGGTCCATGAAGGTCATGGACAGGGTGAGTTCGGGATCCTTCGACTGCTCCTGCGCATAGTCGGACGCGTTGACGAAGTCGTTCTTCATGCTCGGCGTGACGGGCGTGCCGGGGCAGTCGAGGTAGTAGGTGCAGCCCGAATTCACGGGCAGTGTCTGGCCGATGCCGTACATGCTCGCGTGGCGCACGCCGCTCTTGCGGAGATATCCGGTGAGCTCGTCGAAGGGAATCGCCTTGCCGCCGAAGGGGCGGAAGTGAAGGTGACTGTCCACCGCCGAGGTGTACGGCTCGGTCGCCCGGTCGTAACAGCCGCGCTCCAGTCGCCCCGCGTTGGCGCCGGCGGGCGAGGCGACGACGGCGACGGCTGTCAGGGCCGCTCCGAGCACGGCGAGATGCCGATGGATTCGTGCCTTGCTCATGGGACCTCCGTTGTTGCTGATGCCGAATGGGCCTGCAGGAATTCTTACGGACCCGTGCCGGGGCACACCGCGAAATTCGGACGATGTGCGGGGCGCGCCATTCGGAGCGACCGCATTGCTGTCACGCGCCACCACATGCCCAACGGGAAAGCCTTTCGACAGACTTCGCCTCCTGAGCAGGCACGTCGAGAATCTCCGCCCCTCTCGCTGCCGCCGCTCTGCGCCAACTCACAGGAACCGCTGGAAAATCGCCAGCACGATCATCATCGCGAGGGAGGCGGCCGACGCGATCGCCGCGCCCACGGACACTCTGCTGAGCAGCCACAGCAGAGCCCCCCAGGGTTGCGGATTGGCGCCCAACCGCACACCTTTTCCGAAGGAGACTTTCAGGGGCAGCAGGCACAGGAAGAGCAACAGCGCCGCCGCGCCGCTCACGATGCCGAAAATGACCGAGAGCGCCGTCGCGGCGCGGTCCGCACGGGGCTGTGTGTACCCGCCGTCGGACCGTCGCTGCACTCGTAGGGGGCTGTCGCCGATGCGTGCGACGTCGTAGGTGTGCGCGGAGCCGTCGGTGAATGCCCCGGTCGACGCGACGAACGTGCCGCTGCAATCGCGTTTGCTGTACTTGCCGCTGCCGGTGACGTGGCAGTGCGCCGCGGTCAGGGTGCCCGGAGTGCCGGCCAGGCCCGCCCGATACGCGAACGGGCCCCAGAGCATGGACACCAACCACACGGCCAGAGCGATCACGCCTGCCGCGAGGAGCAGGCCGAGAGCGGTCCACGACAGACTGGGCGACAGTTCGGGCTTCTCTTCCATGCCTGCGTTATATCCGCGGTCCTGCGGTCCGGTCGGTGTCCCGCCGGTCGGACGACGGATCTGTACACGACATTGACGTGCGCACATCCGCGGTGCCGGAGACCGGAGCCCGCGGCGCAAACGTGGTCACGCGTCGGTCGGGCCCGCCATTCGCCGTCCATCCGCCCTCTGCACAGTTCGTGCGACCGTCCCGCCTCGCCGGCGGTGTCTCAGTCGCTGATCAAAGGAGCGTACGGCTCGCCCTCCGGCGTGAAGACGAGGACGAAGTCCTCCCCGGCTCCGAGGGCTACCTCGCGCAAGCGGGCCAAGGCGTCCGCCTCGGCGGGAAGGGTGAGGCCGAGGGCCGCGGCGGCGCGGTCCCGCCGGGCCGTGAGGTCGGGCATGTCCTCCTCGTACTCGGCCGCGAGGTCGCGGCTCTCCTCCGCGGTGAACGTTCGACAGTCGCGCCACCACGGGGCGACCAACAGGAGCCGCAGGAGTTCGGGCAGGCCGATCGCGACCAGCGCCGCGCCCCCTTCGGAGTCCGCGTACAAGACAGGCCGTTCCTCGCCGCCTTGGCCGCAGAAGAAGAACGTGCCCCCGGCGCCGTCACCGGCGAAGCCCTCCAACGCGGCACCCGAGGCCAGGTGGACCTCCTCGACGTGGTCGCCGCGATCCAGGTCGAAATCGCCGGGCCAAGCGAGGTAGGACGCGGCGTCGTCGTGTTCGCGGAGGACGGTGAGCAAGGATTTCATGTCTGAAACCTTAAGGGCGTCACAGATGACAGGCATCATGAGGGGCGTCGTGGTCGCGTCGGTCACCCGGGCTCAGGTGCCGGATCCGCGGTGCGCGCTGCCGCCAAGATCCTTTCGAGGGCGGATGCGTGCCGTTGGAATGCCTGGCGGCCGTGTGCGGTGAGCCGGAGGTGGGTGTGGCGGCCCGTGTGGTTCCGTGTCTTGCGCACCTCTACGCAGCCTGCGTCGGCCAACGTGGTGATCTGCTTGGACAGGGCGGAGTCGCTGGTGTCGACGGCGTCCCGGACGAAGCCGAATGCCACCCAGTCGGCCGGGGCCAGCAGTGCGACGATGGACAATCGGGCCTGCACGTGCAGGAATTCGTCGAAGTCCGGGTCCATCAGCCCTGGTCGTCCCTCTTGGCGATGCGCTTGACGAGGGGGCGGGTCGCGTAGGCGGCCACCAGTGTCGCCACGGCGGCGACGGCCGCGGCGGGCACGGAGGGAATCGGCAGGTGGGCCAGGCGGGCGGCGATCACCGACGCGACGAACACCGCGATGACAACTGCCGCCATCCACAGGGTGAACAGCGCCCCCGCGACGGGGGTCCTCTTGTGCATGAGGTGGCCGGCGGTGCCGCGCGGATGCCTGGGAGCGCGTTCGCAATGGCACGGCCGCCGCATGATCGTTGCGCGGCTGGTCGCCCGTCTCGACGGGGCCGCGATCGCCGGGAGGGCTAAAACCTGGAGGTCAGGCCCTTCCCGGTGTCGCCGGGTTCCGTGCCCAGGCCCTGGGAGTCGGGGAGTCGGGCCAGGCGGCCGTCGAGGTCCTGCGGCCAGTGCGCACCGACCTCGGCGTCCATCGTCGCCAGTCGGGAGCGCAGTGGCGTGACCTGTTCGGCGGTGCATGCCTGGGCGACGGTGGCGTACAGGGCCCGCAATCGCCGCTGTACCTGCATCGAGGCACCGCTGTAGTGCCGGATCTCGTCGGTGGCGATACAGACGTAGTCGGGCCAGGAGCGGGTGCGGTGTTGGAATGCGGCCGACGGGTCCGCGGGGCGCCGGGCGGCGAGCCTGGGCGCGATCATCACCAGCAGGTCCTCGATGTGGTCCAGGCACTGCACGGCGCGCCCGGGGTCGTTGATGGCCGGGGACAGTGCCTTGAGCGCGATGTCGACGAACGCGCGCAGTGCCCCGGCCGGATCGGTGCCCGCGCTGTAGGTGGTGCCGAACAACAGGTGGCGCGTCAGGCCCATGCGGTCCGGCGGCTTCGTGCCCGGGTGCACCAGGAACAGCGGTGCCTGTTGGGCGACGAAGTCGCCGGTGACCGGCACGAGTTGGATGCGTGCCCCGGTGCGTCGGGCGAGCCGCGCCAGACCGTGGTCGTCGCAGGCGATGAGTGTCTGGCCGTGCCTGGGCGGGGTGCCGAGCCGGATCACCACGGGTTCGGCGTCGGGCCGGGCGTCCGGGCCGGCAGCCTCCTCGGCAGGCGCGGCGAGCGCGTCCTTCGGGTGTGTGCGGTCCACCGCCTTGCGGCCCTCGGTGGCCAGATAGCGCAGCAGCTGCCCCGAGTTCAGTACCGTCGTCACGCGCGCGACGAGCGCGAAGAACAGCACGGCGCACACCAGGGCGAGCAGGATCGCGAAGAACATCGAGATGACCGGCCGATAGTCCTCCTGGGTGACGGCGAGTCGCACCGAGATCATCAGTGTGTAGACGAACGTGGCCATGAAGGTGCCGATCGCCCAGCGCATCACGGGGTCCTGCCGCAGGATCGGCACCACGCGCACCGACAGTTGCGAGGCGCCGAACTGCATGGCCAGGGTGATCGCCGTGAACACCAGACCGGTCAGGGTGATCATGCCGCCCGCGACCGCTGACAGCAGCGTGGACATCGAGCCGCTGTCCAGGTGGACGAAGAAGCGCTTGCCGAGCTCATCCCCGTAGTAGGTGACCTCGCGGTCGATCAGCGGGAACAGCCAGGACAGGAACAGCGCGGCGCACAGCAGGGTGACGGGCAGCGGCCAGAGCCGGGGAGCACGCAGCCGGTGGCGCGTGAGGTACCACTTCCAACGACCGCGACTCATGTGCCGAATGTATCGATCGCCGGTGCGTTGTCAGGGCCTGCCGCACCCCGGGACGTTCCCCCGTGACACGTTCGGCCGGCGCCGAACGACGCGTGCTACGTCCCGGCGAACTCGGTGGTGCTGCTCCGGCCGTCGAGCAGCCCGACCAACGCCTCGGTGGCGGCGCGCGGATCGGTGCCGCGCCAGGCGACGACGTGATCCGGCCTGATGAGCAGGGACTGGTCGGAGGGAAGGAAGTCCACGTCCAGGCGGTGCACGACGAGGCCGGCGTGCCCGGGATCCGGGTGCGGTGAGCGGGGGCCGGTCAACAGGGCCCAGCCCGGCCCGGCGAGGTCGATGGTCGATCGGGTGCGGGCCTGGTCGAGCCAGCGGTGGGGAATGCGGGTGCCGATGCGGCCGATGGGATTGAATTCGGTGATCGGTTCGGGGTCGTTGGGTGTTTCCGGGGTGACTGCGAGGGCTCCCTCGGTGTATTGGAAACCGCCCGCGCCCAGCACGAAGTGGTGAGCGAGCGTGGGATCGGGGGACGACAGCTGATCACGGAGGTTCAGCGTGCGGCGGCTCGACTGGTCGGCCGCGAACCATCCGGCCGGACGGCGCTCCGCGTGGTAGCTGTCCAGCAGCGCCGGTGCCGCCTGGCCCCGGAGGACTGCGGCGAGTTTCCAGCCGAGGTTGTGCGCGTCGGCGATGCCGGTGTTGGCGCCGCTGGCGGCGAAGGGCGGCATGACGTGTGCGGCGTCGCCGGCCAGGTGCACGCGGCCGGCGGAGTAGTGGTCGGCGACGAGCATCTCGGCCTGCCACGGCAGCACGCTGCGGACTTCCAGGTCGGGGGCCGGAACGCCGAGAGCCGTGCGGATCAGGGCGGGCCAGTCCCGGTCGGTGGCGTTCCCACCGCCCATGAACACCCATCGGTGCCGGCCGTCGACCGATGCCAGTGCGCCGGGACTGTCGGGGTGCTCGATCTGGCAGAGGTTGAATTCCCGGCCGCGCACGACGTTGCCGAGATCGGCGTGGAAGTAGACGTTCACGCTCGGCTCGCCGATGGGCCCGCGCCCCGAGCGGCCGATGCCCAGTGCCTGGCGTATCGGGCTGCGCGCGCCGTCGGCGGCTATCACGTAACGGGCCCGCAGCGGTGCACGGTCCCCGGTGGCGCGGTCGAGGAGTTCGGCGGCCACCTCGTCCTCGTGCTGCTCGAAGGCGACGAGTTCGGTGTCGAACCGCACCGTGGCCCCGGCCTCGACCGCGGCCTGGCGCAGCACCGGCTCCAGCACGTCCTGGGCGATCAGGCAGGGCGCCTCCGGGCTGACGTCCACGACGGCTCCGCCCGCACCAGCGGCGTGCCACAGGGGGAGTTGCTCGGACTCGGCCAGCGTCCGTCCCGCGGCCATGTGGTCGTGCCCGGCGAGATCGCGGGCCGCGTGATGGACCAGGCCGGCCAGGCCGAGCTCGCGGAAGATCTCCATGCTGCGCATGTGGAAGCGGCGTGCCTTGGGCTGTGGCGAGGTGGTCGACCGCTTCTCCACCACGGTCACCGCCACGCCGTGGTGGCGCAGGACCAAAGCGGAGGTGAGTCCCACCAGTCCGCCGCCCACGACGAGTACTTCAGAGGTCGGTGTACGTTGTCCACTCATGGTGTACAACGTACACCACCGCTACAGTGAATCCACCATGACTTCTTCTGAACGCCGGCCCGATACCGGTGGGCTGGTGTGGTTCGACGAGCCCGCACCACCTCGCGCCACCGAACAACTCAGCCGCGAGCGCATCGTGGCCGCCGCGATGGAACTCGCCGACGACCAGGTGCCCGGCGAGATCACCATGCGGGCACTGGCCGCGCGCCTGGGTGTACGCAGCCCGATGGCCCTCTACCGCTACGTCGGCAGCAAGGACGGTCTGGTCGACCTCATGACCGACCAGGTCTACGGGCAGATCACCGTGCCCCGGGGCGACGGCTGGCGGGCCGCGCTCCAGGGGCTCGGCCGCACCAGCTGGGAGGCGGTGCAGCGGCACCTCTGGTTCGCGCGCCTCGCCTTCAGCCGTCCCCCCATGGGACCCAACGCCCTCCACCTCTACGACGCCGCACTCGCCGAACTCGAACCGCTCGGCCTCGACGCGGCAACCCGCATGGGGTTCGTCAAGACCGTGCTCGGCCACGTCCTGGGCTCCGGACTCGCGCTGCTGGAGGAGCACACCATGCGAGCCCGCGTCGGACTCCACTCCGACAGCGACCTGCACGCCGCCGTGGCTCCCTACCTGGAACGCATCGCGGCCGCGGGCGAGCACCCCCACTTCATCGGTTGGGCCACCGACCCCCAACGCCTCGCGCCCGAACCCCAGTCGTTCGAGCAGGTCCTGGAGTGGCTCCTCGACGGACTGGCCACCCTGCTCCCGCCCGAGGACCGGTCACCGGCCTGACGGGCCCATGCCGCGCCGCGGCGCCGATCGACCGCCGCGCGCTCGGTGGCGGCGCACTCGCGGTCGACCGGCCGTGGTCAGTCCTGTTTGGCGAGAACGGTGCGCAGGACCTCGGCGAGGGTCGCGGCCGGATCCGCCGCGCCGGCTTGGCTGCGCCAGGCGACGAAGCCGTCCGGGCGGACGAGCACCGCGCCGCGCGGGCCGATGCCGTGCGCCTCCTCGCCGTCCGCGATGTCGATGTCCGCACCGAGGACGTACGACCGGACCTCGACGCCCGACACGGTGCCCGGGTCCTTCGCGGACCTGGCCCACTCCTGGCCCTCGCTGCCGGCCAGGAGGACGAAGGTCTCGCCGTACAGGTCGAGGGTGGAACCGCCGTCCGCGGTCGGGCGGTGCGGAGCCCGCGTGCCCGGCTGTGCACGCAGCTCGGCGGCGGGGACCGGGGCGGTGTCGTGGTTGCCGGGCACTGCCGCCGAGGCGTACCGGAAGCCCATCGTCACCGCGGCGTAGTCGAGGAGTTCCCCCTGCGCGCCACCGGCCATCCGGTCGCCGAACCGGGCGAAAGCCTGCTGCATGGCGAGCTCGCCGTAGGGGCGCCGCTCGGCGTCGTAGGTGTCGAGCAGGCCGGGGCCGGCCCGCCCGGCGAGGACGGCGGCGAGCTTCCAGGCCAGGTTGTGTGCGTCCTGGACCCCGGTGCTCCCACCGAAGCCGCCCGTGGGCGGCTGGATGCGCGCGGCGTCCCCGGCCAGGAACACCCGGCCCGAGCGGTACGACCGTGCGACCTGGGCGCCGATCGGGAAGCCGAGCACGGTGACGTCGGTGCCGGGGATCTGCGGTCGCAGCGACACCTCGACGTCGTCCAGACCGGATGCGGCCCGCACCATCTCCGCCACGCGCTCGGTGGTGAAGTCCGCCACCGACTCCTGCCGCGGGTCGTACCCGGTGCTGAACAGCCATCGTGTGCCCGAGTCGTCGTGCGGCATCATCGAGCTGAACGGGCGCGGCTTCTGCAGGTAGGCGATGCCGATCCGGCGGCCGCGCACCGCGGCCGACAGGTCCGCGTGGACGAGCGCGGTGATCGTGTCGAACAGTACTCCCGGTCCGTCGGTTTCGATCCCCAGCCATGTCCGGACCGGGCTCCTGGAGCCGTCGGCCGCGACGAGGTAGTCCGCGCGGAGCGCTCCCTCGTCGCCGCTCGCGCGGTCCCGGATCGTCACCGTGACGCCGTCCGCGTCCTGGTCGAGGGCGGTCACCTCGGTGAAGTGCCGTATGTCGGCCCCGAGTTCGCGGGCGCGGTCGCGCAGCAGGAGTTCGAGCCGGTCCTGGTCGATCCCGGCGTAGGCGTCGGCGCTGAAGGTGCGGGGGTCGTCGAATTCCGCCCCGGTGGGCTCCGCCACCGGTTCGTACTCGTCCGCGAGCGTGTTCGCCCGGAGCGGCACGAAGGCGCCGTCCTCGGCGCTGAAGCTCTCCCGGCGGATCGACGGACCGAGCCCGACCTGGCGGAAGACCTCGACGGTTCGCGGGGTGATGCCGCGCAGTCTGGGGTGGGGGAGCAGGTCGGGGTGGCGCTCGACCACCGTGACCCGGATGCCCTGATGGGCGAGGAAGAGGGCGGCGCTCAGCCCGGTGAGGGCGCCCCCGACGACGGCTACCTGAGTCCTCTGCTGATTCATGTGCGACAGAATCAACCGCCTGGATGAACTTGTCAAACAGATGGATGATTAGGTTAGTCGGCCGGATGGCAGAATCCTGGCCATGACCAGCAAGAAGAGCGACACCAACGCACCGCGGGCGACGCGTCGGGCGCCGGCGGCGCACGAGCGGCAGCGCGATCCCGAGCGCACCAAGGCGGCGATCCTCGACGCCGCGATCGAGGTCTTCTCCGCCAAGGGCTTCGCGGGCGCCCGGGTGTCGGAGATCGCCGCGCGCGCCGGCGTGAACCAGCAGCTCATCTCGTACTACTTCGACGGCAAGGAGGGCCTGTACCGGGAGATCGGCCGGCGATGGCGGACCTACGAGGCCGAGACGATCCCCGACGACACCGACCACGCCGAGATGATCAAGCGCTATGTGCGGGCGAGCATCGACCCCCGTCTCGGCGGGCGCCTGCTCGCCTGGGAGGGACTTGCCGACACCGGTGAGGACGACGACGAGGACGCGACCGAACGCAACGCCCGGCTGCACCACGAGGTGGCGCAGATCCGCGCGCGCCAGCAGGCCGGCGAACTCGACGACCGGCTCGACCCGGCCGCGCTGCTGCTCATCGAGATGAGCGCGTCGAACGCGCTGGCCGTCTACCCCCAGCTGGCCCGCGGCCTGTTCGGCGCCGACGCGAACTCGCCCGAAGTGGTCGAGCACTACGCCGGGCAACTCGCCCGGCTGATCGGCTGCCTCGTCCGCGGCGACGCCGACCACTCCGACTGACCGTCGAAGGGCGCGTCCCGGTCGGCCCGCGCGGACGCCGGGACGGGGGAGTGACTGCCGGCCGCCTAGCAGAGGAAGGCGGTCGGAGCCCCGTTGGGCAGCTCAGGGGTGTTGAGCATCAAGTCGCTGTCCGCGACCCCCGCCCAACCGAGCATGTAGCCGACGAGCGAGGTGTGCCCCGGCGCTCCGACGTAGAAGCCGGTCTGCCGGGCCTGCGCCAGCACCCGGTGCTGGTAGGACCGTGCCCGATCGATCAGCGTCGGGTCGTCCAGCTGGCGGGAGGCGGCGAGCAGGCACTGGACCACCCCGGAGGTCCCGTGGCACACCGACAGGTCCACCGGCCGGTCGTCGGGCAACGCGACGGCGGCCTGCGCCAGGCGTTCCGCATGCGCACGCACCAGGTCGTCGAGCCCGGTGCGCCGGCCGATCTCGCCGGCCGCGAGGAGAACACCGGCGGCGCCGTTGCACCAACCCGCGAGCGTCGCCCGACAGTCCGGCAGCTGGCGTTCCAGCCACTCGGCGGCCTCCCGCCGCCACTGCGCATGGGACATCAGCTGCCCGGCCCGGGCTTTGGCCCACATCACGCCGAGCTGCCCGTGCGCGACCTCCCACCTGGCGCCCTTGGGCTGGGGCCCGTGCGGATCGAAGGCCGTGCGCGCCAGAGCGTCCAGAGCTGCGGCACGCGCCGGGATGCCGCTCTCCATACGGGACAGCAGCAGCATCAGGGGACCGGCCGGCCCGTTGGACAGATCGCCCTCGCGGTCCTCGCCCCGCTTGGCGATCTTTTCGAGCAGGGTGTCCAGCCAGGCGTCGTCGATCGCATCGGGCATCGACAGCAGTTGTGACGCGAATCCGGAGAACACCGATTCCGGGAGGGCGTCCAACTGCTCGCCGTACGTGTCGGTGAGTTCGCGGAGGCCGACTTCGGCGGCATGCGCCGTGCTGTGGCGCCCGGCCGATACCAGCGCGCGTCGAATGCCTCCCATGTCGTGGAAGGCCACGTGGTTGCCCGGGTTGATGGTGGGCGTATGGCGGTCCGGGCCGATGCTGCCGAGCCATCCGGCGCCGGCGCCGTGCTCGGGCTCGTTGCCACTGGTGACCGCCAGATCGCCGATCACCTCGGCGATCCGCCCGCCCCAGGTGCCGGGCCCGGCCGGTAGAAGGGTGGGGCCGAAGACCGAGTGCCGCCACACCCCGCCGGCATCGGGGGCGATGTGGCCGAGGCACTCTTCGACCAGGAACCGGTGGAACCTGTCATGGCGCTCTCGTGCCATGGCCAGTCCGCGGCGGGCCGTGGCGAGGGGAGAGTGGTGGAACAACGGCCACGGCTCGCCACCGTACGCACAGACGTCGGTGTCGCCGGCGAGCGTGGAGAAGTACGGGATGTCACCGGTGTCCAGGGCCGCGTGCTCGGCGGCGGCCAGCGCATCGTTCTGCTCCGGCGTCAGCGTCCTGTGGAACCGCCGTAGCAGACCGAACAACCGGCGGGATTCGCTCTCGTCGCGCAGATACGTCGGGTGGGTGGAGGCGTCCAGGTAGCGGGCGTAGACCTCCGTCGCCCGTATGAGGCACCGCACCGGCATGTCCGCGAAGCGGTCCAGTACCGCGTCGATCGTGCCGGACCGCACGCATTCCAGGGCATCCCGATAGCCGCTCATCACGTCGACGAAGTAGTCGCCGATGGCGAGCTGTTCGCCCTTCAGGGACGGGACGTTGGCGGAATGCCGGTGGGTGAACGTGCGCCATTCGACCCGAATGCCGTCGCTCTCGGGGTCCACGACCGTCGGGTTCTTCAGCGACGACTTCTGCTCACCGAGCACGCCGACACCGGCAAGCATCACATCGATCACCGAGTGCGGGTTGTTGACCGGCAGCAGCAGCGTGGACGCCGGCGAGAGCCTCATCTGCTCCACCAGCGTGTCGGTGAGCGTGTCCTTCATCGCGGCGCCGAAGTGGGCGCGCAGCAGGGTCTCGGTGTCGACCACGCACGGGAACTCGCCGCAGGCGAGCAGGTTTTCGTCGTGCAGGTCGGTGGCGCCGAGAGCACCGAACAAGCAGATCAGAGCCCCGAGACGGTAGAAATAGCGCCCCGCCTGCGCGTCGGAGGTCATGGGCTTACTGGCCAACATTGCCTGCCAGCCGTGGCCGCCCGGCGAGAGCGAGGCCGGAACGCAACCGGAGAGGCCGTGTTGCATGTACGGCTCGGCGGCGTCGAACACGGCACGGGCGAACGCGTCCCCGGCCAGCGGCCTCGGCTTGAAGACCAGCTGTGCGCCCGAGGCGGTGGTGACGAACATGACCCGCTGATTGCCGTTGTGCGGATCGGAGTTCGACAGACTCACTTCCCGGATGGTCTCCTGCGGGCCGATTCCGGCGATGTGGGCCAATTGCGCACGGTCGTCGTGGAAGGCGACGAACATCCTCGCGTACGCCTTTAGCAGGTTCTCCGTGATCTTCTCCAGGCGGCGCCGCAACACCGGGTACGCGTCCAAGACCGCCTCGCAGGTGTCCGGATGACGCAAGGCGAGGCGGAACGCGTCGATGCCGGTACTGCTGCCGGGATCCAGGGGGAGGCCGCGCTCTGTACGGAAGTGGTGGAAGCGCTCTATCAACGTGCGGTAGCTATGGTCCTCCACGACATGCAACGCCACCTGCCACAACTTGGCGGTGACCTTCCCGCGGTCCTCTTCGGCCACGGTCGCGGAGAGTTGCGGCGCCAGGTTCTCCGCGAACGTCTCCAGCGGAAGGACGTGCCGATAGAAGGGAAGGAACGCCTGCACGCCCAGAGTCGGATTGCTCATCCTCGCTCGCCAATCAGAGAAGAACCGGCGCCCGCCTTCGGAACACGGTGACGCGCCCGGTTGTCGACCAGTTTCCGGTGGGGACCGTGCCGGATTTCCGGGCGGAGACTCCGTGGAGAAGTCGCAATGCGGTACCCCATTGCGCGCAGATACGAGACAATGCGAGCTGACCCAGCGGGGTGAGGGTCACGATCCGACCCTCACCCCGCCGGGCGGTCATGCCGCAGTTATCTGGGCAACGATGTCATTGCTCAGTCGCGGAAACAGAAGCTGAAGCTGCACCCGATCTGGCTCGCGTTGGGGGCCGACTCCTGCTCCGGCTCCTGGCTCATCTCGATGAGCTGAGTCTCGTCGTACGTACCCAGAAGATCATCGCTCATGGCTGTTCATCTCCCTTTGTGTGGTAGGTGCTTACTCTGTGACCTTGACAGGGGGGAGTGAAATGTCGATGAAATCTCGATAGTGCGCCACATCTCGGGCTTCATCGGGGCGTGCCCCACGGCAGGGCCGCAACGGGTTGACCGCGCATGCTCAGTTCAGGCGCCGTCGGTAATAGGAGAGCGTGACGACCACGAGCAGTGGTCCCCATAGCAGCAGTGGTGCGTAACAGGCGTTCATCACGACGAGCGCCGGCCCGGTCGGGGCTCCCTGGGCCCCTCCGAAGCCGCCCGCCCGGGGGATCGTCAACAGCATCACAACGGCCGCGCCGAGCAACGCCGGGATCACCGCCGCCAGCGGCGCGACACGCTTCCCTCCGATCAGCGGGAGCCAGCCCGGCACCACCTCGCCCCATGGCTTGACCAGCCCGAGTGTGAGCAATGTGAGCCCTTCGGTGGCCAAGCTCATCGCGATGCACATGGCGCTGAACCAGCCGGGGATGTCCCATCCCGTGGTGTTGAATCCCACCGGTATGCCGACCCCCAACGCGATCCGCCAGATCCCGGACGGCACAGCGGTGAGTGCCGCAAGGTGGGCGACTCGGACCACCCAACGGGCGGGGGGCCGACTCCCTGAGACGGCAGCGGCTGTCGGTGTCCCAAACGTGACCATGGCCCCATGCTGTCTCGCAGTCCGCTCCGCCGAATCGTGCGCAAGGTCCAATTCGCCTCCCCCGCATGGGGGAGGGAGCCCTTCGACCTCGATCGGAGGCTGCCGACCCCGACGGGTGGCCCCGCGGCACGCGCGGACGACTGGGAGGCCGATCACCTGTGCCTGGTACGGCCGTTGAAGGAGCAGGGCTACGTGACGGTCGACGAATGCCGCAACGAAGCGCGCCAGCAGCGCTGGACGATCGAACCATGACGCAGTAGCCGCGAGACGAACAGGGCCCGGACCGGTCGCCCACGCGCCCGGTCCGGGCCCCAGCCGCGCTCACGGTCGGACGAGGCCCACGACTGTCAGCGATCGGCCAACGGCGTCACTGTCAACTACACGCGGACTCCGCCGTTTCGGCCGGAGCCGGTGCCCACGAATCCGCGGCCCCTGAGCGGCGGCGGGCGACGGTGATGATTTCCCGGCTGGAGGTGGTGATCGGCTCGCGGTTCCAGTCGCCGTATTGCGCCTCGATGTCGAAGCCTGCCGCCGCGAGGAACCGGCCCAGCGATGCGACATCGAGGAAGCGCAGATCGTCGTGGAGGACCCGGAGCACCGTGCCGTCCGGTTGCGCGACCGTCCCGCGGAGGGTGACCACGTCGCCGACGACGGAGTCCACCTGGTGTCCGTATCGCAGGGGCCGGCCGGTCGCGTCGACGATCTCGACCATGTCATCGGGGTTGGCGGGTGTCCAGTTCTCCCAGGCCCGTGCCTGTGGGTGCCTGGTGTCGAAGAGGAAACGGCCCCCGGGGCGCAGTGCGTCGTGGATCGCGGCGAGTGAGGAGCGCACGTCGTGATCGGTGATCAGGCACTGGAAGCCATGGCCGGTCATCGTCGCGAGAGCGAAGCCGGCACCGCTCGGTGCCTGCGCCGCGGTGCCCTCGACCCAGGTGATGTCGGACCGGCGCCTGGCCCGGTCCAGCGCGGCGCGGTCCGGGTCCAGACCGACCAGCCGGCCACGGTGGCCACGCTCACGGGCCAGTCGCAGCATGGCGCCGGTGCCGCAGCCGACGTCGAGGACCGACTCGACACCCATCACGAACGGGAAGTAGAAGCCGTCGTCGGGACGCCCGTCGGGATCCCACGGGTTCAGTACGTCGTACAGCGCGGCAGCGTCAGCGTCGGAGAACATCGCGAAAGTGTCCACCGCCTGCCGCGGCCCCGCAACGGCCCGTCCGTGGCGTGAGGCGGACTCGCTACCGCTGCGCCAACGACGAACGGCTCCAACGGCACGCCCGCGCGGCGCTCACGTCATGCGGGAAGGAGTGGTCTCCGTCGACTGTGGTCGATGGCTGAGCGGTTCCCACGGAGACGGTGACGACCGCCCCTGCGGCAGCCCCCTGCCCGGCATCCGGGTACGCGGGCGCGCCGGCGACATCCTCATCTTCCCCGGCTCCCAATCCCCACCTTCCTCGCCTCCCACGGAATCCATGTCCGGCTCGCACCGCTGGCCTTCGGTGCGCTCTTCGACCGCACACCGGAAGTCGTGAACGGTGCCTGTGCAGGTACGGAGTCGCTCGTGGACGGCGCGCCAGCGCGGGGAATCGTGTGATTTCCCACCATAGTGGGGCGTCATGAGCACGGAGCCCACGCATCCAGTCACCCGCGACCCACACTCCCAGGACCAGCCCCCGGACCCGAGGATCGTGGCCATCGGCGTGGTGGCGGTTCTGCTGGTGGTGGCCTGGGCGTCGCTCGGGAAAGGCAACTTCGCCGCCGTGTCGGACGCCGCACTGAACTGGGTGCTGGCCAACTTCGGCTGGCTCTTCGTGGTGGCTGCCGACTTCTTCCTGGTGCTGTGTGTCGTCCTGGCATTCAGCCGGTTTGGCATGATCCGACTCGGCCGGGACGACGCGGAGCCGGAGTTCACCAATCTCGCCTGGATCGCGATGATGTTCAGCGCCGGCATGGGCATCGGCCTGATGTTCTACGGAGTGGGCGAACCGCTCCAGCACTACCTGTCACCACCGCCCGGCTCCGGCGCCGAGGCCCGCACCGGTCACGCGGCCCGTACGGCGATGGAGTACTCCTTCTTCCACTGGACGCTCACCCCATGGGCCATCTACGGCGTCGCCGGCCTGGCCCTGGCGTACGCGGGCTTCCGCAAGGCCCGCGGCAACCGGCTCAGCTCGGCGTTCGTCCCGCTGATCGGCGAGCGTCGAGCCAACGGACGGACAGGCACGGCGATCGATCTCCTGGCGGTCTTCGCCACCGTCTTCGGCACGGCGACCAGTCTCGGACTCGGCACGCTCCAGGTCGCCGAGGGCCTCAACCTGACGGCGGGCACGCCCAATTCCCGGACCCTGCAGCTGGTCATCATCGTCGCGCTCTCGGCGGCCTTCGTGGGCTCGGCCTTCTCCGGGCTGCACCGGGGCGTGAAGTGGCTGAGCACGCTCAACATCGCGCTGGCGGCGCTCCTGATGACGTTCGTCTTCGTGGCCGGCCCCACCGTGTACGTACTGAACACGATCCCGGCGAGCCTGGGCGGATACCTCGGCAACCTGCTCCCCATGGCCTCACAGACCGGCGCCTTCACCGATCCCGGCTGGATGGGGCGGTGGACCATCTTCTACTGGGCGTGGTGGTTGTCCTGGGCGCCCTTCGTCGGCACCTTCCTCGCCCGGATCTCGCACGGCAGGACCATCCGTGAATTCCTCGTCGGCGTGCTGCTGGTCCCCAGTGGCGCGACCATGATCTGGTTCTCCGTCATGGGCGGCAGCGCGATCCGCCAGGACGCGACCGGTCAGGCCGACCTCGCCAAGACGGTCGCCAAGGGTGCCGAGGCGTCGCTGTTCGGGCTGCTCGACAGTCTGCCGCTGGGCACCGTCACCTCCTGTGTGGCGATGGTGCTGGTGATGACGTACTTCGTGACGAGTGCCGACTCGGCCTCGCTGGTCATGGGCTCGCTGACCAGCCGTGGCGCGTTGCACCCCAGGACCTGGTTGGTCGTCCTCTGGGGTGTGCTGATGGCCGCCGTCGCGGCCGTGCTGCTGATCGCCGGCGGGCTCACCGCGCTGCAGGCGGCGACCATCCTGGTGGCGCTGCCGTTCGTGCTGGTGATGCTGACGCTGTGTTGGTCGCTGCTGGCCGAGTTGCGCGAGGACCCGGGCGCGGGCTCGCCGCGGCACGCCCTGCACGGGCTGCGGGACGCGGTGACGGCCATGGTCGGCGATGCGGTCACCGAGCACCGCAGACCGCAACACCCGCGGTTGCAGCGCTTGCACCGCACGGCCACCATGCGGCGCGGCGAGGCCGGCGACCGCGGACAGGAAGGCCAGGGGGACGGTGACGGCGCGGGGCGGTGACTGACCTGCGGGTTTGTCGGCGGGGCAACGGGGCGATGGGGGCGCGCGCGAACACCTCTCAACGCCCCGGGGGCGGGGTGGGCTTGCCCGAAGACGGAGCGGCAAGCCCTGCCCGGGAAGCCTGGCACGTCGGAGGGGTGGAGTCACCTGCCTGTGTTGCGGATTCGGACAACTTCTGGTGGGGCGGGGGGTGGGCGGGCGAGGGATTCCGCTCCGGCCAACGGAAGTGATCACTGTGCTGTTCACGGAGGTGCCGGGGTCGGTATGCGGGCGTAGGGGGAGCTCGTGACGATTGGCGTGAACTCGTCCCTCTTTGCCTGGTCGACGCCGGCGCCCGTCACAGTTCTACTCGCGAGTAGGCATGATGTTGATCATGAACAGGACAGTCGCTGCCGGCGCAGCCCCCCGTGACCCGCAGGCACGGGCACAGCAACATCCGCAGAGCCCACTGACCGCCTATCAACGGGACATCTGGGCCGCCGGTTCGCAGGCTCCGCAGTCGCCGCAGTTCAACTGCGTACTCCACGAACGCTTGCGCGGCACGATCGACCACGACGTCCTCGCCGCATGCGTCGAGAGCGCACTGCACCGCCACGCGACGTTCCGACTGCGGTTCGCGGAGCACGCGGGCAAGCCCGTGCAGTGGGTGGCGGCGGACGAGAGCATCCAGGTCGGCCGGGTCGACCTGGCATCCGAGCCCGAACCGGGAGCGGCCTGTGCCGAGTGGATGCGGCGCTCGATGGCGACGGCACTGCCGCTCACGGAGGGCGGCGCGCTGGTCGAGGCCACGCTGCTGCTGGAGGGCTCGGACGTCACGCATCTGCATGTCAAGGCGCACCACATCGTCGCTGACGGCTGGACCGTCAACCGGCTGAGCCACGAGATCCTGGAGGACTACGCGCGAGCCACGGGTGACGGCGGACGGGGTGCCACCGGTCCTTGCACGTCGTCCTCCTACCTGGCGTTCATCGAGGAGGAGGCGGCCTACCGCGCCGGCACGGCGGGCGACCGTGACCGCGCCTTCCACCGGGAAGCCCTCGCCGGCGTGGAGCCCGCACTGTTCACCCGTACCCCGGGCGGGGCCGGCCGCGGCCGCCACTCGTTCGTCGTCGACGGCCGCATCGCCGAGCGAGTCCGGGCGGCCGGACTCGCGCCGTTCGCCTACCTCGCCGCCATGTTCGGCACCTGGCTGACGCGGGTGCACCGCAGCCCGGAGGCGGTAGTCGGCGTCCCCTTCCTCAACCGGCCGGAGAGCCACCACAAGAACACCCTGGGCCAGTTCGCCAACACGCTGCCGCTGCGACTGCCGGCGCACGGAGGGCGGACAGTGCGGGAACTGGTCGCCGACACCCAGCAGGCAATCGTCGCGCTCCGGCACCACGAACGGCTCGCACTCGGCGATGTCCTGCGCGAACTGCCCACCACCGCCGGAGGCCCCCGCCAACTCTTCGACGTCACGCTCTCCTACCTGCGCTGGCCGCGGCCGGCACCCCTCCCCGGAGTGGCACGACGGACGGCCATGACGGCCCCCTCGCACGAACAGGACGCCCTGGGCGTCATGGTGTCCGCCTTCGACGACACCGCCGACCTCCGTGTCGATCTGGACTACGCCCACGACGTCTTCGACCAGGACCTGCCCATCGCGTCGGTCGCCGGCCACCTGAGCACACTGCTCACGCACGGTGTGGACATGCTGGACCAGCCCGTGACGGCCCTGCCGATGCTGACCGCCGCCGAATACGAGGACCTCACCTCGGGGCGCAGCCACGGGCCGACCGTGCCCTACGCGGAAGAGGCCACGCTGCAGAGCCTGTTCGAGGAGCAGGCCAGGCGCCGCCCGGGCCAGACGGCCGTCATCGACGCCGCGGGCGAGACCCTGACCTACGCCGAACTGGACGAACGGGCCAACCGCATCGCCCGGTCCCTGCGCGAGGAGGGCGTCGGTCCGGGCGACCGGGTCGCGGTGACGATGGAGCGGGGGCCCCGCCTGCTGGTGGCGCTCCTCGGCGTGCTGAAGTCCGGCGGCGCGTACATACCGGTGGACCCTGGCTATCCGTCGGACCGGGTGCGGTTCCTGCTCGAGGACAGTCGCGCCAAGGTGGTGATCACCGACGACGAACGGTCTGCCACCGCGGCGCCCGCGGCGACGACGGTACGGTGCATCGCGGAACTGCTGCGTTCGAGCGGCGCCCCGCTCCCGCCGCTCGGCAACTCCCGTGACCTGGCCTACGTGATCTACACCTCCGGATCGACCGGCCGCCCCAAGGGCGTGATGGTGGAGCACCACAGCGTCGTCAACCGCCTCGCCTGGATGCAGCGCCGCTATCCGCTCGGCGACGGCGACGTCCTGTTGCAGAAGACGCCGGTCTCGTTCGACGTCTCGGTCTGGGAACTGTTCTGGTGGGCCGTCGAGGGCGCCGCGGTGGCCCTGCTGCCGCCCGGCGGCCAGCAGGATCCGCAACAGATCCTGCGGACCGTCCGCGAACAGGGCGTCACCGTCGTGCACTTCGTACCCTCGATGCTCGCCCCCTTCCTCGACCTGCTGCAGGCCACACCACAGGCCCGCGCGGACGCCCGCTCGCTGCGGCAGGTCTTCTGCAGCGGCGAGGCCCTGCCGCCCGAGCGCGTCGAGCAGTTCAACGACGTCTTCGGCGCACCCGATGCGGAGTGCCGGCCGAGCCTGGTGAACCTGTACGGACCGACCGAGGCCACCGTCGACGTGTCGTACTACGACTGCCCCGGCGACCCCGACCGCGGCATCGAGCGGATCCCGATCGGCCGGCCGATCGACAACACCCAGCTGTACGTGCTGGGCCCCGACGATCTGCCCCAACCGGTCGGCGTCGCCGGCGAGTTGTGCATAGGCGGAGTCGGCGTCGCCCGCGGCTATCTGGACCGCCCGGAACTGACCGCCCAGAGGTTCACCCCCGCCCCGTTCACCGCCCGCGGCCGCCTCTACCGCACCGGCGACCTCGCGCGATGGCTGGCGGACGGCACCCTGGAATACCTCGGGCGGATCGACGGCCAGGTGAAGATCCGGGGCAACCGCGTGGAGCTGGGCGAGGTCGCCAGCGCCCTGCGCACGGCCCCCGGCGTACGCGACGCCCTCGTCACCGACCACACCACCCCCGCTCGCGGCACCCGGCTCGTCGGCTACTACGTCGCCGATGACGTCATCGACCCGGCGCACCTGCGCGAGTTGCTCGCCCGGACGCTGCCGGCGTTCATGGTCCCGGCCTCCTTCGTCCGCATCGACGCCGTTCCCCTGACTCCCAACGGCAAGGCCGACCGCCGCGCGCTGCCCCTGCCCGAGGACACGCCGACCACCGGTCAGCAGCCGCGCAACCGCACCGAGGCCGCCCTGGCCGAGATCTGGGCCAGCGTGCTGGGCCGGGAGACCGTCGGCGTCCACGACGACTACTTCACCCTCGGCGGGGACTCGATCCTCATGCTCAAGGTGCGCGCCCGGGCCGAGGCACAGGGACTGCGGTTCTCCCTGACCGACCTCCTCCGCAACCCCACCGTCGCCGGGCTGGCCACCTGCGTCGACGGCCGGACGGGGCCCAGCGACGACCAGGCCCTCGCGCCGTTCGCCCTCATATCCGGCGTGGACCGCGCCCGCCTGGAAGACGCCCAGGACGCCTGGCCGCTCACCCGCCTCCAACTCGGCCTGGTCTACCACAGCCGCCAGCACGCCACCTCCGCCACCTACAAGGATGTCTTCCAGTACAATCTCGAACTCCCCTGGGACGAGGACGTCTTCCGGTGGTCCTTCGACAGGCTGGTGGCACGCCATCCGGCCCTGCGCTCGACCTTCGCCCTGGCCGGCTTCTCCGAACCGTTGCAGATCGTCCACGCCCGGACGGCCGGCGGCCTGGACGTCGTCGACCTGCGCCCGCTCGACGGCGCCGCCGCCGACGCCGAGGTCCGCGCGCACATCGACGCCCGCCGCCGCCACGCCTACGCCTTCGACCAGGCACCGCCGTACCTCTTCCGGGCGCACATCCGGCCCGACGGCGTCGATCTGGTTCTCAGCTTCCACCATGCGCTCCTCGACGGCGGAAGCGTGGCCACCCTCCTGCAGGAACTCCTCCAGGACTACGCGCACGGACTGGGACTGGGCATCGACCCCGTCGACGATCCGCAACCGCCCACCGCGGCCTCCTTCGCACAACACGAGCGCGACGCCCTGGCCTCCCCGCAGGCGCGACGGTATTGGAGGGAGAAGCTGGCCGGCTGCGAACCCTTGCAGATCGAGGCGTTCACCGCGCACCTGCCCACCGCCGACCGCGAACCGGTCACGCACCGCGCCGACCTCTCCGGTGAACTCGTAGCAGAATTACGGAAGTTCGCCGCCGAGCAGCACCTGCCGGTCAAGTCCGTGCTGTTCGCGGCACACTGTCTGACACTCGCCGTGTTCGCCGGCACCCACGACCTGACCACCGGACTGCTCACCCACGGACGGCCCGAACTCGCCCACGCCGAACGCACCGCAGGACTCTTCCTCAACACCCTGCCCCTGCGCCTCGACGTCGCACAGGCCACCTGGCTGGACGTGGCACGCGAAGCCTTCCGTCAGGAACGGGACAGTCACCCCCACCGCCGCTACCCGCTCAGCGCGATCCAGGAGGACCACGGCGGCCCCGTCCTGGACACCGCCTTCAACTACGTGCACTTCCACCAACTGGCCGAAGTCCTCGACCTGCCGGGCGTCCATCTGCGGTCCTTCCGCACCTGGGAGGAGACCAACTTCCGGCTCCTGGTCAACGCGGTCACCGAACCCGACGGCGGACGCGTATGGCTGCGGATCGACGGCGACGGCGACACGCTCTGTGCCGACCAGGTGCGCCTGTACGCCCGTGCCTACGCGCGGATCCTGCGCACGATGGTCCAGGACCCGCACGCCGAGCCCGACTTCGCCTTCCTCGCCGACCGGCCGGCACTCGCGCCGGCCACGCCCCACCCCACCGTCGTCGAGCGCTTCACCCAACAGGCCACCCGCACCCCGCACGCGACGGCCCTGGTGATGGGGGAGGAGCGGTGGAGCTACGCCCAACTGGCCAGGACGGCCGACACGGTGGCCCGCACCCTGCGCGCACTCGGCGCCCCGCCCCAGGCCCGCATCGGCATCGCCATGGACCGGTCACCCCGGACGATCGCCGTCATCCTGGGCGTGCTGCGAGCCGGTGCGGCCGTGGTGCCGCTCGACGTCGGCTACCCCGCCCAGCGACTGGCCCACATGCTCGAACAGGCCCGGCCCTTCCGCGTCATCGCCCATGCCGCCCACGCCCACCTCCTCCCCGACCCCGCGCTGCTCCTGCCCGCCGAGTCGACGACCGAACCGGCCCCGGACCCGGTCGCGGACCTTCCGCCCCACGTCCCCGCCGACAGCACCGCGTACGTGCTGTTCACCTCCGGCTCCACCGGCCGGCCCAAGGGCGTGACCATGCCGCACCGCGCCCTGGCCAACCTCGTCGCCTGGCAGATCCGGGCCGTCACCGGAGTCCCGGGCGGCGCCACCCTGCAGTACGCGCCGCTCAGCTTCGACGTCTCCTTCCAGGAGATCTTCTCCACCCTGTGCTCCGGCGGCACCCTGCACCTGATGGGTGACGCCGAACGACGCGACATGCCCGGTCTGCTGCGGCGCATCGACCGCGAGGGCATCGAGCGGGTCTTCCTGCCCTACGTGGCCCTCCAGCAACTGGCCGAGACCGCACAGGCGCTGGACATCACCCCCCGGGCGCTGAGGGTGCTGATCTCCTCCGGCGAACAACTCCGCATCACCCAGGAGATCCGCGGACTGTGCGCGGCGCTGCCCGGCGCCGTCCTGGAGAACCAATACGGACCGACCGAGACCCACGTCGCCACCGCCTTCACCCTCAGCGGCGACCCGGCCGCGTTCCCCACGCTGCCCCCGATCGGCAGCCCCATCGACGGCGCCGAGGCCCACGTGCTGGACGATCGACTGCGCCCGGTGCCCGCCGGAGCGCGCGGCACCCTCTACCTCGGCGGCGCCTGCCTGTCCGACGGCTACGAAGGCCGCCGCGACCTCACCAAGGAGCGCTTCGTCCCGCACCCCTTCGCCGGCGGCGACCACCTGCTCTACGACACCGGCGACCTCGGCCTGGTGCTGGCGGACGGGACGATCGCCTACGCCGGCCGGGCCGACACCCAGGTCAAGGTGCGCGGCCACCGCGTCGAACTGGCCGAGGTCGAACTGGCCCTCAACGGCCTCGCCGGCCGGTACCCGGGCCTGCGCGACGCCGCGGTGGTGGCCAGGCGGCACGACAACGGTGACTGCTTCCTCGTGGCCTTCCTCGTGGGCGACGACGACACCGGCGCCGACCTCGCCGACATCCGTCGGCACCTGCGCACCACCCTGCCGGACCACATGGTGCCCTCCCACCTGCAATGGACGGCGCACCTCCCGCTCACCCCCAGCGGGAAACGGGACGATGCCGCCCTGCGCCGCCTCCCGCTGGCCCCCACCACCGACGCCACCACGGACGAGCCGCGCGACGCCTACGAAAGCACCCTGGCGCAGGTGCTCGCGGACCTGCTGCACCGGCCCACCCTCGGCGTCCACGACAGCCTCTTCGACCTGGGCGGCACCTCGCTCACCGCGATGCGCCTGGTGGTCCAGATCGAGCAGCGCTACGGGGTGAACATCCCGCTGGCCGAGTTCATCGCGACCCCGACCGTGGCCGGACTCGCAGCGCGACTGCGCGCGGGCAACGCGGTCGCCACCTACGACCCCCTGGTGCCCATCCGCCCGCACGGCACCCGCCCGCCGCTGTTCATGGTCCACCCCATGGGCGGCAACGTCCTGTGCTACCTGCGCTTCGCCCGCCACCTCCCGGACGACCAGCCGCTCTACGCCCTCCAAGCGGCCGGGGCGGACCCCGGCACCACGCCGCTGCACACCGTCGAGGAGATCGCGCACAGCTACCTCACCGCGCTGCGCAAGGTACAGCCACAAGGCCCCTACACCCTCGGCGGATGGTCCTTCGGCGGCTTCGTCGCGTTCGAGATGGCCCGCCAACTGCGGGCCGCGGGCCAGGAAGTGGACCACCTGGTACTCCTGGACACCACGGCGCTCAGCCAGGGCGAACGCCACCGCCACGACGACGACGCGCTGCTGGGCTGGTTCTTCTGGGAGCTGCTCTGGCTGGAACGCGGCGGCGACTCTCCCCTGCAGGACATCCCGCACGAACTGACCTCGCTGGAGGAGAAGTTCGACTTCATCGCCCGCCTCGCCACCGAGCTCGGGGTGCTGCCCGTCGGCAGCTCCGGAGCCGTCATCCGTCGGCTCTTCCGCGTCTACCAGGCGAACTGGCAGGCGGCGCTCGACTACCGACCCCGGGCGACGGACCAGGAACTCACCCTGATCCGCGCCCTGGAACCCCTGCCCGACGTCCTCACCGCGATGCACGGCGCGGCCGGAAGCCGCCACACCGACGCGACCAACGGCTGGCGCGACATGACCGACGGCCCGCTCCACGTCGTCGGCGTACCCGGCGACCACCTCACGATCATGGAAGAACCGCACGTCCACCACGTGGCGAAGACAGTCGCGGACCTGATCCGCACCGCACCCGACCGACCCCACCAGGAGAACTGACCATGCCAAGCCAACAGCCCCTCAAGGCCCTCGTCATCGGGGCCGGCATCGGCGGCCTGACCTGCGCCACCGTTCTCCGAAAGGTCGGCATCGACGTGGCGGTCTACGAGCGCGCCACCGAGCTGCGGGCCGCCGGCTCCGGCCTCTCGGTGATGAGCAACGCCCTCACCGCACTCGGCACGCTGGGCATCGACCTCGGCCTGGACAAGCGCGGCCAGGTCGCGGAGTCCTTCCTGGTCCTGGACGAGCGCGGCCGGACCATCAGGGACCTGCCCTTCAAGGAGGTCTGCGACCAGGTCGGCGCCCCCAGCGTCTGCCTGAGCCGCTCGGACCTCCAGGAAGCGCTGCTCGACGCGACCGCGGACTGCCCCCTCCACCTCGGCGCCATCGCCACCGGCTTCCAGACCGACGACACCGGGGTCACCGTCCACTTCGCCGACGGACGTACGGCCCACGGCGACCTCCTCATCGGTGCCGATGGATTCCACTCGGCCATCCGCGCCCAACTCGTCGGACCCGAAACCTCCCAGGACAGCGGTTACGTCTGCTGGCTCGGCGTCGTCCCCTTCGACCACCCCCAGCTCACCCCGGGCTGCGTACGCCACTACTGGGGCAGCGGACAGCGCTTCGGCCTCATCGACATCGGCCACGGCCGCTTCTACTGGTGGGGCACCAAGAACATGCCCGCCGAGCGCTCCCACGCCTGGGACGGCACCAAGGACGACATCACCCGGGCGTACGCCGGCTGGGCCGACGAAGTGCGGGCCGTCATCGAAGCCACCCCGGCCGCCGACATCCTCGCCGTGCCCTCCCGCGACCGCGCCTTCCTCGAACGCTGGGGAGAGGGACCGGTCACCCTGCTCGGCGACGCCGCGCACCCCATGCTGACCACCCTCGGCCAGGGCTCGGCCATGGCCATCGAAGACGCCGTGGTCCTCGCGCACACCCTGGCCGAGCCAGGAGCCCGCGACGACCTGCCGCTCGCCCTGCGCACGTACGAAGAACGCCGCCGCGACCGCACCCGGTCCATGGTCGTGGCCTCCCGGTCGATGAGCGACCTCGAACAGGCCGACACCCCCGCGACCCGACAGGCCCGGGACGACTACTTCCGCCTGACGCCCCATCAAGAACTCGCCCGGCAGAACGCCCAGGCCCTCACCTTCCCCGGCATCCCCTCCCCCCAACCCCACGTCCGACGCGCCCTCAGCCCGCTGGAGCGCTGGTACTGGATCGCCGACCGGACCTCACCGCTCAACGGCATCATCCGCACCCGGCTTCACGGCCACCTGCAACTGCCGCTGCTGCGCCGCGCCCTGGACGTCCTCCAGGCCCGACACCCCCTGCTGCGCGTCGCGATCAGTGGTGACGACGGGGGAGCGCCCGCCGCGTTCCGACCGCTGGCCGGGCAGCCGATCCCGCTTCGCCACGTCCAGGTGCCGGCCGACGCCCCCGACGCCGACACACGTTGGGAACACGAGGTCAACGCGCACGAGCTCGCCGAAGGCGTCGACTGGCACACCGGTCCGCTGCTGCGCGCCGTACTGATCACGCGGGAGGGCGCCGAGCGCGCCGAGGACGTCCACGACCTGCTCGTGACGTCGTCGCACTGCATAGCCGACGGCATGACGGGGCTGTCCCTGCTCAGGGAGTGGATCGACATCGCCGCGCAGCTCACCGACGGACAGGAACCGGCGACCACGTCGCGTCGGGCACTGCCCGCCGCCGAGGACCTGCTGCCGCGCCACCTCCGGGGCCAGGCGGGGGACAGCCCCCTCACGGCTCTCATGCAGCGGGACGAAGAGCAGCGCCGCCGGCTCCGGCCACGGCGCATCGCCCCCAGCCAACCGGTCCCCTTCCAGCTGCGGCGCACCCGGATGGTGCACAGGTCCCTCACCACGGAGGAACTGCGGCTCCTGGTGAGCGCCTGCCAACGGCACGGTGCCACCGTGCACGGAGCCCTGGCCGCCGCCATGGTGACCGCCGTCGCCCAGGAGACGGACACGCAACAGCCGACCCACTTCTCCATCGGCACCCCGCTCGACTTCCGCTCCAACCTGCACCCCGCCGTCTCCTACGACGAGGCCGGCACCTACGCGGCCACCCTGCCCACCCACGTCCGGTACCAGCCCGGGGCACCCCTGTGGGACATGGCCCGCGCCATCAGCCAGGACCTGGTGGACCGCCGGCAGCGCGAGGAACACCTGGCCCTGGTCAACCTCCTGGACCGGGCGGGGCCCAAGACCTCGGCCGACGGTGAGGCGTTCATGCGCTACATGGACGAACAGGGCCCGCTCAACCTCACCCTCTCCAACCTCGGTCGCCACGACTTCCCCGACCGCATGGGCCCCTGGCGCATGTCCCACACCCAGCTGGTCGCCGGCATCTCCGTCACCGGAGCCGTCGTGGCGACCGCCATCACCACCCACGGCCAACTCGCCTGGAACTTCAGCTACGTCGACGACATCGTCCCCACCCCCCGCGCCCACCACCTCGCCGACGCATCCCTCCACGCCCTGCGCTCCGCCATCTCGTCCGACACCCCCGAAACCCCGGACACCCCCGACATCCCCCACACCGGCCACTGACCGGCAGATCAGCAACCGCACCACCCCCACCACGGAAGGAAGGTCACGTGTTCCACCAGAAGGCCAAGCCCCTGAGCCCCGCCGGACGCACCGTCGTCATCACCGGGGCCTCCACCGGACTCGGCAAACACTGCGCGCTCCAACTCGAACGGCGCGGCTTCCACGTCTTCGCCGGCGTCCGCAAGGCCGAAGACGGTGAGAAGCTGCGCGCCGAGGTGTCCTCCGCGCGACTGCGGCCGCTCCTCCTCGACGTGACCGACGAGGAGAGCATCCGCACCGCTGCCGCCGAAGTCGCCGAGTCCGTGGACGAACACGGCGTGTGGGGCCTGGTCAACAACGCCGGCACCTGCGTCTCCGCCCCGCTGGAGTGCGTGCAGCCCGCATGGCTGCGGCAACAGCTGGACACCAATGTCGTCGGCGCCGTCGCCGTCACCCAGGCGTTCCTCCCACAACTGCGACGGAGTCGCGGTCGCATCGTCAACATCTCCTCGGGGCTGGGCAGCGTTGCGATTCCCTACCTCGGCGCATACGCGACCGGACAGTTCGCAAAGGAAGGAATGAGTGACGCGCTCCGGCGCGAACTGCGGCCCTTCGGAATCTCGGTCTCCGTCGTGAAGCCGGGCGCGATCGCGACCCCGATATGGCACAAGGTGCGGGAGACCGGCGAGAAGATCTTGGACAAGACTCCCCAGGACATCGCCGACCTCTACCGACTGCCCTTCGAAGAGTTCCTGCGGATGAACGAACAGCGAGCGGAATCCAGCCGCACCCAGCCGGAGGACTTCGCTCGCACCGTCTTCCGCGCCCTGACCTCCGCCCAGCCCCGGACCCGCTACTGCGTCGGCAATGACGCCCGGACCGCCGCGCTGCTCTCACGGCTGCTGCCCGACGCCGCCCTGGACCGCGGATTCCACCAGCTCACCAAGGAAACCAGCAGGAATCCGTGACGCGCATGAGCGCCGCATAGCGCGTCCGCCCGGCCACCGGGACCGCACATAAAGCCCACGCGGTCCCGGTGGTCCCGGTGGTCCCGGTGGTCAGCGAGTCCCGATGGACGCCCGCACCTGATTGAATTCCCAACCTTCTTTCGGTGTTTCTCCGCCTTTCGGACTACCGAATTCACAAGAGCTTCGGGACTAAAGTCCCGGGAGTTGTCGCAGTTGTGTCACCGCGCCCCTGCCTTCGGCTTGCTGTTACAAATCCGACGGATTGCCGTGATGTGGGATGAATAACTTTCCTGACATCGCCGCCGAACGGGGCGGATGACGACAATCGACTCGGACCTGCAAAGGAACTCCCGATGACTTCCT
This sequence comes from Streptomyces noursei, assembly GCF_016917755.1. Classification (GTDB taxonomy): domain Bacteria; phylum Actinomycetota; class Actinomycetes; order Streptomycetales; family Streptomycetaceae; genus Streptomyces; species Streptomyces yunnanensis. Next base: position 7,776,007 of record NZ_CP070326.1, on the reverse strand, counting down.
CTCACCGCACGGCCACGCGCCGCCGCAATCTCGTCCGTACCTCCGCGATAGCCGCCGTCGCCGGCTCGGCCCTGCTGCTCCCGGCCGCCGCCGCGTTCGCCGACAGCCCGGCCCCCGCGAACCCCGCGTCCCCGAATGCCGAGCAGGACAAGAAGCAGGACGGCAATCAGAACCAGGAAAACGGCACCCCGGACAAGGACGCTCAGGACAAGAGCAGCCAGGACGGGAGCAGCCAGGGGAAGAACAAGGGCAGCCAGGACAAGGACAAGGGCAAGGACAAGAAGGGCGAGCGGAGTTTCGTCCGCGCCCAGAACCTGGCCGGCGGCTTCACGGCCAAGATCTACAAGCTCGGCCAGAACCACTACCAGGCCGACATGTACGCAAAGGCGCCCGACACCGGCAAGCTCGTCAAGTACGACACGTTGGAGACCACGGGTGGTAAGCCCGCCTACGGTCAGCACAACGGCGCCCACTTCGTCCTGCAGCCCGACGGCGCCATGACCTCCTGGGTCGAGGGCGGCAACAAGAAGCCGGACCACAAGGACGGCAAGGGCAAGGACGGCAAGGGCAAGAAGCAGGACCAGGGCAAGGCCACGCCGAAGAACCAGGGCAAGGTCATCCCCAAGGGCGGCGTCAAGGCCGGTGCCGAAGGCGTCCAGTCCGGCGACCACAGCATGCTGCTCGCCGGTGGCGGCGCCGCCACGGCCGCCGCGGGCCTCGGCTTCGCCGCACTGCACCGCCGCAAGGCGGGCCGGTCCGGCAACAGCGCCTGAACCACCGGCACATCACAGGAGAGTTGAGGTGGCCCGCTCGTCCCTCACCGGAGCGGGCCACCCCACTTCCGCCCACCGCCGTACTGCCGTCCTGCCATGCACCTGGAGTCGCCGTGACCACCACCCCCACCCTCCGTCTCCGTCGCATCGCGACCGGTGCCGCGCTCGCTCTCGCCGTCGCCGGCGGACTGACGGCCTGCGGCAGCGGGGACACCCCCGGCCCCGATGTCAACGTCAAGAACGCCGCGACCACCCCGGCCAAGGAGACCGCCCCGCCCATGGCGCCCTCCAAGCCCAAGCGCCTGCAGATCCCTTCCGCGGGCGTGAACGCCGGACCGTTCGTCCCCCTGGAGGTGGGCGGCGACGGCGAGTTGGGCGTGCCCCCGGTGGACAAGGCCGAGCAGCCCGGTTGGTGGACCAAGGGCCCCACCCCGGGAGAGAAGGGCGCCGCCATCGTCGTCGCCCACTACGACACCAAGAACGGCCCGGCCCTGATGCGCAACGTCAAGAACATCAAGGTCGGCGACGAGATCAAGGTGCTGCGCGAGGACGGCTCCACCGCCACCTTCAAGGTCCGCGAACGCCAGCAGGTCAAGAAGGACGCCTTCCCCACCCAGAAGGTCTACGGCGACACCGACCGCCCGGAGTTGCGCCTGCTCACCTGTGGCGGCGAGATCGTCGACGGCCACCGCTCGGCCAACATCATCTTCTACGCCGACCTCGTGAAGTGATCCGCGGCGCCGATCCGGCCCCGCGGCGCGGGTTGCCGCCCGTGCACCACTACCTGTATCGCACAGGAGTATGTTCGCCCCATGGTTGAGCATCGCATGATCGACGTGAACGGTATCCGGCTGCACATCGCGGAGGAGGGCGAGGGGCCGCTCGTCGTGCTGCTGCACGGCTTCCCCGAGTCCTGGCACTCCTGGCGCCACCAGTTCGCCCCGCTGGCCGCCGCCGGCTTCCGTGTGGTCGCCCCCGACCAGCGCGGATACGGCGGCAGCGACCACCCGCAGGACGTGGACGCCTACAGCATCCTCCACCTCGTCGGGGACGTGGTCGGGCTGATCCACGCCCTCGGCGAGAAGGAGGCATTCGTCGTCGGGCACGACTGGGGCGCACCGGTGGCCTGGCACACCGCCTTGCTGCGGCCCGACATGGTGCGCGGTGTGGCGGGGCTGAGCGTGCCGCCGCCGTTCCGCGGGGAGCGCCCGCCGCTCGTGGCCATGCAGGAGCGGTTCGGCGGCCGGTTCTACTGGAACTACTTCAACCGACCCGGGGTCGCCGACGCCGAGTTCGCCAAGGACACCCGCACCGCCCTGCGCAAGCTGTTCTACTCCGCCTCCGGCGACGCCCCGGGCGCCGGCCGCGCCGACCAGGCACTGGTGGCCGACCCGACGCGGGGCTGGCTCGCGGACATGATCGACCCCGAGGTGCTGCCGAACTGGCTCACCGAGCAGGACCTGGACGAGCTCACCGAGAACTACGCCAAGGGCTTCACCGGGGCCCTGAACTGGTACCGCAACCTGGACCGCAACTGGGAGTTGACCGCTGCCTGGCAGGGCGCGGTCGTCAGCCCGCCCGCGCTGTACATGTACGGCGACCGCGACCTGGTCCCGGCGTTCCCCGGCACTCTCGAACTCATCGCGAAGCTACCGGAGTTGATGCCCAACCTGCGCCGGGAGCCGATCGCGCTGCCGGGCTGCGGCCACTGGACCCAGCAGGAGCGGCCCGAGGAAGTGAACGCCGCACTGATCGAGTTCCTGACGGAACTGCGGGGCTGAGCCCGGGCGCCTCGGGCGGCCCCCGGGGCGATCGACTGTCGTGCCGGGCCTCCTCCTCGCACCGGGAGGAGGAGGCCCGGCTTTCCGTTTGCCCTCGCCGCCGCGGGCGTTGCCCCACCTCAGGCGTTGCCCCACCCCGGACGTTCATGTGCTCCAGGCGCTGATTGATCGCCAGCCGTGAAGAATGCGTTCGTGGAGTGCGCCTTGGTCCGGGGGGTGTCTGCCGCTTGACTTCAGGTGGGGCGGAAAAGCCGCCCGGACGCAACGACGAGACAGGGGACCTCTCATGACGAACACCGAAGCCCGGGACGTGGTGCGGCGCTACTTCGACGCGCTGGCGGCCGGCGATCAGGATGTGATCTGGGAGTCCTGGGCCGAGGACGGCAGCTGCTGGTACGGCGGCGACCTGCCGATCTCGGGCACCTGGCAGGGCCGGGAGCGCGTGATCGACGGCTTCCTGGCGACCGCCTTCGCTCACCTGGACCCGGACCGGGAGGTCGGCGTGCGGATCACCAACGTCTTCGGGGAGGGCGAGCAGGTGCTCGTCGAGTGGGACTCCTGGGCGACCGGCAGGACCGGCCGGCCCTACCAGCAGAAGAACATCGGCGTCTTCACCGTCCGGGGCGGCAAGATCGTCGAGATGCGGGAGTACGCGGACACCCAGCACTGGGAGCGCGCCCTGGTCGCCGACCCCTCCTGAACTGCCGGAGCTGCGGTCTGCCCGGCAGCAACGGCGGGTCGGGGAGTGGCGGTAGGGCACCGGGCATCCGCGGTAGGGGCGCGGTCGTCCTCGGCGGTGGCCGCGGACGACGGTCCCGACCCCTGGAGGCTCAACTGGTATGGGCCTCCAGGGCGTCGATGATCTCCGGCCAGAGTTCGCGCGGGCGGTCGTGACCCATGTCGGGGATCAGCAGGAGCTTGGCGCCGGGCACCAGGTCCGCGGTGCGTTGCCCACCGCTGGGGTCGATCAGTGTGTCGTCCAGTCCGTGGACGACCAGCGTCGGCACCCGGAGCTCCTGGAGGGCGTCCGCCCGTGACCCGCTGAGGATCATCGCCGCGAGCTGACGCCCGACCCCGGCGGGGTAGTAGGCGCGGTCATAGCTCCGGGCCGCCAGCTCTCGAAGGACCGCGGTGTTGCCGTAGCGCTTGGAGGCCCACAGCAGTTCCCGGTCCGCCGCCGCGATGTACCCCTCGCGGTCCGCCGGCTTCGGGCTGAAGAGCACCGCCTGGGCTTCCGGACTGGACTGGCCGTAGGCGCTTTCTCCGGTCGAGGACATCATCGACGTCAGGGTCAGTACCCGCTCCGGATGACTGATGGCCATCGTCTGGGCGATCATCCCGCCCATCGAGGACCCGACCACATGGGCGCGTTCGATACCGAGCGCGGTGAGCAGGCCCAGGCCGTCGTCGGCCATGTCCTGGAGCGTGTAGGGAACCATCGCCAGGGCGGAACGCAGGTCTCCCGAGCTCACGGCCGCGATGAACCGACCCATGTCGACGGGGTGATCGTCGAACGTGGTGGACAGCCCGCAGTCGCGGTTGTCGTACCGGATCACATAGCGGCCACGCTCTGCCAGCGCACGGCAGAGGTCCTCGTGCCAGGCGATCATCTGGGCGCCGAAACCCATCACGAGCAGAACGGGGGCATCACAGGGATCGCCGAAGGTCTCACAGGCGAGGGACACTCCGGGCGACACATCAACGATCGGCATACGGGGAGCCTGCCAGGACCGGCTACCGTCGCGCATCCGTATTCCCGGTGTCGCCCGCGGAGTCAGCGACGGGCCGGCTCGTGGACGATCGCCGGGCGGACCTTGGTGAGCATCAGGGCCAGGAACCGGTCGGGGTGGCGGAACCCGGCGAAGTGGCTGGCGTCGTCGATGAGTGCGAAGTCCTTCACGGGCGCGACCACGTCGTCGAAGAACCGCCGCGCCGGCCGCGGCGGGGTGAGGACGTCGCTCGCGCCCTGGAAGACGAAGAAGGGGAGGGGGAAGGAGGTGCCCTCACGCCATTCGTCGATGGTGACGGCCTCCGGTGCGAGGCGCTCGGAGAAGGTCATCCCCTTCAGGTAGGCGCGCAGTCCACCGAGGGTGTGCTGCGGTGAGAACCACAGGGAGCGGATCACCACGGTCTTCATGGTGTCGTAGGACAGCGGATCGGAGGTGATGACGAGCTTGTTGTAGGCCGACCACTGCTCCACGGTCCAGGCGGACTTGTCGGGGCCCATCGCGGTGACGGCGGCCAGTTCCTTGCGCTTGCCCGCCTTCTCCAGGCGTTCCAGCAGCGCGTGGTAGGCGGAGGTCTCGCGTCCGCCGGCGTTGATGTTCTGGTCGGTGCCGACGTAGGCGGAGTACAGCTCGGGGTGGCTGCGGGCCAGGCGGAGTCCGAGCACGGTGCCGAAGGAGTTGGCGACCAGCAGCACCTTGTCGACGCCGAGCCGGGTGCGGACGTGGTGGGTGAGCTCAAGGGCGTCACGGTGGAGTCGGGCGAGGGTGAACTCGCCCTGACCGTCGGGCCCGTTGTGGGCGAAGGTCCGGTCCGCCCCGCGCATGTCCCATCGGACGATGGTGAAGTGCCGCTCCCAGGCGCGGGTGCGGGGGACGTAGATGTGGTTGGAGGCGCCGGGGCCGCCGTGCAGCTCCAGGATCACGGGGTTGCGGCGGTCGTCGCCACGGACCGAGACCCACTGGTCGATTCCGCCGATCCGGACGAATCCCGACTCGTCGATACCGTGCGGGGCGGTGATGCGCAGCAGGTTGGCATACGAGGTGCGCTTGAGCTGTCGATAGCCCAGCAGGCCGGCGGCGGGGCCCGCGAGGGCGGCGGCGGAGGCGGTGACGATGGTGCCGAGCATGTGTTATCCCCCTAAACTGTTTATGGCGTAAGCGCCGATGTTTAAGGTATACACAGTTGTGGGGGTGGGCGTCAACCGCTCCGTCGGAACAGGGAGGACCGTCATGACCAAGGCCGCCAGGCCCAGATCCGCCGGCGACGACAAGAGGCAGCGCGACCTGCAGGCCGGCGTCGCGCTGCTGTGGGGTGAACAGGACCGGCCCGCCCGCGGTCCCAAGCCCAGCCTCACTCCGCAGCGGATCGCCGGGTCCGCCGTCGCCCTCGCCGACGCGGAGGGACTGGAAGCGGTCTCGATGAGCAAGGTCGCCGCCGCCTTCGACGTCTCGGCGATGGCCCTGTACCGCTACATCCCCGGCAAGACCGAACTCGTCGAGCTCATGGTCGAGTCCGTCCTCGCCGACGTCCCCGACCTCACGACCGCGGGCCCCGACTGGCGCCCCCGGCTCATCGCATGGGCACAGCGCTCATGGCAGGTGTACCAGGCCCACCCCTGGCTCATCGCCGCCACCGCGATGCGCCGCCAGGTCATGGGGCCCAACCAACTCGGCTGGCTGGACGCCGCCCTCGCGGCCATGGAACCCACCGGATTGACCGCCCCCCAGCGCCACCAGGTCTTCCTCCTCCTCGCCGGGCACGTGCGCAGCCTCGCCCAGCAGCTCGTCGACTTCGACGAGGACCACAGCCGCGAGTGGACCCGCCTGACCAACGAACTCCTCACCCGCCAGGCGGACCGCTTCCCGGCGCTGACCCGGGCCGTCGCCGACGGCGCCTTCGCGCCCGACGACATCGACCCGCTCGCATTCGGTCTCGAACGCATCCTGGACGGCGTCCAGACGCTCATCGACCGGACCGGGCCCGCCTCGACCTGAGGGGGCGTCCGGCCCGCGGGCGCTGTGACGGGAAAGGCGGCCGCTGCCGGAGCGCGGGCCGACGATCCGCAGCGCACTCCGCTCCCCGCGGACACGATCCGGGAGCGGAGGCGCTGGTCACCGGTGGCTGACGTGGAGCCGTGGCAGGGCGTGGCCGGTGCCGGCGGCCACTGCGGGTGGCGTGCCTCCTGTGGTGGTCGAGGGGGGTGGCCGTCGGATGGTGGTGGTGTCGTCGGTCAGCATCAAGGCCATGAGCAGGCCCGCGGAGCGTTCGCTGAGCGCCTGGGCCGCGGGTAGCAGCCGGTGGCGCTGTTCGGCGGGCAGGGACAGCGCCACACAGGTGGCGCGTCCGGGGATGCCGAGGGGGAAGGCGGCGCAGACCTCGCGGTCGGAGTACTCCAACAAGTCGAACTGGGCGGCGTGCGGGCCGTGGCCGTCCAACGCTTCGAAGAGTGCACGGGGGTTGGTGATGGTGCGGCTGGTGAGCTTGATCGGCCGGTGGCGGGCGAGGTGGTTCATGCGGTCGTCGAAGTCGAGTTGGGCGAGCAGGCTCTTGCCGACGGCGCTGGCGTGGGCGGTGTCGCGGAAGGCGACCCACTCCGTCACCGGGGGAGCCTGCGGCCCGTGCGCGGTGTGGAGGACGTTGACGTCTCCGTCGGCGTAGTCGCTGACGTAGACGGCGGCGCCGAGCCGGTCCCGCAGGCCCGTGAGAGTCTGCTGAAGCAGTTGCCCGCGGCGCTCGGGGTGTCGGGTCATCTCCATCAGGGGGCCGGGCACATGGACTCCGGCGACCGTGCTGATCAGTTGTTGGCCGCGCAGCCAGTGCAGCAACCAGGCCACAGGGCCCAGCGCAAGTCCACTTCGGCGCGCGAGGTCTCGGGTGGTGATGCCGTCCGCCGCATCGACGAGGTAGAGGATGTCCAGGGCCCGGGCGGCGGCCTTCCACTGCTGCGGGGTGTCCGCGTAGGCCACCGTCCTGCGGGCCATTTCGGTGAGGACGGCAGGCCGCAGCGCGTTGGCGGACCACCATGGATCGCGCCCACCGGCCTCGTCGGCTCCGGTGTTGGGGACGGGGCCCGGTTGGCGGGGCGGCAGCGGTAGCAGCAGTCCCTCGCCCCGGGGCGCGGCGTCGGCGGGGCCGGCACAGTCGCGGCGCGCATGCTGCGGCGGTGGGGACGAAGGGGGTTCGGCTTCCAGCCGTGGCGGGGGCTGGTGCCTGCGTCCGGAGCGGGGCAGGTTGCCCAGTCGGGGTGCCGGCACCGGAACGAGCCGGCCGGCGGCCATCGCCGCGTTCCCACCGGGTCCCGCCTCCAACGGCGGCGCGCAGTCGCCGGCCCGTGCGATGTCGTGCGGGGCGTCCGGCGCCGAGGATTTCCCCATGCCGTCGCGGACTTCGTCGATGAACTGCGGGTCCTCGATGCGCGGGGCTTCCGCGGCGCCGTCCGCGCGGCCCGTCATGCTCTTCAGCAGTGCGCGGGCATCGCCGTGTCCGTGCCGTGCGGCTTCGGCCACCAGGAACCGTACGCCTGCCCCCCCTCCTTTCCCCGTACGACCGGCCAGGGCGGCCAGGCGGAACAGGGCTCCCGGATGTCCGGCTTCGGCGGCCACTCCCAGCCATTGGGCCGCCGAGGCCAGCTCATGACGTGCCAGCGCCTTGGAGCCCAGCCGATAAAGGGAGTTGGCGTAGGCCCGGTCCTCGGTCGTCATCGGGTAGTGGGAAGTCAGGGGACCGAAGTCTCCGCACGGTCGATCCCAGAAGTCGGGCGGACCGGCGAGTTGGGCCAGCAGCGTTGCGAGCCCGGCCGGGACCACCGGCTCCGGGCGACCTGCCCCGCCGCCGTGGCCGTCGTACCTGCTCACATCCCTCACCTGTCCCTCACCCCGTGCTGCTTCTGCTTGCGGTGCCCAGCCCGAATATGCCCGGCGAGCTTGCCCCTTAGCTGCGAAACGGCCTTATTCCGCATTCTGTGGAGCTGATGCGCGGAAATGCCGAGCGCGCGTGCGATTTGCGCGTCGGAGAGCCCCCGGCTCTGCAGGTCCACCACCTTCTGCTGCATGCTTTCGGGCATGTCTTCGATTGCCGGCTTCACCAGGTCCTGGAGCACCCGGTCCGCACCCACCACCGGCTGCTCCGGCACCGAGTCCAAACCGTCGTTGGCCAGCAACACCAGCTTCTTCCGCAGCAGTTCCGTACGGAAGCGGTCGAACGCCAAGTTGCGGGCCGCCCGTTGCAGATACGCCTGCACGTTCGTCTTGGGTGCCAGACCCCCACGCGTGGCCTTCGACCCCACCCGCAAGAACGCTTCCTGCGCGATGTCCTGACACGCGGCCAAGGACAGCCACTCGAACTCCCGCCGCAGCGCATACGGCTGTCTGTCCATGAAGTCCGGGTAGTACTCCAGCAGCCGCTGGGCCACCTCCCCCTCCACGATCACCGCCTCTTTGGGCGGGCCGTCGCCTACCACGGACCCCGCTCCTCGCCCGCCGTGCCACCACCTGGGACGCTGTCGGTGGTGATCACGACATGCAGAGCCACCGCAGTCGGCGGCACCGTGACATCCACCCGCACCCTCGAGGGACCGGCGACGCACCGGTGTTCCTCATGCCCCCGTCGACCCGCGGCACCGTGGGATCGACGGGGCCCTCCTCCGTCGGGGACGCGCTCCCGGCGCAGGCGCAGTAGGACGCCCAGTGCGTGTACCGCGCTCACGGCGGCCGGGAGGTATCCGGTCCATTCCAGGGGCGGTGTCATGTAGTGGTTCTCCCTCGATCGGGCAGGGACGCGGTGTACGCCCTCGCCCCTTCCGACGAAGCGCGAGGTCCACTTCTCCCCCGACCGCACCGCCAATCAGCCGAACGGGTGACGGGTCCCGCCGGGCCGCGACCGGAATGCCTGAACGAGCAGGGGCCGGCGGGCGGAAGCCACGCCGGCCCGGTCGCCGTGCCGGTGTCGCCGAGCTGTCGCTCAGGCGGTGAGGGCGGGGTAGTCGGTGTAGCCGCGGTGGTCGCCGCCGTAGAACGTGGTCGTGTCGGGGGTGTTGAACGGGCCGCCGGCGGCGAGGCGGCGCGGCAGGTCGGGGTTGGCCAGGAACAGCGCCCCGTAGGCCACGTGTCCGCGGTCTCGTCCTCGATCAGCTTGAGGGCGTCGGGGCCGGTGGGGGCGGGGTGGGTGAAGGGGTTGAGGACGAACGTGCCGTCCCATGCCGTGCGCAGCCGCGCGGTCAGGTCGCCGTCCGGACCCTCCAGCAGGTGCAGATATGCCAGGCCCAGGTCGGAGAGCCGGGCCAGCAGGGCGGGGTAGGTCGCGCCGGGGTCGTCCTCGGTGCGACTGCTGGACTCCGACGCCGCCACCATGACCCGCACCGTCCAACGCCTGGAACAGGCCGGCTTCGTCCGCCGCCGCCCCTCACCCACCGACAAGCGCGCCACGCTCGTCGAACCGACGGCCGCCAGTCATGCCCTGCGCCGCGAGGTCGAGCAGGTGTGGACCCACCTCGAAGACCTCTCGACGGCCGGCTTCTCCGCCGAGGAGCGGACCGCCGCCCTGCACACCCTGGAACGGCTGGAGCGCAACCTCGCACAGGCCGCCGCCGATTCCGCTCACGCGGACACGGAGCGATAGCGCGCCGGCACCCCGCCCGGGACGGGGTGTGGCCGGACGCACCGTTGGCGGGCGGGTCTGGTCACACCGTGATGCGCAGTATGCGTGGGGGACGGGGCGCCGGTTCGGGTAGCCGAAGCGGCCGGCGGCCCGGTGTGATGCTCCCCAGGAGGGTGGCGTGACGGGCGCCCGTACTGGAGGGAAGGGTGCCGGGCAGCCCGTGGAAGGTGAGGAATCCCAGGACGGTGAACGCCAGGGCTTCCTTGGCCTCGGAGGGGAGGCCGAGGTCGTCGCTCGGACGCAGCGGTACGCCGGGGAGTTCCTCGGAGATCATCCGCATGAGCGTGGGATTGCGGGTGCCTCCGCCGGAGGCGATGAGCTCGGTGACCTGGTGGGCACGGCAGGCGTCGGCGACGATCACTGCGGTCAGACGGGTCAGGGTGGCCAATACGTTGTCCGTGTCGAGCCCCGGCACCTCTCCCAACGCCTGTTGCAGGTAGGGCAGATGGAAGTGTTCCTTGCCGGTGCTCTTGGGGGCGGGCCTGCGGTAGTACGGGTCGGACAGGAGAAGGCGGAGCAGGTCGGGATCGGCCCGGCCGGCGGCGGCCCGGCGCCCGTCCTCGTCGCAGTGCAGCGCGCCGCCGGTGAAGTGACCGATGGCAGCGTCCAGGAGGGCATTGGCGGGGCCGGCGTCGAAGGCCAGCGGTTCGGTGCCGGGGGCGACCACGGTGATGTTGGCGATGCCCCCGAGGTTGAGCGCCGCCGGCGTGCCGGGAAGCGCGCGCAGCAGCAGGGCGTCGGTCATGCTGACCAACGGGGCACCCTGTCCGCCGGCCGCGACGTCCTTGCTGCGCAGGTCGGAGACGACGGGGAGCCCGGTGTGCTGGGCGATCCAGGCGGGCTGGCCGAGTTGGAGGGTGCCGCGGACGGCGCCGCTGTCGACCCAGTGGTAGAGCGTCTGGCCGTGGGAGACCACGAGGTCGGCGACATCGGCGCACAGCTCGTGGAGGGCGCGTTCGGCGACGGTGGCGAAGGCGCGTCCGATGCCGGTGTCCAGGGCGCAGACGGTCTGCGCGGTCGTGGCAGCCGGGGGCAGCGTGGCGGCGATGAGGCTGCGCAGATCGTCCGGGTAGGGCACGGAGAGGTGTCCGAGCGGGCGCAGGCGCAGGGTGTCGTCGTCGAGGGTGAGGTCTGCGGCGGCGGCCTCGATGGCGTCATAGGAGGTGCCGGACATCAGACCGATCACGCGCAGGGCGCCGTCCGGTACATCCGCCGCGCGGCCGGGGCGGGACGGAGACATGGTTCCCTCCTGAGGCTGCCGACGCCGACGGGGGCGGACGGCTCCCGCGATGTGGTGGGAATCGAGTGTGACAGGGTTTCCCGGTTTCCCTCACCACACCGACCCACCACTGGAAGGTGTCGGTCAAGGTCAGTCCAGAGCCTGGTACTCGGCTGGTGGCGCGATGAGTTCGGGGTGCTCCACCGTGTAGCGATTCCCGTAGAGCGCCAGCATGGCCCAGTGCCAGGCTTCGTCGTGGAAGACGAGACCGCGATAGGGGGCATCGCTCGGCTCGTACGGGTAGTGCGCCACGGCGGCCTCCCGGGCCCGGACCGGTGGCAGGTCGCCGTAGCGACGCATCACCCAGGCATAGCGACGCCGCTCACCTCGCAGGCATGCGAGGTACTCCTCCTCGCTCCACATCATGTGACAACCCTAGTTGCCGGGCTCGGGGCGTCCGGGCTCCTCTCATGGGCGGCGGTGTCTGCGGTCGGTGCCTGTGGTGGTGATCCGGGCCGATCAGTGGGACGCCGAGGCAGCGCGCTGCGCGATCCAGCCGGCCATCGCCCGTACGCCGATGCCGATGGCGCGCTCGTCCGGGGCGAAGTCGGGGTAGTGCGGGTAGCAGGTCGTGAGGGGGGAGTTGGGGGCGCGGACGCCGAGGAAGGGGTAGGTGCCGGGGACGCGGTCCAGGTAGAGGGCGAAGTCCTCGCCGTTGAAAGGGAAGGCGGTGTCACCGTGGCGAGCGCACCGATCGCGGAGGCCAGCCGCCGTGCGGTATCCGGCGCGTCCGGCCCCGCGATCGTCACCTGGGCGTGGTCCTGGCCCGGCGGTGCGCCGCTCCTGACCCGGCGCCTCCGGGTGCCGGTGGAGGTCCTGCCGGAGCGCGATCAGACCGCGCCGCAGGCGCTCCGCCTCGGCGTCCACCGCCGGTTGCGTCACCGTGCGCGGCCGGCCCGCGGCGAGGGCATCCCCGGCCGCGCCACCCGCGACCCCCACACCCGCTGCCGCGGCGCCGGCGAGCAGCGAACGGCGCGCGAGAGCCTGCCCCAGGGGACGGTTCGCCGTTCCGGCGGTTTCTACCGGCCCGTCAGCTCCGGCCGCCCCTACGGCTCTTGCTCTTCCTGCCCTTCCTGCTGCTGTAGCTGTTGTTCTCACTGGTCACCCTCGTGATGCTTGGAGCTCTGGCACGGTTCCGCGGGGTGCGGTCGTCGCCGTTCGGTGAGCGGAGCTTCCGTGCGGACATGGACACGATCGCCCGCGGCGGCGGTCGTTGCCCATCCGGCGAGCCACCGCTGAGGGGTGGGGGTGGCACCAGCGCGGCAGGGGCGGGTTCACCGGCTCTTGCCGCCCTTGACGTCCACCGGGCGGTCGTCGCGCAGCTCGCGGAACAGCCGCTGTGCCCGGGACTGGTCCCAGAGCACGGCGCTGCCCTCGGCGGTGGGGATGCCGATGGCGGACACCGGAGCGTTGAGCTGGGTGCCGTGGCCGCCGTTGACTCCCCGAACCGCCTGGAACATCGAGGTGAGGTCCAGCAGATCGGTGTTCCGGTCGACGATGAGGGTGTCCAGTCCGGCGTTGAGGGCGGAGTAGACGGCGAACGGGTTCAGTACCGTGCCCGGCTCCGCCGCCCGGTGGGCGAGGGCGGTGAGGAACTTCTGCTGGTTGCGGGTGCGGCCCAGATCGCCCTGGGCCTCCTGGTGGCGCTGGCGGACGAAGGCGAGCGCCGCGGTGCCGTCGAGGGTGTGGCAGCCCTTGGTGAAGTCGGCGCCGGACTTCTCGTCCTTGAGGTTCCGGTCGAGGCAGATCGGGACGCCACCGACGGCGTCGACCAGGTTGACGAAGCCCGCGAAGCCCACCTCCACGTAGTGGTCGATCGTCAGGCCGGTGTTGTGCTCGATGGTGTTGACCAGCATTTTCGGACCGCCGATCGCGAACGAGGCGTTCAGCTTGTGCTTCGCCGGGCCGTGCCGCTTGCCGGTCATCGGACTGGTGTAGGCCGGGACGGTCAGCCACGAGTCGCGCGGCAGGCTCACCATCGTGGTGCCGGCCGGACCGGTGTGCAGCAGGATCATCGAGTCCGTGCGCCGGCCGCCGGCCGAACCGGTGTGCAGCTGCTGCTTCTCGCGGTCGGTGAGGCCCTCGCGGCTGTCGGACCCGACGAGGAGGTAGGTGGTGCCGCTGCCGCTGTCCTCACCCCCGCCGGACGTGCCGAGGTCGACGGTGTCGTGGAGCTTGCCGTCCGCCCAGGCGAAGGCGCCGGCGGGCCCGACGAGGAGGGCGACCAGCAGCCCGACGGCGACGCGGACCACCGGCCGCCTACGCCGGGAGCGGTGCGCGCGGCGCCGCGGTGCGGGTGCGCCGGCCGAGGACGGGGCGCCGGCCCGGTGGCCCCCTGTGCTGCTCATGTGCTCACTCTCCTCGGTCACTTCGACGACAGGGTGCTCGGATGGGGGACCGGCTCGCCGAGCAGATGTTGGTTGGCGGTGCCGGAGCGGTGCATGCGGTGCCAGGTGAGACGGGTGCCGAGCAGCGCGGTGACCACGGACTGGATCACGACGAGGTACAGCAGCTGCCGGTAGAAGAAGAGTTGGAGCGGCAGGGCCCACAGCACACCGAGCCGTTCGTGGTCCAGTCGCAGCGCGTACGCCGCGGTGGCCATCTGGACGGCGAGGAAGCCGAGCCAGACCCCGAGGGCCTGCGGGGTGTCGCCGAAGCACAGCCCGTAGAGGGCGAAGACGTCGACGACCGGTGCGAACAGCGGCAGCACGATCTGGAACAGGGCCAGATAGGTCAGTCCGCGACGGCCGAAGCGGCCGGCCGGCCCGACCTCGATCAGGGCGTGGCGGTGCTTCCACATCGACTGCAGCGTTCCGTAGCACCAGCGGTAGCGCTGGCGCCACAACTGGCGGAAGCTGCTGGGTACTTCGGTCCAGGCGACGGCCCGCTCCTCGTAGACCGCGCGTCGGCCCGCGCGCCACAGTGCCATGGTGAGGTCGGTGTCCTCGGCCAGGGTGTCGTCGCTGATGCCGCCGATCGCGGTGAGCGCGTCCCGGCGGAACGCCCCGATGGCACCGGGGACCGTCGGCATGCACTCCAGCACCTCGAACATGCGCCGGTCCAGATTGAAGCCGAGGACGTACTCCAGGTGCTGCCATCTGCCCAGCAGGCCGCCCCGGTTGCCGACCTTGGTGTTGCCGCTGACCGCACCGATCGTCGGGTCGGCCAGCGGCTGGATGAGCTGGTGCAGGGCGTCCGGTTCGAAGACGGTGTCCGCGTCGACCACGACGATGATCTCGTGACGCGCGTAGCGCAAGCCGGTGCCCAGCGCGTTCGGCTTACCGGAGTTGGGCTGCTGCACCACGGTCACCCGAGGGTCGCCGAGGCCCCGGGCGATCTCCGCGGTCCGGTCCGTCGACCCGTCGTCGATGACCAGGATCTGCAGGTCCCGGTGTGTGGAGGCGAGCAGGGAGCGCACGGTGGCCTCGATGCCCGCCTCCTCGTTGTACGCCGGAACCAGCACCGTCACCGGGTCGGTCACCTTGCGCAGCCAGGGTGCGCCGGATCGGTGCCGGTGCCGGCGGCGCACATGGACGCGGGCGAGGAAGGCGACCACCACCAGGCGGAGGATACCCAGTGCGCCGGCGATCCCCAGCGCCCAGGTCATCGCGCGTGCGAAGGTGTGCCCGAGTGACTGGATCCGGATCAGCGCACTGCCCTGGACGCGCTCCAGGAGGGAGGCCGGAGTGACCAGCGAAGGCCTTTCGAGTCCGTCGGTGACCGTGGTGAAACGGCCCACTTCGGGGTCGGCCAGCAGCTTCTCCGCCTCCTGGTACCCCAGCGCGGTCTGGCTGTACTGGCGGACCACGCCCAGCGGAGGTCTGCGGGTGGACTGGGTGGCGGCGACGAGCAGGTAACCCTGGTCGGAGGCGTGTTGCGCGGCCGTCCACTCCGCGCCGCACATCGTGTCGGCGGTGGTGGTGTGCGGCAGCCGCAGCAGCCGGGTGGTGACGCCGGCGGCTCCCGCCAGGGCGGTACGGGTCAGGGAGAGTTCCCACCTGGCGCGGAGCGCTGAGGCGCTGCCCAGGTCGCCGCCGGTGTAGGTGTACGAGCCGATCTCGTGGCCGGCTTCACGGATGCGCCGGACCAGGTCCGGGTGGCGCGCCGCCTGGGTCCCGTAGAGGAAGAAGGTGGCGTGCGCGTGGTGCGCGCGCAGCAGGTCGAGCAGCCGCGGGGTCCAAACCGGGTCCGGGCCGCCGTCGAAGGTGAGCGCGGCGGTGCGGAACGGCATCTGCGCGGTCTCGGCGGTGCCGGCGCCGGTGACCCGCAGCACCGGATCCCCGTTGTCGGCGGATCTCGGTATGGGACGGGTACAGGCTTGCCGCGTGCGGGAGCCGTCGACCTCGTGGGTGGTCCAGCCTTCGAAGAGCAGGGAGGCCGCGACTATGGGGAGGATCAGCAGCAACAACAACCAGTGCCGGCGTGGGGGGTGGCGCAACGCGTGCCGCCCCTGGCCTGACATCGCCACAAGGGGCCCTTTCTGTCGGGGAGTCTGCCCGGTGGGAGGGCGGACGCCCGCGCGGGCACGCCGGGGCGGCGGGCGCGGGCGACGACGCCGAGGTGCGGTACCGGGGAGCGCCTGGACGCCCGGCGGTGGTGCCGGGGAAGGCTTGACGCCCCGTCACCGGGTACGACGGTGAACGTCGCACCCGGGGCGGCTCGCCGGTGCTGCCTCTCCTACGGGGCAGGGGCGGGGTCCGCGGGGGCGGCGGACGAGGACGCGCGCTGCCCTATGGGCACGGCGGGTCCGGGAGTGCGGGACGGCACCGCGCGCCGGGGGCGGTCGGTGCTCCGGGGTTGCTGATGTCTTGCGCGTTGCGGGAGTTGGCCGGCCTGGTCCGGCGCCGGTTGCCCGGCCGCTTGCGGAGATCCGCCGAACACGACGACGAGAAGCACGAGATATCCGGTGCACATGCACCCTACGGTCAACGCCACACTTCCCAGTAAGCGTCGACGCCTGCCTGAGGTGTCGACAAATACGGGACGATTGCGCTGTTTACCGGGGCGAATGCTGTGGGGGGTAGCGGTTCGCATGGGGGGTGAGTGTATCCAGCTGTGCGCGAAGCGGAACAGAAAGATCGGCCAGTGCGTCCGCGCCGGTGACGTCGGTGGTGAAGCCGCCGGTGACAAAAGCGCAACTCCTACCCGCCCACGGCATGTTCATTCATCGCCGCACGGCAATCCGCCGGCCGATGTCCCTTTCGTCCGGACGCTTCCGGCGGGATTTCACATCCTCTTCGCGAAATGATTCATGATGTGAAGTCACTCACGTCGCCGGCGATAGCGCCGGGCAATTGCGCCGTTCAATAGGCGTGTTGCGGTGATGTGTGGGGTGTTCACCCCTCGCGGTATATCCATGGGCGACAGCACACAAATCCGGCGCATCGTCGGCCCTTTCGTCGCGCCACGGCCCGGCGATGCTCACCCCGTCGCGGGCGAGCGCTCCAGGGCCGATGCGTTCGCCCCCGTGTCTGTCCTGCCGGGGCGCACCGTGTCGCGGGCGCCGCGGTGCCGGCGCAGCAGCAGGTGGAGCACGGCCAGCAGGACGGCGGTGGCCAGTGCGCTGTGCCAGAGAAGGGCGTCCAGGCGGCCGGCCGAGAGATAACCGCCCGCGGCGACGGCCGCCACCGCGCACACCGCCCGGTCGACGATGCTTTCGAGGGACAGCAGGGTGGCGCGGGGCGCCCCCGCGGGGATGGCGTCGTTCACCAGCTTCCGCTGCAGCGGATAACCGAAGCCGGCGACGGCGGCGAACAGGCACAGCAGGGCGACGACGGCCCAGGGCCCGCCGAGCGTGCTGCCCGCCAGGGTCGCCGCCATCGCCAGGCTGAGCAACGACACCCAGGTCACCGGGGACAGTCGGGTGGTGAGCCAGTGCGGGCGGGCCGAGGCCACCGCTTCGGCGACGGTCATCGCGGCCAGCGCCCCGCCGTGCGCACCGTCGGGGATGCCGTGGTCGAGCAGGATCGGCTGGAAGAGGTTGACCTGGCAGATGCGGGCGAGGGTGAAGAGCGCGACGCCCTGCACCATCACCAGGGCGAGCCAGGGCGTGGCGCGGACGGTGCGCAGCGCGACCGTCGCCTCGTGCCAGAAGGAGCCGGCGGTGCGGCGGCCGGAGCGCCCTGCCCGGTCCCCGCCGTCGGGAGCGTACTGGCGCGGCAGCAGCACGGCGCAGACCAGCGAGCCGGCGGCGCTCGCCGCGCTCAGGACGTACGGCGCGCAGTGCGTGAGGGCCATCAACGGGCCGACCAGCGGCCAGCACACCACCTTCGCCGCCAGACCCAGCGCCCTGGCCTGGCCCTCGGCCTTGAGGTAGTGCTCGGTTGCGCCCTCGGCCCGCAGGCCGTCGTAGAGGTAGGCGCTGGCGGCGCCAGAGGTCAGTGAGCGTCCGGCGGCGATGAGCAGGAAGTGGACCAGGAAGCCGGAGTAGTGCGGGGTCAGCACCGGGACCAGGTTCGCCGCGGTCATCACGACCGCGCCGGCCCGCAGACAGTTGCGGGTGCCGATGCGGTCGGCGACCAGCCCGGTGGGGATCTCGAAGAGGCAGAACGCCAGGTAGTAGATGCTCTGGATGCCGAAGATCTGGCCGTCGGTCAGGCCGGCCTGCCGCTGGTAGGCGTAGAACACCGGCATCCACCACAGCAGGTTGAACAGCAGTTGGAAGCCGTTGTTGAGGCGGATGATGCGGCGGGCCCCTGGCGAGGGGGGCGCGCCGACCCGGGTGCGGGGCGTGCGGGAGCGGCCGCGGCCGAGGCGGCCGGTCACCGCGCGTAGGGGCGGATCTGGACCAGGTGGAAGGCGCCCTGATCGGTCATCAGCCACTCGATGTCCAGGGGCCGGTCCACGTCCTGGTCGCTGAAGTGCGACTGGAGCAGCCGGCCGGCCAGCGCCAGTCGGCCCAGCCGCTGCCGGGTCCCGGCGGGCAGGTCGCTGCCGCACGAGCCCAGCGCCACGGTGCGGCCACCGCCCTCGACCGTGTTGTACAGGTACTGCAGCGGCAGCGCGGTGCCGTCGACGACGGTCTCGGGCGAGCCGGGGGCGCAGTTGAGGCAGACGTTGCGGAAGTCCGCGCGCCGGGTCGGGTTGCAGGTCACCAGTACGCCGCCGAGGTCCGCGGCCTGATAGCGCTGGATGATCACCCCCATGTAGGCGTCGTCGAGCGGGATGCCCGCCTGGTGGCGCAGCCGGACACTGCGGGGCGAGAACAGCGACGCCCACACCCGGCGTACCGCGTCCAGGAGTTGGGCCGTGCCGCGCACGTCGGTGACCGAGTCGTAGACGCCGGCGGCGGAGAACCCGGGCAGGTCCTCGGCGTTGGAGGAGGAGCGCACCACCAGACGGCCCGCGCCGTCCGGGCCGGCGGGCAGCGCCCCGGTGATGCGGCGGGCCAGTCCGTCGGGGATCGGGGCGTGCCGGACCAGGTCCTGCAGCGTGCGGCAGCGCCGGTCCGCCGCGTCCGCCGCGTCGCCCTCCAGCGCGGCCCTCAGCTCGTCGATGCCCGCTCGGACGGTGGGGGAGGAGGCCAGGAAACGGTGTTGCAGGGCGAACGGGAGCGCGACGCCGTCGGGTGCCTCGACCGTGGCGCGGGTGAACGCCGAGGCGGCGGCCCGCAGTTCCGCGCCGCGGGTGGTGGGCGCGACGCCCAGGCGCGCCGTGAGGTGGGCGTACAGGTCGGTCCGCGGAGGGCGGGGACGGCCGTGGAACGCGGTCAGGTCGACGAGGTGGTCGCCGAGGACGTGGTGCAGTTCCCCGAGGTTGGCCGCCTTGGTGCCGTAGCAGTCCTGGTCGGTGCGGCGCAGCCGGTGCAGGGGCAGTGCGGGCAGGTCCGTCAGCCGCGGGGGTCGGACCCGGACCGGCTGCCGTTGCCACGCCGGTGCCGTGAGCGTCGGTGGCTGGGCGAGGCGCACCAGGGTGATGTCGTCGTCGCGCACCTCGTAACGGACCCAGGCGCCGTCCAGGCCGTCCGCCGCGATCAGGTGATCCAGATCGCGGACGATCGCGTTGGGGATGCCCCAGCCGGAGGCGAGGACGTTGGTGTGCGAGAGCGGGGTGGTGGGGGTGGTGTTGATGAAGCCGGCGACCCGCGGCACGTCGTCGGGCAGCCGCGGCATGGCCACGATGTCGGACCAGCCGAGGGCAGCGGCCGCGGCGGCGTACTCACCGGCAGTCCGGAAGTGGCGCAGCCGGCCGACGGCCTCGCCGGGGTTCAGCGGGGTCCTGGTGCGGCTGCCGAACAGCTGGTGACTGTGGATCCGCGGCACCCGGACGTCGCTGATCACGGCGAGTTCGTGTTCCTGCCCGTGGTTGGCCGGCTTCAGCAGCAGCGGGAGCCGGGCGTCGAGCCGGTGGCGGACGGAGGCGTAGAACTCCTCCAGCAGCGGGCCGGACATGGTGTCGGCCTCGGTCGTCGCCAGCACGAGGAAGGGCCGCTCCGCACCGCCGGTGCCGTGGTCGGTGTGTAGGGAGAGCACGCCCAGCAGGAACCGGCGCTCGGGGTCCGTGTAGACCGAGGCGTTGACGGCGTCCAGCCGGGCGTCGAGCTCCGCCGGCCGCATGCCGAGGATGCGGGTGGCGAGGTAGTCGACGTGGAAGGGGTGCACCGCGGTGTCGAGGAGGTGCCAGGTGTTCTCGGTGCGGTCCACCACGACCTTGAGATAGGGGTGTCCGGCCAGGGTTCCGGCCAGGGCGCGGAAGAGCGGCAGGGAGAGCTGCTCGCCGACGGTCGTGCGGTCGGCGGCGGGGCGCGCCGCGGTCATGGCGGGGGTGGTCACAACGCCGTTCATGAGCGGGCCTCCAGGGGCTCGGTGTCGTCCCCGGCCGCCGGGAGGAGGCGCGGCAGGGCGTCGACCAGGTTGCGGAAGTCGTGCAGCACGGTCTCGGGGTCGGTGGCGGACAGCAGGCACAGGGCGGCCATGGTGTTCGCGCCGGCGGCCGGGTCGTAGACCGGCACCGGCGTCCCGTCCGGGAGCGAGTTCTCGGCCACCACGGACAGCGCGCTGCCGGGGCTCAACGGTGCCGCGTTCCGTACGGCCGGGAAGTCCCAGCGGCGGCGGTCCGGCCAGGCGGCGCCGTCGCCGTCCACGGCCAGCACGACGAGGGAGCCGGCCGCCCCGCGCGCCACCTGTGCCGGGCGGGCCTCGGCCGGCCAGTTCACCGTGCGTCCCAGCAGCTGGTCGACAAGCATGCCGACGAGGTCCAGGCCGAAGACCTCCTCGATCTGCGGGACGGTCATCGCCCCGCCGAACCTGGCCGCGGTCTCGATCACCCACATCCGGCCGTCGGCACCGAGCTTGATCTCGGTGTGGATACCGCAGTTCTCCAGGCCCAACGCATCGACGGCCCGCCGGGCCAGGGCCACGACACGCTGCTGGGCGTCGGACGGCAGCGCGGCCGGGGTGATGCCGGCGCGCTCGGTGAACGGCTCCACCGTCGGCATCCGGCCACTGAGGCAGACCGGGCGGAAGACACCGTCGACGACGGCGCCCTCGACGCTGACGTAGTCGCCCCAACCCGGCTGCCCGAACCATCCCTCCGCGGTGCCGGGCACGATCTCCTCCACCAGGAAGTCGGCGTCGGCGCCGGCCACATGCAGCTCGGCGTAGCCCAGCCCGGCGGATTCGGCCATCACCTCGCGCGCCCGGCGCCAGGCCGCCGGCACCTCGTCGGTGCTGCGGATGATCCGGTGTGCGGTGGACCCCGCGCTCCAGGCGGCCTTCAGCAGCAGCGGGCCGCGGAGTTCGGCGGCCGCCTCGTGCAGCTCCCGCTCGTCGGCCACCGGCCGGAACCGGGGCTGGGGGACGCCCTGCTGGGCCCAGACGCGGCGCATCAGCCGCTTGTCCCGGGCGAGCGCACAGGACGGACCGGCGCCGGCCAGGCCGAGCTTCGCGCACGCCTCCGCGACCGCGACGACCGCGTACTCGGAGAAGGTGACGACCGCATCCGCGCCCACCTCCTGGGCCCGGGCCACGATCAGGGACACCAGATCGCCCCGCTCGGGCCCCTCGGCGGTCACCACGGAGGCGCACCGGCGCCCGGCGGACGCGGCGACCGCGGGCGGCAGCGGGCTGAGCGCCAGCAGGTGCACCGCCGCACGCGCGGCGACCCGTGACAGGGCATACCCCAAGGGCGGTCCGCCCTTGGCATACACGAACAGCACCGTGCTCACTGGAATCCGACTCCTTCACAAAGGGGTGAGGCCGTCTGACGGCAATCGGCGTCCGCGATCCGATGCCCGGACGCCCTGTCTCCAGCGAACCAGTCGGACGGCCCCCGGTCGGCCGCCACGGGCCCCGACTCCTCAGGCAAATGCCAGAGTTGAAGGCTTCGTAGGGCGACTGTGAAGGTTCCGTGATGCCGTAGGGGCGTCGGCCCGTGTGGAGCCGCGGCAGATCGGCCGAGAACCGGGCATACGCCATGCGGGCCGGGGATACGGATGCCCGTGCGAGCGGCATGGACAGGGCCGCGGCGCGCACCCCTCGAACTCCTCCGCACAGAAGGGCCGTCGTGGACGAGACCGGTCTGAAGTCGCTGCTCGAACACCTCCCGGTGTCCTGGTGGGAGGCCGACCGCGAGCTACGGGTGATCGACAGCGGAGGCGGGGCCTTCGGCGACACCGGCACCGCCCAGCGCTTCCTCGACACCCTGCGCGAGGAACCGCCCGCGCCCTCCGAGGAGTCGGGCGAGCGGCACCGGCAGGCGCGGTTCGACGGCCGGCTCTTCGACGTGAACTGGCCCCTCGACGCACCCCGCCCGGACCGCACCCGCGGAGTCGCCGTGGAGGTCGGTCCGGCAGAGGCCGCCCCTCGCCGCTACGACGCCTTCGCCGACCTCGCCCCCGCCGCGGCCTTCATCCGGGACGCCGACGGCCGCTACCGCTGGGCCAACCACGCCTACGCCCACCTCTACGGCACCACGCCCGAGCACGTCATCGGCAAGTACGTCCACGACGTCGACGCCCCGGTCGACGCCGACCACGTGCTGGCACTGGACCGGGACGTGCTCGCCCGCGGCAAACCGGTCCGGCACACCCTCACCTACCACCGCGCCGACGGCACCAGCGGCCACGCGGCCGGCCACCGCTTCCCGGTCCGCGAGGGCACCGAGACCTGTGTGGCCGGCATCTACATCGACATCAGCGACTACACCCGCGCCCTGCGCCAGCGCCGGGAGGCGGAGGACAACCTCTACGCCCTGCGCGACCACAGCGGACTGCCGTGCGCCCTGCTCTCCGCGGGCGGCCGCATCCTGCAGGCCAGCGCGGCGGCCGCCGAACTGCTGGGCACCCGGCTCTCGGAGCTCGTCGGCCGCCGGGCCCACACCCTGCTCGCCCCCGCACCGGACCTGCCGGCGCTGGAACGGAGTTGGCGCGCCCTGGTCGCCCGCCGGAACCGCCGTCTGCAGACCTCCGCCGTCCTCCTCGACGGCAGCGGCCGGCAGCGCCGCGCCCGGCTGCACCTCACGACGGTGGGCCGCGGCACGTCCCGCGCCGCCGGCGTCTGGGCCGTGGTCACCCACCAGGGCCTCGCCCACGAGGCGCACCCGCCCCTCACCGCCAGCCAGGTCCGCATCCTCGCCCTGCTCGCGGCCGGCCGCAGCAACGCCGAGATCGCCACGCAGCTGCACCTGTCCCGGCAGACCGTCGACTACCACCTCAGCCGCCTCCGGGACCTCCTGGACGCGCCGACCCGATGCGCCCTGGTCGCCCGCGCCTACGTCCTGGGGATCCTCGCGCCCCAGGCATGGCCGCCCCGCTCGGCGACGGCGGGACACCCGCACAGCGCCACGTGACGGCCGCTCGTCCGCCGGGCCCGCCGTGCCGCACGACCGGGGCAGGGGCCGCCGCGCAGCAGGCTCCCGGCGCATCCCCTCCGGTTGACACCGGAGGGGATGCGCCGGGAGCCATGTGCCGTGCGCGGTGCTCAGTGCGGCTCGACGCGTCTCAGTGCGACGCCGTCACCGTGCCTTCTTGCCGGAGCAGGCGCCGGACGCGCACGCCGTCAGCCAGGCATCGAAGTCGTCGTCGTAGCGGGTGCCGATGTCGTTGTTGTAGACGGCGTAGCCGCCCGCGTAGTCGCCGGTCCTGAAGTGCCCGAGCATGTTCGCGATGTCCTCGGGGTGCTTCTCGAACATGTAGCGGACCGCGAGATAGCCCCACGGGTAGGTGCGGGTCACATCGCTGTTGGCGTAGGTGCTCTGGAACAGCGTGCTCAGCTTGTAGGTGTGCTTTCCGGCCTCGCTCACCGCCCCGTCGTCGGTGACGCCGCGGTAGCCGTACGAGACGTACTCGGCGAGCCCCTCGATCCACCAGACGTCCGGGACCGCGGTCTGCTGGGTGAAGTCGCCCTTCATGTCGTCGCGGGCGTCGAGGTAGTGCGTGTACTCGTGGTTGAGGTTCCAGATCCCGGCCGGGAAGCCGTCGTCGGGGCCCTTCTGGTACTCGATGGACATCGGCTGGTTGTCAGGCTTGGTAGGGTCCCCGACCAGGGTGATGCCGCCGTTGTTGGTGTCGACGCCGTAGATCGCCCCGGCGTAGGTCTGGTAGTCGTTGCGGCTGGCGAAGACGACGATCTGGACCGTCGACTCGTACTGGCCGGGGATCGGGCCGTTGTCCTTCACGAGCTTGTGGAAGAAGGAGTCCTGGTTCAGGAGGCTGGCACAGGCCGCGTCGAGGTCGGCCGCGGTCAGCGCCTGCGCCTTGATGGTGTGCGTCTGGTCGCAGGAGTGGTCGACCGGCAGTGCCGCCTTGGTGAGCTGATCGGCCAGGTTGCACACCCCGTAGTACGAGCAGTTGCCCTTGTCGTAGGAGTCGGCCTGGGAGGCGACCGTGACCCACAGCGGTGCGGTCGGCCCGGTGATCTTCGACGCGTCCAGCAGCCCCTTCATCAGCGGCCGGACCTTGTCCTGGAGCGGCTGGTGCTCGACGTAACGCCCCACGTTCATCCCGGCGTTGGAGTCCAGATAGGACTTGTCGGTGCCCAGCAGGTCCAGGTGGTCCCGCGCGAACGAGTCGAGCGTGTCGATGATGCTCGGGTCGGCCGTCACCGCCTTGACGTACGCGTCGTTCCAGTTGCCGCGCCAGAGCGGGGTGTAGACGTCGTTGACGGCCGCCAGCATGCTGGGGATGGCGTCGTAGGAGCCGTTGTAGCCCGTCAGCACCCGCTTGTAGACGTCCAGGTAGCGGCCCTGTTCGTTGGCGCTGTCCGAGAGGACGACGACCTCCCCGAGGACATCGCCGTTCCCCGCGGAGACGTCGTTGGAGTGGGCGTTGGCGAAGAACGCGTCCAGGCCGGCCTCGATGGCCGTGGCCAGGTCCTGGCCGTATTGGCCGACATCGGACGGGTGGTTGGACTGCACGTAGTAGCCGGCCCGCAGGAACAGCACGAGCTGCCACACGTTCGCCGAGTTGTCGCCGGAGTACGACGCCGCCCCGTCCTTGAAGGCGTTGGCCACGGTGACCATCTGCTCCTCGCGGAACACCGCGTGCGCGTCCTGACCGGTGACCGAGAAGAGGGTGTTGATGCAGTCCATGGTTGCGCTCTTGACGGCCTGGACCAGGTCGGATCCGGTCCGGCCGCCGAAGTCGCCCGGGCTGCAGGCGGCCGCGCCGGGGCGCTCGGTGCCCTTGTGCTTCGCCGCTGCAGTCGAAGAAGTGGGGGGATTCTTCGCGTTGAGCGGGCGGAGCCCGGCGGGGTCGAGCGGCCGGACCGGTTGCGCCGGATATTCGCCCGTGCCGACGGTCGAGCCGGTCGGCGGCGGTATGTGGTGCGGCACGGTGCGGGACCCGGTCGCGGACGTGGGGGTGGCCGTCGGCGAGGGCGTGGCCAGTGCGGGCGTCGCCACAAGGCTGGCGATCGTCGCGCAGGCGGCCAGGCCGCCGACCACACATCTGGGCCAGGTGAAGCGATAGCGCATCCCTGCTCCTTCGTGGACAGATGCGCCTCGGGAAACGGTGAGGCGTGATCGGCACCTTCTCAGGGCACCCTGCCCGCCGACAATGCCGTGTGACATAGCACATGGGACTGACCGGCCATAACATCCTGCGCGACGAACTCCGGTACATCGGCCGGCAGTTGCCCCGCACCGAGCGTCTCCACCCGGACCGTCCGCCCCTGATCCGTGGTTGGCGGCGGTCTACGGCCTGGCCGCGCTCCACGTCCGCGAGGCCCAGGTGCGCAGATGGGGCGACTGTGCGCTCAGCGCACGGTACGCCGCGGAGGCCGAGTCGACGAGGGTGTCGGCGATCTCGGCGGCGAAGCTCTCGCGCCGCCACGCCAGCACGTAACGGCACCACAGCGGGGTGCCGATCAGCGGTTTGACGATGACGCCGGGGATCGGCCGGAGCGTCGCCTGCACGACCGCGACCCCGAGACCCTCGGCGATCATGCTCTGCAACTGCAGCTGATCACCCAGGAATTCATGCACCGCCGCCGGGGTGAATCCGGCCGACCTGCAGGCCGCGTAGAACACCCCCGGCCACCCCGCCCCGTCGTCCGGCGTCACGAACCACGCGCTGTCGGCCAGATCCGCGAGCCCCACATCCACACTGTCCCTGAGCCGGTGGCGGGCCGGCAGCGCGACGAAGGACGGCTCGGTGACGATCCCGCGAAGCACCACCGCGGCGGAGTGCTGCAGCTCCAGCCCGGGATAGTCGGCGGCGATGGCCGCGTCCACCGCACCGTCCTCCAGCAGCCGGACGATCTCCGAGGACGGATACACGCTGCTCACCGTGAGTGCGACATCCGGCAGCCGGTTCCGCAGCCGGGCGACCATCCCCGACAGGACCGGGGAGTTGGTCGCCGCCAGCCGGAGCGCCCGGTGCGGGCCCGCGGCGCTCCCGGCCGGACGGCGCCCGATGGCATGCGCGCGGGCCAGCACGTCACGGGCCTGTGCCAGCACCTCCGCGCCGTAGGGCGTCAGCTCGACGCCCGACGTCTTCCGCTCGAACAACGGGTCGCCCAAATGCCGCTCGATGCGGCGGAGTTGAGAACTCATCGCCGGCTGCGAGTAGCCCAGCTCCGACGCGGCCCGTCCCACACTCCCGGCATCTGCGATCGCGCACAGCACCCTCAGGTGTCGAAGCTCCAGCTCCACGCTCACACCCCTCCCATCCGGCCGGCGCATGACGCACACCCGGCACGCTCGACGCGTACGTCCTACCGTGCGACTCCAGCGCGGGTCCGCACCGTTCAGGCGGAATTATTGGCGATCGCTACCGGAGGGCAAGTGCCTGCGGGCGGGGCGAGCCACCAAGCCGCCCTCGACCGCACCGCCGACCGAGGCGGGGTGAGAGTGCCTAGGGTGGTCCAGGGGAAGGCGCCAGGCCCGGTGGGCCAGATCAGGGACGCTCCGTAGCGGGCGGCGGCGCCCAGCGCCCCGCCGACGGAGACCGCACCGACCACCGGCCATTGATCCGTACGCGAAGGACGCCGCGGCCGGCCCGCGCTGCGCGGGCGTTCGCCCAGCTCAGGGGGTTGTCTGTGGCTGGACGGACTGCGTTGTGACGACGAGCGGATCGCCTTGCTCCCGGCCGCGCGGCCGAGCGAGGCCGCGGCGCAGTGCCTGGCATAAGGTGCTCTCGACCATCAAGATCGTGTCCGCGCCGTGGACGGATCCCAACTCAAGGAGTTTCCTTGCCGATCGTCGTTGCCACCCTCCGGACCAAGCCCGGCCGCCGGGAAGAGGTGCTTGAGGCGTTCCGCCGGCATGCTTCCGCCGTGCACGCCGAGCCCGGCTGCCTGCTCTACGCCGCCCACGCCGGCGAGGACCGGGTCACTGTCGTGGAGAACTGGGCCGACCAGGCGGCCCTCGACGCCCACTCGGCCGGGCCGGTGCTCGCCACGCTGGGCGGGGAGATCGCGGACGCGCTGGACGGCCCGATGGACGTCGCGGTGCTGGAGCCGGTGCCCGCCGGCGAACCGGACAAGGGGCAGCTGCCCAACACCTGAGCCGGGTCGGCCCACCGGCCGGGGCGGTCGTCGGCTGCCGCCGCCCCGGCCGACGGGGGACGACCTCGACGAGCACCTCGACGCCTGGCGGCGGGAGCGCCGACAAGGCTCCCAGGGCCCGTCCGACGGGTCAGGACCAGGTGCTCACCCGGTTGGTCGGGCCACCAAGCGGACCCCCTGGCCCCGCGTAGCGGCACCCCGCGCCGACCGGGGCGGGTCCCGTGCGATCCGACGGCGGATGGGTGTGCGGCGTTCCGGGCGCGTTCAACTCCCGGCCACGCGCACCGAGCATCCTTCGGAACGAGAGATTCCGATTGGTGACACCGCTGTGGTCGGGCGCGCCCGCCACCGCACGGAGGGCCCCATGGCCGGAATTGCATCCACCACCGACCGTCGTCGATTCCTCCTCAGCTCCGGTGCCGCCGTCGTTGCGGTCGGCGCCGCCTACGCACTCCCGGGCCAGCGCAGCAGCGCGCACCCGGTCGCCGACCCGGCACCGGCCGACACCGGCGCGGCACCCGCCCGCCCCGCCGTGAAGCGAGCCGCACCGTACGGCGCCACCACGCTCCAGACCACCGCCCGGCTCACCGGCAGCGGAGGCTACCGGCACCTCGTCTCCGGCCCCGGATGGCCCCTGGTCGTACGGGGCGAACTCGCCGCCGCCCGGCGCGGACGCGAGGACCGGCGGGCCGCGCTGGCATGCTTCGTGCAGTTCACCGACCTGCATGTGGCCGACGTCCAGAGCCCGTTGCGGACCGAGTACCTGCGCGCCGGCTCGCCCGGATCGTGGCGGGGGCAGGAGGCGCTGTCGGTCGCCGGCGCGGTCTCGCTGGTCGAGCAGGTCAACGCGCTCGGTGGCGGCCCCCACACCGGTCGACTCCCGGCCTTCGTGATGTCGACCGGCGACAACATGGACAACAACTCGATGGTGGAGCTGGAGTGGTTCCTGACGCTGATGAGCGGCGGCCGGATCACCCCCAACACCGGTGACCCGGCCGCGTACGAGGGTGTGCAGAACTGCGGCCTCCCGCTGTACTGGCACCCCGACGCCGGCCTGCGCGACCAGGACAAGCTGCGCGGGATGCCACGGATCCCCGGCTACCTGGAGGCCGCGATACGCCCCGTCACCAGCCCGGGCCTGCGCATCCCCTGGTACTCGACGCCAGGCAACCACGACGACCTGCCGGGCGGTTGCCTGGCCCCGCAGGACCCGTTCCTGAGCGACTACGTCACCGGGGCGCGCAAGCTGTTCTCCGTGCCGGATGCCGACGTGGCCGCCTTCAACAAGGTGCAGGAGTCCGGCGACGACCCCAAGAGCACCGTCCTGAAGGAGATCCTGCGGCACAACGCCCGCCGGGCGCGGACCGTCACCGCCGACCCGCGCCGGCGCCTGGCCACCCCGCACGACTACCTCAGGGCACACCTGGACCCGGCCTACGCCGGCGCGGGGCCGATCGGGCACGGGTACACCGAGAACCACCTGGACGGCGACCGGATGTACTACACCTTCCGCATCGCGGACGGCGTCGTCGGCATCAGCATGGACACCACCTACCGCAGCGGCCACTTCGAGGGCTCGCTCGGGACCGAGCAACTGCGTTGGCTGGAAAGGACCCTGGCCGCCCACAGCGCACGCCACTACGACGCCGACGGACGCCTGGTCCGCAACCCCGCCGCCGACGACGCGCACGTCCTCGTCTTCAGCCACCACCACAGCCCGAGCATGACCCGGCGCCCCGACGCGGCCCGCACCGACGAGATCCGGCACGACGGCGCGGAGGTGATCGAGCTGCTGAGCCGGTTCCCGAACGTGGTCGCGTGGATCAACGGGCACAGTCACGTCAACCGCATCACGCCGCACGCCCATCCGGTGCCGGCCCGCTCCTTCTGGGAGGTCAACACGGCCTCCCACGTGGACTACCCCCAGCATGCCCGGCTCCTCGAACTCGTCGACAACCAGGACGGCACGCTGTCGCTGTTCACGACCCTGGTGGAGTCCGCCGCCCCGCACCGGGCGGACTTCGGTGACCTCTCCGCGGTCGGCCTCGCCTCCCTCTACCGTGAGCTCGCCTACAACGCGCCCGGACTCGCCGCCGGAATGGGCAGCGGCGTGCATGAGGAGATGGCGGGTACGGCGGCGGACCGCAACACCGAGCTCCTGGTCCGGCGGGGGTAGCGGCGCCGTCGCGGTCCGCTCGGACCGGAACGCGGGTATCTCGCGGGGCCCGAATTGGGCTTATCGGATGGGTTTTTGGACAAGCCCTTGTGTGAATTAGTGTTTCTCGCGTGATATTCCCGAGATCGCCGAGACGGTGGGTTATCCGATAAGCGGGGCGGATTCTGGTCGTGGCAGTCGTGAAATTCAGCGTGTCACTGACGAGTTGGGACAAATTCCGCACTAGTTTGCATAGCCGTACGAAGTCGATCAACTTCTGATCGCTTCCGTTCGACCTACCGGAGATGAAATGCGCAAGCTTCGTAAGGCCGCCGTTGTGATCGCCGTACTGGGCAGCGTTGGCCTCCTCGGCGCCGGCACCGCAAACGCCCATGGCGGAAACCAGGGCGGGACGAGCTCCTTCTCCAGCGACGGGGAGGACGGCGGAAAGAAGGGTGGGAAGGATGGGATGTTCAACGTCTCCCAGGGCACACAGTGCCGCTCGCACGACCTGAACATCGACATCCTCGGTGCGGTCGGTGTCCTCGACGGCGCGCTGGGCAACGCGCTCAACGGCGAGGGCGCCGCGGGCGCGCAGGAGACCAAGATGGGCTCCAGCATGGGTTGTAACAACGAGGCCTTCCACAAGTAAGGGCAGAGCGCCCCGGTATCGAGCAGCGGCTCGATACCGGGGCTTCCGCTTGCCCGGCGGCGGGCTTCGATGCCACGTCAGAGGACCGGTGCGGTAACTCCCTTGCGCAGGAAGGATCTTGCAACTGCAAGGCAACCCTGGCCAGAGCTGTCCCGTTGCTCCTACGATGCCAGGGAACGGGGAGGGGGACTCGACGTGGGACAGCGTGTGGGGCGGGTGGAGTTCGTCGTCGCATGGGCGATCAGAAACCTGGACGGACTCATCGCCGTGGGGCTCGGCCTGACCATCGGCCTGATGGACGTCTTCGGTGATGTCATCAGCGACAAGGTGTCGTCCGGCGCGACGCTGCTGGTGCTCGGCACGCTCGCGGTCGGCACGATGACGGAGCGGCTGCGCCGCAAGTCCGACATCCAGGGGGCGTCCGCGGAGACCCGCCGCGCCCTGGAGGACCTCGCCATGGTCCGCTCCCTCTCGGGGGACCAGGTCGGCGACGCGTTGGAACGGGCCCGCGCACAGACCAACCGCTGGTACTTCAAGGGCGGCACCGGCACGTATCTGCGCGCCGTCACGCTGCCCCGGTGCGTCGAGGCCGCCACCCGCCAGCGCTCCCAGCTCAGCATCAAGATCGACATCATCAACCCGGCGGAGGAGCAGACCTGCGCCGCCTACGCCCGCTTCCGCCAGACCTTCGCCCGCCGCCACAACGACGACTCGGCGCACGCCTGGACCGCCGACCGCACCCGCAAGGAGGCGTACGCCACGGTCCTGGCCGCCTGCTGGTTCCGCCAGCGGCTGGACACCCTGGAGATCAGCGTCCACCTCTCCTCGGGCGTCCCCACCCTCCGCTTCGACCTCTCCGAGTCCTGCCTGGTCATCACCCAGGACGACCCGAACCGCGTCAACCTCCTGGTCGCCCGCGACCAGCCGCTCTACGACTACTACGTCACCGAACTGCACCAGAGCCGCGAACAGGCCGTCCGCCTCGACCTGCGCGGCGTCGCCCCCCTGGGCGACGAGCCCACCGTCGACGAGGTCCGCGCGGTCTTCGACGACGTCGACCTCCCCCTTCCCTCGGTGTTCAGCGACGCCGATGTCGCGGAGATCATCGAGAAAGCCCTGCACGCTGAGGACCCCTACCGGAGGTGAGACGCCTCGGGCGCGGCTCATGGACTACGACACGCTCGACCGACTGCTCCGGCCCGGCACCCCGCGGGAGGCACCCCGCGCCAGCGTCACCGGCGCCCTGGAGGACATCGCCTGCGGCAAAAGGGAGTTACGGGCGGTCCGCCACCCGCTCGGCTTCCTGTGCCTGCCGCTCGTCCGCGACGGCGCCCGCGGCGTCTGCGTCCACCTCTTCGGCACCGGCACCACCGCCGACCCCACCGCGGCCCCCATGCACGCCCACAGCTGGGAGCTGCGCAGCTATGTCCTCTACGGCCGGGTCGGCAACCTCCCGGTCACCGTGACGGACGAGGCGCGCACCCCCACCCACCGGATCTTCGAGGTCTTCAGCGCCCCCTCGGGCGTCGACGAACTGCGGCCCACCGCCCGCCTGGTGCACTGCGAACCGGGCCCCGCCGCCTCCAGCGGCAGCGGCGAGACGTACAGCCTGCCGGCCGGGGAGTTCCACGCCACCGTCGTCACCCGCGGGCAGCCCGCCGCCACCTTGGTGCTCGGCCGGTCGCTGCCCGGTCACACCGACCTCTCCCTGGGCCCCCTGCACGGCCGCGGCCACCGTACGGTGCGCCGGCTGTGCGGCGCGGAACAGACCGAACGGACCGTCCGCACAGCACTCAGGAGGATCCATGCCGAGCAGCATGAGTGACCGGGACGCCGCACCGTACGCGAGCGAGACGCGGGTGGCCGTCGCCGCAGCCGAGGAGGCCGGGGCCCTGCTGCACGGCCGGTTCGGCACGGCGCGCGCGGTGGGCGTCAAGGACGCCGCGGGCGACGTCGTCACCGACCTCGACCTGGCCGCGGAGAAGCTCATCCTCGCCCGCCTCCAGACGCACTTCCCGCGCGACCGGATCCTGTCCGAGGAGGCGGGCCTCCTCGACGCGGTGGGCAGCCGCACCTGGTTGGTGGATCCGCTCGACGGCAGCAACAACGTCGCGATCGGTCTGACCGCGTACGCCGTCGGCATCGGGCTGTGCGTGGACGGCGCGCCGGTCGTCGGCGTGGTGCACGAACCGGTCACCGGCTCCACCTGGCGGGCCGTCCGCGGCCAGGGCGCGTCCTGCGGCCTGCACCGGCTGCCGGGTCCGTCCGGCGCGGTGCCGCGCAGCGGGCCGGTGGTGGCCTGGACCCAGGGCCACGCGGTGGACCGGGCCGACCCGGTGGCCGCGGGACTGCGGGGCCAACTGGAGCGCCGCACCCGGCGGGTGCTCCAGCTGTGGGCGCCGCTGCTGGGCTGGAGCATGCTGGCGCGCGGCGCGATCGACGGCTTCGTCGGCTACTGCGCGGAGGGCATCGACTTCCCCGCGGGCGCCCTGCTGGCCGCCGAGGCGGGCGTGGAGTTCCGCACCCTGGCCGGCGGCCCCTTCACGGTGTGCTCCGCCGGCCCGGACGCCGACCGCAGCTTCGTCGCCGCCCGCGGTGACACCCTGACGTACCTGCTCGACGTGGTCGCCGCCGCGCAGGCGGCCTGAGCGGGGGCCGGCAGTCAGCCCACCGCCAGTGCCGCCGTCGCCGCCAGCGTCGCCGTCACGGCCAGCACGAACCCCGTCCCCATGAAGCGCCGCAGCGGGATGACGGTGCCCTGGCCGCGGCACCGCTCGAACCACAACAGCGTCGCCAGCGACGCCCACGGCGTGACCAGCGGTCCGACGTTGGTGCCGATGAGCAGCGCCAGCAACTGATGGTGGTTGCCGACCGGCACCGCCGCCTCGCCCGCCATGTAGACCGGCAGGTTGTTGAGGACGTTGGACAGGCCCGCGCCCACGCCCGCCGAGCGGAGCATGCCGCCGAGGCCGCCGTCCGGCCCGACCGCCGCCGTCAGCAGCGTGTCCAGCCCGTGTGCGTTCACCGTCTCGACGACCAGGAACATCCCCGGCACCAGCACCAACAGCCGCCACGGCACCAGCGACCACCGCAACTCGGCCGGGCGCCGCACCGCGAACGCGACGACCACGATCAGCATCGTGGTCAGCGACGCCGACCACAGCGGCACGTCCGCGACGAGGATCGCCACCAGGAAACCGGCACACGCCAACGCGCACACCCGGAACAACAGCGGATCGCCCGGCGCCCGCCGCTCCGGCGGTGTGTACCCGTCAGAGCCTCGCCGCCCGCGTCGCCAGTAGAAGCCCCACAGACACGCCATCGTCACGGCGACGGCGGCCAGTTGGGGCAGACCCATCGTGGCGGCCATCGCGGTGGGGGAGAGCCCGACCCGGTCCGACGCCAGCAGGTTCGTCAGGTTCGACACCGGCAGCAGCAGGCTCGCGGTGTTGGCGAGCCAGACCGTCGTCATCGCCAGCGGCACCGGCGCGATGCCCACCCGCCCGGCCAGCGCGAGCATCACCGGCGTCAGCAGCACCGCCGTGGTGTCCAGGTTCAGCGTGATGGTGGTGAGCGACGCGAAGAGCACGCACAGCCCGAACAGCCGCGGATAGCTGCCTCTCCCGGTCCGCGCCACCCAGGACGCCACCGCATCGAACACCTCGGCCCGGCCGGTCAGTTCGGCCATCACGATGACCGTCGCCAGGAAGACCAGCAGCGGCCCGATCCGGGCCATCGCGTCGCCGGCGGGCGCGGCCGGCAGCAGTCCCGTGGCCACGCACACCAGGCCGCAGGCGAGCAGCCCGGCGGCGAGCCAGTCCAGGGGATGCAGACGCTTGAGGAATCGCACGCCCGACAGCGTCGCACACACGGCCGGACGGGACGGGGGAGAGGGGAAGATCGGGGCCGGCCCGTGCCCGAGCCGCCCACCGCCGCCCGTCCGCGCCCCAACGTCCATGACCCCCACGCCGGTTGACCTAAATCCCACGTGTGATCCCTTCAACCACCTGCCCCGCCGCCCCCCGACCTCCTACGATGGGGACATGGTGACTGACGGGGAACTGCTCGGCCGGACACGTGACTTGGACTTCTTCATCAGCTACTCGCCCGCCGACGAACAATGGGCGTCCTGGATCGCGTGGACTCTGGAGGAAGCCGGGTACCGCACCGTCATCCAGGCGTGGGACTTCGTCGCGGGCACCAACTTCATCGACTTCATGGACCGCGGCGTCAGCGAATCCGTCGCCGTCATCGCCGTCCTCTCCGGCCACTACGGCCGCTCCACCTACGGCCGCATGGAATGGCAGGCCGCGCTCCGTGCCGAACCCGAGGAGCCCGAGCGCAAACTGCTCACCGTCCGCGTCGAGGACATCCCCATCGAGGGCCTCCTCGCCACCATCACCTACGTCGACCTCGTCGGCGTCGCCGACGCCGCAACCGCCCGCAGCCTGCTGCTCACCCGCGTCGGCCAGGCCGTCGAGGGCCACGCCCGCCCCGGTCGCCGCCCCGGCTACCCTGGCTCCGTCACCGCCAGCGGCTCCTTCCAGCTGCCCGGGCCCGGCACCCCCGACGACCGGCAGCGTCCGCTCGGCCGCACCGGCTGGTCCGGCCGCCGTCGCCCCGCCCGCGCGCCCCGCTACCCGCAGGCACCCGGCGCGGCCCGCGACCAGAGCGCCCTGACCGTCCTGCACCTCGCCGGCCCAGACTTCGGCCGCGGCCGCGAACCGGACGCGCTGCGCCGGGAGATCCGCGGCGACCTCGTCGAGCTGAAGGACGCCGGCGCCCCCGCGCCCGACCTCCTCGTCGTCACCGGCGACCTCACCGCGTCCGGCAGCCCCCGCGAATGCGACCAGGCCCTCAGCTTCCTCACCGGGCTGCGCTCCCAGCTCGACCTGCCGCCGCAGCGCGTCGTGGTCGTCCCCGGCAACCAGGACGTCAGCCAGGCCGCCTGCCGCGGCTACTTCCACACCTGCGAGGCCGACGAGGTCCCGCCGCAGCCCCCGTACTGGCCCAAGTGGCGCCACTACACGCGCCTGTTCCGCGGCCTCTACGAGGGCCTCGACACCGTCTTCGACAGCGACCAGCCCTGGACCCTCTTCCCGGTGCCCGAACTCCACACCGTCGTCGCCGGGTTCAACTCCTCCATCGCCGCCAGCCACCGCCCCGACGACCAGTACGGCTTCCTCGGCCGCGACCAGGCCGCCTGGTTCGCCGAGGCACTGCGCGGCTACGAGGAGGAGGGCTGGCTGCGCATCGGCGCGCTCCGCCACCCGCTCACCGGCCGCCGTCGCCCTCAGGACACCCCCGGCGGCCCCGGCACGCTCCGCGACGTCGACACCTTCACCCGCCTCGCCGCGCCCCGCCTGCACTTCGTCCTGCACGGCCCGAGCGGCGGCCCCCGCACCACCGGCGGCGAGCCGTCCCACGACCACCTCCCGCTCCAGAAAGGCAGCCTGCCGCTGTACGGTCCGGCCGCCCCCGCCGGGTTCGAGCTGCTGCGCGTCACCGCCGACGGCGTCACCCGCTGGACCGGCGCCGGCGGCACCGAACCGGCCGTCTTCCCCGTCACCTGGCACGGCGCCGGACGGATCTTCACCCCGCCCGGCGAGCCCGCGACCCCGCCCGCCGCCGCCCCGCCCTCCGACCACCGCGCCGTCGACGCACCCGTCGACTCCCTCGCCGAACGCGTCAAGGAGGTCTGCCGCGCCCGGCAGGAAGGCGTCCGCCTCCGCGACGTGCCCCGCGCGGCCCCCGACGACCTCGCCCAGATCATGGTCACCTGGAGCGACGAGGGCGTGGTGCGCCAACAGCGCATCGCCGTCCACCCCGGCACCCCCACCGACGCCGAACTCGACCGCTTCCTCGCCCAGGCCCACGCCACCGACACCGGCTCCGAGGCCGAACTGGTCCACGACGGCCCGCCGCCCGCGCAGTCCCTGCGCGAACGCGCCGGGCGCCGCGGCGTCCGGGTCCGCAGCTTCCTGGAGTTCCAGGGCCTCCTCGACCTGCGCGGTTACGTCAGTGCCCAGACCGCCCGGCTCAGCAACGACGACCGCTACGCCCCCGACCTCTACCTCCCGCAGCGCTACCGCGACGCCGAACGCTCCGAGGCCGACGAGCGCGACCACCTCGTCGAGGCCATGCTCCAACTCCTGGAGACCGACCACGGCCGCTTCATACTGCTCCTCGGCGACTTCGGACACGGCAAGACCTTCGCCCTGCGCGAGCTGGCCCGCCGCATACCCGAACGCCTGCCGCACCTCACCCCGCTGCTGATCCCGCTGCACACCCTCGACCGCGCCCACAGCCTCGAAGGGCTCGTCGCCGCCCACCTCGCCGGCCACGACGTCGACACCATCGACCTGCGCGCCCTGCGCTACATGCTCGGCCAGGGCCGCGTCGTCCTCCTCTTCGACGGCTTCGACGAACTCGTCAACCGCGTCAGCTACGACCGCGCCGCCGACCACCTCCAAGTGCTCCTCAACGCCGCCGTCGACAACGCCAAGATCGTGGTCAGCAGCCGCACCCAGCACTTCAAGTCGCAGGACCAGATCCTCACCGCCCTCGGCGAACGCGTCGGCCTGCTCCCGCAGCGCCGCATCCTCGCCGTCGAGGGCTTCGTCCCCGAACAGATCCGCGCCTACCTCGTCAACCGCTACGGCGACGAGGAGACCGCCGACCGCCGCTTCGAACTCCTCGGCAACATCCCCGACCTGCTCGCGCTGTGCGCCAACCCCCGGCTGCTCAGCTTCGTCGCCGACCTCGACCCCGACCAGCTGCGCGCCGTCGCGGGCGCCGGGCGCGCCCTGAGCCCCGCCCGGCTCTACGAGGACGTCTTCACCGCCTGGCTCGCCCACGAGGAGCGCCGCGGCCAGGGCGGCCCCGGCGCCGCCCCCGGCCTCACCCTCGACCACCTCTGGGCCGCGGTCACCGCCCTCGCCCGCCGCCTGTGGGAGACCGGCCGCAACGGTCTGCACCTCGACGAGCTGACCGACACCGTCGCCGCCGCCCTCGCGGGACTCGCCGGCACCACCCTCACCACCCAGGAGAGCGCGCAGGCGATCGGCGCCGGAAGCCTGCTGATCCGCACCGACGACGGCCTGTTCCAATTCATCCACGGCTCCGTCGTCGAATGGCTCATCGCCCGCGAGGCCGCCGACCGCCTCGCCGACGGCGACAGCACCCTGCTCGCCGCCCGCCCGCTGAGCGCCCTCGCCGTCGAGTTCTTCTGCGACCTCGCCGACCACGACCTGAGCACCGCCTGGGTCCGCACCGTCCTCAACGCCCCCGGGCCCGGTGTCAGCGACGCGGCCCGGGCCAACGCCGTCCGCGTCATCGACCGGCTCCGCGTCCCCGCCGGCGCCGACCTGCGCGCCGCCCGCCTCTCCGGCGAGGACCTCTCCGGCCGCGACTTCTCCGGCGTCGATCTCACCGGCGCCGACCTCACCGACACCCGCCTCATCGGCGCCAACCTCTCCGGCGCCGTGCTGCGCGACGCCCGTCTCAACGGTGCCCGCCTCGACCACGCCGACCTCTCCGGCGCCGATCTCTCCGGTGCCGATCTGCGCGGCGCCCGGCTCACCCGGGCCGATCTGCGCGGCGCCCGCCTGACCCGCAGCCGCTGGCACCGCGCCGCGCTCATCGACCCGCTCACCGACCCGCAGGTCCGCGCCGCCCCCGAACTGCGTACCGCCGCCCTCGCCCCCGGCATGCCCGTCGAGGTCGGCTTCCGCCCCGCCGCCGTCGGTGTCCCGTACGGCTTCGACATGCGCACCAGCCGGCTGCCCGAACCCCTCTCGTACAGCCCCGAGGGCGAACTCCTCGCGGTGGGCAGCGAGGACGGCGGCGTGCTGGTCTGCGCCGCCGACACCGGCCGCGCGATGCGCACCCTGCACGGCCACGAAGGCCGGGTCTACGCCGTGAAGTTCCGCTCCCGGGTCCTGGCCACCGGCGGCGCCGACGGCACCGTGCGGCTGTGGGACCCGGTCTCCGGGCGCCAGCTGCACCGCCTGGACGTCCACCCCGGCGGTGTCTGGCCGGTCTCCCTCGACGACGCCGGGACCGTCGTCGCCACCGGCGACGCCGACGGCCTGGTCACCCTCTGGGACACCGCGACCGGCGAACCGCTGCACCAGCTCCCCGGCCACACCGCCCCCGTCTACACGGCGGTGTTCGGCCCCGACGGACACACCCTCGTCACCGGCGACGCCGCCGCCAACCTCCGCATCTGGGACACCCGCACGGGAGAGTGCACCGGCAGCCTCGACGGCCATGAACGCGCGGTGTTCCGCGCCCGGTTCAGCCCCGACGGCACCCTCCTGGCCACCGGCGACCACGGCGCCGACGGGCACGGCACGGTCCGC
Organism: Streptomyces noursei; assembly: GCF_016917755.1. GTDB lineage: Bacteria > Actinomycetota > Actinomycetes > Streptomycetales > Streptomycetaceae > Streptomyces > Streptomyces yunnanensis. Next base: position 7,737,677 of record NZ_CP070326.1, on the reverse strand, counting down.
GTCTGGCATCTCGCCGACCGCCGCCTGCTGCACACCTTCACCGGCCACACCGGCCGCGTCTACACCCTCGACTTCCACCCCGAGGGCAACCTCCTGGTCAGCGGCGACACCGACGGCCAGGTCCGGTTGTGGGACCCGGTCGTCGGTGCCCCCGCCGGAGCCCTGGAACGCTGCACCGGCGCCGTCTACCAGGTGATGTTCGGCAACGGCGGACGCCTCCTCGCCGCCTGCGACAGCGACGGCACGGTCCGCCTGTGGCGGGTCGCCCTCTCCGGCGGTCACCGCGCCATCAGCCTGTTGCGCCAGCAGCCCGTCGAACACCGCGGCTCCGCCTGGGCCTGCCGCTTCCGCCCGCAGGACAGTCAGCTCGTCACCGTCGGCAACGACGGCGGCGCCCAGATCTGGGACGCCGACACCGGCCAGGGCAAGCGCATCCTGCGCGGCCACGGCCGCCGGGTCAACACCGTCGCCTTCAGCGCCGACGGCACCCGCCTCGCCACCAGCGGCAACGACGGCATCGTCCGCCTGTGGGACGCCCGCACCGGCCGCCGCACCGCCGAACTCACCGGCCGCGGCGACCGGTTGATCTCCGCGGTCTTCAGCCCCGCCGGCCCGATACTCGGCACCGCCAGCAACGACGGCGACGTCTATCTGTGGAACGCCGTGACCGGTGAGTACCTCCGCGAGGTCGACGTGGAGACCGACCACACCTGGGCCGAGGCGTTCAGCGTCGACGGCACCCTGCTCGCCACCGCCAACGACGACGACTCCGTCCGCCTGTGGTGGCGCGCCACCGGCGCCCATGTCGCCACTCTCGCCGACCACCGGGGCCGGGTGCGCTCCATCGCCTTCCGCGGCGACGGCACCGCCCTCGCCACCGGCTGCGACGACGGCCGGGTCCGCCTGTGGGAGCAGGAGAGCGGCCGTCTGGCGGCCGAACTCGACGGCCACGGCGACCGCGTCTACGCCGTCGCCTTCGGCTCCGACGACGACTGGCTGGCCAGTGCCTCCTGGGACGGCACCGCCATCATCTGGCGCGACGGCGCCCCCCGCCACGTCCTGGCCGGACACTACGGACGGCTCTGGACGGCCGTCGCCCACCCCCGGCTGCCACTGCTCGCCACCGCCGGCGACGACCGCGTCATCTGTCTCTGGGACGCCCGCACCGGCACCCGCCTCGCCCGCCTCACCGGCCACACCGGGCGGGTCTTCTCCCTCGCCTTCAGCCCCGACGGCATCCGCCTGGCCAGCGGCGGCGAGGACGGCACGGTCCGGCTGTGGAACGTCCCCGCACCGGACGGCCCGCCCACCCCGCACGCCACGCTCCTCGGCGTCCCCGGTGGCTGGGCGGCACTGACCCCCGAGGGCGGCTACAAGTACGAGGGCGAGGTGGACGGCGAGTTCTGGCACGTCGTCGGCATGGCCCGCTTCACCCCCGGCGAACTGGACGAGTACCTTCCGGGCGTCCACCGCCTTCCGCTCGACGCGGAGCTGTGACACCGCGGGACGGGACGGACCGCGCCGCCGCGGCGGCGGGCCGGGCGCATGGGGCGTCCGGCCCGCTCCCGCCCCCGTGAACGGGGCCACTCATCAGGGCCCGGCCGCGTCCGCAACGGGCCGATCGCCGCTGTGTCGAGCATTGCTGTGCAGATCACTGCTGCATCGATCGCTGCTGCGCGTGTTGTTCGGCGGTATCTGCTGATATCCGCCGGCGGGCCGTGGGCCCTCCGGATCCAGCGCGGACGCCGCAGGCCGCGCTCTCCTCCCGTCCGTCGCGAGGGACGGGTGCACAGGCGATGCCGCATCCTGGAATACCCCCCTGGGTATCTCTGTTAGGGTGAAGGAGATACCCCCGGGGGTACCTGATCCGGAAGGAGCCGTCACCGTGTACTTCGTCGACACCCTGGAGATCGCGGGCCTGGGCAACCGCAGCTATCTGGCCGGCGGGCCACGGACCGCGGTCGCCGTCGACCCGCCGCGCGACATCGACCAGGTGATCGCCGCCGCCGCCCGTCGCGGAGTGCGCATCGCCTATGTGGTCGAAACGCACCTGCACAACGACTACGTCTCCGGCGGGCTGGAACTGGCCCGAGTCACCGGGGCCCACTACCTGGTCCCGGCCCGCGCGCATGTGTCGTTCGCCCGCACCGCGGTCGCCGACGGCGACACCGTCACCGTGGACGAGGGGCTGGTGCTGCGCGCGATCGCCACACCGGGCCACACCCCGCACCACACGTCCTACGCGCTGGAGGACGAGGGGCGCCCGGTGACCGTCTTCACCGGCGGGTCGCTGCTGATCGGCGCCGTAGGCCGTCCGGACCTGGTCGAACCGCGACTGACCGAGCAGCTGGCCCGCGCCCAGCATGCCTCGGCCCACCGGCTCGCGGATCAGCTCGGCGACGAGGTGTCGGTACTGCCCACCCACGGGTTCGGCAGCTTCTGCTCCGCCACCCAGTCCGAGGGGAGCCCCACCACGATCGGCCAGGAGCGCAGGACCAACGACGCACTCACCCTGGACGCCGACACCTTCGTCGCCCGACTGCTGGCCGGTCTGGACGACATACCGGCGTACTACGTGCACATGGGCCCGACCAACGCCGCCGGCGCCGCCCCGCTCGACCTCACTCCGCCCGAGCCCGCCGACGCCGCCCTGATCGCCGAGCGGCTGGCGGCGGGGGAGTGGGTGGTGGACCTCCGCAACCGGATCGCCTTCGCCGAAGGGCACGTGGCCGGCTCGCTCAACTTCGAGGGAGAGGGCCAGCTCGCCACGTATCTGGCCTGGCTGATCCCCTGGGGCAAGCCGGTCACCCTGCTCGCCGAGACGCCGGGGCAGATCGCCGAGGCGCAGCGGGAGCTGGTCCGCGTCGGCATCGAGCGACCGGTCGCGGCCGCCACCGGCACCCCGGCGCGCTGGGTCCCCGAGGGCCAGGCGCTCGCGTCGTTCCCGCGCGCCACCTTCGCCGACCTCGCCGCCGCACTGACCCGCGGCGCGCGTCCGGTGGTCCTCGACGTGCGCCGGCACTCGGAACGCACTCAAGGACATGTCGAGGGCTCGACGCACATACCCCTCCACCAGCTCCACCACCGCCTGGACGAGGTGCCGGACGGCACGGTGTGGGTGCACTGCGCCGGCGGCATGCGCGCGGCGATCGGGGCCTCCCTGCTCGACGCCGCGGGGCGGCAGGTCGTCGCCGTCGACGACGGTTTCGCCGCCGCGGCCGCAGCGGGACTCCCGCTCGCCCGCCCCTGAACTCCCGCACCCCGTCAAGCGAAGGCACGTCATGCTCCACTTCCGCCGCGGCCCGGACGGCCGCCACATACCCCGACCGGCGCCCGCTCCGACCGGCGTCGGCGCGCCGTCACGACGCCCGGTCCCGGAGCCCTGCGGGCGGAGCGGACCGCTCTCGTGACCGCCCTGATCCTGGCCCTGCTCGCCGGGGCCCTGGTCGGCCTGGCGCTCGGCGCCCTCGGGGGCGGCGGCAGCGTGCTGGCCGTTCCCGCGCTGGTCTACCTGCTCGGGTTCACCCCCGCGGCGGCCACCACCGCCAGCCTGTTGATCGTCACCGCGACCTCGCTGACCGCGCTCTACGCCCATGCGCGCGCGGGCCATGTCCGGTGGCGGACCGGCGTCGCCTTCGCGGTCGCCGGGATCCTGCCCGCCGCCCTCGCCGGAGCCGCCGCCGCGCACCTGCCCCAGGCCGTTCTCACCCTGGCCTTCGCCGTCATCGCCACGCTGGCCGCGGTCCGGATGCTCCGGCCGGCCCGCCCGTCGGAGTCGACCGGGGACCGTCGACCGCGGCCGGCGAAAGCGGCGGGGGTCGGAGCGGGACTGGGGGCCCTGACCGGGCTGCTGGGTGTGGGCGGAGGGTTCCTCGCAGCCCCGGCCCTGGTCACCGTTCTGGCCTTCGACATGCAGGCCGCCGTCGGCACCAGCCTGCTGGTGATAAGCGTGAACTCCCTGGCCTCGCTGGCCACCCGCGCAGCCTCGACGGTCACCCTCGATTGGGCGGTCATCGGCCCGTTCGCCGCCGCGGCGATCCTGGGCGCCTGGGACGGCAAACGCCTCGCGGCGAAGGTCTCCGGCCGCGGCCTGCAGCGGCTCTTCGCACTCGTGCTGCTGACGGTGGCGGCGTTCATGCTCGTCGACGCGCTGACCCGACTGGTCCGGCCGACATGACCGGGACCAGGGTCGGTCCGATGGGTCAGAGCCGGCCCGGGGCCTGTCCGACCCTGACCCATCGGACAGAGGCCCCAGCTAGGCCAGCGACAGGAACAGCTTCTCCAGGCGGGCCCGCATCTGGTCGCGATCCCCCGCGGCCTGCGCCCCGTCGGCCATACAGTGCTGCAGACCCGTCGCGATGATCGCGAAACCGGCCCGGTCCAGTGCCCGTGAGACCGCCGCGAGCTGCGTGATCACGTCCTCGCAGTCCCGGCCGTCTTCGATCATCTTGATGATCCCGGCGATCTGCCCCTGCGCCCGACGCAACCGGTTGAGCACGCTCTTCAGCTCGTCGGCCGCCATCGCCATCTCCATGACATCCTCCTGAAATACCCCCCAGGGTATACTACTCCGTGTGGTCCCCCCACCGGACGAAGCGCAAGGAAAGGGAAACCCGCACATGAGCGCCTCCGCCTCCGCCTCCGCCTCCGCCTCCGCCTCCGTCACGACCGTCGACATCGCCCGTGCCGCCGAGCACCTGCACCATTACACCGTCATCGACGTGCGCACCCCCGGCGAGTACGCCGCCGGGCACCTCCCCGGTGCCCACAACATCCCCCTGGACCACCTCGACGCCGCCCTGCCCGCGCTCAAGATCGCGGCGGCACGCGCCGGACTCCTGATCGTCTGCGCCTCCGGCAACCGCTCCGGCACCGCCTGCGCGCAACTCGCCGCCGCCGACATCCCTGCCGCCTCGCTCACCGGCGGCACCGCCGCCTGGGCCCAGCAGGGCCACCCGGTCGACCGGGACGATCGCGCCGCAACCACCTGGCCCATGGAGCGCCAGGTACGCCTCGCCGCCGGCTCCCTCGTCGTCGCCGGCCTCGCCCTGGGCACCCGCTACCGACGCGCCCGCTGGCTGTCCGCCGCCGTCGGCGGCGGCCTGGTCTTCTCGGCCGTCACCGACACCTGCGGCATGGCGGCCCTGCTCGCCAAGCTCCCCCACAACCAACCCCGCACCGCCGACCTCGACGCCACCCTGGCGGCCCTCGGCCGCTGACCCCCACCACCGGCCGCCCGACCGGGCCGGGTCAGGGGCGGGGTTGGCACACAGGGTGACGGGTTCGCACTGCGCGACGGTGCGTGCGATCAGGGCGATGTTCGCCTGGACGCCCGGTAGCTTCGGCCCCCAGACGTCGGTGCTGTCGGGCCAGGCCATCCAGGTCCTGGTGTGGGCGACGGTGTCGATCGGGACGGCGAGGCCGGACGCCGCCCAGCCGACTCCGGCCGCGGCGAGTCCCGCGGCGGCCAGGAAGCTCCTCCTGCCGAGCGGGCGGTGGGAAGGGGTGCGGGGTGCGGAGCGGTCGGTCATCTCGGGACTCCGATCAGTCGTGCGCACGGCGGTCGTGTGCGGGCCGGTCGTGCGCAGGCCGGTGGCGTACGGGGTGGTGGTGCATGGGCCGGTGGTGTACGGATCGTTCGTACGGATCGGCGGTGTGTACGGGACTCGCGTGCGGTGCCGGTGCGGCTACCGGGTACGGCGGGCCGTGGCGATGGCCCGGGGATCCCACCCGGGGCGGGGGACCGAGTCCAGCAACAGCCGGGTGTAGGGGTGTTGGGGTGAGCCGAGGACGTCGGCGGTGCCGCCGGATTCGACGATCCGCCCCTGGTGCATGACGACGATGTCGTCGGTGATGCAGCGGACCACGCCGAGGTCGTGCGTGACGAACAGATAGCTGGTGCCGGTCTGCACGCGGATGTCGGCGAGCAGGTTGAGGATCTGCGCCTGTACCGAGACGTCGAGTGCGGCGACGGCCTCGTCCAGGACGAGGACGGCGGGCTCCACCGCCAGGGCCCGGGCGATGGCGACCCGCTGCCGCTGGCCGCCCGAGAGCTGCCGGGGCAGTGCGCCCGCGGCTCGGGTGCCCAGACCGACCTGGTCGAACAGCTCGGCCACCCGACGAGAGGGATCGACCCGGGGGATGTGGAGGCAGGTCACGAGGTGGCCGGGTTCGTCCGGCACCGTGCGCTCGCCGGGTGCCTGCTCCGCGCAGACGGCGGTCGCGGAAGCGCAGCGCGGCGCGAACGGTCAGCCGGTCAACTCCGTGCGCAGGTCCGGAGGTTGGCCTTCGAGGGCCGTCAGTCGTCCGCTGGGTGCGTGGAGCCGCGGGGTGGCGGCGAGCGGCGCGCTCGTGTACGGGTGCCGCGGCCGGGCGAACAGCGCCTCGGCGGAGCCGGACTCGACGATCCGCCCGGCGTACATGACGCACACCCGGTCGCTGATGGCCGCCGCCAGGCCGAGGTCATGGGTGACAAAGAGCAGTCCGGTGCCGCCCCGTTGGCAGGGTCCGTCTGCCGGCCCAGGCTGAACACCACGTCGTCGGCGCTCAGTACGCCGCCGTCGTGGAAGCGCACCCCCGGCCGAAGGAGGCCGGCGACGGAGCCCGCGTGGCCGGGCGGCGCGACCATGGTCACCGGCTCGAACTCCGCGATGGCACGGGCCACGTCCGCGTACTCCTGTCGTGCCGTCTCCAGCACGGTGCCCCACAGGTCGTGCCGGAGGTAGCCACAGGCGACAGCCCGCCGCAGCGCTTCCATTGACTGAAAGTTCAGTCAATGGAGAAGGCGTGACTTTCGAAGGCCGGCTGCGCTTGTCGATCGGTTGCCGGCGCCTTGGCGTGGCGGGGAGGGGGACGGGTCAGGCGTCCTTGGCGGAACGATTGAGGGAGACCGTCACCGAACCGTCTCCGGGTACGGCCTCCACCAGTCGCACGATCACGATCTCCCGGCCGTTGGCACTCCGGACGCAGAAGGGGTGCTGGTCATCGAGTTCGCTGAACTTCAGCGAGGTCGCCGGGTTGCGGTCGATGCCCTGGAGACAGTCGGCAGGGGTCAGACTGTCGCCGGGAGCGATGAAGGCGTCGCTGTCCTCGGGGATCACGAATGCGGTGGCCGTGCGCGACAGGTACCAGTCGACGTTGGACTCCGGTACGACCTTGCCGTTCCGCAGGTCGAACTCGCAACTCGGGTCAGGGGAGGTCAGCCCAGCGCCCGCGTACCCCGGGCGGAACCCGTCACCGGGCGTCCTGCGCCTGCTCTGTCCCCGAGGGCGGCGCGGAATCCTCCGGGGGGTAGTCGAAGTAGCAGCAGCACCGTCTCCACCGGCAGCCCACCGTGCCGACGGAGCACCGCGTGCAGCGAGGGAGCGGGTACGTAGGCCGTCGCCGGCCACGGTGTCACCGCGTCGACACCCGCATCGACGACCTGGGCGGTGTACAGGCCGTGGATGCGTCGGGCGTTGGCCACCTCCTGTACGAACCGACGGCGGAACTCGGGGTCCCCGGCAAACTCCGGCCCTACCACCTTGAGGGCCACCACCGGCCGGCCGCCCGGCGTGTACGCGAGGTACACGTGCCCCATGCCGCCCGGGCCGAGCCGGGCGTGCAACCGATATCCGCCGATCTCCTGCGGGTCGTCGGCGGTCAGGGCCGCGAAGGCGGCCAACGCGCCGGGGTGTTCGGTGGTCCGATGGCCCTTTCAGGCGGAAGTGGCGGACGAGGGCTGACGGAGGTGCGGGGCTCGTGGACAAGGTGCGGCGACTCTAACTGAAATTTTAGTCAATCCATGGCCACCCCGGCGGAGAGGGCGTGCGAGGGCTGGTTAAGCTGGATAACTGTGAGCGACCGGAGAACAGCGATCATGGAGGCGGCGGCGCGGGTCATCGCCCGGCGCGGGGTCCGCGGACTGCGGGTCGAGGAGCTGGCCGCCGAGGCCGGCGTGTCCACCGCGCTCATCTACTACCACTTCAAGGACCGGGCCGGAATCCTGCGCCGGACCCTGGAGTTCATCAACGACCGCGCCGGGAGCTACACCACGGAGCGCGCCCCGGACGCCGCCCCCCTCGATCCCCGGCAAGAGCTGGAGCAGGCCCTGCTGTTGGAGCTCCAGGACGACGACACCATCCGGGAGAACAGCACCGCTTGGGGGGAACTCCGCGCCAGCGCCATCTTCGAGCCTCATCTGCGCGAGGACCTGGCCAAGGCCACACTGGTCTGGGTCCAGGAGATCGCCGACCTGCTCGGCCGGGTGCGTCCCATGGCGACCGCCGCCGCCCTGGCCGTCGCCGCCGAGCGGCTGACGGCGTTGGTGGAAGGGCTCAGCATGCGCTGGCTCAGCGGCATCCTGCCCTTGGACCACGCCCGTGAGCTGGTGCTGGACGCCGTCGAGGCGGAGTTGGAGCGGCTGGGACGCCGGTAGGACCAGCCGTTTCCGGCATCCTGCGCGAGTCCCCCGCCGTACCCCAGTGGTTACGGTACGAACGTGACTACCCGACGAGCCGAACTGCTGGCAGCGACCTGCCGAGTGATAGCCCTGCGGGGGGTCCGGGGGCTGCGCGTGGAAGACGTGGCCACCGAGGCGGGCGTCTCCAAAACGCTGATCTCCTACCACTTCCGCGATCGTGCCGGCCTGGTCGCCAGCGCCCTTGAGTACGTGAACGCCCGGGCCGAAGGCTATGTGGCCGGCGCGGACGATGACGAGACCCCCGTCCGGGAACTGCTGCTCGACCTCCTGTCGGCGGAGTTCCAGGACGACACCGCCGTGCGTGAGAACTCCGCCGTGTGGGGCGAGGTGCGGGCGGCCGCGACCTTCGACGAAGGGCTGCGGCCGACGCTGGCGTCACTGACCGAGCGTTGGCTCGTCGACATCGCCGAGCTCGTCGCGGACGGCCAGGACGAGGGGAGCGTCCCCGCGTCGGTCGACTCCCGGGCCGCGGTCCGGCTGACCTCCCTGGTGGAGGGGCTGAGCGGGCGCTGGCTGGCCGGTCTGCTCACCACTGCCGAAGCCTGGGCGCATGTGGCCGCCGCGCTGGAACGCGAGCTGGCCGAGGGTCCGCAGGGCTGACGCCGGACGGTTGCCGTACGGATACGGGGGACACGTCTGCGTCTCGCATTGACTGAAAATCCAGTCAGTGTCATAGTCTGAGAGAGCGCGGCGCCGCGCCCCGACCCTCCTCGGGTGCATGCACCACGCCTGCCCCGACGGCACGGAGCGGCACGGGCCGTCGCCGCCGCAGGTCCCGCAGCACGCCTCGTCGGCGTGAACACCGCTGGACGCCACTGGACGCCGGTGAGCGGGACGTCCCGTCCCCGGTCCGGCCAGGACCCGGCGGCCGATGCCGTCCGACATCACGGATTCGATGTGGAGCCCCCATGAACGACCTCCCCGCGGGCAGGTGGCTGCTCGACGCCTTCCTCGGCCCGCGCCCGTCGCGAGGAGCCTCGCCCGATGGCACGGACGGCGCCAGGTGGCGTGTGCCGGCCGACGACGTTCCGCACACCCGAACCTGGATGTCCTGGCCCTCCAGGAGGTCCATCTGGGGACGGCAACTGGCAGGCGTGCAGCAGGACATCGCGCTCATCGCCCGCACGGTCGCGGCGTTCGAGCCCGTCGTCCTGTGTGCGCCGGACGAATCCGCCGTAGGTGAGGCCCGTGCCGCCTGCGGCCCGGGGGTCACCGTGATCGGCTCGATCCCCACGGACGATCTCTGGATGCGCGACACCTGTGCCGTCTTCCGGCGCGACGGACGCGGAAATCTCGACGCCGTGAGCCTCAACTTCAACGGGTGGGGCGGAAAGCAGAAACACCGCGACGACGCCGAGGTGGCCTGGTGCGTCGCCGAATTCAACGGAATTCCCCTCACCGAGGCGGAATTCGTCGGAGAAGGCGGGGCGATCGAGACCGACGGCGACGGCACGGTGCTGGCCACCGAGAGCAGCCTGGTCAACAAGAACCGCAATCGCGGGATGAGCCGCGACGAGATCGAGGAGGAGGTCCTCGCGGCCTACGGCGCCGAGAAAATGATCTGGGTTCCCGGCGTCCGCGGCCGGGACATCACCGACAACCACATCGATGTCACATCCCGCTTCGTCCGGCCCGGCGTGGTCATGGTGCAGCTTCCCCCGGACGACCGGAACGACGTCTGGGCCCGGGACGCGCGTGAGCAGTTCGCCATCCTGTCCGCCGCAACCGACGCGAAGGGGCGGCGCCTGCAGGTCATCCGCGTGGACGGGCCGGACACCGTCCGTGCGCGGAGCTCGACGTTCGTGGATTCGTACCTCAACTTCCATCTCGTCAACGGCGCCGTCGTCACCGCGCAGTTCGGCGACCCGAGGACGGACGCCGCGGCCCGCCGCGCCCTGGCCGAGGCGTTTCCCGGGCGTCAGGTCGTACAGCTGGATGTCGACCGGCTCATGGGCGGCGGCGGTGGAATCCACTGCGCCACCATGCACGAACCCATTCCGTAGTCCATCAACACGTACACCTCTTTCGGCAGGCGCCGTCCCGAAATGGCGCTGGCCATCGGATATCCCTCGCCCTCAGGGCTCGAAATTCAGGATGATTCCCCTTTCCTGAAACCAGGCTCGTCAGCTGAATGCCGGAGTTCTCTGTGCCGCTTTCCCCCATGTCCCGCCGCAACGTGCTGCGCTCCTTCGCGGGTGTCGGTGCCCTCGCCCTCGGAGCCGCGGCCTGCGGTCCGCGCAACACCCCGGCTGCGGCGCCCTCCGGATCGCCCGCTCGGAAACGGAACGGCCGCTGGTTCGGCGCCGAGTGGGAGAGCCACGCCCGCACCTTCATGTCCTGGCCCGCCCTGGAGTCGGTCTGGGGCGAGCAACTGCCGTCCGTACAAGAGGACATCGCCCGGGTCGCCCGTGCCGTCGCGGAGTACGAGCCCGTGGTGCTGATGGCCCGCCCCGAGCAGCGGGACGCGGCCCAGCGGGCCTGCGGCTCCCAGGTCGAGGTGATCCCGCTCATGGTCGACGACCTGTGGGCGCGCGACACCGTTCCGCTGTTCGTCGAGGAATCCGGGGGCATCCTGGGCGTCGACCTCAACTTCAGCGGCTGGGGGAACAAGCAGGAGCACCGCAACGACGCCCAGGTCGGCCGCCGCCTGCTGAGCAAGTACGACATCCCGCGCGCTGAGGCCCCGTTGGTCGCCGAGGGCGGTTCCTTCGAGACCGACGGCGAGGGCACCTTGTTGATCACCGAGAGTTCGGTGGTCAACAAGAACCGCAACCCGGGGAAGAGCCGCGACCGGATCGAGGACGAGATCAAGACCAGTCTGGGCATCGAGAAGGTGATCTGGCTGGCCGGCGTACGGGGCAAGGACATCACCGACGCGCACGTCGACAGCATCGCCCGGTTCACCGCGCCGGGTGTCGTCCTCGTGGACCGTGCCTTCCCCGACAGCCCCCCGGACGTCTGGTCCCGCGCGGCCGACCAGGCCAGGGCAGTGCTCAAGGACGCCACGGATGCTCGTGGCAAGTCCGTGCAGGTCATCGACCTGCCGCAGCCCGATCTCGACAAGATCACCGGTCGGGGCGACGCCTTCGTCTCCACCTACGCGAACTTCTACGTGGCCAACGGCGCGGTGTTCGTGCCCCGCTTCGGCGACGCCAAGGCCGACGACCGCGCGAAGGGCATCCTGCAGGAGCAGTTCCCCCAACGCGACATCGTTCAGGTGAAGATCGACACCATCGCCTCGGGCGGCGGCGGCATCCACTGCTCGACCCACGACCAGCCCGGCAAGCCGGCCAAGTAGAGGCGACGAGGACGGCTCGGCCTTTCGGCGGGGACCGCTGGCCTGGACCCGTGAGGCCCGGAGTCACCGAAGTCGACTCCGGGCCTCACGCGGGCAGCAGGGCCCGGCGCGGCCGGTCGAGCGGCTTACGGGCCGGGTCAGGCGGCGTTCGACTTCTTCTGGAAGTCGGCGTTGAATGCCTTCTCGATGCCGCTGATGACTGCGGAGTCGCTGACGATGAGGCCGAGTTCGCGGTTGTGGTTGAGTGAATTGCTGGAGAAGTTCTCCGAGCCGGCGAACACCTTTGCGGAGGACGTGCCGTAGTCGGTGACGATTACTTTGGCGTGGATGTAGTAGCCCGTCGAGCTCGTGTAGGTGGTGACCTTGCCACCCGCAGCAGTGACCTTTTTCAGCTGCTTGCTGTACTTGGCGGACTGGTTTTCCGCGACGACGCGGACCTTGACACCGCGCTTCGCGTCCGCGACGACCGCATTCACCAAGGCGGTGTCGCCGAACTCCTCCTGCTGCACATCGAGGGACCGCTTTGCCCCCTTGATGAGAGCCAGTAGATGACTTTGCGAATCCGTGGGCGACCAGACCAGATCGGTGCCGTCGGACGGCGTCACGGACGTCTTTGCGTAGTCGGCGTCGAAGACCTTCTCGATCGCCGCGACATCGGCCTTGTTGGTGTCGAAGACGCCGTAGTCGCGTGACGTTGCGTAGTACTTCGTGTCGAAGTTGCCGGTGCTGATGTACGACTTGGCCCCATCGACCGTGATCGTCTTCTGGTGCGTGTAGACGTACGACGAGGACGAGTACGTCACTCCGGCACCGGCCGCGGACAGTGCCTTGTAGGCGGCGCCGTCGATGGCCGAGTGTTGGGAGTCGAACACCACGCGGACCTTCACGCCCGCCTTCGCCTTCTTCACCAGGGCGTTGACGAGAGTGGTGTCGCGCAGCTCGTAGATCGTCACGTCGATCGACTTCTTCGCCGAGTTGACGAAGTCGTAGATGGCGCCCTCTTTCTGGTCCGGAAGTATCACCAGGGAGAACGGGCTTGTGGCGTGCGCGGTCGCGGGTACGACGGCGACCGCCGCGGCCAAGGCGCCTGCGCTCAGGGCCGGTATGAGAAGACGGCGGGTGGGGCTCACCGGAACTCTCCTGACGTAGGGGGGAAAGCGCGCAACGCGCGTAGCGAACCCCAGTAAGACACAGGGGCGAGGCTCGCTGAAGCCCAGTTCGGTGAAGAGAAGGGCAGCGTTGTGTAAAAGTCCGCCGCGTTTGATGTCGAATCAACTGTCAGGAAAGTCAAGGTGTTTAAAGTGCGATTCAGGGCGGCAATGGTCAGCGTCCGGCCGGCGTTTGCGCGGCGTCTATCCGGCGTCTATCCGGCGTCTATCCGGCGTTTCTCGGCGCGTTGGCGCAGGTCGCCGGAGTGGTGAGGGGTAGCTGGCCGCCGGCGGCACCGCTAGCGTGACCGTGTGGATCAGAACGAACGGCTCCTTCACGCCTCGTCGTTCGGCGCGGCGGCGGTCGCCTATGCCGAGCACCGTCCGGACTACGCGCAGGCGGCGGTGCGTTGGGCGCTTGACCCCGCGCCCGGCCCTCGCGTGCTCGACCTCGGCGCCGGAACCGGCAAGCTGACCGCCACACTGGTCGCGCTGGGTGCCGAAGTCATTGCGGTCGAGCCCGACCAGGAGATGCTGGCCGAGCTGCGCCGCTCGCTGCCGGCTGTCCGTGCCCTGTCGGGTGGCGCCGAGGCGATACCGCTGCCGGACGCATCCGTCGATGCCGTGCTGGCCGGCAATGCCATGCATTGGTTCGACATGGCCGTCGCGGGGCCCGAGATCGCCAGGGTCCTCGCACCCGGCGGCGTCCTGGCCGGCCTGTGGAACCTCATGGACGACGAGGTCGAGTGGGTTGCCGGGCTCGCGCGGGTCAGCGAGAGCGCGGCCGTCGGCCCGCGCGACACGCCCGCCAGCTGGCGCGTCGCGACGGCAGACATGCACCTTCCCAAGACCGGCGTCGCCGCCCGGTTCGACTCGCCGGAGCAGGCCGAGTTCCCGCACGGGCAGCGCCGCACCGCCGACTCGCTCGTTGCGACAATCGCGACGCGCGCAGGGATGCTCGTCATGCCGGAACAGGAACAAGAGGCCACGCTGGGCCGCATCCGCGCATTCCTCACCAGCAGGCCGGAGACCGCCCGCGGTGAGTTCACTCTCCCGATGCTGACCGGAGTGCTGCGCGTCCGGCGCCTGTGAAGCATCACGTCGACACCGGAGCCGGACGCACGGCCCGCGAGCGCGGGGTTGAGCAGATCGTGCCCGGGGCGTGGACCGTCCGCCGGCTTACGCCCCGGCCTTCGGGATCACGGTTCGGCCGTCACCTGACCTCCGCGCGCCCGGACCCCCTGGTGCTCAGCTGGACGGGGTGGGGTGGGGCAGCGCGGTGCGAGCGGTCTGTGCGTACTGGGCGGCCTGCAATTCGTAGAGTGTGCGATAGTGCCCGCCTGGCAGGGTCATCAGGTCGGCGTGGGAGCCGCGTTCCACGACGCGGCCGCGGTCGAGCACGTAGATCAGGTCGGCGCTCGCGGTCGCGGCCAAGCGGTGAGTGATCAGCACCACCGTCGTCCCGTCGTCGGTCAGCGAGCGCAGTGCCTGGAACGCCTCGACCTCGGCCCGCGGGTCCAGAGCCGAGGTCGGTTCGTCGACGATCACCAGCGGTGCCTGGCGATACCGGGTCCGGGCGCTGCCGATGCGCTGCCACTGGCCGCCGGAGAGCTGGGTGCTGCGCTCGAAGCCGCTGACGATGATGCTGTCCCACCGGTCCGGCAGCGATTCCACCACACCCAGGGCATCGGCCTCCCGCGCGGCCCGCTCGATCCGCTCCTGGTCCACGTCGATCTCGGGCCGGCCGATGTGGACGTTGGCACGGGCGGTCATCGCCCAGTGGGGGAAGTCCTGGCAGAGCAGGGCCACCTTGTCGAAGACGGCGTCCCGGTCCGCCTCCCGTACGTCGACGCCGTTGACGAACACCCGGCCCTGTGTGGGCAGGTACAGGCCGGCGAGGAGCTTGGACAGCGTCGTCTTGCCGGATCCGTTCTCCCCGACCAGCGCCACCACCTTCCCCGGAGGGATCGTCAACGACACTCCCTCCAGGGCAAGTTGATCGGCCCCGGGGTAGGAGAACGACACGTGTTCGCAGCGGACTTCGACCGGCCCTTGGGGAATCGGGAGGCCGCCGGTGGGGATGGCGTTGCGCTCGGCCAGATCGTAGGCGATCTCCAGATCGGCCAGATACATCGACTCCTCGTACAGCCGGTTCATGCTCATCACCAAACTGCCCAGGCCCTGACTGGAGTTCCGCACCGCGATCACCGCGGTGCCGGCCGCCGCCAGCGGGATGCCGCCGAACCACAGCAGCGCCCATAATGCACCGTAGGAGACGAGCGAAGCCGCCCCGGACATCGCCGAAGCCGCCAGGTCCGTGCCGGCCTCGGCATAGGCCAGGCGCTGCTTCTCCCGGGCCGAGGTTGCGGCCATGTCCTCGTAGGCGCCCGCCAGGAGTTCGCCGGCGCGGTGCGCCTTGACCTCCGGGCCCGCATCCGGCCGTGACAACTGATAGGTGATCATGTCGGTGGCCCGCACGTGATCGAGCCAGGCGCTGCGGGAGGCGTAGTTGCGGCGGACGACGGCGACCGCTCCCCACGCCCTGGGGGCCGCGATCAGCAGCAGCGCCAGCACGAGGGCGGGATGCAGCAGGAACAACACCCCGGCGGCCGCGACCAAGCCGATGAAGACGTTGATGACCTGGATCGACGAGCCCAGCATCGTGCGGATGGAACGGATGCCGTACCGTCCGGCGTCCAGCGCCCGTTGGGACCTCTTGTCGACGAGCGTCGCCAGCTCGACCCGGGCCAGCCCGCGGTAGTACCGCGCTGTGCAGGCCCGCTCGATCTTCGGTTCCAGACGACCGGACGCCGCCACGCTCACCGCGGACAGCGTTGAGGACAGCGCGGTCACCGCGGCCGCCGCGACCAGAGCCGGGGCCGCCTCCAGCAGGCGCTCCGTAGTGGGACCGGCCGAGAAGATCGCGATGAGGATCTGGTTGGTGGCCACGAGCGTGAAGGCCCGCATGAGACCGATCCCCAACTCCGCGGCAAGGAGGACCAGCAGGGCCCGTCGATCTTCGCGCCATGCGGCTCGCGTGACCGTGCCCATCATCGCTGGGAACTGCCGGGCCATCTGCCAGAACGACAGCCTGAGCAGCGGGTTCTCGTACTGGGCCCATGCCTTGTCATGTCGTAGAACGCCGCTGAACAGCAGCTTTTCGCTCTCGGAGAGCGATGGTTGCAGGGACTTCTTGGGCCGGTGGAACGCCATCATGCCTCCCAGATCGGGTCCGGACGTGCTGAGCGGAGCGTGCCGGTGGTGGGTCGGGCGTGCGGAGCGGCGCGGACCGGGGCCCAGGCGGGAGCGGTCCGGCCCAGGGCGTCAGCAAGTGGCGGGGGAGTGGTCGGGCGCGCGGGACAGGGACGGATGGCGACCTCCAGCGAGCGGGCGTTGGGTTGTCGGGGCGTTCAACGAGAGGACCCGGCGTCTCGAACTCATGTGTTTCGGACGTGATGTGACCGCACGGGAGAGGGAGTGCATGTCCGTTCCGTGCGCACCGGCCCTTGCCGGAAGCGGGTCGTGCTCTGTGCTGACGTGGCCGAAACGCCGGGGGCGAGACCTGGGTGGCCGAAGGGATTTGGAGCGCGCAGCGGGGGTGGTGTGTTCGGCCGGCGACCAAAAGGCCGTGTTCGTGTCCGCGTCCCCGGCGGTTTGAGCGGTGCGGCGGGCGGTTGGCGATGCCGCACAGCGTGATCGGCTTTCCGCCCGAACGGATCGGCTTCCCGCCCGAACGTGAGTGGCTTCCCGACCACAGGCGAATGCCCTGGCGCTCAACCCTCGATGGCGCCGGCGATCAGCATCTGGAGTTGCTGTGCGGTGCGGTCGAGGGGCTGGACGCTGCGTTTGGCGCGGCACAGGGCGACGGTCCCCTCGACGGCCGCGACGACGAGGGTGGCGAGCTGCGCCGCCTGCTCCGTTTCGGCGCCGTGCTCGCGGAGGGAAGCGGCCAGCAGGCTCTCCCACTCGTGGAAGACCTCGGCCGCCGCAGTCAGGGCTGCGGGGAGCTCGTCGGTGGGAGGCTCTTCGACGGCGACAGCCAGGACCGGGCAACCGGCGCGGAAATCGGTGTCGACGACGATCTTGCGCCACAGCGCGAGGAACGCGTGGAGCCCGGCTACCGGACCAGCCTCCAGCTCCCTGCGCAGGCACTGGGCGACCCGTGTGCCGGTGTAACGGACCGCCTCGGTGGCCAACTGCTGCTTGCCCTCGGGGAAGTAGTGGTACGTGGAGCCGAGCGGCGCCTCGGCGTGTTTGGCCATCTCGCGGATGCTCGTTGCGCTCAGGCCGCGCCGGCTGATCATGTCCGCGGCGCCGGCCACGATCCGCTCGCGCGCTTCCGAGTTGCCCCTCGTCACGTGCGGAACCCCCTCTGAACACCCCTGGTTATAACGACCGACATAGTCTAGCGTGGCGCCTGGCTATAACGACCGTCATAATCCGCTGCTGGCTGCTGGCTGCTGGCTGCTGGCTGCTGGCTGCTGGCTGCTGGCTGCTGGCTGCTGACCGAGGAGTTGCCATGCCGGCGATACCGTTCCGCAGGGCGCGCTGTCCGAGCGGCGCAAGGCGGGACTGGTCGAGGAGGCGATCGCAACCGTGCTCCTGGCCGCCGGACTCACCCAAGGCGACGAGCTGCGGGTATGGGTGCTGGTGCGCGAGCAGGCGGACGGCATCGCTCCGTGGCATGCGCACTGCCGCTGGGCGAGGTTGCGGCAGACGCCCCGGACCGGGTGCATCATGGGTGTGGACATTGATGGGATATGCGTAGAAGAGTGGAGTGGGGCGTGACACGGATACTGGTCATCGGTGGCGGGATCGCCGGTACGGCGACCGCACTGGCCCTGCACAAGGCAGGGTTCGAGGTCACCGTGCACGAGGCGCACCCCGACACGGCGGGGGACATCGGGGCGTTCCTGACCTTGGCGAGCAACGGTATGCGCGCCGTGGCGCAGCTCGACGCCTCGGATGTGGTCACCGGGATCGGCTATCCGCTGCGCTCGATGCGCGTTCTCGACGGTCAGGGCGCGGAGATGGCCCATGTGCCGTTGGGAGAGGCCGACGACGCTCTCCTGCGGTACCGGTGCCTGCGTCGTGGCGAGTTGAACGCCGTGTTGCAGGCCGAGGCCATCCGCCGGGGCATCGGGCTCTCGCACGGATCGCGGTTGGTGTCTGTCGAGGACGGCTCGGATCAGGTGACCGCACGGTTCGCCGACGGCAGCGTCGCGACCGCTGATCTGCTCGTTGGCGCAGACGGCCTGAATTCGACCGTTCGGCGCGCGATCGCCCCCGGTGCGGAGCCCGTCTACGCGGGGCAGTCCGTCTTCTACGGATACACCCGCAGCGCCTCGGTGGCGGAGGAGACGGGCCACATCACCATGGTGCGTGGCAGCACCGCGGCCTTCGGCTATGCCGTCTCGCCGGACGGGGAGACGTACTGGTTCGCCCGCGTCGCCGGTGAAGCGATCCCCGTCGAGGAACTCGCCCACCCTTCGCCCTCCCGTTGGCGTGAGCGACTCGTCGAGTTGCTGAGCAAGGACGCCACCCCCGCGGCGAGCATCGTGGCGGCCTCCACGGACAGCCTGATGGCCACCAACGCCACCGAGATCCCGCCAGGCACGCCGTGGCGCTCGGGCCGGAGGCTGATCGTCGGCGATGCCGCACACGCGGCGTCACCGGCGACCGGTCAAGGGGCCTCGATGGCCTTGGAAGACGCTGTCATCCTCGCCAAATCCTTGCGGGACATGCCCGATCTGGACAGCGCGCTCGCCCTCTACGAGGCGTGCCGCCGCCCCCGCGTCGAGTACAACATCACCGTCAGCGGGGAGTTGTCCCGCGGCACCCGTAACCCGTCGAGCACCGGCCGGGCACCGTCCGCCCCGCGTCCCGGTGACGACACGCTCGCCGCCCTGCTGGACTGGGACCTCGATATGCGCACCGTCGCCGGCGACACGGACCAGGGCCCGTCCGATGGGCCAGGGGCGGACGGACGCTGACGGCTCGTTTCAGGTGGAGTTGAGTGTCGGCCTCGGCCCGACACTCAACTCCACCAGACACGGAAGTCGGTGGCGAGCGAGCCCAGCGCGGCCAACTCGGCGGCCAGCTCCGGCGCGGCCACCTCGACCCGCTGCCCTTCCACCAGCGGCGCGGAGCTGTAGATCTTGCGCAGCGAGAAGTCCCAGCCGGGACGACCCCCGGGTGCGGGTTGAGCCGTGACCTGCAACCGGTGCAGCTCGTATCGGACCATGGCGCTCTCCGCTCGGGTGACGTCGCACGATTCGAGCGCGGACCACAGTTGCGGATCGGTCATCCGGGCGAGTTGCGCAGGGGTGAGGGTCGAGCTGTCGAGCAGTTGGCGGGCCAGGCGCCGGACCACCGAGACCGGACCCACGTTGTCCCACGAGGTGTGCAGCCGCGCTTCCGCGCAGACCAGGTCGACGAGCGCGGCGGCGGTCTCGGGGTCGGTCGACACCGCCGAATCCTTGAGGTCGAGCCGGTCCAGCATGACGGTCGGATCGATGGCCAGACGCCCGGCGGCACGACCACTGCGGACGTAGGAATCGAGATGGTCCAGATTCAGCAAGCCGGTGCGGCTGGCGAGCGGCGACGGCGGCTGCCCGCCGAGTGCGGCGACGACGGCCCCGGTGCGCACCCGATGCTTCTCCAGTACGGACCGGATCGGCTCGGTCCGCAGCAACTCCAGGCCGATGGCGTGGTGGTCGAGGCCGCAAACGCCTTCGAAGGTGTGACTCAACGGTAGATGGCCGATGTCGTGCAACAGCGCCGCGATCCGCAGAAGTTCGTCCTCCGGGCGGAAGTGCGCGACCAGCGAGAGGACACCGAGGGAATGCTCCAGCCGTGAGTATGACTGCAGGGTGCTGATGGTCGAGGCACCTCCGTGTGCGACGAAGTGCAGGCGCCGTAGGGGCTCGGCGCGCAGCAGGTCGATCTCCACGGGGCTCAGGCGGACGGATATGCGCCACAGCGGGTCCGTGAAAGCTGAGGTCAGGCCCAGGGTATGGGTGGGGACGGGCCGTGCGGGGGCATCTGTGGAGCCCTGCTGCGGGCTCTGATCGTTTTGGCTGTCCACCAGGTCACCCTAGGGCGGACATCGACCTTCGCGAGTTCCGCGTCGTCCAGACCAGGTCCGGGCATGACATCGCCGGACTGGACTGGACTGGACTGGACTGGACTGGACTGGACAAGGCACGACTGGCCACTGGGGCCGGGCCGGGGCGGGTGCAGTGCGGGGCTGTCCGGCCGGCGGCTCCGCCGCGGGGTGAGGGGAGGCACCCGCTGCCGGCGGCCGGGGTGTGGTTTTCCGAACCCCCGATTCGGGGGCGGGCGGGATCGATCGCCGTGCCCCGCGCGCCGAGGATGAGGGCATGGCTCAGACAGCAACGGCTACGGCACCGGCTACGGCAATGACAACGGATGCGGGAACAGACATCGAGGTGGGGATCGCTGCGCGGGCGGTGGATCTGCATCGGGAGTATGGGCGCGGCAGTGCCGCCGTGCGCGCGTTGCGCGGGGTGTCGGTGGCGTTCGCGCCCGGGACGTTCACGGCGGTGATGGGGCCGTCGGGTTCGGGCAAGACCACCTTGCTGCACTGCCTTGCGGGGATGGACCGGCCCACTCGGGGTTCTGTCTGGTGGGGTGGTACGGAGGTGTCCCGGCTGTCGGAGCGGCGGCTTGCGGCACTGCGGCGCAGCCGGGTGGGGTTTGTGTTCCAGGCGTTCAACCTGATGCCGGCGATGACGGTCGCGCAGAACGTCGAACTGCCCGGCCGGCTGGCCGGCGAACGGCCCGACCGGGACCGCGTACTGGAGGCGCTCGCCCGGGTGGGACTGGCCGGGCGCGAGCGGCACCGGCCCGGGCAGCTCTCCGGTGGACAGCAGCAGCGGGTGGCGATCGCCCGGGCGCTGGTCACCCGCCCCCAGGTGCTCTTCGCCGACGAGCCGACCGGCGCGCTCGACCGGGCCACCGGCCACGAGATCCTCGCCCTGCTGCGCGCCGGCGTGGACCGGGACGGCGGGACGTGTGTGATGGTCACCCACGATCCGGTGGCCGCCGGGTACGCGGACCGGGTGTTGCTGCTGGCCGACGGCGTGGTGGTGGACGAGCTCGATCGGCCCACCGCCGCCCAGGTCGGCGAGCGCCTGAGCCGGCTGGGGGAGTGCGCGTGATGGTCGTCCCGATGTCTCTCGGGCAGATGCGCCGGCGTCCGGCTGCCTTCGCCGGATTGGCGATCGCGCTCTTCCTCGCCATCGCCACCGTGACGCTCTTCGGTTTGCTGTTCGCCGCCGGTGCCACCGCGCCCGCGGCGGCCCGGCAGGCGACGGCCGGCCCGGGGCTGATGGTGATCGCCGGTGCCTTCGGCGAGATCGCCGTGCTGGTGGCGTTTTTCGTCGTGGTCAACGCGTTGGGTTTTGCCCTTCGCCAGCAGCATCGCGAGCTGGCTCTGCTGCGTACGATCGCGGCGACGCCCCGTCAGGCGCGGCGGCTGGTCCGTGGCCAGGTCCTTGCGCTGACGTTGTTGGTGGCTGTGCCGGGCTGGGTGGCCGGCGCGGCGGGGGCCCGCGGCTTCCTGGCCGAGTTGCAGCGGCGGGGGATGGCGGCGCCGGGCGTGCGGGTGCCGGGGACACCGCTGCCGATGGTGGTCGCGTTGGCCGTCGCGCTCGCCGTCGGCCTGGCGGCCTCGGCCGTCGCGGCCCGGCGGATCTCCCGGATCGCGCCCGCGGCCGCCCTCACCGCGAGCGCGACCGAGCACGGACGGACGGGCGCACCGCGCCTGCTCGCCGGAATCGGCGCGCTGGCGGGCGGCGGTCTGCTGCTGGGACTGGCCGCGACCCGGCCGATGGCGCAGCTGGACAAGGCGGGGCAGGCGGCGCTGTTCGGTGCGCTGGTGCTGCTGGTCGCCCTCGCCCTGGTGGGGCCGCTCGCGGCGCGTGTGCTGGCTGCCGCGTTGGGTGCGCCGGCACGGATGCTGGCTCCGGGTGCGGGGTGGCTGGCCGACGCCAACCTGCGGGGGTACGCGCGCCGGCTGTCCTCCGCCGTGGTGCCGGTCGCGCTGCTCGTGGGTCTGTCGGGCACCATGGTGATCATGACATGCACTGCCGAGCACGCCGCGAGCGCGAGCCCGACCAGCGTCACCACCGCCGGCTCCGTCACCTCCGCCAGCGATGTCTGGTTGCGTCAGACCGAGTTGGCGCTGCTGGTCTGCTTCGCCGCCGTCTCCACCGTCAACACCCTGGTCGCCGTGACCGCCGACCGGCGGCGCGAGTTCGCGCTGTTGCGGTTGGTCGGCGCGACCCGGTCGCAGCTGATGCGCATGTTGACCGCGGAGGCGGTGCTGACCACGGCGGTGGGTGTGCTGCTCGGCGCGGCGGTCGCGGGTGCCGCGTCGGCGGCGTTCAGTACGGCGGTGACCGGCTCGGCGGTGCCGTCCGTCCCGATGGCCCTCTGGTGGATTGTCGGGGGCGCGGCGGCGCTGACCGTCCCGGGCATCCTGGCCACCGGCCTGCGGGCAGTTCACGGCCCGGCCGCGGAACTGGTGGGCGGCGGCCGTGACTGAGCACGAGGCCGGGACGGCCGCCGAGGGTGCGGCCTGCGCACCGACGCCCACCCCCACCGGGCCGCGGACCCGCGCGAGCGTGCCGCCCGCCGGCTCGGCGCCCTCGCCCGCCCCGTGCGGGCCGACTGAAACGCCCGAGGACGGACGTGGCTGAGCAGCGGCGATACCTTGCCCTCCGAGGCGGCGAATGGGCCTTCGCCGTCGTCGGACTGCCGCTCGCGCTGCTCGGCGGTGTCTACGCACTCGCCGTCCTGTACGCGGGCGCGCTGCTCTCCCTCACCGTGCTCGGCCTGCCGTTCGTGGTCGCCGCGCTGCTGGGCGCGCGGGGTCTCGGCGCGCTGCACCGGCGGCTGGTCGGCCGACTGCTCGGCGCACGCGTCGAAGCGCCGGCCGGGCTGCCCCGCCCGGTGGGCGCGATCGCCCGCGGCCGTGCCGTGCTGACCGACCCGGTCGCCTGGCGGACGCTGCTCTATCTGGTGCTGCGGCTGCCGCTCGGCGTGCTCGGGTTCGCCGCCGCCGTGCTGCTGCCCCTCGGTTGCGGCTGGCTGATCGGCTTTCCGCTCTGGGCCCGCCTCCTGCAGCCGGGCCAGCCGCCGGCCTTGTGGCTGGACGCCGTCGCGATCCCGCTGGGCCTATTTCTCCTGTGCGCGGTACCCGGCGCAATGCGGGCGCTGAGCGGAGCGAACCGGCGGCTGGCTCGCCTGCTGCTCGGCCCGGCCCGTGCCCAACAGCGCGTCCGGGAACTGGAGAGCGCCCGCGCCACCCTGCTCGCGGAGAACACCGACCAGCTCCGCCGCCTGGAACGCGATCTGCACGACGGCACCCAGGCCCGGCTGGTCGCCCTGGCCATCACCCTCTCGCTGGCCGAGGACACCCTCGCCCCCGACGCCGGCCCGGACCTCGGACGGCTGCGCACCCTGGTGGAACGCGCCGTCGGCCAGACCGACGACACCATCGTCGAACTGCGGCGACTGACCCGGGGCATCAACCCGGTGGCGCTGGACGGCGGCCTCGACGAGGCGCTGCCGGGCCTCACCGCCACCTCGCCGGTGCCCGTCACCGTCCGCCTGGACCTGCGGGAACGCCCGGACCAGGTGATCGAACGAGCCGTCTACTTCTGCGCCGCCGAGCTGCTCACCAACATCGCCAAGCACAGCGGTGCCCGCTCGGCCGAACTCGCGGCGAGCGCCGCCGACGGCCGGGTGCGCCTGATCGTGCGCGACGACGGCCGGGGCGGCGCGGCGCTCGGCGTCGGCACCGGCCTGACCGGACTGGCCGAGCGGCTCGCGGCTGTCGACGGCGTCCTGGCGGTCGACAGTCCGCCCGGCGGACCCACCGTGATCACCGCCGAGCTGCCTTCGCGCCTGTGACGAACACTCAACTGCCGCTCTCCGCAAGGTAGGCGAGGACGGCCTTGACCCGCCGGTTGTCGGCGCCCGTCGCCGGCAGGTCGAACTTGGTGAAGACGGCCGCGACGTGCTTCTCCACCGCACGCTCCGACACCAGCAGCAGCGCGGCGATGGAGCGGTTGGAGTGGCCCTGTGCCATCAGTTCCAACACCTCGCGCTCGCGCGGCGTCAAGGTGGTCACCCGGCTGTGCTGCCCACCGCGCATCAGCTGGGTGACCACCTCCGGGTCGAGCGCCGTGCCCCCGTTCGCGACCCGTTGCAGCGCGTCGACGAACTCGGAAGTGCGGGCGACGCGCTCCTTCAGCAGGTATCCAACGCCCCCGGCACCGTCCGCCAACAGCCGGGAGGCCCAGGCGGTCTCCACGTGTTGGGAGAAGACCAGGATGCCGACCTCGGATGTTCGCGCACGGATCTCGACGGCGGCGCGGATGCCCTCGTCGGTGTGGGTGGGCGGCATCCGGATGTCCACCACGGCCACGTCGGGCCGGTGCTCGACCACCGCGGCGAGCAGCTCGGGTGCCGTCCCGGCGGTCGCCACCACCTCGCATCCGCGGGCGCCGAGCAGCTCGACCATCCCGTCACGGAGAACGACGGAGTCCTCGGCCAGTACCACGCGCAGGTTCCTGTTGATCACCACGCCATTATCGGGCCGACCGACGTCCGTCGCCGGCCGGTGATCCCCGCACGGGAAATCCCCACGCCGGAACGGCGAGTCACCCGAGGCCGATCCCTCCCGCCTCGACCCGCTCGCCACGCAGGCCGCCGCTCTGTCACATCATCGACGCTTCGCACGCCCGGCCACGAAGGCCACGACCCCCGCCGAGATCACCACGGCCACCTTCGCCGTCAGCAGGCCAAGACCGGGGCTCCACCACTCCAGCTTCCACGTCGCGACCCAGATCACGCCCCCGACCACCAGCGCGACGACTGTGGACAACAGGACGCGTCTGGATGCGGGCTTCTGATGCGCACCGCTGCTCTTCTCCTTCACATGCAGATGTTAAGAGCAAGTTCGCGAACCGCGCTCGGTTCTCCGCCATCTCGCATCTCCGCCATCTCGCAGTCACGCCACCTCGTATCCACCCCACCTCGCATCCACCCCACCTCGCATCCACCGGGTACAGCCAGCCTGCCGGAGCTTGCCAGTGGTATCGGAGGTGCCGGCGATTGCGCGCCATGGCAGTGGCATGCTCCTTGCCATGCATACAGACCGGCAGGACTGCAGGACGACGGCTGGGGTGTGGGGGCGGATCGCGTGTGTCTGGGCGGTCGCTTTCGCTGCGTTGCACTTCTACTGGGCGGTGGGCGGCAACTGGGGACTGAGTGTCTCGGCGGGCCCCTTGGCCGAGGAACGCCCCGCGTGGTTCGTGGCGGTGGGCTTGTGGGGTGTGGGAGCGCTGTGCCTCGTAGGCGGTCTGCTGGGGTGGCTGCTCGCCCGTCCGCGGCCCGGTGGCCTGGTCGGACGGCTGGTCAAGGCACTGGGCTGGTGTGTCTGTGCCGTGCTGCTGGTACGCGGCATCGCGGTTGAGATACTGCTGCTCGACACGGCGGGCCGTGCGGTAGGCGTCAGCCCGGAACAGCGGCTGTGGACGCTGGTGTTGTGGAATCCCTGGTTCCTGGTCGGCGGGCTTGTCTTCGGCCTGGCCGCACGGGAATTCGGACGGGTGACCGGCCGAGCAACGGAACTGCCTGGTGGGCCCGTCGGCGCACGAGAGCAGGACGGGTGAGCGGTGGATGGCGAGCCGGAGACCGGTCGGCGGAGGCGAAGGCTGCCGCCGCTGACCGGCAGCCGCGCCGGGACTCGGCGAAAGCCCACCGTGGTAGGGAGAGCGGCCCACCACGAGTCGTGCGTCCGATCAGGGCGACCGCTCGTGCCTGTGCCTGCCCGCTGAACTTGATTGACAGACCATTTTTGCCTTGGTAGGAATTTGGTCAGCGTCGCGGTGTACCCGGCAAAGAGACCGTCGAGGACATGGAGGCGCCGAACCAATGGGACAACCTTGGTGACACCCCACGGACGCCTGAAGGCTTTCGGCAATCAGTTGGTCGAAGTACATCTCTGGCTCCGCGAAGAGCTCGCCGCACTGCGTGAAGACGTCGACTCCTATCTCGCCGGCGGCACACGACTCCGCGAGTTGCGGACGCACTGCCTCACCTTCTGCTCGGCATTGAACCGACACCACACCGGCGAGGACCAGGTCGCATTCCCCGAAATGGCTGAGCTCTACCCTGAACTGCGCCCCGTTCTGGATGAGTTGCGCCGCGACCATCAACTGGTCGAGGACTCCTTGCGACGGCTCGACGCGCTGGTCGGCGAGCTGGACCAGGCGAAGGACCCGGTCGAAGTCCGGCGCGAGATGGACAGCCTCGCAGCCCTGATGGAGACGCACTTCGTCTATGAGGAGAAGCGGATCGTCGCTGCGCTCAATGCGCTGAACGTGCCGGACTGGGAGGTTTCGATGCCGGACTTCCTGCTCGCCGGCGACGCGGAGCACTGACCGGTTCAGCGGCCGTACCGCTGCCGTCCCGGGGTGCCATCCGCCCCGGACGCGCCGCCCGTCGCTCGGCGGTGTCGAGCGCTCTGCCTGGCTGGTCTGCACGCCCATACGCCCGCACGCCCGCACCGTCCTGAACGGCCACCCCGGCCGACAACGACAGCATCCCCGAATCTCCAGGAGAAGACATTGACACAGGTCGCCATCGAAGAGTACGCAGTGTCCGACCGTGACGGTGGACCGTACGCGATCACCACGGGACCGGACGGTGCGCTGTGGTTCACCTTGGTCCACAGTGGCCGGATCGGAAGGCTCGTCCCCGGCGGTGAGTTGACGAGCTATCAGCTCGACCCGTCCTGCCGGCCGACGATCATCGTCTCCGGGCCGGACGGTGCGCTGTGGTTCACCGAATACCAGGCCAACCGGATCGGAAGGATCTCGGTCGACGGAACCGTCGACGAGTTCACGCTGCCCACCCCTGACCGCGGGCCGTTCGGCATTGCCTCGGGACCGGACGGTGCGCTGTGGTTCACCGAGACCGCCGCCGACCGCATCGGCCGCATCACCCCTGATGGGCATATCACCGAGTTCCCGCTCCCGGTCAGCGGTGCGTTCCCCTCCGCGATCACCGCCGGAGCCGACGGCGGAATGTGGTTCACCCTGAACCAGGCCCATGCGATCGGCAGGATCGGCACCGACGGCTCGGTCTCGATCCACCCGCTGCCGACCGAGAGTGCCGCACCGGTGGGGATCACCGGAGGACCGGACGGCGCTCTCTGGTTCGTCGAGATCGCCGCCGGCCAGATCGGCCGCATCACCACCGACGGCCGCATTGCCGAGTTCCCGCTGCCCGACCGCAGTGCACGGCCACATGCCATCACCACGGATGGGAACGGCATCGCCTGGTTCACCGAGTGGGGCGGAAACCGCGTCGGCCGGATCACTCCGGACGGCGCCATCACGGTCCACGACCTGCCCACGCCCGGCAGCGAGCCGCACGGCATCGCCCTCGGACCGGACAACGCACTGTGGACCGCCTTGGAGACCGGCGCACTGGCCCGTATCGTCCCCGGCCGCACACCGACGAACAACGCCTGAGAGGAGACCCTTGCGTGACCGTCACCTTCAGTCACACCATCATCGTCTCCGAGGACCGCAACGAGTCCGCGCGCTTCTTCCGCGAGCTGTTCGAGCGCCCCCAGGCACCGTCCCGGGACCCGTTCGTCAACGTCCAACTCGACGAGGGCGTGCTGCTGCAGTTCGCCGAACCACCCGTCACCGAGATCCAGGCGCAGCACTACGCGTTCCTCGTCGACGACGACCTGTTCGACCGGGCCTACGCGCGGATCCAGGCACAGGGCATCGAGCACCGGGCCGACCCCCGGATGAGTCAACCCGGCCGGACCAACACCGAGCACGGCGGACGGGGTGTCTACTTCAGGGATCCGTCCCGGCACTTCATCGAAATGACCACCCGGCCGTATCTGTGACACCGGCCGCACGGCGAGATCGCCGGCCCGCCCTTCCGCGCGGTCATCCGGATGTGGGCGGGGCCGGCGGTGTCGTCGAGCGCCGGACCTCAGCGGGCACAGTTTGAGCACCCCGGTCCACCGCAGCGTCCGCGCCCTCTACCGCGCCGGAACGGATCAACACCCCGACATCCGCAACGTCCTGGAACGCCTGACCGACGCGGTGGCCCGCCACGGCGACTGAGCCGGGCGCCTGCATCCGGCGGGCGGCCGCTACCGCTCGACCTGCGAGGGGAGTGCTGCTTCGCTGGGGTCGGCCATGTCCAGTAGCAGCATCGCGTCGTGGTCCGGGGTGCCGGGCAGTGCCTGGTAGGTGATCAGGCCCTGGTCGTCGGTGCGGAAGATCGCCATCACCTCGTAGTGGAGGCGCATCGAGCCGACCTCCGGGTGGTTGAAGTGCTTCTGGCCGCCGCCGCGCACCCGCACCTCGTACCGCTCCCACAGGCGGGCGAACTCCGGGCTCCTGACGACGAGTTCACCGACGAGCTGGGCCAGTTCCGGCATGTCCGGGTCAGCGCCCGCCATCGCACGCAGGTGGGCCGCGCTGTGGCCGGCCATCTTCTCCCAGTCGCGGTAGAGCCTGTGCCCCATGGGGTGCAGGAACATATAGCGGGTGAGGTTGCGGCGCTCCGGTGGCCAGTCCGTGATGCCGGCGAAGAGGCGCAGGCCGGGTCGGTTGGCGGCCAGCAGGTCGTTGGTGCGGCTGACCACGCATGCCGGGGAGGGACGCAGCGACTCCAACAGCGCGAGGATCTGCCCCCGGCGGGCGCGGAACCGGAACGGGCGGAGGAACAGACGCAGGACCAGATACAGACATCGGCGCGCAGGCGGCTCTCCGCGATGCGCCGGAGCCGCGACCGGGTGCGGCCGTAGCGGCTCTGGTTGCCGCGGTGCTCGGATTCTTCGTGATCACGGTCGACGTCTCCGGCGTCAACGTCGCCTTGCCCGCCGTGGGGAGAGAATTCGGCGGTTCCTTGGCCGGGCTCCAGTGGGTCGCTGACACCTACACGCTGATGTTCGCGGCGCTGATGCTCTCAGCCGGTGCGCTCTCCGACGCGGTGGGCGCGCGGTGCGCGTACGGCTGGGGGTTGGGCGTCTTCACCGTCGCCTCGCTGGCCTGCGCGGCGGCGCCGACGCTGGGTGCCCTGACGGCGGCGCGCGTGGTGCAGGGGAGCGCGGCGGCGGTGATGGTGCCCGCCTCGCTGGCGTTGATCCGGCAGGCGTTCCCCGATCGGGTCGCGCGAGCGCGGGGCATCGCCCTGTGGACGCTCGGCGGCGCGGTGGCCATCGCCGCTGGGCCCGTCCTGGGCGGGCTGCTGACCACGACGTGGACCTGGCGGGCGGTGTTCTTCCTCAACGCGCCCGCGGGGATCGCCGCGTGTTTGACGCTGCTGCGGGCGGCGCCCTCACCGCGCCACCGTGCGCCGTTCGACCTCCCGGGCCAGGTGACGGCGGTACTCGCGCTGGCCGGCCTGACCTTCGCCGTGATCGAGGGCGGTCACCGCGGATTGACGGGAACGGTGCTGACGGCGGTCGGGGTCGCGGTGGCGTCCGGGGTCGGGTTCGTGGTCGTCGAGGCGCGGCGGCGCACGCCGATGCTGCCGCCGAAGCTGTTCCGACAGCGCGGCGTCACCGTGCCGGTCGTCGCGGGCTTCGCCGTCAACGCGGCCTTCTACGGCGGGGTGTTCGTACTGAGCCTCTTCTTCCAGCAGCAGCGGGGACAGTCGGCGTTCTCGGCCGGGTTGATGTTCGTGCCGATGGCGGCGATCACCGCGGTTTTCAACTACCTCTCGCCGCGGGCGGTTTCCCGCTACGGCCCGCGGGCCGTCATCGTCGTGGGGCTGCTGACCGTGGCGCTGGGCTGCGGCGCGTTGCTCGCCGTCGACAAGGGCACGCCCGCCTGGCTGACCGCGTTGTCGATGACCCCGCTGGGCTTCGGCGGCGCGCTGGCCATGCCGGCGATGACCTCCCTGCTGCTCGACAGCGTCGCCGCCGCGCGGGCGGGCACGGCGGCAGCGCTGCTCAACACCAGTCGCCAGACGGGCGGAGCGCTCAGCATCGCCGTCTTCGGTGCCCTCATCGCCCAGGACTTCGCGACGGGTATGCGCCAAAGCCTGCTGCTCGCCGCCTGCCTGTTGGTGGCCACGGCGTTGGGCACAACGGCACTGCTGCCACGGCGGTGAGGGCGACCGGGGGACTGGCACCCCCGCCGACCAGGTAGATTTCCCCAGCAGACCACGGCTGACGCAACGAGAGCGGAGCGGAGAGTGGACGCACAGTCGCTGCCCAACCTCGCGTCCCTACGGTCCCTCGAAGCCGCCGCGCGGCTGCGCAGCTACACCCTGGCCGCCCGCGAACTGCACGTCACGCACAGCGCGGTCAGCCATCAGATCCGCCAGCTCGAAGCGCAGCTCGGGGTGGCCCTCTTCGCCCGGTCCGGGACGCAGATGCTGCCGACCCCGGTCTGCGCACGCCTCGCGGCCCGGCTGCGCCGCAGTCTCGGGGACCTCGTGGAGGCCCTGGGGGAGGCCATGGGCGAGGCCGGCGCGTCGTCCATGCCGTTGGAACTGAGCGTGATGGCCGACTTCGCCAATGTGTGGCTCATCCCGCGCCTGGCGGACCTGGCCCGGGCGCACCCGCAGATCGAGTTGTCGGTGCGGCTCCACACGGGGATGGCCCCGCCCGATCCCCGCTCGGTGGACCGGGGCATCTGGCACCGTCCGGTCGAGGCTCACGACCGCCGCTCCGTGCGCCTGTTGGAGGACCAGGTCATCGCCGTCTGCAGCCCCGGGCTGACGGCCCGACACCCGGGGCTGACCCTCGGGACACTGCCCCAGGCACCGCTGCTCCGCTTCGCCCTGCGCTCCTGGAAGGAGTTCTTCGCCGCGGCCGGGATCGACGCGGACGAACCCGCGCACGGGGTGATCTACTCCGATGCGGAGGCGCTGCTGCGGGCGGCGCTGGCCGGGCAGGGCGTGGCCATGGTGCGCCGGCAGATGGCCGACGCTTACCTGGGCCGCGGGGACCTGGTGCGGATCGGGGACGTCGAGATCCGCGCCCAACTCGACTACTTCCTCAGCTGGCGCGAGGGCCATCCGCGCGCATCCACCATCCACACGTTCCACGACTGGTTACGGCAGCAGCTCACCGCGGCACCGGAACCCCTCGGGACAGGCGACGATGGTCGTAGAACGTGACGTCCTCGCCCTCGCGCAGATCCAGCACCTCGCAACCGGAGTCGGTGACGGCCGCACATCCGCTGTGTGTCACCGCATCAGCCGTTCTTCTTGATGCTCACATCGACGCCGAAGAGATCTCCCTTCCTCAGGGGAATTCCGTTCGGCTCGCCACTGAATGCGACCTCATTGTGTGCGATGGATATGGCGGCGTATGCGCTGGAGTCGTAGCCGGACAGGTCTTCGCGATCGATCTCCGCGCCGTACTTGTCGACGATGAGGTCATGGGCGATGTCATTGATGCGCCGGGAGGTGGCTCCCGGCTTGATGTACGGCGTTGGTGAGGGGAATTCAACGGGCGTAGAGGGCGCGCCGCGCCGTGCACTCCGCGTCCCGATCACCCGCGCCGTGCGAACTCCCGGCCCGGGACGCGGCGGCACCACGGGTGAGCGCGGGCTCCGGAAGGGGCAGTAAGTCCTCAGGCGGAGCAGGTGAGTGCGTCGGGGATCTTGGCGAAGGTCTCCTCGACCAGTTTCGTCAGGCCGTCGCGGCCTCCCCGGCCGCCCTGTGCCGTCCAGTGCAGGGAAGCCGTGTGCCAGGCGGCCACGAAGATCTCCACGGTCAGGCGGAGGCGCACCCCGTCGACGTCGGCACCGGAACGCTCGGTGACCGTCCGGACGATGGCGCCAGTGGTGTCGTGGCAGTACCCCAGGCTGTGTGCCTGCAGTGCGGGAACGCCGTCCGACAGCTCACGGGTGGCCAGGAAGCGGCGGTCCCAGTCCGGGTCCATCGCGCCCAGGGTGGTGTCCAGGGCCGTGCGGAGAACCGCCAGCAGCGGGCCGTCCAACTTCAGGGCGGCCACGTGGTCCAGATAGGTCGACCACAGGTCGCTGTCGGAGGCGAGCGCGACGTCCTCCTTGGACCGGTAGTTCCGGAAGAAGGTGCGCTTGGACACCTCCACCGCGTCGCACAGGTCGTCGAGCGTGGTGGCGTCGTATCCGCGCTCGGTGAACAGGCGCAGCGCGGTCTCGGCGAGGGTTCGGCGAGTGCGCAGCTTCTTGCGTTCGCGCAGCGGCAGGGCGCGCAGGTCATCACTCACACCCAGGAGATTACCACCAGGAAGCTTTTGCCCTTTGACAGCTAATGCCACTCAGTGGCACTGTCCCCTGAGTGGCCGACTGTGGCCGTTGAACGTCCCCTGAAGGAGTCTCAACTCGTGACTACCGTCCCTACGGGCCGCTCCCGTCCGACGATTGCCCTGCTGGTGGTGCTGCTGGCCTTCGTCACCGTGCCGATGTCCATCTCCGGGGCAGCCGTCGCCCTGCCCGACATCGGCGAGGACCTGCACGCCGCTGGCGCATCCCTGCAGTGGGTCATGAACGCCTACAACCTCACCTTCGCCTCGTTCATGCTCGTCGCCGGATCCACGGCCGACCTGGTGGGGCGTCGTCGGACCTTCGCGACCGGTGCGACCGTGTTCGCCGTCGGCTCGCTCGCCGCGGCAGTCGCACCCGGCATCGTCCTGTTGGACATCG
The DNA here is from genome assembly GCF_016917755.1 of Streptomyces noursei. Classification (GTDB taxonomy): domain Bacteria; phylum Actinomycetota; class Actinomycetes; order Streptomycetales; family Streptomycetaceae; genus Streptomyces; species Streptomyces yunnanensis. The sequence continues at coordinate 7,705,055 of NZ_CP070326.1, read as the reverse complement.
CCCGTGCCCTGTCGGGCATCGGTGCGGCGGGGGTGTTCGCCAGCGGAGGCGCGATCCTGGCCACGACGTTCGACGGCGCCGCGCGCACCCGGGCGTTCGCGGCGCTCGGCAGTGCCGCCGGCCTCGGTCTGGCGGCCGGGCCGACCCTGGCGGGCTGGTTGGTCGGCGCACTCGGTTGGCGCGCCACCTTCGGACTGCACGCGGTGTTGGTGGTCGTGGCACTGGCCGGTGTCGGTTTCGTCGCCGAGTCCCGCGCCGAACAGCGACCCCGGCTGGATGTGACCGGTGCCGTGGTGTTCGTCGCCGGCCTGGGCCTGCTCGTCCTGGGTGCGGTCCAGGGCCCGGAGCGGGGTTGGGCGAGCCCTGGTGTGCTGGCATTGCTCGTCGTCGGCGTGGGGCTGCTGGTGCTCTTCGTCGTCCTGCAGGCGCGCTCGACGGCGCCGGTCCTGGATCTGACGCTGGTGAAGAACCGCCGGTTCCTGGCGTTGTGCATGGTGCCGGTGGTGTCGACCTTCGGCTTCGTGACGCTGCTGACGTACCTGCCCACCTATCTGGTGGGCGCGAGCGGCTTCTCGCCCCAGCGCGCGGGAACGGTGTTGCTGCTGATGACCGCGCCGGTACTCCTGGCCCCACCGCTGGCCGGGGGGCTCGTCAACCGGGGGGTGTCGCCCCGAACGCTCATCACGCTCTCGTTGGTGATGTTCGCCGGCGGAAACGCCTGGCTCAGCGTGATCGGGCCGTCCTCCTCCGTCGCGGTGATCGCCGGTCCGCTGCTGACGAGCGGACTGGGAGCCGGACTGTCGTTCGGTGTGGGCGACGGCGCGGCGATGAGCCTCGTCGAGCCCGAGCGGGCCGGCATGGCCACCGGATTCCTCAACACCCTGCGGATCGGCAGCGAAGCCATCGTCATCGCCGTGTACGGCGCGGTGCTGGTCAGCCTCATCGGCACCCGCGTCGGCTCGCAGGAACTGGCCGCGCGGGTCGCCGCGGGCGACCTGTCCGGCAGCGACCCCGGTGTGCTGGCGGACGGGTTCACCCATGCCCTGCACATCGCGCTGTACGGAACGGCCGCCGTCTGCGCGATCGGCGCGGTGGTCATCGCCGCCGCACTGGCCCCACCGCGCCGAGCCGCCGCCGCGACGCCCTCCGTCCCCCAGGACGCCCAACTGACCACGAAGGCAGGCTGATCCGGCGCCGTCGGCGGACCCCGTCCGGAACGAAAGCGTCAATCCCCACGATCACGACCGGATCGTGGGGACCGACGTCATACGAGGGGCCGAACAGACCAACGGCATCCGTCAGAGGTGCGGCCCCGGCACCTCACACGCGGTCAGCGGCGATCAGCAGGTACTGGAAGCTCCCGTTGCGGTAGGCGTTCAAGAACGTGTCCTCGATGCCGGTGACCAGGTGGTCGGCCTTCCGGCGCAGCTCCCAGTACGGCAGCGCGGTCTCCGTCAGGTCCTCGACGTGCACGGGGACGAGTCGGTTGCGGGCCATGGCGTTGAAGTACGCCGAACGGGGGTGGATGTCGCAGATGTAGTGGGCGTTGATGAGGGACACCTCGCGGGAGGCGCGGCCGTAGGCGTCGTTGTAGCAGCCGGTGATCGTGACGTAGCGCCCGCCCCGCCGCAGCAGCCGCGCGTGCTCCGCGAACAGCAGGTCCAGTTCGACGTACATCGTCGACTCGTTGTTCCAGGACGCCGCGTACGCACCGGAGGTGAAGCCGGTGTCGAGCATGTTGCCGTGGTGGTAGCGGACCTTGTCGTCGATACCCCGTTTGCGGGCCTGCTCGTTGGCGAATTCGGCCTGCTTGGCGGAGATGGTGGCCCCGTCGGCGTGGCAGCCGTAGCGCAGGTTCGCCACCACGCTGCCGCCGCCGCGTCCGCAGCCGGCGTCGAAGACGCGGTCGGACGGGGTGAGGTCACCGAGGTGGGAGGCGAGCAGCTCGGCCTGGGCGTGCTCCAGGCGGTGCAGTTCGCCGGCGACCCGTTCCCGACGGCGGTCGGGATCCGGCTCGTCCAGCACCGACCAGTCGGCGTCCCCGATGCCGTAGTGGTGGTGGTACAGGTCGTCGATCTTTCCGAGTTCGAGGTTGACCGGGTTCTCCTCGGCGTTCCAGTAGTCCGCGACCCGTGACTGGTACGTGGACTGGGTCGGCACCGGCGTGCGGGCGGCGGTGTCGGCGTGTGTGATGGTCAACGGTGACTCCTTGGGACGATGCGTGCGCGGGTCTACCAGTAGTTGGGCAGCTGGTAGCGGTCGGTGTTGGTGGCGTGCCACTCGTGGTTGCCGGAGACCCAGTCGGTCAGCCCCCGGACGTACTTTTCGAGGAGGGGCGAGAGGGCGGCCAGCGGGGCCGACTCCGCCTCGAACGCCTCGTAGACCTCGTTGTGGATCTCGACGCTCTTCAGGTAGGCGGCCTTCAGGCCGCGTTTGTCGTTGGCGGCCACCACCTGCGGCAGGTTGAGGTGGGTCGGGTCACTGGCCAGTTCCTTGGTGAAGGAGTACAGGTCGTTGACGATGGTCGTGGCGTTGCACGCCAGCGCGGTGACCCGCTGGACCTCGGGACGGGCGTAGAGCGCCTCGGGCAGCTCGTAGCCGTCCACGGTGTCCACGAGGGACAGACAGGGGCGGAAGTTGTTGAACTGCCGCATGACCAGGTACTCCCAGACCTGCGGTGCGTGTCGCGTCTCGGCCCAGGACGCCTCGGCGAGATAGCCGAGGTGCAGCCGTGCCATGTCGTGGACGAAACGGTCCGCCTGGCTGGGCGTCGAGACGGCCGCGAGGTCCTTCATCGCCCAGTAGTACGAGCGCAGCGGTCCGTCGGCCTGCATGCCCTCGTGCCACTCCTCCTCCAGGGCCGGGGTGCCGTGGAAGGGGTCGAGGGCCGACTGGGCCAGGATCAGCCGGCCGGCGAGGCCGCTGCGCGACGCACCCCGACCCTCGTCCTCTTCGCAGTAGCAACTGTCGACGACGTTCTCCGCCAGCAGGAACTTCCCCGCGACGGTGAGGCGTTCGAGATCGACCGCGCCGGGGTGCTGCAGGACGACGGCCCGGCCGCACTGGAACTCCGCGAAGTCCCCGGTCCACTGCGCGGGGAAGAGGTCCAGGCCGCGGGCCCACTCCTCCAACCTGCGGTCGATCTCCTTGGCCTTCTCCGGGTCGGCGGGGACGGCCGGCCGGTACTTCAGGCCGGGGACGGCTCCGCCGTTGCGGGCCCGCAGGTCCCGGACGAGGTTCGGCGGTCCGGGCATGGTGAACCCGGAGTCGGTGCTGGGGGGCGTGCTCATGGTTGGTACTCCACCGGGTCAGTCGGCGCTCCGGCCGAGCTGGACGTTCTCCAGGATGCCGACGGCGTCGGGCACGAGGATGGCCTGCGAGTAGTAGGCGGTGACGAGGTACTTGATGATGGCGGCCTGGTCGATGCCCATGAAGCGGACGTTCAGACCCGGTTGGAACTCCTCGGGGATGCCTGTCTGGTACAGGCCGACCACGCCCTGGTCCGCCTCCCCGGTCCGCAGCGCGACGATGCTGCTGGTGTGCGTACCGCTGATCGGGATCTTGCCGCACGGGAAGATCGGGACGCCGCGCCAGGCCGGGACCTCGTGCCCGTCGACGTCGGCCGTGCCCGGCACCAGACCGCGCTTGTTGCACTGCCGGAAGAAGGCGGCGATCGCCTTCGGATGGGCCAGGAACAGGCGTGTCTTGCGGCGCATGGACAACAGCTCGTCCATGTCGTCGGGGGTCGGCGGACCGGTGTAGGTGCTGATGCGCTGGCCGTAGTCGGCGTTGTGCAGCAGCCCGAACTCCCGGTTGTTGACCAGCTCCCACTCCTGGCGCTCGCGGATCTCCTCCACGGTGAGCCGGAGTTGCTGCTGGGTCTGGTCCATGGGTTCGTTGTAGAGGTCGGCGACCCGGCTGTGGACCCGGAGCACGGTCTGGGTCAGGGAGAGTTCGTACTCGCGCGGGGCGAGTTCGTAGTCGACGAAGCCGCCGGACAGCATCGGCTCGCCGACATGCCCCGCCTGTACCGGCACATCCGCTTCGCCCTTGCGGTTCATGGGGAGCCGCTGCTGCTCCGCGTACGCCGACAGGTGCGCGGCCAGGCTCGGCACGCGGCCGGTGAACTCCTCGACCACGTCCCAGGGCAGCACCATCACCACGCCCTCGGTATCCGCCCGGACGGAGCTCAGCCACCGCGGTTCGGGCTGGCCGATCGCCTCGTCCCCCATCTGGTCGCCGTCCGTGACGACACCGATGATCTCCTCCTCGCCGTACTTGCCTGGCTTGTAGCGGGAGAACCGGCCGTGGACGACGAGGAACGCCTCGGTGGCGGGCTGCCCCGCTTCGAAGAGGACCTGGCCGGCCCGGACCTCCCGGACGCGGAAGCGGCCGGCGATCTCCTTGAGGACCTCGATGTCGTCGTAGCCGCGCAGGACCGGGAGTTCGGTGAGGGTCTGGGGGATCACCTTGATGTCGTCCGCGCCGTTCTGCTCGAACTGGACACGTCCCCGGCCGACTCGGAGCTGCAGCCGTCGGTTGACCCGGTAGGTACCACCCCTGACGTCCACCCACGGCAGCATCTTCAGCAGCCACCGCGACGTGATGGCCTGCATCTGGGGCACGGTCTTGGTGGTGGTGGCCAGTTGGCGTGCGGCCTGCGTGCTGAGGCTGGTGCGTGCGCTGTCTGCGGCTGGATCGAGTACGGGCTCATCGGTGACGGAACCGGTGACGCTGTCCGGTGTGGACACATTCCCTCCCGGGACGTGAACAGAGGTGAGCGGAACGGCCGTTGATGGGCAGGGGGCCGTGCGCAGGGACAAGCGAAACAGGCTGGAGATCATCTCGATACGGCGTGAAGGAGGGCGCCTTCGCACTCAGGGGGCGCAAACATCAAGATGGCGCACGCGGATCAAGATCACGATTCCGTGCGCCCCTGGGTTACCACGCTTCCCCGAGAAGCATGCGTCGCGACCAGCGCCAATCGTGTCGCTCGTTGGTGATCGCCTTCGCACAATGATGCGAGACGGACCGAAAGGCCCGGAGTCCCCTGACACTACCTGGCGTCACTGGCCGGACGTCCCGATGCCCCGTGCCGTTCACGTCGACCCCAATCACCCCTCGGCAGGCCCGAGTTCCTACTTGGTGGTCTTCGACGTGGCCGCCTTCGTGATGTCCTGAAGCGTGGTGGAGAGACTGCGCATCCCCTTGGCGATCTCGTTCAGGGAGGTGGTGAAGAGTGCCCCGCGTTGTTCTTCGGCCTTGCGGGTCTCGCCCGTGGGCGGAACCGTCGCCTGCTGGCACTTCTGGGCCCCCCGCCGCAGTTGGCCGAGCGTGTCGGACCACGACGTCTGCAGGTCCGGGTCGGGAACCCGGAAGTAGCCCTGTGCCTCCTCGACCCGCTTGCCCAGCGTGCCGCAAGGGCCGTGGAACCGCTTCTCGTCCACCCAGACCTGCCCGTTCTTGTCCCTGCTCTGGGCGGAGAGCAGCAGGATCCGGTGGGCCAGGGCTGCCCAGGCGGTCTCGATCTGCTGCGCGTGCAGCGCCCCGCCGTGGTACATCCACGACCAGACCTGCCATGTGTGGAGCTTGGCCGCCTGGCCCGGAGAGAGCCGGTCCGGCTTCTTGTCGCCCGTGGCCGCCGTGTCCCCCGAGGAGCCGGCCACGACGGACGAGGGCGAGGAGGTCGTCTGCAGGATCGTCACGACGGTCAGCAACAGGGCGGGAACACCGAGCGCAAGGACCGTGCCCGTGGTGAGGAGTGCCCAGCGCCGCCGGCGGGGCGCGGTGGGCGCCGGGACCGCGGGCAGGTCCGACGTCGCCGGCCGCCTGCGCAGTCGGCGGGCGGCCCAGGCCGCGCCCGCGCCCATCAGGGCCGCGCAGGCCGCGCCGACGACGGCGCCGGTCAGCGTGAGGTGGGTGACCCCCTTGTCGACGGTCAGGCCGTTGTGCGGGCGCCACTGGCAGGCGTCCAGGACGGTGTTCAGCGGTCCGAGGCAGCCGTCGGCGGAGTAGAGCACGAACACCCCGGCATACGCCATCAGTTGGGTGATCTGTGCGGCGATGAGTGCCCGCAGCAGCCAGTGGTGTCGGGAGTACGCCGCCACCAGTGCGGCGGTCAGCCCGCAGGCCGCCAACACCGTCACGATCATCCACCACGCGTGCACGACGAGGAAGGGTCCCGCGCGCTCCTTCAGCGTGGCCGGCCGCTGCAGGTACATCGCGTACATCGCCGCGGCCAGTCCGGCCCACGACACCAGCCCGCCGGCCACGCCCGCGCCGAGCGTCCGGCGCATCCGCAGTCCCGGCCCCCGCACAAGCAGGAGAACCAGTGGAACGAACCACATCAGGAAGGCCGTGGCATCGGCCAGGCGCTCCTCGGACAGCGGCGTGAGAAGCGGCATGCCGACCGTGAGGGTGGACAGATCCAGGCCGTAGTCCCGCCAGTTGCCCGGCACCATCCGGGCGTACATCGCGGCCAACCCCTCGCCGGCATCGCCGTACCCCATGGCGATCCGCTCGCCTCCCAGGCGCCACCACAGCAGTCCGGTGAGCAGCACCGCCGCGGTCACCAGCGCGCAGACCACGGCTGCCGCCCACCGCTGCCCCCGCCGCGGCAGGCCGAGGGCCAGCTGCAGGCTGTGGGACCACCACAGTGCCGGCACCGCCCCGATGAACAGGAACGCGAGCAGGTACTCGGGCTGCGACACCAGCACGTCGAGCCGGTACTGGCCACTGGCCGTCACCTCGCCCACCAACAGGCCGCAGCCCAACCAGAGGCCCGATGCCACAGTGGACCTGACGTAACCCCGTGCCGGGTCCGAGGCACGCACCAGCGGCAGGCCCAGGCCGGCACAGAGTACCGGCGTCACCACCGCGACCGTGGCCGCCAGGGCGTACGACCACCCCACGGTTTCCGGGAGCAGAGCGGAAGACGTCAACCCCAGCGCTGAGTACAGGAGCGACGCCGAGGCGCCGGTCAGGAACATCTCCAACGGGCTGACCCGGAAACCACGGCCGGCATCGGCAAGGACGCCACGACGCTCCGCCCAACTGGGGTGGGTCCGCAGCAGCGTGGTGAGCCGGCGCAGCGCGGGGGCCACGGCACCCGCCGGGTCGGACCGGTCCCAACTGCCGGGATGCGCGCCCCAGGCAACCGCCTGGAGGTCGGCGTGGAGTTCGCGTCGGCGCAGCAGATCGGCCCGGGCGAGGTGCAGCAGCGCGGTCAGCAGCAGCCCGACGAAGACCTCGGCCAACAGCGTGGGCGCGGCCCCGGGCCACCATGGCGAGTCGGTGCCGGAGAACGCGAGGAGGAAGATCCAGCCGATCCCCGCGAAGTGCGGCAGGAGGGCGAGCAGGACGTAGACCCGCCACAGTGCGGTACTGGCGTAGGCGTAGTCCACATCCCGGTGGTGGACGTGGGCGAGCTCGTGCAGCACGACCGCACGGAAGCCCTCGGGGTCGGTGCCGCGCCGGGCGAGCAGACCGACATGCAGGCACACGGTGTAGTTCCCGGTGCGGCCGTAGGCGCTGGCGCCCGAGGTCATCCGGGCCGGATCGACGCGGAAGCGCAGGCTCGACCGGACGCCGGTGCGCTCGCACAGGGCGGCCAGTTCGGCTCGCAGTGTGCCGTCGGCATCAACGGCTTCGACCGGCACCATCCTGCGCCGCCAGTCGCGTGCTTTCGGCATCCACCAGTAGACCAGTGCCGCGACCGCGAGCAGCACCGCGGTCGCGATCAACGCCCGGTAGCCGACCGGCCGGTCGCCCAGGCACTTCAGCAGGGCGTCCGGACGGCTCATGGTCGCCCGGAGATTGCCCAGATCGCTGCTGGAGGGGTCGAACCCGGCGGCGTACAGACAGCTCGGTGTGCCGTACAGGCCCGCGCCGGGGCGCCCCGACTCGGACAGCACCGAGAGCTGGTCGAGCACGCTGGTCAGCGTCGCGAAGCTCGACGCCGTCACGAGGATGATCAGGAGCGCGAACCGGGGTCCGGTGCCGCTGGAATTCCTGAGCGCCGCGAAAGCCCTCGCGAGGCGGCCCCGGGTGTTCCCGGCGCCCGTCGCCCCGTGTACCGGATCGCGTACGTATGCCATCAGCAACCCCCATACGTAGCAGTCAAGTTGAGCGTAGGTTCGGCGCCTTCGGAGGAGAAGAGGAGCGACACCGGGTACGGGCGGAAATCCCGATCCCGCCGGCTCGTCGGCTCGCCGGCCCCCGCCTACCTGAAGAGACCTTCAGGTGGCTTCAGCTCCGCTTCAGGTCCGTTCGACCACTGTGGTGGCACAGCGTTCGACAGCGCGAACCCGGACGACCGGGCCCGAGCAACCACGTGAGGAGAGCACATGAAACGCCACCTCGTCATCGCCGCCGCCGCGGCCGCCGTGCTGGCGGTCGGTACGGTCACCGCCGTCGCGGTCAGTGGGAGCGGAGCCGGCGGCAGCGCACCGACCGCGGCGCCGGCCGCCGGGAACGGCCGACAGGACACCGAGGACCTCCGGGAGGCCCGCGCCGCCCGGGTGACCGCACCCCAGGCGGCAGCCGCCGCCCTCAAGGCCGTCCCTGGCAAGGTGTCCGGCCTGGACCTGGACCAGGACCGCCCCGGCCTGGTCTGGGACGTGGACGTGTTGGGCAAGGACGGCAGGTGGCACGAGATCACCCTCGACGCGCGCACCGCACGAGTGCTGGAGCAGCGCATCGACGGGGGGAATGACGACGATCACGGTCAGGAGCGAGCCGCCCTGGACACCGCGCGGGCCGACGCCGCCGGCGTTGCCAGGACGGCCGCCGCCGGACACGGCACGGTGACCTCCGTCGAACTGGACGATGACCACCGTGCGCAGGCGGTCTGGGAGGTCGAGACCATCACCGAGGACGGCATGGAGCACAAGCTCCTCGTGGACCCGCGCACCGGCGCCCTGCGCACCGCCCCGACCCATGACGCGTACGACGACAACGAGGGTGGCGACGACTGAGTCGGTCGGTCGTCGGGGCTGCCACACGGCGATTCTGCTGCCGCCGGTGGCCGGCCTGTACAGCCCTCAGGGCACGGTCCGGAAGGCCGAGTTCAGCCCCGACGGCCGCACCCCGGCCCCCATCGGCGAAGACGCCACCGGCCGCCCAGCAGCACCGCGCAGGCCAGCACGGTCAGCAGCCCGCCGGCGAGGAACGTGCCCCGCACGCCGGCGAGCGGAAGGACCAGCCCACCGAGCGCGGCGCCCGCCGCGATACCGGCGTTGTACGAACCGGAGTTCGCCGCGAGCGCGATGTCCGTGCGTCCGGGCGCGCAATGCAGCATCGCGTTCTGAGTGGTCATGAACACCGGCCCGAGCGCACCGCCCGTCAGGACCAGGAACACCACGGCCGCCACCTGATGGGTGCCGGCCGCGAACAGGCCGAGCATGCCCACCGCCTGGGTGGCCACGGCCGTGACCGGCGCCGCGTGAGGGAAGCGGTCCAGCAGCGCCCCGGTGATGCCGACCCCGGCCAGACACGCCACACCGAAGACCACGAGCCAGACGCCGACCGTGTTCGGGGCGAAGCCGCTCACGTCGAGAAGGAACGTCACGATGTAGGTGTATCCCGCGAACGCCCCCGTGGCGGACAGCGCGCCGGCCGCCAGTACGGTCCCGAACCGCCGGGTGTCGGGACTGGTTCCGTAGGCGGCGGGTTCCGCCTCCGGCGGTGAGGTCGGCAGCACGGCGGCGATCGTGACGAGCGAGCAGAGCCCCGGTCCTGCGAGCAGCGCGACGGGCACCTGCCAGTCACTGTGCTGGCCCAGCCAGGTCCCGAGGGGAACACCGAGAACGAGGGCGAGCGAACCGGCGACGGACAGCGCCCCGACCACACGCCCACGGACCTCGGGCGCGAACAGGCCCACCGCGACCGGCCCCGTCACGGCCCAGAACAGTGCCTGGGCGAGAGCCGTCAGCAGCCGTGCCACGAGGAGCAGCCAGTAGGAGGTCGCCTGCGCCGCGACCAGACTGGACACGACGAGCGCGGCCAGCAGTCCGGTGAGCACATGGCGCCTGGGCACGGTCCGCGTGGCGTGGGCGAGCGGCAAGGATGCCGCGGCCACCGTCACCCCATAGCCGGTGACCAGGAGGCCGACCGCCGCCACCGGAACCCGGAGGCTTTTCGAGATGAGCTCCAGGAGGCCGATCGGCAGGTTCTCCGCCGTGTTGAAGGTGAACGCGGCCAGCATCAGGGCCGCGAGAACCGTCGTCGCGCGCCATGGAGCCGGGTGCGTGGCGCCCCTACGACTGCCTTCCACCCGCACGCCTTGCGCCCGTTCCATGGCACCGTCCATGGACGTACCTCACCGAGCCCACCCGCCCCGCCGCAACCGAATTCGCTCTTCGTCCGATGCCGGTTCGGCCGAGGGGCGGGCGGCAGCGTCGCCAGTCACCAGGCCGTGAAGTAAGTCACCAAATGCGCGAGAACCGGACTTTTCGCTCGGTCGTCTCTCCCATCGATATCCGTTGGCCAACCCGCTGGACAGAAAACCGAAGGAGAGCCCCTGTGTCCTTTCCCCTCGCCCTGAGCACCGGTGTCCTCGGCTGTGGTGTCATCGCCGTGGTGACGTTCCTGATCGGCCGTCCCCGGCGGACGTCCCATCGCGTGTGCAGCGCGCTGGGATGGTTGTGGGTGGCCGGGGTCGTGGGCCTGACGTTCGGCACGCGCTCCGGAGGCGGACAGGCGATGAACCTCAAGCTGCTCGACCTCTCGAACCCCGCCGACACCTGGGACTTCTTCCTCAACGTGCTCATGTTCGTCCCCGGCGGGCTGCTCCTGGCGAGCGCAGGCGTGAGTCTTCTGACCGCGACGACCGTGGGATTCCTGGGTTCCCTCGCCATCGAGACGACGCAGTACCTCACCGCCTCGGGGCGGACGGCCGACGTCAACGACCTGTTGGCCAACACGCTGGGCTGCGTCGCCGGATACGCCTGCGCCGCAGCCGTCCGGGCCGCGTTCCGCAGGACCACGGCGACCGCCGGACCGCGCCTGCGGGCCTGACGCCGGACCGCGCGGCCGGGCGTGCTGTCCGGAGCCGATCACAGGAGTTCCGGTGGGACAGCCATGCGGAGGGCGGCGGTGACGGTGGTGACGGCCGGGTGGTCGGCCGCGCCCGCGCGGTGGACCGTACGCGTGCGTCGGGACATCGGGAGTCGCGTGAGGCTCAGGCCCGGGGGTGGTGCGGTGGCGCCGAGATGGGGGATCAGGGCGACGCCCTGGCCGAGCGCGACCAGGGCCAGGACGGTGGCGAAGTCGTCGACCTCGTGGCGCACGTGCGGGGCGAAGCCGGCTGCCTGGCAGGCCCGCATGGCCATCGTGCGGCAGAGCCTGCCGGGCGGGGCCATGATCCACGGGCTGGTGCTGTGGTCGTTCAACGAACTGGGCGTCCGGGCCGCCAGGTACATCGGTTCGGTGAACAGTTCCTCGCCGGTCAGGCCGGGCTGCGGCTCGGCGGGGACGACGTCGTATTCGTGCACCAGGGCCAGGTCGAGTTCTCCGGCGCGCAGCGCCGCGGCCACGCCGACCGGATCGACGTCGAGGACTCTCGCCTCCAGCATCGGGTGTTCGCGGGCCAGCGCGGCCAGGGCGGCCGGGATGATCGCACGGGTCGCGGACGGGTAGCTTCCGATGCGCACCGGTCCGGCCAACCCGGAGCGTACGGCTGCGAGTTCGGCTTCTGCGTGTTCCAGGCGTTCGAGTATGTCCTCGGCGTGTCGGACCAGGTTCTGTCCGGTCGGGGTGAGTGCGACCCGGCGCCCCGTCCGCTTGAGCAAGGGCACTCCTGTCTCGCGTTCCAGCAGGGACAGTTGTTGGGAGACCGCGGATGGGCTGAACGACAGTGCCTCGGCGACGGCGGCGATGGTGCCCCGGTGTGCGAGTTCCCTGAGCAGACGCAGGCGACGAACATCTAGCATCAGCTCAGCTTACGAGCACCATCGAGAGTGTGAACTGGACCTGTGCGACAACGGGTCGCCATGCTCAAGGGTATGGAACTGCATGGCATTTACGTACCGTTGGTGACGCCGTTCGCGCAGGACGGGGAGGTCGCGTTGGGGGCGTTGGAGTCACTGGCGCGCTCGGTGCTGGCGGAGGGTGCGGCTGGGTTGGTTGCACTGGGGACGACGGGGGAGCCTGCCACGCTTTCGCCGGAGGAGAGGCGGCAGGTGGTGGAGGTCTGCGCCCGGGTGTGCCGGGAGCGCGGGGCGAGGCTGATCGTGGGCGCCGGCGGCAGCGACACCGGACGGAGCGCGCTGGCGCTGGAGGAACTGGCGCAGGTCGCGGACGCCGCGCTGGTCCCGGTACCGCCGTTCGTCCGGCCCTCGCCCGGCGGGGTGCTCGCGCACTTCGCACACCTGACGGAGCACAGCCCGGTACCGCTGGTGGTCTATCACATCCCCTACCGGACCGGGCAGGCACTGGGCGCCGGCACGCTGCGTCGACTGTGCCGGATGCCTGGGATCGTCGGGGTCAAGCTGGCGACCGGCTCGGTGGACGAGGACACCATCGAGCTGATGGGCGACCTGCCACCCGACTTCGCCGTGCTGGCCGGGGAAGACGCCTTCCTGGCCCCGCTGCTCGCTCTTGGGGCCACGGGCGGGATTCTTGCTTCGGCTCACCTGGCCACCGCGCATTTCGTCGAACTGCTCAATGACTGGGACAAGGGGAATCTGGTGCACGCTCGTGCACTTGGTCACCGTCTGGCGGCGCTGGCCCGGGCGGTCTTCGCCGAGCCCAATCCGGCGGTCGTGAAGGCGGTGCTGGCGGCTGAGGGTCGGATTCCGACGCCGGCGGTACGGCTGCCGTTGCTGCCCGCGAGCCAGACCGCAGCAGCACGGGCGTCGGCCTGCCTCGATGCGCTTTCCGAGGGGCCCTGAACGGCCCCGCCCGGGGCGTCGGCCACGGAGCGGAGAGCGATCCGATCCTCGGGTCCATAGGGGTGGATTCGCCCAGACACACGCGTCACCGGGGGCCAGAGGCGGCAGCGTTACACAACACCCAGTCGCCCGTCCTAGGAGGAACGCCATGCACCGTGGGACTCGTCGAATCGTCGCCGTCGTCATCGGGGCTGTCGCACTCGTCGGACTCATGTCCCCCCAAGCCAGCGCCGGCGGAGGCAGCCCGGTCAAGAGGGCGATCATGAAGTTGGGACTGCCGCCCGACGGCATCGGCACCCTCCTCATCGACGCCGCCGGCGCCGCCGCTGCGATCGTCTAGCGGCCGCGAAGAGGTGACACTGCCGTAGGCGGGGGCCAGGTCGTGTCCGCAGAGTCCCGCCTGTCGTCCGGTGTCCGGCACGCCCTCCGGGCGAACGACGGGACTTCGCGGACACGACCTAGCAGGGTGGGCGGCAGGGGAGTGCGGAGAAGAAGTGGTCCCAGTCGGAGCGGGTGAGCGATGGGTGGGCGGTGGCGCAGATCCGAGCGGCGGCGCGGGTGGGGTCCGTCTCCCACAGGCGGGCGGTGGTGTCGGCGCTGGCGAGGACGTGGCCGTCGTGGTTGAAGGCCACGCCGTAGACGGCGTTGGTGTGGCCGGTGAGGACGGCGAGGGTGGTGTGGGGGTGTCGGCGGTCGGAGACGTCCCACAGACGGACGGTACGGTCCTGACTGGTCGTCGCCAGGACGCGGCCGTCGGGGGCGAACGCCGCCCCTTCGGTGTTGTTGCGATGTCCGGTCAGCACAGCGGCGAGGGGGTGGGGTGGTGCGGCTCCGCCACGTCCCACAGACGGACGGTGGCGTCCTCGCTGGTGGTGGCCAGGGTGCGCCCGTCCGGGCTGAACGCGGCGGCGTCGGCGCTGCCGGTCAGCCGGTGGGCGTAGGGCGTGGCGAACGTGCTGAGCACGGCGCCCAGCGCCTCGGCGGTGGGCGCCAGCCGGTAGGCGGCCAGACCGGGTTGGGCCGCCAGGGCGGGTGTGGTGGCCCGCTGGGCCGTGGCCTCGATCGCCACCTGCCGCCCCCGTCGCGGACCATCGGCCCAACGACGTCGCGTGGTGGCACTGGAACTCGACGACTCCGGGCGCCCACTACACGACCATCTTCTGCTGACCCGACCTCGAAGTCGGCAGCGTCCGTCGGACGGATGAGCACGCCCGTCCGACGCGTGCCAAGCGGCTGGTACGTCCCGGCGTCACCGCTCCAGCTGGGCCGCGTGGTCCGGCACGCGGTTCTGCAGGGCGCGCGGCGGTCGCCGGTAGCCGGTGCTCGGCGGGCGGGGCGGCAACTCCAGGACGGGCGGGGCGACGTCGTGGTAAGGCACCGTCGACAGCAGGTGGGCGATCATGTTGAGCCGGGCCCGGCGTTTGTCGTCGCTCTCGACGACGTACCACGGTGACTCGGGGGTGTCGGTGTGGACGAACATGTCGTCCTTGGCGCGGGAGTAGTCCTCCCAGCGGGTCAGTGATTCGAGGTCGACGGGGGAGAGTTTCCACCGGCGGGTCGGGTCGTCCAGGCGCTGGCGGAGCCGCTGTTCCTGTACGTCGTCGCTGACCGAGAACCAGTACTTGCGCAGCAGGATGCCGTCCTCGATCAGCATGCGCTCGAAGACCGGGCACTGGTGGAGGAAGCGCTGGTACTCGGTGGGCGTGCAGAACCCCATGACCCGTTCGACGCCGGCCCGGTTGTACCAGCTGCGGTCGAACAGCACGATCTCACCGGCCGCGGGCAGGTGCTCCGCATAGCGTTGGAAGTACCACTGGGTGCGCTCGCGCTCGGTGGGCCGGGGGAGGGCGACGATGCGCGCCACCCGGGGGTTGAGGTAGGCGGTGACGCGTTTGATGGTGCTGCCCTTGCCTGCCGCGTCGCGCCCCTCGAAGATCACGACGAGCCGGGCGCCCTCGGCGCGCACCCACTCCTGGAGCTTCACCAGCTCCGCCTGCAGGCGGTACAGCTCGCGTTCGTAGTGGCCCTTGGACAGCTTCCTCGGCCCGTGGCTCCTGTCTTCCTGGTCGTCGGCCATGCCTCGACGGTACGGAGCGCCGGGCCGGCGCGGGCGGGCACGGCGGCCAAATGGGCGCCGGCCCGGAACTGCCGTGCCCGCGGTGAGCGGGGAAGGGGCCGGACGGCCCTGTCCGGCCGAGGCGGCACGTCGCAGGCTGGGAGTGATGCCGGACCGCACGCGCCGGACGGCCGGACGGTGACCGTGCGGCGCGGAGCCGCTTCCGAGGAGGCGCCACCATGCCGAACACTCCGCGCAGGGTCAGCGACGTCATGACGCAGCCCGTGGCGGCCGTCGACCGCGAGGCCGGTTTCAAGAAGATCGTCGAGACCCTGCGGCAGTGGCGGGTGAGCGCGCTGCCGGTGGTCTCCGCCGAGCGGCGGGTGGTCGGTGTGGTGTCCGAGGCGGACCTGCTGCCCAAGGAAGGGTTCCGGGAGGCGGACGCGGAGCGACTGGCGCGGCTGCGGCTGTCCGACGACGTACGACGCGCCGAGGCGGTGACGGCGGGCGAGCTGATGACCAGTCCCGCGGTGACCGTGCACGGCGACGCGACCCTGGCCCAGGCGGCGCGCACGATGGCCCGGGCGTCGGTCAAACGCCTGCCGGTCGTGGACGCCAAGGGCCTGCTGGTGGGCATCGTCAGCCGGGCCGATCTGCTGAAGGTGTTCCTCCGGTCCGACGACGACCTCGCGCAGGAGGTGCGGCAGCTGCTGGCGAAGTTCTTCGCCGCGCCGACGAAGGACCTGCATGTCGAGGTCGCCGACGGGGTGGTCACGCTGAGCGGGCATATGCGGGACCGGTCCCTGGTGCCCGTGGTGGCGCGTCTGGTGCGCGGCATCGAGGGGGTGGTGGACGTGGCGTACGACGTGACCGGCGTCGCGCCGGTGCACATCGGTCCACCGGGGGCGGGCTCGCAGGGCTCGTATCCATGAGCGCGCCCGCGGCGAAGCCGGGCCCGCGGGCGAGCCGTCCACACCGAACGACACGGGGCGTCATGGCCGCCTCCCCGGCGGCGGACGGGCGCGCCGGGTCCCCCGACTGCGCGGTGCGCCCCGGCCGATCGGCGGGAGGTAGGGCCGGACGGCCCCTGCCGGGGGCGGGCGGGCCATCGCACGCTGAAGATGTCGCAGCCCGGGGGAGAGCGGAGGAGACGGCGTCATGGCGCACAGCCCGCACACGGTCAGCGACGTGATGACCCAGACGGTGGTCGCCGTCGGTCAGGGGGCCAGCTTCAAGGAGATCGTCGAAACCATGGAGCAGTGGAAGGTGAGCGCCCTTCCGGTGCTCGCGGGCGAGGGGCGGGTCATCGGCGTGGTCTCCGAGGCCGATCTGCTGCCGAAGGAGGAGTTCCGGGACGCGGACCCGGACCGCATGGAACAGCGGCGGCGGCTGGACGACCTGCGCAAGGCCGGCGGCCGCACGGCGGGCGAGTTGATGAGCGCACCGGCGCTGACCGTGCACGCCGACGACACCATCGCCCAGGCGGCGCGGACCATGGCCCGCAAGTCCGTCAAGCGGCTGCCCGTGGTCGACGCGCACGGCATGTTGCAGGGCATCGTCAGCCGCGCGGACCTGCTGAAGGTCTTCCTGCGCCCCGATGCGGACCTGGCCGCGGAAGTGCGGACGGAAGTCGTCGACCGGCTCTTCCCCGGGACTGCGCGGCGGGTCGAAGTGAGCGTCGAGGACGGCGTGGTGACGCTGCACGGGCCGCTCCGGGACAGCCCGCTGCTACCCATCGCGGCGCGACTCGTTCGCGCGGTGGAGGGCGTGGTGGAGGTGACGTTCGACGACCACACCGTTGCGACGACGAACCGGCGCACGGTGGCCGGCTGAGCCGATAGGCGGGCCCTGCCCGTGGAGGGACGAGGTGCGATGACGGAACTGGTGTCCGAGGCCGGCACGGTGTCCGCGCTGCTCGCCGACGGGAGCACGGTCAGCCTGCGCCCGGCGGGCCCGGCGGACCGCGAACGGGTGCTGCGGCTCTACGACGAGATGTCCGTCGACAGCCTGCGCAACCGCTTCTTCATGGCCAGCCGGCGCTCGGGCGAACGGGCCGCCGACCGGCTGTGCACGCCCGACGGCCCCGGCCACCGCACCCTGGTCGCCCTGCACGGCGACCGGCTGATCGGCGTCGCCGAGTACGACACCGGCGACGACCCGGCCACCGGGGAGATCGCCCTGGCCGTCGCCGACGACTTCCACCACCGCGGCGTGGGCACCCTTTTGCTGGAGCACCTCGTGCACGCCGCCCGCGAGAACGGCGTCACCGCCTTCACGGCCGACGTCCTCGCGGACAACCACCCCATCCACCGCGTCCTGGCACACCTCGGGCTGCACGTCACCCGGCGGTACGACGGCACCACGGTGCACGGCGTGATCCGCCTCGAACCGGACGAGGCGTACCTCGCCGCCGTGGACCTCCGGGGCCGCACCGCCGGAACCGCGAGTCTGTGGCCGCTGCTGCGGCCCCGCTCGGTCGCCGTCATCGGCGCCGGGACCAAGCCGGGGTCGGTGGGGCGGGTCATCCTGCACAACCTGCGCGAGGACCACTTCCACGGTCTTCTGCACGCCGTCAACCCGCATGCCCACGCCGTGCTGCACACCCCGGCGTTCGCGTCCGTCGGCGACCTTCCCCAGCCGCCGGAACTCGCCGTCCTGGCGGTGCCGGCCGCCGCCGTCCCGGGCGTCGCCGACGAGTGCGGCCGGGCCGGGGTGAAGGCACTCGTGGTGGTCACCGCCGGCCTCGATGCCGCACGCACCGCCGAGTTGACGGCGACCTGTCGCCGCTGGGGCATGCGGATGGTGGGGCCGAACTGCCTGGGTATCGCCAACACGGAGCCCGACGTCCGCCTCGACGCGACCTTCGCCGTCGGCCGGCCACTGCCCGGCACCGCGGGGGTCGCCGTCCAGTCGGGCGGCGTCGGGATGGCCCTCCTCGACGGTCTCTCCCGCCTGGGCATCGGCGTCTCCAGCTTCGTCTCGCTCGGGGACAAGCGCGACGTGAGCGGCAACGACCTCCTCCAGTGGTGGGAGTGCGACGACCACACCGACCTGGCCCTGCTGCACCTGGAGTCGTTCGGCAACCCCCGTGCGTTCTCCCGCACCGCCCGGCGGGTCACCCGGCGGATGCCGGTGCTCACCGTCGACGCGGGGCGCTCGACGGCCGGGCGCCGCGCCGCCGCCTCCCACACCGCGGCCTCGGCGACCCCGACGATGACCCGGCGGGCGCTGTTCCGACAGGCCGGCATCACGGCCACCGAAACCCTCGGCGAACTGCTGGAGACCGCGGCGCTGCTGCACTCCCAGCCGCTGCCCGACGGCGGCCGGGTCGCGGTGATCTCCAACGCGGGCGGGGTCGGCGTCCTGGCCGCCGACGCCTGTGCGGACGCCGGACTGGTCGTCCCGGAACTTCCCACGGCACTCCGAGCGGAACTGCTCGCCCTGCTCCCGCCGGGCGCCGGCGCCGGGAACCCGATCGACACCACGCCGGCGGTGGACGCGCCCGCGTTGAGCGCGGCCGTCGACCGGATCGCGGCCTCGGGAGCGGTGAGCGCCGTGCTGGTCGCCCTGGTGCCGACGGCCCTGACCACCGCGGTGGGCACCGACCTGGTCACCGCACTCACCACCTCGCCGCACCCGGAGCGCGCCCACTGCCCGGTCGTCGCGGTCCTGCTCGACCAGCCCGAACGCGTCCGGCTGCTCCCCACGGACGACGGCCGGGCCGTCCCCGCGTACGACGAAGCCCAGTCGGCGGCCCGCGCCCTGCGCCACGCCACGGAGCGCGCCTACTGGCTGGCCCGGCCGCCGGGGACACCGGTGGCACCGGCCGGCGCCGACTCCGCGGGAGCCCGCGCGCTGGTCGCCCGGTTCCTCGCCCAGGACCCGGCCGGCGGCTGGCTGGACGCCCGGCAGACCGCGCGGCTCCTGGGCTGTTACGGCATTCCCCGGTTGCCGCAGGCGTACGTCACCACCGAACAGGAAGCCGTCGACGCCGCCGCACGCCTGGCGAGCCGCGCCGGGGTGGTGGCCCTCAAGGCGCAGGGACCCGACCTGCTCCACAAGACCGAGCGGGGCGGCGTGCTCCTGGACCTGCGTGGCGCGCACGCCGTGCGGACCGCCTACCGCGACCTGACCGCACGCCTGGGCCCGGCGATGACCGGGGCACTGGTCCAGCCCATGGCACGGCGGGGCACCGAACTGCTGGCCGGCGTGGTCCAGGACGAGGTGTTCGGCGCCCTGGTCGTCTTCGGCTCCGGCGGCACCACCAGCGAACTGCTGGCCGACCACGCGGCCCGACTCGCCCCCCTCACCGACACCGACGTCCACGAACTGCTCACCGCTCCCCGCTGCGCCCCCCTGCTGTTCGGCTACCGCGGCGCCGAGCCGGCCGATCTGGCGTCCCTGAAAGACCTGTTGGCCCGCCTCTCGCAGATGGCCGACGACCTTCCGGAGCTGGCCGAGGCCGAGTGCAACCCGGTGATCGCGCGGCCCGACGGCAGCACCGTCGTGGACGCCCGGGTCCGCTTGTTGCCGCGCAGGGCGACCGACCCGTATCTGCGCCGGCTCCCGTGAGCCGGCAGCGCACGGCGGAAGGCGGGGAGGAGGGAAACGAGATGAAGCGGCGACGGGTCGGGGCGGTGATGACCGGTGACGTGGTCCGCGCGCACGGCGGCACGTCGGCCGCTGAACTGACCCGGTGGATGGCCGAGTTCGGCATCAACGGCGTACCGGTGGTCGACGGCGACGACAAGGTGATCGGGGTCGTCTCGGCGACGGACCTGGAACGCGCGCGCCGTACGGGCGACAGCTCCCCGGACCGCTCCGCGCGGACCCTGATGTCCGCCCCGGCCCATACCGTACGCGCCGACGACTCGGTCGTCAGGGCCGCCCGCCTGATGTCCTCGTACGGCGTCGAACGACTCCCGGTCGTGGACGAGGAGGCCCGCCTCATCGGCATGCTGACCCGGCGCGACGTCCTCAAGGTCTTCGCCCGTTCCGACGAGGAGATCCGGGAGGAGGTGATCGACGAGGTCGTGCTCCGCACCCTGTGGTTGAACCCGGCCGGCGTCGACGTCTCCGTCCGTGACGGCGTGGTGACCGTGGCGGGATCCCTGGAGAGCAGCGGCCAGGCCGCCGCCCTGGTCCGGATGACGCGGCAGATCGACGGCGTCACCGGGGTGGTGGACCGGCTCACCCACCGGCGTGCGGGTCCCTGGCGGGGGCCGGAGTGGGACGCGGCGGGCGATGCCCTTCCGCCGTGACGCCCTCATGGCGTCATGTGATCTCCCGTGACGTCAGGAGCCGCGCTGCGGGAGAGGCCGGGGCGGCAGTCGGCAGTGGACGGTCACGGGCGGTGAACGGTCACGGATGGTCGCGGCGCGGTCGCGCGTCGAGTTCCGCCCACTCCTTTTCCCACTGCGCGTACCGGCGGCGGTCGAGCAGCCGGACGCCGCCCTTGTGCACGGCGAAGAGCGCCAGACCGGTGCCGGAGGCGGCCACGATGCCGACCGCCACACTCTCCACCACGACGTCCTCCGGCGAGCCCGGGTCCCGTATCAGCGCTCCGCGACCGTCCAGCCAGACGGTCGTGCGGTCCCCGGTGTGGGCACCGGGGGGTACGACCGTCTCACCCGTGCGCACGGTGCCGTTCGACGCGGTCCACCGTACGGCCGTGTAGGCACGCCCCACCGTCCCGTCGCCGGCGGCGACGCCGAGGGCGGCGGGCGGGGTCTTCGCCACCACGGCGACCGTCGCGTGCCGGTCGGCCCGTTGCCCGTGGACGGCGGTGTCCACCGCGTTGCCGGCCAGCACTCCGGCCGCGGGCGCGGCCACGGTGATCAGCAGACCGCTGACCAGTGCCATCCAGGACTGCACCACGTCCGTGCGGCGCCGGAGTGGACCGTGCCGCCACGGCTGGTGGAGCGTCCCCGGAGCCATCGCGCACCCCTTTCACCCGATGGTTCGAGCCTCTCACCAGGGGACGTCCGGGGGAGAGGGCCGAACGGTCCCGGTGCGGGGCCCGGAAGTGCGGGCGGTGCGTGCGCGCCGGGACCGTTCGGCCCTGGCAGGCCCCCTCGGGCGGAGCCACGATGGAGCAGGGACGCGGATTCGTGGACGGAGGTCCTCATGAGCGAGACGGGCACGTTCTCACCACAGCGGCCGATCCGGGTGTTCCTGGTCGACGACCACGAGGTCGTCCGGCGCGGCGTGCAGGACCTGCTCGACGCCGAGCCGGACATCGAGGTGGTGGGCGATGCCGGGACGGCCGGCCAGGCGCTGGCCCGGGGGCCGGCGCTACGGCCCGACGTGGCGGTGCTCGACGTCCGGCTGCCGGACGGCGACGGCGTCACCGTCTGCCGTGAGCTGCGCTCACGGATGCCGCACGTGGCCTGCCTGATCCTGACCTCGTTCGACGATGACGACGCCCTCCTCGACGCGATCATGTCCGGGGCCTCCGGCTACGTCCTCAAGGAGATCAAGGGCACGGACCTGGTCGCCGCGGTGCGCACCGTCGCGTCCGGGCGCTCGATGCTCGACCCGGCGACCACGGCGCGGCTGATGCGCCGCCTGCGCGGCCAGGAGGCCGACACCCGTCCCGAGGAGGATGCCCTGTCCGGTCTGTCGGGCCGGGAGCGGGAGATCCTCGAACTGATCGGGGAAGGGCTGACTAACCGTCAGATCGGTGCGCGCCTCTACCTGTCCGAGAAGACCGTCAAGAACCACATCTCCCGCTTGCTGGCCAAACTCGGCGTCGAGCGCCGTATCCAGGCGGCGGTGCTCGCCACACAGCGCGGGGCGGCGGTCGGCACGGAACGGGGCGTCTAATTAGACGCCGCTGGACACTGCTGAACGCCGCGGAGCGCGGCACCGACCCGCTGCCCGCCTTCGGAACGCGGCCTTCCGCGGCGTGGACGGCGGTGCTACGCGGGCAGCGGCGCCGACCACACCAGGCGGGTGCCGCCCTCCGGCGCGGCCTCCACGGTCATCTCCCCGCCCGCGCTCTCGGCACGTCTGGCGAGGTTGAGCAGCCCGCTCCGTCGGCCGTGCTCGGCGATCCCCACCCCGTTGTCCTGCACGGCCAGGGTGAGCCGGCCGGCGCGGGCGGCCAGGAAGACGTCGGCTGCGGTCGCCCGGGCGTGCCGGGCGACGTTGCTGAGGGCTTCGGCGAGCGCCGCCAGGGCGTGTGCGGCCAGTGCCTCCGGTACGTCGGTGTCCAGCAGCCCCTCCATGTGGAGTGACGGCGTGAAGCCCAGCGCGTGCGCGGCGTCCTCCAGAGTGGCGACCGTCCGGGCCCTGAGGCTCTGCCGTCCGCTGGCCACGTCGCGGGTCCGCAACCCGAAGATGGTGGACCGGATGATCTTGATGGTTTCGTCCAGGCCGTCCACCGCGCGCAGCAGCCGCTCGTGTGCCTCGGGGTGATCCACGAACCGCACCGCGCTCTGCAGCGTCATCCCGATGGCGAAGAGCCGCTGGATGGCCAGATCGTGCAGGTCACGGGCGATGCGGTCGCGGTCCTTGAGCAGGGTCACCTGATCCGCGGCCGCCCGTTGTTCGGAGAGCTCCATGGCGAGCGCGGCCTGACCGGCGAACGTCAGCAACGGCGCGGTCTCGGACTCGGTGAACGGGCGGCGCCCGCGCAGCCGCGCCAACAGCAGGACCCCGTGGACCTGCTCACCGGTCGCCATGGGCACCGCGACGGCCGGCCCGAGCCCCCACCAGCGGGGCGGACCCGTGGTGATTCTCGGGTCGTGTTCGATGTCCTCGCTGATCAGCGGACGGCCGGCGGCCAGGGCGGCGCCCGCGAACGATCCCTGGCGGGGGAGGACCAGGCCGCGGTGCGCTTCGGAGTCGACCCCGGAGGCCAGTTCCATGCGCAGACGGCCGTCCTCCGTCGGCAGGGCCAGGACCCCGAGGTCGGCGGAGAGGATGCGCACCGCGTGGTCGACGATGGTCGGCAGGATGTCCTCTTCCTCAGCCGCCGGCAGCAGGCCGGCCACGATCTCGTGGATCGCCTCCAGCCACTCCTGGCGGTACCGGGCCTCCTCGAAGAGCCGGGCGTGCTCGATCGCCACCCCGGCGGCCACCGCCAGCGTCGCCAGCAGCGTCTCGTCGTCGCTGGTGAACGACCCGCCACCACGTTTCTCGGTCAGGTACAGATTGCCGAAGACCTCGTCCCCGACCCGGATCGGCACCCCGAGGAAGGAGCGCATCGCCGGGTGGTGCGGCGGGAATCCGTAGGACGCCGGGTGCGCGCCCAGTTCGCTCAGGCGCAGCGGAGCGGGATGCCGGATCAGCTCGCCGAGGATTCCGTGGCCGGCCGGCAGCGGGCCGATGGCCTTGAACTGATCGTCGGTGAGCCCGACCGGAAGGAACTGGCTGAGCCTGCCGTCCGCGCCGATCACCCCGAGCGCGCCGTACCGCGCGTCCGCGACCACCACGGCGGCCTCGATGATGTGCCGCAGCACCTGGGGCAGCTCCAGCCCGGCACCCACCGACAGCACTGCTTCCAGCAGCAGATGCTGCGAGCGGCCGCTCGCCTTCTCCACCGCGCGCAACCGCTCCTGGAGATCGTCCGACAGCGCGTGCAACTGCGGACGAGCCTCGTCCGTCCGACAGCCGTCCTCGCCCACGGCACGCCTCCGTCGCGGCCGGTATCACGTGGCCCGGCCACACCACCACCGTAGTGCGCGCGGCCGACGGGCACCTCACGCGCGAAGCGCCCCGCCCCGGCCGCCGCGGGGCGCGAGGTCCTGCTCGATCCGCGCGACGAGCGGGGCGACGGCGGCGGCGACCGCCGGTGACAGGGCGGTGCCCGGGCCGGTGTCCGCGGCTTCCACGGCGTAGACGAGGAGTTCCCCGGGCAGCCGGCCCAGCACACGGGCCAGCTCCACGGCATCGCCCAGGGCGAAACCATGCGAACTGGTCTCGCCGCACGGACTGCGGGAGAGCGCGCCGTGCACGCGGTACCGGTGGACGCGGCCGGGCCGGGCCGGACGGGAGCGGGCCGCGTCCACCACGATCGCCCGGCGCGTACCCTCCCAGGCGCCGATGAGCCGCGCGGGCTCCCCGTCGGAGCGGAACAGCACGACGCCGCGGGGGAGCGGGCGCCGCGCGAGCGCGGCCAGCACCGCCCACGCCACGCCGTCATCGCGACGGTGGTCGTTGCCGATGCCGATCACTGCGGTCCGGGCCGGGGAACCGGAGGAACCATCCATGGCGTCGGTCCTTCCCCGCCAGGGCCGCCGCGGAGCCGTCCCGAGGCGTCGCCGGCGGCCGTCCGAGGTATCGGCAGCGCTGTATGGAGCACACCCCGGACCTGTCGGCCGGGGCGGCGACGGTGACCGATCGCATACTGACCGCGCTGGAGTGAGAGTGGTCTGCACCGGAAGGCGGCCGATGACGGGCGAGGCACCCACCGCGGTGATCGGGACCGAGGGGATGGCAGAGCTGATCCGGGTCCTCGCGGCGCGCGGTAGGACCGTCATCGGCCCCACCGTGCGCGACGGCGCGATCGTGCTGGACGAACTCACCGACGGCGACGAACTGCCGTACGGCCGGGGCGTGGAGCTGGAGGCCGGGCACTACCGGGTGCGGCCCCGCGCGGACGGCGCGGCGTTCGCGCACAGCGCCGGCCCGCAGTCGTGGAAGACCTACCTCCATCCGCAGCGCGAGCGGCAGTGGAACGCCGACCGCGGATCCGACGGCGCCTGGGTCGTGACCGAGGACGACACCCCACCGCCGTCGTACGCGTTCCTCGGCGTCCGGCCCTGCGACCTTCGCGCGATCGCCGTGCAGGACCGGGTGTTGGCCGGCGGGCCGCACAGTGACAACCGCTACCGCGCCCGTCGCGAACGGACCTTCCTGGTGGCCGTGGAGTGCACCGAACCGGGAGCCACCTGCTTCTGCACCTCCATGGGCGCCGGCCCCGCCGTGGACGGCGGCTACGACCTGGCGCTCACCGAGGTCGTCGACGGCGGCGGTCACCGCTTCTGGGCCCGGGCCGGCAGCGACGAGGGCGCGTCGGTGCTGGCGGAGCTGCCGCACCTGCCGGCCGACGCGTCGCTCGCCACCGTGGCACACGAGAAGGTCTCCGCGGCGGCCGACCGGATGGGCCGCACCATGCCCGAGGTGGACCTTCAGGCACTGATGCGCGAGACGCTGCACGCCGACCGCTGGAACGACGTCGCCGCACGCTGCCTGACCTGCGGCAACTGCACCATGGCGTGTCCGACCTGCTTCTGCACCTCCGCCGAGGACGTCACCGACCTGACCGGCGACCACGCCGAGCGGTGGCGGCGCTGGGAATCCTGCTTCGACCTGGAGTTCAGCCATCTGCCGGGCGGACCGGTCCGCGCCTCCGGCCGCAGCCGCTACCGGCAGTGGGCCACCCACAAACTCGGCACCTGGTACGACCAGTTCGACAGCTCCGGCTGCGTCGGCTGCGGACGGTGCATCGTGTGGTGCCCGGTCGGCATCGACCTCACCGAGGAGGCCCACGCGCTGAACGCGGAGCGCGCGGCGGGCGGCCCGCCGGGGGAGGGCGCCGCATGACCGCCGACCGGCCCGACTTCTTCGGCGCGCTGCCGCCCGCACACCGCGACCGCCTGCGCACCCTCGCCCGCGAGGTCTCCTTCCCGGCGGAACTACGGATCTTCGACGAGGGCGGCCCGGCCGACCGGTTCTGGGTCATCCGCTCCGGGACCGTCGCCCTCGACGTGTACGAGCCGGGCCGCGGCGCGGCCGTCGTCGAAACCCTCGGCGACGGTGAACTCCTCGGCTGGTCCTGGCTGTTCGAGCCCTACCACTGGCATCTGGGCGCACGGACCCGGGCCCCGGTGACGGCGTACGAGTTCGACGCCGAGCAGGTCCGCGGGGCGATCGACGCGGACCCCGCCTTCGGACTGGCGGTCACCCGGTGCGTCGCCGCGGTGGCGATCGGCCGCAGGCTGCGGGCCGCCCGTCTGCGCCTGCTGGACCTGTACGGCGCGCCCGGCCGCGAGCCGTGGACCGGGGCGGCGGGAGCGGCGCCGTGACCGCGGCCCGCCCGGACCTGGTGCCGGTTCCCTACCGGGTGGCGGCGCGTACCGCCCGGACCCCCGACACGGCGGACCTCGTGCTCGATCCGGTGGCCGACGCACTCCCGCCGTTCGCTCCGGGCCAGTTCGCCATGGTGTATGCCTTCGGCGTCGGGGACATCCCGCTCTCGCTGAGCGCCCAGGACGGCCATCGGCTGACCCACACGATCCGCGCTGTCGGTGCGGTCTCCCGGGCGCTGCACGGCCTGTGGCCCGGCACGACGGTGGGGGTCCGCGGCCCGTTCGGCATCGGTTGGGAGCCGCCGGCCGTCGAAGGGACCGACCTTCTGGTGGTGGCCGGCGGACTCGGGCTCGCCCCGCTGCGCCCGCTGGTCCGCGCCGTGCTGGCCGCGCGGCCGCGGTACGGCCGGGTCGCGGTCCTCATCGGCACCCGCACCCCCGGCGACCTGCTCTGCACCCAGGACATCGAGGACTGGCGCGCCGCCGGGGCGCGGGTCGAAGTGACCGTCGACCGGCCCGACAACGCCTGGCAGGGGGACGTCGGAGTCGTCACGGACCTGCTCGACCGGGCGGAGTTCGCCCCCCGGAACGCCGCCGCCTTCCTCTGCGGACCCGAGGTGATGATGCGGGCCACCGCCCGCGAACTCGTCCGTCGCGGACTGGCCCCCGACCGGATCCAGCTCTCGTTGGAACGCACCATGCACTGCGGCACCGGCCACTGCGGGCACTGCCAGCTCGGCCCGCTGCTGCTGTGCCGCGACGGCCCGGTCGTCTCCTGGAGCCATGCCGAACCCCTGCTCCTGGTAAGGGAGTTGTGAGGTGAAGGCCACCCCTGACACGGCCACGAGCGGCCGGCGGCCGGAGCTGGCGGTGTGGAAGTTCGCCTCGTGCGACGGCTGCCAGCTCACCCTGCTGGACTGCGAGGACGAACTCCTCGGCATCGCCGACCGGCTCCGGATCAGCTACTTCCTGGAAGCCTCCAGCGCCCCGGGGCCGGGGCCCTACGACCTCTCCCTGGTCGAGGGATCGATCACCACACCGCAGGACGCCGAACGGATCCGACACATCCGCGCCGCCTCCCGCCGGCTGGTCACCATCGGTGCCTGCGCCACCGCAGGCGGCATCCAGGCACTGCGCAACTACGCCGACGTCGCGGAATACCAGGCAGTGGTCTACGCCCGGCCCGACTACGTGGAGACCCTCGCCACCTCCACGCCCATCAGCGCCCACGTACCCGTCGACTTCGAGCTGCGCGGGTGCCCCATCGACCGCGGCCAGCTGGTGGAGGTCATCACCGCCCACCTCGCCGGCCGGAACCCCGACGTACCCGCCCACAGCGTGTGCTTCGAGTGCAAGCGCCGCGGCACGGTCTGTGTCACCGTCGCCCATGGCACCCCCTGCCTGGGACCGGTCACGCACGCCGGATGCGGCGCGCTCTGCCCCGCCTACGACCGCGGCTGCTACGGCTGTTTCGGCCCGTCCAACTCGGTCAACTTCCCCTCCTTCGTCCCCCTGCTGCGGCGCGACGGCATGGCGACCCTCGACGTGGTGCGGGTGCTGCGCACCTTTAACACCGGCTCGCCGGAGTTCGACGCGGAGTCCAGGAGGGAAGCCGAACGGTGACGCACGAGGACGTCAAGGTCCTGCGGGTGGACTCGCTGGCCCGCGTCGAGGGCGAAGGGGCGCTGCACCTGCGCCTCGAAGGGGGCCGGGTCGCCGAGGCACGGCTGAAGATCTACGAACCGCCGCGCTTCTTCGAGGCGTTCCTGCGCGGCCGCGCCCACACCGAGCCGCCCGACCTCACCTCCCGGGTCTGCGGGATCTGCCCCGTCGCCTACCAGATGAGCGCCTGCCGCGCCGTCGAGGACGCCTGCGGCGTCACCGTTGACGGACAACTCGCCGCCCTGCGCCGGCTCCTGTACTGCGGCGAATGGATCGAGAGCCAGACCCTCCACATCTACCTCCTGCACGCTCCGGACTTCCTCGGCCACGACAGCGTCATCGACCTCGCCCGCACCCACCCCGGACACGTCGAGCGCGGGCTCGCCCTCAAGCAGACCGGCAACGCGGTGATCGAACTCCTCGGCGGCCGCGCCATCCACCCCGTCAACGTCCGCCTCGGCGGCTTCCACCGTCTCCCCACGCAACGGGAACTGCGTCCGCTGGCGGAACGGCTGCGACGCGCCCGCGACGCCGCGGAGGCCACCGTGCGCTGGGTGGCCGGCTTCGACTTCCCCGACGCCGGAGGCGACCACGACCTCCTCGCGCTGGCCGAACCCGGCACCTACGCCATCGGCTCCGGCACCCCCACCGTCATGCCCGCCCCGAGCACCGCCGGCCTGCCACCGGACAGCGACCGCGCCCTGCCCACCCGCACCTTTCCGGTCCACGCCTTCCCCACGCACGTCGTCGAGACCCAGGTGCCGCACTCCACCGCCCTGCACGCACGGCTCGACGGCCGCCGCCACCTGACCGGGACACTCGCCCGCTACGCCATCAGCGGCCGTTGGCTGCCACCCGACGTGCTGCGCACGGCACGCGAGGCCGGGCTCGGCGACCCCCGTGAGGGCACGGTGTGCCGCAATCCCTTCCGCAGCATCGTCGTCCGCGCGGTCGAGGTGCTCTACGCCGTCGACGAGGCGTTGCGCCTCATCGACGCCTACGCACCCCCGCCCCGTCCCCACCTCGACGTTCCGGCGCGGGCCGGCACCGGCCACGGCGCCACCGAGGCGCCCCGCGGCCTGCTCTACCACCGCTACACCCTCGACGCCGACGGGACCGTCACCGACGCCTCCCTGGTCCCGCCCACCGCCCAGAACCAGGCAGCGATCGAACACGACCTGCGGCGCGCCGTGCAGCACCGCCTGGACTCCGGACGCCCGGCCACCGACGCGGAGCTGACCACCCTGTGCGAACGGGTCATCCGCAGCCACGACCCGTGCATCTCCTGCTCCACGCACTTCCTCGACCTGACCGTCGCGAGGGACTGATCTGCGGACATCGCCTCCCCCGGGCGGGCACAGCCGGCGGGATGGCGCTGCCCCGCGCCGCCGTACGCGGTCCGGTCGGCGGAGATCACGCACCGCGGGGAACGACCGCGACCGGACAGCGCGAGTGGTGCAGCACGGCGAGCACCGACGGCCCGAGGGGCAGCGGTGTGCGCTGCGGCCGGCGCCCGATGACGAGCAGCCCGGCCCGGGAACAGGCCGCCAGCAGCACGGGCACGGCCCTGCCCACGGCGACCTGCTCGACCACCCGGACATCGGGGAACTTCTCCCGCCACGGGGCGACGCTCGCGGACAGCGACTCCCGTGCGCCCGCGGCGCCTGCCGCCTCGTCCGACGCTCGGGCGGGGTCCGCGGCGGGTGCCCAGGCGCGCACCGCACGCAGGCCCGCACGGTGCGCCGAGGCCGTGGTGAACGCGTAGTCGAGCACGGCTTCCCCTTCGGTGCCCGTCTCCTGCACACCGACGACGACTTCGGGCGCCGGGCCGACGGACGACTCCTCCTCGCGGACGGTGACCACCGGGCACGCGGCGCGTCCCAGGACCCGCAGGCTCACCGAGCCCAACAGGAAACCCGAGATCCTGTCATGCCCACGCGATCCGAGCACCAACAGCGTGGCCGTGCCGCTGCGTTCCGCCAGGGCGTCGGCGGCCTCCTCGCCCACCTGCTGCGCCGTCACCGCGACCGCGGGGCGAAGTTCCCCGACGAGGGCTGCGGCCCGCCCCAGCACTTCGGCTCCGTACCTGCGCCGGTCGGCCTCCCCCGGCGCACAGGACACCGGCCACGGCTGGGAGACCCAGGAATGCAGGAGATGGAGGGGGAGATTGCGGACCGCGGCCTCCTCGGCACCCCAGCGCACCGCCGGCACGCTGTTCCCGGTGCCGTCCAGCCCGACCAGGACCGGTCCGCCCATGTCACACCTCCGCCGCGGCGACGGCGCCGGGCGAGGTGGCGTCCGGAGGGCGGTCGACATGCCGGATACGGGTGTCGGGGCCGGGGAAGAAGAGCCAGATCTGATCGGTGTCCGCCCAGCGGACGTCGTAGGGCGGGGTGCCGTCCTCGTGGTGCAGCCCGACGATCTCGCCGTCGCGCCGGGTGGCGCCCGTGGCCGCGCACGCGACCATGAGCTTGTCGCCGATGTGTGCCTGCACCGAACTCACCTCTTGTCCCACCGGTGCCTGTGCCGAACGTGCCACAGGGGAGGCCGGGCCGGTCATGGGGCGAGTCGCCCGGATGCGGGACCGTTCGGCCCATGCGGCGGGGGCCAACCGGAACCTGCCTGCACGGTCTCGACGCGCTTCTCCGGAGACGACGGGGAGGACGGGCCGAACACCTCCCGCTCGATCTGCTGCCGCACCCGGTTCGTCAGCCGCGCGAGCGGTTTCGACACGGTCGGCCGTACCGGCACCGGCGACCTGATCTCCCTGGCCGCGGCCGGGAGTTGAGCCACTTCCGCGGCGAGCCGCCGCCGGGCGTCCTCCAGCGGCAGCGGTGAGGTGCACCGTGTTCCGCCGTGCATCATGGTCCGTAGCAGCGGCACACTGCCGGGGGGTGGTTCCTCGTCGGCCAGGCCGATCACGTCGATGCAGCCGGGGCGCCGGAAGACCTGCTTGCGGCCGGGCGCCGTCGCCTTCGCCGTGGACAGCTTCATCACCGGACGCCCGGCGTACTCGACGAGCTTGTACGCGGTGTCCAGGTACGGGGCGTCGGTGCTGACCCCGACCCGGGTGCCGACGGCGTAGACGTCGATCGGCGCCCGCGCAGAGACCAGGTCGTGTACGGCGAACTCGTCCAGGCCGCCACTGGCCACGATGCGGACCTGCGGGAGTCCGGCGGCGTCGAGGAGGGCGCGGGCGCGGAAGGACAGTTCCTTGAGGTCGCCGCTGTCGAGGCGGATTGCGGAGCCGTCGGCGCGGTCCAGTGCGCGCAGTACGCGGGCGGCGGTTGCGACGCCCGACTCGGTGTCGTAGGTGTCCACCAGGAGCGTGACCGGGCCGGGGTGGCAGCGGGCGAAGGCGGTGAAGGCCGCCTCCTCGTTCTGGAAGGCTTCGACGTAGGAGTGGGCCATCGTCCCGACCGCGGGGAAGTTCAGGGCCCGGGCCGTGGCGACGTTGCTGGTGCCCGCGAACCCGGTCAGGGCGGCCAGTCGGGCCGTCTGCAGGCCGGCGGCCATCCCGTGGGTTCGGCGCAGCGAGAAGTCCACCACCGCATGTCCCCGGGCGGCGAGGACGCACCGGACGCACTTGGAGGCCACCAGGGTCTGGTGGCTGAGGTGGTTGAGCACGCTCGTCTCGACGAGCTGTGCCTGCGGCAGGGGTGCTGTGACCTCCAGCAACGGCTCCCCGGCCAGCACCACGCGGCCTTCGGGCACCGCGCGCACGGTACCGGTGAAACGCATCCCCACCAGTGGCATCAGGTCGTGGACCGGGCGTCGCAACGCCTCCGCGAAGGCTCTGGCGTCGTCGAGGCCGACGCGGTACCGGGACAGGTAGTTCAGTGCGGACTCGATGCCGGCGCATACCAAGAAGCCCCGATCGGGCGGGAGTTGACGGACGAAGCAGCTGAACGTGGCCGACTCCGTCATCCGCTCGCGCAGATAGGACAGCGCCATCGTCACTTCGTACAGGTCGGTGGTCGTGGTCTCGGACATGACGGCCGTTCCTTCCACGCTTCCGCCCGGCGGGCCCCGCCGCGGCGCTCATGTGCCCGAGCCGTGCTCGGCTTCTCCGGTCGGTGGGGCGGGTGCCCCGGTGACGCGGATGCGCCGTCCGCTGAGGTGCGTCGGCCGGATGGCGATCCACTGGTACCGGCCGCCGCCCACCCAGGGAGGTGAGTAGGCGTGTTCTTCGAATTTGCGGGTCTCGTAGAAGCCGGTGACGATCTCGGCGGGTCCCACGGCCAGGACGCTCCAGCCCTGGCTGAACGCTTCGTCGATGTGGTCCACTTCCAGCGCGGCTTCGTGGCCGGCTGCCGCGGCGGGACCGGAGCCCGCCTGGGTGCGGTAGGCGATCACGTCGTCGATGACGGTGTAGTTGACGGGGAAGACGGCAGGGGTGTCGTTGAGGGTGACGGCCACCCTGCCGATGCCGTGGGTGGAGAGCAGCTCCCGGCATGCGGCGGGGCCGAGCGTCAGCACCTCGGGATGGGCGCCGGCCTTGCCCAGGCCCGTGGGAAGGTCGGTGGTGCCGCCGGTCAGCTCGGCGACCGTGGTGTTGAGCGCACCGGCGAGGCACAGCAGGAAGCCGATGCTCGGCTCGGCCGCGTGTTCTTCGACGTACTGGATGTAGCCGGGTGAGGCGGCGGCCCGGGCCGCGACCTCCTCGCGGGTCAGCCCCAACTGCTCACGGCGCAGTGCGGTGCGCCGTCCCAGATCGCTGCGGGGCCGCCCCGGCTCACCGGATCCGGTTGCTCGGTCGGTCGTCATCGCGCACGTTTCCTTTCTGCCGGCGGTTCCTGCTCCGCCCCTATGGAGCGGGTCACTCGTGCGGCACGATCGCCACGGGGCACGGCGCGTGATGGACGGCCGCATGGACGACATGGCCGATGCGCGGGACCGCGTGGCCGAGGTGCCGGCGGCCGACGATGAGCAGCTGCGCTCCCGCCGCGCCGTGCAGGAGGGCGGGCGCCGGACTCTCCATGACCACCTGCTCCTCGACGCGTACGTCCCCGAACTTCTCCCGCCACGGGCGCAGCGCCTGGGACAGTTCCTCACGGGCGAAGAGTTCCGCCTGTTCGGCAGCGGCCCGCTCCACGGCACCGCCGCGGTCGTCGGCGAACGGGGGCAGGTTTCTGCCGTGCACGGCCCGGAGCGGGACGGCTCGCCGGGCGGCGGTCTCGAAGGCGAAGGCCAAGAGGTTTTCGCACGCCGCGTGGAGGCTGACACCGACCGCGATGCTGCTGCCCTCCTCGGTCGTCGGGCGA
This sequence comes from Streptomyces noursei, assembly GCF_016917755.1. Lineage (GTDB taxonomy): Bacteria > Actinomycetota > Actinomycetes > Streptomycetales > Streptomycetaceae > Streptomyces > Streptomyces yunnanensis. Next base: position 7,672,147 of record NZ_CP070326.1, on the reverse strand, counting down.
TCGTGCCTGGCTCGCACCAGGACGACGGGGACGGCGACCCGCGGCACCAGGTCCAGGCCGGTCGCGCCCAGGGTGAAGCGGGCGGCGGGGCCCAGCCCCCGCGACCCCAGGGCCAGCAGGTCCGCTTGCTCGGCGGCCTCGATGAGGGCCTCCAGCGGTGGTTCGCGCACCAGGCGCACCTCGATGGCCACCCCCGGCTCCGCCGACTCGACCGTGGCCCTGGCCTCCTGGGCGATCCGGTCCGGCCAGTGTGGCGGCTCCGCTGCCCAGGGGGTCCGCGGTCTGGCCGTGAGCGGTTGCCAGGCGGTCAGCAGTCGCAGCCGGGACTGCCGCAGCCGCGCCTCGTGCGCCGCCCACTGTGCCGCCGCCAAGGCCTGGGGCGTACCGTCCACACCGACGGTGACGACGTCCTTCATGACGGCAACCGGCTTTCCTGCGCGCGGTCTGCCGGAGGATTGCTCGACGCGTCGGCGGCGGCTGGCGCCTGCTTGACGTCCTCGGAGACCGACACCACGCCGTCGACGCTCGCGCACATCCGCACCAGTACGGGGATGAGCAGTGGATCTGTCACCGTGCCGTGCAGGGCGACCTGCCCCCGATTGACCTCGGCGGTCACCCCCGACGCACCAAGGCGTGCGGTGCGGCCGATGACTTCCCGGGCGATCTCCTCCCGGATCGCCTGGTCCTTGCGCAGGAAGACGCGCAGCAGGTCGCTGCGGCTGACGATGCCCAACAGGACATCGGTCTCGTCGACCACGGGGAGCCGCTTGAGGCGCTGCACCTCCATCAGGCGCGCCGCCTCCACCACCGTCCAGTCCGGATGGGCACACACCGCCGGAGCGGACATCAACTCTCCGGCGGTGCGCCCCTCCGCGCGGGCCTTCTCCCACGCCTCCAGGTGAGGTAGCGGGGTCCGCCCGGACAGGTCGGACCGGTCGGCGGCCTTGCGCAACAGGTCGGCCTCCGAGACGACGCCGGCCGGTCTGCCGAGGCTGTCGAGCACCGGCACGGCGCTCACCGCGTGGTCGGCGAGCGTCTGCGCGATCTCCTTGAAGGGGGTGTCGAGCCGCACGCTCACCACTTTCCGGGTCATCAGCTCACCTATCGTGCGGTGCTCCATCTCCGGCTCCTTCCGCCCCGGCGGCCGGCGGCGCGGCCGCACCTCCAGCGTGGCCGGGCCGCCGGTCGCACCGATATGAGCCACTCGGCCCTGTTGCGCGGCCGGCCGTCCCCGCCGGGCCGACCGGTCCTTCCGTCGGGGCCCTATGGCCCCTGATGCCGACGACGGCGTCCCGCGACGCTGGAGACACCTGCCGATTCCACCGACCGCTCCCCGCCCGGGCGCGGTCCGATCCGCCCGGGAGGCTCCCGGTGCTCACCCACCCCACCCTCGACGACACGGCCGTCAAGTCGCTGGTGGCCGAGGCCACGACCGCGCCGTCGATGCACAACGCCCAGCCGTGGCGCTTCGAGTACGCGCGGGCGTCGCGCACCATGCTGCTCTCCGCCGACCTGGACCGCGCGATGCCGCTGGCCGACCCCACCACGCGCGGACTCCACCTCGGCTGCGGCGCGGCCCTGCTCAACCTCCGGGCCGCCGCCGCACACGCCGGCCACCGCACGGTGACCACCCTGCTGCCGGCACCCCACACCCCCACGCTCCTGGCCTCGGTGCGCCTCGACGTGCCGCACGAACCGTTGGACGTGTCCCTCTCCAGTCTCCAGCCCGCCATCGCCATCCGGCACACCAGTCGCCGCCCGTTCTCCGACCGGCGCATCGCGGACAGCCTCCGCTCCGCCCTCGTCGAGGCGGCGGCCAGGGAGGGCGCCCGCCTGGCGTTCCTGACCACGCCACACCGCGAGGCGGTCCTCGACCTCATCCTGCATGCCGAGGGCTACGACCGGATGGACGACGGCCGCGAAGTCGAACAGCGCAGATGGACCCATGACGGCTCCGCCGAAGCCCCTCCCGAGGGCATCCCGGAGTACGCCTTCGGCCCGGTCAAACGCAGCGGCGCGGCTCCCGTTCGGGACTTCGCCGGCCGGCGCGCGATCCCCGGACGCGACTACGCGGACTTCGAAAAGCAGCCGCAACTGGCCTCCCTGAGCACCACCCACGACGAACCCGCCGACTGGCTCCGCGCCGGCCAGGCACTGGAACGCGTCCTGCTCCTCGCCACCCGCCAAGGACTCGCCAGCTCCTTCGCCACCCAGGCCCTGGAATGGCCCGACCTGCGCTGGCTGCTGCGCGACCCGCTCTCCGGCAGCGGCCACGTCCAGATGATCCTCCGCCTCGGCTACGGCCCCGACGGGCCGCGCACCCCGCGCCGACCGGTCGACGAGGTCCTGACCATCACGCCCTGAGCGACGCGGCCCCGGCCCTGGCAGCCGTCAGGAGGAGAGCGAGAAGTAGCTCTCCTCCTCCTGGCTGAAGTGGAGCCGAAGGACCGTGTGGAGCCCGTACAACGACGCCCGAAGATCGTCGAGTTGCTCCGGCAGCAAGGCCCCCGCCGCGTCGGCCAGGGCGAGATGGGTGGCGATGCGCTGGGCGAGGCGCTCGATCTCGGCGTGCGCCCGGCTCATGGTCTCCGTGGCGTCCGGGCCGCCGAGCCGCTCGTTGAGCGCGGGGTACAGCTGGTGCTCCTCGGCGTGCTCGTGCGGCAGCAACCGTTCGGTGAGCAGACGGTCGACGCGTCGGACCGCTGCCAGGGCGCGCGGGCCCGGCTCGGCGGAGAGCAGGCTCGCCGCCTCCCGGATGGCCTCCAGGACGCCGCGCAGATCCTCGTGTTCGGCGGCGAACCGGTGGACGAGGCGCTCGGCCGCAGGTGCGAGAGGCGGGCCGCCGGTGCCCGGCGCCGGCAGCACGACACGGAGCGCATTGAGGATGGCGGCCACGTCGACGGCCTCCTGCAGCAGCGCACCGGCAGCCGGCGGCAGCAGCCCGAACAGCGCCGCGACCATCGCCATCAACGACAGTGCCATGCCGCCCGCCGCGCTCTGCACCGCGATCCGGCGCGCCCGCACGGCGATGTCCATCGCATCGGCGAGCCGCCCGACCCGGTCGGTACCGAGCACGATGTCGGCGGCCTCGGACGCCGAGGTCGCGCCGCGCGCACCCATGGCGACGCCGATGTCCGCGGCGGCCAGGGCAGGGGCGTCGTTGACACCGTCGCCGACCATCATGGTCACGGCGCGCTCGCACTCCTCCTGCACGGCCCGGACCTTGTCGGCGGGCAACTGCCCGGCACGGACGTCGTCCAGTCCCAGCACGGTCCCGACCTGCCGGGCCGGCTCGGGACGGTCCCCGGTGAGCAGCAGGAGCCTGGTCAGCCCGGCCGTCCGCAGCCGCCGCACGGTGTGCGGAGCGTCCCGGCGCAGGGGGTCGTGGAGCAGCACGGCACCGCTGAGCGCGCCGTCGAGGGTGACCCAGGCGACCGCGGCCCCGTCGAGCAGCGCACGGTTGTCCACGGTCCGGGCCCAGCGGGGCAGCTCCGCCGACGACAGGTCGGTCTTCCCGACGGCGACCCGGCGGCCGTCCACGGTTCCCGCGGCTCCCCGCCCCGGTTCCTCGACGACCTCCCCGGGCAGGGACAGGACCAGGCCGCGACCGCGCGCCTCCCGGGTGATCGCCTCGGCGAGGACGTGCACCGAGACCTGGTCGACCGAGGCGGCCAACCGCAGGACCTCGGTGGGGGAGGGGCCACCGGGCGCCGCCGCCACCTCCAGCACCCGCGGTCGCCCCGCCGTGAGCGTCCCGGTCTTGTCGATCACCATGGTCCGGGCCCGGCCCAGCGATTCCAGCGCCCGACCATCCCGCACCACCACGCCCCGTCGGGCCGCCCGCGACATGCCGGAGACGACGGCCACCGGCACCGCCAGCAGCAACGGGCAAGGCGTCGCCACGACCAGCACGGCCACCGCCCGAACCGGCTCCCCGCTCACTCCCCAGGCGACTCCGGCCAGCCCCAACGACAACGGCAGGAACCACGCGGCGTACCGCTCCGCGAGACGCACCGCCGGCGCCTTCTCGGCGCTCGCCTCCCGGGCCAGCCGCACGACCTGCGCATAGGTGCTCTCCCGCGCGGTCGCCGTCGCCGTCACCTCGAAGACCCCGCCGGCGTTCACCACACCGCTGCGCACCGCCTCACCGGCCCGCCGTTCCACCTGCGCCGACTCACCGGTGAGCGCCGACTCGTCCAGCACCGCCGCACCCGACGTGACGGTGCCGTCGACCGGCACCACCTCACCGGGGCCGACGACGACCACCTCGCCCACGCCGACCTCGTCCAGATCCACGGAGGCGATCTCCCCACCCCGACGGCACCGGGCCGAGCGCGGCGCACGCTCCAGCAGGGCCCGCAGGTCACGGGAGGCCCGGCGACCGGCGGCGGCCTCCAGCGTCCGGCCGGTCGCCAGCATCACGGCGATCAGCGCCCCGGCGAGGTACTCGCCGACGACCAGCGTCCCGGCGAGCGCCAGCACCGCGATCAGGTCGACCCCGACCCGCCCCCTTCGCAGTGCGTCCACCACCCAGGCCACGGCCGGGACGACGGCGATCACCGTACCGCCCGCCCAGCACGCATCGGCGAGTGCCCCGCGCCCGGCCAACCAGGCGATCCCGCCCGCTACCAGCGCCACCGTCGTCGCGCTCAGCAGTATCGGGTCGCGACGCCTCCGCCGGGCATCCACGGTCCCCCGCGCCCGGCCCCCTGCCCGGTCCTCAGCGCACCGCACGGCAGCCTCCGCTCCCTGCTGCCCGGGACCTCCTCGACGATCCCGGCGACGAGCCCGTATCCGCGTGCACAGGCCGTCCGGCTTCCAGGTCAGCACGGTGCCCGGCGGCCTGCCAGTGCCGGACGGCCCTCGCCCGGCGGTCCGGCACACCGGAGCGGACGTCTCTGGGACGCCCGCTCCGGTCAGCGGAGGACCATTCCGCGTACATGCCATGGTCGACGCGGCGGACGCCGCGGCCAAGGTCCGGACGGGCCAGCAACGGTAGGGCCATCCGGTCCCTCGCGGCGCATGGCCCGGCGAGGGACATTGGAGAGACGGAGCCCGACGCGTCGAGAGCGCGGTCCCACACCAGCAGTCCGGAGACCGGAGAGGTGACGTGCGATGTCCCCATGGCGGGTCCGTGCGCTGGAGGAGAACGACCTGGACCAGGTGGTGCGCATCTGGGAGGAGGCCCCCGACCCCGCCGTGGACCTGGCGGTGAGCCTGGCGGAGGCGGTGAGCGCGCTGCACGCCGAGGCGCCGGCCGTGGTGGCCGTGGTGGGGGAGCAGGTCATCGGCGCCGCGGTGTCCCTGACGACGCAGGAGCGCGCCTGGATCCTGCGGATGGCGGTCGGCCGGCCCTGGCAGGGGCACGGCGTCGGACAGGCGCTGCTGGCGGCCCTGGAGGAGCGGCTGGGCGGCGCCGGTGTGCGCCGCATCGGGGCGCTGCTGCCGGACGGGGAGGCCGGCCAGCGGGCGTTCGCCCGCGCCGGATACGTGAACCGGCCGGACCTCAGCTACGTCGAGAAGCAGCTGACCGCGGACTCCGCCGAAGCCACCTTGCTCGACCAACTCGGCGGCACCGTCCCGGACGACGGCCTGTGGAACAGCATCGCCGGCATGAGCGCCGAGAAGACGCTGATCGAGCGCCGACTGGTCCTCCCGCTGGAGCACCCCGAGGTCGCCGGGCAGTACCGGCTGGTGCCGCCCCGCGCGGTGGTGCTCTTCGGCCCGCCCGGCACCGGAAAGACCACCTTCGCCCGAGCGGTCGCCTCCCGCCTGCGCTGGCCGTTCATCGAGGTGTTCCCCTACCAACTCGCCGACGACGCGCACGGCGTCGCGGCCGGGCTCCGCCGGCTGTTCGCCCGCGTCGAGCACCTGGAGCAGGCCGTGCTGTTCTTCGACGAGGCCGAGGAGATCGCCTCCGAGCGGCACGACCCGACGACGCTCGCCCACCGGGTCACCAACGAACTCCTCAAACTCATCCCGCAGTTCCGGCGCGGCGACCGCCGGCTCCTGATCTGCGCCACCAACGCCGTGCGCTCCCTCGACCCGGCCTTCCTGCGCCCCGGCCGCTTCGACTACCTCATCCCGGTCGGACCGCCCGACCCTCAGGCCAGACGCGCCATCTGGACCCGCTACATCGGCCCCGACCGCGCCGCCGGCATCGAACTGGACGCGCTGGTCGAGGCCAGCGACCGCTTCACCCCGGCAGACATCGAGTACGCGGCGCGCACCGCGGCCCAGGCCGCCTTCGAACGCCACCTGGCCTCGGGCGGGCAGGAAGCCGCCGACCCGGCCCGGATCACCGGCGACTACCTTCAGGCCATCGCCCACACCAGGACGTCCCTCACCGAGGAGGACATCCGGGCCTTCGACCGCGACCTCAGGACCGCCGCCCGGGTGTGAGGAAGGGACTCACCCCGACACGGCCGGCCGCCACCTGCGGCGACGGGCTCGACACCGCTTCGCACCCCGGGGTACGGACAGGGCCGGTTGGCCTAGTGGGACTGCGGGATCGGGCGATGCCTGCTGTGGTGGAGCGTAGTGATCACTACTGCCCCAGGAGAACCATGCACTGTCGAACCCCGGCCAGTGAGCCCCCCGGCAAGAGATCCACCCGGCACCGACCGAGCGCGCCACGGTCGTCCCGGCGCCGCCGTCGGCTGTGCCGGGACGTGGCCACCGCTCTGCTGCTGTCCGGCGTGCTGGTCGGGGCCGTGGCGCAGCCGCGCCCCGCGGTCCGGCGCGCGGCCGGTTACCCCATTCGCGTCAGTGCCTATGTGGCCAACAGTGGTGCGGAGATCGTCTCGGCCTATGACACTCGTCTGGAACGCAAGTTCGGTGCCGTCCAGGTGGGTTTCGGCCCGACCGGGGTGGGAGCGTCTCCGGACGGCGAGCGGGTCTACGTCGCCAACGGCCGGTCCGACACCGTCTCCTGCATCAACACCGGCCCCCGGCTGGTCACGGCCACGGTACGGGTGGGGCACCGGCCCTTCGCGGCGATGCCGACCCGGGACGGCCGCAGGGTGCTGGCGGCCAACTTCGGGTCGGACACGGTCACGGTCCTCAGCGCACCCGACTGCCATGTGATCGCCACCGTGCCGGTGGGACCGCTGCCGCACAGCATCACCACGATCCCGGACGGACGCGCCTACGTGACCGACAACGGCGGTGGCGCGGTGACCGTCCTGGACCCCAGCTCGCACCCCGTCCGGCGGATCCCGGTCGGGGACTTCCCCAGCGGCATCAGCTCGCCGCCCTCCGGCCGCCTCGTCTACGTCTCCAACACCGGTTCCGGCACGGTGTCCGTCATCGACACCAGCCGCGACGCCGTGGTGGGCCGTCTGCCCGGCGGCCGGGCGCCGCTCGGCAATGCGGTCAGCCCCGACGGCAGGCTCCTCTACGTCGCCGACTCCGCCCGGGACTGTCTGCTGATCATCGACATCTCCGGCCACCGGATCATCGGCCACGTGCACGTCGGTGTCCAGCCGCAGGGGGTCGCGGTGACCCCGGACGGCCGGCGGGTGTGGGTGACCAACGAACAGTCCGACACCGTGTCGGTCATCGACCCCTACGCCCAGCGGGTCCGGGCCACCCTGCCGACCGGACACGAGCCCGAAGGCATCGCCATCACCCCGCGCTGAGCCCCGCACCCCCACGCGTCGCAGCCCGCTTCCCACCGGGCGACAGACAGGAACCTTCTCCGCGATTCTCCGCACATGCGTACAACGCTGCTCGCAAGCGTGACAGTGACTCGAACACCGGGACCGGCTCCATTTGTTGCCACACACTGGTCCCTACGACCTCGGTCTGGCCGGGGAGCCCTGGGCCGGTCCACGTGAACAGGCCGCCGGGCCGCCCCTCGTCGGGCGAAAGCCCCGGCAGACGACCCAGCTCACGGCACGTGTCGACCGTCACGCGAGATCCGGAGATCCCATGCGCATCCAGCACCTCGCCGCGGCCCTCGGCCCACTGGCCGCCGCGACCGCCCTGGCCCTGGCCGCCACCGCCCCCGCGCACGCGGGCAACGGCGCCGCGTTGCCCGCTCGGGCCCGCGCCGCGGCGGCCTGCCCCGAAGGTTCCGTCTGCTTCTGGTCGAAGCCCGAGTTCGACGGACAGATGAGGGCCGCGCAGTACCCCGAACACGACTGCGAGGCCACGCCGTTCCAACCCGCCCGATCGGTGTACAACAACAGCGACGAGACCAGGTCGTTCTTCGCCGGACCCCGTTGCACGGTACGCGTCGGCACCCTGCAGCCGGGCGGGTCGGCGCGGTCGGTCTCCCTCGCCAGCTGGGGCAGCGTCTACTGACCGAGGGTTTTGCGCGGGGGTCCCGGGGTGCGCGTGCTCGGGGCGTCGGCTGCGGCGGCGGACCGACCGCCCGCCGCCGCGGCGCCGGTCAGCGCCGGCGGCCGTCGCACAGCTCCAACCGCTCGCCCGGGAACCGCTGGCGGAAGCCGCGGTCGTGCGAAACCGCGACGACCGCCCCCGGATACGCCGCGAGCGCGGTCTCCAGGTCCTCGACCAGGTCGAGCGCGATGTGATTGGTCGGCTCGTCCAGGACGAGCAGGTCCGCGGGCCGGGAGACCAGGATCGCGAGCTGCAGCCGCCGTTGCTGCCCCGCGGACAGCGCCGCGACCGGGACGTGCAGATCCTCCTCACGGAACAGGCCCAGTGCCAGCAGCCGTTCGGCGTGCTCCTCCGGCGGCCCCGGCCGTCCGGCCGCGAACGCGGCGAGCAGCGGGCGGCGCGTGAAGCGCGCGGGAAGCTCCTGCGGCAGATAGCCGATCCGGGCAGGGCGGCGCACCGAGCCGGCATCCGGCTCCAGGTCGCCCGCCAGGACACGCAGCAGCGTGGTCTTGCCCGCCCCGTTCTCGCCCGTGACCAGGAGTCGCTGCCCGGGCATGAGCGCCAGCAGCCCGTCCAGGCGCAGCCGTTCGCCCACCGCTATCCCGTCGAGCTCGGCAATGGGGTGTTCCCCGCTCGAACGAAGCCGAGGGTGCGGGGAGGGACGGTCGGCGGAACACGCGCCGTCCGCCGTCGACAGCGCGGCCGTGAACCGCAGTGGTTCCGGCGGCGCCGCCACCGGATGGCGCCGCAGATAGGCCAGCCGCTCCCGGACCGCCCGCACCTGCCCGCCCAGCTTCGCCTCGTGCGAGCGGCGGTGCTTGCCGAACCCCTGCCGCGGGTCCTTGCCGGTGCCGGCCAGCCGCTTCCCCGCGGCGTCGAGCAACTCCTCACTACGGGCCACCTCGTGGAGCCACTCCGCGTACTCCTGCTCCGCGCGGCGCCGGGCGGATGCCTTCGCGGCGCGGTAGCCCGCCCACCCGTCGCCGTACCGGCGAACCGTGCGGGCATCCCGATCGACTTCCAGGACCGTGGTGGCGATGCGTTCGAGGAAACCGCGGTCGTGGGTGACCGCGACGACGGTGCCCCGATGCGCACGCAAGTGCTCCCCGAGCCAGTGCACGGCCGCCGCGTCGAGGTGGTTCGTCGGCTCGTCGAGGAGCAGCAGTTCGGGGTCGGCGGCCAGCACGCATGCGAGCGCGAGCCGCGACTGCTCGCCGCCGGAGAGCGAGCCGAGCGCCCGGTCGCGGGCGATCCCGGCGAGCCCGAGCCCGTGCATGGCGGCATCGACACGGGCCTCCGCCTCATATCCGCCACGCTCCTCATACGCGGTCAACAGCTCGCCGTACGCGGCGAGTTCGACTTTCGACGCCTCGCCGAGGTGTTGCTCCGCCGTGCGCAACCGGCGCTCCATGGCGCGCAGTTCGCTCAGGGCGAGGTCGACGGCGTCCTGCACGGTGCGGTCCGGACCGAGGTCGAGCGTCTGGGTGAGATGCCCGAAGCCACCGGGGAAACCGACGGTGATCTCCCCGGCATCCGGTACTTCGACTGCGGCCAGCAACCGCAGCAGGGTGGACTTCCCGGAACCGTTCTCACCGATGACGGCGGCCTTCTCGCCCGGGCGGACGGTGAAGGACACCTGGTCGAGGATGGTGCGGGTGCCATAGGACTTGGTGACGTCCTTGACGGACAGCTGCGCCACGGCAGCGGGCACAGCGGTATGGGCGCGTACGCGCATATGACTTTCCCTGGGAATGCGAAGCGTCTACGGGCAGCAGAAACGGCGGCGTCGGCCGTGCCCGGACTCAGAGGAAGTAGAAGAAAGCCATGTGCCTACCGTAACAGAACGATGCGTCTCGTCTCTCCGTGAAGGTGCTCAACGAGGCGCGGGCCGTTGAAGGCGTCGGAGGCTCGGACATCCGCGCGGAGCCGCTCGTGCCGACGTCCCGTCGCGACGGAAGGGAACGGACGTTTGGTGCAGTTGTGACGGTCCGACGACGTTCGTCGGTCTGGTCGTGGGGGAGGAGTGGAGGTGATCGGGGTTCCGGTCGAACCCCGTGGACTGCCGAGCGGGAATGGAGGGTTCGTGATGCGTACGACCACCCGGAAGATTGCCGTCACCGCTGCCGCCGCCGCTTCCAGCACGAGCGGAGGAAACGGGCCAGGAGCGTGGGGAGTGGGGAATCGACGCTCGGCAAGGATAATCCTCGGGTGGTCACCTCACTGGACGAGGCGTGCGCCCGGCCGAGGAACGCGTCCGGGTGTGCAACGACGCTGGGGCGCAGCGATCTGCGGCACCTGCTGCCCCGGGCGGGGGAGGCGCTCGCCCGGCGACCGACCTGGCCCCCAGCGCCTCCCTCGCCCGTCTGGCCAGCCGCCGACCACTGACCACCGCGGACGGACGCACGCTCACCACGCGCGGACGGGAGGCGCTGTCAGCGGTGACACGGCTGTTCAGCGTCGAGGTCGTCACACCGTAGAAGACGATCTGCCGTACCGGCGCGGTGCGTGCCGGGCAGGTCAGGCGGCCACACCAAGACGTGACTCCGCGCGCCGTGGACAGCGCCGGGCGTGCGACACGGCGAGAGCTACGACCGCCCTCCGAACTCCCAGTCGTGCACTTCGATGTCGGCGTACCGGCCCGGCGTCAGGACGGCGCGTGCCGTGTCCGGGTCCGGGGCCCGGAGCAGTGCCGCCGTGCCCAGCCAGGCGGTGCCGTCGTCGGACAACAGCGGCCCGTAGGCGATCAGTTCGTCTCGGCCGGGCGGCACCGCCAGGTCGACGGGCTGCCCCGAACCCAGGCCGAGCACCAGGTACCGGTTGCCGCCGGTCCGGCCACCGGGGAAGTCCCACATGGTGCGCCCCAGGCTGTTGCGCCACCGTCGCAGTAGTACGTCCCGGTAGACGCCGGCCTGGTAGTTCGGCTCGTCGAAGGCGAACGCACGGGCGGCAGCGGGATCGGGCAGGTCGACGATGTGCACGCTACCGGTGGGCGCGTCGCCGTCATCGGCGAACGTCGGGCCCCGGGCAATCATCTCCTTCGCGTACTGGTCCATGTAGGACCAGTGCGCCTCCAACAGTTCGTCGCGCAGTGGCAGGGAGTCGGGCCGGTCGCGGTGGTAGCAGAGAAATTCCATGCTCAAGGATCCCTTGAAGGGGGTGGCGGCGTCGAGCGAACGGGCGGCGCACCGGCATCGGTTGGAGCGTACGATCGGAGCGTGGCGATCAGATACGAGTGGCGAGGCGACGTCGACAACGCTTCCCTCAACGCACTGCACGCCGATGGCTTCGGCTCCCCAGTCGCACAGGCGGACTGGCGAACCCGACTTGAGCGCCACAGCCTCGGCTGGGTCTGTGCTCGGGAGGGCGGCTCGCTGATCGGCTTCGTCAACGTCGCCTGGGACGGCGGGGTCCATGCCTTCCTTCTGGACACGGTGGTCGCCCAGGACCGCCGGTCACATGGCATCGGTGCCGGACTCGTCGCGATCGCGGCCGAAGAAGCCCGTGCCGCGCAGTGCGCGTGGCTGCACGTCGACTTCGAGGACCACCTGCGTGCGTTCTACTTCGATGCCTGCGGCTTCACGCGGACGACGGCTGGACTGATCGCCCTGTAGCGCAGAACCCGAGGGCGTGCTGATGGTGGCGATCCGGATCCTCGCAGTGGCCGTCGCGGCGGCGGCAGCGGTGCCAGTTGCGATGTTGGCTGCGGTGCCGGCCGTGGGGTTCATTTGGTGCTCTCCTCGTGGCCGTGATCGGTTAGCGTCTGTCACTGGACCGACGGATCCCGACACGGGGGTGTGACAGGTGAGTGAAGAGAATTTTCTGGCCGACCGTTTCGAGGCGGAGCGGTCGGGACTGCGGGCGGTGGCCTACCGGATGCTGGGGTCGCTAGCCGAGGCGGAGGACGCTGTCCAGGAGACATGGCTCAAGCTCAGCCGCACCGATGTGAGCGAGGTGAAGAACCTGGGAGCATGGCTCACCACGGTCGTCGGCCGGGTGTGCCTGGACATGCTGCGCTCGCGTACCTCCCGGCGTGAGGATCCGCTGCCCGAGCAGGACGGGCCGATCCGGTTGCCGGACCCCGTGGTCACCCAACTCGGCCGCGTCGACCCTGAGCGGGAGGTTCTGGTCGCGGACGCGGTGGGTATCGCCCTCATGGTCGTACTGGAGACCCTGGCCCCGGCCGAGCGGCTCGCCTTCGTCCTGCACGACATGTTCGACGTGCCCTTCGACGAGATCGCCGCCATCCTCGGCCGCACCACCGTCTCCACCCGGCAACTCGCCAGCCGCGCCCGCCGCCGGGTCCAGGGCGCCACCCCGGCGGCCGACATGGACAACGCCCGTAAACGCGACGTCGTGGACGCCTTTCTGACCGCCTCCCGCGGCGGCGACTTCGAGGCGCTCCTGGCCGTCCTGGATCCCGCCGTGGTCGCGCGCTCCGACGGCGGCACGCTCGTCCCGAGCGTCGTGCGGCGCGGCGCTTCCGACGTGGCGTCCCAGGCGATCACCTTCGCCCGCTTCGCGGCGAACGCACATCTGGCGCTGGTCAACGGCACGCCCGGCGTGGTCTCGTTCGCCGAAGGCCGAGCGCTGTCCGTCATGTCGTTCACCATCCGGGACGGCCGCATCATCGGCCTGGACATCCTCACCGATCCGGACCGCCTGGCCGCGCTCGGCCTGACCGTCTGAGCGGGGCCGGCCGGCGAAGGCCGCGGCAGCGGGAAGCGAGCTTTGCCGGGCCTCCGCCACGTGGGACTCGACGAGGCGCGGGTGCCTCCGAGTCGCCGCACGGGCCGGCTGCGCAACCTCGTGAACAGCGTCGATGGACACGCCCCCGGCCGGGACGGGAGAGCCCGGCCGGGGGTATCCATACGCATGCCCTGAATCCCGATTCCCACACGGGTCACGTGCGATACGCCTTGCGTCCGCTACTCGTCCCTCACCCCACTCACCGGCAACACCACTGCTGCGGGAAGGAGTTGAGGCGGCACGAAGACGGGCTGGGGCCTGTCGCAGTGGGCCGGGAGGCGGAGGCCAACGGCGGTCCTGCGGCGAGGCGGACTCGGGCCGTCCGTCGATGCCGCTGCTCAGGCACACCCTGGACAAGCAACAGCCGCCGCTCCAGGGCCGACTTCCGGATCTCCAGCGCTTCCGCACACTCGGAAGGCGCGTACCACTCCTTGACCCGATCCCCATCCGGGAACTCGACGACAACCATGCGTCGAGACGACTGCATGTCGCTGCGTCAGGCGCCGGCGGAGTGCGGGCTCTTGGTCTCCTTGTCTGCCGGTGCGGGATCGTGGCGACCCGGCCATCGGCTGTGCGGCTTGCAGTGCACCGCGGCCCGCTCGCGATCGGCGTCTGTCGCGCGCAGTACCGCGTCGGCGGGAATGGCTTGGCGTGCGGGGAGAGCGCCCGGTGTTGCCTTAAGGAGGCTGTGAGACCTTCATCGTTCGGGGGGCGTCAGGCCGATCGTGCGTGTCGGTCCGGAGCGCGGTCGAGGTAGTGCCCGATCCGGTCCGCAACGATCGCCGGCTGTTCGGCCTGGAGGAAATGGCCCGAGTCGACCGCCTCGAACCGCCCGTCCGGCAGCGTCTCGACCCAACGTCGCTGATGTTCGGCGAGAGCGGCATGCTGCTGTTCCCGGCCCTTTGCGGGGCGGGTCGCCGAGAGCAGGACCGTTGGGCACTCCGGGAGGCCGGGCGGCTCGGAGCGGAACTGTGGAATGGCCGCCGCCACGGCCTTGAGCTCCTTCCGCGTCTGCGCGATGCCGTCCGGGACGAAGTCTTCGGCGAGCATGGTCGCGTAGGTGTCCGCAGGGAAGACGCGTCGGACATGTCCGCTGGCCATGCGAGCCAACGGGCGGAACCGGACCAGCGCCTGCGACACCCCCATTGCGCGGTCGACCCTCCCGACGGTCTGATCGAACGTGTCGTACGCGGGCGCGGTCTCCGGCGTCGGATCGAGCAGTACCAACCCCCGCAGCCGCGGCCCCAGACTCTCCACCGCACGCCGGGCGACCAGCCCGCCCATGCTGTGCGCGACAAGCACACACCGGCCGGGGACGACCGCCTCGACCAGCGCGACCAGGTCCGCGGCAAGGTCGTCGATACCCAGCTGTGCCGTCGTCCGTCCGCTGCGGCCGAATCCGGCGCGGTCGTACGCCACCAGTCGCGCCCGCCCCGCGAGCAGCGGCAACACCGAATCCCAGCAGGTGCGCCCCAGGCCCTGGCCCGCTTCGAAGACCACCCAGTCCGGCCCGCTGCCCGACTCCTCGACATAGACGGACCGGCCGTTCACCTGGACCGTCCGCCCCTCTGCCTGGCGCATACGCCCCCCTCTGCTGTTTCCAATTTTGGTAATGGTACCGCTCGTGAAACAGTACAGCCATGGACGCTACCGAACTACTCCTCCACCCCGTGCGCCTGCGCGTGCTGCACGCCCTCGCCGGAGAGCGTGTGCTGACCACCTCTCAGCTGCGTGAGCGCATGCCCGAGGTGCCGAAGGTGACCATGTATCGGCATGTCGCCCTGCTCGCCGAGGCGGGCTTCTTGGAACTGGTCGAGGAGCAGCGGGTACGCGGTGCCGTCGAGCGTCACTACCGGCTCCGCCGGGACCGCCCGGTCATCGACGCCGACGCGGCGTCCGCGATGTCGCTGGACGACCATCGCCGGGGCTTCGCCGCCGCCATGGCCGTGCTGATCGCAGAGTTCAACGCCTATCTCGACCGGCCCGGCGCGGCCCCGGTCGCCGATGCGGTCGCCTATCGCCAGGGCACGCTCTGGCTCAGCCAGGACGAACTCGCCGAGATGAACCACAAGATGCTGGAAATCCTGGGGCCCCTGCTCGCCAACCGGCCCGCGCCGGGCCGCGCCCCGTACCTCCTCAGCCGGATCTTCTTCCCGGCCGAGTGCCCACGCCCAGACGCGGAGGAGTCGTGAAGGGCGACCTTAGGGAGCGGCCTCAGGCAGCGGTCTGAGGGGGCGGCCTGAGGAGCAGCCCTAACGAGACGAGCATGGGGGACTCGGTGATGTTCGCGCCCGCGTCCGCTCGGGTCGCATGGGCATGGGTTTCGTCAAACCGGCCTACTTGCAGGGGGCTTGAACCTGCCCGGTCGCCTCAAGGGTGTTGACGGGCGTCTCGTTGACTGATGTAGTCACCGATCACCTCAGCGAAAGAGAAGCCCGATGAGAATTCCGCGATTCCCCGAGCCCGCCGCCATCGGGTCCGTCACGATCCACGCCACCGCGGCCCAGGCGTACGCGGTCATCAGCGATCCGACGGCCATGGCGCGCTTCGCCGAGGAGACGTACCGCGCCCGCTGGCTGGACGGTGGCACCCGTGCCGTGGTCGGCGCGCGCTTCCAGGGTTGGAACCGTAACGGTCTGCGCCGTTGGGTCACCCGCTGCCGTGTCACCGACGCCGCGGCCTCGCAGCGCTTCGCCTACGAGGTGACCGTGACACCGCTCCATGTGCCCATCTCGCGTTGGCAATATGACATAGTGCCCGCCGAAGAGGGCTGCGTCATCACCGAGACCAACTGGATACGGGTGCCCCTGTGGTTCGTCCCCGTCGCCATTCTCGTCACCGGTGTGCGCAACCGCATGGGGGCCAACGGTGTCCACATCGGTACCACGCTCGAACGCCTCAAGGCCCACCTGGAGGCGGTGCCTTCCCCGCGCCCGTGAGCTGTGGGCGACATGAGGCGGCGGGGTGGCTTGCGGCCGGCAGCCGCAGGGCGTGAGTCAGATCCCGTTGCCGAGCGAGCGAAGCTCGTGGGTCACGTCCGCGCCGGACGGTGCGTGTTCCGGGTCCACCAGCCACTGCAGCATCAGTCCGGTCAGCAACGCGAGCGGTACCGAGCCGCCCAGTCCCTCGCGTCCCTGACGCTGCCCCTCGGCGAGGTGCGCGCGCACCTCCGGTGACCGTTGGGCCTGCACTGCGGCCTCTAGTTGAGCCACCCACAGTGCCCGGTGTGTGGTGAAGCTGTCGATCAGTGCCTGCCAGCGCTCTTCCGGCTTGTCCGCCGGGGCGCGTGAGGCCAGTTCATCGCCGAGTTCGTCCACCGCCTGCACCAGTGCCTGGGTGAGCAGCGCGTCCTTGGAGCCGAAGTGGTAGCCGATGGCGGCATGACTGACTCCGGCGGCTGAGGCGATGTCCCGGACGGTGGTGCGTGCCCAGCCGCGTTCGATCAGGCACCGCTTGGCCCCGGCCAGTAGATCTTCTCGGTTTCCCATGCCGCACAGCATAACGGACGATTGCCCATTTGGTTCATCCAGATGGTTTGACCAAATGGGCAAACCCTGTCTACGGTGCTGCCCATGACGCCGAACGCGAACGCGAACACGAAGACGAAGGTGACGAAGGCGGAGAAGGGGAGGGTTCTGATCTCGGGTGCCAGCGTGGCCGGGCCGGCCCTGGCCTACTTCCTGCGGCGCGACGGTTACGAGGTGACCGTTGTCGAGCGTGCGCCCGATCTCCGGGACACCGGGTACGCGGTCGACTTCCGCGGCGCGGCGTTCGACGCGCTCCAGGAGATGGGCGTCCTCGACGAGGTCCGCGGCCAGGACACGAAGATGCGCGGCACCGCGCTGTTGGACGCGACGGGGGCCGAGATCGGACGGCTGCCGGCCGAAGTGTTCGCCGGCGAGCTCGAAGTGCCCAAGCGGGAACTGACCCGGATCCTGCACCGGCTCACCGCGGCCGACGTGGAGTATGTGTTCGACGACTCCATCAACGCTCTCGCCCAGGACGACAACGGAGTCGAGGTCGGGTTCGAGCGAGCCGCGTCCCGCCGCTTCGACCTCGTCATCGGCGCGGACGGCAACTACTCGAAGGTGCGCCAACTCGCCTTCGGCCCGCACTCCGACGTCATACGGCACCTGGGCATGTCCGGGGCCGGATTCACCGCGCCCAACCACCTCGGCCTCGACCACGGCGGAGTGCTGCAGCAGGGCAGGGGCACGGCGATCTACGCGTTCAGCGCCGCCGACCCGAACAGCCTGATGGTCAGCCTGTCCTTCGCCACCGACTCTCCCGCGCTGGACCGGCGGAGTCGGGACGAGCAGGAGCAGGCGGTGCGGGAGGCGTTCGCCGGCAACGCATGGGAGACGCCCCGCCTCCTGGAGGCCATGACGGCAGCGGATGACTTCTACTTCTCCTCCGCCAGTCAGATCCACCTGGACCGGTGGTCGCACGGCCGGATCACGTTGATCGGCGACGCGGGGTACTGCGCTGCACCCACCAGCGGCATGGGCACCTCGCAGGCACTCATCGGCGCGCGCACGCTGGCCCGTCAGCTGGCCGAGGCGAGCGGCGACCACGTGACGGCGTTCGCCGCATACGAGGCGGAGATGCGGCCCTACGTTGCCGAGAACCAGGCAAAGGGCCGAGAGGGCGCGGCGATGTTCGGTGGCTGAGGCGCGTCGGCTGGTTCACCCATCGACTGCGAGGAACTCCAGTACCGCTGCGGTGAGTTCGGCCGGGGCGTCCTCCTGGACCAGGTGACCGGCGCCGGGGATGAGTCGCAAGATGGCTCCGGGAATGGCGGAGGTGAGCTCCCGGCTCCTGGCCACGGGGATCCATGTGTCGTCCTCGCCCCAACACACCAGCACGGGCAGGGCGATCTCCCCGTACCGATCCTGGATCTCGTCGGTGAAGCGCTGGTCGGCCTGGGCGATCTGCCGGTAGAAGGCGGGTTGGCCTTGTTCGCCCAGCCACGGCGCGACAAGCCTGTCCCTCGTCGCCGGGTGCAGGCCCGGGTGGCTCGCGGAGGCGATGTACTCCTGCACCAGGGCCCTGTGCAGGGCCGGCGGCAACTGTGCGAACACCTCGCTGTGGTCGCCGACGAGTCGGAAGAACGGTGAACCCCAGGGAGCCAGCGCGACAGGGTCCACGAGGACCAGTCGACGGTACCGGGCGTCGTGCAACAGGTGGGCACGCAGCGCGACAGCTCCGCCGAAGTCATGCGCGACGACCAGAGGTTCCGCCAGACCCCAGTGGTCCAGCAGGTCCCGGAAGATCCGGCCCTGGGCGGCCAACGACACGTCCTGTCCTTCGTACTTCTCTGACGATCCATAGCCGGGCATGTCCCACACGAACACGCGAAACCGCTGGGCCAGCGACCGCGCGACTGCACGCCAGACGTACGAGGAGAAGGGCGTGCCGTGCAGGAGCACCACCGGTGGGGCCGACGGATCGCCGAGCGCCTCCCAGCTCACCTTGCCCGAACGACTTGCGAAGGTCCGGCTCAACTGCCAATCCCGCACGGGTTCCCTCTCTCCTGTCATCACCAAATCAGTGCTTTGCACCTTACTGGCGAGGGGAGTGCCGGTCCAGGAGCGGATCGCCGACGAGACGTTCCTCTCGGGGTCGAGAGCCGTGGAATTCCGGAGAACTCGGCCCGTGCCTGGCAACGGCCCGGCCTCCGTTCGGGCGAGGCGCGGAGGCCGGGGCGCCGGGGCGCCGGGCCGACCGGTCGGTCGTCAGGCGCGGCAGCGCAGCATCTCCAGCGGAGGGTTGGCAAGGAAGTCCGCCCAGAAGTCCGCACCGAACTTGCGCATACCGGCGTCGGACACCTCCAACGGGACCCAGGCCAACTCGCTGAATCCGGCGGCCTGCAGACACTCCTCATAGACCTCGCGGCGCGGGCAGGCGGTGACGAACGAGATCGGCGGGTCGAGCAGCGCCGTGATCCGCACTCGCGGCCCGGTCTCGGCCTCCTCGTCCGTCGGCTCGCTGAGGAACCCGTACTTGCCCATGGACGGCCCGTCGAAGCGGTAGTCGGGTGTCTGGTTGAGCATGAAGAACTCGGCGCCGGGTGTCAGGTTGCGGTGCACGTTGCGGCACATCCGCTCCATGGCGGCGACGTCGTCCGCGTAGTTGAGCAGTTGGACCGCCGTGGCGATGTCGAAGCGCCGCCCGAGGGGTCGCAGTACGGACACATCACCCACGTCATAGCGCACACCCAGCGGGTCGCGCTCCTCCAACTCCCGTGCCGCCGCGACCATTTCACCGGAGATGTCGATTCCGAGCACCTCCGTGGCGCCACGCCGCTTGAACTCCCGGCTGTAGAAGCCGGTGCCGGAGGCCAGGTCGAGGACCGACTTGCCGCGCACGTCCCCGACCATGGCCAGGAAGCCGGGCACCTCCGCGTAGTGCGCCAGCGGCAGGGACTTGAAGCCCTCGAACGCCTCACCGATCTCGTCGTACTGCTGCACGCCCATCGTGCGGTCCTCCCGTTTGCCTCGTCATGTCCTTGGCCCCGGCCTCCCGATCCCCGGGACCCGCCGCAGCCTTTGGCGGGCAGTCTTCCCGCACCCCGACAGAGCGTCGTACTGGCAGAAACAACAAAGATGCGGATGTTGTCCCGGCCTCGTGTACGAGGGGGCGTTCGGGCTCGACCGGATGAGGGACGACCGTCCATTGGGACATTCGCCGACCTATTGGGCTCCTGGCGTCGAGGTGTCTGGCGGGGCCGCGTCCGCCGAGCGGAGCGGGGCGGCGCTGTCCGTTGCACAGCCCGATCGGTGGCGGGCGTGTGGCCCTGCGCGACGTCCGTTTCAGAAGGATCTTCAGAAGGTTCCGTGGAAGATGAAGGAGGAGGAGCCATCGTGGGCTTCATGGATCCGGGCAATGTCGTCTGGTTCGAGATCAGGACTGCAGTCGGTCAGGC
Source organism: Streptomyces noursei (assembly GCF_016917755.1). Taxonomy (GTDB): domain Bacteria; phylum Actinomycetota; class Actinomycetes; order Streptomycetales; family Streptomycetaceae; genus Streptomyces; species Streptomyces yunnanensis. Next base: position 7,652,130 of record NZ_CP070326.1, on the reverse strand, counting down.
CGTCAAGGACTTCTACGGCGCGTTGCTCGGCTGGGACTTCGCAGTCGACCCCGACTCGTCGGTGGGCGCAGTCACCTACACGCGGATCATGGCGCCGGGCCTGCCGTTCCCTATGGGAGCGATCTACGACAACGCCGACAGCCCCGAGGAGGCGTTGAACGTCTCGATCGTCTCGGCGGACGTCGGCGCCGACCAGGAGCGGCTGGAGAAGCTGGGCCGGCCCGTGCCCGGCTCCTATGCCTGGTTCGAGGTCGGCACCACCGACGCCGAGGCGACCGCGGACTTCTACCGGCAGGCGTTCGGCTGGCGGTGCACGCTGGACGAATCCGCCGGCGGCAAGCCGTACCACAACGTCTTCACCGGCAACCAGTGGCCGTCGGGCGGGTGGACGACCTGGGTGCGGACGTCGTCGACTACCTGATGCCCGATTTCCTGGTCACCGACGTGCCGGCCGTCACCGCCAGGGCCGTCGAGCTGACATGGACCGGCGTTCGAAGGCGACTTCGACCTGGTCGACATCTGCCTGCCGTCGCCGTTGCACGCCCAGTACGCGCCGCGGGCGCTGGACGTGGGCAAGCACGCGCTGGTCGAGCTGCCGTTGGCCGGGAACATGGACGACGCCCGACGCCCGACGCGTGGCCGAAGCCGCCGGACGCGAGGGCACGCAGGTGTTCGTGGGCATGTTCGAGCAGTTCATCCCGGCCAACCAGGCCCTGTTCGACGCCGTCCGCACGGGCATCTACGGCCGCCTGGAGCAGCTGACACTGTGGAACTGGACCGCCCACCTGTGGCCAGGCGTCTCGCTCGGGCTCAGGACGCTTCCGCTGGAGGACATGCACAGCGACATGGACATCATCACGCGCACCCTCGGCCGGCCGCGCAGCATCGACGTCACCACGGTCGCGCGCGACGGCGACAGTGCCGCGATCGAGGCGATGTTGGGCTTCGACGGAGCGTTCGCCCGCGACTGGGGGCTGCGACCTCCCATGGCGAGGAGACCACGCGACCATTCACGACCTGCTGCACCGGTGCACCAGAGGCTGCCAGTACACGACCTCAGCGACCGGATGCGGGCAGCCTTCCCATCCTGTACAGCAGACGCGACTGGAGAGAGGCGTCGCGAGTGAGCGCACCCTCGGGGGCGGCGAAGAACCGATGGGTCGTTTCAGCAGCGGTGGGCGTTTCCGCCAGGCCGGCATAGATGTCCTCCAGATGCTCATCGATCCAGATGACGAGGCCGGCGTCGAGAGCGTCGTCCAAGTCGACGGCCCGTGCGAGATCCCAAGTGTGGACCGTGGTGTCGGTGGTCCTCACAGCGAGTGCCTGCTGCCCGGTCACCGGGCCCAAGGGATAGTCCAGAACCTGCTGCAGAGCGCCTGCCTGGCCGAACGCCCGGGCCAGCTCCTGGACAGACCGGATGTAGGCGTCCAGCGGATCCGAACCCAGTGCGTCAACGTCCCGTAGCCGCAGGAACTCCGCGCTGTCGCCACCGTGCAGCAGACGCAGGTAATTGCGGTTCCCCCGCGCCACGTGGTTGGTCAACTGACGCACATTCCACTCCGTGCAAGGGGTCGGCCAGGTCCACTGTTCGGCTCGTACGGATCGGAGCTTCCGCTCGAACTCGCGGCTGGACAGGAGGAAGCGATCGATGAGCCCGTCAAAAGCATTGGTCACGCGATCCAGCATGCTGGCCGTAGGCGGTCGAGGCTGGCGGGTAGCGGACGGCGAGGTGAAGCGCTTCGATGTCAGCACCGCCGTGTCGGCACCGATCGGGCCGACTGCCCCATCGTGAAGGCAACCGCAGGTGTGCTGATCGGTGGGTGGCGCTCCCGCCGCGCGTCCAAGGCTCGCCCACACAGACCGCAATCGGCGCAGTGCGCGACTGTCGGCCAACTCAGGCGTCGTGTCATCGCGGCCAAAGCGCCGTCTCGCAGCCGGGCGTGCCAGGATGCGATGGACACGACCGCCAGCACGTCGACGGGCAGGAGTCAGCCATGATCAGTGGTGCGCATGTCATCCTCTACAGCCAGGACGCCGAGGCAGACCGTGTCTTCATCCGTGACGTTCTTGGCTTTCGCGGTGTCGACGCAGGCGGTGGCTGGCTCATCTTCAAGCTGCCCCCGGCGGAGGTGGCCGTGCACCCGACCGAGGGCCCGCCCCAGCACGAGCTCTCTCTGATGTGCGATGACCTCGATTCCCAGCTCCGCGAGTTCCGCGAGCGGGGCGTTGAGATCGCCCGTCCGGTCAGCGAACAGCGCTGGGGCAAACTGACGGCGATCCGGCTCCCCAGCGGGGCCGAACTGCCGCTGTACGAGCCGCTCCATCCCCTCGCTCATAGCCTGTGACCGCACCGCACCGCACCGCACCACATGCATCGCACCGCACCACATGCATCGCACCGCACCACATGCATCGCACCGCATCCGGGCTCCAGCAGCGGTGGTGGGTTTCGGTAGTGGGTTTACCTCGGAGGTAATCGCCGCGAGTCGGAGCGCGCGGCTACCTTCGGGTCGGTCGTCCCTCACGGGGTCGCAGACAACCGGCAAAGGAACCCGCCATGCCCGCATATGGCTTCGCGCATCTGCGCAGCCGCCGCCATCACCCCGACATCGTGGAATACTTGGAGCGTATCCAGGCCACGCTCGACCCCTTCCACGGGCGCTTCGTCATCCACGGTCCGCCGGCCGAGGTGGTGGAGGGTGCCTGGCCCGGCAGTATGGTGCTGATCGAGTTTCCCGACCTGGCCACGGCGCATGCCTGGTATGCGTCCCCCGCCTACCAGGAAATCCTGAGCCTTCGGACCGATCACATCGAAGGGGACGTGCTGCTGATCGAGGGCGTTGGGCCCGGGTACGACCCGCGCGAGCGCGCGGCGAAGCTTCGGGCGGGGGAGGCGCGGCCGGGCGGCGACGGCACGGAAGCGTGAGGTGAACGGAACGCCGCCGGAAGTGCGCCGTGCACCTCAATTCCGCCCGAACGGAACCGCCGCTGCCGGTGCTGCGTGATCATGAAACATGGTCAAAAAAACCGAAGCGTGGCGAATAGCCGTCCATCTTGCCGCGGTGGGAGTAGTGGGCTGCGCCTTGACCGCTGCCCAGTTCCAGGTCGTCCTGGTTGCGTTCTTCGGCGACAGCATGCTCGTGGCGATCGCCGTCTTCATCGTCGTGGCAGCTCTCGTCGTCAGCCTCCTCGCGGGCTTCGCCGTTGCCGCCGCCCCGTTCGTACCGCTCGCCCGCCGGAAGCGCGGTCGCTGGGTCTGGGCAGCGGGCGTCTACGCCTTCGGAACCGTCGCCACCATGGGAGCCGCGGCGCTGGAACCGTCATCGGGCGGGCTCAGTCACAGTCTTCTGCTCTTTCCTTGGGGCGGAGTGTGCTACGCGCTCGCCGCGGCGTTCTTCCTCCCGAGCATTCGCACGCGGCTGGCAACCCTCGGCGTCACCGTCGCCGTGGCCGCCGGCATCGGCTACGACGCCTGGGCCGCCGCGCAACCCCCCACACTCGACGCCTGGCTCACCGCCAACCGCGTGGACCGGGCACTCCTGCGCGTCGGCGAACCGCCCACCGGCTACACCCTGCGCATCGACGGAGCCGGCGAGCACACCTTCGGCACCGGGTACGAACGACCAGGCGCCCCCGGCCTCCACCTGGCCGTGGAACACCCGGGTCAGGACACCCGTCGCACCGACGCCGACGGCTGCCCCGTTCCGATCGGCGAAACGATCCAGTGCACCGACGACGGCAACGGCCGCCAACTCATCACGCACAAAGGCCCCTATGAAAGGCAGGAACTCCGTCTGCGTCAGGCCGGCCTGATCCACACCGTCACCCTCGCAGGCCACCCCGCCGACCTGCCTGCTGCCCGCCGGATCCTCGCGACGCTCCGACCGGCAACCGACGCGGAACTCACCCCGCTTCTCACCCTGCCCATGGGGCGGTGACCACCCCGTCCCCCCCCGTCGGCCCGAGCCCCGTACCCACCAGTCGGTCGCCGGGCATCCATCAGGATGAGTGCGGCGGCCTGCCAAGGGACCGGGCCAGGAGGAAGGGGAAACCAATGGGCACCTTCGAGGCGGGACAGCACCAGGCCGTCGGCGCCGCCCGCGCACAGGTCCTCGCCATGCAACGCTCCGGGCCGTTCGCCGATGCCGGTTCCTGGGCGTCCTGGCGATGGGAGTCGGCCTGGTCCGCCCCGCTCCTGCCGCCCGGTCGCCCAACCCAGTGATGGCCACGGCCGGCAACCGGGCTATGTCTCCCGTCTGATCCATTCGCTGCCGCCCAGCGGGTAGTCGTAGCCGGGGCGTCCGGCGTCGGCGCTGGTGCGGAACGGGGCGCCGTTGTCGTTGATGTGCACGGTGCCGTGGCGGTCGCCGCTGGACCAGTCCAGGGTGAGGTCCCAGCGGACGTCGTGCGCCTTGGTGCGGGCGCTGATGTAGAAGACCTCCGGGTCGGACTCGCTGGTCTTGTAGGGGAAGTTGCGCTGGCCGTTCTTGACGGTGACGGTGGGGCTGCCGTTGTCGAGGTCGATGTCGAATGACTTGGTGTCGACGTTGCCGCCGCATCCGACGCCCATCGAGTAGTCGTTCCACGGGAGCGGGGCGCCCTTCGTGATGACGCGCACATGCAGCGCCTCCAGGACGACGGTCTCCTTCCCGGTGCCCTGCACGGTGAGCGCGACGAGCTGCTGTCCCGAGGAGACCGCACCGTATGCGGTGGCCCACCGGGGCGCGTCCTGTTCGCCGGCGGGCGGGCCCACCTGTGCGGGCTCGCTGTCGACGAGGAAGTGTTGGCCGCACGGGCTGTCGTAGACGTAGGGGCGGGTGGCGACGTGGACCGCCGCGTCGCCGGTGCGCTCGACCGCGCCCCCGCCGCCGTGGGCGGCGGACTTCGATGCCGAGGGGTGGGACGTGGCTTCCGACGCCGAGGCGGAGGGTTCGCCGCTCTTCGCGCTCTGGGACGGGGAAGGGGAGGCCGCCGCGGACGGCCGCTTGTCGTCCGCTCGCACCGAACCGGGACCGATGCCGGCGACCCCGGCGGCCCTCTCGTCACCGCCCCCGCCTGCGGAGGACGACAGATTCACGGCGAGCACGACGGTTCCCAGCACGGCGGCCGCGGCGATGGCGGCGATGAGCGCGGTGCGGCGCCGACGGGGCCGCGGGGGAGCGGACGGGACGGTGCCGCTGACGACCGGTTCGTCGCTTCCGGCGGGTTGGCGGAGCTCGCCGTCCACGGGCGACGACGCGGTCCCGTCCGCTGCCTCGGGCGGCCCGTCACCCGAATCGGCAGTGCTCTGAGGACGGTCCCCGGTGTCGGGTGTGGAGGCGTCAGGCGTCGGCGCTTCCTCGGGCTGTTCGGTCCCCACGCCGCGCGCCGCACGGCCCGGCCCCGATCCCTTACGTCCCCGCGCCGCATCCGCCAGAATCCACTGCCGGTGCAGCTCTACCAGTTCCTCGGGGGTCGCCCGGCACACCCGGGCGAGCCGCTCGACCGGGGCGTAATCGGTCGGCACTGCGCTGCCGTTGCAGTACCGGTGCAGTGTCGACGTGCTCATGTGCAGTCGCTTGGACAGTGCCCCGTAGCTCAGTCCCGAGCGTTCCTTGAGCCCCCGCAGCAGCGCCGCGAACGCGTCCCCGTCCCCGGCGGTCCCCGTCGCTTCCGTGGCCCCTGTCGCCCCTGACACCGCTTCTCCCCTTCCCCATGCGGCCCGGCGCGTCCCATTCCCGCGTTCCAGGCCCCTCACGTTCCCCCTGGTCACAGCCCGTTTCCGTGTTCCAGCGTCCCCAATTGCCCGGCATTCGTGGCGGTTGGGACGGATCACTCCACAAGCTTCTGCCATCCAAGCACCACACCCACCGCATCACCGAAGGGGCTCGGCCACATGTCCAGCATCCGCAACTCCCGCACTCGCCTGTTGACCGCCGCCGCCACCGGCGTGCTCGCCGTCCTCTCCCTGACGGCGTGCAACGACGGCTCGGGCGTCCGCAGGGAGAGCGCGGCCGCGAACGCCTCCGCCACCGCGTCGACTTCCGCCGCCACCTCGTCGGGCTCCTCCTCCCACGACGACGCACGAACCGCGCCCGCCGGTTCGCAGCGGACCGACCACACGCCCGAGCGGAAGACCCCCGCGGCGTCGGGGAACGGCAGGACCGGCACCGTCGGCAAGGCCGTCACGTGCCAGGGCTCCAACACCAAGACGGTCGCGGCCCTCCTCAACCGCCCTGTGAACCACATGCTGCTCACGGTCACCAACACCGGCAGCCGCACCTGCTACCTCTACGGCTATCCGGCCGTCCGCTTCGGCGCGGCCCAGTCAGTGCCGCCGGTCATCGAGGCGTCCCAGCCGCAGGCCGTCGTCACCCTCAAGCCGGGCGAGTCCGGCTACGCCTCGGTGAGCCTGTCGGCGACCGACGGCAGCGGCGCCCACGGCAGGACGGAGAAGTCCCTGGCCGTCTACTTCCACGGCCCCTCCGGCAATGAGAGCGTCGGCGCGGCTGCCCACCCCGCACTGCCCGCCAAGGGGGTCTACATCGACGACTCCCTCAACGCCACCTACTGGCAGCAGTCGATGGACGACGCAGTCCGCTGGTGACACCGCCGCCGACACGGCACACCCGCCCACCGCCACCCACCACCAGGTCAACACACCACCGGTTTCCCGTAGATGGCCGGTGCTCTCGGGTGGGCGACCCCGCCTCAGCTGCGGCATGAGCGTCGGCGCAGCCGCTGCTGAGGCATCCGGCGCCCGGTTCACCCCGTGCGATGTTTGGCCAGTCCAGCCATGCGCGGGCTGGTTCTGCCCCTGCTCAGGACAGTCTCCGTCCCGCCGCCCCCGGGCCGGCGGTCTCAAATGGCCGGTTGACCTGGGAAGTTGCCCTTGTGGGGGCATCGGTGAGTTTGGCCGGATGGTGACCGGTGCGGAGGCTGATCCCTTTCCGGTCGGTGCGGTCGAGGGACGTTTTCAGGGGCTCGGGGGGTGGGTGAGCAGGCCGAAATCCTTCTGTCCGGAGTCCTTTGATTTTCAGATCGATAGGTTCAGGGGCTATAAACAGGGGCCGTAAAGCTGAAGGGCAAGGGTTATGCAGACGTGGGAACCGCCGGCTCGCCCGAGTCGCCTTCCGTCATTGACCGGTATGCGGTTCATCGCGGCCTTCGCCGTGCTGGTCTCGCATCTGGCCGGTCAAATCGCCGGACCGACGCACCCTGACCTGTCGAATCTGCTCACGACCCTCGGGCCGGTCGGAGTGGCCTTCTTCTTCGTCCTCAGCGGGTTCATTCTCACCTGGGTCGCCGATCCGAATGACACCGCCCGACTGTTCTGGCGTCGGCGCCTGGTGAAGATTGTGCCGAACCATGTGACGACTTTCGCGGCCACCGTGGTGTTGATGGCCGTCGCCGGCGTGCCGATCATGGTGATCAACACGATCCCGACGCTGCTGCTGATCGAGCCTTGGATTCCCAATTTTGACGCCCTGGGTGGATTGACCGGCATCAACGTGCCGAGTTGGACCCTCGGCTGTGAGATGGTCTTCTATTTCGCCTTCCCCTGGCTGTTCCATTTCATCAGGCGTATACGCCCCTCACGGTTGTGGTCGTGGGCGATGGTCGTCGGCGCGGCGATCGTCGCTGTCCCGTTCATTGCCCTGTTGTTGCCGGAGCAGCCGGTCACCTCGTGGGACCCGACGGTTCCGGAGCTGCAGTCCTGGTTCGCCTACAGCCTTCCCATCACCCGGATGCTGGAATTCGTGCTCGGCATCCTGATGGCCCGCATCGTGATGACGGGAAAATGGATCCGCCTGGGCATGGCGCCGGCACTCATTCTCACGATCCTCTGTGTGGTGGTCCAATCCCTCCTCCCGGGCGTATTCCGCCTCTGTGCGGGGCCGACCGCGTTCGCGCTCGCCCTGGTGATCGCGGAAGGAGCCGGCGCCGATATGCGCGCCGCGCGAACACTTTTGAGCGGCCGCATGATGGTGTGGCTGGGAGAGATTTCGTTCGCCCTCTATCTGGTGCACTACCTCGTGATCCAGTACGGCCCGATCGATGGCGTGCACGCCACGGGCCAGGCAATGACCGCATCCCTGTCGACGAGACTGATCCATATTCTGCTCACCGTCGTGATCAGCATCGCCCTCGCAGCGGTCCTCTACACGGTGGTCGAACGCCCCGCAGTCCGGCGTTTCAGCCGCCCGACCAGCAGGCACGACGAGCCGACCGCAGCCCCCGACATGGTCGACAGGCAGTGACGTTCCGCCACTCGGCAGGTTGCTGCGACCCATTGATGTGATGCATGTCCCTCCCGTCGGCCTGGAGCTGTCCCACATGACGAACACCCGCGTTTCCCGCGGTACCGAAGTCCTCGAATTCCCGGTCACCCGGCCGGATTCCCGCCCCTTCGACCCCGACGAGACCTACACCCGGCTGCGTGCCGAGGCGCCCGTGACGCCGGTCCGCTGCCCGGCCGGGATGGACGCCTGGCTGGTCAGCCGGTACGACGACATCCGCAGCGTGCTCGCGGATCCGCGGATGAGCTCCCGCGGCGCCGGCTCGATGCACATGTTGCCGTCCTACGACATGCGCGACCCGTTGCCCGGCTCGATGATCCAGCTGGACGGCGAGGAGCACACGCGGCTGCGGCGGTTGCTGATCGGCGAGTTCACCGTGCGGCGGATGGAGGCCCTGCGGCCGTACATCCAAAAGATCGCCGACCAGCAGGTCGACGCGATGCTCGCCGGATCGGGCGCCGACCTGGTGCGGGACTTCGCGTTGCCGATCCCCTCGCTGGTGATCTGCGAGTTGCTCGGTGTGCCCTACGACGATCATGCGGCGTTCCAACGCGACAGCGAGGTCCTGATGGGCTTCGAGGCGGACGCGGCCACCCGCGACGCGGCCAGCCGGCGGCTGGAGCACTACCTCGGCGAGCTGATCGAACAACGGCTCGTCGAGCCACGGGACGACCTGCTGAGCCGTCTGATCGCCCGCGGCAATGCGACCGAACGGCCGCTGACCGTACAGGAGTTGACCGTACTCGGCGTGTTGCTGCTGGTCGCCGGGCATGAGACCACCGCCAACATGATGACGCTGAGCACAGTGGCGCTGTTGCAGAGTCCGGAGCGCAGGGCGGCGCTGCTCGGCGCGCCGGACGCGGCCGGCGCCGCGGTGGAGGAACTGCTGCGCTATGTGTCGGTGATTCAGTTCGGGCTGTTCCGATACGCCACCGAGGACGTCACCGTCGGCGGCACCACGGTGCAGGCGGGGGAGTGGGTGGTCGCCGCGATCCCCTCCGGCAACCGGGACGCGAGCGTGTTCACGGCCCCGGACACCATCGATCTCGGCCGGCAGGCCCGTAGACATCTGGCCTTCGGCTTCGGCGCGCACCAGTGCATCGGTCAGCAGCTGGCCCGGATCCAGTTGCAGGTCGCGCTGACCACGCTGCTGCGCCGCGTTCCCGGGCTGCGGCTGGCGAGGCCGTTGGCACCGTCGGAGTTCAAGCGCAACGACATCGTCTACGGCCTGCGGAGCATGCCGGTCGTCTGGTGAGGACCCGACCGGGCCGGCGCGCAGATGCGCCGGCGCGATGTGCGTGTGATGCACATGTGATGCGCAGCCCCTGCGCCCTGCCCTGTGGGTCGGGGCGCGGCGGGTCTCGGGCCCGGCCCGCTGAGCGTGAACCTGGTGATGCGTCACCCCGCGGTGATCGCCTCGTCGATCGCCACGGTCGCAGGCACCGCCCCCGGCCGCACCATGCTGACCTACGGCGCGGGGGTCACGGCCGTCCGGCTGATGGGCCGAAGCCCCGCAACCGTGGCCCGCCTCGCCGACGCGGTCACCCTGACCAGAGAACTCCTGAGGGGGCGGAGGTGGAGGGGCCGGGCGCCGCGCGACGGGCCCAACTGACCCATGCCGCGCCGGTTCCCGTCTGGCATGCAGCCGGCGGGCCGCGCGCGCTGCGGATGGCCGGGCAGGTGGCGGACGGGGTGTTCGTCAGGGTCGGACGCCACCCGGCGAACCTACGGTCGGCCATCGACGCGGTACGGGCAGGGGCGACCCAGGCGGGCCGGAATCCGGACCAGGTCACGATCGGGGCCATCTTCCACACCGTGCTGGACGACGACCTCGAACGCGCCGCCCTGATCAGCCGTTCCATGGCCGCCGGATACTACGAGTACTCGCCTCGACTGTTCGACCCACCCGGCTTCGAGTGGAACGGACCGCCCGTCGAGGAACTCAAAGCAAAATCGTGGCCGGACTTCCACCACGCCGCGGACCTGCGGCAATCCGGCCAGGTGGTGTCCTTCCTCCCGGACGAGGTGGCCGATGCCTTCGCGCTGTACGGGACGCCCACGATGATCACCGGGCAACTGGAGCGGGTGTTCGGGGACGGCCTGCCGATCTCCGTGGCCGTCACGCATCCGATGCCGGCACCGCTGTCGGGCGGCCCGTCACCGTACCTCGACCGTTTCGCCGCCGAGGTGATCCCGCTCCTCCGCGACCGACTCAGCAGCTGACGGCCCCGGCAGGAACCAGGTACGACGCTGGCCCACCGGCCGGCCGACGCCACCTCGTGGCGCCCGGCCCGGAAGGCCCGCTGGGCGTTGCTACAGGTTGACGCCGCCGGTGACGTCGAGCTTGGTACCGGTGATCCAGCGGGCGTCGTCGGAGGCCAGGAAGGCGACCGCGTCGGCGATGTCCGGGACCTGGCCGATCCGGCCGAGGGCGGTCAGGCCGATGTTGCGCTCCATGTTCGCCGGGTCGGCCAGCACTTCGGCGGTCATGTCGGTGTGGGTGAAGCCGACCGCGACGGAATTGACGGTGATGCCACGGGGGCCGAGGTGCTTGGCCAGGGTGTGACTGAACACCTCCAGCGCGCCCTTGGTGAGCGGATACCCGATGCCGTGGGCCGAGGCGATGCGCGTGGAGACGGAGGAGATGTTGATGATCCGGCCGCCGTCGCGCAGCCGTGGCAGCAGCCGTTGGGTGAGGAAGAACGGTGCCTTGACGTTGACCGCGACCATCTGGTCGAACTCCTCAGGGGTGAGGACCTCGATCGGTCGCCCCATGTGGTTGAGACCCGCGTTGTGAACCAGGACGTCGATCGACGATTCCCCGTGCGCGCGAAGTCCGGCCTCCAGGCCCGCCGTGAGGGTGTCCACGTCGTCGGGAACGCCCAGTTCGGCGCCCACGACGAAGGCCCGGCCGCCGGCCGCGGCGATGGCCGCGGCGGTCTCCTCGGCAGCCGCCTCGTTACGGCCGTAGTGCACGGCGACCAGCGCGCCATCCCGGGCCAGGCGTTCGGCGATGCCGCGACCGATGCCTCGGCTGCTGCCGGTGACGAGTGCGATCTTGCCACTGAGGTTTCCCATGCTCACTCCTTGATGGTGTTCGCGGAGCCATCCGAACAACTAAACTTAGCCTTACCTAAGTTGCGTGTCGTTGTCCAGGGTAGATCGACGGACCCTGCGGGGCGCGCACCGTGGGCGACGACTCGCCGCACGACGTACGAAGGCATCGCCCGATGCTCGATCACGGCCCCATGCCCCGTCTCATGAGCTGTCTGGCGCGCGGTCGGAATCCGGAACCGACGAAGCGATGACGGCGGCCCTCCGAGTTGCCTTGCCCCAGCCGAGGCGATGCCCATGGGGGAGGGGAGGGGAGCCGTCATGCTGGTTGTTCTGCATGTCGGTTGTCCTGTACGGGAGATTCACCGGTCGCTCTGGACGACTTCCTGCCCCCGGGAGCCTCACGCCCCGGTGCGCAGGTGTCTCACGACGGTCCGTGAGGCTCCCGCGCACCGCCGCCGCTGCGGCGAATGCGTACCGCCCCGGCGTCCAGATCCACGCGGAAGGGCGGCTCCTCCGTCGGCCTGACGTTCTTGCGCACCCGCTCTTGTCCCAGGGCCCGCTCGGCCACCTGCGCACCAGGAGTGATCTCTTGCGTGAACTCGAAGCCGATGGGCGACAATTGGCACCCGCAACGCTACGAGTTGGAGACGAGGGCAACGCATGCCTGACCACCTCACTCTTCGGCCTGCCCGAGCCGCCGAGGCGGACGCCATCGCCACGATGTGGGGCGAGGCGACGGCGTGGCTCCGCTCCCGTGGAATCGACCAGTGGCAGTACCCGGCGAACCGCGGAACGATCGTGCGTGACATCGAGCGGGGCAACGCCCATGTGGTGCTCGATGGTGCCGTCTACCTGGGGACGATCACCACCGACGAGTGCGCCGATCCCGAATTCTGGCTACCTGCCGATGCCCCGAACGAGGCGCTGTACGTGCACCGGCTGATCGCCCGCCCCCTCGCCCGAGGCGTTTCCCTGGGCAGCGCGATGCTCAACTGGGCGTCGCGGCAAGCGGCGAGGGCCGGCAAGCGCTGGCTCCGTGTCGATGTGTGGAAGACCAACGCTGACCTTGGCCGCTACTACGAGGCACAGGCGTTCTTGAAGGTCCGCACCGTCGATCTGCCGCACCGCCGGTCAGGTGCGCTCTACCAACGGAGAGCGGGAGCGATCGCCGGCGACGGACCCGTGTTGTTCTGAGCGCGTACCGCTCAACTCCAGCCGGGTGCCGGTGGGAGCGGCCAGGCCGGCGGGGAGGGAAGCGGCCGATCCGGCCGGAGGAGCGTGTCGGACCCGCGGCCGCAGAACCAGGCGAGGAGTGCGTGGCCGGGACCGGTGACGGTGGGTCCGGTCGGGGCGAGGGTCCAGGCGCGGTCGAGATCGGTGGCTTCGACGCGTGCGACGGGGAAAGCGCGTGCGGCCAGGGCGGCGACGGTTTCATCGAGTGCCCAAATGACGTATTGGGCAGGCCAGTTGATGGCGGTGTAGCCGAGGTCCAGATCGACATGATGGGTTTCGAGTTCGCGCCAGGCACGGTGGAGGGTGAACCACGCGGGGTGTCGCCAGCCCGCGAGGGCCGAGACGAGGGTGGGCCAGCGATCGCCGGGCATGGCGCCCGCCTCGTCGAACAGGCAGTTCAGACTGCTACGCAGATCGGCGACGAGTTCGGTGGCATCGCGCTCGGCGCCCTCGCGCAGCGCCCGGTCCAGGGTGGCGGCATCCGCCCGCGGTCCGGGCTCGACGCCGGTGCGGGCCAGCGTGAGCAGCCAATGGTAGGCATCGGCACTGCGGGCGAGGTGGGTGAGGACATGGCCGCGGCTCCAGGTGGGAAGCGCGGAGGGTTCGCGGGCCTTGTGGTCGGTCAACGCATCGAGCGTGGTGGCCAGGCGCGCGGCGGACGCGCGGACGTCGTCGAGAAGTGCGGTGATGCCGGCGCGGTCGATGTCGGTGGTGTGGGTCACGGGCCGGCACTCTACAACTGGCCGGCGAGCGGGTGGACGGCTTCCCCAGGATGCCGTTGACGACAGGATGCCGTTGACGACCTGCGGCGATCTCGCACCGGACGGTTCATCCGCACCGGAGCCGGCAACGGCCCGACCGCCAACCAGGATTCATCGGTCAGCTCATGCCGACGCACCGCGACCAACCCAGTGAGTCGACGAGTTTGCGTCAAGGGTCAGGAAGCCGCCTGCCTCACCTTCCCCGGCCGGGTCCTCAGGGCAGACGGGAGTGCGGGGGTCGGGCGCCGTCCGGAGTGTCGTAGTCGCTGGAGACCAGGAGGAGGACCGCGGCGCGCCTGGTTCCCAGGGAGCGGAGCTTTTGGGGTGTGGTGGCCTTGAAGTAGGCGCAGTCGCCGGGGTCGAGGGCGATGGTGCGCGACGGGAGGATCAGTTCGGCCTGCCCCTCGTGGACGAAGATGAACTCCTCGCCGGGGTGGTCCCGGAACGGGGCGGGGTCGACGGGGCCGCGCGGTACGGTGCGTGCCGCCCGCCCTCGATGACACATCGTGTCCTATAGCGAACAATGCTGCGCCGCGACGTCACCGGCACGCGCCCGGGAGGTCTGACGGCTCGAACTCCCTCCGATCCCTGCACCATCGAGTTCTGTGACGGGAACAGGTGCTGGCCCGGGCGCCGGCCTCTGGGCCGAGGCCGGCTCGCGGGCGTCGCCGGCGGCCGCTCCCGGTGACCGGTTTCTGTACGTCAGAGCTTCGGCGGCGGCTTGATCAGGTAGAGCCGGCGGGCGAGGTCCCGCGCCGTCAGCATCACGTTGGCGCCGTTCCAGCGGTACGGGCGCTGCTGCCCCCACACGGAGCGGTTGCCGCCGCTCGGGTCGGCGGTATGCGCGTCCACGACGACCCCGGAACGATCGTTCCAGTCATGGATCTCCGCCTCGTGGTCGCCCACCGTCCAGTTCTGCCCACCCCGGATGTACTGGGCGATCAGCCCGGGAATCAACTGGAACCGCGACCCTTCGGCCAGGGCTACGGCCAGCCTCTCGACACCGTCCTGCAGTCGGTGGTTGCTCGTGCCGGGGTCGTTGTCGAACAGTTGGCGTACGGCATCCCTCAGGAAACCCCGGCCGACTTGGATGGTGGGGAGGTCGCGATAGGTGACGGGGAAGGGGAAGCGCGACCTTTGGGCGCCCTCGTACACCTCACCCGGGACCATGTCTCTCCCGCCCTCGGTGAACGTGTAGACGATCTGGCGGTCCTCCCCGTGACGCACGTAGAAGCCCAGCAGATAGCTGTCGGACCGGCGGAAGAGACCTCGGACCTGGCGGCCCCCGATGTCGTCGCGCTCGGCGAGCCGTCCGATGTTGATCGACTGGAATGCCAACGTGCTCGGCCCCCTGCTGGAACGCGTCGTGAAGCGAGGGGCGAGCAGCGTGAACGGATCGCTCTGACCGTGACGCACGACCTAGGCGCCGACGATCCCCGCGTCGTGGGCGAGGAGGCCGGCCTGGGTGCGGTTGACGCAGCCCAGTTTGTCCAGCATCCGCGAGACATAGCCCTTGATCGTTGCCTCGGTGAGGTAAAGCCGCGCCGCGATCTGCGCGTTCGACAGGCCCTCGCCGAGACCGGCCAGCACCTGGACCTCCCGTTCGGTCAGCGAGCCGACCAGTTCGCGGGCGCGGTCGCGGGCCGAAAGGTTGTCCGTCGACGCGGCGATGAGCCGGCGGGCGGCAGAGGGCGACAGGACGGTGTGCCCCTGGGCGGCGGTCCGCACCAGACCGATCAGCTCCTCCGGCGGCGTGGACTTCACCAGGAACCCGGTCGCTCCGGCCCGCAGCGCCCGCAGCACGTACTGGTCGGCGTCGAAGGTCGTCAGCACCACGATGTTCGGCGGGTCGGCGAGTTCATGGATGCGCTCGATCGCGGTGAGCCCGTCCATGCCCGGCATACGCAGATCCATCAGGACGACGTCCGGGCGGCTGCGCCGGACCGCCTCGATGCCGGCCGCGCCGTCGTGCGCCTCGTCGACGACCTCGACGTCCGGGGCAGAGCCGAGAATGGTGCGCAGGAACACGCACACCATGGGCTCGTCGTCCACCACCACTACCCGGGCCACGCTCACACCGCCGATTCGGAGGTCGGGACGAACGCGGGCAGCGTCGCCTCGACGCTGAACCCGCCGTCGGAACAGGGTTCGGCACGTAACGTGCCGTGCACAATCTCGATGCGCCGCCGCAGATGCGCGATGCCCAGACCGGAGCCGGTCTCGGCGAGGGCGCTGCGGGGACTGCCGGTCGGCGGCGTGTTGTGGACCATCAAACGCACCTGTGTGTTGTCGTACTTCACTCGCACGTGCACCCTGGCGCCCGGAGCGTGCTTGCGCACATTGGTCAGCGCCTCGCGCAGCACGTGGTAGGCGGTGCGCCCGACCACCGGTGAGGCCAGCGACGGGTCGCCCTCCTCGATCAGCTCGGTCGAGATCCCCACCGCCACGGACTCGGCGACCAGGTCGGCGAAGTCCGCCACCGCCGGTGTCCGGTCGCCCTCCGGTGTGGTCCGCAAGATGCCGACGAGGTCCCGCAGTTCCTCCAGTGCCTGGCAGCCCGCGGTGCGCAACTCCTCCGCCGCTTGCCCGGTCGCCTCGTCCGGTGCGGTCACCTTCAGGGCACCGGCCTGGAGAACCATCAGGCTCACTCGATGGGTGACCACGTCGTGCATCTCGCCGGCGAGCCGGGCACGTTCTTCGGTGCGGGCCTGCTCGGCCACCAGATGACGCTCCCGTTCAGCGCGTTCGGCGCGTTCGACCAGTGCCCGCATCAGCCGGCGGCGGGTGTCGAAGTACAGCGCGAGCAGCGGCCCGACCGCCGTACGCAGCAGCCCGATCGTCATGTTCGTGGTGGACGGGTCCCAGGGGCGCATGACGACGAGGGTGAAGGCGGCGAGCGCGAAGTACGCCGTACGGCGGTTCTGTTGGTAGAGGAGCGGGCCGTAAGCGGCCAGCAGGGTGGAGACAGGGGCCCATACGTTCCCCTGGTGGGCCGATGTCAGCAGGCCCAACGGCGAGTTGAGCAGGGAGATCGCGAGCGTGAACGCGCCGAGCACGCCGACGACCGTCAGCGGGGCGATGCGGCGGACGGCGAGCGAGGCGCAGGCGAGTGCCTGGACGCCCAACATGACCCAGGCAAGGGTGCCGGGGCGGTCGGGCCACCAGGTGGCATCGGCCAGTGTCATACCGGTGTCGAACAGCACGAAGCCGACCGCGATCGTCACGTCCACGGCGAGCCGGTGCCGGCGGTGCCATGGTCGGGCACCCGCCGCTCGGTCGTCCGTCATGACACTCACCGTAGGCCATGCGTCGCGCGGACCTGTGCCGGTGGGTAGCACTGCCTACTTCCGCCTCGGACGGACCCTACGAAAGTTGTATGCCAGGCACGGTGAGCCGGCCTTCGCCGGGTGCGGAACAGGCCGTCCCCGAAGTCGGTCCGCGCTGAGCGGGGCGCGGCGCTCGGACGGGCTTCTCACCAGGCGACGGTCCGCCCCAGGCAGTCGAGGAACTGCCGGCCGGTGCGGCCGTGTTGGGCGTCAACCGTTTGGTGACTGGTGGGAGATGCTCTCGTCGATGATGAGGCGGGCCCAGGCCACGGGACGCCCTGATGAGAAGAACGGTCGTGCGCTCCGACGCCGCGCTCATGCACTACTCCAGGACGGGTGTCGTCTTCTCGTCCGATCCGGACGGGGAGGGGTCCAGGCGGTAGAGCGCCTGGGCATTGGCATGCGCGAGCTTGTGCTGGTCCGCGCGGTCGGGGAGCGTGCCGAGGAAGTCGGCGAGCGTCGCGGCGTCGAGCCGATGGAAGGGGTAGTCGCCGGAGAGCAGGATCCGGTCGATGCTGGTGAAGTCCAACGCGTGACGGAGCAGACGAGGGGTCAGCATGCCGCTGGTCGCGATGTGGATGTTGGTCCGGAAGTACTCGGCGACCCGACGATCGAGGCCGGTTGCGACGTTCGAGAGGCTGTCGACCCGATCAAGGGCGAACAGCAGCATCTCGCCCCAGTGTTCCAGCACGATCTGCAGGTCCGGGTGCCGGTCGAAGGTGCCGCGCAGGATCAGGCGGAGTGCCGCGAGTCCCGCTTCGATGTGCCAACCCCAGCCGAAGGTGGCGAGCGCGAGCTCGACGCTCGGGTCGAACCCGCGATACGAGGCGTCCCTGACCGCATGCGGTGGGATCTGGGGATGGAGGAACACCGGCTGCCCCATGCTGGCGGCGGTCGCGAGCAGTTCGTCGTACGCGGGATCGTCCAACGGGCGGTCGCCGCTGCGGCCGTAGGACATGATCCCGACATGCGCGGGTGCGTTCGCGGTGCGTTGCAGCTCGGCGACGGCGGCATCCGGATCCGACATCGGCAACGTCGTCATCGCCCTCAGGCGCGTCGGATGGCGGTCAACGGCCTCGCTGGCGCGGTCATTTGCCTCGCGGCTCAGCGCGATGGCTTCACGGGGCGGAAGCCCGTGGGTCCCTGGCGGGGCGATGGAGAGGATCTGCAGGTCGATGTCTGCCGCGTCCATCGCCTCGATCCTCTGGTCGCCGATGTCGAGCAGACGCGCGGGGATGTCCCCCCGGTCGTTCAACGCCACGCTCTCGTCGCGCGACCGTGTCGACTGCGCGCGTAAGGCCCGGTCGATTCCCGGAGTGGTCCAGTGTTCCTCGATCGCGATGACTCTCATCATGCTCCTGTGGCGCGTTGCTTCGCCGACTCGTTGGCTCATGTTCTGTTGAGTGAAGTTAGCAGCTTCGCTCAACGGTTGTAGAGTCAATTGCGTGGATGAACCGACGACACGCGCGGCCAAGCGCGCCGCCACCGCCCAACGGATCCTCGAAGCCGCACAGGTCGAGTTCGGCGAACGCGGGCTCGAAGGGACCACCGTGCGCGCCATCGCCCAACGAGCCGGGGTCGACCCCTCCCTCGTCATTCAGCACTACGGCTCCAAGAACGACCTCTTCGCCCTGGCCGCCCGGCTCGACCGCGAAAGCACCGACGACGATGTCGCCGCACACCTCTTCGAGGTCCTCGACGTCCGCCTGGGCGAGCTACCGCCCGAAACCCGGGCCCTCGTACGCTCGATGCTGACCGCGCCGGAGGCGACGAGGGCGATGAAGAACTTCCTCGACGAGCGGGTTGTCAACCTGGCGCGCAGCAGCGACGACGGCGACGCCGAGCTGCGGGCGGCGCTGACCGTCAGCAGCATTCTCGGCCTCACCATCGCGCGGCATTTCCTCGAACTCGACGCACTCGCCGACATTTCCGAGCCGCAGATCGAAACGGTCCTTCGGCCATGGCTCACCGCGGCCCTCGGCGACGACACCGCGCTGCCACCCGCCCCTGATCCACGGACGCGAGCAGAGCCGTAGAGAGATCCTGGAGCCGGGTCGGAGGCAACCCCGGCGACCATATCGACGACGTGGCGCTCGCCCGGCCAACTCGTTGTGGTGGGAGTGGGGTTGCGGTCGGGGGAGGGGGAGGGGGAGGGGGAGGGGGAGGAGGCGTGAGGCGGCAGCGTGGCCAACGTCCGTCGCAGTCGCAGCCGCGCCCCGCCCCGGCCCCTCGTCAGACTCCGGGCGCAGGGCGCACGGTGATCCCGTTCCGCTCGAACAGTGCCGCCGTCACCCCGTCCCCGGGCACCAGCTCGCCGGCGAACGACCCGTCGTACACCGCCCCACGCCCGCACGAGGGACTGCGCGGCATGAGCAGCGCCTCGGTGCAGCCGCCGTTACGCGCCGCCGCGAGTGCGCGGTGTGCCCCGTCGACGAACTGTGCCGTCACATCACGACCCGTGTCCTCGACGACCCTCGCCCTGCCGTCGAGCACGTCGTGCCCGTCGCCGCCCACCAGCTCCGCAGGCCGTCGAGGTGTGGCGAGTCCGCCCGCGACCTCCGGGCAGAAGGAGACGACATCGCGACCTGCCACCGCCTCCTCGATCTCGGACGACGCCTTGTGACGTCCGTCGAACCGGCAGGGCACCCCGCGCAGGCACGCGCTGACCAGGATTGCTTCCATGCCGTCAGGTTAGCCGCCGCGGCACGCCGGCGGCCGATCCGTAGGCGCGCTGGCGGCGGTGTGCTGGCCTCGGGGGTGTCCGATGAATCGCCATGGGCGATGGAGGTCAGGCGTCCTGCGGGTACCAGCGCAGTTCGACGGTGTTGCCGTCCGGGTCCTGTACGTAGAGGGAGAGTGCGGTGCCGCGGGCACCGAAGCGTTCACCGGGGCCGTCCAGCACGGTGAAGACGCCGGAATCGACGACCTGCTGCCAGTCCAGCGGTTCGACCACCAGGCAGATGTGGTCGACGTTGGAGCTGTGCGGTCGTTCGTCGGACGCCTTGATGAGGTCGATGAGGGTGGTGGGGCTCACCCGTACGGACGGGAAGGGGGCCTTGCCGGCGCGCCACTCCTCCACCCGCACCGGTTCCAGCCCCAGCGGACCGGTGTAGAAGGCCAGCGAACGCTCGATGTCGGCGACGTTCAGGACGAGGTGGTCGAAAGCGATCACACGCATGGGTGTCTCCGTGGGTTCGGGCGCCGGGGCGCCGGTGGTGGCATGACGGGTCGACGGTCCCGAACCGCACCAGTCCGGTCCGGGCCGCCGGTGACTGGGCGCTGGTTGCTGGTTGCCGACCGCCCGGTCCGTCGTGGACTTCAGCATCGCCCGGCAGGCAGCCATCGGTCCAACACATGCTCGTCATCAATATCCATCGTGTTTCATCATGGATCCATGGATCTGCAGCAGATGCGCTACGTCATCGCGGTGGCGGAGACCGCGAGCTTCACCCGTGCCGCCGAGCGGTGCCACGTCGTCCAGTCCGCACTCAGCCACCAAGTGGCCCGACTGGAGAAGGAGTTGGGTGCCAGGTTGTTCGAGCGGAGCAGTCGCCGGGTGCGGACGACCACCGCGGGGGAGGCGTTTCTGCCCGCTGCCCGCCAGGCGCTGGAAGCGGCCGAACGGGCTCGTGCGGAAGTGGCGGCGGCCACCGGCGAGATACGGGGCAAGCTGACCGTGGGATCGATACCCACGGTGGCGGCGGTGGACCTCCCGGCGGTGCTGCGGGACTACCGCCTCCGCCACCCCCAGGTACGGATCAGCCTGCGGGCCGGTTCCAGCGAGCAGCTCGTCGAGCGGGTGCGCGAGGGCCGGCTGGACGCGGCGTTTCTCGGCGTACAGCCCGGATTCCGGCCGCAGGGCGTCCACGATCGGGAGCTCGCCCACGGGCAGCACGTCGCCGTGCTCGCCCCGGACCACCCACTGGCCACGCGACACGAGGTGGACCTCAGCCTCCTCGCCGAGGAGGCGTTCGTGGACTTCGCCGACGGCAGTGCCGCCCGTGCCCAGTCGGACCTGGCGTTCGCGGCGGCCGGACTGCGGCGCGAGGTCGCCTTCGAGGTGTCCGGGGTCGAACTCATGGCCCGTATGGTCCGCCACGGACTGGGCATCGCCCTGCTGCCCGCGGCGTTCGCCGCCGAGCTCCACGGCCTGCGGACCGTGCCGATCATCGGCGGGCCGGTCCGCGTGGAGCGCCTGGTCTGGAGCCGCTTCCCCCTCTCACCGGCCGCCTCCGCGTTCCTTGCACTGCTGGACGTCGACCCCCAGCTCTAGGTCGTGTCCGCAAAGTCCCGCCTGCCGTTCGGCGCTCGGCACGCACTCGAAAGGTCAGTGGGGGAGCTGCTCCGGGGAGGGCGGCAGGTGGAGTTCGGCGACGGCCCCGCCGTCGGGGGCGTTGGAGAAGCGGAGGTCGGCTCCGAGGACGTGGGCCTGGCCGGCGGCGATGGTCAGACCGAGACCGTGGCCGGTCCGCCTGCCCTCCTCGGATCCGCCCGACTGGCTCCGGAAGCGCTGGGGACCCTGGTCGAGGAGATAGGCGGGGTAGCCGTCACCGTGGTCGCGCACGGTGATGACCGGGGCGTTGACGGTGACCACGACGGGCGAGCGACCGTGTTTGTGGGCGTTGGTGACGAGGTTTCCCAGGACGCGTTCGAGCCTGCGCCGGTCGGTCTCGACCGGGCCGTCCCGCACGATGCGGACCTCTGTCGTCGTTCCGGTGGCCCGTACCGCGCGCTCGGCCAGCGGGCCCAAGAGGTGGATGTCGAGGTCGGCGCTCTCGACCTGGGCGTCGAGCCGGGAGATCTCCAGCAGATCCTCGGTCAGTCCGCGCAGGGCCTGGACACGGTCGCGCACCATGTCCGTCGGGCGACCGGCCGGCAGCAGCTCGGCCGCGGAGTGGAGCCCGGCGAGCGGGGTGCGCAGCTCGTGGGAGACGTCGGCGGTGAAGCGCTGTTCGCTGTGCAGCCGGGCCTGGAGGCTGGCGGCCATCGCGTCGAGGGCGGTCGCCACGGCGGCGGCCTCGTCCTGGGCCCGGTCGGGGCGCAGGGCACGGGGGTCGTTCACACGGGCGTCGAGATCGCCGGTGCTGATGCGCCGGGCGACGCGGGCGGTGTGGTGCAGTCGGCGGGTGATGCGGGAGACGGAGATCAGGCCGGCGGCCAGGGTGAGCGCGATCGCGGCGGCGGAGGAGCCGATGATGGCCCCGTCCAGGCCGCGCAGGGACGCCGCCTGTTCGCTGTAGTCCAGCCGGAGCGCGAGCACCTTTCCGCCGGTGACGGGGGTGGCGGCCCACATCACGGGGTGGCCCTGGTGCGTGGCGAGCTCGGTTCCGCGCTCGTGCCGCTGTACGACCATCGCGCGCAGCGAAGCGGGGAGGTCCGGCGGATTCACCGAGACGTCGCGGTCGAGGGGGTGCCCGGCGACGTACGCGGACATGCTGCGGTCCAGTTCCGCCAGTGCCGTGTGGCGCGCACGGTCCTGGGTCTGCCGGTCGACCAGGACGTGCACCAGGGTGCCGAGCACCGCGGCGAGCAGGCAGCACATGACGGTGATGAAGACGCTGGCCTTCCAATAGAGCGTCGCCGTCCAGGCATGCAGCCACCGCGGCGGACGCGGCTGGGGAGTGCGCATGACTCACCTGCCCGAAGGGGTTGCGGAGGCCGGGGCGCGTCGGCCGTAGCCCACGTCCTGGATGGTCATGACCTGGTGCCGAGGGTCCCAGGCGTAGACCGTGCGGCTCTCGTAGCCGGGCGCGTCACCGGGCTCGTGGATCACCAGCTTGCGGTCGGCGACCTCCACCGACTGCGGGGAACTGGTGGAACCCAGGATCGAGGTCACCACCCCGTCCTTGACCGTGTAGGCGTAGATGATCAGGAGGTTGCTTCCGCTCTGGACGCCGAGGATCAGCTCGTCCTTCCCGTCACCGGTCAGATCGTGGTACTCGGGGGCTCGCACCGGGCAGGAGGCCGATCCCGGCTTGTCGGCACAGGCGCGGATCTTGCGCTCCTCGTCCTTGTCGAAGGCCGACTGGTCGTGGCGCTTGTCCCAGTCGATCTGTGCCAGGAGGACGGAGCCCGCGGACACCTTGCGGATGTCCCCGGACGGCACTCGCGGCAGCGCGGTCAGCGGCTGCGGTTTCTCTTCGCCTCCCGTGGCCGGCGAAGCCTCCGGCGCGGGTTTACTGCCGGGCCACAACGCTGTCGGACCGGTGATGGGCGCGGCGTGCCCCGCGCTCTTGGGCACACCGGCCCCCGCGCACCCGCCCAGCAGCGCCGCCGAGCCCGCCACCACGACCGCCAGCGCCACCGTCCGTACGGCGGCACGGGGCGTGGGCAGGCCACGGGCAGGGGGCACGGTGCTGCTCCCCGAAGGATCGGAAGGTGCAGGGGCTGAGACGTGAGGAGTCAAACGTTCTCTCCGCGTGGGCTCTGCGACGGTCCGACAAGTCCGAAAACGGTAACCCACGGTTTGGGCGACGGGTCGTGGGGCCCGTCACAGGGCGGTTCCCGGCCCGGGCCGGAAGCGGGCCCGGCGCCTCCGCGCGTCCGGCAGGCGGCACGTTGCGGCGGCCGGCACCCGGCCCGTCGGAACCGCCGGCCATCGCGTCGTTCCGCTGCCGGACGGATGCCCGATGGAAGCCTCAGGGAAGCCCGAAAAGAATTCGGCCGGCGATGTCGAGAACCCGCGACCGGCTCCGTCCCAGGGGTGAACGCGACCACAATGGGTCGCACCAGCACCGAGGAGAAACATCATGGCCAAGTACTTGCTGCTCAAGCACTACCGTGGCGCTCCGGCTCCGGCCAACGACGTGCCCATGGACCAGTGGACGCCGCAGGAGATCTCGGCGCACGTGCAGTACATGCAGGACTTCGCGGCCCGGCTTGAGAAGACCGGGGAGTTCGTCGACGGCCAGGCGCTCGCCCCGGAGGGTGCGTGGGTCCGGTACGACGGCGAGGGGCGCCCGCCGGTCACCGACGGACCGTTCGCCGAGACCAAGGACCTCATCGCCGGCTGGATGGTGATCGACGTCGACTCCTACGAGCGCGCCGTGGAACTGGCCGGAGAGCTGTCGGCCGCTCCGGGGGCGGGCGGCAAGCCGATCCACGAGTGGCTGGAGGTGCGTCCCTTCCTGACCGCGCCGCCCACCATCACGGAGTGACCTCCCCGATGAACGAGGCCCTGCTCCGGAGCCTCACGCCGAGCGTGCTCGGCATCCTCGTCCGCCGCGGAGCCGACTTCGCGGCGGCCGAGGACGCCGTGCAGGACGCGCTGGTCGAGGCGGTCCGTGTCTGGCCCGATGCCCCTTCCTCAAGCTCTCGGCTTCGCTCGAGCAGGGGAGACCCCATTCGCGACCCCAAGGGGTGGCTGACCACCGTGGCCTGGCGCAAGTACCTCGACGCGACCCGGGCGGACGCCGCCCGCCGCCGGCGCGAGGACCACGTCGACCAGGAGCCGGCCCCCGGACCCGCGCCCTCGGTGGACGACACGCTCCAGCTCTACTTCCTGTGCGCCCACCCGGCACTGACACCCGCGTCGGCGGTCGCTCTCACGTTGCGCGCCGTCGGCGGCCTGACCACACGTCAGATCGCCCAGGCGTACCTGGTGCCCGAGGCGACCATGGCGCAGCGCATCAGCCGGGCCAAGCGCACCGTCTCCGGCGTGAGGCTCGACCGGCCCGGCGACGTCGCCACCGTGCTGCGCGTCCTCTACCTGGTCTTCAACGAGGGCTACTCCGGCGACGTGGACCTCGCCGCCGAGGCCATCCGGCTCACCCGGCAGCTCGCCGCCGCGATCGACCACCCGGAGGTGGCCGGGCTGCTCGCGCTGATGCTGCTCCACCACGCCCGACGCGCCGCCCGGACCGCGTCCGACGGCAGCCTGGTACCGCTCGCCGAGCAGGACCGCGGCCGGTGGGACACCCGGGCGATCGCCGAAGGCGTCGAGATCCTGCAGGCGGCCCTCGCCCGCGACCGGCTCGGCGAGTTCCAGGCGCAGGCGGCCATCGCCGCCCTGCACGCCGACGCGCCCACCGCCGAGGAGACCGACTGGGTACAGATCGTCGAGTGGTACGACGAGCTCGTGCGACTGACCGACAGTCCGGTCGTCCGGCTCAACCGCGCGGTCGCCGTCGGCGAGGCCGATGGTCCGCGCGCCGGCCTGGCGGCGCTCGCGACACTGGACGCCACACTGCCCCGGTATGCCGCGGTGGCGGCCTACCTCCACGAGCGCGACGGCGACCTGGCAAGGGCGGCACAGCTGTACGCCGAGGCGGCCCACCAGGCACCCAACCTCGCCGAGCGCGACTACCTGACGCGCCAGGCCGCCCGGCTCAACTCCCGCCGGGCTCGCTGACGCTGACGGGTGGGCTCGTCTGCCGTCTGCCGTCTGCCGCCACGGCACTTGGTGCGGTCGTGGCCGGAGCGGTCGCCCCCCAACGGGCAGGGCCGGGGAGGGCGGAGGTGGAGCCTTGAGAAAACGGATTGCTTCGCGCGGAGAACTCACGTTGGCTGGGCGGCATGACCGAGTTGCTCACCGATCGCCTCATCCTCCGTCGATGGCGTGCCGCCGACCTTGAACCATGGGCGGCCATGAACGCCGACCCCGAGGTTCGTGAGCACTTGGGCGACGTGCTCACCCGTGAGCAGAGCGATGCCTCTGTGGCGCAGTTCCAGGCCGAGTTCGACCAGCGAGGCTATGGATGGTGGGCCGTTGAGGCGCGGGCCACGGGCGAGTTCATCGGCTTCGCGGGTCTGGACCAGGTGGACGACGGGATGCCGTTCACCGGAGTGGAGATCGGCTGGAGGCTCGCCCGATCGGCCTGGGGCCAGGGCTACGCCACCGAGGCCGCGACGGCGGTTCTGGCCTACGGCTTCGACACGCTCGGGCTTCCCGAGATCCTCGCGGTGACCACGGCGACCAACCTCCGTTCCCAGGCGGTGATGCGCCGGATCGGGATGACCCGGGACCCGGCCGACGACTTCGACGACCCCGCCGCGCCCGAAGGGCCACTGCGCCCGAACGTACTGTTTCGCATCGCCCGGGGTGCGGGAGTCTGACGTTCTCGGCCGGGTCGCCCGATGAGGCCGGATCGGCGACCGAACGTCCCCGCCAGTTCACGACGTTGCCGATCACGACGTTGCCTCTCCGGGGCGGCCGATGGCCGCGCCCACTGCCTTGGCCACCGGCCAAGTCGGAGTCGCGGGTGTACCGGGGCCGGGACCAGGACCGGCCGGTCAGCCATGACCCTCAGAATGATCGAGTCGAACTACTACAGGGGCAGCCTTCCTCGACCGTCCCTTCGAGTTCGCGGCACGTGGGCAGCCTGATATGGATGGGGCAGCGGGCTGCGCCCGTCTGCAGGTACGCGCTGGTACCCGTGTCGTGCGGGGGCGGGGGCGGGGGCGGGGGCGGGGGCGGACCGGCACAGGCCGTGGCAGGAACAACGCAAAGCCCCAAGGCCGCCGCGATCCCCGCTACGAGAAGACGAGAAGGCTGCATGTTCGTGTGAACGAAGCCGACTGATCCAGGTCACCGGCGCAGTCTCACACCGCACACCCGAACTGCCCCTTGCCGTACTGGTGGCAGGGTTCCTGAGGGCATTCGTTCTGGTCGATCGGCCTGGCAGGCGGGGCGAAGACAGCTGTTTGAGGCCACCCGCTCGCCGTACTGCACTGCTCCGCTGCGCGGGTCAGCCACCGATGATCGCGAGCACGCCGCTCAAACCGATGAACCCCGCGCAAACGGCAAAGATGGCGCCAGCCACGAGCAGCACACAGAGCACGGTGACCACCACGAGGGTCCACGTACAGCCGACCGCCGACGCGTAATCGGCGTCGTCATCCCAGTCGTGTCCTGTCATGTCCGCCCTCCGGACCGTATCGTACCGAGCGGACATCAGGCTGGTCGGTCGGGCCTGGACGGGGCAATGACCGGAGGGGCCTATCCACGGGCAACGTTGCCCGTCAGGCCGTGCCGCCCTGCTCTCGCCGCTACCTTTTCAGGGCGCGGCCGGCCCGTTGCATCCACCGCATGAACCGCATGAACCGCATCCACCGGCATCCATGCAGCCGGGCTGATCGGCCGAAGGTGTGTGGTGTCGCGCCGGTGGTGTCCGGGGGACCGGAAGGTGTCACACCGGGGCGTGGCGGGCGACTCTGGATGTCACGGTAGAAGGCTGGACTTGCGGCGGTAATGTCTGATTCCGGGCTGAGGGAGGCGGGAGCGTTCCACGATGCTCTGGGGAGCCGGAGCTCACCCAGGTCAACTCGATAGTGCTGTACCAGTGATACCCCCCTTCCCGGGTTCACGGGGGCCCGGGAAGGGGGCACGGCCGGCGCCGGTGCGTCGTGAGCCTCCAGGGCGCGTACGGTGTGCTTCCGCTACGGCGCCAGACCTCGGCACAACGCCACGATGTCCGGACGCACTCGGCCCTCCGCCGCCTGGCACAGCGGTCGCATGTGCTGTCCCGTCCACCGCGGCGGAGTTGACGGCAGCCACGGCGGCTTCGGCGCCGGACGATGGTGAACACCCGTCGGAGTGCGCGGAGTCGCCTGCGGTCGCGGCATCGGTCTGCGGGGATGCGTCGCCGACTGGCCCGTCGTCCGCGCAGCCGGGAGACTGCCGGTGGCCCGCACCGGGCGCTCAACTGCCGGCGCCGTGGCGGCTTGCTCGTCCTCGGGTTTCGGGGAGCCGGCCCGGTCCGACTCCGGTGCCCTGGCCACCCACTCGTGTCCGGGCCCCGGTGTGAACGGTGCCGACCAAGAGGGGGAAGGCACCGGTTCCGGTCCTGGTCCCGGTGCCGTCGTCGGCCGCGCCATGGCAGGCGGCCGTAGTTCCACCGTCGTACACCCACACACCCCGGTGGCCAACACTCCGACCAGGGCCAACCAGCCCACCGTACGCCCAGCAGCGATCATGTACTGACCAACGCCGTGTGGCGCCGGACGTCACTGTCAGGCGCACCGGAAGGCCGACGTCGCGTCGCCGGTCGGAGCAGGGACGTGAACGCAACCCTTCGCCCCAGGTGTTGCGCGCACTGGCGGCGGCCCTGCTGCTGAAGGACGAGGAGGCCGTCCACCTGCGCGCGTTGGTCGACCCGCCACGAGCCGGGCGGCCCCGGCCCGCCCGGGAGTACGCCGGCCCCCAACTCGTGTCCCTGTCGGATGCCTGGGCGGACACACCCGCCTTGGTCTACGGCCGGTACCTCGACCTGCTGGCCGTCAACTCCCTGGGCGAGGCGCTGTTCTCCTGGCTCGGCAGCCAGACCGGTCTGCTCACGGCGATGTTCCTCGACCCCGCAGCCCGGGTCTCCTACCGTGACTGGTACGTCGTGGCACAGGGGTGCGTGGCGGCGCTGCGGGCCGCCAACCCCGACCCGGACGATCAGCTCCTGCAGAAGCTGGTGGGCGAACTGTCGGTGCGCAGCCCCGACTTCGCCCGCATGTGGGCGCAGGCTGCCTTCGGGCGGATCGACGTACTGGTCAACAACGCCGGCTACGGCTACCTCGCCGCCAACGAGGAAGGCGAGGACGACGAGGTGCGCGCCTTGTTCGGCACCAACGTCTTCGTGCTGGTCAACGTCACCACGGCCGTCCTGCCGGCCACGCGCGCCCGCCGCGCCGGCCACATCGTGAACATGTCCTCGCCGGGCGGCCGCGCCGGCACCCTGGCCACCTACGGACACCAGCCCGGCGATCCGGCGCGCGCCGCCCGGGCCGTCATCGACGCCGTCACCGCCCCGAAGCCCCCCCGTTGCGCCTGCTGCTGGGCAAGGCCGCATACGACCTCGCCACCACCAAGCTCGACTCCCTCAAAGCCACCTTCGACGACTGGCGGACGGTGACGCTCGGCGCCGACTTCCCCCCGGAGCGGACCGCAGGCTGACGGCGGGCATCACCGACCTCAGGCGCCGGCCCCGCACCCCCACCCGTCCCGCGCTGACGGACGCGCAACGACTTCAGGGCGGAGAACAATCCTGGTCGCTTTCACAGCCCTGCCCGGCGTTCAGTGACACTCTTGATCCCGGTGCAATGCCTGGATGATGCTGAGCACCGGGAATTGGTGCGGGGCTCGGCGTGTGGACGGGGACAGCCGGGCCGGCCTCCGAGAAGGCGCCCGGAAAACCGGTCGACGCCGATCACTTCGCACCGCAGGCGTCGATACGGATGGGCCTGCGGCAGTCCCTCCGGAAGCCCTGCGGCAAGATCTCGCAGTGGATACACCCGGCAGCGCGCGCATGTAAAGAGCGGGGCACGCACTTAACAGGATGCGGGCGCAGGGACCATCGTCCTATAGCGGAACGACTCTGCGGTCGGCCAAAGTAATGACCACGTCGAGGAAATATGCAGAGGCCATGACGGGAGTGATCGTGTCCGCACAGATAACAATTGATCCTGGCCGTTTCAGCCAGTTCGGTGAACCCACCGGAAGCAGCTTCTGCCTGATCACGAATTCTGAGTTGGTCGACCAGATCGAAGTCGTCGAGACGGCTCCCTACCGGGAGTTCCTCACCATCACGATGGACCGGGGAGACGACTTCGCGGAAATCCTCGACAAGAAGATCCCGGAACCCGCGCACGTGCTGGTGGTGTCTCCCCACAGGTTCTTCGAATCACCGGATCCCGATCTGGTGGGGCAGCGCAAGATCATGGGCATGGCGTGCAACTCGACGCCCACCGGCCTCGACGAGATCCGGCACTTCCTCGGTGTGATGGAGCGGACATCGGCGGCCGACCAGGCGGCGTTCTGCGACACGTTCTTCGAACTGGCCGAGGACTCTGAGCACTTGGTGTACGCGGACCCGGTGCACGGCACCCGCGCCACCCTCGACCACCTGCGCGAGGGCCTGGTGTGGAACCAGCAGGCCGGACCGCTGGACTGGGGCGACCAGCAGATCGTCCCGTCCGGTGAGATCAGCGTGTTGCCGGTCGAGATCAGGGAGTTCGACGAGGCCCTGAAGCTGCCCCTGGAGGGCGAGATCACGCTGCGCGGGTACCCGATCCTGCACAACGGCACGCCCTCCTTCTCACGGACCGACCAGGCCCGCATCCACGCCCAGCTCTGGGCGATGCGCGAGGGTGCCATCAAGGCCACCGTCGAGGACGGCAGGATCACGCACCTGGAGGCGCTGGACGCCGCAGCGGCGCCGGCGGTGGCGATGCTGGAGCAGATGTTCGCCGTGGACTCCCGCTATCGGATCGTGTGGGAGATCGGCCACGCCCTCAACGTCACGCACGACATCCTGCCCGGGAACCACGCCATGAACGAGGTGTACGGCGGTACGGAAGGCTGCCTGCACTTCGGCCTCGGGCTCACTCCGTACACCCAATACCACCTGGACATCATCGTGCCCGACACCCGCGTGCTGACCAGTAATGGAGCCCCGGTGATCGGCAACCCGGACCACCCCACCGTCGAGCGGGTCGTTCCCGCTACCTAGCGGGTAACGACCGCCCGAACCGTCGGGGTGAACGCAAGAAAACAAAACAAACAGGAGGTGACTGCCATGAAGAAGATCAAGGTGCAGAAGAACCGCAACTACCTGGGCACGCTCCTGGGCTGAGTACCGACCCACGGCGGGGCATGAAACATGCCCCGCCGTGGGGTTCTCATTGTCTTTTCTAGGGAGTGCGTCCGTGTCACCGCTGGAATTCACGACAAGCGACTTCGGTCAGTTCGGCGAGCCGGCCGAGACATTCTGCCTGATCACGAGCGAACAGTACCGCGAGCCGCTTTCACTGGTTCCCGGAGACGGGTGCTCCCGCGTGCTCCACCTGAAGCTCCCGCCCGGCGCGCGCCTGGGCGAGCTGATCGCGCGGAGCGTTCCCGCGGACGCGCACGTGCTGGCGGTCTGCCCCGGGCGGTTCCTCGACTCGCCGACCGAGCAGGAGCTGGGCGGGCGCAAGCTGGCCGTGCTGCCGGCCGGATCCACGCCGCTGACCGATGAGCACATCCGCTACTTCCTGCGCACCGCCGCCCGCTCCGACGCCCGCCAACACGCGCGGACGGCCGAGGAGTTCTTCGACCTGGTGGGGGCCAGTGCCCGGCTCACGATCGTTGACGACACCTCCGGCACCGAGGCCGAGTTCGACCACGGACTCGGCGAGTGTGTCTGGAACCAGCAGGCGGGCCTCCTGGAAGCGGGCGACCAGCAGATCTTCCCGCCGGGGAAGCTGAGCGTCACCGCCGCGGAGATCACCACCTTCGCACCGGACGCCAGACTGCTCGGCCTCAACGGGGACCTGACCCTGCGCGGATGGCCCATCGTCCACCGCCACGAGGACCCGGCCGACGGCGCCGAACAGCAGCGGCTGTTCGAAGCGCTCTCGCCGCTCGTCGCCAACCCCGTGACGCTGCACATCACCGCCGGCAGCATCGAGGGCGTCACCCCACAGACGACGGCGGCGACACCGGCCGCCGCGGAGCTGGAAAAGCTCCTCACCGACGACCCGCGCTACCGCGTCATCTGGGAACTCGGGTTCGGGATCAACACCACCACGGAGGTCATTCCGGCGAACTGCGGCCCCAACGAGGTGTACGGCGCGACCGGCGGCGTCGTGAACCTCGGACTGGGCGTCACTCCGGCGACGCGCTTCGCCCTGGCCTTCCTCTGCCCCCGCAGCTCGCTGCTGACATCGGACGGGACCGCCGTGCTCGGCGCCCGCAAGGCGATGCGCCGCGGCCGGATGCAGCGCGTCTCCAGCGCCGGCTGCGGCTGCCACTGACCCCAAGGAGGAATGCACGCCATGACGACCAACCCCGAACTGCGCAAGAAGGTCGACGCGGTCCTCGACACCTTCATCAAGGACTTCTACGAGACGGTCCCGTTCGCCCAGCACCAGAAGAACTCCGCCGAGCTGAACCTCGACTACTACAAGCGCCACAACATCGAGACGATCCTGCGGCTGCGCCGCAAGCGGACCGTGGACGCGCTGGCCATCAAGTACTTCACCAAGGTGGACCCGGTGCAGGCCAAGGCGTGGGCGCACTACACCGACGACGAGATGCTGCACGACCGGCTGTTCGCCGCCGACCTCGCCAAGGTCGGGGTCACCAAGGACCAGATCTACTCCACCGAACCGCTGCTCTCCACCAAGCTGCTCACCGGATACCTCCAGTTCGGCATGGAGTTCGAGGACAGCCCGCTGGCGCTGATCACCAGCGTGTACTTCGTGGAGTACGTCACCACCCGCACCCAGCCCGAGTGGCTGGACAACCTGGGCACGGTGCTCGGCGAGGAGAACGTCAAGGGCGCCCGTGCCCACGTCAACACCGACCTCGACGACGACCACGACGACTTCGTGTGGCGGGTGCTGTCCACGCTCATCAAGTCGGAGGCCGACGAGCAGAAGGTCATCGAGCACCTCAACCACATCTACTGGCTGTGGAAGCTGTACTTCGTGGAGCTGCACCAGCTCACCGTGATCGGCAAGAGCGACGCACAGATCCCGCTGCCCACCGCGGCCGACGTCTGAGCGGGGACGGCGGTGGCTGACGACGACCGTGCCATGCGGCCGGACGGGCGGCGGGGAGTGGAGATACTGACCCTGCCGCCCGGCCGGGACCTGCCGACCGAGACCGAGAAGCGGATCGTGGACGGCCTGGTCCTCGCCATGCCGGGGCTGCGCACCCGCCAGCTCTTCACGCTCCGCCGCGACATGCTGACCCAGGCCGACTACGTCGTCGTCGGGGTGGACCGGGAGCGCGACCGGGTTGTCGCGCTGCTCACCTCGCGGTGGGCGGAGCTGCCGTCGGGGCGGACCTGTCTGCACATCATGATCCAGTTCGTGGGCGACGCGTACCGCAACGGCGCGGTCTTCAAGGAGAGCTGGGCGGCGCACTTCGCCCGGCTGCTCGCCGACGGCCGGCCGTTCCCCGAGGTGATCGCGCTCAAGACCTACAACCCCGTGGTGCACTGCGCGATGTCGGCGTTCAGCGGTCATCCGGACATCAGCATGTACCCGGACCTCGCGGGCAAGGACGACAGCCAGGCGGTCCTGGCGGCCGAGGTGGCCGAGGCGCTCGCACCCGGAGCGGCCTTCGACCCGGCTCGCGGAGTCGTTCCCGGCATCGGCCGCCCGCTCGACCTGTACCGGGAGCGGCCGCTGAGCCATGTGCCCGATGCCAACCGGTACTTCGCCGAGCACACGGAGCCGGGCGACCGGGTGCTGTGCCTGCTGCATGTGCCCACACAGGCGGGGGCGCACGCAATCCTCACGGCCCTCGGGGTGCCGCTGCCCTCCGCGCAGCACTGAGCCCCACTCGGCCGACCGGGCCCGGCGCCCCCCTACGGGGCTCCGGGCCCGTCGGCCGTCCCCATCCACCAGGAACTCCATCCACCAGGAACTCCAGGAACGCGAGGCAGCATGTCAGACGAGACCCCCCTCGACTTCCCCCTCGACTACTCCCGGGCACGCGCGGACTTCCTGGGAGCGGCACAGGAGGCGGGCGCACGCCTGAGGACCTTCGTCCTGCCCGGCCACCGCGGGCCCGACGGCGGCGAACTCGGCGTCGACACCGCCTATCTGGGGCCGGCCGACCCGGTGAAGCTGCTGGTGACGGTGTCCGGGACACACGGCATCGAGGGCTTTTGCGGGTCGGCCTGCCAGACCCGGATCCTGCTGCGGGAAGGCGTCGCGAAGGCCGCCGCGGGGCCCACGACCGGCGTGCTGCTGGTGCACGGCCTCAACCCGTACGGCTTCGCCTATCTGCGGCGCGTCAACGAGGACAACGTCGACCTCAACCGCAACTTCGTCGACCACGACGCCCCACCGCACAACGACGCCTACGACGCCGTGCACGACACGCTGGTGCCGCCCGGGGGCGGCGGGTTCGCCCCCGACGAGTTGGTCGCCGACCTCACCGCGCTGCGCGACCGGCTCGGCCCGCAGCGCCTCCAGGAGGCCGTGACCCGGGGCCAGTACCGCCACCCCGACGGCCTGTTCTACGGCGGGCAGGCGCCGACCTGGTCCCGGCGGGTGTTCGAGACGGTGGTGGCCGAGCAGATGGCCGGCGCGGCCCACGTCGGCTACATCGACTTGCACACCGGGCTCGGCGCACGCGGTGTCGGCGAACCCATCTTCCGCGGCGGTCGCGACGCGGACGCCCACCAGCGGGCCCGGCGCTGGTACGGCGAGGCGCTCACCGCCTCGGAACAGGGCACTTCCTCCTCCACCCCGATCGTCGGCAACACGGCGACCGCCGTGGCGGCCGGCCTCGGCGCGGACAGCCGACTGACCGCGATCACCTTGGAGTTCGGAACCCAGCCGGGGCCCCAGGTGTTGCTGGCGCTGTGCGCCGACGCCTGGCTGCACCGGCACCATGCACCGGCCGACGCCGTGCGCTCGGACCTCAAGCGGCTGATCCGCGACGCGTTCCGCCCCGATGACGCCGACTGGCGCGGGCGGGTGTTCCGGCGGGCGCGGGAGGTCTTCGACCAGGCCCTCGTCGGGCTCGCGGACGAGAAGTAGAGCGCCGACCGGACGGCCCGGTCAGGTCGGGGGGACTGCCCCGATCTGACCGGGCCGTCGGCCGTGTCACTGTCCGGCCCGACCGCGCGGATCGATCACCACCTTGGCCTCGATCTCCCGCACCCGCTTGGTGTCCTGGTCGAGGACGTCCTGGTCGGGGGTGGAGAGCAGCACCCAGCCGAGCGTGGTGAAGAGGTCTTCGGTCTTGGGCACCCGGGAGCCGTTGGGGTAGCGGCAGGACAACTTCTGGAACGAGGACAGCTCACGCGCCGCGTCGAGCACCTCCGCATTGCTCATGGCGCCGCTGTTCGCGGCGGAGAGCCACACCACCCGGGTGGGCTGCACGATCTCGAACCCGGGGGTGAAGGCGGAGTCCAGATGGTGCCGCACGGTGCGGTCGATCTGAGAGTCTCCGGTCGCGAGCCGCGCGGCCTGCTGCGCACAGCCACCGTCCAGGCGCGCCGCGATCTCGATCAGCCGGGGACCGTCGTCGGTCAGCATGATCTCGGTGTGGGTGCATCCCGTACGGATGCCGACCGCATCGGCGACCTGGCGCGTGTAGGACTCCAGAACGCCGACCAGCGGATCGTTGGGCAGCAGGTAGTCCTCCGCGTCGTACACCCCGATGCGGTTCCCCCTGGCCGACTTGCTGTACTGGACCACCGCCACCAACCCCATCTGGCCGTCGACGGAGTAGGTGTCCACGACGAACTCGGTTCCCGAGGCGAACTCCTGTATCAGAATGCTGTCGTTGGTCAGGTCGAACATGTTGATGGAGCCCAGCAGCCGCCGGAAGGAGGGCCGCCAGTCCTCGCCGGCCTCCACCTTGTGCACCCCGTCGGTCCCACCGCTGCACCGGGGCTTGAGCACCAGTGCCCGTCCCTCCAGGCCGTTCTGGCGCAACCAGTCGGCGGCCTCCTCCTCGCTCGCGGTGGCGAACGTGCGAAGGTGCGGAACACCCGCGCTCGCCACGGCCTGGGCCATGGGCCACTTGTCACGGCGTGCCGCGGAAAGCTCGGGTACGTTCCCCGTTCCGGGCGCCAGTTCTTCGATCAGCGCGTCCACGAGCCTGACCGCGCACTCGTTGCCGGGGACGACAGCGACCGGATCGTAGCCGCGCACGATGCCGGCGAGCTTTGCGAAGTCGCCGTCGTAGAAGTGCGTCGAGTAGAACGCCTCCGGCTTCCAGCCGTGCAGATACGATTTCAGAGGTGCCGGTGTGCTGAGCACGGCCACCGGTTCGATCCCCCGCGCCCGAAAGGCGTTGGCGTACTCGGCGGCCTCGGAATAGGGGTCGACCAGGACTACGTGGCGTGGCATCTAATTGCTTCCCCTTCTGCGATTGTTCCCGCTGCTTGCGCGGTCTTCCGTTGGTGCGGATACGGCGCCTGTCCTAAGTTCCCGTACGGATCTCCGCATCGGCCGTTTCGGTATCGCCGGTCTCGCCCCTCTTGTCCTCGCCCCCCTTGTCGCTGTTCCTGTCCTTGTCCGCCGCGTCGGCCGGCGGACGCACCCCGCCCCATGCGGCGGCAGCGGCGATCGTCCCCACGATTCCGCAGCCGATCCAGAGCCCTTCCTGGAAGCGGTTCCAGATCATCACTCCGAAGAACGGGCCGATCGCGCTGCCGAGTCCGTACAGCGCGTTCGAGGCCCCCAGATAGCGTCCGCGCAGTCCGGGCGGGCCCGCCTGCGCGGGGTAGGCGAAGAACAGGGACGGATAGCCGATGATTTCGCCGAGCGACCAGACGAGGGTGGCGATCACGAGTGCGGCCACGCCCCAGGGCAGCGCGTACATGCTCATGCCGACGCCGGTCAGCAGCACACCGGTGATCACGGCGGTGCGGATCTTCCAGCGCTGCACCACCTTGGCGACGAGGAGTTCACAGGCGATGACGAGAAGGCCGTTCAGCGCGATCATCGCGGCGTAGACCTCGACGCCCATGTTCAGGTGCTGCACGGTCAGCGGCAGAGCCGAGATGTGCTGGATGTAGATGACGGAGCTGACGAACATCGCCAGCAGGAACAGCAGATAGCGGCGGTCGGCCAGGACCGACAGATACGAGGCTTTGGGCGCGTCCCCGCCGTCCCCCGCGCCGTCGTCCGCCGGCCCGGTCGTGTCCGGTGCGGCACGGTGCGGCAGGGTGGTCGCGGCGACCGCGGAGAAGATCACCACGGCCAGTGCCTCGCCCCAGAACAGGAAGTCCCAGGAGACCTTGACCAGCGCGGCGCCCAGCAGGGGCGCGGCCGTCGTGCCGAGGTTGATCGCCAGCCGGCCCATGGCGAAGATCATGACGTGCCGCTCGGTCGGCGTGAGGTCGCTGATCACGCTGGTGGAGGCGGGCTGATAGGCCATGCTGGCCGCACCGCTGACGCCGATGACCGCGAGGATGGCCCAGTAGTTGTCCAGATAGAGGACGCAGGGGAGCAGCACGGCCGACCCCAGCAGGGTGGACACGATCGTCAGCCGCGGTCCGAGCTTGTCGGACATCCAGCCCCCGACCAGCGTCCCGAGCACAGCTCCTCCGCCGTACACACCGAGCGCCGCACCTGCCTGGGTGTCGGAGAAGCCACGATGGGTCAGGTACAGCACCATGAAGACCTGCACGAAGCCGCCCAGCCGGTTGATCATGGTGCCGGCGAGCAGGGACTTCACCGCTGTGGGGGACTCGCGCCAGACCTGCCGCACTCCCGCGTGCCGTTTCCCGGCCCCGTCCGACGCTTTCGTCGCGTTGTTCTGTGCCATGCGACTCACTGTGCGGAAGGAGCGGCGAGCGCAACAGTGTCCGCACTGACGAGGAACCCCGAATTCCTGCCACTGCCGTACGGCGCGCCTGGTAGGCGTGGGGGAGCGGGAGCAGGGCGTGCCGCGAATCGTTGTCACGAGCTCCCTCCCCGTGGCGCAGTTCGTCAAGCAGTGGACGATCGCGATGTCGATGCCGTGCTGTTGCTGCCGTGGTGCGAACGGATGGCCGGGATCCACCCTTGCCGACATCGGCAGGGGGAGAATCTTGGCGCTGCGATCGTGATCCGGGCCGCGCTCCCGGACCGTGCAACTGCCGCCGCGGAGTGGACAGATGAAGGGCTTTCACGGCCCCCGGTGCACCGTCGGCCGGCCGCGCCGATCGTTGTTCCACAAGATTGTCGACCGTGACACCAGGGTGATCCAGCCATAGGACCAGAGTCCTATGGCGTGACCGAAATCGACTGTCTACCATGTCCTTCATCCGGTCGAATTCAGCATGATCGGCAATAATTTAGCCGAAGTCAGCTGAGATATTCCATTATGCGTCGTTGTACGCAATATTGTCGATCGACCGGAAATCCAAGTTCTAGCGAATGAAGGCGGGGGCGAACCGTGGAGTCGTTCGGGTGGGGCGGAAATGCGCCAGAGCAGGAACGTATCATCAGCTGGCAGGCCCCGCCGCTGAAATTCGGTGTCGGCGCCAGCCGGGAGATCGGCTACGAACTGCGCAAGGCCGGCATCACCTCGGTGCTGTTGGTGACCGATCCCGTCCTGGCCGGCCTCGGTCTGCCCGCCCGCATCGCCAAGCAGATCGAGCAGGAGGGGATCTCGGTCGCGCTGTTCGACCGGGCCCAGGTGGAACCCACCGACGAGAGCTGCGCCGAGGCGGCCCGTGAACTGGCGGCCCTCCAGGTCGACGGCTACGTCGGACTCGGCGGCGGCAGCTCGATCGACACCGCCAAGATGCTGAACCTGCTGTTGAGTTACCCCGGTCGCCCGGTACGCGACTACCTGAACGCCCCGATCGGCGCCGGATCCCCGATACCCGGCCCGCTCAAGCCGCTGATCGCGGTGCCCACCACGGCCGGCAGTGGAAGCGAGTGCACCGCCATGGTCGCCCTCGGCGTCACGGACCTGAACGTCAAAACCGGGATCAGCGATCCGCGGCTGCTGCCCTCCCTGGCACTGGTCGACCCGGCGAACACCCTGACACTGCCCCCGGCCGTCACCGCCTCGTCCGGGTACGACGTCCTGACGCACGCCTGCGAGTCGTACACCGCACGCGCCTACGACCGGCGCCCGCCCTATCCCACGCCGGCGGACCGCCCCCTGTACATCGGCGCCAACCCGATCAGCGACATCTGGGCGGAACAGGCACTGGAACTGGTGGGCCGCTACCTCAGACGGGCCGTGCTCAACCCCGCCGATCTGGAAGCCCGTACGGGAATGAGCCGGGCCGCGAGCTTCGCGGGCATGGGATTCGGCAACGCCGGAACCCACATTCCGCATGCCTGCGCCTATCCCATCGCCGGACTGGTCCGCGACTACCGGCCGGACGGCTACCAAGTCGACCACGCCATGGTCCCGCACGGAGCCGCAGTCGTCTCCACCGCGGCGGCGGCGTTCGAGTTCACCTATCCGACTTCTCCCGAACGCCACCTGCGTGCTGCGGAGTTGCTCGGTGCGAACCTCAACGGAGTGACCACGGCCAACGGTTCGGACGTGCTGCCGGCGACGCTGCTGAGCATCGTGGCGGACACCGGAGGACCCGCAGGTCTGGGGGACTTCGGCTACAGCGTCAAGGACGTGCCCGAACTCGTCGAGGGCGCCCTCAAGCAGCAGCGGCTGCTGGTGTGCTGCCCGCGTGACGTCGCATCGCGCGATCTCGAAAGGGTCATCGTCGGCTCGATGACGGGCTGACGGCGAAGCAACGCCACCACCCCCCACGTCAAGGAGCTGGATATATCCGTGAGTGAAGCAGGATTACCGGAGCACGCGGCTGTCATCGCGGGGAAGAGAGTGCCCACCCAACGGTGGATCGACGTCCTCGATCCGTCGAACGCCCGCCCCTTCGCACGTGTCGCCCGGTGCGGTCCAGCCGAGGTCCAGTCGGCTGTGGACGCTGCCAGGCACGCATACGAGTCGGTGTGGCGGTTCACGACACCGGTGGAGCGCTCCCAGGTCTGCCGGCGCATCGCCGACGCCCTGCGCGGCGAGCGCGAGGAACTGGCCCGGTTGGAGACCCTCGACACCGGCAAGCCGATCAGCCAGTCGCTGACGGACGTCGACGTCGCCGCGCGGTACTTCGACTTCTACGCCAACGCGATCGAGTCCCTCGGTGGCGAAACGATCCAGCAGCGGCCGGACCGACTGGCCTTCACGCTGCGCGAACCATACGGCGTGTGCGGGCACATCATCCCGTGGAACTACCCGCTGCAGATCGCCGCCAGGACCCTGGCCCCGGCCCTCGCCGCGGGCAACTGCTGTGTCCTCAAGCCCGCCGAGGACGCGCCGTTGACCTCGCTCCGCCTGGCCGACCTCGTCGAAGGGGCGGGACTCCCGGCGGGCGTCCTCAACGTCGTACCGGGCTACGGGGCGGAAGCGGGAGCCGCGCTCGCCGCGCACCCCGACGTGGACCGCATCGCGTTCACCGGCTCGCGGGAGGTCGGCGAGGCCGTCATGGCCGCGGCCGCGCGGAACATCGTGCCCGTCACCCTCGAACTGGGCGGAAAATCACCGCAGTTGGTGCTCCCCGACTACGACGCCGCGCGGGCGGTGCCGCAGATCGTGGAGGCGATCACGGAGCACGCCGGACAGAACTGCAGCGCCGGAAGCCGCCTGCTCGTCCACCGGTCCGTGCACGACGAACTGGTGGCCGCCCTCGCGGAGAGGTTCCGCGCCCTGCGCATCGGCCCGGGCATCGACGATTCCGACATGGGACCGCTCATCTCCGCGAAGCAGCGCGAGCGGGTCCTCGCCCACCTGGCCGAGGGCCGCCGGGACGCCGAGGTCGTCGTCGGCGGCGGAGTGCCCGAAGGGGAGGCGTACGCCGAGGGCTTCTACGTGGAGCCCACCCTCCTCGACCGGGTGACGCCCCGGCACCGTGTCTTCAACGAGGAGATCTTCGGCCCGGTCCTGTGCGTGTCGGCCTTCGACACGCTGGACGAGGCGGTCGCACTGGCGGAACACACCACGTACGGGCTGGCCGCCGGAATCTGGACGTCCGACGTGACCACGGCCCACTGGCTCGCCGGGCGGTTGAGGGTGGGCCAGGTGTTCGTGAACGACTACAGCGCGGCCGGGGGAGTCGAGTTGCCGTTCGGCGGCTACCGGCGCTCTGGAATCGGCGTGGAGAAGGGGCTGGAGGCGCTGCGCGAATACACGCGGTGCAAGACGGTGGCGATCCACACGCGGATTCCCGTCTGACCCGTTCCCCCGACCCGCCCGCACCGTCCCCCGAGCCCCGCGGAGAGGCCCGAGCTTTGCGGAGGAACCCGAGCATTACGGAGAAGCGCGATTCGATCCATCCATATCGGCGGAGGGAGTTCTTCGAATGTCACGTGTTGCGCGAGGGCCCGTTGCGGACTTGAGGGATCAGCGGTGCTGCGAGTTCTGCGGTGCACCGTCGCGGCCCGTGGCCGCCCTGACCGAAGCGGTCGCCGACATGTACAAGGCGCTCGGCGAGGCACAGGATGCGCTCGAAGCCCAGGAGCAGCTGATAGAGAACTTACGGGCGGCCGCGGGGTCGTCCCCCTCCGAGGGGGTCCTCGCGGCCCGGGCGGCGCTCGACCTCCTGACGGCCCGTGAGCGCCAGATTCTGGTGCTCATCTCCCAGGGGAATTCCAATCGCCGCGTCGCCAGGGCGCTCGGAATTTCCGAGAAGACGGTGAAGAACCATTTGTCGGCCGTCTTCACGAAGGCCGGCGTATCCGACCGCACGCAAGCTGTCGTATTGGGAATCCGGGGCGGGATCGTCTCCCTCGACGGGGCCTTCAACGACGCCTCACCACCCATGAGACCCACGAGTTCGACTGCGGGAATCCCCACCGATTCAGGTCCATGCTGAGATTATGAGGGCCGATCCGGCCATGGAACAGCGTGAGGACTGTCAGAACCCCACGCATTACTGCCACATTGGGTCCCATGCTGAAGAACGTAGCCGCCGTCCTGCTCGACAACGTTCATCCATTCGAGCTGGGTGTCATATGCGAAGTGTTCGGGATCGATCGACGGGAGGAGGGGCTGCCCGCGTACGACTTCGCGCTCGTCGCCGCGGAGTCCTCGTCGGTGCGGGCGGTGCCCGGATTCACCATCAGCACGCCCTACGGTCTGGACCGGCTGGAGGACGCCGACCTCATCGCCATCCCGGTCGGCGACGACTTCCACACCAGGGACTTCCCTCCCGCCCTGCTGGAGGCCCTGCGCCAGGCGGTGGCCCGCGGGGTCCGGGTGGTGAGCGTCTGCGTCGGCGCCTTCGTCCTGGGCGCCGCCGGGCTGCTCGACGGACGACGCTGCACCACGCACTGGCGGTACGCCGAGGCACTCGCCGAGCGCTACCCCAAGGCCCAGGTCGAACCGGGAGTGCTCTACGTGGACGAGGACCCGATCCTCACCTCGGCCGGCACGTCGGCGGGCATCGACGCCTGCCTCCATCTGGTGCGCAAGCTCCAGGGCAGCGACGTCGCCAACGCCATCGCCCGGCGGATGGTGGTGCCCCCGCACCGGGAAGGCGGCCAGGCCCAGTACATCGAGCGACCGGTCGCCCACTACGGGGAGGACGGCGTACGCGAGGTGATGGTCTGGGCCGAGCAGCACCTGGACCAGGAGATCAGCGTCGAACAGCTCTCGGCACGGGCCTGTATGTCGCCGCGCACCTTCGCCCGCCGCTTCCGGACGGAGACGGGGACCACCCCCTACCGCTGGCTGCTGGCACAGCGGTTGCTCAACGCCCAGCGGCTGTTGGAGAACACCGACGAGACGATGGAGGTGATCGCGGCCCGTACGGGATTCGCCAACGCGGCGGCCCTGCGGTACCAGTTCGTGCGGTCCCTCAACACCACCCCCAACGCTTACCGGCGTGCCTTCCGGGGGCGGTTGTCCGACATCACCAGACAATGAGCCCCGCGTGGGGCCCAACAGGAGGACGTACATGCTGCGCATCGCGGTAGTGGGGGCCACCGGAGCGGTGGGCCGGGAGTGCCTGGCCCTGCTCGACGGCGGGATCGTGCCGGTGGAACAGGTGGTGCCCGTCGGCTCGGCGCGCAGCCTCGGCCGGGACCTGGGCAACGAACTGGGGCTCTCGCTGCCCATGGCGCAGCTGGTGACGCTCGACGACCTGGACCCCGCCGGCCTGGACGTCGCCGTCTTCTCCGCGGGCGCGGAGATCAGCGCCCGCGAGGCGGAGCGGCTGGCCTCGGCCGGGGTACTGGTCGTCGACAACAGCTCCGCCTTCCGGATGCGCCCCGACGTGC
This sequence comes from Streptomyces noursei, assembly GCF_016917755.1. Classification (GTDB taxonomy): domain Bacteria; phylum Actinomycetota; class Actinomycetes; order Streptomycetales; family Streptomycetaceae; genus Streptomyces; species Streptomyces yunnanensis. Next base: position 7,609,794 of record NZ_CP070326.1, on the reverse strand, counting down.
CCCTCGTCGTACCGCAGGTCAACCCCGGTGCGCTCGACGACCGGCCGGGACCGAACCTCGTGGCCAACCCCAACTGCTCGACCATCCAGCTGGTGCGCGCCCTGAAGCCGCTGCACGAACTGGCCGGCCTGGAGGACGTCGTGGTGGCCACCTACCAGGCGGCGTCCGGCGGCGGAGTGCGCGGCCTGCGGGAACTCGCCGAGGGGTCCAGGGCCATCCTGGACGACCCCCGGGCGCAAGGCACCCCCGGTGGACGCTTCGGACAGCCGCTGTCCTTCAACCTCGTGCCCGAGATAGGACTTCAGGACGACACCGGGCTCACGCACGAGGAGCGCAAGCTCGTCCGCGAACCGCGCAAGATCCTCGGCCTGCCGGACCTGCGGGTGAGCGCCACCGCGGTGCGGGTACCGGTCTTCGACTGCCACTCCGAGGCCGTGCACGTCAGACTGCGGGAACCGGTCACGACCGAGTCCGTCGAGGCGGCCCTGGCCGCGACACCCGGCTTACGGTCCTACGGCCGGTCGCAGAGCCCCTCGTACCCCATGCCCCGCACCGTCTTCGCCCGACCCGAGGACCGCGCCCTGGTCCACGTCGGGCGCATCCGCGTCGAGCCGGAGGACGACCGGGCGGCGGCGCTCTGGGTGGTCGCCGACAACCTGTGGGTGGGGGCGGCGCTCAACGCGCTGCAGATCGTCGAACTCGGCCTGAAGAACGGGTGGCTCGGATGACGACCCGCCGCACCTCCGACGGGCGTCCGCTGGTGCTGAAGTTCGGTGGTTCGGCCTTCGCCGACCTCGACGGCTACCACCGGGTGGCCCGGTACGCGGTCCGCCGCGTCACCGAGGAGAAGCGCCCGCTGGTCGTGGTGGCGAGCGCCATGTCCGGGACGACGGGCAGGCTCCAGCAGACCCTGGACGCCCTGGTCGAGGACCCGCCGGCGGACGCCGCCGCGATGCTGCTGACCACCGGCGAGACGGTGAGCGTCGCCCTGCTGGCCGCCGCGCTCGACGCCGAAGGCGTGACGGCCCGCCCCCTCCCGGCGGCGGGCACCGGGCTCCTCGCCGAGGGACCGGGCGACCGGGCCAGACTCGTCTCGGCCACCCCCGGGACGCTGGCCGAGGCCCTGGCCGACTGTCCGGTCGTGGTCGTCCCCGGTGGCCAGGCGGTCGACGCGGACGGACGGACGGTGATGCTGGGCCGCAACAGCTCGGACCTCTCGGCGGTGGCGGCGGCCGCCGCGCTGGGCGCCGACACCTGCGAACTCTTCTCCGACGTGCCCGGCGTGTGCACCGCCGACCCCTACCTGGTCCCGGAGGCCCGCACCCTGTCCCGGATCAGCTATGAGGGAGCGCGCCGGATGTCCCGGCACGGCGCCAAGGTCGTCCATGAGGGCGCCGTGGACTGGGCGGAGCGCGGCGGAGTGCGGCTGCTGTGCCGCCCCTTTCCCTGGTACGAGGGCCCGGACGGCGGAACCGCCGTGGGTACGGGCCCGGAGGCGGCCGCCGTCGTCGTACACAAGAACAGCGACGTGTGGTGCTTCAGGTCCGCGCGGGAACGCCGGGCGGCGGGGGGACGCCTGTGGGCCGATGGCCTGGCCGTCGTGGAGTTCGACACCGCGGGCGAGGCATGTCTGACCGTGCCGACCGCAGTGCGGGGCGTGGCCCGGCACCTGCGGGCCGCGCGCCGTCTCGACGACCTGTGCCTGGTCACCACGCTGTGGCCGGACGGCAGCACGGAGCACACCGTGGTCCCGCGCCCCGAGGCCGCGGCCGAAGCCCGCCGGCGCCACGCCCTGCTCTACCCGGACCCCGGGAACACCCCTGGACCGGCCGTCCCCCCACCGGTCAAGGCCCGCTCCCCGCACAGCGACGTCCTGGTCGGCCCGACCCGGCCACGGCCCACCGAGAACTGCCCACTGACCTGACCTGATCTGACCCGACCTGACCTGGCCTGCGCCGGGCCGGGAGAGCACCGCGCGCCACCGGACGCCACGATGATCTGCGCGGTCGAACTGACGGCGGCGACACGGCGACCTGCGCGCCCGCTACCCGGCCCGGTCAGCCCGGTGACACGAATCCGCACTCGTAGGCGGCGATGACCGCCTGGGTGCGGTCCCGGACGCCCAGCTTGGCCAGCACCCCTGCCACATGCGTCTTGACCGTGGCTGCCCCCACTGTCATCCGCTGGGCGATTTCGGTGTTCGACAGGCCCTGCGCCATCAGGTGCAGCACCTCCACCTCGCGCTCGGAGAGGCGCTCGCGCAGCCGCTCCGCCTCTGCGCGCGAGCCCTGCCGATTGGTGTGCGTATGAGCCAGGGCGCGGATGGCGGTGGGGAACAGGAGCGTGTCGGTGCGGGCCACCAGACGTACGGCCTGGACGAGTTCGTCGGCATGCGCGCGTTTGAGGAGGAAGCCGGAGGCGCCCGCGCGGAGTGCGTCGTATACGTAGCTGTCGTTCTCGAAGGTGGTGAGGACGATGATGCGTGGCGGGTTGTCGGTGCCTGCCAGGATGCACTCGGTGGCGCGGATGCCGTCGATCTGGGGCATGCGCACGTCCATCAGCACGATGTCCGGGCGCAGTTCGCGGACGAGGGGGACTGCTTGGGCGCCGGTGGCGGCCTCGCCGACGACCTCGATGTCCGGTTCGGTGCCGAGGATGGCGCGCAGGGCGGTGCGGACCATCTGCTCGTCGTCGGCCAGGACGATCCGGATCGGCGGTGTGTCCGGCCGGGTCGGGGCGGTCACTGGGCGCTGCCGCTCAGGGGGAGGCGTACGGCCAGTCGCCACACACCGCCGTGCTCGCCGAAGAGGGCTTCGCCGCGCAGCAGTCGGGCTCGTTCGGCGATGCCGGGCAGCCCCCGGCCGCCGCCGCGACGGCGGGGCGCGGGCCCGGTGGTGGGCTCGATCGGGTTTTCCACGTCGATCTCCAATGCGTCGTCGTGCACTGCGATACGCAGTCGGATGGGTGCCTGGTCCGCGTGGCGCAGGGCGTTGCCCAGTCCTTCTTGGACGATGCGGTACGCCTCGCGGGAGACGACCGGTGGTATCCGGTCCAGGGCCGTGGGCGCGTCGAGGGTGAGGGCGGCGCCTGCCGCGCGGGTGCGTTCGAGCAGCGCGTCCAGGCCGGTGAGGGTCGGTGCCGGTGCGGTGTCGGTCGGGCCTTCCTCGCGCAAGAGCCCCAGTACGGTGTCGAGTTCGCCGACCGCCTCGCGGGTCGTGGTCTCGATCGCGGCCAGTGCCTGCCGGACGAACTCCAGGTCGACGTCGAGGACTCTGCGCGCTGCGACTGCCTGTAGCGTCACCGCGCTGAGCGCATGTCCGACGGAGTCGTGCAGTTCCCGCGCCAGTCGGTTGCGCAGCGCCAACTGCATCGCGTGCTGCTCGGCCGCCGCCAGTCGGTCGGCGGCCGTCGGCCCCAACAGGACGGGCGCGCAGCGCGCCAGCAGCGCACCCGCCGCCCAGGACAGGGCCACGACCCCGGCCAGCAGCCCGATGCCGGCCAGCGGCGCCAGCAGCCACCACGACGCTCCCGAGCGCCCCAGGCCCCACGGCATCCGTCCGCCGCCCAGCATCCCGGTGACCGGCACCGCGATCAGCATCAGGGCCAGGGGCGGCACGGCCAGCGACACTCCGCTGACGAGGCCGCCAGTCAGCAGGTGCAGTGTGTACCACAGGGCCGTCCGCCCCCTGGCCGCCCAGGATCTGCTCGGCCCCGTCTCCAGCCCGGCTCCCGGCACCCCGCACAGTGCCCGCGCCGGCCCGCTCACAAGGGGCCGCACCAGCGGGTGGAGTGCGGTGGCGGCGCCGGGTATCAGCGCGAGCGCGAAGGTGGTGAACTGCCAGCCCAGGGAGGTGGAGAGGAAGCCGCCCGACTCCGGCCAGACGACCGCCACCAGGACGTTCGTCACGAGGTAGTACGGCATCAACAGTGCCCCGCCCAGGAGCAGATGCACCCAGCGCAGCCGTGCGCGGCGGCCCAGGGCGGCGGCCACCAGGCCCTGCACGGGTCGTGTCACGAGGTACGCGGGGCGCCGGCCCGCCCGTTGAGGAAGCGGGCACCGGCCGTGAGTACGAGCAGTCCGACGAACATCTGCACAGCGTAAGTGAGGAGCATGAGTGGAGTGGCGGCCCGATCGCCGTGCGAGGGCCCGGTCACCGCCGCAAGCAGCAGCCAACCGCCCCAGCAGCCGGTCGCCGCCGAACCCACCCCCGCGAGCAGCAGCGGTACACGCAAGGCCAGCGCCGCCCCCGCCCGCCGGGCGAGGAGCAGCGCCAGGCCCGCCACGGTGGCACCCGTGTACAGCACATAGGCCGCGTCCTGCACCGCGGAATCGGCGTCGTACTGCGCGGCCAAGGTGTCCGGCAACCCCGTGTGCACACCGCACGCCCACAGCAGGTGCACCGCCATCGGCAGCACCGCCAGACCAGCCGCCACCAGCGCCGCCGGCCGCTGCCCTCGCCCGACCGGCCGGGCACCCACGTCGCCGAGCCGCCCCTGCCACATGTGTCCCCAGCGCTCGCAGGCATACAGCACGAACAGGGCGCCCAGGGCCAACCCCTGGAGGATGAACCCGCCGTACACGAGGTCGAAGACCCAACCCTCCAGGAACGCACCGTTGTCCCCGGACGATCCCGAAGCGGTGCCACCGAGCGCCCCGACCAGCAACTGGGCCGGGAATCCCACCATGATGGGCGTCAGCAGCCCAACCGCGCCCCACATCGGCAGGGCCAACAGCCACGACGGGACGCGCCTGCCCCAGGGCTTGGTGAGGACCAGGGCCAGGACGACGACGGAAACGTCCATCAGCACCGTGGCCGCATTGACCAGCCTGAGCGACGTGCCGTCGCTGAGCAGCGCACTGCCCTCGGGGATGCCGACGGTACTGCCCGCGATCCAGGCGACCTTGAGCGACAGATAGGGCACGCAGGCGGCGATGGCCACCCAGCGCAGGATCCGGCGGACGGCGGCCCGGCCGGTACGGGGAACGGTCTGTGTCATTCGACTCATGCGTCCAGCCTTCCGCGCTGCCGCACCGTGCGCCTCGACTCGCAGGACCAACCCGCTCCGCCGCACGGCGGAAGACCCCTCATCCCCACAGCCGACGAATCTCGTACCGACAGAGGGCAGTTGACCGAGCACGACGCCGGGACGCCCCTCCTGTGCGACGTGGCAACGGCGCTGCCGCCGACATCACCACCGCGCCTTCCCGAACTCATACCGCCGAGGGGAGTCGACCGGGCCGACGATGCGCTCAGTCCGGCGCCGTTGACGATGGCGCCCCGGCTGAAGCCCCCGAGCCGGCCCCTGCAGCTGGAAAGCGAGGCCCGCCTCGAACAGCTCGCCACGTCCGCGTTGCCTTCGCTCCGGCGACGAAGAACTCCTGGCCGCCGGGCGGCTCACGCGCGCCCGACGCGACCAGGAGATCTCTTCAAGACACGCGCCCCGCCTCACACTCCGACGACGTCCCGGACACCCCGCCGACCAACGTGTGCCCGGCCTCCGAACCGGGTCCGCACCGTTTTCTGATCCACGGTGTGCCCGTCACCCAACGTTCGACGCGACCGCTCAGGCTTCGCTGCGAGCGGCCGCCTCGGTGGCGCGCTCCGGAGCGCCGCGTCGCGTGAACGCCCACAGCACGAGCCCCAGGCAGCTGAAGGCGGCCCCCAGCGCGCAGACGGCGCCCCAGCCGGCCGCCGTGTAGAGGGAGGTCGCGGCGATGGCGCCGGTGGCGCTGCCGATCGAGTAGAAGACCATGTATCCGCCGATCAGTCTGCTGCCCGCCTCCGGGTGCAGCGCGTAGATCAGGGTCTGGTTGGTGACATGGACCGCCTGCACGGCGAGGTCGAGGAGGATCACCCCGACGACCAGGGCCCACAGCGAGCTGCGGGTGAAGGCCAGCGGCAACCACGAGGCGGCGAGCAGCGCCAGGGCAATGCCGGTGGTCCGCCGGGAGAGTCCGCGGTCGTTCAGGCGGCCCGCCACGGTCGCGGCCAGGGCGCCGGCGACTCCGATCAGCCCCAACGCCCCGATCGCACTGTGCGGCAGGAAATACGGGGCCTCGCTGAGGGGCAGCGCGATGCTGCTCCACAGGGTGCTGAAGGCGGCGAAGACCAGCAGGCCGAACAGGGCCCGGAGCCGCAGCAGTCGTTCCCGTGCGAACAGGGTGAGGGTGGAGCGCAGGAGCTGCCCGTAGCGCAGGGTTGTCGGCGGAGCGTCACTGTGGCGCGGCAGCACCCGGTACAGGACCAGGGCGAGCACGGCGGTGAACGACGCCGAGGCGAGGTAGACGGAGCGCCAGCCCGCGAGATCGGCCATGAGGCCGGATACGGTGCGGGCGAGCAGGATTCCGATGACCACGCCGCTGGTGACCAGACCGACGACCCGTCCGCGCCCGGCGGGCGGGGCCAGTGACGCCGCGAAGGCCACCAACGTCTGTGTGACGACTGCGAGAAGTCCCGTCGCGGCCATGCCCGCGAGCAGGATCGCCGCAGTGTGGGCGGCGGCCACCACGGCCAACGCCACCACCAGGAGCAGTAACTGGGCCACGATGAGCCGTCTGCGGTCGGTCACGTCGCCCAGCGGCACCAGGAAGAAGAGTCCCAGCCCGTATCCGACTTGCGTGAGGGTCACCACGCTGCCGACAAGCGCCGGGCTCATGGCCAGGTCGTGGCCCATGGTCACCAACAGCGGCTGGGAGAAGTAGACGTTGGCCACCGCGGCCCCGCAGGCGACGGCGAACAGTATGACGACGCCACGGGACAGGACGAATGAGGAACGTCCCCCGCTCGGAGCCTCGGTCTGTTGTGTCACAGCCTCACCATTGCCAGGCATCAGCACTCCTCCGGATATCTGGTTTCAACTTGCTACCAGCGCAGACGGTAGCTTTCTTGGTAGCATGTTGCAACCAATGTGAGAGCGAGGGACGCCATGGTGACCAGGACGCGCTTCGACGACAGTGAATGTCCCGTCGCCCGGTCGGTGGACGCGATCGGCGACTGGTGGTCCCTGCTGATCGTGCGGGACGCCTTCGATGGAAGCCGGCGCTTCGGGGAGTTCCAACGCAGCCTCGGAGTGGCGAAGAACATCCTCACCGCGCGTCTGCGCACCCTGGTCGCCGGCGGCGTCCTCGAATCCGTCCCCGCCTCCGACGGCAGCGCCTACCGCGAGTACGTACTGACCCCGAAGGGCCAGGCGCTCTTCCCCGTCATCGTGGCGCTGCGACAGTGGGGCGAACAGCACTTCTTCGCCCCCGACGAACCACACTCACAGCTGGTCGACCGCCGCCAGGGACATCGCCTCCGCCCACTGGAAGTGCTGTCTGCGGACGGGCGGCGACTGAACCCCGACGACACCGCCGTCCACAAGATCTCCACCCACTGACCCGAGCCGAACACCCGACGCCGACACGCCGCTCCACCGAAAAATGACGCAACGCGGGGCAACGGCGCTTCCCCGTTCGCCGTCTCACAGGATGCATCGGCGAGTTGATACGGCGCCTGCGGGCCGAGGAACGGCTTCGCCTCCCTGCCCTATTCACCGCTGCCGAGCGCAAGACCATCCGAAGGGGGAGACATGGCGATGGCGATGGGCGTTCTCAACCGACGTGCCGCGCGTGCGGCCGTCGTCGCGGCAGTGGGCATCTCCGCACTCGGGCTGAGCGCGGTGACGGCTTCCGCGAAGATCAGCTATGAATTCAAGGCGAGCCCGCACACCGTGAAGGCCGGCGCGCGCATCCACGTGAAGGGGTACGCCTCGAACGACGACGACCTCTTCCAGAAGTTCTGTGTGCAGCAGCGACAGGCCACCGGAACCTGGCACACGGTGAAGTGCGCTCATGGCGCGGTCTTCGACGGCGGCGCGGTCGACACATGGGTCCGGGCGAACCACCGTGGCACGCTGCAGTTCCGCGGTGCGCTGTACGAGACGACCTGGAACTCGAACAAGCTCCACCTGCAGATGGTCACGCCCACCGAGACCGTCAAGGTGCGCTGACCGGGCCTTCGTCGAGAACGCTCGACCTTGGGCGCGACGGGCCAGCTGATGCAGCTGGCCTCAGACATGCCGACGTGGCCCGTCGTAGGCGTGCTCCAGCCGTCGCGCCGGCTGCTGGAGCTCGCCTGTGCACGGGCGCATGGGATCGCTTGGCTCACGGTGGGGGGAGGGTGCCGCGCAGTGGGGTGTCTCCTGCAGTGCCTGTCACGGACGCCGGGGTGCGGGGAGTGAGGGTGTTCCAGGTGACGTCGAGGGTGACGTCGGAGTCGGAGCCGGTGGTGGCGGCAGTTTCGGTGCCGGAGTCGCTGTCGGGCGTGATTCTCAGGTGCGCGGTGACGGTGCCGTTGGTGCGGTCCCATGTTGCGGTGCCGTTGACGGTGGCGTCGGTCACCCAGCGGATGTCGGTGAGGGTGAAGTGCGCTTGGGGAGCGCCGGTGACGGTCAAGGTGCCGCCGCGCAGTCCGGTGTCGCGATCGTGGGTCAGGTAGCCGCTTCGGACGATCGAGTCGCCGACGGCCGATGCGCCGACGGAGGCCGCGCGCAGAGCGCCTGGGCGGGCCTGGTTGCCGGGCGCGGGGGTTGCGGGGGTGGTGTCGGCGAGGCGGGTGGGGTAGTCGGCGAGGGCGGGGATGGCGGGGGTGTGCCGGGTGCAGGACACGTCCAGGTGCTTCAGGTCGGCCGGGTTGCGCAGGAATTGGCGGTAGAGGGACTGTCCGCACGCTTCCGGTCCCGGCCGGGTCCGTTCGGGCATGGCGGTGATGTGGGTGACGTTGGGCACGGTGATGAACCGGGCGGAGCGCCCGAGTTGGGCTGCGACGCGTCGGCCGCCGGCGGTGGGGGTGAGGGAGTCGAGATCGCCGCCGAGGACGAGGGCCGGCAGGGTCGGGGGCACCAGGGGCGGGTGGGTCGTGATGGGGGTGTGCGTACGTTGGGGGGCCGGCCAGTTGAGGCAGCCGTCGTAGGCGTTGGTGTAGGCGTTGACGGTCGTCCACTCGGCAGCGGTGAAGGGAGCGAAGGTGCCGGCGGGTTGGGCGGCGATCCGGTTCTGGAGTTGGCGGGCGCGCTCGGTGCTCGGGCTGGTCATGGCGAACAGCTGCGGATAGTCGGTGCAGGCCACGGCGAAGTACAGGGTGCTGGAGAAGTCCGGGGGCGGCGCGTTGGTCCCGTCGTGGGCGGTGGTCTGTTCGGCCAGGCGGAGCAGCGGGACACTGTCGCCCCTGGTGAGAAGTGCGTGGGCCGAGGCTTGCAGGCTCCGGTAGATCCCTGGGTCGGAGCCCGCGTCGTTGACCAGGTCGACCAGAGTGGTCACGGTGACCGTTACGGCGGTGGGCTCTCCGTCGAGGCCGGTGGTGGTGCCGGTGAGCGGTGCGGTGCGCAGGCGGGCGGCCAGGGCGGAGAGGAGGGTCCACGCGTCGGTGGAGGTGTGGGCGGCGCACTGCGGCGAACGTCGGCAAACAGCGGCGAAGGCGTCGCGGGCGGAGGTAACGCCGCTGGTGTACCAGGGGTCCAGGCCGAGGACTTCGTAGGTGGCGTCCAGGGTGAGGGAACGGAGCAGGGACGGGTGCCGTGCGGCGAAGACCTGGGCGAACCAACTGCCGTAGGAGTCGCCGTAGAGGTCGACGCCGGAAACGCCGAGCCGGGTGAGGACATCGGCGAGGTCCTGGGCGGAGTCGGCGGACCCGAAGAGCTCGGAGGCGTGGATCCATCTGCCGTCGGGGCGCTTCCAGGTGTGATCGAGCCGGTCGCCGCAGGCGCCGACGGTCCGCGCGAAGTCGGGCCCTGAGGGCTGGTCCGCGTAGTGCTCCAGGTCGGGGCAGGTGAGGGCCTGTGAGCGGCCCGTTCCGCGCAGGTCGAACAGCAGCAGGTTCCGGCTGTCCCGAAGCGGCCCGAGCATCTCCAGGTAGGCACTGCGGGAGTGGCGCGTCGCCCAGCCGGGGCCACCGTCGACCACGACCGCGGTGCCCTGGGGCCGTCCGGTGGCCGGTACCCACTCGAAGCCGACGTCGATGGTCGGGCTGTCGGGGGCCCGGCGGTCCAACGGGAGTGCGGCGGTTCCGCACCAGCCGCTCGGGGGCTGTTCGCACGGGGTGAGTTGGAGGGAGCCGAGGCGGAGTCCGGGGCTCGTTCCACCGGTGGTGGCATGGGACGGCGGGGCGAGCATTGCTCCGAGGAGGGCGAGGGCGGCCGCGAGGACGGCGACGGCGAAGAGACCGCGGTGGTGCGGTGTCCGGCGGATCACGGTGGAACGTTGGTAGGAAGGGCGGTTGGTGGCATCGGCGGCAACGGTCATGTGGATCCTCTGGGGCGGCCTCGGTGCGGCTACGAGTCGGCGCTGCACGCAGTGCCGGCTGGTCGAGCACATCCCCCGGCTCATCTATGCCCGACGCGGCGGCATCAACTCGCACTGGGGGAAGCCGGTGTGAGGAGCGACGGAATGCCGCCGCGTGCCCGCCGGGCTCGGGCGATCGAGCCCCTGCATTCGCGAAGTAGCCGGCCAGCAAGGCTCGTTGAGAGAATTCGTTTCGTAGCTACGCACCCGCTGCCCACGACTCCCTTCCGTCGAGCCCGGGAGCAGCGGCCGGACGCCGGGGCGGGGGAGCGGTCTTGAGCTGGAGCGCGGTCGCTTCTCGCGCGCCGGGCGGAGCGGGGTGGCCGATTGGTGCGTGCGTGCGCGTCACGCTGGTGCCCTGGCCGGCCCTCCCCGTGGCGACAGGGAAGGCCGGCAGGCCCGCCGGAGTTGATGGTTGAAGTGGCTGTGCGTCTGGCTTGTTGCTATTGGGGTGTGATGGTGGTGAGCCAGTTGTTGATGGTGGTGACGTCCGCCCATTGCGGGAACAGTTGCTCGATCAGCATGTGGTGTATGCGTGGGTCGGTGTCGAGACAGCCGTCGGAGAGGACGGTGAGGTTGAAGTCGAGGTCGTTGGCTTGGCACAGGGTGTAGAGCACTACCGCGCTGGTGGCGATGCCGGTGAGTACGAGGCTGTCGGTTCCGCGTGCTCTGAGGACCATGTCGAGGTCGCTGCCGGAGAAGGCACTTGCTCGTTTCTTGGTGACCACGATGTCGCCGGGCTGGGGTGCCACGTCGGGGTGGATCTCGGTGCCTGGGGCGCCTTCGACGTAGAGGCCGGCCTGTGCGATGGCGGCGAGGGCTCTGTTGTGCGCCCCGACTTCAGGGAAGCCGGGGCGCAAGGCGATGACCACGTAGATCACGGGGATGTTCGCGGCCCTGGCTCCCTCGATTGCCTTGCGCAGGCGTGGCAGATAGCCGGAGCCGTCGTCGGCGATGTCGACGATGGCCTGTTGGACGTCCATCACGAGAAGGGCGGTGCTCATGTCGCCTCCAGGAACGAAGTTGATTGGGCGTGGGAACGGATGAGGTCTTCCGCGTTCGTATTCAGCCTGCCTGCCTGCCTCCGCCGATCGTCGCCGCTCATCCCGTTCCACCGACGGTGAGGTGGAAGGAAGGCGCGGGCGCGGCAGCGGGCGTGCGCAGCGTCATGGATCCGCGTGGCCAGCCCGATGCGTGACCAGCCCTCTGCGTGCCCCGTCCGACAGCAGCGGCTCGATCCGCGCCCACGCGTACCAGTTGACGACATGCCCGAACCATCGATCGACCGATCCCAACGAAGCCGCCTACGGCGTCGGCAGGCTCCATTCCCCCGAATGGCCGGGCGGGAGCGCGAGGTCGCGCCGAACAGCCGCGTAATACCCCTCTCGCGCGGCGCGCTGCTGCACAAGCATGGCCGACCAGGTCTCGGGGCTGTGCGTCCGGTCTCGCAGGAACCGTTCCATGTCCATGACCGTGACGACCCATTCCCGTGCCTTCGTCACCACGTCGGGGCTGCCGAGCATGAGTAGCGCCTCTCCAGCGGGATCCCGGGCATCGGTTGCGTTGGTCAGATGCGGAGCGGCCTCCTCGGGCGACAAGGGGTGCGGATGAGGATCGTTGCCCAGGTGGGCCGCAACGCGATAGGTCAGGGTGACGGTCTGCTTGAGCACCCTCGCGTATTCAGCGTAGACCGCCAGCCGGCGCTCCTCCCAACGAGCTGTCTGCTCACGCCGGAAGCGGGCTTGATCGCCACGAGTGACTGCCAAGTATGAGCCGATGGCACCGATGATGACCCCGACCAGTGCGGGAAGCTGTTGTATGAACGCGGACATGATCCCAAGCTACCGGCCCGTAGTCGCGACAGCGCACCGTTCCCGGGCGAACTGTGCGCGATCGCTGCCAGCCCCCCGGCTCCCGAGGTCACACCGCCTGCACCATGGGGCCGTTGTCGCACTTCAACCAGTTCGGCAACCGCCCGCTCACCGTCCCGCGGCCCTACGACCCATGCCGTCCCGCGCAGCTTCAGGTGGCCCGCGTGGGGCGGACCCATAAGTTACTGACCGGTTGGAGTGCTGGAAAACCGCAGGTGGCACCCAGGAAACCAGCCCTGAATCCGGAGCCCCGGCGGCCCCAAGCACACCTTCCCGGGCGTTGTTCCGGCATGGTCTGGATGCTGGCCGCCTCCCTGCTGATGGCGTCCGTGATCGTCGTGCCACTGGTGCTTTCCGGCGCGCGACGCATGGTGCTGCGCACCGGCCGTCCCAGGTGGTTGCGAGGGCTTGTGCGCACATTGACGACGGGCGGTGGCGGCACCGGTGCGGTGGCGGCCCTCGCCGATGAGCTGGCTGCCGCATTGAACCCGAACAAGCGGGTGGAGATCGAGCAGCGCCGCACGGAGCAGTTGGTCCGTCATGACAGCGAGACCGGTGCACGGCCACACGTCACCGGGGTGGACCTCCGCGGGGCCGGGCCGTCATCAGGCGCCGCTAGACCTCTCACGAGGGCCGTCAACGGCCTTGCGCGGGACGGAGATCGAGGATCCTGTCGACCTCGGCCGGTGTGTCGGCGGCGTCCCCGGCCGAGTGCAGGAGCGCACCCTCGACGACGCGCCGGCCACAGCGGGCGTCAGCCGTTGCTGAGTGCGTCGGTGAAGGCGAACGGCGATTGGGCGACGCCGCTGCACACCGGCGAGGAAGCCGGCCTCATGATGCGCGCGGGGTCCATGCCGCCATCGGCCAACGTCTGGGCCTTCGCAGCCGCGCCGCACGCTTGGTCGCGGCTGACGGACCAGTAGGACATCCGGCCGACCCCGTTGCTCGCCGCCCAGCTCGCCACCGAAGCGGCGTCGGCCAGGCTGAAGGTGGAGCCGTCGTCGTTCACGCCGATCATCGGGGTGATGCCGAGGTTGGCGTAGGTGTAGCCGGAGTCCACGGACTGCATCTGCGCCAGGGTGGCCTTGCCCGCGCTGATCGCGGCCGCGCCCATGTCGGTGCCGGTCCCCTGCCCGTAGTCCATCGTCATGATGTTGACGTTGTCCAGCTTCACACCGGCCGCCTTGGCGGCCTTGAGCACGTTGACCCCGTCGGCGGTCAGGCCGGTGGGCATCACCGGCAGCGTCACCGAGGCGGTCAGCCCGGAGTTACTCGCCTTGAGGTCCCTGATCGCGGTCATCTGCCGAGCCACGCCCGCGGTGTCCGCGACGGCCGCGCCCTCGATGTCGAAGTCCAGGGAGTCGGTGCCGTAGGCGGTGAGTTCCTTCTGGTAGCCCGCGTCGATCTGGCTCTGGTCGGTGCAGGTGAAGGCCAGCGGTTCACCGCTTGCTCCGCCGGAGGAGATGATCACGTTGGCGCCCTCGGCCTTGGCCTTGGCGATCTCCGGGTCGACGTTCGGGTCGTTGCCGACGGGCAGCGTGTCGCCCCAGATGTTGTTGCAACCGGCGCCGATGGTGAAAGCGGCGGTGTAGGTCTTCACGCCATGGCTGGTGATGGCCGCATCGAGCTGGCTCTCGGCGGAGTTGCTCATGTCCACGAACGGGGCGAACTGTCCCGCGTCAAGGTGGGCCGTCGGGCGGATCGCCTGCAGGTGCGTGGTGTCCGCGCTGGCGGCGGTGATTCCGAGGGTGGACAACGCTCCGGCGGCTGCCGCCGCCAGGGCTATGCGGGGGGATTTCCTCATCAGGTGTCCGGTCCTTCCGTGGGGGAGGAAGAAAAAGCATGACCGTTCACCGACACAAGCTGGACTAGACCAAGGCTGCCGTCAAGAGCTCTGAAGGCCGCAACCATCCCACCTTTACAACGGCTTGGGGCGTTTCTGAAGCCGAGGTTGCCGTTGGCACGGAGAGCGAGGTGTCCTCCGCGATCAGCACGGCGGAGGCCGGCGCCGATGATCGTGACGGGAGGGTGCATGGGGTGGTGCTTCGCCGGAGAACCGGGCGCCGAAGTCCGGCGCACCGCGACCGGCGATGGGCGGGTCTTCCGACCCGACCCCGGCCCACACCTTGCAGCGAATGCGCGCCGCCTCGCCCGGTCGGCCAGTGGTCAGGGCGTTGACCGTCCCGATCACGCGCAGGTCGACGCCGTCGCGCCCGAGTTCCAACACGATGGCGCCGCCGGTGCCATAGCCGATGCCGGCGATCCGGTCGGGGTCCGTCCGCGGTTCGGCGCGCAACACGTCCAGCGCCGCGTGGCCGATGCCCCGCATCCGGTCGGGGTCGGCGAGCAGGGGGGCACACGCGCCAGTATTTCCTCGGGGTCGGTGAACCAGCGCCCGCCGTGGAGGTCGAAGGCCAGCGCCACGTACCCCAGTTCGGCGAGGGCGTCGGCCCGGCGGCGCTGGAAGTCGTTCAGGCCCGGCCCCTCGGGCCCGATCAGGACTGCGGGCCGGCGGCCGACACCGGCGGGGAGCGCGAGGTGACCGATCATCGTCAGGCCGTCGGCCGGGTATGCGACCGTGCGCGTTGTGACCGTCGTCATGAGACTGGACTGTAGCGACTGTCGAACCCGGTCGGGCCTGCCCTCGGCTGCCGCGTCAACCGTGCCCCTGCTCGACGTCCAGATGGATCGGGCCCCGAAGAACGGGGCTGGGCCGGTACGGCGGCGGGTCGGCGACCAGCCTGGGGCGGTCGAGCCGGCGCACCAACTCGGTCAGCGCGATCTGGGTTTCCCGCCGGGCCAGCGGGCCGCCGAAACACAGGTGGATGCCGCTGCCGAACCCCAGGTGCTGGTTGTCCGGCCGATCCGGGTCGAAGCGGTCCGGATCGTGGAAGCGCTTCGGGTCGCGGCTGCCCGAGGCCAGCATGAGCATGACCTGCGAGCCTTGGGGGATGACGGTGTCGGCGACGGTGAGGTCGCTGTACGTCGTCCGCCAGGGAATGATGTGCACGGGGGGCTCGTAGCGCAGCAGTTCCTCGACCAGCGGCACCACGAGGTCCGGTTCGTCGCGCAGTCGCTGCAGCACCTGCGGGTGGCGCAGCAGCGTCAGCATGCCGTTGGTGATGAGGTTGACGACGGTCTCGTGGCCGGCTATGAGGAACAGTCTGGCGGTGGCGACGATTTCGGCGTCGGCCATCCGACCGTCGGGCCCGTCGTCGTTGGCCAGCCGCGACAGCAGGCCGTCTCCCGGCCGGCCGTGGCTCCGTTCCACCAGCTCACTGAGGCACTGGAGCAAGTCCTTACGGGCCTGTACGCCCTTGTCCAGTTTCTCCTTCGGGTCGGTCTCGGGGTTGTAGTCGATCGAGTGCATGATGTCGTGCACCCAGCGGTGGAACCTCGGCTCGTCCTCGTACGGCACGCCGAGCAAGCGACAGGTCACGGTTACGGGGAGCGGGAAGGCGAAATCATCGACGATGTCGATCCGTTCCCTGCCCGCCAAGTCGTCGATCAGGCCACCGACGGTGGCGGTCACGAAGCCGTCAAGCCCGGTCACCAGCCCAGGGGTGTGCGGGGGGCCGAACTGACGCATCGCCATACGCCGCAGACGATCGTGCTCGGGCGCGTCCATGTGGATGAACGACGACGTGGCACCTCCCTCGGGTGCGGGCGGCGGACGCGACAGATTGCGCAGGTCGGAACTCAGATGCGGGTCGTTCAGTACGTCCGTGATCTCGCGATGGGTGCTGATGACGTAGCTGCCGTCCTCCTGCCGAGCCACCGGCGTCTTGCGCAACTCGGCATACAGCGGGTAAGGGTCGGCCCGGGCGGAGTAGTCGAAGATCCGTTGCAGCGTGCCGGGCGTCCCGGTCGTGGTCGTCCGGCCTTCCCCCTGCCGATGCCGGTGCACGGTCGTGACGCGGCGCTCACCCGGGTCATGGTCTGCGACGACCGCCGTGGCGCCCTGCGCGAGCAGGGCGGGGCCGGGGAAGTCGACGGGCACCGGTTTCCTGTCGGCCGGCTGGTCCGGCGTCGGGCACGAGGGCGGGAAAGGCGCGGCCGTCTCGATCAACCGTCGGTAGTAGTCAAGCCACTTACCGTTGTTGAAGCTCACGGCAGCCGTGACGCGGCCCCGATAGCCATATGCGGTGACGAAACGGCGGTCGTCCGGCGATCCCTGGGTGACGACCACCTCGTCGGCGAAGGTCGGCACGCCGACGGACTTGATGTTGACGCCGAACTGGATCGACCAGAACAGCGGGATGGACAGGTGGGGCCGGCGGTCCGCCCGGGCACTGACCATGTTGTGTGCCGCGACCCCTGCCTGCTCCACGGCGTTGGCCCAGTGCTCCAGCGAGATGAGCCGGTCTTCGTAGAGGGGGTTCGGGCAACGTGCCACGTCTCCCGCGGCGAAGACGTCGTCGGTGACGCGGCCGTTGATGTCGAGGGCGCGGCAGCCCGTGTCACAGGTGATTCCCCATACGCCCGCCGCCAGTCCCGACTCCCGCAGCCACTCGGTGTTGCGGATGCTTCCGAGCGCCACCACCGCCACTTCGGCGTCGACCGTACTGCCGTCGTCGAAGTGAGCACGGCGAAACCGTCCCTGCGCGTCGCCCTCCAGCCGGGCGACCTCGACACCGCACCGCAGGTCGACACCGTGAGCGCGCTGCATGTCGGCCGCAACCTCGCCGATCATGGTGCCGAGCGCCCCGACCAGCGGGGCCGGCGCGAGTTCGGCGACGGTCACCGGGATGTCCCGCTCGCGGCAGACGGAGGCGATCTCGGAGCCGGTGAATCCCGCACCGATGACCAGCACACGGGAGGGCCCGGCGGCGAGGGCCCGCTGCAGGCTCTCGGCATGCTCACGGGTACGTACGACGAACACCCCGTCCAGGGCCGCCTCGGACTCGACGAACCACGGCCGGGCTCGTACCCCGGTGGAGATCAGCACCCGGTCGTAGGGAACCTCGCGTCCGTCGGCGAGACGCACGTGGTGCGCCGCGAGGTCCAGCCCGCTGGCGGGCACACCCAGCAGCCACTCCGCATCGATGTCACGACGGCGGGGCAAAGCGGTGCCCCCGGCCGGCACCCACCCGGTCAGTACCTGCTTGGACAGGGGAGGCCGGTCGTAGGGCTCGCCCAACTCGTCACCGATCATGGTCAACGATCCGGTGAAACCCTCGTCCCGCAGAGCCTCCGCGGCCCGCAGCCCCGCCAGCGAAGCCCCGACGACCACGATGCGGCCATCGCGCCTGAACGCACGCAGGTCGTCGGCACCGGTCATGACGGGGACGCCTCCGCCGGTGCGTGCCGCGCCTCCAACCGGTCGACCAGGATCGCCTGGACCGGACAGGCCGCCGCGGCGCGTAGCACCTGGTCGCGCTGGGCGTCGTCGGGGTTCGGGGTGTACATGAGCGCTTCCTCACCGTGCATCCGGAACGCCTCCGGAGCCAGGAACGCGCACTGCGCATACCCCACACATCGGGAGAGATCAACGACAACTTTCACCCCGGCCTCCACAGGGAGTGGGAGCTGCAGACCCTTGAGCCAGCGCCACTCCGGCGCGCAACGAGGGAGGACCCGGCCGCTGCCCACCCCTGCGAAGTGCGAAGGGGTGCACCGCGCTCGTCGGGCCCCATGGAAAAATTGATGATCGCGGCTAAGGCGATCGGCGCCTGACCAGGGACGTATCCCTGGTTGCGGCTGCATTTTGGTTACCCAAGCGGCGCTCTTTTGGATTGCCGTTTCGACGGAAACCGTGGGGCACGGTGCGCCGGAAAACCGTCACAAAATCAGCGTAACAGCGGCACCGATACCGGCGAGTCCGATGGCCCGGGAGGCGACCGCCCGACATCCAACGAACTCCTTAAAGCGGTGACTGGGACGGGCGCTTGGCCGGGCCATGGAAACCCCGTCGATCGCGTGGTCAGGCTCCGACGACGGGATCCCGACGTTCACGCAGTCGGACTTGCGCCCGCTGCGCGACCCCGCGGCTCGGGACGAGGACGACGATCAGCGGTGAGACGGAGCACGGCGGGCAACGCCTGCCTCGGCGTGCCTGTCGGCCTCGCGCACACAGCAGCGTTCAAATAAGGGCATGGCATCGTCCTGGACCGGAAATCGGGTACGCCTGCGCGCTGTCGAGCCCGAAGACTGGACGGCGTTCGCGCGTTTCGCCGACGATGACGAGCCGCGAGGGGGCCGGCTGGATCTGCCGCGGTCCGCCGAGAGCTACCGTGCCCGGGCGAAGGAGCAGGCCGTTGCCGAGTGCGATGACGACCGCTTCCGGTTGGCGGTCGAAGCGAAGGTCACGGGAGAGCTGGTCGGTACAGTCGGCTCACATCGCACCGGCCGTCGCTCAGGCTGGTTCGAGTTCGACATCACCATCGGCGCCGGCCACCGGCGCAAGGGCTACGCGGCGGAAGCCGTGGTGCTGCTGCTGCGCTTCATGTTCGCCGAGCGGCGCTACCACAAGTGCCTGGCGGCGGTTTTGGCCCACAACGAGGCATCGCTGGCACTCTTCCGTGGGCTCGGCTTCACCGAGGAGGGGCGCTTGCGGGAACACGTCTTCTTCGCCGGCCGGCACCACGACCTCGTCATGATGGGCATGCTCGTCAACGAGTTCGACAGGCGACACGCGATGAGCGAACCATGAGCCGGTGATCCGAGCGCGTGTGGAACGGCACTCGGACTTGATCGACGTTCGTTGTTGCGGTGGGGGAGTGGCCTGCGAGGCGGCCGCCACCGAAAGGAGGACTGCCCTCAGCCGCGCAAGGTGGCACGCAGGTGCAGGCCGGCGGTTGCGAGACCTTCGAAGGTGGTGACCCGGTACCCGGGTTCCGCGCCGGGTGGCTCGCTCAAGTGGTAGCGGCGGGCCGTCTGCGCGGTCATGAGCGTGAGCATGGCCATGGCCAGGGCGGCTCCCTCGCAGCCGTGCGGTCCGGTACCGAAGCCGAGGAAGACCCCGGGTTTCGCCGGCGAGCCCGAATCGTCGAGCCAGCGTTCGGGCCGGAACCGGTCCGGCTCGGGGTGTTCCCGGGCGTCGCGGTGGGCGGTGTAGGGGCAGACGAGCACGGTGGACCCGGCGTCGATGGTGTAGTCGGCGAGCTGAGTCTGTCGCGGAGCACGCCGGGTGAGCAGCCAGCTCGGGGGGTGCAGTCGGAGCACTTCGCGCACCAGCGCCTGGGTGTATTGCAGGTTGTCGAGGTGGGTGCTGGTCGTCGTGGCCGGGTCGGCGGGCAGCAGGTCGGCTTCGGCCGCGACGCGGTCCGCGGCCTGGGCGTATCGGGCCAGGTGGAGCAGGACCCATCCGGCTGCCCGGGAGGGCGTCTCGAACGTCGCGACGGTGATTCCGGGGAGGGTGTCGAGGACGGCTTCTTCCGACAGGGCGCCGTAGCGGGCGGAGGGCCGGAGCATCTGTCCCAGCACGTCGTCCCCGAACCGGCCCGATGAACGGCGTCGGCGGACGATGGGCCGCAGAGCGTTGGTGAAGGCGACTTGCCGCCGTGTGCGGAACCGTCGTGCCGGTGTGGGGACCCAGCGCGGCCACACCCAGCGCGAGGGGCGTACGAGCACCTCCCGGGCCACGAAGAGCTGCCAGGCGAAGGGCAGCAGGACGGGAGCGTCTTCGGAGAAGAGGTAGCGCACGCCGATCTCTGCCAGGACGGGCCGGACCAGGGGCAGAATCTCGACGTCCCGGTCCGTGGGCCACTGGTCGGCAAAACGAGCGGTCCCGGGCGCGATCTCACCGATCCGGGCCGCAACCGCCTGCGGACGCAGTCCGCGCATCCGAGCGGCACGAGCGTGCGCACGCTCCTCGGGCGTCGGCGCTCCGCCGGGCCGCTTCAACGGCGGGAAAAGGGGCGAGGACGGCTTGGGAAAGTCCTGCGCGCGGTGCAGGACCGCTTCACACACCCCCGCCGTAGCGGCTACGTAGACACCCGGCTCCAGCTGCCAGACGTCCCCGCACTCATCGGCGCCACGGCGCGCCAGTCCCAGCCGGTCGCGGCTCCAGGCCGCGAAGCTGCCTCCGGGCAACCGCGGCGGCTCGTTCACTGGGCCCATGGGACCGCCCCTGACTTCTCGCACCAGTCAGGCCGATAGCGTCGGCAGCGCGGCCAGGAGCCGGCGGGAGCCCGTGGCGTCCGCCGACCCGTGTGGTCACACCCTGTCGTCGCCGGTGTGCGTGCCCCAGTCGTGGGCCCCGTATGCACCGTAGTTGCGGGTGAAGGACAACTTGGCGAGCAGCTTGGCGATCATGAGGCGCTCCTCTCGCTTGCCTTCAGCGCCATGTGCCGCACGTGCAACTTTTTCACACATAGCACATATGCCCTATTTTAGGGCATCGGTCGCACGCGTGGATACAAGGCACGTGCTGGCGGGCCGGGCCCGCAGCCGGCTCAAGACCGGCGGCACCAAAGCCCCGCAGGAACGGAACGGCTTTCGCATGAACCGGTCACCTCGCACCCCGGCAAGGCGGCGGGTTGGCGAGCCGTGACCACTGCCGATAGTGGCCGACGACGGCACCGATTCGACGTCGTCCGCCTACAGGCCGGGCACCCGGAAGCCGTTCAGGTACCACAACGCCGCCGAGTACCAAGCCAAGGCGATCACCGTGACGAGCGTGCCACCGGCGAGCGGAAGCGCCCAGCCCGGCCAGCGGCGGTGGCGCACCACGACGACCTTGGCGACGAATGCCCCGTAGAGAAAACAGCCGGCGAGCGAGTGCAGCGCCTGGCGGGGCCCGGTCAGGCTGACGCCGTAGGCGAGGATGCATTGCCGGGCGATCGGGATGGAGAACAGGAAAGCGAACACACCGATCACGCGGTGCACGGTGCCCACGGGGTGCGGCGCGGCGCGCAGGCCGGGCAGCCGGCCGTACATCCACAGCGCGAGGACCAACTGGATCAGAGCCAGTCCCAACAGGGCGCTGCCCAGCTGGGACTTGAGCAGGATGACGGCGGGGCCGTGCGTCCCGAAGAAGCTGCGCCGGTGCTGCGGGGTGTGTACCAGGCCGAACCAGAGCAGGGCAGCGGTCACCGCCAGGGGCAGCAGCAGCCACAGCAGCCCCAGGAGCTGCCGGGGTTCGGCGCGGAGGGTGAGGCGTGGCACGTGATCAGCCGCCCCCGCCGTCGGCCTTGTCGCTCTGAGGAGCGCCGGCCCGAGTCGACGCAGAGCGCGGCGGGCCGGTGATCAGAAAGCCGCCGAGCGCGGTCATGGCACCGACGGCCTCGGCGATCGCGCTGGCGGTCTTATCCGGCCACCAGACCGGCTCGTACATGTTCGGCAGCGGACCGAGCGGGCCCACGTTCACGTACCGATAGAGCAGCACGGTGCCCAGGGCGGAGACGGACACCAGGAAGGCGAACGCCCACACCGGCCGTCGGCGACCGAGGAGCAGGATCAGCAGCGCGGCCAGGGACGCCACGGCGGCTTCGAGGCGGAACAGCGTTCCCTGGCTGATCTGCTGCCCGACCGGGTCAAAGGCGGCGGCGAGGCCGGCGTGCACGTAGGCGTTCACGGCCAGTGCGGCCGCGGTCACCGCTTGGAGCAGCACGCGCGCGACCGTGCGCCGGCTGATGGTGGTGCGGTGCGTGCGGCCGCCGGGTCCGGGAGCCATCGCTACTGCCCGGTCGCGGTCGCGGCGGGGCTGCCGGGGGCCGGTGACGCCGGTCTGTTCCCGCCGACCTGGAGGTGGGTGTCCATGCCGAGTTCCCGGTGTTTGCCGATGGGACACCACAGTTCGTAGCTGCCGGCCTTGAGGGTGACGGTGAGCCGCGCCTGGCCGCCGGGCGGGACGGTCGAGGTGTGCGCGTCGGACACGCCGGGCCCCGCGACGGTCAGTGCGTGTGCGACGGCGCCGGCGTTGTCCGCGACGAACGTGACGGTCCCCGCGGCCGCCTGGGCCGGCGAGAGGGCCAGCGAATACTCCTTCATCGTGACGGTGATCGTCCTGGCCGGCTTCGCGCTCGCGCTCGGACTCCCGGTCGGGGTCGGGGCCGAACCGTTGGAGCACGCGGTGGCGGCGGTCAGCACGAGGAGCGCCAGGAACTTCACTCCGTCGCGGGCGGGGCGCGGAGATCCGAAGCAGTGCACGGCCATGTTCGGCGGGCCTCCCTTCCGCGACGAGACTGGCCCACGTTCCTGGCCGCGCCAACGCCGACACTCTCCGCGGGCAGGCCATCACCCGATCGGGCCGCCGCGGCCACCATCAGCAGTGAAACGGCCGCAGCCCCAACCGCGGCCGGTGACCGACTGCCTTACGCAGGCGAAAGGTCCTACGCAGGTATGCCGGCCGGTCGACGTCCACCGCCAGGTGCACGAGGCCCTTTGTGGATGCGCCCTAGTGCTCCGCCTTCGCCCATGGTTTGACTCCGAGCTTTCCGGTGGTTCCCAGGTCGAGGTCCGGGGTTACCGTGACCGGTGCGGCGCCGGTCTTCGCCCGGACCCGCACCGAGGGCACGTTCAGCGGCGTACCGGACCCGGTGGTGTTGCGCCAAACCAGGCCGGCGGTCGCCGACTCGCCGGGTTTGAGCGTGACGGGCCGGGGCTGCTCGTCGGGCCCGGCGCTGGTGGTGATCTCGCCGCTGCCGTGGAGGATCTTGATGCCGTGGACGGGCTGGAGGTCGCCGTCCAGGAGTTCCAGCAGCGGGTAGCCCTCAAGGGCGTAGTCGCGTGTGCCGCAGTTGTCCAGGTGCAGGCTCACGACGCGCAGTCCCATGGCTGCGTCGCCCCGGTCGACATTGACGCGGACTCCGGAGGCGGGGCATGTGCCCGGCTCGGCCGGCGCCTCACTCGCGGGGACCTTGGTCACTTTGAGGACCTTGGCCCGTGTCACCCGCGGCGCCGCGGACGGCAGTTCTCCGGCCCGGACTGTGCCTCGCACGGTCTTCCCGGGGCCGACGTCGCGCACGATCACGGTCTGATTGGTCACCGCCCCGCCATCACCACCCATGAAGGTGAACATGACCGAGTAGGCCAGCGTCTCGGTGCCTCCATTGGTCACTTCGTAGGAGGCAGAGGCCCCTGAGCCCGTGGCGAGGTTGTCGGCGGAGACGGAAGTGCTGCGGGTGGGCGGGGCGGAGGCCGCCGGGAGGGTCAGTGAGGTGATCCGCACGCCGTCCTTGCCCGGATCGTCGACCTGCGTGGGGGATGGCGGCACGGCTGCGCGGGCGCCGGTGTTCCCGGCACCCGCACGCTCCGTCCCACAGGCCGTCAGGAGCAGGCCGGTCGCGGCGAGAGCCGAAATGAGGGAAACAGGTCGTCGCATTCGATCACTCCACCAAGGCATGGACTGCGCGGGCGTGATGGAGGCCATAATTCCGGTCACAGGAGTGTCACAAAGCCGGGCTGCTGCGGCCATATGGGGTGAATGCGGCGACGCCGATGGCGCCGTCGCCGCCCAGAACCGAGCGCTCGGTGAGTTCTGTGAGGACCTGCTCCGGGGTGTCCGACCGGCCTGTTCCGCGATGTCCGCAGGCGTCGGCGCGTAGCCACGGAAGCCAGATGAGCCCCCGCAGGCCGACGTCGGCTGAGCTGGCGCCAAGTGCCGCGCCAGCTCAGCAAAACGCCCCGCCTTCGCGTTCACGAAGACGGGGAGTTGTGCACCGGAGAAGGTGTACGCATGGCCATCCTGGACGCATACGGTGCGTTCGGCATCTTGACGAGCATGGCCTGTAGGCCGTTTGGTCGAGCGCCTGGATGGAGCGGGGCCGGCGAACCCATGCTTTTCCTTCGATCTCCCTGCTCACGCAGCGGGTGGGCTGCGCCGAGCCGGCCTCACGGGAGAACGCGCCCAGGTGGTACTTGACCGTCACCGGTGCCACATCGTCGCGGGCGAAGGCGGTGCCGTCGTAGAGCGCGGCGCGGGTGGCACCGCCAGGAATCCGCCGCTGTGCACGAAGACCTTGACCGGGTTGCCGTGGGCGCCGGGTGGGGCCCATACGTCGAGCGCCAGGTAGTCGGAGCCGGGAACCCGACCCGGACCGAAGCACGGTGTCACCGGCCCGCGCTCCGGCGCCGGTCAGAAGGCTGTATGGGCGAACCAGCGGTCGAGTGCGGTGGGCTCTCCCGAGACCTCGAATGCGGCCTCCTGGTAGGACCTGCGTCCGTACAGCAGCAGCAGGAGGTCCGCTGCCTTCCCTCGTACAGCCGCTTGCGGATCGGTCGGCGGGACACGGGTTCCTGCCTGCGGCAGCAGGCGGAAGCCATCCGGATCCAGTCGCACCTGCCACTCCTTTCCGGCTTCACCGGCGGGATCGGTGCACCGGAAGGCAATGGTCTCGCCGTTGCCGCGCAGTTTCGCCACAGCCGGGGCGAAGATGCCCGCGTAGGGCAGATTGACCAGGAATTCGTCCACCCCGTCCGCCGCCAGCGCGGGGTCGATCTCCGATTCCCGACCCAGGGCGTGTTCCGCGTCCACCCGGTGCACCAGCGTTTCGAACAGCATCCGGCGGGCCCAGAACCGCGCGTGCTGGTCCTCACCCCAGGCCCACATCGCCGCCTGGGGGTCGATGGCCCGCAGCACGCCAACCACTTCGGGTACGCCCGTGGCCAGCCAGTCGGCATACTCCTCCACGCGGTGCGGCAGCCCCAGCTCCACGTCACGGCTGGACGGAGGTTCCTGCACCATCCGGGTCAGCAGTGCGCAGAACCAGCGTTGCACCGCTCCCACGTGCCGGGTGAGCTCGGCCAGTGTCCAGTCCGGGCAGGAAGGCACGGCGGTCGCGGGATCCGCACCCCTGACCACCTGGGCGAAATGCAGCGTTTCCCGCTCGATCGCCTGCTGGTAGATGCCGTACGGCAGAGGGTGCCCCGCCCGGCCTGTCGTCTCCATCGCCTGCCACCTTTTCTGTCTTCTCTGTCCGCAGCACGGTCTCGTCGTCAACAGTGTGAAGGTTGGAGCGCGCTCGAAGGCAAATCCGACAGCACAGGGCGCGTGCTCATCGCCCAGGGGGCCGACGCGTGATGGAAAGCCACGCCTGCCTGGTGGCTGCCTGTGCGGCCGAGCGTGAGCTGATCGTGTTGTGAACCAACAGGGGACCGGCCGGCTGTCGGCACGAACGGCGGCAGCCGCACCACTGCCGTCGGTGAGCAGTCCACAGCCCGCAGCTTGGTGCCGACGTCGAAATCACTGGGGCCGAGTGGCGCACGGCGACAGCGACACATACAAGTCCGTTTCTTTCGTTGCCACTTGACGGCACGTCGCCGAATGGGCAGGGTGCGCCGGACCGGGGTGGGAGCGCTCTCATTCCGGGTACGACTGCACCGAACTCCTCACCCCCCACCACATCGAGGAGCAATACGACATGGGCCTGAAGAAGAAGACGGTGTTCTGCGCCGCGAGTGCCGTGATCGTCACCGCGTACGCCCTCGCCCTCCCCACAGTCTCCGGAAGGGCGGTGGCTGCTCCTGCGAGGCAGGCCGCTGCCTTCGAGCAAGTCTGGCGTGCGGATTTCGACGGTGCCGCCGGATCGTCTCCCTCCGCCGACGACTGGATCGTCGACACCGGTACCGGGTACCCGGGAGGCCCGCCCAACTGGGGCACGGGTGAGCGTCAGACGTACACCGACCGTCCGGAGAACCTCCAGCTCGACGGCGCGGGCCATCTCAAGATCACCGCGCAACGGGACGGCGCCACCTGGACCTCGGGTCGGATCGAGACCCGGCGTACCGACTTCGCGGCCCCCGCCGGGGGCAGGCTCCGGATCGAGGCGAGCATCCGGGTGCCTGAGGTCTCCGGTGGCTCCGCGCTCGGGTACTGGCCGGCCTTCTGGACGCTCGGCGCCGACTACCGAGGCAACTACCAGAACTGGCCGGGCATCGGTGAGTTCGACATCATGGAGAACGTCAACGGCCTCAACAAGGTCTGGGGAACGCTGCACTGCGGCGTCAACCCGGGTGGGCCGTGCAACGAGACCCAGGGCAAGAGCAGTTCCCGTGACTGCCCGGGCAGCGCCTGCCAGGCCGGTTTCCACACCTACGCACTGGAGCTCGACCGCACCGACCCGGCCAACGAAGCACTGCATTGGTACGTCGACGGGCAGCAGTTCCACACGGTCAACGCCTCCGAGATGGACGCCGACACCTGGGCGAAAGCCACCCACCACGGCCACTTCCTGCTGCTGAACCTCGCCATGGGCGGGGCGTTCCCGGACGGCGTGGCAGGATCACCCACCCCCACCGACGCCACCAGTGCCGGCGGGTCGATGCTCGTCGACCACGTCGCCGTCTCCGTGCAGCAGCCTGCCGCCGGCAGCGGACCGGTTGTCCCCGTCGCCAGGCACGCGCCTGTCGAAGCGTTCCGGGTGTTCCGCGGTCGGTGAAATTCTCCTTGCGCGTCAGCAGCGCACCGATGCCCGGCGCCGGGCAGGTGCGACGGCGACCTGCCCGGCCAGCTTCCCACAGCGGGGCTGGTGCTTGTTCCCGTCGGCGGGACGCACCCTAGGAGAGAACGTTCACGTTCGGGTTGTCGAGGTTGTTCCGAGCCACCAGGCACGCGACGTTCTGCAAAGGATCAATGGTGCCCATCAAGGAACCTGGCTCGCTGGGCGCACCCGACGTGGTGCAGTCGCGGGACAGCGGCAGCTCACCCCCGCCACAGTGGTTGAGCGGAGTATCCGCCGGAGCAGCCGCCACCAGTCCGTCCACGGTCCCGCTCCCGTGACGGGTGTCTGCGTTGGCACGTGAGGCTGCGTGATGGTTGGCACAGCCGTTGTCGAACGATGGCGACAGGATGACGCCGACGCCGCCGGCGAAAGCGGGAGCGCCAGTTGCGAGGGATGCGGCGAGTGCTGCTGTGGTGAGCCCAACGGCTGCGGAAGTCCTACGAGTGGTCACACCCGGTCAACGAGGCGCAGGCCGTTCCGGAACCGCTGCGTCGCCCGTATGGGCGCAGCCCGAGTACGAGGACCGGCGGATTCCAGTCGCCGGTGCCGTGGCAGCAACGGCTGATGCGGCCCGCACTCCGGCGGATGAGCGCCGATCCGTCGGACGCGTCGTCGCCGTCGCGTGCCTCGTCGTGGTGCAGGCGGGTGTTGGGGTCGGTGATCCCACTCCAGGGCCCAGGGTCGCAGGGGCGTGATCTGGTCGTCGGTGAGGCCGTAGGCGGGGAGGCCCGGTCCGCTCTTCATCATTTGTCACGGCTGCCTCAATGAGGTCTTATCCCCACAAGGGTGAAATTGTTTTCACTCCGACTGCCCGATGCCCTCGTTCGATCAAGTAACGGTGCAGTTCAGCAAGTTGAGCTGGCTTACGAGTCGGGCGCCGGGGGCGCGGTGCGGATTTCCTGCCCTCGTGCCGCGTCTGGGTTTCTTGGAACATGGCGGTGTCGGCGTTAGTGGGTAGCGGCGACAACCGGCCGCGCATGTCTCCGTATCCGTCTCCAAAGGCGCAACCTTCACACGGAACCGGAAGGGGCGGCTGACCTGACCCCTCGGAGCAGCTGGCATTCCCGGATCCGCCCCGGCACAACGTGAGGAATGCACATGAGCTTCAGCCACGTCCCTGGACCGAATCATCCGATCGCCATCGTAGGGGCCGCATGTCGACTGCCCGGCGGCATCGTCGATCTGGAGGGATTGTGGCGGGTTCTGAAAGAGGGACGGGACCTGATCGGTGAAGCGCCCGCCGAACGGTTCGACCCCACCCGGTTCATCGATACGAGCGTGCCGCGCACCGGGAAGAGCTATACCGTCGCAGGTGGATTCCTCTGCGATATCGCGTCTTTCGATGCCGAATACTTCGGTATCACGCCGAAAGAGGCGGCGCAGATGGACCCCCAGCACCGGCTGCTGCTGGAGCTCGCCGCGGAGGCGCTGGACGATGCGGCGATCTCCCCGCGAGTGCTGGCGGGTTCGGACGCCGCGGTCTACGTCGGAATCTGCGACGCCTCCTATGGTGCGCTGCAATTGATGAGGCCGCGCTCGGCCAACGCCTACACCATGGCAGGAGCCTCCTCGTCGCTGGCCGCGAACCGTCTCTCGCACTGCCTGGACCTACGCGGCCCCAGTCTGGCGATCGACACGGCCTGCTCGTCCTCGCTGGTGGCATTGGACCACGCGTGTCGCACACTGTGGAACGGCACCAGCGGACTGGTACTGGCCGCGGGTGCGAATGTACTGCTCAGCCCGTATCACTATGTGGGTTTCTCGCAGGCGTCCATGCTCTCCAAACGGGGCAGATGTGCGGCCTTCTCGGCCGAGGCGGACGGTTTCGTCAGGGCCGAGGGCGGCGGCCTCGTCGTCCTGAAGAGGCTTGAGGACGCACAAGCCGACGGCGATCGGGTACACGGTGTCATTCTCGGCAGCGGCACCAACAGCGACGGCCGCACCGCCGGTATTTCGCTGCCCAACCCCGATGCGCAGGAAGCGCTGTTGCGCACGGTGTACGAGCAAGCACGCGTCAATCCGGATGAGTTGGTGTACCTGGAGGCACATGGAACCGGCACCCCGGTCGGCGATCCGGCCGAGTGCCGCGCCGTAGGCCGCGCGCTGGGCCGCCGTCGGCACGTGGGGGCGTTGCCGATCGGATCGGTGAAGTCGAACGTGGGCCACCTGGAACCCGCCTCCGGAATCGCCGGGCTGCTCAAGGCACTTCTGGTGCTGCGCCACGGCACCGCCCCGGCTACGCTGCACAGCCAACCGGCGAACCCGGACATCGACTTCGCCGGCCTGAACCTGGTTCCGGTGGTCGAGGCCCTGCCCCTGCCGGATGTGGCCCGGCCGGTTGTGGGAGTCAACTCCTTCGGTTTCGGCGGTTCCAACGCCCATGTCATCGTCGGCGCCGCCAAGGACGTACCGCGCACCGCGGGCGCGGCGGCAGCTGCCATGGACGCGGCCTGCCCGGTGCTGGTATCGGCTCGGACCCCGCAGGCCCTGCGCCAGACAGCGGTCCGTATGACCGAACGACTGGCGCGGACCGAGGCCGAACAGTTCCACGACCTCGCCTACACCACGACCATGCGACGCGGTGCGCACAGGCACCGGGCCGTGGTGATCGCGACTGGGCCGAAGGAGGCGGCCGACCGGCTGGCGGCGACCTTCCCGGGCGAGGGAGAGCCGCTGGAAGCGGCCGAGGAGGTGCCTGGGGCGAGTGGCGGCGCGGTCGGGGAGGCAACGGAGCGCGGGCGGGTCGCGTTCGTCTTCTCCGGCAACGGGGCCCAGTGGGCGGGTATGGGAGCCGACCTGTTGGGAGGCGGAGGCCCCTTCGCCACTGCCCTGGCCGCGGTGGACGAAGCGCTGAGGCCGCATCTGGGCTGGTCGGTGGCCGACAAGTTGGCCACGGTGACAGAGTCCGAGCTGCGGGCGACCGAGGTGGCCCAGCCGCTGCTGTTCGCCGTGCAACTCGGTGTGACGGCCGTGCTGCGTGACCGCGGCATCACACCGTCCGCCGTGATCGGCCACAGCGTGGGCGAGGTCGCCGCCGCCCACGTGGCCGGGTCGCTGAGCCTTCAGCAGGCGGCGCGGGTCATCGCGGAGCGCTCCCGGGCGCAGGCCGCTACCGCTGGCTGTGGTCGGATGGCGGCCCTGGCCCTGTCCCAGGAAGAGGCGGTCGCCGCCCTCGCCGGCTACCCGGGACTGGCGGTGGCGGCGGTGAACACGGACCACGACGTGACCGTCTCGGGCCCCGAGAGCCAACTGCTCTGCCTGGCCGCCGATATGACCGCTCGGGGTGCCTTGTGCACCGTGCTGGAGTTGGACTACGCCTTCCACAGTGCCACCATGGACGCCCTACGGGAACCGCTGCTGCGGTCGTTGGAGGACCTGGCGCCCTCGGCGACCCGTCTACCGCTGTTCTCCACGGTGACGGCACAGCGGATCGACGGCAGAGAGCTGGACGCCGCCTACTGGTGGCGGAACGTGCGGGAGCCGGTGCAGTTCGGCCCCGCGATCGAGGCCGCGATGGATCACGGGGCGGACGTCTTCCTGGAGATCGGGCCGCACCCCGTCCTGCAGACCTATCTGCGCCGCACCACCGGTCGCGCGCGTACCGGCGCCCGGGCCGTCGTGCCCACGCTGCGACGTGCGACGGGGGGCGACCAGGCACTGCGTACGGCGGTCGAGGGGGCGATGGCCGCCGGCGCTGACATCGACTGGACGCCGTACTTCCCGCGCCAGGGCCGGGTGGTGGACCTCCCTTCCTACCCCTGGCAGCGCGAGCGCCACTGGAGTGGCTCGCCGCGCGGCTGGGTGTGCAGCAGCGGCAACGGCCAGGTGGAGCATCCCTTGTTGGGGGAGCGGATGCCCGGCCCGCATCCGGTGTGGCACGGTGCCGTCGAACCGGTGCTGGTGCCGTGGCTGCCCGATCACAGGTTGGCAGGGTCCGTCGTCGTGCCCGCAACGGCCTATGTGGAGATGATCCTGGCCGCGGGCGAGCGGGCGCTGCGGAGCGCGGTGGCGATCGACCACCTGGACATCAGCAGCCCGCTGATGATCCCCTGGGCGGAAGCCTCCAGCGTCCACACCCAGCTCGCGCTCAACCCGGACGACGCGGTGGTGACCATCACCAGCACCGACGAGAACGCAGCTGAACCGCGGCAACATGTGCGCGCACGAGTCCGTCAACGCATCGGCCGCGCCCCCGGCCCCTTGGACCTGGCCGGCCTCCGGGCCCGGTGCCCGCGCCACATCGCGGCCGCCGACCAGTACAGGGCACTGGCGGAGCGGGGGCTGGCCTACGGGCCGGCGTTCCAGGTCCTGACCGATCTGCAGGTGGGGGCGGGCGAGGTGCTGGCCGCCTACCGACACACGGAACCGCAGGACCAGTTCACGGCACACCCCGCACTGCTCGACGGCGCTCTGCAGGCCGGTGCACCGCTGCTGGACGGGCTCATGGCCGACGGTGGCGCCTACCTCCCCTCGGCCTTCAACGCCGTGCACGTCTGGCGTACCCCCACCGCCGAGGGGCTGGTGCACGTACGCGAGCGGTCCAGTACCCCGACCGAAGCGTGCTGGGACATCACCGTCACCGACGAGGACGGCGCTGTCGCCGTCGAGATGACGGGCTGCCGTCTCCGCCGCCTCGTCAACCCCACACAGGCACCCGTGACCCGGCATCACACCGTGCTCCGCGCCGCCCCGCATCCCGATGTCCCGGCCGAGGCGAGCCCCCTGCCCGCCTCCCGGCTGATCGCCGCCGCCTGCGGGGAACGGATCGCCGAACTACGCCGGGCCTGGCGGCCATGGAGGGACGCCGGGGGAGTCGAGTTCGCCCAGGCATACTTCGCGGCGTGCATCGCGGCAGCCCTGGAGCGCCTCCTGCCCGGCCCTTCCCGCCCCTTCACCCCGGCCGCGCTGACCGAGGCGGGGATGCTGGCGAAGCACATCCCCCTGTTGGAGACGGAACTGCCGGTCCTGGAACGGCACGGCTTCGTCACCCGCGTGGCCCCCGACCACTGGCTGCTCGCGCCCGCCGAACGCCGGCCTTCGGAGCTGCACCGCACGACGTTGTGGGATTTCCCTGCCTCCGTCAACGAGGCGGCACTGGTGGAACGCCATCGCGTGCGGATCCTTGCGTTGCTTCGCGGGGAATGCGACCCACTGGAGCTCCTGACCGGTGAGGGAGCGGGACACGCCCTGGAGCTGTTCTTCGACACCGCGCCCTTCAGCCGCTTCCACAACCGCATCGCACAGGCGCTGGTCGGCGAAGTGGTGCGGCGCTGGCCGGCCGACCGACCACTGCGCGTCCTCGAAGTCGGTGCCGGCACCGGCGGACTGGCCAGCGCCTTGCTGCCCGCCCTGCCGGCCGACCGGACCATGTACGTATACACCGACGTGTCCGCCTTCTTCCTGCCACGCGCCCAACAGCGCTTCGCACGGTACGACTTCGTGCAATACCGCACCTTCGATCTCGACGGGGATCTGGCAGATCAGGGCCTGGCCGACGGCGGCTTTGATCTCGTAGTGGCCTCCAACGCCCTGCACACCTGCAGGGATCTCACCGCGACCCTGCAACGGATCGCCCGCCTCCTGACCCCCGGCGGTCGCCTGCTGAACTTCGAGAACCACAGCGCCGAGTGGCTGGCCCCCTGGTTCGGGACCCTGGACGGTCTCTGGCACCATCACACCGACCGTGAGCTGCGCCCGCGCTCGGCCCTGCTGTCCGCGGGAGACTGGCTGCCGCTGCTGGAGCGGTGCGGCTTCACCGATATCGCCCAGCTCGGGGACGACTGCGCATCGGACCTCGCCGCCTCCGTCGTACTGGCCACCGCCCGCCCGAGGCCGCGCGTACTGCGCCCCGCGCTTCCCGTCGGTCCCAGGACCGCGGAATACGTCATCGTCCCGGAAACGCCGGCCGAGGCACCGCTCGCCGACTCCATGGCGGAACTGCTCGCCGCGTCGGGACGGCATGCGGTACACCGCGCCCAGGCAGACGAGGACGTACCGCAGTGGCGAGGCGGCAGCGACGAGCCGGCCGAGGAACGCCACCTGGTGCTGGTCCTGGCCGACACCACACCCTCCGACGTCGACGGGCTCACGGCGCGTGCGGCACAACGCGCCACCCTGCTGGGCAAGTTGGCGCGGTCCGAAGGAGAGCACGGGCCCCACGGCCGCGTCTCGCTGTGGCTCGTGACCCGTCCCAGCGGCGCCCTCCCCGCGCCCGAGCGTGCCCAGGCACCCGCCGACGCGGCCGCCTGGGGCATCGCCCGCACGCTGGACAACGAGTACCCGGACCTGACCGTCCGACGCGTCAGCCTCGACCGGTCCGGCATCGTGGCCGACGACGCCCACCGGTTGGCGCGCGAGCTCCTCTCCCCCTCGCAGGAGAACGAGATCCTGCTCACCCGCGGGGGACGTTTCGTCCCCCGCGAGACGCCGCTCCCCACCACGCCCGCCGGTGCTGCGGCCTCCTACACACTGGACGTGCACAATCCCGGTCTCTCCTACGCCGTCGGCTGGAAGTCGTCCGAGCCCCGGGAACCGGGCGAGGGGGAGGTCACGGTCGCCGTGCGGGCCGCCGCACTGAACTACCGGGACGTCATGTCCGTGACCGGATTGCTGCCGTCGGAACTCAGCGAAGGAACCCTGTACACAGCGCCCGGCATCGAATACGCCGGCATCGTCACCGCGGTGGGGCCCGGGGTCCGCACGCCGGCCGTCGGCGACCGTGTCTTCGGCCTCGCGAGCGCAGCCCTCGCCTCGCACGTGACCGCCCCGGTCGAGGGGCTGTGGCCCCTCCCCGACGGCATGGGCTTCGAGGCCGCGGCGACCCTTCCGGTGGCCTTCTCCACCGTGCACTACAGCCTGGAGCACCTGGCCAGGCTCCGGGCGGACGAGACCGTACTGATCCACGGCGGCGCCGGCGGTGTCGGGCTTGCCGTACTCCAATTCGCCTCCCTGCGCGGTGCCCACGTCATCGCCACCGCAGGCAGCGAGACCAAACGCGATCTGCTGCGCTCGCTCGGCGCCAGGCACGTGCTGGACTCCCGCACCCTCGACTTCGCCGAAGAGATCAAACGCCTCACCGGTGGGCACGGCGTCGATGTCGTGATCAACTCCCTCGCCGGTGAGGCCATCGGCCGCAGCCTCGAACTGTTGCGTCCGGGAGGTCGGTTCATCGAACTGGGCAAGCGCGACATCCACGAGAACAAACCCCTCTCCCTCGCACCGTTCCACCACAACCTCGCCTTCTTCGGCGTCGACCTGCTCGCCCTGATGCACCGTCCCGACGAGGCGCTCGCCGTGATCGACGAGGTCGGCGCACGCGTGCACAGCGGTGCCTACCGGCCACTGCCGCACACCGTGTTCCCGGCGGCCCGAGTGCGCGAGGCGTTCGAGCTGATGCAGCACTCCCGGCACATCGGCAAGGTCGTGGTCGCCTTCGACCCCCTGGACGAACCCCTCACCGTCGAAGCGGATGCCGGCCGCCCCGCCCTGGACCCGCAGGGCACCTATCTCATCACCGGCGGGCTCAGCGGTTTCGGGGCCGCCACCGCACACTGGCTCGCCGACCACGGAGCCCGCCATCTCGCCCTGGTCGGCCGACGCGGCGCAGCCACCCCCGAGGCCCCCGCCCTGCTCGACGCGCTGGCCCGCCGCGGAATCCAGGTCACCGCGCATGCGACCGACTGCACCGACACGGCGAGCATGTCCGCCCTGCTGGAGAGCATCGACGCCGAAGGACGTCCGCTGCGCGGCGTGGTGCACTGCGCCATGCACCTCGACGACGCGCCCCTGAGCGAACTGTCCGAAGAACGCTTCGCCGCCGTACTGGCCCCCAAGGCAGGCGGCGCGCTGGTGCTGGACCGGCTCACCCGGGACCGGCGGCTGGACCTGTTCCTCCTGATCTCCTCGGTCACCGCGTGCTTCGGCAACCTGCACCAGGCCCCCTACGTCGCGGGCAACCTCTTCGTCGAAGCCCTGGTACGCCAGCGGCACGCGGCCGGGCTCCCGGCCCAGGCCATCGCGTGGGGAGCGCTCGGCGAAACCGGATACGTCACCCGCAACGACCTGACCGCCCAGCTCTCCGCCATCGGCCTGGAACCCCTCCGCCTCCGTGACGCGTTCGCCGCAGTCGACGATCTGCTCACCCGCGACACCCCGGTGGCCGGTGTGGGCCGCTACAACTGGGGCAGGTTCCGAGGTCTCCTGCCCACCCTCAACAGCCCGCGCCACACCCTGCTGCTGCCCGAGCACAGCGAGACGGGCGGCGCATCCCGCGAGGAGATGTTCGCAGCACTGGCAGTCCTTCCCCCGGAAGAGGCCCGCGTCGCACTGCAGGACGCCATCACCCAGCTACTGGCCAAAGTCGTGCAGATGGACCCGGCCGCCCTGGACCCACACCGCAGGCTGGACGAGTACGGCATCGACTCCCTCATGGCCGCCGAACTCCTGGCGTCGATGCGCCACCAATTCGACATCGACATCCCCCCGATGGAGCTTCTGCGCAGCGACCGGACCATCGACGGCCTCACCGCGCTGCTGCACCTGCGACTCGGGCTGCACAACGACCAGCCCCCGGCCACCGAGCCGCGATCGTAGTGAACCGCCCTCCTCATCCAACAGTCCGTGCCTCTCCCTTCCACGCCGCACGCCCACCACTGAACGCTCGGACAAGGCCGCCGGAAACACACCCCACCCGCACGTCGAACACGACCACCCGCATCACGATCTCGACCTCCACGCCGCGCTGCTCACGCCACTCGCAACCCTGATAAGGACAGCTCATGCAACAGCGGTCACCCGTACGAGCGTCAACTCTGGAGACGGTTCTGCTGGGCGTCACCGTCCTCATCCCCACCCTGGCCCAGGGGGCGATCCTGCGCCGCCCCCGTATGGTCCGCCTGGCCGCCAGGTTCGACACCAATCGGATGGCCAATCGCACCCTCACACGTCTACGCCGACGGCACGGCGCGGGCCCGCTCTCGGTCGTCGTCCCGGGGCGGCGGGCGCTCGTACTGCTCTCCCCACAGGACGCCCGGCTCCTGTTCGCCGCCACACCTGCGCCCCTCACCTCCGCCAACCGGGAAAAGACCGGCTGCCTGCGCCACTTCGAGCCCGACGGCGTCATCATCGCCCCCGGCGAAGTCCGCGCCGAGCGCCGCGCCTTCAACGAGACGGTCCTCGACTGGGGCGCTCCGGCCCACCGGCTCTTCCCTGCCCTCACCCCCCGCATCCGCGAAGAAGCCCAGTCTCTGCTGGACCTCCACCACAGCTCGGGCCGGCCCCTGGACTGGGACGCGTTCTCCGCCGCCTTCTGGCGCATCATCCGCCGCGTCGTCCTCGGCGACGCCGCCCGCGACGACCACCACCTCACCGGACTCCTGGCCACCCTGCGCACCGACGGCAACTGGCTCAACTTCCGCAAACCGAAGAACGCCACCCGCACTGCATTCCTCGCCCGCGTACGCTCCTATGTGGACAGCGCCGAACCCGACAGCCTCGCCGCCCTGGTCGCGGCCACCCCGTGCGCCGAAGCGGCCAACGCCGTGGGGCAGATCCCGCACTGGCTCTTCGCCTACGACGCCGCATCCATCGCCACGTACAGCGCCCTCGCCCTCCTGGCCAGCCACCGCGACCACGCCGACCGGGTACGCATCGAACTCTCCGGCACGGACGCCGACCAGCCGGCCACCGCCGACACACTGCCGTTCCTCCGGGCATGCGTCCTGGAGTCGCTGCGCCTCTGGCCCACCTCCGTGGCCATCCTGCGCGACACCACAGCGGAGATCACCTGGCACAACGGCACCACCACCCCGGTCGACACCGGCGTCGTCTTCTACAGCTCCTTCTTCCACCGCGACGCCCAACACCTCCCACACGCCGACCGGTTCGAGCCCGACGCCTGGCTGGACGGCCGCAACGAGGACAACTGGGCCCTGGCTCCCTTCAGCCGCGGTCCGGCGAAGTGCCCCGGGCAGGATCTCGTCCTGTTCACCGCCGCAACCCTCCTCGCCGCCCTCCTGCGCGACCACACAGCCCACCTGCTGTTCTCACGCCCCCCACTCGCCCCGTCGGAGCGGCTCCCGCACACCATCGACCACACCACACTCCGCTTCGCTCTCGTCCCGACCCACAGGCAGGGGCGCGGATGAGCGTGCAGACAGGGCGGTGACGCACGCCAGGCACATCAGCAGCACCTGACGTGAAGGTGCGTGACGATCAGGCCGCCGTCGTCCCGTCCATGTCGCCATGGCGGTTCCCGTCGAAGGAACCCGTGGCACCCGCGGCATCCTCGGCATCTGGATCGGCGATGAGTTGGGCGTGTCGTGAACGCAAGTTCTTCAACGAGTCCTGGGCGATCCGGGCGAGGGCGACTGGGCAGAGAAGGTTCTCCAGCGGCGGGTCCTCGTCCTGCCGGCGGGTGCGTTCGTAGCGGGCGCGTCCGCCGGGGGAGGAGAGCTGGATGCCGAGTTCGGCGAGGTCCGGCGCCCAACGGGGTGGCTCGGCGTGCTGGGTGTGCCCACACGTCGCGTCCGCGTAGTGGGGCAGCGTCTTCTCCAGGGCGTTGATGAGTTCCTCGACGACGGATGGTGCTTCGCACATGTCGGACGCGGCGTAGGCCGCTATGGCGTGGACGGTCAAGAGGCATCCGGGCCGGTCTTGCGACGCAGCGGCGGCGAGGTCCAGCGCCGGGGCGGTGAGTTCCCATGCGAGGTCGGTTCCGGCCCGGGGGTAGCCATGGAGCACCGCGGACAGTGTCTGGATGCTCTCTTCCGTGCCGATCGGCAGGCGAGGGGGGACATCCCGGGTCGTTCCGGGCTCGATGATGTCCAAAGCGATGCGCGCGAAGCCGGCAATGTTCCGGGGGCACAGCCATGCCTCTCGGCAGTGGTCCTCGTCCCACGGCGCGGTCGGGTCCGACAGGCCGAGCAGTTGCTCGGCCAGGTCGAGGTCGAATTCCTCTTCGTGTTCCCGGTAGAGGTGTTCGTCATGGGCGCAGGGGCGGTCGTGGAGTGCGCTGTCGGCGGCCTGCAGCGCGGCGACGGCTTCGGGCTTGCCGGTGTCGTCGATCGCGTAGCCGAGGTAAGGAGCCATGAGCACCAGACCGAGCGTCCAGGCGTAGGCCGTCTGGCCGGCCGGGTCGGCGGCCAGGCGTGCGGCACAGTCAAGGACGCTCTGGTCGTACTCGTCGTTGGAGCGTGTGTCGTAGTCCTCGCGGATCGCTTCCCAAGTGTGGGCAAACTCATCCAAGTTGTTGATGCTCATGACGCAACCCTACGGGCATGTGTCCGGGCCACCGGCCCGTGCCGGCCGAGCGCCTGGTGCGGACCGGCTCGACCACGTCCGGGACGACGGCCATACCTGAAGGCCGTCGACTGCACTCTTTGCCGGGTACGGACCGGGATCCCTCCAGCTGTCAAACAGGTGGCTATTCACCGCCTATTCCTGCGCCAGAAACTGCCTAGCATCGTGTAGTTTGGGGGTATGAGCGAGGGTCGGCTGGATGGTGTTGAGGCGTTGTTGGAAGAGGCGCGGCTGATGGCGTGGATGCCGTCTCCTGCCGAGCGGCTGCGCCTTCGTGAGGCGGCGGGGTTGTCGCGGGCCCAGGTGGCGGCCGCGGTCGGGGTGGGCCGGCAGACGGTTGCCAACTGGGAGTCGGGCGAGACGGATCCGCAGCCGCCGGGGCGGGGGAGGTACCTGAAGCTGCTGAAGGGCCTCGCCGAAATCCACCCCGCCCCTGTGCCCGCGGCCCCTTCCCCTGCCGCCGGGAGTGGTACACCGTGCGCCTCCGACGAACCGACCACCCCACAGGTACTGCCTTCTGCTGCAGAGTTGCCGGCGACGGCCTTCCGCCCGGACGGACTGGTGGTCCAGGGCGCGCCGGAACCGTGTATCCGCTGTGGTGTGGTGACGCCGTTCAAGGCCACCGACGGCCGCTCTTTGCACCCCGGTGCGATGTGCCAACCTTCGCTGGCGGCGCCGTCGGCTGCCATCGCCCCTCCAGTCACGCAAGCTCCGGCACCGGCCGCACCTGCACATCCTTCCCCAGTTCCTGCGCGCGTGCCGTCGAGGCCGCAGCGTCGGGCCCAGTCCTCCGCTCGTGCCCAGGCGGAGACCGACACATTGATCACCGGCGCTGTGCACGAGGAACTGGAGCGTGCCGAGGGCGATGCGGATGCCGCGCTGCAGGCATTGGTCAAGCGCGCGATCCCGGACGTGATGCGGCTGTTCGAGGAGACCCGGGCGACCGCCCGCTACCAGTACACGGCGTATCCATCGTTGCCGGACATCCTGCACAAGCCCTCGAAGCGGGAGCCGGACCAGATCTGGGAGGCCCGCCCCAACTTCCACCACCCCCACTACTCCCTCAAGGCCCCCGGCGACATCCGCGTCACCGCCCTCGATGCGAACGCCGCCTACCTTTCTGCCTTGAAGTGCTGGCTGCCCATCGGAAAGTTGGAACACCACCTGGGCAGTGACGGCGTTGACGCGAAGCGCTCCGGCGTCCACCTGATCACCCCCGCACCGTGGAACCACCCGCACCTGCCCGACCCCCTCGGCGACCGCGAAGAACCCGGCGCGCTGTGGATCACCGATGCCACCTTGCGTCTGCTGCTGCGCCTGTCGGGCCCGAAGTACGGCCTGATCGACGCGCCGACGGTGCACGAGTCGTGGACGTCGGGTGCGACGGAGAACTTCCTCGACGCCCTGCGCAAGGTCCTGGCCGCAGCCCGCGAGACGGCCCTGGCGCAGGACGACTCGATCACCGAGGGGTATGTGAAGGCGATGTACTCGAAGTTCATCTCGACGATGGGGGAGTCGATCCACAACCGCGAGATCCAGCGGCCGGACTGGATGCACATCATCCACAGTCAGGCGTACGCCAACCTGTGGGGCAAGGCATACAAGGCCCACCAGGCCGGTCTGGAGGTCGTCGCCATGATGGGTACCGACGAACTCCACGTGACCGGTGACTGGCGGCAGGTCTTCGCCGAAGGCCGTGGTCTGGCTCAGATGAAGATCAAGCACAGCGACGCCAAAGCTTCCGGCGAATACACCGTCGGCCAGGTGGCCCGGTAATGGCCCTCGATTCCCGGTGGCGCAGGATCGGCCACTACGGCGCTCGGGCCCTGCCCGGCTGGGTCTGCACCGCCGAAGGCATCGACCGGATGGTCACCGGCATCGAATCCCCGGTCACCTCCGAGCGTGGCCTGTCCGCCCGCCTGCGCTACCTGACCGCCTCCGACGCCGGCTACGAGGCGATGGACCGCGCCGGTATTCACGTCCGCCCCCGCACCCTCATGGCCTGGTTGGCCGAGGAACGCACGCCGAGCAAGGCGAACCTCGCGCGCCTGGACGTGGCGTACTGGGACCTGCGGCGCCGCAACGTCGTCGCCGACCTCAAACGGCGCTTCACCAACCGTGGCCGCGGCACCCGCATCGAGATCGACCCCGCCGACCAGTCACAGGTCGACCCCCGTCACCGCCGGGACGTCGAGACCCGCTCGATCAACGTCCGCGGCCTGATCTGGGACCGGGCCGTCGACGCGTGGATCGCGCACGACGCCCGTGAACTCGAAGCGATCTGGGACGAGATCATCCAAGGCGGCCTCGGCACCGACTGGGACGCCTACACCTATGTCTCCTCCGTCGGCTGGGCCGCCTGACCACCGCTGTAGGGTCTCCTGCCGGCGTGTCGAACGGGAGCATCGCGGTACCCGGGGGCCCGGCGGTAGGCGAGGGGCGGCGAGTGCGATCAGGCCCACGGCTGTCAGGGCACGGTGATGACAATCTTGCCGCGCGCGTGGCCGGTGGCGCTGACGTCGTGAGCTGTGGCGGCCTCCTTCAGCGGGAACACGGCGTGCAGTGGGACGGCCAGACGGCCGTGGTCGGCGAGGTCGGCCGCCAGTGGCAGTCCTGCCCAGCCCGGCGCCTCTCCCGCTTCGTAGCGGGAGTACCGCACTCCGTGTCGGTCGGCGTCGAAGTCTGCGATGGTCGCCACGCGGTGTGGGTCGCCGGCGATGGCCACCAGTTCGGCAAGAGAGCCCTTACCGGCCGCGTCCAGAACCACATCGACGCCGTGCGGAGCCAATGGGACAAGGCGATCGGCCAGCCCCGCCCCGTAGGTGACCGGTACGACGCCGAGCTGGTCGAGGAAGTCGTGGTTGCCTTCGCGGGCCGCGGCGCCTGCCAGATCCACGAAGGGGACGAGGCCGAAGACCGCATCCCCCACGGCGGTGCCTGTCACCCCCGCTCCCACCTCGTCGACGATTCCCGCGGCATCCATGCCGGGTATATGGGGGAAGCCCACCGTGGCGATGTCCCGCAGCATCCCTGAACGCAGGTACCAGTCAGCTGGGGTGACGCCGGTGGCACGCACCGCGATGCGGACCAGACAACCTCCGTATAGATGGCAAGTCGTTCACCAGGAGAGCTTGCAGTCGCTCACCTCTGCGGCACTGTCAGATTCCCGGTTGTTCTCGGTTGTTCTCGGTCGCTGAAGAAGTTGATCATTTCCTGGGGGGTGGGGTCGTTGGCGACTGCGGCGGCGGCCGCGGCGCCGCGGGGGAACAGCGCTCGCTCGTACGCGATGAGGGCGGTTTCGATGTCGTCGGGGTGTGCGGCCAGGGCCTTGCCGAGTTCGGCGCCGTCCTGCATGGCCAGGTTGGCGCCTTCGCCGTTGGGGGTTGAGAGGTGGGCGGCGTCGCCGAGCAGGGTCACCCCTGGTACCCGGTCCCAGCGGTGCCCGACCGGCAGGGCATGGAGGAGGCGCAGGACCGGCGCGGTCCCGCCGGCGGTGATCAGGGCGGTGAGTTCCGGTGCCCAGCCGTCGTATTCCTGCGCGATGCGCGCGGCGGCCGCGGCGGCATCGGTGAAATCGATGGTGGCGAACCAGTCCTGCGGCTTGGTCAGTGTGATGTAGGCATGGAGGGTCCCGCACCTCTCCCGGTGCGCCACGAGCCACTTCCCGTTCCCGTCCGGGTCGAGCGCGACGAGCGTCCCGTCGCCGACCGCTTGCGCGGTGGCCGGGTGTCGGGTGTCGGCGTGGTGCAGGTAGGTCTCGACGAAGGACCGGCCGACGTATTCGGGTGTGGCGTCGGAGAGCAGCGGTCGCACTCGTGACCACGCGCCGTCCGCGCCGACCAGCAGGCTCGTGACGACGGCGGTGCCGCATGCGAAGGTCACCTCGTGGCGGCCCTTGGCGAGGGCGCGGACGCCGGTGGCCTTGTGGCCCCATTGGACGGTGTCGGCGGGGAGTGCGTCCAGCAGGATCTGTCGCAGTTCGCCGCGCTGTACCTCGGGGCTGGTGCCCGTGCCGTCGTCGGCCTTGTCGAACAGGACGGTCCCGTCTCGGTCGAGGAGCCGTATCGCTTGGCGTCCCTCCAGGATGAGGTTGCGGAACTCGTCCATCAGGTCCGTTGCCTTGAGGGCGAGTTGGCCGCTGTCGTGGTGGATGTCGAGCATCCCGCCCTGCGAACGCGCCGTCGGGGAGGGGGCCGCCTCGTAGACCGTGGCCGGGATGCGGTGGAGGTGCAGGACGCGGGCCAGGACGAGGCCGCCGAGTCCGGCGCCGATGATGGTGACAGGAGTGTGCATGGGGCTCCTTGGGTGTCGCACACCTGCCAGGCGGGCCCAGGCAGGATCCGCTGGAAGGAAGGCAGCCTGGCCGGCCGTGCAACCAGGCGGGAAACCGCTCAGACGACTACGACCCGGCGCCCGCGCGTGTGACCGGCCTGGCTGTCGATGTGTGCCGCCGCGGCCTCGCTGAGCGGGTACGTCTTCTCGACCGGGATGTGGAGCTGTCCTCGCGAGATGAGGTCGGTGGCCTCGGCGAGCGCTTCCGGCACGTTTCCGGTCACGCCGGAGTACCGGGCGCCGAGCTCAGGTGCGCCGAGATCGGCGATGGAGATCACTCTTTGCGGGTCCCCGGTCAGTTCGAGGAGTTCGCGGATCACGCCCGAGCCGGCCAGGTCGAGGGCTGCGTCGACATGGCCGAGCTGGCGCACCCGCTCGACCCACCCCTCGCCGTACGTCGTGGGGAGGGCGCCCAGGCTGCGCAGGTAGTCCTGGTTCGCGGCGCCGGCGGCGCCGATCACCGTGATGCCTCGGTCGCGGGCGATCTGCAGCACCGCCGAGCCGACTCCGCCGGACGCGCCGCTGACCAGCAGCGTCTGCCCGGGCTGCACGCCGACTTGGCGGATGATGCGCAGCGCGGTCTCCACCACGGAGGGGTACCCGGCCGCCTCTTCGAACGTCAGGCCCACAGGTATGCGGGCCCAGGCCGACAGCACGGCGAACTCGGCATAGGTGCCCGAGCCTCGCCCGAGGACGTGGTCGCCGACCTCGACCCCGTCGACGCCCTCGCCGACCTCGTCCACGATCCCGGCGGCGTCCTGCCCGACTCCGGCAGGCAACGCGATCGGGCGGACCTTTTGGAACTGGCCTTCACGGATCCTCCAGTCGACGGGGTTCACACCCGCCGCCCGCACAGCGACGCGTATCTGGCCGGGGCCCGCATGGGGCTCCGCGGCGTCCATGAGTTGCAGAACGTCCGGACCGCCGAACTCGGCGAAGCTCACCCTCTTCATGCGGTGACCGTAACACTAACGGTTATTGTTTAGGAGCTGTTATTTCTTTAGATTTGGTAGTGTCAGTGGCATGACCGTGCCGACCGGACGCCGTGAACGCAAGAAGGCCGCGACCCGCCAGAAGATCGCCGACACCGCCCTGCGGCTCTTCCTGGAACGCGGATACGACGCGGTGGGCATCCGCGATGTGGCCGCCGAGGCCGACGTGGCCGTCACCACGCTCTTCTCCCACTTCGCCTCCAAAGAGGCCCTGGTCTTCGAGCAGGACGACAACTTCGAACAACGCCTCACCCAGGCGGTCACCAACCGGGCACCCCACGAACCGCTCGTCCCCGCACTGCGCCACGAGATCCAGGCCATGGTCCGGCACTGCACGGCGGAGGGCACCGCCCCGATCTACCGCATGATCGACGAGTCACGTGCCCTGCGGGAGTACGAGGAGTCGATGCGGCTGCGCCATGCGGAGTCGCTGGCCACGGCCCTCGTCGCCGATCCCGACCTGTCGCAGAGCGCAACGGCCTGCCGGACGATCGCGAGGTTCGTGATCGACGCCTTCTCGCTGGCCCGCGAGGCGGCCGATCCGCAGGCCGCCGTGGACGAGATCTTCCAGATGATCGAGGCGGCCTGGGAAGTCGCCTGACTGCCTGTCAGCAGTCCCAGGGCCGCAGTTGGTTGCGGCCGAGGGCGTGCGAAAAGCGTCGGCCACCGCGACGGCACACGAAGCCGGCGCCGCCGAGGCGGACGACGGTGAGTTAGGCGACGGCGAACCCTTCGAACTCGCTGCTGGCAGCGGAAGTGCCGCCGTGGACGCGTTGTCGGCTGGGGCTGCACGCCGACGAGGTGGTACAGGTCCGGCTCCGGTGTTCCTCTTGGACGATCGCTTGCCGACAGCGGATGGCCGCCGCCCGATTCGGACAAGGCCGAGCGCCCACGCGCCCTACGGTTTCGAAGAAATCGGCGCACTGGAGGCGTACATGGACAACTATCGCGGCGCGCGGACGGCCGTGATCGTGGGGGCGGGCGTGGCTGGTCTGACAGCGGCCACGGCATTGGCACGCGATGGGTGGCAGGTGGAGATCGCCGAGGTCGGACCGCTGGAGACGACTTCTGGAGGAGGGTTGTGCCTGACCGGTCCTTCGCTGCGCGCCCTGGACGAGCTGGGTCTTGCCGATGCATGTCTGGCCGAGGGCTACGGCATGAGCACGATCACGCACGTGGACGTGAACGGCGAGTTCGCGGG
Source organism: Streptomyces noursei (assembly GCF_016917755.1). Lineage (GTDB taxonomy): Bacteria > Actinomycetota > Actinomycetes > Streptomycetales > Streptomycetaceae > Streptomyces > Streptomyces yunnanensis. The sequence continues at coordinate 7,565,395 of NZ_CP070326.1, read as the reverse complement.
CGAGGTCCGGTTGCCGCGTCTGATCGGCGCGCGGCGGCCGGCGACGGTCGGTATCGCGCGCCCCGCACTGCATCGGATCCTGCACACGGAAGCCGAGCGGTGCGGTGTGGTGGTGCGCCACGGGGTGACCGTTGCCGCGGTGGATCAGGAGGGGGAGCTGGTCCGTGTGCGGTTGTCGGACGGGACGGTCCGGCAGGTCGCGCTGCTGGTGGGCGCGGACGGGATCCGTTCGTCGGCGCGGGGCCTGCTGGGACTTGAGACGTCGCTCGACTTTCACGGGCAGATGGTCTGGCGGGCTCTGGTGCCCCGCCCGCTGTGGGCCACCGGGATCCATCAGTTCGCCGGGAAGGCCGACACGGCCGGCCTCGTGCCCCTCTCGGCCAGGCAGGCGTACGTGTTCCTGACGGAGAACGGAGTGGAGCGGAGCGTCCTGCCCGATGCCGAACTCGCACCGCGTCTGCAGCAACTGCTGGAGGCATTCCCGGGCCGGGTGGAGGAGATCCGCTCCCTGGTACCCCTGTCGGAATCGGTGGTGCGCCGTCCTGTGCTGACGGCGCTCCTGGAGGGCGCCTGGAACCGGGGCAACGGCGTGGTGATCGGTGACGCCGCGCATGCGCCCGCACCGCAGATGGCCAGTGGTGCTGCCCTGGCCGTCGAGGACGGGCTCGTGCTGGCCCGGGAACTCGGGCGGCACGAGTCCGTCGGCGCGGGGCTCCAGTCGTTCGTCGGCCGGCGCGCGCAGCGGTGCCGAACGCTCGTGGAGACCTCGGTGGCGATCGCCGGCCTGGAGCAGGCGCAGCGCCACCATGAGGCGTATCGGCTGGTCGATTCCTGCCACCGGCTCATGGCCGAGCCCGCGTAACCGTCCGGCACGCAGGGCGTACCGGGGGCCTGCCGCTCGCGCGACGGACAAGGAGAGCCCCAGATACCCGTTGCAACATCCCCGACCCCAACCCCGACCCCGACCCCGACCCCGACCCCAACCCCAACCCCAACCCCAACCCCAACCCCAATCCCAAGCCGGACCTGATCCTGCTCGATTGCGGGGACCCCAAGCCGGCAGACGGCCCGTATGTTCCCCGGCGGCCACGTGGGCGAGGGGCCCGTGCTGCCCACTGTCCTGGACTGGCTGACCGAACGACCGAACCGACCCGCGCGACTCAAGGAGTGCACCATGAGGAACCGCAGTCTGATCACCCACCTGAGGCACATCGATGTCGCCATGCCGAACTTCGCCGAGCAGCGCCGGTTCTACACCGAGTTATGGGGGCTGACGGAGACCGCCGGTGACACCGGCGTCTCGTTCCTGGCGGCCGAAGGCTCCCCGGAACAGTACGTGGTACGGCTGCGCGAGGACGCCCACAAGCGCACCGACCTCATCGCCTTCGGTGCCGCCGGCGCCGACGACATCGACACCCTGACCACACAACTGACCGCGCAGGGCGTGCAGTTGGTTCACGAACCGAAAACGCTGGACACCCCCGGAGGCGGCTACGCGGTGCGCTTCTTCGACAACGAGGGCCGCGTGGTCGAGGTCTCCGCCGACGTCTCAGCCCGCCGGCACCGCACGGTCGAGGCCCGCGAGCCGGTCCCCGTGCGCCTCTCCCATGTGCTGATGAACTCCCCCACACCAAAAGCCACGGTGGCCTGGTACATCACGCACCTGGGGTTCCGCCTCTCGGACACGATGACTCTGGGCGACCGCGGCGAGATCATGTGGTTTCTGCGGTGCAACACCTTCCACCACAGCTTCGGCATCGTGCGCGGGCCGCACGCGGCCTTCCACCACGCCTCCTTCGAGATGCGCGGAATCGACGAGTTCATGCGCGGCACGGGCCGGATGCAGCGCCTGGGCATCGAGCGGCTGTGGGGACCGGGGCGCCACCGCGCCGGTGACAACTCCTTCAGCTACTTCCTCGACCGGGCCGGCAACACCGTCGAATACACCACCGAGCTGGAGATCCTGGACGAGGACACCTGGCACCCTCACCTCTTCGACCTGCGCGATCCCACCAACGCGGACCAGTGGGGCACGGCCGACGAGATGGACGAGTTCATCGCCGCCAAGTCCCACAACGACGTCGACCCGGGGCTGTTCACGGCCCCACCGATGTGAGCGCAGAGCCCGTGAAACCCCTGCGCACCCACCTCGCCGGCAGCTGGCCGCCGGCCGGCCGCCATGGCTGACAATGGACTCCAGGGAGGTGACCCCACCATCATGCCGACGCCGCTGCGCAACCACCTCATCACCAGGTCCCGGAACCCCGTTGACCTGCTCAACGCCGCCACCTGTCTGTTCGGCGGCTCGATCGCCGCATCGCCACTGGACGAGCTGCGCGGCGGCGATCACGAACTGCGCGGCGTGGCTGCACATGACTTCGCGGTCGGCTACTTCGTCTCGCCACTCGATGTGCGCGTCGCCCCGGCCGGGGGCGGTAACCATGGCTCCTACTTCGTCAACGTCGGTGTCTCCGGCGCCATTTCGGCATCGCGTGGTGGATTGCGGGCGACCCTCGACGAGGTGACGGCGGGAATCGCCAACCCCGGAGACACCCAGGAACTGCGACCCCTGCCCGGCCGCAGGACGCGGTTCCTGGGCCTGCGGATCGATGCTGCCTTGGTTCATCAGGAATTCGCGGCGCTGACTGGGCATCTGCCGGTGTCCGCTGTGCGCTTCGATTTCGCCCTCGATTTGGCCAACTCCAAGGGGCAGGTGGTGCGGTTGCTGCTCTGTTCCCTCCTGGAGCTGTTGGACTCGCAGGACCCTCTGTTCCAGCGCGTAGAGTTGCAGCGCAGCCAGTTACGTTGTCTGGTCACCGCGCTTCTGCTGGCTCAGCCGCACTCGCATACCGGCGATTTGCGCGACGGTCCGCAACTGGCTTTTCCGCGCGCGTTGCGGGCAGCTCTCGCGTTCATCGAGGCGAATCTCGCCGAGCGCATCAGCCTTGGCGACATCGCCAAGGCTGCAGGTTGCAGCCCGCGGACCCTCAGTTCGGCATTCCGTAGTCGGCTCGGCCTTTCGCCCATGTCCTACGTCCGTAACCTGAGGTTGGACCGGATCCGTGAGGACATTCTCGCCTCCACGGACCCCGTCGGCACGATCGCTTACCGGTGGGGTGTCTGGCACCTTGGCCGCTTCGCCGGCGAGTACCGCGCCCGCTTCGCCGAACTGCCCTCCGACACCGCAGCCCGCAGATAACCCGACCTCCCCTTCCTCTCCCTGTCCCCTTTGTGGTGGGTTATGACTTTTTTTGGCGTGGCCAGATGGTGTAGGACCAGGACCAGAGGGTGTCGATGATCCAGATGGTGAGCCAGACGCGGCCGATCCAGAGCATGGGTCCGCGGTGTTCGTCGGGTACGGCACCATTGGTGATTTTCCATACCAGCCAGTTGGCTTTGAGGGCCCACAGGACGACGTTGGCCACGAGGAATGCGGCGGTGTGGATTAACCAGTCGCGTCGTTCTTTGCGGGCGTGTTCTTGTGGTGTGAGGGTCGGCTTCTGTGACGCCGTTTCTGGTTCCTGCTTCCCCAGGTCCACCATGGGCTTGCGCTCCTGTTCTTCTTCTTTTTCTTTGTGATTGTTTTCGATGGTGAGGGTGTCGGTGGGTGTGTGTGCCGAGTTGCTGGTGTCCGGCAGGATTCCGGGTGTGCTGGGGGGTTGGGCTCCGGCGGTTCTTGTCTGTTTGGGCAGTGCCAGGGTGCGGATTGCGTAGGGCACCGTGATGGCTCCGAGTATGGCGGCGCCGGCTGCCAGGGAGCAGGCTGCGAACCATCCCAGTTCTTGGTAGGCCACGCCCATCAGGCCGGGCCCGGCGACGACGCCGCAGAGTCGTGCGCTTTCGTAGAGGCCCATTCCGCGGCCGATGCGTTCGCGGTCGACGGCGGCGACGGTGGCTTGTTCCACGGGGAGTTGTGCGGCGAAGCAGGCGGCGGCCACGGCCCATAGAGCAGCGATTGCCACGGGGGTGGCTGTTAGGCCCAGTCCGAGGGCGAACAGCGCGCTGGCGGCGAAGGAGATGACCATGGTCGGGGTGCGGCCCAGTCGGTCGGTGACGCGATGAGCGTGTTGCGGCAAGAGGATGAAGACCACGAAACCGGGTGCGAAGACCATGGCGATTTCGCTGGGGGAGAGCCCTAGGTCTCCTTGTAGGCGGAGTAGGAGGAGCATCCATAGGCCGGCTTCGCCCGTGGACGTCACTGCCGAGACCACCATCAGGGGCAGCAACCGCATCCGTGCCGTGCCGGGCCGGCGCACACCACCGCCCCTGCCCTCGACGCCGTCGTTGTCGGTGCTCGTTGCCGCACTCGGTGCCCCGACGCCGGCCCCGGTTCCGGCCCCGGTTCCGGCCCCGGTTGTGGTGTGTGGGGTGCCGGAGTTTGTGAGGAGCGCGAGTGCAGCTCCTGTGCAGGCTGCGCAGCCCAGCCAGAACAGAACGGGATAGCCGCCGCGCTCCAGTAGGGAGAATGCCACCAGGTAGCCGACGAAGGCGCCTTGTCCTTCTGCTGAGAGGAGTTTGCCGTAGGCGCTGGTGTGGTTTTCGGTCCGTTGCCCGGTCCAGGAACGTAGGCCGACCCAGAACAGCGCGCCGCCGGCTCCGCCTACGGCGGAGGCGGCGAAAGCCAGAGGCAGGGTGTGGGCCATGGCGTATCCCGCGAACGACACGGCGTACAGCAGTGCACCTGCCGCGGCTACCCGCCGCTGGTCGAAGCGGTCGGAAAGTTCCCCTGCCAAGGGGCGTACGAGCAGGGACAGTACTGCTTCGACGGCGATCAGTGCGCCGACCACCGATGCGCCTGCTCTGAGTGTGGAGCCGGCCCATAGCGGTAGCAGGAAGTCGAGTACTTCTGCGGGGGCGCTGGCGAACATGGCGGCCGATAACACCCGCCGTCCTGCTGGGTCGTTGAGCGTGTCTGTGGGGCCGCTCATGCCTGGATCGCCTTCTGCCGCGTGGTCGGCCGGCCTGGGAAGGGGGCGCGGGTGTTCCGGTGGGGTGTGTTGCCTTGCCTGGCGGAAGTGTTGGCGATGGGGCTCATGTTGCTTCCCTGCTGTAGCTCTGGCGTACCGTGCGTTGCGTCAATGTCGGGCTGGGGCGGGTGGCGAGACATGCCGTGGCTCAGGGTGCCGGGCTTGTCTCGTGGCCGTCCGCCCGAGGCTGTAGACGCATTCCGTGCACCACCAGTTGAGGGGCTTGGCGTAATGTCCGGCACTGTTCGGTGTCGGACTGGTAGCCGGTGGCGGGGGGACGGGCCAGATGCGTTGTGCGCCGGGAATCGAGTGTGGTGGGAGTCGGTGACGCCGCGCGGCCGCTCTTGTGTGGTGTGGCCGGATTTCGTCATCGCAGAGCTGGCCTTGCGAGGGGCGTGAGAGGGCCGGTCTGTGCGGATGGTGGTCCGTGGGAGGGCTGGTCTGCATGGGTCGGTTATCGGGCGGGGATGTCCAGGAGTCGGCGCAGTGCGCCGGTGTCGACCTTGCCGTTGGCGCTTAAGGGGAGGTGTTGGACGACGTGGACGACGTTGGGTTGTTCGTATTCGGCCAGGTGCGGGGCGATCAGGCTGCGCCAGTGCCGGGGTTCGCCGCCGGTGGGGTCTTCGATGACGAAGTGGAGGGTGCAGCCGCGGCGGGCGTCGTCGACGGCGAGGACTTCGACCTGCTGGCCGCAGCCCTCCGCTTTGCGGGCCAGTCCTTCGGGGTAGAGGGTGAAGCCCAGTCGGTGTACTGCCTGGTTGCGGCCGATGACGTGGACGGTGCCGTCGGCGTCCATGCGGCCCAGGTCCGCCGTGGGGTACCAGGCATCGCGCTCTACGGGCAGTACTGTGGCGTCTGCGCCTAGGTAGCCTTCCATCAGGCCGGGTGAGCGTACCTGGATCTCGCCGGTTGCGCCGGGCGGGAGCGGCTGGCCGTTTGTTCCTACGATGCGCAGGTCGATGCCGGGTAGTGGGCGTCCGCATCCTCGTGGGGAGTCGGGGGTGGCCAGGGCGACGTTGCCGAGTTCGGAGAGTCCGTAGCCGTCCAGCAGGGGCAGTTTCATGGTGGCCAGGAACGAGGCGGCCAGTGGTTGGGGCAGGGGTGCTCCGCCCACTCCCCATACGCGTACTTGGGACAGACCTGCACGTAGTTCGGGCCGGCGTCGCAGCAGGCCCAGGAGGGCGTGGTAGGTGGACGGTGCGGCGTCCACCGCTGTCGCGCCCGCGCGGGCGGCCCGCGCGGCGGCGAGGTCCAGGCGTTGGTAGGGCGTGACGGCCAGCGTGCACCCGGCGACCCACCACAGCAGGATCACCGAGAGCCCGTACTGGTGGGAGAAGGGCAGCAGCGGGGCGAGCACGTCGTCGTCGCGGTATCCCATGGCTTGGATCGTGCGCACGGTGTTGTCGCGCACGGCCCGGCCGGACTTGACGATCCCCTTGGGGCGCCCGGTGGTGCCCGACGACCACAGCACCACGGCGTCCTCCCGGTCGAACCAGGCACTGAGATCGACCGCCCCCGCGCCGTCCCGGGGACCCGCGCCGTCCCGGGGGGCCGGCTCCTGTGCGTTGGTGTCTGCCGTGTCGGGGAAGTGCAGTACGCGGTGGGCGGGCAGGTAGTCGACGCCACCGCTCTCGCACAGTAGCCAGCGGGCCTGGGAGCGTTCGGTGGCGTCTTGGCCTTCGGCGGCGGACTGGCGGTGGTCGACGGGGACCAGCGAGGCGCCCAGGTGCATCAGGGCGAGCAGTGCGATGACGTAGTCGGCGGAGTTGTCGCCCTTGACCACTATGCGGTCGCCGGGTCGGATGCCGCGGTCGGTGAACACCTTGGCGGCGCGGTGGACGCGGCGAGCCAGTGTGTCGCTGGTGAGGGTGTTCGTGCCGTCGGTGAGCCGGGTCGTGGTTCGAGTGAGGGGTCGGGCGGGCGCGAGGTCGGAGGTGAGGTCAGGCATGTGCTTCTCCGGTGGTGCCCGGGTGTGGTGGGAGGGGGCGTTCGAGCAGGGGTGTGCGAGGGTCCCAGCTGGTGCCGTCGGTGGCGTCGCGGCGGCGGCGGGCGATGCCGGCGAGCGCTTCGAGCACGACGCGGTTGCCGAGGTAGGCGGTGATTTCGCTGTGGTCGTATGGCGGGGAGACCTCGACGACCTCCACGCCCAGGACCGGTGTTTCGTAGGCGACGCGGCGGACGGCGTCGAGGAGTTGTCGGGAGGTCAGGCCGCCGGGTTCGGGGGTTCCGGTTCCGGGGGCGTGGCCGGGGTCGACGACGTCGACGTCGACGGAGAGGAACACTCCCTCGCAGTCGTCTTGGGCGAGGGCGAGGGCTTCGTCCAGGCAGGCGTCGAGTCCGCGGGAGGTGACCTCGCTCATCTCGTAGGAGCGCATGCCCTGGTCCGCCATCCAGGCCAGCGTCTCGGGTTCGGGGTAGTAGCCGCGCAGCCCGATCTGCAGGAAGCGGTCCCCGCGTACGGCGCCGCATTCGATGAGTTGACGCATGGGTTTGCCGTGTCCGTAGAGCGGGCCGTCTTCGATGTCGCCGGTGTCGGCGTGGGCATCGAAGTGGACCACTGCCACACGTCCGAAGCCGTGGTGGCTGGCGACGGCCCGCATGTCGGGCAGGGCGATGGTGTGGTCGCCGCCCAGGATGACGGGGATGGCTCCCAGCGCGGTGACCCTGCGGACTGCGCCTTCGATCCGGCGGATGCTGCGGGCGAGGTCGCCGGGTTGGCAGGGGACGTCGCCCGCGTCGTAGACGCGCAGTTCGGTCAGCGGGTCCACGCCGAGTGCGAGGCTGCGGCGGATGCCGTTGTGCGGGAGGTAGCAGGACTGTCGGATCGCGGCCGGGCCGAAGCGGGTTCCGGGCCGGTGTGAGGTCCCGCAGTCCAGCGGCGCGCCCAGGATCACCACGTCGGGGTTTTCCTGGGGCTGTTGGAGGTCGAGGGGTTCGACGCCGAGGAAGGTGATGTCCGGGCCGTAGTAGGAGCCGAGGTTGTTCAGCATGGGCTTCCCATCATGTGATGCCCGCCGTCCACGTGCACGATCTCGCCGGTGGTGGCGGGGAACCAGTCGGACATCAAGGCCAGGCAGGCGCGGGCTGTGGGGGTCGCGTCGCTCGGGTCCCAACCCAGGGGTGCGGTGGAGGCCCACTGCTGTTCGAAGCCGGTTCCGTCGCCGCCGATCGCTCGTGCGGCGATGGTGCGCACCGGTCCTGCGGCGACGAGGTTGACCCGTATGCCTTCGGGGCCCAGATCGCGGGCGAGGTAGCGGCTGCACGCCTCCAGGCCGGCCTTGGCCACGCCCATCCAGTCGTAGCCGGGCCAGGCTCGTGAGGCGTCGAAGTCCAGGCCGACGAGGGAGGATCCGCGGCGCAGCAGGGGCCGGCAGGCCCTTGCCAGGGCCGGCAGAGAGTAGGTGGAGGTGTGCAGGGTCGATGCCACGTCGGGCCATGGGGCGGTGAGAAAGCCGCCGTCGAGGCAGGTGGCGGGGGCGTGGGCGACGGCGTGCAGGATCCCGTCGATCCCGTCGAGGTGTTCGCCCACCCGTTCGGCGAGCGAGGCGAGGTGGCGCTCGTCGGTGACGTCCAGTTCCACGACGGGCGCCTCGTGGGGAAGGCGCTGGGCCAGACGCTGGACCAAGGTGGGTCGGGCGTATGCGGTGAGCACGATGCGCGCGCCCTGTTCCTGTGCGAGCCGGGCCGCGCAGTACGCGATCGAGCTCTGGCTGATCACGCCGGTGATCAGCACTTTCTTGCCCTGGAGCAAACCGCTCACCGGGTTCCTCTCCCTCCGGTCGGGGCCAGGCCGTGTTCGCACAGGCCCCTCCTGTCCTTCGGCGCCCGGCACGCACGCACGCCCGCTCGCCGCCCGGGCGCGGGCGGTCTGCGACGTGTGCGCAGACGCATGTGCAGGTGTGTGTGCAGATGTGTGTGCAGGCGAAGCGGGGCCCGGTGCCTGCTCGGGGCAGGCACCGGACCCCCGTTTATTTCCAGCGTCAGCAGTTGGTGCTGGCGGTGCTGAGCAGCAGCTCAGCCTCCTCGGCGGGAACCTGGAGACCCTGCAGGTCCAGAACGTTCGTCATGGTGTTTCCTCCTCTCCTGAACTCGTCATGTGTGGCGGTAACAGTCGGGGCGTCAGCAGTTGGTGCTGGCGGTGCTGAGGAGCAGCTCGGCCTCCTCGGCGGGAACCTGGAGACCCTGCAGGTCCAGAACGTTCGTCATGGTGTTTCCTCCTCTCGTGGTCTTGCGGGTGTTGGTGTACCGGTCGGTCTGAAGCCGGCCGGAGCTTGGGGGACGGGTCAGGGGCGCAGAAAGGGCAGGAATGCGCGGCGCCCGTCCAACGCCGCGGCGAGCGCGAGCAGGATGCCGGCGTTGCCCGTTGCCAGGTCCATCGAGAGCCTTCTGAGCTGCTCCCCGGGGAAGGCGACGTGCCCGCGGTAGGACATGGCGTGCCAGTGGAGGCTCACCAGGTGGCCCTCCACCGCCGCATCCGGGGCCTTCCCGGGGCGATGCCGGTCCAGGGCGGTGAGCGTCGCGAGCAGTCCGGCCCTGCCGTTGAACAGGTTCGGCTCCAGGACGAACTCCGGTACGGCGGCCCGGCGCAGGGCGGTCATGGCGTGTGCGAGCCGGTCGTCGTTGCGGTGCGCCAGGACTTCGTCGGCGACCAGCGCGATGCCCGCGCTGCCCACTTCGAGGTAGGGCAACAGCCGGTATCCGCCGTCCACTTGGAGGGTTTGGTCCGGCCCGGTGCGGCACAGGTCGAGGTCGCGGTGGAGTGCGGCGAGGGCGAGGTCGAGGTGGCTGCGCTCAGCGGTGTGCTGGTACAGGCGCAGGAAGAACAGTGCCGGCCCGCTCCAGCCGCGCAGCAGTCCTGCGCGGGCGCCGCGGTCGGTCCCGCGCAGGATACCGGGGGCGGTGCCCGCGCGGATCGCCTCGGCGATGCCTTCCGCCAGCTCCAGGGCCTGGTCGCGGTAGCTGCCCTGGTTGGTGCGGGCGGCGAAGTGCAGCAGGTTCAGTCCGACGCCGGACGCGCCCGCGAACAGGCTCACATCGCGCACCGCGGACAGTCCGGGCCGGCAGTCGGCCAGCAGGCGCGTGGCGCTGTCGCGGTACCCGAACTCCTCCAGGACGTGGGCGATTCCGTGCAGCCCGTCGTAGAACCCCGGCCGGTGCACCGACCTTCGTTCCACGGCGCGCACCAGCCACTGCTCCAGCTCCACGTAGCGGCCGGCGCCGGTGTGGTGCAGTGCCCACAACACGCCCGCCGCTCCGTAGGCGAGGTTGAGGCCGTCGAGGAAGAACTGCCGGATGTCACCGGGGAAGAGCCGGTCGCTCCGCTCGGGTGTGGCACTGAGCACGATCGCCTGGGCCATCGACGCGCGCACCTTGTCCCAGTCGGGCGCTTGGGCGTCCAGCAGGGCCGGGCCTGTTGCGCGCAGGGCGTCGGGCACTTTGGTGAGCGCCTCCGGTGCGGGCTGCAGTTCGCATCGGAGGGCGTCGAGGGTTCCCGCAGGCAGAGCGAACCGCCTCTCGGCGACCTCGATGTGGCCGAGGACCCGTTCGGGGTCCAGTTCGGACAATACGGTCAGGGGGAAGAGCAGCCACAGTCGCAGCGCGGCGAGGGCATGGCGGTCCAGTGCCAGGCCGGTCTTGCCCCGGCCGGTGAAACCGGGGTGGCCCAGGCCGAGCCGTTGCGCCTGCTCGATGGGGACGGCCAGTTCGAAGTCGACCAGCGAGACCTCGTCGTGATCGTCGACGAGCACGTTGCCGGGGTGCAGGTCGCCGAAGACCATGCCGCGTTGGTGGATCGCGGTGACGATGCGTTCGATCCGGTCGGCCAGTGCCAGGGCCCGGCGGGCGTAGCGTGCCAGGTCCTCCTCGGTCGCGTCCGCTCTGGTCAGCGGGTAGTTGCGGGCGAACCAGGACTGCAGGGTGTCGCCCGGCATGCGTTCCACGGCGAGGAAGTGGTGCTCCCAGACCAGGTGGTGGCCATACAGCCGGGGCACGCCGGGGATGTCGGCGAGCTGCTGCAGGGCGCGGCGCTCCCGCTCCAGGCGGGCCAGGGCATCGGTGCCGCGCCCGTCGAGGCCGGCGTGCGGTCGCGCCTCCTTGAGGACGACGTGCCTGCCGTCGGTGTGGCGGGCGGTGTAGACGCCTCCGCCGTTGGAGAAGTGCAGGGCCTGCTCGATGCGGTAGGGGAAGTCGGCATCGGCGCCGGCGGACTGACGGGCTGTGAGCTGGGGGGCGAGGAAGTCCGGCAGCCGGACCCAGTCGGGCAGTTCGAACACCGGGCGCCGCCGGTCGGGCACCAGTACCCCGTCGGGCCGCTCGATCGCCGGCACGGTGGCGCCGTCGTCGTCGGTGCAGTACCGCATGACGAAGCCGCCGTAGCGTACGTGCAGCGGGCCGTTGCCCCACCGCAGATCGGTGAGGATGTAGGGGCCGGGTTCGCCCTCCAGCGCAGGGGCCAGTTCGGTGAGGGTGTCGTGCAGTTCGTTCTCGTTCGACGGGTAGATCGTCACGATCTTTCCGCTCGCCGAACGGGGCGCGTACTTCAGGCTGTGCGTGGTCACCACGTTGCGGCTGCGCAGGAACTTGAAGGGGATGCCCTTGCCGAGGCAGTACGCGAAGGCGACGTCCACGAGGCGGCCTGCGTTGTCGGGCAGACCGGAGATGTGGATTTTCCATCCCTGCTGCGGCATGACGTGGCCCTGCGGCGTGTAGACCGTCCACACGTCCCGGTCGTGGCGCTCCCAGCCCTGGGGGGCGGGGGCGTGGGCTTGGGGGAAGACGGTGTCGTCCTGCGTGGCGGCACCGTTGCCGGTGTCGTAGAAGACGGCGTCGGCCAGGCAGTACGCCTCGGCCGGCGGCCTGGAGTTCATCACCGTTCTTCCTCCCCGTCGGCCAGTTCTTCCAGCAGGAGTTGGATGGAGGTCTCGGCACCCGGGCGTTTCAAGTGGTCGCGCAGGACTGCTCGGGCGGCGGCCTTGTCGGACTCGGGGATCTGGTCGGGGTGGACGAAGTGGGGCGATTGCCGGGAGAGGATGTCGACGGCCTCGTAGTACTCGTGGCGCAGCAGTGACCACATGGCGGCGTGGTGGTGCCGGCCGTCGAGGTAGAGGTAGTCGCGCAGGATGCCTTCGAGGACGAAGCCTGCCCGGGTGACCAGTCGGATGACGGGCTTGTTGAACAGGCCGGTGGTGAACTGCACCCGGTGTGCGTTGCGGCCGTGGAAGAGATGGTCCAGCAGGAGGTCGAACGCCTCGGCGCCCATGCCCCGGTGCCACATGGCCGGGTCCCCGATGGCTCCGCCGATGGTGTAGCTGCCGGGGGTGCCGCTTTGGCGGTAGTTGACCGTGCCCACGGTCTGGCCGTCGCAGTCCCGGACCGCGAACTGGCGGATCTGGCCGGTGGTGTTGTGTTTCTTCAGTTCCTCGGGGGAGAGGAACTCGTTGGTGTCGACGGACAGGACGGCCGTCAGTGAGGCGGGGCCGAGCCAGTCCGCGATGAGTTCGAAGTCGGCGTCGGTGGGCCGGTCCAAGGTGACCAGTCTGCCCTTCATTGTTCCCCCTCCATCGGGTTGTGCTGGTGCGCGGTGCCCGGCCACTCGCGGACCACGAGGACGGCGTTGTGGCCGCCGAAGCCGAACGAATTGCTCATGGCCGCCCGGGTGCGGTGCGGCCGTGCCCGGTGCGGTACGAAGTCCAGTTCCCGGTCCTCGGGGTCGTCGCAGTTGAGGGTCGGGGGCACCAGGCCGGTGCGGATCGTCTGCACGGTGGCGATCAGTTCGACCGCTCCGGCGGCGCCGATCATGTGCCCGGTCATCGATTTCACCGAGCTGATGGGCGTGGTCAAGGCGTGGGGCCCGAACACCTCACGGATCGCCGCGCTCTCGATGCGGTCGTTCAGTGGGGTGCTGGTGCCGTGCGCGCAGATGTAGTCGATGTCCTGCGGGCGCAGTGCGGCGTCGGCCAGGGCGTCGCGCATCGCCTGCTGGGCGGCCAGACCCTGGGGGTGCGGCCGGGTCGCGTGGTAGAGGTCGGTGGTGACCCCGTATCCCGCCAGCTCGGCCAGGATCGTGGCGCCGCGCCGCTCGGCGTGCTCGGCGGACTCCAGGACGACCACTCCCGCGCCGGCCCCCATGACGAATCCGTCGCGGGCCCGGTCGAAGGGGCGGCTGGCCGCGGCCGGGTCGCACCTCCGGGACAGCGCCCCGACGTTTGCGGTGGCCGCCAGGTCGAGCGGGTTGACGGCGTCGTCGGAGCCGCCTGCCACGACCACGTCGGCGTAGCCGTGCCGGATCAGCCGCAGTGCGTCGCCGATGGCGGTGGCCCCCGAGGCGCAGGCGGCGACCGTCGAGCCGGAGGGGCCACGGGCGCCGATGCGGACGGCGATCTCGGCGGCCCCGCTGTCCGCCCCGCCGCCCGAGGCCAGGTAGGGGGTCATCGCACGGCGGCCGTCGCGCGCCAGGTCCAGGACGGCGGACTGGATCAACTGGCCCGGACCGTAACCCGATCCCAGGAGGACCGCCGTGCGGGGGGCGAGTTCCTCGCTCACCTCGAGCCCGGCCTCCTGCAGTGCCTCCAGCGCGGCGGCCAGCGCGAACTGCGCGAAGCGGTCAAGGCGTCGGGCCGTGCGGTTGGGCATGTAGTCCCGGGGCTCGAAGTCGGTGATCTCGCCGGCCAGTTGGGTCGGCAGATCACTCACGTCGTAGCGCGAGATGCGGCGGATACCGCTGCGCCCCTGGGACAGTGCGGCCCAAAAGTCGCGGACGGTGTGCCCGATGGGGGAGATCACTCCGGATCCGGTGACCACTACACGGCGGTCGGCGTGCTGCATGTGCCTGGACACCTTCGAGCACTCCTCTCTGGGCGTATCCACGGCCGTGGGACGGTCGGCGTGGCCGCTGGGGCGAACCGACGAGAGAACATTGACTCATCGGTCGAGGATTGTCAAAAAGCATGACTGCGTGGGTTACGATGATGCCCTGAAGAGCCCGTAGTCGAAGGCGCACGCTACGCCCAACGTCCTTGACGGTGAGCCGAACACTGCTATTCGCTGCCGACTCGTCAGGTAGTCATAGACTTTACTTTCTAGTCATGGAGAGCTGACATGACTCGCTGGAGCACCTTGCTGCTCGACGACGCGTCGCTCGCGCAGATGCCGGACCTTCCCGTCGACCACGTGCTACGGCACGCCGACGTCGTCGCGGCGCAACAGCCCAAACCCCAGGCGCTCTACGAACGCTGGGAGAAGCAGCAGTGGTCCGCGCAGGCGATTGAACTCGAACCCGACCGACACGACTTCGACAAGCGGCTGTCCCAGCCGGCCAAGAAGGCGATCCAGGAGTCGGTCGCCACCTTCATCATCGGCGAGTACACCGGCCTGGACCTGCTCGCCCCGATCCTCACCGGCGCACCCGAGGAGACCGACCACCTCTACCTCGGCACCCAGATCGCCGACGAGACCCGCCACACCCAACTGATGCTGCGCCTGGGCGAAGAGATCCTGGGTCTGGACTCCGACCCCAAACGGATGCTGGTCCAGGCATGGAACATGTGCACGCCGCCCCATCGGGAGCTGAGCCGGCTGGAGACGGAGGTCATCCGCACCCTGCAGAACGCACCCTCCGACTACGGTCAGTGGCTGCGCGCGGTGGCGCTCTTCCACTTGATCTCCGAAGGCGTCCTGGCACTTGTCGGCCAACGCGCCATCGTCCAGTCCCTGCACAAGGTCCCGCTGATGCCCGGCCTGAAGGCAGGGTTCACCGCGATGTGCCGTGACGAGTCGCGCCATGTCAGCTTCGGCCTGCACGCCCTGCGCCAAGGGGTGCGCGAGGGATACACCGACGAGATCTGCGACATGATCGAGCAGTCGGCCCCGCTCGCACTGCGCATCGAGGAGGGCGGCGAGGCCGAGTACGCGCCCGGCATCCCCAGCATGCGCCAACTGGGCATCGACAGCCTCCGCAGACAGCTGCGACTCATCGGCATCGACCAGACCTTCACCGAGCACGTCGTCGGCCTCATCGGCAAGCAGCCGGCCGCCGAGGACAGCTGAACCCGCACCGGATACACCGATTCAGGAGAGAACAACCATGACGCGTGAAGAGATCATCAAGGGCATCGCCGAGATCCTCAACGAGGTCGCCGACGTCGAACCCGCCGACGTCTCCGAGGAGAAGTCCTTCGTCGAGGACCTCGACGTCGACTCCCTGGCCATGGTGGAGGTCATCGTCTCCGCCGAGGAACGCTTCGGGGTCCGGCTCCCGGAGGAGGAGCTCAAGGAACTGCGCCTGGTGTCCGACGTGGTCACCCGGATCGAGAAGCAGATCTGACCCACCGGCGCGAAGTTCCGCGCCCACCAAGCGCTCTGCCCCGGCCTGGACGGACCGGGGCAGAGCGCTTTCGTATGCCGTTGTCACGAAACACAGACACCGGGCTCGGACACCGAACTCAGGCCCCTGGCCCAGGTGCCTGAGTTCAAGTTCCCAGGGCCATCTTCGGAGTGATGACACGGGTGGGGAAGGTCTTGTCGGTGATGCGGGCGAACATGGTGCGCGGGCCCGGAATCCACACCTCGGTGGTGCCGGCGGCCCGCAGGCCGCGCACCACGGTCTCCCAGTGCACCGGGGTCGTCCAGCCATCGAGCAGATCCTGTTTGATCTCCTCGGAGTCGGTCAGCAACCGCCCGTCCACGTCGGAGACGAACGGGATCCGGGCGGTGTTCCAGCCGATCGTCCCGTACACCTCGTCGTGCAGACGCTGCCGCAGCCCGGCGACGGCGGAGCAGTGTTCGGCACGGTTCATCGTGTAGAAGGGGAAGCCGCCCTCTTCACGGACGCGTTGTTCGAAGTGCTCCAGCGTGTGCAGTTCGGCGGAGACCGCGTGCACCCCCTCGTCCATGATGACCGAGAGCTCGACCCATTGGCCCCGCGAGCGGAACTCCTCGACCAGGGCACCCACCGTCTCGTGCGAGAGCCGGTAGAAGAAGTGGCACCCCAGCGGCGTCTCCAGCGACGTGAAGTAGTCCGTCTCCACCACGACGCTGCGGCGGACCAGCAGCAGCGCCTCCTGATAGGTCAGCGCCCCCGACCGGACGGCCGCCATGAACGAGCCGAAACTCTGGCCGCCGCACAGCGCGGGACGCGCTCCCCAGTGTTCCTCCGCCCAGTCGGCCAACGCGAGGGTCAGCGCCATGAAACCGGACTCGTACACCTCCCAGTCGTAGATCGACGCCTCCCGGTACGCCTCGGCGAGCGAGTAGCCAAGGACCTCGTCGGCCTGGGCGAACCGGCGCTTGCCGTGCGTGCTGGCCGTGATGAAGTCCCGGATCGCGTCGTAGCGGCTGGGCACCAGGCCGGGAAAGAACATCACCATGGACATGCGTTCTCGCCTTCTTGTGGTCCTAGGGCGGTCATGAGTCCTCGCGCAGGGGGAAGTCCCCCGCCGGCTCGTCGATGCCCGGCGGGGTGTCGGTGAGGCGGACGCGCACTTCGACCACCGCCGCACTGCCCGACGCGCAGTGGCGCCACGCCTCCGCCACGGCCCGGTCAAGGTCCCCTCGGTCCTCGACACGCCAGTGTCCAAGGCCGTAGGCGCGGGCGATGCCCTCGGTGCCGGTGGGGCGCGCGGCGGTGAAGGCGAAACGGGAGTCCTCCCCGCAGACCCGGTCGAGGTTGGTCTGCAGCCACCCGTAACCGCCGTTGTCCAGCACGATGTAGAGCACCGGGGCGCCGGAGTCCGCCACGGTCGGCAGTTCGCCGCGAAAGACGTTGAACGCCCCGTCGCCGACGACCGCGACGACCGCACGCCCGGGCAGCGCGAGCTGGACGCCGACCGCGGCCGCGGCCCCGAAACCCAGCGGTGTCTGCTCGCTGGGCACCACGGAGCCCCCCTGGGCGCCGCAGGACCAGTGCGGGAAGAAGTACGACCACATGTCCTGCAGCCCGTTCTCCTGCACCAGGACCCGGTCGGCCGGGACGGCACGGTCCACGGCGGCCAACACCTCGGCCACCGTGGCGCCGCCCTCGCCCGCGGGGCGGACCGCTGCCGCCGCCTTTGCCGCCCGCCGCACGGCATGCTCGTGGAGGCCGGCGCGTACCTCGCGCACGCGCCCGGCCCACTGCGCGGGACGCTGGTGGCCCCCGAGCAACTCCGTCCAGCCGGAGACGGCGTGGTGCACGTCGCCGAGCAGGCACACTCCCGGCCGGTCGGTCACGGCGGAGTCCTCCGCCGAGACGACCTGGATCACCGGACGGTCCGGATGTTCCGGCCAGCCGAAGGTCGCCGTCTCCTCCAGCCGGCTGCCAAGAGCGATCACCAGGTCGGCGTCCCGCCACAACTCGGTGGCGGGGGCCACCGTGTAGAGGCCGGAGACCCCGCAGAACAGCGGGTGATCCTCGCGGAGCGTGCCACGCCCGGAGGCGGTGCAGAACATTCCCGCGCCCAGCAGATCGGCCAGGCGCTCCACCGACCGATCGGTGTTGCGGTGCCGGGCACCGCCGCCGACCAGCAGCAGCGGGCGATGCGCGGCGGAGATGAGGTCGGCGGCGGCGCGCAGCGCCTGCGGGTCGGGCGGGAGCCGCTGCGGCGTGGCGGGCCGCCAGGGCGCCGGGACCGTCACCGGCTCCTGGGCGATTTGCTCGGCGATCTCCACATACACCGGCCCGGGGGTGCCGTTGACCGCGATCAGGGCGGCCTTGTCCAACGCCGCCGGCAGGCGTTCGGAGTGATCCACCCGCACCGCCCACTTGGTGAACGGGCGTACCGCCGCGAGCTGGTCGAGCTCCTGGAACGCCCCGGTGCCCAGCCGGTCCAGGCCGGTGCCGCCCGCCAGCAGGATCACGGGGGCGGCAGCGGACCTGGCCTCCAGCAGGCCGGTGAGCGTGTTGGTCAGCGCGGGCCCCTTGCCGACCGCGCACACGGCAAGGCGTCCGCTGGCCAGGGCGTAACCGGTCGCCATGTGCACGGCGTGGCGCTGGTCCCGGCACAGCACGACCTCGGTGGTGCTCTGCTCCAGTGCGCCGAGCAGGTCCATGTCGTCGCCGGGCAGGCCGAAGACGGCACCGACGCCGAGGTGGCGGACGTGGTCGGCGACGGCGGCCCAGGCGGTGGGGTGGCTGTGCGAGGTCATCGGCCCGCCTCCTTGACGTTCCCGGCTCCGGTGAAGTGCTCGGCGACGGCCTTGGAGAGGAGGATGGGCTCGGCCCGCAACTCCCCGTCCAGGGCGACGTAGTTGGCCATGCGGCCGTGGCCGCCGAAGGGGGCGTTGCCGTTGTCGATGGAGAGCAGGTTGCACTGCACGGTCACCGTGGTGCGGCGGCCCAGCGCCTCGATGAGGCCGGGGGCATCGCCGTAGACGCTGGCCCCCAGGGCCCGTTCGGTGAAGATGCCCGTGGTGAGCGTGGCGGCGAGGGCCTGCGTGTCGCGGTAGCCGACGATGTTGAAGACCGGCGCGAAGAACTCCGGGAGCTGGGTGCGGGGTGTGACCTGGCCGCCGACGGCCACCGCGGGTTCGATGCGCCGGGTGCGGAAGTCGACGCCGCCGCCGTGGACGATGCGCTGGCGGTTGCGAGCCAGGTACAGCGCCGCCTCCTCCAGGGCCCCCTCGTAGAAGATCGGGCCGTAGTCGGCGTCGGGATCGGTGTAGGGGCCGTAGCGCAGCCCTTTGACCTCTTTGACCAGGGCGTCGACGAAGGGGTCGAGCAGATCCTGGTGGACGCAGAAGAGGTCGGGACCCAGGCAGTCCTGGCCGGCGTTGAGCAGTCGGATCTCGACGGCGTCACGCACCGCCTGGTCGAGGTCGGCGCCTGGGGCCACGACGAAGGGGTTGACGCCGGAGCCGAGAAACAGGAAGAGCTGACCCGGCCTCAGCTGGGGGCGGATCTGCTCGGCGTTGTCGTAGGCGCCGGTGAAGACCACGACTTCGGCCGGGCGCACGTAGTCGTGCAGGAACGTTCGCTGACTGGCCTCGGTCAGCTCGATGGGCAACCGGTGGTGCCGCGCCAGCATCTCGTGCAGCCGCCGCATCTGCCCCTTGACCTGGCTGGACGGGCGGAAGACGAGCCGCTCCGCGTAGAGCGAGGGCACCAGCAGGTACAGCACGTACGAGTAGAGCATGACGTTGGACGGCATGAAGACCGCGAGGCTGGGCACCCTGCCCGGGCGGTACTGCTCCACCTCGGCAAGCGCACCGTCCAGGGTGCTGATGGCCGCCTGGATCTCGTAGCCCGCGGCACGGTGCGTGGAGATCTCGCACAGCAGGGCGTGCACCTCTTCGGGTTCCTCGGCAAGGAATGCCCGGACGCGGCGCAGTGCTTCGTAGCGCTCGGCGAAGGGGATGCCCTCCGCCACGATCGCCGCCCCCGAGACGTCGGCAACAGGTGTCATATGTCCCCCTCAGGATAAAAGTCCACAGGGAAGTAGAGTCAGCATTGAGTCGTTACTTGTCAAATAAAGTCATGGCGAGCGACCGGGGGTGCTCACATGTCGCGGAGCGCCGGGGCGGCCCAGCAGCCCAGGACGATCAGCAGGTAGACGCCGGCGATGATCAGGATCGTCGTCGGCAGCCCGGCGCCGCCGATCAGGGCGACGGTCGCCGAGGCCCCCAGCGGCACCGCGGCCAGCGAGAGGGTGTCGATCGCCGACGTCACCCGCCCGTACTGCTCACCGGGCACCTGCTGTTGGAGCACGCTCGTGCGCAACGGGCCCACGGGCGCCGCCACGACGCCCACCACGGCCAACAGTCCGGCCGCGACCGGCAGCGACGGCAACGCCGCCAACGGGGCGAGCAACCCGCCCACCAAAAGGCCGGACCGCACATACAGCGTGCGCCGCCCGAAGCGGTGCCCCACCGCGGCGTAGCCGAGCGTCCCGGCGAGCGTGCCCAGGCCGAAGCAGGTCAGCAACACACCCAGGCTGGCCGCGCTGCCCAGATGCTCATAGGAGAACGTCACCAGGATCACCCCGGAGATCCCGCCGTCCAGCGCGTTGAAGGCGGTGGAGGAGAGCGTCAGGGCGCGCAGCAGTCGATGGTCGCGCAAGGTGCGCAACCCCGTGCACAGGTCGCTCAGATAGCCCTTGGCCGGGCCGTCGCCGAGTCCGCGGTCCCCGGGCGCAACGCACAGGGCGATGACGGCCGCCGCCAACACGCAGGCGATCGCGGTGAGGTAGAAGGTGCCCTCGGTGCCCAGCACCGCCATCGCGGCTCCGCCCAGTGGCGGTCCGCACAGCTGGGCGGTCTGATGGACGCCGCTCAGCAGCGCGTTGCCCCGCTCCAGGGGGATCCGGGCCGATGCGGCCAGTGAGGGCACCAACCCGGTGACCGCCGCCGCGCCGGGCGCATCGAGCAGGCGCGCGGCGAGCACCAGGGCAAGGAGCGTGGGGAAGTTCATCCAGCCCGCGGCGAAGCACAGCGGGACGCACAGCGCGGCCGCACCGCTGAGCAGATAGGAGATGCCGGCCATGGTCCGAAAGCCCCACCGGTCCACGAGCGGCCCGGCGGCGAAGCCGACCAGTCCCGAGCCGATCGCCACCACGGCGACGATCAGCCCCGTACTGGCCACGCTCCCGGTGGTCTTCAAGACGAACCAGGGGACGGCGACCACGGTCATGGCCTCGCCCGCGGCGCCGATGGCCACTGCGCACAGCATGGCGTGCAGCGCCCATCGGCGGGTGCGCCGTTCCCCCCGCAGGACCACCTCGCTTGACTCTTCCATGACTAGAGTATGACTCGATGTCAAGGGTATAGGTCAAGGGATGGCCAAGTTTGCATGCCGCCGCCGGCGCGACGGCTAGACTGATGCGTCACAGTTTCGTTTGGGGCCGTGACAAAAACCTTCTCCGCATACTTCACTTCAGTGGGCGATTACCTTCATGGTCGAACAGCCAGACTTCGGGAAGCGGGTGCGGGAGATCCGTCGCGCCCGCGGCATGTCCCAGTCGGACATTGCGGGGGAGGGGATCTCTCCCAGCTACGTCTCCCTCGTCGAGAGCGGTCGGCGCACGCCCAGCCGCAAAGCCGTGCTGGCCATCGCCGACCGGCTCGGAATGACGCCCGAGGAACTGTCCGCACCCCAGCCGGACGAGCAGCGGCGACTGCACCGACTGGACCTGGTGGGACGACTGATCGCGGCTCGATCCTGCCAACTCTCCGGCGACTGGGAGTCCGCGCTGAGCCACCTGCGCGACGTCGTCCAGGAGGCCACCACCCTCGGGGCCGAGGAGGTGCTCTGGGAAGCCCGCTGGGAACTCGCCGCCACCCTGGGGCGGTTGGGGGACGCCACCGCCCGCGAGGACACCCTCAACGCCTTGTTGGCCGACCCCCTCACCAAGACCTCACCCCTGCTGCACGCCCGCGTCGCCACGGAGACCGCCCACCTGCTGCGGACCTCCGGCCGGCTTCAGGAAAGCGCACGGCTCTGCGAGGAGGCACTGCGCTGCACCGACGCCCTCGACCCCGGCATGCCCGAACGGGTACAGGCACAGGTGAGCCTGGCCTCCGTCTGGCTGGAGGGCGGCGACTGGGAGCGCGCGGGCAGCCTGTGCGACCGACTGCTGCGATCGGCGGCCGACCTCCCCGCCGGAGGGCCACGCGCCACCGTCCTGTGGGTGGTGGCCGCACACCGCTACGTCACCGAACGGCCCGGCGAGGCCGTGGACCTCCTGGACCGGGCCGTCGCCCTGAGCCCGGGAGCCGACGCCCAGCGCGTACGGATGCTGTGGGCCGCCGCCCTGCTGAACCAGGCAGCCGGCCGCCCGGAGGCCGCCGCATCGCTGCTGGAGCGGACGCGACAAGCAGTCGAGGTGATCGGCACCCCCGCCGACACACCCCGCCTCGCAGCCCTGGAGACGCTGGTCGCACTGGGCCGGGGACAGACCGCCCAGGCATCCGACCACGCCCGCCGGGCCGAGGCCGGCCAGGACGCACTGCCTGTGACGGACCGGGCGCGCTGCACCCTCGCAGTGGCCCGCGCCCACCGGGCCGCGGGCAGGACGGAGCAGGCCGAGACCGCCTACAAGGCCGCGGCCGCCCAGTACGAGACGGCCGGCGCCTTCCGCTTCGTGGCCGCGGTGTGGCGGGAGCTCAGCGACCCCGCCGCGTCCACCGGCGGGGTCGACCCCGTGGCAGTCATCAGCCCATGACCGGCTCGGACTCCGGGTGTGTCAGCCGCCAGGCCCGCACCGTGCGCACCGGCGCGGACGTCGCGGCCGAGGCCACCCATCCACCGTCGCCGGTGGGCAGGTCGCGCACCTGAACGCTGCGCGGACCGTGCTGCCCTCCGGGAAGGACGACCTCACCGCCGTGCGCGCCGGGCAGCGTGCGCGTCTCTCCCGCCAGGGCCAGCATGCCCGGCCCCGCCAGCCGCAAAGCCGCCTCCTTGCGCGTCCACAACTGCGCCGCGAGCCGTGGAACTCCCTGTTCCGGCGCGGAGTTCAGCAGGCGTCGTTCGGCGGGGTCGAAGGCGAGCAGGGCCGCATCCCCCAGCGCCTCCGGCACGGTGTGCGCACTGACCGCCACGGACATCCCATGGGCCAGAGCCACGATCAGACGCCCGTCGTCCCGGCACAGGCACAGCCCGAACGGTGACCCCTGGAGCTGCGGACGGCCGAACCGGTCGTGCGAGAGCACCGTTTCCGATTCCGGCTGGTTCAGCACCCGCGCCAGCACGGCACGGATCCCGCGGTGCCCGCCCCGCTCCTGGAGTCCGGCACTCGCCGTCGACCTCTCCTCCACCCAGAACACGTCCAGGGCGCCGGCCTCGACCGGCATCGGACACAGCGGTTCCCATAATTCCCACTCGCAACCCAACGACTGCATCTGTTCCCCCTTTGGGCCCCTGGTCAGGGGGTCCTTCCTGCCTTGCCTGCGGTGCCTGCCGATTGCAACGGGCAGCATCGCGCCGCTCCTGGTGCAATGAGTATCAATAAGTATGTAATTTTTCTGAAACGATCACTTAGTCGCTGGCAGGCTACGTTGCCGGAAATGAGTCGGTGTCAGCACCACGGAGGTTTCCGGCCAGCGCCTGGCGCGCGACCGCGTCGGTCTGGCGGAAGAACGCCGCATCGGTGTTCGCCCGGGGAAACTGCGCGGGGCCCAGCACGGCACGGTCCCGTTGCACGATGCCGTCCGCGTCGATCGGGTGCAGCTGCGCGCCGGAGAGCAGGAACGTCCCCGTGCCCGCCCCCTCGACCTGCTCCTCCACCAGCTCGCCGCGGGCCAACAGGGCCTTCAGCAAAGGGTTCTCCACCCGCTCGGGCTCGGTCTTCTCCAGATACGCATCCAGCAGCACCGTCCCCTCGTGCACCGCGGGAACCGCCTCACTCCTCGCCCGCACCACGCCACGGCCGGGATCCGCCTGGACCGTCATACCGCTTCCCACGAAGGTGACGATGCCCTGCTCGGAGAGGGCCAGCAACTGCTCCGAGCGCAGCGGCGGCGGACCAGAACTGAGGAAGGCACCGAAGGTGAAGCGCTCCCATGCCTGGGCCACCGCCTGCGGGCTCAACTCCCCGCCCCGCCACATCTCCTCCACCACCGCGCCCACCGACCCCAGGGCACCGACCACGGCGAGATCCGTGCTCTGCCCCTGGCCGCGCCGGCGCAGCGCATCGAGGAGATAGCCACGGACATGGTCCTGAAGCTCCTGCGCACCGCTGAACTCCACCCCGGACAAGGGGGCTTCGAGCCGGGCGAGGTCCAACCGGTCCCCGTCCTCGGGGACCGCGGCCCTGACCAACTTCTCCCGCCGGTCGTCATCGTCGACGAAGAGCGCGAACTCCGCATCGAAGGCGGCCCACGTCATC
Source organism: Streptomyces noursei (assembly GCF_016917755.1). Taxonomy (GTDB): domain Bacteria; phylum Actinomycetota; class Actinomycetes; order Streptomycetales; family Streptomycetaceae; genus Streptomyces; species Streptomyces yunnanensis. The sequence continues at coordinate 7,541,637 of NZ_CP070326.1, read as the reverse complement.
CGGGTGCGCTCGGGGTGCAGGGCGAACAGCGCCTGGTAGTGACTCCAGGCCAACTCGGCCAGCATCAGCGGCCACACATCGCGGTCGAAGCGGGCCCCGGCACGGCCGAGCCGCTCCCGGCAGGCAGCCAGGGTGGCGAACCGCGGTGGACGCGGCGCGGTGAAGGGCGCCGTGACACGCGGAGGCAGCGGAACCCCCCGGCGGGACCCGGCGATCAGATGGGGCTCCCGCCCCGAGGGCAGATAGCGCAGCCGGCCCTCGCGCCGGACGAACTGCCCACCACGCCCCTGCGTCAGCAGCGCCAGGCAGTCGGTGAAGACAAGCCCCAGACCGCGCACCACGACCCGCTCGCCGGGCGCAATCGCCGCGAGTCGCTCCGGATCGGCAGGGCCGGGCCCGATGCGGGGGATCCCACCCCAGTGGGATGCGCTCCGGTTGTGCGGATGCCCCAGGGCCATGACGACGTGGTCGACGTCGATCGGGGACAGTCCGCCGTCGAGGACCACGCGCTGCCGTCCGTCGCCCGTGCGCAGCAGATCCACCACGCTCGCCCGATGGGTGAGGACGTCGACCCCCGCCGGCGGCTCGGCGGTCACCTGCTCGAAGAACCAGCGCAGATAACGGCCCTGGTCGGCGCGTGAGGCATAGGCGCCGTCGTGGAGCGGCCCGGTGAGCCACTGGCCGGTCGTCGGTCCGGGCCGGGCGGGCCCGGCACACTTCACCCCTGCGCCGGGGAACATCGTCACCTGCTCGGCGGTGGAGTTCATCCACAGCAGTGCGGGCTGGTCGGTGCGCCAGGTGCGACCTGCCCCCGGCGGCCAGGGGTCGACCACATGGACAGTCAGCGGCGCACCGTCGAGCAGGGCCGGGGAATTGGCGAGAATTCGCTCGACTACCGACGCCCCGCGTGGACCGCAGCCGATGACGCAGACGGCGTGGCCGGGCTCCGCCGTCATACCTGGCCCCGTAACCGGCGGGAACCGATGAAGACGAGCGTTTTCATGGTGGACCTCCAACCTCGTGCAACCTTGTGAGCAAGCGAACGTGAGCGTGGCGAAGCGGGACCGGGCGGGACGGGACCGGGACAGGCGGTCAGTGCCCCATCCCCGAACCGCCGTCCACGGGCAGGACGGCACCGGTGATGTAGCCCGCCTCCTCTCCCGTCAAAAAGGTGACGGCCGCGGCCACTTCCTCGGGGCGGGCGATGCGGCCGAGCGGGACCTGGGCGAGGATCTGGCGGCGGCGCTCCTGGGACAGGGCGGCGGCCATGGCGGTGTCGGTGAGTCCGGGGGACACCACGTTCACGGTGATGCCACGGGTGCCCAGTTCCCGCGCCAGGGAGCGGGCGAACCCGATCAACCCGGCCTTCGAGGCGGCGTAGTTGGCCTGTCCCGTCTCGCCCGACATGGCGACGGTCGAGGAGACCAGGACGATCCGGCCCCACCGGGCGCGCAGCATGCCGCGTGTGGCGTGCCGAAGAACCCGGTAGGCACCGGTCAGGTTGGTGTCGACGACGGCCGCGAAGTCCTCCTCGGCCATGGACAGCAGCAGGCGGTCCCGGGTGATCCCGGCATTGACGACCAGTACCTCCACGGGGCCCTGCTCCTTCTCGACCCGGTCGAAGGCCCGACGGACGCTGTCAAGGTCCGTGACATCGCAGGGGACACCGAAGAATTCTTCAGGTTCCAGACCGGTGCGGTAGGTGATCGCCACCCGGTCCCCGCGCTGTGTGAGGCACCGTGCTACGGCCAGCCCTATTCCCCGGTTGCCCCCGATTACCAGAGCCGAGCGTGGCACGGCCTCCCCCTTTCTGTCGAATGCCCGCAGAATTCCCCGGGCCCGGTTGCTGACTGCCGACCCTGAGCAGGTCTGACGCCCCCGCCCGGTGATCCGTCAATGTGTGTAGGGCGAATCTCCTCCGGCGGGTGGAGGCCGCCCAGGGCTTCCCGGCCCTAGGGTTGCGTACGAGCAACTGCCCTGCGTGCCAGGGGTGTCCCGCCCTCAAGGGGGTCGGTCGCCGTGGTTTCCGCCTCGAAGGGCATCGTAGAAGGTGCCGCCTGTGCCGACAGGTGAGTTGTCCTGCGTTTGTTCACCGTGGATTCCCGCGTTCCGGTGTTCACGCTCACGGCGGTGCGCGTGGCACTGATCGCTATCGGTGGCATTCGGCTCCCATGTGACGCGTATCGGGCGACCGGCGGACGGAGTGCAGGCCAACCCGTGACAGATCAGATCTTGCCACACCCTTCACAGCAATTACAGTTTATTGACTGTAATTGACTAGACCTGCAAGATAGCGCACAATCAGCTGACTTGAGGTCGCGAAGAGGGCGGGGTACCGCATGCAGGAACGCAACGGCGACGGGGTGCACCCGCATCCACGCATCGCCCTGGCCTCCACCGAACAGGCCGAACTGGCCGCCGCACAAAAGATGGTGGGCCACGACGCACTCGTGGAGCAGCCGAGCACACACGCCAAGGCCGTCGACGCGGTGAGCGCCGCCCTGCAGGCCGCGTTCTCCGCCCTGCCCAGGTCCCGGCAGGACACGGCCCCGCTGTACGTACTCTGCGACGACTACAGCGTCCTTGCCGCCCGCAGGCTCGCCGCCCGCTGCCTGGACCCGCACCGCCGACTGCGCCCGTCGGACTCCGTGCAGGCCGAGACCTCCGAACTGGTACGCCCCTACCTGAGCCGTGCCGGCCACCGCGGAAACTGCTACCTCCTGGCGCGGATGCCCGTTGCGGCCGCCCTGCGGCTGACAGGCCGGCACACCCCGGCCGACGCGGTCCTGTGCGAGATCGTCCCGCTCCCCACCGAGGACCCCCTCGCACCCAACTGCCTCGCGGTGGCCGCGGTCTGGGGCGCCGAGACATCGGGCGCCTTCGCACCGCAGGCACACCGGACGCCGTCGTCCCTGCTCGCAGCACTGTCCCAGGAGGGGTGACTTCGCCATGTCCGCGACGCCCGACATCGTCATCAGCGGCCTCGGCCTGCTCACCCCCTTCGGACCGGGAGTCGATGCCCTCTGGCGCGGCCTGGTCCAGGGACGCACCGCCCTGGCCCCCGCCCGACGCTTCACCGCGCCCGCCTACCGAGGCGAACCGGTCGGCGAGGTACCGCAGTTCGCCCCTGGGACAGGCGCCCGCAAGCAGGCATACGCCTCGGCCGCCGTCGTCGAAGCCCTGCGCGCGGCACGCCTGCCCGCGGTCCCGCACGACGCCCTGGTCGTATTGGTCGGCCAGGCCCCCCTGCCGGCCGACGAGCCCGCCACCCCGCTCGACGCCGAGGAACGCGAGTTCCTCGGCCCCGGCCCCCTCGGCGTACTGCGACCCGGCAGGTCCGTCCACCTCACACACGCCTGCGCCTCGGCGCTGTTCGCGATCGCCTTCGCCCGGGAGGCACTGCGAGAAGGCGCCGCACCCGTGGCCGTCGTCGCGGGCGCCACCGCCTTGAACCACTACGAGTACGCCAGCATGGACGTGGTACGCGCCGTCGACCGCGCCGCCGCCCGCCCCTTCGACACGGAGCGCGCGGGCATCTCGCTCGGCGAGGGCGGCGGCGCCGTGATACTGGAGTCCGCACAGCGCGCCCGCGCCCGAGGGCTCGCGGCGGACCTCGTCGTCGCCGGATGCGGCACCCGTGTCGCGGCGGCCAAGTCCGTCGCCTCGGACGAGACATCGGTCGCCGACTGCCTCCGCGAGGCCATGTCGGACGCCCGAGCGGACCACCTCGACCACGTGCACGCCCACGCCACCGGAACCCCCCAGGGAGACACCGCGGAACTGCGCGCCATCGAGGCGGTCGCGGCACAGGCGTCTTTGCACGACGTGCCCGTCAGCTCCCACAAGGGCGCCATCGGACACCTGCTGCACATCTCCGGCGCCGTCGGCCTGGCGGCGGCGTCCCAGACCCTGCGCACCGGCATCATCCCGCCCACCGCGGGTCTGGTCACCCCCGAAGCCACCCACCGGGTACGACTGCCCCTGGTATCGGAACACGCCTCGCCCCTCACGGTGGTGGCGGTCAACAGCTTCGGCTTCGGGGGAAACAACGCCTCCGTCGTCCTGCGCACAGGCGCCAACTCGCGCCCATAAAGCCAAGACGGCCACGACAGGAGCCAGACGACGATGACCAGGGCCTGGCAGGGGGCAGGGGCCTGCCCGGCCCGCACCGCGCAAGGGCCAAGCCCCCTCCACGAGATCCAGGCCACTGGCGACGGCCGCCCCCGCCCGTAGCCGGTCAGCGCTCCCAGTACTTCGCCACCGCCTGTGCGTAGGCCACGCGACGGTCGAGCCCCTCGCCGCCGACGCGGAACCGACCACGGGCCGACTCGGTCAACGCCGCCCGGCCCAAGGGCTGGCCCGGCCGCTTCCAGGCCGTCCGCAGCGGGGCGGTGGCCGCGCCGGCGGGGGAGTCGGACAGCGCCAGGGCAACCAGGTACAGCAAGGTCAACGGCAACAGCACCAGACTCAGGAGCAGCGAGGGCACCGTTCCTTCCCGCCCGCGCAGCACGGTGCCGTCGGGCAGGAGGATCTCGTATGCGGGACGCCACCGCTTCTTCCGCGGAGGCAGCCGCAGTTCGGCCAGCTGCTCGTGGTCCGGTGTGAGCACGGCGAGGCGACCGCCGTCCGCGCGGACGATCACCGCCAGCGGCGAGGCGCCGGCACGGTCGGCGGCGAGGGTGAAGCGCGGCTTGTATCCCTGGGGGAGGGGGCGGCCGTCCGGGGCGCCGCGGAGCACGTGGACGACGGCGGAACCCCGGGGTCGCAGTTCATAGCGCTTGGCGTCGGGGTGACGGGTGAAGACCAGTGTCATGGCGTCCTGCCTCGTTGCGTCGTTACCAGGTGCCATCGCCGATGGCAGAGTTCAACAGGCGAGAAGATCATCTGCATCCCCGTGTGCGCGGGGGAAAGCCGGTGCGGCGGGTGCGCCCTTCGGACCATGGCACCGACCGCGAACCGGTACCCCGAGGCACACACGCAGGCCCGAGACCCGTCCCGGTTGTCGAGAACACCCTCCACCACCCGTGCTCCGGCCTACCCGAACACCGCACGCACATCGCCGGCCGCCGGCGTCTTCGGTGGCTCGTCGGCCTGCTCGGCGGGGCGGACGACCAAGGACTCCCCGATCTGCCGCAGGATGCCTGTGTACCGGGGCAGGTCGGCAAAACACGGTGTCGCCAGGGCGAGCACGATCAGCCAGCCTCGGACCGGAGCCGGGACGTACAACTCGACCTGGGCGAACTCCAGTGCCGGCAGGACGGCCTCGCCCTCCGTCTCGGTGGCGTGCAAAGAAAGCGTGGCGTGCAAAGAAAGCACTGCCGGGCCGCAGGGCAGATCCACCCGGGCGACGTTGCGGTGCTCCTCGAAGGAGAGCGCCTCCTGGAACGAGGCGGCGACGACTTCCGGGGCCTCCGGCTCCACGGCCTGCGCCCGTACCAGCAGATGAGCGGTGCTCGCGGCGCCGTCCTCCGTCTCGTAGAGGGCGACCGCTGCGTGCAGGACGTCGTCGGCGGTCAGGGCCGTGGTGAGGTCGGAGTAGACGATCGCGGTAGTCTCCCGCTGGAACTCCGTACCTCCCGGCCAGATCGTCTCCGCCAGCTCCCACACGGCAGCGTCGAGGACGTCCGCGGGAAGGTGCAGCGGCAGATCGTGGAAACCTTCCGGAGTGTCCACGGTGATCGACACGCTTTGCGGGGACAGAGCCATCACAGCCTCCCCGCAGCCGGCGCACCGGTATCGGTGAGCTGAGTGTGCGTATCGATGGCGATGCCTGGCAACTGCTGGGCCATCTGAGGGCCTTTGGACCACCAGGACAGCGGGTCGATGGAGCCGTCGGCCCACGTCGCGACCGCGCCGAACTTCCCGGTTTCGCTGCTCCGTGGGTGGCGAGGGCACCGAGGGAAGCCCCTGCGCTGGCCAGGGCGCCGGAGAGAGGCGGGCACCACATGGTCAGGAGCGAGGCGACGCCCAGGATGCTGGAGGCGATCGAGAGCCAGTCGCCGATCTCCTTCAGCAGGTCGGCATGCTTGGCACACCACTCTTGGATGCTGTGTCCCATGCGGGTGAAGAAGTCGCCCAGGCTCTCCCAGAACCCTGGGTCCGGCGCGTTCTCCGTGGCGCGTCGGATGCGATCGGCGATGCCGCGGGCCTCGTCCTGGTGATGACCGAGGAGCTCCTCGGCCTTCTTGACGATGCCCTCCAGCTCCTCGGTTGCCGTATCCAGGCGGCTGCGCGCGGTGTCGAGGGCCGTGTCCGCCTTGTCCAGACGGTCGCTGGCGGCGTCGATCCTCTTCTGCGCGGCGTCCAAGGCAGCCTGGTCGGTGTAGTAGGTGCCGGCAAGGCGCAGATCCGGGTGGGCGGCAGCCTCGTTGTAAGTCTGCACCGCGCGCTCGTTCTCGGTCTTCCGCGTGGCCACCGTCTGCTTGGCCGCGGCCGCTTCCGACTCGTACTGGCGCCCCCTGCTCTGGTACGAGGAGAGCGCGGTATGCCACGAGCGCAGCTGCGTGACGGCATCACGCATGGCATCGCGACTGTCGCTCACGTACTTCTGCAGGTCGCCGACGTTCTCTGCAAACGCGCTCGCCGCCTCGCCCTGCCACTGACCATCGCCCTTGCCGATGCGGGACAGAACGGCATGGGCGGAGTCCAGGGAGCGCTTGGCGGCGTCGAGCTTGCCGGTGACGGCATCGACGGAGCCCAGGTCGCCGGGCGCCGGATTGAAGCCGAGAGCAGGGAAGTCCCGCGTGGTCATGAAATCACCCATCGGAGGCCAAAGAGAAAGACGGTTTGGTTCAATGCGCGCTGCTCGGCGCCTACTTGGCGTTCTTCGCGAAGGCGTCGCGCAGCGCGTGCTCCAGCGACTCGTAGTTCTGCTTGACCTGTTTGAGCTTCTCCTCGATGGCCTGGGTGCCGTCCGCGATCTTCTTGATCGCGTTGTCCCAGCTGTCGTGGAACTCGTCGCAGGCGTTGTCCAGCGCCTCCGCTCCCATCGACTTCGGGCCGGTGTCCTTCAGCGCGCCCAGTGCCTTGCGCATGTTGTCCTGGCTGTCGTGCAGATCCTTCAGCAGACGTCCAAGACCGTCCGTCTCGACCTTGAAATAGCCGCCCATGTGCCCCCCCCGGTGATGTCTGCGCTTCGGCACGACCACCCTCGTACATTACCCATCCTTGCCCGGTGCTTTACCATCGCCTGGGTGTTGACGGGGTGAAGCATGGGACACCCCCCCCACACCACCCCCAACCTCACCAGCACACACACGAGCCGCGGAATATGCGCCCCTGCCCCGAACCCTGCGGATCGGGAAGCCGCACCGCACCCCACAGGCACCTCCAGAGCGCACGAGCCCGCCGGATCGGGCACCAGACACAGAGGTCCAACAGACCGCGGACAACAGGTGCTTGACACCGGCACCCACCCGCACCGAACGCGCCGCACCGAGGGTGCCCGGGAACGGCTCGACAACGTCGCCCTGTCGATCCGGCCCGGTGCGCCCTGAAGATCCACGGCCTTCTACGCTGCCTCACACCGACTGCGGAGATCGAGACGTGTGCGACGGGGCACACGTTCCGGTTCCTCCGCACCCCACCAGACGACGGGAAGTGCAGGATGAACGACATCCACGAAATCGCCGGGGTCCCCATGAGGTGGGTAGGGCCACTGAGGATTTCGGGAAATATCGCAACCACCGAGACCGAAGTCCCGCTCGCCACCTACGAGTCACCGCTGTGGCCCTCCGTGGGCCGCGGAGCCAAAATCTCCCGACAGACCGAGCGCGGCATCGTCGCCACCCTCGTCGACGAACGGATGACCCGCTCGGTGCTCCTCGAAGCCGAAGACGCGCCGACCGCATACGCGGCCACGCGCTGGCTCGACACGCACTTCGAGGACTTGGCCAAGGTCGTGCGCACCTGCAGCAGATTCGCCGAACTGGTCGGCATCCGGCACGAGATCACGGCCAACTTGCTGTTCATCCGGTTCGAGTTCACCACCGGCGACGCTTCCGGCCACAACATGGCCACGCTCGCGGCCGACGCGCTCTTGAATCACCTCCTGCACAACATTCCAGGAGTCTCCTACGGATCGATCTCCGGTAACTACTGCACCGACAAGAAAGCAACCGCCATCAACGGAATCCTGGGCCGTGGCAAGAACGTAGTAACCGAACTGCTCGTGCCGCGCACCGTGGTTACCGACATGCTGCACACCACGGCCGCCAAGATAGCCGAGCTGAACGTGCGCAAGAATCTGATCGGAACACTGCTCGCCGGCGGAATCCGCTCGGCGAACTCCCACTATGCGAACATGCTGCTCGCTTTCTACCTGGCGACCGGCCAGGACGCCGCCAATATCGTCGAAGGCTCACAGGGCGTGACCGTGGCCGAAGACCGAGACGGCGACCTGTATTTCTCGTGCACATTGCCGAACCTGATCGTGGGCACCGTCGGCAACGGCAAGGGCCTGGACTTCGTCGAGGCCAACATGACGCGGCTCGGCTGCCGGGCCGAGCGCGAACCAGGGGGGAACGCACGCCGACTCGCCGTCATCGCGGCCGCCACGGTGCTGTGCGGCGAACTCTCGACCCTGGCGGCGCTGACGAACCCGGGCGAGCTCATGCGCGCGCACCTCCACCTGGAACGCGAGAACAACGTCAGCCACAGCGGAGCGGCGTGAGTTCCGGTTGCGACGTCACCGGGATGTTCGGCTTCGCCTGCCATCCACATGCGGTCAACTCGGCGCCGCCCGAGGAGCCTTCACCCAAGGCGCCTTCGGTCAGAGCGCTTTCGCCCAAGGCGCTTTCGCCCAAGGGGCCTTCGACTCATCGAGCACGGTGACATCGCTCCGCATCCTGCGGTGACGTGAGACCGGATCCGCCGGTGACGCTTTCGTCGAACCTCCTTCGCGCCTGCCGCACGTGTATCGGAGTCGACGTCCCCTCCGTCGGCGACGCCCTCTCCCGGGCGGTCACGCGGGTGTGGTCGAGGCGAAGGTCCGGTCCGCCACGACCACACCCGGCCGCACTGTGCGCACCACCCCCGACCGCATTCGAAAGCCACCATGGCCATACGCATGCCCGCGCCACAGCGCCCCACGAAGCACCCCACGAAGCACATCATCAGGCACTTGATTACTCACATTCTTGACTATCATGAGCGGCGTCCCCCACGGACAAGCGGAAGCAGGGGCAACAAGAGGGAGGCGAGGCAATGGCCTTGCGCCACGCCGTCCTGGCGGCGTTGCTCGACGAAGAACTGAGCGGGTACCAGCTGGCCAAGTCGTTCGACCTGGGCGTGGCGAACTTCTGGTACGCCCAACCACAGCAGCTGTACACCGAGTTGACCAGACTGGAGAAGGATGCCCTGATCACCGGCCGCGAGGTGGTCCAGGACACGCGCCCCAACAAACGCCTGTTCCGGGTCACCGACGCCGGCCTGGCGGAACTGGAGCGCTTCACGGCCACCGCCACCAAACCCTCCTTCATCCGCGACGACCTGGCCGTCAAGGTGCAGGCAGCCGACTACGTCGACACCGAAACACTGATCGCGCAGCTGACCGAGCGTGCCGCCTTCGCCCGGGCCAAGACCGACCTGTTCGGCCGACTGCTGCACACCATGCGCGGCGAGCGCACCGAAGCGGAGTTCCTGCGCCACGGCACCCGCATCGGCCCCTACCTGACGTGTCTGCGCGGCCTGACTTTCGAGCAGGGCAACCACGACTGGTGCGAACACACCATCGCGATCCTGCGGGACAGGCAGGCGACCCAAGCCAGGCACTGACCCGCCGTACACCCGCCGCGTCGCCCTGGGCGACAGTCGGAACGAGAGCCTGGGCGACGGCGACGACACGGTCGGCTTGCGCGGCTGAGCCGATCGACCCGCCGAAGCGCCCGCACAGCACAACTGCGCCCTGCAGTACGCCGACCTGGCCGTACGCGACCGACCCGCCGGACAGGTACGCGCCGAGCAGCTCGCCCCTGCCCTCGCCCTGCGCCCCGACCGGGCCACCGTGGTCGCCGGGGTCGACGGCCTGTTGCAGCCACGGTTCGACGCCGACGAGGTCGCCGAACACCTGGAGGCGATGTTCGCCGCCCTCACCGCCCAGGGCACCCGCGTGGCCACCCTCAGCTTCCCCGACGTCGCACGCACCACCCCGCTCGCCCGACCGCTCAACTCCCGCGTCACCGCCCTCAACGAACGCATCCGCCAGGCGGCCCGGCGCCACGGGGGCACCGTCGCCGAGACCAGCCACCATCCCCTGGTCACGACCCCCGCCTGTAGAGCCCGGACCTGCTCCACGCCAGTCCTGAAGACCACCGGCGGATGGCCGCCGTCGCCGCTCACGCCCTGGCCCTGCCCAACCAAACGCCCGCACCTCTTCCCCGTACAGACACCCATCAGCCCCCGCCACGGCGAAGAGCCAAGCTGAGCCGACTGCCTGGACCAGCCCGGCAGACCGTCTGGAGGCGTCAGGCGTCAGGCGTCAGGCGTCAGGCGGCCTCGACTTGGGCCGGGGCTATTCCGGGGGCTCACTCAGGCGTACGGCGAGGGCGGCGATGTCGTCGTCGAGGCGTCCTTTGCAGTAGTGGAGGAGGTCGCGGTGAAGGGCTGTGAGGAGTTCGTGGGGTGGTGTCGGGGGTTGTTGGCGCATCCAGGTTGTCAGGGGGAAGAATTCGCCGTCGCGGGTGCGGGCTTCGGTGACGCCGTCGGTGTAGAGGAGGAGTAGGTCGCCGGGGGAGAGGTTGAAGGTGTCGATGGTGTAGTGGTCGCCGATGAGTCCTGCGAGGTTGAGGAGTGGTGAGGGGGTGGTGGGTTCGAGGGCGCGTAGTTTTCCGTGGTTGAGGAGCAGGGGTGGGGGGTGTCCGCAGTTGAGGATGTTGATGCGTTCGCCGCCGTGTGGCATTTCGGCGAGGAGGGCGGTGGCGAAGCGTTCCATGGGCCCTTCGGGAGGGAAGGCGGCGTTGTATCGGGTGCTGCTGGCGTCCAGTCGGCGTGCCACGTTGGTCATGTCGGGTTCGCCGTAGGCTGCTTCTCGGAAGGAGTTGACGATTGCGGCGGCTGCCCCGACCGCGGGCAGGCCCTTGCCTCGTACGTCACCGATGAGCAGCCTGACGCCGTATCGTGTGTCGACTACTTCGTAGAAGTCTCCGCCGATGCGGGCCTCCGCTGCGGCTGCCAGGTACAGGGAGTCGATCTCGATGCTTCCGAGGCGGCGTGGCATCGGACTGAGCACCACTTGTTGTGCTGCGTCGGCGACCAGTCGTAGCTGGAAGAGGGTTCGCTCGCGTTGGAGTCGGACGTGGCTTCCGTATGCGGCGGCCACGGTGACGGCGATGATGCCTGCAGCTGTCCACCATGTGCCCAGGCCGGGGAAGACGATGCTCAGGCCGATCATCAAGAAGAGGCAGACGGTTCCGAGTAGGACGGTGGGGAGTACGGGCCACATGGCGGCGGCGAGGGCCGGTGCGGCGGGTAGGAGGCGGCTGAAGGCCATTTCGGGGGGAGTGGTGTATGCGAGGCTGGCGATGACGACGGTCAGGGCGACCGGCGAGAGCCGTACAAACCTCCATCGGCCGCCTCGAAGGAGCCGCCGCCGTCCAGACTCGATCACACGCCACAGAATATCCACACAAAGGGGACAAAGCGCTTTGGTGGGTCGGAGTCGGCCGCCTGTCATGGGCCGGCCTGGGCGAGATGCAGCACGACGCCCCGGCCCGGCAGCGACTTCACCGGCCAGGGCGTCGGAACGGAATCGGCCCGAGCGCACAGCGCACCGGCGCGGCGGGGCGTGGGCGGGGCCAGGGCGCTGAGCCCCAGTTGGCGGACGTCCAGGTCGTAGGAGTCGCCGAACGGCAGGGATCCGCTCCTGGGCATGGACCGCCGCCCACGCCTTCCCCGGGTCTCCTCCGATGGGCCGTTAGGCGGCGGCCGACACGAAGGACTTCGCCCGGTTGCCGACTGCCGTCAGTTGCCGACTGCCGTGCCGAAGCGCTGACGGCTCATCGGCGCGGCGGCGCGGCGGCGCGGCGGTGCGGCGGCGCGGCGGTTCCGAACGATCACCGACTGAGCCGCCGCGCCGGAGGCGGACCTCCATCTGTTGTCCATGGCCGGGCAGGTGCCCGGTTGCTGATCACGTCGTTCCGGTGACCACGCCCAGCCGTTCCTGGCGCGCTGGGCGGTGGGCGCTGTTCTCCGTCGCCGCCGTCAGTTGCGCGGGGCTGCGGTGGTCTTCCTGCGGGGGAGCCGTTTCCGTTCGGCCTCCCCGTGGCCCAGCCGTTGTCGTCCGCGGCGTCGGCCGTCGGCCTGCGGTCCGCCGTGGCCCAGCTGCGCAGTGGGGCTTCGTCCGGCCCAGTCTCTGCTTGAGCATGCGGAAGGCGTGCTCGATGTCGGAGTCGTCGACCGTGGGCGGCATCCCCTTGGCCGGTCCGGATCTCACGGTACGAGGTTCAGCAGGAGGGCGATCGTGCCGAACGTCCCCAAGAGAAAGTTCGTGCCGGCGTGCATCCCGATCGACACCCGCAGATCCTTCTTCCGCCAGACGGACCAGGGCCCCGGGAGAAAGAAGATCACCCTGGAGAGGAACCCCCACGGCGTCCACAGGTGGTAAAGCGAGAACAGCACCGTGCTGACCACCGGTGCCCACCGGCCCATCCGGGGTAGACGGGCCATCAGAAAGCCACGGAAGTAGAGCTCCTCGATCAGCGGGAAGGCCAGCCCGGTCAGCGGAATGCACGCCGCCAGCGCGATAACCATGACCGAGTGCGGGTATCCGGCGAGGACGTCGGTGGGTCCACCGCCCGCGCCCTCGAACGGAACCCACCGAAACAGCAACCGGTAGAAGAAGTTGTCCATGGGCATGAGCGCGGTCGACACCACCAGGAACCAAAGGATCAGGGGGATGACGATGGTGACGAGTTTCCGGCGCGGCAGTGGCTTGTCCAGGTAGTGCACCACGCCCCGCAGCGAGAACCGGCCGTTGCGCCGGCGGCCCAGCCACAGCAGTAGGCCGAGCTCGAACGGCACGAGAGCCAGGAGCATGGCGACCGCCCAGCCCAGGAACGGCGGATAGCCGATGGACGTGACCAGCGGTTCGGCGATGAGCAGGTAGACGGCGACGATCAGGGCTCCGGGGGCAAGGTGCAGCGCGATGGACAGCGGCAGGCGATGGCGGTCGGCCAGCAACCGTTCGACGATTCGGCTCGGTCGAGCACCTGCTGTGGTGGACATGGGCTTCCGTGTGGGTTCCATGCAGGGGACGATCGCCCGGTGCGCGGACATGGCGCTGACATGGTGCTGACATGGCGCTGGCGCGGCGCTGGAATGGTGCGAATGCGGCGCTGATGTGGCGCCGATGTGGTGCGGGCCGCGAGTCGCGTCAGGGTCTGCTCCGCAGTCAGGTCGGTCCGGGCCCGGTCCCAAGGGCCCGCAGGTACCGGCGCCGCCCACAGCGGCACCCCCGCGGTCGGCCGAACCCATGGCGCTCCGCGCGCCTGCGCCGACGCGATCAGCGGTGAGCGCGGTGGGGCGCGGCGCCCCCCCCGACATCCGGTGCGCGCGCGACCTCTCCGTCCACCGCGCTGGGCATCGTCATTGCGTGTACGGGGGTGCGCGGTGCGCCGGGCGCCATTAACTTTCCGTGACGGAAAGCGGCGTCTTGCCATGTTGGAAACACGCGGCTAGTGTTTCCAACATGGAAACCGACGAGGCTATCCGCCCCACCCCACAGCAGGCCCGCGCCACCCTGGCCGAACTCGAACGCGTCCAGGCATCCACCGCCGCCCTGTCCGCCACCCCCTGGCCACGCTGGTTCGCCACCGTCCTGACGCTCTACATCGCCGCCATCCCGCCGGTCTACGGAGGCATGACGGCAAGCACCCAGTGGCTGCTGCCGAAGTCCGCCTGGAGCACCGTCTTGGTGCTCGCCACCGCGGGGTACCTGGCACTGTTCGCCTTCGCCGCCGCCACCTGGCGCAAGAAGACCGGTGTCGCGCTGCGCCTGGACGTCCTGCCCAAACGCGCCACGCTGCCGCTCGCGATCGGGTTGCCCGCCCTGCTGATCGGAGCAGTGGTCGCCTTCCGCAGCACCGGGCAGCCCGCATGGCTGTTCGCCGCCTCCGGCATCGGCGCCGCGGTCTCCATCGCCTTCCACCGCGCCTTTGTCCGCCTGCACCGGAAAACTGCATGAAGGCCGACACGCGTAGCGGCACCGGCGACCCCATGGACGGCTTCGACACCACCATCCACGCCCCGAACCGACTGCGCATCTGCGCTCTGCTCGACACCGCAGGCGAAGCCGAGTTCGCAGTGGTGCAGGAGCAACTCGATGTGTCCGCATCGGTGTTGAGCAAGCACGTCACCGTGCTGATGGAGGCCGGTTACGTCGAGCAGCGCAAGGCCGTGCGCAACACCCGCCAACGCGTCTGGCTGCGCCTGACCCCCGGGGGACGACAGGCATACCAGGCGCACCTCGCCGCCCTGCGCGCCATCGTCGGGCCCTAACGGGAACCGCGGTGCGAGCAAGCCGGACGAAGCATCAGGACGCCCCGGAGGCGCACCATGACGCCGAGACCACCTCGGCGATCAACGCGCCTGGGAGCCCCGGTCGCCGGCCCGCGAACCGGTAGGCATTGACACCCCGAGAGGGTGACCGAGTGCGAACCGACAGCACCTGCACACGAGTTTGGGCAGCACTCGAAGCTCTGCAGAAAACGAACATTCCATGGCTTCGGGCAGCGCGGGCCCCTGCCGAGTTGGCAGGGGCCCGCGGTGTAGAGAACCGAGGAGAGAGCCGGAGCCGGGACCTGTCCTCGACGAGCGGCGCCCTGGCCGACAGCGCTACCGTCTGCTGCCGGCCGGACGGCTCGGCTCTACTTCAGGTGCCGGCCGAAGAACCGGTCCCCGTCTTCCACTTCGAACCACGGGGTACCGGTGTGCCCGCCCAGGTTGGCGTGCAGCGTCTTCTCCTTGGTGCCGAAGGCGTCGAACAGGTCCAGGGCCCGCTGCCGGGGGTTCCCTTCGTCGTCCCACTGCAGCAGGAACAGCAGCGGAATGGTGACCTGCCGGGCCTCCTCGCGCTGGGCGTGGGGCACGTAACCCCCGGCGAAGAATCCGGCGGCCGAGATGCGCGGCTCGAGCACCGCCAGCCGAATGCCGAGGGCGGTCCACCCCGAGTACCCGACCGGACCGTCGATCCCGGGCAGCGCAAGGAGGGCCTCCAGGGCGGCCTGCCATTCCGGGACCGCCTTTGCGACCAGCGAGCCGACCAGGGACTCGAAGATCTCGTCGAGCGGCTCGCCGGCCTGCATCGCCCGGCGGAGGTCGGCGCGAGCCTGCTCGTCGGCGGCGGAACGGGGCCGGTCACCGCACCCGGCGGCGTCGATGGTGGCCACCGTGTAGCCGTACGCCGCGGTGTGCCGGGCCCGGGCCACCAGCCGGGATTGCTTCCTGGGCAGGCCGTTGTTGTGGGCCATCAGGATCAGCGGGGCCGGTGCGGGGGATTCAGGCGTCCACAGGGTGCCGGGGATCTCGCCGAGGGCGAATTCGCGCTCGAGGACGCCGTCGTCGAGACGCTGTTCGGAAGTGAAGTCAATGGCCATGGTCATGCCTTTCGGGAGTGCTGTTGAACGGCGCTCCCGGACGACCTATCGCCCGACCGTGACCCCGGAGGAGAGCACCCACGTCAATACGTTCACGGGTACCACCTCGTCGTTCTCTCGCACGGCCTCCGGAAACGTAGCAGCGGTCGCCGTGGTCCGCCAAACGGTTTTTGCACGAGCCCGGTGGCCCGATGCCACGCAGTCGGAACACTACGCAGAGCATCCTGGAGCCTCATCACGGCCTTCCGAGGCGAAGCCCTGCGGCGCGGCGGGCGCGCTGGGCGCTGTCATTTCCCATGGACATCGAACACGACGCGCCGCCGACGCCTCCCCTCCCGCGTGCAGGTGCCGTCGGCTCGCGGACCCAGACAACCGACAGCACCATCCCACCCTCTCCCCCTGTGACCAACCACATGGGGGAGACCATGAACTGGACCAGACCGGTGGGACTTGCCGCGGCCGGTCTCGCGCTGTGCGGCTGCGCCCATACGGCAAACGGGAGCGGGTCGACGCAGAACCCGAGGGCGTCCACCCACAGCACGCACCAGACTGCGAACAAGCCCGCAGGCAACCGCGCCAGCGCACCGACCCGCACCCCCTTCACGACCGTGTTGGAGCTGACAGGCAATCTCGACGCCCGCCCCGGGCAACTGGTCGGCATCCGGCTCGATTTCCTCACCCGCGCCCAGGGCCGTGACGCGGTGACGGCCCACTCGCCGGCGTTCGGCGAGCCCGTACCGCTGCGATGGCAGGACGACGACTCCTACAGCGCCACGCATCCGCTGGCGATGACGGACAAGCCCGGCTGGTACCCGCTCAACGTCTCCGTCGCAGGCCATACCGTCGCCCGCGACAGGATCCACGTCCTGCCTTCCCAGCGCCCTTCCTTCACCGTCACCTTCGCATCGGAGGTGGCGCGGCCCGGGGAACTGCTGTGGCTGAACTTCGACGACCTGTACCCCGGTGAGCGGGGCACCGACTTCACCGTGCGATCCACGGCCCTGCACCAGCCCGTTCGACTCGTCCACGACGAACGGTACGACCTCTCCAACCCCCGAACATTCTCCGCCAGCACGGAGCTCGCACCCGGACTCGCCGACGGCACGTACACCTTCACGCTGTACGGCCCACACGGCCACCGCATCACCCAGAAGCCTGTCACGATCCGCGCATCCCGCCCCGGCGACGCCGACTACCTCGGCAAGGCACACGGCCCCGACCTCTACGACCCGACGATCGGCTACGCCGATGCCCCCCACGGGCACGACTTCACCGTCGGCCCCGCAGGGCGGGTCGCGGTCATGTGGCACGACGCGGTCCCGGACCCGGGCGAGGAGACGCGGCTGACCGCCACCTCCCCGGCGTTCACTCAGGTACTCCACCTCCACCGCGACGACAGCAAGTCCGCCGACGGCGATGACCCGCGTTACCTCAACACGGCCACCATCCGTACCGGCCTCAAACCGGGCCGCTACCCCGTGACGATCGCCGCCCACCACCACCGCGTCATAAAGGTCGGCTACGTGACAGTCCGACCGACGCCCTGCTGCGGCGCGGCGGCCACGCCGTGCGCATGCCCGACCGGCAACCCCCCGTTCGTGCCTGGCATGGATGCCGCCGGAGTCATCGACCAGCTCGACCCGGGACCGACGCCCGCCTCGCCATGGGCCAACCGGTGGTCGCCATGGTGCTGTTCACCAGCGCGCACGGCGGAGCCTTAAGCCGAGCACGTCGTCGTGCCCGCCGCCTCGGTGGTGCCGGCCCCGAGGGGGGTGGACTTCCCCGCGGCATCCACCGTGCTCATGAACGCCATGACCGCGCGCCTTGCCTTGGACGCGCTGGCCGTGCCGCCTGGCGGGACCATCGCCGTGACCGGTGCGGCCGGTGCCGTCGGGGGGTACGCGGTCGAGCTGGCCAAGGCCGGCCAACTGACCGTCATCGCGGACGCCACCCCACACGATGCCCACCGAGTACGAGGATTCGGCGCCGACAACGTCGTCGAACGCGGCCCCGAGGTCGCCGCCCGCATCCGAGCGCTGGCGCCTGAGGGCGTTGCCGGTCTCGTGGACGGTTCCCTGCAGACCACCGAGATCACGCCCGCCGTCGCCGACGGCGGGCCCCTGGCCGAGCTGCGCGGCTGGCCCGGCCCGGCCGCTTGGTCGGTCGTCTGGTTCTTCTGCCTGGTGGGCAGCCGGCACTGGTGGTGCGCTGTCGGGCCGCTCGCCGCAGGCATGCCGCCCGTTGTGCCGTCCAACGGAGTGCCGCCGCTGCGCCGCCCCGGTCGGACGGCGTGCTGCTGCGAAACTCTGCCCAGGCTGTCGGCCGGCCGCCCCGCTCATCGTCGGTGCGCCGCCCGGCCGCGGTCGTTGATCTGGGGCGTCGTCCTCAGGCGCTGGCGGAGCTCCGGCCGGTCTGCCACCACATGCTCGTCCTGTCTGCTGTCTGCTGTCTGCTGTCTGCTGTCTGCTGTCTGCTGTGCGCTGTGCGCTGTGGTGAGGCGCTGTGCCTGTCGCGGTGTCGACGGCAGTGGCATCCGGTCGGCCCGACGATGCCGGCGCTTCGTATGCTTCAGTGCGGGGAACCGGAAGTTGACCACCTTCGGAGGCGAACGACCATGTCGGAACAGCGTGTTGTCTTGGTGACGGGCGGAGGAACAGGAATCGGGGCCGCAACGGCCCGGCTGCTGCGCACCGCCGGGCACCACGTCGTGATCTCCGGGCGGCGGCCCGAACCACTGCGCCAGGTGGCCGAGGAGACCGGAGCACTGGCCCACCCCTCCGACGCCGCCGACCCCCAGGCCGTGCGCGAGCTCGTCGAGGCGGCGGTGACGGCCTACGGGCGGCTGGACGGTGTGGTGCTCAACGCCGGAATCGGGCGGGGCGGCGCGGTCGGCGACACCGCGGTCGAGGACTGGGAAGCGCTGATACGGACCAACCTCACGGGCCCGTTCCTGCTGCTGCGTGCCGCGCTGCCGCATCTGCTGGAGACCCGCGGCGCGGTGGTCGCGGTCGCCTCGGTCGCCGCGCTGCGCAACAGCGTCGGCAACGCCGCCTATGCGACCTCCAAGGCGGGTCTGCTCCACCTGTGCCGCTCCTTCGCAGTCGACTACGGGCCGCAGGGGCTGCGGGCCAACACGGTGTGTCCGGGCTGGGTGCGTACCGAGATGGCCGACCAGCGGATGGCGCGGTTCGCGACGGAGGCGGGGCTGGCGGGCGGTACCGAAGCGGCATACGAGGAGGCGAACCGGCTGACTCCCGCCCGGCGGCCGGGTGATCCGCAGGAGGTCGCCGAGGCGATCGACTGGCTGCTGTCGCCCGCCGCGTCCTACGTCAACGGGGCCGTCCTCACCGTCGACGGCGGCGTGACCACGGTCGGCGCCGGCGGTGCCGCCTTCAACCACCGGATCGAGGCCCGCACCCCGCGCCCGTAGCGGACTCCCGACGGGAGGCCGAGCCCGGACGGCACCCAGCGCCAGCCATGCTCGACGCCGGGGATTTCCATGCCCCCGGCGCGAGCGAGGCGGCGGCTGACCTCAGCCCACCCCGACCCATCCCCACAGGGCGTACTGCCTCCGGCCGATCGGCTGGAAGCAGACCGGGTGCCGGGCAGAGCCATCACACTCGCCGTCCGGCATCCGAGTGCACGACCCGGCCCCGGACGCTGCGCCACGGGGAAAGGGCAGCGCCGGGGCCGGTGAGCTGGGCCCGGCCTAACGCCTCTGTGCGATGGCCTCCTCCACTTCTTTGCGGACCTCTCTCGCGGGATAGCGCGCGGCCGTCCCGTACGGGGCGAGCAGTCCGTCGGCGAGTGAGGGATCGTCCTCCACCAGTTCGGCTACCAGCACGGTGCTTCCCGGCGGCACTTCCGCCGCCAGCATCTCCAGCGCCGCGTTGGCTGCGGTCGCCTCGCGCGCGTCATGGGCACCGCCAATCAGCCCGCCCGCGCCGAAGCCGATCATGACGCCGAGCGGGCCGCCGAGGATGCCCAGGAGCCCGCCGATCAGGCCGCCGACGGCGAAGGCCCGGGCGGTACCGGTGGTGTCGACGGCGTCGGGGAAGTCGAGGACGCCGTCGGCGTCGCGCGCGACGACCGCCGCCTCGCGCAATTTCACCTCGCCGGTGGAGTGCGCCTGCCGCAGCGCGTCGAGCGCCTGGTGGCCGGCCTGCGGGTCGTCGACGTTCAGGAAAAGGATGTTGTCGTTCATGATGTCCACTGTTGGCGCTCCCGGCCCTTGGCGCACGCCAGCGGGGCCTGCCATGCCGAGTGGGCCGGTGCGTCGTGCCCCCTGTCAGTGGCGGACCGGCGAGGACGACTCCGGCGCCAACTCTGACCGACTGGACGCGGCCTTCCAGTGGCACCGGGGGAGTCGCGCCCCCGAGCGTTGCCCGCATGGCATGGCGTCCATCTGACGTGGGACCAGCACGACGGGTGGCGCCTCACCCATGGGCTCGGCGGATGGCCCCCGGCCCGATCTGCGGGCAGACGTTGGGCTGGAAGTCGGCCGGCTTCGAAGTCGGCCAGCTGACCTGGAGGGATGCCGAGGCGTCGTGGCCTCAGCTCCTGGAGACCGGCAGAGCTCGGGTGCACGACCCCGACTCGGTTGGCGTAGTCATCTGCGGTCCGGGGGAGGCCGAGCTGTCGGTTGTGCTGTTCCGTGGTGGCTGGGCCGATGTGGACTTCGTAGCCAGTCTCGACGACTACGGTTCCCTGCCTGTCTCGGGCATCGCCTCAGTGTCGGATTTCGAGACCCGGATGAATCAGTGGTTCGCTCGTGTCTGCGGCGTCTGCGGCGTCTGCGGCGTCTGCGGCGTTTTCGGCGTCTGCGCGTCTGCGCGTCTGTGCGTCTGCGGCGGCGCTCAGTGAGCGCCGGTCCGTCTCAGCTCAGCTGGCAGCCTGCTGTCCGGCTCAGGCCCGGGGAGTGGCGAGGCGGCAGTAGTCCCTCGGTGGGGAACTCCGCGTAACTCCCCAACTCCCCACCAACAGCACCATTTTCCCCGCCCGAGCGTTCGACCAGACGCCGGACCAAGTTGCCTCGTACCTGCAGCGGGCGTGGAAGCTGGCGTCGCAGATGACGGCGCCCCAGTGGCTTCAAGACGGTGGGCCCTCACTGTCGTGGGAGATTTCTCATGGCGTCCTCGCAGCCGCGGACCCAGTCATCGAGGTGTTCCCGCGCGACGCCCTGGGTGAACTTCTCCTGGCGGGAGGCGAGACGGCAGTCGATGCCGGCAGTCCAGCCGGAACGGGTGAAGGCGGAGGCGGGCGGCGTCTGTCCCGTGCGGGTACTGTCCGTGGGCGTGGTGGGCGTGGTGGGCGTGGTGGGCGTGTTGGGGAAAATGCGCTTGGTGTGCTCCTTGGCGGTGAGTCCTCGTCGCATGGTGGTGAGCCACTGGTATCCCTGCCGGTACTCCGCGGCCCCAACAGCGCCGGTGCCGAAGACCGTGGCTTCCAGGATCGTTACGGTGAGTGCCACGGCAGTGATCGCCGCGACCGTGCAGATCAGTGCCGTGCGCATCCTGCGCGTCATGGTCGATTCCCCCTTGGCAGCCGGGAAACGATACCCCCGGCGCCGAGTTGCCCCTGGCTGATGGCCAGATGACCGCTACCGGCCCTCCCGCCTGAAACTCCAGCCCGGCCCTGCGGGCCGCGAACGGCCGAGGCCCTCCACACCTGCTCACCGGCTGCGTATCGACCACGTG
Source organism: Streptomyces noursei (assembly GCF_016917755.1). Taxonomy (GTDB): domain Bacteria; phylum Actinomycetota; class Actinomycetes; order Streptomycetales; family Streptomycetaceae; genus Streptomyces; species Streptomyces yunnanensis. The sequence continues at coordinate 7,520,351 of NZ_CP070326.1, read as the reverse complement.
CCCCATCGGATGCACCCTGTCCTCGCAGGGGCCCTCTCCGGCACCACCAGTTGGTAAGTACGCTTGGTACACGTGAAGCAATACAACCAGCGCGGCACCGATGCGCACACCTATACCGTCCTCGCCTTGACTCTGATCGGCACCGCCATCGGCGGCTTTACCTTCAGCGCCGTCTCGCAATGGCAAGGAAAACTCCTCGCACTGATCATCTTGATCGGTTGGGGACTCGGCGTCCGATGGTGGAGCCGCACCCGGCCCCACCACACCAGCGACACCCACTAACCTCGCGACGCGACGGGAACACGGGCGCGGACGACGTCACTTCAGTGCCGAATTCGCCGCCACCCTCAGGACCGACCGCAGCTGCGCAATGATGTCCAGCCGGTTCTGCACGAACTGCGGATCCGTGATCTTTCCGGTCGCCGGATCGGGGGCGTTTCCCCTTGATCGTGGACACCCTGATCATTGGATTGTGATGATCCATAGGACAGGAGTTCCCGTTGGGGACGTCGAAGTACGCGCCTGAGTTCCGGGCTGATGCCGTCGCGCTGTACCACTCGAGGCCGGGTGGGACGTATGCGTCGGTGGCCAAGGACCTGGGCGTCAACCACGAGACGCTCCGCACCTGGGTGCGGGATGCCGAGCAGGCTGCCCAGCCCGGGGCCGTGGAGGCCACCGCGATGGAGAAGGAGAACCGGCAGCTGCGAGCGCGGGTCAAGGAACTCGAACTCGAGCGGGAGATCCTGCGGAGGGCCGCGAAGTATTTTGCGGCGGAGACCAGCTGGTGAGCAGCCGCTTCCAGTTCGTCGACGATCACCGTGACGCCTTCGGCGTCAAGCGGCTGTGCCGGATGCTGCAGGTCTCTCGGTCCGGCTTCTACCGGTGGCTGGCCGGCGCGGAAACGCGGGCCGGCCGGAGAAAGGCGGACGCCGAGCTCGCCGAGCGCATCGCCCGGATCCACCGGGAATCGGACGGCACCTACGGAGTCCCGCGCGTCACCGCCGAGCTGAAGGATGCTGGGAGGCCGGTCAACCACAAGCGTGTCGAGCGCGTCATGCGCAAGTTCCGCATCGTCGGGCTGCATTTGCGCAAGAAGGTGCGCACCACCATTCCCGAGCCCTCGGCGACGCCGGTGCCGGACCTGCTGCGGCGCGACTTCACCGCCCAGGCGCCGAACACCAAGTACGTGGGGGACATCACCTACCTCCCTGTTGGAAATGGCCAATTCCTTTATCTGGCAACGGTGTTGGACCTGCACTCGAAGCGGTTGGCAGGCTGGTCGATCGCCGACCACATGCGCACCTCCCTGGTCACCGACGCACTGAGGGCCGCCGCGGCGGCCCGTGGCACCGGCGGCCTGCGAGGGGCGATTTTCCACAGCGACAACGGGGCGCAATATGTGTCGAAGGAGTTCGCCCTGGTCTGCTCGGCGCTCGGCGTGACCAGGTCACGCGGCGCGGTGGGCACGAGCGCGGACAACGCCGCCGCGGAGAGCCTGAACGCGACCATGAAACGCGAGACGCTCCAGGGACGGAAGCGGTGGAACGGGGCCCGTGAGGCTCGCCTCGCGGTCTTTCGCTGGGCGACCCGCTACAACACCCGGCGACGGCACTCCCGCCTTGGCCAGATCAGCCCGATCGCCTACGAGCAGCGATCAACTACGCTGGCCACCGCCGCATGACAACCGGTGTCCACGATCAAGGGGAAAGCCCCCGGTGTTGCCGGCGCCGAACTGGAGCACCGGTGTGTGCACGTGCCCGCCTGGCAGCGTGTCGTGTAGGCCCAGCCGGTCGCGCAGCAGGGTCGCGCGGTAGGCGATCTCATTGGAGAGGTAGTTGCCGCCGCCGCCCTCACGAGCCGTGGAGCGCGGGGTGGGGCCGTCGGGGCGTACGACGGGTTCGGTGCTCCCGGCCGGGATCTCGGTGACCTCGGTGTGGTCATAGCTCGGGAACCGGCCGGTGCGCGCGGTCACCATCGCCTTGTAGGGGAGGGTGGTCGTCGTCCACTGCGGCTGTGTGGCCGGGGCGGCGACCGGAATGCTCCCAGTGCTGCTGATGTTGTCGTTGTCGGGGTACCCGCCGCGCCAGGCCCCGTTCGTCCGCTCGACGTCGAAGCGGCCCACCCGGCCCTGGCTCACCGTCGTGTACAGGTCGACCTTCGGCAGGTACGGCGCCAGCGTCCGTTCCACCGTCCCCTTCGCGAAGTCCTGCCAGCGCACCGGGAACGTAACGGCCTCGATGCGGGCCGGACCGGAGTTGGTCTGGATCACCGTGCCGTCGAGAGCGAGCGCGACGGCCCCGGACGGGTTGGAGATCCTGATGTCCCGGTCCAGTGTGAACGGGTCGAAGCCGGTGACGAGAATGCGCTTGATGCCCGTGGCGCGCGACGGGTAGCGGATGTCGCTCTGGCCCCGCGAGGTCCGCTCCAACTCTTCCAACAAGGTAGAGCGTTGCGCGTCACTGAGCCCGAAACCCGGCTCCCACCTGCGCACGTCCCGCGTCATCCCGAGCCGCGCCCAGTACAGCGGCCGGTCGTCGTCCCGACCGAGGTCGCCGCCCGCGGGGCCCCGTCCCTGCGCCCAGCCGACGGCGCGCCGCCACAGCGCCGTACCGTCCCGCACGACGATGCCGCGGGCCTGCTCAAAGGAGTGCGTCCGGGCCAGGTCGCGGACGAAGTCCGGGGCCACGGAGTCGAATCCGGAGCGTCGCAGTATCTCCTGCGGTATCGCCTTGTCGAGGCGCTGTTCCTCGACGGTCGGGGTCGGGGCGCCCTGAGCGGCCTGGGCCGCCGCCGCGGTCGCGGGTACCGCCAGGCCCGCCAGACCTGCCAGCAGGGCCATTCCGAGGATGCCGATCCGAACACGTAGGGAATTCAAGGGACTTGGGGTCCTTCCGTCGCTGTGGGGGCGTACGCGTACTGCCGGACCGCTGCAGTATCGCGTGACGGAAGTGGTCTACGCCATGGGTGGGGCTCAGGGGCCTCGAACTCATACTGCAACCAGGGACTGTGTGAGGTTGTGATCAATCACGGGTTTCGTTCCCGGGCAGGGCGGAATCTGGTAGGACGCCGCGTGTGACGCGCAGGCAACTCACCGATGACAGCGGAATGTGATCGAGGCGTACCTGCCGACAGATGAGTACCGCTGTACTCCGAGCGACTGCCGGACCAGCACGAGGGAGTGATCGGGCGGTTGGGTCGCACAGAACCGCTGGGGAGCGGCGGCAGGAACCGCGCCCCGGTGAAGGCGGCTGATCAGCGCGGTGTTCCGGCATTACGAGTCCAGGTCCGGCCAGCCGCTGCTGCACGACCACGCCGTCGTATCGATCAATGCACAGCACCCGGACGAGAAGGGAACCTGGGGGAACGTTTCCGTCGACGAATTCCTCGACGACATCGTGGCAGCGGGCTCCCTCTGCACCCTGACCTTCATAACTCCCGCCCCATACCTTCAGTCGATACAGAACTCGTTGCCCTCGATGTCCAGCATCGGGATGCACGAATCATTGCCGTCGTACAGCGTCTGCACGTGCACGGCGCCGAGCGGGACCAGCCGTGCGCATTCGGCCTCAAGTACGGCGAGGCGTTCTTCACCCACGAGTCCGGTGCCGACCCGTACATCAAGATGCACCCGGTTCTTGACGGCCTTCCCCTCGGGGACGCGCTGGAAGTACAGTCGCGGGCCCACACCTGAGGGATCAACGCAGGCGAACCATGAATCCCGCTCCTCAGGTGACTGCGAACGCTTGAAATCATCCCAAGTGGCGAACCCCTCTGGTGGCGGCGGTACGACGTACCCCAACACCTCGCACCAGAATCGAGCGAGGCGCTCAGGTTCTGCGCAGTCAAAGGTGACTTGGAACCTCTTGATCGCTGACATCGGTGCACCGTACCAAGGGGACTCGGGACTCCGCCGCCCATTTCCCCCAGGGGATCCGCCCGCGTCCCGTCGAGCTCTGGGCCACCTTTGGGACGACGTCGATCGGGATCTGATCGCGCTGCGGCGGACGTCGCACCACCAGCTCGGCTTCGCGGTGCAGATGTGCACGGCGAGGTACGTCGGCGGGGTCCTGGTGGATGATCCGCTGGACCTGCCGTGGTCGGTTGGACGTGCCGTGGTCGGTGGTCGAGCCCGGGCCGCACAGCTCGGCATCGAGGCCCGTAAGGAGCTCTGGACAACTCCGCGCAGACAGTCATGGGCGACAACTTCGCGCAGACAGTCACTGGCGAAGGCCGTCTGATCGCTACCAGCTGTTCCTCACTCGGCATGTGCACACCGATGCCGATGCCGATACCGATACCGGTAGCGATGCCGGTAGCGGTGTGGCTCAGCGGTCGTGGCCCTGGATCTGTGCGGCGGCGCGGTGCAACTTGGCAAGGACTGTTCGGACGGCGTTTCGGGCGGTGCGCTCGGGCCGGTGGAGGACGTCGATGTCGCGTCGGGCGTGTACTCCGCTCAGCGGCCTGAGGACGACGTCGGGGTGCGGCCGAGTGGTCCAGCGGGGCATCAGCGCGAGGCCGCCGCCGGCGGCGACGGCCACGGCGACTACCGCGAATTCGTTGATGCGGTGGACGATGTCGAGTCGGCGGTTGGCGACGCTGGCGATGGCCTCGATGGTGGACATCAGCGGGAAGCCGTCGTGCACCGTGATCCACGGCTGGTCCGCCACGTCCCGCGGCGTAAGCAGCGGCTTGGACGCCAGCGGATGGCCGGCCGGCAGGGCGACGTCGAGGGGTTCGCGCAGCAGCGTGGTGGAGGTCACGGTGCGTGGCCATGGCGGGCTGTGGTCGAGGCGGTGGGCGAGCACGAGATCGTAGTGACGGGTGAGGGCGGGGAAGCGGTCCTGGGCGACGTCCTCATCGGCGAGCGCCGGGCGGGGGCGTCCGGGGCCGACGAGGCTGCGCAGTAGGAGCGGAAAGAACGCGGACGCTGCGCTGTGGAACGCGGCCACCGACACGTCGCCGTCGGGTTGTTCGGCGAAGTCGGTGATCGTGTGCCGGGCCTGGGCCAGGGCGGTCTCGACCTTGATGGCCGCCGCGGCCAGGGCCTGCCCGGCGTCGGTCAGTACCACCCGGCGTCCGGCGCGCTCGGTGAGCGGGACGGGGATCGAGCGCTGCAGCAACCGCAGTTGCTGCGAGATCGCGGAAGGCGTCACGTGCAGTGCCTCGGCGACGGCGCTGACGCTGCCCAGGTCTCCCAGTTCGCGCAGGATGCGCAGCTGCCGTTCATCCACCCTGACAGTGTAGTGCCGCTACACCTCAGCTTTAGAAGTTGGTTATGGCCTTCAACGTACTGGTCAGGCAGCTTGGGGGCATGCATGTTGCCCGCCGCACCGATGCGGTACTTCTCCTGGTCGCGCTGGTCTGGGGTTCCAGCTATCTCGCGGCCAAGACCGCCACCGTCGCGCTCCCGGTCCTGGCGGTCCTGTTCGCCCGGTATGCGATCTCCGCGCTCGCGTGTGGAGCCCTGGTCGCCTCCCGCCGCCAAGGGCGCCGCTGGACCCGCGCGGAGGTCCGCGTCGGGTCGCTGCTGGGAGTCACCCAGGCGACCGTGCTCGTGCTGGAGACCTACGGGGTGGCGCATACCAGCGCCGCGAACGCCGGGCTCATCATCAGCCTGACCATCGTGCTGACACCGCTGCTGGACCGCACCGGCAGCCGGCGGCTGCCGCGGACGTTCTTCCTCGCCGCCGGACTCTGCGTGGTGGCCGTCGGGCTGCTCACTTCCAGTACGGGGCTGCACGCACCACGGCTCGGAGACGTGCTGATGCTCGCCGCCGCAGTCGTCCGGGCCGGGCACGTCGCTCTCGTCGGACGGCTCACCGTGGGCCGTCCCATGGACCCGCTGCACCTGACGACCGTTCAGACCATCATGGGCTCGTCACTGTTCCTGCCGCTCGCCTTCACCCACCTGACCGACCTGGTCCACAGCAGTGCCACCACCTGGGCCCAACTGATCTATCTCGCCCTGTTCTGCAGCGTGTTCGCCTTCCTCGCCCAGACCTGGGCCGTGCAAGGCACCTCCGCCAGCCGGGCCAGCCTGCTGCTGGGCACCGAGCCGATCTGGGCTGTCGCCATCGGGATCAGCGTCGGCGGCGAACGTCTCACCCTCTGGGCCGCTCTCGGCGCCGTGCTCATGATCGCCGGAACCTACTGGGGCCAGGCCATCGAACGCACCCACCGCACCACCACAGCAAGGACCGAGAAAGAAGACGAAGCGTGCCCCACAATGACACCCACCAGCGCCTGATCACCCTCTACGCGCGCTTCCTTCGGAGGCGGTGTACGTAGGCAACGGTCGAACGGCCACGGAGGCGAACAACAGGTGTCATGCCGCGGCCCCTTCCACACCCATGGCGACCAGCGGCCGGCGGGGCTGCGTTGGCCCGGAGCATAGGGGTCGACGGTCAACCGTGCCGTCGCCGTGGGGAGCCCTCTGCACGAGGCCGCCGACGACCAGGACGTCATCGATAGAGGTCCTTGCGGCGCGGGAGTGCCCTCTCCGGCCCGCACCCACCCGTACCTCCCCTCCCTTGCCAACCCCGAACCCCGAACCCCGGACCCCGAACGCCACTCTCGTGCTCGCAGGCCTTTGACCAGCGCGTTTCCGTGATAATCCTAAGCAGCTGCTGCGCACTTCGGATATGTCGCAGCCTTGCACCGGAAAGCTCATCAAGGGGGCCATCACATGAACACGCAGGCATCCAAGTCACCGGACCCGGCACGGAAGTTCCGGGCCCTCGCCCCGATGGCGCTCGACCTGGTCATCCCCATCGCAGGCTTCTACGTACTGCACCAACTGGTCGGCTTCAGTCAGGTCTGGGCGCTGACCCTCGCCGGCGCGGCGGGTGGCGTGTGGACGCTGATCCACACCATTCAGCGGCGCAAACTCGACGTCATCGGCCTGCTCGTCGTCCTGGAGATGGCGCTGACCGTCGCCTTGCTGTTCATATCCGACGATCCGCGACTGATCGCCGCCAAGCCGTCCTTCTACACCCTGCTCGCCGCCGTCTACCTGCTCCTTACCTGTGTCGCCGGGCGGCCCCTGGTCTATGTGGCGGCCACCCCCATGGCCACCGACGGCGACCCCGACCGCACCGTCGCCTATGAGCAGGCGTGGGAGCGCTCCCAGCCGTTCCGCGCTCGTGAGCGCATGGTGACGGCGGCGTTCGGTCTCGCCGCACTGGTCGACGCCGTGCTGCGCGTGATCGTCGTCTACAGCTTCGACGTCGACAAGTTCAACGAGTCGTTCCTGCTGTCCCAGTTGCCAGGCATCGTGCTGATCGTCGCCGTGCTGCTGTTCACCAAGTCCCAGATCAAGGTGCTGCACGGGCTCGTCGACGAGGTCCACGACCAACTGGCCGCTGAAGGCGTCATCGGCCCGCGCCCCCACGCCGGCCAGCACACCGCCCCGGCGCTGAACGAGGCCACACGATGAGCACGCGTGCCGCCGTGCTCAGCCCGCCGCTGCGGACGAGGAGCAGCGTCTCTCGGGCAGTTCGGGAGGCGCGGACGAACGTCAGTGGGCCGCAGTATCGATGAGCTCGGGCTCTGTCACACTGCCTGAGCTGTAGCGGTCGCTCGGACCGCAGGACCGCACGCGCGCTCTTGCGGCGCCGGGGACCGGAAACGGAGCATCAGCCACCGCGCCGGTCCCCGAACCAGGTCTCAGATGCCGAACAGCCGCTCAGCGTTGGTGTGCGCGACTTTGTGACGGTCCTCGGGGCTGAGCGGAGCGGTTTCCAGGAACGCGGCGTGCTGGGCGGGGTCCCCGAAGGGGTAGTCCGTGGCGAACATCAACCGATCGGCTCCGAACACCGTCAACGCACACTGCAGCGGGGCCACGGTGGTGTACCCGCTGATCGTGAGGTGGACGTGGGAGCGCACCGTGTCGGCGACGGACTCGTGCCCCGGTCGCAGTCGGCTCAGGACCGAGTCGGCGCGCAGCAGGGAGAACGGCAGATTCTCCCCCATGTGTCCGACAACGACCTGCAGGAGTGGATGCCGGTCGAACACCCCGCCCAGCACCATGCGCAGCACATGCATGCCGGTCTCGACGTGCCAGCCCCACCCCGCGGTCATCAACAACGCCGCGGCCGCCGGGTCGAGGCCCGCTCCATAGGACTCGGCGACGGCAGCCGGTGGATATGTCGGGTGCAGGTACACGGGAACCCCGAGTTCCTCCGCTGCCGCCAGGACCGGGGCGAACTCGGGGCCGTCGAGGAACCGGCCACCGGTGTGGCCGTTGATGATGAGCCCGCAGAACCCCAGGTCGCGCACCGCGCGGAAGGCTTCAGCCGCAGCGGCCTCGGGGTCGGGCATGGGCAGACTCGCCAGCGCACGGAATCGCCCCGGGTACTGACGGACCGCCTCGGCCGCACGGTCGTTGAGCGCCCGCGCCAGGTCGGCAGAACGCGCCGGGGCCACCTCCTGAGCGGCCGGAGCCACCACTGACAGCACCTGGATGTCGATGCCGGCCGCGTCCATCACCGCTACCCGCCCGGCGCCGAGATCGGCCAGCGGGTCCACCGCCGCGGGCGGCAGCCCCTGGGCGGCCATCACCTCTCGCACGTGCTCGGACGGCAGGAAGTGCTCTTCAACAGCGATCAGTCGCATGCGCCTCTCATCTCACACGTCTCGGAACAGCCCGACGGATCTGACACTTCGGCAGGGGGCAGTGGCGCGCTCACGGGACTCGACCACGATCGCTCCTGCCGACCTTCGCGGCCGTCCGCTCCCAGAGCAGGCGGCCGTCGTCGTCTGCACCCACCAACCGGCACGTCCCGGACAACTACACGACGCATCGCCCCAGCACCCTCGGGTATCAGCGACCCAGTACCGCTCGTGCCAGCTTGGCCTGGGCGCGCAGCGCGTACGGTCCGATCCAAAGGCCCAGCAGGAGCCACACCACGCCAAGTCCGGCCGCCCAGTTCGCCGAGCGGGCGCTCTCCAGCCGGATGAAGCCGTACCAGCTGTTGTCCCAGGTGGAGACCCACGGGTCCCACAGGACCGGCATCAGGACACCGAAGAGGCCCAACGCGAACAGTAGGAGGGGGACAACCGCGAGGAACCAGCTGGCAACGAGGGAGACCTGGGCCCAGGCCCAGTCCCGCCAGGTCGAGCGCCGGCTCAGCACCCTCAGTGCCCCCTTCACCAGCCCAGGGACGCCGGGAGTGTCGGCGGCCCCATCCAGCGCACCAGGGTGCCGCTCCCACGAGCCGGCTCCCTTGCTGGGGCCAACGCCGTACCACCGCTGGCCCAGGCGGAGCTGGCAGTCGGCCAGCCCTTTCAGCGCCTTCGCCACCAAGGGGACCAGTGCGAACCCGACCCAGATGAACAGCGTGGTGATCGCGGTGATCAGCAGCCAGGAGACCACAGTCGCCGTCCATCCCAGGAGCATCAGCACCAGTCCGCGCCACGGCGCGAGCAGCCCGCCGATCAGCCCCCCGCCCCGCCGCGCCCGCCGGGCCTGCGCGTCGTCATCGTGCTCGGCCTGCCCGGGCGCTCCTGGCCGCGTGGCCGCCCCCACAGTCCCATCCGGCATGCCTGTGCCCCCTGCCTTTCCGTCGTCTGCAAGAACGGGAGGTCAGAACCCGTTCTTTGATCATTCTCGCAGGTGGCAGAAGCCGGAGCACGGGGGCTATCCCCCGTATCCGCCTGTGACGTGCCGCAAGTCGCGCTGGCGGCTATTTGACCGACTCGGGGTCCGGCTCATCGGCAGGGGTGCCTTTCTTCCTTGAGCGACCTGGTGCTGCCCCTCCAGCTCCGGGAGCGACCGAGGCCCCCCAACCACATCACCCTGCGCATCCGCGCTCGACTCGGCTCAGTCCCAGTTGCATCGGCCGCAGCACCGCGCTCCGGACAGCTGCGCCGACCGTCTCCACACTCCCGACAGCCGTTCCCTGCCCACTCGACCCCGACCGCCAACACCGTGCCGAGCAGCTCCAGAGCCGGATGGCCGAGGCACAGCAGGCTGCCGAGTGTGCCCGTCAAGCTGCCAGCCGTGCGACGCAGACCGCCGAAGTCGCCCATGGCCTTGCCAGCGACGCCGACCGAGCCGTACTGGGGGCCTCGGCCCCTGCGCAAGCCTTCACCCAGGACGTGATGGCGCCGCAGCAACAGGCTGCCCTTGAAGCCGAGGCCGCTGTGCGGGAGCTTGCCACGCGACTGGAACCGAATGCCTGGCAGCTTCGGGAACTTGCCGAACTCATCGACCTACGGGACGAACTGCCGCACCTGGAAAGGGACAAGGAGCGCGCCGAGGCTGCCTACACCGCCGCACGGCAGGACACCGACCAGATCGTGAAACAGGGCACTGACCGGTGGTCCAACCACCTGCTCCGGCGGATGCAGGCATGCGACCCGGAGACCACCACCGCCTCCATCGGCCCAGAAGACTTCTCCGTCCCCCTCAACGGCAGCCCATTCGACGCCCGGGCCGTCGTAGGGCACGGCATGACCCGCACCAACGTCAGCACTTGGCTGGCACTTCGCGACCCCGCGCGGGAAGTGCCAGCCATGCCTGTGCCCCAGTTCCTGATCGTCGACAGTCCCTCCACGGGCCTGGACAGCAGCACCGTGGACCAGCGGACCGGGACAGCTCTGCTCAACAGCCTCACCCCTGATGCGGCGCCAGCGTCCACCAGACGGGGAGTGCGTGGCCAGCAACCGCACCCCGATCCTCTGACTCGGGGGCGCCGGCTCCTTCCCGACGGCAGTCGAGCGCTGCTTCAGTACCTGTTTTTGATCTGGCACCGGTGACGAGCTGGTGGACGATTCATGGAGCCGACACGATCGATGGTGTGACGGATCCAGATGACCGATTCCAAGGGGGTGAGTGGCCGCAGACGGTCAGTGCGCGCATGACCGGCTGGCCGCGCATGAACCTGGCTCCCCTCATCCGGCCCCTCGGAATCGACCGTCTAAGCGGTCTTGGTGAAGTGTGGTGCTGTTTGGGTATGTGCCATACCAGGAGGGGGGTTTGGAATGGCAGGACCGTTGTGGGTGGAGCTCTCGTCGGAGGATGAGGCGGAGTTGGGGCGGCGGTTGAGGGCTCGGGACTTGCCGGTGAATGAGCGGGTGCGGTTGGAATGCGTGCGGCTGTCGGCCCAGGGCCGCAACGCTCCCGAGATCGCGTCCATTGTCGACCGGCATGTGGTCACCGTGCGCAAAGCTCTGCGCCGGTTCCTTGACGGAAGTTTCGAGGCCCTGGCCGACGCGCCCCGGTCGGGCCGGCCGCCACGGTGGACGCGCGAGGACCTGGACGCGCTGGAGGCGATGCTGGATACCGCGGCGGCTGAGGGGACCACGTGGACGCTGCCCGCTTTGGCGGAGTGGCTGCGCCGAGAGCGTGGGGTAAATGTCGATTCTTCCTGGCTGTCGGTGCTGCTGCACCGGGACGGTTTCCGCTGGAAACGTACCCGCGACAGTCTGCGGCACAAGGCCGGCCCGGCCCTCCAGGCCGCCGCGTGGGAGCGGCTGGAGGGCCTACGGCTGTACGGCTGAGGGCCGAAGCCGGTACCGAGGATCTGTACTACCTGGACGAGTCCGGGTTCTCTCCGACCCTGCCCACCGGTTTCACCTGGGCCCGCACCGGTGTCCGCGCTGTCGTCAAGCGGGAGGACACCAAGAACCGGCGGGTCAACGTCCTGGGAGCACTGAGCGAGAGCGGGCCAGGCCCCGAACTGGTGTGGAGGGCCGTCGACCACAAAATTGACGCTTCGATGGTTCTCGACTTCGTCTGCACGCACATCGCACGCCTGCCCAAAGGAACGGACAGTCTCACTGACCCGCCGCCTGGTTGGCGGCGGGTCAGACCGTGCACGATCGTCATGGACAACGCCCAGATCCACCACGCCAGACTCTTCAAGGGACGGCGTGAAGAACTGGAGGCCATCGGCGTCCACCTGTTCTACCTCCCACCGCGATCGCCGGAGCTGAACCTCATCGAGCGCATATGGCGCTCAGTGAAGTACCAGGACATGCCCGTCCGTGCCTACACCAGCACCACCGCACTACACACCGCCGTCGACCAGGCAATGACCCGACGGGCAACAGCACTGACACCAACCACAGAAGACTTGCTCAAGACCGCTTAGGCTGGCGCAATGACTGATGAGCAGGAGCGGGTGCAGCCGTCGGGAGTGTGGGCCACGGCGGTGGGGGTGGCCCGGGTGCGGGCGTTGGAGACCGAGCGGGAGAACGCGCTGTTCCGCGACCCACTGGCACAGGCATTCGCCACCGCCGGCGGCCTGTGGCCCTCCTCGCCGCCGCCCGATGACGAGGCCGCGCGACGCCGCCGGCTGGCCGTGTCGTTCTCCATCGTCGTCAGGACGAAGTTCCTTGACGACGTGTTGCAGCAGGCATCTGCGTCCGGGGTCCGGCAGGTCGTGCTGCTCGGCGCCGGCATGGACAGCCGGGCCTTCCGGATGGACTGGCCCGAGGGCACCCGGCTGTTCGAGGTCGACACCGCCGCGCCACTGGACTTCAAGGCATCGGTGCTGCGCCAGGAGCGTGCCGTCGCATGCTGCGAGCGGGTCACCGTCGCGGTGGATCTGCGTGAGGACTGGCCAGGCGCGCTGGCCGCCGCAGGGCACGACCCGGCGGTGCCGACCGTGTGGATCGCCGAAGGACTGCTGATCTATCTGCCCGAGGACGCGGTGGAGCTGCTGATGGCCCGGATCAGCGCGCAGTCGGCGGCAGGCAGTCGGATGGGGCTGACGTTGGGTTCGCGCGGCGTGATCGAGCGCTTCGGCGCGGACGCCGTGCCGGGATCGGCGGCGTCCATGTGGGTCTCGGAGATGCCCGACGACCCGGTGGGCTGGCTGGCCGGGCACGGCTGGGAGGCCGAAAGCCACACCCTGCGCGAGCGCGCTGCCGCCTACGGCCGCCCGATCGACACCCCGCCGCAGCGCGAGGAGCGGTCCGGCGGACTGATCTCGGCGGTCCGCCGGTAGAGCACCTCCCGGTTCCTTAGACGGTTGATTCCAAGGGGTCTGATGAGGGGAGCCAGGTTCGTGCACGGCCAGCCGGTCCTGCACGCACTGGCCGCCTACGACCACTGAACCCCTTGGGATCGCTCATCTAGAGGTTGACGACGCATCGACGCGCTGGACGACGCATCCCTGCGAAACCTTCCGGACGCACCACCAGGGAGTGCCGTTGCCCCCGCAGGCGGGACGCACATGCCGGCGTCACCGCTGTGCCGGAACCACCGGCTGCGGGGCCATCGGCCCGGTGCTGTCGCCGGTCTTTCTCACACTTGGACGCCCACCCACACCACGGTGGTGTTTCCGGGCACCCCGGAGTAGTTGTCGCAAAGGTCGTCGAGGTACTTGGTGTGCGGGGTCGGGACGTCGGGGTTCTCCTTCCACTGGTAGGCGCCGTTATCCACTCCGTTGACGCGGCAGACGGTGACGACGTCGGTGATGTAGACGTCCTTCTCGGACTGGAAGCAGTGTTCGCCGTCGTTGTTCCAGACCTGGATGGCGGGTTGGCCTCCGCACGCGATGCGTCCGTGCTCGACGGCCATGGCGCTGCCGGTGGTCAGCCCGGCTGCGAGCACGGTGGCCGCCGCGATCGTGAGGAGTTTCAACGTGGGTGATGCCATTGTGCGTTCCCCGTTTCTCGTTTTCAGCGCCGTCGGATGAGGCGGACGCCGACGCACTGTCTAGCAACGGGGAGGACGGACACTGCGCGATTTCACCATGCCTTGACAAGTGGAGTTGGCGGTGGTCTCTGTTGGGGCAGGCCGGCGGAGTCCGGGCGGCCGCACGATCCGTCCGAACCTTACGGCTGTTACGGTCGCTGGTTGTGACCGATTCGCTTCCGGAATTCCCTTACCATCCCCATCCCATGACCACTGGCGCAGTCGTGGCCTCCGACATCCTTTGTGTCTGCTGTGGGCGAGGGCGCGGGTACATCTACACCGGCCCCGTCTATGCAGTCGATGATCTTGACGATCGGCTGTGCCCGTGGTGTATCGCTGATGGAAGCGCCGCTGAGCAGTACGAGGCTGATTTCGTAGGGGGTCTCATCGGCGACGACGTGCCGGTCGAGGTGTTCATGGGAATTGCCGGCCGTACGCCGGGATTTCCCGGCTGGCAGGAACCTCAGTGGTTCTTCCACTGCGGTGACGGTGCGGCCTTCCTGGGCGCGGTCGGGGCGGCTGAGCTGGAGGACTATCCCGACGCAGTAGAGGTGCTGCGGCGGGAAGCCAGCAGCTGGGGGTGGTCGGCAGCCCAGGTTGAGGACTACCTCAACGCCTTGGACAAAGACGGCCAGCCCACTGCCTACCTCTTCCGATGTCGAGCCTGCGCAACTCACCTCGCCTACTCGGATTTCACATAGATCGCGCACCAGGGTGAGGCCATCGTCTTGTTGGTGATCGGTGGGGTGGCCGAAGCTCAGGGCACCGCTGTGTGAGCGTCATTGCCACAGACGTGGCCCCGGCCCGGCCGACTGGACCCCTGCAGGCCGTGTCTGGAGCGTCGGCTCGACGCAGGCTGTGCGAGCGTGCCCCTCCTGCATCGCGGACTCCGCGCCGAGTGCGCCTCCGTCACCTATCAGATGGTCCGCGTCTCGGCTCCATGCTCCTTGGGCGGTTTGACGCCGTCGACGCCGGCCAGCGCCGCTCGGTCGTCTGCTGGCCCCGTGATTCCCCGGGGTCTGCTCGATTCATCCCTTGGTTGAGTGGTGAATGATGAGGTCGGGCCGTGCCCCGGGCTGTTCTGGCTCAGCCCAGCGTGTCCATCAGGGCGGTGACGTAGGCATCCAGCCGCTCTTCCACGGCTCGTGTCGTCAGCTCTGTCCTCCCCGCCTCTCGCCATGGCTGCGTCACCTGCTGCACTTCTTCTGAGCACGCCAACCCGTCCCGCACCTGCCAGTACAGCCGCTCGCTCGCGGCCTCGGCGAGCATCCCGCCGGCCTCCTCATACGCCTCGGCGAACCGCAGACCCCACGCCGGGCCGTGCAGCAGCGCGAGATTGGTGGAGCAGTGCGCCACATCGAGATCAGAGGGGCCCCAGGAGGTCGCGGCCCAGTCGACGACGCCGGTGATCCGGGCACCCGTCGGCCTTGCGGGCGGCACGTCGAACAGCACGTTGCCGGGTTGGAAGTCCCGGTGCAGGAACCGCCCTTCATAGGGTGGCGCGGGGTTGCGGATCACGTCGATCGCGGCGGCCCATGCCGCCTCGTCGGCGCCCTTGGGAACCACGACGGTGTCGGCGGTCGTCAACGCCACATACTCCCGGGGCCGTTCGGCGGGGCGCAACGCGTGGATCGCCACGAGTTGACGGGCCAGCAGCGGAATGCGCGTCTCCACTGCCTCGTCGTCGAGGACCGTCCGGCCCACCAGATGTGTCATCAGGAGCGATGGATGCTCGCACTGCGCGGCGGTCGGATCAACCGCGACCAGTTCAGGAGCCGGCACGCCGGTCCCCGCCAGCAGCGGCAGGGCGCCGGCCTCCCTGTTCAGCCAGTCCGCGGCGTGCTCCACGTAGAACGGGTCGACGAAGCTCCGCAGCACCAGGTCACGGGTGCGTCCGTCCCGCGTGCCGATGGTCAGCCGCCGCATTTCGGCAGTGATGCCCCCGCGCAGCGCCTCGGTCCTGACGATCCGTTCGCCGGCCTTGAGGTGCCGACTCACCCAAGCCAGGGTCAACGGTCGGACAGTCGCCGCCTCATCGTGGTCGGTCACCGTGCCACCTCATCATCCGGACGGCCTCTGGGCTCTCCTTGCCAGCACCGGAGGCCGGAGTGTTTGACGCCTACGGTTCTTCACCGTACGCGGGCTGGACGACCTGTCGCTGTCCCTCGCGGCCAGAGCCTGGTACGCCAAGGATCAGGGATTGGCCCTGAGCGCGTCCTGGCGCGGCGAGGACGTCACGCTCGCCGACGTCGTCCGCCTCTTCGGCCTCCAGGACACAGCGGCCGAGGACCTCCAGGTAATGGTTCAGTTCCAGACGGACAGCCCCCTTGGCAATCAGGCGCCCGTGTCGAGCCACCTCCACACTGTGGTCGTAAACCACCAGGTGAGAGGCATGGAGGTGGCTCGGACCCGCTTGCCGATCAGCCGGATGGGGGCGGTGCAGCGGTTCGTTGCGGACCGGGGTTCGGACGCGGTTGAGGTGCGGCGTGAACAGCCGCCCGGTCTCGTCGAGCTCCTCGGGGAGTGGCATCAACAGCAGTTGTTCGAGGTCGAGTTCGCTCTCCTGGTCAACAAGGACACCGACCTGCGGAACTGGCTGGCGGTGCGGGAAGACACCCCGTTGGGGGTGTTCGGTATGTTCTACCTGGCTGTCGATGACTTCGACGCCTACGCGGAAAGGTCCGCCCGCTGGTGAAGGTCGCCAAGGACGCCTTCGAGTCCCACGGACAAAGCTCTTCCACTTCACCGACCCCCAGGGTTCGTCATCGGTGTCACCCAGCGCCAGACCTGGTAAACAGCCACCCCAGCCGCGCGGGCGGAGCCGCACCCCAGCGGCCGCGCCCTGGCTGGAGCAGCACCCCGGCATACGCCTGGCACGCTTCGCCGACGTAGCCGAGGACGCCGAGTTGCGGATCAACGCCACTGCCGGCCACACCACACTCCAGGCCGTGCAAGCCGCGGGTGAGGGCAACCTTGCCGGCAAGACGCTGATCGACGCCGTCGTCCCCGACAGCTTCACCCTCCCCGTCGGGCGACGCCGGCACCTCACCGCGGATGCCCCGCCGGCTTGGGCCACGGTTGCTCGCTTCGCTGTCGTCCTGCCGGCCGGACTCTGCTGCTCCGCCGTCGTCGGGCGTCGTCGGGCCCCGTGCGCCGGCCCGCCCGTGGATCCCTGTGGGTCCGCTGCCGTCCGTCTAACGGCCACGGACCCGGTCGCGCCCCAGGGCCCCGCCGGCGTCCGGCGGCCTGTCGTCGCCGCGACGCTCGGCGCCGCCGTGTCGCCGAGTCCGCCGCCTGCCGTCGGCTGTGGCCGCGTCGCCTGGCCGCCGTGCGGCCGCGGACCGTTGTCGTCCGGGCTTGGCGAGCCCGGCTTCAGGTCCTGGACGAGCACGCCGAACACCGGCTGCTGGCCGAGGAGATGACCGGTGCGTGGCGGGCCGCCCCGGTTCCTTTGACTGCGCTGGCCGTTGCGCCGCCCCGAACCGGCTGTCGCCGACCCACCGCCGGGTTCCGGTTCCGGGGCGTTGCCCGGCCAGAGAGTGCTGCCCTTTCATCTGGTGTCCCTGCCTGACTCTGAGATTGATCTTGCCGTGGTGGTATGGACCCATCCTGATCAGTCCTTGACTGTCCGGAGGGGATAGGGCGCTGGGGTGACGTCGATTTCGTTCATGTACCCGGCGTACAGCCGGTAGCGGCGCCGCGCTTCGCCGTGGCGGCCGGCCGCTGCCAGCAGGCAGACCAGGGCGAGGTGGGTGTCCTCGTCGTACGGATCGCGTTCCAGCAGTCGAAGCCTGTAGTGGATCTCCGCGTAGGTGTCACGGTTCTCGGCAGCCGCCGCAGCGAGCCTGGCGAGCAGTTCCGCATGGGTCGCCTGGGCCTCCTCCCGCAGAGCCGTGGCCCACTGTGCATAAGGGTCGTCCGCCAAGACGTCGCCGCGGTACAGGCCCTCGGCGGCGGTCAGCGCCGCGAAGGCGTGCTCGGCCGACCGCTCGGCCACTCCCAGCGCATGGCGTGCGGTGGCCAGGAACTCCTGCACGTCCACGTGCAGCCGGGCCAGGCCCACCACCTGCTTGTCCGCGACGATGAAGTGGTCCTGTGCCATGCGGCGCTGTGGATCCAGTACCAGGCGGAGGATGGACAGTGCCACCGACAGCCGGTTTCCGCACAGGGCCGGATCCTGTTCGGGCCACAAGGCCTCCATCAGCAGTTCACGCGGTGTGGGCAGTCCTCGTCTGGCCACCAGGAGCTTGAGCAGGTCCCGTGCCTTCTTCGACTGCCACTCCTCGGCCCGGACCGAGCAGCCGTCCCGGAGGACCTGGAAGCCGCCCAGCACCCGCACGCTCGCCGATGGGCGTAGGCTCGCCGCCGCCCGGTTGAGCAGCCCCGCAGCCTCCCCGGCCCCGGCGCCCACCCCGAACTGGCCCAGCCAGGCGGTGGCCTCACGCACCCGCGTCGCGCCGGCACCCTCAAGTCGTGCCCGTGCGACGGCGACCCTGGCCACGGCCATCGGTCGTTGCGCAGCGGACCACATCGCCTCGGCGTCCCGCAACAACCCTTGCCGCGTACCAGAGTCGGCGGCACACATGGCCTCCAGCTCCAGCAGTTCGGCGAAGACGGCTCGGCACCCCTGCGCGCCCGGCTCGTTGGCCGCCTGCCAGGCCGCCTCGGCGGCCGCCTCGCGGCGCCCGCCCGCCAGGGCGATCCAGCCGCCTGCCAGCAGGGCGCGGATTCGCGGCGGACCGGCGCACCCCTGCCCGGCCCGGGACGCCAGAACTGCCGCCGAATGGGGTTCGCTGACCCCCCGGGACACCGCGAGGCCGGTCAGAGCCGAGGACAGAGTCTGACGGTCGCCGGATTGCTCGGTGAGGACCGCTGCCTCCTGGTACGCCGCCCGGGCCGGCCCCAGCTCACCACGCTCCCGGTGGACATCGCCGACACCGAGCAGCGCCTGTGCTCCCAGCGCCAGGCCCACGCCGTCCCCCAGCCGGTGATACCGCGTGAGCGCACTGGTGAACTCGGCTGCGGCCCGGTCGAGTTCACCGAGTGCCAGCAGCGCGGCGGCCCGGCGGCACCGCCCCGACAGCACCACAGGGACCGCGAGGGCTGCGTCCCCGCCAGCCACACCCAGTGCGCCGTCCAGTTCGGCAAGCACCTCTCGGGGCTCTCCCCGCTCGATCCGCTGCTGCGCCGTGCCCACCACCGCCAGCAGCCACAACAGGGGATCGCCCACCGCACGGGCGGTGTCCTGCGCGCATTGCCGGTGGTGCTCGGCGGCCGCACAACGGCCATCCGCGGCCGCCACGGCCGAGGCCGTGGTGCGGGCCACCACGCAGGCGTACGGATCGTCGCAGCGGTCCAGCGCGGCCACGGTGCGCCGGGCGAGGGCCCGGGCCTGCCGCAGCGCCCCCCGGGCGCAGTGGGCGGCTGCTGCCCAGGCCGTCGCCGTGATCTCCGCGGGCGTGTGCAACTCGCCGGAGGCCAGGTGCCAGTGGGCGGCGACTGCCCGTTCCGGTTCGCCCAGCAGTTGGTAGACCGCGACCAGCCGGCCGTCCGTGCCGGACCGGTCGCGCAACAGGTGTGCGACCGCCGTACATCGTGCTTCCTCGCCATCGGGTAACTGGTGACTCGGTGCTGCCGTCTGTGTGATGGTCATCCCCGCCCCTCCGTGCCGTCCGTCGCGCGGCGCTTCCACACTCACTGCGATCCGGGACCACCGGATCGCCCCGCGACGAGTGTGCTCGGCGGCGCGCGGGCGGCGAATCCGGGCGCCTTCTGTTCCTGTATGGAGGTTCTCCGCCATCCCGGGGGGAGGCATGCGTGCTGTACAGGGAAAAACGGTCAAGCGACACTTGCCCCATGGCGGTTGAGAACGCACGGGGCATGCGTGTCCTGGCGGTCTGCGGTGGACTGGGGCTGCTCTACGCTGTTGCGCTCGGGGTCTGGCTCACGCCCTCGCGGATGCTCCCCTGGGCTCTGGGCGCAGTAGTGCCGTGTTATCTGGCAGGGCTGTCATTGTGCTGGAAGGCCCCGGGACATCCGGTCGCGCGGCGGGTGCTGGCGGCCGGGGCGTGGGCGGCCCTGGGGCTGGTGGTGCGGTTCACCGTAGCGCTCCTGGGCCCTCTTGCCGACTGGGTTCCGGGACCGACCACCAGTTGGCCGCTGCTGTTGCTGGTCCGGACGATCGACGTGGTGGCGGCCGTCATGATCGGCCGGCTACTCGCCCTGCTGCCGGACGGCGGCGAGCGCTACGCCCACGAACGCGTCGCGCTGCGGTCGTTGTGGCTGCTGGTCGCGGCTCCGCTCGTGCTGATGGCGGTGCCGATGCCCCTGTGGTTGCGGCTGCGCTTGCTGGTCCAGCCAGAGGCATGGATGCCCGCGGTGGGGGCGGGCCTGCTGCTGGTGCGGTCGATGCTGGACGCACGACGCCCGGGCGCCCAGAGCGCGCGCTGGTGGCGAACGGTCGCGGCAGTGGCCTTCGCCCTGTTCGCCGCACGAGGCTCCATGAGGTTGTTCCGGATGTGGCAGGGAGACAGCGGGCCGGCATATTTCATTGGCTGCGCCCTGGGCGCGTTGCCCTACGTTCTGATCTCGTTGGGTCTGGTGTACGTGGGGTTCCGGCACCGGCTGCCGGGGCTGGACTTCACCGCCCGGCGCTCCACCGTCTACGGACTGCTCTGGATCATCATCGGCGGGTGGTACCTGGGCATGGTCACCGCCCTCGGGCTCACCGCGAGCCAGTACCTGCCCATCAGCACGGCGGTCCTGGTGACCGTCAGCGCGACCATGCTGTGTCAGCCCCTCCGCCGACAGGCCAACCGGCTGGCCGCGCGACGGGTGTTCGGGGCGCGGCCCTCCAACTTCGAACTGCTGGTGCAGTTCGGTACGACCCTTGAGCACGCCTACGATCTGACGCTGCTGGCGCCGCAGCTCGCCGTCAGTCTGCAAGAGTGGCTGGATCTGCGTTGGGTGCATGTCGAGTTGGGCACCCTCGGGCCGGAGCGGCTCCCCTTTGCCACAGGGACGGCGGGCGTGGTGCCCGACGGGGCGGACTCGTCACGGACCAGGGTAGGGCTCTGCTACGGCGACGACGCCCTCGGCTTCATCGAGTACGGGCCCAAGGACGAGGGACGGTTCACCCCCGAGGACCGTGACCTCGTCGAGACCCTCGCCCGACAGGCGGCGCTCGCGGTGCACAACGCACGGCTCAACGCCGAACTGTCCATCCGCATCGAGGAAGTGCAGCGGCAGGCCAGCGAGCTCAACGCCTCCCGCACGCGCATCGTGCAGGCCCAGGACACCGAGAGGCGCAGGATCGAGCGCCAGCTCCACGACGGAATCCAGCAGGAACTCGTCGCGCTCGTGGCGAAGCTACGGCTCGCCCGCAACCAGCTCTGCCGCAACGGCGACACGGTGTACACCACCCTCACCGAGCTCCAGGACGACGCCTACCGGGTCATCGACGGGCTGCGCGAGCTCGCCCACGGCATCCATCCACCCGTGCTGACCGACCAGGGCCTCGCGGCGGCGGTGATGTCCCGGGCCCGCAGGCTGCCGATCCCGGTGACCGTCGAGATCGAGCCGTCCGTGCGTCCGGCGCGCTTCACGCCCGGCATCGAGGAGGCGGCGTTCTTCTTGGTGTCGGAGGCACTCACCAACGTCCTCAAACACGCCCGGGCGGGCCGCGTGATGGTACGGATCGGGCGTGCCGGCGGCTCGCTGCTGCTCGACGTCAGCGACGACGGGATCGGGCTGCACTCGACGACCGGGCCCGGCTCGGGACTGACCGGGATGCGGGACCGGATCGAGGCCGTCGGGGGCGAACTGTCCATCATCAGCCGGCCCGGTGACGGGACCACTTTGCGCGCGCGCATCACCGAGACACGACGGGAGCCCACCGATGCCTGAACCGATGTCCGACAGGATGCGCGTCCTCATCGCCGAGGACCACTACCTGGTGCGCGAGGGTACCCGCCGTCTGTTGGAAGACACCGGCGAAGTGGTCGTGGTCGCGGCCGTCGGCACGGCGGACGAACTGCTGGACGCGGTGCACCGGTTCCGCCCCGACGCCGTGATCGCCGACATCCGGATGCCGCCCGACCACCACACCGAGGGCATCACCGCCGCACACGCCATCCGCGCCGCGCACCCCGGCATCGGTGTGGTCGTACTGTCGCAGCACGCCAACGAGCAGTACGCCTTCGCGCTGTTCCAGCACGGCACCGACGGGCTGGCCTACCTCCTCAAGGAACGCATCGGCGAGCTTGAGGAACTGCTGCGGGCCCTGCGGGAGGTCGCCGTCGGGCGCTCCGTGATCGACCCGCGCATCGTGGAGGTCTTGGTGGGCAGCCTCACCCGCACCACGGACGCGCCGCTGTCCCATCTGACACGCCGAGAGCTCGATGTGCTGCGGCACATGGCCCAGGGCAAGAACAACCGGTCCATCGCGGAGTCCCTGTCCCTGTCGGAGTCGACCATCGAGAAGCACGTCAACTCCACCTTCGCCAAGCTGGGCCTCGCCGAGGAGACCCAGCTGCACCGCCGCGTCACAGCGGTGCTCACCTACTTGCGGTACGGCCCCGAACCGGCACCCTGACCGCCCGTCCGCCGGCCGCCGCCCCGCACACCTCTCCCACCTCGACTCGCTGTCCCCGGCCGACGGTGACCTCGGTGCTTCCCAACCGGTGACCACCCGGGTCCTCACAGGTCAGGGTGTACGCCTCGGTGGGGCCATGGACGGTTGGCAGCGGCGACCGGAAGTCGACACGGCCCGTCCAGGCGTCCGGGGCCGCGGGGTCGGCCTGCTGGAAGTCGACCACCACGGCGGTGTACCGGCCGGGCGGCGGGTCGAACATGACGACCTGCTGGGAGTCGGTGTCGCCCACCACCGACTCGCCCATCGTCCTCCCCGCCGGGTCCAGGACGTAAAGGTCCCATTCGGTCTTCCGCGACCGCCAGTTGACCGACACGGTCATTCTGCCGTTGTCGGCCCGAGGCGGTCCCTCGACGGTGAACGAGACCCGGTCCGCTGCCGGATTCGTGGGGTAGTCGGTGTTCACCGGTGGCAGGGCGGGCGGGTGGCTAAGGAGGACCGCCGGCTGGACCGGCGCCTGCGGCTCCCTTCCGTACCGCCCGGCCACGTAGGGCCGGGTGGAGGGGTTGACCGACCAGGTGAACCCACCGCCCCCGGCGAGCAGCGTCGAATCGAGCGTCTCGGCCACCTCAAGCGGCGGCCCCTGTGAACCGTCCGGCCGCCGGACCGGTGAGGTGGGGGTCCGGAACGTCTTGTGCAGCCGCAGCCGGTAACCGCGCGGCGCCGCACCCGTCACCGTGGCGTGCGCCGCAGGGTCGGCGGTGTCGGCGAGCATCTCCAGCAGCGCCGCCCGGTTGCCGCCCTTGCCCGCCCCGGCCGCCGGCGCCGTACCGGTGTACTCGGCCACCACCCCCTCCGCGTAGGGAGGATGAGCCGTCCGCGGGCCGATCTCCAGGGTCAGACCAAGCCCTCCGGTGGCCCAGTACGACCAGTCCTCCGTCATCCCGGTAGCCTCGTACAACTCCCGAGCCGGTTCACTGCGGTAGCCGTTGTGCGAGGCGAGCCGGTCACCCAGGGCCCGGTACGCCGGCTCGTCCAGCGGCGGCTGGGTGTCGTTGGAACCCGGCGGGCGCACCACGAGGTCCCCATAGGTGTGCAGGCTCACCAGGTCGGTGACCTGACGGGTGGAGACGAGGGACCGCACATTACGGGTCTCGGGCTCCGAGAAGGGCGCCGAGCCGCGGTAGTGATCGTCGTCCCACACAGGTGAGGAGCCGGCTCCACCCCAGAAGCCCGCATAGTTGCGGTTGAGGTCCACACCGCGCATCCGGCCGGCCGGATTGGCGAGGCATGGCCCTGTGCGGTACTCCAGCGGCGAGTCCCCGGCTTCGCAGTTCTTGCGCTTGTCCTCGTAGTCGAAGCGGGAGAAGTCACCCTTGGGCGCCGCTGCGCGGGAGACGGCGAAGCCGTCGGGATTGACCACCGGCACAATGATGCTTCGGGTCCCGCGCACCAGCGCACGGATCCGGGCATCGGTGCGGTAGCCGGAGACCAGCTCGTACGCCCACTCCATGGCGATCTCCCCGCTGGGCCACTCGGAGGCGTGATGCAGACCCAGGGCCAGCATCACCGGCTTGCCGTCCGCGGTCCGGGGCGCGTCCGCAGCCACCTCCACCCCGGACACCTCCCGCCCCTCAGCGGTGGGGTAGGGCAGCGTGAACGAGGTGACAAGGGACGGATGGATGCGGGCCAGTTCCTTCAACTCGTACTGGTACTCGTACAGTTGCCGGTACGTGGTACGGCCGGAGGGAAGCGCGGAGCGTGCCGTCGTCCGGGCGGCGGCAGGGCGAGCGGGGGCGGTGGGTCCCTGCCCGGGCACGACATCGACACCCAGCGACACTGTCCGGGCCCGTCCGGCATAGCGGCAGCCCTGCACCACCAGCCGCTGCCCCAGGGTGACGGTGCCCTCGGCCAACTCCCGGCTGTGCGGCCCGGAGGAGGCGTCGACCAGGGTTCCGCTGGCCTTGTCGAACACGGCCAGATCCCAGTCTCCACTCACGCCGCCCCGTGGTGTCAGCCGCGCCCGCAGAACACCGTCCGCCGGCGAGGTGACCTCGCGCACCGAGACGCCCGGAGTCCCCGTGCGCAGCACGGCCGAGTAACAGGGCCGGGGCGTCGCCTGGTCGGCGGAGAGCACGGTCCGGTCGATGGGGGAGGGGCCCACCCTCGCCATGGCCGTCGCCGTCGCCGCCGGCGCCAAGGCCGGTGCCGGCAGACCGGCCAGGACGACGACCCCCACCGGGACGACGGCCAGGACCGTCCGCAGTGCTCCGCCACGGCCCCGCAGTGCGCGCATGATCTTCCCTTCCCCTGCGTCCGGTCGGTCGTGTCGGTTGCCTCGGTCGGTCACCGCCCTCGTCAGAGCGAAGGCGGTGACCTGGTTGCCGGCCGCAGCCGTCAGAAGGTGCTGCAGCACGAGCACTTCGTCGGCTCGGGCCAGGCGCCGCTCTCGGGCTCCTCCTGCTCAAGAACCTGGAGGGCGTTCACGTCGAACTCCATTGCCATTCACCTCCTTTCGTCATCGCAGGTCATCAACCGGTGCCGAGGTGGCCCGCGCCACCCCCGCACCGGGGTCCTCGGGTTCCGCTGCCGTCAGCGAGTGCGGCACCCACATCCGCGGGCCGCCGTGCGCGAGGCGCGCCAGGAAGGCGACCACTCCGGAAAGCCCGGTGTTGAAGTCGGCCCACACGGCCGTGCCGGTGTCGTCGGGGACGACCATGCGCCCGTCCCGTACGACATGGCGGGCATGGATGCCCGTCGCGAGCTCCGCGGCCCAGTCCCGATACGTGCCGTCACCGGTGGCCTGAGCGAGGTCGAGCAGGAACTCGCCGTCCCCGGCCAGACCGTGGCACTGGGTGGGCCCCTCGTGCCAGCGGGTACGGCGCACGGCCGCGGCCGCCTGCCGGGCCGCCGTCAGAAAATCTTCGTCGCCGGTCTCCAGCCAGGTGTGCAACAGGAACGTGCCCGCCCCCGAGGAGCCGCTGCACCAGTGGGTCTTGCGCGGGCTGCCCGGTTCCCCGGTCCGCCAGTACGCGCACCCGCCTTCCACCTCGACCACGGCGAGCAGCGTCCGGGCGGCCTCGACGGCGAGCTCGGCGTACGCGGCCGTACCGGTGGCCCGCGCAGCCGCCAGGAGGAAGGCGCCGACCCCCGCCACGCCGTGCGCGAACCCGTAGTGAGCGAGAGTGTCGGAGGTCGCCAGCGTCTCCCCGGGAATCGGCCACAGCAGCAGACCATCCCTGCGCACCGCCAACGCCGCCACCGCCTCGGCCGCCCGCCGCGCCCGGTCCAGGAACCGCGGCTCCCCCGTAGCCTCCCAGAATCGCAGCTGGGTCAGCCCGGCCCCCGCCACACCGTGGCAGATATCGGGCACCGGACCCTCCACCGGTGTCCCCGCCGCCAGCCCCGTGGCGTGCGCCAGCAGCGACGCGTCCGCCAGCAGCCCTGCCGCGTCCAGCAGCGCCCAGGCGGTACCCGACCGCCCGTAGTACAGCCCCGGCAGACAGCGCGGTTCGCGCCCCACCAGCCCGCTGATCCAGTCCGCCGCCGAGCGCACCGCCGTACGCAGGGCCGGCTGCGGTTCGAGCCGATGGGCCAGGACCAGGACCCCGAGCACTCCGGCGGCGCCGTGCTGGATGTTGAACGGATCCGACACGGTGCCGACGGGGCCGGAGGGCCACAGCCGGTCAAAGCGCCCTGGGTCCATGGTGGCGAGCAGATGGTCGAGACCGTCCGTGATGAGCTGCTTGAGTTCGCCCTCCCCGATACCCCGTGACACCGGAGCCGGACGGGACCGCGCCCGTTCACCGTCCACCGTGCGCAACCGGTGCAGCACCTCGTCCAGGGCGGGCCGCGCCGTGGGGTCATCGTCCAGCAACGCCCCAATGAGCGGAGCGAGGCGCCGCGCGGCCGGGTTGCCCGCCGACAGCCGTGCCAGCCAGGAGACCAGCCGCTCCTTGTGCGCACCGCCGCCGTCACCCGGGGCAAGCAGCGGGTCGACTCCGGTGGCCAGATAGAACAGGGTGGCGCCCAGGCTGTACAAGTCGGACTCGATCCCCGGTGCGGCATCGATGCGCCCCGCGTGCACCTGCTCGGCCGCCGCGTACCCGGGGGTGTGCACGCGCACAACGTGCTCCCCCGGACGGGCGAGCGTCTCCAGGTCGATCAGCCGCAGGGTGCCGTCGTCGGTGACCATCACGTTGTTGGGGTTGAAGTCCCGCAGGACCCAGCCCCTGTGGTGCACCGCACGCATCGCCTCGGCCAGCCGGCGAGCCGTGGTGAGGGCCTCGTCGGGGTCGGGCCCCCACTCCTCGCCGTCGTCGAGGACCAGCCGGTCGAGCACCCAACGGCGCAACGTGACACCGGTGATGGCCTCCTGAACCAGGAACAGGTCACCCTGCTGCTCGAACACCGCCACCGGGCGCGGGGTGAAGCCGCTGTCGGCGAAACCCTCCAGCATCCTCGCCTCGTGGTGCCGCATATCGCGTGCGTCACCCCCGGCCAGCGTGGCTGCCGCATGACGACGCGCCTGCTTGACGATGACCGCATGCCCGGTGCCCTGGTCCACAGCCCGGTAGACACCACCGGCGAAGGCGTGCCGGATCACCCCGCGCACGAGGAACCGCCCATGGAGCAACACCGGCGCGGGCTTCGGCGGTTCGGCGACCCGCCCGGGCGCGAACGGATCGCGCGGAGCCCACGACGGCGGAGCGAACCAAGGCCGACGGTTGTCACGGACGAGCGCCCCGTCCGGGGCGATCAGCATCGCAGCACGCGTCCCGTCGCCGTCCAGCGTGGTGACCCCGCTGAAGACGCCGTACCGATAGTGCACAAGGCTGTGCGGGAAGCACGGAAGGTCGGACAGGATGCCAGGCCCGGGGAGCCCCAGGGTTGCCCGGTGCAGCTCACCGGCCAGGTCTCGCAGCCAGTCCTCGTCCCCTTCCGGGTAGACGGTGAGGAACTTCCCACCACCGCCCCGCTCGTAGTGCCGCGAAACCAGTTCGCCCGCACGCTCAAGAGTCCCGGCGAACTTGAACCGGCAGCCGCGACGTACCAGTACCTCGGCGGCGCGCGACAGTACGACGGGGGCCGACAGCGGCGTCGCCGAAACGTGTAGCTTCCAGCCCTGCACCTGCCGTGTCTCGCGGGGCGGGGAGACGTAACACCAGAACTCCCCGGCCCGTACCCGCCATCCGCCCAGTGGACCCGCCTCACCGTCCCCGGCGCGGGAGAGCACCGCCGTGAGGACATCGAGCAGCACCGTGTCGCGGACCATGTCACCTCCCTCCCCTCAAGCCGACAGGACGGACCTGCACATCGGGGCGACGAGCGAACCGGGCGCGATCAGCATCCGTGCCGAACCGGTGGTCCATGAGCCGCACCGCCTCCGCCCAGTCAGCCATGGTGCGGACCGCCGACAGCGTGCGGACCACGAACGGGTCGGCCCACCTCTCCACAGCCCGCCGCCAGAGCACCACGGGCGCTGCTGATCTACTCCGGGACCTCCGGCGGCGGCTTCTCGGCCGGGCTGATCGCCGGCGGGCTGCTGACCGCGGTCGACTGGCGCTGGGTGTTCTTCGCGCCGATGGTGCCGGCGCTGCTGGTGCTGATCGCCGGGTTGCGCCTGGTGCCGCGGGACCCGGTGCGCGCCGGTGGCCGGCCGCCGGTGGACCTGGCCGGCGCGCTCACCGTGACCGGCGCGGTGCTGCTCGTCCTCGGCGTCGAACAGGCCGCGCACGCACCGGTGTTGCGCACCGCGGCGGTGCTCACCGCGGGGGTGGCGCTGCTGGCGGCGTTCGTGGTGATCGAGCGGCGGTCCGCCGCGCCGCTGGTCCGCCTGGGCCTGCTGCGCTCCTGGCCGCTGGTCCGGGCCAACGTGATGGGGCTGCTGTTCACCGCGGGCTTCTTCGGCTTCCAGTTCGTCGCGGTGCTCTACTTCCAGGAGCTGCGCGGCTGGTCGGCCGAGCGGACCAGTTACGCGATGCTGGCGATGGGCGCCGATGCGGTGCTGGCGCCGGTGCTCACCCCGCGGCTGGTGCGGCGGTTCGGGCACGCCCGGGTGATCGTCGCCGGCCTGCTGTGCGCCGGGCTGGGCTATGCGTTGTTCCTGCCGGTGGGCGCGGACTGGCCGTACCCGGCGATGTTCCCCAGCATGCTGCTGGTAGGGGTCGCCTTCGCCCTGGTCTACGGGCCGCTGACGATCGTGGCGACGGACGGGATCGCGAACCCGCCGAACAGGGCCTGGCCGGCGGCCTGTTGTACACCTCGTTCCAGTTCGGTGCGGCCTTCGGGCTGTCGGCGGTGACCGCGGTGACGGTCGCGGCGACCGGGGCCGGCGGCTCGCCGGGCGCCGCGCTCGCCGGCTATCACGCGGGGCTGACCGTGCCGGCCGGACTGGCGCTGCTGGCCCTGGCGCTGGGGGTGACCGCGCTGGCGCGGCGCCGTCGCTCCGGGCCGCCGGGCGCCGCGCCGGCCCCAGGCGGGATCCGGAGGCGATCCGGCACGGGCACGGCCCCCACGCCACGCCCGTGCCGTGACGGACGGCACGCCCGTCCTCCCGCGGTACCGGCGGTGTCAGGTACGCCGGTCCCGTAGGTCTGGTGCATCCCGTGTGCGGCGGTGCCGCCGCGGCTCCCGCCGCCCCGACAGGCCCGGGAATGGTAGGCGGGGCGTCAACAGGCCCCACACCGCCGCCTCTTGACGTTACGTCAGGCAACCTCGCCGATCCGCCCCACCGAGCGGGGGGCATCGTGGTGGATGGGGGTGTGCGCGCCGGTCAGCGGGGCGCCGGTGCCGCCGCGGCGGTTGGCGACGATCTCGGCGGCGATGGACAGCGCGGTCTCCTCGGGCGTGCGGGCGCCCAGGTCCAACCCTATGGGCGAGCGCAGCCGGTTGAGCTCCAGCTCGGTGAGTCCGACGTCCCGCAGCCGCTGCTGGCGGTCGAGGTGGGTGCGGCGGGAGCCCATCGCGCCGACGTAGGCGACCGGGAGCCTGAGCGCCCGCTCCAGCAGCGGGATGTCGAACTTCGCGTCATGGGTGAGGACGCAGAGCACAGCGCGGGAGTCGAGCTCCTGGGAGTCGAGGTAGCGGTGCGGCCAGTCGACGACGATCTCGTCCGCGTCCGGGAAGCGGGTCCGGGTGGCGAAGACGGGGCGGGCGTCGCAGACGGTGACGTGGTAGTTGAGGAACTTGCCGACCCTGACCAGCGCGGACGCGAAGTCGATCGCCCCGAAGACGATCATGCGCGGGGCGGGCACCGAGGACTCGACGAGCAGGAGCACCGGCTGGCCGCACCGCGAACCGCTGCGCTGCGCTCCGCCTTCGCCCCCCGCTTCCTCCTCGGACGCGGGGCCGGCCCCGATCTCCAGCGTCGTGGTCCGCCCGGCGTCCAGCAGGGCGGGGTCTCCTCGACGGCGGTGCGGTCCAGGGCCGGGTGTCCGCCGAGGGTGCCGGTGTGGCTGCCGTCGGGGCGGACGAGGAGGGCACGGCCGAGCAGGTCGTCCGGGCCCTTGATGATCCGCGCGACCGCCGCCGCCTCCCCTGAGGAGGCGGCGGTCAGCGCGGCGGCGAGCGTCGCGGCGTTGCTGTCCACCGGATTCCCCGCGGGGCCGCCATCGGCGGCGCCGGGGATGCTCGCCCGTACCGGAGCGATGAATAGATGTCGATGATTCCGCCGCAGGTCAGACCCACCGCGAAGGGCATCCTCATCGCTGTAGCCGAAGCGCTCCAGGACCGGCCGACCGGTCTGCAGTGCCTCCTGGCACAGCTCGTAGACCGCTCCCTCCACGCATCCGCCGGAGACCGAGCCGATCGCCGTGCCGTCGCTGTCGACGGCGAGCGCGGCGCCGGGCTGGCGGGGCGCACTGCCGTTGGTCGCCACGACCGTCGCCACGGCGAAGGTGCGTCCCTGCTCGACCCACCGGTTCAGCTCGTCGGCGATATCCAGCATGTCGGTCTCCTTACGGATGATGGGGTCCCCCCGCTCGAACGTAGCTGAGAGCGGGGGAGGGCGGGCGTTACTTGACGCCCAGCCACTGCTCGATCGGATGGAGCGAGAAGTAGACGAGGAAGACGCCGGTCAGCACCCACATGAAGGCACCGATCTCGCGCCATTTGCCCTGGGCCGCCTTGATGGCGGTGTAGGCGATGACGCCGGCACCGACGCCGGTGGTGATCTGGTAAGTGAACGGCATCAGAGCCACGGTGAGGAACACCGGGATCGACGTCGCCCGGTCGCTCCAGTCCACATGCCCCGCCACACTCATCATCATCGACCGATGACGACCAGCGCGGCGGCGGCCACCTGGGCGGGCACGAGCTGGGTGACCGGGGTGAAGAAGAGGCAGGCCGCGAAGAGCAGACCGGTGATGACGGACGACAGGCCGGTCCGGGCGCCCTCGCCGACGCCGCTGGCCGACTCGATGAACACGGTCTGGCCCGAACTGCCGGTCAGACCGCCGATCGCACCGCCGGCGCCGTCGACGAACAGCGCCTTGGACAGGCCCGGCATCCGGCCCTTGTCGTCGGCGAGCTTGGCCTCGGTGCCGACACCGATGATGGTGGCCATCGCGTCGAAGAACCCGGCCAGCACCAGGGTGAAGACGATCATGGTCCACGCTGAGTGCGCCGATGGAGCCCCAGCCGCCGAACTCCACGTGCCCGAAGAGCCCGAAGTCCGGCATGGAGACCGCGTTGCCGTCCAGGGTCGGGGGCGTGCCGCCCCAGTCCTTGGCCGTCAGCCCGCCGAGCTTGGTGGCGCCGATGGCCAGCGCGGAGCCGACGACGATGCCGATGAGGATGGCGCCGGGCACCTTGCGGGCCTGGAGCATGAGATCAGGAGGAGGGTGATGCAGAAGAACAGGACCGGCCAGCCGACCAGGTGGCCCGAGAGGTCGCTGCCGAGGGTGACCGGGCCGCCGGCCCCCTTGCCCACGAAGCCGGCCTTCACCAGACCGAGCAGGGCGACGAACATGCCGATGCCCATGGTGATCGCGTGCTTGAGCGCGAGCGGGATGGCGTTCATGACCATCTCCCGCAGCCCGGTGACGACCAGGAGGCAGATGACGACGCCGTACATCACCGCACATGCCCATCGCCTGCGGCCAGGTCATGTGCGGGACCACCTGGGTGGTCATGCGGCGGAGACGTTGAGGCCCGGCGGCGAGGGCCAGCGGCACCTTGCCGACGAAGCCCATCAGCAGGGTGCAGACCGCCGCACCCAGCGCCGTGGCGGTCACCAGGGCGGAGTGATCGAGGCCGTGCTTCTGGACGTCCTGGACGGAGCCCAGGATCACGGGGTTGAGCAGCAGGATGTAACACATCGCCATGAAGGTGGTGATGCCGCCGCGCGTCTCCCGCGCGAGCGTCGACCCTCTGTCGGATATGTGGAAGTACCGGTCGAGCCAGGAACGGCCGGCGGGCTGGCGCGAGCCGTCGCCCGCGTCTTCCGCCGTGGTCCTCGGCTCAGTGGACTGTTGGGTCATGGTTGCCTTACTCCCAAGGTTCATAGGGCCCTCGCCGAGGCGACGAGATTTGGGATGGATATTCGGCTGCACGACCCGGGGACGGCCCGAGACGAACGTGGTACTGCCTGCGTCGAGTTGGAGCAGGTCAGCCTGGGGATGGTGCGGGGAGACTCCGGGCGGTGCGCGAAGGAGGACGGACAGGGGCACCCCTTGCCGCGCACCGCCCGGAGGATCGGGGGCCTGGGGAGGCGGCCCCCAGGCGGTTCTCCGTTACGAACCCGTCAGGTGCTCGGGCCGTACCGGGGTCTTGTTGAGCTCCAGCCCGGTCGCGTTCCGGATCGCCGCGAGGACGGCCGGGGTGGACGACAGGGTGGGGGCCTCGCCGATGCCGCGCAGCCCGTACGGGGCGTGCTGGTCGGCGAGTTCGAGCACATCGACCGGGATGGTCGGGGTGTCGAGGATGGTGGGGATCAGATAGTCCGTGAAGGAGGGGTTGCGCACCTTCGCGGTCCTTGGGGTCGACGATGATCTCCTCCATCACCGCCACGCCCAGGCCCTGGGTGGTGCCGCCCTGGATCTGGCCGATGACGGAGAGCGGGTTGAGCGCCTTGCCGACGTCCTGGGCGCAGGCCAGCTCGATGACCTTGACCAGGCCCAGCTCGGTGTCCACCTCGACGACCGCGCGGTGCGCGGCGAAGGAGTACTGGACGTGGCCGTTGCCCTGACCGGTCGTCAGGTCGAACGCCTCGGTGGGCCGGTGGCGCCACTCCTCCTCCAGCTCGACCACCTCGTCCTCCAGCACGTCGACGATGTCCGCGAGGACCTCGCCGCCGTCGGTGACGACCTTGCCGCCTCCAGCAGGAGTTCGGCGGTCGCCCACGCCGGGTGGTACGTGCCCATCTTGCGGCGGCCGATCTCCAGGACCTTCTCGCGCACCAGCTCGCAGGCGTTCTTGACGGCGCCGCCGGTGACGTACGTCTGACGCGACGCGGACGTCGAACCGGCCGAGCCCACCTGGGTGTCGGCGGGGTGGATCGTCACCTGGTGGACGCCGAGCTCGGTGCGGGCGATCTGCGCGTGGACGGTGACACCGCCCTGGCCGACCTCCGCCATGGCCGTGTGCACGGTGGCGACGGGCTCGCCGGCGATGACCTCCATGCGCACCTTGGCGGTGGAGTAGTCGTCGAAGCCCTCGAGAAGCCGACGTTTCTTGATGCCGACCGCGTAGCCGACACCGCGGACGACGCCCTCGCCGTGCGTGGTGTTGGACAGAACCGCCGGGCAGCTGACGGACGTCGGCGCCCTCGCTGGACTCCCACTGGCGCTCGGGCGGCAGCGGCATCGCCTTGATGCGGCGCAGCAGTTCGGCGACCGGGGCCGTGGAGTCGACCGGCTGGCCGGTCGGCATGATCGTGCCCTGCTCCATGGCGTTGAGCCGGCGGAACTCCACGCGGTCCATGCCCAGTTTGTCGGCCAGCTTGTCCATCTGCGCCTCGTACGCGAAGCACGCCTGGACCGCGCCGAAGCCGCGCATGGCGCCGCAGGGCGGGTTGTTGCTGTAGAGCGCGATGGCCTCGATGTCGACGTCGTCGATGACGTACGGGCCGACGGAGAGGGAGGAGGCGTTGCCGACGACCGCCGGGGAGGCCGACGCATAGGCGCCGCCGTCCAGGACGATCTTGCACTTCATGTGCGTGAGCTTGCCGTCCTTGGTGGCGCCGTGCTCGTAGTAGAGCTTCGCCGGGTGGCGGTGGACGTGGCCGAAGAACGACTCGAACCGGTTGTAGACGATCTTGACCGGCTTGCCGGTGCGCAGCGCCAGGAGGCAGGCGTGGATCTGCATCGACAGGTCCTCGCGGCCGCCGAACGCGCCGCCGACGCCGGAGAGCGTCATCCGCACCTTGTCCTCGGGCAGGCCGAGGACCGGGGCGATCTGCTTGAGGTCGGAGTGCAGCCACTGGGTGGCGACGTAGAGGTCGACGCCGCCGTCCTCGGACGGCACGGCGAGGCCGGACTCCGGGCCGAGGAACGCCTGGTCCTGCATGCCGAAGGTGTACTCGCCCTCGACGATGACGTCGGCCCGCTCGCGGGCCTTGGCCACGTCGCCGCGGATGATCGGCTGGCGGGGCACGATGTTCGGGTGCGGGACGTGACCGCTGTGGTGGTCGTCGCGGTTCTCGTGGACGAGGACGGCGTCGGGAGCGGTCGCGGACGCCTCGTCCGTGATGACCGGCAGCTCCTTGTACTCGACCTTGATCTTCGCGGCGGCGCGGCGCGCGGTCTCCGGGTGGTCGGCGGCGACCAGGGCGACGGGCTCGCCGTGGTGGCGGACCTTGCCGTGGGCCAGGACCGGGGTGTCCTGGATCTCCAGGCCGTAGTTCTTGACCTCGGTCGGCAGGTCCTCGTAGGTGAGGACCGCGTAGACGCCGGAGGTCGCGAGCGCCTCGCTGGTGTCGATCGAGACGATCTCGGCGTGCGCGACGGTGGAGCGCAGGATCTGGCCCCACAGCATGTCCTCGTGCCACATGTCGGACGAGTACGCGAACTCGCCGGTGACCTTCAGGATGCCGTCGGGACGGAGCGTGGACTCGCCGATGCCGCCCTTGGTCTGCGACCCCTGCGTGACCTTGGACGGAATACCGGTGGTGCGTGGTGTCTGCCATGGCGTCAGACCCCCTCGGGCTCGGACTGGCGGGCCGCGGCCAGGCGCACCGCGTCCATGATCTTCTCGTAGCCGGTGCAGCGGCACAGGTTGCCCGACAGCGCCTCGCGGATGTCCGCGTCGCTCGGGTTCGGGTTGCGCTCCAGGAGCTCGTCGGAGGCGACCAGCAGACCCGGCGTGCAGAAGCCGCACTGCACGGCGCCGGCGTCGATGAACGCCTGCTGGATGGCGCGAGCGTCGCATGCGGGGAGATGCCGCCCTCGCCGGTCTGCGAGTCGGTGCCCTTGGCGGAACCAGCCCTGGGCCTCCTGCAGGGAGGTGCCGCAGGCGCCGCCCTCGTGGCCGCCGCAGGAGCGGTTCTTGGCGAAGTCGGCGAGCCCCTCGACGGTGACGACCTCGCGGCCCTCTACCTGTCCTGCGGCCACCAGGCACGAACACACCGGCACGCCGTCGAGGCGGACGGTGCACGAACCGCACTCGCCCTGCTCACAGGCGTTCTTGGAACCGGGAAGGCCCATCCGCTCGCGCAGCACGTACAGCAGGGACTCGCCCTCCCACACGTCGTCGGCTTCCTGCTTACGGCCGTTGACCGTGAATTGACGCGCATTACGCGACTCCCTCCGTGCGGGCGGACTGGCCGCGGTAGGACTCCCAGGCCCAGCCGAGCGTGCGGCGGGCCATGATGCCGACCGCGTGACGGCGGTACGAGGCGGTGCCGCGCACGTCGTCGATGGGGTTGCAGGCGGCGGAGCACAGGTCCGCGAACTGCTTGGCGACCGACGGGGTGATGATCTTGCCGTTCTCCCAGAACCCGCCCTCTTCGAGCGCGGCGGCGAGGAAGGCCTCGGCCTCCTTCGCCCGCACGGGGTGGGTGCGGCCGAACCGATGCCGGGTGCGGACCGTACGGGTCTCGGGGTGCAGCGCGATGCCGAAGGCGCACACCGCGATGACCATGGCGTTGCGGGTGCCGACCTTGGAGAACTGCTGCGGGCCGTCGGCCTTGGGCAGGTGCACCGCGCGGATCAGCTCGTCCGCCTGGAGGGCGTTCCGCTTCACGCCGAGTAGAACTCGTCGATCGGATCATCCGCACGCCGCGGGCGGCCGACTCGACCTCGACCTCGCAGCCGGAGGAGAGCAGCGGCCGGGTGCGCGTCACCGGCCGGGGAGGCGGTGCCGAGGTTGCCGCCGACGCCGCCGCGGTTTGCGGATCTGCGGGGAGGCCACGGTGTTGCGATGGCCAGGGCCAGGCCCGGCAGCTCGCCCCGCAGGTGCTCCATGATCTTGGTGTACGGGACGGAGGCGCCCAGGCGTACGGTCTTCTCCCCGACCTCCCACTCCCCCAGGTCACCGATCCGTTCAGGTCGAGCAGGTACTCCGGGCGGCGGTGGTCGAAGTTGATCTCGACCATCACGTCCGTACCGCCCGCGATGGGTACAGCGGTAGGTGCTCTGCCTTGGCGGCGAGCGCCTCCTCCCAGCTGGCGGGGCGAAGGAAGTCCATGGTTGGCCTCTTCTACGAAATCGGGGCGTTCGCTGCACCTGGTCGGGACCTTCGGACCCTGTCGCCATGGTGCTGTTCATGTCTTGTTAACGCGGTTGGGCTTAGTGAACGCGCCCGGCACCCACCCGGTGCAGTCACTGAAACCATGAAGCGGTTGGCTGGCCACGCCGCCCGTCTTGTAGATTCGAACGAAAGACGAGGGATCAAAACCTCGCGGCATTCCACCGGCAACACGAGACAGCACAGAACGGCGGGCGAGGTCATGCGGCTCCGCGCACTCCTGGACACACATTCTCTGGGCCTGAAGCTCCTCGGGGGCGAGGATGAGCTGGACCGTACCGTCCGTGGCGTGATGACCACCGACCTGCGGGATCCCAGTCGTTACCTCTCCGGCGGCGAGTTGGTCCTCACCGGCCTGGCCTGGCGCCGGGAACCGGAGGACTCCGAGCGGTTCGTCCGCATCCTGGCCGGCGCGGGCGTCGCCGGGCTGGCCGCCGGCGAGGCGGAGCTGGGCGCCATCCCCGACGACCTCGTCCAGGCGTGTGCCCGGCACCGCCTGCCGCTGTTCGCGGTCGACGAGAAGGTCTCCTTCGCCTCGATCACCGAGCACGTCGTCCGGCAGGTCTCCAGCGAACGGGCCGGCGACCTGGCCGCCGTGGTGGACCGGCACCGGCGGCTGATGACCTCCGGGCCGGCCGGCGGCGGCCCCGAGGTGGTCCTGGACCTGCTCGGCTCCGACCTGGACCTGCGGGCCTGGGTGCTCTCCCCCACCGGCCGGCAGATCGCCGGCTCCTCGCTGGCCGGCGCCGGGCCGGAGCTGCCCGCGGAGCTGGGCGCCCGTCTGGCCGGCGAGCACCTGGCCGCCGCCCGGAGCGGCCGCCGCGGCCCGCACCGGATCACGATCGAAAGGGGCGGCGCGCAGCGCCTCGGTGAGGGGGGGCGGCCGGGCGACGGGTGGGACGGGGCCACCTACTCGCTCTTCCCGATCCGCTACGAGGGCCGCGACCTGCGGCAGACGCTGCTCAGCGACTGGCTGCTGGCGGTCGAGGCGGACGCCGGCGACTGGTCCGAGGAGCGCCTGGACCTGCTGCACGGCGTCACCCAGCTGATCGCCGTCGAACGGGACCGCCGGGACGCCGCCCGCACGGTCCGCCGCCGGCTCGCGCAGGAGGTCCTGGAGCTGGTCCAGACCGGTGCCCCGCCGGCCGAGATCGCGGCCCGGTTGCGGGTGGCCGCCCCGGTCCTGCTGCCCGGCCTGGGGGCCGCCCCGCACTGGCAGATCGTGGTGGCCCGGGTCGAGTGGGAGGGCGGCGACGTCCCCGGCGGCCCGGTGGCGCAGAGCCTGTTGGAGGAGGTGCTGGTCGATCCCGGCACGTTCGGCCCCGAGCCCTCGGACCGGATCGCGGTGGCGCACACCGGCGACGAGGCGGTGGCGCTGGTGCCGCTGCCCGCCGTCCCGGAGGACTCCGCCGACGCCGCCACCACGGACGGCCTGCACGCCGACCACCTGCTGCGCGCCATCCACGAGCCGCTCGGCCGCGGCCTGGACGGCGACGGCCGGCTCACCATCGGCGTCAGCGCCTCCGTCCACTCGGCCGAGGGACTGCGCGGCGCCCTGGAGGAGGCCCGGCACGCCCGTCGGGTCGCCGCCGCCCGCCCCGGCCGGGTCTGCGCCGCCGGCCACGAGGAACTGGCCTCGCACGTCCTGCTGCTGCCGTTCGTCCCCGACGACGTGCGCCGGGCCTTCACCGCCCGGCTCCTGGACCCGCTGCGGGACTACGACCGTCGCCACCGGGCCGAGCTGATCCCCACCCTAGAGGCGTTCCTCGACTGCGACGGCTCCTGGACACGCTGCGCCACCCGCCTCCACCTGCACGTCAACACCCTGCGCTACCGGGTGGGCCGGATCGAGCAGCTGACGGGCCGTGACCTCTCGCGCCTGGAGGACAAGCTGGACTTCTTCCTGGCCCTGCGGATGAGCTGACGGCATTTCAGGCGGGCGACGCCGGGCGGGTCGGTGCGGAGCGCGCACCGACCCGCCCGACGCGCACCGCGCGACCGTCACCCCGCCCCGTCCCGGGGTTCCCCCGATCGGGCGGCATCGCGTCGACGCCGTTGCCGCACCGGGCGAACGCTCCGCCCCGCGGCGCCGCCAAACCGCCGCGTATCGGCCACCACGACCGCCTGGCGCGATTGTGAAATCTTTCACCCGCCCCCTTGGCCCGACGACGGGATTCGTGCTGAGATGCGCCCACAGCATCCTGTGTTCCCGCTCAATGGCGCTCGGGGAGGGCACTGTGGCGGATACCGCCATGTCCGGATCCGCGGATCCCGCGGATTCCATGAGGTCCGCGGATCAGGCACCGGTCCCGGCACCACGACCGGGAATCCCACCGGCGGCGACCGGCCCGGCGGGGGACGACCCCCTGGACCGCGCCGTGTGGCGACTGCGCTCCCGAGGCTGCTGGGCCGACGCGGCCGCCCTCCTGGAACCCCGCGCGGCCCGACAGGCACCCGCCGCACTGCGCCGCGCCGCGCTCCTGGTGGAACGCTGCATGTTCACCGCCACCGGCTGGGCCGAGGCCGAGGACGCGCTGCGCACCGCGGAGGCGCTCGCCGGCGACGACGAGGAGCGCGGCGGAGCGGCCTGCGAACGCGGCCAACTCGCCTACACCTCAACGGTGTTGGGCGTCCGCGACCGGGCCGACGAGGCACGTTCGGCGCTGGGCCGGGCCGCCGCGCTGCTCGCCCCGAGTGCGGCCGGCCGCCCGCTGCTGGACTTCCGCCGCGGCCTGATGGCCGAGCACATCGCCGACAGCCCGGACGCCGCCCGCGCCGCCTACCGCCGCGCACACGCCGGCGCCACCGCCCAGGGCGATGCGTTACTGCTCTCCTTCACCTGGCGCCACCTGGCCGGACTCGCCCTGCGCGACGGGGAGTTGGCGGAGGCCCGGCACGGCTTCGCGGAGTCCCTGCGGATCCGCGAGGAGCTGGGCTTCCTGGTCGGCACCGCACCGGCGCTGGCGGCCCTGGCCGATGCCGCACCGGAGGACGAGGCGGTCCGCCTGCGCACCGAGGCCGCCCGCCTGTTCCGCCTCATGGGCGGCGTCCCCACCTGGCTCGCGCACCAGCTCCCCCCGGCCCCTCCGGAGGAGCCGGAGCAGCCGACCGACGCGGCCTAGCGTGCGGGGTCCCGTCCGAACCCCGACCCATCGGACAGGCCCGGGGTTCCCGGCGCCCGGGAGCGGCCCCGGCGGGCGCACCCCGGTCGTCAACCCCCCGACCTCGGCCATGCCGCGCGCCGCGACGATTGGCCGGATCCATACCCCTGCCGGCGGCGGATCGGCCGGGCCGAGGGGGCTGGCGGCGGGTGCCCGTCCGCCGACCGGTCGGTAGCGCCACGCACCACCTGCCCCGAGAATGGCCACAAGTCGCACTGCGACCGGGCGGCGCGGCCTGGATGCTGGTCCGGGACCAGCTCCGTTTGGCAAAGCCTGTCAGGAGGCGCACCGTGGCAGGAGTGACCCACACCAGCACCGGAATCGACTGGGGCAAGGCGCATTTCGAGTCGATCTACAACTGCCCTGATCCGCGCCGGTACTTCAGCACGCTGCAACCCCTCGCCTACCAGATCCCGCACCACGGCCAGGCGATCTTCCGCGCGCTGGCCGACGCCCTGCAGCAGCACCGCGGCGACGGCCGACCGCTCCGCGTCGTGGACCTGTGCTGCTCCTACGGGGTCAACGCGGCACTGCTCAACCACCGGGTGACCCTCGACGACCTCTACCACCGCTACGCCGACGCCGGGCGCGACGCACCGGAGGGCGACCGCCTGGCCCAGGAGGACCGGGCCTTCTACGCCGCCCTGCGGCGACCCGGAGCGGCCCGGGTCACCGGCATCGACGCGGCGGAGCGCGCGGTCGGCTACGCCGTGGCGGCCGGCCTGCTCGACCAGGGCTTCGCGGCGAACCTGGAGGCCGACGCGCCCGCCCCGGAGCTGTGCCGGGCACTGGAGGGCACCGACCTGATCACCGTCACCGGCGGCGTCGGCTACATCACCGCGCGCACCTTCGCCCGGCTCTTCGACTGCATCGCCGCGCCGCCCTGGGTCGCCGCGTTCGTGCTGCGCACGGTGTCGTACCGGCCGGTCTCCGCGCTGCTGGCCCGGGCCGGGCTGGTGACCGAGCGGCTCACCACGCGGTCGTTCCGGCAGCGGCGGTTCGCCGACGAGGCCGAGCGACGGGCCGCCCTGGACGCGCTGTCGGCCCGCGGACTGACCGTCGGCGGCAAGGAGGCCGACGGCTTCTACCACGCCGAGCTGTACGTCTCCCGGCCCGCCGCCGATGTCGCGGCGCTGCCGCTGGCGGAGCTGCTGCCGGCCCTCTGAGTCCGCGCCGCGCCCCGCCGTCTCAGTGCGGGTGCCGGGCCGCCGACAGGTGCTCCCGGGCGATCCGCTCGATGACCGCGTGCTCCTGGGCGATCAGCGCGTCGAGCAGCGCGGTGTGCTCGGAGGCGTCGGCCAGCAGCTCGGCCGTGCGGAGCCGGGCACCGCCGCCGGCCGACCACTGCGCACGGCGCAGCAGGTCGCCGGTGACCTGGGTGAGCCGGCGGTTCCCGGTGAGCGCCATCAGGCCCTGGTGGAAGGCGTGGTCGGCGTCGGCGTACCCGGCCCGGTCGCCCCGGGCCGCGGCGGCCACCCCGTCCTCGGCCAGCGGGCGGAGCTCCTCCCAGCGCTCGGGCGGCACCGCCCGGGCCAGTCGGAGGATCGCGGGCACCTCCAGCATGGTGCGGACCTCGGCGAGCTCGGCGAGGTCGCGGGAGCTGCGCTCGCTGACCCGGAAGCCGCGGTTGGGCACGACCTCGACGGCGCCCTCCGTGGCGAGCTGCTGCATGGCCTCGCGGACCGGGGTCGCGGAGACGCCGTAGCGCTCGGCGAGGGCCGGCGCGGAGTAGACCTCGCCGGGGAGCAGTTCGCCGGCGGCCAGCGCCTGGCGCAGGGCGTCCAGGACCTGGCCGCGCACCGAGTGCCGGCGCGGCCGGGGCAGCAGGGGGCCGGGCCCGGGCGCCCGCACCCGGGCGTCCGGCTGCGGCTCCGCTGTGCCCTGCTCCATGGCGTTCCTCCTGCTGGCGTGCTGGGTCCGGGCGGACGACGGGCGTCCGGCGATCGGGTCTCGGGCCCGTCGCCGTCCCGCGTCGTCCGCCGGGCGGACGTGCCGGGCGCCGGGCGACAGGCCATAGCACCATAAGCGCCCGAAGTACCGGTTCACACCTCAGCGGGCACGGGTAGGGATTTCGGATAAGGTAAGGCTTACCTGCCAACGATCGCGATTCGGTGGTCCCCCGCATGCCTCCTGCCGCAGCTGCCGCGCCCGTCGCCCCCGCCGCCCACCCCGCGGCGGACGCCTACGCCCGGCTCGCCGAGGTCTTCCCGGACCTGCGGGTGACGCTCTGGGACGCCACGCCCCCCGAGGGGGACGACTGGCTGGACGCGTCCGCCCTGTTCGCGGACGGGCCGGTGCTGGACGGCTTCCTCGCCGACGAGGCGGCCCGGATCACCCGGGACTACGGGCGCTCCGCCCGGCCCGACGTGGTCGCCGGCTTCGCGCTGCACCGCTACGCCTGGCCGGCCTGCCTGCTGATCACCGTCCCGTGGTTCCTGCACCGCCGGGTGCCGCACATCGCCGCGGGAGACGTCCGCTTCCACCGCGAGCTGCGCCGGATGGCGGTACGCACGGGCTCTTTCGGGTGCCTTCCGGACGACCCGGCGGCGGCCCTGCCCGGCGCCCGGGTGGTGCCGGACGAGGAGGCGCTGCGCGCCGAGGTCCGCGGCGCGGTCGCCGACCACCTGCGGCCGATCCTGGACGGCTTCCGCGCCCGGATGCGGCGCGGCCCCCGCGCGGCCTGGGGCATGGCGTCCGACGAGATCGTCGAGGGGCTCTGGTACATCGGGCACCTGCTGGGCGAGGAGCGGCGCGCGGCGGCGGAGCTGGCGCGGCTGCTGCCGGGTTCGACCGCGCCGTACGCGGCCGGCGCCGG
Organism: Streptomyces noursei; assembly: GCF_016917755.1. Classification (GTDB taxonomy): domain Bacteria; phylum Actinomycetota; class Actinomycetes; order Streptomycetales; family Streptomycetaceae; genus Streptomyces; species Streptomyces yunnanensis. The sequence goes on along the minus strand of NZ_CP070326.1, from coordinate 7,478,454 downwards.
GTTCCGCGAGCTGACCGGCCCGGACGGCGCCGCCCTGCCCACCCGGGACCGGGCCAGCTGCTGCATGTACTACACGCTGCGCCCCGAGGACACCTGCGTCACCTGCCCGCGCACCTGCGACGCGGAGCGCATCAGCCGGCTCACCGCAACCGCCTGACCCGTCCGCCACCCCCGCGGCCTGCCGCGACTCGCACACAACCTCCCCTCGACGCAAGGAAGTTCGAGACTTCCGGGGCATTCCACTGCCGACCCCGGTACACCTTGGCGTTCTCTTGCTCCGAAACCCCCTGCACCCGGGTCGGTTCCGTCAGGATGGCGCGCGCACTCGCGAATCCGCGGAAGTGCCGTCACCTGAACCAAGGAATCCCGGAGTGAGAATGAACGAGATATCGCTGAACTGGATGATTCCGACGTTTCTGCTGCTCGCCGGGGTCACCGCCACTGTCCTGCTCTTCCTGCGCGGCAGGCACGCAGGCCGGCGAGCCGGCACCGATCCGTCCTGGGAACGCACCGTGGACCGCCGTCGCCGCAAGGAGGCCGTCTTCGCCTCCGCCGCCTATGCGCTGCTGTTCTGCTGTGCCGCGGTCGCAGCGGCGCTCTCCTTCCACGGCCTGGTCGGCTTCGGCATCCAGAACCTCGGGCTCACCGGAGGCTGGGAGTACCTGGTGCCGTTCGGACTCGACGGCGCCGCGATGTTCTGCTCCGTCCTGGCGGTGCGCGAGGCCAGTCACGGCGACGCGGCACTCGGCTCCCGGATACTGGTGTGGACGTTCGCCAGCGCCGCCGCCTGGTTCAACTGGGTGCACGCGCCGCGCGGACTGGACCACGCGGGCGCCCCGCAGTTCTTCGCCGGGATGTCGCTGTCGGCCGCGATCCTCTTCGACCGGGCGCTCAAGCAGACCCGCCGGGCGGCGCTGCGCGAACAGGGCCTGGTGCCCCGGCCGTTGCCGCAGATCCGCATCGTGCGCTGGCTGCGGGCCCCCCGCGAGACCTTCGCCGCCTGGTCACTCATGCTGCTGGAAGGCGTGGGGACGCTGGACGAGGCGGTCGAGGAGGTCCGCGACGACAAGCGCGAGAAAGCCCGGAACCGGCTCCACCGGCGCGAGCAGGACAAACTCGACCGGGCCCGGATCAAGGCCCTCAACCGGCAGCACCGCTCCTGGGGCAGGGGCGGTGGACGCCACGCCCTCCCGATGAGCGCGCCCCTGCCCCCGGCGGAGGCCGCCCCGCCGGCCGGCCCGGACACCGTAGGGCCGGTCGACCCGACGCCGCTGCCCTCCGGCGACCCGGCCAAGCGCCCCCGGCCGGCCCTGAAGGCCGTGGCCGGCGCCGAGCCCGACGCGCCCGGCCGGCGCGGCACCGTCGACCTCACCGCCGAGGACGACACCCAGACGATCCCCCGGCTGGACTCCCTGGAGGAGAAACTCGCCGAGATCGAAAGGCAATTCGGCTGAGCGGTGGCGGACCGCGCCGACCCTCACCCCCGGCTTCGCGTCAGGCCGGTCCGCCGCCCAGTTCGAACCACACGCACTTGCCGATCCGCTCGGGCCGGATGCCCCACGCGTCGGCCAGGGCCCGCACCAGCATCAGCCCCCGCCCCGACGTCCCGTCGACCGACGGCGCACGCGGCTCCGGACACCTCTCGGCGAAGTCCCGCACCTCGACCCGCAGCCGGTCGGTGACCCACGCCGTCACCACCGCCCCGCCCTCGGTGTGCAGCAGGGCATTGGTCACCAACTCGCTGGTCAGCAGCGCCGCCAGCTCCGGATCCGCCGGTGCTCCGCCGTCCGGCGGCGCCCAGCGGCCGAGTAACTCCTGCAACTCCCGGCGCACCTCGCCGACCGCCTTCAGATCGGCCTGCCGCACCTTGCGCTCCAGCGTCCCCGGCGCCCGCATCGCGACCGGCCCGCCCCCGTGCCCGCCGTCCGCTCGCTGCCGTCTGTTCCGTTCCTCGCACCGCACAGGCTGACGCATGCTCTCCCCCGCCCCCAACGAACCATCGGCGCTCTACCTCGAACAGCCTCACGGTCAGCATTCCCACCGGGCCCGCCCCCATGCTTCCGCTTGTCGTCGGCGGACGTCCGCCCCGCGCTGCGGCCCGGCGGGCGGTCAGCGGCGACCCATCGGCACGGGCCCCGGCGGGCCGAGATGGGTATACGTTCCGCGACCGCCCGGAGCGAGCCGGTCCGCGGGCCGGCTCCGGGCCCGCGTGCCGTACGAGCGTGAGGAGCCCGCTGTGCACGACGACCGACTGCTGGTGGAGGGGCGCCTCGCGCGGGCGCTCGGGCAGCACATCCGGCCCGCGCAGTACCCGGCCCGGGCCCCGCTGCGGCTGGAGGTGTGGCACGTGCCCGGAGCGGAGGGAACCCGTCCGGCCTCAGAGGCGCTGTCGGCCGCCTACGAGCCGTTCGCGGTCGGGGACGCCTGGGGGCCGCCGTGGTCGACGAGTTGGTTCCGGCTGTCCGGCGAGGTGCCCGCGGAGTGGGCCGGGCGCCGGGTGGAGGCCGTCCTCGACCCGGGCTTCACCGACGACGGGCCGGGCTTCCAGGCGGAGGGCCTGGTCCACGACGCGGTCGGCGTGCCCCTCAAGGGCATCCACCCGCGCAACCGGTACGTCCCCGTCGCGGCCCCGGCACGCGGCGGCGAACAGGTCCGGCTGTTGCTGGAGGCCGCCGCCAACCCCCACCGTCCTGCGGGACTTCCGCCCCACCGACCTCGGCGACATCCGCACCGCCCCGCGCCGGCCGCTCTACCGCTTCGCCGCCGCCGACCTCGCGGTGCTCGACGAGACGTCTGGCAGCTGATCCTCGACATCGAGGTGCTCTCGGAGCTGATGCACGAGCTGCCGGTCGACCGGCAGCGCCGGCACTGCATCCTGCGGGCGCTGGAGAACATGCTGGACGCGCTCGACCTGCACGACGTCGGCGGCACGGCGGCCGCGGCCCGGGCCGAGCTGGAGGACGTCCTGCAACCGCCCGGCCGCCGCCCAGCGCACACCGCGTCTCGGCCACCGGACACGCCCACATCGACTCCGCCTGGCTGTGGCCACTGCGCGAGACGGTGCGCAAGGCCACCCGCACCTTCGCCAACGTCACCCAACTGGCCATGGAATACCCGAGTTGGTGTTCGCCTGCTCGCAGGCACAGCAGTATGCCTGGGTGCGGGACCACCAGCCGCACATCTGGAGCCGCGTCAAGGAGCGGTGCGGAAGGGAACTGGGCCCCGGTCGGCTCGATGTGGGTGGAGTCCGACGCCAACATGCCCGCGCGCCCTGGTGCCCCCGGCAGCTGGTGCACGGCAAGCGGTTCTTCCTGGACGAGCTGGGCGTGGAGACCGAGGAGGTCTGGCTGCCCGACTCCTTCGGCTACACCGGCGCCTTCCCGCAGCTGGCGCGGCTGGCCGGGGCGAAGTGGTTCCTCACCCGAAGCTGTCCTGGAACCAGACCGACCGGATGCCGCACCACACCTTCTGGTGGGAGGGCATCGACGGGACCCGGATCTTCACCCACTTCCCGCCCTCGACACCTACAACTCCCAGCTGCACGGCGGCGAACTCGCCCATGCCGAACGAACTTCGCCGAGCGGGGCCGGGCCACGCGCTCGTTGGTGCCGTTCGGCTGGGGCGACGGCGGCGGGCGGTCCGACCCGGGAGATGCTGGAGCGGCCCGCCGCTGCGCTCCCTGAGGGAGCGCAGTCGGCGGGCCCGCTCCAGCATCTCCCGGGTCGGACCGCCGCCGCCGTCGCCCCAGCCGAACGGCACCAACGAGCGCGTGGCCCGGCCCCGCTCGGCGAAGTTCCGTTCGGCATGGGCGAGTTCGCCGCCGTGCAGCTGGGAGTTGTAGGTGTCGACGGGCGGGAAGTGGGTGAAGATCCGGGTCCCGTCGATGCCCTCCCACCAGAAGGTGTGGTGCGGCATCCGGTCGGTCTGGTTCCAGGACAGCTTCTGGGTGAGGAACCACTTCGCCCCGGCCAGCCGCGCCAGCTGCGGGAAGGCGCCGGTGTAGCCGAAGGAGTCGGGCAGCCAGACCTCCTCGGTCTCCACGCCCAGCTCGTCCAGGAAGAACCGCTTGCCGTGCACCAGCTGCCGGGCCAGGGCCTCACCGCCGGGCATGTTGGCGTCGGACTCCACCCACATCGAGCCGACCGGGGCCCAGTTCCCCTTCCGCACCGCCTCCTTGACGCGGCTCCAGATGTGCGGCTGGTGGTCCCGCACCCAGGCATACTGCTGTGCCTGCGAGCAGGCGAACACCAACTCCGGGTATTCCATGGCCAGTTGGGTGACGTTGGCGAAGGTGCGGGTGGCCTTGCGCACCGTCTCGCGCAGTGGCCACAGCCAGGCGGAGTCGATGTGGGCGTGTCCGGTGGCCGAGACGCGGTGTGCGCTGGCGGCGGCCGGGCGGTGCAGGACGTCCTCCAGCTCGGCCCGGGCCGCGGCCGCCGTGCCGCCGACGTCGTGCAGGTCGAGCGCGTCCAGCATGTTCTCCAGCGCCCGCAGGATGCCGTGCCGGCGCTGCCGGTCGACCGGCAGCTCGTGCATCAGCTCCGAGAGCACCTCGATGTCGAGGATCAGCTGCCAGACCGTCTCGTCGAGCACCGCGAGGTCGGCGGCGGCGAAGCGGTAGAGCGGCCGGCGCGGGGCGGTGCGGATGTCGCCGAGGTCGGTGGGGCGGAAGTCCCGCAGGACGGTGGGGTTGGCGGCGGCCTCCAGCAACAGCCGGACCTGTTCGCCGCCGCGTGCCGGGGCCGCGACGGGGACGTACCGGTTGCGCGGGTGGATGCCCTTGAGGGGCACGCCGACCGCGTCGTGGACCAGGCCCTCCGCCTGGAAGCCCGGCCCGTCGTCGGTGAAGCCCGGGTCGAGGACGGCCTCCACCCGGCGCCCGGCCCACTCCGCGGGCACCTCGCCGGACAGCCGGAACCAACTCGTCGACCACGGCGGCCCCCAGGCGTCCCCGACCGCGAACGGCTCGTAGGCGGCCGACAGCGCCTCTGAGGCCGGACGGGTTCCCTCCGCTCCGGGCACGTGCCACACCTCCAGCCGCAGCGGGGCCCGGGCCGGGTACTGCGCGGGCCGGATGTGCTGCCCGAGCGCCCGCGCGAGGCGCCCCTCCACCAGCAGTCGGTCGTCGTGCACAGCGGGCTCCTCACGCTCGTACGGCACGCGGGCCCGGAGCCGGCCCGCGGACCGGCTCGCTCCGGGCGGTCGCGGAACGTATACCCATCTCGGCCCGCCGGGGCCCGTGCCGATGGGTCGCCGCTGACCGCCCGCCGGGCCGCAGCGCGGGGCGGACGTCCGCCGACGACAAGCGGAAGCATGGGGGCGGGCCCGGTGGGAATGCTGACCGTGAGGCTGTTCGAGGTAGAGCGCCGATGGTTCGTTGGGGGCGGGGGAGAGCATGCGTCAGCCTGTGCGGTGCGAGGAACGGAACAGACGGCAGCGAGCGGACGGCGGGCACGGGGGCGGGCCGGTCGCGATGCGGGCGCCGGGGACGCTGGAGCGCAAGGTGCGGCAGGCCGATCTGAAGGCGGTCGGCGAGGTGCGCCGGGAGTTGCAGGAGTTACTCGGCCGCTGGGCGCCGCCGGACGGCGGAGCACCGGCGGATCCGGAGCTGGCGGCGCTGCTGACCAGCGAGTTGGTGACCAATGCCCTGCTGCACACCGAGGGCGGGGCGGTGGTGACGGCGTGGGTCACCGACCGGCTGCGGGTCGAGGTGCGGGACTTCGCCGAGAGGTGTCCGGAGCCGCGTGCGCCGTCGGTCGACGGGACGTCGGGGCGGGGGCTGATGCTGGTGCGGGCCCTGGCCGACGCGTGGGGCATCCGGCCCGAGCGGATCGGCAAGTGCGTGTGGTTCGAACTGGGCGGCGGACCGGCCTGACGCGAAGCCGGGGGTGAGGGTCGGCGCGGTCCGCCACCGCTCAGCCGAATTGCCTTTCGATCTCGGCGAGTTTCTCCTCCAGGGAGTCCAGCCGGGGGATCGTCTGGGTGTCGTCCTCGGCGGTGAGGTCGACGGTGCCGCGCCGGCCGGGCGCGTCGGGCTCGGCGCCGGCCACGGCCTTCAGGGCCGGCCGGGGGCGCTTGGCCGGGTCGCCGGAGGGCAGCGGCGTCGGGTCGACCGGCCCTACGGTGTCCGGGCCGGCCGGCGGGGCGGCCTCCGCCGGGGGCAGGGGCGCGCTCATCGGGAGGGCGTGGCGTCCACCGCCCCTGCCCCAGGAGCGGTGCTGCCGGTTGAGGGCCTTGATCCGGGCCCGGTCGAGTTTGTCCTGCTCGCGCCGGTGGAGCCGGTTCCGGGCTTTCTCGCGCTTGTCGTCGCGGACCTCCTCGACCGCCTCGTCCAGCGTCCCCACGCCTTCCAGCAGCATGAGTGACCAGGCGGCGAAGGTCTCGCGGGGGGCCCGCAGCCAGCGCACGATGCGGATCTGCGGCAACGGCCGGGGCACCAGGCCCTGTTCGCGCAGCGCCGCCCGGCGGGTCTGCTTGAGCGCCCGGTCGAAGAGGATCGCGGCCGACAGCGACATCCCGGCGAAGAACTGCGGGGCGCCCGCGTGGTCCAGTCCGCGCGGCGCGTGCACCCAGTTGAACCAGGCGGCGGCGCTGGCGAACGTCCACACCAGTATCCGGGAGCCGAGTGCCGCGTCGCCGTGACTGGCCTCGCGCACCGCCAGGACGGAGCAGAACATCGCGGCGCCGTCGAGTCCGAACGGCACCAGGTACTCCCAGCCTCCGGTGAGCCCGAGGTTCTGGATGCCGAAGCCGACCAGGCCGTGGAAGGAGAGCGCCGCTGCGACCGCGGCACAGCAGAACAGCAGCGCATAGGCGGCGGAGGCGAAGACGGCCTCCTTGCGGCGACGGCGGTCCACGGTGCGTTCCCAGGACGGATCGGTGCCGGCTCGCCGGCCTGCGTGCCTGCCGCGCAGGAAGAGCAGGACAGTGGCGGTGACCCCGGCGAGCAGCAGAAACGTCGGAATCATCCAGTTCAGCGATATCTCGTTCATTCTCACTCCGGGATTCCTTGGTTCAGGTGACGGCACTTCCGCGGATTCGCGAGTGCGCGCGCCATCCTGACGGAACCGACCCGGGTGCAGGGGGTTTCGGAGCAAGAGAACGCCAAGGTGTACCGGGGTCGGCAGTGGAATGCCCCGGAAGTCTCGAACTTCCTTGCGTCGAGGGGAGGTTGTGTGCGAGTCGCGGCAGGCCGCGGGGGTGGCGGACGGGTCAGGCGGTTGCGGTGAGCCGGCTGATGCGCTCCGCGTCGCAGGTGCGCGGGCAGGTGACGCAGGTGTCCTCGGGGCGCAGCGTGTAGTACATGCAGCAGCTGGCCCGGTCCCGGGTGGGCAGGGCGGCGCCGTCCGGGCCGGTCAGCTCGCGGAACCCGGCGCCGGCCGCGTACGGCGCGGTCGAACCCGGCAGCAGCCGCGCCAGCTCCGCCGCCGCGCGCCGCTCCTCGCCCAGCAGGTGCCCGATGTACCAGAGCCCCTCGACGATCTCGTCGGACGCCATGCCCCAGGCCGCGCGGGGGCCGCGCCGCATCCGGGCGCGGAAGCCGTCCAGGATCGGCCGCAGGTGGTCGGCGACCGCGCCGCGGACCTCGGCGCGCAGCGCCTCCTCGTCCGGCACCACCCGGGCGCCGGGCAGGGCCGCCGCCGGGTCGTCCGGAAGGCACCCGAAAGAGCCCGTGCGTACCGCCATCCGGCGCAGCTCGCGGTGGAAGCGGACGTCTCCCGCGGCGATGTGCGGCACCCGGCGGTGCAGGAACCACGGGACGGTGATCAGCAGGCAGGCCGGCCAGGCGTAGCGGTGCAGCGCGAAGCCGGCGACCACGTCGGGCCGGGCGGAGCGCCCGTAGTCCCGGGTGATCCGGGCCGCCTCGTCGGCGAGGAAGCCGTCCAGCACCGGCCCGTCCGCGAACAGGGCGGACGCGTCCAGCCAGTCGTCCCCCTCGGGGGGCGTGGCGTCCCAGAGCGTCACCCGCAGGTCCGGGAAGACCTCGGCGAGCCGGGCGTAGGCGTCCGCCGCGGGGTGGGCGGCGGGGGCGACGGGCGCGGCAGCTGCGGCAGGAGGCATGCGGGGGACCACCGAATCGCGATCGTTGGCAGGTAAGCCTTACCTTATCCGAAATCCCTACCCGTGCCCGCTGAGGTGTGAACCGGTACTTCGGGCGCTTATGGTGCTATGGCCTGTCGCCCGGCGCCCGGCACGTCCGCCCGGCGGACGACGCGGGACGGCGACGGGCCCGAGACCCGATCGCCGGACGCCCGTCGTCCGCCCGGACCCAGCACGCCAGCAGGAGGAACGCCATGGAGCAGGGCACAGCGGAGCCGCAGCCGGACGCCCGGGTGCGGGCGCCCGGGCCCGGCCCCCTGCTGCCCCGGCCGCGCCGGCACTCGGTGCGCGGCCAGGTCCTGGACGCCCTGCGCCAGGCGCTGGCCGCCGGCGAACTGCTCCCCGGCGAGGTCTACTCCGCGCCGGCCCTCGCCGAGCGCTACGGCGTCTCCGCGACCCCGGTCCGCGAGGCCATGCAGCAGCTCGCCACGGAGGGCGCCGTCGAGGTCGTGCCCAACCGCGGCTTCCGGGTCAGCGAGCGCAGCTCCCGCGACCTCGCCGAGCTCGCCGAGGTCCGCACCATGCTGGAGGTGCCCGCGATCCTCCGACTGGCCCGGGCGGTGCCGCCCGAGCGCTGGGAGGAGCTCCGCCCGCTGGCCGAGGACGGGGTGGCCGCCGCGGCCCGGGGCGACCGGGCCGGGTACGCCGACGCCGACCACGCCTTCCACCAGGGCCTGATGGCGCTCACCGGGAACCGCCGGCTCACCCAGGTCACCGGCGACCTGCTGCGCCGTGCGCAGTGGTCGGCCGGCGGCGGTGCCCGGCTCCGCACGGCCGAGCTGCTGGCCGACGCCTCCGAGCACACCGCGCTGCTCGACGCGCTGATCGCCCAGGAGCACGCGGTCATCGAGCGGATCGCCCGGGAGCACCTGTCGGCGGCCCGGCACCCGCACTGAGACGGCGGGGCGCGGCGCGGACTCAGAGGGCCGGCAGCAGCTCCGCCAGCGGCAGCGCCGCGACATCGGCGGCGGGCCGGGAGACGTACAGCTCGGCGTGGTAGAAGCCGTCGGCCTCCTTGCCGCCGACGGTCAGTCCGCGGGCCGACAGCGCGTCCAGGGCGGCCCGTCGCTCGGCCTCGTCGGCGAACCGCCGCTGCCGGAACGACCGCGTGGTGAGCCGCTCGGTCACCAGCCCGGCCCGGGCCAGCAGCGCGGAGACCGGCCGGTACGACACCGTGCGCAGCACGAACGCGGCGACCCAGGGCGGCGCGGCGATGCAGTCGAAGAGCCGGGCGAAGGTGCGCGCGGTGATGTAGCCGACGCCGCCGGTGACGGTGATCAGGTCGGTGCCCTCCAGTGCCCGGCACAGCTCCGGGGCGGGCGCGTCGGCCTCCAGGTTCGCCGCGAAGCCCTGGTCGAGCAGGCCGGCCGCCACGGCGTAGCCGACCGCGCGCTCCGCCGCGTCGATGCCGGTGACCCGGGCCGCTCCGGGTCGCCGCAGGGCGGCGTAGAAGGCCCGGTCCTCCTGGGCCAGGCGGTCGCCCTCCGGTGCGTCGCGCCCGGCGTCGGCGTAGCGGTGGTAGAGGTCGTCGAGGGTCACCCGGTGGTTGAGCAGTGCCGCGTTGACCCCGTAGGAGCAGCACAGGTCCACGACGCGGAGCGGTCGGCCGTCGCCGCGGTGCTGCTGCAGGGCGTCGGCCAGCGCGCGGAAGATCGCCTGGCCGTGGTGCGGGATCTGGTAGGCGAGGGGTTGCAGCGTGCTGAAGTACCGGCGCGGATCAGGGCAGTTGTAGATCGACTCGAAATGCGCCTTGCCCCAGTCGATTCCGGTGCTGGTGTGGGTCACTCCTGCCACGGTGCGCCTCCTGACAGGCTTTGCCAAACGGAGCTGGTCCCGGACCAGCATCCAGGCCGCGCCGCCCGGTCGCAGTGCGACTTGTGGCCATTCTCGGGGCAGGTGGTGCGTGGCGCTACCGACCGGTCGGCGGACGGGCACCCGCCGCCAGCCCCCTCGGCCCGGCCGATCCGCCGCCGGCAGGGGTATGGATCCGGCCAATCGTCGCGGCGCGCGGCATGGCCGAGGTCGGGGGGTTGACGACCGGGGTGCGCCCGCCGGGGCCGCTCCCGGGCGCCGGGAACCCCGGGCCTGTCCGATGGGTCGGGGTTCGGACGGGACCCCGCACGCTAGGCCGCGTCGGTCGGCTGCTCCGGCTCCTCCGGAGGGGCCGGGGGGAGCTGGTGCGCGAGCCAGGTGGGGACGCCGCCCATGAGGCGGAACAGGCGGGCGGCCTCGGTGCGCAGGCGGACCGCCTCGTCCTCCGGTGCGGCATCGGCCAGGGCCGCCAGCGCCGGTGCGGTGCCGACCAGGAAGCCCAGCTCCTCGCGGATCCGCAGGGACTCCGCGAAGCCGTGCCGGGCCTCCGCCAACTCCCCGTCGCGCAGGGCGAGTCCGGCCAGGTGGCGCCAGGTGAAGGAGAGCAGTAACGCATCGCCCTGGGCGGTGGCGCCGGCGTGTGCGCGGCGGTAGGCGGCGCGGGCGGCGTCCGGGCTGTCGGCGATGTGCTCGGCCATCAGGCCGCGGCGGAAGTCCAGCAGCGGGCGGCCGGCCGCACTCGGGGCGAGCAGCGCGGCGGCCCGGCCCAGCGCCGAACGTGCCTCGTCGGCCCGGTCGCGGACGCCCAACACCGTTGAGGTGTAGGCGAGTTGGCCGCGTTCGCAGGCCGCTCCGCCGCGCTCCTCGTCGTCGCCGGCGAGCGCCTCCGCGGTGCGCAGCGCGTCCTCGGCCTCGGCCCAGCCGGTGGCGGTGAACATGCAGCGTTCCACCAGGAGCGCGGCGCGGCGCAGTGCGGCGGGTGCCTGTCGGGCCGCGCGGGGTTCCAGGAGGGCGGCCGCGTCGGCCCAGCAGCCTCGGGAGCGCAGTCGCCACACGGCGCGGTCCAGGGGGTCGTCCCCCGCCGGGCCGGTCGCCGCCGGTGGGATTCCCGGTCGTGGTGCCGGGACCGGTGCCTGATCCGCGGACCTCATGGAATCCGCGGGATCCGCGGATCCGGACATGGCGGTATCCGCCACAGTGCCCTCCCCGAGCGCCATTGAGCGGGAACACAGGATGCTGTGGCGCATCTCAGCACGAATCCCGTCGTCGGGCCAAGGGGGCGGGTGAAAGATTTCACAATCGCGCCAGGCGGTCGTGGTGGCCGATACGCGGCGGTTTGGCGGCGCCGCGGGGCGGAGCGTTCGCCCGGTGCGGCAACGGCGTCGACGCGATGCCGCCCGATCGGGGGAACCCCGGGACGGGGCGGGGTGACGGTCGCGCGGTGCGCGTCGGGCGGGTCGGTGCGCGCTCCGCACCGACCCGCCCGGCGTCGCCCGCCTGAAATGCCGTCAGCTCATCCGCAGGGCCAGGAAGAAGTCCAGCTTGTCCTCCAGGCGCGAGAGGTCACGGCCCGTCAGCTGCTCGATCCGGCCCACCCGGTAGCGCAGGGTGTTGACGTGCAGGTGGAGGCGGGTGGCGCAGCGTGTCCAGGAGCCGTCGCAGTCGAGGAACGCCTCTAGGGTGGGGATCAGCTCGGCCCGGTGGCGACGGTCGTAGTCCCGCAGCGGGTCCAGGAGCCGGGCGGTGAAGGCCCGGCGCACGTCGTCGGGGACGAACGGCAGCAGCAGGACGTGCGAGGCCAGTTCCTCGTGGCCGGCGGCGCAGACCCGGCCGGGGCGGGCGGCGGCGACCCGACGGGCGTGCCGGGCCTCCTCCAGGGCGCCGCGCAGTCCCTCGGCCGAGTGGACGGAGGCGCTGACGCCGATGGTGAGCCGGCCGTCGCCGTCCAGGCCGCGGCCGAGCGGCTCGTGGATGGCGCGCAGCAGGTGGTCGGCGTGCAGGCCGTCCGTGGTGGCGGCGTCGGCGGAGTCCTCCGGGACGGCGGGCAGCGGCACCAGCGCCACCGCCTCGTCGCCGGTGTGCGCCACCGCGATCCGGTCCGAGGGCTCGGGGCCGAACGTGCCGGGATCGACCAGCACCTCCTCCAACAGGCTCTGCGCCACCGGGCCGCCGGGGACGTCGCCGCCCTCCCACTCGACCCGGGCCACCACGATCTGCCAGTGCGGGGCGGCCCCCAGGCCGGGCAGCAGGACCGGGGCGGCCACCCGCAACCGGGCCGCGATCTCGGCCGGCGGGGCACCGGTCTGGACCAGCTCCAGGACCTCCTGCGCGAGCCGGCGGCGGACCGTGCGGGCGGCGTCCCGGCGGTCCCGTTCGACGGCGATCAGCTGGGTGACGCCGTGCAGCAGGTCCAGGCGCTCCTCGGACCAGTCGCCGGCGTCCGCCTCGACCGCCAGCAGCCAGTCGCTGAGCAGCGTCTGCCGCAGGTCGCGGCCCTCGTAGCGGATCGGGAAGAGCGAGTAGGTGGCCCCGTCCCACCCGTCGCCCGGCCGCCCCCCCTCACCGAGGCGCTGCGCGCCGCCCCTTTCGATCGTGATCCGGTGCGGGCCGCGGCGGCCGCTCCGGGCGGCGGCCAGGTGCTCGCCGGCCAGACGGGCGCCCAGCTCCGCGGGCAGCTCCGGCCCGGCGCCGGCCAGCGAGGAGCCGGCGATCTGCCGGCCGGTGGGGGAGAGCACCCAGGCCCGCAGGTCCAGGTCGGAGCCGAGCAGGTCCAGGACCACCTCGGGGCCGCCGCCGGCCGGCCCGGAGGTCATCAGCCGCCGGTGCCGGTCCACCACGGCGGCCAGGTCGCCGGCCCGTTCGCTGGAGACCTGCCGGACGACGTGCTCGGTGATCGAGGCGAAGGAGACCTTCTCGTCGACCGCGAACAGCGGCAGGCGGTGCCGGGCACACGCCTGGACGAGGTCGTCGGGGATGGCGCCCAGCTCCGCCTCGCCGGCGGCCAGCCCGGCGACGCCCGCGCCGGCCAGGATGCGGACGAACCGCTCGGAGTCCTCCGGTTCCCGGCGCCAGGCCAGGCCGGTGAGGACCAACTCGCCGCCGGAGAGGTAACGACTGGGATCCCGCAGGTCGGTGGTCATCACGCCACGGACGGTACGGTCCAGCTCATCCTCGCCCCCGAGGAGCTTCAGGCCCAGAGAATGTGTGTCCAGGAGTGCGCGGAGCCGCATGACCTCGCCCGCCGTTCTGTGCTGTCTCGTGTTGCCGGTGGAATGCCGCGAGGTTTTGATCCCTCGTCTTTCGTTCGAATCTACAAGACGGGCGGCGTGGCCAGCCAACCGCTTCATGGTTTCAGTGACTGCACCGGGTGGGTGCCGGGCGCGTTCACTAAGCCCAACCGCGTTAACAAGACATGAACAGCACCATGGCGACAGGGTCCGAAGGTCCCGACCAGGTGCAGCGAACGCCCCGATTTCGTAGAAGAGGCCAACCATGGACTTCCTTCGCCCCGCCAGCTGGGAGGAGGCGCTCGCCGCCAAGGCAGAGCACCCTACCGCTGTACCCATCGCGGGCGGTACGGACGTGATGGTCGAGATCAACTTCGACCACCGCCGCCCGGAGTACCTGCTCGACCTGAACCGGATCGGTGACCTGGGGGAGTGGGAGGTCGGGGAGAAGACCGTACGCCTGGGCGCCTCCGTCCCGTACACCAAGATCATGGAGCACCTGCGGGGCGAGCTGCCGGGCCTGGCCCTGGCCTCGCACACCGTGGCCTCCCCGCAGATCCGCAACCGCGGCGGCGTCGGCGGCAACCTCGGCACCGCCTCCCCGGCCGGTGACGCGCACCCGGCGCTGCTCTCCTCCGGCTGCGAGGTCGAGGTCGAGTCGGCCGCCCGCGGCGTGCGGATGATCCCGATCGACGAGTTCTACCTCGGCGTGAAGCGGAACGCCCTCCAGGCGGACGAGCTGATCCGCGCGGTGCACCTGCCCAAGGCCGACGGCCCGCAGCAGTTCTCCAAGGTCGGCACCCGCAACGCCATGGTCATCGCGGTGTGCGCCTTCGGCATCGCGCTGCACCCCGAGACCCGTACGGTCCGCACCGGCATCGGTTCGGCCGCACCCACCCCCGTGCGGGCGAAGGAGGCCGAGGCCTTCCTCGCCGCCGCGCTCGAAGAGGGCGGGTTCTGGGAGAACGGCAAGATCATCACCCCGTCGGTCGCCAAGCAGTTCGCGGACCTGTGCTCCGCCGCCTGCAACCCCATCGACGACGTGCGCGGCACCGCCTCGTACCGCCGTCACGCGGTCGGCATCATGGCCCGCCGCACGCTCGGCTGGGCCTGGGAGTCCTACCGCGGCCAGTCCGCCCGCACGGAGGGAGTCGCGTAATGCGCGTCAATTTCACGGTCAACGGCCGTAAGCAGGAAGCCGACGACGTGTGGGAGGGCGAGTCCCTGCTGTACGTGCTGCGCGAGCGGATGGGCCTTCCCGGTTCCAAGAACGCCTGTGAGCAGGGCGAGTGCGGTTCGTGCACCGTCCGCCTCGACGGCGTGCCGGTGTGTTCGTGCCTGGTGGCCGCAGGACAGGTAGAGGGCCGCGAGGTCGTCACCGTCGAGGGGCTCGCCGACTTCGCCAAGAACCGCTCCTGCGGCGGCCACGAGGGCGGCGCCTGCGGCACCTCCCTGCAGGAGGCCCAGGGCTGGTCCGCCAAGGGCACCGACTCGCAGACCGGCGAGGGCGGCATCTCCCCGCATGCGACGCTCGCGCCCATCCAGCAGGCGTTCATCGACGCCGGCGCCGTGCAGTGCGGCTTCTGCACGCCGGGTCTGCTGGTCGCCTCCGACGAGCTCCTGGAGCGCAACCCGAACCCGAGCGACGCGGACATCCGCGAGGCGCTGTCGGGCAACCTGTGCCGCTGCACCGGCTACGAGAAGATCATGGACGCGGTGCGCCTGGCCGCGGCCCGCCAGTCCGAGCCCGAGGGGGTCTGACGCCATGGCAGACACACGCACCACCGGTATTCCGTCCAAGGTCACGCAGGGGTCGCAGACCAAGGGCGGCATCGGCGAGTCCACGCTCCGTCCCGACGGCATCCTGAAGGTCACCGGCGAGTTCGCGTACTCGTCCGACATGTGGCACGAGGACATGCTGTGGGGCCAGATCCTGCGCTCCACCGTCGCGCACGCCGAGATCGTCTCGATCGACACCAGCGAGGCGCTCGCGACCTCCGGCGTCTACGCGGTCCTCACCTACGAGGACCTGCCGACCGAGGTCAAGAACTACGGCCTGGAGATCCAGGACACCCCGGTCCTGGCCCACGGCAAGGTCCGCCACCACGGCGAGCCCGTCGCCCTGGTCGCCGCCGACCACCCGGAGACCGCGCGCCGCGCCGCCGCGAAGATCAAGGTCGAGTACAAGGAGCTGCCGGTCATCACGGACGAGGCGTCCGCGACCGCTCCCGACGCCGTCCTCGTCCACGAGAACCGCGACGACCACCACAGCGGTCACGTCCCGCACCCGAACATCGTGCACCGCCAGCCGATCATCCGCGGCGACGTGGCCAAGGCCCGCGAGCGGGCCGACGTCATCGTCGAGGGCGAGTACACCTTCGGCATGCAGGACCAGGCGTTCCTCGGCCCGGAGTCCGGCCTCGCCGTGCCGTCCGAGGACGGCGGCGTCGACCTCTACGTCGCCACCCAGTGGCTGCACTCCGACCTCAAGCAGATCGCCCCGGTCCTCGGCCTGCCCGAGGACAAGGTGCGGATGACGCTCTCCGGCGTCGGCGGCGCGTTCGGCGGCCGCGAGGACCTGTCGATGCAGATCCACGCCTGCCTCCTGGCGCTGCGCACCGGCAAGCCGGTCAAGATCGTCTACAACCGGTTCGAGTCGTTCTTCGGCCACGTCCACCGCCACCCGGCGAAGCTCTACTACGAGCACGGCGCCACCAAGGACGGCAAGCTCACGCACATGAAGTGCAAGATCGTCCTGGACGGCGGCGCCTATGCGTCGGCCTCCCCGGCGGTCGTCGGCAACGCCTCCTCCCTCTCCGTCGGCCCGTACGTCATCGACGACGTCGACATCGAGGCCATCGCGCTCTACAGCAACAACCCGCCCTGCGGCGCCATGCGCGGCTTCGGCGCGGTCCAGGCGTGCTTCGCGTACGAGGCGCAGATGGACAAGCTGGCCGACAAACTGGGCATGGACCGCGTGGAGTTCCGCCGGCTCAACGCCATGGAGCAGGGCACGATCATGCCGACCGGCCAGCCGGTCGACTCCCCGGCCCCGGTCGCCGAACTGCTGCGCCGCATCAAGGCGATGCCGCTGCCGCCCGAGCGCCAGTGGGAGTCCAGCGAGGGCGCCGACGTCCGTCAGCTGCCCGGCGGTCTGTCCAACACCACGCACGGCGAGGGCGTCGTCCGCGGTGTCGGCTACGCGGTCGGCATCAAGAACGTCGGCTTCTCCGAGGGCTTCGACGACTACTCCACCGCCAAGGTGCGCATGGAGGTCATCGCCGGCGAGCCCGTCGCCACCGTGCACACGGCCATGGCGGAGGTCGGCCAGGGCGGTGTCACCGTCCACGCGCAGATCGCCCGCACCGAGCTCGGCGTCCACCAGGTGACGATCCACCCCGCCGACACCCAGGTGGGCTCGGCCGGTTCGACGTCCGCGTCGCGTCAGACGTACGTCACCGGCGGCGCCGTCAAGAACGCCTGCGAGCTGGTGCGCGAGAAGGTCCTGGAGATCGGCCGCCGCAAGATGGGCACGTACCACCCGGCGTGGGCGACCGCCGAACTCCTGCTGAGGGCGGCAAGGTCGTCACCGACGGCGGCGAGGTCCTCGCGGACATCGTCGACGTGCTGGAGGACGAGGTGGTCGAGCTGGAGGAGGAGTGGCGCCACCGGCCCACCGAGGCGTTCGACCTGACGACCGGTCAGGGCAACGGCCACGTCCAGTACTCCTTCGCCGCGCACCGCGCGGTCGTCGAGGTGGACACCGAGCTGGGCCTGGTCAAGGTCATCGAGCTGGCCTGCGCCCAGGACGTCGGCAAGGCGCTCAACCCGCTCTCCGTCATCGGCCAGATCCAGGGCGGCACCACCCAGGGCCTGGGCGTGGCGGTGATGGAGGAGATCATCGTCGACCCCAAGACCGCGAAGGTGCGCAACCCCTCCTTCACGGACTATCTGATCCCCACCATCCTCGACACCCCGACCATCCCGGTCGATGTGCTCGAACTCGCCGACCAGCACGCCCCGTACGGTCTGCGCGGCATCGGCGATGCCCCCACCCTGTCGTCCACCCCGGCCGTCCTCGCGGCGATCCGGAACGCGACCGGGCTGGAGCTCAACAAGACCCCGGTACGGCCCGAGCACCTGACGGGTTCGTAACGGAGAACCGCCTGGGGGCCGCCTCCCCAGGCCCCCGATCCTCCGGGCGGTGCGCGGCAAGGGGTGCCCCTGTCCGTCCTCCTTCGCGCACCGCCCGGAGTCTCCCCGCACCATCCCAGGCTGACCTGCTCCAACTCGACGCAGGCAGTACCACGTTCGTCTCGGGCCGTCCCCGGGTCGTGCAGGCCGAATATCCATCCCAAATCTCGTCGCCTCGGCGAGGGGCCCCTATGAACCTTGGAGTAAGGCAACCATGACCCAACAGTCCACTGAGCCGAGGACCACGGCGGAAGACGCGGGCGACGGCTCGCGCCAGCCCGCCGGCCGTTCCTGGCTCGACCGGTACTTCCACATATCCGACAGAGGGTCGACGCTCGCGCGGGAGACGCGCGGCGGCATCACCACCTTCATGGCGATGTGTTACATCCTGCTGCTCAACCCCGTGATCCTGGGGCTCCGTCCAGGACGTCCAGAAGCACGGCCTCGATCACTCCGCCCTGGTGACCGCCACGGCGCTGGGTGCGGCGGTCTGCACCCTGCTGATGGGCTTCGTCGGCAAGGTGCCGCTGGCCCTCGCCGCCGGCCTCAACGTCTCCGCCGCACTGACCACCCAGGTGGTCCCGCACATGACCTGGCCGCAGGCGATGGGCATGTGCGTGATGTACGGCGTCGTCATCTGCCTCCTGGTCGTCACCGGGCTGCGGGAGATGGTCAGGAACGCCATCCCGCTCGCGCTCAAGCACGCGATCACCATGGGCATCGGCATGTTCGTCGCCCTGCTCGGTCTGGTGAAGGCCGGCTCGTGGGCAAGGGGGCCGGCGGCCCGGTCACCCTCGGCAGCGACCTCTCGGGCCACCTGGGTCGGCTGCCGGTCCTGTTCTTCTGCATCACCCTCCTCCTGATCTTCATGCTCCAGGCCCGCAAGGTGCCCTGCGCCATCCTCATCGGCCATCGTCGTCGGCTCCGCGCTGGCCATCGGCGCCACCAAGCTCGGCGGGCTGACGGCCAAGGACTGGGGCGGCACGCCCCCGACCTGACGGCAACGCAGTCTCCATGCCGGACTTCGGGCTCTTCGGGCACGTGGAGTTCGGCGGCTGGGGCTCCATCGGCGCACTCAGCGTGACCATGATCGTCTTCACCCTGGTGCTGGCCCGGTGTCTTCGACGCGATGGCCACCATCATCGGTGTCGGCACCGAGGCCAAGCTCGCCGACGACAAGGGCCGGATGCCGTGCCTGTCCAAGGCGCTGTTCGTCGACGGCGCCGGCGGTGCGATCGGCGGTCCTGACCGGCAGTTCGGGCCAGACCGTGTTCATCGAGTCGGCCAGCGGCGTCGGCGAGGGCGCCCGGACCGGCCTGTCGTCCGTCATCACCGGTCTGCTCTTTCGCGGCCTGCCTCTTCTGTCACCCCGGTCACCCAGCTCGTGCCCGCCCAGGTGGCCGCCGCCGCGCTGGTCGTCATCGGGTCGATGATGATGAGTGTGGCGGGGGCATGTGGACTGGAGCGACCGGGCGACGTCGATCCCGGTGTTCCTCACCGTGGCTCTGGATGCCGTTCACTTACCAGATCACCACCGGCGTCGGTGCCGGCGTCATCGCCTACACCGCCATCAAGGCGGCCCAGGGCAAATGGCGCGAGATCGGGTGCCTTCATGTGGGGTGCTGACCGGCGTCTTCCTCGTCTACTTCTCGCTCCATCCGATCGAGCAGTGGCTGGGCGTCAAGTAACGCCCGCCCTCCCCCGCTCTCAGCTACGTTCGAGCGGGGGGACCCCATCATCCGTAAGGAGACCGACATGCTGGATATCGCCGACGAGCTGAACCGGTGGGTCGAGCAGGGACGCACCTTCGCCGTGGCGACGGTCGTGGCGACCAACGGCAGTGCGCCCGCCAGCCCGGCGCCGCGCTCTCCGTCGACAGCGACGGCACGGCGATCGGCTCGGTCTCCGGCGGATGCGTGGGAGGGAGCGGTCTACGAGCTGTGCCAGGAGGCACTGCAGACCGGTCGGCCGGTCCTGGAGCGCTTCGGCTACAGCGATGAGGATGCCTTCGCGGTGGGTCTGACCTGCGGCGGAATCATCGACATCTTCATCGCTCCGGTACGGGCGAGCATCCCCGGCGCCGCCGATGGCGGCCCCGCGGGGAATCCGGTGGACAGCAACGCCGCGACGCTCGCCGCCGCGCTGACCGCCGCCTCCTCAGGGGAGGCGGCGGCGGTCGCGCGGATCATCAAGGGCCCGGACGACCTGCTCGGCCGTGCCCTCCTCGTCCGCCCCGACGGCAGCCACACCGGCACCCTCGGCGGACACCCGGCCCTGGACCGCACCGCCGTCGAGGAGACCCCGCCCTGCTGGACGCCGGGCGGACCACGACGCTGGAGATCGGGGCCGGCCCCGCGTCCGAGGAGGAAGCGGGGGGCGAAGGCGGAGCGCAGCGCAGCGGTTCGCGGTGCGGCCAGCCGGTGCTCCTGCTCGTCGAGTCCTCGGTGCCCGCCCCGCGCATGATCGTCTTCGGGGCGATCGACTTCGCGTCCGCGCTGGTCAGGGTCGGCAAGTTCCTCAACTACCACGTCACCGTCTGCGACGCCCGCCCCGTCTTCGCCACCCGGACCCGCTTCCCGGACGCGGACGAGATCGTCGTCGACTGGCCGCACCGCTACCTCGACTCCCAGGAGCTCGACTCCCGCGCTGTGCTCTGCGTCCTCACCCATGACGCGAAGTTCGACATCCCGCTGCTGGAGCGGGCGCTCAGGCTCCCGGTCGCCTACGTCGGCGCGATGGGCTCCCGCCGCACCCACCTCGACCGCCAGCAGCGGCTGCGGGACGTCGGACTCACCGAGCTGGAGCTCAACCGGCTGCGCTCGCCCATAGGGTTGGACCTGGGCGCCCGCACGCCCGAGGAGACCGCGCTGTCCATCGCCGCCGAGATCGTCGCCAACCGCCGCGGCGGCACCGGCGCCCCGCTGACCGGCGCGCACACCCCCATCCACCACGATGCCCCCCGCTCGGTGGGGCGGATCGGCGAGGTTGCCTGACGTAACGTCAAGAGGCGGCGGTGTGGGGCCTGTTGACGCCCCGCCTACCATTCCCGGGCCTGTCGGGGCGGCGGGAGCCGCGGCGGCACCGCCGCACACGGGATGCACCAGACCTACGGGACCGGCGTACCTGACACCGCCGGTACCGCGGGAGGACGGGCGTGCCGTCCGTCACGGCACGGGCGTGGCGTGGGGGCCGTGCCCGTGCCGGATCGCCTCCGGATCCCGCCTGGGGCCGGCGCGGCGCCCGGCGGCCCGGAGCGACGGCGCCGCGCCAGCGCGGTCACCCCCAGCGCCAGGGCCAGCAGCGCCAGTCCGGCCGGCACGGTCAGCCCCGCGTGATAGCCGGCGAGCGCGGCGCCCGGCGAGCCGCCGGCCCCGGTCGCCGCGACCGTCACCGCGGTCACCGCCGACAGCCCGAAGGCCGCACCGAACTGGAACGAGGTGTACAACAGGCCGCCGGCCAGGCCCTGTTCGGCGGGTTCGCGATCCCGTCCGTCGCCACGATCGTCAGCGGCCCGTAGACCAGGGCGAAGGCGACCCCTACCAGCAGCATGCTGGGGAACATCGCCGGGTACGGCCAGTCCGCGCCCACCGGCAGGAACAACGCATAGCCCAGCCCGGCGCACAGCAGGCCGGCGACGATCACCCGGGCGTGCCCGAACCGCCGCACCAGCCGCGGGGTGAGCACCGGCGCCAGCACCGCATCGGCGCCCATCGCCAGCATCGCGTAACTGGTCCGCTCGGCCGACCAGCCGCGCAGCTCCTGGAAGTAGAGCACCGCGACGAACTGGAAGCCGAAGAAGCCCGCGGTGAACAGCAGCCCCATCACGTTGGCCCGGACCAGCGGCCAGGAGCGCAGCAGGCCCAGGCGGACCAGCGGCGCGGCGGACCGCCGCTCGATCACCACGAACGCCGCCAGCAGCGCCACCCCCGCGGTGAGCACCGCCGCGGTGCGCAACACCGGTGCGTGCGCGGCCTGTTCGACGCCGAGGACGAGCAGCACCGCGCCGGTCACGGTGAGCGCGCCGGCCAGGTCCACCGGCGGCCGGCCACCGGCGCGCACCGGGTCCCGCGGCACCAGGCGCAACCCGGCGATCAGCACCAGCAGCGCCGGCACCATCGGCGCGAAGAACACCCAGCGCCAGTCGACCGCGGTCAGCAGCCCGCCGGCGATCAGCCCGGCCGAGAAGCCGCCGCCGGAGGTCCCGGAGTAGATCAGCAGCGCCCGCGGGCGCTGCTGATCTACTCCGGGACCTCCGGCGGCGGCTTCTCGGCCGGGCTGATCGCCGGCGGGCTGCTGACCGCGGTCGACTGGCGCTGGGTGTTCTTCGCGCCGATGGTGCCGGCGCTGCTGGTGCTGATCGCCGGGTTGCGCCTGGTGCCGCGGGACCCGGTGCGCGCCGGTGGCCGGCCGCCGGTGGACCTGGCCGGCGCGCTCACCGTGACCGGCGCGGTGCTGCTCGTCCTCGGCGTCGAACAGGCCGCGCACGCACCGGTGTTGCGCACCGCGGCGGTGCTCACCGCGGGGGTGGCGCTGCTGGCGGCGTTCGTGGTGATCGAGCGGCGGTCCGCCGCGCCGCTGGTCCGCCTGGGCCTGCTGCGCTCCTGGCCGCTGGTCCGGGCCAACGTGATGGGGCTGCTGTTCACCGCGGGCTTCTTCGGCTTCCAGTTCGTCGCGGTGCTCTACTTCCAGGAGCTGCGCGGCTGGTCGGCCGAGCGGACCAGTTACGCGATGCTGGCGATGGGCGCCGATGCGGTGCTGGCGCCGGTGCTCACCCCGCGGCTGGTGCGGCGGTTCGGGCACGCCCGGGTGATCGTCGCCGGCCTGCTGTGCGCCGGGCTGGGCTATGCGTTGTTCCTGCCGGTGGGCGCGGACTGGCCGTACCCGGCGATGTTCCCCAGCATGCTGCTGGTAGGGGTCGCCTTCGCCCTGGTCTACGGGCCGCTGACGATCGTGGCGACGGACGGGATCGCGAACCCGCCGAACAGGGTCTGGCCGGCGGCCTGTTGTACCCTCGTTCCAGTTCGGTGCGGCCTTCGGGCTGTCGGCGGTGACCGCGGTGACGGTCGCGGCGACCGGGGCCGGCGGCTCGCCGGGCGCCGCGCTCGCCGGCTATCACGCGGGGCTGACCGTGCCGGCCGGACTGGCGCTGCTGGCCCTGGCGCTGGGGGTGACCGCGCTGGCGCGGCGCCGTCGCTCCGGGCCGCCGGGCGCCGCGCCGGGCCCCAGGCGGGATCCGGAGGCGATCCGGCACGGGCACGGCCCCCACGCCACGCCCGTGCCGTGACGGACGGCACGCCCGTCCTCCCGCGGTACCGGCGGTGTCAGGTACGCCGGTCCCGTAGGTCTGGTGCATCCCGTGTGCGGCGGTGCCGCCGCGGCTCCCGCCGCCCCGACAGGCCCGGGAATAGGCGGGGCGTCAACAGGCCCCACACCGCCGCCTCTTGACGTTACGTCAGGCAACCTCGCCGATCCGCCCCACCGAGCGGGGGGCATCGTGGTGGATGGGGGGTTGCGCGCCGGTCAGCGGGGCGCCGGTGCCGCCGCGGCGGTTGGCGACGATCTCGGCGGCGATGGACAGCGCGGTCTCCTCGGGCGTGCGGGCGCCCAGGTCCAACCCTATGGGCGAGCGCAGCCGGTTGAGCTCCAGCTCGGTGAGTCCGACGTCCCCGCAGCCGCTGCTGGCGGTCGAGGTGGGTGCGGCGGGAGCCCATCGCGCCGACGTAGGCGACCGGGAGCCTGAGCGCCCGCTCCAGCAGCGGGATGTCGAACTTCGCGTCATGGGTGAGGACGCAGAGCACAGCGCGGGAGTCGAGCTCCTGGGAGTCGAGGTAGCGGTGCGGCCAGTCGACGACGATCTCGTCCGCGTCCGGGAAGCGGGTCCGGGTGGCGAAGACGGGGCGGGCGTCGCAGACGGTGACGTGGT
The DNA here is from genome assembly GCF_016917755.1 of Streptomyces noursei. Lineage (GTDB taxonomy): Bacteria > Actinomycetota > Actinomycetes > Streptomycetales > Streptomycetaceae > Streptomyces > Streptomyces yunnanensis. The sequence goes on along the minus strand of NZ_CP070326.1, from coordinate 7,455,198 downwards.
AGTTGAGGAACTTGCCGACCCTGACCAGCGCGGACGCGAAGTCGATCGCCCCGAAGACGATCATGCGCGGGGCGGGCACCGAGGACTCGACGAGCAGGAGCACCGGCTGGCCGCACCGCGAACCGCTGCGCTGCGCTCCGCCTTCGCCCCCCGCTTCCTCCTCGGACGCGGGGCCGGCCCCGATCTCCAGCGTCGTGGTCCGCCCGGCGTCCAGCAGGGCGCGGTCTCCTCGACGGCGGTGCGGTCCAGGGCCGGGTGTCCGCCGAGGGTGCCGGTGTGGCTGCCGTCGGGGCGGACGAGGAGGGCACGGCCGAGCAGGTCGTCCGGGCCCTTGATGATCCGCGCGACCGCCGCCGCCTCCCCTGAGGAGGCGGCGGTCAGCGCGGCGGCGAGCGTCGCGGCGTTGCTGTCCACCGGATTCCCCGCGGGGCCGCCATCGGCGGCGCCGGGGATGCTCGCCCGTACCGGAGCGATGAAGATGTCGATGATTCCGCCGCAGGTCAGACCCACCGCGAAGGCATCCTCATCGCTGTAGCCGAAGCGCTCCAGGACCGGCCGACCGGTCTGCAGTGCCTCCTGGCACAGCTCGTAGACCGCTCCCTCCACGCATCCGCCGGAGACCGAGCCGATCGCCGTGCCGTCGCTGTCGACGGCGAGCGCGGCGCCGGGCTGGCGGGGCGCACTGCCGTTGGTCGCCACGACCGTCGCCACGGCGAAGGTGCGTCCCTGCTCGACCCACCGGTTCAGCTCGTCGGCGATATCCAGCATGTCGGTCTCCTTACGGATGATGGGGTCCCCCCGCTCGAACGTAGCTGAGAGCGGGGAGGGCGGGCGTTACTTGACGCCCAGCCACTGCTCGATCGGATGGAGCGAGAAGTAGACGAGGAAGACGCCGGTCAGCACCCACATGAAGGCACCGATCTCGCGCCATTTGCCCTGGGCCGCCTTGATGGCGGTGTAGGCGATGACGCCGGCACCGACGCCGGTGGTGATCTGGTAAGTGAACGGCATCAGAGCCACGGTGAGGAACACCGGGATCGACGTCGCCCGGTCGCTCCAGTCCACATGCCCCGCCACACTCATCATCATCGACCCGATGACGACCAGCGCGGCGGCGGCCACCTGGGCGGGCACGAGCTGGGTGACCGGGGTGAAGAAGAGGCAGGCCGCGAAGAGCAGACCGGTGATGACGGACGACAGGCCGGTCCGGGCGCCCTCGCCGACGCCGCTGGCCGACTCGATGAACACGGTCTGGCCCGAACTGCCGGTCAGACCGCCGATCGCACCGCCGGCGCCGTCGACGAACAGCGCCTTGGACAGGCCCGGCATCCGGCCCTTGTCGTCGGCGAGCTTGGCCTCGGTGCCGACACCGATGATGGTGGCCATCGCGTCGAAGAACCCGGCCAGCACCAGGGTGAAGACGATCATGGTCACGCTGAGTGCGCCGATGGAGCCCCAGCCGCCGAACTCCACGTGCCCGAAGAGCCCGAAGTCCGGCATGGAGACCGCGTTGCCGTCCAGGGTCGGGGGCGTGCCGCCCCAGTCCTTGGCCGTCAGCCCGCCGAGCTTGGTGGCGCCGATGGCCAGCGCGGAGCCGACGACGATGCCGATGAGGATGGCGCCGGGCACCTTGCGGGCCTGGAGCATGAAGATCAGGAGGAGGGTGATGCAGAAGAACAGGACCGGCCAGCCGACCAGGTGGCCCGAGAGGTCGCTGCCGAGGGTGACCGGGCCGCCGGCCCCCTTGCCCACGAAGCCGGCCTTCACCAGACCGAGCAGGGCGACGAACATGCCGATGCCCATGGTGATCGCGTGCTTGAGCGCGAGCGGGATGGCGTTCATGACCATCTCCCGCAGCCCGGTGACGACCAGGAGGCAGATGACGACGCCGTACATCACGCACATGCCCATCGCCTGCGGCCAGGTCATGTGCGGGACCACCTGGGTGGTCAGTGCGGCGGAGACGTTGAGGCCGGCGGCGAGGGCCAGCGGCACCTTGCCGACGAAGCCCATCAGCAGGGTGCAGACCGCCGCACCCAGCGCCGTGGCGGTCACCAGGGCGGAGTGATCGAGGCCGTGCTTCTGGACGTCCTGGACGGAGCCCAGGATCACGGGGTTGAGCAGCAGGATGTAACACATCGCCATGAAGGTGGTGATGCCGCCGCGCGTCTCCCGCGCGAGCGTCGACCCTCTGTCGGATATGTGGAAGTACCGGTCGAGCCAGGAACGGCCGGCGGGCTGGCGCGAGCCGTCGCCCGCGTCTTCCGCCGTGGTCCTCGGCTCAGTGGACTGTTGGGTCATGGTTGCCTTACTCCCAAGGTTCATAGGGGCCCTCGCCGAGGCGACGAGATTTGGGATGGATATTCGGCTGCACGACCCGGGGGACGGCCCGAGACGAACGTGGTACTGCCTGCGTCGAGTTGGAGCAGGTCAGCCTGGGGATGGTGCGGGGAGACTCCGGGCGGTGCGCGAAGGAGGACGGACAGGGGCACCCCTTGCCGCGCACCGCCCGGAGGATCGGGGGCCTGGGGAGGCGGCCCCCAGGCGGTTCTCCGTTACGAACCCGTCAGGTGCTCGGGCCGTACCGGGGTCTTGTTGAGCTCCAGCCCGGTCGCGTTCCGGATCGCCGCGAGGACGGCCGGGGTGGACGACAGGGTGGGGGCCTCGCCGATGCCGCGCAGCCCGTACGGGGCGTGCTGGTCGGCGAGTTCGAGCACATCGACCGGGATGGTCGGGGTGTCGAGGATGGTGGGGATCAGATAGTCCGTGAAGGAGGGGTTGCGCACCTTCGCGGTCTTGGGGTCGACGATGATCTCCTCCATCACCGCCACGCCCAGGCCCTGGGTGGTGCCGCCCTGGATCTGGCCGATGACGGAGAGCGGGTTGAGCGCCTTGCCGACGTCCTGGGCGCAGGCCAGCTCGATGACCTTGACCAGGCCCAGCTCGGTGTCCACCTCGACGACCGCGCGGTGCGCGGCGAAGGAGTACTGGACGTGGCCGTTGCCCTGACCGGTCGTCAGGTCGAACGCCTCGGTGGGCCGGTGGCGCCACTCCTCCTCCAGCTCGACCACCTCGTCCTCCAGCACGTCGACGATGTCCGCGAGGACCTCGCCGCCGTCGGTGACGACCTTGCCGCCCTCCAGCAGGAGTTCGGCGGTCGCCCACGCCGGGTGGTACGTGCCCATCTTGCGGCGGCCGATCTCCAGGACCTTCTCGCGCACCAGCTCGCAGGCGTTCTTGACGGCGCCGCCGGTGACGTACGTCTGACGCGACGCGGACGTCGAACCGGCCGAGCCCACCTGGGTGTCGGCGGGGTGGATCGTCACCTGGTGGACGCCGAGCTCGGTGCGGGCGATCTGCGCGTGGACGGTGACACCGCCCTGGCCGACCTCCGCCATGGCCGTGTGCACGGTGGCGACGGGCTCGCCGGCGATGACCTCCATGCGCACCTTGGCGGTGGAGTAGTCGTCGAAGCCCTCGGAGAAGCCGACGTTCTTGATGCCGACCGCGTAGCCGACACCGCGGACGACGCCCTCGCCGTGCGTGGTGTTGGACAGACCGCCGGGCAGCTGACGGACGTCGGCGCCCTCGCTGGACTCCCACTGGCGCTCGGGCGGCAGCGGCATCGCCTTGATGCGGCGCAGCAGTTCGGCGACCGGGGCCGGGGAGTCGACCGGCTGGCCGGTCGGCATGATCGTGCCCTGCTCCATGGCGTTGAGCCGGCGGAACTCCACGCGGTCCATGCCCAGTTTGTCGGCCAGCTTGTCCATCTGCGCCTCGTACGCGAAGCACGCCTGGACCGCGCCGAAGCCGCGCATGGCGCCGCAGGGCGGGTTGTTGCTGTAGAGCGCGATGGCCTCGATGTCGACGTCGTCGATGACGTACGGGCCGACGGAGAGGGAGGAGGCGTTGCCGACGACCGCCGGGGAGGCCGACGCATAGGCGCCGCCGTCCAGGACGATCTTGCACTTCATGTGCGTGAGCTTGCCGTCCTTGGTGGCGCCGTGCTCGTAGTAGAGCTTCGCCGGGTGGCGGTGGACGTGGCCGAAGAACGACTCGAACCGGTTGTAGACGATCTTGACCGGCTTGCCGGTGCGCAGCGCCAGGAGGCAGGCGTGGATCTGCATCGACAGGTCCTCGCGGCCGCCGAACGCGCCGCCGACGCCGGAGAGCGTCATCCGCACCTTGTCCTCGGGCAGGCCGAGGACCGGGGCGATCTGCTTGAGGTCGGAGTGCAGCCACTGGGTGGCGACGTAGAGGTCGACGCCGCCGTCCTCGGACGGCACGGCGAGGCCGGACTCCGGGCCGAGGAACGCCTGGTCCTGCATGCCGAAGGTGTACTCGCCCTCGACGATGACGTCGGCCCGCTCGCGGGCCTTGGCCACGTCGCCGCGGATGATCGGCTGGCGGTGCACGATGTTCGGGTGCGGGACGTGACCGCTGTGGTGGTCGTCGCGGTTCTCGTGGACGAGGACGGCGTCGGGAGCGGTCGCGGACGCCTCGTCCGTGATGACCGGCAGCTCCTTGTACTCGACCTTGATCTTCGCGGCGGCGCGGCGCGCGGTCTCCGGGTGGTCGGCGGCGACCAGGGCGACGGGCTCGCCGTGGTGGCGGACCTTGCCGTGGGCCAGGACCGGGGTGTCCTGGATCTCCAGGCCGTAGTTCTTGACCTCGGTCGGCAGGTCCTCGTAGGTGAGGACCGCGTAGACGCCGGAGGTCGCGAGCGCCTCGCTGGTGTCGATCGAGACGATCTCGGCGTGCGCGACGGTGGAGCGCAGGATCTGGCCCCACAGCATGTCCTCGTGCCACATGTCGGACGAGTACGCGAACTCGCCGGTGACCTTCAGGATGCCGTCGGGACGGAGCGTGGACTCGCCGATGCCGCCCTTGGTCTGCGACCCCTGCGTGACCTTGGACGGAATACCGGTGGTGCGTGTGTCTGCCATGGCGTCAGACCCCCTCGGGCTCGGACTGGCGGGCCGCGGCCAGGCGCACCGCGTCCATGATCTTCTCGTAGCCGGTGCAGCGGCACAGGTTGCCCGACAGCGCCTCGCGGATGTCCGCGTCGCTCGGGTTCGGGTTGCGCTCCAGGAGCTCGTCGGAGGCGACCAGCAGACCCGGCGTGCAGAAGCCGCACTGCACGGCGCCGGCGTCGATGAACGCCTGCTGGATGGGCGCGAGCGTCGCATGCGGGGAGATGCCGCCCTCGCCGGTCTGCGAGTCGGTGCCCTTGGCGGACCAGCCCTGGGCCTCCTGCAGGGAGGTGCCGCAGGCGCCGCCCTCGTGGCCGCCGCAGGAGCGGTTCTTGGCGAAGTCGGCGAGCCCCCTCGACGGTGACGACCTCGCGGCCCTCTACCTGTCCTGCGGCCACCAGGCACGAACACACCGGCACGCCGTCGAGGCGGACGGTGCACGAACCGCACTCGCCCTGCTCACAGGCGTTCTTGGAACCGGGAAGGCCCATCCGCTCGCGCAGCACGTACAGCAGGGACTCGCCCTCCCACACGTCGTCGGCTTCCTGCTTACGGCCGTTGACCGTGAAATTGACGCGCATTACGCGACTCCCTCCGTGCGGGCGGACTGGCCGCGGTAGGACTCCCAGGCCCAGCCGAGCGTGCGGCGGGCCATGATGCCGACCGCGTGACGGCGGTACGAGGCGGTGCCGCGCACGTCGTCGATGGGGTTGCAGGCGGCGGAGCACAGGTCCGCGAACTGCTTGGCGACCGACGGGGTGATGATCTTGCCGTTCTCCCAGAACCCGCCCTCTTCGAGCGCGGCGGCGAGGAAGGCCTCGGCCTCCTTCGCCCGCACGGGGGTGGGTGCGGCCGAACCGATGCCGGTGCGGACCGTACGGGTCTCGGGGTGCAGCGCGATTGCCGAAGGCGCAACACCGCGATGACCATGGCGTTGCGGGTGCCGACCTTGGAGAACTGCTGCGGGCCGTCGGCCTTGGGCAGGTGCACCGCGCGGATCAGCTCGTCCGCCTGGAGGGCGTTCCGCTTCACGCCGAGGTAGAACTCGTCGATCGGGATCATCCGCACGCCGCGGGCGGCCGACTCGACCTCGACCTCGCAGCCGGAGGAGAGCAGCGCCGGGTGCGCGTCACCGGCCGGGGAGGCGGTGCCGAGGTTGCCGCCGACGCCGCCGCGGTTGCGGATCTGCGGGGAGGCCACGGTGTGCGAGGCCAGGGCCAGGCCCGGCAGCTCGCCCCGCAGGTGCTCCATGATCTTGGTGTACGGGACGGAGGCGCCCAGGCGTACGGTCTTCTCCCCGACCTCCCACTCCCCCAGGTCACCGATCCGGTTCAGGTCGAGCAGGTACTCCGGGCGGCGGTGGTCGAAGTTGATCTCGACCATCACGTCCGTACCGCCCGCGATGGGTACAGCGGTAGGGTGCTCTGCCTTGGCGGCGAGCGCCTCCTCCCAGCTGGCGGGGCGAAGGAAGTCCATGGTTGGCCTCTTCTACGAAATCGGGGCGTTCGCTGCACCTGGTCGGGACCTTCGGACCCTGTCGCCATGGTGCTGTTCATGTCTTGTTAACGCGGTTGGGCTTAGTGAACGCGCCCGGCACCCACCCGGTGCAGTCACTGAAACCATGAAGCGGTTGGCTGGCCACGCCGCCCGTCTTGTAGATTCGAACGAAAGACGAGGGATCAAAACCTCGCGGCATTCCACCGGCAACACGAGACAGCACAGAACGGCGGGCGAGGTCATGCGGCTCCGCGCACTCCTGGACACACATTCTCTGGGCCTGAAGCTCCTCGGGGGCGAGGATGAGCTGGACCGTACCGTCCGTGGCGTGATGACCACCGACCTGCGGGATCCCAGTCGTTACCTCTCCGGCGGCGAGTTGGTCCTCACCGGCCTGGCCTGGCGCCGGGAACCGGAGGACTCCGAGCGGTTCGTCCGCATCCTGGCCGGCGCGGGCGTCGCCGGGCTGGCCGCCGGCGAGGCGGAGCTGGGCGCCATCCCCGACGACCTCGTCCAGGCGTGTGCCCGGCACCGCCTGCCGCTGTTCGCGGTCGACGAGAAGGTCTCCTTCGCCTCGATCACCGAGCACGTCGTCCGGCAGGTCTCCAGCGAACGGGCCGGCGACCTGGCCGCCGTGGTGGACCGGCACCGGCGGCTGATGACCTCCGGGCCGGCCGGCGGCGGCCCCGAGGTGGTCCTGGACCTGCTCGGCTCCGACCTGGACCTGCGGGCCTGGGTGCTCTCCCCCACCGGCCGGCAGATCGCCGGCTCCTCGCTGGCCGGCGCCGGGCCGGAGCTGCCCGCGGAGCTGGGCGCCCGTCTGGCCGGCGAGCACCTGGCCGCCGCCCGGAGCGGCCGCCGCGGCCCGCACCGGATCACGATCGAAAGGGGCGGCGCGCAGCGCCTCGGTGAGGGGGGGCGGCCGGGCGACGGGTGGGACGGGGCCACCTACTCGCTCTTCCCGATCCGCTACGAGGGCCGCGACCTGCGGCAGACGCTGCTCAGCGACTGGCTGCTGGCGGTCGAGGCGGACGCCGGCGACTGGTCCGAGGAGCGCCTGGACCTGCTGCACGGCGTCACCCAGCTGATCGCCGTCGAACGGGACCGCCGGGACGCCGCCCGCACGGTCCGCCGCCGGCTCGCGCAGGAGGTCCTGGAGCTGGTCCAGACCGGTGCCCCGCCGGCCGAGATCGCGGCCCGGTTGCGGGTGGCCGCCCCGGTCCTGCTGCCCGGCCTGGGGGCCGCCCCGCACTGGCAGATCGTGGGTGGCCCGGGTCGAGTGGGAGGGCGGCGACGTCCCCGGCGGCCCGGTGGCGCAGAGCCTGTTGGAGGAGGTGCTGGTCGATCCCGGCACGTTCGGCCCCGAGCCCTCGGACCGGATCGCGGTGGCGCACACCGGCGACGAGGCGGTGGCGCTGGTGCCGCTGCCCGCCGTCCCGGAGGACTCCGCCGACGCCGCCACCACGGACGGCCTGCACGCCGACCACCTGCTGCGCGCCATCCACGAGCCGCTCGGCCGCGGCCTGGACGGCGACGGCCGGCTCACCATCGGCGTCAGCGCCTCCGTCCACTCGGCCGAGGGACTGCGCGGCGCCCTGGAGGAGGCCCGGCACGCCCGTCGGGTCGCCGCCGCCCGCCCCGGCCGGGTCTGCGCCGCCGGCCACGAGGAACTGGCCTCGCACGTCCTGCTGCTGCCGTTCGTCCCCGACGACGTGCGCCGGGCCTTCACCGCCCGGCTCCTGGACCCGCTGCGGGACTACGACCGTCGCCACCGGGCCGAGCTGATCCCCACCCTAGAGGCGTTCCTCGACTGCGACGGCTCCTGGACACGCTGCGCCACCCGCCTCCACCTGCACGTCAACACCCTGCGCTACCGGGTGGGCCGGATCGAGCAGCTGACGGGCCGTGACCTCTCGCGCCTGGAGGACAAGCTGGACTTCTTCCTGGCCCTGCGGATGAGCTGACGGCATTTCAGGCGGGCGACGCCGGGCGGGTCGGTGCGGAGCGCGCACCGACCCGCCCGACGCGCACCGCGCGACCGTCACCCCGCCCCGTCCCGGGGTTCCCCCGATCGGGCGGCATCGCGTCGACGCCGTTGCCGCACCGGGCGAACGCTCCGCCCCGCGGCGCCGCCAAACCGCCGCGTATCGGCCACCACGACCGCCTGGCGCGATTGTGAAATCTTTCACCCGCCCCCTTGGCCCGACGACGGGATTCGTGCTGAGATGCGCCCACAGCATCCTGTGTTCCCGCTCAATGGCGCTCGGGGAGGGCACTGTGGCGGATACCGCCATGTCCGGATCCGCGGATCCCGCGGATTCCATGAGGTCCGCGGATCAGGCACCGGTCCCGGCACCACGACCGGGAATCCCACCGGCGGCGACCGGCCCGGCGGGGGACGACCCCCTGGACCGCGCCGTGTGGCGACTGCGCTCCCGAGGCTGCTGGGCCGACGCGGCCGCCCTCCTGGAACCCCGCGCGGCCCGACAGGCACCCGCCGCACTGCGCCGCGCCGCGCTCCTGGTGGAACGCTGCATGTTCACCGCCACCGGCTGGGCCGAGGCCGAGGACGCGCTGCGCACCGCGGAGGCGCTCGCCGGCGACGACGAGGAGCGCGGCGGAGCGGCCTGCGAACGCGGCCAACTCGCCTACACCTCAACGGTGTTGGGCGTCCGCGACCGGGCCGACGAGGCACGTTCGGCGCTGGGCCGGGCCGCCGCGCTGCTCGCCCCGAGTGCGGCCGGCCGCCCGCTGCTGGACTTCCGCCGCGGCCTGATGGCCGAGCACATCGCCGACAGCCCGGACGCCGCCCGCGCCGCCTACCGCCGCGCACACGCCGGCGCCACCGCCCAGGGCGATGCGTTACTGCTCTCCTTCACCTGGCGCCACCTGGCCGGACTCGCCCTGCGCGACGGGGAGTTGGCGGAGGCCCGGCACGGCTTCGCGGAGTCCCTGCGGATCCGCGAGGAGCTGGGCTTCCTGGTCGGCACCGCACCGGCGCTGGCGGCCCTGGCCGATGCCGCACCGGAGGACGAGGCGGTCCGCCTGCGCACCGAGGCCGCCCGCCTGTTCCGCCTCATGGGCGGCGTCCCCACCTGGCTCGCGCACCAGCTCCCCCCGGCCCCTCCGGAGGAGCCGGAGCAGCCGACCGACGCGGCCTAGCGTGCGGGGTCCCGTCCGAACCCCGACCCATCGGACAGGCCCGGGGTTCCCGGCGCCCGGGAGCGGCCCCGGCGGGCGCACCCCGGTCGTCAACCCCCCGACCTCGGCCATGCCGCGCGCCGCGACGATTGGCCGGATCCATACCCCTGCCGGCGGCGGATCGGCCGGGCCGAGGGGGCTGGCGGCGGGTGCCCGTCCGCCGACCGGTCGGTAGCGCCACGCACCACCTGCCCCGAGAATGGCCACAAGTCGCACTGCGACCGGGCGGCGCGGCCTGGATGCTGGTCCGGGACCAGCTCCGTTTGGCAAAGCCTGTCAGGAGGCGCACCGTGGCAGGAGTGACCCACACCAGCACCGGAATCGACTGGGGCAAGGCGCATTTCGAGTCGATCTACAACTGCCCTGATCCGCGCCGGTACTTCAGCACGCTGCAACCCCTCGCCTACCAGATCCCGCACCACGGCCAGGCGATCTTCCGCGCGCTGGCCGACGCCCTGCAGCAGCACCGCGGCGACGGCCGACCGCTCCGCGTCGTGGACCTGTGCTGCTCCTACGGGGTCAACGCGGCACTGCTCAACCACCGGGTGACCCTCGACGACCTCTACCACCGCTACGCCGACGCCGGGCGCGACGCACCGGAGGGCGACCGCCTGGCCCAGGAGGACCGGGCCTTCTACGCCGCCCTGCGGCGACCCGGAGCGGCCCGGGTCACCGGCATCGACGCGGCGGAGCGCGCGGTCGGCTACGCCGTGGCGGCCGGCCTGCTCGACCAGGGCTTCGCGGCGAACCTGGAGGCCGACGCGCCCGCCCCGGAGCTGTGCCGGGCACTGGAGGGCACCGACCTGATCACCGTCACCGGCGGCGTCGGCTACATCACCGCGCGCACCTTCGCCCGGCTCTTCGACTGCATCGCCGCGCCGCCCTGGGTCGCCGCGTTCGTGCTGCGCACGGTGTCGTACCGGCCGGTCTCCGCGCTGCTGGCCCGGGCCGGGCTGGTGACCGAGCGGCTCACCACGCGGTCGTTCCGGCAGCGGCGGTTCGCCGACGAGGCCGAGCGACGGGCCGCCCTGGACGCGCTGTCGGCCCGCGGACTGACCGTCGGCGGCAAGGAGGCCGACGGCTTCTACCACGCCGAGCTGTACGTCTCCCGGCCCGCCGCCGATGTCGCGGCGCTGCCGCTGGCGGAGCTGCTGCCGGCCCTCTGAGTCCGCGCCGCGCCCCGCCGTCTCAGTGCGGGTGCCGGGCCGCCGACAGGTGCTCCCGGGCGATCCGCTCGATGACCGCGTGCTCCTGGGCGATCAGCGCGTCGAGCAGCGCGGTGTGCTCGGAGGCGTCGGCCAGCAGCTCGGCCGTGCGGAGCCGGGCACCGCCGCCGGCCGACCACTGCGCACGGCGCAGCAGGTCGCCGGTGACCTGGGTGAGCCGGCGGTTCCCGGTGAGCGCCATCAGGCCCTGGTGGAAGGCGTGGTCGGCGTCGGCGTACCCGGCCCGGTCGCCCCGGGCCGCGGCGGCCACCCCGTCCTCGGCCAGCGGGCGGAGCTCCTCCCAGCGCTCGGGCGGCACCGCCCGGGCCAGTCGGAGGATCGCGGGCACCTCCAGCATGGTGCGGACCTCGGCGAGCTCGGCGAGGTCGCGGGAGCTGCGCTCGCTGACCCGGAAGCCGCGGTTGGGCACGACCTCGACGGCGCCCTCCGTGGCGAGCTGCTGCATGGCCTCGCGGACCGGGGTCGCGGAGACGCCGTAGCGCTCGGCGAGGGCCGGCGCGGAGTAGACCTCGCCGGGGAGCAGTTCGCCGGCGGCCAGCGCCTGGCGCAGGGCGTCCAGGACCTGGCCGCGCACCGAGTGCCGGCGCGGCCGGGGCAGCAGGGGGCCGGGCCCGGGCGCCCGCACCCGGGCGTCCGGCTGCGGCTCCGCTGTGCCCTGCTCCATGGCGTTCCTCCTGCTGGCGTGCTGGGTCCGGGCGGACGACGGGCGTCCGGCGATCGGGTCTCGGGCCCGTCGCCGTCCCGCGTCGTCCGCCGGGCGGACGTGCCGGGCGCCGGGCGACAGGCCATAGCACCATAAGCGCCCGAAGTACCGGTTCACACCTCAGCGGGCACGGGTAGGGATTTCGGATAAGGTAAGGCTTACCTGCCAACGATCGCGATTCGGTGGTCCCCCGCATGCCTCCTGCCGCAGCTGCCGCGCCCGTCGCCCCCGCCGCCCACCCCGCGGCGGACGCCTACGCCCGGCTCGCCGAGGTCTTCCCGGACCTGCGGGTGACGCTCTGGGACGCCACGCCCCCCGAGGGGGACGACTGGCTGGACGCGTCCGCCCTGTTCGCGGACGGGCCGGTGCTGGACGGCTTCCTCGCCGACGAGGCGGCCCGGATCACCCGGGACTACGGGCGCTCCGCCCGGCCCGACGTGGTCGCCGGCTTCGCGCTGCACCGCTACGCCTGGCCGGCCTGCCTGCTGATCACCGTCCCGTGGTTCCTGCACCGCCGGGTGCCGCACATCGCCGCGGGAGACGTCCGCTTCCACCGCGAGCTGCGCCGGATGGCGGTACGCACGGGCTCTTTCGGGTGCCTTCCGGACGACCCGGCGGCGGCCCTGCCCGGCGCCCGGGTGGTGCCGGACGAGGAGGCGCTGCGCGCCGAGGTCCGCGGCGCGGTCGCCGACCACCTGCGGCCGATCCTGGACGGCTTCCGCGCCCGGATGCGGCGCGGCCCCCGCGCGGCCTGGGGCATGGCGTCCGACGAGATCGTCGAGGGGCTCTGGTACATCGGGCACCTGCTGGGCGAGGAGCGGCGCGCGGCGGCGGAGCTGGCGCGGCTGCTGCCGGGTTCGACCGCGCCGTACGCGGCCGGCGCCGGGTTCCGCGAGCTGACCGGCCCGGACGGCGCCGCCCTGCCCACCCGGGACCGGGCCAGCTGCTGCATGTACTACACGCTGCGCCCCGAGGACACCTGCGTCACCTGCCCGCGCACCTGCGACGCGGAGCGCATCAGCCGGCTCACCGCAACCGCCTGACCCGTCCGCCACCCCCGCGGCCTGCCGCGACTCGCACACAACCTCCCCTCGACGCAAGGAAGTTCGAGACTTCCGGGGCATTCCACTGCCGACCCCGGTACACCTTGGCGTTCTCTTGCTCCGAAACCCCCTGCACCCGGGTCGGTTCCGTCAGGATGGCGCGCGCACTCGCGAATCCGCGGAAGTGCCGTCACCTGAACCAAGGAATCCCGGAGTGAGAATGAACGAGATATCGCTGAACTGGATGATTCCGACGTTTCTGCTGCTCGCCGGGGTCACCGCCACTGTCCTGCTCTTCCTGCGCGGCAGGCACGCAGGCCGGCGAGCCGGCACCGATCCGTCCTGGGAACGCACCGTGGACCGCCGTCGCCGCAAGGAGGCCGTCTTCGCCTCCGCCGCCTATGCGCTGCTGTTCTGCTGTGCCGCGGTCGCAGCGGCGCTCTCCTTCCACGGCCTGGTCGGCTTCGGCATCCAGAACCTCGGGCTCACCGGAGGCTGGGAGTACCTGGTGCCGTTCGGACTCGACGGCGCCGCGATGTTCTGCTCCGTCCTGGCGGTGCGCGAGGCCAGTCACGGCGACGCGGCACTCGGCTCCCGGATACTGGTGTGGACGTTCGCCAGCGCCGCCGCCTGGTTCAACTGGGTGCACGCGCCGCGCGGACTGGACCACGCGGGCGCCCCGCAGTTCTTCGCCGGGATGTCGCTGTCGGCCGCGATCCTCTTCGACCGGGCGCTCAAGCAGACCCGCCGGGCGGCGCTGCGCGAACAGGGCCTGGTGCCCCGGCCGTTGCCGCAGATCCGCATCGTGCGCTGGCTGCGGGCCCCCCGCGAGACCTTCGCCGCCTGGTCACTCATGCTGCTGGAAGGCGTGGGGACGCTGGACGAGGCGGTCGAGGAGGTCCGCGACGACAAGCGCGAGAAAGCCCGGAACCGGCTCCACCGGCGCGAGCAGGACAAACTCGACCGGGCCCGGATCAAGGCCCTCAACCGGCAGCACCGCTCCTGGGGCAGGGGCGGTGGACGCCACGCCCTCCCGATGAGCGCGCCCCTGCCCCCGGCGGAGGCCGCCCCGCCGGCCGGCCCGGACACCGTAGGGCCGGTCGACCCGACGCCGCTGCCCTCCGGCGACCCGGCCAAGCGCCCCCGGCCGGCCCTGAAGGCCGTGGCCGGCGCCGAGCCCGACGCGCCCGGCCGGCGCGGCACCGTCGACCTCACCGCCGAGGACGACACCCAGACGATCCCCCGGCTGGACTCCCTGGAGGAGAAACTCGCCGAGATCGAAAGGCAATTCGGCTGAGCGGTGGCGGACCGCGCCGACCCTCACCCCCGGCTTCGCGTCAGGCCGGTCCGCCGCCCAGTTCGAACCACACGCACTTGCCGATCCGCTCGGGCCGGATGCCCCACGCGTCGGCCAGGGCCCGCACCAGCATCAGCCCCCGCCCCGACGTCCCGTCGACCGACGGCGCACGCGGCTCCGGACACCTCTCGGCGAAGTCCCGCACCTCGACCCGCAGCCGGTCGGTGACCCACGCCGTCACCACCGCCCCGCCCTCGGTGTGCAGCAGGGCATTGGTCACCAACTCGCTGGTCAGCAGCGCCGCCAGCTCCGGATCCGCCGGTGCTCCGCCGTCCGGCGGCGCCCAGCGGCCGAGTAACTCCTGCAACTCCCGGCGCACCTCGCCGACCGCCTTCAGATCGGCCTGCCGCACCTTGCGCTCCAGCGTCCCCGGCGCCCGCATCGCGACCGGCCCGCCCCCGTGCCCGCCGTCCGCTCGCTGCCGTCTGTTCCGTTCCTCGCACCGCACAGGCTGACGCATGCTCTCCCCCGCCCCCAACGAACCATCGGCGCTCTACCTCGAACAGCCTCACGGTCAGCATTCCCACCGGGCCCGCCCCCATGCTTCCGCTTGTCGTCGGCGGACGTCCGCCCCGCGCTGCGGCCCGGCGGGCGGTCAGCGGCGACCCATCGGCACGGGCCCCGGCGGGCCGAGATGGGTATACGTTCCGCGACCGCCCGGAGCGAGCCGGTCCGCGGGCCGGCTCCGGGCCCGCGTGCCGTACGAGCGTGAGGAGCCCGCTGTGCACGACGACCGACTGCTGGTGGAGGGGCGCCTCGCGCGGGCGCTCGGGCAGCACATCCGGCCCGCGCAGTACCCGGCCCGGGCCCCGCTGCGGCTGGAGGTGTGGCACGTGCCCGGAGCGGAGGGAACCCGTCCGGCCTCAGAGGCGCTGTCGGCCGCCTACGAGCCGTTCGCGGTCGGGGACGCCTGGGGGCCGCCGTGGTCGACGAGTTGGTTCCGGCTGTCCGGCGAGGTGCCCGCGGAGTGGGCCGGGCGCCGGGTGGAGGCCGTCCTCGACCCGGGCTTCACCGACGACGGGCCGGGCTTCCAGGCGGAGGGCCTGGTCCACGACGCGGTCGGCGTGCCCCTCAAGGGCATCCACCCGCGCAACCGGTACGTCCCCGTCGCGGCCCCGGCACGCGGCGGCGAACAGGTCCGGCTGTTGCTGGAGGCCGCCGCCAACCCCACCGTCCTGCGGGACTTCCGCCCCACCGACCTCGGCGACATCCGCACCGCCCCGCGCCGGCCGCTCTACCGCTTCGCCGCCGCCGACCTCGCGGTGCTCGACGAGACGGTCTGGCAGCTGATCCTCGACATCGAGGTGCTCTCGGAGCTGATGCACGAGCTGCCGGTCGACCGGCAGCGCCGGCACGGCATCCTGCGGGCGCTGGAGAACATGCTGGACGCGCTCGACCTGCACGACGTCGGCGGCACGGCGGCCGCGGCCCGGGCCGAGCTGGAGGACGTCCTGCACCGCCCGGCCGCCGCCAGCGCACACCGCGTCTCGGCCACCGGACACGCCCACATCGACTCCGCCTGGCTGTGGCCACTGCGCGAGACGGTGCGCAAGGCCACCCGCACCTTCGCCAACGTCACCCAACTGGCCATGGAATACCCGGAGTTGGTGTTCGCCTGCTCGCAGGCACAGCAGTATGCCTGGGTGCGGGACCACCAGCCGCACATCTGGAGCCGCGTCAAGGAGGCGGTGCGGAAGGGGAACTGGGCCCCGGTCGGCTCGATGTGGGTGGAGTCCGACGCCAACATGCCCGGCGGTGAGGCCCTGGCCCGGCAGCTGGTGCACGGCAAGCGGTTCTTCCTGGACGAGCTGGGCGTGGAGACCGAGGAGGTCTGGCTGCCCGACTCCTTCGGCTACACCGGCGCCTTCCCGCAGCTGGCGCGGCTGGCCGGGGCGAAGTGGTTCCTCACCCAGAAGCTGTCCTGGAACCAGACCGACCGGATGCCGCACCACACCTTCTGGTGGGAGGGCATCGACGGGACCCGGATCTTCACCCACTTCCCGCCCGTCGACACCTACAACTCCCAGCTGCACGGCGGCGAACTCGCCCATGCCGAACGGAACTTCGCCGAGCGGGGCCGGGCCACGCGCTCGTTGGTGCCGTTCGGCTGGGGCGACGGCGGCGGCGGTCCGACCCGGGAGATGCTGGAGCGGGCCCGCCGACTGCGCTCCCTGGAGGGTTCCCCGCGGGTGACGGTCGAGCCGCCGGCCCGCTTCTTCGAGGCCGCGCACGAGGAGTACGGGGCGGCGGCCCCGGTGTGGTCCGGTGAGCTCTACCTCCAGTTCCACCGCGGCACCTACACCTCGCAGGCCAAGACCAAGCAGGGCAACCGGCGCAGCGAACACCTGTTGCGGGAGGCCGAGTTGTGGGCCGCGACCGCGGCCGTCCGCACCGCCGGTGCGGCCGACGGCCCCGCGTACCGGTATCCGTACGAGGCCCTGGACCGGCTCTGGAAGACCGTGCTGCTGCACCAGTTCCACGACATCCTGCCCGGCTCGTCGATCGCCTGGGTCCACCGCGAGGCCCGCGACACCTACGCGGCGGTGGCGGCCGAACTGACCGCACTGACCGAGCAGGCCCTCGCCGCCCTCGCAGCCGGGGCGGGGACCGGGGCCGCCGCTGTGCAGGGGGGTCCCCCCTGCTCGAACGAGGCCGAGAGCTCGGGGGCGGAGTCGCGAGCCCGGGGAACGGCCGCGCCCGGCCTCGCGGTCTTCAACGCCTCGCCCTACGACCGCCACGAGATCGTCGCACTGCCCAGCGGCGAGGAGCACACCGGCGACGACGGCCCGGCCGCGGTCGCCGTCCACGTCCCCGCGCTCGGCTCCGCCCCGCTCCCCCGGCCCGGCACCGCTCCCCGGGCCCTGGACGGCTCCCGCTTGCCCGGACCGGTCCCGGTGCGCGCCACCGCCGAGGCCCACCACCTCACCCTCGACAACGGGCGGTTGCGGGTCCGCATCGACGCCGACGGCCTGCTGGCCTCCGTGCGCGATCTGACCGCCGGCCGGGAGGTGCTGGCGCCCGGCGCCCGCGGCAACCTCCTCCAGCTGCACCCCGACCACCCCAACCAGTACGACGCCTGGGACCTCGACCGGCACTACCGCAACCGGCACACCGACCTCACCGCCGCCGACGCCGTCGAACTCGTCGCCGCCGGACCACTCTGCGCCACCGTGCGGGTCACCCGCACCTTCGGCGACTCCCACCTCACCCAGGACCTCACCCTGCACGCCGGCTCGCACCGCCTGGACATCACCACCGACATCGACTGGCACGAGTCGGAGAAGGTCCTCAAGGCGGCGTTCCCGCTGGACGTGCACGCCGAACGGTCCACCGCCGAGATCCAGTTCGGCCATGTGCACCGCCCCACCCACGCCAACACCAGCTGGGACGCGGCCCGTTTCGAGATCTGCGCCCACCGCTGGCTCCGGGTCGCCGAACCCGGCTACGGCGTCGTCCTGCTCAACGACTCCACCTACGGCCACGACGTCACCCGCACCCCCCACGAGGACGGCCTCGGTACGACCGTGCGGCTCACCCTGCTGCGCGCCCCGCACAGCCCGGACCCGGAGACCGACCAGGGCAGCCACCGCTTCCGCTACGCGCTGCTGCCCGGCGCCGGGACCGGTGACGCCGTCGCCGGCGGCCTGGCCCTCAACCTCCCGCTGCGCACCGCCCCGGCCCCCGCCCCCCGGCACCGCGCCCCGCTGGTCCGGGTCGACAACCCGGCCCTGACCATCGAGTCGGTCAAGCTCGCCGACGACCGCAGCGGCGACGTCGTCGTCCGGCTCTACGAGTCCCGTGGCAGCCGTGCCACCGGGACCCTCACCCCCGGCTTCCCCCTCGCCCACGCCACCGTCACCGACCTGCTGGAACGCCCCCTGCGGGACGAGGAGGAGGGCCCGACCTCGGAGCTGACGCTCACCCTGCGCCCGTTCGAGATCCGCACCCTGCGGCTCCGGCCGCAGTACCCGGCCGCCGCACCGCCGGCCTGACCCGCCGGCCCGCCCCGCCCGTCGGGCGCGCCCCCACCGCGCCCCCGGTCCCCCACCCCCGGTCCCCCACCCCCGGTCTCCCTCCCGGTCTCACACCCGCGGGATGTTCCGCAGGTTGGAGCGGGCCATCTGCACCATCCGCCCGACCCCGCCGTCCAGCACGATCTTCCCGGCGGAGAGCGCGAAGCCGGAGACCATCTCCGCGCTGATCTTCGGCGGGATGGACAGCGCGTTGGGATCGGTGACGACGTCGACCAGTGCCGGCCCCTTGTGCCGGAAGGCGTCGCGCAGCGCCCCGCGCAGCTGCTCGGGCTTCTCCACCCGCACGCCGTACGCACCCGCCGCGCGGGCGATGGCGGAGAAGTCGGGATTGTGGTTGGTGGTGCCGTACGCCGGCAGCCCCGCCACCATCATCTCCAACTCCACCATCCCCAGCGAGGAGTTGTTGAAGAGCACCACCTTCACCGGTAGGTCGTACTGGACCAGGGTGAGGAAGTCGCCCATCAGCATCGAGAAGCCGCCGTCGCCCGACATCGAGACGATCTGCCGGCCGCGGTCCATGAACTGGGCGCCGATCGCCTGCGGCAGCGCGTTGGCCATCGAGCCGTGGCTGAACGAACCGATCACCCGCCGGCGCCCGTTGGGCGTGAGGTAGCGGGCCGCCCAGACGTTGCACATGCCGGTGTCGACGGTGAAGACCGCATCGGCGGCGGCCTCCTCGTCGAGCACCGAGGCGACGTACTCGGGGTGGATCGGGACGTGCTTCTCCACCTTGCGGGTGTACGCCCTGACCACCCCCTCCAGCGCGTCCGCATGCTTCTTCAGCATCCGGTCCAGGAACGTGCGGCTGCTCTTCTCGCGCACCCTGGGGGTGAGGCACCGCAGCGTCTCCCGGACGTCGCCCCAGACGGCGAGGTCCAGTTTGGTGCGCCGCCCCAGGTGCTCGGGCCGCACGTCCACCTGGACGATCCGGACGTCGTCGGGCAGGAAGGCGCTGTACGGGAAGTCCGTGCCGAGCAGGATCAGCAGATCGCACTGGTGCGTGGCCTCGTAGGCCGCGCCGTACCCGAGCAGCCCGCTCATCCCGACGTCGTACGGGTTGTCGTACTGGATCCACTCCTTGCCGCGCAGCGCGTGGCCCACCGGCGACTTCACCCGCTCCGCGAACTCCATCACCTCGGCGTGCGCCCCCGCGGTGCCGCTGCCGCAGAACAGCGTGACCTTGTCGGCCGCGTCGACCATCCGGGCCAGCGCGTCGATCTCCTCGTCCCCGGGGCGGACCGAGGGCCGGCTGGTGACCAGGGCGTGCTCGAAGGCGCGCTCGGGCGCCGGTTCGGCGGCGATGTCACCGGGCAGCGAGACCACCGCGACGCCGCTCTGCCCCACGGCGTGCTGGATCGCGGTCTGCAGCACCCGCGGCATCTGCTTGGTGCTGGAGATCAGCTCGCTGTAATGGCTGCACTCGGAGAACAGCCGGTCCGGATGCGTCTCCTGGAAGTAGCTGGTACCGATCTCGCTGGAGGGGATGTGCGAGGCCAGCGCCAGGACCGGGGCCATGGACCGGTGCGCGTCGTACAGCCCGTTGATCAGGTGCAGATTGCCGGGCCCGCAGGAGCCCGCGCAGGCCGCCAGCCGCCCGGTGAGCTGCGCCTCCGCGCCGGCGGCGAAGGCGGCGGTCTCCTCGTGCCGGACCTGGATCCAGTCGATCGCGGAATTGCGGCGGATGGCGTCCACCACCGGGTTCAAGCTGTCCCCGACGACCCCGTAGAGCCGCCGGACACCGGCCCGCACCAGGATGTCGATGAACTGCTCGGCTACGGTCTGCTTGGCCACCGGGAGAGCCTCCTTACGCACGACGAACGGGCCGAGGGACATGCCTGCCGACGGGCCGGCGGACCGCCGCGCGCACGGCCGCGGGAACCGTGGCCGCCTGCCGGCTCCTTCCCATCAACCCACGGGGCGAAGCACTCCGCCTCCGGGGGCCGACGCGGGCGGCGGCGGTACGTCCCCGTTACGACTCCCAGACCCCCACCGCCGTGCGGTCCTTGGCGTCGCCCGCGCCCCGGGGCTGGACGGCGGCCAGGAACCCCGCCAGGTCGGGCGGCGCGGGAGCGGACCACGCGGCGGCGAGCCGGGCGGCGAAGTCCGGGTCGGTGCCGAGCGGTTCCGCCAGGCCGGTGCCGCACAGCAGCAGGACGTCCCCCGGCCGGCCCGGCACGGCGCGGAAGCGGAACGGCGCCGCGGGGGGCCCGGCGTCGGCGGGCTCCAGGTCCTCCCAGCCGCCGTGGCGGAGCCGGAACAGCCCGCCCCCGCCGACGGCGAAGAACACCCGGGTACGGCACTGCGGGTCGGCGGGCAGCAACAGGCAGCGCAGCGCCGCCGGGTGCGCGCCGGCCGGCATCCCGAGCTCCGCCGCCCGGCCGCGCAGCGCGCCGAAACCGCGGTCCGTGAGGCGCTGCAACCCCGCCCGGAGCGCGTCGTGCCGGCCGGC
This sequence comes from Streptomyces noursei, assembly GCF_016917755.1. Lineage (GTDB taxonomy): Bacteria > Actinomycetota > Actinomycetes > Streptomycetales > Streptomycetaceae > Streptomyces > Streptomyces yunnanensis. The sequence goes on along the minus strand of NZ_CP070326.1, from coordinate 7,434,715 downwards.
GCGGAGGTCCTGCGCCAACCGGGTGGCATTGCGGTCGACGGCGCCGCCGGCCCAGGCGCAGGCGGCGCGGGCCGCGCGGTGCGCGACCGCTCCGGTGGTGGACAGCCCGGTGGCGACGGCTACCAGGAACAGCGCGTTGCGGCCCGAACCGAACCGGGCGGTGAGGTACGCCTCGCCGCGGACGTCGCCCCGTCGGTGGACGTCCGTGCCGCGCTGCGAGACGGCGCGGACGGCGACCGGCCCGAACCGGGCGCCGTCCAGGACCGTGTCCGGCACCGGATCGGCGGGGGCGCCCGGCTCGACCTCCGGGAACGCGGGGGTGTCGGGCGCCCGGACGACGGGCGCGGGGGCCGCGGCCCCGTCGGGCGGCCCGGCGGCCCGCGGTGCCGACCGGCCGGGCGGCTCCCAGGGGCGCGGCTCCCATGAACTCGGCTCCCACGGCCGCGGCTCGAACGACCGCAGGGTCAACTCCCCGGGCGCGGGCGCCGCGGGCCCGGATCCCCCGGGCGCGGGGTGGTCGGGCGTGGAGCGGCCGCCCGGGTCCCGGGCGGTCCCGGGCGAGGGTGCGCCGGTGGCGCCGCCGGACGGCCCCGCGCCGGCGGCCGGGCCCCGGCCCATCGTCCGCAGCACAGACTCGATCCGTTCGTCGAGGGTGTCGGAGGCATCGGTGCCGCCGGCGGAGGTGCCGGCCTGCGGCCCCGTGCCGCTGCCCCCGCCGTCCTCACCTCCCGCCCCGGAGCCCTCGCCGTACAGCTCCCGCCACCACCAGTCGTCCTCCCTGCCGCGGCCCGCCCCCTGCTGCTCCATGGGCCGCATTGTCCCGTCGTGCACCCCACCCGGACAGGGCGCGAAAAGGGCACTCCGGGAAGCGCGTCCGGTCCCCTTCCGGCAGGCTTGGGCCATGCGGGCCGCAACAGAGCGCAGCGTTCGAGCCGTCGCCGGACGTGCGCCGCTCGGGGCACGCCCGCGCGCCGGCGCCGCCGGGGCCGCGGCGTGAACGCCTGGCAGCTGATCGGCGTCGGGCTGGTCCTGCTGTTCGGCGTCTTCGGGGTGCTGGTCCCCGGTATCCCCGGGCCGCTGGTCGTCTGGGCGGGGCTGCTGTGGTGGGCCACGGCCGAGCGGTCCGCCCTGGCGTGGTCGGTGCTGATGGCCGGCACCGCCGTCCTGCTGGTCAATCAGGTGCTCAAGTGGCTGCTCCCGACCCGCAACGTGCGCGAGGCGGGCGCGCCCTACCGCACGCTGGTGCTCGCCGGCGTGGCCGGTATCGCGGGGTTCTTCGTGGTCCCCGTCGTCGGCTGCCCGTTGGGCGCGCTCGGCGGCCTCTACGCCCTCGAACGCGTCCGGCTCGGCAGCCACGGCGACGCCTGGGCCTCCACCCGTACGGTGCTGCGCGCCGTCGGCCTGAGCGTCCTGGTCGAACTGTTCGCCTGCCTGCTGGTGGTGGGCACCTGGGTGGGGGCCGTCCTCGCCGGGTGAAGGGGGCGAGGGGCGGTGGAGCGCCGGTCGTTTCCCGGCGTCACCGCCCCTCGCGGGAGGGGGCTATCGGCCGGTCCCCCACCCGGTCCCCTGGCCCCGCTTCCGTTCCGTCATGTGGCGGCCCAGGGCCTGCTTCTGCTTCCAGTCGCGCCGGATCTCGGCGCGCAGTCGGGCGTCCGTCTTGGCCACGATGCGCTGGTTCTCGCGCCGCAGCTTGCGGTAGCTCTCCAGCCGACGCGGCGCCAACTCGCCAGATTCCACGGCGAACTGCACCGCGCAACCGGGTTCGACCTCGTGCGCGCAGTCGTGGAACCGGCACCGCTCGGCCAGTTCCTCGACGTCCGAGAACGTCCGGGACAGTCCGGCCTCGGCGTCCCACATCCCGACGCCGCGGAGCCCCGGGGTGTCGATCAGCACGCCGCCCCCGGGCAGCACCAGCAGATCGCGGGTCGTGGTGGTGTGCCGCCCCTTGCCGTCCTGGTCGCGGACCGCCCGCACGTCCTGCACGTCCGCGCCGAAGAGCGCGTTGGCCAGGGTGGACTTGCCGGCACCGGACCGCCCCAGGAGGACGGACGTGGTGCCCGCGAACAGGGCGGACAGCCCGTCGAGGCCGTCCCCGGTGGTCGCGCTGACCGCCCGCACCTGCACGCCCGGCGCGGCGAGCTGTGCGTCCGCGACGAGGTGCCCCAGCGTGGCCGGGTCCGTCACCAGGTCCGCCTTGGTGAGGAGCACCAGCGGCTGCGCCCCGCTCTCCCACACCAGGGAGACGAACCGCTCGACGCGGTCGAGGTCGAGCGCCTCGGCCAGGGAGACCGCGACCACCGCGTACTCGACGTTGGCCGCGAGGACCTGCCCCTCGGATCGCTTCGACGAGGCGGATCGCAGGACGGCCGTGCGGCGCGGCAGCAACGCCCGCACCACGCCGTCGAGATGGTCGCCGACCCGGCCGTTCTCCAGGTCGAGCACGGCCCAGTCGCCGGTGCAGGGCACCCGCGTCGGGTCGCCGGTGGCCACCAGTGCGGTGTCGGCCAGGACGGTGCGGACACCGTCGCCGTCCGGCACCACGGCGTCCACCCGGCCGCGGTCGACGCGGGCCACGCGGCCGGGCACGAACCCCTGCCCGGCGAAGGGGGTGAAGAGCTCCGCGAATCCGTCGTCCCAGCCGTAGTCGGCGGTCAGCGGATGCGTGGCGGAGAGAGGAAGAGCGAACAACGGGATGGCCTTTCGACAAGGCACGGTCCCGGCTGTGCACGCTGGCGCACGCGCCGGGTGGGCCCGGCGCGCGGGAAGAGCGCGGAGAACGAGAGAGGTCGGGTCAGCCGAGGACCGCGGAGGTGAATGCGATGCTGGTCTGCTGGTTGCGGGCCATGCCCGTGGCAGTGACGGTCATCAGTTGCCACCTCCCTGTCCGGTGCAGTTCCTCGACACGATGCGATCGACGGCGCGGCGATGGTGCCGACGCCGGGTCAGACCGTAGAGCAGCCGCGGCCCGTCGCGCCAACGGTTTTCATCCGGTAGGGCGCCCCGCGCCGGATCCGACGACCCGACCGGTGCCCCCGGCGTCCCCGCGGTTGTAGGCGAGGACCGCGTCGAGGTACTCGGCGATGGCGTCGCGGTTGCGGGTCAGGCAGCCGATGCGGTCGGTCATCCGGTCGCGCTGGTGCGCGAGGGTGGCCAGCATCTCCGGGGTGGCGTCCGGGAAGTAGATGGTCCGGGGCTTGTCGAGGCAGGGCAGGATCTGCCGGATCAGGCGGGTCGGCGGACAGGCGTCGAGCAGCCCCCTGATCTGCAGCACCCGGTCCACGAAGCGCTCGTCGTAGTCGCGGTGCCGTGCGGGGTGCGGGCGGCGGCGATCAGCCCCTGCTCCTCGTAGGAGCGCAGCAGCCGTCGGGGCGTCCCGGTGCGTTCCGACAGCTCTCCGATCCGCACGACCGCCCCTCCCGTGTCCCTCGGCCCGCCCCACTCAGTGGACGGTCACGGTGACGGTGGAGGAGTGCGTCTTGCCGTGGGCCACGCGGAGCTTCTCCTTGCCCTTGTTGCCGAGCTTGACCTTGACGCTGTAGTGGCCGCCGTGCTTGGTCTTGGTGCTGGCGTGCAGGGTGGTCCACTTGCCCTTGTTCAGGTGCTGCACGGTGAGCTTGCTGCCCGTCGGTATGCCCTTGGTCCGGCCGCTGAGGGTGACCGACTCACCGGCCTTGACGGACTTCGCGCTCGCCTTGACGTCGATCTTCTCGTGCGACGTGGCGGCGGCAGCGGCAACGGCGCGGGAGTGCAGGTCCGGTACCGCGCTCGGCGCGGCGACCGCGGTGCCCGCCCCGCCGGCCAGCAGTGCCGCGCAGGCGAGGCCGATGGTGGTGGTACGCCAGCGGTACGCCTTCTTGGTGGTCCCCATGGAATTCACCTCACCTGGGTGCACGGGTCCGCCGGCGCGCCCGGATTCCGGTTCCCCGGGCTCCGGTTCAGCTGATTCCGGTTCCCCGGGTTTCCTGTCACCGGTGCTCCGGCACACCGGTCCACCCGTGTTCCGCAGGCCGCTGTTCCGGCGTCCTGTACGCCGGCGGCCCGCGTGTTCCCCGCCAGTATGCGAAGCGCAGCATGAGGTGACCGTGTACGGCGGATGTGAGTCCTCACATGTCGTCGTGCGGCGGCTCAACCACTGGTCACGGGGGTCGGGGCGAGCAGCCGGTAGCCGGCGCCGCGGACCGTCTCCAGATGGGACGCCTGGCCCGCCCGGTCGATCTTGCGGCGCAGATAGGCCACGTACTGGTCGACGACGTTGGACACCCCGTCGCAGGGGAAGTCCCAGACGTGCTCCAGGATCAGGGTCCGGGTCAGCACCTCGCCGGGGTGCCGCAGGAACAGCTCCAGCAGGGCGAACTCCTTGGGCGACAGCCGGAGTTCGGCCCCCGCGCGCCAGACGCGGCGGGTGGCCGGGTCCAGCCGGAGGTCGCCCACCGCCATCTGGGGCGGTCGGGCGTGCGCCCCGCGGCGGGACAGGGCCCGCAGTCGGGCGTACAACTCCGCGAAGCTGAAGGGCTTGGCCAGGTAGTCGTCGGCGCCCGCGTCCAGGCCCCGGACCCGGTCGCAGACCTCGTTGCGGGCGCTCAATACCAGGACCGGCGGCCAGCAGCCGGCGGCGCGCAGCCGGCGGCACACCTCGAAGCCGTCGAAGCCCCGCAGCAGGATGTCCAGGACGATCAGGTCGTACGCCATCTCGCGGGCCCGCCAGACGGCTTCCGGGCCGGTCATCGCCAGGTCCACGACATAGCCCTCCTCGGCGAGGCCGCGGCGCAGCAGAGCCGCCGTGCGGGGCTCGCCGTCGACCACCAGGACGCGCATCCCTCCACGGTAGAAGTTCTACGGACGGACGACATATGGTGCGCCGGGGGACGGAACGTGGTAGAAGTCCCGGCCGCCCCCGGCCCGTTGTGTCCGCTCAGTCGTGCGGCGGCAGGTGGCGGACCTGGTGGTCGGCGGCGTTGAGGGCCTCGTCGACCAGGCGTCGCAGATGGCCGTGCCGCAGGGCGTACACGGCGCGCCGGCCGTCCTTGCGGGTGGTGACCAGGCCGGCCAGCCGGAGGCGGGCGAGGTGCTGGCTGACAGACGTCCGGGAGGCGTCGCAGGCCGCGGTCAGGGTGGTGACGTCGGCCTCGCCGGCCCCGAGGCGGCGCAGCAGTGTCAGCCGGGTGCGGTCGGCGAGCAGTCCCAGAATCTCCACGGCGACGGCGAGCCGGGCGCCGTCGTCCGGCTCCTGCGAACCGTGCGCACCTGATAGGTGCATGCGTGCGCTCATACGCACATAATGAGGTGACGAGGGCGTACGGCACAAGCCGCGCCCCGGACCGCGGGAAGGTGCACACCTGTGGACGCGCACATGTCGGTCTCCGACCCCCACCCCCACCACCACGGCCCCGAGCACCACACCCGTCCCGCCCCGGCCGGCCGCTCCCGCGCGGCCCGACTGCGGCACCGGCTCGCACACGCCCTCACCCCCCACAGCCACGAGGCCCGGGACAAGGTCGATCCCGCGCTGGAGAGCTCCCGCGAGGGCATGCGCACGCTCTGGCTCTCGCTCGCGGTCCTCGGCCTGACCACCATGGTCCAGGCCGCCGTCTTCGCGCTGTCCGGCTCGGTGGCGCTGCTCGGCGACACCCTGCACAACGCCGCCGACGCGCTGACCGCGGTCCCGCTCGGCATCGCCTTCGTCCTCGGCCGGCGGGCCGCCAACCGCCGCTACACCTACGGCTACGGCCGGGCCGAGGACCTGGCCGGCGTGGTCATCGTGCTCACCATCGCGGCGTCCGCGGTGCCCGCGCTCTACGCGGCCGTCGACCGGCTGGTGCACCCGCGGGACGTGACGCACCTGTGGGCGGTCGCGGCCGCCGCGCTGGCCGGCTTCCTCGGCAACGAGTGGGTGGCCCGCTACCGCATCCGCACCGGCCGCCGGATCGGCTCCGCCGCCCTGGTAGCGGACGGGCTGCACGCCCGCACCGACGGCTTCACGTCGCTGGCCGTGCTGCTGGGCGCGGGCGGCGCCGCGCTGGGCTGGCGCGCCGCCGACCCGGTCGTCGGTCTACTGATCACCGCCGCGATCCTGCTGGTCCTCAAGGACGCCGCCCGGGAGGTGTTCCGGCGGCTGATGGACTCGGTGGACCCGGCCCTGGTGGCGGCCGCCGAGGCGGCGCTGCGCGGGGTGCCCGGCGTCCGCGGGGTGGGCGCGCTGCGGATGCGGTGGATCGGCCACACGCTGCGGGCCGAGGCGGACATCGTCCTCGATCCGCGGCTGACCGTGGCCCACGGCCACCGGATCGCGGTGGCCGCCGAGCACGCGCTGATCCACAGTGTGCCGCGACTGACGGCGGCCACCGTCCACCTGGACCACACCCCGGAGGACGGCGCGGCGGACCCGCACGCGGCCCTGGCCCACCACGCCCCCGTTCGCCCGACGCCCGGTCCCGGCGCTCACGCCAGGATCGGGATCAACCCCAGCCCGAAGACCACGTAGAAGCCGGCCGCCACCGCCAGCCGGCCGGCGGTCAGCTTGTGCGCGCGCATGGTCAGCAGGAGGTAGCCGATCGCCGCCATGGTGATCACGCCGGACCACAGCAGGGCGCTGTCGAAGTGCCAGCTGGTGAAGAGCAGGCCCAGGCCGCTGGGGACGGTGGCCTGGATCATCATGGCGCCGGAGATGTTGGCCAGCGCCAGCTTGGTCTTGCCCTGGCGCACCCAGATCACCGCGTTCATGATCTCCGGCAGCTCGGTGGCGATCGGGGAGAGCAGCAGCGCGGTGACCGAGGCGGAGAGTCCGAGCATCGGGCCGATGGCGTCCAGCTGGTGGACGAAGAGCTGCGAGGCGAAGAAGATCACCACCAGGGTGACCAGGGTCTGGGCAACGACCGCCCAGGTCGCCGGGGACGCGGCCCTGGGCTGGAACTTCAGCGGCTCCAGCTCGACGCCCTCGTCGTCCTCCTCGTGGTCGCCGCGGATCTCGCGCCAGAAGTAGACCGCGTACACCGCGAAGAAGGCCAGGCCGAGCACCGGCTTGAAGGCGAAGGCGACCAGGCCGAGCGCGACCTTGACGACGAAGACCGGCAGGAACCACGTCTGGTCCTTGGCCAGCCGCCGCATGTCCCGCTCCGTGCCGAGGGGCGCGTCGGCCGGGGCCGCGGCGCGCCGCTTGCGCCGCTGGAGCAGCAGCATCGCGCCGGTCACGCCGTACGCCACGGTGGCCAGGGCCAGCGGGCCGCCCATCGCGGCGCCGACGCCGATGTTCTTGGCCTCCGGGGTGGCGCCGGTGGTCACCGCGACCAGGGTCACCACGGACTCCGGGAGGGCGGTGCCGAAGGCGGCGAGGATGGTGCCCACCGCCATCCGGCCCACGTTGAGCCGCTCCCCCAGCCATTCCACGGCGTTGACGAACCACTCGCAGGAGAGATAGATCGCCACCGCACACGCGATGAGCAGGACAAAATGCAACACGCTGATCGTCAGCCTTTCCGCTCCGGCGGGCTTCGAGGGCGACCGGCGTGGGAGCGGCGGCACGACTTCGACCCCGCCGACGCGTGAATGATTCGTCGACAAAGGGCCGAAGGTCTCGCCCGCCCGCACAAGTGGCTGCGTGGGCCCGGCCACCGGGAGCCGACTGTGGCTCCAGTGTGTCGATGACCGGTTCGCGGGGCTACTCCCCTTCGCAGCCCCCCACCCTACACACCACGGGCGCGGACCGACGTCAGCGGGACATCGGGGTCGTCGGCGGTCTCAGCCGGACTGCTGGAGCCGCTGGAGCGAGGCGACCAGCTGATCCACCTCCTCGCGGGTGTTGTAGAGGGCGAGCGAGGCACGGGCGGCGCTCTTCAGGCCGTAGTGGGCCAGGGCCGGCTGGGCGCAGTGGTGGCCGGCCCGGACGGCGATCCCGTCGCGGTCCAGCCAGTCGGCGATCCGGCCGGGGTCGTGGCCCGCCATGGTGAAGGTCAGCACCGCGATCCGGTCGGCGGCGGAGCCGATCAGGCCCAGCCCGGGGACCGCGGCCAGGGCCTGCTGGGCGTAGGCCAGCAGCTCGGTCTCGTACGCCGCGACGGCGGGCCGGTCGAAGCCGGTCAGCCAGTTGATCGCGGCGAGCAGTCCGACGACGCCGGCGATGTGCCCGGTGCCGGCCTCCAGGAGGTGCGGGACCGGCGCGTAGCTGGTGCGGTCGAAGGAGACGGACTCGATCATGTTGCCGCCGCCCTGCCACGGCGCCATCGTCTGCAGGATCTCCGGCTTGGCGTACAGGGCGCCGATGCCCGTGGGGGCGAACAGCTTGTGGCCGGAGAAGACGTAGAAGTCGGCGTCGAGGTCCGCCACGTCGACCGGGAAGTGGGCCACCGCCTGGGCGCCGTCCACCAGGACCTTGGCCCGGTAGCGGTGAGCCAGCGCGGTCATCTCCTTGACCGGCGGGACGGTGCCGAGGACGTTCGACGCCTGGCTGAGGGCGACCAGCCGGGTCCGCATGGAGAGCCGGTCGGCGTAGGCGTCGAGGTCGATCTGGCCGTCCGGCCGCAGCGGGACGGGGACCACCCGGGCCCGGGTCTCCTTGGCGACCAGCTGCCAGGGGACGATGTTGGAGTGGTGCTCCAGCACCGGTACGAGGATGTCGTCACCGGGGCCGAGGTTGGCCCGCCCCCAGCTCTGGGCGACGAGGTTGATCGCCTCGGTGGTGCCGCGGGCGAAGACGATCTCGTCCGGCGAGCCCGCGCCCAGGAACCGGGCGACCGCGGCCCGGCCCGCCTCGTACGCCTCGGTGGCCTCGCGGGCCATGGTGTGCGCACCGCGGTGGATGTTGGAGTTGCCCGCCCCGTAGAAGCCGGACACCGCCTCGATGACCTGGCGGGGCTTGTGCGTGGTGGCGCCGTTGTCGAGCCAGACCAGGGGTTTGCCGTTGACGGTCCGGTGCAGGATCGGCACGTCGCGGCGCGCCAATTCCGGTGTGAACGAGGGCTGTTGGGAGAACTGACGGTCCGTCGGGGCGGTGCCGGGCCAGGTGGCGCCGGCGGGCTCGGGGGCGGGGGCCGGGGCGCCGGTGGTCGCACCGGTGGTCGCGCCGGCGGCGGTCGTGGGAGGCGCGGTGGTGCCGGCGGCCGGCGCCGCGCCGGTGGGGACTCCCGTCGTGTCCGGCCCGGTCAGCGGGAACCCCAGGAGATCAGGCGTAGTCATGGTAGCGGGACACCTCGACGTTCTGGAGGACGGCGAGGGCGTCCTCGACGAGGACCGCGGCGTTGAAGTACGCGGTCATCAGGTACGAGGTGATGCCCTTCTTGTCGACGCCCATGTTCCGCATGGCCAGCCCGGGTTCGATCTCGTCGGCCACCTTCGCCGGGCGCAGGCCGACCACGCCCTGCTCGGCCTCGCCGACCCGCATCAGCAGGATCTCGGTGGTGCCGGTGTCCGCCCCGCCGGAGAAGCGCACCTTGTCGGAGGGGAGCAGCGGGACGCCGCGCCAGGTCAGCAGCGGGCTGCCGAAGCTGGTGTCGATGACCGGGGGCACACCCCGCCGGGTACATTCCCGGCCGAACGCGGCGATGGCCCGCGGGTGCGCGAGGAAGTAGCCGGGCTGCTTCCAGACCCGGGTGAGCAGTTCGTCGAGGTCGTCGGGGGTGGGGGCGCCATAGCGGGCCTGGACGCGCTGGCCGGGGGCGATGTTGCTGAAGAGGCCGTGCTCGGGGTGGTTGAGGAGCACATCCTCCTGCCGCTCGCGGAGCGCGTGCGCGGTGAGGTTGGCCTGAGTGCGGACCTGATCCATGGTGCCGCTGTAGAGGTCGGAGACCCGGGTGTGGACGCGCAGCACGGTCTGGGCGAGGTTCATGTGGTACTCGCGGGGCGCGTCCTCGTAGTCGACGAAGGTCGCCGGCAGGTCGGGCTCGCCGACGTGCCCGGAGCTGAGGTCGACCGGCACCTCGCTGCCCGGCAGCACACCGTCCGCCGCGAGGTACGCGTCCATCGCGGCGCGCAGCGCCGGGTCGCGGTCGCCGAGCCGGGCCAGGGCGGCGCGGTCGAGGCTGAGCGCGGTGCCGGGGGTGAGCGCGGTGACCCGGTACGGCGTCGGCGCGGAGCGGGTCCAGGTGTCGAGGTCGAAGAACTGGCCGTCGCCGATCACGTCGAGGAGCGCGTCCTCGCCGTAGCGGCCGCGCGCCCGCTTCTCGGCCCGCCCCTGCACGATGACGAGCAGACGGTCCGTCACCTCACCGTCTTCCGCGAGGACTTGACCGGTGTCGAAGGTCACCTGCGCGAAGGCGCCGGCGAGTTCGGTGAGCAGCGCGTCGTCGGCTTCGCGCAGGTACGGCAGTTCACGAAGGTCACCGGGGATGACGCGGTGGGTGTCGCCGTCCTGGTAGGTGCTGAGGCGGTCGTCGCCGAGGACATAGGTGCGGCGTCGGTTGACGCGGAAGACGCCGGATTCGACGTCCACCCACGGCAGGGCGCGCAGCAGGTAGCGCGGGGTGATGCCGCGCATCTGGGGGGTGGTCTTGGTCGTGGTCGCGAGTTGCCGTGCCGCATCCGGGGCGAGCGTCATCCGGTCGTTCACTGGGGCCTCCCTACGGGACCGAGGCATGCCGACCGACCGGCGCACGGCCGGTGACACGCGGGACATCGGGATGGTCTGGGCGGGAACATCCGGCCCGCAATGGCCCGTTGGCGGCCCTCCGGCCGGAAACGCTCGCTACCCGAAACCTGGAATTCCGGATATACGTGCGACTACCTTGCGTCGTAGCGCCGCTACGCCGCGTGGAACGCCCCTCGGGCAGGCGGCCCATGGGGCCCGAACGCCCCGCGCCGGCGCTCGCCCTCCCCTGACAACCGACCAAATTTGCCCTCATGAAGGCACTTTGTCATTCCAAAAGGAACGCTTATGACCCCGCTCAGCTGATCGCTATACAGGGGCGCACAATGCTAAATATGGCGCGTGATGGAAAATTTCGGGCGAAAGCAATATTCCAGGCGTGATATCGGGCGCCGCCTTCGCTCGGTGCTGAGCGTGCACAGCGTCGCGGGCCAGGTCCTCGCGTTGCAGCTCGCCCTCGTCGTACTGCTGGTCGTGGCAGCCGGGGTGGCGCTCGCCCTCCAGGCCCAGCAGGCGAGCCTCCAGGAGGCCGAACAGCGGTCGTCGGTCGCCGCGGCGGCCTTCGCACACGCCCCGGGGACCGCCGCCGCGATGCAGTCCGCCGACCCCACCGCGCGGCTCCAGCCCCGGGCCGAGGACGCCCGCAGGGAAGCCGGCCTCGACTACCTCGTCGCGTTCAGCCCGTCCGGCGTCCGCTGGACCCACCCCAACCCGCAGCTGATCGGCAAACACGTCCCCGACGACTACGGCCCGGCGCTCGCCGGCCGCACCGTCACCTCCACCTCCTCCTCGGCCCTCGGGCGCGCCGTGGACACCACGGTGCCCGTCAAGAACGCCGACGGCCGGCTCGTCGGCCTGGTCGCGGCCGGCATCAAGGTGCAGCGGACCAACGAGTGGGCGCTGCAACGGCTCCCGCTGCTGATCGGCAGCGCGGCCGGCGCGCTCGTCGTCGGGGTCGGCGGGGTGGCCCTGGTGGGCCGCCGGCTGCGGCGCCAGACGCACGGCCTGGACCCGGCCGAGATGGCCCGGATGTACGACCACCACGACGCCGTCCTGCACGCCGTCCGCGAAGGCGTGCTCATCGTCGGCGGCGACGGACGGCTGGTGCTCGCCAACGACGAGGCCCGCCGGTTGCTGGACCTGCCCGACGACGCCGAGCACCACCGGGTCACCGAGCTGGGACTGGAACCGGGCATGGCCTCCCTGCTGGCCTCCGGCCGGGCGGCCACCGACGAGGTGCACCCCGCCGGCGAGCGGCTGCTCGCGGTGAACATCCGCCCCACCGCCCCCTACGGCGGCCTCCCGGGCACCGCCGTCACCCTCCGGGACACCACCGAACTCCGGGCGCTGACCGGCAAGGCCGAGGTCGCCCAGCGGCGCCTGAAGCTGCTCTACGACGCGGGGATGCGGATCGGCAGCACGTTGGACGTGTCCCGCACCGCGGAGGAGCTGGCCGCGGTCGCCGTGCCCCGGTTCGCCGACGTGGTCTCCGTCGAGCTGCTGGAGCCGGTGCTGCGCGGCGAGGAGCCGACCGGGGGGCACGCCCCGATGCGACGGCTGGCGGTCCGCGGCGTGCCGGAGGACTCGGCGGTCTACCGCGTCGGCGAGCAGATCCGCTTCGCGCCCGGCAGCCCGATCACCGCGGGGATCGCCGACGGCCGCCCGGTCGTCGTCCCCGACCTGCGCGCCGAACACGAGTGGCGGGCCCAGGACCCGGTCGACACCCAGCGGATCCTGGACAACGGCATCCGCTCGCTGATCGCGGTGCCGCTGCGGGCCCGCGGCGTGGTGCTGGGCCTGGCCAACTTCTGGCGGGCCGCCACCTCCGAGGTGTTCGGCGAGGAGGACCTGTCCTTCGCCGAGGAGTTGGCCGCGCGGGCCGCGGTCTCCATCGACAACGCCCGCCGCTACACCCGCGAGCACGCCACCACCATCACCCTCCAGCGCAGCCTCCTGCCGCGGGCGCTGCCCGAGCAGTCGGCGCTGGAGGTGGCACACCGCTACCGGCCCGCGCAGGCCGGTGTCGGCGGCGACTGGTTCGACCTCATCCCGCTGCCCGGCGCCCGGGTCGCCCTGATCGTCGGCGACGTCGTCGGGCACGGCCTGCACGCCGCCGCCACCATGGGCCGGCTGCGCACCGCCGTCCTCAACTTCTCCACCCTGGACCTGCCGCCCGACGAACTCCTGGGGCACCTGGACGAACTCGTCAGCCACATCGACACGGACGAGGCCCGCACCGGCGGGGCGGGGGCGGGCGAGGACGGTGACGGACCCGCGGTCGGGACCACGGCTGACGCGGCGTCGGAAACGGCCCCCGACGCCGCACCGGCCACCGACGCCTCGCTAGTGGGCAACAGCGGTGCCGGCGTCACCGGCGCCACCTGCCTCTACGTCATCTACGACCCGGTCGACGGACGCGTCACCCTGGCCCGGGCGGGCCACCCGGGCCCGGCCCTGGTCCTCCCCGACGGAACGGTGTCCTTCCCCGAGGTGCCGGTCTCCCCGCCGCTCGGACTGGGCGGCGGCATGCCCGTGGAGACCCTCGAACTGCCCCTGCCCGAGGGCTCCCGGCTGGTCCTCTACACCGACGGGCTCATCGAGGGCCGCGACCGTGACATCGACACCGGCCTGGAGCTGCTGCACAGCACCCTCGCCGGCGCGCCGGACAGCTCGCCGGAGGAGACCTGCACCACCGTCCTGACCGCCATGTTGCCCGAGCAACCCGGCGACGACATCGCCCTGCTGGTGGCCCGCACCAAGCTGCTGGACCGGGACCGGATCGCCGAATGGGAGGTCCCCTCGGACCCGGCGGCCGTCGGCCCCGTCCGCTCCGCCTGCATGCGCACCCTGGAGACCTGGGGGCTGGCCGACATCGGCTTCACCACCGAGCTGATCCTCAGCGAACTGATCACCAACGCCATCCGCTACGGCGCCCAGCCCATCCGCGTCCGCCTCCTCCACGACCGCGCCCTGGTCTGCGAGGTCTCCGACGGCACCAGCGCCTCCCCGCACCTGCGGCGGGCCACCACCACCGACGAGGGCGGGCGCGGACTGTTCCTCGTCGCCCAGTTCGCCCAGCGCTGGGGGACCCGCTACACCCCCGGCGGCAAGGTCATCTGGACCGAGCAGACCCTCGACGGGATGCGGCCGCCGGGCGGCCCCGAGGACGGCGGCGTCGACCGCCTCCTCGACCAGTGGGACGAGGCGGCCCCGTGAGCAGCGGACCGTGCCGGACGGGGCCCCGGACGGCACCGGATGCAGCCCCACCCGCCGCTCGCTAACCTCGGTCGAAGGGCCGGAACCCGACCTCTGGAGGCCCCATGACGCAGCTGCCCGAACCGCGCGACATCGCCCCTCGACTGGCCACCGGCGCGTTCATCCTGAACTCCGGGCTGACACTGTGGCGGGCGGACGAGGAGACCGCGGCCTCCGTGCACGGCACGGCGACCACGGCGTACCCGTTCCTGTCGGCACTGCCCGCGGAACAGTTCACGCGGCTGCTGGCGGCCGCGGAGATCGCCGTCGGCGGCGCACTGCTCGCCCCGTTCGTCCCGACCCGGCTGGCGGGCGTCGCCCTGACCGGCTTCGCCGGTGGCCTGGTCGGCCTCTACCTGCGCCTGCCCGGCATGCGCCGACCCGGCAGCCTGCGCCCCACGCAGAGCGGCCTGCCGCTCGCCAAGGACGTCTGGATGCTGGGCATCGGCATCGGCTTCCTCGGCGCCCGGCGCCGCGCCGACGGCCGCCGGTGCCCCTGCCCCGGCTTCCTGAGGGGCCGCTGACCGGCCGGCCGGCGCGTCACGGCGGGCCGGCCCGGACGTCACACCGCGCCGCCGCGCCGGATCCGCACGGCCCGTACCGCCGCCGCACACCCCGCCCCGACCAGCCCCGCCCCCGCGAGGACCCACAGGCTCAGCCGGTCGGTCTGCTGCCAGCCCAGTTCCGCGCGCTGCTGCACCACGAAACCGTCGAAGAACAGCCAGGAGACGAGGATCACGGCCGGGACCAGGCGGGGCCGGGCCGCCGCCGCGACGGCGACGGTCAGCAGCGCGAACGCGACGAGCGAGAACGCCAGGTGGGCGGCCTCGCCGGTCACCAGCAGGACGGTCACCGCGACCGCGGTCACCGCGGCGCCGACCGGCAGCGCGAGGTCACGGCCGAGCTCGTCGGCGGGCGGCGGCGCGGCGACCGCCCGACCGCCCGCCGTCCCGCGCCCGGCCCGCCGTCCCGCGGCCCGCCCCGGGCGCGAGGTCGGCGCCGGGAAGCGCGGGGTGGGCGGCGGGTGGGCGGGGACGGGGTGGTGAAGGGTCGCCATGGGAGCACCTCCTGGGGCCGGGGCCTGTGTGCCAGGGTGCGCGGGCCGGCGGGACCGGGACCGATTCGGCGGGGAACTTAACGCGGTACGTACGGGGGGCCGGGGGATTATGACGCGGCCCTGACGCGGCGGATATGGACACCGGATGCCCCCGGACGCGCCCCGGGCACCGAGGGGCACCGGCACGTGTTGCATACTCGCTCCTCGTTGCCCCGGGCTCCCGGGGGACAACTCGTGGGCGAAAGCGACAAAAGGCGGCAGGAAGAGCGAGTTGGACATAATCGGCCCTTATCGGAGCAGGCCGCCGATGCGCCGGACCGGGCGTCCTCGGGGTGGCCCTCAGCGCGCCTCCTGCGTCGCCTCGGCCCACGCCACGCCCTGCCCGCAGCACGCCTCGGCCCGTACGACGACCGCACGGCCGGACACCCCCCGACACACCCATCAACCCCCCACCCGCCCGGCCTCCGTGACGGCCGGCGGGACGAACGACGATCGGCAGGACGTGGCCGTATGACCAGTACCCAGGTGGACCCCACTCCGCCGCCCACCGCCCCCGCACCACCGAGGTGGCGGTCCTGGCTGCTGGACGGCCTGAGCGAGCAGAGCGCCCGCCACCCCGGGCCGCACGGCACCCCGCCCGCCGAGCACAAGGGCCACTCCTGGTGGCGGGTGATGTGCCTGACCGGCGTCGACTACTTCTCGACGCTGGGCTACCAGCCGGGCATCGCGGCGCTGGCCGCCGGACTGCTGTCGCCGTTCGCCACGCTCGTGCTGATCGCACTGACGCTGCTGGGCGCGCTGCCCGTCTACCGGCGGGTCGCCAAGGAGAGCCCGCAGGGCGAGGGTTCGATCGCGATGCTGGAGCGGCTGCTGCCCTGGTGGGCGGGGAAGCTGCTGGTGCTGGTGCTGCTGGGGTTCGCCGCCACCGACTTCGTCATCACGATGACGCTGTCGGCGGCGGACGCCTCGGCGCACGTGGTGGAGAATCCTTTCGCCCCGGCCGCACTGCACGGCGCCAACCTCTGGATCACGCTGCTGCTGCTCGCCGCCCTGGGCGCCGTCTTCCTCAAGGGCTTCCGGGAGGCGATCGGGATAGCCGTGGCGCTGGTCGGCGTCTACCTGGTGCTCAACGTGGTCGTGCTGGCCACGTCGACCTGGCAGGTGCTGTCCCACCCGGTCGCGGTCGGCAACTGGTGGGGCGCGATGACCGCGCAGCACTCCTCGCCGCTGGCGATCGTCGGCGTCGCGCTGCTGGTCTTCCCGAAGTTGGCACTCGGCATGTCCGGCTTCGAGACCGGCGTGGCGGTGATGCCGCAGGTGCGCGGCGACGCCGGTGACGACCCGGTCAAGCCGGCCGGCCGGATCCGGGACACCCGCCGGCTGCTGACCACCGCGGCACTGATCATGAGCGTTTTCCTGCTGCTGTCCAGTCTGGCGACCACCATCCTGATCCCGCAGAAGGAGTTCGCGCCCGGCGGTTCGGCCAACGGGCGGGCGCTGGCGTATCTGGCGCACGAGCACCTGGGCGAGGCGTTCGGCACGGTCTACGACATCTCGACCATCGCGATCCTGTGGTTCGCCGGTGCGTCGGCGATGGCGGGGCTGCTCAACCTCGTGCCGCGCTACCTCCCCCGCTACGGCATGGCGCCGGAGTGGACCCGGGCGGTGCGCCCGCTGGTGCTGATCTTCATGGCCATCGCGTTCGGGATCACCATCGTCTTCGACGCCAGCGTCGACGACCAGAGCGGTGCCTACGCGACCGGCGTGCTGGTGCTGATGCTCTCCGCCTCGTTCGCCTCGACCGTCGCGGCCCGGCACCGCGGGCACCGTGGCGCCACCATCGGATTCGGCGCGATCACCCTGGTCTTCGGCTACACGCTGGTCACCAACGTCATCGAGCGGCCGGACGGCCTGAAGATCGCGCTGCTGTTCATCCTCGGCATCCTGCTGACGTCGTTCGCCTCGCGGGTGCACCGCGCCTTCGAACTGCGCGCCGCGGACGTGGTGTTCGACGAGACCGCCGAGCGGCTGATCGACGAGGCGCTGGTCGCCGGACCGCTGCGGGTGATCGCCAACGAACCCGACGAGCGGAACGCGGCGGACTACCGGGAGAAGGAGTACAGCCAGCGCGAGGAGACCCACATCCCCGACCGCGGGCCGGTGCTCTTCCTGGAGGTGCTCGTCGAGGACTCCTCGGACTTCACCGCGGAACTGCACGTGCACGGGGTGGAGGAGCACGGCGCGCGAATCCTGCGGGTGCAGGGCGCGGGCGTGCCCAACACCATCGCGGCGGTGCTGATGCAGCTCCGCGAACGGACCGGCCAGGTGCCGCACATCTACTTCAACTGGACCGAGGGCCATCCGTTCAGTCACCTGCTGCGCTTCCTGGTGTTCGGTGACGGAGAGGTCGCGCCGGTCGCCCGCGAGGTGCTGCGCCGGGCGGAGCCGGACCTGCGGCGGCGCCCGCGGGTCCACGTGGGCTGACCCGCCCGCTCCCCCACCCCTCCTCGGCCGCCGGATCACTTCCGGCGGCCGAGTGCTTTGGCGCGGGTGTGCGACCAGCCGGCGAGCACGACGCCGACGGCGACGACGCAGAGATAGGCGGTCAGCAGGACCGGGAACCCGCCGCCGACCCATCCGAGCAGGCCGGTGTTGTCGTGGTCGATCAGCAGGCGGAAGGCGCCCTGGGCGGCGGTGACCACCAGGCCCATGGCGATGATCTGCAAGACGTCGTACTTCATGGCGCTCCTCGAAGCGTGCGGTGATGACGTGCCCTCGGTCTCCCGGCGCCGCAACGCGACGCCCCGGCCGGCCCGCGGCGCACCACGGCAGCAACCGTCGAGGCGCGAGGCGGGTCGGGCAACGGGGAGAACGCGAGTGGGCCCGGATGCGGCCCGGGGTGTGAACCGAGAGGTGGACCGGGACGTCGGGGCGGAACGCCGGAGCCTGACCGGCCTCGGCCGTGCCCTCCAGCCCACCGGGCGCCGCCCCGTGACGTTACGAACGTATCAGCGCCATGGGTGCCGTATTAGGCTTCAGCACTGCCGAATTCGCTTTTCGTCACAGTATTTGCGAGGTGCCGAATGGACTTGGGCCGTGCGAAAAACGATCCGTCGTGCCGGATGTGCGGAGCGCCGCTGACCCCCGCCGGGCGCGGACGGCCGGCGCTCTACTGCTCGCGCAGCTGCCAGGCACGGGCCTACCGGCGCCGGAAGCATCCGCCGGTGCCGCCGCCGACAGGGGCGCCGCGCCCGGCGGCGGGCCCGGCCGGGGAGGCGGCGGGCAAGCGGCGGCGGATCATCGAGGCGGTGTGGCGGATCGCGGCGGAGCGCGGGCTGCACGCCGCCAGCATCCGGGAGGTGGCGGCCGAGGCCGGGGTGTCGGTGCGGGCGGTGCAGTACCACTTCGCGGACAAGCACCGGCTGTTGGTGGACGCGCTGCGGCTGCTGCACGACGAGAACGAGCGGATCGCCCGGTCCCGGATCCGCTTCGACCCGGCGGATCCGCGGGGGCTGCTGCGGGACGTGCTGGACGAGTTCCTGCCGGTGGACGCCCAACGGGCCGCGGCGCTACGGGTGTTCGCGGCGTACTACGCGCGCAGCCTGACCGATCCGGCACTGGCCGCGGTGTTCCTGCCCGACGAGCATCCGCTGGAGGAGATGGTCGCGGCGATCCTCGCGGCGGCGCGGGACGCAGGGCGGGCCGCGCCGGGCTTGGACGTCCGCCTGGAGGCCGATCTGCTGGTGTCCGCGGCGGTGGGGCTGGGCGGCGATGTGCTGCACGGCCGGCGGTCGCTGGCACACGCGCGACGGGCGCTGGCCTACCGGCTGGGGGCGATCTTCGGCGACGGGCCCGGCGGGGCGGCCGAGCGGTGACGGGGGCCGCCGTCGGGCGACCCCCGTCACCGGTGTTCGGCACGGTCAGCGGAGGGCGGGTTCCGGGTAGAAGTCCCGGGGGCGCCCTTGGGCGTCCTTGAGGCGGCCGAGCAGGCTCGCCGGGTATTCGACGAGCCAGTAGCTGGCCGCGGCCACCGCGACGGCGGCGAGGAAGACGATCAGCAGGGCCCAGGGGAAGCCGGACGGGCCCCCGGGCAACAGTCCGGCGTTGTGCAGCAGGAGCATGACCGGCTCGTGCCAGATGAAGAGGCTGTAGCTGATCAGGCCCAGCGGGGTGAGCCAACGCGCCGTCAGGAAGCGGTTCCAGAAGGTGCGTCGGCGGATGTGGAGGGTGCTGAAGAGCAGCAGCACCCACAGGGCGGAGGCGATCGGGTGGTAGTAGGTGAAGGTGAAGCCCTCCGCGTCGGACTGGAGCGAGAGGCAGAAGAGGCCGGCCAGCGCGAGGGCGGTCAGGAGCAGCGCGGCGCCCGGGGAGAGGCGGGCCCGGTCGCCGAGCGCGGCCAGGACCACGGCCAGCAGCATGCCGGCCGCGAAGCCGCCGAAGCGGGCCTGCGGGCCGAAGTAGGCGACCCAGTCGGTGTGCGGGATGCCGAGGGCGTAGTGCGCGACGGTGATCCAGGCCAGCGGTGCGGCGAAGAGGAACAGGCAGCCGGCGGCGCAGACCGCGACCCGGTCGGCCCGGCGGCGCAGTCGGCGGCAGGCGCGGACGGCGAGCGGACCGAGGCCGACGAGGACGAAGTAGAAGAGCACCTCCAGGGAGAGCGACCAGGTGGGGCCGAGGGTGTAGAAGATCCGGTCCTGGTCGAAGACGTGGGTGAACGTGAGGTGTTCGAACAGGTCCTGCCAGTCGCCGGGGAGGGTGGGGTTGCGGGTGGCCCAGACGACCAGGACGGCCAGGACGTACAGCGGCAGGATGCGGATCGCGCGACGGAAGAGGAAGGCGCGGGCCGGGCGGGTGGAGCCGCCGTCGAGGGCGGCGCGGGCGTAGGAGAGGGTGAGCAGGAACGCCGACAGGACGAAGAAGAGGTCGATGACTTCGAGGGAGAGCACCGCGTCGAGGACGGGGTTGGCCACCGGCGGGTGGGTGCCGTGCGCGTCGTAGGCGGTGTACTGCTGCCAGACGTGGAAGGCGACGGTGCTGAGCGCGGCGAGGCCGCGGAAGCCGTCGATGTCCCCGGCGCGGCGGCGGCGCGGGGGGCCTTCGGGGGTCCGCGGCGGGGCGGGTGGCGCGGCGGTGGCGCTCATCGGCGGGCCACCGCCCTCGTCGCCTGGGCGCGCGGGGTGACCCGCCACTGCCGGTCGCCGAGGGCCTCCTTGAGGTGGGCCTGCCGGGCGACCATGTTCTTGAAGTGGCTGTAGAAGACGGTCGACACCAGGAGGTAGGACCAGAACCAGCGGCGGCGGGCGCGGAGTTCGGGGACGGCCAGGCGCCAGGCGAAGAGGGCCTGGACGGGTCCGGCGGCGAGGGTGAGGAGCAGGGCGAGCACACAGACCGGTACGCCCCAGTCGAGGTGCTGGGGGCCGCCGACCTTCCAGGTGGCGTAGAGCAGGATCGGCAGGATCTGCAGGGTCAGCCAGGGCTGTATCTCGCGCCAGCCCAACAGGACCAGCAGGCCGAACTTCTGACGTACCGTCAATACCGGTGAACGCAGGCCGCGCCAGAGGTGCTTGAGGGAGACCTGGAGCCAGCCCTGGGCCCAGCGGGAGCGCTGGTTCCACAGCGCGGTGAGGGTGGTGGGCGCCAGTTCGCGGGAGATCAGGGTGCGGTCGACGGCGATGCGGGCGCCCGCGGTCAGGGAGCGCATGGTGGAGTCGATGTCCTCGGTGAGCATGGAGCCGTGCATCCGGGTGCGGGCGAGGAGGTCGGTGCGCCAGAAGCCGTTGGAACCGCCGAAGACGCCGAAGCCGTGGAGCCGGGTGCGGCCGGGGTGGCTGACGGCGTAGATCGCCTCGAACTCGACGGCGACGAGCCGGGCGATCCGGGAGCTGTCGCCGTTGCGGATGACGCAGTGGCCCTGGACGACGTCGTAGCCGTGCGAGAGCCAGTGCCAGGCGTCGCGGAAGGCGTGCGGGGCGGGGTGGTGGTCGGCGTCGAAGATGCCGACGAACTCGCCGCGGACGCGGGTGACGGCGGCGTTGACGTTCTGGGCCTTGGAGGTGCTGCCGGCGACGGGGAGGAGGACGAGGCGGGGGTCGCGGGCGGCGATCTCGCGGAGGGTGTCCTCGACGGGCAGCGGGTGCGGGGTGTTGTAGGCGAGGACGATCTCCAGACCGCCCGGGTAGTCCTGGCGCAGGAACGATTCGACGGTGTCGACGATGGTGGCGGCCTCGTTCGGGAGGTACGCGGCGATCACGGCACTGGCCGGCGGGTAGGCGGCGCCGGGGCGTTGCGGTCGGGTCGGCGCGTCCAGCGCGTAGAGGCATTCCAGGACGATCAGCAGCGCGGAGAGCACCAGGCCGGCGACGACCGCCCAGTACATGCCCGAGCCGAGGTCCCAACCGGCCAGATAGGTCTGCCGGTAGAGGGCGAACGGCACCCCGATGCCCAGCAGCAGCGCCAGGACCGGGGAGAGCGCCAAGAGCGCGGGGCGGATCACGGCGCGCAGCGGCGGCCGGCGGTGGCGATGGGGGGTGCCGCGCATCCAGGGGGCGTAGCGGACCGGGCGGAGGTCGCGGTGGCGCAGGGACTCGCGGGTCGCGTCGCGGGCCCGGTCCACGACGTCGGCGGCATCGGTGCACTCGGCGAGCGGGAGCCAGCCGACGGCGGGGGTGAGGCGGACGTTCTCGTCGGCGACGACGAAGCGGGTACCGGCGGCGGCGGTGGCGAAGGCGTGCAGGGCGCGCACGGCGGTCTCCTCGCCAACGCCGGGGAGCAGCATCAGCAGGTGGCCGTCGTCGTCCCGGCCGAGCCGGTCGCAGGCCCCGCCCAGTCTTTCGGCGACGCCGGCGAGCCGTTCGGCGACCTCGCGGCGGATCCGGGGGCCGAGTCGCTCTTCCAGGGCGGCGAGTTCGGCGACGGCGACGACGGCGAGCACGCCGCCGTGCCGGGCGCCTTCGGGGCGCTTGAGTTCGCGGTCGAGTTCGTCGAGGAAGTGCGGCCGGGAGTAGAGGCCGGTGCGCGGGTCGCGGAGCAGGTGCTCGACGGGGACCGGGATCCGGCGGAGCTTGGCCTCGATCCGGGCGGAGAGCTCGTCGGGGTCGGATGCCTCGGGTATGCAGTCGTCGGCGCCCTGGCGGAGCAGGTCGGCGGCGCCGGTCGGGCCGGGGGCGCCGGTGACCATGAGGAGCGGCAGGGCCCGTCCGGCGGGGACGGTGCGGACCTCGCGGATGACGTCGGCTCCGGCGTGCCCGGTGCCGGGTTCGTGCAGGGCGACGACGGCGTCCGGGGGCGCCTGGCGGACGCGGGGGCCGGCCTCGCCGGGTGGGGCGTGGGTGACGTCGTGACCGGTGGTGCGCAGGGTGTGGGTGAGGCGTTCCAGGCGTGGCCCTGGGGTGCCGATGACGAGGACCTGGCCGGCCGGGTGGGCACCGGGTGCGGTGGGGTGGTCCGTTCCGCCGAGGAGGGCCGTGGGTGAGCCCTGGGGGTGTGCCGGGTGCGAAGTGAGCACCGGGGATTGTCCTTTCTGGCTACGGGGCACACGGAGGCCGGCGACGGGGGTCCCTGGACAACGGCCTGTCGGCGGTCCTTGCGGGGACGGGACCCGGCGGCCGGGCGCGGGCAGGCCGGCGCAACCGCCGTGGTACGGCGGCGGGTCGGGCATGCCGTCGGGCCGGCTCGTGGGGTGCCGGCGGCTCCGTGACGCGCGCGATGCGGGGACGGTGACGATCAGGCGGGCGTCGGGCGGCGCTCAGTTGGTGAGGGTCGCCGACAGCGCGCCGACTGTCAGAGACATGACAGCGCGAAGTGGCGCGCCGGGGTGCGTCTTCTCTCGGCGGAACGGACGGCGGCGCGGCGGCGCGCGGCCCCAACGGGCGCGAGCGGCATGACAAGCGGCAGGCACCGGACCGCGCGGGGGCGGTCAAGCGTGTATCGCATAGGGAGGGTCCCATCCTGATCGGATTGTGGGGGGAGGACCGGATGTCAGGTGTACACCGACCGGCGCTGCTGGGCAAGGCCCATCGGCACCCGCCAGCCTCTGCGATCACTGTGACACCACACCTTCATCCACGTAACGCCTTGATTACGTCCCGCCTTCGTGATGACCCCAACTGCCGCTACTGCCCGGTAGATACCGGTGCATCGGCTATACCCGGAACGCGAGTTCTGAGCTGGAGGTTCGTACCTCTCGCCGATCTGTTAATCTGCCCGCCCCTGGATGTTCCTCCATGTCCGCCCCCTTCCTCTCCCCCCAGCACCCCCCTGCTCACCGGGTGCAGCGAGGTGTCGCGTACGTGAACAGCGTTCCGTTCTCTCCCGCTCAGGCCCGATCCGCACGGGCCCGGGTCGGCCTGACCACAAGTCAGGTCGCCCAGTCCATGACGGCGTGCGGCTCGCCCGTGCGCCCCGAGGTGATCGAGGCATGGGAGTACGGCTCCCTGCTGCCCACCGAGGCGCAACTCTTCGCCCTGGCCGATGTGTTGTGGTGCCCGCCGGTCGTGCTGATGGGGGTGGAGCCGCGGACGCTGGCCGAGCACCGGATGGCCCGGCAGCTGAGCGCGGAACGGCTGGCGCAGCTGGTCGGCATGGCGCCGGAGGAGTACCGCGCGGCGGAGGGGGCCAACCAGTGGCACGGCGACTACCGGCAGACCAAGGCACTGGTGGACGCGCTGGGGCTGTCGCTGCGCAAGCTGATCGGGGTGATGGGGCGGGTCGAGGAGCTGGCCGGGCACCTGCGCGCGGCACTTGAGGGCCGCTGGAAGTCGCACGTCGCACCGATCACCGAGATCACCTCGCTGAACCGGACGCGGGTGGGCGATGCGCTGCGCACCATGCACGCGGAGTTCGCGGACTTCTCCGAGCGGTACATGGGGCACGTGGTGGCACGGAGCGCCGACGCCCGGCTCAAAGCGATCGCGGCCGAGCGGTCGGCGTATCTGCGACGACTGGTCGACCACTTCTGGGAGTTGATCGGGGAGGCGGGCGAGGCGCCGCCGTTCCACTCCGTGCACTAGGGCGCTTCTGACGGATCTCCGCGGCGTCCGGCGTGGGCCGGGGGCGGGACGGCGCGTCGGGCGCGTCCCGCCGTCCGGCCGGGTGTCAGTACGCGCCCTGGGCGTGCGACGGGGGGCCGGCCGGCGCCGACTCGTCCGGCCCCGGCTCGTCGTCCTCGGCGAACTCGTCCCAGTCGATCTCCAGCGACCTGCGGCGGGTGAAGACGTTGAAGACGAGGTTCAGCACGATCGCGGTCAGACCGCCCAGGGTGATGCCGCTGTCGAGCACCGCCCGGACCCCCTGCGGCATCCGCTCGAAGAACGGCGCGACCGCGGTGGGCAGGAACGCGACGCCCAGACTGACCGCGAGAATCAGGGCGTTGCGCTCCTCGCGGAGGTCCACCTTGCCCAGGATCTGGATGCCGACCGCGGCGACCATGCCGAACATGGAGAGCGCCGCGCCGCCGAGCACCGGGTGCGGGATCGCGGCGACCACCGAGCCGGCCTTGGGCACCAGTCCCAGCACGACCATGAAGCCACCGGCCGCGACGACCACGAACCGGCTCATCACCCGCGACATCCGCACCAGGCCGATGTTCTCGGCGAACGCCACGTAGGGGAAGGAGTTGAAGATGCCGCCGAGGACGGTGGCGACGCCGTCGGCGCGCAGCGCCCGGGCGACGGTGTCGTTGCCGACCGGCTTGCCGGTGATCTCGCCGATGGCGTAGACGTCACCGGTGGTCTCCACCATCGTGATCAGCATGACGACGATCATCGCGATGATCGGGAACGGCTCGAATTTGGGCATTCCATAATGGAACGGGGTGCTGACACCGAACCAGGCCGTCTGTCCCACACCGCTGAAATCGACATCACCGAGCAGCCAGGCGACGGCCGTTCCGCCGACCAGGCCGAGCAGTACCGCGACGCTGCTCAGCAGCGGCTTTCCGATCCGCACGATCGCGAGAATGAACAGCAGCGTGCCCAGGGCGTATCCGAGGTTCTTCAGGTCGCCGAATTCGGGCTTGCCCACCAACTGGGCGCCGCCGGCCGCGTCCTGGAGCGCCTGCGGGATGAGGGTCAGCCCGATGATGGTGAGGATCGTGCCGATGACGATCGGCGGGAAATACTTCACCAACTTGCTGAAGAACGGGGCGAAAAGGAAAGTGGCGATACCCGCGGTGATCACCGCGCCGTAGACCACCAGCAGTCCGGCGGTGCCGCCGCCCGCACCCAGCCCGATGGCGATCATCGGGGAGACCGCGGTGAAGGTGACGCCCTGGACGAGAGGCAGTCTGGCACCTATCTTCCATACGCCAAACGCCTGGATGATGGAGGCGATTCCGCAGGTCAGCAGGTCCGCGTTGATGAGGTAGACGAGTTCCTGACGGGACAGCCCGAGGGCGTTCCCGAGCAGGATCGGGACGATGACCGCGGCCGCGTAGAAGGCGAGGACGTGCTGGAAGCCGTAGAGGGCGAGTTTGCCGAACGGCAGCACCTCGTCGACGGGATGGGCCCGCTGCCGGGGAAACTGCCGAGGGGATTGTCGCGCGAGTCGTGCCATCTCTGCCTTGCCTTCATGAGGTAGGTGAATAAGAAGGAACCCGGGCCCTATGGTGCGTTGCCCTGCAGGGTGCGGTGCGTCCCGGTTTGCCGGTGCATCCTTCGATCAGCGAACCGAAGTACGGCATTTCCATGGAATGCGCAGGTGCGGGCACATCGGGGCGCTCACCCTAGTTGACCTACGTCGGTCCGCGCGAGTGACCGGGGGCGAGGGCGGGGAATGCGCCGTAAAATCTGAAATATGGCTGAGCGGCCTGATGCGTCCGCCGCGCCCGAACTCCTGGTGGAGTCCGGCGGGGTCACGCAGGTGATGGACCCGGGCCACGCTTACCACGTGGGTCGGGACCCCGACAGCGACCTGGTGATCAGCGACGACCGGGTGTCGTGGCACCACGCGGTGCTCCGGGCCACCGAGGGCCACTGGCTGGTGGAGGACGAGGGCAGCACGAACGGTACGTACACGGACGGGCATCGGGTGTCGCGGTACGGAGTCGGCCCGGGGAGCGTGATCCGCTTCGGCAACCCGGCCGACGGCCCGTGCGCGGTGCTCGCCGGTGTCCCCCGCCCGACCACGCCCGTCGGCCGTCCGGCGACCGTGTCGCGGCCCGCGGCCACCCACACCTTCCGCCGGCCGAGCACGGTCCGGCCGCTGCCCCCGGCGCGCACCACGCGGATCGGACGGGCCGACGACAACGACCTGGTCGTCGACGACCTCGCGGTCTCCCGCCACCACGCCGAACTCCGGGCCGGCCCGGACGGCTACCGGATCGCCGACCTGGGCAGCCACAACGGCACCTACCTCAACGGCCGTCCGGTCGATGTCGCCCCGGTGCGCCCCGACGACATCATCGGCATCGGCCACTCCGCGTTCGTCCTCGTCGGCGACCAGCTCCAGCAGTACGTCGACACCGGCGAGGTCTCACTGGACGTGCAGCGGCTGACCGTCCGGGTGGGCCGGGGCGGCGCGCGCCGGACCCTGCTGGGCGGGGTGTCCTTCCCGGTGGGTGAGAAGTCGCTGCTGGCCGTGATCGGCCCGAGCGGGGCGGGCAAGTCGACGCTGTTGAACGCGCTGACCGGGCTGCGGCCCGCCGACGAGGGCACCGTGCTCTACGACGGCCGGGACCTCTACCGGGACTACGCCGAGCTGCGCCAGCGCATCGGGCTGGTGCCGCAGGACGACATCCTGCACACCCAGCTGACCGTCCGCCGGGCGCTGGGCTACGCGGCGGAGCTGCGGTTCCCCGAGGACATCGCGCCGGCCGAGCGGGCGGCCCGGGTCGAGGAGGTGATCCGCCAACTCGGCCTGGTCGAACGGGCCGGGCTGCCGATCCACAAGCTCTCCGGCGGGCAGCGCAAGCGCGTCAGCGTGGCGCTGGAGCTGCTGACCAAGCCGTCGCTGCTCTTCCTCGACGAGCCGACCTCGGGCCTCGATCCGGGGATGGACCGCTCGGTGATGCACATGCTGCGCGGCCTGGCCGACGACGGCCGCACGGTCATCGTGGTCACCCACAGTGTGCTCAGCCTGGACGTCTGCGACCGGCTGCTGGTGCTGGCGCCGGGCGGCACCATCGCCTACTACGGGCCGCCGGAGGAGGCGCTGCCGTACTTCGGGTTCGGCCAGTGGCCGGAGGCGTTCGAGGCGTTCGAGAACGACCGCGGGCGGGACTGGGCCGGGGAGTTCCGGGCCTCGCCGCTGTACCGGCGGTACATCGCCGATGAGACCCGGCAGCCGCCGGCACCGCCGGCCCCACGGGCCCCGCAGGCGCCCCGGGAACCGGTGGCCGCGCCCCGGACCCGGCGCTGGGGCACCCAGCTGTGGACGCTGATGCGGCGGTACGCGGCGGCGCTGTCCTCGGACCGGACGTTCCTGATCATCATGGTGGCGCTGCCGTTCGTCATGGGGGCGATGGCGCACGGCCTGAGCGGCGGGAAGTTGACCGCGGACTCGGCGACGAACGTGCTGCTGATCCTGTGCGTGGGCGCGGTGCTCACCGGGGCCGCCAACGCGGTGCGCGAGCTGGTCAAGGAGCGGGTGATCTATCAGCGGGAGCGGGCGGTGGGGCTGTCCCGGTCGGCGTATCTGATGTCGAAGGTGCTGGTGCTGGGGACGGTCACGGTGGTCCAGGCGGCGGTGCTGACGGTGGTCGCCCTGTTCGGGGTGGAGCTCAACGCGCCGGGCGGCAAAGGGGTGTTGCTGCCGCCACTGCTCGAAATCACCCTGGCGGTGGCGCTGTTGGCGTTCACCGCGATGATGCTGGGGCTGCTGGTGTCCGCACTGGTGCGCAAGGAGGAGGTCACCATGCCGCTGCTGGTGCTCCTCGCGATCGTCCAAGTGGTGTTCTGCGGGGCGCTGCACTCGCTGCGCGGCACGCCGGTGCTGGAGCAGCTGGCGTGGCTGGTGCCGTCCCGCTGGGCGCTCGGGGCCATGGCGGGCACCATCGACCTGCACCGGATCCTGCCGCAGCCGCTCACCGCGGATCCGCTGCTCCGGCACGCGGTGGGCCCCTGGCTGCTGGACATGGGGATGCTGGTGGTGCTCTCGGCGGTGTTCGGCTTCCTCGTCCTGCGACTGCTGCGGCGCCATGAGCCCGAGATCATGCGCCAGTAGTCGGGACCGTTGGTGCGTACGGTGCCGGGGCCGTGCGCGAGGAGTGCCGAGGAGCCGCCTGTGACCGCGCCGGAGTTCCGTCCCAGCCATGTCGTCCCGCCGGGCGGGATGCCCACGTGGGCGGACCCGCGCGCGGGCCGTCCGCTGGTACCGCTCGATCCGCTGCTGCCCGTCCAGGTCGTCGAGCGACACGGCGACTGGGCGCGGGCGCTGTGCTCCAACGGCTGGTCGGCGTGGGTGGACGGGCGGCTGCTGCTGTCGGTGCCGCACGACCCGCCGACCGCCGAGCAGCCCGCCGCCTGGGCCGCGGATCCCCGGCCGCTGCTGGCCGCCGCCGAGGGCGCGCTGAGCCGTTACCGACAACTGGTCGAGGAGATGCTGGCCGGGCGGGTGGACCGGGAGGCGTTCGGCGAACGGTCGCGGGGGACGCGGGTGGGGGCGGTGGTGGACGGCGACGCGGTGTGGCTGTACGACGCGCCGCACGGGCGGTGGTGCTTCTGCGACGGGGAATCGTTGGTGACGTTCGCCGTATCGGACGGGCCGATGGCGGAGGGGCCCGAGGCGCGGGAGGCGGCGGAGGCCGCGGATGGGGGCACCCCCTGCTCGAACGGAGTCGAGAGCTCGGGGGAGGTCACTGACGCGGCGGGGACGGAGGGTACCGGTGGCGCGGGGAGTACGGGGAGTGCGGGGAGCACGGGGAGCACGGGGACCGGTGGCGGACTGCCCGGCGAGGCGGAGTTCCCACCGCCGTACCCGCCGATCCCACCGCCGTACCCGCCACCGATCCCACCGCCCGGCGGGACGGGTGAGCGGCCGTGAACGGGCGGCCGACGGACGCCGAGCAGACGGGCACCGGGCCGGCGGGCGGCCGGCGCCGGGAGCACACCACCGTGCCGGACGCGTCCGGGCTGCGCGGCCGCCGGATCGCCGGGTACCTGCTCGGGGACGAGATCGGCCGGGGCGGGATGGCGGTGGTCTACAAGGCAGCGGACCTGAACCTGGGCCGGACCGTGGCCCTCAAGCTGCTGGCGCCCGAACTGGCCCGGAACGACACCTTCCGGAAGCGTTTCGCGTACGAGTCGCGGGCGGCCGCGGCGATCGAGCACCCGCACATCGTGCCGGTCTACGAGGCCGGGGAGGCCAACGGCCTCCTCTACATCGCGATGCGCTTCATCCCGGGCCGCGACCTGCGGGCACTGCTGGACGACGAGGGCCCGCTGCCGCTCGCGACCACCTGCCGGATCGCCGTCCAGGTCGCCTCCGCGCTGGACGCCGCGCACGCCCACGACCTGGTGCACCGCGACGTCACCCCGCGCAACATCCTGATCTCCGAGGGCATCGACAGCGACCGGCCCGAGCACGCCTACCTGACCGACTTCGGACTGACCAAGAAGTCGCTGTCGCTGACCGGTTTCACCAGCACCGACCAGTTCATCGGGACGCTGGCCTACGTGGCCCCCGAACGGATCTCCGGGCACCCGGTGGACGGCCGGTGCGACCTGTACGGACTGGCCTGCGTGGTCTACGAGATGCTGACCGGGGCACCGCCGTTCCGCCGCGAGGACGACTTCGCGCTGCTCTGGGCCCACCAGTACGATCCGCCGCCGGCGCCGAGCGGGCAGCGGTCCGACCTCCCGCCGGCCGTGGACGCGGTGTTCGCCCGCGCGCTGGCCAAGGCGCCGGAGGAGCGGTACCAGACCTGTCGGGCGTTCGTGGCGGCGCTGCGGGCCGCCGGACGGACCGCGGACCCGAGCATCCGGCGCGGCACCGCTCCCCCGCCCCCGCCGCGCTGGGCGATCCCGGTCTTCCCCGGAGCCGGCGCCCCGGGGGCGTAGGGTCCGGGGCCCGGGGCTGCCGCGTCGGTCCGGCCGTCGCGCTCGCCGTCAGCCCCGTCGTCCGGGGTCCGGCGGCCGTGCCGGAGGGGCGTCCCGGACCTCGCCGGGATGGCGGAACCGGCGCGCCGCGAGGCCGCCGGCGAACCCGGTGACCAGGCCCCAGGCGAACCCCGCCGCCGCCAGCCGCCACAACTGCGGCCGCAGCGTGACCGCGCCGCCCAGGTCGCCGCCGAGGTCGCCGACGCCGATCAGGGAGAGCCCGTAGTGGGCGTCGATCCTGGTGGCCGACCCGACGACGAGGAGGGTGAGCGCCAGCGCCACCGCCATCTCCAGGGCGTGCCGCCAGGCGGGCCTGCGGACCGGGGCGCGGACCGCCGCGTCGAACGCGGCACCGAGCAACACCACCGCGGCCACTGCCACCAGCAGCCAGACCCGCCCGTCGTACGCGCCGATCGAGCCGAGGTCGAGGGTGCGCTGTCCGCGGGCCCGCAGCACCTGCTCCAGGGCGTGCGGCAGCGGCAGTCCGAGGGATCTGTCGACGTGGCCGGTCCAGGCGCCGCCGGTGCCGATGCCCAGCGCCAGCCAGGCCACGTTCGGCAGCCCTAGCAGGATCACCGCGAGGGTCCGGGCCGGGTCGCCGCGGACGACCAGCTCGACGAGGCCGACGAGGAGCCCGAGCCCGACGTAGGCCAGCAGCGTCAGCAGCATCGCGTGGGCCGGCGGACGGACCGGGGCCTGGAAGCGGAGCAGCCGGGCGGAGAGCGGGGCCTTGCGGGAGACGACGAAGGCCAGCACCAGCACGGCGAGCACCCACAACAGGCCGAACCCGAGGGTGGCCGGGAGGTCGGCGCGGAAGCCGACGGTGGGGGTGCTGCCGAGGAGGGCGCCGAGTTGGTCGGCGAGTTCGTTGCCGACGGTGACGGTGAAGCTGTGCCGGGCGGCCAGCGCGATCAGCCACAGCAGGACCAGCCAACAGGCCGCCGTCCGGGCGATCCGGCCGAGGAGTTCGCCGGCCGGGGCGACCGCGCGGTGCCGCAGCGGCCGGAGGAAGACGACGGCGGTCACCAGCGCGCCGGCGAGGGTCACCGACAGCGGGACGGCGTCCACGGCGGCCTGCGCCTCGACGATGATCCCGGCGTCCCCGGTCGCCTGGAGCGAGCCGCCGGCCGCGGCGACCACGGTGGCGGCGACCACCGCGGGGAACGCGCCCGCGGGCAGGTCGGCCGCGCCGGCCGCCCACAGGCCGAGCGCGGCGGTCACGACCATGGCGACCAGGCCCGCCAGGGCGGCGCCGAGCGCCTCCGCCCAGCCGCGCAGGGCCGGCGGGACGCGGTGGGACGCCGGGCTGCCGGGACCGGCCGCCACCGGGCCGCGGGTCTGGCTCACGACTGCCTCCTGCGGGTGTCTCCTGCGCGTGAGAGGGGAGGCGCGAAGTGAAGTGCCTCCTGCCGGGGTGGTGGTGGGGCGACGGACGGGCCTGTCGGACGCCGTCCTCGCCACGGTACGCACGGGCGTGCCACCCCGCTTGCGGAGGACGCCGACCCCAAGCACACAATTACCTAGAACCACATAAACATTGGCAAATCCGGACGTTATGCACATCGCCGGATGGCCCAACAGCCCCGGGAAGAAGGACCCGTGACCGCTCCACCGCCACCGGACGGCCCGTCGGAGGGCCACCCGACCGGCCCGCCACCGGGTCCCGTCTCGGGCCCCTCCACCGGACCCTCCTCCGGTCCCCCGCACGAGCCGACCCGGCCGTGGCAGCAGCCGCCGCCCACCGCGCCCGGGCGGGGAACGCCCCCTCCCCCGAACAGGCCCGGTGGCCCCGGTGGCCCCGACAGCGGAGACGCCTCGCGCGGCGGCCCCGAGCGCCGGCGGCCCTGGTGGCGGCCGACGCCGCGGGTCGCCGTCGCCACCGCCGCGGTGGTGCTGGCGGTGGTACTGGCGGTGGTGCTGACCCGCTCCGGGGGCGGCGGGAGCGCGGGCGAACTGCACCTGGAAACGGTCGGCTCGGCGGGCCCGGCCCCGTACACCGACTCGACGGTGAACGGGGGCGGCACCGCGGCTCCGACGGCCACCCCGTCCGTGGCACCCCGCGGCGACCACCAGCGCGCCAGCGTGTCGGGGTCGGCGCCCGGCCTGTACGGCGGCAGCCGCGACAAGGCCAGCTGCGACGTGGAGAAGCAGATCCGCTATCTCCAGGCCAGCCCGGACAAGGCGCGGGCGTTCGCCGGCGTGCTGGGGAAGAGCACCGAGGAGCTGCCGGCGTACCTGCGGTCCATGACGTCGGTGCAGTTGCTGGTCGACACCTGGGTCACCAACCACGGCTACCAGGACGGCAAGGCGACCAGCTACCAGGCGGTGCTCCAGGCGGGCACGGCGGTGCTGGTGGACGCGCAGGGGGTGCCGCGGGTCCGCTGCGCCTGCGGGAACCCGCTGACCCCGCCGAGGGCCACCGGGAAGGGGTTCAAGAAGCAGGGCAAGCCGTGGCCGGGGTTCCGGGACTCCAACGTGGTGACGGTGCAGCCGGCGCCGAAGCCGGTGAAGACGTTCGTCCTCCAGGACCCGCGGACCGGGGACTACTTCACGCGCCCGGAGGGCACCGACGGCAGTACGGACCAGCCCTCGCCGGCGCCGTCCGCGTCGCCGTTCTCCCCGTCGCCGTCGTCCCCCGAATCCCCCGGTTCGCCGGGCGGCGGCTCGCCGTCGGAGACCTCGCAGTCCCCGGGCGGAAGTACGACGCCTGAGTCGCCGTCCGAGCCGGGCTCGACGCCCGGGCAGACGTCGGGCGGGCCCACCACCCCCGAACAGCCGGGCACCCCGGGGTCCACGCCCCCGGAGCAACCCGGAGGCTCCGGGTCGTCCAGCGGGCCGGCCGGGACCCCCGAGAACCCGACCGGGACCAGCGGCGGCAGCGCCAGCTGACGGGCACCTGCCCCGGACCCGCGTCGCGCCCTCCCGACGCCTCCCGGCATCGATATCGAACTGTGTCCTAATAAACCGATGCACCGCACAACCTCTGAAGCGGACAAAACATCTGTATATGCGGCGGATGCCTCCGGCTCCGCCGCTGTCCGTTGTTCAGCTTTGGAGGGACCCTCGTGCACGCCGGATCACGTCGCCACACCGCCCGGTTGATACCCGCCGCGCTCGCGGCCGGGCTGCTGCTGTCCGCGTGCGGTACCGGCGCCGGCTCGTCCAAGGCGGCGGAGCCGGCTGCCAAGGTGACCGTCACCCCGGCCGCCGGCAGCGACGCCGCGAAGCTCGGCTCGCCCATATCGGTCAAGGCGGCCGGCGGCAAGCTGACCGCGGTCGACGTCAAGGACGACAAGGGGGCCAAGGTGCCCGGCCGACTGGCGGCCGACGGGGCGTCATGGACGTCCGACGGCAAGGTCCGGCCGAAGACCACCTACACCGTGACCAGCAAGGCGAAGGCGGACGGCGGCAAGGAGTCCTCGTCCACCGCGACCTTCACCACGGAGCAGGCCGACAAGGTCAACAAGCTCACCAACACCCCGGGCAACGGGCAGACGGTCGGCACCGGCATGCCGGTCTCGATCAAGTTCGACCACAAGGTCGCCAAGAGCCAGCGCGCCGAGGTCGAGAAGGCGCTGAAGGTCACCAGCCAGCCGAAGGTGGAGGGCGCCTGGGGCTGGGTCACGGACTGGGACGGCAAGGACCGGATCGACTGGCGGCCCAAGGACTACTGGCCGAGCGGCACGAAGGTCTCCGTGCGGGGCGCGCTGGGCGGGATAGATTCCGGCGACGGCCGGTACTTCACCCGCGACTACGACTACGACTTCGCCATCGGCGCCGACCACAAGGCCGTCATCGACGTGCCGTCGCACACCCTGACCATGTACGCCGACGGCAAGGCCGTGGGCACCGTCAAGGGCTCCGCCGGCTCCCCGCAGGACCCGACCCGCGGCGGCGTGCACACCGTCCGCAGCAAGAACGCCGCGGAGACCATGGACTCCTCCACCATCGGCCACGGCAACGAGTGGATGCTGGACTCGAAGTGGGTCACCCACCTCACGGCGTCCGGAACCTTCCTGCACTCCGCCCCCTGGAACCAGTCCATCGGCGTGGTCAACAACAGCCACGGCTGCTTCGGCATGACCACCTCGGACGCCAAGCAGGTCTACGACTTCCTGTCGGTCGGCTCCACGGTCGAGGTGAAGGGCACCAGCAGCACCAAGAAGACCGACGTCGGCAACGGCCTTGAGGTCTGGCAGGAGAACTGGCAGCAGTGGCAGCAGCGGAGCGCGCTGAAGTAGCCCGCCGCCCCCGCACCATGGCACGCACGCCGCCGCCCGGCCCCCGGGCGGCGGCGTGCGGCGTTTGCGGCCGGGCCGGTCAGGCGGTGTGCAGAGCCGGGTCGCTGACGCCCGGCTTACCGGTCTCGACGTGGCCGGCGAGGCGGCGCAGGAAGCCGGCTTCGGTGTCGGCGGTGACCGTGAGGTCGTACCAGCGCTTGCTCGCGGTGAGGTCGACGGACCGGGTGACGGTGCCGCCCGGGTCCACGCGGACGGTCTGCTTGGCCCCGCCGTAGGCGTTGGCGATGGTGAGGCGGCAGGGCGCGGTGCCCGGGTTGGTGAGGGACAGTTCGACCTGGCCGGAGGCGGCGTTGTGGCGGGCGGTCACCTCGGGGGTCCGCTTCTTGCCGGGGCCCTGGAAGGTGCGCAGGAAGCCGTTGGGGCCGTGCACCGTCAGGTCGTAGTTGCCCTTGGAATAGGCGGTGTTCCAGGTGTCGGAGAGCGTCTTGCCGGCCTCGGTGGTGTACGTCCAGGGGCCGTCGGTGCGGTTACCGGAGGTGACCAGGAAGCACGCGCCGGCGGCGGCGCCGCCGCTGAAGGTGAGGGTGAAGCGGCCGCCGGCGACGTCGGCCTTGCCGTCGGTCAGCGGGACGTAGCGCAGCGGGCGGCTGGGCCGGGAGCCCGCCTCCTGCTTGGGCAGGACGGGGTTGGTGGGCGGCGTGGGGTGGTAGCTGTCGTGCCGGTTGTGGTCCGGCGGCTGGTAGCCCTTGGTGTCCGGGAGCACGGCCGGCTTGGTGTTCTCCAGGGAGAAGTCGAACGCGGAGGTGAGGTCGCCGCAGATGGCGCGGCGCCAGGGCGAGATGTTGGGCTCGTGGACGCCGAACCGGCTCTCCATGAACCGGATGACGGAGGTGTGGTCGAAGACCTCGGAGCAGACGTAGCCGCCGGTGCTCCAGGGGGATACCACCAGCATCGGGACGCGCTGGCCCAGGCCGTAGGGGCCGGCGGCGTAGGTGAGGTTGCCGGGGAAGTGCTCCAGGGCGGTGTCCACGGTGGAGCGGCCCTGGGCCGCGGAGGACGGCGGGAACGGCGGGACGACGTGGTCGAAGTAGCCGTCGTTCTCGTCGTAGGTGATGAACAGGGCGGTCTTGCTCCACACCTCGGGGTTGGAGGTGAGCGCGTCCAGGACCTGGGAGACGTACCAGGCGCCGTAGTTGGCGGGCCAGTTGGGGTGCTCGGAGAACGCCTCGGGGGCGGCGATCCAGGAGATCTGGGGCAGCTTGCCGGCCTTGACGTCGGCCTTGAGCTGGTCGAAGTAGCCGTCGCCCTGCTTGACGTTGGTGCCGGTGCGGGCCTTGTCGTAGAGCGGGTCGCCGGGCTTGGCGTTGCGGTACTGGTTGAAGAAGAGCAGGGAGTTGTCGCCGTAGGTGCCGCGGTAGGCGTCGTCGATCCAGCCCCACTTGCCGGCCGCGTCGAGGCCGTCGCCGATGTCCTGGTAGATCTTCCAGGAGACGCCGGCCTTCTCCAGGCGCTCGGGGTAGGTGGTCCAGCCGTAGCCGGCCTCCTCGTTGCCGACGACCGGGCCGCCGCCGGTGCCGTCGTTGCCGACGTAGCCGGTCCACATGTAGTAGCGGTTGGGGTCGGTGGAGCTCATCAGGGAGCAGTGGTACGCGTCGCAGATGGTGAACGCGTCGGCGAGGGCGTAGTGGAAGGGGATGTCCTGCCGGGTGAGGTAGGCCATCGTCCCGGTGCCCTTGGCGGGGATCCACTGGTCGTACTTGCCGTCGTTCCACGCCTGGTGGCCGCCGTGCCAGTCGTGGTTGAGGCCCTCGATGAACTGCATGCCGAGGTTCTCGGCGTCGGGGTGGTAGGGCAGCACGTCCTTGCCGCCGCCTGCCTGGTACCAGACGGACTTGCCGTTCGGCTGGGTGACCGGGCGGGGGTCGCCGAAGCCGCGGACGCCCCGCAGCGAGCCGAAGTAGTGGTCGAAGGACCGGTTCTCCTGCATGAGGACGACGATGTGCTCGACGTCCTTGATGGAGCCGGCGCTGCGGCGGGCGGGGATCGCGGCGGCGCGGGCGATGCTGCTGGTGAGGGCGGTGGCGCCCGCGGTGGCGCCGGCTATCTGGAGGAAGCGCCGGCGATTGATGTCAACCATGTGTCTGGGGACCTCGTGGTGGGGGGGAAGTGACGGGGGGTCGGATCTGGAACAGGGTGCGGAAGCGTCGTGCGGTACAGCGGTCAGCAGAGTGTTCCAAGAGGAACGAGGATCCGGGAAGGGGGGATGACGCGGAAGTGACACCTCACGGTACGGGGGGCGAACTCGCAGGCCGGAGGCGGCCCGAGCACGCCGAACGGCCGGCGGGTCACGGCGGTCGTGCCGTGACCCGCCGGCCGTTCGGGGCCGGGCGGGCGCGCCGGATCGGCGGCGCGTGGGACCAGGGGCGGTGGTGGCGGGGCGGTCAGACCAGCGATGCCTCCGACGGGGACGGTCCGGCGACGGCCGGGCCCCCGGCGGACCCCGGCGCCGGCCCGGCCGCCGGGGCGGGTTGCTCCACGGCGGGCGCGGGCTCCACCCCGTCGGGCACGCTGCGCGGCGACACCTGCGGGGTCACCGGCGCGGGGCGGGCCGCCCCGACCCGGCGGGTGAACCAGATGACCTTGCCCTCCGGGGTGCCGCAGGTGCCCCAACTGTCGCTCAGGGCGGCGATCCGGGCGAGTCCGCCGCCGGCCGCGCGCTCCAGCCGCGGCAGCCGGGGGCCCTCGTCGGCGACCGAGGCGGTCAGGTGCCGGCCGCTCCAGCGGAGTTCGACCACACAGCGGGCGTCGGGGCCGATGTGGCGGTGGACGTTGGTCAGGAGCTCCGCCACCCCCTCGCAGAGGGGCGGGATCTGCGGTTCGAGGTTCCAATGGCGCAGATGCGCGGCGATGATCCGCCGGATCTGGGGGACGCGCTCGGCCGAGGCGGGCAGTTCGACCGTGTAGTGCCGGTCGCCGGGTGGTGTCATGTCGTCGCTCCTCACCGCGAGGCTCACGTCCTTCACCTCGTTGGACCAACGAACCCCGAACACGAAGAGTGAGCATCCATCACGTATGGGTGGACTGCCATGCTGTCCCCGGGGTGTCGGACCCGCAACAGGGGTGAGCCGTATGAGTAGCCCCGCTCTCAGGTGAGCGGGGCGGCGAGCGCGGCCAGTGTCCTGTCCGGGGTCAGCGGCAGGTCGCGCAGCCGGGCGCCGATCGCGTGCCACACCGCGTTCCCGATCGCCGCCGGGGTGCCGACGATGCCGATCTCGCCGATGCCCTTGCTGCCCATCGGGTTGAGGTGCGGATCCTCCTCGTCGAGCCAGTGCGCCTCGACGGCCGGGACGTCGGCGCAGGCCGGGATGTGGTAGGCGGCCAGGTCGCAGGCGGTGAAGTCGCCGAAGACGGGGTCCAGGGCACTGTCCTCCATAAGTGCCATGCCCAGCCCCATGATCATGCCGCCGACGAACTGGGACCGCGCGGTGCGGGGGTTGAGGATCCGCCCGGCCGCGTACTGGCCGAGCAGCCGGCGTACCCGGACCTCGCCGGTGCGGGTGTCGACCTCCACCTCGGCGAAGACGGCGCCGAAGGCGTGCCGGGCGTACGGGGAGGGCTCCGCGGTCTCCTGGCGGGTGTCCTCGGTGACCGTGATCCCCTCAGCGGGGAGCGGCCCGTGGTGCGCGCGCAGCCGGGCCAGCAGCGACGTGCACGCCTTGTGGACGGCCCAGCCCCAGGAGGCGGTGCCGGCGGACCCGCCGGCGAGCACCGCGGGCGGCAGGTCGCTGCTGCCGATGTCGACCTGCACCCGGTCCTCGGGGGCGCCGAGCACGGCGGCCGCGATCTGGGTGAGGACGGTGCGGGCGCCGGTACCGATGTCGGTGGCGTTGACCCGGATCCGGTAGCCGCCGTCGGCGGCGGCGTGCGCCTCGGCCTCGGTCTCGGAGATCTGGACGGGGTAGGTGGCCGCGGCGACGCCGGTGCCCAGCAGCAGGTCGCCGCGGCGGCGCACGGCGGGTCGCGGGTCGCGCGGCAGCCAGCCGAAGCGTTCCGCGCCGACGCGCAGGCACTCGACGAGGTGACGGCTGCTGAAGGGGCGGCCGGTGTCCGGTTCGGTGGCGGGGTCGTTGCGGATGCGCAGTTCGACGGGGTCGATGTCCAGCACGACGGCGAGCTCGTCGAGGGCGGACTCCAGCGCGTACATCCCGGGGGCCTCGCCCGGGGCGCGCATCCAGGAGGGGGTGGGGACGTCGAGGGCGGCCAACCGGTGCACGGTGCGGCTGTGCGGCGAGGTGTACATCATGCGGGCCGGGATCGCGGCCTGTTCGACGAACTCGGTGACCGTGGAGGTGTGGGTGACGATCTCGTGGGCGAGGGCGGTGATCACGCCGTCGTGGCCGGCGCCGATCCGCACCCGGTGCAGCGTGGGGGCGCGGTGGCCGACGACGCCGGGCAACTGGCGGCGCGGCAGGGCCAGTTTGACGGGGCGGCCGGTGTGCCGGGCGGCCATCGCGGCGAGCACGACCTGGGGGCGGGGCGTCCCCTTGGCGCCGAAGCCGCCGCCGACGTGCTCGGAGACGACGGTGATCTCGTCGGTGCCGAGCTTGAACAGGGCGGCCAGGTCCTCGCACACCCTGGTGGCGCCCTGGCTGGAGTCGTGGACGGTCAGGTGGCCGTCGGTCCACTGGGCGGTGGCGGCGTGCGGCTCCATGGGGTGGTTGTGCAGCGGTGGCACGGTGTAGGCGACGTCGACGGTCGCCGGTGCGGCGGCGAACGCCGCGTCGAAGTCGCCGCGTTCGCGGGCCCCCGGGCCGCCGAACACCTCCTCCGGCACGTACAGCCCCGGGTGGTCGGCGGTGATCCGCACGTCGTGGGGTTCCGTGGCGTAGCCGACGTGGACGGCCTCGGCGGCGTCCCGGGCGGCCTCCAGGGTGTCGGCGACGGCGAGCGCGACGTACCAGCCGCGGTGCGGGACGCGGTCCTCCTGGAGCAGGGCGAGGGTGGGGTCGCCCATGGACGCAAGGCGGGGCGCGTTCTCGTGGGTGAGCACGGCGATCACCCCGGGCAGCGCGAGCGCCGCCGCGGTGTCCAGTGCGGTGATCCGGCCGCGCGCGACGGTGGCCGGGACCGGCCAGGCGTAGGCGCAGCCGGGCGGGGTGTACTCGGCGGCGTAGCGGGCGGCGCCGGTGACCTTCTCGCGGCCTTCGCGGCGGACCGAGGGGGCGCCCAGCGGGTGCGGCAGCGGGGCCGCCGGCGCGAGGTGCGGCGTCGGCCGGTCCGGGGAGGGGGGTCTCCCCTGCTCGTACTGGTGCGAGAGCTCGGGGGAGGCGGTGCGCTCCGGGACGGGGTCGTGGCTCATGGCGCGGGTCCTTGCGGTCGGGGCGGGTCAGCCGTGCGCGGCGCGGCCGGCGAGGTCGGTGAGCACGCCGACGGCGAGGGCGCGGGCCAGCGGGACCTTGAAGCCGTTGTCGCGCAGCGGTGCGGCGGCGGCGAGTTCGGCGTCGGCGGCGCGGGCGAAGTGCTCCTCGGTGGCGGGCGCGCCGCGCAGCACGGCCTCGGCGGCGCGGGCCCGCCAGGGGCGGTGGGCGAGCCCGCCGAAGGCGAGGGCGGCGTGCTCGACGGTGCCGTCGCGGACGGTGAGCACGGCGGCGACGGAGGCCAGCGCGAAGGCGAACGAGGCCCGGTCGCGGGCCTTGCGGTAGCGGGAGCGGGCGCCGGGGCGGGCCGGCGGCAGTTCGACGGCGGTGAGCAGTTCGCCGAGCCGGATCTCGGTGTCGCGTTCGGGGCTGTCGCCGGGCAGCCGGTGGAACTCGGTGGCGGGGACGGTGCGTTCGCCCTCGGGGCCGTGCAGGCACACGGTGGCGTCCAGGGCGGCGAGGGCGACCGCCATGTCGGAGGGCTGGGTGGCGACGCAGTGCGCGGAGTGGCCGAGCACGGCGAGGTCGCGGTGGGCGCCCTCGCGGGCCGGGCAGCCGGTCCCCGGCTCCCGTTTGTTGCAGGGCTTGGAGACGTCCTGGAAGTAGCCGCAACGGGTGCGCTGGAGGAGGTTGCCGCCGGTGGTGGCGGTGTTGCGGAGCTGCCCGGAGGCGCCGGCCAGCAGGGCCTGGGAGAGCACCGGGTAGCGGTCGCGGACGGCGGGCACCGCGGCGAGGTCGGCGTTGCGGACCAGGGCGCCGATCCGCAGCCCGCCGTCCGGCAGTTCCTCGACGCGGTCCAGCGGGAGCCGGCCGATGTCGATCAGGGTGCGCGGGGCCTCCACGCCGAGCTTCATCAGATCCACGAGGTTGGTGCCGCCGGCGAGGAACTGGGCGCCGGGCTGCCCGGCCGCGGCCCGCACCGCCTCGTCGACGCTGGCGACCCGCAGGTATCCGAACGGCCTCATCCGCCGGTCACCCCCGCCCCGGTGACCGCCGCCCCCGTGGCCGCCGCGTCGGCGACCGCCTCGACGATCCGGGGGTAGGCGCCGCAGCGGCACAGGTTGCCGCTCATCCGCTCCCGGATCTCGTCGGCGGTGAGCGCCACCGGCGCCCCGGACCGCGCGGTGTCCGGCGTGACGAGGGAGGGGAAGCCGTCGGCCGCCTCGGCCAGGACGCCGACCGCCGAGCAGATCTGGCCGGGGGTGCAGTAGCCGCACTGGAGGGCGTCGCGGTCCAGGAAGGCTTCCTGGAGGGGGTGCAGCCGCTCGCCGTCGGCGAGGCCCTCGACGGTGGTGATCCGGCGGCCGTCGTGCGCCACGGCCAGCAGCAGGCAGCTGTTCGCGCGCCGACCCTCGACCAGGACGGTGCAGGCGCCGCACTGCCCGTGGTCGCAGCCCTTCTTGGCGCCGGTGAGGCCGAGGTGCTCGCGGAGCAGGTCCAGGACGGTGGTGCGGTGGTCGAGGGTCAGGGTGTGCCGGGTGCCGTTGACGGTGAGGGTCAGTTCGGAGCGGCGGCCGTTGACCGGGTGGGGGCCGCCGGTGTCGTCCGGGCGGCCCTCCCCCGGCGCCATCAGGCGCCCCTCGTGACGAGCCGCCGCAGGGTCTCCAGCCGCAGTTCGACCTCCTTCTCCTGGTCGCCGGCGGCGGTGCCGAGGACGGTGACCGCGAACGCCGGCCGCAGGCCCGCGCACAGCTGGTCCACCGCCCAGTAGCCGCCCTGGAGGCTGACGGTGACGGGGGCGGTCAGCCGTCGCGGCTCCGGCTCGGTGCCGCGCTCGCTGACGTCGACGGTGGAGGTCCACACCGTCGTGCCGGGGCCGGCCATCTCCTGGGGCACGTCGTCGGGGGCCCGGTCGGAGCGGAAGGCGGTGCGCAGGGCGCTGAAGACGGCGTGGGCGTCCGCCGTCCTGCAGCCCTCGACCTCCACCACGACCTCGGCCGATGGGTGTTCCGGGTGTGACGCCTGTTCCACGCTGTTCACGGTGGGCCCTTCCTGTGGGTGCCGGTCGGTGGGTACCGGTCGCTTCCAGGCTCACTCCGCGCCACGGTGTGTGCGACCCGAGGCTCGAACGAGTGGTTTAAACGGGCGCACCTGCTCGCCGCACCAGCAAGGGGTTACGGTGTGTAGTCAGAGCGCGCTCTCTGTAGTCGCCCTGTCGTCACTGCCGTCCGCACCCCTCCAGGAGCCCCCCGTTGACCAGTAGTCCCCGCGTCGACCAGCAGGCCACCGGCTACAGCCTCCGCCAGGCGGTGTGCATGGTGCGCGCCGCCGAGCTCGCGTACCAGGGCGAGCAGACCATCGAGGCCGCTGCCCGGGAGTGGGGGTTCGACCGGGTGCGCCACCACCACACCGCCTTCCGCCCGCCGTTCCCCCTCCAGGACACGCAGGCGTACACCCTCGGCGGGCGAGACATGATCATCACCGCGTTCCGCGGCACCGAGCCCGCCGAGCTGCGGGACTGGCTGTCCGACGCCACCACCCCGCCATGGCCCGGCCCCGGCGGCCGGGGCCACGTCCACTACGGCTTCGCCGAGGCGCTGGAGTCGGTCTGGCCGCAGGTCCTCACCACGCTCAAGGAGTTCCGGGACAACGACCAGGCGCTCTACTTCACCGGCCACAGTCTGGGCGGGGCGCTGGCGATGCTGGCCGGCGCCCGGCTCCACTTCGAGGACCCGAAGCTGACCGCCGACGGCGTCTACACCTTCGGCCAGCCCCGCACCTGCGACCCGGTCCTGGCCAAGGAGTTCAACTCCGCCTTCACCGACCGCATGTACCGCTTCGTCAACAACAACGACATCGTCCCCCAGCTCCCGCCGGAGCCGGTCTTCCGCCATGTCTCCGCGCTGCGCTACATCGACTCCCGGGGCGCGGTGCACAACACCATGCCGCTGATCGGCGGCCTGCTGGACCGCGGCCGGGGCCTCACCGCCGATCTGCTGGCCCCCGCCTCGGACGGCGTGCGGGACCACTTCATCGCGGCGTACGTCACCGCACTGGAGAAGGCGGCGGAGCAGCGGGGCTGACCGGGAGACCGGGCGCGGCGGCGGGCCGGACGGCAGGGCCGGGCGCGGCGGTGAAGGGCACGGCGGCGGCGTGCGGGACGATCTCGACCTCGTCGCCGAGGGCCCATTCGGCGGCCCGGGAGGACATCGCGGCCGGGACGGTGTCGCTGATGCCGGGCGCGGCGGGGATGTCATAGGTGGCGTGCGCGTCGTGCGGCAGGACGACGCGATGCCCCCGGGCCAGCGCGGTGCGCGCGGTGGCGGCCACGCACATCTCGGAAAGCACGCCGCAGACGACGAGTTCGGTCACGCCGGCGCCGGTGAGCAGGTCGCCGAGCGGGGTGTCCGCGAAGCCGTCGTCCTCGGTCTTGCGGACGACCCGCTCGCGGGGGCCGGGCTCGACGGGCAGGTGGAGTTCCCAGCCGGGGGTGTGCGGCGCGTCGACGGCGCCCGGTTCGCCGTCGTTCTGGAGGTGGACGACGAGGGCACCGGCCGCGCGCGCCCGGGAGAGCAGGTCGCGGGTGCAGCGCAGCACCCGGTCCGCGTCGGGGACCGCCTCCCGCCCGGAGACGAACGCGGCTTGC
This sequence comes from Streptomyces noursei, assembly GCF_016917755.1. Classification (GTDB taxonomy): domain Bacteria; phylum Actinomycetota; class Actinomycetes; order Streptomycetales; family Streptomycetaceae; genus Streptomyces; species Streptomyces yunnanensis. Next base: position 7,391,554 of record NZ_CP070326.1, on the reverse strand, counting down.
ACGTCGACGACGAGGAGGGCCTGGACGGGGTGGATCGCAGCGGCGGTCGGGGCAGTCATGGCAGCCATCATCCCGTGCCGCGACATTGGTCCGGACGGGCGGGAACACTTCTGGCCGGACAGGCATGGTTGCCACAGGCATCGACCCGGACGGATCATCCGTACGTGCTCCACGGCCGGGGTGCGTCGTGCTCCGCGCGCGGGCGTCCGGGCGGCGGGGCGCGCCGCCCGACCGCACCGCGACGACGCGAGGAGAGCCACTGTGGAAGCCGCCACCGTCAAAGGCCACTGCGCACCGGGTTTCGAGGGGGTGCGGCGCGCGTTCGAGCGGAACTTCCGCGAGCACCGGGAGATCGGCGCGGCGGTCGCGGTGACGTGGGACGGCGAGCCGGTGGTGGACCTGTGGGGCGGTCACGCGGACGCGGCCGGCAGCCGCACCTGGGAGCGCGACACCCTGGTCAACGTCTACTCGACGTCCAAGGGGATGACCGCGCTGTGCGCCCATCTCCTGGTGGACCGGGGCGAGTTGGACCTGGACGCCCCGGTCTCCCGCTACTGGCCGGAATTCGCCTGTGCGGGAAAGGAGGCCATACCGGTGCGCTGGCTGCTCTGCCACCGCGCCGGGTTGCTCGCGCCCCGCGAGCCCCTGGCCGAGGGCCGCGCCTACGACTGGGAGTACGTCTGCGACGCCCTGGCGCACACCCCGCCGTGGTGGGAGCCGGGGACCGCGCAGGGCTATCACGCGACGACGTTCGGGTATCTGGTGGGCGAGGTGGTCCGGCGGATCACCGGGCAGTCGCTGGGGGCGTTCCTGCGCAGCGAGATCACCGGGCCGCTCGGCGCCGACCTCTTCATCGGCACCCCCGCCGAGGAGCACCCGCGGTGCGCCGACATGGTCGGGCAGCTGGGCGACGCGCTGCTCGCCGAGCGCTTCCCGGATGCGCCGCTCCCCCCGGTGCGCGCCATCGAGGAGCATCCGCTGGCCCCGGTCACACTGGCGCTGCGCTACGTCCCGATCGGCGACGTCAACAGCGCCGCCTACCGCTCGGCCGAGATCCCGGCCAGCAACGCCCACGCCTCGGCGCGCGGCCTGGCCGCCGTCTACGCGGCGCTGGCCGGCGGCCGACTGGTCGGGCCCGCCACCCTGGAGGCGCTGCGCAGTTCGCAGAGCCGGCCGGACGAGCCGGACCTGACGCTGGGCGCGCTCGTCCCGGAGGGCACCGCCACCGCGTTCCGCTGGGGGCTGGGCTACATGCTCAACGACCGGGGGCAGGCGGGCCCCAATCCGCGGGCGTTCGGGCACGGCGGCGCGGGCGGTTCGTACGCCTTCGCGGACCCGGAGAACGGACTGTCCTACGCGTACACGATGAACCGCTTCGGGGGTGGCACCAGCGGCGAGGATCCGCGGAGCCGGGCGCTGGTGGCGGCGGTGTACGAGGCGCTGGCGGAGGTCCGTGGCCGGGCCTGAGGGCCGCTCCGGCGCCGCCGCGGATGCGCCGGAGCGGCGCAATAATGGGAGGTGCGGCAGGATCCGTCCGGCGCCGCCGCGGGTGCGACGGCCCCGGAGAGAGGGCGTGGTGACCATGGAAAGGGACACCGAGACGGTTCACGAGGCGTACTCGTTCGTCTGCCTGCACTGCGGGCACGGGTGGGAGGAGGAGTACGAGATCCGGCACACCACCGATCTGGCGGGCCACCGCCGCGCCGACTACTTCGCCCACGGCCGCCGGGTGCCCTCTCCGCTGACCCGTGCGGACTGCCCCGACTGCAACCGCGGCCCGATCCGCATCCTGCGCCCCGGCAGGGTGAACGCCGCGCGGTCGTTCCTCCCTTAGGGCCTGCCCCAGGACCGCGCGGGTTCCTGTCCTCGCACTCGCGTCGTCCGGCCCCGGTGGACCACCCCGTGCCGCTGCGATTCGGTAACGGCCGCGTACTCCCCGTCCGTCAGCCCGGCAAATGTTGCATATGCTCAGGTCGGGGGCCCGGAGGACGGTTTCGGACAGTCGAACGGACCGTGGCCGGCCCCGCAAGCGATCGCCCCTCGGGGACCGCCGGCCATCCGGTCCCCGAGCCGTCACAACGCCGGAGTGGACCTTTGACCGTGGAGAAGGCGGAGCAGCGCAACCGCTCCCGCGTGCTGGCCGCGCTTCCGTACCTGGTCATGGCCGCGGTCAGCGCGGTGGACATCACCGCGGGCCCGGGGGTCGGCTTCCTGCCCCTGGTGTCGCTGGGGCCGGCGTTCGCCGGTCTGGTCGGCGGCTGGCGGCGGACCGCGCTGGTCGGGCTGACCGCGGCGGTGCTCTGCGTCGGGCTGGGGGTGCACAGCGGGCTGTTCGAGAGCCGGCGCGGGCTGACCGCGCTGCTGTCGGTTGCCGGGGTGACCGCCGCCGGCGTGGTGGCCGCGGTGATGCGGCAGCGCCGGGAGGCGGAGCTGGCCAATGTCCGGTCGATCGCCGAGGTCGCCCAGCGGGTGCTGCTGCGGCCGGTGCCGCGCGGCGCCGGCCCGCTGCGGATCGCGGTCTCGTACACCTCGGCGGTGGCCGAGGCCCGGATCGGCGGGGACCTCTACGAGGTGGTGACCTCGCCCGCCGGGGTGCGGATCATCGTCGGGGACGTGCAGGGCAAGGGCCTGGAGGCGGTGGAGAGCGCCGCGGTGGTGCTCGGCGCGTTCCGGGAGGCGGCGCACGACGAACCGGACCTGCCGGCGGTCGGCGCCCGGGTCGAGCGGGCGCTGAACCGCCATCTGTCCGGCGAGCGGTTCGTGACCGCGGTCCTCGCCGAGATCGGCGACGGTCCGAACGCGACCCTGCTGAACTTCGGCCACCCCTCCCCCCTGGTCGTCCGCCCCTCCGGCGAGGTCCGCTACGCGGCGCCGCCGGAACGCGCCCTGCCGCTGGGCCTGATGGACCACCGGCCGGACGCGCCGGTCCCCCACGAAGTGCCGTTCGCCCCCGGTGACCAGCTGCTCTTCTACACCGACGGGGTCACCGAGGCCCGGGACTCGGCCGGCTGGTTCTATCCCCTCGACGAGCGGGCCGTGCTGCTCAAGGACCCCGACCCGGAGGCGGCGTTGCAGGCGGTCCGGGAGGACGTGGTCGACCACGCGGAGGGCCCGCTGCACGACGACGCGGCGATGCTGCTGGTGCGCTACCGCAGGGGTCATCGGGACCCGGACCGGCCGGGACCCGGCGCCGGTCACTACAGCGGCAGCCCGGTGTAGTTCTCGGCCAGTTCGGCGGCGGCGTGCCAGGAGCCGGCGATCCGGTCGAGCTGGGAGAGCTGCAGCCGGGTGTCGAAGGGGCTCTGCTCGGGGTCGGTGTGCAGGGCCGTGGTCATGAAGTGCGAGAAGTGCTCGGCGCGCCAGACCCGGCGCAGACAGGTGGCGGAGTAGGCGTCGAGCAGCTCCGCCGATCCGGTCCGGTGCCGGTGCGTCAGCGCACGGGCCAGCACGGTGACGTCGGCGACCGCGAGGTTGAGGCCCTTGGCGCCGGTGGGCGGGACGATGTGGGCGGCGTCGCCGGCCAGCAGGATCCGGCCCCAGCGCATCGGCTCGGTGACCGAACTGCGCAGCGGGAGGACCGCCTTGGCGGTGAGCGGGCCGCGGGCCGGTTTCCAGGGGGCGGTGTCGACGGCGGCACGGGCCTGGAGTTCCGCCCAGATCCGCTCGTCGGGCCAGTCCGCCGGGTCGGTGTCGTTGGGGACCTGGAGGTAGAGCCGGCTGACGGTGGGGGTGCGCATGCTGAGCAGGGCGAAGCCGCGGTCGGAGTGGGCGTAGACCAACTCGTCGCGGGAGGGCGGGACGTCGGCGAGGACGCCGAGCCAGGAGTAGGGGTAGCGGCGGGTGAAGGTGCGGCGGGCGGACTCCGGGATCGCCTGCCGGGCCACGCCGTGGAAGCCGTCGCAGCCGACGACGTAGGCGCAGGCCAGGGTGTGCTCGCGGCCGTCGTGTGCGTAGTGGACACGGGGCCGGTCGGTGTCCGCGCCGGTGACCGCGAGCGCGCGGGCGCCGAACAGCAGCGGCGGGCCCTCGGCGAGCTGGAGCGCTATCAGGTCCTTGACGACCTCCGTCTGGGCGTAGACGGTGACCCGGCGGCCGTCGGTGAGCGCCGGGAAGTCGAGGCGGTGGGAGCGCCGGTCGAAGCGCAGCTCGATGCCGTCGTGGACCAGCCCCTCGCGGTCCAGTCGCTCCCCCGCCCCGCAGGCGCGCAGGACGTCGGTGGTGCCCTGTTCGAGGATTCCGGCGCGCTGCCGCTGCTCGACGTAGGCGCGGTCCCGGCTCTCCAGCACCACGCAGTCGATGCCGGCGCGGTGCAGCAGCCGGGCGAGCAGCAGTCCGGCCGGCCCGCCGCCGATGATGCCGACGGTGGTGTCCCTCGGTGGAGCGGGGGTGCGGGGCATCAGAGGTCCGTTCCTGGGGCGGGGTCGGTGTGGAGCGGGGCGAGGTGGGCGAGGAGGGCGGCGAGGACCTCGGCGGGCCGCTCGACGCCGGCGAGGTGGGCGGCGCCGGACAGTTCGACGAGGCTGGCGCCCGGGATGCCGTCGGCGAGTTCCCGGGCGTGCGCGGGCGGGGTGGCCGGGTCGGCGCGGCCCGCCACGACGAGGGTCGGGGCGCCGATCCGGGGCAGCGCGGTGCGCAGGTCGAAGACGGCGAGGGCGTCGCAGCAGGCCGCGTACCCCTCGGGGGAGACGTCCCGGCGCAGCGCCTCGACCAGGGCGGTGGCCTCCGGTGAGGTGGCGAAGGCGGGGGTGAACCAGCGGCCGGCGGCAGGGTCGGCGACCACGTCGGTGCCCTTGGCGCGCACCAGGGCGGCCCGTTCGCGCCAGCCGGCCGGCTCGCCGAACCGGGCGGAGGAGCAGATCAGGGCGAGCGAGGCGACCCGGCTCGGGTGGTGGGCGGCGAGCCAGGCGCCCACCGCGCCGCCCAGCGACGCCCCGGCGTAGGCGAACCGGTCGAGGCCGCGGGCGTCGGCGAGCTCCAGGACCAGGCCGGCCAGTTCGGGCACGGTGGTCGTCCCGGGGTCGGCCAGCGCGTCGACGGGGGTGCCGCCGTGGCCCGGCAGGTCCCAGCGGACGACGTGGAACCGGCCGGCCAGGGCCGGGAGTTGGGGGTCCCACACGGAGAGCGTGGTGCCCAGCGACGGGCCGAGGACGAGCGGTGGGGTGCCGGGCGGGCCGTCGGTGGTGTGGTGCAGTGCGGGGGCGGCGGGCGGCGTCATCGGGGCTCCTGCGGGTCGTACCGGTGGTGCGGAGGGTGCCGGGCGGCTGCGAGGTGCGGGCGGTACGCGCGGGACGTCGGGGCGCGGGGCACGCGGGCGCCGGGCGGTCCGGGGCGGCGGGCGGGACCGACGGGCCGGCCCGCGGCGTCCGGGGCGCCGGCCCGGCGCGCCCGGAGCGGTGCCTCCAGGGCCTCGTCGCGGCCGGTCAGGGCGGTGAGGGCCGCGACGAGGCTCCCCCGGACGTCGTCCGGGGGCACCCCCAAGGGGGCGACCGGATCACCGGCCGTACCGAGGTTGTACCGCATCCCGGGCGCGGGCCCCGGCAGGCCCGCGGGGCGGGAGAGCGCCGGGTGGGCGGCGCGGGAACGGACGCCCCGGGCCGGCGCAGCCTGCTGTGCCGGTGGTTCAGCGGAAGGCAAGGAAGACCGTCTCCTCGAAGGCGCCGTCCGCGGACTGTTGGAGCTGCACGTCGAAGCGGTAGCGGCCGGGGCCGTCGGGGTGGGCCAGGAGGGTCCGGGCGCGCTCCTCGGGCAGCTGCGCCAGCAGCGGGTCGGTGGCGTGCGCCGCGGTGTGCTCGGGGAAGTAGACGCGGGTGAACAGGTGGTGCAGCAGACCGCGGGCGTGCACGCAGACCGCGAGGTGGGGCGCGGCGTTCGAGCGCCCGGCGGCTGCGGGGCGCAGGGTGCGGACCGCGTAGTGCCCGCCGGCGTCGGTGGGGACCCGGCCGAAGCCGGTGAAGACCGCGCCGTCGCGGCGCAGCGAGCCGGGGGCGCCCGCCAGGCCGCCGTCGGGTCCGGCCTGCCAGAACTCCAGCAGCGCGTCCGGCACCGGGGCGCCCGCGCCGTCGCGCACCAGGCCGTGCACGGTGACGGCGTCGGGGTGCCCCTCGGGCGCGATCCGGCCGCCGTCGGGGACGGGGAGCGCGTGGCCGAAGAAGGGGCCGATGGTCTGCGCGGGCGTCGCGGCCAGCGGCCCGCCGCGGTCGTCGGTGTCCGGCATCAGCGGCCCTCCTCGGTCCAGGTGGCGGACGGGCCGTCGAGGACCACGTCCCAGCGGTACGCCAGCGGTCCCGCGGGGAGGGACAGCGCATGGTCGAAGGCGGCGATCAGGCGGTGGCGGTCGGCGGGGTCGCGGACCGCGGCGAGGATCTGGTCGTACGGGAGCAGCGGGTCGCCGGGGAAGTACATCTGGGTGACCAGGCGTTGGGTGAAGGCGGTGCCGAAGAACGAGAAGTGGATGTGGGCCGGGCGCCAGGAGCTCTCGTCGGGCAGCGGGTAGGCGCCGGGTTTGACGGTGGTGAAGGCGTAGCGGCCCCGGTCGTCGGTGCGGCAGCGGCCGACGCCGGTGAAGTTCGGGTCCAGCGGGGCCGGGTGCCGGTCCTGCCGGTGGGTGTACCGGCCGGCGGCGTTGGCCTGCCAGATCTCGACGAGCTGGCCGCGGACAGGGCGGCCGGCGCGGTCCAGGATCCGGCCGGTGACGGTGATGCGCTCGCCGAGCGGCTCGCCGGGGTGCTGCCGGGTGAGGTCGGCGTCCCACTCGCCGACGTCGGCGGGGCCGAACACCGGGCCGGTCAGCTCCACGGCATCCGGGTCGGTGCCGGTGTCGAAGGGGAGGAGCGGTCGTCGGGGGTGGCGCTCCACCGCGCCGCGGTACGGCGCGGGGGCCGGGGGCGGCGGGGCGGGGGATGCCGGTGCGGTCATGATGCCCTTTCCCTGCGGTGGACGGGTACGGACCGGGCGGTGGACACCGCTTTCGCCGGGACGCGGTCCAGCGTGCCGACGTTTCCCCCGACGGTCACCGGGGCGCGCCGGCGGCGGCCGCGGCGGCCCGCTGAACCCCGTCAGGAACCGGCCGGCCGTGGCGCGACCCCGACCCTCCCGACGGGTCAATTCTCCTCTGGACAAAGGGTGTTCGCCCAGTGAACTGGCGTTCACATCGTGTGCTGCCCCGAGTCTGGTCCCGGCCCCGGGCCGTGTCAACGGGCCGCCCGGTACGGTTCCGGACTACCCCGGACCACAACGCCGCACCATGGAGAGCCCCTTGCCGCCGTCCGCCTTCCCCGCTCCGCCCGCCCCGCCGCCACCGGAGGCGGTGACACCGCTGATCCGCGCGCTGGCCGTGCTGCGCGCGCTGACGGCGGCCGGCGGCCGGGCGGCGGTGAGCGATCTGGCGCGGGCCACCGGGCTGGCGCGCGCCACCGCGGACCGCGTCCTGAGCACCCTCGCCGCCCTCGGCCACGTCCGCGCCGAGGGCCGGGACGCGGTGCTCGCCCCCGGTCTGCTGGAACTGGGCAACGCCTACCTCGCCGCCACCGGGCTCCCCGACCGGCTCGGCCCGCTCGCCGACCGCCTCGCCGACACGCTCGACGAGTCGGTGTCGCTGGCCGTGCCGGACGGCGACGGGGTGCGCTTCGTCCACCAGGCGACCCGCCGCCGCGCGATGTCGCTGGCGTTCCGCATCGGCGATCTGCTGCCGGCCGAACGGGGCGCGCCGGGGGCGCTGTTCGCGGGGGACTGGGGCCCGGCGGAGTGGCGCCGCTGGCGGGCGCGCCGGGCCGCCGACCCGGTCGACGCGGGCTTCCCCGCGGTACCGGCCCGGGGCGCCGGCGATGCCGCGCCGGCCGGTGCCCGCCGGATCGCGGCGGACTTCACGGCGCGGGTGGCCGCGGCCCGCGCCGCCGGCTGGTCCCCGGACGACCAGCTCATCGAGCCGGGCCTGATCGCCGTGGCGCTGCCCGTCCGGGACCCGGCCGGCGGCACGGTCTGCGCGGTGAGCGTGGTCAGCCACACCAGCCGGCACACCGCCGCCGCGCTGCCGGGCGCGGTCCTCGCCCGGCTCCGCGACACCGTCGCCGCGATGGAGGCCGCGCTGGCCGCGCCGCCCTCCGCCGAGGATCCGGCCGCGCGCCACCAGGCGGCCTGGCGGCGCGCGGCCAAGCGGCAACTGGGCCCGGGATTCGTGGAGTCCGTCGCCCGCGGGCTGGCCGTGCTCACCGCGTTCGGCGCCGGCCGGGCCGCGCTGACGCTCTCCGCCGTCGCCGAGGCCACCGGCCTCCCCCGGGCCACCGCCCGGCGCGCCCTGATCACCCTGGAGCACCTCGGCTACACCGCGGCCGACGACGGGCGCTTCCGGCTCACCCCGCAGGTGCTGGAGCTGGGTTTCGCGCCGCTCTCCGGGCTCACCCTGCCGGCCCTCGCCCGGCCCCACCTGGCCGCGCTGGCCGAACGGGTCGGGGACTCGGCCTCGTTGGCCGTGCTGGCCGCCGACGGCGACGCCGCCGGACCGGCCGTCCAGTACCTCGTCGGGGTCCCGGCGGGGCGCATCATGAGCGTCACGATCAGTCCGGGCAGCCGCGCCCCGGCGCCGGCCACCGCCCCGGGCCGGGTCCTGCTGGCCGCCCTGCCGACCGCCGAGCGTGCGGCCATCGGCCCGGCCGGGCTGCCGGCCCTCCTGGACCGGGTCCGGGCCGACGGGCACGCGCTGGTGGACGACGAACTGGAGGCGGGCCTGCGCTCCTTGGCGGTCCCGGTGCACGACCGCGCCGGCCGTGCCGTCGCCGCGGTCGGGGTCGCCACCCATGCGGCCGGCCGGCCGCCGGCGGCCACCCGCGCCGCGGTGCTGCCCGCGCTGCGCGCGACCGCCGCCGCCGTCGAGGCCGAACTGCGGGTGGCCGGGCGCTTCCTGCGGATTTGGGTGCCGTGAGTCAGCCGGCGTCGAGGTCCTCGGCGGCGCGGCGCCGGGCGAGCTCCGCGCGGGCGGCTGCGGTGGCGACCGACGGCCACACCCGGTCCAGCGCGGCGTTCATGGCGGCGCCGACCAGGACCGCGAAGGCGGAGACGCCGATCCACAGCAGGACCGCGATCGGCGCGGCCAGGGAGCCGTAGATGGTGGGGCCCTCGACGGCCGCGGTGAGGTAGAGGCGGAGCAGGAAGCTGCCGAGGATCCACATCGCCAGGGCGACGACGGCGCCGGGGATGTCCTCGCGCCAGGGCGAACGGACCGGCACCGACAGGTGGTAGAGGGTGGTCAGGAAGGCGATGGAGAGGATCAGCACGACCGGCCAGTACAGGACGCGGATGACGTTCTCGCTGGCGGGCAGCCAGCCGACCACCACGTCGGGGCCGGCGACCATCAGCGGCAGGGCGATGGACCCGGCGGCCAGGGCGGCGAGGTAGAGCACGAAGGACAGCAGCCGGGTCCTGACGATGCCGCGCCGGCCGTCGAGCCCGTACATGATCGTGATGGTGTCCACGAAGACGTTGAGCGCGCGGGAGCCGGACCACAGGGCGAGGGCGAAGCCCAGGGAGATGACGTCGGGGCGGCGGCCGGTGAAGACGTCCTGCAGCAGGGGCCGGGCGACCTCGTCGACGCCGCGGTGGGACAGGACGGTGCCGGCGGCGCGCAGCAGGTGGCCGCGGAAGTTCTCCAGGGTGGTGTGGCCGATCCACGGTTCGGTGTAGCCGAGGACGCCGAGCAGGCCCAGGATCAGCGGGGGCAGCGAGAGCAGGCACCAGAACGCCGCCTCGGCGGCCAGGCCGGTGACCCGGTAGCGCATGCAGCTGCCGACGATGTCCTTGACCAGCAGCCACGCCAGCCGCCGCTTGGAGACGTTGCGGTAGAGCACCCGGGCACGGGTGAGGCGCCCCCGGGGTGGCCCGTGCGATTCGGTGGGTTCGTTCGGCGGCTGCACCTCTTTACCGTATCGGGCATGGCAGCCACCACTCATACCGTGACGAACCAGCCCCCGCCGCTCACCGGCTACGACGTCTTCGCCGCCGATCCGGCGCTCACCGAGGGGGTGGCCCGGTACGTCGCCGGGGAGCACCTCGGCGAGGTGCGGGAGGAACTGGGCCGGCTGGGGCGGGCGGCCGGTTCGGCCCAGGCACAGCGCTGGGGCGAGCAGGCCAACGGCTCGCCGCCGGTGCTGCGCACCCACGACCGCTACGGGCACCGCATCGACGAGGTGGAGTTCCACCCGGCCTGGCACCGGCTGCTCGGGCACGCCGTCACGGCCGGGCTGACCGACGCCTGGTCGCGCCCGCACGGGCACGTCCGACGCACCGCGGGCTTCCTGGTGTGGACCCAGGTGGAGGCGGGGCACGGCTGCCCGCTGTCGATGACCCATGCGGCGGTGCCGGCGCTGCGGGCCGAGCCGGAGCTGGCCGCGGTGTGGGAGCCGCTGCTGACCTCGCGGGTGTACGACGCGGAGCTGCGGCCCGTGGCGCGCAAGGCGGGCGCGCTGGCGGGGATGGCGATGACGGAGAAGCAGGGCGGCAGCGACGTCCGGGCGAACACCACCCGCGCCGAACCGCTGGCGGCGGCCGGGGAGTACGCCCTGACCGGCCACAAGTGGTTCTGCTCGGCGCCGATGTCGGACGCGTTCCTGGTGCTGGCCCAGGCGCCGGGAGGACTGACCTGCTTCCTTCTGCCACGGGTGCTGCCGGACGGCACCCGCAACGCCTTCCGGATCCAGCGGCTCAAGGACAAGCTCGGCAACCGCTCGAACGCCTCGGCGGAGGTGGAGTTCGACGGGCACACCTGGGCGCGCCGGGTCGGAGAGGAGGGGCGCGGGGTGGCGACGATCATCGAGATGGTCGCGGCGACCCGGCTGGACTGCGTCACCGCGTCGGCGGCGGTGATGCGGCAGGCGGCGGCGCAGGCGCTGCACCACACCGCGTACCGGGCGGCGTTCGGGCGCAAGCTGGCCGACCAGCCGCTGATGCGCAACGTGTTGGCCGACCTGGCCCTGGAGTCGGAGGCGGCGACCACGGTGGCGCTGCGGCTGGCGGCGGCCTACGACAGCGGCACCGAGCGGGACCGGGCCTTCCTGCGGCTGGCGGTGCCGGCGGCCAAGTACTGGGTGACCAAGCGGTGCACGCCCATGGTCGCGGAGGCGCTGGAGTGCCTGGGCGGCAACGGCTACGTGGAGGAGTCGGGGCTGCCGCGACTGCTGCGGGAGGCCCCGCTGAACTCGATCTGGGAGGGCGCGGGCAACGTCCAGGCGCTCGATGTGCTGCGGGCGCTGCGGCGCGAACCGGCGGCGCTGGACGCGTATCTGTCCGAGATCGGCACCGCGCGGGGCGCCGACCACCGACTGGACCGGGCGATCAGGGGCCTGCTGACCGAACTCGCCGATCTGGAGGGCATCGAGGCGCGCGCCCGGCGGCTGGCCGAGCGGATGGCGCTGGTGCTCCAGGGGGCGTTGCTGGTGCGGTACGCGCCGCCGGAGGTGGCCGACGCGTTCTGTGCCGCGCGACTGGGCGGCGATGCGGGGGCGGCGTTCGGCACGCTGCCGCACACGCTGGACCTGGCCGCGGTGGTGGGGCGGGCGCGCCCGGTGGTGGTGGCCGAGTAGTGCGTGCCACCGGGTGCGCCCGCCCGGTCTCCAGTGGCGCGGCGGCGGTTCGCCGTCCCCTCGGAGCCGTCAGGAGGCGGCTCCGGGTGGGGGACGGGACAGGGGATAACCGCCGCCGCGCCGGGCAGGGAACGGTGCCGCGCCGACTCGGCACCGATCCCGGTCTTCAGGGCCATCGCGGCGGCTGCGCCGCGGTGCGCCCGCGCAGCGCCGCGTCGATGGCCACGATGATCTCGGCGTCCGGTACGTCCGGCCGGAAGCCGACCAGGACGCCGCGCGCCTCGTAGTACCGGATCACGCGGGAGGCGTCACCCGTGCCGTCCCGCTCCGCCTCGCGCAGATGCACGACGAGGTCGGCGAAGGCCGGTGCGGGCAGCGGACCGCCGAAGCGCGCGACCCGGTCGAGGAGTTGCGGCGCACCGTCGATCACATATCCTGCGCTCGGCAGTGGCTGACGCCTGATCAGGACGTCGACCGCGGACAGTCGGGGCACGCCGTAGTGACCGGCCAACCGGGCGGCCCGGGCGAGCCGACCGCCCTCGCCGGCGCCGATCACCACGACACGTGGGGCGGCGGCCACCATGGTGTCCCCCTCCCCCATCGTGCCGACGACGCGGGCGGCCGATCGCCTCCCCGGCGGGCTCCGGCGGGTTCTCCGTCGGGTGACCGGCGAAACCTCCGGATGTGGGTCCCCGACCCACAAGGCAGGGGAAGGGTGCCATCGGCCGCTGACACCAGATTTCCCCGCAGGCGTCATAGGCCACAACGGTTGCATTCCGTTGCAACCGATCTGGTCAATGGGCTCTCCAGGGCGGGCGGCTGACGGCACGATGGGCACCGACCGGACACACGGGCACAACGGAGAGCAGTGTGAGCGACAGACCGATCGACAGGACCGGCGGGCGAACCGGGGACCGGCCGACCGACAGACCGGTCGAGAGCGCCGTCCGGTCCGCCCAGGACATCCGGGAGACCTCGCGGCGGCTGGCCGGGCTCCACGAGGCGACGCTGGCCGGCGACCACCTGCCGGCGGACGCGCCCCGGGACGCGCCCCGTGCGGTGATCGGCGAATCCTGGCGGCGGGTGCTGGACCGCGGTGTTGACCCGGAGCGGGGGACCGACCAACACCCCCTGTCGATGGCCGAGTTGGAGTACCGGCGGCAGACGTCCCAGTTGGCGTCGATACTGCCGGTGCTCAGCGGCGGGCTGCTGCCGACCGCCGACGCCGCCCAGCAGATCATGGTGGTCACCGACGCCGAGGGCCGGGTGCTGTGGCGGGAGGGCAGCGCCCCGATCCGGCGGATGGCCGACCGGCTGGGCTTCGACAAGGGCGCCGACTGGACGGAGGGGGTGGTCGGCACCAACGCGATCGGCACCGCGCTGGTGGCCCGCAGCCCGGTGCTGGTGCACTCCGCCGAGCACTTCCTGCGCAGCCACCACCAGTGGACGTGCGCCGCGGCACCGCTGCACGACCCGCGCGACGGGCGGCTGCTGGGCACGGTGGACGTCAGCGGCCCGGCGCCCTCGTTCCACCCGACGACGCTGGCCCTGGTCTCCGCGGTGGCCCGGCTCGCCGAGGGCGAGCTGCGGACCCGCCACCACGCGTCCCTGGAGCGGCTGCGGGCGAGCGCGGCGCCGATACTGGCGCGGATCGGCGGGCGGGCGCTGGCCGTGGATCCGCACGGCTGGACGGCCGCGGTGACGGGGATGACCCCGCCGGACCGGGTGGCGCTGCCCAAGGCGCCGGAGGCCGGGCCGCTGTGGCTGCCGCGGTACGGGATGTGCACGTTGGAGCCGCTGCCGGGCGGTTGGCTGATCCGGCTCGGCCGGCCGGAGCCGGCGCCCGGGCCGCACCGGGTGGTGCTGGACCTCGGCGGTGCCGACGGTCCGGTGGTGACGGTGGCCGGGCCGGCGGGCAGCTGGTCGCACGCGCTGACCCCGCGCCACGCCGAGCTGCTGTTCCTGTTGGCCATCCATCCGGGCGGCCGCAGCGCCGCCGAGCTGGCCCGGGACGTGTTCGGCGACGGCGGGCGCACGGTGACGGTCCGGGCCGAGCTGTCCCGGCTGCGGCGCCATCTCGCGGGGGTGCTGGCCCACCGGCCGTACCGCTTCGCGGACGGGGTTCAGGTCGAGCTCCGACTGCCGGCCCGGCCCGTGGAGCTGCTGCCGCACTCCACGTCGCCGGCGGTGCTGGCGGCCCGGCGGCCGGGGGCCGTCGTCGGGCCGGCGTGAGGGGCCGGGGCGCGCTCGGAGAATACGGTGCCCGGGCGCGGCTGCGGACCGAGGTACTGTGCGGCGGATCGGTGTCGGCCGTGGTCGAGCGGGTGGCCCACCGGGGCGACGGCTCCCCCGGGGCGGCCCTGCCGTCCCAGCAGATGGACGGGTTGTTCCGTGATGTGGAGGCGGCCCGGGAGCACGCCGGCCGGCCCGTGGAGACGCCGCCCCGGAAGGGCCCTGCCCGCTCTCCGACCGACCGCCGGCCGCCCCCTCCCCCGGTGTGATGTGCTGGCGCCATGAGCCACTCCGTCACCACCTGGTATCTCGAACAGACCTCGCGCACCGATCTGGCGCCCGCCGCCGAGCCGCCCGCCGAGCAGGATGTACGGATCGTCCGCTCCCAGGCACCCTCGCCCGAATTCAGCCGGTTCCTCTATACGGCGGTCGGCGGGGACATCCTGTGGACCGACCGCCTGGAGTGGTCGTACGCGCAGTGGGCCGAACACCTCGGGAAGCCGGGTACCGAGACCTGGGTGGCGTACGAGCGCGGCACGCCCGCCGGCTTCATCGAGCTCCAGGCCCAGCCGGCGGGGGTGGTGGAGGTCGTCTACTTCGGGCTGCTGCCGGCCTTCCGGGGGCGGCGGATCGGCGGGCACCTGCTCGGCTACGGTACGGCGCGGGCCTGGGACCTGGCCGAGCGGTGGCCGGACGTGCCGGAGACCACGCGGGTATGGGTGCACACCTGCAGCGACGACGGGGCCCACGCCCGGGCCAACTACGAGCGGCGCGGCTTCCGGCTGTACGACACCACGGTGACCGAGGAGCCGGTGGTCGAGAACCTCGGCCCGTGGCCCGGCGCGGGACCGACGCCGGCCCACGCCGGCTGACGCACGCGCTCACCGCGGACCCGTGGAGGGGGTGCGGCCGGGGATCCGGCGGCACCCCCTCCGCACGTGACGGACGCCACAGCATCTCGTGATGCGGGACGCTGATGTCCATATCTTGGATAACGGTGGACTGGCCAGAGAGCCGCGTGCCACGCTTCCGTCATGTCTCGAGCTGGAATTGCCTTGGTGAGTCGACGCCACGTCGACCTCGGCCGCATGTCCAGCGCCATTTGTCGGGCAGGCTGACGCTGCACGCGTGAGGGCCCGCCGCCCTGCGTACCCGGACAGCACTCAGCACCACCGCTTCGCACGCCGTCCCCACCGTCGCGGACGCGTCGCCCCCACCCTGCAGCCCACCGCCGACGCGCGCCCGCGCGCCGCGCTTCGGTGTGTCCGCGCAGGTCAACAGGGGTGCATCGCACCGTCCGCAGCCCCTTTGAGCCGCCCAGAAGGACGAAACCCATGGCCACCACCCCGGAACGCCCCACCGCCACGACCCGCCGCAAGGCCGGCCGCCACCGCGGCGAGGGTCAGTGGGCCGTTGGCCACTTCACACCCCTCAACGGCAACGAGCAGTTCAAGAAGGACGACGACGGTCTCAATGTGCGGACACGCATTGAGACGATCTACTCCAAGGCCGGCTTCGACTCCATCGACCCCAACGACCTGCGGGGCCGGATGCGTTGGTGGGGCCTGTACACCCAGCGCAAGCCCGGGATCGACGGCGGCAAGACCGCGGTGCTGGAGCCCGAGGAGCTCGACGACAAGTACTTCATGCTGCGGGTCCGCGTCGACGGCGGCCGACTCAGCGTCGCCCAACTGCGCGCCATCGGCGAGGTCTCCGAGCAGTTCGCCCGGGGCACCGCGGACATCACCGACCGGCAGAACATCCAGCTGCACTGGGTGCGCATCGAGGACGTCCCGGCCATCTGGGAGAAGCTGGAGGCAGTGGGCCTGTCCACGACCGAGGCGTGCGGCGACTGCCCGCGCGTGATCATCGGTTCCCCGGTGGCCGGCATCGCGGCGGACGAGATCATCGACGGCACCCCGGCCGTGGACGAGATCCACGAGCGCTACATCGGCAGCAAGGAGTTCTCCAACCTGCCGCGCAAGTTCAAGACCGCGATCTCCGGCTCGCCCGTCCAGGACGTGGTGCACGAGATCAACGACGTGGCGTTCGTCGGCGTCGTCCACCCCGAGCACGGACCGGGCTTCGACCTGTGGGTCGGCGGCGGCCTGTCCACCAACCCCAAGCTCGCGCAGCGCCTGGGCACCTGGGTGCCGCTGGACGAGGTCGCCGACGTCTGGGCCGGCGTGGTCGGGATCTTCCGCGACTACGGCTACCGGCGGCTGCGCACCCGCGCCCGCCTGAAGTTCCTGATGGCCGACTGGGGTCCGGAGAAGTTCCGCCAGGTGCTGGAGGACGAGTACCTCAAGCGGAAGCTGGTCGACGGCCCGGCGCCGGAGCAGCCCGCGCACAAGTGGCGCGACCACATCGGCGTGCACCGGCAGCAGGACGGCCGCTTCTACGTCGGCTTCGCCCCGCGGGTCGGCCGGGTCGACGGCGCCACCCTCACCAAGGTCGCCGAACTCGCCGCCGCACACGGCTCGGACCGGCTGCGCACCACCGTCGAGCAGAAGATGATCATCCTCGATGTGGCCGAGGACCGGATCGACTCGCTGGTCGCCGGGCTGGAGGCGCTGGACTTCCAGGTCAACCCCTCGCCGTTCCGGCGCGGCACCATGGCCTGCACCGGCATCGAGTTCTGCAAGCTCGCCATCGTCGAGACCAAGGGGCGCGGCGCCGCGCTGATCGACGAACTGGAGCGCCGGATGCCGGACTTCCAGGAGCCGATCACCATCAACCTCAACGGCTGCCCGAACGCCTGCGCCCGCATCCAGGTCGCCGACATCGGCCTCAAGGGCCAGCTGGTGCTGGACGACGACGGCAACCAGGTCGAGGGCTACCAGGTGCACCTGGGCGGCGCGCTGGGCCTGGAGCCCGGCTTCGGCCGCAAGGTCCGCGGGCTGAAGGTGACCTCCGCGGAGCTGCCCGACTACGTCGAGCGGGTGCTGCGCCACTTCGAGGAGCAGCGCACGGAGGGCGAGCGGTTCGCCAGCTGGGCGGCGCGCGCCGAAGAGGGTGCGCTGAAGTGACGTCGCAACGCACCGAGACCGAACGGGAGGAACCGTGAGCGAACGCGCCGCGCCGTTCTACTGCCCGTACTGCGGGGACGAGGACCTGCGCCCCTCCGAGGAGGGAGGGGGCGGATCGTGGGAGTGCCGGGCGTGCAGCCGGGCCTTCCGGCTGAAGTTCCTGGGGCTGCTGGCCCCCGGAGCCGCCGGGTCCACCCCGTCCCCGTCCCCTTCCGCAGCTCCTTCCGCTTCAGACGGAGGTACGCCGTGACCACCACCACCGACCTTCAGCGGCTCGCCGAGCAGGCGGGCCGCGACCTGGAGGACGCGCCCGCCCTGGAGATCCTCACCTGGGCCGCCGAGACCTTCGGTCCGCGCTTCTGCGTCACCTCCTCGATGGAGGACGCGGTCGTCGCGCACCTGGCCTCGCGGGCCCTCCCCGGCGTGGACGTGGTGTTCCTGGACACCGGCTACCACTTCCCGGAGACCATCGGCACCCGGGACGCGGTGGCGGCGGTGATGGACGTCAACGTCATCACCCTGACGCCCCGTCAGACGGTGGCCGAGCAGGACGCCGAGCACGGGCCGAGGCTGCACGACCGCGACCCCGACCTGTGCTGCGCGCTGCGCAAGGTCAAGCCGCTCGAAGAGGGGCTGGCCCGGTACGACGCGTGGGCGACCGGGCTGCGCCGGGACGAGTCGCCGACCCGCGCCGACACTCCGGTGGTGGGCTGGGACGCCCGGCGGCAGAAGGTGAAGGTCTCGCCGATCGCCCGCTGGACGCAGGACGACGTGGACGCGTACGTGGCCAAGCACGGGGTGCTCACCAATCCGCTGCTGATGGACGGCTACGCCTCCGTCGGCTGCGCCCCCTGCACCCGCCGGGTGCTGGCGGGCGAGGACGCGCGGGCCGGCCGCTGGGCCGGCAGCAACAAGACCGAGTGCGGACTGCACTGATGGCGGAGTTTTTGGAGACACAGATGACGGGCGCCACGATCTGGCTGACCGGTCTGCCGAGCGCGGGCAAGACGACCATCGCGCGTGAGCTGGCCGAGCGGCTGCGCGGCGAGGGCCACCGCGTCGAGGTGCTCGACGGCGACGAGATCCGCGAGTTCCTCTCCGCGGGCCTCGGATTCGGCCGCGAGGACCGGCACACCAACGTCCAGCGGATCGGCTTCGTCGCCGAACTGCTGGCGAGCAACGGCGTGAAGGCCCTGGTCCCGGTGATCGCCCCGTACGCGGACAGCCGCGAGGCGGTGCGCAAGCGCCACCAGAGCGAGGGCACCGCGTACCTGGAGGTGCACGTCGCCACCCCGGTCGAGGTGTGCTCCGAGCGCGATGTGAAGGGGCTGTACGCCAAGCAGGCGGCCGGCGAGATCTCCGGCCTGACCGGCGTGGACGACCCGTACGAGGCGCCCGCGGCGCCGGACCTGCGGATCGAGTCGCACACCCAGACCGTGCAGGAATCCGCGGCGGCGCTGCACGCGCTGCTCGTCGAGAGGGGGCTGGCGTGAGCGACACCCACGCGGGCACCGACCCGCAGCCGGCCGTGATACCCGCGCCTGTGCACCGCGTGGGCGGAGATGGGGGTGCCCCCGGACGGAGTCTGGGAGAGAACGAAGGGGATACCGCGTGACCACCGTTGCTTCGCTTTCCGAGGAACTGGACAACAACCCCTACGCGCTGTCGCACCTGGACGCCCTGGAGTCCGAGGCGGTGCACATCTTCCGCGAGGTGGCGGGCGAGTTCGAGCGGCCGGTGATCCTCTTCTCCGGCGGCAAGGACTCCATCGTCATGCTGCACCTGGCGCTGAAGGCGTTCGCGCCGGCGCCGGTGCCGTTCGCGCTGCTGCACGTCGACACCGGGCACAACTTCCCCGAGGTCCTCGACTACCGCGACCGCACCGTGGCGCGGCACGGGCTGCGGCTGCACGTCGCCTCGGTGCAGGACTTCATCGACCGCGGCGAGCTGCGCGAGCGCCCGGACGGCACCCGCAATCCGCTGCAGACGGTGCCGCTGCTGGACGCCATCGAGAAGAACCACTTCGACGCGGTCTTCGGCGGTGGTCGGCGGGACGAGGAGAAGGCGCGCGCCAAGGAGCGGGTGTTCTCGCTGCGCGACGAGTTCGGCGGCTGGGACCCGCGCCGGCAGCGGCCCGAGCTGTGGCAGCTCTACAACGGCCGGCACTCGCCCGGCGAGCACGTCCGGGTCTTCCCGCTCTCCAACTGGACCGAGCTGGACGTCTGGCAGTACATCGCCCGCGAGAAGATCGAACTCCCCGCCATCTACTACGCCCACGAGCGCGAGGTCTTCGCGCGCAGCGGCATGTGGCTGGCGCCCGGTGAGTGGGGCGGACCGAAGGACGGCGAGCGGCTGGAGGTCCGGCAGGTGCGCTACCGCACCGTCGGCGACATGTCCTGCACCGGCGCCGTCGAGTCGGACGCGAACACCATCGAGGCCGTCATCGCGGAGATCGCCGCGTCCCGGCTCACCGAGCGGGGCGCGACCCGGGCCGACGACAAGCTGTCCGAGGCCGCCATGGAGGACCGCAAGCGCGAGGGGTACTTCTAGCCATGAGCACGACCAACACCACCCGTGCGGACCTGACGGTGGATGCGGGTACCACCTCGCTTCTGCGTTTCGCCACCGCCGGCTCCGTGGACGACGGCAAGTCGACCCTGGTCGGCCGGCTGCTGCACGACTCCAAGTCGGTCCTCGCCGACCAGTTGGAGGCCGTCGAGCACGCCTCCCGCAAGCGCGGGCAGGAGGCGCCGGACCTGGCGCTGCTGACGGACGGCCTGCGCGCCGAGCGCGAACAGGGCATCACCATCGACGTGGCCTACCGCTACTTCGCCACCCCGCGCCGCCGCTTCATCCTGGCCGACACCCCCGGGCATGTGCAGTACACCCGGAACATGGTGACCGGGGCCTCCACCGCCGAGCTGGCCGTCGTCCTCGTCGACGCCCGCAACGGCGTGGTCGAGCAGACCCGCCGGCACGCCGCGGTCGCCGCCCTGCTGCGGGTGCCGCACGTCGTGCTGGCCGTCAACAAGATGGACCTGGTCGACTACCAGGAGTCCGTCTTCGCGGCCATCGCCGAGGAGTTCACCGCCTACGCCGGCTCGCTGGGCGTGCCAGAGATCACCGCGATCCCGATCTCGGCGCTGGCCGGCGACAACGTGGTGTCCCCGTCGGCGCACATGGACTGGTACGGCGGCCCGACCGTGCTGGAGCACCTGGAGACCGTGCCGGTGGTCGCCGACCCGTCGGACGACCCGGCCCGCTTCCCGGTCCAGTACGTCATCCGTCCGCAGACCGCCGAGCACCCCGACTACCGCGGCTACGCGGGCCAGATCGCCTCCGGCGTACTGCGCGTCGGCGACGCCGTCACCGTGCTGCCCTCGGGACGGACGAGCACCGTCGAGGGGATCGACACACTCGGCCAGAGCGTGGACGTCGCCTGGGCACCGCAGTCGGTGACCCTCCGGCTCGCCGACGACATCGACGTCTCCCGCGGCGACCTGATCGCCCCGGCCGCCGCGGCGCCGTCGGTCACCCAGGACGTCGAGGCCACCGTCTGCCACGTCGCCGACCGGCCGCTGGCCGTCGGGCAGCGGGTGCTGCTCAAGCACACCACCCGCACCGTCAAGGCGATCGTCAAGGAGATCCCGTCCCGGCTGACCCTGGACGACCTCTCCCAGCACCCGGCCCCCGGCGAACTGGTCGCCAACGACATCGGCCGGATCGTGGTCCGCACCGCCGCGCCGCTGGCGCTGGACGCCTACGCGGACTCCCGGCGCACCGGCTCCTTCCTGCTGATCGACCCCTCGGACGGCACCACGCTGACCGCGGGCATGGCCGGCACGGCGTTCACGGAGGCGACCGCGGACCCGGCGCCGGAGGGCGCGACCGACGACGAGGGGTGGGATTTCTGATCATGCTCAGGGACATCTTCTCGACCTTCGCGAAGGAAGGGGGCCGCGTAGGCAGCGGCGCCCTCGGGAGCGGACAGGGCGGAGTCGGCCGATGTATGTGCTGACCGGGCCCGACTCCGTACCCCCCACGTCCTCCCTCCGAAGTTCCACCCTTCCGCCGGGCGCGCCCCCCTAGCGAGGCGCGTACTCCCCCGGCCTTCCGAGAGGAACACCTCCCGTGTCTGCCGTTCGTCATCGCCTCCTGGCGGTCGCCGCCACCGTCCCGTTGCTGACCCTCGCGCTGGGGGCCTGCGGCTACGGCTCCCAGGCCCCGAAGGACACCGCGGCCACCGTCGCCCCGAAGGGGCCCAAGGTCGACGGGCTCGATCAGGTCAAGATCGGATTCTTCGGCAACACCACCCATGCCACGCCGCTGATCGGCCTTCAGACCGGCCAGTTCCAGAAGGAGCTGGGCGGCACCGCGGTGAAGTCCTCGGTCTTCAACGCCGGCCCCGCCGAGATCGAGGCGCTCAACTCGAACGCCATCGACATCGGCTGGATCGGCCCCTCCCCCGCGATCAACGGCTATGTGAAGTCGCACGGCAAGAGCCTGAAGATCATCGCCGGTTCGGCCTCCGGCGGTGTCTCGCTGATCGTCAACCCCAAGAAGATCAAGAGCCTGGACGATCTCAAGGGCAAGACGATCGCCACCCCGCAGCTGGGCAACACCCAGGACGTCGCCCTGCTGAACTTCCTTTCCGGCAAGGGCTACACGGTCGACGCCACCACCGGCAAGGGCGACGTCACCGTCCAGCGCATCGACAACAAGGTCACGCCCACCGCCTTCACGCAGGGCAGCATCGACGCCGCCTGGGTGCCCGAGCCCACCGCGTCCAAGCTGGTCGCCGCGGGCGGCAAGGCACTGCTCGACGAGAAGAAGCTGTGGCAGGACGGCAAGTTCGTCATCACCAACGTGATCGTCTCGCAGCGCTTCCTCAAGGAGCACCCGAAGGCGGTCGAGGCCGTGCTGCGCGCCTCGGTGAAGACCAACACCTGGATCCGGTCGCACCCCGCCGAGGCCGTCAAGGCACTGAACGAGAAACTGGCCGACCCGGCGATCACCGGCAAGCCGCTCCCGGACGACGTCATCGACCCGGCCTTCAAGAACGTCGACGTCACCGATGACCCGCTGGCCGCCACCCTCCAGGAGGAGGCGGACCACGCCGTCAAGGCGGGGCTGCTGAAGAAGCCCGACCTCAAGGGCATCTACGACCTCACCCTGCTGAACAAGGTGCTCAAGTCCGAGGGCAAGCCGCCGGTCGACGACGCCGGCCTCGGCGGCAACTGACCCCGGCCCCCCGAACTCCCAGGAGGTGACACCGATGACGACCAGCACGCTCACCAAGCCCGCCCCGGCGGACGCCGGCACCACCGGCCCGTACGCCGCTCGCATCCACCACGTCTCGAAGTCCTTCGGCCGCCCCGGCGCGCAACAGCAGGTGCTGGACGACATCAACATCGACGTCGCACCCGGCTCCTTCGTCTGCCTCCTGGGGGCCTCGGGGTGCGGCAAGTCCACCCTCCTCAGTCTCGTGGCCGGTCTGGACAAGCCGTCCGCCGGCACCATCGAGACGCCCGGCGGCAGGCCGGCCCTGATGTTCCAGGAGCATGCGCTGTTCCCATGGCTGACCGCGGGCCGCAACATCGAACTGGCGCTGCGGCTGCGCGGGGTGCCGCGCGCGGAGCGCCGCGGCGAGGCCGAGCGGCTGCTGGAACTCGTCCGTCTCAAGGGCGCGTACGGCAAGCGGGTACACGAGCTGTCGGGCGGCATGCGCCAGCGGGTGGCGATGGCCCGGGCGCTGGCCCAGGACAGCCAACTGCTGCTGATGGACGAGCCGTTCGCCGCCCTCGACGCCATCACCCGCGATGTGCTACACGACGAACTGACCCGGATCTGGCAGACCCAGAACAGCAGCGGCTCCGCCGCGGGCAACCTCTCGGTGCTCTTCGTCACCCACAACGTCCGTGAGGCGGTGCGGCTCGGCGAGCGGGTCGTGCTGCTCTCCTCCCGCCCCGGCCGAGTCGCCCGGGAGTGGCACGTGGACATCCCCCAGCCGCGCCGCATCGAGGACTCCGCGGTCGCCGACCTGTCCATCGAGATCACCGAACAGCTCCGTGGGGAGATCCGCCGCCATGGCCAGCACTGAGACCACCGCGTCGTCCGCCAAGGGAAACCCCGGCGACGACCCCGCCGGCCCCTCCACCACCCCGGCCACCGAAGCGGCCACCGACGCGGTGGCCGGCTCAGCGGGCTCCACGCACGGTTCCCCCGCCGAGGCGACCACGGAAACCGGGACCGGAGCCGGCGCCGAGGCGGCCGGCGCCACGCCCCGTCCCACCGCCGGCGACCTCGCCGGTCTGGAGGCCGGGCTCGACGCCCTGGACTCCGCCGTGGTCGCCCGGCAGCCGTGGCTGCGTACCGCGCTGTCAAAGGCGTTCCCTCCCGTCATCGCGATCGTGATCGTGCTGGCGCTCTGGCAACTCGCGTACCACTTCCAGCTCAAGCCGCACTATCTGCTGCCGAGCCCACTCGACGTCTTCCGCTCGCTCCAACAGAAGTGGCTCGAAGGCACCCTGCTGGGCTTCGTGTGGACCAGCCTCTCCCGCGGCGCCCTCGGCTTCCTGGCATCGGTCGTCCTCGGCACGGCGCTCGGACTGATCGTGGCCCGCGTCAAGCCCGTACGAGCCGCAATCGGTCCGATCCTCAGCGGGCTGCAGTCCCTCCCCTCGGTAGCCTGGGTCCCGGCGGCGATCATCTGGTTCGGGCTGAGCGACGCCACCATCTACGC
Organism: Streptomyces noursei; assembly: GCF_016917755.1. Classification (GTDB taxonomy): domain Bacteria; phylum Actinomycetota; class Actinomycetes; order Streptomycetales; family Streptomycetaceae; genus Streptomyces; species Streptomyces yunnanensis. Next base: position 7,367,981 of record NZ_CP070326.1, on the reverse strand, counting down.
GGTGGTGCTGCTCGGCGCCGTGCCCTCGATCGCCAACGGGCTGGTGTCCGGTGTCGACCAGATCTCTCCTCTCTATCTGCGGGCCGGCCGCACCATCGGCGCGACCGGCCTGGCCGGTGTCCGCCATGTGCTGCTCCCCGCCGCACTGCCCGGCTACCTCGCCGGGCTCAAGCAGGGCTGGGCGTTCTCCTGGCGGTCCCTGATGGCCGCCGAACTCATCGTCAACGCTCCCGATCTCGGCACCGGCCTGGGCCAGCTCCTGGAACAGGGCCGCGAACTGCAGGACATGTCCTGGGTGTTGGCCGCCATCCTGCTGATCCTGATCGTCGGCATCGGCATCGAGCTGTTGATCTTCGCCCCGATCGAGCGCCGGGTGCTGCGCAGCCGCGGCCTCCTCGTCAAGAGCTGAAACCATGAGCACACGCCCCACTCTCCTCGTCATCGCCCACGGCAGCCGTGACCCTCGGCACGCCGCGACCGTCGCCGCGCTCTGCGCGCGCGTCCGGAAGCGGCGGCCGGGGCTGCGCGTGGAGGTCGGCTATCTCGACTTCAACGCGCCCCGGGTACCCCGTGTACTGGAGCGCCTCTCGGCCGAGGGCGTACGGAACGTGGTGGCTCTCCCCCTCCTCCTCACCCGTGCTTTCCACGCGAAGTCCGACATCCCCGCGGTGCTGCGGGAGGCCGCCGCGCGGCTGCCCCTGCTCACCGTCCACCAGGCCGATGTACTCGGCCCTTCGCCCCTCCTGACCGGCGCCCTGGAGCGCCGGCTGGAGGAGGCCGGGCTGCGGCCCGGTGACCACCGCTCGACCGGGGTCGTCCTGGCCTCGGCGGGCTCCTCAGACCCGGAGGCGATCGCAGTGATCGCTGAAATCGCGCGGGAGTGGCGGCGCACCGCAGACTGGTGTGCCGTGCGACCTGCGTTCGCCTCCGCATCCCTTCCCCGCACGGCCGACGCCGTACGGGAACTGCGGGCCGAGGGCGTCCAACGGGTGGCCGTCGCCCCGTACGTCATCGCGCCGGGCTTCCTGCCGGACCGCATCGCCGCCGGTGCCCGCGAGGCCCGCGCCGACATCCTCGCCCCGGTGCTCGGTGCCGCCCCCGAACTGGCCCGGCTGCTGCTGCGCCGCTACGACCAGGCCGTCCGGGCCCGCTCCCGCGGCGACGCGGCGGCGCTCATCGCCTGAGCGACACCGACCGCCACCGCCTCGCCACTGCCCGCGCCGCCTCACATCTCGTCAGTGCAGGTCAGGGCCAAGGCCGAAGCCACAGCACGGCGGGTCGGGTCAGGTCGCCACCACCCGCTGCCCCGAGGGTGCGTCGGCGCGCCCCTTCTCATAGACCGTGAGCCCCCGCGCGAGGTGCAGGGGCACCAGCAACAACTCCACGACCAGGGCCTTCCAGGCGTAGACGACGTTGACCGCCTTGGTGGCGTAGGCGCAGGGGATGTTCACCAGCACGCCCCAGAGCGGGAGTTTGCGGCGATGGGCGGCGTACACCAGCGGTGGCAGCGTCAGCAGGAGGTCGGTGCCGGCCCACCACGCGAGGGCGGCCGGTGGTGAGGCACCGGTCGTCGCGGTGAGCACGAACGGGGTGACCCACCACAGCGGCGCGGTGAGGATCTCGAACAGGGCGAGCAGCACCCAGATCGCCAACAGCGGTTTGTGGACGAGGAGTCGGCCGAGGTGGAGCCGGACGTTCTGGCAGAAGCCGGCCATCCAGCGCTTGACCTGTTTGCGGAAGTAGGTGAGGTTCTCCGGGTCGGCGGCGAGGGCCACCGCGTCGGAGACGTAGACCGCGCGCCGGCCGGCGATCTGTCGGGACCAGGTGTAGTCCATGTCCTCGACGATGGTGCGCTCGGGGAAGCCGCCGCACGCCACCAGTTCGCCGCGCCGGAAGACCGAGCAGCACCCCGAGCAGACCATGGGGCTGTCGGCGAGTGCCTGGATGGGCCGGTGGAAGTGGAATCCGAAGAGGTACTCCGTGGAGCGGCCCCGCTCCCAGACGGTGCGGGTGTGTCGGGTGCGGACCGTGCCCGCGGCGACGGCGACGTCGGGGTCGTCGAAGACCGGGAGGATGCGTTCGAGGTAGTCCGGGGCCAGGACGGTGTCCGCGTCGACGGCCAGGACGAGGTCGGTGGTGCACCGCGGGAGGGCGTGGTTCTGCGCCCTCGCCTTGCTGCCGAGGTTGCGCGGTGGGCGGAGCACCGTGGCGCCGTGTGCGGCGGCTACCTCGCCGGTGCGGTCGGTGGAGGCGTCGTCGACGACCAGGATCCGGTCGGGCGGGACGGTTTGCCGGGCGAGGGACTCCAGCGTGGCCGGTAGCCCCTCTTCCTCGTTGTGCGCCGGGACGATGACGGTGACGGTGTGCATGGCGGGCTCCCCCCTGTCGTGCGGACCGCGCCGAGGACGACGCAGATCAGTCCGATCACTCCGTAGACGATGGTGCTGATGCCGAGAATCGGCGTGACTCCGTGCATGTCACCGACGGTAGCCACGCTCGGCCGTCCACGGATTCGGAGGGAGCCTCCTGTGGATAACCCGACGCGGGGGAAGGCGCGTTGGCGGGCCGCGGGCACGGCGACGCCGGCCGCCGCGCCCCGTGGGGGCGAGCGCGACGGCCGGCGTCAGGTGCCGAACGACCCGATCGGCTGCTGGCGGACTACTGCACGACCTTCAGCAGCTTGTTGGGCGTGCCCTGGCCCGGGTTGCTGATCTTGTCGGGGGTGGCCCCGTCCGTCAGCGCCTTCTCCACGTCGGCCGGCTTGGCGTCCTTGTGGTCGGCCAGGTAGATCGCGGCGGCACCCACGACGTGCGGGGTCGCCATCGACGTGCCGGAGATGGTCTTGGTGGCGTCGTCGCTGGTGTTCCAGTCCGAGGTGATGTCGGAGCCCGGAGCGTAGAGGTCGACGACGCTGCCGTAGTTGGAGAAGTCGGACTGCTGGTCGTCCTTGGTGCTGGAGGCCACCGTGATGGCCTCCTTGACGCGCGCCGGGGAGCCCTGGCCCGCGTCGGTGGACTCGTTGCCGGCCGCGACGCCGAAGGTGACACCGGAGTCGATGGCCTTCTTCACGGCCGCGTCGAGCGCCTCGTCCGCGCCGCCGCCGAGCGACATGTTGGCGACCGAGGGGCCCTTGTGGTTCTTGGTGACCCAGTCGATGCCCGCGACGACCTGCTCGGTGCTGCCGGAGCCCTGCGCGTCGAGGACCTTCACGGCGACCAGTTTGACCTTCTTGGCGACGCCGTGCGCGGTGCCGCCGATGGTGCCGGAGACGTGGGTGCCGTGGCCGTTGTCGTCCTCGGCCTTGTTGCTGTTGTCGATGGCGTTGAAGCCGTAGGACGCGCGACCGCCGAAGTCCTTGTGGCTGATGTGGATACCGGTGTCGATGACGTAGGCGGTGACGCCGTCGCCCGCGCTGTCCGGGTAGTTGTACTTGCCGTCACCGTTGGTGTCGGTCTGGTCGATGCGGTCCAGACCCCACGACGGCGGGTTCTCCTGGGTGCCGTCGATGTGGAACGTGTGGTTCTGGACGACCTTGTCGACGGCCGGGTCGGCCGCCAGGCGCTTGGCGTCCTCGGCGGACAGGCCGGTGGTCGAGAAGCCGTCGATGGCGGAGGTGAAGGTCCGCTTGACCTTGCCGCCGTACTTGGCGGCAAGGTCGCCGCTCTCGGCGGCGTGCATCGAGGCGGATTTCTTCAGCAGCACGATGTAGCTGCCGGTGACGGCGCCCTTTGCGTCGGCACCGTAGATCTTGCCCTCGGCGGCGGGCGACGCGCCCGCGGTGACCGCGGTGACGGCGGCGATACCAGTGGCGGCCACGGCGGCGGATATCGCCGTGATGAGCCGCTTCTTGCTGGAACGCTTATGAGCCATGGCGAGGGTTCTCCTCGTTCGTGGTGTGGGGGGAAGCGTTGCGAAGAGCCCGAGGAGACCGCGAGATCTCCGGCGGACTGGTTCGAAACCCTGTCGGATTGACGAGTGCAATTCAAGGGCCGCCGGGCCGTGTGAGATTCGCAACAACCCTGTAGAAATACAAAGGGTTTCAGAAGTACCCAAAGGACGCGCTGGAGTTGACGCACACCGACTCAACTCCGTTTACATGTGCGCAACGAAGGGGGACAGCTGACGATTCATTTGCTCGTCAACCATCCCCCTGTGGCAGGCTCGCGCCTCGCAAGATCTGCGTACCGGCGGTTACGCCTACGGGAGTTGGGCCTCGATGAGATCGGCGGCCCGCCGGCTGCCGCCCTCGTCCGCCATCTCGGCGCGGATCCGTCGGAGCGTCGCGGCCACATCGGGATCGTCGATCAGCGAGCGCACCGCATCACCCAGTGCCCGCGCCGTCACCTGCCCGTTCGCCAACTGCCGTGCGACACCGAGCCTTTCCAGGGTGTCGGCGTTCATGAACTGGTCGGCGGCCTGCGGTACGCACACCATGGGCACCCCGTTCGCCAGGCCCTCCTGGCTGCCGCCCATCCCGGCATGGGTGACGAACATGTCCGCCTGGCGGAGGATCGCCAGCTGTGGGACCCAGGTGTGCACCGCGACGTTGTCCGGGATCTCGCCGAGCACCGCCGGGTCGGTGAACTTCCCGATCTGCAGCACCACATGCCAGTCCGGCCGCCCGCCGAACTCCTCGATACAGGCCCGGTAGACCTCCGGCGCATCGGTGAACACCGAGCCCAGGGAGACCAGGAGCACCTTGGCGTCCGGCGCGAGACCGGCGGGCCGCCGCCAGTCGCCCTGCGCGGAGCGGTCGCCCTGGCAGGAGCCGACGAAGGTGAAGACGGAGGGGTCGACCCGGTCGGCGTTCGGCTGCATGGCGCGGGGGATCAGGACGATGGCGCGGGCGGGGCGGGCGGAGAGGAAATCCGGCTCGACGACACCCGGCACGCCGTGCTCATCCAACCAGGCCCGGAAGCGGGCGTAGTAGGCGCGGCCGCGCTCGGCGCGCAGCACCTCCTCGCGAATCCCCTTGCCAACCTCCTCTTCGTAGCCGTCCCAGGCGACCATGTGCGGGGTGAGCTGGATGGCCGGAACTTCCCACCAGTGGGCGAGCAGCGGCGCCGGGAACGCGGCGCTGTCATGGAGGACGAGGTCCGGGGTGTCGCCCTCGTAGGCCGCGGCGAGCTGCGGCAGGGCCTGTACCGCGTCGTCGAGGAAGGGTTCCAGGTGGTCGAGGACGTCCGGGCCCCAGGACTGCGGATTTTCATCGATGGGCAGGACGGAGGTCCACGGCCGGTGTTCGGCGCCGGTGGCGGCGACGAGATCGGCGAAGGCGTCCGGGATGGCGTAGCTGACCCGGTGCCCACGGTCGACCAGTTCACGGATGACGTCGAGGTTCGGCTGGACGTGGCCATGCGCCGGGATGCTGAACATGGCGATGTGCGAGGGGTGCTGAGGCATACCCAGGACCTTATGCGAGACGATACGTATCGTTCAACGGCGAAAAGTCGCCACACCAGGGGTGCGGCGGGCGGTCAACTCCCCCACCCGGCAGTGTTCTTCCGACGGCGGGCGGACGGGCCCCGGAGCGGCATCGGGCACCTGCGACACTGGTCGCGAGACCGCACCGCAGGAGGCAACCCGATGACCGAACCCAGCCCTGCCTTCACCGAGGCGCGTGCCCGGGACGTGCTGGCCGCGGCCGGGCACCCCGGCGCGGCGGCGGACGCCCGGCTGCTCGCACTCGGTGAGAACGCCGTCTTCGCCCTGGGCGAGCGCGGCCCGGTCGTCCGGGTCGGCCGCAGCGCCGAACTGCTGGCGCGCGCCGAGCGGGAGCTGGCCGTGGCGCAGTGGCTGGCGGCCGAGGACGTCGCGGCCGTGCGGGCCGCGGAACCGACCGCACGGCTCGTCGACGGGCACCCCGTGACGTACTGGCAGCAGTTGCCGGAGGCCGTCCGGCCCGCCGCGCCGCAGGACCTCGCCGAGCTGCTCAAGCGCGTCCACGCGCTGCCCGAGCCGCCGTTCGCGCTCCCCCGGCGCGAGTTGCTGGACGGCGTGGAGCGGTGGCTGCGGCTGGCCGGCGACGCGGTGTCGCCGGCCGACGCGGAGTATCTGCGGGGCCGGCGGGATGCCTTCGCGCTGGCCGCGACGGCGCTGGAGCCGCATCTGCCACGCGGCCCGATCCACGGCGACGCGCTGCCCCGCAACGTCCACATCGGGCCCGCCGGGCCGGTGCTGGTCGACCTGGAGACCTTCTCCTCGGACCTGCGCGAGCACGACCTGGTCGTGATGGCGCTGAGCCGGGACCGCTACGGGCTGGGCGCGGAAGCCTACGACGCCTTCGTGTCGGTGTACGGGTGGGACGTCCGGGACTGGGAGGGCTGCGCCGTCCTGCGCGGATCCCGGGAGACGGCGAGCTGTGCCTGGGTCTCCCAGCACGCGCCCGGGAATCCGGCGGCGCTCAAAGAGTTCCGACGGCGGATCGCCTCGCTGCGCGAGAAGGACGCGGCGATCCGGTGGTACCCGTTCTGAGGCGGTGACCCGGCCTCCGGGCCGCACCGGCCGGGTGCCTCAGCGCTGAAACGGGATCAGCGGCCAGGCCGGCTCGACTCTCGCCCGCGGGTCGCCGGACCGGCGCAGATACGCCTGGAACGAGGCGGCCTGCTCGGCGGCGGCCTGCTCCTGGAGGGCGTGCAGGGCACGCGGCGAGGGCAGCGCGACGGCCGGGTACTTCTCCCCGATGCGACGGGCGACGCCGGCCGCGGCCACCGCGTCGGCGCCCGCCTCGTGCGCGCCGTCGAGCGGTACGCCGTAGTGCCCGCAGAGCGCCTGGAGCGCACGCTTGCCCTTGCGGTAGCGGTCCACGTGCTTGTCGAGGACGAGCGGGTCGATGACCGGGGCGGGCGGTCGGCCCAGCCGGTCGGTCAGCGTCGGCACGCCGTGGCGACGGCACTCGCGGTCCAGGAGCGAGAGGTCGTAGCGGGCGTTCATCACCACCAGCGGTATGTCCGCGCGCAGGACCTCGGCCAGCGCCTCGGTGATCTCCGCTATGGCAGCCGCCGGCGCTCGGCCGTGCTCCTGGACGTATGCGGTCGACATGCCGTGGATCTCCGCGGCCTCGTCGGGGATCGGCACGCCCGGATCGAGCAGCCAGGACCGCTTGTCGGCCACCCGGCCGTCCCCCTCCAGCCGGATCAGCGCGGCCGTGACGACGCGGTCCTGCTCGACGTCGGTGCCGGTGGTCTCCAGGTCGAAGCCGACCAGCAGCTCCTGATGCCAGCTCATGCCGAAACCTCGCTTCGCCCGACCCCGCACCGGCGCGGCGCACACCCCTGCTCGATGCCGTCCCGGCCCTCGGCCGGGCCGATCCCCACGCTGCGCTCACTCATGCGCGGCCTCCTTCGGTGGTTCCTCCCCCGTGGTCCGACCACTCTCCCACGCGCCACTGACAACGGGCCGGGCCGCCCGGCCCGCCGCCCGGCCCGCCGCCCGGACCGGCTCAGGAGACCGGCCGCGAGTCCGCCCAGACGCTCTCGAACTCCTCGCGGTAGATCTCGAAGAGCCCGTGGTCGATGTCCCGGCCGTCGCGGGCGTCCTGGCGGACCACCTCGCGGCCGCCCCCGCGCAGTACGAAGACCGGCGACTCCATCCCGCGGCTCTTGCGGAGGTAGTGCTGGACGACGGCTATCCCGTCGGGCCCGTCGCCGTCGACGAGGTAGGCGGTGAAGCGCGGGGTCTCGTCGAAGACCTGGATCTCGAAGGCGCCGGGGTCCCGCAGCCGGGCCCGGACCCGGCGCATGTGGAGGATGTTCATCTCGATGGAGCGGCTCATCTCGCCCTTTTTGAGGCCGATTTCGCGCTCCCGGCGGCGGACCGCGCTGCTGGCCGGGTTGAGGAACAGCACCCGGACCCGGCAGCCGGACTCGGCGAGCCGGACCAGCCGACGGCCGGAGTAGTTCTGGACCAGGAGGTTGAGTCCTATGCCGACCGCGTCGAGGCGGCGGGCGCCGCCGAAGAGGTCCTCGGCGGGCAGCTGGCGCTGGAGCCGTACCCGGTCGGGGTGCACGCCGACCACGTCGGCGTAGCGGTCGCCGACGAGGTCCTCGACGGCGTCGATGGGCAGCCGCCCGGAAATACGGGTGCCGGCCCCGGAACCGAGGATGTCCAGCAGACGGGCGGAGGCCCGCTCGGCCTGGGCCAGGACGGTCTCGGACAGCGCGCGGTTGCGGGAGACGATGTTGCGGGCCACCTCCAGCTCGTCCAGGACCAGCTCGACCTCGCGGCGGTCGTCCACGTAGGGCTCGAAGCAGGGCCAGTGCTGGACCATCAGCTCGCGGAGCTGCGGGAGCGTCAGGAAGCTGACGATGTTGTCGTCGGCGGGGTCGAGGAGGTAGCCCTTGCGACGGCTGACCTCGCGGACCGCGACCGCGCGCTGGACCCACTCCTGGCCGGCGGGCCCGGCGGCCGCGATGACCCATTCGTCGCCGTGCACCGGCTCGTAGATGGGGCGCAGGACGGCCGCGACGACGGCCCGCAGGCGCTGCTCGACGAGATTCAGCCAGATGTAGGCGCGACCGGCCCGTCGGGCCCGGGTCCGCACCTCGCTCCAGGCGTCGGCCCCCCAGTCCAATTCCGCGCCGATCTCCAGGGGGCGGGCCAGGGACACCGTGCCGGGCGGTGCGTCCACGGAGCCGCCCTCGTGGCCCTCATGACTCTCGTCACCAGGGGGCAACTCCAGCCCGCCGCTCACCTGCCACCGCCTCCCGAACCCCCGTGCCAACGATCAAGGCAGACTACTGCGGCGCGGGGGGCGGTGCAGCAGGATGCATCGAGTCGGATGCCAACTCCCCTTATTCATAGTGCCGGTTGTGGCCGGAAGGTGTGGGGGGAGTGAGCGGTTTCATAGCCAGGGCAGGAGGCGCGGACCGATTCCGGCCCACGCGATGGAGTGTTCCGACGGCGGGCCGTTGACATCGCGCCGCGAGGCCGGGCCGGGCGCGGGGCGCCGCGGTGGGCCGGAATGTCGCTGGCGAACCGTCGGCATTTGATGTAGTCCGTCGAAGAGGTCCGCTTGAGGGACAGCCGTACCGGTCCGCCGCCCCGTACACCGACCGTCCATGCCGGCCACCGACCCCGATCGGCGCACGGTACGACAATCCGACATTACAGAAGACGACCCACCATTCAGCGGAGTTCACACGAAAATCTCCCACTATCCGGCAGTTTGGGACATATGGGGGAAGGAATCCGATTCGGTCCGCGGACGTGTGTCGTGGAGCCGCCGCCGCCCCGTAGAGAAAGTGGAAGAGTCTACGCATGCAGGTCTGGCCGGGACAGATGTATCCGTTGGGTGCCACCTACGACGGTGCGGGCACCAACTTCGCGGTGTTCTCCGAAGCCGCCACGCGCATCGAACTGTGTCTGCTGCACGACGACGGGTCGGAGACCGCCGTCGAGCTGCGCGAGTCCGACGCCTTCGTACGGCACGCGTATCTGCCGGGGGTGATGCCGGGACAGCGCTACGGCTTCCGGGCGCACGGCCCCTACGAGCCCGAGCGGGGGCACCGCTGCAATTCCGCCAAGCTGCTCCTCGACCCGTACGCACGGGCCATGAGCGGCGTGATCGACTGGGACGAAGCGGTCTACGGCTACCGCTTCGGGCGCCCGGAGGTGCGCAACGACCTGGACTCGGCGCCGCACACCATGGCGTCGGTGGTGGTCAACCCGTACTTCGACTGGGGCGACGACCGCCCGCCGCGGACCGCCTACCACGAGACGGTGCTCTACGAGGCCCACGTCAAGGGCCTGACCATGCGCCACCCCGAGTTGCCGGAGGAACTGCGCGGTACCTATGCGGCGCTGGCGCACCCGGCGATCATCGACCACCTGACGGCGCTGGGGGTCACGGCCCTGGAGCTGATGCCGGTGCACCAGTTCGTCCAGGACCACCGGCTGGTGGACGCCGGGCTGAGCAACTACTGGGGCTACAACACCATCGGCTTCTTCGCCCCGCACAACGCCTACGCGTCCTGGGGGGACCGCGGGCAGCAGGTGCTGGAGTTCAAGACCGCGGTCCGGGCGCTGCACCGGGCGGGCATCGAGGTCATCCTCGACGTCGTCTACAACCACACCGCCGAGGGCAGCCACCTGGGGCCGACGCTGTCCTTCCGGGGGCTGGACAACGCCTCCTACTACCGGCTGTCGGACGACCGCCGGTACTACATGGACACCACGGGCACCGGCAACTCCCTCCTGATGCGCAGTCCGCACGTGCTCCAACTGGTGATGGACTCGCTGCGCTACTGGGTGCAGGAGATGCACGTGGACGGGTTCCGGTTCGACCTGGCGGCGACGCTGGCCCGGCAGTTCCACGAGGTGGACCGGCTGTCGTCGTTCTTCGACCTGGTGCACCAGGACCCGGTGGTCAGCCAGGTGAAGCTGATCGCCGAGCCGTGGGACGTCGGGGAGGGCGGCTACCAGGTGGGGAACTTCCCGCCGCTGTGGACGGAGTGGAACGGGAAGTACCGGGACACCGTGCGGGACCTGTGGCGCGGCGAACCGCGCACGCTGGCGGACTTCGGATCCCGGTTGACCGGTTCGTCGGACCTCTACCAGGAGGACGGGCGGCGGCCGCTCGCCTCGGTCAACTTCGTCACCTGCCACGACGGTTTCACCCTGCGCGACCTGGTCTCGTACAACGACAAGCGCAACGAGGACAACGGCGAGGACAACCGGGACGGCGAGCGCTTCAACCGGTCGTGGAACTGCGGGGTCGAGGGGCCGACCGAGGACCCCGGAGTGCGCCGGCTGCGGCTGCGGCAGATGCGGAACTTCCTCGCCACGCTGATGCTGTCGCAGGGCGTGCCGATGCTCAGCCACGGCGACGAGTTCGGCCGCAGCCAGCGCGGCAACAACAACGCGTACTGCCAGGACAACGAGCTGACCTGGGTGCGGTGGCCGGAGCCGGGGGCGCCGGGCAGCGCCGGGGCGTTCGACGCCGACCGGCCCGACGGAGCGGACGGGACGGACGAGGCGGGCGAGGCGGACGGGGGCGAGGCGGTCGAGGGGGACGGCGGGGCGGTGGTCGACACGCCGGCGGCGGCCGAGCGGGAGGAGGAGCTGGCGCTGCTGGCGTTCGTCCGGCAGATGGTGTGGCTGCGGCGGGACCACCCGGTCTTCCGGCGGCGGCGGTTCTTCCAGGGGCACCCGATGGAGGGCACCCACGACGAGCTGTCCGACATCGCCTGGTTCACCGAGGTCGGGGCGGAGATGGGGACGCGCGACTGGCAGTCCGTCCACGCCAAGTCGCTGACGGTCTTCCTGAACGGGAGCTCGATCTCGGAACCGGGGCCGCGCGGCGAGCCGATCACCGACGACTCGTTCCTGCTGATGTTCAACGCCCATGACCAGGAGAAGGAGTTCACGGTGCCGGAACACCTGGGCCGGCAGTGGCAGGTCGTGGTGGACACCGACCGGCCGGCAGCGGCGGCGGACGGCCGGGGCGCCAAGGTCAAGGGCGGCGACCGGCTGACGTTGGTCGGGCGGAGCCTGCTGGTGCTCCAGCGGCCGGCCTGAGCCTGCGGGGGGGGCCAAAGGCTCAGGGGGCCGGGGTGCGGTCCGCCGCGGCCCCCCGGCCGGGCCGGGCGGTGCGGACGGGGGCGGTGGGCCGGGAGCCGGCGCGGGTGGCGAGGGCGACGCCGAGGATCAGCACGGCGGCGCCGACGGCGACCGCGAAGGCGGCGGACGGGCCGTACGCGTCGGCGAGCCGCCCGGAGACGGCCAGCGCGACGGCCTGGCCCCCGACCACCGCGCTGGTGAGGAACGCCATCGACTCGGCCAGCCGGGTGGCGGGCACCAGCCGTTCGGTGAGCCCGAAGAGAGTGATCAGGTGCGGCGCGAACGCCACCCCGAGCACCACGACGACCAGGTAGAGCGCGGCCATCGACCGGACGAACAGCAGCGGCACGGACAGCACGATGAGCGCGGCGGCGGCCGCCCGCCAGCGGGTCGGCAGGCCGATCCGGGCCGGTACCAGCGCGAGCGAGAGGCCAGCGGCGGCGCTCATCACGCCCATCGCCGCGTACACCAGCCCCGCCTGGGCGGGCTGGTGGAGGCGTTCGGTGAGCGCGGTGATGCCGGCCTGGCAGGCGCCGAACATGGCGCCCTGGAGGGCCGTCGACAGGCGCATGGCGTGGACGGCGCGGGGCATCCGGGTGCGGGCGGGGCGGACGGCCCGGGCGGCGGCGTTCGCGGCGGGCCGCACGGCGACCGCGGTCGGGTGCAGCGCGAACGCCGAGCCGCAGACCGCCAGCAGCGCCGCGGCCAGGGCCAGCGCCACCGCCGGGTGCGCCAGGGTGGCGGCCAGCCCCACCAGCGCCGGACCGAGCACGAACGACACCTCGTCCAGGGTGCCCTCCAGGGACAGCGCGGCGCTCACCACCCGGTCGTCGGCCGCCGCGCGGTGCGCCAGGGCGACCAGCCGGGTGCGGGCCAGCGGGCCGATCTGGGGCACGCTCGCCCCCGCCAGCAGGCCGATCGCGGCGAGCGGCGGCGTCGCCGTCCGGGCCAGCGCGGCGGTCACCAGAGCCGCCACCGCCAGCGCGTTGAGCCAGCAGGCGACGAGCACCACCGGGCGCTGGCCGTGCCGGTCCGCGAGCCGCCCCATCAGCGGGCCGGCGACCGTCTGACCCGCCGCCAGGGCGCCGCCCACCAGGCCCGCGGTGGTCAGCGAACCACTGGTCTCGGCCACCAACAACACGCTGCCGAGCTGGCACATGGCGGTCGGCAACCGCCCCAGGAAGGAGACGGCGGGCAGCAGCGGCCCGCTGAGGGCGAGCACCCGGCGGTAGGTGGCGGTGGCGGCGGTCATCACAAGAAGCTATCCACCGCACCGGCACGATCCGTAGCGGCGGTACGTACAAAGCGATACCGCGAAGGGGCTTTCCGGTTCGGACGAAAACACGACCGGCGGGACGGCCCGGGATGACGCAACCCGATGACAGAACGGGCCGTCGGCGGGGTACGGGTGTTCCCATGACGCAGCCTTCGAGTCCGTCGCCGACCGCCACCTACCGGCTGCAGCTCCAGCCGGACTTCCCGTTCGCCGCCGCCGAACGGGCGGTACCGTATCTCGCCGCCCTCGGGGTGTCCCATCTGCACCTCTCCCCCGTACTGGAGGCGGTGCCGGGGTCCACCCACGGGTACGACGTGACCGGCCACGCGGCGGTCCGGGCGGAGCTGGGCGGCGAGGAGGGGCTACGGGCGCTGGCGGCGACGGCCCGGGCGCACGGCCTCGGGCTGGTCGTCGACATCGTGCCCAACCACATGGCGGTGCCCGCGCCGCTGTCGCTCAACGGGGCGCTGTGGGAGGTGCTGCGCGACGGGCCGGCGTCGCGGTACGCGCACTGGTTCGACATCGACTGGGACGGCGGGCACGGGGGACGGCTGTTGCTGCCCGTCCTGGAGGGGCGGATCGGCAACGAGCTGCCCCGGTTCCGGGTCGAGCGCGGGCTGCTGCACTACGGGGAGCAGGTCCTCCCGCTGCGCCCCGGTACGGAACTGCTGCCGCTGCCGCGTCTCCTGGAGGCGCAGTGGTACCGCCTCGCCTGGTGGCGGTTGGCCCGCACCGAGCTCAACTACCGGCGCTTCTTCACCATTTCGGAGCTGATCGGGATCCGCGTCGAGGATCCGGAGGTGTTCGACGCGACGCACGGGACGGTGCTGCGGCTGATCCGGGAGGGGGTCGTCGACGGGCTGCGGATCGACCATCCGGACGGGCTGGTGGATCCCGGGGGCTATCTGGCGCGGCTGCGGGCCGGGACCAAGGGCTGTTGGACGGTGGTGGAGAAGATCCTGACCGGCGCCGAGCGGCTGCCGGACGGCTGGGCCTGCGCGGGCACCACGGGCTATGACGCGCTCCGCCACCTCGACGGGCTGTTCGTCTGCCCGCAGGGCGCCGGGCGGCTGTTCTCGCACTACCGCGACTTCGTCACCCCGTTGGCCGACGAGGGCGGCGACTGGGACGAGACGGTCCGCCGAGCCGCCTACGAGGTCGTCGAGCACGACCTGGCGGCGGAGGTGGAGCGGCTGGTACGGACCGCGGCGCGGATCGGCGAGCGGGTGCCCCGGCCGGGCGACCATGCGCCGTGGGCACTGCGGCAGGCGGTGCGGGAACTACTGGTGCGGCTACCGGTCTACCGGCCGTACGCCGGGGAGGCCACGGACACCGCCCGGGCCGCGGCGGACGCGGCGATGCTGCGCGCCGCGGCGGAGCGGGCCCGGGCCACCTTCCGGGTGCCGGAGGAAGCCGGGGCGGTGGATCTGGTCCACGACCTGGTGCTCGGGCGGTTGGGATACAACGCGGACGGCGCGGACGGCGCGGACGACGCCCCGGGTCGCGATGCCGCGGAGCGCGAGGCCGTGGAAACGGACGCCGTGGATCCCGATGTCGCGGACTTCGCCGCGCGGTTCGCGCAGACCGCGTCCGCGCTGCACGCCAAGTCCGTGGAGGACACGGCCTTCTACCGCTACCCGGTGCTGCTGTCGGCCTGCGAGGTCGGGGGCGATCCCGGGGAACCCGCGCTGGGGCCCGGGACGTTCCACGAGTACTGCGCACGGCTGCAGCGCGACTGGCCGGAGAGCGGCACGGTGCTCTCCACGCACGACACCAAGCGCAGTGCCGATGTGCGGGCGCGGATCGCGGTGCTGTCGGAGTGCCCGGACCGCTGGCGGGACGTGTTGAACGTGGTGGCCGACGGGCGGGAGGTCGCGGACGGTGCGGTACGGGTGGATCCCCTGGTGGCCTGGTCGGCCTGGCAGACCGCGTTCGGGCTGGGTGCGTCCGCCACCGGCGGCCCGACGGCGGAGCAGTTGACGCCCGCGGTCCTCAAGGCGGTGCGGGAGGCCGGGTTGCGCACGACCTGGACGGAGCCGGACGCGGTGTACGAGGAGGCGGTGGCGGAGTTCGTCCGCAGCGGGCCGTGCGGTCCGGCCGCCGACCGACTGGCCGCGCTGGAGGCCGAACTGTCCCCGTACGTCCGGGCGAACGTACTGGCCGCGACGCTGCTGCACCTCACCATGCCGGGCGTGCCCGACCTCTACCAGGACACCGAGCGGGAGTACGCGGCGCTGGTCGACCCGGACAACCGGCGGCCCGCGCGGTGCGATCCGGGGCCGCTCGCGGCGCTGGACGACGGTGCCGCGCCGGCCGGGCTGTCCGCCGAGAAGCTGCGGCTGACGGCCACCGCGCTGCGGCTGCGGCGGGCGCACCCGGAGTGGTTCGGCGCCGCCGCGTCGTACGAGCCGCTGGCCGCGGAGGGCCCGGCGGCCGAGCACTGCGTGGCGTTCGTCCGTGCGGGACGGGTGGTGACGGCGGTGACCCGGCTGTCGCTGCGGTTGCAGGAGACCGGCGGCTGGTGGGACACCGGGCTGCGGCTGCCCGCGGGCGGCGACTGGCGGGAGCTGCTGACCGGCCGCACGCTGGCGGGCGGTGCCGCGGTGGGGGTGGACTCGCTGTTGACGCAGTGGCCGGTGGCACTGCTCGTACGGGAGTAGCACCGAGCGGCAAAGGCGGCGGCAGGGGTGTCGCGGCCGGGCATTCTTGACGCTGCGTCAGGAACCATCGGCGGCGCCCCACTCCCTCAGCAGCTCGGTGAACTCCGCGGCGGCGCCGGTCAGTTCCACCCGCGAGAAGACCGTGATGTCGCGGCGCCACGGCGGGTCGGTGGGTATCCGCGCGCAGTCCAGGCCGGTCAGTTCGTGGGCCGCGGTGAGCAGGACGCCGACGCCGGCCGAGGCCATCCGGACGGCCGTCGAGGTGTGCTGGGTGCGGACGGCGGTGCGCGGGGTGAAGCCCGCCCGCTCGCACTCCACGTCCAGCCAGCGGCGGCCCGCCAGCACCGGTTCCAGGCTGCACCGCACCCAGGGCCGGTCCGCCAGGTCCGTCAGGCGCAGCGACTCCCGGGCGGCGAGCGGGTCGTCGTGCGGGACGACCACCACCATCCGCTCCCGGCCGACGACGGTGACCGGCCCCGGCCAGTCCTCCGGGCGCGGCCCCAGCGCCACGTCGGCCACCCCGCGCACCATCTGGTCGGTCAGTTCGTCGGTAGTGGCGTACTCGTGGAGTACCAGGCGGACCCCGGGGTGCAGCCGGGTCCAGCGGGCACAGACCGCCGGGAGCACCCCGATGGCCTGGGCGTGCACCGTCGCGATGTGCAGTTCGCCGCTCTCCGCCCCGCCGGCGGCCAGCGCCGCGCGCCGGGCCTGGCGGGCGCTGCGGACGGCGAGTTCGGCGTGCGGGTAGTAGGCCCGGCCCATCGCGGTCAGCCGCACGCCGCGGTTCATCCGCTCCAGCAGCGGGCCGCCGACCTCCCGTTCCAGCGCCTTGATCTGGTGCGAGAGCGCGGACTGGCTGACGTGCAGCGCCTCCGCGGCCCGGGTGAAGGACTGTTCCTCGACCACCGCCACCAGGTATTCCATCTGCCGCAGGCTCATCCGCCGCTCCCCGCCTCCCCCGTGCGCTCCCATGCACACAGTTCATCGCTCCCATAGAAACATTGCCTTGGACTCATGACCGCGGGTGGGCGGAGGCTGTTGCCATGAACACGGACTCGCTCACGGACCGGCCCGACGCGCCGGATGTCGTCGTCATCGGCGGGGGCACCGGCGGCTACAGCACCGCCCTGCGGGCCGCCGCCCTCGGACTGCGGGTGGTGCTCGCCGAACGCGATCTCGTCGGCGGCACCTGCCTGCACCGCGGCTGCATCCCCAGCAAGGCGATGCTGCACGCCGCGGAACTGGTCGACGGCATCGCGGAGGCGGGCGCCCGCTGGGGCGTCAAGGCCAGCGTGGACGCGGTGGACTGGGACGCGCTGACCGCCACCCGGGACGACATCGTGGCCCGCAACCACCAGGGCGTGAGCGGCACCTTGACGCGCGCCGGGGTGCGCGTGGTGCACGGTTCGGCGCGTCTGACCGGGCCGCGTTCGGTGCTCGTCGACGGGCCGGAGGGCGGCACGTTCACCGCCCGGCGCGGGATCGTGCTGGCAACCGGCTCCCGGCCCCGGACGCTGCCGGGCCTGACGGCGGACGGCCGGAGGGTGGTGACCAGCGACGACGCGCTGTTCGCGCCGGGCCTGCCGGGGTCGGTGCTGGTCCTGGGCGGCGGGGCGATCGGCATCGAGTACGCCTCGTTCCACCGCTCGATGGGCGCCGAGGTCACCCTGGTCGAGGCGGCGGACCGGCTGCTTCCGCTGGAGGACGAGGAGGTCGGCCGGCATCTCCTCCGGGGGCTGAAGCGGCGCGGGATCACCGTCCGCACGGGCTCGACGCTGACCGGCACGGAGCTGCTGCCGGACGGTGTACGGGCCACCGTCGTCACGCCCAAGGGCGAGGAGGTGGTGGTCGAGGCCGAGCGGCTGCTGGTCGCGGTGGGGCGGGCCCCGGTGACCGACGGGCTCGGGCTGGTGGCGGCCGGGCTGGCCGTGGACGAGCGGGGTTTCGTACCGCCGGCGGACTGGGCGCGGCTGGAGACCGCGGTGCCCGGCATCCATGTGGTCGGCGATCTGCTGCCGCCGCCGTCGCCCGGGCTGGCGCACGCCTCGTTCGCCGAGGGGCTGTTGGTCGCCGAGACGCTGGCCGGGGTGCCGTCCCGTCCGGTGGACTACGCGACGGTGCCGCGGGTGACGTACTCCAGTCCGCAGACCGCGTCGGTCGGGCTGAGCGAGGCCGCGGCGCGCGCCCGGGGGCTGGAGATCAAGGTCAACACGATGCCGCTGACGGCCACCGCGAAGGGCATGGTCCACGGGCAGGGCGGCATCGTGAAGGTGATCGCGGCAGCGGACGGGGCGGGTGGCGAGGCCACCGGCGCGGTGCTGGGCGTCCATCTGGTGGGGCCGCACGTCTCGGAGATGATCGCGGAGAGCCAGCTGATCGTGGCGTGGGACGCCGAACCGTCCGACGTCGCCCAGCAGGTGCACGCCCATCCGACGCTGTCGGAGGCGGTCGGCGAGGCGTTCCTGACACTGGCGGGGCGGGGGCTGCACCAGCACTGACCGCACCCGCACCGGGCCGCTCTGCCGCTCCGTCGTCCGCCCCCGGGAGCCCGACTACCGCACCCCTTCCCCGCTCCTGCTGCGTTCGTCAGCGCTCGGGCGGGGCCTGGCGCTCCGTCAGGACGTAGTCGACCTGCCCGAACCTGATGTGGTCGCCGGGACCGACCGGTATCTCGCCCACCAGCCGGCGGCCGTTGACGCAGGTGCCGTTGGTGGAACCGAGGTCGCGCAGCATCCAGCCGGTGCCCTCGCTGCGCAGCTCGGCGTGGTTGCGGGAGACCGTCTCGTGGTTGAGCCGCAGGCCGACGCCCGGGGCCCGCCCGATCAGCAGCGGGAACGGCCCGGGCTCCGGCAGCAGCAGCTTCGGCAGCCGCTCCGTGCGCCAGGCCCTGCGCACCCGGATGTGGAACGCCGACACCCGGCCGACCATCCGCAGCAGCAACCCCTGGACCTTGCCGCGGCTCTCCAAATCGGCGGTGGCGGCCGCGAGATCGGAGTGCTGCTGGGCGGTCAGGACGAGTTCCAGCCGGCGCAGGAAGGTGTCCTGGGACAACCGTCCCTCCGCCGCACCGTCGCGCAGCAGTTCAAGGGCGCGTTCCCGATCGGCGTCGGAAGGCCGCGCGGGGAACTGGAGCGAAGTCATAGCGTGATTGTCCGGCCTGCGGCGAGTCGGTGTCCAGGCGATGTCCGTGCCCCGCCGCGCCGCGTCCTTCCGTCCACGGCGGCGGCGTGCTTTGGTCGTCGGTAACCGGGGCCGCCTGGTGTCGGGACGGCCGGGGCCGCAGTGACGAAGGAGGACAGCCGTGCTGTTCGAGGTATGGGCGCCGGGTGCCGGACGGGTCGCCCTCCAGTGGGCCGGCGACCGGTCCGACGAGCCCCCGGTCCCGCTGGAGCCCGCCCCCGGACGCCCCGGCTGGTGGCGCGCCGACGCGCCGGCCCGCGACGGCGACCGCTACGCCTTCCGGCTCGACGACGGCCCGCCGCGGCCCGACCCGCGCGCCGCCCGGCTGCCGGAGGGCCCCGGCGGACCCGGCGCGGTCGTCGAGCACGCCGGGTTCGCCTGGCGGCACCCCTGGCCCGGCCGTCCGCTGCCCGGCGCGGTCCTCTACGAGCTGCACATCGGGACGTACACGCCCGAAGGCACCTTCGACGCCGCGGCGGCCCGCCTGGGCCACCTCGCCGACCTCGGCATCACCCACATCTCCTTGATGCCGGTCTGCCCGTTCCCCGGCACCCACGGCTGGGGGTACGACGGGATCGCGCCCTGGGCGGTGCACGAGCCGTACGGCGGGCCCGACGGGCTCAAGCGGTTCGTGGACGCCGCGCACGGCCACGGCCTCGGGGTCGTGCTCGACGTGGTCCACAACCACCTCGGCCCGTCGGGCAACCACCTCCCCGAGTTCGGCCCGTACTTCACCGACGCCCACCACACGCCCTGGGGGGCCGCGGTCAACCTCGACGCCCCCGGTTCCGACGAGGTCCGCGGCTATCTCATCGGGAGCGCGCTGGGCTGGCTGCGCGACTACCGCATCGACGGACTGCGGCTGGACGCCGTGCACGCCCTGCACGACGACCGCGCCCAGCACTTCCTGGCCGAACTCTCCGCCGCCGTGGACGCGCTCGCCGCCCAGCTGCGCCGCCCGCTGTTCCTGATCGCCGAGTCCGACCGCAACGACCCGCGCACCACGGCGCCGCGGGCCAGCGGCGGCCTCGGCCTGCACGCCCAGTGGAACGACGACTTCCACCACGCCCTGCACACCGCGCTGACCGGCGAGTCCCACGGCTACTACGCCGACTTCGCGCGCGCCCCGCTGGCCGCCCTCGCCAAGACCCTGACCGGCGGCTTCTTCCACGACGGTGGCCACTCCAGCTTCCGCGGCCGCCGCCACGGCGCACCGCTCGACCTGCGCACGACCCCGCCGCACCGGCTGCTCGCCTACGCCCAGACCCACGACCAGATCGGCAACCGCGCCCACGGCGACCGGCTCACCGCGGCGCTCTCCCCCGGCCTGCTCGCCTGCGCCGCCGCGCTGGTCCTCTGCTCCCCCTTCACCCCGATGCTGTTCATGGGCGAGGAGTGGGGCGCACGCACCCCCTGGCAGTACTTCACCGACCACCCGGACCCGGAGCTTGCGGAGGCCGTACGGGCGGGCCGACGACGCGAGTTCGCCGCGCAGGAGGGCGGCGCGGCGCACGGGGACGGGCTCGACGCCGACTGGCCGGACCCGCAGGACCCGGCCACCCGCGACCGCTGCGTCCTGGACTGGGCCGAACCCTCCGCCGAGCCGCACGCCGCCCTGCTGTCCTGGTACCGCACCCTCCTCACCCTCCGCCGCACCCATCCCGCGCTGACCGACCCCGACCCGTCCCGCACCCGCCTCACCCACGACGCGTCCGCCCGCTGGCTCCTCCTCCGCCGCGGCCCCGTACACCTGGCCGTCAACCTCGCCTCTGAGGGCACGTCAACCATCCCGGTGGGCCCCGCCGGGGCATCCCGCTTCGAAGCGGTGGCGGGCTGGCCGCGCCCGCTGCACCCGGAGGCCGACGGGACACTGCACCTGCCGGCGGAAGCGGCGGTGGTGTTGGTGGGGGACGGGGCGGCGGATGGGGTGGGGGATGTTCCCTAGGGGGTGGGCGCGCCCCCTGTTGGGCCACAACGCCGGTGCGGGGTGGGGATGTTCCGCGGTCGGCCGGGCGGCGGCGCCGGGCTGCCGGCCCGGCGTCCACGGACCGGCGTGAGGGGCGACGGGCCCCGGGCCGCCGTGACCCGGGGGCGCGCCGCCGGCGAGCGGTTCAGCGCTTGAGTGGTTCTGCCGCCCAGCCGTTCTGGTCGTGCAGTTCTGCCGCTGTGCCGCTGTGCCGCTGTGCCGCTGTGCCGTTCAACGGTTCTGCGCGCTTCAGCCGTTCAGCGGGCGAACTCCTCGGCCATGGCCTTGCAGAAGGCGGGCAGGTCGGCGGGTTTGCGGCTGGTGACGAGGGTGTTGGCGGCC
Source organism: Streptomyces noursei (assembly GCF_016917755.1). Classification (GTDB taxonomy): domain Bacteria; phylum Actinomycetota; class Actinomycetes; order Streptomycetales; family Streptomycetaceae; genus Streptomyces; species Streptomyces yunnanensis. The sequence continues at coordinate 7,346,998 of NZ_CP070326.1, read as the reverse complement.
TGGGTGCAGACGACGACCTGTTTGTCGACCCAGGTGCCGCCCGCGTTGCGGATGTCGGTGCGCAGGCTGGGCCAGGAGGTGAGGGTGCGGCCGCGGACCATGTCGGCCTCGATCAGGGTCCAGGGCGCGTGGCAGATGGCCGCGACCGGTTTGCCGGTCTCGAAGAAGGACGCGATGAGGGAGATGGCACCCTTGTCGAGCCGGAGGGCGTCGGGGTTGGCCACGCCGCCGGGGAGGACCAGGGCGTCGAAGTCGGCGACCGACGCCGCGTCCACGGTCAGGTCGACGGGGAAGGTGTCGGCCTTGTCGAGGTGGTGGAACGCCTGGATCCGGCCCGACCGGGTGGAGATCAGCGTGGGGGTGCCGCCCGCGGCGAGGACCGCCTGCCAGGGCTCGGTCAGCTCGATCTGTTCGGTGCCCGCGGGGGCCACCAGAAACGCCACCTGCATGGTGCGCTCACTTCCCTTCATCCGGGCGGCCGGATGGCCGGACGGGGCCGGAAACCGCCGGTCGGTCGGTGGGACGTGTCCCTACCGACCGACCATAGCGGGAGGAATGGGGCGGCTCATCCGCTGGTAGGCGGCACCCCCGGGCGGCCCGCGCCGCCCCGCGGGTCAGGCGGGCGTGGGCGAGGCCGCGGTGACCGTCCCCGCCCCGTCGACCCCCTCCAGCTCGCGCTCGCTCTCGGCGACCGCCGCCGCCTCCGCCGCCCGGTCGAGGTTGCGGCTGAGCAGGTAGTACAGGCCGCCGCCGACCAGCAGGCCGGGGACGAAGGCCAGGTCCGCACCGCCCAGCGCCTCGGTCACCGGGCCCGTGTAGAAGGACGTGGAGAAGAACGGGATCATCGCGACGAAGCCCGCGGCGTAGGCGGCGATGCCGCGCCAGGACCAGCGGCCGTAGATGCCGGCCGGGTCGAAGATCGCGGTGACCGCGTAGTGACCGCGCCGGACCCAGTAGAAGTCGACCAGGTTGACCGCCGTCCACGGGATCAGGAAGTAGAGCATCATCAGCACGAAGGTGTTGAAGCTCTCCAGGTAGTTCTCCGGGAGCAGCATCGCCACGGTGAAGACGATCAGGCCGATGGCCACGATGCCGGCGATCCGGATCCGGACGGTCGGCTTGACCGCGCGGAAGGCGTCGATCGCGCTGGTGGTGGTGAGCATCGCGCCGTAGGCGTTGACGGCCATGATGCCGACCAGGGCGACGGAGGAGACGACCACCGCGAAGGTGCCGAAGCCGGGGATGATCGCGTTGCCGACCTGACGGATGCCGCTGATCGCGTCCGGGTGCGGCAGCGCCGAGGCGAGCAGCGCGCCCAGCGACATCAGCCAGGCGGCGGAGCCGGCCGCACCCGCGTAGGTCCACCAGATGACCTTGCGCGCGGAGACGTCGCGGGGCAGGTAGCGGGAGTAGTCCGAGACGTAGACGGCGTAGCTGATCTGGTAGCCGGCCGCGGCGGAGAAGACGACCAGGAACGACGTCCAGGAGCCGTGCGCGGCGTGCCCGGCGGCGGCCGCGGAGTGCGGGTCCAACTGGATCAGCGCGCCGACGGTCAGCACGCCGAAGACCGCGATCAGCACGTAGGTGAGCCAGCGCTGGACGAGGTGCAGCAGGTCGTGGCCGACGACGGCGAGCACGAGGGCGACGCCGATGATCAGCACGTACCAGAGCGTGGTGCCGCCGGGGAAGACGGTGCGCAGGCCCTGCGCGGCCAGGACGACGTTGAAGACGTTGAAGCCGACGTAGACGAAGACCACCGCCGCGAACGGGACGATCGCGCCGCGGATGCCGAACTGGGCCCGCGACTGGATCATCTGCGGCAGCCCCATCCGCGGGCCCTGGTTGGCGTGGAAGGCCATGAAGAAGGTGCCGAAGCAGGCGCCGAGGACGACCGCCGCCACGGAGGCGGGCAGGCTCAGGCCGAGGGCCGGGCCGAGGAAGCCGGTGACCATCGTGGTCAGCACGAAGTTGCCGGTGAACCAGAAGGGACCCTGGTGCCACACCTTCCCGTGCCGCTCGCGGACGGGTACGTAGTCGATGGAGCGGACCTCGATCACGCGGGAGCCTCGCCCCTCGCTCGTGCCTTCCACGGGTGCCGTGGGATCCATGGGTTACTCCTCGGACGTGGCGACGGGGTGTGCGCGGATGACACCGCGGGAGGCCGCCGGGGAACTGCGGACTCCGCGGTGGTGTGAACCTAGGCGCCCGGCCGCCGGGAATCGATCGCCCGATCGTCCATTCAATAACATGCCCCTTGGACGATCAGTCCATCTCGATCCACCTCGACAGTCACCCATTTCCGCAGGCCAGAAGGGCAACGAGGCGAAGCCGACCCAGATCCTTCACGATCCTTCTCGGGCCGTCTCCGCCCTGACGTTCCCACCACGTTCCCAGCCGGGATCCGGGAACGGCATTGCGGCGGAGCGGCCGAGCGGCCGAGCTCTCATCAAGATCGAACGGTGGATGCGTTGGGGTGAGCACCACAGATGCTTTGAGAGGGACGACGCCCCTGATCCCGTAACCCGAGAATCGAACAGATCGCCTCTCGTCAAGGTCAATCAGAGCGTAGCTCGTTGTTCGGTTCGGGTGAGTCAGGCTGCACTTCTCCCATCGGGCGCCAGCGGCAGGCGGGCCGTGACCGGGTGGCCGTTACCGTTTCGTGGGGAGCACGACAGGTCGGAGCCGCGGCACTCGCTTCATTCCGGCGGCCACGAGCATGCCCACCATCGTGGTCACTGCCGCAGAGCCGGGGTTGGACGGTCTCGGCCATCTTCGGCGTCTCCTCGATCATCAGATTCACCGTTGGTTAGGCCCTACCGCTGAGGATCGAGGTGGGGTGATCCACCGTTGTTCGCGCGGCCCCTGCTGGCACGTCGTCCTCCCACGCGGCGAATGCTGACCGGTCTGCTCCGGACTGGACTGGGAGCATGCCTGCGGCGGTGAGGGGCCGTGGGGTCAGCGGCTCTGTGGTGGGGCTGGTTGGAGACACCCGTTGCCGGCGACGGGGTGCGGTTTCCCGAACCTTGGATCCGGGGGTGGGCAGGATCGATCGTCGCATCCCGTGTGCCAAGGATGGGGGCATGCTTCAGACGGCAACGGATATCGGGGTGGGGACCACTGCTCAGGCAGTGGTTCTGCATCGTGAGTATGGGCGCGGCGCTGCCGCGGTGTGGGCGCTGCAGGGGTCGGTGGCGTTCACGCCGGGGACGTTCACGGCGGTGTTGGGGCTGTCGGGTTCGAGCACCGCCGGCCACTGACCTGCGGGCAGTTCGCGGGCCGGCTGCGGAACTGATGGGCCGGGCCGTGACTCGATGCGGTGGCTGCCGCGTTGCCGATCGCTTCGAGCGGACCGGCTGAGGTCTTGGCAGGAGGGTCCGGGTGCCAAGTTCGGGCCGGACAACACATCTGGGATGTGTCCGATGCGTCGTGTGACTGGCCACTTCTCTTGTTGCGCCAGTAGGGCGGTGTGCCGTCTCTCGGGCCCGGAGCGGGCTCGGTGAGGAACTGCGACTGCGGGCGTTCCATTCCATGCTCCCGGCGGTCACGGCATGGAACCGAGTCGACCAGGACACGGCGTACTGCCGGGTGAGCCCGTGACCCACGGTTTTCAGAAATAGGGAACGAGTGTTGTTGGACGAGAAGGTGTTCCGTAGTGACGATGTGCCGGCGGCGGACCGGTTCGACTACTGGGCCGAGCTTCTGGGGCGTACCCACGCCCCCATGGAACTGCGCAGCGACCACGCCGACGATTTCCGGGCTTCCCAGCGCGTGCTGGACCTCGGTACCGTCACCGTGTGGTCCGCCACGTTCCAGCCGCTGGTGTTCCGGCGCACGCCGAAGCTGATCCGGCAGTCCGACCCCGAGGCGTACCACCTGTCACTCGTCGTACGCGGGAGCGGGGCGGGCGTGTGGCGGCACCGGGAAACCCAGTACAAGCCGTACGACGTGTTCATCAACTCTTCCTCGCTGCCGAACGACGTCCACAGCAGCGGGGCCCCGGTCACGACAGTGGCGCTGGAGATCCCCAAGGCCCTGGTGTCGCTACCACGCGACATGGCCCACCGGATAGTCGGGACGCCGGTCTCGGGCCGGGAGGGGATGGGCGCCCTGCTGGCAGGGTTCCTCACTCAACTCACCGACGACACCGCCTCCTACCAGCCCACAGACGGCTCCCGACTGGGCGCTGTCCTGGCCGATCTGACGACGGCGCTCTTCGCCCACCTGCTCGAAGCAGGCGACTGCCTCCCCCCGGAGACCCACCGACGCACCCTCACCTTGCGCATCCAGGCGTTCATCCGGGAGCACCTGCACGACCCGCACCTCACCCCGGCCTCGATCGCCGCGGCACACCACATCTCCACCAGCTATCTGCATCGGCTCTTCCAGGACGAGGACGCCACAGTCGCCGCGTGCATCCGCCACCAACGCCTGAAGGCGGCCCGTCGCGACCTCACCGACCCGGCGCTCCACGCCATCCCCATCCATGCCATCGCCACCCGCTGGGGATACCCCCGGGCAACCGACTTCAGCCGCGCCTACCGCGCCGCCTACGGAACCACACCCAAGGAACATCGACATCAGGCAATCCACGGCCACAAGTGAACTCGGCGCCAACACGGTTGTGCACTCAGCACTCACGACGCACCGGCCGCATTCCGACATCCTGGAGGGACATCAGCTCATCCTCAGGGGGATCAATGCGCGCTCTCACCTCAGCCGGAGCCTTCGTCGCCGCCGGTGCCCTCACCCTCGGCCTGATGGCCGCACCGGCATGCGCGGCGCCCGCCACCACCGCGTCCACTGCCTCCACCTCCCCGGCCAGGGCTCAACTCGCCGGAGGAGGCTGGCATATCAAGAACGCCAAGAACGTCGCCGACTCCGGTGTGCCGAAGCCGAGCAACACGGTGGTCTGCCAGTGGGTGGTGTCGGGCGGCGGCGTGAACACCCACGGCGAAGTGTGTTTCGATCCGGACGGCGACACCTTCTACGTCAAGGACATGATGGCCGACGGAATGACCATCACTATGCGCGCCCTGTACGGCGGCAACACGCAAACCATCTTCGAGTGCAGGGATGGCGAGGGCAGCGCCGCGGGCTGGACGGCGTGCGACTTCTCCCGTGAGATGAAGGAGGGCCGGAGCATCAACTTCGTCGCCATGGCCTGGAAGGGCAACACCCCCAAGTACGTGAGCCAGACCGCGACCGCGCAGAACTGAACGGTCGGGCGGGACAGGCACTTGGTGACGTCCGTTGCCGCCGGGTACCGATCCTTCACCAGGCAATCACCCACCACTGCCGGGAAACCGCCACAAAGGAAGAAAATGCACAAGCTCATGAAGTCAGCGGCCATGGCCGCCACCACAGCGGCCGTGGCCCTCGGCTCTCTGGCCGCCACCGCCCCGACCGCCTCGGCGGACGGCTCTGTGGACTGCACACGGGACGACCGGAACCGTACGGTCTCCGTCTCTGACATCTCCGCCGCCATACACGAAGAGCCCTACGTCGACTCCAAGGTCATCGGCCATGCGTGGACGCAGTTCACGGTCCAGTGCAGCAGGCCCGGCCGCGACGGCCACCGCTGGTGGTGGGGGTACGGGGGCTCGGACGGCCACACGACAGGCTGGATATGGGGCGGCTACCTTCAGGGCTGACCGGTCCGAAGTCGAGGCCGGGGCGCTGTCCCGCTGGGCTCGCACCCAGGGATGGACTCGTCGGACCGGACGCGCCCTAGGACCCGAGAGGACGCAGCTCCCTGCCGCCGGGGTTCGCCGGGATCGGCCGGGTAGTCGTCGGGCACGGGAAGTCCGGCTCCTCGGCTCTCGGCGACCCGGCGGACGACGGTCAGGGAGTCCTTCAACCGCGCGGTGAGCCGTTGCAGTTCACCGGCCGTCCAGCGCCGGCCGGCCAGGATTCCCTCCGCCTCCTGTACGTCGATCATCTATGTGTTCGCCAGGCCAGCGGCTGTTCCCGGCAGGTTTTGCCATCTTGCCCCGGAGGCTCCAAGCCCATGGCTCACCATCGGTTTCTGAACTGGTTCGGAACGGGCCTGTGGGGCCGCCTGCACGAGGCGGTTCTCCACCGGCTGGACGGCGCCGGTCTGATCGACATGACCGTGTGGTGCCGGATTTCGCTCACGTCAGGGCCAGGGGTTGTCCCGTAGATAAGGGGCGACTTGACCCTGCGGACCAGGAAGAGCCGACTTCCCGATTTCACTGCCGCTATAGCCGGGTGTCGAATTAGGCACACACCCGATCGCAACAAGGAAAATGGACACAAGGAATGGCCGTTGGGGACTCGCATTCCCATCGGATCAATTCGAGGGAAGGTCAGGAAAGTGCCCAGCAAAACGTGGATACTCAAACTCGCGACCTGCATCGCCGCGGGAGCAAGCATCCTTGCGACATCGCCCGCACAGGCCGCCGTAGCGCACGACGGATCGACGCAGACCGCTACAGCCCACGCCGGAAAGGCTCGCACCCAGGCGGCCGGCTCAGGTGATCCTGTGGTACACCGAGCATGTACCACAGGCGACGCCGGGGCGTCGGGTGGAGCAGACATCTACAACTGGCACGGGCCGAACTCCACACTCAACGTCAAGTTGGATCTCACGGACGGCAAGGCAGACGGTCGCTATGCGGCGATTCGACTCCTCGCGGTGGGGATGGACGGTAGCCAGGTGCAGAGCCATTGGAACAAGGTTTCCGGCTATGGCAAACGCAAGGAGGCGTGGGGGCCGGTCAAATATAAGGGTGGAATCAATCATATCGGGGTCCAGGTCGCCACGTTCAAAGGCAGCCACATGATTAGCTACTGCATTGATTTTGGTGAAGCCGACTAGGTTCTGCAAGACTTGATTGCTTGAAGTCCAATTCCCAGGGGCGCGAAAGGCATCCGTCGAAACGACGTCTGAATTCGACGTCACGCCATGCTTCGGGTCGCGGTTGGAGGCTGGGGCAACGTCCCGAGGTGTGCCCGAAGGATGAAGGAAAGGCAACGCGGCCGCCTTAAACCGGCCTTCGCCGTGGCGTCGGCGAAGGCCGCTGCCTGGCCAACCGCCAGTCCCGGTCAGGTCTTGTGAGCCCCCGCGCGGTCGGGGCCGGCGACCTCGCGCACGGCCGCGGCGACGGCGCGGAAGTTCTTTTTCAGGATCGAAGCGCGGGTGCTGGTGACCTTCGGGTGGATGGTGATGTGCGGGTTGCGGGCGGCCACCGCGGGGAGGGTGGCGCGGTGCCGTTCTTGCTCGTCGCCCTTGCTTCCGAAGGACTTCCCGAGGGGATCACGTACCGGATCGAGACGGTGATGTGGTCCAGCACGGGGCCCAGGTTGCGCGCGCGGGCGATCACCCCGGCCTCGATGTTGCTGCTCGCGACCTGTGCGGCGGTCATCCGCGGGGTCAGGCCCGTAGGGCGCAGCAGCAGCATGATCGGGCTCAGCCGTCGAAACAGCTTCCGGATCCGCTGCTCCACGGCCTCATCCAGCCAGTCGTCCGATTGCACGCCCTCTTCGTGAGAGGGCGCGGTCTGGATTCTTCTCAGTGCCAACCACGGTTCGAGTGATCCTCCGTGACCGGCTCCCTTCGCTGTTGCGGGGGGGGGGAGAGAGAGCCGGCGCTCAGCGGTTCCAAGCCCCATCGGGGGGGGGCGGCAGCAACTGTCCTGAATTGGTCATGCAACTGATCGCAGAATGTGGAGGCGTCGAAGGCCGGAGCCTGGTCGAGGTCTGTTGCCGTACTGACTCGACCAGGCAGGCGGGTCAGTCGTCGATCGCCTGGTAGAGCGTGGTCCAGAAGTCGTGGATGACCCGCGCCGAATCCGCGGTGGAGCGGTGGCGTTCCTGGCGTGGTGGCTGCAGGCAACTGGACGGTGGCGTTCCCCGCTGGGAGGAGTTGCACCACCGGCGCTCGGTCTGAAGGTGGGCCAATGGTGGTGGCCACCGCTTCGCGGTACGTACACCACCCTCGCGGTCTGGCTCTTGTCCGTCCCTTTCCTTCTATTGGGTTTTTCGACAGCGGACAACACCCCCAACCGATACGGGCGTGCCGGTCCGGGCAACCATGCGGCTGAAGCCTCTGACGAAGAGGTGGGATCAACCTCTCGATCAGGACGCCTTGCCGACCGAAGCGCACCGCAGCATGACACGTACGAGGCAGCGTCGGTGGGCGGTGTCGGGGTGGTCCTCGTAGGGCGTACGGCCGTGGAGGACCCGCCGGTCATCGATGACGAGGCAGTCGCCCTCCTCCAGCGGGATGGTGACCTTCAGCTCCGGGCGGGCCAGCACCTGGCGCAGGGTTTCGAGGGCCGCGCACCGTTCGGCCGGTATGGGCTCGCCGGTCAGTTCAGCGGCGGTCTCGATGCGTTTGAGGTTGCATCGGACCTGCAGGCGGCCGTCGGCCTGCTCGAACACCGGCGCTCGCACCATGGGGTTTTCGCCTCGGGGTGTGACGTGGCGGCGGTCCACGGGCCACGGGGTGCTGAGCATGTCCAGTGCGTGAGGAGCTGACTTGCGAAGGATGCGGTGGACCATCCAGCCGTCCATCAGGACGGAAGCGCCGCCTCGCAGGGCTTTGCGGTGTGTGAGGAGGGCGATGCAGTCGGGGTCCTGGCCGAAGGGCTTCACTGCCCGGTCGTTGTGCAGGTGCAGGTAGCCGCGTGACTTGGAGGTGTAGGCGTTCTCATGGAAGCGGCGGTCGTCGGTGTGTGCCGAGGCGCCCTCGTCCCGGACCAGCCACGCCAGGGCGGTGTCCTGCGGGCCCCGGCCCTGCGGTAGTGGTTCGCCGAGGTGGCGGAGCATCGACGTGGCGAACTCTTGGGCCGTGTGGGTGCTCATGGTGCCGGCGGGTGTGCCCGTCACCACGGCGAAACCGCGGCCGTCGAGCACCTCGGCGCGTAATCGGTGGGCCAGGAGGGCGTGATCGGGGCTGTAGGGGAGCCGGAAGGCGGTGGGGGAGGCGAAGGTATGCCGTGTCCAGCTGTCCCTGTCCGTGGCGTACCCGGTCATCGGCGTCTTCCTTCCGGATGTAACCGTGCTTCCTCTTCAGGGTAGGAGGCAGGGTGAACCCAGAGAAGGCCGCATGAGGAGGTGTGGATGCTGCGCAAGCGGCTGGGGCGTGGCGGTCCCCTGGTGTCCGCGATGGGGCTGGGCTGCATGGGCATGTCCGACTTCTACGGTCCTGCCGAGGCGTCGGAGTCGATCGCGACGATCCACCGGGCGCTCGACCTGGGCCTCACCTTCCTCGACACCGCCGACATGTACGGCCCGTACACCAATGAAGAGTTGGTGGGACAGGCCGTCGCAGGACGCCGTGACGAGGTGTTCCTGGCGTCCAAGTTCGGCGTCGTACGGTCCGGCGACCGCCGGGCGCGACGGGTCGACTCGACGCCTGCCTACGCCAAGAGGGCCTGTACCGCGTCGCTACGCCGGCTCGGGGTGGACCACCTCGACCTCTACTACCTGCACCGTCGCAACCCGGCTGTCCCCATTGAGGACACCGTCGGTGCCATGAGCGAGTTGGTGGCCGAGGGCAAGGTGCGCCACATCGGCCTGTCGGAGGTGAGCGCCGAAACGCTGCGCCGGGCGCACGCAACAGCCCCCATCGCCGCGCTGCAAAGCGAGTACTCGCTGTGGACACGTGGCCTGGAGCGGGAGATCCTGCCCACGGCCCGGGAACTCGGCGTCGCGCTGGTGGCGTACGCGCCGCTCGGCCGCGGCCTCCTCACCGGAACGCTCGCCGGCGTACACACCCTGGCCGCCGACGACATTCGCCGAGATCACCCCCGGTTCCGCGGGGAGAACTTGCCGGCCAACCTGCGCCTGGTTGAGCGCCTGCGGACGCTGGCCGGGGATCTCGGCTGTACTCCCTCTCAACTGGCGCTGGCCTGGGTTCTGGCACAGCCGAAGGATGTGATTCCCCTGCCGGGCATGCGCCGTCGCACGCACCTTGACGAGAACTCCGGGGCTCTTGCGGTCACGCTGACGTCCGAGCAATTACGGTTGATCAGCGAAGCGATACCGGAAGCCGCAGGCGACCGCGCACCGGACTCGTCCCGGTTGGAGAAGTAGTTCGAGGCGGCGGGCTGTCGCGTACCGGGCTCGCTGGGCCGCGCGACCATCGGACAGCCCCTGGACCGGACCGTGTTGGGCCCGCCGCGCTCGGCAGCGGGCCCACCCCACAGCGGCCGAGTGGCACCCGCTCGACGTGAGAGTTCCGTCAGCGGTTGTCGTGGAGTTCCTGGTGCATCTGCGGCTGGTCGTCCTGGTCGTGGGTGAGGGCGAAGCGTTCGACGGCGTTGAACGCCTTGGACGCCACCCCGAGGATCTCCTTGTAGGGGTTGATGCCGACGGTGTCCTTGGCGGCGCCTCCGAGGAGGCCGCCGCCGATGCCGCTGATGACGTCGTGGCCGGCGGCGAGTGGCTTACCGGCCAGGTCCAGGACACTGCGCGGGAGGCCCGCCATGTCGGCGTACGTGTCGGTGAGTGCCACGCGGACCATGGCCATGTAGGCGTCGTGTGCGCCCGGTGGCAGGAACTTCCGGTAGAAGTCGACGGCCTGCTTGGTCATGAAGACTCCGTCGTCGGTCTTGTGCCATTCGGTGTCCCGCTGGGAGTTCCACAGGCGCTCGACCTCGTCGGCGTCCTTGGGCAGCAGCCACTTCTCCGGGGTGCCGAGGTAGTGGTTGACGTAGTGCCAGGCGCAGATGAAGCCGTGGGCGTCGTCGCGGGAGACGTCGATGCCCAGGTGTTTCATCGCCTGGAGGATCTGGGTGCTGAAGACGAAGGAGGCGCCGGTGGTGTATTTCTGCGAGACCGGTTCGCCCCACTTCTCGTAGTCCCACTCGCTGCTCTTCTTGTGCAGTTGCCGGACCGAGGCGTGGACCAGGCGGACCTTGGTGACGGTGGCGGCCAGCGACCCGTCCCGCAGGGCGTCCTTGTTGCCCATGTCCAGGAAGAGGCGGGAGGACTGTGACAGTCGCCGGCCGGGGCCTTCGACGCCGCCCAGGCGGCCGGTCGAGCGGAGGGTGAAGGCGCCGGTGGGGGAAAGGTAGGTGCCGATGAGCCCGACGGTGCCCTGGAGCATGGACGCCTCGCCGTGGTGGTGGGCGAAGAAACCCTCCGCGGCCTTGACGTCTTGCTGGCTCCAGCCCGGAGGCTCGGCCGCGGCCGCGTCCAGGAACTCCCGTAGCCGGTGCGGTAGATGCGAGTTGTCCTGGCCCCGCTTCAGCGTCCCGATCGTGCGGAACAGGCCGTTGATGCCATCGACCTCCTTGTTGTCGATCAGGTCGGACACCAAGGCATCGGCGAGTGGGTCACCTGCCTTGTTCGCCGCTTCCAACTCCGTCGCGAGCGTTTCAACCGTCAAAGCCACCGTGTAAAGCTCCGTTCATCGCGATCAAGGGAATACGCCACAGGGAGACGTAGCTCGATCTCGCCGCCGGTCAGCTCTGACCACCGCAGGACCTGAGGCACACATCGCCTCACGCGCAGCCGCACAGAAACCGTGCTCGTGGGCCTCACCAGAAGATCGACCGGATCCGGGGCAAGATCTCCGGCCGCCATCCTGCCCGCGAACGCTCTGACCGACGATCCCTCAATCGAGTTATCAGGGCGTACGCCCGCGCGCATCAGGGCTCACGCCCCGGAACTCGTGGCCCCGAGTCGTCCCCTGCCGGCCCGGCCCGATCACGTCGCACCGGAGCACGCGACGGCGATGGGCCAGCGCCCGCCACGTGATCACGACTCCAGACAGGCCCTTCACCGACGGCCTGGAGGTCAGCGGTCAACGCCGTGCCGGTGCCAGTGTTCTTCGCCCTTCGGCGAGCAAGCTGGAAGAGGCCCCTTCGGATCCCACTCGATCGGGTGAATGTGATCGAGTCAGCGCGGAAGCGCCTCGGTTGTCCCCACGCACGGGCGGTTGGCCGGGAAAGCGCGGTTGCAGCCGCCGGCAGACTCTGTGGCTGTTGCTGCAGTGCGTGCCGAGGTGCAGCGCACAGACATGGGGCCCGACATGAGGAACCAGTGGTTTCTGGCGCCCGGGGCTGGATTCGGATGCCAGTTGGTGCTGGCTGATCTTGCCCTACTCCCCGGTAGTGAGGCTTTACACGCGTCCCACGGCTCTGTGGAGTTGCTGCTCCGAAAGAGTGACAGGGGAGGGTTCGTGAGCGAGCTGCTGGAAGGCAGTCAGTACCTGATCAAGAGCAAGAAGACCGGGTTGTACCTGACCGGGAAACCCAATCCCAACCGCGACGAGCACGGAACCGTCGAGTTGCAGCCGCTGCGGGACGGCGAGGAGCGCACGTCGCAGCTGTGGGAGTTACGGCAGGGCAACGCCCAAGGGCGTTTCATGCTGCGGAACATGCAGCGGCGGCAGTCGTATCTGCACCCCATCGGGCACAGCGGTGATGCCAGCACCAGGCTGGAGGAGTTCATCTACGAGGAGGACCACGCCGACAGCTACATGTGGGAGCTGGTCAAGGAGACCGCGCCGGATGGTGATGCCTGGAAGCTGAAGTTGGTGGTCGGCGGCCACTGGCTCAACATCGCGTGGCACAGCGATCAGCCGGGAGCTGAAGCGGAGGTGTGGAACGACCCGTCGGACACTCATGCCTACCGGCTGTGGCAGCTGGAGCGGGTCCCGGAGGCGGCATCCGGGGTCGAGCTGCCCCTGACGTTCTCCGTCCCCGAGGAGTTCCAGTCCCTGGATCTCCTGGGCTCCGCGGAGGAGAACACCAACCGGCTGCTCGAACAGCTCGGGCAGCTCGATCCCCCGCCGTCGCAGGAGGAACTCGCCCACGCTGTCCTGGCGCAGCAGACGATGTTCGAGATGCTGACCGCGGCCGGGGCCGTCTACGCCGGTGTTCTGCTGGCCAAGACGCCGGGGGACGCGCCGCCGGAGCAGCAGCGTCTGAGTTCGGCGATGCTGACGGTCGTTGCCCGGCCCAGTGAGTTGAACAACGAGGAGACGGTCGATCGCCTGGCGCGCACGCTGGGTGCGATTCATCCCGAGGCCGAGGTCGGAGTCTCCCGGATACCCACAGGGCGCGTGGTGCTGCTGACCCAGGAGAGCAAGGTCGAAGAACCGGTCAACCTCCTGGCGAACGGCGGCCAGCCCACCGTGGTGCGCCAGTTGCATGTCTTCGTGCCGATCCCTGGCCGACTGGCGATGGCGGACTTCTCCCTCTCCACCGAGAACATCGCCGAGTGGGACCACTACGTCGAGATCCTGGCCGGCGTCTGCAACACCATCGCCTTCACCTAAAGCCGCCCGCCGCCCCGGAAGAGAAGGACCTCGCCATGAACAAGCCGCTGTACACGCTGGAAAGCGAAGCAGCCACCCAGCTGGACAACCTCGGCTACAACGCCTCCGTGCACGACCTGGTCGTGCAGGCCGCGCACAAGGAACTCAACCGGTTCGTCCAGCACGAGGGCGAAGCGGTCCAGATGTGGGGCTGGGACCCGAACTCCCTGCACGACGCGGACCGTTACCGCATCAGCCAGCTCGTGCGCTCCTTCACCTTCCAGGAGCAGCGCATCGTCGCCGCCCTGAAGCGGCTGGACGAGCAATACCGTGCCTACCTCGCCTCTTCTCCCCAGGCGCGGGCGCAGGCAGAGGCGTTCGTCGACTCCCTCAACGAGGCCGCCGCCCGTCGTGCGATCGATGGCGCGGCCCGGGGCCTGGACTGGGCTGCGGCCCAGTGGTTCACGAAGGACAAGCGTGACAAGGCAGCCAAGGACCTGGTGGCCAAGTGGCGGCAGAAGACCTCCGAGGCCGACGCTCATGTCCCCCGAGCCCCACAAGAGGAGTACAGGCCGTACGAGGACGACGCCTACCGCCCCGAGGGGCCCAGCAAGCGGGAGGTTTACGAGCTGGGAGAACAGCTCGTGTCCAGGGTGATCGCAGATCACCTCAAAGTCGGGCCCTTCATGCAACTAGCTGAGAAGTTCGCCAAACGGATCGTCAAGATCTGGTACAACGGGAACGGGGGCGAGCCCGACGAGGTCCGCGACTACGACCCGGAACGCGACGACTTCGCGGACACGTACCTGCGGCCCCCCTTCCGGCGTATCCACACCGTGAACGGCATCGTGGACTTCCACGACCCCGAGATCGCCCGCGAACTCGGCCGCCGCAGCAACGCGTTCAACTCCGATCCCTGGGACGAGGAAGGGAACGAGCGGCCCGAGGACACGTCCTTCAAGGGGTCCGGCGTCGAGGTGGATCTGTGGCGGTTGAAGGACCGCGGGTATCCCACCGAGCGGATCCGCGACGGGTTGCTGTACGACCTGGTGGACATTGCCCTGGCCGTGCAGGCGGAGTACCAGCTGCAATGCTTCTTTGTGGACCGGGAGTTGGCCAAGGTCATCGAGACCCGGGGCAAGGAAGAGCAGTGGCTCTACCAGAAGACCGCGGACTGGGCCGCCGAGCTGGCCAAGGCGAAGCAGAGGGAGATCGACCGCTGGAGCTTCTGGGGTGACGTCCTCGGCATGGTCAGCGCCGTCGCAGGCGTTCTGACGTTCATCCCGGGAGTGTCCGTGATCGCGGGCCCCATCGCCGTCGTCACCGCTGCCGCGTCGCTCGGCCTGCACGCGAAGGCCATCTCCCTCAAGGGAAACGTGGACCTCGCCGATGGCGTCACCCTCGCGACGGATGTGCTGTCCGCCCTTCCGGTCGTCGGTTCCGTAGCCAAGGGCGCGAAAGGTGCGTGGGCCGCGGCCCGTTTGAACAAGGTCGCCAACGTGATCGTCAGCAACGGCGGACGGGCCTTCATGGGGGCGATCGCCAGCAAGAGTGCCTCCGATGCCACCCGGATCTTCGACTACCTCGGCAAGAAGGGCGCCCAGGTGGTCACAGGCACCGTCATCGAGAGCAAGATCCCCGGAAGGGTGCTGCAGGGGGCGGTCGCGCTGACCACCCAAGTGCCCACGGCCATCGACTGGGCCACCCCCGTGGACCAAGTAGCCAAGGACACGGCCGCCGGCACCGCGCTGACCGCCAACATCGGCCAGACCATCGGTGAATGGGACACGGTCGGCGCCTTCACAAAGAAGGCCGGCACCCGCAGCCTCGAAACCTTCAGCAAGTTCTTCCGCAGCCTTCACTAGCTGCGTCGCCCCGGTGATCGTCGGCCGTCCCCGACCAACTCCGGTGCTCGGTGCCCTCCTGGTCGAGGGCACCGAGCACGTTGGCTCGACGGCTCTTGGTTTCCCCCCGTCCGCCCACCGGTCGTATCGCACGCCGCCCGTGCGGCAACGACCGCTCAGCGCGGACCACGATGAACACTCACTCAACGCGGACCTTGCAATGAGGGGCGGAGCTGACTTCCAACCGACCTCCGACAACGTTGCGGCTCACCGTTTCGATCAAGCGTTGAAATAAATTGCCGAAGCTGTGGCATCAACGGTTGCGCTGGCAGCGTGGGTGCCCTGGAGAACCTCCGCGACTACGGCTGGACCCCGGTCACCGCGCCGTACGTCGTCCGCCAGGGCCTCATGGGACTCTCCGTCGCCTTCCTCGCCCTCTATCCGGTATTCACGGTCTGGATGCTCGACCGGGGAACACCGGAGGTCTCCCTCCTCTGGATCGCGATCGGGCTGGTCTTCGTGACCGAGAAGATCGTCACCGCACACGGTGCCGGATGGCGCACCCAGTTGCTCGCCGCGCCCCTCGTCGTCGAGCTGATCTACGACATGTTCCAGCACACCGTCTGCCTCAAGTCCCTGTGGGACATGCTGCACCGCCGCGAGGAAAGGCGGCAGGCCACCTGAGCGTCCGCCAGCGGCAGTTGCAGGAAACCCGAGCACGTCAGAGACCACCAGCGAAGTCCTGGAAAGTACCGCGAAAACAGCCCATGTACACCAAGTTATCCGTCGTCAACACCGTCGGTCGACGAGCGCCGTGAAGTTCCCGCCCAGGGCGTCCTGTCAGCCGACGGCACCAGCCGCGGTCCCGGCCAGTTCACCCACCAGATGTGCGAGCTGCCCCGAGGGCCGTTTGCCCAGCACACGCGGACCTTGGAACACACATGGCGGGGCTCACCGCACCATGTTGCAATGATCCCCGCCATCTCGTTTTCCCAGGTCACAGCCTTGCTGTGCGCCTGCTCCGTGGTGAGGCGGGTGGGACTCGAACCCACGGCCGACGGATGATGAGATATGTGGTGAACACTGTGTCTATGCCGTTGCGTATCTCGGACCTGCTGGCCCGGCCCGGCCTGCATCTGGCCCTCACCTACGACGTGCCGCCCGAGCTGCTGTCCCGCACGATCGAGGCGGCGACCGTCTCCGACCTCCTGGTCCCGGGGAAGTGGCTGCAGGGCGGCGAGCTGCTGATGACGATCGGGCTGCTGCTGCCGATGGAGCCGGCGGCCTGCCGGGCCTACGTCCGCGACGTGGCCGAGGGCGGCGCGGCCTGCCTGGCGCTCGGGCTGGGGCACGGACTGCCCTACCAGGAGGCACCGGAGCCGCTGGTCACGGCGGCGCGGGAGGCCGGGCTGCCGCTGCTGACGGTGCCGGACGAGGTGCCGTTCATCGCGGTCACCAAGGCGGTCTTCGACGCCCGGGCCACCGAGCAGCGGGAGGTACTGCACCGGGCGTTCGCCACCCAGCGGCGGCTGACCGCGGCGGCGGCGACCAGCGACGGCCTGCAGCCGATGCTGGAGGAGTGGACGGCCGCCACCGGGATCGGCGCCACGGTCCTCGATCCGCTGGGCCGGCAGTTGGCCACCGCCGAACAGGAGCCGCGGACGCCCCTGGAACACGCCCACGACCTGGTCGAACGGGTCGCCGCACGGGGGCTGCGGGGCAGCGCGACCAGCACCGCCGGCGGCCGGCAGCTGGAGGTGCAGCCGCTCGGCGCCCGCCGGCTGCGCGGCCTGCTGCTGCTCGCCGGCCGCCCGGACGACGCCGCCCGGTCCGTCGTCCCGGGACTGATCTCGCTGCTCTCCCTGGAGCTGGAGCGGCGCCATCTGCGGGACGAGCCGGAGCGCCGCCGGCGGTCGGCGCTGCTGTCGGAGCTGCTGGCCGACGAGGAGCTGGCGGCGGACCGGGCCCGGGACATGCTGGCCTCGGTGGGGCTGTCAGCGGAGCGGGTGCGGGCGGTCGTCGTGGAGAGCGCGCCCGCCACGGGGGCGGGCGGCGGCCCCGCGCCCGTCGGGCCGTCGGAGGGCGCGGCCCAGGAGACGGCGGCCGATCTGGCGCTGGCGATGCCCGGGGGGCTGGTGCGGGTGACCGGAGGTCCGGGGCCCGCGTCGGCGCCGCTGATCGAGGCGGTGGTGGGTGAGGAGCTGGACATCCACGCGGTGCTCGGGCGGTTCGCGCCGCACTGCCCGGCGGGCATCGGCCCGGCGACCGCGCCGGAGGCGGTCCGGGTGTCGCTGCGGCAGGCGACCGGGCTGCTGGCGGTCAGTCGGACCAGCGGCGCGCCCGTGGAGGCCCGGCAGAGCGAGGCCGCCCGGCTGCTGCTGGGGCTGGGCGACCGGCGGACGCTGCACGGCTACGCCGACACCGTGCTGGGCCCGCTGGACCTGGCCGAGCACGGCGAGGAGCTGATCGCCACCCTCTCCGCCTGGCTGGAGACCGGCGGGGCCTGGGACGCCACCAGCCGCCGGCTCGGCGTCCACCGGCACACCGTGCGCAACCGTCTGGACAAGGCGATGGACCTCACCGGGCGGCGTCTGGAGGACCCCGACGACCGCTTCGACCTGTGGCTTGCCACCCGGATCCGGCGCGGCGGCGCCCCCCTGCCCGGGAGCCGGTGACGGCCGGGCGCGCGGGCCCGGCGGGCCGGCGGCACAGCTGTTGGATCATGGAAGTCGCTTCACTCTCCCCGCGTCACCGTCTTTACTTCTGAGGTGACCTACGAGATCCGCACCTTCGCCCCCGGCGCCCAACACGCCACCGCCGGGCCGGCCCCCGCCTCGCGCGAGGGCCGGCTGGTGGCCGTCAGTGACCTGCACGTCCGGTACGAGGAGAACCGCGACATCGTCGAGCGGTTGCGACCGGAATCCGACGACGACTGGCTGCTGCTCGCCGGCGACGTCGGCGAGTACTCCGAGGACATCCGGTGGGCACTCGGCCTGCTGAGCGAACGGTTCGCCAAGGTGATCTGGGTGCCCGGCAACCACGAGCTGTGGACGCCCGCCCAGGACCCGCTCCAGCTGCGCGGGGTGGCCCGATACGAGCATCTGGTGGAGATCTGCCGGGAGTTGGGGGTGATCACCCCTGAGGACCCTTATCCGATCTGGGAGGGCGCGGGCGGCCCGGTCGTCATCGCACCGCTGTTCCTGCTCTACGACTACTCCTTCCGGATGCCCGGCGCGAGCTCCAAGGAGGAGGCCCTGGCGATCGCCGAGAAGGCCGGGATCGTCTGCACCGACGAGTACTTCCTCCACCCCGACCCCTATCCGTCCCGCGAGGCGTGGTGCCGGGCCCGGGTGGCGGAGACCGAGGCCCGGCTCGCCGCGCTCCCGGAGGACCTGCCGACGATCCTGATCAACCACTGGCCGCTGGTCCGCGAACCCACCAGACCGCTGTGGTACCCGGAGTTCGCCCTGTGGTGCGGGACGGAGGCCACCGCCGACTGGCCCCGGCGGTTCCGCGCCGCCACGGTGGTCTACGGCCACCTGCACATCCCCCGACTGATCGTCTGGGACGGAGTGCCTCATCAGGAGGTGTCACTGGGCTACCCTCGCGAGTGGCGGCGCCGCTCCGGCTCCCCCGGCCGCCCGGTCCAGATCCTGCCCGTCGCGACCACCGGAGTGCCCGCGTGATCGAGAAGCTGCTGCCCCCGCCGATAGCGACCGCCGAGTCCTTCCACGACGACCCGCTCTCGGAGATGTATCCGGAGGAGTTCGCGCTGGTGGCCGAGTCGGTGCCGCACCGCCAGCGAGAGTTCGGCACGGTGCGCAACTGTGCCCGCCGGGCCCTCGGCACGTTCGGCATCGCCCCCGGCCCGGTGCTTCCCGGGCCCGGCCGCGCCCCGATCTGGCCGGAGGGCATCGTCGGCGCGATGACCCACTGCACCGGCTACCGCTGCGCCGCGGTGGCCCGGGCGACGGACATCCGCTCACTGGGCGTGGACGCCGAGCCGCACGCCCGCATAGACGACCCCGGCGTCCTGGAGCTGGTGTCCCTCCCCGAGGAGCGGGCCCAGATAGCCCAACTCTCCCGGCACCAACCGGAGATCTGCTGGGACCGCCTGATCTTCAGCGCCAAGGAGAGCGTCTACAAGGCGTGGTATCCGCTCACCGGCCGCTGGCTGGGCTTCGAGGACGCCCACCTCACGCTCGACCCCACCAACGCCAGTTTCACCGCCCGGCTGCTGGTACCGGGCCCGGTGGTGGACGGCCGGAGCCTCGGCGAATTCAACGGTCGGTGGCTGATCGGGGCGGGACTGGTGGTGACGGCGGTGACGATACCGGCGTGACGGACGGGGCCCGGGCACCCGGTGCGGGAGCGCCCGACGGCGCCCCGCCGCCCGGGCCGGTCCCGGCCCGCCCCTCCCGTCCGGCCTCCGCGGCCGGGAAACGCCTCCGCGCGCCCACCCCGACATGGGATGATGCGGGGCTGTGGCGTGGGGGAACCCGCCGGACGCGGAGGAGGCGAGGCCCACCGGGCCCACCGGGCCCACCGGACGCGCCGGGCGACGCCGCGGCCGTTGCCGCAGCCCGGAGGAGGCGGGGGCGACGCCTCCGACGGCCGCCCTCGGCCGCGCCGCGGTGCGCTGCGCCGCGGCCCCGCCGGCAGCGGCCACCCCGTGGAGAACCGCTCCGCCGAGAGAAGGCTGACATGAAGATCGAAGTACGGCATAGCCCCTCGTTCGCGGTGGCCCGGGTGCACCTGGCGGCGGGCGAGGTCGTCCGCGGCGAGTCCGGGGCGATGATGGCCACCTCCGCGGACATCGGGGTCGAGGCGAAAGCCGAGGGCGGCCTGTTCAAGGGGCTCAAGCGCAGCGTCCTGGGCGGCGAGTCGCTCTTCATCACCCGCTTCACGGCAGGGCCCGCGGGCGGCTGGGTCGATCTCGCCGCGAACCTCCCCGGCGACGTGACCGCCATCGCCGTCGACGGCGGCGTCAACCTCGCCCGCGGCGCCTGGCTGTGCTCGTCCGAGGGCATCGACCTCGACACCAAGTGGGGCGGGTTCAAGAACCTGGCCGGCGGGGAGGGCGGTTTCCTGGTCCGCGCGGAGGGCCGGGGCCAGGTCCTCGCGACCTGCTACGGGGCGCTGGACGAGGTCGAGCTGGGGCCCGGCGAACAGATGGTCCTGGACTCCGGGCACCTGGTCGCGTTCGGCGACGGCGTCTCCTACACCACGCGCAAGGTGACCCGCGGGCTGATGCAGACCCTGAAGTCCGGCGAGGGCCTGGTCTTCGAGTTCACCGGCCCCGGCCGGCTGTGGACCCAGAGCCGCAACCCCCACGAGCTGGTCACCTGGCTCACCGCGAAACTCCCCTTCAGCCGGGGGTAGTTCGGCACCGGGGCGGGCCCGGCCGGGAGGTGCGCCGTCGCGGGCGCCCCGGCCGGGCCCTGTGGCACCCGCGCCCCCGCCCGGCACCACCCGGCACCGCGCGCTGTCCTCGCGCCGTCCGGCCGGGCCGAAGTTCCGTCATATTTTCGTACGCCCGCCGGAGCAGGCAGCCCCGCCCCGAACCGACGGCCCGGAATCCGAAGTCAGCCGTGCGGCCGAGTGGGCTTGACCCGTCACATCGTCAAAGACAGCCCGGGCGGCACCAGTTGCGGCACAAGTTGCGGCACCGGTTGGTGACGGCCGCGGAATTCGGCGCGTCCCGGGACAAGTGCGTCACATTTTGCATTAATCTCCACTAACCGTATGAAGACGATCAATTACCGATCGCATCCGATCGATTTTCGGAGATAACATGCGCAAGCTTCGCAAGGCTGCCGTCATGGTGGCTGTCCTCGGCAGCGTCGGCCTCCTCGGCGCGGGCACGGCCTCCGCCAATGCCGGGCCGGGCGGTGGCCACCGCCAGCTCCAGCCGAGCCAGCAGACCGCCATCCGGACGCTGCCGGGCCAGCAGGTGATCATCCGGCAGCAGCCGCAGGTGATCATCCGGCAGCAGCCGATCCGGCAGTACACCGCCCCCCAGCAGCCGAGACGGCAGATCGTCGTCCCGCAGCAGCCGGTCCGCCAGAACATCGTCCGACAGCAGCCGGTACGCCAGAACGTCGTCCGTCAGCAGCCGATCCGGCAGCACGTCGTCCGGCAGCAGTCCAACGGCCGGCACGGCTCGTCGCACGGCCACAAGATCGTCATCCGGCAGTTCACCTCGTGCCGGACGTTCGACAAGAACGTCGACGTCCTCGGCGGGGTCGGGATCGCGAACGGCTGGTTCGGCCCCTGGCACCGGTGGTTCGACCGGCGGGGCGTGGAGCACACCAGGATCGGCACGACCGTGGGCTGCAACAACGTCGTCCGCTTCTGAGCGCCCGGCACCACACGCCCGACGCACCCCGCGCAACAGCGCGGCCCGGATGCCCGCTCCTCGCTCGGTGAGGGGCGGGCATCGGTGTGCGGACCACGACGGCTTCCGGCGCTCTCCACCAGGGAACGCTCCCTCCCCGCCGACGCGGGACCCGGCCTCGTCGGGAATCGGCCACGGCTGACAAGCTGTCCCGGGCGGGACGGCATCGGGCGTCCCGCAACCGTGGGGAGGACCTGTCGTGGGTGTGGGTGTGGGTCTCGGTGGGACGTCGTCGGAGCATGATCCCGGCGCTACGGGGCGTCAGGTACCGCCCTTCGACCCGGAGTTGCGCACCGTGCTGGCGGCCATGGGCGAGGCGGCACGGAGGCCGCTCACCCCTCAGGACCTCGCGGCCAGGCAGGAGCAGGACGCCGCGGCCCGGCCCCGGCCGACGGTCCGGGAGCTGGCGGACGGCGGCCGGTTCGAGGTGGCGGAGGTGTGCGCGCCGGGGCCGCGCGGCGGGGGCGAGGTCAGGCTCGTCAGCGCCCGGCCCGCCGGGATCGCCGGGCCACTGCCGCTGCTGTACTACCTGCACGGCGGCGGCATGATCATGGGCAATGCCTGGTCCGTGCTTCCGCGGCTGCTGCGCGAATGGGCCCTTCCGCTGCGGCTCGCCGTCCTCTCCGTCGAGTACCGACTGGCGCCGCGGGCGCAGTACCCCGACCCCGTGGAGGACTGCTACGCCGGGCTCGTGTGGGCGGCCGACCAGGCGGCCGGACAGGGCTTCGACGCGGACCGCATCATCCTCGGGGGGAAGAGCGCCGGCGCCGGCCTCACCGCGGCGCTCGCCCTGCTGACCCGCGACCGCGGCGGGCCGGCTCCGATCGGTCAACTGCTGCTGAGCCCGATGCTCGACGACCGCAACGACACCTTCTCCGGCCACCAGATGGCCGGCGTCGACACCTGGGACCGCACCTCCAACGCCACCGCGTGGCAGGCGCTGCTGGGCGACCGGTACGGCGCCGCCGACCTGCCGCCGTACGCGGCACCCGCGCGCGCCACGGAGCTGTCCGGGCTGCCCCCGGCCTACGTCGAGGTCGGGTCGGCCGAGACCTTCCGGGACGAGGCGGTGGCCTACGCCCAGGCGATCTGGCGGTCCGGCGGCGAGGCCGAACTCCACGTGTGGGCCGGTGCCTGCCACGGCTTCGACACCCTCGCGCCGCGGGCGGCCCTCAGCCAGGACGCCCTCGACGCGCGTACCCGCTGGCTCCGCCGGATCCTCGGACGCTGAGCCCGCAGCAGGGGGCCGGTCTCCCGGGCGGCGGCGCGGGCGGAGCCGCGGCGATCGTCACAGCCCGTCCTCCTCCATCAGGTCCAGGTCCGGCGGCACCAGCGTCGTCGACTCCACCAGGCCCTTGAGCAGGTTGTGCAGCAGGCTGTTGCCCGAGGGGCGGCCGGCGGAGGTGTCGTGCATCAGCGGGTGGGGGAACCCGGTGCCGTGCAGGCGCCGGCGCACCGCCTCGATGCGGTACTCGACCTTGCGCTCGCTCCAGCTCTCCTCGGGGCGGAGGTAGCGGAGTTGCTCGGCGGCGCGGCCGTAGCTCAGCGGCGCGGCTCCTCCTCGTAGAGCAGGTAGCGCTGGCCCAGTACGACCAGCAGCAGTCGTTCGTCGTCGTCCAGCGGCCACCGGTCGGGGGCCACGGTGTCGGCGCGGCGACGGGAGACCGGGCCCTGGTCGTCGTGGCCCGTCACCTACAGCTCGACCAAGTGCTCGCGGAATCCGGCCCCCCGCACGAACAGCGGGGTGTAGCCCGGCGCGAGCGGTACCGGCTCGCTGCTGACGTGCACCATCCGGCCGCGCGGCAGCCGCAGCTGCCCGGTGTTGGTGAGCCACCACTGCCGCCCGCGGAACGTCAGTTGACCGTGCCGGCGGCTGACCCGCAGGTCGTCCACGCCGACGCCCAGATCGACATCGGGCCGCTCACCACGGCCGAAGCGCACGGTCAGTCCCGTCCGCGGCGGCACCTCGATGCCGCCGGTGACGGTACGGGCGTGCAGGGTGCCGGGCCCCGTCGGGGCGACACCGCGCGCCAGGCTGTCGGAGAAGCGCATCGCCGGTCTCCTCGGATGGTCGCTCCAGGGCGGGTCCCTGGTGAGGTGCGGACGGCCTGCCATGGTGCGCCCGGTGTTCGGGAACCGTCCCCACGGTGTGCCGCTGGAAGGACCGTGGAACGCAGAGGCCGTGAGGGATCCGTGCCGTGCGCGCGGGTCCGGACATGTGGTGAGGGGCGGAGCGATGGGGATCAGTGCGCACCGGGGCGTCGTGGCCGTACTGGGGTGGGGGCCGACGGTGGTTCTCTCGGGGTGCGGGGCGGGCGGCGGCGCGGCCGAGGGCGCCACGCCGCCCGCCCCGCACGCCGTTTCCTCGGCCGCCCGGTCCCTCGCGCCGTCCGCCCCACCGCCCGCCTCGGCCACACCGTCCACCACCGCTTCCTCCCCTGCCCCGGCGTCGGCGCCTGCTTCGACGGGCGCTGCCAGATGCTCGTGACGAAACTGCCGCACGGAACGGTCGGCCCGGGTGCGGGCTCACTCCATCTGCCCCTGGTCCTGCCGGAGTTGGGCGACCGCGGCGGTGGCCAGCCGGGTGGCCAGCCGCACCTCGCACATGCCCCCGCGCAGCGGACCCCGCGTGAGCCGGTAGCGCCCACCCATCGTCGTTCCCAGGCGCACCGAGACGCCCCCTCACCCACGCTCCGGAAGTCCGCTGCCTGCGACCACCGAACGTAGTGGGTTACCGGGGCGTCACCGTGCGCCTTCACCGGATTTTCGCGTTCATCGGTGCAGGCCGGTCCGGCGCGTCCGCGGTGCGGCGGGCCGCTCGCCCCGCCGCGCCGACCGCTGGCCGAGTACCGCGCCCACCGCCCCGCCCACGGCCACGAACCCCACGGCCACCAGGGGCAGCGCGTCCGCCCCGACACCGCCGAGGGCCCCGGTCAGCACCAGGACGAGGAACAGCACGAGGCCGACCATCGCCACGCCGCCACCGACCGCCACCCCGACCACGAGCCCGCGCTGCCGGCGCATGCCGCGCCGGGTCCTGGCGATCTTCTCCGCGACCTCCGGCAGCGCCACCCAGTCCGTGCCGCGCAGGTGCTCCCACCGCACCCGCAGCCTCGCCACGTCCTCGTGCAGCCCGAACACCGTCGTGCTGTTGAGGTGGGGAAGCAGCAACCGGCGCCCGCCCCGGTCGTAGAGCACGACGAACTCCGCGATCACGCCGGAGTCCGCGACGGCGGACGGGTTGGAGTGGATCTCGATGGCCTGGATGTCCGGCCACGCGGTCCTGCGCTCCCCGAACGGCCTGCGGACCGTGATGCCGTCCGGCCCGGTGAACGTCGCGACGCGTCCGGACGCGATCCGCAGGAGGAGGAACACCAGGATCAGGAAGGCGGGCAGCGCGAGCAGCAGCCACAACGGCGCGCCGTTGTGGGAGATCTGCGCCAGTCCGGCCAGGATCCCGGTCAGCCCCACGCTCGGCAGGGCCAGCCCGCCCAGGCATCCCGCCGGAGCCCAGTACTCGGGGAAGTGCACGTCCTCGTCGATGGTCGTCGTTCCTCGCCCGCCCTGGATCGCCGGTCCGCTCCGGTGTCCGCACCGACCGGAGCGCGGCGTCACCGTAGGACCGGGCGCGCGGGACGGGTCCCGGCGGTCCGCGGCCGGCGTCGATCGCCCGCGAGGGAGGGGGAAGCGGCGAGGGCGGGGCGGTCGGGTCGGGAAGGGGCGACGGGCACCTCCTCCCGACCCGACCGGTGCTCAGCTCTCGTCGGAGAGCAACCGCAACGAGATCGAGTTGATGCAGTACCGCTGGTCCGTCGGCGTCGGGTAGCCCTCGCCCTCGAAGACGTGGCCGAGGTGGGAGCCGCAGCGGGCGCAGCGGACCTCGGTGCGGACCATGCCGTGGGTGCGGTCCTCCAACAGCTCGACGGCGTCGGTGTCCTTGGGGTCGTAGAAGGACGGCCAGCCGCAGTGGCTCTCGAACTTGGTGGTGGAGCGGAAGAGTTCGGCGCCGCAGGCGCGGCAGGAGTAGACGCCGGCGGCCTTGGTGTCGGTGTACTCGCCGACGAAGGCGGGCTCGGTGCCGCCCTGGCGCAGGACGTGGTACTCGGCCGGGGTCAGCTCGGCGCGCCACTGCTCGTCGGGCTTGTCGATCTCGTACGTCATCGGGGGCTCCTCAGCTCATGCACCCAGGCGGGTCAGGATGGCGGGGCCGAGGTCGGTCACATCGCCCGCGCCCATGGTGAGAACAAGGTCACCGGGGCGGCTCATTCCGGCGATCAGGTCCGGGATCGCGCTCTTGTCGGCCTCGGGGGTGACCTGGGCGCCGGCGGCCCGGGCGGCGTCGGTGATCAGGGCGCTGGTGACGCCCGGGATCGGGTCCTCGCGGGCCGGGTAGATCTCCAGGACGACGGAGGCGTCGGCGAGCGCGAGCGCCTGGCCCATCTCGGTGCCCAGCTCCTGGGTGCGGGAGTACAGGTGCGGCTGGAAGACCACGAGGATGCGGCCGCCGGACTCCTCGGTGGCGCTGCGGATGGCCTCCAGGTCGGCGGTCATCTCGGTGGGGTGGTGGGCGTAGGAGTCGATGACCTGGACGCCGGCGGCCTCGCCCTTGAGCTGGAGGCGGCGCTTGACGCCGGTGTACTTGCCGAGGGCGTCGGCGAGCTGGTGCGGCGGGAGGTCGAGGGCGACACCGGCGGCGAGCGCGGCGACGGCGTTGCCGGCGTAGTGCCGGCCGGGGACGGAGACCGTGAAGGTGAGGATCTTGCCGCTGGTGAGGGTGACGGTGACGTCGCTGGCCAGGCCGTGCGGGGTGATCTGGAGGATGCGGACGTCGGCGTCCTTGGACTCGCCGTAGGTGACGATCTCGATGTCGTCGCGGTCGGCGAGGCGGGCGGTCAGCTCGCGGGCGCCGGGGTGGTCGGCGGAGACGACCAGGGTGCCGCCGGGGCGGATGCGGTCGACGAAGGTCTCGAAGGAGGCGTAGATCTCGTCCATCGAGGCGTAGTTGGCGTGGTGGTCCAGCTCGACGTTGAGGACGATGGCGACCTCGGGGGCGTACTTGTGGAAGCTGCGGTCGCTCTCGTCGGCCTCGGCGACGAAGATCTGGCCGGTGCCGTGCTCGGCGTTGGATCCCGGGGCGTCGAGGTCGCCGCCGATGGCGTACGACGGCTTCAGGCCGAGGGCGCCGAGGGAGACGGCGAGCATCGACGTGGTGGTGGTCTTGCCGTGGGTGCCGGCGACGGCGATGGGGCGCAGGCCGTCCATGAGGGCGGCGAGGGCGTCGGAGCGGTGCACGACGGGAATGCCGCGCTGCTGGGCGGCGGCGAGCTCGGGGTTGTCGGGGCGGATCGCGGAGGAGACCACGACGCTGGTGGCGTCCTGGGCGAGGTGCTCGGCGGCGTGCCCGATGTGGACGGTGACGCCGAGGTCGCGCAGGGCCTTGGCGGTCGCGGAGTCCTTGGCGTCGCTGCCCGCCACCGCGGCGCCGCGCTGCGCGAGGATCTTGGCGATGCCCGACATGCCGGCGCCGCCGATGCCGATGAAGTGCGGTCGTTCCATCGAGGCTGGGATGGCGGTGGCGGGTGCCATGGATGGGTCTCCCTGATCGTCGAGCGGATCGTGCGGTCGAGCGTGGTGTCGTACGTCGTGCTGCGGACGATTCTCGCACCCGGCACCGACAGCGGCGGTCCGCGACCCCGCGGCGGTGGCCGCCGCGCGGCCGGCCCCGCGGCGGCGACGCTCAGCGGCGGATCAGGCCCTGGGCGGTGGCGGCGGCGACCGCGGCGGTGCGGGAGTCGACGCCCAGCTTGGAGTAGATGTGGACGAGGTGGGACTTGACGGTCGCCTGGCTGAGGAAGAGCCGCTTGCTGATCGCCGCGTTGGACAGGCCGTCGGCGACGAGCTGGAGGACCTCGGTCTCGCGGCGGGAGAGGGCGGTGGCGGGCGTCCGCATGCGGTCCATCAGGCGCAGCGCGACGGTGGGGGCGAGCGCGGACTTCCCGGCGGCGGCGGCCCGCACCGCGGCGGCGAGCTCGTCCGGCGGGGCGTCCTTGAGGAGGTAGCCGGTGGCGCCGGCCTCGATGGCGGCGAGGATGTCGGCGTCGCTGTCGTAGGTGGTCAGGATCAGGACGCGGGGGGCTCCGGGGCGGCCGGTGATCTCGGCGGTGGCCCGGGACCCCAGCATCCGGCCGCCGAACTGGAGGTCCATGAGGACCACGTCGACGTCGAGCCGCCCGGCCAGTTCCACGGCCTCCTCGGCGGTGGGGACGTCGGCGGCGATCTCGAAGTCCGGCTCGGTCTCCAGGACGGCGCGGAGTCCGGCGCGGACGACGGGGTGGTCGTCGGCGAGCAGCAGCCGGACGGGGGCGGCGGGTGCGGTCACGGGGCGGCTCCCGGTGCGGTCTCGGGGGCGGCGGACGGGTCGGGGCAGGGCAGGGTGACGGCGAGTGCGGTGCCCTCCCCCGGGGCGGACTCGACGGCGAGGGTGCCCTGGAGGGCGCGGGCCCGGGCGCGCATCGCGGCCAGCCCGAAGCCGGAGTCGCCGGCCGCCGCGGAGCCGGGCGGCGGGACCTCGGCGGGCACGAACCCGGCGCCGTCGTCGACGACGTCCAGGGCGACCTCGGTGTCCATGTAGCTCAGGGTCAGCTCGACGCGGCCGGCGGCGGCGTGCTGGACGGTGTTGGCGAGCGCGGACTGGGCGATGCGCAGCAGGGCGACCTCGTGCGGGGTGGGCAGCGGGGCGGGGACGCCGGAGACCTGGCAGTGCACGACCAGCCCGGAGGTGCGGGCGGTGGCGGCGCACAGCCGCTCCAGGGCGGCCGGCAGCGAACCGGCCTCCAGGTCGGGCGGGCTCAGCGCGCGGACGAAGCGGCGCGCCTCGGCGAGGTTGTCGACGGCGGCGGTACGGGCCTGCCGGATGTGGCCGAGGGCGGTCTCCGGCCGCTCCGGCACGGCCCGCTCGGCGGCCCGGAGCAGCAGCTGGATGCTGGACAGGCCCTGGGCGAGGGTGTCGTGGATCTCGCGGGCCAGCCGCTCCCGTTCGGCGAGGACGCCGGCGGCCCGCTCCGCGACGGCCAGTTCGCTGCGGGCCTCGGTGAGCTCCTCGATGAGGCGGCGGCGCTGCTCGCTCTCCCGGTAGAGGGCCTGGTAGCCCAGGACGACGGCGATCGAGACCGCGGCGCCCAGTACGGGGCCGATGACCGTGCCGACACTGAGGGTGCGGGTGTGCCAGGCGAACCCGGCGATGGCGAGGGCCGTACTGGCCGCGACGGCGGGCAGTGCCCAGCGCAGCGGCAGCAGGTGCAGCTGGACGAAGAAGAGCGGGAAGGCCAGCCAGACGCCGTCCGGGGTGAGTGCCAGCAGCACCATCCAGACCGCGACCACGGCGGCGAGCCAGAGCGCGGCGGCGCGGGAGGAGCTGCGGACCCGGGGCAGTACGGGGCCGAGGACGTAGAGCGTCAGCAGGACCACGGCGGTGGCGAGCACGGCCGGTGCGGTGGGCCTCCCGTCGGCCACCGCGCGTACGGCGGCGAGCGCGAGCAGCGCGGCCACCATCAGATGGAGGCACAGGCGCAGCACGCGCAGAACAGGGGTGAGGGAGTGGTCGGTCCTGGCTTCTTCGGTCACGGCCCCTTCAGGCTACGGTCCGGTTCCGCCGCCGGCATCAATCGAAAGGTGGAGCGCGGGCATCCAAAGGTGGAGGCCGGACCGCATCTTTCGGCCCCGGTGAACCACACCTGGGCGCGATGCCCGGTACCCGCGCGGTGGGCGACGGTGGGAGCCAGTCGCCGGGCAGCGGGCCCGGCACCGTTGTCGAGGATGGCCGCGCCGGTGTTCGTCGCCTGGAGAGATCTGAGATTCGCCAAGGGCCGGTTCGCCCTGATGGGGACCGTCGTCACCCTGATCACGGTGCTGGTGGGGCTGCTGTCCGGCCTGACGGCGGGGCTGGGCCGGGAGAACACCTCGGCGATCACCGCGCTCCCCGCCGACCACCTGGTCTTCTCCGCTCCCGCCGGGGACGGCAAGCCGTCGTTCACCGATTCCCGGCTGCCGGAGCGGACGGTGCGGGAGTGGGCCCGGGTGCCCGGTGTGCGGAGCGCGGAGCCGCTGGGGATCGCCACCACGAAGGCCGAGGGGGCCGGCGGGAAGTCGGCGGCGGTGTCGGTGTTCGGGGTGCGGCCCGGGTCGCGCCTGGCGCCGTCCGCCGGGCCGGACGGGGACGGCACGGTGGTGCTGTCCGAGAAGGCCGCCTCGACGCTCGGTGTACGGGCCGGCGACCGGGTCTCGCTGGGCGGCCGGAAGCTCGCGGTGGCGGCGGTGTCGGGCGCGGCGATGTACAGCCACACGCCGGTGGTGTGGGCCTCGCTGGGCGACTGGCACCGGCTGTCCGGGAGTCCCGGCGGCGCGGACTCCGGGGGCGCGACCGTGCTCGCCCTGTCCACCACCGGGACGGACGGCCTGGCCGCCGCCGACCGCCGGCTGGACACCAGGACGGTGGCCGCCGCGGACGCCCTGACCGCGATCGGTTCGTACAGCGCCGAGAACGGCTCGCTGCAGTTGATGCGCGGCTTCCTGTTCGCGATATCCGCGCTGGTCATCGGGGCGTTCTTCACGGTCTGGACGATCCAGCGCAGCGGCGACGTCGCGGTGCTCAAGGCGCTCGGCGCCTCGACCCGCTATCTGCTGCGGGACGCCCTCGGCCAGGCCGTCGTCCTGCTGGTGGCCGGCACGGCCCTGGGGACCGCGATGGCGGCCGGGGTGGGCGCCGCGGTGGGCGGCACCGTGCCGTTCGTGCTCGCCCCGTCCACCGTGCTGGTCCCGGCCCTGATCATGATCGCGCTGGGTGCCGTGGGCGCCGCGCTGTCCATCCGCCGCATCACGTCCGTCGATCCGCTGACCGCCCTGGGAAGTGCCCGATGAGCCTCGAACTGTCCGATGTCACCCTCACCTACCCCGACGGCGACACCCGGCTGACCGCGCTGGACGCGGTGTCGCTGACCGTGCCGGCGGGCTGCCTGACGGCGGTGGTCGGGCCGTCCGGGTCCGGCAAGTCCAGCCTGCTGGCGGTCGCCGCGACGCTGATCCGGCCGGACCGCGGGCGGGTGGTGATCGCCGGCCGGGACACCGCGGGGCTGAGCCGCGCGGAGCTGACGACGCTGCGCCGCAGCACCATCGGGACGGTCTTCCAGCAGCCGAACCTGCTGCCGGCGCTGACCGCGGCCGAGCAGCTCCAGGTGATGGCCCATCTGGACGGCCGCTCGCCCCGTACGGCGCGGTCCCGGGCCCGGGAGCTGCTGGCGGCGGTGGGCCTGGCGGACCAGGCGGACCGGCGTCCGCACCAGTTGTCGGGCGGCCAGCGGCAGCGGGTCAACATCGCCCGGGCGCTGATGAACGAGCCCTCGGTGCTGCTGGTCGACGAGCCGACCAGCGCACTGGACCACGAGCGGGGCGCGGCGGTCCTCGGCCTGCTGACCGAGCTCACCCACGCCCGCGGCACCGCGACGGTGCTGGTCACGCACGACCGCTCCCACCTGGACGCGGTGGACGCGGTGGCGGAGGTGCTGGACGGCCGGCTGACCTCAGGGGCGGGCGCCGGGGTGTGAGTGTGTACGGGACGGGCGGGGGCACCGGCCCGTCCCGTACGCGCGGCGGCTAGTCGTCACGGTGCGAGAAGGTGGGGAACAGGCCGTGCTTGTCGGTCACCCGCCTCGTGCCGATTCCACTCTCGGGCGTGGACTCCTCGGCCTCCGGGGCGGCCTGCGCCGACCGCTCCGGGTCGCGCTCGTCGTCCCGGGACCGGCCCTCGCGACGGCCGCGCTTGCGTGGCGCGTCCGGTTCCCGCTGCTCCGCCATGACGTCCCCTTTCCTCGATGCGCCGGTCCTCGGCGGTGCCGGCTGCGGCCCGCGGTGGGCCGCTTCCTGACCAGGAACGCACCGAATCGGGACAGCAGTGCGCTACAGCTGCCCCGTTCGGGTGGCGGGTCGGTGCGGGCTTGACGTGATCCGGCCGGTGCGGGCCGTACCGGGGCGGGTCAGGCGTCGGACGCGTGCGGCTGGTCGTCGGCGGCGTGCGAGAACAGCTTCAGGACCGGGACGCCGACCTTGTGGCGGGCCCGGGAGGCCCAGTCGCGGTGGAAGAACTCCTCGACGAAGTGCGGGGTGGTCAGCACGATCACCTCGTCGGCGCCGGTCTCGTCGACCACCGACTTCAGCAGGTCCAGCGGATGGTCCTCGACCACCTGGCCGACCGCTTCGGAGCCCGCGGCGCGCAGCGCCTCCAGGGTGTGCGACAAGCCCTGTTCGGCGGGGAGCACGGCGTTCGCCCCGCCGGGCTCGTCGCCCTCCCGCACGGCGTCCTCGAACTCGCCGAGCGCGACATCGTCGATGGCCCGCAACAGGACGTCCTGTTTGCCGCGCGGCTGCATGAGGACGACGAAGGAGACCGGGTCATCGCCGTGCAGGGTGGTGACGAACTCCACGTCGGCGGGCGTCAGGGGCTTCTCGATCATCAGTACGCTCGTGAACACGACGGACGCCCTTCTTCTCTTCCGCACCGCTCGCCACGGTGCCCACAGAAACCATCCTGCCCCGTCGCCACACGGGACCTGTCGGCTTTTAGTGTGCCCAACGGAAGCTAAGCGGAACAGATAATTCCGCTCTTTCGAGAACCTGCGGCGCTGTCAGAACCGGCGGTAACGGGTGAACAGGAATCCGGACTCCTCCAGCACGGACACCAGCGCGAACCGCGCGGGAACCGCGACCGCGGGCCCGTCCATGATCCGCTGCGCATCGCCCACCGCCACCACCGGGGCCAGCGACAGACACATCTCGTCCAGCGCCCCCGACGCCGCGAACTGCCCCAACAGGCGCGGCCCTCCCTCGGTGAGCAGCCGGGTGTGCCCCCGTCCGGCCAGCACCTCCGCCACCCGGGCCGGGTCGACGCCCAGCCCCTCGCCGGCGAAGAGCACCTCGACACCCGCCGCCCGGGCCGCGCGCACCCGGTCCTCGGGGGCACCGGCCCCGGTCAGCACCAGGGTGGGCACCAGCGGCTCGGTGAACAGCGGCAGGGCGAAGTCCAGCTCCAGGCCCGCGGTGACCACCGCGATGGCGGGGGCCGGGCCCTGTCCGGCGGCGGCCCGCCGGTCGGCGAACGCGGCCCGGGCGCGGGCCGGCCGGTAGCCCTCCCGCCGGACCGTCTCGGCGCCCACCACGACCGCGTCCGAGAGCGCCCGCAGCACCCCGAAGATCCGCATGTCGGCGTCCCCGGAGAGCGGCTGGGAACGCCCCTCGTGGTGCGCAGCACCGTCCAGGGAGGACACCATATTGGCGCGCAGCCATCCGTGGCGGCCGGCCCGCACCGGGTCGTCCGCCTCCGGGTACGCATAGGCCGTGGCCAGCTCGTCCAGCGTCCACTCGCGGTCGGCGGTCGTATCGGGACCGGCGGTCCGGTCGGCCTCCGGGGCGGGGGTGGTCGGGGTGGGGAAGGGGAACAGGCGTCGCATGGGCGCAGTGTGACATGCCTCGCTCACCCGGTCGGGTGATGCCACGCAGCGACTAGGCTGGACGGCTGTGTCACCTTCCCACTGCTCGTCCTCCCCCGCCCCCTCTCCGATAGCCGCGCCCCCGGCCGACGGGGACCGCGCCACGGCGCCCACCGCGCTCACCTCCCGCGCGCCGCACGTTCCGGCCGAGCGCCTGGTCGCCGAGATGGTGCCGCCGCCGCGCTTCCAGGGCGCCCGCTTCGACACCTACCTGCCGGACCCGGGGCAGCCCAGCCAGGCCGAGGCCGTGCAGGTCCTGCGGACGTTCGCCTCGGGCATCGACGGCGCGGCCACGGACACCGGCGGGAAGCGGCGCTGGTTCTCCCGGGGACCGAAGAAGACCGCCGCACCCAAGGGCCCGCGCGGGGTCTATCTGGACGGCGGCTACGGCGTCGGCAAGACCCACCTGCTCGCCTCCCTCTGGCACGCGACCCCCGCCGCCCCCGAGCTCAAGGCGTTCGGGACCTTCGTCGAGCTGACCAACCTGGTCGGCGCGCTCGGCTTCCAGCAGACCGTGCGCACGCTCGGCTCCCACCGGCTGCTGTGCATCGACGAGTTCGAGCTGGACGACCCCGGCGACACGGTGCTGGTCTCCACCCTGCTGGGCAAGCTGGTGGAGTCCGGTGTGGCGCTGGCCGCCACCTCCAACACGCTGCCCGGCAAGCTCGGCGAGGGCCGGTTCGCCGCCGCCGACTTCCTGCGCGAGATCCAGGGCCTGAGCGCCCACTTCCGCGCCCTGCGCATCGACGGCGAGGACTACCGGCACCGCGGCCTGCCCGAGGCGCCCGCCCCGTACGACGACGAGACGGTGGCCCGCGCGGCGCACCACACCCCCGGCGCCTCGCTCGACGACTTCCCGGCCCTCCTGCACCACCTCTCGACGGTGCACCCCAGCCGGTACGGCGCGATGTGCGACGGCATAGCGGCGGTCTGCCTCACCGACGTGCAGGCGGTTCCGGACCAGTCCACCGCGCTGCGTCTGGTGGTGCTCGCCGACCGGCTCTACGACCGGGAGGTGCCGGTGCTGGCCTCCGGCAAGCCCTTCGACGAGCTGTTCAGCGACGAGATGCTGCGCGGCGGCTACCGGAAGAAGTACTTCCGCGCCATCTCCCGGCTGACCGCGCTGGCCCGGGACGCCAAGACGCTGGTGGCGTAGCCGGCGCCGGCGGCCGGTCGTCCGGCGGGCGCCGGGCGGGTCAGCCCGAGCAGGCCGAGCGCTGGGCCTCCTGCCACTCGCAGACCGGGCAGCGGACGATGCCCGGCCGGGACGCCGGGTATGCGGTCGGACGGCCGCACTCGACGCAGTCTGCGCGGGGCTCGCCCGCGTCGGCGCCGGGGGCCTCCGGGCCCGGGCCGTCCGGGTCGGGCGTGGGGTGCGGATCGGTGCGGGGCATGGGGCGAGCCTACGCCGCGGACCCGGAGCCCTCAGCCGCGGCGCCCGCCGAGGGCGCAGGCCAGGGCCGTGGCTGCGGACGCCAGCGGCACCGCGACGGCGAGCGACAGCCAGGGCACGGTGACGGTGCCCCGCTCGGAGCCGGTGATCATGCCGCGCAGCGCGGCGTTGGCGGGCGACGCACCCAGCACGAGGACCAGCAGCGCGGCGATCAGTCCGACCGGGACGCCCCAGCCGGGGCGGCGCAGCACCGGCGGGGAGCACAGCGCGCCGATCCCGATGCCCAGCAAGAGGCAGACCAACGCGGTGAGCAGCCCGGCGCCGGTCGCGGGCAGCACCGGGACCGCGACCCGGTGACCGGTCGAGTGCGGGTCGGAGAGCAGCGCGACGAAGGCAGCCCCGGCGAGTGCGAGGACCAGCGCCGCGCCGACCGCGGCCAGCAGCGCGGCGAGGTGCGCCCGGCCGGGTCCGGCGGCGGCCGCCACGCAACTGCGGGCGGCCGGCGGCTCGTTGGTGGCGCAGATCCGGGCCAGCCAGACGGAGACCGGCAGCAGCCCGCCGGCGGCGTAGCCGTACGCGTCCAGGATCGGGCCGCCGGTCTGGACGCCGATCGCGAGGAACGCCGCGTAGGCGAGGAGCGGCGGCAGCCAACGGTAGGAGCCGACGAGCAGCGCCGCCTGATAGCGGACCAGCGCCGGCAGGGAGGCGGTCATGGACGGGGAGCCTCTCCGGGAGCAGGGGTTCCGGGGGTTCCGGGGGTTCCGGGGCCGGGCGGCTCGTCGGCGGCGACCGCCCGGATGTGCCACGGCGGGCGCGCGGTGAGCAGGGCGCGCAGCAGGGCGTCGGAGTGGACGGTGGCGACGGTCAGCCGCAGGCTGTTGCCGGGGCCGGGGGCGAGGTCCGGCGCGCCCGGCAGACCGGACGGCGGCGGGCTGCCCGGCGGACCCTCCGCCTCGACGACGGTCCGCGGGCCGGCACCGGCGTCGACCCCGTCGGCCGGCTCGGCGGCGGTGCCGCGCTCCCGGGGCAGCAGCCGGCCGTCGGCGACGCGGTAGCGGGCGCTCGCGGCCCCGGCCAGTCGGCGCGGGTCGTGGTCGACGAAGACCACGGTGCCGCCGGCGGCGACCCGTTCGGCGACCGCGCGGTCGAGGGTGTCGCGGGCGGCCGGGTCCAGCCCGGTCCACGCCTCGTCCAGGACGAGGAGTTCGGGCTCGGCGAGCAGTGCCTGGGCGACCGCGACCTTCTGGCTCGTCCCCTTGGACAGCTCCGCCAGCGGGGTCCGGGCGTGACCGGCGGCGCCGAAGCGCGCCAGCCACTCGGCGGCACGGTCCGCCGCCTCCGGTGTCCGCAGGCCGTGGACGCGGCCGAGGTGGGCGAGGTAACCGGCGGCGGTGAACGGCAGGGCGGCCGGGAACCGCTCGGGCACGTAGGCGGTGCGCGGACGCCCGGTGATCCGACCCGTGGTGGGCCGGTCGATGCCGGCGAGCAGCCGCAGCAGCGTGGACTTGCCGCTGCCGTTGGTCCCCTCGATGCGCAACAGCGCGCCCGCCGGCACATCGAGCCGCACCTCGCGCAGCACCCAGGGCCCGCGCAGGCCGTAGCGCCGCCCGACCCCGTCCAGCCGCATCCGCTGCGCTTCCTGCCGCGGCATCGGCCGCACCTCCCCCGCTCCCCTGTTCTCCTGTTCCCCTGTAGCCGCCGACGGTAGCCGGGCGCGGGCAGCACCGCGTCGGCGGGCGCGGGTTCGGCGACCGTCGGCGGGCGCGAGGGGGGACTGTCGGTGGCGGCTGGCAGACTGATCGGGTGACCAGTACCGAGACCACCGGCCCGTCCGGCGAGCACAGCGCGCCCACCCGGATCGACGACCAGCGGGCGCAGGCCCCCACGGAGCCGGCGCCGGAGTACGTCCTGCCGCTGGTGGTGCGCGTGGAGCGGGCCGCACCCCCCGGGCGCACGGACGCGCTGGAGACCGCGGCGCGGGCGGTGCTGGTGCTGCTCTCCGACGAGCGGGCCACCGACGCGGGCGAGTGGGCCCGGGCGGTGCACGACTGGCAGGACTCCCGGATACGGAAGGTGGTCCGGCGGGCGCGCGGAGCGGAGTGGCGGCGGGCCGGGGCCCTGCCCGGCATCACGGTCACCGGCCGCGAGGCCGAGGTGCGGGTCTTCCCGCCGGTGCCGCTGGACGGCTGGCCGAAGGACCTCGCCCGGCTCCAGGTCTCCGGCACCGAGCTGGACGAACCGCAGGCCCCCGCGGAGCCCGTGGACGGCGCGCCGGTGCTGTGGCTCAATCCCGGGCTGAAGATGTCGGCGGGCAAGGCGATGGCACAGGCCGGGCACGGCGCACAGCTGGCCTGGTGGGAGCTGTCCACGGCGGAGCGGGAAGCCTGGCGCGCGGCAGGGTTCCCGCTGGCCGTGCGCACCGCGACGCCCGCGGCCTGGCCGGCACTGACGACCAGCGGACTGCCCGTGGTGCGGGACGCCGGGTTCACCGAGATCGCGCCCGGGAAAACCGTGGTGACCGAAGGGGGCAGCCGATTCTGCCCCCTCCCCCGCACACCACGGCCGTAGGTCGTGCGGATTGCGCACCACGGGCTGCCCGCGTTCCGGACGGCGCCCGACCGAAGTCGGCCCTCGGGACGCCGGGGACCCGATCGAAGGTCCGCCGCCCCTGTCGGATGCCCCTCTCCACCATCCCGCGCACCCGCGCCATCCGCGTCATCTGCGCCATCCGTCGTGAACTGGCCGATTTCGACGGTGAGTTCCGCGCTCGTCGCACAATCGGGGCGTCGGGGTTCAGTGCCGCTGATCGAGGCTGGTCGCTTCGGCGGTGGCCTTCAGCTCGCGCAACCATGCTTCGAGGTCCTGACGCAGGATCGCGGTCGCGGCGGGAACGTTCGCGTCGACCTGGGCGCCGGTGCGGGTCTCCTCGGTGCTCACCCGGACCCCGCCCTCGACCTCGGTGAAGTTCCATATGTGGACGCCGTCGATGCGCAGCCCCGCGCCCGGCTACCACACCCCCGAGGACATCACCGGCATCGCGGACCGGATCACGGCCGTCCTGCTCGACGCCTGCGCAGCCCTCGCCGCGGACGAACCGACGACACCGTTCGGCGCCCGCCTGGAAGCGCACCGGGAATGGGCCCACGACCACCCCGCCCCACCGGCGGCTCTCCACAAAGCTCTGGCCTTCTGGTCCCGGTTGCACGGTGTCCTGTCCCTGGCGCTCGCCGGCCAGTTCAACGGCATGGGCCTGGACCCCGCCCTGTTCTTCGCGGCCGAACTGGACGGCCTGTTGGCCGCCGGAGCGTGACGTCGTGCGCGGGGCGACGGCCGGGTCGCCGGCGGCGGGCCCCGGTGGGCCGCTCCCCCGTCCCCGCCGGCGGCCCGGCCCACGGCGGGACATACCGTGTCACCCATGCTGACCTCGCTCATCGGCTTCACCGTGGTGGCCGTACTGCTCACCGTCTCCCCCGGCCCGGACTTCGCGGTGGTTCTGCGGACCGCGCTCGGCTCGGGGCGGCGCGCCGCGCTGTGCCGTGCGCTGGGGCAGCGCCCGCGGGTGCGGCGGCGGCTGGACCAGGCCACCGGCGGGGTGCTGGTGGCGCTGGGCGCGGCGGTCGGGTGGGAGGTCGCCCGCTGAGCCGCGGCGGGACGCAACGGCCGGCGCACGGCACGGGCCGGGCCGGCCTCTGGTGAGAGAAGCTCAAATCAACCTCTGAACCGCGCGGGTGCGGGATTCGCCCCGCCCGCGCCGGGTCAGGACTACCCCGACCGCGGGGAGCACAAAGGGGGAACCATGCGTCGTTTGGGGACGGGCATCGGCTGGCGGCCGGAGATCGCCGCGGAGATCGCCGCGCTGCCCGGGGTGGACTGGGTGGAGGTGGTGGCCGAGAACGTCTGCCCCGGCCATCTCCCGGACGCCCTGCGGGAGTTGCGGGATCGCGGCACGACGGTGATCCCGCACGGGGTCTCGCTCGGGCTCGGCGGCGCGGACCGGCCGGACGCCGGGCGGCTGGCGGCCCTCGCCGAGCGGGCCACCGCACTGGAGGCCCCGCTGGTCACCGAGCACATCGCGTTCGTCCGCGCCGGCGGCCCGCTGATCGCGTCGCCGGCGCTGGAGGCGGGGCACCTGCTGCCGATGCCGCGCACCCGGGACGCGCTGGACGTGCTGTGCGAGAACGTCCGGATCGCCCAGGACGCGCTGCCGGTGCCGCTGGCCCTGGAGAACATCGCCGCGCTGTTCGCCTGGCCCGACGAGGAGCTGACCGAGGGGCAGTTCCTGTCCGAGCTGGTCGAGCGCACCGGGGTCGGGCTGCTGATCGACGTCGCCAACCTCCACACCAACCACGTCAACCGTGGCGAGGACCCGACCGCGGCCCTCGACGAGCTGCCGGTCGAGGCGCTCGCCTACGTACATGTCGCGGGCGGCGTCGAGCGGGACGGGGTGTGGCACGACAGCCACGCCCACCCGGTGACCCGGCCGGTCCTGGACGTCCTCGCGGAGCTGTGCGCCCGGACCGATCCGCCGGGCGTGCTGCTGGAGCGCGACGACGACTTCCCCGAGGGCGGCGAGCTGGCCGGTGAACTCGACGCGATCCGCGCCGTGGTGGAGGAGGCGCGCCGTGTCCGGGCGGCTTGAGGCGGTGGCGGACACCGGTCCGGCCCGTGAGCGGTTGGCGCTGGCGCAGGCCGCGCTGCTGTCCGCACTGGTGGCCGGGACGCCCGCCCCGGAGGGCTTCGACCCGGCCCGGCTGCGGGTGCAGAGCCGGGCCCTGGCCGCCAAGCGGGCCTCGGTGGTCGCCAAGGTGGCACCGGAGCTGACGGAGATCCTCGGCGACGGCTACCGGTCGGCCTTCCTCGGCTACGCCCGGCGCCGCCCCATGGCCGGCGGCTACCGCCAGGACGCCCTGGACTTCGCGGCGTTCCTGCTGGCGCAGGACCGCCCCGCGGACCCGGTGGCACGGCGGCGGCTGACGCACTGGTGGCGCGACCGCGCCGGTCCGCGACCGCCGTCCGGGCGCCGCGCGGCGCAGCTCGCGCGGGCCGCCGCCCGGCGGGCAGGAATCCTGCAGCGCGCGCTGCGCCGGAAGTGAGGTGCCGCCGTGTCGTTCACACAAGGGGTGTATCTGGGCCTCGGCCTGTCGTCGCTGGCGCTGCTCGTCGGGGCCCTGGTGGTGCGGCTGCGGACGCCGGCGGTCGGGCGGGTGGCCGGACCGACCCGTGACGTCCGGGAGTTGGCGTTCCTGGCCGGCGGGCCGGGCCGGGTGGCGGACACCGCGCTCTGGGTGATGCACGAGGACGGGCGGCTGGCGATCGGCGGCCCGGGCGTGGTGACGGTGCGGCGCGCCGCCGCGCACGACCCGGTGGAGACGGCCGTGCTGGACGCGGTCGCCGCCACCCCGGGCGGGGCGCTGGCCGCCGTCCGCGGGCGGGCGATGCGCAGTGCGGCGGTGCAGGAGGTCGGCGACCGACTGGCGGCCCGGGGGCTGCTGCGCCCGCCGCGCGCCGGCCGGGGCTGGCGGCTGCTGGCCGGGCTCCAGGTGAAGGCGAGCGTCGTGCTCTTCGCCGTCGCGCTGGTGCTGTCCTTCCTCGCCGTCCGCGACGGCGGTGGTCCGTGGGCACCGCCGGTGGCCGTCCGGGTCGTCCCGGCGGTGGCCGTGGGTCTGCTGGTCGGGCTGCCGTGCCGGCGGTTGTTCACCCGCCGGATCACCCGGGCGGGCCGGTCCGCCCTGGCCGCGGCCCGGCCCCGGGGCACCCGGCCCGACGACCTCCGGAGCCTGGAGGCGGCCTGGCAGGTCGCCGGGCTGGCGGTGGCGCTGGGCGGTACCGCGGTGCTCGCGGACGAGTTGCTGCGGGACCACTTCGTGCAGGCCCAGGGGGCGGTGGCGGCCTCGACGCCGTCCGGCGGGTCGTCGGCGGGCTCCGGCGGGTGCGGCGGGGACGCGGGCTCGGCGTGGTGCGGCTCCTCGGACGGCGGTGGGGACTCCGGATGCGGGGCGTCCTCGTGCGGCGGCGGGTCGTCGTGCGGCGGGAGTTCGGGCTGTGGCGGCTCCGGGTGCGGCGGCGGGGGCTGCGGCGGCGGAGACTGACGATCCGTCAGTTCAGGTGTCCGCACGAAGGGGCCGGTCGGGGCGGCGAGTTCGGCGCCCCGACCGGCCGGGGCGCACTATCCACAAGGTGAGAAACGTCATGGCGGCCGCGCCCGCCGTCCCGTAGAACGTCCACTATGTGGCTCCTCTTCCTCCTGCTCGCCTGGGTGGCGGCGGTCGTCTCCTGTGTCCGGGTCTGCCGTACGGCGGTCGTCACCGGCCAGGCCCAGCACCGCGCCCAGGACACCCCGCCGGACACCGCACCGGACGCCGACGGCGCCCACGCCGGGCTGACCCTGTACGAGACGGCCTATCTCTCCGGCGGCCCGCACCGACTCGCCGATGTGGTGCTCGTCCTGATGGCCCAACAGCGGCGGCTGCACCTCGCCCACACCGGCTGGGCCACGGTCGTCGACCCGGTCGGCCAGGACCCCGTCGAGCGGGCCGCGCTCACCGCCATCTGCCCCGAGGGGCAGTGCCGCATACCCGCCGTCCGGACCGCCCTGTCCGGCACCGATGCGGTCCGGGGGCTGGCCGACCGGCTGGTCGACGCCGGTCTCGCGGCGCCCGCCGCGATCCGCACCGCGGTCCGCCAGGTCCGCGGCGCCGCCCTCGTGGTGCTGTTGGCCGCCGGCGCGACCTACTGGACGGCCCCGTCCGGCGAGCCCGACCGGCTGGTGCTGGCGTGGTTCGCGCTCCCGCTGATCCTCGCCCTCGGCACCTGGGCCATCGCCCGCACGGAGGTCCGTCCGTCCACCGGCTGGGCCACCGAGACCGGCGCGGCACGGCTGCGGCAGGAGCACCCCGGCGTGCGGGACAGACGTCCGGCGCCGGAACCGGCCGGCCTGACGGGACTCGCCCTGCACGGACCCGCCGTGCTCGTCGATCCCGGTTTGCGCGCGGCGCTCCACTCTTCCGGGGCATAGCGTCCGACACCGCCGTACGGTGCTTTACTTCGCCCTCGGTTGGCCCAACTATCCCTTTTGTATGCCCACCGCGCGACCCCGTGCAGCGAGCCCCTCCCCGGAGCCCCGCACCGCGCACCATACGAAGGGACGGCTCGTGAGAGCACTTGCGTTGTACGGCGCCCTCGGGTCGCTGGTCCTGAGCGGCCTCGCCTCGGCACCGGCCGGCGGCGCCGCCCGGGACCCGGCGGCGCCGCCCGCCCCCGTTCACCCCCTCACCTTCGGCCGGTGCGCGGGCGTGGAGCACCTCCCGGCCTCCGTCGAGTGCGGCACGCTCACCGTCCCGCTCGACTACGCCCGGCCGCACGGCAAGCAGATCAAGCTGACGGTCAGCCGGACCCGGGCCACCTCGTCCGCCGAACGGCAGGGCGCCCTGGTCTTCAACCCCGGCGGCCCCGGCGCGTCCAGCATGCAGTTCCCCCTCTACGGAGCGCTGCCGACCTGGCGCCGGACCGCCCGCGCCTACGACTTCGTCGGCTATGCGCCGCGCGGGGTGGGGCGCAGCGCCCCGCTGTCCTGCCAGGACCCCAAGGACTTCACCAAGGCGCCCACGGACAGCCCGCGGTACCCCAGCGAGTCCTTCAAGCAGAAGAAGGTGGCGGAGGCGAAGGCGTACGCCCACGGCTGCGCCCAACGGGCCGGCGCCGACCTGCCGTTCTACAACTCGATCAACAACGCCCGGGACCTGGACATGCTGCGGGCGGCGCTCGGCGAGAAGAAGCTGACGTTCATGGGCGCGTCCTACGGGACGTACTTCGGGGCGGTCTACGCGACGCTGTTCCCCGGCCATGTCCGCCGGATGATCTTCGACAGCGTGGTCAACCCCGATCCCCGGCAGATCTGGTACCAGAACAACCTCGACCAGAGCGTCGCCTTCGAGCGCCGCTGGGGCGACTGGCTGCGCTGGGTCGCCAAGCACGACTCCACCTACCACCTGGGATCCGACAAGCAGGCGGTGCAGCACTCCTACGACACCGTCATCCAGCGGCTGCGGCGCGCGCCGGTCAACGGGAAGATCGGCCCCGGGCAGCTCCAGGCGGCGTACCTCAAGACCGGCTACAACGACGCGTTCTGGCCGATGCGCGCCGAGGCGCTGTCGAAGTACCTGCGCGGCGACGCCCAGCTGTTGATCGCCCAGGCACTGCCCTCCGGCGACGGCCAGGGCGAGGAGAACGCCAACGCCGTCTACACCGCCGTCGAGTGCAACGACTCGGCCTGGCCGCGCAACTGGCACGTCTGGGACCGGGACAACACCGCCCTGGCCCGCACCGCGCCGTTCGAGACCTGGGACAACGCCTGGATGAACCTGCCGTGCGCCTTCTGGCCGGAGCGCCGGCAGTCGGCGGCGGACGGCGTCGAGGAGGCGATCCGCACCACCACCCGGCGGGCCGTCAAGGGCGCGTCGGCCGGGGACGCCCTGGCCCACGCCTCCCAGCAGGTCGCCGACACCGACCTGGACGACGCGCTGTACGGGCGGGGCCGCCCGCTGGACATCCGCACCGAGCCCGGCGCGCTGCCGCCGGTGCTGCTGCTGGCCGCCGAACGGGACGCGGCCACCCCCTACCCGGGTGCGCTGGAGCTGCAGCGGCGGCTGCCCGGCTCGTCCCTGGTGACCGAGCGGGACGCGGGCACCCACGGCATCGCGTACGGCGACAACCTCTGTGTGAACGGCTACGTCGAGACGTACCTGCTGCGCGGGAAGGTCCCCGGGCACCGGTCGTACTGCGGACCGCGCGCCGAGCCGGTGCCGGGGCAGCCGCTCCAGCGGGCCCGGCCGACGCTGGTGCAGCAGGTGAAGGGGCGGTAGCCGCCCCGGAGCGTGGAGGTCGGGGCCGTCCCTTCGGGGGCGGCCCCGACCTCCGTGTTCCGGGGTGTCCGACCGGTCAGGCCAGGCCGGCGACCAGCTCGGCGACCGGCTTGCGGCGGCCGGTGTAGAACGGGATCTCCTCGCGGACGTGCCGGCGCGCCTCGGAGCCGCGCAGGTGACGCATCAGGTCGACGATGCGGTGGAGCTCGTCGGCCTCGAAGGCGAGGATCCACTCGTAGTCGCCGAGCGAGAAGGAGGCGACGGTGTTGGCGCGGACGTCGGGGAAGCCGCGGGCCATCTTGCCGTGGTCGGCGAGCATCCGGCGGCGGTCCTCGTCGGGGAGGAGGTACCAGTCGTAGGAGCGCACGAACGGGTAGACGCTCACGTAGTCGCGGGCGTGCTCGTCGGCCAGGAAGGCCGGGATGTGCGACTTGTTGAACTCGGCGGGACGGTGCAGCGCCATGTTCGACCAGACCGGCTCCAGCGCGCGGCCCAGACGGGTGCGGCGGAAGCGGTTGTACGCCTCCTGGAGGTCGTCGGAGTTCTCCGAGTGCCACCAGATCATCACGTCGGCGTCGGCGCGCAGCCCGGAGAGGTCGTAGGTGCCGCGGACCACCACGTCCTTGGCGGCGAGCTGGGCGAACAGCTCCTCGACCTCGTCGGCGTAGCCGGACCGGTCCTCGGGAAGGACGTCGCGCAGCTTGAAGACCGACCAGAGGGTGTAGCGGATGACCTCGTTGAGGTCCTTGGCCTTCTTGCCGGCGTTGGGGATCTTGTCGGAGGCGGGGGTGGAAGCGTCTGTCATGTCGTCCATTCTCACTCGCCGCCGGCGACGCCCGGCGTCAGGGTCCCGAGGACCTCGTCGGCGGCCCGGTGCGCGGAGGCGATGCACGCCGGGATGCCGACGCCGTCGTAGAGCGCGCCGCAGACCCGCAGCGGGCCCGGCAGTCCGGCGATCGCGGCCCGGATGCGCGCCACCCGGTCCACATGGCCGACGGCGTACTGCGGCAGCCCGCCGCCCCAGCGGGTGACGGTGGTGGCCACCGGCCGGGCGGTCAGGCCGACCGCCTCGCCGAGGTCGGCGAGGGAGAGGGCGACCAGTTCGGCGTCGTCGCGCTCCAGATCGGCCTCGTCGCCGTACCGGCCGAGGGAGGTGCGCAGCACGAAGAGGTCCGGGTCGGCCTCGGCGATCCAGTTCCACTTGTGGCTGGCGAAGGTCGACGCCTTGATCCGGTGGCCGTCGACCGGCGGGACGAGGAAGCCGCTGCCGTGCGG
The DNA here is from genome assembly GCF_016917755.1 of Streptomyces noursei. Taxonomy (GTDB): domain Bacteria; phylum Actinomycetota; class Actinomycetes; order Streptomycetales; family Streptomycetaceae; genus Streptomyces; species Streptomyces yunnanensis. The sequence goes on along the minus strand of NZ_CP070326.1, from coordinate 7,302,460 downwards.
AACGGCCGTCAGATCGGCGCGCCGGAAGGCCATGGTGACCAGCGCCATCGAGGCGTACTCGACGGCGGCCAGCTCGTCGGCGGCGGCCGGGGAGCCGGCGCGCAGCAGGCGTTCGGCGGCCGGCGCGGGCGCGGCCAGGACCACCGCGTCGGCGGTGAGCACCCGGTCGCCGGCCTGGATGTGCCAGCCGTCCACGGCGGTCCAGCGCAGCTCGCGCACCGGCGTGCGCAGCAGGATCTCGCCGCCCGAGCGGCGCACCGCGTCGGCGACCGCGCCCGGCAGCGTCCCGATGCCGCCGGCGATGCCCATGAAGACCGATACCGGGCCGGTCGCGGCCGGCCCCTCGGGCACGGCGGCCGCGGCGCGCTCCTGGATGCCCCGGACGCCCTCGATCAGCGAACCGCCGCGCCGGGCCGCCTCGAAGAGCTGCGGGACGGCGGCGCGCATCGAGATGCGGTAGGCGTCGCCCGCGTAGACCCCGCCGAGCAGCGGCTCGACGAGCCGGTCGACGACCTCCCGGCCGAGCCGGGCCGCTACGTACGCGCCGACCCCGATGTCGGTGCCGGCCTCGGTCGTCGGCAGCGTCCGGTCCTCCTCGATGCGCGCCAGGCCCTCCGGGGAGAGCACGCCGGAGGCGGCGAGCGGCCCGAGGTCGCCGGGGACGCCCATGACGTGCCCCTTGGGCATCGGGCGCAGCGCACCGCGGGTCCACAGGGAGGCGGTGGCGGTGCCGGGTGGCTGGAGCCGGTCGGTCAGGCCCACGGCCCGCGCCAGCTCCACCGCCTCCGGCCGCCGGGCCAGCATCGATTCGGCGCCGAGATCGACCGGTACGCCCGCGATGTCACCGGCCAGCAGCTTGCCGCCCAGGCGCTCCGACGCCTCCAGGAGGGTCACCCGGGCCCCGCCCGCCAGCAGCCGGTGCGCGGCGGCCAGCCCCGCGATACCGCCGCCGATGACCACGACATGACCGGGCGCGCCGCCCGTACCGCTGTGCGCTGTGCTCATGTCCTCCACTCTCTCAGAGCCGGTTCCGGCGCCCGGGAGCCGGTCCGGGCAGCGGGACCGTGACCTCTTCGAGATCCCGGAACGGCAACCCGCTGCCGGGGCTCCCCGTCGAACCGGCGTCACGATCCGGCCAGTTGACCGGGCCGCCCGGAGTCCGCGCGGCCCGGCGGCCGACGACGCGGAAGGGGAGCGGCCTGTCATGCACGGATCATGGGGACGGCGGGTTGCCGGGGCGGCGGCGGTGTTGGCCGTGTCGCTGGCGGCCGCCGGGTGCGGTGCGCCGAGCGGGCCCGGCGCGGCGGTCGACGCGGCGGGGCCAGGCAAGGGCGCGGCGGGGGCGGCTCGGCAGCAATCCGACGCACGGGCCGGCGGGACCGTCCGACGCACCGGCGGGGGCACCGCGCCGGACACGCCGGTGAAGGCGACGCAGACGCAGATCATCCGGACCGCGACGCTGACCGTGCAGACCGCGGACGTCGCCGCGGCACTCACCAGGGCGCGGGGCGCCGTCGAGGACGCGGGCGGCTACGCGGCCGACGAAACCACCGACCGGGACGCCGACGGCCGGGACCGCTCGAAGCTGGTGCTGCGGGTGCCGCCGGAGCACTACGACGCGCTGCTGACGCGGCTGTCCGGGCTGGGCAAGGTCCTCACCCGCGAGGTCTCCGCCAAGGACGTCACCGACCAGGTGGTGGACGTCGACAGCCGGGTGACGTCGCAGCGGGCGAGCGTCGAGCGGATCCGGGCGCTGATGGACCGGGCGTCCTCGATCGGCGACATCACCGCCCTGGAGTCCGAACTGGGCACCAGGGAGGCCAACCTGGAGTCCCTGGAGGCCCGGCTGAAGTCCCTCAAGGACCGCACCGGGACGGCCACCGTCACGCTGCTGCTGCGGCAGCCCGGCGCCGCCAGCGGCCCCCGGCCGGACGACGGCACGTCCTTCGGGGACGCGCTGTCCGACGCCAGGCGCGCCTTCACGGCGGCGGTGCGCTGGGTGCTGGTGGCGCTCGCCGGGGCGCTGCCGTTCGCGGCCGTCGCGGCGGGCGGGCACGCGCTGTGGCGGGCGGTCCGCGGCCGGCGGGCGGGCACCCGGCCCGGCGGGCGGCGGCCCACGGAGGCCGACGGGGGCGCGGAAACCGGCCCTGCTGACACCCGCACCTCGGACGCCGGCCCCGCGGAGGCGGCCGGGACGGACCGGGCCACCCCGGCCGAGACGGCCAAGGCGTCTGAGACGGCCGCGACGCCCGGGACAGCCGGTGAGTCGGGCGGAACCGGCGGGACCGGCCGGTCCGGCGCGTCCGGTGAAGGTGGCCGCCCGCCCCGTTGACACCGGGCGGTGCCGGGCAAAGACTCGGGGCGGCGGGTGGCGATCTTCGTACCGCCCGGCCGCCGAGCCGGTGTCGCGAGGACAGCGCAGACAGCGAAGACAGCGAGGACACAGCCTGATGACCGAGCCACACGCACCGAACGCCGTGCGGGACGTCTACATCGTCGACGCGGTACGGACCCCGGTCGGCAAATACGGCGGCGCGCTGGCCGGAGTGCGCCCCGACGACCTCGCCGCCCATGTGGTGCGCGCCCTGGTGGACCGCACCCCGGAGCTCGATCCGGCGCGGATCGACGACGTCTACTTCGGCGACGCCAACGGCGCGGGCGAGGACAACCGCAACGTCGCGCGGATGGCCGTGCTGCTGTCCGGGCTGCCGGTCGGCGTCCCCGGGGTGACCGTCAACCGGCTGTGCGGGTCCGGGCTGGAGGCGGTCATCCAGGCGGCCCGCGCCGTCGCGCACGGCGATGCGGAGGTCGCGGTGGCCGGCGGCGTGGAGTCGATGAGCCGGGCGCCGTACGTACTGCGCAAGCCGGACCGGGCCTTCCCCGCGGGCCATCAGGAGATGTTCTCCTCGACGCTGGGCTGGCGGATGGTCAATCCGCGGATGGCGCCGGAGTGGACGGTCCCGCTGGGCGAGGGCGCCGAGCTGATCGCCGACAAGCACGGCATCACCCGCGAACAGCAGGACGTGTTCGCGCTGGCCAGCCACCAGAAGGCGGTCCGGGCCTGGGCGGCGGGCGACTACGACGCGGAGGTCGTGCCGGTGCCGGGGGCGGACCTGACGCGCGACGAGACCGTCCGGGAGAACTCCTCGCTGGAGGCGCTCTCCAGGCTGAAGCCGGCGTTCCGCAGTGCGGGCGGCACGGTCACCGCCGGCAACTCCTCGCCGCTCAACGACGGCGCGGCGGCGCTGCTGCTGGTCAGCGAGGAGGGTCTGCGGGCCACCGGGCGGGAGCCGCTGGCCCGGGTACGGGCGAGCGCGGTGACCGGTATCGAGCCGCAGCTGTTCGGGCTCGGCCCGGTGGAGGCGGTCCGGCGGGCGCTGGAGCGGGCCGGGCGGGGCTTCGGCGATCTGGCGGTCTGCGAGCTGAACGAGGCGTTCGCGGCGCAGGCGCTGGGCTGCCTCGCCCAGTGGCCGGATCTCGACCCCACCGTGGTCAATCCGCGCGGCGGCGCCATCGCCATCGGGCACCCGCTGGGCGCCTCCGGGGCCCGGCTCGCCGGCGCGGTGGCCCACCAACTCGCCGCACAGGGCTCGGGCACCGGGCTGGCGGCACTGTGCATCGGGGTGGGGCAGGGGCTGGCGATGGTGCTGGAGCGCTAAGGCACTTCTGGCGCCCTACGGCCCGCCGGGAGGTCGGGGTCGGCCGTCCGGCGGGCGCGCGCCGCCGCCATGGGGCACACTCGTTCATCAATCAACTGTCCCGGTGCTCACGGAGGTTGGCGCGATGGCCCTGCTCGATCCCAAGGACTGGCTCTCCCTGCACGGTGACCCCACCGAGGCGGTGGAGCCCGCGACGGGCGAGGTGCTGGCCACCCTGACGCTGGCCGCGCCCACCGACGTCGCGGACGCCGCGGCCACGGCCGCCGCGGCGCAGCGGGACTGGGCGCGCAGGCCGTACTCGGAGCGGGCCGCGGTGCTGCGCCGGGCCGGCGATCTGCTCCAGCAGCACGCCGCGGAGATCGGCGAGTGGATCGTCCGGGAGGCCGGCAGCGTCCGCGGCAAGGCCGAGTTCGAGCTCCGCACCGCGGCCGAGGAGTGCTACGAGGCCGCCGCGCTCGCCCACCGTCCGCTCGGCCAGGTGCTGCCCTCGGGGGCACCGCGGCTGTCGTACACCACCCGGGTGCCGGCCGGCGTGGTCGGGGTGATCGCGCCGTTCAACGTCCCGCTGATCCTCGCCGTCCGGTCCGTCGCACCGGCCCTGGCGCTGGGCAACGCCGTGGTGCTCAAGCCCGATCCGCGGACCGCGGTGTGCGGCGGGCACGTCCTCGCGGCGGTCTTCGCCGAGGCCGGCCTGCCGGCGGGGCTGTTGCACGTGCTGCCCGGCGGCGCGGACGTCGGGCGGGCGCTGGTGGCGGACCCGCGGGTACGGGTCATCTCCTTCACCGGCTCGACCGCGGCCGGCCGCAGCGTCGGCGCGCTGGCCGCGCAGCACCTCAAACGGGCCCATCTGGAACTGGGCGGCAACAGCGCGTTCCTGGTGCTGGAGGACGCCGACCTGGACGCCGCGATGTCCACCGCCGCCTGGGCGTCGTTCTTCCACCAGGGACAGGTCTGCATGACGGCGGGCCGTCACCTCGTCCACGCCTCGCGCTACGAGGAGTACGTGGCGCGGCTGGCGGCGAAGGCGGACGCGCTGACCGTCGGGGACCCGTTCCGCGCGCAGGTCCACCTCGGCCCGGTCATCGACCGCGGACAGCTCGGCAAGATCGACGCGCTGGTCCGGGAGAGCGCCGCCGCGGGCGTGCGGATCGCCGCCGGCGGCACCCATCGCGAACTGTTCTACCGGCCGACGGTCCTCGCCGACGCGGACCCGGACGCCACCGGGCCCGGCTCGGTGGGCGCGTCCCCCGCCTACTGCGAGGAGGTGTTCGGCCCGGTGGCCCCGGTCCGCGCCTTCCGGACCCTCGACGAGGCGGTGGCGCTGGCCAACGAGTCGTCCTACGGGCTGGCGCTGGGCGTCGTCACCCGCGACGCGGCCCGCGCCCTGGAGCTGGCCGACCGGATCCCCACCGGTCTGCTGCACATCAACGACCAGACCGTCAACGACGAGCCGGTGGCCGCCTTCGGCGGGCTGGCGGACTCCGGTACCGGCTCCCGCTTCGGCGGCGAGGCCAACCTCGACGCGTTCACCGAGACCCGCTGGACCACGGTGCGCGCCACCCCGGCCGCCTACCCCTTCTGAGCCGGCCCGCGCGGTCCGCTGGGGAACCGCCGGTGCCGCGCGACGGACCGGCGCACCGCGATCATGGAACGGACCGGAGCGCGCGGAAACGAACCGAACGCCGCGGAAGAGCGACAACTGACGAAGGGAAACGGGGATGGCGACGCCGGAGCGGCTGGTGGTCATCGGCGGCGATGCGGCGGGGATGGCCGCCGCCTCACAGGCCCGCCGCCACAAGGGGCCCGAGGCACTGGCCGTCACGGCCTTCGAACGCGGCCGCTTCACCTCGTACTCGGCCTGCGGCATCCCGTACTGGGTGGGCGGCGTGGTGGACGGCCCGGACGCACTGATCGCCCGCACCGCCGAGGAGCACCGGGCCCGGGACATCGACCTGCGGCTGCGCACCGAGGTCACCGAGATCGACCTGGACCGGGGCCGGGTGCGCAGCCGGGACCTGGCGGACGACGGCCGGGAGACGTGGACCGGCTTCGACAAGCTGGTGGTGGCGACCGGGGCGCGCCCGTTGCGCCCGCCGCTGCCGGGGATCGACGCACCGGGCGTGCACGGGGTGCAGACGCTGGACGACGGACAGCGTCTGCTGTACGGCCTGCGCGGCGCGCCGGGCCGGCGGGCGGTGGTGATCGGCGCCGGGTACATCGGCGTGGAGATGGCGGAGGCGCTGGTCCACCGCGGCTTCCAGGTCACGGTCCTGGACCAGGGCGCGCAACCGATGTCCACCCTCGACCCGGACATGGGGGCGCTGGTGCGCACCGCGATGTGCGGGATGGGCATCGAGGTGGTGACCGGTGCGCGGGTCACCGGAGTGCTGACCGACGAGGACGGGGGCCGGGCCCGGGCGGTGGTCACGGAGGACGCCGAGTACCCGGCCGACGTGGTCGTGCTGGGGTTGGGCGTCCGCCCGGAGACCGCCCTGGCCGAGGCGGCCGGGCTGCCGCTGGGCGCCTCCGGGGGACTGCGCACCGATCTGGCGCTGCGGGTGGCCGGCCAGGAGCACGTCTGGGCGGGCGGGGACTGCGTCGAGGTGCGCGACCTGGTCACCGGGGAGCACCGGCACATCGCGCTGGGCACCCACGCCAACAAGCACGGCCAGGTGATCGGCGCCAATGTGGCCGGCGGCTACGCGACCTTCCCGGGTGTCGTCGGCACGGCCGTCAGCAAGGTCTGCGACCTGGAGATCGCCCGCACCGGGCTGTTGGAGAGCCAGGCCCGGGCGGCGGGGCTGCAGTTCGTCACCGTCACCATCGAGTCGACCAGCCGCGCCGGCTACTACCCCGAAGCCCGCCCGATGCACGTGAAGATGCTCGCCGAGCGGCGCACCGGGCGGCTGCTGGGGGTGCAGATCGTCGGGCGGGAGGGCGCCGCGAAGCGGGTGGACATCGCCGCGGTGGCGCTCACCGCGGGGATGACGGTGGAGCAGATGACCGCCCTGGACCTGGGGTACGCCCCGCCGTTCTCGCCGGTCTGGGACCCGGTCCTGGTGGCGGCCCGCAAGGCGGACGCGGCGGTGCGGGCGGCCGGGAGCACCGGCCCGCGATAGCCGGGGGTGGGCCCGCCCCCGGCTCAGCTGCTCAGCGCGCGGTCTGCGTGTGGACGTACTCGACGAGGCGGGTCAGCGCCTCCGGGTCGGTGTTGGGGAGCACCCCGTGGCCGAGGTTGAAGACGTGACCGGGGAGGCCGGCGGCGGCGTCGAGGACCTCGCGGGCCTTGGTCTCGACGGCCTCGCGGGGGGCGAAGAGCACGGCCGGGTCGAGGTTGCCCTGAAGCGCCTTGCCGGGGCCGACCCGGCGGACCGCCTCGTCCATCGGGACCCGCCAGTCGACGCCGACCACGTCCGCGCCGGCCTCGCCCATCAGGCCGAGGAGTTCGCCGGTGCCCACGCCGAAGTGGATCCGCGGGACGCCGTAGCCGGCGACCGCGTCGAAGACCTTGACGGAGGCCGGCATCACCGAGCGCCGGTAGTCGGCCGGGGAGAGCGCGCCGACCCAGGAGTCGAAGAGCTGGACGGCGCTGGCACCGGCCTCGATCTGGACCTTGAGGAAGGCGGCGGTGATGTCCGCGAGCCGGTCGAGCAGATCGGACCACAGCTGCGGGTCGCCGTACATCAGGGCCTTGGTGCGCTCGTGGTTGCGGGACGGGCCGCCCTCGACGAGGTAGCTGGCGAGCGTGAACGGGGCGCCGGCGAAGCCGATGAGCGGGGTGGTGCCCAGCTCGCGGGTGAGCATGCCGATGGCCTCGGTGACGTAGGAGACGTCGCCGGGCTCCAGCGCGCGCAGCTGCTCCAGGTCGGCGCGGCTGCGGATGGGGTTCTCGACGACCGGGCCGATGCCGGGCTTGATGTCGAGGTCGATGCCGATGGCCTTCAGGGGCACCACGATGTCGCTGAAGTAGATCGCGGCGTCCACGCCGTGCCGGCGCACCGGCTGCAGCGTGATCTCGGTGACCAGCTCCGGCCGCATGCAGGAGTCGAGCATGGCGATGCCCTCGCGGACCTTGCGGTACTCGGGGAGCGAACGACCGGCCTGGCGCATGAACCACACCGGCGTGTGCGGCACCGGCTCACGCCGGCACGCCCTGAGGAAAGCCGAGTCGTACGTAGCGGTCTGCTGCTGGCCCGTAAGGGCATCGTTGGCGCTCACGCGGCAAATCTTCGCATGCGCCCGACGGCACCTCCGAATGGGCGACGCGCGCACCGGGTGTCCTCCGCGTATGAGCGGCGTCTTCCGCCTACCCTTCCGGGCATGGCTGCGGCTCAAGAACACCTCGCGGACAGCGCGGACGAGACCCCGATCCCCTTCCGTCAGGCGGTCGAGGCGCTTCGCGCGGCACGACTGCGGCCGGAGATCGAGACCGGCCCGACACCCGCACCGAAACGCCTCGCCCCGTACGCCTACGCGCTGGAGGCCGCGGTCGTCGAACGCGGGGCGGGGCCGGACGGCGAGGACCGGGACCTGGCGGACGGCCGGCTGGTGGTGCTCCATCAGCCGGCCGGCGACGAGACCTGGCAGGGCACGTTCCGGGTGGTGACGCTGGCCCGCGCGGAACTGGAGCCGGAGATGGGCGCCGATCCGCTGCTGCCCGAGGTCTCGTGGTCCTGGCTGACCGGGGCGCTGGAGGCGCGCGGGGTGCGGTACAGCGCGCCGAGCGGCACGGTCACCCGGGCCGGGTCGTACTACTTCGGCGGGCTCGCGGAGCGGGAGCCGGCGACCCAGATCGAGATCCGGGCCTCGTGGACGCCGGCCGAGGGGCCGGGCGGGGTGCCCGATCTCGCGGCGCACCTGTCGGCGTGGTGCGATCTGCTGTGCCAGGTGGCGGGGCTGCCGCCGACCCCGGTCGACCCCCCGCCGCACGGCGGGGTGGTGGCGCTGCCGCAGCGCCGCGGCCCGCAGGCCCGCTGAGGAGTCGTCCGCCCCGTCCATACGACGGCGAGGTGCCGCACGTCCGGGATGTCCGGAAGTGCGGCACCTCGCCGTTTCCGTACGCCTGTGATCACCTCGGTGTGCACTCCATGCTCACCTTGATCGCTCACGCATCCGATTTGCCCGAATTGCCCCTAACTAAATCGTGATCAAACTCTAAAGTCCTGCCGGATTGCTGCCGAAGAGGTCAGTGACCCTTCAAACACGGATCATTCCGGCTTTCCCCAGCCGGCTTCCGTCCCCGCCACTCCCCAGGAGGCCCGGTGTCAGTTCTCCTTGAGCAGCCTTCGAGCCTGGTCGCCTACCGCCCGAACAAGCCGACCGCCATGGTCGTCGTAGCCGACCCTCGCGTTCGCTCCACCGTCACCCGTCACCTGTGGGCCCTCGGCGTACGTGACGTGATCGAGGCGTCGTCCATCGCGGAGGCCCGTCCCCGCGTCGGCAACCCACGCGACATCTGCGTGGCCGACGTCCACCTTCCCGACGGCTCCGGCCTGACCCTGCTGTCCGAGACGCGGGCGGCCGGCTGGCCCAACGGCCTCGCACTGTCCGCCGCCGACGACATCGGCGCCGTGCGCAACGCCCTCGCCGGCGGCGTCAAGGGCTACGTCGTCACCGGCACCCGCACCAACCTGGGCCTGCCGGGCCGGCCGGGCGCCGCGCCGATCGGCGCCAACGCGGCCCGGATGCAGCGCCGCCCGCCGGGCGCGCCGGGCCACCCCGGCGGCTACCGCGAGCTGTCGGGGCGCGAGGTGGAGGTGTTGCGGCTGGTGGCGGAGGGCCAGTCCAACAAGGCCATCGGGGTGTCGATGGGGCTGTCGGCGCTGACCGTCAAGAGCCACCTCGCCCGGATCGCGCGCAAGCTCGGCACCGGCGACCGGGCCGGGATGGTGGCGGTCGCACTGCGCACCGGCATCATCCACTGAACCCCGCTTCCCGACCCTTCTCGCCCGTCGAGGGAACATTCCCCCGACGGGCGACGTGCATACACAGATACCCTTGACTGGTGACCGACGCCCAAAAGACCGCAGCAGACACGACACTGCGAGCACCCGGAGAATCGCCTCCGGATTCCCGACCGGCGCCGGAACCCCTACTGGAACCCCGCGAGGGCATCCCCCCGGTGACCGCCACATCCGAGGCGCTCGCCGAGGTCGTCGCCGCCTTCCAGGCCGGTCGCGGTCCGGTCGCCGTGGACGCCGAGCGTGCCTCCGGCTACCGCTACGGCCAGCGCGCCTACCTGGTCCAGCTGCGCCGTGAGGGCGCCGGCAGCGTGTTGATCGACCCGGTCGGCTGTCCCGACCTCTCCGCGCTCGGCGGGACGATCTGCGACACCGAGTGGGTGCTGCACGCCGCCACCCAGGACCTGCCCTGTCTGCGCGACATAGGGATGGTCCCCACCAAGCTGTTCGACACCGAGCTGGCCGGTCGACTGGCCGGCTTCGCCCGGGTCGGCCTGGGCGCCATGGTTGAGAACGTCCTCGGCTACGCGCTGGAGAAGGGCCACTCGGCCGTCGACTGGTCCACCCGCCCGCTGCCCGATCCGTGGCTGCGCTACGCCGCGCTCGACGTCGAGCTGCTGGTGGACCTGCGCGACGCGCTGGAGGAGGAGCTGGACCGCCAGGGAAAGCTGGAGTGGGCCCGGCAGGAGTTCGCGGCCATCGCCACCGCTCCCCCGCCGCCGCCCCGCAAGGACCCCTGGCGCCGCACGTCCGGCATGCACAAGGTGCGCCGGCGTCGGCAGATGGCGGTCGTGCGGGAGCTGTGGACGCTGCGCGACCAGGTCGCCCAGCGGCGCGACGTCTCCCCCGGCAAGGTGCTCGGCGACGCCGCGATCATCGAGGCCGCACTCCAACTCCCGCCCAACACCCACGCGCTGGCCGCGCTGTCCGGGTTCGGGCACCGGATGGGCCGGCGCCAGCTGGAGCAGTGGCAGGCCGCCGTGGACCGCGCCCGGGCGCTGCCGGACAACGAGCTGCCGCAGCCCGGCCAGCCGTTCAACGGCCCGCCGCCGCCCCGCTCGTGGGCCGACAAGGACCCGGCCGCCGCCGCCCGGCTGTCGGCCGCCCGCACGGCGGTGACCACACTCGCCGAGCAGCTGAACCTCCCCCAGGAGAACCTCATCACCCCGGACACCGTCCGCAGGCTCTGCTGGGAACCGCCGGCCGGCCCGACCCCGGAGACGGTCGCCGAAGTCCTGGCCGGACACGGCGCCCGTCCCTGGCAGATCGAGCTGGTCACACCGCTCCTCACCGAGGCCCTGGTGGCAGGCGGCTCCTGACCGGGCCCCGCGACACCACCGACGGCCCCGGCCGCGCAGCACCGCGCGGCCGGGGCCGTCCGCGTTCCCGGCGGCCTTCGCATCCCCGACACCCGGAGGGTTCCGGCCACCGGACGGTGTGACGTTCGCCGCTCCGGGCGAGGGGGGTGTGCAGCTTGGTTACTCGTAAGTAGCATGGGCGTGTGACGCGTCCTCCGGGGCGCGCTTGCAGCAGTGCCATCCCGCACCTGGAGGAGAGCCAACGTGCCTCGTACCGCTAGGGACGTCGTCTTCGTCGACGGCGTCCGCACCCCGTTCGGCAAGGCGGGCCCGAAGGGCATTTACCACGAGACCCGCGCCGACGACCTGGTCGTCAAGTGCATCCGGGAGCTGCTGCGCCGCAACCCGGACCTGGACCCGGCCCGGATCGACGAGGTCGCCCTCGCCGCCACCACCCAGATCGGCGACCAGGGCCTGACCCTGGGCCGCACCGCCGCCATCCTGGCGGGGCTGCCGAAGTCCGTGCCCGGTTTCTCCGTCGACCGGATGTGTGCCGGTGCGATGACCGCGGTGACCAGCGTCGCCGGCGGGGTGGCCTTCGGCGCGTACGACATCGCCGTGGCCGGCGGTGTCGAGCACATGGGCCGCCACCCCATGGGCGAGGGCGTGGACCCCAACCCGCGCTTCGTTTCGGAGAAGCTGGTCGACCAGTCCGCGCTCTTCATGGGCATGACGGCGGAGAACCTCCACGACCGGCTGCCGCACCTCACCAAGCAGCGCGCCGACGAGTACGCGGTGCGCAGCCAGGAGAAGGCCGCGAAGGCGTACGCCAACGGCAAGATCCAGGCCGACCTGGTGCCGATCTCGGTGCGCCGCACCTCCCCCGAGGGCGGCGAGACGGGCTGGGGCCTGGCCACCGCCGACGAGCCGATGCGCCCGGGCACCACGCTGGAGAACCTGACGGGCCTGAAGACGCCGTTCCGCCCGCACGGCCGGGTGACCGCGGGCAACGCCGCCGGCCTCAACGACGGCGCCACCGCCTCGCTGATCGCCGCCGAGGACGTGGCCCGCGAGCTGGGCCTGCCGGTCAAGATGCGCCTGGTGGACTACGCCTTCGCGGGCGTCGAGCCCGAGGTGATGGGCATCGGCCCGGTCCCGGCGACCGAGAAGGCGCTGGCCAAGGCCGGTCTGACGATCGACGACATCGGCCTGTTCGAGATCAACGAGGCGTTCGCCGTCCAGGTGCTCTCGCTGCTCGACCACTACGGCATCGCCGACGACGACCCGCGGGTCAACCAGTACGGCGGCGCGATCGCCTTCGGTCACCCGCTGGCGTCGTCCGGCGTGCGTCTGATGACGCAGCTGGCGCGGCAGTTCGAAGAGCAGCCCGAGGTCCGCTACGGCCTCACCACCATGTGCGTCGGCTTCGGCATGGGCGGCACGGTCATCTGGGAAAACCCGCACTGGGAGGGCAAGTGAGCACCACCGCTGAACTGTTGAAGGGTGCGGCCGAGCTGTTCCCGGACGAGGTCGTGACGCAGGCGCACGTGCGCCACCTCGACCTTCCCAAGGGCGCGGGCCGGTTCGCGCTCATCACGCTGGACAACGGCCTGGACCACACCAAGCCGACCACCTTCGGCCCGCAGTCGCTGGCGAACCTCAACGTCGCGATCGACCAGGTCGAGAAGGAGGCCGCGGACGGCGAGATCGTCGGCGCCGGCATCACCGGCAAGCCGTTCATCTTCGCCGTGGGCGCCGACCTCAAGGGCGTCGAGCTGCTGGCGCGGCACGAGGACGCGCTGGCCATCGGCAAGGGCGGCCACGACGTCTTCAAGCGGCTGTCGGCGCTGGCCGTGCCGACCTTCGCCTACTACAACGGCGCCGCGATGGGCGGCGGTGTCGAGGTCGGTCTGCACTGCACCTACCGCACCGTCTCCAAGGCGCTGCCGGCGTTCTCGCTGCCCGAGGTCTTCCTCGGCCTGGTCCCCGGCTGGGGCGGCTGCGCGCTGCTGCCGAACCTGATCGGCGCGGACCGCGCGGTGAGCGTGATCATCGAGAACTCGCTCAACCAGAACAAGCAGCTCAAGGGCCAGCAGGTCTTCGACCTGGGCATCGCGGACGCGCTCTTCGAGGGCGCGGACTTCCTGGAGCGGTCGCTGGACTGGACCGCGTCGGTGCTCAAGGGCGAGACCGAGGTCGCCCGACCCGAGATCGACCGCGGCGAGGCGTGGGACGCCGCCGTGCAGCGCGGCAAGGCGATCGCGGACGGCAAGGTGCACGGCGCGGCCCCGGCCGCCTACCGGGCGCTGGACATCATCGCGGCGGCCAAGAACGGCGACCTGCGGCAGGGCTTCGACGCCGAGGACCAGGCGCTCGCCGACCTCATCATGGGCGGCGAGCTGCGCTCCGGCATCTACGCGTTCAACCTGGTGCAGAAGCGCGCCAAGCGCCCGGCCGGCGCGCCGGACAAGTCGCTGGCGCGGCCGGTCACCAAGGTGGGCGTCGTCGGCGCCGGCCTGATGGCCTCCCAGCTGGCGCTGCTGTTCGCCCGCCGCCTGGAGGTCCCGGTCGTCCTCACCGACATCGACCAGGCGCGGATCGACAAGGGCGTGGAGTACGTCCACGGCGAGATCGACAAGCTGCTGCTCAAGGGCCGGGTCAACCAGGACAAGGCGAACCGCCTCAAGGGCCTGGTCAGCGGCCACCTCGACAAGGCCGCGGCGTTCGGCGACGCGGACTTCGTCATCGAGGCCGTCTTCGAGGAGATGGGCGTCAAGCAGCAGGTGTTCGCCGAGGTCGAGGCGGTGGTGCCGGAGCACGCCATCCTCGCCACCAACACCTCCTCGCTGTCGGTCACCGAGATGGCCTCGAAGCTGAAGCACCCCGAGCGGGTCGTGGGCTTCCACTTCTTCAACCCGGTCGCGATCCTGCCGCTGCTGGAGATCGTCCGGGCGGAGAAGACCGACGACGCGTCGCTGGCCACCGCCTTCGCGGTCGCCAAGTCGCTGAAGAAGACGGCCGTGCTGGTGAAGGACGCCCCGGCGTTCGTCGTCAACCGCATCCTGACCCGCTTCATGGGCGAGATCCAGAACGTCATCGACGAGGGCACCTCGGTCGAGGTCGCCGAGAAGGCGGTCGAGCCGCTCGGCCTGCCGATGTCGCCGCTGGTCCTGCTGGAGCTGGTCGGCCCGGCGATCGGCCTGCACGTCTCCGAGACGCTGCACGGCGCCTTCCCGGAGCGCTTCACGGTCTCCCCGAACCTCAAGGCCGTCGTCGAGGCCGGCAAGCGCGGCTTCTACGTCTACGACTCCGGCAAGCCGGAGCTGGACCCGGAGGTCGCCGCGCTGCTCAAGCAGGGCGACGCGGTGCTGACCGAGGAGCAGGTCCGCGACCGGGTGCTGGACGCCGTCGCGCAGGAGATCCGGCTGATGCTGGACGAGGGCGTGGTGGCCGAGGCGCAGGACATCGACCTGTGCCTGATCACCGGCGCCGGCTGGCCCTTCCACCTGGGCGGCATCACGCCGTACCTGGACCGTGAGGGCGTCTCCGAGCGGGTGGCGGGCAAGAAGTTCCTCGCCCCGGGCGTCGCGAGCGTTCCCGCGTAAGGGACTCCCGCCGCAGGGAAGTTGGCGCGCGGACCGGCTGGGTGGAGCCGGTCCGCGCGTCTTTCGCGTGCGGCGGGCGGGGCTGCCGACGGCCCCGCCCGTGGGAGGCTGACCGCATGGATTCCTTGGTCGTTGTCGATGCCGCGAACGTCGTCGGCTCGGTGCCCGACGGCTGGTGGCGGGACCGGCGCGGCGCGGCCGAGCGGCTGCGGGACGCGCTGCCCGGCTGTGCCGAGGCGGGCCTGCCGGGGCTGGCCGAACCGCCGCTGGAACTGCTGCTGGTGGTGGAGGGCGCCGCGCGCGGGGTGGCGTCGGTGCCGGGTGTGCGGGTGGTGTCGGCGGACGGCAGCGGCGACGACGCGATCGTGCGGCTGGTCGCCGAAGAGGGCGCGGGACGGGACTGCCTGGTGGTCACCGCGGACCGCGGCCTGCGCGAACGCGTGCAGGCGCTGGGCGCCCGCGTGACGGGCCCGCGGGCGGTGTGGGGCGGCAGGGGGCGGAGCGGGGCTCCGTAGCCGCCGAGAGCGGCGCCTGCGGCCGCCCGGGGAGGTACGCGCCGGGCGGCGGGCGGGGCGTTGCGGACCCGGATCGGACCGGATCGGATCGGATCGGATCGGACCACGCTAGGCCGTGTCGCGCTGTCGCCGGCGGACGGCGAGGCGGCTGTGGGTGCGCCCGTAGACGAAGTAGACGACGCAACCGAGCGCCATCCAGATCGCGAAGCGGATCCAGGTCTCGGCCGGCAGGTTGAGCATCAGCCAGAGCGAGGCGAGCACCGACAGCAGCGGGACGAACGGGACGAGCGGGGTGCGGAAGGCGCGCGGCAGATCGGGGCGGGCGCGGCGGAGCAGGACGACGCCGATGGCGACCACGACGAAGGCGAAGAGCGTGCCGATGTTGACGAGTTCGGCCAGCACGTCGATCGAGGTGAAGCCGGCGACCACCGCGACGACGACGCCCAGGACGATGGTCGAGCGGTGCGGGGTGCCGAACTTCGGGTGCACGCGGGAGAAGAGCTGCGGCAGCAGCCCGTCCCGGCTCATCGCGAAGAACACCCGGCTCTGGCCGAGCAGCAGGATCATGCACACCGAGGTCAGGCCGACCGCCGCGCCGAAGCTGATCAGGCCCGCGTAGAAGGGGTGGCCGACGTGCTTGAAGGCGTCGGCGAGCGGGGCGTCGACGGAGAGCTGGTCGTACTTCTCCATGCCGGTGACGACGACCGACACGGCGACGTACAGCAGGGTGCAGATGGCCAGCGAGCCGAGGATGCCGCGCGGCACGTCGCGCTGCGGGACGCGGGTCTCCTCCGCCGCGGTGGCCACGATGTCGAAGCCGATGAAGGCGAAGAAGACCACCGCGGCCGCCGCGAAGATGCCCATCACCCCGAAGTCGGACGGGGCGAAACCGAACATCAGCTGGGAGAGCGGCGCGGTCAGGCCGCCGCCGGCCGTGCTGGGCCGGCTGGGCGGGATGAACGGGTCGTAGTTGGCCCCCGAGATGAAGAACGCGCCGGCGATGATCACCAGCAGCACGACGGTGACCTTGACGCCCACGACCACCGTCGTCACCCGGGACGAGAGCTTCATGCCGAGCACCAGGATGCCGGTGATCACCAGGACCAGGACACAGGCGAGCAGGTCGAAGCCGAACTGCCCGCCGTGGCTGCCGGACAGCATCGACGGCAGGTGCAGCCCCCCGGTGTCGAGCAGCGAACGGACGTAGCCCGACCAGCCGACGGCGACCACCGCGCACCCCAGGGCCAGCTCCAGGATCAGGTCCCAGCCGATGATCCAGGCGGGCAGTTCGCCCAGCGAGGCGTACGAGAAGGTGTACGCCGAGCCGGCGACCGGCACGGTGGAGGCGAACTCCGCGTAGCACAGCGCCGCCAGCGCGCAGACCACGCCGGCGACGACGAACGAGAGCGCGACGGCGGGTCCCGCCTGCTCCTTGGCGATCTTCCCGGTGAGGACGAAGATGCCGGTGCCGATGACGACACCGACGCCGAAGACGGTGAGGTCCAGCGCCGAGAGGGACTTCCTGAGGGCGTGTTCCGGCTCCTCGGTGTCCTGGATCGACTGCTCGATGCTCTTCGTCCGCAGGACGCCGCGATCGCGGTGCGTCCCGCCCCCTGGTCCGTGTCCCTGTGGTCCGTGCTGTGTGCTCATGGGCGAACCTCCGCCTGGACTGCCCTCGCAACTCTCCTGAACTGACCGAGTCTCCGCAATGTCTGGAAATGGTCATCGTCGGCGGGGCCTCCGGGCCCGGGGATTCACCCGATGGGGTGGGGAATGGCGGAAATGCCGATGGGCCGGCCGGAACATCCGTGAGGACGTCCGGCCGGCCCATCGGGCGGGCGGTGCGGGCCGCGGGTCAGTCGCGGGCCACCTCGACGGGCGCGGTCGCGGCCTCGCCGTCGACCGCCTCCGGGGCGACCGGTTCCGCGGCGGCCGGGACGCCGGCGGTGCGCCCGGCGCCCGCGGCGTCGTCGTCGCGGTTGTCCATCTTGGCGACCAGCCCGGTCACCTGGCGGGCGATGTCCGGCGCGGTCAACCCGATCTCGGCCATGACCTCCTTGCGGGAGGCGTGGTCCAGGAACCGCTCGGGGATGCCGAAGTCGCGCAGCGGGAGGTCCACGCCGGCGTCCCGGAGCGCCTGGGCGACGGCCGAACCGACGCCGCCGGTGCGGATGTTGTCCTCGACGGTGACGACCACCCGGTGCTCGGCGGCCAGGCCCGGCAGCGCCTCGTCGACCGGCTTGACCCAGCGCGGGTCCACGACGGTGGTGGAGATGCCCTGCTTGTCGAGCAGGTCGGCGACCTCCAGGCACATCGGGGCGAGCGCGCCGACCGACACCAGCAGGACGTCCGGGCGCGCGACGGAGTCGGCCGGCCGGCGCAGCACGTCCATGCCGCCGACCCGGTCGACCGCCTCGACGGCCGGGCCGACCGCGCCCTTGGAGTAGCGCACCACGGTCGGCGCGTCGTCGATCTCGACGGCCTCCCGCAGCTGGAGGCGCACCTGCTCGGCGTCGCGCGGGGCGGCCAGCCGCAGGCCGGGCACGACCTGGAGGATCGACATGTCCCACATGCCGTTGTGCGAGGCGCCGTCGGTGCCGGTGACGCCGGCCCGGTCCAGGACGAAGGTGACGCCGCACTTGTGCAGCGCGACGTCCATCAGGACCTGGTCGAAGGCGCGGTTGAGGAAGGTGGCGTAGACCGCGAAGACCGGGTGCAGCCCGGCGGTGGCCATGCCGGCGGCGGAGACCGCGGCGTGCTGCTCGGCGATGCCGACGTCGTAGACCCGGTCCGGGAACGCCTTGGCGAACTTCTCCAGGCCGACCGGCTGGAGCATGGCCGCCGTGATGGCGACGATGTCCTCGCGCTCCTTGCCCAGCGCGACCATCTCGTCACCGAAGACGCCGGTCCAGTCCTTGCCGCCGGAGGAGAGGGGCAGGCCGGTGTCGGGGTGGATCGGGCCGATGCCGTGGAAGCGGTCGGCCTCGTCCTGCTCGGCGGGCTTGTAGCCGCGGCCCTTCTCGGTGAGGCAGTGGACGATCACCGGGCCGCCGAAGCGCTTGGCGCGGGCCAGCGCGGACTCCAGCGCCTCGATGTCGTGGCCGTCGATCGGGCCGACGTACTTCAGGCCCAGGTCCTCGAACATGCCCTGCGGCGCGATGAAGTCCTTCAGGCCCTTCTTGGCCCCGTGCAGCGTCTCGTAGAGCGGCTTGCCGACGACCGGGGTGCGCTCCAGGATGTCCTTGCCGCGGGCCAGGAAGCGCTCGTAGCCGTCGGTGGTGCGGAGCGTGGCGAGGTGGTTGGCCAGGCCGCCGATGGTCGGCGCGTAGGAGCGCTCGTTGTCGTTGACGACGATGACCAGCGGGCGGTCCTTGGCGGCGGCGATGTTGTTGAGCGCCTCCCAGGCCATCCCGCCGGTGAGGGCGCCGTCACCGATGACGGCCACCACCCGGTCGTCCCGGCGGCGGACCTCGTTGGCCTTGGCGATGCCCTCGGCCCAGCCCAGGACGGTGGAGGCGTGGCTGTTCTCGATGACGTCGTGCGCGGACTCGGCGCGGGAGGGGTACCCGGAGAGGCCGCCCTTGGCCTTGAGTCTGGCGAAGTCCTGTCGGCCGGTCAGCAGCTTGTGGACGTAGGACTGGTGTCCGGTGTCCCAGAGGACCTTGTCCTTGGGGGAATGGAAAACACGGTGCAGGGCGATGGTCAGCTCGACCACGCCGAGGTTCGGGCCGAGGTGTCCGCCGGTCTTGGAGACCGCGTCGACGAGGAAGCCGCGGATCTCGCCCGCGAGCTGCGTGAGCTGCTCCGGGGAGAGCCGGTCCAAGTCGCGCGGCCCCTTGATACGGGTCAGCAATGCCACCCCATGCCTCCTTGCTGCCGTAGGTCGAGCTTGCCGATCAGATGAGTCTAATGTTGCGTCCGCCGCCGGCGCGGCCGGGCCCGGCGATGTATGTCACTCGGGTGACAGCCGCCTCGAACGCCTGTTTCCAGCCGTCCCGGCAGTTCCCCGGGCGCGGCACGGCCCCCATCGGAAGACGTCCGATGGGGGCCGGTTTCCGCCGTGTCACACAGACTGTTGCAGTCTTACGACATTGCGCGGTTTCCGTACGCCGGGGCGCCCCGGCCCAGACGCGACAGGGCCTAGGTCCGCCCGGCGGTCTTCTGGGTCCGCCGGGACACCGAGTCGATCACCACGGCGGCCAGCAGCACCGCGCCGGTGATCATGTACTGGATCTCGCTGGCCATGCCGAGCAGGTTCAGGCCCTGCTGGATGGACTGGATCACCAGCATGCCCAGCAGCGCGGACCAGATCTTGCCGCGGCCGCCGAAGAGGCTGGTGCCGCCGATGACCGCCGCGGCGATGACGTTCATCAGGGTGTTGCCGGAGCCCAGGTTCTTGGTGGCGCCGCCGGAGAGGCTGGCGATGAACAGCCCGCCGAAGGCGGCGAGCATCCCGGAGATCGCGAAGACGGTGATCCGGACCCGGTTGACGTTGATGCCGGCGCGGCGGGCCGCCTCGGCGTTGCCGCCGACCGCGAAGATCTGCCGGCCGTAGCCGGTGCGGCGCACCACGAAGTCCGCGACGACCAGGACGCCGAGGAAGAGCACCAGGGCCAGCGGCAGCCCGCGGGCGCCGGACGGCTCGTTGAGGACGTAGGCGACGGCGAAGGCGATCACCGCGACCACGCCGGTGCGCAGCAGGATCTCGCTGAGCGGCCGGGACGGCAGGGTCGCGGCCCGGCGGCGGCGGCTGTCCAGCAGCAGGGAGCCCGCGTAGGCGAGGACCGCGATCAGCGCCAGGCCGTAGGCGGCGGCCTTGTCCGCGAAGTAGTAGCCGGTGAGGTTCTCCACCAGGCTGCCGCTGGGCGTGTTGATGGAGCCTTCCTTGCCCATCATCCAGATCTGCAGGCCGCTCCAGCCGAGGAATCCGGCCAGGGTGACGACGAACGCGGGCACGCCGATCTTGGCGAAAAAGAAGCCGTGCAGGACGCCGATGACGGCGCCGGCGGCGATCGCGATCAGGACCGCGAGCCAGTCGTTGACGCCGTGGGTGACGCTCAGCACCGCCCAGACGGCCGCGCCCACGCCGGCGACCGAGCCGACCGAGAGGTCGATCTCGCCGAGCAGCAGGACGAAGACGATGCCGACGGCCATGATGCCCAGGCCGGAGGTGTAGACGCCGATGTTGGCGAGGCTGCCCGCGGACAGGAAGCTGCTGTTCTTGAGCTGGAAGACGACCGCGATGATCACCAGGCCGACGACGACCGGCAGGGATCCCAGCTCACCGCCGCGGATCCGGCGCACGAACTCGCCGAAGTAGCCGGCGAATCCTCTCTGTCTGACCAGCAGCCGGGGGTCGACGGCGGCCGGCTGCGGGGTCTCCGGCGTGGCCTCGGCAGTCTGCTGTTCGTTCATGCCCCGGCCTCCTTCTTGAGCTGGTCGGTGCGCGCCTTGCGGCGGGTGACGGCGTTGTCGTCGGCACCGGTGATGGCGGCGATGATCTCTTCGTGGGAGGTGTCCGCGACGTCGAAGACACCGTTGTTGCGGCCCAGCCGCAGGACCGCCACCCGGTCCGCGACGGCCAGCACGTCGGCCATGTTGTGGCTGATCAGGATGACGCCGAGGTCGCGCTCGCGGAGCCGCTCGACGAGGTCGAGGACCTGCGCGGTCTGCTCGACGCCGAGGGCGGCGGTCGGCTCGTCGAGGATGACGATCTTCGGGTCGCCGATCAGCGCGCGGGCGATGGCGACGACCTGCCGCTGACCGCCGGAGAGCGCGGCGACGGGGATCCGGACGCTGGGGATCCGGATGGACAGGGTGTCCAGCAGTTCCTTGGCCCGCTTCTCCATGGCGATCTCGTCGAGGACGCCGGCGGTGCTGAGCTCGTTGCCGAGGTAGAGGTTGGCGACGACGTCGAGGTTGTCGCAGAGCGCGAGGTCCTGGTAGACGGTGGCGACGCCGAGTTCCTGGGCGTCGTGCGGCTTGGTGATGCGGACCGGTGCGCCCTCCCATTCGATGACGCCGTCATCGACCGGGTGGACGCCCGAGATGGTCTTGACCAGGGTGGACTTTCCGGCGCCGTTGTCGCCGACGAGGGCGACCACCTCACCGGCGCGGATCTCCAGCGTGACGTCGGTGAGCGCCTGGACGGCGCCGAACCGCTTGGAGACCCCGCGCAACGCCAGGACAGGCGTAGCGGACACGTGAATCATCTCCTTCACCGCCGTCGCTACGGCGGGAACGGTGGTGCGAGTGCGGGGGTGTGCGGGCCCCCGGCGCGGCGACCGGACGGCCACCGGGCCGGGGGCGGGGAGGGGACGGAAGCGGGCCGGACCGGGCCCGCCGCCCGCCTTACTTGATGCCCGCCGCCTCGCACGCCGCCTTGACGTCGGCGGTGCAGATCTGGCTCGCCTGGTAGACCTTGTCCTTCAGGATCGTGTCCTTGATGTTGTCCTTGGTCACGACCTGGGCGTCGTAGAGCTTGGCGGGGATGCCCTTGACCTCGCCGCTGAGGCTGTCCACCTTGGTGGGCGTCAGGGAGTCGGCCTTCTCGCCCTTGAGCAGCTTGACCGCGATCTCGGCGGTGGTGTCGGCCTGCGGCTGGATCTGCTTGTAGATGGTGAACGCCTGCTCGCCCTTGAGGACCCGCTGGAGTCCCGCGAGCTCGGAGTCCTGGCCGCCGACCGGGACGGTCATGCCCCGCTGCTTGAGGGCCGTGATGATGCCGCCGGCCATGCCGTCGTTGGCGGAGTAGACGGCCTGGATGCCGTCCTTGCCGAGCGAGTCGATGGCCGCGTTCATCTTCTTGTTGGCCTCGTCCGACGACCAGTCCGGGATGTCCTGCTCGTAGACGACCTTCTTGACCTGCTTGTCGAGGACGCTGTGGGCGCCCCGCTTGAAGAACGGCGCGTTGGGGTCGGTCGGCGAGCCGTTGATCATGACGACATTGCTGTCCTTGGCCTGGTCGCCGAGCGCCTTGACCAGTGCCTCGCCCTGGAGGCGGCCGATCTTCTCGTTGTCGTAGGAGACGTAGGCGGAGATCTGGCCCTCGGCCAGGCGGTCGTAGGCGACGACCTTGACGCCCTGCTTGGCGGCCTGGTCCACCCAGGACTTGGTGGCCTTGTAGTCGACCGGGTCCAGGACGATCACCTTGACGCCCTGCGTGATCAGGGCGTCGAACTGCTTCTTCTGGGTCTGGGTGTCCTGGTCGGCGTTGTTGTACTTGACCTTGCAGTCCGGGCAGAGCGCCTGGATCTTCTTGGTGATCAGCGGGCGGTCGAAGGTCTCGTAGCGGGTGGTCTTGTTCTCCGGCAGCAGCAGACCGATGGTCTTGCCGTCGCCGCCGCCCTTGGCGCCGTCGCCGGCCTTGCCGCAGGCGGCCACGGAGAGCGCCATCGAAACCGCTGCGGTGCCTATGACGACGCGACGCGTCCACACATTGAGCACATTCATTGGGGGTGCCTCCCTGACGTGGCCGCGTCGTTGCGGCCGAGGTGGCTGGAAGTCAACTCGGCCGCCAGCCGACCGTCAAGGAGTAAATCCTTAACGAGATGACAACGGTGCCATGCGTTAGGTGTGTGAACGTAAGCCGTTCACGCTATGGCTGCCGCGTCCGCGCCGCGCGCCCCGTCGAGCAGGGTCGAATCGCCCATCTCGCTCAGCACCAGGGCGAGCGCGCCCAGCACCTCGGCGCGACCCCCGAGGGTGCCCGGCACGATGCCCAACTGCCGTGCGGCGCTGGGGATCGCGTACCGCGACACCGACTCCCGGATCGGGCCGAGCACCAGCTCGCCGGCCTCGGCGAGGTCGCCGCCGAGCACCACCCGACTGGGATTGAGCAGATTGCACAGATTCGCCACACCGCTACCGATATGGCGTCCCACGTCCGCGATGACCCGGCGGCAGCCCGGGTCGCCCTCGCGGGCCAGCTGGACCACGCGCGGCATGGTCAGATCGGGGCCGTGGCTCGGCTGGAGCAGCGGGAGGACGTAGCGGGCGGCGGTGAAGGTCTCCAGGCAGCCGCGGTTGCCGCAGCGGCAGACCGGGCCGGACTCGTCCAGGGTGATGTGCCCGATCTCGCCCGCCGTGCCGCCCGGGCCGCGGTAGATCTGCCCGCTGATCACCAGGCCGGCACCGACGCCGCTGGCCACCTTGATGTACGCCAGGTCCGCCGCGCCGCGGCCGCCGCCCCACACCAGCTCGCCCAGCGCGCCGAGGTTGGCGTCGTTGTCGACGTAGACGGGGACGCCGAGCCGCCCGGACAGCTCCTCGCCCGGGTTGGTCCCGGACCAGCCCGGCAGGATCGCGGTGGAGCCCAGGGTGCCGGACTCCACGTCGATCGGACCGGGGACGCCCAGCCCGACGCCGATGATCTTGTCGGTGCTGACCCCGGTGCGCGCGATCAGCCGACTGACCAGCTGCTCGGCCCGGTCGAAGCCCTCGGCCGCGGAGGCGTCCACGTCGATCGGCTCGGCCTCCTCGGCGAGCACCTCGTGGGCGAGGTTGCCGACCGCCACCCGCAGGTGGGAGTGGCCGAAGTCGACGCCCACGACGATGCCGGCGTCGCCGGAGAGCGAGACGCTGCGCGCCCGTCGGCCGCCCGCGGAGGTGGGCGTCACCTCGACCGTCCCGCCGCCCTTCAACTCACGAACGATGTTCGAGACGGTGGCCGCGGACAGCCCCGTGCTCCGGGCGATCTCCGCCTGGGTGAGCGAGCCCGCCATGCGCACCGCTCGGACGACCCGCTCCAGATTGGCCCGGTGCAGCGAGGACTGCGACCCCGGAGTCTCCATCGACTCATCCACTCCCGCCTGGGGCGGACAGTGCGACGACTGCCCGCCGGCCGCACCCACGTCATCGGGGGACGGCAACCGATTTCAACATGTGAACTCTAAGCAGAACTCCAGCGGGGAAGTCTCGTCAAGGCGTTGAGCCCGAGCAGCATCGGGGCGGCCGGACATACGGGAAGGGCGGCCCCGCCCGGTGCGGGACCGCCCTTCGCCACGCGGCGGGCGCTACTTGAGCGCGCCGGCCGTCAGTCCGGCCTGCACCTGCCGCTGGAAGATGATGTAGACGAGCAGCACCGGCAGCATCGCGATCATCATGCCGGCCATCAGACCGCCCCAGTCGCCCTGGTAGCCCTGCTGGAGCGCGAGGTTGGCCAGGCCCTGGGTGAGCACGTACTTGTCCTCGTCCTGGTTGAGGACCATCGGCAGCAGGTACTGGTTCCACTGCCCCAGGAAGTTGAAGATCCCGACGCTGATCAGGCCGGGCTTGGCCATCGGCAGCATGACCTGGAAGAACGTCCGGGCGTGCGAGGCACCGTCGATCATCGCCGCCTCCGCCACCGAGGTCGGCAGGGTGCGGAAGAACGCCGTCATGAAGAAGACGGTGAACGGCAGCGAGTAGGCGATGTAGACGGCGATCAGCCCCTGGTACGTCGCCAGCAGCGGCAGGCCGGGGAAGTCCCGCAGCACGAAGAACAGCGGGATCACCAGCATGAAGACCGGGAAGGACATGCCGGCGACGAAGAGGTAGTAGATGAGGCGGTTGCCGGGGAACTCGAAGCGGGCCAGGACGTAGCCCGCCATGGAGCCCAGCACCATCGTCCCGGTGAGCGAACCGCCCACCACGATGAGGGTGTTGAGGAACATCTTGCCGATGTTGGCCTTCTCCCAGGCGTTGATCCAGTTCTCGAAGTGGAGCTTGCCCGGGAGGGACCAGGGGGTGGTGAGGATGTCGCCGCTGCTCTTGAACGAGCTCCACAGCACCCACAGCAGCGGCATGCCCACCATCAGCGCCCACACGACGAGCATGCCGTGCGAGAAGACGTTGAGCGTGCCGCCCTCGGAGGTCCGGCGCGGCCGTGCCGCGGTGGCCCGGCGCGGTCGCGCCTCGGTGGTCTCTGTCGTCGTCATGCGCCCTGCCCCTAGTACTCGATCCGCTCACGGCGCGCGAAGCGCATCGTGAGGACGGCGAACAGCAGCGTGACGACGAGCATCGCGACGCCCATCGCCGCCGCGTAGCCGAACTGACTGTCGCGGAAGGCGGTCAGGTAGAGGCGGAGCGGGACGACGTCGGTCGCGCCGTCCGGACCGCCCATGTTGACCGACATGATCTGCACCAGCGCGAACGCGTCCATCGCGATGATGCCCATGTAGACCCAGCCCGTCTGCACGGTGTCCCACAGCAGCGGCAGGGTGATCCGGAAGAAGGTCTGCGAGCGGCCGGCGCCGTCCAGCAGCGCGGCCTCGTAGATCTCCCGGGGAATGGAGGCCATGGCGGCGGAGAACAGCACGACATAGAAGCCGACGTTGGCCCAGACCATCACCAGCATGATGCAGGCCAGCGCCAGGCTCCCCTCCCCCAACCAGGCGCTCTGGAAGGAATCCAGACCGACCACGCCCAGCAGCGAGTTGAGCATGCCGTCGTGCGGATCCGGATTGTAGATGTTGAACCAGATCACCGAGATGATGGTGATCGAGATGACCTGCGGGAAGAAGTAGACGAATTTGTAGAACGTCGCGCCGCGGACGCCGGTGATGACCGCGCCGCGGCGGGCCCGGCCGCCGACGTTCAGCATGAACGCGAAGAACAGTCCCAGCGCCAGTGTGGCGATCGGCACCAACACCAGCATGACGACGTTGTGTTTGAGCGCATTCCAGAACTCATCGCTGTGCAGGAGTTTGCCGTAGTTGGCCAGCCCGACGCTCTTGGCGGTGCCGCGCAGTCCGCTCCATTCCGTGGTGGAAATCTGGAACGCCTGGACGAACGGCGAGATCACGAAGATCCCGTAGATGAGCAGAGGCAGGGCCAGGAACCCCACGATGAATCGGTACTTGCCGTGTCGCATGAGCTCCCCGGCCCTCCCTGGTCAGCGGTGGTACGTGGACGGATTCCCGGTCACGAGGCCCGGTCGGGAAACGCGGTCAGGAAGCGCGGTGGAACTTGGTGACCGAACTGTCCTTGGCGACCTCGTCCGCGTATTGCTGCGCCTTCTTGATCCAGTCGGCCGCCTTGAGCTCACCGGTGAGCAGCTGGCTGGTGAGACCGCCGAGCTTTTCGTCGGTCAGCTTCGGGTACCACTCCTGGAGTTGGATCATCAGGAGGTTCTTGCCGCCCTCCTTGACGGCCTTGGCGGCGGACGCCAGGCCGGGCGAGAGCTGCATTCCGTCGGTGGCGCCCTGGACGGCGGTGAGCGACTTGACCTTGGTGGCGAAATTCTGCGCGTGCTTCTTGGAGACCAGGATCCGCAGCAGTTCCATTCCGCCGAGCGGGTTCTTGCCGCCCTTGGCGACGATGAACGGCTCGCTGGGTTCGGCGCGCAGGGTGCCGTGCGGCATCTTGTCACCGCTGCCGCCGTCGAAGAGCGCGCCGACGGCCATGTCGAAGTCGGCCGGGGTGGTGGGCGCGGCCTCGTTCTCCACCCAGGAGCCGTTGGGGATGAAGGCGGCCTTGCCGCGGGTCCAGGCGGTCTGCGACTGGATGTGCGTCAGGCCCTGACTGCCCTCCAGGAAGTAGCCCTTGGCGGCCAGTTCCTCGTAGTGCCCGACGACCTGCTTGACGGCGTCGTTGGAGGTCCAGGCGCCCGGCTCCAGGTTGTCGATGGCGATCCACTTGTCCAGGCCGCCGATCTTGGCGATCTGCGCGAACAAGTTGAAGTGGACGTAGTACGGGTACTTCCCCGGATACGTCCAGGGGGCGATGCCGGCCTTCTTGATCTCGGCACAGAGCTTGATCATGTCGTCGAAGGAGGTGGGATAGGCCCAGCCCTTCTCCTTCAGCAGCTTTTGGGAATACCAGGTGCCGTACACCGTGAAGGCGTAGTAGAAGACGTCGAAGGCGTCCTTGTGCTTGCCCTTTTCGACGGTGCTCGGGTAGAGCGTGTCCCGGACCTTCTTCTTCGGGTCGTCCAGTGACGGGGCGTCGAGCAGCGCGGTGAGGTCCTGCAACTGCCCCTGCGCGGACAGCTTGTTCATATCCAGGTGGTCGGCGCCGGAGTTGTCGATCAGGTCGGGCGGATTGCCGCCGGCGAAGCGCGGCTGGAGTTTGGGGCCGATCTGCTGGGTGCCGGTGTGCTTGACCGTGACGCCGTAGGTCCTGTTGTAGTCGGCCTCGGCGTCCTTGGCGTACTGGTCGCCCAGACCGCCCTTGAAGATGAATGCCTCCAGCGGGGCGCCGTTCTTCACGCCGAGCGGATTCTTGGCGGAGGTCGTGCCCTTGTTCTTGAGGCCGTCGTCCGAGCCGCCGCCGCCCCCGGTGGCGCAGGAGGTCAGGGTGCCCACGGCCGGTACCGCGAGAATTCCCAGGGCCGCGGCCCGCTTGACCAGATCGCGACGGCCTACTTCTGAGGTGGATCCCATGCTCAAGTCCTCGCCTTCTTCAGGACTCAGGCGGTGCACCGGAGCCACCCCGGCACCGCGGGTCAGATGAAGCTGAGTTGTACGGGATGTGCACCGGGCGAGCTAGGGATGTGCGGGGGATGTCGTCCGTCCCCGCTTTCCCCCCGGATTCCGGCCTGGCGGTCGTACGGCCGGTTTCGGACGCCGATAGGTATAGTCCACTTCCGGCCGAACGGGCAAGATCGGATACCGGGTTGGTCGGGAGTCTTTCCCTAGTTGAGACCTCCCCGGTATGCGCCTTCGGCAGCCCTCCTCGGGGGCGCGGCCGGGAGCGCGCGACCGGCGACGCTCGGCCGAGGTGCGACGTCGGCGCTTCCCGTGGGGCCGGCGCCCGTACCGGGCGGCGGCCGGAGCCGGTGCGCGCACCGGACTTCGCGACACGGCCGGCGCCGCCCCGGCGCACCCTTGACACCCATGCCACCGGGCACCTTACTTATCTCCTGCACTACGCAACTGACAACGATGTCAATCCCGTTGAGAGGGCTCGCGTGCGGCACAGACACCGGCAGCACAGACACCGGCACGGTCCACTGCGGACGATCGCCCGTCCCGCCGCCCTCGTGGCGGCCGCCCTGCTCGTCGTCTCCGCCCCGGGCGCAACCGGCGCGGCCCAGGCAGCCCCGCCCCGGCCTCAACCGCCGGGCACCGCGGCCGAGTTCCGCTCCTCCTTCGAACCCGGCCAGCCGGCCCCGGACTGGACCGACGCCGTCGAGACCGGCCCGGACGGCCGGCCGAAGACCTCCGGCGTCGCCCCCTCCCCCGCAGCAGCTGACGCTGCGCCCCCTCACAGCGGGCCCGGTATGGACACCGCCCCCGGCACCGGCCCCGCCGACTCCCCCACCGCCAAGGCGCACGCCGGATTCACCGGCGGCCACGCCCTGCGCTACGCCGGCACCCACACCGCCGCCGGCCGGGCCTACTCGTACAACAAGCTGTTCGCGGTGCAGATCCCCGTCACCCCCGCCACCACGCTCTCGTACAAGCTCTTCCCGGAGCTGACGGAGACCGATCTCGACTACCCCGCCACCCACGTCGCGGTCGATCTGGCCTTCACCGACGGCACGTACCTGAGCGAGCTGGCCGCGACCGACCAGTACGGGACCCCGCTGACCCCCCAGGGCCAGGCCGCCGCCAAGACGCTCTACGTCAACCAGTGGAACAACCGGGAGTCGCGGATCGGCGCCGTCGCCGCCGGGAAGACCATCGCCCGCGTCCTGCTCGGCTACGACGCGCCGCGGGCCCCGCGCACCGCGCCCGCCTTCCGCGGCTGGCTCGACGACCTCGTCATCGCCCCCAAGGCCCCGGAGAAGCCGCTCGGCCACCCCTCCGACTACGCGGTCACCACCCGCGGCACCCTCTCCAGCGGCGGCTTCTCGCGCGGCAACACCTTCCCCGCGACCGCAGTGCCGGGCGGCTTCACCTTCTGGACCCCGGTGACCAACGCCGGCTCCACCGACTGGCTCTACGAGTACGCGCGGAAGAACAACGCCGACAACCTCCCCACCCTCCAGGCGTTCGGCGCCAGTCACGAGCCGAGCCCCTGGATGGGCGACCGGCAGACCTTCCAGGTCATGCCGTCCCTCGCGGCCGGCGCCCCGGACGCCTCGCGCACCGGGCGCGCGCTGCCCTTCCACCACGAGCGGGAGACCGCGCGGCCGTACCAGTACGCGGTGACCTTCGACAACGGCCTGCGCACCGAGATCGCGCCGACCGACCACGCCGCGGCGATGCGGTTCACCTTCCCCGGCGCCGACGCCAACCTGATCTTCGACAACGTCAGCGACAAGGGCGGTCTGACCCTGGACTCCGCGCACGGCGTCGTCTCCGGCTACTCCGACGTCCGCAGCGGCCTCTCGGTCGGCGCCACCCGGCTGTTCGTCTACGGCGTGGTGGACGCACCGGTCACCGCGAGCGGACCGCTACCGGGGGGCGGGGGCAGGGGCGTCACCGGCTATCTGCGGCTGCGACCGGGCGCCGACCGCACGGTGACGCTGCGGCTGGCCACCTCGCTGATCGGCGTCGAGCAGGCGAAGGCCAACCTCGCCCGGGAGATCCCCGACGGCACCTCCTTCGCCACCGTCCGGGACCGCGCCCGTGCGCAGTGGGACGCGCTGCTGGGCCGCGTCGAGGTCGAGGGCGCCACCCGCGACCAGCTGACCACCCTCTACTCCAGCCTCTACCGGCTCTACCTCTACCCCAACTCCGGCTCCGAGCAGGTCGGTTCGCGGGTCCGCTACGCCAGCCCGTTCTCCCCGCCGGTCGGCCCGGACACCCCCACGCGCACCGGCGCGAAGATCGTCGATGGTGCGGTGTACGTCAACAACGGCTTCTGGGACACCTATCGCACGACCTGGCCGGCCTACGCGCTGCTCAGCCCCGGCCGGGCCGGCAAGATGGTGGACGGGTTCGTCCAGCAGTACAAGGACGGCGGCTGGATCTCCCGCTGGTCCTCGCCCGGTTACGCGGACCTGATGACCGGGACCAGTTCGGACGTCGCGTTCGCCGACGCCTACGTCAAGGGCGTGCGGTTCGACGCCGAGGCGGCCTACGACGCGGCGGTGAAGAACGCCACGGTCGCCCCGCCGGCCGCCGGCGTCGGCCGGAAGGGCATGGCGACCGCCCCGTTCCTCGGCTACACCAGCACCGACACCCGCGAAGGCGCGTCCTGGGCGCTGGAGGGCTACCTCAACGACTTCGGCATCGCCCGGATGGGACAGGCCCTCTACGCCAAGACCCACAACCCCCGCTACAAGGAGGAGTCGGCGTACTTCCTGGGCCGGGCCCGGAACTACGTGCGCCTCTTCGACGACCGCACCGGCTTCTTCCAGGGGAAGGACGCCCGGGGCGGCTGGCGGCTGCCGCCGGACCGCTTCGACCCCCGCGTCTGGGGCTACGACTACACCGAGACCAACGCCTGGACCTTCGCCTTCGCCGCCCCGCAGGACACCCGCGGACTGGCCAACCTCTACGGCGGCCGGGCCGGCCTGGCGAAGAAGCTTGACGCCTACTTCAGCACCCCGGAGACCGCCGCGAAGCGGTTCGCCGGCTCCTACGGCGACGTCATCCACGAGATGACCGAGGCCCGCGACGTGCGGATGGGGATGTACGGGCACAGCAACCAGCCCTCCCACCACATCGCCTACCTCTACGACGCGGCCGGGCAGCCGTACAAGACGCAGGAGAAGGTCCGCGAGGTGCTCTCCCGGCTCTACCTCGGCAGCGAGATCGGCCAGGGGTACCCCGGCGACGAGGACAACGGCGAGATGTCCGCGTGGTATGTCTTCAGCGCCCTGGGCTTCTACCCGCTGGTGATGGGACAGGGCGAGTACGCGGTGGGCTCACCGCTGTTCACCAAGGCCACGATCCATCTGGAGAACGGCCGGGACCTGGTCGTCAACGCGCCCCGCAACAGCGCCCGGAACGTCTATGTGCAGGGCCTCCGGGTGAACGGGAAGCCGTGGAACTCCACCGCCCTGCCGCACGCGCTGCTCGCCCGCGGCGGGACCCTGGACTTCGCCATGGGCCCCCGCCCCTCCCGTTGGGCCACCGGTCCGGACGCCGCGCCCACCTCGATCACCGAGGACGACAAGGTGCCCGCGCCGCCCACCGATCTGACCGTCCCGGACGGCGGCCCGCTGACCGACGACACGTCCGACACCGCCGCCACGGTCTCCCGCGCGACCTTCACCGTCCCCGCCGGCGCCACCGTCTCCTCGTACACCCTCACCTCCGCCACCGCCGCGAAGGCGCCCGGGGAATGGCTCCTGGAGGGCTCCGACGACGGAGAGCACTGGGTCGCCCTGGACCACCGCAGCGGCCAGCGCTTCACCTGGGACCACCAGACCCGCCCCTTCGCCCTGCCCACCCCCAGCACCCACCGCCACTACCGCCTCACCCTGCCCCACCCGGCCACCCTCGCCGAGACGGAACTGCTGGGGGGAGGCGCCCGAGTCGGGGCGGCGCGGCCCTGACGGGCGCGGGACGGCCCCCGGACGGCACGTGTCGGAAGGATCACAGGGCGGAACAACAGGGGCGGAGTCGGACAGACGGACCGGGGCCTGCCGCGCCGGGGGGTGTCGGACGCGCGTCTTCTCACGCGTTTCGCGGGGTTCCTTCCACCACTGCCGAATTGTCGCCCGGGAAAAGGTTGTACGGCCGGAACGGGAGCTTCCGCGCCTGCCGCCGAAGTAGTTGACAGGTGAAGAAGCCGTGACAAGATCCTGAGCTCCGGACACCTTCGGCGCGCCCCCACGGGGGCGCGCCGTCGTCGTACCGGATCCCATCGATCCCCACCACGGAGAACTACGTGGCAATACTCTCCGGCCGCAGGCGCGGACGTGCTCTGTCCCGTCTCGCCACCGCGGCCATCGCCGTCGCGCTCGCCGGCACCGCTGCCGGCACCTCCTTCGCGGCGGACAACCCCGGCTCGGCGGCCCAGAACGCCGTGCAGGGCACCCCGCAGGCGTCCACCAGCGCCCCGAAGGCGATCACCAGCGGCGCCAGCTCGACCGGGAACGCGGCCAACCCGATCTTCACCCTCTTCGGTGTGGAGTCCACCGGCGCCACCTACGTCTACGACGTCGACGGCTCCGGCAAGTACACGGCGCGCCAGAAGGTCGACGACCTCGGCGACGTCCGCGCCAACCAGCAGGCGGTGGACAACGACGCCGACGGCATCGGCGACGGCGTCTGGCTCTGGGAGCCCGGCGGCGACCTGTACTTCAGCAACGACGCCACCCCGGACAGCGTCCGGATCGGCGGCGGCTGGAACACCTACGACAAGGTGCTCTCCCCGGGCAACCTGGGCGGCGCCAAGGAGTACGACATCATCGCCCGCGACCGCAGCGGCGTGCTGTGGCTGTACCTCGGCTACCCCGACGGCAAGGTCACCGCGCGCACCAAGGTCGGCGCCGGCTGGCAGATCTACGACCAGATCGCCGGCAAGGGCGACCTGACCGGTGACGGCAAGCCCGACCTGATCGCCCGCGAGAAGGCCACCGGCGACCTGTACCTGTACAGGGGCACCGGCAGCGCGAGCGCGCCGTTCGCGGCCCGCCAGAAGATCGGCACCGGCTGGGGCGGCTACAACGCCCTGCTCTCCTCCGGCGACGTGAACCTCGACGGCAAGACCGACTTCATCGCGCGCGACGGTTCCGGCCGCCTCTTCGCCTACTACGGCACCGGCAACGCCGCCAGCCCGTACCAGGCGCGCGTCCAGATCGGCACCGGCTGGAACATCTACACCAAGCTGTTCTCCTGACCGGTGCGGCGGGACCGGCCGGCCCCGCCGACCGCACCGCCGACGGCGTGCAACGCGAGGGCCGCACCCCCCTTCCGGGGAGTGCGGCCCTCGTCTGCTGTGCCGTACCGCCTACGTGCGGCTGTGCTTACTTACGAATGAGGCTCCGCAGCACGTACTGCATGATGCCGCCGTTGCGGTAGTAGTCCGCCTCACCGGGGGTGTCGATGCGGACGACCGCGTCGAACTCGACACCGGTGTCGGTGGTGACCTTCACCGTGCGCGGGGTGGTGCCGTTGTTGAGCTCCTCGACGCCGGCGAAGGAGAAGGTCTCCTCGCCGGTCAGGCCGAGGGACTGCGCCGAGGCGCCCTCGGGGAACTGCAGCGGCAGCACGCCCATGCCGATCAGGTTCGAGCGGTGGATGCGCTCGTAGGACTCGGCGATGACGGCCTTGACGCCGAGCAGCGCGGTGCCCTTGGCCGCCCAGTCGCGGGACGAGCCGGAGCCGTACTCCTTGCCCGCGAGCACGACCAGCGGGATGCCCTGGTCGATGTAGTTGCGCGAGGCGTCGTAGATGAAGGAGACCGGGGCACCCTCGACGGTGAAGTCGCGGGTGTAGCCGCCCTCGGTGCCCGGCGCGATCTGGTTGCGCAGGCGGATGTTGGCGAACGTACCGCGGATCATGACCTCGTGGTTGCCGCGGCGGGAGCCGTAGCTGTTGAAGTCGCGGCGCTCGACGCCGTGCTCCGTGAGGTACTGGCCGGCCGGGGTGTCGGCCTTGATGGCACCGGCCGGGGAGATGTGGTCGGTGGTGACCGAGTCGCCCAGCTTGGCGAGGACGCGGGCGCCGGCGATGTCGGTGACCGGGGCCGGCTCCATCGCCATGCCCTCGAAGTACGGGGGCTTGCGGACGTAGGTGGACTCCGCGTCCCACTCGAAGGTGTTGCCGGTCGGGATCGGCAGCGCCTGCCACTGGGCGTCGCCCGCGAAGACGTCGGCGTAGGACTTGTTGAACATGTCCTCGCCGATCGCGTTCGCGACCACGTCGTTGACCTCGGCCTCGGTCGGCCAGATGTCCTTGAGGTAGACCGGGTTGCCGTTCTGGTCGGCGCCCAGGGCCTCCTTGGTGATGTCCACCTTCATGGAGCCGGCGAGGGCGTAGGCGACGACCAGCGGCGGGGACGCCAGGTAGTTCATCTTGACGTCGGGGTTGATCCGGCCCTCGAAGTTGCGGTTGCCGGAGAGCACCGAGGTCACGGCCAGGTCGTGGTCGTTGACGGCCTTGGAGACCTCCTCCGGCAGCGGGCCGGAGTTGCCGATGCAGGTGGTGCAGCCGTAGCCGACGAGGTTGAAGCCGACCTTGTCGAGGTACGGGGTCAGGCCCGCCTTGTCGAAGTAGTCGGTGACGACCTTGGAGCCCGGGGCGAGCGTGGTCTTGACCCACGGCTTGCGGGTCAGGCCCTTCTCGACCGCCTTCTTGGCCACCAGCGCGGCGGCGACCATGACGTACGGGTTCGAGGTGTTGGTGCAGGAGGTGATGGCCGCGACGGTGACCGCGCCGTGGTCCAGCTCGTAGGTGGAGCCGTCGGGAGCGGTGACGGTGACCGGGTTGGTCGGCACGCCGTTGGCGGTGGCCGGGGCGTCGGAGGCCGGGAAGGACTCCTTGCCCGCCTCGTCGGCGGTGTCCACGTAGTTGCGGACGTCCAGCTTGAACTGCTCGGCGGCGTTCGCCAGGACGATACGGTCCTGCGGGCGCTTCGGGCCGGCGATCGACGGGACGACCGTCGACAGGTCCAGCTCCAGCTTCTCGGAGAAGTCCGGCTCGGCCTTCGGGTCCAGCCAGAGGCCCTGCTCCTTGGCGTACGCCTCGACGAGGGCGACCTGCTGCTCGCTGCGGCCGGTCAGCTTCAGGTAGTTCAGGGTCTCGTCGTCGATCGGGAAGATCGCCGCGGTGGAACCGAACTCCGGCGACATGTTGCCGATGGTGGCGCGGTTGGCCAGGGAGGTGGCGGCCACGCCCTCGCCGTAGAACTCCACGAACTTGCCGACGACACCGTGCTTGCGCAGCATCTCGGTGATGGTCAGGACCAGGTCGGTGGCGGTGGTGCCGGCCTGCAGCTCGCCGGTCAGCTTGAAGCCGACGACGCGCGGGATCAGCATGGAGACCGGCTGGCCGAGCATCGCGGCCTCGGCCTCGATGCCACCGACGCCCCAGCCCAGCACGCCCAGGCCGTTG
This sequence comes from Streptomyces noursei, assembly GCF_016917755.1. Lineage (GTDB taxonomy): Bacteria > Actinomycetota > Actinomycetes > Streptomycetales > Streptomycetaceae > Streptomyces > Streptomyces yunnanensis. The sequence continues at coordinate 7,267,546 of NZ_CP070326.1, read as the reverse complement.
ACCATGGTGGTGTGCGAGTCGGTGCCGACGAGGGTGTCGGGGTACGCCTGGCCGCCTCGCACCATGACGGTGCGGGCCAGGTGCTCGATGTTCACCTGGTGGACGATGCCGGTGCCGGGCGGGACGACCTTGAACTCGTCGAAGGCGGTCTGGCCCCAGCGCAGGAACTGGTAGCGCTCCTTGTTGCGGCCGTACTCCAGCTCCACGTTCTGGCCGAACGCGTCCTTGGTGCCGAACTTGTCGGCGATGACGGAGTGGTCGATGACCAGCTCGGCCGGCGCCAGCGGGTTGATCTTCGCCGGGTCGCCGCCCAACTCCTTCACGGCCTCACGCATGGTCGCCAGGTCCACGACGCACGGCACACCGGTGAAGTCCTGCATGATCACGCGGGCCGGCGTGAACTGGATCTCCTGGCTCGGCTGCGCCTGGGAGTCCCAGGTGCCGAGCGCCCGGATGTGGTCGGCGGTGATGTTGGCGCCGTCCTCGGTGCGAAGCAGGTTCTCCAGCAGCACCTTGAGGCTGTAGGGCAGACGGGCCGAGCCCTCCACCTTGTCCAGCCTGAAGATCTCGTACGACTCGTCGCCCACCTGCAGCGTGCTACGGGCGTCGAAGCTGTTCGCCGACACGACAGTCTCCTTCAATGATTTCGCGCGTACCACCGCAATCCTGCCGTCACAGGTTCGTCGCCGATCCGCTAAGGTGAACCTAAGTTAGGCTCGCCTTACTCACCCGGCTGCGGTACGCCTCCCGGCAGATATCTCGATGTCGAGATAACTCTAATACATCGCTGCTGCCTGGTCATGCCCTGCCGCCCTGACCGCTGTCATCCAATCGAGTCGCCGACGGTGCACCCGGCCTCTTCGGCTTCCTTGCCGGCGAACCCTGCCGGGATCCCCTCGCAGCCGTTCCGGCCGCGCCGGCTCCAGGAGACAGCCGCCGAGGGGCTGCCGGTCGAGTCGCCGGGGCCGGCCACGGACATCGGCGTCGACGCGTCGTGCCTCAGCTCGCGCGCGGCCCGTCAACAGTGAGCTCGCCGTCGGGTGCCAGGGTGAACCGGACGTCTTCCGTCACGGTCGCGGTGGTGGCCGAGGTGCCGTGGGCCTTCAGTGTGAAGCCGTCCGCCTTGCCGTAGTGCCCGTCCGCTTCGGCGGCGTCGCTCCAGGAGTTGACCCGCACCCACACCGACCAGTGGTGCACCCGCTTCTCCCGCCACGGCCCCCAGCTGTCCTGCGGCAGCAGCCCCGCGCCGCGGCCCGAGAACAGGTACCAGCCGACAAGTCCGAGCAGGACCACGGCGGTCACGGCCATGAGCCGCGGCGCGGTCGGCCGCCGGGGAACGCGTATGACGGGCACGGGGATTCCTTCCGTTCGGGTTGAGCTCAGTCGGAGTCGAAGACGGTTCTCCGCCGTGCCGCGCTCCCTTGCGCCACCGTTTGCCGGTACGGCTCAGCCGTTCCCGTACGCCGCCAGCGTCCGGTCGATGGTCGGGCCGAGGAAGGCCCGGGTGAGCTCGGCGCGCCGGGCCGGCCAGTCCGCGCGGGGGGCTTCGGGCGCGCCGGCCGTGCCGGCCGCGGCCGGCGCCGGCGAGGTGGCCGGCGGGCCGTAGCGCCGGTGCCGGATGTCGGCGAGGACCTGTGCCGGCGCGCCCAGGCCCGCCAGGACGGGCAGGGCCTGGCCCTTGCTGATCAGGGTGCCGTTCCGCAGCGTCACCGTCGCCCGGGCCAGGGTCAGCAGCCCGAGGTCCACCCAGATGTCGCGCAGCCAGTATTCCGGGTGCTCCAGTGCGGGCCGCCAGAACCCGCGCAGGTCGGCGAGGACGAAGGCGGCCAACTGGGCGTCGGTCACCGGGGGCAGGAGCGCGGCGGGGCCGTCGCCGTACAGCACCAGGCCGAAGGAGTGGAGTTCGCGGCGGGTGACCGGGGTCAGGGGGCGGTGCGTCAACTCGTCGTGGGCCCAGGCGAGATGGGGGTGTGCGGGGTCGTCCGGCGCGGTGCCGTCCGGATAGGCGCAGTGCAGCGCGCGGGCCGGTGGGCCGCCGGTGGCGGCGAGACGGCGGTGGAGCTCCGCCAGGCGACGCTCCTCCTGCGGTGTGGCGGGGCGGGCGAGGACCGCGATCAGGTCGAGGTCGCTGCGGCCCTCCTGGTAGTCGCCGCCGGCCAGCGAGCCGTGCGCCCACAGCGCCCGCAGCGGCACCCGCTCCTGAAGCCCCGTCAGGAAGGCGCGGAGCAGGGCGGCGGTGGACGGTGGCGGTGCCGGTCGGTGTGCCTCCGTCGCCGCCCGCATCGCCGTCCTCTTCTGCCCGGCCGCCGCAGCGGCCTCCGGGTAACCCGTCCCCGCCCCACTGCCCCGCGCGCCGCCGGGCCCGGCGGCGGTCATCCGCCGTCCAGCCCCAGCCGCACCACCCGCACGATCTCGTCGTCGGTCAGCCCCAGGTCGCGGGCCTCGGAGATGAGTCGCTCGGCGGTTTCCCCGAGGCGGGCGCGGGCCGGCGAGGCGGCGCCGGTGACCACCGCACCGCGGCCACGGCGGAGCTCGATCAGCCCCTCCTCCTTCAGCCGCTGGTAACCGCGCAGCACGGTGTGGACGTTGACGCCGAGGGAGGCGGCGAGCGCCCGGGCGGCGGGCAGGCGTTCCCCGGCGCGCACCGAGCCGTCGGCGATCGCGCCGCGCACCGAGGCGGCGATCTGGTCGCCGAGCGGGACGGACGAGCCGGGGTCGACACGGAACAGCACGTCAGCTCCCTTCTCCCGAGCGGTGGCGGTCGAGGTAGGTGTTGAGCAGCGCGGCGGCGGTGGCGGAGTCGTCGACCGTCACCACGAACTCCCGGCCGCTGGTGAGCCGCAGCACCATACCCTCACCCGAACGGAGCAACAGGCCGCTGCGGCCGGGCTGGATGCGGTACCCCCAGCCACCGTACTCGGCGAGCGCCCCGATCCGGCGGCTGGTCGCCTCCACCACCTTGGCGAGCGGGATGCGGTGCAGCGGGACCGGCAACAGCGTCGGGGTGAGGCTCAGCCCGCGCCGGTCGACGGTCACCCGCACGGAGCAGTGGACCGCAACCGTCAGGCCGCCGAGAAGCATCACCGCGCCGCCCACCCAGCCGGCGAACATCCCGAGCAGGACCCCGGCGCACATCATCGCGGCGGCCAGGAGGGCCATCAGCGGCGAACTGACGGTGCGGGACCAACCGGCCCGGGTCCCGGCGGGCAGGTCCAGACGGCGGACGGTCCCACCCTGCGGACGGGATGCCTCCGGTTCGGCGCCGGCCAGCAGCCAGCCCAGCGCCCCGGCGACCAGGCCCGCCCCCAGCATCACGGCCACCTGCCAGGCGGGCAGCCGGAGCCCGACGGGGTCACCGCCGCGGGCGTTGCCGAGCAGGGTCGTCACCGACGCCCAACCGAGGCAGACGGCGGTGAAGTAGGCCATGGCGACCATCCAGCGCCCGGCCCGCGCGGGCAGCCCCCGCCGGACGAACAGGCCGAGGCCGACGCCGAGGACGAGCAGGCCCGCCAGGCACGCCGAGAGGAAGCCCTGGGGCGAGGAGTAGCCGTCGGGGCGGCCGTCGGCGGCGAAGTGGGTGGCGAGTCGTTCGGGGAGCCGCCCGGCGACGCACGCGTAACAGGCGCCGAGGATCAGCGTGACGAGGATGAACGGCAGGGCCGCTATCCAGCCCCGCGGGCGGGTGTTCACGGGGCCGGCGAACGGCGTGGATCGCTTCATGACAACCTCCAGTTGTTCGCATAGTAGTAGAACAATCTGGAGAGCACTCACCAACAACGCATCAATCTCATATCTGAGATACGGTCACCCCATGGCAGACGACTACCTCGTACGCATCGGCAGGCTCATCCGTGACGCCCGACAGCACCGTGGCTGGACACAGACGCAGCTCGCCGAGGCGCTCGGCACCAGCCAGAGCGCGGTCAATCGGATCGAGCGCGGCAACCAGAACATCAGCCTTGAGATGATCGCCCGCATCGGCGAAGCCCTGGACAGCGAAATCGTCTCGCTCGGATACGCCGGACCGATGCATCTGCGGGTGGTCGGCGGGCGCCGACTGTCCGGCAGCATCGACGTCAAGACGAGCAAGAACGCCTGCGTCGCGCTGCTGTGCGCGACCCTGCTCAACGCGGGCCGCACAACTCTGCGCCGGGTGGCCCGCATTGAGGAGGTCTACCGGATCCTGGAGGTGCTGGGCAGCATCGGCGTCCGCACCCGCTGGATCAACGACGGCAACGACCTGGAGATCGTGCCGCCGGCCCAACTCGACCTGGACGCCATGGACACGGAGGCGGCCCGCCGCACCCGCAGCGTCATCATGTTCCTCGGTCCGCTGCTGCACCGGATGGACCACTTCAAGCTGCCCTACGCGGGCGGCTGCGACCTCGGCACCCGCACGGTCACGCCCCACATGACCGCCTTGCGGCACTTCGGACTGGAAATCACCGCGACCGACGGCACCTACCTCGCCGAGGTCGACCGCGACGTCGCGCCCAAGCGCGCCATCGTCCTGACCGAGCGCGGCGACACCGTCACCGAGAACGCGCTGCTCGCCGCCGCCCGGCACGACGGCGTCACGGTCATCCGCAACGCCTCCTCCAACTACATGGTCCAGGACCTGTGCTTCTTCCTGGAGGAGCTGGGCGTGCGGGTCGACGGCATCGGCACCACCACCCTCACCGTCCACGGCGTGGCGAAGATCGACCGCGATGTGGACTTCGCGCCCTCCGAGGACCCGGTCGAGGCGATGAGCCTGCTGGCCGCCGCGGTCGTCACCGAGTCGGAACTGACGATCCGTCGGGTCCCGGTGGAGTTCCTGGAGATCGAGCTGGCGGTCCTGGAGGAGATGGGCCTGGACCACGAGCGCAGCGCCGAGTACCCCGCCGACAACGGCCGCACCCGCCTCATCGACCTGACCGTCCGCCCCTCCAAGCTCCAGGCCCCGCTGGACAAGATCCACCCGATGCCGTTCCCGGGCCTGAACATCGACAACGTCCCCTTCTTCGCCGCCATCGCGGCCACCGCCCAGGGCCAGACCCTGATCCACGACTGGGTCTACGACAACCGCGCCATCTACCTCACCGACCTCACCCGGCTCGGCGCCCAGGTCAAACTGCTCGACCCGCACCGCGTCCTGGTCGACGGCCCCACCCGCTGGCGCTCCGCGGAAATGATGTGCCCCCCGGCGCTGCGCCCCGCCGTCGTCGTCCTGCTGGCGATGATGGCCGCCGAGGGCACCTCGGTGCTGCGCAACGTCTACGTCATCAACCGCGGCTACGAGGACCTCGCGGAACGCCTCAACTCGATCGGCGCGCAGATCGAGATCTTCCGGGACATCTGATGTGCGGATGCCGCCGAACCCCGTCTGACCTGCTACTTAGCGAGTCAGGGAGGGGTGCGGCGGCATCCGTGGGACTTCTCTGGGACTTTGCGACCGAGCCGGGGCTCCTACGGACTCATCAGTCCGGACCCGACGCTGTCCGGTCCGCGGCTACGCGAAGATCGCGTCGATGGCGGTGCTGCCCCGCGCGCCCGCGCGGGGCAGGAAGTGGGAGTACTTCCGCAGCGTGAACCCGGGGTCGGAGTGACCCAGCCAGCGTGCCAGCGAGACGACCGATTCGCCGGCCTCCAGCTCCTCGGAGGCGTAGAAGTGGCGCAGGGCGTGGTAGCCGTGCTCCCGGGATGGCTCCCAGATCCGGGCCCCGTCCTGGGAACTCGTCTCCAGCGCGGCGATCACGCCGGCCTGGGCCAGAGCCGGCTTCCAGACGTAGGAGTTGAAGTAGTTCCGGTTGATCGCCGTCCGCTCGCGACCCGTCACCAGGAGGTTGTACGTCCGCGGGCGACGGTGCTTGGCTTCCACCGGCGTCTCGGGAGGGCGCGGATCGTCCCACGGCAGCGTGACGGGCACTGGTGCGAAGAGCTCCATGTGCTGCCGCAGAGCCCTGGCCACGCTTGAGGGCAGGGGAACGTCTCGGACCTTGCGTCCCTTTGGAAGCGCAAAGCACAGCTTTGTCCGCACCATCTTGATCTGGCGCCGGACATGGACGACTTCCTCTTCGAAGTCGATGTCGTCCAAGCAGACGCCGAACGCTTCCCCTTGCCGGAGTCCCAGGCCGGCACCGATCTCGACGAGGACCCGGTAGCGATCCGACAGAGCTGCGCGTACGGCCAATACCCGCTCCGGCGGCCAGGCTTCGACCCTGCCAGGTGCGGCGGCTGGGGGACGGACCGTGCTCGCGCGGCATGGGTTGCGTGCGAGGCGACGGTCCTCGACAGCGGCTTGAAGCACGCCGGAGAGCGTCGCCCAGACGAGACGGATCGACGTAGGCCCGAGGTCTTTCTCCAGCCGCTTCTTCCAGCTTCGCAGGGCTTCCGTACCCACGCTGTTCAGCGGCAGGGCGCCAAGGTGCGGGAGGATGTGCCGGCGTACCCGCTGCTCGATGCGCTCAAGGGTGGACGGGTCGCCGCTCTGGGTGGGCCACCAATGGGTCTCGATGTAGTCCTTGAGGGAGATGGCCCCGTCGCGCGGATCGACGAACTCGCCTCGCCGCGCATCGGTCTGAGCCTGGGCGAGCCAGGTCTTGGCGTCCTGGACCGTGTCGAACGAACGGTCTTTGACGCCCGGAACGCCCTTGACGCGATAGCGCGTGCACTTGCCGTACATCGCTGTGCGCTCACGCTTACCGGTTTCGGGGTTGGGGCGCTTCTTCAGCCACCGGTCCTCTATGTAGCCAGCCAGAAGGAACTCCTTGACGAAGGGGATGGAAACTGCGGTCTACGGCGCGCGCCGTGTCAGGTGCTGGGAACGCGACCGGACCGATGCTGGGGAGCTGAGTTCAGGGGGCTCAACGCCGTGTTGGAGCGCGAGTCGGCCTGTTCCTGCTGGCGGACCCATGCGTCGAGCGCTTCCACCCGGTACATGACGCGGCCACGTGGGCCCATGCGGAAACTCGGCGGCCCCTGCCGCCGATGCCGCCAGACATAGAGCGTGTGCGGTGAGAGGCCGAGGTATTCAGCAGCGTCCTTCACGTTCAGGAAGGCCGTGCGCACAGCGCGAGCAGAGGTAGGGGCGGCGGAGGGGACGAGTAGCGATTGTGCGGGCATAGGAAGTTCCTGTGGGGCGAAGGGGACAAGGCGGCGGTGGGGGTTCCTGGCTCTCACCTTCGCCCACGACTCTCGGCGAAAAGGAGTTCGGGGGCTACTGCAGATCGGGGCAAGAGGTTCCTCACAACGAATGAGACGGATTTCGGATGGCCGCAGGGCGGAGCGCGCGGGAAATCCAATGATGCGGAGAATCCCCGGTTTCGCTAACCGGGGATCGTCGGCTATATTCCGCCCGCGCCGACCGGCGCGGGGCCGGGCGAGCTCGCCGAGAAAGGTGCGTGGGGAGATTCCGCGATCGGCTGCGATGGCAACATCGTCATCGATGTCGCAGCGTCGCCGCCGGCGTTCGATGCGGGAGTCCGTCGTGAGGGTCGTGGGGCGACCCAGCTCGGTCGTGCGGGCGGCCAGCTCTCGTTAGGGATTCCGCGCATGGTGCGGGCGCGGTCGATGGCGCGGGCGGCCTGATCTCCGACCGGCCTACTTCCAGAGGGGTTTGCGGCATGGGATCTGTTGTAGCTCTGGAAGAGCCGTTTCCCCAACCGGTGATCCACTGCTGTCTTGCGCCACTTTGTTGTCACATCCCCTACGTCACCGCAGAAAAGGGCGGAACATAGCACGGGAACACCGGTTGGCGAAATCACGGTGCGTCAGGTCGCCCATCCCACTGAACAACCGCTGCGGGCGATTTCGCTAACCGGGGATCCGGGTCTAACGTTTTAATTCCCCGCGCACGACGTGTTCGCCGTGAGCTGTTTGCTTTCTCGGTGGAATGCTGGACTTGCGCGGGCGGATGTGGCTGTCTTGTCCAGGCGCCCGGAACACTGTTTCCGGGGCACGGGGAAACTCGGCACGCCACAGCCGCGGCCAAGGAATCCTCGTGCACACCAGCGCGGGCCTCGCCGGGAACTCCACGCCGCAGCCCTCCCCGAACCCCCGAAGCGGACTGCCCGCACCTCCCCACCTGACCTAGGAGCCGCCAACCGATGAGCAGAGACGCCCGCGAGTGGGTCTGGGAGAACAGCGCCAGCAAGGGCAACGCCCGGCTGGTGATGCTCTCCATCGCCGACCGCGTCGCCGACGACAAGTGTGTCGCCTACGCCACGGTGCCCAGCCTGATGGAGCGCACGGGGGCATCCCGGTCCACCGTCCGTGACGCCCTGGACATGCTGGTGCGCTGCGGTGAGCTGGAGGAGGCTGACGATCTCCAGGGCCCGTACCGCGCCACCGTGTACTGGCTGCCCCGAGCGGCCCGCTTCATCGCGAACGCGTCGCGTCCCGATGGCACTCCCGCCGTCGAGCCCAGGAAGCCCGACCGCAACACGCCCGGCCTGCGGCGGTACGGAATCCGTCCCCGCAAGGGGCTGGAATCCGGCCCCTCGAAGGACCAGGATCCGGCCCTGCCGGAAATCGGCACGGACCGGAATCCAACCCCTCCAGGGACCGGAATCCAGCCCGTGGAGGGACCGGAATCCAGCCCCCAGAACCGTAGTGAACCGAAGGTGAACCGTAGGTACAGCAGCAGTGCCACCACCCTCACCTCGGCCACCGACTGGGAGGTCGACGCGGAGACCCGCGCCTGGGCGCAGCAGCAGGGGCACCTGGCCCGCCTCGGCGAGGACGGCATCCGTGCCGCCGACGCGAAGTGGCGTTCCTACCGGGCGGCTTGGCCGCCGCGCTCGGCCGCCGCATGGGCTGCCGACTGGCGCACCTGGATCGCCCGCGAGCACAGCCCTGCACCGAGCCGCCCGAGCCTCTACGCCCTGCCCGGCGGCACCCCCGCCCCCACGGTCGGCATGACCCGCGCCGAGGCGCACACCGCCGCCCTGCTCGCCGCCCTCGAAGAACCGACCGGAACGGAGTAACTGCACTGGATCGCCGCGAAATTGCCGCCCTCCTCGCCTACATCGGCCGCCTCGACCCCCGCTCCATCCGCACCGATGCCGGCGAGGCCCGTGACCAAATCGCCCAATGGCACGAGTTGCTGAGCGACGTACCCCTGACCACCGTCCACGGCTGGGATGCCCGCGAGGCGATACGGGACCACGTCCTGGACTCCCCGTACCCGCTCCTGCCCGTGGACATCGCCCGCAAGTGGCGTGCCCACCGCCGCGACCGCCTCGGCCGGCACACCGACCCCACACCGTCCGCTGACCCGGACGACCCTGCCGCCTGGCGGGCCGAACTGTTCGCCACCCGACACGCGGTCGCCACTGGTGCGGCTGCGCCCTCGTCGCACCGGCGGATCACGAACGGCGGTCCACACCCCGACATCGCAGCCCGCCTCGCTGCCATCGGATCGTGCGTCCCGCCCGCTGCCCGTGTCGAGCTCGCCCGCTACCGGCCGATGCGAGCCGCCCGCGAGGCCGCCGTCGCCGCGGGACGGCCCGACGCGCTCAGCGTCCCTTGCCAGTGGTGCCACGCCGGCAAGGGCGAGCCCTGCCGTACCCGGCGCGTAGGGCCCGACGGCCGCCCGCGAGGCAACGCGCCCCGCGCCGTGCCTCACCCGACGCGTGTGGACCTCGCCGCAGCCGAGCTCGCCCAGCACACCGCCGCGTAATCCGCGCCAACTCCCTCCCCTCCCCCCTCACTGCCCCCGTGCACGGCTCAACGCCGCATGCCCCGTGGGCCCTTCGGAGACCTCATATGCCCACTACCGCAGTTCCCCCTGCCCCAACAGGTCCGTCGGCTTCGACCTGGACCGCTCCGTCGGGGTGCATCGCGGCCGTCGTACTGGCCACGCTGACCTTCCTGCTCGCTCTCGACCTCGTGCATCAACTCGCTGCCACGACTTACGCCTCCACGCCTCTCCCATACGTGTTCCTCGGCGCCATCGACGGGTTCATCGCCCTGTCGATCGCCGCCGTAGTCCGGCTGCGTTCAGCGCCGATCCTGGACCAGGAGTACGCGTGGAAGCTGACTGTCGCCGCGATAGCTGTCCGCGCCGCCACGGTCGTCGTGCTCGGCTCTCTCGCCGACCGGCAGGGTCCGGGAGGCGCCTGGACGCTGGCCGGCGTCACCGTCGTGGCCATGTCGGCCTGCGCGCCTCTCATCCCCTTGGGCGTCGTCCACCTTTACGTCCTGGCCGCCGAGCACGCCGCAGGCGTGAGCCAGCGGAGGGGACCGGACGCGTCGAGCCAGGAGCGGACTCGGGGCGGTGACGCCTGAAAGTGCCCTGGTCGACATGGGACGCCACTCCCCTGCTGCTCACCGCTTTGGCCTTCGTCTCCGGCGGGGTGCTGGCCACATACCTGACCCGGCGAGGCCGGAGCGGCAGCAACGGCCAACGGCGACAGGCGCGAGGAACGCTCGCGCTCCGGCTGGCCGCTGTCGCCGCGACCGTGTGCACGATCTACAGCGCCGATACAAGTTGGCGGTTCGCCGCCCACTACCTCGGCATGTACAGCACGGCGGAGCGGATCGCGATGTTCGCCGCCGGTGAGCTCGCGCTGTTCTCCACCGCCCTGCTGGCTCGGCAGAACCTCCACAGCGACAATCGGGCACCCGGTATGCCCGGGGTCCTGGTCTGGGTCATCACGACGGTTCAGATCATCCCCGCGTACGCCGAATCTGGTCTGGTCGGCGGCTCGGTGAGGGCCTTCCTCGGGCCGGTCATGGCCGCCGTGCTGTGGCACCTCGCCATGGGCATCGAGCTGCGCCACCGCATCGCCAAGGCCGCCTCCGACAGCCTGGCCGCCCGCATCGGGCGCGAGGCCCGCGAGCGCCTCCTGTCTCGCCTGGGCATCGCCGACCGCAGCCGCGACGCCCAGGAGATCACCCGCGAACGCGCCACTGCCAAGGCCGCCGACCTGGCCGCGCGCCTCTACGCGAAACCCAAGGCATACCGCACGACCCGGCGTGGCCGGCTCGCCATGCGCCGCCTGTCCGATGCGGTGGACCGGGCCCAGGTGGCCACCGATCCGCAACAGCGCGAGCGGCTCCTGGCCCGGTTCGCGGCCCGCCGGAACGCCGCGGCCCTGCTCGATGCCGACCTGACCTTCCCCTGGGAGACCGGCACCCGCCACCATTCCGCATCCACGCCGCCAGGGCTGCCGACTTCCGGTGACTCCACTTCCGATGGCCCCACTTCCGGTGCAGCTCCGCGTTCCCATGACCACCCGCACCCCGCACGCGAGCACGTACCGGAAATCCCCACCCCCGAGCGCCACCGGAAGAAGGACACCCCGCAAGCGAAGCGGGAACCACCCGAGGAGCCGGCACCACCTCACCCTCTTCCGGAACGCGACCGGCCGAAACCCCGGCCTCGCCGTACGGGGCGCCCGCCCGACACCTCCATCGACGAGCTGATCGCGATCGCCCACGATCTCGAAGCCCGCACCGGATCCGCCCCCCACACGGCCATGCGCGCCGAGCTCGACAAGCTCGAACGCAAAGCCTCCAACAAACGGATCACGCAGGCACTCGAAGCCCTGGAGGCCGGGCGCAAGGGCGGCACACCGATCCTCGGCGAGGCCAGCGGCGAGTAACGGTTCGGACTCCAACGCCCAGCGGGTGTACCGGAATTGATTCCGGTACACCCGCTCGCCCTCACCCAACCATCCTCTGAAACGGAGACCCATGCACGAACCGCACCACGAAGACCCCACCATCCACGAGAACGCACTGACGAGTACCCCTGCCCCAGGCGGAGCAAGTTGTACCGGGAGCAATGCTCCCGGGTTTCCCGCCCCGGGGGTGGCGGGAGCGGACCGGCGCCAGGGGGCACCGGGCCGGCAAGCTGCGGCCGAGGGCGGACCGCAGTCTGGAGGGGAACGGCAGGCCGAGACCCTCTCGACGAAGCGCCAGCGCGCCCGTCAGCCCAAGCCGCTCAAGCGCCTGCACCAGCCCAGCTGCCGCATGAACGAGCCCGAGTACGCGCGCTTCACCACCGCAGCCGCCCACTGCAAGATGACCAACGCCGCCTTCCTCGCCTACGCCGTCGACAAGGCCGCCCGCGACCTGACCCGCACCGCCGCCGAGATCGCCACCGAACGGGAAGTCATCGACGAGCTCTTCACCGCCCGCCGGCACCTGGGCCGTATACACGGCCTCTTCAACCAGGTCGCCAAGGCCCTCAACTCCGGCGCCGACGCACCCCACCTCCACGCCACCGCCCAGGCGGTCCACGACGCGGCCCGCCGCATGGAAGACGCCGCCGACGCCCTGCTCGCCCACCGCGACGGCGGCGCCGCGGCGTGATCCCCAGCATCCACAAGCGCGGCAGCGAAACGATCGGCCTGATCCGCTACCTCTACGGCAAGGGCACCCACGAGGAGCACATCGATCCCCACCTGGTCGCCGCCTACGATCCACTCACCCCGGACCCCGGCCACGACCCCAGCGCCACCTATGAGCAGTTGCAGCGCCTGCTCGACCAGCCCGTCAACGCCCTGCCCAAGAACCGCCGCCCCAACAAGCACGTGTGGCACATCTCCGTACGGGCCAGCCCCGAGGACCCGGTCCTGTCCGACGAGGACTGGGCTGCCATCGCCCGCCGCACGGTCGCCGCCACCGGCATCGCCCCCGACGGCGACGAGCAAGCCTGCCGGTGGGCGGCGGTTCGTCACGCCGACGACCACATCCACATCATCGCCACCCTGGTCCGAGACGACGGCCGCCGCCCTCGGCTGCACAACGAAGCCCGCCGCGCCCAGGCCGAGGCCCGCCGCATCGAAGCCGATTACGGCCTGCGCCGGGTCACACCGGGTGACGGCACGGCCGCCAAGCGCCCCACCAGCGCCGAGCGCCACAAGGCCGAACGCCAGGGCCGTGACCGCGCCGCGCGCGAGGAACTACGTGAGACCGTCCGCCGCGCACTCTCCGGCGCCGCCTCCACGGACGAGTTCCTCGACCGCCTCAAGAACGCCGGGCTCCTCGTACGCACGAAGGTCCTCCCCTCCGGGGACCTGAAGGGCTACAAAGTCGCCTTGCCGGACGACCGCAACAAGGACAAGGAGCCCGTCTACTACGCCGGATCCACCCTCGCCCCCGACCTGTCCCTGCCCCGCATCCAGGAACGCTTCGCCCTCGACTCCACCCCACCGCAGACCACCGACAGCGAACGGCGGGAACACTCCACCAGAGCGTCGGCACCTGCCGCGGCACGGCGCACCACTGCCCACGCGGCCTGGCAAGCGCTGCTCGTCCTCGACCACAGCGCCGACGACGGTGCGGCGGCCGCCCAGATCGCCGCAACCGGTGAGGTCCTCGACGCCCTGGCCAAGACTTCCGCGCTCCACACTCGCGATGAACTCCGCAAGGCGGCCTGGGAGTTCGAGCGTGCCTCGCGCTCCCACACCCGAGCCGAGTTCCGCCACGCGCAGGACCTGCGCCGCGCGGCTCGCGAGCTAGTCCGAGGCGGGCCCGCGCTCGGCCGGGGCGAGGACGGGGCCGGCACCGCGATGGTCCTGGACATGCTGTTCTTCCTGACCATCACCGCCGCGCACTGGCACGCCTAGCGACACCACGCCCAGCAGGCCGAGGCCGCCCGCCAGGCAGCCGAGCATCTGCGGGCCGCCTACCAGCAGGCAGCCGGCGAACCCCTCACGGTGCTGCGTGAGCGGGGCCGCCGTATCGCCCCATCTCTACGTCACCACCATGCCGCCACCGTGCGCGCCGCCCTCCCCGAACTCGCCGAGATCGTCCTGGCCGAGCCTGGCTGGGACGCCTTGGCGGTCACCCTCGCCGACGCCGAACACGCAGGTCATGATCCCGGTTCCCTGCTCGCCGACGCCGCCGCTCACCGGGAACTGGACACCGCCGAATCCATCAGCGATGTCCTCATCTGGCGCCTGCGCCGCGCCACAGACCTCCCCGGATACGCCCCGGCCCCGGAAGGCACCCGAACCACCCACGCCAACGATCAGCCGGCCACCGCACGGCAGATGCCGACACCGTCGACACCACGCACACCACGCCGCTGATCACAGCGAGGACACCGACCCCATCGAGAGAACCCGGATAGCGGGCGACATATGACTGACGGGCCCGACCACTCATGGTCGGGCCCGTCAGATGTCTTCGCCCGGCGGCGTACCGCCGTCGCACCCCACGCTCTGCGGAGAGCCAACTCCGTTGTCAGTGGCTGATGCCAGGCTGACCACTACCCACCTCAGACCGTCGTCAGGAGGACAACATGAGCACCAACGACCTTGGTCCGCTGGCCATCACGCGCCGTAGCGCCAGCGAGCCGATACGGGACAACGGCGAAACCGTAGGCCGGTTAGGCGACTTCTGGAGCTGGGCATGCTCCGACCTGGCCAACAACACCATGCGCGGTGTCCTGGCCGAGTACCTCGTGGCCACGGCTCTGGGCGCCGCCACCGGTACCCGCACCGAATGGGACACCGTCGACATCCGCACGCCCGAGAAGTGGCGCGTCGAGGTGAAGTCGACGGCCTACCTGCAGTCGTGGGCGCAGTCCCAGCTGTCGGAGGTCTCGTTCTCCATCAAACCGGCCGCCGGCTGGGACACGCAGACCGGCACCACCTCGGCCGACGTACTGCGCCGCTCGGACGTGTACGTCTTCTGCCCGCTGCACCACCAGGACAAGCAGACCCTCGACCCCCTGGACCTCGGCCAGTGGACCTTCTACGTCCTGCCCACTCGTGTCCTGGACGAGCGGTGCCCTGGCCAGAAGACCATCAGGCTGTCCAGCCTCGATCGCCTCGGCCCGTTGAAGACCGACTTCACCGGCCTGCAGAAGGCGGTCGCCGCGTGCGCCGAGGGCCCACGGTAGTCCCAGGGCCGGCGAGCTCAGCCCGCGTGGTGAGCCTTGTCGACGGCCTTCAGCAGGTGGGCGTCGACAAGGCCAGGGCTACCGGAGACCACTACGACCACCGTCCCGGTGCGCACGGCCGTCTGCTTGACAAGGGTGGTGCGTCCACCGGCGGTGAGGGTCAGCAGATGGCTCCACCGCTCGTCGCCCAGCTGCAGGGCGGGCGCATTCTGGGGTGTGACCGTGATGGGGGTGCTGCCGGCGAGCACTTGGTAGGCGGGACAAGAGGTCATCGCCTCGAAGATCCGGCCCACGCCCTCGGAGAGTTTGGCGCCAGTGTCGCTGTACAGCTCCTCGGACACCTCCGAATCACCGCCGTCGGCGTAGGCGAAGGACGCCTTCGCCTTACGAGGGAAGTCCAGACCGCCGCCGACCGCGGCGTCACCACCGAGCTTCTCCAGCGCGGGGCAGCCGGTCACGGTCACGTCGTCATGCCGCTTGAGCGGCTCCGGCTTACGCACGTAGCCCTGGCCCAAGTCGCCCTCGTCAAGGAGCCGCTTGCCCAGCGCGGCGGAGGACAGCGGCGCGGACTCCCGGGCGTTCTTGCCCTCCTGGAGCGTGGAGGCGGACGCGGAGGATGTCGGGTTGTCGGCGGAGGTGCTGCCGTCGGAGCAGCCCGCCAGGGCCAGGACGGCAAGGGTACTCAGGCTGAGGACGGCCGCGGCGTGAAGGCGCATGTGAATCCCCAAGGTTGGTGATGAGCGGACGGTCTGGCCGGACCGGCCCTCCGGGCGCCGGCGATACGTAGGGGAAGGGAGAAGGGGGTTCGTGGGGTCAGTGGCCGAGGTGGCGCAGGCCGTCCTCGACAGTGGGGTGAAAGTGGTCGGCCGGACCGGAGTTGCGGTTGTACCAGGCCGTGTCCAAACGCGGCTCATGCGTCTCGTGCCCAGCCCGGCAGCGCAGCCACACGGAGCCGTCGCGCATGTTGAAGACCACCCAGTGCCGATACGCACCGCACGTGGGGCACTCACGGACCTCCTCGTCGATGACGAGCGGCTGGTCCCAGCGCATCATGAACCCGGAGACGTCCTGCCGAGACGGCGCTCGAAAGCCCGACGGCAGGAAGTCGGGCACCACCTCGTCCTCCGGCTCAGCGGCCGCGGCCCCGCCGGAGGCCGGGCCAGGAAAGTCGGGCACCGGAAGTTCGGCGTGCATCGCCAGCATCGCCCGACCCACACGCTGGGCCTCACGGAACTCACGCTCGACACGGGCACGTCGTCGGAACATTCGGAACATGCAGTCTCCATCTCGTCATCTGACGGATACGAGGAACGGGCAACCCGGGGGAAATCGGCACCGAACAGCACAACCGCCCCCAAGGTGCCGGTCGGCTCAGCTGCGGTGGATGACGCTGAGGCGGCCCTCGGCGCACTTGGGCAACGTGCGGCGAGGCACCGGGACCGGTGAGGCGAGCGAGGAAGCGAACACGGCGACCAGGTCGTGGGGGACACTGGCGCTGAAGCTGGCGCACCACAGATACGGGGCGCCGAGAACGGGTTCCGCCCACACCTGCCAGCCCACCAGATCAGGGCGCGGGTCGGCATCCTGGACGAGCGTCGGCAGCGGCTCCAAGGAGACACTGCAGGAGAACTCGGGATCCGAGGCGGTGGTCCGGGGCCGGTCCACGTCACGGATCCAGCCCTGAGCGCCGAGCGCCTTGAGGACCGCCTCGGGCCCCTCGAAGCCGATGTCGGGCGTCTCGCGGGCGTCCATCGCCACGAGGAGATCGGCGAGCGCCTCGTACGGAACGCCGCCGGTGACGTACGCGTTCCACTCCGTCATCGCGGAGGCGGCATGCGGGCGGGCGCTCAGCTGCCAGGCGATGGGCAGTCCGCCCAACTCGAACGGGGAGGCCGCGAAGATCCACTCGGCCCCGCACAGCTCGCCCGGGCTCACGTACAGCAGGGTGTAGCGGGAGGTGGGCCACATGCGCCAGCCGAGGCCGACCAGGGTGTCGCCGATCCGCTCGGCGAGAACGTCGTCGTCACCGGCCAGGTGGCGCGGGATGACCCAGTACACCGGGTCCGGCGCGGCGGGGCGGGAGGGATCGCTGGGGTGGTGCGGGTACAGGGCGCCTCCGTGAGCTCAGGGGTATGTCTTCCGGCAGGCGTTGTACGTTGACATGTTGCGCGGCAGCGCACCAGTCCTTCTGGACTCTTTCCTGTCTGCCCCCGGCGAACTGGTGTCCTCTGCCATCCAATCGAGTCGTTTGACAGCGAACCCAGTCGTTTGGGCCAAAGCCGTACGCCTCGCACAGGAAGCCCAAGGCCAGGGTGTCGGAGATCCCGGCAGCCCACTTGTTGATCGTGTTGAACGTGGCCGGGGCCACCGCAATGCATTGGCGGGCTGCAGGGAGCGGGGGTAGCCGGGAGCAAACACGTCACCTGCCCCACGGAAAGCCCTAGCGAACGCGCAGTTCGATCTCGATCGCAAGGGCTCCCAGCGCCTCCTTCTCCGGGCCGTAGATGGTGCGGATGTTGGCCAGCTGCTCCTCACGGGAGGCTGACGGGTTGATGTTGGCCGGTCCTTCGCCGTCGAGGAGGGCCTCGAAGTCCGGGTACTCGGTGACGCGTTTGACCAAGACGTCGCAGGTTTCCTCGGTGTCCTTGATCCGGAATCGGATGGTGTCGCCGGCGGCAAGACCGGCCAGGTGCGGGTACTTCACCCGCACCTCGATCGTCTTCTCACCGGCGGCGACGAGATCGAAGTACCGGCGGTAGAGGTTCAGCTCGTGGAAGCGGGCGGCGGTGTCCGTCATGGGGCGGGAACGCTCCTAGCGTGTGGTGCGGTCAGCAGGCGGCCGAGCTCGGCGGCCGAGTAGGCGCGGAAGAAGTGCCGGGGATCGGAGAGCAGTACCTCGGCGAGGCCGAGCAGCCGCTCGGCGTATTCGTTCAACGAACCGGGCCATTCCCGGGTGTCGAGCATCCACGACTCGGCACCGTCCGACAAGCGCGTCTTCCCTTCCCGGATGAGCGACTTGGAGAGTTTCGCGCCGGTGTCGGTAACGACCTGTGGGCAGAACAGCCGCGCGGGAAGGTGTGCGGGTGAGAGGCCGACGGCCTGCATGGCGCCGTCGACGAGCTGCGAGCCGAAGATCCAGTCGCCACCCTTGACCATCACGGGCAGCGTGCCGGGTGCGCTGGTGCCGGCGGCGAGTTCCTTGACGAGATTGCGGTACAGCGTCGCGAGATCGAGGTAGTCGGCATGCCCGTCACTGGTGGGGGTGATGGCCACCTCATACGGGCCGTGGTGGAGGCACACGGCCTCGACAACCGCCTGCTCGGGGTTGGTCCGGCGGACGCGGGTGCGTTCGGCGTACTTCTCGGCCCAGCCGCAGCCCGGCTCGGGGCACGGTACGCGCAGGTGCGGGATCCCGGAGGAGGGGGCGAGCCACCAGCGTACTGGGCCGCCCATGTGTGGCAGGAGGTGCAGCCAGGTGCGGCGGAAGCGCTCGGTGGCCTGCTGCTGTGAATACGTCTCGATGGTGTACGGCACGTGGAGCCGGTCGGACAGGGTGGCGAAGAGCGGCAGGTAGAGGTCTTCGACCAGCTGGCGGACGGCTTGGTCGCCGAGGGACTGGGCGTAGGCGCGCTGGTAGCGATGTCCGGTTGCCCGGTCGGTCAGGACCTCATGCGGTGCGTTGTCGAGTGCGCTGAACAGGACCGAGACGGGCAGGCCGAACCGTTCGCGGATGCGGGCGGCGCCGGCGAAGGCGAGGGACTGCACCAAAGAAGTTCCCAGGTGCGGTGCACCGTTGATCTGGGTGCCGACGACGAACACGACGTGGTCCGGAGTGGCGGTGGTCAGGCGGGGAATGAGGACGTCCTCAGTGCTGGACAGGGCGTTGGCGAGGACTGTGTTGGGTGATGCCGGGGGTGTGGTCACCGTGTCTCCCTGATGGCTGGGCGGATGGATTAGCCGGCGGTGGAGTCGGGAGGAGGGGGTGCGGATGCGGGCGGTAGGTAGAGGGCGCGCACCAACTCGTCGAAGGCATCAAAGGGTTCGAGGCCCATCTCGGCACGGCGGGCATCCAGCCGCTCAGGGTCCTGGACCGCGTACGCCTGGACGCCGGCCGGACCGTAGCTGAACTGGGTGCCGTAGAGCTGCGGCTGGTCGGCCATGACCCGGCACCGATCCGTGAGGAAGGCGAGCTGCTTCCTGGTGGCCTCACCGGCCTTCACCGCTTCTTCGAGCAAGGCCAGGGCGTGCCGCTGGAAGGTGCGGTCTGCGGAGTGGTGCGCGATCCACCAGGCCGCATCGGCGCCGACCTCACCGACCAGGGAGTGACCAGGCCAGCCGTGCACAGCGACGACCAACCGCAGCGTTTCGGTGGCCATGTCCTCGATCTCCTCCAGCACCGCTTCGGATACCTCGTCGGCGCCGTGGCCAACGTGCGTACGGGCTTCTTGGTGCTGCCGCTTGAGATCCAGCAACGTAAGAGCGATCTGCGGCTGCGATGGCTGCGCGGCACTCACGACGTGACCTCATCAGCGGTGGGCGAGCGGTGCGCCGGAGCGGCGAGGTTCAAGCAGCACCACACGACCTTGGTCTTGCGGCCGGCCACGGCTACGCCCCAGTCGTCGGCCAGGAGGTCGAGGAGCACGAGACCGCGGCCGTGCTCGTCACGGGCGGTCGGACGGTGACGTAGCGGTACGGCGGTGGAGCCGTCGCAGACCGCGAGGAACAGCGTGCCGGGAGCGAGGCGAGCGGTAACGCTCACTCCGGCCCCCGGGGAGTGCCGAACGGCGTTGGTGACCAGCTCACTCACCAGCAGGCGCGCGTCGTCGAGGCGTTCCGTGATGCCGTGACACCGCAGCGCCCGGACGACATCGTTCCGGGCGGTCCCGACGTGCGCGGGCGCGCTCTCGTATGCGACGTGCAGGAGCAGCACGCCGTGCACGTATTTCGGCGGCGTGCGAGGCGCCTCGGCCGACTCTTCGCTCACGTGGAGCAGCCCATACCGGTCGGCGCGGACGACACGACTCGATTGTCGTGCCGCCTCGGCTGCTCCGGAGGCCCTTGGAGCGGGCCACGAAGTCCCGGCAAGCGAACGCGACCCCGTGACGTCACGCGGTCCGGTCGGAGGAAGAGCATTCACAGCGCGTCTCCTCACTGGGGGTTGGGGCCCTGGCCGCCCCTCTCGGGGGACAGCGGCGGCCAGGGCCGTACGCCGATCGGGGCCATGCGGATTGCGACCGACTCGGCGGAAGCCAGCTCCCAAGTCGGGTAGTCATCCAGGAAGTTGACCCATCCCGAACGTAGGGTCACCGTGAGCGCGGTAGGACTGACTACCAGTACGTGTTAGGTGGCGGAGCGCACCCGGGGGCCTCATGACTGCCAGACCATCCAGCCGACAGCGCGCGGCTACAGGGACCGTCGCCGGCTTCGTGCTGCGCCTGACCAGGGAGTCCATCCCGCTCACCCAGACCGCCATGGCCGAAGCGCTGGGCGTCGATCTCGGCACGGTGCAGGGACGGGAGTCCGGCCGCCGTCCCCTGGCCAACATGAAGGCCGGCGCCTTCCTGGACCTCAAGCGCCGACTGCTCGCCCTCGGCGCGGATCACGCGGCCCTGGGCCTCCTGGACGCTGCCATGGACGCCGACCGGATCATCGGCGCCGCCCTCGACCCTCCGGAGCAACCCGATCTCCACCCCCTCGCCGAGTGGGTCCACACACGCGACACCGCGCACATGATCGCGTGGGCCGTGAACGGCAACCCGCCACCGTCATTACGCGGGCGAAGTCCATCCCGCCGCGGTCCCGTAGCGGCAGCGCCCCTGATGGCCGCGCAAGACCGCGAGGCTTTCTTCACCAACCTGCGCGGCATCGTGGAATCCGCCGCTGCCGGAGGGGACGGGCGAGCCCTCCTTCGCCGTCAGGCGCTCTACCTCACGTCGTACGACCGCAGCCCCGAAGCCAACTCCTGGACCGCGCATGCCCTCCATGCCCGCCGTGGGATCGCCGCGGTCCAAGGCGGCTCGCCGCGCTGGGCGGAGGCCAGGTCCACGGCGGCAGCCCTCGCCCGCAGGGGCGATCCGGTCCCGCTGCTGGACTTCATTGACCGGGCCATGGCCGACGACGACGCGGCCGAGGCCGCGAACCTCAATTACTGGGCGTACTGGATGGGCGCCCTACGGGAGCCACAGGCCAGCGACCGCTTCATGGCTGACCGCGCCCTGACCGGCTGGGACCCGGTGACCCTCCTGCGAGGACTCGCCCGCGGCTTCGAGGAGTCGCCAGGGTACGTCGACCTGTACGCCCATTCCCTGTGGGCTCTGCTTACCGCCCACACCTGGCTCCCGCAGGCATCACCGGCGCTCGCCCGTTCCCTCGCCGACCGAGTGGCGCGGATACTCGACGCTGGCGTGATCTCCCCACGATCCCGGCGCGAACTGGGCGCCGTGCACTACGTTCTACGCGATCATCCGCACTGAAACCGGAGGGCACCATGGCGGACGAGACGACCAACGCGCGGGGCACAGCGGGATACCTCCTGGAGTTGGGGATGCTCAAGCGGGCCAAGCGCAGCGGATGGTGGATCGCCGGCGTCAAGGACCCCGAGAGCATCGCCGAGCACAGCTTCCGCGTGGGCGTCATCGGCGCGGTGCTGGCGATGATGGAAGGCGCCGACCCCGCCAAGGTCGCCCTGATGTGCCTCTTCCACGACACCCAGGAGACCCGGGTCGGCGACATCCCGCACATCGGCCGGCGCTACCTGGAGGCCGCCTCGAACGAGAAGGTCACCGCCGATCAGGTCTCCGCCGCCCACCCCGCGGTCGCCGCAGGCGTTCAGCGGGTCGTCGACGAGTACGAGAACGGGGATTCCCTCGAAGTCGTCGTCGCCCACGACGCCGACAAGCTCGAATGCCTCGTCCAGGCCGTCGAATACCGCGAACAGGGCTACAGCAACGTCCAGAACTGGATCGACACCAGCCTGGCCAGTCTCAAGACCGCTTCGGCACAAGCACTCGCGGAAGCCGCGCTGAACATGTCGTCGATCGAGTGGCAGAAGACCTACCTGCGGTGATCCGCAAGTACCAGTGATGCTTCTGCCACCCCTGCCGCATCCGTGTGCCCGTTCGGGGATGCTCGCCCAACAGCTCAGGATCGACGCAGCTCGGTGGTGAGCAGGGACGTTTGTACGTGTCTGCTCACCACCGAGGTGCATAGCCACCGTCTGATGCCTGTGTTCACTTCTGTCGCGTGTAGGGCATGACGCAGGGCATCGGCTGGATCGGTGTGCCGCCCTGGGCTGCGACGTACGAGGTGCCGAACTGGTCGCTGGTGTCTGAGCCGTTGACCGGATTGCTGTACAGGTCGAGCTGGTTGCCCGAGGTGGTCTGCGGTGCGCCCTGACCGACAACGGGTGCCTCTTTGACGGAGCCGACGGTCACGCACTGTCCGTCAGGCGTGGTCACCTGGCCGGCGTTGTGTGCCGAGGCCGAGGGCGCCGCGAGAGCGGTGAGCCCCAGAGCAGCCAGCGTCAGGGGAATCAGCGCGAGCTTACGCATGACAAGACCCTCCAGTTCATGATGAACGGGGTGGGTGCCGGAACCGAAGGCTCCGTACCCGCTTCGCTTCACTGGTCGGACGATTCGCCCGTCGGGTTCCCGATGGACGGTGTCTGCTTCCGTCGCGACGTCGGATGCCTGCACCGCCCGGCAAGGAGTCGTCGGTGGCCTCCGTGGTCAAGGCTGATGCCCGGGCGTACCCGTGCACGTTTCGGCGGACCTCAGCCAGCCGGTGAGGTCGGCGCGGGCGCGGGCCACGCGGGAGCGCACCGTGCCGATCGGACAGCCCACGGCCGCCGCGGCGTCCGCGTACGGCATTCCGAGTAGCTGGGTGAGGACGAACGCTTCGCGGCGCTCGCGGTCGAGTGCGCCGAGCAACTCGCTCAGCGCCAGTCCGTCGTCGAATCCCGGTAGTCCGCTGGGTTGGCGGTGTTCTGCGACTGCCTGCCAGTCGTCGATGTCGACGATGCGGGGCCGGGCGGCCGCGGACCGGTCCATCCGGTGGCGTGCCGGGAATTGAGGTTGCTGACCGCGACACCGCCCAGCGCCGTGTTGGTGCTGTCGGCGACGGCGAAGCTGTAGGCAACCTGCCGGCGCCATTGATCCTGCCGCCGCTGGAGCCACTGCTCGGCATCCGCGATCGTGGCGATGGGTGCATCGGCCTGCCGTTTCATCACGGGTTCCGCGAACGCCTCCAGTACGGCGAGGGCATCGGATGGCTCCCATGGACGCAGACACAGCCCTGCCGGCAGCCGAATTCGATCACGCATCCGCTGATTGTGCCTGCCCGTAGTGGGGCGGCTCCACGGAAATGGACCAACAGGCCGGAGTGCCTACCGGTCCGTGCCCTGCCTGCGGCCTGCCTGTCCTCTACCAGCCGGTCCCCGGCCTGAACGAGTCCCTAGCCGCCACCGGCCTGGCCACCGACTTCACCAACCCGGCAGCCCTCGCACGGGACCTCGACCGTCTCCGCACCACCCCCGGCCTACTTCCCGCCCTCCAGGAAGCAGGCCGCGCCAACGCCGCCTGCTACCCCCTGAGTACCACCGCCGCTGCCCTGACCGACCTCGGCAGACAGCTCAACTGACCGCTCCGTGGCGCGGCCGGGCCGCCACCGGCTGCGCCACTACCCTGACCAACGGGACACCCAAGGCACATGATCGGGAGACCATGACGCTCGAAATCGACCGCATCGACCAGCTCCTGCGCAACGGCGTCCACGACCGCGTCTACCCGGGTGCCGTCTGGGCCACCGGCGACACCACCGGCACAAAGGCAAACGGCGCCGTAGGGCTCCTCGATCCGACGCAGCCCGACCAGCCGATGCGACTCGACACGATCTTCGACGTCGCCAGCCTCACCAAGATCCTGGCCGTGTGGGCGTCGATCGGCACCCTCGTCGAGGACGGCAAGCTCCAACTCGATGAGCCGCTGGGCAACTTCTGGCCGGAGGTCAAAGGCCACCCCCTCGGCCAGGTGACAGCCCACCACCTCCTGACCCACACCGCCGGCCTCCCTCTCCGGGCCAACCTCAAGAACCTCTACGGCACCGACACCCAGGACATCCACGACGGCGTCCTCCACGAGGCCCTGCACCGCCCGCCCGGCGAAGCCGTCGAATACACCGACCGTGCCGCCCTCGTCCTCGGATACCTCGCCGAACACATCTCCGGACAGCGACTCGACCAGCTGGCACGCACACGGATCTGGCGCCCCCTCGGGATGGCCGAAACGTCCTTCGGCCCCCTTCCCTCCCAGTCCGTGAACCGCTGCGCGCCAACCGAGGTGAACGAGGCCACCGGACTCCACCTCAAAGGCATGGCCCACGACTTCTCCGCACGCCTCCTCGACGGCATCTGCGGGATCGCCGGCGTCTTCTCCGTCCTTGAAGACCTCGCCGCCTTCCTCCGTCACATGCTGAATCCCGCGTCCGCTCCCGAGCAGGCGGGCTTCGGACGAGACTGGGTGACGGAGTCCCTCCAAACCCACACCGGGGCGATGACACCAGAACGGGGCCTGTTCTGGCACCCAGCCCCCGGCACGGATCCGGCAGCCGACGACATCTGGGTGCACTACGGCTTCACCGGCACTGGCATGTGGATCTCACCGGCGAAAGGTCGGTGGGCGATCCTGCTCACCAACAAGCTCTACTACACCCGCGATCGGGAGCCCTTGACCGCGGTTCGCAACGCGTTCCGCACCGCCGCATTTCTGTAGCAGCAGGCCATTCACATGCGCCAGCGACGGCTACGCCCCGATCATCTGCCGTACGTCCGCTTCCACCGGCGCAGATGCTTGGTGTCGCCCTGACCGGCGCCGTTGACGCTGATCAACGACTCAAGGCGAGCACCGTTGTTCCACAGGCCAAGATGGTTACGGTGGATGGCAAGGATCCCGATGTTCACGGCGAAGTCCTCGGCCTGACGGCTGAACCGCGTGGTGGTCACGAAGATGGCGACATCGGCCTCGAAGTGCGCTTGCGCACCTCGTAGATCACGCACCTCACGACTGGCGATGGCGCGGCTGGGGGCGTAGCGCTTGCACTGGATCACCATCGTCCGCCCGTCCGACAGGCAGCCGCGCACATCGGCGCCGTTGTCCCCGGATCCGCCGACCCGCCGTACCTCGGTGCAGCCGTCACGCCGGCACAACGCGGCGACCAGCTCCTCGAACTCGGTCCCGGACATCACGTCCACCTCGGCGAGCGTCCGACGGCCCGCCTTCACCTCCTCCTCGCGTCGCCAGCTGCGATCGCGGCTGCGCAGCAGTCGATCGGTACGCCATAGCCACCACACCAGAGTCCCAACGGCCCCCAGAACAACAATCCCCACCATGTAGGGCCAGATGACCGACCAGAACACCACGAGCAATATGAGCAGCAGTGCCGCACCCACAAAGGCCGACTGCTGCAACGCCTGACGCCGCCTGCGCGCCGCGGAGCGGCGCCCCCTCCGAGTAGCCATGCCGCCTCTCCCCCTCAGTGTCACGGGAGCAGTGTGGGCAGCACACGCGGCGGCCGGAAGAGCGCCGCATGGGGATCATGGCGTGATCCTGGCTATGACAGGCAGCTGCCGCACCGGCGATGGGCGACGAGAGTCGTATCCCCCTCCGTGGCCTGCACTGGACGCGTTGGATCTATGCCCTCCCACAGCCCCTTCGCCGGCCATGCGATCCATCCCCAACCCGCGTCTCGATGACTCTGCTCCGGATGGTGGTTGCACGCATCGGGAAGGTGAGCCACCCCGCGTGGAGAGATCAGGATCCTGTCCGGAGGAGTAACGAGCTGTCGCACAGCCTGAACAGCGGCAATTGCGGCATCGGCCCGCGGGACCGATCCGTCTGGTGGGCAGTCACAGCCTTCGCCAATGAACAGATCACAGCGGTCACATCTCTTGGCAGCCATGCCGGCCATGGTGGCAGCTGTCTCTGACCGGCACACCGCTTTGCCCAACACGACGCCATCTGCCTACCTGAACGCTCCAGCACAGGCTGCGAGCAGAGCAGCGACGAACATGCGGGACCTGACCGATCCGTGAGGCGCCGCATAAGCAACTTCTTGACTGAAAGGGCGGTCACCGACGGACGTCTGCCACCAGCGCCATGCGTCAGCCCGCGGCATCCTTGAGGCGGCCGGTGTCGAGGATCGTGACACGGCCCCGGGCGAGGCGGATCGCCCCTGTTACCCGCCGTTCAGGCCGGGGCGGTGCACGTTCCTGACGTAGTCCTGCCATCGGGGGATGCCGTGCTGGGCTGCGCGGGCGTGGATGTGGTCGGCGACCTGCTGGACGTAGCGCGGGGGCATGGTGCGGCGAGTGGCGAAGTCGGCGGCCAGGCGGTGGTGGAGGCGGGGTGGGAGGTTTTGGGCGGCCTGGTCCAGGAACCAGGTGCGGGCGCCGGGGCTGAGGCGCATGACGTCGGGGAAGACGGTGACGGCTCCGGCCTCGGCGCAGGCGTCGACGAGGGCGTTGAGGGCGTCGGGGTGGTCGGCGGCGTGGGGGATGACGGGGGCGATGAGGACGCCGGCGGGGACGCCTGCGGCACGCAGGGCGGCAATGGTGTCCAGTCGGGCGCGGGGTGGGGCGGCGCCGGGTTCGAAGGCGCGCCACACGCGGTCGTCGAGGGAGCCGAGGGAGGTCATGACCAGGACGTCGGTCACGTGGGCTGCTTCGGCGAACAAGGCGAGGTCGCGGCGCAGGAGAGCGGACTTGGTGGTCGTGGTGAAGGGGACCCGGTAGTCGGTCAGAGCACGCAGGATGGCGGGCATCAACTGGTAACGGCCTTCGGCGCGTTGATAGCAGTCGGTGGAGGTACCGACCATGACCCACTGGTCACCGGTTTTGCCGGTACGCAGTTCGCGGCGCAGGACGGTGGCGGCGTTGGTTTTGACGTAGAGGCGGGTCTGGAAGTCTTCGCCGGTGTTGTGGCCGAGGTGGTGGTGGCCGTCGCGGGCGAAGCAGTAGGTACAGGCGTGGGTGCAGCCCCGGTAGGGGTTGAGGGTCCAGCCCAGGCCGCCGGGCGGGGCGCCGGGCATGCGGTTGAGGAGGGTGCGGGCCTGGATCTCGTGACAGGTGATGCCGTGGAAGTCGGGGGATGGGGGTGGTGCGGGGCTTATGGCGGAGGCCGGGAAGAGGGTGGGCTGCGGGGCGGTGGCGTTCACCGGTCCGCCTCGCGCTCGTCGTGGGGCTGGGCGAGAGCGCGGGCTGCGTCCGCCAGGCAGTGGGCGAACTCTTCGAGGTGCGGGACGAGCTCGGTGGTGCCGTACAGGGTGGTGGCCCCGCGTCCCAAGTTTTCCAGGGTGAGGAATCTTACGGCGATGTGGAGCGGGTCGTCGGCGGAGAGGTCGACGATGCACGTGTGGCCGTCGAGGGCCCGGACGCGGGAGGGGAGGACCCCGGTACGAGCGCGGACCGTCTCGGCGTCGGACGGGACGGTGGCCCGGGCGGAGTAGCGAGTGGGTAGGGCGGCAAGGGATGCGGTCAGGTACGCGGACGCGTCGGGGGCGGGGAGCCGGCGGGGTGGGACGCGGCGGCCGGTGGAGTCGGGAGCGGTGAGGCGGTCGACGCGGAAGGTGCGCCAGGCGTCGCGGTCAAGGTCGTACGCGGCGAGGTACCAGCGGCCGTGGGTGGTGATGAGGGTGTGGGGTTCCACGCGGCGTGTGCTGGGGGTGCCGTCGCGGGACTCGTACGCGAAGGTGATGATCTCGTGGTCGTGGCAGGCGGCGGCGAGGGTGGCCAGCGCGGCGAGGTCCACCTGCGGCGTGCCGTCGAACCGCGGTGACACGGTGGAGTGTTGGAGGGCGGAGATCTGGTCGCGCTGGCGGGCGGGCAGGAGCTGTTCGAGCTTGGCCAGGGCGCGGACGGCGGTCTCCTCGATGCCGGAGACGCTCGTTGCGGCGGTGCGCAGGGCGGCGGCGAGGGCAACGGCCTCCTCGTCGTCGAAGGGGAGGGGCATCCGGGCAGGCAGGTCAGCGGTCATGCCCTCCAGGCTTCCCGGCATTGAGGTCGTTGGGCGTCCTATTGGGTTTTTAGCGTCGAAGGCATGTCTGAGAACAAAACTCCTCAAAGCGATGCGAAAGCGTCGGTTATTGATGCGCTGAACAGCCCCTCGCAGGCAGTGGATCAGGCGGATCCTCGCCGTTGGGTGGCGCTGATCGTCCTCCTCGTCGCGACCTTCATGGACGCGGTGGATGTGACCGTGGTCAATATCGCCGTCCCCCACATCCAGGCGGACACCGGGGCGTCGACCGCCCAGATCCAGTGGGTGGTCGGCGGCTATGCCCTGGCCTTCGCGCTCGGCCTGATCACCGGCGGGCGTCTGGGCGACCTGTACGGCCGCAAGCGGGTCTTTCTCGCCGGGGTCGCCGGGTTCACCCTCACCTCGCTGGTGTGCGGGATCGCCGGCTCCCCCGAGGTCCTGCTGGCCGGCCGGATCGCGCAGGGCGCGGCGGCCGCGCTGATGGTGCCCCAGGTGCTGTCGATCATCCATGTCTCCTTCCCGAAGGAGGAGCGCGGCAAGGTCTTCGGTGTCTTCGGGGCGGTCAGCGCGCTGGGCGTGCTGGCCGGGCCGCTGGTCGGTGCGCTGCTGGTCGAGGGCGATCTGTTCGGGCTGGGCTGGCGTCCGATCTTCCTGGTCAACCTGCCGCTGGGCGTGGCCGGACTGATCGCCGGGGCGATGCTGATCCGCGAGTCGAAGGACGAGCGCGCGGCCCGGCTCGATGTGGGCGGCATGCTGCTGTCCGCGACGGGTCTGCTCTTCCTCGTCCTGCCGCTGATCCAGGGGCGCGAGCTGGGCTGGCCGGTGTGGACGTACGCGATGTTGGCGGCCTCGGTGCCGGTGCTGGCGCTGTTCGTCGCCTACGAGCGCCGGGTGATCGCCCGCGGCGGCTCTCCGCTGGTGGTGCTCTCACTGTTCTCCCGCAGAAGCTTTTCGGGCGGGCTGGGCGTGCAGCTGCTGTTCGGCCTGGCCTCCGGGGTGTTCTTCCTGGCCTGGGCGCTCTACCTCCAGCTGGGCCTCGGCTTTTCACCGCTGAAGGCGGGCCTGTCCGGGCTACCGCTCTCCCTGCTGCTGATGGCCGGCGCCGGTGTCTCGATGCAGGTGCTGGTGCCGCGTTTCGGCCGCCGGGTGCTCCAGGCGGGAGCGCTGATCGCCGCGGCCGGGATGGTGCTCTTCGCGTGGCTGGTGGGCCACTACGGCGCGGACATCGCGCTGTGGCAGACGATGCTGCCGCTGGTGCCGATGGGCATCGGCATGGGCCTGATCATCGCGCCGCTGACGGACATCGTCCTGTCCGAGGTGCCGCACGAGCACGCCGGTTCGGCCTCCGGCCTGAACAACACCACGACCCAGCTCGGCCAGGCCGTCGGCACCGCCCTCTCCTCGCTGATCTTCTTCAACCACCTGGGCGGCGACGGCAACCCGGCCGTCCGGGCGGCGAAGATGCCGGACGCCTTCGCGCACACCCTGCCGTATGTCGCCGCCGCCTTCCTCGCCGCCTTCGCGCTGCTGTACGCGGTGCCGCGCAGGGCCGGGCGCAAGGACGCGGACACCGTCGGTGGCCCCCGAGCGGAGGAGCAGGCCAGGCAGCCGGCACCGGACCCCGCGCTCACCCGGTGAACCGGGCGGGCCGGTGCCGCGTCGGCCGGATGCGGCACCGCCCCCGCCATGCGCGACGGTCCGGGCCCATCGGTGACGAGGTCGGACACAACGCCTCCCAGGACATTAGGACATTGGGGGCCCTATTGGAGTTCTACGGTTCCGGCACACCGCACGCCTACTCCGACAGGAGCCCGCATGAGCTTCATGTCCCCCGGAAACGTCGTCTGGTTCGAGTTCGCCACCGCCGATCCCCAGGCGGTCCAGGACTTCTACGGCCCGCTGCTGGGCTGGACCTTCGAGCGGGATCCGGACTCGTCCATCGACGGCAACATCTACCTCCGCATCTTCGCCCCGGACATGCCCTGGCCGATGGGTGCCATCCACAGCCGGGAGGGAGGGGCCGGCGTCCGTGAGACGTCCAACCTGTCCGTGCTGTCCTTGGACGTGGCCGCCCACGTCGAGCGGCTGAGCGGGCTGGGCGCGCACGTGGAGGTGCCCGCCACCCCGGTCGGCGACGTCACCGTCTTCGCCCGGCTGCGCGACCCGCAGGGCAACGTCTTCTCGCTCTTCTCCCAGAGCGACGCGGCCCGCTTCCAGGACCGGATGGAGTCCACCCACGCGCAGATGGAGCGGGTCGCCTTCGAGCCCCGGCCGGGCATGTTCGCCTGGTTCGAGATCGGCACCTCCGACCCGGACGCCACCCGCGCGTTCTACTCCTCCGCCTTCGGCTGGCGGTTCGAGGGCGAGGGGCCGTACCAGTCCATCCTCACCGGTGGCCCCTACCCGGTCGGCGGGCTGCACGACCGCAGCGGGCGGGAGGGCGGCGCGGACTACGCCATGCCGTGCTTCCTGGCCCAGGACGTCACAGCGCTGACCGAGAAGGCCGTCGCAGCCGGTGCCCGCGTCGAGCAGGGACCGGAAACGGTGCCCGACGGATGCCGCTACGCCCGCCTGCTGGACCCGCGGGGCAACCGCTTCGGACTGTTCAGCAACGGCAACGACAGCGGCAGTAACGCCAGGATCAGCGGCAAGGAGAGTGCACGATGAAGATCGGTCTGCTGGGTACGGGATTCGGCCGCGCACACGCCGCCGTCTACGCCGCCCGCCCCGACGTCGAGAAGGTCGTTGTCTTCGGCCGCACGCCGGCCAAACTGCAGCCCCTCGCCGAGCAGTTCGGCTTCGCCACGACCACCGATCTCGATGAGATCTACGGTGACCCCGACATCGGCCTGGTCGACGTCTGTCTGCCCACGCCGCTCCACGCAGACCATGCGGTACGGGCCATGGAGGCGGGCAAGGACGTGCTGTGCGAGCTGCCGCTGGCCGCCTCGATGGATGACGCCCAGCGCGTCGTCAAGGCGCAGAACGCCACTGGCCGGCAGGCGTTCGTGGATCTCTTCGCCCGCTTCAGTCCCGTCAACGAGTACGTCCGCAAAGCCCTCGCCGACGGGACGTACGGGCCGCTGCGCACCTGGGAGACCGAGACCCGCACCGCACTGCTATGGGAGGGCTATGACCTGCGGCTGGACTCCCTGGCCATGGACACCCTGCACACCGAACTCGACCTGTTCACCACCACGCTGGGCCGGCCCGAGTCCGTCGCCGCCCACGGTGTCGAGGGCGCGTGGCGCGGTTCGGCCGGTGAGGCCGTGCTGACCTACCCCGGCGGGGTGCTGGCGCGCTGTGCCGCCTCCGCGCTCATGCCCACGTCCTATGGCATCAGCGGCGGTTCGCGGGTCGTCTTCGCGGAGGGCGTGCTGGAGACGGAGTTCACGGGAGGCGCCGAGGGGCAGGGCCGCACCGTCCTCGTCGAATACACCGATGCCGGGCGGCGCACCCTCGACCTGCCCGAGCGTGACACGTACGCGGCCGTCATCGACCATGTGCTGGCCTGCCTGGCCGGGAAGGAGACCTCCCGGATCACGCCCGAGAGCGCACTGGACAGCCTCCGTCTCACCCTCGATATCCGGCAGAAGCTCACCGCACGAGGATGACGCGGCGGGCGGCGCTCCGGTGCGCGTCACTCGCCCTGCCCCTGAAGAGCGCCCAGGGCGCGTTCGGCGATCCGGCGTAGGTGCGGGACGAGGTCGGGCGGTCCGACGAGGGTGTAGTCCAGGCGCAGGGCGGCGATGCGGAAGGCCAGGTACTCGGGGGAGTCGACGGCCGTGCGCAGTCGGCAGCGGTGCTCGTCGATCCGTTCCAGGGTTCCGAGGGAGGACGGTACGCCCTCGGCGGCGCGCTCGATGGGGGCGTGGACGATGAGTTCGGCGCGGCAGTTGCCGGGGCCGGCGGCCAGGGCGTCGGCCACGTATGCGGCGGCGTCCTGGCCGCCGGGCAGGTCGCGCTCGGGGACGCGGGAGCCGGTGCGGTGCAGGGCGTCGATGCGGTCGACGCGGAAGGTGCGCCAGTCGGCGCGGTCCAGGTCGTAGGCGAGGAGGTACCAGCGCCGTCCGGCGGCCACCAGCCGCTTGGGCTCGGCCAGCCGCCGCGTCGGCGCCCCGCGTGCGGGGGCGTATCCGAAGCGGACCTTCTCGTGGGCGACGCAGGCGGCGGCGAGGGAAGCCAGCAGCTCGGCGTCGGCCCCCTGGACGGGCTGGGGCAGGAAGGTGGCCGCCTCGGCGAGGTGCGACACGCGGCGCCGCAGCCGCGAGGGCAGCACCTGCTCCAGCTTGGCCAGGGCCCGCAACGAGGTGTCCTCGATACCGCTGACCGCCGCCGTGGCCGCCGCGCGCAGCCCGATGGCGATGGCCACCGCTTCGTCGTCGTCCAGGAGCAGCGGCGGCATCGCGGTGCCCGCGCTGAGACGGTAACCGCCGATGTTGCCCTGCGTGGCCTGGACGGGATAGCCCAGCTCCCGCAGGTGCTCGATGTCACGGCGGATGGTGCGGGCGGTGACCCCCAGACGCTCGGCCAGCTCCACGCCCGTCCAGTCACGTGGGCGCTGCAGCAGCGAGAGCAGCTGCAGCAGACGGGCGGCGGGATCTCTCGTACCTCGCGTCACTCCCGGATCGGCTGTCATGCCGTCCACCTTCGCGGAGTGTGAGGACATTCAGTGACCTATTGGACCTCTACCGTCGAAGACGCCAGGTGAAACACCCGCTTCTTCCCCATTTTTCTCCAGCCATCAAGGCCATCAGGATTAAGGAGCCTCCCATGGCACCCAAGGAAATCTTCCACCGCTTCGTGCCCCTGCTGTACGTGCACGACAGCCTGGAGGCGATCGCCTTCTACACCGACGCCTTCGGCGTCGAGGAACTCACCGAGCGCACCATGCTGCTGTCCCAGGTCCCCGGCATGGACAAGATCCCGGGCGCGGACCGGACCGTCGTCTACTCCAAGCTCCAGTTCACAGACGGCAGCGCGCTGGGCGTCGCCGAGCTGTCCGCCGACACCAAAGCCGAAGGCGAGCACGTCATCGGCAACAACATCCACATCGGCCTGGTCTACGAGGACCCCGCCGAGCAGCGCACGGCCTTCGACAAGCTCGCCAAGGACGGGAAGGTCCTGGAAGCGTTGGAGAACAGGTTCTGGGGCGCCGCCTACGGCGCCGTCCGCGACAAGTACGGCGTCATCTGGGAGACCAACTGCTACCTCCCCCAGACTGACGATGGGGCCGGCACACACACCTGACCGCCTCGTCGTCGCGGCCTGTCCGCCGCGCCGCCCACGAAGACATCCACATCCACTGCTTCATCGTCAGTCGGCGGAACGAGGACACATTGACTCAGCAAGATCACACATTCACGCGCATAACCGAGGCGGCACGGCCGACCACGGCGCCCCGCCCGCTCCTGTTTCTTCTCGGGTTCGCGGCGATCTATCTTCTCGTCGTCTGCACACCGTTCGGTCAAACGGCGGAGAACTCGCTGGTCAGGGGATTCGCTGAGCAGGCGCGGGTCTTCGCCCTGGTCGAGTCGGTGGGTCCACCGCCACTCAAGGCAGCCATGCCGACCCTGGTTGCGGGCTCGGCCTTGATCGCCGCGGTCGCTGCGGTGCGCCGCTGCTGGTGGCAGGGCTGCGCGGCACTCGCGGTCGTGGTGGCCACGGTCGGCGGAACGGAGGTGCTCCACACGGTCCTGCCCCGTCCCGACCTGGCAGACGCCCCGCACAACCTCATAGCGGCGAGTTTCCCCAGCGGTCACGTGGCCATCGTCGCCGGTCTGGTCCTGGGCATGACTCTCGTCGCTTCCCCGCGCGCCCGCCCCTACATCGCCGCCGCCGGAATACTGTGGCTGGCCGTCACCGCAGCCGCCGTCCAGACGCTCTACTGGCACCGTCCCAGCGACGCGATCGGGGCGACGCTGCTGGGCTGCGCCTGCTACAGCCTGACGACCCGACTGCTGCCCGCCACCACGGCCGGCAGCACAGTGCGCCCCGGCGCGCTGTCAGGCATCGCCCTGGTTCTTGCAGCAGCAGGTGCGCTAGCCGCCAGTACACGCAAGGACTCCGTCATGCACCCGCTGGCCTTCGCAGCAGTAGCCCTCCTGTGCGCGGCCCTGCTCTGGATCACCGTAGCGAAGCAGCCCACACGGCCCGCACCTGACGCAGGCCCGGCCGCGCGCTGAAGGTGTGTACCTGGCCCCACAACTGTGGAAGGCCACGAGTCCAGGAGCGCGACCACCACGGTGCGCCTGCTGACCGCCCGGCCGCCGCGGGCGCGGGCTCACGAGGTGAGTTCGCGCTCCAGCGGGGTGCGGTAGGCGGGGTTGAAGCGACGCTCCCCGAGGAAGGCCGTCATCCGTTCCGCCTCGGTTTCGATGGCCATACGAGCCTCCCGGCCGCGGTCCTTGAGCAGCCGCCAGGCCAGGGTTCCGTCCTTGCGCTGTGCCCAGCCGCCGACGATCCGGCCGTCCCACCACACGGTCGGTCCGATGTTGCCCATCCGGTCGAAGAGCGCGAGGACGTGGTCGGGGTCGAGGTAGAAGCCGCGCTCCCGCCAGCCCATGGGGGTCGGGTCCAACGCGGGCAGCAGCGCGGCCGACGGCTCCGGCTCGGCGACCGGCGCGTCCAGGTCCTCCGCCAGCGCATAGCCGGCGCCCTCGTCCAGGCGCACCTCGACCGCCTCCGCAGCGGCTACGGCCTTGCGGGTTTCGGTGATCGTCCAGCCGGTCCACCATTTCAGGTCGGCGACCGTACCCGGCCCGAAGGCGTCCAGCCAGTGGCGGACCAGCTCGGCACGGGCCAACGGGGCTGGCATGTCAGGTAGTTCGGGAGCGAGGGTCCAGGCGTGCTGGTTGCTGGTCCAGCCGCCACGGCGGCTACCGCGGGTGAGGTGTCCGTCGGCGGCCAGGGCGAAGAGCAGGTCGGTGGCGATGCTGCGGCGCGACTCGTACGGTTTGCCGGGCGAGACGACCAGCTGCCGGTCCAGGCCCGGGACGGCGGTGGCCAACTCCGCCGTCGTGGCCTCACCCCGTTCCCGCACGGCCTCCAGCGTGCTGCGGCTGATGTTCTCCAGCCAGGCGGCGTTGCCGTAGCCGTTCGCTTCCAACCGGCGCAGCAGCCCCTTCATGCGGGCTGCGGCGTTCGGTCGGCCGACGGCGGCCAGCATCACGGGTGCCAGGGCGGTGGGGACGACGAAGAGGGTGCAGCGCATCGCCGTCATCCGCAACAGCGCCTCCCGCTCGTACAGTTCGCGTTCGATGGACTCGTGGCTGGGGCTGTCCATACGGGCGGCGGCCGAGAGGTAGACCGTGGCGGCGTCGGTGGCGTGCAGGGCCAGCACCGACTCGGCCACCTCCCGGGTGGTGCTCGCTCGCCGTCCGGGGTCGGGCAGGTGGCGTCGGGCCAGGCGGGCGCGGCGCTGTGCGTCGGTGATGCGGGGAACGGTGTTCATGCGAGGGCCTGTGGGGCGCCCTGGTCGGGGGCCGGGCTGGGGGCGGGCAGGTTCGGGTTGGGGGTGAGGATGCGCCGCAGGATGTCTTCGACCTCCGCCCGGGTGGGCGGTGTGGTGCCGGCCAGGCCGCGCAGGGTCAGGCCGTTGGTGGCCACGGCCGCGGTGCGGGCGGTGAGCGGATCGACGTACGGCAGGAGTGCGTCGATGCTCAGCTCGATGAACCGGTCGGCGATCGGGCGCAGCGCGGGCCGGCGCAAGGCGGCCAGGTACAGCTCGAACTCCATAACCTGGGCGTCTCGCTGGGGGCCGAAGCAGCCCATGAGGGCGTCGGTGAGCAGCACGGTGAGCTGCTCCGGGGTGAGCTCGGGACGCTGGGCGACCCAGTCGGCGAGGTAGGCGGCGTAGCGGTCGACGGACCGCTGGAGGGCAGCCTGGATGAGGTCGTCCTTGGTCGCGAAGTGGTAGGTCGTCGCGCCGAGCGGGACGCCGGCCCGCTCGGCGACCGCCCGGTGGGTCAGCCCCTCGATGCCGCGCTCGGCGATGACCTTCTCGGTGGCGGTGGTGATCTCCGCTATCCGCCGCTTGGGGTCGTACCGCCGCTTCGCGACGCCCTGCCCTGCCATGACCGTATCCCTCCCAGGGGCTCGCATACATCGACGAGTGCTTCGGTGAAGCAACTTATGTACGAAGGTATCAATTTTCCTTCGAAGCCGCCCTCGCGAGGCGCATGAACATCGTCAGCCCTTCATGCACCTCCCATATTTGCCGTACCTTCCTCGCTACTCCCTGTTGTTTGGGCACGTAGGGCGACTCATCGCCGATGCATATTTATCCCAATTACCAGCATTGGTCGACAGAAGTGCTGCACGTATGTACTAATTGGAGGGCGGGACGCCGCGAGCGTCTCCGCGGAGCAGGAAGCCCCCGTTGAGCCCGCTAGGCGCTTGCCGTCATGGCCACCCGCACCACCACCGGAACCGCGCGCATGGCCGCCTTCTGCCCCCCTTCGGCCAGCCCTTCTGCCTCAGCGCCACCCCGCAAAACGCCTGACCCGCCCCACTCGCCCACCGCAGAGACATAGCAGACAAAAAGAGCAGAGAGAGAAAACCATGGCTTTCGCACCGTGCATCAGCGTCCGCGACACCGCCGCCAGCCTCGCCTTCTACAAGAAGCTCGGCTTCGACGCCGACTCCAGCACCGCCCGCCCCGGCGACGACATCCACATGCTCCTCTACCAGGGCGAATTCGTCGCGATGATCTACCGCAACGCCGACCTGAAGAACTGGCTCCCGGTCCTGGCCGACACCCCGGTCGGCTTCGCCGGCATGTTCTACCTCGGAGTCGACGACCTCGAAGCCGCCTTCGCGCACATCTCGCGGCACGCGGAGATCGTCAAGCCGATCACCACCGACCACAACGGACAGCGGATGTTCTACTTCCGCGACCCCGACGGATACGTCATCGGCATCAACGAGGAGGCCCGGCTGCACGGCAGCGACCTGGGCAAATACGCGTGACCGCACCCCGCCCAACTCAGCAGACAGGAGACGACCATGCGACCCTTCACCGGAAAGACCGTGCTCATCACGGGTGGTACGAGCGGGATGGGCCTGGCCACGGCCCGCCACTTCCTCGCCGAGGGCGCCCAAGTGGCCATCACCGGCCGCAACGACGACCGGCTGCGCCAGGCCGCCGCCCAACTGGATTCCTCGGACCGACTCTTGACAGTGCGGGCGGACACCGCGGACCTGTCGGCGATCGACACTCTGGTGGGAGAGGTCCGCCGGCGATATGGAAAGCTCGACGTGCTGTTCGCCAACGCCGGCATCTTCGACCAGAAGCCCACCGAGGAATGGTCAGAGGAGGACTTCGATCGCCTCGTCGGCGTGAACTTCAAGGGCCCCTTCTTCACCGTCCAGAAGGCCCTCCCTCTGTTCCGGGACGGCGGCGCGATCATTCTCAATGCCTCCGGCGCCCTGCACCGCACCTTCGGCACGTTCTCCGTGTACGCGGCCACCAAGGCTGCCGTCCACAACCTGGCCCGCACCCTCGCCACCGACCTCGCCCCCCGTGGCATCCGCGTCAACTCCCTGAGCCCCGGCGCGATCGCCAACGAAACCTTCAATGAACAGGTCATGGGCGAGCAAGGGGCCGCACAGATCCGCGCGCAGATCCCGCTGGGCCGCATGGGACGCGGCGAGGAAATCGCCGAGGTGGTCGCCTTCCTCGCCTCCGACGCCGCCTCCTACCTCACCGGCCAGGACATCCTCGTCGACGGAGGCGCCCACCGATCCATGGCTGGGCCCACCGGCGCCTGAAGCACTTGCCCTGCAAACCCCCTCAGTACACAGGAGTTACCAAAATGAAGACCACGAAGATCGCAGTCCTGGGCACCGGCGGCGGAGGCCGCGCACACGCCGCCAAGCTCGCCGCACTTGGTTACGAGGTCCACGTCGGCACCCGCGACCCCGAGGCCACCCTCGCCCGCACCGAGCCCGACATGATGGGCAACCCGCCCTACAAGCAGTTCCTCGCCGAACACCCCGGCATCCACCTGCACACCTTCGCCGACGCCGCGGCCGCCGCCGACGAGATCGTCATCAACGGCATCGACGGCCACAACGCCGTCACCGCCCTGACCGCCATCGCCGCCCAACTCGCCGGCAAGACCCTCATCGACTACGCCGTCCCCTACCTCTACGGCGCCGAGATGGAACACCCCTGGCCGACCCCCTTCGGCACCATGCCCAAGCTCGACCCCTGCGACACCGACAGCCTCGCCGAACAGATCCAGC
This sequence comes from Streptomyces noursei, assembly GCF_016917755.1. Lineage (GTDB taxonomy): Bacteria > Actinomycetota > Actinomycetes > Streptomycetales > Streptomycetaceae > Streptomyces > Streptomyces yunnanensis. The sequence continues at coordinate 7,229,434 of NZ_CP070326.1, read as the reverse complement.
GCGCCCTGCCGAACGTCAAGGTCGTCAAGTCCTTCGTCACCCAGGAACAGGACACCGTCGTCAACCCCAGAGCCATCGGCGGCGACCACACCATGTTCCTCGCCGGCAACGACACCGAGGCGAAGAAGACCGTCACCGACCTGCTCACGTCCTACGGCTGGACCGACATCCTCGACCTCGGCCCCCTCGTCGCCGCCCGCGGCATGGAGATGTACGCCCACATGCACGGCGCCATCGGCATGGCCCTCGGCATCGGCAACCACTTCGGGGTCAAGATCGTTCGCTGATGCCGCCAGGCACGCCCGGTGCCAGCCCTGAGTCAGCGTCGGCTGCGGACGGATCGTCGGGCGTTTCCCCTTGATCGTGGACACCCTGATCATTGGATTGTGATGATCCATAGGACAGGAGTTCCCGTTGGGGACGTCGAAGTACGCGCCTGAGTTCCGGGCTGATGCCGTCGCGCTGTACCACTCGAGGCCGGGTGGGACGTATGCGTCGGTGGCCAAGGACCTGGGCGTCAACCACGAGACGCTCCGCACCTGGGTGCGGGATGCCGAGCAGGCTGCCCAGCCCGGGGCCGTGGAGGCCACCGCGATGGAGAAGGAGAACCGGCAGCTGCGAGCGCGGGTCAAGGAACTCGAACTCGAGCGGGAGATCCTGCGGAGGGCCGCGAAGTATTTTGCGGCGGAGACCAGCTGGTGAGCAGCCGCTTCCAGTTCGTCGACGATCACCGTGACGCCTTCGGCGTCAAGCGGCTGTGCCGGATGCTGCAGGTCTCTCGGTCCGGCTTCTACCGGTGGCTGGCCGGCGCGGAAACGCGGGCCGGCCGGAGAAAGGCGGACGCCGAGCTCGCCGAGCGCATCGCCCGGATCCACCGGGAATCGGACGGCACCTACGGAGTCCCGCGCGTCACCGCCGAGCTGAAGGATGCTGGGAGGCCGGTCAACCACAAGCGTGTCGAGCGCGTCATGCGCAAGTTCCGCATCGTCGGGCTGCATTTGCGCAAGAAGGTGCGCACCACCATTCCCGAGCCCTCGGCGACGCCGGTGCCGGACCTGCTGCGGCGCGACTTCACCGCCCAGGCGCCGAACACCAAGTACGTGGGGGACATCACCTACCTCCCTGTTGGAAATGGCCAATTCCTTTATCTGGCAACGGTGTTGGACCTGCACTCGAAGCGGTTGGCAGGCTGGTCGATCGCCGACCACATGCGCACCTCCCTGGTCACCGACGCACTGAGGGCCGCCGCGGCGGCCCGTGGCACCGGCGGCCTGCGAGGGGCGATTTTCCACAGCGACAACGGGGCGCAATATGTGTCGAAGGAGTTCGCCCTGGTCTGCTCGGCGCTCGGCGTGACCAGGTCACGCGGCGCGGTGGGCACGAGCGCGGACAACGCCGCCGCGGAGAGCCTGAACGCGACCATGAAACGCGAGACGCTCCAGGGACGGAAGCGGTGGAACGGGGCCCGTGAGGCTCGCCTCGCGGTCTTTCGCTGGGCGACCCGCTACAACACCCGGCGACGGCACTCCCGCCTTGGCCAGATCAGCCCGATCGCCTACGAGCAGCGATCAACTACGCTGGCCACCGCCGCATGACAACCGGTGTCCACGATCAAGGGGAAAGCCCCGTCCGTCCGCAGCCGACGCGCTGCCATTCACCGCAGCAATGCACAGCCAGGCAAGGATCCTCAGACACCGCAGACAACCCACAAGCAGCCCTGCCACAACCGGTATGACGACCGCCGCGAGCCGCCGTGCCACTTCCGTGCCAGATCAGGCGGTACACAACGGTCACTGGAGGTCAAAAATCAGGTGCTCCGCCACCCGTCGAGGAATGTGTTTCCGCAGTTCAGAGGCAGACAAGGCCCCCTCTCACCACAGGATTCCCAAGCTCAGAGCGCGGGTTCGATTCCCGTCACCCGCTCCATACAGAAGCCCCAGGTCGGAGACCTGGGGCTTGTCCGTTGTTCCAGGCCATTTACGGGGCGCGTGCCATCCGCGTGCCGCGGCCGGCACGTGACAAGTGCTCCCCCTCTGTCCCCTGGGAGCCGTTTGGGAGCCGACTTGCTCCCCGAGCCCTCCCGGCACCACGCGAGGCCCACCGAGCCCAACGTCCTGACCAGGGGAAACACCAAACAGGCAGGTGCTGATCCTGCCCGAACCTCATTCGGGACGAAGAGGTCGTGGGTTCCCCCCCCAACCCCGGGTGACGTTGCCCCTGCCTCGGAACTGCCGGAAAGCCGACTTCAGAGGAGACCCCTCATCCCTCTGCGATCCGCCGCGAAGAACTCCCCGTAGTGCGCCCTGCACGTAGGCTCGGGGCGGCCGGCGTGAAAGTGCCGGGTCGATGGAATGGGGCAGGGGGACAGCGTGGATCATCTCTTCACCGTCGACGGGTGCTCGGCCACTCCTGTCCCCCCGACCGCGCTCGCCGCGGAAGGGCTTTTCGAACGGCAGCACCTTCAGGAGTGGGTGATCGAGCATCCGGCGGTGCTCGGCGAGGAGGTGCTCGTGATCACCTCCGAGTTCGATCGGTGGGCAGACATGGACGGCGTGCCCGCGCGGGACCGGCTGGACATCCTGGGTCTGGATGCCACGGGGCGTCTCGTGGTGGTCGAGCTGAAGCGGGGAACGGCGGACCGCGACGTACACCTGCAGGCGATCACCTACGCCGCTCTGGTGTCACGGTTCGACCTCGACACGTTGGCCCAGGCACACCGTGACTTCCTGAAGGGCAGGGGGGAGAGCCTCGAACTGGAAGCATGCCGACAGCGTCTGCTGGAGCATGTGGACGGGGACTGGAGCCAGGAGCTGCTCCAACGTCCCAGGCAGGTGATCATCGCCGCCGACTTCCCCAAACAGGTCACCCACACCGTGGTCTGGCTGTCGGAGATGAATCTCGACATCGACCTCGTCCAGGTGGGTCTCTGGAAGGTCCAGGACCAACTCGTCGCCGGCTTCACCAAGCTCTACCCCACCCCGGAAGTCGAGGAGTTCACCCTCGCACCGGCCCGGATCGAGACCAAGGCAGCAGCGCAGAAGCTGGAAGAGCGTTCGCGTGCCCGCAAGGCAGTGCACGTCCTCGTCGAGGCCGGCCTGTTGCCGGACGGGACCCGGATGCGGCTGGTGCTGAGACACGGCGTGACGGAATCCATCCGCGAGGCCATCCATGCGTGGGTGGGCGAGGACAGCAGTCGCGGGGCCGCCACGTGGAACAACGGCACCGCCAACCAGCTGACCTGGGAGGCCGACGGCAGGCCGTACTCACCAACCGGGCTGGCCAACCACATCTTCACCAGCGTGACCGGCCGCAAAGCCGAGGGGATACAGGGCACGACCTGGTGGGATGTCGACACGAGCCATGTCCCGGACACGGTTGATCCCGACGACTGGGCGGCGCTGGCGGGCCTCAGTCTGGTACGCCTGGCCAAGCAACTCAGCGGCTCCGGCAAGGACTGGACAACTCTCCACCGGCTGCTGGCCGCCCTGCCCTCCGGGCGGTGGACAACCTACGGGGACGTGGCGACCGCGGTCGGGAGCCACGCTGTCCCGATCGGCACTCACTTGTCCACCTGCGGCCAGTGCCCCAACGCATGGCGGGTTCTGAACGCTCGGGGACAAGTCAGCGCCGGATTCAAGTGGACCGACCCTACCCGCACGGACTCCCCCGCCGATCTCCTGGCGGCCGAGGGCGTCAGCTTCGACACGGGGACAGCGGACCCGAGCGCCCGCCTGCCCCTGGACGCCCTGAAGACCCTCCTCGACGGCTGATTCCGACCGCAGCGGAAGCGGCCGTCGAACCGCGGCGGTGGCCCTTGGCGGAGCCGGCCACTTGGGAGTCCCCTGGGACTTTTCTGGGACTTCCGGCTGCGTCAGCGCGCATGAACGTGAAACAACCGAAAGGGCATTCACGCAGGTCACCACTGCACGAGAGTCCGTCGTGCCAGGTCACCGGGCCGCCTGGTCTCTTCCGGGACATCTGATGTGCGGATGCCGCCGCACCTCGTCTGACCTGCTACTTACTGTAGTGGTCGAGTTCGTAAGTCCTTCGGGGGTTGATCACGCCGCCAGCGAGACGGAGGATTCTTCTCGGTGATCGGCGGTGTGCCGGTCGAGTCTGGCCAGCAGATCGTCCAGGTCGGAGGTGGTGAACTTCCACTGGAACGGCTGTGCTGTGGCGTTGTAGCGGTCTTCGAAAGCTCGGAGGTGGTCCTCGACTTGGGCAAGGTCGGTGAAATCGTTGGGCGTGACCACCTTGCGCTGGACGACGGAGAAGTAGATCTCCACCTGGTTCAGCCAGGAGGCGTGCACGGGGGTGTGGATCATCACCGCGTTCGGGAACGCCGCCGTGAGGCGGTCGGCGGCCTTCTGCCCGCGGTGGGAGGAGCCGTTGTCGACGATCCAGAACACTCGCTTGGCGCTCTTGTAGGGTTCCTGACTCATGACCTGGGTGACCAGGTTCATGAATGGGTCGATGCCGGTGCGCGGCTCGGTGCGGCCGGACACCTTGGACTGGTGGACGTCGTAGGCCGCGAGGTAGGCCAGGGCGCCGCCGCGTCCGTAGGTGTGGTTGTCGCGCATGGTGCGGGCCTGGCCCGGGGCGAGGGTGGGGTGGCAGCGGCAGCGGGCTGCTGCCAGGGCTTGAGCGCGTCGTCGGCCAGCCAGCGGCGCACGGTGGACGTCGACACGAACGCGGCGATGCCCCGCTGGGTGGCCTCATAGGCCAGTTCCGGGCATGACCAGCGCGACAGCGGCACTCCGCTCTCGGCGGGCAGCCGGCAGGCCAGTGCCTTGGCCTCGGCAACCTGCAGCGACGTGAACACCGGTGGGCGGCCGCAGCGTTGACGGTCTTTGAGCCCCGGCAAGCCCTGTTCGGCGAACCGGCCACGCCAGCGGCGCACGGTGTCCAGGTGCAACCCCGTCTCCTGGGCGATACGCACGTTGGAGCGTCCGCGCGCGGCGTGCAGCACCACCTGTGCACGCACCCGCAGCCGGTGCTCGGTCTTGTGGCCGTAGGCCATCGCCTTCGGTCGCGCGTTCGGCGGCACTCGGGGCTATCGGGCAGGCAGTGCGGAGGGGCATGGCGGGCGAGCCGATCGGCCGAAGTGGATCACTGGCAAGCCGCAGCCTTCCCCGCCCGCGTTGGCAGTGGAGCCCAGGCATCGCGGCGGTCACCGGGCGTCCGAGCTTGGACTGACCAGATCACTCCGTCACGGGCAGACATTCGGCGAGCAGGTCGACGACGTCGCGCCAGGCTCGCTGTGCGTGCCGTGGGTGGTAGCCGACGCCGGGGCGCACGGTGTGGTCGACCGACGGGTGGTGAAAGGCGTGAAGGGCGCCGCCGTAGACCGCGAGGCGCCAGTCGACGCCCGCGGCCTGCATCTCGGCGGTGAACGCCTCCCGCTGCGCGGGGGGCATGATCGGGTCTTCCGACCCGACCCCGGCCCATACCGGGCAGCGAATGCGCGCCGCCTCGCCCGGTCGGCCCGTGATCAGCCCGTTGACTGTCGCGATCGCGCGCAGGCTGACGCCGTCGCGCCCGAGTTCCAGCCCGACGGCGCCCCCGGTGCCGTAGCCGACGGCGGCTATCCGATCGGGGTCGGTCCGCGGTTCGGTGCGCAACACGTCGAGCGCCGCGTGGCCGATGCCCCGCATCCGGTCGGGGTCGGCGAGCAGCGGCATGCAACGAGCCATCATCTCCTCGGGGTCTTCCAAATAGCGTCCGCCGTGGAGGTCGAAGGCCAGCGCCACGTATCCCAGCTCGGCGAGAGCATCGGCCCGTCGGCGCTCGACGTCGCTGAGCCCCGTGCCCTCTGGTCCGAGCAGCACCGCGGGCCGGCGGTCGACACCGGCCGGCAGCGCGAGGTGCCCGATCATCGTCAGACCGTCGGCCGGGTACTGGACCGTGCGCGTGGTGATCGTCGTCATGAGACTGGACCGTAGTGATCGTCGAGTCCGATCGGGCCGGGTTTCGCCGCTGGCAGAACAGCGCTGGTGTCCCTCTGAAATGCGGCGGTGGCTCACAAGATCCGTCACAACTCCCGTTCCCACGGCAACACCTGCCCCGGCATCACGCACGACACAGGTTCCGGAGTCAACCCCCGAAGGATTTGCAGAGCCGACCACTTAGCGGGTCAGACGAGGTGCGGCGGCATCTCTGGGAATTCTCTGGGGCTTTGGACCCGCGGTGGGCTACGAGCCGCGCTCCACGGGCTCTGGCGACCGGCCGCGGCCAGTCCGTGCATCGAAAGCGCTGACTGCGAGTACAAGAGCGGCTGCTAGCGTTCGGCCACGTGAATGACAGCGTGTATGTGGGCAACGCGGGCAAGGACGCGGCACTGGACCGAGGGTGGCTCCTCGGGCACTTCAAGGACGTTGACGACCCGCGCCACAGCGAGGCCCTGGAGATCAAATGGGGCGTCCACCCCCGTGCCGATGCGCGATCGCAGTGGGTGAGGGGCGAGGAACGCACGGCTCTCCTGATTCTCATCAGCGGCCGCTTCCGCGTCGAACTACCCGGCCGCAGCGTCCTTCTGAAGGAGCAGGGTGATTACGTTGTGTGGGGGCGCGGAGTCGATCACTCATGGCTCGCGGAGGAAGAGTCGGTGGTACTGACTGTTCGCTGGCCGTCCGTGCCCGGCTATGCAGTGACTGAGAAGGACCAGGCGCAACTGCGGACTTGACACGAATGGGCAATGGATACCGCCACTCGTTGATGGCCGCGACGAGGACGGTCGCGTCGTAGCGGACCGCGAGTTTGTCGTAGCGCGTGGCGACGGCGGGGGGCCTCTTGAGGCGGTTGATCCCGCACTCGACCGCGTGGCGTTCCCGGTAGTCGACCGGGTCGAAATGTGGCGGCCGGCCACCGCGGGAGCCGAGCTTCTGGCGGTTGCGCGCCTGATCGGCTTTGTCCGGGATGGTGCAGCGGATCCCCCGGCGATGCAGGTAAGCGCGGTTCTTGCGGGAGGCGTACGCCTTGTCAGCACGCACCCGATCGGGACGGACGCGCGGCCGGCCCGTCCCGATGCGGGGCGCGCGGACCTCTCCAGCACGGGTTCGAACTGCGGCGAGTCCCCCGCTGCCCTGCTGTCACCACGATCGACATGGGCTTCTCGCCCTCCTCGACGGCCAGGTGCAGCTGGGTGGTGAACCCACCGCGGGAGCGCCCCAGTTCATGATCAAGGGGTTCGGTGAAGACACCGCCCGGCGGTTCCTTCTGCAGGTCACCCTGCTTCCGGGCCCCAGCCGCATGCTGATGAGCGCGACACACCGTGGAATCGACGCCCAGGTCCCACGTGGTCGCACCCTTCTCATCCGCCGGCGACTGGAGCCGGCTGAAGACCCTGTGCCAGGTGCCGTTCCGCTGCCATCGGCGGAACAGGTCGTAGACCCGGCCCCACGGCCCGTACTCGACGGGCACGTCCCGCCACGTCACACCCGTTCGGACTCGGAACCGTATGCCGTCGATCAACTGCCGCCGGGACCAGACGGGTGGTCGCCCCGCCTTCGTCCCCTTCGGCAGCAACGGCTCCAACACCACCCACTGTTCGTCCGTGAGATCTCCCCGCCCCATGAACCGTGATCATTCATGCTTCGTGATCCACTTTCGATACACGGCCTAGTCCAGGTCGTTGCCTCCATTGGCTTTGTTCGCCGGGTGCCGGTCCTGCGCCCGCTGGGGGCGGTCTGCGGTTCCAGAGCCCGCCCCGGCCGAGAAGACCTCTCGCCAGTGCTCGGCCGATGTGACCAGGTCTTGGCCGACATGGGTGAGGAACCGTCCCATGTCGGCGAGTCGGATGCCGGCGGGCGTGGTGGCGCCGAGTGTCCGGGCGCCTTGGTGGGCGGCCTCGGCGAGCAGTGCGTTGGTGTTGGCGCTGGCGAGCATGGCCCGGAACCAGACGTCGTCGTCGATGACGTAGCGTTCGTGGCGCTTTCCGGGGTCGCGTTCGCGCCGGATGAGTTCCTGCTCTTCCAGGTAGTGCACGGCCAGGGAGATCGATGCGGGGCTGACCCGGAGGCGCTGCACCAGTTCTGCCGCGGTGCGGCTGCCGGTGTCAGCGGCGTACAGGCAGCCGAGCAGTCTTGCTGCCATCCTCGGCAGTCCCGTCTGGACGAGCAGTGCGGTGAACTGTTCCTCGAAGTCGCGCACCACCTCCCGGTCGCGTCCGTGGGCGTCGGTCTCGGGCGGCGGCGCCGGTGTCGGGGCGGGTGTGCGGCGGCGGGCGCGCCGCTCGGTGGCCCGGTGCGCCCGGTCCGCCCGGTAGCCGGTGGGTCCGCCGTTGCGGGTGACCTCCCTGGTGATGGTCGAGGTCGGCCGGTCCAGGCCCCTGGCGATCTCGGCGTAGGCGAGCCCTTCGGCCAGTCCCTCCGCGATGCTCCGGCGTTCCTGGTGGCTGAGCCTGCCTCCTGGCATCGACGTTCTCCCCGTCTCGGTCTCTCTAGGTCCCGTCCGTCGATCAGTGTGCGTTCACATCCATCTCATTGCAACAGGCGAGGAACCGCAGTGCATTCAACGCCAAGGTCATTGCAACGATTTCAGGCTTTCTACCTGCATAAATGCGAAACATCGTCGATGCGGTTGTTGATTAAATATCGAACGCAACATAGCTTTCAGTGCGTACCGAACACCGATTGCGGCGCGGCTGACACCGCCTCGCGAACCCGAGAGGAACTACGTCATGCACAAGATCCAGGACGCTCTTGAGCAGGTCGTCGCCGAGGGGCTGCCCGGCATCGTTGCCGAGGTCCGCGACGGCGACCGAAGCTGGTTCGGCACGGCCGGGGTGGCCGACATCGAGACCGGGCGCGCACGCACCGAGGGCGAGCAGTTCCCCATCGGCAGCCTCACCAAGGCGTTCACCGCCACCGTGGTCTTCAAGCTCGTGGACGAACACCGGCTGCGTCTGGACGACACCGTGGAACAGTGGCTGCCCGGTCTGGTCCAGGGAAACGGCAACGACGGCAGCGTCATCACCGTCAGGCACCTGCTGCAGCAGACCAGCGGCATCGTCAACTACGCCTTCGACGACCCGGACATGATGGACCGCTACGTCACCACCGCGTACCTCACCCACCGCTTCGACAAGTGGACCCCCGAGCAGCTGATACAGATCGCCATGAAGTACCCGCCCTACTTCGCGCCGGGCACCGCCTTCCGCTACTCCAACGCCAACTACATGCTCCTCGGCCTGATCATCGAGCGGGCCAGCGGCTGCAGCTTCGCCGAGGAACTCTCCCGGCTGATCCTCCACCCGCTCGGCCTGACGGGGACCTACCTTCCTGGCACCCAGACCACCATCAGCGGGCCACACCCCCGGCTGTACACGAAACTGCCGGCCGGTGACCCCGACGCCAAGGTCTACGACGTGACCGAATGGGACTCGTCGCTGGGCTGGGCCGCCGGCGGCATCGTCTCCACCACCGGCGACCTCGGCCGCTTCTTCGGAGCCCTGCTCGGCGGCGAACTCTTCTCGCCCGCCCTGCAGGCCGAGATGTGGGCCACCGTCTCGACCGAAGGCGCGGGCTGGATCCCCGACACCAGGTACGGCATGGGCACCTTCGAGCAGACCTTGCCCAACGGCGTCACCGTCTTCGGCGGCGGTGGCGCACTCAACGGCTCCTGGACCTACGTGATGGGCACCCGCGACGGCAAGCGCCTGGTCGTCTGCAACGTGAACGGCGACTGGGACAACCCGATCGCCGCCTTCTTCAAGGTACTCGAAGCAGAATTCCTCCCCGCCGAAACTCGCTGACCCACGCCGTGGACGCCGGGCGGGCCGTCAATGGTCCGTACGACGTGGCCCGCGTACACGTCCACCTCGACGACCTGGCTCGCGCCGAGGTGGGCGATGAACAGCAGCCCGCGGTCGGAATCGAGGCTCGCGTAGTCGAAGCGGGAGCTGTCGCCGGGCAGGGTGATCTCGTTCACCGCGCGGAGCGGCAGCGCCACTTTGGACGGCTGGCCGCCGCGGGTGAGCAGTACGCGGCCACGACGGCGACGACAGCGAGGACCAGGCCCACGGTCAGAGCCGGCAGAGCGCAGGGGCTGAGGCGACGGATCTGTGCGGGCTTTCCCGAGGGTGGCGGTGAAGAGGCGCGGGCGGCCCGCCGCTGCCCGTGGGTGGCGAGCGGCGGCGGGACGGCCGGGTCGTTCAGTGCGGCGACGGTGAACACGGTGGCGAGGCCGACGGCGCCACACCGCAACCGATCCGGTCTCAGCCGGTCACGAAGCGGGCGCCGGCGAGGTTGTGTCCAGGGCCGGGCGCAGGGCCTTGGCCAGGGTGACTCCGTCGGCGGTGGCCCAGAAGTGCATGTAGAACAGGCGGGGTTGCTCGTCCAGGGAGTGGTTGTGGAGCTCGACGATGTCGATGTTGCCCTTGCGGAGCGCCTGGATGACCTTCTGCACCTCGGGGGCGGTCATGACGAAGTCGCCGTTGATGGCGGCCTTGTTGCCGCCAAGGGGCTGGAAGTTGATGCCGGTGGTCAGGCCGAGGGCGGGCGGGAGCACGTGCTCCCCGTCGTTGATGGTGTTCTTGCGGGCGATGGTGAACTTGTAGATGCCGCCGTCGGCGGTGCCCTTGCGGCCGAGTGCCTTGTCGATGCCGGCGGTGTCCAGTGCGATCGATGGCTGGGTGGCCGGGGGTGGCGAGGCGGGCGGGATGCCAGTCGCGTCCAGCACGGACTTCAGCCCCTTGGCGAGGGCCACCGGGTCGCCCATGGCGTGGATGTGCGTCCACCAGATCGCCGGGGACTGCTGGAGCAGGTGTTTGTGCAGGGCGGTCTGCTCGATGCCGGCGGCCTGCAGCGCGTCGGTGACCTTGGGCAGTTCGTCCTCGGTGACGACCAGGTCGCCCATGAGCATGGTCGTGTGCTTGTACTTGGCGAAGGCGGCGTAGCCGCCGAGCGACAGGCCCGGCTTGATGGTGACGCCCTCGGTGGTGACCTTGAGGTCCTTGCGGGGCAGTGGGACGCGGTAGACGGTGCCCTTCATCAGCGTTCCGGTACGGCCGAGGGCGTCGGCGACCGGCTTCCAGTCCGCCTCCTTGGTCTGCACGGGCTGCTGAAGGTGGTCGCTCTGGGAGGCGGCCTGCGCCGCGACCACGCTCGTACCGCCGGCGGAGTCGCTTCTCGTCTGGGTGGCGCAGCCTGCCAGCAGGCCGGCGCCCGTCACCAGGAGGAGCGCGGCCGTGGTCCCTGCGGCCGGCTTGGTGAGCGAACGGGGTGACATGACCACTCCTCGTCGAGATCGTTGTCGAGGTCGAAGGTGCCTGTGTGGCCAGCGAAGCCGCCCCGGATGAAGCTGGCATGAAGATCCACCCGCTCGGATGCCTTCATGCCACCTTCATCAGAGGCAAGGATCGTGAAAGGCACGACAACGTACGCGGCAGCGGCGGACGAGGGACGGTGCGATGCGGATCCTGGTGGTCGAGGACGAGCCCAAGATGCGGGACCTGCTGCGCCGGGCCCTGACCGAGGAGGGCTATGCCGTCGATGTGGCCGCCGACGGCCCACAGGCCCTCGCCCTCACCGACGTGGCCACCTACGACGCGATGGTGCTGGACGTGATGCTGCCCGGCCTGGACGGCTTCGAGGTCTGCGCGACCCTGCGCAGGCGCGGCATCTGGCTGCCCGTGCTGATGCTCACCGCCAAGGACGCAGTCGCCGACCGGGTGCGCGGCCTGGACGGCGGAGCGGACGACTACCTGACCAAACCGTTCAGCCTGGAGGAACTCTTCGCGCGACTGCGGGTGCTGATCCGCCATGGCCCGTTCGAGCGCCCGGCCACCCTCACGGCCGGCGACCTGTCACTGGACCCGGCCACTCGGACGGTGCGGCGCGGCGCCGAAGAGATCCCCCTGACCGGCAAGGAGTACGCCCTTCTCGAAGCCCTGCTGCGCCGCCCCGGCACCGTCCTGACTCGCGCCATGCTCGTCGAGCACTGTTGGGACCTGGGAACCAGTCCCGGCTCCAACGTCGTCGACGCCCACATCAAGGCCCTGCGCGACAAGATCGACCGCCCCTACGGCACCCGGGCCGTCGAGACCGTCCGCGGCGCCGGATACCGGATCCGCCGCGACGGCGGACGCACCACCACCCACCGCACGTCACGAACCCGCACGCCATGAACCGCATCCCGCTCCGCATCCGCCTCACCGCGATCTTCGCCGCCGTGATGGCCCTGGTCCTGGCCGGCGCCGGCTACCTCACCCTCAGCCGCTTCCGCGAGTCCCAGAGCGAATACGGCGCCGTCACCGGCATCGCCCGCCAGGCCCAGCAGGAAGCCCTCGACGACCTGGTGCGCGAACTGGTCACCGCCCTGCCGATCGTCCTCGTGCTGGCCACCCTCGGCGCCTACGTTCTCGCCGCCGCGGCGCTGCGCCCGGTGGAACGCATGCGCACCCAGGCCGCCGCCGTCACCGAGGACACCCCCGGCCACCGCCTCGACGTACCGCCCAGCCGCGACGAGATCGCCCGCCTCGCCACCACCCTCAACGACATGCTCACCCGCCTGCAGACCGCCCTGGACCACGAGCGGCTCTTCGTCGCCGACGCCAGCCACGAACTGCGCACCCCGCTCAGCCTGTTGCGCACCGAGATCGAACTCGCCCTTCGGCACCCCCGCGACGCCACCGAGCTACGCGCCGCCCTCGTCTCCGCGCACGAGGAGACCGAACGGCTCGTCCAGCTCTCCGAGGACCTGCTGCTCCTGGCCCGCACCGACCGCCGCGACACCACCCCCACCGGGTCGGCCGTGCCCGACCTGGCGCGGCTTCTGCATCGTGTGGCGGCCCGCCTGCGCAACGGCTCTCCCGGCAAGGCCGTCACCGTCGGCTGCCCCGACGGACTGACTGCCGCCGTCCCACACGACCGCCTGGAGCGGGCGGTGACGAACCTGATCCACAACGCCCAGCAGCACGGCCAGGGTCCCATGGAAGTGACAGCTCGGCCATACGAGAAGTCGGTCCGCATTGAGGTACGCGATCACGGCCCCGGCTTCCCGCCCGACTTCCTCCCGCACGCCTTCGACCGCTTCACCCAGGCCGACCGCTCCCGCGCCACCAGCGGAACCGGCCTCGGACTGGCCATCACCGCCGCCATCGCCCGCGCCGCCGGCGGCGGGTACGGCGCCTACAACCACCCCGACGGCGGCGCCGTCGTATGGATCGCCTTCCCCACCCTTCCACCGCCACCCAGGCCCGCTTGATGCACCCCAAGCACCAGGCAACCCTGGTTGCATTCAGCCGACTTGGCTTCACCCACCTCGTCCGACCATCCGCACGAGCCCCCCGGGATCACGCCATGGCCCTCGTCATCGCCTCGTCGCCCGAAACATTCAGCTCCGCCCACATCGCGCTGACCGCCGCCGTCACCGGCGCTCTCGCGCTGGCTGTGGCGGCCTGGCGGCTTCCCCGGAACGCATGGCCCGACATGGCCGCGGTCGCGGTGCTGTCCGCGGCCTCCGTCTACCTGTGGCGGACCTCGGCGAACATGACGCAGCTGAACACGGACGGCCTGCCGGGCTTCTCCGCCAACGACTGGGCCGCCCCCGTCCTCACGTACGTCTTCCTCAGCCTCTACGCCGACGTCCGCCCCTCGGCAGAACCACGCCGCTACGCCCAGACCCGGGCCCTCGCCACCCTCGCTTCGCTGGCGGTCAACGTCATCACCATCTGACAGGGCGACCAGCCGAGGGCCCATTGATCGAGAAGTGCAACCGTGGCGACAGTTCCCGCATACGCTCCGAGGACCCGTCGACGCCCGGCAGCACAGGCGACACCGAGACCCCCGCACGAGCCACGGCCACAGCAACGGGCGACCCGGGCTTCGCCACCGTGCTGCACTCCTTCCTGCGCCTGGGCACGCTCGGGTTCGGCGGGCCCATCGCCGTGGTCGGTTACATGCAGCGTGGCCTGGTGGAGAAGCGCGGCTGGATCGCCAAACAGGATTTCCTCAACGGCGTTGCCCTCGAACAGACCATGCCCGGCCCGCTGGCCGCGCAGGTCGCCATGTGGGTCGGCTACCTCAGGCGGGGCGTGCTCGGGGCAGCGGCAACCGCGCTCGCCTTCATCGCCCCGTCGTTCCTGATGGTCACCGCCGTCGCCGTCGCCTACGCCCACTACCCGGGCCTGAGGGTTCCTCTGGCCCACCCGGTGATCCCAACGAAACGGCCTGGCTAGGGCGCTTCTGACGGAACAGCCGGACGGTCCGCCGTGACCAGCCATGACGTGCTGCGCAGTCGGACCGCGCCGTCCGCCGCCTCGTGGTCGCGCAGACGGTCCGTCAGGGCGCGGTGGGCGCGGGCCCGTGCGGTCGCGTCGGCCTGCTCCATCAGGTGGCGACCGGGTCCCGTTCCCAGCAGGAACTCTGCCGCGTCCTCGGCTCCATGCCCCCATGTCCCGTACGCCTGCGACTGGTTGACGGTGACGCCGGTGAAGCCGGCCGCGGTGAGGACGTCGCGGATGCGATCCGGGGCGGCCAGCGAGAACATGCCGGGCAGCCCCGGCCGTCCGAAGTCGCCGACCGGCAGGAAGTCGCGCAGCGCTGCCACCGCCGTCACCCAGTCGTTGAGCGTGGCATCGGCCGGGCAGACGAATGCCAGGCGCCCGCCGGGGCGCAGCGCCCGGCAGACGTTGCCGAATGCCGCTACGGGGTCGGCGAAGAACATCACCCCGTAGCGGCTGATCGCCGCGTCGAACGCGCCCGCCTCGAAAGGGTGCGCCTGCGCGTCGCCTTGCGTGAAGGAGGCGTTGCCGATGCCCTCCTGCTCTGCGCGGGCCCGGGCCTCGGCCAGCATCGGGCCGGACAGGTCGAGGCCCAGCGCGCGCCCTTGGGGCGCCCGGAGCGCCGCCAGGCGCGTGGTCTGCCCGGAGCCGCAGCCGAGGTCGAGAGTCTGGTGGTCCCCGGTGATTCCGGCGGCGTCGAGGAGCGGCTCGTTGAAGCCCTCGTTCACGGCGTTCCAGCGGTCCTGGTGACGGGCCCAGTGGACTCCTTCGGGACCGTTCCATGCCTGCGCCTGCTCGGTGTTGACGATGTCCGGCACGGGTGCCTCCTGTGGTGGACGACGGAGAATGGGCATGCGCCCAAACAGTATGGGCGCATGCCCAAACTGGCAATCCCCGATACCATCCAAGAAGTTGGCCCCATAGGGCGACGGAGGCAGAACGGAAGAGAGAGCCCATGTCACCGCGTGGAGTGACGACGCCGGACGTACGCGAACGGCTGTTCGCGGCCGCTGAGCGCGTCGTCGAAAGGGATGGGCCCGGCGCGCTCACCAGCAGGTCCGTCACGACCGAAGCAGGCTGCGCCAAGGGGCTGTTGCACGCGCACTTCGCGGGGTTCGACGAGTTCGTGGCCGAGCTCTGTCTCGACCGGTTCGCGCGGACGGCGGCACAGGCACAGGAACTGTCGGGGCTCACCGGTCAGGGCACGGTGGCACGGAACCTTGAGGCCGTCGCCCTCGCGCTGTTCGACTCCGGCGGTCCCGCCATCTCGGGCCTGGCCATGACCCGCCCCGCCGCCACAGCGCGCATCCGCGAGGCCCTGGAAGGCGGGGCGGCCGGCTTCACCGCGATCCAAGAGGCCATCACCGGCTATCTGAAGGCCGAGCGGGGACTTGGCCGGGTGGCCGAGACCGTCGACCCGGCCACGGTGGCCCTTGCCGTCGTCGGCACCGCCCACCACCTCCTGATGACCAGTTGGCCGGGCACGCCTGACCCGCGCCCCTCTATGACGCGTCTGGTGGGCGCGCTGGTGGGCGGCTAGTCAGGAGTCGTACGGTGGCAACCGTCACGCTGCCTGAAAGGCGTGCGTCCTCTGGTCGAAGTGCGTGGACACGGCTCGGTAGTGTGCGACCGGTTGATCAACCACTCGACTTCTTTCCTGCGGGCACAGTGTGCCGGGCCACCCGCCAGCCGCGTAAACAACGCTGCAAGTTCCTCGCTGCGGGCCAGTCGGATGTACACGTAGACCAGGATCGGGAACATGATCAGGGTGGGGAGGGTGGGCCACTGGAGCAGGAACCCGATCATGACCAGGAGCAGGCCGTCGTACTGCGGGTGCCGGACGCGGGCGTAGGGGCCGGTGGTGGCCAGGGCGTCGTGCTGGACGGCGGTGTGCAGGACGCGCCAGGCGGCGGCGATCAGCCAGAAGCCGCCGCCGATGGCGACGTAGCTGGCGAGGTGGAACGGGCTCAGGTGGGGGTCGCCTCTCCAGCCGGTCAGGTCGTTCCACAAGTGCCCGCCGGCGTGGGCGTTCTTCAGCAGCGGGAACCGGCTGCCCGCGGCGTCGGTCTCAGCACCGCACAACCCGTAGGCCCCGCCAGATCTCACGGGGCCCACTGCCGACCGAGATCAGTCGCGATGATGGCCCGAACCCAACGAAGAAGGGGCACACCAGGAGGTCCTCCCCGCGCAGGCGGCGTGGCCCGCAGTCGATGTGCCGCTTCTCGCTGACGTACCCGTTCTCCCCGTTGCAGGCGGGAGTCGTTCGAGGAGCACGCGCTGCCGTTCGTTCACGGGAGACCACCGACGTACGAGACCCGCCCACACCGCACCCCCTCACCCTGCATGGAGCCGAATGAGTGGCCGTCGGCACGGGGAGTCCCCCGGGACTTTTCTGGGACTCCCGGCTGCATCAACGGGCACGAGCGTGAAACAACCGCAAGGGCATGAGTGCAGGTCAGCGCCCCGCAGCCAGCCATCGCCGCAGGTCACCGGGCTGCCTGGTCCCTTCCGGGACATCTGAACATCCGCCAGACGATCGGCGGGCGGACCGGCGCACGGGTCCGGACCGGTGGTGGCGCGGCCCGGCCGGCGTCGGTCAGGTGTCGACGACCGTCGGGCGTCGGTCGGCGTTGCGGTACAACTCCTTGGCGATGAGGGAGCGTTGGACCTCCGTGGCGCCCTCGTAGATGCGGGGGGCGCGGACCTCGCGGTAGAGGTGTTCCAGGAGGTGGCCGCGGCGCAGGGCGCGGGCGCCGTGGATCTGGACGGCGGCGTCGACGACGTACTGGGCGGTCTCGGTGGCCAGGAGCTTGGCCATCGCCGCGCGGCGGGCGATGTCCGGGGCGCCGCGGTCGTAGGCGGCGGCCGCCGCGTAGACCAGGAGCCGGGCGGCCTCGACGCGGGTGGCCATCTCGGCGAGCCGGTGGCCGACGGACTGGAGGTCCTTGAGCGGCCCGCCGAACGCGGTGCGCGTACCGGCGTGCACCAGCGCGGCGTCCAGCGCGGCCTGCGCCATGCCGACCGCGAACGCGCCCACGCTCGGCCGGAAGAGGTTCAGGCTGCGCATCGCCACCCCGAACCCGCCGCCCACTTCGCCGAGCACGTCGGCGCCGGTCACCGGGGTGCCGTCGAAGACCAGAGTGCCGATCGGGTGCGGGCTGAGCATGTCCAGCGGCTCGCCGCCCAGCCCCGGGCGGTCGGCGGGGACGAGGAAGGCGGTGATGCCGCGGGCCCCGTCGGCGCCGCCGGTGCGGGCGAAGACCGTGGCGAAGTCGGCCTCGGGGGCGTTGGAGATCCAGCACTTCTCGCCGGACAGCCGCCAGCGGCCGGGGCCGTCGGGCTCGGCGGCCAGCGCGAGCGCCGCGGCGTCCGAACCCGCGCCCGGCTCGCTCAGCGCGAAGGCCGCGACCGCCCGGCCGGCGGTCACCTCCGGCAGCCAGCGGGCCCGTTGGGCGTCCGTCCCGGACTGCACGATCGGGCAGGTCCCCAACCCCTGGAGCGCCAGGGCGGTCTCCGCCTCCGTGCACTCCTGGGCCAGCGACTCCCGCAGCAGGCACAGGTCCAGCGCCCGCGGGCTACCGCCGTCGGGGAAGAGCCGCGCCAGCAGGCCCAGTTCGCCGAGGGCGGCGACCAGCGGGCGGTTGACCCGGCCCGGTTGCCCCTCCTCCGCCAGGGGACGCAACCGTTCGGCCGTCCGGGCGCGCAGCCGGGCGCACCATTCCTGTTCCTCCGGTCCCAGCGCGAATGCGGTCACGAGGCGGCTCCCCTGGTAGCGGTACCGGACGCGGCGACGGCCCGCACGGCCGGCTATCGCGGTCTGTTGACTGCCGTCACGAAGACGTTACGCTGACGAGGACCCGTACGGCAGTCCTCCACCCCTCCCCGGCCGCCCGGCGGCCCTCCGGCGCAAGGGGGCACACCCCGCATGGAGCTACGGTCCTCGGCCCACACCGACACCTTCACCCGCGACCGGCTGCCACCGCCCGAGCAGTGGCCGCACCTCACCGACCTGGGCTATCCCGACCGGCTGAACTGCGGCGCGGAACTCCTCGACGGCACCATCGCCCGGCTGGGCCCGGACCGGCCCGCGCTCCGCGACGCACACGGCCTGGTGTGGTCCTACGGGGAGCTGCGGGCGCGGGTGGACGCGCTCGCCCGGCAGCTCACCGACCGGCTCGGCGTCGTACCCGGCAACCGCGTGCTGCTGCGCGGCCCCACCACGCCCTGGCTGGCCGCCTGCTGGCTCGCCGTCATGAAGGCCGGCGCGGTGGCGGTGACCGTCCTGGCCGCGCACCGGCCGGACGAACTCGCCACCTTCTGCCGGATCGCCCGGGTACGGCACGCGCTGTGCGACGCCGCCGCGGTCGCCGATCTGGACCGGGCGAAGGTCCCGGGGCTGCGGATCGCGACGTTCGGCGGGGACGGCCCGGACGACCTGACGCGGTGCGCCCGGCCCGACGGCGCGCCGTACCGGGCGGTGCCGACCGCCGCCGACGACGTCGCGCTGATCGCCTTCACCTCGGGCACCACCGGCCACCCCAAGGGGTGCCTGCACTTCCACCGCGATGTGCTCGCCATGGCCGACACCTTCTCGGCGCAGGTGCTCCGGCCGCGACCGGACGACGTGTTCGCCGGCAGTCCGCCGCTCGGCTTCACCTTCGGGCTCGGCGGGCTGGTCGTCTTCCCGCTGCGCGCCGGCGCCTCGGCGTACCTGGCCGACTGGGGCGGGCCGGAACGGCTGCTCGGCGACATCGCGGCCCACCGGATCTCGGTGCTGTTCACCGCCCCGACCGCCTACCGGACGATGTTGGCGCACCTCGACGGGCACGACCTCGGCTCGCTGCGCCGCTGTGTGTCCGCCGGCGAGAACCTGCCCGCCGCGACCTGGCGGTCCTGGTACGAGGCCACCGGCCTGCGAATCATCAACGGCATCGGCGCCACCGAGATGTTGCACATCTTCCTGTCCGCCGCCGACGAGGCGATCCGCCCGGGGACGACGGGGCTGCCGGTGCCCGGCTTCGAGGCGCGCGTGGTGGGCCCGGACGGCCGCCCGGTGCCGGACGGCGAACCGGGGCTGCTGGCGGTCCGCGGCCCGACCGGCTGCCGCTACCTGGCCGACGCCCGGCAGACCGCCTACGTCCGCGACGGCTGGAACCTCACCGGCGACACCTACGTACGGGACCGGGACGGCTACTTCCGCTACGTGGCCCGCGCGGACGACATGATCATCTCGGCCGGGTACAACATCGCCGGCCCCGAGGTGGAGGACGCCCTGCTGCGGCACCCGGACGTCACCGAGGCGGCGGTGGTCGGGCGGCCCGACGCGGAGCGCGGCCAGGTGGTCGTCGCCCATGTGGTGCTGCGGGACGGCGTACCGCCCGGGGCGGAGACCGTCGCCGCGCTGCGGACGTTCGTCAAAGCCGAGATAGCGCCCTACAAGTGCCCGCGCGAGGTGGTCTTCCACCGCGCGCTGCCCCGCACCCCGACCGGCAAGCTCCAGCGCTTCCGGCTGCGCGACCGCGATCTAGAGTGAACCGGTGAGCGACGAGCAAGCCCAGCACACCCCGCGGTCCCTGATCGTCACCTTCTACGGGGCCTACGGACGCGGCACCACGGAAGGCTCCGGCGGTGCGCCCGGCCCGGTGCCGGTGGCCGCACTGATCCGGCTGCTCGGCGTGCTCGGCGTGGATCCGCCGTCGGTGCGCTCGGCGGTCTCCCGGCTCAAGCGACGTGGACTGCTGATCCCGGAGCGCACCCCCGCGGGCGCCGCGGCGTACGGGCTCTCCGACGCGGGCCGCCAGTTGCTGGAGGACGGCGACCGCCGGATATTCGGCCGGCCGGCCGGCTCGCCGGAGGGATGGGTCCTGGCCGTCTTCTCCGTCCCCGAGGAGGAGCGGCACAAGCGCCATCTGCTGCGCTCCCGGCTGGCCCGGCTGGGCTTCGGCACCGCGGCACCCGGTGTGTGGATCGCCCCCGCCCATCTCTACGAGGAGACCCGGCACACCCTGGAACGACTGCAACTGGCCGACTACGTCGACCTGTTCACCGGCACCCACGCCGGTTTCACGCCCACCGCGCGGGCCGTGGCGCGCTGGTGGGACCTGGACGCGCTCGCCGCCGGGCACCGCGCCTTCCTGACCGCACACGAACCGGTCCTGTCCCGCTGGACCCGACGCCGCTCGCTGCCCCCCGAGCCGGCCTACCGCGACTACCTGCTCGCCCTGGACGCCTGGCGCCGCCTGCCCTATGCGGATCCCGGTCTGCCCCCGGCCCTCCTGCCGGAGGACTGGCCAGGCAGCCGCGCGGCGGAGGTCTTCGCCCGGCTGCACGACAAACTGTGGGCGGCGGGCGCCCGTTATGTGGGCGAGGCGACGGACGGGTCGTACCGCACCCGGAACACCGGCTGAACTCCCCCGCTCCCGGCACCGCCAGGAGCGGGAGCACGCCCGCGTCCCCATCCGCCCGTCGCCCTCACCGCCGGCCCGCGGCCCCGTTCCCGTGGGCCGCGGGCACTCCCCGTGCCCCCTGTGTCAGCGTCGCCGCTGCTGCGCTCCCACCGGGACGGCGGCGGCTCGGCGCTGCCGGACGACCGGACCGGCGGCGGACGCCGGGCGCGGCCGGGCGGCGGCGATCACCGACACGACGTCCTTGAAGGAGCTGCACATCCGCGTCCCGGCGACCGCGGCGAGCTCACCGAACGTTCCGCTGCCGTAGGTGACCGCGACCGGCTCCATGCGCGCGGTCACCGCCATCCTCATGTCCCCGACGGTGTCCCCCACATACGCGCTCTGCCAGGCCGGGACACCCAGCCGGCCGGCCGCGCGCAGCACCATCTCCGGGTGCGGCTTGCCGCGCCGGACCATGTCCTGCCCGATGACCGGGCCGACCAGGTCGCGGATGCCCATCACATCGAGCAGCGCCTCGGCGCTGCCGGTGGTCTTGGAGGTGGCGACGGCCAGTTCGACGCCGTGGGCGCGCAGCGCGGACAGACCGGCCGTCACTCCCGGGTAGAGCAGCTGCGGACCCTGGCACAGGACCTCGTAGGAGAACAGCTCCCGGTAGCGGGTGATGGCGGCCTGCACCCGGCCGTCGTCCTCGGGCCGGCCCAGCAGCCGCCCGAACGCGGCGGACGGGGGCTTGCCGATGGCCGCGGCCGCCTGCCGCGCGGTCACCGAACAGCCCTGCTCCGCGGCAACCTTGACCAGCAGCTTGCTGATCGCGGGCAGGGTGTTGGCGAGAGTGCCGTCCAGATCGAAGACGGCGGCCCTGAGCGTTTCGCCACCGGCGCTCCGCGCGCCTCTCACAGGACGTTCGCCGACTTCCATTGATACGCGCATGGATGGGGACCTTTCCGGTTTCCGATGGGTGCGGGGGCTCGGGTGACTGTGCGGGCTCAGCTGGTCGGGCGGGCCTGCGGTCGACGACTGTGGCGGCGGAGTCGGTCTCGCCGGGCGCACCGTTGTCCAAGGGCGGTACGCGACCCGTCGAAGCGGCGGCATCGGGAGGGATCGTCCCGTTTACCGCCTCCGGAGATTTAAAAACCGCCTGCGCTGTTTGTCAATGCGCCTTAGCCCCTCCCTGACGCTCGACAAGCATTCCCCGCCCGGCCAGACTGAACGCGCCGGAGCCCAGGCGTCCGCCATTCAGGTCCGAACCAAAGGCAAACGATCACTTCTCGACAGAGACGGGGGGATCTGGCCGATTCCCTTCGGCGTAGCGAACCGCGCGGTTGGTTTTCTTTGTAGACTACGTTCACGTTGCAGTCGTACGAGAGACGGGACGGACACCGTGCCCACGCAGCATCGCGCCATCCAGAGCCGTCAGGCGCTCATCCGCTCGGCCGCAGAGACCTTCCTGGAAAAGGGAGTGCCCGCCGCGGGCATGGTCGAGATCAGTCGACGGGCCCGCCTCAGCAAGGGCGCCCTCTACTTCCACTTCACATCCAAGGACGACCTGACCCTTGCGGTACGGGACGCCGCCCTGGCCACGCTCAACGAGATCGAGGAGGGCTTCCAACGCTCCCCCGAGCCGCTGACCGTCGCCGTCCGGGACTTCACGGTCGAGCTGTTCGACCGGGTGCAGTCGGACGCGGTGCTGCGCGCCGGGCTCCGGCTGCGCCCGGAGACCGCACCCGGTCTGGACATCCACGCCCTGGAGCAGCGCTGGTACGCGCTCTTCCTCGACAAGGCGGTCACCTGCGGCACCGGTGAACCGGTCGGCGTCGGGGGCGGGCTCACCGGACCGCACCCCTCCGACGCCGAACCCCGGCGCACCGCCCAGCTGTTGACGTCGATCGTGGTGGGGCTGCTGCACCTCGGCGGCGGGGACCAGACATGGTGGGACGCGGAGGCGGTCACCGGACTGTGGGGCCTGCTGCCGACCGTCTGCGGACGGGTCACGACCGCCGACATCCCCGCGCCGGCGCAGGTCCCGGCCGGCTGACCGTCCCGCGGCGACCGGCGGTCCGCGCCGCACCCCGGCTCCGTGCCGGCCTCCCCACCCGACCAGGACCGCCCCCAGACACCCCCCGAGTGAGCGCCGGAGCACTCTGACGCCCGCTCACCCCACCGGCGGCTCGCACGAGAAAACGAGCCAGCCGTACCGCAGCCCTCGGCCGCCTCCACGGCCCCTTCCGCCGGCAGCCCGGGGTACGCGCACGCCCGCAGCCGCGCGGCACCCCGCGGCACGCGAGGGCCCGCCCCCTTCGTCGTCGGCCGTGAACTCCCGCCTGCCGCACGGGCGGTGAAAGCGTTCACGGACGTGAGGGCACCGCCGGAAGCCTCGGTCGGCCACGCCCGCGGGGCCCCGGCGACCGCCGCGACGGCGGCCGCGCAGCACCGCCCCCGACCCGATCCACCGCACTCGGCGGCATCTTGGCGACGACGTGAATGTGACGGGCCGTCGTAACGGGCCGTCATATCCGGATCCCGGCACAACGGTCGTGCGTACTCCGGCTGTCGGCATCGCGGACTCCCGCATACCGCACAGTTGGCTTCCTTATGATGCGCCAAGAGATCGCGCGACCACGACGGCGGGTCTCCCCAGGTGCAACAACATCACGACAGCATGCGGAGGATGACCGGTGGTCAAACAGGAACGCGCAGTGCGCACCCGACGCACCGTCCTGGAGGCCGCGGCCCATGTCATCGGCGCCCGCGGGTACCAGGGGGCGACGATCGCGAAAATCATCCAGCGCGCGGGGGTCACGAAGGGCGCGGTCTACTTCCACTTCCGGTCCAAGGACGCGCTGGCGCGTGCGGTCATCGAGGAACAGACCGATCCGTTCGTCCCCCCGGTCAGCGACTCCCGGCTCCAGGACGCCATCGACTTCTCCCACCAGGTCGCGCTGGCCCTGCGCAGCGACCCGATGTTGCAGGCCGGCACCCGGATCGCGGTCGAGACGACGTTCACCGAGGAGCCGCTGGTCCCCTACCAGGCGTGGACCGACATCATGACCGCGATATTCACCGACGCCCAGAGCAACGGCGAGTTACTGCCCGCCGTCGAGCCGGACCGGGCCGCGGAGTTCTTCGTCGCCGCGTACCTGGGCGTGCAGTTGTACTCGCACGCCGCCTCCAACCGCGCCGACCTTCCCGAGCGGGTCACGGCGCTGTGGCGACACACCTTGCCCGGCCTGGCATCGCCGGGTGCACTGAGCCGTCTGGACCCGCAGGGCCGGTCCCGGAAGGTCGCCGTCTGAACGCCCGCCCGTGGCCGCTCCGGCGAGGTCGGCGGCGCTCCCGGCACCGGAAAACAGACCATGCGGTTCGTCAGTGCAGCGTGAGGCGGGGCTTCGGCGCGTCGGTGCGGCCGGTCGGCGGGGTGCGGCTGCCGGCCTGGTAGGGCAGCGGCCAGGGTGCGCCCGGTCCGGTGTAGCCCTGTTCGGCGGCGGCGTGCAGGGTCCAGTGCGGATCGTAGAGGTGGGGTCGGGCCAGCGCGCACAGGTCGGCGCGGCCGGCCAGGATCAGGGAGTTGACGTCGTCCCAGGAGGAGATGGCGCCGACCGCGATGACCGGGATGCCGAGGGTGTTGCGGATGCGGTCGGCGAACGGGGTCTGGTAGGAGCGGCCGAAGTCGGGGCGTTCATGCGGCACGACCTGCCCGGTGGAGACGTCGATGGCGTCGGCGCCGTGCTCGGCGAAGGCCGCCGCGATGGCCACCGCGTCGTCCGGGGTGGTGCCGCCCTCCGCCCAGTCGGTGGCGGAGATCCGCACCGTCATGGGGCGGTCCGCCGGCCATTGTTCCCGTACCGCGTCGAAGACCTCCAGGGGGAAGCGGAGACGGCCGGCGAGCGAGCCGCCGTAGGCGTCGGTGCGCCGGTTGGTCAGCGGCGAGAGGAATCCGGAGAGGAGGTAGCCGTGTGCGCAGTGGAGTTCGAGGAGGTCGAAGCCGGCGCGCGCGGCGGCGGCCGCGGAACGGGTGAACTGCTCGCGCACGGCGACGAGTTCGACGGCGCTCAGGGCGTGCGGGATCTGGTTGACGTCGGGGCGGTAGGGCAGTGCGGAGGGGGCGACAAGGGGCCAGTTGCCGTCCGGGAGCGGCTGGTCGATGCCCTCCCACATGCGCCGGGTGGAGCCCTTGCGGCCGGAGTGGCCGAGCTGGACGCCGAGGGCGGTGCCGGGGGCTTGGGCGTGCACGAAGTCGGTGACGCGCCGCCAGGCCCGCTCGTGTTCCGGCGCGTACAGCCCGGAACAGGCCGGGGTGATCCGCCCCTCGGGGCTGACGCACACCATTTCCGTCATCACCAGGCCGGCGCCGCCCAGCGCTCGGGCGCCGAGGTGGACGAGGTGGAAGTCGCCGGGGGTGCCGTCGCCGTCCGCGGAGTACATGTCCATCGGGGAGACCACGACCCGGTTGCGCAGGGTCAGCCCGCGCAGCCGGAAGGGGGTGAACATCGGCGGCGTCCCGTCGGGGACGCCCGCCTCCCGGGCCACCGTGTCGGTGAAGTCCGCGTCGCGCAGCCGCAGGTTGTCGTGGGTGACCCGGCGGCTGCGGGTGAGCAGGTTGAAGGCGAACTGGTGCGGCGGCTGCGCGGTGTAGGTGGCCAGGTCCTCGAACCACGCGAGGCTGGCGCGGGCGGCGCGCTGGGTGGAGGCGACGACGGGGCAGCGCTCGTCCTCGTAGGCGGCGAGGGCGTCCGGCAGGGTGGGCTGTTCCCGGAGGCAGGCGGCGAGCGCGAGGGCGTCCTCGACGGCGAGCTTGGTGCCGGAGCCGATGGAGAAGTGGGCGGTGTGCGCGGCGTCGCCGAGCAGCACGATCCGGCCATGCGACCAGCGTTCGTTGACGACCGTGCGGAAGGCGGTCCAGGTGGAGTTGTTGGTGCGCAGCGGACGGCCGCGCAGGGTGTCGGCGAAGAGCTCGGCGCACCAGGCGGCCGAGGCGTGCTCGTCGCTGGTGTCCAGGCCGTTGGCGCGCCAGACCTCCTCGCGCATCTCGACGATGACGGTGCTGGCGCCACCGTCGGGCGCGCCGGGGCGGTCGGGCGACGGGCGAGGGAGCCGCCGAGGCGTCGTTGAGGGGTGGGGGTCGGGTGACGAGCGAAGGGGCCGCCGAGGCGTCGTTGAGGGGTGGGGGTCGGGTGACGAGCGAAGGGGCCGCCGAGGCGTCGTTGAGGGGTGGTGGTCGGGTGACGGGTGGGCGTAGGGATAGGCGTGGAGCTGGGCGATGCCGTGGCCGGTGTCGGCGATCTCGAAGCGGAAGGCGTCCAGGGCGAAGTCGGCGGAGAGCCAGATGTAGCGGCAGCGGTGGGTGGTCAGCCGGGGCCGGAAGACGTCGGCGTGCGCGGTGCGGGTGGTGCTGTGCACGCCGTCGGCGGCGATCACCAGGTCGTGGTCGCGGGCGAGATGGGCGGCCGGCGGGGCCTCGGTGCGGAAGCGCAGCCGGACGCCCAGCGCGCGGCAGCGCTCGTGGAGGACCGCCAGCAGCCGGCGGCGGCCCAGGGCGGCGAAGCCGTGGCCGCCGGAGGTGAGGGTGCGGCCGCGGTGCACGATGTCGATGTCGTCCCAGCGCACGAACTCCGCCTGCAGGGCGCGGTAGACGACCGGGTCGGCGTGTTCGATGCCGCCGAGGGTCTCGTCGGAGAGGACGACGCCGAAGCCGAAGGTGTCGTCGGGGGCGTTGCGCTCCCAGACGGTGATCTCGCGGGCCGGGTCGAGGCGTTTGAGCAGGGCGGCGGCGTAGAGCCCGCCGGGGCCGCCGCCGAGGACGGCGACCTTCAGCGGCCGGTGGCCCGGGCCGGCGGGCGCGGTCACTTCCCCTGCCACTTGGGCGGCCGCTTCTCGGTGAAGGCGGCGTGGAACTCGGCGTAGTCGGCGCTGTTCATCAGCAACGCCTGGGTGGATGCGTCCAGTTCGACGGCGGCGGCCAGTGGCATGTCGAGTTCGGCGGTGAGCAGCGCCTTGGTCTGGGCGTGGGCGAGCGCCGGGCCCTCGGCGAGCCGGCGGGCGAGCGCTGCGGCCCGCTCGTCGGCGCGGCCCTCCTCGGCCAACTCGCTGATCAGGCCGAGGCGTTCGGCCTCGGGGGCGCGGACCGGGTCGCCGAGCATCAGCACCCGGGTGGCGTGGCCGAGGCCGATGACGCGCGGGAGGAGGTAGGCCGCGCCCATGTCGCCGCCGGAGAGGCCGACCCGGGTGAAGAGGAACGCGAAGCGGGCGGAGGGGTCGGCGATCCGGAAGTCGGCGGCCAGGGCGAGCACCGCGCCGGCGCCGGCGGCCACTCCGTGCACCGCCGCGACGACCGGGAAGGGGCACTCCCGGATCGCCCGGACGACCTGCCCGGTCATCCGGTTGAAGTCCAGGAGTTGGGCGGTGTCCATGCCGAGGGTGACACCGATGATCTCCTCGACGTCGCCGCCGGAGCAGAAGCCGCGGCCCTCGCCGGCCAGGACCAGGGCGCGCACCGAGCGCTCCCGGGAGAGTTCGGCGAGCAGGTCGCGGAGGTCGGCGTATGCCTCGAAAGTGAGCGCATTGAGCTTCTCGGGGCGGGCGAGGGTGACGGTGGCGACGCCGTCCTCCCTGCTGACCCGGATGTGCTGCCATGCGCCGGTGCTGCGGGCGGATCCTGCGAACGGGCTCATCGGACTGCCTGCCCCCTTCAGCCGGACGGCTGGTGCGTGCGGTGGCCGCGGATGCGGATGCGGTGGCGGTGCGGGACGTGCGAGATGCCCTTCGAAGCTATCACCGGTCTGTGACTGTCGTCACGAGGGCGCGATATCCGGTCGGGGTGCGGCGTGCCGCACGCCGGCCCGCCGCGAAGGGAGCGGCGCATGCCGGTGGCGCAGCCGAAGGAACCGACCGCGCGGCACGGGTCCGGGCCGTCCGGCCCCGAGTGCTGGCGGATCGAGCTGCCGCACGCCCCGTCCGCGGTGCCCCCCGCCCGTGCGCTGGCCGGCGCCGCGCTCCGCGATCTGCGGGCCACCGCGGACCACGTGACCGCCGCGCTGTTCGCCGCCGAACTCGTCGCCAACGCCGTCGCGCACACCCGCGGCCCCGGGCCCGTCGCCCTGGTGGTGCGGGCGCGGGCGGCGGGCTGCGAGGTGGAGGTGCACGGCGCGGATCCGACGCCGGTGGTGGGGCTGCTCGCCGCGGCCTGCGACGCGGAGCGGACGGGGCGCGCGGCGGGTCCGGCCGCCGGGAGTTCGGGGCCGCGGTCGGTCAGCGCTCGCCGGTCGTCGGGCGGGGGCTGCGGCTGGTGCGGGGGCTGAGCACGTCCGCCGGCTGCCGGCGGACGCCGCACGGCAAGGCGGTGTGGTTCACGCTTCCGGCGCTGCGGGAGCCGCGGCTGCCGTGACCGCGGGCGCACCGGCGGACCGCCCTTCCGGGGCGGTGGCCGGCGCAGCACCGGCGGCGCCTCCCCGGGGCGACTCCGCACCCTCCTGACCCTCCTGGGCGGTGCCCGTCCCGGACCCGGGGGTTCCGTCCCCGCCCGCTGCGGCCGAGAGGCGCGAGTGCCGGCGCCCGTACAGCTCGTACCCGACCACACCGACGACGAGGAACACGGCCAGCTGGAGCCAGGTGGCCGGGCCGGTGCCGTAGACGAGGTAGCCGCAGAAGGCGATGCCGAGCAGCGGGCTGAGCGGGTAGAGCGGCACCCGGAAGCGGCGCGGCAGGTCGGGCCGCTTGCGGCGCAGGATCAGCACACTGACGTTGACCGCCGCCATGGCCACCAGCGTGCCGGCGCTGCTCAGGTTCATCACCATGTCCAGCGGGACGACCGCGGCCGGGAGGGCGAAGACCCCGGCGACGATCCAGGTGTTGGCGACGGGCGTGGCGGTCCGGGGCGAGACCCGCGCGAAGACCCCGGGGACCAGCCCGTCCCGCGCCATCGACATCAGGATGCGGGTCTGCCCGTACATCACGGCCAGGACCACGGAGGCGATGGCGACGACCGCGCCGAAGGCGATCACCGTGCCGCCGATGCCGGAGTGCGTGACCCGGTCGACGATCAGCGACAGCGCGGCGGGGCGGCCCGCGACCTGCCCGGCGGAGAGCGCGCCGATGGCGGCGAGCGCGACCAGGCAGTACAGGACGGTGACCACTCCGATGCAGACCATGATCGCGACGGGGACGTCGCGGCGCGGGTTCCGTGCCTCCTCGCCGGCGGTGGTGATCGAGTCGAAGCCGATGTACGAGAAGAACGCGATGGAGGCGCCGGAGGTGATCCCGGCCAGGCCCTCCGGGGCGAACGGGGAGAGGTTCCCGCTGCGGAAGGCGCCGAAGCCGATCACGCAGAACAGCACCAGGACCAGCAGCTTGAGCACCGCCATCGCGGCGGTGGCGCGGGCGCTCTCCCGGACGCCGCGGACCAGCAGCACCGCGGCCAGCAGCACCACGAGCACCGCCGGGAGGTTGACGACGCCGCCGTCGCCCGGCGGGTTGGCGAGCGCGGCGGGCAACTGCCAGCCCGTCAGGCTGCCGAGCAGCTGGTTGAGGTACTGGCCCCAGCCGACCGCGACCGCCGAGACCGAGACGCCGTATTCGAGCAGCAGGCACCAGCCGACGAGGAAGGCGGCGCGCTCGCCGAGGGTGGCGTAGGCGTAGGAGTACGAGCTGCCGGAGACCGGGATCGCGCCGCCCAGCTCGGCGAAGGCGAAGGCGGTGAAGATGCAGGTGACGGCCGCCAGGACGAAGGAGACGACGACCGCGGGGCCGGCCTGGGCGACGGTGTCGGAGAGCCCGACGAAGATGCCGGTGCCGACGATGGCACCGACGCCGAAGCAGATGAGCTGGAACAGGCCCATGCTGCGCCGCAGGCCATGGCCCTGGAGGTCCGCCCCTGATTCGGCGATGAGGAGGTCGGGGGACTTGATGCGCAGTCCGGACGCGCCTGAGCGGGGCATGGGGTGGTTCTCTCTCTGGTGGTGCGAGGCGCGCGGCGCGGGTGGGCCGGGCACGCAGCGGGGCCCGGACCGGTGGGTCCGGGCCCCGTCAGCGGCTCGATGGTAACCGCCCGGGTCGCATGAGCGCCCGGACCCCCGAATGGCTATGCGTCAGGCCCTAGCGGCCCAGCGTCGCCACCATCACGGCCTTGATGGTGTGCATCCGGTTCTCCGCCTCGTCGAAGACGACCGAGTGCGCGGACTCGAAGACCTCGTCGGTGACCTCCAGCGAGGTCAGGCCGTGGCGGGCGTGGATCTCCCGGCCGACGGCGGTGCCGAGGTCGTGGTAGGCGGGCAGGCAGTGCAGGAACTTCACCCCGGGCTTGCCGGTGGCGCGCAGCACGTCCATGGTGACCGCGTACGGGGCGAGCAGCGCGATCCGCTCGTCCCACACCTCCTTGGGCTCGCCCATGGAGACCCAGACGTCGGTGGCGACGAAGTCCGCGTCCCGGACGCCCTCGGCGACCTCCTCGGTGAGGGTGATCCGGGCCCCGTTGGTCTCCGCGAGCGCCCGCGCCCGGGCGACGACGGCGTCCTCCGGCCACAGCTGCCGGGGCGCCACGATCCGCACGTCCATGCCGAGCAGCGCGCCGGTGACGAGGTAGGAGTTGCCCATGTTGTTGCGGGCGTCGCCGAGGTAGGCGAAGGCGGTCTCCTCCAGGGGGCGGGCACCGCCGTGCTCGACCATGGTCAGGACGTCGGCGAGCATCTGGGTCGGATGCCAGTCGTCGGTGAGCCCGTTGTAGACGGGCACCCCGGCGTGCGCCGCGAGCTCCTCGACGTCGGCCTGGCGGCTGCCGCGGAACTCGATGGCGTCGAACATCCGGCCGAGGACGCGGGCGGTGTCCTTGACCGACTCCTTGTGCCCGATCTGCGAGCCGGACGGGTCCAGGTAGGTGGTCGACGCGCCCTGGTCGGCGGCGGCGACCTCGAAGGAGCAGCGGGTCCGGGTCGAGGTCTTCTCGAAGATCAGCGCGATGTTGCGGCCGTTCAGGCGGCGGACCTCGGTGCCGGCACGCTTGGCCGCTTTCAGCTCGGCGGCCAGGTCGATCAGTCGGCGGAACTCCTCGGCGCTGAAGTCCAGCTCCTTGAGGAAGTGGCGGCCCGTGAGGTCTATCGCCATGGGTGGGCTCCTCGTTCGCGGCGGGTCGTGGTGGGGCGGGTGCGTGAGTGGGTGGCGGGAGAGGCGGGTGGAAGGACGGGAAGCGGGTCGGTGCCGGAATCGGACCGGTGGCAGGATCGGAGCGACGGGTCACCGATTCACCGATTCACCAATTCACCGATTCCTCGATGCTTCGGCTCACCGGCTCGACGAGTCGGCGAGCCGGTGAGTCGGTGAGTCGGTGAGCCGACGTATCGACAGCTCGCTCGACCTCCCGCGCTGGAAGTCTATACGAGACTTCGTATCTGTATACGGATACCCTCCGGCGGCCGGCCCGACCTCCCCGGAAACCCGGCTCAGCCCATCCCCGGCACCGCGTCCCTGGCCACCGGGCAGCTCATACAGCGCGGGCCGCCGCGGCCCCGGCCGAGCTCGCTCCCGGGAATCGTGATCACCTCGATGCCGCGCTTGCGCAGGAAGGTGTTGGTGGTGACGTTCCGCTCGTAGGCCACCACCACGCCGGGCTCCACCGCCAGCACGTTGCAGCCGTCGTCCCACTGCTCCCGCTCGGCCGAGTGCACGTCCTGGGTCGCGGTGAGCACCCGGATGTCGGACAGGCCCAGGGAGGCCGCTATGGCGCGGTGCATGTGCTCCGGCGGATGGTCGGTGACCTTGAGGTCCTGCGCCCCCGCGCCCGGTTCGATGGTGTACGAGCGGAGCATGCCCAAGCCCGCGTACTGGGTGAAGGTATCCCCGTCGATCATGGTCATCACGGTGTCCAGGTGCATGAACGCCCGCCGCTTGGGCATGTCCAGCGCCACGATCGTCTGCGCGGATCCCGCCGCGAACAGCCCGCGGGCCAGGAGTTCCACCGCCTGCGGAGTGGTGCGCTCGCTCATGCCGATCAGCACCGCCCCGTTGCCCATCACCAGGACGTCACCGCCCTCGATCGTCGAGGGGAAGTCCGCCTGGCCCTCCGACCAGACGTGGAACGCTTCGTCGCGGAAGAGCGGGTGGTAGTGGTAGATGGCCTCGTAGTGCACGGTCTCGCGCTGCCGGGCTGGCCAGCGCATGGAGTTGATCGACACGCCGTCATAGATCCAGGCGGAGGTGTCGCGGGTGAAGAGGTGGTTGGGCAGCGGGCCCAGCAGGAAGTCGTCCAGGTCCATCACGTGGAAGCGGACCGAGGTGGGTTCGGGGTGGCGTTCGAGGAACTCGCGCTTGGTCATCCCGCCGACCAGCGCCTCGACGAGTTCGGGCACCGGCAGTTCGGCGAACGCCGCCCGCAAGTGGTCGGTCGCCAGCGGCCCGTACTCCTTCTCGTCGAAGACCCGGTCCAGGACAAGCGTCCGCGCTTCGGGGATCTGGAGGCTCTCGGCCAGCAGATCCCCGAAGAGGTGCACCTCGACACCCCGGTCGCGGAGCACGTCCGCGAACCCGTCGTGCTCGGCCCGCGCCCGCCGCACCCACAGCACGTCGTCGAAGAGCAGGGTGTCCTTGTTGGAAGGGGTGAGCCGCTTCAGTTCCAGATCGGGGCGGTGCAGGATCACCCGGCGCAGCCGCCCGGCCTCTGAGTCGACATGGAATCCCATCTCCCCATCTTGTCGGCTCCGGGCGCCAAGTGCCGGGAGTCGGGGGATGTCGGGGAATGTCCAGCGGTGTTGGCCGGCCCGCCCGTCCTTTCCCCTCGCCCCCGTCTGCTCCCGTCTACCGCCTGCCCGTCACTCCCGGCCGCGCCTCGCTCCCGTCTACCGCCGCGGCTGCCCGTCCCGCCCCAGGGCCAGCGCCGCCACCGCCGCGCCCACCGAGGTCACCGCCGCGATGATCCAGCCGCCGCGCAGCGCCCCGAGCTCCGGATGCTGCTGGCCGCCCATGGCGGCGATCAGGACAGCGACGCCGAGCGCGGTACCGGCCTGCCGGGACACCATCAGGACGCCCGAACCGAGGGAGAGTTGGCCGCTGGGCAGCGATCCCGTGGCAGCGAACATCACCGGCTGGTAGAGCCCGGTGCCGCACCCGGCGAGGATCAGTCCGGGCAGGAACCGCGTCGCGTAGTGCGTCCCCCCGCTCCCGTCGCCGGCCAGGACGGACCACCACAGCGCCGCCGCCACGAAGCACAGCGCGCCGATCACCGCCGTCCCCCGGTTCCCGACCGCCGCGACGATCCGGCCGGAGACCGCCGAGACCACCAGCACGGTCAACGGCCAGGGCGCCATCGCCAGGCCCGCCGTCCGCACCGGGTAGTGCCAGACGTCGGTGAACAGCAGGCTCGCGGCGAGCATCATCGCCCCGTAGGCGACGAAGTAGCCGAGCAGCCCCAGGGTGGCCGGAGTGAAACCGGGGGTGCGGAAGAGCGCCGGATGCACGACGGGATGTTCGGCCCGCCGGACGTGGCGGACGCCCAGTACGCCCGCCAGCACGCCGGCGGCGAGGACGGCGAGCGTGGCCGGCGCGGTGTAGCCCCACTCGGGGGCCTCGACGAACGCGGTCACCAGCGCGCCGACACACACCAGCACCAGCGCCGTGCCAGGCAGGTCGAGCGCCTGCCGTGGCCCGCGTACCGATCGGGGCAGCAGCCGGACGCCCGCGACGACCGCGAGCAGCACCACCGGGACGTTGATCAGGAAGATCAGCCGCCAGTCGACGGCGGCGAGCAGCCCGCCGATCACCGGGCCCGAACTCGCCGCCACCGCGCTGACCGCCGTCCACGCGCCGACCGCGGTCGCCCGCTCGCGGGCCGGGAAGGCGGGCAGCGCCAGGGAGAGCGAGGTGGGGATCAGCACCGCGGCGGCCACGCCCTGCACCACCCGCGCCACGATCAGCAGGGTGAGCGTGGGCGCCGCCCCGCAGGCCGCCGACGCCAGACCGAACAGCACCATGCCGACCAGGAAGCAGCGCCGCCGCCCGGCCTCGTCGGCGACTCGGCCGGCGGGCACGAGGAGCGCGGCGAGCACGACGGTGTAGCCGTTGAGGACCCAGGAGAGCGCGGCGGCCGGCGCCGGCGCGAAGTCCTGGCCGATGGCCGGGAACGCGATGGTGACCGCGATCAGGTCGAGCACGGCGAGGAACTGCGCCGCGGAGGCGATCGCCAGGATCAGCCAGCGACGGGGGTCGGGGGCTTCGCGGGTGGCCGTGGAACCGGGCAGATCGCGAGTGGCCTGGCGCGCGGCGGAGGAGGCGTCGCAGGCGTCGGCCTGCGGGGCGGCGGTCCGGGTGGCCCGGGTGGTGGGGTGCCCGTCGGTATCGGTGGGGCGGGGAACGGGGGCCGCGCCCGTGGGCGCACCCGTCCCCTGGTCGCTCGGTAGAGGAGTGGTCATGTCGATCAAGCATCGGCCGTGCGCTCCCCCGTCACGAGTGGCAGTACTGCCACCACCCGCTACATTTCTGCCACGTGCTCTGCGACACTCGCGTCATGCCCT
Organism: Streptomyces noursei; assembly: GCF_016917755.1. Taxonomy (GTDB): domain Bacteria; phylum Actinomycetota; class Actinomycetes; order Streptomycetales; family Streptomycetaceae; genus Streptomyces; species Streptomyces yunnanensis. The sequence goes on along the minus strand of NZ_CP070326.1, from coordinate 7,195,316 downwards.
CCCTCGCGATCGCCGTCACCGCCGGAATGCCGTTCTTCGAACTCGCCGTCCCCTGCCACATCTTCGGCTTCGACCGGCTCCAACCGCCCCCGGACTGGTACGACGTCCGGGTGTGCGTGATCGGCGAAGGGGCGGGGGAGACGAGCCTCGCCGGCGCGTGGTTCAACACCCGGACCCCGTACGGCGTCGAGGAGTTGGTCTCCGCCGACACGGTCATCGTGCCGGCGTCCGCCGACGTCCACGGCGACCCGCCGGACGAACTCGTCGCGGCGCTGCGCGAGGCCCACCGTCGCGGCGCGCGCGTGGTCTCGTTCTGCTCGGGCGCCTTCACCCTCGCCGCGGCCGGGCTGCTCGACGGCCGGACCGCCGCCACGCACTGGATGTACGCGGCACTGCTCGCCGAGCGCCATCCGACGGTGAGCGTGGACCCGACGGTCCTGTACGTCGACCACGGCGACGTGCTCACCGGCGCGGGCGCCACCGCCTCCATCGACGTCTGCCTGCACCTGATCCGCGAGGACTTCGGCACCGGCGTCGCCAACTCGCTCGCCCGACAACTGGTCGCGCCCGCGCACCGCCCCGGCGGCCAGGCACAGTACATCGAGACGCCGCTGCCGGAACGCCGCGACGACTCCCTCGCACCGGTCCTGCACTGGGCCACCGAACGGCTCCGCGAGCCGCTGACCGTCGCCGACCTCGCCCGGCATGCACACACCAGCCCGCGCACCCTCGTCCGGCGTTTCCACGCCACGACCGGGACCACGCCGATGCAGTGGCTCCAGTCCCAACGCCTCGCACGGGCACGGGAGTTGTTGGAGAGCACCGACCTGCCCGTGGACCGGGTGGCGGAGATCGCCGGCCTGGGGACGGCCGCCAACCTCCGCCGCCACTTCACCCGGGCGATGGGCGTGCCCCCGGTCGACTACCGACGCACGTACCGGGCGGCACGGGTGGCGTGAGACCGGCGGGGCGCCCCCCTGTGCCTGGCCTGGGCTCGCCCGCCCCAGGCCCAGACCCAGGCCCAGACCCTGGGCGCGGCACGTCGTACGCGCCGACGACTCCTCGCCGCGCCCCGCCGCGCCCCGCTACAGCCGCGGGTCCACCGGCTCCGACTCCAGCGCGAGCACCGCGAAGACCGCTTCGTGCACCCGCCAGAGCGGCTCCCCGTCCGCCAGCCGTTCGAGCGCCTCCAGCCCCAGCGCGTACTCGCGCAGGGCCAGCGAACGCTTGTGGCCGAGGTGGCGGACACGCAGGCGCCGCAGGTTCTCCGGGCGGGTGTACTCCGGACCGTAGACGATCCGCAGGTACTCCCGGCCGCGGCACTTGATGCCCGGCTGGACGAGCCGGCCGTCCGCCTGCCGGACCAGCGCCCGGACCGGCTTGACGACCATGCCCTCACCGCCTTCCGCGGTCAGGTCCAGCCACCACTCCACACCGGCCGCGACCGACGCCTCGTCCTCCGTGTCGACGACCAACCGCCGGGTCGGCGCGAGCAACCGTATGCGGTCGGCAGCGGACCCGGCAGGCGCGTTCCCCACCGTCGGGTCCATCACCGTTGGATCGTCCGTCGTCGGATCCGCCACCGTCGCGCCCTCGCCCGTCGCGTCTGCCCTCGTCGCATCCGCCACCGTCGCGCCCTCCCCCGACGGCAGCGACTGATCCGCCGCTATCAGCCGGTCGATCAGGGCCAGTTGCTCGGTGTGCGCCAGGCCGGCCAGGCTGCGCCCCTCGACCGCGAGGATCTGGAACGGCGCGAGCCGGATCCCGGCCAGCCCCGGCACGGCCTCCGCGGGCGGCGGCGCAGGCTCCCCCACCCGCCAGCAGTAGCGCCGGTACGCGTCGGTGAACGCCGCGGCGTCGGCGGCCCGGCCGCGCTGCCGGTCGAGCAGCGCCGCCACCTCGACCCCGCGGCCGGCCGCCGCCTCCAGCGCGCCGAGCGCCCCCGGGAACACCGCCCGGGAGGCCGCACCGACCGCCGCGTACTGCGTGCGCAGCAGACCCGTCGCCTTGAGGGACCACGGCATCAACTCGGCGTCCACCACGAGCCATTCGGTGTCCAGCTCCGACCACAGCCCGGCCCGCTCCACGCAGTCGCGGACCCGCCGCAGTATCCGCTCGGTCGTCTCCCGGTCGTCGAAGAACGGACGCCCGGTGCGGGTGTACAGCGCACCCGAGACTCCCGCCGCCGACACCCCGAACCGCTCGCGGGCCACCGCCTCGTCACGGCAGACCAGCACCACGGCCCGGGAGCCCATGTGCTTCTCCTCGCAGACCACTTCACGGACGCCCGCCGCCCGGTACTCGGCGAACGCCTCCCGCGGGTGCTCCAGGAAGCCCTCGCCGCGCGCATCCGCCTCCTCGGACGGCTTGGCGGTCGCGCACGGCGCCATGGTCGGCGGGAGATACGGCAGCAGCCTCGGGTCTATCGCGAAGCGGCTCATCACCTCCAGCGCGGCAGCGGCGTTCTCCTCCCTGACGGCGAGGCGGCCCATGTGACGGGTCTCCACGACCCGCCGGCCGGCCACGTCGCCCAGATCGAGCGGCCGCCCGTCCGCCCCGCCCGGCGCCTCCGCGGCCAGCGGCTTGGCGGGCTCGTACCAGACGCGCTCCGCCGGCACGTCCACCACCTCGCGCTCCGGCCAGCGCAGCGCGGTCAGCTTCCCGCCGAAGACACAACCGGTGTCCAGGCAGATGGTGTTGTTGACCCAACCGGCGCGCGGGGTCGGGGTGTGACCGTAGACGACGGCGGCGCGGCCGCGGTACTCCTCCGCCCAGGGGTACCGCACGGGCAGGCCGAACTCGTCGGTCTCGCCCGTCGTGTCGCCGTACAGCGCGAAGGACCGCACCCGGCCCGACGTGCGGCCGTGGTACTTCTCCGGCAGCCCGGCATGGCACACCACCAATCCACCCCCGTCCAGGACGTAGTGACTGACCAGTCCCCGAATGAACTCCGCGGCCCCGGCGCGGAACGCCTCGTCCTCCTTCTCCAACTGCTCGATGGTCTCGGCGAGACCGTGCGTGTGCTGAACAGCGCGACCGTTGAGGTAACGTCCGAGCTTGTTCTCATGATTCCCGGAAACGCACAGTGCGTGACCGGCCGCCACCATTCCCGTCACCAGGCGCAGCACGCCGGGGCTGTCCGGCCCCCGGTCGACGAGGTCGCCGACGAAGACCGCCGTGCGTCCCTCGGGGTGCACCGCGTCCACGGCCCGCCCCTGGCCGTCCCGGGCGAGCTCGTACCCGAGGCGGCCCAGCAGCGTCTCCAGTTCGGAGCGGCACCCGTGGATGTCGCCGACGATGTCGAACGGACCCGTGAGGTGCCGCAGGTCGTTGAACCGCCGCTCCCTGACGATCTCCGCGGCCTCGGCCTCCCGCTCGCCGCGCAGCACATGCACCTTGCGGAAGCCCTCGCGCTCCAACTTGCCGAGCGAGCGCCGCAGTTCACGCTGGTGCCGCTGGATGACGCGGAGCGGCAGCCCGGCCCGGTCGGCACGCGCCGCGTTGCGCTCGGCACAGACGCGCTCGGGCACGTCCAGCACGATCGCCACCGGCAGGACGTCATGCTCGCGCGCCAGCTGCACCAGCCGGGCACGCGACTCCGTCTGCACATTGGTGGCGTCCACCACCGTCAACCGCCCGGCCGCGAGCCGCTTGCCCACGATGAAGTGCAGCAGCTCGAACGCATCGCCGCTGGCGCTCTGGTCGTTCTCGTCGTCGCTGACCAGCCCACGGCAGAAGTCCGACGAGATCACCTCGGTCGGCTTGAAATGCCGGGCGGCGAAGGTCGACTTGCCGGAGCCCGTCGCCCCGATCAGCACCACCAGCGACAGATCGGGCACGGCAAGCACATGCGACACCGACATACGGTCCGGCTCACTCATGCCGCTACCGCCTTCCCACTGCCGGAACCGCCAGGACCGCCAGGACTACCGGAACTGCCGGAATCGCCCGGTCCACTGTTGCCATCGCCGACCCCAATGCCCTGACCATCCCTGATGTCACCATTGTGACCCCCGTCGGCCACACCACCGACACTCTCGCCCCAGGCCCATCCCCCGCTTCCGCTCCCACTCCTGCTCACACCCACATCCACACCCACGCCGTTGCTGCCGTTCGTACCTTCGCTGCCCTTGACGCCTTCCTCGCCGCCCTCGCGGACGAAGCACGCAAGCTGGGTCGGCGGCCCGACCTCCGGGTCCTCCGGCCCCACCGGGCCGAACGTCACCGCATAGCCGTGCCGCGCGGCGACCTCCCCCGCCCAGCGTCGGAACTCGTCCCGCGTCCACTCGAACCGGTGGTCCGCGTGCCGCACCCGCCCGGCGGGCAACGATTCCCAGCGCACGTTGTACTCGACGTTGGGCGTGGTCACCACGACCGTTCGGGGCCTGGCCACCCCGAAGACCGCGTACTCCAGCGCCGGCAGCCGCTCCGGATCCACATGCTCGACGACCTCGCTGAGCACCGCGGCATCGAACCCCTTGAGCCTGCTGTCCGTGTACGCCAGCGACCCCTGGACGAGCCGCACGCGCTGCGCCTGTCGCTCCGGCAACCGGTCGAGGCGAAGCCTGCGCCGGGCCTCCTGGAGGGCCCGCATCGACACGTCCATCCCGACGATCTCGGTGAACTGCCCTTCCCTGAGGAGCGCGCCGATCAACTGCCCCTGTCCGCAACCCAGATCGAGGACCCGGGCGGCTCCGGCCGAGCGCAGCACTCCGAGGACCGCCTCCCGTCGCCGCACGGCGAGCGGCACCGGCTTCTCCTCGGTGTCCGCCTCCTCGTCCACCGCGTTGTCGATCTCCTCGACGGCCGCGTCGTCCGCTTCGGCGAGCCGCTCCAGCTCCAGCCGCGCCATCGCCTCACGCGTCAGCGACTGGCGGCGGGCGAGATAGCGGCCGACGATCAACCGCTGCTCCGGGTGGCGCTCCAGCCAGCCCTCACCGGCTCGCAGCAACTTGTCGACCTCGTCGGGCGCCACCCAGTAGTGCTTGGCGTCGTCCAGCACCGGCAGCAGCACATACAAGTGCCTTAGTGCGACGGCGAGTTCACATGCGCCCTCCAGCACCAGCCGTACGTAGCGCGAGTCGCCCCACTCGGGGAACGTCTCGTCCAACGGCAGCGGCTCGGCCAGCACCGACCAGCCCAGCGGCCGGAACAGCCGCTCCACCAGCGCCGCGCCGCCGCGAGCGGGCAGCACCGGCACCTCGATACGGAGCGGGATCGGCCACCCCACCAGCTCCGGACGGGCCGCACACTGCCCCTTCATCGCGCTCGCGAAAACACTCCGCAACGCCACCGCCAGCAGCGACGACGCCGCGTAGGGGCGGTCGTTCACATACCGCCCGAGCGCCGCGTCCGGGGCCCCGCCTCGCCCCTTGCCCTGCCCACGCCGCACCAGGGCGACGGGATCGACCTCCAGCAGCAGCGCCGCCGTGCACCGTTCCGCGTCGGCCTCCGGGTAGAGGACATGCGCGGTGCCGTGCGCCGTCGAGAACTGTTGCGCCCGATCGGGATGCTTGTGCAGCAGAAACCCGAGGTCGGTCGCGGGGCGGTCGGTCGTACCGGTGGTGGTTATGGTCAGAAACACACCTTGAGTATCGACGTGTGCGGCGCTGATTCCCCACCGATTTTCCCAGCTCTACCGCCTGCTTCGCCCCTCCCCCTCCCCCTCCCCCCCCACCCCGCAACCCGCGACTCCACGCCCCGCGTTCCGCTCCCCGCTCCCCGCGCTACGGCAACGCACCGACGGCGGCCGGCCCCACGGCACCGCCCCACCTGACAGCCATACCGCGCCGGCCGCCACGGCCCCACCGTCAGCTCAGCTGGGACAGAACCTGCGCGGAGATCAGCTCCAGGTGATCCAGGTCGTCCAGATCCAGGATCTGCAGATAGGCGCGGGAGGCGCCGATGGCGGAGTAGCGGCCGAGCTTGTCCACGACCTCGGCAGGCGAGCCCGCCAGACCGTTGGCCTTGAGTTCGTCCACCTCGCGCCCGATGGTCGCGGCCCGCCGCGCGACCTCGGCGTCGTCCTTGCCGACACAGGCGACCAGAGCGTTGGAGTACACCAGGTCCTCACCCTTGCGCCCAGCGGCTTCGGCGGCCGCCCGCACCCGTCCGAACTGGCGCTCACTGTCTTCGAGCGAGGCGAAGGGCATGTTGAACTCGTCGGCGTACCGCGCCGCCAGTCGCGGGGTCCGCGTCGCGCCGTGTCCCCCGATCAGCACCGGCACCTTGCCCTGGGCGGGCTTGGGCAGCGCGGGCGACTTCTCCAACTGGTAATGCGTCCCGTCGTAAGAGAACTCCTTTCCGACCTCCGTGGCCCACAGTCCGGTGACGATCGCCAGCTGCTCCTCAAGCCGCGCGAACTTCTCCTTGGGGAACGGGATGCCGTACGCCTTGTGCTCCTCCTCGAACCACCCTGCGCCGAGGCCGAGTTCCACCCGACCGCCGGACATCTGGTCGACCTGGGCCACCTGGATGGCCAGCACGCCAGGCAGGCGGAAGGTACCGGCCGTCATGAGCGTGCCGAGCCGAATGCGCTTGGTCTCGCGGGCCAGACCGGCCAGTGTGATCCAGGCGTCCGTCGGACCGGGCAGCCCGTCGACGTTGCCCATCCGCAGGTAGTGGTCGGAGCGGAAGAAGGCGTCGAACCCGAGGTCCTCGGTGGCCTTGGCGACCTTCAGAAGGGTGTCGTAGGAAGCCCCCTGCTGGGGCTCGGTGAAGATGCGTAGATCCATACCTCCATCCTGCACGGTGGTCGGCGAAACAATCGCCGGTGCCTACCAGCCCATCGGGTGGGCTCGTTTTGGCATATGTGGAGTGCGTAGTCGGTCCGGCATGCCGAGTGGGCGGAGCGAAGCCGCCTGGCCGGCGGGGTGAGCGGGCGACCGGGCTTGCGGTGAAGAACGAGACCCCGCCGGCACGGCGCCTTGCGCGACAGGCGACTCCGCCCCTGCCTCAGCCCACGTCCCTGCTCCGGGCCACAGCCCCGGCCCCGGCCCCGGTCGCCTGCCCCACCCGCGCAAAGGCGCAGCGACAAGTACCGAGGGCGCAGAAGAAACGGGAGAGGAGGCGGGAGGTGGAAGGAGAAGGAAGCGGGAGAGGGAAAGGACGGTGACGAGGAACCCGACGATCACGTTGACGGTGACGAGACCCTGCCCCGTCAGATCCGTGTCACCTACTGGCTGCCGCCAGAACGAAGCCACGGAGGGACGTGGAGGCGAGGAGGGAGGGGTTCAGGGGAAGCGGGAACAGGCGAGGGCAAGGGCCGGAGGGGCGCGGACGGATGCCGGTTCCGGGCATGGCCTGCCGGGGGCACGGGTGACGCGCCTCTACCCGGGAAGGCCGGTTGAACTGGTCGGCCAGCATGGGGTGCCAGCTGGGCCGATGGTGGTTCCCGAGGGCAGGGCGGGAGGCGGCCCGCCCTTCGTCAGGCAAGGTGCCGGTCGCGTACCTCCAGTTTCTCCAGTATTCCGGCGGCGTGGTCTCTCGATTCGTCGGCGGTGTCCATGGCCTCGACGCAGGTCCAGTACATTCCCTCCTCCTCGGCCGAGATCACCACTCCCACCAGCGCCTCGCACACCTCTCGGAGCAGTTGGCAGAGGCCGACAAGGACTGCCTTGACGTCACGTATCTCGGTCAGCTGAGCCGCCCGCAACCCGTCGGTGGTCGCTGTCGAGCACAGCAGTCCCCCGCTGAACCGCCCGCTCGCATCGCCCAACCCCCGGGCTCTGGACCGCACTTCGTACGGACCGAATATCGCGAGATGGCTACCTATCGCCTCTGCCAAGGCTTGCGCCTGCCACGCCTCGACGAGCACGTCATGCACCGTGTTCGCCTGTGCCAGACTGCGCCGACTGGCCGCGATGATCCGCACCGCGTCCATCTGCATTCCTCCCTCCTTCTCCATGTGCATTCACCCCGCTCTCCTTCCACTACCCAGAGTGAGGGTCAACAGCCAAAAACGCCAGAGGAATTCGCAAATCTGTGGACAACCAAGGCGCTGTGGAAAGATCCATGACTCCATAGAGTGACGAGAGGCGATTTCGGAACGGTCGCGGCGGAAGTTCCGGCCCCCAGGGGCACCTCACGTGACTGCGCTCCCACCCATATCCCAGCATGAATCGCGCCACGTACGGCACTCAAAGCACTTTCGACACACCAGCCACCGGGATCCCTGCTGTTGGACGCCGTTCCCATTCCGCATAAATCACGACTCACGGCGCGCGGCACGGAGGTGGCGGTGTGGGCGACAGCGGCCGCAGTGGCAGCAGTGGCGCACGGGACGGCGCGCGGCAGACAGCGCGAGCCGTCCCAGGACCGGCGCGAAAAAGCCGACGGGGCGGAGGCCCTTGCCCCACCCCGCCGGCCGTATCCCCTCGGACGACGCCCGCCGCAGGTCCGTCCGACGGCTACTCGTCGCCCCGCCGCCGGTCCGGCGGTGCCTGCCGGACCGCCGGGAACCGCGTCTCATTGCGTTCGATCTTCGCGGCGAGCGCGGTCAGCGGGTCGATCCCCAGTGCCTGGCAGAACTGCAGGAGATACGCCAGGACATCCGCGACCTCGTCCGCCACCCGGCCGGCGGACTTCGGGTCGGACATCACCTTCGCCGACTCCTCCGGCGTCAACCACTGGAAGATCTCGACCAGTTCCGCGGCCTCGACGCTGAGCGCCGCGGCCAGGTTCTTGGGTGTGTGGTACTGCTGCCAGTCCCGGGCGGCCGCGAACTCGGCCAGGCGTCGCTGCAGGGCATGAAGATCCTCACTCATACCCCTAGGTGTAGCACCTGCACCTCGGGCAGCCCCTCGGCGACCGACGGGTCCCGCACCGTGCCCAGCAGCCTGACGTGTCCGCGTTCGGCCATCCGCACCGCCAACGACACCAGTTCCCGCACCTGCCGGCGATCCATGCAGCGGTCCATGCCGTCCGCCATCACCGTCATCTGCTGCAGCGCCAAGGGGATCTCCCCCGCCGGATCCATGGCAAGCACCCCGGGACCGGTCAGGAGCACCAGCGCCAGCGCCAGGAACCTCAGTTCGCCGTCGCCGAGCTGCTCGACGGGCATCTCTCCCAGAACACCGCGGTCGAGGACGGTCCGGAGGTCCCGCGGATCCGGAGTCGCCTGCCGCCCCTGCACCGCGGCACCATCTGCTTCTCCGGTGGCCACGGCGTCCGCCGCCGTCGCCGCGTCCGGCTGCCGGGGAACCGCGCGCAGCCCGTCAACGGGCCCGGAACACGCCGCCCGTACGGCCGCCACCAGCACCGCGTGCCTCCGGGAGCATTCGCGGCTGGTGCGCTCCAGTACGGCGGACAGGTTGTCGCAGGACGAGCGCAGCCGTCCTTCGTCGCGCTCTGCGTCCTCGCCCCAACCGCTGGCCCCGCCGCCGTTCCGTGCGCCTTTGCGTCCGCGCGTACCCGTCGTACCGCCGGAACCGTCGGATCCCCCTCCTTTCCCCGGGCGGCTGGAGCCACCACCCCGACCACCGGCGCGCGTGCCGGCCCCGCGCCCCGCGCCTCCCGTGCCGGACGTACCGCCTCCGATGCCGCCGTCAGGCGCACCGCCATCCGCCGGCTGGCCCCGCATGGCCTCCGGTCGCGGATCGCACACAAAGGCTGAACGCAGCGCCACCACGACTTGTTCCGCGGCGGCCAGGACGAGGCGCTGCCCCTCCGTCTTGCCCGCCACACGCAGCGGGAGGAGGGAGGTGGCCAGCCGGTCGTCGGGCAGCGGCGCACGGGTCACCGGCGTCGCCCCCGCGGTGTGCCAGGCAGCCTGGACGGCGGGACGGGCGGGGTCGGTGAGAGCGGTGGTGAGCAAGGTCTCGCCGCAACCCGTCAACCGCTCGCCGACGATACGGAGTTCGGGTTCGGCCTGTACGGCGAGGTCGAGGTGGACGGGGCCCACCGGGCCGTCGACCGTACAGCCGAGACGGAAGCCGCGCCGCCCCTGGTCATCGGGGCGCGCGTCAGCCGGTACGCAGGCAGAGGCTCCACCCGCCACCACCCCCACGGCCCGTTCCAGTGGGTCTCCGCTGCCGAGCCGGGCGAGGATCTCGTACGCCTGCAGCACACTGGACTTGCCGCTTCCGCTGTCGCCGCTGAGCAGGGTCAACGGGCCGAGCGGGAGGGTGGTGCCGCGATGGGACTTGAAGGCGGACAGCCGTAATTCGATGACGGCCGGACGCGGACTGTCGGTATCCATGCGGGGACGCTATGCAGTCGCACGCACGGAGAACCGTTACGCCCAACTGCTCTTCCTACGAATGGGGGACGGAGCCCGTTGCCGGTTCCGCGACCTCGGTGCCGACCGGCGCCAACAGGAACACGTTGGTGTCCACGCGGTGCATCCCGCTGCCGAGGCCGAAGACGACGCCGCTGGCGAAGTCCAGGATGCGCTTGGCGACATCGGTGTCCGCGCTGCTGAGGTCCAGCAGGACCGGCAACTGCGCCATGAGGTACTCGGCCACTTCCCGGGCGTCCGCGAAGGTCTGGACACGGATGACGATGAACCGCCGTGTCTCTTCGGTCGGTTCGTCGTCCGGGAGCGCGCGGTGGTCGGGCCACGAGGGCCATTCGCTGCCGCCGCGTAGCGGTACGACTTCAGCGAGCCCTTCCCACTGCTCGTCGGTGGCATCGGGGCCGTTCACCGAATCACCTCACCCAGAGGAGCGCTGGCTTTCTGCGGTATGTGCATCGCACGATTCTAGAGATAAACCTACAAACGTCGCTGACTGCGACACACGAGGTGGCGCAGCCGTTCCCATCCTGCCTCATAGCTCTGACCAGTGCGGACAGCTCGGCGAATCCACCGGATCGAGTTTCTGTATGCCTGTTCATCCTCTCTTGTGACGGAGCACGCGCCCGCCCTCAAGGCCACGTTGCGGAGGTGCCTGACAACTACTCACGTTGCCGGGTGCCATGCACCCCTGAGTGCTCGTGATCTCCTGACCCACGGGCGGATGCGCGGTGCGCACCGCCACGATGGAAGACGTGTCGTTCGTCACGGGGACGGCGCGGCGGACGGGCGACGGACCCGAGGCGGTCCGCAACCGGTAGAGGACTCACGTTCGTTGCCACCACGCGGCGGTGCACGGGCCGAGCAGAGACCACGGCCCGGGCGGAGGCGCCGATGCGGGCGGAGACGACGATCCGGGCGTTCCCGCTGGTCGAGGGCGTTGTCAGTGGGGTCTCTTACGGTGGATGCATGAGTACGGAGAGTGTTCGCGAAGGGTTGGCGTGGGCAGGGTCGCGCCCGCCGTGCGAGAGACGAGGCGGATCGCTCGGCGGGTCGTGGCGGCCTGCGGGTCAGCGGGCCAGACGACCGAGGAGAGCCGAGGCCGCGGCGATACCGGCGACCGAGGCGGCGGCGAGGACGGCGAAATCGAGACCCAGATGCGAGGGGGTCCCCAGGAGCAGCCCGCGGAGGGCGTCGACCTGATAGCTGAGGGGGTTGATCCGACTGACGGTCTGTAGCCAGCCGGGCATGACCGCCACGGGGTAGAGGGCGTTGGAGGCGAAGAAGAGCGGCATGGTGATGGCCTGGCCGATGCCCATCAGGCGGTCTCGAGTCAGCACGATGCCGGCGATCGAGATCGACAAGCAGGAGAAGAACGCGGAGCCGAGGATCACGGCGACGGCCACGCCCAGCAGCCGTAGCGGATTCCAGGTCATGGCCACACCGAGCAGGGCGGCGATGACGATGACCACCACGGCTTGGAGCAGTGCCTTCAGTCCGGCGGCGAACGCCTTGCCGGCGATCAGGGCGGACCGCGGGGTGGGGGTGACCAGGAGTTTGGTGAGGATCCCGGCGTCCCGCTCCCAGATGATCATGATGCCGTAGAAGATCGCGATGAACATGGCGGACTGGGCGATGATCCCGGGCGCCAGATAGTCGATATAGGGGGTGCCACCAGTGGGAATGGCCTTGATACGGGTGAAGGTCTCGCCGAAGACCACGAGCCACAGGGCGGGTTGGACGGCGCGGGTGTAGAGCTCCGTGCGGTCATGGCGCAGTTTCTGCAGCTCGACCACGCACATCGCGACGACTCTGGCGGGCAGCACCCGCCAGCCCGTGCGGGGGCGCGGTGGAATCAGCAGCAGGTCCAAGTGACGGGCGGCGGCCGGGGGCTCAACCGACCCTGGTTGCGGTGCGGCGGGTGCTTCGGACATCGCGGAAGTCTCCTGACTGCTCGTCGAGTCCGGTGCCGGCGACGTCGCGGAAGACGTCCTCCAGGGTCGGCTCGACATCGGACGAGGCAGAAGTGCGGGGTGCGGACGGTGTCGTCGTGGTGGTGCGCGCGGCCTGTGCCCGACGGGCACGCAGGTCCGAGCGGAGTTCGGCGGGTGTGCCGAGGGCGCGGATCCGGCCGCGGTGCATCAGGGCGACGCGGTCGCAGTACTGCTCGGCCTCGTCCATGTAGTGGGTGGTGACCAGGACGGTCATGCCCGTTGCGGCGCGGACCACGTTGATGTGCTCCCAGACGGTGGTGCGGGCGATCGGGTCGAGGCCGATCGTCGGTTCGTCGAGCATCAACAGGCGGGGTGCGCTGACCAGTGCCTGGGCGAGTTCCAGTCGGCGGATCATGCCGCCGGAGTACGTGCTGGCGAGTCGATTCGCGGCGTCGGTGAGGCCGACGGCCTCCAGCGCCTGGCCGACGCGGGCGGCGCGCTCGCGGCGGGGGATGTCGAAGACCCTGGCGAAGAGTGCGACATTCTCCCGGCCGGTCAGTCCGGCGTCGGCGGACAGTTGCTGCGGCACGTAGCCCAGGAGGCGCCGGACGGCCATCCGCTCCCGTGCCGCGTCATGCCCGAAGACTCGCACCATGCCCGTGGGGACGGGCAGGAGGGTGGTGATGCAGCGGATGGCGGTGGTCTTGCCCGCGCCGTTCGGCCCGAGCAGGCCGAAGACCTCACCGGGGCGGACGGACAGGTCCACCCCGTCCACGGCGCGGGTCTCACCGAAGGTGTAGCGGAGGCCGCGACAGGCGAGGGCGTCGGGAAGCGGAGCCGGGTCCGGGGCGGAGGTCCGATCCGGGGCGGAGGTCCGATCCGGGTCGGGAGTCCGGTCCGGGTCGGGGGCTGTCGGGCGACCGGTCGGTGCGCCCGCCGTGTGCCGGGACGGAGCGGTGTGCCGGGACGGAGCGGCGTGCAGGGACTGGCCGGGGGCGGCCCCTGGGACCGGCCGCACCGGGTCTTCGCTGGTCATGGTCCCTCCGTCTGCTGATGCAGGTTGCGGGCGAGCTGGCGCAGCGCCGGAAGGGCGGCCTCCAGCGCGGTCCGGTCGGCTTCCGGGAGGCGTTCGAGCTGTTCGCGGACGAGGGCGCTGCGGCGGGTCTCCCAGTCGTGCAGCCGTGACCGGGCCGCCGGGGTCGGGAAGAGCAGGGCCGAGCGTCGGTCGGCGGGGTCGGTCTCGCGGCGGAGGTAGCCGGTTCCGCTGAGCTGGTTGACCAGGGTGGAGACCGAGTTGCCCGCCAGGTAGAGCTCTTGCGCGGCGGCGGAGACGCGGATGCCGGGCCGGATGGCGACCAACCGCAGGAGCTCGACCTCCGCGCCGCGCAGGCGAGGGCCGGGCAGGCCGGGCCGGAGCCGCCGGCGGATCAGGCGTTGGATACCCGCCAGTACGTCGGCCAGCTCGTCGGGGAGGTCCCCACTAGCCATATGTCGACTTTAACTCTCATTGAGAGGCAAGGCAGGTGGTGACCGGTCGACGGGGTGGGGCACCGGCCGATCCCGGATCGGTAGGTACCGATTCCGGATCCGTAGGTGACGGGGCGGGCCGGCGCTCGTGGCCTCTCGTCCACCACGGGTGCGACGAGGCGGGGCGGGTAGCATCGCGCTCCATGGCCAGGCCCAAAGAGTTCGATCCGCACGCCGCGCTCAAAGTGGCGATGGAGACGTTCCGCCGCCGGGGGTACGAGGGCACGTCCGTGCAGGATCTCGTGGACGCGTTGGGGATCAACCGCTCCAGTATGTACGCCGCTTTCGGTTCCAAACACGACCTCTATCTCAAGGCCCTGGAACGCTACAGCACGGACGAGAAGGCCAAGGCGGAGAACGATCTGGCCGGCGACGGTCCCGCGCTGCCCGCCCTGCGCGCCTTCCTGCTGTCCTACGTGGACGCCGCCCTGACGGACCCCGAACGCAACGGGTGCCTGGTCACCCACGGCGTGATGGAACGCGTTCCCTGCGACCCCGAGGCCACCGCACGGCTGCGAGCCGCCCTGCGCGGGATGGAGGACGCCTACGCCGCCCTGCTGCTGCGGGCCCGGGCCAACGGTGAACTCGCGCCGGGTACGGACGTGAAGAGCGTGGCGCGGTTCCTCGTCACGTTCACCCAGGGGCTGCGGGTGATGGAGAAAACTGCGGACCGGGAGTACCTGATCGAGGCCGTGGACCAGGCACTGAGCGTCTTCCGCGGCAAGTCCGCCGACGCCGCGGATTCCGGAGGGGACGGGGCGACGCCCGACGAACGCGCCGACGGCTGACGGTCGCCGACCCACCCCGGCCGTCCCTGGCCGGTCAGTCTCCCTGAGGAGGAGGCGGGGCCGGAGCTCCTACGGGCGGTGCGATCCTGGGGTGACGACGAAGCGACATGCGCACGTCGGCCCCCTCGGGAGCAGCGGGCGCGGCGGTGCCCGAACGGGTCACGGGGCGCCCGGCACCGGGGTCCCACCCCGAGTCCACCACCCGCTTCTGGAAGAAGATCGCGCCGCCCAGTACGGCGCCGCCGATCACCAGCATCGTGATCGCCCCGCCCGTGGGCCCCACCTTGGCCGCATAGCCGATGAGGGTGCCGAACCAGCCGAAGTCGGCATCGCCGAAGGTGGTGTTGGCCTTCCCGAACGCGCCGAGCACCTTGAGCAGCAGCGCGGGCAGGAAGGTGATCAGGACGCCGTTGAGGAAGGCGCCGGCGATCGCGCCGCGCCGGCCGCCGGTCGCGTTGCCGTACACGCCGGCCGCACCACCCGTGAAGAAGTGCGGTACGAGACCGGGCAGAACGAGCGCGAGGCCGAGGGCGGGGTGGAGCAGCCAGGTGAGGAGAGCGAGACCGGCCAGGCCCCCGGTGAAGCTGGCGAGGAAGCCGATCAGCACCGCGTTCTGGGCGTAGGGGAAGACGATCGGTGCGTCCAGGGCCGGCACCGCACCGGGCACCCACTTGCCGGCGATGCCCTGGAAGGCGGGGACGAGTTCGCCCAGGATCGTTCGGACACCGAAGAGGATCACGGCGACCGCGATACCGAATTGCAGTCCCTGCATGAC
Organism: Streptomyces noursei; assembly: GCF_016917755.1. Lineage (GTDB taxonomy): Bacteria > Actinomycetota > Actinomycetes > Streptomycetales > Streptomycetaceae > Streptomyces > Streptomyces yunnanensis. Next base: position 7,180,061 of record NZ_CP070326.1, on the reverse strand, counting down.
GGATTGCATGAGGTAGTTGCCGAGGTTCCCGGCCGTGCTGCCGCCGGCGACCGCGAACGCCTGGAAGGCGGCGCCCCGTCCTGCCTTGGCCAGATAGACAAGCGCCATGACCACGTAGATCAGCACCATGGACAGTGCCGTGGCGACCATCGAGTCCCGTAGGAAGCGCAGGCTCTCGGGCAGCTTCATCTCCTCGGTACTGCGGCTGCGCCGGCCGACGAGCCGCCCCGTGGCGCCCGCGAGGAGGTATCCGGCGGTGCCGAAGTGGCCGATGGCGAGGGAGTCGTTGCCCGTGACGCGCCTGGTCCAGGGGTGGACGAACGCGGGCAGCGCGACCAGCAGGATGCCCAACAGGACGGCGCCGACGGCAACCACTACCGGCGTCGGCTGCCCGGCGGCACTCAACACCATCGTCAACAGCGTGGCCATGAAGAGGATGTGGTGCCCGGTCAGGAATACGTAGCGAAGGGGTGTGAACCGGGCCAGCAACAGGGCGACGGCAAAGCCGAGGATCATCAACCAGGCGACCCGCGCACCGAACCGCTCCTGGGCGATGCCGACGATCGCCTCGTTGGCCGGGATCACCCCGTGTGCCCCGGTGGCGCCCTGGATCATGCCGCCCAGTGGGCCCAGCGCGCCGACGACCAGCCCCGCGCCCGCACCGATGAGCAGAAAGCCGAGCGTGGCCTTGAGGGCACCGCCGGCTATCTGCCCGACCGGTTTGCGGAGTGCGATCAGCCCCGCCGCCGTGATCAGGCCGATCAGGCAGGCGGGCCGGCTGAGCACCTCGTCGACGAGGAACGTGGCGATGGACAGGAGCACGGTCACGGGCGGTCTCCTCTCTCGGCACGGCTACGAGCGCCATCGGCTTCGGACGTCAGGTCACTTCCGTACGGCGCGCCGCTTCCGGATGCCCTATCGGTGTCAGACGTCATAGATGTCGCGTAGTACCCGGTCGACCTCACTGGCGCTGGTGAAGTCCTCGACGGCCACAACCGGGACGTCCATCTCGCCCAACGTCCCGGCGATCTCACGGGACGTGAGGATCGCGACGGCCTCGGCCGCCTTGCCCCTGGCGGAGATGGTGTCGGTCGCCTCCACGGTGACGTGGCGGGCCCAGCCCCACTGGGCGAGTACGCGCTCCAACGTGGTCTTGAGGAAGAGGCTGGTGCCGAGTCCATTGCCGCAGACCGTCAAGATCTTGTGCACGACGGGAACTTCGGCGCTTTCGGCCGGGCTGCGCACTTCTGGCGCGGCCAACAGTGCGCGCAGCGATGCGGGGTCCGGAGCCTCCCGCAGCGCCCGGGCGATGTCGGGGTCGGCAAGCAACCGCGCCAGAGCGGCGAGCGCCGCCGTATGGGCGCCCTGATCCCGCGCGGCCAGGGCCACGACGAGAGACACCGGATCGTTCGACTCGTGCCCGAATTCCACGGGCCGCGCCAACCGGACCCAGGACAGCGCGGTCCGGAGCACCGCGGGCGAGGAGCGGGCGTGGGCGAGGGCGAAGCCGGGCGCGATGACGATGTACGGACCGTTCTCCACCACGTTCCCGATCATCTCTGTGGTGTACGCGGCGGTGGTGGCGCCGGTCGCCACCAACAGCCCGCCCGCCACCCGGATCGATGCCCGCCAGTCCGGAGCCGGTACGTCCAGGCGCACCGCCGCGACGGGGAGGAGATCGCTCAGAGCTGCCATGGCGGGACTCTACGGGCGCGCGGGTGATTGCGCATCGGTCCTTCCGCTCCTTCCGTGGCCGAGGAGTTGGCCAGAGGAGCCGGTGCGGGCGCAGGGTGCGGGCGCCGCGTGTGGGTGCTGGTGCGGGACCCAGCGGGTCGGCGAAGGGAGGCGTCAGGGTCGGAGTCGGGGTCGGAGTTCGGGTTGGCATCAGGGCCGACTCAGGGATGCGTCAGGGCCGGCGAGGGAGTGGGGGTGGGCGGACGCGGGGACAGATGAGTCAGGAGGCGGAAGGCGGCACCCCATCGGTGGCACGGCACCGACGGAAAGTCCAACCAGGCAAGGAACAGGAGGCCCAGAAGCCAACCGCGGGGCATCCGGTGGGTATTGTGGCGCCGCGTGGGCGACAGCACGGTGTGGACCTTGGCGATTGCGGCAGTGACAGGCGGAACGGCAGTACTGGCCAGCTGGGTGACCAGTCGCGGCAGTACGCAGGCCGCCAAGATCCAGGCAGAGACGGCGGCGCGCTCGCAGCGCGCGGAGCGGCTGCGGGAGAGCCGACGCACCGCCTATCTGGACCTGATCGAACAGACCCACCGCATCGGCGAGTTGTACTGGGAGATCTCCGCGGAGCTTCGGGAGTCCGCCTCGTCGACGCGGAACACCAGGCTCGACGCCCTGCTCGACCGGGAGATCGCGGAGTACGCGAAGATCCGCCGCTGTGCGCGGGTCGTGGAGTTGGAGGGCCCGCCGTCGGCCGCGGCCGCGGCACTCGCCCTTCAGAAGGCGACCGGACCGTTCTACGAGGCGCTCAGGACGGGCCTGGCGGACGACGCGGACTGCCAGGAGGTGTTCAACGCCGCGTACAACCCCTTCTGGAAGGCGCTGGAGAACTTCGTGGACTCGGCCCGGGACGCACACCAGACAGACTGAGCACCCCCAGGCGGGGAGACAACACACCCCGAAGGCCCCATGCCCCGGATCCCCACACCAACCGGTCGAGGATCTCCGCGTCACACGGGGCGACCTCGCCGAGCCGGCCGTGCAGCGCCTCGTCCGCCCACTCCGGGTCGGCGGCCACAGCATGCGCCACTGCCGCCAGGGCGAACTCCTCCCAGTCCAGGCGGTCCGGTAGCGGGGCGATCTCGCTGCCCCGCGACCGTTGGGTACGTCCCGCAACCCGTCGAACTCGTAGACGTCGCCACAGCACCAAAAACGCCCCGCAATCGGAGTGGAGAGCATGAGCATCGCCATCTCGCTCATCGGAGCGCTGCTCGGGGCGACGGCCGTCCTGACGGTGGAGAGGGTCATACGGCCCGCCCGCCGGGCTTCCAGCCACCCCATCACCCGTTTGGCGTAGCAGGGCGGTCGCCGGCACCCGGCGTCGAGTGCCCCGGCGGTGACGGGTGAAGCGGGGTCGTCACGCACCGCGCCCACCGGTCCCGCACGGGAACGGCCAAGGCGGGGCCGGTACCGCCTGCGTACGATAACCGGGACGAAAAGGGCCTTTCTGGCCGACTAGCGAGGGCACGCATGCCTTCTTGCCGCCCGTGACCGCGGGCGGCAATTCGCTCGTCGCTCGCAACAATTCAGCTCTCCGACGAATCCACCCCGTCCGTCTCACTCCAGGAGTCCGGAATGGCACAGGAAGCCGATAGCACCGTCTGGAACTGCCCATTCGATTACGCCGAGGCGCTGGAGTTCGATCCGACGCTTCGACGAATCATGACCGAAGAACCGGTCGCACGTATTCGACTGCCCTACGGCGAGGGCGAGGCGTGGCTGGTCACGCGGTACGAGGATGTGCGGACGGTGACGACGGACCGGCGGTTCAGCCGGCACGCAATCATCGGCCGGGACTTCCCGCGGATGACACCGGAACCGATCGTCCAGGACGAGGCGATCAACGTGATGGACCCGCCCGCGAGCAGCCGGCTGCGGAGCCTGGTGGCAAAGGCGTTCGCCCCCAAGCAGGTGGAACGCATGCGGGAGGGCACGCAGCGCGTCGTGGACGAGTTGCTGGACCGGATGGCCGAGGACGGGGCGCCGGGCGACCTGATGGACAACCTCGCGCAGCCGCTGCCGCTGACCACGATCTGCGAGGTGCTGGACATCCCGGAGGACGAGCGCGCGCAGCTGCGCGGGTACGCCCGGACGATGATGAACGTCAGCCTCGACAACAAGGACAACGCCATCCGCGCCAAGGCCGAGATGCGCGAGTACTTCACGGAGCTGACCGCACGGCGCCGGCGTGACCCCGGGGACGACCTGATCAGCGCGCTGGCGACGGCCCGCGTCGGGGACGAGGTCCTCGACGCGAAGGAACTCACCGTCATGGCGATGGTGCTCCTCATCACCGGCCAGGACACCACCACCTACGAGATCGGCAACCTCTCGTACACACTGCTGACCCGGCCCAAGGACCTGGCGATGCTGCGGGAGCACCCCGAGGCGCTGCCACAGGCGATCGAGGAGATGCTGCGGTTCATCCCGTTCCGCAAGGGAGTTGGCATCCCTCGTGTCGCGCTGGAGGACGTGGAGCTGAGCGGGGTGACGATCCGGGCCGGGGACATCGTGCACGTCTCGTATCTGACCGCCAACCGGGACGGCGCGAAGTTCGAACGGCCCGACGAGCTGGACCTCTCGCGCGAGCCCACCGGACACATGACGTTCGGCTGGGGCGCGCACCACTGCTTGGGGGCCCCGCTGGCCCTCACGGAGCTTCAGGTCGCGCTCAGCACCCTGCTGAAGCGGTTCCCCGACCTGAAGCTGGCCAAGCCGGCCGAGGAAGTCCGGTGGAACACCACGGCGATCTGGCGCTATCCGCTGGCTTTGCCGGTGGTGTGGTGAGTTGCCGGGGCCGCGGTAATTCCGCGGCCCCGGCTGCAGAATGCGGAACTCACCCCCTTGGCGTACGGTCTAGGAATGACCCATCTGCACGGGGAGAGTTCATTCTTCGACGGATGGCCCGCTCGCGTCCTTCCAGGGGTCTGTGTCGTGAGGTCGACGGAATCGACGAAGATTTCGCCGGTCGACATGGAAGCGACAAAGACGCGAAATGCAGCGCGAGAACAGCACTGAGCGGACCACAGTCTGCAAGGAGTGCATCCGATGGCCGTTTTGTGCAAGCCGGCAATCGCGGTCCCTGAATACATCATCACCAGGGACGACACCCTCGAACTGGCACGTCAGCTGCACGCCAACCACTCGCAGCTGAATCTCGTGCTGAGACTGATCGAGCACACGGGCGTCGTACGGCGGCATCTGATCCAGCCGATCGACAAGGTGCTGGAGCATCCGGGATTCGACGCCCGCAGCGCCATCTACGAAGAGGAGTCCAAGGCGCGCGTCCCCGCTGTCGTGCGCCGGGCACTCGACCACGCGGAGCTGGAGCCACGGGAGATCGACCTGATCATCTACGTGTCGTGCACCGGCTTCATGATGCCGTCGCTGACGGCGTGGCTCATCAACCACATGGGGTTCCGGTCGGACACGCGTCAGATTCCGATCGCCCAACTCGGTTGTGCCGCAGGCGGTGCCGCGATAAATCGCGCACACGACTTCTGCCAGGCGTATCCGGACGCCAACGTCCTGCTCGTCGCCTGCGAGTTCTGCTCGCTGTGCTACCAGCCCGACGACGACGGAGTCGGATCGCTGCTGTCCAACGGCCTGTTCGGGGACGCAGTGGCGGCGGCCGTGATGCGCGGCAAGGGCGGCACGGGCGTCCATCTGCAGCGGAACGCCTCGTACCTCATACCGCACACCGAGGACTGGATCTCCTACGCGGTCCGCTCCACCGGGTTCCACTTCCAGCTGGACAAGCGGGTCCCGGGCACCATGGAGCCGCTCGCGCCGGCGCTCCGCGCCCTCGCGGAGGAGCACAAGTGGGACGCGGGGAACCTGGACTTCTACATCGTCCACGCGGGCGGCCCGCGTATCCTCGACGACCTCTGCCGCTTCCTGGAAGTGCCGCCCGAGGCATTCCGGTTCAGTCGGGCGACGCTGACCGAGTACGGCAACATCGCCAGTGCGGTGGTGCTCGACGCCCTGGCCCGCATGTTCGACGAGGCGTCAGCACAGGACGGTCAGCGCGGCCTGCTGGCCGGCTTCGGCCCCGGCATCACCGCGGAAATGTCCCTGGGCACCTGGACGTCGTCGCCGAACTGAGCCGCGGAGCACGCAACTCGAATCCCTGAGCAGTGAGCCTGACTTGACGAGCCGTCGCGGGGCGGCTCGTCAAGCATGCGTACGACGGGCCACCCCGGCCGTGCCCACTCCCCCGCCGTTCACCACCGTCCTACTCAACCGCCACCGCGAACGCGCTGATGAAGGTACCCACCGCGGCGGCAACAGTGGCGCGCAGTTCGTCGTCGGAGACAGTACGGGTACCGAGGACAGTGCGCCCCTCCAGCGGGCCGGTGAGCAGCGCGACGAACTGCTCGGCGGCCCGCACCGGATCGGTCAGGCGCAGTCGGCCGGCCAGCGCCAGCCGGGCCAACCGGTCCGCGAGCGCCTCCGACAGCTGGTTCGGGCCGTGCCCCCACACCTTGTCGAAGAGCTCCGGGAACCGCGAGATCTCCGCGTACAGCAACCGTCGCAGGGCCCAGGCTTCGTCGCTGGTGTGACACAGCAGCAGGCGGTACCCGACGTCGGCGAGCACACCGGACAGGTCCTCGACGTCACTGGCGAGACCCGCGACGACCGCGAGACTCTTGGCGGTGGCCAGCTCGGCGGTGGCGGCCATGGCCTCCCGGAAGAGGGCCTCCTTGCCTCCGAAGTGGTTGTAGAGCGTCGGCTTGGCCACACCGGCCTCGTCGGCGATCGCATCGACGCTCGCCTTCCCGTAGCCCTCACGAGCGAACACGACGAAGGCCGCATCGAGGATGGCGTGACGTTTGTCGATCCGCCCACGCCCGGCCCGCCGTGCGGCCGAGGGCGCTGAGAGATTGGCTCCACTCACCCCGCCAGCATACCTATGCCTCCAATACCCTGAACTATCCGGTTCAACCAGCCCATACGCCTACCTCCCCAACCCCGCCCCTGCCTTCAACACCCCGACACCAAGCCCATATTGAGACCAATCGGCTGTGCACCGCCCCTCCCCAGGGGGAGAGGCACAAAGGCTCGGCGATATGGAACCGGAGGAACAAGTGGAGTGGGACCGCCAGGCCGGCACCACCTCGTGCCGCGGGTCCCCGTTCCGAAACGCAAAGAAGCCCTGTTGGGAACCGAGGTTCCCAACAGGGCTTCTTCTAAAATTAGTTCGGCGGCGTCCTACTCTCCCACAGGGTCCCCCCTGCAGTACCATCGGCGCTGAAAGGCTTAGCTTCCGGGTTCGGAATGTAACCGGGCGTTTCCCTAACGCTATAACCACCGAAACACTATGAAACTATGAACAACCGTTGGTCTGTTCGTGGCTTCAGAACCAACACAGTGGACGCGAGCAACTGAGGACAAGCCCTCGGCCTATTAGTACCAGTCAACTCCACACCTTACGGCGCTTCCATATCTGGCCTATCAACCCAGTCATCTACTGGGAGCCTTACCCCATCAAGTGGGTGGGAGCCCTCATCTCGAAGCAGGCTTCCCGCTTAGATGCTTTCAGCGGTTATCCTTTCCGAACGTAGCCAACCAGCCATGCCCTTGGCAGAACAACTGGCACACCAGAGGTCCGTCCGTCCCGGTCCTCTCGTACTAGGGACAGCCCTTCTCAAGACTCCTACGCGCGCAGCGGATAGGGACCGAACTGTCTCACGACGTTCTAAACCCAGCTCGCGTACCGCTTTAATGGGCGAACAGCCCAACCCTTGGGACCGACTCCAGCCCCAGGATGCGACGAGCCGACATCGAGGTGCCAAACCATCCCGTCGATATGGACTCTTGGGGAAGATCAGCCTGTTATCCCCGGGGTACCTTTTATCCGTTGAGCGACGGCGCTTCCACAAGCCACCGCCGGATCACTAGTCCCTACTTTCGTACCTGCTCGACCCGTCAGTCTCACAGTCAAGCTCCCTTGTGCACTTACACTCAACACCTGATTACCAACCAGGCTGAGGGAACCTTTGGGCGCCTCCGTTACCCTTTAGGAGGCAACCGCCCCAGTTAAACTACCCACCAGACACTGTCCCTGATCCGGATCACGGACCCAGGTTAGACATCCAGCACGACCAGAGTGGTATTTCAACAACGACTCCACACCAACTGGCGTTGGCGCTTCAAAGTCTCCCACCTATCCTACACAAGCCGAACCGAACACCAATATCAAGCTATAGTAAAGGTCCCGGGGTCTTTCCGTCCTGCTGCGCGAAACGAGCATCTTTACTCGTAATGCAATTTCACCGGGCCTATGGTTGAGACAGTCGAGAAGTCGTTACGCCATTCGTGCAGGTCGGAACTTACCCGACAAGGAATTTCGCTACCTTAGGATGGTTATAGTTACCACCGCCGTTTACTGGCGCTTAAGTTCTCAGCTTCGCCCCACCGAAATGGAGCTAACCGGTCCCCTTAACGTTCCAGCACCGGGCAGGCGTCAGTCCGTATACATCGCCTTACGGCTTCGCACGGACCTGTGTTTTTAGTAAACAGTCGCTTCTCGCTGGTCTCTGCGGCCACCCCCAGCTCACCGTGTAAAACGGATCACCAGAAATGGCCCCCCTTCTCCCGAAGTTACGGGGGCATTTTGCCGAGTTCCTTAACCATAGTTCACCCGAACGCCTCGGTATTCTCTACCTGACCACCTGAGTCGGTTTAGGGTACGGGCCGCCTTGAAACTCACTAGAGGCTTTTCTCGACAGCATAGGATCATCCACTTCACCACAATCGGCTCGGCATCAGGTCTCAGCCTTAACGTGCGACGGATTTACCTACCACACGGCCTACACCCTTACCCCGGGACAACCACCGCCCGGGCTGGACTACCTTCCTGCGTCACCCCATCGCTTACCTACTACAAGTCTGGTCCGTCGGCTCCACCACTCCCCTCAACTCCGAAGAGATCAGGGCGGCTTCACGGACTTAGCATCGCCTGATTCAGTATTGGGCGCTTCAAAGCGGGTACCGGAATATCAACCGGTTGTCCATCGACTACGCCTGTCGGCCTCGCCTTAGGTCCCGACTTACCCTGGGCAGATCAGCTTGACCCAGGAACCCTTAGTCAATCGGCGCAAGAGTTTCCCACTCTTGTATCGCTACTCATGCCTGCATTCTCACTCGTGAACCGTCCACAACTCGTTTCCACGGCTGCTTCACCCGGCACACGACGCTCCCCTACCCATCACAACAGGCGTTAGCCCTCATGCTGCAATGACACGACTTCGGCGGTGTACTTGAGCCCCGCTACATTGTCGGCGCGGAATCACTTGACCAGTGAGCTATTACGCACTCTTTCAAGGGTGGCTGCTTCTAAGCCAACCTCCTGGTTGTCTCTGCGACTCCACATCCTTTCCCACTTAGCACACGCTTAGGGGCCTTAGTCGATGCTCTGGGCTGTTTCCCTCTCGACCATGGAGCTTATCCCCCACAGTCTCACTGCCGCGCTCTCACTTACCGGCATTCGGAGTTTGGCTAAGGTCAGTAACCCGGTAGGGCCCATCGCCTATCCAGTGCTCTACCTCCGGCAAGAAACACACGACGCTGCACCTAAATGCATTTCGGGGAGAACCAGCTATCACGGAGTTTGATTGGCCTTTCACCCCTAACCACAGGTCATCCCCCAGGTTTTCAACCCTGGTGGGTTCGGTCCTCCACGAAGTCTTACCTCCGCTTCAACCTGCCCATGGCTAGATCACTCCGCTTCGGGTCTTGAGCATGCTACTCCAACGCCCTATTCGGACTCGCTTTCGCTACGGCTTCCCCACACGGGTTAACCTCGCAACATACCGCAAACTCGCAGGCTCATTCTTCAAAAGGCACGCAGTCACGACGCAAAGAACAAGTCTCTGCGCGACGCTCCCACGGCTTGTAGGCACACGGTTTCAGGTACTATTTCACTCCGCTCCCGCGGTACTTTTCACCATTCCCTCACGGTACTATCCGCTATCGGTCACCAGGGAATATTTAGGCTTAACGGGTGGTCCCGCCAGATTCACACGGGATTTCTCGGGCCCCGTGCTACTTGGGTGTCTCTCAAGCAAGCCGCTGACGTTTCAGCTACGGGGGTCTTACCCTCTACGCCGGACCTTTCGCATGTCCTTCGCCTACATCAACGGTTTCTAACTCGCCCTGCCGCCGGCAGACGACAGAAGAGAGATCCCACAACCCCAACCACGCAACCCCTGCCGGGTATCACACGTGACTGGTTTGGCCTCATCCAGTTTCGCTCGCCACTACTCCCGGAATCACGGTTGTTTTCTCTTCCTGCGGGTACTGAGATGTTTCACTTCCCCGCGTTCCCTCCACACTGCCTATGTGTTCAGCAGCGGGTGACAGCCCATGACGACTGCCGGGTTTCCCCATTCGGACACCCCCGGATCAAAGCTCGGTTGACAGCTCCCCGGGGCCTATCGCGGCCTCCCACGTCCTTCATCGGTTCCTGGTGCCAAGGCATCCACCGTGCGCCCTTAAAAACTTGGCCACAGATGCTCGCGTCCACTGTGCAGTTCTCAAACAACGACCAGCCACCCACCACCCCAACCCGAAGGCTGAGTTCACTGGGACCGGCATCGCGAAGGTTCAGACCATAGTCCGCACCCTCAGATACCCAACAGCGTGCCCGACCCGACCAGATGAGACCCTGCGTTCCACGCCGAAGCAGTACTAACAGTCCTCACACCAATCGCGCCGAGTAGTCAACGTTCCACCCATGAGCAACCAGCATCAGACACTCGCTGATGTACTGGCCTCTGACCAAGCACAAAGCTCGGTAAGAAATGCTCCTTAGAAAGGAGGTGATCCAGCCGCACCTTCCGGTACGGCTACCTTGTTACGACTTCGTCCCAATCGCCAGTCCCACCTTCGACGATTCCCTCCCACAAGGGGTTGGGCCACCGGCTTCGGGTGTTACCGACTTTCGTGACGTGACGGGCGGTGTGTACAAGGCCCGGGAACGTATTCACCGCAGCAATGCTGATCTGCGATTACTAGCAACTCCGACTTCATGGGGTCGAGTTGCAGACCCCAATCCGAACTGAGACCGGCTTTTTGAGATTCGCTCCACCTCACGGCATCGCAGCTCATTGTACCGGCCATTGTAGCACGTGTGCAGCCCAAGACATAAGGGGCATGATGACTTGACGTCGTCCCCACCTTCCTCCGAGTTGACCCCGGCAGTCTCCTGTGAGTCCCCATCACCCCGAAAGGCATGCTGGCAACACAGAACAAGGGTTGCGCTCGTTGCGGGACTTAACCCAACATCTCACGACACGAGCTGACGACAGCCATGCACCACCTGTACACCGACCACAAGGGGGGCACTATCTCTAATGCTTTCCGGTGTATGTCAAGCCTTGGTAAGGTTCTTCGCGTTGCGTCGAATTAAGCCACATGCTCCGCTGCTTGTGCGGGCCCCCGTCAATTCCTTTGAGTTTTAGCCTTGCGGCCGTACTCCCCAGGCGGGGAACTTAATGCGTTAGCTGCGGCACGGACGACGTGGAATGTCGCCCACACCTAGTTCCCAACGTTTACGGCGTGGACTACCAGGGTATCTAATCCTGTTCGCTCCCCACGCTTTCGCTCCTCAGCGTCAGTATCGGCCCAGAGATCCGCCTTCGCCACCGGTGTTCCTCCTGATATCTGCGCATTTCACCGCTACACCAGGAATTCCGATCTCCCCTACCGAACTCTAGCCTGCCCGTATCGAATGCAGACCCGGGGTTAAGCCCCGGGCTTTCACATCCGACGTGACAAGCCGCCTACGAGCTCTTTACGCCCAATAATTCCGGACAACGCTCGCGCCCTACGTATTACCGCGGCTGCTGGCACGTAGTTAGCCGGCGCTTCTTCTGCAGGTACCGTCACTCTCGCTTCTTCCCTGCTGAAAGAGGTTTACAACCCGAAGGCCGTCATCCCTCACGCGGCGTCGCTGCATCAGGCTTTCGCCCATTGTGCAATATTCCCCACTGCTGCCTCCCGTAGGAGTCTGGGCCGTGTCTCAGTCCCAGTGTGGCCGGTCGCCCTCTCAGGCCGGCTACCCGTCGTCGCCTTGGTGAGCCACTACCTCACCAACAAGCTGATAGGCCGCGGGCTCATCCTTCACCGCCGGAGCTTTCCACACGGAGATCATGCGACCCCGTGTCATATCCGGTATTAGACCCCGTTTCCAGGGCTTGTCCCAGAGTGAAGGGCAGATTGCCCACGTGTTACTCACCCGTTCGCCACTAATCCCCGACCGAAGCCGGTTCATCGTTCGACTTGCATGTGTTAAGCACGCCGCCAGCGTTCGTCCTGAGCCAGGATCAAACTCTCCGTGAATGCTTACCGGTAATCCGGTATCAACACTCGCGTTGAGCGGAACCACAAGGAGGAATAATCCTCGCGGTTCACAGCGTCCTCGCTGTGCGCCTCCCAAAGCTATTGGAAGGACTTTTCAAAGGAACCTCATCTCCATGATGGAGACGGGGTATCAACATATCTGGCGTTGACTTTTGGCACGCTGTTGAGTTCTCAAGGAACGGACGCTTCCTTCGGCCACCCTCTCGGGCTTCCTCCGGGCGCTTCCCTTCGGTCTTGCGTCTCCGACTCTATCAGATCCTTTCGGCTCCGATTTTCGCCGGTGCGATTCGGCCTTTCGGCTTCCTCGCGGTTCCGACTTTACCAGATCCTTTTTCGCTTCCGGGCCGCTTCCCGAGGGGCGCTACCGGCTTCGAATTCGGTTCCGATTTTCGTCGGAGGGGTTCGCCTTTCGGCGTGATCACTACTTTAGCGGATTCCCTCGACGACTCATAATCGAGTCCCGTTCCGAATTTCGGCATGCCGAAATTGTTCCCGATGAGGGGCCGTTCAGTAGTGGTGTGCCGCTGATGCGGCGGAATGGCCGCCGTGGGACCTGTCGGCTCCGCGGCAACTCGAAGAACTTACACGATCCTATGGGTGCGGCGCGACCCGGGGCCTGTCCGCGGTGGTACGAGAGGGCTCGGACCGCTGGGTCGTGTCCGCCTGGCCCAGAAGGCGCCTGGTCAGCAGGTGCCCATGAGGCATGGCGCAGTCCGATGTTCTGTCCTGGGTCGGCGCGCTCGCAGGGATAGGCCAGCTGCCAGGGAGCCTTGTGTCTCGCTTCGGCGATCTCGTCGCGCCGCCGGACGTCGTAAGGGGTGCCGCAAGGGGCCGCTCCTCGTGGGGCAGAGGTCGAAGGGCTCTCCCCGGTTCATGGCGTCCCGCCGCCTCTGCGTTGCCGGAGATTCCGGGAACGGGCGGCGTCTGGGCTTGGGTTCCTGGCGCTGGAAGGCCAGGAACCCAAGCGTTGAGGGCTGTCGTACGTGCCGAACGTGCCAGGCAGGCAATCGGCCGCGGAACGGCGACGAGCGCACCGCGGGGTGCGGTGCGCTCGTCGGGGCGACGGGCCGGCGGCGTTCTGCCGGGGTCCCGCGGGGTCTGCCCGCGGGAGGCGGGCCGTGCGTTGTGCTCGTCGTCCGTAGCACCCGCGGTGCACACGATGTGTGCGTGCGAAAGCTCGGGTCAGGAGCGCTTCGCGACCTTTTCCAGGGTCACCACGCACTCCACGTGGTGCGTCATCGGGAAGAGGTCGAACGCCCGCATCCGTCGCGGTGCGTAGCCGACCTCGCGGAAGTATGCGAGGTCGCGGGCGAGCGCGGCCGGGTCGCAGGCGACGTAGGCGATGCGGCGCGGGGTGAGGGTGGCGAGGTGGTGGACGGTTTGTTTGCCGGCGCCGGCGCGGGGCGGGTCGAGGACGACGAGGTCGACGTCGGTGATGCCGGTGCGGGGGAGGATCTGCTCGACCTTGCCCTGTTCGATGCGGACGCGGTCGAGGTCGGCGAGGTTGTGGCGGGCGTCCTCGACGGCGCGCTTGCTCGATTCGATGCCGAGGACGGCGCCCTTGTCGCCGACGCGCTCGGCGAGGGCGCCGGCGAAGAGGCCGACGCCGCAGTAGAGGTCGAGGGCCATGTCGCCCCTCTTGGGCATCAGGCCCTGCATGACGGCCTCGACGAGGAGGTCGGCGGCCTTGGGGTGGACCTGCCAGAAGCCGCCGTTGCCGACCCGCCAGGTGCGGCCGGCGGCGCGTTCGCGGACGAAGGGGCGGCCGTGGACGCGGTGGACGCCGCCGTCCTTCTCGTTGACGCGGAGGACGGAGACCGGCTTGTCGAGTTCGACGATCGGGAGGCGGCCGCCGGGGCGGGGGGTGAGGACGACCTGGCGGTCGTGGGAGCCGGTGGCGGCGATCGCCTCGACGGTGGCGATCTGCGGCCAGGTGCGCCGCTCGATGCCGAGTTCGGAGACGCCGGGGGCGGCGATCATGCAGTGGGTGACCGGCTCGATGTCGTGCGAGCGGTGCTTGCGCAGGCCGGGGTGGCCGTCGGCGTCCACGGCGTACTGGACGCGGGTGCGCCAGGCCGGGACCTCGCCCTTGGCGACCTTGTCGCCGGGCGCCGGTTCGACGGTGCCGTCCCAGCCGCTCTCCTCGGGCGTGAGGCCGGCGAGGCGGGCCAGCTGCTCGCTGACGACGGCGGCCTTCAGGCGGCGCTGGGCGCCGGGCGCGGCGTGCTGCCAGTCGCAGCCGCCGCACCGGCCGGGGCCGGAGAACGGGCAGGGTGCCTCGACGCGGTCCTTGGAGGGGGAGAGGATCTCGACGGCGTCGGCGCGCAGGAAGCGGGCGCCCTCCTCGCCGTCGGTGACGCGGGCACGGACGCGTTCGCCGGGCAGGGTGTGCCGGACGAAGAGCACCTGTCCGGTCTCCGTGCGGGCGATGCAGTGCCCGCCGTGCGCGACGGGGCCGATCTCGACCTCGTACTCCTCGCCGACCAGCGACTTCCTGGTTTCCGGCGGCGTGTCCGGCTGCATGGCGGGGAGCTCCTGGGGAGAGGGGGCGAAACCGTTACGGTCGGCCTTCGGAGGAAGGCCGACCGTCAACTTTACGGGGTGCGGTGCGGTGCGCCGGCCCAGGCGGAGGGCCGGCGCACCGGGTTCACTTCTTGGTGGCCGCGGATTCCTTCTTCGGCCCGGTGACTTGGCCGCGCCGGACCGCGCCGGGCGCGTTCCACTCGGCGCGCTTGCGGGCGCGCTTCTTGGCGGCCTCGGAGGAGTCCAGTTGCCAGGGCACGGAGGTGACCATGACGCCGGGGGTGAACAGGAGACGTCCCTTCAGGCGCAGTGCGGACTGGTTGTGGAGCAGGTGCTCGTACCAGTGGCCGACGACGTACTCGGGGATGTAGACGGAGACGGCGTCCCGGGGGCTCTCCCGGCGCAGGGACTTGACGTAGTCGATGATCGGCCGGGTGATCTCGCGGTACGGGGAGGCGAGGACCTTCAGCGGGACCTCGATGCCGCGGCGCTCCCACTCGTCGCGCAGGGCCCGGGTGTCGGCCTGGTCGACGTCGACGCTGACCGCTTCGAGGGAGTCCGAGCGCATCAGCTTGGCGTAGTTCAGGGCGCGCAGGGTGGGCTTGTGGAGCTTGGAGACCAGGACGATGGCGTGCACCCGGGAGGGGCGGACCACGTCGTCGTCGAGCATGTCCGGGGCGGCGATCTCGTCGGACACCCGGTCGTAGTGGCGGCGGATCGCGGTCATGGTCACGAAGAAGATGACCATGCCGAGGAGGGCGACCCAGGCGCCGTGGGTGAACTTCGTCAGGAGGACGACGACGAGGACGAGGCCGGTGAAGAAGGCACCGAAGGCGTTGATGGCGCGGGAGCGGTACATCTTGCGGCGCTTGGCGGGGTCCTTCTCACCCACCAGGTGGCGGTTCCAGTGCCGGACCATGCCGATCTGGCTGAGGGTGAAGGAGACGAAGACGCCGACGATGTAGAGCTGGATCAGGCGGGTGGAGTCCGCGCCGTAGAGGTAGACCAGGACGGTGGCGGCGCCGGCCAGCAGGACGATGCCGTTGGAGAAGGCCAGCCGGTCGCCGCGGGTGTGCAGCTGGCGCGGCAGGTAGCGGTCCTGGGCCAGGATCGAGCCGAGCAGCGGGAAGCCGTTGTAGGCGGTGTTGGCGGCGAGGAAGAGGACCAGCGCGGTGGCCGCGGCCAGCACGACGAAGAGGAAGCTGCCCTTGCCGAAGACCGCCTCGGCGACCTGCGAGATGACCGGGTTCTGGGTGTAGCCGGAGCCCAGCGGCTTGCCGTTGTTCAACAGGTCGGTGGCCGGATTCTCGGCCATCCGGACGCGGGTGGTCATGGCCAGCGCGATGATGCCGCAGAACATGGTGACGGCCAGCCCGCCCATGAGGGCGAGGGTGGTCGCGGCGTTCTTCGACTTCGGCTTGCGGAAGGCGGGCACGCCGTTGGAGATCGCCTCGACGCCGGTGAGCGCGGCGCAGCCGGAGGAGAAGGCGCGCAGCAGCAGGAAGATCAGGGCGAAGCCGGCGAGCCCGCCCTGCTCGGCGTGGATGGTGTAGTCGGCGGTGGGCGCCTTCATGGTGTCGCCGAGGACCAGGCCGCGGATCGCGCCCCAGAGGATCATGATGAAGACGCCGGCCACGAAGACGTACGTGGGGATCGCGAAGAGCTTGCCGGACTCCTTGACGCCGCGCAGGTTCATCAACGTCAGCAGCACGATGATGGCGATGGCGCACAGCGTCTTGTGCTCGACGACGAACGGGACCGCGGAGCCGAGGTTCTCCACTCCTGAGGAGATGGAGACCGCGACGGTCAGGACGTAGTCGACCAGCAGGGCGCTGGCGACGGTCAGGCCCGCCTTCGGCCCGAGGTTGGTGGTGGCGACCTCGTAGTCGCCGCCGCCGCTCGGGTAGGCGTGCACGTTCTGCCGGTACGACGCGACGACGGTGAACATCAGCACGACGACCGCGACCGCGATCCACGGGCTGAAGTGGTACGCCGAGACTCCCGCGACGGACAGGACCAGCAGCACCTCGCCGGGCGCGTACGCCACGGAGGAGAGCGGGTCGGAGGCGAAGACGGGGAGTGCGATGCGCTTGGGGAGAAGGGTCTCCGCCAACCTGTCGCTGCGCAGTGCGCGCCCGATCAAGATCCGTTTGGGCACGTCGGTCAGTTTGGACACCAGAGGATGCTAAGCCTTCGTCAAGGTCTGCGCCCACCCGCAACCCGGATGGGTGGAGGCACTCGAATGCGCCACCATGCACAACACCCCTCGACTCCGCATCCGGTACGCGGTACCTCCACGGCATCTACACAATTTGTGCACGGTGGCACCGTCGATGCAGGGAACCCCGCGGGCCCGGATTCCGTGGTGGACGCCACGGCGCCCGGGCGTGTCGCGGGGCGTGCGCTCACTCCCCGCGCAACGCCGGGCGCGGCCGACGGGACAGCAGATCGCCCAGCCCCTCCCGAGTCGCCGCCAGCAGCACCACGTCCTGCGGCCGCAGCACGTAGTCGTCCAGCTCGTCCGCCAGGTGCGCCGGCTCCGGCCCGTCGCCCGGCCGCGGCCCACCCGCCTCGGGCTCCACCGCCGACTCGTCGGGCACGGAATTGTCCACGGCCAGCACCCGCAGCCGGCCCGGCCGCAGCACCTCGCCCACCGTCCGCCCCTCCAGGGCGGCATGGCCGCGCACCTCGACGCGGGCGACGAGCAGCACCCGCCGCTCCACCGGAATCGCCCCCAGGATCTCGCGGCCCACCATCGCCCCGGCGAAGGCCGGCGCCGCCAGGAAGGAGACGCTGCGGCTGCGGGTCCGCGCGCCCGGATGCGCCGCGCGCAGCGTCCGGTACACGGCGGCGGCGAACCCGTCGTCGAACAGCCGCAGGGTCACCCGCAACCGCGGATTGACCGACCGGGCGTACAGCGCGGCCTCCAGATTGGTGGTGTCCTCGCTGGTCAACGCCAACAGGGTGCGGGCCCGGTCGGCCAGCGCGGCCTCCAGCACCCCCTCCTGCGTCACGTCCCCCACGACCGTCGGCACCCGCAGCCGCCGCGCCAGGGCGATCCCGCGCGCCTCCGGATCGGCCTCGATGCACACCACCGGGATCCGCATCTCGTGCAGCCGCGCCAACACCCGGGTA
This sequence comes from Streptomyces noursei, assembly GCF_016917755.1. Lineage (GTDB taxonomy): Bacteria > Actinomycetota > Actinomycetes > Streptomycetales > Streptomycetaceae > Streptomyces > Streptomyces yunnanensis. The sequence continues at coordinate 7,162,301 of NZ_CP070326.1, read as the reverse complement.
CCGATCTTCCCCAGACCCAGCAGCACCACGTGCCCGGACAGCCCGCGCGGCGGCCGGCGCAGCGCCGACGCACTGCGGAACGTCCCCAGCCCCTCGAACGCCGCCGCCACCAGCACCGGCAGCAGCAACAGCCCGACCAGCCCGGACAGCAGCTGGAGCAGTTTGCGGGCCAGCGGCTCCCGGAGCGCCGGCTCGTTGATCGCGAACAGGTCCAGCAGCGTGAGGTACGCGGCGTGCCACGGCGGCACACGGGTCGTCAGGGACTCGGCGACGGCCAGCGCCAGCACCGCCCCCACGATGCCGGCCAGCGACCAGCGCAATCGCCGGGAGAAGAAGGAGGCGAGCGGCGCGCCCCGGCCCCGCAGCCGGCGCGGCCGCACCGTCCGCCCCGTATAGGCGACGGTCTCCAGCACGACCCGGCCGCAGCCGGTGGCCGCCCCGGCGGTGGCGTCGTCCGGCAACAGCACCGGCCCCTCGTCCCCGGGTGCCGCGCCGGGCGGGCCGGCCGCATCACCGGGCGGGTCGCCGGGTGACGGCGACAGCAGCGCCAGGGTGCACAGCCGCCGCGCCCCCGCCGGACCGGACTGCCCCGGCGCACGCTCCACGGCGCGCAGCATCAGCCCGTCCGCCTCGATGACCTTGCTGGTGCCGGCGACCGCGGTGGCCACCAGCGCCGGCGCGACGGTGTCCGCGTCGGACAGCACCATGGTCGACGCATCGACCCGCGGCGCCCGAGCACCGCCCACGCCGCTCGCCGCGACCGCCGCGGCCTGGTCCAGCAACTCCTCCAGATGCTGGCCGAGTTTGCGGTTGTAGAGCCGGATAACCAGCCGCAGCCGGGGATTGAGACGGCGGGCCCGCAGCGCGGCATGGATGTTGAGATCGTCGTCGTCGTGGACCAGTGCCAGGGCACCCGCCTCCGCGATGCCCGCCTCGGTCAGCGCCGCCTCGTCGACCTGCGCCGCCACCTGGACCCGTATCGGCTCCGGCGGCGCCTCGCCGTCCTCGCGCGCCACCGTGGGCGGCGGCAGCCCCGGCGCCGCCCCCGGACCGGTCCGCGCCACCGCCGCCGACATCCGGCCGAGCAGCGCGGAAGCCCGGCCCAGACCACGGGACGACGCGGGGACGCGGGGCCGTTGCGGCTCCCGCGCGGACGGCACGATCAGCGTCACCCGTTCGCGGTAGACGTCGCGCAGCTCGACGGCGAGGCGATGGGCCAACGCATCATCGCCGCACACCACCATGTGCGGCGCAGGAGAGCCCTGTTGGGGCTGATGTGGCAGTTGTGGCACACGTCGTAGGGTGCCCTACCCGCCCGTCCCGGCGCAGCAAGCCGTACGATCCCACACCACCCGCCACCGGCCCCCACCACCAACCGGCTCCTACCGCGCCCCCTACCGGACCCGCCATTACGGCTACGGTTGTACCGGACCACGGTGCGGCCGGCGCTCCCGTCTGACGCACCGGGCCGAGGTCACAGACCGCGGCCCCGCGTCGCCGGTACGTCGGAGAAGGAAGTAGTGAGCAGGGTGTTTGGGCAGGTCAGCGCGCTAGTACAGGGCACGGGGTAATCAGCATGCACATCGTCATCATGGGGTGCGGCCGGGTGGGCTCCGCGCTCGCGCAGACCCTGGAGAGCCAGGGCCACACCATCGCGGTGATCGACCAGGACCCGACCGCGTTCCGCCGCCTCGGCTCCGCCTTCGGCGGCCGCCGCGTCACCGGCGTCGGCTTCGACCAGGACACCCTCCGGGAAGCCGGCATCGAGGAGGCGGGCGCCTTCGCCGCCGTCTCCAGCGGCGACAACTCCAACATCATCGCCGCCCGAGTGGCCCGCGAGATGTTCGGTGTGGAGAACGTCGCGGCCCGGATCTACGACCCCCGCCGCGCCGAGGTCTACCAGCGCCTGGGCATCCCCACCGTCGCCACCGTCCGCTGGACCGCCGACCAGATGCTGCGCCGGCTGCTCCCCTCCGGCGCCGAGCCCCTCTGGCGCGACCCCAGCGGCGGCGTCCAGCTGGCCGAGGTCCACACCGCCCCGTCCTGGGTCGGCCACAAGATCAGCAAACTGCAGGAGGAGACCGGAGTCCGCGTCGCCTTCCTCACCCGCCTGGGCGAGGCCATGCTGCCGACCTCCCAGACGGTCCTCCAGGAAGGCGACCTGGTGCACGTGATGATGCGCACCGACGAAGTCGAAAAGGTCGAGGCGGCATTCGCCCAAGGCCCCGAGGAGGCGCACGCATGAGGGTCGCCATTGCAGGCGCCGGCGCAGTGGGTCGCTCCATCGCCGGCGAGCTCCTGGAAAACGGTCACGAGATCCTGCTCATCGACAAGGCGCCCACCGCCATCTCCGTCGAGCGGGTACCGCTCGCCGAATGGCTGCTGGCCGACGCCTGCGAGATCACCTCGCTCGACGAAGCCGCGCTCCAGCGCTGCAACGTCGTCATCGCCGCCACCGGCGACGACAAGGTCAACCTCGTCGTCTCCCTGCTCGCCAAGACCGAGTACGGCGTGCCGCGGGTCGTCGCCCGCGTCAACAACCCCAAGAACGAGTGGCTCTTCAACGAAGCCTGGGGCGTCGACGTCGCCGTCTCCACCCCCCGGCTGATGTCCGCCCTGGTCGAGGAGGCCGTCAGCGTCGGCGACCTCGTCCGACTGCTGCGCTTCAGCCACGGCGACGCCAACCTCGTCGAACTCACCCTCCCCCCGGAGGCCGCCCTCGCCGGCACCCGCGTCGGCGACGTCGACTGGCCCGAGGACACCTCCCTGGTGACGATCATCCGCGGCACCCGCGTCCTGACCCCCAACAAGGACGACGCCCTCGAAGCCGGCGACGAACTCCTCTTCGTCGCCGCCCAGTCCCGCGAGGAACAGCTCGAAGACCTGCTGTCGGTCCGCCGCGACGACAGCTGAGCCGCCCCCGCACCGCACGAAGGGCCCGGAAGCCACACGGCTCCCGGGCCCTTCGTCACACCTCGCGCGGCGGCTCAGCGGCGATGCCGCGGCCCCTCCTGCGACCGGTCCGCGACGGCCGCCCCCGCCGCCGGCCGCCCCCGCTCGGCCTGCTCCGCCTTCTCCCGCGCCTCCATCTCCGCGAAGACATCGATCGGCGCCGGCGCCTTCACCAGGAACAGCCACGTCAGATACACCGCCAGCAGGAACGGCGGGATCTTCAGCGCCACCAGCACCCACCCCAGCTGCGTGGTGTCCGCCCACCAGTACAGCGGGAACAGGACCATGCACTTGGCGAGCAGGATCAGGCCCCACGCCCAACTGGCCTTGGCGTACGCCTTCTTCCGCCCCGGATTACGGGTCCGCCAGGAGAGGTTCTCCTTGAACACCGGCCCGAGGATCAACCCGATCAACGGCACCCCCGCGAGGGTGGTGACGATGTAGGCGAGGGCCAGACCCAGCGTGTACAGCATCCCCGGCAGATAGAAGTCCTTGGCGTTGCCGGTCATCATCGCGAAGACCACGCCGAAGGCCACCCCGAAGACGCCACTGAAGGCGTGCTTGACGGTGTCCCTCCGCACCAGGCGCACCGCACACAGCACCAACGACACGGCCAGCGCCGCGATCGCCGACACATGCAGATCCTTGTTGACCGTGAAGATCGCGACGAACAGCAGACCCGGCAGAACCGTCTCCACCATGCCGCGCACGCCACCGAACGCCTCGAAGAGCGCCGCCTCCGTCACCTGCCTGCCCTCGGCATCAGAGCCCCCACCCGACGCCGGCGGTGCGGCGGCAGCCGCAACGCCCACGGGACGATCAACGGGGGCGGAAGCCTCAGGCTCAGTGGTCGGTCGGTCGTACGACGTCACCGGCTACTCCTGTCCGAGCGGTCGCAGTTCGTACTTGGGATTGAAGAGCACCCGGCGCCCGTGACTCAACGAGATCCGGCCCGAGGCGATGAGCTTACGGCCCGGCTCGATCCCGACGATGGAACGGCGACCCAGCCACACCACGTCGAGCGCCGCGGAGCCGTCGAACAGCTCCGCCTCCAGCGCGGGCACACCGGCACGCGGCCGCAGCGTCACATGCCGCAGGGTGCCGGAGACCTTCACTATCTGACGGTCGTCGCAGTCGCATATCCGGGTACACCCCGTGGCCTGCGCATCCTCCTGCAACTCGGCGGACTGCAGCTCCTCCTCGGAGGACGACAGCCTGTCGAGCATCCGGCGGAACCGGCCGGCCGGCTTCTCGGGTCGGGTCCCAGCACTCATAAACCCAGCGTACCGGGGCCCGCGCGGCCTCCCCCGCACCCCGCACCAGTCCCCCACCCCGCACGTTCACCCCTCGAAGGGACGACCGGCCCACGGAACGGCCACCGGGCCGTCCCCCACGAACAGCCCCGACGGCCGGCCGCACCCGGACCGCCCCCGCGTTCACCCCTCGAAGCGATACCCCATCCCCGGCTCCGTGATGAAGTGCCGCGGATGCGAGGGGTCACTCTCCAGCTTCCGCCGCAGCTGCGCCATGTACACCCGCAGGTAATTGGTCTCCGTCCCGTACGACGGACCCCACACCTCCTGCAACAACTGCTTCTGGCTCACCAGCCGGCCCTGGTTGCGCACCAGCACCTCCAGCAGGTGCCACTCCGTGGGCGTCAGACGAATGTCCCGACCACCCCGGTTGACCTTCTTCGCCGCCAGATCGACCGTGAACCCCTCGGTCTCCACGATCACCTCGTCGTCCGCCGGCCCCGTCGGCTCCGCCCGGCGCACCGCCGCCCGCAACCGCGCCAGCAGCTCGTCCATCCCGAACGGCTTGGTCACATAGTCGTCCGCCCCCGCGTCCAGCGCCTCGACCTTCTCGTCCGACGTCTGCCGCGCGGACAGCACCAGGATCGGCACCCGGGACCAGCCCCGCAGCCCCTTGATGACCTCCACACCGTCCATATCGGGCAGTCCCAGGTCCAGGACCACGACATCGGGATGGCGGGCCGCGGCAAGCTTCAAGGCGGTGGCCCCATCGGGGGCCGCGTCCACCTCGTACTTGCGCGCCTTCAGGTTGATCACAAGGGCGCGAACGATTTGCGGCTCGTCATCAACCACAAGCACCCGGTTCACTGGCGTTCTCCTCGCGGTGTCGGTCGCCGACGGGCGAAGCCCGCCGGCCAAGTGGTGTGTGCGGCCGGTACCGCCCGGCCGGTGTCATGGCCCCCTCCCGGGCCGCGCGGCGGACACGCACCGTCACCGGAACGCGACCGTATACCGCCGCAGGTACCTCCGCCGTGGCCACGACTCATGTCGTCGCCTGCGCCGGAAGATCAGGACGGACCGGCGGAACCCCCGCGGCCGTCGGCAGCGTCAGCACCATCGTCATCCCACCCCCCGGAGTATCCTCCGCGGCCAACGTCCCGCCGATCGCCTCCGCGAAACCACGCGCCACGGCTAGCCCCAGCCCCACCCCGGCGCCCCGCGGAGCATCCCCGTACCGCTGGAACGGCTCGAAGATCCGGTCCTTCGCGCTGTCCGGCACACCCGGACCCCGGTCCGCGATCCGCAACTCCACCCGGCCACCGAGCGCACTGGCCGCGACCAGCACCGCCTCACCGTCCGGGCTGTACTTCACGGCGTTCTCCACCAGATTGGCCACCGACCGCTCCAGCAGCCCCGGATCCACCGCCACCATCGGCAGCTCCTCCGGGATGTCCAACATGACGCTGCCCTCCGGGACCCCGCCCAGCGCCATCGGCACCACCTCATCGAGATCGATCTCCCGAATCAGCGGCGTCACCGTACCGGTCTGCAGACGCGACATGTCCAGCAGATTGCCCACCAGATGATCGAGCCGGTCGGCACCCGCCTCGATCCCCTCCAGCAGCTCCGCCTCGTCCTCCTCCGACCACGCCACGTCATCCGACCGCAACGACGTCACCGACGCCTTGATGCCCGCCAGCGGCGTCCGCAGATCGTGACTGACCGCGGCCAGCAACGCCGTCCGGATCCGGTTCCCCTCGGCCAGCTCCCGGGCCCGCTCGGCCTCCCCCACCAACCGCTGCCGATCCAGCACCACCGCGGCCTGCGCGGCGAACGCCGACAGCACCCGACGGTCCTCCGCCGGCAGCACCCGACCGGTCAACGCCAACGCCATGTGGTCCCCCACCGGCACATCGACGTCCGCGTCCTCCGGGCGCGCGAGCGGCGGCACACTGCCGTCACCACCGGCCCGGCCGGCACACGTCCAGGGCTCCACCTCGCTGCGCCGCTCCAGCAGCACCACGGTGTCCATCCCGAACGTCTCCCGCACCCGCTCCAGCAGCGCGTCCAACGTGGTCTCACCACGCAGCACGCTCCCCGCCAGGAACGACAGGATCTCCGACTCGGCCCGCAACCGGGCCGCCTGATGCGTCCGCCGGGCGGCCAGATCCACCACCGACGCCACCGACACCGCCACCGCGAAGAAGATCGCGATCGCGACGATGTTCTTCGGGTCGTTGACCGTGAGCGTATGGGTGGGCGGAGTGAAGTAGAAGTTCAGCAGCAACGACCCGACCGCCGCCGACGCCAGCGCCGGCAGCTGCCCACCGAGCAGCGCCGCCACCACCGTCAGGAACAGGAACAGCAGCACGTCATTGGCCAGCCCCGGACCGTTCGAAAGCCGCGTGAGCAGCAACGACAGCAGCACCGGACCACCGACACCGATCAGCCAACCGGCGATGATCCGGGACCGTCCCAGCCGCGCCCCCCGCGCCACCGGCAGCCCCCGGCCCTTGGCCACCTCGTCGTGCGTCACGATGTGCACATCGAGATCCGGCCCGGACTCCCGGGCCACGGTCGCCCCCACGCCCGGCCCGAACATGTACTGCCACGTCTTGCGGCGGCTCGACCCCAGCACGATCTGGGTGGCGTTCACCCCCCGCGCGAACTCCAGCAGCGCACCCGGTATGTCGTCCCCGATGACGTGATGAAACGTCCCTCCCAGGTCCTCCACCAGCGTCCGCTGAACGGCGAGCTCCTTCGGCGACGCCGACGTCAGCCCGTCACTGCGGGCGATGTAGACGGCGAGCACCTCACTGCCCGAGCCCTTCGCGGCCATCCGGGCGGCCCGGCGGATCAGCGTCCGACCCTCCGGACCACCGGTCAGGCCGACCACGATCCGCTCCCGCGCCTGCCAGGTCGAACGGATCGAATGCTCCGCCCGGTACTGCTGGAGGTACTCATCGACCCGGTCGGCCACCCACAGCAGCGCCAGCTCCCGCAGCGCGGTGAGGTTGCCCGGCCGGAAGTAGTTCGACAGCGCCGCGTCGACCTTGTCCGACTGGTAGATGTTGCCGTGCGCCATCCGTCGCCGGATCGCCTGCGGGGACATGTCGACCAGCTCGATCTGATCGGCACGGCGGACGATCTCGTCCGGCACCGTCTCCCGCTGCCGCACACCCGTTATCGAATCGACGACGTCCCCGAGCGACTCCAGATGCTGGATGTTGACCGTCGAGATCACCGTGATCCCGGCTTCCAGCAGCTCCTCCACGTCCTGCCAACGCTTGCCGTTGCGGGACCCGGGAACATTGGTGTGCGCCAGCTCGTCCACCAGCGCCACGGCGGGCTTGCGCTCCAGCACCGCATCGACGTCCATCTCGGTGAACGTCGAACCCCGGTACTCCAGCTCCCGCCGCTGGACCTGCTCCAGCCCGTGCAGCATGACCTCGGTGCGGGGCCTGCCATGGTGCTCGACGAACGCCACCACGACATCCGTACCGCGCTCCACACGCCGGTGTGCCTCGGACAGCATCGCGTACGTCTTGCCGACGCCCGGTGCCGCGCCGAGATATATCCGTAGCTTGCCGCGTGCCATGGCCCCATTGTCTTACGTGAAGGTCGCCCCCACCGGGCTGGACCTGATGCGACCCTACCGACCCTTCCCTGGAAAAAACGCCCAGGTAGCGGCTTCCCGCCCGGTCTTGACGCGACTCTGATACAGCCTCTGACCTGGGGCCGATCGGGGGTGGCGGGCCCTTGCGGGCAGGGATTGCGGGGGTGGGCGGGACACGGCGGGCGAGGGGAACGTCCGCGGCCGGAGGGACGTTGGCGGCCGAGGGGTGACGACGAGGCAGAAGGGTGACGCCGGCGGCATGAGCAGGGCAGGCGGCGAGGAAAGAGTGGTCCCGGCGGGACCGCCGCAAGGACCGCGCGGGCGGCTCGACGGGAGCGGGTGGGTAGACGGGTGGGTGGCCGGCCCGTTGCCCAGCCGGGGTGGCGTGCGGGGGTGGCCGGGCGCCCCTCAGAAGTGCCGACCAGGGGCGCGATTGGCCGAAACAAAACCATCGCGCCCGCCGATCGGCCGCTGTAACGATGCCCGCATGACCCCCACACCCTCCGAACGCCCCGCCGGAGCGACCGAGATACACCTCGCCCACACCGCCGAGCTGGACACCGCCACCCTCAAGGCCGCCCGCATCCTCCTCTACGACGTCTTCGACGACATGACCGCCGAGGACTGGGAACACTCCCTCGGCGGCCTGCACGCCCTCGTCCACGAAGGCGGCGAGCTGATCGGACACGCCGCCGTCGTCCAGCGCCGGCTGCTGCACAACGGCCGGGCACTGCGCTGCGGCTACGTGGAGGGCGTCGGGGTCCGCGCGGACCGCCGCGGACAGGGCCACGGCGCGGCCATGATGGACGCCCTGGAGCAGGTCATCCACAACGCCTACGACCTCGGCGCGCTCGGCGCCGCCGACGAGGCCGCCACCTTCTACACCGCTCGCGGCTGGCAGCTCTGGCGCGGCCCCTCCTCGGCCCTCACACCGGACGGCATCCAGCGCACCCCGGAGGAGGACGGCGCCCTCCACGTCCTCGCCACCTCCGCGCCATTGGACCTCGAAGGTGAGCTGACGTGCGACTGGCGCGAGGGGGATGTTTGGTAGGGGGAGCGGGGGTGGGGGCGGGGGGCTTGGCTCAGGGGGGCTCCCCCGGGGGAGCCCCCCTCCCCTCCCCCCACTCCCCCCACCCCTCACCCATCCCCCGCCAGCGTGACCACCCCGTCCCCCAGCTCCAGCACCCGGTCGGCGAAGGTCAGGAGGGTGGCGTCGTGTGTGGCGACGAGTGCCGTGACGCCCTCGCTGCGGACGACGGCACGCAGCAGTTCCATGACCTCCAGACCGGTTTCGGCGTCGAGTTGTCCCGTCGGCTCGTCGGCGAGGAGCAGCGCGGGACGGTTGGCGAGAGCGCGGGCTATGGCAACGCGCTGTTGCTGGCCGCCGGAGAGCTCTCCCGGGCGCTGGGCGGCGTGGTCGGCGAGGCCCACCAGGGACAGCAGGAGTGCGACGCGCGCTTCGCGCTCCCGTGCTGGGACCTTCCGCAGCCGCAGCGGTACTCCGACGTTCTCGGCGGCGCTGAGTATGGGTATGAGTCCGAAGGTCTGGAAGACGAAGCCGATGCGGTCGCGGCGCATCGTGAGCAGTCCGTTCTCCTTGAGGTCGGCCAAGGGTGTGCCGTCGACGGTGATCCGCCCGGAGTCCGGGGTGTCGAGGCCGCCGATGAGGTTGAGGAGCGTGGTCTTGCCTGATCCGGAGCGGCCGCGCAGGGCGACCAGTTCGCCGCGTGGGACGCTGCAGGTCACGCCGCGCAGGGCATGTACGGCGCCCGTTCCCAACCCGTAGCTGCGGTGGAGGTCCTTGACGACGACCATGGCCTCCGCCTCCTCTGCCTCCGGCGCGACATCGGCGGAGGCGACGGCCGTGCCCTCGATCGCCATACCGCCGTCCCCCCTGCTGCTGCTCCTGCCCATGATGCGTCCCCCGCTCTCGTCTTCGTCTCGCCGACGAACCGCCCGCGTCGCCTCCGACTGACCTGACTTTCCCCTCAGTTGGATTCGAAGTGGGCCGAACGAGACTCCCGTGTCGGCGGGTTGTCCGTCGGTTGCGAAACAGTATGAGGATCGGGCGCTTGAGCCGGCAACGCCTGTGGATAACCCTGGGACGACCGACGGCACCCCAGGGGCAACTCGGAGAAAGAGCAGGTCAGATGCGGCCCTGACACGGCGGGCGGGCGAAGCACCGGACACTGCGGGGGGAGCGGCACGCGAAGGGGCGGCCCCGGGGAAGTGCTTCCCTGGGGCCGCCCCTTATGTGCGGCGGTGAGGCGTCGCGTGTGGTGTCTCAGTAAGCCACCGTCCGTCACCGCTGTCCCTGTGTCAGGTCCCGGAGTGCCACGTTCAGCTCCAGGACGTTGACGCGGGGCTCTCCCATGAAGCCGAGTTGGCGTCCCTGGACGTGGTCCTGGACGAGCTTCTCGATCTCGTCGGCGGAGCGGTGGTTCTCCTTGGCGACGCGGTTGACCTGGAGGAGCGCGTACTCGGGGGAGATGTCCGGGTCGAGGCCGGAGCCGGAGGAGGTCACGGCGTCGGCCGGTACCTGGGACTCGGGGACGCCGTAGGTGGTGGCGACCCACTGCTTGCGTTCCTTGACGGCCTTGATGAGGTCGGTGTTGGTGGCGCCCAGGTTGGAGGCGCCGGAGACCTGCAGGTCGTACTGGGGGTTGACGGGGGGCGTCGCCTTCCGGTTGCTGCCCAGTCCGGCGGAGGGCCGGGGCTGGAAGTACCGCAGGTCCGGGATCGGGTTGCCCTGCTTGTCGGTGCCCTTGTCGTAGCGCTGACCGAGGAGGGAGGAGCCGACGACCTTGCCGTGGGAGGTGACCTCGGAGCCGTTGGCCTTGCCGGAGAAGGCGGCCTGGGCGACTCCGGTGACCACCAGGGGGTAGATCACGCCGCAGACCACGGTGAGGACGAGCAGGGCGCGCAGGCCCGCGGTCAGCAACCGGGCGGTGTTGCGTACGGAGTTGTTCATGGCGGTCACCCGATTCCGGGGATGAGGGAGATCAGCAGGTCGATGATTTTGATGCCGATGAACGGTGCGATGAGGCCGCCGAGTCCGTAGACGGCGAGGTTGCGGCGGAGCATCTTGTCGGCGCTGACGGGCCGGTAGCGCACGCCCTTGAGGGCGAGCGGCACGAGGGCGACGATGATCAGGGCGTTGAAGATGATCGCGGACAGGATGGCCGAGTTGGGGCTGGACAGCCGCATGACGTTGAGGGTGTCCAGGCCGGGGTAGGCCACGGCGAACATCGCGGGGATGATCGCGAAGTACTTGGCGACGTCGTTGGCGATGGAGAAGGTCGTCAGGGCGCCTCGGGTGATGAGGAGTTGCTTGCCGATCTCGACGATCTCGATGAGCTTGGTCGGGTTGGAGTCGAGGTCGACCATGTTGCCGGCTTCCTTCGCGGCGGAAGTGCCGGTGTTCATGGCCACGCCGACGTCGGCCTGGGCCAGTGCCGGGGCGTCGTTGGTGCCGTCGCCGGTCATGGCGACGAGCTTGCCGCCGGCCTGTTCGCGCTTGATGAGCGCCATCTTGTCCTCGGGCGTGGCCTCGGCGAGGAAGTCGTCCACGCCGGCCTCGTCGGCGATGGCCTTGGCGGTCAGCGGGTTGTCGCCCGTGATCATGACCGTCTTGATGCCCATCTTGCGCAGCTCTTCGAAGCGTTCGCGCATGCCGTCCTTGACGACGTCCTTGAGGTGGATGACGCCGAGGACGCGGGGGCCGCTTTCGTCTTCCAGGGCGACGAGCAGCGGGGTGCCGCCGGCCTGGGAGATGGTGTCGGCGAGTTGCCGGGCGTCGTCGGTGATGGTGCCGCCGCGTTCCTGGACCCAGGTGAGGACGGATCCGGTGGCGCCCTTGCGGATCTTGCGGCCGTCGACGTCGACGCCGGACATGCGGGTCTGTGCGGTGAACGGGATCCATTCGGCGCCGGTCAACGTGTCGCCGGTGAAGTCACCCTCGCGCAGTCCGTACTTCTCCTTGGCGAGTTGGACGATGGAGCGTCCTTCGGGGGTTTCGTCGGCGAGTGAGGACAGCTGGGCCGCGTCGGCGAGTTCTTCCTCGGTGGCGCCGTGGACGGGGACGAACTCGGAGGCGCGGCGGTTGCCGTAGGTGATGGTGCCGGTCTTGTCGAGCAGCAATGTCGATACGTCGCCTGCGGCTTCGACGGCGCGTCCGGACATGGCCAGGACGTTGCGCTGGACGAGTCGGTCCATGCCGGCGATGCCGATGGCGGAGAGCAGTGCGCCGATGGTGGTGGGGATGAGGCAGACCAACAGGGCGAGCAGCACGATCATGGGCTGTTCGGCGCCGGCGTAGATGGCGAACGGCTGGAGGGTGACGACGGCCAGCAGGAAGACGATGGTGAGGGACGCGAGGAGGATGTTCAGCGCGATCTCGTTGGGGGTCTTCTGGCGGGCGGCGCCTTCGACGAGGTTGATCATCCGGTCGATGAAGGTCTCGCCGGGCTTCGTCGTGATCTTGATGACGATGCGGTCGGAGAGGACCTTGGTGCCGCCGGTGACGGCGGAGCGGTCGCCGCCGGATTCGCGGATGACGGGTGCGGATTCGCCGGTGATGGCGGATTCGTCGACGGAGGCGACGCCTTCGACGACGTCGCCGTCGCCGGGGATGATGTCGCCGGCTTCGCAGACGACGAGGTCGCCGACGCGGAGTTCGGTGCCGGGTACCTGTTCTTCTTCGGTGCCGTTGAGGCGGCGGGCGACGGTGTCGGTCTTGGCCTTGCGGAGGGTGTCGGCCTGTGCCTTGCCGCGGCCTTCGGCGACGGCTTCGGCGAGGTTGGCGAAGATGACGGTGAGCCAGAGCCAGGCGGCGATGGCCCAGCCGAACCAGTCGGTGGGTGCGGCGCAGGCGAATATCGTGGTGAGGACGGAGCCGACCTCGACGACGAACATGACGGGTGATTTGACCATCACGCGCGGGTCGAGCTTGCGCAGGGCGTCCGGCAGTGAGACGAGCAGTTGCTTGGGGTCGAAGAGACCACTGCCCACGCGGCCGTCGCCGGGCTGCTGCCCGCTGGTGGCGTCCTGCTGCGGAGCGCGGGTCGGAGTGGCGGTGGACATGGGGCCGGACTCCTCCGGTTTCACGGGGGCGGTCATGACAGGCCCTCCGCCAGCGGCCCGAGGGCGAGCGCCGGGAAGTAGGTCAGACCGGTGATGATCAGGATCGTGCCGACGAGCAGCCCGGCGAAGAGCGGCTTTTCGGTACGGAGGGTGCCTGCGGTCTCGGGGATCGGCTGCTGTTCGGCGAGCGAGCCGGCGAGGGCGAGCACGAACACCATGGGGAGGAAGCGGCCGAGGAGCATGGCCAGGCCGATCGTGGTGTTGTACCAGGGGGTGTTGGCGTTGAGTCCGGCGAATGCGGAGCCGTTGTTGTTGGCGCCGGAGGTGAAGGCGTAGAGGACTTCGGAGAAGCCGTGCGGGCCGGCGCCGACCGCCTTGGTGTTGAGCATGGAGCCGAGTGCGTCGGGCAGCACCATGGAGGCGGCGGTGAAGCCGAGTACGAGGGTCGGCGTGATGAGGATGTAGCAGGCGGCGAGTTTGATCTCGCGGGTGCCGATCTTCTTGCCGAGGTATTCGGGGGTGCGGCCGACCATGAGGCCGGCGATGAAGACGGCGATGACGGCCATGACGAGCATGCCGTAGAGGCCGGAGCCGACGCCGCCGGGGGCGATTTCGCCGAGCATCATGCCGAGGAGCTGGAGGCCGCCGCCGAATGCGGTGAAGGAGGAGTGGAAGGAGTCGACGGCTCCGGTCGACGTCAGGGTGGTCGCGATCGAGAAGATCGCGGAGGAGCCGACGCCGAAGCGGTTTTCCTTGCCTTCCATGGCGGCGCCTGCGGCTTGGAGTGCCGCGCCGCCGTGGGCGAACTCGGTCCACATCATGAGGGCGGTGAAGCCGAGCCAGATGATGCCCATGGTGGCGAGGATGGCGTAGCCCTGCTTCACGTTCCCGACGAGCTTGCCGAAGGTGCGGGTGAGCGCGAAGGGGATGACGAGGATCAGGAAGATCTCGAAGAGGTTGGTGAAGGCGGTGGGGTTCTCGAACGGGTGGGCGGAGTTGGCGTTGAAGTAGCCGCCGCCGTTGGTGCCGAGTTCCTTGATGACTTCCTGGGAGGCGACGGCACCGCCGTTGGTCTGCTGGGCGCCGCCCATGAACTGGCCGACTTCGTGGATGCCGGAGAAGTTCTGGATGGCGCCGCAGGCGACGAGGATGAGGGCGCCGATGATGGCGATGGGGATGAGGACGCGGATGGTGCCGCGTACCAGGTCGGCCCAGAAGTTGCCGAGTTCGCCGGTGCGGGAGCGGGCGAAGCCGCGGACGAGGGCGACGGCGACGGCCATGCCGGTGGCGGCGGAGACGAAGTTCTGTACCGCGATGCCGGCGGTCTGGACGACGTGGCCCATGGCCTGTTCACCGCTGTACGACTGCCAGTTGGTGTTGGCGACGAAGGACGCGGCGGTGTTGAAGGCCTGGTCGGGGCTGATCGAGGCGAATCCGAGGGAGAGCGGAAGGTGTCCCTGGAGTCGCTGGATGAGGTAGAGGAAGAGCACCCCGGCGAGGGAGAAGGCCAGGACGCCGCGGAGGTAGGCGGGCCAGCGCATCTGGGTGTCCGCGTTGGCGCCTATGCAGCGGTAGATGACCTTTTCCACGCGCAGGTGGCGGGGGGAACTGTAGACGGCGGCCATGTAGTCGCCGAGGGGGCGGTACGCCAGGGCGAGCGCTGCGATGAGCGCCGTGAGCTGGAGCACGCCCGCGAGAGCGGGGCTCATGTGGCCCGCTGCGTTGGCAGCTGTCGACACCTCAGAACCTCTCCGGGAAGACGAGAGCGAGGACCAGGTAACCGAGGAGGGCGACGGCCACGATGAGGCCGACGATGTTCTCGATGGTCACAGCTTCGTCACCCCCTTGGCGACGAGAGCCACCACTGCGAAGACCGCGAGGGTGGCGACGACGAAGGCCACGTCGGCCATCGTGTGCTCCTAGATGGGCAGACCGAATGGGACCCCTAGAGCAAAGCGTCGTTCTTCCGCCACTTGAACGCCGTTGACGCCTCCCTTACGGCCATTAGCGTTCTGTTGACGGTTTTCTTACGCCTCCCGATCTGACCTGCACAAACGTCAAGGGGCCGTACTCCTGTGCGGGAGTACGGCCCCTTGTGACCGTCGTGATTGAGCCGCCGCGCGGCGTTTTCGCACCATGCGGCCTTGCGGTGGGGTCAGCGGATCTCGGTGATCTCCGGTCCGCGTTCCAGGCGCTCCACGCCGCCGCCGAAGCGCGACCCTTCGGCCTGTTCCTGCTGAACGCCGTCCGGCACCATCTGGGCGTCGTCGGGCAGCTTGAGGACGATCGGGTCGCGGGGTGCCATCGGGCCCTCGCCGCGGACGACGACGGTGTCCCGGAAGATGTGCTCCAGTACACCGGCCGCCTGCGGCTGCACCGCGCCCTGTCCCGAGATCACGCCGCGCAGGAACCAGCGCGGGCCGTCGATGCCGACGAAGCGCACGACCTGGACGCCGTTGGTGCCGTCCGGCAGCTGCACCGGGACCTGGGCGCGCAGCTCCCAGCCCAGCGGGCCCTCGACCTCGTCGATGACGCCGCCCTGCTGGGTGATGCCCCCGGCGATCTCCTCGCGGACCTCGCCCCAGATGCCCTCGTTCTTGGGGGCGGCGAACGCCTGGAGCTGCACGGCGCTGTCCTGGAGGACGACCGTGGCGGCCACGATCGCGTCGCCGGCGACCTCGACCCGCAGTTCCATGCCCTCGACGCCGGGCACGTAGAGGCCGCCGAGGTCGACCCGACCCTCGCCGGGCTCCTTGACCTCCGACACGTCCCAGGGGCCGTCGGGGCGCGGCGCGGGCGGGAGGTTGAGCCGCGCGTGCGTCGCGTCGCCCTCGTCGGTCTCGACCTCGTCGGTGAGCACCGCGTCCTCGGCCGGCTCTACCGGAGCCTCGTTCTTCTTGCGACGTCCGAACACGTCACTGTCCTTCCCGGTCGCCACCGACCGATGCGAATGCGTTCCCGCCCGTGGGGCCGTCCACCGCCGCGTGACCGCCGGTGGACCCGAATCCCCCCTCGGCCCGCGCCGAGCCGGGAAGTTCCGCCACCTCGTGGAAGCGCACCTTCTCGACCTGCTGGACGACCAATTGGGCGATCCGGTCGTACTTCTCGAACCGCACGCTCTCGCGCGGGTCCAGATTGACCGCGATCACCTTGATCTCTCCACGGTACCCGGCATCGACCGTCCCGGGGGCATTCACCAGCGCCAATCCGCAGCGGGCCGCGAGTCCGGACCGTGGGTGGACGAATGCCGCGTAGCCGTCGGGCAGGGCGATCGACACCCCGGTGGGGAGGACGGTGCGCTCCCCCGGTGCCAGCTCGGCGGCCTCGGTGGTGACGAGGTCGACGCCGGCGTCTCCTGGATGTGCGTAGGACGGAACGGGAACGTCCGGGTCCAGGCGGCGCAGGAGCACGTCCACCGGATTCCGTAGCTGACTCACGGGTTCACCTCGAAAGCACGTGCGCGCTTGACCTGGTCCGGGTCGGCCATGGCCGCCTGGATCTCCTCGGTCCTTCCGTTGTCGATGAAGTGGTCGACCTTGACTTCGACGAAGACCGCCTGGGCGCGGACCGCGACCGGGCCGTCGGGGGCGCCTATCCGGCCCACCGCCGTCGAATAGATCTTCCGGCCATGTACGGCGGTGACCCGCGCTTCGAGGTGCAGCACCGTGCCCAGCGGGACGGGCGCGAGGAAGTCGGTCTCCAGCCGTCCGGTCACCGCGATCACCCGCAGCAGCCAGTTCAGGGAGCCGAGGGTCTCGTCCAGCGCGGTGGCCAGTACGCCGCCGTGCGCCAGGCCGGGCGCGCCCTGGTGGGCCTCCTTGACGGTGAATTCGGCGGTGATGCTCACGCCGTCGCCGGCCCGGGCCTCCAGGTGCAGCCCGTGGGGCTGTCCCGTGCCGCAGCCGAAGCACCGGTCGTAGTGCGCGCCGAGCAGTTCTCCGGGGGCCGGCGCGTCCGGGTGCCGGACCGGGGGTGTGGCGCCCTCGGGTGGCGTCAGCCGCGTCCTGGGTTGGTCAGTTCCACTCACGAGTGCAGACCCTACCCGCGCGGATAAGGGGTGCGTGCCGCCGTGCCAAGCTGGGGGCATGCAGTCGTACGAAGAACGTCTCACCGCGCCCCGTTCCTGGTGGGTGATCGCCGCCCTCGTCGGCGTCGCCTGTGCCCTGATGTTGCTCCCGTTGGGGACGCTCCCGATGCTCGGCGGGCTGATCGGCGGCGCGGCGCTGTCGGCGGTGGCGGTGAGCTCGTACGGCTCGGTGCGGATCCGGGTGGTGGGCGGCGCGCTGATCGCGGGGGACGCGAAGATCCCGGTGTCGGCGCTGGGCGAGGCGGAGGCGCTGGACGCGGCGGAGGCGCTGGCGTGGCGCACGTACAAGGCCGATGCGCGGGCGTTCATGGTGCTGCGGAGCTACGTGCCGACGGCGGTGCGGGTCGAGATCACCGATCCCGAGGATCCGACGCCGTACGCCTATGTGTCGACGCGGGAGCCGGAGCGGCTGGTGGCGGCGCTGGCGTCGGCGCGGGGCTGATCGGCCGGGGCGTCGGGGAGGGCGTCCCAGGCGATCTGGTGGCGGCGCAGGTCCGCGCGGATCGTGTGGGCGAGTTTCCTGGTGTCGCGGCGGTTGAGGAACGCGCCGACCGCGGCGCCGACCAGGAACGGCGTGAGGTTGGGGAGGTTGCGCAGCGTCCGCTTCATGATCTGCTGGCGGAGCTCGCGTCTCATCTGCCCGCCGAGCGCGACGTTGAGGGACGCGGGTGCGGCGATGTCGATGCCGCGTCCCTGGGTCCAGGACGTCAGGTAGGCGGTCGCGCGCTGGGTGAGGTTCCCCGCGGGGCGCAGGCCGTAGACCTCGTGGAGTTCGGCGATCAGTTTGATCTCGACCGCGGCGATGCCGGCGACCTCGGCGGCGAGTTCGGCGGGCATGGCGGGCGGTACGGGCAGCATGGCGGCGGCACCGACGCCCGCGCCGACGGTGGCGGTGCCCGCGCAGGCGCCCGCCACCAGCTTGTCGGCGAGTTCCTCGGGGGTCAGACCGGGGAACTGTTCCCGCAGGGCGGCGAGGTCGCGCACCGGGATCCTGGGGGCGGTGGCGATGATCCGGTCAGCGATCACGCCGAGCGCCGACCGTACGCCGTCGCGGCCCCTCCTGGCGCCCCGCACGGCTGCGCCCGCGAGCGAGGCCGGCCGGCCCCGCCGCTTGAGTTCACGGGTGGTCCGTTCCTCGGGCAGGGCGGTCGGGGCGGCGGGCACGGGCGCGGTTTCCTCGCGTGATCGTGCGCCGGCCGCCGGACCGTTGCCGCCCTTGCGGCCCCTACGGAACGGGTTTACGCCCGGCACGGCGTAGGCCGCGATCAGGCCGCGCAGTCGCGGCAGATCGGGTTGCCGTTCTTGTCCTCCGCAGCCAGCTGGCTGCGGTGGTGGACCAGGAAGCAGCTCATGCAGGTGAACTCGTCCTGCTGCTTGGGCAGCACGCGGACCGCGAGTTCCTCGTTGGACAGGTCGGCGCCGGGGAGTTCCAGGCCCTCGGCCTGCTCGAACTCGTCGACGTCGACGGCCGAGGCGGACTTGTCGTTCCGCCGCGACTTCAGTTCTTCGATGCTGTCCTCGTTGAGGTCGTCATCGGTCTTGCGTGGAGTGTCGTAATCCGTAGCCATTGTCGCTCTCCCCCTCTGGGTGTCTGCGGTGTCTCAGCGCTCGTAACGCGTGAGAGGCCGGACTTGTGCCCGACCTGAGGCGGAGATTTTGCCTCACATCAAGGTCTGTTACTCAATCGACACCCAACCGCACCCCTGAAGAGGTGATCGGTTTGGATGGCGATCAGGACCGTACACGGTCCGAATGTCGCACCTCGCGCAGCCCATCACGTGTACTTCCCGTGATCAGGGCCTTGGGAAACCCGGATTTTCCCGGCTTTCCACCAGGCAATTCGATCACGGAGGGTAGATGGCCGGAAAGGGGCCTCTGTGAGGGATCACACACGCTGAAGGCGGCGGGCTGACCCGCCGAATTCCGCGCAAAGCGAACTCGGCGAAGGATCCCCAAAGACCCCCCGCCTCGTCAAACCGGAAAGTCGAACGAGGCCGGGTGGAATCCGGGTGTACGGCCGCCGGACGGGCGACCGTACCACCGGGTAGCCGGAAGTTCCCGGCGCGGCGCACGACCTCTCCAGCGGCCGCACAGGGGCCTTGCCGTCTGTCTCAGAGCGGGAGGACGACGCGCATGTCGAGTCCGCCGCCTTCGCGGGGTTCGGCGGTGATGGTGCCGTCGTGGGCGCGGACCACGGACCGGACGATGGACAGGCCAAGGCCCACGCCCTTGTCGCTGCCGGTCCGCTCCGTACGCAGCCGCCGGAACGGTTCGAAGAGGTTCTCCACCTCGTAGGCCGGCACCACCGGCCCCGTATTGGAGACCACCAGCACCGCACACCCCGGCTGCGGCTCCGTGGTCACCTCCACCCAACCGCCCTCCGGCACGTTGTACCGCACCGCGTTCTGCACCAGATTCAACGCGATCCGCTCCAACAGCACCCCATTGCCCTGCACGAACACCTGCTGCCGCACCCCGCGCAGCTGCACCCCCTTGGCCTGCGCCTCCTCACGCGTCTGATCCACCGCCTGCGAAGCCACCTCCGACAGATCCACCGGACGCTTGTCCACGATCTTGTTCTCACTGCGCGCCAGCAGTAGCAACCCCTCCACCAACTGCTCACTGCGCTCATTGGTCGCCAACAGCGTCTTCCCCAGCTGCTGCACCTCCGGCGACGCCTGCGGATCCGCCAGCTGCACCTCCAACAACGTCCGATTGATCGCCAACGGCGTCCGCAACTCATGCGACGCGTTCGACACGAACCGCCGCTGCGACTCAAACGCCCGGTCCAACCGGTCCAACATCTCGTCGAAGGTGTCCGCCAACTCCTTCAGCTCGTCATCCGGACCACCCAACTCGATCCGCCGATGCAGATCCGACCCCGCCACCCGCTGCGCGGTCCGCGTGATCCGCCCCAACGGCGACAACACCCGCCCCGCCATCGCATAACCGAACGCGAACGCCACGATCGTCAACCCCAACAACGCCAACAACGAACGGTTGAGGAGGTTGTTCAGGGCGACCGCCCGCTGGTGCATCAGGCAGTTGTTGACGGCCTCCTGGAGCAGCGCCCCGGAGGTCTCCGTGGGCAGGTCGCAGATGTCGCTGGTGGACTGGAACTTTCCGCCGAGGATCTTCAGCGGCAGCGCGCTGCCGTCGTGCAGGGCGGCCGCGGCGAGCATGTAGATGATCGTGAGCAGCACGATTCCGGCCATCAGGAACATGCCGCCGTACAGCAGCGTGAGCCGTATCCGGATAGTGGGCCGCAGCCAGGGGAAAGGCCGGACGTTGACCGGTTTTGGGTCCCAAGCTGGCTTGGGGGGCACCGGTGGCGGCGGCGGTGCCGACTTGGAGCTGGAGAACGAGGGCAGGGAAGGCATCGCCGGTCAGATCCGGTATCCCGAGCCGGGGACGGTGACGATCACTGCGGGCTCGCCGAGCTTGCGGCGCAGCGTCATGACCGTGACCCGGACGACGTTGGTGAACGGGTCGGTGTTCTCGTCCCACGCCTTCTCCAGGAGCTGCTCGGCCGAGACGACCGTGCCCTCGCTGCGCATGAGGACTTCCAGGACCGCGAACTCCTTGGGGGCGAGCTGGACCTCCCGGCCGTCGCGGAAGACCTCGCGGCGGTTGGGGTCGAGCTTGATCCCGGCGCGCTCCAGGACCGGCGGCAGGGCGACCGTGGTGCGGCGGCCGAGGGCGCGGACCCGGGCGGTCAGCTCGGTGAACGCGAACGGCTTGGGGAGGTAGTCGTCGGCGCCGATCTCCAGGCCCTCGACGCGGTCGCTGACGTCGCCGGAGGCGGTGAGCATCAGGACGCGGGTGGGCATGCCCAGCTCGACGAGCTTGCGGCAGACGTCGTCGCCGTGGACGAGCGGGAGGTCGCGGTCGAGGACGACGACGTCGTAGTCGTTGACCGCGATCCGCTCCAGCGCGGCGGCGCCGTCATAGACCACGTCGACGGCCATGGCCTCCCGGCGTAGTCCGGTGGCCACAGCATCGGCGAGCAGCTGCTCGTCCTCGACGACGAGAACACGCACGTCGCAGTCCTTCCTTACGGCCCTTGATGAGCAGGGCACAACAACGTTCAGAGCCCTTCCATCCTGCCCCGAAGAGTCATAAACCGGCGGTAAGGGGGGGTGTGGAAGGGGCAGGGGCGGTGGGGCGGGGCCGGTGCGGCCCCGGATTCCCGGGCCGTTTGAGGTTTCCCTGAGAGTGCGCGTGGGGAGGACGACTGCACACCCGCGATCACGCCCTGTACCGGCGTCTTGCCACGCTTGGTATCCATCGCAGGGACCACGCCGTGATCGACCCACCCGTCGGCACACCCCCGTGCCACCGACCCACGACGAGGGGGCGCACCATGGACGCGTTCACCGCAGGTATTTTGCAGCGCATACGGAACACCGAAGCCGATCTGGTCCGGGCCCGCGAGTCGGGTGACGAGTTCCTCGCCGAGGTCGAGCTGGCGGAGCTTGAGGACCTGAAGCGCCTGGCGACCGAGCACGGCGTTCGCTACAGCGTCAACGCCTGATTCCCGGCCTCGTACGACAGCGGCTGCGCCCCGGCACCGAGGGATGGTGCCGGGGCGCAGCCGTGTCCGTGTGCGGTCCGTCGGTCCGGGGACGGTCAGTCGTGCCAGGCGCCGAGGTCGTCGAGGAGCGGCTGGAGCTCGGCGAAGACGCCCGGGGAGGCGGCGAGGGTCAGCTCGTGGGAGGGGGCCTGGCCGGGACGGCCGCCGGTGAGCGCGCCGGCCTCGGAGGCGATCAGGACGCCGGCCGCCAGGTCCCAGGGATTGAGGCCGCGCTCGTAGTAGCCGTCGAGCCGGCCGCAGGCCACGTCGCACAGGTCGATGGCGGCCGAACCGCCGCGGCGGATGTCGCGGACCTGCGGGAGCAGGGTGCGGACCACCTCTGCCTGGGCGGCGCGCCGCTCGGTGAGGTAGCCGAAGCCGGTGCCGACCAGGGCCTGGGAGAGCGGTGGGGCGGGGCGGTGGTGGATCGGCTCGCCGTTGAGGTGGGCGCCGCGGCCGCGGACGGCCTGGAAGGTCTCGCCGCGCATGGGGGCGGTGACCACCCCGACGACCGTCTCGCCGTCTTTCTCGGCGGCGATGGACACGGCCCAGGAGGGCAGCCCGTAGAGGTAGTTGACGGTGCCGTCCACGGGGTCGATGACCCAGCGCACGCCGCTGGTGCCGGTGCTGCCGGCGCCCTCCTCGCCGAGGAAGCCGTCGGTGGGGCGGTGCTCGCCGATGAAGTCGGTGATCAGCTTCTCGGAGGCGAGGTCCATCTCGGTGACGACGTCGATGGGGCTGGTCTTGGTGGCGGCCACCCCCAGGTCGGCGGGGCGGCCGTCGCGCAGCAGGGTCGCGGCGCGGCTGGCGGCCTCCAGGGCCAGCTCCAGGAGTTCGTCGTGGAAGGGGTCGGTGTGCGGCGGGGCGGTGTACTGGGGGTCGGGCACGGTGCTCCTTGCTCGGACGAGCGGTGGTCGGGGGCTCGGGCGGGCGGCGGGTTGTACGAGGCCGGCGGGGCGGGTTACGCGGGGGCCTCGGCCGTGGGGCCGGTCCAGTCGGCGCCGGCGGCGGCCGGGCGGGGTGTACGGGCGGGGCAGCAGCCGACGGGGCAGAGGTCGTGCGAGGGGCCGAGGGCACCCAGGGCGCAGCGCTCGGGGGTGGTGCCCCGCTCGGTGGCGGCGCGCTCCAGGAGGAGGTCGCGGACGGCGGCGGCGAACCGGGGGTCGGCGCCGACGGTGGCCGAGCGGGCGACCGGCAGGCCCAGTTCGGCGGCCTTGGCGGTGGCCTCGGTGTCGAGGTCGTACTTGACCTCCATGTGGTCCGAGACGAAGCCGATGGGGGCCATGACGACGGCCGGGACGCCGGCGCCGTGCAGCTGCTCCAGGTGGTCGCAGATGTCGGGCTCCAACCAGGGGATGTGCGGGGCGCCGCTGCGGGACTGGTAGACGAGCTGCCAGGGGTGGTCGACGCCGGTCTCGGCGCGCACGGCGTCGGCGATGCTCCGGGCGACGTCCAGGTGCTGGGCGACGTAGGCGCCGCCCGTGCCGTCCTCGGTGTGGTCGTCGGGGGTGCCGGAGGTGTCGGCGGCGGCGGTGGGGATGGAGTGCGTGGTGAAGGCGATGCGGGCGCCGGCGCGGGTCTCCTCGGGAAGTTCGGCGAGGGCCGCGAGGACGCCGTCGACCATGGGGCGCACGAAGCCCGGGTGGTTGAAGTAGTGGCGCAGCTTGTCGAACCGGGGGACGGGCAGGCCCTCGGTCTGGAGGGTGGCGAGCGCGTCGGCGAGGTTCTCGCGGTACTGGCGGCAGCCGGAGTACGAGGCGTACGCACTCGTGGCGAGGACGGCGATGCGGCGGTGGCCGTCGGTGACCATGGCGCGCAGGGTGTCGGTCAGGTAGGGCGCCCAGTTGCGGTTGCCCCAGTAGACGGGCAGGTCGAGGCCGTGTTCGGCGAAGTCCTTGCGGAGGGCGTCGAGGAGTTCCCGGTTCTGGGCGTTGATGGGGCTGACGCCACCGAACAGGAAGTAGTGCTGGCCCACCTCCTTGAGGCGCTCGCGGGGGATGCCGCGTCCACGGGTGACGTTCTCCAGGAACGGCACGACGTCGTCGGGGCCTTCGGGGCCTCCGAAGGACAGCAGCAGCAAGGCGTCATAGGGGCGGGGGTCGCACTGTTCGGGCATGCCTCCGATCCTCCCACTCCCGGTCCGGCGGCGAGGGGTCAGGCCCCGGTAGGGGTGAGGGAAATGGGCGCGAAAACTGGGGGGCGCAGGGGGCCGCGCGACCCGTAAGCTGTATCGGCCACCGACATTCCTTACCGACTTCCTCACCCGGCGGAGCACCCCGTTGCCCAGTCCTTACCGCGCCATATTCGGCCGCCCCGGCACCAAGTCGTTCTCCGGCGCCGGGCTGCTGGGGCGGATGCCGCTGTCGATGATGGGCATCGGCATCGTCACGATGGTGTCCCAGCTGACCGGTCGGTACGGGCTGGCCGGGGCGCTGTCCGCGACGCTCGCGCTGTCCGCGGCGGTCCTCGGGCCGCAGATCTCCCGGCTGGTGGACCGGCACGGCCAGCGGCGGGTGCTGCGGCCGGCCACGCTGGTGTCGCTGGGGGCGGTCGCCGGGCTGCTGCTGAGCGCGCAGCAGCGGTGGCCGGACTGGACGCTGTTCGCTTTCGCGGCCTGTGCGGGCTGTGTGCCGAGCGTGGGCTCGATGGTGCGGGCGCGTTGGGCGGAGCTCTACCGGGGGTCGCCGCGTGAGCTGCACACCGCGTATTCGTGGGAGTCGATCGTCGACGAGATGTGCTTCATCCTCGGCCCGATCCTCTCGATCGGGCTGTCGACGGCGTGGTTCCCGGAGGCCGGGCCGCTGCTGGCCGGGGCCTTCCTGGCGGCGGGGGTGTTCTGGCTGACGGCGCAGCGCGCGACGGAGCCGGTGCCGCATTCCCCGGAGCAGCAGGCGAAGGGATCGGCGCTGCGATCGCCGGGCCTGCGGGTGCTGGTGGGGACGTTCGTGGCGACCGGAGCGATCTTCGGGGCGATCGACGTGGTGACCGTGGCGTTCGCCCAGGAGGAGGGCCACAAGGCCGCGGCGAGCCTGGTGTTGGCGGTGTATGCGCTGGGGTCCTGTGTGGCCGGCGCGGTCTTCGGGCTGCTGCACCTGGCGGGGCCGCCGTCCCGCCGGTGGCTGGTGGGGGTGGCCGCGATGGCGGTGAGCATGGTGCCGCTCCAGTTGGCCGCGTCGTTCACCGGGTCGCTGGTGCTGCTGGCCGTCGCGTTGTTCCTCGCCGGGCTGTCGATCGCGCCGACGATGGTCACCACGATGGCGTTGGTCGAGGAGCATGTGCCGCGGACACAGCTGACCGAGGGCATGACGTGGACGAGCACCGGGCTCGCGGTCGGCGTGGCGCTCGGCTCGTCGGCGGCCGGCTGGGTGGTGGACGCGGCGGGTGCCGCCCACGGTTACGTGGTGCCGCTCGCGGCGGGCGTCCTGGCCGCCCTGGTGGCGCTCGCCGGCTACCGCTGGCTTCGCCCGCGCGCCGCCCGGCCGCCGTCCTCGCCCACGGCCGGCGGCATCCCCGCCCCGGCGGAACCCCCGGCCACCGAACGCCACGACGAGACCCGCGCCGGCTGACCCGGGGCATCACGGCGCGACGGTAAACGGGGCGACACCGACGACGGTCGACGCCAACGAGGCACCCGGCGCGCGCCGTTGGGACAGCCGAAGCGCAGCGGGCCGCTGCGGGAGAACCCTCCCCATCCCGCCCCGTCCCGTCTGCACCACCGCGGGGACCGCCCCTCCCGTCCACACCACCGATAGGACCACCGCTCCCGTCTACACCGCCGGAATGCAGCGCGCTTCCTTCTGCGCGCTCACCCCTCGTCCCAACGCCCAGCGCCCCTCCGACCCACCGACCCTCCGACCCACCAGTGCAGGTGACTTCGGAGGCGCTGCGTTGACTGGGCACCCGGTTCGTGACCGGCTTCCGCGCCCGGTGGGCGGGTGGCCGGAGTGGCATCTCCGAATTTCCTTGTTACCGGCGGTACGACATGTCCGGGAGCCGTGCGATTGCACCCGTTTTCTCACGTGTGTGATTCCCGTCACCCCGCCTGGAAGCGGCGTCGGCGGCTGGCATCATGCGCTGACCAACGGCGGTCGAATGCGGCCGGCCCGCGCTGAGGGGAGGCATCGTCACCATGGCAGTCACGGACGTCATCGGCGGCTCGGGAAGGCGCGGTTCGGGAGGCTCCTGGCGGAACTGGGCGGGCAACGTGACCGCCTGCCCCGCCCGGACCGTGGCGCCGGCGAGCGCCGAGGAGCTGGCGGCCGCCGTCCGGACCGCCGCCGCGGACGGGTTGACGGTCAAGGCGGCCGGCACCGGGCACTCGTTCACCCCGGCCGCCGCCACCGACGGGCTGCTGATCCGCCCCGAGCGGCTCACCGGGATCCGTCGGATCGACCGCGCGGCGGGGACGGTGACCGTGGCCGCCGGCACTCCCCTCAAGGTCCTCAACCGGACGCTGTCCGCGCACGGGCTGTCGCTCGCCAACATGGGCGACATCATGGAACAGACCGTCTCGGGAGCCATCAGTACCGGAACCCACGGCACCGGCCGGGACTCCGCGTCGATCGCGGCGCAGATCACCGCCCTGGAGCTGGTCACCGCCGACGGCTCGGTACTGCGCTGTTCCGCCGAGGAGAACCCCGAGGTGTTCGCGGGGGCGCGGCTGGGCCTGGGCGCGCTGGGCGTGGTGAGCGAGCTGACGTTCGCGGTGGAGCCGGAGTTCCTGCTGACCGCCCGTGAGGAGCCGATGTCGTTCGACGAGGTGACCGGCCGCTTCGACGAACTGGCCGCAGAGAACGAGCACTTCGAGTTCTACTGGTTCCCCCACACCGGCAACTGCAACACCAAGCGCAACAACCGCAGCCAGGGTCCGGCGGCGCCACCCGGGAGGGTGAGCGGCTGGATCGAGGACGAACTGCTGTCCAACGGGGTGTTCCAGGTGGCGTGCGCCATGGGGCGGGCGGTACCGGCCGCGATACCGGGCATCGCGAAGATCTCCAGCCGGGCGCTGTCGGCCCGTACGTACACCGACATCCCCTACAAGGTGTTCACCTCGCCGCGGCGGGTGCGGTTCGTGGAGATGGAGTACGCGCTCCCCAGGGCGGCGGCGATCGAGGCGCTGGGTGAACTGAAGGCGTTGGTGGAGCGGTCGGACTTCAAGGTCAGCTTCCCGGTGGAGGTGCGGACCGCGCCGGCCGACGACATCGCGCTTTCCACGGCGTCGGGCCGGGAGACCGTGTACATCGCGGTGCACATGTACCGCGGGACGCCGTTCCAGGCGTACTTCGGGGCCACCGAGCGGATCATGGCGGCGCACGAGGGGCGGCCCCACTGGGGGAAGCTGCACACGCGTGACGCCGGGTACCTCGCGGAGGTCTATCCGCGGTTCGGCGAGTTCACCGCGTTGCGCGACCGGCTGGATCCGGAGCGCCGGTTCGCCAACGGGTACCTGCGGCAGGTCCTCGGTGACTGAGGGACGACCGGCCGGTCCATGATGCGCCGCGGCCCGGTGCCCCGTGGGGGGTGCACCGGGCCGCGGTCGTGGGTGGTCCGCTGGTAGGGCGGTCCGCCCGTTGGGGGCGATCCTTCGTCAGAGGGTTCAGGGGGCGTTGGGGTCAGGGCTCTGGCGGCCGCCGGGGTTCTGCTCCCCTTGCTGGTGCCCCGGGGTGGCACCGCCGCCGGTCGAGCCGGTGCCGTCACCCTTGCCTCCGTCGCTCCCGGTGGACGGGCTCGACGACGTGTCGGGCGACGAGGACGTGTCCGGGCTCGGGGAGCCGGTGGCGTCGTCGCTCGGGGTCGGCTTCGGACTCTGCCCGCTGTGGCCGCTGCCGCTACCGGTGCCGTCGGTGTCGCTGCCGCCGGAGTGGCTGGGACCGGGTGACGGAGTACTGCCGTCGCGACCGGTGCCGTTGCCGGTGGAGTGGCCGGGGTTCGGAGCCTGCGGGGTACTGGGCCGGTGCGGGGCGACGTTGCCGGTGAGGAAGTTGCCGACGGTGGTGCCCTTGGTGCCGCTCGGCGTCTCCTGGGTGATCAGCTCGGTGGCGGTGACCACGCCCATGGCGAGCACGAAGACGGTGAGCGCACCGAGCGCGGGCCGCTTCCAGCCGCGCAGGCGGGTGCCGTAGGTGGCGCTGGTCTCCTCGGTCCCGGGGAGAGCAGCACCGGGCGCGCCGGCCTGCGGGAGGACGGCGGTCGCGTCGTCGCCCCTGAGGGCCGCCCGGCCCAGTGCCATGGTCCGCTCGGCGGGCCGCGCCATCAGCTGCGTCGCCTCCGGGTCCTGGCCGGGTGGCTGGGCGCGCGGGATGAGCTGGGTGCGGGCGGTGGCGGGGCCGGGGTCGCGGGCCGCGACGGAGGTGACGGGGTCCTCCGTGCCCTGCTTGTCGAAGGTGGGCAGCACCCGCGTGGGACCGGCGGGCGCCGGGGGGTCGGTGGTGGGCTGGGGTTGGTTGGTGGATCGGGTTCGGGTGATGGAGACGCGGTGCGGCTTGGGCCGGGTGGTGACCGCCGCTTCCTTGATCTGCTCACCGGTGCGCCGGAACAGGTGCTGGAACAGGGAGCCGCCGGTCGTGGCGACGACACTGACGACGCCTGCGCCGATGATGGTTCCGTACACACCGAGCTGACCCGCGAGGTACGCGGCGACGGCCGCGGCAAGTGCGCTGCTGGCGACCTGGGCGACGCTCAGGTCGATCCGCTTCTGCTTCGTGTCGGCTTCGGTTTTTTCGTCCATCTCCTACCTTTGATCGCCCCTTCGATCCATCTTGCATGGAGAAGTGACCAAATGGCGGAGTCAATAGTTCCGAATCTGTGGAATCTGTGAACCTCGCCACCCTTGTCGCAGGTAGAGAGGTCGACAAGGTGACTTGCCCGGACCGCCCGCCCAGAACTTCCACGGCGCGGCGGTCCACTTCGGTGGCCCGAATGGAGTACTGTGGCGAGCCCTGGCCCCGGTTCCCGTCCGGCTGCCCGGACCCGCGGGAGGGGGCACTGAAGGTGACACCCTCCTTGGGGCGCCGTCGCTCGGCACGGGTGGTCGGTGACAGGGTAAGCGGCATGGTCACCGAGCGTTGCGAACTGGTAACCGTGTCATAACGGCGTTGCTGGGCCAAGCCCTGACACGCCGGGCAACTCGGCAATGTTGTGGCAGGCTGCACCCGGGCAGGCCACACTCGACTAGCGGAAGCAGCGACGCACGTGACGTCGGCAGGCACCACCCGGGAGGTCCCCATGCCCGAACTGCGTGTCGTGGCCGTCTCCAACGACGGCACACGGCTGGTGCTCAAGGCTGCGGACAGCACCGAGTACACGCTTCCGATCGACGAGCGGCTGCGCGCCGCCATCCGGAACGACAGAGCGCGGCTGGGCCAGATCGAGATCGAGGTCGAGAGCCACCTGCGCCCGCGGGACATCCAGGCGCGGATACGAGCCGGTGCCTCCGCTGAGGAGGTCGCGCAGCTCGCCGGCATCCCCGTCGACCGGGTGCGCCGCTTCGAGGGACCGGTGCTCGCCGAGCGGGCGTTCATGGCCGAGCGGGCCCGCAAAACCCCTGTGCGCCGACCGGGCGAGAACACCGGCCCGCAGCTGGGCGAGGCCGTCTCGGAGCGGCTGCTGCTGCGCGGCGCCGACAAGGACAGTGCCCAGTGGGACTCCTGGCGCCGGGACGACGGCACGTGGGAGGTGCTGCTCGTCTACCGGGTCGCGGGTGAGCCGCGGTCGGCGACCTGGACGTACGACCCGCCGCGCCGACTGGTGCAGGCCGTGGACGACGAGGCGCGGGCGCTGATCGGCGAGAGCGACGACACCCCCGAGCCGAGCTTCCCGTTCGTGCCCCGGATCGCGCGGTTGCCGCGCGACCGGCCGCTGGACCGCGCCCTGGACCGTCAGATGCCCGAGCGGCCCGGCGAGGACCGGGAGCGGGAACGAGAGGCGCGGGCCGAGGAGGCCACCGGCGAGCGGGAGCGGGATTCGCTGACCAGCCTGCTGGAGGCGGTGCCCAGTTTCCGGGGCGACATGGTCGTGCCGGACAGCGCCAAGGCGCCGCAGAAGGAAGAGACGGAGCAGGCCGAGGTCGAGGAGCCGCCGGCCCCGGCGGCGAGCGCGGGCGCGGGTTCCGCGTATGCCGATGTGCTGATGCCGCGGGCGGTCGCCGGCCACCGCGACCGCCTGACCGGGACGACGGACCGGCAGGCCGAGGCGGACGGGGTGCGCCCCGGGCGCCGGGCCGCGGTGCCCAGCTGGGACGAGATCGTCTTCGGCACCCGGAGGAAGAAGCCTGAATAGGCCGTAACGGCCGGGTTCCGGCCGTGTTGTGCGTGACGACTTCGCCCGCCCCCTGCACACAGGGGGTGGGCGAAGTCGTTGCGTGGGCCCGTCGCGGGCCTCAGCGGCCGCTCAGCCGGGCTGGGGGCCGGTGGCGACAGGGCGAGATGGGTCGGCGCACCATTCGCTCCAGGAGCCGACGTACAGGGCCGCGGGGATCCCGGCGACGGCGAGGGCGAGGACCTGGTGGGCGGCGGAGACGCCGGAGCCGCAGTAGACGCCGACCTCGGCGTCGGGCGTGGCGCCCAGCGCCGCGAACCGCTTCGCCAGTTCGGCGGCGGGACGGAAGACCGTGCTGCCGTCGGCGACGTTCTCGGCCGTGGGGGCGGACACCGCACCGGGGATGTGACCGGCCACCGGGTCGATGGGTTCGGTCTCGCCCCGGTAGCGCTCCCCTGCCCGCGCGTCCAGGAGGACGCCGCGGCGGGCCAGCGCGGCCGCGTCGTCCGCGGTGAGCAGCGGCACCGCACCGGGCGCGGGGGTGAAGTCACCCGACTCCGGAGTCACTTTGTCGACACTCATGGGGCCGTCGGACGCCTGCCAGGCGGCGAGTCCGCCGTCGAGGACGCGCACGTCCGGGTGGCCCGCCCAGCGCAGCAGCCACCACGCACGGGCGGCGGCCCAGCCCTGGCCACCGTCGTAGGTGACCACCGGTCGGTCGGCACTGACACCGGCGGCCCGCATCGCGGCGGCGAAGGCGGCGAGGTCGGGCAGCGGGTGCCGGCCCGCCGCGCCGGGCGGGCCGGCCAGTTCGCCGTCGAGGTCGACGTAGACCGCGCCGGGCAGGTGGCCGGCCTCGTACTCGGGGCGGCCGGGCGGGCCGCCGAGCTGGTAGCGCACGTCCAGGAGGAGCGGAGCCTCGGGGCCCGCCAACTCGCTCGCGAGTTCGGTAGCGGTGATGATGGCATTCATGGGACTCATCCTTGCGTAGCAGTGACTACGTACAGAAGGCGGGTGCCCACCCTCCGTATGACGGAGTTCGTCGGCGCCGTAACGCCACCGAAACGGAAGAGGAACATTAAAACGGGCATTCTCCCTCGTGAACGCGCCGTGGACGGCGCGGCCGGGGCGCACACCCGGTGACAGGGTGCGAGCATCTGCTCGGGACCCGCGCCCGTACCGCACATGGCCAGCACCCTGATGCTCCGAGGAGAGAGTGACGATGACGACCGAGGCAGCAGCCCGGCGGATGCCCGGCGCGCCCTGCTGGGTGAGCCTCCTGGCACACAGCCTGCCCGCGACGCAGGAGTTCTACGGCGCGCTCTTCGGCTGGGAGTTCCGCCCGGGGCCGCAGCATTTCGGTCCGTACGCCCGTGCCTTCCTCGACGGCCTGGAGGTGGCCGGGGTCGGCGAACTGGCGGCCGACCGGCACCTCCCGGTCGCCTGGACCACCTACCTGGCCAGTGACGACGCGGACGTGACCGCCGAGCAGATCCGTTCCTGCGGCGGCACGGTGGGCGTGGGCCCGCTGGACGCCGACGACGCCGGCCGGATGGCGATCGCCTCCGATCCGCAGGGCGCCATCTTCGGCGTGTGGCAGGGTAGGGCGATGCTGGGCACCGCGGTCAGCGGCGAGCCGGGCACCCCCGTATGGAACGAACTGGTCACCCAGGAGACGGACTCCGTCGCCCCGTTCTACGAGCATGTCTTCGGGTTCGAGTCGGAGGCCGTGGTCTCCGCCGACTTCGACTATCTGACGCTGCACATCAAGGGAAAGCCGGTCGCCGGCATCCACGGTGTCGGCAACGCGCTGCCGCGCGACCGGGGGCCGCACTGGATGACGTACTTCGCCGTCTCGGACACCGACGCCGCCGCCCGTCGGGTCGTCGAGCTGGGCGGCCATGTGCTGCGGCCGGCGCGGGACTCGGCACACGGCCGGCTGGCGACCGTCGCCGACAACGACGGCGCGGTCTTCACGATCATCCAGCGGCGCTGAGCCGCCCCACGGCCCGGTGCGACTAGCGCTGGGCGTCGACCGGCAGGACGTCCGGCGAGAGCGCCGCCGCATGCGCGGTCGCCGCGGTCTGCAGGCGGCGGTGGTGGCGCCGGCACAGCACCTCGTAGCCGACCTCGGCCGGCCGCTCCGCCCCCTCGCCACCGGTTTCGCCGCGCACGTCGCCGACGACGACCTGCGCGCCCTCGACGACCATCCGGCCGTCGACCGTGCGGGCGTTGTGGGTGGCCCGGGCGCCGCACCAGCACAGCGCCTCGACCTTCAGCACCTCTATGCGGTCGGCGAGTTCGACCAGCCGCTGGGAACCGGGGAAGAGCTTGCTGCGGAAGTCGGTGGTGATGCCGAACGCGAAGACGTCCAGCCCGAGGTCGTCGACGACCCGGGCGAGCTGGTCGACCTGCTCGGGGGCGAGGAACTGCGCCTCGTCGGCGATGATGTAGTCCACCCGGCCGCCGGAACTGAGGTGGTCCACGACGTGGGCGTAGAAGTCCAGGTCGTCCGCCGCCTCGACGGCCTCGGTGACCAGGCCCAGGCGGGAGGAGAGCTTGCCGCGGCCGGCCCGGTCGTTACGGCTGTAGATCATGCCCTGCAGGCCGCGGGCCGAGCGGTTGTGCTCGATCTGCAGCGCCAGTGTCGACTTTCCGCAGTCCATCGTTCCGGAGAAGAACACCAGCTCGGGCATGGGGGGTGGCGGGCCTTTCGGGCTCGTACGGAAGGGACGGTGCGGGTCGGGCAATACGGGGCCGCGCCGACCTGGCGCGGTGACGGGTCAGGTGCGGACTTCGAGAAGCGGCACCAGCTGCTCCACCGGGGTCATGGAGCCGTGCAGGCCGACCATCTGCGACTCCCCCGGCTCCCGTTCACTCGCGATGATCGCCATGTCGGCGTGGGCGGCGGCCACCACGTCGCCGATCCGGGCGCGGACCCGGTCGTCGACGTCCTGCCCGAACCAGCCCGCGGCGATGGCCTCCTCGCGGCTGGCGACCCACATCTGGTCGCCGACCACCTCGCGCCAGACGGTGAGCACGTCGGCCGCCGCCCCCGGGTGGGCGTAGACGTGCCGCGCCCGGCCCTCGCCGCCCAACAGGCGTACGCCGGCGCGCAGTTCCCAGTCCTCGTCGAAGTCGATTCGGGAGTCGGGGTCGAAGGGGATGTCGATCATGCCGTGGTCGGCGGTGATGTACAGGGCGCTGCGCGGCGGGAGTTGCTCGGCGAGCCGTTGGGCGAGCCGGTCCACGTAGAGCAGTTGGCCGCGCCAGGCGTCGGAGTCGACGCCGTAGCGGTGGCCCTTGCCGTCGACCTCGGAGTAGTACGTGTAGACCAGGGAGCGGTCGCCGGCGGCGAGTTGTTCGGCGGCGAGGTCCATTCGCTCCTCGCCGGAGAGCCGGCCGTGGAAGGTGCCGCCGCTGAGCGCGATCCGGGTGAGGGGAGTCTGCGCGAAGTCCGGTGCGGAGACCTGGCAGGTGTGGATGCCGGCGGCGTCGGCGAGCTGGAAGACCGTCGGGTAGGGCTGCCAGACGTGCGGATCGGTCCACGGGCGCCAGCGCAGCTGGTTCATCAGCGCGCCGGTGGCGGGGTCCTCGCAGGTGTATCCGGGCAGGCCGTGGGCGCCCGGTGGCAGGCCGGTGCCGACCGAGGCGAGGGAGGTGGCGGTGGTGGCCGGGAAGCCGGCGGTGAGCGGCTGGCCGGTGCCGTTGAGCGAGGTGCCCAGGAGGGAGGTGAGGAACGGGGCCTCGTCCGGGTGGGCGCGCAGCAGCTCCCAGCCGAGCCCGTCGATCAGGAAGACGCAGGCGCGGTCGGCGGGGGCCAGTTCCATGTCCGTGGTGACGCCGGGCAGGCCCTGGCCGGCGACGACGGCGGGCAGCAGGTCGGCGAGCGAGCCGGTGCCGTAGCGGGGCACCGGGGCGGTCAGCGGGTCGAGCGGTTCCGGTTCCGGCCAGAAGGGGGCGGTGTGGGCCATCAGCGGGCGCTGGTGGCCGCGGTGGCCTCGGAGAGCGCCTGGGCGAAGGCGAGGGTCTCGCGCACCGAGTCCGGGCCGTCGCCGGCCTCGCTGACCCGGAGGGAGAGGTCGTCGGCGGTGGAGGAACCGGTGTAACCGTGGTCCGCGTCGCAGTTGGGGTCGCCGCAGCTGGCGGGCTCCAGGTCGAGGCGCGCGACGGCGCCCCAGCCGATGGTGAGGACGACCTCGCGGGGCAGCTGGCCGGGAGTGTAGGACTCGGGGTTGGCGACGACGCGGCTGAGCACCACGGACGAGATCCGGCCGAGCTTGACGGACTCCGTGGACGTGGTGGCGTACGGGGACGGGGAGGTGGCGTCGGCGGCCTGCTCGTCGGTGTGGCTGACGATGAAGCGGGTGCCGGTCAGGACCAGGACCGTGACGTGGCGACGGACCTCGTTGGCGTCGAAGGTCGTCTCCTGGTGGACGAGGTACGACACGACCGGCTCGCCGCCGACCGCGGCCTGCACCGCCTCGGCCACGAGCGTCGGGTAATAGCCACTGCGCTCGATCGCCGCGCGCAGCCCCTGGGTCGTCGTACCGGTCTTAGCCATGGGGTCCATCTTACGGGGCGCACCGGGCCGCGAGACCCTCAGTAGACGGGCAGCCTGCGAGGGCCCAGGTCGGTGGTCGCGGGCGGTCTGGCGAGCCGGACCGAGGCGCTCAGGACGGCCAGGCCGTGCGGGGCGACGACGACTGGTTCGAGGTCCACGGCGACCACCTCGGGGTGGTCGTCGACGAGCCGGGACACCCGCAGCAGCAGTTCCTCCAGGGCGGCGGTGTCCACGGGCTGGGAACCGCGCCAGCCGAACAGGAGCGGGGCGCTGCGGATCGACCGGATCTGCTCGGTGACCTCGCGGTCGGTGGCCGGAATCAGACGGTGGGCGATGTCGCCCAGCAACTGGGAGGGGGCACCGGCCAGCCCGAAGGAGAGGACCGCGCCGGCGGCGGGGTCGATGGCGGCACGGACGACGGTGTCGACGCCGCGCGGCACCATCGACTGGACGACCGGCCGGAGCTCTTCGGGAGAGCCCAGGAAGTCGGTCAGTTCCGCGTAGGTGCGGCGGAGTTCGGCCTCGCTCGCGATGTCGAGGCGGACGCCGCCGAGGTCGGCGCGGTGCCGCAGGTGGGGGGCGGTGGTCTTGAGGGCGACCGGGTAGCCGAGCCGGGCGGCGGCGCGGACGGCGGCGTCCGGGTCGGGTGCCGGGAGCGAGGGGCGGGTATGGATGCCGTAGCGGGCCAGCAGCGCCTCGGCGTCGGCGGGTGGCAGCGCGACGGAGCGGCCGGGGGCGACGTCCCCGGTGAGCCGGTCGAGCAGCCGCTCGATGTCGACGCCGGCCGCCGCCTCCTGGATGTCGTCGTACTCGGGAACCCGGCCCGGCTCGGCGGCGGACCGGCGCCACGCGGCGTACCGGACGGCCTCGGCGAGGGCGCGGACGGCGCGCTCGGCGGCAGGGTAGGCGGGGATGTGGACGGGACGGGGGCGGGCCGGGGTCTCGGGGGCGGCGGCCTGTCGGGCCCCCGGGGCGGGTGCCCGGTCCGGGGCGTACCCGGGGGCCGGCGGGCGGGGTGGGGCGGGGGGCCGCTCCCGGCTGCCGGGGGCGGGGCGCTGCGCCGGGGTGGTCGGCTCCTGGGGCGCGTGCGGGGCCTCGGGCCCGGGTGGGGCCGCGAGCGTTTCGGCCAGGTCGTCCATGGCGAGGTGGACGACGGTGACCGGCTTGCCCGGGTCGGCGGCGACCGCGGCGCGCAGGGCGTCGGCGAGCGCGGCGCCTTCGCTCCCACCCATGGAGGCGGTGCCTTCCTCCCCCACCCACGGGATGGCGGTGACGACGACGGCGTCCCAGCCGTCCCCGGCGAGCGCCTCGGCGAGGGCAGCGCGGAAGTCCTCCGGGGTCGCCGCGGAGGGCAGAACATGGGGGCGCTGCGGGCGCAGTCCTTCGGTGAGGCAGGCGTCGTAGGCCAGGAGGGCCAGCGATTCGGAGTTGCCCAGGATGGCGACGCGCGGGCCGGCCGGCAGTGGTTGGGAGGCCAGCAGCAGTCCGGCGTCGATCAGCTCGGTGACGGTGTCGACGCGGATCACCCCGGCCTGGCGCATGAGGGCGGCGACGGTGCTGTCGGGGACCCGGACGGTGGGCACGGCGTGGCCCAGGGGGGCGGTGCCGTGATGGCGGGCCCCCTTGGCGACCACCACGGGTTTGACGGCGGCGGTGCGGCGGGCGAGCCGGGCGAACTTCCGGGGGTTGCCGATGGATTCCAGATAGAGGATCGCGACGTCGGTGTGCGGGTCGTCGTACCAGAACTGCAGGAGGTCGTTGCCGGAGACGTCTGCGCGGTTGCCGGTCGAGGCGAAGGTGGAGATGCCGGCGATGCCGCCGTCGCCGGGGCCGCGCGCGTGCAGTCCGCTGAGCAAGGCGATGCCGATCGCTCCGGACTGGGTGAACAGGCCGATCCGGCCGGCGCCGGGCATCCGGGGGGCGAGGGAGGCGTTCAGCCGGACGTCGGGGGCGGTGTTGAGCAGACCGAAGGCGTTGGGGCCGATGAGGCGCATGCCGTACGAGCGGACCTGGCGGAGCAGGGAGCGCTGTCGCTCGCGACCTTCCACGCCGGCCTCGGCGTATCCGGAGGAGAGGACCAGCACCCCTTGGACGCCGTGTTCGCCGCAGTCCCTGACGACGTCGGGGACTGCGGCCGCGGGGACGGCGATGACCGCCAGGTCGACCGGCTCGGGGATCTCGCGCAGCGTGCGGGCGGCGGGGACACCCTCGGGCTCCAGGTGCCGGACGCCCTCGGGGAAGGCGTGGTTGACGGCGTGCACGCGGCCGGTGAAGCCGGCGTCGAGGATGTTGCGCAGCGCGGTGCGGCCGAGGCCGCCGGGGGCGCGGCCGGTGCCGATGACGGCGACCGAGCCGGGGGCGAGCAGCCGCTGGACGGAGCGGGCCTCTGCGCGCTGTTCGCGGCCGCGCATCACGGCGACGGACTGCTCGGTCGGTTCGAGGTCGAGCTCCAGGCGGACGACGCCGTCCTCGAAGGTGCGCTTCTGGGTGTAGCCGGCGTCCGTGAACACCTTGATCATCTTGGTGTTGGCGGGCAGGACCTCGGCGGCGAACCGACGGATGCCGCGCTCGCGGGCGACCGCGGCGATGTGCTCCAGGAGGGCGGAGGCGACGCCGCGGCCCTGGTGGGCGTCCTGGACGAGGAAGGCGACCTCGGCCTGGTCGTCGTCGGGGTTCTTGGCGGGCAGCCCGCGCTCGTCGATCCGGTCGTAGCGGACGGTGGCGATGAACTCGCCGCCCACCGTGGCGGCCAGGCCGACCCGGTCGATGTAGTCGTGGTGGGTGAACCGGTGGACGTCGCGGTCGGACAGGCGGGGATACGGGGCGAAGAAGCGGTAGTACTTCGATTCGTCCGAGACCTGCTCGTAGAAGGAGACCAACCGCTCGGCGTCGTCGGGCGTGATGGGCCGGATGCGTGCCGTGCCGCCGTCGCGCAGCACCACGTCGGCTTCCCAGTGGGTCGGGTACGCATGATCCGGCGGCGTCTGCATGCGGACAGCGTACGGCGGGCCGCCGACAACGGGCTCGACGCGCGTACGCTCGACTTCCCGGCCCCTGCCGCATCAGGACCGACGGCCCGGAAGAGAGCCGTACAGCCCAGACGGGAGGCCGGGACGAAGTGCTACGGGACCACTCGTGGCACCGTGCGAGAATGGTCTAGACAACAGTCACGACTTTGAAGGGCAACACCATGGCTGAGCGCCGCGTCAATGTCGGTTGGGCCGAGGGCCTGCACGCCCGCCCCGCGTCGATCTTCGTCCGAGCGGCCACCGCCTCCGGTGTCGCGATAACGATCTCCAAGGCGGACGGCAACCCCGTCAACGCCGCCTCCATGCTCGCGGTTCTGGGCCTGGGCGCCCAGGGTGGCGAGGAGATCGTGCTGGCCTCCGACGCCGATGGTGCCGAGGCTGCGCTCGACCGTCTGGCGAAGCTGGTCGCCGAGGGTCTCGAGGAGCTCCCCGAGACCGTCTGAGGAGCACCGGGGCCCCGCGTCCCGACTCCCCCCTTCTGCTGATGCGGCCCCGCCGCGGTGACCGGGACAACCGGGTACTGCGGCGGGGTCGTTTGCTTGGGCGGCGGCGCGGAGGCGCGCCTTCTTGCGGCGAGGGGCGCCGGGGCCGTCGCATGCCACGTCGTCAGGGGCCGCGCCGGGAGGCGGATCCGGCGGTCGGCGCCACGCTGCCGGGCCGGAAACGGGCGGCCGGGGAAGGCGGAAGGCGGGCCGTGAGGACGCCGGACAGGGCTTCGCGAATCCCCCGCCCCGCCATGCGCTGCTCAGGGCGTCCAGAAATACCCGTCGCCGGTCGGAGTTCTTTTCCTTCAGCCTACAGAATTCTCGATCGCGGCAGGATTCCCGAAAACGGAATCCCGAATTAGGGGTTGCGGAGTGCGAAGCACAAACTCCCCGCCCTATCTCGCCCCACCCCGCCCGCCCCATCCGCCTTCCTTCCCCATGGCGTCAATTCCGCTACGCCATCTCTTTGTATACGGGGCGATTGTTAAGTGCGGGCGCGCACCGTGTTGACGGCTCGTTTCGGCTCCCTCACCACGGGAGCGGCGCGCCGCAGCCGGTACACGGGAAGCGACCGCTCGATGTGGGCTGCCATGAGGGCACGGGCCCGTTCCGCGTCCCCCCGGGCGATCGCGTCAAGCACGGCACCGTGTTCGTCCCACGAGTCGGCGACTCGGGTCGGCGGTTCCACGACGTACATCCACTCGATCTTGCGCCGCAGCTGGGTGAGCAGTGCCGTGAGGC
Source organism: Streptomyces noursei (assembly GCF_016917755.1). Classification (GTDB taxonomy): domain Bacteria; phylum Actinomycetota; class Actinomycetes; order Streptomycetales; family Streptomycetaceae; genus Streptomyces; species Streptomyces yunnanensis. Next base: position 7,123,663 of record NZ_CP070326.1, on the reverse strand, counting down.
TGGGGCTGCCGGTCGCCTGGGCGAGCGTCTCGTGGAACCAGCTGTCCAGTTGGCGCAGGTCGGCGGGGTGGCCGTGGCGGGCCCGCTCCCGGCCGAGCCGTACCAGGCCGCGCAGCACCTTCAGGTGGGCGGAGCTGCGGCGGGCGGCCGCGCGGGCGGCGCCCAGCGGCTCCAGGAGGGCACGGATGTCGAGGAGGTCGGCGGCCTCCTGTTCGTCGAGTTCGGCGACGCAGGCGCCCGCGTGGTGGCGGGTGGTGACGAATCCCTCGGACTGGAGGGTGCGCAGCGCTTCCCGCACGGGGACCCTGGAAACGCCGTAGCGCGCGGCGAGAATGTCCTCGATCAGCCGACTCCCCGGCGCGAGTACGCCGGAGACGATGTCGTCGCGAATCGCTGTGCACACCGCATGCGCGGAAATATGGCCTCGCATCGTCCGTGCCTCCGCCGTAATCTGCGAAAAAGTGCCGCCCCGTCGGCGACTTTCTCCGACTCTATTCGAACGCGGAGAGTTTTCCCGCAGCATGTCGTGAATTCACCGGCGCTTTTCGGCCGGTGCGCAGAGCCACTGGGCGGGCGGTGCACCGGCGGCCCCGGGGGACGACGCAGCCCCGGCCCACCAGGGTGGCGGGCCGGGGCTCCGGGGGACGGTGCTGCGGCGGAGAGGTCCGGGTGAGGTCAGACGGTGACGCCGTGCGCGCGGAGGTAGGCGACGGGGTCGATGTCCGAGCCGTAGTCGGGGCCCGTCCGCGCCTCGAAGTGGAGGTGCGGGCCGGTGGTGTTGCCGGTGTTGCCCGAGAGCGCGATCTGCTGCCCGGGGGTCACCGTCTGGCCGACCGTCACCCCGATCGACGACAGGTGACCGTATTGGGTGTACGTACCGTCGTTCATCTTGATCACGATGTTGTTGCCGTACGCGCCGCCCCAGCCGGCCTCGACGACGGTGCCCGAGCCCACGGCGTGGACGGACGTGCCGGAGGCGGCGTGGAAGTCGATACCGGTGTGGCTGCCGGAGGACCACAGGCCGCTGGACGCCTTGTACGCGGTGGAGACGTAGGAGCCGGTGACAGGGGCGACGAAGGTGTTGAGGCGCTTGCGCTCGGCCTCGCGGGCGGCGCGCACCTTGGCCGCGCGCTCCTCGTCGGCCTTCTTCTTCGCCACCTCGGCCAGCCGCAGGGCCTCCGCCTCGGCCTTCGCCCGGGCCGCGGTGGCCTCGGCGGCCGCCTGCTGCGCGTCGGCCTGGGCCTCGATCCGGACGGCGAGCTCGTCACCCATCACGACGGCCTGCTGGAGGCCGGTGTCGTGGTGGGCCGCCTGGCCCGTGGCGGCCAGCGCGGGCGACGCCACGGAGGCGACGACACCGGAGGCGGCGAGGGTGGCTATGCCGGCGAGGTTGCGAGTGGTACGAGCGGTGCGGGTCGCGCGGCGGTGCTTCCCGGTGGCACGGGTGAACGCCATGTACTGGCTGGTCCTTTCCTTCCTTCTCGCCTACCGGGTTAGCTGACGGGTTCGGAGCAGGAAGGTCTCCTACGGGTTCCTCCGGAGAGGCACCCGATTCACCCCAAGGGACGTGTGGGTCCCCGGCTCCCCTGGCTCGCGCCGTGCGGGGACTCGGCGATGGCTGTCCGGTGCCACTGTTGTGGCGGACTTGTGACGAACAGCCGGACCGACGCTAATCGGGACAACTTTCAATCGGCAAACAGAACCGGATTTTTGTGCGCCACGCCACACGCGAAACGGGCAACCGGCACAACCGGCCGGGCATCTCCAACCGCCCGCCGAGCGTGATCCCGCGGAGCCGTGTGCACGTCGGAAGTCACGGACCCGGCGCGCGCACACGCAGCGGCTCCCGTGGCAAGTGACCACCACGAGAGCCGCTTTGTCGATACGTGACGAGCCGTCTGCTGACCGTCCGTCACCCGGCGGGATCAGCCGCTGACGACCGTCACCTCGCCGATGCCCAGCGCCTTGACGGGCTCGGCGATCTGCGCCGCGTCACCGACCAGGACCGTCACCAGCCGGTCCACCGGGAAGGCGCTCACGACCGCCGCGGTCGCCTCGACGGTGCCGGTCTTGGCGAGCCGGGCGTACAACTGCGCCTGGTAGTCGTCCGGGAGCTGCTGCTCCACCTGGTCGGCCAGCGTCCCCGCGACGGCCGCGGCGGTCTCGTACTTCAGCGGCGCGACACCGACGAGGTTCTGCACCGCGACGTCACGCTCGGCGTCCGTCAGCCCCTCCGCCGCGAGGGTGCGCAGCACCGTCCACAGGTCCTGGAGGGCCGGCCCGGTGGACGCGGTGTCCACCGACCCGCTGATGGCGAGCAGTGCGGCGCCGGTGGCCCCCTCCGGCGAGGACGGGGCGGAGGAGCGCAGCACCTGCCCGAAGGCGCGCACCCCGTAGGTGTAGCCCTTCTCCTCGCGCAGCACACGGTCCAGCCGGGACGTGAGGGTGCCGCCCAGGCAGTACGTGCCGAGCACCTGGGCGGGCCACACCTGGTCGTGCCGGTCGGCGCCGACCCGCCCGATGAGCAGCTGCGTCTGGACGGCGCCCGGGCGGTCGACGATCACCACGCGGCCGGCGTCGTCGGCCACGACCGCGGTGGGCTTCGGGGGCTCGGCGGTGGAACCCGTCCAGGCGCCCAGGGTGTCGGCCAGCGCCGCGTCCAGGTCGACGCCGGTGAAGTCGCCGACGATGACGGCGGTGCCGGTGGCGGGCCGGACATGCGCGTCGTAGAAGGCGCGGACGGCGGCCGCGTCGATCCGCGCGACGGTCTCCTCGGTGCCCTGGCGGGGCCGGGACATCCGGGAGGTGGCCGGGAACAGTTCCTTCGACAGCGCCATCGCGGCACGCCGGGCCGGGTTGGCCAGCTCGTGCGGGATCTCGTCGAGGCGGTTGCCGACGAGCCGCTCGATCTCGCTGTCGGGGAAGGCGGGGGCGCGCAGCGCGTCGGCGAGCAGCCCGAGGGCGCGCGGCAGCCGGGAGGCGGGGACCTCCAGGGAGACCCGCACACCGGGGTGGTCGGCGTGCGCGTCCAGGGTGGCGCCGCAGCGCTCCAGCTCGGCGGCGAACTCCTCCGCGGTGTGCTTGTCGGTGCCCTCGGACAGGGCGCGGGCCATGATCGTGGCGACGCCGTCGAGGCCCTCAGGCTCGGTCTCCAGCGGGGCGACGAGGTTGACCTCCACGGCAACGACCTGCTGGCCGGGGCGGTGGCTGGTCAGGAGGGTCAGCCCGTTGGCCAGCCGGCTGCGCTCGGGGGCCGGGAAGGCCCACGGCTTGGGGGCGCCGCCCCGGGGCTGCGGGTGGAACTCCATGGTGCTCACGGGGGCGTCTGCGGGGGTGGTGGCGTCGGTCACTTGGCCGCCTCCTCTTCCTCGGTGCCGGCGGCGTCGGTCTGCGCGGTGGGCTCGTAGACGAGCACGGCGCGGTTGTCGGGGCGCAGGCGGGCCTTGGCGATCGTCTGCACCTCCAGCGGGCTGATCGCCAGGACGCGCTGGACGGCGGTGAGCGCGAGCTGCGGGTCGCCGAACAGGACGGCGAAGCGGCACAGTTCGTCGGCGCGCCCGCTGACCGTGGCGAGCCGGTCCAGCCATTCGCGCTCCAGTTGGGCCTGCGCCCGCTCCATCTCCTCCGGGGTCGGCCCCTCTTCGGCGAAGCGGGCCAGCTCCTCGTCGACCGCGGCCTCGATGGCGGGCACCTCCACGCCACCGGACGCCTTGACGTCCAGCCAGCCCAGCGAGGGCGCGCCGGCCAGCCGCAGCAGGCCGAAGCCTGCGGCGACCGCGCTGCGGTCGCGGCGCACCAGGCGGTTGTACAGGCGGGAGGACTCGCCGCCGCCCAGGATGGTGAGCGCGAGGTCGGCGGCGTCGGCCTCACGGGTGCCGTCGTGCGGGAGGCGGTAGGCGGCCATCAGGGCACGGGAGGGGACGTCCTCCGCCACGACCGTGCGGATCTGGTCGCCGATGGTGTCGGGCAGACCGCCGTCGCGGGGCGGCTGCTTGCCGTCGTGCGACGGGATCGACCCGAAGTACTTCTCCACCCAGGCCAGCGTCTGCTCGGGGTCGATGTCGCCCACGATGGACAGGACCGCGTTGTTGGGCGCGTAGTAGGTGCGGAAGAAGGCCCGCGCGTCCTCCAGGGAGGCGGCGTCGAGGTCGGCCATCGACCCGATGGGGGTGTGGTGGTACGGGTGGCCCTCCGGGTAGGACATGGCCGTCAGCTTCTCGAAGGCCGTGCCGTAGGGAACGTTGTCGTAGCGCTGGCGGCGCTCGTTCTTGACGACGTCGCGCTGGTTCTCCAGGGACTCGTCGTCGAGTGCGACCAGCAGCGAGCCCATCCGGTCCGCCTCCAGCCAGAGGGCGAGCTCCAGCTCGTGGGCGGGCATGGTCTCGAAGTAGTTGGTGCGCTCGAAGCTGGTGGTCCCGTTGAGCGAGCCACCGGCGCCCTGGACGAGCTCGAAGTGGCCGTTGCCCTTCACCTGCGCGGACCCCTGGAACATCAGGTGCTCGAAGAGGTGAGCCAGGCCCGTACGGCCCTTGACCTCGTGGCGCGACCCGACGTCGTACCAGAGGCAGACGGCTGCCACCGGCGTCAGATGGTCTTCGGAGAGCACCACGCGCAGGCCGTTGGCCAGCCGGTGCTCGGTCGCTGTCAGGCCGCCGGAGCCGGCTTGTTCTGTGGCCGTGTGACCCATGGGCATGTACGTCCCTTCGATCCGCTTGCGAGGAAGTTCTGTCACTGTATGCAACCGCGTCGGCATCTGGCGAAGTTCCCGTGAGGAAGGCCCCGAACGTGCGCCGTGGCCGCCTGCGGGGCGTCAAGGGGGGAGTCGTGGTGAGCGTTGTCGGTGGGGCGGTCCACAATGGTCCGCGTCAGACTCATCGGACTCGCCGGTCGGTCCGCCGGCCGGCCGGTCAACGTTGATCCCAGTGTGGGTCCGAAGCGTTGACCCGACAGCGTTGATCACACATCGGCAGTAGACGCAGCAAAAGGAGCCGCAGCCGCGATGGCCCGCCGCAGCACGAAGACCCCGCCGCCGGACGACTTCGAGGAGAGGATCCTCGACATCGACGTCGTCGATGAGATGCAGGGTTCCTTCCTTGAATACGCGTACTCGGTCATCTACTCGCGTGCCCTGCCGGACGCCCGCGACGGTCTCAAGCCCGTACACCGCCGCATCCTCTACCAGATGAACGAAATGAGCCTGCGGCCCGACCGCAGCTACGTGAAGTGCGCCCGGGTCGTCGGCGAGGTGATGGGTAAGCTCCACCCGCACGGCGACGCGTCGATCTACGACGCCCTGGTGCGCATGGCGCAGCCGTTCTCCATGCGGCTGCCCCTGGTGGACGGGCACGGCAACTTCGGTTCCCTGGGCAATGACGACCCGCCCGCCGCCATGCGGTACACCGAGTGCCGGATGGCGTCGGCGACGTCCCTGATGACGGAGTCCATCGACGAGGACACCGTCGATTTCACGCCCAACTACGACGGCCAGGAGCAGGAGCCGGTCGCCCTCCCCGCCGCGTACCCGAACCTCCTCGTCAACGGGTCGTCCGGGATCGCCGTCGGTATGGCGACGAACATGCCGCCGCACAACCTCGGCGAGGTGATCGCCGCCGCCCGCCACCTGATCAAGCACCCGAACGCCGACCTCGACACCCTGATGCGCTTCGTACCGGGTCCGGACCTGCCGACGGGCGGTCGGATCGTGGGCCTGGGCGGTGTACGGGACGCGTACGAGAAGGGCCGCGGCACGTTCAAGATCCGCGCCACGGTCACGGTGGAGGACGTCACGGCCCGCCGCAAGGGGCTGGTCGTCACCGAACTCCCCTTCACGGTCGGCCCGGAGAAGGTCGTCTCCAAGATCAAGGATCTGGTGGGGGCCAAGAAGCTCCAGGGCATCGCGGACGTGAAGGACCTCACCGACCGCGAGCACGGCCTGCGACTGGTGATCGAGGTCAAGAACGGCTTCAACCCCGAGGCCGTGCTGGAGCAGCTCTACAAGCTCACACCGATGGAGGAGTCCTTCGGCATCAACAACGTCGCGCTGGTCGACGGCCAGCCGCTGACGCTGGGCCTGAAGGAACTGCTGGAGGTCTACGTCGACCACCGCTTCGACGTGGTGCGTCGTCGCAGCGAGTTCCGCCGCACCAAGCGGCGCGACCGGCTCCACCTGGTCGAGGGCCTGCTGACCGCTCTGGTGGACATCGACGAGGTCATCCGCCTGATCCGCTCCAGTGAGAACAGCGCCCAGGCCAAGGAGCGCCTGATCGAGCGGTTCTCGCTGAGTGACGTGCAGACCCAGTACATCCTGGACACCCCGCTGCGGCGGCTGACCAAGTTCGACCGGATCGAGCTGGAGGCGGAGCGCGACCGGCTGGAGTCCGAGATCGCGGACCTGACCCGGGTCCTGGACTCGGACGCCGAGCTGCGCAAGCTGGTCTCGGGCGAGCTGGCCGTGGTCGCCAAGAAGTACGCCACGGCGCGCCGCACGGTTCTGCAGGAGTCGGCGGGCGCCTCGATCGCCGCGGTGCCGCTGGAGGTCTCCGACGACCCGTGCCGGGTGCTGCTGTCCTCCACGGGCCTGCTGGCGCGCACCACCACGGCGGAGACGTCGTTCGACGCCGACGCCAAGCGCGGCAAGCACGACGTGATCGTCTCGGCGGTGCCGGCGACGGCGCGTGGCGAGGTGGGCGCGGTGACGTCCTTCGGGCGGCTGCTGCGGCTGGCGGTGATCGATCTGCCGCAGCTTCCGGACACCATGACGCCCAGCCTCTCCGGCGGCGCGCCGATCTCGGAGTTCCTGAGCCTGCAGGACGACGAGCGGCTGGTGTGCCTGACGACGCTGGACGAGTCCTCGCCGGGTCTTGCGCTCGGTACGGAGCAGGGCGTCGTGAAGCGGGTGGTGCCCGACTACCCGTCCAACAAGGACGAGTTGGAGGTCATCACCCTCAAGGAGGGCGACCGCATCGTGGACGCGATGGAGCTGCGTACGGGCGAGGAGGACCTGGTCTTCATCACCGACGAGGCGCAGCTGTTGCGGTATCCGGCGGCACAGGTGCGGCCACAGGGCCGGCCGGCGGGCGGTATGGCCGGCATCAAGCTGGGCGAGGGCGCGAAGGTGATCGCCTTCGCGGCGATCGATCCGGCCGCGGACGCCGTGGTGTTCACGGTCGCCGGGTCGCACGGCACGCTGGACGACTCGGTGGCGACGGCCAAGCTCACGCCGTTCGACCAGTACCCGCGCAAGGGCCGGGCGACCGGCGGTGTGCGCTGCCAGCGTTTCCTGAAGGGCGAGGACTGCCTGACGATGGCCTGGGCCGGTCCGGCGCCGGTGCGGGCCGCTGACGCCAAGGGAGCGCCGGTACCGCTGCCGGAGCCGGATCCCCGCCGGGACGGCTCCGGAGTGGCGCTGGACAAGCCGGTGGCAGCACTGGCCGGTCCCGTGTAACCACGACGGCCTGCACACACGACGCCGCCGGGGTGGTGAACGACCACCCCGGCGGCGTCGGTTGTACGCCCCGGGGAACCGGCCTGGAGAGCGTTGCCGCCTGTAGCGGCGCCTACGACATCAACTCCCGGCCTCAAGAGGCGCTCCCCGTAACGGTGCCTCTCCGTGGCAGGCCGACGGCACACGGCGCTCCGGCCGCTGCGCTCACGCCTCCTGCTCGGGCACGTACCGCAGCACGCCCCACATGCTGTTCTCATCGGCCTCCGCCGGCACGGTCTGGCGGCAGTTCTCCAGCTCCTTGCGCAGTGCCGGAGCATCGATACCGCTGCCGATCATCACCAGCTGGGTGCACCGCTCCTCCCCCTTCGGCCACGGCTCGGGGTAGAAGCGCAGGAAGTTGCCGACAGCGTGCAACATGAACTTCTGACGGTTCTCCGCGACGTCGAAGTGGACGAACCCCTTGATGCGGTAGAGGCCGCCGGGTCGGCTGTCGAGGAACTCCATCAGGCGGCGCGGATGCATCGGCTCGGCGGACGTGAACTCCACGCTCTCGTAGGCGGCGTGCAGGTGCTCGGCGTGGCCATGCTCGCAGTCACGGCAACTCTGGTGGTCGTGGTCGCCACCGCCATCGACCGCCTGGCCCGGGGCTCCGTTGGCGGAAGCCTCGCGCAGCAGGTCCTCGAAGGACAGTTGGCGCACAGCCGCATCGCGGTCCTCCCCGGGCCCGCGGTCGAAGAAGATCTCCGGATCGATCCGCCCGTACGCCGTGCAGATCACCGGCCTGCCGGGAGCGAGATATCCGAGCGTGCCGATGAGCTCCTGACGCGCGTCGTCCCCGATCCTGTCGGCCTTGTTGAGCACCACGAGGTCGGCGATGCCCACGTGCCGGTCCAGTTCGGGGTGCCGAACGCGAGTGTCTGCAAATTCCGCTGCGTCGACCACCTCGATCAGTCCGCCGTAGACGATCCGGTCGTTGTCGCTCGCCAGGATCATGCGGATGAGTTCCTGTGGCTCGGCCAGCCCACTGGCCTCGATCACGATCACGTCGATACGTGCCGCGGGGCGGGCCAGCCGCTCCAGGTAGGTGTCCAGCTCACTCGTGTCGACGGCGCAGCACAGGCACCCGTTGCCGAGCGAGACCATCGAGTCGACCTGCCCGGCGACCGTCATGGCGTCGATCTCGATGCTGCCGAAATCGTTGACAATCGCACCGATACGGGTGCCGTCGCCGGCACGCAGCAGGTGGTTGAGGAGGGTGGTCTTGCCTGACCCCAGGAAGCCCGCGAGCACGACGACCGGGATCTGTTGCGTGGCCAAGGGGAGCGCCTCCATGGTGCGGGTGGCGGGCCGCACGGCCCGGCGGCGGACGAGCTGTCGATCGTAACGGACCGCCCATGCCAAGGGCCCCGCCCTGCTACCCGTCCGGCCCGGAGACCGCCCCGGATCAAACGAACCGCGGCAGTCGTGAACAGCGACCGTGCCGGATGAGGCGCATCCACTCCTCAGGCCACTCCACGGATGCTCTCGAAGTCCCGGCCCTACCGATGGCCGAGGTCCGCACCACCACCCGTCTGGAGCCTGCGACACCTGCGCACCAACGTCACCGCCTCCGCCGACCCTCATTGGGTGCCTTCGGCGTCGGCCTCCTGCGTTTCGGCCGTGCCGGGCGGCGTCGCAGCCGGCGGCCTCCGTGCCCGATTCCGCTGTACCGGAGGCACGACAGACCACCGCCACTCGTCGTGGCATGCCTCGCAGTCCTCCCGGCATTCCGGGCATGGCCCTCCGGGTTAGGCTCACCTTTGTGAGCACATGCGCTACCGCTTCCCTCGAAGCGTCCGAACCTCTCGCTGGAACAGCAGCCACCGCCCGGACCTGGCTGCTGATCGAGCAGACCGGGCCATGGGGAGCCAAGGCGCTGGCGGACAGCCACCTCGACCCGCACGTCGGCCGGGCCCTGGAAGCCGCGGCAGAAGGTACCGGCGTGCGCGTTGCTCTCATCCGTCGGCCCGGGCGCCATGCCGACTTTCACGGCACCCCCCGGCGTCGGCTGTTCCTCGCGCACACCGCTCCCGGCCGTTCCTGGATCCGCACCACCATCGTCACCGACCCGCGAGCTGCGCTCGGGCTGGATTTCGCCGCCGCGGGAGCCGGAGACCATCTCGGTCTCTGGGAGCCGTACACCGGCGAACCGGTGGTGCTTGTGTGCACCAACGGAAAGCGGGATCGCTGCTGTGCGCTCCTCGGCCGCCCGCTGGCCGCCGAGCTGGCCGCCGGGGGCGGCGCGACGTGGGAGGTGACGCACATCGGAGGTCACCGTTTCTCCCCCACTCTGTTCGTCCTCCCCTACGGCTACGCCTACGGACGCGCCTCGACTCAGCTGGTCAAGGATGTCGTGGAAGCGGCGCGAGGTAGTCTCGTCGCGCTCGACCAGTGCCGGGGCCGTTCGACGTGGGACCGTCCGGCCCAGGCCGCCGACCTCGCGGTCCGCGAGCTGATCCGGGAGCGTCGCGCGGACGCACTCGACGTCGTACGGACCGATCCGGTGCGGCCCGAACCGGCCGGACCGGGGAGTGGCCACGGACCGACGTCCGGAGACGGACCGATGGCGAACGCCGTTGACAGTTGGGCCGTTACCGTTGCGCACACGGACGGGCGAGGCTGGAGAGTCATGGTCGATCAGCGGGCCGATGGTGCTCCTGCGCCCGCCAGCTGTGGTGCGCCGCTCGGTCCACCGACGCGTATGGCGGTCGCCTCCATCACCGCGCTCGCGGACGGCGTTGCTGCGGGGCAGTCCCGCTCGCCCGCGCTTCCGCCGTTCTGATTCCGGCGGTGGATCCGGATCCGCCGCTTCACCGCCCCGACGGGGGTTCCGTGCCGTGTCGACCGGTCCCGCGCCGGTCTCCACAGCGCGGGCCAGCGCAACCCCCAACGCCAGTCCCAGCGTCGCAGCGAACCCCAGAGTCAACATCGGCCCCATCGACCGCAGCACGGTTGCCATACTCCGGTCGCCCCGCGCCCCCACATCCGACGGCACCGCGCCAGCGCCTGCAGCCCACATGCCCGTTCCCCTCCGCGCGCTGTCCCCGCGCGCACCCCGGCCGGTGCATTCACCTGCTCAACGCGGCGCTGCCTGGCAGCCACCGAGCGACATGGGACGGACCACCGGCCTCGGACCTGACCCTGCGAGGCTACGCACGCACAATCCGCAACCGCGCGGGCTGTGGATAACTCCGCGTCGGCCCCGGCCCGGACTCCGCCGTGCGCTCAAGTCGTCCCGGCGTGAGCCCTCGCAGCGCGGGGAACCGCTCCCTGCCCACGGCCGCGGAGCACCACCCGACCCTCACGACGCCCGCGGCAAGGGCAACGGTCCACCGGCGCCATCAGCACTGTGCCGACAGGACCGGCAAGCATCTCTCCGCGTCGACTCACCGTGCGGACGTCCCCGGAGGCTCCGCGAGGCCGTGCCGGTAGGCATACCGGATCGCCTGCGCCCGGTCGCGTAGTCCCGCCTTGGCGAACAGGTTGTTGATGTGCGTCTTCACCGTCGCCGTGGAGACGTGCAGGGTACGGGCGATCTCCGGATTGGTCTGGCCCCCCGCCACGAGACGCAGCACCTCCACCTCCCTGGCGGTGAGCCCGTCCGGCGGCTCTGCGGGCGGTTCGGGACGGCTCGGTGCGGGCTCGGCGATGCGCTCCAGCAGGCGACGCTGGATCTTCGGTGACAGCCCCGCGTCGCCCGAGAGCACGCCGTCGATGGCGCGGACGATCTCGTCCCCGTCTGCATCCTTGGTGAGGTACCCACGAGCGCCGGCCTGCAGGGCAGGAAAGAGCGAGTCGTCATCGGCATACGTGGTGAGCACCACGACCTGGGTTCCGGGATGGTCCGTGCGGATGCGGCGAGTGGCCTCGACACCATCGCAGCGCGGCATCCGCAGATCCATCAGGACGACGTCGGGGGCGAGTTCGGCAACGAGGCGGACGGCTTCATCGCCATCAGCCGCCGAACCGACAACCTCGATGCCCGGCAGCAGCCCCAGCAGCATCACGATGCCCTCGCGTACCACCGTCTGGTCATCGACCACGACCACACGCGTCGTTGTACACGCCGTCATGCGGGCACCTTCAACCGCACCACAAAACCCTCCTCGTCGGGGCCGGATTCCAGCGTTCCACCGAGGAGTTCGGCGCGCTCCCGCATCCCGAGGAGACCGTACCCGGAACCGCTCATCGCGAGCTCACCCGGTTTGCCGCGACCGCCGAAGTCCCGCACCATCAGGCCCACGTTGCCCTCGTCGTACTCCAGCCGCATCCGCACCCGGGCTCCCGGTGCGTGCTTGCGCACGTTCGTCAGCGCCTCCTGGGCGACCCTTCGGATCGCGAGTCCCGCTTCCGCGGAGAGTGCGCGCGGCTCGCCCACAACGTCCAACTCCGCGCCCTCAGCGGCCGCCAGACGGCGCAGGAAGTCCTCGACCGGGGCCATCTCGCCGCGGAGGGCTGAAAGGGCCTCACGAGTGCCGTCAAGCCCTTCTCGCGCCATCCCACGGCAGGCCACCACCTGCTCCAGCAGTTGTTCGCGATCCGCCTCCAGATCGCTGCTGCGCTGGATCAGTTGCCGAGCCGCCTCCAGATGCACCAACTGGGCGCTCAGGCTGTGCGCGAGGACATCGTGGATCTCACGGGCGATCCGCCCCCGTTCGGCAAGGGCCGCAGTCTCCGCCTCGGCTTTGCGGGCCGCGCGCTCCTGGACCAGCAGCCGCTGCGTACTGCCGCGCGCCTCGGCGTCCAGGCGTACGACGTAGCCGGCCAGCGCCAGACCCGCGGCGGTCACGGCGGTGGTCAGCCAGTTGTCGCTATTCACCACGGCGAACGCACCGAGTGCGAGGGCGGAACACGGCACCGCGGCGCTGAGCGGCAGTCGCTCCATCGCCGTCATGGCGCAGGCGCACCACACGACGATCGCCGGCAAACGGGCGCCGACCAGAAAGAAGCCGAAGGCGGTGGCCTCCAGTAGGGCGAACAGCACGATGGAGGGCCAGATCCGCCGCTCCAGTGTCATCCGGAAGAAGCCTCGGAACGCCAGCACAGCGATGACGACTCCGGCACCCGCCGCGGCCAGTCCCCAACCGCTGAAGGCCCCTCCCCCGAAGGTGGCCCAGAGCAGGCCGACAAGCACAATGACGCGGATGCCGCGGCCGATCCACAGACGAGTCTCGCTGAGGCCCTCCTTCGAGAGTGCCTCCCTCAGCGGCCATCGCGTCCAGGCATTCGGCGGCACTTCGGGTCCTTTCGGTGCGCGGCGCAGGGCCTCAGCCCGCGACAGGGACACCGTACGTCCGCTGGAGCCCCTGGGCCCGCCAAGCGGTCACACCGGCACGGGTGAGCAGCATCGCGGCTACGGACAGCAGGGTCGACTGGCTGCTCTGGTGGACCCCCAGGACGGCGGCTACACCCATGAGTCCCAAGCGCAGCGCGATACCACCGAGCCATACGCCCGCCGCCGCCCAGGTTCCCTTGGTCCACACCGCGCCGTTCTCGTCCGTCCACAGGCGTGTGGTCCACGCCCAGGCCGCTCCACTGACCAGTCCGATCAAGAGCGTGGCGAGCAGCAGCGCTACGGAGGCGGCGCGATGAGCGGGGTCCAGGAGGCCGGGCTGCCGCAGCGCCAGGAAGACCAGGATGGCCGGCATCAGCCACCACTTCCTGCCCTCCGACGTGACGCGCTGCGCCGTGAACTGCCGTGCAAAGACGATCGCGACGATCGCGACGAGCACAGCGATGTTGAGCAAGCCGCTCATGGCCTGAAGCCTCCGTGGTACGGGGAATTTCGACGCTCCCGACGCTACGGAGAGAGCCCCGTGGCCCGGATCGGAGCCAGGGTGGGACGTGGGTGGAAATGGCGACGGGCGCCTCTCCACCTGTGGGTGGAGAGGCGCCCGTACCGTGCTGTGACCGGCTCAGGTGTCGATGCGTGAACGGTCCAGAGTGGCGGCGGAGTTGGTGATGAACTCCTTGCGGGGAGCGACTTCGTTGCCCATCAGGAGGTCGAATGCCTTCTCCGCGGCTTCGAGATCGCTGATGTTGATCCGCCGCAGGGTGCGGTGGCGCGGGTCCATGGTCGTCTCGGCGAGCTGGTCGGCGTCCATCTCACCGAGACCCTTGTAGCGCTGGATGCTGTCCTTGTAGCGGACGTTCTTGCGCTGGAGCTCCAGGAGGGTCTGTCGCAGCTCGTTGTCCGAGTACGTGTAGATGTACTTGTCCTGGCCCTTCTTGGGGCTGACCAACTCGACACGGTGCAGCGGCGGGACGGCGGAGAAGACCCGGCCCTGTTCCACCATCGGCCGCATGTAGCGCTGGAAGAGCGTCAGCAGCAGGCAGCGGATGTGCGCCCCGTCGACGTCCGCGTCGGCGAGGAAGATGACCTTGCCGTAGCGGGCGGCGTCGATGTCGAAGGTCCGCCCCGAGCCGGCCCCTATGACCTGGATGATGGCGCCGCACTCCGCGTTCTTCAGCATGTCCGAGACCGACGACTTCTGGACGTTGAGGATCTTGCCGCGGATCGGCAGCAGCGCCTGGAACTCCGAGTTCCGCGCCAACTTTGCGGTGCCCAGCGCCGAGTCGCCCTCGACGATGAACAGCTCGCTGCGGTCGACGTTGTCGCTGCGGCAGTCCGCCAGCTTGGCGGGCAGGGACGAGGACTCCAGTGCCGTCTTCCGCCGCTGGGCCTCCTTGTGCTGGCGAGCGGCGATGCGCGTACGGGCCGCGGCGACGATCTTCTCCAGCACGGAGCGGGCCTGCTGCTTGGCGTCCCTCTTGGTGGAGGTCAGGAACGCCTTGAGTTCCCTGCTGACCACCTGGGCGACGATCCGCGACGCGGCGGAGGTGCCGAGCACCTCCTTGGTCTGGCCCTCGAACTGGGGCTCTGCGAGCCGCACCGTGACGACGGCGGTGAGGCCCTCCACGGCGTCGTCCTTGACGACGTCGTCCTCGGCGACGCGCAGCAGCTTGCTGGCCCGCAGCACCTCGTTGACGGTCTTGGCCACCGAACGCTCGAACCCGGCGACGTGGGTGCCGCCCTTGGGGGTCGCGATGATGTTGACGAACGACTTGATCGTCGAGTCGTAACCGGTGCCCCAGCGCAGGGCGATGTCGACGCCCAGTTCACGGGTGACTTCGGTGGGTGTCATGTGGCCGCGCTCGTCGAGCACCGGCACGGTCTCCTTGAAGGTGCCCTGGCCGGTCAGCCGCAGGACGTCGCAGACGGCCTTGTCCTGGGCGAGGTACTCGCAGAACTCGCTGATTCCGCCGTCATAACGGAACGTCTCTTCCGTCTTCCCGGCACCGTCGATGCCGCGCTCGTCCCGGACCACGATGGTCAGGCCGGGCACCAGGAAGGCGGTCTGGCGGGCACGGGCGTGCAGCGTCTCCAGGGAGAGCTTGGCGTCCTTGAGGAAGATCTGCCGGTCCGCCCAGTAGCGCACCCGGGTGCCGGTCTTGGTCTTCGGGATGCGCTTGCCCTTGTGCAGCCCGTTGGCGGGCTCGAACGGGGCGTCCGGTCCGGATTTGGTGAAGGCACCGGGGACGCCGCGGCGGAAACTGATCGCGTGGGTCTTGCTGTTGCGGTCGACCTCGACGTCCAGTCGCGCGGAGAGCGCGTTGACCACCGAAGCGCCGACGCCGTGCAGACCGCCGGAGGCGGCGTAGGAGCCACCGCCGAACTTTCCGCCGGCGTGCAGCTTGGTCATCACGACCTCGACGCCGCTGAGCCCGGTCTTGGGCTCGACGTCGACGGGGATCCCTCGGCCGTTGTCCTGGACCTCCACGGACCCGTCGTCGTGGAGGATCACCTCGATGTGGTCACAGTAGCCGCCGAGCGCCTCGTCGACGGAATTGTCGATGATCTCCCACAGGCAGTGCATCAGGCCGCGACTGTCCGTCGAGCCGATGTACATGCCCGGGCGCTTCCGGACGGCTTCCAGACCCTCAAGGACGAGCAGATGCCGCGCGGTGTAGTTGGAACCGTCCCGGTCTGCCCCGGTCAGCACTGCGGTGGACGGCACGGACATCTCGGCGGTCACGCGGTTCGCTCCTCGCTGAATTTCTGACAGTCCGCATTCCGCGGACTCGGTTGTGGCGGTGTCGCCGGTGAGAGGGTACCGAGGCCCAGTAGAGCCGATGTGACGCCACCCGTGAGCGTGACCATGGTAGTAGAATTTCGCTCGTACGTTCGATCGCTCGATGGGGTGACGTCCTAGTGACGTGCACATCACGTTCCCTTCGAGGCATGAACCATTTAGGCTCCGGGCACGTCCTCATCAACAACCGGCAAGCCAGCCGGGAGGGCAGACTTCAGCAACCAACGTGAATCAGACCACCACGCACTACGGCTCATTCGCCGCCACCCGGCAGCACCCGGCCCCTCGGAAGAAATTTTTCGAGGAAAAGGCACGAGCGGGAACGTTTTCGGCCTGGTTGGATGTTGACCCTGGTACGACAGCTCGTCGAGCTAGAGAAGAGGCGACGTGACTACTGTTCTGACACCCGCGAGCCCGCTGACGGCCGCTGACCGGTGCGACCGCTGCGGCGCCCAGGCATACCTGCGCGTCGTCCTGATGTCCGGCGGAGAACTGCTCTTCTGCGCCCACCACGGCCGCAAGTTCGAGCCAGAACTCAAGAAGATCGCCGCGGAAATACAGGACGAGACGGAGCGGCTCACGACCACTCCAAGGTCTGCGTCCGAAGAGGAACGCTGACACATCGCAACCACGACGAGCGAGTAGCGGCTCAACGCCGTGCGGCGGGCGGACTTTCCGGCACGACCGGGGAGGCCGCCCGCACTCGTGCTCGCTGCGGCTGCCCGCTTGGCCGGCGTCTTTGAGTCGGCGTCGCCGAGTCGGCGTCATTCAATCGGCGCCGTGCTCGAGTACGGCCGGCAGCAGCGCGGACGCCCGGGTGTAGACACCGGGGCTGCCCGCGCGCCCGCAGCCGGTCCCCCACGACACCAGTCCCACCAGCTGGCCGCGCACGACCAGCGGCCCGCCGCTGTCCCCCTGGCAGGCGTCACGCCCGCCCTTCAGCTCCCCCGCGCACAGCATCGAGGTGGCCTTGTACGTGCCGTCGGCGCTGCCCGGGTAGGCCTGCGTGCACACGGCGTCGCGGAGCACGTTCACCTTGGCTGACCGCAGCCGTGATGCGTAGCTGCCGTCGCCCGTCATGTCGCCCCACCCGTAGACCGTGGCGGCGCCGCCAGGGTCGTAGACGCTGTCGTTGGGGCGCGCTATTTGAATGGGTTGGTTCGGGACTCTCTTCTGGAGGGTTACGACAGCCATGTCGCCCTCGTTGGTCCAGCTGTTGTAGTGCGGATTGACCCACACGTTGGCGATCTTTATCTCCTGGCCGCCCTTGCTGGTGAGGTTGTTGCGACCCACGACGACGCGCAGGTCCTTCACCTCCTGCCAGGGCAGTCCCAGGACTTCCCGGCCCAGGCAGTGCGCGGCCGTCACCACCGTCGCGTGCCCGACCAGCACACCGCCGCAGAACTGACCGGAGCGCCGGTTCCCGAACCGCTGGTGCGAGGCCAGGGCGACCGCCCAGGGGCTCTGAGAGAGGCGGACGGGCTTCCCCCCGACCACCAGGTCATCTGCGGCCGCTGAGGCCGGCACGGCGAGGATCAGGGCAAGCGCCCCGAGGGCGGCGCGTACGGTGGGGCGCATACGGACTCCCGACTCTGGGAAAGTGGTCGCCTACCCAGAGTGACCCAAACGGGCGCGCCCCGCACCCGGACGGCCGCGAGCCCGGCGCTCCACGGAGGTGGAGGGCCGGGCTCGCGGCACGATCGGAGCCGTCTCGACTAGTCGAGGTAGTCCCGCAGCACCTGGGAGCGCGACGGGTGGCGCAGCTTCGACATGGTCTTGGACTCGATCTGGCGGATCCGCTCACGGGTGACGCCGTAGACCTTGCCGATCTCGTCGAGGGTCTTGGGCTGGCCGTCCGTGAGGCCGAAGCGCATGGACACCACGCCGGCCTCGCGCTCGGAGAGGGTGTCCAGCACCGAGTGCAGCTGCTCCTGGAGGAGCGTGAAGCTGACCGCGTCGGCCGGGACGACCGCCTCGGAGTCCTCGATGAGGTCACCGAACTCGCTGTCGCCGTCCTCGCCCAGCGGGGTGTGCAGGGAGATCGGCTCGCGCCCGTACTTCTGGACCTCGATGACCTTCTCGGGGGTCATGTCGAGTTCCTTGGCCAGCTCCTCCGGGGTGGGCTCGCGGCCCAGGTCCTGGAGCATCTGGCGCTGGACACGGGCCAGCTTGTTGATGACCTCGACCATGTGGACGGGGATACGGATCGTGCGGGCCTGGTCGGCCATGGCGCGGGTGATGGCCTGGCGGATCCACCACGTCGCGTAGGTCGAGAACTTGTAGCCCTTGGTGTAGTCGAACTTCTCGACCGCACGGATCAGACCGAGGTTGCCCTCCTGGATCAGGTCCAGGAAGAGCATGCCGCGGCCGGTGTACCGCTTGGCCAGGGAGACGACCAGTCGGAGGTTGGCCTCCAGGAGGTGGTTCTTCGCCCGGCGGCCGTCCTCGGCGATGATCTCCAGCTCGCGCTTCAGCTTGGGCGCGAGCTTGTCGCTGTTGGCGAGCTTGTCCTCCGCGAACAGACCCGCCTCGATGCGCTTGGCGAGCTCCACCTCCTGCTCGGCGTTGAGGAGCGGGACCTTGCCGATCTGCTTGAGGTAGTCCTTGACCGGGTCGGCGGTGGCTCCGGCCGCGGCGACCTGCTGGGCGGGCGCGTCGTCCTCGTCCTCGTCCGACAGCACGAAACCGGCGTTCTCGGCGGTCTCGGCGTCGGTGGGCTCGCCCTTGCCGGGCGCCGGGGTCTCCTCGGTCAGCTCGTCCTCGAGCAGATCGTCGACGTCCTTCTTGGACCCGGTCTTCTTCGCGGTGGCCTTCTTGGCCGTGGTCTTCTTCGCGACCGTCTTCTTGGCGGCCGTCTTCTTCGCCGCGGCCTTCTTCGCAGGCGCGGACTCGGACTCACCGAGGGCCGGATCCGCCATCGAGGTGGCGGCCGAGGCGGTGGTGGTCTTCTTCACCGTGGCGGTCTTGGCCGCGACGGTCTTGGTGGCGGTGCGCTTCGCCGGACTCTTCGCTGCGACGCTCTTGCGGGTGCGCTTGGGCGCCTCTGCGGCACTGACCATCAGCGTCACACCCTCCTCGTCGAGGATCTGGTTGAGGCTGCGCAGAACGTTCTTCCACTGGGTTGGCGGAATCTGGTCAGCCTCGAAGGCCCGACGCACGTCATCGCCGGCGATCTGCCCATCTGCCTTTCCCCGCTCGATGAGCGCCATCACAGACTCGGACTCGGCGATCTCCGGCGGGAGCGTACGGGATGTGCTGGCCGACACGAACAACCTCTCGGAACGTTGGAAACGGCTTCCGACCCCGTCCACTGTGGATCGGAGCCGACGACCGCCGGTGGGGATGGACCGACGGCGCAGGGGCAACCGGGGAGTTGAACAGCGCCACGAACGCCGCTCGTATTCCCTCCTCGGCTATCACCTCTTACGTCATCGCGCTTCCCCGGAGAGCGTTACGCCCAATCTGCGTGGCCCGAGTCACACCCCATAACGACCCATTCCCAGTCATATGCAGCGCAATCCTCTCAAAGCATTCCGCCGGATCCGGACGACGCCCCGGATCCGGCGATCTTGTGCTCCTTCGGTACGTGTCGCGCGTCCTCGGCAGGGGTGCACGGGGCGCGAGTCCGCGCGGTGCTCACGGTCCGCACGCGGTCAGGTACGAGGCTTCAGTGCTCGCGCGGCGCGGGGACGACGTGGTCCACGGGCGTCCCGGCACCCTGGCCGGCGGCCTCGCCATGGGCGGCGAGGAGCTGGCGCATCGCGGTCTCGGCGGCGGAGGCGTCGCCGGAGCCGATCGCGTCGACGACCCTCATGTGCTGACCCACGGACGTCTCGACCGGCCGCTCGCAACCGCTGCCGGGTCCACCGGAGACGTGCAGGGCGGAGGTGACGATGCCCGCGAGGTGCTCGAGCATGCGGTTGCCGGCGAGCTGGAGGAGCAGGGTGTGGAACTCGGCGTCGGCGCGGGCGAAGGTCATGGTGTCGCCCTGGGCCGCCGAGTGACCCATGATCTCGACCATGTCGGCGAGCCGCTGCTGGATGTCCTCGCGGCCGTGGCCGGCGGCGAGCCGGGCGGCCAGCGGCTCGATCGTCCAGCGCAGCTCGCACAGCTCGCGGCGCTGGTCGTCGCGCTGCGGCCCGTAGGCGCGCCACTCGATGATGTCGGGGTCGAGGAGGTTCCAGTCGCTGACCGGGCGTACTCGGGTCCCCACGTTCGGGCGCGCGCTCACCAGGCCCTTGGCCTCAAGGACGCGCAGGGACTCGCGGACGACGGTGCGGGAGACCTCGAAGCGCTGACCGATCTCCTCGGGGACGAGCGGGCGGTCGGCGCCGAGGTCGCCGGAGACGATCATCTGGCCGAGCTGCTGGACGAGTTGGCCGTGGAGGCCGCGGCCGCGGCTGCCCGCCGCGCGCCGGCCGACCCGGCCGATGTCTGTCTCGGAGCCTTCCCAGACCGGCGAGACGCGCTCGGTGCGGTCCTGGCCGGCCGCGTTGGCGGCGTTGGCGTAGGGGTAGCGGTCAAGCTCGCCGGGGCCTGCGAGGCCGGTGTCGCCGGGGCGAGCCGCGGTCATCATGGTGTGCGCAAGGGTACTCACGCATCCTTTGTCGGCGACACCCTGAACGGCCTTGAGGTCTTTGGTGAAAAGCACACGAAAGGGTGATCGCCCGTTATCTCGCAATTGACGCTTTATCGGAAAGAAATGCGCTTTCGTCGGTGAGTTGTGGACAGCGGGCGCAACAACGGGGCCTGGAAGCGGACGTTTTGGCCGATCGGCGCCTCCGGCCCGTTAGCACGGTGAACACATAAGCGCAGACCAGGGCGGCGGGGGCAACACCCCTGCGCAGACTGCGGGTTGGGGCACCGGCGGCGCCATGTGCGGAAGACCTCGATCGGTTCCGGAAGGTGGTCGGAGCGCCTCGGGCGGAGTGCGGGGGCGGCGTCGAGCGCGGTCGTGCGCGTCGTGGTGCGCGACGGCCAGTCGCGCCGGGGCGAGCGGGAGTTGGCGGGAGTCGGCGGGGACTTCCGCGGGGGCCTTGGGGCGCGTGGCGGAGTTCGTCGGGGCGTCGCGCGGGAGAGGGGTGCGCGGCGATCACATGGGGCGAAGTCGCCGTGGTGGGTGGGTTGCCCGGGCGGCCGCTGCCGGGCGGGACGCGGAGTCACCGGGGACGGTGAGTTCGGCGGCGGCTTCTTGACGGCGCGGGGAGGCGTGCACACAGGAGGCAGACGGGGGCGCGCGGCGGTGGCCGGTGCGTGGCCGGCCACCGTGGGGACGGCGCGGGGCGGGTCAGACCTCCGGGCGCAGCATCGGCGGGTTGAGGAGGGTCGCGCCGCCGGCGCGGAAGAGCTGGGCGGGGCGGCCGCCCTGGCGGGTGGTGGTGCCGCCGGTGGGGACCAGGAAGCCGGGGGTGCCGGTCACCTTGCGGTGGAAGTTGCGGGGGTCGAGGGCGACGCCCCAGACCGCCTCGTAGACGCGGCGCAGCTCGCCGACGGTGAACTCCTGCGGGCAGAAGGCCGTGGCGAGCGAGGAGTATTCGATCTTCGAGCGGGCGCGTTCCACCCCGTCGGCGAGGATGCGCGCGTGGTCGAAGGCGAGCGGGGCGGTCAGGTCGCCTTCGCGGGCGTGGGCACTGCCCTCCTGGTCCAGGAGGGATTCGACGGGGGCCCAGCGGGCGCTGTGGGCGTCGCCGCCGGCCCGGGGCGCGGGCAGGTCGGGGGCGAGGACGAGGTGCGCGACGCTGACCACGCGCATGCGGGGGTCGCGCTTGGGGTCGCCGTAGGTGGCGAGTTGTTCGAGGTGCGCGCCGTAGGCGGGCGGCGGGCTGCCCTCCGGCGGGTAGGCGTGCAGGCCGGTCTCCTCGACGAGTTCCCGGGCCGCCGCCTCCGCCAGGTCCTCGTCGGCGCGGACGAATCCACCGGGCAGGGCCCAGCGGCCCTGGAACGGCGGCTCACCGCGGCGCACGGCCAGCGCGCACAGGGCGTGGCGGCGCACGGTGAGCACGACCAGGTCGACGGTGACGGCGAAGGGCGGGAAGGCCGACGGGTCGTAGGGAGGCATGCCGTGATCATAGTCGTCCGCCTGACGATAAACAGGTCATGCGGGCTTCAGGAGCCCAGTTGCAGACCGTCCGCGGCTTCTTCGACCATGCCCATGCCGAGCCGGCTGATCCGTACGGCGAAGGGCTGCTCGGCGAGGGTCAGTCCGGTCAGTTGCATCGCGCCGAGCGGGGGGTTGCCGAGCGGGCGCACGGCGACCGTCCCGGCCGGGACGTCGGGGCGCAGTCCGGCGACGGCGAGGAGGATCTGCACCGCGCCGGCCGCCGCGACGGCCGCGGGGCGGCAGGCCGCCGGGTGCGGGGCGGGGACGCCGCCGGCGGTGCGCTGCTCCCCCGCGAACATCTCGGGCAGGCGGTGGCCGAAGCTCTCGGCGGCGTCGAGGACGCCCCTGGTCAGGGTGGCGGCGGCAGCCTCGTGACCGGCCGCGGCGAGTCCGGCGACGGCGACGGCGGTTTCGTGGACGCGGACCGCTCCGCTGCGGTGGCCGAACGGGTTGTAGCCGCTCTCCTTGGCGCCGAGTCCGCGCAGGCCCCATCCGGAGTCCATGACAGGGGCGCGGAGCAGTCGGGCCAGTTGGTCGGTCCGGGCGGCGTCCAGCAGGCCGGGGGCGAAGGTTCCGCCGCCGAGCAGGCCGGTGTCGAGGAGATGGGCGGCGGTGGCGCCGAGGTGCGGGACGGGGCGGCCGTCGGCGGTGAGCAGGGCGGCCGGGCGGCCGCCGGTGCGGTCCTCCACCCAGAAGTCCGTGCGGAAGCGGGTGCGCAGGTCGGCCGCCCAGTCGCGGAGCGCAGGGGCGCCGGGGGATCCGCAGGCGTCCAGGAGATCGGCGCCGAGGAGGGCGGCGCGGTGGGCGTGAGCCTGGGTCTCGCAGCGGTAGGGGCTCTCGGGTGCGGGGTCGGGGAGGTAGCCGCCGCGGTCCGTGCCGCGCGGGTCGGTGGCCGTGCGCAGCCACTGCAGGCAGCGTTCGGCGGCGGGCAGCAGCCGCTCGGTCTCGTGGTCGGGCAGGCCCCAGCGGCGGGCCTCGGCCAGGACCGCCGGGAAGAGGAGGGTGGCTTCGATGCCGGTGCAGCCGGGCGGGGCGTGGGGTCCGGAGTCCCGGAGGGGGCCGGGAATTCGGCCGAAATCCGCTCCTGGGGTGGCCTGTTGGGTGCGCGCCAGGGTGCGCAGGGTGGCGGCGGCGAGCCGGGTGCCGAGGGGGAGCAGCATCCGGGCGGTCCACAGGGCCTCGGCGGGGGCGAGGCCGCAGCGCCAGGGGAAGCCGCCGGCGACGAAGACGTCCGTGGGCAGGGCCGGGTCGCGCATCAGCAGGCCGTGCAGATCGTCGAGGCTGCCCGCCATGAGGGCGTCGGCGCGGGGGTCGTCGCACTCCAGGCGGGCGGCGGACCAGGAGCGCGGGGGCCGTTCGCTGCGGGCGCGGGGGCCGGTGGGTGCGGTGCGCGGGCCGGGGACCAGGATCCGGCCGACCCGCCCGGCCGGGGCCGGTTGTCCGCCCGGGCCGTATTCCAGGCGGGGGTGGAGCTCGATGGTGCGCCGGCCGCCGGGGGGCAGCTCCAGTTCCCAGCGGAGCAGGCCCGCGGAGGCCAGGGCGTCCTGTGGTGCGGGGGTGGCGGTGACTGTCGCGTGGGCCCCGCGACCGGACCAGCGGAGGCCGGATCCGTGGACGGCGGCGCGGAGTTCGGGGCCGGGGAGGCCGACGGCGACGGCGCCCAGGTCCGCCAGGTCGGTGCCCAGGTGGATCTCGACCGGCAGCCGGACGGGTCGGGCGGCGCTGCTGTGGAAGGTGATCTGCTCGGTGCCGTCGGCGGACCGCAGCCGCTCCATCCGGATCTCCGGGTCCGGTCCGCGCTCGCCCGCTCTGCGGATCACGCCGGTGAACCTGGCTCGGTCCGCACCGGTCAACCGCCCCTGGACGACGAGGGGTTCGCCGCCCGCGGCGCGTACCTCGCAGCGGGAGAGGATCCGTCGGCCGTCGCGGTAGCAGCCGTCCAGGCCCCGGCCGGTCAGCTGCCCCGTGGGGGACGACACGGCGAGCGAGGGAAGGGCCACGCAGACCAGTGCCGCGTGCACGGGCTGGGGCTGCGGCGGCCGGGCCGGCGCGGTGCGCCGCGCTCCGACGGGCCGGTGGGTCGGCTGGGTGGTGGGGACGATCCCTGGCACGCTCTGCGCTCCATGATGAGGTGGGGGTCCTTCCGGACTACGCCACTCAGGTGAACGGCGCGGCCGGCGCGCAGGTCACGCCGGCCGCATCCGGCCCCGCGCGGTCACCGCCGGCTTCGGTCACCGTCCCTTCCGGTCCGGCGGTCGCCCGGTGCTCCGGTCGTGCGGGAGCCGGGGCCGGTGCCGCCCCGTGGGCCGCGGGGCCGGGCGGCGTCCCCCGGGCGCGGTGGGGTCGGGCGCTGTGCGGGCTGTCGTCGGCCCGCCGGGGGCGCGGCGGGGCCGTCGGCGGTGGTCTCGGCGGTCTCGTCGGTCCGGGCCTCCCCGGTCGCTTCGGTCGCCTCGGTCGCCTCGGTCGCCTCGGTCTCGTCGGTCTCTTTCGCCTCCTCGTGCTGCCGGCGCAGGCAGCGGCGCAGCGGCTCGGGGTCCAGGCCCTCGTTGATGGCGCGGTGCAGCAGTTGGGCGAAGAGGCAGTCGGGGTCGGCGGTCAGGGCGCGGCTGAGGGCGACGCGGGCGGCGGGGCCGTCCGCGGTGGACCAGCAGACCCAGCCGGCGAGGGTCAGGGGCGCCGCCGCGTGTTCGCCGTAGCCGCCGGTGCAGCGGCGGGCGAGGGCGCGCCAGAGCCTGAGGGCCGCCGCGGCGTCGGGGCCGTCCATCCATTCCGCGGCGCGGTCGCGGGTGGTGCGGTCCTGGAGGCCCAGGATGAGGGTGGCGGCCTCGGTGTCGGTGATCAGTGCGTCGTCGCAGGCGTCGCGGGCGCGGTTGCTGCCGGAGGGGGTGTCCTGACGGAACCGGTGGATCATCGCGGCGGTGCGTTCGAGGGTGGCGCGTTGGACGGCGGTGGCGCCGTCCGGGCGGAGCATCCGCGGCAGGAGTTCGGCGGCTGCTTCGTCCAACGCCTTTTCCTGGTCGGCGCCGCGCCGTCCGGTGCGGGGCGCGAGCCGGGCCTCCATCTCCTTGAGCGAGCCGCGCACCTGCATCCCGGCGTAGGCGGCGGCCGCGGCCATGACGGACGTGCCGGGCAGGAACAGGGGGGTGCCGTCGGCGGGGCAACAGCGGTAGTCGGGGCAACAGTAGGACCAGTAGCGGCCGTTGGAGAGGCACAGGGCTTCCAGGACCGGCACGTCCAGGGCGCCGCAGGCGGTGCGCAGCCGCTGGGCCAGGGGGCGGAGGTGCTCCTTGACGTCCTGGCCGCTCTGGCCGGGCGCCGGTTCCCGGCAGAGGAAGACGAGAACGCCGACGAGGCGGTCGGCGCGCTTGCGGGCGCCGGAGATCAGGCAGTCGGCGAGTTGGTCGCCGACGTCGGGCCAGTGCGACGGGTCGGTGGGGATGCCGAGCCGGAGCCGGCCGCCGAACCGGGCGCGCTCGCCGTGCACGGCGACCATGACGATGCTGTCGTCCGGATAGAAGCCGAGGAGGTACGGCAGGGCGTCGGCGAGTTCGGCCGGGCCGCGCAGGGTGACCTGGGGCTCGGCGGGCGGGCCCGCGGCCGGGTCGGTGGGGTCGGCGGCGTCGGTGGGGCTCCCGGCCTCGGCGAGCGGGGCGTGGGCGCTGCAGGAGAGGGCGGGGCTCGGAGGGTCGTAGGGGGTGGGCGGGTTGTCGTGGGGTGTCGAGGGGGCGGGTGGGCTCAGGCGGGCCGGGGACGGGGGCGGGGTGGGGGTCGGGGGTGCGGGATCGCCGTCGGTGGCGGTGGGGCGGTGGCCCGTCCCGACGGTGTGGGGGTCGGGGTCGTTGCGCGGGGCGCGGGTGGGCCGCGCCCCGTGCGGGTGGGTGTCGTCGATGCCGGGCTCGTGCGGTTCGCTGTGCGGATTCATGGTGCGAAGATCCCGCGGTCGTGCGGCGCTCCGCGACCCCTGTGGATAACTCGCGGGCGCGGCGGTGCTCCGCCGCCTTCCGCCGTGCCGAGGGCCGGCGTGCCACGCGGGGCGGGGCGGGTGGCCGGGAGGGCTCCGGAGTCCGAACCGGCGTCTGACTCCGGGCCCGTTCGCGTCCGTCCGCAAGGGGGCGTGCGCCCTACGGAGGGTTCATCGTTGCGGGGAGCCGGCCGACCGTCGTGCGGCGGGCCGGCCGCTCAGGTCCCCGTGGAGGAGTGCGCCGCCGAGGGGGGTGAGGGTGTGCTGGACCTTGTTGAAGGTGCGCACGGTGGTGATCAGGCCGGCCGCGCGCAGGACCGAGGTGTGCTGGCTGGCCGCGGCGGAGGAGATCCCGACGCTCTCGCCGACCTCGGTGGTCGTACGGCTGCGGGTCAGGCTTTCGAGGACGGCCGCCCGGGTGCGGCCCACCAGGGCATGCAGGGCGTGGTCGGTGCACTCCTTGGGTTCCCAGAGGGTCTCCGCCCAGTCGCTGTGCGCGGGAGTGGGGTAGACCAGGGTCACCTGGCAGGCGTCGTCGCCGTCGCCCAGGAGCGTGGGCGGGCGGCCGGCCAGGAAGAGGGAGGGGGCCAGGACCAGCCCGTCCGACTCCAGCTTCACGTCGTCGCCGGTGCCCGGTATTTCCAGGACCGGCGGCGTCCAGCGAATGGCCGGGTGGAGGGTGCTGAGCAGTTTGCCGACGCCGTCGCTGAGCATGATCTGGCCACGGGCGGTGCGGTCGGCGTGCAGTGCCCGGGCGATCGCGGCCCAGTAGGGCGCGACCGCATGGGCGTGGAACTCCTCCAGATCGCGGACGACTTGTGGCCGAACGGGTCGATCGGCGTGGTCGGCGCCGGTCCGCGACTCTTTGCCGTCGCGCCGCAGGACCTGATCCATATCCGGTAACGGCCGTATCACCTGTGCAAGTTTCACCAGTGCGCGGATATTCGCCGTACTTCCTATCCGCTTGCGCCATGGCTTGAAAACGGGACCGCCCCCGCCCACGCTGAGCATTTCCAGCGCGAAGAGAGCCTCCCGTAACTGGCTGACCTCGGGTGAAACTCTGGCCCTTGACAAGCTTTCTGACGTAAAGTATATGCGACGCATACTCCCCCGCAGGATCCGTGCGCATCGTCGACCCGGTCTTGGTTTCACCGGCGACTAGCCGCTCCACCACCGTCCAACTCGCAAGTCCATTCGACGCTATCACGAGCCAATCCGGTTGGCATTCGACAACTCTCAGAAACCCGTGTGGCCTTGGGGTATCCGACAGTTGGCACAACCATGAGGGTTCAGCTGACTGCACCTTGACGGTGGTGTCAGTCAGTCGGGCGCAACGTGGGCAGCCAGTCGGGGCGGCCCGCCTCATACCGCGCGATCGAGGCGTCGCGCTGCAGAGTGGCCGAAATGGCATCCTGGCCCTTGAGGAGGAGTTGCCGGGCCCGTTCGTTCACGGCGAAGTCCCAGCCGTCCGCCCCCTGGTGACGTCCCGTCGTCAGCCGGCAATTCACCAGGTCGACGGTGATTTCCCGCTCCGGGTCCCGCTCCACCTCGGCCATCAGGAGTTCCACGACCGACAGCGGTTGGTCCACCGGCAGCAATCCGTTGTTCATCGCGTTGCGCTGGAAGATGTCACCGAAACCGGTGGCGATCACGACCCGGAACCCGCCGTCTTTCAGCGCCCATACGGCGTGTTCCCGGGAGCTGCCGATTCCGAAGTTGCGGCCCGCAAGCAGCACTCCGGCGCCCCGGTGCTCGGGGCGGTCCACAATGAAGTCGGGTTCCTTTCGCCAACGGGCGAACAGCGCGTCCGCATAACCGCTTTTCGTTACCCTCTTGCAGAATTCGGCGGGCACGATCTGATCGGTGTCGATATTGTCGCGGCGCAGGGCGACCGCCCGCGCGGTGTAGACCTGGAAAGGCGTCGGGCCGGCTGGCGGGTGGTTTTCCGGGGACGGCTCCGGCGTCCGTTCCGGCATCGGATGCGAAGAGGGGGGCGAGGCGGTCAACGGGACTCCGTTCGTTTCGTCCTACGGGGGCCGGTCCTCGGGGCGCTACGGGACCAGGTCGGCCGGCACGGCGAGACGGCCGACCACGGCGGTCGCGGCGGCCACGGACGGCGAGACGAGGTGGGTGCGGGCCTGCCCGCCCTGGCGGCCCTCGTAGTTGCGGTTCGAGGTGGAAGCGCAGCGCTGGGCGCCGTGCAGCCGGTCGGCGTTCATGCCCAGGCACATCGAGCAACCGGGCAGCCGCCATTCGCCGCCGGCGGCGGTGATCACCTCGTCCAGGCCCTCCCGCTCGGCCTGGGCGCGCACCTGCGCGGAACCCGGGACCACGATCAGTCGGGTGCCGTCGGCGACCCGGCGGCCCCGCAGCACGCCGGCGGCGGCCCGCAGGTCCTCGATCCGGCCGTTGGTGCAGGAGCCGAGGAAGACCACGTCGATGGCCAGTTCGCGCAGGGCGGTGCCGGGGGTGAGGTCCATGTAGTGCAGGGCGCGGTGGGCGGCCTGACGGGCCTGGGGGTCGGCCAGTTCCTCGGGGTCCGGGACGACGCCCGCCACCGGGGCGACCTGGCCGGGGTTGGTGCCCCAGGTGACCAGCGGGGTGAGGGCGGAGACATCCACGGTGACCGTGCGGTCGAAGGTGGCGCCGGGGTCGGTGTGCAGGGTGCGCCAATGGGCCAGCGCGGCGTCCCGCCGGGCGCCCTCGGGGGCGTGGGGGCGCCCCGCCAGGTAGGCGAAGGTGGTTCGGTCGGGGGCGATCAGGCCCGCGCGGGCGCCGGCCTCGATGGTCATGTTGCACAGCGTCATCCGGGCCTCCATGGACAACCCGCGGACGATCTCGCCCCGGTATTCGATCATGTGGCCGCGGCCGCCGTTGGTGCCGATCCGGGCGATCAGCGCGAGGATCAGGTCCTTGGCCCCGACCTCCGGCGGCAGCGTTCCGGTGAACTCGACGGCCATGGTGCGGGGGCGGTCGATCGCCAGGCACTGGGTGGCCAGCACGTGCTCGACGTCGCTGGTGCCGATGCCGAAGGCGAGGGCGCCGAAGGCGCCGTGGGTGGAGGTGTGGCTGTCGCCGCAGACCACCGTCATCCCCGGTTGGACCAGGCCCAGTTGGGGTCCGACGACGTGGACGATGCCCTGGCGGTGGTGGCCCATCGGGTAGAGCTCGACGCCGTGGGCCGCGCAGTTGGCGCGCAGGGTGTCGAGCTGGGTGCGGCTGACGGGGTCGTGGACCTCGTGGGTGTCGGTCGGGACGTTGTGGTCCTCCAGCGCGAGGGTCAGCTCGGGGCGGCGCACACCGCGTCCGGCGAGGCGGAGCCCGTCGAACGCCTGGGGGGAGGTGGCCTCGTGCGTGAGGTGCAGATCGACGTAGAGCAGATCGGGCTCGCCCGGCGCCCGGTGGACGACATGGCTTTCCCACAGTTTCTCGGCGAGCGTTCTCGGTTCGGCTGCGGCTTCCGGTGCGGCGGGCACTTCCGGTGCGGCGCTCTTCCCCGGGGTGGTGGTGCCGGATCGTTCGGCGGTCGTTCTCGGGATGCTCATCGGATTCCCCCGGCCCAGCTTCCGGACCGTTCGGCCGGTGGGCGAACGGCAGACGCATTTCCCGAAGGCTTTCATCGGGCCCCGACACCGGCCAGGGCATTAAGCCGAGGCCGAATGTTCCAGGTGGCCCCACCCGGGGTGGGGGTAGCCCCCAGTGCGCCAAGTACAGCTGACCTCACGGTGGTTGGCCTGCTGACGTCACTGTGTTCCCGGCTCCTCACGGCCAGCATGAAGGTCGGCCGGGCCGTGCGCGTCCGGGCGGAGAGGGGACGTGACCGACATGCTCGGCAAGAGGCGGCTGACAGGTGTGATCGGGCTGGTTCTCCTCTCCGTCGTGGGTACCGGCGGCTGGGTGGCGGGCAGTGCGCAGCAGGCCGTCACGGGCCCGCCGCCGGGCAGCGCCGCCTGGCGCGCGGACCATTCCCTGGGCCGGGCGCTGCCCGATCCGGCGGGCGCCGCACCGCGGGAGGTGACGGCTTTCTTCGTGCGGCTGGACGGTGTGCAGCGGGAGGAGTTGGCGGCGCGCCACCCGCTCGTCGTGGGAAATCTCGACGGGGCTCCGCTTTCCCTGCGCTATCGGGCCAATTCCCTGGCGATAAGGGCCGAGGAGGAGAAAGCGGAAAGGCGGGGGGACGGGCGGAGCGCCGCGCGGTACGCCGCGTTCCTCCGGCCCGGGCGGCGGATTCTCGCCTTCGATCCGCGCGGGCGCGGCCAACTCGCCGAGGTCTACGGTGATTTGGCGGCGGCGCGGCGGACGGCCGTCGTCGTGCCCGGTTCCGATATCGATCTCGGGTCGTTCGAGCGGGCCGAGGATCCGTACGGCACGCCGTCCGGTATGGCGCGGGCGTTGCGCGCCAAGATGGCCGAAAACACCCCTGGCACGCCGACGGCGGTGATCGCCTGGGCGGGGTACACGACCCCGGTCGGCCTGGGCCCGGATGCCGCCACCGGCCGTCTGGCCGAGGCCGGCGCGCCCCGGCTGAACCGCCTCCTGGCCGGTCTGCAGGCCCTCGGCCGACCGGCGCCCAGCGTGTTCTGCCACAGCTACGGCTCGGTCGTGTGCGGGGTGGCGGCACCGGCCACGGCCCCGGGCGCCGTCGCCGACCTGGTCTTCCTCGGCAGCCCCGGCACCCGCGCGGACACCGCCGCCGGTCTGCGCAGCACCGCCCGCGTATGGGCGGCCCGGGACGCCACCGACTGGATCGGCGACGCCCCGCACACCCGCCTGCTGGATCTGGGCCACGGCCCGGACCCCACCGATCCCGCCTACGGTGCCCGCCGCGTCTCCGCCGACCGCGCCCGGGGCCACACCGGCTATTTCGCCCCCGGCACCGATTCCCTGGCCAACTTCGCCGACATCACCCTCGGTGCGTACCGCGCCGTCCGCTGCGCCGCCGATCGGCAGGAGTGCCGCCATGACCTCGGTTGATCTCCTGGCCCCGGTGCGCCGTGCGGTCGCGGCGGTGGACGCCCGCACGCCGGCCGGCCGGGACCGCGCCCTGGACGGCCTGCGGGCCCTCGCCCTGCTGTCCGTACCGACCGGCCACTGGCTGCTCGGCGGCTTCACCCGCGACGCGGACGGGGCCCTGCACAACGCCAGCCCGCTGACCGTCCTCGGTTTCCTCGCGCCGCTGAGCTGGGTGCTGCAGATGCTCGGGGTCTTCTTCCTGGTCGGCGGCCATGCGTCGGTGCTCTCGTACCGGCGGGCCGCCGCGCGCGGCACGTCCACGGCCCGGTGGCTGCGCGGGCGGCTGGCCCGACTGGGCCGTCCGGTGCTCGGGGTGACGGCGGTATGGGCCGCGCTGTTGCCGCTGCTGTCCGTGCTGGGGGTGCCGGCCGCCACGCTGCGCACCGGGGCGACGCTGGTCGTCCAGCCGCTGTGGTTCGTCGGCGTCTATGCGGGAGTGACGGCGCTGACCCCGTACTGCGCGCGGGCCGCGCGGCGGCTGGGCGGCTGGGCGGCGGCGCCGCTGCTCGGCTGTGTCGCCGTGGTCGATCTGCTGCGCTACGGGCCGTTCGCGGCGGCGATGCCCGGTTGGCTGGGCCTGCTCAACCTCCTCCCCGGCTGGCTGTTCGCCTATCAACTCGGCGTGAGCTGGGGCGAGAAGCGGCTGGGGAAACGGGCCGGGTGGGTGCTGCTGGCCGGTGGCGCCGCGCTGTTCGCGCTGCTGCTCCTCGTCTTCCACTACCCCGCGAGCATGGTCGGCGTCCCCGGTCGGGACCGCACCAACTCCCATCCGCCGTCCCTCCTCGTCCTGGCGCTGGCCGCCGCCCAGTCCGGTGCCGCCGTGCTGCTGCGCGACCGCCTCGGCCGGCTGCTGCGCCGCCCGGCCCTGTGGGCGCCGGTCGTCGTGATCAACCTCTCGGCGATGACGGTCTTCTGCTGGCACCAGACGGCGATGCTCGCCGCGGCCGTGCCGGGCTCCTTCTTCGGCGCGGTGCCGGGGCTGACCACGGCGCCCGTCGGTCTGCCGTGGCTCGTGGCCCGGCTGGCGTGGTTGCCCGTCTTCGCGGCGGCGCTGCTCCTGATCGGGTGGTACGCGCGGCGCTTCGAGGCCCCCTGGACCGGGGCGACCAGGGGGCGGCGGGCCGCCGCCGCGCTGCTCGCCACCGGGTTCGCGCTCTACACGGTCGCCGGGTGGTGACCGCGCGGCCGGTGCGAGGAGTCAGTCGCGGAGCATCTGGGCGACCAGGAAGGCCAGTTCGAGGGACTGGCGGTGGTTGAGCCGGGGGTCGCAGGCCGTTTCGTAGCGGCGGGGGAGGTCGGCGACCAGGACCTCGTCGCCGCCGCCGATGCACTCGGTGACGTCGTCGCCGGTGAGTTCGACGTGGAGGCCGCCGGCGTGGGTACCCAGGGCGCGGTGCACCGCGAAGAAGCCCTCGACCTCGCTGAGGATGTCGTCGAAGCGGCGGGTCTTGTGGCCGCTGGGGGCCTCGAAGGTGTTGCCGTGCATGGGGTCGCAGACCCAGGCGACGGGGGCGGCCTGCGCGGTGACCTTCTCCACGAGGGTGGGCAGCCGGTCGCGGACCGCGGCGGCGCCCATCCGGACGACGAAGGTCAACCGGCCCGGTTCGGCGGTGGGGTTGAGCTTCTCGCTGTAGGCCAGGGCCTGGTCGGCCGTGGCGTTCGGGCCGAGCTTGACGGCGATGGGGTTGCGGATGCGGGAGAAGTACGCGACGTGGGCGCCGTCCAGGTCGCGGGTGCGCTCGCCGATCCACAGGAGGTGGCCGCTGCCGGCGTACGGGAGGCCGGTGCGGGGGTCCGTGCGGGTCAGTGCGGCCTCGTAGTCGAGCAGGAGGCCCTCGTGGCCGGCGAAGAACTCGACGGCGCGTAGTTCCCGGGGGGCGACGCCGCAGGCCGCCATGAAGCGCAGCGAGCGTTCGATCGCGTCGGTCAGCTCCTCGTAGCGGCGGCCGGCGGGCGAGTCGGAGACGAAGCCGCGGTTCCAGGTGTGGGCTTGGTGGAGGTCGGCGTAGCCGCCGGTGGCGAAGGCGCGGACGAGGTTGAGGGTGGCGGCCGACGCCTCGTACGTCCGGCGCAGTCGGCGGGGGTCGGGGCGGCGGTCGGCGGCCGTGAAGGCCAGGCCGTTGACGGCGTCGCCGCGGTAGGCGGGGAGGGTGGCGTCGCCCTGGGTCTCGGTCGGCCGGGAGCGGGGTTTGGCGTACTGGCCGGCGATCCGGCCGACCTTGACGACAGGGACGGCGGCCCCGTAGGTCAGCACCACGGCCATCTGGAGGAGGGTGCGCAGTGTGCGGTTGATGGCGTCGGCGGTGACCGCGGCGAAGGTCTCGGCACAGTCGCCGCCCTGGAGCAGGAACGCCTCGCCGCGGGCGACCGCGGCCATCCGTGCGCGCAGTCGGTCGCACTCCTCTGGGAAGACCAGTGCGGGGGCGCGGGAGAGCCCGTCGGTGACCTCGCGCAGCAACTCCTGGTCGGGCCAGTGGGGTTGCTGGGCGGCCGGGCGGCCGCGCCAGGCGTCGGGGGTGGTGGGTGGGGGCGTGTGGTGCGTCGTCATCGCGGGCCTTCGCTAGGGGTGGGAACCGACGGAATGCGCCTGCATTCGCTGCGGTGGGCGCCACTGCCGAAAGGATTCCAACCCGTCCCGCGGAACGCGGTCAAGCGCCCTCGGAGTGGACTGCTGCGGCATCGCCCAATTGGTCTGGTCGCCGTCCTTGGCGAAATGCTTGGCTTGCCAAATGGAATGCAGAAGTGGAGCCGCCGCCCCGCCAATTGACGTGCGGGTGTCGGTGCGGGAACTGGCGCCGCACGATCCGTTGCGGCTTTATGCGGCCCTGGAACGGGAATCAGGTCGCGGCGAGGTTTTTCTCTTCGAGAGCCTTTCGGGGCCGGAGCGGGGCCGCCGCTGGGCGGTGGTCGGGCACGGCCGGCTGGCCGAGGTGCGGGTGTTCGCCGGGCGGGTGGAGATCGAGGGCGCGGCGCCGCTGCGCGCACACCTCGCCGCGGCGGCCCGGGCGGCGGGGATGGCCGGGGGGAGGTTCCGGCGTCCCGAGCAGGTGTGGGAGTTGTTGCGCCGGGCGCAGGCGCTGTTCGCGGTGTCGGGCGAGGGCCCCGGGGAACTGCCGGACGACTCCTACGCGTTCGGGTTCCTGGCCGCCCTGGGGTACGAGGCGGCCTGGCACATGGACGCCTTGCCGGAGCGCAGCGGTGCGGTCGGCGGGCCCGACATGACGTTCACGCTCTACCGGGAGACCGTCTGGTACGACCGGCGGGAGGGCCGGGTGCGGCTGCTGAGCGCCCGGTCCGCGGCGTTCCCGGATGCGGCGGCGCCGGACGTCGCGGCGCTCCTGGCGCGCCCGGCGGAGGACCTCACCGACTGCCCCGAGGCGCCCGCGCCGCGTTCCGTGCGCGACAGCGTGGACCGGGGGACGTTCCTCGGCTGGGCCCGGCGGTGCCTGGAGCACATCCAGGTCGGGGACATCTACCAGATCCAGATCGGGCACCGGGTGGACGTCGCCACGGATCTGACGCCCGTCGAGGTGTACCGGCGGCTGCGGCACCGCAACCCCTCGCCGTACATGTATCTGGCGCCGCGCGCCGGGGACACCCTGATCGGCGCCAGTCCGGAGCTGTTCTTCCGTACCGAGGGCGGCTCGATCGCGATGCGGCCGATCGCCGGCACGACGCGGCTGGTGGCCTCGGAGGAGGAGAACCAGCTGCGGGTGAAGGAGATGCTGGCCAGCACCAAGGAGCAGGCCGAGCACGTGATGCTGGTCGATCTGTGCCGCAACGACATCGGGCGGGTGTGCCGGCCGGGCTCGCTGGCGGTGGACGACCTGATGGTCGTCGAGGCGTACTCGCACGTCTTCCACATGGTCTCGACGGTCACCGGGGAACTGGAGCCGGATGCCGACGTCTGGCGGTCGCTGTGCGCGACCTTCCCGGCGGGGACGATGACCGGCGCGCCGAAGCTGCGCGCGATGGAGATCATCGACGGGCTGGAGCGGGAGCCGCGCGGGATGTACGCGGGCGCGGTCGGGCTGATCGACGTGCGGGGCTGGAGCGAGCTGGCGCTGTGTATCCGCACCGTGGTGCACGACGGGCGCACCGGCACCTACTCCACGCAGAGTTCGGCGGGCATCGTGGCCGAGTCGACGCCCGAGGCGGAGTGGCAGGAGACCCTGGCGAAGATGGGCGCCGCCTATTGGGCGCTGACCGGGAAGGAGCTGGCGTGATGCGGGTGCTGCTGGTGGATGCGTATGACAGCTTCGTGCACATCATCGCCCAGTATCTGCGGGCGTTGGGGGCCGACACCGAGGTGGTGCGGTCGCGGACCCGCGACCCGGAGGAGCTGGCGGCCGGGCGGCCGGACGCGGTGGTGCTGGGGCCCGGTCCGGGGCATCCGGCCGACTCCGGGCACGTGGAGCTGGTCCGGCGTTTCGCGGGGGCGGTGCCGGTGCTGGGGGTGTGTCTGGGGCATCAGGCGATCGCGCTGGCCTTCGGCGGGCGGGTGACGGTGGCCGAGCATCTGCTGCACGGGCGCACCAGTTCCGTGCGGCACGACGGGGCCGGGGTGTTCGCGGGGCTGGGGTCGGGCACGGTGGCCACCCGCTATCACTCGCTGATCGTCTCCCGGCCGCTGCCGGACGAGCTGGTGGAGACCGCGACGTCCGAGGACGACGGCTATGTGATGGGGCTGCGCCACCGCGAACTGGCCGTGGAGGGCGTGCAGTTTCATCCCGAGAGCATCATGACGGAGGGCGGGATGCAGCTGTTCGGGAACTTCCTCGCCGGTGCCGGCGCCGGTGGCGGGCCCTCCCCCGCCCGGTATGCCGCCCCCAGCGCCTGCACCGCCTCCGCGATGCCGGTGCCGGGCACCGTGGCGTAGCCCAACACCAGGGCGGGCGCGGCCCGTTCGGGTCGGGCGTGGTAGAGGCGTCCGCCGCGCACCAGCACCGAGCGGCGCAGCGCCCGCTCGACGAGGGCGGCCTCGTCGGTGCGGGGCGGCAGCCGCACATAGGTGTGCAGTCCGGCCGCCGCGCCCTCGATCCGGGCGCCGGGCAGATGGCGGAGCACGGACTGGACCAGGGTCTCGCGGCGGATGCGGTAGCCGGCGCGGCGGCGGCGCAGATGCCGGTCGAAGTGGCCCGAGCGCAGGAACTCGGCGAAGGCGAGCTGGGTGAAGACGTCGGAGCCCAGGTCGCGGTGGGAGCGCATCCGCTCCAGGGGGGCCAGCAGCCGGGCGGGGGCCGCCAGCCAGCCAAAGCGCAGGCCGGGGGCGAGGGATTTGCTGGCGGTGCCGCCGTAGACGACGCGTTCGGGGGCCAGCCGTTGGAGCGCGGGCGGGCGGGCGCCGCGCTCCAGCCACAGGTCGCCGTCGTAGTCGTCCTCGATCACCCAGGCGTCGACGTCCCGGGCCCAGCGGATCAGGGCCTCCCGGCGGGCGGTGGTGAGGGTGGCGCCGGTGGGGAACTGGTGGGCGGGGGTGACCAGGACGGCCCGTGCGCCGGTGCGGGCCAGCGCGTCGACGTCGATGCCCTCGGCGTCCACCGGGACCGGTACCGGCCGCTGCCCCACCTCCTGGAGGAACTGCCGCTGCCGGTGGTGGCAGGGGTCCTCCATGGCGATGCGGTCGACGCCCTGGTCGGACAGGACGGAGCACAGCAGGCCGAGCGCCTGGGCGAAGCCGGACATCACCATCACCTGGCCGGGGGTGGTGAGCACCCCGCGGGCCCGCCCGAGGTACTGGGCGAGTTCCTCGCGCAGCGCGCCGACGCCGGACAGCGGCGGATAGTCCAGGTCCTGCGGGCCGGCGCCGCCCAGGGCGCGCTGGTAGGAGGCGAGCCATTCGCGGTGCGGGAAGCCGGTCGGGCCGGCGGTGCCGGTGCGCAGGTCCCAACGGGCCGGTGGGACCAGGCCGTCGTCCAGCAGCGTGGGCCGGGTCGGCGGCGCGGGCGGTGCCGTGTGCGGGGCGACGCGGGTGCCCGAGCCGCGGACGGCCTCCAGGTAGCCCTCGGCGATCAGTCGGCCGTACGCCTCGACCACCACGCTGCGCGAGACGCCGAGGTCCTCGGCGAGTTGGCGGCTGGAGGGCAGCGGGGTGCCGGGGTGCAGCACTCCGGCGGCGATGTCGCGGCGCAGGGTGGATTCGATCTGCGCCGTGAGCGGTAATGCGGAGTTTCGGGACACGTCGATGAGGGCGTGCCAGGACATTTCTTCTTCCCCTTCTTCTCCCCGACGGTGGGCGGAAAGTGGACCGGAATTGCTGCGGTGAATTGGTCTGTCGGCCGGTTTGCCGCGGACCTCAGAATTGCCGTGAGGAAAGGGGGCCACCGGTGACCGATACGGATCGGCATGCGACGGCTCGATGTGCGGCGGACCGGGAGGTGTCCTGGGCCGCGCTCCTGACGGCGCTGCTGGCGGGCGAGGACCTCACCGCCGAGGACACCGCCCGGGCGATGGACCGGGTGATGCGGGGCGGGGCGACCCCCGCGCAGCTGGCGGGTCTCGTGGTGGCGCTGCGGGCCAAGGGCGAGACCGTCGACGAGGTCGAGGGGTTCGTCCGGGCCATGTACGCGCACGCGGTGCCGCTGGCGGTGCCCGGGCCGACGCTGGACATCGTCGGCACCGGCGGCGATCGGTCGCACAGCGTCAACATCTCCACGATGTCGGCGATCGTCGCGGCGGGCGCCGGCGCGCGGGTGGTCAAGCACGGCAACCGCTCGGCGTCGTCCGCCTCCGGGTCGGCCGATGTGCTGGAGCGGCTGGGGGTGGCGCTGGACCTGCCCGCGGCGGACGTCGCGGCGCTGGCCACGGAGGTCGGCATCACCTTCGCCTTCGCGCCGATGTTCCATCCCTCGATGCGGCACGCCGCCGCCCCGCGGCGGGAGTTGGGCATCCCGACGGTCTTCAACGCGCTGGGCCCGCTGACCAATCCGGCGCGCCCCACCGCGCAGGCGGTGGGCGTCGCGGACGCCCGGCTGGCGCCTCTGCTGGCCGGGGTGCTGGCCCGGCGCGGCGCGTCCGCGCTGGTCTTCCGCGGTGATGACGGGCTCGACGAGCTGACGGTCACCACGACCTCCACGGTCTGGTCGGTGCGGGACGGGGCGGTGCGCGAGGAGGTGTTCGATCCGCGGGAGGTCGGCGTCGGTCACGCCCCGCCGGAGGCGCTGCGGGGCGGGGATGCCGCGCGGAACGCCGAGGTGGTGCGGGACCTCGTGGCGGGTGCCCGGGGGCCGGTGCGCGACGCCGTGCTGCTGAACACCGCCGCGGGGCTGGCGGCGCTCGCGCCGACGGACGAACCGCTCGCGGTGCGCCTGGCGGCCGGGATGGCGCGGGGCGCGCGGGCCATCGACTCGGGGGCGGCGGAGGAGGTGCTCCAGCGGTGGGTGCGGGTCTCCGCCAAGTTGGCGGCCGGGGGCCGGCGGTAGGGCGGCGGCCCCCGGCGCCGCACCGGGGGCCGCCGCGCCGTGCCGCGTCAGCGCCGTCCCGCGGCGCGCAGCGCGGCCAGCGTCCGCCGCGGGCCGTCGGCGCCGGTGACCAGGGCCTCCCCCACCAGTACGGCGTCCGCACCGTGGGCCGCCACCGCGGCGACGTCCGCCGGGCCCCGGATCCCCGACTCGGCGATCCGGACCACGTCCTCGGGGAGCAGTGCCGCCAGCCGACCGAAGACGGACCGGTCGATCTCCAGGGTCCGCAGGTCCCGGGCGTTGACCCCGACGACCCTCGCCCCGGCGGCCAGCGCCCGCTCGGTCTCCGCCTCGTCGTGCACCTCCACCAGGGCGGTCAGGCCCAGTTCGGCGGCGGTCGCCATCAGTGCGACCAGCTCCGGCTGCGGCAGCGCGGCCACGATCAGCAGTGCCAGGTCGGCGCCGTGCGCCCGCGCCTCCCACAGCTGGTAGCGCGTGACGATGAAGTCCTTGCGCAGCACGGGGAGGGTGATCCGGGCCCGGACCGCGTCGAGGTCGTCGAGCGAGCCGCGGAAGCGGCGCTCCTCGGTGAGCACGCTGACGGCCGCGGCGCCCCCGTCCTCGTACGCGCGGGCCAGTGCGGCGGGATCGGCGATCGGGGCCAGCGCTCCCTTGGAGGGGCTGGCCCGCTTCACCTCCGCGACGACCTGGACGCCGGTGGGCCGGCGCAGCGCCGCCACCGCATCGCGGGCCGGCGGCAGCGCGGCCACCCGGTCCCGCAACGCGGCCTCGGGCACGGTGCGTCGGCGGACGGCGAGGTCCTCGCGTACTCCGGTCACGATCCGGTCGAGCACCGTCGGTGTTCTGGGTGTTCTTGGTGGCATCACGGCGCCACCGGGGTGCGCGGCAGGGCAGCGCGCCGGGCCGCGGAGCGCACCGCACGGCGCACCGCCTCGCTCTCCTCGGGGTGCCGGCCGACGGCCCAGAAGGCGCGGTCGCCCACCACGGCCTCCAGGTAGACGACGATGCCGTTGAGGCGGCCGGAGACCCGGTCGACCTGTATGTGACGCACCTGGCCGGTCGCGCCCAGCGCGCCGAGCAGGTCCTGAGCGGGGGCGCGCCAGCGGTCGGCGGCGGCGCCGGTCGGTTCCGCGATCGGGGGGACCGGCGGGTGCGAGGGGGCGTCCGCGGCGCGCGGCAGGGCGTAGGTCTCCTCGAAGGTCAGCCACAACTGCGGGGCGGATGCCTCGCCCCCGGTGCGTTCGCAGCGCTGCTGCATCACCGCGGAGAAGTCGATCTGCAGGCGCCGGGGCAGTTCGAGGCCGTATGCGCTGCGCAGGAGGTGGGCGATGCCGCCCTTGCCGGACTGGGTGTTGATCCTGATCAGGGCCTGGTAGTCGCGTCCGATGTCGCGCGGGTCGACGGGGAGGTAGGGCACGTCCCACACGCCGCGGTCGCCGGCCTTCTGCCGGGCGAGCAGGCCCTTGCTGATGGCGTCCTGGTGGGTGCCGGCGAACGAGGTGTAGACGAAGTCGCCCGCCCAGGGGTGTCGGGCCGGTACCGGCATCTGGTTGCAGTCCTCGACGATGCGCCGGATGCGGTCGATGGCGCCGAGGTCCAGCATCGGGTCGACGCCCTGCGAGAAGAGGTTCATGGCGAGGGTGATCAGGCAGACGTTGCCGGTGCGTTCCCCGTTGCCGAAGAGGGTGCCCTCGACGCGCTGCGCGCCGGCCAGCACGGCCATCTCGGCGGCCGCGACGCCGCTGCCGCGGTCATTGTGCGGGTGCACGGACAGCAGGGTGCGGTCGCGGTGGGCGAGGTGCCGGCTGACGTACTCGATCCGGTCGGCGAACTCCTGGGGCGGGAAGACCTCGACGGTGGCGGGGAGGTTGATGCGCAGGGTGTGGTCGGCGCGCGGTGCCCAGAAGTCCAGTACGGCGTTGCAGATCTCCAGCGCGTAGTCGGGCTCGGTCTGGGTGTAGGACTCGGGGGCGTACTGGAGGTAGAGCTCGGTGCCGGGGAGGGAGTCCTGCAGGCGCAGGGCCTGGCGGGCGCCGTCGAGGGCGAGCGCGAGGGTGGCCTGCCGGTCGGCGCGCAGCACCAGCCGCCGCTGCGCCTCGGAGGTGGGGTTGAAGACCTGCAGGCAGGCGCGCCGGGTGCCGCGCAGGCTGCGGACCGTCCGCTCGATGAAGTCCTGGCGGATGGGGGACATCACCTGGATGACGACGTCCTCGGGGATGGCGTCGTCCTCGATGAGGTGGCGGACGAAGGCGTGGTCGTCCCTGGAGGCCGTCGGGTAGCCGACCTCGATCTCCTTGAAGCCCATGGACACCAGGAGGTCGAACATCCGGCGTTTGCGCTCGACGTCCATCGGTTCGATCAGCGCCTGGTTGCCGTCGCGCAGGTCGACGCTGCACCACAGGGGAGCTTGCCGGGCCACCCGGTCCGGCCATGTGCGGTCGGGGAGTCCGAGGGGCCGGTAGGGCTGGTACTTGCCGGTCGGCATGCGGCTGGGGTGCTGCACGCCGGTGTGCGGCAGGAGGGGTGCGGTGTGCGGTGCGTGGACGGTGCTGTCCTCCATGAGGGTCCTCCCGTAGGACAGTGCGGAAGGGCGGGGTGCCGCGCCGCGGAGCGGTTGCCGCGCGGCACCGTTCGCCGTGGGTGGCGAGCCGTCAGGCTCTTTCGTGCGGTCTTGCGGTGGTCTCCGGGCCGGTCGCCGCGCGCAGTTCGAGGGTGCAGCACTTGACGCTGCCGCCGCCCTTGAGCAGTTCGGACAGGTCGACGCCGAGGGGTTCGAAGCCGCGCGCGCGAAGCTGCGCGGCGAGCCCGGTGGCCGCTTCGGGCAGCACCACGTGGCGGCCGTCGCTGACCGCGTTGAGGCCGAAGACGGCGGCGTCGGCGGGGTCGGCGAGGACCGCGTCGGGGAACAGGCGCCGCAGCACGGCGAGGCTGCCGGGCGTGAACGCCTCGGGGTTGTACATGACCTCGTCGTGGTCGAGGACGGCCAGCGCGGTGTCGAGGTGGTAGTAGCGGGGGTCGGTCAGCTCCAGGCCGATGACCGGACGGCCGAAGAACTCCTGGGCCTCGGCGTGCCCTTCGGGGGCGCTGCGGAAGCCGCGGCCGGCCAGGATCCAGCTGCCGGTGACCAGGAAGTCGCCCTCGCCCTCGTTGATGTGCTGCGGGTCGTGCAGCGTCGGGTGGCCGGCGGCGCGGAACCAGTCCAGGTAGGCGGGGCCCTCGGCGGTGCGCTGGGCGTTGCGGAAGCGGGCGCCGAGGACCTTGCCGTCGATGACGGTGGCGCCGTTGGCGGCGTAGACCATGTCCGGCAGGCCCGGGATCGGGTCTATGAGTTCCACCTGGTGGCCGAGGTCGCCGTACAGGGCGCGCAGCCGCTCCCACTGGGCGACGGCCAGTTCGGCGTCGACGGGCTTGGCGGGGTCCATCCAGGGGTTGATGGCGTAGCTGACCTCGAAGTGGGTGGGGCGGCACATCAGGTAGCGCCGGGGCCGGGCGGTA
Source organism: Streptomyces noursei (assembly GCF_016917755.1). Taxonomy (GTDB): domain Bacteria; phylum Actinomycetota; class Actinomycetes; order Streptomycetales; family Streptomycetaceae; genus Streptomyces; species Streptomyces yunnanensis. The sequence goes on along the minus strand of NZ_CP070326.1, from coordinate 7,082,097 downwards.
CGGGCACGGCGGTGGGCACGGGACGCGGGCTCGCTCATGATGCTCCAGTTCACGTGGGTGCGGGGGGCTCGGACGGGCGGTGCGGCGGGGCTCAGGCCGGGGACGGCCAGGCGCGGTAGGACCGCAGGCCGTACAACAGGGGCTCGGTGTCGGCCAGTTCACGGATCCCGTAGACCTCGCCGAAGACCATGCGCTGGCCGCCGACCCGTACGGTCTCGGTGATCCGGCAGTCGGCGACCGCCCGGGCCGCCTCGGTCAGATGGGGGCCGGCGCCGCCGGCCGGCGTGTCCCAGGCGGTGACGGCGAAGCGGTCCGGGTCGCCGGAGGCGAACAGTTCGGCGGTCTCCCGGCCCTTGGCGTGCAGCAGGTTGACCGCGAAGGCGCCGGTGTGCAGGGCGGCCGCCAGGGTGGGGCTCTGGCTCCGCATCCCGACGAGCAGCGTCGGCGGGTCGACCGTGACGCTGCACAGCGCCGAGCAGGTCATGCCCCAGGGGCGGTGGTCTTCGTCCACGGCGGTGATGATCGCGACGCCGCTGGGGAAGCCGGACATCAGCGCCCGGAACCGGTCCGGGCCGGTCGCTTCGCGGGGGGTCGCGGTCGCGTCGGCAGGTGTCGTTGCGAGGTCCAAGGTACTCACCGCTCGGCTGGTAGAAGGGTGGGCTCCGCGCCCACGGGGACGGGGCGGGTGCGGCGGTCGGCGACCCACAGGAGCGGGCCGCTGAGTGCGGTGGTGATCAGCGCCATGATGATCAGCGCCAGATAGAGGCCGGAGGTGAGGATGCCCGCGCTGTAGCCGGTCTGCAGGACGACGATCTCGGTCAGGCCGCGGGTGTTCATCAGGGCGGCCAGGCGCAGCCCTTCGCGGTGCGACCGGGCGCCGGCCCGCGCGCCCAGGTAGCTGCCGATCAGCTTCCCGGCGATGGCCAGCCCCGTGCCCAGCGCCACCGCCGGCCAGGAGAACACCGCGTCCGGGCCGACGGCGAGCGAGGTGCCGGTGATCGTGAAGAGGAGCGGCAGGGCCACCCGGCCGGCCCTGCCGAGGGTGTCGGCGGCCCGGGTGAACGGGCCGTGCTCGCCGTCGGCGGGCAGCGCCAGGCCCATCAGCGCCGCGCCGAAGACCTCGGTCAGGCCGAGTTGGCCGGTGGCGGTGGCCGCGCCGAAGGCCGCCGCGGCGACCAGGACCAGTACCGCCGCGGGGTGGGCGGCGGCCGCGGTCCGCACCGGGGCGGCGGCGGCCAGCCGGCGCACCGCGAAGGCGCCGAGCGCGCCGCCGGCGAGGACGGCGCCGGCCCTCCCGACGCCGCCGTCGCCGGTGGCCAGCGCCACGGACAGCGCGAGCAGCACCCAGGTGACCGCGTCGATGGTGACCGCGCTGGCCATCGCCAGCCGCCCGGTCTCGGTGTGCTGCATCCGCCGGTCCTTGAGGATGCCGGCCAGTACCGGGACGGCGGTGACGGCCAGCGAGACGATCAACAGCAGCACCAGCGCCGGGGTGTCGGCCCCGCCACGCAGCCGGGGTCCGCCGTAGCGCAGGACCCACACGGCCAGCAGTGCGCCGGCGGCCATCGGCAGCAGCGCGGAGCCGACCGTCAGCCAGGCGAGCGCCCGGCCGCTGAGCCGGGACGCGCCGCCGCGGATCTCGTGCGCGGCTCCCACCAGGAACAGCGCCAGTCCGAGGTGGCCCAGCTCCGCCAGCACGTCCTTGCCCGGGGAGTGCGCACCGCCCCAGCCGAACCGCGTGACCAGCAGCACTCCCAGCAGCAGGCAGACCGAGATCTCGCCGACCACCTCGGGCTGGCCGAGGCGACGGGCCGCCCAGCGGCCCAGCAGCGCGGTGGGGACGATCGCCCCCAGAACCAGCACCGGTTGGGCGAGGGTCAGTGCGTCCACGGTCTCTCCTTCGTCCTGCTGGGGGTGGGGCCCGACGGTCAGTGCATCTGGGCGAGGTACTCGTACTGGCTGGGCAGCCGCTTGGCGATGTCGCGGGCCTGGTCCTTGAGCCGCTGGATCTCCTGCGCGGCGCGCGAGTCGTCCATGTACGCGAGGACGGGCGCGGGCTTGGCCTCGAAGCCGCCGAGGCCGAGCAGCATCGCGTGGTAGGAGTAGGGCTCGAACCCGTGGTAGTGCGGGAAGATCGTCCCTTCGGTGGGCAGCTTGGACTGCCACGCCTCCAGGCGGGCGGCCAGCCCGTCGGGGAGCTCGCGGGTCTTGGCGTCCCGCCAATAGGCGTTGTCGTTGCGGGCCGCGGTCCGGTAGTGCAGCACCAGGAATTCCCGTACGCCGTCCATGGCATTGGCCACGGTGCGGTTGTAGGAATCCCGGAGCTTCGGGTCCCACTTCGCGTCCGGGAAATGCTTGACGAGTTCCTCGATGCCCTGCTGGATGAAGAAGATGCCGGTCGATTCCAGCGGCTCGACGAATCCGCTGGAAAGGCCGATGGCCACGCAGTTGTTGACCCAGGACTGCCGGCTGCGGCCGATCCGCATGCGGATGTGATTGGCCTCGACGTCCGCGGCCTGCGGGCCGACGAAGGCGCGCAGGGTCCGCTCGGCCTCTTCGGGGGTGGTGTAGTCGCTGGCGTAGACGTAGCCGGTGCCGATGCGCTCGAAGAGCGGGATCGTCCAGATCCAGCCGGCCTCCTGCGCGGTGGCGGTGGTGCACGGGCGCAGCCGGGTGTGCTCGGCGTCGTGCGGGACGCGCAGCGCCACCGCGCGGTCGTTGGGCAGCGTGTCCTGGTACGAGACGAACGGTTCGCCCAGCGTCTTGTTGAGCAGCAGGCCGGCGAAGCCGGTGCAGTCGATGAACAGGTCGCCGGCCAGCTCGCCGTGTTCGCGGGTCTTGAGGTGGCTGATCCAGCCGCGCTCGTCGCGGACGACCTCCACCACGTCGTCCTCGATGTGCCGGGCGCCGCGCGCGGTGGCGTACTCGGTGAGGAAGTCGGCGAGCAGCGACGCGTCGAACTGGTAGGCGTAGGGGAACTGGGTGGCCTGTTCGGCGAGGGTGGAGCGCTGCAGGTCCATGGAGCCGCCGCGCTCGACGAAGTCCTGCTCGAAGAGGGTGCCGTCCAGGTAGCGCGGCGAGCGCATGGTGTCGCAGATCTCGGACATCAGGAAGACGTCCTGGTCGAAGCGGTCGCTGGGCTTCTTGTTCAGCCACCACTCGGTGAGCGGGAAGCCGTCGACGACCCGCAGCCGCTCGAAGGGGTGGTAGAAGTAGTGGCCCTTGGCGCGCCAGTTCTCGAAGCGGATGCCGAGCTTGTAGGTGGCGTTGCACTTCGGCATCCAGTCGTTCTCCGAGAGGCCGAGGTAGTCGAAGAAGTGCCGCACGGTGGAGAACGTGGCCTCGCCGACGCCGATCGTTTTGATCCGCTTGGACTCGATGACGGTGACATTGATGCTCTCACCGAGCGCGGCCCGCAAATACGAGGCCGTCATCCAGCCCGATGTACCGCCGCCGACAATAACTACGCTGGAAAGCACGAAAATTCCTCCGGAGATGGTGGTGACGGGCGGGAAATGCGTCGAGTTGGCGCTCAGCTTTCAGTAGGCCGCGACGGAGTAACAGGCTCTTAAGCGCTGTTGAAAAGACGCATCTCAGGGCGTATTTCAGGCCACTTGGCGAAGTCGGCACAGGATGTCGCCGGCGCCGTCATTCGGCGATCGGGACGACCTTGGGATCGGCCAGCGCGCGGTAGTCCTCGGTGGCCAGCGCCACCGAGAGGTCCAGGCGGGCCGCGTTGAAATACAGGACGGGCTCGTCCAGCAGCGCCGGGTCGGCCAGGACGGTGAGCTCGTGGTGGAACGAGAAGGGGATGATGCTGCCGCTGGCGCAGCCGCTCAGGCGCTCGGCGAGCGCGCGGTCGGCCAGCTTGGCCCGGCGGGCGCCGCACTGGGCGGCCACCCGGGGGAGGGCCACCCGCCGGTCGCCGGGGATGACCGCGAGGACCTGCCGCGCGGCGGGCAGCGCGTCCGGCACGGTGACGATCATGCACTTCGCCGCCGCGGAGAGGGAGTGCCCGCGCAGCTCGCTGGCCCGTGCGGTGTTCCCTTCGGGCGGGTGCGGGAGCAGCCGGTAACGGGCACCGACCGCGTCCAGGAGCCCCAACAGTCGGACGGATGCCGGGCATTGTTCCTGCCCGGCGTCCGGGGTCGGCCGCGTGGTCATGTACCGGCCGGCTGCGGCGCCGGGGCGACGGGCCGCATCCAGGACCAGCGGTCGGGAAGTTCCCCGCGCTGGATGCCGAAGAGGGCGTCGGAGAGCCGGGTGGTGACCTCGCCGGTGGTGCCGTCGCCGATCGTCCAGGTGCCGTCGGCGCCGCCGACCTCGCCCACGGGGGTGATCCGGGCGGCGGTGCCGCAGGCGAACACCTCGGTCAGCTCGCCGCCGGCGCAGCCGCGACGCCACTCCTCCAGGCTCATCGGCTCCTCTGCGGCGGGAACTCCCAGGGCGGGGGCGAGTCGCAGCAGCGCGTCCCGGGTCACCCCGGCCAGCAGGCTGCCGGACAGCGGCGGGGTGACCAGGCGCGCGTCGCGGCCCGAGCCGTAGACGAAGAAGAGGTTCATCCCGCCCAGTTCCTCCACCCAGCGGCGTTCCACCGGGTCGAGCCAGACGACCTGGTCGAAGCCCTGTTCCTGGGCCTCGGCCTGGGGCAGCAGGCTGCCGGCGTAGTTGCCGGCGCACTTGGCGGCGCCGGTCCCGCCGGCCGCGGCCCGGGAGTAGGTCTCGGTGACCTGGACCCGCACCGGGCGCTGGGCGGGGCCGAAGTAGCCCTCGGTGACGAAGGCCATCAGCAGGAAGCGGTACTCGCGGGCCGGGCGCAGCGCGAGGGTGCGTTCGCTGGCGAACAGCAGCGGTCGCAGGTACAGGCTCATGGCGGGGTCGTCGGGTATCCACTGCTGGTCCTGGGCGACCAGGGCGTCCACTGCGGCGAGGAACAGCTCCTCGGGCGGTTCGGGCATCATCAGCCGGCGGGCGGAGGCGCGCATCCGGCGGGCGTGCGCTTCCGGCCGGAAGACGCCGACCGAGCCGGTGTGCGAGCGGAACGCCTTGAGCCCCTCGAAGACGACCTGCCCGTAGTGCAGGCCGACCGTGGCGGGGTCCAGCACCAGCGGTTCGTAGGGGCGCAGCTCCGCCTCGTGCCAGCCCCGTTCCTCGCTCCATCGGACGGAGACCAGGTGCTCGGTGAAGGCGGAGCCGAAGGCGGTCGAGGTGGTGCGTTCCGCGCGCTGCGACGGGGTCAGCGGGCGGGCGACGGGTTTGGACACGATGTGCACTCCGGCCTCCTGTGGCGGGTCGTGCGGATCGGGCGGTCGGGGCGTCAGACCAGCGGGGCGAAGAAGTAGGTGTCCCGCTGGCGGAAGCACTGGTCGTCGTCGCGGTGCACGAAGAAGTCGGCGAATTCCAGGGAGACTTCGCTGCCGTCCTTCAGGACGCCCTCGAAGACGCCGGTGACCGCGCTGCGCTCGCCCTCGACGAGGAGCGAGGTGACCGTGTGCCGGCCGCGCGCGATGACCCGCTCGCCGGTGTAGAAGGCGCGCAGGCCCTGGTGGCCGCGCATCGGCGGATAGCCGGGGCGCCGGTAGACGGCGTCCTCGGTGAACAGCGCGATCAGGCCGGGCACGTCGGCGGCGTCCACCAGGCGGTAGTACTCGCGCACCTTGGCCGCCCTGGCCTCGTGGGCCGGGTCCGTCGGGTCAGTGCGCACCGTCGCCACCTCCCGCGCCCGCCATGGCGACCAGGGTCTGCCGCTCGCCGGTGTAGGGGCGGCGGCCGTGCGAGACCAGCAGGTTGTTGACGATCAGCAGATCGCCGCGGACCCAGGGGAAGGCGTACAGGCACGTCTCGAACGCGTCCCGGACGGTGTCCATCTCCTCGTCGGTGATGGGCGTGCCGTCGCCGAAGTAGGCGGCGCGCGGCATGTCCTCCTCGTCGAACATCTCGGCCAGCGCCTCCCGGGCGGCCGGGGGCAGGTTGGAGGTGTGGAAGAGGTGGGCCTGGTTGAACCACGACTCGCGGCCGCTGACCGGGTCGGTGACCAGGGCGGGCCGGCGGTGCCGGGTCCGCAGGCCGTCCTCGGTCCAGGTGAACTCGATGCCGTGCTGCTTGCAGTAGCGCTCGACCTCGGCGCGGTCCTCGGTCTGGTACGACTCCTGCCAGGTCAGGCCCATGCCCTCGCGGTAGGCGCGGGTGTAGAGCACGCCCTGGTCGCGGAAGCGGGCCACCAGGTCGGCGGGCAGGTGGTCCAGCAGTGCGCGGGTGTCGGCGAGGGGGGTCTCGCCGCCGGTGTCGGCGGCGACGATCGAGGCGAAGAACAGCCAGCGCGGGTAACTGTGCGCGTACGCGCTCTCGTTGTGCTGGACGATGGTCTGGTTCGCCGGGTACTCGGTGGAGGTGTAGACGTTGCCGTCGACCTGGCTGCGGGGCGTGGAGCGCTCGGTGTAGCTGAGCAGTTCGCCGCCGATCCGGGCCGCGACGTCGTTGAGCAGCGCGGCGTTGTCGACCACGCCGCGCACCAGCACCGCGCCGTGGGTGTCGAGGGCCTCCATGAGGTGCGGGCGCTGTGCGGTGGCCCAGCGGGCGATGTCCTCGGTCGCGCCGGGGGCGTCGGCCCGGAAGCCCTCGTAGACGACGACTTTGGTGTGTGCCGTGCCCTCCAGGCGGCCGGGCCGGCCGCCGAGGAGGGTCAGGTGCTCGGGCAGTTCCTCAACCATGGTGCTTTTCCGCCTCTCTTGCTCAGGCACCCATGGCCTCGATCAGGGACTTGGGGCGCATGTCGGTCCAGTTCTCGTTGACGAATTCCAGGCATTCCTGGCGCAGTTGCGGGCCGAAGGCGACCTCCCAGCCCTGGGGGACTTCGGCGAAGCTGGGCCACAGGGAGTGCTGTCCCTCGGTGTTGCGGAGCACCAGGTAGAAGGCTTCGTCATTCTCGAAGGGGTTGGCGGACATGGCATTTTCCTTTCGTTGCGTCCGGAATTTCGGAGATTAGCCGAGGAGGGTGCGCAGTTCGCGCAGGAAACCTTCACCGCGCGCGGCGATGGTCTTTTCGTGGTGCACGGCGCGGGAATAGCGCAGGGTGAGGCGGAACCGCCCGTCGTGCACCGCTCCCGCGAGGTCGAGCAGATGGGGCCGCTCGCCCCGGTCGCTCTGCTGCGCGACGGCCGGCAGGACGGCGGCGAAGGGCCCAGCCGCCCGGTCGCCGCCGGGGGTCTGGTCGAAGCGGCCGAGGTAGTTGAAGACCACCTGCGGCGTGTTCGCCGAGGTCAGCGCGGGTGCCTTGGCGAGGTGCCGCAGCGCGCCGTAGCCCCGGCCGCGGCCGGGGACGGCCCGCAGCAGGCGTGCCACCGCCTTGGCCCTGGCGCGCGGGTCGGCGCCGGCGGACCGGGGCAGATGGACCGGGTAGAGGGTGGTGAACCAGCCGACGGTGCGGGAGAGGTCCAGGTCGTCGAATATCTCGTCGCGGCCGTGGCCTTCGAGGTCGACCGTAATGCCGTCACCGCCGGTCCATGCGGAAAGCGTTGCACCGAGGGCGGTCAGCAGAAGATCTTCGGTACGGACCCGATGGGCGCCGGGAGCGGTCCGCAGCAGCGCTTCGGTTTCCTTTTCGGTCAGTTCGACCGTGAATTCCGCCTCGGACGATACCGTATGCGCGCCGTCGGCATCCACCGGAAGGGCCGCGGAATTCCGCGCGGTCTTCTCCAGTATTCCCTCCCAGTAGGGGAGTTCGCCGTCGAGAGTCGTGGCGTGGTCGCGCAGCCGTGTCGCCCACTGGGCGAAGGACGTCGGTACGGGCGCCACCCGGATCGGCTCGCCCGCGCGCGCCTGGGCGTAGGCGGCCTCGACGTCGGACAGCAGGATGCGCAGCGAGACCGCGTCGGTGACCAGGTGGTGGGCGACCAGCAGGAGCCGGGAGGCGTGCGCCGTACCGCCGTCGAAGAGCACCGCCCTGGCCACCGGCCCCCGGGCGAGGTCCAGGGAGGACTGGACCGCCGCCACGGCGCGGTCGAGCGTCGCGGCCAGCGCGTCCGCGGCGACGCCGGAGACGTCCTCCCGGTCGAACGGCACCGGCACGGTGTCCGGCTCGGGCCGCTGGGTCCGCTCCCGGCCCTCGGGGAACCGCATCCGCAGCGCCTCGTGCCGCGCCGTCACGGCCCGGACCGCCGAGGTCAGCGCGGCGTGGTCGGCGTCCGGGGCGAGCTCCAGCAGCACGGACATGTTGTAGTGCCCCGGCGCGGTGCGGTAGGTGTCGAGGAACCAGTGCTGTATCGGGGTGAGCGGCGCGGGCCCGGTGGGCACCGGCGCCCCGGGCCGGGCCTCGTCCGCCGGCCGGGCCGCGTCCCGCCCGGCGTCGATCAGCTCCGCCAGTGCCCGCACGGTGTTGCTGCGGAAGACGTCCTTCGAGGTGAGCGGCAGGCCGGCGCGGCGGATCCGGGCGACCAGTTGGATGCTGAGGATGGAGTCGCCGCCCAGGTCGAAGAAGCCGTCGTCCAGGCCGATGTGGTCCAGGCCGAGCAGCTCGGCGAAGACTCCGGCGAGCAGCCGCTGGGTGTCTGTGGTGGGCTCCTCGGCGGGGGCCGGGGCCGCGGCGGCGGCCTCCGGCGCGGGCAGCGCCGCGCGGTCGACCTTCCCGTTGATGGTCAGCGGCAGTTCGGGCAGCACGACCAGGGCCGAGGGCACCATGTACTCGGGCAGGCCGCGGGCCGCGAACTCCCTGAGCGCCGCGGCGTCGGGCGTCGGACCGTCGGGCCGCGGCGCCGCATAGCCGACCAGCCGCAGCCCGCCGGGCCCCTCGGCCGCGACGACGCAGACCTGGCCGACGGCGGGGGCCGCGGCCAACGCCGCCTCCACCTCGCCCAGTTCGATCCGGTGCGCCCGGATCTTGACCTGGTCGTCGGTGCGGCCCTGGTACTCCAGGCCGCCGCCCGCGGTCCACCGCACCAGGTCCCCGGTGCGGTACATCCGCTCCCCCGGTTCCCCGAACGGATCGGCCACGAACCGCTCGGCGGTGAGCCCCGGACGTCCCAGATAGCCGCGGGCGAGCTGGGCGCCGGCGATGTACAGCTCGCCGGGCACGCCGACCGGGACCGGCCGCAGCAGGGCGTCCAGGACGTGGGCGCGCATGTTCCACGACGGGCCGCCGATGAGCACCGGGCCGGACGGGACGGGGTCCTCGGGGGTCAGGCGGTGCACCACGCAGCCCACGGTCGCCTCGGTCGGCCCGTATTCGTTGACGACGGTCGCCCCCCGGTGGCCGCCGCGCCAGGCGTCGAGCGCCTCGCCCAGGAGCTGTTCGCCGCCGACGACGAGGTCGCCGTGGGCGAGCACCTCGGCGGGCAGCGACTCCAGCAGCCCGACATGGCTCGGGGTGGCCTTGAGGAACGTCGGCACCGGCCGGCCCGCGGCGCCCCACAGTGCCGGGTCGAGGTCCTCCAGGTCGCTGACGTAGACCGTGCCGCCGGCGATCAGCGGACCGAAGAGGGTGGTGACGGTGAGGTCGAAGGAGACCGAGGAGTGCAGCACGGCGCCGCCGCGGATGCCGGGGTAGGAACCCTCGCACCAGCGCAGGTAGTTGACGAACCCCCGGTGCGGCACGACCACGCCCTTGGGACGGCCGGTGGAGCCGGAGGTGTAGATGACGTAGGCGGCGTTGCCGGGGCGCAGCGGCGCGCGCCGGTCGTCGTCGCAGAGGTCGGTACCCGGCTGTCCGGCCAGCGCCGCCCGGGTGGCGGGGTCGTCCAGGACCAGGCACGGGGCGCCCGCTCCCGCCAGCGGGGCTGCGGGTCCGGAGGCTTCGGCGGCGAGCACACACGCCGGGCGGGCGTCGGCGAGCAGCGCGGCGATGCGGTCGGCCGGGTAGTCGGGGTCGATCGGGAGATAGGCGGCGCCGGCCTTGAGGACCGCGTACAGCGCGACCAGGAGGCCGGCCGACCGGGGCATGGCGACCGCGACGGCGTCCTCGGGCCCGATGCCCAGGCTCACCAGGTGGCGGGCCAGGCGGTTGGCGCGCTCGTTGAGTGCGGCGTAGGTGAGGGCCGTGTCCGCGGAGACCACCGCGGGGGCGTCGGGGGTGCGGGCCGCCTGGTTCTCGAAGAGGTCCATGACGGTGGCGTCCGGCAGCGGGTGGCGGTCGCCGGTCCGGTCCGCGGCGACGCGTTCCCGCTCCGGGGCGGTGAGCATCGGCAGTGCGGCCATGGGCCGTTCGGCCGCGGCGGGTGCGGTCAGCGCCTCGGCGAGGGTGGCGAGGTGGCCGGTGAGGCGGGCGATGGTGGGCTCGTCGAAGAGGTCGGTGCTGTATTCGACGGAGCCGCGCAGCGCGCCGTCCTCCTCCCAGTAGTTCAGGGTCAGGTCGAAGAGCGAGAAGTCGCGGGCGAGCGGCTGCTCGGACAGCTGCAGGCCGTGCAGCCGCATCGGCTCGGCGGGCGTGTTCTGGAACGCGATCAGCGCCTGGACCAGCGGCGGGCGGCTCAGATCGCGCTCGGCGACCACCGCGTCCACCACCCGCTCGAAGGGCACCTCGCCGTGCGCGAAGGCCGCGAGCACGGTCTCGCGTAGGCAGTCCAGGAACTCCCCGAACGGCAGCTGCTCGTCGACGTCCTCGCGCAGCACCAGGGTGTTGACGAAGAAACCGATCAGGTCCTCCACCTCGCCCCGGTCGCGGCCGGAGTTGAGGGTGCCCACGGCGATGTCGCGCTGCCCGGTCCAGCGGGCGAGGACCAGTTGGCTGAGCGCGGTGACGGCCATGAAGAGCGAGGCGCCGTGCTCCTGGGCGACGCGGGCGAGCCCGGCCGTCGCGGCGGGCGACAGCGCGAAGCCGCGCAGGGCGCCCGCGTAGCCGCGCACCGGCGGGCGGGGCCGGTCGGTGGGCAGCTCCAGCGGCGCCACCCCGGCCAGCTTCCCCTTCCAGAAGTCGAGTTGGCGGGTCAGCTCGGCTCCGGTCAGGTGGTCGCGCTGCCAGACGGCGTAGTCCGCGTACTGGACGGCCAGCGGGGCGAGGCCGGCGTGCCGCAGCACCTCGGCGGCGTCGCGGGAGCCGCACTCCAGCGCCGCGTCGTAGAGCGCGCCCAGCTCGCGGGCGACCACGCCCATCGACCAGCCGTCGGTGACGATGTGGTGCAGGGTGACGGCGAGGGCGTGCGCGTCGTCGGCGGCCCGGACGAGCAGCGCCCGCAGCAGGGGGCCGGTGCGCAGGTCGAACGGGACGGCGATCTCGGCGCGCAGGGTGTCCTGGAGTTCCGCCTCGCGGGCGGCGGGGTCGGTGGCGGTCAGCTCGGCGAGCGGAACGGCGACGTCGTAGGGCTCGCCGATGCGCTGTACGGCCTCGCCGTCGACGGTGTCGAAGGTGGTCCGCAGCACCTCGTGGCGGCGCGCCAGGGCGGAGAGGGCGGCGGCCAGGGCCCCGGTGTCCAGGGGGCCGGTGAGCCGCAGGACGCCGCCGGCGTTGTAGGCGGCGTTGCCGGGCTCGAACTCGTCCAGGAACCACATCCGGGCCTGCGCGAAGGACAGCGGCAGCGCGCGGTCCCGGTCGGCCGGGGTGATCCGACCGGTGCGGGCGGCGGCCCGGCCCGCGGCGACCTGTTCGGCGAAGCCGGCGATCGTCGGCCGGTCGAAGAGGGCGCGGGCGGACAGCTCGATGCCGAAGGTCTTCCGCACCCGGGAGATCACCTGGATGCTGAGGATGGAGTTGCCGCCCAGCTCGAAGAAGTTGTCCCTCACGCCGATGCCGTCGAGCCTGAGCACCTGCATCCAGATGCCGGCCAGCGTCTCCTCCAGGGTGTTGCGGGGGGCGACGCGGGCGGCGGCGGAAGCGAAGAGGGCGGGGTCGGGGGCGGGCAGGGCCTTGCGGTCGACCTTGCGGCTGCTGGTCATCGGCAGCGCGTCGAGGGCCACGACGACGGTGGGCACCATGTAGTCGGGCAGGGTGCGGGAGAGCAGTTCGCGCAGCTCGGCGGTGTCCGGGGCGGTGGCGCCCGGGTCCGGCACGACATAGCCGATCAGCTGCTTGCCGCCGGCGCGGCCCTCGCGCGCCACCACCACGGACTGTGCGACGTCCTCGTGCGCGGCCAGCGCGGCCTCGATCTCGCCCAGTTCGATGCGGAAGCCGCGCACCTTGACCTGGTCGTCGGTGCGGCCGAGGTACTCGATGACGCCGTCGGCGGTCCAGCGCACCAGGTCGCCGGTGCGGTACATGCGCGTGCCGGGCTCGCCGTAGGGGTCGGCGACGAACCGCTCGGCGGTCAGCGCCGCGCGCCCCAGGTAGCCGCGGGCCAACTGCGGGCCGGTCAGGTGCAGTTCGCCGGCGACGCCGACCGGGACCGGGCGCAGCCGGCGGTCCAGCACGCGGATGCCGGTGTTGTGGACGGGGCGGCCCACGACCGGGCGGGGGCTGTCGGCGAGTGCGCACCACAGGGTGTCGACGGTCGCCTCGGTCGGCCCGTAGAAGTTGTAGCCGACGGTGTCGGGGGCGTCCCGCAGCTGCTGCCACAGCGCCTCGCCGACCGCCTCGCCGCCGAGCATCAGCACCGCGGGCCGGTGGTCGTCGCCGGTCAGCAGCCCGGCGGCGAGGACCTGTTCGGCGTAGGTCGGGGTGAGGTCGAGCAGGTCGATGCGTTCCTTGCGGACGTATCCGACGATCGCCTCGGGGTCGCGCCGCACCTCGTCGTCGATGACGTGCAGCTGGTGGCCCGCGACCATCCACAGCAGGCCCTCCCACGAGGTGTCGAAGGAGAACACCGCGGTCAGCGCGGCCTTGAAGCGCCGTCCGCCGGCGGCCCGGGCCGCGGGGCGGATGAACTCGGCCTCGTGGTTGCGGTAGAGGTTGAGCAGCCCGGCGTGGTCGGTCAGCACGCCCTTGGGGCGGCCGGTGGAGCCGGAGGTGTAGATGAGGTGCGCGGGGTGGGCCGGGCGCAGCGGGGTGCGGCGGTCGGCGTCCGTGGGGGCGGTCCCCGGGCAGGCGGCCAGCAGCGCGCGGGCGGACGCACCCGTCAGGTCCAGGACCGGGACGGACGGCGGCACCCCGAGCCGGGCCGCGGTGTCCTCGCCGGCGACCACGACCAGCGCCGGCGCGGCGTCCGCCAGCATGAACTCCACCCGGTCGCGGGGCAGATCGGGGTCGACGGGCACATAGGCCGCGCCCGCCTTGAGGACCGCCAGGATGCCGATGACCATGTCCTCGGTGCGGGGCAGCGCCAGGGCGACGAGGTCCTCGGGGCCGACGGAGCGGGACAGGAGGTGGTGCGCCAGCCGGTTGGCGCGCTCCTCCAGCTCGCGGAAGGTCAGCGCGACGGCGTTGCAGACCAGGGCGGTGGCGTCGGGGGTGCGGGCGGCCTGCTCCTCGTACACCGCGGGCAGGGTGGTGGCGGGCGGCTCGCGCCGGGCACCGCTCCAGTCCACCAGCAGCCGGTGCTCCTCCTCTTCGGTGAGCATCGGGACGCGGTCCATGGGGCGGCCGGGCTCGGCGGTCAGCCGCTCGGCGAGGGTCCGCAGGTGGGCGCAGAGCCGCTCGACGGTGGCCGCGTCGAAGAGGTCGGGGTTGTACTGGACGGCGCCCAGGAGGCCGCCGTCGCGCTCCCAGAAGTCGAAGTCGATGTCGAAGAGGGACTGTTCGCGGGCGAAGATGTACTCCTCCAGCGTCAGCCCGGACAGCCGCAGCGGTTCGGCGGGGGTGTTCTGGAGGGAGACCATGGCCTGGACGAGCGGCGGACGGCTCAGGTCGCGGTCGGTGACCACCGCGTCCACCACCCGCTCGAACGGCACCTCGGCGTGCGCGAACGCCTCCAGCACGGTCTCCCGCACGGAGTCCAGGAAATCGCCGAAGGACCGGGCCTCGTCGACCTCCGCGCGCAGCACCAGGGTGTTGACGAAGAAGCCCACCAAGCTCTCCACCTCGCCGCGGTCCCGCCCGGAGACGGAGGTGCCCACGGCGATGTCGTGCTGTCCCGAGTAGCGGGCGAGGACCAGTTGGCTGAGTGCGGTGACGGCCATGAACAGGGTCGCGCCCCGGTCCCTGGCGACCTTGGCGAGCCGTTCGGTGGTCCCGGGCGACAGCGAGAAGAGGTGCTGGGCGCCGGCGGAGGTGCGCACCGCCGGGCGCGGCCGGTCGGTGGGCAGCTCCAGCGGGGCGACCCCGTCCAGTTTGCCGGTCCAGTAGGCGAGCTGGCGGTCCAGCTCCGCGCCGGAGAGCCGCTCGCGCTGCCAGACGGCGAAGTCGGCGTACTGCAGGGGCAGCGGAGCCAGGCCGGCCCGTTCCAGGACCGCCGGGACGGTGGCCTCGCCGGGCCGCAGCGCCGCGTCGTACAGGGCGCTCAGCTCCCTGCCGATGATCCCCATCGACCAGCCGTCGGTGACGATGTGGTGGAGGGTCAGGGCGAGGATGTGCTCCCGCTCGTCGAGCCGGAGCAGCAGGCCGCGCAGCAGCGGGCCGGTGCGCAGGTCGAAGGGGCGGGCCACCTCCGCGCGCAGCAGGCTCCGGACGATGGCGTCCCGGTCCTCCCGAGGTGCCCGCGGGACCTGTGCGACCGGCACCACCACCGGGAAGGGCCGGCCCACGATCTGCCTGCCCTGCCCGTCCACCGCGTCGAAGGTGGTGCGCAGCGACTCGTGGCGCGCCACCAGCGCGGAGAGGGCCAGCTCCAGCGCCGGGACGTACAGCTCGCCGGCGAGCCGCAGCGAGGTGCAGGAGTTGTACTCGGCACTGCCGGGCTCGAACTCGTCCAGGAACCACAGGCGTTGCTGGGCGAAGGAGAGCGGGAGGTCCCGGTCCCGGCCCACCGGCACGATCCGGCCCACTCGCCCGTCCCCGGCGTCGCCGGCGAGGCGGGAGCGCATCCGGTCCCGGAGGTGCTCGGGAAGGGACTGTATCCAGCTCTCGCGGGATGCCGCGGCGTCCATGCGTGTCTCCTTACGTGCGTACTACGGGTGAGGGGGTTCTCGGAGGGCTGCCGGCCGGGCTAGTCGCGCGGCTGCTCCTGCTCCAGTTCGGCCAGCAGCTGTTCCTCGACCGCCGCCGACAGGGCGGCCACCGTCGGGTTGTCGAACAGGGCGCGGGCCGGCAGATCGGTCACGAAGACCTCGCGGACACGGGAGATGACCTGGATGCTGAGGATGGAGTCGCCGCCGAGGTCGAAGAAGTTGTCCTCGACGCTCACCTCCGCAAGGCCCAGCACCTCGCCCCAGATGCCGGCGAGGATCTCCTCGCCGGGGGTGCGCGGCGCGATGTGCTCGGCGCGCTCTCCCGCCGCCTCCTCGGGCGAGGGCAGTGCCCGCCGGTCGACCTTGCCGTTCGGGGTGAGCGGGAAGGCGTCCAGGACGATCACCGCCGCCGGGACCATGTAGGCGGGCAGCGAGCGGGCCATGAACTCCTTCAGCTCCTCGGGCGCGGGGGCCCGCTCCGGCACCGGCACGGCGTAGGCCACCAGGCGCTTGCTGCCCGGGATGTCCTCGCGGGCCAGCACCAGGGCCTGGGCGACGCCGGGGTGGGCGGCGGCCGCGGCCTCGATCTCCCCCAGCTCGATCCGCAGACCGCGGATCTTGACCTGGAAGTCCGTGCGGGAGACGAAGTCGAGGTTGCCGCCGGGCAGCCAGCGCACCAGGTCCCCCGAGCGGTACATCCGCGCCCCGGGCGTGCCGAACGGGTCGGCGACGAACCGCTCGGCGGTGATGCCGGGCCGGTTGACGTAGCCGCGGGCCATGCCGTCGCCGGTCAGGTACAGCTCGCCCGGCACGCCCGGCGGCACCGGCCGCAGCGCGGGGTCCAGGACGTAGACGCGGGTGCCGGCGATCGGGGTGCCGATGGGCAGCGGGCCGGCGTCCGCGGGCCCCGAGGACTCGGCTCCTGCCCCACCGCCCACGAGGTGGAGCGAGGTGAAGACGGTGCCCTCGGTCGGCCCGTAGCCGTTGATCATGCGGACGCCGGGCAGTTGGGCGACGACCTTGGCGGCGTGCGCCGGCGAGAGCGTGTCGCCGCCGGACATGATCAGCCGCAGCCCGGAGAAGATCCGCACGTCGCTGTCGACCATTTCGTGGAACAGCCCCGCGGTGATCCAGATCGCGGTCACCTTGCGCGTGTGCAGGAACTCCCCGGTCTCGGCCGCCGACATCACCCGGGACGGGCTGACGGCCAGCGCCGCGCCGTTGAGCCAGGCGCTCCAGATCTCCAGCGTCCCGGCGTCGAACGACACCGTGGCCAACTGGCCCACCACGTCCCGCTCGCTCATCGCCAGCTTGGGGTCGTGGGCCACCCGCAGCACTCCGCGGTGCGGCAGCACCGCGCCCTTGGGGCGGCCGGTGGAGCCCGAGGTGTAGATGACGTGGGCGAGGTTGTCGGGGTGCAGCGGCACCTCGGGCGCGGTGTCCGGGTACCGGTCGGCCGCCTCGTCGTCCGGCGCGTCGAGCAGCACCCGCCGGGCGTCGCCGGGCGGCAGCGCAGCCACCGAGGCGGAGTCGGTGACGACCAGCTCCGCGCCGGAGTCGGTGACCATGAACGCCAGCCGGTCGGCCGGGTATTCGGGGTCCAGCGGCACGTAGGCGCCGCCGGCCTTGAGCACGGCCAGCAGGGCCACGAACAGCTCGGCGTGCCGCCCCAGGCACACCCCGACCCGGGTGTCGGGGCGCACTCCGAGGTCGATCAGCCGGTGGGCGAGCCGGTTGGCCCGGGCGTCCACCTCGGCGTAGCTCAGCTCCCGCCCGTCGACGAGCAGCGCGGTGTTGCCCGGGGCGCGGGCCACCTGCTGCGCGAACACCTCGGTGAGGGTGGTGCCGCGCTCGCCGGGGGCGCCGCGGCCCCACTCCTCCAGGATGCGGTGCCGCCGTTCGGCGTCGACCAGGTCGAGCGTGCCCAGGGTGCGGTCGGCCCCACCGGGGGCGGCCACCGTCTCGGCGTGCAGGGTGAGGTCGTCGCGCAGCGCCTCGATGGTGGAGCGGTCGAAGACCTCGGGGTCGTACAGGAGCGTGAGGGTGAGCCCGTCGCCGGTGTAGGCGGCGAGGTTGAGGGGGTAGTTGGTGGCCTCGACGGCGCTGATCTCGCCGAGCTTCAGACCGTTCTCGGCGGCGGCGTCGGTGTCGACCGGGTAGTTGGCGAAGACGACCAGGGAGTCGAACAGTGCCTGGTCGGCGGGGAGTTGCCCGAGTGCCTGGATGCGGGTCAGCGGGAGGTGGTCGTGGCGGCGGGCCTCGACCTGCTCGGCCTGGAGGCGCTGGAGCCACTCGACCACGCCCAGCTCCGGTGCCAGTCGGGTGCGCACCGGCAGGGAGTTGATGAACAGGCCGAGCATGTCGTCCGCGCCGGTCAGCTCGGTGGGGCGGCCGGAGGTCGTCGCGCCGAACACCACGTCGTGCTGGCCGCTGCGCCCGGCGAGCATCAGCGCCCACAGGCCCTGGACCACGGCGTTGACGGTCAGCCGGTGGCGGCGCGCGAAGGCGTAGAGGCGCTCGGTCAGCTCCGGCGACAGCTCCACTCCCACCCGCGCGGAGGACCGGGACTGGCCGGCGCGGTCCGTCGGGCGGTCGTACGGCAGCGCCACCGGGGTGTCGAACCCGTCGAGGACGCCGCGCCAGAACTCCTCCGCCTCCGGGACGTCCCGCTCCCGCATCCAGCGGGCCTGGTCGGCCAGACGCCGGCCGCCGGCGATAGCGGGCAGCGGTCTGCGGTCACGGCGCGCGGTGTAGTCGTCGAAGACGAGGCTCAGGACGCGGGCCAGGCTCCAGCCGTCCAGCAGGATGTGGTGGAAGGTGAACAGCACCCGGATCCGGTCGTCGGTCAGCCGGGCCAGGGACAGCCTGGCCAGCGGCACCTGCCGCAGATCCAGCCCCCGCGCACGGTCCGCACCGACCCATGCCTCCCAACGGGCGGACTGCTCCTCCTCGTCGGCACCGCGCCAGTCCACGATCTCCACGGGCAGCGTCACCTCGCGGTGCACCACCTGCACCGGCTCGGCGACGCCCTCCCAGACCACGCCGACCCGCAGCGCCTGCACCTCGTCGACCACGTGCTGCCACGACGCGGCGAACTCGGCCGGGTCGGGGACCCCGTCGACGACGAACATCAGTTGCTCGAAGTAGGCGGGCGAGGCGGATTCCATCAGGGCGTGGAAGAGCATTCCGGACTGCATGGGCATCAGCGGCAGGACGTCCTCGACGCCCCGGCCGTCGCCCACCACCCGGTCCACACCGGCCTGGTCGAGGCCGGACAGCGGGAAGTCGGACGGCGTGCAGCCGCCGGCGCCCGGCTCCGCGCAGTGCGCGAGGAACTCCTCCAGGGCGGCCATGAAGCCGGTGGCCAGCCGGTCCATGGTCGCGTCCTCGAAGACGCCGTCCGACCAGGCCCACTCCATCACCAGCCGGCCGTCGACCACCCGGCCGACCACGTCCAGCGCGTACGGCCGGGCGTCCAGCGGGCTGGTGTCGCCGTCCTGGACGAAGTCGGACGCGCGGAAGAGGGCCGCGCCGGACGGGGCGGCCGCGGTGTCGAACTGGCCGAGGTAGTTGAAGCTGACCTGCGGCCGGACCGTCCGACCCAACTCACCCGCCGCGGAATCCGGATCCCCCAGATACCGCAACGCGCCATACCCCAGACCACGATGCGGAACCCCCCGCAACGTCTCCTTCACCGACTTGACCAGCGCACCCCACCCCTCACCCACCACCAACTCCACCGGGAAGACCGTCGTGAACCACCCCACCGTCCGCGACAGATCCACCCCCTCGAAAATCTCCTCCCGACCGTGCCCCTCCACATCCACCACCACCCGGTCCTGGCCCGACCACTCCCCCAACACCCGACCCAGAACCGCCAACAACACCTCATTCACCCGCGTCCGATACACCGCCGGAACACGCTGCAACAACCCACGCGTCGCCCCCACCGACAACTCCGCAGACCGCACCCGCAACCCACCAGGCGCCACATCCCGCACACCCGGCAACACCGTCGACACACCAGCCCCCACACCCGACCAGTACGCCAACTCCCCATCAAAACCACCGGCCTCGACATGCCCCCGCAACCGCGACGCCCACTCCTGGAACGACGTCGACTTCACCCCCAGATCCACCGACGCACCCGACACCACCTGCCCGTACGCCACCTCCAAGTCCTCCAACAACACCCGCCACGACACCCCGTCCACCACCAAGTGATGGGCGACCAGCACCAGTTCGATGTCGTCCTGGGCGTCCGAGGCGAAGGACAGGGCGCGCAGCAGCGGGCCTTCGGTGAGGTCCAGGCCGCTCTGGGCCTGTGCGACCAGGCGGTCCCGTTCGGCCCTGCGGGAGAGCGGGGAGGGCAGGTGGGCGAGGTCCGTGTGGTCCACGGCGACGGGGGCGGCGTCGGCGTCGGCAACGGATTGGGTCCAGGCGCCGTCCACGCCGCGGGCGAAGCGCAGCCGCAGCGCGTCGTGATGGGCCACCACCGCGGCCACCGCGGCCGCCAGCGCCGCGCGGTCCACGTCCTTCCCGAGGGTCACCGCCATCGACATGTCGAAGTGGTGCGGGGCCTCGGTGTGGGAGGTGAAGAACCACTCCTGGATGGGCGTCGTCCCCACCGGCCCGGTCACGGTCGGCCGGGCCGGTGCGGGTGCCGCCTGCGCGGTCTCCGCGATGCGCTCGGCCAGGGCCCGTACCGTCTGCTGGTCGAAGACGTCCTTCGGGGCGATCGACAGGCCCGCGGCCCGGGCGCGGGAGACGACCTGGATGCTGAGGATGGAGTCGCCGCCCAGGTCGAAGAAGTTGTCCTCGACCCCGACCGCCTCCAGACCCAGCACCTGAGCCCAGATCCCCGCCAGGGTCTCCTCCACCGGAGTCCGCGGAGCCAACCGCACCGAACCGTCCGACACCGCCTCCGGAGCCGGCAGCGCACGACGGTCGACCTTGCCGTTCGGCGTGAGCGGCAACGCGTCGAGCGTGACGAACACCGAGGGCACCATGTAGTCCGGCAGTCCGTCGGCGAGGTACCCGCGCAGGGCGGCCGGGTCCAGGGCGTCCGGTTCGACCCCGGCCGCGGGCGAGACATAGCCGACCAGGCGGGCGCCCGGCCCGTCCGTGCGGAAGAGCACCGCCACCTGGCCGACGGCCGGGTGACCGGCCAGCGCGGTCTCCACCTCGCCCAGCTCCACACGGTGGCCGCGCACCTTGACCTGGGCGTCGACCCGTCCCACGAAGTGCAGTTGGCCGTCCTCGCCCCAGCGCACCACGTCCCCGGACCGGTACATCCGGGCGCCCGGCGCGCCGTAGGGGTCGGCGACGAAGCGCTCGGCGGTGAGCCCGGGCCGGTTCACATAGCCGCGGGTGACGCTCTCGCCGCCGATGTACAGCTCACCGGCGACACCCGGCGCGACCAGCCGCAGCCAGGGGTCGAGGACGTAGGTGCGGACGTCGACGCACGGGTGGCCGATCGGCGGGGCGCCCGCGCGCCCGGCGACCAGCGGGTGGCTGAAGCTGGTGGCGATGGTCGCCTCGGTCGGGCCGTACCCGTTGACCATCCGCCGGCCGTCCGCCCAGCGGTCGACGAGATCGGCGCTGACCGCCTCCGCGCCGACCAACAGCACCCGCAGGTCGGGCAGTTGCACGGCCGGCAGGGTGGCGAGCATGGCGGGCAGGATCATGGCGTGGCTGATCCGGTGGTGCTGGAGCAGTTCCACCAGCTGCTCGGCGGAGAGCGTCTCCGCCGGCGGGAGGACGAGCGTGCCGCCGACGCCGAGCGACATCAGCACCTCGATCACGGAGGCGTCGAAGCTGGGGGACGCCAGTTGCAGCACCCGGCAGCCCTCGGCCACCGCGAGGTCCCCCACGACGGTGGTGAGCAGCGCGGCGAACCCGGTGTGCGGGACCTCGACGCCCTTGGGGACTCCGGTGGAGCCGGAGGTGTAGATGATGTAGGCCGGCGCCTGCGGGTCGTCGTGGACGTCCGGGAGGGTGTCCGGCAGGGCCGCCAGCTCGGCGCCGAGGGTGTCCACGGCCACGACCGGGACGGTGCCGGGCGCGGGCAGCGTGCCGTCGAGGCGCTGCTCGGTCAGCAGCAGCCTCACGCCCGAGTCGGTGACCATGTGCGTGATCCGCTCGGCCGGGTACGTCGGATCGATGGGGACGTAGACGGCGCCGATGTGGAGGACCGCGCGCAGGGCGACCAGCCAGTCGATGCCGCGCTGCAGGGCGACCCCGATCCGGTCGCCGGTGCGCACGCCCAGGGAGCCGAGGTGGTGCGCCATCCGCCCGATCCGGGCGTCGAGTTCGGCGTAGCTGAGGGTGGTCCCGCCGCAGACGGCGGCCGGCAGGGTCGGCGTACGGGCCGCCTGGTCGCGGAAGATCTCGCCGAGGGTGCGCTGTGCGACGTGCCGCTCGTCGCGGCCCCACTCCTCCAGGAGCCGCCGCCGCTGGCCGGCGTCGACCAGCTCCAGGTCGCCCAGCTTGCGGCCGGTGGCGCCGGCCACGGTGCGGGCGTACCGGGCGAGTTCGTCGCACAGTCCCCGCGCCGTCGCGTGGTCGAGGACCTCGGGGTCGTAGGCGAGGACGAACTCCAGCCGGTCGCCGCCGTAGGCGAGCAGGTTGAGGGGGTAGTTGGTGGCCTCGACGGCGCTGATCTCGCCGACCTTCAGACCGTGTTCGGCGGCGGCGTCGGTGTCGACCGGGTAGTTCTCGAAGACGACCAGCGAGTCGAACAGTGGCTGGTCGGCGGGGAGGTCCGCCAGCGCCTGGATGCGGGTCAGCGGGAGGTGGTCGTGGCGGCGGGCCTCGACCTGCTCGGCCTGGAGGCGCTGGAGCCACTCGACCACGCCCAGCTCCGGTGCCAGTCGGGTGCGCACCGGCAGGGAGTTGATGAACAGGCCGATCATCTCGTCGGCGCCGGTCAGGTCGGTGGGGCGGCCGGAGGTCGTCGCGCCGAACACCACGTCGTGCTGGCCGCTGCGCCCGGCGAGCATCAGCGCCCACAGGCCCTGGACCACGGCGTTGACGGTCAGCCGGTGGCGGCGCGCGAAGGCGTAGAGCTGCTCGGTGAGTTCGGTGGGGAGCTTGATGGCCGCCCGGGCGGAGGAGCGGGACTGGCCGCGGACCGCCGGGCGGTCGTACGGCAGCGCCACCGGGGTGTCGAACCCGTCGAGGACGCCGCGCCAGAACTCCTCGGCGGCGGGCAGGTCGCGGTCGGCCAGCCACAGCGCGTGGTCGGCCAGGCGCCGCCCGCCGGGGACCGCGGCCGTGCCGACTCCCGCGTAGCCGTCGAAGACCGCCGACAGCACCCGGGCCAGGCTCCAGCCGTCCAGCAGGATGTGGTGGAAGGTGAACAGCACCCGGATCCGGTCGTCGGTCAGCCGGGCCAGGGACAGCCTGGCCAGCGGCACCTGCCGCAGATCCAGCCCCCGCGCACGGTCCGCACCGACCCACGCCTCCCAACGGGCAGACTGCTCCTCCTCGTCGGCACCGCGCCAGTCCACGATCTCCACGGGCAGCGTCACCTCGCGGTGCACCACCTGCACCGGCTCGGCGACGCCCTCCCAGACCACCCCGACCCGCAGCGCCTGCACCTCGTCGACCACGCGCTGCCAGGCCGCGCCGAAGGCGGTGGCATCGGTGACGCCGTCGACGACGAACATCAGCTGCTCGAAGTAGGCGAGGGAGGCGGACTCCATGAGCGCGTGGAAGAGCATTCCGGACTGCATGGGCAGCAGCGGCAGGACGTCCTCGACGCCCCGGCCGTCGCCCACCACCCGGTCCACACCGGCCTGGTCCAGGCCGGACAGCGGGAAGTCGGACGGCGTGCAGCCGCCTGCGCCCGGCTCCGCGCAGTGCGCGAGGAACTCCTCCAGGGCGGCCATGAAGCCGGTGGCCAGCCGGTCCACCGTCGCGTCCTCGAAGACGCCGTCCGACCAGCCCCACTCCATCACCAGCCGGCCGTCGACCACCCGGCCGACCACGTCCAGCGCGTACGGCCGGGCGTCCAGCGGGCTGTGCTCGCCGCGGGGGTTGGGCAGCATGGCCCGGTAGAGGGAGCTGTCGGCGGTCATGCCGTCGAACTGGCCGAGGTAGTTGAAGCTGACCTGCGGCCGGACCGTCCGACCCAGCTCACCCGCCGCGGAATCCGGATCCCCCAGATACCGCAACGCCCCATACCCCAGACCACGATGCGGAACCCCCCGCAACGTCTCCTTCACCGACTTGACCAGCGCACCCCACCCCTCACCCACCACCAACTCCACCGGGAAGACCGTCGTGAACCACCCCACCGTCCGCGACAGATCCACCCCCTCGAAAATCTCCTCCCGACCGTGCCCCTCCACATCCACCACCACCCGGTCCTGGCCCGACCACTCCCCCAACACCCGACCCAGAACCGCCAACAACACCTCATTCACCCGCGTCCGATACACCGCCGGAACACGCTGCAACAACCCACGCGTCGCCCCCACCGACAACTCCGCAGACCGCACCCGCAACCCACCAGGCGCCACATCCCGCACACCCGGCAACACCGTCGACACACCAGCCCCCACACCCGACCAGTACGCCAACTCCCCATCAAAACCACCGGACTCGACATGCCCCCGCAACCGCGACGCCCACTCCTGGAACGACGTCGACTTAACCCCCAGATCCACCGACGCACCCGACACCACCTGCCCGTACGCCACCTCCAAGTCCTCCAACAACACCCGCCACGACACCCCGTCCACCACCAAGTGATGGGCGATTACCGCCAACTCGGCCTGCTTGTCGGCGAGTTCGAAGAGGGCGAAGCGGATCAGCGGGCCCGCGGAGAGGTCGAAGCCGGTCTGGAGGGCGTCGGTGACCTCGGTCATGGCGGTGCGGCCGGCCGCCGCGTCCAGGCCGGACAGGTCGTGCCGGTCCAGGGCGACGGCCTTGTCCTCGGCGAGGTTGCGCTGCCGCCAGCCCGTGCCGGTGCGCTCGTAGCGCAGCCGCAGTGCGTCGTGGTGCGCGACCACCGCGGCCACCGCGCCGGCCAGTGCCTCCGGGTCGGTGCCGGGGGCCAGTTCGAGCTGGAGCGCCTGGTTGAAGTGGTGCGGCGCCTCGCGGTGGGTCCGGAAGAACCAGCGCTGGATGGGGGTCAGTACCACGGGTCCCTCCACGGGGGGCTCGTCGAGGACGTCGGTGTCGTCGTCGGCCGCGCTCTGCAGCCCGGCGGCGAGTTCCGCGACGGTCTGCCGTACGAAGATGTCCTGCGAGGCGAGCACCAGGCCCGCGGCCCGGGCGCGGGAGACGACCTGGATGCTGAGGATGGAGTCGCCGCCCAGGTCGAAGAAGTTGTCCTCGACCCCGACCGCCTCCAGACCCAGCACCTGAGCCCAGATCCCCGCCAGGGTCTCCTCCACCGGAGTCCGCGGAGCCAACCGCACCGCATCGCCCGACACCGCCTCCGGAGCCGGCAGCGCACGACGGTCGACCTTGCCGTTCGGCGTGAGCGGCAACGCGTCGAGGACCGCGTAGAGGGGCGGGACCATGTGGTCGGGCAGGGTCGCGGCGAGGTGGGCGCGCAGGGCGGCCGGCTCCAGGGTGGCGCCGGGGCGCGGTACGGCGTAGCCGACGAGCCGCTTGGCGCCGCCCCGGCCCGCCGCGGCGGCGACCACGACGGCGCGCGCCACGTCCGGGTGGGCGGCGAGTGCCGCCTCGACCTCGCCGAGTTCGATCCGGAAGCCGCGCACCTTGACCTGGTCGTCGCCGCGCCCGAGGAACTCCAGCATGCCGTCGGCGGTCCAGCGCACCAGGTCGCCGGTGCGGTACATCCGGGTGCCGGCGGCGCCGAAGGGGTCGGCGAGGAACCGTTCCGCGGTCAGGTCCGGCCGGTTGGCGTAGCCCTGGGCCAGCCCCTCGCCGGCGATGTACAGCTCGCCCACGATGCCCTGGCCCACCGGGCGCAGCCGGCCGTCGAGGACGTACAGGCGGGTGTCGGCGATCGGGCGGCCGAGGGGCACGGTGTCGTGCGCGAGGTGTGCGGGCAGCAGCCGTGCGGCGGCGGCGAAGGTGGTGGTCTCGGTGGGTCCGTAGCCGTTGATGAGGGCGAGTTCGGGCAGGCGGGTGAGGACGGTGCGGCAGTGGCGGGCGGAGAGGGCGTCGCCGCCGGCCAGCAGGTGTCGCAGTCCGGCGAGCACCTCGACGTCGGCGTCCACGACCTCGTGGAAGAGTCCGGCGGTCAGCCACAGCGTGGTCACGCCGTACGAGGAGAGGAACGCGCCCAGTTCGGGGGCGGCGAGCACGCCGGGCGGGGCGATGGCGAGGGTGGCGCCGTTGAGCAGGGCGCCCCAGATCTCGAAGGTGGCGGCGTCGAAGGACACCGAGGCCAGCTGGGCGACCACGTCGCCCTCGGTGAGGGACAGGTAGGGGGTGTGGCGCACCACGCGGTCGACAGCCCGGTGGGGGGTGAGGGTGCCCTTGGGGGTGCCGGTGGAGCCGGAGGTGTAGATGACGTAGGCGCCGCTGTCGGGGGTGACGGTGACGGCGAGCGGGTGCGCCGGCTCGGCGTCGAGGGCGGCCCGGTCGTCGTCCATGAGGAGGCGGGGGAGGTGGCCGGTGCCGTCGTCCGCCCCGTGCTGCGTCCGGTCGGTGACCAGCAGCGCGATGCCCGCGTCCGCGCTCATGAACGCGCGGCGGGCGGCCGGGTACTTCGGGTCCAGCGGCACGTACGCCGCACCGGCCTTGAGGATGCCGAGCAGGGCGCAGATCAGCTCGGGTCCGCGCTCCAGGCAGATGCCCACGCGGTCGCCGGGCCGCACCCCGCGGGCGGCCAGGTGGTGCGCCAACTGGTTGCTGCGGGAATCGAGTTGGGCGTAGGTCAGGCGGGTGTCGGTGTGCAGCAGGGCGACCGCGTCGGGGGTCCGGGCGGCCTGGTCGGCGAAGAGGGCGGTCAGGGTCGCGGGGGCGATGCCGCGCCCGGTGGCGTTGTACTCCGCAAGGACGCGGTGGGTCTCGTCGGCGCCGAGCATGCCGGCCTCGGCCATGGGGCGGTCGGGGGCGGTGGCGAGCGCGCCGAGCAGGGTGCGCAGATGGCCGGCGAACCGCTCCATGGTGGCGGCGTCGAAGAGGTCGGTGCTGTATTCGAGCGAGCCGCGCAGGGCGCCGTCGGGGCGCTGCCAGAACTCCATGGTGAGGTCGAAGAGCGCGGCCTCACGGGGCAGTTCGAGTTCGGCGGTGTCGATGCCGGGCAGTCGCGGCAGGCCCACGGGGGCGTTCTGCAGGACCAGCACGGCCTGCACGAGCGGCGGGCGGCTGGGGTCGCGTTCGGGCAGCACGGCGTCCACGACACGGTCGAAGGGGACGGCCGCGTGGTCGAGCGCCTCGCGCACCCTCTCGCGGGTGCGGGCGGTGAACCGCCGGAAGGTCTGGGTCTCGTCGACGTCGGCGCGGAGCACCAGGGTGTCGACGAAGAAGCCGACGAGTTCGGCGATCTCGGCGCGGTCCCGGCCGGTGTCGACGGTGCCGAGCGCGATGTCCCGCTGCCCGGACCAGCGGGCGAGCAGCAGTTGCACGGCGGCGGCGAGCGGCGCGAAGAGGGTGCCGCCCTGTTCGTGGCCGAGCGCGGTGAGCGCCCGGACGGTGTCGGCGGGCAGGTCGAACAGGTGGCGGGCGCCGGCGGAGGTCCGCACGGCCGGGCGGGGCCGGTCGGTGGGCAGCTCCAGGGGCGCGACGCCCGCCAATGTGTCCTTCCAGTAGGCGAGTTGGGCGTCGATGTCCGGCGCCTGCAGCCGGTCGTGGTGCCAGGCGGCGAAGTCGGCGTACTGGACCGGGAGCGGAGGCAGGCCCGCGGCGGCCGGGAGGTGCTCGGGCCCGGCGTCGGGGGCGGCCGAAGCGGCGGCGTACAGGGCGCCCAGCTCGCGGGTCAGGAGGTCCATCGACCAGGCGTCGGCGGCGATGTGGTGCGCGGTGAGCACCAGCAGGTGCTCGTCGGGGGCGGTGCGCAGCAGCAGGGCGCGCAGGACGGGGCCGGTGCGCAGGTCGAAGGGGGCCGAGACCTCGGCGCGCAGTGCCGCGTCCAGCCGGTCGTGGGCCTTGGCCGGGTCGGTGTGACCGGTGAGGTCGGTGCGGGGCAGCGGGACCTCGGTGGGCTCGCCGATCACCTGCAGGACCCGGCCGTCCGCCTCGGTGAAGGTGGTGCGCAGCGGTTCGTGCCGGGCGACCAGGGCGGTGAGGGCTGCGGCGAGCGCGGGGTGGTCCAGCGCGCCGGTGAGCCGCAGGCCGGTGGCGCAGTTGTAGGCGGCGCCGCCGGGCTCGTAGGCGTCCAGGAACCACAGTCGCCGTTGGGCGGCGGAGGCGGCCAGTGCGGCGTGCCGGTTCACCGGCACCAGCGGCTCGGTGGCGTCCGCGCGCCCGGACTCGGCGAGGTGGGCGGCGAACCGTGCGATCGTCGGGTGGTCGAACAGCGCGGTGGTGGCGGGCGTCAGCCCGAGCCGGCCGGTCACCTGGAACGCCATCCGCAGGGCG
This sequence comes from Streptomyces noursei, assembly GCF_016917755.1. Classification (GTDB taxonomy): domain Bacteria; phylum Actinomycetota; class Actinomycetes; order Streptomycetales; family Streptomycetaceae; genus Streptomyces; species Streptomyces yunnanensis. The sequence continues at coordinate 7,054,686 of NZ_CP070326.1, read as the reverse complement.
GCGATGGAGTCGCCGCCGGCCAGGAAGAAGTCGTCCTCGACGCCGACGCGGTCCACGCCCAGCACCTCGGCCCAGATCTCCGCGAGCGCCCCCTCCAGGTCGGTGCGGGGGGCGACGTAGGCGGCCCGCTCGGCGGCGGTGGGTTCGGGCAGCGCCGCGCGGTCGACCTTGCCGTTGGGGGTGAGCGGCATCCGGTCCATGGCGACGAAGGCGGTGGGGACCATGTGGGCGGGCAGCCGCCCCGACAGGTGGGCGCGCAGGTCGGCGGAGTCGGGAGTGGGGGATGGGCGCAGCGGGACGTAGTGCGCGAAGAGCCGCGGGGTGCCGTTGCCGGCGTCGAGGGTGACGACGGACTGGAGCACCTGCTCGTGCGCGGTCAGCGCGGTCTCGATCTCGCCGAGCTCCACCCGCAGACCGCGGATCTTGACCTGGTGGTCGGCCCGGCCGAGGAATGCGTAGGCGCCGTCGGGCAGTCGCCGCACCAGGTCGCCGGTGCGGTACATCCGGGATCCGGCGGGGCCGTGCGGGTCGGCGACGAAGCGCTCGGCGGTGAGGGCGGCGCGGCCCTGGTAGCCGCGGGCCAGGCCGGGGCCGGCGACGCACAGTTCGCCGACGCCGCCCTCCGGCACCGGGCGCAGCAGCTCGTCCAGCGCGGTCACCCGGACCCCGGCGATGCCCCGGCCGATGTGCGGCGCGCCGTCCGGGTCGGCCGGCAGCGGCCCGTTCAGGGTGACGGTGACGGTGGCCTCGGTCGGCCCGTACGCGTTGAACATCCGGCGGCCCCGGGCCCAGCGGGCGACCAGCTCGGGCGGGCAGGTTTCGCCGCCGGTGGCCAGGCCCCGCAGGTGCGGCAGTTCGACCGGGGGGACGGTCGCCAGCACCGACGGGGGGATCATGGCGTGGGTGACGGCCTCGCCGGCGAGCAGAGCGGCCAGTTCCTCGCCGACGGCCTGGGTGGGCCCGTCGGGCAGCACCAGCGTCGCGCCCGCGTACCAGGTCTGCACCAGGTCGGCGATGGACACGTCGAAGTTGGGCGAGGCGAACTGCAGCACCCGGCTGTCCTCGTCGATGTCGAGGGCGGTGGCGTGCGCCGCGCCCAGCGCCTCGATGCCCCGGTGGGTGACGGCCACGCCCTTGGGGGTGCCGGTGGAGCCGGAGGTGAACAGGACGTAGGCGGTGTTGTCGAGGTGCAGGGCGGGGACGGGCGGGCGGCGCAGGGCGGAGGCCGGCGGGGTGTCGGGGGCGTCCTCGTCGGGGGCGTCCTCGTCGGGGGCGTCCAGCAGCAGGGTGGCGGGCGCGTTGGGCGGGCGGGTGTCGAGGTCCGCCGCGCTGATCACCAGGGCGATTCCGGCGTCGTCCACCATGAACGCCAGCCGTTCGGCGGGGTAGTTGGGGTCCAGCGGCACATAGGCGCCGCCGGCCTTGAGGACGGCCAGCAGGGCGACGATCAGTTCGGGGCCGCGCCGCAGGCAGACGCCCACCCGGGTCTCGGGCCCCACGCCCCGCGCGGCGAGCCGGTGCGCGAGCCGGTTGGCCCGCCGGTCCACCTCGCCGTAGCCGAGCCGCAGCGACCCGCAGGTGACGGCCGGGTGGGCGGGCCGACGGGCGGCCTGGGCCTCGAAGAGCCCGTGCAGGGTCGTGCCGTGGGCCGCGGGACGGCCGTGGGTGAGGGAGCGGTTGTCCAAGTTCATGCCGAGACCCCATAGAGCGCCGTTGGTGTGGGTGAGGTGTGCTGACCGCCGTCGCCCTAGTGCGGCCGTGCGCCATGGGCGCGGCCCGTGTCCCGCAGGAGGGTGCGGCCGCTGTACTGGAGGGCGTGGACCGCGCCGGTGCGCGCATCGACGGCGAAGCGCCCGAGGAAGGCCCCGGCCCCCCGGGCGGCGAAGGTCCGCCGGGCCAGCGGCTCGGCCAGTTCCCTCGCCCCGCCCGGGAGTTCCAGTACGAGGTGCGGGCCGTCGAGGCCGACCGTCACGGCCAGCTCGCCGTTGCGGTAGGTGCCCGTGCAGTCCGCGAAGGCCGCCGCGCCGGCGGGGGCGCCTGCCTGCGCCAGGGAGGGCGGGGGTACGGGGCGGTACACGCCGACGTCGATGCCCGCGTCCCGCAGTGCGCCGACCACGGCGTCCCACAGGGCCTGCCCGGTCGGGGAGTTGGTGGTCAGCGCGACGACGGTGCCGCGCCGGGGGTGGATCCGCAGGTGGCAGGTGGCGCCGTCCAGCGTGCCGTCGTGGCCGAGCCAGCGGTTGTCCGCGGCGCCGAAGTGGCCCAGGCCCGGGCCCCAGCCGTCGGCCAGCCCGAACGGGTCGGCGCCGGCCGTGGGCCGGGTCGCCTCCCCCAGGGCCGCCGGGTCGGCCAGGTCCGGGCGGCCCGGCTCCGCGACGTGGAGCAGGCCCAGCCGCACCAGGTCGGCGGCGCTGCCCGCGAGCCCGCCGGCGGGCAGCGAGCCGGGTTCGGCGGGCAGCGCGGTGACGGCGGTGCCCAGCGGGCGCAGGAGGTAGTCCCGTACCGCCTCGTACCAGGGCAGTCCGGTGACGGACTCCACGACGCGGCCCGCGATGCCGTAGCCGACGTTGGAGTAGGAGAAGGTGCCCGGGGCGGGCCGGGCGTCGGCCGGTGCGGCCAGGAAGCCGGTCAGCCAGCGGCGCAGTGAGGAGGCGTCCGCGTCGTCGTGGTCGGAGGGCAGTCCGGCGGTGTGGCTGAGGAGTTGGCGGAGGGTGGCGGCGAGGGCCGGGTGGTCCTTCCGCGCTTCGGGGACGGTCCCGGCCTCGGGGAGCCATTCCCGTACGGGCCGGTCGAGGTCCAGGTCGCCGTCGCCGACCAGTTGCAGGACGGAGGTGGCGGTGAACACCTTGGTCGTCGACCCGTAGGGGAAGGCCGTCGCGGAGTGCACCGGTCGTCCGGCGCCGGGCTCCTCCTCGCCGAACTCCCAGGTCTCCAGCGCGCCGTGGTGGTGCACGGCCAGCTGTCCGCCGGCCACGTCGCAGTCACGGGCGAGACGGTCCAGGTCGAGGTCGAGGGGGGAGCCGTCACCGGCGCCGTACCCCGCTGGATCCGCTGAGTCCCCGTGCACCGCGAACGCCCTCCCCCGCTTCCGGTCGTGCCCCGACCGCGGGATGCGACCGGGGCGGCCGGCCGCGGTACAAGGTCGCGGACGGCCGTTCGAACGGAAGTCTTCAGGAGGGCGAAAGGTTCGAACAGGGCTTTAAGTGCAGTGGGAAAGATGCACGTCAGAGGGGCAAAAACGGGATCGGCGGGCTGGCTCAGCGCTCCCTGGCGGGGAGCACCGCGACGGCGATCAACAGCAGCAGCACGCCCCCGGCGGCGTTGCGCAGGCCCGGCTCGATGGCGGTCCAGTCGAAGGCGATCGGCGCGAGTTCGCGGATCTGCTGCACCACCCACAGCACGCAGGTGGCCAGCCCCACCAGTGCGGCCAGCGCCATCGCCGCCTTGGAGCGGACCGCGAGCGCGAGGAGCGCGAGCGCTCCGGCCGCCGCGAGCGGCAGCAGCATCGAGGTGGCGGTCGCGGCGCCGCCCTTGTCGGTCAGTCCCGTGAACAGCTCCGCGACGGGCACGGACCGGGGATCGCGCCCCTGGTACCAGGGCTGGAAGGCGCTCAGTACGAGTGCGGCCGCCCCGATGAGGGCCAGTAACGCCGTCACCGTCATTCGTCGGGCCATGGTGTGGGCTCTCCTCGTCTCTCGTGGTCAGCGGCGGGCCAGGTCGGCCGGATGTCGGGTGCGCAGCGCCGAGCGGGCGGGCAGCAGATACCCGGCCGCCGAGGTGACCACCACCGTCAGGACGATCAATCCTGCCTGCGCGGGCGGGATGTAGGGCGCCGAACCGGTCAGCGCGAGGCTGAACGCGGTCAGCGGGATCGCCGCGGCCAGCGCGCCGACCACCACCCCGACCGTGACGACGATGGCCGCCTCGACGCCCAGCATCCGCCGCAGCTGTCCACGGCTCGCGCCGACCAGGCGCAGCAGGACCATCTCGCCCCGGCGACCCAGCATGATCAGGGTCAGCGTGCTGAGCACCGCGATGGCGGTGAAGCCGCCGATCACGCCGACCGCGACCACGGTGATCACCTGGCCGATGCCCCGGTCCTCGGCCTGGAGGTGTTCGGTCGTGGGCCGTTCGGTCACCGTGGTGTGCAGGGCGGCGGTCGTCAGGGCGCCGGCCAGCTCCTTGCGCACGGCGGCGGGGTCGGCGCCCGGCTTCAGGCCCAGCAGGATGCGGGAGTTGAGCGGGGCGGCCAGGTGCGGGGCCAGCTCCTGGGCGGCGAAGAGGAAGTCGCCGAGCGCCAGGGAGTTCTGGTAGACCGCGGCGACCTTCAGCGGGACGGCGGCGCCGTCGCCGTAGCGGAGGGTGACCGTCGAGCCGGGCTTCAGGTCCAGCGAGCGGGCCCGGTCCTTGCCGACCGCGACCGTGCCGCGGCCCAGGTGCGCGAGTGTCCCGGAGAGGACGGCGGGGTCGAGGGTGGCGGACAGCGCCGCGGGGTCGACGCCCATGACCGGCAGCCGGTCGAGCTTGGGCTCGCCGGTCTCGCGGCGGGCCAGCACGACGGTGCTGTGCAGGACCCCGGTGGCCGCGGCCACGCCGGGCACCTCCCCGGCGCGGCGGACCGCCTCGTCGGGGATGCCGGGTCCGTCCGTGGTGACCGCGAGCTGCGCGCGCAGGGCCTGGGCGGCCTGGGCGCCGCCCTGCCGGTCGAGGGTGGCGCCGGCCGAGAGCTGCACCCCGACGAACGCCACCACCAGCACGATGGGGGTGATCGCGGCGCCCAGGCGGCGGGAGTTGGCGTGCGAGGAGGCGGCCGCGAGGTAGCCGCCCGCCCCGCCCAGTCGCCGCGCGGGGACGGCCAGCAGCCGCATCGCCCCACGGGCGATCCAGGGCCCGAGCAGGGCGCAGGCGATGACCAGCGCCAGCGCCGCCGTACTGGCGGCCGCCGCGGCCAACTCCCCGTACTGCAGCGCCGCGGTACCGGCCGAGCTCATGCCGAGGAAGAGCACCACCAGCCCGGTGATGGTCCGTCCGCGGCCCGGCTGTGCCGGCTCGCGCTGCGCCTCGCCCATCGCCTGCGCGGGGCGGAGCTTGGCCATCCGACCGCAGGCGAGCGCGGCGGACAGCCGGGCCACCAGCAGGGTCAGCCCGGCGGTCAGCACGGGCACCGCGAACATCCAGACCGGGGTGGGCAGTTCGAGCCCCATCGGCACCGCGCCGCGCTCCTGGAGCATCGCGATCAGCTGGAGGAAGACCGGCACCGCGCCGATCGCGCCGAGCAGCGCGGCGGCCACCGCGACCACGTTGATCTCGCGGGCGACGGTCACCCGCAGCTGCCGGGGCGTGGCGCCGACCGCGCGCAGCAGCGCCATCTCGCGGGAGCGCTGGTGGACCGCCTGGGCCACGGTGCTGGAGACCACCAGGACGGCGATCATCAACACGGTGACGCAGACCGTCGCGAGCAGCATCAACAGGCTCATCCGGCTGGGCGCCGACTCCAGGAACTCCGGTTCGCCGCGGCCGTTGCCGGTCAGCACCCGCAGTGCCGTGGCGTCCTCCTTGTAGCGGGTACCGGCCGAGGCGTCACGGGCCGGGTGCGCGCCGTCCAGCGCCTGGCGCAGCCGGGGGTAGAGCTGGCGGACGTCCACCCCGGGGTCGGCGAGGACCCCGATGGCGTCGGTGGTGGCGGGGTGCCCGGCGAGCCGGCGGGCCGTCTCGTCGTCGAAGAAGACGGCGCCCTGGTGGCCGAGCCCGGTGGCGTCGCCTTGTGCCGCGGGCGCGGCGATGCCCACGACCTCGTACGGGGTGGGGGCGGTCAGCGTCTGGAGCGTGAGGTGCTCGCCCGTGCGGACGCCGGCGCGGGCCGCCAGATCGCCGTCCAGGACGACCTGCCGGGGCCCGGTCGGGGCGTGCCCGGCCCGCAGGGTGAAGGGGGCCAGCGCGGCGGCCGACCAAGGGTGGCCGAAGATCGGGGAGTTGCCGGAGTCGCTGCGCGGACCGGCCACCGCGCCGCCGTCCCTGGCGGCGAGCGCGACGGGGACGGCGTCGTCCGCGACGGCCGCCTTGACCCCCGGGACGGCCGCGAGCCGCGCGCGCACCGCGCGCGGCACCCGCACCCGCTCGGTGAGCGACTGGGTCTCCGTCATGGGCGGATCGCCCCAGGGCTTGGCGGTGTAGCGGGTGGTCTGGTCGCCGGTGACCACCGCGCTGGTGGCGGCGTAGCGCTCCACCCGGGCGTGGCCGACGAACGCCGACAGGGTCGCCAGCGCGAAGCTGCCCAGCAGCAGCGAGGTCAGCACCAGGGCGGCGAACACCGCGGCCCATGCCTTGCGGTGCCGCCGCAGTGAACGGCTGGCCAGGAAGCGGGCGGTGCGCAGGGTGCGGGCCGGGGAGTCGGCGCGCACCGGCCGCACCTCCGCGGGGCCGGTCCGGGGTCCGGTGGCAACAGACATCGCGCTCACCGCTCCCCGAGTGCGGCCAACGTCCGGGCGACCGCGTCCGGTTCGGGGCGGTCCATCCGGTTGACGATCCGGCCGGCCTCGATGAACACCGCCTCGTCCGTCCAGGACGCGGCCACCGGGTCGTGGGTGACCATCACCACGGTGTGCCCCTCGCGGTCCACCGCGTCGCGCAGCAGGGTGAGCACGTCGCGGGCGGTGACCGGGTCGAGGGCGCCGGTCGGCTCGTCCGCGAAGATCACGGCGGGGTCGGTGACCAGCGCGCGGGCGATCGCCACCCGCTGCTGCTGGCCGCCGGAGAGCGTCAGCGGCGAGTCGTCGGCCCGGTCCGCGAGCCCCACCGCCGCCAGGACGGCCAGCGCCCGCTCCCGCACGGCCGGGTCCTCGGGCCGGTCGCCGCCCAGCAGCAACGGCAGCGCGGTGTTCTCCGCCACGGTCAGCGACGGCACCAGGTTCAGCGCCTGGAAGACGAAGCCGATCCGGTCCCGGCGCAGCCGGGTCAGCCCCGCCTCGCCGAGCCGCGACAGATCCGTCTCGCCGATCCGCACGGTGCCCGAGGTGGGGCGGTCGAGCCCGGCGGCGCACTGCAGGAAGGTGGTCTTGCCGGAGCCGGAGCGGCCCATGACGGCCAGGAACCGGCCGCGCCGCAGGGTGAGGCTGACGTCGTCCAGCGCGTTCACGTCGCGGCCGCCGCGGCGGTAGCGCCGGGTGACCGACTCCAGGGCCAGCGCGGCCGTCGGTCCGGCCTCCTGTGAAGCGGCCGCCGCCGCGGCGCGTTTCGCCGTGCGAAGCCTGACCATGTGCGTCCTCCGGGCTCGTCCGAGGACGGCTGTTCCGCCAGTCGTCCTGTCTGCTGTGAACGCTATGGATCACGGCCGCGGGGCACGAGAGAGCGCACACCCGTCCCGGGGTACAGCCAGCCCCACCATCGCCCGGGGTGACCGGCGCACCGCGCATCCGCACCCGTTCGGCATACGGTGATCCGTATCCTCACCACGCGCCGGGACCGGAGTGGTGTCCCGCACCGGAGGGAGCCCACGATGGACGACTTCGCCAGACAGTTACGCGCCGGTTGGCATGCCGGCTACTACCTCTACTTCGGCATTCCGCTCGCCTGGTTGTGCTTCCTGACCGCCTTCCTGGTGCCGATCGGCCTGCTGTTCACGGTGTTCGTGATCGGCGCCCCGGCGATGCCGGAGATCGTCCGGCTGCTGCGCCGACTGGCCGGCTACGAGCGGGTGCGCGCCGGAGGTTGGCTGGGCGCCCCGATCCCCGAGGAGTACCTCCCCCTCGACGGCGCCCCCGCCGACCGGGTGCGGCTGGCACTCACCGACCCCGGCACCTGGCGCGACACCCTGTGGCTGCCGATGGCCACCGTGACGTTCGTCGTCTTCAGCGTGCTGACGGTGCCGCTGTGGCTGGTGGGTCTGTTGGTGGACGGTCTGGGGATGGGGCTGGGCGGCCGGCTCGCCCGGCGCCGCGAGTCGGAGTACGGCGTGCCGGCGACCCCGCGCCGTTCGCTGGTGCTGCGCCACATCGTGGCCCTGGCCGACCTCCAGGCCCGGTGGACCGCGGCGCTGCTGCGCCCGTCCGCCTCGGCCCGGCTGGCCGAGCGGGTCGCCGAGCTGTCCGAGAGCCGGGCCGGCGCGGTGGAGGCGCACAGCGCCGAACTGCGCCGCATCGAACGGGATCTGCACGACGGTGTGCAGGCGCAGCTCGTCGCGCTGTCGCTGCGCATCGGGCTGGCCAAGCAGCAGCTCCGCAGCGATCCGGACGCCGCCCTGGCCCGCCTGGACGAGGCGCAGGCGGGCGTCGAGGGTGCGCTGGCCGATCTGCGGCAGGTGGTCCGTACGGTCCATCCGCCGGTGCTGACCGACCGGGGGCTGGCCGGTGCGGTACGGGCGTTGGCCGCCTCCTCCGACATCCCGGTGGAAATGAGCCTGAATTCGGTGGAGAACGGCCACCGGCTGCCCGCGTCGGTCGAGGCCGCGGCGTATTTCGTGGTGGCCGAGGGGCTGACCAACATCCGCAAGCACTCCGCGGCCACCCAGGCATCGGTACGATTCACCCGGGGCAACGGCGTGTTGACGGTGACCGTGACCGACGACGGCCGCGGCGGTGCCGGCGAAGTGGGCGGCAGCGGCCTGGTCGGCATCCGCCGGCGGGTCGCCGCGCTCGACGGCACGACCAGCCTCACCAGCCCCGAGGGCGGGCCGACCAAGCTGAAAGTGGAGCTGCCGTGCGGATCGTGATCGCCGAGGACAACGCGCTGCTGCGGGAGGGCATGGTCCTGCTGCTGACCAGCAACGGCCATGAGGTGGTGGCCACCTGCGCGGCCGGCCCCGAGGTGATGCCCGCACTGCGCGAACACCGCCCCGACGCCGCGGTCCTGGACGTCCGGCTGCCGCCCAGCTTCCGCGACGAGGGCCTGCGCGCCGCCGTGCAGGCCCGCAAGGAACTCCCCGACCTGCCGATCCTCGTGCTCTCGCAGTACGTGGAACAGGCGTATGCGGCAGAGCTGTTGGCACAGGGCGCCCGCGGGATCGGCTATCTGCTCAAGGACCGGGTCGGTCGGGTCGAGCAGTTCCTGGAGGCGCTGGAGCGCATCGTCGGCGGCGGCACCGCGCTCGACCCCGAGGTCATCACGGAGATCGTCAGCCAGAAGGCCGCCGCCCGCCCGCTGCAGGCGCTGACCCCGCGCGAGCACGAGGTGCTGGAGATGATGGCGCAGGGCCTGGCCAATGCCGCCATCGCGGAGAAACTCGTCATCACCGAGCGCGCGGTGAGCAAGCACATCCGCGGCGTCTTCGACAAGCTGGGCCTGCCGCCGGAGGGCGGCAGCGTGCACCGCCGGGTGCTGGCCGTGCTGGCGTTCCTGGGGAACAGCGCACCGGAGAGCCCCGCGGTCTGAGCGGTGCGCACGGCACCCGGCAGCGGCACCCCGGGAAGCGGAGAACCCGGGTGTCCGGAGACGGGGGACTCCGAACACCCGGGTGGGGGGAATTCCGCGCGGCCTCGACGGAGGACGGGCCGACCGCTGGGGAATTCCCGGTCTGTGGGGCGGCTTTCGCGCGGCCGGCCCGGCCGGACTTCCGCTACAGGTAGTCGCCCACGGAAGTGCACGTACCGCGCAGCTTCTTGAGCCGCTTGTTCTGGCCGGCGAGGTACTCGGTGACCGAGCCGGGCGTCCGCTCCTTGAGCGTCGTCCCGCGCAGTTCCTTCGCGGTGTCCTGCGCGGCCTTGCGGAGCTTGGCGTCGTCCGTCTGCTTCGCCAGCTCGTCCAGCCTGTCGGCCCGGTCCGCGACGTCCTTCTCCGCGACCGCCGCGTCCTTGGGGTGGGGGTCGAACAGCGCCACGTCCAGGATCTTCAGACAGGTGTCCCCGCGGTCGAGGGCCTTCTGCGGTGAGTTCTCGCAGGCCGCCATGGAGAATGCCGCCGGGACCACCAGGGCGACCGCGACCGCCGCCCTGGTGACGGTCCGCCACTTTCCGCGCAGGGGGCCCTCGCGGGTCACGGACGCAGGCATGCTGCTGCTCTCCTCGGAGGGTTCGGAAGGTCCGTACGGCTCAGTCATCGGCGGTTCCGGCCCGCTGCCAGCGCACCACTCCCCAGAGCAGTGCGATGGCGTCCAGGGTGAAGCCCGCGATCATCACGGTGGTGTGCGTGTCCCCGGTGACCACATGGGAGATCACCGACGTCAGCATGGCGCCCGCGAAGAAGACGAACAGCGGGGGAACGATCCAATGGGCGCCGCGCTCGCGGTGCGTACGTGCCATGAGAGGTCTCCAGTCGTACCCGTCGTCTCGCACGGCCCGAGCCGCGCTGTCTGCCTCCATGCTGTCCGAGCGACCGTCGACCGGTCAGTACACCGCGCCCCCGAACCGGGGTGGAGCCTGCACCACCATCGCGGGTTCAGCACGTGGACCGGCACCCGATCCCCCTTCCCACCAGGGGAGTTCCGCCCACCCTTAAACACCTGCCGCGTCCGGCGGGGCGATGACAGCATGCGCCCATGACGCTCCCCCTGCGCCGCAACACCAACTACCACCTGCTGTGGGGCAGTCAGGCGCTCTCCGAACTCGGCGCGCAGATCTCGGTGTTCGCGCTGCCGCTGCTGGTCCTGATGCTGACCGACTCGGCCGTCGACGCGGGCGCGGCCGGCGCCGTCAGCGCCCTGACCCGGCTGGTGGTGCTGGTCCCGGCCGGTGCGCTGATCGACCGCTGGCACCGCAAGCGGATCATGCTGCTGTGCGAGCTGGCGCGGGTGCCGATGATGGTCGGCCTGGCGCTGATGCTGCTCGGCGACGGCGTCGCGTTCGGCTACATCCTGGCCGTCGCGGTCGTCGACGGCGCGGCCGCCGCGATGTTCGCGCCCGCCGAGGAGGCCGCCCTCCCCCAGGTCGTCGCCAAGGAGCAGTTGCCGACGGCCGTCTCGGTGAGCGCGGCCCGCAGCTACCTCGCCACCCTGGCGGGCCCCGGCATCGGCGGCTTCCTGTTCACCGCCCACAAGGCCCTGCCGTTCCTGGTGAACGGGGTGACCTACGCGGGCTCGTTCGTGATGCTCCTCTTCCTGCGGCTGAAGGGACCCGGCGGGGCGGGCACCGCCGGCGCGCGGCGCTCCCTGGTCGGCGAGATCGGCGAGGGCGTCGGGTGGATCTGGCGGCGTCCCGTCATCCGGGCGAGCATGGCGGTCGCGGTCGGGGTGAGCGTCTGCTTCAACGCGCTGTACCTCATCGTGCTGACGCTCGCACAGCGCGCGAAGATCCCCGCCGCCGAGATCGGCGCCATCGGTGTGCTGGTCGGCGCGGGCGGTCTGGCCGGCGCGCTGCTCGCGCCCCGCATGCACCGGCTCCTCACGCCCCGCGCCGCGATCATCCTCCTGGGGTGGCTGGGCGCCGGCCTGACCCCGCTGCTGCTGGTGCGGACCAGCGGCTATCTCTTCGGTGCCGTGCTGGCCGCCATCGCCTTCCTGGCACCCACCGTGCAGACCGCCGTGGTGACCTACCAGATGGCGCTCACCCCCGACCGGCTGCGCGGTCGGGTCAGCGCGGCCCTGGGACTGGCCGGCGGCGTCGCGGGCGCCGCGGGCCCGCTCCTCGGCGGCCTCCTGGTCGACGCGGCCGGCCCCGCTCAGGCCGTTCTGAGCTGCGCCGGCGTCCTGCTGCTGGCCGCGCTCGCGGCGGGCGTCAGCCCCGCCCTGCGCGCCTTCACCTCCGTGCACGGCACACCGGAAGCGGACGAGGCGCCGTCCCTCTCCCCGTCCTCGGTTCCTTCCGTCGCCGACCCGGCCGACGCCGCCGGTCCCGAGCCGACCTCCGCAACCTCCGAACCCCTGGAAAGGTGACCCATGCCCGTCCCACCCCGCTCGCCCCGCTGGGCGGTCGCCCGCCCGGCGCGCCCCACGGCGGCCGTCCGGCTGTTCTGCTTCCCCTACGCCGGCGGCGGCTCCAGCATCTTCACCTCGTGGAGCCGCTTCCTGCCCGAGTCCGTCGAGGTCTGCCCCGTACTGCTGCCGGGCCGTGAGGAGCGCTTCGGCGAAACGCCGCAGACCCGCGTCGAGGAGCTCGTCCCGCAGCTGGCCGAGAACCTGGCGAGCTGGTTCGACCGGCCCTTCGCGTTCTTCGGCCACAGCATGGGCGGCGAGATCGCCTTCTCCCTGGCCCACCACCTGTGCCGGGCGGGCCGGCACCGTCCCGCGCACGTATTCGTCTCCGGCTGCGTCCCGCACCCCAGCCCGCTCCTGCGGCACACCCTGCCGGAGGGGGAACTGCTCGCGGAGATACGGAAGATGAACGGCGCCCCGCCGGAGTTCCTGGAGAACCCCGAGCTGATCGAGCTGCTGCTGCCCATGCTGCGCGCCGACTTCGCGCTGTCGGAGAGCTGCGTGCCGGCGCCGGACGCCGTGATCCCCGTCGACGTCACGGCCTTCGCCGGATCCGCCGACCCGGAGGCCACCCACCGCCAGGTCCAGGACTGGGCCCACCACGTCGGCGGTCGCTTCACCTCGCACGAGCTGACGGGCGATCACTTCTTCCTGCGGGAGGCCGCACCGCTGCTGGAGATCGTCGGTCGGACGCTGGCCTAGGAACCGCCGGTCGTCGCCTTCCCGCCGTCCGCCCGACGGTGGCTCAGCGGCCGGCGCCGAGGCCGCCGGCCCGCTCCAGGCACTCCCGGATCGCCTGCGGGCCGGCATCGGCGATCATGTCGACCACCGCCCCGTCGTCCAGGAACACGACGGCATCGGCCTGCGCCGCCGCGGCCGGTGCCGTCGTGGCCATGACCACCGCGACGCCCCGCTCGTCCACAGCCCGCCGCAGCGCCGCCCCGCACTCCTCCGACGCGTCGTCGGCGAGCAGCAGCTCGGGGCGGCGGGCGAGCGCGGCCTCCAGCGACGAGGCGCCCTCCTCAGCCGTGGGCCAGGTGACCGTGACGCCGCCCTGGGCCCCGGCCCGGCGGCGCAGCGAACCGGACGACGGCCGGGTCTCCCCGGACAGGCACTTCAGCAGCGTGGTCTTACCCGACTTTTCCTTGCCCATTACGGCGAGGAAGCTCCCGACCGTTACCCCGAGGTACACATTGCGCAGCGCGTGCACCGTGCCCGGGGCCGAGTCATAGACTTTCGATACATTGTCGAGCGTGACGACGTCGGGGGCGCGGTCGACAAATTCGCCCGACTTCACGTAGCTCATCGATGCCTTCTCCTAATACCGCGGCGAAATGATCCGCCGCCGCGCCTGACTGGCGTATCAGCTGCGCCCAACATACCGATGGTGAGCGACCCGGAACAGGGGGTTCTCAAGTGGGTCACAGGTACAGTTAGCTCACCCAAGGCCGTAGTGCGAGCACCCTCTCCCGCTCCGGCGTGTCGGAGCTCACCGGCACAAATACCGCATGATCCGGAACCGTGCCAAAACGGTCGGCAGGACCTTTGAGATCTCGCCATTGCTCCCGTTTGCCCAGTACAGGGGCCGCTTGTCTCGGCTGCACCCGTTGGCCGGGAGCGCCTGTTTAATGGCACATCACCCGCTTACGGAATGCACTCCGGGGCCGCCGAGAACCGCCGGGACACCTCCATGAAACAATTTCGGCCACGCCGTGGCGAGAAATGAACCCGAATATTCGTAGTGATCCATGAATCACTTCACGAATCCCTCACACCGCACCGAACAACCACCGCTATCGACCGCATATCGCGACCCGCTAAAGACTTGCGCGTCGACCGGGCCGCCGAAGAATGTTTCGGCGTCGTCACACCGACGCGTCGCCTTCGTATCGGCCCGGCCCGCCGCGGACGTCGCCCGAGGTATCCCGCACCGATGACATTCGGCCGCACCCTAACCCCTGGGGGCTTACCCCGTCCACATCGCGAGACACGGCATTGCACAGACATTACGACCGAGGAATTTTCGCGACAGGGCGCGAAATTCGGCCGCCGGGGCCGAATCGGGCCGGTGGGTCCGTCGCCGCACCACGAGCCGGGGCCGGGCGGCTCAGCCCGCCGCGGCGAGCACCAGCGGCAGCACCGGCCCGCTGCCCGCCCGGCGGAGCAGGCGGGCGGCGACGGCCAGCGTCCAGCCGGAGTCGGTGCAGTCGTCCACGAGCAGGACGGGGCCCTGCGCGCGGGCCAGGGCACCGGCCAGCTCCTCGGAGACGGCGAACGCGCCGGACAGCGCCCTGAGGCGCTGCGCGGAGTTGCTGCGGCGCGGGGCCTGCCCGCCACCCGCTTCGGTGTACGACAGCGAGCCGAGGAAGGGGAGCCGGCCGATGGTCGCGATCCCCTGGGCCAGCGACCCCACCAGCTGCGGGCGGGTCGAGGACGGCACCGCGACGATCCCCACCGGCCGGCCGGCGGCGTCCGGGGCCTGCGACGCCCAGCCGCCCGGGGAACGCGCCCAGTCGGCCAGGACCGCCACCGCGGCCCGCAGGACGTCGTCCGGCACCGGCCCGTCGGGCGCCTGCTCCGCCAGCAGCGGGCGCAGGCGGTTGCCCCAGCCGATGTCCGACAGCCGCCCCAGGGCGCGCCCGGTGGCGCACTGTTCGCCGGCCGGGATGCGCCCCTTGAGGTCGATGCCCAGCGCGGGCATCCCCGTCGGCCACATGCGGCGCGGCTCGATCTCCACCCCCGGGCGGTCCAGCTCCTTCACCGCCGCCGTCAGCGTCTCCGCCGACACGGCGGAATCGGCCCAGGGCCCCGCGCAGTTGTCGCAACGGCCGCACGGGGCCGCCCCCTCGTCGTCCAACTGCCGGCGCAGGAACTCCATCCGGCACCCGGTCGTGCCCACGTAGTCGCGCATGGCCTGCTGCTCGGCGGCCCGCTGCCGAGCCACCCAGGCATAGCGCTCGGCGTCGTACACCCACGCCGCCCCGGTGGCGGTCCAGCCGCCCTTGACCCGCTTGACCGCGCCGTCGACGTCCAGCACCTTGAGCATGGTCTCCAGCCGGCTGCGCCGCAGGTCCACCGCCGCCTCCAGCGCCGGCACGGACAGCGGCCGACCGGCCTCCGCGAGCACCGCGAGGGTCTGCCGCACCTGCGCCTCGGGCGGGAAGGCGGTGTCGGCGAAGTAGCGCCAGATGGCCTCGTCCTCCTTGCCCGGCAACAGCAGCACATCGGCGTGCGCCACACCGCGCCCCGCGCGCCCGACCTGCTGGTAGTAGGCGATCGGCGAGGACGGCGAGCCGAGGTGGAGCACGAAGCCCAGGTCCGGCTTGTCGAAGCCCATGCCCAGCGCCGACGTCGCGACCAGCGCCTTGACCCGGTTCTCCAACAGGTCGGCCTCGGCCTGGAGCCGGTCGGCGTTCTCCGTGCGCCCCGTGTAGGAGGACACCGGGAACCCGCGCTGCCGGAGGTAGGCGGTGGCCTCCTCGGCCGCGGCCACGGTCAGTGCGTAGACGATGCCGGAGCCCGGCAGCTCGTCCAGGTGCTCGGCGAGCCAGGCCAGGCGGTGCGCGGCGTCCGGCAGCCGGACCACCCCCAGCCGCAGGCTCTCCCGCTCCAGCGGGCCGCGCAGCACCAGGGCCTCGCCGCCGCCGGTCCCCAGCTGGTCGGCCACGTCCGCGGTCACCCGGGCGTTGGCGGTCGCGGTGGTGGCCAGCACCGGGACGCCGGGGGCGAGCTCGGCGAGCATCGCCCGCAGCCGGCGGTAGTCGGGGCGGAAGTCGTGGCCCCAGTCGGAGATGCAGTGCGCCTCGTCCACCACCAGCAGGCCGGTCGTGGCCGCCAGCTTGGGGAGCACCTGATCACGGAAGTCCACGGAGTTGAGGCGTTCCGGGCTGACCAGGAGGACGTCGGTCTCGCCCCGCTCCACCTCCCCGTAGATGGAGTCCCACTCCTCCGGGTTGGCCGAGTTGATGGTGCGCGCCCGGATGCCGGCCCGCGCCGCCGCCTCCACCTGGTTGCGCATCAGCGCCAGCAGCGGCGAGACGATCACCGTGGGGCCGGAGCCGCGTCGGCGCAGCAGCGCGGTGGCGACGAAGTACACCGCCGACTTGCCCCAGCCGGTGCGCTGCACCACCAGGGCCCGCCGGCGCTCCGCCACCAGTGCCGCCACCGCCTGCCACTGGTCCTCCCGCAAGCGCGCCGACCCTCCCGGGTCGCCGACCAGCTCGGCGAGGATGGCATCGGCTTCGGTACGGAGCTCCGGTTCGTCCATGCCCCCATGCAACCCGATGGTCGGGGCTGTCAGCCAGCTCACCCCCTGTGACGGGCTCCTCGCGAACGGTCCCCGGACCGCCCGCCGAGCGCGCCGGCACACGGTTGCCGCCGGCCCGGTGGGGGACGGACCGCTTCGGACGTCGCCTGCCGCCCCCGGGCGTCGCCGCCGAGCGCCGTTCACCCCGCATGGGTCAAGCGGCCGCTACCGGCCCGGTGTTGGGCCGGAGGCCGGCGGGCGGGGTGGCCGTCGCCGACGACGGTGCCCTGAGAGAAGGGAGGGGAACCCTGGCATCGGCGGCGAGTGCGGCGGGCAGGGATAGCGAGGGCACACCGGGTGTTTCCGGCCGTGCGCGGGGAATTGCTCGTTGCCGCAAGCCTGTACGAGCCGCGAGAATGGGAAGTGCTTCCCGGTATCCGGCCGTTCGCGGTCCGACCGGGTCATGCCGTCGTGCACCGGCGCACCCGGCCGTGGCCCGCGGCACGGACGCGTAGACGAAGGGAGGACGATGACCTTCGGATTCGCCCGGCCCCCGCAGGACCCACCGCCCGATGCGGACGGCCCCGCCGCCCGGTTGGGGCGGCTGCTGGAGCCCGCGGAGTGGGCGTCGGCGGGGATCCCGCTGCTGCGCAGCCCCCGCGAGGTCGTCGCCGAGTTGCACGGCCGCCATCTCCCCGGCCCGTCCACGGTGATCGTGGCGGTGCTGGACGCCCAGGAACGGATCGTCGCCAGCGCGTCGTTCACCGGCCCGGCGGCGACGCCCGACGGCTGGGAGTACCGCAACGCGCTGCTGACCCAACTGCGTCGGATCATCCCGCACGACCTGCGGCTGCGGGTGCCGGTCCGGACGGCGGTGCTGCTGCTCTGCCGGGAGGGCGAACCCCGTTGGACGGAGGTGGACGGGGCGTGGATGTGGGGCCTGCGCGATGCCTGTACGTTGCACGGCCTCCGCTGCGGGGCGTTCATCGCACTGACCCGGGACCGCTGGCAGGTACTGGGTGAAGAGCGGGGCGGGCGACGCCCCAGGACGGCCGTCGCCACGAAGTCCGGACGCGGGCCGGATACGGCACGGGCCGGCCGCGACACGGGGAGCGGGACGGTCGACGCCCCGGCCGCCCCGGAGGACGTCGTGCCCGGAGCCGCCGCGACCCCGCCGGGCCCGCGGACCGCGGAGCGACCGGCCGGCCTCCCGGACCGACCGGCCGACCAGGGACCGGTGGCCCCGCAGCGCGTCCCACCGGGACGGACCGCGGCGCCGGGCGAGCAGCCGCGCGGCGGCGGCCGGGGAACGCCCCGGCGCGCCGCCGGCGGCGGCACGCCCGAAATCCGCCGCCACCCGGCGGCACGCTAGGGCGCCCGACCAGCAGGGGTCAGGCGTTCGCGCCGAGCACGGCGTTGATCCGCTCCGGGTCGCCGCAGACGATCAGCAGCGCTCCGGCACGGGCCATGGCGGCCGGCAGTGCCCGCGCGGTGACCGCGTCGTCGCCACCGTTGACGGCGACGACCACCACCGGTCGTCCGCCGAGGCGTTCGGCGCCGGCGTCCGCGTAGAACACGTCGTCACCGGCGTCGTGCTGGGCCCAGTAGGACCCCTCGCCGAAGGACAGTTCGTGGGCCGCCCACGGGTGGTTCTCGCCGGTGGTCAGCACCAGGACCTCGCCCGGCGCGCGGCCGGAGTCCAGGAGCAGGTCGACGGCCTCGTCGGCGGCGTCGACAGCTCCGTCGGCGGGAGCCGGGATCAGCTGGAGCTGGGTGCCCACGACGGCTTCGGCCGTGGCGGCCGGAGGCTGCGGGGAACCGGTGCGCTGCGCCGGCGGGGCCGGGACGGACCCTCGGGGCGGAGCGGCAGGTCCGGGCTTGCCCGGACGGGCACTGGACGCGGGGGCGCCTCGCGGCGGGGCGGGGCGGGGACCGGGACCAGGGACGGGACGGGGGGTCGGCGCGGTGCGGCCGGCGGCCGGAGTTGCGCGGGGACCCGGGACACTCTCGTGAATCTGAGGCTCCTCGGGGATGAGAGGCATAAAGGGATGTCTATCAAACGTAGGTGCGGGACATGTCAGTGGGTACCGAATTCCCGCCCCGCTCCGCTCAGAAGTCGAAGCCGAGTTGGCCACCGGCCTCCAGAGCGGCTGCTTCGGGGGTGACGCGCACCTTCTTCAGGTGCCGCCACCGGGGCAGGGCGTCCATGTAGGACCAGGACACCCGGTGGTACGGCGTGGGACCGTGCTCCTCCAGGGCGGTGCGGTGGGTCGGCGAGGGATAGCCGGCGTTGGTCGCGAAGTCGAAGTCGGCGTATTCCAGACCGAGTTCGGCCATCATGGCGTCCCGTCGCACCTTGGCGATCACGGACGCCGCGGCGACCGCGATACAGGACTGGTCGCCCTTGATGACCGTACGGACCCGCCACGGCGCGCCCAGGTAGTCGTGCTTGCCGTCGAGGATGACCGCGTCCGGCCGGACCGGAAGCGCCTCCAGGGCGCGTACGGCGGCGAGCCGCAGTGCCGCGGTCATGCCCAGGGCGTCGATCTCCTCCGGGGAGGAGTGCCCCAGACCGTACGAGGTGACCCAGTCCGCGAGCACGTCGCAGAGTTCGGTGCGGCGCTTGGGGGTCAGCAACTTGGAATCGGTGAGTCCGTCCGGTGGCCTACGGAGGCCGGTGACGGCTGCGCAGACGCTGACCGGGCCGGCCCAGGCCCCGCGTCCGACCTCGTCGATCCCTGCGACGATCTTGGCGCCGGTGGTGGCGCGCAGTGATCGCTCGACGGTATGGGTGGGAGGCTCGTACGGCATGGCGCCAGCCAGGTTACGCCTATTCGGCGCCGTCGTCCGCATCGGATCCCGAGCAGCGGCGCACGGGCACCGGCGGAGGGCCGCACGCGGCGCTCCGCGACGACTGCCGGCGGCGCTGCGCAAGCCCGCGTACGGGCGCGCGCAGAGCACCCGTCGGGCGCGAAGTCGCCTGCCGGCAGGGCCCGTTGCGCTCCGGGGCCAAGCGGTCCCGGGGTGCCGGTCAGAGCGTGGGGGCCCAGGCGGGCAGCGGCTCGGTGCGGTCGAGCCATTCCTGGGGCGGGGTGCCGCCGGGGGCCGCGGCGACGATGCCGCCGACGATCCCGCAGGTGGTGTCGACGTCGCCGCCGGCCCGGACGGTGGTCCAGAACGCCCGCTCGAAGTCGCCGAGGTTGCGGGCGGCGGCCCAGAGGGTGAAGGGCACGGTGTCGTGGGCGGTGGTGCGGCGTCCGCAACCCAGGACGGCGGCGACGGTGCCGGGGTCGCCGTAGTCGAGCATGTCGCGGGCCCGGCGCAGGCCGGCCTGTACGGCGCTGCGCGGGATCAGGGACAGCACGCCGTCGATCAGTTCCGCGGGGCCGAGAGTGCGGGACGGGTCGGCGACCAGGGCGGCCGCGGCGGCCACCGCCATGGCGCCGACGACGGCCTCGCGGTGCTGGTGGGTGGGGTAGGCGGAGATCTCCGCCTGGTGGGTGGCCTGCTCGGGGTCGTCGGCGTACCAGGCACCGAGCGGGGCGATGCGCATGGCGGCGCCGTTGCCCCAGGAGCCGTGGCCGTTGAAGAGCGCGGCGGACAGTTCGCGCCAGTCGCCGCCCTCGCGGATCAGGCGGAGGAGGCGGTCGACGGCCGGGCCGTAGTCGCGGCCGTCGTCGTGACGGTCGGCGAAGGAGCGGGCCAGGGCGTCCTGGTCGACGCGGTGGTGGGTGGTGAGGACGGCCAGGACGGAGCAGGCCATCTCGGTGTCGTCGGTCCACCGCCAGGGCGCGGGCGGCAGCTCGCGGCGCTTGAGGGCGGGGTAGTGGGCGGGGACGAAGAACTGCGATCCGAGGGCGTCGCCCACGGAGAGGCCGCGCAGGCTCGCCAGGGCCCGCGCACAACGCTCGGCGTCACGAGGATCAGGGGTCGTCATCGCTGTGCACTTTAACCGGTGACGCCATAAGGCTCGGGTTCACACCAGCGGTCGAAAGGGCGGTCGAGGGTGTAGCGGCCGTCCGGACCGAGGAGCAGGGCGCGCCAGTCGGCGTTGCCGGGGTTGGACAGCGACTCGAACTCGGCGACCGACCAGTGGAACCACCGCATGCAGAACAGCCGCATGGTGAGGCCGTGCGTGACGATCAGGACGTTGGGCGGGTGGTGGGGGTCCTCGAAGCTGCGCCAGAGGCTCTCCAGGAAGGCGCCGACCCTGTCGTAGACGTCGGCGCCGGACTCGCCCTGGGCGAAGCGGTAGAAGAAGTGGCCGTAGGCGTCGCGGTACACCTTCTGGCGCTGCACGTCGTCGCGGTCCTGCCAGTTGCCCCAGTCCTGCTCCCGCAGCCGGGGCTCCTCGCGGACCCGCACCCGGCCGGGATCCAGGTCCAGGCACCGGAAGGTCTGGTGGGTGCGGCGGTAGGGCGACACATAGGCGGAGACCCGCTCGTGGCCGAACATCGCGCGCAGCGCGCGGCCGGCCTCCTCCGCCTGGCGCAGCCCGGTCGGCGTCAGGGCGAGCGCGTGGTCCGGCTCGCGCTCGTAGACGGTGTCGTCGGCGTTCCCCACGGACTCGCCGTGGCGGAGCAGGACGATGCGTCGGGGCCGGGCCATGCCGCCAGCCTAAAACGCCTGCCCTGTACATGCCGGGTGCGGCGGAGGGGCACCGGGCGGGACACCGGCCCGCACCGGGGCCTCAGCAGGCGACGAGGGCCGGGCGGCCGTCGCGCAGCTCGTAGGGCCGGCCGGCGAAGCGACGCCGCAGCAGCCGGTCGTGGGAGACCACGACCAGGGCGCCGGGCCAGGCCGCGAGCGCCTCCTCCAGTTCCTCGACGAGGGCGAGCGCCAGATGGTTGGTGGGTTCGTCGAGCAGCAGCAGGTCGGCGGGGCGGGCGAGCAGGCGGGCCAGGGCCAGCCGGCGGCGCTGGCCGGCCGAGAGCGATCCGACGGGGACGTGGAGGTCGCGCTCCCGGAACAGGCCGAAGGACAGCAGCAGGGCGGCCAGCTCGTCGGGGACGCCGGCCAGGCCGTGGCCGAAGGCGGCCAGCAGCGGCTCGGCGGGGCGGGAGACCGGTATCTCCTGGGCGAGGAAGCCGATCCGGCCCCGGCGGACGACCGTGCCGCGGTCGGGCGTGGTGGCGCCCGCCATGACCCGCAGGAGGGTGGTCTTGCCCGCGCCGTTGGCGCCGTGGACGAGGATCCGCTCGCCGGCGCGGACGGTGAGGGCGTCCACGGCGAGGCGGTCGCCGACCTGGACGTCGTCGAGGCGGACCAGGGTGCCGGCGGTGTCGCCGGAGTCGGGGGCGGCCCGGAAGCGGAGCGGCTCGGGCGGCCGGGGCACCGGCTCGGCCCGGAGCCGGCGGAGCCGTTCCCGGGCGTTGCGCACCCGGCTGGAGACGGATGCCTGGACCCGCCCGCGGTCGCGGTCGTAGGCCATCTTGTTGTTGTCCTTCATGCCCCGGTCCTGGGCGACGCCGCGTGCGGCGCCGGCGGCGTGCGCGGTGAGCCGGTCGACCTCGTCGCACCACTGGGCGTGCTCCTGCTCCCAGCGGCGGCGGGCGGCGGCCTTGGCGGCGAGGAAGGTGCCGTAGCCCTCGCCGTAGCGGACCAGGGCGCGGCGGTCGGCGTCGACCTCGACGACGGCGGTGGCGATGCGCTGCAGGAAGAGCCGGTCGTGGGAGACCGCGAGGACCGTGCCGCGGTGGGCGAGCAGGGCCTCCTCCAGCCAGTCCAGGGCGGTGGCGTCGAGGTGGTTGGTCGGTTCGTCGAGCAGCATGACCTCGGGCGCCGCGGAGATCAGGCAGGCCAGGCCGAGGCGGGCCTGTTCGCCTCCGGAGAGGCTGCCGAGGAGCCGGCCGCGGCCCAGACCGTCCAGGCCCAGGCCGTGCAGCGCGCGGTCGACGCGGGCGTCGGCCTCGTATCCGCCGCGCAGCTCGAAGCGGGTGAGCAGGTCGCCGTACGCGTCGAGCTGCGCCGGGGCGGCGTCCCCGAGGGTCGCCTCCAGGGACCGCAGCCGGCGCTCGATGTCCCGGAGTTCGGCCAGGGCGGCGTCGATGGCGTCCTGGACGGTGCGGTCCGGGGGGAGGTCGGGGGTCTGGCCCAGGTAGCCGGTGCCACCGTCGGCGGTGAGCAGGACGCGGCCCTCGTCGGGCGGCTCCAGGCCGGCGATGAGGCGCAGCAGGGTGGACTTTCCGGCGCCGTTCTCCCCGACGATCCCGAGGCGCTCGCCGGGGCGCACGGCCAGGGAGACGCGGTCGAGGAGAGGGCGGTCGGCGTGGGACTTGCTGACGTCGTGCAGCGAGATCTGAGTGGGCACGCGATCCTCCGGGTGTTGCCGCGGGCACGCCGGACAGCACCCCCGCCGACGAGCAAACGCAACTCATGTCGCGTTACGATGAGGATGACACAGCCCAACCCCTAACGCAACAGGAGTTGCAATTGCCCGGCGAGGGTCAGAAGAAGCAGTCCGAGAGCGACGGTCCGGCGTCCTCCCCCACCCCCGGCACCCGGCGCCCCGGCGGGCGAACGGCCCGCACCCGGGCCGTCGTCCGCGACGCCGTCCTGGCCGGCCTGGGCGAACTCGGCTACCCCGGGCTGACGGTCGAGTACGTCGCCGCCCGCTCCGGGGTGCACAAGACCACGCTCTACCGCCGCTGGGGCGACGTGGAGGGCCTGGTGGCCGACGCCCTGGACCTGGCGGGCGAGGACAGCTGGCTGCCGCCCGACACCGGGTCGCTGGAGGGCGATCTGCGGGCGCTCGCCCGCGAGGTCGTCACCTCGTTCACCGAGCCCGCGACGGGCGCGTCCGGTTCCGCGATGATCGCGGCCGGCTTCCAGTCGGAGCGAGCCGCGTCGGCGCTGCGCACCTACTACGCCGAGCGGTTCGCGCGCTGCGAGACCATCGTGGAGCGCGCCGTCGCACGCGGGGAACTACCGGCCGGCCCGGAGGGGGCCGCCGTCGACGCCGGGGCACTGGTGCGGGCGGTGCCCGCCCCACTGCTCTGCCGGCTGTTCGTCACCCGGGAACCGGTCGACGAGGCGCTCGCCGACCAGGCCGCCGCGGCGGCACTGGCCGCGGCCCGCGCGGGCGTCTTCACCCCCGGCCGCGTCACCCCCGGGCGCCCGACCGGCGACGCGTCCGCCCCGCCGCGACAGGGGGTCTGACCGCGGCGCTCACACCGTCCAGGAGGGTTCGAGCTGCACCACATCGCCCGCGATCGCCTGCACGTCGGCGGCTATCTGGGCCCGCAGCGCCAGCCGTTCCACCCGCTCCGGACGGTACTTGCCGCGCTCGGCCGCCGACTGCCACATCGACAGGACCAGGAACTCCTCGCCCGGCGCCCGCCCGACCATCCCCCGGAGCATGCCGGGCGACCCGGCCATCGCCGGGTTCCACACCTTCTCCTGCATGAGCACGAAGTGATCCACCCGGTCCTCGCGCACCTGGCAGTGCGCCAACCGCAGCACGTCCGCGTCGCCGAAGGCCGGACGGAACCCTACCTTCACGTCGAATTCGTGCTCGAACAGCCGGACTTGCGGGTCCTTGTAGGTGCCGGTCTGGGCGGCGGCCAACCGGTCGTGCGAGCGCGCCATGAAGGAGTCGTAGAACGCCCGGCTCTCCCAGAAGCCGACCAGGTGGGCCACGCCGGGACGGGAACGGCTCCACCCCCCGGCCTGTCCCCGGAAGCCGGGCTCTCCCAGGAGCCCGGCCCATTTCCGCTGCCCCCGTTCGAACCCTCGGCGGTCCACGACGGTGAGGCGAATCCACTTGACCAGCACCGCGCCATCGTACGGCCCGGTGACGACCGGAACCGCTGCCCGCCGGCTTCCTGCCGCCCCGAACTCCCTTACGGACACGCACCGCTGGAGGCCGTCGCGCCCGACCGGCGCCCCACCTCCTCGACGGCGGCCCGCCACCGGCCCTCCCGACAGGCGCGCCCGCTCATCCGCACGCCACCGGAGAGCCCGTTCACCACCCCCGAACACACCGCCCGCGCCGCCTCACACTCGCCACCCACCTCCGGGATGAGACGACGACACGAACACCCCCGGAAGTAAGCCGCCTTGCCACCCCCAGGACACCCTCAGAGCAATACCCTCATCGCACCGAAGACAATGCACTCCATTGCACCGACACATGGCGCCACATTGCACCGAAAACAGTGGGCCCTTTGCGTCGAAGCCACGAACACCCATGGCTGGCCACGGACTTACCGGGCCGACTCCCGCGACCGCGTGGCACGATGGTCGAACACGGGGAAAACCCGGGGAGTTGTCCGCGGAATCGCAGACGGGCTGGGCCACGGGAGCTGACGGAAGGGGACCCGGTGAGCACGTTCAACAAGGGGATTGAGAAGGTCGTGGTGGCACTCGGATGGGATCCCAGCCCCATCGGTGAGCCGGACATCGACCTGGACCTCATCGCGGCGACGTACCCGGCGGACGCGCCGCACGGAGAGCCGGCCTACCTGGTGCACTTCGACAGCCGATCGCCCGACGGGACCATCACGCTCAACCGGGACAGCCGGACCGGCCAGGGATTCGGCGACGACGAGGTCATGACGCTGGAGTTGGAGCGACTGTCCGAGCGCTACGCCCGCGTCGTGGTGGGCGTGGTGATCCAGCAGGCGCACGGCCGCAAGGTCTTCGGCGAGGTCGCCAACACCCTCATCGAGGTACGCGAGGGATACACCAGGCTGGCCCGCAACGACTTCGCCGGCATTCCGGACGCGACCGCGGCGGCCTGCGCCGAGTTCGCGCGGGACGCCTCGGGTGAATGGCGGTTCCAGCCCGTACTACGCGGGTTCGACACCAACCCGGATGAGTTCGCCCGGCTGATGGGCACCTGACGGTCACCTACGGCAGATGTGGAGGGGAGGCGGCGACGAACCGCCTCCCCTCCGACGTTCCACCACCTGCGCACGCGCCCCAGGGGACGCGACCGTACTCGCCCAGCATCCGGGGCGATCACGCTCCGGCGGACGTACGGGCCCAGATCTTCACCGTGGGAGCAGGAGTGAGGATCACGGCAGCGGCCCGTGGAGCGGGCCCACCGGAATATCGCCATCCCGAAATGCCGCGCCCCAGGGTTTCCCACCCACTTCCCACCAGCTTCCCCCTCTCTCCCCGCTCTCCCCGCTCCCCCGCCCCACGCCTCTTCCCGTCCTCTTCTCCCACGCTCCCCAGGGCCCCCGGCATAACCGCTTGCCGCACCGCTCACTCGTGCCCAGGATTACCGCCATGCCTGTTCTCACCGCGCCCGACGGAACCCCACTCGCCTATCACCTCGTCGGGAAAGGCGAGCCGCTGCTCTGCCTTCCCGGTGGCCCGATGCGCGCCTCCGCCTACTTCGGCGATCTGGGCGCAATGGCGGCCCACCGGCAATTGATCCAACTCGATCTCCGCGGCACCGGTGAATCGGGCATTCCCACCGATCCGGCGACCTACCGCTGTGACCGGCAGGTGGACGACGTCGAGGCGCTCCGGGCCCACCTCGGCCTCGAACATGTCGACGTTCTCGCGCACTCCGCGGCCGGCGATCTCGCCCTGCTCTACGCGGCCCGTTTTCCGGCGCGCATCCGCAGCCTCACCCTGGTCACCGGTCGGGCCCGTGCCCTGGGCATCGACTTCACCGAGGCGCATCGGCGGGAAGCGGCCGCCCTGCGGTCCGCCGAACCGTGGTTCCCGGACGCGTACCGCTCCTACGAGGCGGTCTGGGCCGGCACCGCCACGGATGCCGACTGGGACGCCATCGCCCCGTTCTTCTACGGCCGTTGGGACGCGGCGGCCAAGGAACACGCCGCGTCGGAGGTGGCGCAGACCAACGAAGAGGCCGCGGAGCGGTACGCGTCCGCCGGCGCCTTCGACCCGGCCACGGCGCGGGCCGCCCTGGCCTCGCTGGATGCGCCGGTACTGCTGCTCGCGGGCGAACGGGACAGCGGCCCGCTGCCCCGGGTCGCCGCGGAGATCGCCACGCTGCTGCCCGGCGCCACGCTGACCGTCCAGCCGGGCGCCGGCCACTTCCCGTGGCTGGACGACCCGGAGGATTTCACCCGGACCATCGCGGACTTCCTCCCCTAGGTCGTGTCCGCCCCCGACGCGACAGGGCGGTGGAGCCGGGTCTCCCCGTACTCCACCGCCCTGGTCAGCTCAGGCCCACCGGCCGATCACCGGCCGTCGCCCCCTCGGGGCGCCGGGCTCAGCTGCAACCGCTGGTCGAACCGCAGCCCTCGCAGAGGTAGCAACTGCCGGCCCGCTGCATCTTGGTGCCGCAGGAGAAGCACAGCGGCGCATCGGCGTTGATGCCCAGCTGCATCTCCACCAGCTCGGCGTTGGTGTGCGCCTGCTTGGGAGCCGGCGCGGCGGTCTCCTCGACGGCCTTGATCGCCGGGGCCGGGTCCTTGGCCGTGTCGGTCTGCCGGGGCGCGGACTGGGCCAGGCCCTCCACGTCGACCTCGTCCTCGGGCAGCTCGTAGGAGCCGGTCTCCAGGTGGCGCTGACGCTCCTCGACGGAGTGGATGCCGAGGGCCGAGCGGGTCTCGAACGGCAGGAAGTCCAGCGCCAGGCGGCGGAAGATGTAGTCGACGATCGACTGCGCCATCCGCACGTCCGGGTCGTCGGTCATACCGGCCGGCTCGAAGCGCATGTTGACGAACTTCGAGACGTAGGTCTCCAGCGGCACGCCGTACTGGAGGCCGACCGACACCGCGATGGAGAAGGCGTCCATCATGCCCGCGAGGGTCGAGCCCTGCTTGGACATCTTCAGGAAGACCTCGCCGAGACCGTCGTCCGGGTAGGAGTTGGCGGTCATGTAGCCCTCGGCGCCGCCGACGGTGAAGGAGGTGGTGATCCCCGGGCGGCCCTTGGGCAGACGCTTGCGGACCGGGCGGTACTCGACGACCTTCTTCTCCGCGGTCTTCGCGGCGGCCTCGGGCTTCTTCTCCTCCTCCTTCTTCTTGGCGGAGAGCGGCTGACCGACCTTGCAGTTGTCGCGGTAGATCGCGAGCGCCTTCAGGCCGAGCTTCCAGCCCTGGAAGTAGACGTCCTCGATCTCCTCGACGGTGGCCGACTCCGGGACGTTGACCGTCTTGGAGATCGCGCCGGAGAGGAACGGCTGGGCCGCGGCCATCATGCGGACGTGGCCCATCGGGGAGATGGCACGCTCGCCCATGGCGCAGTCGAAGACCTCGTAGTGCTCCGGCTTGAGGCCGGGGGCGTCGACGACATTGCCGTGGTCGGCGATGTGGGCGACGATCGCCTCGACCTGCTCGGGCTGGTAGCCGAGCCGCTTGAGCGCCTTGGGGACCGTGTTGTTCACGATCTGCATGGAGCCGCCGCCGACCAGCTTCTTGAACTTGACGAGCGCCAGGTCCGGCTCGACGCCGGTGGTGTCGCAGTCCATCATCAGGCCGATGGTGCCGGTCGGGGCCAGCACCGACGCCTGGGCGTTGCGGAAGCCGTTCTTCTCGCCGAGGCGCAGCACGTCCTGCCAGGCTTCGGTGGCCGCGGCCCAGACCGGGGTGTCCAGGTCGTCCATGCGCACCGCGCTGCCGTTGGCGTCGGAGTGCTGCTTCATGACGCGCTTGTGGGCGTCGGCGTTGCGGGCGTAGCCGTCGTACGGGCCGACGACCGCGGCCAGCTCGGCGGAGCGCTTGTAGGAGGTGCCGGTCATCAGCGAGGTGATGGCACCGGCCAGGGCGCGGCCGCCGTCGGAGTCGTAGGCGTGGCCGGTGGCCATCAGCAGCGCGCCGAGGTTGGCGTAGCCGATGCCCAGCTGGCGGAAGGCGCGGGTGGTCTCGCCGATCTTCTCGGTGGGGAAGTCCGCGAAGCAGATCGAGATGTCCATGGCCGTGATGACCAGCTCGACGACCTTGGCGAACCGCACGGCGTCGAAGGACTGGTTGCCCTGGTCGTCGTCGTTGAGGAACTTCAGGAGGTTGAGCGAGGCGAGGTTGCACGAGGAGTTGTCCAGGTGCATGTACTCGCTGCACGGGTTGGACGCGGTGATGCGACCGGTCTCCGGCGAGGTGTGCCAGTGGTTGATGGTGTCGTCGTACTGGATGCCGGGGTCGGCGCAGGCCCAGGCGGCCTCGGCCATCTTGCGGAACAGGCCCTTGGCGTCGACCTCCTCGATGATCTCGCCGTTCAGCCGGCCGCGCAGGCCGAACTTCGCGCCGGACTCCACGGCCTTCATGAACTCGTCGTTCACGCGGACCGAGTTGTTGGCGTTCTGGTACTGGACGGACGTGATGTCGTCGCCGCCCAGGTCCATGTCGAAGCCCGCGTCGCGCAGCGCGCGGATCTTCTCCTCTTCCTTGACCTTGGTCTCGATGAACGCCTCGACGTCGGGGTGGTCGACGTCCAGGACGACCATCTTGGCCGCGCGGCGGGTGGCGCCACCGGACTTGATGGTGCCGGCGGAGGCGTCGGCGCCGCGCATGAAGGAGACCGGGCCGGAGGCGTTGCCGCCGGAGGAGAGCAGCTCCTTGGAGGAGCGGATGCGGGAGAGGTTCAGGCCGGCGCCGGAGCCGCCCTTGAAGATCATCCCCTCTTCCTTGTACCAGTCCAGGATCGACTCCATGGAGTCGTCCACGGAGAGGATGAAGCAGGCGCTGACCTGCTGCGGCTGCTGGGTGCCGACGTTGAACCACACCGGGGAGTTGAAGCTGAAGACCTGGTGGAGCAGGGCGTAGGCCAGCTCGTGCTCGAAGATCTCGGCGTCGGCCGGGGTGGCGAAGTAACCGTTCTCCTCGCCGCTCTTGCGGTAGGTCTTGACCACGCGGTCGATGAGCTGCTTGAGGCTCGACTCGCGGGCCGGGGAGCCCACCGCGCCGCGGAAGTACTTGCTCGTGACGATGTTGACCGCGTTCACCGACCAGGAGTCGGGGAACTCGACGCCACGCTGCTCGAAGTTGACCGAGCCGTCGCGCCAGTTGGTCATGACGACGTCACGGCGCGCCCACACGACCTCGTCGTACGGATGCACGCCGGGGGTGGTGTGGATGCGCTCGATACGCAGACCCTTGCCAGCCTTGCTGCCCTTGGCGCGGGAGCCTCGTGCCGGGCCGCTCGTCGTCTCTGTCATTCCGCCTCCCTGTACGGGCAAACGCCCATATGTGCACACAAATTCCGTGGCACGGTGTATGTCTTCCCGCACCGGGGCGCCCTGCTCTCGCCCCGACCCGGGTCTGGAAGTGCGCGCCGAACTCAGTCGGCGGCGGTGGCGGGCACGGGAACGGCCGGCTCGCCGGCCTCCTCGTTGCTCCCGCCGTGCGCGGGCGGCCCCTGCTCGCGCTGCTCCCGCAGCTCGGCGATGGCCGCCTCGAAGTCCTCAAGTGAGTCGAACGCCCGATAGACGGACGCGAAGCGCAGGTACGCGACGAGGTCGAGTTCCTGCAGCGGGCCCAGTATGGCGAGCCCGACGTCATGGGTGGTCAGCTCGGCGCTGCCGGTGGCGCGCACCGCCTCCTCGACCCGCTGGCCGAGCTTGGCGAGGGCGTCCTCGGTGACCGGACGCCCCTGGCACGCCTTGCGCACCCCCGCGATGACCTTGGTGCGACTGAAGGGCTCGGTGACCCCGCTCCGCTTGATCACCATGAGTGACGCCGTTTCGACGGTGGTGAAGCGGCGGGAGCAGTCAGGGCACTGGCGGCGCCGGCGGATCGACGTCCCGTCGTCCGTGGTGCGGCTGTCGACGACCCGACTGTCCGGGTGCCTGCAGAAGGGGCAGTGCATGGCTCCACCCTCCTCACCCTCGAAAACGGACGCACGCCAAGGGAACCGGCGTACGGCGACGGAACCTCCGGCCGGTCCGTACGGGCCCTTCGGAGCAGCCACAAGCATAGGCGATCCGTGGGGTCCGACTGACCCGGCACCACAACTTATAGGCGGCCGAACGCATCTAAGCACTAGATGTGGTGTCGGGGTGCTTATATCTGCCTACCGCGTGTCGCCAGGAACGCGCCGGCGCGCAGCGCCGTCTCCTGGGGGTGGAGGTCGGGCGACGGGAGGGACGGCGGGCCGTCCAAGAGGGTACGGGAAGCCACCCGGCGCGGGGGCCGGAGGGGCGGGGATGACACAATCGGCCACGTCGCGGCGCTCCTCCCCCGCGGCACCGTCCCACGCTTTTCGGGACGGGTTCCGGCCGGCATTTCGGACAGGAATCCGGGGCAGGACGTCCCGGAGGCCCGAATTGCCATTCGGCCATACACCGCGGCACTTGATCAGGTCAGCCAATCGCGGAATTTTTCACTCGAACGTGTGTTTGGCGCAACCTTTCGAAAGCAACTACCGTTGGCTAACTAGGGAGAACATTTCGAGAGGGGCCGACGTGACCACCACCGCAGACAGCGCGACCATCACCGCACAAAGCCACTCCCAGAGCCGATTCGAGCAACCGCAAAGGGCACCGCGGACGATGGAAGACACCACGTCGGACTCCGAAGAGCACAAGCCGACCCGTTCGCTGCCGGGGCGCCCCCCGGGCATTCGCGCCGACAGTTCCGGGCTCACCGACCGCCAGCGCCGGGTGATCGAAGTGATCCGGGATTCGGTGCAGCGGCGCGGATATCCCCCGTCCATGCGGGAGATCGGCCAGGCCGTCGGGCTCTCCAGCACCTCCTCCGTCGCCCACCAGCTGATGGCCCTGGAGCGGAAGGGCTTCCTGCGCCGCGACCCGCACCGCCCGCGGGCGTACGAGGTCCGCGCCTCGGACCAGCCGACGAGCGCGGCGACGGAGACCGCCGGCAAGCCCGCCGCGTCCTACGTGCCGCTGGTCGGCCGGATCGCGGCCGGCGGCCCGATCCTTGCCGAGGAGTCCGTCGAGGACGTCTTCCCCCTGCCCCGTCAGCTGGTCGGCGACGGCGAGCTGTTCGTGCTGAAGGTCGTGGGCGACTCCATGATCGAGGCGGCGATCTGCGACGGCGACTGGGTCACCGTCCGCCGCCAGCCGGTCGCCGAGAACGGCGACATCGTCGCCGCCATGCTCGACGGCGAGGCGACCGTCAAGCGCTTCAAGCGCGAGGACGGCCACGTATGGCTGCTGCCGCACAATGCCGCGTACCAGCCCATCCCCGGCGACGAGGCGACCATCCTCGGCAAGGTGGTGGCGGTGCTGCGCCGGGTCTGACCGCGCCCCCACGACCGAGCCCCGGGACGGAACCACTGCGCCGGTTCCGTCCCGGGGCTCTGCGCTGTCCGGGCGGGCACCGCTCCCCGGCTACTCCCCCGCCGTCTCCCTGGCCGCCTTGTCGATGGCGGCCAACGAGCGGCGGACCTGATTGCGGTCGGTGGTGTACCAGAAGTCCGGCATGGACTTGCGGAGGAAGGAGCCGTAGCGGGCCCGCTCCACGCGCGGGTCCAGCACCGCGACCACGCCGCGGTCGCCGGTGGCCCGGACCAGGCGGCCCGCCCCCTGCGCCATCAGCAGCGCGGCATGTGTCGCCGCGACCGCCATGAAGCCGTTGCCGCCGGCCTCCTCCACGGCCTTCTGCCGGGCGCTCATCAGCGGATCGTCCGGCCGCGGGAAGGGCACCCGGTCCATGACCACCAGCTGACAGTTCGGGCCCGGGACGTCCACGCCCTGCCACAGCGACAGGGTGCCGAACAGGCACGTCCGGGCGTCCGCGGCGAACGTCCGGATCAGCTCGCCGAGGGTCTCCTCGCCCTGGAGGAGGATCGGCATGTCGAGCCGGCCGCGCATCGCCTCCGCCGCGGCCTGGGCGCCCCGCATCGACGAGAACAGCCCCAGCGTCCGGCCGCCGGCCGCCTCGATGAGCTCCGCCAGCTCGTCGAGCATGTCGGTGCGGCTGCCCTCCCGACCCGGCTGGGCGAGGTGCTTGGCGACGTAGAGGATGCCCTGCTTGCCGTAGTCGAACGGCGATCCGACGTCCAGGCCCTTCCAGACCGGCTCGTCCTCGCCCGCGGTGCCCTCCGGGCCCAGGCCCAGCGAGGCGGCCACGCCGTTGAAGTCGCCGCCCAGCTTGAGCGTGGCGGAGGTCAGCACCACGGAGCGGTCGGTGAAGAGCTTCTCCCGCAGCAGACCGGAGACCGACAGCGGCGCCACCCGCAACGACGCCCCGCTGAAGCGGGGTACGGCTCCGCCGCGGGGCTCATGGCGCTCGTACCAGACCACGTCGTACTCGGAGCCGTTCGCGATCCGCTCGGCGACGTCGTGGACGTTCTCCACCGCGGCCAGGGCCTGCTTGCGGACCGCGTCCTCGTCCTGGACGGACTTGTCGCGGGTCGAGCCGAGCGCGACGATCACCGTGCGGGCCGCGTCCCGCAGCGCCATCAGGCAGTACGCCAGCTCCTCGGGGATCTCCTCCAGGCGGCCGGGCAGCGCCAGCTCCATCAGCCGCTCGAAGGTCTCGGCGGCGGTCTGGAGCTGATCGGCGGCCTTCTCGTCGACCAGCTTGGCGGCGCGCCGTACGGCGCGGTTGACCTGGCCGGGGGTGAGTTCGCCGGTGGCCACGCCGGTGACCCGGGAGACCAGCTCATGGCCCTCGTCGATGATCAGGACCTCGTGCTGCGGCAGGACCGGGGCGCCCTCGATGGCGTCGATCGCCAGCAGCGCGTGGTTGGTGATCACCACATCGGCGAGCTTGGCCCGCTCCCGGGCCGCCTCGGCGAAGCACTCCGCGCCGTACGCGCACTTCGAGGCGCCCAGGCACTCCCGGGAGGAGACCGAGACCTGGCCCCAGGCGCGGTCCGAGACGCCGGGGGAAAGATCGTCGCGGTCGCCGGTCTCGGTCTCGTCCGCCCAGTCGCGCAGCCGCAGCAGGTCCTTGCCCAGCTTGCTGGTCGGCGTCGCCTGCTCGAAGACGTCGAAGAGGCCGTCCTCCTCGTCCTGCGGGGCGCCCTCGTGGAGGCGGTGCAGGCAGAGGTAATTGGAGCGGCCCTTGAGCATCGCGAACTGCGGCCGGCGGCGCAGCTGCGGATGCAGCGCCTCGACCGTCCGCGGCAGATCGCGCTCGACGAGCTGGCGCTGGAGGGCGAGGGTGGCCGTGGCGACCACCACCCTCTCGCCGTGGGCCAGCGCCGGCACCAGATAGCCGAGGGATTTTCCGGTGCCGGTGCCGGCCTGCACCAGCAGATGGGCCTGGTCGTCCACGGCCTCGGCGACGGCCTCGGCCATGGCCACCTGGCCGGGCCGCTCGGTGCCGCCGACGGCGGAGACGGCGGCGTGGAGCAGATCGGGGAGAGAGGGCTTCGTCATAGCGCTTGCAAGCCTACGCGGGACCACCGACAGCGCGGGGCGATCACGGGGCGGGCAGCGATCACGGTGCGTACAGGGGGTTGGGGACGGTGCCGTGCACGGCGGCGTGCGGGCGGTCGCGACGGTCGCGGTAACCGTCCACATGCAGCCGGTTGCGGTTCAGACAGAGCCGCTCGATCTTCGGGGTGAGCAGGTCGAAGGTCTCCTGCCGCTCCTTGAGGTGCGGGAACCGCTCGTGGTGGCGCAGGATCTCCGCCCGGACGAGTGACCAGAACTCTCCTTCGGGGACGCCGAGTTGCTCCTCGCACAGCGGCGCCAGATAGCGGAAGACGCCGACGAACAGGCCGGAGTGGATGAACTGGGTGAGAAACGCCGGGGGTTCGGTCAGCAGCACCGCCCGGACGTCGTCCGGCATGGTGTCCTGCTCGGGCAGCGGCTGGGCGCTGGTGTTGACATCGTCGACGAAGTCCTTCATGGCCAGCCGGGTGGGGACGTCGTCCTCGTCGAAGACCACGATGGCGTTCTCGCCGTGCGGGGAGAAGACCGTGCCGTACTGGTAGAGGAAGTGCAGCAGGGGCGGCAGCAGCGCGCCGAACAGCCGGGCCAACCAGTCCCGCGGGTCCAGGCCGGAGCGGTGCACCAGCTCCGCGGTCAGGGCGCGGCCGGCGGGGTCGGTCTGCAGCAGGGAGGCCAGGGTGCGGGCCCGCTCCCCCGGGTCGAGCCGGCCGGCGAGCGGCTCCCGCCAGATGCAGCCGAGCAGTTCCTTGTACTGGTAGGGGACGCCGGGCAACCGGTCGTAGAGGGGGTGCTCGACGGTGACCGAGGCGGTCTCGCCGAGCAGGATCACCCGGGTCTCGTCGCGCAGATACGTATCGCCGTCGCGCAGGCCGTGCACCCAGGCGGTGACGGCGGGGGCGGCCAGGGTCCGCTCGGTGGGCAGGCCGCGCCAGACCAGGGTGTTGAGGATGGACAGCGGCAGCTTGACGGTGCGCGCCCGGGGGCGGGTGAGGTTGAGGAAGGTGCGGATCGACTGCTGCGGGAGCCGCAGGTCGTTGTCGCTGGGCAGCGGGACGAGGGATCCGTCGGCGAGTTGCGGGGCGAAGAGCGGGGCGATGGTCTCGTCCCACTGCCAGGGGTGCACGGGGAGGTAGAGGTAGTCGGCCGGGTCACGGCCGGCGTCGGTCAGGGTGGCGGCGAAGGCGCGCCGGGTGGCCGGGGCGAGTTCCTCGCCGTAGAGGCGGTCGGGGGTGGCCAGGGCGGGGACGCCGCGGTAGTGGGCGAGGCGACGGTGCGCGGCGAGCCAGGGCAGCCGCTGCGGGGTGCGGGCCTCGGGGGCCCAGGTCTCGGCGTCGGCGGCGGAGAAGCCGAGGCGGCCCTTGTTGGCGACGAGCCAGGGGTGGCCGGTCTGGTGGCCTTCGAGGGCGGCGTAGTCCAGGTCGGCGAGTTCCGCGGCGCTGAGCGCGGTGGCGTCCAGGCGGGTGTCGGCGGCGAGGGTGGCGGTCAGCTCGCGGATGAGGTGGCCGGTGGTGTCGCCGGACAGGCTCAGGACGGTGTCGTGGGCGTGGGTGAGGAAGCGCAGCGGATCGGCGTGCGGGGCGATCGAGTGGGGGTCGACGCGCCAGTGCCCGTAGGCGCTTCTGCGGGCGGTGAAGCGGTAGGTGAGGTCGTCGGTGACCCGTAGGCGGTAGCGGGGGCTGCCGTCGGGAGCGGTGCCGTCGGGTTCGGGGACGAGGATCTCCTCGTAGGCGAACTCCGCGAGGGTCTTGGCGAAGAGCCGGCGGGCGGCGCGCTGCCAGGCGTCGTGCGACGGGGTGTGCCCGGTCGTGGCGGACGGGGCACGGCGGTCGGCGGGAGCTGAGGCGGCGGGAGCGGAGGGACGGGACACAGGAGACAAGGTGGGACTCCTCGGGACGGGACCGGACCGGCACGTGCGGGGGACAACCGGGCCGGCGGGATGGATGGCGGACCGGGCCGGGGCCGTCGACGGACGGCCCCGGGGTCAGAGCAGGTGGCGGTGGGCGCGGTCGCGGATCATCAACGCCGCGCGTTTCTCGGGGAGTTCGATCTCCTCGGCGTAGCGGAAGCCGGCGCTCAGGAACGCCGCCACGGAGCCGGTGTTGCACAGGTCCGGTTCGGCGAGGACGCGCCCGCACCGCGGGCGGTGGTCGAGGACGAGGTCGGCGGTGGCGCGCAGCAGCGTCGTGCCGAGGCCGCGGCCGCGGTCGCCGGTGCCGCCGATGAGCAGGTGGATGCCGGTGTCGTGGGGGCGGGCCCGGTAGTAGCGGGCGATCCGGTCCAGATCGGCGCGGTAGATCTCCCAGTAGCTCATCGGGACGCCGTCCAGCACGCCCAGGCACGGCACGCTGCGGCCGTCGCCGTCCAGTTGGGGGCGCAGATGGGCGGCGGCGGTCTCCGGGGGGCCGGCCAGTTCCCAGAAGGCGGCGACAGCCGGATCGTTCATCCAGGCGACGATGCGGTCCAGATCGCGGTCGAGGTCCACCGGGACGAGGGCGAACGTCCCGGCGGGAGTGTCGGCCGGTGGCCAGCCGGCCAGGTCGTCCAGCAACGGGCCCGCGGCCGGGGTGGGGGCTGCGGGCGGCGCCGCGCCGGGGTGGGGCGCGAGCCGGTCGCCGAAGGTGTCGTCCGGCGCGGTGGTGGGGCCGGAATCGGTGGGTGGCACGTGACGCTCTCCTGTGGGGCTGGGGGACAGCAGGGCCTAGAGCGCGAGCGGATTGGACAGGGTGACGTAGACGGACTGGGTGTCGACCGGGCCGACCAGTTCGTCCAGGCCGTGCAGCCTGGTCGCGAGGTTGGCCTTGCAGCGCAGGGTGCGGGCGGAGAGCAGTCGCTCCGGCAGGGTGGAGCGGTGCGCCCGGGGCGCGGCGGCGGCATCGACGAGGAACCGTCGGAAGGCGGCGAGCAGCACCTCCTCGCGGATCAGGCGGGCCGCGCCGAACGCCCCGATGAGGCCGAGGACGTTGTTGATGCCGAGGTAGTAGGCGAACCGCTCGTCGGTGACGTCGTCGGCGACGAAGGTGTCGCTGGCGGTGCCGATGCCGGGCAGCCGGCTCTCCAGTTCGGCGCGGCGGGAGGTCCGGAAGTAGTAGCCCTGGTTGTCGCGGTAGCGGCCGCCGGCCGGCCAGCCGTCGGCGTCCAGCAGGACGAGGGTGTTCTGCTGGTGGGCCTCCAGGGCGACGCCGGCCGTCCCGTCGAGCCACAGGACGGGCCGGACCACCGCTTCGAGGTAGCGCAGGAACCACTCCGTGGCCACCGCGCCGGCCGGCCGCCCGGTGCGGGCGCTGAGCGCGCCGACCACGCTCTCCAGGCGGGAGCGCATCGCGCCGTGGCCGGGCCAGGGGCGGGGCGCGGTGAGTCCGGCGATGCAGACGGCGTCGTCGGCGGGGCCGAAGGGCTGGTGGCGGATGACCACGTCGAGGCCCTGGACGGGGGTGCCGTCCGGCCCGTCGACGGCGAGGTAGGCGGGGTCGCGGACGATGTCGAAGCCGGGGGTGCCGGGGAAGGCGGCCCGCCACTGCGCGGCCAGGCCGGTGCGCAGCAGCCGGTGGACCTCGACGCCGCGGATCAGCTCCTTGCGGAGGTTCTCCCGGCGGGAGTTGGTGATCCGCAGGCCCAGGGAGAGCTTGAGCATGGCGGGCGCCCCGGGGCGGCAGACCGTGCGGACGGAGGAGGTGGGGTACCAGCGGGGGCCGTACGGGCCGAGGTCGTGCAGCAGTCCGGCGTCGCGCAGCGCGGCGGTCTCCGGGCGGGTGGCGAGGTCGCGGGCCTGCCAGGGGTGGAGCGGCAGGGGCACCGTGCCGTCGGGGAGCGGCAGGCCCTCGCCGGCCAGTTCGGCGGTGAGTTGCCCCGCCGGCACCGTGCGGCCGCGCTCGGTCCAGGCGGAGTCGGCGGCGACCGCGTCGGGGTGGACGGCCACCCAGTGCAGCGGGAAGGCGCCGCGGAGTTCGGGCGAGTAGGCGACGGTCTCGGCGTCGGTGAGGCCCTCGCGGCTCTTGGGCGTGGGGTGCAGGGGGTGGCCCAGGAGGAGCGACTGCTCGGCTTCGAGGAAACGGGAGCCCTGTTCCTCGGCGGGGCGGGCGCGCCGGTCGGCGATGAACAGGGCGGTGGTGCGCACGGAGTTGGCGACCCGGCCGACGAGTTCGGCGCCGTCGCCGTCCGGGGCCTGCGGGGCGTCGTCCGCGGCGGGCGGTTCGTCGCCGTCGGCGACCCGGTGTTCGCCGCCGTCCGAGGCGCGCCGGTCACCGCCGTGCGCGGCCTCGCGGCGCAGCAGGGCGGCGAGGGTGACGGCGTCCAGCGGGGCCGAGCCGGGCGGGGTGCCCTCCAGGGTGGGGGCACCCAGGCGGTGCCAGCCGGTGGGTGACCAGTAGCGGACCGGGATGTGCAGGGCGGTGGCGCTGGCGTGCAGCGGGAGGCGCAGCCGGCCGCCGGCCGGGCGGGCGGTGCCGTGCTCGCGCAGCCAGCAGCGGAGGAGGTTCTCGATGCCGGCGGCGTCGGCGGCGACGGCCGGGTCCGGGTGGTCCAGGGGGTCGGCGTCGGGGTGGCGCACGGGGTCGTGCGCGCCGGGGACGCGGCGGCCGGCGGCCGGGGTCTGCTGGTGGCAGGTGTCGTCGCCGGGGCGGCGCTGCTGGCGCGGGACGGACGGCTCGATGAGGCCGGCCCCCTGGTGCGGGAGGGGGAGCCGTTCGGCCGCGTGGGCGGCGTCGGGGCCGGGGCGTTCGTTCATGCGGGGGTGCCTCGCAGTGTCGTGGGGGACGAGCCCGTGGGCCCGGGGGCGGTGCGGACGGCCGCCGCGATGGCGTCGGCGAGGCGGTCGAGGACCGCGTCCGCCTGTTCGTCGGTGAGGGTCAGGGGCGGCAGCAGCCGGACGACGGCTGAGTGCCGGCCACCGAGTTCGACGATCAGGCCGCGGTCCAGGCACGCCTGTTGGACGGCGGCGGCCAGCGCCGGGTCGGCGGGGCGGGCACCCAGCGGGTCGGCGTCGGCGTCGCGGTCGACGATCTCGATGCCGAGCATCAGACCGCGGCCGCGGACGTCGCCGATGCAGTCATGGGCGGCGGCGAGCTCGCGGAGCCGGGTGAGCATCGTGGCGCCGAGCTCCGCGGCGCGGCCGGCGAGGCCGTTGCGGCGGACGTAGGCGAGGGTGGCGGTGCCGGCGGCCATGGCGAGTTGGTTGCCGCGGAAGGTGCCGGCGTGCGCGCCGGGGCGCCAGGCGTCCAGCTCCTCGCGGTAGACGATGACCGCGAGCGGGAGGCTGCCGCCGATCGCCTTGGACAGGACGAGGACGTCGGGGACGATGCCGCTCTGTTCGACGGCCCAGAAGGTGCCGGTGCGGCCGACGCCGGTCTGCACCTCGTCGACGATGAGCGGGATGCCGCGGGCGGTGGTGAGCTCCCGCATCCGGCGCAGCCAGTCGGCCGGGGCGGGGATCACGCCGCCCTCGCCCTGGACCGGTTCGAGGATCATCCCGGCGGGCCGGGGCACCCCGCCCTTGGGGTCGTCGAGGAGGTTCTCGGTCCAGCGCGCGGAGAGTTCGGCGCCGCGCTCGCCGCCGACGCCGAAGGGGCAGCGGTAGGCGTAGGGGTAGGGCAGCCGGGTCACGCCGATGTGCCGGGCGCCCCCGGAGGCGGCCAGGGCGTCCGCGGTCATGCCGTGGTAGGCGCCGGAGAACGCGGCCAGGCCGTCCCGGCCGGTGGCGGTGCGGACGAGGGTGAAGGCGGCCTCGACGGCGTCGGTGCCGGCCGGGCCGCAGAACTGGATCCTGCCCTTTTCGGCCAACTCCTCGGGCAGGGAGGCGAAGAGTTCCGTGGTGAAGGCGTCCTTGACCGGGGTGGCGAGGTCGAGGATGTGCAGCGGTGCACCGGAGTCGAGGACGGTACGGATGGCTTCCAGGACCACGGGGTGGTTGTGGCCCAGCGCCAGGGTGCCGGCACCGGAGAGGCAGTCGAGATAGCGCCGGCCGTCGGCGCCCTCGATGGTCAGCCCGCGGGCGCGCACCGGGACGATCGGCAGCGAGCGCGCATACGTACGGGCGGCGGACTCACGCAGGGCCTGGCGGCGCAGGATTCCCTCGTGGGCCGGCGGCGCGGCCGCCGGCACGGTTTCGGTCAACGCCACGGCAGTTGTGTCCTCCTGCTGGTGAACTGCTGGATACCGCGCGGGCCCGGCGGGCAGCCCGGCCGTCCCCCGTACGTACCAACGACGCCACCCGCGCGGGAACACGGGCCACGTCAAGATCCTTGACGGCCGGGAACCGGGGACCCGAGTACCGCCGTCCCCCCGGACACCGGCATAGTGGGGGGCTGCACCCGGGTCTTGCCGTTCATGACAAGAACCGGACCGGGGCTCCGCTCATGAGCCGCTCCGACTCAGTCCGTTTGACACAGGGGGAGAACCACCCATGCGATCGATACGTCGGCCAGTGCTGGCCGCCGCCGCCCTCACCGCCGTCGTGGCGCTGACCGCGACCGGCTGCGGGCCGTCGGGCGACAACGCGGATGCCAAGCCGACCGCGTCGTCCCAGGACACCACGGGCGGGGGTGCGATCAAGATCCCCAAGGAGCTCCAGGACAAGCTGAAGGAACACGGCGTCGACCTGGACAAGTGGAAGAACGGGGAGTGGAAGAACTGGGACAAGGACAAGTGGCTTCGCGAAGCCGGCGAGTTCATCAACCCGGTCATCAAGAACTTCTGGGACCCGGACAAGATCAATAAGGTCAAGCCGCCCCAGGACCCGAGCAAGCCCTCGGACATCACCGAGGACCAGGGCAAGACCGACCCCGAGCCGACCGCGGTCCCCGCGCGCTCGGTGAAGACGCCCTACACCTCCACCGCGCCCGGCGTGGGCCTGCTGCTGTTCAGCACGCCCAAGGGCGAGTCGCGCTGCTCCGCCACCGTCGTCAAGGACCCGGCACACCCGGGCAAGTCCAACCTCGTCTGGACCGCGGCGCACTGCGTGCACGCCGGCAAGGACGGCGGCTGGTACCGCAACATGATGTTCGTGCCGAACTTCAACCGGACCGGCGCGTCGGCCGCCCAGATGAAGACCACCCCGTTCGAGGACCGCGTCCCGTCCGGCAAGTGGTGGGCGGACGACATGGCGACGACCAAGGAGTGGATCGCCGACGGCGGCGCCGTCCCGGGCGTGCCGATGGCGCCGTACGACTTCGCGCTGATGCACGTGAAGCCGGAGGAGAGCACCGGCGGCAAGTCGCTGGAGGAGATGGCCGGCAGCGCCTACGCGGTGGACTTCGGCGCCCCGGCGATGACGAAGATCTCCAGCCTGACGGCGCAGGGCTACCCGGCCGAGCCGCCGTTCGACGGTGCAACGCAGCAGTCCTGCACCGACAAGCCGACCCGGCTGACGCTGGACGCCAAGAAGCCGACCATGTACCGGATCGGCTGCACCATGACCGGTGGTTCGTCCGGTGGCCCCTGGTTCATCAAGGGCGCGGACGGCAAGCCGGTGCTGGTCTCCAACACGTCGATGGGGCCGCGTCCGGCCCAGTGGCTGGCCGGCCCGCACCTGGGCACCGAGGCCAAGTCCATCTTCGACGCGATGAGCAAGAAGTGGGCGAACCAGTAGCAACGACGTGAGCGGGCGGGCGACGACGCCGCCCGCCCGTGACAGCACCCACGACAACGGCGAAGGCCCGCCCCCGGGAAACCGGGGACGGGCCTTCGCCGCGTCCAGCGCGCGTGCGGGTCCGGGCCGTCAGGCGGCGGGGAGGAACGGGCGGAACTCGGCGGCCAGTTCCTCGTGGACCCGGGCCTTGAGGACCGTGCCCTCGCCGGTGTGCTCCTCGGAGATGACCTCGCCCTCGGCGTGCGCCCGCGAGACCAGGGCGCCCTTGGTGTAGGGCACCAGCACCTCGATCTCGACCTGGGGGCGCGGGAGTTCCGCGTCGAGCAGGTCCCGCAGCTCCGCGATGCCCTCGCCCGTGCGGGCGGAGACCACCAGGGCGCGCTTCTCCTGGCGCAGCAGCCGCTGGAGGGTCAACGGATCGGCCGCGTCGGCCTTGTTGACGATCACGATCTCGGGCACCTCGGTGGCGCCCACGTCGCGGATCACCTCGCGGACCGCCGCCAGTTGCTCCTCCGGCACCGGGTGCGAGCCGTCCACCACGTGCAGGATGATGTCGGCGTCGGCGACCTCCTCCATCGTGGAGCGGAACGCCTCGACGAGGTGGTGCGGCAGGTGGCGGACGAAGCCGACGGTGTCGGCGAGGGTGTACAGCCGCCCGCTGGGGGTCTCGGCCCGCCGGACGGTCGGGTCCAGGGTGGCGAACAGGGCGTTCTCCACCAGGACACCGGCGCCGGTGAGGCGGTTGAGCAGGGAGGACTTGCCGGCGTTGGTGTAGCCGGCGATGGCGACCGAGGGGATCTTGTTGCGTCGGCGCTCCTGGCGCTTGACGTCCCGGCCGGTCTTCATCTCCGCGATCTCCCGGCGCATCTTCGCCATCTTCTCGCGGATCCGCCGCCGGTCCATCTCGATCTTGGTCTCACCGGGACCACGGGTGGCCATGCCGCCGCCCGTCGAACCGGAGCCACCGCCACCCATCTGCCGGGACAGCGACTGGCCCCAGCCGCGGAGCCTGGGGAGCATGTACTGCATCTGCGCCAGCGAGACCTGCGCCTTGCCCTCCCGGGACTTGGCGTGCTGGGCGAAGATGTCGAGGATCAGGGCGGTCCGGTCGACCACCTTGACCTTGACGACGTCCTCCAGGTGGATCAGCTGGCCCGGGGAGAGCTCACCGTCGCACACCACGGTGTCGGCCCCGGATTCGAGCACGATGTCCCGCAGCTCCAGGGCCTTGCCCGAGCCGATGTAGGTGGCCGGGTCCGGCTTGTCGCGACGCTGGACGACGCCGTCGAGCACCAGGGCACCGGCGGTCTCGGCCAGCGCGGCCAGCTCGGCGAGGGAGTTCTCCGCGTCCTGCACCGTCCCGGACGTCCAGACGCCGACGAGCACCACGCGCTCCAGGCGCAGCTGGCGGTACTCGACCTCGGTGACGTCCTCGAGCTCGGTGGAGAGTCCGGCGACGCGGCGCAGCGACGCACGGTCGGAGCGGTCGTACTGGTCGCCGTCGCGCTCCCCGTCGATCTCGTGGCTCCAGGCGACGTCCTCTTCCATCAGGGCGTCGGCCCGAAGGCTCTCGGGGAGGCGCTGCCGGTCCTGCGGAAGGGAAGAAGAGGAGGTCATTTGATCCTTTGCGTCGTAGGAAGCCCCCGGGGACCGGGCGGTCCCGTCGGGACTGGTATGGCTCTGCCGTTCGATCTGCTCAACGTCCGGGCCGCCCCGGAGATTCCCGGTGCGGCCGGTGTCGGCCCGTTGATGGTCGCACGGCCCGGAGACGGACGTCACGCGGGTTTCCGGTGTCCACCGGGTGCGCCGTGCGGGCCGGTACCGCCCGCACGGCCCGCGTGCCGTCCGCTCCGGGCGGCGGTCACCCCTTGTGCAGGTGCGGCGCACCGGGCGTGGTCGCCACGTGCCGCTCAGCGGACTGCTGCTTGCCGCCGTCCGCCGGGGCCTTCTTGACCTGCTGCTGCTTCCAATCCGGGTGGCCGGGCATCGGCGGGGTCTTGGCGCCGTACAGCCAGTCCCAGAAGAAGCCGGAGAGGTTGTGGCCGTAGATCTGGGAGGCGAGGTCGATGAAGTCGGCGGTGCCGGCCACCCCGTCGCGGTGCTTGGCCACCCACTCCCTCTCCAGGCGCTCGAAGCCGGCCTTCCCCATCTTGTGCCGCAGGGCGTACAGGACCAGGGCGCTGCCGTCGTAGATCACCGGGCGGAAGATGCCGGTCTTCCTGCCCTTGTCGGGGACCTTGGGCAGGGCGGGCGGGCCGCCCTCCGCGCGCCAGCCGTCGGACGCCTCGTAGGCGTGTCGCATCCGGGTCTCCAGGGAGGCGCGGTGGTCGCCCTTCTCGTCGGCGTAGAGGGCCTCGTACCAAGTGGCGTGGGCCTCGTTGAGCCAGACGTCGGACCACCGGCGGGGGCTGACGCTGTCGCCGAACCACTGGTGGGACAGCTCGTGCACCATCACCGACTCCACGTACCAGTCGGGCAGCTGGACGGTGGTGAACAGGCGCTTCTCGAAGAGCGAGAGGGTCTGGGTCTCCAGCTCGAAGCCGGTGCTGGCGTCGGCGATCAGCACCCCGTACGCCTCGAACGGGAACGGTCCGACCTTGCTCTCCATCCAGGCCATCTGGTCCGGCGTCTTGGCGAGCCAGCGGGTCAGCGGGAGCCGGGCCGAGGACGGGACGACGTCGCGCAGCGGC
Source organism: Streptomyces noursei (assembly GCF_016917755.1). Taxonomy (GTDB): domain Bacteria; phylum Actinomycetota; class Actinomycetes; order Streptomycetales; family Streptomycetaceae; genus Streptomyces; species Streptomyces yunnanensis. The sequence continues at coordinate 7,011,102 of NZ_CP070326.1, read as the reverse complement.
AGCCCGTGCGGGCCGCGGTGGTTGACGACGCTGGACCGCCCGATGGAGATCTGCGCCAGTTCGGTGGCCATGGGGTGGGCGGTGCGGTACGTCCAGGTGCGGCGCGCGCCGCGGGTGCCCTCGCCGACCGGCAGCCCGTTGGCGACCGCCACCAGGCCCTCGGGCGTGGTGATGTGGAAGGTGAACTCGGCCTTGTCGGAGGGGTGGTCGTTGCACGGGAAGACCCGGTGCGCGGCGTCCGCCTGGTTGGCCATCGCCAGTCCGTCGGTGGTGCGGATCCAGCCGCCGTCGCCCCTGCCGCGCGGGTCGCTGGTGTGGTGGACGACGATCCGCAGGTCCTGCCCGGGGTGGATGTGCGAGGCGGGGGTGAGGACCAGGTCCTCGCCGGCCTGCTCGTGCCGGGCGGGCTGGCCGTCGACGAGGACGGAACGCACGGTTCCGTCGGCGAAGTCGAGGTTGAGCCGGTCGAGGTTGGCGGTGGCCCGGGCCTTGATCACGGTGACCACGTCCATCGGACGGTCGTTGTGGCCCGAGTAGTCCAGGGAGATGTCGTACGAGGTGACGTGGTAGCCGGGGTTGCCGAGCATCGGGAAGAGGCGGTCGCCGATTCCCAGCGGCTCGGCGGGCTGCGGCGCGGCCGCGGCAATCGTGGCGGCGACGGCGAGGCCGAGGGCGGCGGCCCGGCGGGGGATCCGGCCGCGGCGCGCGCGGGGGCGGTCCCGGTCGAGGGCGGAACGGTCGGCGGCTGGCCCGTCGGGCTCGCCGGACGGACGGCGCAAGGGAAGGGACATGGGCTACCGGTATCAGCGCGGCCCGCCCGCCCGTGGACGGCACGGCTGGACGGCACCCGAACGAGCGGCTGCTCGCCCGTCCGCTTGCGCCCGCGCGCGCGTTCTGCCGTCGGACGGGCGGGTTCCGGGAACGGGGTCAGCAGTTCCCCGTACGCACCGCCGTGGCGGCCCGGACCACGTCGAAGACGCCGGGGACCTGGCGCATGGCGCGCATCAGGGAGGGCAGTCCGGCGGCGTTGGGCAGGTGGAGGGTGTAGGTGTGCCGGACCAGTTGCTCGTGCGGGGGTTCGACGGCGGCGGAGACCACCGCGGCGCCCTGGGCGGCGATCGCCTCGGTGAGGTCGGGCAGCAGGTGCGGCCGGCTGAACGCCTTGGCCAGCAGCGTCACCCGGCAGCCGTGGCCGCCCTTGGCCGCGCCCCGCCAGCGCACCCCGACCGGCTGCCGGCCCATCGCCGCCATCCGGGCCACCGCCGGACACAGGGCGCGGTGCACGGTGACCGTGCCGCCGCGGACCGCGAAGCCGGTGACGGTGTCCGGCGGCACCGGGGTGCAGCAGCCGGCCAGCCGGACGGTGGCGCCGGGCAGGTCGGCCAGCACCAGGCCGGAGGCGGCCCCGGCGCGGTCCGGGCCGGCCGGGCGGTGGGCCGGCACCCGGCGGCGTTCGCCGCGCCTCCCGGCGGGCGCGGCGGGCGGCTCGCCGGTGCCCTGGGACCGGGCCAGCCAGCGGGAGATGGCGAGTCGGGCGGCGGGGGTGCGGGTGTGGTCGAGCCACTCCGGCGAGGGTCCGGCGGAGTCCTGGGCCATCAGCAGGTGGAGGTTGTCGCCGTCGTGCAGGACGGTGCCGAGCGTGGCGAGGCGGCCGTTGACCCGGGCGCCGATGCAGCCGTGCGCGGCCTCGCCGTGCTTGGCGTACGCCGCGTCCACGCAGCTCGCCCCGGCGGGCAGCCCGATGGTGCCGGCCGGGCCGTCCGCGGCGGCGTCGGTGCAGAAGACGGTGATCTCGCGGTCCTGGGCGAGGTCGTCGCGGAGCGAGGTCCAGAAGGTGTCGGGGTCGGGGGTGGTGCGCTGCCACTCCAGGAGCCGGTCGAGCCAGCCGGGGCGGGTGGGGTCGGCCCGTTCGCCCTCGGGTGCGTCCGCACCGTCGGTGGGGGCGTAGGGGTTGCCCAGCGCGATCACCCCGGCCTCGGCGACCCGGTGCATCCGGTGGGTGCGGATCAGGGTCTCGGCGATCTCGCCGGTCTCGCCGCCGATGGCGGTGTGCAGCGACTGGTAGAGGTTGAACTTGGGGGCCGCGATGAAGTCCTTGAACTCCGAGACCACCGGGGTGAAGCAGGTGTGCAGCTCCCCGAGCACGGCGTAGCAGTCGGCGTCCTCGGCCACCAGGACCAGCAGCCGCCCCAGGTCCGCGCCGGTGATCCGGCCGCGCGCCAGCAGGACCCGGTGCACGGAGACGAAGTGCCGTGGCCGGACGAGGACTTGGGCGTCGATGCCGGCGTCGGCCAGGATCGTCCGGGCCCGGGCGGCGATCGCGGCGAGCGGGTCGGGGTGGCCGCGGTACTTCTCCACCAGGCGCCGGGTCTCGGCGTACTCCTCGGGGTGCAGGATCGCGAAGACCAGGTCCTCCAGCTCGGTCTTGAGCGCCTGGACGCCGAGGCGTTCGGCGAGCGGGATCAGCACGTCGAGGGTGACCCCGGCGATCCGGGCCTGCTTCTCCGGGCGCATCACGCCGAGGGTGCGCATGTTGTGCAGCCGGTCGGCGAGCTTGATGGACATCACCCGGACGTCGTTCCCGGTGGCGACGAGCATCTTGCGGAAGGTCTCCGGCTCGGCCGCCGTGCCGTAGTCGACCTTCTCCAGTTTGGTGACGCCGTCGACCAGGTAGCAGACCTCGGTGCCGAACTCGGCCCGCACCTGATCCAGCGTCACATCCGTGTCCTCGACGGTGTCGTGGAGCAGGGAGGCGGTCAACGTCGTGGTTTCCGCGCCCAGTTCGGCGAGGATCAGGGTGACCGCGAGCGGGTGGGTGATGTACGGCTCGCCGCTCTTGCGCATTTGGCCGCGGTGCGAGGACTCGGCGAGTTGGTACGCCCTGCTGAGGGTGTCCAGATCGGCGTCGGGGTGGTGGTGGCGGTGCACCTTGGCGACGTGTTCCAGGGCGTCCGGCAGCCCGTCGCGGGGGGCGGGGCCGAGGAGTGCGGCGCGGCCGATGCGGCGGAGCCCCCGGAGCGCCGGCCCGGGGCGGCCGCGCCGGCGGTCCGCTGCTTCAGGGTTACCAGGGTTCGTGGCCTCTGCGCTCATGGGCACCTCCGGCGGCGTCGACCGGCGGTGGGACGCCGTCAGTTCGGGCGCCTGGGCCGGTGCTTGATGCTACCGAGCCCATCACGCAGTGCTGTCCGCCTCTCGCTCAGCGTGAAACGGATCACCCATTCGAGGGAACTTTCTGGCCGGAATCGTTTCTCCTCGCCGAAACCGCTTCCCCTGGGCGAGGGGCGTGCTCCGGCGCCCGTCAGCCGGCGAACGCGCCCGCCAGCCACTCCGGCGCGAAGGTGCCCTCGGCCACGATCACGGCCGGACCGGTCATCTCGACCGTGCCGTCCGGCAGCTCGGTGATGGTCAGGCTGCCGCCCAGCACATCGACGACGTACGTCACCGGGGTGCCGGTCGCGGCCGGGTCCAGGCCGTCCCGGCGGGCCGTGGCGACGGCCACCGCACAGGCACCGGTGCCACAGGAACGGGTCTCGCCGGAGCCCCGCTCGTGCACCCGCATCGCCACGTGGCGCGGGCCGCGGTCCACGACGAACTCGATGTTCACACCGTCCGGGTACACCGCGGCCGGGCCGAACTCCGGCTGTTCCCGCAGCTCACCGGCGTGCGCCAGGTCCTCGACGAACGCGACGGCGTGCGGGTTGCCCATGTTGACGTTGCGGGCCGGCCAGCTGCGCCCGCCGACCTCGACCACCACGCCGTCCTCGGGGAGCACGGCGCGCCCCATGGAGACGGTCACGTCGCCGGTCTTGGCGAGGTGCACCCGGAGCACCCCGGCGCGGGTGGCGATCGCGACGTCGCCGGCCTCGACCAGCCCGGCGTACAGGAGGTAGCGGGCGAAGACCCGGAGGCCGTTGCCGCACATCTCGGCGATCGTGCCGTCGCCGTTGCGGTAGTCCATGAACCACTCGGCGTCGTCGGCCATCGCCCGCGCCTCCGGGTGCGCGGCGGACCGGACCACGTGCAGCAGCCCGTCGCCGCCCACTCCGGCGCGGCGGTCGCAGAGCCGGGCGACGGCGGTCGAGGGCAGGTCGATCCGGCCGTCCGGATCCGGGACGATCACGAAGTCGTTCTCGGTGCCGTGGCCCTTGAGGAAGGCGATGCGCTGCGTGCTGTTCACCCCTGAATCCTACGGGGAGGGCGGAGCATCGGCCGGTCGGGGCCGGGCCGCGGCAGCCCAGGGGGGCGCCGGGCCGGGGAGCGGGGCCTCAGCGGAGGCGGGCCACCCGCCAGATCGCCAGTGCGGCGAGGACGGCGACCACGGCCGCGTACAGGAGGACCACCCGCCAGCTGGCGCGGCGCCCGGAGCCGCGGACCGGGAGGCCGGGCCAGGTATGGCCGACCCGGCGGGCCGCCATCATGCCCGCGCCGGCGGCGCAGCAGCACAGCAGCAGGCCGAGCATGGCGATCACCGCGCCGCCGTCGCCGCCGAACTCGAAGGCCAGCGGGAAGGCGAACATCAGCGAGCCGACGGCGGCCAGCGCCACTATCGGGGCGAGCTGCCACAACCGCAGCCGCCGGGGCGGGCGCAGGTCGCGGAAGGACTCGCCGCCCTCGGGGGCCTGGCCGGGCTCCGCGTCGGGGCCGTCCGAGGCGTCGAGGGTGGCCGGGTGGCCGTCGGGGATGCCGTCTTCGGGGGTGTGGAGGCGGTCGTCCGGCTCGGGGCGGGCGTCGTGCACGGCCGGGCCGTCCGCGGCCTGCGCCGCCGCCCCGGCACCGTCCCGGTCCGGTTGTTGGGCTCGGTTGCGAGGGCCGGCCTCCATTGCCACGCGCCCTCCCCACTGCCAGCTTGCACGCCTCGATCGATGGTCGATGATGACACGCCCTCAGGGGCCCGGATGACGGCCGGAGCGTCCCGATGCCATGACGTGATCAGGCTGTGACCGGTCGTTCGAGCAACGCCAGTGCCAGGGACGGGAGGTCGGCCCGTCGGTCGGCGGCGCCGCTGAGCCAGTGGACCCGCGGGTCCCGGCGGAACCACGAGTCCTGACGGCGCGCGAAGCGCTTGGTGGCGCGCACCGTCTCGTCGCGCGCCGCCTGCTCGGTGCACTCCCCCGCCAGGTACGCCAGGACCTGCTGGTACCCGAGCGCCCGCGAGGCGGTGAGGCCCTCGCGCAGCCCCTCGGCCTCCAGTCCGCGCACCTCGTCGACCAGGCCGGCCTCCCACATCCGGTCGACCCGTGTGGCGATCCGCTCGTCGAGCTCGGGGCGCTCGACGTCCACGCCGATCTGCAGGGTGTCGTAGATCGCTTCGTGGCGCGGGAGGTTGGCGGTGAACGGGCGGCCGGTGAGCTCGATGACCTCCAGGGCGCGCACGATCCGGCGGCCGTTGCTGGCCAGGATGGCGCGGGCCGCCTCCGGGTCGGCGGCGGCGAGCCGGGCGTGCAGGGCACCGCTGCCCTGCTCGGCGAGCTCGGCCTCCAGGCGGGCGCGCACGGCGGGGTCGGTGCCGGGGAAGTCCAGGACGTCCAGGGCGCCGCGGACGTAGAGGCCGGAGCCGCCGACCAGGACCGGGGTGCGCCCCTCGGCCAACAGCCGGTCGATCTCGGCGCGGGCCAGCCGCTGGTACTCGGCGACGTTGGCCGCGCGGGTGACATCCCAGATGTCGAGGAGGTGGTGCGGGACGCCCCCTCGCTCCTCGGGGGTGAGTTTGGCGGTGCCGATGTCCATGCCGCGGTAGAGCTGCATGGAGTCGGCGTTGATCACCTCACCGCCCAGGTGCCGGGCGAGCGCGACGCCCAGATCGGACTTTCCGGCCGCGGTGGGGCCGACGACGGCGATGACCCGCGGAGCGGGGGCGACGGTGTTCACCCCGTCAGTCTCGCAAACCTCCCGGTGCCATCTCGAACGAGCGACGTGACGGGGCACGGACGGCATCGTTGCCTGAAGCGAGATCCCGAACGCCGGTGCGCTGCCGGGGCCCGTCGGGCGGCGCAAGGGGACGCTCCGGGCGATGAGGGATTTCGCCCACATGAGGAGTGTAGGAGCAGTTATGGGCGTGTTTTCGCGGTTCCGCCGGCGCAAGTCCGACGCGGCGGAGGAGAGTGCCGCGGTGGAGGAGGCTGCGGCGGAGGAGACGTCGGGGGCGGACGGGACCGCCGCCCCGGAACCGGCCGAGACCGCGGCGCAAGCGCCGGCGGAGACGGCAACGGAGGCGGCGGAGGCACCGGAGGACGCCGCGGGGGATCCGGCGGCGGACGGCGCGGCGGAGCCGCCCGAGGAGGCCGACACGGCGGAGGAGGACGCGGCGCAGGGCGCCGGGGTCACCGCGGAGGGGGCGGAGCAGGCCGCCCCGGAGCAAGCCGGCACGGCGGCGGACGGCGCGGAGCCGGCGCCCGCCGGGACCGGCGCCGCGGACGGTGCCGCCGGGATCCCGCGGCAGCAGGCCGTGGAGCCCGCGGTGGACAGCGAGGCGGGCGGCGGCACGCGGAAGTAGCCGACCGTCGACAGCCGCGGCGCGGCGGACGCGGGGCGCTCCGGCTCCCCCGGGTCCGCCGCGCCGCGGCGTGCGCGACCGGAAAAGCAAGAACCGCCGGAAGCGCAGAGGACGCAGAGGACGACACCGGGACGCCCTAGACCGCCCGGCCGCGCGGGATCACGTCCAGGCCGCCACCATGTAGCCGACGCCGTACGGGGCCTCCTCGCGCAGCAGTTGGCCGCGCAGCCCGGCGCCCTCGGCGGCGCCGGCCAGGACCTGCCAGCAGGACCGTCCGGACGCGAGCAGGTCGGCGGCCAGCCGGTCGTCCAGGGCGGCCAGCGCGGTGGTGTCGGCGGTTCCCAGGGCGCGGGCCGCGTCGGCGTCGAACGCCTCGGCCCGCTCGTCGAAGTAGCCCGGCGCCTTGATCGAGCGGCGGGCGCTGCCGTCGCCGAGCACCAGGAGCGCCACCCGGGAAGCGGACCCGGCGAGTTCCCGGCCCAGTGGGCGGCAGCGGTCGCCGGGCAGTCGCTCGGCCACCCCCAGCGCCTCCACGGGTGCGTCGGACCAGGCCGTACGGGACAGCAGCCAGGCGCCGACGGCCAGCGACGGCGGCAGCTGCCGCCCGGGCGCCGGCACCGCGCCGTCGGCGGCGCCCAGCGTCACGTCGAGGTCCACCCCGAAGCCGCGGAACGAGCCGGGGGCGCCCTGCGGATACCGTCCCTCGCCGCTCTCGTCGGCGGCCGGGCCCAGCACGACCAGCCGGTCGGGCCGGGCCGCGGCGAGCACCCCGACGGCGTCCAGGCAGGCGGCGCGCACCGGGTCCAGCTCCGGTGCGGCGCCGGCGGCGACGTCGGGGACGAGCAGCGGCGGACAGGGGCAGATGGCGGCGGCTACGAGCATGCACGCAGCGTAACGCCCGGGCCGCCGCGCAGGGCCGCCGGTCGACCGGGAGCGGCCGGGGTCAGTCGCAGCCGCAGCCGGGTGCGGCGGCCGGCAGCGGCGCGGGGACGCCGACCTTCGGCAGGCCCAGCAGCACCCCGGCCGGCTTGGCGGCCTCGGCGGCCTGCCGCTTCTCCCAGGCGTCGCCGGCGCGGGTGCGGCGCACGCCCAGGACCGGGCCCTCGGCGAGGAGGTGGTGCGGGGCGGCGTAGGTGACCTCGACGGTGACCACGTCGCCGGGGCGCACCGGCTCGTCCGGCTTGGTGAAGTGCACCAGGCGGTTGTCGGCGGCACGGCCGGAGAGCCGGTGGGTGGCGTCGTCCTTGCGGCCCTCGCCCTCCGCGACCATCAGCTCCAGGGTGCGGCCGACCTGCTTCTTGTTCTCCTCCCAGGAGATCTCCTCCTGGAGGGCGACCAGGCGCTCGTAGCGGGCCTGCACGACCTTCTTAGGGATCTGGTCGGCCATCTCGGCGGCGGGGGTGCCGGGGCGCTTGGAATACTGGAAGGTGAACGCCTGGGCGAACCGGGCCTCGCGGACGACGTGCAGGGTCTGCTCGAAGTCCTCCTCGGTCTCGCCGGGGAAGCCGACGATGATGTCGGTGGTGATCGCCGCGTGCGGGATGGCGGCGCGCACCTTCTCGATGATCCCGAGGTAGCGCTCCTGGCGGTAGGAGCGGCGCATCGCCTTCAGGACGGTGTCGGAGCCGGACTGCAGCGGCATGTGCAGCTGCGGCATGACGCTGGGCGTCTCGGCCATCGCCGCGATCACGTCGTCGGTGAAGTCGCGCGGGTGCGGGGAGGTGAAGCGGATCCGCTCCAGCCCCTCGACCTTCCCGCAGGCCCGCAGCAGCTTGCTGAACGCCTCGCGGTCGCCGATGTCGGAGCCGTAGGCGTTGACGTTCTGGCCGAGCAGGGTGATCTCGGAGACGCCCTCGGCGACCAGCGCCTCGACCTCGGCGAGGATGTCGCCGGGCCGGCGGTCCTTCTCCTTGCCGCGCAGCGCCGGGACGATGCAGAACGTGCAGGTGTTGTTGCAGCCGACGGAGATGGAGACCCAGGCCGCGTAGGCGCTCTCCCGGCGGGTCGGCAGCGTCGAGGGGAACGCCTCCAGCGACTCGGCGATCTCGACCTGCGCCTCCTCCTGGACGCGGGCACGCTCCAGGAGGACCGGCAGCTTGCCGATGTTGTGCGTGCCGAAGACGACGTCCACCCAGGGCGCCTTCTTGACGATGGTGTCGCGGTCCTTCTGGGCCAGGCAGCCGCCGACCGCGATCTGCATGCCGGGGCGGCGGGCCTTCATCGGCGCGAGCCGGCCGAGGTTGCCGTACAGCCGGTTGTCGGCGTTCTCGCGCACCGCGCAGGTATTGAAGACGACGACGTCGGCGTCGCCCTCGTCGGTGCCCTCCGGGGCCCGTACGTAGCCCGCGTCCTCCAACAGGCCCGAGAGCCGCTCGGAGTCATGGACGTTCATCTGGCACCCGTAGGTGCGCACCTCGTACGTTTTCACTTCGGCCCCTGCTCCACCGGCCACGTCGTTACCGCTCACCCGTCCAGGGTACGGGCTCTTGCCGGGGTGCTCTGCGGCCGTGGTCGCGGAGCGCGACCACGGGGGCGGCACGGGCTCAGGCCGTGGCGAAACGGGACCGCGCCTCGCCGTGCAGCCGGCCCGGTGGGAGCTTCCGGCCGAAGGCGACCATCAGGAGGTCCTGGGCGGCGCCGCGGAGCGGGGTCCCGGTGCCGTAGGACCAGTCCAGGTCGTCGGCGCGCAGGGCGACGCCATCGAGGTCGGCGCCGAAGAACTTCGCGCCGCGCGGGGTGATGCCGGCGAGCAGGACCCGCAGCCGGTCCTCGGGGACGCGGCGGTCCAGGCCGAGCGGGAGGGCGATGTCGAGGCCGTGCACGACGTCGTGGCCCAGGGCCGACTCGAAGCCGCCGACCGGTGGGGTCCAGGGGTGGTGCGCGTTGTCCCGCAGGGCCGCGGCGAGGGCGGCCGGCGAGAGGGCAGCGGCGTCCTTGCGGGCGCAGCGGTCGGTCATCCGGTGCAGGCTGCCGCGGGCCTTGAGGAGCTCGGCGGCGATCTTGGGGAAGGAGTAGCGGAAGCCCAGCGACATGTGGGCCGCCACCTCGCGGACCCGCCAGCCCGCGCACAGTGAGGGCGCGTCCCACTGCTCGGGCGAGAGGGCGTCCAGCACGTCGGCAAGCTCGCGGCGTTCGGCGGCGATCGCGGCGCGGATGTCCATCGTTGCTCCCCGGGTCCGGTGCGGCCCGGTATGCGGTGGGCCGGTCGGTTTCCAGGATCTTGGCGGCGCGACCATAAGTCCAAGAGTTTGATCTTCTCGCACCTAGAATTCCTGGTTATGGAACTTCGACAGCTCCAGTACTTCGTCGCGGTGGCGGAGGAGGCCAACTTCACCCGGGCCGCGGCCCGTCTGCACCTGGCCCAGCCGGGTGTCAGCGCCCAGGTCCGGCAGCTCGAACGGGAGCTGGGGCAGCCGCTGTTGGACCGCTCCGGCCGGTCGGTGACGCTGACCGAGGTGGGCGCGGCCGTGCTGCCGTACGCGCGGGCCGCGCTGGCCGCCGTCGAGGGCGTGCGGGAGACCGTGGCGGAGTTCACCGGGCTGCTGCGCGGCCAGGTCACCCTCGGGCTGGTGTCGGGGGCCGACGCGGTGCGGGAGGCCGAGGCGGTGTCGCTGCTGGCGGACTTCCACGACGCCCATCCGCAGGTGGACATCGCGCTCACCGAGGACAGTTCGGAGCGGATGCTCGCCGCGCTGCAGTGCGGGGAGTTGGACCTGGCGCTGCTCGGGACCGCCGACGAGGAGCCGCCGCCGGGGCTGGCGTTCCAGATCGTCGTGGACCAACCGCTGGTCGCGGCGGTCGCCCCGGACGATCCGCTGTTGGCGGACGCGGACGGCGGGCGGATCCCGCTGACCGCGCTGCGCGGCCTGCCGCTGATCAGCCTGCCGCGCGGCACCGGGAGCCGCGCGGCGCTGGAACGTGTCTGCGCCGACGCGGGGTTCCGGCCGCGGATCGCCTTCGAGGCGGCGGCGCCGAAGCTGCTGGCCGGGCTCGCGGCGCGCGGCCTGGGCGTGGCGGTCGTGCCGGCGGGCGCCGCGGCGGGCGCCGGCGGCCTGCGGACGCTGGAGTTCCACGGGGCCCGGCCGCGGGGCCGGATCGCGCTGGCCTGGCGGGCGGACGGGCCGGCCGGGCCGGCGGCCCGGGCGCTGCTGGAGCGGCTGCGGGGGGCCTTGGGGACGGCGCCCCGGCCCAGTGACCGGACGGCGGCCGAGACGTGACCTCTCGGCCCCTCCCGTAGGGGCGTGCGGACTGGCAGGATCCGGCCCATGGCGATCCTCTCCCGCCCCGGCCGCCGCCGGGCGCTGACCGCGGCGTCCGCGGCCCTGGCCCTCCTCGGGCTGGTGCTGTGGTGCGTGCAGCCGGGCGGGTCCGCCACGCCCCGGGGCCAGGTGACGCTGGCCACCGGCGTGCCGACCGGGGTGTACGCGCGCTACGGGGAGCTGCTGAAGGACGATCTCGCGCGGGATCTGCCGGAGGTGAACCTGCGCCTGGAGCGGAGCGAGGGATCGATCGACAATCTGCGCCAACTGGCCACCGGGCGGGCCGGGTTCACCATCGCCACGGCGGACGCGGTGGCCACCTACCGCGACCGGCAGGAACCCGGTGCGGACCGGCTGCGGGCCTGCGCCCGGCTCTACGACGACTACATGCAGCTGGTGGTGCCCCGGGGGTCCGCGGTGCGCTCGGCCCGCGACCTGCGGGGGCTGCGGGTGGGCGTCGGCGCGGACGGGTCGGGCGTCCAGCTGATCACCCGACGGCTGTTGGAGGCGGCCGGCCTGGACTTCGGGACGGACATCGTGCCGGTACGGGTGGGCATCGACCGGATGCCGGGCATGTTGGAGCACGGCGAGCTGGACGCGTTCTTCTGGTCGGGCGGGCTGCCGACGCTGGCGGTGCAGCGTCTGGCGCAGCGGTACCCGGTGCGGCTGGTGCAGCTGGGGGACCTGATCCCGGCGTTGCACCGGCAGGGCGAGCGGACCCGTTACTACCGTGCGGCGGTGATGCCGGCCGACGCCTATCCGCGGGTCCAGAACGGGCAGGCGGTGAAGACGATCGCGGTGGCGAACCTGCTGGTGACCACGGACCGGGAGGACGCGGCGCTGACGTTCGGGATCACCCGGACCGTCATCAACAGCCGGGACGCGATCGGCCACGAGGTGCACGCGGCGCAGAACGTGGACCTGCGCACGGCGGTGTTCACCGATCCGCTGCCGCTGCACACCGGGGCCCGGGACTACTACGTCTCGGTCAAGCAGTGAGCGGAGCGGCGGGAACGGCGGGGGCGTCGCCCGACGTGCGGCGAGCGGGTCGGTGCGGTGCACGGTGCAATGCCGTGATTGCCTCGGTGCAATGAGTCGTGCAATGAGTCGTGCAAGAGGTCGCGCAATGCGGGGTGCGCGATGCCGCGGACCGGTCAGGGCGCGCTGCGCGGCACGGAGACGGTGACCGTCAGGCCGTGCGGCGGGTGCGGCGCGTAGGCGATGGTCGCGCCGCCGGCGGCGAGCAGCGTGCGGGTGATCGACAGGCCGAGGCCGGAGCCGGAGACGTTCTGGTGCCGGCCGCTGCGCCAGAACCGGTCGCCGATCCGGGCCAGTTCGTCCTCGGCCAAGCCGGGTCCGCGGTCGGCGACGGTGATCGTGACGCGTTCGCCGTCGGGGGTCACCGCCACCGCGACCGGTTCACCGGCCGGGGTGAACTTCAGGGCGTTGTCGACGACCGCGTCCAGGGCGCTGGAGAGGGCGACCGGGTCGGCCCATCCGGTGACCGCGGGGCGCCCCTCGTAGGCGAGGCGGACGCCCTTGTCCTCGGCCAGCGGGCGCCAGGCGTCGACGCGTTCGGCGGCCAGTGCCGCGACGTCGGTGAGCTGGAGGTCGGCGGCGGCGTGCTCGGCGAGCGCCAGGTCGAGGAGGTCGTCCAGGACCCGGGCGAGCCGTTTGCCCTCGGTGCGGACGGAGGCGATCTCCTCGTTGCCCTCGGGGAGTTCGAGGGCCAGCAGCTCGATCCGCAGCAGCAGCGCGGCCAGCGGGTTGCGCAGCTGGTGGGAGGCGTCGGCGACGAAGGCGCGCTGCTGTTCCAGGACGTCCTCGACGTGGTCGGCCATCTCGTTGAACGAGCGGGCCAGCCGGCGGAGTTCGGGCGGTCCGGCGGTGGCGGCGACCCGGGCGTTCATCCGGCCGGTGGCGATGTCATGGCTGGCCGTGTCGAGCACCCGGACCGGGCGCAGCACCCAGCCGGTGAGCCGGAACGCCGCGGCGACGGCGACCAGCATGGCCGCGCACTCCCCGGCCGCGATCAGCAACCAGCCGTGCAGGATGCGCGCCCGCATCCGACCGGTGGGCGAGTCGGTGACGACCACGGCGACCACGTCGCCGTCCCGGATGACCGGCGAGGCGACCGGGATCCGGCCGGTGTCGTCCCAGGGCCAGATCTGGTGCGGGTCGTGGCTGCGGCGGCCGGCCAGCGCCTCGCTGAACGCCTGGGCGCCCTCACCGCCGGTGGGCACCGTCAGGTCCTGCGGGGCGGCGGCCATCGGGGTGCGGTCGCGGTAGAAGACGCCGGCCCGGATCCCGTAGAGCTCCTCGTAGCGGGTGAGTTCGGCCCGGAGGGTGGCCAGCCGCTCGTCCTCCTCGGGGGTCTTGCTGCCGGCGTCGGCGCTGGGGCGGGCGGTGACGAACTGGGCGAGGGAGGCGAACCGGGCGGCGTCGTCGATCCGGTCGACGACCACCTTCTGCTGCTCCACCCCGGCGGTGATCACGCCGAGCGGCACGCCGAGTGCGAGCAGCACGCCGGCCATCAGCACGATGAGGAGCGGGAGGAGTCGGGTGCGCACGGCGCCGGGCAGCCGTCAGGAGGCCGGCGGCCGGCCGTCCGGCGCGGAGCCGGCGGCCGGGGCGGCCAGGCGGTAGCCGACGCCGCGGATCGTCTCGATCAGCGCCGGCATGCGGAGTTTGGCGCGGAGCGAGGCGATGTGCACCTCCAGCGTGCGGCCGGTGCCCTCCCAACTCGTCCGCCAGACCTCGCTGATGATCTGCTCCCGGCGGAAGACCACCCCGGGGCGCTGCGCGAGCAGGGCCAGCAGGTCGAACTCCTTGCGGGTGAGCGGGACGACCGTGCCGTCCACGGACACCTGGCGGGTGGGGAGTTCGACGGCGAGCGACCCGAGCCGCAGCGGCTCCCGGGGGACGCTCTCCTCGACCGGCTGGTCGCCGCCGGTGCCTGCCGCGCCGGTGCGCCGGCTCACCGCGTGGATGCGGGCCAGCAGTTCGCCGGTGTCGTAGGGCTTGACGACGTAGTCGTCGGCGCCGAGGTTGAGGCCGTGTATCCGGGAGCGGACGTCGGAGCGCGCGGTGACCATGATGACCGGGGTCGCGGAGACCTTGCGGATCCGGCCGCACACCTCGAAGCCGTCCTGGTCGGGCAGCCCGAGGTCGAGCAGCACCACGGCGAACGGCTCGGCGTCGTCGGGCAGCAGCGCCTGCAGCGCCTCCCCGCCGCTGCGGGCGTGCACCACGGTCAGGCCGTGCCGGGACAGCACCGCGGACAGGGCCGCGGCGACATGGTCGTCGTCCTCGACGAGCAGCAGTCTCATCGGGCCCTCCTCTCGGTACGCGTACGGGCCACAGGGCATCTACGGCGATGGGTGGCCCACCCGTCAAGAGGCCGCCACCTCCGGTCCGCCATCCGTTACCCACCCGGTACCCCCCGGGGACGTACCGTCAGTATGCGCTCGCCGCCCCGCCCGCCTGCTCGTTCACACTATGTGTCCGTTTGCAGCCGGATCGTTATGCTCAATTCTCGCTCAGATGTAATGACGCTGGTCGCAGCCCGTCATTAGGGTCCTCCCAACCGAGGAGGACGGAGCTGTACGCCGATGAGCGAAGTACCGGTGGCCAAGAACGCCGGGGGCCCTGCGCCCACGGGAGAACCGTTGGTCGTGCTGGACAACGTGAACAAGCACTTCGGCGCGCTGCACGTGCTCCAGGACATCAACCTGACGATCCGGCGCGGCGAGGTGGTCGTGGTGATCGGGCCCTCCGGGTCCGGCAAGTCCACCCTCTGCCGCACGATCAACCGCCTGGAGACCATCGACACCGGCAGCATCGGCATCGACGGCAAGCCGCTGCCCCAGGAGGGGCGTGAACTGGCCCGGCTGCGTGCCGACGTGGGCATGGTGTTCCAGTCCTTCAACCTCTTCGCGCACAAGACCGTGCTGGAAAACGTGATGCTGGGCCAGACCAAGGTCCGCAAGACGGACAAGGCCACCGCGGAGAAGAAGGCCAGGGCACTGCTCGACCGGGTCGGCGTCGGCGCCCAGGCGGAGAAGTACCCCGCCCAGCTTTCCGGCGGCCAGCAGCAGCGGGTGGCGATCGCCCGCGCCCTGGCGATGGACCCGAAGGTGATGCTCTTCGACGAGCCGACCTCGGCGCTGGACCCGGAGATGATCAACGAGGTGCTGGAGGTCATGCAGCAGCTCGCCCGGGACGGCATGACGATGGTCGTGGTCACCCACGAGATGGGGTTCGCGCGCTCCGCGGCGAACCGGGTGGTCTTCATGGCGGACGGCAAGATCATCGAAGAGGCCGAGCCGAACCAGTTCTTCAACAACCCGCGCAGCGACCGGGCGAAGGACTTCCTGTCGAAGATCCTCCACCACTGAGGCCGTAGTCGGGCCACCATGATTGCCAACACCTGTTGAACCAAAGGATGTTCACCATGAGGATGCGTAAGACGGCTGCGGCGGGCGCGATGGTGCTCGCGCTGGCGGCGACGGCGACCGCGTGCGGCGGCCAGTCCGGATCGGCAGGCGACAAGCAGCCCGGAAGCGACATCTACAGCGCCGACTACAAGGTCGCCAAGGACGTCAAGGTCGACTCCCCGACGCTGCAGAAGGCCCAGAAGGCCGGCAAGATCACCATCGGTGTCAAGGCCGACCAGCCGTTCCTCGGCTTCAAGGACCCGGCGACCAACACCTACTCCGGCTTCGACATCGAGATCGCCAAGATGATCGCCGCCGACCTGGGCTTCTCCGCGAAGCAGATCAACTTCCAGACCGTCGACTCCAACGTCCGTGAGACCGCCATCTCCAAGGGCCAGGTCGACTACTACGTCGGTACGTACACCATCAACGACGAGCGCAAGAAGCAGGTCAGCTTCGCGGGCCCGTACTACACCGCCGGCGCCGACCTCCTGGTGCGCCAGGACGACAAGGCGATCACCGGGCCGGACACCCTCCAGGGCAAGAAGGTCTGCTCGATCGTCGGCTCCACCCCGCTCCAGGAGATCAAGAAGAAGAAGTACGGCGCGGTCACCAACGAGCAGGCGAAGTACTCGGACTGCGTGAAGTACCTGCTCGACGGCACGGTCGACGCGGTCACCACCGACGACGCGATCCTCAAGGGCTACGCCGCCCAGCGCCCGGGCAAGCTCCGCGTCGTCGGGAAGTCCTTCACCAAGGAGCCCTACGGCGTCGGCCTGGCCAAGGACGACAAGGCGCTGCGCGACGCGATCACCACCGCGCTGGAGAACCACATCAAGAACGGCGACTACAAGAAGGCGTACCAGGGCACGCTCGGCAAGTCCGGCTCCGCCTACGTCGCCCCGGAGACGCCGCTGCCGCGCTACTGACGGCCCGCGCACGCACCGGACCGCGCCGCCCCGTACGCCCGCCGCGACGGGTGTACGGGGCGCGCTGTCTCCCGCGCACCCCACCGCCCCGCGGGCGGCGTCGCGCAGTTGCCTGTAGTACCCCGCCGTTACCCGCCGCCGACCCGACCGCTACCGCGGAGACCCCATGAACGTACTCCTCGATTATCTGCCCGAGTTCCGGGACGGGTTCCTCGGAACCCTGGCGATCACCGCGTCCGCCGCGCTGCTCGCGCTGGTGCTCGGCGTGCTCATAGCCGGTTTCCGGGTCTCTCCGGTCCCGCCGCTGCGCGCCTTCGGCACGGCCTGGGTGACGGTGCTGCGCAACACGCCGCTGACGCTGCTCTTCCTGGTCGCCTTCTTCGTCGTGCCGCAGATCCTCTTCCAGGGGGCCAGCCCGTACGTCCTGGCCACGCTGGCGCTCGGCTTCTACACCTCCTCGTTCGTGTGCGAGGCGGTGCGGTCCGGCATCACCACCGTGCCGCTGGGCCAGGCGGAGGCGGCCCGCAGCCTGGGCATGAGCTTCCCCCAGACGCTGCGGCTGATCGTGCTCCCGCAGGCGACCCGCACCGTGATCCCGCCGCTGAGCAGCATCATCATCGCGCTCACCAAGAACTCCGCGATCGCCGGCGCGTTCGGCTACGGCGAGCTGTTCAACGTCTCCAAGCTGCTCAACGACCGGGGCTACCCGATCGCCTGGATCTTCCTGTGGACGGCGCTGGCCTACCTCGTCATCACCTTCGCGGTCAGCGGCCTGTTCCGGCTGCTGGAGCGCCGGTTGGGGGTCGCCCGATGAGTGGCACCGGCAGCCGTGACACCAGGAACGACATGTACGGACGGGCGCCGTCTCCGCGCACCGGCGGGACGGGACGAAGCGAGGTAAGGGCATGAGTGGCGCGAGCGTTCTCTACGACGTGCCGGGGCCGAAGGCGAAGGCCCGCAACCGCGTCTACAGCGTCATCGGCGCGCTGGCGGTGCTGGGGCTGATCGCCTTCGCGTTCCTGCGGCTGGACGCCAAGGGCCAACTGGACCCGGAGGTCTGGCGGATCTTCAACTACGCCGGGGTGCGTACCAGCATCCGCGACGGCGTCCTGACGACCCTTCAGGTCTTTGCGGTGGCGGCGGTGCTGTCGCTGGCGCTGGGTCTGCTGCTGACGGTGGCCCGGCTCTCCGACCACAAGCCGGTCCGCTGGCTGGCCACCGGCTTCATCGAGCTGTTCCGCGCGGTCCCGCTGCTGATCACGATCTACGCACTGTGGGTCATCCTCCTCACCAACCGGGACGCGCTGGGCCTGACCGGCAGCCAGCCGCAGTTCTGGGCGCTGGTCGCGGGCCTGACGGTCTACAACGGTTCGGTGCAGGCCGAGGTGCTGCGGGCCGGCATCAACGCCGTGCCCAAGGGTCAGAAGGAGGCCGCGTACGCGCTCGGCCTGAGCAAGACGCAGGTCATGACGACCGTGCTGATCCCGCAGGCGGTCCGGGCGATGCTGCCCACGATCATCAGCCAGCTGGTGGTGACCCTGAAGGACACCTCGCTCGGTTACATCATCACCTTCGAGGAACTCCTCTACACCGCCCGCCTGATGAGCACCAACATCATCGTCAACGGGAACGACACCTACATCCCGGTGATCATCGTCATCGGCAGCATCTACGTGGCGATGTGCCTGGCGCTGTCCGCCCTGGCCACCTGGATCGAGCGGCGCGGGCGCCGGGCCCGGACCGGCATCCGGGTCGGCGCGGCGGCCGAGCCGGTGGCGGCCGCGGACGCCGCGGAGAGCGCCGAGGCCCCGGCCGGCGCGAAGGACTGACGGAAGGTCCGGCCCAGCGCGGCCGGTACCGACCGTCCGGAGGCGGTGGCAACGGCGCCACCGCCTCCTTCACTTGACGGCGGCGGTCGCAATGGGTTGCATACGCTGTGTGATCACGCACCGGGCCTCCACTGCCAGTTCCCGCACGTCCCGTACGTACCGCCGGATCCAGGGAGCCGCGCCGTGGAGCCGGTGATCGTCGTCGGGGCCGGCCCGGTCGGACTCGCCCTCGCCCTCGCGCTGACCCGGCACGCGGTACCCGTCGTCGTCCTCGACGAGACCGAAGGCCAGGAGGAGCCCCGGCCCGCCCGCACCGTCGTACTCCGCCCGGACACCGCGGCGTTCGCCGCCCGGCTCGGCTGCGCGGACGCCCTGTCGGGCGCCGGTGCCCGCTGGTCGGCGTGGCGCACCATGCGCCGCCGCCGGCTGCTGGAACGGGTCGCGTTCGGCGACGACGCGTCCCCCCTGCACCTCCCCCAGCACGCGCTGACCCGCGCACTGCGCACCGCGCTGACCGGCGAACCGCTCGCCCAGGTCGTCTCCGGCAGCCGGCTGGCCGCCGTCGAACAGGACGCCAAGGGCGTCAGCGCCCAGACCCGCGGCGACAACGGAACGTGGTGGCGCGGGAGTTACCTCGTCGGCTGCGACGGCCCGCGGTCCACCGTCCGCAAGCTGCTGGACGTCCGCTTCCCCGGGCGCACCGCCGTCGAACGGCACGCGGTGGCCACGCTGCGCACCGAACTCCCCTGGCCCGGCGAAGCGCTGCTGCACCGCTCGCCGGCCCGGCACGGCGGCGGACGGGTCAGCGAGGTGTCGGCCCGCCCGCTGCCCGGCGGGGTCTGGCGGCTGGACTGGCTGCTGCCCCCGGGGCGCGATCTGGTGACCCCGGACGCGCTGGTGGCCCGGATCCGCGACTCGCTGGCCGGCTGGGCGACGGAGGCCGCGGACGGGCCCGGCGACGAGGGCGGCACGCCCGGCGGACGCGGCCACACCGGCCTGGTCCCGCCCTACGAACTCCTCGACACCGGTGTCCACACCGTCCACCACCGGCTCGCCCGGACCTGGCGGCGGGGCCGCGCCTTCCTCGCCGGCGACGCCGCCCATCTGCTGGGCGCGCTGGGCACCCAGGGCCTGGACGAGGGCCTGCGGGACGCCGAGAACCTCGCCTGGAAGCTGGGCCTGGCCTGGCACCACGGCGCCACCGAGACGTTGTTGGACAGCTATCAGGTCGAGCGGCGGGGCGCGGTCGCCGCCCGGCTGCGGGCCACCGACTCGGCGCTGCCGCTGCTGCGGGACGGCGGCGCGGTGCGCTGGCGGACGGTGCTGCCGGGCGCGGCGCGCGGGCGCAGCACCCTGCTGACCGACGGCCACCTGGGCCGCGGTCCCCTCGGCGGGGCGCCCTCCTACGCGGGGACGCCCCTGGCGGCGCCCGCCGGACTGCCCGGCGAGACGACGGTCGGCACCCTCCCGGGGGCGCCGGTGGTGGAGGTGCCGGTCACCGCCTCGGACGGCTCGTCGGTGGGGCTGCGCGACCGGCTCGGGCAGGGGCTGCTGGTGGTGCTGGTGGCGCCCGGTACCGGTGTGTGGGACCGGCGGCACTGGCAGTCGGCGGGGCTGATGCCCCGTCTGTCGGAGGCGGTCGCCGCGCTGCCGATGCGCGCGGAGGTCCTCGTCACCGAGGCGTATCCGGGGGCCGCGGCGCACACCGTGCTGGTGGTGCGGCCCGACGGCCATGTGGTCGCCGCGCTGTCCGGGGTCCGCCCGGACGAACTGGCCGCCTGCGCGGACGCGGTGCGCGGCGGGGCGCCCGGGGACGGGGTCCGGCGGCCGGCCGCGGACGGGACCGCCGGGGAGTGCGGTGACCGGCCGGACGGCGCTCCGGCGGAGCCGTCGGGGGACGTGGTGTCGGTTGACCCTCCGGGAAGCTCCGTGCTTCACTCCGAGAGTGACTGATCACGGCTCGCGATTCTGGCGGAGGGTCCATGTGGACCTGGTCCGCTATGCGGGCTGCAGGTGTCGTCCGTCCTGTTGATCTCCTCCGCCGTGGCCGGTGCCGCGGCGGCCTCCTCTGCGCGGCAGTGCGTCGTGGTGCGACGGCCGCGCCCCTCACGATCACTCAGGACGGTTTCCGTGCCCGATGTACAGTCCCCCGCGCGCCCGCGTGCCCGCGCCCATGACGGCGGCCCCGGCGCCGCCGAACTCCTCGACTTCGCCCGCCGTACCGCCGCCGACCGCGCGCTGGTCGCGTCCCTGCCGCTCGATCCGGAAGGCCGCACCTGGATCCGGCTCGACGGGCCGGGCGGCAGCGAAGCCTGGCTGATCGGCTGGCCGCCCGGCACCGGCACCGGCTGGCACGACCACGGCGGTTCGCGCGGCGCCTTCGCGGCGGCCGCCGGGGAGTTGACCGAGCAGTCGCTCGCCGCCGCGATCCCCACCGAGGGCTGGAAGACCCTGGAGCTCGCCGACGGCGTCGACCGGGAGCGCCGGCTGAGCGGGGGGCGGGGGCGGGCCTTCGGCCCGCACCACGTCCATCAGGTGCTCAACCTCTCCCCCGACACCCATGCGGTGTCCGTGCACGCCTACTACCCGCCGCTGCCGCTGATGCGGCGGTACAGCCGCAGCGGAGCGGTACTGCGGCTGGAGGAGATCGAACGCCCGGGGGAGTGGACATGAGCGAGCGGAGCGGGCACACGACAGTAGGGCGTGCGACCGGCGCACGCGGGGGCGGGCGACGGGGGTTCGCGGCGTGAGCGGGATCGACGAGCTGCTGGCCCGGGCCCGGCGCGCGCTGACCCGGGTGGATCCGGAACAGGCCGCGGCGCTCCAGGCGACCGGCGGCCTGCTGGTGGACATCCGCTACGCGGAGCTGCGGGAGCGCGACGGGACCGTCCCCGGGGCGCTGATCGTCGAGCGCAACGAGCTGGAATGGCGGCTCGACCCGACGGGCGCGCACCGCGCTCCCGAGGCGACCCACCACGATCTGCCGGTCGTCGTGATCTGCAACGAGGGCTACGCCTCCAGCCTCGCCGCGGTCTCCCTGCACGCACTGGGCCTGCACCGCGCCACCGACCTGATCGGCGGCTTCCAGGCATGGCGCGCGGCGGGCCTGCCGGTGGACGGCCAGGGCGGGTCCGCGCAGTCCCGCCGTCCGCCCGGAGGGCGGGCGGGAGCGTGACGCCAAGGCCCGTGCAGGGGCCGGGAGTTCGAGGACGCAGGGCGACCGGAATGCCACCGGCCGGGACGCTTCAGGCGTCCGGCAGGTGGTGGTCCAGCATCTCCGGGTCCTCGCCCTCCTCTTCCAGGGCCCGGCGGACGACGCGGAGGGCGAGGCCCTCCGGATAGCCCTTGCGGGCCAGCATGCCGGCCAGCCGGCGCAGCCGCTTGTCGCGGTCCAGGCCGCGGGTCGCCCGCAGCTTGCGGTCGACCAACGCGCGGGCGGTGGTCTCCTCCTGTTCCGGGTCGAGGCGGCCCACGGCCTCGTCGATCAGGGCGGAGTCCACCCCCTTGGTGCGGAGCTCCCGGGCCAGGGCACGGCGGGCCAGGCCCCGGCCGTGGTGTCGGGACTCCACCCAGGCGCCGGCGAACGCCGCGTCGTCGATCAGCCCGACGTCCTCGAAGCGGGCGAGCACCTCCTCCGCGGCCTCCTCGGGGATGCCCCGCTCCCGTAGGGCGTCGGCGAGCTGCCGACGGGTCCGCGGACTCCCGGTGAGCAGGCGCAGGCAGATCGCCCGCGCCTGCTCCTCGGGCGTACGCGGCGGTCCCGACCCGGCCCTCGACGGGAGGGGACCACCGCCGTCCTCGACTGCGGCGCCACCTTCGGGTGCGGCGCCGCCCGCGCGGCCACTACGGTTCTCGGCGTCGCCGACAGCGCCGTAGCCGGCGCTGTCGGGCCATTCCGTTCGCCGTGTCATGGCGGGTCAGCTCTTGGTCGCCGCGGCCTTGGTGCCCTTGGCGGTCTTGGCGGCCGCCGCCGGCGCGGCCTTGGCCGGCGCCTCCGCCGCCGGGCCGGCGGCGTCCGCGCCGGGCTCCGCCGCGGCGTCCGCCGACCTCACGCCGATGCCCAGCTTCTCCTTGATCTTCTTCTCGACCTCATTGGCGAGATCGGGGTTGTCCTTGAGGAAGTTGCGGGCGTTCTCCTTGCCCTGGCCGAGCTGGTCGCCCTCGTAGGTGTACCAGGCGCCGGACTTGCGGATGAAGCCGTGCTCGACGCCCATGTCGATCAGGCCGCCCTCGCGGCTGATGCCCTGGCCGTAGAGGATGTCGAACTCGGCCTGCTTGAAGGGCGGCGCGACCTTGTTCTTGACGACCTTGCAGCGGGTGCGGTTGCCGACCGCCTCGGTGCCGTCCTTCAGGGTCTCGATCCGGCGGATGTCGATCCGGACGGAGGCGTAGAACTTCAGCGCGCGGCCACCGGTCGTGGTCTCCGGGGAGCCGAACATCACGCCGATCTTCTCGCGGAGCTGGTTGATGAAGATCGCGGTGGTCTTGGACTGGTTGAGCGCGCTGGTGATCTTGCGCAGGGCCTGGCTCATCAGACGGGCCTGGAGGCCGACGTGCGAGTCGCCCATCTCGCCCTCGATCTCGGCCCGCGGCACCAGGGCGGCGACCGAGTCGATCACGATGAGGTCCAGGGCCCCGGAGCGGACCAGCATGTCGACGATCTCCAGGGCCTGCTCGCCGTTGTCCGGCTGGGACAGGATGAGGTTGTCGATGTCGACGCCGAGCTTCTGCGCGTACTCGGGGTCGAGGGCGTGCTCGGCGTCCACGAACGCGACCTGGCCGCCGGCCTTCTGTGCGTTCGCCACCGCGTGCAGGGTCAGGGTGGTCTTACCGGAGGACTCCGGTCCGTAGATCTCCACGACCCGGCCGCGAGGCAGGCCGCCGACGCCGAGGGCGACGTCGAGGGCGGTCGAGCCGGTCGGGATGATCTCGATGGGCTCCCTCGACCGCTCGCCCATGCGCATGACCGCGCCCTTGCCGAATTGCCGTTCAATCTGTGCGAGCGCGGCGTCCAGCGCCTTCTCGCGGTCGGTGCCTGCCATGGGTTCCACCCGGTTTGCTTGAGTCGATCGCTTCACGTCCATGACGCTAACCCCTGCCACTGACAATGCGCCCGGACCCCGGCTCCGGCCTGTGGATAACTCCGCGGACGGCCCTGGATTCCCCTGGGCCGGAGCCACGCCAGGCGGCCGGATTCCCCATAAGAATGGATGTTCGATTTTGGTGTCAAGCGCGCCGCTCGCCGCACCGCCGCGGCCCCGGAGTCACTCCGCGTCCCGCCGCACCGCGCCCGGCCCGCCGTCCCGGACGGGGACCGGGACCGAGTCCGGGTCCGGCGCGGTCGTCCCGGCGTCCCCGGTGCTCTCCGGTGCCGCGCCGCGCCGCCGCGACCAGCGGCGGACCCGGGGGTCCGGGGTGACCTCGTACCGCTTGACGTACGCGCCCAGGAACGCCTGGAGCGTCGCGGTGGCCGGGATCGCGATCAGCGCGCCGACCGCACCCATCAGCGCCGTGCCGGCGATCACCGATCCGAAGGCGACCGCGGGGTGGATGTCCACGGTCTTGGCGGTGATCCGGGGCTGGAGCAGGTAGTTCTCGAACTGCTGGTAGACCACGACGAAGCCGAAGACCCACACCGCGTACCAGGGGTTGACGGTGAACGCGATCAGGATGGGCAGCGCACCCGCCATGTACGTGCCGATCGTCGGGATGAACTGCGAGATCAGGCCGACCCACATGCCGAGCGCCGGGGCGTAGGGCACACCCAGGATCTCCAGCAGGACGTAGTGCGCGATGCCGGATATCAGCGCCATCAACCCGCGGGAGTAGAGGTATCCGCCGGTCTTCGCGACCGCGATCTCCCAGGCGCGCAGCACCTCGGCCTGACGCCGGGGCGGCAGCACCGAGCACAGCGCCCGCCGCAGCCGGGGGCCGTCGGCGGCGAAGTAGAACGAGAACAGCGCGATCGTGAGGAGGTTGAACAGCCCGCCCAGCACCTGCGCGGAGACCGCCAGGACGTTGTTGGCGCTGTCCTGGACGTACTTCTGCAGCCAGTCGGAGTTCAGCAGGTTGTTCTGCACCTGGACCCGGGAGAGGTGGGTGTGGAAGGTGCTGTTGATCCAGCTGATGACGGAGTCCAGGTACTGCGGGAACTCCTCGACCATGGTGGCGATCTGGCCGGCCAGCATGGACCCCAGCAGCGCGAAGAAGCCGACCGTGGCGACGACGATCGCGAGGAACACCAGGCCGGTGGCGAGCCCGCGGCGCATGCCCCGACCGGCCATCCAGTCGACGGCCGGCTCGATGGCCAGCGCCAGGAAGAACGCGATGAGGACGTTCAGCAGCAGGCCGATCAGCTGGTGGAAGCCCCAGGTGGCGAGCTGGAAGCAGGCCACCAGCGCGAGGGCGAGCACCATGGCGCGCGGCAGCCAGCGCGGCATCCTCGCCTCGCGCCGGTCGCCGGACCGGTCCTGCGGCGGGTCGTCGGGGCGGGGGCCGTCGTGGCTGCTGGTCTCATCTGTCACGGACACGCTGCCAAGTGTCGCCTACCGCACCGACACCCGGCCGCGGCCCGCTCACCGCTTGCTCTGCGGCACGTCCATCACCGCGCAGACCACCCGCCAGACCTCCTTGGCGCTCCATCCCGCCGCCAGCGCCTCGTGGATGGTGCGACCGCCGAGCTCCGCCATCACGTGATCGCGCGCGAACGAGTCGGCGTAGCCCGCACCAAAGTGGTCCGCCATCCGCTCCCAGAACACCGTCAACCGCATGATTCCCGCCTCGTACCCACTCCGGCCTGCACGTTCCCCGGTTTCCCGCCTCCCCGCGCGAGCGCCCGGGAGGGCATCCGGGCCCAGCCCCCTTCATACCGCCGCGGCCGGACGAAAGGCCAGCGAAGATCGACGGGGGCCGGGGACTCCCGGTGCCGTGGCCGGTGCCGCCGCCCCGCCGCGGCCGGGCGCGCCCGTCCCGGTTCGTCGCGGCGTGCCCCGGGCGGCCGGTCCGACCACCCCTCTCACACTTGCTAGATTGCGCAATCGAGCAGTCAAATGTGAAACCGGCTCGGCGCAATCGTCGTCTTCCCGGCCGGAACCACCCCTTGCCGCCGCGCGGCACGCCCCCGCGACCGCCTCGCCGGTCCGGCCGTCCGAAGGATGCGAATGACAGGTCAGCGCACCGAAGCCCCGAACGGGTACGACGACCTGGCCCGGGACCCGGCACAGGTCTCACGCCGGGTCCCGGGCCCACGTCGCCGCGGAGACCGGCACCCGGGAGCGGCCGGCATCGGGCCGGCTCCCGGGCGGGCCGGTGCGCGGGCGGACCGGGCGGGGCGCGGACGCCCGGCGCTTCGGGCCGCCGTGGTGGCGCTGGCGGTGACGGCCGCGGGTGCCGCGGTCGACGTGGCGCTCGGCGGGCGGCCGGGCTGGGTGTTCGCGGTGGCCGCGGCGCTCGGCGCGGCGCTGACCGGCAGGACCTGCACCCGGGCCGGCGCCTGGTGGCTGATATCCGCGCCGCCCCTGGTGGTGGCGGTCGTCACCGTGGCGTGCGAGCAGGTGGCGGGCACCACCACCGTCCAGGGCAAGGGACTGACGACGGCAGCGGTGCGCTGGGCCGTGGACGGGTTCCCGGCCATGGCGGCGGCCGAGGCGGTGCTGATCGCGGTGCTGACGGTCCGGGGCATACGGGCCGGCCGGCGCGGCGACCGGAAGCGGAGCAGGAGGAACAGCGGTGCATGACGACCACAGCCCCTACGGGCGGAGTCCGTACGGACCGGACGGCCGGGAGGCCGGGGGGACCGGCGGGCGGGCCGCACGCCGGCGGCCGGCCGACGGGCGCGGCGGACGGCGGCGCTCCCCCCTGGTCGTCGCCGGACGGACCGCGCTCGCCCTCTCCTCGGCGCTGGTCCTCCTGGCCAGCGGGGTGTCCTGGGCTGCGTACAACTGGGTCAGCAGCGGGCTGAACACCTCCGACGCGCTCAACGCGATCGGAGGCAAGGACGCACCCAAGCATCTGGACAATTCGGTCAACCTGCTGTTGATCGGCCTGGATTCGCGCAAGGACATGAACGGCAACGACCTGCCGCGGGAGTTCGTCAAGGACCAGCTGCACGCCGGGTCCAGCGACATCGGCTACTACAACACCAACACCCTGATCCTGATGCACATCCCGGCGGACGGCGGGAAGGTCACCGCGTTCTCCGTCCCGCGCGACGACTATGTGCAGACCTTCAACGGGGACGGCACCTCCCAGGGGCACTTCAAGATCAAGGAGGCGTACGCCAACGCCTATACGGTCGCCCACGACAAGTTCTCCGCCCAGGGGGTCAAGGGCGCCGACCTGGAGAGCCGGAGCCGGGAGGCCGGCCGGGAGGCGACGCTGGCGACGGTGCAGAACTTCCTCCAGGTGCCGATCGACCACTTCGCCGAGGTCAACCTGCTGGGCTTCTACGACATCGCCAAGGTGCTCCAGCCGATCGAGGTCTGCCTGAAGCACCCGGTCAAGGACCGGTACTCCGGTGCCGACTTCGGCGCGGGGCACCAGCAGCTCAACCCCAAGCAGGCGCTCGCGTTCGTGCGGCAGCGGCACGGCCTCGACGGCGGTGACCTGGACCGCACCCACCGCCAGCAGGCGTTCATCTCGTCGGTCACCCACAAGCTGAAGAGCCAGGGGGTCTTCACCGACCTGGGCAAGCTGCAGGGGCTGTTCGACGTGGTGAAGAAGGACCTGGTCATCGACAGCAAGTTCGACGTGCTGGACTTCGCCCAGCAGGCCACCAACCTGACCGGCGGGAACGTGGTGTTCCACACCCTGCCCATCGCCGGCTTCGCCACCCGCAACCGCGAGTCCGTCAATCTCGTGGACGTGCCCAAGATCCGGTCCATCGTGCAGTCCCTGATCGGCGAGAAGCCCGGTTCCTCGGACCGGCCGGGCGACGGGGCACCGTCGCCGTCCGCGTCCGTGAAGGCCGCCCCGGCGACCGTCGACGTCCTCAACGGCTCCGGGAAGAAGGGCGCCGCGGCAGACGAGCTCAAGGCGCTGACCGCGCTCGGCTACACCGCGGGCCGCACCGAGAACGCCACCCCCCGGCAGCACACCACCGTCCTCTACGGCGCCGGCGCACAGGAGGCCGCCCGGCAGATCAGCGACCGGCTGAGCACGGCCGCGCCGGTCTCCTCCGCCTCGGTGCCCGCCGGACACGTCCAGGTCGTCCTCGGTGGGGACTTCACGGCCCCGCCCGCCACCGGGGCGACGACCCCGGAGAAGTCCGCCGACCCCGCCACGAAGGACAGTTCCCCCTCGCCCGTCCCCTCCGACGCCTTCGCCGGCGACTCCGTCAAGGAGGGCGGCATCCCCTGCGTCAACTGACGCCCGGCGGGCCACCGGTGACCCCGGTGGCCCGCGAACTCCCCGCCCGTCACCGGGGCACCGCCGGCACCGGCGGCCGTACGGGCCGGGGGCGCGCCGCCTAGACTGGGCCGACCGGGGGCGAGAAACGGGGAGAGCCGCAGTGATGAAGAGCATCGAGGGAGCGGGCCAGGGGACGGGCGCGATGGCCGATCCGTCCGCCGAGGTACTGGCCGAGGCTGCCGCGATGTTCGGGCTGCTGGCCTCTCCCCCACGGCTGCACATCGTCTGGGCACTGGCCCAGGGCGAGAGCGACGTCAGCGGACTGGCCGAACGGGTCGGCGGCGCCCTGCCCGCGATCAGCCAGCACCTGTCCAAGCTCAAACTCGCCGGACTGGTGCGCTCCCGCCGCGAGGGCCGCCGGGTCGTCTACTTCGTCGACGACCCCGACACCGTCGCCGTGATGCGCACCCTCGTCGTCCAACTCGCCGCCCGCGACGCGCACGCCGCGCCGCCCCGGCTCCGCCGCCTGGGCGGCTGAGGGCCGCCCCGGCCCCGTCCACGCTCCCCGACGCCCCAGACATTTTAGATATTGCGCAATCATGGAACCAAGATGAGGTTCCCCGCGTTGTCCAGGACGACAGCACAGACCGGCTCCAAGGAACGCTGGAGGGTTTTCATGGGTGTGACCCTGGCCAAGGGCGGCAACGTCTCGCTCAGCAAGGAGGCCCCCGGCCTCAGCGCGGTGACCATCGGGCTGGGCTGGGCCGTCCGCACCACCACCGGCGCCGACTACGACCTGGACGCCTCCGCGCTGCTGTGCGCACAGTCCGGCAAGGTCGTCTCCGACCAGCACTTCGTGTTCTTCAACAACCTCACCAGCCCGGACGGTTCCGTGGTGCACTCCGGGGACAACCTCACCGGCGGTAGCCACGGCGACGACGAACAGATCCAGGTCGACCTGGCCACCGTCCCCGCGCAGGTCGCCAAAATCGTCTTCCCGGTCTCCATCTACGAGGCCGAGCAGCGCGGCCAGAGCTTCGGCCAGGTCCGCGACGCGTTCATCCGCGTGGTCAATCAGGCCGACGGCCGGGAGATCGCCCGCTACGACCTCACGGAGGACGCCTCCACCGAGACCGCCATGGTCTTCGGCGAGGTCTATCGGCACGGCGCGGAGTGGAAGTTCCGGGCCATCGGCCAGGGCTACGCCTCGGGACTGCGCGGCATCGCCCAGGACTTCGGGGTCAACGTCGGCTGAGCGGCGCGTCGGCCGGCGGGCCGGGCGGGACGGTCCGTCCGACGCCGGAGCGGCGGCTTCCGGAGGGAGCGGGACATGGTGACAGCCCGGGCGCGGTGGCGTTGGTGGGTGCTGCCCGGCGCCGCCGTGACGGTCTGGGCACTGGTGCACACGGGCCACGGCCCCGCTCCCGACACCGCGCCCCGGCCGTCCGGCACGACGTCCACCGCACCGGACGTCACCCCCTCCGCGACGCCCGGCGACGACTCCACGGCCCCCCGGCCCGACGGGGCGTACGACCCGGCCGACTGCGCCGCCGCGGTGCGCACGTACGCGACGGCGGCCGGCGTCCACCCCCACTTGCTGATGGCGATCCTCTACAACGAGGCGTACAAGCCGCACGATCCGGCGCTGGAGCGGGCCTGGCAGCGCTACAAGCCCGATGCCGCGTTCGGCATCGCCAACATGCACCGGGCCGCCTTCGACGAGGTCAAACGCGGCCGGGACTTCGCCGACCGGAAGTGGGAGGAGCTGCCCGACGACCGGAAACTCGCCGTCGAGGCGGCCGCCTGGTACCTGCACGACCTGGACCGCCGGCTGCCCGCGCAACGACCGGCCGACCACTCCCGCGACGACCTGCTGGCGCTGGGCTACAACGCCGGCGCCGGCAACATGCTCGCCTTCGCCCACGGCACCGCGCCGGGCGCCCAGGCCCGGTCCTACCTGGACCGGCTGCACGCGAACTGGGCGCAGGCCGGGCGGGCCGTCGCACGGTGACCGGACCGTCGCGCGGTGACAGCACCGCGACAGAAAGGCGTCAGGACGCGGTGGCGGGACCGTCCTGACGACTTCTCAGTCGCATACTTCAAGCATTGCGCAAGATAGGGAACCTTGCCGATTTCCTTGGCGTTGTAGCCGACGGACGCCTGATGCCGGGAACGTATGGAGGAAGCTCATGGGCGTGGCCCTGACCAAGGGCGGCAATGTGTCGCTCAGCAAGCAGGCCCCGGGTCTGACCGCCGTCAGGGTGGGGCTGGGCTGGCAGGTGGGAACCACCACCGGGACCGGCCACGACCTGGACGCCAGCGCGCTGCTGTGCGGCGAGTCCGGGAAGGTCCTCTCCGACCAGCACTTCGTGTTCTTCAACAACCTCACCAGCCCCGACGGCGCGGTGCGGCACTCCGGCAGCCGCCCCACCGGCGAGGACAAGGAACAGATCGAGGTGGACCTCGGCGCGGTCCCGCCCGAGGTCGCAAAGATCGTCTTCCCGGTCTCCATCTACGAGGCCGAGCAGCGCCGGCAGAATTTCGGCCAGCTGAGCAGCGCCTACATCCGCGTGGTCGATCAGACCGGCGGCGCCGAGCTGGCCCGTTTCGACCTCTCCGGCCAGGCCGCCACCGAGACCGCCATGGTCTTCGGCGAGTTGTACCGCCACGGCACGGACTGGAAGTTCCGCGCGATCGGCCAGGGCTACGCCTCCGGGCTCGCCGGGATCGCGCAGGACTACGGCGTCGAGGTGCTGCGCCCGGAGCCGGCCGCCGCCCCGGCGGCGGCGCCCACGCCCACGGCGACTTCCGTGGCCGTGGCCTCCGCCGCCGGAGTGGCGCCGTCCGGAGCGGGCTCCACCCCTGCCACATCACCGCAACCGACAGGAAGTTCCGACATGACCTGCTTCTTCGACCCCAGCCACGGCCCCGGAATGACGCCCGTGACCTGGTCCCCGCAGTGGGGTGTGCCGCGCCAGGTCCAGACCTGCGGCGGATGCGCGCAGCGGGTGCAGACCACCACGCCGCCGTTCTACACCCCGGCCCAGGCCGGCTACCCGCAGCCCGTCCAGCAGGGCTACCCGCAGCAGGCGCAGCAGGGCTACCCCCAGCAGGGCTACCCGCAGCAGCCGGAGCAGCACCAGGGCGGCGGCCGGCGCTTCGGCACCGGCGCGCTGATCGGCGCCGGTGCCGCCGGCCTGGTCGGCGGCGCGCTGCTGAACGAGGCGTTCTCCGACGACGAGCCCGAGGTGGTCGTCAACAACTACTACGAGGGCGACGAGTACTGATGCCCCGTCGCACGGCATGACCCCCTCGGCGCCCGGCCGCGTCCCCTGACGGACGGCCGGGCGCCGACGCCGTCCGGCTACTGGGGGGCGATCCGCACCACCCCGGTGACGGTGCCCTGCCACCACACCCTTCCGGGCGTGGCGTTGCCCGCCATCTGGAGCGTGTCGAAGAGGAAGCCGGTCCCCAGGCGGCTGCGGTTCGCCACCCGGCCGGTCTCCGCGTCCACCGCCAGGAAGTCGTAGCGGTCCAGGATGCCGGTCCGGGCCGGGTCCAGGACTCCGGTGCGCTCCACCGTGTAGAGCATGCCGTCCGCGACGGACAGCTTGGGCACCGCCGCCGAGCGGATCCGGGCGTCCCAGCGGACCGCGCAGCCGCTGCCGTCCCGGTCGAGGTCCACCCGGGTCAGCCCGCCGCCGAACGGCGCGCTCGCGGGCTCGGCGGGCCCCGCGCCGTCCGGCACCGCCGGGTACGGATAGCCGTAGGTGCTCGCCACGTACACGCTGTTGCCGGCCCCGACGGGCGAGTTCTCGGTGCCGCTCCCGTTGGGGTCGAGGACCGGGATCCGGCACACCGTGCGGTTGTCCTTGGTGGCCACCACGATCAGGTTCTCCTGGGGCGCGGCGTTGTCGGTGATCGCGAGGTACTCCGAACCGGTGCGCGGCCCGAAGAACGTCGGGGTGGCCCCCGTCCCGTGGCTGAGCTGCCCCGGCTTGCGGGCCGGCCCGCGGTCGTACGCCCGTCGCCACACCACCCGCGGCGTCCCGTCCGCGCCCGCGCGCAACAGGTACAGCGCATGGGCGGTGGCCACCGCGGCGCCCTCGGGCGCGGTGGCCAGGGAGTTGGCCACCGCTTCGCCGAGGTCCGCCGTGCGCACCGCCTTCGTCGTGGTGTCCACCGTGCCGACGAGGCCGTGCGCGGTCGCGAACCACACCCGCCCCCGCCAGTCCGGGGAGAGCCCGACCACGCTGTCCCCCGCGGCGACCGCGCCGGTCAGCGGCGTCCGCTCGACGACCTTCACCTCCCAGCCGCCGCCCGCCGTCCGGGCGTGGGCGATCCGCAGCAGATCGCCGGAGCCGTCGGCGACGACCAGTCGGTCCCGCTCGTCCAGATAGCTGTATATGCCGCCCAGCACGCCGGACTTGGCGAGCTTGAGCTCGGTCAGCGAGGCGCCGGTGGCCGGGTCCAGCAGATGGACGTGCGGCGCCCGGTCGAAGATGCCGGTGCAGACGGCGACCGGGTAGCCGTCCGAGCCGGCCAGCACGGTCGGGCAGGCGGACTGCAGCGCCGTGCGGTGGGCGGCGACCCGGCCGGTCCCCGGGCCCGGTCGGGGCGTGGTGTCCGACGAGGCGGTGTCGCCGTGCATGGCCCCCGCCCCGCCCGCGGCGAGGTGGGGGTTGGCGGGCGGGGCCGCGGCCCGCGCGGGCCCCGCCGCACCGAGGACGGCGGCCAGCGCGGCGGCGAGCGCCAGCATGCGGGTGTTCTTACTGCGAGTGGGCACGGATCGGCTCCAGGATCGGGGAACGGGAGGGCGCGCGCACCAGGGTCGGGCGCGCGGGGCGCGGGCAGGATGACGCATCCGCTGGCCGCTCGGCGGCGGCGATGGTGTGGGACGGTGCCTCGTCAACCGGTGTACCGGGACGGCGGTTTGACGCCCTGCCCGGTGGGACCGGCGCGCGCACCGCGGGTATCCGGGGCGGCCGGTCCCGCGCGGGTCGTGGACGGGGCGGGGTCCGCTGGCGGGCTGCCGTCGGGCGCGGCTGACGCCGGGGACGGCGGCGTGCGCACCGGGCGCGCGGGACGGGGTCAGCGCCCCGCCGGACGACACGCCGCGGAGGCGAGCCGCGCGAGGTCCAGGAAGAGGCGCCGGTGCAGCGGGAGTTGACCCATCACGCGCGGCATTGCAGCATGCGCACCGCGAACCCGCAATCCCCGTCCCGCCCCTGGAGACGCCCCGCGTCCACGGCGGAGGTCGTCAACCGGATGCCTCCAGGGTCCCGCCCTCGGAGGGCAGCGGGCCGCGAGCCCGTGCCGGCGCGGGCTTTCGCCCCTACGGTCGGGCCATGGCCGAAAACGTAAGTCCCCCAGCGACCCCTCTGGCGCGTGCCGAGCGCTTCGTCTGGCTGACCGCCCGGGTGCTGGAGCAGCGGCTCTTCGCGCACCACTTCCTCGGCGGCGGCGCGGACCCGGTCGAGACCGCGCTCACCGCGTACCGCAACGACGACGACGGCTACGGCCACGCCCTGGAACCCGACCTGCGCGGCCCGGTCAGCCAACCGCTGCACACCGCGCACGCGCTGAAGGTCCTGAACCGGATCGGGCGGTGCGACGGCCGCCGGGTGGAGCCGATCTGCCGCTACCTGACGCGGATCTCCACGTCCGAGGGGGCGCTGCCGGCGGTGCACCCCTCGTTGCGCGGCTATCCGGCCGCGCCCTGGATCCCCGTGGTGGACGACCCGCCGAGCTCGCTGCTGGCGACCGGCCCGGTGGTGGGGCTGCTGCACCGCAATCAGGTGTGGCACGCCTGGCTGTTCCGGGCGACCGACTACTGCTGGGCGACCGTGGAGTCCCTGGAGAAGACCCATCCCTACGAGGTCGCGGCGGCGGTGGCGTTCCTGGACGGCGCCCCGGACCGGCCGCGGGCGGCCGCGGCGGCGCGGCGACTGGGCCGGCTGGTACGGGAGCAGGACCTGGTCGTGCTGGACCCGGAGCGGGCGGCCGACGTTCCGGTACCGGAGGGGTACGCCCCCGGGGAGCACCACTTCGCGTACGACTTCGCCGCCGCGCCCGATTCGCTGGCCCGCGGCTGGTTCACCGACCAGGAGATGGACCGGGCCCTGGACCACCTCGTCGCGCTCCAGGGGGAGGACGGCGGCTGGCCCGTCAACTGGCGCCTGTGGGCGCCCGGTACGGAGGTGGAGGGCCGCCCGCTGGTGACCCTGGAGGCGCTGCTCACGCTCCGGGCGTACGGGCGGCCACTGGGCTGAGCGGCCGGGCGGCCGCCCGCCGGGCCCTTCGACGGCCCGGCGGCGCAGTCACCCGCCCAGGGCGCGCACCCCGGCGGTGACCGCCACCGCGGCCGCGACGATCAGCAGGAACGGGGCGCGCAGCAGCAGGGCGACGACGGCCGCGGCGACCCCGGCGGCCCTGGCGTCCAGCAGCAGGTGCCCACCGTCGCCAAAGGTCTGCTGGGCGGTCAGCGCGGCCAGCAGGGCCACCGGGAGCAGCGCGGCCAACCGTTTGACCAGGGGGCGTTCCAGGACGCCGGCGGGCGCCGACAGGCCGAGGAACTTGACCAGGTAGCAGCCGACGGCGGTGACGCCGATCGCGATCCAGACGTTCATGTCCGGTCCTCCTCGACGGTGTCGTGGTACGCGCCGGCCCGCTCCTGTGGGGCGGGCCGGCGTCGCCACCGTCCCTGGACTACGAGGACGGCGGGCGCGGCGAGCGCCGAGAGCAGCACCGGCACGCCGGCGGGCAGGACCGGCAGCGTCACCAGGAGCAGCAGCACGGCGAGGCCGGCCGTGCACCGCTCCACGGCGGACCGCAGCATCGGCGCGAGCAGCGCCACGAACACCGCGGGGACGGCCGCGTCCAGGCCCCAGGCTGCGGTGTCGCCGAGCGCCCGGGCCCCCAGGGCACCGCCGAGGGTGGTGAGGTTCCACAGGACGTACAGCGACAGCCCGGTGACGGTGAAGCCCAGTCGTGCGCTGCGCCGCCCGGTCTGGGCCAGGGTGACGGCCGCGGTCTCGTCGATGATCCAGTGGGCGGCCAGCGGCCGGACCGCGCCGCGGTAGCCGAGGACGGCGGAGAGCCGCAGCCCGTAGAAGGCGTTGCGGACGCCCAGGAAGAAGGCCCCGGCCGCGGCGGTGAACGGGTTGCCGCCCGCGGCGAGCGCGCCCACCAGGGCGAACTGCGAGGCCCCGGTGAAGACCAGGAGGCTCAGGGCGCAGGTCTGCCAGACGCTGAGCCCGGCACCGGCGGAGGTCACGCCGAAGGCGAAGCCGGAGAGCCCGACGGCGATGCCGACGCCCAACGCGTCCCTGACGACGGCCGCATCGGGCCGCTCCGGTACGGACGGCGGCTCGTCGTGCGCCCCGGTGGCGGGGCTCCCCGGGCCGCGGACCTGGGCGGTGCGTATCTCCGCCGGTACTGCGCGATCTGTCTGTTCAGCCACGCCCCGGACCCTAGGAGGGCGCGTCCCCCGCGGTCTTGTACGTTCTTGCACCCGCCGCCGCGCGCTCCCGGCGGTAGGCGCCCGGCGGCACTCCGACGATCCGGGTGAAGTGCCGGTTCAGGTGCGGCTGGTCGGTGAAGCCGACCGTCACGGCCGTCTCGGCGGGCGGGGTGCCGGCCTCCAGCAGCCGGCGGGCGCGCCGCACGCGGGCGTCGGTGAGCCAGGTGTGCGGCGGCATGCCGTACGCGGCCCGGAAGGCCCGCAGCAGCGCGAACGGGCTGGTCCCCAGTTCCCGGGCGAGTTCCTCCAGGGTGGGCGGATCGGGCATCCGCTCCTCCAGGACGGCGCGGGCCCGGGCGGCGGTACGGGCGCCGGCCGCCCGGGACGCGCGGGCGGGCAGCGGTCCCCCGTGGCCGCGCAGCAGCCGGGCCACCACGATCCGCAGCAGGCTGTCGGCGGCCAGCGCGTTGCCGGCCTCGGCGGCCCGGTGGACGCCGGCGATCAGCCGGCCGAGGCCGGGCTCGTCGGCGACGGTCCGGACGAAGCCCGCGGTGCCGCGCAGCCCGGTGGTCTCATGGGCGATCCCGGCGACGAGGTCCACCGAGGGGTAGAGCGTGGCGTAGGCCCAGCCCTCGGGGGCGCCGGCCCGCGCGGTGTGCGGCACCTCCGGATTGATCATCACGACGGAGCCGGGTCCGGCGCGGACGACGCCGTCGCGCAGGCCGACCGCCTCGATCCCGGAGGTGACCGCGCAGAGCACATACCCGTCGTGGGCGTGCCGGGGGAAGGAGTGCCGGACGTAGCGGGCGCGCAGCAGGTCGAGGCCGGGCAGCCCGGGGTAGCGCCAGTGGCGCGCCCACTCGTCAGGGGCCCGCGGCGCGGTGGGCTCACCCTCCGTACTGATCATGCCCATGCCCTCATTGTGCGGATTCCCGGCGGCCGGGCGACAGGGCGTCCGCACCGTGGACGCCGCGCGGCGACGGCCCCGCGGCGGGCCGCGGCCGGCGGCGGACCGGATTGTCAGTGGTCCGGTGCACGATGGGGAACATGACCGAGGCAGCGCTCGATTCGTTCTCGCCCGCGACCCGCGGCTGGTTCGCCGGGGCGTTCAGCGCGCCCACCGCCGCGCAGGAGGGCGCCTGGCGGGCGATCGCCGAGGGATCCGACGTCCTGGTGGTGGCGCCGACGGGCTCCGGCAAGACGCTGGCCGCGTTCCTGGCGTCGCTGGACGCGCTGGCGAGCGCCCCGCCGCCCGCCGAGCCGAAGAAGCGCTGCCGGGTGCTGTACGTCTCGCCCCTGAAGGCCCTCGCCGTCGATGTGGAGCGGAATCTGCGCAGTCCGCTGACGGGGATCCGGCAGGAGGCGATCCGCCTCGGGCTGCCGGAGCCGGACATCCGGGTCGGCATCCGCTCCGGCGACACCCCGGCCGCCGAGCGCCGCGCGCTGGCCACCCGCCCGCCGGACATCCTGATCACGACGCCCGAATCGCTGTTCCTGATGCTGACGGCCTCGGCCCGGGAGGCGCTGGCCGGCGTCGAGACCGTCATCCTGGACGAGGTGCACGCGGTCGCCGGCACCAAGCGCGGCGCCCATCTGGCGCTGTCCCTGGAGCGGCTGGACGAGCTGCTCGACCGCCCGGCGCGCCGGATCGGGCTGTCCGCGACGGTCCGCCCGGTGGAGGAGGTGGCCCGCTATCTGTCGCCGCGGCGCCGGGTGGAGATCGTCCAGCCGCCGTCCGGCAAGCGGTTCGACCTCTCGGTGGTCGTCCCGGTGGAGGATATGAACGAGCCGCGCGCAGCGCGTCCTGCGAAGGGCGGTGGTGAGCGACGGGTGGGCGAGCTCGGCAGCGCCCCCGTCCAGGAGGGCGAGACGGGCGAGAAGCCATCCATCTGGCCGCAGGTCGAGGAGCGGATCGCCGACCTCGTCCAGGCCCACCGCTCCACGATCGTCTTCGCCAACTCCCGCCGCCTCGCGGAGCGGCTGTGCAACCGCCTCAACGAGATCGCCTACGAGCGCACCACGGGCACGGCCCTGCCCGAGCACCACTCCCCCGCCGAGCTGATGGCCGAGTCCGGTGCCGCCAAGGGCGCGCCGCCGCTGCTGGCCCGCGCCCACCACGGCTCGGTCTCCAAGGAGCAGCGCGCCCTGGTGGAGGAGGACCTCAAGGCGGGCCGTCTGCCGGCGGTGGTCGCCACGTCCAGCCTGGAGCTGGGCATCGACATGGGTGCGGTCGACCTGGTCGTCCAGGTGGAGTCGCCGCCGTCGGTGGCCTCCGGGCTCCAGCGGGTGGGCCGGGCCGGCCACCAGGTCGGCGCGGTGTCCAAGGGCATCGTCTTCCCCAAGTACCGCGGCGATCTGGTGCAGGCGGCGGTGGTCACCGAGCGGATGCGCTCGGGCGCCATCGAGGCGCTGCGGGTGCCCGCCAATCCGCTGGACGTGCTGGCCCAACAGCTGGTCGCGATGGCGGCGATGGACACCTGGGACGTCGAGGAGCTGCTGGCCGTGGTCCGCCGGGCGGCGCCGTTCGCCGCGCTCCCGGAGTCCGCGTTCACCTCGGTGCTGGACATGCTCGCCGGGCGCTATCCGTCCGACGCCTTCGCCGAGTTGCGCCCCCGGCTGGTCTGGGACCGCGTCGCACAGACCGTCACCGGCCGCCCCGGTGCCCAGCGGCTCGCCGTGACGTCCGGCGGCACGATCCCCGACCGCGGCCTGTTCGGCGTCTTCCTCGCCGGCGACAGCTCCGCCAAGGGCGGTGGCGGGCGACGGGTGGGCGAGCTGGACGAGGAGATGGTCTACGAGTCCCGGGTGGGCGACGTCTTCACCCTCGGCACCACCTCCTGGCGCATCGAGGACATCACCCGCGACCGGGTGCTGGTCACGCCCGCCCCCGGGGTGCCCGGCCGACTGCCGTTCTGGAAGGGCGACCAACTCGGCCGCCCGCTCGAACTGGGCCGTGCGCTGGGCGCGTTCCTCCGGGAGATCGGCTCGCTCTCCCCCGAGGAGGCGGCCGCCCGGCTGTCCGCCGCCGGGCTCGACGACTGGGCGGTCGCCAACGTCCTGGCCTATCTCTCCGAACAGCGCCAGTCCTGCGGCCATGTCCCGGACGACCGCACCATCGTCGTCGAGCGCTTCCGCGACGAGCTGGGCGACTGGCGGATCGTCATCCACTCCCCCTTCGGGGCGCAGGTGCACGCCCCCTGGGCCCTGGCCCTGGGCGCCCGGCTCGCCGAGCGCTACGGCCTGGACGCCCAGGTGATGCACGCCGACGACGGCATCGTGCTGCGGCTGCCGGACGCCGACCTGATGGGCCTGGACCTCCTCGACGGCGACGGCGGCTTCGGCGTCGCGGACCGCGCGGAGTACGACCCCGAGCAGTCCCCGGTGGGCGCCGCCGATGTGGTCTTCGAGCACGGCGAGGTCGATCAGCTCGTCACCGACCAGGTCGGCGGCTCCGCGCTGTTCGCCTCCCGGTTCCGGGAGTGCGCGGCGCGCGCCCTGCTGCTGCCCCGCCGCAGCCCCGGCAAGCGCACCCCGCTGTGGCAGCAGCGCCAGCGCGCCGCCCAACTCCTCCAGGTCGCGAGCGAGTTCGGGTCGTTCCCGATCGTGCTGGAGGCGGTCCGCGAATGCCTCCAGGACGTCTTCGACGTCCCGGGTCTGACGGAGCTGATGGCCGACATCGAGGCCCGCCGGGTCCGCCTGGTGGAGGTCACGACGCCGGAGCCGTCCCCGTTCGCCCGCTCCCTGCTGTTCGGCTACGTCGCGCAGTTCCTCTACGAGGGCGACTCCCCGCTGGCCGAGCGCCGGGCCGCCGCGCTGTCCCTGGACTCCCGGCTGCTGGCCGAACTCCTGGGCCGGGCCGAGCTGCGCGAGCTGCTGGACGCGCAGGTGCTGGCCGAGCTGGAGGCCGAGCTGCAGTGGCGCACCGAGGACCGCCGCGTCAAGGACGTCGAGGGCGTCGCCGACGCGCTGCGGGTGCTCGGGCCGCTGACCGACACCGAGTTGACCGAGCGCGGCGCGGAGCCGGCCTGGGCCGAGGAGCTGGCCGGGGCCCGGCGCGCCATCCGGGTGCGGATCGCCGGCGCCGAGCACTGGGCCGCCGTCGAGGACGCCGGCCGGCTCCGGGACGCCCTGGGCACCGCGCTGCCGGTCGGCGTCCCCGAGTCGTTCACCGAGCCGGTCAAGGACCCGCTGGGCGATCTGCTGTCCCGTTATGCCCGCACCCACGGCCCGTTCACGTCCGAGCAGGCGGCCACCCGCTTCGGCCTCGGCACCGCCGTCACCGACGGCGCCCTGCACCGCCTGGCCGCCACCGGCCGCCTGGTCCAGGGCGAGTTCCATCCCGAGGGCATCGGCCAGGAATGGTGCGACGCCCAGGTGCTGCGCCGGCTCCGCCGCCGCTCGCTGGCCGCGCTGCGCGAGGAGCTGGAGCCGGTGCCGCCCGCCGCGCTGGCCGCCTTCCTGCCCCAGTGGCAGCACGTCGGCGTCCCGCGCCCGGCACCCGCCTCCGGGGCACCCGCACCGCCGGTCGCCACCGCCGCCTCCGGGTACGGGCTGCGCGGCATCGACGGCCTGGTCCGAGCAATCGAGCAGCTCCAGGGCGCGCCGGTGCCGGCCTCCGCGCTGGAGAAGCTGATCCTGCCGTCCCGCGTCGGCGGCTACACCCCCGCCCTGCTGGACGAGCTCACCGCCACCGGCGAGGTGCTGTGGGCCGGCGCCGGCGCCCTGCCCGGCAAGGACGGCTGGCTCTCCCTCCACCTCGCCGACACCGCGCCCCTGCTCCTTCAGCCCCCGCTGCCCCTGGATCCGACCGCGCTGCACGAGTCCGTGCTGACCGCCCTCGCCCCCGGTTACGGCCTGTTCTTCCGGCAGATCGCCGACCAGGTCCGCGCCACCACGCATCCGGACGCCACCGATCCGCAGCTCGCCGACGCGCTGTGGGAGCTGGCCTGGTCCGGGCGGCTCACCAACGACACCCTGGCGCCGCTGCGCGCCCTGCTCGGCTCGGGCCGCACGGCCGGCTCCACGGCCCACCGCGCCCGGCGCACCGTCCCCCGCGGCAGGTGGGGGCACCTCCGAGCGGAGTTCGGGGGAGGGACGCTGAACGCCGCCGCGCGCCCCACCGCCTCGCGCTCCGGCCCGCCGACGGTCGGCGGCCGCTGGTCACTGCTGCCCGCCCCCGAGCCGGATCCGACCCGCCGCGCCCACGCCCTGGCCCGTACGCTCCTGGACCGGCACGGCATCGTCACCCGCGGCGCGGTCGCCGCCGAAGGGGTCGCCGGCGGCTTCTCCGCCGCCTATCGCGTGCTGTCCGTCTTCGAGGAGTCCGGGCAGGCCCGGCGCGGCTACGTCGTCGAGGGGCTGGGCGCCGCCCAGTTCGCGATGGACGGCGCGGTGGACCGGCTGCGGGCGATCAGCAACCAACGGGAGCGCGGCGCCGACGCCCCCTTCCCGGACGGTGGCCCAGGGCAGCCCCGCCGCGCCCTGGTCCTGGCCGCCGCCGACCCTGCCAACGCATACGGCGCCGCCCTGTCCTGGCCCGAGCCCCCCGAAGGTGCCACCCACAAGCCGGGCCGCAAGGCCGGTTCGCTGGTCGTCCTGGTCGACGGCGAGCTGGCGCTCTACATGGAGCGCGGCGGCAAGACCCTGCTGATATGGCCACTGGGCCCCGACCCGGCCGCGGCCGCCGCCGACCCCCGGCTCCGGCCGGCCGTCGAGGCCCTCGTCGAGGCGGCCCGGGCCGGCGCCGTCGGCACCCTGACCACCGAGCGCATCAACGGCACCGCCGCCCTCACCTCCCCGTTCGCGCCCGTCCTGGAGGCCGCGGGCTTCCACCCGACGCCGCGGGGGCTGCGGCTGCGCGGCTGAGCCCGCCGGGCGGGGGCAGCCGGCCCGGACGGAAGCGTCCGGTCCCCCGCCCGGCGGTGCATGATGGCCCCATGCCCGAAGGCGACACCGTCTGGCGGCTGGCGCACCGTCTCCACCAGGCGTTGGCCGGCAGCCCGCTGACCCGCTGCGACCTACGCGTCCCCCGCCTCGCCACGGTGGACCTGACCGGCCGCGAGGTGCTGGCGGTGGTGCCCCGCGGCAAGCACCTGCTCATCCGCTTCGAGGGCGGCCTCACCCTCCACTCCCATCTGCGGATGGACGGCGCCTGGAAGATCTACGCCCCGGCCGAGCGCTGGCGCGGCGGCCCCGCGCACCAGATCCGGGCGGTCCTCGGCACCGCGGCGCACACCGCCGTCGGCTACCGTCTCCCCGTCCTGGAGCTGCTGCGCACCGCCGACGAGTCCCGGGTCACCGGCCATCTCGGCCCCGACCTGCTGGGCCCGGACTGGGACCCGGCCGAGGCCCTGCGCCGGCTGCTGGCCGCCCCCGACCGGCCTCTCGGCGAGGCCCTGCTCGACCAGCGCAACCTCGCCGGCATCGGCAATGTCTACAAGTCCGAGCTGTGCTTCCTGCTCGGCGCCTCGCCCTGGCTCCCGGTCGGCGGCCTGGCCTCCCCCGAGCGCGCCCCGGCCCTGGCCAAGAAGCTCCTGGAGGCCAACAAGCAGCGCCCGGCCCGCGTCACCACCCCGTGGGAGTACCGCCCACGCCCGTTCCAGGGCGGTGGCGGATCCCGCCCCGACCGCCGGCTGTGGGTCTACGGCCGTGCCGGCCACCCCTGCCTGCGTTGCGGCACTCCGATCCGCACCGCCGACCAGGACCCCACCGCCGAGGAACGCGTCACCTACTGGTGCCCCACCTGCCAGCCGTCCGCACCCCCGGCACCCCCGACCCCCTGACGTCCTCCCGGGAACACTCGGCCCCCGCGGCACCACCCGCCGCGTCACTCACGACCGGCCGGATCCTCCGCCGCGCGACGACGCCACGCCTCCAGGCGCCGCCCCACCCCGGTGCGCCGCCACGCCTCGACCAGCCGTTCCAGCCCACTGCGCCGCCACACCTCGGCGAGCCGTGCCTCGACGGCCGCCGCCACTCCCCCGCGCCCCGTACGGTCGGCCCGCGCCCCCTGACGCCGCCCGCTCCACGGAACGCAGTGCACCGGCAGCAGGCTGAGCCCCCAGCCGGCCGTGGCCACCGCGCCCTCCACCGGCCCCACCGCCCCCGGCCACAGGACCAGCCGGCACACCGCCCAGCACCACAGGCCCCCGACGAGCGCCGCGCATATCCACCGCCCCGGCAGGGGCCTCGCACGCCTCGCCATGCCTGCCTCCTCGGGCCGACGCTAGACCGGTCCCACCATCCGGCGGCAGGGGCGCACCGACGCACGCCCGGCGCGCGCGGTGCGCTCCGGGGTCCCGGGCGGCGGAGCGGGCCGGCGCCCGGTCAGCGCGCCGTGGTCGAGAGGCCGCCGTCAGTGGGTCGCGGTCAGTGGGCCTCGGCCTGGAACATCCAGTGGTGCTTCTCCAGGTCGGCGGTGAGACCGATGAGGATGTCCTGGCTGACCGGATCGGGCTCGTCGGTGGCGGCGATCCGTTCCCGCATCCGCCCGATGACCGCGCCGAGCGCGTCCACCATCGTCCGGACGACGTCGCCGTCCTTGACCCAGCCGTCCGGCGCCTCGCTGATGCCGCTGGTCTTGGCGACCGTCGCGGACCGACCGTCCGGCGTGACGCCGATCGCCGAGGCCCGCTCGGCCACCGTGTCGGCGTGCTGCCGCGCGACGGCGACGACCTCGTCGAGCTGGAGGTGGACGGAGCGGAAGCGCGGACCGACGACGTTCCAGTGCACCTGCTTGGCGACCAGGGAGAGATCCACCAGATCGACCAGGGCGCCCTGGAGGGCGTTGCCGACGACGGTGCGGGCTTGATCGGAGAGCGTGCTGGTGACCACAGACATCCAGATACTCCACTTCAGACGCATTGGTGGTATTTGGGCGAATGATCCGATTCAGCCCATGGTACGGGCCAAGGCTCCACCCCGAGCAGCCCAGCCGGTCCGGCCGGGCACCCGCCCCGACGCCGCACGGGCATGGAGCAAGCCCCGGCGGACTGCTGCCCGCCGGGGCTGAAGGCTCTGCGTGGTCTGTGGTGTCAGGCCGCGACGACATCCACGACGTCGGCCGGGGGCTTGATGGTCACGCGCTCCTCGGGCATACCGGCCAGGGACGCGACGGACACCGAATTGAGCTTCGGCCGCACCGGTGCCGGCACCGTGTCGGTCGCCGCCGCGGAGGCGGCCAGCTCGGCGAGCGCCAGCTCGTCGCTGACCTCTCGCATCAGCTCGGACATGCGGACATCCAGCGCGTCGCAGATCGCCGAGAGCAGCTCGGAGGACGCCTCCTTCTGCCCCCTCTCGACCTCGGACAAGTAGCCGAGCGACACCCGGGCGGAGGACGAGACCTCGCGCAGGGTGCGGCCTTGGCGCTGACGCTGTCGGCGCAGCACGTCACCCAGCAGGCGACGAAGCAGAATCATCGCTGGCTCCCTCCTCGGACCTCGGATGCGGATCCTTCTCGCCCCACCGTACCGCCTCGGGCCGTAGCCGTGCCGGGAGCAAGTACGTGTTCACTCAGGGCTGCAAACATCCATTCCCCCCGTGTTGTTCCGTATCCTGTGCCCGCGCATTTTCTGTGAGTTCGCTCAACAGCAGCGCGAGCACGGCCTGAACGCTGTCACGACGGATCCGGTCACGATCCCCCGCCAGCGCCAGCCGTCGTACTGATTCCTGGCCGTCCGGGCCCTGGACGGCCACGTAGACGGTGCCCACCGGCTGCCCGTCCTGCGGATCGGGCCCGGCCACGCCGGTGGTGGCGATGCCCCAGTCTGCGCCGAGTACCCGCCGCACCCCGCGCGCCATCTGCCGCGCGACCTCGCCGTCCACGGCCCCGCGCGCGGCCAGCAGCGCGCCGTCCACGCCGAGCAGTTCCCGCTTGACGTCCGTGGCGTACGCCGTGACCGCCCCGCGCACCACCCGTGAGGCCCCGGGGACGGCGGTCAGCTCGCCGGA
This sequence comes from Streptomyces noursei, assembly GCF_016917755.1. Classification (GTDB taxonomy): domain Bacteria; phylum Actinomycetota; class Actinomycetes; order Streptomycetales; family Streptomycetaceae; genus Streptomyces; species Streptomyces yunnanensis. The sequence continues at coordinate 6,967,397 of NZ_CP070326.1, read as the reverse complement.
CACCAGCCCGCCGGTCAGCGACTCGGCCACCGCCAGGCTCTGCCCGCGCCCGGCGAGCACCTCCAGCGCCCCGGCCGCCGCAGAGCCCGGCGCGCTCACCGGGCGTCGGTCCTCTCGGCGGTTCCGGCCCGCTCGGCGCGCTCCCGGGCCAGCCCGGCCCGCCGCAGCACCACCGCCTGCCGGACGTAGTCGAGCCCGGTCACCACCGTCAGCACCACCGCCACCGCCATCACCCACCAGCGGAAGGTGGCCAGCGGCCCGCTCAGCACCAGGACGTACATGCCCACGGCGGTGCCCTGCGCCAATGTCTTGATCTTGCCGCCCCGACTGGCCGGAATCACTCCGTGCTTGATCACCCAGAACCGCATCAGCGTGATGCCGAGCTCCCGGAAGAGGATCACGCCGGTGACCCACCAGGACAGGTCCCCCAGCCCCGACAGACAGATCAGCGCGGCCCCCATGATCGCCTTGTCCGCGATCGGGTCGGCGATCTTGCCGAAGTCGGTGACCAGGTTGTACGTGCGCGCCAGATGCCCGTCGAAGACATCGGTGATCATGGCGATGGCGAAGGCCGCCCAGGCGAACGACCGCCAGACCGGGCTCGTCCCGCCGTCGTGCACCAGCAGCAGCACGAACGCCGGCACCAGCACCAGCCGCAGCATCGTCAGGACATTGGCGATGTTCCACAGCCCGGCCTGCCGGACGGCCGGCGCGGTGCGCGGCCCCCCGGCGGCGGAAGCCGAGGCTCCGCTCATCTGCCCGCCTCCTCGCTACACCCCGTACCGTCCACCGACAGCACCTCCGCCACGAGGTCCACGCCCTCGCTCGCGACCACCTTTGCTTCGACCATACGACCGGGACGCAGGTCCTGGTCGGTCGTGAGCAGCGTGACCCCGTCGGTCTCCGGCGCCTGGTGCGCGGCCCGCCCGACGATCCCGTCGTCCTCGTCGTCGACCCGGTCCACCAGCACCCGGACGGTCTCCCCGACCCGCTCGGCCGCCCGCTGCGCGGTCAGCTCCTCGGCGAGCCGGGACACCCGCGCCAGCCGCTCGGCGACCACCTCGGGGTCGACCTTGCCGTCGTAGCCGGCGGCCTCGGTGCCGTCCTCGTCGGAGTAGCCGAAGACACCGATGGCATCCAGCCGGGCCTCGCTCAGGAAGCGCTCCAGCTCCGCCAGGTCGCTCTCCGACTCGCCGGGGAAGCCGACGATGAAGTTGGAGCGGGCACCGGCCTGGGGCGCCTTGCTGCGGATGGTCTCCAGCAGCTCCAGGAAGCGGTCGGTGTCGCCGAACCGCCGCATCGCGCGCAGCACCCCCGGCGCGGAGTGCTGGAACGACAGGTCGAAGTAGGGGGCCACCTTGTCGGTACCGGTCAGCACGTCGATCAGGCCGGGCCGCATCTCGGCGGGCTGCAGGTAGCTGACCCGGATCCGCTCGATGCCGTCGACCGCCGCCAGCTCCGGCAGCAGCGTCTCCAGCAGTCGGATGTCGCCCAGGTCCTTGCCGTAGGACGTGTTGTTCTCGGAGACCAGCATGATCTCCTTCACGCCCTGCTCGGCCAGCCAGCGCGTCTCGCCCAGCACGTCCGAGGGACGGCGGGAGATGAAGGAGCCGCGGAAGGACGGGATCGCGCAGAACGAGCAGCGCCGGTCGCAGCCCGAGGCCAGCTTCACCGAGGCCACCGGGTCGTTGCCCAGCCGGCGGCGGAGCGGCGCCCGCGGCCCGGAGGCCGGCGCTACGCCCGCGGGCAGGTCCTGGGGCGGGGCCGCCGGCTCGCCGGCATCGGACTGGGAGTGGCCGGGCAGCGCGACGCCGGCGGCGTCCTGGCGCTCGGCCGGGCTGATCGGCAGCAGCTTGCGGCGGTCGCGCGGGGTGTGCGAGGCGTGGACGCCGCCGCTGAGGATGGTCTGGAGCCGGTCGGAGATGTCGGCGTAGTCGTCGAACCCGAGCACCCCGTCCGCCTCGGGCAGCGCCTCGGCGAGCTCCTTGCCGTAGCGCTCGGCCATGCAGCCGACGGCGACGACGGCCTGGGTCCGGCCATGATCCTTCAGATCGTTGGCCTCCAGCAGGGCGTCGACGGAGTCCTTCTTGGCGGCCTCGACGAAGCCGCAGGTGTTGACGACGGCGACGTCCGCGTCGGTGGCGTCCTCGACGAGCTCCCAGCCGTCCGCTGCCAAGCGGCCTGCGAGCTCCTCCGAGTCCACCTCGTTACGGGCGCAGCCAAGGGTGACAAGGGCGACGGTGCGGCGTTCGGGCATGGTGCTCAGCCTACTTCGTCCCGGACACCCCCATGGCGCGCAGGTCTCCGCCGCCCGTCCCCGGGGGCGTGGGGCGGGCGGCGGAGACCTTCCGGGCACGGTTCCTCAGCCGGCCTGCGGGTCTCCCGGCGTGTAGCTCAGCCGCTCCACGGAGCCCTCGTCGCCGACCTTCTTGACCTCCTTGCCGTTGACGTACAGCTGTACGGCGCCGGCGTTGCCGACGACGAGGTCGATCCGCTTCTTGTCGGTGAACGTCTTCGACTCCCCCTGCTTGAGCAGCCCGTCCTGCAGGAGTTTGCCGTCGGCGTCCTTGGCGGAGACCCAGCTCTGCCCGTCCTTGGCGGTCACCTTGATCGTGACCTTGTCCTTGGGCAGTCCGGCGATGGCGCTGTCGGAGGGTGCCGGCTGGGCCGGCTGGGGGGCTCGGGGGTGGATGGTGCGGGCCGGGCCCGGCTTGTCGGCCTTGGCGGTGTCGGAGGCGATCGGGGTGCCCTCGTGCTTGCTGCCGCTGCTGAAGAACGTGAAGCCGGCGAAGCCGATGACGGCGACGATGGCCGCGACCATCGCGGCGGTCCAGTTGGGGCGGCGGGGTTCCGATCGGATCCGCTCCGCCTCGAAGAGCGGAGCGGCGACGGTCGGGGAGGGCCGGCCGCCGTGCTCGGCGTCGTAGCGTTCGATCAGGGGTTGGGGGTCCAGGGAGACGGCACGGGCGAGCGAGCGGATGTGTCCGCGCGCATAGACGTCACCGCCACAGCGCGAGAAGTCGTCCTGCTCGATCGACTGCACGATGGGAATCCGCACCCGCGTCGCCGTACTGACCTCTTCGACGGTCAGTCCCGCGCTGATGCGGGCCTGCTGGAGGACACGGCCGACCGACGGCCGGTCGGGACCGGCGGAAGGCCGGTCCTCTTCAGGGGAGTTGGGGGAGTTGCCGATGGACACGGGGGCGCCTTTCGAGCGTGTAGCCACCTGCTGGAAGTTCAGTCTAGGGGTGTTGCGAAAGGGTCGGGCAAGCGGGAGAGCCGGGTTTGTACGCCATCAGAACGCCCCGCGGCGCTGCCTCGGGGCCGGAGGCCGCAGGGGCCTCCTCCGCCTCCCTCAACTTGACGTACGGCCAGGGAAAACGGTTGCCTCCGCGCACGGACAACGCGGTCCGCACGTACGTGCTACTGGATAGCCTCCCCCCGGATGACCGCCAGCACTCCGTCCAATTCATCGGGCTTGACCAACACGTCGCGCGCCTTGGAGCCCTCGCTCGGCCCGACGATGTTCCGGGACTCCATGAGGTCCATCAGTCGCCCCGCCTTGGCGAATCCCACCCGCAGCTTGCGCTGGAGCATCGACGTCGATCCGAACTGGGTGGACACCACCAGCTCCGCCGCCTGGCACAGCAGGTCGAGGTCGTCGCCGATGTCCTCGTCGATCTCCTTCTTCTGCTTGGTGCCCACCGTGACGTCGTCCCGGAAGACGGGCGTCATCTGGTCCTTGCAGTGCTGGACGACGGCGGCCACCTCCTCCTCGGTGACGAACGCGCCCTGCATCCGGACCGGCTTGTTCGCGCCCATCGGCAGGAACAGCCCGTCGCCCTTGCCGATCAGCTTCTCGGCACCCGGCTGGTCCAGGATGACCCGGCTGTCGGCCAGCGAGGAGGTCGCGAACGCCAATCGGGACGGCACATTGGCCTTGATCAGGCCGGTGACGACGTCGACCGACGGCCGCTGGGTGGCCAGCACCAGGTGGATGCCGGCCGCGCGGGCCAGCTGCGTGATCCGGACGATGGCGTCCTCGACGTCCCGCGGCGCGACCATCATCAGGTCCGCCAGCTCGTCCACGATCACCAGCAGGTACGGGTACGGCGACAGCTCCCGCTCGCTGCCCTCGGGCGTCTTGAGCTTGCCGGACCGGATGGCCTCGTTGAAGTCGTCGATGTGCCGGTAGCCGAACGCCGCGAGGTCGTCGTAGCGCAGGTCCATCTCCCGCACCACCCACTGCAGCGCCTCGGCGGCCCGCTTGGGGTTGGTGATGATCGGCGTGATCAGGTGCGGGATGCCCTCGTAGGCCGTCAGCTCCACCCGCTTGGGGTCCACCAGCACCATGCGGACGTCCTCGGGGGTGGCCCGCATCATGATCGAGGTGATCAGGCAGTTGATGCAGGACGACTTGCCCGAACCGGTCGCACCGGCGACCAGCACGTGCGGCATCTTCGCGATGTTCGCCATCACATAGCCGCCCTCGACGTCCTTGCCGAGCGCGACCAGCATCGGGTGGTCGTCCCCGGCGGCGTCCGCGAGGCGCAGCACGTCGCCGACGTTGACCATCTCGCGGTCGGTGTTCGGGATCTCGATGCCGACCGCGGACTTGCCGGGGATCGGCGAGATGATCCGCACGTCCGGGGAGGCCACGGCGTAGGCGATGTTCTTGGCCAGGGCCGTGATCTTCTCGACCTTCACCGCGGGGCCGAGCTCGACCTCGTAGCGGGTGACCGTCGGACCGCGGGTGAAGCCGGTGACCGCGGCGTCGACCTTGAACTCGGTGAAGACGTTCGTCAGCGCGTCCACTATGGCGTCGTTGGCGGCGCTGCGGGACTTGCCGGGACCGCCGCGGGTGAGCAGGTCGAGCGACGGCAGGGCATAGGTGATGTCGCCGGCGAGCTGGAGCTGCTCGGCGCGCGGCGGCAGGTCGCCGGACGCCTCCGGCGCGGCCTTGGTGAGGTCCGGCACCGACGTCTTGGTGAGATCGGGCACCGAGGGGCGCCGGGCCTCGGGGGCCGGCGTCGCCGCGGGCGGCTCCGCACCGCGGGCCGGCGGCACCGCACCGCTCTGCTCCCCGGTGTCCGCGCCGCGCTCCCGCCGCTCCCCGGAGATGCCGCCGCTGAGCTCGGCGACCAGCGGCGAGGGCTGGACGCCGTGCAGCACCGCGCCGTCCAGCGCGGCGGCGGCCGCGGCGGCCACGTCCACGGCGTCCATCGGCCGGGCTGCGGGCTGCGCCGCGCGCCGCGGCCGACGCCGCTTGGCCAGCGCGGCCTCCTCCAGCACGTCCGGATCGCTGTCCGCCGCCGGGCCGCGCCGCGCCCTGCGGGCCGGCTGCTCGCGCCACTCCGCCGCGTACCCGGTCTCGTCGTCCTCGTACACCGCCCCGGCGGCATCGTCCGGCGCCTCCAGCAGGCCGAGCCGGGTGCCGAGCGCCCGGAGCCGCTGCGGGATGGCGTTCACCGGCGTCGCGGTCACCACCAGCAGTCCGAAGACGGTCAGCAGCACCAGCAGCGCCACCGCCAGGGTCTGCCCGACGGTGAAGATCAGCGGCTTGGACACCGCCCAGCCGACGTAGCCACCGGCGTCCTGTATGGCGGCCAGTCCGTCACCCCGCCCCGGGGATCCGCAGGCCATCGCCACCTGTCCGAGCACGCCGACCACCAGCGCCGAGAGCCCGATGATGATCCGTCCGTTGGCCTCCGGCCGCTCCGGGTGCCGGATGAGCCGGACCGCGATGCCGCCGAGCAGTATCGGGACGACCAGGTCGAGCCGCCCGAACGCGCCGGTGACCAGCAGCTCGACGAGGTTGCCGACCGGACCGGAGAGGTTGGACCAGGTGCCGGCCGCGATGACCAGCGCCAGGCCCAGGAGCAGCAGCGCCAGCCCGTCCTTGCGGTGCGCCGGGTCGAGGTTCTTGGCGCCGCGGCCGAAGCCGCGGAACACCGCCCCGATGGCGTGCGCGGTACCGAGCCAGCAGGCCCGCGCGAGGCGGTAGACGCCGCCGGTCGGCGACGGCGCCGGCTTCGGCGCCGCTTTCTTGGCCGGCGCCCGCTTCGCCGGGGCCTTCTTGGCGGCCGGGGCCTTCTTGGCCGGCGGCCGCTTCGCGGGCGCCTTCTTGGCGGCGGTCTTCTTCGCGGCGCCCCCGGACTGTCCGGCGCGCGGCTTCGAGGGGCCCGCCGTGCGCTGGGTTCCCTTGCCGGACGTACGTGAGGCCATGCCGACGAGATTACAGGCGCCGGCGTGCCTGGCACGAGCGCACGGCGCTTCACCCATTCGTGTCGCGCGGCGGACTCATGAAAGGCCGTCAGACGGCCTCCTACGCCCTGTCAGCCGGCCGGCGCCCCGGCACCGGGCTCCAGGGCGTCCAGCGCCCGTCGCAGGCCGGTCAGCTTGCGCTCCAGGTGCGCGGCGGTGGCCACCGCCGCGGCGTCCGCGGACTCGTCGAGCTGTTTGGAGAGCGCCTCGGCCTGCTCCTCGACCGCGGCCAGCCGCGCGGAGAGCTCGGCGAGCAGCCCGGCGGACTCCTTGGTCTCGCCGACGCTCTGCCGGCCGCCGTCCAGTTGCAGCCTCAGCAGCGCGGCCTGCTCGCGCAGTTGGCAGTTCTTCATGTACAGGTCGACGAAGACCGAGACCTTGGCGCGCAGCACCCACGGGTCGAACGGCTTGGAGATGTAGTCGACCGCGCCGGCCGCGTAGCCACGGAAGGTGTGGTGCGGGCCGTGGTTGATCGCGGTGAGGAAGATGATCGGGATGTCACGGGTGCGCTCCCGCCGCTTGATGTGCGCGGCGGTCTCGAAGCCGTCCATCCCCGGCATCTGCACATCGAGCAGAATCACCGCGAAGTCGTCGGTGAGCAGTGCTTTGAGCGCTTCCTCCCCGGACGATGCCCGCACCAGTGTCTGATCGAGCGCGGAGAGGATCGCCTCCAGCGCCAGCAGATTCTCCGGCCGGTCATCGACCAGGAGGATCTTGGCCTTCTGCACCATGGCCCGTCCTCCTCGCCCCGGCATCGAACCGGACGCCGCCCCAGGGGACGACTCCGTCACGCCGCCCGTCCTTGTGCCGGTCATGGTAGCTGCACCCCGCCTGTCGCCACACCCTGTCACCGCGATGTCACTGTGCACGTAGCAGAAACGCAGCGAGAGACGAGAAGGTTCCCCGAATCCCGCGCTTCCACACGTCCACGGCCACACTCAGTCAGCACGCGATGATCCTCTTCCGGCTCCCATACTGGACGCCCGAGGGACGGCCCGTCACCTCTGGCGCATCCAGTGCTCCATGACCGACAACAGATGATCGGTGTCCACCGGCTTGGTCACGTAGTCCGACGCCCCGGAGTCGATGCTCTTCTCCCGGTCGCCCTTCATCGCCTTCGCGGTGAGCGCGATGATGGGCAGCCCGGCGAACTGCGGCATCCGCCGGATCGCCGCGGTGGTCGCGTAACCGTCCATCTCCGGCATCATGATGTCCATCAGGACCAGCACGATGTCGTCGTGCTGCTCCAGCACCTCGATGCCTTCCCGGCCGTTCTCCGCGTACAGCACCGACAGGCCGTGCTGCTCCAGCACGCTGGTGAGCGCGAAGACGTTGCGGATGTCGTCGTCGACGATCAGCACCTTCTCGCCGTGGAACCCGCCCTCGAAGCCCGGGTCGACCAGGTCCTGACCGTTGCCGAGCCAGGACTCGTCCACCTGGTGGCCGGACTGCTGCCCCATCGACGGGGACGGGTGCGGCGCACCGACCGCGCCGACGGCCGGCTGACCCGGCAGCGCGAACCGCCGCGCACCACCCGAAACCGCCCGCCGGCGGCGCCGGTTGAGGCTTCCGCCGCCCGGCTCGCGCTGCGGCTCCTCGCTCTCCTGGCCGCCGTCCTCGACCTCGCGCGCCTCGGCGTCCAGCGCCAGCCCGCCGGCGACCAGCTGCGGGTAGCCCTGCGGCGGCAGCCCGCCCGGGTTGTGCGGCAGGTACAGGGTGAACGTCGAGCCGCGGTTGGGCTCGCTCTGGGCGTGGATCTCGCCGCCCAGCAGGCGGGCGATCTCCCGGCTGATGGACAGGCCCAGACCGGTGCCGCCGTACTTGCGGCTGGTGGTGCCGTCGGCCTGCTTGAACGCCTCGAAGATGACCCGCATCTTGCTCGACGCGATGCCGATGCCGGTGTCGGTCACCGAGAAGGCGATCATGGCCGCGTCCGGGTCGCGCAGCGAGCCGTGCTCCAGCAACTGCTCGCGGATGGCCACCGGGACGTCCTCGCCGGCCGGCCGGATCACCAGCTCGACGGCGCCGCTGTCGGTGAACTTCACCGCGTTGGAGAGCAGGTTGCGCAGCACCTGCAGGAGCCGCTGCTCGTCGGTGTGCAGCGTCGCCGGCAGCTCCGGCGAGACCCGCACCGAGAAGTCGAGCCCCTTTTCGGCGGTCAACGGCCGGAAGGTGGCCTCGACGTAGTCGACGAGCTGGACCAGCGCGATCCGGGTCGGGCTGACGTCCATCTTGCCGGCCTCGACCTTCGACAGGTCGAGGATGTCGTTGATCAGCTGGAGCAGGTCCGAGCCGGCGCCGTGGATGGTCTCGGAGAACTCCACCTGCTTCGGGGAGAGGTTCCCCTCGGCGTTGTCGGCCAGCAGCTTGGCGAGGATCAGCAGCGAGTTCAGCGGCGTGCGCAGCTCGTGCGACATGTTCGCCAGGAACTCCGACTTGTAGCGCATGGAGACCGCGAGCTGCTCGGCGCGCTCCTCCAGGACCTGCCGCGCCTCCTCGATCTCGGTGTTCTTCACCTCGATGTCGCGGTTCTGCGCCCGCAGCTGCTCGGCCTTCTCCTCCAGTTCGGAGTTGGACAGCTCCAGCGCCTTCTGCCGGCTCTCCAACTCCGCGGAACGCTCGCGCAGTTGCTCGGTCAGCTCCTGCGACTGGCCCAGCAGCACCTCGGTCTTGGTGTTCACCGAGATGGTGTTCACGCTCGTCGCGATCATCTCGGCGATCTGGCTGAGGAAGTCCTTCTGGATCTGGGTGAAGGGCTGGAAGGATGCCAGCTCGATCACGCCGAGCACCTTGTCCTCGAAGAGCACCGGCAGCACGATGATGTTGGCCGGCGGCGCCTCCCCCAGCCCCGAGGCGATCTTGAGGTAGCCGGAGGGCACGTTCTCCACCAGGATCGTGCGGCCCTCCTCGGCCGCCGTCCCGATCAGCGTCTCCCCCGGCCTGAACGTCGTCGGCATCTCGCCCATGGAGTAGCCGTACGAGCCCATCAGCCGCAGCTCGTACCGGCCGTCGCCGTCGGTGCCGATCTCCTGCACGTCGGGCCGCGCGGCGAGGAAGAACGCGCCGTGCTGCGCGGAGACCGCGGGCGAGAGCTCGCTCATGATGAGCGTGGCCACGTCCTTGAGGTCGCGGCGGCCCTGCATCAGACCGGAGATCCGGGCGAGGTTGCCCTTGAGCCAGTCCTGTTCCTCGTTGGCGAGGGTGGTCTCCCGGAGCGTGGAGATCATGGTGTTGATGTTGTCCTGGAGCTCCAGGATCTCGCCGGCCGCGTCCACGTCGATGCGGACGTTGTGGTCGCCGAGGGTCACCGCCGCGGCGACCGCGGCGATGGCCCGCACCTGCCGGGTGAGGTTCCCGGCCATCTCGTTCACCGACTCCGTCAGGTCCTTCCAGGTGCCGGCCACGCCGCGCACCTGCGCCTGACCGCCCAGCTGCCCCTCCGTGCCCACCTCGCGGGCCACCCTGGTGACCTGCTCGGCGAACGACGACAGCTGGTCGACCATCGTGTTGATGGTCGTCTTCAGCGCCAGGATCTCGCCCCGCGCGTCGATGTCGATCTTCTTGGTCAGATCGCCCTTGGCGATGGCGGTGGTGACCATGGCGATGTTGCGGACCTGACCGGTCAGGTTGTTGGCCATGGAGTTCACCGACTCGGTGAGGTCCTTCCACGTGCCGGCGACGCCGGGCACCCGGGCCTGACCGCCCAGGATGCCGTCGGTGCCCACCTCACGGGCGACCCGGGTCACCTCGTCGGCGAACGACGAGAGCGTGGTCACCATGGTGTTGACGGTGTCGGCCAGCTGCGCGACCTCGCCGCGCGCCTCGACCGTCACCTTCTTCGTCAGGTCGCCGTTGGCCACCGCCGCCGAGACCTGCGAGATGTTCCGCACCTGGATGGTCAGGTTGTTGGCCATCAGGTTGACGTTGTCGCTGAGGTCCTTCCAGATGCCGGTGACGCCCGGAACCCGCGCCTGACCGCCGAGTTGGCCTTCCGTACCGACCTCGCGGGCCACCCTCGTGACCTGCTCGGCGAACGAGGACAGCTGGTCGACCATGGTGTTGACGGTGGTGACCAGTTCGAGGATCTCGCCCTTGGCGTCGACGGTGATCTTCTTGGACAGGTCGCCGCGTGCCACCGCCGTGGTCACCTCGGCGATGTTGCGCACCTGCGACGTCAGGTTGTTCGCCATGAAGTTGACGGACTGGGTGAGGTCCTTCCACGTCCCGCTGACGCCCTGGACCTCGGCCTGGCCGCCCAGGATGCCCTCGGTGCCGACCTCGCGGGCGACCCGGGTGACCTCCTCCGCGAACGAGGAGAGCTGGTCCACCATCGTGTTGAGGGTGTTCTTCAGCTCCAGGATCTCGCCGCGGGCGTCCACGTCGATCTTCTGCGACAGGTCACCGCGCGCGACCGCCGTCGCGACCTGCGCGATGTTGCGGACCTGCGCGGTGAGGTTGCCGGCCATGCCGTTCACCGAGTCGGTCAGGTCGCGCCAGACGCCGGCGACGCCCGGCACCTGCGCCTGCCCGCCGAGCCGGCCCTCGGTGCCGACCTCCCGGGCGACCCGGGTCACCTGCTCGGCGAAGGCGGAGAGCTGATCGACCATCGTGTTGATGGTGTTCTTGAGCTCCAGGATCTCGCCGCGTGCATCGACGTCGATCTTCTGCGACAGGTCGCCGCGCGCCACGGCCGTCGTCACCTGGGCGATCTGCCGCACCTGCGAGGTGAGGTTCCCCGCCATGAAGTTGACGGAGTCGGTCAGTTCCTTCCAGGTGCCGCTGACGCCGTCCACCCGCGCCTGACCGCCCAGCCGGCCCTCCGTGCCCACGTCCCGGGCCATGCGGGTGACCTGGTCCGCGAACGACGAGAGCTGGTCCACCATGGTGTTCACGGTGTTCTTCAGCTGGAGCATCTCGCCGGAGACGTCGACGGTGACCTTCTGGGACAGGTCGCCGTTGGCCACCGCGGTCGTCACCTGGGCGATGTTGCGCACCTGCCCGGTGAGGTTGCGGAAGGCCGTGTTGACGGAGTCGGTGAGGTCCTTCCAGGTGCCGGCCGCGCCCGGTACGGCGGCCTGCCCGCCCAGTTCGCCCTCGACGCCGATCTCCCGCGCCACCCGGGTCACTTCGGAGCCGAACGCCGAGAGCTGGTCCACCATCGTGTTGACGGTGTTCTTCAACTCCAGCATCTCGCCGGCCACATCGACGGTGACCTTCTGCGACAGATCGCCGTTGGCCACCGCCGTCGTCACCTGCGCGATGTCCCGGACCTGCCCGGTGAGGTTGCGGAAGGCGTTGTTGACGGAGTCGGTGAGGTCCTTCCACGTGCCGGCGGCGCCCGGCACCTGCGCCTGCCCGCCGAGCTGGCCCTCGGCCCCTACCTCGTTCGCGACCCGCGTCACCTCGTCGGCGAAGGTGCGCAGGGTCTCGGTCATCGTGTTGATGGTGTCGGCCAGCTGCGCCACCTCGCCGCGCGCGCTGACCGTGACCTTCTGCGAGAGGTCGCCGTTGGCGACCGCGGTGGTGACCTGCGCGATCCCGCGCACCTGCGCGGTGAGATTGCCCGCCATGAGGTTGACGGAGTCGGTCAGGTCCTTCCACACCCCGGCCACGCCGGGCACCTGGGCCTGGCCGCCCAGCTCGCCCTCCGTGCCCACCTCGCGGGCGACCCGGGTCACCTCGGAGGCGAACGAGGACAGCTGGTCCACCATCGTGTTGACGGTGTTCTTCAGCTCCAGCATCTCGCCGGCGACATGGACGGTCACCTTCCGCGACAGATCGCCCTTGGCGACGGCCGTGGTGACGAGAGCGATGTCACGCACCTGCGCGGTCAGCCGGGACGCCATGGTGTTGACGGAATCCGTGAGGTCCTTCCACGAACCGGACATTCCGCGCACCCGCGCCTGGCCGCCGAGCTTGCCCTCGGTGCCGACCTCGCTGGCCACCCAGGTGACCTCGTCCGTGAAGGCGGAGAGCTGGTCCACCAGGCCGTTGACGGTCCGGCCGACCTTCAGGAATTCACCCCGCAGGGGATGCTCCGAAGAGCTGTCCGAACTCCGCGACCGCAGGTCCATCCGCTGCTCCAGGTCGCCCTCGGAGACCGCGGAGAGCACCCGCCCCACCTCGGAGACCGGCCGCACCAGGTCGTCGACCAGGGCGTTGGACGCCTCGATGGCCGCGGCCCAGGAGCCCTCGGCCGCACCGACCTCCAGCCGCTCCGTGAGCTTGCCCTCCCGCCCGACGACCCGGCGCACCCGCGCCAGCTCACCGGTCAGATGGAGGTTGCGGTCGGCGACCTCGTTGAAGACCGCCGCGATCTCCGACATGACGCCTTCGCCGGAAACCGTGAGCCGCTTGCGGAAGTTCCCGTCCCGCATGGCGACGAGCGCGGCGAGCAGCCGATTCAATGCCGCCGCATCGACCTCAGTCGTCCCATTCGTCCGGGATCGTCCGCCTTTCGCGCGCGTGCTTGCGCCCCGCGCCGCTGCACCAGACTCCACCGTGTCCCTCCTGCAGGGTCGACTGTTCTCTCCGGGCTCTCTCTTCATGCTTGCCCAGTGTTTCACCATGCCTCAACCAGGCCATAACAGTTCGGCAGCATCGCACACCGTCCCGATGCACGATTGGGGCGAAAGACACGTGACCGGCATCCCCGGGCCCGGCGAAGGTAAGTAACCTGGCATACGGCTTTCCATCCGCCCCGGTATTTCCCTACGGGCGGTGGTGCGAGCACGACAGGTATTCGGAGGGGCACCACGACATGGGGGAGCAGATCACCGACACACGCATGAGGAGACCAGTGATCACCGCGCGGGCCGCCGCCACCTTCGAGCCGGTCGGGCGCTCGGTCGCCACTGCCCGTGCCTTCGTCCGCGACACCCTCCAGGGTTGGGGCTACGCCGACGTCGTCGACGACGCCGTGGTCCTCACCAGCGAACTGGTCACCAATGCCGTGGTGCACGCAGGCACCGCCGCCGACGTGCTGTGCCTGCGCACCGACGGCGGCATCCGGATCTCCGTCGCCGACCGCTACCCCGAGCGCGAGATCCCCCTCCAGAACACCGGCCAGACCGTGGTCCACCCCGACCGCGAGGGCGGCCGCGGCCTGCTGCTGTGCGGCGCGCTGGCCGCCCGCTGGGGCGTGGAGTACACCGCCGCCCAGAAACACGTCTGGTTCCACCTCGACCTCCCCGAGCGCCCGGCCGGCACCCGTTCCGCCGGCCCCGCCCTCCCCGTGGACGCCCTCCCGGTCGCCGAGACCCGGGTCCGGGTCGCGGTCGTCCAGATCGACCCCGGCGGCTGCGTCACGTTCTGGAACGAGGACGCCCAGGACCTCTTCGGCTACGACCCCGAACAGATCATCGGCAAGCCCCTCACCGACTTCGCCGCCTGGCCGCACACCCCCGGCACCGGCACCGGCATCGCCGAGGCGCTCCAACTCTCCCGCTGGGAGGGCTCCTACGGCATAAGGGGCGCCGACGGCCGGGTCGTTCCCGTCTACGCCTCCCATCTGAGGGTCCGCGACACCGACGGCGAGGCGTCCACGGTCTGTCTCCTGGTCCGCGACCACGAGCGCGCGATCCTGCAGAGCCCGCAGCGTCCCCCCTCCGCCGACGGCGCCTCCGCGCCCGAGGGGCGGCCCACCGACCCCTTCGAGGTCTTCATCGGCTCCCCCGCCCCCGACGACCTCGACGGCCTGCTCCAGCGCACCGTCGAACGGGCCCGCGACATGCTCGACGGCGACGCCGCCTACCTCCTGCTGGCCACCGACGACGAGACCGAGCTGGAGGTACGCGCCTCGACGGGCCTGCCCTCCGCCCGCCAGCGGTTCGCCCGCGTCCCCGTCGAGGCCGGCTCCGGACGCTACGGCTCGGCCCGGATGCCCGCCGTCCACGAAGACCTCACCGCCGTCCCCGGCGCCGTCCCGCTGCTCGCCGGCACGGGCATGCGTTCGGTCGTCACCGTCCCGCTCAAGGTCGAGGGCCGGCTCACCGGCTCACTGGGCGTCGCCGCCGAGAGCCCCTCCCGCTACACCAACGAAGAGGCCCTGCGCCTCCAGTTCGCCGCCGACCGCATCGCCCTCGCCGTCGAACGGGCCCGCCTCACCGAACTGGAGAAGCTCCGCCGCGGCTCCCTGTCCTTCCTCGTCGAGGCGTCCGACCTACTGGCCGGCACCCTCGACCGCGACCAGACCCTGGCCCTGATGGCCCAGATGACGGTCCCCACCCTCGCCACCTGGTGCGCCGTCTACACCGTCGCCGACCAGACCTCGGAACCGGAACTCTCCTACGTCCTCCACGAGGACGAGGACCGCATCGACGGCCTCAAGACCCTGCTGATGAAGGTCGACCCGCCCGAACCGGTCCCCACGCCCGGCGCCCGCGTCTGGACCGCACCCGCCGACGCCGCCCACGACGCGGCGCTGCGCACCTCCCTGCGCAGCCTCGGCCTGGAGGAGTCCGCCCGCCCCTCCAAGGGGCCCGGCGCGACCCTCGCCACCGCCTCCGCGGTCGGCGGCGAGACCGTCGTCCTCCCCCTCGTCGCCCGCAACCGCGTCATCGGCATGCTCACCCTCGGCAAGCCCACCGAGGAGCACTTCCGCCAGGAGATCCTCGAACTCGCCGAGGACCTCTCCCGCCGAGCCGCCCTGGCCCTGGACAACGCCCGCCTCTACAGCGAGCGCACCGCCATCAGCCAGTCGCTCCAGCGCAGCCTGCTGCCCCCGGAGCTCCCCGACATCCCCGGCGTCGAGGCCGAGGTCATCTACCGCGCGGCCGGCGAGGGCAACGAGGTCGGCGGCGACTTCTACGACCTCTTCCCGATCCGGGACGGCGCCTACGGCTTCGCCATCGGCGACGTCTGCGGCACGGGGCCGGAGGCCGCCGCCGTCACCGGTCTCGCCCGCCACGCCCTCCGCCTCCTCGCCCGCGAGGGCTTCGGCGGCCCCGCCGTCCTGGAGCGGCTCAACGCCGCCATCCTCGACGAGGGCGCCCGCAGCCGCTTCCTGACGCTCCTTTACGGCGAACTGTGGCCGCAGGACGACGGCAGCGCGCTCCTGAAGGTGGTGTGCGCCG
The DNA here is from genome assembly GCF_016917755.1 of Streptomyces noursei. Taxonomy (GTDB): domain Bacteria; phylum Actinomycetota; class Actinomycetes; order Streptomycetales; family Streptomycetaceae; genus Streptomyces; species Streptomyces yunnanensis. Next base: position 6,952,059 of record NZ_CP070326.1, on the reverse strand, counting down.
GCCACCCGCTGCCGCTCCGCCTCCGCCAGGACGGTTCGGTCGAGCCGGCCGCCGAGCCCCAGCCCCTCCTGGGCGTCATGGACGACCTCGAACTCTACGAACAGACCGTCACCCTTGCACCGGGCGACGTCCTGCTGTGCGTCACCGACGGCGTCACCGAACGCCGCGAGGGCACCCGCATGCTCGGCGACGACGGCCTCACCGACGTCCTGACGACGTGTACGGGCCTCACCGCCGGCGCCGTCGCCGCCCGCGTCCTGCGCGCCGTCGAACGCTTCGCCGCCGAACCGGCCTCCGACGACATGGCCATTCTCGCCCTGCGCGTCCCCGAAATCCCCGCCGCCTAGCCCCAGTCGGGCCGGGCGGCGGGGCAACCCCCGCCCCACAAACGAAAAAGTCCCCCACCAACCGGTGGGGGACTTTCCCTTATCTGAGCCCCAATACGGAATCGAACCGTAGACCTTCTCCTTACCATGGAGACGCTCTGCCGACTGAGCTATTGGGGCCGGCAACGAGATAAATACTACCCCACTCCCGCACTGTTTCCGAACCGGCCCCGCCGCCCTAGAAAGCCGGTTGCAGCAATCCCCCCAGCGCATTGCAGGCCGCCGCCATTCGCTGCACCTCACGCCGCGTCATTCCGGCATCCACCGGCAGCGCCAACGTCTCGTCGACCGCCCGCTCGGTCTCCGGCAGAAAGACATCCCGCCGCAGCCCCGGCATCCGGTACACCGGCGTCTGCACCGGCACCTTGCAGCCAACTCCCTTGGCCCGCAAGGCCCGTGCGAACGCGTCCCGGTCCGGCCGCCCGTTCCCCGGTACCCGCACCACATACCGCTCATAGCTGTGCCCGGCCGCGGGCGCCGGCGTCCGCACCCCGCTCAGCCGTCCGTCCAGATACCTGGCGTGCTCGCGCCGCAGCTCCGCCTCCTCCGGCCGCACCCCGGGCTCGTCCTCGACCAGCACCAACAGCCCGTGTCGTTGGCCGACTTCACGCATCCACGGCACGTCCGCCGGCCGCCCGAACCGGTGCACCGTCACCACCGCGGCGGTCCGCCGGGTCACCACATCCGCCACCGCCGCCGGATCCAGGCAGTAGCTCTCGGCATCCACATCGGCGAACACCGGCACGGCCCCCAACTCCACGACGGCCCGGGCGACTTCGGCACTGCCGTAGGCCGGCACCACCACCTCGTCACCAGCACGGACACCGGCCGACCTGAGCGTTCCCACTGTCCCCATGCCGCGGAGCATGTCCAGGACAGTTGAACGTCACGTTACGTCCAAGACTGCAAACCCCTAACAAAAAAGCTCCGGTCCCTGAACCAGAAGGTTCAGGGACCGGAGCTGAATGATAGTTCGGCGGCGTCCTACTCTCCCACAGGGTCCCCCCTGCAGTACCATCGGCGCTGAAAGGCTTAGCTTCCGGGTTCGGAATGTAACCGGGCGTTTCCCTAACGCTATAACCACCGAAACACTATGAAACTATGAACAACCGTTGGTCTGTTCGTGGCTTCAGAACCAACACAGTGGACGCGAGCAACTGAGGACAAGCCCTCGGCCTATTAGTACCAGTCAACTCCACACCTTACGGCGCTTCCATATCTGGCCTATCAACCCAGTCATCTACTGGGAGCCTTACCCCATCAAGTGGGTGGGAGCCCTCATCTCGAAGCAGGCTTCCCGCTTAGATGCTTTCAGCGGTTATCCTTTCCGAACGTAGCCAACCAGCCATGCCCTTGGCAGAACAACTGGCACACCAGAGGTCCGTCCGTCCCGGTCCTCTCGTACTAGGGACAGCCCTTCTCAAGACTCCTACGCGCGCAGCGGATAGGGACCGAACTGTCTCACGACGTTCTAAACCCAGCTCGCGTACCGCTTTAATGGGCGAACAGCCCAACCCTTGGGACCGACTCCAGCCCCAGGATGCGACGAGCCGACATCGAGGTGCCAAACCATCCCGTCGATATGGACTCTTGGGGAAGATCAGCCTGTTATCCCCGGGGTACCTTTTATCCGTTGAGCGACGGCGCTTCCACAAGCCACCGCCGGATCACTAGTCCCTACTTTCGTACCTGCTCGACCCGTCAGTCTCACAGTCAAGCTCCCTTGTGCACTTACACTCAACACCTGATTACCAACCAGGCTGAGGGAACCTTTGGGCGCCTCCGTTACCCTTTAGGAGGCAACCGCCCCAGTTAAACTACCCACCAGACACTGTCCCTGATCCGGATCACGGACCCAGGTTAGACATCCAGCACGACCAGAGTGGTATTTCAACAACGACTCCACACCAACTGGCGTTGGCGCTTCAAAGTCTCCCACCTATCCTACACAAGCCGAACCGAACACCAATATCAAGCTATAGTAAAGGTCCCGGGGTCTTTCCGTCCTGCTGCGCGAAACGAGCATCTTTACTCGTAATGCAATTTCACCGGGCCTATGGTTGAGACAGTCGAGAAGTCGTTACGCCATTCGTGCAGGTCGGAACTTACCCGACAAGGAATTTCGCTACCTTAGGATGGTTATAGTTACCACCGCCGTTTACTGGCGCTTAAGTTCTCAGCTTCGCCCCACCGAAATGGAGCTAACCGGTCCCCTTAACGTTCCAGCACCGGGCAGGCGTCAGTCCGTATACATCGCCTTACGGCTTCGCACGGACCTGTGTTTTTAGTAAACAGTCGCTTCTCGCTGGTCTCTGCGGCCACCCCCAGCTCACCGTGTAAAACGGATCACCAGAAATGGCCCCCCTTCTCCCGAAGTTACGGGGGCATTTTGCCGAGTTCCTTAACCATAGTTCACCCGAACGCCTCGGTATTCTCTACCTGACCACCTGAGTCGGTTTAGGGTACGGGCCGCCTTGAAACTCACTAGAGGCTTTTCTCGACAGCATAGGATCATCCACTTCACCACAATCGGCTCGGCATCAGGTCTCAGCCTTAACGTGCGACGGATTTACCTACCACACGGCCTACACCCTTACCCCGGGACAACCACCGCCCGGGCTGGACTACCTTCCTGCGTCACCCCATCGCTTACCTACTACAAGTCTGGTCCGTCGGCTCCACCACTCCCCTCAACTCCGAAGAGATCAGGGCGGCTTCACGGACTTAGCATCGCCTGATTCAGTATTGGGCGCTTCAAAGCGGGTACCGGAATATCAACCGGTTGTCCATCGACTACGCCTGTCGGCCTCGCCTTAGGTCCCGACTTACCCTGGGCAGATCAGCTTGACCCAGGAACCCTTAGTCAATCGGCGCAAGAGTTTCCCACTCTTGTATCGCTACTCATGCCTGCATTCTCACTCGTGAACCGTCCACAACTCGTTTCCACGGCTGCTTCACCCGGCACACGACGCTCCCCTACCCATCACAACAGGCGTTAGCCCTCATGCTGCAATGACACGACTTCGGCGGTGTACTTGAGCCCCGCTACATTGTCGGCGCGGAATCACTTGACCAGTGAGCTATTACGCACTCTTTCAAGGGTGGCTGCTTCTAAGCCAACCTCCTGGTTGTCTCTGCGACTCCACATCCTTTCCCACTTAGCACACGCTTAGGGGCCTTAGTCGATGCTCTGGGCTGTTTCCCTCTCGACCATGGAGCTTATCCCCCACAGTCTCACTGCCGCGCTCTCACTTACCGGCATTCGGAGTTTGGCTAAGGTCAGTAACCCGGTAGGGCCCATCGCCTATCCAGTGCTCTACCTCCGGCAAGAAACACACGACGCTGCACCTAAATGCATTTCGGGGAGAACCAGCTATCACGGAGTTTGATTGGCCTTTCACCCCTAACCACAGGTCATCCCCCAGGTTTTCAACCCTGGTGGGTTCGGTCCTCCACGAAGTCTTACCTCCGCTTCAACCTGCCCATGGCTAGATCACTCCGCTTCGGGTCTTGAGCATGCTACTCCAACGCCCTATTCGGACTCGCTTTCGCTACGGCTTCCCCACACGGGTTAACCTCGCAACATACCGCAAACTCGCAGGCTCATTCTTCAAAAGGCACGCAGTCACGACGCAAAGAACAAGTCTCTGCGCGACGCTCCCACGGCTTGTAGGCACACGGTTTCAGGTACTATTTCACTCCGCTCCCGCGGTACTTTTCACCATTCCCTCACGGTACTATCCGCTATCGGTCACCAGGGAATATTTAGGCTTAACGGGTGGTCCCGCCAGATTCACACGGGATTTCTCGGGCCCCGTGCTACTTGGGTGTCTCTCAAGCAAGCCGCTGACGTTTCAGCTACGGGGGTCTTACCCTCTACGCCGGACCTTTCGCATGTCCTTCGCCTACATCAACGGTTTCTAACTCGCCCTGCCGCCGGCAGACGACAGAAGAGAGATCCCACAACCCCAACCACGCAACCCCTGCCGGGTATCACACGTGACTGGTTTGGCCTCATCCAGTTTCGCTCGCCACTACTCCCGGAATCACGGTTGTTTTCTCTTCCTGCGGGTACTGAGATGTTTCACTTCCCCGCGTTCCCTCCACACTGCCTATGTGTTCAGCAGCGGGTGACAGCCCATGACGACTGCCGGGTTTCCCCATTCGGACACCCCCGGATCAAAGCTCGGTTGACAGCTCCCCGGGGCCTATCGCGGCCTCCCACGTCCTTCATCGGTTCCTGGTGCCAAGGCATCCACCGTGCGCCCTTAAAAACTTGGCCACAGATGCTCGCGTCCACTGTGCAGTTCTCAAACAACGACCAGCCACCCACCACCCCAACCCGAAGGCTGAGTTCACTGGGACCGGCATCGCGAAGGTTCAGACCATAGTCCGCACCCTCAGATACCCAACAGCGTGCCCGACCCGACCAGATGAGACCCTGCGTTCCACGCCGAAGCAGTACTAACAGTCCTCACACCAATCGCGCCGAGTAGTCAACGTTCCACCCATGAGCAACCAGCATCAGACACTCGCTGATGTACTGGCCTCTGACCAAGCACAAAGCTCGGTAAGAAATGCTCCTTAGAAAGGAGGTGATCCAGCCGCACCTTCCGGTACGGCTACCTTGTTACGACTTCGTCCCAATCGCCAGTCCCACCTTCGACGATTCCCTCCCACAAGGGGTTGGGCCACCGGCTTCGGGTGTTACCGACTTTCGTGACGTGACGGGCGGTGTGTACAAGGCCCGGGAACGTATTCACCGCAGCAATGCTGATCTGCGATTACTAGCAACTCCGACTTCATGGGGTCGAGTTGCAGACCCCAATCCGAACTGAGACCGGCTTTTTGAGATTCGCTCCACCTCACGGCATCGCAGCTCATTGTACCGGCCATTGTAGCACGTGTGCAGCCCAAGACATAAGGGGCATGATGACTTGACGTCGTCCCCACCTTCCTCCGAGTTGACCCCGGCAGTCTCCTGTGAGTCCCCATCACCCCGAAAGGCATGCTGGCAACACAGAACAAGGGTTGCGCTCGTTGCGGGACTTAACCCAACATCTCACGACACGAGCTGACGACAGCCATGCACCACCTGTACACCGACCACAAGGGGGGCACTATCTCTAATGCTTTCCGGTGTATGTCAAGCCTTGGTAAGGTTCTTCGCGTTGCGTCGAATTAAGCCACATGCTCCGCTGCTTGTGCGGGCCCCCGTCAATTCCTTTGAGTTTTAGCCTTGCGGCCGTACTCCCCAGGCGGGGAACTTAATGCGTTAGCTGCGGCACGGACGACGTGGAATGTCGCCCACACCTAGTTCCCAACGTTTACGGCGTGGACTACCAGGGTATCTAATCCTGTTCGCTCCCCACGCTTTCGCTCCTCAGCGTCAGTATCGGCCCAGAGATCCGCCTTCGCCACCGGTGTTCCTCCTGATATCTGCGCATTTCACCGCTACACCAGGAATTCCGATCTCCCCTACCGAACTCTAGCCTGCCCGTATCGAATGCAGACCCGGGGTTAAGCCCCGGGCTTTCACATCCGACGTGACAAGCCGCCTACGAGCTCTTTACGCCCAATAATTCCGGACAACGCTCGCGCCCTACGTATTACCGCGGCTGCTGGCACGTAGTTAGCCGGCGCTTCTTCTGCAGGTACCGTCACTCTCGCTTCTTCCCTGCTGAAAGAGGTTTACAACCCGAAGGCCGTCATCCCTCACGCGGCGTCGCTGCATCAGGCTTTCGCCCATTGTGCAATATTCCCCACTGCTGCCTCCCGTAGGAGTCTGGGCCGTGTCTCAGTCCCAGTGTGGCCGGTCGCCCTCTCAGGCCGGCTACCCGTCGTCGCCTTGGTGAGCCACTACCTCACCAACAAGCTGATAGGCCGCGGGCTCATCCTTCACCGCCGGAGCTTTCCACACGGAGATCATGCGACCCCGTGTCATATCCGGTATTAGACCCCGTTTCCAGGGCTTGTCCCAGAGTGAAGGGCAGATTGCCCACGTGTTACTCACCCGTTCGCCACTAATCCCCGACCGAAGCCGGTTCATCGTTCGACTTGCATGTGTTAAGCACGCCGCCAGCGTTCGTCCTGAGCCAGGATCAAACTCTCCGTGAATGCTTACCGGTAATCCGGTATCAACACTCGCGTTGAGCGGAACCACAAGGAGGAATAATCCTCGCGGTTCACAGCGTCCTCGCTGTGCGCCTCCCAAAGCTATTGGAAGGACTTTTCAAAGGAACCTCATCTCCAAGATGGAGACGGGGTATCAACATATCTGGCGTTGACTTTTGGCACGCTGTTGAGTTCTCAAGGAACGGACGCTTCCTTCGGCCACCCTCTCGGGCTTCCTCCGGGCGCTTCCCTTCGGTCTTGCGTCTCCGACTCTATCAGATCCTTTCGGCTCCGATTTTCGCCGGTGCGATTCGGCCTTTCGGCTTCCTCGCGGTTCCAACCTTACCAGATCCTTTTTCGCTTCCGGGCCGCTTCCCGAGGGGCGCTACCGGCTTCGAATTCGGTTCCGATTTTCGTCGGAGGGTTTTGCCTTTCGGCTGATTCCGACTTTATCAGATTGCTCTGGGTCGGAATTCCGCGGTCTGTGGGAGGCAGTCCGTACGCGCAGCGTGCGGTGCTTCCCGTTCTGGCGGAGCCGCAAACGTACTGGAGCGGGGCGCCTGGATGCAAATCCAGGCGCCCCGCTCCTACTTGAGGACCTTCGTGCGGACGGTCCGTCAGACCTCGACGACCACCGGGAGGATCATCGGGCGGCGACGGTAGTTGTCCGACACCCACTTGCCGACCGCGCGGCGGATCAGCTGCTGGAGCTGGTGGGGCTCGGCGATGCCGTCCTGGGCCGCCTTGGCCAGGGCCTCGTCGATCTTGGGGACGACGGCGCCGAAGTCCTTGTCGTCGATGCCCGAGCCACGGGCGTGGACGTTGGGGCCGCCGACGGTCTTGCCGGTGCTGCTGTCCACGACCACGAAGATCGAGATGATGCCCTCGTCGCCCAGGATGCGGCGGTCCTTGAGGTGGGCCTCGGTGACATCGCCGACCGAGAGGCCGTCGACGTAGACGTAGCCGGCCTGGACCTTGCCGGCGATCTTGGCGATGCCGTTGACCAGGTCGACGACGACGCCATCCTCCGCGATGACGATGCGGTCCTTGGGGATGCCCGTCAGCGCGCCCAGTTCGGCGTTGGCGCGGAGGTGGCGCCATTCGCCGTGAACCGGCATGAGGTTCCTCGGCTTGCAGATGTTGTAGAAGTACAGCAGCTCGCCGGCCGAGGCGTGGCCCGAGACGTGGACCTTGGCGTTGCCCTTGTGGACCACGTTGGCGCCCCAACGGCTGAGGCCGTTGATCACGCGATAGACCGCGTTCTCGTTACCCGGGATGAGCGACGAGGCCAGGATGACCGTGTCGCCCTGGACGATGCGGATCTGGTGGTCGCGGTTGGCCATCCGGGAGAGGGCGGCCATCGGCTCGCCCTGGGAGCCCGTGCAGACCAGCACCACTTCTTCGTCCGGCAGGTCGTCGAGGGTCTTGACGTCGACGACCAGGCCCGCGGGAACGTTCAGGTAGCCCAGTTCGCGGGCGATGCCCATGTTGCGAACCATGGAGCGGCCGACGAAGGCGACCCGGCGGCCGTACTCGTGCGCCGCGTCGAGGATCTGCTGGATGCGGTGCACATGGCTGGCGAAGCTGGCGACGATGATGCGCTTCTGCGCGCTGGCGAACACCTGGCGCAGCACGTTGGAGATGTCGCGCTCCGGCGGGACGAAGCCGGGGACCTCGGCGTTCGTGGAGTCGGAGAGGAGGAGGTCGATGCCCTCCTCGCCGAGCTTGGCGAAGGCCGGGAGGTCGGTCAGCCGACGGTCCAGCGGAAGCTGGTCCATCTTGAAGTCGCCGGTGTGGACGACCATGCCCGCAGGGGTGCGGATGGCGACCGCGAGCGCGTCGGGGATGGAGTGGTTGACGGCGACGAACTGGCACTCGAAGGGGCCCAGGCGCTCGCGGTCGCCCTCGGCGACCTCCAGCGTGTAGGGGCGGATCCGGTGCTCCTGGAGCTTGGCCTCGATGAGGGCCAGGGTCAGCTTGGAGCCGATCAGCGGGATGTCCGGCTTCTCCCGGAGGAGGTAGGGGACGCCGCCGATGTGGTCCTCGTGGCCGTGCGTGAGCACGATGCCGTCGATGTCGTCGAGGCGGTCCCTGACGGACGTGAAGTCGGGCAGGATCAGGTCGATTCCGGGCTGCTCCTCCTCGGGGAAGAGCACTCCGCAATCGACGATCAGCAGCCGGCCGCCGTATTCGAAGACCGTCATGTTGCGGCCGATCTCGCCCAGGCCGCCGAGCGGGGTGACGCGCAGGCCACCTTCGGGAAGCTTCGGCGGAGCGCCGAGCTCAGGGTGCGGATGACTCAAAAGACTCTCCTCACCATGCGCGCCACGCTGCCGTCGAGGCACGTGGCGCGCATGACATTCGTGCACTTGCTATGTGGCGGTTGTTGTTCCGTATGCAGTTATGAAGTCTGTGTTCTAAAGCTGTACCCCGCCGGCGGCGAGATCGCGCTTGAGCTGCTCGGTCTCCTCGGGGGAAAGCTCCACCAGGGGCAGCCGCAGCGGGCCCGCGGGCAGGCCCTGCAGGTCGAGGGCGGCCTTGGTCGTGATCACGCCCTGGGTGCGGAACATGCCGGTGAACACGGGGAGCAGCTTCTGGTGGATCTCCGTCGCCTTGGTGACGTCACCGGTGAGGTGGGCGTCGAGGAGGGCGCGCAGCTCCGGGGTGACGACGTGGCCCACGACCGAGACGAAGCCGACCGCGCCGACCGAGAGCAGCGGGAGGTTGAGCATGTCGTCGCCGCTGTACCAGGCGAGGCCGGAGCGGGCGATGGCCCAGCTGGCGCGGCCGAGGTCGCCCTTGGCGTCCTTGTTGGCGACGATCCGGGGGTGCTCGGCGAGCCGGACCATGGTCTCGGTGTTGATCGGGACGCCGCTGCGGCCGGGGATGTCGTAGAGCATCACGGGCAGGTCGGTGGCGTCCGCGATGGCGGTGAAGTGCCGCAGCAGGCCCTCCTGCGGGGGCTTGCTGTAGTACGGCGTGACCGCGAGCAGGCCGTGCGCGCCGGCGTCCTGCGCGGCGCGGGCCAGCTCAAGGCTGTGCCGGGTGTCGTTGGTACCGGCTCCGGCGACGACGAAGGCACGGTCGCCGACGGCTTCGACCACGGCGCGGACCAGCTGGGCTTTCTCCGCATCGCTGGTGGTCGGGGACTCTCCAGTGGTGCCGTTGACGACAAGACCGTCGTTGCCGGCGTCCACCAGATGTGCGGCGAGCCGCTGCGCGCCGTCAAGATCGAGAGCGCCATCCGCCGTGAACGGCGTGACCATGGCGGTCAGCACCCGCCCGAAGGGGGTCTGCGGTGTGGAAGTCGGAGCCATGGGTCCCACGCTACTCGTAGGGCGCCGCGGGGTGTGCCGCTGGGGAGTAGGGATGTGGACTCCGGCACTGCCTGCTCGGGGGTTCAAGCAGTGCCGGGTCCGTTTGTTCAGCGTAAATGAACTTCTCAAAGCGCCGCAATCCGGACACTTCGGACGAGTTTTCCGGCGGCGGGGCAGCCTGCTCGCCGGCCCGGAAGGTACGGCGCCGTGCGCGCGCGCAGCGTTACGGAGCGATACGACCGTTCGCGTTGAAGGCGGCGTAGGTGAGGGGCATCAGCTTGGCCCAGTGGGCCTCCATCTGCTCGCCGACCATCTCGATCTCGCGCTGCGGGAACGAGGGGACCTTCGCCTGCTCGTGCTGCGTCCGCAGGCCGAGGAAGTGCATCAGGGAGCGGGCGTTGCAGGTGGCGTACATCGAGGAGTAGAGGCCGACGGGGAGTACCGCGCGGGCGACCTCGCGGGCCACACCGGCGGCGAGCATCTCCTGGTAGGCGCCGTACGCCTGGCGGTAGGAGTCCTCCATGGCGCGGCCGGTGAGCTCGTGCTGTGCGGGGGTGCCCTCGACGAACTCGTACTTGCCGGGGCGACCCTGCTGGACGAGTTTGCGGGACTCGCCGGGGACGTAGAAGACCGGCTCGAGCTGGCGGTAGCGACCCGACTCCTCGTTGTACGACCAGCCGACGCGGTGCCGCATGAACTCGCGGAAGACGAAGATCGGGGCGCTGATGAAGAACGTCATGGAGTTGTGCTCGAACGGGCTGCCGTGCCGGTCCCGCATCAGGTAGTTGATCAGGCCCTTGGAGCGCTCCGGGTCCTTCTGCAGCTCCTCCAGGGACTGCTCGCCGGCCGTCGAGACCCGGGCCGCCCACAGCACGTCGCTGTCCGCTGCGCTGTGCTTGACCAGCTCGACCGTCACCTCGCTGCGGAAGCTGACGGGGGCGCTTTCGGCGCTGTCGGGGGTGTGGGACACCGGCGGTTCCTTCCATTCGATCCTCGTGCGCGTCCAGCCTACGGCCCGCCACCGACAGGCCGGGAAACGGCAGCTGATGCCGCGTTAGCGATGAATTCGTAACAAAACGGAAAAAGGAGGCCCCTCCTGCGAGTCGACGGGCGGCGGTTGATATTTTTCACAGAAGTAACGGAAAACGGGCACCAAAAGGACGCCTCAGTCGTCTTTCCCTGTGACAGTGCCCACTTCGAGGTTCCAAGGAGAGCCCCCTCATGTTCCGCCGGCGAGAGCCCGTCCCGTTCGCCTTCGTTGCCGAGGCAGACCGGTTCCGCAGCAATATCACTCCCCCGCCGCGCCCGCGCCCGTCGCGTGCGCAGCTCGTCGGCCAGTCCCTGATCACACTCACCGTGGTGGGTGGTCTGACGGGCGCCCTGCTGTTCGGCCTGCCGGCCCTCCAGCAGGACACCTCCGGTTCGACCGGGGTGCACCAGTCCGAGGCAGCGCACCGCTGAGCCGGCGGTGGAGCGGGCCACCGGGGTCCCGCCCGGGTGGTTCCGCTCCGCCAGTCCCGATAGCCTCACCGCTCACAGCTTCCGTCGGCATGACGTCCGTGCTGACCAGCCCTGAGTGAGGACCCAGCCGTGCCCCTGCCCTTCCTGACGGCCGACCGTGCCCTCCAGGCCGACGGCCGTGCGGATCCCGTCCCCCCGCCGCCTCACGGCCCCGACCACTGGCGCCGTCCCTACCGCCCCGGACCGTGGCGCGTGGGGACGGCGGCGGTGTTTTTGCTGCTCGCCGCGTTCGTCCTGTTCTCCGCGCTGATCATCGCGCTGGCCGGGTCGCCTGCCGGGGCGGCGGTCTGCGCGGCGGTGGGGCTGGTGGTGATCGCGCTGGCACTGCGGCTGGTGCGGGTGGGGATCTGGGTCAGCGCCCGGGGGCTGCGCCAGGTGCAGCTGCTGCGCACCACGACCCTGCCGTGGTCCGCGGTCGCGGCGGTCCGCACGGTCCAGCAGCCGGTGCGCTGGCTGGGCTGGCCGCGGACGGTGCAGGGCCAGGCCCTGCACGTCGAGCGGGTGCGCACGGAGCCGCTGCGGACCCTGCTGACGGATCACAACGCGGACTTCCTGGGCCGCCCGAGGACGTTCGAGCGGGCCGCCGATGTGCTGGAGGCGTGGGCGGCGGAGTACCGCGCGCACTGATCACGACGACCGCCCGGGTCCGTACGGAACAGCCGTACGGAGCCGGGCGGTCGTCGTGTGCGGGACTCAGGCGGTCCGGGCGGGCTCGGGGTCGCCGGGGACCGTCCTGCCGTCGTGCAGGGCGATGGCGCGCTGCATGGCCTTGCGGGCCCGCGGGGTGTCCCGGGCGTCCCGGTAGGCGACGGCGAGCCGGAACCATGTGCGCCAGTCGCCGGGCGCCTCCTCGGTCTCGGCCTGTCGCCGGGCGAAGACCGCGTCGGCCGCGTCCCGGTCGATCCGGCCGCCGGGGGTGCGCGCGATGTCGTCGAGCGGCAGGCCGCCCTCCGCCTCCAGCTCGCCGGCCAGCCGGTTCGCGTCGCGGGCGAAGCGGGTGTTGGCCCACAGGAACCAGCCGCCCAGGCACGGCAGTACGAAGGCCACCGCGCCCATGCCCATCGCCGCCGGCTCACCGGTCATCAGGAGCAGCACGCCCTCCATGGCCACCACGCCGAAGACCAGCACCAGCACGGTGGCGAGGAAGATGTACGTGATCTTTCCACCCATTGCCGTCAGCCCAGATCGAGGAAGTTCTCCAGGCCCACCGTCAGGCCCGGGGCGTCCACCACGCGTCGCACGCCGAGCAGGATGCCCGGCATGAAGCTGCTGTGGTGCAGCGAGTCGTGGCGGATGGTGAGGGTCTCCCCCACGCCGCCGAGCAGCACCTCCTGGTGTGCCAGCAGGCCGCGCAGCCGCACCGAGTGCACCGGGACGCCGTGCACGTCCGCGCCGCGGGCGCCGTCCAGGGCGGTCCGGGTGGCGTCCGGCTGGGGCGGGCAGCCGGCCTCCGCACGGGCCTCGGCGATCAGCTGGGCGGTGCGGGCGGCGGTGCCGGAGGGCGCGTCCGCCTTGTTGGGGTGGTGCAGCTCGATGATCTCGGCGGACTCGAAGAACCGGGCCGCCTGCTGCGCGAAGCGCATGGTGAGCACGGCGCCGATCGAGAAGTTCGGAGCGATCAGCACGCCCGCGCCGGGGGCGGCGTCGAGCCAGGTGCGCAGCTGCGCGAGGCGCTCGTCGGTCCAGCCGGTCGTGCCGACCACACCGTGGATGCCGTGCCGCAGACAGAAGTCGAGGTTGTCCATGACCGCGTCCGGGGTGGTCAGTTCCACCACGACCTGGGCACCGGCCTCGACCAGCGTCTCCAGCTTGTCGCCCCGGCCGAGGGCCGCGACCAGCTCCAGGTCCTCGGCGGCCTCGACGGCCCGGACGGCCTCAGAGCCGATACGGCCCTTGGCTCCCAGGACGGCCACGCGCAGCTTGCTCATCGTTTTCCGCTCTCTCTCGTGGTGGGCCGGCACGCTGACGCCGTCGCCTAGGCGACGGCGTCCTCCAGGCGGGCCGCCTGCCGGTCCTTCAGGGGGCCGATGACGGACAGCGAGGGGCGTGCGCCCAGGACATCACGGGCCACCGCGCGAACCTCGTCCGGGGTCACCGCCGATATCCGCGACAGCACCTCGTCGACCGACATGTGCTCGCCCCAGCACAGCTCGCTCTTGCCGAGCCGGTGCATCAGTGCTCCGGTGTCCTCCAGGCCGAGGACCGTGGAGCCCCGCAGCTGGCCGATGGCGCGGCGGATCTCGTCGTCGGTGAGGCCCTCGGCCGCCACCGTGTCGAGCTCGTCGCGGCAGATCTTCAGGACGTCGTGCACCTGGTTGGGGCGGCAGCCGGCGTAGACGCCGAACAGCCCGCAGTCGGCGAAGCCCGAGGTGAAGGAGTACACGCTGTACGCCAGGCCGCGCTTCTCGCGGACCTCCTGGAAGAGGCGGGAGCTCATCCCGCCGCCCAGGGCGGTGTTCAGCACGCCCATCGCCCAACGCCGGTCGTCGTTGCGGGACATCCCGGGCATGCCGAGGACCACATGGGCCTGCTCGGTCTTGCGGCCCAGGAGCTCGAACCGGCCGGCGGTGCGCAGGGTCCGGCTGCCGGCGCGCGGGGCGACCGGGGCAGCGTCCTGCCGGCGCAGCGCGCCGGCCTGCTCGAAGGCGCGCCGCACCAGGCGGACGACCTTGGCGTGGTCGACGTTGCCGGCCGCGGTGACGACCAGGTGGGTGGGGTCGTAGTGCTTCTTGTAGAAGCGGCGGATGCGGTCGGCGGTGAGCGCGTTGACGGTGTCCACGGTGCCCAGGACGGGGCGGCCCAGCGGGGTGTCGCCGAGCATGGTGTGCGCGAACAGGTCGTGCACGCAGTCGCCCGGGTCGTCCTCGGTCATCGCGATCTCTTCGAGGATCACCCCGCGCTCGGCGTCGACGTCCTCGGCCTCGATCAGCGAGCCGGTGAGCATGTCGCACACCACGTCTATGGCGAGCGGCAGGTCGGTGTCGAGCACCCGCGCGTAGTAGCAGGTGTATTCCTTCGCCGTGAAGGCGTTCATCTCGCCGCCGACCGCGTCGATGGCGGCCGAGATGTCCAGGGCGGAGCGCCGTTGGGTGCCCTTGAAGAGCAGGTGCTCCAGGTAGTGGGTGGCGCCGTTCAGGGCCGGGGTCTCGTCGCGGGAGCCGACGTGTGCCCAGATCCCGAAGGTGACGGAGCGGACGGTGGGCAGCGTCTCGGTGACCACGCGCAGCCCGCCGGGGAGGGTGGTGCGGCGGACCGTGCCGGCGCCCGCGGCGCCCTTCAGAAGCGTTTGGGTACGGGCGACGGCCCGCCCCTCCGTGGAGGTGCGGGCCGTCGTCGCGTGCGTGCGGGACGTCACTTGGCGGCGTCGTCCTTCGTGTCGTCCTTGGCGGCGTCCTCGCCCTCGATCACGGGGATCAGGGAGAGCTTGCCGCGCTGGTCGATCTCGGCGATCTCGACCTGGACCTTGGCGCCCACGCCGAGCACGTCCTCGACGTTCTCGACGCGCTTGCCGCCGGCCAGCTTGCGGATCTGCGAGATGTGCAGCAGGCCGTCCTTGCCCGGGAGCAGGGACACGAACGCACCGAAGGTGGTCGTCTTGACGACGGTGCCCAGGTAGCGCTCGCCGACCTCCGGCATGGTCGGGTTGGCGATGCCGTTGATCGTGGCACGGGCGGCCTCGGCGGCCGGGCCGTCGGCGGCACCGATGTAGATGGTGCCGTCGTCCTCGATCGTGATGTCGGCGCCGGTGTCCTCCTGGATCTGGTTGATCATCTTGCCCTTGGGGCCGATGACCTCGCCGATCTTGTCCACCGGGATCTTGACGGTGATGATCCGCGGCGCGTTCGGGGACATCTCGTCCGGGACGTCGATGGCCTCGTTCATCACGTCGAGGATGTGCAGGCGCGCGTCGCGGGCCTGCTTCAGCGCGGCGGCCAGGACCGAGGCGGGGATGCCGTCGAGCTTGGTGTCGAGCTGGAGCGCGGTGACGAACTGCTTGGTGCCGGCGACCTTGAAGTCCATGTCACCGAAGGCGTCCTCCGCACCGAGGATGTCGGTGAGGGCGACGTAGTGGGTCTGGCCGTCGATCTCCTGGGAGATCAGGCCCATGGCGATACCGGCGACCGGGGCCTTGAGCGGCACGCCGGCGTTGAGCAGCGACATCGTGGAGGCGCAGACCGAGCCCATGGACGTCGAGCCGTTGGAGCCCAGCGCCTCGGAGACCTGGCGGATCGCGTAGGGGAACTCCTCGCGCGTCGGCAGCACCGGCGCGATGGCGCGCTCGGCGAGCGCACCGTGGCCGATCTCGCGGCGCTTGGGGGAGCCCACGCGGCCGGTCTCACCGACGGAGTACGGCGGGAAGTTGTAGTTGTGCATGTAGCGCTTGCGGGTCACCGGGGAGAGGGTGTCCAGCTGCTGCTCCATGCGGAGCATGTTGAGGGTGGTGACGCCCAGGATCTGGGTCTCGCCACGCTCGAACAGCGCGGAACCGTGCACCCGCGGGATCGCCTCGACCTCGGCGGCGAGCGTACGGATGTCCGTCACGCCACGGCCGTCGATGCGCGTCTTCTCCTTGATGACGCGCTCACGGACCAGGGCCTTGGTCAGCGAGCGGTACGCGGCGGAGATCTCCTTCTCGCGGCCCTCGAACTCCGGGAGGAGCTTCTCGGCGGCCAGCGCCTTGACGCGGTCCAGCTCGGACTCGCGCTCCTGCTTGCCGGCGATGGTGAGCGCCTGGGCCAGCTCGGTCTTGACGGCGGCGGTCAGCGCCTCCAGGACGTCGTCCTGGTAGTCGAGGAAGACCGGGAACTCGCCGGTCGGCTTGGCGGCCTTGGCGGCGAGGTCCGACTGGGCCTTGCACAGGACCTTGATGAAGGGCTTCGCGGCCTCCAGGCCGGCGGCGACGACCTCCTCGGTCGGGGCCTCGGCGCCGCCCTTGACGAGCTCGATGGTCTTCTCGGTGGCCTCGGCCTCGACCATCATGATCGCGACGTCGCCGTCGGGCAGCACCCGGCCGGCCACGACCATGTCGAAGACCGCGTCCTCCAGCTCGGTGTGGGTCGGGAACGCGACCCACTGGCCGTTGATCAGGGCGACGCGGGTGCCGCCGATCGGGCCGGAGAAGGGCAGGCCGGCCAGCTGCGTGGAGCAGGAGGCGGCGTTGATGGCGACCACGTCGTAGAGGTGGTCGGGGTTGAGCGCCATGATCGTCTCGACGATCTGGATCTCGTTGCGCAGGCCCTTCTTGAAGGACGGACGCAGCGGCCGGTCGATCAGGCGGCAGGTGAGGATCGCGTCCTCGCTGGGGCGGCCCTCACGGCGGAAGAAGGAGCCGGGGATCTTCCCGGCTGCGTACATCCGCTCCTCGACGTCGACGGTCAGCGGGAAGAAGTCCAGCTGGTCCTTCGGGTTCTTGGAAGCGGTGGTGGCCGACAGCACCATGGTGTCGTCGTCCAGGTACGCCACGGCGGAGCCGGCGGCCTGCTTGGCCAGGCGGCCCGTCTCGAAGCGGATGGTGCGGGTGCCGAAGGAGCCGTTGTCGATCACGGCTTCGGCGTAGTGGGTCTCGTTCTCCACCAGGAATATCTCCTCGTCTGCGTCCGCTGCCCGTGTGGCAGGGGACCGTCTTCGGTGGAGCGCCGGTGCGGGCCGGTCTTCGATCGAAGCACCCGGAGTGGTGCCGCATGGAGTGACCATGCGCCGTCCGGGGGCCACTACCGAGGACCGGCGGCCAGGAGGCGCTCCTACCGCGTTCGCTTTTGCGATATGGCACCAGACTACAAAGGTTCCGTCCACCGCGCGGCGGTACGGCTGTCAGGTGCGTACGGCAAAGGGAGCGGCCCCCGGTGGGAACCGCTCCCTTTGTGGCGTCTTACTTGGCGCCCGCCGCGCCGCGGCGGATGCCCAGGCGCTCCACCAGCTGGCGGAAGCGCATGATGTCCTTCTTCGCCAGGTACTGGAGCAGGCGGCGGCGCTGGCCGACCAGCAGCAGCAGACCACGGCGGGAGTGGTGGTCGTGCTTGTGGGTCTTGAGGTGCTCGGTCAGGTCCGAGATGCGGCGGGAGAGCAGCGCGACCTGGACCTCGGGGGAGCCGGTGTCACCCTCCTTGGTGGCGAACTCGGCCATGATCTGCTTCTTCGTGGCGGCGTCGAGCGACACGCGTACTCCTTTGGGTTGTGGTCCATGAGCGTCCCTGGATTTACGGCACAGGGAATCTTGGATGACTCGAATGGACCGTCACACAGCGTACCAGCTGGAAACGGCCCCCCGACCGGGTGGTCGGGGGGCCGTCCTGCGGGCGGTGCCGCGCGCTAGCTGCTGGTGAGGCCGCGCACGGTGCCGTACACGTCGAGGACCGCCAGGCACAGCGGCACCAGGGACAGCAGGACCAGGCCGTCGAAGATGTCGAGGATCCGGCCCCAGAAGGGGGTGACGCCCTTCTTCGGGACGACCAGGCCGACGCCGACGAGGATCGCCGCGCCCACCGCGATGCTGGTGGAGAACCAGACCGTGCGGATGTTCAGCGGACCGGAGTCCTGGAAGCGCTCCAGGGTGACGAAGATGTCCATCGGCGGGTGCAGCGCGATGCCCAGGATGAGCAGCACGATGGTGAAGATGCCGGCGATGGTCAGGCAGGCGACCTGGGCGGTGTAGTCGAAGAGCCGGGCGCGCAGCATGATCGTGATGCCCGCGGTCATGGCCAGCACCTGGGCCCAGACGTTGTCGGAGAAGCCGAGGACGATACCGGCGGAGCCGACGACCAGGGCGGAGCAGCCGGCGACCAGGCCGAGCAGGAGCTCGTGGCCGCGCTTGGCCTGGTTGCCGATCTTCACGAAGTCGACGGACTCGGTCTCGGAGCCGGACTCCAGGGCGCCCTTGGCGATCTGGTCGGGCGAGCGGTAGCCGATGGGCAGGCGGGCGAACCGGGCGGAGAGGCTGGGCAGCCAGGCGACCATGGCGATGGAGACGACGGCGGTGACCGCGGCGACCTCGATCGGGGCGGCATCGGTGAGGATCGCGCCGAAGACCGCGACGGTGCCGACGGCGGAGAGGAAGGCGGCCGCGACGAAGGGCGCGTCACCGCGCGGGAGCAGCACCACCAGCAGCACCGAGGCGATCAGCACCGTCACGCAGCCGACGAGCAGGTGGAGCCGGCCGGGGCCGCCGCCGGAGTCGACGGGGAAGATGCCGGAGCCCGCGATGAGCAGGTGCGGCAGCGCCGAGAGGCCCAGGGCGATCGACGAGGCGTGGTCGTCGTAGACCCGGGCGCGGACGCCGGCCAGGGCCACCAGGACGACGCCCACCACGCCGGCGATGATGCCGGGGAGGCGGTGCATGTCGCGGTTGACCGGGTTGGAGAACCACAGTGCGAAGGCCATCATCACCAGCAGCAGCACGCCGGCGCTGAGGCCGACGACGCGCATCAGGTCGTCGCTCCAGCGGCTGCGGTTCTGCTTGACCGCGGAGGCGATGGCGTCCGAGACGTCGTCGAAGACCGGCAGCGGCAGCGACTCGGCGAACGGCTTGAGCAGCAGCAGGTCACCATCGAGGATCTGCTGCTGGGCCAGCGACTGCCCGGCGTCGAGCACCGTTCCGTCGCGGCGTACGAGGTGATATCCGGTCGGGGCGCCCTCGGCCTGGGACTGCCCGGAGAGCCGCAGGATCTCCGGATAGATATCGACGAGTGCCACGTCCTCCGGCAGTGCCACGTCGATCCGTGCGTCCGGCGCGGCGACTGTGACCCGGCAGAAGCCGGTGCCAGTGCTCGTGCTCACCTGGCGGTTCCCCCTATCCGTTGGGCGTTTTGTCGCGTCGCGCGCCCTATATATAAGGCCGTCCTGACGGGGCTGTGGCGCGCTCGCGGTGCGTCAGCGTACCGTCCGAACGGGGCACTGCCCCACCCACCCCTTGACTTGACGCGTAACAGTAGGATCAACGCCTGCGTCGGGCCAAGGACTTGGCTCGGGGGACCGTCGAATCCAACGGGGGCGGTCCGAGACTGCGAGATGCATGAAGGACTGATGCCTCGGTGAGCGTTGTCATCGTCAAGCGCCCGCCCCGGTCGCTGCCACCTGAAGTCCCCTCGGAGGAGGTGGTACTTGAGGCACCTCCGGAGCTTCCCCGCGAGGGCGAGCCGGAGAACCTGCTGATGACCTTCCTGCCCATGATGGGCATGGCGTCCTCGGCCGGCTTCCTGTTCATGGGGAAGCAGCCGTTCATGATGATCATGGGCGGATTCATGGTCGCCTCCACACTGGCGATGGCGATCATGCAGATCGTCAAGGCCCGACAGGGGCCTTCCGGACAGATGCTCCAGGAGCGCCAGGACTACCTCAAGTACCTCGCCCAGAAGCGGAAAGAGGTGCGGCGCACCGCCCGCAGGCAGCGGGACGCCCAGCTGTTCACCCATCCCGATCCGAGCCAGCTGTGGTCCGTCGTGGCCGAGGGCAAGCGGGTGTGGGAGCGCCGGGCGAACGACCCGGACTTCGCCCAGGTGCGCCTGGGGCTGGGGCCGCAGCAGTTGTCCACTCCGCTGCGCGCGCCGGAGACCGCTCCGGTCGACGAGCTGGAGCCGCTGACCGCGCACGCGATGAAGGAATTCCTCGACAAGCACGGCCATCTGGAGAGCCTCCCGCTGGCGGTGTCGCTGCGCGCCTTCTACCACCTGACCGTGTCCGGCGACCCGGACACCGTCTACGGCGCCTCGCGCGCCATCGTCGCCCAGCTGTGCACGCTGCACTCGCCCGAGGACCTGGTGGTGGCCGTGGTGGCCGCGCCGGGTGCGCAGGCCGAGTGGGAGTGGACCAAGTGGCTGCCGCAGGTCCAGGACAAGACCACCGACGGCGCCGGTACCCGCCGGCTGGTCGTCGGCGACCTCGGTGAGATCGAGGAGTTGCTGGCGGACGAGCTGGACGGCCGCGGGCGGTTCAACCCGCAGGGCGCTCCGGTGACCGACACCCCGCACGTCCTCGTCGTGCTGGACGGCGGCGAGGTCCCGATGGACTCGGTGATCGCCGGGGCCGAGGGCCTGCAGGGCGTCTCCATCCTGGAGATCGTGCCGGGCGACCTGGACGAGATCCGCGGTGGTCTGGCCATCCAGGTGTGGCCGGGCAAGCTGGTGCTGGAGTCGGCGAGCGGCGCGGTCTACAACGGCGTGTGCGACACCCTGTCGATCGCCGAGGCGGAGGCGCTGGCCCGTCAGCTGGCGCCGCTGCGCGCCGGTTCGGGTGCCGACGGCGAGGAACCGCTGCTGTCCGCGCTGGACTTCACCGACCTGCTCAACATCGGTGACGCCGGTGCGCTGGACGTCTCCAAGACCTGGCGGCCCCGGACGCTGTCCGAGCGACTGCGCGTACCGCTCGGTGTCGACAAGGACGGCCAGCCGGTCATGCTGGACATCAAGGAAGCCTCGCAGCAGGGCATGGGCCCGCACGGCCTGTGTGTCGGTGCGACCGGTTCCGGTAAGTCCGAGGTGCTGCGCACCCTGGTGCTCGCGCTCGCGGTCACGCACTCCTCGGAGACGCTGAACTTCATCCTCGCCGACTTCAAGGGTGGCGCCACCTTCACGGGTATGGCGGAAATGCCGCACGTCGCGGCCGTCATCACCAACCTCGGTGAGGACGTCACGCTGATCGACCGCATGCGCGACTCGATCACCGGTGAGCTCCAGCGCCGTCAGGAACTGCTGCGCTCGGCGGGCAACTACGCGAACATCACCGACTACGAGAAGGCGCGTGCCGCCGGCGCTCCGCTGGACCCGCTGCCGTCGCTGGTGATGATCATCGACGAGTTCTCCGAGCTGCTCGCCGCCAAGCCCGACTTCATCGAGATGTTCATCCAGATCGGCCGTATCGGCCGTTCGATGGGTGTGCACATGCTGCTCGCCTCGCAGCGTCTGGAAGAGGGCAAGCTGCGCGGTCTGGACACCTTCCTGTCCTACCGACTCGGTCTGCGGACCTTCTCCGCCGCCGAGTCGCGGACCGCGATCGGTGTGCCGGACGCCTACCACCTGCCGAACGTTCCCGGTTCCGGCATCCTGAAGTACGACACCGAGACGATGGTCCAGTTCAAGGCCGCGTACGTCTCGGGCACCTACCGCGGTCCGGGCGGCGGCGGTCGCGGCGGCAGCGGCGGCGGTCGGGCCAACCGGCTCCCGGTGCCCTTCACGGCCGCCCCGGTCGTCGAGCAGATCATCGAGGACCCGACCCCGATCGAGCCGGACACCCCCGAGATCGACGACGCGCTGGCCGACACCGTCCTGGACGTCATGGTCCAGCGGATGCAGGGCCAGGGCCCGCCGGCCCACCAGGTGTGGCTGCCGCCGCTGGAGGAGCCGCCCACGGTCAACCAGCTGCTGCCGGCCCTGGCGGTCACCCCCGAGCGGGGCGTGCACGCGCCGGAGTACACCGCGCTGGGCAAGCTCGTGGTGCCGGTCGCGCTGGTGGACAAGCCGTTCGAGCAGCGGCGTGACGTCATGTACCTGGACTTCTCGGCCGGTGCCGGTCACGGTCTGGTCGTCGGTGGTCCGCAGTCCGGCAAGTCGACGCTGATCCGTTCCGCGATGGCGGCGTTCGCGCTCACCCACACCCCGTCCGAAGTGCAGTTCTACTGCCTCGACTTCGGTGGCGGCGGCATGCTGTCCATGGAGGGCCTGGCGCACGTCGGCGGTGTCGCCTCGCGTCTGGACGCGGAGAAGGTCCGCCGTACGGTCGCCGAGGTCACCGGCATCCTCAACGAGCGCGAGGAGTTCTTCCGCTCCAACAACATCGACTCGATCGGCACGTACCGCCAGCGGCGGGCCGCGGGCGCTTTCCCCGACCAGAAGTGGGGCGACGTCTTCCTGATCATCGATGGTTGGGGCACGTTCAAGACCGACTACGAGCAGCTCGACCCGGTGATCCTGGACATCGCCAGCCGGGGTCTCGGTTTCGGTGTCCACCTGATCCTCGCGGCCTCCCGCTACACCGAGGTGCGTCCCGCCCTGCGCGACCAGCTCCTCAACCGCGTGGAGCTGCGCCTGGGCGACCCGATGGAGTCGGAGTTCGACCGCAAGCGCGCGGAGAACGTCCCGATGGGCAAGCCGGGCCGCGGCCTCTCCCCGGAGAAGCTGGACTTCCTGGCCGCGCTGCCGCGCCTGGACGGCATGAGCGACCCGGAGACCATCAGCGACGGCGTCGCCAACCTGGTGCAGACCGTCAACGAGCACTGGAAGGGCGAGCCCGCCCCCAAGGTGCGGATGCTGCCGACGATGCTGCACGCCAGCGACCTGCCCCGAGGTGGCGACTACCCGGAGCACGGCATCGCGATCGGTGTCGACGAGACCACGCTGTCCCCGGCGTTCATCGACTTCGAGACCGACCCGCTGCTGGTCATCTACGGCGACAGCGAGTCCGGCAAGTCCTCGCTGCTGCGCCTGCTGACCAAGCAGATCGCCGAGCGGTACCCGGCGGACAAGGCGCTCCTGGTGGTCTCCGACTACCGGCGCGCGCTGCTCGGCGAGCTGCCCGACTCGCACGTGTACAAGTACTGTGCCGCGGGGCCGCAGCTCCAGGAGGTCATCAGCGGACTGGCCGGTTCGCTGGGCCGACGGATGCCGGGGCCGGACGTCACGCCGGAGCAGCTGCGCAACCGCAGCTGGTACGACCTGCCGGACGCGTTCGTGGTCGTCGACGACTACGACCTGGTGGCGACCAGTAGCGGCAACCCGCTGCAGCCGCTGCTGGAGTACCTGCCGTTCGCCCGTGACCTGGGTCTGCGCCTGATCCTGGCGCGCAGTTCCTCGGGTGCCGGCCGGTCCTCGTTCGAGCCGGTCATGCAGCGTTCCAAGGAGCTCGGTGCGCAGGGTCTGATCCTGTCGGCCGACCCGGGCGAGGGCCCGCTGATGGGCAACATCAAGGGTCAGCAGCTCACGCCCGGCCGTGGCATGTTCATCACCCGCAAGCGCGGTGCGCAGCTGGTCCAGACCGGCTTCCTGCCGCTCAGCGGCCAGTAACAGACGGCCCGTACAACGGCGGTGGGGCGTCCCTCTCAGGAGGGGCGCCCCACCGCCGTTTTCGCCATTCGGTTGTTCGCGTTGTTCGCGTTGTTCGCGTTGTTCGCGCGCCGCCTTCGGGTCAGCCGAAGGCGCCGTGCTGGGTGACGTCCGGGCCGGGCGGGGCCGATGCGTCCGCGGCCCGGCCCTCGCCGGAGGCGGCGCCGGCGGCCTTCTCCGCCGTGTCGCCGGCCGGTGCGGAGCCCTTCGCCGGCGCCTTCCCGTCGGCCGCCTTCGCCGCCGACTTCTCCGCCGCCTTCTGTCGCGCGGCGGCCTTCGCCTCCTGCTCCTCCGCCGCGCGCTGCGCCTCGGCCGGGTTCGTCCGGACGCCCTTGGCGATGCCCTCGCCGCCGCGCGTCGCCGCCGCGCCGTCCCGGGGCGTGCCGAACGGGTCGGGCCCGTGGGCGGCCGTGGACGAGTCCCACTGGTGCCGCAGTTGCGGGGCCTGGGTCTGGCCGCCCCGGCCTCCGCGCTTGCCGAACGCGCCGCCGAGGCCGTTGGCGAGCTGGCCCAGCGCCATGAGGCCGTAGGCCATTCCCTGGCCCGACGACTGCGAGGCGGGCTGTGCGGCGCT
Source organism: Streptomyces noursei (assembly GCF_016917755.1). Taxonomy (GTDB): domain Bacteria; phylum Actinomycetota; class Actinomycetes; order Streptomycetales; family Streptomycetaceae; genus Streptomyces; species Streptomyces yunnanensis. The sequence goes on along the minus strand of NZ_CP070326.1, from coordinate 6,928,118 downwards.
CGCCGAGCCGCTGTCGTGGGCCCCGCCGGCGCTGTCCTCATGGTGGTTGTCGGCGGCGTTCTCCAGGTCGGCCGCGGCCAGTTCGAAGACCGGCAGGGACTCGTCGACGGACCGTTTCAGCTGGTGCCACTCGGCGGCGAACGCCTCGCCCGCCGGGCCGTGCCAGTCGGCCGAGGCGGCGGCGCCGACGTGCCGGTCGAGGTCGCGGACGAGCCCGTCCAGGTGCTTGCCCATGTCCCGCCAGCCGGCCGCCGCCTCGTGCAGCGCATGGGGATTGCGTCGTGGTTCCGTCACTTGACGCTCCGCATCATCTCGACCAGCTCGTCCTCTGTGGCCTGGGTGTTCGCGGCGGTCTCCTTGATGCCGCCACCGACCTCGGCCAGCCGCTGTTGGAGCTGCGCCAGGGCGCGCTCGGCCTCCTCGAACAACTCGCGGAAGGGCCGGGCCGCTTCATCGCTGCCGAAACCGTCCCTGAGCGCGTCGGCGTCCGTACGCCGTCTGAATGCGCTCAAGCGCCGGCTCAGTTCTTCCGCTCGAATCTCGAAGGTCGTACCGAGCTTGTGCAGCTCCTCGGTACTGAGCCGGACTTCATCGGACATCATTTCTCCCCGAATTGAATGACAGCGACCTGCTGTACATCGCCTCAGGTCTAGCACACCCGCAATAGGCCCGAAGCCCCTGGCGGAGTCGCTTCTGCGCGAAGCACGGAAGCGACTCCGGAGCAATATCCGGCAATACCGACAACCCCTGCCTTGACGACCCGTTCACATCCGTCATTACACTCAGGACGCCGGTGCAGCACGCGCGGTTGCTGTGCCACCACGTACAAGGGGGCAGACATGAGCAATGAGCGGCAGATCCAGGACGAGGACCTGATGGACGTCGCCCACGACCATGAGCAGGCGGCCCGCCTGCGGAAGGCACTGAAGGTGCTCGCGGAGAACCCCAAGGTGGGCGGCAAGCTCCAGGAGATGGCCCAGGAAGTGCTCTCCGGCCGGATGGGCATGAAGGAAGCCATCGAAACGCCCGGCTACATGGACGCCCTGGGCGACCGGATGAACCAGATCCGGCACGCGGCCGAGAACCAGACGGCGGCCGAGCGCGAGGAGTCCCGCGCGAAGTTCGCCGAGTGGCAGAAGAAGCAGGACGAGGAGGAGGACCGCGAGCGCGCCGAGCGCGACGGCCCGAGCCTCAACCTCGTCACCGGCCCCCGCCGCGGCGGCGGCCGCGGCCACCGCTGAACCGCACCCCCTGCCCCCGACCCTGAAGACGAGACGATCCGCCCGGGTGGGCCGGGTGAGCCGGCGCAATGCGGGCGGATCGTGGCGTTTGACGGGGTTTCGGTGGCTTTTCGACAGGGCTCGCGGTGACTTCCCGCCGCCTTCCCGCCGGGACCCTCCGCGGGTCCCCTCCCGGATCATCCGGCTTTTGATCTCTGTTCGGCATCATTCCGCGTCGCCCGGCGGCGTTCTTCCTCGCTCGGCAACGCTCGCCTCTTCCGGCTCGCTCGGCGAAGATCCGGAGGAATATCACGCCGATCCACCCCGAGTCGGGCAAGTGCACACGGGATAAGAACGCACCGGAAAAGCACACACCAGACAAGAACGCGACATCGCACAGAAATTGCAAAACGGGAATAAGGCCCACCTTTCCCTTGCGCCCCGGCCTCCCCCTGCTCGCCCAGGTGCGGTGCTCTGTGTGCCGGTTCCGGAACAGCCGCCCCTCGGCCGTCCCTCGATTCCGGACCGGAACATAGGATCTAGCCAGTACTTGCACGGATCCACGGGAGTGGTGGGCGGGATCGATGGGGGACGAGGAAGTCATGAACGCCTCAGACGACGCGGCCGGCACTGCGGCCCACTACGCGCCGCACCCGTACGTCGGGGGCCGCACCGCCGCCCTCCGTGCCCTCGCCGCCTGGCGCATGCGGTGGCCCGGCGCACCGCGGGTGGTCGTGCTCACCGGCAGCCCCGGCAGCGGGAGTTCCCGCCTGGTCGCGGGATTCCTGATGCTGTGCGACCCCGACTACCGCAAGCAGCTCCCGCTGGACGACCTGGACCCGGCGACGGTCCCCCCGGACCTCCCGGCGCCGGCCGTACCGAGCCCCCGGGGCCTGACGGCCGCACAGGTGCTGTGGCTCCTCGCCGACCACCTCGGCCTCGCCGCCGGGCGCACGGCGGACGTCTTCTCCGAACTCGCCGCCCACGAGGAGCCGCTGACGGTCGTCGTACCGGACGTCAACCTGGCCGGTCCGGTGCGCGCCGCCAACGAGCCGGCGCGCCTGGTGCGCGAGGTCCTGGTACCGCTCGCCGCGACGCCGACGGTGCACCTCCTGGCCGACGTGCCCCGTGAGCTCGCGGCCGAGCTGGCCGGTGCGCTGCCGCGCGGCCAGGTGCAGGTGATCGACCTCGACGCGCCCGAGTGGGCCGACCCCGAGGGCCTGGTCCTGCACGCCGAGACCGCGCTCACCCCGGAGGCCGGCGCCCCCGACCTCCCGTTCACCACCGACCCGGACGCGCGCCGGGCGCTCGCCGAGGCGCTGGCCCGGCGCGCCGACGGCAGCCGGCTGACGGTCCACCTGGCCGTGCGGTCGCTGTTCGCCCACCCCGAGGGGTTCGATCCCGCCGACGAGGCGCAGCTGCCCCGCACCGTCGGCGACGTCCTCGACCTGCACGCCCGCCGTCTGGGCGCCGATCCGCGCACGCTCCGGCAGATGCTGGCGCCGCTGGCGTTCGCCGAGGGCGACGGGCTCCCGGTGCAGCTGTGGCACCCGTTGGCGAACGCCGTCGCCGGACGCGACATGGGCCGGGTCATCGCCGACGGGATGCTGCTCGCCGCCCCGTTCGTGGAGCCGGTGACGCTTCCCGCGGACGGCGGTGACGAGGGTGCGGACGGCGGCGAGGGTGCCGCGGACGGCGTTGCCACGGACCGCCCGGAGGCGTCCGGGGACGAGCGCGCCTCCGGCGCCCCGGAGACCTCCGGTGGCGCCCCCCGCACGCTGATCCGCCTGACCCACCCGGGCCTCGCCGCCGAGCTCCGCGCCGGCACGGCGGACCCCCGGGACGCCCAGACCAAGATCGCCATGGCGCTGCTGGAGGCCGTGCCCCAGCAGGACTGGTCCCAGGCCGACCCTTACGTCCGCGACTACCTCGCCGCGCACACCCTCGAAGCCGGTCTGCTCCCGCAACTCCTCACCGACCCGGGCCTGTTCACCCACGCCGACCCGACCCGGCTGCGCACCGCCGTCGAGGCCGTACCGCTCGACCAGTTGGGCGCACCGGCCCGTACGTATCTGCGCACCGCTCCCCTGCTCACCCGCTCCGAGGCCCCGCTCGACATGCGGGCGGCGCTCCTGGAGACCGCGTTCGTCGAGGACGGGCTGCTGCCGTACGCGGAGGCGCTGCACGGGCTGGGCCTGGACCTGCCGTGGCGCACCCTGTGGAGCCTGCCGCTGCCGGGCGTGGCCTCGGTGACGGCCGGGTTCCTGCCGGCGCAGGAGGGCGCGGATCCGGCGGCGCCCGGTGGCGCCCGGCGCCCCGTCGCCGCGCTGCTGGTCCCGGCGGGGACGCCCGGCTCCCGTCCACTGCCGGCGGCGGACGCCCCGGAGCCGGCGGCGACTACGACTACAGCTGCGGATACGGCTGCGGATACGGCTGCGGCGGAGCCCGCGGCCCCTCCGGCCGACGCCGCCCCCGCGCCCACGACCACCGCCCTTCTCCTCCACGACCTCCTCCGCCCGGTCCCCGTCGACGCCGACCCCGCGCAGGTGCTGCGCCCGTCGGAGCAGGAGCAGGCGGCGGCTCCGTACGGGTTCAGCCGCGGTGCCGACTACCTACGGGTGTGGGCCCGGGCGAGCGGAGAGGTGGTGACCGCGCTGATCTCCGACTCCCCGTTCCGGGACGCCGACCTCACCCCGGACGGCATCCTCCTCGTCGCCACCGAACGCGGTGTGACGGCTCGTCAGATCCTTGCTCCGGCACCCGCTGCGGCGCCTGCCCCGGCACCGGACGCCGAGCCGACTGAAGCCACCGACGCCACTGGAGCAACCGAGGCCACTGGGAACACCGAGGGCACCGGGTCGGCCGGCGCCACCGGGGCGGTCGATGCCGCAGCCCCCGCAGCCCCCGCCGCCATCCCCGGCCAGGCCGCCGCGCCGACCACCGTCCCGTCCACCGACGCCGCCGCCCACGGCCGCACCCGCGGCCCCGAAGGAGACCACTCGTGAACACCCAGGCGCAGGCAGACCCCACCGCCCAGCCGCCGGTCGTCGGCCCCGGCAACACCGCCGTGGCGACCTATCTCGACCCGTCCACCGGCGAGGAGACCAGCCTCGCCAAGGTCTCCCGCCCCGGCCTGCCGCCCGCCGAGTACCAACTGTTCGAGGAGTTGCGGCGGCAGGGCGTGGACGGTGCCGCGGTCCGCGCCGTCCACACCGACCTGCGGCCGGCGATGCTGCCCGGCGGCTACACCGGCGACTTCGTCCTCCGGGCCTTCCCCAACGCCGCGTTCTCCTGCACCACCGACTACGGCGCGCGCCCCGAGGAGCGCGCCGCGGGCATCGCCGGGCTGCTCCGGCACATCGAGACCATGCACCAGCTCGCGGGCCGGCAGGCGCCGCCCCAGCCGCATCGGGCGCCCGTTCCGCAGGCCGTCGCGCCCGCGCCGCCACTGCCCGCCGCGGACCTCGGCGCCCATCTCGCCGAGGTCTTCGGCCCCGACGGCGTACGGCGCCCCGACGCCGCGGCGCTCGGCGCCACCCGGCTTCCGGAGGACACCAGGACCACCCTGACCGAGGCCGGCCTCCCCGCCCAGGTGCCCTGCTTCTTCACCGCCGACGACCCGGCCGCCCCGCCGGCCGGCGGCCTGTTCGCCGACGTCGCCACCCACCTCCGGGAAACCGGGACGCACGCCCAGCCGCAGATCCTGGAGATCCTCTCCGGATACGTCCGCCTCGGCACCGACGGCCTGTACACCATCGCCGTCCAGTGCGTCGCACCGGAGGACGACCCGAGCCAGCTGGGCACCCTGTGGGCCGTCCAACCCGGCACCGGCGGCGCCCGCTTCGTCAACGGTTCCCTCGCCGCCTACCTGCGCTCGCTCGCCCTCCTGGTCACCACGCGCCGGCAGCTGGCGCACCTCGACCCGTACGCCGCGGGCGCCGCGGTCGCCGCCTTCCAGGAACAGCTCGTGGCCCTCGACCCCTGGTCGCTGGACGACGCCGACAACTGGTGGTCCCTGGTGACCGAGCAGATGTGGCACGGCCTGTTCTGACGCTCCGACTGGCCTGCGCCCCGAGCTCCGCGGAACGAGGCAAGCCGAAACAGGGGGAGTTTCCCGCATGACCGAAACAAAGTTCTGCTTCTCGCAGGACGAGTCCGCGCAGCACTTCACGGCACTGCCGGGCTGTGCGGCATGGGGAGCCCTCCAACCGGGAACGGGGAGGTTCGCTGCCGCGTCACCCCTGGCCCGAGTCCACGGCCGCAGCGGAAGCGACGACCACGAGCCGGCCTTCGCCCTCACGGCGGCGACAGAGCCCGCCCACACCCTGTGCACCGTCGCCCCCCAGGCCGATGCCGCTCCCTCCCAGACCGTTTTTGCGGTACATGACGGATCCGGCCGGTTCATCGGTCGGATCACCCAGGGGCGTTCCCCACTGGGAATCCGCCAGGCATGGCGCATCGAGGACGCGGACAGGCAGTGCAGCGCGGTTGCCTATAAGGGGAACATCCGCGGTTGGGTGGCGTATTGGGCATGCTCGCCGTTCTGGGCCCTCATGGCGTTGGTCTACCTCCTCAACGGCGACCTGCACCCGAGCCGTTCGCTGTGGAGCAAGCCCCACCGCGCCCGCTGGCGCATGCGGGCCGGCGGCGGGCCGAGGAAGATCGCCCTCGACTTTCAGAACGGCCGATACCGCGCGGACGCCGAAGCACTGGATGCGAACCTCATCCATGCGCAGGCTGTGCTGTACGGCGCGTAGGGCCGAGGACACCGGCACTCATGCCCCAGCCCCCCGCAAGCGCCCCGGCAGGACATCGCCATATCGGGACATTCCCGAGATTACCTCACCCTCCGCTGATATAGCGCCTCTGCCATACGTGCCATCGCATCACTCAACGACGCACTCGACGTTTCGAGTCGAATTCAAATTTCTTCTCTTCCACAAAGCTGCGTTAAGGTGGCGAGATGCGCCGAACCGCGATCGCCGTGCCGGTCGGCGCACCCTGCTTCACCGACGCGAAACTCGTTTTCGCACGACTGCGGGCAGGATCACCGTGACGAATAGCCGGGCGAAGGGGGAATCGCATTATGGCAACGGAATTCAAAATCGATGTCGGGCGTATCCAGGAGATGCTGTCCAAGCTCTCGGAGGCAGGCGATCGCATGCGGGACGCACAGCGCCGCCTCGAAAAAGTGGGCCCGAAGACTCTGGGCACCGACGGCCTCGACGATGCCTGTGACGAGTTCCAGGACCAGTGGGGCGACGGCATCAAGCGGATCACAAAAGCCTCAAATGAAATTCACGAGAAGCTCAAGCTGACGCTGGACGCCTATAAGGCAGGCGAAGAAGAAAACGCCAAGATGATGGGCAAGAAGTAACCACCAACACAGTTCGACGCCGACCCGCCCGGCAGCAGAGAACAGATCAACCACAGGGGGAGACGCATGTCTTGGCGCAGCATGTTCATCGAGGACGACTCGGCCTGGCCCGGCGTCGGTTTCAATCCGGCCAAGGGAGATCTGGGCCAGATCCAGGCACTCGCTTCGGATGTGAAGTCCGTGGGCGACGAGCTGGATGAACTCGACCACATGCTCAAGTCGATCGGCCAGAACGACGGCGCATGGGAAGGTGATGCAGCGCAGGCTTTCGCAAAGAAACTCGGCGAACTGCCCAAGTACCTGCGCCAGGGCAGCGAATCCATGCACGACTGCGCCAAGGCTCTACGGGGCTGGCACAACCATCTGCAAGGATTCCAGGACAAGGCCGGAACGATCGAGGCGGAGGCGGCGTCAGCCCGCAAGCAGCTGAAATCCGACCAGGACCACTACAACGGTCTGGCCGATCAGTACAACTCGCTCAACCTGGCGACAGTGGATGCCAACGACCCGGGGTTCAAGCAACTCATCAGTAATCTGGGCGATGCCAAGGATGCGGCCAACACTTCCAAGGACAAGCTGGAACACCTCATACGCGAGGCCGAGCGCATCCATGCCCAGTGGAAAGACCGCGCCGGCGAGGCCGAACGCGCGATCCTCAAGGCATCGGAGAACCACCCGCCGGACATCCACTGGTGGAACAAGGCCATCGACGGCCTGAAGTCCGGCTTCCGGGCATTCACGGACTGGCTGGTGGACCACGCCGATCTGCTGTCGACCATCTCCTCGGGTCTGGCAGCGGCAGCGCTCGCCTGCGAGTTCGTCCCGGTCGTGGGGACGGTGGCGGGTGGCGTACTCGCGGGTGCCTCCGCTGTCTGCGCCGCCGGAGCCATGGCAGGTCACTGGATCGGCAACGCCCGCGGGAACGGCACACCGGGATGGAAGATCGGTCTCGATGCACTCGGGGTCATTCCCGGAGTCGGCGGCATCGCGAAGTCGGCAGTGGCCGGAGCCAAAACAGCTGTGGGCGCGGCCGAGGGCGCCAGCTTCCTGGGAAAGATGGCCGCCGGAGCGAAAGGGTTGGCCCGGGGCGAGGAACTCGGCCAAAAGATCTACGATGGTGTGCGATCCCCCCTCAGCCAGAAGGGCATCAACATGCTCCTGAAGGGCAAATTCCCCGAAGGAAAGGTGCCGAGCGCAGTGGAGGCCGGCATCCAATTGCCCATCAAGGCAGGGTCGTTCATCCATGGCGCCGTGAAGCAACTCTCCGGTGGAGAAGACGAGTAGGGGCCCGGCGCAGCGCGGGGACAGTAGACAACTTTCACGCGGCTATTCGGGTTGCGCGAATCGGAGGTAGAGCGGAAGTGCCACTGAGCGCACCCACCCCGACGCACACCCCTGCCGCGTGCGCAGCGAAGGGACTCAGAACATGTCGGATGACGCCAGCGACAGCATGACTACGGTGATGCCACCCCATCAGCAGAAATCGACCAAACTGCGCATCGGCTGGATCATGCCGCCGTTCGTCCGTGAGCTCCCCGTCGATGCCATCGATGACGAAGTGGCAGCCACGCAGCTGTACGAGTTGGTCACAGACCTCCTGCCGAATCATCCGCAGGATCACCAGTACCGCTTCGCGCTGGGACTTTCGGCGCAGTTGGAACCAATGGTGGAGGCCAATGTCATCTACGCCGGACTCTGCCCGCTCGAAGTCGAGGGGCGGCCGAGCCTGTCGACCATAGTCGTCAGCCAGGTGGTGCACGACGGCGCGGACGAGTCCGAGGCTCTGCGCAAGACACGCGAGATCCTCGAACGGAAGTACCCGGACGACGACTGGGAATCCGTGGAGTTGAGCTGCGGTCCCGCCCTCATCCGCGTCGGGATGTCCTCGTACGTCATCAGCGCGGAATGGTCGGCGTCGGGCCGCGAACTTCCGGTTACCCAGTCGCAGATGCAGGCCTACATCCCCCTGCCCGGCACGACGGAGATGCTGATCTTTGAACTCAGCTCGCAGGCGGGTGAAGACTGGGATCTCCACGCCGAACTCTTCCGCGAAGTCCTGAACACGGTCGACTGGGGCACGGACCAGGAGGTTGCGGACTACCGCGCCATGCGGAGCGCACCGTCGGCATCGGCCTCGACCGAGCCGGACGAGGCCGTCAAGAAGGCCCTCTACTGGCACTCCAGTAGGCTGCTCGACGCCATAGCCCTGCGCGGACGCGTGGGGGGCCAGGACCCCGTTGCCACGATCACCTGCGCGGACTGCTGGGCCAAGAGCCTGCGCACCCCGTGTTCCGCGAAGCACGTGTGGCACATCGATCTCGTGCCGGCCAGTGAGCTTCGCGGAGCGCTGTCGCGGGTGTCGGCGGAGTTCTCCGCCAGTGGTTGGGAATCGGAGACGACGGAGGCGGGAGGCACCTTGCGGGCGTGGGCAGTCGACGCCTCAGGAAATCGCGCGGGTCATTCGTTCACGCTGTCCGTCGACGCATCCGCCGTCCGCCTCACAGCCGAGGTGACGTCCCCGTGCACCCGCTCCACCGGCGCCGCCCCAACGGGCTCGATTTTCGGGTGAATTGAGAGGTACTCAGAATGAGTCAACATGACCTAGCGGAACGCATACGAGCGGTACTTCCCGCCGACGAACGCCACGCCGAGATTTTCCGTGCCATTCACATCACCCAGAGCGTCGAAGGTGGCGGTGACGCACCGAAGTTCGCACGGCCGGAGGTACTGGTCGGGCACAGCATGCCGGGCGACGGCTGGGCACGCGCCTTCTCCTTCGTCCCACTGATCTTCAAGATTGTCTTCAACGCCTTCCCGGAGCCGGATGCAAGCAGCAATGACCCCGCAGTGAGATCGGGTAGGCAGCGGAAGAACTCTCGTTTCTTCGGGACCTGGGAGGGCTTGGCAGGACAGTGGATGGCGGCCCTGCAACCGCTGTGTTCCGGGGGCGTGGCCACAGCCGTCGCGCTCACTGAAAGCCAGGTGCGCTTCGTCTACTGGCAACAGCGCCGCGGCGGCGGGAAATTGGGTGACGCCTACGAGATGGGACCGTCCTTCCGCCGTGACACCATCGCTTGGACGCGCCGCAGGCGCAAGGACAGCAAGGAATTTCAGATCGGCTTCACCGACGGCTCCTGGGGGACAGCCCTGATCCCCCGAGACGACGCCTTCCTGAATGCCTTCCCGCACACGCTGACTCCCGAGGATCCCATTCCGTAGCGTTGACCTCGGTTCGTCAGCGGTCGTGAGTGCGCGACTGGGGTGCCGGTTCGCAGGCGAGCACGTGCCAGACGCTGTGATGTCGTGATGCCGCCCTCCGGGCGACGACGGGAATGTGACGACAGGTCCCAGCCCGAGCCGCTCAGGGCAACAGCAGCCAGTCCGCGGCGATCGCCGCCGCGAGTCCCAGGCCCAGCAGCCAAGTGCCCAGCCGGGTACGCCCGTTGCGGGCGAGTTCGATGACGATCCCGCAGAGTACGAGTGCCGCCCCGTACACCCCGACCACCAGGACCGAGTGGCGGGTCGCCAGTCGTACCACGAGCAGCACCGCCATCGCGGCCATCATCACCGAGGCCAGCACGACCCGCACCCGCCGTGCCTGGCGAGGCGTCAGCCCCATCCGGCCGCTCTCCGCCGGGTCGTCGGCCTGACTGTCGTCGGCCTGACCGTCGTCGGCCTGACCGTCGTCGGCCCGGTCCTGCTCGGCCTGGTCGTGCTCGGTCCGGCCGTGTCCCGACTGTTCGTCCTCGACCGGCCCCTGCTCGACCGTCGCCTCACCACTGCGCCCCGCTGCATCCATGAGCGGGAATGCTACGGCGAAGACCGGTGGCACGTGGCACCGGAGTCGGAGCGGAGCGACAGCGGACCGGCAGGGAGTCGACGGCGGCGCGGCGTCACCACGTCTCGATCGCCCAGCACTTGTTGAGGTAGGTCCGGACCTCGTCGAGGGTGAGCCAGCACTCCCACATCTTGCGTGTGGCGCCGTCGCCCCAGGGGTTGCCGAGGCAGATCCGGCCGCCGGCCACGTCGACGTCCTTCACGAAGTAGGCGTGGCTGGTCGCCAGCCGTCCGCCTGCCAGCTTTTCGCGGTCGTTCCCCCTGCCCCAGGTGCCGACGGCGATGGCATGGCCACGCGCCCGCCGGTCGGCGATCTCGTGGCAGAGCCAGGGCGAGTGGTAGTCGAGCGGCTGCGGCTCCCGGCCGGTGAGCAGGCCGAACGCGTCGTTCACGAAGCCGCCGGTGACCTGTTCGTAGCCACCGCGCAGCTTCGCGACGGCCTTCTCGTAGTAGCCGGGCCAGGTCTCCGCGTAGCGGGCGTCGTCCGTGTGTCCCTTGGCGCACCACAGCATGTTGTGGCCGTAGGGCAGGTCGGGCACCATCGTGATGTCGACCGGCCGACCCTGGACGTAGAGCGTGCAGGTGACCGTGCCGTTGGCCTCGAGTCGGAGATGGCGGGCGGCGTGCTGGGGGTTGGCCTGGATCACCCCTTGGATGCTGGTGAGGAACCAGCAGGTGCCGAACCGTCCCTGGTCCATGTCCTGCCAGGACATCGCCTCCGTCGAGCCGGAGACCCGCTTCCAGTCCTGGGTGAAATAGGCGCCGTCGACCTGCGCGAACGGTCCCTCCGGCAGAACCCAGCCGTGGTCCGCGCAGGCGCACCCCGGGTCGTACTCGGGTTGGCTGCACACCATCCAGGTGCCGACCAGCATCGCCGCGTACGGGCTCACCGAGCGCAGCAGCCAGCTGAACAGTTCGGCCTGTCGGCGCCAGTCGTAGGCCGGTTCGCCGTGCTCGTCCTCGACGTGGGTGAGGTCGTCCCACCGCTCCAGGCCCTGCTGGCCCCACCGGCGGACCACCATGTCGAGCTCGGTCGGCGGCAACGGGACCAGGAGGTTGGCCACCTGGTCCAGCAGCGAGCGCGCGTTGTAGCGGGTCTCGTCGGCGAACAGCATGTTCCACGCCTGCTGTCCGACGGCCTCGGCCCGCTGCGGGTTCGGCGGCGGGCCCGGGGGTTGCCAGGGGAGTTCGACCAACGGGTGGCCGTCCTGGACGTAGTTCAGCCGGCTCAGCCCGATGCTGTCGTTGACGCCGCGCACCAGGTCGACCGCGCCGAGCACGGCGCCGCCGCCCGGGATGAAGTCCGCGGCGAAACCGGCCACTTGGCGCCAGTTGTTACGGCCGTATCCCACCGTTCCTCCCCCGTGCAGCCGCCCAACCGCCCGTGGGAGGGGCGGCTTGTGCGGAGCGTGTGATGGGCCTCGCACCCTGGCGCCCGGTCTTAACGAGTCCTTCGTGCGATGTGAGGCCCACAATCGCTCATGAAGGGTACCTGACATGGGGACTCCGGGGTACTTGGCATGGGAGACTCCGGGTTTCGGGTTGAGCCCGAGGCAATCGGCAGTTACGGGTCAACGGTCCTGAGCAGGGGGACCGGCTCGGGACGATCCTGCCAACGGTAGCCGGCATCACCCTCTCGTCCGCCGCATTCGACCACCTGCCGAGCGCGCAGAACCTGGCGACGGCACCCCAGAACCCCCGCCAGGCGCCCCACAGGAAGCTCGGGAAGATATTCCCGTCCCCCTCATGGAAGGAGAGCCGGCAGACGAGGATCGAGAGCGCCGGGAAACTTGCGCCTTTCTCGCCCCGGCCCTCAACGCCCTTGCGGCCATAGCCTCCACACTTGGAGGCGAGTTTCACAGACGCACGAAGCCACAACGGTTTTCGGCGGTCTGTCCATGAAAGGGCGCACAATCACAGGCGGCATGCCCTACCTCCCGTCCGATTCGTACCGGAATTCCGCCATCGGACCGCTGGCTTGAACGTCGGTAGAGGAGGTCTCTCACACGCCCCAAATGAAGGCCAGATAAGGTTTCTCCGCACGTGCGGGGGCGTGCGCCACGGCTGAGCCATTCCCCCGTCGTCCTGCGCTCGCCGCACCTCGACCGCACGCTGGACGCCCAGACCTAAGAGGGGAACTATGCCGCATCGAGAACCGCCAGGAAGCCCTGGCAATGCCGTCCCGTATGAGCAATGGCCCCACCACGGCACCTCGTTGCAGGGACAGGGCATGACTCAGTCCCCCTTCCCCGCGCAGGGACCGTCCGCACCGCCCGGCCCTCCCGGCAACGCACCGCAGAACGGCTACGCCCCGCAGGGCGGTTGAGTCCCACAGGGGGCGCCGGCGATGCCCGCTGCCCCGGTAATTCCCGGACATGTCCCAGGAATTCCCGGTATCACTCCCCCCCCCCACAAAAGAAGACGGCGCGTTCCTGCCTCATGGCGTTTCTGGGAGCGGTCGGTGCGCTCGCGCTTCTGGCGGGCGGGGCGTTGACCGTCCACACCTATCAAAATTACAACCAGTCCATGAGTAACTCGACCGGATTCGGCCCCACGATGTGGCGCAATGAGCCCATCGACAAGCTGTTTCCCGAAGCCTTGGGTTCCAAGTCGAACGCCCGGTCCGACAGCACCGACCCCAAGCGTGCCCAGTGGCACCGTCTCGGCATATCAGAGAAGACCGGGTGTGACGAAGGTCTGAACAGCGCCCTGGTCACCGAGGTGAAGAAGCTTGGTTGCCAGGGTGTCTTGCGCGCCACCTACGTGGACCCGACAGGCAACACCCTGGCGACGGTCACTCTCATCGCGTTCCCAAAGGACACCAAGTCCGAGCCCATGCACGGATTCTTCAGGCGAGCGCCAGGACAAGGCCCCTTCGGAGGACCTGGTTCAGGCATATCCCGTCCCGGGTACCCTCGCGGCCAACTGGAGCGATGCACAACGCAACGGCTCGGCCGGCGACTTCTCGAACACTCTCTACATCCCTTACGCCTTCGCGGCCTCGACCGGTGCGGTGGATGGCCGCAAGGCGGGTCACCTACCGGGCCAGTGGGGCAAATACGACGGGAACCAGGACCGCAGGCCATGGACCGGAGCTGCCCAGAGTCTGATCAGGGCCCTGGAGACACATCTGGGTGAGCTGCTGTTTGAGGAGACCAAGAAATGACCTCGCCTACACGATCCCCCCGCACCGGCACGGCCATTGCGGCGGCCGGCCTCAGCCTGCTGCTGTGCGGCACAGCGGCCGCGCCTGCGGCGGCCGCCACACCCGCCAGCTGGGAGTACCAGGCGCTCGGGCTCGCCGCGGCGCAGAAGACCGCCCAGGGTGAGGGCATCACAGTCGCGGTCCTGGACAGTGGCGTCGAGGCCGATCACCCGGCGCTGGCAGGAAGAGTGACCACAGGGCCCGACTTCTTCCATGACGGCCTCCAGTCCGGTAATCCCAACCGGGGCGCGCACGGCACCGCGATGGCCTCCGATGTACTCAAGGTCGCACCACAGGCGAAGATCCTTTCCGTCCGGGTACTTGATGAGAACAAAGAACACCCGCCGTTTCGGCAGAACAACCCCCTCGCCGAGGGCATTGATTACGCTGTTGATCACGGCGCCGACGTCATTTCGTTGTCGCTGGGCGGTGACCAGTTCGGCAATTACGACAATGACGAGGTCAACGCTCTGGCCCGCGCGGCAAACAAGGGGATCCCGGTCATCGCTTCCGCGGGCAACGACGGGGCCATGTTCAACGACACCTCATTCCCGGCCGGTTATCCGGGAGTGATCTCTGTCGCCGCCACCCAGCAGGACGGCAACCGCGCGGACTTCTCCACCGTGCGGTCGTACAACGCCATCGCGGCTCCGGGTGTGGACATCGCCAGTGCGAAGAACACCGGCGGCTTCGCCAATGTCAGCGGCACCTCGCCGGCGGCGGCACTCACGTCCGGCGTCGTGGCCCTGATGTTCTCGCACAATCGCAAACTGACGCCCAATCAGGTACGTGCGCTGCTGACCACAACGGCCCATCACCCCGCAGGCGGGCGCAACCCCCTCGTCGGGGCCGGGCAGATCAATGCCGCTGCGGCGGTGCAGGGCGCGTCGAGCCCTCCCGCCGACAAATCCGTCCCAACGAAGTACACGGGCAAGGAGTACCCGATAGGGACGGACGGCACCCCCAAGAAGCACCACCCCCCGATGCAGACGGGGAAGTTGGCCGTCGGCTACACCACGGCCGGGGTCGGCCTGCTGATGGTTGTTTCCGCGGTGCTGATAGGGGTTCTCGCCAGGAAGCGTGCGAAGGCGGACGCGGCAGCGCCGTCGCAGAGTCCGCTCCCTTTCGCCGGTCCGCCACGGTAGCGAGGTGACGGGTGGTGGCGACTCGCTCGCGCACGCCATCCGTCACCCAGCTTGTACCGCACCTCGGTACTGAGCCGGACTTCTCGGACATCTTTTCCCCGAATATCCGGAAGACCCCTGGCGGAGCGGCTTCGGCGCGAAGCGGGAAAGGCGCGCGGGGAATTTCCGGCAATACCGTCAGCCCCGCCTTGACGCTCTGTTCACGCTCCTCATTACACTCAGGGCGCCGGTGCAGCACGCGCGGTTGCTGTGCCACCACGTACAAGGGGGCAGACATGAGCAATGAGCGGCAGATCCAGGACGAGGACCTGATGGACGTCGCCCACGACCATGAGCAGGCGGCCCGCCTGCGCAAGGCACTGAAGGTGCTCGCGGAGAACCCCAAGGTGGGCGGCAAGCTCCAGGAGATGGCCCAGGAAGTGCTCTCCGGCCGGATGGGCATGAAGGAAGCCATCGAAACTCCCGGATACATGGACGCCCTGGGCGACCGGATGAACCAGATCCGGCACGCGGCCGAGAACCAGACGGCGGCCGAGCGCGAGGAGTCCCGCGCGAAGTTCGCCGAGTGGCAGAAGAAGCAGGACGAGGAGGAGGACCGCGAGCGCGCCGAGCGCGACGGCCCGAGCCTCAACCTCGTCACCGGCCCCCGCCGCGGCGGCGGCCGCGGCCACCGCTGAACCGCCCTGCCGGGATCGGGGAGACGATCCGCTCTCGCCTGGCCGGTGCGTCCGGCTCGGGGAGGGCGGATCGTTGCGTTGAGAAGCTCCACCGAAGTCGTCGGTCGACGTTCTCAAGAAATAACGCTCCGGGCACTGCGGATGGCAGCCCGACATCGCTCAGAAATCACGGAAACGGGACAATCGGTCGTCGGCGCGGCCCTGTTCACCTATCCCAGGTTGTCGCGGTGCCGGGGCATCGGCTTGGATCGCCTTCTGTGAGTACCTTCCAGTCGCCGCCGCCATCCGACCCGTCCGTCCCCGGCTTCGGTCCCGCGCAACCGCACTACGGTCAGCCGCAGGGCGCACCGTCTCAGCCGTACCCGCCGCAGGGCGCACCGTCTCAGCCGTACCCGCCGCAGTCCCCAGTGCCGCCCTACGGCCCGCCGCAGCCCCTGCAGCCCCTGCAGCCCCTGCAGCCCCAGATGGTCAGGCCGCAGGGCCCGCCCCCGCAGGCACTCGCGGTCCCCGGCATGCGCCTGCTCGCCCGCTTCATCGACTCCCTGATCACCAGCACGCTGACCCTGGGTGTCTGGATTGCGACGAGTGCCTGGTTGTACAGCCTCAAGGGCGAGGACTCCCGCGGGACGCCTGTGGCGCTCATCCTCATCGCCTGGGAACTGCTCGTCATCCTCTTCTTCGAACCGCTGACGACGGCGATGGGCGGCACCATCGGCAAAGCCATCTGCGGGCTGCGCGTCGTCCACGTCGAAACTGGCAACAAGCTCGGCTTCGGTCACGCCCTGGGACGCTGGCTGGCCTATCTGGGCATCGGCATGGTGCCGGTCCTGGGCCTGATCAACGTACTGTCCTGCATCTGGAACGAGCCGTTCCGGCAGTGCATGCACGACAGGGCCGCCAACACCGCGGTCGTCAAACGCCGCTGGCAGTAACACACCGGCCCCGGCACGGCCGTCGGCGACGCCAAGGCTCGCGGCCCTCACCCCCTGGCCCCTGGAAGACCCGGGCAACTGGTGGTCCTGGCAACTGTCCGGGGGGGGCGGGAACTGCCGGCGCCGCGCAAGGCACCCCTGGAGCTAACCCTCCTGCTTCATCCGGTCGGCGAACATCTTCGACAGCTTGCTCAAGGTGGCGTCGAGGGCGTCCTGCTTACCGCTCCCGAGGTAATGCACCGTGCCGACGTAGTGCCCCTCGTGGACAACGACCTGCTGGTCGCCCCGGGCCGCCCCCTCGACACCCACGAACGCCACGCTCTCGGATCCGAACTTCTCGGCGTTCAAGTTCCGAAGTCTGGACGGGTGGTAAGGGGGCGTCCATTTCCGGAAGGCGTCCCTGGCCGCCTTGTCGCTGCCGTACGCGACCACATCGAAGACAGCCCGTTTGCTCTCGTCGCCGCTCCCGTACACGACATGCCCCTGAGCCACAGCGCTCTTGCACCAGCCCGAGGGCATGTCGGGGGTGGAGCTGCACTTCTTACGGGCCAGAGCTGCGGTGGACGGCTTGCTAGTCACCGTTCTCAGCTCCGTCGGCATGCTCTCGCGCGGCGGCAGGATGCTCTCGGTCGACTTCACTCCCGTCCCGCATCCCGCCAGAGCGAAGGACACGGCAAGCACCAGAACTCCGAACCTCTGCGCCTTCTGGCGCCTACCGAACCACACAGCAACTCCTCGGATCTCGACACACGGCTCTCAACTTTGTATCAGGAGAGGATGACGCCACCGCGACGATCCACAGTTCCGCTTCTGCGCAGGACGGGTATTCAGGGGCATTTCTCTCATTCTCATCCACACTCCGACTCCAGCCCCTCAGTGCAACAGCAACCAGTTCGCCGCCAACACAGCCGCCAGCCCGATACCCAGCACCCAACTCCCCTGTCACGTCGGCTCGGTTCGACTCCCACCCCCGCCCTTCGAGAGTGTCCGATCACGCCGATCCGGCTGATCGCTCCCGGTCACGTCGGGTATGTCCATGGGCGGAATGCCGGGACGGCACACAGCCCTTGTCGCGACTCTGACGCCGAACTCTGTTGACGCCACCACCGCCCATCCCGGACCGTATAACCGGACGCTGGCACACACCCCGTCCACCCCGCCTTCACGCATCAACCACGCCGCGCCACCTCCATCACCCCAAAACGCGCCAATTCCACGAGCTTTCACCAAAGCCCTAGACAGGCCAATTCGCCAAAATCCCAGCGCCAGCGCCCCTCGCCCCACGCGGCGGCGGCCAGTTCGCTCGCCTTGACATGCCCGCACACGGATCGCCTAATGTGAGACCGTTAGGCGTGACGAACAAGGTGCGGAGCGCACCTGAAAGACGGGGGCGATGATGGCCGGCCAGGAATTTGACGTAGACCCGGACGTCCTTCGGACGCAGGGAAACACCTTTGTCCACATCGGCAACGATTTCTCCAAGGCGTCGAAGAAGCTTCAGGACGACCTCAAGTCCATGGACAGCCCTTGGAAGGACTGCGACTTCGGCGATCTCTTCGACACGATCTACGTCCCCGTCCGGGACGGCATGTTCAAGTCGATGGACTCCCTCGGTGAGCGCCTCGAAGGCATCGGTCACAAGCTTGAGACCATGGCCCGTTCGTACAGCGAGTCCGACCAGCAGGGCATCCACACCATCAGCGCGGTCGGCCGCCCGCAGATCTGACACACCCCCGCTTCCTTCTCTTCCGCTCTCTCCATCACCAGCAATCGACTACCACCGCGCGGGGGACGATCACCGTGTCATTGACACTGCCAAGCGAGGTCAGCTGGGTGCTGAACCTCCTCGGCTACAACTGGCCGGGCGCCGACGAGGACAAACTCCACGAATGCGCCCAGATCTGGCGCAATTTCGCCGAATCGGTGAACCAGGCCCAAGAGCAGGGTTCTCTGGCGGCCAATCAGGTCGTCTCCGCCAACAACGGTGACGCCATCGAAGGCTTCACCAAGGAGTGGGGCGCTTACGGTGGCGGCGGCGCCGGCGGCAGCACCGGGGACCACTATCTCCGCGACGCCGCGATGGCCGCCGAGATCATCGCCGACGCTTTTGACGCGGCAGCCATCGCCGTACTCGCCGGCAAGATCGCGGTCATCGTCCAGCTCGTCATGCTGGCCGCCGAAATCATCGCGGCGCAGGCTGCGGCCCCCTTCACCTTCGGCACGTCCGAACTCGCCGCGGCCGGCGCCACTCAGGCGACCCGTCTGATCGTCCGTCAGATCCTTGACAAGATCAAGCACGAGGTCATGCAGGCGGCGACCAAGGCCATGGAACACGCCACCATGGACGCCATCAAGAAGTTGGCGAAGAAGGCGGTCTCCCAGGAGGCCCGCAAGGTCGTCACGGACTACGCCAAGAAGCAGATCAAGGAAACGGTCAAGGAGACCGTCAAGGAAAAGGTCGTCGACGCGGCCAAGGAGAAGGCCAAAGAAGCCGGCAAGGAGATGGCTCAGAACGTCGCCGAGCAAGGCATCGAGACCCACTTCGGCGAACGCGACGGCATCAAGCTGGACGAAACCGCCAACATCGGCAAGGAGAAGGCCGGTGAATACGTCAAGGGCATCAAGGAAGGCGCGGAGTCACTCACCGATCCCAAGACGTACATCGATCACGCCCGGAAGGACCTCACCGACCGCGGCCTGAACCAAGCCCAGAAGCAGGCCGACGCCCACACCGGCGGCGCCGCCACCCGCCACCAGGGAGCCACCGACGCCGTCAAGGAAAAGGTCAAGGGCAGCATCGAGGACGTCTTCGGCTGAGCCTCTGCCTCTCCCCCAGAGCCGCTGCATTACGACCGCCCAGGCCGATAGCGCAGCGGCTCTGTCGCCTTTCCGCCCAACTCCAGCCGGAGGCTGCCGACTTCCGCCGTCCTCCTCAGTCCCTCGCCGCGTCTCTCCCGACGACATACTCCGCCCACACGGTCTTCCCCGGGCCACCCGGCCGCGGAACCACGCCCCATCCGGCCGCGAGACAGCCGACGATCAGTAGCCCGCGACCGCTCTCCACGAGCCCACCGCCCTGCTCCACCCCCGCCCCGGTTGCTGCGCCCGAGGCGACCGTGGGCCGGCTCTCGCCACGGGTGTCGGACACCTCGACGCGGAAGCGCAGAGTGCCGCCCGTCCTGGACACCGTCAGACGCAGTGCGAAATCCCGTCCCGGGACGTGGCCGTGCCGTACGGCGTTGGCGGCGAGTTCGCCGACGATGGCGGTAACGGACTCGTTGATCTCGGTGTCGTAGGGATACCCCCACTCGTCGAGACGGTTCGACGTCAGCCGGCGGGCCAGCCGGGCACCGCGCCGCGTGGAAGTGAAACGCATGGCGAACTCACCGATTCCGGCGTGGGTTTCGCGGATTCGGGAAGATACCCCGGAAGAGCGGACTGTGCTGTTCATGGGCCCAACCCTCCCGTCACCGACATACCTTTGACGAGGAGTGATGCGCTGACCACGGTGCGTTGTACGTACCGGGAAGCGCCGGTACGCGACGGGTATCAGCCCCGGGAAGGCAACGGACATGGACGACGAAGGCCAGACGGCGGACGACAACGAGCACGGGGAGCACGAGCCCGAGTCGGGCATCCTGAAGGTGTTCGGACGCCAGCTCAAGCGCCTGCGGGAATGGGCCGGCATGGAACGCACCGAATTCGGCGCGAGGACGGGCTACTCCCCCTCCACCATCGCCTCGTACGAGCAGGGGCGGCGCATCCCGCCACCCGAGTTCATCGACCAGGCGGACGAGGTCCTGGGAGCGCACGGCGTCCTCATCGAGATGAAGGAGGAGGTGGCGCGGGCTCGCTACCCGGCATTCTTCCGGGATGCGGCGCGGCTGGAGGCCAAGGCGGTTGGGCTCCATGTTTACGGGACGAAGGCAGTGCCGGGGTTGTTGCAGACCGAGGAGTACGCGAGGGCGGTATTCAACATGTGGCGGCCTCTGCTGGATGAAGAGACCGTCGAACAGCGAATCAGGGGACGACTCGACCGCCAGAACATCTTCGCGTGTAGCCCACCACTGCCCACGATCAGCTTCGTCATCGAGGAGACGGTGCTCCGTCGCCCTCTAGGCGGCAAGGCAGTCATGCGTGGGCAGTTGGAACAGGTCCTGTTGCACAGCCAGCGCCGCAATGTCGAGATCCAGGTGATGCCGATCGAGCGCGAGGAGCACGCTGGACTGGAAGGCCCCTTCACCTTGATCGAAACGCGCGAAGGGCGGAGGATCGCCTACGTCGAGGGGTACAAGGACAGCCGCCTGCACACGGACCGGAAGATGGTCCGGGAACTTGAGGAACAGTACGGGATCCTCAGGGCGCAGGCGCTCACGCCCCGCGATTCGCTGGCTTTTGTCGAGAAGTTGCTGGGAGAAGCATGAACATCGAAGAGACTACGCGGGCCGTGCCCGAGTCGGCCTGGTTCAAGAGCAGCTACAGCACCGGTTCCGGCGGCGAATGCATCGAGGTAGCGTCTCGTGCCACCGCCGTGCACATCCGCGACTCGAAAGACCTCACACGGTGCGCGCTGAGTGCGTCCCCTGCCGCCTGGACTGCATTCGTCAGCTCCGCCATAGTTCAGGCAACCTGAGGGAGACGGCGGGTACTTTGCCCCCTCCGACACGAGGGCAGAGCACCGCCCCACCCAAGTCACAGCGTTCCGAACGCGCCTTTCTCTCAAATGGATTGGGGTCCGCAGCCCGTAGGCCGCGGACCCCAATCCATATCCGCTGTTTCTCCGCTTGCTCTACGCCAGAGCCTTACCGGCCGGGCGGCTGCGTGGGCGGCCCCTGCGGGTAGGAGCCGGGTGCACCGGGCTGCTGCTGATACGGCGGCTGCTGGTTCGGCATAAAGCCGCCAGGACCGCCGGGCCCACCCGGCCCGCCGAAACCACCCGGACCACCGGGGGGCGGACCATTACGCCCCTTCTTCTTGGCCACCATCACCACAATCAGGACGATGACCAGGAGGACGAGCACGACGACGGCAATGAGAATGATGAAGGGAGTGCTCAGGCCCTTGTGGCTCTGGATCTTCAGGTTGCCGTTATCGTCACCGGCAGCGTTGCTGGGGTCGGAAGACGGGCCGGACGAACCACCCCCCACCGCGGGGAACGGGCCGTCCTTGGAGCCAGCAGGAATGTCCTTGGTCAGGGCGCTGAGAGGGTTGAGCGAGCCGTAGCCGTAGTGCTGGTCCGGCAGCGTCGTGCCCTGCTGGTCCGCCGGGAGGCTGGCCGTCTTGATCAGACGGTTCGCGATCTGACCGGCAGAAAGGTCCGGGAACTTGGCCCGGAGAAGGGCGGCGGCAGCGGAGACGTAGGCGGTGGAGTCGGACGTTCCGTCGGCCAGGCGGTACTTGCCGTGGATATCCACAACGGGGGTTGCCGACCTGATGTTCACGCCTGGGGCAATTAGCTTGAGGTGAGGTCCGAAGTTCGACTTCTTCCACACATCTCCGTGGTTGTCCACTGCTCCCACTGCAAGAACGCCTGGAGCCGACGCTGGAATTTGGGGAGTAGCGACGCCCTCGTTGCCTGCACCAGCGACTAGAAGCACATCATGCTTACGGGCGTACTCAATTGCTTGTTGTTCTTCCGGAGAAGCGCTCGTTTCGCCAGTGACAAACGACATGTTCACCACCTTGGCGCCTTGATCGACGGCATACCTCAGCTGCAGGGCGAACCCAGCCGGGCCCTGACCTCCGTCAGGAACAGCAACGGGCAAGATTTTTGCATCTGGGGCAAGCCCCTTAACGCCGTCAGCTCCACCTGCACCGTGCCCGTGAGCAGCGATTAGCGCTGCCATCGCCGTGCCATGGTCTGCATCTGCACCAGTCCCCTGGTTCGCAGGACCGCTACCGGTGATGAAGTTCTTGCCTGGGAGGACGTTGCCTGCAAGGTCCGGGTGGCTCCCATCCACCGGGCTGTCAAGAACAGCGACAGTGACGCCCTTACCCGTTGAAATCTTCCAGATCGACTCAGCGTCGAACTTTTGCAACGGCCACTGTTCGTTTCTGATCTGGTCTGCCGAAGCAACCGGCGCGGTGCCCAAGAGCAGCGCTCCCGCCACTACCGCGCCGCCCACCGCACGCAGCGTCCGCGTGAAGCTCATGCCATTACACCTTCCTCACAGAGTGGGGCCCGCAGCCCGAGAGCTGCGGGCCCCAAGCGTGTCTGCCGATTGCTTGTCCGGCCGGTCCTACTCGATGACCCGGGGAGCCACATTACGCTCCGGCGTCCAGGTCTCCTCGTCCTCCACAAGGTAGTCGGGACGGCTTCCGTCCTGCCCCTTGCCCTCGCCCTTGCCGCCGTGGGCGCCATGGGCGCCGCCCATCATGCCTGCCGGGCGACGTCCGCCGGAGTTGGCGCCGGCCGCGGTTCCCCCGCGGCTGCGGTGCAGACCGGAGCCACCCTGAGCTCCGCCGCTGGCTTTACCACCGGTCTTCCCGATGATTCCGCCCTTCTGCCGGGCTTGGGGGCCACCGGCGCCGCCGGCGCCCTTGGCGCCCGCACCCTTGCCCGCGCCACCGGCATGGGCACCGCCCATACCCGGCATACCGGGACGGCCGGTGCGAGATCCGGCACCAGCAGCACCCGCGCCACCGGCTCCGCCCTTGATGCCTCCCGCTCCGCCCTTCAGGCCGCCGGCTCCACGGCCGGCACCTGCTCCACCGACCATGCCGCCGCCAGGCAGACCGCCACCGATACCGCCTACACCACCGCCGCTAGGCGCGTGGAGGCCACCGCCACCACCGCCACCGGGAAGGCCGCCTGCGCCGCCGCCAGGCATCTTGACCCCGGGACCGCCGGAGCCACCACCGTGGAGACCGTCCAGGTTGGTCGTCACGTCAGGCATCTTGGGCTTCACCGAGCCCACCGAGCCCATTCCGCCACTGATGCCCGGCGTGTTCGGCGTTTTGGGCATCTCGGGCATCTTGGGAGGCGCGGACTTCATGCCACGCGTGGGGATCTTGAGGCCACCTCCGCCCCCGCCGCCGCCTCCCAGTCCGCCGCCGGTGGGCATGGGCATGGGGATGCCGCCCAGATCCTTCTGGTCGGGGTGCTCGGATCGCCTGTCATCGACATGCGAATTCCCCGGCCCCGTCCCCGGCTTCGCCAACCCCGACGCCCGCGTCCGGTAAGCCGTGCCGAGGGTCTCCATGGCCACCGCAGCCTCAAGCCGCTTCGTCTGATGGCTCGACAGGTTGTCCTTGTTCGCCTCAAGGACTCCGCTGGTGCTGACACCCTTCTTCAGCATGTCGTTCAGATCGTCATCGTCGATCTGGTCCGACCAGGGCATCTCGCCCCAGACATCATCGCTCCAGTTCCAGTCGTCGTGGACCGGAGTGACCTTGTCCATGGCCTTCTGGAGATCGTCGGCCGTCGCGGCCATCATCTTCGCCGTGTGAACGGCGAAAGGCGCTCCGTTCTGGAAGTTCTGGACGATTTCCTGAGCCTTCTTCTGGAAGCGGTTGGCCGCTTCACCGTGCCAGGATTCCATCACCTTGTTCACGGAGTCGGTGAACCGCTTCTGAAGACCGCCTTGGCCGTCCTCGCCGACCAACTCGTCATGCAGGAGCTGCCAGTGACGTGCAACCTCCCGGACTGTCTCATGGCTGGCGCCGTCCAGCATCTTCTTCAGTCCGTCGAGATCGTTCAGATTGAACTTGGTGTAGAACCTGGTGTCCACGTACCGATCCGTGGGCCCACCGCCCGCGTTTTCGCTCACCCTCGTCCCCCTTCTCCTTCACCTAACCGTCAACGTCGTCAGAGCCGCTGTCAATGATGCGTCGTGTTGCGCTGCTCGGCGTCGTCGTAGGCTTCCTTCGTCTTCTTGGACTTCTGACCGAACTCGTCGATCAGATCCGTGATCTTCTTGACGATGTTGTTCTGGATGTAGTGCTGCATCTCGGTATGAGCGTTGTGCATGTCCTTCTGCTCACCGAATGAGTTCCCCAGGGCCTTGTCCGGCAGATACGTCTGATTCTTGGCCCTGTCGTTCGGACCGCCCATGTCCTTCAGGATCTGGTTGAGCTCCTTGACCAGTTGGTCGAGAGCGTCCAGATTTACGCCGTATTCCTCATTAGCCATGCTTGGCCTCCCCGTGTGATGTCAATCCAGTCTTGCGGCGCCAGTCGCGCAGGGCGATCGAGGAGCCCACGACCGCGCCGACGGCCAGCAGGCCGCCGCCGACGATGAAGATGGAGATGCGGGCGCGTCGTTCCTCGGTGGTTTCGCCGAGGGTGGCGACGGCCGGCAGGATCTGGGAGCCGTTGGCCACATCGGACGGTTTGTCCGGCGTGGGTGCGGCGGTCGGTCGGGTGTCGTCCTTGAGGGCGGCGACCGGGTCGATGACGCCCCAACCGATGTAGTCGTCGTGGCCCCGGCGGACGCGCTCGGCGGTCTGCTCAAGGTGCCAGATGATCTCGCGCGGCCCCCACTTGTCCTTGTCGTCCTTGTGCTTGGCGATCAGGAGGGCGGCCGCTCCGGCGGCGTACGGGGCGGCGAAGCTGGTGCCCTGGTCGACGCAGTTGCCGCCGAGCGGGACGGTGGAGACCATGTCGACGCCGGGTGCGGCGATGCTGACGAAGGAACCGGGCTGGGAGAACACGGCGCGCTCGTTGTTGCGGTCCGAGGCGGCGACGGCGAGCACGTTGTCGTAGTACTTGCTGTACGCGGCCGGGTAGATGTTCTTCTCCTCGCCGCTGGCGCCGCTGTTGCCGGCCGCGGCGACGATCAGGATGCCGGCCTGCTGGGCCCTCTTCACCGCCTGCTCCAGCAACCCCAGTTGGCCCCTGCTGGCGTCGGCGCCCTGCGAGATGTTGATGACGTCGACCTTGGCAGCGATCGCGTCGTCAATGGCCTTGGCGAGGGTGTCGGCGGTGCCGGCCTTCTCGTCGCTGGTCTGCTGGAGCGGGATGATCGTGGCCTTGGGGGCGAGGCCGAAGAAACCGGAGGTCGCGCTGGGGCGGGCCGCGATGATGCCGGCGACCTTGGTGCCGTGGCCGACCTTGTCCTGCGTGGGCTTGCCGCCGACGTACGTCTTACCGGGGCCCTCGATGGCGGGCTGGACCTGCTTGTTGCCCGCGTCCACGCCGGTATCGATGACGGCGACCTTGATGCCCTCGCCCTTGCCGCTCGCCCACATCTGGTTGGTGAGCAGACGCTGGAGGGACCAGGGGGTCTCCTTGATGTCGTCGGTGCCGAACTTGCACTCACCGCTCTGCAGCGGCGTGTTCGTATCCGCTACCGCCGGTGCGGCGGCGGCACTCGACAGGCCGACGATGCACGCCGCCGTGACCAGGGCGCCCGTCGCGCGGCGGCGATGCCCGGTTCGTAGACCAATGGCGCGAGATCCCACGGGTTTTCTGCTCTCCATAGCGGTTGGATGGGCCGAGACGAGGGGTTGCAGGAAGACAGGAGATGAGGAGGTGGTCGGATCGAGGAACGGCGGGTGAGGAATCGGTGACGGCGGGAGGAAAGGTCGTGAAGGCGTCATCCGAGACATCCCGGGACATCCCCGAGGCATCATCGGACGGCAGAAGGGCGAGCGCACTGGTGCAGCGCGCTCGCCCTCATAGACACTGTGCGAGCCGTCGGGGGCTGCTCAGCCGTGTGCCGTCTGTGCCATGCGGCCTCGCGGGATGCGAGGTCAGCCGTTCCAGATGCTGGCGTTCTTGCTTTCGGTGCTCTGGTAGTTCTGAGCGGCCGTGTCCAGCGCCTTGGCGATGGCTTCGAGCGTCTGCTGCAGGTGCTGGGCACGCTGGTCCCACTCACGCTGGCGAGCCTGGTAGCCCTCCTGCGCGGCACCTTCCCAGCTGGAGGCGATCCGCTTGACGCCGGCCTCGAGGTCATCGAGCTGCTGGCGAACATTGTTGGCGGTCTGACGAACGTCGGAACTCGCCTGGCTGATCGTCTGGAAATTGACCAGAATCTGGCCGGACATGGGGTCTCCTCAGGAGTTGAAGCTGTCTAGTCGATTCACATGCCGTGGCGGCGGACCGGAATCGGAACCGATCTGCCGGGCCCCGGCGGGGTGGGCACGTGCGCCAGGTCAGTGGCGCGGCCCCATCATCCGAACGGGGAAGCCTGGGCGGTAACGTGCGAGATCGACTGAGCCTGCTCCTCTTCGGAGGAGGTGTAGTTGCCCGTGGTCTGGTCGATCGCTTCCTTGATCTCAGCCAGCAGCTGGTTGATCCGGTTGGCGTCCTCGTTCACCTGCGACTGCAGGTTGTGGTACGAGGAGGCCGCCTGGCCCTTCCAGCCGGAAGTGATGGAGTCGACGACCGTCTGCAGGCGCTGGATCTCCCCCCGGATCGACTGGTTGACCGAGTCGATCTTGCCGCTGAACGCGACCATCTCCTCGTGCGTGGTTGTGAACTGACCAGCCATGGTCAACGTCCCCCATGAGACTTGTACGTCGGCCGCGCGGCGCCGCGAGGCAGTGCGCGGTTGGCATCTCCTGCTGACGCCTCCTGCCACATTACCTACTCCACACGCCTGTTCCCAACAGGGGGACGGCTGTTGTGACGGGATCACAACAATGTCAACTGGGCGGCAGGAAACCGCCGTTCGGCGGAAACGGTCAGATGGGGTGGTTTCGGTCAGGCGGTAGTGAAGGTTCCGGGGAGATGCCGGCGGCTCCGGGTGGGTGTGACGGCGCCCGGGAGCGGTCGCGCGGTGGCGTCGGCGGCCACCGGGGGCGCGTCGCGGGGCCTGCGTGCCGGCACAGTGAACAGGCCGCCCCGGGGGGCGCAGGGCGGCACACGGGGTCGACGGCGAAGAGGCCGCGCCCGGCGCCCCCGTGAAGGGTGCCCGGCGCGGCCTCGTGCGGTCCGAGAGTGGCCGACAGCGGCTCCCCGGCCCTAGGACGCCTGCGGCTTGCTCGCGCTCGCGACGTCCAGCTGCGGCCCCGCGGAGAGCAGCTTGGACCACGCCTCCAGCATGAGCGGCGGGTGTGCGTCGCCGTAGCCGAGGTGGATCTGCGCCTGGTCCTGCTCCTGCTTGTCGTTGCCGGCCTTGGAGGCGGAGTCGTTGTTCCGCGGGATCGAGTAGCGCAGGCCGGTGTCGGTGACCAGGAAGAGGCTGCCGGAGTTCGCCTTGGGGTTGGCGACCTGCTCGTACAGCAGGCCGCTGCCGGGGGTGACGTAGGTCGAGGCACCCGGGGCGATCTTGGCCGGGTAGTCCTTGCCGACCCAGGTGCCCATGCTCGGGAGCCCGTTGGGGTAGCCGAGCTGTTCGACGCCCGGGTACTTGTTGTTCGTGCCCTTGTAGACGCTGCAGGAGACACCGTTCGACGTGGGCGCGCCCAGGCCACCGGTCTGGGAGCCGTGCGTGAAGTCGTTGGCCGCGGTGACGGTCTCCTTGGGCCACGGGTTGTCCAGGTCCGTGCCCGGAATCTTGCCGGCGAAGACGAACGGGCGGTTGTCGGTGCCCAGCCTGGGGTGGGTGATGCTTCCGGTGGCGACGTTGATCGGTTGCAGCGCCTTGCCGCTGTTGCCGTTCACGGCCGCCGCGTTGGGGCCCTGCTCCAGGAGGTTGGCCACGAAGTTGCTGACCTGTGAGACGCCGGTGACCTGGACCACGTACTTCTGACCGTTGCCGTCCTGGAGGATCGAGCCGACCTTGCGCGCCGCGACCGGGACGTCGTCGAAGGGGTACGGCTTACCCGCGTTGTCCATGGTCGGCATGCCGATCGGGAACGGGCTCTTGATCAGCGTGTTCATGAACTCGGCGGAGACCTTCTGTGGTTCCGCCTGGGAGCCGAAGACGATCCGCCGCAGGGTCCGGTCCGCCTCGACGTCGGCGTGCTTCAGGCCGACCTTCGCCTCCCTCAGCCCCTGGGCCACGTCGGCGATCATCTGGAAGGCGAAGCCGTTGCTGTCCACCAGCCACGGCACCCCGTCGGGGTCCTCGACGTACAGGGCCTGGTGGAAGTCGAGCTTGCCCTTCTTGGTGTTGTCGATGTCCAGCTTGTCCTTGCCGTCGAGGACGAAGACGGCCTGCTGGCTCTTGCTGTTCTCGCCGCTGCCGGGGCGGTCGCACACGGCCCAGGTCTTCGGCTGGTCGACCGACTTCGCGGTGGGCAGGCGGTCCGGGGCGTACGGGATGCCGACGGCCGGGCCGTGCGCCAGCTTTCCGTCCAGCTCCGATTCCTTGACCTTGACGACCTGGAACTTCTTCGGGTCGAGAAGAAGTTTGGCCGAGGCGAGATTCAGGACGGGGTGCAGCAGATTCTGCTTTTGGCCGTTTGCATCCTTGCTCGGCAGAACGACATAGCGTGTGGTGGATTCATCACCGACGAGGACATTTGCCCCCACCTTGTCCCACCCGGGCGGGGCAACCGGCTTGAGGATGCCGCAGGCCCCGAATCCCACGAGCATCACGACCCCCATCACCACGCTGGGCAACACCGCCTTCAGCGGCTTGGGTGCGCTTTCGATCGAGCCGTTCGGCAGCGGCTTCAGAAATGCCGCATTCGTGCGCTTTCGAGCGAACGAATACGCATTCAGCTCGTCCCGACGTGATGCCATTGTTGCTTTCTCTCCCCGCCTGTTGGATCCACATCGACCGCCCCCGGCACTCACGCCGTAGCGCCCTCTACTATGCCGTGTATCGATCGAGCCGTACGGTACGGGTGCCACCTTCCAACGCACCAGTCCGAGAAGCGGCAGCCGATTCGCCTAAGGCACACCACCAGTAGAGGAGCAGGCCGGGGGATGTCCAGCGCCACCAGGGCTCGACGCCGCAATGGGCGGCAACAGCAGCAACAGCCTTCCGCTGCACCGCAAAACGCGGGAAATGGGGGCCAAAACGGTACAGCTCCGGGCAATGGAGGAAGTGGCGGTCGGGCCGCGGCCGGGCCGGTGTCGCCCCGGCTTCGTCAGCAGGCCGGGACCATCGGCGGTGTCCGGGTCCAGCAGCTGGCCATCATCGAACTCGCCGCGGCGCTGGTGCTGGTGGGCCTGTCGATGCACAACGCGGTGGCGCTGACCGTTGCCGGTGTGCTGGCGGCCGTCCTCGTCGTCTTCGCACTGGGCCGACGCAGGAAGATCCCGCTGCCCGAGTGGATCACCACCGTGCGCGCGATGAATCGCCGCAGCAAGGACGCCACCGACAACCTCGCCGCCACCCAGGGCGTCGACCCCGCCTTCGCCCCGCTGGTGGAGTGCGAACCGGCGCTGCGCACCCACGAGTACACCGACAACGAGCAGCGGAACATCGGCTTCGTCGGCGACGGCACGTTCCTCACCGCGATCGTCCAGGTGGACGCCCGCGACGAACCGCTGCGCCCGCAGCGCGGCAGCCACATGGTCCCGCTGGAGGTGCTGCACACCGCACTGGACGTCGAGGACATCCACCTGGAGTCGGTGCAGTTCGTCCAGTACACCCAGCCCGCCCCGGCGCCGCACCTGCCCGAGCAGGCGGTCGCGGCCCGCTCCTACGCGCCGCTGCAGGCCCAGTCGCAGACCCCGGCGGTCCAGCTGACCTGGATCGCGCTGAAGCTGGACCCGGAGCTGTGCGCAGAGGCGATCGAGGCCCGCGGCGGCGGCATGGACGGCGCCCAGCGCTCCCTGCTGCGCGCCGCCGACCAGCTCGTCAGCCGCCTCACCTCGCTCGGCGTGCGCGCCAAGGTGCTCGACGAGCGCGAGGTGGTGGCCGCGGTCGGCACCGCGGTGTGCGTCAGCCCGCGGGCCGCGAACGGCGCGATGGGCCGGGACGGCCGGGCCGCCCGCCGCACCCAGGAGACCACCCGCGCGATGCGCTGCGACGACCGCTGGCACACCACGTACTGGATCGGCCGGTGGCCCCAACTCGGCCGGGGCGGCGCGCCGTTGGCCGCCATCACCCAGCTGCTGACCAGCACCCGGGCGATGGCCAGCACCTTCGCGCTGACCGCGACGCACGGCGGCGGCCGACTGCCGGCCATCACCGGCTACATCCGGCTGTCGACCCGCAGTGACAACGAACTCTCCGCCGCGCAGGACGAGTTGGAGCGCCGTTCCGGCTCGGTCAAGGTCGGGCTGGTCCGCCTCGACCGCGAGCAGCTCCCCGGCCTGCTGGCCACGCTTCCCCTCGGAGGTACCCGCTGATGGGCACTCCCACGTATCAGCCCCGTGTCAACGTCAGCGGCAGCGGCTGGCGCAACCCTCCGACCGGCGCTCCCGCCGACGGCGCGCGGCGGCCCTCGCACCAGCCGCGCCCGGACGAGGACCAGTCCGGGCCGACCGGGCCGAAGCCGCGGCCGGGCTACGGTCTGCGCGGCCCGCGGCGCAACCCGCACGTGCTGACCGCCGAGTCGCTCGCGGCACTGACCCTGCCGGTCGGCGACGACGGCGTCATCATCGGCATCGACCCGCAGAACCAGCCCGCCGTGCTGAGCCTGCTGCGTCCCGCGCCGATGGAGATCGTGCTGGTCGGCAGCATGTGGATGGCGCAGGTGCTGGCACTGCGCACGGTCGCCACCGGCGCCCGGGTCGCGGTGGAGACCGCCCGGCCGCCGGCCTGGGGCCAGATGGCGCAGGCCGCCGGCGGCGGTCAGCAGTGCGTCTCGGTCTTCGACGTGCGCCAGATCGCACCGCAGGGACCGTCGGTTTCCAGCCCCGTTCTGGTCGTCCGCGACATGGGCGCGCGCCCGCCGCGCAACCAGCTCGCGCCGAGCCCCTGGCAGACCGTGCTGACGGTGCTGCCGTTCCTCGGCCCCCGCTCGCCGCAGATGCTCGGCCGGGCGGACCTGGTCGGTCTGCAGCGGCTGTCGCCCGAAGAGGCGGAGGTTGTGACGCGGATCATGCGGCTGCCGGAGAACGTCGGCGCGGTGCTGCCGACGCTGAGCGACAATGCCATGCTGTGGTGCCGTCGGGACGGCGACCACCAGTTCGTCATGACCCAGCCGACCGAGGCGGAGACCAACCTGCTGGGCGGCCCACGCCGCATGGACTGACCGCCCTCACCGGCCGGTTGTCCGCGGGCGCCGCGTGCGCCCGTTGCACCACCGGCCGCCGGGCACGAGCTACGGGCGCACCCACGGGTGCGCCCGTAGGCGTGCCGACCGGGCTTGAAGACGACATGGCATCGACTGCCGTTATGGGCCGACTGTTGATTAGGCTGTGGGGAGAGCCGCAGAAGCACATCACATCGGCAGTGCACGACGGCAGTCGATACGGGGATGGAGACTTAGCAGTGGTGGCGCAACCCCGGGTGGCGTGCTCCGACTTCCGATACAACCGATCGATCCGCCTGTATCCGGTCCTGCCGTTCAGGTGCGTTGCAGTAGACCAGGAGGCACAGTGAGAGACCAGGAGGCTTTCCGCCCGGACGGGAACGATCCTGACGACGACCAGTCCGAGTTCGACTTGACCGGCGAGTTCAAGATCGATTTCGCGGCTCCGGCCTGGTACGGCAGCAACGACACCAGTGGTGGTGCGGGCATCGCGGTCTCCCCCGCGACTCCGCCCGCGGGGGCTCAGAGCACGACCCCGCCGCCGACCGGCCAGCCGCTGTCCGGGCCGCCCGCCCAGGGCGCCCCGGTCCCCGGCGTGCCGCAGCAGTCCGCACCCGATCCGACCGCGCCTCCCGGCTTCCCGACGCTGCGTCCGCAGGACGCGGGCGCCGACGCCCCGGCGGCCGCGTCCGACGGTCCGTCGGCTCCCGTGGCCGCCGGTGCCGCCGGCCCCGCCGTGGCCGACGACGACGCCAACGTCCGTTCCGGCACCGGGCCGGACCCCTCGGCCTCCCTCTGGGACGACGACGAGGACGACGCGCCGGCGGCGCCCGAGACACAGGCCGCCGCGGCACCGCAGCCGCAGCCGGAGGCCGCGCCGGCCGCCCCCGTGGACGCCGCCCCGGCGCCCGAGGGACAGCCCGCACCGGCTCCCGGGCCGGATGCCTCCGCCGCGACCGCGGCAGCCGCCGCATCGGCCGCCCAGCCGGTTGCACAGCCCATCCAGGGACAGCCGCCGGCCCAGCCGCAGCCTCCGCAGCAGCAGGCCCCCGTCGCGGGTGTGCCGCAGCAGGGCGTCGCCCCGCAGGCCGCACAGGCGCCGCAGGCCCCGCAGGCCATGCCGCCGCAGCAGGGGGCGCCACACGGCGTTCCCGCGCAGGGCGCGCCGTGGGCCGGTGCGGACGGGCAGCAGCCGGGCCTGCCCGGTCAGGGCGCCCCGGCGCAGGGCGGACTGCCGCCGCTGCCGCCGGAGTTCCAGCCCGCCGACCCGCGCATGGCGCAGGCGCAGGCCGGTCAGCAGCCGCCGGCCGCGCCCCAGCAGGCGCATCCCCAGCCGCCGCAGCAGCCACAGCCGCAGGTCCAGCCTCAGCAGGCCCAGCCGCAGCCGCCGCAGCAGCAGGGCTACCCGCAGCAGCCGCAGCAGGCCGGCTATCCGCAGCAGCAGAGCGGCTATGGCTACCCGCAGCCCGCGTACGGCTACCCCCAGCAGGCCCAGCAGCAGCCCCAGCCGCAGCAGCAGGCCCAGCCGCAGCCCAACGCCCAGCCGCAGCAGCCCGCTTACGGCTATCCGCAGCAGGGCTACCCGCAGCAGCCCCAGCAGGCCCAGCAGCAGCCGCCACAGCAGCAGGCCCAGCCCGGCTACCCCCAGCAGGGTCAGCCGGTGCAACAGGGTCACCAGGGGCAGCCGGGCCAGCAACAGCAGCCCCCCGGCCAGCAGTTCGGCGACCCCAACGCGGCGGCCAACTACGCCCAGTACTCCCAGCCGGGCCAGCAGCAGCCGCAGCGGGCCACCCCGGGTGCGCCGCTGGGCTACAGCGCCGCGGTCGAGCTGACCTCCGACCGCCTGCTGCGCAACCAGCCCAAGAAGCGCAAGCCGGGTGCCAACGCCCAGCCGTCCAAGTTCAAGTTGGGCGCGAAGAAGGAGTTGGAGGAGCGCCAGCGCAAGCTGGAGCTGATCCGTACGCCGGTGCTCTCCTGCTACCGGATCGCGGTGATCAGCCTCAAGGGCGGCGTCGGCAAGACCACGACGACCACCGCGCTGGGCGCCACCCTGGCCTCCGAGCGGCAGGACAAGATCCTGGCGATCGACGCCAACCCGGACGCCGGCACGCTCGGCCGACGGGTCCGCCGCGAGACCGGGGCGACCATCCGCGACCTGGTGCAGGCCATCCCGCACCTGCACAGCTACATGGACATCCGCCGGTTCACCTCGCAGGCCCCCTCGGGCCTGGAGATCCTCGCCAACGACGTCGACCCGGCCGTCTCCACGACGTTCAACGACGAGGACTACCGGCGCGCGATCGACATCCTGGGCAAGCAGTACCCGGTCATCCTCACCGACTCGGGCACCGGTCTGCTCTACAGCGCGATGCGCGGCGTCCTCGACCTCGCCGACCAGTTGATCATCATCTCGACCCCGTCCGTGGACGGTGCGAGCAGCGCCAGCACCACCCTGGACTGGCTCTCCGCGCACGGCTACGCCGACCTGGTCCAGCGCGGCATCACGGTCATCTCCGGGGTCCGCGAGACCGGCAAGATGATCAAGATCGAGGACATCGTGTCGCACTTCGAGACCCGCTGCCGCGGCGTCGTCGTGGTGCCCTTCGACGAGCACCTCGCCGCCGGCGCCGAGGTGGACCTCGACATGATGCGGCCGAAGACCCGCGAGGCGTACTTCAACCTCTCCGCCCTGGTCGCCGAGGACTTCGCGCGCCAGCAACAGGCGCAGGGGATGTACGCCCAGGCGCAGATGGGCCAGCAGCAGATGGGCGGCGACCCGTACGCCCAACAGGCCCAGCAGCAGGACCCGTACGCCCAGCAGCAGTACGCCCAGCAGGCGCAGCAGCAGGTCCCGCAGCAGGGCCAGCCGCCGGCCGGCTACCCGCCGCAGCAGGGCGGCTGGCAGCAGCAGCCCCCCGCGCAGCCGCCGGCTGGCTGGCAGCAACAGCCCGCCCCGGACGCGCCGTTGCCGGAGCAGGGCGGCTGGACACAGCAGCCGCCGCCGCAGTGAGCGCGGCATGAACGAAGGGGCGGGGCCCGGCAGTCAGCTGCCGGGCCCCGCCCCTTTGTGCGCCGCGTGCGGGCGCCGGTGCGTCAGACCAGTCCGGAATCGGCGATCAGCCCGCGGGCCTGCTTCACGTCGATCGCCATCCGCTGCAGCAGCGCATCGAGGGTGTCGAACTTCTCCTGGCCCCGGATGTAGGAGAGGAAGTCCACGGCGACGTGCAGCCCGTACAGGTCGAGCCCGACCCGGTCGATGGCGTACGCCTCCACCGTGCGCACCTTGCCGTCGAACTGCGGGTTGGTGCCGACCGAGACGGCCGCCGGCATCGCCTCGCCCTCGACGTGCAGCAGTCCCGCGTAGACCCCGTCGGCCGGGATGGCGGTGTGCGGCAGGGTCTCCACATTGGCGGTGGGGAAGCCCAGTTCGCGGCCGCGCTGCGCCCCGCGGACGACCACGCCCTCGACCCGGTGCGGCCGGCCCAGGACCTCGCGTGCGCCCGCCACGTCGCCCTCGGCGACCAGCCGGCGGACCAGGGTCGACGAGAACGGCTCGCCGTCGCCCGCGGTGCCGCGCTCGAAGAGGTCGATGACCTCCACCGTGTAGTCGTAGGTCCGGCCCAGCTCGGCGAGGGTCTCGACGGTGCCCTTGGCCTTGTGGCCGAAGCGGAAGTTCGGGCCCTCGACGACGACCTGCGCGTGCAACTTGTCGACCAGCACCTTCACCACGAAGTCGGCGGGCGCCAGCTGGGAGAACTCCTTGGTGAACGGGAGCACCAGCACCGCGTCCACGCCCAGGTCGGCCATCAGCTCGGCCCGCCGGTGGTGCGGCGCCAGCAGCGGCGGATGGGTGCCGGGGCGGACCACCTCGCTCGGGTGCGGGTCGAAGGTGACGACCACGGCGGGGATCCCCAGCTCACGGGCACGGGCCACCGCCCGCCCGATGATCAATTGGTGGCCGCGGTGCACTCCGTCGTACGAGCCGATGGTGACGACGCTGCGTCCCCAACCCTCGGGGATGTCCTCCAAGCCACGCCAGCGCTGCACTGTGCCCGCTCCTCGCCCGAACTCTTGTCCGTCCACTGCGCCATTTCGGCATGGCGCAGGTCTAAGACTGCCATGCCGGCAGCGCGGGTTCGCGCGAAGGGTGGCCTGGCCGCTGTTGCATCGGCCACGCCGCGGGGCCGTCCGGCCATCGGCCGGTTTCCGCCGCGGTGCCCTGCGGGCCCGGCATCGCCCCCCGAGCACCGCTCCCCCGGCCCGCCGCGGCCCGCCGCAGCGCCGCCGGCTCGTCCTCGGCGAGCGCGTCCAGCAGCTCCGCGGCCCGGGGGTGGGCGACCCGGGCGAGGGTCTCGACGAGGGCGTCCAGCGCCCGGGCGCGATGGGTGTGCAGCAGGGCCTGCGCGGCGTCCGCGACGGTGATCACATGAGGCGCGGCGGGTGCCGTCCGGAGCGGGCGGGTGTCGTCGAACCAGCCGCACAGCAGCGGCTGGATCCGCTCGGGGTCGGCCTTGAGCAGCTCCGCCACCAGGTCCAGGAACCGCCCGGGACGGAGCTCCGCGGCGCCCGGGCGGAACGCTTCTGCGCCCCCTTCGGGCGGCCCCGCGGGATCGCCGTCGGCCCCCGGCCGGGCGTCCACCCATCTGTCGTCCGCGCGCCCGTCCGCCCCCGCGTCGGCGGCGTGCACCCTGACCCGCGGCGGCCGGGCGAAGGACCGCGACGGCCGCCCGCCGCGCGCGGCCGGACGCGGCCCGTCGGCCGGCAGCAGTCGGCGCAGCAGTTCCAGCCGGTCCGCCGCGGCCAGCGCCAGGCACCGCCAGAACACCGGCCCGAAGACCTCCAGCCCGGTGCCCGCGAAGCCGCCCGCCGCTGCCGCCCGCTCGGTGATCCGGTCGGCGAGCAGCCGCAGCACGCCCAGATACGGCGTGGCGTCCGGCACCCCCAGCAGGACCCCGCTCAGCCGGCCGGCCGCCGAGCCACCGGCCGCCGCCCCGGTCGCGGTCGCGGCCGCGACCAACTCCCGCCACTCGACGGGCAGTTGCCCCTCCGCGCGGTCACCGCCGGCCGCACCGGCCACACCGTGCGCACCTGCGCGGGGCCACCCGCCCGCGCTTCCGTACGCGCCCTCGTCGAGCCCTCCGTACACGTCCCCGTACGCCTCTGTGTCGGCGTCCAGCACCACCATCCGCGAACCTCCCCACCCGTTACCGTGCGTGCTCATGGGCGACGACGGTAGACAGACAGTGATCTTCGCGACAGGGCGCACGGCGAACGCGCCCCCTTCCGCGCCGTGATTCACTCCGAGCGCCTGCTCTGTGGGGTGAATCATGAGAACGCGCTGGACAGAGTCTCAGCGAGGGGGATGGTGGAGCGCGGGTCGAACGCTCCGCGCCCATCCGCACGGCCCGCGTTCCACCACTCCCCCGAAGCACGCGGAGGCCGGGCCGGGCCGGCGCGGTCCGCCCGGGTCCGGCGCCCGTCCCGCCCGCCGAACGGCAGACGGGACTGTGCGAACACGCCCTAGGCGAAGACCGCCAGGCTCTTGGCCCGCCCGCCCTGGTTCTCCACCAGCGCCAGGAATGTCCCGTCCGGCCCGAAGGCCGCCACCGGGCCGTCGCCCTCGAAGAGCGGCATCGGGACCCGCGCACCGTTCAACAGCAGCCGGGACTGCGCCTCGGAGACGTCCCAGCGGGTGAACGCGGCGGCCGCGGCGTCCCCGAGGGGCATGACCGGCAGACCGTCGCCCTCGGGATCGTCCACCGCCGCCTGGAGCTGCTCCAGCGTCCGCGCCCGGTCGAGCTTGTACGGGCCGACCCGGGTGCGGCGAAGCGCCGTCAGATGGCCACCCACGCCGAGCCCGGCGCCCAGGTCACGGGCGAGGGCGCGGATGTAGGTGCCGGAGGAGCAGACGACGGAGATCAGCACGTCGGTCACCGGGGTGCCGTCGGCGGCCTCGGACTCGTGCACGGAGTGCACCACGAACGAGGAGATGGTGACCGGACGGGCCGGGATCTCCACGTCCTCGCCGTCCCGGACCCGCTTGTAGGAGCGCTTGCCGTCGATCTTGATGGCGCTGACCTTGGACGGCACCTGCATGATCGCGCCGGTGAGCTCGGCGACCCCGGCGTCGATGTCCTCGCGGGCCAGGCCGTGCGCCGCCTTGGACGCGGTGATCTCGCCCTCGGCGTCGTCGGTGATCGCGGTCTGACCCAGCCGGATCGTCCCGACGTATTCCTTCTCCGTCAGTGCGAGGTGCCCCAGCAGCTTGGTGGCCCGCTCCAGGCCGAGGACCAGGACACCGGTCGCCATCGGGTCGAGGGTGCCGGCGTGCCCGACCCGTCGGGTACGGGCCATCCCGCGCATCTTCGCCACGACGTCGTGCGAAGTGAAGCCGGACGGCTTGTCGACGATGACAAGACCGCCCGGCTTGGTGCTCTGCCGCTTCATTCTGCCGCTGCGTCCTCGTCGTCCTCGTCGCTGCCCGGCTTGCGGTACGGGTCCGCCTCGCCGGCGTACGCGGCGCCCGAGGAGGCCGCGCGCACCTTGGCGTCCGAGGCCCGGGCCCGGTCGAGCAGGTCCTCGATCGTCTGGGCGTTCTCCGGCAGGGCGTCCGCGACGAACGTCAGCGTCGGCGTGAACTTGGTGCCGGCCGCCGCACCGACCGCGGAGCGGAGCACGCCCTTGGCGCTCTCCAGCCCGGCGGCGGCACTGGCCCGGTCCTCGTCGTCTCCGTAGACCGTGTAGAAGACCGTCGCCTCCCGCAGGTCACCGGTGACCCGGGTGTCGGTGATGGTCACGTGCGTGCCGAGCCGCGGGTCCTTGACGCCGCGCTGCAACTTCTGGGCGACCACCTCCCGGATGAGGTCCGCCAGCTTCTTCGCCCGCGCATTGTCGGCCACTGGTCCGTCTCCTTCTTGTTTTCCACAATTGTGCTTCCACCGGCGACGACCCGCCCGGTCGCCCGGTTCAGTCGTCGTCGCCGTGCAGCCGCCGGCGTACGGACAGCAGCTCCACTTCGGGCCGTGCGGCGACCAGGCGCTCGCAGCGGTCCATGACGTCCGTCAGGTGTCCGGCGTCCCCGGACACCACCGCCAGGCCGATACGGGCCCTGCGGTACAGGTCCTGGTCTCCCACCTCCGCGGCGCTCACCGCGTACTTGCGGTGCAGCTCGGCGACGATCGGGCGGACGACGGAGCGCTTCTCCTTCAGCGACCGTACGTCGCCGAGAAGCAGGTCGAAGGACAACGTCCCTACGTACATGCAAGACGGGTCAAGCCACCCGTGGGGCCTTCGGGGTGCCTCCCGGCGTCGGCCGGAGGCGTGCGTGTCATTTCGAACCGTACACGGAACGACCGGGGCCGATCGACGGAAATTCCCGCCGACCGGCCCCGGCCCGCCCGCCGCCCGGCCACCGTTCCTGGTGGACCGCACACCGGGCGGACTACTGCAAGATCAGCCGCGCGGCTTCTCCCGCATCTCGTACGTCGCGATGACGTCGTCGACCTTGATGTCGTTGAAGTTGCCGAGGTTGATACCGCCCTCGAAGCCTTCGCGGATCTCGGTGACGTCGTCCTTGAAGCGGCGCAGACCGTCGATGTTGAGGTTCTCCGCGACCACCTTGCCGTCGCGGATGAGGCGCGCCTTGGTGTTCCGCTTGACCTCGCCGGAGCGGATGAGCACACCCGCGATGTTGCCCAGCTTGGACGACTTGAAGACCTCGCGGATCTCCGCCGTACCGAGCTCGACCTCTTCGTACTCCGGCTTGAGCATGCCCTTGAGGGCCGCCTCGATCTCCTCGATCGCCTGGTAGATGACCGAGTAGTACCGGACGTCGACGCCCTCGCGCTCGGCCATCTGCGTGGCGCGGCCCTCGGCCCGCACGTTGAAGCCGATGACGATCGCGTCGGAGCCGGACGCCAGGTTGATGTCGGACTCCGTGACCGCACCGACGCCGCGGTGCAGCACCCGGATGTCGACCTCTTCGCCGACGTCGAGCTGGAGCAGCGAGGACTCCAGGGCCTCGACCGAACCGGACGCGTCGCCCTTGATGATGAGGTTGAGCTGCTGGACCTCGCCCGCCTTGAGCACCTTGTCGAGGTCCTCAAGGGACACCCGGCGGGTGCGCTTGGCGAACGCCGCGTTGCGCTCGCGCGCCGCACGCTTCTCGGCGATCTGGCGCGCCGTACGGTCCTCGTCGACGACCAGGAAGTTGTCGCCGGCGCCCGGGACGTTGGTCAGACCCAGGACCAGGACGGGGGTCGACGGACCCGCTTCCTCGACGTGGTTGCCCTTGTCGTCGAGCATCGCGCGTACCCGGCCGTAGGCGTCGCCCACGACCATCGTCTCGCCGACGCGGAGGGTACCGCGCTGGACCAGGACGGTCGCCACGGCGCCGCGGCCGCGGTCGAGGTGGGCCTCGATCGCGATGCCCTGGGCGTCCTGGTCGGGGTTGGCCCGCAGGTCGAGAGCGGCGTCCGCGGTGAGGACGACGGCCTCGAGCAGCTGCTCGATGTTGGTGCCCTGACGGGCGGAGATGTCGACGAACATGGTGTCGCCGCCGTACTCCTCGGCCACCAGGCCGAACTCGGTCAGCTGACCGCGCACCTTGGTCGGGTCGGCGCCCTCGACGTCGATCTTGTTGACCGCGACCACGATCGGCACGTCGGCCGCCTTGGCGTGGTTCAGGGCCTCGATCGTCTGCGGCATGACACCGTCGTTGGCCGCCACCACGAGGATCGCGATGTCGGTCGACTTCGCACCGCGGGCACGCATGGCGGTGAACGCCTCGTGACCCGGGGTGTCGATGAAGGTGATGCGACGCTCTTCGTCGTTGACCTCGGTCGTGACCTGGTAGGCACCGATGTGCTGGGTGATGCCACCGGCCTCGCCCGCGACCACGTTGGTCTTGCGGATCGCGTCCAGCAGGCGCGTCTTACCGTGGTCGACGTGACCCATGACGGTCACCACCGGCGGACGCGAGGCCAGCATCTCCTCGCCGCCCTCGTTCTCGCCGAACTCGATGTCGAAGGACTCGAGCAGCTCGCGGTCCTCCTCCTCCGGGCTGACGATCTCGACGTTGTAGTTCATCTCGCCGGCGAGGAGCTGCAGCGTCTCGTCGGAGACGGACTGGGTCGCGGTGACCATCTCGCCCAGGTTCAGCATGACCTGGACCAGCGACGCCGGGTTGGCGTTGATCTTCTCCGCGAAGTCCGTCAGCGAGGCACCGCGCGAGAGGCGAACCGTCGCGCCGTTGCCGCGCGGCAGCATGATGCCGCCGACCGACGGGGCCTGCATGGCCTCGTACTCCTGGCGGCGCTGCCGCTTCGACTTGCGACCGCGACGCGCCGGACCGCCGGGACGGCCGAACGCACCCTGCGTGCCACCACGGCCACCGGGACCACCCGGACGACCGCCGAAGCCGGGACGACCGCCGAAGCCGCCGCCACCACCGGCACCACCGGGACCGCCGCCACCGGGACGACCGGCGAAGCCGCCGCCACCACCCGGACGACCGCCACCGCCGCCACCGGGACGGCCCGCGAAGCCGCCGCCGCCACCGGGACGACCGCCGCCGCCACCGGGACGACCGGCACCGCCGGGACCGCGACCGCCGCCACCGCCGCCGGGGCCCGGACGCGGGCCGGCAGCCGGACGCTGCGGCATCATGCCCGGGTTCGGGCGGTTACCGCCGCCGGGACGCGGGGCACCACCGGGCGCCGCACCCTGCGGACGCGGCATGGCACCGGGGGTCGGACGCGCGCCGCCCTGGCCGCCACCCTGCGGACGCGGACCACCCTGGCCGCCGCCCTGCGGACGGGGACCGGGCTGGCCGGGACGCGGGGCGCCACCGGGCCGCGGGGCCTGCGGACGGGCCATGCCCGTGGAGCCACCGGAGGTGAAGGGGTTGTTGCCCGGGCGCGGACCGGCCGGACGGGGCCCACCGGGACGCGCCGACTGGCCACCGGAACGCGGGGCATTGCCGCGCGACTGGCCCTGGCCGGGCGCGGGACGGCCGCCGGGACGCGAGCCCGGAGCAGCACCCGGGCGGGGGCCCTGGGCTGCGGGGGCCGGCGACGGCGGGGCCTGGAACTCCGGCTGCGCGGGCGCGGCCGGGCCGGGCTTGGGCGCCGCCGGACGGGCCGGGGCAGGCCGCGGACCCGGGGTGGGGCCGGCGGCAGGCTTGGGAGCCACAGGGGTCACCGGGGCCTCAGGGGCTGCCGGAGCAGCCGGGGCCTCCGGGGCAGCCGGGGCCGCGGGGCCCGGCTTGGGGGCGCCCGGCTTCGGGGCAGCCGGACGCGCCGCCTGCGCCGGAGTGGGCGCGGACGGCTTCGCGGGGGCCGACTTGCGCGGCGCCGCGGGCTTGCCGGCGGAACGGCCGCCGCCGCTGCCCGCCTGGAAAGCGTCGGTCAACTTGCGAACAACCGGCGCCTCGATCGTCGAGGACGCCGAACGGACGAATTCACCAAGTTCTTGGAGCTTGGCCATGACGACCTTGCTCTCAACACCGAACTCCTTGGCGAGTTCGTAAACCCGGACCTTAGCCACTTCGCTCCTTCTAGGTCCGGGTGTCCACCGGACCGTCGCTACTTCATGGGCGTACTCATCGCGTACTCATCGAGTGCTCATCGCAATCTCGACCTACTTCCGACTCGCGAGGTACCTGACCGCACGGTTTTCCGTGCGCTGTGCGTTTCTTGCTGTGCGCTATTGCCATGGCGGCTGCTCAACCCGCGCCCCCTTCGATGAACCGGCGCAACTCCGCCGTCTCGAACGGGCCGCGGCCCCGGTAGGCCCGGGGGAACGCCCGGCGGCGAACCGCCAGGTCGAGGCAGACCAGTGTCCGGTGCACATAAGCACCCCGGCCGGGCAGCGTACCGCGAGGATCGGGGACACACTCACCCTCGATCTCCACGATGCGCAGCAAATCGCCCTTGGCCGCTCGCTCCCGGCACCCCAGACACGTGCGCTCAGGGCATGCGCGGGCATGCGTCCGGCCAGACACTGCTTAAGTCTACCTCCCCGCGGCCGCTCCACCCCGATGGGGTAAAGCCCGATCCGCTGCTCAAGAATTCCGCGCGGGCCGCCGCGGCACCACTTCTTTTCGTCCGCCGCGACCCGTCGTGCCGGTGGCTCAGCCCTGCACCGGCGCGTGCTCGGTGTCCGGACGGATGTCGATCCGCCAGCCCGTGAGCCGCGCCGCGAGCCGGGCGTTCTGCCCTTCCTTGCCGATGGCCAGCGACAACTGGTAGTCGGGGACCGTCACCCGCGCGGAACGGGCCGCCATGTCCACGACCTCGACCTTGCTGACCCGGGCCGGCGACAGCGCGTTGGCCACCAGCTCGGCCGGGTCGTCCGACCAGTCGACGATGTCGATCTTCTCGCCGTTGAGCTCGGCCATCACGGCCCGCACCCGGCCGCCCATCGGGCCGATGCACGCGCCCTTGGCGTTCAGCCCGGAGCGCGTCGAACGCACCGCGATCTTCGTCCGGTGGCCGGCCTCCCGCGCGATGGCGGAGATCTCCACCGACCCGTCGGCGATCTCCGGCACCTCCATGGCGAACAGCTTCTTCACCAGATTGGGGTGGGTGCGCGACAGGGTGACCGAGGGGCCGCGGACGCCCTTGACGACGCGCACGACGTACGACCGCAGCCGCGTGCCGTGCGTGTACTCCTCGCCCGGGACCTGCTCCTGCACCGGCAGGATGGCCTCCAGCTTGCCGATGTCGACCAGGACGTTCTTGGGATCCTTGCCCTGCTGGACGACGCCGGTGACGACATCGCCCTCCCGCCCGGCGTACTCGCCGAACGTGATCTCCTCCTCGGCGTCCCGCAGCCGCTGCAGGATGACCTGCTTGGCGGTGGTCGCCGCGATCCGCCCGAAGCCGGACGGGGTGTCGTCGAACTCGCGCGGCTCGGCACCCTCCTCCAGGTCCTCCGGGTCCTCCTTCGCCCACACCGTCACGTGGCCGGTGTTGCGGTTCAGCTCCACCCGCGCCCGGCGGCGGCTGCCCTCGGTGCGGTGGTACGCGATGAGGAGGGCCGACTCGATCGCCTCGACCAGCAGGTCGAACGAGATCTCCTTCTCCCGCACCAGACCCCGCAGGGCACTCATGTCGATGTCCACGGCTACGCCTCCTCCTTGTTCTTGTCGTTCTTGTCGTTCTTGTCGATCTGCTCGTGCTGGGCAGGCCGCTCGGGCCTGGGGTTGAACTCCAGCTCGACGCGCGCCTTGGCGATCTCCGCGAACTCGACCCGGCGGGCGGTCGGCTTGCGGCCCTTGACGCCCGGCACCTCGAGGTCCAGTCCGCTGTCGTCCATGGCGATGATCCGTGCGACCAGGTCGCCGCCCTCGTGGAGGCGGGCCTTGATCAGGCGGCCGACGGCGCGGCGGTAGTGCCGCGGCGAGGTCAGCGGCCGGTCGGCGCCCGGCGAGGTCACCTCAAGGGTGTACGGGGAGCCGCCCATCGCGTCGGTGTCGTCCAGGACCTTGGACGCCTCGCGGCTCAGCTCGGCGCATTCGTCCAGCTGGACGCCCTCGTCGGAATCGACCACGATCCTCAGCACTCGGCTCTTGCCGGCCGGTGTCACCTCGATCTCTTCCAGATCCAGGTCTCGCGCGGCGACGAGCGGTTCAAGCAGTCCGCGCAGCCTCTCGCTCTGGGTGGTGCTCATCCGGGTGACTCCTCGGCCGCGTGTGCTGTTGTGGTTAGGTCGCGTGTCGGGTCAAAGCCTATCGGT
This sequence comes from Streptomyces noursei, assembly GCF_016917755.1. Lineage (GTDB taxonomy): Bacteria > Actinomycetota > Actinomycetes > Streptomycetales > Streptomycetaceae > Streptomyces > Streptomyces yunnanensis. Next base: position 6,884,006 of record NZ_CP070326.1, on the reverse strand, counting down.
TCCGGCGGGGTACTGACGATTCGGTGGGTGGTCACGGATACCCTCGCCTGCGGTGATCACTACGGAAGACCCCGGGAAGTGCAACGTGCCGAAAGTGGCGCTCACACGCAGAACGACCCTGCTGGCCGGCGCCGCCCTGGGAGGTGCGGCGCTGCTCTCCGGGTGCGCCGACGAGGCCCGGCCCGCCCCGGGGGCGGCCGAGCGTTCGGCCGCCGCGGAGCGGGTGCGGACGCACGCGGCCCGGGACAGCAGGGCACTGCTCGCACGGTACGACGCGACGCTCGCGGCGCATCCCGGACTGGGGGCGCGGCTGCGGGTCCTCCGGGACGAAGTCGCCCACCACATCGAGGCGTTCACCTCCGGTGCGCCGTCCACGGCCCCCTCGGCGTCCGCCACGTCCACCGCGGCCGCCACCTCCGACAGCGCGCCCGGCGTGCCGGCCGACGAGCGGAGCGCCCGCACGGCGCTGGCCGACGCGGAACGCACGCTCGCGGATTCCCGCGCCGCGGCGCTGGTGTCCGCGCCGCCCGAACTCGCCCGGCTGCTCGCCTCGGTCGCGGCCGCCGGGGCGGCCCATGCGTACCTCCTGACCGAGGCGGAGTGAGGCGGGAGCCGCCGGGACCGGCGCCGGGCCGGAGGCACACCCTCCTGGGCCGTTCGGGCCACCCGACCACCGCCGCGCGGCCGCAGCAGCCCGCAACGTAGGGCGCGGAGCCGACCGCGACGCACCCCCGCACCAGAGAGAAAGAACGGGCCATGACGAGGACACGCACGCAGCGCGACGGGGATCGCGACCGGGACGAACTGGCCGCGACGCAGGCCGCGCTGGCGGCCGAGCACGCCGCGGTGTACGGGTACGGCGTGGTCGGTGGGCGGATCGGGGCCGGGCGCCGTACGGAGGCCCAGGGCGCGTACGACGCGCATCGGGCCCGGCGGGACGCGCTGCGCCGCACCGTACGGGACCTCGGCGGCGCGCCGCAGGCCGCGGCCGCCGCCTACGAGCTGCCGTTCCCGGTGCCGGACGCACCCGCCGCGGCGCGGCTGGCCGCGGAGCTGGAGGACCGGGTGGCGGCCGTCTACGCGGACCTGGTCCGGGCCGCCGGCGGGGCGCACCGCAAGGAGGCGGCGGCGGCGCTGCGCGAGGCGGCGGTGCGCGCGGTGCGCTGGCGGGGCAGCGGCGTAGCCTTCCCTGGGCTCGTGGAGCGGGCCGCGGCGCCCACCCCGTCGGGCGCCGCGGGCCCCGACGCGAGCGAGCTCTGAACGACCGGCCGCGACCGCGGCAACTCCCCCACGATAAGGACAGCTCAGGCATGGCAACGGCACCCATCGAACCGCCGCAACGCTTGGTGAGCGCGCTCGGCGGCGATCCGGAGGGCCCCGTCCGGGCCTGGCTGGCGGCGCTGCCGGAACTGGTCCAACAGCGGTTGGATTCCTGGGAGTTGATGCTGGATCGGGTGCACGCACCGGGTGGCAGCAGCAGCCTGGTGGCGTTCGTGCGGCAGCAGGACGGCACGCCGGCGGCCCTGAAGTTCCCGGTGCCGGGGCGGGCCGCCGCGCAGGAGGCGGCGGCGCTGCGGGTGTGGGACGGCTGGGGCGCGGTGCGACTGCTGCGGTCCGACGAGACCAGTGGCGCGCTGCTGTTGGAGCGGTTGCAGGGGTCGGTGTCGCTGCGGTCGCTGCCGGAGGCCAAGGCGCTGCTGGAGGCGGCCGGCACGGTGCGCCGGCTGTGGGTGGCGCCGCCGGCGGGGCATCCGTTCGCGACGGTGGCGGAGCGGGTCGCGGCGGACGCCGAGCGGCTCCGGGCCGCCGGGGACTCGGCGGGTGCCGGGCCGCTGGTGGACGAGGCCCTGGAGCTGGGGCGGTCGCTGCCGGCCGGGGCGGCGGAGGAGTTCGTGCTGCACGGCGCGTTCCGGCAGGGGAAGGTGCTGGCCGGGGAGCGGGCGCCGTGGCTGGCGGTCGGGCCGGCGCCGCTGGTGGGCGAGCGGGCGTACGACCTGGCGCGGTTGGTGCTGGACCGGTTCGAGGATCTGCTGGCCGGGTCGGGGGCGGCCGCGGTGGCCCGTCGGCGGGTGGCCAAACTGGCCGACTCGCTGGACGTGGACCGGGAGCGGCTGCGCGACTGGACGCTGTACCGGGCGGTGCGCGCCGGGGTGCGGGAGTCGGTGTCGGGTGACCGGCGGCGCGGCGAGTCGCTGCTGGAGTTCGCGGCCTACGTGTAGCCGCCGACCGGGCACGCCGGACAGCGGAACGGGCCGGCGGGGCGGGTGCCCCGGCCGGCCCGTTGCCGTTGCGCGGTCAGGCGCTGAGGCGGGCGACGGCCTCGGCGACCGTCAGCTCCTCGCGCTCGCCGGTGCGGCGGTCCTTGACCTCCACGACGCCCTCGCCGGCGCGGCGGCCGGCGACCACGATGGTCGGCACGCCGATCAGCTCCGCGTCGGTGAACTTGACGCCGGGCGAGACGCCGGGCCGGTCGTCGACCAGGACGCGCAGGCCGGCGGCGCCGAGCTGGTCGGCGACGTCCAGGGCGAGTTCGGTCTGCTTGGCCTTGCCCGCGGCGACGACGTGGACGTCGGCGGGGGCCACCTCGCGGGGCCAGCACAGGCCCTTGTCGTCGGCGTGCTGCTCGGCCAGCGCGGCGACGGCGCGCGAGACGCCGATGCCGTACGAGCCCATGGTCACCCGGACCGGCTTGCCGTTCTGGCCGAGCACGTCGAGCTGGAAGGCGTCGGCGTACTTGCGGCCCAGCTGGAAGATGTGGCCGATCTCGATGGCGCGGTCCAGCTTGAGGCCGGTGCCGCAGTTCGGGCAGGGGTCGCCCTCCTGCACCACGACGACGTCGACGTACGCGTCGACCTCGAAGTCGCGCCCGGCGACGACGTTCTTGGCGTGCAGGCCCTCCTTGTTGGCGCCCGTGATCCAGGCGGTGCCGGGCGCGACGCGCGGGTCGGCCAGGTACGTCACCTTCTCCAGGCCCTGCGGGCCGACGTAGCCGCGCACGAGGTCGTCGCGACCCACGAAGTCCTCGGCGGAGACCAGCTCCACGACGGCCGGGGCGAAGTGCGCCTCGACCTTGCCCATGTCGACCTCGCGGTCGCCGGGCACGCCCACGGCGACGATCTCTCCGTCGACCTTCACGAGGAGGTTCTTCAGGGTGGCGGAGGCCGGCACGTCGAGGTGCGCGGCGAGCGTCTCGATGGTGGGGGTGTCCGGGGTGGGGATCTCTTCGAGCACGGGGGCGCCGGCGGCGTCCACCGGCTTGAGCTCGTAGGTGATCGCCTCGGTGTTGGCCGCGAAGTCGCAGCTCGGGCAGTCGGCGAAGACGTCCTCGCCGGCCGCGGCCGGGGCCAGGAACTCCTCGGACTTGGAGCCGCCCATGGCACCGGCGATGGCGGCGCAGATGCGGTAGTCCAGGCCGAGCCGCTCGAAGATCCTCTGGTACGCGGCGCGGTGCAGCGCGTAGGACTCGGCCAGGCCCTCGTCGGCCGTGTCGAAGGAGTACGAGTCCTTCATCTGGAACTCGCGGCCGCGCAGGATGCCGGCGCGCGGGCGGGCCTCGTCGCGGTACTTGGTCTGGATCTGGTAGAGGATCACCGGCAGGTCCTTGTAGGACGTGCACTGGTCCTTCACCAGCTGGGTGAAGATCTCCTCGTGGGTCGGGCCGAGGAGGTAGTCGCCGCCCCTGCGGTCCTTGAGGCGGAACAGCTCGGCGCCGTACTCCTCCCAGCGGCCGGTCGCCTCGTAGGGCTCCCTCGGCAGCAGGGCGGGCAGCAGGACCTCCTGGCCGCCGATGGCGTCCATCTCCTCGCGCACGATCCGCTCGATGTTGGCGAGGACCTTCTTGCCGAGCGGCAGCCAGGACCAGACACCGGCGGCGGTGCGGCGCACGAAGCCGGCGCGCACCAGGAGCTTGTGGCTGAGCACCTCGGCGTCGGCCGGGTCGTCGCGCAATGTCTTGAACATCAAGCGGGACATGCGCTGGACCTGTGCGGCGTGGGCCATGGGAGTTTCTCCTGCGTAAGAAAGGTGACTCCCTGGAGGTTAGCCGGAGGGGTGTGGCCCAAGGAAATACGTATCCGCTGCGCTGGGCCTGCTTGCCGCGTTGCCGGCTCTCCCGCCGTGGTCCGATCAGGGGCGTTGCAGGGGGAGGGGGGCGCCCATCACGGCGTAGGGGGTGGGGGCGCTGGGGAAGAGGACCCGGCGGGCGATGTCCTGGTAGCCGAGTGAGCGGTAGAGGCCGCGGGCGGGGCTCTCGGTGTCGATGGCGGAGAGGATGCTGCGGGGTTCGGCGGCGTCGTCGGTGATGGCGGTGATCAGGGTGCGGCCGATGCCGTGGTTCTGGTAGGCGGGGTGGACGTGCAGCTCGGTGATGACGAAGGAGTCGTCGAGCCAGTGGTCCAGGCCCTGGCTGCGCAGGTAGGGCTCGACGACGGTGGACCACCAGTAGGCGCGGTCGTTGGGCATGCCGTAGACGAAGCCGATGAGCCGGCCGGTGGGGGTGGTGGCGCCGAGGGCGCGGGCGCCGCGGCAGCCGAGGTGGCGCAGCACGATGTGGCGGCGGACGGCGATCTCGTCGTCGCTGAGCCCGAATGCGAGGGCCTGCACGGCCAACGCGTCGTCCACGCGAGCGGCGAGATCGAGGGGGCCGACCGCGACGTCATCCATGCTCGGAGCGTACAAGGCCGGGCCTCAGAAAAGTACGCTCATGAACGCGCCGACTTCCTCGAAGCCCACTCGGCGGTAGGCGGCGCGGGCCGCGGTGTTGTAGTCGTTGACGTAGAGGCTGACGAGCGGGGCGACGTCGTGGAGGGCGTAGCGGAGCACGGCGGCCATCCCTGGTTCGGACAGGCGCCGGCCGCGGTAGGCGGGATCGACCCAGACGCCCTGGATCTGGCAGGCGAGCGGCGTGGCGGCGCCGACCTCGGCCTTGAAGATCACCTTGCCGTCCTCGATGCGGGCGAACGAGCGGCCGGCGCCGACGAGTTCGGCGACCCGGGCCTGGTAGAGCAGCCCGCCGTCGCCGGCGAGCGGGGAGATGCCGACCTCCTCGGTGAACATCGCCACGCACGCGGGCATGATCACGTCGAGTTCGTCCTTGCGGATCCGCCGGACGTAGGGGTCGGGCGCGACCTCGGTGGACGGGGCGCGGGTGACCATCAGCGGCTGGTGGGCGCGGATCTCGCGGGCCGGGCCCCAGTGGGGCTCCAGCAGTGACCAGAGTGCGGCGGTGGGGCCGGCGGGGCCGACGATGGAGGAGCAGCGGCGGCCCTGGCGGCGGGCGCGATCGGCGAAGCCGCGGATGGCTTCGGGGGTGGCGCAGACGGGGACGAGGTTGGCGCCGGCGTAGCAGAGGGACTCCAGCCGGCCGCCGACGTACCAGCCCCACATCTCGCCGCCGAGCCGCCAGGGGTCGAGGCCCGCGACCTGGACGCGGGCGGCGACGAAGGCGTTGGCCACCGGCTCGCGGTCCAGGACCGCGAGGGCCGCTTCGAGCTCTCCCGGTTCGAGGACCTTGAGGGCGGTGGTCGTCAGCACGTGTCGGAAAGCCTCACCGTTGCGGGGCCTGGGAGGCCAGGCGGGAGCAGGTCCTGGCACTGTACCTCCACCGACGCGGGGGCACCCGGGCTCCCCTGGGGCGGACGGGCGCGAGCCCCGCGGCCCGGGGTGGGCGGCGGGGCTCGTGTGCGGCGCGTGCGGCGGCGGTCAGCCGGCGGCGGTGACGACCGGCTCGCCGGAGGCGACGCCGTCGGCCTCCATCTGCGCGGCGATCTTCATGGCCTCTTCGATCAGGGTCTCGACGATCTTGGACTCGGGGACGGTCTTGATGACCTCGCCCTTGACGAAGATCTGGCCCTTGCCGTTGCCGGAGGCGACGCCGAGGTCGGCCTCGCGGGCCTCGCCGGGGCCGTTGACGACGCAGCCCATGACGGCGACCCGGAGCGGGACCTCCATGCCCTCCAGGCCCGCGGTGACCTCGTCGGCGAGCTTGTAGACGTCGACCTGGGCGCGACCGCAGGACGGGCAGGAGACGATCTCCAGGCGGCGGGGGCGGAGGTTGAGGGACTCCAGGATCTGGATGCCGACCTTGACCTCTTCGACGGGCGGCGCGGAGAGCGAGACCCGGATGGTGTCGCCGATGCCCTCGCTGAGCAGGGCGCCGAAGGCGACCGCCGACTTGATGGTGCCCTGGAAGGCCGGGCCGGCCTCGGTGACGCCGAGGTGGAGGGGGTAGTCGCACTGGGCGGCGAGCTGGCGGTAGGCGTTGACCATCACGACCGGGTCGTTGTGCTTGACCGAGATCTTGATGTCGCGGAAGCCGTGCTCCTCGAAGAGGGACGCCTCCCACAGGGCGGACTCGACCAGGGCCTCGGGGGTGGCCTTGCCGTACTTCTTGAGCAGCCGCTGGTCGAGGGAGCCGGCGTTGACACCGATCCGGATCGGGGTGCCGGCGTCGGAGGCCGCCTTGGCGATCTCCTTGACCTTGTCGTCGAACTGCTTGATGTTGCCGGGGTTGACCCGGACCGCGGCGCAGCCGGCGTCGATCGCGGCGAAGACGTACTTGGGCTGGAAGTGGATGTCCGCGATCACCGGGATCTGCGACTTCTTCGCGATCACCGAGAGTGCGTCGGCGTCGTCCTGGGTGGGGCAGGCGACCCGGACGATCTGGCAGCCGGAGGCCGTCAGCTCGGCGATCTGCTGGAGCGTGGCGCCGATGTCGGAGGTCCGGGTGGTCGTCATCGACTGCACCGAGACCGGTGCGTCTCCGCCCACGGCGACCGTACCGACCTGGATCTTGCGGCTGACCCGGCGGTCGGCAAGCTTGGTCGGTACGTCCGGCATTCCCAGTGCGATGGCAGTCATCTGGCGAGCAACCCCAAGGTATGGATCAAGGCCCGGATTCGGCGGGCTCCGGTCATCGAGCCTACGGCACCCGGGTTGCCGGAGGCACATCGAACCCTGACGCCCCTCGAAAGGGGGCGGCCGGGCACGCCCATACGGTGGCGGCGTGCCCGGCCGGACGATTCCCGGACGACGGGGCTATGTCAGCTTCACCGGGTTCACCACGTCGGCGACCAGCACCAGCAGGGTGAAGCAGATGAAGATCCCGGCGACGACGTAGGCGATCGGCATCAGCTTGGCGACGTCGAAGGGGCCGGGGTCGGGGCGCCGGACGACCTTGGCGAAGGCCCGCCGCAGCGACTCCCACAGGGCGCCGGCGATGTGGCCGCCGTCCAGCGGCAGCAGCGGCAGCATGTTGAACAGGAACAGCGAGAGGTTGAAGCCGGCGACCAGGAAGAGCATGGTCGCCACCCGCTGCTCCGGCGGGATGTGCAGGGAGAAGACCTCGCCGCCGACCCGGGCCGCGCCGACCACGCCCATCGGGGAGTCCTGCTTGCGCTCGGCGCCGTTGAAGGCCGCGTTCCACAGGTCGGGGATCTTGCCGGGGACCTGCGCCAGCGACTGCACGCCCTGCGTGACCATGTTGCCCATCCGGTCCACGGACTGGCCGAAGGTCTGCTGGACGATGCCGCTGGCCGGGGTGAAGCCGAGGAAGCCGGCGGTGACGTACTCGCCGGGGACGTAGCCGCCGTGGCCGTCGGTCCTGGCGACCTTGTTCTCGATGAGGTCGGCCTGCAGGGTCACCTTGGCGCCGTGCCGCTCGACGACGAGGGTCGCCGGTCCGGTGGTCCTGCGGATCTGCTCCTGGAGGGTGCCCCAGTCCGGGACAGCCCGGCCGTTGAAGGTGACGATCTTGTCGCCGGCGCGCAGCCCGGCCGCCTTGGCCGGGGAGTCCTTGGCGCCGGCCGGGCACTTGTCGGTCTTGGCGGAGGCCGAGATGACGCAGTCGGAGACCGAGCCGACCTGGGTGGTCTGGGTGTTGATGCCGAAGCCCATCAGCACGCTCATGAAGATCACCACGGCCAGGACCAGGTTCATGAACGGCCCGGCGAACATCACGATGACGCGCTTCCACGGCTTGCGCGTGTAGAACAGCCGGTGCTCGTCGCCGGGCTGGAGCTCCTCGAAGGCCGCCGAGCGGGCGTCCTCGATCATGCCGCGGAACGGGGAGGTGGAGCGGGCCTGCAGCTTCCCGTCGTCGCCGGGCGGGAACATGCCGATCATCCGGATGTAGCCGCCCAGCGGGACCGCCTTGATGCCGTACTCGGTGTCGCCCTTTTTCCGGGAGAAGAGCGTCGGCCCGAAGCCCACCATGTACTGCGGCACGCGGATGCCGAACATCTTGGCCGTGGTGAGGTGGCCGAGCTCGTGCCAGGCGATGGAGAACAGCAGGCCGACGACGAAGACGACTATGCCGAGAATGGTCATCCAGGTCGTCATGCGCGAGCCTCCGATGGGGTGCGTGCCGCCGCGGCGGCCAGTTCGCGGGCGCGGGCGCGCGCCCAGGTCTCGGCCTGCAGGACGTCCGCGACGGTGAGGGAGGTTCCACCGCCGGACGTGCCGGAGGGCCGGGCTCCGTCGTGCTGCTGCTTCATCACCACTCCGGATGCCAGTCCCTCGTCGACCACTGCGGCGACCGTATCCACAATCCCTGTGAACGGCAGCCCGCCGGTGAGGAACGCCTCGACGCACTCCTCGTTGGCGGCGTTGAAGACGGCCGGGGCGGTACCGCCCAGTTCGCCGACCCGGCAGGCCAGTGGCACGGACGGGAAGGCTTCCTCGTCGAGCGGGAAGAACTCCCAGGTCTGGGCCTTCGTCCAGTCGATGCCAGGGGCCGCGTCGGGGACCCGGTCGGGCCAGCCGATGCCCAGCGCGATCGGCATCCGCATGTCGGGCGGGCTGGCCTGGGCGAGGGTGGAGCCGTCGGTGAATTCCACCATCGAGTGGACGTAGGACTGCGGATGGACGACGACCTCGATGCGGTCGAAGGGGACGTCGAAGAGCAGGTGCGCCTCGATGACCTCCAGGCCCTTGTTGACCAGGGTGGCGGAGTTGATGGTGACGACCGGGCCCATCGACCAGGTGGGGTGGGCCAGCGCCTGCTCGGGCGTGACGCCGGCCAGTTCGCGCCGGGTGCGGCCGCGGAACGGGCCGCCGGAGGCGGTGACCACCAGCTTGCGGACCTCGGCGCGGGTGCCGCCGGTCAGCGCCTGGAAGAGCGCGGAGTGCTCGGAGTCGACGGGGATGATCTGGCCCGGCTTGGCGACGGCCTTGACCAGCGGGCCGCCGACGATCAGCGATTCCTTGTTGGCGAGGGCCAGCACCCGGCCGGCCTTCAGGGCGGCGAGGGTGGGGGCGAGGCCGATGGAGCCGGTGATGCCGTTGAGGACGGTGTGGCACTCCGAGGGGCCGGCGGCGGCGAGCTCGGTGGCCGCGTCGGGACCGGCGAGGATCTCCGGCAGCACCTCGCCGGCGCCGTAGCGCGCGGCCAGCGCCTCGCGGAGCGCGGGCACGGCCTCCTCGCGCGCCACCGCGACGGCGGCGACCCGCAGCCGGTGCGCCTGCTCGGCCAGCAGCTCGACCCGGCCGCCGGACGCGGCGAGCGCGGTGACCCGGAACCGGTCGGGGTTGCGCAGCACGATGTCGATGGCCTGGGTGCCGATCGAGCCGGTCGAGCCGAGGATCACGATCTCCCGGGGGCCGGCCGGGTGGCCGGCGGCCGAGCCGTCGGCGGCCGGCTCGAAGCGCAGGTGCGGGTGGGCGAGGCTGTCCGTCATGTGGTCCATTGTGGCCGGTCGGCACGGTGCCCCGGCCACCGAGGGCGCCCGCACCCCGTACGGGCGACGCGCGGGCCGCCCGTACGAAGCGGTGCGGGTTTACCGGAAGGGCCGGCGGGCGTTGTCCTTGGTGCTCCGGCCGGGGGCGGCGTCGGCGATCCAGGGGCCGTCGCCGCTGGGGTCGACGACGCCCTCCTCCAGCCAGGTGTAGCGACCGCCGAGGACGTCGGAGACGACCTTGCGGTCCAGTTCGTCGGTGTTGGTCCACAGCCGGTGGAACAGTTCCTCGACGCGGATCCGGGCCTGCCGGCAGAAGGCGTCCGCCAGCTGGTACGCCTCCTGGCCGTGGGCGCCGGTGAGTCGCAGGTGCTCGGCCCGGACGCAGGCCGCGCTCATCGCGAACAGCTCCGCGCCGATGTCGACGATCCGGCCGAGGAAGCCCTGCTTGGTCTCCATCTTCCCCTGCCAGCGGGACATCGCGTAGAAGGTGGACCGGGCGAGCTTGCGGGAGGTCCGCTCGACGTACCGCAGATGGCCCGCCAGTTCGCCGAACTCCTGGTAGGTGCGCGGGAGTTGGCCGGGGCCGGCGACGAGCTTGGGCAGCCAGCGGGCGTAGAAGCCGCCGGCCTTGGCGGCCGCCCGTCCCTTGTCGGCCAGCGACTTGTCGGGGTCGATGAGGTCGCCGGCGACGGACAGGTGGGCGTCCACCGCCTCGCGGGCGATCAGCAGGTGCATGATCTCCGTGGAGCCCTCGAAGATCCGGTTGATCCGCATGTCCCGCAGCGTCTGCTCGGCCGGGACGGCGCGTTCGCCGCGGGCGGCGAGCGAGTCGGCGGTCTCGAAGCCCCGGCCGCCGCGGACCTGGACCAGTTCGTCGGCGATCCGCCAGCCCATCTCGGAACCGTAGAGCTTGGCGAGGGCGGCCTCGATGCGGATGTCGTTGCGGTTCTCGTCGGCCATCTGGGAGGCGAGGTCCACGACGGCTTCCAGGGCGAAGGTGGTCGCCGCGATGAAGGAGATCTTGGCGCCGACCGCCTCGTGCTTGGCGATCGGGCGGCCCCACTGCTCGCGGGCGCCGGACCACTCGCGGGCGATCTTCAGGCACCACTTGCCGGTGCCGGCGCACATCGCGGGCAGCGAGAGCCGACCGGTGTTGAGCGTGGTCAGGGCGATCTTCAGGCCGGCGCCCTCGGGGCCGATGCGGTTGGCGGCCGGCACCCGCACCCGGTGGAAGCGGGTGACGCCGTTCTCCAGGCCGCGCAGGCCCATGAAGGCGTTGCGGTTCTCGACGGTGATACCGGGCGAGTCGGCCTCGACGACGAAGGCGGTGATGCCGCCCTTGTGCCCCTCGGAGGCGGGCACCCGGGCCATCACCACCAGCAGGTCGGCGACCACGCCGTTGGTGGTCCACAGCTTCACGCCGTCGAGGACGTACTCTTCGCCGTCGGGGACCGCGGCAGTCGCCAGCCGGGCCGGGTCGGAGCCCACGTCGGGCTCGGTGAGCAGGAACGCCGAGATGTCCGTGCGGGCCAGCCGCGGCAGGAACGTCTCCTTCTGCTCCTGGGTGCCGAAGAGCTTCAGCGGCTGCGGTACGCCGATCGACTGATGCGCGGAGAGCAGCGCACCGATCGCCGGGCTGGCCGAGCCGACCAGGGCGAGGGCGCGGTTGTAGTAGACCTGGGTGAGCCCGAGACCGCCGTACTTGGGGTCGATCTTCATGCCGAGGGCGCCCAGTTCCTTCAGGCCGCGGACGGTCTCGTCCGGAATGCGGCCCTCCCGTTCGATGCGGGCGCCGTCGATCTCCGTCTCGCAGAACTCCCGCAGCGTGGCCAGGAACTTCTCGCCGCGCCGGACGTCGTCCACCGCGGGGGTGGGGTGCGGATGGATGAGGTCGAGCCGGAAGCGCCCCAGGAACAGCTCCTTGGCGAAGCTGGGCTTGTGCCAGTCCTGCTCACGGGCCGCCTCGGCGACCTGGCGGGCTTCGCGCTCGGAAACGTTGCGGATGGACGGAGCGGTCATCAGGAGCTCACCTCGCCGCGGATCGGGAGTTCTGCCGGCGGACCGGTCGGCCGCCGGGCAGTGCTACTTGTGACAAGTACCCGATCCGCGCGGGTTGCACCAGCGGAGCGGAGGCCAGGATGGGGGCACCTCCCCTGTCCTTAAGACATGGGGGAGGGGCCCCGCCAGGGACGCGACGCGCGGCGCCGGGCGGCCTTCCGGCGGGGGTGCGGCATACCGCGCTGGTGGTACGCGCGGGGCGGCTCCTCCCCCTGCCGGTACGGCCCCGCATCCGCCTCGGTCAGGAGGATCCGGGGCGGAACGGGGCCCTAGCGTCGGAAGTCCGGGCTGGCGGGGGGCAGTGCCGGAAACGGGGAACGCGGCGCGCTCCGGAAACAGGGTGCCGGAGCGCGCCGCGCGAGGAGGGCCGGCGCCGGGGGGTGCGCCGGCCGGGACCTGGCGGGCGGTACGGCCTCAGGGATGGCCGTCGCTGTCCACCGGACCAGGCCGGATCAAAGGGGTGCGGGCGGGCCGGGGCGACCGGCCCGCCCGGTTCCGGGATTTCCCGGGGCCTACAGGTCCAGTCCGGTGAGGACCAGGACCCGCTCGTAGGTGTAGTCGTCCATGGCGTAGCGGACGCCCTCGCGGCCTACGCCGGACTGCTTGACGCCGCCGTAGGGCATCTGGTCGGCGCGGTAGGACGGCACGTCGCCGATGACCACGCCGCCGACCTCCAGTGCGCGGTGGGCGCGGAAGGCGGTCCTGGCGTCGTGCGTGAACACGCCGGCCTGGAGGCCGAACTTGGAGTCGTTGACGGCCGCGAACGCCGCGTCCACCCCGTCGACCTTCTGGAGGGTGAGCACCGGGCCGAAGACCTCCTCGGTGGCGAGGGTGGCGCCGGCCGGCACGTTCTCCAGCACGGTCGGCGCGTAGGAGGCGCCGTCGCGCTTGCCGCCGGTGAGGAGCCTGGCGCCGCGCTCGACGGCGTCGTCCACCCAGGACTCCACGCGCTGGGCTGCGGCCTCGCTGACCAGCGGGCCGACCTCGGTGGCCGGGTCGGTCGGGTCGCCGGTGACCTGGGCCTCGACCCGTTCCACGACCTTGGCCACCAGTCGGTCGTAGACCGAGGCGTCGGCGATGACCCGCTGCACCGAGATGCAGGACTGGCCGCCCTGGTAGTTGGAGAAGGTGGCGATGCGCTGCGCCGCCCAGTCCAGGTCCTGCTCGGAGGACCAGTCGGGCAGGACGACGGCCGCGCCGTTGCCGCCCAGCTCCAGGGTGCAGTGCTTGCGCGGCACCGAGTCGAGGATGGCGTAGCCGACCGTGTCGGAGCCGGTGAAGGAGATGACCGGCAGCCGCTCGTCCTGGACCAGCGCCTCCATGCGGTCGTTGGGGACCGGGAGGATCGACCAGGAGCCGGCGGGCAGGTCGGTACCGGCCAGCAGCTCACCGATGATCAGGCCGGAGAGCGGGGTGGCCGGGGCCGGCTTGAGGAGGATCGGGACACCGGCGGCGATGGCCGGGGCGATCTTGTGGGCGCAGAGGTTCAGCGGGAAGTTGAACGGCGCGATGCCCAGGACGGTGCCGCGCGGGAAGCGGCGGGTCAGCGCGAGCCGGCCGGCGCCGCCCGCGTCGGTGTCCAGGCGCTGCGCCTCGCCGCCGTTGAAGCGGCGGGCCTCCTCGGCCGCGAAGCGGAACACGGAGATGGCCCGGCCGACCTCGCCGCGCGCCCACTTGATGGGCTTGCCGTTCTCCGCGGAGATCAGCTGGGCGATCTCCTCGGTGCGCTCCACCAGCCCGCGCACCACGTGGTCCAGGGCGGCGGCCCGCACGTGGGCGGGGGTCGCGGCCAGCTCGTCCTGGACCGCGACGGAGGCGGCGACGGCCTCCTCGACCTGGGCCTCGGTGGGCACGCTCACCGTGCCGACGAGGCGGCCGTCCCAGGGGGAGGTGACATCGAAGGTGGTCTCGCCGGTGGCCTCACGGCCGGCGAGCCAGAAGGCGGTGGGGGCTGCAGCAGTGTTCGGCACAGTGGATCCCGGCCCTTCAGTGATGGTGGGTGGTGCGCGCGCAGCTCTGGGAGCGGCTTGGCGTGGACTCTGCAGCCCACCGTAGGGGTGCGACGCCCTCCTGACGCTTGTCCGAAGCGGCGTAATCCGCGGGGGCGTCCCTCCGTGGTGGAGTCCAGGACCCCGCAGCGGCACGACATCGCAGGCCGGACGGCCCCTGGCGGCGCGACCGGGCCGCCAGCGCACGGCCCGTCACCGGCGCGTCCCGCGCGCCCTACTCCCCCGCCTGCGCCGACGTCGCCTTCAGCGCCAGCCACAGCTCCATCCGGACGTCCGGGTCGTCCAGCGAGCGGCCCAGGATCTCCTCCACGCGCCGCATCCGGTACCGCAGGGTGTGACGGTGGACGCCCAGGTCGGCGGCGGCCGCGTCCCACTGGCCGTGCCGGGCGAGCCAGGCCCGCAGGGACGCCACCAGGTCGCCGCGCCCGGTCGCGTCGTGCTCGCGCAGCGCGCGCAGCAGGCCGTCGGCGAAGGCCCGTACCGCGTCGTCGGCGAGCAGCGGCAGCACCGAGCCGGCGGCCACGTCCTCGTGCTCCACCAGGGTGCGGCCGCGCCGGCGGGCGACGGAGAGCGCCTGCTCGGCCTGGCGGTAGGCATGGGCGGCGGCCATCGGACCGGTGGGGGCGGAGAGGCCGATGGCCACGCCGTCGCCCTCCCGGCCGGTGCCGGGCCGGGAGTTCCGGCCGCGCGGGCGCGGCTGTGCGCCGAGGCGGGCCTCGGCTTCGGCGGCGAACGCGGCGCAGGCGTCCGCGGCCGCGCCGCCGTCCGTGACCAGCACGATCAGCCGGCCGCCGTCCGGTACGGCGAGCACCGCCTCGCCGGTGCGGGCGGCGGCGGACTCCATGGCGTCGGCGAGCGCGTCCAGGACGGGCGCGGCGCCGGCGCCCGACGGCGCGGGGGGTCCCGCTGGCTCGAACGACGCCGGGAGCTTGGGGGAGGCCGGCTGGTCGTCGGCGGGCACCGGCTCGGCGACCACCATCCGGAACGGGGCGTCCAGCAGCCCGCCGTAGAGCCGCCCGGCCACCGCCCGGGCGTGGTCGGGTTCGCCCGCGAGCAGCATTTTCAGCACCGCGTCGCCCAGCCGCTGTTCGGCGTCCTGGAGCGCCCGGGACCGCTCGGTGGTCAACGTCAGCAGCGCGACCGCCGAGTTCACCGCGTACCGCTCGGCGGTGCCCAGCGACGCGCCGGTCCCCACGGCGAGCACCCCGCGGGCCCGGCGCCCGGTGCCCAGCGACTGGAGCTCCACCCGGTCGTCGCCGTCGGTGTCGCTGACGACGGAGCTGGCCGGTGCGGGACGCTCGCGCAGCCGCGCCACGTCCTCGGCGAGCCGGGCCGCCCGCCGCGCCGCCCACTCGGGGGCGGCCGCCACCACCGCCCCGGACGCGTCGTAGAGCGCCGCCCAGCCGTTCAGGTGCGCCGCGAGCCGGGCCAGCAGCTCGGTCGGCCCCTCGGCGCTGAGGGCCGCCCGGGTCAGCTCCCGCTGCGCCTCGAAACCGGCGGTCACCGCGCGGTACTGGTCGGCCGCCACGGACGCCGACACCGCCTTGCTGATCGCGATGAACGGCGTCCGGCGCGGCACCCCGAGCAGCGGCAGGTGGTGCCGGCGCGCCGCCTCGACCAGCGCCTCGGGCACCCCCTCGTAGTTCACCCCGACCGCGAAGCCCAGCCCGACCACGCCGGCCTCGGCGACCCGCCGCACATACCGGTCCGCGGCCTCCGGATCCTCCGCGTCCAGCTTGAGCGCGGTGATCAGCAGCAGTTCCCCGCCCTCCATGTACGGCACCGGGTCGATCAGCTCGCTGGCGTGCGCCCAGCGCACCGGGACGTTCAGCTGGTCCTGGCCCGCGAGCACGGTCAGCTTGAGCGCGGTGTGGTTGACCAGTGAGGCGAGGGTGTGCGGCATGGGACCTTCGATGGCTCCGGCGGACGGCACGACCGCGACCGGCTGCCGAGTACCCCTGCCGGCCTCCTGCCGACTCCCGCCGATCGTCCGCGCCGCCCGTATGAACGGCTGGCGTGTACGCCGTCCCGTATGAACGGCTGCTGCCGATTCTGCCTCAACGGACGGTTTCGCGAACACTCCTCGACGGCCGACAGATCACGACGGATGACGGGGCGCCCTGCGGCCCCTCCACCCTCCCCTTTCCTCCCCTTTCCTCCCCTTCACCCCCCTTCCCCTCCGGGCCGAGGGCCGCGCCTCGACCCGGGGAAGGGGGACGGGGCGGTCAGGAGCGGAGGTCGACGAGGACGGGCGGGGCGTGCTCCCCGTCGACGGTGGTCACCGACAGCACCGCGTGCCCGGCCGGCAGCGCGTTCGCGAGGTCGGACGCGGACCAGCGCTCGCGCTCGACGGTGCGCACGGTGATGGCCTTGGAGGTCGCCGCCTTGCCGGTGACCAGCTGGCGGACGATGTGGAACGCCTTCATCCCGGCGCCGTGCGCAATGATCTGACGGTCCGTCACATCACGCGTCTCCACCCATTCCTTGCCCCACACCTCGGCGAACGGCGCCCCGTCCCAGGGCGTGACGCCCGCGAACGCCATCCGACAGCCGACCGAGCCGAGCAGCGCACTGCGCAGCGCCTCGGGCACGTCGTCCAGCGATCGCAGGGTCAGCACGGCCCCGGCGTTGGCCGAGCGGAGGCGCTGGAGGCCGCGCAGCGCCTCCGCGGTGATGGTGTGCGCGGCCTCGTCGAGGACCAGGCAGGCGAACAGGGAGCGGTCGGCACGGGCCACCGCGCACTCGGTGAACTGGGCCAGGACCAGCCGGGCGAGGATCCGGGACGCCTCGGCATGGCCGCGCTCGGGCAGCTCGATGCGGACCCGGAGCGGGTGGTCCAGGGCGCGCAGCGAGACCTGCCGGGTGGCCCCCGTGGGGTCGAAGAAGGCGGCGAAGGCGGGTCGGTCCAGGAGCGCGATCCGGTCCGCGAGGAGGAGGGCGACATCGCCGGGGCGCTCCGACTGGCGGGCGCGGGCGTCCAGTTCGCGCAGCAGGGTCTGATCGCCGGACGCCTCCAGCGCGGTGCGCAGCGCGGTCACCGCCGGCGGCGCACCGTCCAGCAGTTCGCGCAGCTCGGGCACGGTCGGGAAGCGACTGTGGGCGGCGCGGAACGGGCCGAGCAGCTGGGCCAGGGCGGTCGCCGCGCGCCGGCTGTCGCCGCCGGGCAGCTGCTCGGCGAGGTCGCCGACCAGCGCCTCGGCCAGGATGCCGGACGCCTCGTCGGGGTCGGTGGTGCCGCCGTAGAGGTCGAGGTCGCAGTCCGGATCGGGGCGGCCGATCCGGACCACCACGTCGAACGCGTCGTCGGGACCGAGCGCGGACCCGGCCGGGCCGACCGCGACGACCGCGCACTGCCCGGCCAGTGCCTGCAGGCACATCGCCTCCACGACCGGACGCACCAGCCGGGTGGTCTTGCCGCTCCCGGCGGGCCCGACGGCCAGCAGCGAAGTGCCCAGCACCCGGGGCTCCAGCGCGCAGCCGCAGCCCCGGTGTTGGTACGGATTGCGCGGATGGTCGGCCGCGGTGCCGATCCGGACCTGGTGCGCGAGCAGGTCGTGCCGGGCGGTACGACGGGCCAGGTCGCGCTGCCCCGAGGGATGGGCGCAGGCCGCGGCGCCGTGCCGCAGGACGGTGTCGGTGAAGGAGGCCAGGGAGTTCCGGCCGGCCCGCACCGAACGCCACGCCCGGCCGATGCGCGCCACGTCCACGTCGTTCATCGCGCCGCCGCGGGCCTCGGCGGCGAGCCGGTCGGCGGCGTCCGGCGCGCCGTGCGCCCGGAGTTCGGGCCACTGCGCCGGATCACTGGCCGGTTCGGGCGCGGCCGCGGGGGCACGGTCGCGGAGGCGGCGGACGGGGCCCAGGACCCGGCGGACCAGTTCCGGCCAGCGGCCGAGACGGCCGAAGATGACGACGATGAGAAGCAGTACCAGCCCGTCGTAAACGTAGGAGGCCCAGACAAAGGCCATCTTGTCGCCGCCCGCCGCCCGCCAGGAGTCGGGTGTGAGCAGCAACAGCGGCCAACTCCAATAGGTGCCGAGGTATCCGTTCCACAGCAGGGACCACAGCAGCCAGCCGCACAGGAACGAGATCAGCGCGCCGCTGATCAGCTGCCGCAGGGGGATCCGTTCCGGCTCTTCCTTGGCGCGTGGCCGGTGGCCGTACGTCCAGATGCCGGGCGCGGAGGCCGGGCGCGGCATGCGCAGCCAGCCCAGCAGCGGCGGCTGCGCCCCGGCGGGGGGCTTGGCGGGAGCGGGCGGCGGTGTGGCCGGCCTGGCCGGCGGCGCGGTGGGCCGCGGCGGAGCGGGCGGCTCGGCCGGGCGCGGCACCGCGGGGTCGGGGTGCCGCCCCCCGGACGGCGGAGCTGCGGCGGTGTGCTGTGCGTCCTGCGTGCCCTCGGTGTCCATCCGGTGCCCCTTGTCCCCCTTGAGACGTGGCCTGCCGCGTCGGTTCGCCGGCCTGTCGTTGTCATGCCCGCGCGGGCGCGCCGTCGCCGGGCGTGCCGCCGCTCAATTTACTGGCCGCGCCCCGTGGCTATGTCCGGTGCGGACAACGCAACACGCGCACTTCTCCCGAACGGAACATGCCAGACCCGACCCACCGCCCCTAACCTGCGAGAACAAGACCTCTGTACGTCCGTGTTCCACCCCCAGGAGACTGCCATGACCGAACTGTCCGGAGGGCCCGCCCTCCCCCAGGAGCGTCGCGTCGTCACCGCGATCCCCGGCCCCAAGTCCCAGGAGCTGTGGGCCCGCAAGCAGAAGACGGTGGCCGCCGGTGTCGGCGCCGTGCTGCCCGTCTTCGTCAAGCGCGCGGGCGGCGGTGTCCTGGAGGACGTGGACGGCAACTCCCTGATCGACTTCGGCTCCGGTATCGCGGTGACCTCGGTCGGCAACAGCGCGGAGGCCGTGGTCCGCCGGGCCACCGCGCAGCTCGCGGACTTCACCCACACCTGTGCCATGGTCACGCCGTACGAGCCGTACGTCGAGGTCTGTGAGCAGCTGGCCGAGCTGACGCCGGGCGACCACGCCAAGAAGTCCGCGCTGTTCAACTCCGGTGCGGAGGCCGTCGAGAACGCCGTCAAGATCGCCCGTGCGTACACCAAGCGCCAGGCGGTCGTCGTGTTCGACCACGGCTACCACGGCCGCACGAACCTGACGATGGCGCTGACCGCGAAGAACATGCCGTACAAGCACGGCTTCGGCCCGTTCGCGCCCGAGGTCTACCGCGTGCCGCTGGCCTACCCCTACCGCTGGCTGACCGGCCCGGAGAACTGCGCGCAGGAGGCCGCCGACCAGGTGATCACGCAGATCACCAAGCAGGTCGGCGCGGAGAACGTCGCGGCGATCATCATCGAGCCGGTGCTCGGCGAGGGCGGCTTCATCGAGCCGGCCAAGGGCTTCCTCCCGGCCATCGCGGACTTCGCGAAGGAGAACGGCATCGTCTTCGTCGCGGACGAGATCCAGTCCGGCTTCTGCCGTACGGGCCAGTGGTTCGCGTGTGAGGACGAGGGCGTCGTGCCGGACCTCATCACGACCGCCAAGGGCATCGCGGGCGGCCTGCCGCTGGCGGCCGTCACCGGTCGCGCCGAGATCATGGACGCCGCGCACGCGGGCGGCCTGGGCGGCACCTACGGCGGCAACCCGGTGGCCTGCGCCGCCGCGCTTGGCTCGATCGAGACCATGCGCGAGCTGGACCTGAACGCCAAGGCCAAGCACATCGAGGAGGTCATGAAGGGCCGCCTCACCGCGATGCAGGAGAAGTACGACATCATCGGCGAGGTCCGCGGCCGCGGCGCGATGATCGCGATCGAGCTGGTCAAGTCCGGTTCCAAGGACCCGAACCCGGAGGCCACCGGGGCGCTCGCCAAGGCGTGCCACCAGGAGGGTCTGCTGGTCCTGACGACCGGCACGTTCGGCAACGTGCTGCGCTTCCTGCCGCCGCTGGTGATCGGCGACGACCTGCTGAACGAGGGCCTGGACATCCTTGAGGCGGCGTTCGGCACCCTCTGAGCGGGCTACCCCGCGCGGCGGTGAAGCCGAGCAGGAACCTTCCGGGCGCGGCCCGGGGCACGGCGGAGGCCGTGCCCCGGGCCGCGCCCCGTTCACATGTCCCGTTCGCGCGCGCCCCGTTCACCTGCCGCCTCCTCGGACGGGCGTGCGACGGGGCGGCGGGGGGCGCACGGAGGGCGTGAAGAAGATGTGCGGGGGCAATGGCGGGCACGTGATGCGGCTTACGGGGCGTGCTTCCGGTGCCGTACGGTTTCTGCAGATGAGAGAAACACCCCGCCCGCAGGGGACTGCGGGTGATGCCCGGTCGGCGCTTTCCCGGCTTCGACCTGGCCGTGCCCTCGCGCACACCACCGGGACCCCTGGCACAAGGGGCTCCGGGAAACCTCACCGATCGGATGTCCGCCCGCCCCAGACCCCCCGGGGCGCGCGGCACACCGGTCCCCGCAGCCGCTCCGGAACCACCCCCCCCTGTTCCGGAGCGGCTGCCTTTTTACGATGTGGGGTGTCTCTTGTGATGGGACGGCTCGTCGGTCGGGCACGCCGTTCCCGTGATCCCGACGGTCCCGACGATTCCCCTGATCCCGCTTCCCGTGGTGCGTGGTCGGCGCGCCGGTGCGGGCTCGTCGCGCTGTGCAGTGCGCTGCTCTTCGCGCTGGTCACCTGGCAGGTGGCGGCCCACGGGGCGGTGCGCGGGCTCGACGAGCGGTGGGGCCGCGAGGTGGCGGCGAGCGCCGTTCCCGGGCCGCTCGCGCAGTTCCTCGCCGACCTCGGCAATACGACGGTGGCGCTGCCGGTGCTGTCGGTGGCGGCGGGGTGGGTGCTGTGGCGGCTGCGCCGCGGGGCGGGCAACGGGTCGGGCGGTCCGGCGCGGCCGTGGCTGCCGCCGGTCGCCGCGTTGGGGGCCCTGGCCGCCGTGCCGGCGCTCGTCGTCCCGTTCAAGGTGTGTCTGGACCGGCCGGGACCGCCCCGGATGGCCGGGTCGCACGAGGGGTTCTATCCGTCCGGACACGGTGCGACGGCGGCGGTGGCGTACGGGCTGGTGGCCCTGCTGCTGATCCGGGCGTACGCGGGACGGCGGGGCGACCGGGCCGCGCGGCGGCGGAGCGGTCGGCGCGCTGTCGCGGCACTCGCCGCGCGGCTGGTCGCGGTGGCGACCGGGCTGCTCAACGCGGGTGTCGGGCTGGGGCTGGTGCGGCAGGGCTACCACTGGCCGCTGGATGTGCTCGGTGGCTGGTGCCTGGCGGGAGTGCTGCTGCCGCTGTGGTGCGTGGTGTGCGACCGGTGGGGCGGACGGACCGGCGGCCAGGCCGGCGGCCGGACCGGCCGCCGGGACACGGGTCCGGGGGCCGGCGCCGGCTGACACCACCGGGACCGGCGAGGGGCACGGCTCTCGACCACCCGCCCCGCGCCCCGCCGCACACGCCGCAGCCCCACCCCGGACGATCACCTGACGCATCGCCACCTCGCCTCGCCTCGCCTCACCGCGCGGGCGATCGGCGCGCGTCGGCTACGGCACGTTGACGGGGTTGACGAAGGTGCCCGGGTGGGTGGCGCCGGACTGGTCCAGGATGGCGCCGCCGAAGGGCCACTGGAGCTGGAAGTGCTTCTTCTCGTTCGGCGGGGTGATCAGCACCTGGCCGGGCTCGACCTTCTTGTCGTCGGCGCGGGTGCTGGGCAGCAGGGTGAGGGTGAACGTGGTGTGCGCGTTCGGCTGCAGCACCTTCGACTCCGGCTTCTTGGCCGAGCGTTGGAGGTCCCAGGTGGTGCCGTCGGTGCCCTTGATCTGGACGCCCGGGAAGCCGGAGATGCTGCACGGGGTGCCGCTGATGTTCTTCAGCCACACCGCGGCGGTCTGCTGCTGGTCGCTCTTCATGTCCGGCACGCCGCCGCCCTCCGAGCCCCAGCCGGCCTGCAGCCCGCCGGTGGTGCAGTGGCCGAGCCGGTCGCCGGACTGCCCCTTGTGGCCGCCGTGCCCGCCGCTGCCGCCCGTGCTGCCGCTGCTGTGCGCGGAGGCGGTGGCCGCACCGCCCGACCCGCCGGTGGTGGTGGTGCCGGAGCCCTGGGAGCCGGTGCTGCCGTCCTGGGAGCCGGGGGCCGCGGCGGAGACGGACGAGGCCGGGGCGGCGTCGGAGCCGCCGGTGCCGTTGCAGGCGGTGAGGCCGAGCGCGGCGGTGGCGATCAGGCCGGCGACGATGGCGGTGCGGCCCCGGCGGAGCGTGCTGCGGTGCGACATGGTGGGTGTCCCCTCGTGGTCGGGTGGGCGGTCTTCCGCCGCACCACCAATCTGCCCGGGGCGACTGTTGATCCACTAACAGTTGACTAACACCGTCCGTGCCCGGACCGATCCGACCCGGGCGAGGGCGGGCGACCACGCGGGCCGCCCGCCCCGGTCGGGCGCCGTCAGACTCGGCGGATCAGCTGTCGAAGCCCAGGCCGACCTTGTCCATGGCCTTGAGCCACAGGTTGCGCCGGCCGCCGTTCTCGTCGGCGCGGGTCATGGACCACTGGGTGATGCCGATGCCCAGCGAGCGCACCGGCTCGGGCGGGAACGGCAGCGGCTTGCTCCGCACCATCTCCAGCTCGGTCCGCTCGGTGCGCTCCCCCGACAGCAGGTCCAGCATCACCTCCGCGCCGAAGCGGGTGGCGCCGACGCCGAGCCCGGTGTAGCCGAGCGCGTACGCGGTCCGGCCGCCGTGGGCGGTGCCGAAGAAGGCCGAGAAGCGGGAGCAGGTGTCGATCGCGCCGCCCCAGGTGTGCGTGAAGCGGATGCCCTCCAACTGGGGGAAGCAGGTGAAGAAGTGCTCGGCCAGCTTGCGGTAGGTGTCCGGGTGGTGGTCGTACTCGGCCCGGACGTCGCCGCCGTAGTGGTAGATGATGTCGTAGCCGCCCCACAGGATGCGGTTGTCGGCGGTGATGCGGAAGTAGTGGAAGTGGTTGGCGCTGTCGCTCAGGCCGGGCCGGTTCTTCCAGCCGATGGCGGCGAGCTGCTGCTCGGTGAGCGGCTCGGTCATCAGGGCGTAGTCGTAGACCGGCGCGACGAACGGGCGGAGCCGCTTGACCAGCGACGGGAAGGCGTTGGTGGCCAGCGCCGCGTGCCGGGCGAAGACCCGGCCGTAGGGCGTGCGGACCGCGATGCCCGCGCCGCGCGAGGACAGTTGGGTACCGGGGGTGTGCTCGTAGATCCGCACGCCCAGGGAGCGGCAGGCCCGCTTCAGGCCCCAGGCGAGCTTGGCCGGGTGCACCATGGCGACGCCGGTGCGGTCCCACAGGCCGGCCAGGAAGGTGGGCGAGGCGACCTCGGCGCGGACCGCCTCGCGGTCGAGGAACTCATAGCCGGTGAGGCCCAGTTGCTCGGCTTCCTCGGCCATCTCGTGGAGTTCGGCGACCTGGTGCGGGGCGGTGGCGACGTCGATCTCGCCGGTGCGCTCGAAGTCGCAGTCGATGCCGTGGCGGGCGACCGCGTCCTCGATGGCGTCGAGGTTGCGGGCGCCCAACTCCTCCAGCTTGGTCAGTTCGCCGGGCCAACGGGCCAGTCCGTTGCCCAGCCCGTGGGTGAGGGAGGCGGCGCAGAAGCCGCCGTTGCGGCCGGAGGCGGCCCAGCCGACCTCCTGGCCCTCGATGAGGACGACGTCACGCTGCGGGTCGCGCTCCTTGGCGAGCAGCGCGGTCCACAGTCCTGAGTACCCGCCGCCGACGACCAGCAGGTCGCAGTGCTCGTCGCCGACGAGGGCGGGCTCGGTGTCCGGCCGGGCCGGGTCCTCAAGCCAGAACGGCGTGAGGGCGGCGTCGGCCAGCGCATGGACGGGGGAGACCCCCGAGGTCTTCATGGCAGCTCGTGCCATGGTTCTCAGCTCCTCTAGCTGCGTTTACTGCGCTTACGTCGGTTTCCGGCCGTCTGGCCGGCGAACACGCAGAGCACGGCGACCAGGAACATCGCCGTACCGATGACATTGATTTGAACGGGTGTGCCCCGCTGTGCCGATCCCCAGACGAACATGGGGAAGGTCACGGTGGAGCCGGCGTTGAAGTTCGTGATGATGAAGTCGTCGAAGGAGAGCGCGAAGGAGAGCAGGGCGCCGGCGGCGATGCCGGGCGCGGCGATCGGCAGCGTCACCCGCAGGAAGGTCTGCACCGGTGTGGCGTAGAGGTCCTGGGCGGCCTGTTCGAGCCGCGGGTCCATGCTCATCACGCGGGCCTTGACGGCGGTGACGACGAAGCTCAGGCAGAACATGATGTGCGCGATCAGGATCGTCCAGAAGCCGAACCGGATGCCCATGTTGAGGAAGAGGGTGGCCAGGGAGGCGGCCATGACGACCTCGGGCATCGCCATCGGCAGGAAGATCAGGGTGTTGACGGCCGCGCGGGCCCGGAAGCGGTAGCGGGCCAGCGCGAACGCGATCATGGTGCCGAGGGCGGTCGCGCCGACGGTGGCCCAGACGGCTATCTCCAGGCTCAGCCCGAGCGAGCCGCACATGTCGGCGACGCCGCACGGATCGGTCCAGGCGTCGGTGGAGAACCGCGTCCACTGGTAGTTGAAGCGCCCGTTGGGCTTGTTGAAGGAGAAGACCATCACCACGACGTTGGGCAGGACCAGATAGGCCAGCGTGGCCAGTCCCGCCAGGGTGACGAGGTTGCGGCGCAGCCAGCGCAGGCCCTTGCCGGAGGTGCGCCGGGGCGCCGGTGCGGTGGCCGTGGTTGCGGCCGGGTCCTTCGCGGGGGTGTCGGTTGCCGCCATCAGACCAGATCCTCCGTCCCGGACTTGCGGATGTAGATCGTGACCATGGCGAGGATGGCCGCCATGAGGATGAAGGAGAGCGCGGCGGCGGTCGGGTAGTCCAGGACCCGCAGGAACTGCGACTGGATGACGTTGCCGATCATCTTCTGGTCGGTGGAGCCCAGCAACTCGGCGTTGATGTAGTCGCCGGCGGCCGGGATGAAGGTCAGCAGGGTGCCGGCGACGACGCCGGGCATGGACAGCGGGAAGGTGACCCGGCGGAAGGTGGTGGCCGGGCGGGCGTAGAGGTCGCCGGCGGCCTCGTGCAACCGTGGGTCGATGCGCTCCAGCGAGGTGTACAGGGGCAGCACCATGAACGGCAGGAAGTTGTAGGTCAGACCGCAGACCACCGCCAGCGGGGTGGCCAGTACCCGGTGCCCTTCGGTGATGCCCAGGGCACTGGTGACGTCCAGGATGTGCAGCGCGTTGAGCGCGCCGACCACCGGGCCGCCGTCGGCCAGGATCGTCTTCCAGGCCAGAGTGCGGATCAGGAAGCTGGTGAAGAACGGGGCGATGACGAGGATCATCACGAGGTTGCGCCAGCGGCCGGCCTTGAAGGCGATCAGATACGCCAGGGGGTAGCCGAGCAGCAGGCAGAGCACGGTGGCGATCGCCGCGTAGCCGACCGAGCGGACGAACTGCGGCCAGTATTCGGCCAGCGCGTCCCAGTAGGTGGCGAAGTGCCAGGTGAGCTTGAAGCCCTCTTCGAGGGAGCCGGTCTGGAGGGAGGTCGATGCCTGGTAGACGAGTGGGGCGGCGAAGAAGACGACCAGCCAGAGGATGCCGGGGAGCAGCAGCCAGTAGGGGACCAGGCGCTTGCGGGTGGGGGTCTTGCGGATCGGCAGTGCCGCGTCCTCGGTGGGCGCCTCCGGTGGCGCGGGGGCTTCGGTGGTGCTCATGCGGCCTCCTCGTCGAGGTCCGCGCCGGCGTCGCCCACTGTCCCGGCGAGCAGGGACTGGTCGGCGTCGAGGCCGAAGGTGTGCTCCGGCTCCCAGTGCAGGACGATGTCGGCGCCGGGGACCAGGCGGCCGTCCCGCCCGATGTTCTGCTCGTAGACGGAGAGTTCACCGACGCCGGGGACGTCCACGACGTACTGGGTGGAGACGCCGATGAAGCTGGCGATCTTCACGCGGCCGGCCATCCGGTTGTGCCCCTCGGGTATCGCCGCGGCGTCGTCGGCGTGCGCCAGGACGACCTTCTCCGGGCGGAAGCCGGCCAGCACCTTCTCGCCCTTGCGGGCCGGGGTGCTACATCGCCGGGTGGGCAGCCGGAGCGTGGCGCCGCCGGCCGTCAGGACGAGTTCCGTGCCGCCGGCCTCGGTGACCTCGGCCTCGATGAGGTTGGAGGTGCCCAGGAAGTTCGCGACGAAGGTGGTGGCGGGGTTCTCGTACAACTCGGCGGGGGCGCCGAGCTGTTCGACCCGGCCGCCGTTCATCACGGCCACGGTGTCGGCCATCGTCATGGCCTCCTCCTGGTCGTGGGTGACGTGCACGAAGGTGATGCCGACCTCGGTCTGGATGCGCTTGAGCTCCAGCTGCATCTGGCGGCGCAGCTTGAGGTCGAGGGCGCCCAGCGGTTCGTCCAGCAGCAGCACCTCGGGGTGGTTGATCAGCGCGCGGGCGACCGCGACCCGCTGCTGCTGACCGCCGGAGAGCTGCTGCGGCTTGCGGCGCGCCATCGGGCCGAGCTGGACCAGGTCGAGCATCTCCTCGACCTGCTTCTTGACGGACTTGATGCCGCGGCGGCGCAGTCCGAAGGCGACGTTCTCGTAGATGTCCAGGTGCGGGAAGAGCGCGTAGTTCTGGAAGACGGTGTTGACCTGGCGCTTGTAGGGCGGCAGGGCGGTGACGTCCCGGCCGGCGAGTTCGACCGTCCCGGTGGTGGGCTCCTCCAGGCCGGCGATCATGCGCAGGGTGGTGGTCTTGCCGCAGCCGGAGGCGCCCAGCAGCGCGAAGAAGGACCCGGCGGGGATGGTGAGGTCGAGCGGGTGGACGGCGGTGAAGGAGCCGTAGGTTTTGCTGATCCGGTGCAGGCGGACGTCGCCGCCGCTGCTCTGGGGGGTCGAGGTAGTGGTCATATGGGTCGTCCCGTGGGTCGTAAGGGGGCAGAACGGCTCGGGCGGGCCCGGTGTGCGGCCGGGCGCCGTCGGGACCGGCTCAGGCACCGGTGAGGTCGGAGAACTTCTGGTTGAACACCCTGTTCTCCTGAGGGTTCAGGGCGCGGAAGGAGTGGGACCGGGCGGTCATCTCCTCGTCCGGCAGGATCAGCGGGTTCTCCGCCAACTCCCGGTCGATCCGGGCGAGTTCCGCGCGCACCCCGTCGACGGGGCAGGCGTAGTTGATGTACGCGGCGAGCCGGGCCGCGACCTTCGGCTCGTAGTAGTAGTCGATGAGCCGTTCGGCGTTCCCCTTGTGGCGGGCTTTGCTGGGCACCATCAGGTTGTCGGTGGAGGTCATGTAGCCGGCCTTGGGGACGGCGTAGCGGATGTCGGGGTTGTCGCTCTGCAGTTGGACGACGTCCCCGGCCCAGGCGACGCACGCGGCGAGGTCGCCCTTGTCCAGGTCGTTGGTGTAGTCGTTGCCGGTGAAGCGGCGGATCTGCTTGGTGTCGACGCCCTTCTGGAGGCGGGCGAGCGCGGCGTCGTAGTCGTCGGCGGTGACGTCCTCGGGCCGTTTGCCCATGTCGAGCAGGGTCAGCCCGACGGTGTCGCGCATCTCGGAGAGAAAGCCGACCCGCCCCTTGAGCTGCGGGTCCTCCAGCAGCTGGCTGATCGAGTCGACGCTCCGGCCGCCGGTGGCCTTGGCGTTGTAGGCGATGATCGCGGGAATGCTCTGCCAGACGTAGGAGTGCTTGCGGCCCGGGTCCCAGGTGGGGTTGCGGAACTGCGCCGCGAGGTTGGCCCGGGCGTGCGGCAGGCGGTCCGCGTCGAGCGGCTGGATCCAGCCGAGCGAGATCATCCGGGCGCACATCCAGTCGGTGAGGACGATCAGGTCGCGCCCGGTGTCCTGGCCGTTGGCGAGCTGTGCCTGGATCTTGCCGAAGAACTCGTCGTTGTCGTTGATGTCCTCGGTGTACGTCACGGCGATGCCGGTGCGCCGCTGGAAGGCGTCCAGCGTGGGGTGGCGCCTGCCGTCGTCGCTGACGTCCATGTACTCGGTCCAGTTGGAGAAGTTCAGCCGCTTCTCCGCCGTGGAGTGGTCCACGGTCAGCGCCGCGTCGGTGCGGCCGGCGGGGGCGATGCCGCAGGCCGACAGGGCCGCGGAGCCGCCGACCACGGCAGCCAGGGCCCCGCCGGCCCGGAGCAGCGAGCGGCGGGTCATGGCGAGCCGGCCGGTGGTCAGGCTGCGGCGCAGGGCGGTGAGCTCGGCCGTCGAGAAGGGGGCGTGCGGCGACGATGGTGCCGCGGCGGCGGGCTGCTCGAGGTGCTCCATGCGCGTGGCCTTTCAGGGGTGTGCCCGGCGTGCGGCCGGTGGTGACGGTGGTGCGCGGCCCCGGCCGCGGGCGGGTGGGACGCCCGTGGGAGGGGCGCCCCTAGGGCGGGGTCAGCCGCGGTCCCCGAAGATCGTCCGGTGCCAGTCCTTCCTGGCGACCCCGGTGATGTCATACATCACGTGCTTGACCTGCGTGTATTCCTCGAAGGAGTACGCCGACATGTCCTTGCCGAAGCCGGACGCCTTGGCGCCGCCGTGCGGCATCTCGCTGATGATCGGGATGTGGTCGTTGATCCAGACGCAGCCGGCGTTGAGCTCGCGGGTGGCCCGGCCGGTGCGGTAGACGTCCCGGCTCCAGGCGGACGCGGCCAGCCCGTAGGGGGTGTCGTTGGCCAGCGCGAGGCCCTCGTCGTCGCTGTCGAAGGGCAGCACGACCAGCACCGGGCCGAAGATCTCGGACTGCACGATCTCGCTGTCCTGGGCGGCGCCGGCGATCAGCGTCGGCCGGTAGTAGGCGCCCTTGGCCAGTTCCCCCTGGGGCGCCTCGCCGCCGGTGACCACGGTGGCGTAGCCGCGGGCCCGCTCGACGAACCCGGCCACCCGGTCCCGCTGGGTGTGCGAGATCAGCGGCCCGAGGTCGGTGGACGGGTCGAACGGGTCGCCCAGCCGCACGGCCGCCATCAGGTCCGCCACGCCGCTGACGAACGCGTCGTAGAGCGGGCGCTGGACGTAGGCGCGGGTGGCCGCGGTGCAGTCCTGGCCCGTATTGATCAGGGCGCCGGCGACCGCCCCGTGGACCGCGGCCTCCAGGTCGGCGTCGTCGAAGACCACGAACGGGGCCTTGCCGCCGAGCTCCAGGTGGAGCCGCTTGACGGTGCCGGTGGCGATCTCGGCGACCCGCTTGCCCACGGCGGTGGAGCCGGTGAAGGAGGTCATGGCGACGTCGGGGTGGCCCACCAGGTGCTCACCGGCGTCCCGGCCGGCGCCGGAGACGATGTTGAGGACGCCGTCGGGGAGCCCGGCGCGCTGCGCGGCCTGCGCGAACAGCAGCGAGGTCAGCGGGGTGATCTCGGCGGGCTTGAGGACGATGGTGTTGCCCGCGGCGATGGCCGGCAGCACCTTCCAGGCGGCCATCTGGAGCGGATAGTTCCAGGGTGCGATGGAACCGACCACGCCGACCGGTTCCCGGCGGATCATCGAGGTGTGGTCGCCGCTGTATTCGGCGGCCGCCTTGCCCTCCAGATGGCGGGCGGCACCGGCGAAGAACGCGGCGTTGTCGATCGTGCCAGGAACGTCGAACTCTTTGCTGAGCTTGATGGGCTTTCCGCAGTTCAGGGATTCGGCGGCGGCGAGGTCCGCGGCGTCCTCGGCGAGCGCAGCGGCGAAGCCGTGCAGGGTGTCGGAACGCTCACCGGGCGTCGCCCCGGCCCAGGCCGGGAAGGCCCGCGCGGCAGCCGCCACCGCGGCGTCCACATCGCCGGTACCTGCGAGTTCGTACCGCAGGACGGTCTCCCCGGTGGCCGGGTCGACGACGTCCTGGGTGCGGCCGGAGGTGCCGCGCCGAAGACTCCCGGCGATGAATTGCGCGCCCTCGGCGAATCGTTCGGTCACTTCGGATCGCTGGTCCATGGTGCTCTCCTCCGCCGGGCGCCGGGGCCGCTCAGGGCACTACCAGGCGTAGCTATTACCGGAATCGATGGCCGATCCTGACAGAGCAGAAGGCGACCAACAAGTGATTCCGTTGTTGCCTTTTGGTTACGCAACGAATTCTGCGAATTCAGTGGCCCGGGCCCCCGACACGTTGTCAGTGCCCGCTGACAGAATCCCGGCATGATGCACGACAACACGGGGACCACCGCCGCTCACGCCGCCGACGGACCGCGCTCGGTGACGGAGCTGATCGCACTGACCGCCACCGGCCAGCGGGTCAAGTATGTCCACTTCTGGGGGCATCGCCCGCCCCGCGGCGGCGGCATCGGAGCGAGCTGTTTCAGCCAGTGGTGGCCCTCCCCCTTCACCGTCGACGGCGTCCGCTACGCCACCGCCGAGCACTGGATGATGGCCGGCAAGGCCCGGCTCTTCGACGACGCGGACGCCGAGCGCCGGGCCCTCGCCGCCACCCACCCCAAGCAGGCCAAGGACGCCGGGCGGACGGTCCGCGGCTTCGACGAGGAGGTCTGGCGGCAGCACCGCTTCGCCCTGATCGTCGAGGGCAGCCGGCACAAATTCGGCCAGGATCCGGAGCTGCGGGAGTTCCTGCTGGGCACCGGCTCCCGCGTCCTGGTGGAGGCCAGCCCCGTGGACCGGATATGGGGCATCGGCCTCGCGGCCGACGACGACCGCGCCGCGGATCCGGCACGCTGGCGCGGGCTGAACCTCCTGGGCTTCGCCCTGATGGAGGCCCGCCAGCGACTGTCGGAGGGGGACGCCGGCCGGGCCGGCCAGGAGTGAGGCACGGCGGCGGGCCGGCACCGATCGCCGCGGCCGGCCGAGCGCCCCGCACGGGGCTCCCCCACCGGCCCCACGACCGCCCAGCCCCCCGCCCTACGATGACCACACCGCATCGTCCGCCCCGCGCACCCTCACCCAGGAGGAACCGTTGTCCGACCTCGACACCTTCATCGCGGGCCTGCCCAAGGCGGAGCTGCACGTCCACCACGTCGGCTCGGCCTCGCCGCGGATCGTCTCCGCGCTGGCAGCCCGGCACCCCGACTCCGCGGTGCCCAGCGACCCCGAGGCGCTCGCCGACTACTTCACCTTCCGCGACTTCGCCCACTTCATCGAGGTCTACCTCTCCGTCGTGGACCTGATCCGCGACGCCGAGGACGTCCGCCTGCTGACGTACGAGGTCGCCCGCGACATGGCCCGCCAGCAGATCCGCTACGCCGAGCTGACCATCACGCCCTTCAGCTCGGTCCGCCGCGGCATCCCGGACGCCGCCTTCGTCGAGGCCATCGAGGACGCCCGGAAGGCGGCCGAGTCCGAGTGGGGCGTGGTGCTGCGCTGGTGCTTCGACGTCCCCGGCGAGGCGGGCCTGGAGGCCGCCGAGGAGACCGCCCGGATCGCCTGTGAGCTGCAGCCCGAGGGCCTGGTCTCGTTCGGGCTGGGCGGCCCCGAGATCGGCGTCCCGCGGCCCCAGTTCAAGCCGTACTTCGACCGGGCCATCGCCGCCGGGCTGCGCTCCGTCCCGCACGCCGGCGAGACCACCGGCCCCGGCACCATCTGGGACGCCCTGACCTCCCTGCGCGCCGAGCGGATCGGCCACGGCACCAGCGCCACCCAGGACCCGAAGCTGCTGGCCCATCTCGCCGAGCACCGCATCCCGTTGGAGGTCTGCCCGACCTCCAACATCGCCACCCGCGCGGTGCGCACCCTGGAGGAGCACCCGATCAAGGAGATGGTCGACGCCGGCGTCCTGGTCACCATCAACAGCGACGACCCCCCGATGTTCGGCACCGACCTCAACACCGAATACGCCGTCGCCGCCCGTCTGCTGGGTCTGGACGCCGCGGGGGTCGCCGCCCTCGCCAAGAACTCGGTCACCGCGTCGTTCATGGACGACCCGGCCAAGGCGCGGCTGGCGGCCGAGATCGACGCCTACGCGGCGGGCTGGCACGCCTGACCGGCCTCCGGGTGGCAGCTGGGCGACTGGGCGGCGGCCGCCCGCGGCGCGTACCGCCTCGGCACCGGAACTCCCGCCTACCGCTTGCCGGTTGGCGGGTGCCTGTTGGGGGCCCGTTGGGGGGTGCCGGTCGGCGATCGGCGGCTGGCGATCGGCCTATCTTCGGCGGCGACGGGGACTCAGCCGCGCACCCGCCCCGCCGAGGGCCGGACCGAACCCCCGGCCGCCCTCACTCCTTGACCAGGCGCCGCGCCACGGCGTGCGAGACGACGGTGGCGGCGGCCGCGGCGGCGATCCCCCGTGCCGTGCTGCCCGGGGTCGTCGGCCGCAGCCGACCGGCCCGCCGCAGCCGACCGCGGGCCCAGAGCGTGAACGGGATCACGAGCACCGGCGAGGTGGCGACCCCGGGCGTGTAGCCGCGGACCACGGCGGCCTGCGCGAGGTGCATCAGGCCGTGCAGCCCGAAGCCGTCCAGCGTGGCCTGGAAGAACGCGGACCGGCCGCCGCTGCGGTACCCGCTGGCCGCCGCCGCGGCCACGATGCCCGCCATCACCGTCACCGCCACGGCGAACTCCCGCTCGGTGACGCCCTCCACGGCCCGCCAGACCCCCATGGGCACCTGCGGGAACCGCTTGCGCAGCGCCGGTACGTTCTCCCGCACCCAGCGCGGCCCGAAGGCCACCTCCTCGGCGTCGTGCAACGCCCAGGCGGCGAACAGCCCCAGGGTCACGGCCGGCGATATCCGGCCCCCGGACGACGCGCACGACTCGGACGCTCCACACGGCCCGGACAGCCCGGACGGCTCCGGGAACTTCGACTGCATCGCGGAGATCGACATAACCGCCAAGTCTGGCAGGCAAGTTGATCACCTCGGCCACCGCCCCACCCCGACCACGACCCCCACCAACGGCTACAGCCCCACGATCCCGTTCCACGCCTTGGCGAACTCGGGCCGCTCCTTGGCCGTGACATCCCGCGCGATGGCCAGCCGCCTGCGCATCGCCCCGTCGGGGAAGATCAGCGGATCCGCGGCGAGTTGGGCCTGCTCCTTGTCCTTGGACGAGGCGAGCACCTCACGCGCGGCCGGCACCGGGCAGACGTAGTTGACCCAGGCGGCCAGTTCGGCGGCGACCTCCGGCTGGTAGTAGTAGTCGATCAGTCGCTCGGCGTTCCGCTTGTGGGCCGCGAGGTTGGGGATCATCATGCTCTCCGCCCACAGCTCCGCGCCCTCCTCGGGGACCACGAACTCGATGTCCGGGTTATCCGCCTTCAGCTGGATCACATCGCCGGAGTACGCCTGCGCGGCGAGCACATCGCCGGAGTCCAGGTCCTTGATGTAGTCGTTGCCGGTGAACCGGCGGATGTGGCCCTTGTGGACCAGGGCGCGCACCTGGTCGATCATCCGGTGGAAGTCGGCGGCGGTCCAGCGGGTGATGTCCACGCCGTTGCCCTGGAGCAGCATGGCGAACGCCTCGTCCATGCCGGACAGCAGGGTGACCCGGCCGCGCAGGTCGTCCTTCCACAGGTCGGAGGTGTGCTTGATCTCCCGGCCCAGCTTCTTGCGGTTGTAGGCGATGCCGGTGATCCCCGACTGCCAGGGCACCGAGTGCGTGCGGCCGGGGTCGAAGTGCGGATCGCGCAGCAGCGGATCGAGGTACCGGGCGACGTTGGGCTGGGCCGCGCGGTCCATCGTCTCGACCCAGCCCAGCCGGACGTACCGGGCGCACATCCAGTCGCTGATGACGACCAGGTCGCGCCCGGTGGCCTGGTGGTTCATCAGCGCGGGGCTGATCTTCCCGAAGAACTCGTCGTTGTCGTTGATCTCCTCGGTGTACGTCACGGAGATCCCGGTGCGCTTCTGGAACGCGTCCAGCGTGGGGCGGCGCTGCGGGTCGTGGTCGTCGACGTCGATGTAGAGCGGCCAGTTGGCGAAGACCAGCTTGCGCTCGCGCGCGGAGCGGTCCGGGGCCTCGCGGTCGGCGGCCTCGACGTACGCCGGCGGCACCCCGCATCCCGTCATGGCGGCCAGCGCCCCGGTCACACCGATTCCGCCCATGCCCCGAAGCAGCGAACGCCGCGAAAGATCAGCCATGGCGAGCACTCTCACGTGCCGCGGGCGGAGGCGGCAAGAGACAGAGCGTCCATTGCCGGGCCTCCGCCCGCGACGGTGTGTCGAGCGTTCCGTGCCGCCCGACGGTGGGGATCCCCCGGTGGGTACCGGTCGGTTCAGCCGTCCAGCGAGGTCATCACGTGCTTGATCCGGGTGTAGTCGTCGAAGCCGTAGGCGGACAGGTCCTTGCCGTAGCCAGACTTCTTGAAGCCGCCGTGCGGCATCTCGGCGACCAGCGGGATGTGGGTGTTGATCCACACGCAACCGAAGTCGAGGGCCTTGGACATCCGCATCGCGCGGGCGTGGTCCTTGGTCCACACCGAGGAGGCCAGGGCGTACTCGACGCCGTTGGCCCACTCCACCGCCTGCTTCTCGTCGGCGAAGGACTGCACGGTGATGACCGGGCCGAAGACCTCGTTCTGGACGATCTCGTCGTCCTGCTTCAGGCCCGAGACGACGGTCGGGGCGAAGAAGTAGCCCTTCTCGCCGACCTGTTCGCCGCCGGCCTCGATCTTGGCGTGCGCGGGCAGCCGCTCGATGAAGCCCTTGACCTGCGCCAGCTGGTTGGCGTTGTTCAGCGGACCGTAGAGCACGTCCTCGTCGTCGATCGCACCGGTCTTGGTCTCCGAGGCGGCCTTGGCCAGCGCGGCGACGAACTCGTCGTGGATGGACTCCTGGACGAGCACACGGGTGGCGGCCGTACAGTCCTGGCCGGCGTTGAAGTAGCCGGCGGTGGCGATGTCCTCGACGGCCTTGGCGATGTCGGTGTCCTCGAAGACCACGACCGGGGCCTTGCCGCCGAGCTCCAGGTGGACTCGCTTGAGGTCCTTGGACGCGGACTCGGCGACCTGCATGCCGGCGCGCACCGAGCCGGTGATCGAGGCCATCGCCGGGACCTTGTGCTCGACCATCAGGCGGCCGGTCTCCCGGTCGCCGCAGATGACGTTGAACACGCCGCGGGAGTGGCCCAGTTCGTCCAGGACGCCACCGATGATCTCGGCGATCAGCACCGTCGAGGCGGGGGTGGTGTCGGAGGGCTTGATGACCACGGTGTTGCCCGCGGCGAGCGCCGGGGCGAACTTCCACACGGCCATCATCATCGGGTAGTTCCACGGCGCGACCTGGGCGCAGACACCCACCGGCTCACGACGGATGATGGAGGTGAAGCCGTCCATGTACTCGCCGGCCGAGCGGCCTTCGAGCATCCGGGCGGCACCCGCGAAGAAGCGGATCTGGTCCACCATCGGCGGGATCTCCTCGGAGCGGACCAGGGCGATCGGCTTGCCGCAGTTCTCGGACTCGGCGGCGATCAGCTCCTCGGCACGCTCCTCGAAGCGGTCGGCGATCTTGAGCAGGACCTTCTGGCGCTCGGCCGGGATCAGGTCACGCCAGGCGGGGAACGCGGCTTCCGCGGCCGCCATGGCCGCGTCCACGTCCGGGGCGCCGGAGAGCGGGGCGGTGGCGTACGGCTCACCCGTGGCCGGGTTGACCACCTCCGTGGTCCGCCCGTCGGCGGCATCCCGGAACTCCCCGTCGATGTAGTTGCGCAGACGACGCAGTGCGGTGGTCACTGTGCGCCCCCTTCAATGTCAGATGTCCGGTGGTTGCGACCCCACACTATCCGCGGGAGCCACGTTTTCAACACACCCACACGGCTCGAACAACGAAATCAGTGAAATCCACCTCGATCAACAACTGATTTCATCGCTTTGGGGTTGCCATACCGTCGAACCTCGTGCACAGTGAAGGACGTGGCCACTCGTGACAGAAACGGCACTCCGTCGATCGACTCCGTCTCCCTGGCGATCATCGAGCAGCTCCAGGAGGACGGGCGCCGTCCGTACGCCGCGATCGGCAAGGCCGTGGGCCTGTCCGAGGCGGCAGTGCGGCAGCGCGTACAGAAGCTGCTCGACCAAGGCGTGATGCAGATCGTCGCGGTCACCGACCCCCTCACGGTCGGTCTCCGCCGGCAGGCAATGGTCGGCATCAACGTCGAGGGCGACCTCGACCCCGTGGCCGACGCCCTGACGACCATGGAGGAGGTCGAATACGTCGTCATGACGGCAGGCTCCTTCGATCTCATCATCGAGATCGTCTGCGAGGACGACGACCACCTTCTGGAAATGATCAACAAGCGGATCCGCACGCTTCCCGGCGTCCGATCCACCGAGAGCTTCGTGTACCTCAAGCTCCGGAAGCAGACCTACACCTGGGGAACGAGATAGCAATGAGCGCCGACCTCTCCAAGACGGCGTACGACCACCTGTGGATGCACTTCACCCGCATGTCGTCGTACGAGAACGCCCCCGTGCCCACGATCGTGCGCGGCGAGGGCACCAACATCTACGACGACAAGGGCAAGCGCTACATCGACGGCCTCGCCGGCCTCTTCGTGGTCAACGCCGGCCACGGCCGGGTCGAGCTCGCCGAGACTGCCTACAAGCAGGCCCAGGAGCTGGCCTTCTTCCCCGTGTGGTCCTACGCCCACCCCAAGGCCGTGGAGCTTGCCGAGCGCCTGGCGAACTACGCCCCGGGCGACCTGAACAAGGTCTTCTTCACCACCGGTGGCGGCGAGGCGGTCGAGACCGCCTGGAAGCTCGCCAAGCAGTACTTCAAGCTCACCGGCAAGCCGATGAAGCACAAGGTCATATCCCGCGCGGTCGCCTACCACGGCACCCCGCAGGGCGCCCTGTCGATCACCGGCCTGCCGGGCCTGAAGGCCCCCTTCGAGCCGCTGGTCCCCGGCGCGCACAAGGTCCCGAACACCAACATCTACCGCGCCCCGATCCACGGCGACGACCCCGAGGCCTTCGGCCGCTGGGCCGCCGACCAAATCGAGCAGCAGATCCTCTTCGAGGGCCCGGAGACCGTCGCCGCGGTCTTCCTGGAGCCGGTGCAGAACGCCGGTGGCTGCTTCCCGCCGCCCCCCGGCTACTTCCGTCGGGTCCGCGAGATCTGCGACCAGTACGACGTGCTGCTCGTCTCCGACGAGGTCATCTGCGCCTTCGGCCGCCTCGGCACGATGTTCGCCTGTGACAAGTTCGACTACGTCCCGGACATGATCACCTGCGCCAAGGGCATGACCTCGGGCTACTCCCCGATCGGCGCCTGCATCATCTCCGACCGCCTCGCCGAGCCGTTCTACAAGGGTGACAACACCTTCCTGCACGGCTACACCTTCGGTGGCCACCCGGTCTCCTCGGCCGTGGCGCTCGCGAACTTCGACATCTTCGAGCGCGAGGGCCTCAACCAGCACGTGCTCAAGAACGAGGGCAACTTCCTCAGCACCCTGCAGAAGCTGCACGACCTGCCGATCGTCGGCGACGTCCGCGGCAACGGCTTCTTCTACGGCATCGAGCTCGTGAAGGACAAGGCCACCAAGGAGTCCTTCAACGACGAGGAGACCGAGCGCGTCCTCTACGGCTTCCTCTCCAAGGCCCTGTACGACAACGGCCTCTACTGCCGCGCCGACGACCGTGGCGACCCGGTCATCCAGCTGGCCCCGCCGCTGATCGCAGACCAGCCGGTCTTCGACGAGATCGAGCAGATCCTGCGCTCCGTCCTCACCGAGGCGTGGACCAAGCTCTGATCATCGCGTCACCTCCTGGTGCGCCAGTGGATAGCTGAACAACTGAACACCAGTGCACAACTGCACATCCGACGGCCTGG
This sequence comes from Streptomyces noursei, assembly GCF_016917755.1. Classification (GTDB taxonomy): domain Bacteria; phylum Actinomycetota; class Actinomycetes; order Streptomycetales; family Streptomycetaceae; genus Streptomyces; species Streptomyces yunnanensis. Next base: position 6,846,651 of record NZ_CP070326.1, on the reverse strand, counting down.
ATTCGCTCGTTCCCATCCATACGAGTGAATCTGGGCCGTTGTGGCTGCCGAGCCACAAATGACCGAGGATGCGATTCCTTACCGTGCTGGTGACCGATACCCTCCGTGGTCGTTCCCCCCGCCGGGGGAAGCGAGCAGCGAAACAAGCGAGAGGTGTGCAGATGGTGGCCCCGCCTGACAACGACGTTCTGCGGGCCCACGGCCTGCACCACACACACGGCGCCACCGTCGCCCTCACCGATGTCTCGCTCGATGTCCGCGAAGGCGAGATCTTTGCCGTCTCCGGCCCCCGCGGCAGCGGCAAGACCACGCTCCTCAAATGCCTGTCCGGACAGCTCGTCCCGACCCAGGGCGAGATCTGGTTCAACGGCTCCCCCGTCCACACCCTCTCCTCTCCCAGCCGCGAACGGCTGCGTCTCGACCGGTTCGGCTGGATCGACACCGAACCCCATCTCGTTCCCGAACTCAGCGCCTGGGAGAACGCCGCCCTCCCGCTCCTGCTGCGCGGCGCCGGCCACCGCGCGGCCAAGCACACCGCCATCGAGTGGCTGGAACGCCTCGACGTGGGCATGTGCGCCCGCCGCCGCCCCGGCCGGCTCGACCAGTCCCAGCGCCAGCGCGTCGCCATCGCCCGCGCCCTGGTCACCACCCCGCAGGTGCTCTTCGCCGACGAACCCACGGCTCCCCTGCACAGCGCCGACGGCACCCAGGTACTGCGCACCCTGACCACCGCGGCCCGCTCGCACCACATCACCGTTGTCCTGGCGACCTACGACCCCAAGGTCGCCGCCCTCGCCGACCGGACCATCGCGCTGCTGGACGGCCGCCGCTCGGGCGCCGTTCCCGAGACCGCCGGCGCCTCCGATGAGGAAAGCAGGGCAGCGTGCTCGCTCTCCGTCTAGCCCGCGGCACCCACCCCCTCGTCCTGCTGCGCCGTCTCCTCGTCACCGCCGCCGCGGCCGGCACCGGCTTCCTGGTGCTGGCCGCCCTGGGCCACGCCGCCGCCCACCCCGCCACGGCCGGCGACTCCCTGGCCCGGCTCCTGTGGTGCACCGCCCCGCTCGCCGCCACCGCCCAACTCGCGGTGTCCATGGCCCGTACGGACCCGGCCGCCCGGCTGCAGCGCGGCATGGCCGCCGCCGGCCTCGGCCCGTTCCGGCTCACCCTGCTCGCCGCAACCTCCACCGCCCTCTTCTGCGCCCTCGGCGTCCTCCTCTCGCTCGTCGTCTTCCTGGCCCTCCGCGGCGACCTGGGCACCGCCGCCTCCGGCACCGCCACCGGCTCCCGCGCCATCGACTCCGGTTTGCTCGGCGCCGGTCACCCGCTGCCGTGGATCGGCGCCCTCATGCTGATCTCCGTCATCCCGCTGACCGCAGCCGTGGCCACCGCCTTCTCGCTCCGGCCCCGCACCGAAGCGGGCGCCGTCGACACCGACACTCCTTCGACCACCGAAGCCCCCTCAGGTCTCCCCTGGGGTGTCGCCCTGGCCGCGGCGGGTCTGGCCATCGAGGCATACACCAGCCCCGCCGCCGGCGCCGCCGGCGAACTCCTGCCCCTCTCCGGTCGGCTGATCGGCAGCCCGCCGGGCATCCTGGCCGGCTGGGCCCTCGCCGCCATCGGTCTCGTACTGGCCGGCCCCGGCCTGGTCTATCTGTCCGGCCAACTGCTGTGCGCAGGCCGTCCCGGCGCACTGCGCCTGCTGTCCGGGCGCGTCCTCCAGGAGGAGTCGCACCGGCTGGGCCGCCCCCTCGGCGTCCTCTGCGCGGTCGCCTCCGGCGTCTACGCCGCCGGCGTGCTGCACCAAGCCGCTCCTTCCCGTCCCCTCGGTCCGTTCACCGCGATCGGCGCAGCGGTCGTCCTTGCCTGCGTCACCGTCAGCGCGTTGAGCTCCGCCCTCGAATCCCGGGCGGCCCGCGCCCGCAGCACGGCCACCCTGCGCCGGCTGGGCGCATCCGCCTTCGTCCTCCACCGCGCCACGGCCCTGCGCGCCACGGCCCTCGTGCTCGTCCTCGGCCCCCTGACCTGGACCGTCGCCGAGATGGCAACGCTTCCGCTGGTGCATTGAGTCGCGGCGTGCAGAGCTCGGGCGCGCCGGCTCCCGTGCGTTGCACTTGGGTTGGGCAGCTCCTGGCACATGGGAGTGTGCGCAAGCCGCTGATGTCTGCGGCGGAGTCCCGTGAAGCGGCGTTCCTCCAGTCGACGTTCTCCTTCAGGCGACATTCCTTGAGGCGCTGTTCCTTGAGGCGGTACCTCTCTGAGGCGACATTTGTCGAGGCGGTGTTCGTCGAGGTGGTGATGCCCGGTGCCGCCTGGTCCGCAGCGTCGAAGGGCCATGTGGCGAGTTATGACGCGGCATAGGGCTGTGTGTCGTGGATCTGTGTGTCGTAGGGCTGCTCCGCGAAGGGCCGTGTCGTGAGGGGCCGTGCCGTGAAGGACGGCAGGGCAACGGGGAACCCCGGAACGTGGTGTGCCGAAGTCCGGTGCTGGTTCTGTCCGTTCCCCTCTACGTGTTCCTCTCTGCGTTTCCCTCCCTGTGTGTTCCTCCCTGTGCGTGCGTCGTTCGGTGTTTTGCCGGGTGCCTCCTTCTGGTGTGGCGGGGTGCGACAGGAAACGATGGTGATGCGCTCGTGTGGCCGCGGGCGCGAGCCGGCCCGGCCGGAGAAGGCGGAGAAGCAGCCAGAGGAAACGCAGAAGGAGCCCTGCTGGGCCTGCTCGGTCTGGTGGGTTGAAGTCGGGCGTTGAGGTGGCCGTCCGGTGGGTGGGCAGGGCGGCTCGAGCAGGCTGTGACACGACGCGGTAGATGCGGTGAATGCCCTGGATGCGGTCGGCGCCGTTACTGGGGCCTGTGGGGTCGTTGGGTTGGCGGCTCGGCGAGGCCCGGCCAGTCCGGGTTCCTTCGGTGTCGGCGACAACGGATACCGGGATCTCTCCCAGTGTCGAGCCGCGGTGCCGGGCCGGGCGAAAGGCGTCGGTCGGTCGGGGCGCGCCCGGCCGGGACGGAGTCGCGTAGCGCGGTGCGGGCCGACCAGCGACCGACGGGGATGCGCGCCCGGCCGTCAGCGGGCGAGGGCGGTGGCCTCGACCTCTATTCGCCACTCCGGCTGGGCCAGCGACGAGACTTCGAGCAAGGTGTCCGCGGGATAGGGCTCTGACAAGAACTCCTCGCGCAGGGTGATGACATGGGCGAGGTCGGCGGCCATGTCCGTGACGAAGATGCCGACCTTCACCACATCGGCGAGCGACGACCCGGCCTCGGCGAGGACCCGCCCGACGTTCGCGAACGCCTGACGGCCCTGGGCCAGGAAGTCGTCCGAGACGGTCCGCCCCTGCTCATCGATCCCCGCCTGACCGGATACGTGGATCAGTCCGCCGGCCTTGATGGCCTGTGAAATCTTGTACGGCTCATACCAGTCCGGTGTGGTCGCGATCCGCTGGATCTCCTGGGCACTTCCCGCTTCCGTGACATCCGTCGACGACATAACACTCCCCCTCACATTTCCATGTACACGCATCCCTTGCATGCACATACATAAGTTTCAGGCGCATGTACGCTGCTGTCAAGAGCTCAGTGGGAAACGCCTCGGAACGCCGGAGAGCAACGCCGGACAGGCCAGACACCAGAAGAGAACAGAAGAGAGCGGAAACGATGGACGCGGAGCACTGGGACCGGTTCGGAGCACTGCACACACGCATCGAGCAGGAGTTGGCGAAGGCCCTGCAACAGCATCACCGACTCGGCCTCTCCGAGTACCGCGCGCTGGCTCGTCTCGCGGATTCGGAGGACGGCGAACTGCGGATGCAGGAACTCGCCGATCTGATCGGTCTCAACCAGAGTTCGGTCAGCCGACTCGCCTCGCGTCTGGAGTCGTCCGGCCTGACCCGCCGGGACCTGTGCCCCGACGACCGGCGCGGCGTCTACAGCGTGATCACCGACGAGGGCCGCGAGATGCAGAGCAGGGCGCGCCCGACATACGACAGTGCTCTGCGCACCGCTCTCGACGCCGCCGCCGAAGACGGTCTGCTCGGCCCCCTGGTGAAGTCCCTGCGGTCCTAGCATGGCGGATGTGCAGTCGAGCGCAGAGCCCCCGGTGCCCCTCGGTTCCCAGGAGCACGGCGGCGAGATCGGCGCGCTCGCGGAGTTCGACCGGGTCGCCGCGACCGGCAGGCTCGCCGGATATCGCATCCGCTCCCTCGACCTGACGGACCGTACGTTCGCCCTGCTCGCCACGGACACCGCGGATGCCGTCTTCCTCGGCTGTGCGATGGAACCGGACGCCGCCGTGAAGGTACGCGCCGGTGGCGCCCTGGTCTTCCCACCGGCTCCGGGCCTGCCGTTCGACCCCTATCGCGGCACGCTCTACACTCCGGACGAACTCTTCGCGGGACTGCTCGACGCCGGCTACGACGCCACCCCGGACGCGCGCACCTACCGCTGGTACCAGGAGACGAAGGCGACCGGCGATGTGGTCGCCGGCATGCTGCGCAGCATCCACGACGACACCGTTTCCGACGCTCTCGACGAATATCTCGCCGGGGCACGCGTGGTGGGGGTCCTGGGCGGGCACGCCATGGAGCGCGGCTCCGCTGCCTATGCGGGAGCAGCCACGCTGGGGCGCCGGCTCGGCCGCACCGGCCTGACCATCGCGACCGGCGGCGGCCCCGGTGCGATGGAAGCGGCGAACCTCGGAGCGTACGCGGCGCCGTTCGAGGACGCCATGCTCGACGAAGCGCTGGACCTCCTCTCCACGACCCCGCACGTCAGGCCCTCGGTCACAGCATGGGCGAGCGTCGCGTACGAAGTGCTCCGGAACCGGCCGGGCGGCGGAACGTCCATCGCCATGCCCACCTGGTGCTATGGGCACGAGCCTCCGCATGCCTTCGCCACCCACATCGCGAAGTACTTCGCGAACGCGCTGCGCGAGGAGGGGCTGCTGGCCCGGTCCAACGCCGGTGTGGTGTTCCTGCCCGGCGCGGCGGGGACCGTGCAGGAGGTCTTCGACGCCGCGACCCTCAACTACTACCGGTCGGACAGTGGACCGACCCCCATGGTGCTGGTGGACCGCGAGTACTGGACGGAGACGCTGCCTGTCTGGCCCCTGCTCCGGACGCTGGCGACCGGACACCCGATGACGGCCCGGATCGCCTTGGTCGATTCCGTCGACGATGTCCCGGAGGCGCTGACCCACCTCACCTCTACCGCGACCGACCCTGACGACCATCGCTGAAAGTCGCTCCCCGGTTGCCGTTCCCGACGGCCGCGCGGGAGCCCCGGGAGCCGGCGGGGAGCCTCGTCCGGAGCCCGCCACGGTCGCGTGTTCTGTACCCCGGCTTTCGCCGGCTGGAGAACTTTTCGCCCGCCGAGGCAACTCACGTCCCGAAATGCGCGTCTGCCAAGCCAGGTAATGAACAGGTAATGCAGCACGCGAACGGAGCCCTCGGTGATCATCGGCCTTCTGACGGCCATAGCAGCGTCCGTCTGCTACGGCACCGGTTCGGTCCTTCAGGCGGTGGGCTCGCGGAAGTCCGCGCGCCGGGAGGCTGCGAAGGCAACTGGTGGTGCTGTCACCCAGCACGGCGGCCCCAGCCTGTCGTCCACCGCCAAGGCAGCCGTGACCTGGGAATTCATGGTCGGCACCGTGCTGGACTTCATAGGCTTCGGGCTGGGTGCGCTCGCCGCGCGGCTGCTGCCGCTGTTCCTTTCGCAAACCGTGATCAGCGCCAACCTCGTGATCACGGCCGTACTCAGCATCAAGCTCCTCAACATCCGGCTCACCCGTAACGAATGGGTCTCCATCGGCGTGGTCTGCTCGGCGCTGGTACTGCTGGCCACCGCCGCCGGGCCGGAGGGCAGCGGCCATACCCCGATCGGCACCCACTGGTGGCTGCTGGTGGCCTCGGTCGTGATCATCGGTGGCGGCACCCTGATCGTGCGCCTGCTCGGCGGACGGGCGGCGATCCTCGCGGGTCTGCTGTCCGGCCTGGGCTTCGGCGCGCTCGGCGTCGGCGTACGCGTGCTGAACGGTGTGGATCCGTTCCATCTGCCCTCCCTCCTCGGCGATCCGGCGCTGTACGCGATCCTGGTCGCGGGCATGGGCGGCATGTATCTCCATACTGTCGCCCTGCAGATCGGTTCGGTGAACGGGGCCACGGCGGCTCTGGTGGTGGGCGAGACCGTCGTGCCCGGCATCCTCGGCGTGCTGTGGCTGGGGGACTCCTCTCGTCCGGGCTTCGCCTGGATGGCGATCCTTGGTTTCGTGGTCGCTGTGGCCGGGGCCGTCGCGGTCGCCTGGTTCGGCGAGCCGGAGACGGCTCCGGAACAGGGTGCGGATCAGCAGGTGCGGAAGGCGGGACCGGGTCCGGATACGGGCGCCGATCCGGCGTGGGGGGCGGACCGGGAAAGCGCGTCGGGGCAGGAGTCCGGCTGGATGGGTCCGGACGGCGGCAAGCCCGCCGGCGCCGAGAGCTCTTCTTCGGAGGGGGCGCGTCAGGCGGCAGTGTGAGCCGCTGCCTGCGCCGAGCGTGAGCCCCCTCGCCACAGCTCGTCGTACGCGGTCGGGCGCACGGTCGTCTCCAGCGTCGCCGGCGCCGGAGTGGGACGGCGGGTTCCCCGCCCCCTGCGATCGCTCATGGATCTCTGGCCAACAACCGTGCCAGCCGCTCGTAGGAACGGTCCCAGCCCCACTCTTCCGCCACCCAGGCCCGCCCCTTCTCTCCCATCGCCCGCGCGGCTTCCGGGTTGGTCAACAGGGCGATCAACCGCTCGGCCACGGCATCCGGGCTTCGACCGTCGATGACGTGCCCCGTCTCCCCGTCGCGGACCGTATCGGGTGCACCTCCCGAATCGCCGACCAGTACGGGGAGCCCGGCGGCCGCCGCCTCCAGGAAGACGATTCCCAACCCCTCGACCTCAAGTCCGCGCCGCCGGGTGCGGCACGGCATCGCGAAGACATCGGCCGCGGCGTAGAACGCCGGGAGGGTCCGGTGCGGCTGGGCGCCCGCGAAGACCACGCCCTCGTCCAGGGCCTCGGTGGTGACGAGCCGGCGCAGTCGCGGTTCATCGGGGCCGCCGCCGACGAGCAGCACCACCGCGTCGGGCACCCGGCGACGAATCTGCGTCAGCGCGCGGATCAATGTGTCCTGGCCCTTCCGCGGCACGAGCCGGGCCGCACACAGGATCACCCGCCGTCCGGCGAGGCCGTAGCGCTGGCGCACGGCACGCCCGTCGAGCCCGGGGCGGAATGCTTCGGAATCGACTCCGGGGACGAGTCGCGCCATGCGGCCCGCGGCGGCGGGCCCGATTGCGGCCGCTATCGGTGCCCGGGTGCTCGCACCGAGGTACGTCACCGCATCCGTCGCCGCACCGATCCTACGGAGCAGCGGACGAGCCCCAGGGGTCCGTGCCCACCAGACCTCGTGGCCGTGTGTGGTGGCCACGATCCTGGCCACTCCCGTTTCCCGCCGCAGTCGCGCGGCCATCAGTCCGAGCGGCGCCGCGGCTCCGAACCACACGCTGTCACATGCGTATCGGCGGGCGAGAGCAGCGGCACGGGACGTGATGCGGTGCGTAGGGAGCAGCATCGGGGCCGGATCGCGGATCACCGGGAAGGGCAATGCGGCGTCATGGGCCGGTGCCCCGGGTTCGGACGACGTGTAGACGACCACCGCATCATGCGGGAAGCGGGTGGCCATGGCATGGACGAAGGTTTCGATACCGCCTTGGCGAGGCGGGAAGTCGTTGGTGACGATCAGCGTGCGGCTCATGGAGCCGTCTCCTCTCCAGGTTCGGGGTCGGCCCGCTTCCGGCCCGCCCCGCCCCGCCCGCCGTCTGTGGAGGGCCGCTCAAAGGTCGTTCGCCGCAGCGACGTTCACGGTCGTCGGCCCGACGCTGGTGCGGATGGGGAACTGCGCCGGATCGGGAGTGCCCGGGTGGGGCGGCCGACCTTGCGGAGTCCACCAGGGGCCGGAAGGGCGAGCAGTGACCGGCCGGCGTGCGTGATCCGGCCGGGGCATGCGCCAGGCACGGCCATGCCCAGAGCATCAGGGGATAGACGAGGTACCCGAAGCGGGTGGCCGGCATCAGTGCCATGGCGAGCGCGAGCCCCATCGCCAGACGGTCGGCCGCCGCCGGCACCGTCCGCGGCGGCCGGATCAGCAGCGACGCGGCGATGCCGAGGGCCGCCACCGCGAGCAGCACCATCGCGATGAGCGTCCCGCCGGGGACGTAGGCGGCCAGGAGTCGCCCGGGCAGCGGGCTTTCGGCAGGTGATGCCGTCGTCCCCAACCCCAGCGGGAACGCCAGGACGTTCTCGGCGAAGCCACGGGGGTCGATCAGCAAAAAGGGGAGCACCGCTGTCGCTACCGCGAGGATGGCGGTGGCGCCACAGGTGAGGGCCTGACCTCGGCCATGGCGGGTGGCCACGAGGGCAAGGGCGACCGGCAGGGCGGGCCAGGCCGTCCACTTCAGCGCTGCCGCGATGCCCAGCAGGAGCCCCGCGCGCACCGGCTTTCCGCGGCCGGCCGTGGCCAGTCCCCAACACATCAGGCCGATGACCGGGAGGTCGATGCCGCCGACGACCAGCGGCAGGGCCACCAGAGGGCAGACCGCCAGCCACAGCGCGGCAGACACGCCGTCTCGGCGGGATGCACCGCGAGGCCCCGTCCGGTGATCGGGGGCGGCCCGAGCGCTGCGGACGAGCGTGGTCACCGCGCCGGCCGTCGACAAGAAGAACGTTCCGGCCATCCACCATCGGGCGTCCGTCAACGGCCCGTCACCGAACAGCGCGTGCGGCAGGCCGAAGACCGCCATGCCCGGCAGGTACGGGTTGTAGTCCGCGACGGTGGCGGGCGCGGGTATGTAAGGACTGCCGGAGTGCAGCAGCAGGTCGCCCGAGCGCTGGACGACCGCCACTTCGAGTTGTGCGCTGCCGGCCAGTACGAGAAGGAGAAGCGGCAGGCCCACCGTCCCCACCACGGCAATCGCCAGGGGCAGTCGAGTGCTGATCGTGGGGGCGCGCGGTGTGCCCCACCGTCTCGCGCGGAGCGCCGTGACCACCGCGGCGCAGCCGTAACCGACCGCCGCGATAAGACCCCACGTGCGGTGCGGCGGAAGGCTGGTGAGCAATCCGAGGCCGAGCGCGGCGACCGCGCACGCGCTCCACCCCCATACCTCGTGGTTCCTGTGCCCGCGGTTCCCGCCGTCCCAACGCCACGGTGCGCGCGCAGCCCGCAGCGACGCACGACACGACGCCAATTCCCTTTTTCGAAACGCAAGTTGACTCTTCATGACGCTCCCGTCCTCGCCTTGATCACGAGGCTATGGACGGTCGGATCACGGGGCGTCAAACGAGCAACCTAACTTCGGCGTCAACCCGTGGCATGACATGCCGATCGTGGATCAACCCGTGCTGCGATGCGGCTGCCACCGCGAGCCGAAAAAATAGCGGCATGAGCACTTCTCTCCGGCAGCGGCTGCGCACATGGGTCGCGTCGCCGTTCTATCCCTGGACCTCCGGCGGGGCGCTCACGGCGTTCGCGGCCGTGGAGCTGCTGGTCGTGCCACGGCACTCACTGGTGATCGCGCTCGGCGTGCTGCTGTCCGCGGCAGCACTGGCGTGGCGGCGTTCCCATCCGGCCACCGCTGCGCTCTCGGCCGCAGCGGTCCTGGTCAGTTTCGCCGCCGGGACAGACCTCTATATCGCGGCGACCGCCAGCGGCCTCATGGCGTGCTACACCCTCGGCCGCCACCGCGTGGCGCATCCGGCGCTGCTCGTCGGCGGCGGCTCGGCGCTCTCCCTCGCGGTGAACGTCTGGCACATCGTCTCCTGGCACCCGAGGTCGTACTCCTTCGATCTGCTCGCCGAGTGGTTCGTGCTGACCGTCGCGATCCTGGCGGCTGTCTCGATGGGTGACGCGGTACGCGCGCGCGAAGAGACGCAGCGGGAGCGGGCGGCGGCACAGGCCCGGGTCCTCGCGATGGAGCGACGACAGGCTGCCGAGGCCGAACGGGCGGCGATCGCCCGCGAGTTGCACGACGTCGTCTCGCACTCGGTCTCGGTGATCGCGGTGCAGGCGGAGAGCGCCACCTACACCACACCGGACCTGTCGCCGCAGGCTCGCGAGGGCTTCCAGCAGATCGCCGCGTCCGCCCGCGCGTCGATGACCGAACTGCGCCGGCTACTGGGCGTGCTGCGGACGGACCCTCAGGACCGCACCGGTACGGCACCGCAGCCGACGCTGGAAGCGCTGGGTGATCTGATAGCGCAGCACCGGTCGGTGGGCGGCGAGGTGGAGCTGCGGGTCAGCGGAGATCGGGTCGAATTGCCGACGTCCTGCGAGCTGTCCGCGTATCGCATCGTGCAGGAGGGGCTGACCAATGTGCGCCGGCATGCCCCAGGGGCACACGCGGTGGTGGAGATCGACTACCGGCCGGACCGGCTGGCGGTGCGGATTGCGGACGACGGGCCGGGCCAGCCGGGCGTGGTCCACTCCGGTCATGGCCTGGCCGGTATGCAGGAGCGGGCGGCATTGCTCGGCGGAAAGCTCACCGCCAGCCCGGGCCCGGACGGCGGCTTTCTCGTGGAGGCGGAGCTCCCGTGGTGATCAGAGCAATCGTGGCCGACGACCAGGCCATCGTCCGCACCGGGTTCGTCAATCTCCTGGGCACCCAGGACGACATCGAGGTGGTGGGCGAGGCCGAGGACGGTGTCCAGGCGGTCCGGATCGCCGCCGAGCAGCGTCCGGACCTCGCGCTGCTCGACATCCGGATGCCGCACAAGAACGGTATCGAGGCCGCCCGCGAGATCACCCGGGCGTCCGGTGGTGCCACCAAGGCGCTGATGCTGACGACGTTCGGGCTCGACGAGTATGTGTACGACGCGCTGGCGGCCGGGGCGAGCGGGTTCCTGCTGAAGGACACCACGTTTCCCGAACTGCTGCATGCCGTAAGGGTCGTGGCGGAGGGCAATGCGCTGCTGGCGCCCGAGCTGACCAAGCGGTTGATCGCGGAGTTCGTCAAACAGCGGTCGGCACCGGTTCCCGTGCGCACGGTGGAGGAGCTGACCGGCCGTGAGGTGGAGGTGCTCGTCCACATCGCCCAGGGACTGTCCAACGCGGAGATCGCCACCCGGCTGACGATCACCGATCACACCGTCAAGACCCACATCAACCGGCTCTTCACAAAGATGGGCCTCCGTGACCGCGCTCAGGCGGTGATCCTCGCGTACGAACTGGGGCTGGTCGTCCCGCAGGGCCGACGCCCCGCCCCGCCCCCACGCGCCTAGGGCGTGTCGTCACCTTCCCGTCGTCGCGCGGGGCGGGCGGGAAGGTGATGACAGACCCCCATGGCGCCCGATCCTTCAGGAGCGATCCATGACACAGCGGCGCAACGCGGCGCGGCTAGTCCGCGGCGGCGTCCAGCACCACCACGTCCTCGGCGGCGAACGAGATCCCCACCCGGTCTCCCGTCTCCGGTGCCTCATGGAGTGGGCACGCCGCCTCCATCTGCGGCCCGCCCGACGGTTGGAGCAACAGCGCGACATGCGTGCCGCGGAACGTCCGGGCCACGACCGTGCAGGGCAGGCCGTCCGCGGCCGAGGTCAGCCGGACGCCGGCCGGGCGTACGAGCAGCCGGCAGGGGCCGTCCGGAGTGCCGGCCGGCACCGGCACCTTGCCCCACGGGGTGGCGGCGGCCTCGCCCTGCACGGTCGCCTCGACCACGTTGTCGAAGCCGAGGAAGCGGGCGACAAACGCGGTGGCGGGCCGCTGCCAGACCTCCAGCGGGGTGCCGCTCTGGGCGATCCGACCGTCCCGCATCACCACGACCCGGTCGGCGAGCGCGAACGCCTCCCCCTGGTCATGGGTGACGGCGAGTACCGTCGTCCCCAACTCGCGGAAGAGCCGCCGCAGTTCGACGACGAGACGCTCGCGCAGCCCTCGGTCCAGTTGCCCGAGCGGCTCGTCCAGCATCAGCAGGCGCGGGCTCGGGGCGAGTGCACGGGCCAGCGCGACCCGCTGCTGCTCGCCGCCGGACAGCGAGGCCACGGCCCTGCGCTGGGCACCCGGCAGCCCGACGAGGTCCAAAAGTTCAGTGACGGTGCGCTCCTGGTCGGCGCGGGAGGTTCGCCGCATCCGCAGCCCGAAGGCGACATTGCCCGCGACATCACGCTGTGGGAAGAGCTGGTGGTCCTGGAACATCAAACCGACGCCGCGCCGATGGGTGGGGATCGCCGCCTGATCGCGCCCTTCCAGCAGGACCGTGCCCTCGTCGGCGTGCTGCAGCCCGGCCACCACCCGGAGCAGGGTGGACTTGCCGCTGCCGCTGGGGCCCAGGACGCAGACGATCTCGTGCGCGGCGACGTCGAGGTCGACCGCGTCGAGGGCGGGGGCTGTGCCGAGCGTGCCGAAGCGGACGGTGACGCCGTCCAGTCGCAGCATGTGCGGTGCCGCGGTCGGGGCCTGTGCCGTCATCTAGAACTCCCCGGAGTGGTCGATGGGAAGGCGTTCCAGGGCCAGCAGGGCGGCCGCGCACACCACCATCAAGATGGTCGAAAGGGCCATTGCCTGGCCGTAGTTGAACTCCCCCGCGCGGCTCAGCAGCCGTGTCACGGCCACCGGCAGGGTGGGCTGGTCCGGCCGTGCGATGAAGACGGTCGCGCCGAACTCGCCGAGCGACACGGCGAACGCGAAGCCCGCCGCGATGAGCAGCGCCCGCCGCACCATCGGCAGGTCCACCTCGCGCCAGACCTGCCAGGGCGAGGCGCCGAGGACGGCCGCCGCCTCCCGCAGTCGACTGTCGACCGCGCGCAGCACCGGCAGCATCGTGCGGACCACGAACGGTACGCCCACCAGGGCCTGGGCGAGCGGCACCAGCCACCACGAGGACCGCAGATCCAGCGGCGGCTTGTCGAGGCTGATCAGAAACCCGAAGCCGACGGTCACGGCCGACACGCCGAGGGGCAGCATCAACAGTCCGTCGAAACCGCGCAGGAGCCGGGTGATCACCGGTGTCCGTCCGGACGGCCCGGGCTCCGGCCGGGAGCGGGTCAGCGCGGCCGCCGCCAGACCGCCGACCAGCAGTGCGATCGCGGTGGCCGCGGCACCGTAGGCGAGGGAGTTCCAGAGGGCGTCGAGGGGGGCGACGGCGAAGGTGCTGTCGGCGGACGCCGCGGATCGCAGCGTCTCGTAGAAGGCCAGGCCGTAGCCGTCGGGCCCGGCGAAGGATCGCTCGACGAGCACGGCCAGCGGCAGGACGAGCAGCACGGTGATGACCGCGAGCGTGCCCCACAGCAGTGCCCACTGGCCGGGGCCGTGCGGCCGGCGGGCGGTCAGGGAGGCGTCGACGAGCCGCAGGGTGGATTCGCGGCGCCGTACCGTCCAGGCGTGCAGCGCCAACAGCCCCAGTACGGCGGCGAACTGGATCACGGTCAGTACGGCTGCGGTGGGCAGGTCCAGGAAGTCGGCGGTCTGCCGGTAGATCTCCACCTCCAGGGTGGAGAAGGTGGGACCGCCCAGGATCTGCACGACACCGAAGGAGGTGAAGGTGAAGAGGAACACCATCAGCGCCGCGGCGGCCACGGCCGGTCCCAGCGCGGGCAGCGTCACCTTCCGCCAGGCGGCGAACCGTCCGGCTCCCAGGACCCGGGCCGCCTCTTCCTGCCGCGGGTCGAGCTGGGCCCAGAGCCCGCCGACGGTCCGCACGACGACCGCGTAGTTGAAGAAGACGTGCGCCAACAGGATCGCCCACACCGAGGTGTCCAGCCGCACGCCCCACAGCTCGTCGAGCAGGCCGCCCCGGCCGACCAGCGCAAGGAAGGCGGCGCCGACGACGACGGTCGGCAGCACGAACGGCACCGCCACCGCGGCCCGCAGCAGTTGTTTGCCGGGGAAGTCGAAGCGCGCGAAGACGTAGGCGCCGGGCAGGGCGACCAGCAGTGTCAACGCGGTCGAGGCGGCGGCCTGCCACAGGGTGAACCACAGCACGTGGAGGATGTCCGGGTGGCTGAGGACGGTCCCGAACCTGCCGAGCTGCCACTGCCCGCCGTCCTTCACCCCCCGTCCGACGATCTCGACGACGGGGTAGGCGAAGAACAGGGCGAAGAAGACAAGTGGCAGAGCCATCAGGCCGAGCCGCGCCGCCGTTCCGCGCGCGGGCCCCCTTCGGCGGGTGGGGGCTACTTCAGAACGAGCGAGGACCACTGCTTGATCCACTGGTCACGGTTCTTGTTGATCGTCTCCGGTGCGAGCGTCGCCGGCTTGTCGATCGTCGCGCCGTAGCGGGTGAACAGCTCCGGCACCTTGGCGTCCTTGCGTGCCGGGTTGACGAACATCTGCAGTGGCATGTCCTCCTGGAATTTCTTCGACAGGAGGAAGTCGAGCAGCGCCTTGCCGCCCTTCTCGTTCTTCGCGCCCTTGAGCAGGCCGCCGAATTCGATCTGCCGGAAGCAGGTGCCGGTCGCGACGCCGGTCGGGGCCTCCTTGGGTGCGGGCGTCTTGCCCATCACCTCGGCGGGCGGGCTGGAGGCATAGGAGACCACCAGTGGCTTGTCGCCCTTGCCCTTACCGGCCGCTGAGCCCGAGAAGCGCTCGTTGTACGCCTGCTCCCAGCTGTTGACGACCTCGACGCCGTTGGCCTTGAGCTTCTTCCAGTAGTCCGACCAGCCTCCCCCAGCGCCGTGGGTGGCGATGGTGCCGAGCTGGAAGGCGAGCCCCGGAGAGGAGGTGGCGGAGTTCTCCGTGACGAGCAGCCCCTTGTACTGCGGCTTGAGCAGGTCGTCGAAGCTCTGCGGCGGCGTGAGCTTGTGCGCGGTGAAGTAGGCGCGGTCGTAGTTGACGCAGATGTCGCCGTAGTCGAGAGGCGTGACCCGGTGGGCGTCCTTGTCGAGCTGGAGGTCGGCGGGGACGCTGTCGAGACCCTGGGCCTTGTAGGGGGTGAAGAGACCGGCGTTCAGACCACGCGAGAGCAGCGCGTTGTCGATCCCGAAGAAGACGTCGCCCTGCGGGTTGTCCTTGGACAGGATCGCCTTGTTGACGGCCTCGCCGGCGTCGCCGCCCTTGATCATCTTGACCTTGTAGCCGCTCTCCTTCTCGAAGGCGGCCAGGACGGACTTGGAGGCGTTGAACGAGTCATGGCTGACGAGCGTGACGGTCTTGGCGTCCGCGCTGCCGCTGTTTCCCGAGCTTCCGCACCCGGCGAGTGCGGTCATGCCGGCCGCGGCGGCGAGCGCTGCCGCGGTGATCCTGCTGGTGGTGCTCACTGATTTCCTCCTGGCTGGCCAGGAAGAGACGCGGCCCCGCCCGGTGCCCGCTGCGTTCTGCGTCGGTGACGTTCGGCAACGGACGGTGGGCGGGGCGCAACAGCATGAGTGACGACCGAACTTCCTACCCGGAATGACCCGGGCGAGGTTCAAGGGTCTGCGGGCGCCGTAGGGCTACGACGTCTCCGCACTCTCAGCGCTGTGGCGCTCCCCTGTCGGAATGTGCGTTTGTTCGACGACACCGTACCAGCGGGTGGCTCAGCGCTCCGAGGCCGCGAGCTGCCCGCAGGCGCCGTCGATCTCCTGGCCTCGGGTGTCCCGGACGGTCACCGGCACGCCGTGTGCCTCGATGGCCCGTACGAACGCCAGCTCGTCCTCTGGCCGCGAGGCGGTCCACTTCGAGCCCGGCGTCGGATTGAGCGGAATGAGGTTGACGTGGACCCGCTTGCCCTTGAGCAGCCGCCCCAGCAGGTCACCGCGCCACGCATGGTCGTTGATGTCGCGGATCAGGGCGTATTCGATCGAGACCCGGCGGCCGGACTTCTCTGCGTACTCCCACGCCGCGTCCAGCACCTCGCGGACCTTCCAGCGGGTGTTGACCGGTACGAGGGTGTCCCGCAGCTCGTCGTCGGGCGCGTGCAGCGACACCGCGAGGCGGCACTTGAAGCCCTCGTCTGCGAACCGCAGCATCGCCGGGACCAGCCCGACGGTGGAGACGGTGATGCCGCGCTGGGAGAGGCCCAGGCCGTCCGGCTCGGGGTCGGTCAGCCGCCGGATGGCGCCGACCACCCGCTTGTAGTTGGCGAGCGGCTCCCCCATGCCCATGAAGACGATGTTGGACAACCGCGCCGGACCACCGGGGACCTCTCCGTCGCGCAGCGCCCGCATCCCGTCGACGATCTGGTGCACGATCTCGGCGGTGGAGAGGTTCCGGTCCAGACCGGCCTGTCCGGTGGCGCAGAACGGGCAGTTCATGCCGCAGCCGGCCTGCGAGGAGATGCACATGGTGACCCGGTCCGGGTAGCGCATCAGGACGGACTCGACGAGGGTGCCGTCGTGCAGCCGCCACAGGGTCTTGCGAGTGGTGTCGTCGTCGCACGAGATGTGCCGCACCACCGACATCAGGTCCGGCAGCAGCTCCGCCGCCAGCTTCTCACGGGCCGCCGCGGGGATGTCGGTCCACTCCGCCGGGTCGTGCGCGTAGCGGGCGAAGTAGTGCTGCGACAGCTGCTTGGCGCGGAACGGCTTCTCACCGATCGCGGCCACCACCTCCCGGCGCTCGGCCGGACTGAGGTCGGCGAGGTGTCGAGGGGGCTTCTTGGCGCCGCGGGGGGCGACAAACGTCAGTTCTCCCGGGGCCGGGCGTGCCATGGGCGGAAACTCCTCTGTGCAACGAGGCCGGGCGGCTGCCGCCGGCGCGGAACCAGGTCCGGACGGGGCCGGAACCAGGAGACCTCACGGATCACCCCCGCGGTCGCGGGGACGGAAAGGGCGCGCCGCAAACGTGCGACGCGCCCTTCAAGGGTAACCGGCGGCGCTCAACCCGATCCCACGAAGATCACGAACAGCAGCCAGACCACCGGGGCGGTCGGCAGCAGGGAGTCCAGCCGGTCCATGATGCCGCCGTGGCCGGGCAGCAGGGTGCCCATGTCCTTGATGCCCAGATCCCGCTTGATCATGGATTCGCCGAGGTCGCCGAGAGTGGCGCTGACCGCGACGGCAACGCCGAGCAGCAGCCCCTGCCACCAGGCGCCGTCCTTGATCAGGAACTGCATGCACAGTGCGCCGGCCACCATCGCGAAGAGGACCGCGCCGACGAGCCCCTCACGGGTCTTGCCGGGGCTGATCCGCGGCGCGAGCTTCTTCCTCCCGAAGCGCCAGCCGATCGCGTAGGCCCCGGTGTCGCTGACGACCGTCAGCAGCAGGAACGTCAGCACCCGCTGCGGCCCATCGTCCGCGGCGGCCAGCATCAAGGCGACGAACGTCGCCAGGAACGGGACGTAGAACGCCGAGAAGACCGCGGCCGTGACATCCCGGAGGTAGTTCTGGGGCGCCTCTGTCATCCGCCAGACGAGGACGGCGAGCGCGGTGAGCGCCATGGCCACCCATGCGCCCTCGGCGCCGCGCACATATCCGGCGATCACCATGGCGGTGCCGCCGATCGCGAGCGGGACCAGCGGCACCCGGATGTCCTTGCGCTCCGCCAGCCGCGAGGTCAGTTCCCACAGGCCCACGACGACAGCGATCGCTATGACGCCGATGAACACCGGCTTGTAGACGAAGAGCGACGCGAGGATGACGGCGCCGAGTCCGACGCCGACCCCTATGGCGGCGCGCAGATTGCGCCCCGCGCTCTTCTTCTGCGGTTTCACTGGGTCACTGTCGGACCCGGGGGGCGAGGTGGGCATGGGCTCCTGCGGCCTGTCGTCGCGGAACAGGGGGCCGCTCAGGCGAGCAGCCCCCCGGTGCTCCGGGTTGTCCCGGTCCTCCCGGATGTCCCGATGGTCATCCTGGTGTCCGCCCGGCTCGGGCACGATGGGCATGGGCCGAGTCTGCGCCGCGCCGCCCCCGTCGTGCACGGGACCCGCCGGGACGGGAGGCGCCGCCCCGCGCAGCGAGGCGGCCGATCCGTGGTCGGGCGGTCCCCAATGGCCGGCGCCGGACGGGGTCCCCCAGGATGACTCGTTCATCAGACCTCTAGGAGCTCGGATTCCTTGTGCTTGAGGAGCTCGTCCACCTGCGCGACGTACTTCGCGGTGACGTCGTCGAGCTCCTTCTCGGCGCGGCGCACCTCGTCCTCGCCGCTCTCCTTGTCCTTGACCAGCTTGTCGAGCGACTCCTTGGCCTTGCGCCGCACGCTGCGGATCGAGATCTTGGAGTCCTCGGCCTTGTTCTTGGCGACCTTGATGAACTCGCGACGGCGCTCCTCGGTGAGCTCCGGGAACGTCACACGGATGATGTTGCCGTCGTTGCTCGGGTTGACGCCGAGGTCCGAGTCACGGATCGCCTGCTCGATGTTGCGCAGCGCGCTCTTGTCGAACGGAGTCACCACGGCCATCCGCGGCTCCGGCACCGAGAACGACGCCAGCTGGTTGATGGGCGTCATGGCACCGTAGTAGTCCGCCACGATCTTGTTGAACATCGCCGGGTGCGCACGCCCGGTGCGGATCGCGGCGAAGTCCTCCTTGGCGACCACGACGGCCTTCTCCATCTTCTCCTCGGCTTCGAGGAGGATCTCTTCGATCACCACTTGCTCCTGGTCTTTTCGGTAAGAAGCAGAGCCTCGCCCCTGCCGCGCGTCTTCTCCTGCACGGTGTCCGACCGGCAGGCGGTTGTCCATCCCCGTACCGAGGTCTTCCCACGACCGGGGGTTGCCGCCCGTACGGGCCGACGCCCGCACGGAATCACGGCAGTTGAGGCCGTCAGGCCCGGGTGTTCTGATCGCTGACGAGCGTGCCGATCTTCTCACCCTTCACCGCACGCGCGATGTTCCCCTCGGCGAGCAGCTCGAACACGAGGATCGGGAGCTTGTTGTCCCGGCACAGCGTGATGGCCGTGGCGTCGGCGACCTTCAGGTCGCGCGTGATGACCTCGCCGTATTCGAGGGCGTCGAACTTGACCGCGTCCGGGTTCTGCTTGGGGTCGGAGTCGTAGACCCCGTCCACACCGTTCTTGCCCATCAGCATCGCCTCGGCGTCGATCTCCAGGGCGCGCTGGGCGGCGGTGGTGTCGGTGGAGAAGTACGGCATGCCCATGCCGGCGCCGAAGATGACGACCCGGCCCTTCTCCAGGTGGCGCACCGCGCGCAGCGGGATGTACGGCTCCGCGACCTGGCCCATGGTGATCGCCGTCTGAACGCGGGAGTCGATGCCCTCCTTCTCCAGGAAGTCCTGGAGGGCCAGGCAGTTCATGACCGTACCGAGCATGCCCATGTAGTCGGAACGGGCCCGGTCCATACCGCGCTGCTGCAGTTCGGCGCCGCGGAAGAAGTTGCCGCCGCCGATCACGATGGCGATCTCATAGCCGTCACGAACCACCGCGGCGATCTCGCGGGCGATGGCGTGCACGACATCGGGGTCGACACCCAGTCCGCCGCCACCGGCGAAGGCCTCGCCCGACAGCTTCAGAAGGAAGCGGCGCCTGCCGCCGTTCCCGGCTTTGTGTGTGTCCGCGCCGTCGGCACCGTGATTCATTGAGCTCTCCTCGTGCACATACGAAGAAGGCCATTGCCGTGGGTCTGGTCAGATCCCTGTCCGGCAATGGCCTCCTCGTCACATCTGCGGCCGACCGATGAGCGGCCGACTGCGTACGACCCTAGCGGGGCCGTAGGTCATTCGCTGCCTTCGCGGCAGGCTCAGATGCCGACCTTGATGCGCGAGAAGCGCTTCAGGGTGACACCGGCCTCCTGGAGGACCTTCTCGACGGACTTCTTGTTGTCGAGCGCGTACGGCTGACCGAGCAGCGTCGCGTCCTTGAAGAAGCCGTTGAGGCGACCCTCGACGATCTTCGGCAGGGCGGCCTCGGGCTTGCCCTCGGCGCGGGTGGTCTCCTCGGCGACGCGACGCTCGGCCTCGACGACCTCGGCCGGGACGTCCTCCTTGGAGAGGTACTTCGGGGCGAAGGCGGCGATGTGCTGCGCAATGCCCTTGGCGACCTCGGCGTTCTCCTTGTCGAGCTCGACAAGGACACCGATCTGCGGCGGCAGGTCAGGCATGGTGCGGTGCATGTACGCCATCACGTAACCGTCGGCGAACTGCGCGAAGCGGTCCAGGACGATCTTCTCGCCGAGGTTGGCGTTGGCCTCGTCGACGAACGCCTGGACGGTCTTGCCGGCCTCGATCTCGGAGGCGAGCAGAGCCTCGATGTCGGCCGGGTTGGTCTTGGCGACGTGCGCGGCCAGGGCGTTGGCGACGGACTGGAACTTCTCACCCTTGGCGACGAAGTCCGTCTCGCACTTCAGCTCGAGGATGATGCCGGAGGTGTTGTCGTCGGCGATCAGGGAGACCACCGCGCCGTTCTCGGCGGAGCGGCCCTCGCGCTTGGCGACGCCCTTCTGACCCTTGACGCGCAGGACCTCGACGGCCTTGTCGACGCTACCCTCGGCCTCTTCCAGGGCCTTCTTGCAGTCCATCATGCCGGCGCCGGTGAGCTCGCGGAGCTTCTTGACGTCAGCGGCGGTGTAGTTCGCCATGGTCTGTGAATCTCTTCTCGGAATCGCGGAAGTCGAAAGATCTACGGGTGGACGGCGGGGGAGGCGCTTGTGGCGCCCTCCCCCGCCGTCATCAACCGGTCTTGAGGTCAGCCCTGCTCGGCCGGCTTCTCGGCCTCGGCGGCCGGGGCCTCGGCCTTGGGGGCCTCGTCGTCGGACTTCTTGTCGCCCTCGAGCAGGTCGCGCTCCCACTCGGCGAGCGGCTCGCCGGCCTTCTCGCCCGGCTTCTGGTCGCCGGTGGCGGCGCCGGAGCGGGCGATCAGGCCCTCGGCGACGGCGTCGGCGATCACGCGGGTGAGCAGGGTGACGGAGCGGATCGCGTCGTCGTTACCCGGGATCTTGTAGTCGACCTCGTCCGGGTCGCAGTTGGTGTCGAGGATCGCGACAACCGGGATGTTGAGCTTGCGCGCCTCGCCGACGGCGATGTGCTCCTTCTTGGTGTCCACGATCCAGACGGCGCTGGGCACCTTCTGCATCTCGCGGATACCACCGAGGGTCTTCTCCAGCTTGGCCTTCTCGCGGGAGAGGACCAGGAGCTCCTTCTTGGTGAGGCCGGAGGCGGCCACGTCCTCGAAGTCGATCTGCTCAAGCTCCTTGAGGCGCTGCAGACGCTTGTAGACGGTCGAGAAGTTGGTCAGCATGCCGCCGAGCCAGCGCTGGTTCACGTAGGGCATGCCCACGCGGGTCGCCTGCTCGGCAATGGCCTCCTGGGCCTGCTTCTTCGTACCGACGAACATCACCGAGCCGCCGTGGGCGACGGTCTCCTTGACGAACTCGTAGGCGCGGTCGATGTACGACAGCGACTGGAGCAGGTCGATGATGTAGATGCCGTTGCGCTCGGTGAAGATGAAGCGCTTCATCTTCGGGTTCCAGCGGCGGGTCTGGTGCCCGAAGTGGACGCCGCTCTCCAGCAGCTCCCGCATCGTGACGACGGCCATGGCCGTACTCCTTGTTTTCTCGGTTCCACCACGACCGGTCGGCCGCGGTGCCTGACGCCCCGACGCGCCTGCCAGGGAGGAACCGGGTGGAACCTTCCGAGGACCGAGAGCGCGGCCGACGTGCTGCCCGAATGGGACTGCTGCACTGGTGGCGGGGCGTGCGAAGTCGACCCGGTGACCCGGATCGCCATCAGAAGTGTACGGGACGGGCGATGCACCGGGCGACACGCACCATTTCGCGCCCTGCAGGGGTGACGCCGTTATCCACAATCGGCCCGTCGTCCACAGCTTTTGACCAAGATCCGCGCGCCGGTCCCGCATCCGCCATGGTCAACACATGCGACGACTCACCGGCCCCGCAAGGCGGCGCCCCCTCACCACACGCCCACCCTCCCGACGACAGACCGTGCCCCGCCCACGACGCTCCGCCCACAAGCCCGACCAGCACACCCGCCAGAAGCCACCCCCTGACGAACGCCCCCGCCAGCCCCACGTGCCACGCCCCCGTCACCCACACCCACGCCCACACCCACGGGACCACCAGGGCCCACCGCCCACAGGCCGAGCGTCGGCACCATCACCGGACCCGCCTGCGGAAGTCCCGCCTCCGGGGCCGACGGCCCCCGGACGGGGGCCGGAACCGGAGCAGGAGGTGGCACCAGGATCGGAAACGGAATCCGAAACAGGAACGGGAAGAGGACCGGGACCGGGGCCAGGACCAGCGTCGGCTTCGGATAAGGCGACGGCGAGACAAGCACCGCCCGTGGCTCGTGACGGCAGCGCCGCCACCGGACGGCGCTGGCTTCCTGCCCTCGCCATGTGCGCCCTGCATGTCGTGGTCGTACCCGCGGTGGGGGTGGGCACGATCGAAGTGACAACGGGGGTGGCCGAGGCTGCGGCGCCGTATGCCGAAGCGGCACCGGGCCCCGGACCAACGACTCCGACGCTGGAGCGTTCCTGGCCCGTCGACGGTCCTGCCGGCACACGACCCGCAGTGTTACGCGGCTGGGAACCTCCCCCAACCCCATGGGCGGCGGGGCACAGAGGCGTAGACCTGGCCGCATCCGGCGGCGCAGTCGTCAGGGCCGCCACGCCCGGACAGATCGCATTCGTCGGCACGGTCGCCGGCCGCGGCGTCCTCACCATCGAGGTGTCCGGCTCGGGTCACCCTCCCTTGCACACCACGTACGAGCCGGTCCGCGCCACCGCCCGCAAAGGCCAACGCGTCACCGCAGGCCAGCCGGTCGGCATGCTGGAGGACGGCCCTTACCACTGCCGTGCTCCCTGCCTCCACTGGGGCCTGCGCCGCGGTACGGCCTACCTCAACCCCCTCTCGCTCATGCCGCCAGCCGCGTTCCGCAACGGACCCTCACGACTGCTCCCCGTCTTCGGCATCCCCTTACCGGGAGGCGTCCCGGCAATCGGACCGTCCCGTCCGCATCGTGAGCATCGTGAGCACCCTGCGCCAACGGCCCACGAAACGACGGACGTGTCGGCGGGAACCACGGGCGCGGCCCTACTCGGAGCGATCACTCTCGCGGGCGCTGCGCTGTGGGCCTTGGGGCGGCTCCGTCGTCCACCGGAGGCGAGCCGGCGAGCCCGACTTCGCAGCCCTAGCCGTTGGGCTGCGATCGGGAAAAGGCAGCGGAGGCGATGCGGCGCGAGAGCGGCGGTGAAGAGCGGCACGTAAAGGAGAGCGGGGCGATGCCTATGCGAACGGTACGAACGTAGGGCCCGGTTTGCCGTGCCCTACGGGCCCCGCCATGCGGTGCGCGCGATACGCGATAGCAGACCATTTCGAGCTGCTGGTTGCCGGCTGCCGGCTGACAGGGGTGGTGGAGGAGGAGCGGGGGCGGGGGGCGGGGGGCGGGGGCGGGGCCCCAGGGGGCAGAGAGGCCGCCCCCCAAGGCCGCCCCTCAAGCCCGCACCAGGCTTCAGCCGCGCACCCCGTTGAGGACCATGGCCACCGCTGCCTCGGTGATCTCTTCCGGGTTCTCGGCGGCGCCGAGTTCGATACGACGGACCGCGGCGTCGACGACGCCCTGAAGCAGCATCGCGGCGAGGCGGGGTTGGGTGTGGCCGAGGGCGGCCAGCGCCTCGACGATCATGGCGATCAGTCCGCCGTGCGCCGCGCGGATCTTCTCCCGCGCCCCGGCGTCCAGTTCTCCGGCGGAGATGGCGACGACGGCGCGGTGCCGTCGGTCACCGACCAGTGCCAGTTGCCGGCGCACATACGCCTCGACCTTCGCCTCGGGCGTCTCGGCGCCCTCCATCGCCGCCTCGACTTCCGCGGCCCATACAGGGAAGTCGACGGCACACAGTTCTTCGACGACAGCCGCTCGGGAGCGGAAGTACTCGTATACGGAGGAGCGCGCGAGTCCCGTGCGCTCGGCGAGGGCAGGGAAGGTCAGCGCCTCCGTTCCGCCCTCGGACAACAAGGTGCGGGCGGCGTCCAAGAGGGCGCCGCGCTGCATCGTCCGGTGCTCGGCCACCGAGGCCGCTCGAATCCTGGGCACGTCACCACTCTACGGATGGCGTCCTCGCCGTGGCACTCCGCATCGCGACACAGATCTGTGCCAGTGCGGCCGTCGGCTCCTCATCGGCCTGTCACCCGCAGGGCGATCAAGGACGCAAAGGGCGGCAAGCGGCACCTCGTTCCCCTCCCCCTTCCCCGCTGGGCGCATAGAC
Source organism: Streptomyces noursei (assembly GCF_016917755.1). Classification (GTDB taxonomy): domain Bacteria; phylum Actinomycetota; class Actinomycetes; order Streptomycetales; family Streptomycetaceae; genus Streptomyces; species Streptomyces yunnanensis. Next base: position 6,822,565 of record NZ_CP070326.1, on the reverse strand, counting down.
TGCCCCACCCACCACTCCAGGCCCAATCCGCCTGGTGGGCCCGAGAACCGCCGTGCCCCAGCAGTAGTCCGGTCGCCCCTGTCCGGTAGTCCGGTCGTCCCCCTAGCCCGGTCGCCGGGAAGCCACCCCACACAGCGGCGCACCTAACCCCTCCCAGCCGTCGCCGGTTCGGCTCGACGCTCGCGTCCCGGGCGCCTGGCCCTCAGCGTCCGACGTCCGCCAGCTTGGCGCGGAGCTGGAGGACGGACTTGGTGTGGATCTGACTGACCCTGCTCTCGGTGACGCCGAGGACGTTGCCGATCTCGGCGAGGGTGAGGCCCTCGTAGTAGTAGAGGGTGACCACGGTTTTCTCACGGTCGGGCAGGGTGTTGATGGCGCGCGCCAGCAGCCGTCTCAGTTCGCGGTCCTCGGCGATCTCGACGGGGTTCTCGGCGGCGGTGTCCTCCAGGGTGTCCATCAGGCTGAGGCGCTCACCGCCCTCGCCACTGACGTGGAGCAGTTCTTCGAGCGCGACGACGTTCGCCAGGGACAGTTGGCTGAAGACGCCGTGGAGTTCCTCCAGCGGGATGCCCATCTCGCCGGCGACCTCGGCCTCGGTCGGCGTGCGGCGCAGCTGCGCTTCGAGGGTCGCGTAGGCGCGCTCCACGGCACGGGCCTTCTGTCTCACCGATCGGGGAATCCAGTCCAGGGCACGCAGTTCGTCGATCATCGCGCCGCGGATGCGGGTGATGGCGTAGGTCTCGAACTTGATGGAGCGTTCGGGCTCGAACTTCTCGATGGCGTCGATCAGTCCGAAGACTCCGGAGGAGACGAAGTCGGCCTGCTCGACGTTGGGGGGCAGGCCGACGCTGACCCGGCCGGCGACGTATTTGACCAGTGGCGAGTAGTGCAGGATCAGCTGTTCCCGCAGGCGTCCGTCGCCTGATGCCTTGTAGGAGCGCCACAGCTCGTCGACCGAGGAGGGCGGGGCGGGGCGCACGCTGCCGCGCGCGGCGGGTGGTGCTGCCGCGCGGTCAGACCCGGAGGTGTGCTGGGGCATTCGTCGCCTTGAGCCGTTCTGCCGAGACGGGGGTGGGTGGATGCATGAGGCTTGAACTGTCGTGAGCGTAGCGTGACCGCGGCGTCGCGGTGTGCGAGGAAGGCGGGTTGGGTGTGCGCAGATACGTTCCGCTGCCCGCACCTCAGGGTTACTTCGCGCGACACGGCGGCACCCGGAAGGAGTCCCGGGGGCGCGTCCGCCGGGGGCGCCCGCCGGGCGGGCGCCCCCGGCGGACGCGCCGGCCTGGCGTGCGGGAACCCGTGCGTACGTTGTGCCGTGCCGTCGCGCTCCAACGGGTCGGCCGCACGCGCCGAACCACGGCAAATCTGGATTCTGCGGTCATTCCCCTCACCCTTTCACCCGTTCGCGCCAGGTCAAGTACCGCCTCGCCGGGAACCTTCGGTCGAGTTGACACGGCGGGCCAACTCCCAGCGTTCACCGCACCTTTGAACGAATCCCAAGGACTGCAGCTCGAAGAGCTTGCCCCGGGTGAGGTCGCGGGGCGTGCCCGACTCCCGCGCGACGTGTTCGGTATCGGCGCCGCCGCGGGCGGGCAGCGCTTCGAGCACGCTGCGGGCGACCGGGTCCAGCAGGTCGTGCGCGAGGGTCGGGCCGCGGCGCTCGGGGGCGAGGTCTCCGATGCTGCCGACGAGTTCGATGACCTCGTCGGCGTCGGTGACCACCGCCGCCTCGCCGCGCAGGAGTTGATGCACCCCGGCGGACAGTCCGCTGGTGACCGGACCCGGCATGCCCATCGTGAAGCGTCCGAGGGCCAGGGCGCGCCGTGCGGTGACCAGTGAGCCGCTGCGGAGTTCGGCTTCCACGACGACCGTGCCGCGGGTGAGGGCGGCGATGACGCGGTTGCGCTGGATGAAGCGGCTCCGGGTGGGGTGGTCGCCGGGCGGCAACTCGGCCACGAGCAGGCCCTGTTCGGCGATCCGGTCGATCAACTCGGTGTGTCCGCGCGGATAGGGATGGTCCACTCCGGAGGCGAGCACGGCGACGGTCGCCCCGTCCGCGGCGAGCGCGCCGCGGTGGGCGGCACCGTCGATCCCGTACGCGGCCCCGGAGACGATGGTCCAGCCGCGGTCGGTGAGTCCGGCGCCGAGGGTGGTGGCGAGGTGGGCGCCGTATTCGGTACAGGCGCGTGCTCCGACCACGGCGACCGAGCGCAGCGCCCAGATCCGCAGGTTGGCGGTGCCGCGTACCCAGAGGCCGATGGGGCGGGCGTCTCCGAGATCGTCCAGCTGGCCGGGCCATTCGTCGTCGCCGGGGCAGATGAAGCGTCCGCCGAGCGCGGCGACGGCGGCGAGGTCGGCTGCGGGGCGGGCTCGCGCGGCGCGCAGCCGGAGGCCCGCGATCTTGGTGAGGCTGGCGCCGAGGGGCGGGGGCACGTCGTCCTGGGAGAGAGCGTGCCAGAGGGCCACCGGGCCCATCTCGCGCAGCCAGCGGCCGGCGGTTTCGTCACCGGGTTCGAGGATGCGGGTGAGGGCGGCGCGGGCCGCTCGCTGTGGTTCGTAGGATTCGTGCGCGGTGGGTGCCGGGCGGTGTGCGCGGGGCTTTCGGGGTGTGCTGGGCCTTGCCGTCGGACGCTCGATGGGCGTCGTCGTGGCGCGGTCGGCGTCTGGGCGTGCGCGGTGGGTGGGACAGGGTCCGCCGGCCTCCGCCCCCGTTCCCGGTCCTGTCCCCGTCGCTGGCTGAGGCTCAGGTACCGGTTGCGGGTCGGCTACCGGTTTCGGCTCCTCCTCACCTGTGACGAAGCCCCATTCATCGATGGTGTTCATCGTTCACCTCGGCCGTCCGGGGCGGGGGCGAGGGCGATCCGCGGGCGGGGGTCCGGCGTCTTTCGCAGCCTCTCCCCCGGTGCTGTCACCGGTGACGTTCCTGCGCCGGCCGTGCCCGTTTCCGCGCCCCTGCTCCCGGTGTCCGGTTCCTCTCCCGTCTCAGCGGTATGAGCCGGTGCGGTCCTTGCTTTCTCTCGTGCGGCGGCTCTCGCTCGGTCGCTGGGTCGTGTCGCCGCCCCCGGGCCCCCTCCGGCCCCGGCCCTTGCGCCGTCGTGCGCTCGTGTCCCCACTGCCGTTCCCCCCGCCGCCCTTCCCGTCGTCGGCTTTCCCGTCGTCGGCTTTCCCGTCGTCACCGCGCCGCGTCGTACCCCCGTGCGGAGTTCCAGCGCCCAGTTGACGTCCTCCTTCGTCGGGCGGTCGCGGCCGGCGAGGTCGGCGGCGGTCCAGGCGACGCGCAGAACGCGGTCGAGGCCACGGGCGGTCAGGAGGCCGCATTCCAGGTCGCGTTCGGCTTGGGCGAGGGCGCCGGGGTGGACCGGCCAGCGGGTGCGCAGTTCGTGGCCCGGTACCTCGCTGTTGGTCTGCCAGGGCGTGCCGGCGAAGCGGGCCGTGGCGCGCTCGCGGGCGGCGCGGATGCGTTCGGCGACGGCGGCGGTGGATTCGGCGGCGCGGCCGAGTGCGATGAGTTCGGAGCGGGCGACCGGTTCCACGGAGATCCGTAGATCGACCCGGTCCATCAGCGGCCCGGAGAGTCGGGCGCGGTAGCGGCGGACCGAGGAGGGCCGGCACTCGCAGCCGCCGGCGGTGGTGCCGTGACGTCCGCACGGACAGGGATTGGCCGCGAGGGCGAGCAGGAAGCGTGCGGGCATCCTCATCATGCCGCCGGCGCGGGCCACGACGATGTGGCCGGATTCGAGCGGTTGGCGGAGTGCGTCCAGGACGCGTGGGCTGCATTCGGCGGCCTCGTCGAGGAACAGCACACCGTGGTGGGCGAGCGAAACGGCCCCTGGGCGGGGCAGGCCGGTCCCACCGCCGACGAGGGAGGCCATGGTCGCGGAGTGGTGCGGGGCGCAGTAGGGCGGGCGGTGGACCAGTGGCTGGCCCGGCGGGAGGGTGCCGGCGACCGAGTGGACGGCGGTGACCTCCAGGGATTCCTTGGGGGTCAGAGGCGGCAGCAGTCCGGGGAGGCGTTCGGCGAGCATGGTCTTGCCTGCGCCCGGTGGGCCTTTCAGAAAGATGTGGTGGCGTCCGGCGGCGGCCACTTCCAGGGCACGTCGGGCGTCGTGCTGGCCCGCGACGTCGGAGAGGTCGGGGAGGTGGTCGCCGTGCGGCAGTCCCGCGGTGACGCCGGTGCCGGGCATGACGAGCCCGGCCAGGAGCGGGTCGGGGCGGCCTTCGTCGAGGGGGTTTTCCTCGTCGAGGACCGGTTCGTCGGCGAGGACGGCGATGAGTTGCCGCAGGCTGCGGATGCCGAGGACGGAGACGCCGGGGACGAGTGAGGCTTCGGCGACGGTCTGTTCGGGCACGACGACCTGGCGGTATCCGGCGTCGGCGGCGGCGAGGACGGCGGGCAGCACGCCGCGGACGGGGCGGACGCGGCCGTCGAGGCCGAGTTCGCCGATCATCATCAGGTCGGTGAGCTCGCGGGGGTCGAGGCGTTCGGCGGCGCCGAGGACCGCGCAGGCCACGGCGAGGTCGAAGCCGCTGCCGCTCTTGGGGACGGATGCGGGGCTGAGGCCGACGGTGAGCTTCTTCTGCGGCCATTCGGCGCCGGAATTGACGACGGCTGCGCGGACTCGATCCCGGGATTCGACCAGGCTCTTGTCAGGCAGTCCGACGAGGGTGAAGGCGGCCACGCCGGGCTCCAGGTCGGCCTGGACCTCGACGACGACTCCTTCGACGCCCACGAGGGCGACGGAGCAGGTGCGGGCGAATCCCATCACGCCACCCCTCGTACGTGTTCGACCACGGGGGCGCCGCGGGCGGGCAGCAGGATGCCGATGACGTCGATGCGTACGCCGCCGGGTGGTGGGCCGCCGTGCCGTTCCAGCCAGCGTTCGGCCAGTAGGCGCAGCCGAGTGGCCTTCTCGGGGCGGACGGCCGCCATGGGGTGTTCGTACCAGCCGGCGCGGCGGGTCTTGACCTCGCAGATGACCAGGGCGTCACCATCGACGGCGACAATGTCGATCTCTCCGTGGCGGCAGCGCCAGTTGCGGGCGAGGATCCGCATGCCGGCTTCTGTGAGTCGCCGGACGGCCAGGTCTTCGCCGTAGCGACCGAGGGCGCTGCGGGACGTGGTCGGTGGAGCCGGCCGCGCGGGCTGTGCCGGGCGCGCGATCTGCGGTGCGGACGCCGTCTGCGCCGTGTCCGTCGTTCGTGGCGCCGGGGATGGCTTCCCGGTCGCCGTCGAGGGCCTCTCCCCGGCTGTCGGGGGCCTTTCCCGGGCCGTCGTCGGGGACCGGTCTTCCGGGTGCCTTCGCCGCTTGCGATGCCGCGCACCGGGGCCCCGGCCCGGGGTCCCGGACGTGCGGCGCGCGGCCCCCGGCCTGTGGGGATCGGCGCCTGATCCGTGCGTCCCGGCCCTGGCCCCGCCGGCCCCGGCCGCCGCCCCACCATCGCCGTCGCGGTCGCGGTGGTGGGCTGCCGGATCGGCGTTCCCCGGTGTGTGCGGTGTGTACGGCGTGTGCTGTGCGGTGCGTGCGGTGTCCTCGGCCTGGCGGCCGGTCTGTGTGGCGTTCATGCGGTACCACCTCCGGCACCGACTGTGACGCCCCCACCCGGATCTATTGGATCTTGGTGGACAACCGCATGGTTGTGGATAACTCCGTCACCCGTCAGGGCGACGCACGGCGGCCGGGCAGCCTGCAGCGGCCGGCGCCAGGCCGGCCGAACCAGCGGGCCTAGCGCCGGAGGCTCGGCTCCGCGATGCGGGGGGGCTCAGCTCCCCGGAAGATCCAGATCGCTCTTGTTCAGCTCTTCGATGTTCACGTCCTTGAACGTGAGTACCCGCACCTGCTTGACGAACCGGGCTGGTCGGTACATGTCCCAGACCCAGGCGTCGGCCATCGAGACCTCGAAGAACACTTCACCCTGGACCGAGTGCACCTGCATCTCGTAGTCGTTGGTGAGGTAGAAGCGACGCTCGGTCTCGATCACATATTTGAACAGCCCGACGACGTCGCGGTACTCCCGGTAGAGCTTCAGCTCCATCTCGGTCTCGTACTTTTCGAGGTCCTCGGCGCTCATGGCAGATCCCCTTCAGCCGTGCGTCCCCCTATTGTGCGTCAGACCCTCTCGGTCTCCAGGAGCACCGGCGCACTCGGGGGCCCTTCGTCGAGCAGTGTGCGCAGCAGCTCGGCGAGTCTGGTCGGATACACCGTCTCATGCGACGCCGACAGTTCCTCCGAGGTCCACCACTTCAGTCCGGACACACTGCGCCGTTCCAGGTCCGTGTGGCCGGCGGTGTCGGTGGCGGTCCGGTCGGTCCGCGCCAGGTAGTACCACTCGTCCTGCTCCCAGCGTCGCCCGTCGAAGGGGAAGGCGCAGCGGCGCTTCCACAGGAGGGGCCCGAGGGTGGCCTCGGTGATGCCGGTCTCCTCAGCAAGTTCGCGGAGGGCCGCCTCCGCGCGGGTCTCCGTGCCCTCCAGGCCGCCGCCCGGGGTGAACCACCAGGTCTCGGTCGGACGGTCCGGTTCGAAGCCGTGGAGCAGCAGGATGCGGTCCTGGGAGTCGAGCAGCACCACGCGGGAGACCTGGCGCACGGCGGTGGCCCGATCGACCCCGCCGGCCTCAGCGGCCCTCGCGCCCGCGGCGGCGGCAGGCGGCTCAGCGGACTCGATGGCCTCATCGGCCTCAACGGTCCGACAGCCCCCGGCCAGCTCGCCGGTCAGGCCGGACTCTCCGGCGGCTCCGCCGGCCGCCCCGTGCCGTTCCGGCGCCCGCCCCCGGTCCTGCTCCCGCTCATCCACGTCCGCGTCCCTTCCGCCGTGCGAGCGGCCCGTATGCCGCACCACCAAGGATGAGCACGGCACCGGCGACGACCGCCAGGACGATGGGGCGGAGCGGTCCCGGCTGGGAGGTGCCCCCGGGGAGCGCGGCGAAGCTCTCGGGACGCTGGAGCATGCCGACGCTGCCGAGCGGCCAGGCGCGGGCGTCGACCCGGGCGTCCACGGCGCTGCGCGGCACGGAGCCGTGGTCACCGTCGGTGAGGTGGACGCGGGAGTCGAGGGAGACGTTGCGGTGGTCGCCGAGGAGGAAGAGCTGGTCGGTGGGGACGGTGGCCTTGAAAAGGGTGGGCGAGGCGGGGCCGTCGCCCTGCAGGTACGGCTCCTCGATGGGGGTTCCGTTGACCGTCAGCAGGCCCTTCTTGCTGCAGCAGGCGACCGTGTCGCCGCCGATGCCGACGACCCGCTTGACCATCGGCAGGTCGCCCCAGGAGGCGTCCTTGAAGACGACGATGTCGCCCCGGCGTATCTCGGAGCCGTTCACCTTCTCGGCGAGGACCCGGGCGCCGGCGGCGATGGTGGGAGTCATGGAGTCCGTCGGCACCGTGTACGGGCGGTAGATCAGCGCCCCCCAGACGAAGCCGCCCAGGAACAGCACACAGCCGACGGCCACGGCCAGACCGGACAGCACACTGCCCGTGGTCCGGCCGTGGCCGTCCGTCGTACGTTCCGTACTGCTGCTCATCCCAGCGCTCCCGCCCCGCGGGACACGCCCGCGTCGAAGATCCGGGACGGCACCTTACCTGGGGTTACGCGCTGCGGTCAGCCTCCGGCGACGCCAGATCACGAGCGGAACGGCGCCGACCAGGCCCAGGGCCGCCGGAGCCGCACCCATTGCCTTGTTGATCCCGGGTTGGTCGAAAGTGTCCGGTACCGGAAGGGTCGCCCAGCGGTTGATGGGCCAGGCGATGGTGAAGGCGCGACCGACGACCTCGTTCTCGGAGACCGTGCCGTTGCCCGGGAGGTTCTGGTGGTAGCGGGAGTCGAGGGAGTCGTCGCGGTGGTCGCCCATCACCCAGATCCGGCCCTTGGGGACGTGGATCGGGCCGAAGGGACGGTCGCCGCACGGGGTGGCGCCGGGGTAGACGTAGGAGTCTTCCTTGAGGGCCTTGCCGTTGACCTTGACGGGGCCGACGCCCTGGCACTCGACGGTGTCCCCGCCGACCGCGATGACCCGCTTGATCAGGTCCTTCTCCTCGGCCGAGGGCATCAGGCCGATGAAGCTGAGGACCTTCTGGACGGGGTTGGGCTGCGGGGTGGGCGTCTCGTTGAGCCAGCCGCCCGGGTCGTGGAAGACGACGACCTCGCCGCGCTGCGGCTTGGAGCCGAACCACGGCGTCAGCTTGTCGACCAGCACCCGGTCGCCACGCTGGAGGGTGTCCTGCATGGAGTCGGACGGGATGGAGAACGCCTGCACCAGGAACGTCTTGATGAGCAGGGCGAGGAGCAGCGCGATGCCGATGAGGATCGGCAGCTCCTTCCAGAAGGCACGCGGCTTCTTGCCTTTGGTCACGCTGCCGGTCGCCTCCTCGTCGGCCGCTGCGTCCGACTGCTTCGATGGATCTGTGCGCGGCAGGCCCGACGCGGACCCGCCTGACTGCGCCTGTGGCTGATGTACGGAACTCGTCGCCTGCCGCGCGGACTCACCGCGACCTGCCGGCTCTTCGGGCTCTTCGGTTCCGGACCGCGCGCCGACCGCCAAGTCCCCCACATCTGCTCCTCACTCCGCGCTCTCGCCTGCCCGTCAACCGGTGCAGGCCCACCACTCCCATAACGAGCGGGAGTTCCGCAGGGGTCGGGAGTACGGTCAAACTCTCGGAGGACACCCTATGCGCTGCGTCCGCTGCCGCCGCCTTCGCGCCCGGCGCGTCGTGGACGGTGGCGAAGGTGTCGGGCTCTTCGAGGAACCGCCAGTGGCTGAACGGCCAGGCGATGACCACGGCCCGGCCCACGACGTTGTCCACCGAGACCGTGCCGTGGTACGGCTCGTCCAGGTGGTACCGCGAGTCCGCCGAGTTGGAGCGGTGGTCGCCCATGACGAAGATCCGCCCGGTGGGGACGGTCACCGTGAACTTCAGCTGGGAGGGCGGGTTTCCCGGGTGCACGTAGGGCTCGGTGAGCGGCGTGCCGTTGACCGTCACCCGACCCTTGGTGTCGCAGCAGCGGACGGTGTCGCCGCCGACCGCGACCGCGCGCTTGATCAGGTCCTGTTCGTTGGCCGACGGGAGCAGCCCGATGAAGGTCAACAGGTCGTTGATCGGGCCGGGATTGCCTGCCGACTGGTTCTGCTCGCCCTTGAGCCAGCCGCCGGGGTCCTTGAAGACCACGACGTCGCCGCGGTGCGGCGTGGCGCCGAACCACGGGGTGAGCTTGTCGACCAGCACCCGGTCGCCGATCTTGATCGTCTGCTCCATGGAGCCGGACGGGATGACGAACGCCTGCACCAGGAACGTCTTCAGGACCAGCGCGATGGCCAGCGCCACCCCGATCAGGATCGGGATCTCCTTGAGGTAGGAGCGGCGTCGGCGGCGCTTGATGCGCTTGGCCTGGCGGCGGCGCTCGGCCCGCCCGCCGGTCGCCGCACGGGTGCCGGACCCGCGGTCGTCCTCTGCGGTGCCGCCGTGCATCGCGCCCTCGGTGGCGTCCTCGCGCCCGTGGCGGGGGCGTCCGCGGTTACCCATGGGGGCCTGCCGGGGCCGGTATACGGGCCAGGGACCCCGGGGTGTCGATGGTGCTCCAGCGGCCGACCGGCCAGGTGATCAGGTCGGCGCGGCCGATCACCTTGTCGACCGGGACGGTGCCGCCGCCGGGCTGGCCGAGGTGGTCGCGGGAGTCGCTGGACCGGGAGCGGTGGTCGCCCATGACCCAGAGCCGGCCCGCCGGCACCACGATGTCGAAGGGGACGGCGGAGGGCGCGTCCCCGGGATGGAGATAGCCCTCGGTCACCGGCTCACCGTTCACGTCGATCCGCCCCCGTTTGTCACAGCAGGTCACATGGTCTCCACCGACGCCGATGACGCGCTTGACGTAGTCGGTGTCGTCGGACCGGGCCAGGCCCAGCGCCGCGCCTGCCGTGCGCAGCAGTCCCGTGACGGGATTCTCCCCCTGCTCCCTGTGAACGAAAGATCCGGTGCCGTCGAAGACGATGACGTCGCCGCGCCGCGGGCCGGCGCCGAAACGGTACGCCAGCTTGTTCACCAGAACCCGGTCACCGACCCGCAGGGTGTTCTCCATGGAGGTGCTGGGGATCAGGAACGGCTGCGCGACGAAGGTGCTGAGCAGGAACAGGAAGGCCAGGCAGAGCACGAGGAGGGTGACCGGCCGGTACCGCAGCTGCGCCGTCCGGGACCGGAAACGCGCGAAGCGCGACCGTCGCTCCAACCCCTGAGCGGGGTCGGAAGCGGGGTCGCGCTCCGTGAGCTGTGCGTCGGTGTCCATGGGGCCCAGAGCCTATCCGGCCGGGCCCGGACGCCGGTCGCGAGCGTGGCCTCGCGGTGCACCGGGGCGGATTTCCGCTGCCCGGTGCGGCGCGGCTCAGCGCTCGCGCTTCTCCTTGATCTTGGCGGCCTTGCCGCGCAGCTCGCGGAGGTAGTACAGCTTGGCGCGGCGGACGTCACCGCGGGTGACGACCTCGATCTTCTCGACGATCGGGGTGTGCACGGGGAAGGTGCGCTCCACGCCGACCGAGAAGCTGACCTTGCGGACCGTGAAGGTCTCGCGCACGCCGGAGCCCTGGCGGCGGATGACGACGCCCTTGAACTGCTGCACACGGGAGCGGTTGCCCTCGATGACGCGGACGTGGACGTTGACGGTGTCACCCGGGCGGAAGGCCGGGATGTCGCTGCGCAGTGCGGCGGAGTCGACGGAGTCGAGAAGGTGCATGACCTACTGCTTTCTTCGCTGATGCCACAGGTCATCAGCGGAATCATTCGGAAAGGTTGATGTACTGCCGAGCTGCCGGGCGGACGTCGTTCCCCCTGTGGCAGGGGCGCACACCGGGCGCAGACAGCAGCGGCTCATTCTTCCATGGACTGACTCGTCCGCCCAAATCGGCCGTCCTCGCCCGGTGCCCAGCCCAGGATCGAGAGGATCTCCCGGTCCTTCTTGTCGAAGGCGGCGGGGTCTGCGCGCTCGATCAGATCGGGGCGGTTGCGGTCGGTGCGGCGGAACGCCTCGTCGCGGCGCCAGCGGGCGATCTTGCCGTGGTGGCCGCTGAGCAGCACCTCGGGGATGGTGCGGTCGCGCCACTCCGGGGGCTTGGTGTAGACGGGGCCTTCCAGGAGGTCGGCCATGGCCCCGGGGGCGAAGGAGTCGTCCTGGTGGGAGGCGGCGTTGCCGAGGACGCCGGGCAGCAGCCGGGCGATCGCCTCGACCATGACCAGGACCGGGGCCTCGCCGCCGGCCAGCACGTAGTCGCCGATGGACACCTCGCGGACGTCCAGGCGGTCGCCGTACTCCTCGATGACGCGGCGGTCGATGCCCTCGTAGCGGGCCGGGGTGAACACCAGCCAGGGCTTGGCGGAGAGTTCGACGGCGAGCTGCTGGGTGAACGGGACACCGCTGGGGGTGGGGACGACGAGGACGGGTTCCCCCTCGCCGGACGCCAGGATGCCGTCCAGCGCCTCGCCCCACGGCTCGGGCTTCATGACCATGCCCGGCCCGCCGCCGTAGGGGGTGTCGTCGACCGTGTGGTGCTTGTCGTGGGTGCACTCCCGCAGGTCGTGGATGCGCACGTCGAGCTGTCCGCGGGCCCGGGCCTTGCCGACCAGCGAGACGTTCAGCGGTTCGAGGTACTCCGGGAAGATCGTGACGACGTCGAGCCGCATCAGCTGTCCTCGCGGGCGGAGGCGATCTCGGCCTGGGCCTCGTCGAGGAGTCCCGGCGGCGGGTCGATGACCGCGCGCTGCTCCTCCAGGTCGATCTCGGGCACGATCTCGCTGACGAACGGGATCATCACCTCGCTGCCGTCGGGGCGCGCCACGATCAGCAGGTCCTGGTAGGGCAGGTGGGAGACCTCGCTGATCCGGCCGACGGCGGTGCCGTCGCGGGTGACGACGTCGAGGTCGATCAGCTGGTGGTCGTAGAACTCCTCGGGATCCTCGGGGAGTTCCTCGGGGTCGACCTCGGCGATCAGCAGGGTGTTGCGCAGCGCCTCGGCGGCGGTGCGGTCCGCGACGCCCTCGAAGCGCAGCAGCAGCCGGCCGCTGTGGACCCGGCCCGTGGCGATCGTCAGCGGCCCGACGGTGGACGGGGCGGTGGCGAGGACGGCGCCCGGGGCGAGCCGGAGTTCCGGTTCGTCGGTGCGCACCTCTACGGTGACCTCGCCCTTGATGCCGTGGGCGCGGCCGATCCGGGCGACTACCAGCTGCACTGTGCTCCTCTTTGCGGCTAGGCCGCCGCCGCTTTCGCGGAGGTGGCCGAGGAACGTCGGGGTTCCTCAATGGATGGTGACGGTGCCGGATCCGACCGGGTCGCGGTGGTTCCAGCCTCACATACGGACGCGGGCCGGGGACGGCCCGAAGGCCCTCCCCGGCCCGAGCCGGTGTTCAACTTGATCAGCGAACTTGGTCGACGTCGACGAGGTCGACGCGGATGCCCCGGCCGCCGATGGCGCCGACGACGGTCCGCAGTGCGCGGGCGGTCCGGCCGTTGCGGCCGATCACCTTGCCGAGGTCGTCGGGGTGGACCCGGACCTCCAGCACGCGCCCGCGACGCAGGGTGCGCGAGGCTACCTGCACGTCGTCGGGGTTGTCGACGATGCCCTTGACGAGGTGCTCAAGGGCCTCCTCAAGCACGCTCAGTCCTCGGTGGACTCGGAGGTGGACTCGGCCGCGGCCTCGTCCGCCTTCTTGTCGGCCTTCTTCGCCTTCGGGGTGATGGCCTCACCCTTCGGCTCGTCACCGGAAGCCTTGGCGGCGGCCTCGAAGAGGGCGCGCTTGTCGGCCTTCGGCTCGGCGACCTTCATCGGCGCCGGGGCCGGCAGACCCTTGAACTTCTGCCAGTCGCCGGTGACCTTGAGGATGGCCAGCACGGGCTCGGTCGGCTGCGCGCCGACACCCAGCCAGTAGGCGACGCGCTCGGCGTCGACCTCGATGCGGGAGGGGTTCTGCACCGGGTGGTACAGGCCGATCTCCTCGATGGCGCGGCCGTCCCGGCGGGTGCGGGAGTCGGCGACGACGATGCGGTAGTGAGGCGAGCGGATCTTGCCCAGACGCTTCAGCTTGATCTTGACTGCCACTGGAGTGGTGTCTCCTGGTCTTGACGTGGTGGGGCACAACGAGATGCCACGTGGGGTTGCGGTACTCGGGGCCCCGATGGACGCGTCAGCCGGAGGAGAGAGGGGTCCTGTGCGACTGTCGAGTACAGCAGGCAATTGTGCCACACGCCCGAGGGTCAGCCGACCGCGGCCACCTCGGGGATCCGGAAGGGCTTGCCGCAGCCGCCGCAGACGATCGGCGCCTGGGCCAGCACGGAGGGGACGACCCGCACATTGCGCCCGCAGTCGCAGACGGCCTTGACGCGGACACCGCCCCCGGAGGAGCCGTGCCGGGCGGCCGGTCCGCGGAAGCTGCGGGTGGTGTCGGTGGCGGTGGCGGCACTGTGGGCCTTGAGGGCTCTGGTGAGCCGCTCGATGGTGGGGCGGTAGCGCCGTCTCGCCTCGGGGTTGAGTGCGACCAGCGAGAAGCCGCTGCTGGGATGCGGCTCTTCGGTGTGGTCCAGGCCCAGCTCCTCGGCGATCGCCAGGAACCGGCGGTTGTGGTAGCGGCCTGCCCGGGAGGTGTCGCGGATGCCGCGGGCGGCGGCGATGCCGTGGACTGCCTCATGGAGCAGCCGTTCGAAGGAGAGCTCGGCGCCACAGGCGGACGACGACTCTCCGATCAGGGATTCGGGCGCGGCCAGGTCCGGCAGCTCGGGGTGGTGCCGTTGAATGTCGGCCCACGCGAGCGCCAGCTCGGCGGCGAGAACAGGCGGTGTCGTGCTCACGTCGTGACAACGAGCCGGGGTCTCCCAGTGTTCCGATTCCGGGGCATCCCAAATAATTTGCACGTACCGGTCAGTTTCCGGGCATGGGGCGTGGCCCGTGCCCGGTACGCCGATCTGCGGAGAAGGCGCCCCTGGGGCGGCAAGCCGGTACGTAGGGCGCGTACCCCCGCGTACACCACATGGCGTAAGCCCGCCGCATGTCAGGGCGTCGGACGCGCGGCGATGTTACCGGCGGTATGAGGAGCCGTGGACACCGACCCCACCCGTCCACCGTAGGACAGCGGGATCCGGCGGCGACACGCGGGAGGCGAGGGCCGGGGCGACCTGCGGCGCCGCTGCCGTGGCGGGACGGCACTCCCCGGGGCACCCTGGAACGGCGCTCCGGGAGTGCGGTGGGCGGCGCACACAGGGGCGCGCGGGAGCCAAACCCCGGCGCACCCTCTGGACGCCCGGTCGGATGCGCAGTTGTCTGGATCGCGGGGGCGCACAACGCTCGGAAACACGGGGGCGGACGGTACTGATCAGCTTCGGGTTCTCGGCGAATAGGGGCGCTATCGATGTCTCCCACGCTCGTGCGGCACCAGCTTCCGAACACCGGGTCCGTGCACGATGACGGCCCGGCCGCGCCGACCGGCACCCGCGCCCGTGACTGGGCGGAGATCCAGGAGCGGATGCTGGTGCCCCTCTACGAGGCCGCGTACGACCGGCTGGGCATCGGGCCCGGCACCCGGCTGCTGGGGCTGGGCTGCGGGTCCGGGCTGGCGCTGCTGCTCGCGGCGGCGCGCGGGGCGCAGGTCAGCGGCGTGGACGCGGACGAGCGCCGGTTGGAGCTGGCGCGCGAGCGGCTCACGCCGGACGGCATGCCGGAGGTCACCCGGCTGGTCAGCGGCGGGCTGGCGGACGCGGCGCCCAAGGGTGCGGCGTTCACCGTGATCACGGCGTTCCACCCGGTGGGCTGCGGCGGCGGTGCCCAGGAGCTGGCCGCGGCGCTGACCGCGGCGACCGCGCTGGCCGAACGGGGCAGCGCCGTGGTGTTGGGTGGCTGGGGCCCGGTGGAGCGGTGTGCGGCGGCCGGCGTGCTGCGGGTGGCGCAGCGGCTCGCCGCCCCGGCGCCGGGTTTCGGCGCGGGCTGGCGGCCGGCCGGCCGGGACGACCTGGAGGAGCTGGCGGAACGGACGGGGCTGCGGCCCGACGGGTCGGGGCGGGTGGCCTGCCCGTTCGGGTACGCGGACATGGCGAGCGCGGTGCGCGGGATGCTGTCGACGGGCCTGTTCGACGGGGCGTTGGAGGCGGCCGGGCCGCGGCAGGTGGAGAAGGAGCTGGTCGAGGCGCTCCATCCGTATCAGCGGGGAGACGGGACGCTCTGGATGGCGAACGTCTTCCGGTATCTGATCGCGCGGACCCGCTAGAGCGTGCCCCGGAACGCGACGGACGAGCCCCCGGCCACGCAGGGGTGGCCGGGGGCTCGTCGGGTGGTGCGGGTGCCGCTCAGTTCATGAACTTCTTGAACTCTTCGGGGAGTTCGAAGTTCTGCGGTTCCTGGCCGGCCTGCGGCAGGCCGAGCGGGTTGCCGGTCGCGGCCGCCTCGCGGCGCGCCGCCGCGGCCTCCTCGTCGGCCTTGCGCTTCATCGGGTTGCCGCTCTTGCGCTTGCCCTTGGCCTGCTTGATCTGCTTCTTCTTCCGGGCGGCGCCGCCCCCCATGCCGGGGATGCCGGGCATGCCGGGCATGCCGCCGCCCTGGGCCATCCGCGACATCATCTTGCGCGCGTCGAAGAACCGCTCGACGAGGTTCTTGACCATGCTGACGTCCACACCGGAACCGCGGGCGATGCGGGCCCGGCGCGAGCCGTTGATGATCGTCGGGTCCTGGCGCTCGGCCGGGGTCATCGACTTGATGATGGCGGCCGTGCGGTCGACCTCGCGCTCGTCGAGGTTGTTGATCTGCTCCTTCATCTGCGCCATGCCGGGCAGCATGCCGAGCAGCTTGGAGATGGAGCCCATCTTGCGGACCTGCTCCATCTGGGCCAGGAAGTCGTCGAGGGTGAACTCCTTGGGGCCCTTCGCCAGCTTGGCCGCCATCTTCTCGGCCTCTTGCTGGCTGAAGGTCTGCTCGGCCTTCTCGATGAGCGAGAGCATGTCGCCCATGCCGAGGATGCGGGACGCCATGCGGTCCGGGTGGAACGCGTCGAAGTCGTCCAGCTTCTCGCCGTTGGAGGCGAACATGATCTGCTTGCCGGTGACGTGCGCGATGGAGAGCGCGGCACCACCGCGGGCGTCGCCGTCCAGCTTGGAGAGCACCACGCCGTCGAAGCCGACGCCGTCGCGGAACGCCTCGGCGGTGTTGACCGCGTCCTGACCGATCATCGCGTCGACGACGAAGAGGACCTCGTCGGGGCTGACCGCGTCGCGGATGTCGGCGGCCTGCTGCATCATCTCGGCGTCGATGCCGAGGCGGCCGGCGGTGTCGACGACCACGACGTCGAACTGCTTGGTGCGGGCGTACTCGATCGAGTCCTTGGCGACCTGGATCGGGTCGCCGACGCCGTTGCCCGGCTCGGGGCCGTAGAAGCCGACGCCGGCGCGCTCGGAGACGACCTGGAGCTGGTTGACGGCGTTGGGGCGCTGGAGGTCGCAGGCGACCAGCAGCGGCGAGTGCCCCTGGCCCTTGAGCCAGCGGCCGAGCTTGCCGGCGAGGGTGGTCTTACCGGCACCCTGCAGACCGGCCAGCATGATCACCGTCGGCGGCTGCTTGGCGAAGCGGAGGCGCCGGGTCTCGCCGCCGAGGATGCCGATGAGCTCCTCGTTGACGATCTTGATGACCTGCTGGGCCGGGTTCAGCGCCTGGCTGACCTCGGAGCCGAGCCCGCGCTCCTTGACCTGCTTGATGAAGGCGCGGACGACCGGCAGCGCGACGTCGGCTTCCAGCAGGGCGATCCGGATCTCCCGCGCGGTGGCGTCGATGTCCGCCTCGCTCAGGCGGCCCTTGCCCCGGAGGTTTTTGAAAGTACTCGCCAAGCGGTCGGAAAGCGTATCGAACACGGCGGTCGTCGATCCTCGGGGTCGGGGGCTTAAGGTCCAGTCGGGTTCTAGGGTATCGGGCCCCGCAAGCGAACCCTCTCTGGCCCGCGCCCGGCCCGTGCTCCGGCCGCCGGTGGAGCGCGCCCCGGAGCGCATCCCGCCCGGTATCACTGGAGCGCGGCCTCGACCGCCTCGGCCACCTTGTGGGCCACCGCGTCGGGCAGCGGCGTCCCGTCCGGCCCCGTGACGTAGAAGGCGTCCACGGCGTTGGCGCCCAGCGTGCTGATGTGGGCGCTGCGCACGGCGACCCCCGCCGCGTCCAGGGCCCGGCCGATCCGATGCAGCAGTCCGTGCGCGTCCTGCGCCCGGACCTCGATGACGGTGGCGGTGCGGGAGCTGCCGGCGGCGATGGTGACGCGGGGCGGCGGGGCCAGGGCGGCGCGGGAGCGGCGGGCGTAGGCGCGTTCGCGTTCGGCGAGGCGGCCGGGGACGTCGAGGGAGCCGTCCAGGGCGCGGACCAGGTCGGCGCGGAGCCGGCCGGCCTCGGGCAGCGAGCCGTACTCGGCGGCCACCCGCCAGCTGAGCAGCAGCACCGGGCCCTGTCCGATGGGGTCCAGGGTGCGCAGGTCGGCGGCGCGGACGGTGAGGCGGTGCAGGGCCAGCACGCCGGCCGCGGCGGGCAGCACGCCGGGCTGGTCAGGGACGGCGATGAGGAGTTCCACGCCGACCGGTTCCGGGTCGGCGTCGGCCGGGGCGGCGTCCGGCGGTGCGGTCTCCGGGCGGGTGTGCAGGGCCAGGGCGGGGCCGCCGGTGCGCGCGGCCTCGACGGCCAGGCGCTCCTGTTCGGCGGTGGGGACGTCGGTGCCGCGCGGGTCCGGCGCGGGCTCCCCGGCGAGCCGGTCGGCGACGCGCTGGACGAGGCCGGAGACGAGGCCGGCGCGCCAGGAGCTCCAGGCGGCGGGCCCGGTGGCGAGCGCGTCGGCCTCGGTGAGGGCGTGCAGGAGTTCCAGGGTGCCGGGGCTGCCGACGGCGTCGGCGACCGCTCCGACGGTCTCCGGGTCGTCCAGGTCGCGCCGGGTGGCGGTCTCGATGAGCAGCAAGTGATGCCGGACGAGGGCGGCGATCACCTCGGTGTCGCCGGGGCCGAAGCCGAGCCGGGCGGCCACGTCGCGGGCGATGGTCTCGCCGGCCACCGCGTGGTCGCCGGGCCAGCCCTTGCCGATGTCGTGCAGCAGGGCGGCAACCAGCAGCAGGTCGGGCCGGTGGACGCGGCGGGTCAGTGCGGCGGCGCGGACCGCGGTCTCGACCAGGTGGCGGTCGACGGTCCAGGTGTGCACGGGGTTGCGCTGGGGGCGGCAGCGGACGCGCTCCCAGTCGGGCAGCAGGCGGGCGATGACGCCCTCGGCCTCCAGGGCCTCCCATACGGGGACGGTGTGCGCGCCGGCGCCGAGCAGGGTGACCAGCTGCTCGCGGGCCTCGGCTGGCCAGGGCACCGGCAGCAGTGCGGCGGCGTGCGTGGCGGCGCAGCGGCGGATGGCGTGGGTGGCCAGCGGCAGTCCGGCCTGGGCGGCGGCCGCGGCGGCGCGCAGCAGCAGGACGGGGTCGCGTTCGGGGCGGGCGGTGCGGGCCAGCACCGCCTCGCCGTCGAGTTCGACGACGCCGTCGGCGAGCGGTGAGCGTTCGCCGCGGTCGGCGGTGCGGCCGTGCAGCAGCCCGCGCAGCACCGGTTTGACGGATCGGGCGCGCAGCACCCGGCCGACCTCGCGCCAGGTGACGTCGGCGGCGTAGGCGATGGTGCGGGCGGATTCGTAGGTCCGGCGGAGCAGGGCGTCCGCGTCGAGCAGGCCGAGGGCGCCGGCGACCTGGTCCTGCTCCTGGAGGGAGAGCCGGTCGGTGGCGCGCCCGGTGGTGAGGTGGAGGGCGTCCCGGGTGTCCAGGAGCCGGGTGCGGGCGGCCTCCAGTCCACCGCGGGGGGCGTCGGCGAGCCAGGAGGCGGCGATGGCCCGCAGTGCGGTGGCGTCCCGCAGGCCGCCGTGGGCCTCCTTGAGGTCGGGTTCGAGGAGGTACTGGAGTTCGCCCTGGCGGGCGGCGCGCTGTTGGCAGAGTTCGCGGAGTTCGGGCAGCCGCCGGGGGGCGCATTCCCGCCAGTCGGCGTAGGCGGCGGTGCGGAGCGCGGCGGTCAGTGCGGGGTCGCCGGCGACGTGGCGGGCGTCGAGCAGGCCCAGTTGCACCTTGAGGTCGTCGCGGGCGGCGCGGCGGGCCTCGGCGGGGGTGCGGACGGAGTGGTCGAGGTCCAGGCCGAGGTCCCAGACGGGGTACCAGAGGCGGTCGGCGAGGCCGGCGAGGTCGCCGGGGGCGGCATGACCGTCGTGCAGCAGCAGGAGGTCGAGGTCGCTGCGGGGGGACAGTTCGCCGCGGCCGTAGCCGCCGACGGCGACCAGCGCGGTGCCCGGAGCGGCCGGGCCGCGGGCGGCGCGGCCGCTGGAGGCAGGGGCGGACGCCTCGGCCAGCAGGGCGGCGAGCCAGTCGTCGGTGAGCCGGGCGAGGGCGGCGCGGCGGTCGGGGCCGGCGGCGCCGTCGTCCCGGAGGAGGCGCAGCCGGGCGGCGGGGTAGCCGCCGGGTGCGTCCGCCGGGGCCGTGGCGGCGGGGTGTGCGCTGGGTTCGACGCTCTCGGTCAACTCGGGCTCTCCTCGGTCGTGTTGTCCCCCGCGGCGCTTCCGCCGCACCCCGCCGCCCTCGGCCTGCGGCTCACAGCGCGTCGGGTCCGCGCTCCCCGGTCCGCACCCGTACGGCCTCCTCGACGGGGACGCTCCACACCTTCCCGTCGCCGATCTTGCCGGTGCGGGCGGCCTTGACCACGACCTCCACCAGCTCCTCGACGTCCGCGTCCTCGACGAGCACCTCGATCCTGATCTTGGGCACCAGGTCGACGGTGTACTCGGCGCCCCGGTACACCTCGGTGTGCCCGCGCTGCCGTCCGTAGCCGCTGGCCTCGGTGACGGTCAGGCCGTGCACGCCGAACACCTGCAGGGCGTCCTTCACCTCGTCGAGCCGGTGCGGCTTGATTACTGCCGTGATGAGCTTCACGCGTCCACCTTCTTGGTCGGGGTTTCGCCCAGGGCCGTGGTCCTGCGGGCCGTCGTGCCACCGCCCGCGCCGGCGAAGTCGTACGCGGTCTCGGCGTGCGCGGCCTGGTCGACGCCGGTGATCTCCTCGTCCTCGCCGACCCGGAAGCCCATCACCAGGTCGATGGCCTTGGCAAGGACGTAGGAGACGACCAGCGAGTACAGCAGGACGCACACCACGCCGACGGTCTGCTTGCCGAGCTGGCCGAAGCCGCCCCCGTAGAAGAGGCCCTTGGCGTCGCTCTGCACGCCACCGGTGGCGAACAGCCCGATCAGCAGCGAGCCGACGATGCCGCCGACGAGGTGGACGCCGACGACGTCCAGGGAGTCGTCATAGCCGAACTTGTACTTGAGGCCGACGGCCATGGCGCACAGCACCCCGGCGATCACGCCGATCGCGATGGCGCCGAGCGGGCTGACCGCACCGCAGGCGGGGGTGATGGCGACCAGTCCGGCGACCGCGCCGGAGGCCGCGCCGAGGGTGGTGAACGAGCCGTGCCGGAGCTTTTCGTAGGCGAGCCAGCCGAGCATCGCGGCGGCGGTGGCGACCTGGGTGTTGACGAAGGCGACCGCGGCCACGCCGTCGTCGTTGTTGAGCCAGGAGCCGGCGTTGAAGCCGAACCAGCCGAACCACAGCAGACCGGCGCCGAGCATCACCAGCGGCAGGCTGTGCGGCCGCATCGGGTCCTTCTTGAAGCCGATGCGCTTGCCGACGACGAGGATCACGCCGAGCGCCGCGGCACCGGCGTTGATGTGCACCGCGGTGCCGCCGGCGAAGTCGATGACGCCCAGTTTGAACAGCCAGCCGCCGTCGCCCCACACCCAGTGGGCGACGGGGAAGTAGACGACGGTCACCCACAGCGCGATGAACAGCGCCCAGGCGGTGAACTTCACCCGGTCGGCGAGGGCTCCGCTGATCAGCGCGGGGGTGATCACCGCGAACATCAGCTGGAAGACGGCGAAGACGTAGACGGGGATGGTGGTGGTGCCCCACAGCTGGGTCAGGCCGATGTGGCCGAGGCCGGCGAAGTCGCTGCTCCAGCCGATGATGCCGCCGGTGTCGGTGCCGAAGGCGAGCCCGAAGCCGTAGAGCACCCACAGGAGCGTGACGATGCCCAGGCTGATGAAGCTCATCATCAGCATGTTCAGGACGCTTTTGACCCGGACCATGCCGCCGTAGAAGAACGCCAGGCCGGGCGTCATGAGCATCACCAGCGCGGAGCAGATGAGCATGAACCCGGTGTTGGCGGGACTGAGGGTGGCTTTCTCCGCGAGGCCGTCTGCGAGCGTAAGGATGCCTGGGGGCATCGGCGTCTCCTCGTCGTCGATGCGGCCCGTGCGGGTGTGGGGTGGGCCGGCTTCGCGATGAGAGTGTCGCGGCGCCGTTTCGGCCAAACCTTGCCGGTGTTTCACCGGGGTGACGAAGTGGTCCTCCGTGTTACGCGCCGATGAATTCCGAGATCCTCAGGGATCCGGCGAGCGGTCGGGTCAGCCGGCGAAGGCGGTCTCCGGGAGCTGGCGGGAGAGCTCGTCGCTGAGCTTGATCACCTCGCTGACGGTCCCGAATTCCCGCACCGCGGTGTCCACCGTCTTGCGGAGCCGGGTGTTGACCCGTTCGGAGCGGACCTGGCGGGCGAACGGTATCGCCTGCTGGGCCATCACGGCGCACGCCTCCGGCTCCTTCTGGAGCAGGTGGACGGTGGCCATGCCGATCAGGTTGAGCGCGTAGGAGCGCTGGTGCTCGGGGTCCTTGCCGAACAGTTCGACGGCGCGCCGCATGACCGGTTCCGCGAGCGAGGCGTAGGTGGGGCTGCGGCCGGCCACATAGGCGAGGTCGCGGTAGGAGTGGGCGTTCTCGGCGTTCAGCTCGGCCTCGGAGAAGAAGCGGATCCAGTCCGGCTCGGTCTCGCCGGGGGCGATGTCGGAGAAGGTGTCCTCGGCCATCCGCACCGCCCGCTTGACCTTGCTGGGCTGGCCCATGCCGGCGTAGGCGCGGGCCTCCATCGCATACAACATCGCCTGGGTACGGGGGGTGGCGGTCTCCCGACTGCCGTACTGGGCGAGGTGGATCAGCTCCAGGGCGTCGTCGGGCCGGCCGAGGTGGATCATCTGCCGGCTCATGCTGGAGAGGATGTACGAGCCCAGGGGGCGGTCGCCGGCCTCCTTGGAGGCGTGCAGCGCGAGCACGAAGTACTTCTGGGCGGTCGGCTGGAGGCCGATGTCGTAGCTCATCCAGCCGGCCAGTTCGGCGAGTTCGGCGGCGACCTTGAACAGCCGCTTGGACACCTCGGGCGACTGGGGCTCCTGGAGGAGGTCGGTGACCTCGTGGAGCTGGCCGACCACCGCCTTGCGCCGCAGGCCGCCGCCGCACTGGGCGTCCCACTGCCGGAACATCGCGGTGGTGGCCTCCAGCAGCTCCAGTTCGGGCCGGGAGAGCCGGGCCGGGCGGCGGGCCCGGTCGAGCTGCGCGGGGACCTCGCCCGGGGCGACGGGCACCGGCACCAGCCAGCGCTGCATCGGCTCGACGAGGGTGGGGCCGGCGGCGAGCGCGAGGGAGGTGCCCAGGAAGCCGCGGCGGGCCAGCATCAGGTCGCTGCGGGTGAACTCGCTGATGAGGTTGACCGTTTGGGGGCCGGCCCAGGGGAGGTCCACGCCGGAGACGGACGGGGACTGGTGCGCCGAGCGCAGCCCGAGCTCCTCGACGCCGACCACGCAGCCGAAGCGTTCGGAGAAGAGTTCGGAGAGGATCCGCGGGATGGGCTCCCGGGGCTGCTCGCCATCCAGCCAGCGGCGCACCCGGGAGGTGTCGGTGCTGATGTGGTGGGCGCCCATCTGGCGCGCCCGGCGGTTGACCTGCCGCGCCAGCTCGCCCTTGGACCAGCCGCTGCGCATGAACCACGAGCCCAACTGCGCGTTGGGACGCTTGACGGCATCCGTGCCGCTCGTGCTGGTGGAGCCGGCGGTGCCGTCCATGCCGCCCACAGGGATGCCCCCATTCCGATAGCGCTCGTCCGCGAATCCCCCACAGGATGCCGCCTGTTGCGGCGCCCGTTCCGCGCTACATCTACCCGACCGCGGAATCCGGCCACACCTCCGGCCGCCGCCCGCACGGACGTTGCCACCGGCATACCAGTGCGAAGGGTGCCTCTCCGGGTTCGTGCACCGAAAGTAATCCTACGATCACGCCCGTCGGGAGGTCGATTGCGGAAACGCCACCATTCGCCACCCCTTCGATGGAACTCCCCGACCGGCTCTCGCGATTGACTTGACACAGGTCGTACGGGGAGAGGCGGAGCGGAGCGCGCCAGGGCGTGCACACCGCATCGCACCACCCGACATACGACGCGACACCACCGGCACCGCGGACCGCCGACGGAGCGTGAACACCAGCGTGAAGAACCGTCTCCTCGTCAACTCCCCGACTCGTAACCACTCGTACGCGCCACCCGTTGGAGGGGGCATGGGTTTCACGATCGGCGGCATCCTGGACCTCCGTTCCGGGTCGCGCCGCCGCGTCCGCTCGGCCGAGGGCACCGCGGTGGCGGAGTACACGGGGCTGTGGGGGTGGGACGTCGTCCCGGGGGCCCGCGCGGTCCGGGCCGGCGGCCGGACGGAGTGTTCGTGCGGTGTCCCGGACTGCCCGTCCCCGGGCGCCCATCCGCTCTCCTTCGGCCGGGAGCTGGCGGCCGGCGCGACGCTGGAGAAGGCGCTGGCCGCCTGGGCCGAGACGCCGGGCGCGGCGGTGCTGCTCCCGGTGGGCCACACCTTCGACATCCTCGACGTGCCGGAGGACGCGGGCCGGGGCGCGCTGGTGCGGCTGGAGCGGATGGGCCTGCCGCTGGGACCGGTGGCCGCCGCGCCCACCGGGCGCGCGCTGTTCTTCGTCGCCCCGGGGGCGGCCGCGGCGCTCCCCGACCTCCTCTACCGCATGGGGTGGGACGACGCGGATCTGGACCTTCGCCCACTGGGCCCCGGCGACCACATCACCGCGCCGCCGTCCGACTTCGGCGGTCTGGGGCCGATGCGCTGGCTGCGCCCGCCGACCCTGGACACCGCCGGCCGGCCGCCGCAGGCCCGGCTGCTGCTGGGGGCGCTGGCGTATGTGTGCAACCGGGCGGCGGGCCGGGCGGCCGTCGCCCCGGCCGGGCTGCCGGTCCGCTGAACGAGGGCAAATCGTTTCGTCGTCGGCCCACCGCCTGCCGCGCGGGCCGGTGCGGCGCCGTTCCGCATTGGCCGGATGTCTGCACGGGCGGCGCCGGCCCGCCGGCTTGGCCTGATCCGTGCGCCGCGGGCGCTCCGACCGGGGCAGCCGGAAGGTGACGACAGGTCCCGGGGAAACGGCGGCGGCCCCCGTCACCCGTCGTCCGCGGGTGGCGGGGGCCGCCGCCGTCATGCCGTGCCGCTGGCTCAGCCGGCCGGTCAGTCGATCAGTGCGTCCACGAACGCCTCGGGCTCGAACGGCGCCAGGTCGTCCGGGCCCTCGCCCAGGCCGACCAGCTTGACCGGAACGCCCAGTTCGCGCTGGACGGCGATGATGATGCCGCCCTTGGCGGTGCCGTCGAGCTTGGTGAGCACCACGCCGGTGATGTCCACGACCTCGGCGAAGACCCGCGCCTGCACCAGGCCGTTCTGACCGGTGGTGGCGTCGAGGACGAGCAGCACCTCGCCGACCGGGCCGTGCTTCTCGACGACGCGCTTGACCTTGCCCAGCTCGTCCATCAGGCCGGTCTTGGTGTGCAGCCGGCCGGCGGTGTCGATCAGGACAACATCGGCGGACTCGGCGATGCCCTCCTTGACCGCGTCGAAGGCGATGGACGCCGGGTCGCCGCCCTCGGGGCCGCGGACCGTACGGGCCCCGACCCGCTCGCCCCAGGTCTGGAGCTGGTCGGCGGCGGCGGCACGGAAGGTGTCGGCCGCGCCGAGCACCACGGACTTGCCGTCGGCGACCAGGACGCGGGCGAGCTTGCCGGTGGTGGTGGTCTTGCCGGTGCCGTTGACGCCGACGACCAGCACGACGCCGGGGATCTCGTCGCCGCCGTTGCCGATGCCGTTGGCGGTGTGCACGGTGCGGTCGGTGTCGGTGCCGATGAGCGCGAGCAGCTCCTCGCGGAGCAGCCGGCGCAGCTCTTCGGGGGTGCGGGTGCCGAGCACCTTGACCCGCTCGCGGAGCCGCTCGACCAGTTCCTGGGTGGGGGCGACGCCGACGTCGGCGGTGAGGAGGGTGTCCTCGATCTCCTCCCAGGTGTCCTCGTCGAGGTGTTCGCGGGACAGCAGGGTCAGCAGGCCCTTGCCGAGGGTGTTCTGGGAGCGGGCGAGGCGGGCGCGCAGCCGGACCAGGCGGCCGGCGGTCGGCTCGGGGACCTCGACGGCGGGCGCCGCGGGCGCCTCCGGCTCGGCGACGGGCGCCTCGGCCTCGGCCGCGGGGGCCTCGGCGACGGGCAGCTCGACTTCTTCGATGGTGCGACGTTCTTCGTCGCGCGGGGTCTCGGCCTCCTCGCCGACCTGCGGTTCGGCGGGGGGCGCGGTGACGGAGGGCTTGGGGGTGGCCGGCGGGGGCGGCGGCAGCTGCTTCTTCTTGCGGCCGCTGACGACGAGCCCGCTGATCGCGCCGAGCACGACCACGGCGATGACTACAGCAAGGATGACGGTTTCCATAACCCCTCCAGTATCAGCCACGCCCCACCGGGGACGGCCGCACGCGCGCGGGGTTCCGCCCCGGGTCCCGGTGGGGCCGCCCCGGCTCCCGGGGCTCCTCGGTGCTCCTCCTCAGGACTCCCTGCGCTCCTCCGGGCGCCAGCGCTCCAGCGTGGGGTCGCGGTGCGAGTCGTATGTCCCCGACCCCCGGCAGTGCCGGCACTCGCCGGCCCGCTGGACGGTCTCGTAGGGGCCCCTGAACGGATCGACGCCGGGGGCGTAGGCCAGGGCCTGGGACACATAGCCGGTGCCCTGGCACCACTGACACGTCATGCCGGACACATCGGCCTCCTGCGGGTGGTCGCTGTCGTTCATCGGGATCACCTTGCACCAATTCCGATGCCTCATGCCCGGGGCGTCGTTATCCCGCCGTTCGGCGTCCGGACGGTGGCCGGCCAACGGCGCTCAAACGAGACATGCATCTCTCCGACGGGCTCCGCGCGGGGTGCGGAACCGTCGGCAAGTACGGAAGGGGAGTCTCCGGTTCGCCTGCCAGGCAGTCCATCACGTCTTGTATGTCCTGATCAGGGTGGTGTGACTGGATCCATCGACAGGATCGCCGATTCCGTGTCATCGTCAAGGGGTCCAAGGGGGCGGACCAGTAGAAGTTGGACCAAAGTACGATGGTGGACGGCTGCGCAACGCGCGTAGAGTCCTGGCAACCACTTTCTGGCCAGGCACCACAGCCGCTGCCTGCACCTCCTCCCCGGGGGGTGCCCCCCAGACCCCCGCACGGAGACGGCCGCACCCATGGGCACCAGCACCACGTCCGCACCCACGTCCACCCCAGAAGTCGACGGCGCCGTCGAGACCCGCGGAATCGAGCCGGTTCCCGACCACGAACGCCGGGGCCGGGTCCGCGAGCTCTTCCCGACCTGGGTGGCCGCCAACATCAGCGTGCTGCTGCTCACCATGGGCGCCTCGCTGGTGATCAACAACGGTCTGAACTTCTGGCAGGTACTGGTGGTCGCCGCGATCGCGTCGACCATCTCGTTCGGCATCGTCGGCCTGCTGTCGGTCTCCGGGAAGTGGGGCGGCGCGCCGGGCGCGATGCTCTCCCGGGCCGCCTTCGGCGTGCGCGGCAACTACTTCCCGGGCGCGATCCTGTGGGTCGCCCGCTTCGGCTGGGAGACGATCAACGCGGTCAGCGGCGCCTACGCGATCCTGACCGTGCTCCGCCTGGTGTTCGGCATCAAGACCAACAACGTGCTGGTCGTGGTGACCCTGCTGGGCTTCGTCGCCTGCACCTTCCTGGTGAGCGGCATGGGCCGCAAGGCGCTCAACGTCTGCAACAAGTACTCCACGTACCTCTTCAGCCTCATCAGCGTCGTCGTCCTGGTCTACCTGATCGTCGAGATGCCGTGGGGCGCCATCTTCGCCAAGTCGCCGGGCAGCGGCGCCATGATGATCGCGGGCATCGGCACCATCGCGGCCGGCGGTCTCAGCTGGGTGCCCACCGGTCCGGACTTCGCGCGCTACCTGCCGCACTCCGCCTCCGGCAAGAAGATCGTCGGCACCACCGTCTCGGGTGCCGCCCTGGTGCTGGTCCCGATGGTGGTCATGGGCGGCGTGATGGCCGTCTCCAACCCGGAGCTGGCCAACCAGAACACCGACCCGATGTCCTTCCTGGGCCAGGTGCTGCCGTCGGCCATCGCGATCCCGTACCTGATCACCGCGCTGATCGGCATGATGCTGATCAACAGCCTGTCGATGTACTCCGCGGGCTTCACCGCGCAGACCATGGGCGTCAAGCTGCCGCGCGCCCTGGCGGTCAGCATCAACGCCGCGATCAGCCTGATCGGCGGGCTGTTCATGATGCTGGTGGCCAAGGACTTCGTGGGCCAGTTCATCGCCTTCCTGACGCTGCTCGCGGTCTCCTTCTCCGCCTGGATCGGCGTCTACGCCATCGACATGCTCCGCCGCCGCAAGAAGGCGGTCCGCTACCACGCGGAGAGCCTGATGAACATCGACCGGACCAGCCGCTACTGGTACAAGGGCGGCTTCTGCTGGCAGGCCATGACGGCCTGGGCGGTCGCGCTGGTCGCGGGCCTGTGCTTCACCAAGGTGCAGTGGTTCACCGGCCCGCTGGCCGGCACCTGGATCGGCGAGAACGGCCTGGGCTGGGCGGCCACCATCCTGATCGCCGCGGTGATCTTCGCGGTCCTGCCTGCCGCCCCGGAGACCCCCGCCGCGGCGCCGGCCCCCGAGGTCGACGAGGAGCCGGCGACCGTCGAGGTCGGCTGACCCGCGGCCGGTTCCCGACCATGAACCTGGCGGTCTGACGTATCGTCAGCTACGGTCCCCTTCGCCACCTGCTCTGGCGAAGGGGACCTGCCATGTCTGCCGGCACCACCGCACCCACCACGGTCCTGCGCATCAACCTCGCCGGACCACCGGCCGCGCCCGCGGACCTCTCCGCCCGCTACCGGGCCGCCGTCGAGATGGCCCGGTACGCCGACGAGCACGGCCTGGGCATGATCCAGACCGAGGAGCACCACGCCACCGACAACGGCTGGATGCCCTCCCCGCTCGCCTTCGCGGGCGCCGTCCTCGGCACCACCCGCCGGATCGGCGTCACCGTCTCCGCCCTGATCACCCCCCTGCACGACCCGCTGCGGCTGGCCGAGGACATCGCGGTGCTCGATCTGCTCGGCGGCGGCCGGCTGGTCACCGTCGCCGGTCTCGGTTACCGGCCCGAGGAGTACGCGGCACACGGCAAGGAGTGGCGCGACCGCGGCGCCCTCCAGGACGAGGTGCTGCAAACACTGCTCAACGCCTGGACCGGCGAACCGTTCACCTACCAGGGGCGCACGGTCCAGGTCACCCCGCGCCCGTACTCCCGGCCGCATCCGCCGCTGCTCGTCGGGGGCGCCTCGCGGCCCGCGGCCCGGCGCGCGGCCCGCTTGGGACTGCCGCTCTTCCCCAGCGCCCACCTGCCGGAGCTGGAGCGCTACTACCACGAGCAGTGCGCCGCCGCCGGCACCGACGGCTGGGTGCTCCAACCGCCGCCGCGCACCTGTCTGCTGCACATCTCCGAGGATCCGGACCGGAGTTGGGCCGAGCACGGCGACCACCTGCTGTACGAGGCGCAGCGGTACGCGGCGTGGCAGTCCACCGGGAGCCGCTCCGCGGTGCGCTCCGCCGCGCGGGACGCCGCGGCGCTGCGCGCGGAGGGCGTGTACCGGATCGTCACGCCGGACGACTGCGTCGAACTGGCCCAAGAGGACGGCGCCCGGGGCACGTTGATCCTGCATCCGCTGTGCGGCGGGATGCCCGTCGAGGAGGGATGGCGGTCGCTGCGGCTGTTCGCGGAGAAGGTGCTGCCGCGGCTGACGGAGTGACGCGCGCCGGGCGGCGCGCGCGGCACGCCGATTGTCAGTGCCGGGTGCCACGATCGATGCATGAGCTTCTTCGACGGTCTGCCCGCGTCCCCTCCCCCACCCGAACCCCCTGACGAGACCTTGGAGTTGCGCGCCTACGCGCCCGCGGAGGACGAGGAGTTCGCGCCCTCGCACTGGTTCGTCCCGGCGCGGCTCCCGCAGGTCGCCGAGGCCGGCGCCGGCCCGGACGTGCGGATCGTGCTCACCGGCTGGGAGGTCTGGCCGCGGTCGGTGACGATGCGGCTGTCGCTCTTCCTGCGACGGATCCGACCCGGCGGCCGGACCTCGCCGTACGGCGGGCCGCGCGACGGGGCGCTGCGCTGCGGACTGCTGCTGGCCGACGGGCGGAAGGTCACCACGCTCGACGGCGCGCCACTGCCGACGGCCGGGCCGCCGCACCCGACGCTGCGGCTGGGCGGCGGCTCCGGCGGCGCCTTCCACTACGAACTGGAGCTGCACCTCTCGCAGTTGCCGCCCGCCGGCGCCACCCAACTCGTGGTCGAGTGGCCGGACGAGCAGGTCCCCGAGACGGTGACGGTCTTCGACGCCGGGCCGCTGCGGGCGGCGGCCGGCGAGGCGCTGGAGATCTGGCCGGACGCCGCCCCACCGGCCCCACCTGCCCCACCTGCCCCACCTGCCCCACCTGCCCCACCTGCCCCACCGACGACGGGTGAGGAATCGCGGGGGTTCCTCACCGCCGGCCCGGGCCCGGCGGAGATCCTGGCCCCGCCGCCCGAGTCCGAGCCGCAGCCGTGGTCCCCGCCCGACCCGCACCCCGCGCGCGGCGACTGGGAGCTGCTGGCCCCGTTCCACTGGCGGGACACCGCGCTGGTGCTGGCCCGGCTGGCCAACGGCGCCGATCCGCAGGCCCTCGTGCCGGGCCACCCCCAGGAGACCCCGCTGCACCTGGCCGCGGCCCACGGCTCCCCCGAGTCCGTCGCCGCACTCCTCGACCGCGGCGCAGCGGTGGACGCACCGGACGCACAGGGCTGCACCCCGCTGTGGCACGCCGTCTGCCACGGCGCCGAGGAGAACGCCGCGCTGCTGCTGCAGGCCGGCGCCGACGCCTGGAGCCCGCAGGTCGCCGGCCGCTCCCCCGGCCGTCTGGCGCTGACCTGTGCCCTGGCCCCGCTGTTCGCCGGTCTGCCGGGAGCGGTGCCGCTGACGCCCGAGGAGCGCGCCGCGCAGCGGGCGGCGGACGAGCAGGCGGCGGTGTTCCGGGGAGCGCACACCGACGGCGCCTCGGTGGCGTTCGTGGTGGGGATCGACGAGGCGGAGGCGGTCCGGCGGCTGGGCCGGGACCCGCGCGACTGCCCGGTGCTCGCCCCGGACGCCGACGCGGACCCCGACGCCACCGGCCCCTACGGCTTCGACGCGCACGACGCCGAGGAGTCCCACCGCCGGGTGGGGGTGACGGGGGTGCCCGGCGGCTGTGTGCTGCGCCAACCGTCCTCGTACCTGCTGAGCACCGACCGGCTGCTGGACGCCCTCTCCGTCGGCACCGCCGCCTACGGCCTGTACGTCAACCCCGCCGGCGGCACCTTCGGCACCCTCTCCCGCGACGGCCGCACCGCGCTAACCGAGGAGATCGGCCTCCCACCGTACGGGGACGAGCCCGAGGGGCACTGGCACTACCGCTTCTGGAGCTGGTCCCGGCCGAAGGGCATGTACGGCGCGAACGAGCTGGGGTACGCCGCCGCCACGGCCGGCCTGCGGGTGACGGACCCGGCACCGGTGACCGGCCCACCCCGCCGCTGGGTGGAGATACCCGACGGCAGCGGACTCCTTGGCTAGGGCCCCCGCGGTGCGTCCGGCCGGGAAAACCACCGCTGCCCCGGCTCGGGTGAGCCGGGGCAGCAGCGAGAACTGAGGAGAGGGCTGGCGGGGGGGGTTAGCCCATCTCCTCCAACGCCTTGCCCTTGGTCTCCTTCACGAACTTGAGCACGAAGGGGATCGAGAGCAGAGCGAAGACCGCGTAGATCACGTAGGTGCCGGACAGGTTCCAGTCCGAGAGGCTGGGGAAGCTGGCCGTGATCGCCCAGTTGGCGATCCACTGCGCGGAGGCGGCGACGCCCAGCGCGGCGGCACGGATCTTGTTGGGGAACATCTCGCCGAGGAGGACCCAGACCACGACGCCCCAGGAGAGCGCGAAGAAGAGGACGAAGCCGTGCGCGGCGATCAGCGCCACGGTGCCCTCGGCGGACGGCAGGGTGCCGGCCGCGGTCTTGGCGGAGAAGGCCCACGCCTCCAGGGCGAGCGCGATGGCCATACCGGCGGAGCCGATCAGCGCCAGCGGGCGGCGGCCGATCCGGTCGACGAAGATCATCGCGATCACGGTACCGACGATGTTGATGATCGAGGTGGTGAAGCTGTAGAAGAACGAGCCCTCCGGGTTGATGCCGACCGACTGCCACAGCGTCGAGGAGTAGTAGAAGGCGACGTTGATGCCGACCAGCTGCTGGAAGACGGAGAGGCCGATGCCCACCCAGACGATCGGCAGGAAGCCGCCCTTGCCGCCGAGCAGGTCCTTGAAGGTCGACTTGTGCTCGCGGCGCATCGCGTCCTGGATCTCGGTGACCCGGGCGTCGAGGTCCACCGTGTGGCCCTCGACCTCGCCGAGCACCTCCTTGGCGCGGTCGAGCTTGCCGGCGGAGATCAGGAAGCGCGGCGACTCGGGGATCGCGAAGGAGAGCAGGCCGTACAGGATCGCGGGGATGACCATCACGCCGAGCATCCACTGCCAGGCTTCCAGGCCGGCGATCTTGCCGCGCTGCTCACCGTTGGCGAGGTTGAGGATGCCCCAGTTCACGAGCTGGGAGATGGCGATGCCGATGACGATGGCGGCCTGCTGGAAGGAGCCGAGCCGGCCACGGTAGGCGGGCGGCGAGACCTCGGCGATGTAGGCCGGGCCGATGACCGAGGCCATACCGATCGCGATGCCGCCCAGGACGCGCCACACCGCCAGGTCCCACAGCGCGAACGGCAGCGCGGAGCCGATGGCGCTGATGGTGAAGAGCACCGCGGCGATCTGCATGACCCGGATCCGGCCGATCCGGTCGGCGATCCGGCCGGCGGTGGCGGCGCCGATGGCGCAGCCGATCAGGGCGATGGCGATCACCTGCGCGAGGCCGGCGGACCCGACGTCGTAGCGGCTGCGGATCGCCTCGACGGCGCCGTTGATGACGGAGCTGTCGTAGCCGAAGAGAAAGCCGCCCATCGCGGCAGCCGCGGTGATGAAGATGACATGGCCGAGGTGGTCCGGCTGGGCCTTGCGGCCTTCCGGGACCGTCGGCTGCGCGGTGCTGGTCAACGTGAACTCCAGTGGCCCGGCTGCGCTGCCGGGCGTAGGGGGCTGGCCCTACAAGTGGTGCACACGTTGGAGGTACCCACCACTTGAAGGTAAAAGCAACGTTGCAGAGACTATGCCTTTAAGTTTCGAAGTCAATACCTCAAAGCTGACGTCTTTCTCACCCAACCACCGCACGCTTCATTCAAGTTCTGAATTGATCTTCAGGGGGTGCAGAAGGGCGGGTTCACGGACCCGCCGCGACGGGCCGCCGAACGGCTCAGCGCAGCCGCTGGCTGATCACCTTCGAGACGCCGTCGCCCTGCATCGACACGCCGTAGAGCGCGTCGGCGACCTCCATCGTCCGTTTCTGGTGCGTGATCACGATCAGCTGGGAGCTCTCCTGGAGCTCCTCCATGATCCGGATCAGTCGCTGCAGATTGGTGTCGTCCAGCGCCGCCTCGACCTCGTCCATCACATAGAACGGGCTGGGCCGCGCCTTGAAGATCGACACCAGCAGCGCCACCGCGGTCAGCGACCGCTCACCGCCCGACAGCAGCGAGAGCCGCTTGACCTTCTTCCCCGGCGGCCGCGCCTCCACGTCCACGCCGGTCGCCAGCATGTCGTCCGGGTTCGTCAGCACCAGCCGGCCCTCGCCGCCCGGGAAGAGGCGCGCGAAGACACCCTCGAACTCCCGCGCGGTGTCGTGGTACGCCTCGGTGAAGACCTGCTCGACCCGCTCGTCGACCTCCTTGACCACCCGCAGCAGGTCGGCCCGGGTCTTCTTCAAGTCTTCAAGCTGCTCGCTGAGGAACTGATGCCGCTCCTCCAACGCCGCGAATTCCTCCAGCGCGAGCGGGTTCACCTTGCCGAGCTGCTGGTACGCCCGCTCGGCTGCCTTGAGCCGCTTCTCCTGCGCGGCCCGGACGTACGGCACCGGCTGGTTCCGCGGGTGCTCGCCCGCGGCCGAGCCGCTGTCGGCCGCAGTGTCGGGCAGCGCCTCGCCCTCGGCCGCCGGGGACGGCGGGACCGGCTGATCGGGACCGTACTCCGCCACCAACGCGGCCGGCTCCACCCCCAGCTCCTCCAGCGCCCGGCCCTCCAACTGCTCGATCCGCAGCCGCTTCTCCGCGCCGAGCACCTCGCCCCGGTGCACCGAATCGGTCAGCTTGTCCAGCTCCGACGTCAGCTCCCGGCCCTGCTCGCGCTCGGCCGCCAGCGTCCGCTCCCGCGCGTCCTTGGCCCGTTCCGCGGCGGCCCGTTCCTCCTCGGCCCGGAGCACCGACACCTCGACGTGCGCCAGCAGTTGCCGCGCGCCCGAGGCCACCGCCCCGGCCACCGCCGCCTCGTGGCGCAGCCGGGCGCGCCGCCGTTCGGCGCGCGCCCGCGCCTCGCGCTCGGCCCGCGCCGCCCGGTCCAGCGAGTCCGCCCGCCCGGCGAGCGCCTTGACCCGCTCCTCGTGCGTCCGCGCCTGGAGCCGGGCCTCCATCTCCGTCTGCCGGGCGTTGGCCCCGTCGGCGGCCAGCCGGTCGCGTACGGAGGTGTCGGGCTCCTCGTCGTCCGTGCCCGGGTCCTCCTCGGCCGCGGCGAGCCGCGCGGCCAGTTCCTCCGCCTCCTCGGTGGCCCGCGCCAGCGCCTCCTCGGCCCGGGCGGCGGCCGCGGCGGATCGTTCCGCCTCCCCGGCGGCGGCCCGAGCCTGCCCGGCGAGCCGCCCCAGGTCCCCGGCGACCTTCGACTTCTCCCGGTCGGCCGCGCGCCGCCGGGCGTCCAGCTCCTCGACCAGCGCCGCGCACTCGGTACGCCGCAGCTCCGCCGCGCGCCGCGCCTCGGTCAGCGCCTCGCAGCGGGCCGCCAGCTCCGTGAGCTCGGCCGCCGCCTCGTCGACGGACGCCTGGACCTCCAACAGGCTCGGTGCCCCCGCCGAACCGCCCTGGGCGAAGTGCGCCCCGAGCAGATCGCCCTCCGCGGTGACGGCGGTCAGCTCCGGCCGCGCCGCGAGCAGCTCCTCGGCCTCCGCCAGCGTCCCGACCACCACCACGTCGCGCAGCAGCCGCGCCACCGAGGCAGTCAACTCCCGCGGCCCGTGGACGAGTTCATGGGCGGGCCGGGGACCGCCGGCCGCCCCCGGCATCCCGGCCCCGCCGGCCCCGGCGACCGGCTCCCCGCCGGCCCGCTCGACGCCCTCCACCGCCGCCACCGGCACGGCCTCCTCGGCCTCCATGGCCCGGGCCGGCGCCGGCACCCGCGTCGGCCGGCTGCCGCCCAGCACCATCGCCGCCCGCCCCGCGTCCTCCTTGCGCAGCAGCCGCAGCGCCTCCACCGCGGCGGCCGGGTCGGTGACCGCGACCGCGTCCGCCGCGGCGCCGAGCGCGGCCGCCACCGGGACCTCGAAGCCCGGAGTGACGGTCAGCAGTTCGGCGGCCGGTCCGAGCACCCCGCCGATCCGGTCAGCGGCGGCCAGCAGCGCACCGGCGCCGTCCTTGCGGCGCAGCCCGAGGGCGAGCGCGTCGTGCCGGGCGGCGGTCGCGGCGCGCTCCCGCTCGGCCGCGGTCAGCGCCTCCCGCGCGGCGGTCAGCGCGGACTCGGCCGCCGCCAGCTCCCGTCGGGCCGCCTCGTACCGCCCAGTGATCTCCTCGTCGTCCGCGTCCAGCCCGTCGACCTCGGCCTTGAGCTGCTCGTACTCCTCCTGGGCCGCGACCGCCCGGGTCCGGGCGGCGTCCCGGGCCTCGGCCAGCCGGCCGATCTCCGCCTGCGCCGACCCGGCCCGGCCGCGGGCGGCGGTGACCTGCCCGGTCAGCCGGGCCAGCCCCTCGCGCCGGTCGGCCAGGGCGCGGGCGGCGTCCCGCAGGTGCCGCTCCTCGTCCGCCAACTGCCGCTCCAGCGCCGCCCGGTGCTCGACGGTGTCCTCCAGCGCCCGGCTCGCCGCCTCCAGCGCGGCGGTCAACTCCGCCTCCTGCTCGCGGATCCGGGCGGCCTCCCGCTCCATGTCCTCGGGGTCCCGGCCGCGCCGCTCCTCCGGCGGGGCCGCCGCGGCGCTGCGCACCCGGGCCTCGGCCAGCGAGACCGTGCCGCGCACCCGCTCGGCGAGCTGGGACAGCGCGTACCAGGTCTGCTGGGCCCGCTGCACCCGCGGGGCGAGGGCCCGCGCCTCCGCCTCCAACGCCGCCTCCCGCTGCTGGGCGGCGCGCAGCCGCTCCTCGACGGCCTCCTTGCGCTCCTTCAGCGCCGCCTCGTCGGCGATCTCGGCGGCGAGCGCCCGGCGCAGCGTGACGAGGTCGTCGGCGAGCAGCCGCAGCCGGGCGTCCCGCAGATCGGCCTGGATGACCGCGGCCCGCCGGGCGACCGCGGCCTGCCGCCCCAGCGGTTTGAGCTGCCGTCGCAGCTCGTCGGTCAGGTCCTGGACGCGGGCGAGATTGGCCTTCATCGCGTCCAGCTTCCGCAGCGCCTTCTCCTTGCGCTTGCGGTGCTTGAGCACGCCGGCCGCCTCCTCGATGAACGCCCGGCGGCCCATCGGATCGGCGTGCAGCACGGAATCGAGCTGTCCCTGGCCGACGATCACATGCATCTCGCGGCCGATTCCGGAATCCGAGAGGAGTTCCTGGATATCCAGCAACCGGCAGGTGTCGCCATTGATCTGGTACTCACTGCCGCCGTTCCGGAACATGATCCGGGTGAGGGTGACTTCGGCGTATTCGATGGGCAGCGCGCCGTCGGAATTGTCGATCGTCAGGGAGACCTCGGCGCGGCCGAGCGGCGGCCGCCCGGTCGTCCCGGCGAAGATGACGTCCTCCATCTTGCCGCCGCGCAGCGACTTGGCACCCTGCTCCCCCATGACCCACGACAGCGCGTCCACGACGTTGGACTTGCCGGAACCGTTGGGGCCCACGACGCAGGTGATGCCCGGTTCGAAACGGAGCGTCGTGGCGGAGGCGAAGGACTTGAAGCCTCGCAGGGTCAGACTCTTCAGATGCACGCCTTTGAACTCTACCGGCCGCTCCCCGCCACCTCTCCGCAACATTCCGGCAACCGACGCGGCCCGGTACGACCCCCGGGTATCGACCGCCGTTCCCCTCCCATTCACCGGGCAATGCAACCCGCCGGTTTCACCGGGTAAAGGGAGGGGCACATCATGCGGTAAGGACGGCACCGAGGGGCTGGGGATACACCGCGGGACGCAAGTGACCGGAGGCCGGCATGCCATCCGGCCAAAGCGGAAACAGCGTGCGGCGCAGGGGCGGGAGAATCACCGAGGACGGCACACGGAACGGGGGAACGACGAAGGGACGCCGAAGCGTCCCTTGTAGATCTTGCAGTGCAGATCTTGAAACATGCAGATCTTGAAGCGTGCAGATCTCGAAGCGTGCGGTGCCTCAAGCGGCTGGCGTGCAGCCCGTCCGACCCTGGTCGGGGTCAGGTGAGCGCGGGCTCCGCCTGGGGTACGTCGATGTCGAGCACCGAATCGTCGCGACGCGCGGCAGCGGAGAGCATGTCGTTCTCGGCCTGCATCCGAATGAGTTCGGATTCGAGGTCCTGGACGCGCTGCTGAAGCCGTCGCATCTCGGCGAGGACTCGGGGGTCGGAGCCGCCGACGTAACCGAGAAGCGCCTTTGCCATGATGGATGGTCCTCCACAATGAGTGACCGACCGAAGCGGTGTGGGTCGTGAGGGATTCGCACCCGCGGTGCTTGTCATTCTCCAGGTGTACTCAATGCCAAACAGCTAAGGTGCGCGGGGATTCCAGAGTCTCACCAAACGGATGGAGGGTCAACACGATCACGCCCCGTATCCTCGGGCACCTGAGAGTGTGTGGTCGCCAGGGCATGGCGCCCACTCTCCAGAAAGGTCCCGCGGGGCGTGGAGATCATCCGTACAGCGGCAGCCTTGCACGGGTCGGCCGAGTTGGCAACCACCAGGGCTTATCTCCTGTAAGCAGCTCACGAAGGCACACCCGCGGGAGCGCCCGGCGTGGCCGTCCGGGCGGCGCTTTCCAGGGCGATCAGCGGATCTCGAAGCCGTCGTAGCCGCCCCGCGGCGTGGCCCAAATCTCAGTGACACCGTTGACGTCCCCGGGCGTGTCCCCGGTGCGGAGCCACTCCAGCAACGCCTCGCAGCGGTCCTTCGGCCCCTCGGCGACGACCTGGACGCGTCCGTCGCCGAGATTGACCGCGAAACCGGCGAGCCCGCCGATGCGCAAAGCGTTCGCTCGGGTGAACCAGCGGAACCCAACTCCCTGGACCCGCCCCCGTACCCACGCGGTCATCCGCACTTCCTCTTCCATGTGTGCACGTTAACCGGCCAATTGCTCAGCAAGCACATCCGCCCCGTACGTCATGGCGTACAGTCCCCCGACAGCGAGGGCTCACCCTTTCGGGTGAGTCACGTGACGCTGCACGGAAGGAACTTGTGCGGATGGGCCGCCATCGACGCTCTGCTCCCCACGCTCCGGAACGCCCTCGTACGGGGCCTGTTGACGGACCGACGGATGTGGCCGCGCCCGCCGGACACCGCGGCCATCGCGCGGCCCGCCGGACCGCACCGGTGCGCACCGGACTGCTCGGAGCCTCCGCCGCGGTGGCGATGGGCGCGGTGGCGGTCGCGTCCGGACTCGTCCCCGGCGGCGGCCGGTTCGAGGTGGGCGGCAGCGGCCGCGCCGACCGGGTCCGTGCCGGTGTGCTGCCGGACGCCCGGCCGCAGGAGAGCTCCACCGCGCCGGCGCCCGCACCGACGGACGCGGCGGGCCGGGGCGAGGGGACCGGCGCGTCCCGGGGCGCCGGACGGGCTCCCTCCACCACGGCTCCGCCCTCGCCCGGCGCCACGCCGTCGGCGTCCCGGACCGCCGCGCCCACGCCCCCACCGCCGTCCCCGGTGACCGGCGGGCGACCGTCCGCACAACCCACCGGCGGACCGAGCACCACCACGCCCCGGCCGACGGCGACCCCCACCGCCGGCCCGACCGTCGCCCCGACCGCCGGCGGCACCGAGGCCGCGGCCGAGGCCGAGGTGGTCTCGCTGGTCAATCAGGAACGTGCCAGGGCGGGCTGCTCGCCGGTCACCGCCAGCCGCGAACTGGCCGGTCTGGCCGAGCGGTTCAGCGACGACATGGCGCGGCGCGGGTTCTTCGGCCACACCGATCCGGACGGCCGCACGCCCTGGGACCGGGCCCTCGACCAGGGCATAGCGGACCTGGGCGGGGAGAACATCGCCCGGGGCCAGTCCGACGCACGGGCGGTGATGGCCTCCTGGATGGACGACCCCGAGCACCGCGCCAACATCCTCAACTGCGAGTACAGGACCCTCGGGGTCGGCGCCCACTTCGGTCCGGGCGGCCCGTGGTGGGCCCAGGAGTTCGGCTTCTGAGCCGGGTGCCGCCGGCCACCGGGTCGGCTCAGTGCGGCCGCGGCGGGCGCTGGCAGCGCGGGCAGAAGTAGCTGGACCGGTTCATCCAGGGACGGCGCCGGATGGGCGTGCCGCAGCGGCGGCAGGGCTCGTCCTCACGGCCGTAGGCGTCCAGGGCCCGCTCGAAGTAGCCGGACTCGCCGTTGACGTTGACGTAGAGGCTGTCGAAGCTGGTGCCGCCGACGGCCAGCGCGGCGGTCATCACGTCCCGGACGTGCCCGAGCAGTTCGGCGGTGCGGGGCCGGGTGAAGGTGGCGGTCGGCCGGTCGTAGTGGAGCCGGGAGCGCCACAGCGCCTCGTCGGCGTAGATGTTGCCGACGCCGCTGATCAGGGTCTGGTCGAGCAGCGCACGCTTGATCGTGGTCCGGCGGCGGCGCAGCGCGTCGTGGAAGGCGGCGTCGTCGAAGGCCGGGTCAAGCGGGTCCCGGGCGATGTGCGCGATCACGTCGGGCAGCAGGTCGGGGTCGCCGGGCACGGTGTCGTGCAGCGAGAGGCCGCCGAAGGTGCGTTGGTCGACGAAGCGCAGTTCGGTGCCGGCGGCCTCGGCGGGGGTGTCGGCGTCGGTGAAGCGGATCCGGATCCGCAGGTGCTTCTCGTCGGGGGCGTCCTGCGGCTGGACCAGCAGCTGTCCGCTCATGCCGAGGTGGGCGAGGATCGCCAGTCCGTGGGTGACGGACGGGGTGACGACCGGGGCGATGCCCTCGGCCGCGCTCTGGGCGGCCGGGCCGCCGCCGGTCACCGGGAGCCAGAGGTACTTGCCGCGGCGGCGGGCCGGGCCGACCCGCAGCCCGGTGAGCCGGGCGGCGAAGTCCTCCGCGCCGGCGGTGTGCCGGCGGATGGCGCGCGGGTGGCGGACCTCGACCGTGTCGATGGTGCGGCCGCTGACCCAGCGCGCAAGGCCGCGGCGGACGACTTCGACCTCGGGCAGCTCGGGCACGGGCGCTCCTCACGTTCCTCGCGGAAAGGGGGAAAACAAGGCGGAGTCAGGGGACTCCGGAAAGACCTCTGACCCCTCCCGGGCGGCCGTGTGGCCACCCGGGAGGGGTCAGAAGCGGTGGTTCAGTGTGTCGGCGACGGGGTGTCGCCGGAAGCCTGAGCCGGGTCGTCGCCTTCCGGCGCCTTCCCTGCCGCCTCGTCCGCCGCGGCGCGGATCGCGCGCCATGCGGACTCGGCCGCCTGCTGCTCGGCCTCCTTCTTGCTGCGGCCGGTGCCGGTGCCGTACGAGACACCACCGACGCGGGCAGCAGCAGTAAAGGTCTTCTCGTGGTCCGGGCCGGTCTCGGTGACCAGATATTCCGGGACCCCGAGGCCCTCGGTCGCGGTGAGCTCCTGGAGACTTGTCTTCCAGTCCAGGCCGGCGCCCAGGCTGGAGGACTTCTCGATGAGCGGGTCGAAGAGCCGGTGTACCAGCTCGCCGGCCGCGTCGAGGCCCTGGTCGAGATAGACCGCGCCGATCACCGCTTCCAGGGTGTCGGCGAGGATGGACGCCTTGTCCCGGCCGCCCGTGCCCTCTTCGCCCCGTCCGAGGCGGATGAAGGCGCCGAGGTCGAGGCCGCGGCCCACCTCGGCGAGCGCCCGCGAGTTGACCACCGCGGCCCGCAACTTGGCCAGCTGGCCTTCCGGCAGGTCGGGGTGGATGCGGTACAGCGTGTCCGTGACCACCAGGCCGAGGACCGAATCCCCGAGGAATTCGAGCCGCTCGTTGGTGGGCAGACCGCCGTTCTCGTAGGCGTACGAGCGATGCGTCAGCGCACGCACCAGAAGGGCGGACTCAAGTGTGTACCCGAGCCGCCCTTCCAGAAGCGAGAGGGACGAGGCCGTGTCCGCCGGTGCCGTTTCCTCACCGCGCTTGCGGGGTGAGGAAGGGCCGTCTTCTTCCTTCTTCGGGCTAGACACAGTGCCTGTCACCAGCCGCTCAGACCGCGATGACCTGGCGCTTGTTGTAGGTGCCGCAGCTCGGGCACGCGATGTGCTGCTGCTTCGGCTCCTGGCAGCGCTCGCACGCAACCAGGGTGGGGACCGCAGCCTTCCACTGCGACCGGCGGTGGCGCGTGTTGCTGCGCGACATCTTCCGCTTCGGAACAGCCACGGCTACTTCTCCTGAGGTTCATCCCCGCCGTCGCGGGGTTCATTGTCCATCTCGTGGTCCTGGTTGGACCCGACGAGTTCCTGCAGTGCCGCCCAGCGCATGTCGACGGCGTCGTGGTGGTGGTCCGGGTCGTCCGCCAGCCGCGCTCCGCAATCGGAACACAGGCCCGGGCAGTCCTCCCGGCACACCGGCTGCAGCGGCAGTGCAAGCACCACCGCGTCCCGCAGCACGGGTTCGAGGTCGAACAGATCGTCCTCGATGTAGAACGTGTCCTCCTCGTCCTCGGCGTCGTCGCCGGACTCAGCAGTCCGGACGTCGGCGTCGGGGTAGGCGAACAGTTCCTGGAAGTCCGCTTCGAGCACTCGCTCTAGCGGCTCCAGACACCTTACGCACTCCCCCTTCACGGTCGCACGGGCGGTACCTGTGACAAGCACCCCGTCCATGACCGCTTCCAGGCGGAGGTCGAGCTCGATCGGCTCGCCCTCGGGCGCTCCGATGATCTCGTTGCCGAGGTCCGCGGGGGCCTCGACGGAGCGGGAGAGCCGCTTGAGCGTGCCGGGACGACGGCCCAGCTCGCGTGTGTCGAACACGAGCGGGGAACGGTGGTCGAGGCGGGCGTTGATGGCTTTCCTGCTTTCTGTACTGCGGTATCAGCCGCCCACGGCCGGTATCCGACGTGCGGGCAGCAGTGATCGCGGGCATACACGCGACCGAACAGCCAGGATACTGGACGGCCCCCGATAGGCCCAATCCGCCCCGTCGCCCCTCGGCCACGGAGGCCGGCGGTGCCTAGTGGCGGCCCTCTTCGTACTGCCGCAGCTGGTCGAGGTTGATCAGACTGGTGTCGAAGAGGCTGGTCTCGTCCAGGGCGGCGGGCTGGGTGCCGGGGGCCTGGGGAACGTGCTGGGGCTGCTGGGGCAGCTGCGACGGCTGGTAGCCGACGCCCGCGTCATAGCCCTGCTGCGGCACCTGGCCGGCCGACTGCTGCCAGTCGTAGCCGTAGAGGTCCTGGTGCTGGGCGTAGGGGACCTGCTCGGTGTGCTGCTGGTAGGAGTAGCCGTCCGACTGCTGGTAGGCGACGGCCTGGCCGTCGTAGTAGCCGGGCTGCGGGTCGTGGATCGTCTCCTGGGGCACCGCCTGCGGGGCCTCCTGAAGCGGGGTGACGCCCGCCAGGCCGGCGAGGTAGTCCGCGTCGGCCTGCGGCGGGGCGGCAGTGTGCGGGTCGCTCTGGGCGGCGAGGTGGTCGGCGAGCTCGTCGATCGGGCGGGCGCCCTGGAGCTTGTCCCGGCCGCGGCCGACCGCCTCCAGGGTCTTGGTCAGGACGGCCTGAAAGGCACCGAACTTGGCGTCCACATAGGTGTCGGCGCGCTGCTTGAGGGTTTCCGGGTCGGCGCTGCGCTCGGGGGCCTCGACGTCCTCGTGGCCCATTTCGTCGAGGCCGGGGCCGCGACCGAGCAGCTTCTCCCGGCCGCGGTCGACCGCGCCGATGGTCTTGGTGAGCACGACCTCGAAGTTGGCGAGCTTGCTGTCGACGTAGTCGTCGGCCTGGATGCGGATCTCCTCGGCCTCCTGGCGGGCCTCGGCCAGGACGCGGTCCGCCTCGTCCTGGGCCCGTCGGACCACCTCGGTGTCCGAGATCAGCGAACCGCGCTGGCTGTGCGCGGACTCGATGATCCGCTCGGCCTCGGCGCGGGCCTCCTCCACCATCTGCTCGCGCCCGCCGAGGAGTTCCTGCGCCTGGGCCAGGGAACCGGGCAGCGCGCCGCGCACTTCCTCCAGCATGGCGAGCAGCTCGGCGCGGTTGACCACGCACGAGGCCGACATGGGCACGGACCGGGCGCTGCCGACGGCTGCGACGATGTCGTCGAGCTTCTTCTGGACGTCCACCTTGGACTCGCCACTCTCTGCAGGATGGTAGGGACGGAACGGGACGACTGTACGGCCAGGATCCCCCGCCCCGACACCTGCTGACGAACCGTCAGAACAGGGTCGGTCCTACCGCACCGGGTGCCGGGTCACGGCTTCTTGCGGAGCCGTTCGGTCAGTGCCTCCAGGACGAACGGCGGAACCAGGTGGGAGACGTCGCCGCCCCAGGCCGCGACCTCCTTGACCAGGCTGGAGGAGAGGAAGCTGTAGGTGGGGTTGGTCGGCACGAAGAGCGTCTCCACCCCGGAGAGGCCGTTGTTCATCTGGGCCATCTGGAGTTCGTAGTCGAAGTCGCTGACCGCGCGCAGGCCCTTGACGATGGCCGGGATGTCGCGCTGCTTGCAGAAGTCGACGAGCAGGCCGTGGAACGCCTCGACCTCGACGTTGCCGTAATCGGCGGTGGCCCGCCGGATCAGGTCGATCCGCTCCTCGACCGTGAACAGGCCCTGCTTGGACTGGTTGATCATGACGGCGACATGGACGACGTCGTACAGCTTGGAGGCCCGGGCGATGATGTCCAGGTGCCCGTTGGTGATGGGGTCGAAGGACCCCGGACAGACGGCGCGGCGCAACTTCGTCTCCTCGCTCTCCGGTCCGTTCATGACAGGGTTGCTGACGTCGGTTCGGCGGAAGCCGAAGCGGCGCGACCGTACCAAAGCGTCCCCTCGCCGTAGCGACGGGCCCTGATCGCTTCGAATCCGTCCGGCCAGGTGAACGTGCCGCCCCGGGTACTCCGCTCCACGGTGACGAGTGCCTCCGCGGCAAGCCACCCCTGACCACGGAGTGTGAGCAGAATCTCGCGGAGTTCGGCGTCGCCGACCGCGTACGGCGGGTCCAGGAAGACGACGTCGTACGGCTCGCCGGGGGCCGGGGTCGCGGCGGTCTGCTCGGCCTTGCCGGGGCGGACCTCCGCGCCGGGCAGGCCGACCGCCTTGACGTTCTCCCGGATGGTGCGGACGGCGCGGGGATCGGCCTCGACCAGCAGGACGTGCGCGGCGCCGCGGGAGAGCGCCTCCAGGCCGACCGCGCCGGAACCGCCGTAGAGGTCGAGCACCCGGGCACCGGCCAGCGGGCCGTCGAGCGACTCCCAGGTGGAGAACATGCCCTCGCGCGCGCGGTCGGAGGTCGGGCGGGTGCCGTTGCCCGGTGGTACGGCGAGGCGGCGGCCGCCGGCCTTACCGGCGATCACGCGGGTCATGGGCCCGTCCTTACGTTGAGCGTGGTCGGAGAGGGGCGGGGCCCGGTGGACTCCGCTCTCCCACGATATGTCCGTCCCCCGCGGGGCGGGTCCGCCCCCGGCACCGCCCGACCGTGATCGTTCTCACGGGCCGGGTGCGCTCGGCCGATGCCCACGGCTCGACCTTTGTCCGGATTCAGCCCTTGTCCAGATAGCTCTCCCGTTCGTCGTCCAACAGGGCGGACAGCGCGGTCCGCAGTTCGGGGCAGCCGGCCAGCTCCGGGTCGGCGGCGACCAGGGCGGTGGCCTCCTCACGGGCCGCGGTGATCACCTCCTCGTCGTCGATGACCGCGAGCATCCGCAGTGAGGAGCGGACGCCGGACTGCGCCTGGCCCAGGACGTCGCCCTCGCGCCGCTGTTCCAGGTCGATGCGGGAGAGTTCGAAGCCGTCGAGGGTGGCGGCGACCGCGGCGAGCCGGGCGCGGGCCGGGCTGGCCTCGGGCATCTCGCTGACCAGCAGGCACAGGCCGGGCGCCGCGCCACGGCCGACCCGGCCGCGGAGCTGGTGGAGCTGGGAGACGCCGAAGCGGTCCGCGTCCATGATCACCATGACGGTGGCGTTGGGGACGTTGACGCCGACCTCGATGACCGTGGTGGCGACCAGCACGTCCAACTCGCCGGCGGCGAACCGGCGCATCACGTCGTC
Organism: Streptomyces noursei; assembly: GCF_016917755.1. GTDB lineage: Bacteria > Actinomycetota > Actinomycetes > Streptomycetales > Streptomycetaceae > Streptomyces > Streptomyces yunnanensis. The sequence goes on along the minus strand of NZ_CP070326.1, from coordinate 6,777,957 downwards.
CTTGTCGTCCGGGGCCATCCGGCCGTGCAGCACCGCCACCCGCAGGCCGGCGAGCGGGCCCTTGCCCAGTTGCTCGGCGATGTCGAGGACGGCCAGCGGGGGGCGCTTCTCGGCCAGGTCCTCCGGTGAACTCGGCTGCGCCGCCGGGTCCTTGGCCTTCTTCCCCTTGGGCGCGGGGGCCTCCTCGTCGTCGCCGATCCGCGGGCAGACCACATACGCCTGGTGGCCGGCGGCCACCTCCTCGCGGACCCGCTCCCAGGCGCGGGCGAGGAAGTGCGGCTTGTCCTTGGCGGGCACCACATGGCTGGCGATCGGCGAGCGGCCGGCGGGGAGCTGGTCCAGCACCGAGGTCTCCAGATCGCCGAAGACGGTCATGGCGACCGTCCGCGGAATCGGCGTCGCGGTCATCACCAGCAGGTGCGGCGGTTGCTTGCCCTTGGAGCGCAGGGCGTCGCGCTGCTCGACACCGAAGCGGTGCTGCTCGTCGACGACCACCAGGCCCAGGTCCTGGAACTGCACCACGTCCTCGATCAGCGCATGCGTCCCGATCACGACGCCGGCCTCGCCGGTGACCAGGTCGAGCAGCGCCTGCCGGCGGGCCGCGGCGCCCATCGAACCGGTCAGCAGCACCACCTTGGTGCCCTGCTCCGCGCCGCCCAGCATGCCGCCCTCGGCCAAGTCGCCCATCATCTCGGTGACGGAGCGGTGGTGCTGCTGGGCCAGCACCTCGGTGGGGGCGAGCATCGCCGCCTGGCCACCGCTGTCGACGACGCCGAGCATGGCGCGCAGCGCGACCATGGTGTTGTGGGTGACCGTGAAGTGGTCGGTCACATAGGCGTGGGAGGGGTGCGCGACGCTGATGCACTGGACGGGCCTGCGGCCGACGTGCTCGACGGCCAGGACGGTGCGCCGGAAGGCGTCGCCGCCGGCCCCTTCCTCCGGGACCGCGACCGTGACGTCGTGACCGCCGCCGGCCGCCGGGGCGCTGCGGGCCGTGCCGCCCAGGGAGCGCGCCAGCCAGGCGAGGTCGGCGGCCAACGGGGCCGGGGCGGCGCGGAAGACCCGGACGGCACCGTCGGCGCCGAGGGGTTCGCCCCCGGCGTCCAACAGGCCGGCGAGCAGCGCCCGGCGGTCCTTGACGGGGGCGTTGCGGTAGGCGTCGGGGACGGCGCGGCCGGCCGGCGCGGCACCGCCCGCGCCCACGGTGCGGCCCAGCTCGTACGCGTCGAGCGGGCGCGGGCCGCCGTCGTCGAGGTCCACCGGGGTGGCCGGGGCGATCGACCAGCGCGGCCGGCCGTCGCCGTCCAGCAGGTCGGCCCGCAGCGCGCGGGTGGTCAGCACCCGCTCCCCCGTGGCCCGGGACGAGACGATCCACAGGTGCTCGTCGTCGCACTCGACGGTGCTGCCGTCGGACAGCACCAACCGCCACACCTCCCGCTCGCCCTGCGGGAACACCCCGTCCACCAGGGCGGTCCCGCCGCTGGGCACCACCACTTCGGTGCCCGGCGCCATCTCTCCCATGGGGCGGAAGCCGCGCGGGGTGAGCACCAGGGCGTCCAGCGGCTGGGCCTTGCCGGAGCCGACCTCGCCCTGGAGGAGGCGGTGCATCGGGTGCTCGGTCGCCAGGTCGTCGAAGATCTCCCGGCTGACCTTGGTCTGACCCTCGGTGAGCGTGAAGGGCAGCCGGGCGTCGAACGCGTCGAGGATGCCGCCGGGGGTCAACCTCCGTGGTACGGCGGGGAGTTGGGAGTCGGCGAAGCGGCGGCGGGCGAGCGCGACCTGCAGGACGAACGCCTCGTCCCACTTCAGCCGGGCCCGGGCGTCGGCGATGTCGGCCTTGGTGCCGGGGCGGTGGATCTTCAGCAGCGCCTCGGTGAGCGGGATCAGGGCGCGGCCCTCGCGCAGCCCCGGGGGCAGCGGGTCCACCGCGTCCTGGGCGCTGGGCAGCACCGCGTCCACCGCCTTGGCGATCTTCCAGGAGGCCATCTGCTGGCACGCCGGGTAGATCGGCATGAGCTGATTGGCGAAGGCGTCGACGGCGCCGTTGTCGGCGTCCCGGTCGAGGAGTTCGTATTCGGGGTGGGCCAGTTGGAGCTTACGGTTGAAGACCGAGACCTTGCCCGCGAACATCGCGCGCCTCCCGGGCAGCAGGTCCTTGTGCGGCTTGTGGATGCCCTTGCCGAAGAAGACCAGCTGGAGGCGGCCGCTGCCGTCCGTGAGCGTCACCTCCAGCCGCTGTCCGCGGCCGTGGTTGAAGGTGAGGACGCGGGCGTCGGCGACCTGGGCGACGACCGTGACGTGCTCGTCCAGCGGCAGGTCGGAGAGCCGGGTCAGCTCACCACGCTCGGCATAGCGCCGCGGATAGTGGTGCAGCAGATCGCCGACCGTTTCCAGGCCGAGGTGTTCGGCCAGGACCTTCGCGGTGGTGCCGCCGAGGATTTTCTTCAGGGGTTCGTCGAGCGCTGCCACGCGTTCCATTGCACACCACGCCACTGACAACGAGCCACCGACGCCGCTTTCCGCGGCCGGAATTCCGGAACCGGACGGCATTCCGGGCGGCCTTCTCGATACCCCGGTACGGCGCGCTATTCCACGCCGATCAACAGCGGCGCCGCGTATTCGCCGCCTTCGTAGACGACGGTGTCCACCGCGAGATGGCGTTCGCGCACATGCCGCTCCAGCCGTTCGCCGAGTGCCTCGGGGACGTCCGCGCCGAGGACCAGGGTGACCAGTTCGCCGCCGGCGGAGAGCATCCGGTCGAGCACCGTCATCGCGGTGCGGGCCAGGTCGGGCCCGATCACCGCGACATCGCCGTCGATCAGGCCGAGCACGTCGCCGGCCTGGCAGACCCCGGCCATCGTCCAGGACTGGTGCTCGGCGACGGCCAGCTCGGCGTAGCGGGTGGCGCCGGCCGCCGCGGTCATCGCGACCACGTCCTCGTCGAAGCTGCGGCCCGGCTCGTGCACCGCCAGCGCGGCGAGGCCCTGGACGGCGGAGCGGGTGGGGATGACGGCGACCCGTACACCCTCGGCCCGGGCCTGTTCGGCGGCGGCCGCCGCGGTGTGCCGCAGCTCGGGGTCGTTGGGCAGCAGCATCACCTCGCGGGCGCGGGCCTGCCGGATCGCCTGGACCAGTTCGCCGCTGGCCGGCGGCTCCCCGGGGCGTACCGTCACCGCCGTCGCACCGGCCTCGGTGCAGAGTCCGGCGAGCCCGGCGCCCGGCACCACCGCGACGACGGCCCGGGCCGCCAGCGCGGGCTCCTTGCCCCGGGGGCCCGCGCCGAAGTGGGTGATCCGGATCCGGTACGGCCGGCCGGCCTCGATGCCGGCCTCCACCGCGGCCCCGGCGTCGTCGACGTGCACATGGACGTTCCACAGGCCGTCCCCACCGACCACCACCAGCGAGTCGCCGAGCCGGTCGAGCCGGGCCCGCAGCCGGGCCACCTCGGCGTCCCCTGCCTCCAGCAGGTAGATCACCTCGAAGGCGGGCCCGCCGGCATGCGGGTCGGCACAGCCCTCCGCCGTCGCGTCCCCCACGCCCGCCACCGCGCAGCCGAACGGCTCGGGCGGCGGGCCGCCGGCCCGTACGGCGACGGGGACCGCGGTGACCTCCCCGGACAGGGCGTCGGCGAGCGCACCCAACAGGGCCACCAGCCCGCAGCCGCCGGCGTCCACCACCCCCGCCTTTCCCAGCACCGCGAGCTGGCCGGGCGTGGCCTCCAGCGCCTCGGCCGCGCCCCGGTGGGCGGCCCGGGCGACCTCCGCGACCCCGGTGGCCCCGCCGGCGGTCCGCTCGGCGGCGCCGGCCGCGGCGGTCGCCACGGTCAGCACGGTGCCCTCCACGGGGTGCGCGACCGCCTCGTAGGCCGCCGTCGCGGCCCGGCGCAGCGCCCGCCGCAGTGCCTCCGCGGCGCCCGTCTCCCCGGCCGGGGCGGCGACCAGCACCTGGGCCATGCCGCGCAGCAGCTGGGCCAGGATGGTGCCGGAGTTGCCGCGCGCCCCGATGAGGGCGCCGTGCGCCATCGCGCCCACGGCGTCGGCGAGCGCGGGCGCGGTGCCGGCGGAACCGTGGCCGTCGAAGGCGGCCTCGACCGCGCGGGCGGCCGATTCCAGCGTCAGGTAGAGGTTGGTGCCGGTGTCGCCGTCGGCGACCGGGTAGACGTTGATCGCGTCGATCCGCTCGCGTTCCCGTCCGAGCGCCTCCAGGGCCAACCCGCACCAGGTGCGGACGGCGACGGCGTCGAGCGGGTAGGGCACGTCGTCCTCCTGGAGGGTCGCGGGATGCACCCGCACAGTAGTCGCGGTCCGGTGGGGAGGCCGGGGCGGGGGCCGGAGGGTGCGTGATAGTTTCGTCCAGAGGGAGCGGCCGTTGTATGCTGCTCCGGTTGCCCGATGAAAATCGGGCCATTCCTCTCCTGTCGGCGCCGGCACGGCTATGCACTCGGTCCGACAGGCTCTCACCGTAAGTGCATCTGAAGTCTTTGGAGTGACCCGTGGCTGCCAACTGCGACGTCTGCGGCAAGGGGCCGGGCTTCGGCAAGAGTGTCTCGCACTCGCACCGCCGCACCAACCGTCGTTGGAACCCCAACATCCAGACGGTTCGTGCAGTGGTCGGGCGCACGCCGAAGAAGCTGAACGCCTGCACCTCGTGCATCAAGGCCGGCAAGGTCTCGCGCTGACGACTTAGCCGTAGCGCAGCCCCTCCGGTTGCTTATGGAGCCGGTCCACCTCGGTGGGCCGGCTTCTGCCATTGCTCCCGGAAACCGCCGTTGCTCCGGTGAGCCCGGGGAGCACCGCGGCCGGCGCCCGCCCCGTGGTCAGTTCCCGCCGTGCAGCCGCCACCCGTGGTCGACGGGTCCGATGCCCGCGCCCAGCCGGAAGCCGGCCGCGATGGCGCCGGTGACGTACTCCTTCGCCGCCGCGGCGGCCTGCGGGACGGTGTCCCCCTGGGCGAGCCGGGCGGCCAGGGCGCTGGCGAGGGTGCATCCGGTGCCGTGGGTGTGCCGGTTGTCGTGACGGGGGGCGCGCAGCCAGTGCTCCTGGCTGCCGTCGGTGAGCAGATCCACCGCGTCGCCGGCCGCGTCCGCCGCGTCGGACGGCAGGTGGCCGCCCTTGATGAGCACCCAGCGCGGCCCGCACGTCAGGATCGCGTCGGCGGCCCGGCGCATCCCGTCCGCGGTGTGCACCCGTATACCGGTGAGCTGTGTCACCTCGTCGAGGTTGGGGGTGGCGACCGTCGCGGTGGGCAGCAGCTTGCTGCGGACCGCGTCCAGCGCGGAGGCGGCGAGCAGGGCGTCGCCGTGCTTGGAGACGCCGACGGGGTCGATCACGACCGGGACGGTGAGCTCGGCGAGCAGTTCCGCGACGGTTTCCACGAGCGCGGCCGAGGAGAGCATCCCGGTCTTCACGGCCTGGACGCCGATGTCGTCGACGACGCTGCGGAACTGGGCGCGCACCGCCTCGACGGGCAGTTCCCACGCGCCCTGGACGCCCAGGGAGTTCTGGGCGGTGACGGCGGTGAGCACGCTCATGCCGTGGGTGCCCAGCGCCAGCATCGTCTTCAGGTCGGCCTGGATGCCCGCACCGCCGCCGGAGTCGGAGCCGGCGACGGTCAGCACGCGGGGAGGTGTCTGCATGCCGCGAATCTACTCGGCGTCCCCGTTGTCGCCGAAGTGGTCCCAGCCGGCCTTGGCCCAGGGGGCGCCGTCCACCGTCACCTGGGGCAGCGCCGAGGGGTTGAGGACCTCGCCGATCACCTTCCAGCGGGCGGGCAGCTTCACGTCGGGCGGGAAGGTGGCCACGATGGCGTGGTCCTCGCCGCCGTTGAGCACCCACTGCATCGGGTCCACGCCGACCGCCGTGCCGATGTCGGACATCTGCGAGGGGATGTCGATGTTGGCCGAGCGCAGGTCGATGCGGACCTTGCTGGCCTCGGCGATGTGCCCGAGGTCGGCGACGAGGCCGTCGCTGACGTCGGTCATGGCGGTGGCGCCGAGCCCCGCGGCGGCCGGGCCGGCGTGGTAGGGCGGTTCGGGACGGCGGTGGGCCTCCACAAAGGCGCGCGGGGAGCGGAAGCCGCGGGTGAGCACCGCGTGGCCGGCGGCGGACCAGCCGAGCCAGCCGGTGACCGCGACCACGTCGCCGGGCTGGGCGCCGGCCCGGGTCACCGGCTCCTGGTTGCGCAGGTCGCCGAGGGCGGTGATGGCAACGGTGATGGTGTCGCCGCGGACGACGTCCCCGCCGACCACCGCGGCGCCGGCCACCTGGCATTCGTCGCGCAGCCCGTCCATCAGCTCGGTGGCCCAGGTCGCGGGGAGTTCGGCGGGGACGACCAGGCCGAGCAGGATCGCGGTGGGCACCGCGCCCATCGCCGCGATGTCGGCGAGGTTCTGCGCGGCGGCCTTGCGGCCCACGTCGTAGGCGGTGGACCAGTCGCGGCGGAAGTGCCGTCCTTCGAGGAGAATGTCGGTACTGGCGACGACCCTGCGGTCCGGCGCGGTGACCACCGCGGCGTCGTCCCCCGGCCCGATCCGTACGGCGGGAGTGGAGGTGAGCCGGGAGGTGAGCTCTCTGATAAGCCCGAACTCCCCCAGCTCGCCCACGGTGCCCTTCATGCTGTTGCCCTTCCCATGTGTACGGACGGTCCGTACGTGGCTGACGACTGCGCCGCGCTGGCCCTGTTCACCGCGCGGGTCTCCCCGCTCCGCTCGGTGACGCGGTACCGTGGCGTCCCTTCTTCCCACATGATCCTCGTAGCCGCCTGGAGGTTCCGTGGTACAGGCTTACATCCTGATCCAGACCGAGGTCGGCAGAGCCTCGGCGGTGGCGGAGGTGATCGCGAAGATCCCCGGCGTGCTGACGGCCGAGGATGTGACCGGCCCCTATGACGTCATCGTGCGCGCGCAGGCGGACACTGTCGATGAGCTGGGCCGCATGGTGGTCGCGAAGGTCCAGCAAGTGGAAGGCATCACGCGGACGCTCACCTGCCCGGTGGTCCATATCTAGCTCCCCCGTATGCTCGGCCGGGTGATACGCGCGAGACACCGGTACCTGGCCGCCCTGCCCCTGCTCGTCACGGTGTCCGCGGTGGCGGGTTGTTCGTCCGCCCCGGAGGTGGCCGCGCCGTCCCCGACGGATGAGGCCGCACAACACTGCCGGGCACTCCACCGGGACCTGCCACGGACCGTGGACGGGCTGGAACGGGGTACCGCCGAGCCGGTCTCGGACTTCACTGCCATATGGGGCGATCCTGCCGTGGTGCTGCGCTGCGGGGTGCCCAAGCCGGAGGTGCTCAGGCACGGGAGTGAACATTACAACCCCAACCCCGACTCGGCGGAAGTCGACGGCGTCGAGTGGCTCTTCGAGAAGCAGGACGACGGCTACCGCTTCACGACGGTGCTGCGGAAGGTCTACGTCGAGGTGACCGTGCCGGGGAAGTACGCCCCGGAGGTCAACGTGCTGCCCGATCTCGCGAGCGCGGTGGGGAAGGCCATCCCGGCCGGGATCTAGCCGGCGCGCACCCAGCGGGCCCGTACCGCGGTGCCCGCGCGGCCGTCCGCCCCGGCGGCGTACCGACCGCCACCGCCACGGACCACTGCAGTCGCCGCACCCGGCCGCACACCGGAATACCGCCCACCCCGGCCGCGTTGGGCCCCGCAAGGGGCGCACCCGTCCCCTAGGGGATCCGTTCGCCCGCCCCCCGGGGGCCGTTCAGCGCAGCCCCGTGGAGCGTCCCAGGGCCGCCTGCAGCAGCCGGTCGATGAGTTCCGGGTAGCTGACGCCGCTCTCCTGCCACATCCGCGGGTACATCGAGATGGGCGTGAAGCCGGGCAGCGTGTTGATCTCGTTGATCACGAACTCGCCGTTGTCCTGGAGGAAGAAGTCCGCGCGGACCAGGCCCTCGCAGGACGCCGCCTCGAAGGCCGCGATCGCCAGTTCCTGGATCTCGGCGGCCTGCCCGGGGGTCAGCGGCGCCGGCACGATGCCGGCGGCCGAGTCGATGTACTTGGCCTCGAAGTCGTAGAAGTCGTGGGCGGTGACCGGCGGGATCTCGGCCGGGACGCTGGCCCGCGGGCCGTCCTCGAACTCCAGCACCCCGCACTCGATCTCCCGGCCGCGCAGCAGCGACTCCACGATAATCTTGGGGTCGTGGCGCCGCGCCTCCTCGATCGCCTCGTCGAGCCCGGCCAGGTCGTCGACCTTGCTGATGCCCATCGACGAGCCGGCCCGGGCGGGCTTCACGAACAGCGGCCAGCCGTGCTCCCCGGCGAAGTCCACGATCTTCCTGCGGGCCGCCGCGGGGTCGTTCTCCCACTCGCGCGGGCGGATGACCTCGTACGGGCCGACCGGCAGCCCGAAGGAGGTGAACACCCGCTTCATGTAGTCCTTGTCCTGGCCGACGGCCGAGGCGAGCACGCCGGAGCCGACGTAGGGCACCCCGGACAGCTCCAGCAGGCCCTGGAGCGTGCCGTCCTCGCCGTACGGGCCGTGCAGCACGGGGAAGACGACGTCGACCTCGCCGAGCGCCTTGGGGACCGCTCCCGGCTCGCTGTAGACGACCTCACGGGAGGTGGGGTCGGCGGAGAGCACCACCGTGCCGTCGCCGCCCTCGGCGAGGTCGGCCACGCTGGGCAGCGTCCGGTCCGTGATCGCCATCCGCGCGGGATCGTCGGCGGTCAGCGCCCAGCGTCCGTCGGGCGTGATGCCGATGGGCAGCACGTCGTACTTGTCGCGGTCGATGGCGGCCAGCACGGCTCCGGCGGTGACCACGGAGATGGCGTGCTCGGAGCTGCGGCCGCCGAACACGACGGCGACGCGGGGCTTGTGGGAGGAAGTCTCGCTGCTCATATCGGCTTGAGGGTACCTGCTGGTAGGGGCCGCGGCAGTGCTGCTGCGGCCATCGGTGGCCCGGCGGGGCGGGGGCGGGGTGACGAGCGGGCGGTCAGTGGCGCTCGGGCTTGGCGCTGCGGGACATCAGCTCCTTGAGGGCCACCAGCGGCGGCTTGCCCTCGTGGACGATCTCCACCACGGTCTCGGTGAGCGGCATGTCGACGCCGTGCCGGCGGGCCAGATCCAGCACGGACTCGCAGGACTTGACGCCCTCCGCGGTCTGCTTGGTGACCGCGATGGTCTCCGCCAGGGACATGCCGCGGCCGAGGTTGGTGCCGAAGGTGTTGTTGCGGGAGAGCGGCGAGGAGCAGGTGGCGACGAGGTCGCCCATGCCGGCCAGGCCCGCGAAGGTGTGCGCGTCGGCGCCCATCGCCAGGCCGAGCCGGGTGGTCTCGGCGAGCCCGCGGGTGATCAGGGACGCCTTGGCGTTGTCGCCCAGGCCCATGCCGGTGGCGATGCCGACCGCGAGCGCGATGACGTTCTTGACCGCGCCGCCCAGTTCGCAGCCCACCACGTCGGTGTTGGTGTACGGGCGGAAGTACGCGGTGTGGCAGGCGGTCTGCAGGCGCTGGGCGACGGACTCGTCGGCGCAGGCCACGACGGCCGCGGCGGGCTGCCGGGCGGCGACCTCCTTGGCGAGGTTGGGGCCGGTCAGCACCGCGACGCGTTCCGCGGGGACCTTGGCGACCTCCTCGATGACCTCGCTCATGCGCTTGGCGGTGCCCAGTTCGACGCCCTTCATCAGCGAGACCAGGACCGTGTCGGAGGGCAGCAGGGGCGCCCACTCGGCGAGGTTGGCGCGCAGCGTCTGGGAGGGCACGGCGAGGACGGTGAAGTCCGCGCCCCGGGCGGCCTCGGCGGGGTCGGTGGTGGCCCGTACGCCCGCGGGCAGTTCGACGCCCGGCAGGTAGTCCGGGTTGGTGCGGCCGGTGTTGATGGCGTCGACGAGGGTCGCTCTGCGCCCCCACAGGGTCACCTCGCATCCCGCGTCGGCGAGCACCATCGCGAATGCGGTGCCCCAGGACCCCGTGCCGAAGACGGCGCAGCGCGTCACTTGCCTTCATCCTCCTGTGCCTGCGAGTTGCTTCGGACCTGCTGCGAGGGGGCGGCCGACTCGGCCGGTTCCAGGACGGCGTCGCCGGTCCGGGCCGCCTCGGCGGCCGCGGCTGCCCGGGCGGCCTCGCGGGCGGCCCGCCGCTCCCTGGCGATTTCCTTGCGGTAGTCGAACGGTTCGGCCGGCGCGGTCTCGCCGCGGATGCCCGCCAGCTCCGCGGTGATGGCGGCCATGATCTTCTCGGTCACGGCGCGCAGCACCTCGGCGGTGGGCTCCTGACCGTAGAACTCGCTGAGGTCGACCGGCGGACCGGCCTTGACCCGCAGCGTCTTGCGCGGGAAGAGCTGGAGCTTCTTCTCCTTGGCGTAGGGCGGCATCGCCTCGTTGGCGCCCCACTGGGCGACGGGGATGACCGGGGCCTTGGTCAGCAGGGCGACCCGGGCGGCGCCGGTCTTGCCCTGCATCGGCCACTGCGCGGGGTCACGGGTGAGGGTGCCCTCGGGGTAGAAGGCGACGCATTCGCCCTTCTCGATGGCGTTCACGGCGGCCCGGAAGGCGGTGGCCGCGTCGGTGGTTTCGCGGTAGACCGGGATCTGTCCCGTTCCGCGCATCATCAGGCCGACAAAGCCGCTCTTGAAGAGTCCGGCCTTGGCGAGGAATCGGGGGACCCGCCCGGTGTTGTACTGATAGTGCGCATAGGAGAGCGGATCAAGATACGAGTTGTGGTTGACCGCGGTAATAAAACCGCCGTCGGCCGGAATGTGCTCCATTCCCCGCCAGTCCCGCTTGAACAGAACCAAGAGCGGCGGTTTGCAGATGACCGCGGCCAAGCGGTACCAGAAGCCGATTCTGCGGCGGGACACTGGGACACCCTCCTTGTGGGACCTGCGAAGCTGCTGCGAGCCGGCAGCCGCACAAGTGTCGCCCCGAGTACCCGCTATGTCGAGAACACCGTAACCCCGCCACTCCGGAAAGGTTCCGGCGGCAGGTGAGAATGATCCCGATGCGAAGAGACGGAGCGGATGTGGGCTGGAGCCTCGTAGTGCCGCTGAAACCGCTGGTGCGGGCCAAGAGCAGGCTCTCCGTGGCCGCCGGCGAGGAGTTCCGGCCGAAGTTGGCGCTGGCATTCGCGCTGGACACCGTGGCCGCCGCGCTGGCCTGCGCGGACGTGCGCGATGTGGCGGTTGTCACGGACGATCCGGTGGCCGGGGAGCACTTGGCGGCACTGGGGGCGCGCATCGTGCCGGACGCTCCGGCCAACGGACTGAATGCCGCACTGGCCCATGGCGCGGCCGTGGTAAGGGCCCGGCGACCCGGTGCACCGGTCGCCGCACTGAACGCCGATCTCCCGGCGCTCCGCCCGGCCGAGCTGGCGACGGTGCTCCATTCCGCCGCGCTATTTCCGCGGGCATTTCTCGCGGATGCGGCGGAAATCGGGACAACACTTCTGTCGGCGACTTCCGGTACGGAATTGGACCCGGCTTTCGGCGGCCCCTCCCGGGCCCGTCACCTGGCCTCCGGGGCGCATGAGATCGCCGCGCCGGACGTGCCGTCGGTGCGCCACGACGTGGACACCGGGGAGGACCTGCGGGCCGCGCTGGCCCTGGGGGTCGGCCCGCACACCGCGCGGCAGGCCCCGCGGGTGCCGGGCTGGGCGGAGTGGGCGACCGTGCTGAGCGCGCCGGGCCGCGCCGGCGTCCTCGGCGCCGGGGATCTGTCGGGCGCTCCGGCCGGCGTGGTGCCGCCCCAGGTCAGAGCGTCTGGAGCGTGACGAGGACGATCCGCCGGGCGTCACCCTCGCCGGTGACCTCGATGCGCACCCGCTGACCGGGGCGCAGCAGGAGCAGGCCGCCTGCGTCGAAGGCCGCCGCGTCGAAGGACAGCGGGGTCCCGTCGTCCAGCAGCACGCTGCCGGAGCGGGTCGTCTCGTCGTAGGTGTACGCGGTGGCCTGCATGGGGCAAGGGTAGACGGCGGCCCTGGTGGGCACGCACCGCGGGCCGGGCTCCCCGGAGGGAGACCGGCCCGGCGCCTGGCGTTGGGGTGCCGCCGTGGAATTACCGCTTGCGGGCAGTGGTCTTCTTGGCGGTGGTCTTGCGCGCCGTGGCCTTCTTGGCAGGGGCCTTCTTCGCCGTGGCCTTCTTGGCCGGTGCGGTCTTCTTCGCCGTGGCCTTCTTCGCGGTGGTCTTCTTCGCCGCGGTGGCCTTCTTCGCCGCGGCGGCCTTCTTCGCGGGCGCCGCCTTCTTCGCCGTGGTCTTCTTCGCGGTGACCTTCTTCGCGGTGGTCTTCTTCGCCGCGGCCTTCTTCGCCGGCGCCGCCTTCTTGGCAGCGGCCTTCTTGGCGACGGCCTTCTTCGCCGCGGCCTTCTTGATGGCGGCACCGCCGGTCAGGCTGCCCTTGGGCGCCTTCTTGACGGCGACCTCGCCACCCTTGGGGAGCTTCTTCGAGCCGCTCACCAGGTCCTTGAAGCCCTGACCGGCGCGGAAACGGGGCACCGAGGTCTTCTTGACCCGCACCCGCTCACCCGTCTGCGGGTTGCGCGCGTAACGGGCCGGGCGGTCCACCTTCTCGAACGAGCCGAAACCGGTGACCGAAACGCGGTCGCCCGCGACAACTGCACGGACGACTGCGTCCAGTACGGCGTCCACCGCGTCCGCGGCGTTCTGGCGGCCACCGAGCTTGTCGGCAATGGCTTCTACGAGCTGCGCCTTGTTCACGTCTTCCCCTTCGGAGACATTGCTGGAACGAAAGTTTCCAAGCTTTTTCGCACGTTAGGCAGATATATACCGCAAATCAAACACGAAACGGGCTAATCACCCTTGTGCCGCAACGGACTCGACCTTCACGGACTTCCATCGGCATGCACATCTTCGGGATAACGACCTTCGTCAAGGTCGCTCATGAACCACTCCAGACGCCTTGCCGCGTCCGCAAGATCGTGTTTAGCCGCGGCCGTGATGACGAGCAGCTTCCGGGTCAGCGCCATCCGTACGCCCTCCGGGACTTGCAGTGTCCGCACCCTTGCGTGTGCGTCCTTGAGTCGGTCGGCGACGAAACCGTAGAGCTTGAGTTGGTCGTCGCGTTCCATGCGCTAATTGTGCCATCTGCGGCGAGTTGTCGCTTCACGGGGCCTCAACGCCCGGCTCCACAAGCCGATGCGCCCCCTGCCAACTGCACAGGGGGCGCATCGTACGCAATAAGTCTTTGAGCCATAAAACCCGAGGTCAGACCTCGATGGTACGCGGTTTGAACGAGGGCCTGTTCGCCTCGTAGTCGGCGATGGCGGACTCCTCCCGAAGGGTGAGGCTGATGTCGTCCAGACCCTCCAGCAACCGCCAACGAGCGTTCTCGTCCAGCTCGAAGCCGGCGGTGACGCCCTCGGCACGGACCTCGCGGTTGACCAGGTCGACCGTCACCTCGGCGGTCGGGTCGGACTCCACCAGCTTCTGCAGCCGGTCCACGGTCTCCTGCGGCAGGACCACCGTCAGCAGGCCGTTCTTGAGGGAGTTGCCGCGGAAGATGTCCGCGAACCGCGAGGAGATGACGGCCTTGAAGCCGTAGTTCTGCAGCGCCCAGACGGCGTGCTCGCGCGAGGAGCCGGTGCCGAAGTCGGGCCCCGCGACCAGGACGGTCGCGCCCTTGTACGTCTCCTGGTTGAGGACGAACTCCGGGTCCTTGCGCCACGCCTCGAACAGCCCGTCCTCGAAGCCGTCGCGGGTGACCTTCTTCAGCCAGTGGGCGGGGATGATCTGGTCGGTGTCGACGTTGCTGCGGCGCAGCGGAACGGCCCGGCCGGTGTGGGTGGTGAAAGCTTCCATGGTTCAGACTCCCGCGGGCGTAGCGACGTCGGACTGGCCGGCCAGGTCGGCCGGTGAGGCCAGATGGCCGAGAACCGCCGTTGCGGCGGCGACCTGCGGGGAGACCAGGTGGGTGCGGCCGCCCTTGCCCTGCCGGCCCTCGAAGTTGCGGTTGGAGGTGGACGCGGAGCGCTCACCGGGCGCCAGCTGGTCGGGGTTCATGCCCAGGCACATCGAGCAGCCCGCGTGCCGCCATTCGGCGCCGGCCGCGGTGAAGACCTTGTCCAGCCCCTCCTCGACGGCCTGCAGCGCGACCCGCACCGAGCCGGGGACGATCAGCACCCGCACCCCGTCCGCGACCTTGCGGCCCTCCAGGATCGAGGCCGCCGAGCGCAGGTCCTCGATGCGGCCGTTGGTGCACGAACCTACGAAGACGGTGTCCACGGAGATCTCGCGGAGCGGTTGACCGGCCGTCAACCCCATGTATTCCAGGGCCCTTTCGGCGGCGTGCCGCTCCGAGGGGTCCTCGTACGAAGCCGGGTCGGGGACGTTCGCCGAAAGGGGCGCACCCTGGCCGGGGTTGGTGCCCCAGGTGACGAACGGCGCCAGCGAGGCGGCGTCGATGACGACCTCGGTGTCGAACACCGCGTCGTCGTCGGTGCGCAGCGTCTTCCAGTACGCCACGGCGGCGTCCCAGTCCTCGCCCTCGGGAGCGTGGTCGCGGCCCTGGAGGTAGTCGAAGGTGGTCTGGTCGGGGGCGATCATGCCGGCCCGGGCGCCCGCCTCGATCGACATGTTGCAGATGGTCATCCGGGCTTCCATCGACAGCTTCTCGATGGCCGAGCCGCGGTACTCGATGACATAGCCCTGGCCGCCGCCGGTGCCGATCTTGGCGATGATCGCCAGGATCAGGTCCTTGGCGGTGACGCCGTCGGGCAACTCGCCGTCCACGGTGATCGCCATGGTCCTGAACGGCGCCATCGGCAGCGTCTGGGTGGCCAGGACGTGCTCGACCTGGCTGGTGCCGATGCCGAACGCCAGCGCGCCGAACGCGCCGTGGGTGGAGGTGTGGCTGTCACCGCAGACGACGGTGGTGCCGGGCTGGGTCAGCCCCAACTGCGGCCCCACGACGTGGACGACACCCTGCTCGACGTCGCCCAGCGGGTGCAGCCGGACGCCGAACTCCGCGCAGTTCTTGCGCAGGGTCTCCAGCTGCGTGCGCGAGACCGGGTCGGCGATCGGCTTGTCGATGTCGAGGGTCGGGGTGTTGTGGTCTTCGGTGGCGATGGTCAGGTCCGTCCGCCGCACCTGGCGGCCGGCCTTGCGGAGGCCGTCGAACGCCTGCGGGCTGGTGACCTCGTGCAGCAGGTGCAGATCGATGAAGAGGAGGTCGGGCTCGCCTTCCGCGCGCCGGACGACGTGGTCGTCCCAGACCTTCTCCGCGAGTGTCCGTCCCATCGCTTTCCCTCCGGCCGGCCACTGTGCCGGCCTTGCTCGTCTGTGCGCGGTGACCCGCTCATATCCCCTGCGGGCCTGACGCCGGGCCCTGGTCGAGGGCCGCATCTACAGAGTGACGACTTCCATGGAAAATTGAACTTGCGTTTCACACTGTGAGACGCGAGTATCGTTGCATGGACAACTCTAGCGGCGTCGGCGTTCTCGACAAGGCAGCTCTGGTTTTGAGCGCTCTGGAGTCCGGTCCGGCCACCCTCGCCGGGCTGGTCGCGGCGACCGGGCTCGCACGACCCACGGCCCACCGGCTGGCCGTGGCACTGGAACACCACCGGATGGTGGCGAGGGACATGCAGGGCCGGTTCATCCTGGGCCCACGGCTCTCCGAGCTGGCCGCGGCGGCCGGCGAGGACCGCCTGCTGGCAACGGCCGGACCGGTGCTCACGCACCTGCGCGATGTGACGGGCGAGAGCGCCCAGCTCTATCGCCGCCAGGGCGACATGCGGATCTGCGTGGCGGCGGCGGAACGGCTGTCCGGACTGCGGGACACCGTCCCGGTGGGCTCCACACTGACCATGAAGGCCGGCTCCTCCGCCCAGATCCTGATGGCCTGGGAGGAGCCGGAGCGGCTGCACCGGGGCCTCCAGGGCGCCCGCTTCACCGCCACCGCGCTGTCCGGCGTACGACGCCGCGGCTGGGCCCAGTCGATCGGCGAGCGGGAGCCGGGCGTGGCCTCGGTCTCCGCGCCCGTCCGTGGCCCCTCCAACCGCGTGGTGGCCGCCGTCTCCGTCTCCGGTCCGATCGAGCGCCTGACCCGCCACCCCGGCCGGATGCACGCCCAGGCCGTCATCGACGCCGCCGCCCGCCTCTCCGAGGGCCTGCGCCGCAACGGCGGCTGAGCCCCGCCGGCCGGCCCCGCTCCCCCGCGGCGGCCGGCCGGCGCACTCCCCGGCGCGCCACCCCGCTCGCCCAACTGCCCGTCCGCCGCGGGCCGCCACCCCCGCCGAGCGCCAACCGCCCTGCTGCACAAGGCCGTTGGGCACCGACCAGAGTTGCCATACGGGAACAGCAGAAAGGCCCTCCGCGTGACGCGGAGGGCCTTTCTTCGATGTACCCCCGACCGGATTCGAACCGGCGCTACCGCCTTGAGAGGGCGGCGTGCTAGGCCGCTACACAACGGGGGCCTTGCAGATGAGCTCTGCGAGCTGGCCTACCTGGACTCGAACCAAGACTAACTGAACCAGAATCAGTCGTGCTGCCAATTACACCATAGGCCATGGTGGTGTAGACCAGTACCCCCGACCGGATTCGAACCGGCGCTACCGCCTTGAGAGGGCGGCGTGCTAGGCCGCTACACAACGGGGGCCCTAGCGATCCTGCGTGAGTGACAGTGGGTGCGACCCGGACTGCCTCCCCGAGAAGGATCTGTACCCCCGACCGGATTCGAACCGGCGCTACCGCCTTGAGAGGGCGGCGTGCTAGGCCGCTACACAACGGGGGCCTTGCAGATGAGCTCTGCGAGCTGGCCTACCTGGACTCGAACCAAGACTAACTGAACCAGAATCAGTCGTGCTGCCAATTACACCATAGGCCATCAAAGTGCAACCCCCGGTGGGGGGCCTTGCCTTGATCTGCGCTTTCCGGTCCGGGCCTTTCGGCCCTCTCGGGCGGCGCAGGAAGAACATTACCTGATCGCGGAGGGTGCTCCAAAACCGATAACCCCGCGCACCAACTCGGGGAGCTCGGCCAGCCCTCGGATCCGGCGCACCCCCGGCGGCGGCTGCTCCTCGGCACCCGCGCGATCCAGCCACACGGCCGCCAGGCCGGCGTCCCGGGCGCCCAGGCCGTCGACGTCGAGGCGGTCGCCCACGTAGAGCACCTCGGCCGGTGGCAGCCCGAGGGATGCGCAGGCTCCCCGGAACGCCTCCGGGGCGGGCTTGGCGTATCCCAGGCCGTCGGCGCACAGCACCGCCTCGAAGTGCTCGCGGATGCCCAGGGTGGTCAGCTTGCGCTCCTGGTTGGCGGTGGAGGAGTTCGAGAGCACGGCCTGGCGCACCAGGGGGGCCAGTGACTCCAGGGCCGGCACGGAGTCCGGGAAGAGCTCCCAGGACGCCTCGTAGTGGGCGAGGTAGCGGGCGAACCAGGCGTCCGCCTCCGTGTCGCTCAGCGGGGCGCCCAGGAACGTCCGGGCGCGGGCCCTGCGGTGCTCCAGGAAGCCCAGCTCGCCCGCGAGGAAGCGGGCGAACTCGGTCTCCATCGCGCGCTGCCAGCGGGCCAGCGCCGCCGCCTCGCCGCCGTACGCGGCCAGCAGTCCCTCGGCCCGCAGGTGGCGCAGCACGCCGGCGCGGTCGGACCCGGTGTAGTCGAAGAGGGTGTCGTCGATGTCCCAGAGGACGGCACGCAGGGGCATGCCGGGAATCTAACGGGCGGTGGGCGGGGCGAGGCAAGGGGGAATGCCGGGCCGGGTGGGTGGGAGAAAGCTGCGCCGGGTGGGTGGGAGAAAGCTGCGCCGGGTGGGTGGGAGAAAGCTGCGCCGGGTGGGATGGGGAAGAAAGGGGGCGGGCCCGGAAGCGTGGTCGCTTCCGGGCCCGGGGTTCCTCGGGTGCGGTCGGGTCAGGCGGTCAGCTTGGCCAGGGCCGCGTCGATGCGGGCGAGGGTGCGCTCCTTGCCGAGGATCTCCAGGGACTCGAAGAGGGGGAGACCGACGGTGCGGCCGGTGACGGCCACCCGGACCGGGGCCTGGGCCTTGCCGAGCTTGAGGCCGTGCTGCTCGCCGGCGGCGAGGACGGCCTGCTTGAGGGGCTCGGGGCCGGCGGTCCAGTCGGCGGACTCCAGGTTGGCGCGGGCGGTGGTGAGCAGGGCCACCGGGTCGCCCTTCATGGCCTTGGTCCAGGACGCCTCGTCGTCGACCGGCTCGGTGCGGAAGAGGAAGTCGACGTTGGCGGTGATCTCGGAGAGGACGGTCAGGCGGGTCTGGGCGTGCGGGGCGATCGCCTGCCACGCGGCCTGGTCGAAGTCCGCGGGCTCCCAGTTGGCGAAGGGGGCCTTCAGCCAGGGCTCGCAGGCCGCGGTGAAGTCCTTCACGTCGAGCCGGCGGATGTGCTCGGCGTTGATCGCCTCGGCCTTCTTGAGGTCGAAGCGGGCCGGGTTGGCGTTGACGTCCGCGATGTCGAACTTCTCGATCATCTCGGGGATGGTGAAGATGTCCTGGTCCGCGGAGAACGACCAGCCCAGCAGGGACAGGTAGTTCAGCAGGCCCTCGGGGAGGAAGCCGCGCTCCCGGTAGAGGTTGAGGTTGGCCTGGGGGTCGCGCTTGGAGAGCTTCTTGTTGCCCTCGCCCATGACGTAGGGCAGGTGGCCGAACTCGGGGACGGCCGAGGCGACGCCCAGCTCGATCAGGGCCCGGTAGAGGGCGATCTGGCGGGGGGTGGAGGAGAGCAGGTCCTCGCCGCGCAGGACGTGGGTGATGCCCATC
The DNA here is from genome assembly GCF_016917755.1 of Streptomyces noursei. GTDB lineage: Bacteria > Actinomycetota > Actinomycetes > Streptomycetales > Streptomycetaceae > Streptomyces > Streptomyces yunnanensis. The sequence goes on along the minus strand of NZ_CP070326.1, from coordinate 6,759,293 downwards.
AGGGCGTCGTCGACCGGGTTGACGAGGGTGTAGAGCGGGGCCCCGTTGGCGCGGACGATGCCGTAGTCCGGGACGTTCTCCGGGGTGAAGGTCAGTTCGCCGCGGACCAGGTCGGTGAAGGTGATGGGCGCGTCGGGCATCCGGAAGCGGACGATCGAGGCGCGGCCCTCGGCCTCGTAGGCGGCCTTCTGCTCGGCCGTCAGCTCGCGGCAGGTGCCGTCGTAGCCGGAGGGCCTGCCGGCCGCGCGGGCGGCCTCGCGGCGGGCGTCGAGCTCTTCGGTGGTGCAGTAGCAGTGGTAGGCGTGGCCGGCGGCGAGCAGCTTCTCGGCGACGTCCTTGTAGAGGTCCATCCGCTGCGACTGGCGGTAGGGGGCGTGCGGGCCGCCGACCTCGGGGCCCTCGTCCCAGTCGAAGCCGAGCCAGTGGAACGAGTCCAGCAGCTGGTTGTAGGACTCCTCGGAGTCGCGGGCCGCGTCGGTGTCCTCGATGCGGAAGACCAGCTGGCCGCCGGTGTGCCGGGCGTAGGCCCAGTTGAACAGGGCGGTACGGACCAGGCCGACGTGCGGGTTGCCGGTCGGGGAGGGACAGAAACGTACGCGGACGGGGGTTCCGGGGGTCGCGTTAGCCACGCTTGATCACCTTGTTGGTGAGAGTGCCGATGCCTTCGATGGTGACGGCGACCACGTCGCCGACGTTGAGCGGGCCGACCCCGGCCGGGGTGCCCGTGAGGACGACGTCGCCGGGGAGCAGCGTCATGGCCTCGGTGATGTGGACGATCAGGTCCTCGATCGGGCGGACCATCTCGCTGGTGCGGCCGAGCTGGCGCTGTTCGCCGTTGACCGTGCACTGGATGGTGAGGTCGCTCGGGTCGAGGTCCGTCTCGATCCAGGGGCCCAGGGGGCAGGAGCTGTCGAAGCCCTTGGCCCGGGCCCACTGCTTCTCGCGGCGCTGGACGTCGCGCGCGGTGACGTCGTTGGCGCAGGTGTAGCCGAGGATGACGTCCTTGACCCGCTCGCGGGGCACCTCGCGGCACATCCGGCCGATGACGACGGCCAGCTCCGCTTCGTGGTGCAGCTCCTGGGAGAAGGAGGGGTAGGTGATGGGGTCGCCGGACCCGATCACCGACGTCGACGGTTTGAAGAAGGTGACCGGCGTGTCCGGGACCTCGTTGCCCAGTTCGGCGGCGTGTTCGGCGTAGTTGCGGCCGATCGCCACGACCTTGTTGGGGAGGACCGGCGGCAACAGCCGCACCTTGTCGAGGGGGACCTTTTGGCCCGAGCGCTCGAATTCCGCGAACGGATGCCCCTTGATGACGTCGAGTTCGTCTCCTTCGAGAACGCCGAAGCCGACGTTGCCGTCGATGGAGAATCTGGCGATGCGCACGGGTTGCCGCTGCCCCTCATGATCATTGGCCGGAGTTGACACTCCAGGCTATCGCGGGGGCCTGTACGCATCGCCGTCCATTCAGGCCGTGACGTCCTGCTTCGGGAGATCGTTCAAGACGGTACGGCGCGGGTTGGCGGTCTGGCGGGGCAGGTCGACGGTGTGCTCCGGGGCCTCCAGGGTGCCGAGCTCCTCGGCGTCCGCCAGATGGGCCAGGGTGGTGCGCCGCGGGTTGGCTATGTTGCGGAACATCATCGTCGTCTTCACTGCGGTATGCCTCGCGTCTGGTCGGGAAGAGTTGCCGAACGTTGCATTTCTGCGCGTTGTCGTTTTACGCAACTGTGTAAAGCGTCAGGCTAAGCGCGCTATTCCCTGCGGATCAGCGGGAAAGTCGGCGATCTTCCTGTGAGTTTCCTCACGAAGGGTGTGACATATGCCGCATTTCCCTTGATCAACATCCATGGTCGAAACGGACATTGCCGGATTGAACCGCATGTTCCGCTCCTGATCACCCCACCTGGGACAAGGGGTGAGGGCGGTCAACTCGCGGGTAAAAGTCCGAAATAGTGCGGGCCGTCTTCTACCGTTCGTAACGCATTCCGTACATTGCGTCACCCATGTCACGGTGACCGGCTCCGCTCTTGTTGGAGATCCGGCACTGTGCTGGAATTCCACGGACCGCCGCACTTTTCGCCGGCGCGCAGAGGCGCGAAGGAGCGCCGCGCGGTGGTGCCGCTCCCTCGGCCAGAGGGGATGGCCCGCCGGTCATCACGACCGCCACGGGGGACTTCGCGGTCCCCCTTCGACTCGACACCGTCCCGCCGTTGGCGCGGTGGGACGCCTGGTCCAGAGGTTGCGACGCTAGTGCAGGGACGTTTCAAGAGGGATGGCAACGCTGCGGCGGACCCGGAGCTGCGCGGCGGGACAGACCGCGGCCAGACTCCGGGTGATGACGCCGCGGACGGCGGCAAGCCCAAGAACAGCCCCAGCGGGCCCGGCAGTCGAATAGCGCTGCGCAACTGGCGCATCAGCACCCGGCTCGTCTCGCTGCTCGCGCTCCCCGTCGTCGCCGCGACGACCCTGGGCGCACTGCGCGTCAACACCGAGCTGGACAACATCGACCAGCTCGACAAGATGCAGCTGCTCACCGAGATGACCCGGCAGGCAACCGAGCTGGCCGACGCCCTCCAGGTCGAGCGCGACAAGTCGGCCGGCCCGCTGGCCGGCACCGGCAACGTCAAGGACGACGCCAGCGTGGTGGCCCCGCGCGAGGCCACCGACCGCGCCAAGGTCTCCTTCAACCAGGCCACCGGCGACATCAAGCCCGACGACGCCACCATGGCCGGCGTCCGGGCCACCGTCCTGGAGATCGGCCGCCAGCTCAACACCCTCAACGAGATCCGCGCCAACGCCTACAAGGACGACAACAACGTCGCGCGGACCGTCACCGACTACAACCAGCTGATCGCCTCCCTGCTGGACCTCTCGCAGGACATGGCGCAGGCCACCAGCAACCCGGAGATGATCCGCAACACCCGTGCCCTGGCGGCGTTCTCCTCCGCCAAGGAGTACGCGTCGATCCAGCGCGCCCTGGTCAGCGCCGGTCTGGCGCACTCGGGCGGCCCGCAGCTCTCCGCCAACGACCGGCAGGCCGGCCGCAGCGCCGAGGACAACGAGAAGGCCGCCCGGGACCGCTTCTCCCAGATCTACAACGGCAACGCCGGCGCCCTCACCCGCGGTCTGGACGGCAACAACGACGAGATCAAGGCCGCGTACGCGTTCGCGCACCGGGCCTTCGCCAGCACGAACGGCATCCGCAGCCAGGAGTACAAGTACCTGGACTGGTACGACTCCGACACCGTCAAGATCGACGAGATGTCGCGGATCGAGACCTCGCTGCTCTCCGAGATGGAGCAGAAGTCCCGCGAGCTGCGCAACGCCGCGACCCAGGACGCGATCCTCAACGGTGCGGTGATCCTGCTGGTCCTCGGCGTCTCGCTGGTCGGCGCGTTCGTCGTGGCCCGCTCCATGGTCCGCTCGCTGCGCCGGCTCCAGGACACCGCGCAGAAGGTCGCCCAGGACCGACTGCCGGAGCTGGTCAAGCAGCTGTCCGAGTCCGACCCGCAGGACGTGGACACCTCCGTCGAGTCGGTCGGTGTGCACAGCCGGGACGAGATCGGCCGGGTGGCCGCGGCCTTCGACGACGTGCACCGCGAGGCGGTCCGGCTGGCGTCCGAGCAGGCGCTGCTGCGGGGCAACGTCAACGCGATGTTCACCAACCTCTCGCGCCGCTCCCAGGGCCTGATCCAGCGTCAGCTCTCGCTGATCTCCGAACTGGAGTCCCGCGAGGCCGACCCGGACCAGCTCTCCTCGCTCTTCAAGCTCGACCACCTCGCCACCCGCATGCGCCGTAACGGCGAGAACCTCCTCGTCCTCGCGGGTGAGGAGCCGGGCCGCCGGTGGACTCGTCCGGTGCCGCTGGTCGACGTCCTGCGGGCCGCCGCCTCCGAGGTGGAGCAGTACGAGCGGATCGAGCTGAACGCGGTCCCGCAGACCGAGGTCGCCGGCCGGGTCGTCAACGACCTCGTGCACCTGCTCGCCGAGCTGCTGGAGAACGCGACCTCGTTCTCCTCGCCGCAGACCAAGGTCAAGGTGACCGGCCACGCGCTGCCCGACGGCCGCGTCCTGGTCGAGATCCACGACACCGGCATCGGCCTCTCCCCCGAGGACCTGTCGGCGATCAACGAGCGGCTGGCCAGCCCGCCGACCGTGGACGTCTCGGTGTCCCGGCGGATGGGCCTGTTCGTGGTCGGCCGGCTGTCCCTGCGGCACGGCATCCGCATCCAGCTCCGGCCGTCCGACTCCGGCGGCACCACCGCGCTGGTCATGCTGCCGGTCGACGTCGCCCAGGGCGGCAAGAAGCCGGCACCCAGCACCGCCAAGAGCCCCGGGGAGGGCAGCGGCGCGCCCAGCAGCCGACTGGCCGGACTGCAGCCGCGCGGCCAGGTCGGCTCCGGCCCCGGCGGGCGGCCCGCGCTGCCCGGCCGCGGTGGCCCGGGCGGCGGCACGAACGCCTTCGGCTCGCCGGCTCCCGGCGGCCGTACCGCACCGTCCGCGCCGGGTCTGGGCGGTGACGCCGCCGGGGCGCGGCCCGCACTGCCGGTCCGCGGCACGGAGGCGGGCCTCGGTGCCGAGGACGGCCGCACCCCCACCGTGGCGCCGCCCGCCGGCCTGCCCGGACGCGAGGAGCGGCCGCAGCTGCCGACCCGGAACGCGGCGGGCGAACTGCCGGGCAGCGGGGCCGGAACGGCTCCCGCGGACGCCGGGCAGACGGGCGACGCGCCCCTGGGCGTGCGCCGGGACCGCGGTACCAACGACGACTGGCCGATGGCGCCCCGCGAGGCGCAGGACCGGCCGCGGGGCCACGAGGAGCCGGAGACCACCGGCACCTTCCGGCGGCCCGCGCCGGCCGCCGGCCCCGGTGACACCGCCGCGTTCGCGCGGCCCGACTTCGGCGGACCGCGGCCCGGCGCGGGTCGGGACGGTGCGGGACGGGACAGTGCTCCGGCTCCGGCCGCGGGCCGCGAGCCGACCTGGGCGGGCGGCGACACCGGCGACACCGGGCAGTTCCCGCAGCCGGACGCCGACGCCGGGCACTTCGAGACCACCGGACAGTTCCCGCGGCCCGACGCCGACACCGGGCACTTCGAGACCACCGGACAGTTCCCGCGGCCCGACGCCGACACCGGACAGTTCGAGACCACCGGACAGTTCCCGCGGCCCGACGCCGACACCGGGCACTTCGAGACCACCGGACAGTTCCCGCGCCCCGCGAACGGGCGCGCGGAGCCGGCCGGGCAGGTCCGGCAGCCGGACGCCGGACGGGCCCCGGCGGGCGAGGACCCGCTCGGCGATCCGCTGAGCGGTCCGCTCCGCGGCGACCCGCTCGGCACCACGGACGCCCGCCCCGTCGACGACCGCACGCCGATCTTCGACACCATCGAGTCCAACTGGTTCAACACTCCGGCGGCGGCCGCCGCCGGTGTGCCGCCGCTGCCGCGCCGCGACGGTGGCCAGGACGGCGCCGCGCCGGGTGACACGCCCGCCGGCGGCGTGCCGGCCGCCGGTGCGCCGGCGGGCGGTGCCGCCCGCGAGGGCGCCCCGGCCGACGCCGGCGCACAGTGGCGAACCTCGCCGAACGACGAGACGTGGCGGCAGGCGGAGCAGATCCGCCAGCCGGCCTCGGGCGGGGTCACCACGTCCGGGCTGCCCCGCCGGGTGCCGCGCGCCAATCTCGTCGCCGGCACCGCGCAGCAGCAAGCCCCGCAGGGCGGTCCGCAGGTCTCCCGCGCGCCCAGCGACGTGCGCGGCCGGCTGACCAATCTCCGCCGGGGCATCCAGCAGGGCCGGCAGGCCGGGACGTCGTCCACCGGCAACCACGGCATTGTCGATCCCACTCACCAGCAGGAGCGTTAGTTGAGTCCGATGAGCCAGGCGGCGCAGAATCTGAACTGGTTGATCACCAACTTCGTGGACAACACCCCCGGGGTGTCCCACACGGTGGTGGTCTCCGCGGACGGACTGCTCCTCGCGATGTCCGAGGGGTTCCCTCGTGACCGCGCCGACCAGTTGGCGGCGGTGGCCTCCGGCCTGACGTCCCTGACCTCGGGTGCCTCCCGCATCTTCGAGGGCGGGACGGTCAACCAGACCGTGGTGGAGATGGAGCGCGGCTTCCTCTTCATCATGTCCGTCTCCGACGGATCGTCGCTGGCCGTACTGGCGCACCCGGAGTGCGACATCGGCCTCGTCGGCTACGAGATGGCCCTGCTGGTCGACCGTGCGGGCACCGTCCTGACGCCCGATCTCCGTGCGGAACTCCAGGGCAGTCTGCTGAACTGAGTGCGCGCGGCGTCCGCAGCGCCGCACCGCACCCGGTAACCCCTCATCCATCCACGCCGTACCCCCCACCGGCCCAACCCGACGACACGTCAGTTGTCCCGTCCGGAGGACCCATGACCCCGCCGCCCCATACTTCCGGCCCGTACGGCGCCTACAGCCCAGCGCCGTACGGGAGCGAAGGTGACCAGCCGCTGGTGCGCCCGTACGCCATGACCGGAGGCCGGACCCGGCCGCGCTACCAGCTCGCCATAGAGGCACTGGTCAGCACCACGGCCGACCCGTCCCAGCTGCCCGGCCTGCTCCCCGAGCACCAGCGGATCTGCCACCTGTGCCGCGAGGTGAAGTCGGTGGCCGAGGTCTCCGCGCTGCTGCACATCCCGCTCGGTGTGGCGCGCATCCTGGTGGCCGACCTGGCGGAGGCCGGGATGGTGGCGATCCACCAGCCGGGCGGCAGCGGCGAGGCGGGCGGCACGCCGGACGTGACCCTGCTGGAGAGGGTGCTCAGTGGACTTCGCAAGCTCTGACGGCGGCACCGCACCGAGCCCGGCCCGCTCCACCACCTCGGCGAAGATCGTGGTGGCGGGCGGCTTCGGCGTGGGCAAGACCACGTTCGTCGGCGCGGTCTCGGAGATCAACCCGCTGCGCACGGAGGCCGTGATGACCTCCGCGTCGGCGGGGATCGACGACCTCAGCCACGTCCAGGACAAGACGACCACGACCGTGGCGATGGACTTCGGCCGGATCACCCTGGACGAGGACCTGATCCTGTACCTGTTCGGTACGCCGGGCCAGGACCGCTTCTGGTTCATGTGGGACGACCTGGTCCGCGGCGCCATCGGCGCGGTGGTCCTCGTCGACACCCGGCGACTGGCCGACTGCTTCCCGGCCGTCGACTACTTCGAGAACAGCGGCCTGCCCTTCGTCATCGCCCTCAACGGCTTCGAGGGACACCAGCCCCACACCCCGGACGAGGTCCGGGAGGCGCTCCAGATCGGGCCGGGGACCCCGATCATCACCACCGACGCGCGGCACCGCACGGAGGCCAAGAGCGCGCTGATCACGCTCGTGGAGCACGCGCTGATGGCGCGCCTGCAGTAGTGACGGCCGGACGGCCCGCCCGCTATCCGGCGTGGGCCGTACGGCAGTGGTCACCGGGGGGCCATCACCCCTGCCCTGGTGCGGTTCCCGCTGTCCGGGCGGTGATCTGTGTCCTTCGACACGCCCGTCCAGGGCTTCATAACGTTTCGACAGTGAATCGGCCGGCCTTCGACACCGCGCGCGCATGACCGGCTTCGCTGCGCTCACATTTCTCTCGCCTTTTGCCGCGCCTCGCCCTTAACGCCCCTTTTATCTGGCGCTTTTCCAGAGCCGCTTCGGCTCTGTCCGGTGTTTGGAACGCACAGCCCTGACGTGCTGAAATTCGCTGAACTCCGGAGTAGTAACGCCCAGAAGAAACGGCACTGCAATCCCGTGCCGTCGCCGAGAGGTTGTTGGTCGAGTGAGGCGAAGCACGACGAGCCCCGAGCCGCAGGAAACGCGGCGGGGCAACTTCACGCCGCCACCACGCGAGAGTGGCGCACCGGCTTCCGACGCTTCCGAGAGTCCGGTCGCGAAGCCTCCGGTCAGCGGCGGCAAGTACTCCCCGCGCAACTGGCGCGTGGCCACCCGCCTGAACGCCATTCTGCTGATCCCGGTCCTGGTCGCCCTGGTCTTCGGCGGGCTGCGGGTCAACAATTCCTTCGGTACCTGGCAGGACGCCCAGAACGCCGAGAACACCGCGAAGCTCGTGCGCGCCGCGCTTTCCTACAGCAACGCGCTCATCGACGAGCGGGACCGCACCGCCGCCCCGCTCCTCAAGGGCCGGCAGGACGACCCGGTCGTCCAGGAGGCGCGGGACGCGACCGACACGGCCGCGCAGGCGTTCCACGAGGCCGCCAAGAACATGCCGGACGAGCCGGGCCTCAAGCGCCGGATGGCACTGTTCCAGAAGACCGAGCCCAAGCTGGCGCAGCTGCGGCAGGTCGCCTTCACCTCCAAGCTCACGGGCGTGCAGACCGAAGAGGGCTACGTCGAGATCCAGCACCCGCTGATGGAGTTCGCCAACGAACTCGGTCTCGGCACCGGCAACATCACCTCCTACGGGCGCACCGTGTACGCGGTCGCACTGGCGAAGGCCGCCGAGTCGCTGACCCGCTCCATCGGCACCCACCTCCTGGTCGACCCGGCGTCCCCGCAGGGCGGCAAGGAGCACAAGCTCCAGCTGACCGCGTTCGCGTCGTACCGCTACCTGGAGGGCATCGCCATCGGCGAGTACACCTCCGGCGGTACGCCCGACGACGTGGCGCGGCTGAAGTCGGACGCCGGCAAGCTCCAGCAGGCTGCGCAGCAGCAGATCGCCCGCGCGAAGTCGCAGGCGCAGGCGGCCGGCCAGACGTTCCACGCCCCGCCGTCGCCGGACCAGATGAGCGCCCTGATAGCCTCCGGCGCCTCGCCGGACGCGCTGGCCCTCAAGGGCGTCACCCCGGACGTGTTCTTCCAGGCCGCCACCGGCAAGTTCGACATGTACCGGGGCATCGAGAAGGACCTGGCCGACAAGGCGGTGAACGAGGCCGCGCAGATCTCCTCGGACGCCAAGTGGTCCACCTTCCAGGACGCCGCCATCGTGCTGGCCGCGCTGATCATCGCGTTCGTGGTGGCCGGGCTGATGGCTCGCCGGATGAGCCGCAACATGCGGGAGCTGCGCAACGCGGCCTTCGGCGTCGCCGAGCAGCGGCTGCCGATGCTGGTCGACCAGCTCTCCCGCACCGACCCGGGCCGGGTCGACACCCGCGTGGCGCCGATCCCGATCGCCACCACCGACGAGATCGGCGAGGTCGCCCGCGCCTTCGACCAGGTGCACCGCGAGGCGGTCCGGCTGGCCGCCGAGCAGGCGCTGCTGCGGGGCAACGTCAACGCGATCTTCACCAACCTCTCCAGCCGCAACCAGGGCCTGATCGAGCGCCAGTTGGAGCTGATCACCCACCTGGAGAACAACGAGGCCGACCCGGACCAGCTGGAGAACCTCTTCCGGCTCGACCACCTCGCGACGCGCATGCGCCGCAACGGAGAGAACCTCCTGATCCTCGCGGGCGAGGAGCCGGGCCGCCGGTGGAACCAGCCGGTGCCGCTGATCGACGTGCTGCGGGCGGCGACGTCCGAGGTCGAGTCGTACGAGCGGGTCGAGCTCAGCGGGGTCCCGGAGAGCGAGATCCACGGCACCGCCGTGACCGACCTCATCCACCTGCTGTCCGAGCTGCTGGAGAACGCCACCACGTTCTCCTCGCCGCAGACCAAGGTGAAGGTGGCCGCGACCCGGCTGCCCGACGGCCGGATCATGATCGAGATCCACGACAAGGGCATCGGGCTGACCCCCGAGGACTTCGCGGACATCAACCACAAGCTGGCCAACCCGCCGAGCGTGGACGCCGCGATCTCCCAGCGGATGGGCCTGTTCGTGGTCGGTCGGCTGGCCGACCGGCACGGGATCCGGGTCCAGCTGCGCCCCTCGGGCGAGCAGGCCGGCACCACGTCGCTGGTCATGCTGCCGGACGCGATCACCCACGGCGGTGGCGGCGACGAGCAGTTCGACGACACCTTCACCGTCTCCCGGATCGTCCCCGAGCACCAGCAGGCGATGTACGACGACGGTCACCGCACCGCCGCCGAACTGGGCTTCGACGACGGCTTCCACGGGCACCCCGGTGCCCCGGCCGGGCTGGACCCGGTGGGCCGCTCCCTGCTGCGCGAGGAGCGCCGGGCCGCCCTGGAGGCCCAGACGGCCGCCGGGCACCCCGCGCCCGAACCGGTCGACAACCGGCCGCTGTTCCGCGACGAGCTGCCCGTCGACGGCCACCACGAGCACCCCGCGTCCTATGCGGAGCCTGGCCTGCCGCTGTACGACGACCGCTCCTTCGGCGGCGAGGCGTTCGGCGACCCGACGTTCCCGGAGACCACCGGCCAGTACCCCTACGTCCCGCAGGACGGGGGCCAGTTCGACGGCTGGGCCGAACCGCCTGCGCACGAGGGCCACTTCGGAACCGAAGCGGAATCTGACCGGAATCCACCTGCCGCTCCCGCTGATGCGTCTGAGCGCGTAACATTCGAGCGTCCCGGCCCTACCGAGAGCGCGATCCACTCGCTGACCGACGCTGGCCTTCCGCGCCGCGGAGCCAGCTCGCCGCACGGTCAGCAGGAGCCCGCACCGGAGACCGGCCAGGACGAAGGCTCCGTCTGGCGCAGCGAGAACGACGATCGCTGGCAGCGGGCGGGGCGACTGCGCCAGCCGACGGCGGGCGGGGTCACCGCTTCCGGCCTCCCCCGACGGGTGCCCAAGGCCAATTTGGTCGAGGGCACCGCGGAGCAGAGCGCGCAGGGCGGCCCCCAGGTCTCCCGCGCTCCGGAGGATGTCCGCGGCAGGCTGAGCAATCTGCGCCGCGGTGTCCAGCAGGGGCGTAGCGCCGGCACCGGCACGGATCCCTCCTCGGGGGTCCCCCAGAATGACCAACAGGGCTTCGGCCCCGGCAGCACCTACGATCAGGAGCGTTAGTGTGAGCCCGATGAGCCAGGCGGCGCAGAATCTGAACTGGTTGATCACCAACTTCGTGGAGAACACCCCCGGGGTGTCCCACACGGTCGTGGTCTCCGCGGACGGTCTCCTCCTCGCCATGTCCGAGGGGTTCCCTCGTGACAGAGCCGATCAGCTGGCGGCGGTGGCCTCCGGCCTGACGTCGCTGACCTCCGGCGCGTCCCGCATCTTCGAGGGCGGGAGCGTCAACCAGACCGTGGTGGAGATGGAGCGCGGCTTCCTCTTCATCATGTCCGTCTCCGACGGATCGTCGCTGGCCGTACTGGCGCACCCGGAGTGCGACATCGGCCTCGTCGGCTACGAGATGGCCCTGCTGGTCGACCGTGCGGGCACCGTCCTGACGCCCGATCTGCGCGCAGAACTGCAGGGCAGCCTTCTCAACTAGCAGACAGGCAGTGCGTTTCCCGCCACCGCACCATAGGGTTCGGTGGCGCGACCGGCGTCAGACAGGCAAGTTGGAGGAGGAGACGTGGCAACGCCCCCGAACGGCTACCCGTATGGATCCGGACAGCAGTCCGGTCCCCAGGGCGAGACCCATCACAACCGCTTCAACTTCCCGTCTGCGCCCAGCCGCAGGCCGCAGCGGCCCCAGCCGCCGCAGCAGCCGCAGCGTCCCGCTCAGCAGCAGGGCCCGTACGGTTCCCGGCCCTACGGGCCCCCGCCGTCCGAGCCCTCGCCGTACGACCAGCCGCAGGCGCCGCGCATCCAGCCGGTGCAGCCGCCGCGGCCGAGGCCCGAGCCCACCGCCCCCACCGGGGGCGCGAACAACCCGCTCGTGCGGCCGTACGCGATGACCGGAGGCCGGACCCGGCCGCGCTACCAGCTCGCCATCGAGGCGCTGGTCAGCACGACCGCCGACCCCGCGAAGCTGCAGGGCCAGCTGCCGGAGCACCAACGCATCTGCCACCTCTGCCGTGAGATCAAATCAGTGGCCGAGATCTCGGCCCTCCTCTCCATCCCCCTCGGCGTCGCCCGGATCCTCGTCGCCGACCTGGCGGAGGCCGGACTCGTCGCCATCCATCAGCCCGGCGGGGACGAGACCGCCGGCGGACAGCCAGATGTGACACTGCTCGAAAGGGTGCTCAGTGGACTTCGCAAGCTCTAGCGGTGCAGCCCGCTCCACCACCTCGGCGAAGATCGTGGTGGCGGGCGGCTTCGGCGTGGGCAAGACCACGTTCGTCGGGGCCGTCTCAGAGATCAACCCGCTGCGCACCGAAGCCGTGATGACCTCCGCATCGGCGGGCATCGACGACCTCACGCACGCACCGGACAAGACGACCACGACCGTGGCCATGGACTTCGGCCGGATCACCCTGGACCAGGACCTGATCCTCTACCTGTTCGGCACGCCCGGCCAGGACCGCTTCTGGTTCATGTGGGACGACCTGGTCCGCGGCGCCATCGGCGCGGTGGTCCTCGTCGACACCCGACGGCTCGCCGACTGCTTCCCGGCCGTCGACTACTTCGAGAACAGCGGCCTGCCCTTCGTCATCGCCCTCAACGGCTTCGACGGGCACCAGCCCTACACCCCGGACGAGGTCCGGGAGGCGCTCCAGATCGGCCCGGACGCGCCGATCATCACCACCGACGCGCGGCACCGCAGCGAGGCCAAGAGCGCGCTCATCACGCTCGTGGAGCACGCGCTGATGGCCCGGCTGCGCTGACGTCCTTCCGGCGCGGGTCCGTATCGGTCCCCGCCGGACACGCGGCCTCGGCGCCGCATCGCGAAAGGCCCCCGCACACCTGCCAGGTGCGGGGGCCTTCGCATGCGTGTCGTGACTGGCGGCCGGCAGTCAGCGGTCAGCGGTCAGCGGTCAGCGGTCAGCGGTCAGCGGTCAGCGGTCAGCGGTCAGCGGTCAGCGGTCAGCGCAGGGTTCCGCCGATCGCGGTCAGGAGCAGCGCGAGGGAGACCGCGCCGGCGTCCGGGTGGCCGTGGCCGAGCACTCCCATGCGGGCCGCGCGGCCGCGGGCCGGGGTGAGGCGGGCGGTGTCCGCGGCGGCCCGGGTGGCGGCCTCCGCCGCGGTCCGCCACGCCGTGGGCAGGCCGTCGGCGGCGCGGGCGCGCAGCTCCCGCCGGAACGGGTCCAGGGCGTCCAGCAGGGTCTTCTCCCCCACCTCGGCGCCGCCGAGTTCGCCGACGGCCCGCTGGGCGGCGTCCGCCGCGTCGGCATGCAGCGCCGCCGTCACGGGCAGTCCCCCGTCGGGGGGTGTGTCGTCCCGTAGGGGTTGCGGAGCGGCGTCCCGTACGGGTCCGTCCCCGCCCGGCGTACCGGTGGGCGGGCCGGCGGGCACGACCGCCCGCGCGCCGGGCTGCGCATCAGTCCGCGCGTCGATCTGCGCGTCGGTCCGCACGTTGGGCTGCCCATCGGCCGGCGCGTCGGGCCGTGCGTCAGATGCCGTTGCCGCGGCAGGTGTTACGGCCTGCGCGGCTTCGGCTACCCGCTCTTCGCGTTCGGCTTCCTGGTCTGGGTCACCGCCGTCGCGCCGGCGGTGACGGATGGGCACCGCGGTCGGCTGGTTCTACGTCGCGTTCACTGGCGGCCTGCCCACCCTCGGCTCGGTCGTCGCCGGCGCCACCAACCCGTGGTGCGGCCCGTTCGGCACCCTCTGGATCGCCCTCGGGATCATCGTCCTGGGCGGCGCCTGCTGCCTGTTCGGGGGCGCGAGCGCACCGGTTTCGCCCGGCTCGCGCCGCCCGGGGTCGCCGTCGGCTGCCTCGTCCGTGTCATCAACACCGCGCCGGAGCCCGGACAACAAGGGCGGCGCGATGGCGCTGCTCAACCTGGGCGCGGGGGGTGCGGCGTTCGTCGGGCCGGCGATCGTCGCTGTCTTCCTCGGACCGCTGGGGCCCGGCGGGGTGGTCGTCGTCTTCGCCGGGTTGTACGTCGTGGCGGCGGGGTTGACGTGGTGGTTGACGGTGCCGGGGGAAGCGGGGACGCCCGCGGCGGCCGAGGTGCCCGCGGGTTCCACCGAGGTGGTGGCGGCGCGGAGTTGAGGATTCCGCCGGGCCCGGCGGTGCCGGTGCGGATACGCCGAGGCGGCGGCCCCCACACCTCGGGTGGGAGCCGCCGCCTCGGCGCGAACGTTCGTACCGGGTCAGCGCTGCCAGCTGGTGGCGCCGTGGAAGCCCATCTGGCGCTCCAGTCGGCGCCAGCGGGCGGCGGTGGAGCGCGGGCCGGTGGTGGCCGAGGGGCGGTGGGCGGCGCGGGCCAGGAGGACGGCGGTCAGGGCGGCGAGTTCCTCCTCGCTGGCCTGACCCTTCTCGACGCGGATGGGAGCGGCGGCGGCACTGCGCTGGGCAGCATTCACAGCGGTCTCGATTCTCCGTGGACGGATGAGGGGGTGGCGGTGGACTACTGCGGCGGGTTGCCGTGCTTGCGGGCCGGGAGGTCCGCGTGCTTGGTGCGCAGCATTTCCAGGGCGCGGATGAGGGTGTGGCGGGTCTCGGCGGGGTCGATGACGTCGTCGACCAGGCCGCGCTCGGCCGCGTAGTAGGGGTGCATCAGCTCGGACTTGTACTCCTTGACCATGCGGGTGCGCATGGCGTCGGAGTCGTCGGCCTCGGCGATCTGCTTGCGGAAGATGACGTTGGCGGCGCCCTCGGCGCCCATCACGGCGATCTCGTTGGTGGGCCAGGCATACGTCAGGTCGGCACCGATGGACTGGGAGTCCATGACGATGTAGGCGCCGCCGTACGCCTTGCGCAGCACGATGGAGATGCGCGGCACGGTGGCGTTGCAGTACGCGTAGAGCAGCTTGGCGCCGTGCCGGATGATGCCGCCGTGCTCCTGGTCGACGCCGGGCAGGAAGCCGGGGACGTCCAGCAGCGTGACGAGCGGGATGTTGAACGCGTCGCACATCTGGACGAAGCGGGCGGCCTTCTCGGACGCCTCGATGTCCAGGACGCCGGCCAGCGACTGCGGCTGGTTGGCGATGATGCCCACCACCCGGCCGTCGAAGCGGCTCAGCGCGCAGATGATGTTGGTGGCCCAGCGCTCGTGGATCTCCAGGTACTCGCCGTCGTCGACGATCTCCTCGATGACCTTGCGCATGTCATAGGGGCGGTTGCCGTCGGCCGGGACGAGGTCCAGCAGCGCGTCCCCGGAGCGGTCGGCGGGGTCCTCGCAGGCCACCACCGGCGGGTTCTCCCGGTTGTTGGCCGGCAGCAGGGAGAGCAGGTAGCGGACCTCTTCGAGGCAGGTGACCTCGTCGTCGTAGGCGAAGTGCGCCACCCCGGAGGTCTCGGCGTGCACGTCCGCACCGCCCAGGCCGTTCTGGGTGATCTCCTCACCGGTCACCGCACGGACCACGTCGGGGCCGGTGATGAACATCTGCGAGGTGTCCCGGACCATGAACACGAAGTCGGTCAGGGCCGGCGAGTAGGCCGCGCCACCGGCGCACGGGCCGAGCATGACGCTTATCTGCGGGATGACGCCGGACGCCTTGGTGTTGCGCTGGAAGATCCCGCCGTACCCGGCCAGCGCCGAGACGCCCTCCTGGATGCGGGCACCGGCGCCGTCGTTGAGGGAGACCAGGGGGGCACCGGCCTGGATGGCCATGTCCATGATCTTGTGGATCTTCGTGGCGTGGGCCTCACCCAGCGCGCCGCCGAAGATCCGGAAGTCGTGTGCGTAGACGAAGACGGTCCGGCCGTGGACCGTGCCCCAACCCGTGATCACACCGTCCGTGTACGGCTTCTTGGCCTCCAGGCCGAAGCCGGTGGCGCGGTGCCGACGCAGCGGCTCGACCTCGTTGAAGGAACCCTCGTCCAGCAGCAGGTCGATCCGCTCGCGCGCCGTCAGCTTGCCCTTGGCACGCTGCGCTTCGGTGGCTCGCTCGCTGGGGCCTCGCCGCACCTGCTCACGGATCGCGTGCAGTTCGGCGACGCGCCCGCGGGCATCGTTGGCGCCGGCGGGCACATCTTCGACAGTGGTCATGTATCGACGGTACGTGGGCGAGGCCCCCTACACCGATGTCGGTTTCGTACAACGTCGGACGCGATTTCGTGGGCAGGCAGTACAGAACCCCGCTGTCCGAGGCCCGAGGACCGAGCTGTGGCGGGGTGGACGCGGTGTCCAGCGTCTGTACGGTGCCGACAAACGCCAGCCGGGTGATGTTGTGCCCGGTCGATGGTTTGACGCGGCCCGCGAGCGGTCAGTGCAGCAGCACCGTGCAGGTGTGGGTGGCACAGGCGGTGCCGGGCGTCAACCGCAACCGCAGGGTGTCGCCGGTGCCCCGCACCTCGACGGAAGGGTCGTGCCGGAGGACCGCGCGGACCGGCCGGGACCAGGTGATCCGGAGGGGATCGCCGGTGCGGGTGGGGGCGGCGGCGCACAGGGTGGCGGTGCGGCCGGTCCGGCCGGGGGCGCGCCGTTCCCGGATCAGCACGCTGGCGGGGCCGTCGGCGGCGAGCGGGCCTGCGGTGTCGGCCCGCCAGAAGTTGGCGGCGGTTACGCCGAGCGGGTCCACGGCGATCGCCTGGCGGTCGGGATCGTTGGCGAGGACGGTCAGCCAGTGCCGGTCGGCGGCGCGGGCGGCCAGGGCGCTCCGGGTGGCGCCGGGCATCAGGAGGTAGGCGTAGCCGGCGTCGGTGGGGTCGGTGCCGTGGTCGTGCCAGAGCGTGAGGTAGCGGCGGGTGTACGGGTCGGTGGTGGAGGTGGTGTTGATGTCGGACCAGCGACCGGTGCGGTCCTCGCGCAGGACGTGGAGGCGGGCGCCACCGGGCGATCCGGGAAAGACCCAGCCGCCGTGGCCCGCGAGGTGGGCCCAGTGGGCGCGGGGCAGGACGGTGGTGCGGCCGAGGGCGGTGGGCCGGCGGACGCCGTCGACGGTGAGGGCGGCGGTGCCCCGCTCCCCCAGGTTGCGGTTGTCGACGACGGTCTCGGCGGGGACGCCGTCGCGGGCGGTGATGCCGGCGCCGAGGCAGACCACGCAGTCGGCGAGGGCGAACCAGGATTTGCGGGCGGTGAGGGTGGAGGCCAGGCCGCGCAGGTCCTGGCCAAGGGCGGCGTAGCTGCCGTCGGTGGTGCCGCCGACCCAGCGGGCGGCGGGTTTGGGCTCGCCCCAGCCGCCGCCCTCGTTGTCGGCGAGCTGCTTGGTGGAGACGGTGGTGCCGGGGAGCCGGTAGGGGTCGACGGTGGGCCAGAAGGCGTCGGTGTACTGGTCGCCGGCCCGGCCCGCGGGCCACCAGTAGAGCATTCCGGAGCCGGTGTGCCAGCCGTGCCGGTTCTCGCCGTTGCCGTTCTCGTAGTGGGTGACGCGGTCGGAGGCCATGGCCAGGCCGGCTGTCCAGCCGGGGCGGCGGTGCACGGCGCGGTCCATGGCGGGAAAGAGGCGGTGGCCGACGGGTTCGGGGGCGGCGGGGGCGAGGCCGGCGTCGACGGCGGCGAGACGGGCGAGGTCGGCGACGGCGTACTGGCGGTCGGTGAGGATCGGCAGGGTGCGGTCGCGGGCGATCCAGCCCTTGATCATGGCGTGCCAGCGGTCGCGTTCGGCGGGGGCGGCGGCGTCGGCGAGCAGGGCGATGGCGGCGATCAGGGCGTGGCCGTGGCGGTGGTCGCTGTGCAGGAGGTGCCGTTCGTCGGCGCGCAGGTAACCGCGGCTGATGGCGCGCCCGTTGACGCTGTCCATGACCAGGCCGTCGTGGAGCAGCGGGGCGTAGGCGTGCTCGACGCTGTCGAGGATGATCTGCCGGTTGGGGTCGGTGACCTCCCAGGTGGAGCCGCGCAGCAGGGTGAAGAGGCGCCCCAGGCCGTCGAGGAGGACCGCGCCGTAGGTGCCGGAGTAGGCGACCCAGGTGTGCTGGACGAACGAACCGTCGGCGTGGAGGCCGTCGCCCTGGGTGGCGTAGGGGAAGACCGGGGAGAGGGCGTCGCGGGCCAGGGCGATCTTGGCGGGGGCGCGGCCGAGGACGCCGCGGAGGGCGACGACCCGGCAGAGGTCGACGCGGTTGGCGCCGGTGCTGGTGCCGGTGTAGGCGCCGAGCGCGCGGTCGGGGACGAAGTGGTCGACGGCGGCGAGGCAGCGGGTGCGGAGGGCGTCGCCGGCGCCGTCGGGGAGGTGCTCGTCGAGGACGGCGAGGGTGTCGAGCAGGAGTCTGGGGGTGCCGATCTGCCATTCCCACCAGTTGCCGTAGGGGGCGGTGGCGGGGTGGTAGACGGTGCGGTCGAGGTGGTCCAGGCCGGTGCGGACGGCGGTGGCGAGGTCGGGGTCGTCGGTGCGGCCGGTGCCGGGCTGCGCCCAGGCCAGCGCCATGGTGGCGAGGCGGCTGTAGCTGCGGGTGATGCCGGACGGCGGGTCGTAGGGGCTGTCCGGCCAGAGGGAGTCGGCGGCCGGACGCATGGTGCGGTGGAAGGTGCCGGCCAGGTCGCCGGTCTCCTGGAGTGCGGTGGCGTAGGGGGCGGCGGCGGGGTCGTAGCCGGTGCCGAGGGTGAGGTCGCACCAGCGGCGGCGGAGGGTGGTGTACGGGTCGGCGGGGGCGGCGGACGCCGGTGCGGCGGCGGTGCCGAGCGCGAGGGTCAGTGCGCCGGCACCGGAGGCGGCCAGGAAGCCGCGGCGCGACCAGGCGGACGGGGTGGCTGCGGGCGACATGGTCGCTCCTCTCCGTGGTGTCAACTGGGGTGTGGCGCTGCGCACTTGGGAGTTCCCGATGGTCTAGCACGGGGCCGCGCGGGGCGGCAATGACCGCGCGCCGGGGGCGCGAGTGCCACCCGTTCGAAGGAATCCCGGACCGGAACGGTTGAAAGTTGAACGAGATGCCGCTACGGTGAATCTCGTTGAACGTTAAACAATGCCGTCCGTTCGACCGCCGAGGCCCCCGCCCGCGCCCCGCCCCCCGAGGAGAAGTCATGTCCCTGTTCCGCAAGCGCACCGCCGCCCCCACCGCCGCTCCCGCTCCCGCCGCTGCCGCCGTGCTGGACGCAGACCCCGCGCTGGCCGCCCTGACCGGCGACTACACCATCGACCCGGCCCACAGCAGCATCGGCTTCACCGTCCGGCACGCCATGGTCACCAACGTCCGCGGCTCCTTCGGCGAGCACGAGGGCGTGCTGAAGCTGGACGGCGGCAACCCGGCCGCGTCCACCGCGCACATCGACGTCAAGATCGCCAGCATCGACACCGGTATCGCCGACCGCGACGGCCACCTCAAGAGCGCCGACTTCTTCGACGCCGAGCAGTTCCCCCTGATGACCTTCCGCTCCAACGCGGTCGAGCAGCTCGACAGCGAGACGTACCGCGTCACCGGCGACCTGACGATCAAGGACGTCACCCGCCCGCTCGCCATCGACTTGGAGTTCAACGGCGCCGCCACCGACGTCTACGGCGCCCAGCGCGTCGGCTTCGAGGGCAGCGCCGAGATCCTCCGCTCCCAGTGGGGCCTGACCTGGAACGCGGCCCTGGAGACCGGCGGCGTCATGGTCAGCGACAAGGTCAAGCTGACCTTCGACATCTCGGCGGTCAAGGCCGCCTGACACCCGGCAACGGCTATGCGAAGGGCCCCGGCAACACACGCCGCCGGGGCCCTCGCCGCTTTCCCGCTCGCGACGGAACGTTCCGGCAGCAAACCTCACGTGTTTCCTGGCGTTTGCACCTCGCCACGTTTCTCGGCTCAGCAATCTGGCACGGTTCACAGAACCACTGAGGGGCGGAACTCACGTGCGCGCACTGCGTGTTGGGCACATCAAGGATTCCTTGACGGAGGACTACTCCAACCTCATCGATCTGAACGACTATGCAGGCAGGCCGGAAAGGCAACGGCAACCAGCTTTTCTCAGTCGCGCCCTTGCTTCGCGCGCGGCTCAAGGCTTTACGGGCATTTCAGCCGAAGAAGCCGCGAAGGCAGTCGTTGATGGCTTTCACGACAACGGGATCGATGCGCTGGCGATCGACGGTGTGAATCGACGCCTAGTCTTGGTGCAGTCCAAGTGGGACCCTTCCGGCGACACCGGGCTCTCCCAAGGGGATGCCTTGAAGGTCCGAAGCGGGTGCAGCGATCTTTTCAACATGCGGTTTGATCGATTTTCTCCGGCACTCCAAGCACGCCAGGCTGAAATCTCTGCAGCGTAGAGAGTCGAGACTTCGTCGCACTAGATCGACAACAGGGGCGGCTTCGCCGCGACATGCCGCTTTCCCTGCGGAAGCAATATTCGGTCAAGCGAGGAGAGAATCCACCTGCAGAAACCGACGGGTGCACGGTCGAAGATGCACTGGTAGCGCTCGCGTGCGCCCACAACAATCCGCACTATTCCGTAATGGCGAAAAGCGCCGTTGGCCGGCTCTCCGAGAACACCGCGAGGGCCCCGTACGTCAACCTGTTCAACGGAGGAACTACCGCTCATCGCGTCTGGCGTTGCGTTCAAGTGATGCGCTCCGTAGAGAACGATCTGGCGAAACGTCGCAAAAATCTACTGGACCGAGAGTTCGCAGTCGCCACACACGGAAACCGGCTGATCCTGCAGCTGGTCTTCAATCAGCTGAACCTGACTGCGGTCAATGACCCAGAATATAACTGGGAAGCCGAGCTGACCAGTATTCACAAAATCACAGGACAGACCCTCATGGCCCTTATTGCCGAAATCAAGGAATCGTACCCGAACAATTACCTGGCCCCACTGTTCAAAAACACCACCAAGTGCCGAGACCTGGCAAATAAGATCGAGGCCAGGTTGTCCTCCAGCTGACCGGTACGGCCGGGCCGGGCAGTGGAACGTTCCTCGCACTGCCCGGCCGAGCGCGCCGGTCTACCGCTACGCCTGCGGCGCGACCCCCGCGCGCAGCAGGCCGTAGGCGTAGGCGTCGTCCAGTGCCTGCCAGGAGGCGGCGATGACGTTCTCGGCGACGCCGACCGTGGACCACTCGCCGCGGCCGTCGCTGGTGGAGACCAGGACCCGGGTGATCGAGCCGGTGCCCAGGGCGCCCTCAAGGATGCGGACCTTGTAGTCCACAAGCTCCATCGAGGCCAGCTGGGGGTAGATCCGCTCCAGGGCCACCCGCAGCGCGCGGTCCAGTGCGTTGACCGGGCCGTTGCCCTCGGCGGTGGCCACGATCCGCTCGCCCTTGGCCCAGAGCTTCACGGTCGCCTCGTTGGCGTGGGTGCCGTCGGGGCGGTCCTCGACGATGGCGCGCCAGGACTCGACGGTGAAGTAGCGCAGCGCCTTGCCGTCCACCTCCGCGCGCAGCAGCAGTTCGAAGCTGGCGTCGGCGGCCTCGTAGGTGTAGCCGGCCAGCTCCCGTTCCTTGACCCGCTCGACGACCCGGCCGACCAGTTCCCGGTCGCCGCCCAGGTCGATGCCGAGCTCCTTGCCCTTGAGCTCGATCGAGGCCCGGCCGGCCATGTCGGAGACCAGCATCCGCATGGTGTTGCCGACGAGCGCCGGGTCCATGTGCTGGTAGAGGTCCGGGTCCACCTTGATCGCGGAGGCGTGCAGCCCGGCCTTGTGGGCGAACGCGGAGACCCCGACGTAGGGCTGGTGGGTGGAGGGGGTGAGGTTGACGACCTCGGCGATGGCGTGCGAGATGCGGGTGGTCTCGGCGAGCTTGCCGGCCGGCAGGACCTGTCGGCCGTACTTGAGTTCCAGGGCGGCGACGACCGGGAAGAGGTTGGAGTTGCCGACCCGTTCGCCGTAGCCGTTGGCGGTGCACTGGACGTGGGTGGCGCCGGCGTCCACGGCGGCCAGGGTGTTGGCGACCGCGCAGCCGGTGTCGTCCTGGGCGTGGATGCCGAGCCGGGCGCCGGTGTCGGCGAGGACGGTGCGGACCACCGCGGTCACCTGTGCCGGCAGCATCCCGCCGTTGGTGTCGCAGAGCACCACGACGTCGGCACCGGCGTCACTGGCAGTGCGCACGACCTCCTTGGCGTAGGTCGGGTCCAGTGCGTAGCCGTCGAAGAAG
This sequence comes from Streptomyces noursei, assembly GCF_016917755.1. Taxonomy (GTDB): domain Bacteria; phylum Actinomycetota; class Actinomycetes; order Streptomycetales; family Streptomycetaceae; genus Streptomyces; species Streptomyces yunnanensis. Next base: position 6,737,497 of record NZ_CP070326.1, on the reverse strand, counting down.
TGCTCGCAGTCGAGGAAGACGCGGCGGCCGTGGGCGCGCAGGTGGGCGATGGTGTCCCGGACCATCGCGAGGTTCTCCTCGGGCGTGGTGCGCAGGGCCAGTTCGACGTGGCGGACGTGGGACTTGGCGACCAGCGTGATGACCGGGGCGCCGGACTCCAGGAGCGCGGCGACCTGGGGGTCGTCCTCGACGCGGACGCCGGCCTTGCGGGTGGCGCCGAAGGCGACCAGTTGGGCGTGCCGGAAGTCGATCTCCGCGCGGGCGCGCTGGAAGAACTCGGTGTCCCGTGGGTTGGCGCCGGGCCAGCCGCCCTCGATGAAGCCGACGCCGTAGTCGTCCAGGTGGCGGGCGATGGTCAGCTTGTCGGCGACGGTCAGGTTGATGCCCTCGCGCTGTGCGCCGTCGCGCAGCGTGGTGTCGAATACGTGGAAGGCGTCGGGAACGGCGGCTTCGGGAACGTCCGTCATGCTGGTCTGGCTCCTGTCGGGTCTCGGTCTACCGGAATGACCGGTTCCACCGTCCCTCCATGTTCCCTCGCGCTCCGCCTCCGACGAGCAGGTGGGCCGGAAACGAAAAAACCTCTCGCGGGTGCGAGAGGTCTGCGCGCGGGTCTGGGACGACGATGGCCGCGCCGTACTCGGGTCGTACGGGCGGTCACTGCGGACCGGCGCGCCTGCTGCCAATAATCATGGCGAACGAGAGCACGGGGGCAGTCTGGCACATGACCGCCCCCGCCGTTGCTCCGTCTCAGGATGCGAGCACCCGCTCGCCGGTGCCGTCGCCGGTCTCCTTGCCGACCCGGTGCAGGTCGATCGTCCGGGTCTCCCGCATCGTCAGGTAGACGACCAGCGAGACCGCCGCGCAGCCGGAGACGTACCAGTAATAGCCGGACTCGATACCGCCGTTCTTGAACCACAGGGCGACGTACTCGGCCGTGCCGCCGAACAGGGCGTTGGCGATGGCGTACGGCAGGGCGACGCCCAGCGCGCGGATGCCGGTGGGGAACAGCTCGGCCTTCACGCAGGCGTTGATCGAGGTGTAGCCGGTGACCACGACCAGGGCCAGCAGCGACAGGCCCAGGGCCGGCCAGAAGGAGCCGGCGTGCTTGAGCAGCGTCATGATCGGCACGGTCAGGAAGGTCGAGCCGACGGCGAAGGTGATCAGCAGCGGGCGGCGGCCGATCCGGTCGGACAGCCTGCCGGCCAGCGGCTGGAGGCACATGAAGAGGAACAGTGCGCAGAAGCTCACCAGGGAGGCGGTGGGCTTGGACAGTCCGGCGGTGCCGGAGAGGTACTTGGTGAGGTAGGTGGTGTACGTGTAGTACGCCACCGTGCCGCCCATGGTGAGCGCGATGACCAGGAACGCCTCGCGCTTGTGGGCCCACAGCGCCTTCATGGTGCCGCGGTCGGGGTCGGTCCGGGTGTCGTCCTCGGCGTAGACGTCGGTCTCCAGCATGTTGCGGCGCAGGTAGAAGACGATGCCCGCGCCGAGCGCGCCGACGATGAACGGGATCCGCCAGGCCCAGCTGTGCAGTGCCTGCTCGGACATGCTGCGCTGGAGGACGATCTGCAGTGCCAGGCCCAGCAGTTGGCCGGCGGTCATCGACACGTACTGGAAGCTGGAGGCGAAGCCGCGGCGTTCGGGTGCGGACGCCTCGGTGAGGTAGGTGGCGCTGGCCGCGTACTCGCCGCCGACCGACAGGCCCTGCAGCATGCGGGCGACGAGCAGGACGGCGATGCCGCCGTAGCCGGCGACGGCGTAGGTCGGGGCGACGGCGATCAGGACGGCCGAGGCGGACATCAGGGACACGGTCAGGGTGAGCGCGGCCTTGCGGCCCCGGCGGTCACCGACCCGGCCGAGCAGCCAGCCGCCGACCGGGCGCATGAAGAAGCCGACGGCGAAGATCCCCATGGTGTTCATGAGGTTGGCGGTGTCGTTCCCCTTGGGGAAGAACGCGTCGGCGAAGTACACCGCGAAACTGGCGTAGACGAACCAGTCGAACCACTCGACCATGTTGCCGGCCGAGCCGACCCAGATCTTCTTCCATTGCTCTCGTCCCATAGCCGATCACGGTCGCCGAGAGCGGGCCCGTCGGCAAGGGTCGGGGCGGCAACGATCACGCGTACTTGCGTGCGTTGCGGTCACGGCCGTGGGGGGGGGTGGGCGGCGGGTGGGGTCCGCGGGGGCCGGTGCGGTGGGGTCCGCGGGGCCGGTGCGGTGGTCGTCAGTCCGCGGTCGGGGTGAGCGATTCGTCCAGGAAGCGGCGGACCTCGTCGCGCACCTGGTCGCGGTCGGTGCCGGGGAGGCCGACGACGAGGTGGGTGCCGAAGCCGTCGAGCAGGGCCCGGGTGCGGGTGGCGAAGCGCTCCGCGTCGACGGGCCGGAACTCGCCCTTGGAGGCGCCCTCGACGAGCAGGGCGACGAGGTCGCGGTGCCAGGCCAGCTCCAGGTCGAGCTGGCGTTCGCGGGTCTCTTCGTCGGCGTTCTGGGAGCGGACCCAGACCTCCAGCCACAGCGTCCAGCGCGGGTCGCGGTGGCCTTCGGGGAGGTAGAGGTCGATCAGGGCGTCCAGTCGCTCCCGGGCGGAGACCCGGCGGGCGAGGGCGGCCCGGCGCTCGGCGCCGAGCTGCTCCTCGCTCCACTGGAGGGTCTGGAGCAGCAGTTCGTCCTTGGTGCCGAAGTAGTAGAGGATGTGGCCGCTGCTCATGCCGACCTCGCGGCCCAGTCCGGCCATGGTGAGCCGGTCCAGTCCCTCGGCGGCGATGGTGGCCATCGCCGCGGCCAGCACCTGTTCGCGCGGCTGGCTGAGCCGCCGTCGGGGGCGGCGTACGGGACCGGACACGGTGACCTCCGGGGTCGGGTCGGGCTGGGTCGTTCAGGGGTGCATCAGACCTTCGGCTGCTGCTGGGTGATGCAGTGGATACCGCCACCCGCTGCGAAGATCGTACGGGCGTCCACCAGGGTGACGGTGCGCGCGGGGAACAGCCGGCGGAAGATCGCGGCCGCCTCCTCGTCGCGCGGGTCGTCGAAGGCGCACAGCACGATGCCGTCGTTGCACTGCAGGTGGTTGATGTAGGAGTAGTCGACCAGTTCGCCGTCCGCCTCGATGACGGTGGGGGCCGGGATCTCCACGACCTCCAGCTGGCGGCCCCTGGCGTCGGTGGACGCGCGCAGCACCTTGACGATCTCGTTGCAGATGGCGTGGTCGGGGTGGTCGGGGTCGGGCTGGGTGTGGACCATCACCACGCCGGGGCGGGCGAAGGCGGCGACGATGTCCACGTGGCCGCGGGTGCCGAACTGACCGTAGTCGGCGTACAGGCCGCGCGGCAGCCAGATCGCCTTGGTGGTGCCGAGGTGGGCGTGGATCTCGGCCTCGACCTCTTCCTTGGTGCGGCCGGGGTTGCGGCCGGGGTCGAGCTGCACGGTGTCGGTGAGCAGCACGGTGCCCTCGCCGTCGACGTGGATGCCGCCGCCCTCGTTGACCAGGGAGGTGGCGTAGCGGCGGGCCCCGGCGAGGCCGGCGACCTGTTCGGCTATCTTCGCGTCGCGGTCCCAGGCGGCCCATTCCTGGGCGCCCCAGCCGTTGAACACCCAGTCCACGGCGGCCAGTTCGCCCTGGTCGTTGGTGAGGAAGGTGGGGCCGATGTCGCGCATCCAGGCGTCGTCGAGGGGGCGCTCGACGAGTTCGACGTCCTCGCCGAGCAGGGCGCGGGCGCCGTCCAGCTGGCCGGGGCCGGCGACCACGGTGACCGGCTCGTACTGCCGTACCGCGCGGGCGACCGCGGCCCAGGCGCGGCGGGCCTCGGCGAGCGTCTCGTCGCCCTCCGCGCCGAAGGTGAAGTTGGGGCCGGGCCAGGCCATCCAGGTGCGCTCGTGCGGGGCCCACTCGGGGGGCATGCGGAAGCCGTCGGCGGCGGGCGTGTTCATACGGGGTCCTCGGTCCTCGGGGTGCGCGCGGGGTCGCGGAGCGGAAGGAAGGGCGGGGTGGGCGCCGCACCGGTCGCGTCTGTAACGGTGTTACGGAGCGGGGGGGGTGCGGCGGCCCGGCCGTCGTCGGACGGATCTTCGTCGGAGGGATCTTCGCCAGCGAGCATCTCGCCGGAGGGGTCTCGTCAGAGGGGTCTCGTCAGAGGGGTCTCGTCAGAGGGGTCTCGCCGGAGGGGTCTCGTCAGAGGGGTCTCGTCAGAGGGGTCTCGTCAGAGGGGTCTCGTCAGAGGAAATAGAGCCTGGACAGTGAGACGGTGTCGGCCGGTTCGGAGCGCATCGGGTCGCCGTCGAGGGTGACCAGTCCGCTGCGTTCGTCGACCTGGACGTCGCCGACCCGGGCGTTGTGGATCAGGTTGCGGGGGCCGATACCGCGGGTGCCGCGGACGGCGACCCGGCGTCGGCGGGTGGGCATTCCGTCGTTGCCCTGCGCGAGCGCGGCGCCGGCGACGAAGGCCACCGAGATCTCCGCCGGGGTCGCGCCGTGCGCCCCGAACTGCGGGCCGAGCACGAGCGGTTCGCAGGTGTCGGTGGCGGCGTTGGGGTCGCCGGTGACGCCGTAGGCGGGGAAGCCGGATTTGAGGACGAGTTGGGGTTTGGCGCCGAAGTACTGGGGTTTCCACAGCACGATGTCGGCCATCTTGCCGACTTCGATGGATCCGATCTCGTGGGAGAGGCCGTGGGCGATGGCGGGGTTGATGGTGAGTTTGGCGATGTAGCGCAGTACCCGGGCGTTGTCGTCGTGGGCGCCGTCGCCGGCCTGTCCGTCGCGGGGAAGCAGGGGCCCGAGTTCGGCCTTCATCTTGCCGGCCATGGCGAAGGTGCGGCGGACGGTCTCGCCGGCCCGGCCCATGCCCTGGGCGTCGGAGGAGGTGATGCCGATCGCCCCGAGGTCGTGCAGCACGTCCTCGGCGCCCATGGTGCCGGCACGGATACGGTCCCGAGCCATGGCCGCGTCACCAGGCAGATCGGTCTTCAGATCGTGCACCGAGACGATCATGCCGTAGTGCTCGGCGACCGCATCCCGACCGAAGGGCAGGGTGGGGTTGGTCGAGGAACCGATGACGTTGGGGACACCGGCCATCTTCAACACGTTGGGGACATGCCCACCACCACAACCCTCGATATGGAAGGCATGGATGGTCCGGCCGTCCAGCACACGCAAGGTGTCCTCGACGGTCAGGCACTCGTTGAGACCGTCACTGTGCAGCGCGACCTGCACGTCGTACTCCTCGGCGACCCGCAACGCGGTGTCCAACGCCCGCGCATGCGCACCCATGTCCTCGTGCACCTTAAAACCCAGCGCACCCCCCTCGACCAGCGCCTCGACCAGCGGGGCCTGACCGGAGGACGAACCACGGCCCAGGAAACCGATGTTGACCGGCCAGGCATCGAAGGCATTGAACGCATGCCCCAACGCCCAGGGCGAGTTGACACCGACACCCCACACCGGCCCGAACTCCTGACCGATGATGGTCGTCACACCGGAAGCCAACGACGCCTCCATCACCCGCGGCGAGAGCAGATGGACATGGGTGTCCACCGCGCCCGCGGTGGCGATCATGCCCTCGCCCGAGACGATGGACGTGCCGGTACCGACCACCACCTCCACCCCATCGAGGGTGTCGGGGTTCCCGGCCCGCCCAATGGCGTGGATACGGCCCTCGCGGATACCAATGGAGGTCTTGCGGATGCCCTGGATCGCATCGATGACCAGCACATTGCTGATCACCACATCGCACGTCTCCCGCACCGAGGCGGCCTTGAGATGCAGACCGTCACGGGCAGTCTTGCCAAAACCCGCCAGGAACTCCTCACCGGGCTTTTGCGCATCGGACTCGACCCGGACCACCAACCCACAGTCACCAAGGACAACCCGGTCCCCGGCCCGCGGACCATGCACCGACGCGTACTCATAAGGGTCAATGCTCCCGGTCATCCCTGCTCCTCAGCTCCCAGGTAGCCACAGGCGACAGCCCGCCGCAGCGCTTCGGCCCGAGCCCCCGGCGCATCGAGCGGCCCGTCGACCAGACCGGCGAACCCGATCGCGATCCGGGCACCACCGATCGGCACCAGACCGACCTCCACGGACCCACCGGGATCGAACCGCACCGACGAACCGGCCGGCACACACAACCGCATCCCATACGCAGCGGCACGATCGAACGCCAACCGCGGATTCGCCTCGAAGAAGTGAAAGTGCGAGGTGACACTGATCGGCACGCTCGCGGTGTTCCGCACCTCGATCACCACCGCGGGCTCGGGCTCCGGATCAGCCGGACCCGGCAACACCGCCCCCGGCGCCAGCACCACCCCACCACCGCCACCGCCGACGGGCTCGACCGGCCCGACACCGATCGGATCCGTGACCACCGCAAGCCGGGAACCGTCATCAAAAACGGCCTCCACATGCACCTCGGTCACCACATCCGCCACCCCCGGCAGCACATCCTCAGGCCCCAACGCACTACGCGCCGCCTCAATGGCCTCAGCGAGGCGACGCCCGTCCCGCGCCGCCTCGCAGACTGTGTCCGCGATCAACGCGGTCGCCTCGGGAACATTCAGCTTCAGGCCGCGAGCCCGACGCGCCCGCGCCAGCTCGGCCGCGCCGAACAGCAACAACCGGTCGCGCTCCGTGGGGGTGAGCCGCATCCTGTCACTTCCTCCCGCTCGAATTGAGCATCACTCTAACTTGGAATTCATCATTCCGAAACCATTGACCTAGGCAGGACGGGTGCTTCATATTGAGCGTCGCTCTAGAACATGGCTCGAACTGATCGTTTTTAGAGCATCACTCAAATGATCTCGCAGCAGCGAGCACCCGCTTCGCAGGCACTGCCGAACGAAGCCCTTGTCCACGACGGAGCACCGCGCCCAGCACCGCTTCTCACACCTGTTCCGGCCTCTCAGGGGAGCCCTCATGCCGATAGAACAACGCGGAGTCGACACCATCCCGGACGAGGAGCGCACCAGTAGCCCTCGCGACCTCGTCTCCATCCTGCTCGGCTCGAACCTCGCACTCGGCGTTGTGATCTTCGGCTGGTTGCCGGTCTCCTTCGGCCTCGGCTTCTGGGGCTCGGTCACCTCCCTCGCGGCCGGCACCCTGGTCGGCGCGCTGCTGACCGCGCCGCTCGCCCTGGTCTCGCTGCGCAGCGCGACCAACCTCTCCACCAGCAGCGGCGCCTTCTTCGGCGTCCGCGGCCGGCTCATCGGCTCGGTGATCGGCCTGCTGCTCTCGCTCGGCTACACCGCACTGACGCTCTGGGTCGGCGGGGACGCCATGGTCGGCTGCCTCCACCGCCTGGTCGGCCTGCCCGCCGACGGGGCGGCGTACACGGTCGTCTACGCGGTGCTGGCCGCCGCCACCGCCATCGGCGCGGTCTACGGCTACAAGGTGCTGCTGCGGCTGAGCAAGGTGCTCTCGATCGGCCTGACGATCCTGCTGGTGATCGGCGTCTTCGCCTTCGCGCACCACTTCACCACCGCCCCGATCCCCGGCGTCCACTACGCCCTGGGCGGCTACTGGCAGACCTGGCTGCTCTCCGCGGTCTCGGCCGGCCTGAGCGGCCCGATCGCCTTCATCACCCTGCTCGGCGACTACAGCCGCTACATCTCCCCCCGCCGCCACAGCTCCAGGGCGGTCTTCGGCGCCACCTACCTGGGCCTGGTCCTCGGTCTGCTGGTGCCGCAGCTGTTCGGGACGTTCAGCGCGCTCGCGGTCGGCGCCGGCTCGGACTACGCCGGCCCGCTGGTCGCCGGCGCGCCCCTGTGGTACCTGATCTTCCTGCTGCTCAACGCCTCGGCCGGCTCCGCAGGCAACTCCGGTCTGATGCTCTACAGCATGGGCCTGGACCTGGACGCGATCCTGCCGCGCGCCACCCGCACCCAGGCCACCTATGTCGTCGCCGCGGTCTCCACCGCGCTGGTCTACGTCGGCCACTTCCTGTGGGACGCGCAGAACGCGATGACCTCCTTCGTGCTGCTGATGACCGCCATCGGCACTCCGTGGGCGGTCATCACCGTGATCGGCTTCGTCCGCTGCCGCGGCGTCTACGACCCGGACTCGCTCCAGGTCTACAACCGCGGCACGATCGGCGGCGTGTACTGGTTCAAGGCCGGCTGGAACGTCCAGGCCACCGTCGCCTGGGCGCTGGGCTCCGCGGTCGGCCTGCTGGGCGTGGGCTCCCCCTACGAGGGCCCGCTGCTGAAGTACACCGGCGGGATCGACATGAGCTTCCTGCTCGCCGCCGCCACCGCCGCCGTGGTCTACCTGGCCCTGGTCGCCCGGCAGCCGCGCCCGGTCCCGCCGCTGCGCGCGGCCGACGGCCCCGCCGCGCAGGAGACGCCGGTGGAGGTCGGCTGAGCCGCCGCCCCCGAAGGGCGGGACGGCCGAGGCCGCCCCGGCGTCCTGCCGGGGCGGCCTCGGTCGTGCGTACGGGCGGGCCCGCGGGGCACCGCTCTACTCAGCCGATGCGGTGCATCCAGCCGTGCTCGTCGGCGGTCACCCCGCGCTGGATGTCCAGCAGCGCCTCGCGCAGCTTCAGCGTGACCTTGCCCGGCTCGCCGCCGGACTGGGTCCACTCGGCGCCCTCGCGCTTGACCGTGCCGACCGGGGTGATCACGGCGGCCGTGCCGCAGGCGAAGACCTCGGTGAGCGTGCCGGCCGCGGAGTCGTTCTGCCACTGGTCGATGGAGATCCGCCCCTCCTCGGACTCGAAGCCCAGGTCGCGGGCGACGGAGAGCAGGGAGTCGCGGGTGACGCCGGGGAGCAGCGAGCCGGTCAGCTGCGGGGTGACGATCACTGGCTTCTCGTTGTCCGCGGCGCCGTAGACGAAGTAGAGGTTCATCCCGCCGAGCTCCTCGACCCAGGTGTGCTCCACCGCGTCGAGGTAGGCGACCTGGTCGCAGCCGCGGGCCGCGGCCTCGGCCTGGGCCAGCAGCGAGGCGGCGTAGTTGCCGCCGGTCTTGGCGTCGCCCATGCCGCCGGGGACGGCCCGGACCCGGTCCTCGGACAGCCAGATGGAGACCGGCTTGACGCCGCCGGGGAAGTACGCGCCGGCCGGCGAGGCGATGACGACGAAGAGGTACTCGTTGGCGGGCTTGACGCCCAGCCCCACCTCGGTGGCGATCATGAACGGCCGCAGGTAGAGCGACTCCTCGCCGCCGTGCGCGGGCACCCAGTCCTTGTCCTGCTGGACCAGCAGGTCGCATGCCTCGACGAAGGTCTCGACCGGCAGCTCCGGCATGGCCAGTCGGCGGGCGGACGCCTGGAAGCGGCGGGCGTTGGCGTCCGGACGGAAGGTGGCGACGCTGCCGTCGGGCTGGCGGTACGCCTTGAGGCCCTCGAAGATCTCCTGTGCGTAGTGCAGGACGTTGGTCGCCGGGTCGAGGGCGAGCGGACCGTACGGCACGAGTTGCCCGTCGTGCCAGCCGCGGCCCTCGGTCCACTTGATCGTCACCATGTGGTCGGTGAAGTGGCGGCCGAAGCCGGGGGCCGCCAGGATCTGCTCCCGCTCCGCCGCGGGCAGCGGGTGCGAGGAAGGCTTGAGCTCGATCGTGGGCGTCGTCATGTATCCGTGTCCTTCACTGCGTGGTCCGATGCCTGCATTGCCGGAGGGTCTCTCCCCGCGCGAGCCGGGGAAGGGGCACCGGCCCGGCCCTCGGGCCGGGGAGGGTCCCCGCTCGCGGCACCGGTGCGGTTGGGAGCGGCCGCGCGCACTGCGGGTGGCTCGGTCGTACCGGTCGTTACTGGGACGTCCGAGTTTCCCGCCGGACGGCGGCCCCTCGTCCGATTATCGCTCGTGGGCGTCCGCCGCCGGAACCGGCGTGCGCCCGCGTCAGATGGTGGCACCCGACCCGCCGGTAGCACAGGGGGGCCGGGGCACGGGGCGGGAGCGGGGCCCATGCGGACAGCGCCGGGCCCTGGTCGGCCCGGCGCTGAGGTGGTGCTGCGTGGTGCGTCGGGCGTCAGCCCGCTACGCGTGCCGCGAGCGCGTCGCCGATCTCGTCGGTGGTGCGTGGCGCGTCGCCGCGGGCCTCCAGGTCGGCGGCGACCTCCGTCTCGATGCGGGCGGCCTGCTCCTCGTGGCCGAGGTGGCGCAGCAGCAGCGCGACGGAGAGGATCGTGGCGGTCGGGTCGGCCTTGCCGGTGCCCGCGATGTCCGGCGCGGAGCCGTGCACCGGCTCGAACATCGAGGGGAACGCTCCGGTGGGGTTGATGTTGCCGGAGGCGGCCAGGCCGATGCCGCCGGTGACCGCGGCGGCGAGGTCGGTGAGGATGTCGCCGAAGAGGTTGTCGGTGACGATCACGTCGAACCGCTCGGGCTGGGTGACGAGGAAGATCGTCGCCGCGTCGACGTGCAGGTAGTCGGTGGTGACCTCGGGGTACTCCTGGCCGACCTTGTCGAAGATGTTCTTCCACATGTGGCCGGCGTAGACCAGCACGTTGTTCTTGTGGACCAGGGTCAGCTTCTTGCGCGGGCGGGCGTTGGCGCGCTCGTAGGCGTCCCGGACCACCCGCTCCACGCCGTAGGCGGTGTTCACGCTGACCTCGGTGGCGACCTCGGCCGGGGTGCCGGTGCGCAGGCTGCCGCCGTTGCCGGTGTAGGGGCCCTCGGTGCCCTCGCGGACGACGACGAAGTCGATGTCGGGGCGGCCCGCCAGCGGGGTGGCGGTGTTCGGGAAGAGCTTCGAGGGGCGCAGGTTGACGAAGTGGTCGAAGGCGAAGCGGAGTTTGAGCAGCAGTCCGCGCTCCAGGACGCCGGACGGCACCGTCGGGTCGCCGATCGCGCCGAGCAGGATCGCGTCGTGCTCCTTGAGCGACGCGAGCTCCTCGTCCGGCAGGGTCTCGCCGGTGCGGTGCCAGCGCTTGGCCCCGAGGTCGTATTCCTTGGTTTCCAGCTTGACGTCCTCGGGGAGGACCGCGGTCAGGACCTTGAGGCCCTGCGCCACGACTTCCTGGCCGATTCCGTCACCGGGGATCACTGCGAGGCGAATGCTGCGAGACATGCCTGGACCCTACTCCTCGTCCCAATGATTGACACGCATCGTCCGGCATGCGGACATGGCCGCCGGGCGCTCGACCGCCGGCCATCCCCCGTTCACCCCGGCGCCCCGAGCCCGTAGGCGCGAACTGCCAGATTCGGCCACATGACTGCATACCCCCGGCGGGAGCGCCCCCTGCCCTCGCACACGCCCCGCGTCGGCATACCGGAGCAGCTCGCGGCCCGGATGACCATGCCCGAGCAGCACGAGTACCTCCGCACCAAGCTGACCCGCCGGGGGCTGCTGCGCAGCTCCGCGGTCACCGCCGGTATGGTCGCCGGCGCCGGCCTGTTGGCCGCCCCGGCCGCGCAGGCCGCCGGGCCGACGCTGCTGTCCGCCCCCGCCACCACTGCCGTCGACGGCCACCTGGTGGCCCCGTTCGGCCGGCACCTCGCCTTCGGCGCCGACCCGCGGACCCAGATGCGGGTCGGCTGGCAGGTGCCCTTCGCGGTCAAGCGGCCCTATCTGCGGGTCGGCCTGAAGCCGTGGGACCTGGGTCGCAAGGTCCCGGCCGAGGTGCGCCACCTGCACACCCCGGCGCTGACCGCCAAGCTCCCGGCGGTCGACCAGTACTACCTGCACGCGGCCCTCGACGGCCTGCGGCCGGGGACCACGTACTACTACGGCGTCGGCCACGACGGCTTCGACCCGGCCGACCCGCGTCACTTCTCCACCGTCGGCACCTTCCGCACCGCTCCGGCGCGCGCCGAGAGCTTCGTCTTCACCGCCTTCGGCGACCAGGGCGTCAGCTACCACGCGCTCGCCAACGACCAGTTGATCCTGGGCCAGAACCCGTCCTTCCACCTGCACGCGGGCGACATCTGCTACGCCGACCCGGACGGCCAGGGCTCCGAGCACGACACCTACGACGCCCGGGCCTGGGACCAGTTCCTCGCCCAGACCGAGACGGTGGCGAAGTCGGTGCCGTGGATGGTGACCACCGGCAACCACGACATGGAGGCGTGGTACTCCCCCAACGGCTACGGCGGCCAGTCCGCCCGCTGGTCGCTGCCGGCCAACGGCCCGGACCCGGAGCGGGCCCCCGGCGTCTACTCCTTCACCTACGGCAACGTCGCCGTCGTCGCCCTGGACGCCAACGACGTCTCCTACGAGATCCCGGCCAACGCGGGCTACACGCAGGGCCGGCAGACCCGCTGGCTGGACCGCCGACTGGGTGAGCTGCGGGCCACCGCGGGCATCGACTTCCTCGTCGTCTTCTTCCACCACTGCGCGTTCTCCACCACCAACTCGCACGCCTCGGAGGGCGGGGTCCGCGACGCCTGGCTGCCGCTGTTCGAGAAGCACCAGGTGGACCTGGTGGTCAACGGGCACAACCACGTCTACGAGCGCACCGACGCCATCAAGGGCGGCCGGGTGTCGAAGAAGGTGCCGATCGGCGAGACCGTGGACGCCGCGCACGAGGGCATCGTCTATGTGACGGCCGGCGGCGCCGGGAAGTCCCTCTACGACTTCCCCGTGCCGGACAGCTACGAGGGTCATGTGAAGGACCTGGACCATGTGGACACCTACCACTGGACCAAGGGCCAGGCGAAGGCCAAGGAGACCGTCGAGTGGTCCCGGGTCCGCTACACGGGCTATTCGTTCATCGCCGTCGAGGTCACCCCGGGCAGCCGTCCGCGGATGAAGGTCACCGCCCTCGCGGAGTCCGGGGAGCGCGTCGACCACTTCGAGGTCACCCGCTCCCGCCGCCGCGGCTGACCCGTACCACCGCGCCGGGGGCGCTCGGGACCATGTCCCGGGCGCCCTCGGCGCATGTGCGGGTCAAGCGGGCTCAGTGACCGCTGGCGCCGCCGTTGTCGCGGCGGTCGAGTGCGCGCTGGAGGGCGGCCGCGGCGTTGCGGCGGTCGGCGTCGTTGGTCTGACGGGAGGAGTGACGGGTCCTGCGGACGGTGGTGTCGGCCATGATGCGCGTCTCCCATGCCAAAGCCCCGAGAACGGAAAGCGGGGTGTGTCGAAGATGAGGGGTCGGTGGTGCGAGAACGGCCGGAGGGGCGGGGGCCTGAAGCGCCGCAGGGGTCACCTGCGCGGGCGCGTCGGGCCGCATCCGCATTCGCTGGATGCAGCGATACGTTCGGCTCCTACAAAGCTAGGACAGCCGGGCCGTGATGTCTGCACAATTACTTGGGCTTCCTACTATTTGAGACGGCGATCACGCGCGGGGCGGTCCGGGCGCGGTCCGGGGCGCTTCCTGGGCTGGTTCGACGGTGCCACGACGGCCGCGGCCCGGCACCCCCAAGGGGTACCGGGCCGCGGGTGTGCGAGGGGGCGTCAGCCCATGTGCGGGTAGCGGTAGTCGGTCGGCGGGACCAGGGTCTCCTTGATGGAGCGGGTGGAGGTCCAGCGCATCAGGTTCTGCTTGGCGCCGGCCTTGTCGTTGGTGCCGGAGGCGCGCCCGCCGCCGAACGGCTGCTGGCCGACCACAGCGCCGGTGGGCTTGTCGTTGATGTAGAAGTTGCCGGCCGCGAAGCGCAGCTTCTCGCACGTGGTGGCGGCCGCGGCGCGGTCCTGGGCGATGACGGCGCCGGTCAGGCCGTAGGCCGAGGCGGACTCCATCTGGTCGAGCATGGCCTCGTAGCCGCCCTCGACCGTGTCGTCGTAGACGTAGACGCCGAGGATCGGGCCGAAGTACTCGTCCTTGAAGATCTCGTTCTCCGGGTCGGTGGAGACCAGGACCGTCGGGCGGACGAAGTAGCCGACGCTGTCGTCGTAGGTGCCGCCGGCCACGACCTCGACGGTCGGGTCGGCCTTGGCGCGGTCGATCGCCGCCTTGTTCTTGGCGAACGAGCGCTCGTCGATGACGGCACCCATGAAGTGCGCCAGATCGGTGACGTCGCCCATGGTCAGGGCGTCGACCTCGGCGGCGAACTCCTCCTTGAAGCCGGCGTTCCACAGCGACGCCGGGACGTAGGCGCGGGAGGCCGCGGAGCACTTCTGGCCCTGGAACTCGAAGGCGCCGCGGGTCATGGCGGTCTTCAGCACCGCCCGGTCCGCCGACGGGTGGGCGACGATGAAGTCCTTGCCGCCGGTCTCGCCGACCAGCCGCGGGTAGGTCCGGTACTTCTCGATGTTGGTGCCGACGGTCTTCCAGAGGTACTGGAAGGTCCGGGTCGAGCCGGTGAAGTGGATGCCGGCCAGGTCGGGGTGGGTCAGGGCCACCTCGGAGACGTCCTTGCCGTCGCCGGTGACGAGGTTGATGACACCGGCCGGCAGGCCGGCCTCCTCCAGCAGGCGCATCAGCAGCACCGCGGCGAGGGTCTGCGTCGGGGACGGCTTCCAGACCACCACGTTGCCCATGAGGGCGGGGGCGGTGGGGAGGTTGCCGGCGATCGCGGTGAAGTTGAAGGGCGTGATCGCGTAGACGAAGCCCTCCAGGGGGCGGTGGTCCGAGCGGTTCCACACGCCGGGGGCGTTCACCGGGGGCTGCTCGGCCAGGATCTGGCGCGCGAAGTGGACGTTGAAGCGCCAGAAGTCGACCAGTTCGCAGGGGGTGTCGATCTCGGCCTGCTGGGCGGTCTTGGACTGGCCGAGCATGGTGGCGGCGGCCATCGTCTCGCGCCAGGGGCCGGCCAGCAGGTCGGCGGCCTTGAGGATGATCGCGGCGCGGTCGTCGAAGGACATCGCGCGCCAGGCGGGAGCGGCGGCCAGCGCGGCGTCGACCGCGTCCTGGGCGTCCTGGACGGTGGCGTTGGCGTAGGTGCCCAGGCGGGCGGAGTGGTGGTGCGGCTGTACGACGTCGAAGCGCTCGCCGCCGCCCATCCGCTGCTTGCCGCCGATGGTCATGGGCAGCTCGATGGGGTTGCCGGCCAGCTCCTTGAGCTTGGCCTCCAGACGGAATCGCTCCGGGCTGCCCGGGGCGTAGCTGTGCACCGGCTCGTTCACCGGCACGGGGACCTGGGTCACAGCGTCCATGGTGGCCGTGTCTCCTTACGCTTGCGATCGTCACGCTCGTGATCGTCGGTAGGCGATCACTGCGTTGTCGTATGTCGGTGTGTTGTCGTACGTCGGTGTACGTCGGTCATGCCGAGGCCGCTGCCACGGCGGGTGGCCGGCTACCGGTGGCGCCGTCCAGGGAGGATCCTCCTGTCCAGGATCTACCCATACGGCATCAAAAGAGACGGTAAACCCCGTCCCAAATGAGCCGGTCAGCGGGGTGCCCGCGGCGGGCTTCCGCCGCGGACGCTCCCGGTTCCGTCAGCCGCGGGTGGCGAGCGACCTCAGGAAGAACGCGAGGTTGGCCGGGCGCTCGGCGAGGCGGCGCATGAAGTAGCCGTACCAGTCCGTCCCGTAGGGGATGTAGACCCGCATCCGATGGCCCTCCTCCACCAGCCGCTGCTGTTCCGCCTCGCGGATGCCGAACAGCATCTGGAACTCGTAGTCCGCGGGCTTGCGGCCGTTGCGGTGCGCCAGCTCCTGGGCGATGGCGACCATCCGCGGGTCGTGGGACCCGATCATCGGGTAGCCCTGCCCGGCCATCAGGATCTTCAGGCAGCGCACGTAGGCCCGGTCGACTTCCCGCTTGTCCTGGAACGCGACCGTCGCGGGCTCCTTGTAGGCGCCCTTGACCAGCCGCACCCGGGAGCCTTCCCCGGCCAGGTCCCGGCAGTCGTCCTCGGTGCGGAAGAGATACGACTGGAGCACTGCGCCCGTCTGGGGGAAGCGCTCGCGCAGCGTGCCGAGGATCGCGAGGGTGGAGTCGACGGTGGTGTGGTCCTCCATGTCCAGCGTCACGGTCGTGCCGGCTTCGGCGGCGGCCTCGACCACGGGGGTGACGTTGCGCAGCGCGAGGTCGTGCCCGCCGGGCAGCGCCTGCCCGAAGGCGGAGAGCTTGACCGACATCTCGGCCCTGGTACCTAGTCCCAGTTCCTTGAGCGCCGCGGCCAGCTGGAGGTAGGCGTCGCGGTTGCGCAGTGCCTCGGCCGGGTCGGTGATGTCCTCGCCGAGGTGGTCGAGGGTGACCTCCATGCCGCGGGCGGCCAGATTCCGTACTGCCGTCATCGACTCGTCCAGGCGCTCGCCGGCGACGAACCGGTCGACCACCGGTCGGGTGACCGGAGCGGCCGCGACGACGCGGCGGATGCTGTCGCTGCGCGCGGCGGCGAGGAGCACGGGACCCAGCATGGGGCACCTCCACGATTCAGGATGACAAATGCCGGCGGGCGCCGATCGGGCGGTCGCGGCGGCAAGATGAGCCACCTGAAATTTAAGGATCTCGCCACTTTCCGGCCATCGACAGCTGTCACGCCTTCGTGGCCGGCATCTCAGACAGATGTATGAGAATGGGAGGCAGGTGACGGCAGTGACGGGAGAGGGGTCGGGCGGCGGTGCGCGGTGACTACCAGCAGTTGGTGGACGAGATCTCGGCGGCGCTCGGGGCGCCGGCGACGCTGGAGGACCGGGACTTCGGGCTGATCGCGTTCGGCGCGCACGAGGGCGAGGACGACGAGGTCATGGACCCGGTACGGACCCGCTCGATCCTCCAGCGGCGGTCCTCGGCCGCGGTGCGGGCGTGGTTCGAGGCGTTCGGGATCGCCCGCGCCACGTCCCCGCTGCGGATTCCCCCGGACCCGGCGGCGGGGGTGTTCAAAGGCCGAATCTGTCTGCCCGTACGGCACCGGGGAGTGGTGCACGGCTACGTCTGGCTGCTGGACGACGGCCACCTGACCGACCTGGCACTGGGCGGCGCCGGCACCCCGCCCGACCCCCGGATGGCCCAGGCGATGGAGACCGCCGCACGGATCGGCGCCCTGCTGGCCGACGAGTCCCGGGCCGGCTCCGAACTCGCCCAGGTGCTGCGGGAGTTGCTGACCTCCCGGGCCGCCGGCCGGGCCGCCGCGGCGGCCGCGCTGCGGGACGCCCTCCGGGACACCCTGCGCTTCACCCCCGGCACCCCGCTCACCCTGGTGGCGGTCCTCCCCTGGGACACCGCCGCCACCGACACCGCTCCGCTGCCGAGCCTGCCCGGGCTGCTGGCCGCCTGCCCGCTGCCCGCGGGGGACGCCGGCCGCCCGGACCGGCCGGGCCCCGGCGCCACCGAGTCCGCGCTGGCCGGGCTCGTCCGGCTGCGCCAGACCGGCTCGCCGGCCGCGGCCCACACGGCCGCCGACCATCTGCTGCGCTCCCCGCGGGCGGCCGGCCCGGCGGCCGGCGGCCCGGCCGGGACCCGCCCCACCCGGGGCGCCGCCGGGATCGGCCTCGCCACCCGGGAGCTGGCCGAGCTGCCGGCGAGCTGGCAGCAGGCCCTGGACGCGGCCCGCGCGGCCCGCGCCGAACCCCGGCTGGGCCCGGTCGCCGAATGGGACGGACTCGGTGCCTACCGCCTGCTGACCGCCCTCCCGGCCGCCGCGCCCGACCCGTCCGTCGGCCCGCTGCTGGCCCCCGCGCACGCCGAACTCGCCCGTACCGCGGAGGCGTTCCTGGACTGCGCGGGCCAGGCCGGCCGCACCGCCCAGCAGCTGGGCATCCACCGCCAGACGCTCTACTACCGCCTGGCCCGGGTCGAGAAGCTGACCGGCCTCGACCTGGACGAGGGCGCGGACCGGCTGCTGCTCCACATGGCACTGAAGGCGGCGCGGCTCTAGGACGGGTACGACCGGCCAGGCGAGGGGCGGGGCAGGGGCAGGGGCGGGAAGGACGGCGAACTCGGCGCCGGGGGTTGAGCGTTGGCGGCGCCTCCACGAAAGCGCCGCAGGATGCCCCGGAGTGCACCGGGACGCCACCTGTTGTCCATGAACCCGTTGTGCACAGGGCCTGTTAACGACCACTACCGACAAGTAGCGTGTGCGCCGTCCGAGGGTGCCCGACTGCCGGACGGGTTCTCGGGACACCCCTGCCTGCCGCCATGTACCGCTGCCCCAGGGGGATTTGATGCACGGGATGAACCGCCGACAGTTCGTGTCGAGAATGTCCGCCGTGGCGGCGGGTGCCGCGCTGTGGTCGGCGGCCTCGTACGACCGGGCGCTGGCGGTCACCGCGGCGCGTGCCGTGCGGACCCGGGGCACCACGCTGGAGCAGGCCGCCCGCCCGGTCGGCACCGGGGCGTACAAGAGGCTGGTGGCCGGTCCGGGCTGGCCGCTGGTGGTGCGCGGCGACCTGGCCGGCGCGGGCGCGGGGCGGGACGACCGCCGGACCGGGCTCGCCTCCTTCGTGCAGTTCACCGACCTGCACCTGGCGGACGTCGAGTCGCCGGTCCGGTTCGAGTATCTGGCCCGGTTCAACGACAGCGCGCACCGCCCGCAGGAGGCGCTGACCGTGCGCGGCGCCTCCTCGCTGGTCGAGCGGGTCAACGCGGTGCGCCAAGGCCCGTACACCGGGATGCCGTTCGGCTCGGTGATGGCCACCGGCGACAACACCGACAACCACGAGCGGATCGAGCTCGACTGGTATCTGACGGTGATGAGCGGCGGCCGGATCACCCCCAGCAGCGGCGACCCGCGGCGCTACGAAGGCGTGCAGAACTCCGGCAACGCGGCGTACTGGAACCCCGAGTCCACGCTCCAGGACGCCTACAAGGCCAAGGGGCTGCCGCGGATACCGGGCTTCCTGTCCGGTGCGGCCCGCCCGTTCAGCGCGCCCGGCCTGTCCGTCCCCTGGTACACCACGGTCGGCAACCACGACGACAGCATCGAGGGCACCCTGCCCGACCTCGGCCTGCTGGGCTCGCTGTACACCGGCGACCGGAAGCTGGAGGGGTGCGACGACGCCACCGCGGCCCGGCTCTCGGACGCCCTCAAGCACGACCCGGCGCAGGCCGCGACGCTGCTCGGTTCGCTGCTGTCCGGCGGCGGCACGATCCGCAAGATCACCCCTGACGAGCGGCGCCACCCGTTCACCCCGACCGAGTTCGCCAAGGCCCATCTGGACCCGGCGTACACCGGCGCGGGCCCGGTCGGCCACGGCTTCACCTCCGACGCGGCGGAGAGCGGCCGGTTGTACTACACCTTCCCGCTCGCCGAGGGCGTCCTGGGTGTCAGCCTGGACACCACCAACCGCGCGGGCTGGGCGGACGGTTCGCTGGGCACGGCCCAGCTGCACTGGCTGGAATCGGTCCTGCAGTCGCACAGCAGCCGCTGGTACGACACCGACGGCCGCACGGTGCGCGGCAGCGGCGGCGACTGCCTGATCGTCCTGTTCAGCCACCACACCAGCGCCAGCATGGGCAACCTGCTGCCCGACCCCTACCGGCCCTTCGAGGCCCGGCACGACGGCAAGGCCCTGGTCGACCTGCTCCAGCGCTACCCGAACGTGGTCGCCTGGGTGAACGGCCACACCCACGAGAACCGCATCACCCCGCACGGCCACGCGGTGCCCGAACGCGCCTTCTGGGAGATCAACACCGCCTCCCACGTCGACTTCCCGCAGCACGCCCGGATCATCGAGCTGGCCGACAACGGCGACGGCACGCTGTCCCTGTTCACCACCCTGATCGAGTCCGCCGCGCCGTACGTCGCCGACGTCACCGACACCTCCGACGCCGGGCTCGCCGCCCTCTACCGCGAGCTGTCGTACAACGACCCGTATGCCACGCCGGACGCCAAGATCGGCACCCCCGCCGACCACAACACCGAGCTGCTGCTGACCCGCCCCGGAAAGTGAGCCGGCCGGCGCGGGCCCGGGCTACGCCCCGTCCTCGGCCCGCGCCGCCCCGCGCTCTCGCCCGTCCGGACCGAGCACCTCGCCCTGCGTCACCCGGCGCACCGCCTCCGCCAGGTCGGCGCCGGTGGGCATCGCGTCCGGCCGGACCAGCGACTGCACCATCAGGCCGGTGGGCAGCGCCTGGTAGAAGGGGCCGACGATCCGGGCGGCCGTGGCGTCGACCTCGGTGTCCGACACCCCCTCGAAGATCGCGACCAGCCCCTCGCTGCCCTCCGGCAGCACCTCGCCGATCGCCTCGCGCAGTCCCTCGTCGCGCGGCAGCAGTCCGAGCACCTCGACCCCGGCCGGTACGGGCGGCCCCAACGGCCCCGGCGAACCGACCGGTCTACCCCTCGGGGCCGCCCTCCGCACCGGCGGCACCGCCCGTGCCACCGGTCCCCGACGAGCCCGGCGTGCCCGGCGTCCCGGTGTCCCGGCTCGGCCCCGGGCCGATCAGCCCGTAGTGGCGGTAGAGCCGGTCCTCCTCGGACGGGTCGAGATGGCCGTGGGCGTCGATCCGCGGCGTCTCCTTGATCGTGTGCTTGGTGTGCGGCAGGTGCAGTTCGTCGCCGACCCGCCGGGCCCCGGCCAGCGGCACGAAGGTCTCCTTCAGCCCGAACAACCCGGTCCGCACGGTGATCCACTCGGGCTCGTCGGTCGCGTCGTCCCGGTACACCTGCTGGACGAGGCCGAGCTTGGCGCCCTCCGCGTCCACCACGTGCAGTCCGGTCAGGCTCTGCGGGGTGTCCCCCACGGGTGCGTTCATGGCGTCCCGCCTCCTTCCGTGCGCACCGGCTGCCCGCGCGCACAGTTCCCATTGCGCGCCGGTCACGCCGCCCCAGCGACTCGGCGGACCCGCCGGCACCGGGCCCCGGCGGGCCACCCCTAACCCATTCGAGTGAATCGCCGTATGCGTCGTCGGCCCGCGCGGACACCCGTGCCGCCCCCTGCACGCGCCCCGTACCCCGCCCGGACGGCCGCGGGCCCGGCCCCCGCAAAAGCGGGGACCGGGCCCGTGGAACCACGAGAGCGGGAGGCTCAGTGGGTGAGGTTCACCGCGCGCACCGAGGTCGCGCCGATCTCCTCGGAGATCTCCGACAGCACGTTCGCCGGGATGGTGTCGTCGACCGTCAGCACGACCAGCGCCTCACCGCCGACGTCGGCCCGGGCGACCTGCATGCCGCCGATGTTGATGCCCGCCTCGCCCAGGATCCGGCCGACGGTGCCGACGACGCCGGGGCGGTCGGTGTAGCGCAGGAACGCCATGTGGTCGGCGAGCGCCAGGTCGATGGAGTGGTCACCGACCGCGACGACCTTCTGGACGTTCTTGTGGCCGGCGAGCGTGCCGGAGATCGACACCTCCTCGCCGCTCGCGAGGGTGCCGCGCACGGTGACCACGTTGCGGTGCTCGGGCGACTCGCTGCTGGTGGTCAGCCGCACCTCGACGCCGCGCTCCTGCGCGAAGAGCGGGGCGTTGACGTAGGACACCGTCTCCGCGACGACATCCTCGAACACGCCCTTGAGCGCGGAGAGTTCGAGCACCTTCACATCGTGCTGGGTGATCTCGCCGTACACCTCGACGTCGAGGCGCATGGCGACCTCGCCGGCCAGCGCGGTGAAGATCCGCCCCAGCCGCTCGGCCAGCGGCAGCCCGGGCTTGACGTCCTCGGCGATCACGCCGCCCTGGACGTTGACCGCGTCCGGGACCAGCTCGCCGGCGAGCGCCAGCCGCACCGACTTGGCGACCGCGATACCGGCCTTCTCCTGCGCCTCGCCCGTCGAGGCGCCCAGGTGCGGGGTGCACACGACCTGGTCGAACGCGAACAGCGGCGAGTCGGTGCAGGGCTCGACGGCGTACACGTCGAGGCCCGCGCCGGCCACCCGGCCCTCCTTGAGCGCGCCGGCCAGCGCCTCCTCGTCGACGATCCCGCCACGGGCGGCGTTGACGATCCGGACGCTCGGCTTGACCTTGTGCAGCGCCTCGTCGCCGATCAGACCGATGGTCTCGGGGGTCTTGGGGAGGTGGACGGTGATGAAGTCCGAGACCTCCAGCAGCTCGTCCAGGGTCAGCAGCTTGACGCCCATCTGCGCGGCGCGGGCCGGCTGGACGTAGGGGTCGTAGGCCACGACCTTCATGCCGAACGCGGACATCCGCTGGGCGACCAGCACGCCGATCCGGCCGAGGCCGACCACGCCGAGGGTCTTCTCGCTGAGCTCGACGCCGGTGTACTTGCTGCGCTTCCACTCGCCGTTCTTCAGCGCGGTGTTCGCCTGCGGGATGTTGCGGGCGGTGGCGACCAGCAGACCGCAGGCCAGCTCGGCGGCGGTGACGATGTTGGAGGTCGGGGCGTTCACGACCATCACGCCGGCCTTGGTGGCGGCGGAGACGTCGACGTTGTCCAGGCCCACGCCGGCCCGGGCGATGACCTTCAGCTTCTTGGCGGCGGCGATCGCCTCGCCGTCGACCTTCGTCGCGCTGCGCACGAGGATGGCATCGACGTCGACGATGGCGGGAAGCAGTTCGGCGCGGTCAGCGCCGTTGCAGTGCCGGATCTCGAAATCCGGGCCGAGGGCGTCGACGGTGGCCGGCGAGAGCTCCTCGGCGATCAGTACAACGGGTTTACCCGGGTTGGCAGTGCTCACGTGGTCTTCAGTCCTCATCTGGTCCGCTGGAGGTACCGCCCATGCCCTGGGGCAGTGGGGGACGACGGCCGTCCCGACGGCCGAAGGCGGTAGGGGGGAATGCCGCGTGGAAGACGCACGACGCTGTGAGCCTGACGCGCTTGTGACGAGCAGTGTAGTGGCGGGGCACGGCACGGTCTGTGCCGAAGCGTAAGGATCACTCATGCGTGGTTCTACGCGGTGGACAAGGTGGTGCGGCGACATATGGACGAGGGGGCCGCGAACAGTGTCGCGACCCCCTTGTCCCCCGGCTTACGCCTCGTCGTCCACCCAGCTCATCAGCTTGCGCAGCTTCTTGCCGGTGGTCTCCAGCAGGTGGTTCTCGTCGGCCTTCTTGTACTCGTTGTACTTCGGCAGGCCGGCGTTGTACTCCGCCATCCAGTTCTTGGCAAAGGTGCCGTCCTGGATCTCGGCGAGCACCTTCTTCATCTCGGCCTTGGTGGCGTCGGTGATGATCCGCGGGCCGGTGACGTAGTCGCCCCACTCGGCGGTCTCGGAGACCGACCAGCGCATCTTCTCCAGGCCGCCCTCGTACATGAGGTCCACGATCAGCTTCAGCTCGTGGAGGCACTCGAAGTAGGCGATCTCAGGCTGGTAGCCCGCCTCGACCAGGGTCTCGAAACCCGCCTTGACCAGCGCCGAGGCGCCGCCGCAGAGCACCGCCTGCTCACCGAACAGGTCGGTCTCGGTCTCCTCGGTGAAGGTGGTCTTGATGACCCCGGCGCGGGTGCCGCCGATGCCCTTGGCGTAGGAGAGCGCCAGGTCGAACGCCTTGCCGGAGGCGTCCTGCTCGACGGCCGCGATGCACGGCACGCCGCGGCCCTCCTCGTACTGGCGGCGGACCAGGTGGCCGGGACCCTTGGGGGCGACCATGCAGACGTCCACGCCGGCCGGGGCCTTGATGAAGCCGTAGCGGATGTTCAGGCCGTGCCCGAAGAACAGCGCGTCGCCGTCCTTGAGGTGCTCCTTGATGGACTCCTCGTAGACCTTGGCCTGGATCGGGTCCGGCACCAGGATCATGATGACGTCCGCCTCGGCCGCCGCCTCGGCCGGCGTCACCACGCGCAGGCCCTGCTCCTCGGCCTTGGCCTTCGACTTGGAGCCCTCGTGCAGACCGACGCGCACGTCGACGCCCGAGTCGCGCAGGGACAGCGCGTGGGCGTGCCCCTGGCTCCCGTAACCGATGACCGCGACCTTGCGGTTCTGAATGATGGACAGGTCGGCGTCGTCGTCGTAGAACAGCTCGGCAGCCACTTCGGTTTTCTCCTTGGATCTAGCGGGGTGCCCACACAGTACGTCGGGCGAGGTGGGAAAAGTCGGGGGGTCTCGGCATACGGTCCGAACGGACCGCCGGAATCAGGCCGTACGGTCCAGCGCTCGCAGCGAGCGGTCGGTGATGGACCGGGCGCCACGGCCTATCGCGATGGTGCCGGACTGCACCAGTTCCTTGATGCCGAAGGGCTCCAGCATCCGGAGCATCGCCTCCAGCTTGTCGCTGGACCCGGTGGCCTCGATCGTCACGGCGTCCGGCGAGACGTCCACGGTCTTGGCGCGGAAGAGCTGGACGATCTCGACGATCTGGGAGCGGGTCTCGTTGTCGGCGCGGACCTTCACCAGGACCAGTTCGCGCTGGATGGCCGAGCCCGGCTCCAGCTCGACGATCTTCAGGACGTTGACGAGCTTGTTGAGCTGCTTGGTGACCTGCTCCAGCGGCAGCTTCTCGACGCTGACCACGATGGTGATGCGGGAGATGTCGGGGTGCTCGGTGACCCCCACCGCCAGCGAGTCGATGTTGAAGCCGCGGCGGGAGAACAGCGCGGCGATCCTGGCGAGGATGCCGGGGGTGTTCTCCACCAGGACGGAGAGCGTGTGCTTGGACATGTCGTCTTCTCTCTTCTTCCGTGCGTCCGTGACGTCCTGGGTCAGTCGTCTTCGTTGTCGCCGAAGTCGGGACGCACGCCCCGGGCAGCCATGACCTCGTCGTTGGAGGTGCCGGCGGCGACCATCGGCCACACCTGGGCATCCTCGTGGACGATGAAGTCGACCACCACCGGGCGGTCGTTGATGGCGTTGGCCTCTTCGATGACCTTGTCCAGCTCGGCCGGGTCCTCGCAGCGCAGTGCGGCGCAGCCCATCGCCTCGGCCAGCTTGACGAAGTCCGGCACGCGGGTGCCCTTGGCCTGCGGGTTGATGTCCTCGGGGCCGCTGTGCAGCACGGTGTTGGAGTAGCGCTGGTTGTAGAAGAGGGTCTGCCACTGGCGGACCATGCCCAGCGCGCCGTTGTTGATGATCGCGACCTTGATCGGGATGTTGTTCAGCGCGCAGGTGACCAGTTCCTGATTGGTCATCTGGAAGCAGCCGTCGCCGTCGATCGCCCAGACGGTGCGGTCCGGCTTGCCGGCCTTGGCGCCCATCGCGGCGGGCACGGCGTAGCCCATGGTGCCGGCGCCGCCGGAGTTCAGCCAGGTGGCGGGCCGCTCGTAGTGGATGAAGTGGGCGGCCCACATCTGGTGCTGGCCGACGCCCGCGGCGAAGATCGTGTCGGCCGGGGCGAGCTTGCCGATCCGCTCGATGACCTGCTGCGGGGAGAGGCTGCCGTCGTCCGGCAGGTCGTAGCCCAGCGGGTAGGTCTCGCGCCAGCGGTTGAGGTCCTTCCACCAGGCGCTGTAGTCGCCCTTGTGGCCGGCCTCGTGCTCGGCCTGGACCGCGACGATCAGGTCGGCGATGACCTCGCGGGCGTCCCCGACGATCGGCACGTCCGCGGCGCGGTTCTTGCCGATCTCCGCCGGGTCGATGTCCGCGTGCACGACCTTGGCGTACGGGGCGAAGGAGTCCAGCTTGCCGGTGACCCGGTCGTCGAAGCGGGCGCCGAGGGTGATCAGCAGGTCGGCCTTCTGGAGCGCGGCGACCGCGGTGACCGAGCCGTGCATGCCCGGCATGCCGAGGTGCTGTGGGTGGCTGTCGGGGAAGGCGCCCAGCGCCATCAGGGTGGTGGTGACCGGGGCGCCGGTCAGCTCGGCGAGCACCTTCAGCTCGGCGGTGGCGCCGGCCTTCAGGACGCCGCCGCCGACGTAGAGCACCGGGCGCTTGGACTCGGCGATCAGCCGGGCGGCCTCGCGGATCTGCTTGGCGTGCGGCTTGGTGACGGGACGATAGCCCGGCAGGTCGGTCTGCGGCGGCCACACGAAGGTGGTCTGCGCCTGGAGGGCGTCCTTGGCGATGTCGACCAGGACCGGGCCGGGGCGGCCCGTGGAGGCGACGTGGAACGCCTCGGCGATCGTCTTGGGGATGTCGGCCGGGTCGGTGACCAGCCAGTTGTGCTTGGTGATCGGCATGGTGATGCCGCAGATGTCCGCCTCCTGGAAGGCGTCCGTGCCGATCGACTTGGACGAGACCTGACCGGTGATCGCGACCAGCGGCACGGAGTCCATGTGCGCGTCGGCGATCGGGGTGACGAGGTTGGTGGCGCCCGGCCCGGACGTCGCCATGCAGACCCCGACCTTGCCGGTGGCCTGGGCGTATCCGGTGGCGGCGTGTCCCGCACCCTGCTCGTGCCGCACCAGCACGTGCCGGACCTTCGAGGAGTCCATCATCGGGTCGTACGCCGGGAGGATCGCACCGCCGGGGATGCCGAACACGGTGTCGGCCCCGACCTCCTCCAGCGAACGGATGAGGGACTGCGCGCCCGTGACGTGCTCGACGGTCGCGGGCTGGTGCGATCCGCCGGAGTTACGGGCCCGCGGCTGCGGATGGTGGGCCCCGGAGGCCTGCTCGGTCATCTGCGTCTCTTCTCGAAGCTGAGGGTTTTGACGGGATTTGTGAGGTTGCGATGCAACAAAAAACCCCTCGTGCCGTGAGGCAAGCGAGGGGAGCGCGTCGGTGTGGTCAGCCGGGTTCGTCAGGGTCCCAGCTTCAGCCGACGCGCTTTCCAAGTACGAGAATTCGGGTGCGCATGGCACTGACCCTCCCCCTCCCGTGCACCGAGTGTCAAGTGGGTGGGACGGAGGTCTCACTATTTGGGCGCAACGGGGGATGTCTCCGCCTCTCCGGCCGCGGCGGCGTGCCGAACGGGACGGCTGCCGCTGAGCACCACCGCCCGCCCCGGGCCGGTCAGGTCCGGCACCGGGTAGCTGCCACGGGTCAGCGCGCGGCGCAGCCGATGCTCGTCCAGCGGACCGGAGAAGGCCAGCCCCATGCCGTGGGTGCACCCCATCGAGCGCAGCGCCAACACCTGTTCGGGCAGATCCACGCCCTCCGCGACCGACTGCATGCCGAGGTCGGAGGCGATCCGCAGCAGCCCGGCGGTGATCTTGTGCAGTCGGGGGGACTCCACCACCCCGTCGATCAGCCCGCGGTCCAGCCGCAGAACGTCGATGGGGAGCCGGCGCAGCGCGTTCATCGCGGCGTACCCGCTGCCGAAGCCGTCCAGCGCGGTCCGCACGCCGAGCCGGCGCAGCGCGACCAGCCGGCGCTCCAGGTCGTCCAGCGGGACCCGGGGGTCGCTTTCGGACAATTCCAGGACGAGCGCGCCCGTGGGCAGGCCGTGCCGGGCGAGCAGCGCCTCGATGGCCTTGGGGGTCAGCGCGCGGTCCAGTAGACGCCGGGCGGAGAGCCGGACGGCGACCGGGACCTGGTGGCCCGCGCGGTGCCGGGCGGCGGCCTGCTCCACGGCCTCCTCCAGCTGCCAGCGGCCGAGCTCGGCGGCGCGCTCGCCGCCCTCGTCGGTGAGCCGCCCGCGGTCGCCGACCCGGAGGAACTCGGCCGGGGTGAAGAGGATGCCCTCGGCGGACCGCCAGCGGGCGTGCGCGGCGACCGCGGTGATCCGGCCGCTGGCCAGCTCGACCACCGGCTGGTTCAGCAGCGCGAACTCGCCGTCCTGGAGGGCGGTGCGGAGCTTGCTGGCGAGTTCGGCGCGGTGCGCGACCTCGTCCTGCATCTGCGGGGCGTAGAGCTCGACCCGGCCCTTGCCGGCCTGCTTGGCGCGGTACATCGCCAGGTCGGCGTTGCGCAGCAGGCCCGCCGGGCTGACGCCCGGTTCGGCGAAGGCCACGCCGATGCTGGCCGCGACCCGGACGTCCCGGCTCCCCGTCGATCAGCCCGCGGTCCAGCCGCAGAACGTCGATGGGGAGCCGGCGCAGCGCGTTCATCGCGGCGTACCCGCTGCCGAAGCCGTCCAGCGCGGTCCGCACGCCGAGCCGGCGCAGCGCGACCAGCCGGCGCTCCAGGTCGTCCAGCGGGACCCGGGGGTCGCTTTCGGACAATTCCAGGACGAGCGCGCCCGTGGGCAGGCCGTGCCGGGCGAGCAGCGCCTCGATGGCCTTGGGGGTCAGCGCGCGGTCCAGTAGACGCCGGGCGGAGAGCCGGACGGCGACCGGGACCTGGTGGCCCGCGCGGTGCCGGGCGGCGGCCTGCTCCACGGCCTCCTCCAGCTGCCAGCGGCCGAGCTCGGCGGCGCGCTCGCCGCCCTCGTCGGTGAGCCGCCCGCGGTCGCCGACCCGGAGGAACTCGGCCGGGGTGAAGAGGATGCCCTCGGCGGACCGCCAGCGGGCGTGCGCGGCGACCGCGGTGATCCGGCCGCTGGCCAGCTCGACCACCGGCTGGTTCAGCAGCGCGAACTCGCCGTCCTGGAGGGCGGTGCGGAGCTTGCTGGCGAGTTCGGCGCGGTGCGCGACCTCGTCCTGCATCTGCGGGGCGTAGAGCTCGACCCGGCCCTTGCCGGCCTGCTTGGCGCGGTACATCGCCAGGTCGGCGTTGCGCAGCAGGCCCGCCGGGCTGACGCCCGGTTCGGCGAAGGCCACGCCGATGCTGGCCGCGACCCGGACGTCCCGGCCGTCGATGCGGTAGGGCTCGGAGAGTCGGAGCCGGAGCCGGTCGGCGATCTCCAGGATGCGGAACTCCCGGGCCGCGCGGTCGCGGGTGCCGTCGCCGGTGATGAGCGCGGCGAACTCGTCGCCGCCGAGTCGGGCCGCTATGTCACCGGCCCGCACCGATTCCGCGAGCCGGCGGGCCGCCTGGATCAGCAGCTCGTCGCCCGCCTGGTGGCCGATGGTGTCGTTGACCTGCTTGAAGCCGTCGAGGTCGATGTAGAGCACGGCGGTGTCGTGGTCGCTGGCCCGGCGGCCGGTGACGGCCTTGGTGACCCGCTCGGTGAACAGCGCGCGGTTGGGCAGGTCGGTGAGCGCGTCGTGCGAGGCGTTGTGCTGGAGCTGGGCCTGGAGCCGGACGCGCTCGGTGACGTCGCGGGAGTTGAAGATCAGGCCGCCGTGGTGGCGGTTGACCGTGGACTCGACGTTCAGCCAGCCGTCGCCGCCGGCGCGCTGCCCGCCGGCCCGGAAGCGGCACTCGATCCGGGTGGTCGGCTCGACCTCGGGCGAGGCGGCGAGGAACCGGCGGACCTCGTGGACCACCCGGCCCAGGTCCTCGGGGTGGATCAGCGAGGCGAGTTCGGCGCCGACCAGTTCCTCGGCGTCGCGGCCGTAGACCCCGGCGGCGGCGGGACTGACGTACCGCAGCACGCCGGTGGGCGCGGCGATCATGATGACGTCGCTGGAGCCCTGCACCAGGGAGCGGAAGTGGTTCTCCTTCTGCGCCAGTTCCTGGGTGAGGGTGATGTTGTCGAGCAGCATGATGCCCTGCCGGACGACGAGGGCCAGCACGACCGTGCAGCCGGTGAAGAGCACCACGCGGTCGATGCGCCGCCCGTCCAGGACGTTGGTGAGGATGCCCAAGGTGCAGACGGCGGCGGCCAGATACGGGGTCAGGGCGGCCAGCGAGCCCGCGATCGGGCGGCTGCCGGGCGGCTGCGGACGGCGGGCGGCCTGCCGCGGGTCCGGGACCTCGCTCTCCGCGCCGGACCGGCGGCCCACCCACGGGGCGTAGGCGAAGAGCATCGACCCGGCGAACCAGCCGGCGTCCAGGATCTGGCCGGAGCGGTAGTGGTCGTGCAGCAGCGGGGAGCTGAACAGCGCGTCGCACAGCACCGTCAGCGCCAGCGCGGCGATGGCGGTGTTGATCGCCGAGCGGTGCACCGAGGAGCGCCGGAAGTGCAGTGCCAGGACCATGCTGACGAGCACGATGTCCAGCAGCGGATAGGCCAGCGAGAGGGCACTCTGGGCGACCGTGCGGCCCTGGAAGTGCGCGGTGTGCGCGAGCGCGAGGCTCCAGGAGAGGGTGAGCAGCGAGCCGGCGATCAGCCAGGCGTCGAGCCCGAGGCAGACCCAACCCGCCTTGGTCACCGGCCGCTTGGCGAGCACCAGCAGGCCGACGATGGCCGGCGGCGCGAACAGCAGGAAGCAGAAGTCGGCCAGGGAGGGGCTGGGGACGGCGGCCCCCTGGAAGACCTCGTACCAGCCCCAGACGCCGTTGCCGAGGCCGGCCATCCCGGACGAGATGGCGAACAGGACCCAGGCCGGGCGGAAGGGCGTGGAGTACCTGCGGGCGTACAGGCCGCAGGAGACGGCGGCGACGAGGGCGGCGAAGCTGAGCCCGAAGTCCCCCATGATCGCGGCGATGCGCGGTGATCCCCAGCCCACCGCGGAGCCGACCGCGTAGCCGCCGCAGACGACGGCCAGCGTGACCTGGGGCACCGGGTTCGGCGCACCGCCGGTCTGCACGGGCGACCTGGAGAGCATCGCCCCCGGGGCGCTCACCGCGCTCTCCCGTTCTTCCGGGCCTGGCCGCGTCGGGAGCGGCGCGTCCGGGGTCCCGTCGGCCTTGCTGCGGGCGCTCGTGGATCGCGTGTCTCGCGGATCATCCATCGGCAGTACATCGCCCGTCGCCCCCCTCGGTTCCGGATCTTTCGTATCGCGCCGTGACGATCCCGGCGCATCCCCGCTCGGGACGATACACCAGATCCGTCACTCAGGGACATAGCGCCTCTACAGAGCGTGACCACCTAGGGATTTATAGACACGGAGAGCAGTCCTACGGCCTCGTAGAGCGATCCACTGTGGATTCCGGTGCCGTGCCGACGACGTACCGGACGGGCTCGCCGGCCGCGAAAAGCGCCAATTGACCGCGCAGTAGCCGCTTCGCACGGGGCAGGAAGGCAGAGCTGGGGCCGCCGACGTGTGGAGTGACGAGCACGCCGGGAGCGTGCCACAGCGGATGGTCGGCGGGCAGGGGTTCCGGATCGGTGACGTCGAGGGCCGCGCAGAGCCGTCCCGACTCGACTTCCAAGAGCAGCGCGGCGGTGTCGACGATCGCTCCCCGGGCGACGTTCACCAGGAGTGCGCCGTCCTTCATCCGGGCCAGGAAATCGCGTCCGACCAGGCCACGCGTCTGCGCGGTGAGCGGAGTGGCGAGGATGACGACGTCCGCGGTGGGCAGGAGGGCGGTCAGCTCGGAGAGTGGATGCACCGGACCGCGCACAGTGTCACGGGCGGTGCGCGCGATGCGCATGACCCGCGCGCATTCGAAGGGTGTGAGCCGGTCCTCGATGGCACTGCCGATCGAACCATAGCCCACAATGAGGACCGACTTGTCGGCAAGTGCCGGACGGTAGTCCGGCCGCCACTCGCCCGCGTCCTGTGCCCGGACGAAGTCCGGCATGCCGCGCAGCGACGCCAGCGTCAGGGTGAGCGCCAACTCGGCGGTGCTGGCGTCGTGCAGCCCCCGGGCGTTGCACAACTGCGCACCGGGCGGCATGTGGTCCAGCCCGGGGAGCAGGTGATCGATCCCGGCCGTGAGGGCCTGCACCACGCGCACCCGGCGCATCCGCGTCAGCGGGCGCAGACAGACGTCGGCGGCCTTCATGTACGGGACGGCGTAGAAGACGCACCGGGCGGGATCGGCCGGGTAGTCGGGACCGGCGTCCCAGTGGACGTAGTTGAGGCCGTCGGGAAGGCCGTCGATCTCACCGGGCGGGATCGGGAGCCACACGTCGCCGGAGGTCGGGTGCGGGTCTGCGGTTGCCATGGCCCGAGGCTATGCGAAGAGACGTTTGGTTCAGACGTTAGTTTGGTCTGGCCCTTGATCGGGGGCGAGGGGACGGAGGCACGACCAGGTGGAGCGCAGGACAATCGGCGCGGCGGCCCTGGAGGTGGGCGCGATCGGCCTCGGCTGCATGCCGATGAGCTGGGGGTACAGCGAGTCGCAGCGCAGCGGGGAGGGGTCGCTGCGGGCGCTGCACGCCGCGCTCGACCGGGGGTGCAGCCTGTTGGACACCGCGGACATGTACGGCCCGTTCACCAACGAGCTGTTGGTCGGACGGGTGCTCAAGGAGCGGCGCCGGGACGCCTTCGTCTCGACCAAGTGCGGGCTGCTCGCCGGCGACCAGCACATCGTCGCCAACGGGCGCCCCGGCTACATCAAGCGCGCCTGCGACGCCTCGCTGCGGCGGCTGCAGACCGACCACATCGACCTCTACCAACTGCACCGCGCGGACCCCGAGGTGCCCATCGAGGAGACCTGGGGGGCGATGGCGGAGCTGGTGGCCGTGGGGAAGGTGCGGTCGCTGGGGCTCTGCGCGGTGGGGGCGCGCGCGGCGCGGACGCCGCGCACCCTGCGGACGGGCCGGGCGGCGCCGGGCGGACGGGGCGGGCCGCCCGGTGGGGGACTGCACGCCGGGACGCTGCGCCAACTGGAGCGCGTCCAGCAGGTGTTCCCGGTGAGCAGCGTGCAGGCGGAGCTGTCGGTGTGGTCGCCGGCGGCGCTGGCGGAGCTGCTGCCGTGGTGCGAGTCGCGCGGGGTGGGGTTCCTGGCGGCGATGCCGCTGGGCAACGGCTTCCTGACCGGCACCCTCACCCCGGGGCAGGGCTTCGAACCGGAGGACATACGGGCCCGGCACCCGCGGTTCACCGCGGAGATGATGGCCGCCAACCAGCCGGTGGTGGCCGGGCTGCGTCGGGTCGGCGCCCGGTACGGGGCCACCCCCGGTCAGGTCGCGCTGGCCTGGGTGCTGGCGCAGGGGCGTCATGTGGTCCCCGTTCCCGGCACGAAGAAGGAGCGCTGGGCGGCGCAGAACGCCAAGGCGGCGGAGCTGGTGCTGGCCCCCGAGGACCTGCGGGAGATCGCGTCGCTGCCGCCGGCGCGGGAGTCCTGGTACTGAAGCGCTGCGCATGGCCCGCCTCCCACGTTGTCGGCGTTCCCGCCGTGGGGGTTTGCCTTGTGCCCCTGCGGCCCGTCACCTCCCGTGAGTGGGTGGAATTGCGGTGAGTGGAAGCTCGGGTGAGGGGGTTGGTGCGGGGGATGTGGTGTCCTTGTCCCGCCTGCCGACGAGAGGACTTCTGCCGTGCAACGCCGTTCCCGGATCGCCGTGTTGGCCGCCGCTTCGCTGCTGCTGGTGGCGGGGTGCTCGTCCGGTGGGGGGCCGGCCGCGGGTGGTGGCGGGTCCGCCGGGCCCGGTGGGCGTGCCGGGACGGCGTCGCCGAGTCCGTCCTCGTCCGCGGTGGCGCCGCCCGCCAAGGGCACGGTGCGGGTCACCGGCACGGTGGCCACCGGGCTGAAGTCGCCGTGGGGCGTGGCGCCGCTGCCCGGCGGGGACCTGCTGGTCGGCGAGCGGGACACCGGGCGGATCGTCCGGGTCGCCGCGCACGGCGGGAAGGTCACCGAGCTGGGGTCGGTGCCGGGGGTGGCCCCCGGGGGCGAGGGCGGGCTGCTGGGGCTCGCGGTCTCCTCGTCGTTCGGCACCGACCACCAGGTGTACGCGTACTTCACCACCGCGTCCGACAACCGCATCGCGCGCATGATCTACGACGAGCGGCGTCAACCGGGCAACCAGCTGGGCGCGCCCAACACCATCTTCAAGGGCATCCCCAAGGGCCGGTTCCACAACGGCAGGCGGATCGCGTTCGGCCCGGACCGGATGTTGTACGCGGGCACCGGCGAGACCGGTGACAAGCCGCTGGCCCAGGACAAGAAGTCCCCGGCCGGGAAGATCCTGCGGATGACCCCGGACGGCGAGCCGGCGCACGGCAACCCGGAGCCGGACTCGGTGGTGTACGACTACGGGCACCGCAGCGTCCAGGGGCTCGCCTGGGACGCCGACAAGCGGCTGTGGGCCTCGGAGTTCGGGCAGGACGCCTGGGACGAGCTCAATCTGATCGAACCGGGGCGGAACTACGGCTGGCCGCAGGTCGAGGGGAAGCGGAAGGGCGGTGCGGTGCCCCCGGGGTACGCCGATCCGGTGCTGGTGTGGAAGCCCGCGGACGCCTCGCCCAGCGGGCTGGCGTACGCCAAGGGCTCGCTGTGGATGGCGTCGCTGCGCGGGCAGCGGCTGTGGCGGATCGCCCTGAACGGGACGGAGCCGGTGGCCGCGCCGCAGGCGTTCCTGACCGGCGAGTACGGGCGGCTGCGGACCATGGTGGCGGCCGGCGACGGGGCGCTGTGGCTGGTCACCAGCAATACGGACGGCCGGGGCACGCCCCACAAGGGGGACGACCGGATTCTCCGCCTGGAGGTGAGCTGATCTCCCGGGCGGACGGAACCCGGGGTCCGTCCGCCCGATGGCCCTCGGCGGCGGCTACTTGACCGGGGCCGGCTCCTCGTCCGGGGCCGGCTCGGCGAACAGCCGCAGCCGGTGGGCGACCGCGCCGGCCTCGCCGCGGCCCGAGACGCCCAGCTTGGCGAGGATGTTGGAGACGTGCACGCTGGCGGTCTTCGGCGAGATGAACAGCGCGTCGGCGATCTGGCGGTTGCTGCGGCCGTCGGCGACGAGGCGGAGCACGTCCCGCTCGCGGGGGGTCAGGCCCAGCGACTCGACGGGCGCGGCCGGCGGCGGCGAGCCGGGCGCGGTGCGGGCCGCACCGGGGGCCGGCTGTCCGGGCAGGGGTATCCGGGCGCGCTGGGCGAGGAGTTCGAGCTCGCCGATCAGCGGGCGGGCGCCCATCTCCACGGCGGCGGTGTGCGCCTGGCCGAGCAGCAGCACGGCGGCCTCCCGCGGGGTCCGGCCGTCGAGGCCGACGGTGGCCCGCTCGGTGCCGTGCAGCAGCGACTCGGCCCAGCGGCAGCAGCACCAGGCCAACTCGTGCGGGCGCTCCAGCCGTTCGAAGGCGGCGACCGCCTCGGCCCAGGCGTCGGGGGACTCCCGGCCCTCGGCGCGGCGGAGTTCGGCCTCGACCGCCGCGCCGTGGGCGTCCCACACCGGGGAGAGCCGGGCCAGCCGCTTGGCGACGTCCCGGATGCGGGCGAGGATCGCGGGCCGGTCGGGCCCGGCGGCGGGCAGGCCGCGGGCGTCGGACTCGGCGGCGGTGGCCGACCACAGCAGCGGCCAGGCGAAGCGGTGCAGGCCGGGGGCGAAGCCGGCGTCCAGCGCGGCCTGGACGAGGATGGCGCGGGCGTCCAGGATCCGGCCCTGGCGGGCGGCGAGCCGCAGGGCGTGCCGCGCCATGGGCAGGGCGTGCTGCGGCTGGGGGTCGTGGGTGCCGTAGTGCTCCTGGGCGACGGCCAGTTCGCGCTCGGCGGCGGCGAGGTCGCCCTCGTCCAGGGCCAGGTCGGTGAGCCGGCTGGCGGCCAGGGCGATGGCTCGGTGGTCCATGGCGAGCCGGCGGGCGTCGGCGGCGGCCCGGCCGGCCTCCGCCCAGCGGCCCAGCGACTGGAGCGATTCGGCGCGGTTGCTCAACACCCAGCTGGTGCTGTTCTTCAGGCCGTAGCGGGTGGTCAGCTCGACGCCGCGCTCGGTGACCGCCACGGACTCGTGGGACCGGCCGACGCCTTCGAGGGTGCCCGGGAGGTTGACGTAGCCGCGGCCGATGACGGCGAAGTAGCCGCGCTCGACGGCCCGGTCGAGGACGGTGCGGAACTCGTCGAGGCCGCCCTCGACGTCGCCGGCGTCCACCCGCAGCCCGGCCAGCGTCACCCGGGAGTTCAGCTCGGCCTCCTCGTCGCCCACCAACCGGGCCAGCTCCACGGCCCGTTCGGCGGTGGCGAAGGTGCCGGGGCCCGGTTCGTGGAGCATCTGCCAGCTGGCGACGGCGGCCGTGACGGTGGCGTGCACGGAGGACGGCGGCAGCCCGCGCATCAGCTCCTGGGCCTTGCCCAGGTCCTCCCAGCCGTCGCCGCGCCCGGTGCCCTGACAGAGGCGGGAGCGCTGCACCAGGAACCAGGCCATGCGAAGGGGGTCCCCCTTGCCGGAACCGTGTTGAGAGCCTGAGGAAGGGTCGCTCTCGGTGCGCAGGGCGCGCAGGGCGCGCTTGGTGATCGTGAAGGCCCGCTCGCTGTCACCGGACAACCGGGCGGCCACCGCGATCTCGGCGAGCAGGTCCAGGAAGCGGAGGGCGTCGTCGTCGCAGCCGCAGGCCGGGTACGCCTCGGCGTAGTCGGCCGGGCGCACGCTCTGGCGCACCTCGGGGGGCGCGTCGTCCCACAGCTCCAGGGCGCGGTCCAGCAGCCGGAGTTGCTCGGCGTAGGCGTGCCGGCGGCGGGCCTGGACGGAGGCGGCGAGCACGGCGGGCAGCGCCTTGGCGGCGTCGTGCGCCTTGTACCAGTAGCTGGCGAGCCGGGTGGCGCAGACCTCGGAGCGGACCAGTGACGGGTCGGTCTCCAGGGCCTGTGCGTAGCGGCGGTTGAGGCGGGTGCGCTCGCCCGGCAGCAGGTCGTCGACGACGGCCTCGCGGACCAGGGCGTGCCGGAAGCGGTAGCCGGTGCCGTCCTGGGTGGGCAGGAGGGTGTTGCTGCCGACGGCGGCCCGGAGCGCCTCGATGAGGTCGTCCTCGGGCATCCGGCAGACGGCGGCGAGGAGTTCGTGCTCGACGGTGGAGCCGCCCTCGGCGGCGATCCGCACCACCCGCTGGGCGTCCTCGGGGAGCGCCTCGACGCGCACCAGCAGCAGGTCGCGCAGGGGGTCGCTGAGGCCGTAGACGCAGCCGTCGGCGAGGCTGCGGGCCAGCTCCTCGACGAAGAAGGCGTTGCCCTCGGAGCGCTTGAAGACCCGGTCGACGGTGTCCTCCGCGGGTTCGCTGCCCCGGATCCCGGCGATCTGGGAGCGGACCTCGTCGCGGTTGAAGCGGTCCAGCTCGATGCGGCGGACGGTGCGCATCCGGTCGATCTCGGCGAGGAACGGGCGCAGCGGGTGGCGGCGGTGGATGTCGTCGGAGCGGTAGGTGACGACCAGGAGGATATGGGCGTCGTGGAGGGCCCGCAGGAGGTAGGCGAGCAGCTCGCGGGTGGAGCGGTCGGCCCAGTGGAGGTCCTCGATGACGATGACGAGGGTGCGGTGGGCGGCGAGCCGCTCCAGGAGGCGGGCGGTCAGTTCGAAGAGTCGGGCCCGGCCGGTCTCCTTGTCCCGGGACTCCCTCGCGGTTTCGCCCAGCTCCGGGAGGATGCGGGCCAGTTCTTCCTCCTGGCCGTGGACCGCGGCGGCCAGCTCGTCCCGTAGGTGGGCGTTGAGGGTGTGCAGGATCGAGGAGAAGGGGGCGAACGGCAGCCCCTCGGAGCCGATTTCGATGCAGCCGCCGAGCGCGACCTGTGCGCCGCGGGCGCGGGCCGTCTCGCAGAACTCCTCGACGAGACGGGTCTTGCCGACCCCGGCCTCGCCCCCGATCAGCAGGGCCTGGGGCTCGCGGGACGCCGCGGCTCGCGCCAGCGCGTCGCCCAGCTCGGCGAGTTCGGCCGCACGGCCGACGAAAACGGGACTGATGGCTCTGCTCTCCACGCTGCCGAGCATCGCACAGGGATCCGACGGTCCGGCAGTGGTTTCGGGCACACCCATGGCGGTTCCCGCTGGTCCGTAAGGGCTTGCGGGTCAGGCGGCGGCGCGCCGGACGCGCCCCCGCCGGGCCCGGGCCGCTCTCACCCGCCCTTCGGGTTCCTCGCTCCCGGAGCGGGCGGTGTCCTTCGCTCCCTCGACGGCCTGGCGCACCAGGCGGCGACGGTCGGCCTGGCGGCGCAGTTCCTCGTAGCGGACCCAGAGTTCCATTTCGGAGGCGTACACGGTGTCTCCCCTTGGGGTGAGGCGGTGGGGCGCCGGTCCGATTGGCCGGCGTCGATGGCCTCCACTCTCGTTGCCGAGGGGGGTCCGCCACATCGGGAGACTGCCTGATCTTGGGATGGTCACGGGGCTGGCGATCCGGGGGCGGCGGGCGGCCCGGGCCTTAGAAACCGGCGTCCAGGTCCGCTGCGGGCCGAGAATTGCTCAGGACCGCCTCAGGGGCCTTAGGCGCGCCCGCCGTTGCCCTTATGCGCGGCTCAGGCGCCGCCGCCGGGTGCCTTAGGGAGACTGGGCAGGCTCGCGAACAGGTCGAGGTACATGCCCGCCGAGATGAGCAGCCCGAGCAGGCCCAGTGCCAGTCCGCCCCAGGCGACGGCCCGCACCCAGGTGGGGCGGCGCCCGGTCAGCACCACCGCGGCGACGAGCATGGCGAGCACCGCGAACACCCCGTTGACCAGGGCGGTGGTGTGCCAGGGGGTGCCGTAGACGGCGCCTATCTGGTCGGTGACCTTGCCGGACTGGAGCTTGATCTGGCCCAGCACCGTCTGCCGTTCGGCGAGCAGGGTGCCGAGCCAGGTGCCGGTGACGGAGGCCAGGCCGAGCCCGGCGGCGACCACGGCACCGGCCCCGGCGGCGGCCGAAGGGGCGGGCTCCTCGGGGGTGTCGGGTTCGTCGGCGGTGTCGTCGTCGGTGTCGGTGTCGGTGGCGTCGTCGGTGGCGTCGTCCGCGGCGGCGGTGTCAGCGGCGGCGGTCGTCCCGCCCTCGGCAGGCGGCTCGTCGGTCCGCTTCTCGGCCGTGGTCTCCTCGGCCGTGGCGCCCTTGGTCGGCTCGCCCTTGGTCGTGGCGTCCGCGGCCGTGGCTTCCTTGGCCGTGGCGTCCTTGGTCGGCTGGTCGGTCGTCGCGTCGTCGGTTCGCTTGTCGGTCGTCGTTCCCATGGGCGCGACCGTAGGTGCCGCGTCTGAGAGACCGATGAGAATCGGCCCGGCCCGGGCTGCGGGCGTCAGACCGCCACCGGCGGCCGGTCGTCCGCCGGCGGGGCGGCCGCGGCGGGCTCCGGCGGCGGTTCGATGCTCAGGCGCGGCAGCCGGCGGTCCAGCCAGGCCGGCAGCCACCAGTTGGCGCCGCCCAGCAGGTGCATCAGGGCGGGGACCAGCAGCGTGCGGAGGACGAAGGCGTCCAGGGCGACGGCCGCGGCGAGGCCGATGCCGAACATGGCGATGATCCGGTCACCGCTGAGCACGAAGGCCCCGAAGACCGCGATCATGATCACCGCGGCCGAGTTGATCACCCGGCTGGTCTCGGCGAGCCCGACCCGTACCGCCCGGTGGTTGTCGCCCGTCCGCCGCCACTCCTCGTACATCCGGCTGACCAAGAAGACCTGGTAGTCCATGGAGAGCCCGAACAGCACCGAGATCATGATGACCGGCAGGAACGGCTCGACGGGACCCGCGCTGCCCAGCCCCAGTGCCTCGCTCCCCCACCCCCACTGGAAGATCGCGACGACGACCCCGAAGGCCCCGGCGACGGCCGCGAGGTTCATCAGCGCGGCCTTGAGCGGGATGCCGATGCTGCGGAAGGCGAGCAGCAGCAGGACGGAGCCCAGGCCGATCACGGCGCCCAGGAAGAGCGGCAGTTTGCCGACGATGACGTCGGCGAAGTCGTCGTAGCCGGCGGTGACCCCGCCGACCTGCACCTGGAGCGTGGTGCCGTCGGTGGCGGCCGGCAGCACGTCGGTGCGCAGCCGGTCGACCAGGTCGGAGGTCCGTTGGGACTGCGGTGCGCTGTCCGGGACGACGGTGATCACGCCGGTGGCGTGGCCGTCGCCGAACTCCGGGCCGCTGACCTGGGCGACGCCGGGGGTGTCCCGGAGGGTGCCCGGAAGCTTGTCGAAGGCGAGCCGGTCGGTGGCGCCGTCGAGCGAACCGACCAGCGTCAGCGGCCCGTTGAAGCCGGGCCCGAAGCCGTCCGCCAGCAGGTCGTACGCCTTGCGGGTGGTGGCGGTGGCCGGGTCGTTTCCCTGGTCGGAGGTGCCCAGGTGGAGGCCGAGGGCGGGCAGCGCCAGGGTGAGCATCACGGCGGACGCGGCGGCGCCGAGGAGCTTGGGGTGGCGGGCGACGAAGCCGGCCCAGCGGGCGGCCGGGCCGGTGTGCCGGTCGGGCCGCGGCCCCTCGGCGACCAGCCGGCGGCGCTCGCGCCGGCCCAGCGCCCGGGTCCCGATCACGCCGAGCAGCGCGGGCAGCAGGGTGACGGAGGCGGCCACGGTGAGCACGACGGTGAGCGAGGCGGCCAGCGCGACCCCGTTGAGGAAGCCCAGCCGCAGGGTGAGCATGCCGAGCAGGGCGATGCAGACGGTGGCGCCGGCGAAGACCACCGCGCGCCCGGATACCGCCACGGCGCGTTCGGCGGACTCCTGGACGGAGAGTCCGGCGCGCAGTCCCTTGCGGTGGCGGGTGACGATGAAGAGCGCGTAGTCGATGCCCACGCCGAGGCCGATCAGCGTGCCCAGCATCGGGGCGAAGTCGGCGACGGTCATGACGTGGCCGAGCAGGCTGATGCCGGCGGCGGCGGTGCCGACCGCGGCCAGCGCGGTGACGATCGGCAGCAGGGTCGCGGCGAGCGACCCGAAGGCGAGGAAGAGCACCACGGCCGCCGCGACCAGCCCGATGAGCTCCGGCAGCCGCTCGTGCGGCGCCTGGGTGACGGCGATCCCGGCGCCGCCCAGCTCGACCTGGAGGCCGTTGCCGGCCGCCGCCCGGGCGGTGCTGACGACCGCGCGGGCCTGGGCCGCGGGCAGGTCGTCGGGCGCGCTGCGGAAGCTCACCGAGGCGTAGGCGGTGTGGCCGTCGTGGCTGATCTGCCGGCCGCCGCCGGTGCCGTAGGGGCTCTGCACGCCGGCGACGCCGGGCAGCTCGGCGACCTCGGCCAGGGTGTGCGCCATGGTCGCGCGGACCGCGGCGGAACGGACGCTCCCGGTGGCGGTGTGCCAGACGATGGTGTCGGTGTCCCCGGCGCGGTCCGGGAACGCCTTCGCCAGCAGCGCGCCGGCCCGCCCGGATTCGGTGCCGGGGACCCCGTAGTCGGTGGAGTACGCGGATCCGGCCAGGCCAGCCGCGGCGGCCGTCCCGGTGACCGCGGCCAGCCAGAGGAGGATCACCACGAGGCGGCGCCTGAGGCACCAGCGGGCCAGAGCGGTCACAGGCTGCTTCCCGGGTCGGGTCGTGCGCCGAAAGCTCCCGGGAGCGGGGGGTGCCGAACGCGGACGGACAGAGGTGTGCGGGACGGGTGGCGCGGGGCCACCCGGCGCCGCTTGCCGGCGCGACGGTCCCGCGTCCGAGTGCAGGGTGCCAGCCCGGAAAGATCCTTTGTCCTCTTTGTGGACTTCCCCACAGAGGCGACGCAGAAGGTAACCCGGCCTGTTTATCGGGCGGTTACGCCCAGGCAAAAGCCCTTTAACGGACTTTCCCCCCGCTCCGCACCGCTCCCCGCGCTCCGCTCCCCCGCCCCCGCGGCCTCCGCGCCTCAGCCGGCTCCTCAGCCGGCTCCTCAGCCGGTTCCTCAGCCGGTTCCTCAGCCGGTGACCGACTCCTCGCCGTTCTCCACGTGCCCCATCAGCCGGCGGTGGAAGGAGCCGTCCTCGGCGATCTTCAGCTCCAGGTCGTACCAGCCGTGCGCCTCGTCCGCGGTGTGCGCGACCGTGCGGGTGCCGCCGGCTTTCACGGTCAGCGTCCGGGGCGCGGTGTGCGCATAGGCGAGCGGGGTCAGGGTGACGGTCAGGTCGGTGGCGCCGGGGTTGACGAGGGTGAGGTGCAGCTCCCGCCGCGCGACGTCGATCCGGGTGCTGATCCGGACGGCCCCGGCGGCGCCCGAGGCTCTCCCGGCGAACTCCCGCCGGAAGCCGTTGGGCCCGATCAGCGTGAAGCGGTAGGCGCCGCCCTTGACCGGCACCGCCCACTCCGCCGGCCGGCGCACGTCCCGGTGCTGGGGCGCGTCGAACTCCTTGGCGCACGGGTGGAGCGCCAGGTACTCCGAGGCGGGGCCGCCGTTGCGGACGGCCAGCCGGAAGGTGCCGGCGCCCGGGTCGAAGCCGCCGTCGGCGTCCGGCTGGTAGGGCGGCGCCCGGGCCGGCCGGGTGCCGGTCTCCCGCTCGGGCAGCGCCTGGTGGAGCGGCGGATTCGGCTTCCACCGTCCGTCCCGGCCGGCGGCACCGGCGGCGGCACGTGGTCGAAGAACCCGTCGTTCTCGTCGTACGTCAGGAAGAGGGCGGTGTGCCGCCAGACCTCCGGGTGGCTGCCGAGCGCGTCCAGGATCTTGTAGACGAGGGTGGCGCTCTCGATGGGCGAGGACGCGCCGGGGTGCTCGGAGTCGGCCGCGGACGGGACGATGCTAGGACACCTCGGGCAGCTTGCCGCTCGCCACGTCGGCGGCGAACGCGGCGGCGGTGGACTGCGGCTCGCCGCGCCGCAACGCCCGCTCGAACAGGCTGCGCTCGGGCCGGCTCAGCGCCTTGACGCCCTCTTCCAGGAGGCCCGCCAGCCGGGTGCGCTCGGCCTCGCCCGCGCCGGCCAGCTTGCCGTAGTAGGCGGTCATGTTGTGCACCCCGTCCACCTTGGCCAGGGCCTTGTGCGCGACCGCCTTGAAGGAGGCGTATAACTCCAGGTTGTTGTCGGTGAAGTTGTCCCACTCCTGGTAGACCCACCGGCTGCGGCCGGCCTTCTCCAGGCGCTCGGGGCAGGTCGTCCAGGTGTAGCCGGTGTGCTTGTCCTCGCCGTAGGCGTCGTTGCCCACCGCGCGCTTGCCGCTGCCCGGTTCGAAGCCGGTCCAGCCGCTGACCAGGTGGTTGCGGTTGGGGCTGGTGGAGGAGTGGATCGAGGAGTGGTACGCGTCGCAGACCGTGAAGATGTCGGCGAGCTCGTAGTGCAGCGGGACGTCCCGGCGGTCGTAGTGCGCCATCGTGGCGGACGACTTGGCGGCGATCCAGTTGTTCATCCAGCCGCCGTTCCAGGCCCGGTGGCCGCCCTCCCAGCCGTGGTCCAGATTCCCGATGTACTGGAGGTCCTTCTTCTGTGCGGCGGCCGCGTCACGCACCGAGAAGGGCAGCACGTGCCGGACGCCCGGCGGCCCCGGCTGCTCGAACACGCTCCGCCCGCCGGGCAGCTCGACGGCGTTGCGGTCGCCGAAGCCGCGGACCCCGCGCAGCATGCCGAAGTAATGGTCGA
Source organism: Streptomyces noursei (assembly GCF_016917755.1). Taxonomy (GTDB): domain Bacteria; phylum Actinomycetota; class Actinomycetes; order Streptomycetales; family Streptomycetaceae; genus Streptomyces; species Streptomyces yunnanensis. The sequence continues at coordinate 6,695,053 of NZ_CP070326.1, read as the reverse complement.
AGGAACGGTTCTCCTGCATCAGGACGACGACGTGCTTGATCTCGCGGAGCCCACCCCCGCGGTGCCGCACGGGGTGGGCCGCGTCCTGCGCCAGCGCCTGCTGGAGCGACGGCGGAAGCAGCGACCCGGCCACCGCCGCGCCGGCCGCCGCCGCGCCAACTCCCAGTACCCGCCTACGAGATACCTCCGGTGCCACGCCCGACCTCCCAGTCGACAGTCATATGGCCTTCCTATGGTCTTCGGTCAGCCCATTGAGGTGGTGCGACCGGGACGGTAGTGGGCGACCATGACGCGCGATAGGTATCGGGGTGACGACTTTGGAAACGGCACCCCACCCGTCTCCCTTCACGCGAGACGCCCGGCCCCCTCCGGCCGCCACTCGCACCACACGACCTTGCCGGGCACCCGCCCCTCGACGCCCCAGGCGTCCGCGAGCGCGGACACCAGCAGCAGCCCGCGCCCGCACTCCTCGGTCCACCCGCCACCCGGCTCCGGCACCCGCGGCTCACCGCCCCCGCTGTCGTGCACCTCGACCCGCAGCACGCCGTCCGCCGCCCCCAGCGCCAGCCACAGCCGGTAACCACGCCCCGGCGGGACACCGTGCAGCAGCGCGTTCGTAGCCAGTTCGCTGACGCAGAGCACGATGTCGTCCGCCCCGTCCTTCCGGTCCCAGTCGGCGAGCGCCATGCGCGCGAACTCCCTGGCCAGCGACACGGAACGGCGCTCCCGCCGATAGCGCGCCGTCCGGATCCGCACCACCTGAATCTCCTCTTGCATGCCCCCACTGTCACTGGGCGTGATTACGCTTGACCACAGCGTGATTTCGTACAGATGCGATGTACGACTTCGCGTCGCATCAGTCGGTCACGACGGGGGGAAGGCAAGCGGCATGCACCAGCCGAACAAACCGAAGCGGATCACGTCATGGCACGTGATCGGCGCCCAGTTGAGCCACTTCCGCAGGGCGGCCCGGTTGACGCAACCGGCGCTGGCCGAGACGGTTGGCGTCCACGAGGACACCATCGGCTCGATCGAGCAGGGCCGCAGAGCGCTGAAGATCGACCTGGCCGAGGCGTTCGACGAAATCCTCGATACGAAGGGGGCGTTGGCGGTTGCGGTCAAGAAGGTGCCGGAACGCGAAAAGCTCCCAGCCTTCGTCCACTCTCTCGTGGAGCACGAGGAGGAGGCGCTGACGCTGCTTTCGTACGAGAACCAGGTGATGCCAGGACTTCTACAGACCGCGCGATACGCACGAGCCGTATTCGACTGCCTCTACCCACCCCTTGACGAAGACGAGGCGGACGCGTGGGTCTCCGCGCGGCTCGATCGCCAAAAACTCCTGGAGCGCAAGAAGCCTCGGCCGATGCTCAACTTCATTTTGGAGGAGGTGGTGCTCCATCGGCCCGTAGGAGGGCCAGATGCTCTACGCGGACAACTCCGCCACCTTCGACAATGCGCCGAACTTCCCTTCCTGGGGCTCCAGATCATGCCTACCTCTCGTGGCACGCATGCCTCGCTCGACGGCCCCCTCGTCCTTCTGGAGACGCCCGATCACGATCATCTGGCATACATCGAAGCTCAGCGGATCAGCTTCCTGGTCGACGACCCCGATCAGGTCAGCGTGTATCAACAGGTGTATGGGATGCTGCGGTCGCAGGCCCTCACCCCTGAGGAGTCCAAGAGCCTGCTGGACGACTTGCTAGGAGAGTCATGACCAGCACAGCAACCCAGACATCCTCCGACAGTCTCGCCTGGTTCAAGTCCAGCTACAGCGGCAGTGCAGGCGGCAACTGCCTCGAAGCCGCCTACGACTGGCGCAAGTCCAGCTACAGCAGCGATCAGGGCGGTGCATGCCTGGAAGTAGCCACCTCCCCGAGCCCCCACCCCACCATCCACATCCGCGACTCCAAGAACCCCGGCGGGCCGGTGCTCACGCTCGGCGCCGACGCATGGGGGGCGTTCGTCGTGGACGTCGCGGTGCGGGCGTGAGGCGGCGCCGGCTCGGTGCGGCCGGGCCGGTCGTCTCCGCGCTCGGACTCGGCTGCATGGGGATGTCGACCTCGTACGGCGTGCCGGACGACGCCGAGTCGCTCCGCACCCTCGACCGGGCGGTCGAGCTCGGGGTGACCCTGCTCGACACCGCGGACGCGTACGGGCGGGGCGCCAACGAGGAGTTCCTCGGGCGGTGGTTGGGCAGTCGGCCGGCCGCCCTGCGGGACGGACTGGTCGTCGCGACCAAGTTCGGACTGCGGCACGACGCGGCGACGGGGCGGGTGAACGCGGTCGACACCTCGGCCGCCTGGGTGCGCGCGGCGTGCCACGCCTCCCTGCGCCGCCTGGGGACGGACCGGATCGACCTCTACTACATGCACCGGCGCGACCCGGCCGTCCCCATCGAGGAGACGGTCGGCGCCATGGCGGAGCTGGTCGCGGAGGGTTCGGTGCACCATCTCGGGCTGAGCGAGGTGAGTCCTCAGACGCTGCGTCGGGCCCACGCCGTCCACCCCATCAGCGCCGTACAGCTGGAGCACTCCCTCTTCACCCGGGACGTGCTGGCGGGCGACATGCTGGCCACCTGCCGGGAGTTGGGCATCGGCGTCGTCGCGTACTCACCGCTCGGGCGCGGGATACTGACCGGCGCGCTGACCTCCCTCGACGACCTCACCGCCGACGACGCCCGGCGCCGGTGGCCGCGGTTCGCGGACGAGAACCTCGCGCACAACCTCGCGCTGGTGCGAGCCGTCCGCACCGTCGCCGAATCCCTCGGCTGCACACCGGCACAGGCCGTCCTCGCCTGGCTGCTCGCCCAGGGCGAGGACATCGTGCCGATCCCCGGCACCAAGCGCAGGGCGTACCTGGAGGAGAACGCGGCCGCGGCCGACCTCGTGCTCAGCCCGGAGCAGGCGGACCGGCTCCGGGCGGCGGTGCCCGACGGCGCGGTGGCCGGGGAGCGCTACCCGCTCGCCGCCTTGGCCCGCCTCGGCCACTGACCCCGCGGTCACCGACCCCTCGGTCACCGCTCCAGCAACGCCGGTGCCAGCTCGCGGAGTTGGCCGATGCCCAGGCCGCGGTCGGCGACGATCGGCTGGAGCGCCACATGGTCGGCGCCCGCGTCGTGGTGCTCCCGCACCCGGCGCCGGATCGCGTCCACGTCGCCCCAGGCCACGATCGCGTCGACCAGGCGGTCGCTGCCGCCGTCGGCGAAGTCGTCGTCCTCGAAGCCCAACCGGCGAAGGCTGTTCACGTAGTTGGGCAGCGCCAGGTAGAAGCCGAGGTGGTGCTCGCGGATCAGGGCGCGGGCGGTCGCCGGGTCGGTCTCCAGCAGGACGGCCTGCTCGGGGGCGAGCAGCGGGGTGGAGCCCAGGATCTCGCGGGCGCCGGCGGTGTGCTCGGGCGTGACGAAGTACGAGTGCACGCCCGCGGCCCGCTCCCCCGCCAGCTCCACCATCTTGGGGCCCAGCGCGGCGAGCACCCGGGCGGGCGGCGTGGCCACCGGGCCCTCGTACGTGGCCTCGTCCATCGCGTCCAGGTAGGAGCGCATCGCGGCGAGCGGCTTGGCGTAGGCGTGGCCGCGGCCGTTGACCTGCGGGGCGTGACTGGCGCCGAGGCCGAGCAGGAACCGGCCGTCGTACGCCTCGGCGAGGGTGTGTGCGCCGGCGTTCATCGCGGTGGCGTCCCGAGCCCAGATGTTGGCGATGCCGGTGGCGACGGTCAGCCGCTCGGTGGCGGCCAGCAGCAGCCCGGCGTGGGCGAACGCCTCCTTGGTGGCCTGCGCCTCACCGAACCACAGCGCGCCGTACCCCAGCCGCTCCACCTCCGCCGCGAACTCCCGTTCCGCCGCGGCCGACAACCGGCCGATCCCGCCGTGCCAGACCCCGACCCGGCCGAGCCGCGCGGCGACCTCCCGGGGCCCCGGTGCGGTGGTGTCCTGCTGCGCCATCGCTCACTCCTCCACTCTCCGGCGAGCGTTGCTCCCCTTGATCCTTTTCCAGTGACAGCACCGGGGAGGGGCGCGGCATTCCGCCGTGACGGAGGAAGTTCGGACCCTCGCGCCAGTATGCGGAAGCGGCCGCCCCTCCAGGTGGAAGGACGGCCGCTCACGACCCACTGGTGGCGGGCTCGGGAATCCGGGGATCCATGGATCCGTTGTGGCCCCGTAGGGGGCGCCCGCATCCCCTACGGGATCCGTTCGCCCCTCCCCTACGGGGCTCCACGGGATCAGCCCTCGACGCCCAGCTTCTCCAGGATCAGCTCGCGCACGCGGGCCGCGTCCGCCTGGCCGCGGGTGGCCTTCATGACCGCGCCGACCAGGGCACCGGCCGCGGCGACCTTGCCGCCACGGATCTTGTCGGCGATGGCGGCGTTGGCGGCGATCGCCTCCTCCACGGCGGTGCCGAGCGCACCCTCGTCGGAGACGACCTTCAGCCCGCGCTTCTCGACGACCACGTCCGGGTCGCCCTCGCCGGCCAGCACACCCTCGATGGCCTGCCGGGCCAGCTTGTCGTTGAGCGAGCCGTCGGCCACCAGCGCGGCGACCCGGGCGACCTGCTCCGGGGTGATCGGCAGCGCGGCCAGCTCCACCCCGTCCTCGTTGGCGCGGCGGGCCAGTTCGCCCATCCACCACTTGCGGGCCGCGGCGGCGTCCGCACCGGCGTCGGCGGTGGCGACGATCAGGTCGACCGCCCCGGCGTTGAGGATCGACTGCATGTCGTGCTCGGAGATGCCCCACTCCTCGCGCAGCCGGTTGCGGCGGACCCGCGGCAGCTCGGGCAGGGTGGCCCGCAGCTCCTCGACCCACTCACGGGACGGGGCCACCGGCACCAGGTCGGGCTCGGGGAAGTAGCGGTAGTCCTCCGCCTCCTCCTTGACCCGGCCCGAGGTGGTGGAGCCGTCGTCCTCGTGGAAGTGCCGGGTCTCCTGGATGATCGTGCCGCCGGAGGAGAGCACCGCGGCGTGCCGCTGGATCTCGTACCGGGCGGCCCGCTCCACGGAGCGCAGCGAGTTGACGTTCTTGGTCTCCGAGCGGGTGCCGAACTTCTCGGTGCCCCTGGGGCGCAGCGAGAGGTTCACGTCGCAGCGCATCTGGCCCATCTCCATGCGGGCCTCGGAGACGCCCAGCGCCCTGATGAGCTCGCGCAGCTCGGCGACGTACGCCTTGGCGACCTCGGGGGCCCGCTCGCCGGCGCCCTCGATCGGCTTGGTGACGATCTCGATGAGCGGGATGCCAGCGCGGTTGTAGTCCAGCAGCGAGTGCTGCGCGCCGTGGATCCGGCCGGTCGCCCCACCGATGTGGGTGGACTTGCCGGTGTCCTCCTCCATGTGGGCGCGCTCGATGTGGACGCGGAAGACCTCGCCGTCCTCCAGCTGCACGTCGAGGTAGCCGTCGAAGGCGATCGGCTCGTCGTACTGGGAGGTCTGGAAGTTCTTCGGCATGTCCGGATAGAAGTAGTTCTTCCGGGCGAAGCGGCACCACTCGGCGATGGAGCAGTTCAGCGCCAGGCCGATCTTGATCGCGGACTCCACGCCGGTCGCGTTGACGACCGGGAGGGAGCCGGGCAGGCCCAGGCAGGTGGGGCAGGTCTGCGCGTTGGGCTCGGCGCCCAGGGTGGTTGCGCACCCGCAGAACATCTTGGTCTTGGTACCGAGTTCGACGTGCACCTCCAGACCCATCACAGGGTCGTAGGTGGCCAGCGCGTCCTCGTACGGCACCAGGTCGGTGACAGTCACGGTGAAACTAACCTCTCAGGTCCGGCGCCGGTCAGCCCGCGAGGACGTCGTCGTCGTTGAGACGACGCAGTTCGCGGACGAGCAGGGCGACACCGGTGACGATGGCGGCGGCGGAGACGACGGCGTCGACCAGCTGGAGCATGTCCTGCTCCCCCTTGGCCTTCTTCGCCTGCTTGACGACGCTCACCGCGCCGAACAGCGTGGTGCCGATGGACAGGTAGGTGCCGGGCTTGGACTTCTTGAAGTTCTTGGCCTTGGCCAGCTTTCCACTCACAGCGTCTCCTCCAGCAGGTCGTTGACAGCTCCGCTCACAGGGCCGGAGCCTCCTCGATGAGCGGGTGGCCCCACTTCTCGGTGAGCGCGGACTCGACCGCGGCGCCGACCTTGTACAGCCGGTCGTCGGCCATGGCCGGGGCGATGATCTGCAACCCCACCGGCAGCCCGTCCTCGGGAGCCAGTCCGCAGGGCAGCGACATGGCGGCGTTGCCCGCCAGGTTGGCGGGGATGGTGCACACGTCGGCGAGGTACATCGCCATCGGGTCGTCGGTGCGCTCGCCGATCGGGAACGCGGTGGTCGGCGTGGTCGGCGAGATGATCACGTCGACCTGCTCGAAGGCCCGCTCGAAGTCGCGGGTGATCAGCGTGCGGACCTTCTGGGCGCTGCCGTAGTACGCGTCGTAGTAGCCGGAGCTGAGCGCGTACGTGCCGAGCATGATGCGGCGCTTGACCTCGGGGCCGAAGCCGGCCTCGCGGGTCAGCGCGGTGACCTCCTCGGCGGACTTCGTGCCGTCGTCGCCGACCCGCAGGCCGTAGCGCATGGCGTCGAAGCGGGCGAGGTTGGAGGAGCACTCGGAGGGCGCGATCAGGTAGTACGCGGCCAGTGCCAGGTCGAAGGACGGGCAGTCCAGCTCGACGACCTCGGCGCCCAGCTCCGTGAGCAGCGCGACCGTCTCGTCGAAGCGCTGGAGCACACCGGGCTGGTAGCCCTCGCCGCGGAACTGCTTGACGACGCCGACCCGCATCCCGTCCACGCTGCCGTTGCGGGCCGCCTCGACGACCGGCGGGACCGGGGCGTCGATGGAGGTGGAGTCCAGCGGGTCGTGGCCGGCGATGGCCTCGTGGAGCAGCGCCGCGTCCAGCACCGTGCGGGCGCACGGGCCGCCCTGGTCCAGGGAGCTGGAGAAGGCCACCATGCCGTAGCGGGAGACCCCGCCGTAGGTGGGCTTGACGCCGACGGTGCCGGTGACGGCGGCGGGCTGACGGATCGACCCGCCGGTGTCCGTGCCGATGGCCAGCGGGGCCTGGAAGGAGGCGAGGGCGGCGGAGGAGCCGCCGCCGGAGCCGCCGGGGATCTTGGTGAGGTCCCAGGGGTTGCCGGTCGGCCCGTAGGCGCTGTTCTCCGTCGACGACCCCATGGCGAACTCGTCCATGTTGGTCTTGCCGAGGATGACGACGTCGGCGTCCTTGAGCTTCTTGGTCAGCGTGGCGTCGTAGGGCGCCATCCACCCTTCGAGGATCTTCGAGCCGACGGTGGTCGGCATGTCCTGGGTGGTGAAGATGTCCTTCAGCGCGAGCGGGACACCGGCCAGCGGGCCGAGCTTCTCGCCGCGGGCCCGCTTCTCGTCGATGGCGCGGGCCTGGGCCAGCGCGCCCTCGCGGTCCACGTGCAGGAAGGCGTGCACCTTCTCGTCGACGGCCTCGATGCGGGCCAGGTGGGCCTCGGTCACCTCGACGGCGGTGAGCTCGCCGGCGGCGATCTTCGCCGCGATCTCTGCGGCGGTGAGCTTGATCAGGTCTGCCATGATCACTCCTCCCCCAGGATCTGCGGCACCTTGAAACGCTGCTGCTCCTGAGCGGGGGCGCCGGAGAGCGCCTGCTCGGGGGTGAGCGACGGACGGACCTCGTCCGACCGCATGACATTGGTCAGCGGCAGCGGGTGGGAGGTCGGCGGAACGTCTTGATCGGCGACCTCGGAGACGCGGGCGACCGCGCCAATGATGTCGTCGAGCTGTCCGGCGAAGTGGTCGAGCTCTTCGTCCTTCAGCTCCAGACGTGCCAGCCGGGCGAGGTGGGCGACCTCCTCGCGCGTGATGCCAGGCATGCAGCGATCCTCTGGTGTTTTCGGTGGAGTGTTCTGGGCGGAGTGTTCCGGAAGGAGATTTCTAGGCGAATTCTCCGCAGGAGTATTCCGGCCCAATCCTATGGCGTAGGGGAACGCCGCCGCGAAACGCTTTCGCCGGACCGCTGCAACGGAGCGTTCCGCGGGGCCGTCAGCCGTCCGCCGCCGGGGGCCGGGGGGCGTCCGACGGCTCCGTCTCGCGCGGGGCACCGGCTGGCGGATCGTTTGTTCCGGAGCCGGGCGCACCCGGTTCCCGCGGCGCCGGCAGGCCCGGTCCGGGGGCGTCCGGCGCGGGTCGCTCGGGTGCGGGGTCGGCCGGGGCCGGCGTGTGCGATGCCGGTTGGTCCGGCGCGGGCTCGTCCGGGTCCGGTTTCGGGTCCGGTTTCGGGTCCGGTTTCGGGTCAGGATCCGGTTTCAGGTCCTGGGCTGGGGCGGTGGTGTCGGAGCGGGGAGTTGGGACGGCCGGTGGCCGGGTCAGTTCAGGACCTGTCCCGAAGGGCGCTCGGCTGCCTTCTCCGCCGTGAGGGCGGACGTCTCCGACGCACGGCGCCACCCGTGCTCACCACGGGCCCGCAACCAGGCCGTGGTCTCGTCCGGTGGCATCGCGGCGGCAACCAGCCAGCCCTGGACGGCGTCACAGCCCAGGTCGCGCAGCCGCTCCCAGGTCTCGTCGTCCTCGACGCCCTCGGCGACGACCAGCAGGCCCAGCGAGTGGGCCAGGTCGAGGGTGCAGCGGACGATCTCGGCGTCCTCGGTGTCGACGGCCAGCCGGGCCACGAAGGAGCGGTCGATCTTGAGCTCGCTGACCGGCAGCCGCCTCAGGTGGACCAGGGAGCTGTAGCCGGTGCCGAAGTCGTCCAGGGACATCTTCACGCCGTGCGCGGTGAGCCCGGCCAGGGTGTCGGCGGCCCGCTGCGGGTCCTCCAGGAGGACGTGTTCGGTTATCTCCAACTGGAGGGCGCCGGGTGGGACGCGATGTCGGGCGAGCCGGGCGGCGACCGCGCCGGCGAAGCCCGGGGAGTGCACGTCGCGCGGTGAGACGTTCACCGCGACCGGCACCTCCAGGCCCATCGCGCGCCAGCGGGCCACCTGGGCGAGCGCGGTCTCCAGGACGTACTCGGTGAGCCGGGGCATCAGGCCGGAGGACTCGGCGATGGCGATGAACTCGTCCGGGGGGACCCGGCCGCGGTCCGGGTGGACCCAGCGGACCAGCGCCTCCAGTCCGGAGACATGGCCGTCGAAGCGGACCTTGGGCTGGTAGTGCAGCTCCACGTCGCCGGCGTCCAGGGCGCGCCGCAGATCGCCCAGCAGGCCGAGCCGGTCGGGGGTGTTGCCGTCCCGCTTGGCCTCGTAGAGCTCGACGCCGCTGCGGTCCCGCTTGGCCTGGTACATCGCCACGTCGGCGCGGCGCAGCAGCCCTTCGGCGTCCAGCGCGTGTTCGGGGAAGACCGCGACCCCCGCGCTGGCTTCGAGCACGAGGGTCAGTCCGTCGAGGTCCAGCGGGGAGCTGAGGGCCGCGACGAGGTTGCGGGCGACCCGCTGGGAGCTGGTGAGGGAGTCGGTGGCGGGCAGCAGGACGGCGAACTCGTCGCCGCCGAGCCGGGCGGCCTCGGCGCCGCGCGGGAGGGCGTGCCGCAGCCGGTCGGCGATCTGGAGCAGCAGGCGGTCGCCGGCGAGGTGCCCGAGGGTGTCGTTGACGGAGCGGAAGCGGTCGAGGTCGATGAGGACGAGGGCGGCACGGGTGCCGGCCCGCTCGGCCTCGTCCAGGGCCGTCCAGGTGCGCTCCAGCAACCACTGGCGGTTGGGCAGGCCGGTGAGCGGGTCGCGCAGCTGCTCCTCGGCACGGGCCCTGGCTATCCACAGGGTGGAGTCCAGCGCGATCAGCGGGACCGCGAACAGCGGCAGCAGCAGCGGGGCGCCCACCGCGCACACCGCGATCAGCGGGGAGATGCCGACCAGGGCGACGCCGACCAGGGCCTGCCGCACCACCGCCGGGCGGGCGATGGCGGGCAGGCCGCCGCCGAGCGGCAGCCGACTGCACCACAGCAGCCCCCGGCTGACGAGGAGATAGCTCCCCGCCATCACGAGGACCTCGGGCAGGACGGAGAGGTCCCAGGCATCGGGCGACCAGGGCCGGCGGACGCTGGGCTGCACCCCGCAGACGACCAGGCCGAGCGCCGCGGCGCCGATGCCGAGGAGGTCAACTGCCCCGTGGACCACGGCCTGTCGCCAGCGCTGCCGTCGCGCGGCGCCGACCAGGACCACGACGGAGAGGCTGACCAGGATGGCCGGCACCCAGCCGTAGAGCAGGAGCACGGCGAGGGCGAGGGCCGCCCCGGAACCGGTGCCACCCCACCACCGGTCCCGGCCGAGGGCGACCAGATGGCCGACGATGACGCCGGTCAGGACCGCCAGCGACCAGCCGATGGCTCCGGCGGGGAACAACGGCTCACCGTCGCCGAGCGAGTGGAGCACACCGGCGGCGAGCACCACGCCCGCCGCCATGACGATGGCCGCGGGCAACGCGGGCACCACAAGCCGGCGGAGCCGCGACGCCGGAGCGGCGCTGTCGGTCGGTTTCATTCCGATCCCTCTCACAGCCGGCTGTGCCCGCGCCACGGCAGGCGCACACGTCAACAGTAGGACGCGGAAGGCCGCTGCGGGCAGCGATCCGCAGCGGTTGCCCGAATGCGACCCGGCCTCCCAGATCAATCTGGTATGCGCCGATGGGGTGACATCTCACTCCTCCTCAGGCGGAGTGACAGCTACCGCTCGTGCCGCCTCGGGACCCTGCTCCAGCAGCACAGCGAAGCCGTCATCGTCCAACACGGGGACCTTCAACTGCATGGCTTTGTCGTACTTCGAACCGGGGTTGTCGCCCACCACTACGAATCCGGTCTTCTTGGAAACGGATCCGGTCACCTTCGCACCAAGAGCCTGTAGCGCTTCTTTCGCGCCATCTCTGGTGTGTGACTGAAGTGTGCCCGTTACCACGACGGTGACGCCTTCCAGGGGACGCGGGCCCGTTTCACCCGACTGCTCCTCCTCCATACGGACGCCCGCGGCCCGCCAGCGCTCGATGATCTCCTGGTGCCAGTCCACGGCGAACCACTGCTTGAGCGAGGCCGCGATGGTGCCGCCGACGCCCTCCACGGCCGCCAGTTCCTCCTCGCTCGCCTCCCGGATCCGGTCGATCGAGCGGAACTCCCGGGCCAGCGCCTGCGCCGCCACCGGGCCCACGTGACGGATCGACAGCCCGGTGAGGATCCGGGCCAGCGGGCGCTCCTTGGCCGCCTGGATGTTCTCCAACATGGCCAGGGTGTTCTTCTTCGGCTCGCCCTTCTGGTTGGCGAAGAAGGTGACGACCTTCTCCTCGCCGGTCTTCGGGTCGCGCTTGGGCAGGCCGGTGTCCGGGTCGAGGACATGGGACTTGATGGGCAGCAGCTCCTCGACCGAGAGGTCGAACAGGCCGCCCTCGTCCGTCAGCGGCGGCTCGGCGGGCTCCAGCGGCTGACTGAGGGCGGTGGCGGCGACATAGCCGAAGTTCTCGATGTCCAGGCACTTGCGGCCGGCGAGGTAGAACAGCCGCTCGCGGATCTGGGCGGGGCAGGACCGGGCGTTGGGACACCGCAGGTCGATGTCGCCTTCCTTGGCGGGCTGGAGCGCCGAGCCGCACTCGGGGCACTCGGCGGGCATCACGAACTCCCGCTCAGTGCCGTCCCGCAGGTCGACGACCGGGCCGAGGATCTCCGGAATGACGTCGCCCGCCTTGCGGATGACGATGGTGTCGCCGATCAGGACGCCCTTGGCCTTGACCACGTCCTGGTTGTGCAGGGTGGCGAACTCCACCTCGGAACCGGCCACGGTGACCGGTTCGACGACCGCGTACGGCGTGACCCGTCCGGTGCGGCCGACGCCGACGCGGATGTCCACCAGCTTGGTGTTGACCTCCTCCGGCGGGTACTTCCAGGCGATCGCCCAGCGCGGCGCCCGCGAGGTGGCGCCCAGCCGGCCCTGGAGCCGGATCTCGTCGAGCTTGACCACGACGCCGTCGATCTCGTGCTCGACGGCCGTGCTGCGGGTCTCGGGGTCGCCGTAGTGGGCGATGAACTCCCGTACCGCGGCGAGGGAGTCCACCACGCGGTTGTGCGTGGCGGTGGGCAGGCCCCACTCCTTGAGCAGGTCGTACGCCTCGGAGAGGCGGTCGATCTCCAGGCCGTCGCGGGCGCCGAGGCCGTGCACCACCATGTGCAGCGGGCGGGTGGCGGTGACCTTGGGGTCCTTCTGGCGCAGCGAACCGGCCGCGGCGTTACGGGGGTTGGCGAACGGCGGCTTGCCGTCGGCCACCAGGCGCTCGTTGAGCTCCAGGAACTTCTCCATCGGGAAGTAGACCTCCCCGCGGATCTCGACCAGCTCGGGGACCCGGTCGCCCTGGAGGCGGTGCGGGATCTCGGCGATGGTGCGGACGTTGGGCGTGATGTCCTCGCCGGTGCGGCCGTCGCCCCGGGTGGCGGCGCGGGTGAGGCGGCCGTGCTCGTAGGTGAGGTTGACCGCGAGGCCGTCGACCTTCAGCTCGCACAGGAAGTGGTAGCCGGCGCCCCTGGCGTCGCCGCCCAGTTCGGTGGCGATCCGCTCGGCCCAGGCCGACAGTTCCTCGTCGTCGAAGGCGTTGTCCAACGAGAGCATCCGCTCGCGGTGCGCGACCTCGGTGAACTCCGTGGCGTACGAGCCGGCGACCTTCTGCGTCGGGGAGTCCGGGGTGCGCAGCTCGGGATGGGTCTCCTCCAGGGCCTCCAGGGCGCGCAGCAGCTTGTCGAACTCCGCGTCGCTGACGACCGGGGCGTCCTTCACGTAGTACCGGAAGCGGTGCTCCTCGATCTGCTCAGCGAGCTGCGCGTGCTTCTCCCGTGCCGCGGCGGGCACCTTGGTTGCCGCCGCGTGCTGTTCGCCAGCCACCGTCTTGTCCTCCCGTGTCCTTGAGGGCGGTCACTCAGGGTTGTCTGCGAGTGACCTCGCCGCCCGGACGCAGTGGGCGAGCGCCGCGCGGGCGTAGGCGGGCGAGGCGCCCGCCAGACCGCACGACGGGGTGACCACCACGGACTCCGCGAGAAGTCCCGGTGCCAGCCCCAGCCTGCGCCACAGCGTCCGGACACCCATGACGCTACCGGCAGGGTCTGACAATCGACCGTCCACGCCCGGCACCACGCCCGCGAACAGCGCGGTACCGCCCTCCACCGCCTCGCCGAGCGCCTCGTCCTCACGCTCGGTGAGCAGCGCGGCATCGAACGAGACGCCGGTCGCACCGGCCCGCCGCAGCAGTGCGAACGGCACCTCGGGCGCGCAGGAATGGACCACGACCGGTGCGCCGTCCGCCGCCCCGACCAGGTCGCGCAGCGCGCCCTCGACGACCGCGCGGTCCACGGCCCGGTGGGTGCGGTAGCCGCTCGCGGTCCGCACCCGCCCCTGGAGCACCGCGGTCAGCGACGGCTCGTCGAGCTGGAGGACGAGTTCGGCGCCCGGCACCCGCCGTCGGACCTCGGCGAGATGACCGCGCAGTCCCTCGGCGAGCGACTCGGTGAGGTCCCGGCAGGCCCCGGGGTCGCCGAGCGCCGCCTCGCCGTTGCGCAGCTCCAGGGCGGCGGCCAGGGTCCACGGGCCGACCGCGGAGACCTTCAGCGGTCCCTCGTATCCCTGGGTGAACTCCTCCAGGGCGTCGAGGTCCTCGCCGAGCCAGGAGCGGGCCCGGCGGGTGTCGCGGCCGGGCCGGTCGCTGATCCGCCAGCCGCTGGGCTCCACATGGGCGTAGAGCTCGACGAGCAGGCCCAGGGTGCGGCCGATCATGTCGGCGCCGGGCCCCCGGGCCGGAAGCTCGGGCAGATGGGGGAAGTCCTCCAGCGATCCGGTGACGGTCTTCGCCGCTTCGCGCGCGTCGCCGCCCGGCATCGATCCGATGCCGGTCGCCGCGCCCGCGGCCCACTTGTGCCTGGTGTTCTCGCTCACCCCGGAAGGGTATGCGGCGGCGGGGCGGGCGGGCCGCCCCAGCCCCGCCCGCCCCGCCCCCGTACGCCCGGCGCGAACGCCGCGCCCGGGTCAGCGCCGGCCACGGACGCCCAGCCAGCCGACCACCGCCGCGGCCGCCAGGGCCGCCGCGGTCAGCGCGAAGGCGTATCCGGTGCCCTGGTAGGCATCGCCCGCGCCGGTCAGGATCGCGCCCATACCGGCGATGCCGACCAGCGAGCCGACCTGACGGTTGGCGTTGAGGGTCGCGCTGCCGATGTCGGCGTGCTCGCGGCCCGCGGCCTCCATCAGGACGCCGGTCATCGCCGGGGAGCTGATCCCGCTGCCGATGTTGGTGACGGCCAGCACCACCGCGATCACCCCGTACGGCAGGGTCGGCGAGAGGACCAGGAAGAGCAGGAGGTAGCCGGCGGCGGAGAGGGCCAGGGAGACGGCGAGCGCGGCCCGGTTGCCGGTGCGCGGCGCGATCCGCGTGTAGAGCACGTTGCCGATCGGGATGACGAGGACCGCCGGGAGCATCTGCAGACCCGCGGTCACCGCGTCGGCGCCGCGGCCCGTCTGGAGGAAGAGCCCGAGGACGAACAGCGCCCCGTAGAAGGCGAAGTTGAAGAGGAAGCCGACCGCGTTGGCGGCGGAGAAGCGGCTGTCGGCGAAGAGGGTGACGGGCAGGACCGGGGTGCGGGCGGTGCGTTCCCGGACCACGAAGCCGGCGGCGGCGAGCACGGTCACCGCGAACGCCGCCAGGACTCCGGGGGCGGCCCAGCCGGCGGCGGGCCCCTCGATGAGGGCGTAGCTGAGCGAGCCGAGGGCGAGCAGGCCGAGGACGTGGCCGGTGCCGCCGAGCGGGGCGCCGGTGCCCGGGACCGCGGCGATCACCCGGCGGGTGAGCAGCAGTCCGGCGATCCCGATGGGGAGGTTGACCAGGAAGATGCTGCGCCAGCCGAGGGTGCCGACGAGCAGGCCGCCGACGGTCGGTGCCAGGCCGACGGAGGTGGAGACGATCGCGGACCAGATGCCGAGCACCTTCGCCCGGCGGGCCGGCTCCGGGAAGGCGTTCATCAGCAGCGACAGCGAGCTGGGCATGAAGAGCGCGGCGCCCGCCCCTTGGGCGAAGCGGGCCGCCACCAGGGCGCCGCCGCCCGGCGCCGCGGCGCCCAGCAGGGACGCGGCGGTGAAGACGGCCAGCCCGACGAGGTAGATCCGCCGGGCGCCGAACCGCTTGGCGAGCGAGCCGGCGAGCAGCAGCAGCGCGGCGAAGGCGAGGACGTAGCCGTCGACGACCCAGGTGAGGCCGGACATGGTCAGCCCGAGCCGGGCCCGGAGGTCGTGCGCGGCGACGTTCATGATGCCGGTGTCCAGGCTCGCCATCACGAACCCCAGGGCCAGGACGACGAGTTGGGCGGCTCCGCCGGCGGGTGCGGGACGGGTGGGGGTGCTCGCCGTCGCGCGCGGCGCCGCGTTCTCAGTGATCATGGATTTAGTTATAGCTGTATCTATCCACCGCGCGCGATGATTACAGCTATAACTTTATCGAAGCGATACCAAGAAACACCGAAGGCCCCCGGGACGATGCCCCGGGGGCCTTCGGCAGGACGGCGGACGCGCTCTAGGCCGCGTCCGTAGCGCGGCCCAGCGCTCTGAGGAGTTCGTCGCGGAGCGCGCTGCGCTCCTCGTGGGAGAGGTGGTCCAGCGGGGACTCCGTGCCCATCCGCCGGAGCAGGTCCAGCCGCAGCTCCCGACCGGCCTCGGTCAGCACCAGCTGCTTGGCGCGCCCGTCCGCGGGGTGCGGGCGGCGGACCACCATCCCCTGCTTCTCCAGCTTGGAGATGACATAGGTGACGTTCGGCGGCTCGCAGCACAGCACCGCGGCCAACTCCCGCGCGGTCTTGGGCTCGCCCAGCTCCTCCAGCGCCTTCGCCTGCGTCGGCGTCAGGTCCAGCTCCGCGATCCGGCTGCGCTGGTGGGCGTCCAGGCGGCGGCTCAGCTCGGTGACCAGCCCCCTGATCTCCCGGAACCCGCACCCCGCCACGGCGGTGGTCTTCGCTTCGGTGGTCGCCCTTGACGTGGTCACCCCTGAAGCGTACGTCGCCCCCGCGCGAGGCACGGGGGCCAGGTCCGGTCGGGGCGGGCGGACCGCCGGGCGGCCCCGGGAGCCCCGGGGCCGCCGGTGGTCAGCGGCCCGGCCGGACCACCAGGTCCTTGATCTCCGCGTCCCGCGGCAGGTCGATCGCGGTGAGGATGGCCGTGGCCACCGACTCCGGGTCGATCCACCGGGACGCGTCGTACGCCTTGCCCTCCTGGCGGTGGGTGCTCTCCTGCATGGGCGTGGCGGTGCGCCCCGGGTAGATCGAGGTGACCCGGACGCCGTTGTCGTGCTCCTCCGCGCGCAGCGCGTCGGCCAGCGCCTTCAGGCCGTGCTTGCTCGCGGCGTACCCGCCCCAGTTGGGGTTCGCGGTGAGCCCGGCACCGGAGTTGACGAAGACCACGTCACCCTTGGCGATCCGGACCAGCGGCAGCAGCAGCCGGGTGATCTCGGCGGGCGCGACGAGGTTGACCGCCAGCTGCCGCTGCCACGCCTTGGCCGGCAGGTCGCCGACCGCACCCAGCTCGATGACGCCCGCGATGTGCTGGATCGAGTCGAGCCGCTCCGGCAGCCGTTGGTGCCCGAGCGCCCAGTCGAGCTTCTCGGGGGTGGCGAGGTCACCGACGAGGGTGTGCGCCCCGGGGAACCGTTCCGCCAACTCCTTGGCCCGGCCGACGTCGCGCGCCAGCAGCCACAGCTCCTCACCGCGCTCGGCGAGCCGCCGCGCTACCGCCGCTCCGATGCCCGATCCGGCGCCCGTGATCAAGTGCGTACCCATGGGTGCGATCCTACGGCGTGCCCCCCCGGGGGCGGGTCAGCCCGCGGCGGCCTCCCACGCCTCCAGGTGGGCCAGCGCGCCCGCGCCGTCCTCGGCGAAGAACACCAGCTCGGAGAGGGGAACGGGCAGGAAGCCCTCCGCCTCCATCCGCTCGAACTGGGCCTTGAGCCCGTCGTAGAAACCGGCGGTGTTCAGCAGCACCACCGGCTTGCTGTGCATCCCGTGCTTGCGCAGCTCCAGGATCTCGGTCGCCTCGTCCAGCGTGCCGGTGCCGCCCACCATGACGACGATGGCGTCGGCCCGCGCCAGCAGCTGCGCCTTGCGCTCGGCGAGGTCCTTGGTGACGACCATCTCGTCCGCGTTGGCGCGCGTCTTGTCCGCCAGGAACTCCACGGAGACCCCGAGCAGTTTCCCGCCGGCCTCCTGGACGCCGTCCGCCATGACCTTCATCAGCCCGGTGTCCGAACCGCCCCAGACCAGGGCATGTCCGCGCCGACCGATCGATTCGGCGAATTCACGGGCGGGCACCACATAGCGGTCATCAAGGTCGGCGGCGGAACAGAAGACGCAGATATTCATGCCGTTCAGCCTACGGGCGCGGGGAAGGACACCGGGCCCGGCCACGGAGCGGTTCCGCGACCGGGCCCGGCGGGGCGTCTAGATCAGGCCCTGGTCCAGCATCGCGTCCGCGACCCGCTCGAAGCCGGCGATGTTGGCGCCCGCCACGTAGTCACCGGGCCGACCGAAGCGCTCGGCGGTCTGGTGGCAGGTGTCGTGGATCCCCCGCATGATGGCGGCGAGTTCGCCCTCCGCGCGCTCGAACGGCCACGCCTCGCGGGCGGAGTTCTGCCGCATCTCCAGCGCGCTGGTCGCCACCCCGCCGGCGTTGGCGGCCTTGCCCGGGCCGAAGGCCACGCCGGCCTCCTTCAGCAGCGCCACCGCCTGTGGGGTGGTGGGCATGTTGGCGCCCTCGGAGACCGCCTTGACACCGTTGCGGACCAGGATCCGGGCGGCGTCCGCGTCGAGCTCGTTCTGGGTGGCCGACGGCAGCGCCACGTCACAGGCGACGTCCCACACGCTCCCGCCGGCGACGTACTTCGCCGAACTGCCGCGCCGCTGCGCGTAGTCGCCGACCCGGCCGCGCTCGACCTCCTTGATCTGCTTGAGCAGCGCCAGGTCGATGCCCTTCTCGTCGACGACGTAGCCGCCGGAGTCCGAGACGGTCAGGACGTTGGCGCCGAGCGCCTGGGCCTTCTCGATGGTGTAGATGGCGACGTTGCCGGACCCGGAGACCACCACCTGCTGGCCGTCCAGCTCCTCGCCGCGCTGCTTGAGCATCTCCTCGGTGAACAGCACATTGCCGTAACCGGTTGCCTCCGTACGGGCCTTGGAGCCGCCCCACGCCAGGCCCTTGCCGGTCAGGACGCCGGCCTCCCAGCGGTTGGTGATCCGCCGGTACTGGCCGAAGAGGTACCCGATCTCCCGGCCGCCGACGCCGATGTCGCCGGCCGGCACGTCGGTGTGCTCGCCCAGGTGACGGTGCAGCTCGGTCATGAAGGACTGGCAGAAGCGCATCACCTCGGCGTCCGACCTGCCGTGCGGGTCGAAGTCGCTGCCGCCCTTGCCGCCGCCGATGTTCAGCCCGGTCAGGGCGTTCTTGAAGATCTGCTCGAAGCCGAGGAACTTCACGATGCCGAGGTTGACGGACGCATGGAACCGCAGGCCGCCCTTGTACGGGCCGAGCGCGCTGTTGAACTCCACCCGGAAGCCGCGGTTGACCCGGATCTTGCCGGAGTCGTCCTGCCAGGGCACGCGGAACATGATCTGCCGCTCCGGCTCTACCATCCGCTCCAGAACCTTGGCGTCCGCGAACTCCGGCCGGGCGGTGAGCACCGGTGCCAGCGTTTCGAGGACTTCCAGGGCCGCCTGGTGGAACTCCGCTTCACCAGGATTCCGACGGACGAGCTCGGCGTGCAGGGAAGCCAGCTCGGCGGTGAGACCGCTCTGCGTGACCCCAGTGTGAACAGTCGACATGACTCCCGTTCCCTTCGTGGCCGACGAAAGCCGCGTGCCGTCCGGATCGCCGTTGAACCGTCGACGCGGGGCTCCGATGTCCCGTCGCATCGCCGACGATATGCGCCGGGGACCGGCCTATCGAGGGCGGGGGTGCTCGACGCGCCAATCCTGTACGCGATGTCCCCAACTCCCCCGCCGGGTGGTCTCAGGCCGCGGCGGCCGGCGCCGGCTCGGCGTTCCCCGCCGCGGCGGCCTCGCCTGCGGCCCGGACCTCGGCCTTGACCATCTGCTCCATCGGCTCGGCGCAGCTGCCGCCCGCGACCACCATGGCCAGCAGGATCGCCACCACCGTCAGCACCGTGCCCAGCCACACCATGGTGTGCACCGGCAGGACGTACGCACCGACGGCCTTGACCACGCACTCGATCAGCAGGGCGCTCCCCCACACCGTGGAGAACCGCCGCTCCAGTTGCCGGAACCGTGCGCTGCCCGCCCACAGCCGGTCCCATGCGGCGTTCCCCTCGGGGCCGCCCTTGGTCACCCAGGGCCGGAGCCCGGCGGTCATCAGCGGCCGCCGGCCGCGCACCGAGAGCAGGATCGCGATCCCGACGACGCTGCTGACGCCGCTGTCCTTGGCCATCATCAGCCGGGCATCGCCGGTCAGGGTGCTCGTCGCCAGCCCCACCACGTTGACGACGAGGATCAGCAGCGCGAGGCCGTTGACCGTCCGCTCCCGGGCCAGGCCCCAGATCGTGCGCAGCGCCGGGACCACGCTGCTCCAGGCCAGCGCGGCGACCGTGCTCATGCCGAAGCCCTCGGCGAGGAGGAAGTACGAGCCGAGCGGGATCGCGGCGTCCACGAGCAGCGGCGTCAGGCTCTGCAGGAGCGCCCTGCCCTGGCTCGTGGTGGCGGTGGCGGTGGCGGCTTGAGTCATGACGGGTCCCCCGGCGTGCGACGTGTGCTGTCTTCCTACGCCGTCATCTTCGCCGAGGGACCCCGTTCCGCATCAGGAGCAAGCGTCCTGTCCTCCCCATGACATTTGTCATTCCCGGCGCCGGCACCGGGAGCGGGCGGCGGAGGGAGATCCGCCCGCGGACGCCCCGACCAGGGTCTGTCCGACCCCGATCCGTCGGGCCCTAGGCCGCGTCGGCCAGCTCCTGCGGTCTGACGACGACGTACGCCTGCCCCTCGGCCGCCCGGAAGCCGGTCTCGCGCCGGGACAGGAACGTCGTGATCGGGGTGTCGACGTGGTAGCAGAGCACCGAGGAGGGGACGGAGAAGACGCCGGGCGAGTCCGCGAAGAGCGGGGCCTCGGCCAGCACGTAGTTCAGACCGGCCCGCAGGTGTTCCGCGGAGAGGCCGACGCTGTCACCGGGCCGGTTCATCACCACGGCCCGCACCATGTCCTCGCAGGCGGTGGCGAATTCGGCGTCCTCCTCGAAGGCCCGGTCGGTGCGCTCGCGTACGGCCCGGTACTCAGGGGTCTCCTGGAGCTCGGACAGGGACCGGACACGGAACCGCTCGGCGTGGTCGCCCACGCTCTCCAGCGAGCGCCGGAGTCTGCGCCGCAGATCCTTGAGCGTGCGTTTGACCGACCGCTCGGCCTCCTGCGCGCTGCGGCCGTCGGCGATCAGCATCTCGTCGATGTGGGTGTCGACATAGACGACATCGGTGCGCTCGAAACGCTGCCCGGCCCATTGCAGCAGCATGATGGTGTTCTTCTGGCTGAAATAACTGTTGCCCGCACTGATTCCGATGAGGGCGTGCTCACCGCGTTGCCGGATCATTCGGCTGCGGTCGCCAAGTATTTCTTCCCGCATTCCGTGGTCCGGCGCGGGAACTAAGCCTGCAAGCATGCTAAGAAGTCCTTTTGGGGTTGCCCCGGACAGCCGTCAGGGGGTTTCTATTTCCGGAAGAGCGTCTGCCATTTGGCGACACAGGTCGTCCAGAATCTCGCCCATGTCCCGGTCCTCGCCCATCGGCGCGAACATGACCTCGTCGAGACGCTCGCGCACAGCGGTCAGCCGTTCCGTGCTCCCGCCGTGTTCGTCGAGGAGCTGGAGCGCCCGACGGGCCCCGTCGGTACAGCGGTAAATTCCGTAGTCGGCCGGCTCCTCCAGGAGTCCGCGACCGCTGCTGAGCAGATAAACGGCGAGGAGCGCGATCTCCTCACGCAGTTGGGGCGGCAGCACGGTTTCCCCAGGATTCATAGTTGACGACCTCATTCTTGGCGCGGCGCTGGGAGGGGACGAGGGCCGTCGCGGGACGGCCGATCGGGACCACGAGCATCGGCTCGATGTGTTCCGGGATACCGAGCATGCTTTTGACGATCTCGGACCTGAAACTGCCCACCGGGCATCCGCCCAGGCCGGCCGCGTGCGCCGCGAGCAGCAGGTTCTCCACCGCCATGGCGACACAGAGCTTGCTGGTGTCGTAGATCTTCTGCGAGAGCTTCGGAGAGAGGTTGTCGGTCAGGCTGCGGTCGACGCAGGCCACGACGAAGAACGCGGGGGTCCCCAGCACCCCGGGCGAGAACGCGCGCAGCCGGCGGACCGCGGCGGGCCTGCGCACCACCATGAACGACCACGCCTGCCGGTTGGAGGCGGTCGGCGCGGCGAGCATGGCCTCCAACAGCTGCTCGATCAGCGCGTCGTCGACCGGCTCCTTCGCATAATTGCGGACGGCGGTACGGGTTTTGAGGACCGTCCACGCGTCCGGCAAGGATTCCGGCGGTGATTCAGATGAACTGTGAGCCAACATCAATCCCCTTCTTTTTTGGGCGCACCTCACACCCGCCGCGGTACGGCGAATCCGATGGGTGGCGCCTCACCGGTTCCCGCCCGTCGGGACGGATCCACGGGCACGGCCGGGTCCGACGGCAGGCAATAGCGCATCGATTGCCCTGGGGTCGGATTCACGACCGACCCGCCCGGCTGACCGGTGACTGAGTTCGATTCAGTTCGGCGGAACAATTTTTCGGACTAGGTGTACCAGCTCACGATCTGGCCGGACAAGGGGGGTTGGGAGAGCGTTCGTCACAGCGACGTGAATTTAAGCGCTCCGCAGTACCGAATTCACGCCACCGACGCAGCAAAATCGGAAACCTTCCCACCGGTTTTCGGGGTGGCAAAAACCGGGCCGGGCCTGCCCCTGAAGGGACGGGCCCGGCCCGGACGGGTCGTTGTGACGCGGTTTGGTGCGCTCGCTTTCGGACAGCCTCACGCGCAACACGAGCCTCAGACACCTCTGGTGTGTCAGATGTCTCAGCCGCGTCCGGCATGACGCGGACGGTCCGGCCGAGTCGGCCCGGCTCAGGCCACCGACGCGGCCCGGCGGGTGGTGGCGATGGTGGCCGAACCCACCACGCGGGTCCCGTCGTACAGGACCACGGCCTGCCCCGGGGCGACGCCCCGCACGGGCTCGGTGAAGGAGACCCGCAGCTCCTCGCCGACCACCTCGGCGGTGACCTCGGTCTCGCCGCCGTGGGCGCGCAGTTGGGCGGTGTAGACGGCCGGGCCGTCGGCCGGCGGGCGGCCGCACCAGCGCGGCTTGATGGCCGTGAGCGCGGTCACGTCCAGGGACTCGACGGGGCCGACGGTGACGGTGTTGTTCACCGGGGAGATGTCCAGGACGTAGCGCGGCTTGCCGTCCGCGGCCGGGGTGCCGATGCGCAGCCCCTTGCGCTGGCCGATCGTGAAGCCGTAGGCGCCCTCGTGGGTGCCGAGCTTCGTGCCGGACTCGTCGACGATGTCGCCCTCGGCGCTGCCCAGTCGCTTGGCGAGGAAGCCCTGGGTGTCGCCGTCGGCGATGAAGCAGATGTCGTGGCTGTCGGGCTTCTTGGCGACGAACAGGCCGCGCCGGGCGGCCTCTTCGCGGATCTCGGTCTTGGTGGTGGGGGTGTCGCCGAGCGGGAACATGGCGTGCGCCAGCTGGCGGTCGTCGAGCACGCCGAGGACGTAGGACTGGTCCTTGGCCATGTCGGTGGCACGGTGCAGCTCGCGGGAGCCGTCCTCGCGGAGGACCACCTGGGCGTAGTGGCCGGTGCACACCGCGTCGAAGCCGAGGGCGAGCGCCTTGTCCAGGAGGGCGGCGAACTTGATCTTCTCGTTGCAGCGCAGGCACGGGTTCGGGGTGCGGCCGGCCTCGTACTCGGCGATGAAGTCCTCGACGACGTCCTCGCGGAAGCGTTCGGCGAGGTCCCAGACGTAGAAGGGGATGCCGATGACGTCGGCGGCACGACGGGCGTCGTGCGAGTCCTCGATCGTGCAGCAGCCGCGGGCCCCGGTGCGGAACGACGTGGGGTTCTCGGACAGCGCGAGGTGGACGCCGGTGACGTCGTGGCCCGCCTCGGCGGCGCGGGCCGCGGCGACGGCGGAATCGACCCCGCCGGACATGGCGGCGAGGACGCGGAGGCGGCGGGGGGCGGCGGCATCAGTCATAGCCCCTCCAGAGTAGACGGAACCGGGCGGCGCCCGGAAAGCGTTGTGGAGGGCGTGGGAGAGGTGGAGGGCGTGCAGGGCGTGGAGGACACGGCGGCGGACGACGCGCGGGACGCGGAGCGGACGTCCCCGGGCACGGCGGACGGGGCGGCGGACGACGGGAAGCGCGCCGGGCGGCGGCTCACCCGGCGCCGGGTGCTGCTGCTCGGCGGCGGTGCCGCGGTGGCCGCGGGGGCGGCGGCGGTCGCGGCCCGCGAGGAGCTGGCGTACTGGTGGGGGCAGCTGCCGGGGAACAGCCGCCCCCGGAAGGAGGGCGAGGTCGACTTCGCCGGTGCGCAGTGGTCGGCCGCCTCCCCGGCGAACTACCGACAGGCCAACCGCCCCGACGACTACACCGTCGACCGCGTGGTGATCCACGTCGTCCAGGGCAGCTTCGCCACCGCGCTGAAGGTCTTCCGGGACCCCTTCCACGAGGCGTCGGCGCACTACGTCGTCCGCGGGGACGGGCACATCGCGCAGACCGTCCGCGAACTGGACGTGGCGTTCCACGCCGGCAACCGCGGCTACAACGAGCGCAGCGTGGGCATCGAGCACGCCGGATTCGTGGACCGGCCGGAGTCCTTCACCCCGGACATGTACGCGGCGTCGGCCCGGCTGACGGCCGGCATCTGCCGCCGGTACGACTTCCCGGCCGACCGGGAGCACGTCGTCGGTCACATCGAGGTCCCGGGGACGGACCACACCGACCCCGGGCCGCACTGGGACTGGGACCGCTATCTGACGCTGGTCCGGGCGGAGCTGCGCCGCCCCGCGGCCCGGACGCGGCCGGGCACGACCTAGCTCAGCCCCGCGCCCCGGGCGCGTTCCACCACCGGGCCGATGACCTCCGCGAGGGCCGCCACGTCCTGCGCGGTGGAGGTGTGGCCGAGCGAGAAGCGCAGGGTGCCTCGGGCGAGGTCCTGGGACATCCCGGTGGCCAGCAGGACGTGGCTGGGCTGGGCGACGCCGGCGGTGCAGGCGGAGCCGGTGGAGCAGGCGATGCCCTGGGCGTCCAGGAGGAGCAGCAGGGAGTCGCCCTCGCAGCCGGGGAACGTGAAGTGGGCGTTGGCCGGGAGGCGGCCGGCCGGGTCCGGGTCGCCGCCCAGGACGGCGTCGGGGGCGGCCGCCTTCACCGCCTTGATCAGGTCGTCGCGGAGCGTGCCGATCTCGCGGGCGAACTCCTCCCGGTGCGCCACGGCGTGCCGGCCGGCCGCGGCGAACGCGGCGATCGCGGGGGTGTCGAGGGTGCCGGAGCGGACGTGGCGTTCCTGGCCGCCGCCGTGCAGCACGGGCACGGGGGCGTGCTCCCGGCCCAGCAGCAGCGCGCCGATGCCGTACGGGCCACCGATCTTGTGGCCGGAGACGGTCATCGCGGCCAGTCCGGAGGCGGCGAAGTCGACGTCCAGCTGGCCGACCGCCTGGACCGCGTCGGCGTGCAGCGGGATCGCGAACTCCCGTGCCACCTCGGCCAGTTCGCGGATCGGCTGGACGGTGCCGATCTCGTTGTTGGCCCACATCACGGTGGCCAGCGCGACGTCGGCGGGGTTGCGGGCGATCGCCTCGCGCAGCGCCTCGGCGTGCACCCGGCCGTACTGGTCGACCGGCAGCCAGTCGACGGTGGCGCCCTCCTGCTCGGCGAGCCACTCGACGGCGTCCAGCACGGCGTGGTGCTCGACGGGGCTGACGAGGATCCGGGTGCGGGCCGGGTCGGCGGCCCGGCGGGACCAGTACAGCCCCTTCACCGCGAGGTTGTCGGCCTCCGTACCGCCCGCCGTGAAGACGACTTCGCTGGGCCGCGCGCCCAAGGAGGCGGCGAGCGACTCCCGCGCCTCCTCGACGGTACGCCGGGCCCGCCGGCCGGCGGCGTGCAGGGAGGACGCGTTGCCCGTGACGGTCAGCTGGGCGGTCATCGCCTGCACCGCCTCCGGGAGCATCGGGGTGGTGGCGGCGTGGTCGAGGTAAACCATGGTGCGCTGATTCTACGAGCCACCCTGGGGCGCGTACCCCGCGCGGGGGCGCATTCCGCAGGGCGCACGCCTTGATCGGGCCGCGGCGGCTCCGCGGTGGCCCGCCCCGTCGGCCGTGCGGGCCGCACGGTCCACGCCCGCGACATGCGGAGCAGGCGCCGGGCCAACCACCCCCGACGGTGAGGGAGTTCGCCGGGCGGCGCGGCTACCGCACCAGGATCGTGCGGGCCAGCTGGCGGGACTGGGCGACCAGGCGGTCCTCGGAGTCCCAGACCTCGGCGTCCTCCTCCAGGAAGCCGCCGGCCAGATTGCGGGTGGTGATGGCGACCCGCAGCGGGCCGGGGGCCGGGCGGTGGCGGACGTGGCAGGTCAGCTCGACGGTGGGGACCCAGCCGCGCAGGCCCAGCTCGAAGGCGGTGGGCGGCAGCGCGTCGACGGTCAGCAGGAGGGAGAGCGGGTCGGGGTCGCGGCCGTCGGCCAGGCCGAACCAGCCGCGCATCTCGCCCTTGCCGGACGGGGCGCCCACCGCCCAGCCCGCGGTCGCCGGGTCGAGCCGGAGGTCCAGGCGTCCGGCGATCGCGGTGCTGCCGGGGATCGCCGGCCGGCCGTCGGGGGCGATGGGGGTCCCCCCGCGCCGTTCAGGCGTGGGGGAAGTGCCCAGGCAGTGCTCGTAGGGCGGGATGGCCGGGGGCTTGGCGGTGGTGCGGACGTCGCCGGGAAGGGTGGCGAGGTCGCCGTAGGTGGCCAGCACCCGCATCCGCTCGACCTCGCTGCCGTCGTCGGCGAGCTGGACGAGGGTGGCGGTGCCGGTGGACAGGGTGCGGCCGGTGCGGATCACCTCGGTGCGGACGACGGCGGGGCCGGGCACCGAGGCGGTCAGGTAGTGCGCGGTGACGGTGAGCGGGTCCGGGTGCGGCAGGGCGTCGCCCAGGGCGCGGCCCATGAGGGCGAGGAGGTAGCCGCCGTTGACGGCGTTGATGATCGTCCAGCCCTCGGAGAGGTGCGCGTCGTAGGCGCCCGGGGCGCTCCGGGTGACCGCGGTGTCGCGGTCGAACTCGCTGTTTCCTACGGTCACCGATGCCATGCCGGCACGCTACACGGCTTCATTACCGACCGGTAGTGTCAATTTCAAGGAACGGAACGGCGGCGGACGGGGAACGCGGCCGGAGCCGCCGCTTCCGCGGCTGTCATCATGACCGCATGCTTCATGTGCTCTACCTGATCGGCGTCGCGGCCTTCGCCGCGAGCGGCGTGCTGGCGGCCTACCGCGCCAACATGGACCCGTTCGGCGGTCTGGTCCTCGCCTTCGCCGCGTCCATCTCCGGCGGCACGCTGCGCGATCTGATCCTGGACCGGCGGCCGCTGTACTGGACGCACGACTGGGTACTGCTGACGGTGATCATCTGCGTCGGCGTGGGCACCATCGTCTATCTGCGTTTCTGGTCACTGCCGCGGAAGTCGCTGCTGGTGGTGGACGCGATCGGGCTGTCCGTGGTCACGGTGATCGGGGCCCGGGCGGCGATCTCGGCGGGCGCCACCCC
The DNA here is from genome assembly GCF_016917755.1 of Streptomyces noursei. GTDB lineage: Bacteria > Actinomycetota > Actinomycetes > Streptomycetales > Streptomycetaceae > Streptomyces > Streptomyces yunnanensis. Next base: position 6,668,326 of record NZ_CP070326.1, on the reverse strand, counting down.
GCTCGCGGTGATCATCCTGGCGGTGCTGACCGGCGTGGCCGGCGAGGTCCTCCGCGACGTGCTGTGCGGGGAGTTCCCGCCGCTGCTGCTGCGCGAGGACGTCTACGCCATCGCGGCGCTGGCCGGCGCCTGCTGCTACCTCCTGATGGACCGCCTCGGGGCCGGGGCCAACCCCGCCGCGGTGGTCTCGGCGGGGTTGGTGTTCGCACTCCGGATGGGCGCGCTCTATCTGGGGCTGCACCTGCCCCGGCCGCAGCAGCTGCGCGGCCGGGGGCGCGAGGACGCCGGCTAGCCGGTCACCGCTCCGACAGCGCTGGGCGGCTCTGGGTGTCCAGCCAGGTGTGGAAGAGGTCGCCCAGCCGCTGCCCGGAGATCTTCTCGGCCAGCGCGATGAAGTCGGCGGTGTCCGCGTTGCCGTAGCGGTGCCGGGCGGTCCAGGCCGGCAGCAGGCGGAAGAACGCCCGGTCGCCGATGCGTTCGCGGAGCGCCTGGAGGGTCATCGCGCCGCGCTCGTAGACCGCGTCGGAGAACATGGTGTCCCGCTGCGGGTCGGAGACCTTGATCTTCCAGAAGGCGTCGTCGGCGGGTATCCCCTGGTACGCCTTGCGGAAGGCGTCGTGGGCGGTGGCGGTGCCCTTGTGCTCGGCCCACAGCCACTGGGCGTAGGTGGCGAAGCCCTCGTTGAGCCAGATGTCCTTCCACTGCCGGACCGAGACCGAGTCGCCGAACCACTGGTGGGCCAGCTCGTGGACGATGGTGCTCTCGCTGCGGACGGCGGAGTAGGCCGGCTTGGACTGCACCTCCAGGGAGAAGCCGGCCTGCGGCATGTCGTCCACGATCGCGCCGGTCTCCTCGAAGGGGTACGGCCCGAACACCTTCGACCAGTAGTCGGTGGCCGCCGCGGTGACGCCGTAGACGTCGACCTTGCCGGTCGGCAGGGTCGGGTCGGTGGCGACGTAGATCGGGGTGCCGCCGGGGGTGGTGCCGGTGCGCACGTCGAACTTCCCGATGGTGGCGGTGGCCAGGTACGGCGCCATCGGGCGGCTCTCGCGCCAGTGGAACCACGCCCGGTCGCCGTGCTCGCCGGAGCCCACCAGCCGCCCGTTGGAGACCCCGGTCAGGCCCTTGGGGGCGTCGATGCGGATGTCGTAGGTGGCCTTCTCGTCCGGGTGGTCGCTGGAGGGGAACCACGTCGAGGCGGCGTTGGGCTCGCAGGCCACGAAGACGCCGTCCTTGGTCTTCATCCAGCCGTACTGCGAACCGAAGACGATCGGGCCACTGAGCGGCTGGGGGACGCCGTGGTAGACGACGGTGACCGCGAAGCGCTCGCCGCGGGCGAGCGGGCGGCCGGGCCGGATGACGAGTTCGTCGCCGGTTCTGGAGAAGCGGGCGGGGCGGCCGTCGACCCGGACCTGGTCGACGGTCAGCTTCTGGAGGTCCAGGTCGAACGAGGAGAGGTCCTGGGTGGCCCGGGCGGTCAGCGTGGTCCTGCCGTCCAGCCGGCCGGAGTCGGGGTGGTAGCTGACGCCGAGGTCGTAGTGGAGGGGCCGGTAGCCCCCGTTGCCCAACCCGGGGAAGTAGGGGTCACCGATGCCGGGGGCGCCCGGTGTGGCCGCGGGGGCCGCGGCGATGGTGGCGGCCGAGGCCACCGCGGTGGCCAGGGCGAGCCAACGGGAGGAGCGACGCGCAGAACGGGAGAGTGCCATGAGCCGTCCCTTCGAGTACGCGGATGCGTGATGAACAACCGCGCCGACTCTGCACTCTCCCGTCCGTCTTCACCAGCGACTTTGCCAAGTCGTCAGGCGTTACTGCCCGGTTGATGCCTTACCGTCCGAACTTTCGGTCGCCGTACCGGAGTTGTCCGACTCGCCCTCGGGGTGGTGGCAGGCCACCTGGTGCCCGGTCCGCAACTGGATCAGCGGCGGCTCGGTGGTGGTGCACTCCTCGGTCGCCTTCCAACAGCGGGTGCGGAACCGGCAGCCGGACGGCGGGTTGATCGGCGAGGGGACGTCGCCCTTGAGCAGGATCCGGCCGCGCTGGGTGCGCCGCTTGGGGTCGGGCACCGGCACGGCCGAGAGCAGCGCCTTGGTGTACGGGTGCCGGGGCGAGGCGTAGAGCGAGTCCCGGTCGGCCAGTTCGACGATCTTGCCGAGGTACATCACCGCGATCCGGTCCGAGACGTGCCGGATGACCGAGAGGTCGTGCGCGATGATCACGTAGGTCAGGCCCAGCTCCTCCTGGAGGTCGTCCATGAGGTTGACGACCTGGGCCTGGATGGAGACGTCGAGGGCGGAGACCGGCTCGTCGGCGACCACCAGCTTCGGCTTGAGGGCCAGCGCCCGGGCGATACCGATGCGCTGGCGCTGACCGCCGGAGAACTCGTGCGGATAGCGGTTGTAGTGCTCCGGGCTCAGGCCCACCAGCTCCAGCAGCCGCTGCACCTCCTTCTTGACCCCGCCCTCGGGCTCGACGCCCTGGAGCCGGAAGGGGGTGGAGACGATCCCGCCGATGGTGTGCCGCGGGTTCAGCGAACCGTACGGGTCCTGGAAGATCATCTGGATGTCGCGGCGCAGCGGGCGCAGCCGGCCCGGGGACAGGTGGGTGATGTCCTGGCCCTCGAACTCGACCGAGCCGCCGGTCGGTTCGTCGAGCCGGGTGATCAGCCGGCCCATCGTCGACTTGCCGCAGCCGGACTCGCCGACGACGCCCAGCGTCTCCCCGGGGAAGACGTCGAAGTCGATCCCGTCGACCGCCTGGACGGCGCCGACCTTGCGCTTGAGCAGGCCCTTGGTGATCGGGAAGTGCCGGACCAGGCCGCGGACCCGCAGCAGCGGCTCGTCCTGGGCGGCGCGCCCGGCCGGCTCGGCCTTCTCGGTCTGCTCCGCGCTCTCGACCCGCTCGGCCTGTTCGGCGTTCTCGGCCTGCTCGGGCTTCGCGGCCGCCTCAGGCTTCTCAGTCTTCTCGGTCACAGCTTCGGCGCAATCTCTTCGGTCCAGATACGCTCCCGCTCCTCCCGCGGCAGGTGGCAGGCGGAGAAGTGCCGGCCGTCGACCTGCTGCAGTTCGGGGCGCACCGTGCGGGTGACGTTGCCCTTGGGGACGTCCGCGTACGGGCAACGGGGGTTGAAGGCACAGCCGGACGGCACGTTGATCAGGCTGGGCGGCGAGCCCTTGACCGGGATGAGCCGGTCGGTCTGGTCACGGTCGATCCGCGGCATGGAGCCGAGCAGGCCCCAGGTGTAGGGGTGCTGCGGGGTGGCGAACACCTCGCCCGAGGGGCCCCGCTCCACGCACCGGCCGCCGTACATCACCAGCAGGTCGTCGGCGAGCTCGGCGACCACGCCCAGGTCGTGGGTGATGATGATGACCGCCGAGCCGAACTCCTTCTGCAGATCGCGGATCAGGTCCAGGATCTGCGCCTGGACGGTGACGTCCAGGGCGGTGGTCGGCTCGTCCGCGATCAGCAGCTCGGGGTTGTTGACCAGCGCCATGGCGATCATGGCGCGCTGGCGCATGCCGCCGGAGAACTGGTGCGGATGGTCGTCCACCCGCTTGTCCGGCTGCGGGATGCCGACCCGGTCGAGCATCTCCACGGCGCGCTTGCGGGCGGTCTTCTTGTCGACGTCGTGGTGGACCCGGTACGCCTCCACGATCTGCTGGCCGACCGTGTAGAAGGGGTGCAGCGCGGACAGCGGATCCTGGAAGATCATCGCCATCTCGCGGCCGCGCAGCCGGCGCACCTCGTCCGGGTCGGCGGCGACCAACTCCTTGCCGTCCAGCCAGATTTCGCCGGACATCCGCACCTTGCTGCGCTGCTGACGGGAGGCCCGGTGCAGGCCCATGATCGCCAGTGAGGTCACCGACTTGCCGGAGCCGGACTCGCCGACGATGCCGAGCGTCTTGCCCTTCTCCAGGCTGAAGGTCAGCCCGTCGACGGACTTCACCAGGCCGTCGTCGGTGGGGAAGTGCACCTTCAGGTCCCGCACGTCGAGGAAGGCGGAGGAGGCCGTTGGTGCGGGGGCGGGCTCGGCGGCGGTCCGCCCGGCCGCCGTGGTCTTGTCCTCGGAAGAGTCGGTCATGAGAGCCTCACCCGCGGGTCGACGGCGGCGTACAGAACGTCCACCACCAGGTTGCACATGACGATGAAGAATGCGGCGAGCAGGGTGACGCCGAGAATGTTCGGCAGGTCGTTGGCGTTGATGGAGTCGACCGCGAAGGCGCCGACCCCCTTGAGCGAGAAGACCTGTTCGGTGATGAGCGCACCACCGAGCAGCAGGCCCAGGTCCATGCCGAAGACGGTGATGATCGGGGTGAGCGCGGCCCGCAGTCCGTGCCGGATCACCACCCGCCGCTCCCGCAGGCCCTTGGCGCGGGCGGTGCGGATGTAGTCCTCGCTCAGCGTCTCCAGCATGCCCGCCCGGGTGAGCCGGGCGTAGAGCGCCGAGTAGAGGAAGGCCAGGGTGACCCAGGGCAGGACCATGGTCTGCGCCCAGCCCGCCGGATCGTCCAACAGCGGTACGTAGTCACTGCGTTGGAAGATCGGCCACTGGTAGGTGAACAGGGCCAGCGCCAGCGCTCCGGTGAAGAACATCGGGAGCGAGACGCCGGCCAGCGCCACGCCCATCGCCATCCGGTCGAAGAGCGAACCGGGGCGGAGTGCGGAGAGCACACCGGTGGCGACACCGGACAGCACCCACAGCACCGCCGCGCCGGCGGCCAGCGACAGGGTCACCGGGAGCCGGGACTGGATCTCCGGCCAGACCTCGATGTGGGTCTTGAAGGAGTAACCGAAGCACGGCACATGGCACGTGGCCGCCTCCGGGCCGAACTTGTAGTCGACGCCGACGAAGATGCCCTTGAGGAAGTCCCAGTACTGCTCGTACACGGGCTTGTCCAGGCCCAGGTTCTTCTTCACCGCGGCGATGTCCGCGGCCGTGGGGGCCTTTCCGATGTACTGCTGGGCAAGCTGGTCGGTGCTCTGCCCGGCCAGCTTCGGCAGCAGGAAGAAGATGCCGAAGGTGACCGCGCTGACGATCAGCAGCAGGATCACTGCGCTGATCAACCTGCGGATGATGTACGAGAACACGGGGATGCGGCGCCGGTGCCGCGGGCCGGGAGCGACCGGCCCGCGGACACCAATGCCTTCACCTGCCTTCCAGGGCTGCTACTTCTTGACGCCGATGTTGAGGTAGTCGTACTCACCGCTGTAGGCCGAGGTGGACACCATGTTGGTGGCCTTGGGCGAGCGGTACAGCAGGACCTTGAAGTAGGTCAGCGGGACGATCGCCGCCTGCTCCATCGCCTTGCGGTCGATGTCCCCGTACGCCTTCTCGCGGGCGGCCTTGTCGGTGTTGGCGATGGCGCTGTCGAGCAGGTCGTTGATCTCCGGGTCGTCCAGCTGCGACAGGTTGGAGTTGCCGGACTGGCTGATCGCCTTGCCGTGCAGGATCTGCTGGAGGAAGCCGTAGCCGGTCGGGAAGTCGGCGCTCCACTGCATCATCATCAGGCCGACGTTGTTGGACTTGTCGAACGCCGGCACGCCGGCGTAGTCCGAGAAGTACTTGCTGGTCGGGTACTGCTGGAGCTTGGCGTTGATGCCGATCTTCTTCAGCGAGCCGATGACCGAGGTGGCCGCGTCGATCTCGTCCTGGCGGTCGTTGCGGGCCAGGATGGTGGTGGAGATGTTGCCGGCGCCGCACTTCTTCCAGTGCGCCTTGGCCTCGGTCAGGTCCAGGTTGTCGCCGTTGTACTTCTGCGGGTACAGGTCGTACTTCTGGTAGCCGGCGATGTCCGTCGGCAGGACCGTGGAGGCGAGCTCACCGCGGATCGGGCCACCTTGCGCGGTCTGCACGGCCTTCTTGTCGATGGCGTACTCGACGGCCTTGCGGCACTCGACGTTGTCGAACGGCGCCACCTTGGTGTTGATGGCCGTGTAGACCAGGCGCTGGCCGAGCGCGTTGTCGGTGTTGGCCTTCTGCGTGGGGTCGGTCAGCAGCTGGGCCTGGGTCTGGCCGTCCACGCCGCGTCCGGCCATGTCGACCTGGGTGTTGCCGGACTGGAGGTCCTTGTCGATGGTCGACTGGGCGACCTTGAGGTTGAGGACGATCTTGTCCGGAAGCTGCTTGCGCAGCGGGTCGTTCGCGGCGGACCACTGCGGGTTGCGGACCAGGGTGAGCTTCTTGCCCTCCTGGTAGCTCTCGAACTTGTACGAGCCGGTGGAGACCACGGACTTGGTGTAGTCCGCGCCCTTGTCCTTGGCCTGCGGGACCGGGGCGGTCTGCGGGGCGCTGACCAGCTGGTCGAACTCCGCGAACGGCTTCTTCAGGTGGAAGACGATCGTCTGCGCGTCGGGCGTCTCTATGGACTTGAGCCCTTCCTTGCTCTTGTCCTTGTAGGGGCCCTTGTAGCCGCCGTCGTTGTCCACCAGGAACTGCTGGAAGTAGTTCGGGCCCAGGGAGAGGATGTCGCGGGCGAAGTTGCTGCGCTCCACCGCGTACTTGACGTCCTGGGAGGTGACGAGGTTGCCGTCCTCGAACTTGACGCCCTTGCGCAGCTTGTACGTCCAGGTCTTGCCGCCGTCGCTGGGCTTGCCCAGCGACTCGGCGAGGTCCGGGACCAGCTCCTTGCCCTTGGTGCCGGGACCGGGCTTGAAGGTGGTGAGCGAACGCGCGTACAGGCGGCTGAAGTTGTAGACGAAGGCGTAGTAGGTGTTGCCCGGGTCGAAGGACTCGGGGGCGTCGCTCATCGCGTAGGTGAGGGTGCCCCCCTTCTCGTCCGAGGCGTTGACGACGCCCTTGGTGGCGGCGTTGGCCCCGGCCGAACTGCCGGCGGAGCCCTTTCCGCTGCAGCCGGCCAGCAAAAGGCCCGCACTGGTGATGGCCGCGACAGTCGCGACCGGAAGTGACCTTCGCATGATGCTCGGTGTCCCCTTCGTTCGTCGAGAAACGTCAGATCGAAACGGCTGGAAGTGAGGTGCCGGGCGGGCAGCCGGATCAGCGGCTGCGCGGGTCCAGCGCGTCCCTCAGACCGTCACCGAGCAGGTTGAACGCGAGCACGGTGACGAAGATCGCGAGACCGGGGACGATCATGTACTGGGGGTCGACCTCGTAGTACTTGACCGCCTGGGTGAGCGTGCCGCCCCAGGATGACTGGGGTGGCTGGATACCGACGCCCAGGAAGCTCAGCGCCGCCTCGAAGAGGATGTTGGAGGGGATCAGCAGCGTCGAGTAGACGATGACCGGCCCCACCAGGTTGGGCAGGAGTTCCCGGAAGAGGATGAACGGCCCGCGGGCACCCAGGCCGCGGGCGGCGGCCACGAACTCCCGCTCCCGCAGCGACAGGGTCTGGGCCCGCACGATCCGGCCCATGTAGGGCCAGTTGAAGAAGCCGATCACGAAGATCAGCACCGAGATGTGCAGCGGCAGGCCGTCCAGGCCGAAGGCTCCGCCCTGCAGCGCCGCGGAGATCGCGATGGCGAAGAGCAGCAGCGGGAAGGCCAGGAAGACGTCCATCAGGCGGCTGATGAACGCGTCCACCCGGCCGCGGTAGAAGCCGGCGACGACGCCGAGGACGGTGCCGATGGCCACCGACAGCAGCGTGGCACCGAAGGCCACCAGCAGCGAAACCCAGGAGCCCTCCAGGATCCGGGAGAGCAGGTCGCGGCCGAACTTGGGGTCCACGCCCAGGAGGTGGTCGGCGCTCATCCCGCCGAAGTCGCCCTTGGGAAGCGTGGTGTTGGGGTCGATCAGGTCCTGGTGCGGCAGGTTCGGGTCCAGGCCGAACAGGTGCTGCAGGGGCCGGGAGAGCGCGGCGGTCAGGATGAGCAGGATGACAACGATGGCACCCGCCATCGCGACCTTGTCGCGGCGGAAGCGCAGCCATGCGATCTGGCCGAGCGAGCGCCCCTCGATCCGCTTGCTCTCCACGCCTGCCAGCACCGCTTCCGGCTGCGCCTCAGCAGCGGCCCCGGTGGTCTCGATCGGTGCGGTCACGGTGGATCAGAACCCCTCCCGGCCGACGGTGGCCGACCTGTGCCCGCCGCGGTAGCGGCCTGGTTTCTACCTCACTGGTGTGTCCCCCTGCCGCCATCTCCGCCAGGTCGCACGGGAGTTGGCGCTGCGGACGTGTCGGAAGCGTGCGTGACGTCGGTGGGGGATGGCGCTCGTACAAAGGACCGAGGTCCTCGATGCCGGGAGTCTTCATCCGACTCGCGATCACTCACCAGCCCTGACGGTGAATGGATGCGTAACTGTGATGTGGTCCGCGGCTTTCCGTTATACGAACACCAGGGCGGACTCAGCGGTGCGCGAGGCGGCGAGAAGAGGCATCAACCGCCGTACGGAAAGGGGGAATTCAGGCCAAGAACGGCAGGACGGGTGCTCCCCCGTCGGCGTCAATAGGGGCGCGGGTAGCCGTAACCGTAGGTGGGTCCGGGCACCGGCGGCTGGGCGTAGCCGTCGCGGTCGAAGAACGGACGGGCGCACGCCCGCATCCACATCCCGACCGGGTCGTACTCGTCGTTCATGGCGACCGTGGAGACCGGCAGGCCGTCCGGCACGGCACCCATCGACTGCTGGATCATCATCCGCGCGGCGTCCACCGACGGCTGCCCGGTGTCGTACAGATCCAACCCGATCGCCAGATACGGGGCACCGAGGGCCGGTTGCACCCAAGCCCGGCGCAACGACCGCACGGGGGGCGTCCGGTGGGCGTTCTGCGCAAGCAGGGCGTAGAACTGCGGGATGTCGATGACCGGTTCGGAGATCCGCAGCGGTCCGGCCGGCAGCCGGTCGAGGCCGGCGGCGATCCGGCGCAGATCGAGCCAGGGGATGCCGACGCCGCCGCCGGGGGCGTGCGGATTCAGCCACAGCCCCCAGCGGTCGGGGAAGAGCGAGGCGGCGATCTCGGGGCCGCTGACGAGTTCGTGGTCGCGGGTCCAGCCGGAGGCGGCGAGTTCGGCCGCGGAGGTCACGCAGGGGGCGTACCCCAGCCCGTCGACCTCCATGTTGCCGTACTGCGCGTCGGGTTGCCCGGCCCGGCCGTGCCACAGGAGCATCCAGACCTGCCCGTGCGCGAGGGCGCCCAGCAGCGCCTCGTAGGCGTCATAGCGCCCGGGCGAGACCTGTCGCAGCATCTGCTCGACCTGGTCGGCCGCCGCTCCCTGATGCGCACCGGCGCTCACGTGGTCCGTCCCTTCTCCCGGCAGGGCCTGCGCCCGCCCGTCGTTCCACCAGCTTACGAGTGGTCCCGGGTGTAGAAGGGCCGCACGCGCTCCAGCATCCAGTCGGCGACCGGGTCGCCCTGGGCGATGTCGAGCAGGACGAGCTGGACCGGCCAGGGCACCGGCACCTGGCCCAGCGCCCGCCCCAGCGCGGTCAGCACCTCGTCGCGGGCGCCGCCGTCGTGCAGCCGCTCCGGGGCGACCTCCACCTGCACCCCGACGAAGAGCGCCGGCGTGTCGCCCTCGACGCTGGCCAGCGCGCGGCGGGCGGTCAGCACGAAGCCGGCCTCGGAGAACGCCAGGCCGGCGGCGGCCAGGAAGTCCACCGGTTCGTCCTGCCAGTCCGGTTCGAAGAGCCGCACCCGGGCGCCGCCGCCCTGCGGGCCGTCCAGTTCGGTCCGTCCGGCACGACACATTTCGGCCACCGCGGGCGGCGGCAGCGGGACGCCGACGGTGCCGTCCGGGTTGACCGCGATGCCCAGCAGCGGCGGCAGCCCGCGGGCGAACTCCCGGGCGGGCGCGACGGTGTACGACATGTGCGGCCCGACGACCCGCAGGAACTCCTGCTCGGAGCTGAAGACCGGGACGTAGGCGGCGCCGCCGACCTCGACGGTCGGCAGGTCCAGGCCGGCCGTGCCGAAGCCGGCGCTCTCCGGGCCGCCGCCCTCGGGCAGCGGCACCCACACCCGGCTGCGGCCCAGCACCTCGACGATCCGGCCGCCGGCCTCGGGGTGTCCGACCGACGCGGCCAGCACCTCCTCCAGCTCGTTGGCCGGCCAGGCCAACTGCGGTATCCCCGCGTCCGGGACGTGCCCCGACACCGGACCACCGTGCTGCGGGTAATTGTCCGGATAGTTCATCTCACCCACCCATTACTGGCCGCGCTGCCCGGCCCCTGACCCTGGGGGCGGGTCCACGGGCCCGCCCGGTGGGTCAGACCCTAACGGGCCAGGGCCGCTCCGGTGGACCGGGCCCCGCCGTGATCTACCGGACGGTCCCCGAGGGCCGCTCCCCGAAGCCGGTGGCGTCCGCGGCGGGCGCACCACCGGGGCGGGCGCGGACGACCCCGGCGGGGGCGGTGAACGTGACGCGCTCCAGGACCCCGGCGGCGGACCGGTCCAGCAGCACCGCGGAGCGGAAGCCCGCGGGCAGCCGGGCCTCCTCGGCGCGGGCGACCAGCCGGCGCACCGCTCGGCGGTGTCGGGCGAAGGCGTACCGCGACACCCCGCGGCCGCGCGCCCGTTGGCCGCCCAGCGCCGTCCCGGGCGGCACGTCGAGCAGCACCAGGTGCAGGCCCCGGCCGTCGCGCCGGGCAGTCCGGGCGAGCCAACGGCGCACCCACGCCAGCGTCCCGCAGTCGTGCACCACCACGCTGCCGCCGGTGCGCAGCGCCCGGCGCAGGGCGCGATAGTGGGCGGCCCGGACCAGCGGGCGGTAGAGCGCGTACGGCAGGTGCCGCAGCCGGCCCCGCTCCCAACGCTCCCGGCTGTCCTGGGAGTCGATGCGGTACACCGGGTCGCCGCGGCCGTCGCGCGTCGGCAGCACCCGCTGCATCAGGGTGCTCTTGCCGCTGCCGGGCAGGCCGGAAACCACGATCAGGTCGCCGGGCGCGAAGCGGAGCGCGGTGCGGGGGGCGCGGGCGCCGTCGCGGAGGTCGGTGGTCCGGACCCGGTCGGGGCGGGCGGTGGGGCGCGGCCGGCGCGCCGCCCGGGGCCCGGCAGGCGCGGGCTCGGGCGCGGGCCCGGGTGCCGTCCCCGCCGTCGTCGCGTATGCCGCTTCGCTGTGCACCGTGATCGCCCCTCCCCGTCGGCTCAGGCCGGGTTCGGGACCCGACCTGCCCGCAGAGTGTCAAGAAAAGGTAATGAGCAGCAAGGCGATGGCGCCCGGCGCCACCGGATCCGGCGGTCCGGAGGCGGGTCCCGGATCCGGGCCGCGGTGTGGGTGAGCGGGAACGGGATGCCGGCCGGGGCTCCTGTATCCGGCGATCCCGTGTAATGATGTGGCCGCCACGGGCACACCGGAAGGTCACTCGTGCAACAGCCAGCCCAACTCCATACCGGCCGCTTGAATCCGCGCGGGAGAGTCCCCGGCCGCCACGGCGGGGCGCCGAAGGAGCAAGTCCTCCCTTGAATCTCTCAGGCCCCTATACCGCGCGGGCGAGGCAGATCTGAAAAGCGAGCCACTGCCTGGCTGAAGGGGCGGCTCCACCCAAGGTGCAAACCGGGCTCGTTCGCGGGCTCCCGGTGAACCTCTCAGGTTCCGATGACAGATGGGGAGACCGTCTTGTCACCCATGCCTGGGAGCCCGGAACGATGACTGAAGCCCCCCGCCGTACTGCGCTGGATGCCACGCACCGCGCGCTCGGCGCGACCATGACCGACTTCGCCGGCTGGGACATGCCGCTGCGCTACAGCAGCGAACGCGAGGAGCATGTCGCGGTCCGCACCCGTGCCGGCCTGTTCGACCTCTCCCACATGGGCGAGATCACCGTCACCGGTCCGCAGGCCGGCGCACTGCTGGACTACGCGCTGGTCGGCAACATCGGCGCCCTGAAGGTCGGGCGGGCCCGCTACACGATGATCTGCGCCACCGACGGCGGGATCCTCGACGACCTGATCGTCTACCGCCTCGACGAGCGGGAGTTCATGGTCGTCGCCAACGCCTCCAACGCCCAGGTGGTGCTGGACGCGCTGGCCGCGCGACAGGCGGGCTTCGACGCCGCGGTCCGCGACGACCGGGACGCCTACGCGCTGATCGCGGTGCAGGGACCCGAGTCCCCCGGCATCCTCAAAAAGATCACGGACGCCGACCTGGACGGGCTGAAGTACTACGCCGGCCTGCCCGGCACGGTCGCCGGCGTGCAGGCGCTGATCGCCCGGACCGGCTACACCGGCGAGGACGGCTTCGAGCTGTTCGTCCGGCCGGCCGACGCGGTCGCGGTGTGGGAGGCGCTGACCGAGGCGGGCCGGGACGTCGGACTGGTCCCGTGCGGACTGTCCTGCCGCGACACCCTGCGCCTGGAGGCGGGGATGCCGCTGTACGGGCACGAGCTGACGACCGCGCTCACCCCCTTCGACGCGGGCCTGGGCCGGGTCGTGAAGTTCGAGAAGGAGGGCGACTTCGTCGGGCGCGCGGCGCTTGAGGCGGCCGCGGAGCGCGCCGAGCAGAACCCGCCGCGCAAGCTGGTGGGTCTGGTCGCCGGGGGGCGCCGGGTGCCGCGCGCCGGCTACCCGGTCGTCGCCGCCGACGGCACGGTGATCGGCGAGGTCACCTCGGGGGCGCCCTCCCCGACCCTCGGCAAGCCGATCGCCATGGCCTACGTCGACGCCGGGTACGCCACACCGGGCGCGGAGGGCGTCCGGGTGGACATCCGAGGCACGCACGAGCCGTACGAGGTCGTCGCGCTGCCCTTCTACAAGCGGCAGAAGTAGCCGACGGCGCCGGCGAGTCCGCGGTGCCCGTCGCGGACCTGCGCTGTTGCGTCCGGCACGACGTGTCTCACTGGGCAAGACCCCATTCACGATCACACCCCCGCGTACAGGAGAATCGAGCCATGGACAACCCCCAGCAGCTGCGCTACAGCAAGGAGCACGAGTGGCTGTCGGACGCCGAGGGCGGCGTCTCGACGGTCGGCATCACCGAGCACGCGGCGAACGCGCTCGGCGACGTCGTCTTCGTGCAGCTCCCCGAGGTCGGGGCCACCGTCACCGCGGGCGAGTCCTGCGGCGAGCTGGAGTCGACCAAGTCGGTCAGTGACCTCTACTCGCCCGTGGACGGCGAGATCACCGAGGTCAACGAAGAGGTCGCCAACGACCCCTCGCTGGTGAACTCCGCCCCGTTCGAGGGCGGTTGGCTGTTCAAGGTGAAGATCAGCGGCGAGCCGGAGGACCTGCTCACGGCCGACGAGTACACCGCCTTCGCCGCCGGCTGACCCTCCCGCCACCGCACGGGCGGGGCCGCGGCGCCCCGCCCGCTCCCCCTCTCTCCAGGAAGTCCCATGTCGCTTCTGAACAGCTCCCTGCACGAGCTCGACCCCGACGTCGCCGCCGCCGTCGACGCCGAGTTGCACCGTCAGCAGTCCACCCTCGAAATGATCGCGTCGGAGAACTTCGCCCCGGTCGCCGTCATGGAGGCCCAGGGCTCGGTCCTGACCAACAAGTACGCCGAGGGCTACCCGGGCCGCCGCTACTACGGCGGCTGTGAGCACGTCGACGTCGTCGAGCAGATCGCCATCGACCGGATCAAGGCGCTCTTCGGCGCCGAGGCCGCCAACGTCCAGCCGCACTCCGGCGCGCAGGCCAACGCCGCCGCGATGTTCGCGCTGATCAAGCCGGGCGACACCATCCTGGGTCTGAACCTCGCCCACGGTGGGCACCTGACCCACGGCATGAAGATCAACTTCTCCGGCAAGCTCTACAACGTGGTGCCCTACCACGTCGACGAGAAGACCAACCTGGTCGACATGGAGGAGGTCGAGCGCCTCGCCAAGGAGCACCGCCCCAAGCTGATCGTCGCCGGCTGGTCCGCCTACCCGCGCCAGCTCGACTTCGCCGCCTTCCGCCGGATCGCGGACGAGGTCGGCGCGTACCTGATGGTCGACATGGCTCACTTCGCCGGCCTGGTGGCCGCGGGGCTGCACCCCTCCCCCGTGCCGCACGCCCACGTCGTGACCACCACCACGCACAAGACGCTGGGCGGCCCCCGCGGCGGTGTGATCCTCTCCACCGCCGAGCTGGCCAAGAAGATCAACTCCGCGGTCTTCCCCGGTCAGCAGGGCGGTCCGCTGGAGCACGTGATCGCCGCCAAGGCGGTGTCCTTCAAGGTCGCCGCGTCGGAGGAGTTCAAGGAGCGCCAGCAGCGCACCCTGGAGGGCGCCAGGATCCTGGCCGAGCGCCTGATCCAGGACGACGTCAAGGAGCACGGCGTCTCGGTGCTCTCCGGCGGCACCGACGTCCACCTCGTCCTGGTCGACCTGCGGGACTCGGCCCTCGACGGCCAGCAGGCCGAGGACCGCCTCCACGAGGTCGGCATCACCGTCAACCGCAACGCCATCCCGAACGACCCGCGGCCCCCGATGGTCACCTCCGGCCTGCGGATCGGCACCCCGGCCCTGGCCACCCGCGGCTTCCAGGCCGAGGACTTCCGCGAGGTCGCCGACATCATCGCCGAGGCGCTCAAGCCCAGCTACGACCGCGAGGCGCTCACGGCTCGGGTCACCGCCCTGGCGGAGAAGTACCCGCTGTACCCGTCGCTGTGACGGGCCGGTCGCCGGGGCGCCACGGCCCCCGGTGACCAGCGGCGGCGGACCGGTCCGCCGGCCCGCCGCCGCCCCGACGAGCCCCGGCCCGACCGGCGGCCGCACCGCCTTTCCCCCGCCCCGGACACCCTCCGCGCGCACCGGCGCCCTCCGTCCGGCTCCGTCCGGATCCGTCCGGCTTCATCTCCCCTTCCCCCGCCCGCCGCCTCCCATCCGGCGGCAATCCCCCGCGAGCGGGTTACGCTCGACAGTCGGGCCGGAAACACCCCGTCCTGCCCCGATGTGCTCCACCATCCACCACGAGCAGACAAGGGAGTCAGCCCCCGTGGCCATCTCCGTCTTCGACCTCTTCTCCATCGGCATCGGCCCGTCCAGCTCCCACACCGTCGGCCCCATGCGCGCCGCCCGGATGTTCGCCGGTCGGCTCAAGAAGGACGGTCTGCTCGCCCAGACGGTCTCCGTACGCGCCGAGCTCTTCGGCTCGCTGGGCGCCACCGGCCACGGCCACGGCACCCCCAAGGCCGTGCTGCTCGGCCTGGAGGGGCACTCGCCGCGCTCCGTCAACGTCGAGACCGCCGACGACGAGGTGACCCGCATCCGCACCAGCGGCCGGCTGCGCCTCCTCGGCGCCGAGATAGGCGCCGCGCACGAGATCGACTTCGACGAGTCCACCCAGCTGATCCTGCACCGCCGCCGGTCCCTGCCGTACCACGCCAACGGCATGACCCTCTTCGCCTACGACGCGGCGGGCGCCCCCCTCCTGGAGAAGACCTACTACTCGGTGGGCGGCGGCTTCGTCGTCGACGAGGACGCGGTCGGCGAGGACCGGATCAAGCTCGACGACACCGTCCTGACGCACCCCTTCCGCACCGGCGACGAGCTGCTGCGGCTCTCCCGGGAGACCGGCCTGTCGATCTCCGCCCTGATGCTGGAGAACGAGAAGGCGTGGCGCACGGAGGACGAGATCCGCACCGGCCTGCTGGAGATCTGGCAGGTCATGCAGGGCTGCGTCACCCGCGGCATGTCCCGCGAGGGCATCCTCCCCGGCGGCCTGAAGGTCCGCCGCCGCGCCGCCAACGCCGCCCGCGCGCTGCGCGCCGAGGGCGACGCACCGGCCCGCGCCATGGAGTGGGTCACCCTCTACGCCATGGCCGTCAACGAGGAGAACGCCGCCGGCGGCCGGGTGGTGACCGCCCCCACCAACGGCGCGGCCGGCATCATCCCCGCCGTCCTGCACTACTACGTCAACTTCGTCCCGGGCGCCGACGAGGACGGCGTGGTCCGCTTCCTGCTCGCGGCCGGCGCCATCGGCATGCTCTTCAAGGAGAACGCCTCGATCTCCGGCGCCGAGGTCGGCTGCCAGGGCGAGGTCGGCTCCGCCTGCTCGATGGCCGCCGGCGGCCTCGCCGAGGTCCTCGGCGGCAGCCCCGAGCAGGTCGAGAACGCCGCCGAGATCGGCATGGAGCACAACCTCGGCCTGACCTGCGACCCGGTCGGCGGCCTCGTCCAGATCCCGTGCATCGAGCGCAACGGCATGGCCGCAGTGAAGGCCGTCACCGCCGCCCGGATGTCGCTGCGCGGCGACGGCCGCCACCACGTCTCCCTCGACAAGGTCATCAAGACCATGAAGGAGACCGGCGCCGATATGAGCGTCAAGTACAAGGAGACCGCCCGCGGCGGCCTCGCGGTGAACATCATCGAGTGCTGATCCCCGCACCCCACGCGCCACGCCCCGGGCGCCGCCGAGACCTCGTCCCGGCGGCGCCCGGGGCGGTTTTCGTGGGCCGGAGCCGGTGCGCGGTCGACGACCGGTGCTAGGGCGCTTCTGACGGATCTCCGTGGAAGAAGGAGCGGCGCCTGGTGCGTGCGATCGCAAGGCGCCGGGATGTCTTCATAGCGGAGCTATGGGGACATCCCGGCAACGCAGCGAGCGGGCGTGCCAGGCGCCGCGACGCCGCGGAGATCCGTCAGAAGCGCCCTAGCGGCCTATCTCCCAGGCGAACGGCGGGAGTTCGCTGGCCCGGAAGTAGATGTCCAGGGCCCGGGCGGTGGGGACGAACGGGTGGACGCGGGCGCCGTCGAGGCCGGGGAGGCGGCGTGCGCAGTGCTGGACGCAGCCGGCCGTCTCCCGACCGTGGCGGTCGATGAGGGTGGCGGCGTCGGGCGGGCCGTCGCACGGGGTGGGGTCGGCGGCCGCGGCGGCGGGGCAGCGGCGGCGGGCGGCGGCCGGGAGGGTCGGGCGGGTGGTGGGCGGGGCGCTCGTCGGCTGGTTCATTGCGGTCCCCCTGGTGCTGCGTCGGTACGGGTGCGGACGCGGCGCCGGTGGCGGTCGGGCGCGACAGGCGCCACCGGTGCCCAGGACAGTGGTGCTCGCCGCGGTGGGGGTCCATGCGGCCTTGGCGAAGACCTGGGGCGTTCGTCAGCGAATCATGGCCAAGCGCTGGGGGGAGGTCCCACCGCGGCCGGTGGACGCGGACCGGGGACGGCCAGGGGGTCGAGGAGCAGGGCGAGCGAGAGCAGGGCGGCGGCCAGCAGCCAGCCGGCCAGAACGTCGCCGGCCCAGTGGACGCCCAGGTAGACGCGGGTGAGGCCGACGCCGACGGCCCACAGGGCGAGCAGGGCGCACCAGGGGCGGCCGGTGCCGGGGCGGGTGCGGTGCAGGACGCCCCAGGCCAGGAGGCCGGCGGCCAGGGCGGAGGTGGTGGCGTGGCCGGAGGGGAAGGAGTGGCCGGAAGCCTGGGCGGCCCAGTCGGCGAGCGGCGGGCGGGGCCGGGCGAGCAGGGCCATCAGGCCGTAGCGGATGGCCTGACCGGCGGCGAGGACGAGCACTGCGCAGGCCGCCGCGCGGATCCGGCCGGGGGTGTCGCGGCCGGCCAGGAGGCCGGCGAGGAGCGCCATCAGATAGGGCATGACGCCGGTGCCGGTGGTGGTCAGGGCGCCGGCCAGGGGGCGCAGCGGCTCCCCGCGGTGGGCGGTGGACCAGTGGAGGGCGGCTCGTTCGGGGGCGAGCGGGGCGCCGTGCCGCACGGCCACGGTGACGGCCGCGGCGGCGAAGAGGGCGGCGCACAGGGTCGCGGTGGCGACCAGGCGGCTCGGGGGCGCACCGAGGCGCGGGCCGCGGCCGGGGGCCGGGCGCGCGCCGTCGCGTCGAGGACCGGGGACCGGTGCCGACGGCGCCCCCGAGGGCGTCACCGCGCGGCGACCAGCGGGCGCAGCGGGGTCTCCCGAAGGCGCTCGACGAGCGGTGCGGCGCGGCGGGCGAGCGGCATGAGGACCGCGGCGACCAGGGTGCCGACGACCAGGCCGACCACGACGTCGTGCGGGTAGTGGGCGCCGACCCAGACCCGGGAGGCGCCCATCAGGAGCGCGGCCGGGACCGCGATGGCACCGAGCCGACGGTCCAGCAGGAGCAGGGCGATGGCCGCGGAGGCGGCGATCGCCGAGTGGTTGCTGGGGAAGGACCAGTCGCCGAGGCCGGGGCACGGCTCGACGGTGACGACATGGAGGGTCTGGCAGGGGCGCTGCTCGTGGAAGAAGCTCTTGACCACGTCGTTGGCCACGTAGGCCAGGACCACGATGACCGGGACGGCCAGCGCCATCGCCATCGTCACGGGGGCCGCGTGCCGCCCCTCCCCCGGGGTCAGTCGGCGGCGGGTGCTGCCGCCGAGCCGCTGTCGGGCGCGCCACCAGCCGGCCAGCATCAGCAGCGCGAACACCCCCAGTCCGAGGTCGGTCCAGTAGGAGACCAGGGAATTGAGGAAGTTCGGCATCTGCTGGGCGAAGCCGGTCACAGAGGTGTACAGGCCGCCGTCGATCGAGGCTCCGCCGAAGGCGAGGTCGGTCACTGGGCTTTTCTCCTTGGCGGATCGGTGTGCGGTGCATGGGCTGGTGCCGGGCGGCCGTGGTGGTGCGCCGGCCGCCGGTGTGCACCAGCAAGTGTGCCGGGTCGTTCAGGGTGCCGGTGGCGCGGTGGCGTGATCCGTCCCATCGGTGGGCGCCGATTCCGGCCCGCCGGACCCGCTCCGCTTGCGGGAACGGAGCACTTCCAGGGCGATCGGGGCCAGCGAGACCAGGATCACCAGGCCGACCACCGGGAGCAGGTACCGGTCGACGTTGGGCACCGAGGCGCCCAGGGCGTAACCGGCGAGGGTGAGACCGAGGGTCCAGATCAGGCCACCGGTGGCCTGCCAGAGGGTGAAGGTGCGGCCGGGCACGTTCAGGGCGCCGGCGAGCGGGTTGAGCACGGTGCGGACGACGGGCACGAAGCGGGCCAGCACGATCGCCTTGGCGTGGCCGTAGCGCGCCAGGTACTCCTCGGCGCGGGCGGCGCCCTCCTGGAGCTTGCGGGAACGGCCCCGGGCGAGCAGCGCGCGACCGCCGCGCCGGCCGATCCAGTAGCCGGTCTGGGAGCCGATGAGGGTGCCGACGACCGCGGCCAGCAGGACCTGGGGCAGCGAGAGGTGGACGGCGCCGCCGACGCCGGGCGCGCACAGCAGGCCGGCGGTGAACAGCAGGGAGTCGCCGGGCAGGAAGAAGCCGACCAGGAGGCCGGTCTCGGCGAACAGGACGACGGCGACGCCGAGCGCGCCGAAGGCGGCGAGCAGCGAGCCGGCGTCGAGGACGTTGACCGCCTGGGTGACGGTGCCGCTGAGGTGCAGTGCCGCGGACGCTACGGCCATGTCGGTGGCCCCTCCCATAATGGGGTTCCGGGTCCGCCCAGCGGGCCGACCCGACCGTCTACAGCCCAGTAGACGGTCTACGGAACTGTAGACGAAGGAATGGTGGAGGGCGTTCCATGTCGGAGACATCACCCGCGGCTCGTCGCCCGGCCGGCGAGCTGGAGGCGAGCGTGCTGGCGGCCCTGTGGGCGGCCGACGGACCGCTGACCCCTGCCGAGGTGCAGAGCGAACTGGGCGGCCGGCTCGCCCGGACGACCGTCACCACCATCCTCAGCCGGCTGCACGACAAGGGCGCGGTGTCCCGCTCCCGGGCCGGCCGCGGCTTCGCCTACTCGCCGATACACGACTCCGCCGGCCTGACCGCCCGACGGATGCGCAGCGAGCTGGACAAACAGGACGACCGCACCACCGCGCTCGCCCGCTTCGTCTCGGAGCTGACCAGCGAGGACGAGCAACTGCTCCGCTCGCTGCTGGACGAGGCGGACCCGGCGGGCACCCAGGGGGCGGCGGGCACGGTCGACGGCCGGCACCCCGGGTCCGGGACCACGCCATGATCTTCGCCGTCTGGCTCCCGCTGGTGATGCCGCTGCTGGCGGTGCCGACCGCCCGCCGGCTCGCCGCGTCGCTGCCGCCGCGCGCCGCGGCCTGGCTGCTGGCGGGCTGCGCCGCCGCGCTGGCCGCCTGCACGGCCGCGGCCCTGGGGCTGCTCACGGTCGCCGGGGCGCTGCGGCTGCCGCCGGTCGCCGCCTTCGGCCACCTGGAGCGGGCGCTGCCGGGCGGCGACGCGGTGGTGGCCGTCCCGGCCGCCCCGGTCGCCGGGGCGCTGCTGGCCTGCTGCGCGTTCGCGGTCGCCCGCCGCGCCCTGCGGCACCGCGCCGAGCTGCGCGCCGCCCGGCGCGCCGCCGACGCCCACGGCCTCGCCGGCGACCTGTGCGTCCTGCCGGAGGCGGCGCCCGACGCCTACGCCCTCCCGGGCCGGCCGGGCCGGGTGGTGGTCACCGCGGGGATGCTGCGGGCGCTGCCGCCCGCCGAGCGCGAGGCCCTGTTCGCCCACGAGCGTGCCCACCTCGCGGGCCGCCACCACCTCTTCCTGCTGGCCGCCGAGCTGGCCGCGGTCTGCCACCCGCTGCTGCGCGAGCTGCGGTCCCCGCTGGCGTACGCGCTGGAGCGCTGGGCCGACGAGTCCGCCGCCGCCCGGGTGGGCGACCGGCAGGTCACCGCCCGGGCCATCGGCCGCGCGGCGCTGGCCGCCCGCACGCACGCCGCGGCGCCCCGCCCGAGCGCCGCGCCGGCCGCCACGACCGGCCCGGTCCCCCGCCGGGTCGCCGCCCTGCTGGGCTCCGACCGCGCGGCGGACCGCCCGCGCGGCCGGTCCCTGCCGGGTGGCCGCCGGCTGATAGCCGCCGCCCTGCTGGCCTGCGTCACCTTCTCCGCGGCGGGCGCGGTGGACGCCGCGGCCGACCTCCACCAGACCGTGGAGACGGCCCAGGGGGAGCAGCCGGGCCGCTAGGGCGGGTCGCGCTCCTCGGGGCACCGGCGGGTGTCATACCGCCCCGCCGGCGTCCTCGGCCGTTCCGTGGGGCGGCCGGGCCGGGTCGTCGTCGCCCACCGTGAAGCCCAGCCGGGCACCGCCGCCGGGGCGGGCGGCGGCGAAGGCCCGGCCGCCGTGCGCCACCGCGACCTCCCGCACGATGGCCAGGCCCAGCCCGGAGCCGGGCAGGCCGCGGGCGGCCGGGGCGCGGTAGAAGCGGTCGAAGACCCGGGTGAGGTCGCAGTCGGCGATGCCCGGGCCGCGGTCGAGGACCTCGACGCGGGCGCCGGTGACCACGACCTCGATGGGCGCGGTGCCGTCGGCGTCGAACTTCGCGGCGTTCTCCAGGAGGTTGCCGACCGCCCGCTGCAGGGCGGCCGGGCGGCCCTCGACCACCGCCGGGCGGGCGGCGCGCACGATGATCTCGCGCCCGGTGCGGCGGCGGGCCGCGGCCGCCGCGCGGTCGGCGACCTCGGCCAGCCGGACGTCCGACGGCGGGTCGTCGTCGCGCTGCCCGGCCGCCAGCGCGACCAGTTCGTTGACCAGGTCGGTCAGTTCGCGGGCCTCGCCGGCCAGGTCGGCGAGCAGTTCCTCGCGGGCGTCCGGCGGCAGCTCCTCGAAGCGCTTGAGCAGCGAGATGTTGGTGCGCAGCGAGGTCAGCGGGGTGCGCAGCTCGTGCCCGGCGTCCTGGACGAGCCGCTGCTGGTCGCGCACCGCGGTGGTCAGCCGGCCCAGCATGTCGTCGAAGGCCCGGCCGAGCCGGGCCACCTCGTCCCGGCCGGCGACCGGCACCACGACGTCCACCCGGCCGTGCGCGGCGACGCTCTCGGCGGCCGTGGTCAACCGGACCAGCCGCCCGGTGATCCGGCGCGCCAGCCACCAGCCGACGGCGCCGGCCAGCGCGATCACCGCGGCGGCCAGCAGCACGGTGCGCTGCTGGAGCGCGGAGAGCAGGTCCTCGGTGCCGCTGAGCTTCCGGGCGACCTGGACGGCGCCGCGCCCGCCGCCGAGCGCCACGGTGGCCATGTGGTACTCCGCGTCGCCGAGGACGACCACCCGCTCCTCGTAGCCTCCGGCGTCCCGCCGGGCGGCCACCCGCCGTTCGCGGTCCCCGGCCGGCAGCGCGGGGTGCCCGGCCCCGACGATCCGCCCGCCGGCGGCCAGGACCTGGACGTCGGTGCGGGTGGCGCCGGCCAGTTCGTCTCGCGGCCCACCGGGGTCGGGGACGGCGGTGTAGTCGCCCGGGGAGTACGGACGCTCCCGCACCTGGGCCCGCAGGTCCCGGACGACCTCGGTGAAGACCGACTTCTCGTCCAGCCGCACCAGCCGGGCGGCCGAGTCGTAGCTGAGGAAGCCGACCAGGACGGTCACCCCGGCGGCGCCGGCGGCGAAGGCCAGCGCGAAGGAGGTGCGCAGACTGGCCGGTGTACGGGCGCACAGCCGGGCCGGCAGCCACCGTGCGGCCCACCGGGCCACCGGCAGCCGGGCGAGCAGGCCACGGCGCCCGGGCACGTCAGTCCTCCCGGAGGACGTAACCGACGCCGCGCACCGTGTGGATCAGCGGCCGGCTGCCCGGCACGTCGACCTTCCGCCGCAGATAGCCGACGTAGACCGCGAGGTTCTTGGAGCCGGGTCCGAAGTCGTAGCCCCATATCCGGTCGTAGATCGTCGAGTGGTCCAGGACGATGCCGGCGTTGCGGACCAGCAGCTCCAGCAGCTCGAACTCGGTGCGGGTCAGCTCCAGCTCGCGCCCGCCCCGCCAGGCGCGCCGGGAGGGGCCGTCGATCCGCAGGTCGGCCGCCTCGACCACGCCGCTCTCCGCCGCCCGGGCGTCGTATCCCTCACCGGGCTCGCCCGGCGAGGCGCCGTCGGCGCCGGCCCGCGCCGGTGGCTCCGCGGTGCGCCGCAGCAGCGCCCGGATCCGGGCGAAGACCTCCTCGACCTCGAAGGGCTTGACGACGTAGTCGTCGGCCCCGGCGTCCAGGCCGGCGATCCGGTCGGCGGTCTCGACCCGGGCGGTCAGCATCAGGACCGGGGTGCGGTCCTGTTCGGCGCGCAGCACCTGGCAGACCTGGAGGCCGTCGATCCCCGGCATCATCACATCGAGCAGGATCACGTCCGGCCGCTCGCGGTGGGCGGCGGCCAGCGCCTGGATGCCGTCGGCGACGGCGGTGACCCGGTACCCCTCCAGGGTCAGGGCGCGCTCCAGCGCGGTGCGGATGGGGCGGTCGTCCTCGGCGAGCAGCACGGAGTGGGTCACCCGGCAAGTCTGCCAAGGGCCCCTGTGAGGACCGACGGGCGGTCGGGCCGCCGGGCGGTTTCTTACCGCTCTCTCACCCGGGACACGCCCGGGGCTTACCCGGTCCCGCCACGGTGGCCGGTGCCGGACGGGCCACCCGCGGGGACCGGCCGCGGGACCGGCCCGGCCGGTCACCCGCACGGCCCGGCGCCCCGGGTACGGCCCCCCCCGGGCGCGACCCCCGGAAACAGCGCACCACCGGAAGACGGCGCATGAAGATCACGCTCCTGCTGCACAACGCGTATGCCGTCGGCGCCACCCTGCGCGGCACGCTCGCGCTCGCCGCCGCGCTCGCCGATCACCACGACGTGGAGCTGGTCTCGATGCTGCGGCACCGGGAGGTCCCGCGGTGCGCGGTGGACCCCCGGGTGCGGCTGGTGCCGCTGGTGGACACCCGGGTGGGCAGCGACGACATGGCGCACCCGCTGTTCGGCGAGCCGGCGGCGGACGTCCCGATCGCCGACCGGCACCACCACCAGTACAGCCTGCTGACCGATCTGCGGGCCGCGGAGTTCCTGCGCGGCTGCGACGCGGACGTGGTCATCGGAACCCGCAGCGGCGTCAATGTCTACCTGGCCCGCTTCGGCCCCCGGCAGGCCCTGCGGATCGCCCAGGAGCCGCTGCGGTACGACACGCACAGCGGCCTGCTGCGGGCCGAACTCGCCCGCCCCTACCGGGCGTTGGACGCACTGGTGGCCACCACCGAGGCGGAGGCGGCCCGTTGGCGGGCGGGGCTGCCGCTGCCCGGGGTGCGGGTGCTGGCGGTGCCGGCCGTCGTCCCCGCGCCGGACGCCGACACCGACGCCGACGCGGACGCGGACGCGGACGCGGACGGCCGCACGCGGATCATCGTGGCGGCCGGCCGGCTGGTCCCCGGCGAGCGCTTCGACCTCCTGCTGGCGGCGTTCTCCGCGGTCTGCGCCAAGGACCCCGACTGGCGGCTGCGGATCCACGGCGAGGGCCCGGAGCGCGCCCGGCTGCGGAACCTGATCGACGGCCTGGGGCTGGCCGGCCGGGCCGAGCTGGCCGGGCCGCGGACGCCGGACGGGGCGGAGTTCGCCGGGGCCTCGATCGCCGCCTCCGCCTCGGACACCGAGGCGTCCGGTCCGGCCCTGGTCGAGGCGATGCGGCGCGGCGTCCCGGTCGTCGGCACCGGCCGGCCGCCGGGCCCCACCGAGCTGATCCAGGGCGGCGGGGGCGGACTGCTGGTGCCGTGCGACGACGGGCGGGCGCTGGCCGGTGCGCTGCTGGACCTGGTCGGGGACCCGGAGCACCGTCGGGCGATGGGCGCCGCCGCGCGGGAGAGCGCCCGCCGGCACGGACCGGAGCCGCTCGCCGAGCGCTACCGGGTGCTCGTCGAGGAGCTGCGGGCCACCCGCCGTTCCCGGTCCGTGCGCCGGGCGCTGGGCCTGGCCCGGTCCCGGGCGCGGACGCTGCCCCGGCGGGCCGGGCGGGCCTGAAACGGCCGGCCGCGGGCGGGCCGACGGCCGCAACCCCACCCGCACCACCCGCCCCATGCGCGTCGCGCGTTACTCAACTCGCCTATTCCATAGGGAACTTCGGCGCGGCGATCTGGCGTCTCCGATCGTGAACATGCTGAACTGCTGAGGGGGCGGCAGCCGCTTCGAGCAGATGACGCTTCGCATTCCGCAAGTCCGACGGGCAGGAGGCCGCTCATGCTGCACGGCGTAGATGTCAGCTCCTACAACACCGGATATTCCGCCAAGGGATTGGACTTCGTTCTCATCAAGGCCACCGAGGGCCGTTCCTATGTGAACCCGCACCAGTCGGCACAGGCGGCGCGGGCCCGGGAGGCGGGTGCCGTGGTCGGCTTCTACCACTTCCTGTGGCCGGGGAACATCGCCGCCCAGGCCCGCTATTTCGTGGAGAAATGCGCGTCGGTCCAGGGTGACCTCCTGGCCGCCGACTGGGAGACCACCGGCTCCGGCACCTACGCCAGCAACGCCCAGAAGGACCAGTTCCTGCTGGAGGTCAAGAAACTGCGGCCCACCCACCGCGTGCTGCTCTACTGCAACCGCGATTTCTGGCTGAACCGCGACACCACGTCGTATGCCGCGGACGGACTGTGGATCGCCGACTACGTCACCGCCGGGCATCCGCGGATCAAGGCGAAATGGCGGCTCCACCAGTACACCGATTCGCCGCTGGACAAGAACGTCGCGGCATTCGACAGCAAGGCCGAGCTCAAGAAGTGGGCGCATCCCGCATAAAATTCTCCGGCAGTATCCGGACACGCCTGGCGGACACTCCGCGTGACACGATCGCGCGGCGGGCGAACAGTGCGTGACGAAACGCAGAAGGAGCACCCGTGACGGACCCGGCGGCCAAGGCCCTGCAGCAGGAGATAGCCCGCGAACTCCAGGTGCCCGCGGAATTCGACGCCGCGCACGAGATCGAGCGCCGGGTGTCCTTCCTCACAGCACAGCTGACGTCGACGGGTCTGCGCTCCCTGGTGCTGGGCATCAGCGGCGGGGTCGACTCGACGACCGCGGGCCGGCTCTGCCAGCTCGCCGTGGAGCGGGCCCGCGCCGAGGGCCACGAGGCGACCTTCTACGCGATGCGGCTGCCCTACGGCGAGCAGGCGGACGAGAAGGACGCACAGCGGGCGGTGGAGTTCCTGCGCGCCGACCGCCTGCTGACCGTCGACGTCCGCCCGGCCAGCGACGCGGCGCTGGCCGCTGCCGTGGCCGGCGGCGTGACCTTCCGGGACGCCCACCACCAGGACTTCGTCCACGGCAACATCAAGGCCCGCCAGCGCATGATCGCGCAGTACGCGGTGGCCGGTGCCGAGCACGGGCTGGTCGTGGGCACCGACCACGCCGCCGAGGCGGTCTCCGGCTTCTTCACCAAGTTCGGCGACGGCGCGGCCGACGTGGTCCCGCTGACCGGGCTGACCAAGCGCCGGGTGCGCGCCGTGGCGCAGGCGCTGGGCGCCCCGGCCGAGCTGGTCCACAAGGTCCCGACGGCCGACCTGGAGACCCTCGACCCGGGCAAGCCCGACGAGGACGCGCTCGGCGTCAGCTACGACCAGATCGACGACTTCCTGGAGGGCCGGCCCGTCGAGGAGGCCGCCTTCGAGGCGATCGCCCGGCGCTACCGCCTCACCGCCCACAAGCGGGCGCTGCCGATCGCGCCCTGAGACGGGCGGGGGCGCGGCCGTCCGCGGGCGCGCCCCGGCACGCATTGGTCATGCTCCGGCCAGGGAGCGGTCACCGGACCGGTGCTAAAACGTGGGCCTGCGCGGGCATGCATGCCGCCATGGGAAGCCACGAAGTGCGATCGGAAGATCAACTGTCAGTGGGGCCGCCTACTCTCCACGACATGGGAGACGCCCGCCTGCACGAACTCCAGACCGCGCTGACCACTGCCTCCGACCTCGCCTCCGCGCTCCGCGCCGCGCCGACCCGGCGGGACGCCGACCAGCTCGTCGACGTCCTCCGCCAGGCGCTGACCGCCGCCAGCTCGCTGGGCGACCGGACCACCGGCCCGACAGGCTGTGCCCTGCACCCCAACGGTGCGGTGGACCCCCTGCACGGCGACCCGGAAGACCCGCTTCCGCCGGGCTACGGCAAATGCCTGCTGTGCAACGACCGCCGGCGCCGGGCGGACGCGCACCATCCGCACGTCCGCCCGTACGCCCGCCCGCGCCCCCGGCCGCACCCGGACTGGCACCGCCGGCTGAGCGCGTAGGCCCACTCGGCCCGGTCCTAGGGCGCGTCCGAGCCCTCGGGCCCGGCGCCCGGGCGTTCCTCCGCGGCGTCCCGCTTCCGGGCCGGCCGCAGCGCGATCCGGCCCAGCACCGCGGCGACGACCAGCGCGACCACCGCGAGCAGCAGCGCGTCGGGGACGCCGTTGCCCAGGCGGGCCGCCCACTCCTCCAGCCGGGCCTCGGTGTCCGCGTCCAGGATCCCGGGCAGCGCGCTGGTGCCGTTGAAGCGCAGGAAGAGCACGCCGATGGCGATGAAGAAGAGGCCGGAGATCAGCGACGTGGTGTGCAGCCGCAGCCGGCCGAGGGTGAGTTCGCGACCGCGCAGCCAGCCGCGGGTGCCGAGCCGGAAGCGGTCCCACAGCAGGGCCAGCAGGAACAGCGGCAGCGCCATGCCCAGCGCGTAGACGGCGAGCATCGAGGCGCCGTAGACCGGGGAGCCGCTGACCGCGGTCACGGTCAGCACCGCGCCGAGGATCGGCCCGGCGCAGAAGCCGGCCAGGCCGTAGACGCAGCCGAGCAGGAACGTGGAGAGCGCGGTGCGCGGGGTGATCCTGGCGGCGGCGGCCTGGGCGCGCCGGGAGGCGAAGCCCAGGCCGAGGATCTGCGCCAGGCCGAGCGCGATCACGACCCAGCCGCCTATCGCGATCAGCAGGTCGCGGTGGCCGTTGAAGAGCCGGCTGGCGGCCGTGCTGGCGGCGCCCAGCGGCACCAGCGTCGTGGCCAGCCCGAGGTAGAAGACCCCGGTGCGGGCCAGCAGCCGGCCGGGGCTGGCCAGCGAGTAGGCGAAGAACGCCGGGAGCAGCAGGGCGCTGCACGGGCTGATCAGCGCCAGCGCGCCGCCCAGGAACGCGGCGAGGTATCCGATGTCGGCGGTCACTTCCCGGCCCCCGCGCCGCCGTGCTTGCCGGCCGCCGCGGCGGCCTGCTCGATGGCCTGCTCGAAGACCGCGGTCTCCTGCGCGCCGGCGATCGGGCGGCCGTTGACCAGGAAGGACGGGGTGGACTGCACGCCGAGCTGGTAGCCCTCGTCCTGGTCCTTCTTCAGGGCCGCCGCGGCGTCCGGGCCGTTGAGGTCGGTGCGGAACTTCTCCAGGTCCGGCACGCCGGCGGTGCGGGCCATCTCGACCAGCTTGTCCTCGGCGAGCGCGTCGCCCTTGCGGGTCTTGGCGTAGAGCTCGTCGTGCAGCTGCCAGAACTTCCCCTGCCGGCCGGCCGCCCAGGACGCCCGGGCGGCGCGCTCGGAGTCGGCGCCGAAGACGGGGAAGTTGCGGAACTCGATGCGCAGGGTGCCGGCGTCGACGAACTTCTTGACCAGCGCCGGCTGGGTCTCACGGGTGAAGCGGCCGCAGAACGAGCACTGGTAGTCGGCGTACTCGACGAGGACGACCGGGGCGTCCGGCTTGCCGACGGCGAGCGGGTCGCCGGCGGTGCGGCGGCTGGTGCGGGTGGCCAGCTCGTCGTACAGCTTCTGCTGGTCGGCGTTCTCCTGGGGTGCGGTGGAGGCGGCGCCGGGGGAGGCGGCCGGGGTGTCCCGGCCGTTCTCGACGGCCTTGCCGACCGCGATGGCGATGGCGATCACCGCCACCACGAGCGCGAGGACCGCGCCGACGGCGGCGAATTTGCGGGCAGGGGAAGCGGAAGCGGGCATGCGAAAGCTCCTGACGTACGGAGGGGTGTGGGACACGAGGCAGCCGGGGTGGTGGCCGGGCGGCCTATATCCGCAGTACGGGCAGGAGCGCGGTGTGGTCCGGGGTGGGCGCGGCGCCGGTGGGCGGGCGGGACAGGGCGAAACAGTGCGGCAGGTCGGCGGCGAGCGGCCCGGGGGCGGTGACGTCCGGGGCGAGCGGCTCGGCGCGGTGCGGGGCGGGCAGCGGGGCGGCCTCGCCGGGGCTCGGCGCATGGCGGCCGGAGCAGTTCTTGGCGGTGTCGGCCACCGCGATGGGGGCGGTGGCGGCGGGGTGCGCGGCGAACGTGGCGGCCGGCTCCGCGGGAGCGCCCCGCCAGAACTCGGCCACGGCCGCCGCACGACCGGCGAGCCATGCCTGGTCGCCGCCGATCCTGCAGAGCAGCGGGCCGAAGGTGACCGCGAGGAGGAGCAGCAGGGTCAGCGTCGCCGAGCGGCGCAGCCGGTGCATGGTCCCTCCCCTGTCGCCGTCGGTCCGTGTCGTTCGGAACATCCCATCCTACGGATTGCCGGCGCAGGGGCGACCGCGGTGGCCGAGCTCACCTCCGGAGCACCCCCTCCGCCAATGGCGGTATATCCAGTCATTTCCGCTTTGCGGCCTTTGGTCGACGGCGGGCCGGCCTGCCATAGTCGTCCGCGGCGACCCTCCCCCTGCCCTGCGGCGTGGGAGGTGCTCCCGGCCGACGGCGGGGACCGGTCGCCGCCGGTCGCGCGGGCCTCCCCTTCCGCCCGCGGACGGCCGGGCACTGGGGCTCACCCCGCGGCATCCCGCGGGAGGGCCCCAGTCCCGTCCTCGGGGCCGGTACGCGAGGCGGCGGGCGCGGCCGCGGTCAACGGTCGGTGACCCGGACCTCGAACCAGGTCGTCTTGCCGCGCGGCAGCAGGTCCACGCCCCAGCGGTCCGAGAGCTTGTCGACGAGGAAGAGCCCCCGGCCGCTGACGTCCATCGGCTGGACCGGCATCAGGCACGGCAGGCCGCGCGAGGGGTCGCGCACCTCCACCCGGATCCAGCCACGGCGGCGCAGTATCCGCAGCCCGAACGTCCGGGCGCCGGTGTGCCGCACGGCGTTGCCGACCAACTCCGAGACCAGCAGCACGGAGTGCTCGGCGAGCTGCGGCGAGAGGGACCACTGCTTGAGGAGGATGGCGGCGGTGAGCCGGCGCGCGGTGCGCGCGGACTGCGGGCGGGAGGGCAGCCTGACCTCGCCCAGGGTCGGGTCGCCGACCAGGTCGAGTCCGGCCGGCACCGCGGCGGCAGGCGCCGGTTCCGTGGGAGCCGAGGGCGCTTCCCCGTCCGCGCCGGGGGTCCCCCAGCGCGCGGCCGGACCGCTCCGCGGCCGCGGCTGCTCCATTCCATCGAGGCCCGCCATGCCCTCCATGATGGCCGTTCGGCGCCGGCTTGGGGGGCGGAACCTTCGGAATCCATTGTCCGGAATCAGGGCCTCCACGCCCCTCCTCGGACATATGCCAACGGCAGCCGGAAGGTGGCGTTACCGTGCTGACCTGCGGCAACTACCCATGGGGGACGGGGCGATGGGGGTTGCCGATAAGGCCCCATTAAGGCGCAACGGAGTTTTCCGCAATTCGCCCACACGAGGCATGCTGTACCGGCCAAACCCCATACGCCCCGCCAACACCATGAACCTCAGAGGAACTTGGCCTTGCCGGGCCCTTCCTCGACGAAGCTGCGCATCCCGATCTCCCGGTCCTCGGTCGCGAACAGCCCCGCGAACCAGTTGCGTTCGATCGTCAACCCGGTGTCGATGTCGGTTTCCAGACCGGCGTCGACGGATTCCTTGGCGGCCCGCAGCGCCAGCGCCGGCCCGGACGCCAGCCGCGCCGCCCAGGCGTGCGCCTGCGCGTAGACCTCGTCGGCGGGGACCACGCGGTCCACCAGGCCGATGGCCAGCGCCTCGTCGGCCTTGACGTGGCGGCCGGTGAAGATCAGGTCCTTGGCCTTGGACGGGCCGACCAGCCGGGCCAGCCGCTGGGTGCCGCCGGCGCCCGGGATCAGGCCGAGCAGGATCTCCGGCTGGCCCAGCTTGGCGTTCTCCGCGGCGATCCGGAAGTCGGCGCAGAGCGCCAGTTCGCAGCCGCCGCCGAGGGCGTAGCCGGTGACCGCGGCGACCACCGGCTTGGGGAGCCGGGCCACCGCGGTGAAGGAGTCCTGCAGGGCCTTGGACCGGACGACCATGGCGGCGTGGTCCATGGCCTGCATTTCCTTGATGTCCGCGCCGGCCGCGAACACCTTCTCGCCGCCCCACAGGACGACGGCGCGGACGTCGTCGCGGCGGCCGGCCTCCTCGGCCAGTTCGCGGAGCCGGTCCTGGGTGGCGACGTCCAGGGCGTTCATCGGCGGGCGGTCCAGGCGGATGGTGCCGACGCCGTCGGCGACCTCAAGATGCACAGTCATGCGGGCAGGTTAGTACGCGTTAACGCAGCGCGCCGCCCCGCCCCGACCGTCGATTCCGCCCGGACCGCGGGCCCGTTATGCGGCCCGCCACTGCTCCCAGGAGAGGTTCCAGTCGCCGAAGCCGTTGTCCGGCTGGATGGTGCGGTCGTGGGAGTTCTTGACGATGACGACGTCGCCGATGAGCGAGTTGCGGTAGAACCAGGCCGCCGGGGTGCCGGAGTCACCGCCGCCGCGCTGGTCGTAGAGGCCGACGCAGCCGTGGCTGGCGTTGCGGGTGCCGAACACGTCCCGGCCCGACCAGTAGTTGCCGTGGATGAAGGTGCCGGAGGTGCTCAACCGCATGGCGTGCGGGACGTCCTTGATGTCGTACTCGCCGCCGTAGCCGACGGTCTCGCCGTTCATCCGCGTCACCGGGTGCTTCTCACTGATCACCATCTGGCCGTTGTAGGTCTCGGTGCCCGGGGCGCCCGCGGTGATCGGCACGGTCCGCAGCGTCTTCCCGTCGCGGACCACGGTCATCTGCTTGGTCCGGGCGTCCACGGTGCTGACCTGGCTGCGGCCGATGGTGAACGAGACCTCCTTGGCCTGGGTGCCGTAGACGCCCGGCCGGCCCTCGACACCATCGAGGTCGAGCCGGAGGGTGACCTTGGTGCCGGGTGCCCAGTACGCACGGGGGCGGAAGTCGAGGCGGTCGTTGCCGAACCAGTGGCCGGCGATCGGGACCGCGGGCCGCGCGGTGACCGTGATGGCCTTCTCGACCGCCCGGGGGCGGGTGATGCCGCGGCTGAAGCGGATCGAGACCGGCATCCCGACGCCCACCCGCTGGCCGTTCTCGGGGCTGTACTGGCCGATGAAGGTGTTCTTCGGGACGAGCGTGGTGAACGTGGCGTGTTCGGCGGCCTGTCGGCCCCGGGCGTCCACCGCCACCGCGTCGACGGTGTACCGCGTCGAGGAGCCGAGGTGGCGCTCGGGCCGCCACAGGGCGCCGTCGCCGGATATCTTCCCGTCGACCGCATTGCCCTTGGCGTCGGTGACCTTGACGGACCGCAGGGTCCCCTTCCGGACGGTCACCTTCAGGGCGCCGCTGGTGGCCACCTCCCGCGCGCCGTCCTGGGGCGCTATCACCACGGCGGCCTGCGAGGCGGCGGTGTCCGCCCCGGTCCGCCCGGGCGACGCGGCCCCCTCGTCGCCCCCGCAGGCGGAGAGCGACAGCAGCAGCGGAGCGAGCAGCAGCGCGAGCGGTGCGCCCGCGCGGCGCGCCCGCCTCCGACGCACCGGCTTCCCCGCCATCGGCTGGACGTTCACGACTGGCCCCTTCCCCCTCGTACGGCCCCCGGTCCCCGCTCCCGGGCGCCGTCGACCGGATGCGTGCCGCTACACAACCACACCGCACCGACAGTGAACTCCCCCTGGAGGTCACCGTTTAGTCCCGAGTGATGGGTGGGTGCGCGGGCATGCGTACGAGCGCCCGGAGGTGTTCCGCGGGCGCGCCGGCGGGGGTCGGTTCAGTGCGGCGCGCTGCCCGCCCGCCAGGCGGCCCAGGGCATGTTCCAGCCGCCCAGGCCGTTGTCGGGGGCGACCGTGCGGTCCGGGGAGTTGCGGACCTCCACGGTGTCGCCGACGATCGAGTTCCGGTAGAGCCAGCCGGCCGGGGTGTCCGGGCCGCCGCCCCGGACGTCCCGCAGTCCGACGCAGCCGTGGCTGGTGTTGAGCCCGCCGAAGACCTCCCGCCGGGCCCAGTAGTTGCCGTGCAGGAAGGTCCCGGACCGGGTCAGCCGCATGGCGTGCGGCACGTCCGGGATGTCGTACTCGGCACCGAAGCCGACGGTGTCGCCGTCCATCCGGGTCACCGCGTGGCGCTCCAGGATCACCATCGTCCCGTTGTAGGTGGGGTTCTCGGCGTTGCCCGCGGTGACCGGCAGGGTGGCCACCACCTTGCCGTCGCGGCGGACGGTCAGCGTGTGCCGGGCGGCGTCGACGGTGCTGACCTGGTCACGGCCCACCTGGTAGTGGAGGGTCTTGTGCTGGATCCCGTAGGCGCCCGGTCCGGTCCGCACCTCGCGCAGCCGCAGCTGGACGGTGAGGCGGGTGCCCGGCCGCCAGCGCTCCCGGGGCCGGAAGTCCAGCCTCCGGTGGCCGAACCAGTGGGGGGCGACCTCGACGGCGGGCCGGGCGCTGACGGTGACCGCGCGCTCGACGGCCGCGCGGTCGAGGACCGGGCGGTTGAAGACCAGCGAGAAGATCAGACCGGTGCCGACCGTGGCGCCGCTCTCCGGCGAGTAGAAGCCGATGAGGCGGTGCGGGGGCGCGAAGGTGTTGAAGGTGGTGTGCCGGGTGGTGCGGCGGCCGGCGCCGTCCACCGCGACCGCGTCGACGGTGTACCGGGAGGCGAGTTCGAGGGAGTCGGTCACCGGCCGCCAGATCGTGCCGTCCCGGGAGATCCGGCCGGCGACCGGCTGCCGGCCGCTGCCGCCGGCGCGGTTGACCTCCACCCGCTCCAGGCGGCCCTCCGGGACCCGGACCTCCAGCCGCCCGTTGGCCCGTACGCCGCGGGCGCCGTCGCCGGGCAGGATCCGGATCGCCTCCTCGGGGGCGGGCGGGGCTCCGCCGAGGAAGAGGTCCCGGTCGGCGCAGCCGGTCAGGGTCGCCGCGCCGGTGAGCGCGATCAGCAGGGCGCTGGCGGCGCGGCGCAGACGGGACGGCCGGGGCGTCGCCGTCCTACAGGGCGCGCGGCGGGCCGCCGGGGCGCCCGCCGGTGCGCGGTCCGCGCTGCGGCCGCCGGTGTCGCCCCCTGGTCGGTGATACTGATGGCCGGTCATATGCCGGATTGTGACGGATGATTCGCAAGTTGGTCGGTATGCCGCGAAGAGGAATGTCATGGACGCTCCGTTCCGCGGGCCGGGGCGCGCGGGTGGCGCGGGGCGGCGGGCCGGGGCGCGCGGGCCGGGGCGGGTCCCCGCCCGAAACGGCCCGGGAGCCGGGGCGGGAAGCCCACGGCAGCGGGAAGCGTGAGGCAACGCCCGGTTGCGGGCAGAACAACGGTGCACCATCGTGCACCGCACCGCGGGCGGCGGCCCCGCGCCCGGCCGGGACACCTCCGGGCCCGGGACGCCGTCGCCAGCCCCGAGCCGCAGGAGGCCGGCACGTGTCCAGCGCACCCGAGCAGGAGGCGGTGGCGAACGAACCGCTCGCCCCGCCCGCGGACGTCCGCCCCGGCAGCCCGACGCCCCTGGGGGCCCGCTGCCGCACCGGGCCGGACGGCGTGGCGGGCACCAACTTCGCCCTGTGGGCGGGCGGTGCCGAGGCCGTCGAACTGTGCCTCTTCGACGACGAGGACCAGGAGACCCGCTGCCCCCTCACCGAACTGACCCACGAGATCTGGCACGGCTTCCTGCCCGGCGTCCGCCCCGGACAGCGCTACGGCTACCGGGTGCACGGCCGCTGGGACCCCTGGACCGGTGCCCGTTGGAACCCGGCGAAGCTGCTGCTCGACCCGTACGCCCGCGCCGTGGACGGCGACTTCGGCGCCCGTATCGAGGCCGGCCCCACCGGACCGGCACTGCCCGCCCAGCTCTACGGGCACGTCCGGGACTGGCCCGAGCAGCACATAGCCGACACCGTGCGGGACGACCGCGACTCGGCACCGTACGTCCCCAAGGGGGTGGTGGTCGGCGAGGAGGGCGACGGCGAGGACGAGTGGCGGGACGACCGGCGGCCCAAGACGCCCTGGCCGGATTCCGTCCTCTACGAGCTGCACGTCCGGGGCTTCACCATGCGCCACCCGGGCATCCCGGAGCGGCTGCGCGGCACCTACGCCGGGCTGGCCCACCCGGCCGCGCTGGCGCACCTGACCCGGCTCGGGGTGACCGCCGTCGAACTGCTGCCGGTCCACCAGTTCGCGCACGAGGACCACCTGGTGCGCCGGGGGCTGCGCAACTACTGGGGCTACAACTCCCTCGGCTACTTCGCGCCGCACGCCGGCTACGCCGCCACCGGGACCCGCGGCCAGCAGGTCGGCGAGTTCAAGCGGATGGTCCGGGCGCTGCACGACGCCGGCATCGAGGTGATCCTGGACGTCGTCTACAACCACACCGCCGAGGCCGGCGAGAGGGGGCCGACGCTCTCCCTCCGCGGCATCGACAACCGCGGCTACTACCGCCTCCAGGGGGACCGCCGCCGCTACGCCGACTACACCGGGTGCGGCAACACCCTGCACGTCGTCCAGCCGCACGTGCTGCGCCTGATCACCGATTCGCTGCGCTACTGGGTCACCGAGATGGGGGTGGACGGCTTCCGCTTCGACCTGGCGGCGGCGCTGGCCCGCTCGATGCACGACGTGGACATGCTCTCCCCGTTCCTGGCGGTGATCGCCCAGGACCCCGTGCTGCGCCGGGTCAAGCTCATCGCCGAGCCGTGGGACGTCGGTTCCGGCGGCTATCAGGTCGGCGCCTTCCCGCCCCTGTGGACGGAGTGGAACGACCGCTACCGGGACACCGTCCGGGACTTCTGGCGCGGCGCCACGCACGACGTCCGCGACCTGGGCTACCGGCTCTCCGGGTCGAGCGACCTCTACGCCTGGGGCGGCCGGCGCCCGTACGCCTCGGTCAACTTCATCACCGCGCACGACGGTTTCACCCTGCGCGACCTGGTCAGCTACGAGCACAAGCACAACGAGGCCAACGGCGAGGACAACCGCGACGGCACCCACGACAACCGGGCCTGGAACTGCGGCGCCGAGGGCGAGACCGACGCCCCGGACGTCCTCGCGCTGCGCCGCCGCCAGCTCCGCAACCTGCTGACCACCCTGCTGCTGTCCACCGGGGTACCGATGCTGGTCGCCGGCGACGAGATGGGCCGCACCCAGCACGGCAACAACAACGCCTACTGCCAGGACAACCCCACCGGCTGGCTCGACTGGTCGCTGCTGGAGGACCCCCACTGGCGCGGCCTGGCCGCCCTCACCGCCCGCCTGATCGCGCTGCGCCGCGCCCACCCCGTGCTCCGCCGCCGGGCGTTCTTCTCCGGCCGCCCGCAGCGCCGCGGCGGCCTGCGCGACCTGGCGTGGTTCGGCGCGGACGGCACCGAGATGACCGAGGCTGACTGGTACGCCCCCGGTGCCACCCTGGCCATGTACCTCTCCGGCAACGACATCCCGCAGCGCGACGCCCGCGGCGTCCGCGTCACCGACGACAGCTTCCTCGCCGTCCTGCACGCCGGCGCCGAGCCCCGGTCGGTTGTCCTGCCCGGCCTCCCCTGGGCCGGGTCGTACGCGCTCCTGGTGGACACGTCGGTCGAGCCGCCTCCGGACGGGACGGCCGAACACCTCCCGGAATCAGGGACGTTCGCGGCGGGCGCCGCACTCACGGTGCCGGGGCGGACGGTGCTGCTGTTCCGTGCGGTGCCGGGATGACGCCCGCGGAGCCTGCCGACCCCGAACCTGATACTGCATCATCTTCCTTGTCAGTAAGGGGGATTACCGGCCCGTCACGCCCCGTTCCGATCCATTCCGGACGCTCGCGCCAAAACCGCATGAGCGTTGTCGGTGGTGCGCCGTACGCTCGCGGGTGATGACCACGACCACGCGTTCGACGGCCCGTGACGAGCGGACCGGAGCGGTGCGGCGCTCCGCGGTGCGCTCGCTGTTACGCCTGTGGCCGTTCGTGCGGCCGGTGCGGGCCCGGCTGTGCACCGCCGCCTGCGTGGCGGTGGTCGCGTCCTGCCTCTCGGTGGTCGTTCCGCTGGTGCTCAAGTGGCTGGTGGACGGGCCGGTGGCGCACCGGGACACCGGCGGGGTGTGGCTGGGCGGCGGGTATCTGCTGCTGCTCGGGGTCGCCGAGGCGCTGCTGTTCGGGCTGCGGCGGTGGCTGGTGGCGCGGCCGACGGCGGCGGTGGAGGCGGCGATGCGCGACGCCCTCTACCGTCATGTGCAGCGGCTCCCGGTGGCCTTCCACGACCGCTGGGCCTCGGGGCAGCTGCTCTCCCGGGCCACCACGGACCTCCAGCTGTTACGTCTGTTCCTGGTCTTCCCGCTGCTGTTCCTGCTGGTCAACGGCGTGACG
Source organism: Streptomyces noursei (assembly GCF_016917755.1). GTDB lineage: Bacteria > Actinomycetota > Actinomycetes > Streptomycetales > Streptomycetaceae > Streptomyces > Streptomyces yunnanensis. Next base: position 6,631,456 of record NZ_CP070326.1, on the reverse strand, counting down.
ATCGCGGTGGGCGGGGTGCTGCTGCTGGCCCAGCAGTGGTCGCTGGGGCTGGTGCTGCTGGCGCCGGTGCTGCCGCTGATGGCGATGTGCTCGGTCTTCCAGGCCAAGTACGGGCAGGTCGCGCGCCGGGCCCTGGACCAGGTCGGCGATCTGACCACGGTCGTCGAGGAGTCGGTGCTCGGCATCCGGATCATCAAGGGCTTCGGACGGCACCGCAGCCAGGCCCGCGCGTTCCGCGAGCTGGCCCGTGCGGTGCGCACCACCGAGCTGCGCAAGGCCCGGCTGCTGGCCGCCATATGGGGCGTCAACACCCTGCTGCCGGAGGTGGCGTTGGGCGCCGCGCTGGTGCTCGGCACGGTCCAGGTGGCCGACGGGCAGCTGTCCGCCGGCACCCTCGTCGCCTTCCTGTCGATGGCACTGGCGCTGCGCTGGCCGGTGGACTCGATCGGCTTCCTGCTGGCGATGAGCAGCGCGGCGGCGACGGCCGCCGACCGGTACTTCGAGGTGCTGGACGAGCCGGCGGTGGAGGAGGGCGGGCCGTGCCGGCGCACGAACGGCGCAGCCGCCGCCGAGCGCGAACGGGGCGGCGGGGGGCTGGTCTTCGAGGGGGTGGAGTTCCGCTATCCGGACGCCGCCCCCGACGCCCCACCGGCCCTGCGGGGCGTCGATCTGCACGTCCGGCCCGGGGAGACGATGGCGCTGGTCGGGGCGACCGGCAGCGGCAAGACCACCCTGACGGCGCTGGTGCCGCGGCTGTACGACCCCACCGCGGGCCGGATCACCCTGGACGGCCGGGATCTGGCCACGCTCAGCCGCGAGGAGGCGCGGGCGCTGGTCGCGGTGGCCTTCGAGGAGCCGACCCTCTTCTCGGCGTCGGTGGCGGAGAACGTCCTGATGGGCGCGGCGGACGGCCCGGAGGCGGACCACCCGGCGGTTCTGCGGCGGGCGCTGCGGGTGGCGCAGGCCGAGGAGTTCGTGGCCGCCCTCCCGCAGGCCGCCGCCACCGGGGTCGGCGAGCAGGGGATGAGCCTGTCGGGCGGGCAGCGGCAGCGGTTGGCGCTGGCCCGCGCGGTGGTCGGCCGGCCGCGGTTCCTGGTCCTCGACGACCCCCTCTCCGCGCTCGACGTGCACACCGAGGCCCGGGTGGAGGCGGCGCTGCGGGACGTGCTGGCGACGACCACGGCGCTGGTGGTCGCCCACCGGCCGTCCACGGTGCTGCTGGCCGACCGGGTGGCGCTGCTGTCCGGCGGCCGGATAGCCGCCGTCGGCACCCACCACCAACTGCTGCGGGAGAACGCGGAGTACGCGGCGCTGATGTCCGGCGGCCCGGGGCGTGGCGGCACCGGGCGACAGGAGGGGGAGGGCGCGCGATGACGACCACGGAGACCGACCGGCCGGCCGACGGCCCGGACAGCGACACCACCGGCGACGCCGGCCACCGCACGGGGCGGCGCGTACCGGACGACGCGCCGGACGCCTTCGAGGCGGATCTGCTGCCCACCCCGAAGGGCGCCTCCCGGGCCCTCCTGGGGTCGCTGCTGGCCCCGCACCGCGGCCGGGTGGCCGCCGCCACCGCCGCGCTGCTGCTCCAGCAGGCCGCCGCGCAGGCCAGCCCGCTGCTGGTGGCCTACGCCCTCGACCGGGTGGTGCCGGCCCTGCGGGCGGGCGGGCGCGGCCCGCTGGTCGTCCTGGTGACGGTGGCCGTGCTGTGCGCGGTGGCCGCCGGCGGCCTCCAGTGGGCCTTCGTCCGGCTCTCCGCCCGGGCCGGCCAGGACGTGCTGCTGGACCTGCGCGGCCGGATCTTCCGGCACTCCCAGGCACTCGGCCTGGACTTCCACGAGCGCTACACCTCCGGCCGGTTGATATCGCGCGCCACCACGGACGTCGAGGCGCTGCGCGAACTCCTCGAAGAGGGCCTGCAGGAACTGGTCACGGTCGCCCTCGCGGCGCTGTACGTCACCGCGCTGCTGTTCTGGCTGGACGTCGGCCTGGGCACCGCGGCGCTGCTCTCGGCGGTGCCGCTGGCGCTCCTGGTCCGCTCCTTCCAGCACCGCTCGCAGCGGGCCTACCTCGCCAAGTCCACCGCCACCGCGGCGGTCATCGTGCGGTTCACGGAGACCCTCAACGGCATCCGGCCGGTGCTGGCGTTCCGCCGCGAGCGGGCCAACGACGCCGCCTTCGCCGCGCTGAACTCCCGCCACCGGCGGCTCAACGGCGACGCGATCCTGGAGATGGCGCGCTATGTCGTCGGCTCCCGCGCGGTGGCCAACGCCGCGCTGGCCGCGATCGTGCTGTGGGGCGCCTACCGCGTCGCCACCGGCGGGCTCGCCCTCGGTGTGCTGGCCGCCGCGACCCTCTACCTGCGCCGGCTGTACGACCCGCTCGACCGGATGGGCGTGTTCCTGAACGCCTACGAGTCCGCCGCCGCCTCCCTGGAGAAGATCGCCGGGCTGCTGGCCCAGCGGCCGACGGTCGCCGAGCCCACCGCTCCGCGTGCGCTGCCGCCCGCCGCCCCCGACCGCCCCGGCCGCGAAGTGGCCTTCCACGGCGTCCGCTTCGGGTACCGCACGGGCGGCGAGGTGCTGCCGCGGTTCGACCTCGCCCTGGCGGCCGGCACCACCGTCGCGGTGGTCGGCGCCACCGGGGCCGGCAAGTCCACCCTCGCCAGGCTGCTGGCCCGCTTCCACGACCCCACGGAGGGCCGGGTGACGCTGGACGGGGTCGATCTGCGCGAGCTGTCCGGCGCGGAGCTGCGCCGCGCGGTGGTGATGGTCACCCAGGAGGCGTTCCTGTTCTCCGGCACGGTCGCCGACAACATCGCGCTGGGCAATCCGGATGCCGACCGCGCGCAGATCGAGCGGGCCGCGCGGGCGATCGGGGCGCACGACTTCATCGTCGCGCTCCCGGAGGGCTACGACACCGACGTCCGCAGGCGCGGTGGCCGGCTCTCCGCGGGCCAGCGTCAACTGGTGGGCTTCGCCCGGGCGTTGCTGGCCGATCCGGCGGTGCTCATCCTGGACGAGGCGACCAGCTCGCTGGACATACCGGGCGAGCGGGCGGTGCAGCGGGCGATGGGCGCGGTGCTGCGCGGCCGGACGGCGCTGCTGATCGCGCACCGGCTGTCCACGGTGGAGTCCGCGGACCGGGTGCTGGTGATGTCCGACGGCCGGATCGTCGAGGACGGCGCCCCGGCCGCGCTGATCGCCGACGGCGGCCGGTATGCGGCGCTGCACCGGGCCTGGCGGACGAGCGTGTCCTGAGCGACGGCCCGGGCCGTCCCGATACCCGGCCGACCGTCCGGTTTCCGGACGTCGATTTCGCCCAACGGACGTTTTCCGGCCAATTAGTTGAACGGCACCTGACAACCACTCGCCAGTGGTGGCACTCTTCCCGGCAGCCGCCACCCGGACCCCCACAGCACCGCTCCGGGCGGCCGTGACCCCGTACCACCAGCTCGTCAACCCCCCACACACGCTCCATGAGTTCTGCCTCGCTCTGCCCGGACGGCCGCTCAGCCGCCCGGTCCCCCCTTGGCCGCTCCCGTCGTGCCGCGGCCCCGCAGAAGGAGTCAGTGTGAGAAGCACCCCCCATAGACCCACCCCGCAGCGGCGTGCCGTGGCGACCGGCGCGCTGGTCGCGGTCACCGCACTGCTGGCCGTCGGCGTCCAGACCGGCACCGGCGCGGCGGCCAGCCCGCACGGCACCCCCGCAGCCCGCCCGGCCCCGCACGCCGCCCCCCTGGCCGGTGCGCTGCCCGTCAAGCTCACCCCGTCCCAGCGGGCCGAGCTGATCCGGAAGGCGGGCGCCACCACGGCCGCCACCGCCCAGCGGCTGCACCTCGGCGCCAAGGAGAAGCTGGTCGTCAAGGACGTCGAGCAGGACGCCGACGGCACCACGCACACCCGCTACGACCGCACCTACGCGGGGCTGCCGGTGCTCGGCGGCGACCTCGTCGTGCACACCGCGAAGAGCGGTGCGGTCAAGAGCACCACCAAGGCCACCAAGGCCGCCCTCGCCGTCGCCTCCACCACCGCGAAGGTCGCCCCGGCCACCGCCGCGGCCAAGGCGGTCTCCTCCGCCAAGTCCCTCGGCTCGACGAGGACCGCGGCCGACCAGGCCCCGCGCAAGGTGGTCTGGGCCGCCGACGGCACCCCGCGGCTGGCCTGGGAGACGGTGGTCGGCGGGTTCCAGGACGACGGCACACCCAACCAACTGCACGTCATCACCGACGCCAACACCGGCGCGAAGATATTCCAGTACCAGGGCATCGAGAACGGCATCGGCAACAGCGAGTACAGCGGCAAGGTCACCATCGGGACCTCCGGCTCCGCGCCGAACTTCACGATGACCGACACCACCCGCGGCAACCACAAGACCTACAACCTCAACCACGGGTCGTCCGGGACCGGTTCGCTGTTCACCGACGCCGACGACACCTGGGGCGACGGCACCCCGGGCAACGCCCAGACCGCCGCCGTGGACGCCGCCTACGGCGCCCAGGAGACCTGGGACTACTACAAGAACGTGCACGGCCGCACCGGCATCCGCGGCGACGGCGTCGGCGCCTACTCCCGCGTGCACTACGGCAACAGCTACGTCAACGCCTTCTGGGACGACAGCTGCTTCTGCATGACGTACGGCGACGGCAGCAACAACGCCGCCCCGCTGACCGCGCTGGACGTGGCCGGCCACGAGATGTCGCACGGCGTCACCGCCGCCACCGCCAACCTCACCTACAGCGGCGAGTCCGGCGGCCTCAACGAGGCGACCTCGGACATCTTCGGCACCGCCGTGGAGTTCTACGCCAACAACCCCGCCGACCCCGGTGACTACCTCATCGGCGAGAAGATCAACATCAACGGCGACGGCACCCCGCTGCGCTACATGGACAAGCCCTCCAAGGACGGCGCCTCGGCCGACTACTGGTCGAGCACCGTCGGCAACAAGGACGTCCACTACTCGTCCGGTGTCGCCAACCACTACTTCTACCTGCTGTCCGAGGGCAGCGGCCCCAAGGACATCAACGGCGTCCACTACGACAGCCCGACCTACGACAACCTGCCGGTGCCGGGCATCGGGCGGGCCAACGCCGAGAAGGTGTGGTTCAAGGCGCTCAGCCAGTACATGAGCGCCAACACCGACTACGCCGGCGCCCGTACCGCCACCCTCCAGGCCGCGGCCGACCTCTTCGGCCAGGGCAGCGCCTCGTACAACACGGTCGCCAACACCTGGGCGGCGGTGAACGTCGGCTCCCGGGTCCCGGACGGCGGGGTCTTGGTCACCAACCCGGGCAACCAGACCGGCACCGTCGGCCAGGCGGCCAGCCTCCAGATCAAGGCCAGCAGCGGCACCACCGGCACGCTGTCGTACGCGGCCAGCGGGCTGCCCGCCGGGCTGTCCATCGACGCCTCCACCGGCCTGATCTCGGGCACCCCGACCACCGCCGGCACCAGCACGGTCACCGTGACGGTCACCGACGCGGCACAGAAGACCGGGACCGCGTCCTTCACCTGGACCGTCAACCCGGTCGGCGGCGGCAACGTCTACGAGAACACCACCAAGGTGGCCATCCCGGACGCCGGTGCGGCCATCACCTCGCCGATCACCGTCAGCCGCAGCGGCAACGCGCCCAGCGGGCTCAAGGTGACGGTGGACATCACCCACAGCTGGCGCGGCGACCTGGTCATCGACCTGCTTGCCCCGGACGGCACCGCGTACCGGCTGAAGAACTCCAGCCTCTCGGACTCGGCGGCCGACGTGAAGGCCACGTACACCGTCAACGCCTCGGCCAAGGCCGCGAGCGGTACCTGGAAGCTGCGTGTCCAGGACGTCTACGCGGGCGACTCCGGCACCCTCAACGGCTGGAAGCTGACCTTCTGACACCAGCCGGCAACCTGCCCGTCACCTTGGTGTGAAAATGCCGGCCCGACTTCGGCCGCGCCACACCTGATGCGTCAACTGGGCTACTGCACAACCGAGTTGGGCGTCGTCCCCGAATCCATCGGGGGCGGCGCCCCGCTCCGTTATCCGGACATCGATCACCTCTGTGCGAACGATTTTTGGCCAATCTTCGAACACCCCCCTGACATGCCCGCGTTCAAATGGCAGTCTTCCCGACGCATGTCACACCCGCATCGCTTTGCACCCCCACCACTTGGCAAAGTTGAAGGAGCACGCGTGACCCCCCACATATCTCGTAAGACCCGTGTGACCAGTGCCGCCGTTGCCGCGGCGGCCCTGCTCGTCGCCGGCATCACCGCGGCCAACACCGCCGGTGCCTCGCCCGCCCCCGCCGCCACCCCCCACGGTGGCGCGCCGCTCGCACTCAGCACCTCGCACCGCGCCGAGCTGCTCCACGACGCCAGTGCGGCCACCGCGCAGACGGCCAAGGCGCTGGGCCTGGGCTCCCAGGAGAAGCTGGTCGTCAAGGACGTCATCAAGGACGCCGACGGCACCGTGCACACCCGCTACGACCGCACCTTCGGCGGCCTGCCGGTGCTCGGCGGCGACCTGGTCGTGCACACCGCCAAGGGCGGCGCCGTCAAGGGCGTCACCAAGGCCACCAAGGCGAACGTCAAGGTCGCCTCGCTCACCGCGAAGATCGCCCCGAAGGCCGCCGCGCTGGCCGCCGAGTCGACCGCCACCAAGACCATCGGCGCCAAGAAGGTCGACGCGCCCGCGCCCCGCAAGGTGATCTGGGCCGCCAAGGGCACCCCGGTGCTGGCGTACGAGACCGTGGTCGGCGGCGTCCAGAAGGACGGCACGCCCAACCAGCTGCACGTCATCACCGACGCCAACACCGGCAAGAAGCTCTTCCAGTTCCAGGGCATCGAGACCGGCGTCGGCAACAGCGAGTACGCCGGCAAGGTCGACCTCGCGTCCAAGAAGGGCGGCAGCGGCTACGAGCTGACCGACGACTCCCGCGGCGGCCACCAGACGTTCAACCTGAGCGGCAGCGAGAGCGGCGACGGCAAGCTCTTCACCAACTCCACCGACACGTGGGGCGACGGCAAGCCGAGCAACCCCGAGACCGCCGCCGTCGACGCCGCCTACGGCGCCCAGGAGACCTGGGACTACTACAAGAACGTGCACGGTCGCAGCGGCATCAAGGGCGACGGCAAGGGCGCCACGTCCCGCGTGCACTACGGCCAGAACTACGTCAACGCGTTCTGGGACGACAGCTGCTTCTGCATGACGTACGGCGACGGCGAGGGCAACAACAAGCCGCTGACCGCCCTCGACGTCGCGGGCCACGAGATGTCGCACGGTGTCACCTCCGCCACCGCGGGCCTGGAGTACAGCGGCGAGTCCGGCGGCCTCAACGAGGCCACCTCGGACATCTTCGGCGCCTCCGTGGCGTTCTACGCCAAGAACCCCACCGAGCCGGGCAGCTACTTCATCGGCAAGAAGATCGACATCAACGGTGACGGCAAGCCGCTGCGCTACATGGACAAGCCCTCCAAGGACGGCCAGTCCCTGGACAGCTGGAGCGCGGACGCCGGCAACGTGGACGTCCACTACTCCTCGGGCATCGCCAACCACTTCTTCTACCTGCTGTCCGAGGGCAGCGGCCCGAAGGACGCGAACGGCGACCACTACGACAGCCCGACCGCGGACGGCTCCAAGGTCACCGGCATCGGCCGCGACAAGGCCGAGAAGATCTGGTTCAAGGCGCTGACCACGTACATGACCTCGACCACCGACTACAAGGCGGCCCGCGAGGCGACCGTCAAGGCGGCCACCGACCTCTACGGCGCGGACAGCGCCGAGGTCAAGGGCGTCGAGTCGGCCTGGACCGGCGTCAACGTCAAGTAACGCACCACCGCGGCCGGTTGGCCGCACCGCACCGGCGTGGCCGGGGGTCTCGTTCCCCCGGCCACGCCGGCTTTTTTCGGCCACGCCGCCGCGGCCGGATCCCCCGCCCGCGCCCGCCCGGCCCCCGCGACCGGCGGCCCGTACTGCCCGGTCCGTCGATATGGCCGATTCCACCCCCTCAGGCGCTCTTGTCCGGACCCCCGCGTGGCGAGAGGCTGCGGTGGTGGCGCCGACGGGCCCCGGCGCGGCAACGGACTTCCGCACACCGCAACTCCGCTGTGCTCGCACCGAGTTGAGGAGGCGAACGCCGACCGTGTCAGTACCGAGCCGCGGCCGCCCACCAGGGCGGCGGCCCCTGCCCACCGGAGCACCCGGCGTGAGCGGTTACGAATCGGTAGTTCACATTCCCGTGGCTTTCCCGGCCGCCGCGCACGGGAAGCCTCACCCGGTACGCCGTTCCGCGCACCCGGCCGGCGGGGCCCGTTCGGGGTCGCCGTGCCGTCCGCCAGCAGAGTGAAAGCGGACAGGAGCGCCCATGCCCGCACCCGGTCCCCCCGCCGTGGAGCGGATAGAAAGGACAAAACCCCGCAAAGCATCACAATCCCAGGTGAGCCCATGATCGGTCGCATCCCTGTACTGGACATCCGCCCGCAGATCGATTGCGGCCGCCGCCCGGCCAAGGCCGTGGTGGACGAAACCTTCGAGGTCTCCGCGACGGTCTTCCGCGAAGGCCACGACGCGGTCGCCGCGAACGTGGTGCTGCGCAACCCCGCGGGCCGGTGCGGCCCCTGGACCCCGATGCGGGAGCGAGAACCGGGCACCGACCGGTGGACCTGCGAGGTCACCCCCGACGTCGAGGGGCGCTGGACGTTCACCGTCGAGGCGTGGTCCGACCCGGTCGCCACCTGGCGCCGGCACGCCGGAGTGAAGATTCCGGCCGGGATCGACACCGAGCTGGTCCTCGCCGAGGGCGCCGCGCTGCACGAACGGGCCGCCTCCGAGGTCCCCAAGAGCGACGGCCGGGAGGCGGTGCTGGCCGCCGTCGACGCGCTGCGCGACGCCACCCTGCCGGCCGCCACCCGCCTGGCCACCGCGCTCACCCCGGAGGTCACCGAGGCGCTGGACCGCCACCCGCTGCGCGAACTGCTCACCGTCTCCCGCCCGATGCCGCTGATCGTCGAGCGCCGAAGAGCCCTGTACGGCTCCTGGTACGAGCTCTTCCCGCGCTCCGAGGGCGCCGTGACCGCACCGGACGGCAGCTGCCTCGGCGGCACCCTGCGCACCGCCGCCGAGCGGCTGCCGGCGGTCGCCGCGATGGGCTTCGACGTGGTCTACCTGCCGCCCGTCCACCCGATCGGCACGTCCCACCGCAAGGGCCCCAACAACGCGCTCGCCGCGCGCCCGGGCGACGTCGGCTCCCCCTGGGCCATCGGGTCGCCGGCCGGCGGCCACGACGCGCTCCACCCGGACCTGGGCACCTTCGAGGACTTCGACCACTTCGTGCGGACCGCCCGCGACCTGCGGATGGAGGTGGCGCTGGACTTCGCCCTGCAGTGCTCCCCGGACCACCCCTGGGTCACCCTGCACCCGCAGTGGTTCCAGCACCGCGCCGACGGCTCCATCGCCTACGCGGAGAACCCCCCCAAGAAGTACCAGGACATCTATCCGCTCGCCTTCGACACCGACTTCCGCGGACTGGTCCGGGAGACCGAGCGGCTGCTGCGCTTCTGGATGGCCAAGGGCATCCGGATCTTCCGGGTGGACAACCCGCACACCAAGCCGGTGGCGTTCTGGGAGAAGGTGCTCAGCGACATCAACCGCACCGACCCCGATGTGCTCTTCCTGGCCGAGGCGTTCACCCGCCCGGCGATGCTGCACACCCTCGCCCAGATCGGCTTCCAGCAGTCCTACACCTACTTCACCTGGCGCAACACCAAGGAGGAGCTGACCGAGTACCTCACCGAACTGTCCGGTGAGAGCGCCTCCTACCTGCGGCCCAACTTCTTCGTGAACACCCCGGACATCCTGCACGCCTACCTCCAGGAGGGCGGTCGCCCCGCCTTCGAGATCCGTGCCGTGCTGGCCGCCACCCTCTCCCCCGCCTGGGGTGTCTACGCGGGCTACGAGCTGTGCGAGGGAACCCCGCTGCGGCCCGGCAGCGAGGAGTACCTGGACTCGGAGAAGTACCAGCCCCGGCCGCGCGACTGGGACGCCGCGGCCCGCGAGGGGCGGACCATCGCCCCGCTGATCACCACGCTCAACCGCGTCCGCCGCCGCCATCCCGCCCTGCAACAGCTGCGCAACCTGCACTTCCACCAGGTCGACAACGACGCCGTCCTCGCGTACTCCAAGCGCGTGGGACACGGGGCCGGGGCCGACACGGTGCTCACGGTGGTCAACCTCGACCCGCACCACACCCACGAGGCGACGGTGTCGTTGGACATGCCGGAACTCTGCCTTGGCCGGCACGAGTCCTTCCCGGTGCGCGACGAGCTCACCGGCGACACCTACCACTGGGGCAGGGACAACTATGTGCGCCTGGAGCCGGGCAGCTCGCTCGCGCCGGCTCATGTGCTGTCGCTGCGACCGTCCTCACCGATCGGAGGGTCACCCAATTGATCGTCAATGAGCCTGTTCCCGACACGTTCGAAGACACCCCGGCGAAGGACCGCGATCCCGAGTGGTTCAAACGGGCGGTCTTCTACGAGGTCCTGGTCCGTTCCTTCCAGGACAGCAACGGTGACGGTATCGGGGACCTCAAGGGCATCACGGCCAAGCTCGACTATCTCCAGTGGCTGGGGGTGGACTGTCTGTGGTTGCCGCCGTTCTTCAAATCCCCGCTGCGGGACGGCGGCTACGACGTCGCGGACTACACCGCGGTCCTCCCCGAATTCGGCGATCTGGCCGACTTCGTGGAGTTCGTCGACGCCGCCCACCAGCGCGGCATGCGGGTCATCATCGACATGGTGATGAACCACACCAGCGACCAGCACCCGTGGTTCCAGGAGTCCCGCACCGATCCGGACGGCCCGTACGGCGACTACTACGTCTGGGCGGACGACGACAAGCAGTACGCCGACGCCCGGATCATCTTCGTCGACACCGAGGTCTCCAACTGGACCTTCGACCCGGTCCGCAAGCAGTACTACTGGCACCGCTTCTTCTCCCACCAGCCGGACCTCAACTACGAGAACCCGGCGGTCCAGGAGGAGATGATCTCCGCCCTGCGCTTCTGGCTCGACCTCGGCATCGACGGCTTCCGGCTGGACGCGGTGCCCTACCTCTACGCCGAGGAGGGCACCAACTGCGAGAACCTGCCGGCCTCGCACGCGTTCCTCAAGCGGGTCCGCGCCGAGATCGACGCGCACTACCCGGACACGGTGCTGCTGGCCGAGGCCAACCAGTGGCCGGAGGACGTGGTCGACTACTTCGGCGACTACGCGGTCGGCGGCGACGAGTGCCACATGGCCTTCCACTTCCCGGTCATGCCGCGCATCTTCATGGCGGTCCGCCGGGAATCCCGTTACCCGGTCTCGGAGATCCTCGCCAAGACCCCTCAGATCCCGTTCGGCTGCCAGTGGGGCATCTTCCTCCGCAACCACGACGAGCTGACCCTCGAAATGGTCACGGACGAGGAACGCGACTACATGTACGCGGAGTACGCCAAGGACCCGCGGATGCGCGCCAACATCGGCATCCGCCGCCGCCTGGCCCCGCTGCTGGACAACGACCGCAACCAGATCGAACTGTTCACCGCGCTGCTGCTGTCGCTGCCCGGCTCGCCGATCCTCTACTACGGCGACGAGATCGGCATGGGCGACAACATCTGGCTCGGCGACCGGGACGCGGTGCGCACCCCGATGCAGTGGACCCCGGACCGCAACGCCGGGTTCTCCTCCTGCGACCCGGGCCGGCTCTTCCTGCCGACCATCATGGATCCCGTCTACGGCTACCAGGTCACCAACGTCGAGGCCGCGATGAGCTCGCCGTCCTCGCTGCTGCACTGGACCCGCCGGATGATCGAGATCCGCAAGCAGAACCCGGCGTTCGGGCTCGGCAGCTACACCGAGCTGCCCTCGTCCAACCCCGCGGTGCTGGCCTACCTCCGGGAATCCCCGGGCAAGGACGGCGCCGACGACGACCTGGTGCTGTGCGTGAACAACTTCTCCCGCTTCGCGCAGCCGACGGAGCTGGACCTCCAGGCGTTCAGCGGTCGCCATCCGGTGGAGCTCATCGGCGGCGTCCGCTTCCCGGCCATCGGCAAGCTGCCGTACCTGCTGACCCTGGCGGGCCACGGCTTCTACTGGTTCCGGCTCCGCAGGAACACACAGCAGGCACCCAACGCGGTCTAGGTGCCGTCGTCACCGTCCCGTCGTCGCCCGCGGACCGGAGGGCGACGACAGGCCCCGGGGAACCGAGGGAGCCCTGCCGCACCGGGCACGGGCCCCTGGGGTTCCCCCGCCCGTACGCGATCGTCCGGCGCGTACGGGCGTTTTTCGACCTTTCGCTCGGGCAACCTCCCTACTACCGCACGGGCCGGGTGGGCCATGGACGGTCTTCCGGCTCGGGTGGGGTCCTCCCGCCCGTCGGAGCTCGGGGACCGGCACCACCGCACGAAGGCGAACGCCGAGAAACGCCGCAAACGCTCGCGCGTAAGGACGATCTCGCCCGACACGTCCCACACCGCTGCACCGTAAAGGCCGCATTCCGGGACACTTTGCCCTGTCTGTCGTGTGCCCGGGGAAAGGACGCGACGCCATGTCGGACACCGCCTCGACCCGTGCCACCCGCCACACCCCCGACCGCTCGCCGGTCACCGCACCCGATCTGCTCTCCTCGTTGGTGCCGCTGCTGGCCGAGTGGGTGCCGCGGCAGCGCTGGTTCGCCGGCAAGGGACGGCTGCTCACCGGCTTCACGCTGGTCGCGGCGACCGAACTGCTGCCGTGCGCCGGCGAGGGCAACGCACCGGGCCTGCTCCAGCTGCTGGTCCGCGCCCAGCAGAGCGCCCCGCCCAGCCGCACCCCGGCCGGCGGCGACTGCTACCAACTGCTGCTGGGCACCCACCCCGCGCCGCCGCCGCACCTGGCGCCCGCGGTGCTCGGCCGCCCGGCCGGCGGACCGCTGCGCGGGCGCACCGTCTACGACGCGCTGCTGGACAACCGGCTGTGCGGGCTGCTGCTGGAGCGGCTGCGGGTGCCCGGCCGGATCGGGGCACTGCGGTTCTGCCGCGAACCGGACGTGGACATCCCCTCGGGGCTGACCGCCCGGCCGATCGCGGTGGAGCAGTCCAACTCCTCGATCGTCTATGGCGATACGTTCATTCTGAAGGTCTTCCGGCGGATCGAGCCCGGCGTCAACCCCGATCTGGAACTGCCGCGGGCACTGGCCGGCGCCCGGTGCGCGCGGGTGCCGGCGCCCGCCGCGTGGTTCGAGTCGGCGCACCCCGAGCCCGACGGCGAGGCGACGACCCTGGGCGTCCTCCAGCCCTTCCTCGCCGGCTCCACCGACGGCTGGCAGCTGGCGCTCAACGCGCTGGCGGTGCGCGCCGACTTCACCCGCTCGGCGCGGGCGCTCGGCCACGCCACCGCCGAGGTGCACACCGCGCTCGCCCAGGCGCTGCCCACCACCGAGCTGCGCCGCCCACAGCTGGACGCGATCGCGGCCCAGATGAACGAGCGACTGGAGGCCACCGCCCGCGCGGTGCCGGTGCTCCAGCCCTACCGGGTGCGGCTGCGCACCGCGTTCGACGCGCTCGTCGCGATGGGGCACGACGGCCGCAGCTGGGCCGCCCAGCGCATCCACGGCGATCTGCACCTGGGGCAGACGCTGCGCTCCGTCGAGGGGGGCCGCTGGGCGCTGATCGACTTCGAGGGCGAACCGGCCCGGCCGCTGGCCGAGCGGCGCCGCCCGCAGCCGGCCGTCCGGGACGTCGCCGCGATGCTCCGCTCGTTCGACTACGCCGCCCGCAGCGGCCCGGCCGGCGGCGACCCCTGGGCGCTGGACTGGGCCCGTCGCACCCGCGCGGCGTACTGCCTGGGCTACGCCGAGGCCGGCGGGCCGGATCCGCGCTCCGCGCCGGAGCTGATGCGGGCCTACGAGACCGACAAGGCCGTCTACGAGGTGCTGTACGAGGCGCGGCACCGGCCCGACTGGCTGTCGGTGCCGATGGCGGCGATCCGGCGGCTGGCGGCCTGCGGGGACCCGGGGGCCGGCTGAGCCCGCGCCCGCGCGGCGGCCCCGTCGGCCCCGCCCCGTCCGTCCGGAACCGACCGACCGATCCCCGCCCCGAGGAGGCCCCACCCGTGACCGCCCGCCCCTCCCCCGCCGCCCCCCAGAGCGGCGAGCCCGCCGCCGCACCGCCGTCCCGGCCCACCGCCCCCGTGCCCACGCCCGGCCCGCCGCCGGCCGGCGCGCGGGCCGCCGCGGAGAGCGCCGCCGGCCGCGGCGTGCGGCGGGCCGCGCCGCTGTCCGACGAGGACCGCGGGCGGCTGCTCGCCGGGGCGCACCACGACCCGCACGCGCTGCTCGGCGCGCATCCGATGCCCGGCGGACTGTTGTTCCGGGCCCTGCGGCCGGGTGCCCGGAGCGTCACGGTCGTGGCGCCGGGGCTGCGGGCGACACTGCGCGCCGAGGGGGACGGCCTGTTCGCGGGGGTGCTGCCGCTCCGGGAGATCCCCGACTACCGGCTGCTGGTGGACTACGGCGACACCACGCCGACCGTGCGGGACCCCTACCGCTTCCTGCCCGCGCTCGGGGAGTTGGACCTGCACCTGTTCGCCGAGGGCCGGCACGAGCAGCTGTGGCAGGCGCTCGGTGCGCGGGTCATGACGCACCAGGGGGTGGCCGGGACCCGCTTCACCGTGTGGGCGCCCAACGCCCGGGGCGTGCGGGTGGTGGGGAACTTCAACTACTGGGACGGCACCGGCACCCCGATGCGCTCGCTGGGCTCGTCCGGGGTGTGGGAGCTGTTCCTGCCGGACCTCGGCGAGGGTGAGCTGTACAAGTTCGAGATCACCCGGCCGGACGGCTCGAAGACGGTGCGGGCCGATCCGATGGCCCGGCGCACCGAGTGCCCGCCGGCCACCGCCTCGGTGGTGCACGCCTCGCACTACCAGTGGCGGGACGCCGCATGGATGGGCCGGCGCGGCGCGCGCCCGGTGCACACCGCGCCGTTCTCCGTCTACGAGGTGCACCTCCCCTCCTGGCGACCGGGACTGACGTACCGTCAGCTCGCCGTGCAGCTGCCCGCCTACGTCAAGGACCTGGGCTTCACCCACGTCGAGTTCATGCCGGTGGCCGAGCATCCCTTCGGCGGCTCCTGGGGCTACCAGGTGACCGGCTTCTACGCGCCCACCGCCCGGATGGGCACCCCGGACGACTTCAAGTTCCTGATCGACGCGCTGCACCGGGCCGGGATCGGGGTGCTGATGGACTGGGTGCCGGCGCACTTCCCGCGGGACGACTGGGCGCTGGCGGAGTTCGACGGCCGGCCGCTGTACGAGCCCGGGGACCCGGCGCGGGCCGCGCACCCGGACTGGGGCACGTTGGAGTTCGACTACGGCCGCACCGAGGTGCGCAACTTCCTGGTCGCCAACGCGGTGTACTGGTGCGAGGAGTTCCACATCGACGGGCTGCGGGTGGACGCGGTGGCCTCGATGCTCTACCTCGACTACTCGCGGGAGGACGGCGGCTGGACGCCGAACGTCCACGGCGGCCGGGAGAACCTCGACGCGGTCGCCTTCCTCCAGGAGATGAACGCGACGGTCTACCGCCGCTGCCCCGGCGTCGTCACCATCGCCGAGGAGTCCACCGCCTGGGACGGCGTCACCCGCGCCACGCACCACGTGGGGCCGGGCGGCTTCGGCGGGCTGGGCTTCGGGCTGAAGTGGAACATGGGCTGGATGCACGACTCCCTGGGCTACGTCGAGAAGGAGTCGGTGCACCGCAAGTACCACCACGGCGAGATGACCTTCTCGATGATCTACGCCTACTCGGAGAACTACGTGCTGCCGATCTCGCACGACGAGGTGGTGCACGGCAAGCGGGCGCTGGTGTCGAAGATGCCCGGCGACTGGTGGCAGCAGCGCGCCAACCACCGGGCGTACCTGGGCTTCATGTGGGCCCACCCGGGCAAGCAACTGCTCTTCATGGGGCAGGAGTTCGCCCAGGGCGCGGAGTGGGCGGAGGGCCACGGCCCGGACTGGTGGCTGCTGGACCCGTCCTACGAGGCGGAGGCGGACCACCGGGGCGTCCGCGACCTGGTGCGGGAGCTGAACCGCCGCTACGCGGCCACGCCCGCGCTGTGGGAGCGCGACACCGACCCGGCCGGCTTCTCCTGGATCGACGGTGACGCCGGCGAGGACAACATCTTCTCCTTCCTCCGCCACGCGGCACCGGGGCACCGCCCCGGCGGTTCGGGCACGGGGGGAGGCGGTCCGCTGATCTCGGTCACCAACTTCTCCCCCGTCGTCCGGCACGACTACCGGCTGGGCGTCCCCGGCGACGTGCCCGTCTGGCGCGAGGTCCTCAACACCGACGACCCGCGCTTCGGCGGCAGCGGCGTCGCCAACCCCGATCCGCTCAAGACCGAGCCGGTCCCCTGGAACGGCCGCCGCACCTCGATCGCGGCGGTGCTCCCGCCACTGGCCACGATCTGGCTGCTGCCCGCTTAGCGCCGGTGCGGATCCGCACCGGCTCGCGGTGGCCGGTGCGGCCGGGACGCACCCCAAAGTCCTTGGACGGTGCGGGGGGACGGCCCGCATACTCGGACCATGCCGGCTCGTGGGAGACACACCGACGTCAGTGGGCCGGGTGCGCCGACGCGCGCCTTGGGCGCCGCGGACGCCGCGGACGCCGCCGCACTGTATACGGTGGAGGGGAAGGAAGCCGCCGGGTGACCGCCTCGTCCGCCCGGGACTCCGTGTTCCGGCCGCTGCGCCACCGCAACTTCCGTCGCCTGGCGCTCGGTCGGATGGTGACGCACTGCGCCAACGCCATGGCCCCGGTCGTCCTCGCCTTCGCGGTCCTGGACATGACCGGCTCCGCCGTCGACGTCGGGCTGGTCGTCGGCGCACGCTCCGTCGCCAACATCGTCCTGGTCCTCTTCGGCGGAGTGCTGGCCGACCGCCTGCCCAAGGCCCTCATCCTGCAAGGATCGAACCTCGCGGCGGCCGCCGTTCAGATCGCGGTCGCCGCGGTGCTGTTGAGCGGCGCCGGGTCGCTGTCCGTGCTGGTCGTGCTGAGCGCGGTCAACGGCGCGGTGTCCGCGGTGTCCATGCCGGCCTCGGCCTCGTTGACGCCGCAGACCGTGCCGCCGGAGGAGTTGCGCCCCGCCAACGCCGTGGCCCGGATGGGCGTCAACACCGGCATGATCCTCGGCGCCTCGCTCGGCGGCCTGCTCACCGCGCTGTTCAGCCCCGGCTGGGGCATCGCGGCCAACGCGGTCGGCTTCACGGCGGGCGCGTTGGCGTACCACGGCGTCCGGGTGCCCAGGGCCGCGGCCGGGACGACCGCCCCGTCCCGGCCGTTGCGCGAACTGCGGGAAGGCTGGCAGGAGTTCACCGCACGGGCCTGGGTGTGGGCGGTCGTGCTCCAGTTCTTCGTGGTCAACGCGGTGGCGGCCGGCGGCATCCAGGTCCTCGGCCCGGCGATCGCCAACGGCGCCTACGGGCGCACCGCCTGGGGCCTGGCCCTCGCCACCCAGATGGCGGGCGCGCTCATCGGCGGCCTTCTGGTGGCCCGGTCCCGTTTCCGGCACGCGCTGCGCATCGGGGTGGCGGTCGTGGCGTTCGACGCACTGCCGCTCCTGGCCCTGGCCGACACCGCACCGCTCGCCCTCCTGGTGACGACGATGTTCGTCAACGGCCTCGCGATGGAGCAGTTCGGGGTCGCCTGGGACCTGTCGCTCCAGGAGAACGTCCCCGCCGACCGGCTGGCGCGGGTCTACTCCTACGACGTGCTCGGCTCCATCCTCGCCCTGCCGATCGGGCAGATGTCGGCCGGCGTGCTGGCCGAGCGGTTAGGGAACCACGCGACCCTGACGGGCGGCGCGTGCCTGGTCGCCGCCGCCACCGGACTGACCCTGTGCAGCAGGCAGGTGCGCGCGCTGACCACCACGGCCGACCGGGCGGCGGCCGAACCGGCGGTCCCCCCGTCGCCGGTGCCCTAGGGCCTTACGCCGAAGGGGCGGGCGCACCCGGCGCCCGCCCCTTCTCCCCTCCTGCGCGTCCGGTCAGACCCCGACGGACGTCTTGCCGCCGTCGGCCGGCGGGGCGGCCTCGGCGGGGGACGGTGTGCCGTGCCCGTCGGCGGACAGCGTCCGCTCGTCGAACGGCAGCCGGCCGGCCAGCACCTCGGTGACCCGGTTGCGGTCGATCTCCTTGGTCCAGGTGCCGATCAGGATGGTGGCCACCGCGTTGCCGGCGAAGTTGGTCATCGCCCGGGCCTCGCTCATGAAGCGGTCGATGCCGACGATCAGGCCGACGCCGTCGACCAGTTCTGGCCGGTGCGACTGGAGGCCGCCGGCCAGCGTCGCCAGGCCCGCGCCGGTGACCCCGGCCGCGCCCTTGGAGGCGATGATCATGAAGGCCAGGAGCGAGACCTGCTGGCCGAGTGAGAGCGGCTTGTCCATCGCCTCGGCGACGAACAGCGCGGCCATGGTCAGGTAGATGGCGGTGCCGTCGAGGTTGAAGCTGTAGCCGGTCGGGACGGTGATGCCGACGACCGGGCGGCTGACGCCCAGGTGCTCCATCTTGGCGATCAGCCGGGGCAGCGCCGACTCCGAGGAGGAGGTCGACAGGATCAGCAGGAACTCCCGGCCGAGGTACTTCAGCAGCGCGAAGACGTTCACCCCGGCGACCAGCCGGAGCAGCGTGCCGAGCACCACGACGACGAAGAGCAGACAGGTCAGGTAGAAGCCGACCATGATGACGGCCAGCGACTTCAGCGCGGCCAGCCCGGTGGCGCCGACGACCGCGGCCATCGCGCCGAAGGCCCCCACCGGCGCCGCCCACATGATCATCGACAGCACCCGGAAGACCAGCTTCTGCACATGGCCGATGCCGCGCAGCACCGGCTCGCCCGCCGGGCCGAGCGCCTGCAGCCCGAAGCCCAGCAGCAGTGCCACCAGCAGGGTCTGGAGCACCTCGCCCTGGGTGAACGCGGAGACCAGGGTGGTCGGGATGATGCCGAGGAGGAAGTCGGTGGTGGACTCGTGGCCGCCGGCGGTCTGGGCCTGGCCGGCGTGCCGGAGCGCCTCGGTCAGGTGCAGGCCGGAGCCGGGTTCCAGGAGGTTGCCGACGAGCAGGCCGATCGCCAGCGCGACGGTGGACATCAGCATGAAGTAGCCGAGGGCCAGCCCGCCGACCGCGCCGACCTTGGCCGCCTTACGGACCGAGCCGATGCCCAGCACGATGGTGCAGAAGATCACCGGCGAGATCATCATCTTGATGAGGTTGACGAACCCGGTGCCGAGCGGTTTGAGCTGGACGGCGACACCGGGGGCCGCCAGTCCGACGACGATGCCGAGCAGCACGGCGCCGATCACGGCGAGGTACAGGAAATGGGTCCGGTCCCGCTTGGCCGGTGGGGTGTCCTCGGCAGTGCCCCGGGACGACGGGATCTGTGCAGCCACGGCTGCCCTACCTTTCCTGACGGGGGTCACGGTTGTGCGCCGCTCTCGCGGCTCGCGGCGCACAACAAGTCCCGGCGACTATGCACGGCGGTGTGGCGCCCGTCACCCTTGCGTACATTTCGTTCACGTAAAAGTGACCCGGCAGACTGTTCTGTATGCGCCTCCCCCGTTTCCGCCCGTCACGGCGGCTGCGCGGCCCCCGCAGTCTCGCCGGGCAGCTCTTCGCCATGCAGGTGTTCCTGGTGGCGGTGGTGGTCCTGGGCTGCGCGGTCTTCGCGTACGTGAACGCCGAACGGCAGGCGGAGGAGACCGCCCGGCGGCAGGCGACCGCGGCGGCCACCGCCGTCGCCGACTCCCCGGCCGTGGTGGCCGCGGCCCGCACCAAGGACCCGACCGCCGCGCTCCAGCCGTACAGCGAGCACCTGCGCCGGGACGCCGGGGTCGACTTCGTCGTGGTGATGGCGCCGGACGGCACGCGGTGGACGCACCCGGAGCCGTCCGCGATCGGCGGGAAGTACCTCGGCCACATCGGCCCCGCGCTGCGCGGCGAGATCTTCCCGGAGACCCACATGGGGGTGCTCGGCCCGTCCGTGCGGGTCGTCGCCCCGGTGCGCGACCCCGGGCGGGGCGGCGCGATCACCGCGCTGGTCAGCTCCGGGATCACCATCGCCACCATCAGCCAGCAGTTGCGGGACCAGGTCCTGGCGCTGGTCGGGGTGGCCGCCGCGGCGCTGGCGCTGGGCGGCGCCGGCACATACGTGGTCAACGCCCGGTTGCGCCGGCACACGCACGGGATGAACGCCGCCGAGCTGAGCCGGATGTACGACTACCACGAGGCCGCGCTGCACGCCGTCCGCGAGGGGCTGTTGATGATCGACGGGGCGGGACGGGTGGCGCTGATCAACGACGGCGGGCGGGAGCTGCTGGGGCCGGCCGGGGACGCGGTGGGCCGGCCGGTCGCCGAGCTGGGGCTGCCGGGGCCGCTGACCGAGGCGCTGCTGGCGACCGGGCCGCGGGTCGACGAGCTGCACCTGGCCGGCGAGCGGGTGCTGGTCGTCAACTCCTCCCCGGTCTCCGACGGTCAGCAACTCGGCAGCGTCGTCACCCTCCGCGACCACACCGAACTCCAGGCGCTCTCCGGTGAGTTGGACTCCGTACGGGGCTTCGCCGAGGCGCTGCGCTCGCAGGCGCACGAGGCCGCCAACCGGCTGCACACCGTGGTCTCGCTGATCGAACTGGGCCGGGCCGAGGAGGCGGTGACGTTCGCCACCGCCGAGCTGGAGCTGGCGCAGGCGCTGACCGACCGGGTGGTGGGCGCGGTCGCCGAACCGGTGCTGGCCGCACTGCTGTTGGGCAAGGCGGCGCAGGCCAACGAGCACGGCGTGGAGCTGGTGCTGACCGAGGACAGCCGGATCGACGACGGGGTGATCCCGCCGGACCTGCCCGCCCGCGACCTGGTGACGGTGCTGGGCAACCTCGTCGACAACGCCCTCGACGCCGCCGCCCCGCCCCAGGAGCACGACGCCCCGCCGCAGGTGCGGGTCACCGCGCGGGCGGACGGCGGCGAACTGCTGCTGTGCGTCGCGGACAACGGGCCGGGGGTCGCCGCGGACACCACCGAGGAGGTCTTCCGGCGCGGCTGGAGCACCAAGCAGCGCGCCGGCGGCGACGCCCGGGGGCTGGGGCTGGCCCTGGTCGCGCAGGCGGTGCGGCGGCACGGCGGCACGATCGGCCTGGACCGGGGGCCTGAGGGCGGCGCGCGGTTCACCGTGCGGCTGCCGCTGCGGGCGGCCGCGGGGGCGGTCCGATGAGCGCCGAGGTCATCCGGGTGCTGGTCGTCGAGGACGATCCGGTCGCCGCCGCGGCGCACGCCCTGTACGTGGGGCGGGTGCCGGGCTTCGCGGTGTCCGGCACCGTGCACTCGGGCACCGAGGCCCGCCGCCACCTCGACCACCACCCGGTCGACCTGCTGCTGTTGGACCTGTTCCTGCCGGACGGCCACGGGCTCCAGCTGGTGCGGACGCTGCGCGCCGCAGGGCATGCCGCGGACATCATCGCGGTGACCTCCGCCCGCGATCTGGCGATGGTCCGCGAGGGTGTCTCGCTGGGCGTCGTCCAGTACGTGCTGAAGCCGTTCACCTTCGCGACGCTGCGGGACCGGCTGCTGCGCTACGCCGAGTTCCGCGCCACCACCGGGGAGGCCAGCGGGCAGGACGAGGTGGACCGGGCGCTGGCGGCGCTGCGCGCCCCGCGGCCGGCGGCGCTGCCCAAGGGGCTGACCGCGGCCACCCTGCGGGCGGTGACGGACGTGCTGCGGTCCGCCGCGGACGGGCTGACCGCGACCGAGGCCGCCGCGGACGTGGGCATCTCCCGGATCACCGCGCGCCGCTATCTGGAGCACCTGGTGGACACCGCCCGGGCCGCCCGGGCCCCGCAGTACGGGCAGGTCGGCCGCCCGGAGCTGCGCTACCGCTGGTCGGGGCATTGACCGGGGGTGACCGGTGACTTACTTTCAGCAGGGAGCAAGCCGTGGCCAGTTGACCGTGACCGGCCGGCCCGGGCGGGCCGGCCGCGGTTCGTTGGAGGTCGTGCCGTGCGCTCCACCACCCCCGTCGCCCTGTTCACCGCCGCCGTACTGGCCGCCGGGGCGCTCACCGGCTGCGGCAGCGGATCCGGGGCCGACCGGAACACCGTCAAGGTCGCCTTCATCAAGGACACCAACAACCGGGTGAAGGTCCGGGACGACTATGTGGCCCTGGTGGCGCGGCAGTTCGAGAAGGCCAACCCGGGCAAGAAGGTCAAGCTGATCCCGGTCCAGGCGTCGGAGAACGACTACTACACCAAGATCCAGCAGATGATGCGCTCCCCGAAGACCGCGCCCGACCTGGTCTACGAGGACACCTTCCTGATCAGCTCCGACATCAGGGCGGGGCTGCTGCGCCCGCTGGACCCGTATCTGAAGTCCTGGGACGGCTGGCGGCAGTTCGAGCCGTCCGCGAAGGCCGCGGCCCGGGGGCAGGACGGGCGCACCTACGGCGTCCCGGACGGCACGGACACCCGCGGGCTGTGGTTCAACCGGACGGTCTTCGCCAAGGCCGGCCTGCCCGCCGACTGGCACCCGCGCACCTGGGACGAGGTCCTGGACGCGGCCCGCACGATCAAGCGGAAGGTGCCCGGGGTGATCCCGCTGAACGTCTTCACCGGCAAGGGCGCGGGCGAGGCCGCGGTGATGCAGGGCTTCGAGATGCTGCTCTACGGCACCGGGCCGGACCAGCTCTACGACCCGGCCGCGAAGAAGTGGGTCACCGGCACCCGGGGCTTCAGGGACAGCCTCCGCTTCCTGGACACCGTCTACCGGGAGAAGCTGGGCCCGGAGGTCTCGGACGCGCTCAGCCCCAACATCCAGACCAATGTGGCCGCCGAGCTGCTGCCCGAGCAGAAGCTCGCCATCGACCTCGACGGCTCCTGGCTCGGCCAGCAGTGGCAGAAGACCGGCGGCACCCCCTGGCCGCAGTGGGCCCGGACGCTGGGCCAGGCGCCGTTCCCGACGCAGGCCGGCGCCCCGCCCGGCCGGGTCAGCCTGGCCGGCGGCTGGACCTGGTCGATCCCCGCCCGGGCGCCGCAGCCGGCGCTCGCCTGGAAGCTGATCGAGACCTTCCAGTCGAAGGCCAACGCGCTGGAGTGGTGCACCCGGGGCGCCCAGCTCGCCGTCCGCAAGGACGTCGCAGCCGATCCGCGGTACCTCACATCCGTGCCCGGGATCGGCTTCTTCACGCAGCTGGTCGCGGTGAGCCGGTACCGGCCGGCGCTGCCGGCGTACCCGCAGGTCGCCGCCGCGATCGGCGAGGCGACGGAGGCCGTCACCGCCGGTGACGCCACGCCGGAGCAGGCCGCCTCCCGCTACGACGACACGGTGCGCTCCCTGACGGGCGGCGCCGTCCTCACCAAGCCGTGATCCGCCGGCTGCTGCGCTGGTCGCCGCTGGCGCCGGCCACCGTCCTGCTGCTCCTCTTCCTGGCCGGCCCGGTCGGCTACTGCGGCTACCTCGCCGTCACCGACACCCAGCTCACCGGCCAGGAGTCGGCGTCCTTCGTCGGCCTGGCCAACTTCCGGCACGCGCTGGCCGATCCGGAGTTCCGCAACGCGGTGCTGCTGACCCTGGTGTTCACCGTGGTCTCGGCGCTGCTGGGCCAGAACACGCTGGGGCTGGCGCTGGCCGGGCTGCTGCGGCGCGCCTCGCGGCCCGTGCGGACGGTGACCGGCGCGGTGGTGATCACCGCCTGGGTGCTCCCGGAGATCGTGGCCGGCTTTTTGCTGTACACCTTCTTCGAGCGGCGCGGCACCCTCAACGCCGTGCTGGCCTGGCTCCATCTGCCCACCCAGGACTGGCTGTTCACGCTGCCGATCCTGGCGGTGTCGTTCGCCAACGTCTGGCGCGGCACGGCGTTCTCGATGCTGGTCTACTCGGCGGCGCTGGCCGAGATCCCGCAGGAGGTCACCGAGTCGGCGGAGGTGGACGGCGCGGGCGGGCTGCGGCGGCTGTGGCACATCACGCTGCCGATGATCCGCCGCTCCATCGGCACCAACCTGATGCTCAACACCCTCCAGACGCTCTCGGTGTTCGGGCTGATCTGGGCGCTCACCCGGGGCGGCCCCGGCAACCGGAGCCAGACGCTGCCGGTGTTCATGTACGACCAGGCGTTCGTGAAGTCGCTGATCGGGTACGGCACGGCGGTGGCGCTGCTGCTGCTCGTGGTGGGCGCGCTGTTCTCGGCGGTGTATCTGCGGCTGCTGCGGGAGGAGGTCTGATGCGGAGCGGGCGACGGCGCCGGGCGCGGTGGCCGCTCGCGCGGCGGGCGGTCCGGCGCCGGGCGGCGGCCGACGCCGCGCTGCTGGTGGTCGCGGTGGCGTTCGCGGTGCCGCTGGCGTGGCTGGTGCTGGCGTCGCTGGACGAGCGGGCCACGCTCCGGGTGCGGCTGCCCGCCGCCCCCACGCTGCACAACTTCTCGGCGGTGCTCACCGACGAGATCACCTTCACGCCGATGCTCAACAGCCTGCTGATCTGCGGCGGTGCGACGCTGCTCACGGTGGGCTGCGCGGCGCTGGCCGCCTACCCGCTGTCCCGCTTCCGGTCCCGCTTCGCCCGGCCGTACCTGCTCACCGTGCTGTTCTCGGCGTGCCTGCCGGTCACCGCGATCATGGTGCCGGTCTATGCGCTGTTCGTCCGGGTGGACCTGATCGACACCCGGTACGGCACCGCGCTGTTCCTGGCCGCCGCCCAACTGCCGTTCGCGGTCTGGCTGATGAAGAACTTCATGGACGGGGTGCCGGCGGCGCTGGAGGAGGCGGCGTGGACCGACGGCGCTTCCTGGTTCCAGACCCTGCTGCGGATCATCCTGCCGCTGATGGGTCCCGGCCTCTCGGTCGTCGCGGTCTATACCTTCATCATGATGTGGGGGAATTTCTTCGTCCCGTTCATGCTGCTGCTCTCGCCGGAGCAACTCCCGGCGTCGGTCAGCATTTTCACTTTCTTCGGGAATTACGGCGCGATCGCCTTCGGGGAACTCGCCGCATTCTCCGTCCTGTACTCGACACCGGTGATCCTGCTGTACATCCTTATCTCCAAACGGCTGGGCGGCGGCTTCACCCTGGGCGGCGCCGTGAAGGGCTGACCCGCCACCGCGAAGCCGCTGGCCAACGGCATGATCGGCGAGAATTGCCGGGAAACGGCCGAAAGCCAGCGCGGGCACGGCGGAAACTCCGTAGCTTCCTCCAACCGGCAAACTTGGATATCCACACGATAGGAGTCCGGCCACCCCGTCACTTACCGTGTGCCGGTGAACACGCACGATGGGGATGCAGTCAGGCCCCCTTTCAACGCCGCCGCCGCCCGCCGGCTGCGCGAGGCCCTCGGCATGACCCACGCGCATGTCGCCTACGGAATCTGGGCCGCCTATGGAATTCGGCTGGAACCGGCGGCGGTGGCCTCCTGGGAATTGGGGGAGGGCGCCCCCACCGAGGCCGAGCTGACCGCGCTGGCCGGCGCCCTGTGGTGCGCCCCCGCCGAACTCCTCGGCGCTCCCCGCACGCTCCGCGAATTCCGGCTGACGCTCGGTCTGGCGCCGGCCGACCTGGCGCTGCGGATCGGCATGGACCAGGCGGCGTACGAGCGGCTGGAGGCCGGTGGGCGGTGGACCGGCACCGACCGGCAGGCCGCGACGCTGGCCGCCGAGCTCAGGCTGCCGCTGCCCGCGCTGATCCGCTTCACCGGCCAGCAGGCCCGGCTCGTGGAGCTGCTGACCAGCGCCGCCACCACCCGCTGGCAGGGGTACGTCCGCCCGGTCGGCAAGCTCGCGCCGCTGCCCAAGGAGCGGCTCCAGCAGGCCCTCCAGGAACTGCACGAGGAGTACCACGCGCGGATGACCGCCTCGCTGAGCTGGACCGGTGGGGACGCCCCCGGCGAGGCCGGGCGGGCCGGCCGGGAGTTCCTCGACGACATCGCGGCGGAGTTCTGGCGGCGGGTCGGCGAAGCGGCTCCCTGACACCGCGCGGGCCCGGACCCTGACGCGTCCCGTCGGTCTGCGGGCGGACGGCCGTCCGCCCTGAGGAGGACGCCGGCTCCGACTGTGGCACTTCCGGCCGGTGCGGCTTTCGGTCCTTCCGGCCGAAGAATGGGCTGACCTGCGGCATCGAAGATGGGGACAGCGCTTTGCGAGGCCAGTGGTGCTGGCTGCCGCACTGTTCGCGCCGTCCGTCCCGTCGCCCCCCAGGAGTTGTGGTGCCGCACACCGCCGTCCCCCGTCCCGCCTTCCCCGCCCACGCCACCACGGCCGTCGCCGCCCGGGCCACGAGCCTGAGCAAGGTCTACGGCCAGGGCGAGACCCAGGTGGTCGCCCTGGACTCCGTCGACGTGGAGTTCGAGCGGGCCCGGTTCACCGCGATCATGGGGCCGTCCGGATCGGGCAAGTCCACGCTGATGCACTGCATGGCCGGGCTGGATTCGATATCCACCGGTTCGGCGCGGATCGGCGACGTGGAACTGGCCGCGCTGAACGACAAGCAGCTGACCCGGCTCCGCCGGGACAAGATCGGCTTCATCTTCCAGGCGTTCAACCTGCTGCCCACCCTGACCGCGCTGGAGAACATCACGCTGCCGATGGACATCGCCGGCCGCCGCCCGGACCGGGAGTGGGTGAGCCGGGTCGTGGAGACCGTCGGCCTGTCGGGGCGGCTCGGGCACCGGCCGTCGCAATTGTCCGGCGGCCAGCAGCAGCGGGTCGCGGTGGCGCGGGCGCTGGCCGCCCAGCCGGAGATCATCTTCGCGGACGAGCCGACCGGCAACCTCGACTCCCGCTCCGGCGCCGAGGTGCTGGGCTTCCTGCGGGAGTCGGTGCAGGCGATGGGCCAGACGGTGGTGATGGTCACCCACGACCCGGTCGCCGCCGGCTACGCGGACCGGGTGATCTTCCTGGCCGACGGCCACATCGTGGACGAGCTGCGCGGGCCGACCGCGGACACCGTCCTGGACCGGATGCGCATGTTCGACGCCAAGGGCCGTACGAGCTGAGGGCCGTACGCGCCTCCCGCCCGAGCCCCGGGCCCTCCCCGCCCCCGGCCGGTGCCAGACCCCAGGCCGGACCCGGCCGACCTCCAGGACCCAGCCCACCTCCAGGACTGAACACCCACCATGCTTCGTACAGCTCTGCGCAACATCGTCGCGCACAAGGCCCGCCTGATGATGACCGCGCTCGCGGTCGTCCTCGGTACCGCGTTCGTCTCCGGCACGCTGATCTTCAGCGATACCGTCGGCGCGGCGTACCGCAACGCCATGTCCAAGAACCTCAAGGACGTCGCCGTCTCCGTGCAGTCGGCGTCCCCCCGCAACGCCGACGGCGACGGCGAGGAGCCGGCGGACGGCCGGCGCGACAGCGCCCTGACCGACCCGCTCGCGGACCGGATCCGCACGCTGCCGGGCGTGGCGTCCGTACGCCCGTCCCTGTCCGGCGACACCATCGTGGTCGGCAAGGACAACCAGCCGCTCGGCCGTGAGTGGGGGAACCGCGGCGTCAACTACGTCCCGGACCGGGACGGCAAGGACAGCCGCTACCCGCTGCGGGAGGGCCGCGCACCGGCCTCCGCCGGCGAGCTCGCGCTGGACGCCAAGTCCGCTCAGCGCGGCGGCTACGCGCTCGGCGACACCGTGCGCTTCGCGACCGACGGCCCGGCGCTGACCAAGAAGCTGGTCGGCATCGTGGGCACGGATGACCCGCAGGTGACGTCGGGGGCCAGCCTCGCGCTCTTCGACACCAGCACCGCGCAGAAGCTGTTCCTGCACCCGGGCCAGTACGACGAGCTGGTGGTCACCGCCAAGCCCGGCGCCGACAACCAGGCACTGACCGAGCAGGTCCGCACGCTGCTGCCCAAGGACCGCGCCGTCGCCACCAGCGGCACCGAACTCGCCTCCCAGGAGGCCAGGTTCATCACCGAGAGCACCAGCTCGCTGACGAAGATGCTGCTGACCTTCGCGGGCATCGCGCTGTTCGTCGGTGTCTTCATCATCGCCAACACCTTCACCATGCTCATCGCCCAGCGCAGCCGCGAGATCGCGCTGATGCGCGCGGTCGGCGCCTCCCGTCGTCAGGTGGTGCGCTCGGTGCTGGCCGAGGCGGGCCTGCTGGGCCTGGCCTCCTCGGCCGTCGGCTTCGCGCTCGGCCTGGGGATCGCGGTCGGCCTGCGTCCGCTGCTGAACGCCACCGGCGCCGGCTTCCCCGACGGCCCGTTGGTCCTGCGCCCGTCCGCGGTGCTCACCGCCCTCGGCGTCGGGGTGCTGGTGACCGTGCTGGCCGCCTGGCTTCCGTCCCGCAAGGCGGCCAGGATCGCTCCGATCGAGGCGCTGAGCACCGTCGAGGCGCCGCCGGCCCAGCGCGGCCTGGTCCTCCGCAACACCCTGGGCGCGGTGGTCACCGCCCTCGGAGTGGCGGCCATGCTGTACGTCTCCACGCAGAAGGACAGCGGCGCGCTGACCATGGCCATGGCGGGCGGCGTCCTGACCCTGACCGGCGTGATCATCCTGGCCCCGCTGCTGTCGCGTCCGCTGGTGGCACTGGCCGGCAAGGTCACCACCCGCCTCTTCGGCGTCACCGGAAAGCTGGCCAAGGAGAACGCGCTGCGCAACCCGCGCCGCACCGCCGCCACCGCCTCCGCCCTGATGATCGGTCTCGCACTGATCACCGGCATGACGGTGGGCGGGCACTCCGTCCAGCGCGCCACGGACGAGATGGTCGCCAAGGACCTGAAGGCCGACTACAAGGTCACCTCCTCCCACTTCGACGGGATCGACCCCCAGCTCTCGAAGAAGGCGGCGCGGGTGTCGGGCGTCGAGGCCGTCGTCCCGCTGCGGCAGGTCGGCCTCAGGACGACGGGCGACGGGTTCCTCTCCCTCACCGGCACCGACCTGACCCAACTGCCCAAGGTCACCGACGTCCGGTTCGAGCGCGGTTCCTACGACGCCGTACGGGGCAACGGGATCGCGGTGTCCCGCACCAAGGCCAAGGAGCTGGGCTGGAAGGTCGGCGACACCGTCGAAGCGGAGTTCTTCAGCGGCAAGGCCAAGAAGCAGAAGCTGACGATCACCGGCATCTACCAGGACAACGGGATCGTCCGCGACGCGCTGGGCGCGGCATCCCTGATCGACCCGCACAAGAAGCCGTTCAAGGACGACGAGGTGCTGGTCAAGGCCGCCGACGGCGCCTCCGCCGGTCTGGGCAAGGAGATCCGCGACGCCCTCGGCAACAGCCCGCTTCTGAAGGTCCAGGACCGCGACGCGCTGCGCAACCAGGACGCCGGCGCCATCAACACCATGCTGAACATGATGTACGGGCTGCTCGGCATGGCCGTGGTCATCGCGGTCCTGGGCGTCGTCAACACCCTGGCGATGTCGGTCTTCGAGCGCACCCGCGAGATCGGCATGCTCCGCGCCATCGGGCTGCCCCGCACCGGCATCAAGCAGATGGTCCGTCTGGAGTCGGTGGTCATCTCCCTGTTCGGCGCGGTGCTCGGCATCGGCGTGGGTGTCTTCCTCGCCTGGGCCGGCGGCAGCATGACCGCCAACTCCCTCCCGACGTACGAGATGGTCCTGCCCTGGGGCCGGTTGGCGCTCTTCTTCGGGATCGCCCTGGTGGTCGGCGTCCTGGCGGCCGCCTGGCCCGCCCGCCGCGCCGCCCGTCTGAACCCGCTGGAGTCCATCGGCGCGCAGTAGTCCCGTACACCCGGCGCCTTCACCCCCGGTCCCCGCTCCTCAACTGAGGGGCGGGGACCGGGCGTTGCGCCGGATCCCTTGACACTCCCCACGCTGTCATGGACATTCCATTAGACCCCCGTTGGTCCAGGCCAGCGCAGGCGCACGCACTCCGGCGCAGGTCAGCCCAGGCACGCCCGGACCAGCCCGGGCCACCCCCCACAGGCCCTGGAGGAATCGTGGACAGCCCCGGACGCAGAACCGCTTCCCGAGCACGATCCCGTTCGCCCCGCACCGCCCTGACCCTCGCCGCCTCGGCCCTCACCGCCCTGGTGACGGTGGCCCTGGCCGCCCCCGCCACCGCCACCACCCACCCGGCCGCGGCCCGGACCGCTCCGCCGCCCTCCCCCACCGCCCCGCACACCGGCGTCGTCATCGGGGCGCGCACCCCGGCCCGCACCCCGGGGCGCGAGCACGCCGCCCGTACGTTCCTGGCCGGGCGCCGCGCCGTATCCGGCCCGGCGTGGACGCACCACCCCCGACTCCCCGGCAGTCGGCCGACCGCCGCGGCACCCCGGGCGGGCCAGGTCACCCACAACTGGTGGGGCGTCTTCCCCCAGCCCGGTACGCATGACGGCATCATGGCCACCCACACCGTCGACCCGTCCTACACGGTCACCGACGCCGACAACGTCACCTACGCGCCCACCACCAAGGCCCAGAACTCGTGCATGGAAGTGGTGACCGCGTACACCAACACCGGCAACGAGATCTGGGCGTGGGACTGGTGCGGGACGGTCGGCCCGGCCAAGACCGTCCCGATCGACGACGCCTTCCTGAAGAACTACACCCCCGGCAACGGCGGGCCGGCCGCGTACAGCGTGCAGATGGTGCGGGACGACAACGCCGCCAACCGCTGGTCGGCGTACCTCTACAACTACCGCACCGCCGCCTGGGACCTGCTGTTCCGGCAGTCGGGCACGGACCAGAGCGGGCTGGACCACGGCTGGGACATGTTCGAGATCTATGCGAGCGTCGACCCGGCCACGGGAGAGGGGTACTACTGCACGGAGGCGCAGCACACCAGCTTCGACAGCAGCGCCGTGCAGCTGCGCAGGAACGGCGCCTGGAAGCCGGCGAGCCCGTCCGACTCGCCGTGGACCGACACCGCCCCCGATCCGAACGCGTTCCTGTGCCCGCCGCTGAAGTTCGTCCAGGCGGGCGCCGACGACCACTGGACCGTCCATCAGTAGCCGGAAGAACGGGCAACTCCAGGAAAACGGGCGGCGCACCTCAACGGTGCGCCGCCCGTGCCGAGTTGACGAGAACGTCCGTCAGAAGACCGACTCGGCCTCGTCCATGCGGTCCGCCGGGACCCGCTTGAGCTCGGTGATCGCCTCGGCCAGCGGGGTCATGACGATGTCCGTGCCGCGCAGCGCGGTCATCTGCCCGAAGTCACCGCGGTGCGCGGCCTCGACCGCGTGCCAGCCGAAGCGGGTGGCCAGCACCCGGTCGTAGGCGGTGGGGGTGCCGCCGCGCTGGACGTGGCCGAGGATGACCGGGCGGGCCTCCTTGCCCAGGCGCTTCTCCAGTTCGTGGGCGAGGGCGGTGCCGATGCCGGAGAACCGCTCGTGGCCGAACTGGTCGATGGCACCCTTCTTGTAGTCCATGGTGCCGGCGAGCGGGTGGGCGCCCTCGGCGACGCAGACCACCGCGAACTTCTTGCCCCGGGCGAACCGCTCCTCGACCATCTTCACCAGGTCGTTGACGTCGAACTCGCGCTCCGGCAGGCAGATGCCGTGGGCGCCGCCGGCCATCCCGGACTCCAGCGCGATCCAGCCCGCGTGCCGGCCCATGACCTCGACGACCATGACCCGCTGGTGCGATTCGGCAGTGGTCTTGAGGCGGTCGATCGCCTCGGTGGCCACACCGACGGCGGTGTCGAAGCCGAAGGTGCGGTCGGTGGAGGAGATGTCGTTGTCGATCGTCTTGGGGACGCCGACCACCGGCATGCCGGCGTCGGCGAGCATCCGGGCGGCGGTGAGCGTGCCCTCGCCGCCGATCGGGATCAGGACGTCTATCCCGTACTCGCGGGAGAAGTCCTTGGCGCTCTCGCACGCCTCGCGCAGCCGGGCGCGCTCCAGGCGGGCGGAACCGAGGATGGTGCCGCCGCGGGCGAGGATGCCGCTGACCGCGTCCAGGTCGAGCTTGCGGAAGCGGCCGTCGAGCAGCCCCTTGAAGCCGTCCTCAAAACCGATGACCTCGTCTCCGTGGCCGGCGAGGGCGCGGTGGACGACGGACCGGATCACAGCATTCAGGCCGGGACAGTCGCCGCCTGCGGTGAGGACTCCGATACGCATCGTGCTGTGTCTCCTGTGCTCGCTGTCGGTTCGTGTGAGCCGGTCCGATTGTTTCACGGGTTCGTCGGTGCAACCCCGACCCCGGCCGCATGAGGGGACCACCCCCCACTGTCCCCGCCCCGGCCCCCACAGGGAAACTGGGAGAGCGACTTAGCTATCCGCGCAGGTATTGTCAAGAGGGGCAAGCCCAGAATAATGGCTCATTTTGACCTTGTGAGCAGGGAAAACTCGCGAGCAGGCGCCTCGCGGCCATCGAATGGACGGAGACCACGCGTGACCCGCAGCGTGTACGTGACCGGTATCGACCGCGGCGACGGACGCCAGGTCGTCGAGCTGGGAGTCATGGAGCTCCTGACCCGCCACGTCGACCGGGTGGGAGTGTTCCGCCCGCTGGTCCACGAAGGCCCCGACCGCCTGTACGAACTGCTGCGGGCCCGCTACCGCCTCGCCCAGCCCGCCGACTCCGTCTACGGCATCAGCTACGAGGAGGCCGCCGCCCTCCAGGCCGAGCGCGGCACCGACGAGCTGGTCTCCCGGCTCGTGGACCGCTTCCACCAGGTGGCCCGGGAGTACGAGTACGTCCTCGTGCTGGGCTCGGACTACGCCGACACCAGCCTCCCGGACGAGCTGGCGCTCAACGCCCGGCTGGCCAACGAGTTCGGCGCCGCGGTGATACCCGTCGTCGGCGGTCAGGGCCAGGAGGCCGAGTCGGTGCGCGCCGAGGCCCGCAACGCCTACCGCGCCTACACCACGCTGGGCTGCGACGTCGTCGCGCTGGTCGTCAACCGCGTCGCGCCTGAGCAGCGCACCGCGATCGTCGAGCGGCTCGCCGCCCGACTGCCGGTGCCCTGCTACGCGCTCCCCGAGGACGGCTCGCTCTCCGCACCGACCGTCGGCCAGATCGTGCAGGCGCTGGGCGCCGAGATCCTGCTCGGCGACGACTCCGGGCTCGCCCGGGACGCCCGGGACTTCGTCTTCGGCGGTGCGATGCTGCCGACCTTCCTCCAGGCGCTCACCCCCGGCTGCCTCGTGGTGACGCCCGGGGACCGCGCAGATCTGGTCATCGGCTCGCTCGCCGCGCACAGCGCCGGCGCCCCGTCGATCGCCGGCGTGCTCCTCACCCTCCATGAGCGCCCCGGCCCGGACATCATGGCGCTGGCCGCCCGCCTGGCGCCCGGCACCCCGGTCGTCTCGGTACCCGGCGGGTCCTTCCCGACCGCCGCCGAGCTGTTCGCCATCGAGGGCAAGCTGAACGCCGCCTCGCCGCGCAAGGCGGAGACCGCGCTCGGCCTGTTCGAGCGGCACGTGGACACCGCGGAGCTGACCGACCGGGTCTCGGTGGCCCGCTCCGGCCGGGTCACGCCGATGATGTTCGAGCACGAGCTGATCGAGCGGTCCCGTGCCGGCCGCCGCCGGGTCGTCCTCCCCGAGGGCACCGAGGAGCGGGTGCTGCGCGCCGCCGACGTGCTGCTGCGCCGCGACGTGTGCGACCTGACGCTGCTGGGCGAGGAGGAGGCGATCCGCAAGCGCGCCGCCGACCTGGCCATCGACCTGGCGGACGCCCAGATCATCGACCCGCAGACCTCCGCGCTGCGCGAGCGGTTCGCCGAGCTGTACGCCACGCTCCGCTCCCACAAGGGCGTCAGCTACGAGCTGGCCTACGACGTGGTCGCGGACGTCTCCTACTTCGGCACCCTGATGGTGCAGGAGGGCCTGGCCGACGGCATGGTCTCCGGCGCGGTGCACTCCACCGCCGCCACCATCCGCCCCGCCTTCGAGATCATCAAGACGCAGCCGGGCGCGCAGATCGTCTCGTCGGTCTTCTTCATGTGCCTGGCCGACCGGGTGCTGGTCTACGGCGACTGCGCGGTCAACCCGGACCCGAACGCCGAGCAGCTGGCCGACATCGCCATCCAGTCCGCCACCACCGCCGCCCGGTTCGGCGTCGAGCCGCGGATCGCGATGCTGTCGTACTCCACCGGCACCTCCGGCTCCGGCGCCGACGTGGACAAGGTGCGCAAGGCCACCGAGCTGGTCCGCGAGCGGCGCCCGGACCTGCTGGTCGAGGGCCCCATCCAGTACGACGCGGCGGTGGACGCGGCAGTCGCACGGACCAAGCTCCCGGACTCCGAGGTGGCAGGCAAGGCCACCGTGCTGATCTTCCCGGACCTCAACACCGGCAACAACACCTACAAGGCCGTCCAGCGCTCCGCCGGCGCGGTCGCGGTCGGCCCGGTCCTGCAGGGCCTGCGCAAACCGGTCAACGACCTCTCCCGCGGTGCCCTCGTCCAGGACATCGTCAACACCGTCGCCATCACCGCGATCCAGGCCCAGGGCGCCGAGCCCGGCGCCGGCCACACCGCCTGACCTCCTCCCCCCACCGGAAAGCCCCTTCATGACTGCCAAAGCCACCCGCGTCCTCGTCCTCAACTCCGGCTCCTCGTCGCTGAAGTACCAGCTGCTCGACATGGGCGTCGCCCGGTCGGGCAGCGGCTCCGGCGCGGCCCGGCTCGCCGTCGGCCTGGTCGAGCGGATCGGTGAGGAGACCTCGCGCCTGGTCCACACCCCGCTGGCCGCCGGCGGCGCCACCCGCGAGACCACCGGACCGATAGCCGACCACCAGGCCGCACTGAAGGCGGTCGCGGACGAACTGGCCGCCGACGGCCTCGGCCTGGACTCCCCGGAGCTGGCCGCGATCGGGCACCGGGTGGTGCACGGCGGGCTGAAGTTCACCGCGCCGACCGTCATCGACGACGCGGTGCTCAAGGAGATCGAGCGGCTGGTGCCGGTGGCCCCGCTGCACAACCCGGCCAACATCACCGGGATCCGCACCGCCCAGGCGCTGCGCCCCGACCTCCCGCAGGTCGCGGTCTTCGACACCGCCTTCCACACCACGATGCCGGAGCACGCGGCCCGCTACGCCATCGACGTGGCGACCGCCGACGCGCACCGCATCCGCCGCTACGGCTTCCACGGCACCTCGCACGCCTACGTCTCCCGCCGCACCGCGGAGCTGCTCGGCAAGGCGCCGGAGGACATCAACGTGATCGTGCTGCACCTGGGCAACGGCGCCTCCGCGTCCGCGGTCCGTGGCGGCCGGTGCGTGGACACCTCCATGGGCCTGACCCCGCTGGAGGGCCTGGTCATGGGCACCCGCTCCGGTGACATCGACCCGGCGGTGACCTTCCACCTCAAGCGGGTGGCCGGGATGTCCGCGGACGAGATCGACGAGCTGCTCAACAAGAAGAGCGGCCTGCTCGGGCTGTGCGGCGACAACGACATGCGGGAGATCCGCCGCCGGATCGACGGCGGCGACGAGCGCGCCGCGCTCGCCTTCGACATCTACATCCACCGGCTGAAGAAGTACATCGGCGCCTACACCGCGGTGCTCGGCAAGGTCGACGCGGTGACCTTCACCGCGGGCGTCGGCGAGAACGCCGCCCCGGTCCGGGCCGCCGCCGTCGCGGGCCTGGAGGAGCTGGGCATGGCGGTGGACGCCTCGCTCAACGCCGTACGGTCCGACGAGCCGCGGCTGATCTCGCCCGACTACGCCCGGGTCGCGGTCGCCGTGGTCCCCACCGACGAGGAACTGGAGATCGCCCAGCAGACATACGCCCTGGTCACCGCCTAGTCCGGCGCTGGCCCGCGGATCCCGCATCGGGACCCGCTCGCTCCGCTCGCGTCGCCTCGCGTCGTCTAAAGGGCCTTTGAAGCAGAGCGAAATATTCCGCTCCGAAACAAACCGATAGGATCGAGACATGCGCCGTTCCAAAATCGTCTGCACCCTGGGCCCCGCCGTCGACTCCTACGAGAAGCTGAAGACGCTGATCGAGGCCGGTATGAACGTGGCCCGCTTCAACATGAGCCACGGGACCCACTCGGAGCACGAGGAGCGGTACCACCGCCTCCGCAAGGCCGCCGAGGAGACCGGCCGCGCCGTGGGCGTGCTGGCCGACCTCCAGGGCCCCAAGATCCGCCTGGAGACCTTCGCCGACGGCCCGGTCGAGCTGGTGCGCGGCGACGAGTTCGTCATCACCACCGAGGACGTGCCCGGCGACAAGCACATCTGCGGCACCACCTACAAGGGCCTGCCCGGCGACGTCTCCAAGGGCGACCCGGTCCTGATCAACGACGGCAACGTCGCCCTCCAGGTCGTCGAGATCGACGGCCCGCGGGTGCGCACCATCGTCATCGAGGGCGGGGTCATCTCCGACCACAAGGGCATCAACCTGCCCGGCGCCGCGGTGAACGTCCCGGCGCTGTCCGAGAAGGACATCGAGGACCTGAAGTTCGCCCTGCACATGGGCTGCGACATGGTCGCGCTGTCCTTCGTGCGGGACGCCAAGGACGTCCAGGACGTGCACCGCGTCATGGACGAGGTGGGCCGCCGGGTCCCGGTCATCGCCAAGGTCGAGAAGCCGCAGGCGGTCGCCAACATGCAGGAGGTCGTGATGGCCTTCGACGCGGTGATGGTGGCCCGTGGCGACCTGGCGGTGGAGTACCCGCTGGAGAAGGTCCCGATGGTGCAGAAGCGGCTGGTCGAGATGTGCCGCCGGAACGCCAAGCCGGTGATCGTCGCGACCCAGATGATGGAGTCGATGATCACCAACTCCCGGCCCACCCGCGCCGAGGCGTCCGACGTCGCCAACGCCATCCTCGACGGCGCGGACGCGGTGATGCTCTCCGCGGAGTCCTCGGTCGGCCAGTACCCGATCGAGACCGTCAAGACGATGTCGAAGATCGTCGAGGCGGCCGAGGAGGAGCTGCTGTCCAAGGGCCTCCAGCCGCTGGTGCCCGGCAAGAAGCCGCGCACGCAGGGCGGCGCGGTGGCCCGCGCGGCCTGCGAGATGGCCGACTTCCTGGACGGCAAGGCACTGGTCGCCTTCACCAAGTCCGGTGACACCGCCCGCCGGCTGTCCCGTTATCGCGCCACCCAGCCGATCCTGGCCTTCACCACCGACCTCGCCACCCGCAACCAGCTCACCCTGAGCTGGGGCGTGGACAGCTTCGTCGTCCCGCACGTCGACAACACCGACGCGATGGTCGACCTGGTCGACGCCGAGCTGCTCAAGCTCAAGCGCTACAGCGAGGGCGACACCATGATCATCACTGCCGGTTCGCCCCCCGGCGTCCCCGGCACCACCAACATGGTCCGGGTGCACCACCTCGGCGGCGAGCGCGCCTGACGCGCCGTCCCCGGACGCACGAACGGCGGTGGGCCGCCCCCTTGATCAGGGGGCGGCCCACCGCCGTTCGTGCGGCTCCCGGAAAGGTCGTACCGGATCCGGCCGGGCCGGTCAGTCCTCGATGGACACCCGCATGCCCGGGACGTGGAGGTTGCCGCCGAACTGGCCCGCCTGGTCCAGCTTCACCTTGCTGAAGTAGGCGAACGGGACGTTGAGCGGCGGCGGGTGCTCCGGGTCGAAGACGATCGGGATCAGCCCGAAGAGATTGCCCTGCAGCCGCTCGGTGTACAGCGTCACCTTGCCGCCGCGAATGGTGGACGTGGAACCCGGGGTCGACCGCACGTGGTAGTGCTTGCCGGACGCCGGATCGTCGACGATCTGGTGCAGGTCGCCGATGTCGATGCTGTCCGCGGTGAACTTCAGGGCCTGCTTGGTGTGGCCGTCCTGGGTCATGACGTTGACCACCCCCGCGTAGTCCAGGCCGCGCAGGGTCAGCCCGCTGGACTCCAGGTGCCAGGGCAGGTTCGGCAGGGTGTCGGGCGTCTGCTCGTCCGTGCCCTTCTGCTTGTTCTCGACCACGCAGGGGAACGCCGGCTTGCCGCTGGAGTCCTTGCCGTCGAGCCCGCCGCCGGGCAGGGCGTTGTCGACCGTGCCGACGGCGCCGTGCACGGTGTCGTTGACCGCCTTCGAGGGGTTCTTGAGCGCGTCGCCGACCGGCTTGGTGACCTCGTCCAGGCCGGGCCCGGAGCCCTGCGACGACGGGTCCGGCGACGGCGACGGGGTCTTCGTCGCGGACGCGGACGGCGAGGGGCTCGGCGAGGCGGACGGCTCCGCGGTCTTCTTGTGCACGCCGAAGAGGTCGCCGAGCGCATCGCCGATACCGCCCAGCAGTCCGCCGTCGTCCTTCTTCTCCGGGGTGGCGGAGGGCGACGGGGTCGCGGAGGCGGACGGCGCGACCGGCTTGGTGCTCCCCGCGTCCTGGCCGGCCGACGGCGACGGCGAGGCGCTGGGCTTCGCGGACGGCGTGCCGTCCTTGGCGGTGTCCCCGGCGGTGTCCTTGCCGCCGCCCTTCGCCGCGTCCTTGGTGTCCTTGGTGTCCTTAGTGTCCTTGGCGCCGTCCTTGGCCTTGGCGTCCTTGCCGGACGTGTCCGGGGCGGTGACGCACGGGCCGTTCCTGAAGGGGCTCTCCGGCGGCGCCGGCTTGGCTATCGCCATCTGGGGCGTCAGCCCCATCCCCATGAGGACGGCGGACGGCATCGCCGCGATGGCGATCGCCTTGCCCGCGGGCACATGCAGGCGGCTCAGCAGCGGCTTTCGGGGTGCCGCGTGCTTCGGCCCGTCCCCCGCGCCTGGACGGCGCGGGGGGACTCTCCTCGCCCCGGCGGCTGCCCCGTCGTCATGCAGCTCGTCACCCGGCACGGTGCCTCCCGTTCGTTCCGTTGGTCGGGCTCGTTCCTGACAGGTTGTCCAGTCCGTTGCCCAACCCGGGGCCACCGGCCGCCGGTGCGGGGTTGGTGGCGAGGGGGGTCCCCCCACGCCGTTCAGGCGTGGGGGACGGCCCGACGACGCGGTCCGGTTCACCGGGCCCCTCCTCGCTCTGCGCGGGCCGGCCCGGCGCCCAGGAGACGCTCAGCGCGCCGCCGATCAGCCCCATCAGGAAGCCGACCACGAGGCCGCCGAAGTTCGAGACGACGATGGAGACCAGCGCCAGCAGGATCGCGGCGACGCCCGCGAAGACCCGCGAGGCCGGCTGGAACCACATGGTCAGGCCGAGCACCACCAGCAGCACGCCGATGATCAGCGAGCCGGCGCCGGCGGTGGTCGCCATGCGGACGGTGAGCGACCCGATGGTGAGGTTCGCGTAAGGGAGATACATGATCGGGACGCCGGCCAGGATGGTCAGCAGTCCGCCCCAGAACGGGCGTTGTCCGCGCCACTCCCGGAACGCCTGCCGCTTCCCGCCTCGGGTCTCGTTCGGCTCAGGTCGCTGTTCCGCGCTCATGCGCCAGCCTCCTTGCGGTCGGCGGGCCCACATCCGCGCCGCGCGTACGTGTTGTTGACTCTCCCCCAGCCTCCGGCCGGGGAGGAGACCCCCGTGCTCCAGTCACTCATGTCGTCCGGCTCCTCGGGACTGGCAAATCGGTGGTTCTGCAGGCACTTCAGCGCTACCGGGCACACGGGCACGGGGAACGGCTCGCGCCGTACAGCTCTCCCCGCGCCCGCACGCTCAGCGCATCAGTAGCACTCGTTCTTGCCCTTGCTGACGCTCATCTTGAGGCCGCTGAGCTTGAAGGTGCCGGCCGTGGTGGCCCAGGCACGCTGCTGCACCTTGGTCAGCGTGGCGGTGTCGGCCTCCTGGGCGAAGGAGCCGGGGTCGGCCTTGTCGCCCTTCTTGATGCCGGGGCCCTTGGACGTCGAACCCGCCGCAACACCGATGTTGATGTTGTTGAAGGTCGCGTCCGCGTTCAGCTGGTCCAGGTCGATGTAGAGGTTCTTGGCCTCCACCGGGTCCTTGCCGC
Organism: Streptomyces noursei; assembly: GCF_016917755.1. Classification (GTDB taxonomy): domain Bacteria; phylum Actinomycetota; class Actinomycetes; order Streptomycetales; family Streptomycetaceae; genus Streptomyces; species Streptomyces yunnanensis. Next base: position 6,591,707 of record NZ_CP070326.1, on the reverse strand, counting down.
CGCCGGCCTGGAGCTTCATCGACACGTCGCCGAAGAGCGGGACGGGCACGACGACGGACTGGCACAGGTTACGGATCTTGGCGGTGCTGAACGCCGAGACCGCCACTGGGACGTTCGTGCCGTTCTTCTGGGCGTCGACCGCCCCGTACTGGACGAAGCCGGTGCCGTCCAACCGGTCCGTGCTGACCTTGAACTGCTGGCCGGACACGCTGAACGACGCCGCCAGGGCACCCTGCGAGAGGGCGACGCCGATCGCGGCGGTGGCCGCGACACTCGGCACCATGACGACGGCGAACCGCTTCCATCTGGTCCCGCCACGAGTCAGGGACTCCATGACTTTCCTCCTTCTCGGACGTACATCTCCAGTACGCGCCGCCTCCGTTGAAGGCAGCCGTACCTGGGATGGGAGAAGTGCTACGTCCTCGGGAAGGAGAGCGCCCGTCTCGGAGGCACAGCGTGTATCCGAATACCGGCGATCACCCCCGAGCGACAACCACTGGCCACGCTCTCGCGCAACCTCACCGGACAGGCCCCGCCCAAGGGCAGAGACCCCCCTGTCCGCGGTCGGCGCCACTGCCGCCGACCCACTCGGTGGGGACCCAAGTACCCCGCGGCGCCGACCGGATGCCGGGCTGCGGGAATGGACCGAGCGTGGCCGATCGTCGTCCATTCCCGCCCGGCGCACAAGGCCCTCGTTACTTGCGGGTAACGGGCCGATAACTACGCCGCGACGCACGGAGATCACCCGGGCACCCAGCGTCGTCCCTGATGGCGCCCAAACAAGGGGCAATTCTGAACAGAATCCGGCAAATTGGCCGTCTGCTCTTACTCCAAGTAACAGCGGCCGCGTTTACCAAGTTTCGGTAAAGCGCGGCCGCTGCTCCGTTTGCCGGACGTGTGTGCGGGAGTTGCCGCAGGACGGAACCGGACGGGACGGAAATGTGCCGGAAAAGACCCGGCACGAGGGGAAATTCGGCGCGGAGCGCCGTCTCCCGGGGGGTGGTGGAGGGGGAACGCGCCGGCTCAGAACAGGACGCGCGCCAGCGCGGTGCGCGCCTTGGTCACCCGCGGGTCGTCCGCGCCGATCACGTCGAACAGCTCCAGCAGCCGCACCCGCGCGGCCTCGCGGTCCTCCCCGACCGTCCGCTGCACGGCGTCGACCAGCCGGCCGAAGGCGTCCTCGACGTGACCGCCCACCAGGTCCAGGTCCGCGGCCCTGATCTGGGCCTGGACGTCGGCCGGGCGCTCCGCGGCCTCCTGGCGCACCGCCTGCGGGTCCAGGTCCTGCACCCGCTGGAGGAGTTCGGCCTGGGCCAGACCGAGCTTGGCCTCCGGGTTGGTCGGGTCGTCGGAGAGGACGTTCTGGTAGGCGCGGATGGCGCCGCCGAGGTCACCGGCGTCCAGCGCGTCGGCCGCCGTGGTCAGCGCCGCGTCGTACGGGCCGACCGGCGCCGGGGCCGGGGCATCGGCCTGCTCGGCCGCCGCCGGGTCGACCGGCGCGCCCACGATGCCGAACTGCTGCTCGGCGACCTGCACCAGCTGGTCCAGCACCTGCCGCAGCTGCGCCTCGGGGACCGCGCCCTGGAAGAGCGGGATCGGCTGGCCCGCGACCACCGCGAACACCGCCGGGATGCCCTGCACCCCGAACTGCTGGAACAGCATCTGGTTGCTGTCGACGTCGATCTTGGCGAGGACGAACTTGCCGGCGTACTCCGCCGCGAGGCTCTCCAGCAGCGGACCGAGCTGCTTGCACGGCTGGCACCACTCGGCCCAGAAGTCGATGACGACCGGGACCTCGGTGGAACGCTGCAGGACGTCCTGCTGGAACCCCGCCTCGTCGACGTCGAACACCAGGCGGGTGGCGCCGGCCGGCGCCGCGCCCGTGCGGGCGGCCTCGGCGCGGGCCTGCTCGGCCTTCTGCTTCGCTTCGCCGGCCGCCTTCACCGCGGCGAGGTCGACGACTCCACTCATGGACATGTTGCGTGGCTGCATGGGTCCATCCTCCCCCCTGAGCGGCCGGTTCCGGAAAGCGATCCGGAAAGCGAGCCCACGCCCCGTCGACAGGCCCCGCTGGAGTGCGGTCCGCGCCGGGGATCCGGTGCCCGATGGACGGCCCCGAGGGGCCGCTGTGCGCGGCCATGGGTCCCCACCCACAGCCAGTGGCTATCGCTCTTTCGCTACAGGTCGTAGCGTAACTCGCGACGCCCCCCGCCCGGCAACCGCCTCCCCCCGCTCGCCGGGTGATCTCCCTCACGGACCGCACCACCGGACGGGGTCCGGATCGCCTACCGGCCGGTATGGTCGCCGGCATGCACCAGTCCGCCCGCCCCCCGAAAGGCCGCCCGGGCCGCCCTCGCAGCGTCGAGGCCGATCACGCGATCCTCGACGCCACCCGCGCCGCGCTCGTGGACGTGGGCTGGGGCGGGCTCACCATGGGCGAGGTCGCCGCCCGCGCCGGGGTCGCCAAGACCACCCTCTACCGCCGCTGGGCCAACAAGAGCGAACTGGTCGTGGACGCCGTGGCGGTCCTCTTCGACGAACTGGAACTCCCCGACCGGGGCTGCCTGCAGTCCGACATCGAGGGCGTGGTGCTCCAGTTCGGCGCGCTGCTGGCCCGGCCCGAGACCAAGACCGCACTGATGGCGGTGGTCGCCGAGTCCACCACCGACGACGCGCTGCGCGAGCGGATCCGCTCGGCGATCGTGGACCGGCAGAAACGGCTGGTGCTGCTGGGCCGTTCCCGGGCGCAGGCGCGCGGCGAACTCCCGCCGGACGCCGGCGGCCCCGACGGCGAAGAGGCCGCCGAGTGCACCGTGGGCCTGATCTTCGACGTCATCGCCGGGGCCGTCGTGCACCGGCTCCTGGTGAGCGCGGAGCCGGTGGACGCCGACTGGGCACGGCAGTTCACCACGCTGCTGCTGGCCGGCCTGGCCGGGCTGAAGCCGTAATCACCGCCGCGGCCCGGCCGGCGTCCACCGTCCCCGCGCCGCCTCACACCTGGTAGCGCTCCGCCCGGAACAGGTGCAGGTGCTCGGCCACCCACTCCGAGGTCCGCGCCAGCCCCTCCTTGAGGGTGACCTCCGGCTGCCACGAAGCCCACTCCCGGGCCCGGGAGTTGTCCGACAGCAGCCGCTCCACCTCGCTGCCCGAGGGCCGCAGCCGCTCGGCGTCCACCACCACCTCGGCGTCCCGCCCGGAGGCCGCGATCAGCGCCTCGGCCAGCGCCCCGATGGTGATCTCCCGGCCACTGCCGAGGTTGACGACCTGCCCCAGCGCCCGGTCGCAGTCGGCCAGCGCCATGAACCCGGCCGCGGTGTCGGTGACGAACGTGAAGTCCCGGGTCGGGGTCAGCGAACCGAGCTTGATCTGCCGGGCGCCGGAGTGCAGTTGGGCCAGGATCGTCGGGATCACCGCGCGGGCGGACTGCCGGGGCCCGTAGGTGTTGAACGGCCGCACCACCGTCACCGGCAGTTCGAAGGCGTGCCAGTGGGACAGCGCCATCATGTCCGCGCCGATCTTCGAGGCGGAGTACGGCGACTGCGGCTGGAGCGGATGCTCCTCACTGATCGGCGCGGTCCGCGCGGTCCCGTACACCTCGCTGGTGGAGGTGTGCACCATCCGCCGCACCCCGTGCCGACGGCACGCCTCGGCGACGTTCTCGGTGCCCACCACGTTGGTCTGCACATACGCGCCGGGCGAGTCGTAGCTGTACGGGATGCCGATCAGCGCGGCCAGGTGGAAGACGGTGTCGCAACCGGCGACGGCGTCCATCACCCGGCCGGCGTCCCGGACGTCGCCGGCGACCATCTCCACCGGGCCGCCCGGCACCAGGTAGCGGGCCAGGTTCCCCTTCTCCGCGTACGGCTTGTAGTGGACGAAGGCGCGCACCTCTGCGCCGGCCTCCACCAGCAGATCGACCAGCGTCGACCCGATGAACCCCTCGGCCCCGGTGACCAGGACCTTCCGACCGGCCCACGGCCGGGACGCGGTGCTCTGCGTGCTCATGCTGACTCCTTCAGTGTGGTGACGAGGTGGTGGGGGTGGGGGTGGCCGGCCAGCGTCAGGGTCCGCGCGGCCAGCAGGTCGGCGGCCCGGGAGTGCGTGCCGGGGTCGGCCGCCGCGCCCATCGCGGCCAGCCGGACCGGGTCGGCCAACAGCGGGGTGACCAGCGCGTCCAGCCGCTCGGCGGTGACCTCCGCGTCGGGCAGCAGCAGTCCCGCCCCGGCGTCGGAGAGCACCCGGGCGTTGTGCGTCTGGTGGTCGCCGGGCGCGTGCGGGTACGGGACGAGGACGGCCGGCATCCGGATCGTGGCCAGTTCGGCGACGGTCGCCGAACCGGCCCGGCACAGCACCAGGTCGGCCGCCGCGTACGCCAGGTCCATCCGGTCCAGGTACGGCACCGCCTCGGCGACCGCCGCCCCGCCGTTCGCTTCCAGGGCTGCCCGGGTGGCGTCCAGCGCCGCCGGCCCGGTCTTGATCAGCAGCCGCATCCGGTTCCGGCCCAGGTAGCGGGCCGCGAGACCGACGGCGCCCTCGGTGAGCCGGGCGGCGCCCAGGCTGCCGCCGTTGACCAGCAGCAGCCGCGCCTCCTCCGGGATCCCCAGGGCCGCGCGGGCGGCCGACCGCAGTGCCACCCGGTCCAGGCCGGCCAGCGGCCCGGTCAGCGGCATCCCGACCGTCTCGGCCTGCGCGCCGCCCGCCAGGTGGGGACGGCTGCGGTCGAAGGCCAGGGCGATGTGCGGGGTGAGCCGGGCGGCGAACTTGTTGGCCCGGCCGGGCACCGCGTTGGATTCGTGGATCAGGCTGGGCAGTCCCGCCATCCGGGCCCCGACGATCACCGGGGCGCTCGGGTAGCCGCCCATCCCGACGGCGACCTGGGCGCCCTGCTCCCGCAGGATCGCCCGGCACTGGGCGCCCGAGCGCAGCAGTGCGGCCGGCAGCAGATAGCGTTTGGCGCCGAGCGCCGGGTCGAAGGGGATCATGTCGACGGTGTGGAGCCGGTAGCCGGCCTGCGGGATCAGCCGCGTCTCCAGGCCGCGGTCGGTCCCCACGAAGGAGATCACCGCGTCCGGCACGGCCCGGCGCAGCGCGTCGGCGAGTGCGATTCCGGGATAGATATGGCCGCCGGTGCCGCCCGCACCGATCACGACCGAGAGTGGTGTGCGCATGGCCGCCACGCTCGTCCGCCGCCTTAAGAACGTTCTAAGACGCCGTTTGGGAGCCTGGAGCCATGACCGCACGCCCCTCCCCCGCGCCCGACGCCGGCAACTCCCCGCCGGCCGCCGCCCCCAGGATCCTGGTCGTCGACGACGAACCGGAGGTCCGCGCCGCCGTGGCGGACGGCCTCGCCGTCGAGGGCTACACGGTCCGCGGCGCCGCCGACGGCCTGGCCGCGCTCTCCGAGGTCGCCACCTGGCAGCCGGACGCCCTCGTCCTGGACGTGATGATGCCGGTGCTGGACGGCCTGGCGGTCTGCCGCCGGCTGCGCGCCCTCGACGACCGCACCCCGATCCTGGTCCTGACCGCCCTGGACTCGGTCAGCGAACGGGTCGACGGGCTGGACGCCGGCGCCGACGACTACCTGGTCAAGCCGTTCGCCCTGGACGAGTTGATCGCCCGGGTCCGTGCCCTGCTGCGGCGGGCCGCGGCCTCGGCCGCCGCCGACTCCCGACTGGCCTTCGCCGATCTGGTCGTCGATCCCGCCACCCGCAGCGGCCACCGCGGCGGCCGGCCGCTGGAGTTCAGCCGCACCGAGTACGCGCTGCTGGAGCTGCTGCTCCAGCACCCCGGCCAGGTGCTGCCGCGGGAGACGATCCTGGAGCGGGTCTGGGGCCGGGACTTCGGTCCGGACTCCAACTCCCTTGCCGTCTACATCGGTTATCTGCGCCGCAAGCTGGAGGCCGGCGGCGAGCCCCGGCTGGTGCACACCGTGCACGGCATCGGCTACCGCCTCGACCGGCCGGAGGGCGCATGAGCGAGCGGATCACGGAAAGGTGCGCGCCTCGCGAATGCGAGGGCGAGCGAAGGGAGCCGTCGGCATGAGCGAGCGCAGTGAGCTCATCAAGGAAAGGTGCGCGCCTCGCGAATGCGAGGGCGAACGAAGGGAGCCGTCGGCATGAGCGGCCGGCGCCGCCTGGGCGGCCGCTGGGTCCGCCGCCGACCGCTGCGCACCCGGCTGGCGTTGGCCGCCTCCGCCGCGGTGGCGCTGGTCGCGGTCGGTGTCTGCGCGGCCGCGTTCGTCGTCCTGCGGGTGCAGATGACCCATCAGCTCGACCTCAACCTGGCACAGACCGCCACCCAGCTCCTCCATCGGATGCGCAACTGGGGCCCGACCGCGGGCGACGCCTCCTGCCAGTACCCGGCCGCCGTCTGCGTCCAGATCGTCCCCGCCGACCCGGCCAAGGACGCCCGCGGCGCGTACGTCCTGCCGGTCTCCGCGGCCACCCGCGAGGTGGCCGCCGGCCACCGCACGCCGTACTACACCAACCTCACCGTCGCCTCCCACCCCGTCCGGGTGTTCACCACCCGCGTCCCCCACCGGGACGAGGTGCTCCAGGTGGCGCTGCGCTCCGACACCGTCGAACGCGGGGTGCGGCAGGCCGCCTGGGCCCTGGGCGCGGTCGGCGGCGCGGGCGTGCTGCTCGCCGCCGGCCTCGGCTACTGGGTCTCCCGCACGGGCCTGGCCCCGGTCGCCCGGCTCACCGCCACCGCGGAGCGGATCGCCACCACCCGCGACCCCCGGCACCGCATCGACCTCCCGGCGGGACCGTCCGGCCACGAGGACGAGCTCACCCGGCTCGCCGCCAGCTTCAACACCATGCTCGGCGAACTGGAGCAGTCCATCACCGCCCAGCGCCGGCTGGTCGCCGACGCCTCCCACGAGCTGCGCACCCCGCTCACCGCGCTCCGTACCAACGCCGAACTCCTGGCCCGCGCCGACCGCCTGACGGATGCTCAGCGGGATCGGGCGTCGGGTGCGCTGACCCGCCAGCTCCGCGAGGTCACCACCCTCGTCAACGACCTCATCGAACTCGCCCGCGACGAGGAGCCCCGGCCGCTGCTCGAACAGGTCCGCCCGGCCACCCTGCTGGATCACGCGGTGGCAGCCGCCCGCGAACACTGGCCGGACGTCGCCTTCACCACCCACATCGCCCCCGAGGCGGCGGACACCACGCTCCCCGGCGTCCCCGCCCGACTGGCCCGGCTGCTGTCCAACCTCCTGGACAACGCCGCCAAGTTCTCCCCGCCCGGCGGCCCGGTCGAGACCGAACTCGCGCCCGTGGCGGGCGAGTTGCACCTCACCGTCCGCGACCACGGTCCCGGGATCGCCGCGGACGACCTGCCGTACGTCTTCGACCGCTTCTACCGCGCCCAGGCCGCCCGGGCCCTGCCCGGCTCGGGCCTGGGCCTGGCCATGGCGCGGCAGATCGCCCGGGCGCACGGCGCCGAGCTCACCGCGGAGCAGGCGCCGGGCGGCGGCGCGCTGTTCCGCCTGCGGATGCGGGGCGCGGAACCCCCCACCGGGGCCGGGTGAGGGGGCGGTGCTCCGGTTCCCGATCCCCGGGCGGCGGCGCGGCGGCCGCCCGGGACCGGCCGCTCCCGTCGTGCCGACAGGCCCTAGCTAGAAGCCGGCCGGCTCGGTGTACGTCCCCCACTCGTCGCGCAGCGCGCCGCAGATCTCGCCGAGGGTCGCCTCCGCGCGGACCGCGGCCAGCATCGGCTCGATCATGTTGCGGTCGCTGCGGGCGGCGGCCAGCAGCTCCTTGAGCGCGGCCTGCACCCGGGCGTCGTCGCGGGCCGCCTTGCGCTCCGCGAGGACCCGCACCTGCTCCCGCTCGACCTCGTGGCTGACCCGCAGGATCTCCAGGTCGCCGGTGACGGAGCCCTCGTGGCAGTTGACGCCGACGACCCTCTTGTCACCCTTCTCCAGGGCCTGCTGGTAGCGGAACGCGGACTCGGCGATCTCGCCGGTGAACCAGCCGTCCTCGATGCCCCGCAGGATGCCGGAGGTGATCGGGCCGATGGATGGGGTCTGCCCTGCTCGAGCCGAGCCGAGAGCTTGGGGACGCTGTCCGTCCGGCACCGCCCGCGCCCCGCGCTCCGTTATCTGCGCGAAGATCTTCTCGGCGTCCGCCTCGATCCGGTCGGTCAGCGCCTCGATGTACCAGGAACCGCCCAGCGGGTCGGCGACGTTGGCGACGCCGGTCTCCTCCATCAGCACCTGTTGGGTGCGCAGGGCGATCTCCGCGGCCTGCTCGCTGGGCAGCGCCAGGGTCTCGTCCAGGGCGTTGGTGTGCAGCGAGTTGGTGCCGCCGAGCACCGCCGCCAGCGCCTCCACCGCGGTGCGGACGACGTTGTTGTACGGCTGCTGGGCGGTGAGCGAGACGCCGGCGGTCTGGGTGTGGAACCGCAGCCACTGCGCCTTCTCGGTGCGGGCGCCGTAGACGTCGCGCATCCAGCGGGCCCAGATCCGGCGCGCGGCGCGGAACTTGGCGATCTCCTCGAAGAAGTCCACATGGGCGTCGAAGAAGAACGACAGGCCGGGCGCGAAGGTGTCAACGTCCAGTCCGCGGGAGAGGCCCAGCTCGACGTAGCCGAAGCCGTCGGCGAGGGTGTACGCCAGCTCCTGGGCGGCCGTCGCGCCGGCCTCCCGGATGTGGTAGCCGGAGACCGACAGCGGCTTGTAGGCCGGGATGCCGTGCGCGCAGTGCTCCATCAGGTCACCGATCAGCCGCAGGTGCGGCTCGGGCTGGAAGAGCCACTCCTTCTGCGCGATGTACTCCTTGAAGATGTCGGTCTGGAGGGTGCCGTTGAGCACCGCCGGATCGACGCCCTGGCGCTCGGCGGCGACCAGGTACATGCAGAAGACCGGCACGGCGGGCCCGCTGATCGTCATGGACGTCGTGACGTCGCCGAGCGGGATGTCCTTGAACAGGACCTCCATGTCGGCCGCCGAGTCGATGGCGACACCGCAGTGACCGACCTCGCCGAGCGAGCGCGGGTCGTCGGAGTCCCGCCCCATCAGCGTCGGCATGTCGAACGCCACCGAGAGGCCGCCGCCGCCGGCCTTGAGGATCATCTTGTAGCGCTCGTTGGTCTGCTGGGCGTTGCCGAAGCCGGCGAACTGGCGGATCGTCCACGTCCGGCCGCGGTAGCCGGTCGGGTACAGGCCGCGCGTGAAGGGGTACTCCCCCGGCCATCCGATCCGCTCGAACCCCTCGACCGAGTCGCCAGGGCGCGGCCCGTACGCCGGCTCGACGGGGTCGCCGGAGAGCGTGGTGAAGTCGGCGTCGCGCTTCCGGGCGGTGTCGTACCGGGCCTGCCAGCGGCGGCGGCCCTCTTCGATCGCGTCAGCGTCCATGCCCATGAATTTACTAGGACGTCCTACTATCTGTCGATGGGAATCGGCCCCGAACCCTCCCTGAAACCCGCGGGGGCGGCCCCCTAGGGGTCGCGCATTCCCCCACCGGGGGGCTGCCCGGCACCCGCGCCGCGGAAACGCCGCGGACGGCACGGCCACGGACAGCACAAACGCGCCCCTCCCGCAACGGGAGAGGCGCGGCGCGTGCACCGGGAGAGGCGCGGGCCCGACGGCCCGGCCGCCGCCGTCAGACCTTGACCGGCTCCGGCGCGGCCTTCGCCAGCAGCGGCGCGACCTCGCGGACCACCTTGCGCTCCACGAAGAACGCGGCGGTCGGGATCGTCCCGGAGATCAGCACCCACAGCAGCTTGCCGAACGGCCAGCGCGCCTTCGAACCGAGGTCGAAGGCGAAGATCAGGTAGATGATGTAGAGCACGCCGTGGACCTGCGCGACGACGAGGGTCAGGTCCTTGCCGATCCCGAAGCCGTACTTGAAAACCATGCAGGCGCAGAGCACGAGCAGCATCACGGCGGTGATGTAGGCCATCGCCCGGTAACGGGTCAGCACGCTGGATTTCATGGATACGAGCGTAACCGCCCGGAAATCCCCCGCGGACGCGGGGACCGCGCAACCGCCCGGTATCGGGTGAGGACTCTTCGCGGACCACCCCCGCGTAAGCGGGGAAGCAGCGCGCCGACCTGCGAAGAGACCCTACTGCGCGGTCGCGGGCCGGTCCTCGAAATCCTCGGCCGCCACCCGCAGCGGACGCAGCAGCGCGAAGATCTCCGCGCACTCCTCGGCGTCGTACGCCCCGAGCCCGAAGTCCATCGCCATCAGGTCGCGGGTGGCCGCGTCGCACACCTCGCGGCCCTTGTCCGTGATGGACGCCAGGGTGCCCCGGCCGTCGTTCGGGTTGGGCCGCTTGGCGACCAGGCCCGACTTCACCAGCCGGTCCACGGTGTTGGTCACCGAGGTGGGGTGCACCATCAGACGCTCGCCGATCTTCGACATCGGCAGCTCGCCCGCCTTGGAGAACGTCAGCAGCACCAGCGCCTCGTAGCGCGCGAAGGTCAGTCCGTACGGCTTGACCACCGCGTCCACCTCGGACAGCAGGATCTGCTGGGCCCGCATGATCGAGGTGATCGCGGCCATGGAGGGCACGGAGCCCCATCGCTGCTTCCAGAGTTCGTCGGCGCGAGCGATGGGGTCAAAGGCAAGGCTGAGCGGCTTCGGCACGCTTCCGACCCTACCCGGCGGTCATATGCTGGTTAGCCCTGTCTCAACTTTCGGTCTCAGGGAGTGGCCGGCACCGGTCCGTCGGCCCACGCCGTCCGCGCCCCTGAGCGCCGTACCTCGGCGATCACCGCCAGCACCGCCGCGACCCCCAGCACCCCCGCGGCCGGCATCACCACCGGCAGCGGCGCGTACTCGGCGGCCACCCCGGCCAGCCCCATCGCCAGCCCCATGATCGTCATCCGGCCCGCCTGCATCACGGTCATCGCCTGTCCCAGCTGTTCCTCGGGGACCGCGGCGACGAACCACCGGTCCACGCCGAAGTTGTACGAGATGCCGGTGCCGGTCAGCACCAGCAGCACCAGGGCCCAGCCCAGCGACGGCCGGGCGGCGAACCCGAGGGAGGGCAGCACCGTGAACACCCCCATGGGGAAGGTCAGCCGGGTCCGGGCGCGCGACCCCAGCAGCGTCCCCGCCAGGGTCTCGGCGACCACCGCCCCGACCGGCATCCCGCACATCAAGAGCCCCTGCCCGGCCGGGCCCACCCCCAGCAGTCCCCCGTACGGGACCAGCAGCGCCTCCGGGACGACCACCAGCGCCGGCGGCACCCAGGCGAGCAGCAGCAGCGCCCGGATCGGCCGGTCGGCCAGCAGTCGCCGGGTGCCGGCCCACGAGGCGCCCAGCAGGGCGCCACCGGCCCTCCCCGCCGTCATCCGGCCTCCGCGGGCCGGGCGGGCGGCGGTCCCCAGCCGCAGCAGCAGCGCCGAGGTGGTGAACGTCGCCGCGGTGATGCCGAGCACCGCGCCCGGTGTGACGGCGGTCAGCAGCAGTCCCCCGGCGGCGAACCCGGCCAACTGCGCGCCCTGGTTGACGATCCGGATCAGCGAGCGCCCCAGGACGAACGGCTCTCCCTCGCCGAGGATGTCGCCGAGCGTCCCGGCCCGGGTGCCGGCGAAGACCGGCGCGACCGCCGCGATCGCGCAGCGCAACCCGAGCAGGACGACCACCGGCGTCCCGGGCAGCACCATCGCCGCGGCGGCCACCGCGCACACCACGTCGCAGATGACCAGCACCCGCCGGGCCGGGTAGCCGTCGGCGACAGCCGACAGCAGGGTCCCGCCGAGGAGGTACGGCAGCAGGCCGAGCGTGAAGGTCAGCGCGCTGAGCAGCGGCGAGTCGGTGAGCCGGTAGACGAGGACGGAGAGCGCGATCTCACAGACCACCACGCCCAGGGAGGAGAGCAGGTGGGCGGCGAAGACGAAGCGGAATTCGGGGACGGCGAAGACGGCGCGGTAGCCCGTGCCGGTCGGCCCTGCGGCGTCCGGGGCGGGCGGACCGCCCGGGTCGCAGGCGGGCGGACAGGCGGGAGCGGGGCCCGGTCGTGCGGGCCCGGAAGGCGTCGGCATGGAGTCAGGCTGCCGACGCCGCCGGACGGACCGTAGTGTTTCGGCTCCAGCCGAAAGTCGGTGAGGGGAGGGCCCGGCGGTGCCGCTGGAGCTGCATTTCGGCGCGGACGACCTGCTGCGGATCCGGTTCGCGATCTCGCCGCTGTGCGAGACCCATGAGGCGCTGCGGACCCTGCGGCGCACCGACCGGCACGGCTACCACCTGCCGTGGCTGCGGCGGATGCGGGAGCGGGTGGCGGGGCTGGACCTGTCGCCGGTGTGGCTGTTCATGCCGTCGTCGCAGCCCGGGTACACCCCCGATTTCCTGGGCCGGCCGCCGGAGGTGCCGCTGGCCGACTTCGCCGCGGAGCTGGCGCGCCTACGGGCCACCGATCCGGCGCTGGCCCGCGCCGAGATGGCCAAGTCGCTGGCCTGTACGCCCGGGGCGGCACGGTCGCCGCGCGGCCGGGCGGCGCTGGCGGACCCGGCGCGGGCGGTGCAGGAGCTGGCGGACGTCACCGAACGGGCCTGGGAGGCCCTGGTGGCGCCCGACTGGCCCCGGCTGCGGACGCTGCTGGAGGCCGAGATCGCCTATCGCTCGCACCAGTTGGCGAGCGGTGGGCTGCGCCGCCTGTTCACCGATCTGCACCCGCGGCTGTCCTGGTCGGACGACGGCACGCTGACCGTCCGCACCCGTACGGACTTCGCGCAGATGCAGGACCTGGACGGGCGGGGGGTGCTGCTGCTGCCGAGCGTGTTCGTGTGGCCGGACGTGATCAGCGGTTTCGATCCGCCGTGGCAGCCGACGGTGATCTACCCGGCGCGCGGCATCGGCGGTCTGTGGCAGGAGCCGGCCGGCGGCCCGGCGCTGGCGCGCCTGCTGGGCGCCAACCGGGCCGCTGTGCTGACCGCGCTGGACGCGCCGGCGACGACCTCGGCGCTGGCGCACCGGCTGGGGCTGGCCGTCTCGTCGGTCTCGGCGCACCTGTCCGTGCTGCGCGACGCCGGGCTGCTGACCTCGCGCCGGCACGGTCACCAGGTGCGCTACGAGCGGACGCCGCTGGGCATCGCCCTGACGGCCGGCGGCTGACGGCCGGGCCCGTCAGGAGGTCTGTTGGCCCCCGGCCAGATAGCGCTCGACGGTCTCCACCTTCGAGGTGAGGCCGTCGGTGACGCCCGGCCGGATGTCGGCCTTGAGCACCAGCGAGACCCGCCCGGCGCGCGCCTCGACGGCGGCCACCGCGCGCTTGACGACGTCCATGACCTCGTCCCACTCGCCCAAGAGGGTGCACCTCTGAGTACATAGTTCCCATCGGTGAGGATTGAGCCATGCGAATAGCGATATACCTGCGTCTTTCCCGTGAGTCCGACGAATCCACGTCTATAGACACACAGCGGGATGCGGCCCGGCGGTGGCTGGTGGCGAACGGGTACGACCCTGCCGATGCCGTGGAGTACGTAGACGCTGGAGTGTCGGGCGCTAAGCCCCTTGAGGCCCGTAAGGGAATGCGGGCGCTCATGGCCGACAAGCCGGATCTTGTGATCGCGTGGAAGCTGGACCGGTACGCCCGGAGCGTGTCTGAGTTCCTGCGGCTGGTGGCGTGGGGTGAGGAGCACGGCGTACGCATTGCGACCACTGACGGCACGATCAACACGGCGACCCCCACGGGCCGCATGGTGGCCGTTGTCCTTGCCGCCCTGGCGGAGTGGGAACGGGAGATGACCAGGGGTCGAATCACGGAGGGGCACGCCACCCGCCGCAAGCAAGGCCGCTGGACTTCCGGGCGTGCGCCGCGCGGGTACCGAATCGTGCGCCGTGAGGATGGGGCGTACTTGGAGATCTACCCTGAAGAGGCGGAGCCGATCAGGAACGCTTGGGCCGCCCTGGTGGACGGTGGAACGGTGGCCGGTACGGCGCCTATCGCGGGGCTCAGTGAGGCGCAGTGGCGCCGCCTGCTCAAGTCCCCGACACTGCGCGGGCAGCGTGACCATAAGGGCGAGTTGGTCACCGAAGAGGACGGGGTGACGCCCGTTCAGTTCGCTGAGCCGATCCTGTCCGCAGCGGAGTTGAAGGCTGCGCGGCGCCGCATGGAGGAGCTTGCCACGGGTCAGGACCGTGCGCCCCGCCACGCTGCGCCCATGTGCTCCGGCATGGCGTGGTGTTACCGGGATTGCAAGCTCAACGGCGGCACCTCGGACAAGGGTGTCCCCCTCTATCGCTGCAAGCCGGGCCACACGACCATCTACGCCGAGACACTTGATCAACGCGTGGAGAGCGAGTTTCTGAAGGTGTTCGGCAGGGCCAGGGAGTGGACCGTACGCCTTGAGGGCGGGAACGATCTATCGGCGGAGATGGAAGAGGTCCGGGAGCAAGCTGAACGGCTGGCTTTGCGCATGGCGACAGCCGGGCCATTGATGCTGCCGACACTCGAGAAGAAAGCGGCGGAACTTGAGGCTTCGTACGCCCACCTGCTGAGTGAGCACGACCCCGAGACAAGGGAAGTGTCAGAGCCGACCGGGCGCACAATGGCCGAGGCGTGGGAGGCGGAGGATCAGTCGGGGCGTGAGCACTTGCTGAGGTTGATGAACCTTCGAGTCACCTTGCACCCTCGCGGCGCTGAAGACCGTCTGTCGTTCGCGTGGGGGCCGACTGAGGAAGAGGCAGCCGAGGCAGAGTTGGCCGGCATCGCCCGGACCGAGGAAGAGCTAAGCCACACGCCCGCCCCTCTTACTCCGGAGGAACATGAGGAGATCCGGCAGGACATCTTGGACGACATCGCACACCAAGAGGGGCTGCGGTAAGCCTGCCTGAGCGCCGCTTGCGGCCCGTTGCTGGGATGTTCCCCCAGTGACGGGCCGTTCGGCGTTCCTGGGGCACGTATCGCTTCGGTGACGGGGTGACGAGATGACGAGGTGTAGGACGGTCTCCGTTTCTACAGCAGAGAGTTGTTTTTCATTCCTCTCTCTTCACCTAAACAGCGTGTGACCTGGTGTTTTGTTAGTCTCTAGCTTCACCTCTTGAGGGGTGTTCGGGTCACCTTTGGTCACTTGTCTTGTTCCTTGGTTGGCAAGACAGCGGGGGTGACATGTCCTCAATGCCTTTCAGTAAGGAGCCTGGGAACTTTGGGAAAGTACATAGCTGACGCGTCGGCACGTAGCGTGCTGGAGATGGCGTCTAAGCGGTCTTGAGCAAGTCTTCTGTGGTTGGTGTCAGTGCTGTTGCCCGTCGGGTCATTGCCTGGTCGACGGCGGTGTGTAGTGCGGTGGTGCTGGTGTAGGCACGGACGGGCATGTCCTGGTACTTCACTGAGCGCCATATGCGCTCGATGAGGTTCAGCTCCGGCGATCGCGGTGGGAGGTAGAACAGGTGGACGCCGATGGCCTCCAGTTCTTCACGCCGTCCCTTGAAGAGTCTGGCGTGGTGGATCTGGGCGTTGTCCATGACGATCGTGCACGGTCTGACCCGCCGCCAACCAGGCGGCGGGTCAGTGAGACTGTCCGTTCCTTTGGGCAGGCGTGCGATGTGCGTGCAGACGAAGTCGAGAACCATCGAAGCGTCAATTTTGTGGTCGACGGCCCTCCACACCAGTTCGGGGCCTGGCCCGCTCTCGCTCAGTGCTCCCAGGACGTTGACCCGCCGGTTCTTGGTGTCCTCCCGCTTGACGACAGCGCGGACACCGGTGCGGGCCCAGGTGAAACCGGTGGGCAGGGTCGGAGAGAACCCGGACTCGTCCAGGTAGTACAGATCCTCGGTACCGGCTTCGGCCCTCAGCCGTACAGCCGTAGGCCCTCCAGCCGCTCCCACGCGGCGGCCTGGAGGGCCGGGCCGGCCTTGTGCCGCAGACTGTCGCGGGTACGTTTCCAGCGGAAACCGTCCCGGTGCAGCAGCACCGACAGCCAGGAAGAATCGACATTTACCCCACGCTCTCGGCGCAGCCACTCCGCCAAAGCGGGCAGCGTCCACGTGGTCCCCTCAGCCGCCGCGGTATCCAGCATCGCCTCCAGCGCGTCCAGGTCCTCGCGCGTCCACCGTGGCGGCCGACCCGACCGGGGCGCGTCGGCCAGGGCCTCGAAACTTCCGTCAAGGAACCGGCGCAGAGCTTTGCGCACGGTGACCACATGCCGGTCGACAATGGACGCGATCTCGGGAGCGTTGCGGCCCTGGGCCGACAGCCGCACGCATTCCAACCGCACCCGCTCATTCACCGGCAAGTCCCGAGCCCTCAACCGCCGCCCCAACTCCGCCTCATCCTCCGACGAGAGCTCCACCCACAACGGTCCTGCCATTCCAAACCCCCCTCCTGGTATGGCACATACCCAAACAGCACCACACTTCACCAAGACCGCTTAGGCACGCTGCCGGGGTGGGTGCACCGGTGCCGTTCGTCTGGTCGGGGGCGCAGTGGACGACGCCGGGCGGTGAATGGCGGGATTGGCCGCTGGTGCGGCGCGGCATGGGTGAGTGGCTGCGCGGTCTGGCTGATGCGCTGGACGCTGGGGAGGAGAACGAGAAACTTCGCCGGGAGTTGCAGGGGTACCTGTTGGACTCTCGCGTTGCTGCGCACAATGCGACTGATCCGGATGACAAGCGGTGGCACCAGGACGTAGCCGACGGGCTAGCTCGGGACCTTGAGGCGATCCCCGCCCCCGTCGATGTAAGCCCCCTCGTGGTGCGTTCGCTCCGTGATGTGGCGTCAGAGATTGAGTCGGCGTCCGACGCCCGAGCGACTCAACTCCTTTCGCTGGCTTCGCAGTTCGATGCATTCCGCGCTGCGTTGAATGATCCGGCGACGTGGGTGAAGCGTTTGGGTGCTGCGCCGTACAGCGTGCATGTCCGTACGTCGGCGGTGTGGGAGGCGTTCTGCGCTGCGGAGCCGGTGTTGTCTCGTTCGCTGGGGGCGGTGATGGGTAAGCGGGCTTTGTTCGCTGCGATGGATAAGCGGTTTGGTACGCGCCGGAAGCTGTCGGGCTATGAGGGTTGGCGCGGGGTGTCGCTTCCCGAGGTCTAGTCCGCCCCCGCCCCAGGCGGTGGCCCCTCGTTGATTCTCCGCTAGAGCGGCAGCGAGCAAAAACTCTCGTGTGGCTCATTGGAGCGTTTGCGCGGGCCGTTGCCGAGCGTGACGACCGGCAGGCGTCTCACAATCGATGGTTATTGAGACGCTGGGGTGCATGGCGGGCGGGTGTCCGTTTCGCCCCGACCTCGGCGTCTCAAAACCCGTCGCAAAAGATCCGCCGCTCGCCTGGCTTTAGAGACACGTTTATGAGACGGTTTGATCATGACGACGAACACCAGCACCCCCGCTGACCTGACGGAGCGCCACGACTGCCCGAAGTGCGCAGCGCCCGCCGGTAGTGCCTGCCGTACGTCCACGGGCAAGGTGGCTGCGAACTACCACACGGGCCGTTTCGCCCTGGTGCCCGCGCTGAAAGCGGAGCTGACGGTGAAGACTCCGGCGGACCGGAACCCCGGTAAGGCGTGGGTGGCCCGTGCGGCGGTACCCAACGTGCCCGAGGCGGCGCCGGGCGCAGCGATACGGATTGGCTACGCCCGTTGCTCCACGGTCGGTCAGGAACTTCAGTCGCAGTTGGATGCGCTGGCCGGTGCGCAGTGCAGCCGCGTGTTCTCCGAGAAGATCAGCACCCGTGTGAAGGAGCGGCCGGAGCTGGAGAAGGCTCTGACGCTGGCTCGGGAGATCCGGGCGGCTGCACCTGGTCAGCCGGTCATCCTGACCGTGGTGGAGATGAAGCGGCTTGCCCGTAGCGCCGCTGAACTCATGGCTCTGTCCGCCACGCTCCAGGCGGACGGCATCCAACTGGAACTTCTCTCCGGTCCGCTCCAGGGCGTCTACGACCCGAACGGGTCCGGGGCCATCGTCTTCGCCGTGCTTGCTGTCTCCGCTGAGGTGGAACGGGAGGGCATCCGGGAGAAGACCCTGGAGGGGCTAGAGACTGCCGCCCGCAATGGCAACCATGGGGGACGCCCGACCGTCATGGACGCTGACAAACTCGCTGTGGCTCAGGCGCGCCGGGCCAAGGGTGAGAGCGTCACGTCGATCGCTAAGGCCCTCAAGGTGTCCCGGGCGACGCTGTACCGGGCGCTGAGTGAAGCGTCGTAACCCTGCTGCGCCTGAGACCTGAGAGACCGTCTGGCCACCCGTCAGGCGGTCTTTTGCTGTGTCAGCGCGGGGAAGGGTGGAGCGCTGCCAAAGTTCAGCCGTTAGCGCGTCTGGCGATCCCGGCTCAAGCACGAGACGCGTGCGCTGGGTGTGAAGCCGTTTTTTGCTCTCGTTCGTGCTGTGACCAGCGGAAACGTGTCGGATCGGTCTCGAGAACGACCCCGTTAAGGGGTGGGGAGTGACCCCCTAAGCGCTGTTAGGGCTACCGGCAGTGGATAGCAGCGCTGTCCGTGTACGGGTCACAGGGTTTCCGGCGTACAGACGGGCCCCGTCTGCCGTGTGCGTGGCGAACGGGGCCGGGAGGGTGTCGGGGTCAGGCGGTCGGGAGTTCGGCGCTCTGGAGGTTGTTCACGAACGCTGACCAGGCGTGTGCGGAGAAGGTCAGTTCGGGGCCGTGAGGGTTCTTGCTGTCACGGACGGGGACGGCGCCGGTAGCAACGGCTGAAGGTGCCCATTCGATGCACTGTCCACCGTCGCCGCTGCTGTAGCTGGACTTAACCCACCGTTGGGTGTCGCTCATCTCGTGTACTCCTTGACCGCATCACGCAGCGCGCGGACGGTCCGCTCCGGGGACAGTGCGTCGGCTCGCAGGCGCTCGTACCGCTCTGTACCGGTCGCCACCATCGAGGCCGAGTCGATCACGCGACCCTCCCCCTGCGCTTCCGAGTAGAGCACCGGGGCGGTCTCGCCATCGTTGAACGTGAGCAGCGTATAGGGCTCAGCAGCCGCAGGCGCGCCCGAGTCGTACGGGAGAACTTGCAACGTGATGTGGGGGCCTTGGGCAGCGAGGAGTAGGTGTTCCATCTGCTCTCGCATCACGTCGCTGCCGCCTACACGGCGATGCAGGCATGACTCATCCAAGATCACCCACAGCAGGGGCGGGGCGTCCTGCTCCAAGATGTGCCGGCGGTGAAGTCGCGCCGCCACCTTGGTCTTGATCGACTCGTCTACGTCTCGAGGGTGCGCCGCCCTGAACAGTGCCTCAGCGTAGTTGGGGGTTTGCAGTATCCCCATGACGAGGAACGGTGAGAAGTCGCTGATACCTGCGGCCTTCTCTTCCAGATTCAGGTACGGGATGAACCACTCCGGATGCCCATGCTTGGAGATCCGTTGGAGTAACCGTGCGAAGTAGCCCGACGTGTTGAAGAACCGGTCGCATCCTTCAGCGAACTGAGGGCTCGGGAGCGCTTGCCCGTTCTTCACCTTCGAGACGTACGGCGCCTTGTACCCGGTGAAGTCGGCAAGCGCCTGTTGCGTTGCCCCCTTGTGCCGTAACGCCTCCTCCAGTTCCCGCCCGAACCACTGAAGCCCGTTAGCTGGTTCGCTCATTCGTCCAACTCACCACCTTTCCAAACCACTTGGAAACGCCTATGCCCTGGTCAGGGTAGCTGCGGGTGCCGATGCTGTAACCACCCCCAAGAAGCCAAAGCGGAATCCCCGCTGAGGAGTGATGCGTTATGCCTGACACCCCCACCGGCACCGACCACGCACGAACCGTCGAAGAGATGTGCAAGCGCTTGCACGATGCCCTCCAGGCGGCCGGCTTCCTCGTTGATGACCCCATGGTGGCCACCGTCAAGAAGCCCGGCGGCGCCCTGGTGGAGAAGGTCGTTCCCCCGCCGTTCTCCAGCGGGGACACGGAGCGCCTGTGCAAGATCTTGGAGGCCGCCCGGCGATGAGCGGCAGCGCTAAGGATCTCAGCGAGAAGACCAAGAAGCTGAATGACCGCAGCAGCAACGGCAGCAATGCGGGCAAGAAGTCGGACGGGGCGGGGAAGCCGTGTGGAGGGTCCTAGAACAGCTGTTCAGCCCCCAGGAGGGGGAACCTTCCCCCGCTGTGCTGGAAGGCGACTACCGGCCCGTTGTGTGCCCCATGGCGTGGCACGACATGACTCCGCTGGGAGGTGGGGCGTACCGGTGTGAGGTGCACGGGGCCACTGTGGTGTTCCACGCCCCCGGCCCGCCGACCGACACCCCGCCCCGAACGATCATGGCGCCGCTTGCTGGGGCGCTCCGTGGTCGCCACCGTCGCCCCTGAGCCTCCGGCGTAACCAACGTGCCGGGCCACGACTCCTAAACTGAGCGTTTCGCGAAGAGAGGACGACCCCAGTGCGCCCCCAGACCTTTCAAGATTTCGTCGTGAGCCTGGCCAAGAACGACCCGACCACGGTCAGCGTCCAGACACTTGCCGAGTCTGGCGACACGAAACACCCGTTCGGGGTGTCAATCACCACCGCCAAAGGCGAGGCACGTTGGCAAATCTACGGTCAGCTTCCAGAAGGGGAGCGCCACAAGGATGACGGTGGGGAGTTTCAGGCGGTAGAGGGCAACCCGGTGCCTGTGGGTGATGCCCCAGAGCCGTCCGATGCTCCGGAGACGTGGCTGGCAGCGCTCCTTGCTCGTGCCGAATCTCCCCAGATCGCGAACATCGACCGCTGGTCTCAGAGGCAAGATTCCTCCGGGAAACCGGGCCTGACCATCACGTTCTACAACACGGCGCGCATCTTCGTGCGCCTCCTCTAGGCCCCCTCCTCAACTGCTGAGGAGGGTCGCACCACCGTAAGGCACCATCCGTCGAACGAACGGAGAACGCTGAAATGGGATGCACTCACACCCACCCCGGAGCCCGGTTCGACCCCGGACAGTGCGCAGGCGTCTGCCCCGTCTGCGGCGCGACGGTCGGCGCCGAACCCGGCCAACCGGTAGCCGCGCATCAGAAGCAAGGCACTCTCGACATGTGCGAGGGAGTCGGCGCGCCCGCCTCGTGATCTGACATAGCGCCGGACGGTCAGCACTAAGAAACAGGCCCCGTCTGCTCTCCGATCGAGGGCGGGCGGGGCTTCTGCGTCTATGACCTCACAGGTACACTCTTTCGCCCTCGATGGAGGTGAACATCGCGTCGGTGCGGTTGGGCAGGCCGGACTCGCGGACGACCCGGACGGCGTCGGCGACGTACTCACCGACGTCCTCGCCGACGCCCAGCGGGCTCACGGAGAAGGCGACGATCATGCGTTGACCGTGCCTTCCCGGCGGGCGCGGGCGGCGATCACACCGGCCTCCTCCTCGCGCTTGAGCACCTTGTCCGCGTACAGGCCGCCGAACGGCAGGACCGCGAGGACGAAGAAGAACGCGACCCGCTTGAAGGGCCACTTGGTGCGGTTCCAGGCGTCCAGGAGCAGCACCAGGAAGATGGTGAACAGGATGCCGTGCAGCAGGCCGAGGGGCATGACGAGCTTGTCGTAGCCCAGGAAGATCCGGAAGCCCGTGCCGAATATCAGCAGCGCCGGGAAGGAGAGCGCCTCCGGGATGGATGCCAGGCGCAGGCGGTGCAGGGCGGCGGCGGTCTTGATGTCCACGGGAACCTCGTTCGGGCGGAGGGGGAGGCGGGCGTCACAATGCTTGTGCAAGAGTTCACAAGCGTCCGCCCCATTGTTACAGCCGCTCCGGCGATCACCGCGCCCGGGGCGGTCGGGCGCGCGTGGACCGCTGCCCACGGGCGCGCGGACGGGGTCGATCCGGGCGGGCTCGGGGAAAGACCGGGGTCGACTCCGGGACAAAGGCCCTGTCCTGCCCGCCCTGCGCCCACTACCGTCTGCCCCGTG
Source organism: Streptomyces noursei (assembly GCF_016917755.1). Classification (GTDB taxonomy): domain Bacteria; phylum Actinomycetota; class Actinomycetes; order Streptomycetales; family Streptomycetaceae; genus Streptomyces; species Streptomyces yunnanensis. Next base: position 6,569,950 of record NZ_CP070326.1, on the reverse strand, counting down.
GCTCAGTTTCGGCTCCAAGGGAGCAAGGTGCTCGCCGTCGACCTCGCGGGCGACGCCGTCAAGGCGAAGAACGGCGCGATGGTCGCCTACGACGGCCGGATGACCTTCAAGAAGATGACCGGCGGCGGCGAGGGGCTGCGCGGCATGGTCACCCGGCGGCTGACGGGTGAGCAGATGACCGTGATGGAGGTGAAGGGCCAGGGCACCTGCTATTTCGCCGACCGCGCCAGCGAGGTCAACCTGGTCCGCCTCCAGGGCGAGAAGCTGTTCGTGGAGGCCAGCAACCTGCTGTGCACCGAGGCGGCACTGCACACCGGCACGACGTTCACCGGGCTGCGCGGCGCCTCGCAGGGCAACGGCCTGTTCACCACCACCGTGGAGGGCCACGGGCAGGCCGCGCTCACCTCCGACGGCCCGGCCGTGGTGCTGCGGGTCACCAAGCAGTACCCCCTCCAGGTCGACCCGGGCGCGTACATCGCGCACACCGGCCAGCTGAAGCAGCACTTCCAGTCCGGGGTGAACTTCCGCACGTTCCTCGGCGAGGGCTCCGGCGAGGCGTTCCAGATCCGCTTCGAGGGCGAGGGGCTGGTCTATGTGCAGCCGAGCGAGCGCAACACCGTGGGAGGTGAGGTCTGATGCCGTTCACGGCCCTCAACTCCCGCATGGTGGAAGCCAGGATCGTCCCCGGGCAGCGGCTGTTCAGCCAGCGCGGCGCGATGCTCGCCTACCGCGGCGAGGTCACCTTCACCCCCAACATCCAGGGCGGTCAGGGCGGCCTCGGCTCCATGATCGGCCGCCGGATCGCCGGCGAGGCGACGCCCCTGATGACCGTCGAGGTCGCCCAAGGTCTGCACGGCCGGGGAGACACCCCCACCGCCACGGTGATGTTCGGGTACGGCGGCCACCACGTCCAGGTCGTCGACCTGACCGGCGACACGCTCTATGTGGAGGCCGACCGCCTGCTGGCCTTCGACGGTTCGCTGTCCCAGGGCACGATGTTCATGGGCGCGCAGGGCGGGGTGATGGGCATGGTCCGCGGACAGGTCACCGACCAGGGCCTGTTCACCACCACCCTGCAGGGCCACGGTTCGGTCGCGGTGATGGCCCACGGCGGCGTCATCGAGCTGCCGATCGCCCCCGAGCGCCCGGTCCACGTCGACCCGCAGGCGTATGTCGCGCACCGCGGCGACGTCCGCAACCGCCTGTCCACCGCCATCGGTTGGCGCGAGATGATCGGCCGCGGCTCGGGGGAGGCGTTCCAACTGGAGCTGTCCGGCCGGGGCACCGTCTACGTACAGGCGTCGGAGGAGAAGCTGTGAACGGTCCCGTCGTCCACGACGTCCACTCGTTGCCCTCCGACGACAACGTCAATCCGTACGCCTTCAGCGTCGACCTCGACGGCCAGTGGTTCCTCCAGAAGGGGAAGATGATCGCCTACTACGGGCAGATCGACTTCCACGGCATCGGACACGGCCGCCTGGACCGCCTGATCGCCGGAAGTTTCCATTCGCCACTGCACGCCGCGGACTGGGTGGTCGCCGAGGGCCGGGGCAAGATGCTCCTCGCTGACCGGTCGTTCGACATCAATTCCTATGATCTGGATGAGGGTAACCTCACTATTCGCTCCGGCAACGTGCTCGCGTTTCAGCCATCTCTGTCGCTGAAGCAATCGATCATCCCGGGCTTCCTCACGCTCATCGGCACGGGCAAGTTCGTGGCCGCCTCCAACGGCCCCGTGGTGTTCGTCGAGCCCCCGATCCGGGTGGACCCGCAGGCCCTCGTCGGCTGGGCCGACTGCCCCTCCCCCTGCCACCACTACGACCATCAGTACCTGCGGGGATTCCTGGGCGGCCTGCGCGCCCACACCGGCATCGGCGGCGCCTCCGGCGAGGAGCACCAGTTCGAGTTCACCGGCGCCGGCACGGTTCTGCTGCAGTCCACGGAGCAGTTGATGCCGGAGAGGGCGACCGGTGCGCTGCCGGCGGAGGAGGGCGTGCCGGGCGGCGGCGCGCCGACTCCGGAAAGTGGCTCACAACTGCCGCAGCCGCCCGGCGGCCTCGGGGGGCTTCAGCGCCACTTCGGGCTGTGAACGGTAGTCTGCGGACGGTGACCTCGAACGTCTGATCAACCACGAACCCCGGCCGACTTCCGCAATGTCACACACCACAACTAATTCACTATTCAACTTTCACGGGTAGAATTCATCCATGACGACCGACAGCGACACTCCCTGGCTGACCGACCAGGAGCAGCGTGCCTGGCGCACCCATCTGGACGTCAGCAGACTGCTGATGCACCAACTGGAGCGCGATCTCCAGCCGTTCGGCCTGACCAACAACGACTACGAGATCCTGGTCAACCTCTCCGAGGCCGAGGACCACCGGCTGCGGATGAGCGACCTGGCCGCCAGCACGCTGCAGTCCAAGAGCCGCCTCTCGCACCAGATCACCCGCATGGAGAACGCCGGCCTGGTGCGCCGCGAAAGCTGCGAGTCGGACCGTCGTGGACTCTACGCCGTCCTCACCGAAGAGGGCTGGGAGACGATGCGCCGGGTCGCCCCGCACCACGTCGCCTCGGTCCGCCGCCACTTCATCGACCTCTTCGCCGCCGAGGACCTGGAGTCCTTCCGCTCCTCCCTCACACCGGTGGCGGAACACCTGCGCAAGCACCGCGGCAACCCCTGACGCCGACCACCGCGGCGTCCCGGGGGCCGCAGGCGGGCCCCCGGCACCGCCAGGGCCCGGCGGCGCGGGAGGCCACCGCGGCCCCGGCGCCCGAGGCTGACGAACCGGCCGCCTAGGCCCCGTTCGTCAGCCCCTCCACCAGTTCGTCCGCCGCCCGATAGGGATCGGTGTCGCCGGCGACGATGCGCTCGGCCAGCGCGTCCAGGTGGCGGTCGCCGGACAGGTCGCCGATCCGGGAGCGCAGCGCGGTGACGGCGATCGTCTCGACCTCGCGGGCCGCCCGCGCCAGCCGTCGCCGCGCCAGCACGCCCCCCTCCTCCATCCAGGCCCGGTGCTTCTCCAGGGCCTCGACGACCTCGTCGATGCCCTCCCCGCGCGCCGCCACTGTCTTGACGATCGGGGGCCGCCAGTCGCCGGGCGCCCGGGACTCGCCCAGGCCCAGCATGTGGTTCAGCTCGCGCGCGGTGGCGTCGGCGCCGTCCCGGTCGGCCTTGTTGACGACGTAGACGTCGCCGATCTCCAGGATCCCGGCCTTGGCCGCCTGGATGCCGTCGCCCATCCCGGGGGCCAGCAGCACCACGCTGGTGTCGGCCTGGGAGGCGATCTCGACCTCCGACTGGCCGACGCCCACGGTCTCCACCAGGATCACGTCGCAGCCGGCGGCGTCCAGCACCCGGATCGCCTGCGGGGCGGCCCAGGCCAGCCCGCCGAGATGGCCGCGGGTGGCCATCGAGCGGATGTAGACGCCGGGGTCGGAGGCGTGCTCGCTCATCCGGACCCGGTCGCCGAGCAGCGCGCCACCGGAGAACGGCGAGGACGGGTCGACGGCGAGCACACCGACCCGTTTGCCGACCTTGCGGTAGGCGGTGACCAGCGCGGACGTCGTGGTGGACTTGCCGACGCCGGGCGACCCGGTGAGTCCGACCACGTACGCGCCGCCGGTCAGCGGCGCCAGTGTCGCCATCACCTCGCGCAGCTCCGGCGCCGCTCCCTCGACGAGGGAGATCAGCCGGGCCACCGCCCTCGGGCGGCCCTGCCGGGCCTGTTCCACCAGCTGGGGGACGTCCACCATCGCGCTCGGCTCCTTCGACCTCGACTCACTGGCTGGTACGCGCTGCTCCCGCGCCGCGCGCCGGCACCCGGCCGGCGCGCGGGCCCGTCACTTGCCCGGTACGCGGATGATCAGCGCATCGCCCTGGCCGCCGCCCCCGCACAGGGCCGCGGCACCGATGCCGCCGCCGCGCCGCCGCAGCTCCAGCGCGAGGTGCAGCACGATACGGGCGCCGGACATGCCGATCGGGTGTCCGAGCGCGATGGCACCACCGTTGACATTCACCTTTTCCGGGGAGACCCCCAGGTCCTTCATTGACTGCACGGCGACCGCCGCGAACGCCTCGTTGATCTCGATCAGGTCAAGATCTTCGACGCCGAGGCCGTCCTTGGCGAGCGCGTGGTTGATGGCGTTGGACGGCTGCGACTGGAGGGAGTTGTCCGGGCCGGCGACGTTGCCGTGCGCGCCGATCTCGGCGATCCACTCCAGGCCCAGCTCCTCGGCCTTGGCCTTGCTCATGACGACCACGGCGGCGGCGCCGTCGGAGATCTGCGAGGACGTGCCCGCGGTGATCGTGCCGTCCTTGGCGAAGGCCGGCCGCAGCTTGCCGAGGCTCTCCGCGGTGGTCTCGGCGCGGATGCCCTCGTCCTTGCTGAAGAGCACCGGCTCGCCCTTGCGCTGCGGGATCTCCACGGGGGTGATCTCCGCCTCGAACAGGCCGTTCTTCTGGGCGGCTGCGGCCCGCTGGTGGGAGCGCGCGGCGATCTCGTCCTGCTCGGCGCGGCCGATGCCCAGACGGGTGTTGTGCTTCTCGGTCGACTCGCCCATCGCGATGCCCTCGAAGGCGTCGGTCAGGCCGTCGTGCGCCATCGCGTCGAGCATCTCCACCGCGCCGTACTTGAAGCCCTCGCGGGACTTCGGCAGCAGGTGCGGGGCGTTGGTCATGGACTCCTGGCCGCCGGCGACGACGACGTCGAACTCGCCCGCGCGGATGAGCTGGTCGGCCAGGGCGATGGCGTCCAGGCCGGAGAGGCAGACCTTGTTGACGGTCAGCGCGGGGACGTTCATCGGGATGCCGGCCTTGACCGCGGCCTGGCGCGCCGGGATCTGCCCCGTCCCGGCCTGCAGGACCTGGCCCATGATCACGTACTGCACCTGGTCGCCGCCGATACCCGCGCGGTCCAGCGCCGCCTTGATGGCCACTCCGCCCAGGTCGGCCCCGGAGAAGGTGCGCAGTGAACCGAGGAGCCGGCCCATGGGCGTGCGGGCGCCGGCCACGATGACCGAGGTGGTGCCGTTCGATGCAGACATACGATGCGGCCTTCCTTTGCAGGGAAGTTAACGAGGGTTCCCGTCAATGTACTGAGGGGTAGTCGCCGGGTCACCGGCAAGCGGGTGTGATCGCGCGCACGTTGCGTAACCAGCCGTGCGGGCGGTGCACTGGAGCCATGCTGACGCGAATCGACCACATCGGGATCGCCTGTTTCGACCTCGACAAGACCGTCGAGTTCTACCGTGCCACGTATGGCTTCGAGGTGTTCCACACCGAGGTCAACGAGGAGCAGGGGGTCCGCGAGGCCATGCTCAAGATCAACGAGACGTCGGACGGCGGCGCCTCGTACCTGCAGCTGCTGGAGCCGACCCGGGAGGACTCCGCGGTGGGCAAGTGGCTGGCCAAGAACGGCGAGGGCGTGCACCACATCGCCTTCGGCACGGCAGACGTCGATGGCGCTGCCGAGGACATCCGCCGCAAGGGCGTCCGGGTGCTCTACGACGAACCGCGACGGGGTTCGATGGGGTCGCGGATCACCTTCCTGCACCCCAAGGACTGCCACGGTGTGCTGACCGAACTCGTCACCGCCGCGCCCCCGGACGCGACTGACCACTGACCTTCCGCTTCCCCGGCCGGTAGAGTGCAGCTTCGGTCGGGGTACGGGAATGGGGCTCGGTCCATACTCTGCCGATGATCTGACACCATTTCTTCGGAAGGGTCAGCTCCGAAGGGCGCGAGTTCGGTACGCGGCGACGTGTACGGAACCCGCGCTGCAGCGCCGGAGCCGGCCGCCGCCATGACCAGGGGACGGATGGGACCGCGCAGTGCGGGGCAACGAGCGCCAGGAGCGTCAGTGGGCTGAGGTCGATCACCTCTCGCAGTTCGAAGCCGAGATGGAGCGGCTGAAGACCGAGCGGGACAAGGCCGTCCAGCACGCCGACGACCTCGGGTACCAGGTCGAGGTGCTGCGCGCCAAGCTCCACGAGGCGCGCCGCAACCTCGCGTCCCGGCCTGCCTACGACAACCTCAGCCACCAGGCCGAACAGCTGCTGCGCAATGCGCAGATCCAGGCCGACCAGCTACGTTCGGACGCCGAGCGGGAGGTGCGCGAGGCACGCGCGCAGACCCAACGGCTGCTCCAGGAGTCGGCCGAGCGGCAGGCCCGGATGGAGGCCGAGCTGCACGCCGAGGCGGTCAGCCGTCGGCAGCGGCTCGACGAGGAACTCAACGAGCGCCGGCAGACCGTCGAGTCGCACGTCAACGAGAACGTCGCGTGGGCGGAACAGCTGCGGGCCCGTACGGAGTCCCAGGCCCGTCGGCTGATGGAGGAGTCCCGGGCGGAGGCCGAACAGGCGCTGACGGCGGCGCGCGCCGAGGCGCAGCGGCTGGCCGACCGGGCCCGGGAACGGCTGGGCACCGCCGCGGAAGAGGCCCGCGCCGAAGCGGAATCCATCCTGCGCCGGGCGCGGACGGACGCCGAGCGCCTGCTGAACGCGGCGTCGAGCCAGGCCCAGGAGGCCACCGACCAGGCGGAGCAGCTGCGTTCGACCGCGGGTGCGGAGTCGGATGAGGCACGCCGGCAGGCGACCGAGTTGACGCGGGCCGCCGAGGCGCGGGTGCAGGAGGCCGATGCGGCGCTGCGCGAGGCGCGCGCCGAGGCGGAGAAGCTCGTCGAGGAGGCGCAGCACTCGGCCGCGAAGCGGCTGTCGGCGGCCGAGACGGAGAACGAGCAGCGCACCCGTACGGCCAAGGCGGAGGTGGCCCGACTGGTCGCGGAGGCGACCAAGGAGGCCGAGGCGCTGCGGGCCGAGGCCGAGGCGCTGCGGGCGGACGCCCGGGGCGAGGCGGAGCGACTGCTGTCCGAGGCGCAGGAGTCGGCGCGGTCGCGGGCCGCCGAGGACTCCGCCGCGCAGCTGGCGAAGGCCGCGCGGGCCGCCGAGGAGATCCTGACCAAGGCGTCCGAGGACGCCAAGGCCACCACGAAGGCCGCCGTCGAGGAGGCCGAACGGCTGCGCCACGAGGCCGAGGCGGAGGCCGACCGGCTGCGCGAGCAGGCGCACGACACCGCCGAGCAGCTCAAGGGCGCGGCGAAGAACGACACCAAGGAGTACCGCGCCAAGACCGCCGAACTCCAGGAGGAGGCACGGCGGCTGCGCGGCGAGGCCGAGCAGCTGCGGGCGGACGCGGTCGCCGAGGGCGAGCGGATCCGCGGTGAGGCGCGCCGGGAGGCGGTCCAGCAGATCGAGGAGGCGGCCGGGACCGCCGAGGACCTGTTGGCGAAGGCCAAGTCCGATGCCGAGGAGACCCGTTCGGGTGCGGTCGCGGACAGCGAGCGGGTGCGGACCGAGGCCATCGAGCGGGCGGCCGCGCTGCGGCGGCAGGCCGAGGAGGCGCTGGAGCGGGCCCGTAACGAGGCCGAGCAGCTGCTGTTGGAGGGCACCCAGGCCGCCGAGGAGCTGACGGGCGAGGCGGAGAAGAGCGCGGCGAAGCTGCGCGCGGAGGCCGAGGAGGCCGCCGAGGAGCGCCGGGCCGAGGCCCAGGCGGAGCGGGACCGGCTGCGCGGCGAGGCCGAGGAGAAGCTGGCGGCGGCCGAGGAGTCGCTGCGGGAGGCGCGCGCGGAGGCCGAGCAGCTGCGCCGGGAGACGCAGGAGGAGGCCGCGCGGCTCAAGGCGGAGGCCGCGGAGCGGCGTCGGTCGTTGCAGCAGCAGGCCGAGGACGAGGCCGAGCGGCTGCGGTCGGAGGCGGCCGGGGACGCTTCGGCGGCCCGGTCGGAGGCCGAGGCGGCGGCGGCGCGGCTGCGCAGCGAGGCGGCGGCCGAGGCCGAGCGGCTCAAGGCGGAGGCGCAGGAGACCGCGGACCGGGTGCGTGCGGAGGCGGCAGCCGCCGCGGAGCGTACGGGCACGGAGGCCGCGGAGGCGCTCGCCGAGGCGCAGGAGGAGGCCGCGCGGCGGCGCCGGGAGGCCGAGCAACTGCTGGGCGAGGCGCGCGAGGAGGCTCATCAGGAGCGGACGGCCGCGCGGGAGCAGAGCGAGGAGCTGCTGGCGTCGGCCCGTACACGGGTCAGTGAGGCGCAGGCGGAGGCCGAGCGGCTGGTCGAGGAGGCGGACCGGCGCGCGGCGGAGTTGGTGGCGACGGCCGAGCAGACCGCGCAGCAGGTGCGGGACGCGGTCTCGGGGCTGCGCGAGCAGGCCAACGAGGAGATCGCCGGGCTGCGTTCGGCGGCCGAGCACGCCGCGGAGCGGACGAAGTCCGAGGCGCAGGAGGAGGCGGACCGGGTCCGCGCGGACGCCTACGCGGAGCGGGAGCGGGCGTCGGAGGACGCCGCGCGGGTCCGGCGCGAGGCGCAGGAGGCGACGGAGGCCGCCAAGTCCCTTGCCGAGCGCACGGTTTCGGAGGCCATCGAGGAGGGCGAGCGGCTGCGGTCGGAGGCGGCCGAGGTCCTCGACGAGGCGCGCCGGAACGCCAACACGGCACGCACCGAGGCCGCCGAACAGGCCGACCGCCTGCTCACCGAAGCCACCACCGAGGCCGACAAACTCGTCACGGACGCCACCGCCAAGGCCGAGGAGCTGCGGGCGGAGGCCGCCGAGGTCCTCGACGAGGCACGCCGGAACGCCAACACGGCACGCACCGAGGCCGCCGAACAGGCCGACCGCCTGCTCACCGAAGCCACCACCGAGGCCGACAAACTCGTCACGGACGCCACCGCCAAGGCCGAGAAGCTGGTCGGGGACGCCACGGCGAGGGCGCAGCAGCTGCGCACCGACGCGTCGGACGCGCTGGCGTCGGCGGAGCAGGACGCGGCGCGGGCCCGGGCCGAGGCGCGGGACGACGCGAACCGGATGCGGTCCGAGGCGGCGGAGCAGACCGATCGGCTGCTGACCGAGGCGCGCGCGGAGGCCGAACGGATCGTCACCGAGGCGACCGAGTTGACGTCCTCGGCGCAGGACGACGCGGACCGCACGGTCCGGGAGGGCCAGGAGGCCGCCGAGCGGCTGCGCGCGGAGGGCGAGCAGCAGGCGCAGCGGCTGGTGGCGGACGCCACCGAGGCGGCGCAGCGGCTGCGGGCCGAGGCGGCCGAGGTGCTGGAGGGTGCCCGGGCGGACGCCGAGCGGACCGCCGACGAGGCGCGTTCGGCGGCCAACAAGACGCGGGGCGACGCCGCGACTCAGGCCGACGAGCTGGTGGCGGAGGCGGCCGGCGAGGCGGAGCGGCTGCGCGCGGAGGCGGCGGAGCGGTCCGCGGAGGCCGAGCGGGAGGCGGACCGTACCCGGGCCGATGCCCGTGAGCAGGCGGACCGGATGATCGCGACGGCGACCGCGGAGGCGGACCGGCTGCGCGCGGAGGCGGCGGAGACCGTCACCGTGGCGCAGGAGCACGCCAGTCGGACGCGCGCGGAGTCCGCGAAGATCCGCGAGGAGGCCGAGGAGGCCGCCGACCTCACCCGTACGGAGGCGCTGGAGGAGTCGGACCAGCTGCTGGACGAGGCCCGCAAGGATGCCGCCAAGCGTCGCGGCGACGCGGCGGAGCAGGCCGACCAGCTGATCGCCAAGGCGCAGGAGGAGGCGCTGAAGACGGCGACCGGCGCGGAGGAGCAGGCCGACACGATGGTCGGGGCGGCGCGCAAGGAGGCCGAGCGGATCGTCCGGGAGGCCACGGCCGACGGCAATATGCGGGTGGAGAAGGCCCGTACGGACGCGGACACGCTGCTCGGTGAGGCGCGTCGGGACGCGACGGCCATAAGGGAGCGCGCGGAGGAGCTGCGGGTCCGGGTCGAGTCCGAGGTCGAGGAGCTGCACGAGCGGGCCCGTCGGGAGTCGGCGGAGGCGATGAAGAGCGCCGGCGAGCGGGTCGACAAGCTGATCGCGCAGGCCACCGCGCAGCAGGTGGAGGCCGAGGAGAAGGCCGACAAGCTGATGGCGGACGCCAACAGCGAGGCGAGCAAGGTCCGGATCGCCGCGGTGAAGAAGGCCGAGGGCCTGATCAAGGAGGCCGAGAACAAGAAGTCCGCCGCGGTGCGCGACGCGGAGAGGATGCGGGCCGAGGCGAAGGAGGAGGCCGCCCGGATCGTCGCGGAGGGCAAGCACGAGCTGGAGGTGCTGGTCCGTCGCCGGGAGGACATCAACACCGAAATCTCCCGCGTTCAGGACGTACTGGAGGCGCTGGAGTCGTTCGAGGTGCCCACACAGGGCGGGGACGGCAAGGGGGGCGGGGCGGTGAAGGCCGCCGCGGGGGCCGGGACAACTCGTTCGAGTGGCAAGCCGTCTGAAGGGTAGCCACTCAAATGAGGGGTCATTCTCCACTTCAAACGCGCAATGACTCGATGACACGCCGTTAAGGCCCCTAGGATTCTCCTTATCACCTCACCGGTCTCTTTCGACAGGAACCCCATGAGCGACACTTCCTCCCCCTTCGGCTTCGAGCTCGTGCGGCGTGGGTACGACCGCGGTCAGGTGGATGACCGCATTACGAAACTCGTCGCGGACCGCGACAGCGCGCTGGCCCGTATCACCTCGCTGGAGAAGCGCATCGAGGAGCTGCACCTCGAGACGCAGAACGCCCAGGCTCAGGTCACCGACGCCGAACCTTCCTACGCGGGCCTCGGGGCGCGCGTGGAGAAGATCCTCCGCCTCGCGGAGGAGGAGGCCAAGGAGCTGCGCGAGGAGGCCCGGCGGGCCGCCGAGCAGCACCGCGAGCTGGCCGAGTCCGCCGCCCAGCAGGTGCGCAACGACGCCGAGTCCTTCGCGGTCGAGCGCAAGGCCAAGGCCGAGGACGAGGGTGCTCGGATCGTCGAGAAGGCCAAGGGTGAGGCGGCCACCCTGCGCGCCGAGGCGCAGAAGGACGCCCAGTCCAAGCGGGAGGAGGCGGACGCCCTCTTCGAGGAGACCCGCGCGAAGGCCGCGCAGGCCGCCGCGGACTTCGAGACCAACCTCGCCAAGCGCCGCGAGCAGTCCGAGCGCGATCTGGCCTCGCGTCAGGCCAAGGCGGAGAAGCGACTGGCGGAGATCGAGCACCGCGCCGAGCAGCTGCGCCTGGAGGCGGAGAAGCTGCGGACGGACGCGGAGCGCCGGGCCCGCCAGACGGTGGAGACCGCGCAGCGCCAGGCCGAGGACATCGTGGCGGACGCCAACGCCAAGGCCGACCGGATCCGCAGCGAGTCCGAGCGCGAGCTGGCGGCGCTCACCAACCGCCGCGACTCGATCAACGCGCAGCTGACCAACGTCCGCGAGATGCTGGCGACGCTGACCGGCGCGGCGGTGGCCGCCGCCGGCGTGCCCGGCGACGAGGAGTCCGTCACCCGGGGCGTGCCCGCGCAGCAGACCCGCTGAGGCCGACGCCGGGAGGGTTCTTCCGTAGTCCGTTGGTGCCCCCGTGCCGCCCGTGTGGTGGTGCGGGGGCACGGTCGTACCCGGGGGGGGCGGGGCCGGTGGTCCTCCGGGCGGCGCGCCCCGGTGGCGGGGGCCTCGGGGCGCCCCTAGCGTGCTGTACATGATCGAGCTCAGAGGGCTGACGAAGCACTACGGGGACACGGTCGCGGTGGACCATCTGACGTTCACCGTGCGGCCGGGGATCGTCACCGGCTTCCTCGGCCCCAATGGTGCGGGGAAGTCCACCACCATGCGGATGATGCTCGGTCTGGACAAGCCGACGGCCGGCACGGTCCGGATCGACGGCAAGCACTACCGGCAGCTGAAGAACCCGCTGACGTATGTGGGAGCGCTGCTGGACGCCAAGGCGATGCACGGCGGTCGCAGCGCCGCCAACCATCTGCTGTGTCTGGCGCAGAGCAACGGCATTCCGCGGGCCCGGGTCGGAGAGGTGCTGGACCTCGTCGGGCTGGCGTCGGTGGCGGGGAAGCGGTCGAAGGGCTTCTCGCTGGGGATGGGTCAGCGGTTGGGCATCGCGGCGGCGCTGCTGGGCAATCCGCGGGTGCTGCTCTTCGACGAGCCGGTCAACGGCCTGGATCCCGAGGGCATCCACTGGATACGCAATCTGATGAAGAACCTCGCGGCCCAGGGGCGGACGGTCTTCGTCTCGTCCCATCTGATGAGCGAGATGGCGCTGACCGCGGAGCACCTGGTGGTGATCGGGCAGGGCCGGCTGTTGGCGGACACGTCGATGGCGGAGTTCATCGAGCAGAACTCGCGGTCGTATGTGCGGGTGCGGTCCCCGGAGCGGGAGCGGCTGCTGACCATGCTGTACCGGGAGGGGATGCGGGTTTTCGCCGGTGAGGCCGGTGCGCTGGAGGTCGACGGGGTGCCGGCGGAGCGGCTGGGCGAACTGGCCGCCGCCGAACGGCTGGTACTGCACGAGTTGAGTCCTCAGCAGGCGTCGTTGGAAGAGGCGTTCATGCAGTTGACGGCCGGTGTCGTGGAGTACCACGCGCGCAACGGCGGCGGGCCGCCGCCGACGGTGCAGGGCGGGGGGCCGGTGCGGTCGGCGGTCCCCCAGGGCGCGATGTCGCGCGGGCCGGCGCCGGCCGGTTGGGGCACGGATCGGCAGTGGCAGAGGAAGAGGAGCTGACGGATGGCGGTCGTCGGGCAGGTCCTGCGGTCGGAGTGGACGAAGATCCGGTCGGTGCGGTCGACGGTGTGGACGCTGGGCACCGCGGCGGTGGTGACCCTCGTGACGGGCGTGCTGATCTGCACGCTGGTCCGGAAGGACTTCGACTCGATGCCGGAACAGCGGCAGCTCTCCTTCGACGCCACCAACATCAGCTTCGCGGGGATGGGCCTGGGCCAGCTGGCGATGATCGTCTTCGGGGTGCTGGTGGTCTCGAACGAGTACAGCACCGGGATGATCCGTTCGTCGCTGGCGGCGGTGCCGCAGCGCGGAGTGTTCCTCTTCTGCAAGCTGGCGGTGGCGACCGCGCTGGTCTTCGTGGTCGGTCTGGTGACCAGCTTCGCGACGTTCTTCGCGGGGCAGACGGCGCTGGGCGAGCACCGGGCGTACCTCGGCGATCCGGGGGTGCTGCGGGCGGTGATCGGCGGCGGGCTGTACATGGCGATGATGGCGCTGTTCTCGATGGCCGTGGCGACGATGCTGCGCAGCCCGATGCTGTCGCTGGGCATCCTGATGCCGTTCTTCTTCCTGGTCTCCAGCATCCTGGGGAACGTCTCGGCGACGCAGAAGGTCGGCCGCTATCTCCCGGACCAGGCCGGTTCGCGGATCATGCAGGTGGTCACGCCGGTCAACGACGCGACGCCGTACGGGCCGTGGGGCGGTTTCACGATCATGGTGGGGTGGACGGTGGCGGCGCTGGTCGTCGGCTATGTGCTGTTGAACCGGCGGGACGCCTGAGCGCAGGGGCCGCTCCGCCGGCGCCCGCTGCTCCGTTTTGGCGGGAACCGTCAACGTCCCGATAGCCTCATAACCCTCACGGGGGCACGAGGGCGCCTCTGCCCCGACCATCTCGCGAGGGGCGGAGAATGATCGAGGCAGTCGGCCTGACCAAGCGCTACGGGCCGAAGACGGCCGTGCACAACCTGTCGTTCCAGGTGCGTCCGGGCACCGTCACCGGCTTCCTGGGGCCCAACGGCTCCGGCAAGTCGACGACCATGCGGATGATCCTGGGCCTCGACGCCCCGACGTCCGGCCACGCCACGATCGGGGGCCGCCCGTTCCGGCAGACGCCCAACGCGGCGCGGCTGGTGGGTGCGCTGCTGGACGCCAAGGCGGTGCACGGCGGGCGCAGCGCGCGGGCGCACCTGCTGTCGCTGGCGCAGCTGTCCGGCATCCCGGCCCGGCGGGTCGACGAGGTGCTGGGGGTGGTCGGCCTGCAGGACGTCGCCCAGCGCCGGTCCGGCGGGTTCTCGCTGGGGATGGGCCAGCGGCTGGGGATCGCGGCGGCGCTGCTCGGCGATCCGCAGGTGCTGCTCTTCGACGAGCCGGTCAACGGCCTGGATCCCGAGGGCATCCTGTGGGTGCGGAACCTCATGAAGCAGTTGGCGGCCGAGGGCCGTACGGTCTTCGTCTCCTCGCACCTGATGAGCGAGATGGCGCTGACCGCCGAGCACCTGATCGTGATCGGTCGGGGCCAGTTGCTCGCGGACATGCCCGTCAAGGACTTCATCTCGGCCAACTCCGCGGACTTCGCGCGGGTGCGGACGCCGGACGGTGCGTCGGAGCAGCGCGAGAAGCTGACCGCGGCCGTCGCGGAGGCGGGCGGCCAGGCGGTGCCGGAGGAGGACGGCGCACTACGGGTGACCGGGCTGCCGCTGCCCCGGATCAGCGATCTCGCGCACGCGGCCGACATCCGGCTGTGGGAGCTGTCGCCGCACCAGGCGTCGCTGGAGGAGGCGTACATGCGGATGACGCAGGGGGCCGTCGACTACCGCTCGACGGCCGACCAGCGGTCCGGTCTCCAGGCTGCGCCCGCCGGGTACCCGCCGCAGGGTGCCGCCCCCCAGGGGTACGCGCCGGGGCAGCCCTCCCCCACGCTCTCAACTCCGTTCGAGCAGGGGGCACCCCCACTGCCGGGCCAGGTGCCGCCGGGGGTGGCCGCGCCACCGCCGAACCCGTACGCCCAGCAGGCCCCCTACGCCCAGCAGGCCCCGTACGCCCCGGCCGCCCCGGTGCCCGGCGGGCCGGTGCCCCCGCAGCAGGGCCACCCGTACGGGGGACCCGCTCCGTACGGCGCACCCCACCCGTACGGGCAGCAGCCGCCCATGCCGCCCGCCGCCCCTGCCGACCAGCCCACGCCGCACACCCAGGACGTCCGATGACCAGCCCTCAGCAGCCGCAGCCCCAGCCGCAGCCGCAGCCGCAGCCCGGTGCGCCGGGCACCGGTGCGCAGCCGATGCCGCCGGCCGCCCCCGTGCCCGCGCCGGGCCCCGCGCCCACCGCCGGACCGATGCCGCCGGCCTCCCCCGAGCTCTCAACTCCTCCCCCACTCTCAACTTCGTTCGAGCGGGGGGACCCCCATGCGCAGGGGGGACCCGCATCCCCGGCCGCCGAGGAGCCGGGGACGATGCTGCTCCAGGCCCAGGCCCAGCCCCAATCCCAGCCCCAACCGGCCCCCGTCAAGGAGGCCGGCACGATGATGCTCCAGGCACAGCCGCCGGCCGGCGGCCACCCCGAGCCGCGGCCGCTCGCGGCGCACGGGCCGGGTACGCAGGGCAAGGAGGGCGGCACGATGATGCTGACCGTTCCCGCGCCTCCGCAGGCCCAGCCCCAGCTGCCCCAACAGCCGCCGCAGCCGCCGCAGGCACCGGCCCCGCAGCCGCCGCAGCAGCAGCCGGTCAGCGCCAACTGGCAGGCGGGCAACGTCGGTTACGTCTCGCCGATCCCGGTCCGCCCGACCCACCTGGGCCATGCGCTGGCCGCCGAGTGGACCAAGATCCGTTCGGTGCGCTCGACGATATGGACGCTGGGCGTGATGGTCGTGCTGATCGTCGGCATCGGGCTGCTCACCGCCACCGCCATGTCGGGCCACACCGTCAGCCCCCGCATCAGCTTCGGCTTCTTCAGCGTCATGCTGGGCACCCTGTGCATCATCCCGCTCGGCGTTCTGGTGATCTCCTCCGAGTACGGGACAGGGTTGATCCGGACCACCATGACCGTCTGCCCCAGCCGGGCGCGAGTGCTCGCCGCGAAGTCGATCGTCTTCTTCCTGCTCGCCTTTGTGATCACGACCCTCGCCACCACGGTCGTGTCGCTCGCCATGGCCGGGATGGTGGGCGGCCGGGAGCCGACGATCAGCGAATGGCTGCGGTGCACGGTGGGCGCCGGACTGTACGTCTCGATGCTCGGCCTGCTGGCCATGGCGGTGGGCTCCCTGCTGCGGCACTCCGCCGGCGCCATCAGCGCCATGTTCGGGGTCGTCCTGCTGCCGATGCTGCTCGCGGTCTTCATGCTCGGCGCGTCGAGCCTGCAGTGGCTCGCCAAGGGCCTGATCACCTACTCGGTCCCCAATTCCCTGGCGACGCTGTACGGCATTCCGTTCCTCGGCACCGACGGCGGTCCCGAGGGCTGGACGCCACTGTGGATCCTGACCGGCGTCGCCGCTGTCGCCCTGGCCGCCGCCTTTGCCGTCCAGGAGCGGCGCGACGTGTAACGGCCTCAGTACCGGGGCGCGTTCCGGGACCGCTGGAGCCGTGCGCTCCGGCGGTTCCGTGCGTTCCAGCAGGCTTTGTGCCAGTGCCGGCGGTCGTCGACGTCGCCGTGCTGGGGCCAGGTGACGACGTGCGGGACGCCGGGCGGGATCTCCTGGTCGCAGCCGGGGCAGCGGTAGTGCTTGGCCGCGCCGGCGGCACCGACCGGCCGGACCACCCAGTCCTCGCCGCGCCACTCCTCGGTGGATTCCAGACCGTAGCGGCCGACCCCCGCGTGGTCCGCGCGGGCTGCACGGTCCGGGGGGTTCACACCGCGTTGGCGGTTTCGGCGCGGAGACACAGCACACCTCGGCAGGTCGACGGGGGTGGGGTTCCCCTGCTCACGGGGTCCCCCGCGCGAACGAAGCGGAGCACGGGAGAGGCGTCGAGAGTTCGGGGGAGGGCTGTCACCAGCGTACGCGGCGCGGTCAGGGGCAAAAGTCCGCCGTCACGTTTCTGCGATGATCTGGAAATTTCGCGTCAGGCCGTGCCCTGGGCACGTGTCGCACGTTGTTGCCAGGTGAGGGGGGGTCGCGTCGGCTGCAAGGAGGCAGAGAGCGATGCGCGTAGGGGCTTTCATCCTGGGCGCCCAGTTCCCCGGTCAGGGACAGGGGGAGGCACTGCACCGCGCGGTGCGTTCCACTGAGGTAGCGGAGCAGGCCGGACTCCACGAAGTCTGGCTCGCCGAACATCACTTCGTCCCCTACGGGGTCTGTCCGCAGGCGGCGACGCTGGCGGCACTGCTGCTGGGACGGACGAGCCGGATCGGGGTCGGGACGGCGGTGAGCGTGCTGCCGACCCAGCATCCGGTGGCGCTCGGCGAGCAGGCGGCGCTGCTGCACCTGACGTCGGAGGGCCGGTTCACGCTCGGCGTCGGCCGGGGCGGTCCCTGGGTGGATCTGGAGGTCTTCGGCTCCGGACTGGCCGCGTACGACCACGGCTTCCCCGAGTCGCTGGATCTGCTGCTGCGGTGGCTGCGCGAGCCCCGGGTGGGTGCGCAGGGCGAGCGCTATTCCTTCCGCGAAGTGGCGGTGGTGCCGCGGTCGTCCGAGGCGCTGACCGACCCCGACGATCCGGACGGGCTGACGGCCGGGCCCCCGGTGGTGGTGGCGTGCACCTCCCCGTCGTCGGTGCGGCTGGCCGCCACGCGCGGACTGCCGATGCTGCTGGGCATGCACTGCGGCGACGAGGAGAAGGCGGAGATGGTCGCGCTGTGGCGGTCGGCGGCGCTGGAGGCCGGCCGGGACCCCTTGGAGGTGGCTGCCGCGGAGCACGTCTCGGCGGGCGTGGTGCAGGTCGCGGACGACCGTCAGGCCGCGGTGGAGACGCTGACGAAGGCGATGCCCGGATGGCTGCGGCAGGGGTTGGGGGCGCATGTGACGGTCGACGGCCGGTACCGGTCGATGCGCGACCCGCTGGCGTACACGGAGTTGTTGTGCGCGCTGCATCCGGTCGGCCCGCCGGAGTTGTGCGCGGACCGGCTGGCGGCGACGTCGGAGCGCACCGGCATCCGGCGGTTCGCGCTGCTGGTGGAGGGCTCCGGGGATCTGGCCGCCACCGAGGAGAACGTCCGGCGGCTGGGCGCGGAGGTGCTGCCGCAGCTGGCGTGACCCCGCCGGGGCGGCGGCGGGGTCCAAGAGGGCCCCTGCGGCACGGGGCACGGCTGATCGGTGGTGCTGCCGCCGGTGCGCAAGCCCCGGAGGGTGCTCCGGCCAACTGGCTCAGCGGCAGCAACTCCGATCAGCAGTCGCGGAGTTCGGGCGACTGGTTCAGCAACTGGCCGCGGATGGAGGTGAAGCGGACCAGCCGCTCGTCGACGGCCGGGTCGAGCGGGAAGACCGCGACCCGGTGGCAGTTCTGAAAGGCGAGGCGCACACCGAAGTGACGCTCCAACGAGTCGCGGATGGCGTTGCTCGCGAGTGCGCGGAGCAGCTGGCCGCGCGCCTGCTCGTCCGGCGGCGGCGTCTGGTTGTCGGCGAACTCTCCGCCGTCCGCCTTCAGCCGGTCCACCAGAGAGCTGATCATCCCCCATGCGTAGGGCAGGGAAGTCCGGACGCAGTCGACAAACGCGGCTTCGTCGACCTCGCCTCGCTCGGCCTGTTCGAGGAGGGCCGGTGAGACGTCGAGCGACATGAGGTTCTCCTCTCGCGGCCCCGCCGGGACTGACGGGGCCTCATGGATGAGACAAGGGGAATTCGCGACAGAGCGTGTTCGCCCCGCGACCCCCCGCGTCAACGGTATGCCGCGCAAGGGGCCCGCACCAGGAGATTGCACATACAACCGGCCATGCGCGGGCGCCGGGGGTGCGGGGGTTTCCGCCGTAAAGAGACCCCGGTACGGGGGCGAATCGCGTCGGCGGCCCCGATTCGAGTAGCGTGGCGCACCATGCGCCTCGTCATTGCCCGCTGCTCCGTGGACTACGCGGGCCGGCTCACCGCCCATCTCCCCTCCGCGCCCCGCCTCATCCTGGTGAAGGCGGACGGCTCCGTGTCCATCCATGCGGACGACCGGGCCTACAAACCCCTCAACTGGATGTCCCCGCCCTGCTCCCTCAAGGAGGGGGACGGCAACGTCTGGACGGTGGAGAACAAGGGCGGCGAGAAGCTCATCATCACCCTGGAGGAGGTCATGCACGACTCCTCGCACGAGTTGGGCGTGGACCCCGGGCTCATCAAGGACGGTGTGGAGGCCCACCTCCAGGAGCTGCTCGCCGACCGGATCGAGACACTGGGCGAGGGCTACTCGCTTATTCGGCGTGAATACCCCACTGCCATTGGCCCGGTGGATATCTTGTGCCGGGACGCCGACGGGCAGACCGTCGCCGTCGAGATCAAACGGCGCGGTGAGATCGACGGCGTGGAGCAGCTCACCCGCTATCTCGAACTCCTCAACCGTGACCCGCACCTGGCCCCGGTGAAGGGCATCTTCGCAGCTCAGGAAATCAAGCCGCAGGCCCGGGTGCTGGCCACCGACCGCGGCATCGGCTGTGTGGTGCTGGACTACGACGGGCTGCGCGGCATCGAGGACGACAAGCTGCGGCTGTTCTGACCCGCCGCACCGGCCGTACCGCGACGGCCCGGTACGCGATCCGTCCGCCCCTGGGGCGGCGGTGCGTACCGGGCCGTCGCGGTGTTTCGGCGCGTGCCTGGTGTGCCTGGTGGTGCCTGCGGGGCACCGGGGGTGTCAGCCGGTCGGGGTGCCCTGGCCTGATGCCGACTGGCCGGATGACGCCTGGCCCGACGACGGCGCGGTGGTGTCGCCGCCGTTCCCCGTGGTGGACGGCGCCACCGCGGAATGGCTGCCGGACGGGCTGCCGCCCGAGGAGCCGCCGGACGTGGTCGGCGGCTGGCCGGTCGGGGTGTCCGTGGGCTTCTGGGTCGGCGTGGGGTCGGTCGGGGTGCCGGTCGGCTTCTGGGTCGGCGTGGGGTCGGTGGGGGTGCCGGTCGGGGTGTGGGTGGGACGGTGGGTCGGGCGGCCGCTGGACGACGTGGGGCCGCCGGTCGGGTCGGTGGGGCTGGAGGTCGGGCCGCCGGTCGGGGTGCCCGGGCCGCTGGGCGCACCGGTGGTGCCCGGCGCGGACGGCGCGGTGGTGCCCCGGTGGCCGGGCGTGCCGGGAGCGCCGGGCCGGGTGGTGCCGGACCCGGTGGGCGGCAGGCCGGAACCGGTGCCGGGCAGCTGGGCCGGGTCCTGCGCATCACCGGTGGCCGGGGACTGCCTGGTGGTGACCTTGTCGTCGTGCGGGCCGGAGTTGTCGGAGGTCATGCCGAGGGTGAGGACGGTGCCGAGCCCGGCGGCCACCAACACGCCGGCGCCCGCGGCGATGAGGTTGCGGCGGCTGGTGCGGCGGATACCGCGCCCCAGGCCCCCGGCGCCGGTCGCCGCGGCCTGGCCGGCCGTCCCGGACTTCGCGGCGTGCGCGCCCTTCACGGCCGGGACGGCGGCGGTGGTCGCGCCGGGCGAGGACGCGGGTCCCCCCGACGGCCGGCCGACCGTGGCGGCCCCGGCGGTCCGGTCGGTGGCCGTGGTGGCCGGCCCCTCGGGGCGGGCGACGGCGTGCAGCTTGGCGGTGGACACGGCGTCGGGCGTCGCGGCACCGGCCGGGCCGGCGGCCGTCTCGTGCGCCTGCGGCCCGTCCGGGGTGTCCGTCGCGGCGGCAGCGGAGGCCGCGGCCGCCGGGTCGACGGAGGCCATCAGGGTCGTCGGCGCGTCCGCAGCGGCGGCCCGCGACCGGTCGATGACCAGGGCGAGGGCCCGCCGCCCGGCGATCGCGCCGTCGCGGTCGGAGAGCACCCCGCGCAGCCCGATGGACGCCTCCAGCTCGGCGCGCGCCCGGTCGACGTTGCCGCTGCACAGCGCGAGCACGCCCAGGTCGTGGTGGAAGTACGCCTCCTCGGCGACCTCGCCGGCCAGTCGGGCGGCCTCCTGGCCGTGCCGCAGGCTGCGCTCCCAGGCGCTCCAGTGCAGCGCCGCGGCGAACGCGGGCGCGGCGGTGCGGGCCAGCAGCACCGCGGCGGCCGGGTGGCCGCTCTCCCGGCTGCCGGTCAGCACGCCCATGGCGGCCAGCACCGCGTCGGACTCGGCGGCGGCCCGCTCGGGGGTGACCGAGGGGTGCCCGGCCCACCAGGCGTAGTGCTGGGCGGCGGTGTGCGCGCGGGCGGCGGCGTCCTCGGCGTAGCCGGCGGCGGTCAGCTGGTCCAGGACGGTCGCGGCCAGGCGGTAGTGGCCGCCGGCCGGGCTGATCAGGCCGCAGCCGAGCAGCTCGCCGAGGGCGGCGTCGGCGTGGGTGTCCTGGGCCAGGGCCGGCAGGTGCGCCTGGTGCGGCAGCTCGCCGCCGAGGGCGACCGCGAAGCGGAGGGTCTCCTGGGCGGCGGCGCCGAGCCGCTGGGCGAGCAGCGGGGCGGGGGCGACGGCCTCGCCGAGGGCCGGCAGCGGCACATCGGTGCGCTGCTCGGGGTCCACCGGGTCGGCGGTGCCGTCCTCGGGGAAGAGTCCGTAGCCGTCGTCGAGGGCGCCGGGCGCGGTCCGTGCCTTGTCGCGCTGCCGGAGCAGGGCGGCGGCCTGGACGAACCGCAGCGGCAGCCCCTCGGACTCGAACCAGAGGTCGGCGGCCCAGGCGGTCTCGTCCGCGGTGAGCTGGCGGTCCACGGCGCGCTCCAGCAGCCGCATGCCGGCGTCCCGGCTGATCCCGCCGACGAAGACCTCTTCGACATGTGCGTCGGCGCTGGGGGCGGGCACGTCGGGGGTGGCGGCGAAGAGGAAGGCGCACTCCGGGGTGGCCTCCAGCAGTTCGTCGAGCGCGGCACCGCCGAGCTCCAGGTCGTCCAGGACGACGACCGCGCCGATGCCGCCGAGCAGGCGCAGCAGCTCGGGCCGCTCCGGGCGGTGCTGCGGGGCCCGGTAGACCGCCGCGAACAGGGCGTAGAGGACGTCGGTGACGCTGCGGTGGTAGCCGGAGAGCCGGACCACGCCGTCCGGGGCGAGGTCGCCGACGCGGCCGGCGACCGCGTCCAGCAGCCGGGTGCGGCCCGAACCTGCGGGGCCGCTCACGCGCACCGAGCGGCCGCGGGTGAGCAGCCGCACCAGCCGGGCGATGTCCTCGTCGCGCTCTTCGAGGGGGATGTCGTGGCCGGCGAAGGAGACCGGCCCGGACGGCACCGGCGGCTGGGCCGCGCGGGCCGCGGCGGCACGGTCCTGGGGGTCGAGCTTCTCCGGCACGGCGGGCCGCTCGCCGGGCGGGCAGGGCTGTATCTCACAGCCGTCGACCGGGTTGACGGTGACGAGGTAGTTGCCGGAGACCAGGCGGACGACGCGGGCGAGCCCGCCGGATCCGCCCTGCCGGCCGGCGGCGTCGGACGCCGGCGGACCGGCCGTGCCGGCCTGCTCGCCGTACTCCTCGGGCCCCGGGTGGGTGTTCGGGTCCATGCTGCAAGCTCCCAGATGTGCGTGCCGTCGGTGCTTCCGGCCGTCCGCACTCCCCCGGCTCCGGCGGATCTCCTCAGCCGTCGCGTCTGGTCCGGTGCCCCGCCGCGGATGATGGCACACGGCGGGCAACCGAACCATAGACCGATCTCCGGCACGGGGCACGGCCGGGGTGGCACCTTGACGGGAACGACACCAGATCAGGGGAAACGCGCGGTTCGCCGCGTTTCCATCGATTGTCCCGGATCCCGGTCTTCCCTCCGGGGCGACGGCCACGGCCGCCGCCCCCGCTCCTCGCGCCCACAGGAGACCCTGCTCACACCCGGGGAAGCGACTCCGTCTCGATCCCGCCCTCGATCGCGAGGATGCGGTGGAGCCGGGTGGCGACCAGGAGCCGCTGCATCTGCGGCGGCACCCCCCGCAGCACCAGCCGGCGGTTGTTGCGGCCGGCCCGGCGGTGCGCGCCCATGATCACGCCGAGGCCGGTGGCATCCCACGAATCCAGTTCGGTCAGGTCCAGCACCAGATCACCCCGGCCGGAGTCCACGGCGGCGTGCAGCGCCGTGCGGGCGTCCGCCGCGCTGCGAACGTCGAGGCGGCCCCCGACGACCAGCTCGGCGTGGTCGCCCCTGATGTGCATATGCGCTCCCCGATGTCATGGGTTGTGGTGCATTGTCGTCTACCGATCTGACTGCCTCTCATACGGCGAAGTTGCCGTCTGTAAGCGAACCGATACCGAAATCACTCCGACGGGTGATCCCGTCGGAGTGCTGGGCTGACGCGCCATCAGTGCGCGTAGAAACCCTGTCCGCTCTTGCGGCCGATGTCGCCGGCGTCCACCATGCGCCGCATGATCTCCGGCGGGGCGAACTTCTCGTCCTGGGACTCGGTGTAGATGTTCTCGGTGGCGTGCAGCAGGATGTCGACGCCGGTCAGGTCGGCGGTGGCCAGCGGCCCCATCGCGTGGCCGAAGCCCAGCTTGCAGGCGATGTCGATGTCCTCGGCGCTGGCCACGCCGGACTCGTAGAGCTTGGCGGCCTCGACGACCAGCGCCGAGATCAGCCGGGTGGTGACGAAGCCGGCCACGTCGCGGTTGACCACGACGCAGGTCTTGCCGACCGACTCGGCGAACTCCCGTGCGGCGGCGAGGGTTTCGTCACTGGTCTTGTAGCCGCGCACCAGCTCGCACAGCTGCATCATCGGCACCGGCGAGAAGAAGTGCGTGCCGACCACCCGCTCGGGCCGCGAGGTGGCCGAGGCGATCTTGGTGATCGGGATAGCCGAGGTGTTGGAGGCCAGCACCGCGTCCTCCTTGGCAAGCTTGTCCAGCGCCTGGAAGATCTCCCGCTTGACCTCGATCTTCTCGAAGACCGCCTCCACGACGATGTCCGCGTCGGCGACCGCGTCCAGATCGGTGGTGGTGGTGATGCGGGCCAGCGCCTGCTCGGCGGCGCCCGCCTCCAGCTTGCCCTTCGCGACGAACTTCTCGAAGGAGGCGGCGATGCCGCCCTTGCCGCGGGCCAGCGCCTCGTCCGTGACATCGCGGAGGACGACGTCCCAACCGGCCTGGGCCGAGACCTGCGCGATACCGGAACCCATCAGTCCGGCGCCGATGACGGCAAGCTTCTTTGCCACTGCTGTCCCCTCACACCCTGTGCATTTGACGGTCCTGAGTGACGTTAGCGGTCACCGGCGATCGATTGGCGGTGAAGAGATGCGCGTCACTCCCTCCCCTCACCCGACCGCCGCCTCTCCGCGCGGCCCGACGGGCCATGGCGCCTCCCGTCATGACGGACATCACATCCCCAGCGGTCCGGCGCACGCCCGGGAGGCCGTCAGCCGGCCCTCCACACGGCGTAGTTGAGGCCCTGTCCGCTCGGCGGCGCCAACGCGCCCCGTACCGCGCCTCGTTACTACGCCCCGTTCGGCACCTCGTTCGGCGGCTCTGGCGCAGCCTCGGGAAGAGCCGCACGGTGCCCGCACGGACGCGAGTGAGGGGACGACGGCGAACCGGGCCCCGCGACGCCGTCGGCGGCCCCGCCGCCCCGAGCCGTCCCCCGGGCCGCGGCGTAGTCTCACTCGTATGGTGAATCTGACCCGCATCTACACCCGTACCGGAGACAAGGGCACCACCGCGCTCGGCGACATGAGCCGGACCGCCAAGACCGACACCCGCATCGCGGCGTACGCGGACGCCAACGAGGCCAATGCGGCGATCGGCGTGGCGCTGGCGCTCGGGTCGCTGTCGGAGGAGATCGCCGCGGTACTGCTGCGGGTGCAGAACGACCTCTTCGACGTGGGCGCCGACCTGTCCACCCCCGTGGTGGAGAACCCCGAGTTCCCGCCGCTGCGCGTCGAGCAGTCCTACATCGACAAGCTGGAGGCGGACTGCGACCGCTTCCTGGAAAAGCTGGAGAAGCTCCGCAGCTTCATCCTCCCCGGCGGCACCCCCGGCGCCGCCCTGCTCCACCAGGCGTGCACGGTCGTCCGCCGGGCCGAGCGCTCCACCTGGGCGGCCATGGAGGAGCACGGCGAGACCATGAACCCGCTCACCGCCACCTACCTCAACCGACTCTCCGACCTGCTGTTCATCCTGGCCCGGACGGCCAACAAGGAGGTCGGGGACGTGCTGTGGGTGCCGGGCGGCGAGCGCTGAGATCCCGCCCGGCCTCAGTGGAGGCTCTCCTCCCGGGGCCGGGCCGGCGCCTCCTCCGGCACGGCCCGGTCCTTGGGGGCCTTCTTCGGCCAGATGAGATACGTCAGCATGATCACGCCGTGGATCGACACGACGCGCAGGCCCGCCGCCTGCCAGCCGCGCAGCGACGAGATGTCGCCGTCGCCGACGTACCAGATCGCGCCCTGTAGCAGTGCGGCCGCCACCGCGGCCATCAGCACCGTGCGCAGCCACAGCTTCGCCTCGTGCTTGAGGTGGTCCCGGCCGTAGCGCTTGATCGGGGCCGGGCCGCCGGCGAAGCGGTGCGCGACGCGTACGTCCACCCACTTGATCGTGTAGTGGCCGTAGGCGACGGTGTAGCCGATGTAGAGGGCGGCCAGGCCGTGCTTCCAGTCCGCGGTGGCGCCGTTCTTCAGGTCGACCGCGGTGACGATCAACAGCGCCAGCTCCAGCAGCGGTTCCAGCAGCAGCACCGCCGCCCCGGTCTTCGGCATCCGCGCCAGATAGCGCAGCGCCAGGCCCGCGGCGAGCAGCACCCAGAAGCCGACCTCGCAGGCGATGATCAGCGTGACGACCACGGTTGCTCTCCTCTCCCGCCGCCCCGCGCCCCGGACTGCTGCGGGGCTCCCACCGAGCGGAGCGGACTCCCCAGTCTCCCAGCCGCCGGCTCCCACAACGTCGTCGGCGGCGACGATCCGGCACTGCACCTTTCGATGTAGGCGGCCTGGTCCGCGGGGTGACGGCGGACCGCAGCGTCGCCGTGTTTGATGGAGGGGTGATTGCCAGAGCCCTCGCCGCGCCCGGACGCGCGCACCGCCACGACGTGCTCGTCGTGCCCGGACGCCCGCACCGCCACGACGTGCTCATCGCGGGCGGCGGACTGGCCGCCGGGGTGCTGTTGCGGGCGCTGCACCTGCACGGCGGGCCGCCGCTCCTCGGCCTGCCCGCCTCGCTGAACCTGCTCGCGCTCACCGTCATGGCCGGGGCCGTGCTGCTGCGCCGCACCGCACCGATGGTCGCGCTGGCCCTGGCCGTGCCGGCACTGGTCCTCGACTTCTGCACCGGCACCCTGATCACCACGCTCCTGATGTTCACGGACGTGGTCTACGCCGCGGTGCTGTACGGCCCACCGGCCGCGGCCCGCCGGATCCCGCTCGGCTCGGAGCTGGTGTCGGTGCTGGCCACGGCCGTCACGGCGGCGACCTGGCACAACCCTCAGGTGCTGATGATCGGCATCGGCATCGCACTGGTCACGGTCGCCCCGGCCTGGACCGGCCTGATCATCCGCAACCACCGGGACGCCGCGCAGGCCGCCCGGCTGCGGGCCGAACAGACCGCGCTGCTGGCCGAGATGGACCGCGACCAGGCGGTGGCCGGCGAACGCGCCCGGATGGCCAGGGAACTGCACGACCTGGTCGCCAACCACCTGTCCGCGATCGCCATCCACGCCACCGCCGCGCAGACCCTAGACGACCCCACCGCGACCCGCGCCGCGCTCGGCGTGATCCGCGAGAACAGCGTCCAGGGCCTGGCCGAAATGCGCCGCCTCATCGGGCTGTTGCGGGACCACAAGGCCACCGGGGAGGAGGAACCGGTGGCCACCCCCACCCTCGACGGACTGGAGGCCCTGGTCGCACAGGCCCGTACCAACGGCGCCGCCAGCGGCCTGACGTTCGTCCTGGACGACGCCCGGCCGCCGACCGGGCCGGGTGCCCGGAAGCCGCCCGCACCGGTCGAGTTGGCCGCGTACCGGATCGTCCAGGAGTCGCTGACCAACGCGCTCAAGCACGCCGTACCCGGCCACGTCCGGGTGCGGCTCGCCGACGAGTCCGACGGGGCGCTCACCGTCACCGTCCGCAGTCCCTACGGCGACCGGCCGGGCCCCCGCGCGCCCGGTTCCGGGGCCGGCCTGGTCGGCATGCGGGAGCGGATCGCCCTGTTGGGCGGGGAGTTCGACGCCGGCCCGGAACCCGGGCCGGACGGAAGCGTCTGGCTGGTCAGGGCAGCGCTGCCCGCCAGCGGAAAGGAAGAACAACGATGACCGGCACCGCCGAACGACCCGTCCGGGTCCTGGTCGCCGAGGACCAGTCAGCCGTACGGGCCGGGCTGGTCCTCATCCTGGGCTCCGTACCCGACATCGAGGTCGTCGCGGAGGCGGTGGACGGCGAGGAGGCCGTCGCCATGGCCCGCGCCCTGCGCCCGGACCTCGTCCTGATGGACATCCAGATGCCCCGGCTGGACGGCGTCTCGGCCACCCGCCGGATCACCGCGGAGGGGCTGGCC
The DNA here is from genome assembly GCF_016917755.1 of Streptomyces noursei. GTDB lineage: Bacteria > Actinomycetota > Actinomycetes > Streptomycetales > Streptomycetaceae > Streptomyces > Streptomyces yunnanensis. The sequence continues at coordinate 6,542,973 of NZ_CP070326.1, read as the reverse complement.
GACGTCCTGGTGCTGACCACCTTCGACCTGGACGAGTACGTCTTCGGTGCGCTGCGCGCGGGGGCCGCGGGCTTTCTGCTCAAGGACAGCGACGCGGCGACGCTGCTCGGCGCGGTCCGCACGGTGGCCGCCGGTGAGGGCCTGATCGCCCCGGCGGTGACCCGTCGGCTGATCGCCGAGTTCGCCCGGCCGCGGACGGCGACCCGGCCGGCGCGCGACCGCGAGGCCCCGGACCCCGCGGTACTGGACGCGCTGACGCCGCGGGAGCGGGAGGTGCTGGGGTGTCTGGGCGAGGGGCTGTCGAACGCCGATATCGCGGTCCGGCTGGCCATGGCGGAGGCCACCGTGAAGACCCACGTCAGCCGGCTCCTGGCCAAACTGGAACTGCGCAGCCGGCTGCAAGCGGCCGTACTGGCCCAGGAGTTGGGGGTGGAGGCGCCCTAGGGGGCACCCGAACGGATCCCGTAGGGGGCGCCCAGGCCCCCTGCGGGGCCACAACGGGTCGGGGGCGGGGAAGTATTCCCGTGGAGGGGCCCAGGCCCCCGGACGCGTCAGGCCACGTTCACCCGCTGGCCGGGCGGTGCCGCCTCCAGCCATGCCAGGAAGCCCGTCAGGGCGTCCTCGCTCATCGCGAGTTCCACCCGGATGCCGTTGTGCGAGCAGGCCAGCACGATGGAGTCGGAGAGCAGCGCGAGTTCCTCTTCGCCCTGGGGGGTACGGCGCTCCAGTACCTCAATGGCGGAGCGCTCCAGCAGGCGACGGGGCCGGGGTGCGTACGAGAAGACCCGGAACCACTCGATCCGGTCACCGTTGTACCGCGCCACGCCGTAGATCCAGCCCTTGCCGCTGGGCTCGTTCTCCGGCACGTTCCAGCGCAGGCTGCAGTCGAAGGTGCCGCCGGACCGCTGGATGAGCCGTCGCCTCAGTCCGAAGACGAACAGCCCCACCAGCACCAGCAGCACGACCGCGCCGCTCACAAGCAGAGCGAGGACCATCTAGACCGACCTCCTCGCCTCGGTGGGATACCCCCGGACTGGGTCCGGGGCAGGGAAACGCACCTGCATTGCCTCAGCCGCGGGCCGCTCCGGAAGTCCGGGCAGCCCGCGGCTGAGGATCGATCTCGTCGGTGACGGAGCTCAGTGAGCGCCCGCCACCGCGCGCAGCCGGACGTCGGCGCGGCGCTCGGCGGCTGCGTCAGCATCCGACTTCGCTCGCTCCAGAGCCCGCTCCGCACGCTGGACATCGATCTCGTCCGACAGTTCGGCGATCTCCGCCAGCAGAGACAGCTTGTTGTCGGCGAACGAGATGAAGCCGCCGTGCACCGCGGCGACGACGGTGCCGTCCCCGCCCTCGCCGGTCGTGCGAATCGTCACCGGGCCCGACTGCAGCACGCCGAGCAGCGGCTGGTGTCCGGGCATGACGCCGATGTCGCCCGACGAGGTGCGCGCGACGACCAGGCTGGCCTCGCCGGACCAGACCTGCCGGTCCGCGGCGACCAACTCGACGTGCAGCTCAGCCACGATGGCTCCTCGGGTCTCCACCTGCCTGGTGTGGCAGATGTTGGGTCAAATACTAGTGGTCGTACGGGCCGGGGACGGCCAGGGCCGCCCCCGGTCCGGGAGCACGGGTCAGGAGACGCCAAGCTCCTTGGCGTTCTTCTTGAGGTCCTCAAGACCACCGCACATGAAGAACGCCTGCTCCGGGAAGTGGTCGTACTCGCCGTCGGCGATCGCGTTGAAGGCCGCGATCGACTCGTCCAACGGCACGTCCGAACCGTCCACACCGGTGAACTGCTTCGCCACGTGGGTGTTCTGCGACAGGAAGCGCTCGATCCGGCGGGCGCGGTAGACCGTGAGCCGGTCCTCCTCGCTGAGCTCGTCCATACCCAGAATCGAGATGATGTCCTGGAGGTCCTTGTACTTCTGCAGGATCGACTTCACGCGCGAGGCGCAGTCGTAGTGGTCCTGCGAGATGTAGCGCGGGTCCAGGATCCGGGACGTCGAGTCCAGCGGGTCGACCGCCGGGTAGATGCCCTTCTCCGAGATCGGACGCGAGAGAACGGTGGTCGCGTCCAGGTGGGCGAAGGTGGTCGCCGGCGCCGGGTCGGTCAGGTCGTCCGCGGGGACGTAGATCGCCTGCATCGAGGTGATCGAGTGACCACGGGTCGAGGTGATGCGCTCCTGGAGGAGACCCATCTCGTCGGCCAGGTTCGGCTGGTAACCCACCGCGGAGGGCATACGGCCGAGCAGGGTCGAGACCTCGGAACCGGCCTGCGTGAAGCGGAAGATGTTGTCGATGAAGAACAGCACGTCCTGCTTCTGGACGTCACGGAAGTACTCGGCCATGGTGAGGCCGGCCAGCGCGACGCGCAGACGGGTGCCCGGCGGCTCGTCCATCTGACCGAAGACCAGCGCGGTCTTGTCGATGACGCCGGAGTCGGTCATCTCCTCGATGAGGTCGTTGCCCTCACGGGTGCGCTCGCCGACACCGGCGAACACCGACACACCGTCGTGGTTGTTGGCCACGCGGTAGATCATTTCCTGGATCAGAACGGTCTTGCCGACACCGGCACCACCGAACAGACCGATCTTGCCGCCCTTGACGTACGGGGTCAGCAGGTCGATGACCTTGACGCCGGTCTCGAACATCTCGGTCTTCGACTCGAGCTGGTCGAAGGACGGCGCCTTGCGGTGGATCGCCCAGCGCTCGGTGACCTCGGACTCGGCCTCCGGCTTGTTCAGGATCTCACCAAGGGTGTTGAACACCTTGCCCTTGGTGATGTCACCGACCGGAACGGTGATGCCGTTGCCGGTGTTGGTGACGGGGGCCTGGCGGACCAGACCGTCGGTGGGCTGCATGGAGATCGCACGGACCAGGCCCTCGCCCAGGTGCTGGGCGACTTCGAGGGTCAGGGTCTTCGTGGCGCCGGCCTCGGCCGGGTCCGCGACCTCGACGGTCAGCGCGTTGTAGATGTCCGGCATCGCGTCGACGGGGAACTCCACGTCGACGACCGGGCCGATCACCCGGGCGACGCGGCCCGTGGCAACGGCCGTCTCAACAGTGGTGGTCATAGTTGTCAGTCACTCCCCGCGGTCGCGTCGGCCAGTGCGGCACTGCCACCGACGATCTCGCTGATTTCCTGGGTGATTTCGGCCTGGCGGGCCGCGTTCGCAAGCCGCGAGAGCGACTTGATGAGCTCTTCCGCATTGTCGGTCGCCGACTTCATCGCACGCCGGGTGGCGGCGTGCTTGGAGGCGGCGGCCTGCAGCAGCGCGTTGTAGATCCGCGACTCCACATACCGCGGCAGCAGGGCGTCGAGGACGTCCTCTGCCGACGGCTCGAAGTCGAACAGCGGCAGGATCTCGCCCGTGGACTTCTCCTCGGACGCGTCCGCCGACTCCCTCTTCAGGGACAGCGGCAGCAGACGGTCGTCCAGCGCGTTCTGCGTCATCATCGAGATGAACTCGGTGTAGACGATGTGGAGTTCGTCGGCCCCGCCCTCGGAGGCGCCCTTCTGGACGGCCTCGATCAGCGGCGCGGCGATCTTCTTCGCATCGGCGTAGGTCGGGTTGTCGGTGAAGCCCGTCCACGACTCCACGACCTTGCGCTCGCGGAAGCTGTAGTAGGACACACCCTTGCGGCCGACGATGTAGGCGTCGACCTCCTTGCCCTCGGCCTTGAGCCGCTCGGTGAGCTGGTCCGCGGCCTTGATGACGTTGGAGGAGTAGGCACCGGCCAGACCGCGGTCGCTCGTGATGAGCAGCAGCGCGGCCCGGGTCGGCTTCTCCGCCTCGGTCGTCAGCGGGTGCTGAGTGGTCGAACCCGTGGCAACCGCAGTCACCGCGCGGGTCAGCTCACTCGCGTACGGCGTCGATGCCGCCACCTGGCGCTGCGCCTTGACGACGCGCGAGGCGGCGATCATCTCCATCGCCCTAGTGATCTTCTTGGTCGCGGAGACGGAGCGGATGCGACGCTTATAGACCCGGAGCGAGGCTCCCATGGATCAGGTCCCTTCCGTCGTCACTTGCCGGTGGCGGGGGTGTCCTCGCCGAGCAGCTTGCCGTCCGAGGTTTCGAACTGCCGCTTGAAGGCGTCGACGGCGTCCGAGATCGCACCGATGGTGTCATCGGACATCTTGGCGCCCTCGCGGATGCTGGTCAGCAGGTCCTTCTTCTCCCGGCGGAGGTGGTCGAGGAGCTCGCGCTCGAAGCGGCGGACGTCCCCGACCGGGACGTCGTCCATCTTGCCGTTGGTGCCGGCCCAGATGGAGACGACCTGGTCCTCGGTGGCCATCGGGGAGTACTGGTCCTGCTTGAGGAGCTCGGTCATGCGCTGACCACGGCCCAGCTGGGCCTTGGAGGCCGCGTCCAGGTCGGAACCGAAGGCGGCGAACGCCTCCAGCTCGCGGTACTGGGCGAGGTCCACGCGGAGGCGACCGGACACCTGGCGCATGGCCTTGTGCTGGGCCGAGCCACCGACGCGGGAGACCGAGATACCGACGTTCAGCGCCGGACGCTGGTTGGCGTTGAACAGGTCCGACTCCAGGAAGCACTGGCCGTCGGTGATGGAGATGACGTTGGTCGGGATGAACGCCGAGACGTCGTTGGCCTTGGTCTCGACGATCGGCAGACCGGTCATCGAGCCGGCGCCCATGTCGTCGGAGAGCTTGGCGCAGCGCTCCAGCAGACGCGAGTGCAGGTAGAAGACGTCGCCCGGGTACGCCTCACGGCCCGGCGGGCGGCGCAGCAGCAGGGACACGGCGCGGTAGGCGTCGGCCTGCTTCGAGAGGTCGTCGAAGATGATCAGGACGTGCTTGCCCTGGTACATCCAGTGCTGGCCGATGGCCGAGCCGGTGTAGGGCGCGAGGTACTTGAAGCCCGCCGGGTCGGACGCCGGGGCGGCGACGATGGTGGTGTACTCCAGGGCACCGGCCTCCTCCAGCGCGCCGCGCACGGACGCGATGGTGGAGCCCTTCTGGCCGATGGCGACGTAGATGCAGCGGACCTGCTTCTTCGGGTCGCCCGAGCGCCAGTTGTCGCGCTGGTTGATGATCGTGTCGACGGCCAGGGCGGTCTTGCCGGTCTGGCGGTCACCAATGATCAGCTGACGCTGGCCGCGGCCGATCGGCACCATGGAGTCGACGGCCTTGTAGCCGGTCTCCATCGGCTCGTGCACCGACTTACGGACCATGACGCCCGGGGCCTGCAGCTCCAGGGCGCGGCGGCCCTCGGTCTCGATCTCGCCGAGGCCGTCGATCGGGTTGCCCAGCGGGTCGACGACGCGGCCGAGGTAGCCCTCGCCCACGGCGACCGAGAGCACCTCACCGGTGCGCTGCACCGGCTGGCCCTGCTCGATACCGCTGAACTCACCGAGGATGACCGCACCGATCTCGCGCTCTTCCAGGTTCAGCGCGAGACCGAGCGTGCCGTCCTCGAACTTCAGCAGTTCGTTCGCCATCGTCGAGGGCAGGCCCTCGACGTGCGCGATGCCGTCACCGGCATCGCTGACCGTGCCGACCTCTTCGCGCGAGGCCGCGTCCGGCTTGTACGCCTGGACGAAGTTCTCCAGCGCGTCCCGGATCTCCTCCGGCCGGATCGTGAGCTCCGCCATCTGGGTTCCCTGCTCTCCTTGTTGGGCCCGAAGTTACGTGCGGGGGTCCAGGGGGCTCGTCCCCCTGGGGTTTCCGCTTACGGCCCAACTCGGGCCGCCGTCATGCTTGTGCTGTTCTCCGGGGCGTCGTCTGGACCGCGGCCGGACCTGTGGGTCCGGCGGGTCCGGCGGTCGGCCGCCGGGTGTGCAGCTCTTGAGTTGGTGGCTGGGTCAGCCGGCCATCCGACGGGCTACCCCGTCGAGGCGGTCCGCGATGGTCCCGTTGATGACCTCGTCGCCGATCCGGACCTGGACACCGCCGAGGACCTCAGGGTCCACGTCGAGGTTCAGGTGGATCTGCCGGCCGTACAGCGTGGCCAGTGCGGCGCCGAGGCGCTGCCGCTGCCCGTCGCTGAGCGGCACCGCGGAGGTGACCACCGCGACCATGCGGTCCCGGCGGGCCGCCGCCAGCTTGGAGAGGGCTTCGAGCCCTGCCTCCAGGCTACGGCCCCGCGGCTGTGCGACAAGACGGATCACCAGCCGCTCGGTGACCGGGTTGGCCCGGCCGCCCAGCAGCGTGTGCAACAGCTCCGTCTTGGCGGACACCGTCGCGCTCCGGTCCGTCAGCGCACGGCGGAGATCGCCGCTGGACGCGATGATCCGGCCGAACCGGAACAGCTCGTCCTCGACGTCGTCCAGCCGGTCGGCCCGCTGGGCCGCGACGAGGTCGGCGCTGTAGGCCAGCTCCTCGATCGCGTCCGGCAGGTCGCGCGAGCGCGACCAGCGGGCCCGGACCATCCCGGTCACCACGTCGAGCGTCGCCTCGCCGACCTGGCCGCCGAGCAGCCGCCGGGCCAGCTCGGCCCGCGCCTCGCCGGGCTGCGCCGGGTCGGTGAGGACCCGACGCAACGACACCTCGCGGTCGAGCAGAGCGGTGACGGCAGCCAGCTCCTCAGCGAGCTTCGCCGCGTCGACGGAGGTGTTGTCCGTCAGCGCGTTGAACTGCTCGCGTGCGGAGGCGAGTGCCTCGCGGCTCGCTCCATTCATCGGCCGGCCTCAGCCTTCGTCGCGTCCGACGCCGCCTTGGTCTCGAGGTCGTCGAGGAAGCGGTCGATGGTCCGGCTCTGCCGGGCGTGGTCCTCAAGGGACTCGCCGACGAGCTTGCCGGCCAGTTCGGTGGCGAGCTTGCCCACGTCCTGGCGCAGCGACTGGGCGGCCGTCTTGCGGTCCGCCTCGATCTGGGCGTGGCCGGCAGCGATGATCTCCTCACGCTGCCGCTGGCCCTCGGCGCGCATCTCGGCGATGAGCGTCGCGCCCTGCTCCTGCGCCTCCTGGCGCAGACGCGCGGCCTCGTGGCGGGCGTCTGCGAGCTGGGCTCGGTAGTCCGCGAGAACCTGCTGCGCCTCGGCCTGCGTCGCCTCGGCATCCTCGATACGGCCTTCGATCTGCGCCCGGCGCTCGTCCAGAACCTTGTTGATGTTCGGGAGGAGCTTCTTGGCGAGGAAGCCGAAGACGATGAAGAAAGCGATCAGGCCGATGACCAGCTCTGGAATCGGCGGGACAAGGGGGTTCTCAGGAACCTCCACCGCCAAGTTCAGGGCGTTCACATCAGTGCCTTCCGTCTGAATGGATAGTCGATGCGGCTTCGGTTTACTTGTAGACGAAGCCCATGACGATGCCGATCAGGGCGAGCGCCTCACAGAAGGCGAAACCCATGATCTGGTTGGTGCGGATCAGGCCGGCGGCCTCGGGCTGGCGGGCCAGGGCCTGGGTGCCGTTACCGAAGATGATGCCGACGCCGACACCGGGGCCGATCGCGGCGAGGCCGTAACCGATCGCCGCGACATTGCCGACCACCGTGGTCTTGGCGGAGTCGCCGGCGGCGGCGAGGTGGTTGACCATCTCGAGAGCAGCGGACATGCCGTTACTTCCTTCTCGTTTCACATACCGGTGGGGGTTGGCCACCGGACAGCTGTTGGGGTGGGAGGCGGGGTGCTCAGTGGTGCTCGGCGAGCGCGCCCTGGACGTAGTTGCAGGCCAGAAGGACGAAGACGTACGCCTGGACGGCCTGGATGAACAGCTCGAAGGCCGTCATCAGGAGGGTCATGATGAACGAGGCGCCGGCGTAGACGAAGCCGATGCCGTTCAGCAGGTACCAGCTGGCGATGGTGAACATCAGGATCAGCAGGTGGCCGGCAAACATGTTGGCGAAGAGCCGGACCGCGTGGGTGAAGGGCCGGATGATCAGGTTCGAGAAGAGCTCGATGACCATGAGCAGCGGCAGGACCCAGCCGAGCGACTTGTCGTAGCCGGTGAAGTTCTTGAAGGCGCCGACGAAGCCGTGCTTCTTGAAGGTGAGGAAGACCCACAGGATGTAGACGATCGCCGCGAGGCCCGCGGGGAAGGCGATCACCGACGTCACCGGGAAGGAGGCGACGGGGATGATCGACCAGATGTTCATCATCCACACGAAGAAGAACAGCGAGACCATGAAGGGGACGTACTTGTCGCCCTCTTTCTTCCCCAGCGCGTCGTAAACGAGCCCGCGGCGGACGAAGTCGTAACCCGCCTCGCCGATCATCTGGAGCTTTCCGGGAACCACCTTCGCCCGGCCGAATGCAGCCCAGAAGAACCACACCACGACGACGGTGCTGAGCAGGGCCAGCAGCATCGGCTTGTTGAACTCGAAGCCGCCGATGGTGAAGAGCGGCTCGAAGACGAAGTTATGAAGCCCGGGAGCATCAAAGCCGCACCCGGAAAAGATGTGGCAGTCGGTCTCGAAGGCGAGCATCGTTTCAGCACTCACCGCGAGCTCCTTCAGCGTGGCGCATAGGTACGGCAACCTCGTTGTGTCGGCGCGGCGTTGAGCCACGGAGCGGCACTGGACTGGTCTTACGGATTAGGGGGCGGCTGGTCGGCACTAGGCCGGACCGGATCACAGGCATTGGCCGCGAGAACTTCCCGTTCCTTCTCGTGGACTCCGGGAGCTCAGCCGCCTGCGCCATCAGCGCCGCAGTTGGCACCGGACGATAGCAGGCCCGCATGAGGCCATTTATCTCGGCCCTACGAGTCACGTCGGCGACCCCGCCGTCTTGGCCGTGTCGGCCTTCGCGGAGTCGGGGTCCACGTACAGAATCTTCGCCTTCATATGACCGCGCGTCTGGGCGGCGATCCATACGAGGGTGGCAGCGAGCAGCGTGAACGCAAATGCCTTGGTGTCGAAGAGAGTTGTGTCCTTGAAGGCGATGAGGAACACCGCCACGAACAGGATCTGCACGGTGTACAGCAGCAGGCCCATCATCTGGAACAGCTGCGGAAGCTTCTTCGCGGTCGACTGGAGGACCGCGAGGCCGGCTCCCATCACCAGCACCACCAGCGCGGTGCCGACGACGGCGCCGATCGCTCCCGTCGCGCCTGCGATCGCACCGCTCACGGCAACGGCGATGGCGCCGGCGGCAAGGGTGGGCACGGCGGCGTGGAGGAGTAGTCGGGCGTCATTCGACTGCATGGTGGCGCTCCGGCAATGGGTGGGGGTGTGTCGTCAGGGACGAGCGTAGACCCGGCCTGAGGAAGAACCTGTGGCCAAAGGACCGTCGCACTACGGTCCTTCGGCTCTAGCACCGGGTTTCGTGAACGGTATCACAAACTATTTGATGAGGTCTTTACCTGCTTCGTGTGGATCCTGTCACACGTGAGAGTGACTGCGCCCATAGGTGCACTGACGGGCCGTCGATTGTCTGGTATGGGGTCAACCATCCCGATTTTCGAGGCACGTTCGGGCGACCGCAGTGGGCCTCAGTGATGACTCCCCGCCTTCCGACGGTCCACGAAACGTGACCGATCGCCGATGGCCGTGGCGCCGTTGATCCCGGCCGGAACCGCCGTCCGACGCTCCTCCCCCGACGTCTCCTCGGCCACCCCGTCGGCCGTGGCGTCCGACGCCGACGCGCCCGCGGCGAGCGGTCCGCGGACGACCCGGCGGTAGCGCGGCGGGACCAGCCGCTCGGCCCAGATCGGGGCGCGCGGGGTGAAGCGCGGGAGCAGCAGCAGCACCAGTCCGACCGCGCTGAGCAGCACGATTCCCAGAACGATCCACATGCTCGCGTCGTTCGCCGAGTACGCCACCGCACCGAAGGCGATCAGCGCGGACCAGAAGTACATGATCAGCACCGCGCGGCTGTGGGAATGGCCGATCTCCAGCAGGCGGTGGTGCAGGTGCCCGCGGTCCGCGGCGAACGGCGACTGGCCCTTCCAGGTCCGTCGCACAATGGCCAGAATCAGGTCCGCGACCGGTACCGCGATGATCGTCAGCGGCAGCAGCAGCGGGATGTAGACCGGCACCATCGCGTGGGTCGCCTCGCGCAGACCGCCCGCCTTCTGGTTGAGCAGGTCGGGGTCGACCTGGCCGGTCAGCGACACCGCGCCGGCGGCCATCACCAGGCCGATCAGCATGGAGCCGGAGTCGCCCATGAAGATCCGCGCCGGGTGCATGTTGTGCGGCAGGAAGCCCAGGCACATGCCCATCAGGACGACCGAGAACAGGGTGGCGGGCGCCGCCGCCTCGATGCCGTAGCCGAACCAGAGCCGGTACGTGTACATGAAGAACGCGGCCGCGGCGATGCAGACCATGCCGGAGGCCAGGCCGTCCAGGCCGTCCACGAAGTTCACCGCGTTGATCGTGATGACGACCAGTGCGACGGTCAGCAGGGTGCCCTGCATGGGCGTCAGCGCGACCGTGCCGATGCCGGGGACCGGGAGGTACAGGATCGTCAGGCCCTGAAGGACCATCACGCCCGCGGCGATCATCTGGCCGCCCAGCTTGACCAGCGCGTCCACGCCCCACTTGTCGTCGAGCACGCCGAGGATCCAGATCAGCGCGGCGCCCGACAGCAGCGCCCGCGGCTCGTTGGTCTCGAAGACGCTCTTGAGGTTGGTCAGGTGCGCGGCCACCAGCAGCCCCGCGCACAGCCCGCCGAACATCGCGATCCCGCCCAGTCGGGGGGTCGGCTCGCGGTGCACGTCACGGGCGCGGATCTCCGGTACCGCACCGGCCGCGATCGCGAACTTTCGCACCGGGCCGGTCAGCAGGTAGGTCACCGCGGCAGTGACGCACAGCGTCAGCAGGTATTCACGCACGGGCTGCCCCATCGAGATAGCTGGCCATCACAGCCTCACACCTTATGCGTGTCCGCCCCCTGGCCGTGAATACAGGGAAACACCCGGTAGGACGTCCGTCGTCCCACCGGTGGTTCCCGATTCCGCCCGGATCAGCCCTGATCGGGATAGGGCGGGAATCGGCCGACCAGGCCGGCGATCGCGGCCCGCACCGCGCCGTCCTCCCGCAGCGCCGCCCCGATCAACTCCGCGATCCGGTGCATTTCGGCCTCGCCCATCCCCTGCGTCGTCACCGCGGCGGTGCCCAGACGGATCCCGGTCGGGCAGCCCCGGGACGCCGTGGCCGGTTCGGCGCCCGGCAGCGCGCAGGTGTCCAGCACGATCCCGGACGCCGCCAGCCGGCCGCGGGCGGTGCGCGCGTCCACGCCGAGCGGGGCGGTGTCCGCGGTGATCAGGTGGGTGTCGGTGCCGCCCGTGGTGATCCGCAGGCCCTCCGCGGCCAGCGCGCCGGCCAGCGCCCGGGCGTTGGCGATGACCTGGCGGGCGTAGGTGCGGAAGGCGGGCCGGGCGGCCTCCGCGAAGGCCACCGCCTTGGCGGCGATCGCGTTCATCTGGGCGCCACCCTGGGTGAACGGGAACACCGCGCGGTCGATGCGCTCGGCCAGCCGCCCCCGGCACAGGATCATCCCGCCGCGCGGCCCGCGCAGCACCTTGTGGGTGGTCGCGCACACCACGTCGGCGTACGGCACCGGGCTGGGGGCCGCGCGGCCGGCGATCAACCCCATCGGGTGCGCCACGTCGGCGATCAGGTACGCGCCGGTCTCGTCGGCGATGTCGCGGAACGCGGCGTAGTCGATGTGCCGCGGGTAGGAGATCGAGCCGCAGACCAGGGCCTTGGGCCGGCGCTCGCGGGCCAGGGCGCGGATCGCGTCGTAGTCGAGCAGCCCGGTGGCGCCGTCGACGCCGTAGCCGGCGAAGTCGAACCACCGGCCGGAGAAGTTGGCCGGCGAGCCGTGGGTGAGGTGCCCGCCGTGCGGCAGGGACATCGCCAGCACGGTGTCGCCGGGGCGCAGCAGGGCGGCGTAGGCGGCCAGGACGGCCGAAGACCCCGAGTGGGACTGGACATTGGCGTGTTCGGCGCCGAACAGGGCCTTGGCGCGCTCCACCGCGATCCGCTCGGCGAGGTCCACGATCTCGCAGCCGCCGTGGTGCCGGGCGCCCGGATAGCCCTCGGCGTACTTGTTGCTCAGCGGGGAGCCGAGGGCGGCCAGGACCGCGGGCGAGACGAAGTTCTCCGCGGCGATGAGTTGCAGCCCGTCGCTCTGTCGGGCGCTCTCCGCCAGCAGGACGCCGGCGATCTCCGGGTCCTGGCCCAGGAGGGCGGCGAAGTCCGGTGCGCCGGGCGGTCGGGTGACCTCGTCGCGGGCCGCTTCCTGCGCCCGCTGCTCGACGGATGCGGCCGCCGCGGCGGCCCGGGGCTCGCCGGCCGGGGCGCGGCCGGCGGCGGACGTACGGCGGGATGACGCGGTGGTGGCGGGCATCGCTGGCTCCGGGCCTCGTGCGGGGACCAGGGCACGTCGCACGTGCCCCCAGGGCCCGCCCCGGACCTCGATCTGCCGGGCAGGCCCCAATCCCAATGTAGGCGCGGCACGGGGATCGGGCGCGGCGGGCGGGGCAATCGGGTCCCGGGGCCGGCCCACGGGCCGCACAGCGGCCTCCAGGGCCGTTCCCCGGGGTGCTACGCCGGTGCCGGGACCCCTGTGAGGGCGGTGACGACCGGATCGAGCGCGCGGTTGATCTCGTCGCCGATGGAGCGGAAGAACGTGATCGGCGCGCCGTAGGGGTCGTAGACCTCGTCGGACTCCGGGTTGGGCGCGAGCAGCCAGCCGCGCAGCGCGGCGGCCGCGCCGACCAGCGCGCGGGCGCGCTCGACCAGCCCGCTGTCGGGCAGGTCCGGGTCGGGCGCCGGCAAGGTGGCCGGATCTATGGCGCGAACCAGCCGGTTGAACTCCTTCAGCGTGAAGGTCCGCAGCCCGGCGGAGTGCCCCATCGAGATGACCTGCGCGCGGTGGTCGCGGGTCGCGGTGAGCACCAGGTCGGCCCGGATGACGTGCTCGTCGAGCAGCTCGCGGCCGATGAAGCCGGCCGGGTCCGCGCCGTAGTCGGCGAGCACCGTCGCGGCGTGCGCCTCCATGGGGGCGCCCTCATGGCCCCAGGTGCCCGCGCTCTCCACCAGGAGCCCGCAGCCGCGGACTGCTTGCGGAGAGCCCAGCCGCTCCTGCAGGGCGTGCCGGTGCAGCCGCTCGGTGATCGGCGAGCGGCAGACGTTGCCGGTGCTGACGTGGAGGATCCGGAAACAGGGCATGGGGTCCGCCGGGGCGGCGAAGGGGTCGTCGCCTGGTCCCGCTATGCCACGCCCCTGCGGCGGGGGCATCAATGCGCCACCTCGAGCTCGGGTACGACCTTGCGCAGTTCCTCCGCACTGATCGCGCCCTCGCGCAGCAGCACCGGCACCTTGCCGGTGACGTCCACGATCGAGGACGGCACGGCGGCGGGCGTCGGGCCGGCGTCGAGGTAGACGGAGACCGAGTCGCCGAGCATCTCCTGGGCGGCGTCGCAGTCCTGCGGCGACGGATGGCCGGTGAGGTTGGCGCTGGAGACCGCCATCGGGCCGAACTCGGTGAGCAGCTCGATCGCGACCGGGTGCAGCGGCATCCGCACGGCGACCGTGCCGCGGGTCTCGCCGAGGTCCCAGGTCAGCGACGGCTGGTGCTTGGCGACGAGGGTGAGCGCCCCCGGCCAGAACGCGTCGACCAGTTCCCACGCCTGCTCGGAGAACTCGGTGACCAGGCCGTGCAGGGTGTTGGGGGAACCGACCAGGACCGGGGTGGGCATCCCCCGGCCGCGGCCCTTGGCCTCCAGCAGGTCGCCGACGGCCTCCGGACTGAAGGCGTCCGCACCGATGCCGTAGACGGTGTCGGTCGGCAGCACGACCAGCTCGCCGCGGCGGACGGCCGAGGCGGCCTCACGCAGGCCGGTCGCGCGGTCGGTCGCGTCGCTGCAGTCGTATCGCCGTGCCATTAGCGGTCCTCCTCGTGCGGAACGAATACTTCGGATGCGTCGGCTGCCTCGGGCGCCGGAACGGGGCGGTTCATGGCGTCGCCCGGCGCGCGGTGGCGAATCGGGGCCGGTTGTTGAGGTCGGGGTGGTCGGCCGCGTCGGCCCAGCCCTGCTCCTCGTTGAAGATCCACGGCACCTGTCCGCCCTGGGTGTCGGCGTGCTCGACGACGACCACGCCGCCCGGCCGCAGCAGGCGGTGCGCGGTCCGCTCGATGCCCCGGATGGTGTCCAGGCCGTCCTCGCCGGAGAACAGCGCCAGCTCCGGGTCGTGGTCGCGGGCCTCGGGGGCGACGTACTCCCACTCGGTGAGCGGGATGTACGGCGGGTTGGAGATCACCAGGTCGACCTGCCCGTCCAGTTCGGGGAGCGCGGTGAGCGCGTCGCCGTGGTGGAGAACGACGCGGGACCCCTCGACGTTCTTGCGGGCGTAGCCCAGGGCCTCCTCGGAGAGCTCCACGGCGTGCACCCGCGACCGCGGGACCTCCTGCGCCAGGGCGAGGGCGATCGCCCCCGAGCCGGTGCAGAGGTCGACGATCAGGGGTTCGACGACGTCCATGGCGCGCACCGCGTCTATGGCCCAGCCGACCACCGACTCGGTCTCCGGGCGGGGGACGAACACCCCGGGCCCGACGGCGAGTTCGAGGTAGCGGAAGAACGCCCGACCGGTGATGTGCTGGAGCGGCTCGCGCGCCTCGCGGCGGGCGATGGCCTCCCAGTAGCGGGCGTCGAAGTCCGCGTCGGCGACGGTGTGCAATTGGCTGCGCTTCACGCCGTGCACATGCGCGGCCAACTCCTCCGCGTCGAAACGCGGCGAGGGCACGCCGGCATCGGCCAGCCGCTGGGTGGCCTGGGCCACCTCCGCGAGCAGCAACGATCGGGAGATCGGGGGGCGCCCCCCTGCATCGTGCGGCACTGGTCCTCCAGCCGGTACGTCCTGGGTCTTGCGGTGTTACTGGGCGGCGGCGAGCTTGGCCGCCGCATCGGCGTCGACACACGCCTGGATGACCGGGTCCAGCTCGCCGTCGAGCACCTGGTCCAAGTTGTACGCCTTGAAGCCGACCCGGTGATCCGAGATGCGGTTCTCCGGGAAGTTGTACGTGCGGATGCGCTCCGAGCGGTCCACGGTGCGCACCTGGCTGCGCCGGGCGTCCGAAGCCTCCCGCTCGGCCTCCTCCTGGGCCGCGGCCAGCAGCCGCGAGCGGAGGATGCGCATCGCCTGCTCCTTGTTCTGGAGCTGGCTCTTCTCGTTCTGGCAGGAGACCACGATGCCGCTGGGCAGGTGGGTGATCCGGACCGCGGAGTCGGTGGTGTTGACCGACTGGCCGCCCGGCCCCGAGGAGCGGTAGACGTCGATCCGCAGGTCGTTGGCGACGATCTCGACCTCGACCTCCTCGGCCTCCGGCGTGACCAGCACGCCGGCCGCCGAGGTGTGGATCCGGCCCTGCGACTCGGTGGCGGGCACCCGCTGGACGCGGTGCACCCCGCCCTCGTACTTCAGCCGCGCCCAGACGCCCTGCCCCGGCTCGGTGGCCCCGCCGCCGCCCTTGGTCTTCACCGCGACCTGGACGTCCTTGTAGCCGCCGAGGTCGGACTCGTTGGCGTCCAGGATCTCGGTCTTCCAGCCGACCCGCTCGGCGTACCGCAGGTACATCCGCAGCAGGTCGCCGGCGAACAGCGCGGACTCCTCGCCGCCCTCGCCCGCCTTGACCTCCAGGATCACGTCCTTGTCGTCACTGGGGTCACGCGGAACGAGCAGCAGCCGCAGCTTCTCGGTGAGCTCCACGCGCCGGGCGTCGAGCTCCTTGACCTCGTCGGCGAAGTCAGGGTCGACCTGGCTGAGTTCGCGGGCGGTCTCGATGTCGTCGCCGGTCTGCTTCCACGCGCGGTACGTGGCGATGATCGGGGTCAGTTCGGCATAGCGCTTGTTCAGCCGCATGGCCTCGCGCTGGTCCGTGTGGACCGCCGGATCGGCCAGCCGCTTTTCGAGGTCGGCGTGCTCGCCGACCAGTTCCTCGACTGCCTCGAACATCGTGTGTTCCTCTGCTGACTGCTGGTGTGACTTCCCTGGGCGACAGTGCCCCTGTGCCGCGGTGCGGCGGGCCGTCCCCCCGGCCGGAGGGGCAGAGGGTACGGACGACAAAGACGCCGGTCCGGTCCCCCCTGATCCGGGGGCGACCGGAGACCGGCGCCTTGCGGGTCGCTACTTCTTGGCGGCCGCGGCGGACTTGCCGAAGCGGGCCTCGAAGCGGGCCACACGGCCGCCCGTGTCCATGATCTTCTGCTTGCCCGTGTAGAACGGGTGGCACTCGGAGCAGATGTCCGCGCGGATGCTGCCGCCGGCCACGGTGCTACGGGTGGTGAAGGACGCGCCACAGGTGCAGCTGACCTGGGTCTCGACGTACTCCGGGTGGATGTCGCGCTTCAAGGGATTCTCCTAGGTTCGGGAGTGCACCGGGTCGTGGCGCTGATTGCGTCACGTGAACCGGGGCCGACGGTCCAGTCTGCCAGCACTGGCCGTATCTCCCAAAACGGGGGTACGGCCGGAGCTATTCCCCCGCCCGCCCACCCGGCATTCCCGGGCGGTCGACGCGGGGTCGCGGCTACTTCACGTAGTGGGACGTACCGCCCTTGTCACCTGCGGAACCCTTGATCGCGGACTTCGGAATGTCCTGGTCGTCGCGGAGCGCGTCCCAGACCTTGCGGCCCTGGGTGGTGAGCGGCAGCACCCGATCGGGGTTGATCGGGTCGTACGTCACCGGGAGCGTCACCATGTCGATGGCGTCGGCCGGTATCCCGCCGAGCTCCTTGGCCAGGCCGGTCAGCGCGGTGACCGAGTTGAGGTCGGTGTCGGTGGTGACGGCCTTGGTGGCGGTGTCGGCGATGGTGTAGAGCTTGGCCGGGTTGGTGAGCAGGCCGACGCTGCGGACCTGCTTCATCAGCGCCTTGACGAAGGTCTGCTGGAGCTGGATGCGGCCCAGGTCACTGCCGTCGCCGCCGGGGACGCCGTGCCGGGTGCGGACCAGCCCGAGGGCGTCCTCGCCGCCCAGGGTGTGGGTGCCGGGCTGCAGGTGCAGGTGGCTGTACTTGTCGTTGATCGGCTTGGAGGTGGTGATCTCCACCCCGCCGAGGGCGTCGATCAGCTTCTTGAAGCCGGTGAAGTCGACCTCGACGAAGTGGTCCATGCGGATCCCGCTCATCGACTCGACGGTCTTGACGGCGCAGGCCGGTCCGCCGACCTCGAAGGCGGTGTTGAACATCGCCCGGCGCTGCCCGGGGACGGTCCGGCCGCCCTGGGTGCAGTCGGGCCGGGTGACCAGGGTGTCCCGGGGGATGCTGACGACGCTGGCCTTCTTGTGGCCCTTGAAGACGTGCACGATCATCGCGGTGTCCGAGCGCGCCCCGCCCTCGTCCTTGCCGTAGGAGGCGTTGCTGCCGGAGCGGGAGTCGGAGCCCATGACGAGGATGTCCATCGAGCCGTTGTCGATGTTCTGGGGCCGGTCCTTGCCGAGCGCGGCGTTGATGTCGACGCCGGTCAGGTTGCCGTTGAACTTGAAGTAGAGGTAGCCGAGCCCGGCGCCGCCGAGCAGGACGACGCCGACCAGCGCGCACAGCGTGGTGGTGAGGGCCCGGCGACGCCGGGTGGGGGCCTTGCGCCGCCGGCCGGTGGCACGTATGGAGCGGCCGCGGTCTCCGGCCGCCTGCGCGGTCCCGTCGCTCTGCGCCATCTGTTCCTCAGTCCTTCGTCGGTCGACTGCGCCTCGCCGTCTCCCTGCCGTAAGCGGTGGATTGCCTAGTCAGACGAGAGGCCGACCGGAAGGGTTGCACAGCGCGTTATGAGCGTCTTCTTAGAAGAACGGGGTGCGCGGAGCCGGCGCGCGGGCCGCTACACGGCTCTCACCAGCGCTTTCGCCGCGGCGTGTGCGCGGGAGGAAACCTCGTACGCCGTACGGATCTGTGCGAAAGGTCTCAATCGGGACACGGTGCCGCGCGGCGCAGCTCACACCCGCGGGGCGCGGCCGGACGGAACGCGCCGGGCCCCCTCACCCGCGGGGGTGAGGGGGCCCGGTCGCAAGGCGGCGTGGCCGCGGGCGTCAGTCGTTGCCGTTGCCCGTGGTCGGCGTCGTCTTCTGGATCTGGAGCAGGAACTCCGCGTTGGACTTCGTCTGCTTCATCTTGTCCAGCAGCAGCTCGATGGCCTGCTGCTGGTCCAGCGCGTGCAGCACCCGGCGCAGCTTCCAGACGATGGCCAGCTCGTCGCTGCCCATCAGGATCTCTTCCTTACGGGTGCTGGACGCGTCCACGTCCACCGCGGGGAAGATGCGCTTGTCGGAGAGCTTGCGGTCGAGCTTGAGCTCCAGGTTGCCGGTGCCCTTGAACTCCTCGAAGATCACCTCGTCCATCCGCGAGCCGGTCTCGACCAGCGCGGTGGCCAGGATGGTCAGCGAACCGCCGTCCTCGATGTTGCGCGCGGCACCGAAGAAGCGCTTCGGCGGGTAGAGCGCGGTCGAGTCGACACCACCGGACAGGATGCGGCCGGAGGCGGGCGCCGCGAGGTTGTACGCGCGGCCCAGGCGGGTGATGGAGTCCAGCAGGACGACGACGTCGTGACCCAGCTCCACCAGGCGCTTGGCGCGCTCGATGGCGAGCTCGGCGACGGTGGTGTGGTCCTCGGCCGGGCGGTCGAAGGTCGAGGAGATGACCTCGCCCTTGACCGACCGCTGCATGTCGGTGACCTCTTCCGGACGCTCGTCGACGAGGACGACCATCAGGTGGCACTCGGGGTTGTTGCGGGTGATCGAGTTGGCGATCGCCTGCATGATCATGGTCTTGCCGGTCTTCGGCGGGGCCACGATCAGACCACGCTGGCCCTTGCCGATCGGCGTGACCAGGTCGATGATCCGGGTCGTCAGGCCGCCCGACTCGCCCTCCAGGCGCAGTCGCTCCTGCGGGTAAAGGGGCGTCAGCTTCCCGAACTCCGGCCGCTGGCGGCCCTGTTCGGGCGCCATGCTGTTGACGCTGTCCAGTCGCACCAGGGCGTTGAACTTCTCGCGCCGCTCGCCGTCCTTGGGCTGGCGGACCGCGCCGGTGACGTGGTCGCCCTTGCGCAGGCCGTTCTTGCGGACCTGGGCGAGCGAGACGTACACGTCGTTCGGACCGGGCAGGTAGCCGGAGGTCCGGATGAACGCGTAGTTGTCGAGGATGTCGAGGATGCCCGCGACCGGGATCAGCACGTCGTCCTCGGCCACCTGCGGCTCACCGGCGAAGTCCTCGCGGCCACGGCGCCCGCGGCGGTCGCGGTAACGGCCGCGCCGACCGCGCCGGCCGCCCTCGAAGTCCTCGTCGTCGCCGTCCCGGCGGTCCCGCTGGCGGTTGCCGCCCTGGCCGCTGTCGCCCGCGTCGGTCTTACGACGGTCGCGGTCACGATCGCGGTCACGATCGCGCCGACCGCGCTCGCCCTTCTGACCGCGGTCCTGGCGGTCCCCGCGGTCCTGGCGCTCGGCGCCCTTGGCGGACCGGCCCTCGCCGGCCTCCTGCGGGGCGACCGCGGTGTCGGTACGGACCTCGGTCTTGACCGCGGTGGCGGCCTCGACCTTGGCCTCGGTGCGGACGTCGGCGTCCGGGCTGCCCGCGGGGGCGGTGGCCCGGCGACGGCGACGCTCGCCGGCCGGCGCCTCGTCGCTGACCGGCTGGCCCGGGATGTCGATCTGCTGCTGCGTCCCGGACTTGTCCGCGGCCTTGGTCGACTTGGCGGCCTTCTCGGCCTTGGCCGCCGGCTCGGCGCCGTCCTCGCCCGTACGGGCCTTGGAGGTCGTGCGGCGCTTGGGCTTGGTCTCGGTGTCTGCGGGCGCGTCGGCCTTGGCAGCGGCCCCGGAACCGGCAGCCTGCTTCTCCTTGATGACCTCGATCAGCTGGCTCTTGCGCATCCGCGCGGTGCCCTTGATACCGAGGCCGGAGGCAATCTGCTGGAGCTCTGCCAGGACCATGCCCTCAAGGCCGGTGCCGGAGCGGCGGCGTCGCGTGGTGGCAGGCGCGGCGGGAGCGTCCGTGGCGGGCGTGGTGGCACTGCCATCGGTGCGCGCGCCCATCAGATCGGTGGTGTCGCTCACGAAGGGTCCTTCCCTGGAGCGGGCGTCGGCCTGTCTGGCTCGGCGACCGGTTGTGCTGTCCGGCTGGGTCCTGGGTCTTGCGGACCGGGCCGGGGCGGTGGTCCCGCCGGATACGGCGGAAAGATCAATTCATGGCTTCGGCGTGAAGATCTGGGGTGTGTCTTTTGTCGTCACGCCGATTCCGGAGCGTGCTCACTTCTGCTCAGGCAATTGCTCCAAGCAGTTTGGGAGGCTCCCGGAAGAAAGTGGTCCCAATGGGGGACACGAAGCACCGCGCCACACTGGCGTCGAGTACTGACTTGAGGTTAACACTACCGGATCCAACAAACATTCCCCCTCTCCAAGACCGGCAATCGACGATCGCTCGGTGCGATCACCCGGCGAGCGGCAGCACACACGTACCAGCCGCGTCGAGGGTCAGCCGGTTGGCCGCCCACCCCTCTCCCGCCAGCGCCGCGACCTTGTCGGCCGCCGCTTCTTCCACCAGTGCGAGCACCGTCGGGCCCGCACCGGAGATGACTGCGGGGACGCCGTCCGCGCGCAGTCGGTTCACCAGGGCCATGCTCTCCGGCATCGCCGGGGTGCGGTAGTCCTGGTGAAGTCGGTCCTCGGTCGCGGCGAGCAGCAGCTCGGGGCGCCTGGTCAGGGCCTCGACGAGCAGTGCGGCGCGACCGGCGTTGGCCGCGGCGTCCACGTGCGGGACGGTGCGCGGCAGCAGTCCGCGAGCGGTCTCGGTCAGCACCGGTTTGCCGGGCACGAAGACCACCGGAACGATGGAATCGGCGGGATCCATCCGGATCGCCCGGGCGGTGCCGGTGTCCATCCAGGCAAGGGTGAAACCACCGAGCAGACAGGCGGCGACGTTGTCGGGATGGCCCTCGATCTCGTTGGCGAGTTCCAGCAGCGCGGTGTCGTCGAGCTTCTGCTCGCCGCCTATGGTCACGGCGCGGGCGGCGACGATCCCGGCGCAGATGGCGGCCGATGAGGAGCCCAGGCCGCGGCCGTGCGGAATGCGGTTGGCGCAGACGATTTCCAGGCCGCGCGGCTGCCCGCCGAGCAGGTCGAAGGCGGTGCGCATGGCCCGTACGAGCAGATGGTTCTCGTCGCGCGGCAGCGTGTCGGCTCCCTCGCCGGCGATGTCGACGTGCAGGCCGGAGTCGGCGACACGCACCACGACGTCGTCGTACAGACCCAGGGAAAGTCCCAGGGCATCGAAGCCGGGGCCGAGATTGGCGCTGGTAGCGGGGGTGCGCACCCGGACGGCGGCGGCGCGGAACGCGGGACCGGCCATCGCTCGATGACTCTCCTTGGTTGATGCTGCGGTACTGACCCGGAGCGCAGCACCGGCGGCACCGAGGTGCCCGGTCGGCTCGTGGGGTCTGTTCTGACCTGCCCTGCACACCACTGCGTTATGCCGTGGGGAGGGGAGTTGGGTGCCAGCCTATCGAAGGAAGGTTCTGTCGCGACATAGGGCGCACAGGAGGCGCACGATGCGTGTCGCACGCCATCGTATGCCCCGACGCCGCATTTGCAGTGTTTGCAGCGTTTGCCGGGGCTTGGTGCACAGGGCGCCACGAGGGGCGACGGGCGGCCGGCCGACCCGTCGCCCCCGCGACATATCCGCAGGCCCGGGGGCGTCCGGGCCGGTCAGGCGAGGCCGAGCCGCTCGGCGGCGGCGTCGGCGTCGATCGGGACCGTGACCGGCTGCGGCGCACCGGCCACCGCCCAGTCGGGGTCCTTGAGGCCGTTACCGGTGACCGTGCAGACGATCCGCTGGCCGGGGTCGACCTTGCCCTCCTCGGCGGCCTTGAGCAGACCGGCGACCGAGGCGGCCGAGGCGGGCTCCACGAAGACGCCCTCCTTGGCGGCCAACAGGCGGTACGCCGCCAGGATTTGACGGTCCGTCACCTCGTCGATGAGGCCGCCGGACTCGTCCCGGGCGCGCTCGGCGAACTCCCACGAGGCGGGGTTGCCGATCCGGATCGCGGTGGCGATGGTGTGCGGGTCCTTGACCACCTCGCCGCGCACGATCGGGGCGCTGCCGGACGCCTGGAAGCCCCACATCCGCGGGGTGCGGGCGGCGATGCCGTCGGCCGCGTACTCCCGGTAGCCCCTCCAGTAGGCGGTGATGTTGCCGGCGTTGCCGACGGGCAGCACATGGATGTCCGGGGCGTCACCGAGCATGTCGACGATTTCGAAGGCCGCGGTCTTCTGGCCCTCGATGCGCACCGGGTTCACGGAGTTCACAAGTGCGACCGGGTACTTCTCGGAGAGACCCCGGGCCAGGGTCAGACAGTCGTCGAAATTTCCATCGACCTGGAGGATCTTGGCGCCGTGCACCAGCGCCTGGCCCATCTTGCCGAGCGCGATCTTGCCCTGCGGGACCAGGACCGCGCAGACCATTCCGGCGCGGACCGCGTAGGCGGCGGCCGAGGCGGAGGTGTTGCCGGTGGAGGCGCAGATGACGGCCTTGGCACCCTCCTCCTTGGCGCGGGTGATGGCCATCGTCATCCCGCGGTCCTTGAACGAGCCCGTGGGGTTGGCACCCTCGACCTTGAGGTGCACCTCGCACCCGGTGCGCTCCGACAGCACCTGGGCGGGCACCAGCGGCGTACCGCCTTCCCGGAGGGTGACGACCTCGGTCGTGTCGCTGACCGGCAGCCGGTCGCGGTACTCCTCGATGATTCCGCGCCACTGGCCGTTCG
This sequence comes from Streptomyces noursei, assembly GCF_016917755.1. Lineage (GTDB taxonomy): Bacteria > Actinomycetota > Actinomycetes > Streptomycetales > Streptomycetaceae > Streptomyces > Streptomyces yunnanensis. The sequence continues at coordinate 6,520,337 of NZ_CP070326.1, read as the reverse complement.
CGGTGGTCACGGTGGAATTGGCAGACATGGGTTCCTTTACTCCCCTTCGACCCGCATGATGCTGACGACACCGCGGACGGTGTCCAGCTCGCGCAGTGCCCCGACCGTCGACGACAGCGCCGCGTCGGTCGCTCGGTGGGTGACGACGACGAGGTCCGCCTCGCCCCCACTCTCAACTACGTTCGAGTGGGAGGTACCCCCACCCTTCCCCTGCTGACGGACCGTATCGATCGATACGCCGTGTTCGGCGAAGATCGTCGCGACCTGCGCCAGGACGCCCGGTTTGTCGGCCACGTCGAGGCTGATGTGGTAGCGGGTGACGACCTCGCCCATGGGGCTGACGGGCAGCGCGGTGTACGCGGACTCCCCCGGCCCGGTGGCTCCGGCGAGCTTGTTGCGGCAGACCGCGACGAGGTCGCCGAGGACCGCCGAGGCGGTCGGGGAACCGCCCGCGCCCGGCCCGTAGAACATCAGCTGGCCGGCCGCCTCGGCCTCCACGAAGACCGCGTTGTACGCCTCGCGCACGGAGGCCAGCGGATGGGTCAGCGGGATCATCGCCGGGTGCACCCGCGCGGTCACCGACGCGCCGTCCGCGGCCCGCTCGCAGATGGCCAGCAGCTTGACCGTGCAGCCCATCCGCTTGGCGGAGGCGATGTCGGCGGCGGTGACCTCGGTCAGGCCCTCGCGGTGCACGTCGTCCATGGTGACGCGGGTGTGGAAGGCGATCCCGGCGAGGATCGCGGCCTTGGCGGCGGCGTCGAAACCCTCGACGTCGGCGGTCGGGTCGGCCTCGGCGTACCCCAGTGCGGTGGCCTCGTCCAGCGCCTCGCTGTAGCCGGCGCCGGTGGTGTCCATCTTGTCGAGGATGAAGTTGGTGGTGCCGTTGACGATGCCGAGGACGCGGTTGACCTTGTCGCCGGCGAGCGACTCGCGCAGCGGGCGCACCAGCGGGATCGCACCGGCGACCGCCGCCTCGTAGTACAGGTCGGCGTTGTGCTTCTCGGCCGCCGCGTGCAGTGCGGCACCGTCGGCCGCCACCAGCGCCTTGTTGGCCGACACCACGCTCGCGCCGTGCTCGAAGGCGGTGGTGATCAGGCCCCGGGCGGGCTCGATCCCACCGATCACCTCGATGACGACGTCGATGTCGCCGCGTTTGACGAGCGCGGTCGCATCGGTGGTGATCAGCTCGGCCGGGATCCCGGCCCGCACCTTCTCCGGGCGGCGGACGGCGATCCCGGCGAGCTCCACGGGCGCACCGATGCGGGCCGTGAGGTCGTCGGCGTGCGTCGTCATGATGCGCGCCACCTCTGAGCCGACAACACCACAGCCCAGCAGCGCCACCTTCAGCGGACGCGTACGCATCATTCGACCTCGTCTTTTCTTCGATCCAGCGGTTTCATGCTCGGTCACGCACCAGTTTCCCGGTCATGCACCAGTCTCACGCACCGGACGGCGGTTTCCGCCGTTCGTCCGGATGCCGAGACATTTATTTCATCCGGGGCCCGGTCCCGGCGATCCGGCCCTACCCGACATCCAACCGCAGGAGATCTTCCTCCGTCTCCCTGCGGACGATCACCCGGGCCGCACCGTCCTTGACCGCCACCACCGGCGGCCGCAGCGCGTGGTTGTAGTTGCTCGCCATGGACCGGCAGTACGCGCCGGTGGCCGGCACCGCGAGCAGGTCCCCCGGCGCCACGTCGGAGGGCAGGAAGGCGTCCCGGACGACGATGTCGCCGCTCTCGCAGTGCTTGCCGACGACCCGCGAGAGCATCGGCTCCGCGTGCGACGTGCGGGAGGCCAGCGCCACGCTGTACTCCGCGTCGTACAGCGCGGTGCGGATGTTGTCCGACATCCCGCCGTCCACGGAGACGTACGTCCGCAGCCCGTCCAGCTCCTTGACCGTGCCGACCTCGTAGAGCGTGAAGGCGGTCGGTCCGACGATCGCCCGGCCCGGCTCGACCGAGATCCGCGGCGCCCGCAGCCCGGCCGCCTCGCACTCCCGGCCCACGATCTCGCGCAGCGCCTTGGCGATCTCGTGCGGTGCGCGCGGGTCGTCGTCGGAGGTGTACGCGATGCCCAGGCCGCCGCCGAGGTCGATCTCCGGCAGCTCCACGCCGTGCTCGTCCCGCACCTCGGCGAGCAGTTGCACCACCCGGCGGGCGGAGACCTCGAACCCGGCCATGTCGAAGATCTGCGACCCGATGTGGCTGTGGATCCCGATGAGTTCGAGCCCGTCCAGCTTCAGCGCGCGCCGCACCGCCTCGGCGGCCTGCCCGCCGGCCAGCGCGATCCCGAACTTCTGGTCCTCGTGCGCCGTCGCGATGAACTCGTGGGTGTGCGCCTCGACACCGACCGTCACGCGGATCTGCACCCGCTGCCGCTTGCCGAGCCGCTCGGCGATGTGCGCGACCCGCACGATCTCCTGGAACGAGTCGAGCACGATCCGCCCCACCCCGGCCTCGACGGCCCGGGTGATCTCCTCGGTGCTCTTGTTGTTGCCGTGCAGCGCGATCCGCTCGGCGGGCATGCCGGCGTCCAGCGCCGTGGCCAGCTCGCCCCCCGAACAGACGTCGAGGTTGAGGCCCTCCTCGGCCAGCCACCGCACGATGGCCCGGGACAGGAACGCCTTGCCCGCGTAGAAGACGTCGGCGTCCGGTCCGAACGCGTCCTTCCAGGCCCGGCAGCGCGCCCGGAAGTCCTCCTCGTCCAGGAAGTACGCCGGCGTGCCGAACTCCTCGGCGAGCGCGGTCACGGACAGCCCGCCGACCGTCACCGCGCCGTCGGCGTCGCGCCGGACGGTGCGGGACCAGACCTGCGGGTCAAGGGAGTTGAGGTCGGCGGGCGGCCCGGCGTAGTGCCCCTCGGGCAGTACGTCGCCATGCCGGGGCCCTGCGGGATGCGCGGAACGGCTCATAACGGAAACGGTCCCCTCAAGATCGTTCAGTGGTGCTGATCGGGGCAGTCCTCGGCGCGCTCCGCGGATGTTCGGTCGCGTACATCAGACATTTCCAGACTCAGGCGTATGCGGATCAGACGTGTTCAGGAGCAGAGATGCCGAGCAGGCGCAGGCCGTTCCCCAGCACCGTCCCCGTGGCTTCGGCAAGGGCCACCCGGGCGCGGTGCACGGCCAAGGGTTTCTGCTCGCCGACGGGCAGCGGCCAGAACTCCTCCTGCCAGCGCAGATAGGCGTCCGCGGTGGCCTCCAGATGGCGTACCACCCGATCCGGCGCACACCGCCGCGCCGCGGTCGCGATGGTCGTCGGATAGGTGGCGAGAGCGGCTTCCAGCGCCTGGAGCGTCCGCGCGTCGCCGCGGTCCGCGGGCCGGTCGCCCACGACGTCCCCCGGCTCTGCGGCGAACCCCAGCTCGGCGGCGTTCCGCACCGCCGCGCGGCTGCGCGCATGGGCGTACTGCACCCGGAACCGGGGGTTGTCCTCGTGCTGCACCGGCCGCTCCAGTACCCGTACCGGGTCCGCCGCGGCGGGCTTGAGCAGCGTCCATCGGGCCTCGTCGACGCCCAGCCGCGCCACGAGCCCGGCCAGCTCCGCGGCACCGGTGCCGGTCGACGGCTCCGCGCGGCCCTCGGCCCGTCCGAGCCGGACCAGTACGTCCGCCACGACGGCCTCCCGGGCCCGGGCCCACTCCCCCGTATGGCGCGTCGGCCCCTCGACGGTCCGCCCCGGTCCCGCTGCGGCCGCACCGGACTCCGCGGGCTCGCCGTAGCGCGCCCCTCGGGCCAGCACCTCCCCCACCAGTCCGGCGGACGCACCGTCCCCCAGATGGAAGTTCAGGAATCCCGGTCCGGCGATCTCGACCCGGGCGATCCCGGCGCGGCCGGCCAGTCGCCTCCGCAGGATCTCGGCCACCTCACGGGCCGGCAGCCCCGCCTGCCCGGCGAGCTGCAACGCCACGTTGGAGGCGTAGTCCCCACACCCGGGCCGCGGCGGCGGCTGCACCACGATCCGCGCCGGCACGGGCACGCAGAGCTCCCGCTCCGCGACGGCACTGCGCACGGAGCACAGGACGGTACGGGAGAGCTCGGCCGGGGTCACACGACAAGCGTATGGGAGAAAGGGGGCGGCCATGCGAACGGGTTTCGCCCTGTGGACACCGAACACCGGTCCACGGCCACATACCTGCTCTTACCTGCCCTTACGGACTGCTCTGCGCCGAACCACCGCTCTCCACCCCGCCCCCGGGAGCGGCGTCGCCCGGCACCGCACCGCCCGCCCCCGTCGCGTCGTCCCGCGGCCGTCCGCCCTCGCCACCGGCGGCCCCGCGCTCCGCGGCCCCGGCGCCCTCGGGGGCTCCCCCGCGCCCCTCGCAGTCATGGCGCTCCCGCTGCTGCCGCCCCTCGCGCACCAGCATCCCCACCGTGCGCACCAGCTCCATCGGCTCGAACGGCTTGGCCAGAAAGGCGTCGATGCCCACCGACTCCCCGTTGTCCACCTCGCACTGGGTGCAGGCGCTCACGATGGCGATCGGAATGTCCCAGGTGCGCGGATCGGAACGCAGTCGCGCAGCGGTGTGCAGCCCGCCCAGCCTCGGCATCATCACGTCGAGGGTCACCACATCGGGTCTCACCCGGTGCACGACGTCCAGACATTCGGCACCGTCAGCCGCGGTCACGACCTCGAAGCCCTCCAGCTCAAGGTTGACCCTGATCAACTGCCGGATCACCTTGTTGTCATCGACCACAAGGATCCGACCGGACAAGCCAGGCACACGATGAGACTAGGTGCGCGCCTGCGGCTGCGTCCCGGTTTTGCCCACTTCCGCCCCCGTGCGAGGGACCTTTGGACGAGCGCCGTCGACCCACCCGTTGCATGCGGTAAGGGCGCCCTTCCTTGGCCCCCGGAGCACCGTCGCACCCGGCTCCGCCGCAGGCCACCAAAACGTTCATGACCACCCCTTCGGAGCTGGTAGTGTTCTACTCGTCGCCGCAACGAGCGGCCGACAAAGCCCCCGTAGCTCAGGGGATAGAGCAACGGCCTCCGGAGCCGTGTGCGCAGGTTCGAATCCTGCCGGGGGCACTCTGCTGGTCTGTGTGACGCAGAGCAGAGTGCCACTAAAGCCCGCTTCCTTCTTGGGAGCGGGCTTTTTCATTGGGCGGTGCGTTGCGCGGCGCATGGGGTGGGGCGCGAGGCGGGCGGCGAACTCGTCCTGTACGTCCGGCTTCTGGTGGCGGTGGCGGGCGCCCGGGGCGGCCCGGTGGGCCGGGTGCGGGTCCGGCCGTCGACGAGGGCGGTGATCGGGTGTCCGTGATCCCCGGCGCGCGAGCGGCGTCGTGGTACGCCGGATCCCCCGCTCAACGGGCGTGCCCCGGCCCGTGTGCGACGTGCGGGCTCGTCGAACGTCGCCTCGTGTGCCGTGCGCCCCGGTCGGGCGGAAGGGGCGGGCCGGCCGGCGCTGTCGCCGGCCGGGCAGGCCCGGGGGGGGCTCAGGCGTCCAGGCGCACCGGGAGGGAATCCAGGCCGTAGACGATGGAGAGCTTGCGGAATTCGAGTTCCTCCGGGGGGACGGCGAGGCGCATGGCGGGGAAGCGGCGGACCAGGGCGGGGTAGGCGGCGCGGAGTTCCATGCGGGCGAGTTCGGCGCCCACGCAGCGGTGGATGCCGTAGCCGAAGGCGAGGTGCGAGGGGACCTTGGCGCGGTGGGGGTCGAACTGCTCCATGTCGGGGCCGAGTTTGCCGTCGCGGTCGGCGCCGCTGAGGGAGCACAGGACGACGTCGCCGGCGGAGATCCGGACGCCGGCGATCTCCATGTCCTCGCGGGCGAAGCGGGGGAAGGCGACCTGGACGACGGTGAGGTAGCGCAGTAGCTCTTCGACGTAGCGGTCGACGGCCTCGTCGCCGTCCTTGAGGGCGGCGAAGTGCTCCGGGTCCTGGAGGAGGACCAGGGCGCCGAGCGCGAGCATGCTGGCGGTGGTCTCGAAGCCGCCGGTGAGGACGCCGTCGGCGAGGCCGGCCAGTTCCTCGTCGGTGACCGAGTCGCCGTGTTCCCGCACGATCATGCCGAGCAGGCCGTCACCCGGGTTGGCGCGCTGCTTCTTGACGACCTCGCGGAAGTAGGTGAGCGATTCGGATATGGCGCCGAAGGAGGCGTTGGCGCCGCTGAAGAGGTCGAAGCGGGCGGCACTGAGGCGCTCGAAGTCGTCCCGGTCCTCGTAGGGGACGCCGAGGAGCTCGCAGATGACGAGGGAGGGGATGGGCAGGGCGAAGGCGGCGACGAGGTCCACCGGGTCGCCGTTGCTGCCGGCCTTCTCCATGGCCGCCAGGCGCTCCTCGACGATGTCGTGGATGCGGGGCGTGAGCCTGTTCAGGCGGCGCATGGTGAATTCGGGGGTGAGGAGCCGGCGGAGGCGGGTGTGCACGGGCGGGTCGGAGAAGCCCAGGCCGCCGGGGTTCTGCTCGGCGCCGGCGCCGGCCTTGCCGATGAGGTTGGTGAAGTCGGAGCTGAAGGCGTCGGCCTTGCCGAGCACCGCCTTGGCCTCGTCGTAGCCGGTGACCAGCCAGACGTTGGCGGCTATGGGCACCGGGAGCTTGCTGATGGGCTCCCGTTCGCGGACGGCGGCCAGGTCGGGGACCGGGTCGAGACCGTCCCGCCGCAGGGGCATCAGGACGGATTCCGGCAAGAAGGACATGCGGGAAAGGTCGAAGCCCTTCTTCCGCGTTCTCGCCAGGTAGAGGCGGCCGGCCCAGGCGAAGATCCGGGAACGGAGGGTCGTCATGGCGGTCATACTGCCTTTCGTCGCGGGGGACGGTCACCCGCGCTCGGCCGCCCCCGTGGGCCGAAACGGCGCGGGACCTTTACTCGGCGTGCTTGGTGTCGTACGCCACAGCCCCTCGCGTGCGGCGCCATGGCGCGTGTCCATGGCGTCGACCGGTGCGATCGGTGCGATCGGTCGTCCGTATCAGCGTGACGAGCTCGGCCTTCTGCTTTTTCGTTCTGACCGAGTTTACAAACTGCCATTGGCCTCGTTCACGGAACAGTCCGTACCCACCCCCGTGAGGACCCCGATTCTTCCCCTAGGGGACTCGGTCGGCCCGGCGCGGGGTCCCCCGAGGGAGCGGGAGCAAGGGCGGCAACCATGGGCGATATGGGCGAAATGCAGCGATTTGCTTGCTACGTTGCGGGGATGGATGTGGCGGACCGGCCGGATGCGGCCGAGGCGCGGGCGCAGGCGGCGGGCAACGGGCGGGCGGCGGGCGCGCCTCCGGCGCCGCCACGGCCCAAGAGGCGGGGGGTCGAACTGGCCCTCCTCGTGGGTGCCGTGCTCATCAGCTTCTGCGGCTATCTGGCGGTGGGGCTGGCCCGGACGCACGCGGTGCCGGCCGGGGCGCTCCGGTACGCGGCGGGGCTGGGCGGGCTGGCGCTGCTGGCGCACCTGGTGGTGCGGTTCGGGGCGCCGTACGCCGATCCGCTGCTGCTGCCGACCGGGGTGCTGCTCAACGGGCTCGGGCTGGTGCTGATTTTCCGGCTCGACCTGGAGACGCCGGCCGATCATGCGGCGCCCGCGCAGCTGGTGTGGTCCACGGTGGGCGTGGCGCTGTTCATCGCGGTGGTGGCGGCGCTGCGGGACCACCGGGTGTTGCAGCGGTACGCCTACGGGTGCGCGGGGCTGGCGCTGGCCCTGATGGTGGCGCCGATCCTGTTCCCGGCCGTCAACGGGGCGCGGATCTGGATCCGGGCGGCCGGATTCTCGCTCCAGCCGGGCGAGTTCGCCAAGGTGCTGATCACGGTGTTCTTCGCGGCGTACCTGGCGGCCAACCGGGAGGCGCTGGCGGACACCGGGAAGGCGGTGTGGCGGCTGCGGCTGCCGGCGGCGCAGGTACTCGGACCGGTCGTCGCCATCTGGCTGGTGAGCGTCGGGGTGCTGGTCCTCGAACGGGACCTGGGGACCTCGCTGCTGTTCTTCGGGGTGTTCGTGGTCCTGCTGTACGTGGCCACCGGGCGGACCGGGTGGATCGCGGTGGGGGTGCTGCTGGCGGCGGCCGGGGCGGCGGCGGTGGGCACGCTGGAGCCGCATGTGCACGGCCGGGTGCAGGACTGGCTGCATCCGTTCGCCGGGATCGCGGCGGGGCGGGGGCCGGGGCAGTTGGCGCAGTCGCTGTTCGCGTTCGCCGCGGGCGGGACGTTCGGGACCGGGCTGGGGCTGGGGCACTCGTCGCTGATCGGGTTCGCGCGCAAGTCGGACTTCATCCTGGCAACGCTGGGCGAGGAGCTGGGACTGGCCGGGCTGAGCGCGCTGTTCCTGCTCTACGCGCTGCTGGCGGCGTGCGGCTACCGGGCGGCGCTGGGGCTGCGCGACCCGTTCGGCAGTCTGCTGGCCGTCGGGCTGGCGGTGTTGCCCGCCCTCCAGGTGTTCGTGATCGCGGGCGGGGTGATGGGGCTGATCCCGCTGACCGGGATGGCGATGCCGTTCCTGGCGCAGGGCGGCTCGTCGGTGGTGACCAACTGGATCATCGTCGCGCTGCTGGTGCGGATCACCGACCGGGCGCGGGGGCCGCGGCCCGACGCGCCCGCCCGGCAGGCCCGAGCCGCCCCGGACGCCCTCGGGGCGGTCCGGTGATCCGCGGCATCCGGCACACCGCCGCGTTCTCCTTCCTGCTGCTGACGGCGCTGCTGGTCAACGCCGTGCGGGTGCAGGTCTTCGAGGCGGAGGGCTACACCGGCAACCCGGCCAACCGGCGGACCGCGATCGCCCGGTACGCCCAGCCGCGGGGCGCGGTCGTGGTCGGCGGCCACCCGGTCACCGGCTCCCGGGACAGCGGCGGGCGGCTGCGCTACGAGCGCACCTACACCGACGGACCGCTGTACGCGCCGCTCACCGGCTTCGCCTCGCAGCAGTACGGCACCTCGCTGCTGGAGAGCTCCGAGGACGGCATCCTGGCCGGGACCGACGACCGGCTGGTCGTGTTCCCCTGGTGGGACGGGCTGATCCACCGCCGGCCGCCGGGCGGCCGGGTCGAGACCACCGTCAACCCGGCGATGCAGCGCGCCGCGTACCACGGGCTGGCCGGCCGGAAGGGCGCGGTGGTGGCGGTCGAGCCGCGCACCGGGCGGGTGTTGGCGCTGGTCAGCTCGCCGTCGTACGACCCCGGGGAGCTGTCCGGGAACGGCCGGTCGGTGACCGGTGCCTGGCGGCGGCTGAACGAGGCGGCGGACCGGCCGATGCTCAACCGGGCGCTGCGGCAGACCTATCCGCCCGGTTCGGTCTTCAAGGTCGTCACCGCGGCGGCGGCGCTGGACAGCGGCCTGGTCAAGGACCTCGACGCGCCGCTGGACGTGCCCGACCCCTACACCCTGCCGGACACCCGCACCCAGCTGGGCAACCCGACGGAGGGCTGCGAGCACGTGAGCCTGCGGGAAGCCTTCCGGCTCTCCTGCAACACCGTCTTCGCGCGGCTGGGCGTCGGCGTCGGGGAGCGCGGGATGGCCGAGGCGGCGCAGCGGTTCGGCTTCAACGACCGGGGGCTGCGGATCCCCTCCCCCGTCGCGCCGAGCACCTTCGACACCAGGATGCACCCGGCGCAGCTGGCGCTGTCCGCGATCGGGCAGTACGACACCGCCGCCACCCCGCTGCAGATGGCGATGGTCGCGGCGGCGGTGGCCAACGACGGCCAGCTGACGCCGCCGTACCTCGTCGAGCGGGTGACCGACGCCCACGGGGTGATGGTCGCCACCGGGGCGCGGCGGCCCACCCGGCAGGTGATGAATCCGGCCACCGCCGAGCAGCTCCAGGAAATGATGGCCGAGGTCGTCGAGCACGGGAGCGGGCGGACCGCGGCGATCGACGGGTTCGTCGTGGGCGGCAAGACGGGGACGGCCCAGCACGGAGTGCGCAACGAGGGCACGCCGTACGCCTGGTTCATCGCGTGGGTGCGGGACCGGCAGAGCCATGAGCCGCTGTCGGCGGTGGCGGTGGTCGTGGAGGACGCGGAGGCCGAGCGTGAGGACATCAGCGGGGGCGGCAGCGCCGGGCCGATCGCGCGGGCGGTGATGGCGGCGGGGTTGCGGTGAGGGCGGGGCGGGCCGGGGGTGGGGTTGAGGGTGTGAGGTGCGTGGGGTGGTGGGTGTCCGGTCACAATGGCGCCATGGCTTCTGACGCGGATCCCTGCCCGGCTCCGGCGGCGCCCTCGCGGCTCCCGCTCGCCGAGGTGGAGGCGCTGGCCCGGCGCGCGCACGAGGGGCAGACCGACAAGGCGGGCCGCCCGTATGCCGAGCACCTGGCGGCGGTCGCGGCGGGGGTGCGGGCGCGCGGCGGCAACGAGGCGCAGATCGCCGCGGCCTGGCTGCACGACGCGGTCGAGGACGGCGCGGTGAGCGCCGACTGGCTGGCCGGGGCGCCGCTGGACGAGGCGACCAAGGCGATGGTCCTGGCGGTCACCAAACGGCCCGGGGAGACGGTCGAGGAGTACACCGCCCGGATTCTGGCGACACCGGGCGCGCTGCTGGTCAAGGAGGCGGATCTGGCGCACAACGCCGATCCGGTGCGGCTGGCGGTCCTGGACGCGCCCACCCGGGAGCGGCTGACCGCCAAGTACGAGCGGGTGCGGGCCCTGTTGGGACTGGGGTGAGTCGACGGCGCCTGCGGTGTGTCCGGGGATGGGGCTCCAGGCTGCGGTTCTCGGGCTCCGGTTTTCGGGCTCCGGTTTTCGGGCTCCGGGCTTCGGGTTTGCGGGTGGGTTGGGGGCGGTGGTGGTCGGGGGCAATGCCCGGTGGTCGGTGGCCGGTGGCCGGAATCTTCTCGTGCGGTTCCACGCATCGGACGGCCGCACGGAAAGGTGTCTTACGCAGCTAATCTGCCGCGATGACTCCCTCGCAGCCTTCGGAACCGCCGTCCCCGACCGCCCGACCCGCGGACCTGCAACGCCCTGAAGCGGGACGGGTGATCGCCGCGCTGACGGGCGTCGGCGTCCGCCGCTACACCACCGACCAGATCATCCTCGACGACATCCACTGGACCGTGCGGGCGGGCGAGCACTGGGCACTGCTCGGTGCGAACGGCGCGGGCAAGACCACCGTCCTGCGGCTGATCGGCGCGCTGATGTTCCCCACCGTCGGCACCGTGGAGGTGCTCGGCCACCGGCTCGGCCGGGTGGACGTGCGGGAGCTGCGCGCCGCCATCGGCCTGGTGTCCGGTGCGCAGAAGGTGCCGCAGGACGCCACCGCGCACACGGTGGTCCTGACCGGCGCGACCGGCACCGTGCAGCCGCTGTGGCGGAAGTACGACCAGGCCACCCGGGAACGGGCCGACGAGTTGCTGGCCGAGCTGGACTGCAAGGAGCTGGCGGACCGGCCGTACGGCGTCTGCTCGGGCGGCCAGCGGGCCCGGATCCTGATCGCCCGGGCGCTGATGGCCGATCCGTCGCTGCTGCTGCTCGACGAGCCGTTCAACGCGCTGGACCTGCCCTCCCGGGAGGACCTGATCGACGCGCTGCACCGGCTGGCCTTGGGGCGGCCGGAGCTGGCGACGGTGACGGTGACCCACCATCTGGAGGAGCTGTCCCCGGCCATCGGGCAGGCCGTGTTGCTGCGCGACGGGCGGGTGCAGGCGCTCGGCCCGGTGGCGGAGGTGCTGACGGGCGAGCGGATGACGGCGTGTTTCGGCCGGCCGATCGAGGTGTCCCGGCACGAGGGGCGGTGGCTGGCCCGGTCCGGTCGGCGGTAGTGCGCGCTGTGTGACGTCGTCTGCGTGACGTCTTCTGCGTGACGTTGTCGTTCCGCGTGCTGTTGACTCTGCGCGCCGTTACGTCTTCTCGGCGCCTTCAGGTTCCTGCGTACCGGCCGTCGCGTCCCGCACGCCGGTCAGGAAGCGGCGGATGGCGGCCCGTTCGCCGGGGTCGAAGGTGTCGAGCAGGGCGAGGGTGCGCGCGATCAGCGGGCCGAAGAACGACTGGCCCAGAGCGACCGCGCGCGGGTCCACGACCAGCAGGACGCGGCGTCGGTCGCGGGTGTCGCGGACCCGGCGGAGGTGTCCCAGCCGTTCCAGGCGGTCGACCAGTGCCGTGGTGCCGGCGGAGTTCAGGCCGAGCCGGGCGCCGAGCCGCCCGGCGGTCAGTTCCTCGCCGGCCCGGGCCGCGTCCAGCAGGGCGATCAGGGCCCGGAGGTCGGTGGGGTGCAGGCCGTTGCGGGTGGCGAACTCACCACCCGCCAGGTCGAGTTGGAGCGTCACCTCGCGCAGCAGATGGACCAGGTCCATGCCCTCCGGTTCCCGCTCCCGCGCCACCACCACGGATCCCCACCTCTCCTGTGTCCGGCCCGTATATCCCGAACCAGCAACCTAACCCGGCCGGGGCGCGTATGATCCCACATTATCTCGCTGAGCGAGATACTTGGCAGGCGAGGTACCTGGCGGCCCGCCCGTCTACTGTCGTCCTCACCACGGAGGCGCACCGTGAACGCGAAACGCACGTCGTCGTCTGCGATGGCCGCTTCACCCGATTCACCTGATTCGCCCGCTTCACCTCGTTCGCCTGCGCTGGCCGGGGGCTCCGCTGCGGCGTCGGCGTCCTCGGAGTTCCGGGCCGCGTACGGGCAGGCCATGGCGCTCTGGCCGGTGGCGGTCGAACGGCTTGATCTGGAGACGGAGTTCGGCAGCACGCGGGTCAATGCCTGCGGGCCGTCCGGTGGGCCGCCGCTGGTGTTGCTGAGCGGCGGTGGGACCACCTCCGCCGTCTGGTACGCACGGGTCGCGAGCCTCGCGCGGACGCACCGGGTGTACGCGGTGGACCTGATGGGCGGGCCCGGGTTGAGCGTGCCCGGCGGTCGGCCGCTGCGCCGGCCGGCCGATCTGATGGCGTGGCTGGACGGGGTGGTGGACGCGCTCGGGGCCGAACGGGTCTCGCTGCTGGGGCACTCGTACGGGGGGTGGATCGCGCTGAGTTACGCGGTGCACGCCGCGATGGGGATCCCCCCTTGCTCCTCCAGAGCTCGGGGGAGGGTGGAACGGTTGGCCCTGCTCGACCCCACGCAGTGCTTCGCGGGCTTCCGGGCGTCGTATCTGGTGCGGGCGGTACCGCTGTTGGTGCGGCCCGGTGAGGTCACGGCCGGGCGGTTCCTGGCGTGGGAGACCCGCGGTGGACCGGCGGTGGCACCGGAGTTGGTGCGGCTGACGGGGGTGGGCGGCCGGGAGTTCCGGGGGCGGCCGGTCACCGGGCCGCGGCCGGACGTGGCGCGGTTGGGGACCGCCGCGCCGCCCGCGCTGGTGCTGCTGGCCGGGCGCAGCAGGGCGCATGACGTGCGGCGGGTCGCGGCGGCGGCCGGGCGGTCGCTGCCGGGGGCGCGGGTCGTGACGGTGCCGGGGGTCGGGCACCATGCGTTGCCGGAGCTGCGGTCGGCGGAGTTGGACGGGTGGGTGGCCGGATTTCTGACGGGCTGAGGGCGGGGCGGGGACTGGGCGTGGGCGGGGCGCGGCCCGCCGTGTGGGCCCGGCGTCGTGTGTGGTGGCGGGGCGGAGGGGGTGGGCCGCCCCGTGCGGCGTGGATCACACAGTGGTGGTCCACTCCGGCAGGGCCTCGCGTTTGCTCGTCCACTGCTCGCCCAGGGCCGTGGTACCCGAGCGGGCGGCCACTACGCCGCCGGTGATGGCACAGGTGGTGTCCACGTCGCCGAGGCCGGCCGCGGTGGTCCACAGGGCGGTCGGCAGGTCGTCGGGATGGCGGGCGGCGCACCAGAGGGCGAACGGGACGGTGTCGTCGGCCCTGATGCGGCGGCCGCTGCCGAGGGTGGCGGCGGCCTCCTCGGGGGGTGTGCCGGGCGGGAGTTCGGCGGCGTGCAGCAGGCCCTGGCGGACCGGGCCGTCGGGGGTGCGGGCAGCGATCTCGGTGAGGGCGAGCGGGGCGCCACGGGCGGCGAGGGCGGCGGCGACGGCCACCGCCACCGCACCGGCGACGCCCTGGGGGTGGGCGTGGGTGACCTCCGCAGACCTGGCGGCCTGGTCGGCGGCGCGGTCGAGGTCGTGGTGGAACCAGGCGCCGAGCGGGGCCACCCTCATGGCGGCACCGTTGCCCAGGCTGCCCTCGCCGCCGAAGAGGGCGTGCGCCAACTCCCGCCATTCCGCCGGCGCGGCGGCGGCCCGGGGCAGCAGGGCGTGCATGCCGGAGCCGTAGCCGCGGCCGGGATCGGCGCGGTAGGTGGCGGCGAACCGCGCCACCAGCGCCGGCTGTCGCACCTCGCCGTGCTCGGCCAGGACGGCGAGCAGGTCCAGCGCCATGGCGGTGTCGTCGGTCCAGTGCCAGCGCGGCTCGGGCGGCAGTTGGCGGTGGGCGATCAGCCGTCGGGCCTCCGCCTCGGGGCGGAAGAGCGCGAAGAAGCGTTCGCCGAAGGCATCGCCGTGCGCCAGGCCCTCGATGCTGCCGCGCACCGCGGCGCGCCGTCGGTCGTCGGTGTCCATGGGCGGATCCTGTCATCCGAGCCCCGGTCCGTACGGCCGGTGGGGCGCGCGCGGAGTCAGTCGTCGGCGGCGCCCCGCGCGATGGCGTCGGCGACCTCGGCGGTGCGGGCCGCCTCCTCGGCGGCGAACCGCTCGGCGTCCAGGTGCTCGGCGAGCTCCTCGTCCTGGGCCATCAGCAGATCCAGGTTGGCGTCGCCCAGTTCGAGGACGCCGAGGTCCACGTAGGCGCGCTGGAGGCGTTCGCCCCACAGGCCGATGTCCTTGACGCAGGGGACGATCCGGCTGAACAGCAGCTTCCGGAAGAGTTGGAGGAACTCCGAGCGCTCGGTGAACTCGGCGGCCTCCTCGACCGGGATGCCGTAGTTCTCCAGGACTTCCGTGCCGCGCAGCCGGTCGCGCATCAGGTAGCAGCCCTCGATGACGAACTCCTCGCGCTCGCGGAGTTCGGCGTCGGTGAGCTGCCTGTAGTAGTCGCGCAGCGCCATCCGGCCGAAGGCGACGTGGCGGGCCTCGTCCTGCATGACGTAGGCGAGTATCTGCTTGGGCAGCGGCTTGGTGGTGGTGTCGCGGATCATGCCGAACGCGGCCAGCGCCAGGCCCTCGATGAGCACCTGCATGCCGAGGTAGGGCATGTCCCAGCGGGAGTCGGCGAGGGTGTCGTCGAGCAGCGCCTTGAGGTTGTCGTTGACCGGGTAGAGCATCCCGATCTTGTCCTTGAGGAAGCGGCCGTAGATCTCCGCGTGCCGGGCCTCGTCCATGGTCTGGGTGGCCGAGTAGAACTTGGCGTCGAGGTCGGGGACGGATTCCACGATCCGCGCGGCGCACACCATCGCGCCCTGCTCGCCGTGCAGGAACTGGCTGAACTGCCAGGCGGAGTAGTGCTGCCGGAGGTCGCCGCGGTCCTTCTCCGTCATCCGGTCCCAGTACTTCGTCCCGTACAGCGCCAGGGACTCGTCGGGGGTGCCGAGCGGGTCCCTGGGGTCCACCTCCAGGTCCCAGTCGATCCGCGTGGTGGCGTCCCACTGCTTGTCCTTGCCCTTTTGGTAGAGGGCCAGCAGACGGTCCCGCCCGTCGTCGTACTCCCAGGTGAAGCGGGCCGCGCCGGAGGCCGGCACGGTCCACAGGGAGTCCCCGGGGTCCTGGACGTAGAGCTCTCGGATCGACACGGCGCCTCGCCTCCTCCGCCCGCCGAACGCCTCGTCGCGAACGGGCCGTTGGCAGATTCACACGCTTCTTACCGGCGGGTCAATAAGTCGTACGTGAGGGATTGACGCGCTTGCTGACAGGCAGTCTCATAAGAGGCAGCCGCATGTGACCGCGGGTAACTCCGACTGTGAGGTGTAGCCAGAGCCATGACGAGCGCGCCCACCGCAATGACCGAGGCGGATATCGACGTCCTGCGAGACGCCCTCGGGTTGCTCAAGGACCGGGAGCAGATCGCCGAGCGGCTGCTCGCCTCCTCCGCCAAGCACTCCTTCGACCCCGACACCGAACTCGACTGGGACGCGCCCTTCGAGGAGGGCAAGTGGTTCTGGCCGCCGGAGCTGGTCTCGCTGTACGACACCCCGATGTGGCGGCGGATGAGCGAGGAGCAGCGGATCCTGCTCTCCCAGCACGAGGCGGCGGCGCTGGCCTCGCTCGGCATCTGGTTCGAGATCATCCTCATGCAGCTGCTCGTCCGGCACATCTACGACAAGCCGGCGACCAGCGCACACGTCCGGTACGCACTCACCGAGATCGAGGACGAGTGCCGGCACTCGAAGATGTTCGCGCGGCTGATCTCCCGCGGGGACACGCCCTGGTACCCGGTCGCCCGGGTGCACCAGAACCTCGGCCGCCTCTTCAAGACGATCTCCACCACCCCCGGTTCGTTCACCGCGACCCTGCTCGGCGAGGAGGTCCTGGACTGGATGCAGCGGCTGACCTTCCCCGACGAGCGGGTGCAGCCGCTGATCCGGGGCGTCACCCGGATCCACGTGGTGGAGGAGGCCCGACACGTGCGGTACGCGCGCGAGGAGCTGCGGCGGCAGATGGTGACCGCGCCGAAGTGGTCGCAGGAGTTCACCCGGGTCACCTCCGGCGAATTCGCCCGGGTCTTCGCCATCGCCTTCATCAACCCCGAGGTCTATACCAACGTCGGTCTGGACAAGCGGGCGGCCATAGCGCAGGTGAAGGCCAGCCCCCACCGGCGCGAGGTCATGCAGAACGGCGCCAAGCGGCTGACCGACTTCCTCGACGACATCGGGGTGTTGCGCGGCGTGGGCCGCCGCCTGTGGCGGTCCTCGGGCCTGCTGGCCTGAACGCCCCGTCCGCGGGCACCTCCACCCCGAGCACCTGTACGAGGGGCAAACCCCGGCGGTTACGCTGCTGTTCATGAACGGCAGCGGCACCGCCCCAGCAGTACCCAGACCCGCCTACCGCAGGCTGAGCGTGGAGCAGCGCCGCAGCCAGTTGCTGGCCGCGGCACTGGGCCTGTTCGCGCAGCGCGCGCCGGAGGACGTCTCGTTGGACGACGTCGCGACCGCCGCCGAGGTCTCGCGGCCGCTCGTCTACCGCTACTTCCCCGGCGGCAAGCAGCAGTTGTACGAGGCGGCGCTGCGCAGCGCCGCCGACGAGCTGGAGCAGTGCTTCGCGGAGCCGGAGAGCGGCCCGCTCACCCAGCGGCTGGGCCACGCCCTGGACCGCTACCTGACCTTCGTCGACCAGCACGACGCCGGGTTCAGCGCGCTGCTCCAGGGCGGCAGCGTGGTGGAGACGTCCCGGACGACCGCGATCGTGGACGAGGTCCGGCGCGCCGCCGCCGAGCAGATCCTGCGCCACCTGGGCGAGCCGGAGCCGAGCCCGCGGCTGCGGACCACCGTCCGGATGTGGATCAGCGCGGTCGAGGCCGCCTCGCTGATCTGGCTCGACGAGGACAAGCGGCACCCCGATGCAAGCACCGGCTCCACTGGAGCGGCTGGCGCCGCGCTGCCCGCTGCGCTGCGCGCCGAGCTGCGGGACTGGCTGGTGGACCACTTCGTCGCGCTGCTGACCGCCACCGCGGCCCGGGACCCGCAGACCGCCCGGGTGGTGCGGGCGGCGCTGAAGGGCGAGGCGCCCGACGGCCCGGCCGGCGAGCTGGCGCGCCGGATCCTACCCGTGGTGAGCGAGGCCGCCCACCTGCTGTGAGACTGGGTCGGTGCGTAGCGAGAACATCCCCTTCGTCGGCGGTCCCCTGGACGGCCGGGTCCTTCCCGTCCTGGTCGGCCCCACCGGACTGCCCCCGAAGACCTACGAGATCCCGGTGCCCCGCGACGACGGCCGGCCGCCGGAGGTGCACCTCTACCGCCGGGTCCCCGGGCCGGCCGGCCGGCTGGGGCTGCCGCGCGGCTGGCGGTACGCCTACGACCCCGAGGGCCGCTCCGCCGACGGACCCAAGTGGCCCTGGCGGAAGCGGCGTTGACGGAAGCGGCATTGACGGAAGTGACGCCGGCGGCGGGGACGCCGGCGGCGGGCCGGTGGACCGCCGCACGGTCCGCCGGCCCGCCGGGCCGTACCGGGATCAGCCGGTGAACGACGCCACGTAGGCGTCGGCCTTCTCCGGCTCGAAGAAGAAGTGCTCGAAGTCGGACGGGTCGTCGAAGCCGTTGGCGAACCGGTCGGCGATCGGCTGGAGCTGGCCGGCGGCGCCGAACAGGTTGAGGACGTGCTCCGGCGGCGGGGCCAGCATCGCGTTGGTCCACTTGGTGACGTGCTGGGCGGTCTGCCAGTAACGGTCGAAGGTGGCCTGCATCCACTCCGCGTCGAACGGCCGCTCGCCCTGCTCGACGATGGACGTCAGGTAGGACGCGGCACACTTGGCGGCCGAGTTGGCGCCCTGGCCGGTGATCGGGTCGTTGGCCACCACCACGTCCGCGACGCCCAGGACCAGGCCGCCGGAGGGCAACCGGCCGATCGGCTTGCGGACGGTGGGGGCGTAGCGGCCGGCCAGCGTGCCGTTGGCGTCGGTCAGTTCGACGTCGGCGCTGCGCTCGAACTCCCACGGCAGGAACGTCTTCATCAGGTCCAGCGTGAGGGCCAGGTGCTCCTGGGGGTCCCGCACGCCCTGGAAGACGTCCACCGGGCCGCCGGGCAGGCCCTCCCAGAAGAGGATGTCGGCGCGGCCGGTGACGGTCAGGGTCGGCATCACGAACAGCTCGCCGACGCCGGGGACGACATTGCACCGCACCGCGTCGAACTCCGGGTGCTCCGGGCGCGGGCCCATGCCGTGGACGTAGGCGACGGCCAGCGCGCGCTGCGGGGCGTCGTAGGGCGAACGGGCGGCGTCCCGGCCGAACATCGACACCAGCTCGCCCTTGCCGGCCGAGACCAGCGTCAGGTCGTAGCGCTGGGCGAAGAAGTCCAGGTCGGAGACGGCCGCGCCGTGGATGACGACCTGGCCGCCGCGCTGGGCGAAGGTCTCCATCCAGCCGGCCATCTTCAGGCGCTGGTCGACGGACTGGGCGTGGCCGTCGAGCTTGCCGACCCAGTCGATGGCGCGCTGGGTGCCGCCGGGCGCGGCGTGGCTGCCGGGCGCGGCGACCGAGACGCCCAGGCCCTCGATGCGCGGGGCCTGGCTCTCCCAGAAGTTGAGCGCCAGGTCGCGCTCGTGCTGGAGGGCGGTGTGGAACATGCACTGCGTCGACATGACCCGGCCGGAGCGGATCTCGTCGGCGGTGCGGTTGGACATCAGGGTGACCTCGTAGCCCTGGGACTGAAGGCCGAGGGCGAGCTGGAGACCGGACTGGCCGGCTCCGACGATGAGTATCTTCCGCATGGCGGGGCTCTTCTCTGTTCCTGCTGTTCGGGGGAAGGCTGGGGGGTGGCGGGCTATTCGGGCGTGACGTCGAGCGCGTGGCCGACCAGCGCGAGCAGCGCCTCGATCACGGTGGACCGGCGCCGCGCGTCCATCACCACGACCGGCACCTGCGGCGGCACGGTCAGCGCGTCCCGGACGTCGTCCACCTCGTACCGCTCGGTCCCCTCGAAGTGGTTGACCGCGACGACGTACGGCAGCCCGCAGCTCTCGAAGTAGTCCAGCGCCGGGAAGCAGTCCTCCAGCCGCCGGGTGTCGGCCATCACGATCGCGCCGATCGCGCCGCGCACCAGGTCGTCCCACATGAACCAGAAGCGCTGCTGGCCGGGCGTGCCGAAGAGGTACAGCACCAGTTCCTGGTCGAGGGTGATCCGGCCGAAGTCCATGGCGACCGTGGTCGTGGTCTTCTCCGGCGTCGCCGACAGGTCGTCGGTCGCCTCGCTGGCCTCGGTCATCACCGCTTCGGTCTGCAGCGGAGTGATCTCCGAGACCGATCCGACGAAGGTGGTCTTGCCGACGCCGAAGCCGCCCGCCACCACGATCTTGGTGGCGACCGGTGCCTGCGTCCGATCCATCTGCCAGCTCTGCAGCCCCGCATCGTCGGCGGCGGCCGGCCCTGTCCCGGCCGTTATCGTGTCAGAGCCTGTGAAGTCCACTCAGCACCCTTTCGAGCAGCGCGCGTTCGGGCCGGCCGGTGCCGTGCCCGGTGCCGTAGACGCGAATCTTTCCCTGGTCGGCGAGATCGCTGAGGAGGACGCGGACGACTCCCAGCGGCATCTTGAGCAGTGCGGAGATCTCCGCGACCGAGCGCATCCGGCGGCACAGCTCGACGATCGCGCGCATCTCCGGCATCACGCGGTCCAGCCAGCCGGGCCCGGACGAGGCGGTGAGCTCCCGCCGCTCCTCGGGGGCGTCCAGCGCGGCCACGAACGTCTCGACGAGCAGCACGTGGCCGAAGCGCGTCCGTCCGCCGGTGAGCGAGTACGGCCGGACCCGCGCGGGTTTGGGGGTCCCCCCTGTGCGAGCGGAGCCGAGAGCTCGGGGGAGGTCCACCCCGCGGACGGGAAGTTTGGGAGTGCTACTCATGCTGAGACCTCGCTTCGCTCGGCACGCACCTCTTGTCGGTTCGCTCGCTTCGCTCGCTCACTGGGCGTTCTCCATCGACTTGCGGAGTTCGGTGCGCAGTTCGGGGGTCAGGACGTGGCCGGCCCGGCCGACGAAGAGCGCCATGTGGTAGGCGATGACGCTCATGTCGCAGTCCGGGGTGGCGTGCACGCCGAGCAGCGAGCCGTCGCTGATCGACATGACGAACAGGCTGCCCTCGTCCATCGCGACCATCGTCTGCTTGACCGCGCCGCCGTCCATCAGCTTCGCGGCGCCGTTGGTGAGGCTGCCGAGGCCGGACACGATGGTGGCGAGGTCGGCGCTGGAGCCGCGTGGGCCGCCGTCGGCGGCGTGCGCCGTGGCCTCCTCCACCCGCTCGGGGTCGGAGGACAGCAGCAGCAGACCGTCGGAGGAGACCACCGCGACCGAGTGGATGCCGGGCACCTCGTCGACCAGATTGCTCAGCAGCCAGTGCAGGTTACGTGCCTGGGGGCTCGGTCCTTTTCCCTGAGCCGTGGGCGCTTGCGCCTTCAATCGCGTGCCTCCTCGCCGGTATGGCTTTGTCCCGGGGCCCCCGCTCCGTCGGTGTCGGTCTGTGGGATGGTCTGCTCCGCGGTGCTGTCCGCGATCTCCGCCGCGACATCGCGTCGGCCTTCCCGCGCACCCTGTTGGAATCCGCCGAGCCGACGGCGCAGTGCCTCGGCGTGGGCGGTCCCGGTCTTGCGGGGTGCGGCGGGCGCCTTCTTCTGCGCCACGTTCTTCGGGACGCGCTTGGGCAGCCCGGTGCTCGTCCGGCGCCGCGGCCCGGGCCCGCCGGGTGCGTCCGCCGGGGGCACTTCCCCCTGGGGCGCCGGGTCAGGGTCCGCGCCCGGTTCCGGTGCCCCGTCGGTCTCCCCGGCCGACGCCGGGCGGCTGTGCTCGTCCGGCCCTATGGCGTACGGGTCGGCGCTGGCGGGCGCCGAGGCGGCGTGCCGTCCCTTCCCGGGCGCCGGCACGTCCGGGGCGCCGTCGGCCGACGGCGTGGTCTCCCCGGGACGGGTGTGTTCACCGGTGGTGCCGGCGGAGGTGCCCGCCGTGGCGTACGGTCCGGGCGACTGCGGGCCGTACGGGCTCGGTTCGGGCGCGGCGGCGGGGCGCTCGGCGTCCGCCGCCGCGGTGGACGGGGTCTCCTCTTCCGCGGGCGGCTCCGCCGGGCCCTGGGACTGGGCCGGTACCGCCGGCCGCGCGGCCGGTGCCTCCGCCGGCGGCTGGGCGCCGAGCCCCGCCGCGTCGATGGCGCGTTCGGCCGCGGCGACGAACGGGTCGTCGGCGAGCCCGCGCCGGCCGGCCGGCGGCGGCTGCGGGGCGGGCTCCGGCGCCTCCTGGGCGACCGGGGCGTCCGCGGCCGTTGCGTCCGCGACCGGGGCGGGCTCCGCCGGGACGGGTTCCTCGACCGCCGGCGGTGCCGTCGGCTCGGACCGGCCCATCCGCGTCTGGAGGGTGTTGGAGTTGGCCTCCGCGATCGAGCCCGGGAGGGTCGGCGCGGACGACCCACCGACGCCCGCAGCGGGGGCGGACGGCGCCGGCCCCGGGCGGTTGGGCAGGATCGAGCCGGGGAGCACGACGACGGCGGTGACCCCGCCCTGCTTCCGGTCGCGCAGCTGGACCCGCACGCCGTGCCGGGCGGCCAGCCGCACCACCACGTACAGGCCCAGGCCCAGCGCCTCGTCCACGCTCTCGGAGGTCGAGGCGGCCTCCACGTCCGAGAGCCGCTCGTTGACCTCGGTCAGCCGGTCCGCGGTCATCCCGATGCCCTCGTCCTCGACCGAGACCATCAGCTCGCCGCTCTCCAGCAGCCAGCCGGACAGCTCGACATGGGCGTCCGGCGGGGAGAACGCGGTGGCGTTCTCCAGGAGTTCGGCGACCAGGTGGCTGATGTCGTCGGCGGCGAACCCGGCGACCTGGGCGCGCGGCGGCAGCGAGGTGATGCGCACCCGCTCGTACCGCTCGATCTCGCTGACCGCGGCGCGCAGCATGTCCAGCAGCGGCACCGGCCCGGAGTGGCTGCTGCCGTGCTGTTCGGCGCCGGCCAGCACGAGCAGGTTCTCGCTGTTGCGGCGCATCCGCGCGGCGAAGTGGTCCAGCTTGAAGAGGGTGTCCAGCCGCTCCGGGTCCTGCTCGCTCTCCTCCAGGGACTCGATGACGGCGAGCTGGCGCTCCACCAGTCCGAGGGTGCGCAGCGAAAGGTTGACGAACCGGCCGTGGACGCCGGTGCGCAGCACCGCCAGCCGCTCGTGGAGTTCGGCGACCTCTTCCTTGAGCGCCTCGGCCTGTTCCTGGAGGACCTCCCGCTCGGCGACCAGCCGCTGTCGGCCGCCGACCAGCCGCTTGCGCTCGCCCTCCAGCTCGGCGCCGCGCCGGGCGGCCTCGGCGACCTGGGCGTGCAGCGCGTTGACGGACCGGACGGCGGCGGCGTACTCGTCGTTGCGGCCCTTGTAGCCGATGGGGTCCTCGTGGCCGGGGTCGGCCGCCAGCCGCTTGGCACCGATCCGCAGCGCGGCCAGCGGCTGGGTCATCGTGCGGGCGGCCCAGATGCCGGTGCCGACGGCCACCAGGAGGCAGAGCCCCTCCAGGCCGACGGCGATCTCCAGGGCCGTCACGTCGTCGTCGCGCAGCTGGCCCAGGCGCTGGATCTCGGCGGTGGCGATGGCCGATTCGACGCCCCGCATCAGGCCGACCCGGGCGGTCAGGGCGGCCTGCACCCGGCGCCGGCTGAGCGCCATGTCCGTGGCGTCCAGGAACGGCTGGTCGGTCAGCTTGGTCAGGTAGCGCTCGGCGGTGTCGACGTCGGTGCCGTTGACGGTGCGCTGGAAGCGGTCCCTGGCGTCCTGGCTCGCGGCCTGGTTGAAGTCGCCGAGGGCGCCCTGCTCGCGGATGTGGGCCACCTGCGCGGCGGCGGTCAGCCGGGGCTGGGCGCCGCCCGCCTTGAGCCCGGCGAGCAGCAGCGCGCGGGTGCCGGCGGCCTGGTCGGCGGCCCGGCCGAGGGCGGGCAGCGCCAGGGTGTCGGCGGCGCCGCCGGCAGCCCGGGCGGGCAGGCCGCGGGCGATGTCGTCGCTGATCGTGCCGAGTGCCGCGACGGCCGCGCTGTATTCGTCGTAGACCTGCTCGGCGGTGGCGGGCCCGGCGAGCGCCTTCTGGCGGGTCTCGGGGAGCTGCTTGAGGAGCTTGTCGGCGGCGGCGAACGCGGCGGTGTCCCCGGCCACGCCCTGGGCCTGGCCGCGCAGTTCGTCGATCTGCCGGTCCACCTGGGCGCGCTGGGAGTCGGTGGCGGCCTGGTTGACGTTGCGGCCGGTCCGGCCGGCGGCGACGTACGCGGTCATCGCGTCGCGCTCGTCGGCGAGGGTGTGCGCGAGGGTGACGGCGTGCGCGTTCAGCCCGGCCAGGTCGACGAGGTGCTGACTGCCACCGGCGTTGTCGACGGCGGTCAGCACGGCGGGGGCGCCGGCTCCCAGGACGGCCACGGCGACCACGGCCACGGCCCCCATGAGCCGGTTGCGGACCCGCGCGGGACGCCGTCCCGAGCCGGCCGCATCGTCGCCCGCCGTGCCCGCTCCCGTACCGGGTGCCGTGCCCGGTACCGAGACCGATCCGGCCGGTGACCCCGGCTTCCCTGCGCCGCCCCGAAGCCGCTTCTTCCGCACCGCTGCTCGCACTTCCTCATCTCGCCTGCCCACGCCGTGTCGGCGTCGCGGACCCGGCTCGCTCACCGCTCGCGGGGCGGATCTGCGCGAAGACCGCGGCAGCGCACAATTCCGCGAAAGGGGAACAGCCCGGCTCTGCGCGTCGCGACGAACGTCCTGACCACCCCGGTTACTCCGGGAATCGACCATTCCACCGGCGCCGCGCAGTGGCTCGGCAACACATGCCCGGCCACCTGAACGAGTGAACAGCAATCGGAGTTTGGGCATCAACTTCCGTGCGGCATCAGTTTCGGCCGCAACCTTGCGCAACCCCCCGACGGGTTTGGAGATGCGTGCCGGTCCTGGAAGGATGCCCGCCCGCAGCCGACACCGGGCGCCCCGCGCACCTGCGGGCCACTATCGCCCCACCTTCCGATGCGACGGCCGGTCACCGGGCCTTTTCGGCCACCTCCGGCAGACTCTCCGGTATGCGCATCGAACTCGCCACCGAGCCGGGCGATCCCCAACGCCCCAACGAGGACTACGCGTCGGTCGCCCTGCCGGCCTCCGGCGACGGCGGCGCCCTGGTGCTGCTGGACGGGGTGACCCCTCCGGAGGGGGACTGCGGCTGTGTCCATTCCGTGCCGTGGTTCACCGCGCGGCTCGGGGGCGCAATGCTCGAACTGTCGGTTTCACGCCGCGATATGACGCTGACTGAGGCGCTCGCCGCGGCCGTGACCAGAACGGCCGAGGCGCACCGCGACACCTGTGACCTTTCTCACCCTCGGACGCCGCAGGCGACGGTGGTCGCCGCGCGCTGGTCCCGGGAGACCGTGGAACACCTGGTGTTGTCCGATTCCGTACTGCTCCTGGAGAAGGCGGACGGCTCGGTGCATCCCGTGCGGGACACCCGGCTCGACGACCTCCCGCCCGCGGTCCGCGCGCGGCGCGCGACGGTCCGGGCGCTGCCCCGCGGATCCGGCGAACGCGCCGCCGCGGCCCGGGAGTACGTCCGCGCGGTGGAGGCGCTGCGCAACGCCGAGGGCGGTTTCTTCACCGCGGCCGCCGATCCGTCGGTGGCCGCCCGCGCGCTCACCGGCACCACCCCGCGCGCCGGGCTCCGCTCGCTGACGGCGCTCAGCGACGGCGCGGGCCGCTGGGTGGAGGTCTTCCGCGCGGGCTCCTGGGCCCAGTGCGCGGCGCTGGTCGCCGAGGCCGGGCCGCAGGCGCTGATCGACCGGGTGCGGGAACTGGAGGCGGCGGACCCGGAGGGTGCCGCACACCCGCGGGGGAAGGCCCGGGACGACGCGGCGGTGATCCACGTCGCGCCGTGACAGCAGGGCCGGGAGATGCCTCAGCCGTCCTGCCCCTCGTGCCCGCCCTCCTGCTCGCGCCCCTGCTCGCCCTCGTGCTCGCCCTCCTGCTCCGCGTTCAGTCGGTGCAGGAGACGGGCGAGTTCGGCGACCTCGGCGCGGTCCCAGGAGGCGAGGCGGCGGGCGTAGCGGGCGCGGCGGGCGGTGCGGACGCGGTTGAAGCGGTCCCGGCCCTCGTCGGTGATCCGCACCAGGACCGCGCGGCCGTCGGCCGGGTCGGGTGCGCGGGCGACCAGCCCGAGCCGCTCCAGGGCGTGCAGTTGGCGGCTTATGGTCGCCTTGCCGACGCCGAAGAAGGCGGCGAGGTCGGTGGCGCGCTGGGCGCCGGCGTCGGCGAGCCGCACCAGCAGGCCGTAGGCGGCCGGTTCGAGGTCGGGGTGGACCTCGCGGGAGAGCTCGCCGGAGGAGGCCCGGGCGCGGCGCAGAAACACCGCCAATTCCCGTTCCAGGGACAGGAATGCGGGGTCCACACCCATCGGCTCGCCGTCCGCCGTGGTACCGCCGGCTCCGGTCTCGTGCACGTCAGCACCCTTTCCCGCGTTGTCCCGCTCGTCCAACAAATCCCCCGTCGTGTTCGCCCCGCGTTTCCGTCCGGCTGAAATTTTCTGTCCCGGGTGGGTGGAACCGCAGTTGGGCCAGTATTTCGCAGGAGTAGACCAACGGCAGCCCGCGGCCCCCTTTTGTCACGGGGTTCTACGCGCGTATCGTCTTTTCTGGCATGACCACACCAAACGTGGTGCCGGTACCTCCCCCCTCAGAGGTCACTTCCTTCTCGGAGTCACCCTCGGAGTCACCGCATCGAGATCCACCGAGATCTACGGAGGCACGTAAATGCCCGTGCTCAGATCCGGCTCCCCCCACCGCTCCGTGCGCTCCCGCGCGACCGTGGCCGGGACCCTCCTCGCGACCGTCTCCCTCCTCGTCGGCCTGCCCGGCACGGCCGGTGCCGCCGCCACCGCGCGCGCACCCGAACCCCGCCACCCCGAACTCGACTGGGCCGGCTCCCAGATCGCCAAGCACGAGGGCACCAAGGGCGGTGCCCTCCCGTCGCCCTCGCTGGCCGCGACCGTCGAGGGCGTGGACGTCAGCAGCCACAACGGCAATGTCGCCTGGTCGACGCTGTGGAACAGCGGCGTGAAGTTCGCCTACGTCAAGGCCACCGAGTCCACCAGCTACACCAATCCCTCCTTCGCGCAGCAGTACAACGGCTCCTACAACATCGGCATGATCCGCGGCGCGTACCACTTCGCCACACCCGACACCTCCAGCGGCGCCGCCCAGGCCAACTACTTCGTCGACCACGGCGGCGGCTGGTCCAAGGACGGCAAGACGCTGCCCGGCGCGCTGGACATGGAGTACAACCCCTACGGCGCCACCTGTTACGGGCTGAGCGCGGCCGGGCTGGTGAACTGGATGAAGGACTGGTTCGCCACCTACAAGGCGCGCACCGGCCGGGACGCGGTCGTCTACACCTCCACCGGCTGGTGGAAGCAGTGCACCGGAAACTCCGGCGCCTTCGGCAGCATCAACCCGCTGTGGATCCCCCGCTACGGCTCCTCGGTCGGCGAACTCCCGGCCGGCTGGGGCTTCCACACCATCTGGCAGTACACCTCGACCGGCCCGACGGTCGGTGACCACAACAAGTTCAACGGGGCCTACGACCGGCTCCAGGCGCTGGCCAACGGCTGACGCGCGGCGGGCCGGCCCGTCCCCCTGACGAGGGGCGGGCCGGCCCGTGCCGGACGTCACCGGCCGTGCGCTACGCCGCGACCGGGACCTCCGGCCGCCGGCCGTTCGCGGCCGGCGTCAGAGCCAGTTCCAGCACCTGCCTCACGTCCGCGACCGGGTGCACCTCCAGCGCTTCGAGGACCTCGGCCGGGACGTCGTCCAGGTCCGGTTCGTTGCGCTTGGGGATGATCACGGTGGCGATGCCGGCCCGGTGCGCCGCCAGCAGCTTCTGCTTGACGCCGCCGATCGGCAGCACCCGCCCGGTGAGCGAGACCTCGCCGGTCATCGCCACGTCCGGACGGACCTGCCGGCCCGACAGCAGCGAGGCCAGCGCGGTGGTCATCGTGATGCCCGCGCTGGGGCCGTCCTTGGGGACGGCGCCGGCCGGGACGTGCAGATGGACCCCGCGCTCCTTCAGGTCGCCCACCGGGAGCTCCAGTTCGGCGCCGTGCGAGCGCAGGAAGGACAGCGCGATGTGCGCCGACTCCTTCATCACGTCGCCCAGCTGGCCGGTCAGGTGGAGCCCGGAGGCGCCGGTCTCCGGGTCGGCCAGCGACGCCTCGACGTAGAGCACGTCGCCGCCGGCGCCGGTGACCGCCAGACCG
The DNA here is from genome assembly GCF_016917755.1 of Streptomyces noursei. Taxonomy (GTDB): domain Bacteria; phylum Actinomycetota; class Actinomycetes; order Streptomycetales; family Streptomycetaceae; genus Streptomyces; species Streptomyces yunnanensis. The sequence goes on along the minus strand of NZ_CP070326.1, from coordinate 6,492,636 downwards.
GTGACCACACCGGGCACCGCGGTCCGCCGCTCGGCCGGGTCCTGGGCCGACTCCGGGGTGTGGTGCGGACGCCCGAGCAGCGGGCGCAGCTCGTCCACCCCGACGGTGAACGGCAGCTCCTGCTCGCCCAGTTCGTGCCGGGCGGCCACCTTGCGCAGCAGCCGGGCGACCGAGCGCTCCAGGTTCCGCACGCCCGCCTCGCGGGTGTACTCGCCGGCCAGCCTGCGCAGCGCGGCGTCGGCGACGGTCACCTCGCCGGGCTCCAGTCCGGCCCGCTCCAACTGGCGCGGCACCAGGTGGTCCCGGGCGATGACGACCTTCTCGTCCTCGGTGTAGCCGTCCAGCCGGACCAGTTCCATCCGGTCCAAAAGCGGCTCGGGGATCGCCTCCAAGACGTTGGCGGTGGCCAGGAACACCACGTCGGAGAGGTCCAGTTCGACCTCCAGGTAGTGGTCCCGGAAGGTGTGGTTCTGCGCGGGGTCCAGCACTTCCAGGAGGGCGGCGGCCGGGTCGCCCCGGTAGTCGGAGCCCACCTTGTCGATCTCGTCGAGGAGGACGACCGGGTTCATCGAGCCGGCCTCCTTGACGGCCCGCACGATCCGGCCGGGGAGCGCCCCGACGTACGTCCGCCGGTGGCCGCGGATCTCCGCCTCGTCCCGCACGCCGCCGAGGGCGACCCGGACGAACTTCCGCCCCATGGCCCGCGCCACGGATTCCCCGAGCGAGGTCTTTCCGACGCCCGGCGGCCCGACCAGCGCCAGCACCGCACCGCCGCGGCGCCCGCCGACGAGCCCGAGCCCCCGCTCGGCGCGCCGCTTGCGCACGGCCAGGTACTCGGTGATCCGCTCCTTGACGTCCTCCAGGCCCGCGTGGTCGGCGTCCAGGACCTGCCGGGCGCCCGCGATGTCGTAGGCGTCCTCGGTCCGCTCGCTCCAGGGGAGTTCCAGGACGGTGTCGAGCCAGGTCCGGATCCAGCTGCCCTCCGGGCTCTGGTCGCTGGCCCGCTCCAGCTTGTCGACCTCCTTCAGGGCCGCCTCGCGGACCTTCTCCGGCAGGTCGGCGGCCTCCACGCGGGCGCGGTAGTCGTCGGACTCCTCGCCCGAGTCCTTGGAGTTCTCGCCGTTCAGCTCGCGCAGTTCCTTGCGGACCGCGTCCAGCTGCCGGCGCAGCAGGAACTCCCGCTGCTGCTTGTCGACGCCCTCCTGGACGTCCTTGGCGATGGACTCGGCGACGTCCTGCTCGGCCAGGTGGGAGCGGAGCACCTCGGTGGCGTACTTCAGCCGGGCCACCGGGTCGGTGGTCTCCAGCAGCTGGAGCTTCTGCTCGCCCGTCAGGAACGGCAGGTAGCCGGCGTTGTCGGCGAGCGTGGGGACGTCGTCGATGCCGGCGACCCGGTCCACGACCTGCCAGGCGCCGCGCTTGCGCAGCCAGCTGGTGGCCAGTGCCTTGTATTCCGTGACGAGTTCGGTGACCGCTCCGGGATTGGGGCCTCCCCTGCTCGAACGGTGTTGAGAGCTTGGGGAAGGGTCCGGGACCTTCTCCTCGACGGCGGTCCCCTCCACCCAGAGCGCGGCGCCCGGCCCGGTGGTGCCGGAGCCGATCCGCACCCGGCCCAGCCCCCGGATCAGGGCCCCGGGATCGCCGTCGGACAGCCGTCCGACCTGCTCGATCCGCCCGAGCGTGCCGATCCCCGCGTACGTCCCGTCGATCCGCGGCACCAGCAGCACACGGGGCTTGCTGCCCGATGACGCAGCGGCCTGGGCGGCCTCCACGGCGGCGCGTACCTCGGCGTCGGACAGGTCCAGGGGCACCACCATGCCGGGCAGGACGACCTCGTCGTCGAGGGGCAGCACGGGCAGGGTGAGCGGTGTGGACTCCGTCGACCGAGCGGACTCAGCAGTCATGATCTCCCCTTCGGCAAGCAAGTTGAGCTTTACCCACTCAATGCTGGGAGCCCTGCCGTTGTTCCCTCGCGCGTGTTCGCTGTGAGCGATCAGGTGACGGCAACTCGGTTACGGGCCAGGGGCGGTGGGCCCGGCCGAGGACAAGCGGGCGCCGCTACCAGTGGGCGGGGCGGCGCAGCCCGCGCGGCAGCCTGGTGGCCGCGTCGCCCCGGGCGGCGTTCACCTGGGCCTGCGTCAGGAAGATGCTGCCGGTGAGGTCGGCGCCGCGCAGATCGGCGTCCCGGAGGTCGGCGCCGATCATGTCCGCGGAGCGCAGGTCGGCGCCCCGCAGGTCGGCGGCGATGAGATAGGCGCCGCGCAGGTTGGCGCCCTTGAGGTCCGCGCCCGTCAGGCGTGCCCCCATCAGGTCCGCGCCGCGCCGGTCCTTCTTCCGGCCCGGGACCTTCGCCCGGACCAGCTCGCCGACCCGCAGCAGCAGGGTGTTGACCTCGCCCCGGTGGGCGGGCACGTCCAGCCCGGCCAGTTCCTCCGCGGTGCCCAGGGTCAGCCGCTCGGTCTTCTCCAGGGCCGCCCGCAGCTCGTCCCGCAGCGGGCGGGCAGCGGGCAGCGCCACCGCCTCGGTCAGGTACCAGAGCAGTTCGTGCAGCTGACGCATCACGGCGAACGCGTCGAACATCGGCCGGGCGGTCTCCGGCGCGGTCCGCCAGTCCTGCCCCTGGAAGGTGACCTGGGAGATCTTCTGGCCGGCGCCGAAGCACTCGAAGACCGTGCAGCCGGAGAAGCCGCGCTGCCGCAGTTCCTGGTGGACGCCGCAGCGGAAGTCGGCCTGGAGGTTCGGGCAGGGCCGCCCGGCCTCCTTGTCGAGGGCGAAGTCCGCCGAGCGCGCGAACGGCAGCGCCACACAGCACAGGCCGAAGCAGTTCCCGCAGTCGGAGAGCAGCGGCAACCGGGCGGCGTCCGGGGATTGCGTCGGGGCGGACGTGCGGTCCTGGGCGGGGCGGCGGTGCTCGTGCGACACGGTTCTTCTCTGCTCCTACGGCCGGCGGGCGCCCTCCCTACCAAGCGCCCGCGAGGAGTCCCATTGTCCGTGACCCGCGGCGGGCCGGGCGGCCCGAGCACCGGGCGGCGCCGGGAACCAGGACGTCCGCGGCAGCCCGGGCGTCCGGAGCGCCGGATGGCCCAGGTCCCCGGGCAGCGGCGGGGGCCCGGCCCGCCGCGCCTGCCAGCAGCGCAGCAACGGCCAGGCGGCGACACCCAGGGCGAGCGAGAGCAGATGGCCCCAGTCGGTCATCGGGTCGATGTAGGCGAGCAGCCCGGTCACCGCCTGGTAGCCGCCGGCGGCCAGCAGCGGCCAGCGCGCCCAGGCGGGCAACAGCCCGGCGAGCGCCCCCAGGCAGGCCATCACACCGAAGCTGATGCCGTAGTCGAGGCGGTGCAGCGAGCTGTCCGGCAGCCCGCCGGCGGCGACCGAGAAGCCGATCGGCACCTCGGTGGCGAGGGTGGCCAGCGCGTGCCCGCCGAAGAACACCACCGCGCTGCGCACCCCGCCGATCCGCCGCTCCAGGGCGGTCAGCACGAAGAGGAAGGCGACGGCGTACCCCGAGGTCAGCCCGCCGGCGATCCACAGCGCGCTGGCGACCAGCACCAGCAGCGGCGCCTGTGCGAGGTGGACCACGTCGGTGCTGGAGCCCTGGAGCAGTGCGGAGACCACGGAGGGGTTGCCGTGCTCGGCGAAGAGCGAGGTGGCCACGAGCAGCAGCGCGTAACCGAACGTGAAGGGGGTGCCGGTCGGGGTGGGGAGCAGCCGCCAGGGGCGCAGGCCCGTCCAGGGGCGGCGGGCGGCGGGGACCGGGGCGGTGGGGTGCGCGGCCGGCGCGCCCGCGCCGCCGCGCTGCCGGGGCAGCCCGGCGAGGAGGACCGGCGCACCGCTGTCCGGCGCCGCCCCGTCCCCGGCCGGCGCGCCGCCGGCCGTCTCCACCGCACTCGCCATTCCAGGCCCCTTCCGCCGCCCCGCGCATCGTCCGCGCTCCACTGTGCCCGGCCAACCCATGAGTCAGCTGTGCGGGTGATATCCCTCACAGCCCTCAACCCTCGTGCGATGCACGGCGTTGCGCGTGTCGGCCTCGCGGAATCGCCCCGGAACCGTCCCGGAACCGGGTCCGAAACCGTTGGACCGCCGCGCCGGACTGTGGTCAAGATGGCCGCATGGCTCCCGTTCACCCCTGGCATCCGACCGCCGGCGACGAGCCGGCCGTACGCACCCTCGACCGCCGCGAGGGCCCCTACGGGGAGGTGGTGCTGCGGCAGCGGGGTCCGGCCGCCGCAAACCCCAACGCCCTTGCGGCGCCCGGGAGGTGCGGCCCGGTCTACGAGATCATCGCCAACGGCTGCTTCCTGATGGACACCTCCGACGGCCGCTCCGAACGGCTGCTGGTGGACGCCGCGCTGGCCGCCCTGCCGCCCGACCGCGAGAGCCCCTCGGTACTGATCGGCGGACTGGGCGTGGGCTTCTCGCTGGCCCGGGCCGCGGACGAGCCGCGGTGGGGCCGGATCACGGTCGTCGAGCGGGAGACGGCGGTGATCGACTGGCACCGCACGGGCCCGCTGGCGGCGGTCTCCGGGCCGGCACTGGCCGATCCCCGCACCGAGATCCTGCACACCGACCTGGTGGCGCACCTGTGCACGGACGCCGGCCAACTCGCCTACGACGCCCTGTGCTTGGACATCGACAACGGCCCCGACTGGACCGTCACCGAGGACAACGACGGCCTCTACTCCCCCGCCGGCCTGGCCGCCTGCCGGGACCGTCTGACCTCGGGCGGGGTGCTCGCCGTGTGGTCGGCCCGGCCCTCGCCGGCGTTCGAACAGGCGCTGAGAAATGCCGGTTTCGAGGGTGTAAGGACGGAAGAGATGCCGGTTGCCCGAGGCGTCCCGGACGTCGTCCACCTGGCGCTCCGGTCCGCGTAGGGCGCGTAGCCGACTGTCACATCATGCCCTTACGCTGCTGCCCAGCAAGACGCGACCACGCAGGGCACATGCAGGGGCGGGCGATGGACCAGACTCAGACAACCCAGGGCGGCACCACCGCGGCCACGCCGGGCGCCCAGCGCCGGGTCCTGGTCGTGGAGGACGATCCGACGATCGTCGAGGCCATCGCGGCCCGGCTGCGCGCCGAGGGGTTCCAGGTGCAGACGGCCACCGACGGCCCGGCCGCGGTCGACACCGCCGAGGCGTGGCAGCCGGACCTGCTCGTGCTCGACGTGATGCTGCCGGGCTTCGACGGCCTGGAGGTGTGCCGTCGGGTGCAGGCCCAGCGCCCGGTGCCGGTGATGATGCTCACCGCCCGCGACGACGAGACCGACATGCTGGTCGGCCTCGGGGTCGGCGCCGACGACTACATGACCAAGCCGTTCTCCATGCGGGAGCTGGCCGCCCGGGTGCACGTCCTGCTGCGCCGGGTCGAGCGGGCCGCGCTGGCCGCGCACACCCCGCGCAGCGGCATCCTGCGGCTGGGCGAGCTGGAGATCGACCACGCCCAGCGCCGGGTACGGGTGCGCGGCACCGACGTCCACCTCACCCCCACCGAGTTCGACCTGCTGGTCTGCCTGGCGAACACCCCGCGCGCGGTGCTCTCCCGCGAGCAGCTGCTGGCCGAGGTCTGGGACTGGGCGGACGCGTCGGGCACGCGGACGGTCGACAGCCACATCAAGGCACTGCGCCGCAAGATCGGAGCCGAGCGCATCCGCACCGTCCACGGCGTGGGGTACGCCCTGGAGACCCCGCCGGCATGATCCGTCAGTGGCGGCCACGGGCGCGCGCCCTGTGGGACCGGACCTGGGAGGCGCTGCGCCCCCTGGACCCGTACCGCTCGGTCAAGGCGGCGCTCGGCGCCCTGGTGATCATCTCGGTGATCATCACCACACTCCTGGTCTTCGTGGCGATGCACTCGGCGACCGAGCTGCGGGTGATCACGGTCTTCTCGATCATCGCCTCGCTGCTGATCACCCAGTTCGTGGCGACCGGCCTGACCGCCCCGCTCGGCGAGATGACCGACGTCACCCGGGCGATGGCGCACGGTGACTACACCCGCCGGGTGCGCGCCGGCCGCCGCGACGAGTTCGGCGACCTGGCCGACGCCTTCAACCGCATGGCCGCCGACCTGGAGGCGGTGGACACCCACCGCAAGGAATTGGTCGCCAACGTCTCGCACGAGCTGCGCACCCCCATCGCGGCGCTGCGCGCGGTGCTGGAGAACGTCGTCGACGGCGTCTGCGAGCCCGACTCCGACACCATGCGCACGGCGCTGAAGCAGACCGAGCGGCTGGGCCGGCTGGTGGAGCACCTGCTGGACCTGTCCCGGCTGGACAACGGCGTGGTGCCGCTGCACGCCCGACGCTTCGAGGTCTGGCCGTACCTGTCCGGGGTGCTCAAGGAGGCCAACATGAGCCGCGGCGCCTCCACCCTCTCCGGCCTCGCCAGCTCCGGCACCCACACCCGTACCGACGTCCATCTGCACCTCGACGTCTCCCCGCCGGAGCTGACCGCGTACGCCGACGCCGAGCGGCTCCACCAGGTCGTCGCCAACCTCATCGACAACGCCATCAAGCACAGCCCGCGGCACGGCCGGGTCACGGTCCGGGCCCGGCGCGGCGACGGGCCGGCGAGCCTGGTGCTGGAGGTGCAGGACGAGGGCCCCGGCATTCCGGAGTCCGAGCGCTACCGGGTCTTCGAGCGGTTCAACCGCGGCGGCCCCGGCCCCTCGGGCCCGGGCACCGACGGCGGGACGGGGCTGGGCCTGGCGATCGCGCGCTGGGCGGTGGACCTGCACGGCGGACGGATCGGGGTGGCGGAATCATCCCGGGGTTGCCGGATCCGGGTCACTCTTCCGGGGCTGGAGTCATCCCGGGGTTGACGTCGACTGACGTAGGGTCGGTGGCGGGAGCACTCATTCCGGGGTGCAACGGCGATGAGCGCTACCCGCACACGGGCAAACCACGTGTGTTTCCCGCCAAGTCAGACCCTGAAACCCTTCGGTGAATGTGACGTGCGCGACGAGTGGCCCTCCCGGACTGCACCAAAGGTCACAAGAGGCGTAGCCTTTATTCCCGCTGTCCACCACCTTAGGAAGCGGAAGAGGGCGGTTGCCGCCGTGTCGCTACAGTCCCCCAACAGTGCGAGTGTCTCGACCGAACAAGGAGAGCAGGGGAAGAATCCTGCCGCCGCGTTCGGGCCCAACGAGTGGCTCGTCGACGAGATCTACCAGCAGTACCTCCAGGACCCGAACTCGGTAGACCGAGCCTGGTGGGACTTCTTCGCCGACTACAAGCCGGGCGGCGCCGGGACGGCTGACGCCGCGCGCCCCGCGGCGCCGGCCAAGCCCGCGGAGGGCTCGTCCCCCGCCCCGGCTCCGTCGGCCCCGGCCCCCGCGGCCGCGCCGAAGCCCGCCGTTGCCCCCGCGGCCACCCCGGCGAAGCCCGCCGCGGCGGCGCCGGTCAAGACCGCGCCCGCCAAGCCCGCGGCGAAGCCGGCGCCGGCCGCCAAGCAGCCCGCCGAGGCCCCCGAGGGTCCGGAGCTCGTGACGCTGCGCGGCCCGTCGGCGGCCGTGGCGAAGAACATGAGCGCGTCCCTGGAGCTGCCGACGGCCACGTCCGTCCGCGCGGTCCCGGTGAAGCTGCTGTTCGACAACCGGATCGTCATCAACAACCACCTCAAGCGCGCCCGCGGCGGGAAGGTCTCCTTCACGCACATCATCGGGTACGCCATGGTGCAGGCCCTCAAGGCCATGCCGTCGATGAACAACTCCTTCGCGGAGAAGGACGGCAAGCCGACGCTGGTCAAGCCCCCGCACATCAACCTCGGCCTGGCGATCGACCTGGTCAAGGCGAAGGGCGAGCGCCAGCTGGTCGTCGCGGCCATCAAGAAGGCCGAGACGATGACCTTCTTCGAGTTCTGGCAGGCGTACGAGGACATCGTCCGCCGGGCCCGTGACAACAAGCTCACGATGGCCGACTTCACCGGGGTCACCGCGTCGCTGACCAACCCCGGCGGCATCGGCACCGTCCACTCGGTGCCCCGTCTGATGCCCGGCCAGTCCATGATCATGGGCGTCGGCTCGATGGACTACCCGGCCGAGTTCCAGGGCACCTCGCAGGACGCCCTGAACAAGCTGGGCGTCTCCAAGGTCATGACGCTGACCAGCACGTACGACCACCGGGTGATCCAGGGCGCCGCCTCCGGCGAGTTCCTGCGGATCATGAGCCAGCTGCTGCTCGGCGAGAACGATTTCTTCGACGACATCTTCAAGTCGCTGCGGATCCCCTACGAGCCGATCCGCTGGCTGCGCGACATCGACGCCTCGCACGACGACGACGTCACCAAGGCCGCCCGGGTCTTCGAGCTGATCCACTCCTACCGGGTCCGCGGCCACGTCATGGCCGACACCGACCCGCTGGAGTACCACCAGCGCAAGCACCCCGACCTGGACATCACCGAGCACGGCCTCACCCTGTGGGACCTGGAGCGGGAGTTCGCGGTCGGCGGCTTCGCCGGCAAGTCCATGATGAAGCTGCGCGACATCCTCGGCGTGCTGCGCGACTCGTACTGCCGTACCACCGGCATCGAGTTCATGCACATCCAGGACCCCAAGCAGCGCAAGTGGATCCAGGACCGGGTCGAGCGCACGCACAAGTCGCCCGAGCGCGACGAGCAGCTGCGCATCCTGCGCCGGCTGAACTCCGCCGAGGCGTTCGAGACGTTCCTGCAGACCAAGTACGTCGGCCAGAAGCGGTTCTCGCTGGAGGGCGGCGAATCGGTCATCCCGCTGCTGGACGCGGTCATCGACTCCGCGGCCGAGGCGCGGCTGGACGAGGTCGTCATCGGCATGGCCCACCGTGGCCGCCTCAACGTCCTCGCCAACATCGTCGGCAAGTCCTACGCGCAGATCTTCCGCGAGTTCGAGGGCAACCTCGACCCGAAGTCGATGCACGGCTCCGGCGACGTGAAGTACCACCTGGGCGCCGAGGGCACCTTCACCGGCCTGGACGGCGAGCAGATCAAGGTCTCGCTGACCGCCAACCCCTCCCACCTGGAGGCCGTGGACCCGGTCGTCGAGGGTGTCTCCCGCGCCAAGCAGGACATCATCAACAAGGGCGGCACGGACTTCACCGTCCTGCCGATCCAGCTGCACGGCGACGCGGCGTTCGCCGGCCAGGGCGTGGTCGCCGAGACGCTGAACATGTCGCAGCTGCGCGGCTACCGCACCGGCGGCACGGTCCACGTCGTCATCAACAACCAGGTCGGCTTCACCGCGGCCCCCGAGTCCTCGCGTTCCTCCATGTACGCGACGGACGTGGCCCGCATGATCGAGGCCCCGATCTTCCACGTCAACGGCGACGACCCCGAGGCCGTCGTCCGCGTCGCGCGGCTCGCCTTCGAGTTCCGCCAGGCGTTCAACAAGGACGTGGTCATCGACCTGATCTGCTACCGCCGCCGCGGCCACAACGAGTCGGACAACCCGGCCTTCACCCAGCCGCTGATGTACGACCTGATCGACAAGAAGCGCTCGGTGCGCAAGCTCTACACCGAGTCGCTGATCGGCCGGGGCGACATCACCCTCGAAGAGGCCGAGCAGGCGCTGCAGGACTTCCAGGGCCAGCTGGAGAAGGTCTTCACCGAAGTCCGCGACGCCACGACGGCCCCGGTCACCCCCGAGGTGCCGCAGCCCAAGGCCGAGTTCCCGGTCTTCGTGGACACCGCGATCTCCCAGGAGGTCGTCAAGCGGATCGCCGAGTCCCAGGTCAACATCCCCGACCACATCACCGTCCACCCGCGTCTGCTGCCGCAGCTGCAGCGCCGGGCGGCGATGATCGAGGACGACACCATCGACTGGGGCATGGGCGAGACCCTGGCCATCGGCTCGCTGCTGATGGAGGGCACCCCCGTCCGGCTCGCCGGCCAGGACTCCCGCCGCGGCACGTTCGGCCAGCGCCACGCGGTGCTGATCGACCGGAAGACCGGCGAGGACTACACCCCGCTGCTGTACCTGTCCGACGACCAGGCCCGCTTCAACGTCTACGACTCGCTGCTCAGCGAGTACGCGGCGATGGGCTTCGAGTACGGCTACTCGCTGGCGCGTCCGGAGTCGCTGGTCATGTGGGAGGCGCAGTTCGGCGACTTCGCCAACGGCGCGCAGACCGTCATCGACGAGTTCATCTCCTCGGCGGAGCAGAAGTGGGGCCAGACCTCCGGCGTCACCCTGCTGCTCCCGCACGGCTACGAGGGCCAGGGCCCGGACCACTCCTCGGCCCGGATCGAGCGCTACCTCCAGCTGTGCGCGCAGAACAACATGACCGTCGCGATGCCGACGCTCCCGTCGAACTACTTCCACCTGCTGCGCTGGCAGGTGCACAACCCGCACCACAAGCCGCTGATCGTCTTCACCCCGAAGTCGATGCTGCGTCTGAAGGCGGCGGCGTCGAAGACGGCGGAGTTCACCACCGGCGGCTTCCGTCCGGTCATCGGCGACAGCACGGTCAAGGCCGAGGACGTCCGCAAGGTCGTCTTCTGCTCCGGCAAGGTCTACTACGACCTGGAGGCCGAGCGGGAGAAGCGCGGCGCCTTCGACACCGCGCTGGTGCGCATCGAGCGGCTGTACCCGCTGCCGGGTGCCGAACTCCAGGCGGAGATCAAGAAGTTCCCGAACGCCGGGAAGTACCTGTGGGCGCAGGAGGAGCCGGCGAACCAGGGTGCCTGGCCGTTCCTCGGTCTCAACCTGATCGACCACCTGGACCTGGCGGTCGGCGCCGACGTCCCGCACGGTGAGCGCCTGCGCCGCATCTCGCGGCCGCACGGCTCGTCGCCGGCGGTCGGCTCGGCCAAGCGGCACCAGGCCGAGCAGGCCCAGCTCATGGCGGAGGTCTTCGACGCCTGAGCGGTCGGCCACCGCTGAACACGGTCCCCGAAGGGCCCGTCACCACCTCCGGGTGGGGCGGGCCCTTCGGGCTGTCGGAGGGGGCGGTACGGCCACCCGCCGCCCGCGGCACGGGCGGTCCGCGCGGCTGCCTATCCTGGCCGCACTGTCCCATTGACCTGCTGGAGAGCACGTGTATTTCACTGACCGCGGCATCGAGGAGCTGGAGAACCGGCGCGGCGACGAGGAGGTCACCCTCGGGTGGCTGGCCGATCAGCTGCGGACGTTCGTCGACCTCAACCCGGACTTCGAGGTGCCGGTGGAGCGGCTGGCCACCTGGCTGGCCCGGCTGGACGACGAGGACGACGACGAGTAGGCACCGGCCGGGGCGCCGGCCCGCCGGCGTCACCTAGGGTGAACGAAAGGGGTGTATCAGGGCACGGTCAGGGACGGATCCACTTGACTCCCACAGGCTGCGATATATCGTGTCTAACGAAGACGCGATATGTTGCGTTGTCTGCCTACCTAGGGGAGGCCAGGTATGTCAGCCCGGACCGAGTGGACGGTCTCCACAGCACGCACGCTGGAGATCGAGGAACCCGTCAGCGCCCTGACCGTCCGCCTGGTGGGCGGCACCGTCAACGTCGTCGGCACCTCCGAGGGCGGGCCGGCCCGGCTGGAGATCTCCGAGCTGCACGGTCCGCCGGTGGAGGTCTCCTACGAGGACGGCGTCCTTTGCGTCGGCTATGACGACGTGCAGTGGAAGGGCTTCCTGAAGTTCCTGGACCGCCGGGGCTGGAACCGCAGCGCGGTGGTCTCGGTGACGGTGCCGACCACCACCCGCGTCGAGGTCGGGGTGGTCGGCGCCACCGCGGTCGTCTCCGGCATCGCCGGGCGCACCGAACTGCGCGGGGTCAGCGGGAACAGCACCCTCGTCGGCCTCTCCGGCCCGGTCCGCGCCGACACCGTCTCCGGCGACGTCGAGGCGCAGGCCCTCACCGGATCCCTGGAGTTCAACTCCGTCTCCGGCGATCTGACGGTCGTCGAGGGCGCCGGCGGCGCGGTGCACGCCGACTCCGTCAGCGGTGACATGGTCCTGGACCTGGACCCGGCGGCGGGCGCGGAGATCGACCTGACCACGATCTCCGGCGAGATCGCCATCCGGCTGCCCGACCCGGCCGACGCCAAGGTCGAGGCCAACACCACCACCGGCGTGGTCACCAACGCCTTCGACGACCTGCGGGTCAGCGGCCAGTGGGGCACCAAGCGGATCACCGGCTCGCTGGGCGCCGGCACCGGCCGGCTCAAGGCGACCACCGTCTCCGGCGCTCTCGCCCTGCTGCGCCGTCCCGCCTACGAGGAGGCCGACGGCGGCCCGGCCGGCGAGCCGGGCGACGGCCCCTCCCCCACGACCCCGCCCGCCGGGAAGAAGGTGCTCTGAGCATGCCCCCCGTCTTCGCCCACGGCCGTCTGCGCCTCTACCTCCTCAAGCTGCTCGACGAGGCCCCGCGACACGGCTACGAGATCATCCGCCTCCTGGAGGAGCGCTTCCAGGGGCTCTACGCCCCGTCCGCCGGCACGGTCTACCCGCGGCTGGCCAAGCTGGAGGCCGAGGGCCTGGTCAACCACACCACCGAGGGCGGCCGCAAGGTCTACGCCATCACCGACGCCGGCCGCGCCGAACTGGCCGACCGCGGCGGTGAACTCGCCGATCTGGAGCTGGAGATCCGGGAGTCGGTGGCGGCCCTCGCCTCCGACATCCGGGAGGACGTCAGCGGCTCGGCGCGGGACCTGCGCCGGGAGGTCAAGGAGGCCGCCCAGCAGGCCCGGGCGGGCGCCGGGAAGGCCGGGCGCAAAGCCGGCGGGCGGCCGTTCCCGGAAGCCTCGGACTACTTCGACGCCGCGTTCGGCGACAAGGACTCCTGGCGGCAGGCGAAGGAAGAGTTCCGGCGCGCCAAGGAGGAGTGGAAGGAACAGGCCCGGCGCGCCAAGGAGGAGAGCCGCCGCGCCAAGCAGGACGCCCAGCGGGCCCGCAAACAGGCCCGGGACGCCCAGGTGTTCGCCCGCGAGGAGATCCAGCGGGTCATCAGGCGCGTGCAGGAGCAGACCCAGGGGGCGGTGCGCACCGGCGACTGGTCGGCGGCGGTGCGGGAGGCGCTGAGCGAGGTCTCCCGCGAGGTCGGCCGCTTCACGGGCGCCCCGCACGACACCGCCCCGACCGACGCCGCCCCGGCCGAGGAGCACGCCGGGACCGCCCCGGACGGCACCCGGGTGGCGGCCGAGCGGATCGACCTCACCAAGCAGGCCCCGGCGGCGCCGGAGCCCGCCGCGTCGGCGTCCCACGACGTGCGCGCCCCCGAGGAGCCCCCCGCGCCCGCATGGGCCGCCGAACCGGCCAGCGGCGATCCGGCCCGCGACTTCGACCGCCTGCTGGACCGCTTCCGGGACGATCTGCGGGACGCCGCCCGCGACCACGGCGTCACCGAGGATCAGCTCACCGAGTCCCGTCGGCGGCTGGCGGACGCCGCCGCCCACATCGGCACGCTGCTGCGCCGCCCGGGGACGGACGGCACGGAGGCGGACCGGGAGGCGTAGCGGCCGGTCCGGCGGTCGGCGCCGGGGGCGAAGGCTCGCGGCGCCTACCGCCGGACCGGACTCAGGCGACGGCCGGCGCCCCCACGCAGGCCCGGACGGCCTCGATCAGCCGCTCGGCGCGGACGTCGCCGCTGGCGCCCAGCCGGTTGGTGACATAGCCGAAGCCGACCCCGAACTCGTCGTCGCCGAAGGCGAACTGGCCGCCCGCCCCGCTGGTGGCGAAGGAGCGCGGGCCCAGCAGCCGGCGGAACGGCGAGTCCAACAGGAAGCCGCTGCCGTAGCGGGCGCCGAGGTCCGGCAGCCCCGAGAAGGTCGGGCCGCCGGACAGCGGCCGGACGGCGTCGGTGACGGTCTCCTCGCCCAGCAGCCGCGGCCCGCCCTCCACGCCGGTCGCCACGGCCGCGAACAGCGCCGCCAGCCCGCGCGCCGAGGAGACCGCGCCGGCCCCGGGGAACTCCCGGGTCAGCACGTCCGGCGCGTTGTAGCCGTGCGGATCGTCGAGGCCGGGGAAGGGCACCGCGCCGTGCAGCGTCAGCGCCCGCATGATCAGCGAGTCGCTCGGCGGCAGGGTCGGGCGCCCCTCGGCCTCGACCAGCCTGGCCAGCGTCGGAAGTTCCTCCTGCGGCACCCCGATCCAGGTGCGCAGGCCCAGGTCGTCGCCGATCGCCCGGCGGAAGTAGGCGCCGGGCTTCAGCCCGGTGAGCCGGCGGACGACCTCGCCGAGCACGAAGCCCAGCGCATGCGCGTGGTACTCGTACGCGGTGCCGGGCTCCCACAGGGGCGGCTGCTCCTCCAGCGCCTCGATCATCGGCGTCCACGCCATGATCTGATCGAACGTCAGCTTGCGTTCGGCGAGCGGGATCCCGGCGGTGTGCGTGAGCATCATCCGGGCGGTGATCCGCTCCTTGCCGTGCCGGCCGAACTCCGGCCAGTACGCGGCGATCGGCGCGTCCAGGTCCCAGACGCCCTGCTGCGCCAGCAGATGGGCGCTGACCGCGAGCAGCCCCTTGGCGCAGGACATCACCGGAACCGCGGTGTCCGCCTCCCAGGCCCGCCCGGTCCGCGCGTCGGCGGTGCCGCCCCACAGGTCCACGACCTTGCGCCCGCCGACGTGGACGGTGAGAGCGGCGCCCAGCTCCCCGCGCTCGGTGAAGTTCCGCCGGAACTCCTCCGCGACCGCGCCGAACCCCTCGTCCGCCGCCCCTCCCCCAGCCACCGCTGGGAGGTCCCCACCCGACACCACGTGCTCCTTTTGCCGCTCCGGTCGGCCCGCGGGCGAGCAGGGGCGAGCGCACCGGCCGCCGGCTGCCGGCCGCCGGCCGGTATCCGGGTCACGGTACGCAGCCCGGTGCGGCCCGTTCCACCGAATTCCCGCGGGCCAGTGCGCCCGGGCGCGGCGGCCGGGCCGGGCCGCGGGCAACACCGCCGCGCTCCGCCTCGGACCGGTCAACTCGCGCGTCGGGCGGGGTGCTCCGCCAGGACCCGCGCCACGGCGTCGTACGTACGTCACCCCGTGGTCGGCCAGCACTACCCCGGCCGGGCCGGACCCGGCGGTCAGCGCCAGCAGCAGGTGCTCGTCGCCCAGGCGCCGATCGCCGCGGCCCACCGCGATCCGCAGCGCGCGCTCCAACACCGCCTCGCCCTCCGGCGCGAACGTCCGGCGCACCCGCTTGCCGCGCCCGACCCGGCGTCCCCCGCCGGCCGGCGCCCCGGCCCCGTGCGTCTCCTCCACCCGGGCCACGACCGCGTCGACGTCGATCCCGAGTCCGGCCAGCGCCGCCGTATCGGCCGCCGAGAGACCGCCCCGCCGCCGATCCGCCGCCAGGTCGCGGACGACCCCCGGCCGCGGCGCGCCGAGCCCCCCGGTGCAAGCACCGGCTCCACCGGAGCGCCTGACGCCGCGCGTGCCGTCGCCGCCGCGGCCGGCGAGTCCCGCTGGTCCAACAGCGCGAGCAGCAGCTCAGGTTCGCCGACGCAGTCGCTTCCGGTGCGGTCCGCGTGCTCCACCGCACCGCCCACCACCGCCCGGGCGGCGGCCGTGAACCTCTCGGACATCAACGCCTCCCGTGTTTCTTGTGGACCGCCTGCCGGCTGACTCCCAGCTCGGCGGCGATCTCCTGCCACGACCAGCCCTTCGCGCGGGCGCTGCGCACCTGTACCGCCTCCAGCTGCTCCAACAGCCGGCGGAGCGCGGCCACGGCGCGGAGGCCGGCCCGCGGGTCGGGGTCGCTCGCCCGTGCGGCGAGATCCGTTGCCTCGGTCATAACTGTCAATCTAGGTTGACACACCCCACCTGTCAGCCATCGTTGACAGGTGGGGTGCCCCCTTCCATCCCCTTGACCTCAACCACACTTGAGGGACGAAGCTCCGGGCACCGCCACCGAGACACCACGGAGCACGCATGCCACCCGCCATCGACTTCCCCGACGTCCGCCGCCCCGACGCCGCCACCGTCCTCATCAGCCCCTGGCTCGTACCGGAGGCCCGCTTCCAGCGCCCGGCGGCGGACGCGGTGCTCGCCGCCTGGGAGGACCAACCGCGGCCCGACGCGATGCTGGCGCTCGCCACCTTCCTGAGCGCCGACGGCAGCCATGTCCTCAACTACGCGCAGTGGACGGACGACCGAGCCCACCGGGAGTGGGTGCGCACCCGGCGCCCCGCGGCCATCGCCCCGATCGACGAGGCCCTCCCGGGCATCCGCCGCCCCGGCCCGACCCGCTACCGCCGCTACCGCAGCCACGTCCCCGAGGAACGCCCCGCGGCCCGCCCCGGCTTCGTGGCCACCCCGGTCTTCGCCACCACCGGCCCGGACGCCCAGCGCGCCCTCGCCGACACCGTCGTCGACCTCCTGGGCCGCGCACGGGTCCCGGGGCTGCTCGGCGCCCACCTCCACCTCGCCCAGGACGGCGGACGGGTGCTCAACTACGCGGAGTGGACGGACGCTTCGGCCCGGCGGGAATTCCTCACCGGGGGCACCGCGGACCGGCTGCGGGCGGCGCTCGACGCCCTGCCCGGCGTCACAGCCGTACCCGCCGTCCCCGTGGAACACGCGGACCCCGCGACGGCCGACGGTCCGGCCCGCCCACCGGTTTCCGGCTACCAGCCGTACAAAACCCTGGTCAACGTCCCGTCCCCGCGGACCCGTTGACGTCGGACGGGGCATCGGGGACGACGTCGGAGAGCTCGATCACCGCCGCGACCCCGTCCGTCCGCACCACCGCGGGCACCGCCGCGTCCCCCGTCGGCTCCCACACGGCCGCGTCGTACCGTGCCAGCCGCACGCCCGGCTCCCCCGCCGCCGCGGCATCGATCCGGGTCCCGCCGTCCAGCGCGACCACCACCGCGGTCCGCGCCCCCGTCAGCTCCCGGCTCCCGCGCACCATCGTGACGCGCGCCGCCGTCCGCCCCTCCCGGACCATCACGTTCAGATTGACCACCGGGCCGTCGAGCAGCTGGGAGTCGGTGGCGGCGGCGCCGGGGAAGGCGAAGGGGCGGTAGCGGCCGGGGAGCGGGTGCACGGCGCCGTCCACCGTCAGTTCCAGCCCGGTGCCGTCGACGACGGTGAGGATCCGCCGGACGCCGGGCAGCGGGGAGTACGGCCCGTCCCGGGTCACCTCGGCCAGGCTCACCCGCCAGGCGAAGGCGTCCCAGCCCGCGCCCGGCGGATGCGCGGCGACCTCGCGGGTGAACCCGCCGCCGTTGCGCCACGGCACGGCCGCCCGCCCGTCCGCCCGAAGGATCCGCACGTCCCCGCTCCTTCCCCGCACCCGACGCAGCACGGCCGTCAGACCGTCAGCACGATCTTCCCGAAGAGCTCCCCCTCGGCCATCTTCGCGAAGCCCTCGCGGGCCCGGTCCAGCGGCAGCGTGGAGTCGATCACCGGCCGGATGCCCTTGGCGGCGCAGAAGTCGAGCAGGCCGGCCAGTTCCTCCTTGCTGCCCATCGTCGAGCCCACGACCTTCAGCTCCAGGAAGAAGATCCGGTTGAGCTCCCCGTTCTTGGGCGTGAAACCACTGGTGGCACCCGAGATGACCAGGGTGCCGCCGGGCCGCAGCGACTTCACCGAGTGCGACCAGGTGGCGGCGCCGACCGTCTCGATCACCGCGTCCACCCGCCGGGGCAGCCGCTCGCCGCTCGCGAACGCCGCCTCGGCGCCCAGCTCCACGGCGCGCTTGCGCTTGGCCTCGTCCCGGCTGGTGGCGAAGACCCGCAGGCCCGCGGCGGCACCCAGGACGATGGCGGCGGTCGCCACGCCGCCGCCGGCACCCTGGACCAGCACGCTGTCCCCGGGCCGGACCCCGGCGTTGGTGAACAGCATCCGGTACGCGGTCAGCCAGGCGGTGGGCAGGCAGGCGGCCTCTGCGAAGGAGAGCTCCGCGGGCTTGGGGAGGACGTTCCAGGTCGGCACGGTGACCCGCTCGGCGAAGGTGCCCTGGTAGCGCTCGGTGAGGATCGAGGGCTTCTCGTCGGGTCCGACGCCGTGGCCGGTCTGCCCGATGACGGAGTGCAGGACGACCTCGTTGCCGTGCTCGTCGATGCCGGCGGCGTCGCAGCCGAGGATCATCGGGAGCGAGTCCTCGGTGATCCCGACGCCGCGCAGCGTCCACAGGTCGTGGTGGTTGAGGGAGGCGGCCTTGACGTCGACGGTGGTCCAGCCGGGGCGGGCGGCGGGGGCCGGGCGGTCCCCCAATTCGAGGCCGTTCAGCGGCTGGTCGCGGTCGATGCGGGCGGCGTAGGCAGCAAACATGATCCCAACGTAGGGCGCGGGCGCCCCCGGCGACAGCGGGCGCGAGTGTGACGCGCGCCGCCCGCACGGGCCTCGGACGGCCGGATTCCGCCCACCGTTTCCGGCCATCGCCGCGGATGCCCGACGGGCCGGGCCCGCACCCGCGAGGGATGCCGGCCCGGCCCGTCAGTGGTGTCCGCGACGGTGGCAGGTCAGCGCCGGGCGACGCCCTCCGCACGGGCGGCGGCCGCGACGGCGGCGGTGACCGCCGGGGCGACCCGCTCGTCGAACGGCGAGGGGATGACCTTGTCCGCGCTCAACTCGTCGGCGACGACGGCAGCCAACGCCTCCGCGGCGGCGAGCTTCATGCCCTCGGTGATCTGCGAGGCGCGCACCTGCATGGCGCCGGCGAAGATGCCCGGGAAGGCGAGCACGTTGTTGATCTGGTTCGGGAAGTCGCTGCGCCCGGTGGCGACCACGGCGGCGTACTTGTGGGCGACGTCCGGGTGGATCTCCGGGTTGGGGTTGGCCATCGCGAAGATCAGCGAGTCCTTCGCCATCTTCGCCACCGCCTCCTCCGGCACCGT
The DNA here is from genome assembly GCF_016917755.1 of Streptomyces noursei. Classification (GTDB taxonomy): domain Bacteria; phylum Actinomycetota; class Actinomycetes; order Streptomycetales; family Streptomycetaceae; genus Streptomyces; species Streptomyces yunnanensis. Next base: position 6,473,916 of record NZ_CP070326.1, on the reverse strand, counting down.
GCCGCCGGAGACGCCGATGAAGACGTCGGCGCCGTCCAGCGCTGTCTCCAGCGAACCGGTCAGGCCCGCCTTGTTGGTGAAGTCGGCCAGCTCGCGCTTGACGTCCGTGAGGTCCTCACGGTCCGCCGAGACGATGCCCTTGCGGTCGCAGACCGAGACGTCACCGATGCCGGCGTTGACCAGGATCTTGGCGATGGCGACACCGGCCGCGCCGGCACCCGAGATGACCGCCCGCAGGTCGCCGAGCTCGCGCCCGGTGAGCTTGGCGGAGTTGCGCAGCGCGGCCAGGGTGACCACGGCGGTGCCGTGCTGGTCGTCGTGGAAGACCGGGATGTCCAGCCGCTCCTGGAGCTTGCGCTCGATCTCGAAGCACCGGGGCGCCGAGATGTCCTCCAGGTTGACGCCGCCGAAGGACGGCGCGAGCCGGGCGACGGTCTCCACGATCTCGTCGGTGTCGGTGGTCGCGAGCGCGATCGGGACCGCGTCCACGCCGCCGAACTGCTTGAAGAGGATGGCCTTGCCCTCCATCACGGGGAGGGAGGCTTCCGGCCCGATGTCGCCCAGGCCCAGCACCGCGGTGCCGTCCGTGACCACTGCCACGACCTGGGACTTCCACGTGTAGTCGTGCACGAGCTCGGGACGCTCGGCGATGGCGCTGCACACCTTGGCCACGCCCGGCGTGTACGCGAGGGACAGGTCGTCCTTGTCGCGCACCGGCACAGTTGCCTGAATGGCCATCTTGCCGCCACGATGCAGCGCGAAGGCCGGGTCGAAGAGTTCGCCGGACGTGCCGTCCGCGCCTCCTTCGACGCCTGTCTCACTGTCGCTGCGAGGATTGACGATCTCCGCTGCCACTTTTCTCTGACCCCTTTGTCGTAAATCTGTTGAGGGTGGCCACTCCCTGGTTGGGGAGTGGGCGGGCACCGCGCCCGCGCCCTGCGCTGCGGATAGCCGCCGCGCGGGGGGAGGTACGGACGCCGGGCGCGCCGCACACGCGCCCTGAGCCCCGGATGAGGGGTGTAACGAACCTTTCTACCGGACGTGCGTCCAGCGCGACGAGTTAGATTCGTTACCTGTCGGTACAGAGCTCCGACATTAGTGATGGAATGGCGGAAATCGCCGAAGATCCCCCGCGACTGTCCGAATTCCGAGACACCCCCGCGTTCGCGATCACCGCCTTCCCGACTGGTGAGCGGCGTTTCCCCTTGTGGGACGCGGCCGACGATCACCCTCGCTCGTCCGTTATCCGATTTTGACCTGCGCAACAGTCCGCATACCGGAGCGCGGATGGCAGGATTCCGTCACCGACCGAGGGCGCGACGCTCAAAGGTGCCCAAAGGTGTGTGCACACCCCCTTCTCACCAGCACATCGGCTGCCCACACTGGCACGTCGGTTACCCATCCGCAGGAGGATCCGCATGACCGCAGACACCACCCGTCGCGCGGCGGCCGGCAGGTCCGGTAAGTCCGTCAAGACTGCCGCCGCGATAGCCACGGTCACCGCATCGCTGTTGCTGCTCAGCGCCTGCGGTGACCAGACCGACGCGGCGATCGCCCGACGGGAGGCGGCGAAGAACCGCAATCCGCACGCCCCGCTCTTCAACAAGCTCCCCAAGGACGTCCAGGACAAGGGGATGCTCCAGGTCGGCTCGGACATCACCTACAAGCCGGTGGAGTTCCGCTCGAACGGCGCGGTGGAAGGCATCGATCCGGATCTCGCGGCGGCAATCGGCAAGGAATTGGGCATCAAGCTCAATTTCAACAACGCCACCTTCGACACCCTCATGGGCGGCCTGAAGTCCAAGCGCTACGACCTCGCGATGTCGGCCATGACGGACACCAAGGACCGCCAGCAGGGCATCGACTCCACCACCGGCAAGAAGATCGGTGAGGGCGTCGATTTCGTGGACTACCTCAACGTCGGTGTCTCGCTCTACACCCAGAAGGGCAAGACCAAGGGCATCGACGGCTGGGAGACCATGTGCGGCAAGAAGCTCGCCGTGCAGCGCGGCACCGTCTCCCACGACCTGGCCAAGGACAAGTCCAAGGCGTGTGAGGCGGGCGGCGAACAGCCGATCTCCATCGAGGCGTTCGACAACGACTCCGAGGCCCAGACCCGGCTGCGGACCGGCGGTGTGGACGCGGTCTCCAGCGACTACCCGGTCGCGGCCTACGCGGTGAAGGTCTCCGGCGGCGGCAACGACTTCCAGATGGTCGGCGGCGCCCCGCTCAAGGCGGCCCCGTACGGCATCGCCGTCCCCAAGGGCCAGGAGCAGCTGCGCGACGCGCTCAAGGCGGCCGTGGAGCTGGTGATCAAGAACCACGCGTACGACGGCGTCCTGGCCAAGTGGAACGTCAAGGACGCCGGGGTCAAGGAAGTGCAGATCAACGGCGGCACCTGAGCCGGCGGCCCGTCCCCCCTCGCCGGCGCGCTCCGCGCGGCCGCCCTCACGCCTCTCCCGCCACACGCTGAAAGGCAACCTTCGTGTCAGTTGACGTCGACAAGCCGGCCGAGCCGCCGGCGTCCGCTCCGCCGGCCCAGCCCGAACCCATCAAAGCCATACCGGTCCGCCACTACGGGCGCTGGGTCGCCGCCCTCGTCGTCATCGGGCTGCTGGTCCTGCTCGTCCGGGCCTTCGCCTCCGGGAAGGTCAACTGGGGCGCGATACCGGAGTACATGTTCAACGCGGACATCCTCAAGGGCCTGCGCAACACCCTGTGGATCACCGTGCTGTCGATGGTGATCGGCATCGTGCTGGGCGTGGTCCTGGCCGTCATGCGACAGTCCAAGAACCCGGTCACCAAGTCCGTGGCGTGGTTCTACGTCTGGTTCTTCCGCGGCACCCCGGTCTACGTCCAGCTCTTCCTGTGGTTCAACCTCGGCCTGGTCTTCCAGTACATCGACATCATGCCGATCTACAAGGACGAGTGGTCGGACTTCATGACCCCGTTCCTGTGCGCGCTGCTCGGCCTCGGCCTCAACGAGGCCGCGTACATGGCCGAGATCTGTCGGGCCGGCCTGAACGCCGTCGACGAGGGCCAGACCGAGGCGGCGCACGCGCTGGGCATGAGCCACGGCAAGACGCTGCGCCGGATCGTCGTGCCGCAGGCGATGCGGGTGATCGTGCCGCCGACCGGCAACGAGGTCATCAACATGCTCAAGACCTCGTCCCTGGTGATCGCGGTGCAGTACTACGACCTCCTCCAGGCCGCGCAGAACGTCGGCCGGGACTCCGGCGTGGTGGTCGAGATGCTGATCCTGGCCGCCGCCTGGTACCTGATCGCCACGACGGTGCTCAGCATCGGCCAGTACTACCTGGAGCGCTACTACGCCCGCGGCTCCAGCCGCCAGCTTCCGCCCACCCCGTTCCAGCGCCTCAAGGCGAAGCTGGCCGGCCCGAACCGTGCCGGAGGTACGGCATGAGCAAGACCACGAGCACGACCGCGGAGAAGGACTCCGGCGAGGCCACCGTCCCGATGGTGAAGGCCGAGGGCGTCCACAAGTCCTACGGCACCGCGCACATCCTCAAGGGCATCGACCTGGAGGTGGCGCCCGGCGCGGTCTTCTGCCTGATCGGCCCGTCCGGTTCCGGCAAGTCGACGTTCCTGCGGTGCATCAACCACCTGGAGAAGATCAACGCCGGCCGGCTGTCGGTCGACGGCGAACTGGTCGGCTACCGCGAGCACAACGGCAAGCTCTACGAGCTGCGCGACCGCGAGGTCGCCGCCCGCCGCCGGGACATCGGCATGGTCTTCCAGCGCTTCAACCTCTTCCCGCACATGACCGCGCTGGAGAACATCATGGAGGCGCCGGTCCAGGTCAAGGGCGAGTCCAAGGCAGCCGCGCGGGAGCGGGCGGGCGCACTGCTGGAGCGGGTCGGGCTGGCCGACAAGGCCGGCAACTACCCCTCGCAGCTCTCCGGCGGCCAGCAGCAGCGGGTGGCGATCGCCCGGGCCCTGGCCATGGAGCCGAAGCTGATGCTCTTCGACGAGCCGACCTCGGCCCTCGACCCGGAGCTGGTCGGCGACGTCCTGGACGTCATGAAGGACCTGGCGGCCGACGGCATGACGATGGTCGTGGTGACCCACGAGATGGGCTTCGCCCGCGAGGTCGGCGACTCCCTGGTGTTCATGGACAACGGCGTGGTGGTGGAATCCGGCCACCCGCGCGATGTGCTCACCAACCCGCAGCACGAGCGAACCCAGTCGTTCCTGTCCAAGGTGCTGTGACCTTAGGGGGCCGCGGCGGGTCCGCTGCGCGGGGCGGGTCCGCTGCGTGCCCGCCTGACGGCGGGGTGTTGCGGGTCCGCTGCGTGCCGCTGCGCGGGGCGGTGCCGCTGCGCGGGGCGGTGCCGCTGCGCGGGGCTTTTCGGCAGCGGTGACGGGTCTGTGGGGTGGGGGTTGTCCGGACTGCTGCGCTTTACGTCCGGACAACCCCCACCCCGCAGACCCGTCCCCTCCCGTGGGTGGTCATGAAGACGGTGGGTAGGGGCGTATGCCGGTGGTCCCCTGCGGGTTCGTTGTCGAGTGGTGACCGTGAGCAGACCACCGGCGTGAGGGTGGACGCACCTGTATTTCCCACCCCCTCCGGCCCGTCACCGCACCCAACAGCCCCGCGCAGCGGATCGGCACGACCGCCGTCAGGCGGCCCCGCGCCACGGACCGGACGGGTCGTAATACCCTCGTAGTGACAACACCCATTACGCAGGTGGGCACCCGCACCCCGGGCGCGTCCCGTAAGGACTACAAGTGGAACTGACCTATTACTCGGACTACGCCGTGCGACTGGTCAACACCGAGCAGCCCGAGCGCGGCGAGGACACCCTGACGTCGGTCGAGGCGGTCCGCGAGCTCTTCGGCGGTGCCCAGCAGGCCGCCCGGCGGGCCACCGAGAGCGACGTCACGCGGCTGCGCACGGTCCGCGCCCGGCTCCGCGCGGTCTTCGAGGCCGCCGACCGCGGCGACGAGGTGCTCGCCGTGGACCTGCTGAACGCGCTGATGATGGAGTTCCCGGTCAGCCCACAGATCTCCGGCCACGAGTACCGCGACGATGGGGGCACCTCCCGCTCATGGGGGTCCCCCCGCTCGAACGGAGTCGAGAGTGGGGGAGGAGTCGGGAGTGGGGGAGGCCGCCCCAAGTGGCACATGCACATCGCCGACCACGCCGCCAACGCCACCGCCGGCTTCACCGCGACCGCCTGCATGGGCCTGGCCTTCCACCTCACCGAGCTCGGCGTGGACCGGCTGGGCATCTGCGAGGCCAAGCCCTGCCGCAACGCCTATCTGGACACCTCGACCAACCGCTCGCGGCGCTACTGCTCCGACCGCTGCGCCACCCGCGCCAACGTCGCCGCCTACCGCGCCCGCAAGCGCCTGGAGAGCGGCCGCACCGCCGACAGCGCCCAGGAGCCCCAAGCGAGCGCGGCCCGCGGCGAGCGCTGAAGCCCGCGCGGCGAGCGCACCCGCAGCCACGCCCGGGCGATCACCAGGTCGTCGGGGACCGTGCCGAACTCCCGGCTGTCGTTCTCCACGTACGGGTTGTCGCCGCGCACCCACCAGCCGCCGTCCCGCCGCTCCACCGCGCGCTTGACGATCAGCAGGTCCTGCCGGAACGGGTGCCGCAGCACGACCACATCACCGGGACGCACCACCGCGCCGTACCGGACCACCAGATGGTCCCCCGGCCGGAGCGTCGGCACCATCGACGGGTTGTAGACCTCCGCCAACCCGAACGACCGCAGCGGCCCGCCCCGCACCGGCTCCGCGCCGCCGCCGCTGTCCTGCTCCGGCTCGCGCACCCGCTCCGGCATTCGTACCTCCCGGTCCAGCCCCTGTGCGACCTTCACCAGACCATCCTCCATCAGTCCCGGCCCGCCACCGGACTTTTGCCCTAAGACCCCCGGGGCACCCGAGAAAAGCCTTCCCGCACCGAGTAATCTCGCACGTGAGAAGACGATCACGAGGAAGGACTGAACATGCTTTCCCGCCTGTTCGCCCCCAAGGTCAAGGTCAGCGCGCACTGCGACCTGCCCTGCGGCGTGTACGACCCGGCCCAGGCCCGCATCGAGGCCGAGTCGGTCAAGGCCGTACAGGAGAAGTACCAGGCCAACGAGGACGCGGACTTCCGCACCCGCGCCGTCCTGATCAAGGAGCAGCGGGCCGAGCTGGCCAAGCACCACATCTCGGTGCTGTGGAGCGACTACTTCAAGCCCCCGCACTTCGAGAAGTACCCGCAGCTCCACCAGCTGGTCAACGACACGCTCAAGGCCCTCAGCGCGGCCAAGGCTTCGAACGACCCGAAGACGGGCACGAAGGCCCTGGAGCTCATCGCCGAGATCGACAAGATCTTCTGGGAGACGAAGAAGGCTTGATCTTGGATCATGCCGTCTGACCTGCGGTTTCCTTACTCGCAGCGTCGCCCTGTCCGCACCCGGTCCGCAAGCCGCCGAGCACGGCGTCCATGACGGACCGGGTGCGGTCTTCTTCGCCCGGCCACAGGTGCACGTAGATCCGCAGCGCGATGACCGCGGACGCGTGACCGAGCACCAGCTGAACCTGCTTCACGCTGGCCCCTCCCGCGATGAGCGCGGCGGCGTGGAAGTGCCTCAGGTCGTGCGTCACCATGTGCGGCCGCTCGACGGGCCGGCGCCCCTCGCGCTCGGCCGCCTCGTTCTCCGCCTTCTGCAGTGCCTTGCGGGCGCACCTCCACTCGGTCTTCCAGCGGCTGTAGTTGAGGGGCTCCCCCTCCTCCATCGTGAACAGCCACTCCTTCGAGGGCCGTGCGGCGAGGTGCGCGAGGAGGGCGTCCGTGACGACCCCTCCGACCGGGACCGTGCGCCGGGACTTGGCGGTCTTCGGCGGGCCTGACCTCCTCGTCCGAGATGGCCGGCAGCGTGATCCGCTTGCACGGGCTCGTGGCGATGACCTTGTCCTCGACGGCGGCCGTCGCGACGCGGACGAGGACGTCCTAGACGTTGCGCACGCTGCCGGGGACCCCACCTAGCCCGCCCTGACCACCACCCTCGCCCGCGCTGAAACCGCCGGCCAAAACCGGCGGCACCTCCTGGCAGAAGTCGCCGCCCGGCGAGAACTCGACAGCGCCGAACACCCCGCCGAGGTCCTCAACTGGCACATCGCCATCCAGCCCGACAAGCGCCCTGCAGCTGCAACACGCCGCAGCTCACATACCCGCGGGAACTACCGAGCTACAGCGCCGACGGCCACGACGCCGCCCATTGCCAATGGTCACCGACAGGGCCACCGCAGGTAACCCTCGGCAGGACGTGAGCTGGCAGTCCGTCGCTCCTGGGCCTCGCAGGCTGTCGTCCTCGTGGCCCCATCATCAGGGCCGGCTGTGCTTCCTCGGCCGCGCCGCGTCCCGCGGCGCTTAGGTCTGCCGGGTGCTGCCGGTTTCGATGAGGATCTGTCGGGCCTGCGTCACGTTGTCGGTCCGCACTGCCCTGGCCATCGCGGCGCGCGCGGCGTCGGGTGCCGTATCGGGCGGTACCACCAGCAGGGCGAAGTGATCGTTGTCGCCCCGGGTGATGAGAACCGTGTCGTCACCGATCGGGAAGGAATCGAGGTGGACCACGCGGTTGTCGATCGTAAGCCGCGTCGGCAGCTCCGCCCAGGCGCTCGCGTCCAAGCCCACGCGTGTGATGGGGCCAAGGTGCTCGGCCAGGGCACTGACCAGCGCGGGAAGCTCTGCACCTATGTCGCGGGAACGTGGCCACCACGCGCCATCCAGGATCCCCTCACGGGCTTGCGTGGTCTCCAGCCGCAGAAGTGCCGTCCCGGGTTTCACGGATCGATGGATCGCGCTCGGCAAAAGTCCTGGGACACGAGGAACATCGGAATCGGTCATGGCGTTTCTGTCCGCCTTCGAGAATTCGACGCGCCGCCCGACGATGTCGGTGGCCACCCGGCGAAGGCTCAGTTGCCCCCACTGTACTCCTCGCGCCCGAGCGGTTTCGTCCTCCGGAAGCTGTGCTGGGGCATGGCGACAAAATCAGGAACCGACCGCGGCCGGCAACCGACCCGGCGGGCTTTCCCTTACCCGTGGCCGCCCTCACGGAGACCGCAGACGGCACCGGCTGTTCTCCAGCCGGGGCGGCGAGCGTGACGTAGGCTCGCACCACGCCATACCCACCGGAGACCACCTCACATCATCCAGAAAACGAGGCTGGCATGAACCCTGCGGAACCTTTGCCCCGGGCCGGGTACGCCGACGTTCGCATCATCGCGGCTTCCCCCGAGATCGCCCGTCGCGTGGCAGACGTTCTCCGGCATTGCTTCGATTCCACCGAGCAGCGTAGCTACCCGGCCGGCCACGACGGCGGCACCCGGCTCCAGCTCACCGTGGACACCGCACATCCCGCCGGGCCCGCGCGGTCCTGGCTGGCGGCCAGCCAGCCACAGAGAGACGACCGCCCGCAGGGCAGCGAGGCGTGACAAGGGCGGCGCATGCCCTGTACAGCCCGCGGTCCCGGCCTCCGGAAAGGCAGCCGGCAAGCCGTCGAATCCGTATGACCGGAACCAACGGACGAAAGCGACCGCTCCCCTGACCAGGGCTGCTGTGAACCAGGCGTGAGGCCCCACCCAGTCGGCGCCCGTACCGTCTCATCCCAGAAGGCGGAGCTCGCGAGACGCCCTTACTGTTGGCCCATGAGCGTCTTCATCAAGTTGGTGGAAAATCGTCCGCCGAAGGAATACGCGAAAGCACGTACGCCGGATATCTCCTACGACGACGCCGTCGAGGGAAATTCCGAGATCAGTTATCAATACGACGTGCTGCCCAGTGGCGCCCTGAGAATCCTGCGGGTCACGAGAGGGCAGGAGGCCGTCATCCATTCGGTCTACGCCCCGGGATTGTGGTTCCGCGTCGAGGGACTCTGCCGCGGTACTACGGAATAGCGGCCCGGACGGGAAACATCACACCTCACGGGAGAGGAAGGCCGAAGAGCCGCGAGCGACACCTGCTCGGCAAGCCCGAACAGTGCTACCGAGCCCTGCTGGCCGCCGAGCGGGCCGCACCGCAGGAAATCCGCCGCGGTTCGGTCAAGGGCATCGCCAGCGGCCTGCTCCACCATGACCGGGCTCTTCCCGGCGTCCGCGCCTTCGCCGGTCGCGCTGGAGTCCCCCTCAATTGAGCTGGCCCGCAAGCGGTTTGCGAGGTCGCAAAGCGTTTGCGGATCTGCCCTTCCTCACGGCGGTGGACTCTTCTCCGCCGCCAGGGACCGCGCACGGCCGGCCTCTCCTCGCCCCAGGCGGCGGCGGTTGACCACCCCCGTCTTCGAGGAGTCGCAGCATGGCAACCACCCGCACCGCCCCACTCCCGCCCACCACGGGTATCGGCAGTGACCAGTGCCAGGCCGACATCGCCGCCGCACTGCGCTCTCGGACCACGCTCCCGCCGTACGACGAGGCCTCCGGCTGATCGACACCCTCAAGGGGCACCTCGCCCCGCTGGTCGACCAGGCCAAAGAGCACGTCAACGAGCACCGGCCGCAAGACGGTGCTTGGCGCCAAGCCATCGCCGGGGCCGAGTTCCAGCTCCGAGCCGGACCCGGCAACGGCCTGGTCTCGGCCACCCACCGCCTCCAGGCCCTCGCCAGGTGCCTGCTGTCTTTCCACCGGCACCTGAACCCCGACATGGCGGCCGGTGACCGGTGACGGGCCGCCACCGCGGCGGAGACCCGCGGTTGGACGTGTGGCTGGCGAGGGTGTGGCTGCTGGGCACCACCGCCGGCCTGACTCTCCTGGCGGCGTTGGTCGTCCAGCACGACGGCGACCACGCCGTGGCTGCCTCGGTCGCCGCCCCTGACACCGAACCGCCGTCGTAGGCGGCCCCATAGCTTCCCGCCGAAACCTCGGCGGGGGAACCGAAAAGAGAGAAGGGAGTACGAGGTGGACAACCTGATCGTCTCGAAGCGCACGGTGAAGGCCGCCCTGCCCAGGACTGCCTGAGCGACGGCGGCGGCACCGGCAAGGGCGACGGCAACGACTGATCGGAGCCAGTAGAAGATGACCGCCATCACCGCGGCGGTCCGGAGCCTCGGCGGGGACTTCCCCGCCGAGGCGTTCGGCCGCACCTATCGGCTCTGGCCACAAGTCGGCGACTTCTCCGACCTGTTCACCTGGGACGACCTCAACGAGATCATCGCCCGGCACCGCCTCGAACCCCCGCGGCTGCGGCTGTTCAACGACGGCGCCCAGGTCCCCCAGCACGCTTACGCCCACCCAGTGGTCACCAAGCGCCACACTGTCTGGCACCGCATCGAGCCGGGCAACCTCCACCACCAGCTCAACAAAGGCGCTTCGCTCGTCCTGGACGCGGTCGACACCTTGCACCGCAGGGTGGAGCACTTCGCCGAAGCACTGGAACGGCACCTTCGTACCGACGTGCAGGTCAACCTTTATGCGTCGTGGACCTCGAAGGAGGGGTTCGGTCTCCACTTCGACGACCACGATGTGGTGGTCGTCCAACTCGAAGGCGCCAAAAGGTGGAAGATCCACGAACCCACCCGCATCGCCCCGCTCCGTATCGACGTCGAAGCACCCGAACCGCCCCAAGGTGAGTCGATCGCCGAGATCGTCCTGCGCGCCGGCGACATGCTCTACCTGCCCCGCGGCTGGTGGCATGCCGTGGCCGCCGCAGAAGACCGATCCCTGCACCTGACCTGCGGCCTGAAACCCACCACGGGCGCCGACCTGCTCGCCTGGCTGGCGGACCAGCTGCGGGCCTCGGCCACCGTTCGCGCCAACACCTCCCCCACTTCGCTTCCCGCGAGGAACAGGTGGCCCACTTGGCGGCGCTTTTGAAGGAGTTCACCTCAGCCCTGCACGACGGGGTGATCGAGGAGTTCCTCTGCGCGCGGGGCGCGATGGATCCGGGTCGGCCGATGCCGTCTCTGCCGTTCGTCGGCGGTATCCCCGCCGACGAACACCTCCAGGTCCGCCTCACCGCCTCGGGTGCGTGGTACGAGGTCGACGGGGAAGGTCGAGTGGTGATGAGCGCGGGCGGCCAGGACCGCATGCTCTCCGCCCGCGCCCACGCCTACGACCTGCTAGACCTCACAGGCGCCGCGGGCGGGGAGGTGTGGGGATATGCCGGCCGGAGCCTGCCGGGGCCGCCATGGCCGCGGACAGCCCCGCCTGGCTGCGGCTGGTCAGCGACCCCGAGGGCAAAGCAGGCGGGAAGCTGTGGGAAGGCCCCAGGGAGGCAGAACGGCTCGTGCCTCCCGCCGTGCCCCGGCCACGGCTGATCGACTTGGTGGACTGGCCAGCCGACGGCTGGGACTACCGGGCAGAGTTGTACGAGTACGTCACCACGCCGCCGGTGTCCCGAAGTCCGGTCCTCCATCACAGCGTGGAGTTGTCGGATACCTGGTGGCACAACCTCCACCAGGCCCTGGACCGCCTCTCACGCGTCCCCACCAGTAGGGAGGCGGTCCGTGAGCAGTACATCCGCCGCCGCGTCCCGGAATACACCGGCATCACCCCTGGCGAGATCGCCTGGACCACCGGGCACGGGGACCTCCACTGGGCCAACCTCACCAGCCCTCCGCTGTCCCTCCTCGACTGGGAGGGCTGGGGCGCCGCCCCTGTCGGCCACGACGCCGCCACCCTCTACCTGCACTCCCTCCCCATCCCGGACCTTGCCGAACGGGTCCGCGTGGAGTTCGCCCACGTCCTGGGCACTCCGACCGGCCGAGTCGGGGAGCTGACCGCCTGCACCGAAATCCTTCAGGCGGCTGCCCGAGTGCCGTTCTACTCCGACCTGGCCGACAGCGTGCGGCAGCATCTCGATCACCTAAGCTGAACGTCTGCGGCGCCGGCGCGACCGGGGCAGAACGTGGTCGACGGGTGGCGGTCGCCCGCCGGTCTCCTCGACCCGGGCACGTAGCTCTGATCAATGGGCGCGTCCGGGTCACTGCCCTACATAGGCGAGCCAGCGCCGTAGCAGGGGACACCGCTACCGCCGAGTGCGTGCCGGGGCCATTTGCGCGGCCCGCGCCGCCGCTCACCACACGCCTAAGGCGTCGCCGTGGCCTGTTCGGTGGTCAGGCGGGCCCGCCAGTCACGGACGTAGTCATGGGAGATGGAGGCCAGGCGGGCTATCTCCGCGTCGTCGCGGCCGTCGGCCCACGCCAGGATCCGGGTCACGGTGCGGTTCCGCGCGGCGCGGAAGTCCTTGAGCATGCTTTCGAGACGTTCGACCTCCTCGCCTTCGTAGACGAGCTGCCGGTCGACGGAGGCCCGTTCGTCGGCGCGCAACCGCTGCAGATAGGCGGACAGGCCCGTCAGGACCAACCCCTCCTCGTGCGCGGCGCTCTGGAAGCGTTCTGCCAGGGCCGCCAGCACGCAGTCCGGCACATCGGCGAGCGTGGCTCCGGGGGGCTTGGCCGCCTCCCAGGTGCCCCTGCCGGCCTCTGTCGTCTCCAGCCAGGTGCGGGCCTCGGTCGGGGAACGGTCGCCGCACGCCTGGGCGCGATAGGCGTACAGGGCGGCGCGGTGGCCGTAGAAGGTGAAACCGTCCTCGATCTGCCGGTCGGCGGCGCGGCACATCCGCCCCGGGACACCGCCGTAGCCCGCCTCGGGCCGGTAGTCGGCGTAAGCCTCCAGTTCCGCGTCGGTGGCCACTCCCCAGGACGGGTCGCACAGGTCGGGGTTGCTCGCGAGGAACGCGCTGACCTCGACCCGCCACGCGGGGACCGGGCTCATCCGGAGCCTGGGCCAGACGACAGCTCCGGAGGGGGCGAAGGCGTAGGTGGCGGCCTGCTCGATGTCGTCCCAGGCGGTGGCGGCCTCGGCGGACCACTCCAGTTCGCCGGCCGGTCCCGTACGGTGTATCGAGTCCACGAGCCGCTGTACGGCGGGCAGGATGCGCAGCGCGAGCGCATGCAACTCCTCGGCGGTGAAGAAGCGCCAGGAGTAGCCGCGCCGCTCGTCGTGCGCGAGGTGGGTCAGCAGGTACACGAGAACGCCGGGGGCCGGCAGCGTCCCGTCACCGAGTGCGCTGCGCGGGACACCGGGGAGCTGGCGCTCCAGGTGCTCGCGCGAGGCCCGCCAGTCGACGTCCCCGAACCAGACCGCACCGCTCTGCGCGTCGATGGCCAACCACTGGTGGTATCCCACGCCCGGGCCGTACCGCTCCTCTTGCTGCTCGGCGTCTTCGTCGTGCCAGACGTACTCGGCGGGGGGCGGGTTCAGCTCCACGGCCACGAAGCCGTCCTCCGGGCGGTAGCCGGTGAGGATGCGGGCCGTGCTCGGTGCGCTGTCGGTGGCGGTCATGAGGGGTTTCCTCTCGGTGGAACAGCAACCGCCGCAAACCGTAGTGCGCCCGTCGGTCATTAGTTCAATTTTCAGTCATTTACGCCTGGCTCGACACGGCAGGCAGGCACCGCCGGGACCTCGGTGTCACGCGAGGTTTACGCGCGTGCAAGCGGCCACCAGGTTGGCCATATTTCACATGGCCTCCATGTTTTGCTCACTTCGCGACATGCTTTCGCAGCCCGTCCTCGATCGACTCGAAGGCATGTCGGGCGCGTGCGACCACATTGGACACTGGTCGCCAGGTCGACAATGCTCAGCTAGTTTAATGTTCTACTATTTGCCAGGGTTGCGGCGTGTTCCCCACGAACGCGACGTGCTCGACGCCAGCCGCCGCCGATCCGGCGCGACCTTTCACCACCGGCATCCTCCGAAAGGCTCCGACCCTGAACACCGCACTCGCAGAAGCCCTCTCTGTCGCCCTGCTCCTGGCGGTGCTGGCCTGCGCGGTGATCCGGCCGTGGGGCTGGCCGGAAGCGGTCGTGGCCGTCCCCGCCGCCGGAGTGGTCATCGCCACCGGCGCGATCTCCCTGGACCACGCGGCAGCCGAGGCAGTCCGGCTGGGCCCGGTGATCGGCTTCCTCGCGGCCGTCCTGGTCCTGGCTCAGCTCTGCGACGACGAAGGGCTGTTCCACGCCTGCGGCGCGTGGATGGCCCGCAGGGCGGCCGGCCGCCCCCGTCGCCTGCTGGTGCTGGTGTTCGTGATCGCCTCGCTGATCACCGCGGTGCTCAGCCTGGACGCCACGGTGGTGCTGCTGACCCCGGTGGTGTTCGCCACCGCCGCCCGACTGGGCGCCCGCGCCAAACCGCACGTGTACGCCTGCACCCACCTCTCCAACACCGCCTCGCTGCTGCTGCCCGTCTCCAATCTCACCAACCTGCTGGCTTTCGCCGCCAGCGGCCTGAGCTTCACCCGCTTCGCCGCCCTGATGGCGCTGCCCTGGCTGGTCGCGATCGGTGCCGAGTACGTCGTCATCCGCCGCTTCTTCGCCGCCGACCTGGACGCCGGCGCCCAGACCCCGCCCACCGACGAACCCCGCGAACTGCCGCTGTTCGCCCTGATCACCGTGGCGGGCACCCTGGCGGGCTTCGTCCTGACCTCGGCGGTCGGCATCAACCCGGCCTGGGCCGCCGCCGCGGGCGCTGCAGTTCTGGCGGCCCGCGCGCTGGCCCGGCGCCGCACCACCCCCACCGCGATCGTCCGGTCCGCGGCCCTGCCGTTCTGCGCCTTCGTCCTGGCCCTGGGCATCGTGGTCCGGGCCGTGGTCGACAACGGACTGGCCGACGCGCTGGGCCACCTGGTACCCGGCGGCACAAGCCTCCCGGCCCTCCTCGCCATCGCGGCCCTGGCAGCCGTACTGGCCAACATCATCAACAACCTGCCCGCCGTCCTGGTCCTGCTCCCCCTGACCGCCCCCACCGGCCCCGGCGCCGTCCTGGCCGTCCTCCTCGGGGTCAACATCGGCCCGAACCTCACCTACGCCGGCTCGCTGGCCACCCTGCTGTGGCGGCGCATCGTGCGCGAACACGACACCGACGTGGCCCTGGGCGAGTTCACCCGACTCGGCCTGCTCGCCGTACCGGCCGCCCTCCTGCTCGCGGTGGTGGCACTGTGGACCTCACTCCACACGATCGGAGGCTGAACACCGTGACCGTCATCGTCTGGATCGTGGAGGGCACCTGGCCCGCCTGCGTCGACGCCGCACGCGCCCACACGCCCGCGGACGCCGACACGGTGCTGCTCCACGTCACCGGCCACGAGGTACCGGACGCCGCACACGGCGCCTACGCCGGACTGCTGGGCCGCGCTCGCCCCGACCGCGACCCCGGCACCGCAGTGGAACACCTGGCCGCCGCCTCCGCCGAACAACTCCTGGCCAGCGCGGCCACGCGACTGGGACGCCCCTGCACCCGGCAGGAACGCTCCGGCCGAGCCGAACACGAGGTCGTGGCCGCCGCAGAAGGCGCCGACCTGCTCATCCTCGCCCGCGACGGCGACCGCACCCACCTCGGCCCCCGCAGCCTCGCCCCCACCAGCCGCTTCGTCATCGACCACGCCCCCTGCCCCGTCCTCCTCGTCTGGCCGGAGACCGCGCCCAGCACCGCCACCATCCCTCCACACCACCGCTAGTACTCCAGCTAGTACTCCAGCTGGTAGAAGACGTCGCCCGAGCTGGTTCTCCTCTTGTTGCTCGTCGTCCCATCCCATGGCGGACTCGATCGGGCTGGTGAGCTGCTTCGCCTCCTCGGCCAGGGCGTCGGACGACGCCGACCGATGACCGCGGCTACGCCGCGGATGACACAACGTTGCTCATCTACGACTGGTTCATCGACGGCACAGGGGCCGACGGCAACCGGCGCACTCGCGCCGCCCCAGTCCGCACACAGTCCGCGGGACACCCGATCGAGACCGCCGCACCCCGTCGCCAGCAATCAGCAAAAGGCCAGGTCGGTGACCTGCGGCAACCATCACCGCAGGTCACCGACCCACCCCGTTACTCGGAGACGAGGAAGGGCTGAGCCCGGGTCATCCCCTTCGGCCGGCGGTCCTCCCGACCGCCTGGTCCCCTGACCGCACCCGTTCCGCGAACCGCCGCAACCCGGCGACCCTGGCGGGCCGGGTGCTGTCGTTTGCAGTGATGTGCGGTCGTTTGCGCAAGGGCGCCGCCTTCGCGGGCGGGGGGGCGGATCCGCCGGTCACGGGTGGGTGATAGCCCTGCCCTATAAGCCCCTGACGCCCTAGTGGCCGGGCGCCAGCACGCCGCCGTGCCGGACCAGCCAGTCGTGGTACGCCTCGCTGGCCCAGGCGATCTCCGTGTACGCGGCGGTCAGGTCGGCGAACAGCTCGTCGGCGGAGGCGGCCGGCGGGCCGTCCGCCCGGCAGGCCATGAAGAGCCGGACCGCCAGCGGGTCACAGTGCAGCGGGCGGATGGCCATGCCGGGGCGTGAGCGGGCGGTGGGCTGGCAGGGGGTGACCACCTCGCCGGCGATGACGAGGTCCACGGCGGTGAGGTAATCGCCGTGCACCACCCGGGGGTTGATGCCGGCCGCCGACCAGATCCGGCGCAGTCCGGCCCACTCGCCGTCCACCGTCGGATCGACCATCCACTGGTCGGTGGCCAGGTCGGCGACCCGGACGACGGTCCGCCCGGCCGCCGGGTGGCTCTCCGCGAGGGCGATGAACTGTGGTTCCCTGGCGAGGAGTTCGCGCTCCACCAGGCCGTCGGGGACGCGCAGCGGGGCGCCCTCGACCTCGTGCACGAAGGCCGCGTCGAGCTGCCCCATCGCCACCATGTGCAGCAGGGCGTTGGCGGACACATCGGTACGTATCGTGGTGTCGGTCTCCGGCAGTCGGGCGCGCAGCCGGCGCAACCAGCCGGCGACGGCGGGGCTGTTGGTGCTGCCGATCCGCAGCCGGGTGCCTTCCTCCCTGACCGAGACCGAGGCGATGTCCTCGACAAGCGCGCGCATCTCGGCCACTATCGGCCGGGCGCGACAGAGCACGGAATGCCCGAGCGGGGTGGGCCGGCTACCGGTCGGCTCCCGGAAGAAGAGCTGGCCGCCGAGGGCCTTCTCGATGCGGTGGAGCTGGGTCGTCAAGGAAGGCTGCGTCATCCCCAGCTGTCGGGCCGCCTTGCGCACGCTGCCGGTGTCGGCGATGGCGCACAGGGCGCGAAGATGCCTTACCTCAAGCTCCACGCCCGGAGCATAAACGCGCAGGCGCGGCTCACACCAGACTCTCAGGGCGGTCCGAACTCCGGGGCTTCACCAGCACGTTGGCCCATGGCCATCAAGGGTATTGACTCGCGCTATCGCCACCTGGCATCTCCGCCCCACGGGTGAACTCCGTCCACACTCAACGGCACCAAGAAATCCGCAGGGCCCCGGCCGCCGCCCCACACGGCGGCCGTACGGCCTCTCGGAAATTAAGGAGCCCCCCACATGAGATCTCCCAAGACGGCGCTGTCGGCTGCGCTCGGTCTGGGCCTCGCCGCCGCGTTCGCCGCGGCCGCCCCGGTGTCGGCGACTTCCCCCGCCGCGCACCCCGCCTCCCACCACAGCACCCCCGCCTCGATCGCCGCCTACACCGGTTCGGCGGCCGAGAAGGCGGACACCAAGGCGTTCTTCCAGGCCGTCATGAAGTCGGCCCAGGCCAAGCTGAAGGCCAACCCGCACCTGAAGTCGGTCACCGTCACCTACGACGCGAGCGCCGCTCCGACCTTCGCGAACGAGATATCCCAGAGCGCCTCGATCTGGAACAGCGCGGTGCAGAACGTCAAGCTGCAATCGGGCAGCGGCGGCGACTTCCAGTACAAGGAGGGCAACGACCCGCGCGGTTCGTACGCCAGCACCGACGGCCACGGCAAGGGCTTCGTCTTCATCGACTACAGCCAGGCCCAGCAGTACAACCGCACCCGCATCGTGGCGCACGAGACCGGCCACGTGCTGGGCCTGCCGGACCACTACGAGGGTCCGTGCAGCGAGCTGATGTCCGGTGGCGGGCCCGGCCCGTCCTGCCAGAACACCCAGCCGGACGCCAACGAGCGCGCCCAGGTCGACCAGCTCTGGGCGAACGGCCTGGCCGGGATCCGCTTCGGCGGCTGACCCACCCGGCCGTCCCTGGACGCGGCACGGCGGTCGGTCCGCCGTCCCCCGGCCGGGCTGACGGCGGTCGGGAGGACGACGGGCCCGGGCTGACGGGGCCGGTACCTGGCGGCCGGCTCCGTACCCCCCACCAGCCCTCGCATTCCGTACGTCCACCCACGCGGTGGGGCTCCTCGTCGAGCCCCACCGCTTCCGTGTGCGCGGGCAGTTGGGCGGACCGGCGCCCGGGGTCAGGACCACAGGGCGTGAGCGAGGGCCATCCCGGCGCCGGCGGCGGTCAGTCCGGCCGCCAGGCTCAGCACGATGTTGAGCGCGGCGTACCGGCGCGCCCCGTCGGTGGCCAGCCGCAGGGTCTCGTAGGAGAACGTCGAATAGGTCGTCAGCGCCCCGCACAGGCCGGTGCCGAGCAGCAGTTGGGTGTGCGACCCGGCGGCGCCGGTGGCGACCGCGCCGGTCAGCAGGCCGAGGATCAGGCTGCCGACGGCGTTGACGGTCCACGTCCCCCAGGGGAAGACGGTGTCGTGCCGGGCCTGGACGAAGCGGTCGGTGAGGAAGCGCAGCGGTGCCCCGACCATGGCACCGGCCACCACCAGCAGCCAGTTCACCCGTGTGTGCCCTCCCCGCCGGCGGTCCCGTCCGCCCGGCCCCGGAACGCGATCATCTCGCACGGGTCGAGGGTCACCAGGCCCCCGCCCGCCAGGAGTTCGGTCAGCTGCGGCAGGAACGCCCGCACCCGCTCCTCGGTGTCCACCACGACCACCGCCACCGGCAGTTCCTCGCTGAGCGACAGCAGCCGCTGGGTGTGGATCAGTGAGGTCGCCCCGAAGCCCTCGACGCCGCGGAAGGCGCTCGCCCCGGCGAGGCCCGCGGCGCGGGCGCGGTGCACGATCTCCGCGTAGAGCGGCCGGTGGTGCCAGGCGTCCTGCTCGCCGACGACGACGGTCAGCCGCAGCGCCGGGCTCCCGACCGAAGGCGCCGGACCGGGCGCCGCGTGGTCCGTCATGCCGGTCGCCGCCGCAGTCCGAGGAGCGCCCGGGTGGTGGCGCCGGCCAGCGCCACCGCGGACAGCGCGGCGAGCAGGGTGCCGGCGAGGTAGGCCAGGGCGAGCGGCAGCCGCCCGGCGGCTGCCAGGCGCCCGATGTCCACCGCGTAGGTGGAGAAGGTGGTGAAGCCGCCGAGGATGCCGGTGCCCAGGAACGGGCGGAGCAGCCGGTGGCCCGTCCACACCTCGGTGATCAGCACCATCAGGATGCCCATCAGCGCGCAGCCGACCACGTTGACCACGAGGGTGGTCCAGGGGAAGGCGGCCTCGGGGGTCGGCCAGAGCAGGCCGGCGGCGTAGCGGGCCGTGGCGCCGAGGGCACCGCCGACGGCCACCGCGCCGATCACCGGCCACTCGCCCTGCCAGGGCAACGGCCGGGGGGCTCGCTCGTCCATGGGTCCGTGGGTCTCCCTGTCTGTGTCCGGCGGGCCACCGCCGCCCCCAGGTTAAGCCTGATCATTTGACACCGCTAAACATGGGATGTTCCCATCACCGGTGGAATCGGATGCCCTGAAGCCGGGCATCCGCCGTGAGCGGACCCGCGGAACGCGGACGAGAGGACGACGCCGATGCCGCTGCGCAGCACCGCCCGCACCAGCCTCGTCGAGCTGGTCATCGAGCAGATGGAGCGGCTGATCGCCGACGGCGAGTGGCCGGTCGGCGCGAAGATCCCGGCCGAGCCGGTGCTCGTGGAGCAGCTGGACGTCGGCCGGAACACCGTCCGCGAGGCGGTCCGGGCCCTGGTGCACACCGGAATGCTGGAGCCGCGGCAGGGCGACGGGACCTACGTCCGCGCCCGCAGCGGTTTCGGTGCGGCCGTCCAGCGCCGACTGCGCCGGGCCGCCAACTTGGAGGCGTACGAGGTCCGTTCCTGCCTGGAGCGGGACGCCGCGCGGTATGCGGCCGAGCGCCGCACGGACGAGGACCTGGCCGCGCTGCGGGAGGCGCTGGCGGTGCGCGGCCGGGCCTGGGAGGCCGGCGACGTGCCCCGGTTCGTGGAGGCGGACGTGCGCTTCCACCGGGCGGTCGCGGCGGCGGCGCACAACAGCCTGCTGGCCGAGCTGTACGAGCAGTTCAGCGACGCCCTGCGGGAGGCGCTGGCGGCCGTGGTCGACACCCCACTGCTGCCCGACGCGGTCCGCCACCAGTTCGACGCGCACGCCGCGATCGTCGACGCCATCGAGGCCCGCGACCCGGACGCCGCCGAGCGGGCCGCGCTGGCGCACCTCGCGGAGGCCGCCGACGCCCTCCGCGAGCCGCCGACGCGACCGGCGGACGGCCCGGACAGTAACGACGCGACACAGGAGGAACCCCGGTCATGAGTCAAGGACCGGCATCGGTCATACCGGAGGCCCGGCCGCAGCCGGCCGGCGGGACGACGTCCCCGGCCGGGGACACCCCCGCACCCGCCGGCGCCACCGGCCGGCGCGCCCTCCACCTCGGCGCCGGCGTCGTCCTGTTGGCGCTGAACCTGCGCCCGGCGCTGGTCGCGGTCTCCCCGCTGGCCGACACCGTCCGCGCCGACAGCGGGATGTCGGCGGCCGCCACCAGCCTGCTGACCGCGCTGCCGCTGCTCTGCTTCGGGCTGCTGGCGCCGGTGGCGCCGCGGCTGGGCCGGCGCTTCGGCACGGAGCGGTCGCTGCTCGGCACCATGGTGCTGATCTGCCTGGGCACCGGGCTGCGGCTGCTGGACTCGGTGGTGGCGCTGTTCGCCGGGACCGTCGTGATCGGCGCCGGCATCGCCGTCGCCAACGTCCTGCTGCCCGGCCTGATCAAGCGGGACTTCCCGGCGAAGGCGGGCCTGATGACCGGGCTCTACTCGATGTCGCTGTTCGGCGGCGCGGCACTGGCGGCCGGCGTCACCGTCCCGGTGCAGCAGGCCGCCGGGCTCTCCTGGCAGGCCACGCTGGCCTGTTGGGGCGCGCTGGCGGTACTCGCGCTGGTCGTCTGGCTGCCGCAGGTCCGCTCCCGCGCCGCGGCGACGGAGGCCGCCGCCCGGCAGGCCGCCCACCCCGTCCGCGGTCTGTGGCGCTCCCCGCTGGCCTGGCAGGTCACCGCCTACATGGGGCTCCAGTCGCTGAGCTACTACGCGGCCGCCGCCTGGTTGCCGACGATCCTCAAGGACGCCGGGATGAGCGCGGGCGACGCCGGCTGGATGCTGTCGTTCTCCTCGCTGTTGGGGATCGCGGGCTCGTTCCTGGCGCCGGTGATCGTCGGCCGCCGGCTGCGGGCGGGGACGCTGGCCGCGCTGGGCGCGGTGCTGTGCGCGGCGGGCTTCGCCGGGATCTGGGCGGCGCCGGTCGGCGGCACGTACCTGTGGATGACGTTGCTGGGCCTGGGCCAGGGTGCGGCGATCAGCCTGGCGCTGCTGTTCATCGTCCAGCGCGCCCCGGACGCCCGGCGCACCGCCCAACTCTCCAGCATGGCCCAGTGCTTCGGATACGTCCTGGCCGCCACCGGCCCGGCGGTGCTGGGCGCCGTCCACGACGCCTCGGGCACCTGGGCGGTGCCGTTGGCGGTGCTGCTGGTGCTGTTGGTGCCGCAGGTGGCGGCGGGGTTCGGGGCCGCCCGGCCGGGGCACGTCGGGGGTCGGTGAGCGCCCGTCACGGCGGCCCGCGTCCGGCCCCGTAACGGCGTTACAGCCAGCCGTTCCGCTTGAATCCGCGGTGCATCAGCCCGCAGATCGCCACCATCACGACCATCACCAGTGGATAGCCGAAGGTCCAGCTCTTCTCCGGCATGTACTCGAAGTTCATGCCGTAGACGCCGGTGACCATGGTGGGGACGGCCAGGATCGCCGCCCAGGCGGACATCCGGCGCATCGCGTCGTTCTGGGCGTTGGCGACCTGGGCGAGATGTGCCTGGAGTATCGAGTTGAGCAGTTCGTCGAAGCCGGTGATCCGCTCGCGGACCTGGTCGAGGTGGTCCGCGACGTCCCGGAAGTAGGTCTTGATCCGGGGGTCGATGAACTGCAGCGAACGGGTCGCCAGCTCCTGGAGGGGACGGTCCAGCGGGGTCACCGCCCGCTTGAATTCCAGCAGTTCGCGCTTGAGCTGGTAGATCCGGTCGGCGCCGCGGCTGCCGCGGACCGAGAAGACCTCGCTCTCGACGTCGTCGATGTCGTCCTGGACGGCGGCGGCGACGTCGAGGTAGTCGTCCACGACGAGGTCGGCGATGGCGTGCAGCACCGCGGACGGGCCGAGCGCGAGCTGCTCCGGGTCGCGCTCCAGCTGCTCGCGCAGCGGGCCCAGCGAACCGTGGCCGCCGTGCCGCACCGTGATCACGAAGTCGACGCCGGTGAAGACCATGATCTCGCCGGTGTCGACGACCTCGCTGGTGTCGGTGAGCTGGTCGTGTTCGACGTAGCGGACGGTCTTGAAGACGGTGAACAGCGAGTCGTCGTAGTGCTCCAGCTTGGGGCGCTGGTGGGCGTGGACGGCGTCCTCGACGGCGAGCGGGTGCAGCCCGAACAGCTCGACGATGCCGGCGAACTCCACCTCGGACGGCTCGTGCAGACCGATCCACACAAAGCCGTCACCGGTCTCCCGGACCTGCCGGATCGCCTCCTGCGCCGGCTGGTGGCCGTCCTGGCGCGCGCCCGCCACATAGACCGCGCAGTTCACCACGGCCGTACCGAGCGGCGAGCGGGCCGGGTGGCTGAGGTCCACCCCGCCCTGGCGCGGCTGCGGCAGCCGGGCGGCTTTGCGGAGGTTGCTGATCATCGACACCCGGCAAGTATCGCCCGTGGGGGCGCGCGGGGGGTACGGCCGGGGCTCGATTTTGCGGACTCCGCACCCTGTCGTGGGCCGCGCCGTGCCGTCCGTTTGCCCGCACGCCCCGGGCGTGCGCCCCGCGTGTCCGTCAGGGAACGAGCGCCGGCTGGTCGACCGCGACCGGGTCGGGCGCCGCCTCGGCGGGCGTCCCCGGCTCCTCCTGGGTCGGGCCGCCGGCACGGGCCCGCCGGGGCAGCCGGAACAGCAGGCCGAGGACGAGCACCAGCCCGCCGGCGATCCACCACAGGGCGTGCGTGGTGGCGGCCACGAAGCCCGCGCGTCCCGGCCCGTCCACCGCGCCGAAGAACGCCACCGACGACAGCGCCAGGCCCAGCGCCATGCCCACCTGGCCGGTGGTGTTGAAGATGCCGGAAGCCGAGCCGGAGTGCCGGACCGGCACCTCGGAGAGCACCGCGTCGGTGATCGGCGCGACGATCAGCCCCATGCCGGCGCCCATCAGGACCATTGCCGGGGCCATCTGCCAGGACTGCATGGCGGTGCCGTAGTGGTCGGCCTGCCAGAGGTAGAGCAGGGCGCCGACGAGCATGATCAGCGCACCGGCCTGGAGCACCGCGCGGCCGAACCGGGGCACCAGCTTCTGCACCGACAGGCCGGCCGCGGCGGAGCAGGCCAGCGAGAACGGCAGACCGGTCAGCCCCGCGTGCAGCGGCCCCCAGCCCAGCCCGAGCTGCATGTAGAGCGTCCAGATGAGGAAGAACAGTCCGCTGACCGCGCCGAAGAGGAGCTGGACGCCGACGCCCGCCGCGAAGGTCGTGATCCGGAACAGCGAGAGCTCGACCAGCGGCGAGCCGTCCTTGCGGGCCTTGTGCCGCTCGTAGCGGACGAAGCCGGCGAGGACCAGCGGCCCGGCCGCCATGGCGACGAAGCCCCAGACGGGCCAGCCGGCCTCGCGGCCGTGGGTGAGCGGGTAGAGCACCAGCAGCAGGCCGACGGTGAGCAGCGCGGTGCCGACCAGGTCGAGGCGGAGCGCGGTGTCCGACCGGGACTCGGTGAGGAAGCGGCGGCCGAGCAGGATCCCGACCAGGCCGACCGGGAGGTTGATCAGGAAGATCGGCCGCCACTCCAGGCCGAAGAGGTTCCCCTGGGTGAGCAGGGCGCCGATCAGCGGGCCGCAGACCGCGCCCAGGCCGACCACCGCGCCGAACATCCCGAAGACCTTGCCGCGCTCGTGGGCCGGGAAGCTGACGTGGATGATCGCCAGCACCTGCGGCACCATCAGCGCCGCCATCGCGCCCTGGAGCACCCGCGCGGCGACCAGCATCGCCGGGTCCGCGGCCAGGCCGCACAGTGCCGAGGCGACGGTGAAGCCGCCCATGCCGAGCAGGAAGAGCTTCTTGCGGCCGTGGATGTCGCCGAGCCGGCCGCCGGTGATCAGGCCGATGGCGAAGGCCAGCGCGTATCCGGCGGTGATCCACTGCAGGGCGCCGAAGTCTGCACCGGTGTCCTGCTGGATGTTGGGCAGGGCGATGTTGACGATCGTCGCGTCGACCAAATCCATGAAGCTGGCCGTCAGGACGACGGCGAGGGCTATCCACCGTCTGCGGTCGGCGGACGCGGGCGCGTCGCCCACCGGTGCGGCGGGGGTCGGATCGGACGGGGACATGCGGGAACTCCTGGTGGTGCCGTGGACGAGCGGAAGGGGGACGTCCGGGGCGGCACGCGCTGCGCTGACGGCGCGCACCGCCCCGGACGTCCCCGACACTAGGCACCGTCTAGGACAACTCCCGTCCTACTCCCTCGGCCATCATCGTCCCCATGAGTGAGACATCGGCACGTCTGCTGAACCTGCTGTCGCTGCTCCAGACGCCCCGCGAATGGCCGGGGCGGGAGCTCGCCGACCGGCTGCGGGTGACCACCCGGACCATCCGCCGCGACATCGAGCGGCTGCGCGAGCTGGGCTATCCGGTGCACGCCACGATGGGCGCCGAGGGCGGCTACCGGCTGGCCGCGGGCACCGCCATGCCGCCGCTGCTGCTGGACGACGAGGAGGCGGTGGCCATCGCGGTGGGCCTGCGCTCGACGGCCGGGCACACCATCGCGGGCATCGAGGAGGCGTCGGTCCGGGCGCTGGCCAAACTGGAGCAGGTGCTGCCGGCCCGGCTGCGGCGGCGGGTGGCCACGCTGGGCACGGCGACCGTCCCGATGCCGGCCGGCGACGGCCCCACCGTCGACCCGGAGCACCTGGCGGTGCTGGCCGCGGCGATCGCCAACCACGAGCGGGTGCGCTTCCGCTACCGCGCCGGCGCGGGCGACCTCAGCCGGCGCCTGGTGGAGCCGCACCGGCTGGTGGCGGCGGGCCGCCGCTGGTACCTGGTGGCGTTCGACAACGACCGCGACGACTGGCGGATCTTCCGGGTGGACCGGCTGAGCGAGCCGTTCGCCACCGGTGCGCGGACCGCGCCGCGCGAGCTGCCGGCCGCCGACGCCGGGGCGTACGTCCGGGAGCGGATGCGCGGCATGGCGGCGACCTATCGGGCGGTGGCGACGGTCCACGGGCCGGCCGAGGAGGTGGCGGCCCGGCTCGGCGGCCCGGCTCGGCGGCCCGGCGGCGGGCCGGGTCGAGCCGCTCGACGAGGGCAGCTGCCGCTGGCACAGCGCACCCGACTCGCTGGAGTGGCTGGCGCTGCGGCTGGCGCTGCTGGGCCGGGAGTTCACCGTGCACGAGCCGGCCGAGCTGGCCGGATATGTGCGCGAGATGGGTGGCCGGATGACGCGGGCGGGCGGCGCCACCGAGACGGAAGCCACGCCGGAATCCCCTTCCGGAAATACCCCAGGGGGGTAAAGTGTCGATGGGGTCGGCGGAGGGTGGACGGGACGCCGGCCGCCACCGGTGCCGCACGGCCCCGCGAACAGGAGGAGCAGCCGTCATGACCACCGCGATCGATGGGCCCGTAGTCGAGCTGGAGATCGGCGGTATGACCTGCGCCTCGTGCGCGGCCCGCATCGAGAAGAAGCTCAACCGCATGGACGGGGTCACCGCCACCGTCAACTACGCCACCGAGAAGGCGCAGGTGACGCTCGCGGAGGACAGCGGCGTGGGCACCGCCGACCTGATCGCCACCGTGGAGAAGACCGGCTACACCGCCGCGGTCCCCGCGCCGCCCGCCCCAAAACCGCCCGCCGACGGCGCCGAGCGCGGCCCGGCCGCGGAGGAGGCCGACGGCCCGCTCGCCGCGCTGCGGCAGCGGCTGCTCGTCTCCCTGGCGCTCTCCGTGCCGGTGATCCTGATGGCGATGGTCCCGGCGCTCCAGTTCACCAACTGGCAGTGGCTGTCGCTGACCCTGGCCGCCCCCGTGGTGGCCTACGGGGCGTGGCCGTTCCACCGGGCCGCCTGGACCAACCTGCGGCACGGGGCGGCCACCATGGACACCCTGATCTCCATGGGCACCCTCGCCGCCTTCGGCTGGTCGCTGTGGGCGCTGTTCTTCGGTACGGCCGGGATGCCCGGCATGACCCACCCCTTCGAGCTGACCATCGCCCGCACCGACGGCAGCGGCGCCATCTACCTGGAGGCCGCGGCCGGCGTCACCACCTTCATCCTGGCCGGCCGGTACTTCGAGGCCCGCGCCAAGCGGAAGGCCGGCGCGGCCCTGCGGGCCCTGCTCGAACTGGGTGCCAAGGACGTCGCGGTGCTCCGCGCCGGCAAGGAGGTCCGGGTCCCCGTCGGCGAGCTGCGGGTGGGCGACCGGTTCGTGGTCCGGCCCGGCGAGAAGATCGCCACCGACGGCCGGGTGGCGGAGGGCTCCTCCGCCGTGGACGCCTCGATGCTCACCGGCGAGTCCGTCCCCGTGGAGGTCGCCCCCGGCGACACCGTCACCGGCGCCACCGTCAACGCGGGCGGCCGGCTGGTCGTCGAGGCCACCCGGATCGGCGCGGACACCCAGCTCGCCCGGATGGCCAGGCTGGTGGAGGACGCCCAGAACGGCAAGGCGGCGGCCCAGCGGCTCGCCGACCGGATCTCCGCCGTCTTCGTCCCGATCGTCATCGCGCTGGCCCTGGCCACCCTCGGCTTCTGGCTCGGCACCGGCCACGGCGCGGTCGCCGCGTTCACCGCCGCGGTCGCGGTGCTGATCATCGCCTGCCCGTGCGCGCTGGGCCTGGCGACGCCGACCGCGCTGATGGTCGGCACCGGCCGCGGCGCCCAGCTCGGCATCCTGCTCAAGGGGCCGGAGGTGCTGGAGACCACCCGCGCCGTCGACACCGTCGTCCTGGACAAGACCGGCACCGTCACCACCGGCGTGATGACCCTGACCGGCGTCCACCTCGCCGACGGGGTGACCCGCGCGCAGGCGCTGCGGCTGGCCGGCGCCCTGGAGCACTCCTCCGAGCACCCCATCGCCCGCGCCCTGGCCACCGCCGCCCAGGAGGCCGAGCCGACCGGCACCCTGCCGGCACCCGAGGGCTTCACCAACGTCCCCGGCCTCGGCGTCCGCGGCTCCGTCGAGGGACACTCCGTCCTGGTCGGCCGGGAACGACTGCTCAACGACCGCGGCCAGCAGCTGCCGCCCGCGCTGGCCGCCGCCAAGGACGCGGCCGAGCGGGCCGGGCACACCGCGGTCGTGGTCGGCTGGGACGGCGCGGCCCGCGCCGTGCTGGTGGTCTCCGACGCGGTCAAGCCCACCAGCGCCGAGGCGGTCCGCCGGCTGCGCGCGCTGGGCCTGACCCCGGTCCTGCTGACCGGCGACAACCGGGCGGTCGCCGAGTCGGTCGCCGCGGAGGTCGGCATCGACGAGGTGATCGCCGAGGTCCTGCCCGAGGACAAGGTGGCCGTCGTCGAGCGCCTCCAGGCCGAGGGCCGCTCGGTCGCCATGGTCGGCGACGGCGTCAACGACGCCGCGGCGCTGGCCCGCGCCGACCTCGGTCTGGCGATGGGCACCGGCACCGACGCCGCCATCGAGGCCGGCGACCTCACCCTCGTCCGCGGCGATCTGCGCGCCGCGGCGGACGCCATCCGGCTCGCCCGGGCCACCCTCGGCACCATCCGCGCCAACCTCTTCTGGGCGTTCGGCTACAACGTCGCCGCACTTCCGCTGGCCGCGGCGGGCCTGCTCAACCCCATGATCGCCGGCGCCGCGATGGCCTTCTCCTCGGTCTTCGTGGTCGGCAACAGCCTGCGCCTGCGGCGGTTCCGCGCCCTGGCGTGAGCCCCCGCGGCCCGTCCCGGCCCCGGCCGCGCACCGCGCCGCCGGGGCCGGGTCGCGTCGGAAGCCTCCAGTTCTCGGCGCCGAACGTTGGCGGTTCGCACATCCTTCCGGCGCCGGCGAGCGGCGAGACTGTGCGGGTACCGCCCGCTCCACGTACCGCAGGGGACCTCATGATCGGGTCGCGCATCCTGGCCCTCGGCCACTACCAGCCCTCCCGTGTGCTGACCAACGACGAGCTCGCCGGAATGGTCGACACCGACGACGCCTGGATCCGCAGCCGCGTCGGCATCCGCACCCGGCACGTCGCGGCGCCGGAGGAGACGGTGGACGCGATGGCCGCCGCGGCCGCCGAGAAGGCCCTGGCCGCCGCCGGCCTGGCCACCAAGGACATCGACCTGGTGCTGGTCGCCACCTGCACCGCCACCGACCGCAGCCCCAACACCGCGGCCCGGGTCGCGGCCCGCCTGGGCCTGGCCGCGCCGGCCACGATGGACATCAACGTCGTCTGTGCTGGCTTCACCCACGCGCTGGCCACCGCCGACCACGCGATCCGAGCCGGCTCGGCGACGAACGCCCTGGTCATCGGCGCGGAGAAGTTCACCGACGTGGTGGACTGGACGGACCGCTCCACCTGCGTCCTGGTCGGCGACGGCGCCGCGGCCGCGGTGGTCACCGCCTCCCCCGAGCCCGGCATCAGCCCGGTGCTGTGGGGGTCGGTCCCGGAGATGGGCAACGCCGTCCGCATCGAGGGCACCCCGGCCCGCTTCTCCCAGGAGGGCCAGACCGTCTACCGCTGGGCGACCACCCGGCTCCCGGCCATCGCCCGCAAGGTCTGCGACCGGGCCGGCCTGCGCCCCGAGGAGCTGGCCGGCGTCGTCCTCCACCAGGCCAACCTGCGGATCATCGAGCCGGTCGCGGAGCGCATCGGCGCGGTCAACGCCGTCGTCGCCCGGGACGTCGTCGACTCCGGCAACACCTCGGCCGCCTCGGTCCCGCTCGCCCTGGCCAAGCTGGTCGAGCGCCGCGAGGTCCCGGCCGGCGCCCCGGTGCTGCTCTTCGCCTTCGGCGGCAACCTCTCCTACGCCGGCCAGGTCGTCCACATCCCCTGACGGCCCCGGCCCGGCGGCGTCCGATTTCTTCAAGACGGCGCCCCGCCGCCGCTCCTACGCTCGCGGCCATGAACACCCCACCCGTAGTACCCCGCCTCGACGCGATCGGCCTGGTGGTGGCCGACATGGCCGCTTCCCTGGCGTTCTACCGCCGGCTCGGCCTCACCGTCCCCGACGGCAGCGACACCGCCCCGCACGCCGAGGCACCGCTCCCCGGCGGCCTCCGCCTGATGTGGGACACCCACGAGACCGCCCGCTCACTCGACCCCGACTGGGCGCCGCTTCCGGCCGGCGCCCCCACCGGCCTGGCCTTCGCCTGCGCGGACGCCGCCCACGTCGACGCCGTGTACAGGGACCTCACCGCCGCCGGCTACCGGGGTGGGAAGGCACCCTGGGACGCCGACTGGGGCCAGCGCTACGCCGTCGTCCAGGACCCGGACGGCCACGGGGTGGACCTCTTCGCCCCGCTGTCCTAGGGCCGGGCCCGGCCGGCCGTCCCGGTCATTCGGTGTCCTGCGGATGCTCCTCCAGGTACATCACGCCGCAGGTGCGGCAGAACGGCTGCGCCTCGGCCGTCCCCCACTTGCCGGCCGATTGGGTGACGGCGGCCGGGGCCAGCGGCTGGCCGCACATCGCGATGGTCGCGCCCACCCTGGTCATGTGCCACTTCTTGACCGGCGTGTCCTCGTGCGGCAGCACGCCCTCCGCATACTCCGCGCGCATCTCATGCTCCATGGCAGGTGCACCTCCTACCGCCCACCATGCGCCGCCGCTCCCGACCCCACAACGCCAGCCCACCCGGCCGGGCGGCCATCGGCCCGCCCGGGGGCCCGCCCTAGAAGACCGACCAGCCGGTGAGCGTGGTGAACTGGTCGAGCGCCGCCATCCCGGCCACGGAGTTGCCCCGCGCGTCCAACCCCGGGCTCCACACGCACAGCGTGCACCGCCCCGGCACCACGGCCACGATGCCGCCGCCCACCCCGCTCTTCGCCGGCAGACCCACCCGGTAGGCGAACTCCCCGGCGGCGTCGTACGTGCCGCAGGTCAGCATCACCGCGTTGATGCGCTTGGCCTCGCGCGCCTCCAGCAGCCGGCTCCCGTCGGCCCGCAGCCCGTGCCGGGCCAGGAACCCGCCGGCCACCGCCAGGTCCCGGCAGGACATCTCGATCGAGCACTGCCAGAAGTAGTGCTCGATGACGCTCGGCACGGGGTTCTCCAGATTCCCGAACGACGCCATGAAGTGCGCCAGGGCCGCGTTGCGGTCCCCGTGGTCGGCCTCGGAACCGGCCACCGCCTGGTCGAACGCCAGCTCCGCATTGCCGCTCTCGGCCTGGAGGAACTCCAGCATCGAGGTGCTGGCGTCACCGGTCATGGTCAGCAGGCGGTCCGTCACCACCAGCGCGCCCGCGTTGATGAAAGGATTCCTCGGAATCCCGTTCTCCCACTCCAGCTGCACCAGGGAGTTGAACGGCGTCCCCGAGGGCTCCCGCCCGACCCGCTGCCAGATGTCGTCGTCCCCATGGGACCCGGCCATCACCAGCGCCAGCGAGAACGCCTTGGAGATCGACTGCACGGAGAACGGGACCTGCCAGTCACCGGTCCCGTACACCTCGCCGTTGATGTCCGCTATCGCGATCCCGAAGCGGTCCGGGGACACCTCCGCCAACGCCGGAATGTAGTCGGCGACGTGCCCGCGCCCCACGAACGGCCTCGCATAGGCCGCTACCTCTTCAAGAACGGCCTGGTAGTCCATACCGGACACGCTAACCCGCGCCGAGGACCGCTCCCATCGCGGCCCCCGCAAGTGACTTCACCTCGCGCGCCAAATGGGCCTGGTCCGCGTATCCGGCGCGCGCCGCGACCTCGGCGTACGGGACGCCGGCGCGGGCCAGATCCAGCGCCCGCACCAGCCGCAGCACCCGGCTCAGCGTCTTCGGTCCGTACCCGAACACCGCCAGGCTGTGCCGGTGCAGCTGCCGTTCGCCCAGCCCGGCCAGCCGGGCGGCCTCCGCCACCGGCCGGCCGCGCCCGAGCGCGGTCACCAACGCCGCGGTCCGCCCGTCCCGCCCGGGCAGCTCACCGCGCGCACCGGCCCCGGCGGCCCACCGCCCGGCCGCCCGCAACCGGTCCCGCGCGACCTCCTCCAGCACCGCCCCCGGGCCGTCGACCGCCGCCTGCTCCGCCAGTTCGCGGGCCCGCCGGGCGCCCCACAGGTCCTCCAACGGCACCCGCCGGTCGCGCAGTTCATGGGCCGGCACCCCGAAGACCGCCGGCCCCTGCCCCGGCGCGAACCGCAGCCCCACCCAGCGCGTGCCGTCCGGCACCGCGGCGTCCACGCGCTGCGGCCCGGTGTCCGGCCCGGCCACCAGCAGCCGCCCCGCGCTCCAGATCAGGTCCGTGCACCCGTCGGGCAGCACCGGCCCCGCCCCGGGCAGCGTGGTGGTGCTCCACAGCACCGCCCCCGGCAGCCGCGACGCCCGCTCCCGATAAGTCCCCCGGACGGTCCGGCCGGAGTCCGCCCCCGCTGCACCAACCGGCTCACCCATGTCGCGCTCCTCGCCCACATCCCCCAGCCTGGCACGGGAACCGTTCGGCCGTCCCCGCCGTTGATCCCTTACGAAACCGACACCGACCGGGTCGCACCGGCCCGTACGCCAGGGAGGCAGCAATGTCAGGGTTTCTCGACCGCGCCAAGGAGCAGGCCAAGCAGGGGCTGGCCCAGGGCAAGCAGAAGGTCGACGAGTTGCAGCAGCAGCGCGCGGGCAACGACCTCCTGAGGAAGCTCGGCGCGGCCTATTACGCGGAGCGCCGCGGCAGTGGCACCCCCGATGCCACCCAGAGCGCCCTCACCGCCCTCGAAGCCCACATCAGCGCCCACGGCGACGGCTTCCTGCAGGGCTGACGCCACACCACTACCGCACCCCCGTCCCCCTTCCCCTCCCCATCCCCTCCCCGCTCCCGTGACCAGCCCCGATCCCCAGGCCCTCCGCCCCCGCCTCCCCTCCCCCCTCCAGCCCGTCGACGACGAGCGGTTCACCCGCCACGGCGTCCGGCTGGTGCTCAAGCGCGACGACCTCATCCACCCCGCCCTGCCGGGCAACAAGTGGCGCAAGCTGGCCCCCAACCTCCGAGCCGCGACCGAGGCCGGCGACCGTGCGCTGCTCACCTTCGGCGGCGCGTACTCCAACCACCTGCGCGCCACGGCCGCCGCGGGCCGGCTGCTCGGCTTCACGACCATCGGCGTGGTCCGCGGCGACGAGCTCGCCGGCGCCCCGCTCAACTGGTCCCTGGCGCGCTGCGCCGCCGACGGGATGGAACTGCACTTCGTCGACCGCGCGACCTACCGCCGCGCGTCCGACCCGGAGGTGCTCGCCGCCCTCCACGAGCGGTTCGGCGCCTTCCGCCTCATACCCGAGGGCGGCAGCAACGCCCTCGCCGCACAGGGCTGCACGGAGTTGGGCCGGGAGCTGCGCGGGCAGGCCGACACGGTCGCGGTGGCCTGCGGCACCGGCGGCACCTTGGCCGGGCTCGCCGCCGGCCTCGGCCCCGGCCAGCGCGCGCTGGGCATACCGGTCCTCAAGGGCGGCAGCCCGCACTTCCTCCACGGGACGGTCGCCGACCTCCAGCGCGCGGCCTTCGGCGACGTCCGCGGCGACTGGACGCTGGCGGAGGACTTCCACTGCGGCGGCTACGCCCGCCGCACCCCCGAACTCGACGCGTTCGCCGACGCCTTCGAGGAGCGGCACGGCCTGCCCGTCGAACGGGTCTACGTCGCCAAGCTGCTGCTCGCCCTGGCCACCCTGGCCGAGCGGGGCGCCTTCCCGCCCGGCAGCACCGTCGCCGCCGTCGTCACCGGCACTGCCTGAGGCCCGCCCGACGGGGCCCGGCCGACTCGCCGACAGGCCCCAGCCCGCGGCCTCAGCCCTCGGCCTCCCGGTAGGCCGCCGCCTCCTCCAGGTCCAGCCGCCGCAGCAGCGTCCGCATCATCTCGTCGTCGATGCGCCGGGCGTCCCGCAGCTCGACGAAGACCCGCCGCTCGGTCTCGATCATCTCCCGGGCCAGTCGCCGGTAGGTGTCGTCGGCGGACTCCCCGGTCAGCTCGTTGACGGCGCCCAGCCGCTCCCAGACCGCGTTGCGGCGGCGTTCCATGACCGTGCGCAACCGGTCGGCCAGTGGCCCCGGCAGGGCGTTCCGCTCGTCCTGGAGCAGGGCGTCGAGCCGGGCCTCGGCGGCCCGCGACGCCTCGTTCTGGGCCTGCGCTTCGGCCAGCGTCTCGGCCTGGGCGTCGCGGCCGGGCAGCCGCAGCGCCCGGATCAGCGGCGGCAGCGTCAGCCCCTGGACGACCAGCGTGCCGATGACGGTGGTGAAGGTCAGGAACAGCACGAGGTTGCGGGCCGGGAAGGGGCCGCCGTCCAGGACCGTCGCGGGGATGGAGAAGGCGATGGCCAGCGAGACCACCCCGCGCATCCCGGCCCAGCCGACGATGACCGGCGCGTTCCAGGTGGTGTCCGGTTCGCGGGTCCGGATCCGGTCCGACAGCAGCCGCGGCAGGTACGTCGCGGGGAAGACCCACAGATAGCGCGCCAGCACCACGGCGCCGAACACCACCGCCGCGTACCCGAGGGCCTGGGCCGTGCTGAACTCCCCCAGGCCGCGCAGCACGACCGGCAGTTGGAGTCCGATCAGCGCGAAGACCGCGGACTCCAGCACGAAGGAGACCATCTTCCAGACCGCCTCCTCCTGGAGCCGGGTCTCGAAGTCGACCTGCCAGGAGCGGTGGCCCAGGTAGAGGCCGACGACCACGACGGCCAGCACCCCGGAGGCCCCGACCTGTTCGGCCGCGGCGTACGCGGTGAACGGGATGAGCAGGGAGAGGGTGTTCTCCAGGAGCGGCGATTCCCGCAGCCGGCAGCGCAGCCAGTGCAGCGGCATCATCAGCACCAGGCCGATCCCGATGCCGCCCAGGGACGCCACGGCGAACTCCCGGAGGCCGGCGCCCCAGGAGGCGCTGGCTCCCACGGCGGCGCCCAACGCCACCTTGTACGCGGTGATCGCGGTGGCGTCGTTGACCAGCGACTCGCCCTGGAGGATCGTCGTGATCCGGTGCGGCAGGCCCAGTCTGCGGGCGATCGCGGTGGCCGCGACGGCGTCCGGCGGGGCGACGACGGCGCCCAGGACCAGCGCGGCGGTCAGCGGCAGGTCCGGGATGACCAGGTACGCCACGTACCCGACGGCCAGCGTCGCGAACAGCACATAGCCGATGGAGAGCAGCGCCACCGGCCGCAGATTGGCCCGCAGGTCCAGGTAGGAGCTGTCCAGGGCGGCGGTGTGCAGCAGCGGGGGCAGCAGGAGCGGCAGCACGATGTGCGGGTTGAGGGTGTAGTCCGGGATGCCGGGGATGTAGGAGGCCCCGAGCCCCACGGCGACCAGCAGCAGCGGCGCCGGCACCGGGGTGCGCCGCGCCAGCCCGGCGACCCCCGCGCTGCCCGCGACCAGCAGCAACAGCGGCATCACGTCCACGCCCGCACCGTCCCCACGCTCATCCCCCACCGGCCGTCCCGGCGATCTAACCTGGCCATCATGAGCGAGTGCACGCATGTTCCCGAATTCCCGCGCGCCGAACCGGTGCCGCTGAGCGAGACCTGCCTGGAGTGCCTGGCCGTCGGCAGCCACCCGGTGCAACTGCGGCTCTGCCTGCAATGCGGGCACGTCGGCTGCTGCGACTCCTCGCCCTACCGCCACGCCACCGGGCACTTCAAGGAGACCGGCCACCCGGTGATGCGGTCGTTCGAACCGGGCGCCTCGTGGCGCTGGTGCTTCGTCGACGAGGTCCTGGTCTGAGCCCGGCCGGGGCGTGCGGCGGACCCCCTCAGGGCGTTCCGGGGCGCCGGTCTAGCCTTGCGGCATGATCCGCGAAGCGCTGCCCGACGATGTCCCCGTCATCCTCGCCATGATCGGCGAACTGGCCGCCTACGAGCGCGTCCCCGAGGCCGCGCGGGCCACCGAACCGCAGCTGAAGGAGGCGCTGTTCGGTCCGCAGCCGGCCGCCTTCGCGCTGATCGCCGAGGACGCCGGGGAGCCGGTCGGCTTCGCCCTGTGGTTCCGGAACTTCTCGACGTGGACGGGCACGCACGGTGTCTACCTGGAGGACCTGTACGTCCGCCCCGAGGCGCGCGGCGGCGGTCACGGCAAGGCATTGCTGGCGGCCCTCGCACAGATCTGCGTGGCCCGCGGCTACGAACGTTTCGAGTGGTCGGTCCTCGATTGGAACGAACCGACCATTGGTTTTTACCGATCCATCGGCGCCGAGCCCATGGACGAATGGACGGTCTTCCGGCTCACTGGAGATGCGCTGCACTCACTGGCGGGTACCGCACCTGCCAACGGAGCGTAATCAGCCTCGATTTGGCGCCCCAGACCCCTACCACCGTCCGTGCCCGAGGTTTTACACTCTGTAACAGACGCTCCGCCGCGAGCCGTCCGTCGCCTTCCGGACGGCTGCCCTGCTCCTTCTGGGCGACACCGGCCCGCGGATCGCGATAGCGTCACAGCCGAACCACGAGCCGCGCCGGATCGTTCTCCTTAGCACCTGGCGGGAGAGCCGCCCGGCACGGATGCCCCGAAGTACGCGAAAACGCGAACCGCAAGAGCTTCATCACGCATTCCAGCTCTACCAGCTTGTGCCACCTTGGAGGTGAGGGTGTCCCAGATCGCAGGCGAGCCCGGGACTCAGGACTTCGTGGAAGTCCGTCTGCCCGCTGCGGGTGCCTACCTGTCCGTGCTGCGTACCGCCACGGCCGGGCTCGCAGCCCGCTTGGACTTCACCCTCGACGAAATCGAGGATCTGCGCATCGCGGTCGACGAAGCCTGCGCGATCCTGCTGCAACAGGCCGTCCCCGGCAGCGTGCTCAGCTGTGTCTTCCAGCTCATCGACGACGCGCTGCAGGTGACGGTGTCGGCCCCGACGACCGATGGCCGCGCTCCCGAGCGCGACACGTTCTCCTGGACGGTGCTCTCCGCACTGGCCGGCAAGGTCGACTCCACTGTCGCCGAGGACCGTACGGTCACCATCAGTCTGTACAAGGAGCGCGGCGCCGGTCCCGGACCGTCATGACCGAACAGGGGGCCCCGTGAAAGATCTCGAACGCGGCGCGAGGATGGCGGCGGGCGCGGTCATCCCCGGGCAGCATGCCCGGCCGCACCCGGTGGGAGCGGACGACCACGGCGGCCGGCTGGCCGCGGCGGAGCAGGCAGAGCGGGCGGACCACATGGACCACAGCGAGCAGCAGGGCCGACAGGCGGACCGGCAGGAAGCGCCGGCCACCGGCGGCCGGCCCCAGGAGCGGCATTCCCCGGCACCGGAGGATCCGCACGACCGCGGCGGCGCCCGGGCGATGTTCTACGAGCTGCGCAAGCTCCCGGACGGCTCCCCGGAGCGCGCGGAGCTGCGCAACACCCTCGTGCGCATGCACCTGCCGCTGGTCGAGCACCTGGCCCGGCGGTTCCGCAACCGCGGCGAACCGCTCGACGACCTGACCCAGGTCGCCACCATCGGCCTGATCAAGTCGGTCGACCGGTTCGACCCGGAGCGCGGGGTGGAGTTCTCCACGTACGCCACGCCCACCGTCGTCGGGGAGATCAAGCGGCACTTCCGCGACAAGGGCTGGGCGGTCCGGGTCCCGCGCCGTCTCCAGGAGCTGCGGCTGTCGCTGACCACGGCGACCGCCGAGCTGTCCCAGCGGCACGGCCGGGCGCCCACGGTCCACGAGCTGGCCGAGCACCTGGGGATCTCCGAGGAGGAGGTCCTGGAGGGCCTGGAGTCGGCGAACGCCTACAGCACCCTCTCGCTGGACGTCCCGGACACCGACGACGAGTCCCCGGCGGTCGCCGACACCCTCGGCGCGGAGGACGAGGCGCTGGAGGGTGTGGAGTACCGCGAGTCCCTCAAGCCACTGCTGGAGGACCTGCCGCCGCGCGAGAAGAAGATCCTGCTGCTGCGGTTCTTCGGCAACATGACCCAGTCACAGATCGCCCAGGAGGTCGGCATCTCCCAGATGCACGTCTCCCGCCTGCTGGCCCGCACCCTGGCCCAACTGCGCGACAAGCTCCTCGTGGAGGAGTAACCGGCAACCACCGGCCCGGAACCCAGGCCCCGATCCCCCGGGGCCCTGGAACTCCGCATCCTCGACACCTGCGACCCCGTCGACCTCCGCACCCGCCGAACCCGGCGCCCCTCGGGCCCTTGGGCCGCCCCTCGATCCTCTCGGAATCCGCCTCGCGATCCGTCGAGCCCGGTCTCTCCCCCGGAAAATCCCGGTCGAGCCCGGTCCCTCCCCGAAAACCCCCGATCGAGCCCGACCGCTCCCCGAAAATCCCGATGGGGCGGGAATCTCACCCCGCCCCATCCCGTTGTGGCCCCGCAGGGGGCGCCGGCATCCCCTACGGGATCCGTTCGCCCCTCCCCTACGGGGCCTCGCGTCGTCTCGGGCCCCTCCGCCGCGGGCCCCGCGCGCTCCGCCGCTCGCGGGCTACGGCGCCTCGCGCGGACCGATGCCCAGCGCCTCGGTCGCCGTCGGATTGACCAGCAGGACGAGCACGACCAGTGCCGCCACCGCCAGCGCGGCCCCGGCGGCGATCAGCAGACCGCCGCCCTTGACGAGCGTCCAGGCGACCGGCAGCGCCACGATCTGGGTGATCAGCGACGGCCCCCGGCTCCACCGCCGACGCAGCCACAGCCCCCGCGCGGCGACCAGCGGCAGCACCGCCAGCGCCAGGATCGTCGCCCCGCCCATCTCCGCCTGCTGCGGACTGTCCGGCGCCCCGACCAGGCCGTTGATCAGCATGTACGCACCGAGGGCGGCCAGGGCCAGCCCCTCGATGCCGGTGAGCGCCGCGGCGGCGCTCAGCCGGGTGGGCCGCGGGCCGTCCGGCTCGGGCACCGCGGGGGTGCCCGCGACTCGCTTCGGGGACTGCTTCTGCTGACTGGTCACCTCAGCAGGGTAGCGTCGGGCCCCTGCCGGATCGGGCCCGCCCGCACCCTGGACAGGAGTGAGAGGAGTACCGGCAGGTAGGTACGCTGCTGCACATGCGCGCACTTCTCGTGGTCAATCCCGCAGCTACCACCACCAGTGCCCGCACCCGTGAGGTTCTCACCCACGCACTGGCCAGCGACCTCAAGCTGGAGGTCGCCGAGACGCAGTACCGCGGGCACGCCCGCGACCTGGCCCGGGAGGCCGCCGAGGGCGGGGAGACCGACCTGGTGGTGGCGCTCGGCGGCGACGGCACGGTCAACGAGGTCGTCAACGGCCTGCTGACGACCGGTCCCGACCCGGACTCGCACCCCCGGCTCGCGGTGGTCCCCGGCGGCTCCACCAACGTCTTCGCCCGGGCCCTGGGGCTGCCCAACGACGTCGTGGAGGCCACCGGCGCCCTGTTGGACGCGCTGCGCGACCGCAGCGAGCGCACGGTGGGTCTGGGCCTGGCCGCGGGCACGCCGGGCAGCCCGGACGAGGGGGTGCCGGCCCGTTGGTTCACGTTCTGCGCCGGCTTCGGCTTCGACGCGGGCGTGGTCGGCCGGGTCGAACAGCAGCGCGAGCGCGGCAAGCG
The DNA here is from genome assembly GCF_016917755.1 of Streptomyces noursei. Lineage (GTDB taxonomy): Bacteria > Actinomycetota > Actinomycetes > Streptomycetales > Streptomycetaceae > Streptomyces > Streptomyces yunnanensis. The sequence goes on along the minus strand of NZ_CP070326.1, from coordinate 6,435,284 downwards.
GTCCACCCACGCGCTGTACGTGCGCCAGGTCGTCCGGCAGTTCATGGGCGAGGCCAATCGCCGGCGCGGCACCATCACGCTGGAGCGACCGGGCGGGGAGCCGGGCACCACGGAGGTCATCGAGAACCTCACGATGTCCATAATCTGCAACACCGCGCCCTGGTCCTACCTGGGCAATCGCCCGATCTACCCCTCCCCCGAGGCGTCCTTCGACACCGCCCTGGACCTCTTCGCGCTGGACAAGTTCTCGGTGCCCGCGGTGACCCGTTATGCGTCCCAACTCCTCACCTCCACACCGGATCGCGGCCCACGGGGCAAGCACGTTCTCTCACTCCACGACCTCACCGACTTCACCTTGCATTCGCAGGTTCCCCTGCCGTTTCAGATGGACGGTGACCACTTGGGACTGCGGACGAGTGTGACGTTCACAGGCGTTCGCCGTGCACTGCGTGTGATTGTGTGAGCAGTAGGGCCTAAAGTCCTTTCACTCGAACGTTTAGGCTGGCCTCCACCCCCTAGAATGACGGCTGTGAGCTAGGCGACACCAAGGAATCAAAAAAAAGTTTCCGGAAGGGGTTGTATCCGTCGCCGAGGTTTGCGAGTCTCTTCATGGCGATCGGGACGGCCGCTCTACCGGCCCCCTTGAGAGCCCGAATCCTCCTCCTCATCCCACAGGACCGCACCAGTCGTTGACTGGCCTCCGGCCCTTCCCTTGTGGAGGGATTCGTGAAAGCGTTCACATTCACAAGCAACGTTCCCGTCACACGAGGAGATGGAGCAGCCATGGACTGGCGTCACCGCGCCGTTTGCCGCGAAGAAGACCCCGAGCTCTTCTTCCCCATCGGCAACACCGGTCCCGCGCTGCTGCAGATCGAGGAAGCCAAGGCCGTCTGCCGCCGCTGCCCCGTCATGGAGCAGTGCCTGCAGTGGGCGCTTGAGTCCGGCCAGGACTCCGGCGTCTGGGGTGGTCTGAGCGAGGACGAGCGCCGCGCGATGAAGCGCCGTGCAGCTCGCAACCGGGCGCGCAACGCCAGCGCCTGAGCCAGCCTCCCCGTGGCCCCCGAGCCGCAGCGCGCAGTACCTTCGATGCCTACCCGGAGCTGAGACCCGGGCGTTATCGCATCGCTACAGCTTTGAGCCCCGGACCGATTTCGGTCCGGGGCTTGTTGCTGTTGGGGGGGCGGCCTTCCAGAGACCGGTCGGATTCCGGACCTCTCCGGCGAAACCGGCCCCGATCCGCCGTCAGGCCCCAGACCGGGTCCGCGACGTCCCGTCGTTCACCCGATGCGGTGAGAGTGGTGCCGCGCGCCGGGGGGGCGTGCCGGACGCCGCGGCCCCCGGCCATGACCCATCGGACAGGACCTAGTGCTGCTTCTCTGCACGCACGGGGATGTCGAGGAGCACCTGGGTGCCGCCCTCGGGTCGGCGGACCATGTCGAACGTGCCGCCCAACTCCCCTTCCACCAGGGTCCGTACGATCTGCAGCCCCAGGTTTCCGGCGCGGTGCGGGTCGAATCCCTCGGGCAGTCCGCGGCCGTTGTCCTGGACGGTGACCAGCAGTCGGGGCTCGGTGCGGCTGCCGCCACGGACCGCGGTGACCTCGACCGTGCCGTGCTGCTCCTGGTCGAAGGCGTGTTCCAGGGCGTTCTGGAGCACCTCGGTGAGCACCATCGACAGCGGGGTGGCCACCTCGGCGTCCAGCACGCCGAAGCGTCCGGTGCGGCGGGTGGTCACCTTGCCCGGGGCGATCTCGGCGACCATGGCCAGCACCCGGTCGGCGATCTCGTCGAATTCCACCCGCTCGTCGAGCGTCTGGGAAAGCGTCTCGTGGACGATCGCGATCGAACCGACCCGGCGCACGGCCTCGTCGAGTGCCTCGCGACCCTGCTCGGATTCCATCCGGCGGGACTGCAGCCGCAGCAGGGCGGCAACGGTCTGGAGATTGTTCTTCACCCGGTGGTGGATTTCCCGAATGGTCGCGTCTTTCGTGATCAGTTCCCGTTCGCGGCGACGGAGTTCGGTCACATCGCGCAACAGGACCAGCGAACCGATGTGCGTGCCCTTGGGTTTGAGGGGAATGGCCCGCAATTGGATCACCCCGTCGTTGCCCTCGACCTCGAATTCCCGCGGGGCCCAGCCGCTGGCCAGTTTGACCAGCGCCTCGTCCACCGGGCCACGGGCCGGGGCGAGTTCGGCGGTGGCCTGGCCGAGGTGGTGGCCCACCAGGTCGGCGGCGAGGCCGAGCCGGTGGTAGGCGGAGAGCGCGTTGGGGCTGGCGTACTGGACCACGCCGTCGGCGTCGAGGCGGATCAGTCCGTCGCCGGCGCGCGGCGAGGCGTCCATGTCGACCTGCTGCTCCGGGAAGGGAAACGTTCCGGCAGCGATCATCTGGGCCAGGTCGGAGGCGCTTTGGAGGTAGGTGAGTTCCAGCCGGCTGGGGGTCCGCACGGTCAGCAGGTTGGTGTTCCGGGCGATCACCCCGAGCACCCGGCCCTCCCGGCGGACCGGGATGGACTCGACCCGCACCGGCACCTCCTCGCGCCACTCCGGGTCGCCCTCGCGCACGATGCGGCCCTCGTCCAGGGCGGAGTCCAGCATCGGGCGGCGGCCCCGGGGAACGAGATGTCCGACCATGTCGTCCTGGTAGGAGGTCGGTCCGGTGTTGGGCCTCATCTGGGCGACCGACACGTAGCGCGTGCCGTCGAGGGTGGGAACCCACAGGACGAGGTCGGCGAAGGAGAGGTCGGAGAGCAGCTGCCACTCCGAGACCAGCAGGTGCAGCCACTCCAGGTCGGAGTCGCTCAGAGCGGTGTGCTGGCGTACGAGATCGTTCATCGAGGGCACACCTTGGAGCCTACCGGCGTACGGTATGTGTTGTGCCTGCACGGCCATGGACACGGCAGAATGGTCTAGTCCAGAATGTGCGGTGCAGCACACCGGGGGAAACCCCGGACCGCTGGAACTTCCGCTCTCCCCGCACAGGAGGGCGGATCGAGGCCCACGGCGCTCTCTGCCCTGACTGCGCCCGGGCCTCCGATCGACCGGCCCCGGGACGGGGCCGCGTCCCCTACCGCACTGGGGGCGCCTCCCGTCCGTAGTACGAGGCCGGCCGATGTCAGCTCCGGGCTGCGGTGCCGGACAGGTTGAGGGTCCTGTCCCGGCGCCGCGGCCCGCGGGTGCTTTCGGGGCCGGCGGCCGAAGATCTAGCCCCGCTCCCCCTCGCGCGGCCAGGCGTTCATCGCCAGCGAGGCGACCGCCTCCAGCGTCGCCCGGTCCGTGCCGTCCCGCGCCGACTGCGACATCCCGGCGAGGATCGCGCTCACGTACTCGGCCAGCGCGTTGGCGTCCGTGCCGGAGGGGACCTCGCCGACGGCGATGTCGGCCCGGATCGCCCGCTCGATCTCCCGGACGTTCGTCTGCCGCTTCTCCCGGAGGGACGCGGCGACCTCGGCGGAGGCGGGTGCGGTGTTCAGCGCGGCGCTGATGACCATGCAGCCGCGCGGGCGGTCCGGAACGGTGTATTCGGCGGCAGCCTCGCGCAGCGCCCGCTCGACGCCGCGGCGGGCGGTCGGCTCCTCGGCCAGCGCGCGGGAGATGAAGCCGCCGTACAGCTGTCCGTAGACGGTGATCGCCTCGTCGAACAGGGCCCGCTTGTCGCCGAAGGCGGCGTAGAGGCTGGGGGCGCTGATCCCCATCTCGCGGGTGAGGTCGGAGATGGACGTCGATTCGTATCCGTGCTCCCAGAACGAACGGAGCGCCTTCTCCAGGGCCGTGTCACGGTCGAACGACCTGGGCCGGCCACGCTGCTTGGTCTCCTTGGCCACCATGGAGTGAATTCTATAGCGGTCGATAAGAAATGCGTGCTACGGTTTTTATGTAGCGAGCACTACAGAAAAGGCTCGCCGGACGGCGCGTTGCGCGTGCGGACGAGACGCACGGGCGCGGAAGACGAAGGGGAGGGCCCGAGATGGGTGCACTCAGCGGGAAGACGGCACTGGTGACGGGCGGCGGCCGGGGCATCGGCCGGGCGATCTCGGAGCGACTGGGGCGGGACGGCGCGCGGGTCGGCGTGCACTACGCAAGCGACGAGACGGCCGCGAAGGAGACGGTCGCGGCGATCGAGGCGGCGGGCGGCGAGGCGTTCACCGTGCGCGCCGAGCTGGGGGTACCGGGGGACGCCGAGGCGCTGTGGTCCGCGTTCGACGCGCAGGCCGACGGGCTGGACATCCTGGTCAACAACGCAGGGATCAACAAGGCGTTGGACGGCACCCTGCGCCCGTTCGAGGCGATCACGCGCGGCGATATCGAGCACCTCTTCGCGGTCAACGCCACCGCGCCGTTCTTCGTGATCCAGGAGGGGCTGTCCCGCCTGCGGGACGGCGGACGGATCATCAACGTCTCCACGGGGTTGACGCGCAGCGCCGCCAAGTCCGATCTGATCGCCTATGCGATGTCCAAGGGCCCGATCGACATACTGACCAGTTCGTTGGCACAGGAGCTCGGCCCTCGCGGCATCACGGTCAACGCGGTGGCACCCGGCGCGGTCGACACGGACATGAACGCCGCCTGGCTGCGCGGCGAGGGGAACGCCGAGGCGCGCACGGCGACGGGAGCGCGCTCGCCGCTGGGGCGGGTGGCGGACCCCACCGACATCGGCGACCTCGTGGGGTTCCTCGCCTCGAACGACAGCCGGTGGGTGACGGGCCAGTGGATAGATGCCACTGGCGGCGCCCTGCTCTGACGAACAACGGGCGGCAGGCGATGGGCGGCAGGCGACAGGCGGCAGGCGGCAGGCGGCAGGCGGCAGGCGACGGATAGACCTCCGATCGGCCTCCGCGACGGCGCCACCCCGCGCGATTGCCGCGACCCGAGTGCGCACCCGGCCGGGCGCACCGATCGACGCGCCCGACCCTGCCCACATGCTCGTTCCCACCCGTATGCCGGTTCCGGACCGTATGCCGGATGCGGCGCCCGGACTCAGGGCCTCGGTCCGGTCACCGGGGCGAGGGGGAGAAGTGGGGAAAACGTGCGCTTTTGTTCAGCAGCGCCACGGGGTCGCGTTGGCCTGCCTCTGCTAGATTGGTCTATACCACATAGCCCATTCTCCAGAACGGCAGGCCAAGCGTGGAAGTTGTCATCGTCCCGGATGCCGTGGCAGGCGGCGAGCTCATCGCGGAGGCCATCGCCACCCTGGTGCGCCGCAAGCCCGAGGCGCTGCTCGGGGTGGCCACCGGCTCGACCCCGTTGCCCATCTACGAGGCGCTGGCGACGAAGGTCCGGGCCGGTGCGGTGGACGCCTCGCGGGCCCGGATCTGCCAGCTCGACGAGTATGTGGGCCTGCCCGCCGGGCACCCCGAGTCCTACCGCTCGGTGGTACTGCGCGAGGTGGTGGAGCCGCTGGGGCTCGACGAGAGCGCGTTCATGGGGCCGGACGGCGCGGCGGAGGACGTCCAGGCCGCCTGCGAGGCGTACGACAAGGCACTGCGCGACGCCGGCGGGGTGGACCTCCAACTGCTCGGCATCGGCACCGACGGGCACATCGGCTTCAACGAGCCCTGCTCGTCGCTGGCTTCCCGTACCCGTATCAAGACCCTCACCCAGCAGACCCGGGAGGACAACGCCCGCTTCTTCGACAGCCTGGACGAGGTCCCGCACCACGTCATCACCCAGGGCATCGGCACCATCCTGGAGGCCCGTCACCTGGTGCTGCTCGCCACCGGCGAGGGCAAGGCCGACGCCGTGGCGCAGGCCGTCGAGGGGCCGGTCGCCGCGCTGGTGCCGGCCTCGGCGCTCCAGCTCCACCGGCATGCCACGGTGGTCGTCGACGAGGCCGCGGCGTCGAAGCTGAAGCTGGCCGAGTACTTCCGCGCGACCTACGCCGCCAAGCCGGAGTGGCAGGGGCTCTAGAAGAACCCACCGGCGGCCCGAGGGCCCGTACCGGTGCCGGGCCCCCGCGGGGCCGGCGCGGGTACGGGCCCTGTGCGTGTCGCGGGGCGGGGCGACGCGCCCCACGCGGTCGCCCCGCCTGGCGGCTGCCCCCACCCGCGGGCATGTCCGCCCGTCGGGGAGGGGCCGCCGGGGAGGGCGCACGCCCCGTCAGGGGGTGCGCGCCCTCGGGGCCGCTGACGTCAGGGGTGTGCCGCGTGGTGCGGCTCACCCGTCAGGGAGGCTGACGTCAGGGCCGGTCAGTTCGGCCGTCGGCCGGTGAGGGCCTCGGCCGCGGCCTGCGCGCAGACGCGGGCCGCGCCGTGGGTGGCGAGGTGGGGGGTGCCCTGGGGTGGCGCCTGGGGGACGCCCATCTCGACGACGGCGGTGTCGGGGCGGGCGGTCAGCAGGGCGTGCAGCGCGTCGGCCATCCACGGGTGGCGGTGCAGGTCGCGGACGACGGCCACGACGGGGCGTTCGCCGGCGGCGGTGAGCAGGGTGTCGACGAGGGCGCGGGTGCCGGCCGCGGCGTCCTCTGCGGCGTAGGCGGCGGTCTCGGTGCCGGGGAGGAGCCGGGAGAGTTCGGCGGCGACGCCCCAGGGGGTTTCGTCGCCGACGGCGATGTTGGCGAGGGGGGTGAAGGAGGCGACGTAGGCGGGGCCGGTCAGCGGCGTGCAGGGGGTGGTGGAGGTCAGACGGAGGGCGCGGCGGGCTGCGGTCAGGCCGATCCCGGGTGCCGGCGCGATTTCCTCCCCCGCGCCCGCACCCGTGGTCCAGTGCGCCAGGGCGCGGACCCGTGCCGCGGCGTCGGCGAGCCGCTCCTCGGGCAGTTCGCCCTCCCGGACGGCGCGGACCAGCGCGTCGCGGAGCCGCAGCACGGTGTCCTCGTCGGCGAGTCCGCCGCCGACGCAGATCGCGTCGGCCCCGGCCGCGAGCGCCAGGACGCTGCCGCGTTCGATGCCGTAGGTGGTGGAGATGGCCCGCATCTCGATGCCGTCGGTGACGATCAGGCCCTCGAAGCCGAGGCCGCCTTCGGTGACGGGTGCGCGCAGCAGGCCGTGCAGGGCGGCGGGGCTGAGCGTGGCGGGGCGTTCTGCGTCCAGGGCGGGCAGCAGGATGTGGGCGCTCATCACGGCGCGGGTGCCGGCGGCCACCGCGGCGCGGAACGGCACCAGTTCGCGTTCCTGAAGCATCGTCAGATCGGCGGTGATGCGGGGGAGGTCGTGGTGGGAGTCGGTGGCGGTGTCGCCGTGGCCGGGGAAGTGCTTGGTGCAGGCGGCAACGCCGGCGGACTGCAACCCCTCGACGTAGGCGGCGGTGTGCCGGGCGACGAGGTCGGGGGCGGCGCCGAAGGAGCGGACCCCGATGACGGGGTTGGCGGGGTTGGAGTTGACGTCGGCGGAGGGGGCCCAGTTGACGTTGATGCCGCAGTCGGCCAGGCAGCGGCCGAGTTCGCGGGCGACGGCGCGGGTCAGCTCGGTGTCGTCGACGGCGCCGAGCGCGAGGTTGCCGGGGAAGGAGGAGCCGCCGCGCACTTCGAGGCGGGTGACGTCGCCGCCCTCCTCGTCGATGGCGATCAGCAGGTCCCCGCGGACGTCGCGCAACCGGCCGGAGAGGGAGGCGAGTTGTTCGGGGTCGTGCACGTTGCGACCGAAGAGGGCGACGGTCATCAGTCCCTCGTCGAGGCGGTGCAGCAGCCAGTCCGGCGCGGTGGTGCCGGTGAAGCCGGGCTGGAGGACGGCGAGCGCGTCCCGGGTGAGGGTGTCGATGGAGCGGGTGACGGTGGCCATGGCTATCCCTTCACCGCGCCGGAGGTCAGACCGCCGACGGCCTTGCGTTGCAGGAACAGGAAGAGGACGAGGATCGGGAGGGCGAAGAGGGAGGCGGCGGCCATCGTGGCGCCCCAGTCGTTGCCGAACTGGGTCTGGAACTGGGACAGCCACAACGGCAGGGTGCCGGCGCCGGGCTCCTTGTTGAGCACCAGCACGAGCGGGAACTCGTTCCAGGCGGTGATGAAGCCGAAGAGGGAGGTGGCCATCAGGCCGGGGGCCAGCAGCGGCAGGACGACCTTGACGAACGCCTGGCGGCGCGAGCAGCCGTCCACCATCGCGGACTCCTCCAACTCCTTGGGCACCGCGGCGACATAGCCGCGCAGTGTCAGGAGGGTGAAGGGCAGCACCATCAGCATGTAGAAGAAGGTGAGCGGCAGCAGGCTGTTCAGCAGGTCCGCGTCCCGGACGATCATGTAGATCGAGATCACCATGACCTCCCAGGGCGCCATCTGGGCGACCATGAAGGTCAGCAGGATGCCCTTGCGGCCCTTGAACCGCATCCGGGCGATGGCGAACGAGCCGCACAGTCCGATCACCAGCGACAGCCCGACGGCGACCACGGTCACCAGGACGGAATTCCCGGCCAGCCGCCAGAAGTTCGGGGCGGCCACGGCCGTCGCGAAGTGCGAGAAGGTGCCGTGGAACGGGAACCACACCGGGTCCTCGCTGAGGATGTCCTGGGTCGGCTTGAAGGCCGTGGCGAACATCCAGTACACGGGGAAGGCGAAGACGAGCGCGAGGACGGCGGCTGTCGCGTTGGGCCAGATCCGGCCGGCGAGTGAGCGCTTCACAGCGCGTCCTCCTCTTGCTTGAGCGTCAGGCGCAGGTAGTACGCGGTGAGGCCGAGCAGCACCACGATGGTCAGCACGGAGATCGCGGCGCCCATCCCGAAGTGGAGGTTGCCGACGCCCTCGGTGAAGGCGTAGATCGGCAGCGTCTCGGTGAGCCGGTCGGGGCCGCCCTGGTTGATCGCGAAGATCTGCGGGAACGCCTTGAAGACCCAGATGACTTCGAGGAACGTCGTGGCCATGAAGAAGGGGCGCAGGAAGGGAAAGGTGACGGAGGTGAAGATCTTCCAGGTGCCGGCGCCGTCCATCCGGGCCGCTTCGTAGAGCTCCTTGGGGATCGTCGTGGTGGCGGCGTAGAGGTTGAGGGCCACGAAGGGCAGCGACTGCCAGACGATCAGGACGGTGATGACGAAGAAAGTGGACAGCTGGGTGCCGACCCAGTCGTAGCGGGCCATGGAGTGCCAACCGAGGTGGTCCAGCACCCAGTTGACGACGCCGTAGCGGGAGTCGAAGAGCCATTGGAAGACGGTGGTGGCGGCGATCGACGGCATCGCCCAGGCCAGCACCAGCGCCACCGACAGCGTCAGCCGCATCTTCTTGCCCAGCCGGGCCAGCAGCAGTCCGAGCAGGGTGCCCAGCACCATGATCAGGACGACGTTGACGGCGGTGAAGACGACGGTGCGGACGGTGACCCGCCAGAACTGCTCGCTGCCCAGGGTCTCCTGGTAGTTGCCCAGCGCCCGCCAGTCGGTGAGGTGCTGGATCAGCTCCTTCATGTTGAGGTTCTGGAAGGAGAGCACCAGGTTGCGGACGAGTGGCCAGCCCAGGAAGACCGCGGTGGCGAGCAGGGCAGGGAGCAGCAGGAGGTAGGGGGCGGCCCGCCGGCCGCCGGCGCCGCTCCGGGCCGGCGGTGCGCCGCCCTTGCCGGTCCGCGGCGCGGTCCTCCCCGCCGCTTCGTCGAGCTGCACTGCCATGAGCGTGTGGTCCCCTCGTTCCCGTGGATGCGCCTGTGGTGCCCGTGGAGGCGGCCGCCGGTCCCGCGGGGGCCGACCCGGCGCGGTGGCGGCGGCCGCGGTCGCTGTACCGGGTGTACGGGCGGGGCGGCAGGGACGCCCCGCCCGTACGCGTCCGGTGGCCGGCTACTGCTTGGCGAGCCGGGCGTTCAGCTCGGACTCGATGTCCTTGGCGGCGTCGGTCGGGGCCTTACCGTTCAGGACCGCGGTCATGTAGTTCTTGATCGGGTTCGGCACGTTCTCGACCGCGGCCCACTGCGGGATCAGCGGGGTGGTGCCGCCGGACTTCTCGGCGGCCGGGGCGGCGGCCGCGGCGGCCGGGTTGTCCTTGGCGGCGCCGGCCAGGGCCGGGGACTTGGGCGTCCAGCCGGATTCCTTGACCATCTGGGCGTCGTTGTCCTTGGAGAGGGCGACCTTGAGGAATTCCTTGGCGAGTTCCTGGTTCTTGCTCATTCCGGCGACGGCGAAGTTGGAGCCGCCGAGGAAGACACCCTCGGGCTTGGCGGCACTCTCCCCCGGAATGGTGAAGAATCCGATGTCGTCCTTGATCTTCGGATTGGCCTTGATGGCGGTGGCCGCCTCGTAACCCATGGCGATGATGGCACCGGTCTTCCCCTTGGCGAAGATCTCGCCCTGTTGTGGGGTGGCCTCGTCCTTGTTCTTGGGGGCGGTGCTGAACGCCTGGTACTGCTTGTAGATGTCCATTGCCTTGGCGACCTTGGGGTCAGAGAAATTCGAGACCCATTTGCCGCCTTCCTTCTTCACCAGTTGCGCACCGGTGCCGATGGTCAGGCCGTCGAGGAAGTACCAGTTCTGGCCGGGCAGGTAGAGCGGCTCGGCGTCGGTCTTCTGCTTGATGGCGTCAAGGTCGTGGAAGAGCTCGGCGCGGGTGGTGGGGAGCTTGGCGATCCCGGCCTGGGCCCAGATCTTCTTGTTGTACATCACCACGCGGTTGCCGGCGAACCACGGCAGGGCGTACTGCTTCCCGTCCACCATCGCGGCCTTGTTGAAGGCGTCGTTCCAGTCGGCGCCGATCTCCTTCTTCAGATCACCGAGGTCGACCAGGGCGCCGGCCTTGGCGTAGGCGGCGGTCTGGGTGTTGCCGATCTCGACGACGTCCGGCGGGGTGTCCTCGGAAAGCGCGGTGCTCAGCTTCTGCTGAATGCCGTTCCACTGCTGGACCTTGAATTCCACAGTGGCGCCGGTCTTCTTCTCGAATTGCTCGGACACCTGCCTGGTCCATTGGTCCGGATTGGAGCCGGACATCACCCATACGGTCAGCTTCTGCCCCTTGAAGCCGTCGGCACCCGCATTTCCGCCGCTCGACCCACAGGCAGCGACACTCACCAGCATTCCCGCGACCGCGGTCGCCGCTATGAGCCCACGCTTCATCGCGCTCTCCCCCTCAAGGACGGGTTTGGCTTTAATGGTTTAGACCAGTTCCCGCAGCTTGGCCTAGACCTTTAGGGGTGTCAAGGGTGTATAAGAGTCGCTGTCAGGTCCGTTACCGGACCGACATCTGACGGGGCGGGACCCGCGTGGATCCCCGGACACCCCGTCCGTGCCACGATGTGAGCCGCTACGTACGGAGGAGCCGGTGACGGCAGCACGACAGGCATCGGAGAGGCGGGTCATGGACACCGAGGTGGGCAGCGCCGAGAACGGCGGCAGCGCCACACGCACCGCCCGGGTGCCCAAGTACTACCGGCTCAAGCGGCATTTGCTGGAGATCACCGAGACCCTGCCGCCGGGCACCCCGGTGCCGCCCGAGCGCACCCTCGCCGCGGAGTTCGACACCTCCCGCACCACCGTCCGCCAGGCCCTCCAGGAGCTGGTCGTCGAGGGCCGCCTGGAGCGCATCCAGGGCAAGGGCACCTTCGTCGCCAAGCCCAAGGTCTCCCAGGCGCTGCAACTGACCTCCTACACGGAGGACATGCGGGCCCAGGGTCTGGAGCCGACCTCCCAGCTGCTGGACATCGGCTACGTCACCGCCGACGACCGGCTGGCCGGGCTGCTGGACATCGTCCCCGGCGGCCGGGTGCTGCGCATCGAGCGGCTGCGGCTGGCCAGCGGCGAGCCGATGGCCATCGAGACCACCCACCTGTCGGCCAAGCGGTTCCCGGCGCTCCGCCGCAACCTCGTCAAGTACACATCGCTCTACACCGCGCTGGCCGAGGTCTACGACGTCCGGCTGGCGGAGGCCGAGGAGACCATCGAGACCTCGCTGGCCACCCCGCGCGAGGCCGGGCTGCTGGGCACCGACGTCGGCCTGCCGATGCTGATGCTCTCCCGGCACTCCCTGGACGCCCATGGGCAGCCGGTGGAGTGGGTGCGCTCGGTCTACCGCGGCGACCGCTACAAGTTCGTCGCCCGCCTCCAGCGCCCGGCGGACTGAACCCGCCCGCGCACGCCGCACCGGGCCGGGCCGTACGGGCCCCGGCCGCACCGCCGCCCGTCCACCGCGTCACCCCACGAGGGCCGGCCCGGCGCCTTCTCCGCCCAACTCCCCTGCGGTAACCGCCCCATACCGATATGCGGACAGCTAGTGACGCGCGCCACTGCCCTGGCTTAGATTTCCAGCCGATTACACAGGAGTTCACCAGGGACGGGAGCCACGGTCATGGCCGAGAAAGCCGCATCACCGGACCGCAGACCGGTCGTCACCCCCACGCGGGTGGTGGCCGGATTGTGCCTGCTCGCCCCGTTCATCGCGATGTTGTGGGTGAGTTCGTACGCCAGGATCGAGCCGACGCTGATCGGGATCCCGTTCTTCTACTGGTACCAGATGGCGTGGGTGCTGATCTCGACGGCGCTGACCGCCGTGGCCTACAAGCTGGTTCAGCGTGAGCAGCGCGCCCGCAAGGGGGGTGCGGTCCGATGACGACCCCCGTCACGACGCTCGCCGCCGCCTCCCGGGGCATCAACGGCGTGGCGCTCGCCGTCTTCGTCTTCTTCTTCCTCGCCGTCACGGTCATGGGCTTCCTGGCCGCGCGCTGGCGCAGGGCCGAGCAGTCCGCCAGCCTCGACGAATGGGGCCTGGGCGGGCGGAGCTTCGGCACCTGGATCACCTGGTTCCTGCTGGGCGGCGACCTGTACACCGCGTACACGTTCGTGGCCGTGCCGGCGGCGATCTACACGGCCGGCGCCTCCGGCTTCTTCGCCGTCCCGTACACCATCCTGGTCTACCCGCTGATCTTCACCTTCCTGCCCCGGCTCTGGTCGGTCTCGCACCGGCACGGGTACGTCACCACCTCCGACTTCGTCCGTGGCCGCTTCGGCTCCAAGGGCCTGTCGCTGGCGGTGGCGCTCACCGGCCTGCTCGCCACGATGCCCTACATCGCGCTCCAACTCGTCGGCATCCAGGCCGTGCTGGACGTGATGGGGGTCGGCGGCGGCGAGCACGCCAACTGGTTCGTCAAGGACCTGCCGCTGCTGATCGCGTTCGCCGTGCTGGCCGCGTACACCTACTCCTCGGGCCTGCGGGCGCCCGCGCTGATCGCGTTCGTCAAGGACGGGCTGATCTACCTCGTCATCGTGGTGGCGATCATCTACATCCCGATCAAGCTGGGCGGCTTCGGCGAGATCTTCCACTCGGCCAAGGAAACGCTCGCCGTGCACGGGCCGACCGGCAAACCCCGCGGTGAACTGGCCAGCGGCCCCAACGCCCAGTGGGCGTACGCGACGCTCGCGCTCGGCTCGGCGCTGGCGCTGTTCATGTACCCGCACTCGATCACCGCGACGCTCTCCTCGCGCAGCCGCAACGTCATCCGCCGCAACACCACCATCCTGCCGCTCTACTCCCTGATGTTGGGCCTTCTGGCGCTGCTCGGCTTCATGGCGATCAAGGCCGGCACGGACACCCGGGGCAATGCGCAGCTGGCGATCCCGCAGCTCTTCGCGGACATGTTCCCCAGCTGGTTCGCCGGGGTGGCGTTCGCCGCGATCGGCATCGGCGCGCTGGTGCCCGCGGCGATCATGTCGATCGCCGCCGCCAACCTCTTCACCCGGAACGTCTACAAGGACTTCCTCAAGCCCGCCGCCACGCCCGAGCAGGAGCACAAGGTCGCCAAGCTGGTCTCCCTGCTGGTCAAGGTCGGGGCGCTGGTCTTCGTCCTCACCATGGACAAGACGGTCGCGATCAACTTCCAGTTGCTGGGCGGCATCTGGATCCTGCAGACCATGCCGGCGCTGGTCGGCGGCCTCTTCACCCGGTGGTTCCACCGCTGGGCGCTGCTGGCCGGCTGGGCGATCGGCATGGTCTACGGCACCCTCGCCGCGTACGGGGTGGCCAGCCCGACCCAGAAGCACTTCGGCGGCTCCAGCGCGGAGATCCCCGGGATCGGCGAGATCGGCTACATCGGCCTCACCGCCTTCGTGCTGAACGTGGTGGTGACGGTCGTCCTGACGGTCGTCCTGAAGGCCCTCAAGGCCCCGGAGGGCACCGACGAGACCGTCCCGGCCGACTACACCGCCGACCTCGGCGACAAGGGTGTCACCGCCGACCTGCCGCCGGCGACGACGGGGGCGCCGGCGGGGCACTGACGGGCATCAACTACGGCGGAGGGCTGCCGCGTTCCCCCGGAGCGCGGCAGCCCTCCACTATGCGGGGGAGGCACGCGGTCGGGAAGCGCAGTCCTCCAGCCGCCGGGTGTCGAACACCATGCCGACGGGAGACGGGAGGGCGAGCCGGTCGCCAAACGGCACGGTGTGGACTTCCACGTACCGCGCGCCGCGCGGCCGACTGCGGACGATCAACTCCCGCACCTCCCGGTCGACCAGGAGATAGACCGGGACACCGGTCGCCGCGTACACAGCGGGCTTCTCCTCCCGGGAGCACCGGTCGGTCTCGGGGGCGTACGCCGTGATCTCGGCCACCATCAACACCGACTCCGGGTCCCCCCATTCGCCCTGTCGGACGAAGGCTTCGCTGGGTGCGAGCGCGCCGTCCGCCCGGAGCCGATCGCTCTGGCACGGCCCCCCCTTGAGCCCCTGGGCCGAGTGGAGCCACAGTTCGGGACGCTGCGCGAGAGATCCGCGCGTCAGCCACTCGACGGCCATCCCGCGGCCCCCGTCCATCCTGGCCTTGGGTCTCGTCCGCCCGTTGACGAGCTCCAGCCATGCGCCCTCCTCCTCGCGGGCGTGTATCCGGGCCGTCTCCTCGAACTGCTCGGTGGGTGTGCGGAACGGCCGATCGGCGGGCGGGGCCATGGAACCTCCTCCTTCCGGAGCGCGGGCGGGGTGGAACAACAGCCGCTACCGACCATAGCGACGACCACTGACAGTGACCTCCGCACCCAACACCCCGGCCGCACATACCTGTTGGCTCGTTCACACTGACCCCATGGACATCACGATCAGGCCCATACGCCAGGCGGAGTTCGAGACGGTCGGGGAGCTGGTGGCGGAGGTGTATCTGGCCGAGGGGTTGCTGCACGGCGGGGAGCACGATCCATACGCGGCGGAGCTGCGGAAGGTGGCGCACCGCACGGAGCACGCCGAGGTGCTGGTGGCCTCGGACGGGGTGGACGGGACGGTGCTGGGGGCGGTGACGTTCGCGGCGCACGGCAGCCCGTACGCGGAGTTGGCCGGGCCCGGGGAGGGCGAGTTCCGGATGCTGGCGGTGCGGCCCGAGGGGCGCGGGCGCGGCATCGGGGAGGCCCTGGTGCGGGCCTGTCTGGGGCGGGCGCGGGAGCTGGGGCTGCGCGGGATGGTGCTGTCGAGCCAGCAGCACCTGCTGCCGGCGCACCGGCTCTACCGGCGGCTGGGGTTCGCGCGGGCGGCCGAGCGGGACTGGGCCCCGGTGCCCGGTCTGACGCTGTGGGCGTTCGCCCGCGAGCTGGTCTGAGCGGTGTTCCGGCGGGCTCCGGGTCGCGTTCGGGCGGGCCGCCGGCGGGGTTTCGGCGGGGTTCCGAGGCGTTTCGGAGGGGATCCGGGCGGGTCGGCGCTTCGTACACCTGGGGGAATGGTATGAGGCGGCGACACAAGATGTGGGGGTGCGTGCGGGGAGCGACACAAGATGTATGCTCGTCCTCGCTGTCGCCGCAGGGGAATCCGGTGCGAATCCGGAACTGTCCCGCAACGGTGTGCGAGCGCGGACCACGGCCCTTTCCTCAAGGGCCGGTCGCGCGCTCCCCAGTCCGAAGACCTGCCGACGGTACGCCCGCACCGCCATCGGTGCGGCGTCGATACGTCCGGGCCCCGAGGGATGGGCAGATGGACGCCGCGCGGCCGACCCGCGCACCTCCGGTTCGCCGCGGGGTGCCCCCTGCCCGCACGGCTCCCGTCATGCCGCCACCCCTCCCGGCCCCCGCCGAGTGAGGGAGAGCATCAGGTGACCATCGCGCCAACGGAGCCAGCGTCAGACGCCGAGGTCGTGCAGCCCGTGGTGGCCGCGCCTCCCGCGCACGCGGACGGGCCGGGCACCGCCCTGCTGCGGACGCTGACCGAGCTGACCGCGGACCTGACCGCGACCGACCCCGGCAAGGTGGCCGCCACCGCGCTGCGCGGCCGGCACCCCGGGTCCGACGAGGCCGAGTTGCGGTCGCTGGCCATCGAGGCCGCGGCCGGGCTGATCGCCGACGAGCCGCAGTACTCCAAGCTCGCCGCGCGGCTGCTCACCCTCGCCATCGCCGAGGAGGCCGCCGGCCAGGGCGCCACCTCCTTCTCGGCGTCGATCGCGGTCGGCCACCAGGAGGGGCTGATCGCGGACGTCACCGCCGCTTTCGTCGGCACCCACGCCGAGCGGCTGGACGCGCTGGTCGACGGGGCGCTGGAGGCCGGCGCCGACGACCGGTTCGGGTACTTCGGGCTGCGCACCCTGCACTCGCGCTACCTGCTGCGGCACCCCACCACCCGCAAGGTGCTCGAGACGCCCCAGCACTTCCTGCTGCGGGTGGCCTGCGGGCTCGCCGAGGACGACTCGGCGCGGGCGCTCGCGGACGTCGCCGAGCTGTACCGGATGACCAGCACGCTCTCCTACCTGCCGTCCTCCCCCACGCTCTTCAACTCCGGCACCCGCCACCCGCAGATGTCCTCCTGCTATCTGCTGGACTCCCCGCTGGACGAGCTGGACTCGATCTACGACCGCTACCACCAGGTGGCCCGGCTCTCGAAGCACGCCGGCGGGATCGGCCTGTCGTACTCCCGGATCCGCGCCCGCGGTTCGCTGATCCGCGGCACCAACGGGCACTCCAACGGCATCGTGCCGTTCCTGCGCACCCTGGACGCGTCGGTGGCCGCGGTCAACCAGGGCGGCCGCCGCAAGGGCGCGGCCTGCGTCTACCTGGAGAGCTGGCACGCCGACATCGAGGAATTCCTGGAGCTGCGGGACAACACCGGCGAGGAGGCCCGCCGGACCCACAACCTCAACATCGCGCACTGGATCCCGGACGAGTTCATGCGCCGGGTGGAGGCGGACGCGGACTGGTCGCTGTTCTCCCCGTCCGACGTGCCCAAGCTCGTCGACCTGTGGGGCGAGGAGTTCGACGCCGCCTACCGGGCGGCGGAGGCCGCGGGCAAGGCCCTCAAGCAGATCCCGGCGCGGGTGCTGTACTCCCGGATGATGCGCACCCTGGCGCAGACCGGCAACGGCTGGATGACGTTCAAGGACGCCGCCAACCGCACCGCCAACCAGACCGCCGAGCCCGGCCGGGTCGTGCACTCCTCGAACCTGTGCACGGAGATCCTGGAGGTGACCGACGACGGGGAGACCGCGGTCTGCAACCTGGGGTCGGTCAACCTCGCCGCGCACCTGGGCGCGGACGGCGAGATGGACTGGGAGCGGCTGGACGCCACCGTCCGCACCGCGGTGACCTTCCTCGACCGGGTCGTGGACATCAACTTCTACCCGACCGAGCAGGCCGCCGCCTCCAACTCCCGCTGGCGGCCGGTCGGTCTGGGCCTGATGGGCCTGCAGGACGTCTTCTTCCGGCTGCGGCTGCCGTTCGACTCGGCCGAGGCACGCGAGCTGTCGACCCGTATTTCCGAGCGGATCATGCTCGCCGCCTACGAGGCGTCCGCCGACCTCGCCGAGCGGCACGGCCCGCACGCGGCCTGGTCCGCGACCCGTACGGCGCGCGGCGTGCTGCACCCGGACCACTACCCGAACGCCGAACCGCGCTGGGCGGACCGCTGGACGGCGCTGCGCACCCGGATCGCCGCGACCGGGATGCGCAACTCGCTGCTGCTGGCCATCGCGCCGACCGCCACCATCGCCTCCATCGCCGGCGTCTACGAGTGCATCGAGCCGCAGGTCTCCAACCTCTTCAAGCGCGAGACGCTGTCCGGTGAGTTCCTCCAGGTCAACACGTACCTGATCGAGGAGCTCAAGGAGTTGGGCCTGTGGGACGCGCGGACCCGGGACGCGCTGCGGGAGGCCAACGGCTCCGTCCAGGAGCTGGCCTGGATCCCCGAGGACGTCCGGTACCGCTACCGCACCGCCTGGGAGATCCCCCAGCGCGCCCTGATCGACATGGCCGCGGACCGCACGCCGTACCTGGACCAGAGCCAGTCGCTCAACCTCTTCATGGCGTCGCCGACCATCGGCAAGCTCAGCTCGATGTACGCCTACGCCTGGAAGCGCGGCATCAAGACCACCTACTACCTGCGCTCGCGGCCGGCGACCCGGATCGCCCAGTCGGCCCGCGCCGCGTCCGTCCCCGCACAGCTGCCGGTGGCCGACCCCGAGGCGGTCGCCTGCTCCCTGGAAAACCCCGAGTCCTGCGAGGCATGCCAGTAATCATGACCACTGCACCCGAGAAGAACGCCGGCGCCGCCCACACCGTCACCGCCGGCGGCCGTAAGAACCTCCTCGACCCGGGGTTCGAGCTGACCCTGCGTCCCATGCGCTACCCGGACTTCTACGACCGCTACCGGGACGCGATCAAGAACACCTGGACCGTGGAGGAGGTCGACCTCCACTCCGACGTCGCCGACCTCGCCAAGCTCTCCCCGGGCGAGCAGCACCTCATCGGCCGTCTGGTGGCGTTCTTCGCCACCGGCGACTCGATCGTGGCCAACAACCTCGTCCTGACGCTGTACAAGCACATCAACTCCCCCGAGGCGCGGCTCTACTTGAGCCGTCAGCTCTTCGAGGAGGCGGTGCACGTCCAGTTCTATCTGACGCTGCTGGACACCTACCTGCCCGACCCGGACGACCGGGCCGCCGCCTTCGCCGCGGTGGAGAACATCCCGTCCATCCGCGAGAAGGCGGAGTTCTGCTTCACGTGGATGGACCACGTCGACCAGCTGGACCAGCTGGAGAGCAAGGCCGACCGCCGCCGCTTCCTGCTGAACCTGATCTGCTTCGCGGCGTGCATCGAGGGCCTGTTCTTCTACGGCGCGTTCGCGTACGTGTACTGGTTCCGCTCGCGCGGCCTGCTGCACGGCCTGGCCACCGGCACCAACTGGGTCTTCCGCGACGAGACCATGCACATGGACTTCGCGTTCTCGGTGGTGGACACCGTCCGCGAGGAGGAGCCCGACCTCTTCGACGACGCGCTCCAGCAGCAGGTCACCGACATGCTCAAGGAGGCCGTGGAGGCGGAGCTGCAGTTCGCCCGCGACCTGTGCGGCGACGGCCTGCCGGGCATGAACACCGACTCGATGCGCGAGTACCTCCAGTGCGTGGCCGACCAGCGGCTGCAGCGCCTGGGCTTCGCCCCGGTGTACGGCTCGGAGAACCCGTTCTCCTTCATGGAGCTGCAGAACGTCCAGGAGCTGACCAACTTCTTCGAGCGGCGCGCCTCGGCCTACCAGGTCGCCGTCGAGGGCTCGGTCTCGTTCGACGACGACTTCTGATCCCGGCCGCCCGACCTGTCGTCCGGCCACCCGCCGAATGTGAGCGTTCGATTAGCGGGTGGCCGGAGCGGCAACCGGAGCCCGTGCCACCACATCTACGCAGATATGGAGGGCAGGAAGAAAAGTCGCCGATACATCGACTACCCCCGTCTCGGCCGCAAGGGGGTGCGCCGCTGGCTGCCGTCATGGCGCCTGTGGCTGGGCACGTTCACCTTCGTCCTCGCCGCTCTGGCGGGGCTGTTCGCGTTCGTCTACGCGAAGACCGACATCCCCAACGAGAACGCGCTGGCCGCCCGCGAGGCCACCGTCTACTACTGGGCGGACGGCAGCCAGATGGTCAGCGTTGGCGCCGTCAACCGGCAGAACGTCACCCTCGACAAGGTGCCCAAGCACGTCCAGAACGCGGTGATAGCGGCGGAGAACGCCACCTTCTACGAGGACCACGGGGTCTCCCTCACCGGCATCGGCCGGGCCGTGGTGAACATGCTCTCCGGCGGGGACACCCAGGGCGGTTCGACCATCACCCAGCAGTATGTGAAGAACACCTATCTCTCGCCGGACCAGACCGCCACCCGCAAGGTGAAGGAATTCATCATCGCGCTGAAGGTCAACAACCGGAAGTCCAAGCCGGAGATCCTGCGGGGCTACCTCAACACCAGCTGGTTCGGGCGGGGTTCGAACGGCATACAGGCCGCGGCGCACGCCTATTACGGCATCGACGCCAAGGACCTCAATCCCAGCCAGGGCGCCCTGCTGGCCGCCGTGCTGAAGGGCTCCGAGCAGTACGACCCGGGGCTGAGCAAAGCCAACCACGCCCGGGCGGTGGCCCGTTGGAAGTGGATCCTCGACCGGCTGGTCGCCACCGGCGCGATGAGCCAGGAGGAGCGGGCGCAGTACCGCGACTTCCCCGAGCCGCACCCGGTGGCCAAGCCCACCAGCCAGGCCGGCCAGATCGGCTATCTCGTGGACATCGCCAACAAGTTCGTCAAGAGCGCCACCGGGCTGACCGACAAGGACCTGGCCCGCGGCGGCTACCGCATCCACACCACGTTCGACAAACAGCGCACCCACCGGCTGGAACAGGCGGTCGACGGCGTCCGCGCGAAGAGCCTCGATCCGAAGAAGCGCGCCGCGGACACCTTCGTGGAGTTCGGCGCGGCCTCGGTGCGCCCCGGCGACGGCGCGATCGTCGCGCTCTACGGCGGCGCCGACGCCACCCGGCACTTCAGCAACAACGCCGACACCACGGCGGTGCCAGCCGGCTCCGCCTTCAAGCCGTTCGTGCTGGCCACCGCCCTCCAGCAGGAGGCCGAGCAGTACGGCGACCAGCCGCGCCCGGTGGACGCCCCCAGCCGGGCCGAGGAGCTGCGCGGCGCCCTGATGCAGGGCGACAACATCCCGTTCGTGCAGGCGGGGAAGCAACTCGGACTGGAGCGGATCCGGGACCTGACGCTCGGCCTCGGGCTGCGCAAGGAGAGCCTGGCGCAGCTGGAGCAGACCTTCCCGCTGGGCACCTCGGCACCCAGCGCCGTCCGGCTGGCCAGCGCGTACACCACCTTCGCCAACGGCGGGCTGCACGCCGAGCCGTACGCGGTCGCGAAGATGACTCACCAGGGCAAGGCCGTGACCGGGTTCGAGCGCACCGAGCCGCAGCGGGTGGTCACCCCGGCGGTCGCGCAGGAGATGACCAACACGCTGTCGGGGCTGGGCTGGCGGGCGCTGGGCGTGCCGGGCGGGACGCCGGTGCGGCAGCCGGTCGCGGCCGGGGTCAGCGAGGCCAAGGACCGGATGAAGTCGGCGTGGTTCGTCGGCTCCCCGCCGCCGGCCGGCGCCGCCGACTGGGGCGCGGGGTGGGCCGGGTCGGGACCCGGCGGGGCCGGTGTCCGCGCCGACCGGGCCTCCGGCCGGGGTGACGGTGGCGAGCCCACCACCGCGATCACTCTGTTCCGCAACAAACCGGGCGCGCCCCAGCTGCTGCCGCTGAACGGCGTCGGCGGCCCCGACACCGGGCTGGGCACCTCGCTCCCGCCCCAGGTCTGGGCCGCCTACCAGAACGACGCGTAGGGCCGGTCCGGATCAGGGCCGGAGCCCCGCCGCGCCGTCGTCTCAGTCGTTGGGGACGACGGGGTAGCGGGGCTCCCGCTCGGCCATCTGCTTCAGCGCGTCCTTGCGATCCCGCTTGGAGAGCCGGTCGATGTAGAGGTAGCCGTAGAGGTGGTCGGTCTCGTGCTGGAGGCAGCGCGCGAAGTAGCCGGTGCCCTGGACCACGATCGGCTCGCCCTCGGCGTTCTGGCCGCGGACCACCGCGTAGTCGGGGCGGGGCAGCTCGGCGTACGCGCCGGGGACGGACAGGCAGCCCTCGTTGGAGTCGTCCAGCACCCGACGGCCGGCGGGCAGCTCGTCCAGGACGGGGTTGCACACCGCGCCGACGTGCCGGACGCCCTCGTCGTCCAGGCAGTCGTAGACGAAGACCTTGAGGTCCACGCCGATCTGGTTCGCGGCCAGGCCGACGCCCTCGGCGGTGCGCTGGCTGGCGAACATGTCGTCGATCAGCTGCGCCAGCTCGTCGTCGAACGCGGTGACGTCCTTGCACTCCTTGTGGAGGACCGGGTTGCCGACCACGGTGATCGGACGGGAGGTGCCGCGCTCCCGGTGGGCCGCCTCGCGCTCCTCGGCGTCCGTGACGTCGTCGATGAACTCGACGCTCTCCTGCTGATCACTGTCCTGCTGGGCCATCTCCGCCGTACGCCTTCCTACAAAACCCTCGGGGAACGCCCTACAGCCTACGGGGGGACGCGGTCACCGCTCAGCAGACCTCTTCAAGATCACGCCATTCCCGGGTGTCCGGGCTGTCCGCGACCCAGCCGTCCAGCAGCCCGCGCACCAGGGCCGCGGGCGCCGCGATGCCGCACTCGCGCTCGGGGACCCACAGCGAGCCGGAGCCCGCCGTGCGGTGGCCCAGCGGCCCGGGGTGGCCCGGCTCGCTGTGGTCGTGCGGGTCCAGGTGCTCGCCGTCGCCGTCGTCGCTGGGCATCCGGCTCTCGGAGCACGTGCGGCACAGCAGTCGCACCGACGACGACCAGTCCTCCGCGGCGAAGCCGGCGTCGGCCGCCAGTTGCTCCAGGGCGTCCCGGTCGGCCTCGGAGGCGGCCTCCAGGAGCACCACCCAGGTGGGTACCGGGGAGGGCGCCCACAGCTCGATCTCGTCGAAGACCGGGAACGCCCGGGTCTCGCCGCCGACCGCGGTGGTGGTCCGCTCGCCGTGCGGGACGCCGTCGTGCAGCACCACCTCGCCCCAGCGCCGCCCGGAGGACGGCAGCGGGATGGAGAGCACCTCGATCCGGGCCGGGTCCAGGCGGCGGCCCCAGACCACCTCCGCCTCGCCCTCGGGCGAGAGCCGGACCGCGGCGCTGCCCAGCGCCATGCCCAGCGGCTCCCCGGTGGGCGAGCCCTCGCCGGGGACCTTCAGCCCGTACGCCTGCCAGGCGCGGCGGGCCAGCGGCCAGTCCTGGAGGGCGGTGGCGGCGATGCCCACGTTCCACCAGTCGGGGGCCCCGGTCTCGCGGTCCAGCAGCGCCACCGCGCGCAGTCCGGCGGCCCGGGCCTGCTCCCAGTCGTGCCGGAACTTGTGCAGCAGCGCGAGGTTGAACCAGGACTCCGACAGCCAGGGCTCCATGTCCGCCGCGCGGGTCAGGAGCGCCCCCGCATCCTCGTAACGGCCGTCGCCGATCAGCGTGAAAGCGCGGTCGGTCGCCTGCCGCCACGAGGCGGAGGGCCGGTGCCGTACCTTGCCGAAGATCCTCACGATTCCCGCCTGCTGGTTGCTCTTGTGCCGCTCCGGAGGTGTCCCGGGCGGCGCCCGGGGCCTTCTGGGGGCCCACTCGACAACCTGCCACAGATTGCCGTCGGGCTCAGCCTGGTGCGCTGCGCCCCCGTGCGGCTCATGCCCTGCGCCGACCCCCTGAACCCCCGTTCAGGGGGCTCCCTTCGCATCCAACCATGCCCATCTCGCGGGGCGCTCATTACCCATGGGTTCCCGTGCGGTGGACGGCCCGGGAACACCATGCGGCAGGGGTGTGCGGGGCCCGCCCCGGGAGCGTACGGGCCCCTTCCACGCTCCGGCGCACACCGTGCGCGATCAGCCCGCCGGCCCCCCGCGCGCCAGCACCCGGGCGAGCGCCTCGACCACCCCCGGCTCGTGGTCCCTGGCGGTGGCCAGCCGCAGCCGTTCCAGGGCGCGCAGCCGCCCGGCGGGGCCGGCGGCGCCCGCCACGAGGTCGTCGTAGGCGTTGACGGTGCGGACGATACGGGCGGTGACCGGCTGGTCCCGGTACGGATCGGCCTGCCGCTCGACGATCACCGCGACCTGTGCCGGGGCGCCGGTCTGCCGGGCCACGGCGCCGCCGAGCAGGGCGATCCGGCGCTGTTCGGCGGCCGGCAGCGGGACGGTGGCGCCGTCCGGCACCGGGTCGACGAGCGAGAGCTGGCCGATGTCGTGCATCAGGGCGGCGTGTTCGAGGACGTCCAAGTCCGCTCCGCCGAGCCCGAGTTCCCGGCCGACCGCGCGGCTGAGCGCGGCGACCCGGCGGGCGTGGCCGGGCGGGGTGCAGCCGGCGATCTCGGTGGCGCGGGCCAGCGAGGCGATGGTCTGGCGGTAGGTGGCGCGCACCGCCGCGTACCGGCGGAAGGCGATCTGGGTGAGCAGCAGCGGCAGGCAGAACACCGGCAGCGCCCACAGCCCGGCGGCGGCGACGGCCAGCGCGATGACCACGCCGGTGGCGCAGATGGCGGTGCCGATGCCGGGCAGCGCCCGCAACTCGTCGTGCAGCAGCGGCCCGTACGGCCAGCCGGTCCGGGCCCGGGTCAGCGCCGCCGCCAGCACCGCGTCGCACAGCGCGGTCAGCCCCAGCAGCACGGCCAGGAAGAGCGGGCGGACCGGACCGGCCGCACCCCAGGAACGCAAGACGTCGACGTGGTACAGGGGTTGGCAGCAGGTGGCGGCGAACCCGACGGTCAGCACCCGGCGGGCCAGCGGGTCCAGCGCCGGCCCGCCGCCGCGCACCAGGTACGGGACGAGCCCCACCAGCCCGGCCGCCACCACCACCGCCACGGTCTGCGGGACCCCGTGCACGGCCGGCCGCCCGCCGGTGGCGTCGAGCAGCGCGTACCCGAGCGCCCCGGCCGCGCCGAGCGGGGCGCCCTCCCGCAGACCGGGGAGCTGCTGCGGCCGGCGCACCGAGGGGATCGGAGGCTCCGCCGGGGAGGGGGCTCCCGCCGCCGGAGCGACGTCGGGGGCGGGTGCGGAGCGGGGCGCTCGGGGCGGGTCGGGCCGGTGGCCGGCCGGCCGGGCGGGGACCCGGCGCACCGCCTCGCCGGCCGCGATCAGCGCCCCGAAGGCCAGCGCGGTGCGCGGCCCGGTGATCCCGTGCCACAGGGTGTGGCCCAGGCCCCAGCAGGCCAGTACGGCGGCCGGCCCGTACACCCAGGCGGTCGCGCGGCGGCTCATCGGGCGGCGCCGTGGCCCGCGCCCGGCCGGTGGGCCCGGGCCGGAGGGACGTTTCCGCGCCCCGCCGGGACCGGGTCCGGCGCCCGCTGCTCGTCCGCCGTCACCTGGTCCGGCCGCCAGCCGTGCTTGTCGAGGGCGGCGGCCAGCGCCCGGACCATCCGCGGGTCGAACTGCGTCCCGGCGCACCGGCGGAGTTCGGCGACCGCGGCGGGGACCGGGCGGGCGCGGCGGTAGGAGCGGGTGGAGGTCATCGCGTCGAAGGCGTCGGCGACCGCCACCACCCGGGCGCATTCCGGGATGTGATGCCCCGTCAGTCCGTAGGGGTAGCCGCTGCCGTCCATCCGCTCGTGGTGGTGCAGGATCGCCGCCCGCGCCTCGCCGAGGAAGCCGATGCCGCGCACGATCTCGTGGCCGTACTCGGGGTGCAGCTCGATGATCCGGCGCTCCTGCGGGGTCAACGGGCCGTCCTTGCGCAGCAGCCGGGTGGGGACGCCGAGTTTGCCGACGTCGTGCAGGATCCCGGCGAACCGCAGCACCTCCAGCCGGTCCTCCGCCATGCCCAGCTCCCGGGCGATCAGCACCGACGCCCGCCCGACCCGCTCGCTGTGCCCGCGGGTGTAGCGGTCCTTGAGGTCCACGGCCTGGACGAGGGCCCGCACGGTGGCCTGGTGGGCGGCGCGTTCCCGCTGGTACTGCGCGGACGCCCAACAGGACAGGTGCACCGGCAGCAGCACCAGCAGCGCTGCCGGCGGCCCGTAGACGCTGTGCCAGAGCACCGCCATCATCAGCCCGGTCAGCCCGTGGACGAGGTGCGGGACCGGCAGCCGGGCCGCCGGGCCGCGCCAGGCGGTGCGCACGGGGTGCCGCTCGGCGAGGACCAGCACCCCGCCGCCGAGCGCGACGAGCACGGCGCAGAAGGCCCCGGCGGCGGCCAGCGCGGGCGGCAGCAGCTCCGGGAAGGGCGCGGCGGCCGGGGCGGCGGGCGCGGCGGTCCGGAAGACCTGGGCGGCCGTCCAGGCGGCGAGGGCGAGTTCGGCGGTGTGCCAGACACGGCGGGCCACCGGCCAGGGCCGGGCGGCCGGGGTGAGCAGGGCGCCGGGGACGGCGACCAGGACGGCCAGCGACGGCGGCAGCAGGAAGGATCCGGCGAGGACGACGGGGGTGGCCCAGCCCGGCGGAAACGTCCCGGGCGTTGCGTCGGGGCCGGTGGACTGCCGTGCGGGGCCGTCGGTCAGCGGGCAACGGCGCATCCGCTCGCACAGGCCGTGGAGGGCGCCGAGGGCCAGCGCGCCGGTCCAGGGGGCGGCGGCGCCGAGCCGGACCGCGGGGGCCGCGCAGAGCGCCGCGGCCAGGGCGGCACAGCCGATGTACATCCGCGCGGCCGCCGGAAGTTCCCGCATCGCGCTCTCCTCACCCTCCCCCAGCCACCGCTGGGAGGTGCCCCCAGCCCGACGCACCCGCCGCCACACGGCGGGAGACCACGCACCGCGGGGGTCCGGCGAGAATAGAGGGGCCGGGGCGCCGGCGGAGGCGCATCGGCGGATCGAGCGGGACGGATCGCCCCACCCCTCACTCCCAGGGATGACGGGAGCGCGCGCCCGTTCGAGACACGGGCGGGTCGGGTGTACGCACGCGGGCCGTGCGGAGCCGGGCTCCGGAGGGGCCGTGCGGTCCTACTCGGCGTGCGCGGCGTTGCCCGCCGCGTCGGCCTTCGGGGACGCGCCGGCGGCGCCCTGGGCGTCCGCCGCCCGCTCCCGCTGGGCCTGTTCGTGCCGGGCCTGGTCCAGCACGCTCACCTCGGGCACGGTCTCGCCGGCCCGGATCAGCTCGATCCGGCCCATGACCTTCGACCGCAGGTCCACGGGCACGTCGTCGTGCCCGCAGCAGCGCTTGACCAGCTTCTTGACGGCCTGCTCCAGGCCGTACTTCTCCAGGCACGGCGAGCACTCGTCGAGATGGACCTGGAAGTCGGCGCACTCCCCGGCCGGCATCTCGCGGTCGAGATACTCGTAAAGGTGGTCAAGGACCTCTGAGCAGTCCTTCTCGTGCGGCTCTCCGCAGCTCATGATCCCGAGCCTTTCCGGTCGTGCGACTCCGGCGCCGGCGCGGACTGCGCCTCGGCAGCCGCCCCCGCCGGGACCAGCCCGCGCTCACGGGCGTAATCCTCCAGCATGCCGCGCAGTTGGCGCCGGCCACGGTGGAGACGGGACATCACCGTGCCGATGGGTGTCCCCATGATGTCGGCGATCTCCTTGTACGCAAAGCCCTCGACGTCCGCGAGATAGACGGCGATCCGGAATTCCTCGGGGATCGCCTGGAGCGCGGCCTTCACGTCCGAGTCGGGGAGGTGGTCCAGCGCCTGCGACTCGGCGGAGCGCAGACCCGTCGACATGTGGGACTCGGCGCGGGCGAGCTGCCAGTCCTCGATCTCGTCGGCGGCGCTGCGCTGCGGCTCACGCTGCTTCTTGCGGTAGGAGTTGATGAAGGTGTTGGTGAGGATCCGGTACAGCCACGCCTTGAGGTTGGTGCCCTCCCGGAACTGGTGGAAGGACGCGTACGCCTTGGCGTACGTCTCCTGCACCAGGTCCTCCGCGTCGGCCGGATTGCGCGTCATGCGCAGGGCGGCGGAGTACATCTGGTCGAGGAAGACGAGGGCATCCCGCTCGAAGCGCGCATTGCGCTCGACGTCGCTCTCCGTCCGGCCCGTGGGCTGCTCCGCAGCCGAGCCGTCGGTCCCTGCGTCGGTTCCGGTGACCGGACCCACCTCCTCCAACACCGTGGCGGATCCCGCGACTGCCGCCGCGGACCCTCTCGATTCGGAGAATAGACGACGATCCGGTGCCGCCGCCGCTCCAGCCAGGGCGGGCTGCGTCACCTGCATCTGCGACCACTGCAGGTCGGCGGCCGGACGGGCCGGGCAAGCGATTCCCATGCGACGGACTCCCATTCCTCGTGCGCGCTGGACGTACTCCACTGCCTTCGCCTGGCACAACAGCGGCACGGGTGCGGATCATTCCCGGCCGGACGGGCCGGTTTCGCCGCCTGTTCCGGCGGGCCGGGCCGGGGCTCCGCGCATCGGGCGGCGCCCCGCCCGGTCCCGGTCGGTCAGCCGAACATCCCGTCCAGCCACGCCACCACCGCGTCGGTGAGCACCGCCATCGACTCCGCCTCGGTCACCCCCGCCGACTTCGGCACCGCGAAGCCGTGGTCGCCGTAGGCCACCTCGGTGAGCCCGGTGCCCGCGGGGAACTCCTCGGGGCGCCCGAACGGGTCCCGGCCGCCCTGCACCACCAGGGTCGGCACCCCGGCGCCGGTGAGCTCCTCGGCCCGGGACTTCTCCGGCTTCCCCGGCGGGTGCAGCGGGAAGCTCAGCGCCAGCACGGCCTGCGCGCCCAGCTCGCGCGCCGTGCGGCAGGCCACCCTGGCGCCGGCGCTCCGACCGCCCGCGACCACCGGCAGGCCGGGCTTCTCCAGCGCCGGCCAGAGCGCCGTCCACCCGGTGTCCAGGGTCTTCGGCGCGGGCGCCACCTTCTTGCCGGCCACCCGCCACGGCTGCTCGACCAGCGCCACGGTGTAGCCGCGGGCCGGCAGCGCGGCCGCCAGGGCCTGCAGGTCACGGGCCTCGATGCCGCCGCCCGCGCCGTGGCTGACGGCGACCACGGCCCGGGCCGGCTCGGCGTCGCGGTACCAGGAGATCCGGGCGTCGCCCACCGGCGTCGCGACCGTCTCGCTCTCGTTCGCCCTCGTACTCATACGCCCATCCTGCCCGGGCCGCGCCGGGGAGTGCGGCGCGGCCCGCCCGGCGCGTCAGAACAGCGTGCCGACCTCGGGGCCTTCGAGCTCGGTGACCAGCTCCGGACCGTTGTTGCGGACGTTGCTGACGCCGGTGGGGACCGGGTGGGCCCGCATCAGCCCGGGCGGCGGCGGGGCGAGCAGCGCGCGCAGGTCGTCGGGGTCGGTGCGGGCCGGGTCGAGCCAGGCGTCCCAGCGGTCCGGCGGCAGCACCAGCGGCATCCGCGGGTGGATGTCGGCGAGCGTCCGCGGGCCGTCGTCCCCGGTGGCCCCGGCCAGCGGGGTGGTCTCGGCCTCGGTGGTGACGACCGTGCAGGTCACCCACCAGGCCAGCGGGTGGTCGCCGGGCAGGGTGCGGTCCCGCCAGAACTCGTAGAGGCCGGCCATCGCCATCACCGAGCCGTCCGCCGGCGTCACGAAGTACGGCTGCTTGCGGGGCCGCTTCTTCCGGCCCTGCTCCTCCAGCTCCCGCTCGGCGGCGCCGGTGACCCACTCGAAGTAGCCGTCCCCGGGGAGCAGGCAGCGGCGGGCCGCGAACGCCTGCCGGAACGAGGGCTTCTCATGCACCGTCTCGGCCCGGGCGTTGATCATCCGCGCGGCGCCCTCGGGTGATTTCGCCCACGACGGGACCAGGCCCCACTTGAGCGTCCGCAGCTGGCGCACCGGGCCAGGCGGGAAAGCGGCGGCGGCCTCGCCCTTGAGGGGACGTTCCAGTACCGCCTGCACGTTGGCCGTCGGAGCGATGTTCCAACTGGGCGCCAGGGTCTCCGTGGGCTGCCACTGCTGGACGTCGAAGATGCCGACCAGGTCCTCGGGCTGCCGGCTCGCTGCATACCTACCGCACATGCATGCCACACTGCCATGCACGCCGAAGGGAGACGTGGAGATCTTGGACACCCACCACATCACGGACGTCTGGGACCGGGTCTTCTCGGCCCAGCCCGGGCCGTCGCTCTGGCTGGTGATCGTCACCGGCGTGCTGGCCCTGGGCGCCGTCATACCGCGCACCGCCTGGCGGCTGTCGCGGAACGCCGTCACGATCGCCCACGAGGGCGGCCACGGCCTGGTCGCCCTGCTGACCGGCCGCCGGCTGGACGGGATCCGGCTGCACTCCGACACCTCGGGGCTGACCGTCTCCCGCGGCAAACCGCACGGTCTGGGCATGATCCTGACCGCCGCGGCCGGCTATCTGGCCCCGTCACTGCTGGGCCTGGCGGGCGCCGCCCTGTTGGGCGCCGGGCACACCACAGCGCTGTTGTGGGGGGCCACCGTGCTGCTGCTGGCGATGCTGGCGATGATCCGCAACGCGTACGGCGTGCTGACCGTCGTGCTCGCCGGCGGCACCTTCCTCCTGGTGTCCTGGCTGACCGCGCCCGAGGTGCAGGCGGGTTTCGCGTACGCGGTGGTGTGGTTCCTGCTGCTGGGCGGCGTGCGGCCGCCGTTCGAGCTCCAGGGGAAGCGGCGGCGCGGCGGCCCGGTGGACTCCGACCCGGATCAGCTGGCCCGGCTCACCCATGTCCCGGCCGGTGTCTGGCTCGGGTTCTTCCATGTGGTGACCCTCTGTTCCCTGATGGGCGGCGGGCGCTGGCTGCTCGGAGTATGAGGAGCCGATGTCCCTACTGATAGGCATCCGGTAACCCACATTCCGTATGTCGGTGTCGCGCCTGTTGCCCCGGAGGGGGCCGCTGCCTGCGGTTGCACCGCGGGAGCCGTGTTTCGCACAGGTTGCGCCGCTTTTGATCAAGATCGGCACCCTTGTCCAGCCATTAAAGTAAGGGCATGACCGAGAGCCCCGCCCTCCCTGCCCTGTGGCCCGCCCCCGTCGCTCCCGGGGCGGTCGATGCGACCGTCACCGTGCCCGGCTCCAAATCGGTCACGAACCGCGGCCTGGTCCTGGCCGCCCTCTCCTCCGAGCCCGGCTGGCTGCGCCG
This sequence comes from Streptomyces noursei, assembly GCF_016917755.1. Lineage (GTDB taxonomy): Bacteria > Actinomycetota > Actinomycetes > Streptomycetales > Streptomycetaceae > Streptomyces > Streptomyces yunnanensis. The sequence continues at coordinate 6,404,699 of NZ_CP070326.1, read as the reverse complement.
CCCGCTCCGCTCCCGCGACACCCTGCTGATGGCCGAGGCGCTGCGCGCCCTGGGCGTCGGCATCGAGGAGACCGCCTCGTCCAGCTCCGCGGGCACCTCCGGCGGTGAGGCGTGGCGGATCATCCCGGCCGGCCTGCACGGCCCGGCCACCGTTGACGTCGGCAACGCCGGCACGGTCATGCGCTTCCTGCCGCCGGTCGCCACGCTCGCCGACGGCGCCATCCGCTTCGACGGCGACCCGCGCTCCTACGAGCGCCCGCTGAACGGCGTCATCGACGCGCTGCGCACCCTGGGCGCCCGGATCGACGACGACAACCGCGGCGCCCTCCCGATGACGGTGTTCGGCGGCGGCGCCCTGGAGGGCGGCGCGGTGGAGATCGACGCCTCCTCGTCCTCGCAGTTCGTCAGCGCCCTGCTGCTGTCCGCGCCGCGCTTCAACCAGGGCGTCGAGGTCCGGCACGTCGGCGCGGCGCTGCCCTCGATGCCGCACATCCGGATGACCGTCGACATGCTCCGCAGCGTCGGCGCCCAGGTGGACACCCCGGAGGCGGGCGGCGAGCCGAACGTCTGGCGGGTCACCCCCGGCGCGCTGCTCGGCCGCGATCTGGTCGTCGAGCCGGACCTCTCCAACGCCCAGCCGTTCCTGGCCGCGGCGCTGGTCACCGGCGGCCGGGTCACCGTCCCGGACTGGCCCGAGCACACCACCCAGCCCGGCGACGCGCTGCGCGAGATCTTCACCGCCATGGGCGGCTCCTGCGAGCTGACCGAGCACGGTCTGACCCTCACCGGCAGTGGCCGCATCCACGGCATCGACATCGACCTCGGCGAGGTCGGCGAGCTGACCCCGGGCATCGCCGCGGTCGCCGCGCTCGCCGACTCGCCCTCCACGCTGCGCGGGGTGGCGCACCTGCGGCTGCACGAGACCGACCGGCTGGCCGCGCTCACCAAGGAGCTCAACGAGCTCGGCGGCGACGTCACCGAGACCGCGGACGGCCTGCACATCCGGCCGCGTCCGCTGCACGGCGGGATCTTCCACACCTACGAGGACCACCGGCTGGCCACCGCCGCCGCGATCATCGGCCTGGCCGTCGAGGGCGTGGAGGTGGAGAACGTCGCCACCACCGCCAAGACCCTGCCCGACTTCCCCGCGCTGTGGTCGCAGATGCTGGATCCGACGTCCACCGCCGCCCGGAGAGCCTGAGGGTCGCCGCACCATGCGTCGCTACGGCAAGAACCCCGATGAGGACGACGTCCGGGTCCGTCCCAACCGCAAGGGCAACCGCCCGCGGACGAACATCCGCCCCAAGCACGAGGACGCCCGCGAGGGCCTGGTCCTGACCGTCGACCGGGGCCGCCTGACCTGCCTGATCGACGACCGCAAGGTCACCGCCATGAAGGCCCGCGAGCTGGGCCGCAAGAGCGCGGTGGTCGGCGACCGGGTCGCCGTGGTCGGCGACCTGAGCGGCGACAAGGACACCCTGGCCCGGATAGTGCGGGTCGAGCCGCGCAGCTCCACGCTGCGCCGCACGGCGGACGACGACGACCCGTACGAGCGGGTGGTGGTCGCCAACGCCGACCAGTTGGCGATCGTCACCGCGCTCGCCGACCCCGAGCCCCGGCCGCGGCTGATCGACCGCTGTCTGGTCGCCGCCTACGACGCCGGGCTGGACCCGCTGCTGGTGCTGACCAAGTCCGACCTGGCCTCGCCGGACACCCTGCTGGAGTCCTACGGCGCGCTCGGCGTCCCGTACGTCGTCACCAACCGCGAGGAGCTGTCCGACGGCAGCGCCGCCGAGCGGGTCCGGGAGAAGCTGACCGGCCGGATGACGGCGTTCGTGGGGCACTCCGGGGTGGGCAAGACGACCCTGGTCAACGCCCTGGTGCCGGAGCGCCGCCGGGCCACCGGACACGTCAACGCGGTCACCGGCCGCGGCCGGCACACCACCACCTCGGCGCTGGCGCTGCCGCTGCCCGGCGACACCGGCTGGGTCATCGACACCCCGGGCGTGCGGTCCTTCGGGCTGGCCCACATCGACCCGTCCCGGGTCATCCACGCCTTCCCGGACCTGGAGCCGGGCACCGAGGAGTGCCCCCGGGCGTGCAGCCACGACGAGCCGGACTGCGCGCTGGAGGCGTGGGTGGCCGGCGGGCACGCCGACCCGGCCCGCCTGTATTCCCTGCGCCGACTGCTGTCCACCCGGGAGCGACGCGAGGGCGACTGATCCCGGTAATCCCCTGCCGTCCGTCGGGGCCAACGGCATAATCACCCTCACACCAGGACCGGTCTGATCCGGTCTGATCCGGTCGTGATGGGTCGCCTGGGCTGAAGCAGTCACCGAACTGACGGAGGCAATGGGATATGGCGTGGCTGATGGTCGTGGTGGCGGGCCTGTTGGAGACCGGCTTCGCGGTCTGCCTCAAGCTCTCGCACGGCTTCACCCGCCTCTACCCGACCGTCGCCTTCGCGGTCTTCGCCCTGGGCAGCTTCGGCCTGCTGACCCTGGCGCTGCGCAAGCTCGACGTCGGCCCGGCGTACGCGGTGTGGACCGGCATCGGCGCGGCCGGCACCGCGATCTACGGCATGGTCTTCCTCGGTGACCTGGTCTCCACGCTGAAGATCATCTCGATCACCCTGGTCATCGTCGGGGTGATCGGGCTCCAGCTGTCCGGCTCGGCGCACTGACGCCCTGCGGCCGCCCACGTCATCCGGCGAGTCCGGCGAAGGCGCCCCGCACGAGCCGGGAGACCGCCTCGGTCTCGGCCTCGGGCCTGCGCCGCGCCCGCTGCCGCGGCACCGCCACGCGCACGTCGGCCGGTGGGCGGACCGGCTCCGGGTCCCGCTCCGCGCTCGCCGGGGCGATCACGCAGGACAGCGTCAGCCGGGCCGCGGTCTCGCAGGCCGCGTCCAGGGCCGGCAGGTCCTCCCGGGGCCGGCCGGGCGCCAGCGCCGCCACCGCCCGGTCGCGGAACCGGCCGACGAGTTCGCCGGGCCTGTCCTGACCGGCCGGCAGCCGATCGCCCCAACACCCCGTCAGCGCCGCCCGCACCAGCGGGTTCGCCCGTGCGGTCCGCAGGGTCCAGGCGGCCGCCGCGGCCACCCGGGCGCCGGCGTCGTCCGCCGGTCCGGCGACCCCTCGGGCCAGCGCCCGGTCCACCCCGGCCAGATAGGTCTCGGTCTCCCGCTGGACGAGCGCCCGGGCCAGCCCGTCCTTGCCGCCGAACTCGTTGTAGAGCGTCTGCCGGGACACCCCCGCCGCGGCCGCCACCTCCACCATCCGGACGGCCGTCCAGGCCCGGGTCAGCAGCGCCGTGTAGGCGGCGTCCAGCAGGGCCTCGCGTGCCGAAGGCATCGGCCACCTCCCTGGCTCCACCCGAACAGTGGTCCAGATCACAGAATTGACGTACCGTCAGGGACTGTCAAGACCCACTGCGGACGCCCCTCGGGCGGGCCCGGCCGACGACTCCCGGGAGACCACCCTCAGGACGCGGCATGGCCATGTGGATCCCGCGTATACCAGTGGATACTGTTCGCACATGCCCGACTATCACGATGATCTCCGCCTGGCACACGTCCTGGCGGACGCCGCGGACGCCGCGACCATGGAACGGTTCAAGGCCCTCGACCTCAAGGTGGAGACCAAACCGGACATGACTCCGGTCACCGAGGCGGACAAATCCGCCGAGGAGCTGATCCGCGGCCAACTCCAGCGCGCCCGGCCGCGGGACGCGGTGCTCGGCGAGGAGTTCGGCAGCGAGGGCTCGGGGCCGCGCCGCTGGATCATCGACCCGATCGACGGGACCAAGAACTACGTCCGCGGGGTGCCGGTCTGGGCGACCCTGATCGCCCTGATGGAGCGCGGCGAGGGCGGCGACCGCCCGGTGGTCGGGCTCGTCTCCGCCCCGGCACTGAATCGCCGCTGGTGGGCCGCGGAGGGCCTGGGCGCCTTCACCGGCCGCAGCCTGACCTCGGCGACCCGGTTGCAGACCTCCCAGGTCGCCCGCATCCAGGACGCGTCCTTCGCGTACTCCTCGCTGAGCGGCTGGGAGGAGCGCGACAAGCTCTCCGGCTTCCTCGACCTGTCCCGGGACTGCTGGCGCACCCGGGCCTACGGCGACTTCTGGCCCTACATGATGGTCGCCGAGGGGACGGTGGACATCTGCGCGGAGCCGGAGCTGTCCCTGTGGGACATGGCGGCCTGTGCGGTGATCGTCCAGGAGGCCGGCGGACGCTACACCGGCCTGGACGGTCGGCCCGGTCCGCACAGCGGGAACGCGGCGGCCTCCAACGGCCTGCTCCACGAGGACCTGTTGTCGTACGTCGGGGACAACCGGGGCTGACCGCCGCCGCGCATACGGCGCCGGGCCGCCAGCCGAAAACCGGCACCGATCCGCGAAGGGGCAGATGCTCGGACTGATGTCCAACATCTGCCCCTTGTGACGTGGACGGGGGCATGTGAACATGAGAACCCCCCACTTTGTGCACTTGTGAATCGATTCGCATATTCACATGCACCCAAGGAGGTGGCTCCCCTTCATGTCCATGCTCGTCAAAGAAGCCATGAGCACGACGGTCCTCACCATCGGGCCGGCCCACACCCTCCGCCAGGCGGCACGACTGATGGCGGCCCGCCGCATCGGCGCGGCCGTGGTCTTCGACAAGGACACCTTCGGCATCGGCATCCTCACCGAGCGCGACATCCTCAACTCCCTCGGGGCGGGCGAGAACCCCGACCGGGAGACCGCACAGAGCCACACCACGTCCGACGTGGTCTTCGCGGCCCCGGACTGGACGCTGGACGAGGCGGCCGGCGCCATGGTGCGCGGCGGCTTCCGCCATCTCGTCGTCCTGGACAACCTCGAACCGGTCGGCATCGTCTCGGTCCGCGACATCATCCGCTGCTGGTCCGACGTCTCCGTACGGACGCCCGCGGCGGCCTGAGGGTGGCTGCCCCGACGGTCACGGCGCGAGGGCGCACGAGCGTGCGGATGCGGGCGCACACGCCCGCACGAAGAGGCCGGAGCCCCGTGGCATCCGGCCTCTTCGGCATGTACGGCAAGCGACGTCCGGTCGCCCCGCGGCGGCTCGCCACCGAGGTGACGGACCGCCGCGCGGGCCCCCTAGCCGCGCAGGGCCTGGACCGCGGCCTCCAGCCGCTTGCCGTAGTCCGCGTCCGCCTTGCGGAAGTTCTCGATCGCCCGCTGCGCGATGTCGTCGCGGGAGACCTTGGCGATGAAGCCCGCCAGGTTGTCGATCAGGCGCTCCTTCTCGCCGTCCGACATCAGGCGGTAGAGGTTGCCGGCCTGGACGAAGTCGTCGTCCTCGGCGTGCGAGGGCGCCACGGTCTCGCCGGTCGCGCCGGACACCGGCAGCGGCTGCCACAGCGCCCGGCCGGTCTGGACCGGGCCGCCGAAGCTGTTCGGCTCGTAGTTCTTCTGCCGGCCGTGGCGGCCGTCATAGAGCGCGCCGTCCCGGCCGTGGGTGCGCGCCTCGGTGGCGTGCGGGCGGTTCACCGGGAGGTGGTCGGCGTTGATGCCGACGCGGTAGCGGTGCGCGTCGCCGTACGCGAAGAGGCGACCCTGGAGCATCTTGTCGGGGGACGGGCCGATGCCCGGCACGAAGTGGTGCGGGGAGAAGATCGACTGCTCGACCTCGGCGAAGATGTTCTCCGGGTTGCGGTTGAGCTCCAACGTGCCGATCTCGATGGGCGGGTAGTCCTCGTGCGGCCAGACCTTGGTCAGGTCGAACGGGTTGAAGCGGTAGGTGGCCGCGTCGGCCGCCGGCATGATCTGCACCTGGACGGTCCAGGTCGGGAACTCGCCGCGCTCGATGGACTCGCGCAGGTCGCGCTGGTGGCTGTCGGGGTCCTCACCAGCGAGCCTGTTGGCCTCGCCCTGGGTGAGGTTCTCGATGCCCTGGTCGGTCTTGAAGTGGTACTTGACCCAGAAGACCTCGCCCGCCTCGTTGTTCCACTGGAAGGTGTGCGAGCCGTAGCCGTTCATGTGGCGGTACGTGGCCGGGATGCCGCGGTCGCCGAACAGCCAGGTCACCTGGTGGGTGGCCTCGGGCGAAAGACCCCAGAAGTCCCAGACGTTGTCCGCCTCCTGGGAGCCGGTGTAGGGGTCGCGCTTCTGGGTGTGGATGAAGTCGGGGAACTTGATGGCGTCCTTGATGAAGAACACCGGGGTGTTGTTGCCGACGAGGTCGTAGTTGCCCTCCTCGGTGTAGAACTTCAGCGCGAAGCCGCGGGGGTCGCGCACCGCGTCGGCCGCACCGAGGTTGCCGGCGACCGTCGAGAAGCGCAGGAACGTCTCGGTCTGCTTGCCGATCTCCGAGAGGAACTTCGCGCGGGTGTACCGCGTCACGTCCGCGGTGACGGTGAAGGTGCCGTACGCACCCGCGCCGCGGGCGTGGACGATGCGCTCCGGGATGCGCTCCCGGTTGAAGTGCGCGAGCTTCTCGATCAGGAGCTGGTCCTGGATCAGACCGGGGCCGCCGAGGCCGGCCGTCTCGCTGTTCTGGTTGTCCGCGACCGGGGCCCCGGTCTCCGTGGTCAGCGGTCCGGTGGTGCTCTCTACCGACACGTGCGCCTCCTGATGTCTTCGTTCACCTGCCCTTGGCTTGCGCCACACCCGATCCTACATTGGACAATGTCTAAGTCAAGATGAGACCGAAACTCGTACCCGATCCGGCGATGGACCGCCGCTGCTACCCTGGTGACTATCTGACTGATAGGTGATTGGCATGAGTGACCTGCTGGAACGACTCCGGGGACGCGGCTGGCGGCTGACCGCACAACGCCGCGTCGTCGCCGAGGTCCTGGACGGGGACCACGTCCACTACACCGCCGACGAGGTGCACGCCAAGGCGTCCGAGCGCCTCCCCGAGATCTCCCGCGCCACCGTCTACAACACCCTCGGCGAGCTGGTCTCGCTCGGCGAGGTGATCGAGGTGAGCACCGACGGTCGCGCCAAGCGCTACGACCCCAACGCCCACCACGACCACCAGCACCTCGTCTGCTCGCGCTGCGGCACGATCCGCGACGTGCACCTCCACGGCGACCCGCTCTCCTCGCTGCCCGAGCCGGAGCGCTACGGCTTCCAGGTCTCCGAGGTCACCGTGACCTACCGGGGCATCTGCCCCAACTGCAGCGCCACTTCCTGACCCGACCCGGCCCCCGTCCGGGCCGCGCCGCACCCCCGCCACCCCGTGGGCCCCTGCCGCCCCGGGGGTCTTCGGCGCGCCACGGAGCGGACGCTCCACTGGGTGCGGCTCAAGATCGGGCGGCCCACCTCCTCGCCGTCCCTCAAGGGCGCGACGCGGGGCACCGTGATCGGCAAGGGGTCGGTGATCACGTAACCGATGGAGCGGGCGCCGACCTCACCTTTCCGCGCGCCTACGTCCGCACCGTCAACACCTACTTCGCCGGCGACTACAAGGCCGACAAGGCGTTCGTCGCGGAACCAGCCGGGCCACTGAAGGCGGATCCGAAGCCCCTCGCCTCGGTGCCGGCGCTCCGGATGGACCGGGAGACCAGGAAGGGCACCATCAACCGGCTCCAGCGGGCCTATCGCGACGCCGGTGTCACCAAGAGGGCACCGCGCTGCCGGAGGAGAAGATCACGGACCGCGCTCTGCACGCGGAGGCGGTCAGGCACCGCTCGTAGCCATCGCCCCAAATACACCGAAGGCCCGGATCCTGAGGATCCGGGCCTTCGGTTTCAGTAGCGGGGACAGGATTTGAACCTGCGACCTCTGGGTTATGAGCCCAGCGAGCTACCGAGCTGCTCCACCCCGCGTCGTTGTGGCTTTACTTTAACCCCATGCCGACGACCAGCGCAAATTCGCTCCGGCCGGCCCGGGGCGCGGCCGTCGGACCGCACCCCGGGCACCGGGGTCACCGCCCCCGGCCGCCGGCCGTCACGCGCTGAGCTCCTCCTGGAGTGCGGTCCGCAGCCGGGCCGCCCGCTCCGCCACCTCTGGCGGGCCGAGCTCCACGGCCCGCGCGCACCAGCGCTGGGCCTCCGTGAACGCCCCGCGGCGGGCGGCGATCAGCGCCAGCCGCAGCGCCGCCCGGCCGTGGCCGCTCTCGGCGGCGCGCTGCCACCACAGGACGGCCTCGGGGAGGCTGCCCTCGCGGGCCAGCAGCAGCCCGAGGTTGAAGGCGCCGTTACGGCTGCCGGCCTCGGCCGCCGCGCGGTACCAGGACGCCGCCTCCACGGCGTCCCCGCGAGCCGCCGCGAACATGCCAACCCGGACCTGGGCGCGGCGGTGGCCCTGGCGCGCGGCGCGCTCGTACCACTGCCGGCTCTCGTCGCCCTCGGGCCGCTCGCCGTCCGGTTCCCCGGACCGCCGGTCGAGGAGGTCGGCGAGCCGGAAGGCCGCCTCGGCACTGCCGCCGCCGGCCGCGCAGCGCAGGTTCCGCTCCGCGTCCTGGAGGTCGCCGTCACGCAGCTGCGCTATGGCGACCTGGAGCGCCGCGTCGGTGTGCCCGGCGGACGCCGCCCGCTCGTACCAGGAGCGCGCCAGTCGCTCCTCGCCGCGGCCGGTGAACAGGATGCCGAGGTTGAACGCGGCGTCCACGCTGCCCGCTTCGGCCGCCTTGGAGAACCACGGTTCGGCCCCGGAGGCGTCGCCGCGCTGGAGCAGCAGGATGGCCAGCGCGTTGGCGGCCTCGCGGTGGCCGGCGTAGGCGGCGCGGCGGTACCACTGCTCGCCCCGGCCGGGCCGGCCTTGCTCGGCGCAGAGCAGGCCGAGGTTGTAGGCGCCGTTGACGTCCCCGGCGTCCAGCGCGGCGCGGTACCAGCGCTCGGCGGTCTGCAGCTCGCCGCGGTCGGCGTGCAGCGCACCGAGGGCGTTGGCGGCGTTGCCGTCGCCGTCCTGGGCGGCCCGCCGCCACCACTCCGCGGCGCTCTCCTCGTCCCCGGCGTCGCGGAGCAGGAAGCCCAGCGCGCAGGCGGCGCGGGCCTCACCGTCCTTGGCCGCGGAGAGGTACCAGCGGCCGGCCTCCTGGATGTCGCCGCGCTCCTCCAGCAGCGCGCCGAGCTGGAGCGCGGCCCGCCGGTGGCCGCGGGCGGCGGCCTGGCGGTACCACTGCTCGGCCTCGGCCTGCTGGGTCAGTTCCCCGTAGGCGGGCACCGTCCGGCGGTCGGCGTCGCGGCCGTCCTCGACGAGCCGGGCGAGGCGGTAGGCGGCCTCCCGGTGGCCCCGCTCGGCGGCGGCCCGGAACCAGCGCTCGGCGCCGATGTCGCCGCGGTGCTCCAGGAGGTCGGCGAGGGCGTACGCGCCCAGGCAGTGGCCGGACTCGGCGGACTGGCGCAGCCAGTACTCGGCAGCCGGCTCGTCGCCGCGCTCGCGGTAGTGGCGGCCCAGGGCGTGCGCGGCGGCGGCGGAGCCGGCGACGGCGGCGATCCGCCACCAGCCGGCGGCCTCGTCGGCGTAGCCCCGCTGGTGGAGGAGGACGCCGAGGTTGTTGGCCGCGGCCCGGTCCCCGGCGGCAGCGGCCGAGCGGAGGTGCGGCTCGGCGCCGTCGAGGTCGGCGCGGCGCAGCAGCATCGCACCCAGCGCGCTCATGGCGGCGGTGTCGCCCGCCTCTGCGGCACGGCGGTGGCCGGACTCGGTCACCGCGTCGGACGCCTCGGCCGTGCCGTCGGCCTCCATCGCGTCCATCGCCATCTCGGGATCGCGCCCGTCGTCGGGCGCCTGCACAAACCGGTCCGTCTCCAACAACCTTGCCTTGTCCCCCATAAGAACCATCGTCGCATCACCTGTAACCCGCGTACACCTGGTATACCGCAGCCAGTGAGGTCACTTCAGCGGTTTGTCGACTTCCCGACACGGCGACATGCCAAACTCAAGCACACAGCTTTCCCACATGGGTTGTCCGACCCGCCCCCGGTCAGCTTTGACCCGAACGCATGACAAAGGCCCGGATTCTCAAGGAATCCGGGCCTTGGTCTTTCAGTAGCGGGGACAGGATTTGAACCTGCGACCTCTGGGTTATGAGCCCAGCGAGCTACCGAGCTGCTCCACCCCGCGCCGTTGTGACTCCAACGTATCACGTCGCGGGGAGCGCGGTTGACACCCGGGTCGCGGTGGCCGCCGATGTGCGCCGGCGGCCACCGGACCGAAGGGATCCGCGCCGGGGGCTCAGTCGCTCGCCTTGCCGCCCTTCTCGGACGCCTTGGCCGCCCGGTCCAGCGCGTTCTTCAGCCGCTTCTGGGCCTCGCCGTAGGCGGCCCAGTCGCCGGCCACCCGTGCCTTCTCGCCGTCGTCGTACGCCTTCTCGGCGTCCGTCAGGTCCTGTTGCACGGTCTGGCCGGCCGGCGGCTGCTCGCCGGTCTGCCCGCCGCCGGGCGGCGGGTTCTCCGAGCCGGTGCTCGGCGCCTTCTTGCCGAAGACGACGTCGAGGGCGTCCTTGAGGCTGTTCTCCAGGACGGGCTTGCTGTCGCCGTAGCTCACCAACACCTTCTTCAGGAGCGGGTAGTTGGTGTTGGCGCCGCGCAGGTAGACCGGTTCGACGTAGAGCAGGCCGTCGTGCAGCGGCACGGTCAGCAGGTTGCCGTACTCGATCTCCGAGTCGCCGAACTTCTTGAGGATGTTGAGCTCGTTGGCGATCGTCGGGTCGGAGTTGAACTTCGACTGGGCGAGCTGCGGGCCCGGCACCGGGGTCTGCGCCGGCAGCTTCAGCAGTCTGATCCTGCCGTAGTCGGCGCTCGTGGCATCGGCGTCGACCGCCATGAAGGCGCCCAGGTTGTCCTTCTTGTTGGGCGTGAAGGTCGTCGTCAGCGAGAACGCCTGTGCCTTCTGGTCGGGCATCTTCATGCTCAGGTAGTACGGCGGCACCGCGTTGCCCGACTTGGTGGTCGGGTCGCTGGGGATCTGCCAGCGCTCCGAACCGGTGTAGAAGGTGCCCGGGTCGGTGACGTGGTACGTGGTCAGCAGCTGGCGCTGCACCTTGAACAGGTCCTGCGGGTACCGCAGGTGGGCCAGCAGGTCCGGGCTGATGGAGCTCTTCTTCTCGACCGTGCCGGGGAACGCCTTCATCCAGGTCTTCAGGACCGGGTCCTTGGTGTCCCACTGGTAGAGCTTGACCGTGCCGTCGTACGCGTCGACCGTCGCCTTGACGGAGTTGCGGATGTAGTTGACCTGGTTCTGCTGGGCCACCACCGCGCGCTGGCCGTTGGTGAGCGAGTCGGCGGTGCTCTCCCCGAGGGTGGTGCGCGAGGCGTACGGGTAACCGTTGCTGGTGGTGTACGCGTCCACGATCCACTGGATCCGGCCGTCGATCACCGCCGGGTAGGCGTCGCCGTCGATGGTCAGCCAGGGGGCGACGGACTCGACGCGCTCCTTGGGCGTGCGGTTGTACAGGATCCGCGACTTGTCCCCGATGGCGCCGGAGTAGAGGATCTGCGGCTCCCCGAACGCCACCGCGTAGGCGGCGCGGTTGATCGGGTTGGACAGGCTCACCCCGCTCTTGCCCTGGTAGCGGTAGCCCTTCTCACCGCTGTCGTCGGAGTAGTCCAGCTCCTTCTGCGGCCCGCCCACGATGGAGTACTGGGTGGTCTTCTCGCCGTAGTAGACGCGCTGTTCGTACTTCGGGAGCTGGCCCTTGGTCGGCAGGTCGGACTCGGTGTACTGGGGGCCGCCGCCGTCGGCGGTCTCGGTCCCCTTGGCGGTGACCGCGCCGTAGCCGTGGGTGTACTTGAAGTGGTCGTTGATCCAGTTGCGCTCGGGGATGCCGGCGAGGTTCAGCTCGCGCAGGCCGATGACGGTGTCCTGCTCCTTGCCGTCCTTGCCCTTGTACCGGTCGACGTCCAGGGTGGACGGGAACTGGTAGTAGGACCGCACCTGCTGCTGTTGCTGGAAGGCCGGCGAGACCACGTTCGGGTCGAGCAGCCGCATGCTGGCGACGGTGTCGGCGTCGTCCCGGAGCCGCTGCCGGTCCTCCTCGGAGGCCGGCTTGTAGTTGCCCTTGTAGGACTTCACCTCGGAGTCCTGGATGTCGTACGCATCCCGGGTCGCCTTGATGTTCTGCTTGATGTACGGCGCTTCCTTGGCCTGCTCGTTCGGCTGGACCTGGAACTTCTGGACGATCGCCGGGTACAGCCCGCCGATCAGGACCGCGGAGAGCACCATCAGACCGAACCCGATCACCGGCAGCTGCCAGGTGCGCCGCCACAAGGTGGCGAAGAACAGCACCGCGCAGATCGCCGCGATGAAGAACAGGATGGTCTTCGCCGGGAGATAGGCGTTGGCGTCGACGTAGCGCAGACCGGTCCAGTTGTCGGCCGACTTCAGGCCGCTGGACTTCACCGCGAGGCCGTACCGGTCGAGCCAGTACGCGACCGCCTTCAGGGAGACGAAGAGGCCCAGCAGCACCGAGAGGTGGCCGGTGGCCGCGGCGGTCGCCCGCGAACCGGGGCTGGTCAGCCGCAACCCGCCGTAGAGGTAGTGGGTGAGCACGGCGGCCACCAGGGACAGCACCGCGCAGGCGAAGCCGAAGCTCAGCAGGAAGCGGTACCACGGCAGGTCGAAGGCGTAGAACGAGACGTCCTTGTGGAACTGCGGATCCGTGGTGCCGAACGGAACGCCGTTGACCCACTGGAGCCACGTCCGCCACTCACCGGAGGCGGAGGCCCCGGCGATCAACCCGATCACCGCGGTGACCGCGACCAGCGCCCACTTCTTGAACGGGGCGACGCCCATGCGGTAGCGGTCCAGGCTCTGCTGCTCCACGGACATCGCGCTGAGCGGCGGCCGCAGCCGGTGCGCCAGCCAGATGTTGACGCCGACGGCCACCGCCATCACGACGCCGAAGGAGAAGAACAGTCCGATCTTGGTCCACAGGGTGGTGGTGAAGACCGAGGAGAAGTGGACCGAGCGGTACCAGAGCCAGTCGGTCCAGAATCCCGAGAACATCACGAAGAGCATGGCCAGCACGGCCAGTACACCCAACGTCATGAGCAGGGTCCTGAACCGCCGCGACGGTCGGCCGACTCTGATCCGTGGCCCGGAGGGGCCTCCGCCGCGGTCCGGCATCTGGAAAGCCAAGGTGCGCACCTCGAAGTTCGCTGTCGTGTGGGGCAGGCCCGGCGATACTAGGACCCAGTGATGCAACTTACGACGGCTTTACTCGGTTCCCGATTTCCGGGGTGCACAAGGCACGATGTTGAGCATGACCAACCTCCCCGTTGACGGCACCCCCCTCGCCGCCGACCCACTGACCCGCGCGGTACTCGAAATCGACGAGTACGCGGCCAGCCTCGGCTGGGACCAGCCCGCCCGTTTGTTCGCCCTCGTCGACACCGCCAAGCTCCGTGCACAGGAGCCCTCGCTCGCCGCCCAGCTGGGCATCGACGAGTCCACCGGCACCTCCCTGACCCCCATCGAGCAGGACGAGATCCCGGCCGGCACTCCGCTGGACGAGTTCCTCGCCACCATCGCCTGGCCCGACGCCGTCGTCGGCTGCGCACTGACCGTGGAACGCCTGATGCTGCCGCCGTCCGCCGAGAAGGCCGAGCCGGAGGGCATGTCCGAACGGCAGCTCGCCAAGTGGGTCGCCGAGCACCCCGAGCGCCAGGAGGTCCGGATGACGGTGGCCGTCCTGCGGGACGGCGCCCGCGAGTCGGCGCTGCGGCTGCGGGAGAAGGACTCCACCTCCGAGGTGCTGACCGGCAAGTCGCTGGTCCCCAGCCTCGCGGACGCCCTGACGGCGACCTTCGAGGACTAGGGCGCTTCCGACGGATCTCCGTGGAAGAAGGAGCGGCGTCTGGTGCGTGCGATCGCAAGGCGCCGGGATGTCTTCATAGCGGAGCTATGGGGACATTTCGGCAACGCCGCGAGCGTGCGTGCCAGACGCCGCGACGCCGCGGAGATCCGTCGGAAGCACCCTAGGGCGCTTCCGGCGGGCGGGACACCGGATGCCCCGCCGTCGGCCTCGTCCTCGTGCCTCGCTACCGGCCTGCCGGGCTGCAGCTCGGCAGGCCGGCGAGGTCGTTCTTGCGGATCTTCTCCAGCGCCTGCACCGCGTCCCCTATGGTGCCGACCTTGACCAGCCGGAGGCCGCTGGGGGTGTCCTTCGCGGCGGCCGCGCAGTTCTCCTTGGGCGTCAGGAAGAACTCCGCGCCCTTGTCCCGCGCGCCGATCGTCTTCATCGAAATGCCGCCGATCGGGCCGACCTTGCCCTGGTCGTCGATGGTGCCCGTGCCGGCGACGAACCTGCCGCCGGTCAGATTGCCGCCGGGCGTGAGCTTGTCGACGATGCCGAGCGCGAACATCAGCCCGGCGCTGGGGCCGCCGACGTCGGCGAGCTTCACGTCGATGGTGAACGGGAAGGTGTGGTCCGCCTGGGCCTGGATGCCCACCACCGCCCGGCCGCTGTCCGCCGCCGTGGTGATCGCGACCTGCTTCTGCGGCCCCTCGGGCCGCTTGCCCTGCTTCTCCGCCGCGGCCGCGTCCTTGGCGGGGATGAGGGTGAAGACCACCTTCTCGCCCGGCTTGTGCCGGGTGACGAACTTGGCGACGTCGCCGGTCTGCTGGACCTCGTTGCCGTCCACCGCCTTGATCACGTCGCCGGCGTGCAGCACCCCGTCGGCCGGCTTGCCCTTGACGACCGCCCCCACCACGGTCTGGGTGGCGACCGGGATGTGCAGCTGCTTGAGCGCGGCGACCTTGGCGCTCTCCTGGGACTGCGTGAACTCCTCGGCGTTCTGCTGGTCGGCCTGCTCGGCCGTCTGCCCCTCGGGGTAGAGCGTCTTGTGCGGCACCACCGCGCTGCTCGGGTCCAGCCAGCCGTAGACCGCCTCGAAGAGGTTCATGTTGTAGTCCGGGCCGGTCACCCGCACCGTGGTCATGTTGAGGTTGCCGGAGGTCGGATACGTCTTGCGGCCGGAGATCTGCAGCACCGGCTCGCCGTTGTGGTCTCCGAGGGTGTTGACCGTCGGTCCCGGCGACATCTCGGAATACGGGACGGGAATCAGCACCCCGGCGCAGAGCAGCGCGATCAGCATCAGGGTCGAGGCGAGCAGCGTCGCGGTGCGGCGTGGCATGGAACGACAGTACGGGACGGGTATGACAACCGGCCCGCGGGGCCGTCCGTACGGGGACGGGCGGACGACCGGGCGCCGGCGGCGTCAGACCGGGTCCGAGGCGCCCTCGGGGACGGCGGCGGCGGGGACGGGAGTGGCGTGTTCCTTCTCCATCGCGGCGCGGAATCGGGCGTAGCCGGCCAGTTCGGCGACGTCCCCGGTCCGGCGGTTGCGCATGGCCCAGCTGCTCCAGAGCGCAGCGACCAGACCGGCCAGCACCGGAATCAGCAGCCAGAGGAGCGCTCCCATGGCGACCTCCCTACACCTAGCGCGCCCACGATCGACGAATAAACAGATTAACCATCTGCCACGTCAACGCTGGTGCTGGGGAGCGGGTTACGCAACCGGAACCGGGGGCACCGGTTCGGCCCCAGGCCAAGAGCCGGAAGCGCTACGCGCCCTCCCGTCACCCGACCTCCACCCCCAGAAGAAGGCGCTACGCGCCCACCCTCCCTCCCGTCACCCGACCTCCACCCCCAGAAGACGGCGCTACGCGCCCACCCACTCTTCTGTTCCGTCCGAGAAGGTCTGGTGCTTCCAGATGGGGACCTCGTGCTTGAGGTCGTCGATCAGCTTGCGGCAGGCGGCGAACGCCTCGGCACGGTGGGGGCAGGCCACCGCGACGACCACGGCCAGATCTCCGATGGCCAGATCGCCCACCCGGTGGACGGCGGCCAGCGCGCGGACCGGATAGTCGGCGACGACCTTCTCGGCGACCCGGCGCAGCTCCGCCGCGGCGGACGGATGGGCGGAGTAGCCCAGGCCGTCCACGTCGGTGCCGCCGTCGTGCGAGCGGACCGTGCCGACGAAGAGGGCCGTGCCGCCCGCCGCCTCGTCCCCGACGGCCGCGAAGACCTCGTCCACGGACAGCGCGGTGTCGCGGATCTCCAGGAGCCGGATGGGATCCTCGGCGCCCTGCTCACCAGGGTGGTCGCGGCCGGTGGACGGGCGGGAGTGCGTGCCAGACATGGTCCCATCGTGCCGCACCGGGCATGCCTCGGGGAATGGCCGTTTCCACCGGGCGTCCGGGGCCCCGTATGGAGGCTCGTACAGTCGGCGGCCCGCGATGTGCCCGGCGTACGGGGCGACCCGTGGTCGGTGGCCCCGGTGGCGTCAGATGCGGCGGCGGGCCTTGCGGGCGCGGCGGACCAGGGCGGCGGTGCCCAGGAGGGCGACGGTGGCTCCGGCGGCGCCCGCGGCGGTGGCGTCCTTGCGGCCCAGCCGTCGGCCGGCGACCGTGTGCCGACCCGCGACCTCCTCCAGCAGCTCGGCGAGGACCTCCTCGTTGGTCCACCGGGGCCGCCAGCCCGCGTCGTGCAGCCGGCTGCCGCTGACCACCCAGGGGTGCATGGTGTACGCGAGGTCCCCGGCGGGCGACGGCGTCAGGCCGATCCGGTGCAGGCGGGCGGCGGCGCCCAGCGCCACCGAGGACGGCAGCTCCATCCGTCTGATGCCGGAGAGCTCCTCGACCTCCTCCTGCTCCAGCCAGCCGTCGCAGCCCACCGCCAGCTCGCCCTCGACCTTCTCCAGGGCGGCGTACTCCAGGGCGCTGACCAGGTCCTCCACGTGGCAGAACTGCCAGGCCGGGCGGGATCCGGCGACGACCAGGAGGCGCGGCGACTCGAAGTAGCGGGTCAGCGCGGTGTCGGTGCCGCCGACCAGGACGGCGGGGCGCAGCACGGTGACGTTCAGGCCCGGGTGGGCGCGCGGGGCGCGGCGCGCCAAGTGCTCGATCTCCAGGAGGTCGCCGACCCCGGTGGCGTCCGCGGTGGCGCGCAGCTCGGCGTCCTCGGCGAGCGGGACGTCGTTGTCGGGCAGCGCCCCGTAGACCATGGCGGAGGTGCACAACACCACCCGGTGGACGCCGGCGGCCGCGGCGGCGGTCAGCACGGTCTGGGTGCCGCGCACGTTGTAGGCGGTGCGGGCCGCGGCGTCGGTCTCCAGGTCGAGGTCGAGGGCGAGATGGACGACGACATCCGCTCCGCGCAGTTTGTCGGCGATGGCAGGGTCGCGGACGTCCAGGACGTGCCACTTCGCCTCGGCGATGTCGCCGGGGCGTTCGTCGATGGCCACCACCTCCCTGACCTCGTCGGACACCACCAGGGCACGGGTGAGCAGCGCGCCGACCCCGGAGGCGGCTCCGGTGACGGCGACGACGGGGCGGCGCAGCGGCCGGTCGGCGCCGACCGGGGTGCGGTCTGCCTGATCGGCTGCGGCGGCAGCGTTTCGCGCTGCGCGAACGGTCGGATCTGGGGAACTCACCGGGCGTCTCCAGCGGTTGTCTTCAGTACGGGCGCGACGAACGCGTCCGCACCAGGTGACATCCATCCTGCCGCAGCCACCGGGACAGCGAAGCACCGAGCCCCGAGGCGGGGCGAGTGTCTACGCTGGAGGTGATGTCGGGCAGCCGCCGTCGGCGTAGGGCCGGCGGCCCTACGAGCCGAGGAAACCCGTGAGTGACACCCCATTTGGATTCGGCCTTCCGCCGGAGGAGCCGGAGGACGGCGACAACGGCAAGAAGAAGGACGGCCAGGGAGGTAGCCAGGGCCCCGCGAACCCCTTCGGGTTCGGCGGCGGGAGCGGCGCTGCGGACAATCCGTTCGCGGCGCTCTTCGGCGGCATGGGGGGACCCGGCGGCCAGATGAACCCTGGCGACCTCGGCGCCGCCTTCCAGCGGCTCGGCCAGATGCTCTCCTACGAGGGCGGCCCGGTGAACTGGGAGATGGCCAAGGACATCGCGCGGCAGACCGTCGCGCAGGGCGCCGAGGACGGCAGCAAGGACGCCAGCGTCTCCGCCGGTGAGCGGACCGCGGTCCAGGAGGCCGTACGCCTGGCCGACCTGTGGCTGGACGGTGTGACGTCGCTCCCGTCGGGCGCCGGCTCGGTGGTGGCCTGGAGCCGCGCCGAGTGGGTCGAGGAGACCCTGCCGGTATGGCGGGATCTGGTCGATCCGCTCGCCGAGCGGGTCGGGTCGGCGATGGGCGAGGTGATGCCCGAGGAGATGCAGGCCATGGCCGGCCCGCTGCTCGGGATGATGCGCTCCATGGGCGGCGCCATGTTCGGCACCCAGATCGGGCAGGCGCTGGGCGTGCTGGCCTCCGAGGTCGTCGGTTCGACGGACGTCGGGCTGCCGCTGGGCCCGGCCGGCAAGGCCGCGCTGCTGCCGGCGAACGTCCAGGCGTTCGGCGCCGGACTGGGCGTCCCGGAAGAGGAGGTGCGGCTCTACCTGGCCCTGCGCGAGGCCGCCCACCAGCGGCTCTTCGCCCATGTGCCGTGGCTGCGCTCGCATCTGTTCGGCGCCGTCGAGGGCTATGCCCGCGGCATCAAGGTCGACACGACCAAGCTGGAGGACATGGTCGGCCAGATCGACCCGCAGCACCCCGAGGAGCTGCAGAACGCCCTCCAGGGCGGCATGTTCCAGCCCGAGGACACCCCGGAGCAGAAGGCCGCGCTGGCCCGTCTGGAGACCGCGCTGGCACTCGTCGAGGGCTGGGTGGACGCGGTGGTGCACGCCGCCGCCAAGCCTCACCTGCCGTCCGCCGACAAGCTCCGGGAGACCCTGCGGCGGCGCCGGGCCACCGGCGGCCCGGCCGAGCAGACGTTCTCCACGCTGATCGGCCTCCAGCTGCGTCCGCGGCGCCTGCGGGACGCCTCGCGGCTGTGGGCCTCCCTGACGGACGCGCGGGGTCTGGAAGGCCGCGACGGCCTGTGGGAGCACCCGGACATGCTGCCGACGGCGGCCGACCTGGACGACCCGGACGGCTTCGTGCACCGCGAGCACCTGGACTTCTCCGAGCTCGACAAGATGCTGGGCGAGGCGGCGAGCGGCGGCGGACCGGACCTGACCAAGCGGCCCGGGGACGCCGAGGGGACCGGTGACGGCCCGGCCGACGGCGGCCCGCGCGGCCCCGAGGACGAGGGCAAGGGTGACGGCGCCAAGTGAGCCTGCGTGAGGACGCGGCGCGGGTGCTCAAGGAGTGGCCCGCGCCGTCGGCCGACCAGGAGCGGCTGCGGCTGGCCTATCTGGACCATCTCGCGGCCCATCGGGACGGCATGTGGAAGCCGTGCAAGGACGGGCACATCACGGCCAGTGCGCTGGTGGTCGACCCGGCCGGCGGCCGGGTGCTGCTCACTTTGCACCGCAAGTTGAAGATGTGGCTCCAGATGGGCGGCCACTGCGAGCCGGAGGACGCCTCACTGGCCGACGCGGCGCTGCGCGAGGCGCGTGAGGAGTCCGGGATCGCGCACGGGCTGACGCTGCTGGGCGGCACGCCGGTGCGGCTGGACCGGCATCAGACGCCCTGCGCGGAGCACCTGGACGTCCAGTACGCCGCGCTGGCGCCGGCGGGCGCGGTGGCGGCGATCAGCGACGAGTCGCTGGACCTGCGGTGGTTCCGCTACGACGAGGTGCCCTCGGTCGCCGACGACTCGGTGGTGCGCCTGGTGGCGGACACCCGCGCGCTGCTGTCCGCGAGCTCCTGACGAACCATCACCTCCGGCGTCCGCCCTCCTCGGGGCGGACGCCGGAGGCATGTCCGGACCGGGTCGTTCAGCGCCCCCGGTGCGGGTCGCCCTGGGGATCGCCGGGGGCTCCCGGATATTCGGGGTGCGGCCAGGGCCCCGTGCCGCCGTCCACCGGGGCCGGCGCGCCCTGCCCCGGATACGGGGCGTACGGGGCTCCCGGGGGCTGCTGGCCCGGCTGACCGTACGCACCCGGCGGCGGGAGCGGCACGGGCTGCCCCTGGGGCGCGCCGTATCCGCCGGGCGGCGGGGGCTGCTGACCGTACGGAGGCGGCGGCGGGGGCTGCTGGCCCTGCGGAGGCAGTGGGGGCGGCTGTTGCCCGTACGGAGGCGGCGGGGGCTGCTGGCCATAGGGGGGCAGCGGGGGCGGCTGCTGGCCCTGCAGAGGCAGTGGCGGCGGCTGCTGACCGTTCGGGAAGCCGCCGGGGGCCTGGCCGTACAGGGGCGGCGGAGGCGGAGGCTGGGTGCCGCGCACGCCCGGGGGCGGGGGCGGCGGCGGGGGCGGCCCCTGTACGCCCGGGTGCGGCGCCGGGCCACCGGGCGGGACCAGCGACGCGATGACCGTCGGCGCACTGTGGATCTGCGCGGCGGCCGGCTGCGGCAGCGGGGGCGGAGTCTGCTGGGGCGGAGTCTGCTGGGGGTGCTGCGGCATCGGGGCGCGCGGGTCCGGGGCGGACGCCACGGGCGGTGCCGGGACGGACACGGGCGGCACCGCGGACGGGGCGGGGCCCGGGACCGGCGGCGGCAGCAGGAAGTCGGGCCCGCCCTGCGCGGCGGGCGGCGCCGGCGCCTCGCCGGCCTCGTCGCCCTCCTCCAGGACCTCACCGCCGAAGTTCGTCAGCAGCGCCTCCAGTCCACCGTCGAAGCCCTGGCCGACCGCGGCGAACCGCCAGACGTCCTTGACGTAGAGGTCACCGAGCATCACGGCGCGCTCGGTGCTGAACTCGCCGCCGGTGAAGGGGTACCGGGCCACCTCTTCGCCGCCGGCCACGAGGCGGAGGCAACCGGGGCCGATCTGCGCCATCTGCCCCGCCCCGTCGAGGGCGGCGGTGAAGGTCAGCTTCCGGATGTGCGGGGGGATGCGGTCGAGGACTACCTGGAAGGAGTCGGTGTCGCCGTCCTGCGGGCCGAGTTGCCGGATCGCCCCCTCGGGCGTCGTGGGCTGGTTGTAGAAGACGAAGTAGCGGTCGTCGGCGAGCCGTTCGTCGGCGTCGAGTCCGAAGCAGCTGATGTCGAAGGTCAGACCGGGGCCGGCGATCTGCACCCCGATATACAGGTCCCGTTCCGCCGTCAGATCGACAAGCCTGGCCTTGTGGCCGCGTTGGAATTGCCTGGCCATGTGCAACGCCCCTCCCCCACTCTCGCGCTCAGTCCTTACCCGCGCCAGGCTAGCCCCTGGCGCGGGCGGCCAGCGGCGCCGGTGCGCGTCGGGGGACGGCCCGTCCCGGTCAGCGGCGGCGGGCGGCGGGCAGATGCGGCAGCCGGTCGGCGGCCACCACGCCTTCGAGATAGCCGCGGGCCCGTTCCGTGCGCGGATAGGGCTCCAGCAGACGCCAGAACTCCGGCCCGTGACCGGGGACGAGAAGGTGCGCCAGTTCGTGCAGCAGGACGTAGTCGATGACGTACTCCGGCATGCCCTGCAGGCGGTGCGACAGGCGGATGCTGCCCTCGGCCGGGGTGCACGACCCCCAGCGGGTGTTCTGGTTGGTGACCCAGCGGACCGTCGCCGGCCGGGCCCGCCCGTCGAGGTACTGCCCGGAGAGCCGCTCGGCCCGCTCGGTCAGTTCGTCGTCGCCCAGCATCCGCTTGCTCTCCTGGGCGGCGAGCTTGTCCAGCATGACCGCCACCCAGCGCTGCTCCTCGGCCTGCGACATCCGGGCCGGGATCAGGACGATGGTGCGGTCGCCCTCGCGGTACGCGGAGACCGTCCGGCGCCGCCGTGTGCTGCGGCGCACCTCGACCGTGCGGGCCGGCGGGCTCGGCTCGACCCGGCGCGGGGGGTCGGCGGCGCGGCGCAGGGGCGTCTCCCCGGATCCGCGCGGGGAAGGATCGGCGGGCACGCGCCCGACGTTACCCGCTGGCACTGCGGGAAGTCCCGCCCCACGGACGGTTCGCCACCTGAACGCCCCGGCGCGCACGGCTCGTAGGAGTAATGCCCCGGCGCCTGTGGATAACTTCCGTGCCGTTCGTGCGGCCGGCGCATGCTGGGGGTCGGACGAGAAGAGACGGGGGGCGGATGGCATGCATCCGATGCTCAAGCCCGCGCTGCGGCGCGGCTGGCGGGACCGGGAGACGGTGCGGTTCGGCGTGGCGCCGGCCCATGCGCGGGTGGTCGGGCCGCTCGACCTCGCGACCGGCTGCTTCATGGAGCTGATCGACGGCACCCGCTCGCTGGCACAACTGGTCGACGAGGCCGTGGCGCTGGACGTCCCGCCGGAGCGGGCGCGCGGGGTGGTGGCGCGGCTCGGCGCGGCAGGGCTGCTGGAGGCGCCGGCGGATGAGGGGTCGTCGGACGGCGCCGTGATGGCGGACGGCCCGGCGGTCGAGCGGCTGCGGGCGGATCTGGCCGCGCTGGCGGTGCGGCAGCGGGGAGGGGCCGCGGGGCCGCTCGCGCAGATGGCGGCACGACGGTCGGTCCGGGTCAAGGTGAAGGGCGCGGGGCGGGTGGGCGCCCAGATCGCGGCGCTGCTGGCGGCGTCGGGGATCGGCCGGGTGGACGCGGTGGACGGCGGCACGGTCGCACCGTGGGACGTCGTCCCGGGCGGGCCGGCGGCCGGTGAGATCGGCGAGCGGCGGGGCGACGCCGCGCGCCGGCTGGTCCGGGAGTCCTCCCCATGGAGCCGCCGGCCGCGGCCAGGCGCCCCCGTCACCGAGTCCGGCGAGCCCGGCATCTCGCTCCTGGTGCTCGCCCCGCGCGACGGCCTCGGTGCCTACGCCCCCGATCCGGTGCTCGCCGAGCCGCTGCTCGCCGCGGGCATCCCGCACCTCTACGCGGGTGTGCTGGAGGGCACCGGAGTGGTGGGCCCGCTGGTGGTGCCCGGCGTCTCGGCCTGCGCCGGCTGCGACGAACTCCGGCGCACGGACGCGGAGCCGGCCTGGCCGCGCCTGCTCGCGCAGTGGCGCTCGGGGCGCGGCACACCGGCGGTGCCGGCCTGTGACGCCTCGCTGGCGACGGCGGTCGCCGGGCTCGCCGCCGTCCAGGCACTGGCGTTCCTCGACGGCGAGCCGCCGCCGTGCACGGGGGCGCGGATGGAGCTCCCCCTGCCGTGCGCGAGCGCCCGTACGGTGCGGATCGCCCCGCATCCCGACTGCGGCTGCGGGGCCGCCGCCGTACGGGGCGCGGCGGACGCCTCGGTTCCGCGGCCGCGACACGCAACAATGACGGGGTAACCCCGGTAGGGGACAGTGTGAGTTGGAGGGGCGCATGTCTGATCTTCCCCGCAAGGCGGTCACCCGGACCGCCAAGCTGGCCGCGCTGCCACTGGGGTTCGCCGGCCGTGCCACCTGGAGCCTGGGCAAACGGCTCGGCGGCAGATCCGCCGAGATCGTCGGCCGGGAGCTCCAACAGCGCACCGCGGAGCAGCTCTTCAAGGTGCTCGGCGAGCTGAAGGGCGGTGCGATGAAGTTCGGCCAGGCACTGTCCGTCTTCGAGTCGGCGCTGCCGGAGGAGGTCGCCGGTCCCTACCGCGCGGCCCTGACGAAGCTCCAGGAAGCGGCACCACCGATGCCGACGAGCACCGTGCACGCCGTGCTGGCCGAGCGGCTCGGCGCGGACTGGCGGGAACTGTTCGAGGAGTTCGAGGACAAGCCGTCCGCGGCGGCGTCGATCGGGCAGGTGCACCGGGCGGTGTGGCACGACGGCCGGGAGGTGGCCGTCAAGGTGCAGTACCCGGGGGCGGGCCCGGCGCTGCTGTCGGACCTGACGCAGCTCAGCCGGTTCGCGCGGCTGCTCGGACCGCTGATCCCGGGCATGGACATCAAGCCGCTCATCACCGAGCTGCGCGACCGGGTCTCGGAGGAGCTGGACTACGCCCTGGAGGCCGAGGCCCAGCAGGCGCACGCCACGGAGTTCGCCGGCGATCCGGACGTGGTGGTGCCGGCCGTGGTGCACCAGAGCGACCAGGTGCTGGTGACGGAGTGGCTGGAGGGGGTGCCGCTGTCGGAGGTGATCGCCGACGGCACCGAGGAGCAGCGCGACCGCGCCGGCCAGTTGCTGGCGCACTTCCTCTTCTCCGGTCCGGCGCGCACGGGCCTGCTGCACGCCGACCCGCACCCGGGCAACTTCCGGCTGCTGCCCGGGGCGGAGCCGGACGGTCCGGTGTCGCAGTGGCGGCTGGGCGTACTGGACTTCGGCACGGTCGACCGGCTGCCCGACGGACTGCCGCCGACGATCGGCACCTCGCTGCGGATGGCCCTGGACGGCGAGGCGGACGCGGTCTACCGCATGCTGTGCGAGGAGGGCTTCGTCAAGGAGTCCATCGAGCTGGATCCGGACACGGTGCTGGAGTACCTGCTGCCGATCATCGAGCCCGCACAGGTGGAGGCGTTCACCTTCACCCGGGGCTGGATGCGCCGCCAGGCGACCCGGATCGGCGACCCGCGCTCCCCCGCGCACCAGTTGGGCAAGCAGCTCAATCTGCCGCCCTCCTACCTCCTGATACACCGTGTGACGTTGAGCACTATCGGGGTGCTGTGCCAGCTGGGTGCCACGGTGCGGCTGCGCGACGAGCTGGAGGCGTGGATGCCGGGCTTCCTGCCGGAGGACACGGCCGAGGAGGAACCGGGCGCGGACGAGCCGGGCGCGGAGAGTTCCACCGGGGACCCGGCGGAGAGTCCGGCCTGACCGTCACCACCAGCTGGAGTCCAGCCGGCCCTCGATGGCACGGATGTTGTCCCGGGCGCAGCGGTCGCAGAAGTACCGGCGCTCGCCGTTCTCGACCGAGCAGGTCCAGGTCGGCGGGGCGCCCTCGGCCACCGCGCCGCATCGCGCGCAGACCGTGCCGTCGGGGGTCAACTCCGCCTGTTGATGCGTCTTCTGGTCCACCATCCGACGATATCCCCGCAGGCCCCGCGAATCGGGGCGCAACGCAGCACGGGGCCCGTCCTGTCGGACGGACCCCGTGGTGACGAAGCCTCAGTGTGCGGTGCGGGTGTGCCCGGTCACTGCATCACGGCCATGGCCAGCGCCCGCCGGGCGCGCAGCGACGCGCGCTCGGCGCGCCGCTGCATCCGCCGCGCGGCGGCGAGCCGATGTCCCCTGCGTTGGGACTCGGCTTCCTGCAGGCGTTGTTCCACATGGGCCCTGGCCAGGGCTTCTGGCATGAGTTGCATGGCGAGGTTCCTGTTCTGGCGCGACTCGAGGGCGCCGAAGTTCGCGGGAGCGGTGGTCTCGGTGAAAGTCGGGTTCATCGTGGGGTCCTGCTTCTGGGGGTCCCGGGTGACGGGACGGTCGATCGTTCCTGTGCGGGCGGTGTTCATGCCACGACCGGGTTCTTGCGCGGACGGCCCCGCGGACGCTTGCGCGGCACGACGACGCCCTGGACGAAGAGCTCGCCGCCCCACACGCCCCACGGCTCACGGCGGTCCTTGGCGCCGGCCAGGCACGCCTCACGCACCGGGCAGGTCTGGCACAGCGTCTTGGCGTACTCGACGTCGGCCGGGGACTCGGCGAAGAAGACCTCGGGGTCATAGGTGCGGCACGGTACGGCGGTGCCGAGGCGGTCGATCTCGTCGTCGAGCTCGGTGAGGGGCAACAAGGGGTTCTCCTGGAGGTCAGGCGGAGGGATCAGGTCGGTGGCGGACGGGGTGTGCGACTGGAGTTGCACGGTGGTGTGTTCCTCGTCTGTTCCGGCCCGGCTGGTGGCGGGCGCGTTGGGCAAAACAAAAGGACCGCGGATCCCGGTGTGGGTTCCGCGGCCCTGGAAGGTGCCGACCTGATCGCCGATCAGGCTGGATCTCTCCAGGGTTCGAGGCCGCGGTAGGCCCACATGTCGTTCTGAGGCTGGTACTGCTCCCGGGATTCGGCACCATTGGCCGCCGTCGCGAAGGCAAAGGCATGCGCCGCCGTCGCTACTGCTGCCGCGGGTGCCTCGGTCGGTCGCGCGATGCGCTCGCTCGCCGTCAGGGAGGCGAGGGCGGCCGGACGCGCGACCTTGGTACCGGACAGGCGGCCGAGGCCGGACAGACCGGTGCCCAGGAGCGAGGTGCCGAGAGCGCAGGGGGCGACGACCGAGAGATCGGTCATTTTGTTGGTCTCGATGAAGCTGATCACTGGGCTCGCCTCCTCTCGGCGTCTCGGGGACCGGGAAACCCGGTCCAGGGTGTTCAAGTACAGCACGGATTCATCGGATCTCGGAAGTTCCGTTGTTTCCGCTGCTTCCGAAGGCTATGGGGATGCGCTCCGCGCGCGCAAACTATTTTTCCGACGAGTTTTCCGCGCCGTCCTCGGCCCCCTCCGCGACGGCGCCGCCGGGCTCTTCACCGGCGCAGATCGCCAGCACGTCGGCGCCGAAGCGGTCGAGCTTGCGACGGCCCACGCCGGGGATGACCGCGAGCTCCTCGGCGGCCGTCGGGACGACCTCGGCGATGGCCATCAGGGTCTTGTCGGTGAAGACGCAGTAGGCGGGCTGACGGGTCCGGGCGGCCTGCCCGGCGCGCCAGTCCCGCAGCCGGTCGTAGAGCGCCTCGTCGAGCTCCGAGGGGCACTCCTCGCAGCGCATCAGCTTCATCTCGCCGGGGTCGGTCAGCGTGCGGTTGCAGACCCGGCAGCGGGCCGGGCTGCGGTGCGTCCGCCGGGGCCGGCCGGGGGCCGCCGGGGCGCTGCCGCCGCGCTCGACGCCGCCCCTGAGTACGCCCGCGCCGCCGCGGTGGCCCGCCGCGCGGGAGCCGGGCCGCAGGCCGTCCAGGAAGCGGCTGGCGCCGCGCGAGGGCCGCCCGCCGGGCGAGCGGGCCAGCGACCAGGACAGCGCCAGGTGGCGCCGGGCCCGGGTGATGCCGACGTAGAGCAGCCGGCGCTCCTCCTCGACCTGCTCGTCGGTGCGGGCGTGGTGGATCGGCAGCATGCCCTCGGTGAGGCCGACCAGGAACACCGCGTCCCACTCCAGGCCCTTGGCGGCGTGCAGCGAGGCGAGGGTGACGCCCTCGACGGTCGGGGCGTGCTGGGCGCCGGCCCGCTCGTCGAGTTCGGCGACGAGGTCGGCGAGGGTGGCCGTCGGACGGGCCCGGGCGAAGTCCTCGGCGAGTCGCACCAGGGCGGCGAGCGACTCCCAGCGGTCGCGCGCGGCGCCGGAGCCGGCCGGCGGCCGGTCGGTCCAGCCCATGTCGCTGAGCACCGCGCGGACCTCGGAGGGCAGTCCGGTCGCGCCGGCGAGCAGGGTGTCGTTGCCGCCGAAGCGGGCCGCGCCGCGCAGCTTGGCGCCGGCCTCGCGCACCTCGGGCCGCTCGAAGAACCGCTCGGCGCCGCGCAGTTGGTAGGGCACCCCTGCGTCGGCGAGGGCCTGCTCATAGACCTCGGACTGGGCGTTGATGCGGAACAGGACCGCGATCTCGCTCGCCGGGACGCCGGTGGCGATCAGGTCGCGGATCCGGCGGGCGGTGCCCTCGGCCTCGGCGGGCTCGTCGGCGTACTCGGTGAAGACCGGCTCGGTGTCCGGCTCGCGCTGCGAGATCAGCTCCAGGCGGTGCTCGGCGGCCCGGCCCCGGGCCCGGGAGAGCAGGCCGTTGGCGAGGTGGACGACCTGGGGGGTGGAGCGGTAGTCGCGGACGAGCTTGACGACCGTGGCCTGCGGGTGGCGGACCCGGAAGTCGAGGAGGTGGTCCGGGGTGGCGCCGGTGAAGCTGTAGATGGTCTGGCTGGCGTCGCCGACCACGCACAGGCTGTCGCGGTCTCCCAGCCACAGCTCCAGCAGCCGCTGCTGGAGCGGACTGACGTCCTGGTACTCGTCGACGACGAAGTGCTGGTACTGGCTGCGGACCTGCTCGGCGATGTCGTGCCGGTCCTGGAGCACGCCGACCGTGAGCAGCAGCACGTCCTCGAAGTCGATGGTGCCGCGGTCGCGCTTGAGCTGCTCGTACGTGGCGTATATCTGGCCGATCTCGGCGGGGTCGCGGGGCGCCTCGCGGCCGGCCTTGGCGGCCGCGGCCGGGTAGTCGGCCGGCACCGTCTGGGTCACCTTGGACCACTCGACCTCGCCGGTGACGTCGCGCAGCTCGTTGCGGTCCAGGCGGAGGCGGCAGCGGGCGGCGGCCTCGGCGATCAGCGGGCCCTTGCGGTCCAGCAGCCGCGGCAGCTCACCGCCGATCGCCCGGGGCCAGAAGAACTGGAGCTGGCGCAGGGCGGCGGAGTGGAAGGTGCGGGCCTGCACGCCGGCCGCGCCGAGCTGCCGGAGCCGGCCGCGCATCTCGCCGGCCGCGCGGGCGGTGAAGGTGACCGCGAGCACACTGGCGGGCTGGAGGATCCCGGCCCGGACGCCGTAGGCGATGCGGTGGGTGATCGCACGGGTCTTGCCGGTGCCGGCACCGGCCAGGACGCACACCGGTCCGTGCAGGGCGGTGGCGACCTCGCGCTGCTCGGGGTCGAGCCCGTCGAGCACCGCGTCGGCCGTCGCCGGAACCTGCGGGAAGAGAGTGGCGTCCGTTGCTGCTGTCACCCCGCCATGCTGCCAGGTCCGCGGGGGCACCCGGGAAAGCCGTCCACACCGGCCGGGGACCGGTCGTACCGGTGGGCCGGGCCGGGGACGGCGGCGGGCGCCGGTGGGCGGGCGGGAATGGTCCGGGCCCGGTGCGCGTTGTGAAGGACGGTGCCACGGCGTCGACTGGACGCGCGTGGCACATGATCACGAGAGAAACCGAGCTAAGGAGCGCGGGACGCATGGCGGGCACTGTGACGATGTACAGCACGACCTGGTGCGGATACTGCCGTCGGCTGAAGGGCCAGATGGACCGCGAGGGCATTGCCTACACCGAGATCAACATCGAGCAGGACCCGGAGTCCGCGGCGTTCGTCGAGAAGGCCAACGGCGGCAACCAGACGGTGCCGACCGTGCTCTTCGCCGACGGCACGACGCTGACCAACCCGTCCCTGGCGCAGGTCAAGGAGAAGGTGGCCGCGGCCTGAGGGCCCGACGCACCGCCGAAGCGGGACCGTCGGCCGGTCCGGTGAGGGAGCCGGCCGGCGGCCCCATGCCGTCCTCCGTCCCGGCCGGGACGTCGTCCGCGGCCGGGACCGAGGGAGTCAGGGCCTGGGCAGCGGCTTGCCGTACCACTGCTCGATGAGCCGTGCCGCGATGGAGATGCCGTAGGGCGGGAGGACCTCGCCGGAGGCGAAGGCGGCGGTGAGGTCGTCCCGGGAGAACCACCGGGCCTCCTCGATCTCCTCGCCGTCCACCTGGATCTCGGAGGAGGTGGCGCGGGCCATGAAGCCCAGCATCAGGCTGGAGGGGAAGGGCCAGGGCTGGCTGGCGACGTACTCGACGTCGCCGACGACGACGCCGGCCTCCTCGTAGACCTCCCGGGCGACCGACTGCTCGATGGACTCGCCCGGTTCGACGAAGCCCGCGAGGGTGGAGAAGCGCCCCTCGGGCCAGTGGACCTGGCGGCCGAGCAGGGCGCGGTCCTGCTCGTCGGTGACGAGCATGATCACGGCCGGGTCGGTGCGCGGGTAGTGCTCGGCGCCACAGGCCGGGCAGCGGCGGATGTGGCCGGCCGCCGCGATGACCGTCCGCTCGCCGCAGCGGGAGCAGAAGCGGTGCATCCGCTGCCAGTTCTCCAGGGCCACGGCGTGGACGAGGAGGCCGGCGTCCCGGGGGGAGAGCAGCAGACCGGCCTCGCGGAGTCCGGCGGCGCGGGCGGACTGGTCCAGGCGGCCGGGCAGCGAGTCCTTCTGGAGGGCGAAGTAGCTGACCCCGTCCTCATCGGTGCCGAGGTAGTAGCGGTGGGCCTCGGTCAGCGGCGCCTCGAAGGACGGCGTCATGATCAGTTCGGTGCGGCCGTCGGGGGTGTCGTCGATCAGCGCCTGGCCCCCGGACACGACGAAGACGCGCGTCGTCGGGTGGCTCCAGGCCGCCGCCAGCCATGCCTCGTCGAGACGGTGATGGGCGGAGCGGTCAATTCCGCTCGGCGCGCTGAAGGTGATCGGTCGATCGGCCGTGCTGTCGGTCCAGGTGGTCACTGCTGTTTCCAACTCCCCCTATGGCGTGGGTGATTGCTGCGTGCGGGCGCGGAGCGGTACGGCGGTGCGCGCGGGTCAGGACGGGCGCCAGGCGTCCGCCAGGTCGCCCCAGAGGTAGGCGGCGGTCTCCACGCCCTTCATCAGCAGGTCGAGCTCGACCTTCTCGTTCGGCGCGTGCCAGCCGTCGGAGGGCACCGAGATGCCCAGGAAGAGGACCGGGACGCCGAGGACGTCCTGGAGGTCGGCCGCCGGACCCGAACCACCCTCGCGGGTGAAGCGGATCGTGGTGTCGAAGGCCCGCCCCATGGCGCGGACGACGGACTGGAGCGCCGGGTGGTCGAGCGGGGTGAGGCAGGGGCGGGTGGCGCCCCAGAAGGTGATCTCGTGGCGGATGCCGGCCGGCAGCCGGCCGGCGACCCAGGTGCGGACGGCCTGCTGGACGGCGGCGGTGTCCTGGCCGGCGACCAGGCGGAAGGAGAGCTTCAGCTGGGCGGAGGACGGCACGATGGTCTTGCCGCCGGGGCCCTGATAGCCGCCGCCGATGCCGTTGACCTCGGCGGTGGGGCGGGCCCAGATGCGCTCCAGGGTGGTGGCGCCGGTCTCGCCGAGGGTGGCGTGCGAGTGCGCGGTGCGCAGCCAGCGCTCCTCGTCGAAGGGCAGCTCGGCGAAGAGTTCGCGCTCGCGCTCGGTGAGCTCGATCACCCCGTCGTAGAAGCCGGGGATCGCGACCCGTCGGTCGGCGTCGTGCAGCGCGGCGGCGAGCCGGGCCGCCTCGGTGGCCGGGTTGGGCACCGCGCCGCCGAACGAGCCGGAGTGGATGTCCTGGTCCGGGCCGAACAGATCGATCTGACAGTCCGTCAGTCCACGCATGCCGGTGCAGACGGTGGGGGTGTCCTCGGCCCACATCCCGGTGTCGGAGACGATCACCGCGTCGCAGGCCAGGCGGTCGGCGTGGCGCTGGATCAGGGCCGGGAAGTGCGGCGAGCCGGACTCCTCCTCGCCCTCGATGAGCAGCTTGAGATTGACCGCGGGCGCGGTGCGGCCGGTCGCGGCCAGGTGGGCGCGGACGCCGAGGGTGTGGAAGAAGACCTGGCCCTTGTCGTCGGCGGCGCCGCGGGCGTAGAGCCTGCCGTCGACGGTCACCGGCTCGAAGGGGTCGGTGTGCCAGCCGTCCTCGCGGGCGGCGGGCTGGACGTCGTGGTGGCCGTAGACGAGCACGGTCGGGACGGACGGGTCCCCGGCGGGCCACTCGGCGAAGACCGCGGGCAGCCCCTCGGTCTCCCACACCTCGGTCACCGGGAAGCCGGTCTCCGCGAGCTTGCCGGCGAGCCACTCGGCGCTGCGACGCACCTCGGCCGCACAACCGGGGTCGGCGGAGACGGAGGGGATGCGCAGCCACTCCGCGAGATCGGCGAGGAAGCCGTCGCGGTGGTCGGCGATGTACGCGCGGACGGCGTTGTCCGAGGTGGTGCTCATACGCCCGAGCCTATCGGCCTTCCGGGGGATGTCGGTCGGCGGTCTCCCCGAGCAGGATCCGTTCGAGCCCGGCCCGGCCCGGCAGCCGGGCGGGCCTGACGACCTCGCCGGTACGGACGAAGACGAACGCGGCGCCGACCTCGGACGGCGCCAGGCCGTACCGCTCGGCCCAGGCCAGACGGTAGACGGCCAGCTGGAGCGGGTCCGCGCCGCCGCTGCCGGCGGGCAGGTGCCGGCCGGTCTTCCAGTCGACGATCTCGAAGCGGTCGCCGTCCGGGCCGTGCTCCTTGTACACCGCGTCGATCCGGCCGCGGATCACCCGCCCGGCGAGCGTCATCCGGAAGGGGGCCTCCACCCGGAACGGGGTCCGGTGCGCGTACGGGGTCCGGGCGAACGCCTCCTTCAGGGCCGCCAGGTCCTGTTCGTCGGCGATCTCCGCCGCCTCGCCGGGCTCGGCGCCGGGCAGCTCGTCGGGGCCGAGCAGGGGCAGCGGCAGCTCCTCGAAACGGGACTGGACCCAGGCGTGGAAGCGGGTGCCGCGGCGGGCCGCGGGCTGCGGCGGGCGCGGCATCGGGCGGGCCAGCTCGCGCGCGAAGCCGTCCGGGTCGGCGGCGACCTGGAGCAGCTGGGTGGCGGTGAGCGAGGCCGGCAGCGGGACGTCGCGGACCCGGGCGCGGGAGCTGCGCAACTCGGTGGCGAGCGCCTCCAGATCGCGGTCCCAGGACGCCACGGCGCGGCGCTCCTCGGGGAGCAGCGCCGAGGGCTGTCGCCCCGGGGGGGCCGTGGGGGCGGGTCCGCCGACGGGGGTCGCCGGATCGGGCTCGGCGGAGCGCTGGGCGATGAGGTGGGGGTGCGGGAGCGCGGCTCCGCCCTCGCCGCCGGCATGCGGGGCGTCGGGCCCGTCGTCGTGTGCGGCGTACGCGTCGTCATACGGGGCGTCGTCGAACGGGGCCTCCTCATAGGGGGCGTCGTCGAACGGCGGGTACGGCGCGTCCTCGGGGGAGGCCGCCCAGTCCTCGTCCCACTCCTCGTCGTCCGGTGGCGGCGGCCACTCCGGGTCGTACGCGGGGGACGGGGCGGCGGGCGGGGTGGCGGACGCGGCGAGGTGGTCGCGGACGGTGGCGGCGGCCGCGCGGCGGCGGGCCATGGCGGTGGGATCCAGCGGCAGCGGCCAGGGCTGATCGGCGGCGTCCTCGGCGAGGGCCGGATTCTCGGCGCCCTCCTCCGGCGGGTCGGCCCAGACCTCGATCTCGCCATGGCCGGCCTCGCAGTGCTCGCGCAGCGCCTCCAGGAAGGCGGACGGGCCACGGGAGCGCTTCTGGCTGGGGCCCCACCAGTGGCCGGAGCCCAGCAGGAGGGAGCGCGGGCGGGTGAAGGTGACGTAGCCCAGGCGGAGCTCCTCGATCTCCTGGTGGTGCTTCATCTCCTCCTTGAAGTCCTTGACGCCGCGGGCCGTCCACTCCGCCACGTCGGGCAGGGTCTCGGCGTCGCCGCGGAGGGCGTGCGGCAGGACCTTGGCGCGGCTGATCCAGGACTCGCGGGCCTGCTCGCTGGGGAACTGCTTGGCCACCAGGCCGGGCACCGCGACGACGTCCCACTCCAGGCCCTTGGACTTGTGGGCGGTGAGTACCTTGACGGTGTTCTCGCCGCCCGGGAGCGAGCTGTCCAGGCCCTTCTCGTACTGGACGGCGGTGCGCAGGAAACCGAGGAAGGCCAGCAGGGTCGCCTCGCCGTCGAGGGCGGCGCCGCCCTCCTTGGCGGCGAACCCGGCGGCGAGGTCGAGGAAGGTGCCCAGGGTCTCCCTGCGGCGGGCGGCCAGGGCGTGCGGCGAGGCGGACAGCTCGACCTCCAGGCCGGTGACGGCGAGGATCCGGTGGAGCACGTCCATCAGCGGGTCGGCGAGCGAGCGCCGCAGGTCGCGGAGTTCGGTGGCCAGGCGGGCGAAGCGGACCCGGGCCTCCGCCGAGAACGGCAGGCCGTCGTCGGAGCCGCCGGTCTCCAGGAAGGTGTCGAGCGCGTCGGCGAGCGAGACCGTCTCGGCCGGGTCGACACCCTCGACGGCCTCGGCGAGGCGTCGCTCGGGGTCGTCGTCGGCGGCGGCGGTGCCGTGGTGGGCCAGGGCGCGGGCCCGGCGACCCAGCAGGGCCAGGTCGCGGGGGCCGATCCGCCAGCGGGGGCCGATCAGCAGGCGGACCAGGGAGGCGTTGGCCGTCGGGTCCTGGAGGACCTCGCAGACCGCGACCAGGTCGGCGATCTCGGGGAGGTGCAGCAGCCCGGAGAGGCCGACGACCTCGACGGGGATGTCCCGGGCCACCAACTCGCCCTGGATGGCGGCGAAATCGGCGGCCGTGCGGCACAGCACCGCGATCCCGCCGGGCGGGGTGCCGGTGCGGACCAGGTGGGCGAGGGAGTCGGCGAGCCAGCCGAGCTCCTCGGCGTGGGTGGGCAGCAGGGCGCAGCGGACCACGCCGTCCCGTTCGGCGCCGGGGGCCGGGCGCAGCGCCTCCACCCCGGCGTGCATCGCGCGCAGCGGGGCGGCGAGGCGGTTGGCGAGCTCCAGGAGGCGGCCGCCGCTGCGGCGGTTCTCACTGAGGGCGAAGCGGCGGGCCGGGCTGCCGTCGGCGAACGGGAAGTGGGCGGGGAAGTCGTCGAGGTTGGCGACGGAGGCGCCGCGCCAGCCGTAGATGGCCTGGCAGGGGTCGCCGACGGCGGTGACGGCATGCCCGGTGGCGGACCCGGTGGCCGGACCGGCGCCGAAGAGGCCGGAGAGCAGCAGCCGCTGGGCGACGGAGGTGTCCTGGTACTCGTCGAGGAGGACGACCCGGAACTCGTCGCGGAGCAGCGCACCGACCTCGGGGCGGGTGGTGGCCAGGGTGGCCGCGAGGGCGATCTGGTCGCCGAAGTCCAGCAGGTCACGGCGGCGCTTCTCGCGGCGGTACGCGCCGACCAGGTCGAGCAGCTCCAGCCGGCCGTGGGCGGCCTCGGGGGCCTTGCGCAGGTCGGCGTTGCTGAGCTTGGCGCCGTCCAGGGTGGCGAGCAGGGCGGTGTCGTGGGCGTGCAGGGCGGCCGGCTCCACCAGGTGCTCGGCCAGCTCGCCGTCGAGGGCGAGAAGGTCCTCCACGAGGGTGGGCAGCGAGGTGGTGAGCGACGGGTAGGGGCCGGGGGCGGCGCGCAGGGTGCGGGCGGCGAGCTGGAAGCGGGTGGCGTCGGCGAGCAGCCGGGCGCTGGGCTCCAGGCCGATGCGCAGGCCGTGGTCCTTGAGGAGCTGGCCGGCGAAGGCGTGGTACGTGGAGATCCGCGGCTCCCCCGGGGGCGGCTCGGCTCCCCCGGCGCCCTCGGGGAGCTGCTCGGGGTCGGTGACGCCGGCCGCCAGCAGGGCCGCACGGACCCGCTCGGCCAGCTCCCCCGCCGCCTTGTTGGTGAACGTCAGCCCGAGGACCTGCTCGGGTGCGACCTGGCCGGTGCCGACCAGCCACACCACCCGCGCGGCCATGACGGTGGTCTTGCCCGACCCGGCTCCGGCCACGATGACCTGCGGGGCGGGCGGCGCCGTGATGCACGCCGTCTGCTCCGGGGTGAACGGGATGCCGAGCAACTCCTTGAGCTGCTCGGGGTCGGTGATACGAGCTGACACATCGGACACCGTAACGGCCGCCACCGACAATCCCTCCGCGCTCGGCGTCCGCGCAGGTCAGCGCGGGCACGAGCCGGCCCGGCCGGTCACTCCACGATCTGCCGGCCCTCCGGCCGCGCACTGCACGAGGCCCGGAAGGCGCAGTGCGTGCAGTGCGAACCGGTGGTGGGCGTGAAGCGCTCCTCCAGGACGCGGCCGGCGGCGGTGGCGAGCAGGTCGCCGACCCAGTCGCCCTCCGGCGGCGGCTGCGCCTGGACGGCCGGCAGCGCGTCGCCGCCCTCCTTGCGGGGCGCGCCCAGCCTCAGGTGGACGAGTTCGGCGCCGCCCGGTTCCGGCCGGCGGCCGTCGAAGGCGTCGTCCAGGGCGCCCTCGACGACCGCGAGCTGGTAGACGGCCAGCTGTGGATGGCGGGCGACCTCGGGCCCGGTCGGCTTCTGCTTGCCCGTCTTGAAGTCGACGACGTAGGCGCGGCCCTGGGCGTCCCGCGAGACGTGGTCCATGCTGCCTCGGATGCGGACCTCGTAGGAGCCGGCGTCCAGGGTGACGTCGAAGCCGTGCTCGGTGGCGACGGTGTCCCGACCGAGGGTCTCGCGCTCCATGACGTGCCAGCGCAGGAAGCGCTCCAGGGCGGCGCGGGCGCTGTCCTTCTCCTGGCGGGACTTCCAGGGGGCGTCGAAGGCGAGCGCGTCCCACACCGAGTCCAGCCGCTCCATCAGGACGGACAGGTCGGCCGGGGTGCGTCCGGAGGCGACCTCGTCGGCGAGGACGTGGACGACGTTGCCGAAGCCCTGGGCGGCGGTGGCCGGGGCGTCGGCCTTCACCTCGCGGCCCAGGAACCACTGGAGGGCGCAGGTGTTCGCCAGTTGGTCGAGGGCGCTGCCGGAGAGCACCACGGGCTGGTCGCGGTCGCGCAGCGGGACCGCGTTGTGAGTGGGCTCGTGCAGGCCCCACCAGCTGTCCGGGTGCGCGGCCGGCACCAGGGGGTACCCGTCGTCGTCGCGCAGGGCGGCCAGTTTGGCCAGCCGTCGGGCGGCGGCCTCGCGCAGCGCCGGCCCGGCCTCCGGGTCGACGGTGGTGGCGCGCAGCTCGGCGACGAGCGCGGCGACCGTCAGGGGGCGGCGGGGGCGGCCGGTGACGTCCTGGGGGGCGACGCCCAGCTCGGTCAGGAACCGGGACGGTTGGTCGCCGTCCTCGGCCGCGGCCTTCACCGCGGTGACCACCAGGCGCTCCCGGGCCCGGGTCGCGGCCACGTAGAACAGCCGGCGTTCCTCGGCGAGCAGGGCGCCCGGGGTGAGCGGTTCGGCCAGGCCGTCGCGGCCGATCCGGTCCGCCTCCAGGAGCGAGCCGCGCCGCCGCAGGTCGGGCCAGAGGCCGTCCTGGACGCCGGCGACGACCACGAACCGCCATTCCAGGCCCTTGGCGCGGTGCGCGGTCATCAGACGCACCGCGTCGGGACGGACCGTGCGGCGGGTGAGGGTGTCCGCGGCGATGTCCTGGGCGTCCAGCTCCTCCAGGAAGTTCCGGGCGCCGCGGCCACCGGTGCGCTCCTCGGCGCGGGCCGCGGTCTCGAACAGGGCGACCACCGCGTCCAGGTCCCGGTCAGCGTTGCGGCCGGCGGCCCCGCCGCGCCGGGCGGCCCGCTCCAGCCGCCCCGGCCAGGGGGTGCCGTCCCACAGCAGCCACAGCGCCTCCTCGGCCGTCCCGCCGCCGGCGAGGAGCTCCCGGGCCTTGCGCAGCAGCAGGCCGAGCCGCTGGGCGCCGCGGGCGTAACCGGGGTCGTGGGCCACCAGGCGCTCGGGCTCGGACAGCGCGCGGGCGATCAGCTCGTCGGAGGGGGGCGGCAGCGGGCGGCCGGCCGCCCGCTCCTCCTCGCGCAGCGCCCGGCCCAGCCGCCGCAGATCGGCGGCGTCCATGCCGCCCAGAGGGGAGGTCAGCAGGTCGACGGCGGTCTCGGGGTCGATGCGCAGGGTGGTCGCACCGTCCGGGGCGGCGTCCTGCGGGTCCGGGTCGCCCGGGGCACCGCCGGGCGCGTCCGATGCGTCCGATGCGTTCACGGCATCGTCCGATGCGTCCACGGTGTCGTCCGGTGCGCCCGGCGCCCCCGCGGCCACCCGCAGGGCGGTCAGCAGCGGGGCGACCGCCGGTTCGTGGCGCAGCGGAAGGTCGTCGCCGTCGATGTCGAGCGGGACCCCGGCGGCGGTCAGCGCACGGCGCACGGCGGGGATCGAGCGGCCCCCGGCGCGTACCAGGACGGCCATCTCCCGCCAGGGCACCCCCTCCTCCAGATGGGCACGGCGCAGCAGGTCCGCGATGTTGTCCAGCTCGGCGCCGGGGGTCGGATACGTGTACACCTCGACCCGGCCGCCGTCCCGTACGGGCGTCGGCTCCCGGTGGGCGCGGACGGCGTCGGCCGGAAGACGGGTGAGCGGCATCCGGCGGGTCAGCAGACGGGTGGCGGCCAACAGCTCGGCCCCGGAGCGGCGCGAGGTGCCGAGGACGGCGACCGGGGCGGGGGTGCCGTCGGCGCGCCGGAAGGTCTCGGGGAAGTCGAGGATGCCGTTGACGTCGGCGCCGCGGAAGGCGTAGATCGACTGGTCGGGGTCGCCGAAGGCGAGCAGCGTGCGGCCCGGGGAGCCGGGCGCGGCCGGTGCGCCCCGGTGGCCGGCGAGCGCCCGCAGCAGCCGCACCTGGGCGGCGTCGGTGTCCTGGTATTCGTCGACGTAGACCGCGTCGTAGGCGCCGGCCAGCTGGGCGGCGGCCTCCGGGCGCTCGGCCAGGAGTACCGCGCGGTGCACCAGCTCGGCGTAGTCCAGCACTCCCTGGGCATCCAGGACGTCGAGGTACTCGGCGAGGAAACCGGCCGCGGCCTGCCAGTCGGGGCGGCCGGTGCGGCGGGCGAAGGCGCCCAGCGCGTCCGGGCCCAGGCCCAGTTCGCGGCTGCGGGCCAGCACCGCGCGGACCTCGTCGGCGAACCCGCGGGTGGTCAGGCACGCCCGCAGCTCGTCCGGCCAGCTCACCCGGGCGCGGCCGGCGCCGGCGAGCTCCGCCTGGCCCTCCAGGAGCTCGCGGACGACGAGGTCCTGCTCGGGTCCGGAGAGCAGCCGTAGCGGGTCGGCGAAGAGGTCGGCGTCCTGGTGGCCGCGGACCAGGGAGTAACAGAAGGAGTGGAAGGTGGTGGCCTGCGGGACGCCCGGCCGGCGGACGGCGGACGGGCCTCCCCCGCGCCGGGTCGGCACGGGGGCACCGTCGTGGTCGGCCAGGCGGGCGGCCAACCGGTCGCGCAGGGCGACCGCGGCCTTCCGGCTGAAGGTGAGGACGAGGATCCGCTCGGGGTCGCCCCCGTCCCGGATGCGGCGCACCACGGACTCCACCAGGGTCGTGGTCTTGCCCGTCCCCGGGCCGGCGAGGACCAGCAGCGGCCCGTCCCGGTGCGCCACCACGGCGCGCTGTCCGGCGTCCAGGGTGGGGGGCGCGGTCCGCTCCGGCGGGGTGCGCACCAGCCGGTACGCGCCGGGGGCGTCCCGCCGCGCCGCCTCGCGGGGCTGCGCCGGCGGGACGGCCGGAAGGGAGGAACTCACGTGGATCGCCGGTCCTGGGAAGGGAAGTGCTGGTGGTGGTGCGGAGGGTGCCGGGCGGTGCCGGCGGTGCCGCTGCCCGTCGGGGGCGCCCGCGGCGGGCCGCGCCCGGCCCGGCGGTCCGCCGACCGTACCGGCCAAGGGGCCAACCCTAGGGCACGTCCGGGGCCCCGCCGCCGTCCCATCGCGCCCGCCGCATGTCGATCCGCGGCATCTGCCCACCCGTCGCCCGACCACCGCCCCTCCCGGACGCGCTTCGCGCGACGCCTCCTGAACCCGTCGCCCGACCACCGCCCCTCCCGGACGCGCTTCGCGCGGCGCCTCCTGAACCCGTCGCCCGACCACCGCCCCTCGTCGACGCCTCCCCGGACTCTGTCCGGGGCCCCGCGGCCCCTTCGGTCAACACCGCCGAGGCTCCCCTGAGGGGTGTGCCCTCGTCGCGGTAGTGGGCCAGGGCGCGCAGTTCGCTCCCGGGGAGCAGGGTGCCGTCCGCGCGCACCACCCGCCACCAGGGCACCGCGCCCCCGTAGAGCGCCATCACCCGGCCCACCTGCCGGGGGCCGCCGGGCGCCGGCCCCTGGGGGTGCTCCTCGTCCTTGAGCCACTCCGCGACGTCCCCGTACGTCATGACCCGGCCGGGCGGGATCAGCTCGACGACGCCGAGGACCCGCTCGGCGTAGTCGGGCAGTTCCACGGCGGCGGCCGGTCCGTCGCCGGCGGCGCCGGCGCTGTCCGTGTCTCCGGTCCCCTTCATTCGGTCCATCCTGCCGCACAGCACCGACAATGGGCTTGGACGCTCGGTCCTGCGTCGGCCGGGGTAGACCCTGAGAACGGCGGAGACCGTGTGCGGTGGCGGTGGTTCCACTTCCCGTGGGCCCCAAATGCACCCTGATGCCTCCCCGGGCCGGACGGCCGTGCCACCATCTTCCGGACGGTGACTGGTGATACGAGATCAAGAAGAGACGGCCGAACAGCAGGGTGCGGCGCCTCCACGGGAGGCGGGCGCCCCTGATGTGCTGGCAGCCGGCACCGCCCCGGGACCGACCGCAGGGACCGCGCAGCCGCAAGGGCCGCGGGCGGCGGAACAGGGGAAGCAACAACGGAAGCCGACCGCGGCCTCCGCTACCGAAAAGGCGAGCACGATCGAGAAGGCCGAACGACCCGAGGCGTCCGCGAGGCCGGGACGGCCCACGGCGCCGGAGCCACCCGAGCGGCACCAGCCCGTACGGCGGACGAAGGAGAGCGCCCAGAGCGATCAGCAGCCGGAGGAACGGCTGGAGCACCACAAGACCGCCGACGACGCGCCCCGGGGCGTGCCCCGCACCGGCGCGTACCGCTCCACGGGCGGCCCGGAGGACAGCGGCGAGTTCCACGTGGACCGGCTCGCGGTCGACGAGCCGCTGCTGCCGGCGCGGGTGCACCGCCCCGCCGACCTGCTGCGGCTGCTGCTCGGCATCGCCGGGATCGCACTGGTGCTGGCGCTGGCGACGTTCGCGCACGGCACCACCCAGGGGCTGAAGAACGACATCGGGCAGGGCGCCGGGGCGGCTCCGCCGCTGCTGATCAACCTGGCGGGGCTGGCCTCCAGCGTCCTGGTGCTGATCGTGCCGGTGGCCTACGCCGTGGAACGCCTGATCAAGCGGGACGGGCTGCGGATCGCGGACGGCGTGCTGGCCGCCGTACTGGCGCACGGGGTGTCGCTCGCCACCGACCTGTGGGTGGCCGAGGCGGCCCCCGCCTCGATCCGCAGCGCGCTGACCCAGCCGCTGGCCAACGGGGCGCTCTCCGCACCGGTGCACAGCTATCTGGCACCGGTGATCGCCTATATGACGGCGGTGGGGATGTCCCGGCGGCCGCGCTGGCGGGTGGCGATGTGGTGCGTCCTGTTGCTGGACGCTTTCGCGGTGCTGATCGGGCGGTACACCACCCCGTTCGCGATCGTGGTGACCGTACTGATCGGCTGGACCGTCGCCTTCGGCACCCTCTACGCCGTCGGCTCGCCCAACGTCCGCCCCACCGGCCAGAACCTCCTCGCGGGCCTGCGCCGGGTCGGCTTCCGGCCGGTCAGCGCGATGCGCGCGGAGGACGGCAGCCCGGACCACGGCGACCGGGGCCGCCGCTACCTCGTCGCCCTGGAGGACGGCCCGCCGATCGACGTCACCGTCGTGGACCGCGAGCAGCAGGCGCAGGGCTTCTTCTACCGGGTGTGGCGGCGGCTGTCGCTGCGCGGCATCAACCAGCGCCGCAGCCTCCAGTCGCTGCGCCAGGCCCTGGAGCAGGAGGCGCTGCTGGCGTACGCGGCGATCGCGGCCGGCGCCAACGCGCCCAAGCTGATCGCCACCTCCGAGCTCGGACCGGACGCGGTGATGCTGGTCTACGAGCACATCGGCGGCCGCAGCTTCGACGCGCTGGCCGACGAGGAGATCACCGACGAGCTGATGCACAGCGCCTGGCGGCAGGTGGCCGCGCTGCAGTCGCGGCGGATCGCGCACCGGCGGCTGGTCGGGGACGCCCTGCTGGTGGATCGTTCCGGCAACATCGTGTTGACCGACCTGCGGGGCGGCGAGATCGCCGCCGGCGATCTGGTGCTGCGGATGGACATCGCCCAGCTGCTGTCCACCTGCGGGCTGCGGGTCGGCGCCGAGCGGGCGGTCGCCGCGGCCGTCGAGGTGCTCGGCCCCGACGCGGTGGCCGACAGCCTGCCGCTGCTCCAGCCGATCGCGCTCAGCCGCACCACCCGGGCCACCCTGCGCCAGCTGGCCAGGGAGCGGTCCAAGCGGGAGCGGGAGACGGTGCTCACCGCCTCGCAGGCCGCGAAGGAGGCGCGGGAGGCCCGGGAAACGAGCGGCCCCCGCGACCGCAAGGCGCTGCGGGCGATGCGGAACGCGGAGAAGTCCGCCGAGAAGCGGGCCCTGGAGGAGGCGTCGGAAGAGGCGCTGGAGGAGGACCTGCTCGCCCAGATCCGCCGACAGGTGCTGCTGATCCGGCCGACCGCGGTCATCGAGCCGGCGAAGCTGGAGCGGCTGAGCCCGCGGATCCTGATCACCTGGATCGCGGGTGCGTTCGCCGCGTACCTGCTGCTGTCCCAGCTCACCAACTTCAACGTCGGCGACGTGATCAACCAGGCCCGGTGGGTGTGGGTGCTGGTGGCGGCGTTCTTCTCGGCGCTGACGTACGTCGCGGCGGCGATGAGCCTGCTGGGGTTCGTCACCGAGAAGGTCTCGTTCCTGCGGACGCTGCTCGCGCAGGTCGCGGGCGACTTCGTGAAACTGGTGGCGCCCACCGCGATCGGCGGGGTGGCGCTGAACACCCGGTTCCTCCAGCGGGCCGGGGTACGTCCCGGCCTGGCGGTGGCGAGCGTCGGCGCGTCCCAGCTGTTCGGGCTGGGCAGCCACATCGTGCTGCTGCTGGCGTTCGGCTATCTGACCGGCACCGAGCACGCCCCGCAGATCCAGGCGTCCCGGACGGTGATCGCCGGTCTGCTGACGGTGGCGGTGCTGGTCCTGGTCGTCACGGCGGTCCCGGTGCTGCGGAAGTTCGTGGTGACCCGGCTGCGGTCGCTGTTCGCCGGCGTGGTGCCGCGGATGCTGGACATCCTCCAGCGGCCGCGGAAGCTGGTCACCGGCATCGGCGGGATGATGCTGCTGACGGGGGCGAACGTGATGTGTCTGGACGCCTCGATCCGGGCGTTCGGCGGCGGCGACCAGATCAGCTACGCCGGTATCGCGGTGGCCTTCCTGGCGGGCAACGCGCTGGGCTCGGCGGCGCCGACACCGGGCGGCGTGGGCGCCGTGGAGGGCGCCCTGAGTGCCGCGCTGATCTTCGGCGGACTGCCGGCCGAGACGGCGCTGCCGGCGGTGCTGCTGTTCCGGCTGATGGTCTTCTGGCTGCCGGTGCTGCCGGGCTGGCTGGCCTTCAACTTCCTGAGCCGCAAGGGCGAGATCTGACGCAGGCGGCTGCCCGGC
The DNA here is from genome assembly GCF_016917755.1 of Streptomyces noursei. Classification (GTDB taxonomy): domain Bacteria; phylum Actinomycetota; class Actinomycetes; order Streptomycetales; family Streptomycetaceae; genus Streptomyces; species Streptomyces yunnanensis. The sequence goes on along the minus strand of NZ_CP070326.1, from coordinate 6,362,274 downwards.
ACTCCGGGAAGCCGCCTCCGCCGGTACGCGCGAAGGCGCCGGTCCGTGGTGCACGGACCGGCGCCTCACGTGTCACGGGGCGACTGCGCCGCTCAGTAGACGGGCTTCTCCGGCTCGACGGTGTTGACCCAGCCGATGACGCCGCCACCGACGTGCACCGCGTCGGCGAAGCCGGCGGACTTCAGGACCGCGAGCACCTCGGCGGAGCGGACGCCGGTCTTGCAGTGCAGGACGATCTTCTTGTCCTGCGGGAGGTCCTGGAGGGCGGTGCCCATCAGGAACTCGTTCTTCGGGATCAGGCGGGCGCCGGGGATCGAGACGATCTCGTACTCGTTGGGCTCCCGGACATCGATGATGTCGATCTTCTCGTCGTTGTCGATCCACTCCTTGAGCTGGCGCGGAGTGATCGTGGAACCGGCCGCCGCCTCCTGGGCCTCCTCGGACACCACGCCGCAGAACGCTTCGTAGTCGATGAGCTCGGTGACGGTCGGGTTCTCGCCGCAGACCGCGCAGTTGGGGTCCTTGCGGACCTTGACCTGGCGGTACGTCATCTCCAGCGCGTCGTAGATCATCAGGCGGCCGACCAGCGGGTCGCCGATGCCGGCGAGCAGCTTGATGGCCTCGTTGACCTGGATCGAGCCGATGGAGGCGCAGAGCACGCCGAGCACGCCGCCCTCGGCGCAGGACGGCACCATGCCGGGCGGCGGGGGCTCCGGGTACAGGCAGCGGTAGCAGGGGCCGTGCTCGCTCCAGAACACCGACGCCTGGCCGTCGAAGCGGTAGATGGAACCCCAGACGTACGGCTTGTTCAGCAGCACGCAGGCGTCGTTGACGAGGTAACGGGTGGCGAAGTTGTCCGTGCCGTCGACGATCAGGTCGTACTGGGCGAAGAGCTCCATCACGTTGGTGGAGTCGAGGCGCTCTTCGTGGAGGTTGACCGTGACATACGGGTTGATGCCGAGCACCGTGTCCTTGGCGGAGGCGGCCTTGGAACGGCCGATGTCCGCCTGGCTGTGGATGATCTGGCGCTGCAGGTTCGACTCGTCGACCTCGTCGAACTCCACGATGCCCAGGGTGCCGACGCCGGCCGCGGCCAGGTACATCAGCGCGGGCGAACCCAGGCCGCCGGCGCCGACACACAGCACCTTGGCGTTCTTCAGCCGCTTCTGCCCGTCCATCCCGACATCGGGGATGATCAGGTGGCGGGAGTACCTGCGGACCTCGTCGACGGTGAGCTCCGGAGCGGGCTCGACCAGGGGTGGCAGCGACACGGGGACTCCGTTGGTCGGTCTCGATGGGGTTCCCCCGCCCCGGTCGGAACCGGGAACGGCGGAGATGGTTCTCCCCGTAACACTGCCACGCCCTTCTTCATTCCGAGACACCCGGTCCGGTGTGCGAGACGAATGCGTCCCAGTGGCCGGGCAGCGGCTCCGGGGCGGCACCGGCGGCGGCCGACCCGCGGGACGGAGGCCCAGGCGGAAGCCTCCTCCGATGCCGCTCCCGACCGCGCTGGGCACCGGTGAGCGGCGCGGCGAAGGACCGGGCGTCCCGCTCCGTATCCAGGCGTCCCACTGGGTGGACATCCGTCTCACGAGCGCGGGCGCCGACAGGGGTGCACGAAGCCGGGCACCCCCGCCCGCGGCGGCCCGGCCCCGGTGGAGGCGCGGGCGGTGCCCGGGGCGCCACCGCTCAGATGCGGCAGGCGGCCTCCATCCAGATGTCGGCCAGGGACTCCTCCAGGCCGATCCGCGGGCGCCAGCCGAGCCGGTCGCGGGCGGTGCGCACATCGGCCTGCTGCCAGGTGCCGCAGCCGTCCGGATACGGGTAGGCGGTGGGCGGTGCGCCCGCCGCGTGCCCCTCGGTGGCCGGGGCCGGGATCACCAACCGGGCGGGCGGGGAGTCGAGTTCGTGCAGCGAGCCGCCGAACCCGGCGACCCGGGCGAGCACCGCGGCGGCCTCCCGCAGCCGCACCGCGCGCCCGGTGCCGATGTTGACCACGCCCTGCGCGGCGGACAGCGAGGCGGCGTGCACCGCCCGGGCCACGTCCCGGACGTCGACGAAGTCCCGCTGGACGCCGAGCCCGCCCAGCTTCAGCTCGTTGTCCCCGGACTGCATCGCGCGCCGCATCGCCTCGGCGAGCCGGCCCAGCGGCGACCCGGCCGGGGTGCCCGGGCCGACCGGCGAGAAGACCCGCAGCACCACCGCGTCCAGCCCGGAGCCCAGCACCAGTTCGGTGGCAGCCAGCTTGCTGACCCCGTACGGGCCCCCGGGGCGCGGCACCGCGTCCTCCGCGGTGGACGAGCCGGGCTGCGAGGGCCCGTACTCCGAGGCGCAGCCGAGATGGACCAGGCGGGCGCCGCAGCCGCTGCGGCGCAGCGACTCGCAGATGGTGGCGACCGCGACGGTGTTGTGCCGGGTCAGCTCCCGGGCGCCGCCGCGGGTGGTGCCGGCGCAGTTGACTACCACGCCGGGGTGGACCGCGTCGAGGAAGCGGGTGAGCGCCCCGGGGCTGCCGGTGGCCAGGTCGAAGCGGACGTCGGCGTCGTCTCCCCGGCCCAGGGCGGTGAGCTGGACGGCGGGGTCGGCGAGCAGGCGGTCGGCGACATAGCGGCCGAGGTACCCGTTGGCGCCGATGAGCAGCACCCTCATCGTGCGTCCCCCCTGCGCGCGTGACGTGTGGTCGGGTGGACGTTCATGTGTCGACTCCTCATGGGGATCGAGGGAAGCGGGCCGGTTCCTCCGGCTCCGGCCGCGGGTTCGGCGTCCGCCGCTGGGCGCGGGGACCAGGTGGGGGGTGCGGTCCGCGGCACGGAGGCCGGGGAGCGCGGAGCGGCGGCATCGGGGCACCGCGCCACGCCATGCGGGGGGTACGAAGGCCCATACGGGCGGAGGGGGGCGGTCATGGCCGGTGAGCCTCCGCGGGGTCGCCGACGGGGGTGCCGCCGGGCCGTTCGGGCATGTCGGCGGGCGGGTGCGCACAGGCGCCGGTGAGCGCCCGCAGGCCGCGGACGAGGAGGCCCAGCGCGGCAACCGCGCACGCGACGGCCGGGACCGCGGCCGGTCCGGCGGCGGCGACCAGCGCCTCCACCGGAGTGCCGAGCCGCGCCAGGCCGGGGAGCCGGGCGGTCAGGACGAGGGCCAGGGCCACCGCCTCCAGGGCCGCGGCGCCGCCGAGGCCGGCCGCGGCGGCCGCCGGGAAGCCGTGGACCGCGAGCAGCCGGGCGAGGAAGAGCAGCACCGCCAGCGCGACCACCGCCGGGACCGCCCACCGGCCGCCGGGGCTCCCCGCGCGGGCGAGCAGCAGTTGGGCGCCGACCGTCAGCGCCCCGGCCGCGACCACGAAGAGCAGCGTGGCGCCGATCAGCAACGGCCGCACCCGGGCGGCGAGTTCGGCCAGTGCGCGACTGGCGACCACCCCGCGCCGGGCGCGCCGGGCGAACCAGTGGGCGCAGCCGGCGGCCGGGGCGATCACGCAGGCCAGCGCCACGGCGGCGGCGACGGCGGCCCGCGGGTGCGGGCCCGGCACATCGGGCCCGCCGGAGAGCAGCTGCGCCAGCAGCCAGTCGCCGTAGACCGCGTACCCCACCGCCCAGACCGCCCCCAGCACCGCCGTACGGGAACCGGGGCCGCGCCGCAGCCGCAGCGGTCCGTGGCGCAGCGCCAACCGCACCGCGAGGACGGTCAACAGCAGCCCGGCCGCGTCAACGGCGCCGCGCACCGGCGGAGTCGGGGCCACGACGGAGGCGTGGGCGGCGACCGTGGCGAGGCCGATCGCGCCGGGGAGCAGCTGCACCGCACCCCGGGCGAACCGGGAGCGGGGGGCCGGGGCGGGGGCCGCCGGGTCCGGGGCCGGGGCCGGATTCGGCGCCTCCGGTTCATCCTCCGGGCCCGCCGACGCGCCGCGCTCCGGTCCGTCGGCGCGCGGGACCCGGGCGTAGAGCTCCTCCGCCAGGGAGAAGACGTCGCGGTGTCGGAAACGGGCGGCGGCGCGGTCGGTGACCCCGTGCGCCTCCAGTCCGGCGGCGATCTCCAGCGGGTCAACCGCCCTTTCGCACAAGGTGCGGTGACGGTACATCAGAATCTTGACGGGGTCGGCGGGGCCGTGCCGCGGGGCCGGCCGGGCGGGTGGGGCCGCGGTGTCGCTCTCGGGTGCGGTCATGCGCCGTCTCCTCTCCCCCGACCCCGGGGACAGAGGCCGGGGGCGCGGATGACGGGGGCGGGTAGCAGCGCGCGCCCCTCACGGGGGCGGCGTCCGAAACCCGGACGGCCGTCCCGCCATGCGGCGCCCCAGCTCCCCTCGTGTGCCACGTCCGCCATCCCCGTCACCAGGGCCGCGCCCACCACGCCCATCGCACAGAGCACGTCCAGCACGACTGTCACCACTGTCGCCTCCCTCACCCTCACCACACCTGCCCGGCGGCCGGTTCGCCGGCCGCTCCGCGCCGCGTACGCCGGGACCGTCCGCCTGTCTGGCCCGCCGGATCTGCCTGCTCGGCCTGGGCCCAGCTCGGGGTGCGGGCGGTGCCGGTCGGGGGCGGCTCCCCGGGCACCCGGGACTCGGCGGGCCGGGCGAAGGGCCGCGGGACGCCGTCCCCGGCGCCGCACCCCGCCGGACCACCCGGGGCGCTGGCGATCAGCTCCAGGTAGATGCCACGAAATGCCGCGATGTTCTGCTCGACGGTGAAGAGTTCGAAGGCCCGGGCGCGGGCCGCGGCGCCCAGCCGGGCGCGCCGCTCCGGGTCGCCGAGCAGCGCCCGGCAGGCGTCGGCCAGCGCACGGGGGTTGCGCGGCGGGACCACCAGACCGGTGCCGCCGATCACCTCGCAGACCGCGCCGGTGTCGGTGGAGACCGTGGCCCGGCCGCAGAACATCGCCTCCACCAGGGAGCGCGGGAACCCCTCGACCGCACTGGAGAGCACCACCACCGTCGCCGAGGCGTAGGCGTCCGCCGCGGTGGGCGCGGTGGGGCCGCCGATCTCCTCGAAGCTGACCGGGTTCTCCCCGGCGGTCCGGGCGTCGGCGGCCTCGTCGGGGAAGAGCTGGGCGGCCAGCGCCCGGCACTGGGCGCGGTATCCGGCGGCCTCCGGGTCGGCGCCGAGGCCGCCGATGATCCGGAGTGTGGCGGCGGGGACGGTCCTGCGGAGGTCGGCGAAGGCGTGCAGCAGTCCGACGAGGTCCTTGTCCGGGGCGATGGCGCCGGTCCACACCAGGGTCGCGGAGTCGTCCGCCGCGGTGTCCGGGACCGCCGCGAACGGGCCCGCGGCCATGCCCGGGTAGACCGTGCGCAGCCGGGCCGGGTCCGCGCCGCAGCGCTCCTGCCAGCGGCGGGCCCGGGTGCCGCCCGGGGTGATCAACGCGGCCCGGGCGTAGGTCTCGGCGGCGAGGGCGCGCCGGAAGGCGGCGAGCAGGACCCGCACGGGCACGGTCCGCGGCGCCGCGGGGTGCGCGAGGTAGTGCTCGCGCAGCCCCACACCGTGCTCGGTGACCAGGAGCGGGGTACCGAAGAAGCGTTTGGCCAGCAGCCCCGGGAGCGCGGCGGTGCCGGCCGAGGCGGCGTGGCAGAGGTCCACCGCGGCGAGCCCGGCGTCGCCGTACCAGGCCAGCGAGAGCGGGCGCAGCGCCGGCTCCAGCTCGGCGGCGACCGCCAGCAGGTCCGCGACCTGTGCGCCGCGGACGGCGGACGGTGCGCCGGCGCCGTGGCAGACGGCCTCCAGGGCGCGGACGGCGTCCTCGGAGCGGAGCAGGGCGGGCAGCGCGGCACTGCCCCGGGCGAGGTCGGCGAGCCCGTAGAGGCCACTGGCGAAACGGTCCGCCTGTCCGTCCGCGGCGGCTTCCGCACCGGCCGCCGGCTCCCCCGCCGACAGCGCCACACAGGCCGCCGCGAGATCACCGAAGTGCTCGGCGAAGCGGCGCCGGGCGCGGCGGCCGGCGGCCCGGCGGCGCCCCGTCGGGATGTCGCCCCACAGCCGCGCCTGCCCCATCAGCCGGGCGTTGACGGGCAGTTCGACGGGGCCGCGGGCCTCCTGACGGGGGTCGGTGATCAGCGCGTAGAGCGCGAAGTCATGGCCGGTGAGCCCGCGCACGAGCCGGTCGCACCAGCCGTGCGCCTCACCGGACGCATAGGGATAGCCACCCTCGGTGAGCAGTCCAATGCGCACGACGGCACCCCCGTCCTCCCATATCGGCGTCCTGGCGCGGCACGTCCCCCGCCACCTGCAGGAAGAAGCTACGCAAAGGGTCCGGTGGCGCGATGGACGGTTGTCCGTCGCACCACCGGAAGGGGTGAACACGCGTGACTTTCCACCCCTCAGGGCGTTTCGACGCGCTATGTGGCCCGTTGGACGGTGAGGTCCGGCCGTCGCGCCGCCGCCCGCGGGGCGTGCATCCCGGGCGCGACCTGCGGATCCGGCGCGAAAACGCCCCTCAACGCCCCTCGTGTGCAACGGTGTTGGGCGTCGCCGTGCGCCCGCTCGCCCGCCTCTCCCCCGTGCCCCGGCCGGCCCGCATCGCCACCGCCGGCACCGGGCTCACTGCCCGGTCGGATACGGCCAGGAGTTGGGGCGGCAGGTCACCCCGTCCGTGGTGAGGAACTTGGTCTGCTGCATCATCACCGGGGCGAGCGCGCCCGCCCGGGAGCACGCCTCGTGGTTGTGCCCGAGCCGGTGCCCGACCTCGTGGTTGATCAGCATCTGCCGGTAGGCCAGCATCTTGTCGGGGCCGTAGGTCTTGGCGCCCTGCGCCCACCGATAGGCGTTGATCATCACCCGCTGGGTGGCCGCCGAGTCGCAGGAGACGTTGTCCTCGGTGGTGTCCAGGCCGGACTTGGCGCACCACTTCGCGGTGGTGCCCGGACTGGCCAGGGAGATCACGAAGTCCGCGTCGCCGGAGCCCACCCGCTGGAAGGTCCGCTGCCCGCCGTGCGCCCAACTCCGATCGTCGTTGAGGGTCTTGTGCACCGCCTCGGCGAACAGCTCGCCGTCCAGCGGCAGTCCCTCCTCGACGTCCACCCGGTAGCGCAGCACCTTGCCGTGGCCGGGCGCCTTGGCGTCGCCGCCGACCGGCCGGAACCGGCCGCCGGCGGTCAGGTGCGGGTCGAGCGGGAAGACCTCGGCCATCTGGGTGGCGTAGTCGGCGGGCTTGGCGTCCTGGCCGGCCCGCGTCTGCGAGCGCGACGCCTCGCCGGCGCCGTCGGCCCGGTCGTCGCCGCTGCGGGCCTGCGGACCGCCGTCCTCGCGGTGCTGGTCGGCGACCTGGCCCCCGATGACGACGGCGAGCGCGGTGGTCACCGCCGCGGCGGCCGCGCCGGTGAAGGTCCGCGCCCTGCTCCCCTTCCGGGGGCCTCGCGCGCCGGACCCGTCGTCGGTCGGCCCGGCGGCCTCGGGGCCGGGCCCGTCACCGCCGTCCCGGCGATCGGTCCGCGGCGCCGCATCACCCTGGCGGACGCCGTCGGAGACGCCCTCCGGGAAGCCGGTGGCAGCGCCGTCCGGAGAGCCCGTCGGGAAACCGTCGGCCCACGTGCCCGGCGCGGCGCGGCGGGCCGTCTGGCCGAACGCCTCCAGATACTCCTGCCGCGGCCCCGGACCGCCGCCGGGCGGCGAGACCACCGGCGTGCCGAAGGCGGGCGTGCCGAACGGCGGCGTACCGGAAACCGGCCCACCGGGCTCGGCGGACCGTGGCCGGGGGATCCTCGGCGCGGCCGGCACGCCCCTCGCCCAGCCGTGCGGTGCGGCCGCGGGCGGCGGGACCGTGCCCCAGGCGCCGCCCGGCTCGTGCTGCTCGGGATGGCCGCCGCGGACCGCGGCGCCGTCCTCCGGCGCACCGGTCACCCGGCGGCGGCGCCCCGTCCCCGGGGCGTGCTGGGTGCTGCCGGCGCTCCCGGCCGGTTCCGCGGGCGGGCGCTGCGGCTCGCCCCGGCGGCTGTGTCGTCCCACGGCGCCGTCAGCTCCAGCCCGCGCCGGACGACACGTCGGACCGGGCCGCCGCGGTGGAGTCGATCAACTCGCGGACGGCCCGTGCCACCGCCTCGGGGTACTCCATCATCGCCACGTGCCCCGCCTCCGGAAGTGTCAGCAGCCGTGAGCCGCGGAACGCCGCGGCCGCCCGCCGTGCCATCCGGATGGAGACCAGGCGGTCGCGTCCACCGTAGACGAGAAGCGTGGGCACCAGGACCCGTTCGGCCTGGCGCCACAGACCCTGCTGGCCACCGAGCGTGTAGGCGCCCACCACACCGCGCGCCGAACGCTCCATCACCTCCCAGAAATAAGGGAGTTCCAGCCGTCGGGCGTACTCCTCGACGGCCGATTCGAAGCCCTCGGAGGTGATCCGGGCCGGATCGCCGTAGCAGAGCGCCAACACCTCGCGGGTGCGCTGCTCGGGCGTCCAGTCGCGGGTGAGCCGGCCGAACAGCCGGGCCGCGCCGGGGACCGCGAGCAGCGCGGTGGGCACCGCCGTGCGCTGCGGCCGGAGTTCGGGCAGCGCGGGCGAGATCAGGGTGAGGGTGCGGATCAGGTCGGGGCGCATCGCCGCGACCCGGGTCGCGGCGGCGCCGCCCATGGAGTTGCCGATGAGGTGGACGGGGCCGCGCTCGGCCGCGTCGAGGTAGCGGACGAGCGCGCGGGCCTGCGCGGAGACCGAGTAGTTGCCGTCCTCCGGCGGCGGCGACTCGCCGAAGCCGGGCAGGTCGATCGCCTCGCCGTCCAGCCGGTCGGCGAGCAGCGGCATCAGGGCCGACCAGTTCCGGGACGAGCCGCCCAGGCCGTGGACGTAGAGCGCCGGTTCGCGGTCCCGGCCGGCGGCGTCGGCCGGTGCGTCGGGGCGCGCGGCCGGGGTGCGGACGGCCAGCGTCAGCCGCGGCGGCGTCGCCAGCGCGACCCAGTCGACCGACTCGTCCGCGGCGTCCGGGGCGCCGGGTCCGGCCGGCGGCACCGGGAAGGCGGCGGCTGTCGCGGTGTCCGGCGACTCGGTCGAAGACATGCCCTCGATGTTACGAGACGATCACGCCCCCGATTGTGTGTTCGCGGTCACACACCGCATCGCGCTGCCGCAACTGCTCTCCTAGGCTCGTAGCTAGGGCGACCGCCCCCACGGCGGGCCACGGCCCCAGCAAGCATCGGAAAGGGAGCCACCATGCGCGTCGACCCGACAGACCCCGACACCTTCGAGGAGGCGGCCGAAGGCCCCGCCCTCACCCAGATCGACGTGGAGGCACCGGAGGCCGATGCCGCCGAACAGCACGCCGAGCTCGCCCCGCGGCACGACGAGACGGTGACCGGCGGCGACTTCTCCGCCAATGAGGCGGACCGGGCCGAACAGGCCCGGGTCGTCGAGCTCAACGAAGACGAATATCGATGACCTGGGACGTTATGTCGGCTTCGAAGAAGGGTTCGGGGCAGAATTTCTCGCCCCGGACCGCACACAGCCCCGTTACCCAAAAGTACGATGACGGCCGCGGTGCACCACCTTGTACGGACCGCGAACGGAACGATTTCTGGGAGGCAGCGTGAGCGCCATCGAGCAGACCGAGGCGGCGCGTCCGCGGGGCACACGCCTGCCACGCCGAGCCCGGCGGAACCAGCTCCTGGGCGCGGCCCAGGAAGTCTTCGTCGCGCAGGGCTACCACGCGGCCGCGATGGACGATATCGCCGAGCGGGCGGGCGTCAGCAAGCCGGTGCTCTACCAGCACTTCCCCGGCAAGCTGGAGCTGTACCTGGCCCTGCTCGACCAGCACTGCGAGGCCCTGCTGCACTCGGTGCGCACGGCCCTGGAGTCCACCACGGACAACAAGCAGCGGGTCGCGGCCACGATGGACGCCTACTTCGCCTACGTGGAGGACCCGGGCGGCGCCTTCCGCCTGGTCTTCGAGTCGGACCTGACCAACGAGCCGGCGGTCCGCGAGCGGGTGGACAAAGTGTCCCTGGAGTGCGCCGAGGCGATAAGCGCGGTGATCGCCGAGGACACCGGGCTGTCACGGGACGAATCGATGCTGCTGGCCGTCGGCCTGGGCGGAGTCTCCCAGGTGGTGGCGCGCTACTGGCTGTCCTCGGAGAGCCAGGTGCCGCGGGACACCGCGGTGCAACTGCTGACCTCGCTCGCCTGGAAGGGCATCGCCGGATTCCCGCTGCACGGCACCGACATGCACTGACCGTGTTCGCTGCTGGCGTGGTCTGCGACGTCCTGTCCGTCCCCGTACCGGGCTAATGTGTGCTGCGTACCGCGCGGCTGGCCGCGCATCCTCCCCCAGCCGACGCTGGGGGACCCCCAGACCATCGGAGGGACAGAAGCCGTGGAGGTCAAGATCGGCGTGCAGCACGCGCCCCGCGAGATCGTTCTGGAGAGCGGGCAGTCTGCCGAGGAGGTCGAGCGCATTGTGAGCGAGGCGCTGACCGGCAAGGCGGAGCTGCTGAGCCTCGTGGACGAGCACGGCCGCAAGGTCTTCGTCGCGGCGGACCGGGTGGCCTACGTGGAGCTCGGCGAGCCGACCACCCGCAAGGTCGGTTTCGGCGCTCCCTGAGCGACGGCGCAGCGGCGCACGAGGCGCCATCACTGACGCAGGGCGGCGGCCCGGAGAAGTTCTCCGGGCCGCCGCCCTGCGTCGTGTCACCGGCGCCCGGCGCCGACCGCCGGCCGGGATGTGCGCAATCCCTGTCCAAAAACCCTTGCCCGATGGCCGGACGAGGGCGCACGCTGACCGGACAAGGGGGCCGCGCCGGAGGGTTGCTGCCGGCGGCCCTTGGGTACGACCGCCTACGACCGATTTGTTTGTTGGGTCGGCCTCGTCACGCGGGAGGGAACAGCATGATCTGGGAAGCGCTCGGCTCCGTGATCGTCGGATTCGCCATCGCCCTGTCCGCGCGGCGCTGGCTCCCCGAGCGATTCCCCGCCCACGCCCTCACCCTGGCCACCGGACCGGTCGCGGCGCTGCTCGGTGCGCTGCTGACCCGCTCGATCCTGGGCCCCGGACACCCCGTGCAGGTGATGGTCGCCGCGTTCGCCGTGGGCGCCGCACTGCTGTCGGTCCTGGTGCGCCCGCCGCGCCGCCGGGTGCTCCCCCGGCTGTCGCCGGGAGGTGCCCCCGGCCCGGGCACCCCCCTGAAGAGCCACCGGACGGCCTGCTGACGGGCGTCAGGCCGCCAGGCCCAGCGCCGCCATCCGCTTGGTGTGCGCCTCGGTGATCCGGGAGAACATCCGGCCGACCTCGGCCAGGTCGAAGCCGTCGGCCACCCCGCCGACCAGCATCGTGGAGAGCGCGTCGCGGTCCGCGACCACCCGCTGGGCCTGCGAGAGCGCCTCGCCCATCAGCCGGCGGGCCCACAGCGCCAGTCGCCCGCCGACCCGCGGCTCGACCTCGATGGCCGCCCGGACCTTCTCCACCGCGAAGGTGGCATGCCCGGTGTCGTCCAGCACGGCGAGCACCAGGTCGCGGGTGTCGGAGTCCAGCCGGGCCGCCACCTCGCGGTAGAAGTCACTGGCGATCGAGTCGCCGACGTACGCCTTGACCAGGCCCTCCAGCCAGTCCGACGGCGCGGTCTGACGGTGGAACTCGTCCAGTGCCGCGGCGAACGGCTCCATCGCCTCGTTGGGCTCCGCCTCGATCTCGGCGAGCCGGTCGCGGAGCCGCTCGAAGTGGTGGAATTCCGCCGAGGCCATCTTGGCCAGTTCGGCCTTGTCGTCCATGGTGGGGGCGAGCTTGGCGTCCTCCGCCAGGCGCTCGAAGGCGGACAGTTCGCCGTATGCGAGGGCGCCGAGCAGATCGATCACAGCGGCCCGGTACTGCGGGTCCGTGGATGCCCGGTCCCAGTCCTGGGCGGCGATTCCGGTGTGTTCCTGCGCGTCGGCAGCGGCGTTGTCAGGCGTCTCCATGACCGGCACAATAGCCCGCCCGAGGGGTCATGGAAGGCCCTGGTCAGCCACGGCTCGGTCACCCGTGCGAGTGATCGCCGAGAGCGGTCCGGCGCGCCGTGATGAATTCCTCAGTCATACACGCCTTCGGATTCACGCGCGATATCCGGGGTACAGTGCTAAAGGACCCGCCGAGTATCGGTGGGTCGTTCCACGAAAGCGGATGCCCGGTCGGTGGCCCGATCGGCTCCAACCGACCGCCCTCCCCCGCGGCGCGTACGCGACGTACGCACAGCAGGAGGCACACCGCTCGCGGCAAGAGTGCCTGAGCGACGGCAGTGGTCCCGCGCCGTCCGGCCCCTTCGGGTCGGCGCCGTACGAACCCGTACGACGGTGCGGTACGACCCCCTTCGCCGCCTCTCGCCGCGTCTCACAGAAGAGGCAAGACTCTGTCTACGACGTTCCGAGAACTCGGGATCTTCCCCGAGACCGCCGAGGCCCTGGAAGCCGTCGGCATCGTTACCCCCTTTCCCATCCAGGAGATGACGCTCCCCGTCGCCCTCTCCGGCAACGACGTCATCGGCCAGGCCAAGACCGGCACCGGCAAGACGCTCGGCTTCGGCCTGCCGCTGCTGGAGCGGGTCACCGTCCCCGCCGACATCGAGGCCGGTCGGGCCACGCCCGAGCAGCTGACCGAGGCGCCGCAGGCCCTCGTGGTCGTGCCCACCCGTGAGCTGTGCCAGCAGGTCACCAACGACCTGCTGACCGCCGGCAAGGTGCGCAACGTCCGGGTCCTGGCGATCTACGGCGGCCGGGCGTACGAGCCCCAGGTCGAGGCGCTGAAGAAGGGCGTCGACGTGGTCGTCGGCACGCCCGGCCGGCTGCTCGACCTGGCGGGCCAGCGGAAGCTCGACCTGTCGCAGGTGCGCACGCTCGTCCTGGACGAGGCCGACGAGATGCTCGACCTGGGCTTCCTGCCCGACGTCGAGAGGATCATCCAGCTGCTGCCGGCCAAGCGGCAGACCATGCTGTTCTCGGCGACCATGCCCGGACAGGTCATCTCGCTGGCCCGCCGCTACATGTCGCAGCCGACGCACATCCGTGCCACCGCGCCGGACGACGAGGGCGCGACGGTCGCCAACATCACCCAGCACGTCTACCGGGCGCACTCCCTGGACAAGCCGGAGATGGTCGCCCGCATGCTCCAGGCGGAGGGCCGCGGGCTGGCCATGGTGTTCTGCCGCACGAAGCGGACCGCCGCCGACATCGCCGACCAGCTCGCCCGCCGCGGCTTCGCGTCCGGCGCGGTCCACGGCGACCTCGGCCAGGGCGCCCGCGAGCAGGCGCTGCGCGCCTTCCGCAACGGCAAGGTCGACGTCCTGGTCTGCACCGACGTCGCCGCCCGCGGCATCGACGTCGAGGGTGTGACCCACGTCATCAACTACCAGTCGCCCGAGGACGAGAAGACCTACCTGCACCGGATCGGCCGCACCGGCCGGGCGGGCGCCAAGGGCACCGCGGTCACCCTCGTCGACTGGGACGACATCCCGCGCTGGAAGCTGATCAACAAGGCGCTGGACCTGTCGTTCGACGAGCCGGAGGAGACCTACTCCACCTCGCCGCACCTCTACGAGCAGTTGCACATCCCCGCGGGCACCAAGGGCGTGCTGCCGCGCGCCGAGCGCACTCGGGCGGGGCTGGCCGCCGAGGAGGTCGAGGACCTGGGCGAGCCCGGTGGCCGCGGGCGCGGCCGGCGGTCCGGGACCCCGGACACCAAGGAAGAGCCCCAGCGGACCCGGACGCCGCGCCAGCGGCGCCGGACGCGGAGCGGAACGCCCGTGAGCCAGGCGGCCGGCGCGGACGCGCCGGAGACCGCGAACGCCGAGAGCGCCGCCGACGCGGCGGTGCGCACGGCCGAGGGCACCGAGGCCGCCGCGGCACCGCGGACGCCCCGGCGTCGGCGCCGCACCCGGGGCGCGGTGACGGCCGCTGCCACCGAGGCCGCGGTGGCCGAGGCCCGCGAGGCCGTGGCCGACACGGTCGTCGAGGCCGCCCCCGCGCCGGCCGCCACGGCCGGTCCGGACACCGAGGAGGCGCCGGCCGCCAAGCCGCGCCGACGCCGTACCCGGAGCACCGCCAAGGCCGCCGCGGAGAGCGTGGGCGAGGCGGCGGAGGCCACCGTGGAGACCGTGGTCGAGGCGGCGCAGGAGACCGCGTCGGCGCCGGTCGCGGCGGAGGCCGCCCCGGAGAAGCCCAAGCGCACCCGCAAGCGGGCCGCGACCAAGAAGGCCGTGGCGGCTGACGCCGTGGACGCGCCGGAGGGCGTGGCGGACACCGCCGTCGCGGACACCGCCGTCGCGGACACCGTGGCGGCTGACGCCGCGCTCCCGGCTGCGGCCAAGCCCAAGCGCACCCGGACCCGGAAGGCTGCTGCCGCCAAGCCCGCGGCCGAGGTCGAGGCCGCCGTGGCCCCCGCCGCGGCCGAGGGCGTCGAGGCCGCCCCGGAGAAGCCCAAGCGGACCCGGAAGACAGCCGCGGCCAAGACCGCCGTGACCGAGGTCGCCGACGGGGAGGCCCCCGCCAAGCCGAAGCGGACGCGGAAGACCGCCGCCGCCAAGGCCGCCGAGGCCGCGGAAGCGGTGGACGGCGCGGAGGTCAAGCCGAAGCGCACCCGGAAGCGGACGCCGGCGAAGCCCGCCGAGGCGCCGGCCGAGAGCTGATCCGGCCCGCCTCCGACGGCTCCTGACGACCCGGCCCCGCCTCGTGCGGGTGCCGGGTCGCCGCCGTTTCAGGCCGGGGTGCACCGGCAACTCCGGCGTACCGGCGGGTTTTCCCCGGCCGTCCCGATAGCCTCACCCCATGAGCAGGCCGCCCACCCTCACACTGCCGCCGTGCGCCCGCGCGTACCGGCTCGACACCGCACGCGGCGCGTTCGCCGTGCACGACGCCCGACCCGACGGCGCACCGATCGGCACCGCCCTCCTGGTCCCCGGGTTCACCGGCAGCAAGGAGGACTTCATCGCCCTGCTGGCACCGCTCGCCGCGGCCGGTTTCCGAACGGTCGCGGTGGACGGCCGCGGGCAGCACGAATCCCCCGGCCGAAGCACTCAACAGGCGTACGAGCAGCAGGAGTTGGCGCTGGACGTGCTGGCCCAGGCGCGGGCCCTGGAGGTACCCGACGGCAGCCCGCTGCACCTGCTGGGCCACTCCCTCGGCGGGCTGATCACCCGGGCCGCGGTGCTCCGCGACCCGGCCCCGTTCCGTTCGCTGACCGTGCTCAGCTCCGGTCCGGCCGCCATCGACCCGGCCCAGCAGGCGCGGGTGCGGATGCTGATCGACGCGCTCGGCACGATGGAGCGGGAACAGGTGTGGGAGGCCATGCGGGCGCTGGATCCCCCGGAGGCGGCGGACGACGCGGCGCCGCCGGAGATCGCCGCGTTCCTGCGGCAGCGCTGGCTGAACACCGCCCCCGAGCAACTGATCGCCACTGCACGGCAGATGCTGGCGGAGCCGGACCGGGTCGACGAGCTGGCCCGTACCGGGCTGCCGGTGCACGTCGTCTCGGGAGTCGTGGACTACGCCTGGCCGGTGCCGCTGATGGACGCGATGGCCCGCAGGCTGTCCGCCCGCCGCACGGTCGTCGAGGGCGCCGAGCACTCCCCGAACGCCGAGCGCCCGGAAAAGACCGCCGGGGCGCTGGCGGGGTTCTGGAGCGACGTCGGCTGACGCTCGCCCACGGTCCGGTCCGGCACCGCGGCGTCGCCGCGCCGCTAGAGCCGCCCCTGCACGTGGTCCCAGAACCCGTCGCGCAACACCCGCCGCAGGTCGGCGTGGCCGCGCAGGGAGTGTTTCAGCAGCGCCTCGGCGGCGGTGAGCAGCTCCTGGTCGACGGCGCCGGGCAGGTACGGGTGGCCGGGCAGCAGATCGGCCACCCATGCCGGGCCGCGCTCCGACAGCCACTGGGCGGCGACCCGCGCCCCCACGAACCGGACCTCCTCGCGGCTGGGCACCGGCCCCTCGCCGACGCCCGGCTCGGGGTGCTCCGCGGCCGTCCGCCGGGTGACGTACGGCTTGCAGAAGTCCAGGTCGAAGGTGCGCGCGCTGTCCACCTCCCACATCAGCGGCTCGGCCTGGTTGCGGCCGCCCGCGGCCTCGATGCCCCACAGGTGGACCCGGGCGCCGTAGCCCTGGGCCGCCTCCACCGCGGAGACCAGGTCCTCGTCGCCGCCGATCAGGACGGCATCGGTGATCGCCCGGTGCCGGGCCAGCGACTCCAGGTCCGTGCGGATCAGCGAGTCCACGCCCTTCTGCTGGTTGTGGGCGTTGAGGTTGCCGAGCCGGACCTTGACGTCGGGGAGCTCGGCGACCCGCTGCTGTTCCTGGGTGTGGATCCGACGGCGGGCGCCGTCGTACCAGTAGACCCGCAGCAGCCGGCTGTCCGGGAAGATCGTCCGCGCCTTGTCGATGAACGCCTCGATGAGCCCCTCGGCGTCCAGCTCGAACGCCTTGCGGTCCTCCGTACCGGTGACCAGCCGCCCGGTGGCGGCGTAGACGTACCCCGCGTCGACGAAGATCGCATGGGTGGACGGGGTGGTGGCGACCTCCGCCAGGACCCGGGTGAGCAGCTCGTTGGTGCGCTCGATGCCGGCGGCGAGCGCCGCGAGGTCGGTGATGCCCGTGGGCTGGAGGTCGTTCATTTCGGGGTCCATTGTCCGGGCGGGCGCTCGGAGGGCACAACCACGCGGGCTTCCATAGATGCATTCCTTAGACCATGAAAAAATTTCCTTAGCGTAGGGAATCATTTCAGCTGTAGGCTCGTTGTACCCATACGGAACGCCCGGCAACGAAGCCAGGCAAGTCCTGTCAAAAAGTTCTCCGCAGGAGGATCAGACGAAGGGAGAAGCCGTATGCGCTTCGAGATCATGCGCCTGGACGATGTCGACGGCGCCGCCGTGGACAGCACCGTCGTGGACGCCGCCTCCGTCAACCAGATCGTGCAGCAGGCCGCCGCCATAGGGCAGCGGATCTACATCCGCCCGGCCGACACGGCCGCGGTCAGCTGATCACCGACACCGCCGACCGCGTCCGGACGACGACGTGACGACCACGTAGCGACGACGCGCGAACGCCCCCCGCACGGACCTGCCGTGCGGGGGGCGCCGTCGTATCCGGAGCCGCTCAGGACGCCTGGATCACCTGCGTCACACCGTTGATGATCTGCTGCACGGCGAGCGCGGAGAGCATCATGCCGGCCAGTCGCGTCACCAGGACCACCCCGCCGTCCTTGATCACGCGGATGATCACCAGCGAGAACCGCATCACCAGGTAGAGCACCACATGGATCGACGCGATCGCCGACCACACCGCGACCTGGGACGCGACGTCCTGCGCGTGCTGCACCGCGAGGATCACCGAGACGATGGCGCCCGGCCCGGCCAGCAGCGGCATGCCCAGTGGCACCAGCGCCACGTTGACGTCCTTGGTCTGGGTCGGCTCCTCGGACTTGCCGGTCAGCAGGTCCAGCGCCACCAGCAGGAGCAGCAGCCCGCCGGCGATCATCAGCGCGGGCGTGGAGATGTGCAGGCGCCCCAGGATCTGCTTGCCGAAGAGGCCGAAGACGGCGATCACGCAGAACGCGACGGTGGCGGCCTGCCAGGCCATCCGGCGCTGCACCTTGGCCGGCCGGCCGGAGGTCAGGGCGAGGAAGATCGGGGTGATTCCCGGGGGGTCCATGATCACAAAAAGCGTGACGAAGAGGGTACTGAAGACGGCGACGTCAAACACAGTGCTGGCCTTGCGAGTGGTACGGACGAACGGAAGGAGACGCACGGGACCGGACGCGGCACGGCCGACGGCCGGCCCGTGGGAAAGCAAGCGCGGAGGGAGAAAAGAGGAGGTGGCGTGCCGGAGCGCGGCCCGCTCGGCGGAGCACGCGGTTCGGCGAACGGCCGGACGGCCGGTGCCGCGGGCTCAGCCGCCCGCGCCGGGGACGGGGAAGGCGCCGGTGGACCGGCGCACGATCTCCCCGTAGACCTCGGGGTCGGTGGTGTAGTCGCCGAGGCGACAGGTCTTGCGGCTGCCGTGGTAGTCGCTGGAGCCGGTGGTCAGCAGCCCGAGGTCGGCGGCGAGCCCGCGCAGCCGGGCGCGGGTGGCGTCGTCGTGGTCCATGTGGTCGACCTCGATGCCGTCCAGGCCGGCAGCGGCCAACTCGGCTATCGCGCTCTGCGGGACACAGCTGCCGCGCTTGACGGCGAGCGGGTGCGCGAAGACCGTGACCCCGCCGGCCGCCTTGACCAGCCGGATCGCGTCGAACGGGTCGAGCTCGTGCTTCTCGACGTAGGCCCGGCCGTCGTTGGCGAGCCACTCGGAGGTGAAGGCGTCGGAGACCGAGCCGACCACGCCCAGCTCGACCAGGGCGGTGGCGATGTGCGGCCGTCCGACGGCGCCGTCGCCGGCGATCCGCGCCACCTGCTCCCAGGTGACCGGGACGCCCAGCTCGCGCAGCTTGCCGACCATGGCCCGGGCGCGCGGCACCCGGTCGTCACGGACCAGCTCCCGCTCGCGGGCGAGCTCCGGCTCGTCGGGGTCGAAGAGGTAGGCGAGCATGTGCAGGCTGACCCCGTCGAGCCGGCAGGACAGCTCCGCTCCGGTGACCAGCGTCAGCCCCTCGGGCAGCGCGGCGCGCGCCTCGGCGTGCCCGCCGACGGTGTCGTGGTCGGTCAGCGCGACGACGTCCAGACCGGCGGCCGCGGCGTTGCGCACCAGCTCCGCGGGGGTGTCCGTGCCGTCGGAGGCCGTGGAGTGGGTGTGCAGATCGATACGCACGGCACGGGCTCCAGACTGCTGCGGGACGGACTCGGCGGTGGTCCCGGGCCGGGCACCGCACCACGGGCCACCGTAAGGACTACACGGCACTACCACGGACTACAGAAGGAAGGATACCGGGCGGCCGGACATGCCCCCGTCAGTCCACCGCTCACCGGATCCGAAGATCCGCAGCCGCACCGCTCGCCTCAGCTCAGAATCCTCGGCGACAGGGCCCCGCAGGGCAGCAGATCGACTTCGGCGCCGGCCTCGCGCAGATCGGTCAGCACCAGTTCGTCGTACATCAGCAGCCCGGACTGCTCCGGCCAGGCGATGGCCCACAGCCACAGCCCGCGGGCCTCGCCGGCGAAGACCGCGCGGTCCGCCGGGGCGCCATGAACCTGCCACATCGGGGTCGGGCGGCCGGCCGCCAACACCTTCGCGTTCGGCGGCTTGTCGACGCGCAGATGCAGGCCGGGGTCGGGGCCGTCGATGCCGGCGTAGCGGGCGCCGAGCCCGACGCCCAGCTCCTCGGCGATCAGCAGGAGTTCACCGGGGCCGCCGAGCGGCCCGGGGCCGGAGCAGGCGACGGCGGTCGCCCGACCGCCGCTGCGGTCGTCACCGGCGCAGGCCACACCGGTGAACAGCCAGCCGACCGGCAGCGGCCAGGGCATCCATACCGGTACCTGTGCGCGGTGCACGACGACACCGAGCGCCTCGACGCTCGGCGGGACGACCGGCTGGAGCGGGTGCACGGCGCCATGAATGGCGCACTGCCAGGTATCGGAAAAGAGACCGGGCGTCCGCACCCGGCCTCCGCACTTTGGGCAACTGGGTTCGCCCCTCATAAGGACCAACGGTCCTCCTGGGCCGCCGTCCCGTCAAGGACGATCACCCGACCGGTGTGCCCCTAATCGCGTACCGGGCCGCACACTTGGCCGATTCCCGCCAGTGCTCCACACCCTCGAAAGCTAGTTGCATCTCACATTCTTTAGTCCGCCTAACTCATCGTGTGCAAACGTCAACGCTTTCGACGCACGCAACACCCGCGGCGATCGGCGCCGGCGTCGCCGCGGTCCGCCACCGGGCGCCGCCCCTGCACGCCGAGGAGCCGGCACCCCGGCGACCCGGCACACGAACGGGGACGGGGGCTCGGCCTTCGCCAACCCCTGAGCTCCGGCGGGCCGGCAACCGGCGGCCGGGGCAAGGGACCTGACGCACCGCCCGGGTACGGCACGGGCGGTGCGCCCGGCCGCCCTCCCCGTGCGGTCAGTCGAGCGGCACGCCGGCGCGCAGCGGATCGCGCAGGTCGGTGCCCCGTTCCAGCCAGCGCGCCTGCAGCGCCTCGGCGCCGTGCACCCTCTTCCAGGCGGCCTCGTTCGGGGTCATCGGCAGCAGCGGCAGGAACCGCACCGGATCCATGGGCTCGTCCAGCTCCAGGTCCTCGACGAGGCCGCCGGAGGCCCCCACCAGGACCGAGGTGAACGGCGCCCCGGGCCACAGCGGCTCGCCGACGTCCAGCGACGCCCCGGAAGCCACGATCACGCCCTCGACCTGAGGCGACGCGGCGAGGACGGCGAGCGGCCGGAGCACCTTGTCGGTGTCCGCGCGGCCGGCCCGCACGGACAGCAGGAGTTCGGCCCGCGGGCCGCGGAGCGGGTCGGCGACCACCGCGGTGGGGTCGGCCATGGGCTGGGTGGACATCCCGAGGGTGGCGTAGCGGAGCACGTCCCCGTCGACGAAGCGGAGCACCTCGATGCGGTCGGTACCGAGGAAGGTGACGGCGGCACGCGCGTCCGGTTCGCCCAGCGCCGTGCGCAACCGGGCCTCGACCAGCTCAAGAACGTCAGACATGGGCCGAGCATAGGTGTCGCCCCGACGCCCGCCCGCCGCGCCCCGATACGCCGGGAGACGGCGCCCTGGCTCTGCACTTCGTATCGAACGTGCAAAGGGGAGCCATAGTGCTTCAGGCGGCTGATAGCCTTGCCGTCTGGTCAGGGAATGACGAACGTCCCCCAGCGGGGACCGGCCGGAGGAGGTGGGGCTGCGGTGGATCCGAGTCGACCGTGCAGTACCGATAGTTCTCCCGTCATCCCGTTCGCACCGCGATCCTTCTGATCCGAGAGCTTCCGTACCCGGCCGCACCGCGGCTAAACCGACGAAGTTCTCCCGCTCCGGACGCAGATGACGGAAGAGCGCCTCCGACTCTTACTTCCGTGATGTCAGCGAACTGCCGTCAGTAGCCCCCGCACCGAGCGCCGCCCGCTTTGCGGACGTACGGCCCTTTGTCGCCTCGTACGCCCTCGTTCCGGGCCGCGTTGCGCCCGCGGCACGCCCCACTGACGGCCGGCCCGAAGGAGCCTGCCATGTCGATGATCCGCGACCTGCGCGCCGCCGTCCGCCCGGCTCGACGCCGCGACGACTCCCCCTACCGCACCGCATCCGCCGCACCGGCCTGCACCAACAGCGCCATCGTCGACTGCGGCGTGTACCGCGACGGCCAGCGGGTGCGCGGGCACCTCACCCCGGGTGAGGCGATCGCCGGCGTCCGGGACGAGGGCGGCTTCGTCTGGATCGGCCTGCACGAGCCGACTGAGGCCGAATTCGCCGGCATCGCCCAGGAGTTCGGGCTGCACCCGCTCGCCGTGGAGGACGCCGTCCACGCCCACCAGCGGCCCAAGCTGGAGCGGTACGACGACACCCTGTTCACCGTCTTCAAGACCGTGCACTACGTCGAGCACGCCGAACTGACCTCGACCAGCGAGGTGGTGGAGACCGGCGAGGTGATGTGTTTCACGGGCCCGAACTTCATCGTCACCGTCCGGCACGGCGGCCAGGGCTCGCTGCGCGCGCTGCGGCACCGCCTCCAGGAGGACCAGGAGCGGCTGACCAAGGGCCCGTCCGCGGTGCTGCACGCCATCGCCGACCAGGTCGTCGACGGCTACATGGCGGTGGCCGGCGCGGTCCAGGACGACATCGACGAGGTGGAGATCGACGTCTTCAGCTCGGGCACCAACGGCAAGGGCGCCGGCGGCAAGGGGGCCGCCAAGGGCGGTGACGCCGGGCGGATCTACCAACTCAAGCGCGAGGTACTGGAGTTCAAGCGCGCGGTGTCCCCGCTGCTGCGGCCGATGCAGCTGCTGAGCGAGCGCCCGATGCGGCTGGTGGACAGCGACATCCAGAAGTACTTCCGGGACGTCGCCGACCACCTGGCGCGGGTCAACGAGCAGGTGCTGTCCTTCGACGACCTGCTGAACTCCATCCTCCAGGCCAACCTCGCGCAGGCCGCCGTCGCGCAGAACGAGGACATGCGCAAGATCACCGCCTGGGCGGCCATCTTCGCCGTCCCCACGATGATCGCCGGCATCTACGGCATGAACTTCACGTACATGCCGGAGCTGCACTGGAGGTACGGCTACCCGGCGATGATGCTCGTCACGGTCACCATCTGTCTGGGGATCCACCGCGGGTTCAAGCGCAACGGCTGGCTGTAGCGGCGGCCGGCGGCTGCTCCGGCCGGGGGCCGGGACGCGGTGTCTCACCGCCTGGGCGCCCCCGGATACCGGTCACCGGGCCGATTAGGCTGAGGCCCATGACGGAGGAGACCGTGTCGCAGGCCCTGCTGGATCAGGCGCTCGTCGAAGAGGCCACGAAGAAGTCCGGCCTGATCTGGGTACGGGGGGCGACGGGCCCGGCCCGCGCGCTGTGGCACGTCTGGCACGACGGGGCGGTCTGCCTGGTCGGCGACGGCACCGGTGAGCAGCCGCTGGCCGCGCTGGGGCTCACCGACGGCGGCACCGCCACGGTCACCGTCCGCAGCAAGGACAAGGGCGGCCGGCTCGTCGCCTGGCCGGCCGCGGTCCGTGAACTCCCGCCCGGCGGCGAGGAGTGGCAGGCCGCCGTCGAGGAGTTGAAGGGCAAGCGGCTCAACGCCCCGGACGCCGACACCATCGCCGAGCGCTGGGCCCGGGAGTGCCGGGTGTTGCGGCTGACGCCGACCGGCGAGGCGGAGCAGCGCCCCGGCCGGATGCCGGACGGCTCGCACGCCGCACCGCCGCCGGCCTCGCCGGCGATCACCCGCCGGCCGGTGCCCGCCGCGCTGCCGAAGCTGCTGCGCCGGGGCCGCAGGGGCTGACCGGCCCGGGCCCCCGGCGGTCAGCCGCCGGTCTGCGAGATCCGCTTGCCGTAGTCGACGACCTGACTCTGGTCGGGGGTCTTGAGGTCCACGCTCTTGCCCCAGTCGGCGAGGGTGAGTTCCCCCGCGCCGCCCGCGCGCTGGAACCGCAGCGGATACGGGGTGCCCTCCAGCGAGACGTCGAGGGTGCCGCCGGAGCCGGAGCCGGCGGCGACCTGGACGGTGCGGACCCCGCCGACCGTCCCGCGGTTTCCGGCCGTCAACTCGCCGTGCAGGCCGAGCAGTCCGGCGAGCAGGGTGTCCTTGTCGGTGAAGCCGCTGAAGCGTTGGTAGACGGGGTCGGCGGCGGGCACCTTGACGTACTTGTTGCCGAGTTTGGCTGCGGTGGCGGCGGAGCCGCTCTTCTCCCCGGCCCAGAAGGACGCGTCCGCCTTGAGATAGAGCGCGTCGTCGATCCGCAGCAGTTGGAACGAGGTGGCCTTGGTGGTCAGCTCGCCCCGGGCGCCGTTCTTGGCCAGCCGCATGTCCAGCGTGTAGGTGGCGCCCTGGCTGACGACCTTGCCGGAGAGCCGCACGGTGTCGGTGCCCGCGGCGGCGGCCCGGGCCTTGGCCTCGATCTGCTGGGCGGGCAGCTTGCCGACCCCGTTGGTGCCGGCGTCCGGGTCCTCCGCCGCGCAGCCGGCCACCGTCGCGGTCAGCGCCGCGCACACCGCCGCCACCAGCGCCGCTCGCCCACTGCGTCGGGTGCGGGCCGGCGGTCGGCGGGTGGTGTCCGGGGGGATGGCGCTCACGTCGGCTCTGCCTCCTGATGCGGGTGACCTCGACAGCTCACGGCAGCGTACCCGGGGGGCGCAGGCCCGCAGACCGGGTGCCGGGCGGCCACCATACGGCCGTTCCCGTCGGGGCGCGGCCCACCCCGACGGGTTAGCCTGAACCAGGATTAATGCATTGTTCTCCGGTCTTTTATGGAGCTATCCGGACGGAAAGGGAGAAGGGCGGCGCTTTCCATGGCGGTGGTCACTCCCCGGATCTTCGTCTCCCACCTCTCCAGCA
This sequence comes from Streptomyces noursei, assembly GCF_016917755.1. Taxonomy (GTDB): domain Bacteria; phylum Actinomycetota; class Actinomycetes; order Streptomycetales; family Streptomycetaceae; genus Streptomyces; species Streptomyces yunnanensis. Next base: position 6,338,444 of record NZ_CP070326.1, on the reverse strand, counting down.
TCGCCGTGTTCGACCCCAACGGCGACCAGGTCGGGCGGCTGCGGGACCTCGTCGCGCTGCTCCGGGTCGGGGACCGCCCGCCGAGGCTGCTGGGGCTGGTGGTCGAGGTGATCAGCCGGCGCCGGATCTTCGTGCCGATGACCCGGGTGACCGGCGTGGAGTCCGGCCAGATCGTCACCACCGGCGTGGTCAACATGCGGCGCTTCGAGCAGCGGGCGTCGGAGACGCTGGTCTTCGGCGAGCTGTTGGACCGGCGGGTGCGGCTGGTCGAGACCGGCGAGGAGGTCACCGTGCTCGACATCGGCATCACCCAGCTGCCGGCCCGCCGCGACTGGGAGATCGACAAGGTCTTCGTCCGGCGCGGCAAGGGCGGACCGCTGCGGCGCAAGGGCGAGACGCTGACGGTGGAGTGGTCGGCGGTCACCGGCTTCTCCCTGGAGGAGCACGGGCAGGGCGCGGAGAACCTCCTCGCCACCTTCGAGCAGCTGCGCCCGGCGGACCTGGCCGGCGTCCTGCACCACCTGACCCCCAAGCGCCGCGCCGAGGTCGCCGCGGCGCTCGACGACGACCGGCTGGCCGACGTCATGGAGGAGCTGCCGGAGGACGACCAGGTCGAGATCATCGGCAAGCTGAAGGACGAACGGGCCGCCGACATCCTGGAGGCGATGGACCCGGACGACGCCGCCGACCTGCTCTCCGAACTCCCCGAGGACGAGAAGGAGCGCCTGCTGACCCTGATGCGGCCGGAGGAGGCGGCGGACGTCCGGCGGCTGATGTCCTACGAGGAGCGCACCGCGGGCGGCCTGATGACCACCGAGCCGATCGTGCTGCGCCCGGACGCCACCGTCGCGGACGCGCTGGCCCGGGTCCGCGACCCGGACCTCTCCCCCGCGCTCGCCGCCCAGGTGTACGTCTGCCGCCCGCCGGACGAGACGCCGACCGGCAAGTACCTGGGCCTGGTGCACTTCCAACGGCTGCTGCGGGACCCGCCGTTCACCCTCGTCAGCTTCATCGTGGACACCGATCTGCCGGCCCTGCGGCCGGACACCCCGCTCCCCGAGGTGACCAGCTACCTGGCCGCGTACAACATGGTCGCGGCGCCGGTGGTCGACGAGGGCGGGGCGCTGCTGGGCGCGGTCACCGTCGACGACGTGCTGGACCACCTGCTGCCGGACGACTGGCGGGAGGCCGGGCTGCACGGCCGCCCGCCCACCGGCGACGATGCCGTCGGGCCGCACGGGAAGACCGCCGATGGGCACTGACGACCGGGAGAACCCCAAGGAGCGGCGGATGCACGGCGCCTCGGCGGTGCGCCGGGGCGGCGCCGGGGAGCGGTCCCGGGGCTCCGAGCCGCGGCCGCGGGTGCGGCTGGACCTCCCGCGGGTGCCGCGCCGGACGTTCTTCCCGGAGTACGACCCGGAGGCGTTCGGGCGGATGTCCGAGAAGATCGCCCGCTTCCTGGGGACCGGCCGCTTCATCGTCTGGATGACGGTCACGATCATCCTGTGGATCGGCTGGAACGTCACCGTGCCCGGCTCTCTGCGGTTCGACAACTACCCCTTCATCTTCCTGACCCTGGCGCTCTCGCTGCAGGCGTCGTACGCGGCGCCGCTGATCCTGCTGGCGCAGAACCGCCAGGACAACCGCGACCGGGTCACCCACGAGCAGGACCGCAAGCAGAACGAGCGCTCCATCGCCGACACCGAGTATCTGACCCGGGAGATCGCGGCACTGCGGACCGGCCTGGGCGAGGTCGCCACCCGCGACTGGATCCGCTCCGAACTGGAGGACCTGCTGCGGGAGCTGGAACTGCGGCAGACGGCCGACGGCGAGCACCCGCAGCGTGACGAACGCGACCGGTGAGGACCTTTCCGGAGGCGGCCTCAGCCGCCGTACCGCCCTCCCGTCGCCCGACCACCACCCCTTGGGGGCGCGCTTCGCGCGGCCGTACTATCTGTGCATGGCAACAGACACGCCCCAGCCCAACGGCTCCGCGCCGAGCGAGGACGCGATCCGCGAAGCGCTCGCGACGGTCAACGACCCCGAGATCCACCGCCCCATCACCGAACTGGGGATGGTCAAATCGGTGGATGTCGCCGCGGACGGCTCGGTGGCGGTCGTGGTCTACCTCACGGTCTCCGGCTGCCCGATGCGGGAGACGATCATCAGCAACGTCCGGGAGGCCGTCGAGCGGGTGCCCGGTGTGACCCGCGCCGCGGTCGAGCTGGACGTGATGAGCGACGAGCAGCGGCGGGAGCTGGCCACGGCGCTGCGCGGCGGCACCGCCGAGCGGGAGGTCCCCTTCGCCAAGCCCGGCTCGCTGACCCGGGTCTACGCGGTGGCCTCCGGCAAGGGCGGCGTCGGCAAGTCCTCGGTGACGGTCAACCTCGCCGCCGCGATGGCCGCCGACGGCCTCAAGGTCGGCGTGGTCGACGCCGACATCTACGGCCACTCGGTGCCCCGGATGCTCGGTGCGGACGGGCGGCCCACCCAGGTCGAGAACATGATCATGCCCCCGTCGGCCAACGGCGTGAAGGTCATCTCGATCGGCATGTTCACGCCGGGCAACGCCCCGGTCGTCTGGCGCGGTCCGATGCTGCACCGCGCCCTCCAGCAGTTCCTCGCCGACGTCTACTGGGGCGACCTGGACGTCCTCCTGCTGGACCTGCCCCCGGGCACCGGCGACATCGCCATCTCGGTGGCCCAGCTCGTCCCGAACGCCGAGATCCTGGTGGTCACCACCCCGCAGCAGGCGGCCGCCGAGGTCGCCGAGCGGGCCGGTTCGATCGCCGTGCAGACCCACCAGAAGATCGTCGGCGTGGTGGAGAACATGTCCGGGCTGCCCTGCCCGCACTGCGACGAGATGGTCGACGTCTTCGGCACCGGTGGCGGCGAGCGGGTCGCCGAGGGCCTGACGAAGACCACCGGCACGCAGGTACCGGTGCTCGGCGCCATCCCGATCGACGTCCGGCTGCGCGAGGGCGGCGACGAGGGCAAGCCGGTGGTGCTGACCGATCCGGACTCCCCCGCCGGTGCGGCGATCCGCGCCATCGCGGGCAAGCTGGGCGGCCGTCAGCGCGGTCTGGCGGGCATGTCGCTGGGGATCACCCCGCGCAACAAGTTCTGATCGCCACGGGCCGGCCACCGGTCCCGTGCGACGCCGGGAAGGGCGGATCCGCAGTGGTCCGCCCTTTTGCGTGCGTCGCGCGCCGCCCGAAGGGGCCGCACCTCATCCCGCACGCGCCCCCTGCGGGCGCTCAGCCCCCGTAGGCGCTCAGGTCCTTGATCACCGAGAAGCCCAGGCCGTACGCGCTCATCCCCCGCCCGTAGGCACCGAGGTGCACCCCCTCCGGCCCGTCCTGGCCGGCGGTCCCGGCGAGCACCCAGCCGTACTCGGACTCGCGGTAGCAGAACGGCGTCGGCACCCCGTCCACCGGCAGCATCAGCTCGCTCCAGCTCTCCTCGCCGAGGTCGTCGGCCAACTCCCAGGCGAGCGTCGTCTGCTGGTCCAGCCAGTCCTGGCGCAGCGTCCGGTCCATCTGGGTCGGCCAGGTGTGGGAGAGCAGACCGGAACCGGCCAGCCAGGCCGCCGTCGAGACCGAGGTGGCCTCCAGGACGCCGGTGCCGTCCGCACTGCGCCGCACCGGCCGACTGGCGACCGTCACCACCACCGCGAAGCGCTCGTCCTCCAGCTTCTCGACCTTTATGGTGGGCTCCACGCCATGACCGGTCGCACCGTGCTCGACGGTGCCGTCCGCGGCCGAGCCGACCTGCATCAGCCAGCGCGGTCCGGTGAACGCCTCATCGAGGCCGTACCACGGGAATGCGGCCAGCAGATAGCCGTCGACCTTCCGGCCGGTATCGGCGGTCACCTCGCGGGTGACCGCCCGACTCGTCGTCTCCATCTGCGCGGAGCCTCCTCGTTGCCCTGCGTCGTGGGCGGCCCGCCCCCCTCAGGCGACCTCACCCCGGACACCCGGAGCATAGCCAGTGGGGTCAACCCAGCCGGGCATACGAGATGTCAGGTCGCGTCGGCGTCGAACGGGGGCGGCTCCCGGCGGGACGGGTCGGCGCCCTTGGTGAACATGTCCGGTCGGCCACCGGACGCGGCCGGGGATTCCTTGGAGAGGCTCAGGGGCGCAGCACCGGACGCGGCGGGGGCAGCCGGCGCCGGGCGGGGCGCGGTGGAGTCCCGGACCGCCTCGGTGACGTCGGCCATCTCCTTCTTCAGATCGAAGCCGTCGCGGATCTCGGCGAGCTCCCGCAGGCCGTACTCGTCCTTCTCCAGCACGTGCTTGCGGACGAAGTTCCGCGGCTTGAGGTCCTCGAACTCGAAGTCCTTGAACTCCGGGCCGAGCTCGCTGCGGATGTCCTCCTTGGCGTTGTCGGAGAACGCCCGGACCTTACGGATGAACCCCGTCACGTCCTGGATGACCTTGGGCAGTTTGTCCGGCCCGAAGATGAGCACCGCGAGGACCACGATCGCTACCAGCTCTAGGGGTCCTATGTCGAAGAACACCTTGCAGCTCCTTGGGGTATCCGCGGCCTTCGAGGGCCTTTGGGCCAAGGCCGCCTCTCACGGTACCTGGCCCCGGGCGTCGGGTGGGAGTCGCCCGTGCCAACACCGTACAAACGATCAGCTCCCGCTCGAGGAACCCAGTGTCAGCCGGACGGGCCGTTCCGCGCCGCCCCGCTGGACCGTCAGCGTGAGTGTGTCCCCCGGCCGGTGGCTGCGAACCTTGATGATCAGCTCCTCACCACTGTGCACCGGCGCTCCGTCCACCCGGGTGATGACGTCGCCCGGCCGGATGCCGGCCTTGGCACCGGGACCGCCGGGGGTGACCGGCGCACCCGTCTTGCCGCCCTCCGTGACCCGGGCGCCGTCGCCGGCGTACTCCATCTCCAGCGTGACGCCGATCACCGGGTGGGTGGCCCGGCCGGTGTTGATCAGTTCCTCGGCCACCCGCTTGGCCTGATTGATCGGTATGGCGAAGCCCAGCCCGATGGAGCCGCCCTGGCCGCCGCCGTCCAGCCCGCCGCTGCCGCTGTCGGCAGCCCGGATCGCACTGTTGATCCCGATCACCCGGGCCTTGGCGTCCACCAGCGGCCCGCCCGAGTTGCCCGGGTTTATGGGTGCGTCGGTCTGCAGCGCGTCGACGTACGACACATCGCTGCCGTCGCCCTTCTTACCGCCCGCGGTGATCGGTCGCTGCTTGGCGCTGATGATCCCGGACGTGACGGTGTTGGCGAGGTCGAAGGGCGCGCCGATCGCCACCACCGGGTCGCCGACCTGGGCCGCGTCCGAATCGCCGAGGGTGAGCGGGTGCAGCCCGGTGACGCCCTCGACCTGGACCACCGCGAGGTCGTAGCCGCCGTCCCGCCCGACGACCCTCGCCCGGGCGGTCTGCCCGCCGCTGAACGTCACCGATATCTCGCCGCCGGTCCCGACCGGCTCGACGACGTGGTTGTTGGTGAGGATGTGCCCCTGCCGGTCGAGCACGAAGCCGGTGCCGGTGCCCTGCTCGGCGTTGCCGCGGACGTGCAGGGTCACCACGCCGGGCAGCGCCGCCCGGGCGATCCCGGCCACGCTCTCCGGACTGCGGCTCCCCGCGTCCCCCGCCACCTGGGGCAGCTTGATGTCGTCGATGCCGCCGTACCGCTCGACGTATGCGCCGGCCACCCCGCCGACGCCACCGGCCAGCAGCGCCAACGCCACGGCGCCGGCCACCAGCCCGGAGCGCCGGCCGCGCCGCCGGGGCGGGGGCGCGACGGGCGGCCCAACGTGCCGGGGCGCGCTCCAGGGGTCGTACTGCTGCCAGGCGGCGGGCGCGGCCGGGGGCGCGGGGCGGGGGCCGCCGTCTCCGGGATGCGGGACGAAGCCGCCCTCGGCCGGCTCGGGGCCGGTCGGCCGCGGTCCGGCGACGGGGCCGGCCGGGGCGTCCTGCGGGGCGGCGTGGGCCACCGGCGCCGGGGCGGGCGGAGCAGATGGCGCGGGCGGGAGCGCGGTGCCGTGGGCGGGCGTGGCCGTCGGGCGCTGGACGAGCGGGGCCGGCGCCCACGGGCCGGGGCCGCCGTACGGCGGCGTGCCGTACGGGTCCTCGGGGTGCAGTGGTCGCTGCCGCGGCGCGCCGCCGGTGGGGGCGGTGGGCGCGGCAGGGGGTGCGGCGTCGGGCGCCACCGGGGGCTCGGCGCGCGGGTCGGGCAGCCGATCGGCCCGGGCACCGGCGGGCACCTGACCGAGCGTCATCGTCGCAGCGGGGCGCTCCACGGGGGCGGGCACGGCCGACGCGTCCTCGACAGGCTGGGCGCCGGCGGCCTCCGCCGCGGGCGCCGCCCCGGATATCTCCGCCGGCGCGGCGGCCAACTCCCGTTCCGCACCGGCCGCTTGGACGCCCGTGGCTCCCCCGGCATCCGTGCCTTCTGCGGCTTCGGTGACGGCTGCGGCACCTGCGGCGTCCGGGGCCGTGGGGGCCGCCGCCGTGGGCGCGGGCTGCGGCGGACGGACGACCCAGTCGCCCGACGCCTCGGCCCCGGACGCACCGGACTCCGGCTCCCCGGCCGCCGCCGGAGCGGGCTGCCCGGGCCCCGGAACCTGCTCCGGGCGGCTCCACCACTTCAGCTTGGGCCCGGCGGCCTTCGCGTCGTCCATGCTCTCCCCAACAATTCACCCGCGACCCTGCGCGGGCCACCGCCACCTGGGACCTGTCCGGCGACAGGCCCGTGCGGTACGCGCCCCGGGCAGGGGCGCGCCGCCCGACAAGGGATTCAACCAGTTCCGGGCGGGGACGCGCAGAGCCCGGTCAGTGCGGGCCGGAGGCGGACTGGCCGGTGGGGGCCGGCGAGCCGAGCAGGGGCCGCATCGGCTCCAGGGGCGGCAGCGACGGCGGGACATGACTTACCGGAACATTACCGCTCAAGGCAGACAGCTGGGCGAAGCGGAAATCCGTCGCCGGGCCGGTGGCGGCTATCAGCGGCGAGAGACCGAAACGGCCGGGCGCGGGGCTGAACGCCGGCACCACGTCCGAGGGACGGCTCTCACCCGGCGCGAGCAGGGACATCGGGCTCGGCGCGGGGGCACCGGTGGGGTCGCTGGCGGAGGGCCAGGACCCGGGACCGGGCTCACGCGCGATCGGGCCCCCCGCATCGCGGGAGAAGACGCCGGAGCCGGCCGCGGGACGGGCGCTGAGCGGGGTGACCGCGGTGCCGCTGCCCTCGGCGCGGGGGCCGGGCACGTCGACGGCGGCCTCCAGCGGGAGGGCGCCACCGAGCGCGAACGCCGCCAACGAGACCGCCCCGGCCGCCGCGAACACGAGCCGGCGCCGCTGCGGGGCACCGCGCTCCGGCTCCTGCACCCGGAAGCCGCGCGCCCGGGACGGGGCGGCGACGGCCGCCATGGCGCCGCCGAGGTGGTCGTCCGAGGGCACGTAACGGAACGCACCGTCGCCGCGGGCGAACTCGCCGCGGCCGAAGGTGCCGTTGCCCAGCCGGCTGCCCGGCCCGTCGGGATCACCGCCGGGCAACTGCTGAAGGCGCGCCAGCAGCCCCTCGGAGGGCCCGGGGGACAGCGCCTGCGCGAACACGCTTTTCAGCCGACGCTGCGCGTCGGCCTCCGCCTTGCACTTCCCGCACGTCGCGAGGTGCGCCAGCACCCGCTCCCGTGCGTCGTGCCCCAGTTCACCGTCGACCAGGGCTGCGAGGCGGTCGCCGAGATGCTGCTCGGCGGGGGACGGACCGCCACTGCCGCTCACGCGATTCCGACCTCCCTACTGGGCACCACGGCCAGGGTCCGCTGCTCGCGCCGCTGCTCCTGGCGCTCCTCCGCACGCGCCTCCGGCGAGCGGTGCTTGAGCGCCTTGCGCAGGTGGGAGCGGCCCCGGTGGATCCGGCTGCGGACCGTGCCGAGCTTGACGCCGAGCGTCGCGGCGATCTCCTCGTACGACAGGCCCTCGATGTCGCAGAGCACCACGGCGGCGCGGAACTCGGGCGCGAGGGTGTCCAGCGCGTGCTGGACGTCGGCGTCGAAGTGGGTGTCGTCGAACTGCTGCTGCGGTGCGGGCTCACGACTGGGGAGCTTCTCGGCGGCGTCGTCACCGAGCGCGTCGAAGCGGATACGCTGACGGCGACGGACCATGTCCAGGAAGAGGTTGGTCGTGATGCGGTGCAGCCAGCCCTCGAAGGTGCCGGGGGTGTACGTCGACAGCGAGCGGAAGACGCGGACGAACACCTCCTGCGTCAGATCCTCGGCGTCGTGCTGATTGCCGGTGAGGCGGTAGGCGAGGCGGTACACCCGTGCACTGTGCGTGCTGACGATCTCCTCCCAGGTGGGCGGAGACCACGCCTGCACGTCCGCGTCGGCGGCGAAGGTCGCTGTGGGGGCGTCGGCGATGGGGGCCCCTCCCCTGGCCTTGGGGCCGTGAGGGCGGAATCGGTCAGCGGTGTTGGTCACGGATTTCGGCCCGGCGAACGACCGTCGCAAGCGCCTGCGCACCCTTCGGTCACCCGCCGCAGCCGCACCTCCCCTGGTGGCTCTGGTGGTGTCCAGTAGAGCCCCTACCATATCCACCTCGCCCGTTAGCTCCGGATAAGCAGTTTTGACCAGCATTTGGTCTGGCTTCTCGTCCTGCCGCGGCTCTCGCCGGGCCTCTTGCGCGGTATCCACCGGTGCGTCCCCCCGTCTCTCCCCTCGCCCTCTCCTAACGCCCGGTCCCATCTGCGGGTTCCCGCACACAGCGGATACAGTCACGGTTGCGTCAACTACGGGGACAGGAGAGGGCCATTACCGGCAACCGGCAGACGAGCTTGGCATTCGCCGAGGCGTACGGCGCCGGAACCCTCGACGACGACGCCCACACCGCCCTGCTCTGGTGCCGCGACCGCGCCCGGGAGGTCGGTGTCCGTACAGTGACCGCCGGCACCGGCGCGGCCCTGCGGATGCTCGCCGCCACCGCCGGCGCCAAGGCCGTCGCCGAGATCGGCACCGGCACCGGGGTGTCCGGCATCTACCTCCTGCACGGCATGCGCCCGGACGGCGTGCTCACCACCGTGGACCTCGAACCGGAGCGGCAGGCTTTCGCCAAGCAGGCGTTCCGCGCCGCGGGCTTCGCCGGCAACCGCGCCCGCTTCATCCCGGGCCGGGCCCTGGACGTCCTGCCGCGCCTGGCGGACGGCGGCTACGACCTCGTCTTCTGCGACGGCGACCTCATGGAGTACCTGGAGTACCTCGCTGAATCGTTGCGTCTGCTGCGCCCCGGCGGCCTGGTCTGCTTTCAGGGCGTCTTCGCGGACGGCCGGACGGTGGACTCCGCGGAGCAGCCCGACGAGGTGCTGCGGGTCCGCGAGCTGCTGCGGGCCATTCGGGAGAGCAGCGCGCTGGTGCCGGCCCTGCTACCGGTCGGCGACGGGCTGCTCTGCGCGGTCAAGCGCGGCTGAGCCACTCGTCCCCGACCCGGCCCGAGCACCGTTCCACGACCGCGCGTGGGCACGCGAAACGGCCCCGGCACGCGGCACGCCGTTTCTTGGCGTGCCGCGTGCCGGGGCCGGGGTATCTGGCTGGAGGTACCGGGGTGGAGTCCCCGAAAACCGCAGCGGTTTCTCCGCCCTCGTCAGACGGTGACCTTCTCCAGGGCCTCACCCAGGGCCTTGGCCTCGTCGGGGGTCAGCTCGACGACGAGCCGACCGCCGCCTTCGAGCGGAACGCGCATGACGATGCCCCGCCCCTCCTTGGTCACCTCGAGCGGGCCGTCACCCGTCCGCGGCTTCATGGCCGCCATGCTCGTTCCCCTTCCTGAAACCAGCTCATCTCAGCCGATGGCCTTGTTAGGCGCGTGTCACCGGCGTCGAACACATTGCTTCCAGGCCATTATCCCGCATCGAACGACCCGATGACCAACATCAGGGGGCATCCCTTTGGCAACGCGCTCCCGCAAACCCACCCAATTCGGGGAGCGCCCTGCGATACTGCGCCACTCTCCGCCACCCCTCGCGCCCACAATCTTTGACGTACGTCACATGCCGACGCCGGATGATCTCCGGCATCCTGAGCGCTGGCTGCCGTTACCCGGCAGTCCAGAGCCGCGACGGAGGGGACTCCACTATGGCCGACACCGTGCTCTACGACGTGACCGACGGACTGGCGACGGTCACTCTCAACCGCCCCGATGCCATGAACGCGATGAACACGGAGGCGAAGGTCGCACTCCGGGACATCCTTCAGGAGGCCGCCGCCGACCCGGCCGTGCGGGCGGTGCTGCTGACCGCCACCGGGCGCGCGTTCTGCGTCGGACAGGACCTCAAGGAGCACATCGGGCTGCTGGCCGAGGACCGGAAGGCCGGTACCGGGCACACCATGAACACCGTGCGGGAGCACTACAACCCCATCGTCACGGCGCTGGCCGGGATGCCCAAGCCGGTGGTGGCCGGGGTCAACGGGGTCGCGGCGGGCGCCGGTGCGGGCTTCGCGCTGGCCGCCGACTACCGGGTGATCGCCGACACGGCCTCCTTCAACACCTCGTTCGCGGGGGTGGCACTGACCGCGGACTCCGGGATGTCCTGGACGCTGCCCCGGCTGATCGGCCACGGCCGGGCCGCCGATCTGCTGCTCTTCCCGCGCTCGGTCGGCGCCCAGGAGGCGCACGAGCTGGGCATCGCCAACAAGGTCGTCCCCGCGGACGAGCTGGCCGACGAGGCGGCGGCGGTGGCCCGCCGGCTGGCCGAGGGGCCGACCGCCGCCTACGCCGCGATCAAGGAGTCGCTGGCCTTCGGCGCCGGGCGCGCGCTCGCCGAGACCCTTCAGAAGGAGGACGAGCTCCAGGTCCGGGCCGGGGCCTCGGAGGACCACCACCGCGCGGTGGAGGCGTTCGTCAAGAAGGAGAAGCCGGTCTTCCTGGGGCGCTGAGCCCGGCGCGCGGTGGACGGGCGGCGGGCCCGGCCGGCGGTCAGGCGGCCGCCGCCTCCACCACCGCGCGCACATGGCAGTCCGCGAGGTGGTCGTTGACCAGGCCGCACGCCTGCATCATGGCGTACGCGGTGGTCGGGCCGACGAACCGGAAGCCGCGCTTCTTGAGGTCCTTGGCGAGGGCGGTGGACTCCGGGGTCACCGGCTGGAGGTCGCCTCTGGTGCGCGGCGCCGGGCGGCCGGCCCGCGCCGGGGCGTAGGACCAGATCAGCGCGTCGAGCTCGCCGGGGGCCAGGTCGGCGGCGACCTTGGCGTTGGCGATCGTTGCGGTGATCTTGGCGCGGTTGCGGATGATGGACTGGTCGACGAGGAGCCGCTCGGCGTCCTCGTCGGTGAACCGCGCCACCTCCGCGATCCGGAAGCCGGCGAACGCGGTGCGGAACCCCTCGCGGCGCCGCAGGATCGTGATCCAGGACAGCCCGGACTGGAACGCCTCCAGGCTCATCCGCTCGAAGAGCGCGTCGTCGCCGTGGACCGGACGGCCCCACTCCGTGTCGTGGTAGACGCGGTAGTCCACCATCTGCTCGGATTCCATGCCCCAGGGACAGCGCGGGACGCCGTCGGGCGCCGTCACCACTCCGCTCATGCCTGCTCCTCGCCTTCTCCGCGCTCGGCGCGGCCGTCTCCCCGCTCGGGGTCATCCGGACTGTCGGGCTCCGCGGCACCGCCCGGCGTACCCGGCCGCCCGGCCGGTCCGACCGCGGGCGGCACCGGCGACGCACCCTCTATGAGGCCCGGCCCGCCCATCGCCGCGGCGTTGGCGCCGGCCAGCGCGGCCTCCAGCTCGGCGATCCGGGCGTCCCGCTCGGCGAGCTCGGCGCCGAGGCGGTCCAGGATGTCGTCGACGTCGTCCATGCGGTAGCCGCGGACGGCCATCGGCAGCCGGACGGCCTCCACATCGGCCCGGGCCAGCGGGCGGTCCTGGGGCAGCGGGTCGTACAGGCCCGCGGGCTCGGCCTCGCGCAGGCCGCCGCCCTCCCCGCCGGCGTCTCCCCCGCCGACGACGACCAGCGTGACCGCGGCCACCACCACGACCAGCGCGATCAGCATGAACCAGAACACGACCAACTCCCCGGACTGAGTGCCTGCACCGATCGTGCCATGCGGGTCTGACAGTTAGGGTCGCTCCCGGACCACGGAGAGGGAGTCAAGGGAATGCTGCGGCTGGGAAAACGCGAGTTCGGGGCGCATGAGCCGGTGATCATGGCGATCGTCAACAGGACGCCGGACTCCTTCTACGACCAGGGTGCGACCTTCCGCGACGAACCCGCGCTGCACCGCGTGGAACAGGCGATCGCCGAAGGCGCCGCGATCATCGACATCGGCGGCGTCAAGGCCGGCCCCGGTGAGGAGGTGGACGCCGAAGAGGAGGCCCGCCGCACGGTCGGCTTCGTGGCCGAGGTACGGCGCCGCCACCCCGACGTGGTGATCAGCGTCGACACCTGGCGGCACGAGGTCGCCGAGGCGGTGTGCGAGGCCGGCGCCGATCTGCTCAACGACGCCTGGGGCGGGGTCGACCCGCGGCTCGCCGAGGTCGCCGCGCGGTACGACGTGGGCCTGGTGTGCACCCACGCGGGCGGTGCCGAGCCGCGTACCCGGCCGCACCGGGTGGTCTACGACGACGTGATGGCCGACATCCTGCGGGTGACGCTCGGACTGGCCGAGCGGGCCGTGGAGTTGGGCGTCCGGCGGGACGGGATCATGATCGACCCGGGGCACGACTTCGGGAAGAACACCCGGCACAGCCTGGAGGCGACCCGGCGGCTCGGCGAGATGGCGGAGACCGGGTGGTCGGTGCTGGTCTCGCTGTCCAACAAGGACTTCGTCGGCGAGACGCTGGACAAGCCGGTCAAGGAGCGGGTACTGGGCACCCTCGCGACCACCGCCGTCTCCGCCTGGCTGGGCGCCCAGGTCTACCGCGTCCACGAGGTCGCCGAGACCCGCCAGGTGCTGGACATGGTGGCCTCGATCGCCGGCCACCGCCCGCCGGCGGTCGCCCGCCGCGGCCTGGCCTGAGGGGGCGCGCCCAGGCGGCGTGCGAACGGATTCCCTAGGGGATGGCCGCGCCCCCTGCGGGGCCAGAACGGGGCGGGGGCGGGCGGTATTCCCGATTCCCGCGGCGGACGACGGCCGGCGAACGGGGGTCGGGGCCGTTTCGCCACCGATCTCGCCCCGCGTCCCCACCCCTCGTCCCCGGCCCCGTCCCCGATCCCGGCCCGGTTCTAGATCCCGACCTCCTTGGTCACCAGGGCGATCGCCTCGTCGACGTCGTCGCTGAGGTGGAACAGCTCCAGGTCGTGCACCGACGCCTTCCCCTGGGAGACCACCGTCTCGCGCAGCCAGGAGAGCAGCCCGCTCCAGTAGTCCGAGCCGAACAGCACGATCGGGAAGCGGGTGACCTTGCGGGTCTGGACGAGGGTCAGCGCCTCGAAGAGCTCGTCGAGGGTGCCGAGTCCACCGGGGAGGACGACGAAGCCGCGCGCGTACTTCACGAAACAGGTCTTCCGGACGAAGAAGTAGCGGAAGTCCACCCCGAGGTTCACGTACTCGTTCATGCCCTGCTCGAAGGGCAGCTCGATGCCGAGCCCGACGGAGGTGCCGCCGGCCTCGAAGGCGCCCTTGTTGGCGGCTTCCATGGCCCCGGGGCCACCGCCGGTGATCACCGAGAAGCCGGCCTTCACCAGCGCGGCGCCGATCCGCACGCCCGCGTCGTACTCCGCCGTGCCGCGCGGGGTGCGGGCCGAGCCGAAGACGCTGACGGCCGGGCCCAGCTCGGCCAGCGCGCCGAAGCCCTCGACGAACTCCGACTGGATCCGCATCACGCGCCAGGGGTCGGTGTGCACCCACTCGGAGGGGCCTTCGAAGTCCAGCAGCCGCTGGTCCGTCGTCGTGCCGGTCTGCACCTGGTCGTGCCGGCGCAGTACGGGGCCCAGTCGCTGCTCCTCAGGGACGTACGCTCCCTCGGGGTCGACCATGACGTGCTCCCTCCGCTGACAGATCGTTTGCCACTTCAGCGTAGATCCGTCGGTGTGAAGCGGAAGGGAATTCGCCGGGTATGCAGGCGGTCGGCGACGGGGCCGTCAGGCCGCCGGGCCGGCGGTCAGCCAGGCGCGCAGCCGGTCCTCGCAGTGCAGGATGCGGTCGATCGCGACCCGCTCGTCCTTCTTGTGGGCCAGCAGCGCCTCGCCGGGCCCGTAGTTGACAGCCGGGACGCCGAGGGCGCTGAAGCGGGAGACGTCGGTCCAGCCGAACTTGGGCTTGGCGGTGCCGCCGACCGCCGCCATGAACGCCTGGGCCGCCGGATGGGACAGCCCGGGCAGCGCCCCCGGGGAGTGGTCGTCGATGACGAACTCGTCCACGGGGCAGTCCGCGAAGACCTCGCGGACGTGGGCCACCGCCTCCTCGGGGGTGCGGTCGGGCGCGTAGCGGAAGTTGACGGTGACGGTGCACTCGTCGGGGACGACGTTGCCCGCCACCCCGCCCTCGACGCGGACCGCGTTGAGGCCCTCGCGGTATTCCAGGCCGTCGATGACCGGGCGGCGCGGCTCGTAGACGGCGAGCTTCGCCAGGATGGGGGCGGCGGCGTGGATGGCGTTGGCGCCCATCCAGCTGCGCGCGGAGTGGGCGCGCTCGCCCCGGGTGCGCAGCAGGACCCGGAGGGTGCCCTGGCAGCCGCCCTCCACCTGGCCGTCGGAGGGCTCCAGGAGGACGGCGAAGTCGCCCGTGAGCCAGTCGGGATGGGCGTCGGCGACGTGGCCGAGGCCGTTGAGGTGCGCGGCGACCTCTTCGTTGTCGTAGAAGACGAAGGTCAGGTCCCGGTTGGGGGCGGGGACCGTGGCGGCCATCCGGAGCTGGACGGCGACCCCGGACTTCATGTCGCAGGTGCCGCAGCCCCACAGGACGCCGTGCTCGTCGAGCCGGGACGGGACGTTGTCGGCGATCGGCACGGTGTCGAGGTGTCCGGCGAGCACCACCCGCTCGGCGCGGCCCAGGTGCGTGCGGGCCACGACGTTGTTGCCGTACCGGTCGACGGTCAGGTGCGGCAGGGCGCGCAGGGCGTCCTCGACGGCGTCCGCGAGGTCCTTCTCGTCGCCGCTCTCGGACGGGAAGTCGACGAGCTGGGCGGTCAGCGCGGCGGCGTCCAGCGACAGGTCAAGGCCGGGGTGAGTGGTGCGCTCCATGGAGCCGACCCTATCCGGCGGCCCTCGGGTACGTTGTGCTGCGTGTCCGCCCAGCCCGTTTCCCCTGCCCGTCGCGCCCGCCTGTGGCGTACCGCCGCGGCGGTCGCCGTCCTTCTCGGGGTGGTCGTGTATCTCCTGGTGCAGTACGTCACCAGCGGCCCCGGGGCGCCGCGCTGTTCGGTGCGTGTCCAGGGCGACGGGGACCCGTACGAGCTCACCCCCGAGCAGGCCGCGAACGCCGCGACGATCTCGGCGGTGGCGGCCTCGCGCGGGCTGCCGGAGCGGGCGGTGACGATCGCGCTGGCGACCGCGATGCAGGAGTCCGGGCTGCGCAACATCAATTTCGGCGACCGGGATTCGGTGGGGCTATTCCAGCAGCGGCCTTCGCAGGACTGGGGCACCGTGCAACAGATCATGGACCCGGTCTATTCGTCCGGGGAGTTCTACCGCCATCTGGTGAAAGTCCCCGGCTATTCCCGGCTGCCGTTGACCGTTGCCGCGCAGAAGGTGCAGCGCAGCGGCTATCCGCAGGCGTACGCCAAACACGAGGCGAATGCGGCACTGCTCACCGGGGCGCTGACCGGCCGGAACGGGGACGTGCTGAGCTGCACGGTGAGCCACCCCGTGGACGGCGCCGGGCCGGACGGCGCGGCGAAGGTGCGGGAGAAGCTGGTGCGGGAGTTCGGCGCGGACGTGCTGCCGCGGAAGGACGCGGCCGGCGGGCGCACGGCGGGTTCCGGCCGCAGCCTGACGGTGCCGGTGCAGTCGGACGGGTACCAGGCGACGACCCCGGGCGATGCCGGCCAGCGTGGTTGGCAGCTGGCGAACTGGGCGCTGGCGCACGCCGCCGACCTGCACATCGAGCGGATCTCGTACGCCGGGCGGACGTGGACGGCGGCCGACTCGGACAAGGGCTGGCAGGGCGCGGCGGCGGCCGGGGACGCCGCGGGCGCGGTGCGGATCGTCACCGCGCAGTAGTCCACCGACCCATCGGGGGACCGTGGTTGACGTCGCCGACGGGCGGCGCGGCAGCAATGCCCTTTCCTGGTCCGGGATTTCACCTGGTTGCGACCGTATCCTCGGCCAATTCCCTTGCGTTGAGAGGTCTGTGACCTTTCCGCACGGCTTCGGCGCGCGCACATATTCCTCGTATTTATCGAGGGTAGATTATATGACACGTTGCCAATTCTTTACCGGATTTCACCGCAACCTTCGGGCACCTGACGCGGTATTCAGGGCGTCCGTCCGCCCGGCGGACATGGCACATCTGTCAGAAGTACGAGTTCTTCTCCGTAAAAGGAGCACCATGTCCCTCCCCGTTACGCGTCGGATCGCCCGAGCCGCCCTGCTGGTCGCGGCGGGCGCCGCTCCCGTGGTCGCCGCGGCCGGATCCGCGAACGCTGTGAACCTGCCGCCTCAGGGCAACGAGCTGGGCGGACTGACCACCGTGGACTCCGCGAACACCGCCAAGACCCTGGACGGCGCCGCACGGACCGGCGTCGGCCTGGTCAACAAGACCGGCGACGAGGCCGCGCGCACCCTCGCCCCCGCGCTGGTCCGGACGCTGGCCCCGATCGTCGAGGAGGCCGCGCCGCTGACCCAGGAGACCGCCCGTCAGGCGGAGGACGCGGCCCGTCCGGTCGCGAAGAAGGGCATGTCGACCAACTCGCTGGCCGGCGAGGCGGTCAAGCGCCTCGTGGGCGCCCCCCAGGAGCCGCGCATGCCGGTCCACGGCCTGATCGGCGGGCTCCCGATCGGCACCAGCACCCACTCCAACTGATCTTCCGCACGACGCCGCGGGGGCCCGGGGAACTGCTCTCCCCGGGCCCCCGTGCGTGCGGTGGTTCAGCGGCTCATGCGGTCAGGCGGCGCACCGCGGCGGCCACCCGCTCGTCGGTGGCGGTGAAGGCGATCCGGACGAACTGCTCCCCCGCGGTGCCGTAGAAGTCGCCGGGGGCGACCAGGATGCCGCGCTTGGCGAGGTCGCCGACGGTGTCCCAGCAGGGCTCGTCGCGGGTCGCCCAGAGGTAGAGCGACGCCTCGCTGTGCTCGATGCGGAAGCCCGCGGCCTCGAAGGCGGTGCGCAGCGCGGTGCGGCGGCCGGCGTAGCGCTCGCGCTGCTCGGCGACGTGCACGCTGTCGCCGAGCGCCGCGACGGTGGCGGCCTGGACAGGCGCGGCCACCATCATCCCGCCGTGCTTGCGGATCTGGAGGAGGTCGTCGAGGACCGCGGCGTCGCCGAGCAGGAACGCGGAGCGGTAGCCGGCGAGGTTGGAGCGCTTGGACAGCGAGTGGACGGCGACGATGCCCTCGTAGGAGCCGCCGCAGACGTCCGGGTGCAGGACGGAGACCGGCTCGGCGTCCCAGCCCAGTTCGAGGTAGCACTCGTCGCTGAAGACCAGGACGCCGTGCTCGCGGGCCCAGGCGACGGTGCGGCGCAGCTCGTCGACGGTGAGCACCTGGCCGGTGGGGTTGGACGGGGAGTTGAGCCAGAGCAGCTTCAGGCCGGTCGGGTCCAGGTCGATGCCCGCGCCGGAAGAGGCGAACGTCTCGGCGTCGTAGACGACCGGCTCGGCGCCGGCCAGGCGGGCGCCGACCTCGTAGGTGGGGTAGGCCAGCCGCGGGTAGGCCACCTTGTCGCCGGGGCCCAGGCCCAGCTGGGTCGGCAGCCAGGCGACGAGTTCCTTGGAACCGACGACCGGCAGCACGTTGGTGTGCGCCAGGTCGGGGGCGCCGAGGCGGTCGGCGGCCCAGCCGGTGAGCGCGTCCCGGAGGGCGGTCGTGCCCCACACCGTGGGATAGCCGGGGCTGTCCACCGCGTCGGTGAGCGCGCGCTGGACCAGCGCGGGCACCGGGTCGACCGGGGTGCCGACGGAGAGGTCGACGATGCCGTCCGCATGGGCGGCGGCGGTCGCCTTGTACGGCTCCAGGCGGTCCCACGGGAAGGCGGGCAGGCGGTCGCGGAGGGTCGCGCCTGACGGGTGGCGGGAGGAGACTGCGCCCACGGTGCTCTCTTTCTCGTACGGGGTGGCGCGGGGGACGTCGGCGCGCGAAAACGCCTCGGTCCCGTACAGCGGGTGGGCCGTACGGGACCGGGCGGCGCCGTATGGCCTTCCCCAGCTCATGCCGGGGCTATCCCCAGCGGCCTCGGAGGCACGGGAGGAGCCGGCCGGCTCCACTCCGCCCTCCGGGGTGTCAGTGGTCCTGGTTCTGCGGCGGCAGCGCGGCGATGAACGGGTGGTCGCGCTCGATCAGGCCGAGCTTGCTGGCACCGCCCGGGGAACCGAGCTCGTCGAAGAACTCCACGTTCGCCTTGTAGTAGTCCTTCCACTCCTCAGGAGTGTCGTCCTCGTAGAAGATCGCCTCAACCGGGCAGACCGGCTCACAGGCACCACAGTCGACGCATTCGTCCGGGTGGATGTACAAGGACCGAGAGCCCTCGTAGATGCAGTCGACGGGGCACTCCTCGATGCATGCCTTGTCCTTGACGTCGACACAAGGCTGCGCGATGACGTAGGTCACGCTGTCGTTCCTCCTCGGTAGGGCCGGCGGACCGATCGGCGGTACCGCCGCTGGGCGCGCGGGAGCGCGGCGTCGTCGATGCCCGCCACCTAGTATCTCCGTTCCCGGGCACGAGACGAACAAGAGGGGCGGTTAGAGATCAATGGAATTCCTCTCCGGCGGGCGCGCGGAGGTCCGGATCACCCGTGCCGACGTGGGCAAAAGGGTATCCGTCCGGCGCTTGACCGGGGCTCCGGCCGGGGAGCCCGCGTTCACCGACGCGATCGGCGTTCTCACATCATGGGACGACGGTGTGCTGAGCATCACACGGCGGGACGGCGGATCCGTACGGGTCGAGGAGTCTTCGCTGGTAGCGGCCAAGGTTGTCCCGGCTGCGCCGGCCCGCCGGAAGGTCCCGGCGGCCACGGTGCGGGAGCTCCAGGAGGTGGCCGCCCGCGGGTGGCCTGCCGTTGAGACGGAGCGTCTCGGTGAGTGGACGTTGCGGGCGTCCGTCCAGGAGACGGCGCACGCGGCGGGCGCTCCCGGCGGCCCGGAGCGGACCGGCTTCACCCGCCGCGCCAACTCCGTGCTGCCGCTCGGCGACCCCGGCGTCCCCCTGGACGAGGCGCTGGACCGGGTCACCCGGTGGTACGCCGATCGCGGACTGCCCGCCCTGGTCTCCGTCGCCACCGGGCGGGCGGACGCCGACGAGCGACTGGCCGCGGCGCTGGCCGAGCGCGGATGGCGCGACGAGGCGCACACCTCCGTGCGGATCGCGGCGCTGGCGCCGCTCGCGGACACCGGGGCGGACACCTCGGGCGTACTGCTCTCCCGGCAGCCGGACGACGGCTGGCTGGGCCTGTACAACCGGACCGGGGCGGCCACGGCGACGGGGCTGGCGGTGCTGACCGGCGGCCCCTCGGTGTGGTTCGCACGGGTGCCGGCGCCGGACGGCGGCACCGCGGCGATCGGACGGCTGACTGTCGACGGGCGCTGGGCGGGGTTCGCCGCGGTGGAGACCGCGCCCGAGCGGCGGCGCGAGGGACTGGCAACACTGGTGATGGCGGCGCTCGCCGAGCGGGCCCTGACCGAGGGCGCCTCGGCTGCGTACCTCCAGGTCGAGGCGGACAACGCCGGCAGCCGGGCGCTCTACGACGGGCTGGGGTTCGTCGAGCACCACGGCTATCACTATCGACGCGGCCCGGCGGGCGGCGGGGCCGGGATCTGAGGGGGTATCCGTCCGGTATGGGTGAGCGAGCGGAGCGCGGGGAACCGGGGCCCGAGCGGGACGCGGCGCGCGACGAGCGGCGGCGGCAGTTCGCGGCGGCGGCCCGCGAGGAGCGGCCCGACCTCGCGCTGCTGTGCCTGTTGATCGGCGCCGAGGCTGATCCCGCCCTGGACGAGGCCGGTGTCGACGCGGCCCAGATCGAACTGGACCGGCTGGCCGGTCTGCTGCCGCACTCCCCCGCCGGCGGCCCCGGCGCCTGGGCCCGGAACCTCGCCGAGCTGCTGGGCACCCGGGAGGGCTTCGTGGGCTCGCCCGGCGCCTACCGCAGGCTGGAGTCGTCGCTGCTGCACGAGGTGCTGCGGCGGCGCCACGGGCTGCCGATCCTGCTGTCGGTGGTCTGGCTGGAGGTCGCCCGGCGGGCCGGGGCGCCGGTGTACGGGGTGGCGCTGCCGGGCCACTTCGTCGTCGGCCTCGGGGATCCGGCCGGGCGGCATGTGCTGGCGGATCCGTTCGAGGGCGGGCGGCTGCTCACCGACCAGGACGCGGCGATGATCGTCGCGGGGGCGACCGGTGAGGCGCTGACCCCGGGGATGCTGACCCCGGCCGGCCCGTTGGAGATCGTCCAAAGGATCCTCAACAACATCCGGGCCTGGGCCCAGGCCCGGCCGGAGCACAGCGCGGTCCATCTGTGGGCGCTGGACCTGTCGCTGCTGCTGCCCAGCCATCCGGCGCGACTGCGCCATGAACGCGCCCAACTCCTCGTCCAGCGGGGCGAGTTCCTGGCCGGGGCGGCCGAGTTGGAGGAGTACGCGCGGGTGCTGGAGCCGGTCCAGCCGGCCGCGGCGACCGCGCTGCGCCGGGAGGCCGGGGCGGCCCGGGCCCGGCTGAACTGAGGGCTCGACGGGGCCGGGCCCGGTCAGGCCGCCGCGGTCCGGGCCGGCGCCGGCGCGGTCTGCTCCGCCGGGGCACGGCGGACGACCAGCAGCGTGGCGTCGTCCTTCAGGTCGCCGCCGGTGAAGCGCTCCAGGTCGGCACGGAGGGTGCGGGCCAGCTCGACCGGCTCCAGGTCGACCCAGGCGGTGAGCCGCTCGGCCAGCGGGTAGAAGCGGCCGTCGCCGCCGCGGGCCTCGGTGACGCCGTCCGTGCACAGCACCACCCAGTCGTGGGGTTCGTGCTGGATGCGGACGCTCCGGCGCGGTTCGCGGCTGAGTCCGCCCAGCCCCAGGGGGAGCCCGCCCTCGCCGTCGGAGCGCTCCTGGACGATGCCGTCCCGCACCACGTAGTACGGGATGTGGCCACAGGACAGGAGCCGGGCCCGGCCGGGCGCGCGGACCTCCAGCAGCAGTGCGGTGACGAAGCGCTCGTCGGCGCCCTCCTTGGCGGAGCGGGCGTTGTAGCGGGTCAGCGCCTGCTCCATCCGGCCGGCCACGCCCTCCAGCGACTCCTGGTACTGCGCCGCCTCGCGGAACGACGCCAGCACCTCCAGACCCGCGCCGATCGCCGGCATGCCCTTGCCCTGGACGTCGCCGATCATCAGCCGCAGCCCGTGCGGGGTGTCGACGGCCTCGTAGATGTCGCCGCCGACCCGGGCGCCCTCCTGGGCGGACACATAGAAGCCGTACGCCTCCAGCGGTCCGGCGCGCAGCGGCAGCTCGCGCAGCATCGCCCGCTGCACGGTGTCGGCCACCAGAGTGGTGCGGGCGTGCAGCGCCTCACGTTCGAGTCGGGTACGGCACAGCACCAGGGCGAAGACGCCCACCAGGAACGCGCCGAAGACGCCGACAACCCGGCTGGCCGGGGCCCAGTCCGGCACCGTCAGCAGATCGACGTAGGTGAGGCAGACGACGTAGACCACGGCCACCAGCAGCGTCCGGTGGTAGGAGCAGCGCAGCGCGGCGACCAGCGGGGCGATGCCCATGAAGGCGGAGATGTGCAGCTCCGGGCCGGTCGTCGCGTCCACGGTCGCGACGATCAGGATGGCGAGAATCAGCAGCGCGGGGGTGAGGAGGCCACCCTCGGCGGGGCGATGGGCTGGCATGACACTTCAAGCCTGCGGGACGTTCCGCGAGCCCGCACAGGGGCGAAGGCCCGGCCGCGCACCGGCGAAGGTCCTGGACACGGCGCCGACGGTGCGATCGGCCCGGGCCGGCCAGGCCCCATCGGACAGACCTAGAGCCAGCCCTTGTCGCGGGCGGTGCGGACCGCCTCGGCGCGGTTGCGGGCGCCGGTCTTCTGGATGGCGAGCGAGAGGTAGTTGCGGACCGTGCCCTGGGACAGGTGCAGGGCGGCCGCGATCTCGGCGTTGGTGGAGCCGTCGGCGGCGGCCCGGAGCACCTCGCGCTCGCGGTCGGTCAGCGGGCTGGCGCCGTCAGCCAGCGCGGCCGCCGCCAGCACCGGGTCGATGACCCGCTCCCCGCGCAGCACCCGGCGCACCGCCTCCGCGAGCCGGGCCGCCGGGGCGTCCTTGACCAGGAAGGCGTCCGCGCCCGCCTCCATGGCCCGGCGCAGATAGCCGGGGCGGCCGAAGGTGGTGAGGATGACGACCTTCACGTCGGGCAGCTCCGCGCGCAGCAGGGCGGCGGCGTCCAGTCCGCTCAGGCCCGGCATCTCGATGTCCAGCAGTGCGACATCGACCTCGTGGGCCCGCGCCTGCCCGACGACCTCGTCGCCGCGCGCCGCCTGGGCGACGACCTCCAGGTCGTCCTCCAGGGACAGCAGCGCTGCCAGCGCCTCCCGGACCATCGACTGGTCCTCCGCCAGCAGCAGTCTGATCATGCGGGTCAGCTTACGGCCTGGCACCGACACGGCGGCCCGCAGCCGGCGCGGGGAAAGCGGGCGGGAACGGCGCGTAGGGGGCCCGGCCGCCCCGGGCCCGGCCGCGCCCCGAATCCGCCGGACACACCCCCTAGAGCGAGCGGTTCGCCGCTCCGGGAGCCGTGTCCGGCACGGGTATCGGGTCGTCGGGGGACGCGGCGGGAGTGCTCTTGGGGACGTACGCGCGCAGGGTGAAGCCCCGCGACCCGCGGGGCTGGCCGGTCTCCAGACGGCCGTCGGCGAGTGCCAGCCGCTCGCGGAGGCCGGCCAGGCCGTTGCCGTCGTGCTGGGTGCGGGGCGGGCCGTCCCCGTCGTCGCTCACCGTGAGGCAGACGTAGTGGCGGTCGTCGGCCTCCCACTCCTCGGTGAGCAGCAGTGCGCAGCGGCCGGCGCCGCTGTGCCGGACGACGTTGGTGACCGCCTCGCGCAGCGCCCAGGCCAGGGCGCCCTCGGTGTCGGCGGTCAGTCCGCGCGACTCGTCCTCCAGGGCCGGATCGACGGTCAGCGCGATGTCGGCGGTGCGCAGCGCGGCGCGGGCACCGGCCAGCTCCACGGCGAGGCGGGGGCGGCGGTAGCCGGTGACCGCCTCGCGGACGTCGACCAGGGCCTGGCGGCTGACCTGCTCGATATCGGCGACCTGCTTGGCGGCGTCCTCGGGGCGGCCGGGCAGCATCCGCCCGGCCAGCTCGCTCTTGAGCGTTATCAAGGAGAGCGAGTGGCCCAGCAGGTCGTGCAGATCGCGGGCGAGCCGCAGCCGCTCGTCGTTGGCGGCGAGGCGGGCGACCTCCTCCCGGGCGGCGCGGAGCTCCTGGGTGGTGCGGATCAGGTTCTGCACGCCGACCATGACGAAGCCGCTGCCGAGGGCGGGCAGGGCGTACGCGAAGAGGTAGTAGCCGCGTATCTCCGGATAGCGGGCGCCGACGACGATCACCACCGCGGTGACCAGCGGTATGGCCCAGCGGGAGCGCTGCCAGGGCAGCACCACGGCGGAGGCCACGCTGGTGAAGATGAACAGCACCAGCCAGGTGGAGCCCAGTGTCCATGTCAGGGCGACGGACAGCGCCAGCATCAACGCCAGCGGGGTGTACCGCTGGGAGACGGGCGGTCGGTGCCACATGTGGCGGAAGATCAGGACGACGTAGGCGAGGACGTAGAGCGCGAGGCCGGTGATGCCCCAGGTCCGCTGGGCGGTGCTGAAACCGTGGCCGGTCAGCTCCCCCACCGGGCCGGCGAGGTAGAGCAGCCAGACGGCGATCCACATCGCCTTGCGCAGGGCCTGGCGACGGCTGCGCGGCCGCTGTCCGATCAGCACCGGGTTCCGGTCGTCGAACGCGCTCTTCGTCTCCACCGGTCTCATGCCTTCCGAGTGTCCTTGCGATACAGCCAGGCCGCACCGCCCACGAAGAGGAGGAGGTAGCCGAGCAGGATCGCCATGTCCTTGACGTGCGGCGCGCCGCCGGCCTCGACGGCGGTGCCCAGCGCGGCGTAGGCGTGCGTCGGGAGCCACTCGGAGATGTTCTGCACCCACTGCGGCAGCAGCGTCATCGGCATCCACAGGCCGCCGAGGAAGGCCAGTGCGAAGAAGCAGAGCATGGAGATCGGGCGGACCGCGTCGCCGCTGGCCAGATAGCCGATGGCGACGCCCAGGGCGGCGAAGACGAAGCTGCCGAGCCAGGTGCCGACGGCGATGGCGATCCACTGCCAGGCTTCGAGGCGGACGCCCTTGACCGTCGCGGCGGCGATCATGACCAGCAGGATCGAGGGCAGGCTGACCGTCGCCGCGGCGGCTATCTTCGCGGCGACGTAGCCGCGGCCGGGCAGAGCGGTCAGCCGCAGCTGGCGCACCCAGCCCTGCTCGCGCTCCTTGGCGATGCGCTCGCTGTTGCCCAGCAGGACGGCGGTCATGGCGCCGAACGCGGCCATCGAGACCATGTAGTACAGGCCCATGTTGAGCCCCGTGCCGGGGATCGGCTTGCTGTCCGCGCCGCCGGCGATGATCAGGTAGAGCGCCGGCGGGTAGATCACCGAGAAGAACATGAACTTCTTGTTCCGCAGCGCGCGGATGATCTCAAGCTTGATCAGAGTGGTCATCGGGCCGCCTCCTCGGCGGTGGTGATGGCGATGAACGCCTGCTCCAGGCCGAGGCCGGAGACTTCGAGGTTGCGCGGGTAGAGACCGAGGCCGTAGAGGGCGTGCACGGTCGCGTCGGCGTCCTGGGACTGGATGCGGACGGTGCTCCCGGAGCCGCTGGCGGACACGGTCAGCGCGGTGAGGTGCGGCAGGGCCTCCAGCGCGGCGCGGTCGGCCGGCTCGGTCAGGTCGAAGTTGATCCGGCGGGCGCCGGCGCGGGCCTTGATCTCGGCGGAGGTGCCGTCGGCCAGCACCCGGCCGCGGTGCAGCACGATCACCCGGTCGGCGATCTCGTCGGCCTCTTCGAGGTAGTGCGTGGCGAAGAGGACCGTGCGGCCCTCCTGGGCCTGGCGGCGCATGGCGCCCCAGAAGGTCTGCCGGGAGGAGACGTCCATGCCGGTGGTGGGCTCGTCCAGCACGATCAGGTCGTTGGCTCCGGCGGTGGCGAGGGCGAACCGCACGCGCTGCTCCTGGCCGCCGGAGAGCTTGCCGACCAGGCGGTCGGCTATGTCCGTGATGCCGGCGTTGGCCAGGATCTGGTCCACCGGATAGCCCTGCGGGTGCAGATCGCGGGCCAGCTGGACCAGCTCGCGCACCTTGACGCCCTCCATGAGGCCGCCACTCTGGAGCATCGCGCCGACCTTGCCCTGCTGTATGGCGCGCTGCGGAGTGGTGCCGAACAGGGACACCGATCCGGTGTCGGGGGTGCGGAGGCCGAGGAGCAGGTCGAGGGTGGAGGACTTGCCCGCGCCGTTGGGGCCGAGGAGTGCGACGGTCTCGCCGGGGTGCAGCTCCAGGTGCAGATCGGCCACCGCGCGCACCGCGCCGTAACTCTTGCTGACCCCCTGGAAGCTGACCACCGGGGCCCGTCCCGCGTCCTGCGCGGTGGTGGCTGTGGTGGTAGCTGTCGTCGTCATGCCATTCAGCTTCCTGGATCGTCGGACCATGCGGCAGTGTCAACCGTCTGCGAATCGGCATGACAGATGTCATGGGTGAGGCCCCCTAGGGGGAATCCCGGAGGACTCGCCCCAGAGGGCCTCTGACCTGCTCTTTCCGTATTCTACGGCGGCCGGTGCGCGGTACCGCGGGCGTCAGCTGCCGTTGGTCGCGATGGTCTGCACGCGCTCGGCGGGGGTCTTGCCGACCAGTGCCTTGCCCACCGCGCTGGCCACCTCCTCGACGCTGACCGGGTGCTTGCTGCCGTCGCCCTTGGTCACCATGACGCTGTCGAAGGTGTTGCCGTAGAGCTCCTTGAGCGCCGGCCGGTCGTAGAACGGCACCAGCTGGCCACTGATGATCTTGAAGGACAGGAACTTCGGGATGGACTTCTGCGGACTGAAGGAGACCGCGTGCTGGGGGTCCGTCCGGACCGTGATCAGCCCGGACATCGCCGGCTCGGCGAACTGTTTGAGGGCCTTGTCCACCGCGGCCTTGTCGACCTTGGGCTGCTGGGTGGTGGCGGCGAGCACCACGGGGGTGTCGCTGCCGGTGCTGACACGGTCGAGGTAGGCGTCGGTGATCTTGCTCTCGGAGGCCGCGGCGTCGATCGCCTTGTGCGGCGCGCCGTAGTGCGGCACCGCCTTGCCGTTCTCGAACGTGATCCCGCCGTCCGCCGCCGCGTCCGCCGGCCCGGTCAGGCCCTGGAGCGCGACCGCCAGCTTCTCCTTGTCGGTGATCACCGCGGGCTGGGCGGTGCGCTTGACGCCGAAGAGCGAGCCGACGACGGAGACCGGGTTGTAGTCCCGGCCGGAGGCGTTGCGGACCGTCGCCTGCAGGTCGATATCCAGGCCCGCCCGGGCCGGCAGCAGGGTCTCGGTCCGGCCGTCGACGGTGATCTTGAGCGGTGCGGTGCGGCGGTCCTTGAGGGCGGTCTCCAGCTTCTTGACCGCGTCGTCCTTGGAGCTGCCGCCGATGTCGACGCCGAGCGCGGTGGTGTTGTTGGGGACGTCGGCGTGGTCGAGCAGCAGCCCGGCGCCGTAGGCGACGCCGGCCAGGACGACGACGGCGACGCCGATGAGCACCAGCTTGTTGCGGCCCTTCTTGGGCGGCTTGATCGGCTCGGGGATCTTGGGCCGCGGCTTGAGGGCGGCGCTCTCCTCGTCGCCACCGGACACCCCGGCGAACGGGGTGGCGGCGGCCGGTCCGGCCTTCCCGGGCACCTTGGGGATCCCGCTGACGAGGGTGTCGCCGGACACCCGGCCACCGGGGCCGCCGCTCTTCGGGCCGCCCTTGGGGCCGGTTCCGGCGCCCTTGTCCTTCCGGCCGCCCGTGATGCCGCCGGTGACACCGAGGCCGCCGGGCGACGACGGCTGCGGGGTGAGTTCGGCGGTGTCGTCGCTCATCCGGCCCGCGGCGCTCTTGCCGGCGCTGGGGTCGCTGAATCCGGGCGGGAGGTCGAGCGCCGAGTCGCCGCGCGCCGGGCCGGTCGTCGGGCCGTTGGGGGCGGCGCTGCCCGCCGGGGCGTCGAACGGGTTGCGGTCGCGGGCCGGCTGCGCCGGGGCGTCGAACGGCGAGCCGCCGCGCGGGCCACCGTCGAACGGGGACGCCTCGCCCCGCGGGCCACCGTCGAACGGGGAGGGCCCGGTCAGCGGATCGCCCCCGAGAGGGGCGCCGCCCAACGGGTCGCTGCCCAGCGGGTCGTTCCCGAGGGGGGCGCTCCCGAGGGGGGCGCTCCCGAGGGGGTCACCACCCAGGGGGTTGCCGACCAACGGGTCGCTGCCCAGGGGGTCGCCACCGAGCGGGTCGCTCTCGTAGGGCGAACCGCTGTGCCCGCGGGCGCCGTCGAACGGCGTGCCGGGGCTCTGCGCGACCGGCCCGGAGTCGGCCGGGGCGTCCGAGAAGTACGGGAGGTCCGGACGCTGCGCGGGCTTGCCACCGGCCGCCCCGGGCGCCGGGGTGGCGGCGGGTGCCGCCGGCGGCCCGCCGGCGGCACCCTGCGGCTTGCGCGGCGAGAACCAGTCGCTGGTCGTCTTCTCCTTCGGGGCGGCGGGTACCTCGCCCGCCGCCGCCTCCGGCCGCGGCGTCTCCGCCGTGCGCTCGGCGGGCCGTTCGCCGCCGAAGGCCGGACCGGACGTCCCCGGGGAACCGGACGGGCCGGCGGAACCGCCGGATGCAGCCGATGCGTTCATGCCGGACTCCTCACCGACGGGCTTGCGCACGACGACCGGCGGGATGGGGCGGGACCCCGGAATGTTGATCTTGATCCGCGTGGTCAGCGTGGTCTCGGTTTTGGGCTCCTCCGGCCGGTCCGCGGCTCCGGGCACCGGCGTCTCGCCGGTTTCTCCCCTGGGCGAGCCGTAGGGCGGTGTCCCCGACGGGTACACGGCTCCGCCACGGCCCCGGGGGCCGGAGGACGAACTGTCAGATTCACGACTCAAAGCAGGTTCTCCCGGTTGGCTCCGCCGCTCGTCAGAGATGATCCTCGGCCTCGGGCCGAGTGGGGGAGCCCCCAGCGTTAGCTGGGGAAGCGCCCCCAGGGCGGCGCGGCGGCGCGCACCACCATACTGGCCGCTGCCGGCCGACACTCGGGGTGCGCGGGAAGACCGCCGCACCGGGATCCGCCCCCGCACCGCGGCCGGTCACCCGGAACCGCGCGGCATCCGTCCTGGTATGAACCACGTCATCCGCCAACTCGGCCCGGGGACACGCCGGTAGCACGCACCTGGCTCCCGGTGGCGCAGATCACAGCGATCACGATGCCGCCCAACAGGAAGGCGTACGAACCGATACCCGGCCCGAACAGGAAATCGCCCTCCGGCCGGACCTCGCTGAGCAGCAGGAACACCGTCACCAGCCAGGCGGCGCCGGGCACCAGCACCCCGCCCACGGTCCCGGTGGCCCGGGAGCCCCCGTAGAAGAGGCCGACCATGCCGGCCAGGGCCAGCAGCAATCCGCCCGGGAACCAGGCCGCTTGGAGAAGCGTTCCGGCGAACGCGAGCAGGACGCCCGCGACCAGCAGCAGGACGTACACGCCCACCCGACCCGGCGTCAGCGGTGCGCCCGGCACGGGCCGGCCCGCCGGCGCCGCGGGGGTACCGCCACCGCGTGCCGCGGCCGGGCCGCCGCCGGACGCCCGCGTCCGCCGTCCGTTGTCCGCCTTGTTCGCCTTCTCCGCGTCGCCGCCGTTACGGGCGCCGCCCTTGTCCGCGGCCCCGCCACCCTTGGACGTCGTCATTCCGCCGCCTCCTCAATTCGGGCACTCTCCTCCATACCCACCAAATCCGTCGACTCCCCGATTCCCGCGAAGAGATCGTCCTCGCGTTCCCCGTCGGCCGCGCCGGACGCCCCGTGGACCAGCCGGTAGTGCTCGGTGCCGAACAGTGGCTGACCCAGGGCGTTGGAGAGCGCGAAGAACGCCCCGTCGACCGCGATCTGCGTCACGTGCGCGCGCATCGCCGCGGCCTTCGCATCCGCGTACGCGCCCGCGCCCTCGCCCGCGAGCGATGCGGTGACCGCGTCGTCCGGGACCACACCCGGGACGTCGTCCACCGCCGCCACCCCGGCGAAGCCATGCCCGGCCGCGCGCACCGCGGCGAGGCCCGCCTCGACCTCCGAGCGGGGGGTGCAGTTCCAGTAAATCTTTTCGATCGCATACGCGCCGCCGAGATCCGGGCGGAAGACCGCCTCCGCGGCCAGCTCCGCGGCCCGCATCGCCACGCGGTGGGCCTGGATGTGGTCGGGGTGGCCGTATCCGCCATTCGGGTCATAGGTGACCAGGACCTGGGGGCGGACCTCGCGGATGACGGCCACCAGGTGGGCCGCCGCCTCGTCCACGGGGGCCTGCCAGAAGCAGCCCGGCCGGTCGTTCTGGGGCGCGCCCATCATCCCGGAGTCCCGGTAGCGGCCCGGGCCGCCGAGGAAGCGGTGGTCGGCGACCCCGAGGGCGGCCATCGCGTCGGCCAGTTCACCGACGCGGTAGGGGCCCAGGGTGTCGTCGCGGTCCGGCGCCAAGTGGGCGAGCTCGGGCGGGATGACCTCGCCTTCCTCGCCGCGGGTGCAGGTCACCAGGGTGACCAGTGCGCCCTCGGCGGCATATCTGGCCATGGTGACGCCGTTGTTGATCGACTCGTCGTCCGGGTGCGCGTGCACCAAGAGGAGGCGACGAGAGGGAACGGGCGCGGCGCCACGCGGCGCAGCGGCTCCGCTCGGGGTGGCGGCGGGCGACGGGTGGGAGGTCATGCGGACAGCCTACGAGCCGCCCGCCGCACCCTCCGCAGCCGATCGGGACGGCCGCCCACGCGCCCCGTGGAAGCGCGGGGCCGGGGGTTGGCCCGGGGTCCACCGGGCGGGCCGGTGTGGATCGCTCCGCGGCGCGCGGTGCCGGGCGGGGCGCCGGCCGCGGACCGGATGTCCGCGGGCGATGCGACGACGCGGGGCGCGAGCCTCTCCCCGCGTCAGCCAGGAACGTGCGACAGCAGGCCCCGCGGTCCCGCGGGGACCCTCCGGACAGGCCCCCGAGACCGCCGGGTCGCGATCAGAACTTGATACCGCCGAGCATCCCCGCGACATTGGTCGTCAGGGTCTTGATCGTCGGGGCGATGGACGAGCTGGCCAGATAGAAGCCCAGCAGCATGCAGACAAATGCATGCACCGTCTTCAGCCCGGACTTCTTGATCAGCAAGAAGACGATGATCGCCAGCAGCACCACCGCCGAAATCGAGAGTGCCACGGCGGCTCACCTCCAAGTACTCACGGTCCGGACAGAGTTGACGGTACGGGAGCCGACGGGTCGGCGCCATGTACCCGGGTATGCCAAGGGCTCTTTACCCCGTACCCACCACGCGCAAGGGATCATAACTTTCCGTCCTTGCGCATAAGTCGGTGCACCGGAGCACGACGGGGGCGCACGCCGTTTTCCACAGTCCCGCACCGGCGGGCTCCTCCCGCCGTAGGCTCGGCGGCATGACCGGACAGCTGCCCTTCCCCCGGCACTACGCGCGCACCCAGCGCTTCACACTCGGCACGCCCCGCGACTTCGCCCTCTCCCCCGACGGCGCGCGCGTCGTCTTCCTCCGGTCCCGCACCGGCACCGACCGCAGTCAGCAGCTCTGGGTCCTCGATCTGGACGGTGGAGGGGAGTTCACCGCGGCGGACCCGCACGCCCTGCTGGCCGGCGCGGACGAGGAGCTCCCCCCTGAGGAGCGGGCGCGCCGCGAGCGCAGCCGCGAGGGATCGGCGGGCATCGTCGGTTACGCCGTCGACTCCGCCGTGGAGTTGGCCGCCTTCGCGCTGTCGGGGCGGCTCTTCGTCTCGGAGCTGCGGGCCGGCACCACCCGGGAACTCCCCGCGTCGGGGCCGGTGGTGGACCCCCGCCCGTCCCCCGACGGCCGCCATGTGGCCTATGTGGCGAACGGCGCGCTGCGGGTCGTCGCGGCCGACGGCGGCGGCGACGGCGCCGCGGGCGCGGACCGGGCGTTGGCGGAGCCCGACGGCCCCGATGTCACCTGGGGGCTGGCGGAGTTCGTCGCGGCCGAGGAGATGGACCGCCACCGGGGCTTCTGGTGGTCCCCGGAGGGAGACCGGGTGCTGGCCGCCCGGGTCGACGACGCGCCGGTGACCCGCTGGTGGATCGCCGACCCCGCGCACCCGGACCGGGAGCCCGCGCGGGTGCCGTATCCGGTGGCCGGCAGCGCCAATGCCGAGGTCACCCTGGCGCTGTTCGGCCTGGACGGCTCCCGGACGGACATCCGGTGGGACACCGCGCGCTACCCCTATCTGGCCCGCGTGCACTGGTCGGCGGCCGGTCCGCCGCTGCTGCTGGTCCAGACCCGGGACCAGCGCGCCCAGCGCTATCTGACGGTCGACCCGGAGACCGGCGCGACCACCGTGGTGCACGAGGACCAGGACGACGCGTGGGTCGAGCCGTTCCCGGGGGCGCCGGCCTGGACGCCGGACGGGCGGCTGGTGCGGATCGCCGACGAGGGCGGCGCCCGGAAGCTGTTCGTCGGCGACCGGCCGTTGACCGGGGAGCCGCTGCACGTCCGGGCGGTGCTGGACATCGGCGAGGACGACGTCCTGTTCTCGGCGAGCGGCGCGGACACCCACGACATCGGGGTCTACCGGGCGTGGTTCCGCGGCAGCGGGGACCAGGGCGGCGGTGGGGGCACCACCCGTGCCTTTAGGGCATGGGGGAGGGTGGGCGAGCGGCCGTATCCGACGGTGTCCTCCGCGGTGCGCGGCGGGGAGCTGACGGTGCTGACCCAGGCGTCGTTGCAGCGACCGGGCGCCCGGTCGGAGGTGGTGCGGCTGGATCCGGACGGCGGCGAGAAGGTACTGGCCGTCATCGGCTCGTATGCCGAGACGCCGCATCTCACCGCCCGGCCGCGGCTGGTGCTCGCCGGTGAGCGCCGGATCCCGTGCGCGGTGCTGCTGCCGACCGGCTATACGGAGGGCGACGGTCCGCTGCCGGTGCTGCTCGATCCCTACGGCGGTCCGCACGGCCAGCGGGTGGTCGCCGCGCACAACGCCCATCTGACCTCCCAGTGGTTCGCCGACCAGGGCTTCGCGGTGATCGTGGCGGACGGCCGGGGCACCCCGGGCCGCTCCCCCGCGTGGGAGAAGGCGGTCTCCCGGAACCTCGGGCCGGTGGCCCTGGAAGACCAGGTGCACGCCCTGGAGGCGCTGGCCGGTTCCTTCCCGCTGGATCTGGGGCGGGTGGCGATCCGCGGGTGGTCGTTCGGCGGCTATCTGGCGGGCATGGCGGCGCTGCGCCGGCCGGAGGTCTTCCATGCCGCGGTGGTCGGGGCGCCGGTCACCGATCTGCGGCTGTACGACACCCACTATCAGGAGCGGTATCTCGGCCACCCGGACGAGGAGCCAGAGGTCTACGCCTTCAACTCCCTGGTGACGGACGAGGGGTTGTCCGGCGCGGTGGAACCGCACCGTCCGATGCTGATCGTGCACGGCCTGGCCGACGACAACGTGGTGGTGGCGCACTCCCTGCGGCTCTCCTCGGCGCTGCTGGCCGCGGGCCGGCCGCACGAGGTGCTGCCGCTGTCCGGGGTGACGCACATGGCGTCCCAGGAGCAGGTGGCGGAAAACCTGCTGCTGCTCCAGGTGGACTTCCTCAAGAGGTCGTTGGGCATCCACTGAGGACCGTGCGCCGGGCGACGATGCCTCCCGGTGCATGCCGGCGGCCGGGCTACCGGTCGCCGGCGGCGACCAACGGGCCCGTCATGACAACGCCCCCTGCGCACCGCGGTGGAGACGGCTCGTCCGCGGGACGGACACGTACCGCGGACGCGCGCCCGATGCACGTCACGGACAGGCACCCCACCACACGTCGTGGACCCGCGTCGTGAACAGGCACCCACCACACGTCGTGGACCCGCGTAGCGGACAGGCGCCCCGACGCACGTCATGGACGGACATCGTGCGGACACGTCGTCGGCACGACCCGCCGGCATCGGTGACCCACGACCTCCACCGCGTCCCCGCATTCGTGAAGGCGCTATCGCAGGTCTACACCAATCTCGTCCATCGGACAACAGACACGGGGGGATCGGGGCCCGAAACACCGACAAAACGGCGGTCGGCCGGGGCGCCGCTGGCACCTCCCGGCCGACCTACGGCACCCGCACGGCCGTACGTTGTTCAGCATGGAGCGTCCGTATATCGGTGATGCGACGGACAAGTTGCCTTCATGTTAAGGCGCTTGGGGACGATATGTCCCTCATGCCGTACATGACAACCCCGTGTCAAGCACGCGAGGGAGACGATCTGCGCAATCTTCGCTCAAGAAGCGGACGACCTGTGCACGAGCGCACCTCTTGCCCTTGACTCCGCCGTAAATCCCTTGCGAAAGTCGCGCTCATCCAGCGGTGCGACCGGTGCCGCTTCACGTTCCAAGAGAACTCGGCGCGGGGGCACTTCGCGATGACTAGTCCATCCCAGACCGCGGCAGGCAAGCCCGATACCCCGGGACTTGCATCCAAGGGTCTGAAGAAGGAAAAGAAGGGCAAGGGCGGTGAGCTCGTAGGCCGTTCCCCCGGGCAATTGATGTGGGCGCGCTTCAAGCGCGACCGCAGCGGCATGATCTGCGCGATCATCGTGCTCGCGTTCTTCGTCATCGCGGCCCTGGCCCCGGTGATCGCCTCGCTCTACGGCAAGAACCCGTACACGCTGTACGGCAGCGACAACCCCAATCTGCTGGACGAGTTCAGCTATCCGGCGGCGCCCAACGGCGGCATTTCCGGCGACTTCTGGTTCGGCATCGAGCCGGGCCTCGGCCGCGATCTGTTCACCAACCTGCTGTACGGCATGCGGACCTCGCTGGGCATCTCGCTCGCGGTCACCATCCTGGTGGTCATCACCGGCACCATCATCGGCATCACGGCGGGCTACCTGGGCGGCAAGACCGACTACTGGGTCGGCCGGCTGATCGACTTCCTGCTCGCCTTCCCCAGCCAGCTGACGTTCGTGGCGTTCATGCCCGCGGTGATCGCGGTCTTCGTGGCGCCGGGCGACGAGACCCCCACCTATATCCGCGTGATCGCGCTGATCCTCGTGCAGTGGGCGCTGGGCTGGATGGGTCTGGCCCGTCTGCTGCGCGGACAGGTGATGTCCCTACGGGAGCGGGACTTCGTCGAGGCCGCGAGGATCACCGGCGCCTCTCCCTGGCGGATCATCACCAAGGAGCTGCTGCCGAACGTGGTGACCCCGATCCTGGTGCAAAGCACCTACATGCTCCCGCTGTTCGTGACGGCGGAGGCCGGCCTGTCTTTCATGGGCGTCGGCATCGTGGACCCCACCCCCGACTGGGGGCGGCTGTTCAAAACGGCCGGCCAGATCTACGAGAACGACCCGACCTTCCTCCTCTTCCCCGGCGCCGCGATGGTGATCTTCGTGCTCTGCTTCAACCTGCTCGGGGACTCGGTCCGGGACGCGTTCGACCCCAAGTCCGGGCGCTGATCGCCCTCTTGACGGGGGCAGCTGTCACCCCCGCGCCGGTGGCGCACCGGATGCGTCAGACAGCACATCGGGACAACGACTGACAGGCAGGTGCTTGGATCCTCATGAACACACTCTCCACGCGTAGAACCCGCGCGGTGATCGTGGCCCTGGCGGCCGGTTCGCTCGCGCTCACCGGTTGCAGCGGCGGCAGCCGTTCGGGCAAGGACGACGCGCAGACCGACAAGGACGCGGCCTCCCAGTCCAAGGTGGTGCCGCTCGGCACCGCGGCGCAGTCCAACGGCCCCGCGGCCGCGGTGGCGGGCGCGCAGAACGGTGGCACCATCACCGTCTACCAGCGGGACAGCTACAACCACCTGGACCCGGCCCAGATGTACGTCAGCGACGTGGGCGACCTGGCCAAGTTGATCTTCCGTGGCCTGACCACGTACACGCAGGACGACAAGGGCAACAAGACCCTCGTCGGCGACCTCGCCACCGACGCCGGAAAGATGTCCGACGGCGGCAAGACCTGGACGTACACGCTCAAGGACGGCATCAAGTTCGAGGACGGCACGCCGATCACCTCGAAGGACATCCGGCACTCCATCGAGCGGATGTACGCGCCGTTCATCACCGAGGGTCCGACCTACATCCAGCAGTGGCTGTCGGGCGACGGCACGACCTACCGCAAGGCGCTGCCGGACGGCCCGTACAAGGGCGACCACCTGCCCAAGTCCGTCCTGGACACCCCGGACGACAAGACCGTCGTCTTCCACTTCAAGGTGCCGCAGACGCAGCTGCCCTACGCGCTGGCGATGGCGGGCTACAGCGCCGTCCCGGACAGCGCCAAGGACACCAAGGACAGCTACGACGTCGCGCCGGTCACCAGCGGTCCGTACAAGATCGCGTCGTTCAAGTCCGGCAAGTCCATGGCACTGGTGAAGAACCCGAGCTGGGACCCCAAGACCGACCCGGCGCGCCACCAGTACGTCGACGGCTACAACATCTCCTTCAACCACCAGTTCTCCGACTCCACCAAGCGGCTGATGGCCGACAAGGGCGAGGACCAGACCGCCATCAGCTTCACCAACGCCGTGGAGCCGACGCTGACCAAGCAGGTGCTGAGCGACCCCAGTGCCAGCAAGCGCCTGGTGCAGGGCTACCAGCCCTACGTCTGGCAGCTGAACATGAACATGGACCGCATCAAGGACAAGCGGATCCGTGACGCGATCACCTACGCGATGCCGAGCCAGCAGGTCGTGCGGATCGAGGGCGGCAGCTACGGCGGTGAGGTCGCCGGCGGTCTGCTCTCCCCGACCGTCGCGGGCTACGAGAAGGGCTACGACCCCTACGGCAAGCTGAAGAAGCCCAACGGCGACCCGGAGAAGGCCAAGCAGCTCCTGAAGGAAGCCGGCAAGGTGGGCATGAAGCTCGTCTACGCCTACGCCAACACCGAGATCCGGCAGAAGGAGTCCGTCGCCATCGCCGACGGGCTGACCAAGGCCGGCTTCGACGTGCAGAAGAAGGAGGTCGACTCCTCCTCCTGGTACCAGCAGATGGGCAAGGTCGACAACGGCTTCGACGTCTACCTGACCGGCTGGGGCCAGGACTGGCCGGACGCCTCCACGGTGATCCCGCCGTCCTACGACGGCCGCATCATCGCGGACGGTGCCTCCAACTACTCGCACGTCCGTGACCCGAAGATCAGCCAGGAGATCGACCGCATCCGGCAGATCCCGGACGTGCAGAAGCAGACCGCGGAGTGGCAGAAGCTCCACCACTACATCGTGGAGCAGGTCAACCCGGCCGCCCCGGTGTTCTTCGTCAAGTCGCTCCAGCTGTACGGCTCGAAGATCGGCGGCATCCGCTACAACACGGACACCAACTACCTCGACGTGAACACGCTGTTCGTCAAGAAGTAAGAAGTAAGCAGCACACAGCCGAAGGCATTCCGGAGTGCGCGCGCAAGGCGGGGCGCGCACTCCGGGGCCTTCCCGCCACCCCTCACCCCACTGCAGCCGCCGTCCTGAGAGCAGCGAACTGTCATGCTTCCCTTCCTACTTCGCCGGACGCTCGGCGCGGTCGTCATCCTCCTCCTGCTGAGCGCCTTCACCTTCTTCGTCTTCTTCTCCGTCGGTGATCCCGCGCTCATGGCGTGCGGCAAGAACTGCACCGCCGACAACGTCGCGCTCATCCACAAGAACCTGGGCCTGGACCAGCCCGTGCCCGTCCAGTACTGGCACTTCCTCGTCGGGATCTTCGCGGGCCGCGACTTCACCCTCGGCCACTGCAACGCCCCCTGCTTCGGTTACTCCTTCGCCACCAAGCAGGACGTCTGGTCCACGATGATGGACCGGCTGCCCCTCACCGCGTCGCTGGCCTTCGGCGGTGTCGTGGCCTTCCTGGTGATCGGCGTGGGCGCCGGCCTGCTCGCCGCCTGGAAGCGCGGCTCGCTGCTGGACAAGACGGTCACGAGTCTGTCGATGATCCTCAGCTCGGTGCAGATCTACATCCTCGGCCCCGTCGTGCTGGGCATCTTCGTCTACAGCGGCATCATGGCCGCTCCCGCGTACGTGAACCTCACCAGCGATCCGATCGGCTGGTTCATGGGCCTGCTGATCCCGTGGCTGGTGATGGCGACGATCTTCACCGCGCAGTACACCCGTATGGCGCGCTCGACGATGATCGAGCAGCTCCAGGAGGAGCACGTCCGCACCGCCAAGGCGAAGGGCATGCCGGCGCGTTACGTCTTCCTGCGGTACGCCTGGCGCGGTTCGCTGATCCCGATCGTCACCATCCTCGGTGTGGACCTGGGCTCGCTGTTCGGCGGCGCGATGATCACCGAGTTCACCTTCCAGCTGGCGGGACTCG
The DNA here is from genome assembly GCF_016917755.1 of Streptomyces noursei. Classification (GTDB taxonomy): domain Bacteria; phylum Actinomycetota; class Actinomycetes; order Streptomycetales; family Streptomycetaceae; genus Streptomyces; species Streptomyces yunnanensis. The sequence goes on along the minus strand of NZ_CP070326.1, from coordinate 6,300,874 downwards.
GCCGGCTGGCGGTCGACTCGGTCACCACCCTGGACCTGCCGATGGTGATGGGCGTGATGATCTTCAGCGCCGCCCTGATCCTGGTTTTCAACATCGTCGTGGATGCGGCGTACGCGTTCATCGACCCGCGCGTGCGTCTGTCCTAGGAGAGCCTGTCGTGACCACACCCACCAAGACCGAGGAGACGCCGGCCCCGAACGGATCCGGCACCGGCTCCTTCCTCTCCGTCCGCGACCTGCATGTCCGCTTCTCCACCGAGGACGGCATCGTCAAGGCGGTCGACGGCCTCTCCTTCGACCTGGAGCGCGGCAAGACCCTGGGCATCGTCGGCGAGTCGGGCTCCGGCAAGTCCGTCACCAACCTCGCCGTGCTGGGGCTGCACAACCCCAAGGTCACGGAGATCACCGGTGAGATCCACCTGGAAGGCCAGGAGCTGACCGGCGCCAGGGAGAAGACCCTGGAGAAGCTCCGGGGCAACAAGATGGCGATGATCTTCCAGGACGCGCTGACCGCCCTGTCGCCGTACTACACCGTCGGGCGGCAGATCGCCGAACCGTTCATGAAGCACACCGGCGCCAGCAAGCGCGAGGGCCGGCAGCGCGCGATCGAGATGCTCACCAAGGTCGGCATCCCGCAGCCCAACCTGCGAGTGGACGACTACCCGCACCAGTTCTCCGGCGGTATGCGGCAGCGCGCCATGATCGCCATGGCGCTGGTCTGCAACCCGCAGCTGCTGATCGCCGACGAGCCGACCACCGCCCTGGACGTCACCGTCCAGGCGCAGATCCTGGACCTCCTCAAGGACCTCCAGCAGGAGTTCGGCTCCGCGATCATCCTGATCACCCACGACCTGGGCGTGGTCGCCGACGTCGCCGACGACCTGCTGGTGATGTACGGCGGCCGGGCGGTGGAGCGCGGTTCGGTGCGGGAGATCCTCACCGAGCCCCGGCACCCGTACACCTGGGGCCTGCTCAGCTCCATGCCGCGGCTCTCCTCGGACGTCAACGAGGAGCTGCACCCGATCCCGGGCTCGCCGCCGAGCCTGCTCAACCCGCCGTCGGGCTGCGCCTTCAACCCGCGTTGCGCGTTCACCGCGGAGGTCGACGGCGACCTGTGCACCGGCGAGCGCCCGCCGCTGGCGCCGGGCCGGGCCGCCGCCTGCCACCTCACCTCAGAGCAGAAGCAGACCTTCTTCACCGAGCAGATCAAGCCCCGGCTGGGCTAGGGAGCTACCACCATGGCCAAGAACGACACCCTGACCGCGCCCGGAGCCGCCGCGGCCACCCAGAGCGAGCCCCTGCTCACCGCCGAGGGACTGACCAAGCACTTCCCGATCTATGGCGGCTTCCCGTTCAAGCGGAAGGTCGGCGCCGTCCAGGCGGTCGACGGGGTGGACCTGACCGTCCACGCCGGTGAGAGCTTCGGCCTGGTCGGTGAGTCCGGCTGCGGCAAGTCGACCACCGGTCGGCTGCTCACCCGGCTGATGGAGCCCACCTCGGGCAAGATCACCTACGCGGGTCAGGACATCACACACGCCAACCGCAAGCAGCTGGCGCCGATCCGCTCCGAGATCCAGATGATCTTCCAGGACCCGTATGCCTCGCTGAACCCGCGGCAGACGGTCGGCACGATCATCAGCGGGCCGATGGAGATCAACGGGATCAACCCGGTCGGCGGCCGGGAGAAGCGGGTCCGCGAACTCCTGGAGACCGTGGGCCTCAACCCCGAGCACTACAACCGCTTCCCGCACGAGTTCTCCGGCGGTCAGCGGCAGCGCATCGGCGTGGCCCGGGCGCTCGCCCTGGAGCCCAAGCTGATCGTCGCGGACGAGCCGGTCTCCGCCCTGGACGTCTCCATCCAGGCGCAGGTGGTCAACCTGCTCCAGGACCTCCAGCGCGAACTGGGCATCGCGTTCATCTTCATCGCCCACGACCTGGCGATCGTCCGGCACTTCAGCGAGCGGGTCGCGGTGATGTACCTCGGCAAGATCGTCGAGGTGGGTACCCGCGACGAGATCTACAACCGGCCGCGCCACCCGTACACCCACGCCCTGCTCTCGGCCGTGCCCGAGCCGAAGCTGGCCGAGGAGGGCGAGGAGGAGCGCGAGCGGATCCGGCTCGCCGGCGACGTCCCCTCCCCCGTCAACCCGCCGTCCGGCTGCCGGTTCCGCACCCGCTGCTGGAAGGCGCAGGAGAAGTGCGCGACGGAGGAGCCGCCGCTGATCCAAATCGCCCGGAACGACGCCGGCCACCTGACCGCCTGCCACTTCCCGGAGGAGCCGACGACCGCGTCCCGCGGCGAGGACATCATCCTGGACCCGGCGCTGGCGGCGATCGAGGAAAACGGGATGGCTGACACCGACAGCTCGGAGAGCTGAACCTGCCGCGCCTAAACCGCCGATACACGGCGCTGGGGCCCGCTTCATTCAAAGGAAGCGGGCCCCAGCGCTGCTCGGGTGTTGCGGTTGCGGTCTACGGCCGGGCGGGGCGACTGATTTCGCGTACGCAGTCCAGGCGCACCCACCCTCCGCCGACTACGAGCCGGGGCCGATCTTTGGAGTGCTTGCCGCATCAGGTTGAGGCGGGGCGGGCGAGTTCCCTGTGCCCTCCGCCAGCCTCTACTGACGGAAGACACCACCTAAACGGTCTTGCGGCCATAGAGCGCCGGGACCCATACCTCTCAAAGACGATGGCTCCCGGTTATTGAACTGCGAATCAGTTCCGACTATCCGTAGATAGCCATCCACGTCTCTCGTCCGTCTATACCCTCAGTGCAGACCGCATCGCCGCCTGATACCTTGAGGTAGCAACCGGCACCCTGGCTTACGTAGACGGCCTTCTCCCTGTCATGGTAGGAGCTCGCGGTAAAACCCGACCATCCACCGAAGTGGCAGGAATTCACGTAGACATACCCGCCGACCTTGTTCTTGCCCAGCAGGCAGGGACCCGTCGTGCCAGCGGCCATAGATATGATCCCGTCGGGGGAGTTCGCCCATCGCTGCCGTTGGACTTCTACGTCACACTTCACCGCGGTCACAGGATGACCAATTCCATTGAACTGGAGACATTTCCCGAACGCGATATTCTTAATGTTGAACCCCCGGACAGGCGTGGCGGACGCCGGCGTCGTACCGAGCATTGCCACCCCTGCCGCAGCCACCCCGGCGACAGCCACGCCAAATTTACGCTTCATACTTTCCCCTCGCTTTTCTTGCCTGTTTGACACCGGCAGGTCAGCTTGTCCGCGACTACCGCGACGGGCGCCCGCGCCCCTGCCCCCTCGAAGCGGTCACCTTCGCAGGAAGTGTCACGCCGACCGCTTTCCCATAGCGACCGACGAGATCATTAAACACCAAATCGCCCCCTCGCACCCGTGAAATTAACGAGCACCTGTCACGCAACTTCCAGGAGTCCGTGCATTGCATAGATCCCGCATCCATGACGCCTGAATATCCGAAATTGGCTGAATTTCCCCCCTCGCATCCTCACATTGTCAAGGAAGCAGTACGTCTGCAGCACATCTGCGGACCTGAGACGCGATCCACCCTGGCGAAGGAGCACGAACGGTGGTAGCGGCCGTCGAGATGGGATGAGCAACGGGCCGCGAACGACGCGTACTTGGAAACAGTGTGGGCCACCGGACAGACAGAAGTCGCCAAGCCGGCTCCAGATGCCCGGTCCGTATACCGGGGTGCCGTCTACTCGCTCGGCACCACCCGTCGTTCCTCCGCGAAGTGGCAGGCCGAGGCGTGCCGCGTCGGGCCGGTGGCGTCCTGGAACGCCGCCGGGACCGCCAGCGGCGGCTCGACCCGTGCGCACAGCTCCTGCGCCTTCCAGCAGCGGGTGCGGAAATGGCAGCCGGACGGCGGGTCGGCCGGGGAGGGGACGTCGCCGCTCAGCAGGATCCTCCCCCGCCCCTCGCCGGCAGACGCCCCCGCCCGGTGGGCGCGGGCCCCGGGGTCGGGTACCGGGACGGCGGAGAGCAGCGCCTGGGTGTACGGGTGGGTCGGGTGGTCGTAGATCTGCTCACCGGTGCCGATCTCGGCGATCCTGCCGAGGTACATCACCGCGACCCGGTCGGAGAGGTGCCGGACGACGGACAGGTCGTGCGCGATGAAGACGTAGGAGAGCCCGAAGTCGGCCTGGAGCCGGGCCAGGAGGTTGACGACCTGGGCCTGGACGGAGACGTCGAGGGCGGAGACCGGCTCGTCGGCGACGATGATCTCCGGGCGGAGGGCCAGGCCGCGGGCGATCCCGATGCGCTGCCGCTGGCCCCCGGAGAACTGGTGCGGATAGCGATTGATGAACTCGGGGTTGAGGCCGACGACTTCGAGGAGTTCTTGGACCCGGCGCCGACGGTCGCCCTTGGGCGCCACCTCGGGGTGGATCTCGAAGGGCTCGCCGATGATGTCGCCGACCGTCATCCGGGGGTTGAGCGAGGTGTAGGGGTCCTGGAACACCATCTGGATGTTGCGCCGGACGGCCTTCATGGCGCGCCCGGAGAGCCGGGTGATGTCCTCGCCGCGGTAACGGATGTGACCGTCCGTCGGCCGTTCCAGGCCGACCAGCATCCGGGCGACGGTGGACTTGCCGCAGCCGGACTCCCCCACGATGCCCAGGGTTTCGCCCTGCCGGAGGTCGAAGGAGACCCCGTCGACCGCCTTGACCGCGCCCACCTGCTTCTTGATCAGCACGCCCTGGGTGAGCGGGTAGTGCTTGACCAGGTCGCGGACTTCGAGGAGGGGTTCACCGGGCGCCATCGAGCGTCTCCTTCCAGAAGTGGCAGGCGCTGGTCCGGCCCGGCCCGACGTCGTAGAGCGGCGGGCGGTCGGTGTGGCAGACGTCGCGGGCCAGCGGGCAGCGGGGGTGGAAGGCGCAGCCCGGCGGGATGGCGGTGAGGTTCGGAGGCAGGCCCTTGATCGCGTGCAGTTCCCGGCCCTTGTGCCCCAGGCGGGGGACGGACTCCAGCAAGCCGCGGGTGTACGGGTGCGCGGGCGCCTTGTAGAGCTGGTGCACCGGGGCGGACTCGACGACCCGGCCCGCGTACATCACGGCGATGGTGTCGGCGACGTCGGCGACCACGCCCAGGTCGTGGGTGATCAGGATCAGGCCCATCCGGTATTCCCGGCGCAACTCGGCGAGCAGGTCCATGACCTGGGCCTGGACCGTGACGTCCAGGGCGGTGGTCGGCTCGTCGGCGATGATCAGGTCGGGTTCCAGGGCGAGCGCCATGGCGATCATGATGCGCTGGCGCATACCGCCGGAGAACTGGTGCGGATAGTCCCCCACCCGCGCCCGGGCCGCCGGGATGCCGACCCGCTCCATCAGCTCGACGGCCTTGGCCCGGGCTTCCTTGCGGGACGTCCCGGTGTGCACCTGGAACATCTCGCCGAGTTGGGTGCCGACGCTGAGCACCGGGTTCAGCGCGGAGAGCGCGTCCTGGAAGATCATCGCCATCTTCGCGCCGCGGATCCTGCGGCGCTCCTCCTTGCCCAGGGTGAGCAGATCGCGCCCCTGGAAGAGGATCCGGCCGCCGGTGACGAAGCCCGGTGGGGAGTCGAGGATGCCCATCACGGCCTGCGCGGTGACGGACTTGCCGGAGCCGGACTCGCCGAGCACCGCCAGCGTCTGGCCGGCGGCCACGGTGTAGCTGACGCCGTTGACGGCCTTGGCCACCCCGTCCCGGGTGCGGAACTCCACCGCCAGGTCCTGGACGTCGAGCAGGGGCTGCGCCGGGGGCGCGCCGCCGTTGGTCATCTCCACCGCCTCCTCAGCGCAGCTTGGGGTCGAGGGCGTCGCGCACCGCGTCGCCGAGCATGATGAACGCCAGCACCGTGATGCTCAGCGCGCCCGCGGGCCAGAGCAGCATGTGGGGGGCGTTGCGGATGTGGGTGGAGGCGGCGGAGATGTCGATGCCCCAGGAGACGGTGGGTGGTTTCAGGCCCGCGCCGAGGTAGGACAGGGTGGCCTCCAGGGCGATGTAGGTGCCCAGCGCGATGGTGGCGACGACGATGACGGGGGCGACGGCGTTGGGGGCGATGTGCCGCAGCAGCAGCCGCCGGTTGCCCGCGCCCAGGGCCCGGGCGGCCTGGACGTAGTCGTTCTGCTTGGCGGTGACGACCGAGCCGCGGGCGATCCGGGCGATCTGCGGCCAGCCGAGCAGCACGATGAAGCCGATCACCGGCCAGACGGTGGCGCTGGTGACCACGGAGAGGAAGACCAGCCCGCCGAGCAGCACCGGGATGCCGAAGAAGATGTCGGCGAGCCGGGAGAGCAGGGTGTCCCACCAGCCGCCGAAGAAGCCGGCCAGGCCGCCGAGCAGTCCGCCCAGGAGGGCGACGCCGGCGGTGGCGCAGGTGCCGACGGTGATGGAGGCGCGGGCGCCGTAGACGACCCGGGTGTAGACGTCCCGGCCCTGGGTGTCGTAGCCGAAGGGGTGGCCGGGGCCGGCGCCCTGCTGGGCCTTGGCGAGGTCGGCGCGGTAGGGGTTGCCGGTGGCGATCAGCTGCGGCCAGAGGGCGATGACCACCAGGAAGACGATGACCAGCGCGGAGACCACGAAGACCGGGTTGCGGCGCAGGTCGTGCCAGGCGTCGCTCCACAGGCTGCGGGGTTTGCCGGTGGGTTCGCCGCCCGGGGGCAGGGGCCGGGCGGTGGGGGCGCGTTCGAGGGATTCGGCCTCGCCGATGGCGAGCGCGGCGGTGCCGCCGTCGCCGTGGCCGATGGCTTCCTTGGGCACGTGGGACTCAGGCATAGCGGATCCTCGGGTCGAGGACGGCGTAGAGCAGGTCGACCAGCAGGTTGGCGATCAGGAAGACCAGCACCAGGATCGTCACGAAGCCCACCACGGTGGGCGAGTTCTGCCGGAGGATGCCCTGGTAGAGCTGGTAGCCGACGCCGTGGATGTTGAAGATGCGCTCGGTGACGATGGCGCCGCCCATCAGCGCGCCGATGTCGGTGCCGATGAAGGTGACGACCGGGATCAGAGAGTTCCGCAGCAGGTGACGGGTGATCACCCGGTGCCGGGGCAGGCCCTTGGCGATGGCGGTGCGGACGTAGTCGGCGCGGGCGTTCTCCGCGATCGAGGTCCGGGTCAGCCGGGTGACGTAGGCGAGCGAGACCAGCGCCAACACCAGGCCGGGCAGCAGCAGTTGGCCCAGTGGTGCGTCCAGGGCGACGGTCGGGGCTGCCCATTCCCACTTCACGCCGAAGACGAACTGGAGCAGATAGCCGCTGACGAAGGTCGGCACCGAGACCACGACGAGGGTGAGGACCAGCACGGTGGTGTCGATGCCCCGGCCGCGCCGCAGTCCGCTGAACACCCCCAGCGCGATGCCCACCACCATTTCGATGACGATCGCGACCAGGGTGAGCCGGAGGGTGACGGAGAAGGCCGAGGACATCAGCTCGGTGACCGGTCGGCCGTTGAACGCGATGCCGAAGTTCCCCTGGAAGATCTGGCCCATGTAGTGCGGGTACTGCTTCCACAACGGCTGGTCGAGGTAGAGGTCGTGGCGGATCTGCGCCGCGGTGGCGGGGTCCGGCGCCCGGTCGCCGAACATCGCGGCGACCGGGTCGCCCAGTGCGTAGACCATCAGGAAGATCAGAAAGGTGCTGCCGATGAACACCGGGATCATCTGGAGCAGCCGCCGGATCACATAACGTCCCATGAGCGCGCCTGCCTCCGTGGTCAACCGACCGTGATCTCGTTGTAGACCGGCACGCTGAACGGATTGAGCCGCACATTGCTGATCCGGTCCGAATAGCCGCCGCTGCCGTTCTGGTACCACAGCGGGATGGCGGGCATCTCGCGGGCGAGAATCCGCTCCGCGTCCTGGAACTTCGCCACCGCTTGCCGGGTGTCCGGGGCGGCGTTCGCCTGGTTGACGAGCTTGTCGAATTCGGGGTTGCTGAATTTTCCGTCGTTGGAGGAGGCACCGGTGTAGTACAGCGGCTGGAGGAAGTTCTGGATCAGTGGGTAGTCCATCTGCCAGCCGGCCCGGAACGGCCCGGTCATCTGTTTGGCACTGATCTTGTTACGGAAGTCCGCGAAGGTGCCGACGGGATTCCCCACGCACGCCTTGTCGTCCCCCAGCGTCTTGTTGATGCTGTTGCAGATCGCGTCGACCCAGTCCTTGTGCGAGCCGGTGTCGGCGTTGTACGTGATCGTGGTCCGGCCGCCGGGAATTCCGCCGCCGTCCTTGATGAGTTGCCGGGCCTTCGCCGGGTTGAATTCGCAGGATTCGCCGCAGAGCCCCGGTTTGTAGCCGCCCTTGGCGCCCAGTACCGGTGAGGTCCAGTCGGTGGCCGGGGTGCGTGTGTTCTGGAAGATCTCCTTGGTGATCTGCCCCCGGTCGATCGCCATCGACAGGCCGCGCCGCACCTGCGCCGCGCCCGGTTTGCTCCACCGCGGGTCGTACATGGGGAAGGTGAGGGTCTGGATGATCCCGGCCGGCTGATTCAGATACCGGTCTCCCAGATCTGCCCGGACGTTCTTCAGTTGGGAGGCCGGAATGTCGTCCACCAGGTCGAGGTTCCCGGCCTGGAGGTCCGTGTAGGCGGTTTCGTTGTCGGTGTAGACGCGGAGGTCGATCCCGCCGTTCTGCGCCGGGTCGGAGCCGGGGTACCTCTTCCACTTCCGCATTTTCAGCACGCTGCCCTTGGCGTACGAATCCACCACGTACGGGCCGTTGCCGATGGGTTTCGCCAGCCAGCCGGCGTGGTCGCGGAAGAACGTCTGGGGCAGCGGCATGAACGCCGAATAGCCCAGGGTGTCCGGCCAGCTGGAGAACTTCTGGTTCAGGGTGACGGTGAAGGTGTGGTCGTCCTTCACCCGGAGCCCGGAGAGGGTCTTCGCGGTGGCCGAACCATTGTCCGGGTGCACCTTGTCGAAGCCGTCGATGTACTGGAAGAAGGGCGCGTTCTTCTGCTTGTTGTCCAGCAGCGCGCCGTAATTCCAGGCGTCCACGAAGGACTTGGCGGTGACCTTCTCGCCGTTGCTGAAGGTCCAGCCGCGCTTGAGCGTCACGGTGTAGTGCTGGGCGTCGGTGGTCTCGATCTTCTCGGCGAGGACGTTCTCCGCGGCGCCGGTCCCGGGGTTGTACCGCTTGAGGCCGCGGAACAGCATTTCCAGGACCTTGCCGCCCTGCACCTCGTTGGTGTTGGCCGGCTCCAGCGGATTCTGCGGGTCCCCCCAGGAGGCGCTGACCACGGCGGAGCCGCCCGGCCCGGCGGTCCCACCCCCGCAGGCGGTGGCCACGAGGGCCAGCACCCCCGCGCAGACGGCCCACTTCGCGCGCACGGCTCCGCGCATGGCGCCTCCTTACGGTCCGGACTCCGGGTCACACGTAGTCGCGGGGACCACACGTAGCCCACATCAGAGCCCAAACCGTGCCATAGCGCACCTCGGCACCGGCCGCCACTGCTCCGAACCCCCGGGAAACCCCTCGGATGACCGACGCCCGGTCACCGCCCCGTGCCACCGAGGCCCTACGGGCATACGGCGGCGCCCCGCCGGACCGTGGTCCGACGGGGCGCCGGGAAGAGCCGTGGCGCGGGTCGCGTCAGCCGTGCTTGGCGCGCGAGGCGGTGCGGCCGCGCTCCTTCTGGTCCAGGACGACCTTGCGGATGCGGACGGCCTCCGGGGTCACCTCGACGCACTCGTCATCGCGGCAGAACTCCAGGGACTGCTCCAGCGACAGCTTGCGCGGCGGGACGATCGCCTCGAAGGAGTCGGCCGAGGAGGAGCGCATGTTCGTGAGCTTCTTCTCCTTGGTGATGTTCACGTCCATGTCGTCGGCGCGCGAGTTCTCGCCGACGATCATGCCCTCGTACACCTCGGTGCCGGGGTCGGTGAACAGCACGCCGCGCTCCTGCAGGTTCGTCATCGCGAAGGCGGTGACGGCACCGGCACGGTCGGCGACCAGCGAGCCGTTGTTACGGGTCGTCAGCGTGCCGAACCACGGCTCGTGGCCCTCGTGGATGGAGTGGCCGATGCCCGTGCCGCGGGTCTGCGTCAGGAACTCCGTACGGAAGCCGATGAGGCCGCGCGACGGGACCACGAACTCCATGCGGACCCAGCCGGAGCCGTGGTTCGACATGTTGTCCATGCGGCCCTTGCGGACACCCATGAGCTGCGTGACGGCGCCCATGTGCTCCTCGGGCACGTCGATCGTCATGCGCTCGACCGGCTCGTGGACCTTGCCGTCGATCTCCTTGGTGACCACCTGCGGCTTGCCGATGGTCAGCTCGAAGCCCTCACGGCGCATCTGCTCGACGAGGATGGCCAGCGCCAGCTCACCGCGGCCCTGCACCTCCCAGGCGTCGGGGCGCTCGGTGTCCAGGACGCGCAGCGAGACGTTACCGATCAGCTCGCGGTCCAGGCGGTCCTTCACCTGGCGGGCGGTGACCTTGCGGTCCTTGACCGCCGCCTTGGCGGCGGCTCCCTTGCCGGTGCCGCCGCGGCCGACCAGCGGCGAGGTGTTCGTACCGATGACCATGGAGATGGCCGGCTCGTCGACCGTGATCAGCGGCAGCGCGATCGGGTTCTCCGGGTCGGCCAGCGTCTCGCCGATCATGATGTCGGGGATACCGGCGACCGCGCAGATGTCACCGGGGCCCGCGACCTCGGCGGGCTTGCGGGTGAGCGCCTCGGTCATCATCAGCTCGGAGATGCGGACGTTCGAGACCGTGCCGTCGCGCTTGATCCAGGCCACGGTCTGGCCCTTGCGCAGCTCGCCCTGCTCGACGCGCAGGAGCGCGATACGGCCGAGGAAGTTGTCGGCGTCCAGGTTGGTGACGTGCGCCTGGAGCGGGGCCGTCTCGTCGTAGGTCGGGGCCGGGACGTGCTCCAGGATCGCGGAGAAGAACGGCTCCAGGTTGGTGGAGTCGGCCGGGACCGTGCCGTCCTCCGGCTTCGTCAGCGACGCGATGCCGTCACGGCCGCACGCGTAGACGATCGGGAACTCGATCTGCTCCTCGTCCGCGTCCAGGTCCAGGAACAGGTCGTACGTCTCGTTGACGACCTCGTCGATGCGGGAGTCCGGGCGGTCCGTCTTGTTGATGCACAGGATGACGGGCATCCGGGCCTGCAGCGCCTTGCGCAGCACGAAGCGGGTCTGCGGGAGCGGGCCCTCGGAGGCGTCCACCAGCAGGACCACCGCGTCGACCATCGACAGACCGCGCTCGACCTCGCCACCGAAGTCGGCGTGACCGGGGGTGTCGATGATGTTGATCGTGATGGGCTCCCCGCCGTCCTTCGGGTGATACTTCACCGCGGTGTTCTTGGCGAGGATCGTGATGCCCTTCTCACGCTCCAGGTCGTTCGAGTCCATGACGCGGTCGTCGACGGACTCCAGCTGGTGCGCGGCGAAGGCGCCGGCCTGCTTGAGCATGGCGTCGACGATGGTCGTCTTGCCGTGGTCGACGTGGGCGACGATGGCGACGTTACGGATGTCGTGGCGCGTGGCCATATTGCGGCGTACTCCCGAAGTGAGTGGACGGCTGCGCGTACGTCTGTGTTACGCGGCCCTGCCGGGCTTGACACGCCACGGCCTCACCCCATGGTACGGGGCTGCGGCGGCAATGGCCGCCCCAGCCCGTACGCACCACCTCTGACCTGCGGTTTCTTATCGAACTTTAGCTCTGGCGCAACCCCTACTTCGTGTAACCGATGTCTTGGAAGCGGGGTGTGGCGAAGCCGAACGCGCCGATGTTGGCGAGTGACTTCCTGGTGGCCACCAGTTCCGGCCGCTGGTAGAGCGGGATCGAGCCGGCGGCGGCCCAGATCCGGGCGTCGGCCTGCTCGACCAGGGTGTGCTCGGCGTCCGTGTCCAGCTCCGAGGCGGCCTGCTCGAAGAGCTGGTCGATGTGGTCGGTGCCGACCCGGGTGTAGTTCTGTTCGACGGTCAGCGAGCCGTCCGGCGCCGGCTGCGGCTTGGCGAAGATCGGCCGGGCGTCGGTGGCCGGGTAGGCGGTGCCGGGCCAGGAGTACAGCGCCAGATCGAAGTCGCCGGAGGCGATGTGGTCCTGGAAGTAGCTGGAGTCCGGCACCTGCTGGATCGTGGTCTGCACCCCGATCCGGTTCAGCATCCCCGAGATCCGCCGGCCGACGGTGCGCAGCTGCTCGGAACCGGGCCCCTCGGGGAGGACGAAGCGCAGCGCCAGCGGCCGGCCGTCCTTCCGCAGCACCGGCGCCGCGCCGGGGGCCCGGCCGGCCGCCGCCTGCGGGGAGTGCCCGGCGTCGGCCGGCCGGGCGTGCAGCAGGCCGGTGCCGGACCACAGGGCGGCGGCGTGGCCGGCGGCGGCGCCCGGCAGGTGCGGGGCCTGCCCGGTCTCGATCCGCTCGGCGGCGCCCAGCACCTGCGCGGCCCGCTTCTTGTACCGCCGGTACTTGCGGTACGCCGGGGAAGCGGTGTCCCCGGCGGCCGCCACCTTCTGCTGGGCGGCCTCGGCCTTGTAGAACCCCGCGCTCTGCCGCAGCAGGGCGGCCTGCTGGACCTCGGAGCCGACCGCCCCGGCGAAGGACAGCGGCGCCTCGGCGGCGGCCGGGCGGGCGCCGTCCCGGTCGTCGACCGCGCCGGGCCGGTGCAGGTTGCGGCCGTCGGACCCGGCGTCGCCGGACTGGTCCACGGCGGTGCCGCCGCCGGGCTCGTCCGCCCGGGGGTCCTCGGAGTACCCGTCCCCGTCGGTGGCCCGGTCCGGCGTGACCGCCCGGCCGGCGCCGGCCTGCTCCTCTCCCGCCGGCTGCCCGGCGGACCCGCCGGAGGGCTTCCAGCCGGCCTCCGCGAGCAGTTTCTTGGCCTCGCCCGAGTCGGTGTCGCCCAGGGCGTCGCTGTGGTCCTCGTAGCCGTGCTGACCGGCCATCAGCAGGTGGTTGCCGAGCGGTTTGGTGGGCAGGTCCAGCGGCTTGAGGACGGTGTCGGCGAGCGCCTGCCGGTCGATCGCGCGGGCCACCGCGCGGCGCACCCGCTGGTCGGCGAGCGGCCCGGCGCTGCCGTTGAGGGCGAGCTGGGTGTAGGCCGGCTCCAGGGCCTTGCGGACGGTGTAGCCGCGCAGCGCGGCGTTCCGGGCGGTGGCGTCCCGGCCATCGGCCTTGGCGTCCGCGCCCTTGGCCGCGGGGGGCCCGGCGGCCTGGGCGACCCGCTTGGCGGTGACCTGGTCGACCGCGGCGACGTCGACTGCCCCGGCGGCCAGCGCCTTGGCCCGCTTGCTCCGGGGCAGCGCCGTGAGCACCAGCCGGTCGAGCTTGGCCCGGTCGCCCCACCACTGGGGGTTGCGGACGAGGGTGACGGTGCGGTGGTCGGCGTCCCGCTTCTGGACGAGGAACGGGCCGGCGCCGACCGGGAGTTTCTCCCGTGCCGCGTCGTTGAAGGCGTTGGCGTCGCCCATCACGCTCTTCGGGTAGAGCGGGGTGAACAGCGACTGCCAGTCGGCGTACGGGCGGGCGAAGGTGACCTTGACCTCGCGCGGTGTGGCGCCCGCCGCGACCTTGGCGATCCGGTCGTAACCGGCGTTGCGGGCGGTCCAGTAGGCGTTGTCCTTGCCGCGCAGCGCGTTCCACTGGGCGACGAAGTCCGCGGCGGTGATCGACCGCCCGTCGCTCCAGCGGGCCTTGGCGTTGAGCTTGTAGGTGACGACCTGCCGCGGCTCGCGGGCGCTGACGTCGGCGGCGGCGAGGTAGTCGGCGTTGCGCTGCGGCCGGCCGTTGGCGTCGAGGGTGAACAGGCTGGGCAGGACGGCGCCGGTGACCCGGGCGGTGGCCGCGTCGGCGTCGCTCTGGAAGGCGTTGAAGGTGCTGGGCAGCGAGTCGATCGCCCAGCGGACCGTACCGCCGTCCTTGACCGACCCGCGCGGGGCCGGCGCGATGTCCTGGGACTGGGCGACGGAGGGCGCGGCGTCGCCCTGGCTGCATCCGGCCAGTGCCGGCAGCGGGAGCAGCACCCCCACCGCGACGAGCGCGACACAGCGGCGCCTGTGGCACACCGCGCCGCCTGGGCTGACGTGGTCGGTCATGACTGTTCCCTCCGGGCTCGCCCGCGCCGCGCCGAGCCGCCGCAACACGTTCGGCCGACTTTGCGGCTCATCACATCTATGGGCTCCCTACTGAAGGTGACCGCCCAGGCCCGGATCGTTCGACACGTCGGGGGTCCGGGCAAGGCCACCCGCCCGGCCCAATTGCGACTCGTCCGGCTGACGGACGCGGGGAGCGCGCCGGGAACTCCGCGGGCCGCCGTACCGGCTCGTTTCGCACCGGAGTTCGGCGTAGCGCAGGGTACGGCGGTCCCGCAACGCACCGGTTCGAGTCGTACTCGCGCCTGCCCCCTTCCCAAGCCCTACTGTGACGCGCGACACTCTCGGGCGCATGAGATCGCCCACCACGCTCACGAAGTGAGGGCATGTGATGTCCGTACAGGACGACTTGACGGCGGTTGAACGCAGCCTGGACGCCTTGGTCCAGGCGGTCGGAAAACTTCAGACGCGGATCGGTGGCGGGCTGGACGTCCGCCGGGTCCGCAGCGACACGGACCATCTGCGGGAGAGCCTGGCGCTGCTCAAGCAGGGCCTGGCCGGTGCCCCGCCGGGCCGGCCGGAGGCGGCCGAGGACGAGATGGTGCCGATCCCGGACACCCCCTACAACGCCGCGCTGTGGACGGACGCCGAGGACGAGGGCCTGGGCGCCAAGGACCGGCACGCGCCCTGAGGACGGAGACCGACGATGGCCACTGGCATCGAACCCGCATCGCAATCGGGCCCGACCGGCGTGCACGATGCCTCGCGCGCCGCCATCCCCGCCCGCCACCTGCGCACCGACCGCTGGTGGCTGGCGCCGGCCGGCACGGCCGCCGGGCTGCTCGCGTTCGTCGTCTACTCGACCTGGCGTGCGTTCGCGAACGCCGACTACTACCACGCGCCCTATGTCTCGCCGTTCTACTCGCCGTGCCTGGCGGACAACTGCCACACCATGCGCGGCGGCCCCAACTGGGCGCTCTTCGGCAGCTGGTGGGGCCTGTCGCCCGCCCTGCTGATCCTGATCTTCCCGCTGGGCTTCCGGCTGACCTGCTACTACTACCGCAAGGCGTACTACCGCGGCTTCTGGGCCTCCCCGCCGGCCTGCGCGGTCGCCGAGCCGCACCGGAAGTACACCGGCGAGACCCGCTTCCCGCTGATCCTGCAGAACGTCCACCGCTACTTCTTCTACTTCGCGGTGCTGGTCGCCGGCGTCCTCACCTACGACACCGTGCTGACCTTCCGCGACGACCACTACCGCTGGGGCCATATGGGCCTGGGCTCGCTGATCTTCCTCGCCAACATCGGGCTGATCTGGGCCTACACCCTCTCCTGCCACTCCTGCCGGCACATCGTCGGCGGTCGGCTGCGGCACTTCTCCAAGCACCCGGTGCGCTACCGGTTGTGGGGCTGGGTCAGCAGGCTCAACGCGCGCCACATGCTGCTCGCCTGGTCCTCGCTGATCAGCGTGGCGCTGGCGGACTTCTACGTCTTCCTGCTGGCCAGCGGCGCGTTCGAGGATCCGCGCTTCTTCTGACGAACGACATCCGAGGGAATCCAGGGTAATCCACGGACTCCGACGAGAACCGAGGGAAGGTGTGCCACTGATGGCGCATGTGGACCGGCAGACCTGGGACGTGGTCGTGGTGGGGGCGGGCGGCGCCGGGCTGCGTGCCGCCATCGAGGCCCGTGAGGCGGGCATGCGGACGGCGGTGATCTGCAAGTCCCTGTTCGGCAAGGCCCATACGGTGATGGCCGAGGGCGGCATCGCGGCCAGCATGGGCAATGCCAACGAGCACGACAACTGGCAGGTCCACTTCCGGGACACCATGCGCGGCGGGAAGTTCCTCAACCACTGGCGGATGGCCGAGCTGCACGCCCGCGAGGCCCCGGACCGGGTCTGGGAGTTGGAGACCTGGGGCGCGCTCTTCGACCGCACCCCGGACGGCCGGATCTCCCAGCGCAACTTCGGCGGCCACGAGTACCCGCGGCTGGCGCACGTCGGCGACCGGACCGGCCTGGAGCTGATCCGCACCCTCCAGCAGAAGATCGTCTCGCTCCAGCAGGAGGACGAGCGGGTCTCCGGCTCGTACGAGGAGGGGCTGAAGGTCTTCCAGGAGTGCACCGTCACCCGCGTGCTGAAGGCGGACGGCAAGGTCTGCGGCGTCTTCTGCTACGACCGGGAGTCCGGCCGCTTCTTCGTGCTGGAGGCGCCGGCCGTGGTGCTGGCCACCGGCGGCATCGGCAAGTCGTTCAAGGTGACCTCGAACTCCTGGGAGTACACCGGCGACGGCCATGCGCTGGCGCTGCTGGCCGGCGCACCGCTGATCAACATGGAGTTCGTCCAGTTCCACCCGACCGGGATGGTCTGGCCGCCGTCGGTCAAGGGCATCCTCGTCACCGAGTCGGTGCGCGGCGACGGCGGAGTGCTGCGCAACACCGACGGCAAGCGGTTCATGTTCGACTACATCCCGGACGTCTTCAAGGAGAAGTACGCCCAGACCGAGGCCGAGGGCGACCGCTGGTACGAGGACCCCGAGCACAACCGCCGGCCGCCCGAACTGCTGCCCCGCGACGAGGTCGCGCGGGCCATCAACGCCGAGGTCAAGGCGGGCCGCGGCTCCCCGCACGGCGGGGTGTTCCTGGACGTGTCGACCCGGATGCCGGCCGAGGTGATCAAGCGCCGGCTGCCGTCCATGCACCACCAGTTCAAGGAGCTGGCGGACGTGGACATCACCGCCGAACCGATGGAGGTCGGCCCGACCTGCCACTACGTGATGGGGGGCGTGGAGGTGGACCCGGACACCGCGGCGGCGACCGGGGTGCCGGGGCTGTTCGCCGCCGGCGAGGTGGCCGGCGGGATGCACGGCTCCAACCGGCTGGGCGGCAACTCCCTCTCCGACCTGCTGGTCTTCGGCCGCCGCGCGGGGCTGTACGCGGCCGAGTACGTCAGCGGGCTGCGCGCCCGGCCGGCCCCCGAACCGCGCGAGATCGACGCCGCCGAGGCGGAGGCGCTGCGCCCGTTCAGCGCCGAGGACGGCCGCGGCCCGGCGGAGAACCCGTACACCCTGCACCAGGAGCTCCAGCAGTCGATGAACGACCTGGTCGGCATCATCCGCCGGGAGGGCGAGATGGCCGAGGCGCTGGACCGGCTGACGAAGCTGCGGGCGCGGGCCCGCCGGGCGGGCGTGGAGGGCCACCGGCAGTACAACCCGGGCTGGCACCTCTCCCTGGACCTGCGGAACATGCTGCTGGTCAGCGAGTGCGTGGCGCGGGCGGCCCTGGAGCGCACGGAGAGCCGCGGCGGACACACCCGCGACGACCATCCACAGATGGACCGGCACTGGCGCAACGTCAATCTGGTCTGCGAACTGGCCGACTACCGGGCGGAGCAGGGCGAGGCGGATCCGGTGCTGGGGCAGATCCGGCTCTCCCGCCGCGAGACCCCGCCGATCCGCCGCGACCTCCTCGAACTCTTCGACAAGGACGAGCTGGTGAAGTATCTGACGGACGAGGAGCTGAGCCGGTGAGCGAGTTGCAGGCGGAACAGCGGTCCGGCGCCTACCAGGCGCACTTCCGGGTGTGGCGGGGCGACGCGGACGGCGGCGCGCTGCGGGACTTCGAGGTGGAGGTGCACGAGGGCGAGGTGGTGCTGGACATCATCCACCGCCTCCAGGCGACCCAGGCGCCGGACCTCGCGGTCCGGTGGAACTGCAAGGCGGGCAAGTGCGGTTCGTGCAGCGCGGAGATCAACGGGCGGCCGCGGCTGATGTGCATGACCCGGATGTCGGTCTTCGGGCGCGCCGAGACCATCACCGTCACCCCGATGCGGACCTTCCCGGTGCTGCGCGACCTGGTCACCGACGTCTCCTTCAACTACACCAAGGCGCGGGAGGTCCCCGCGTTCATGCCGCCCGCGGAACTGGGGCCGGGCGAGTACCGGATGAAGCAGGAGGACGTGAACCGGTCGCAGGAGTTCCGTAAGTGCATCGAGTGCTTCCTGTGCCAGAACACCTGCCACGTCGTCCGGGACCACGAGGAGAACAAGGGCGCCTTCGCCGGCCCGCGGTTCCTGATGCGGATCGCCGAGCTGGACATGCACCCGCTGGACGCCGCGCCGGCCGGCGGGGTGGACCGCAAGCGCACCGCGCAGGACGAGCACGGACTCGGCTACTGCAACATCACCAAGTGCTGCACGGAGGTCTGCCCGGAGAACATCAAGATCACCGACAATGCGCTGATCCCGCTGAAGGAGCGCGCCGCGGACCGCAAGTACGACCCTCTGGTGTGGCTCGGGAACAAGATCCGGCGACGGACCGAATGACCCGTACGGGACCCAAGTCGCCCGGATTGCAGCGATTCTGATGCCACATCACATGACTGGAATCCCCCTCACGACGCATGCGAACAGCCGCGGTATAAGAACGGAATGAATCTTCCAAATATGAGCCGGCGGAGCGTCCTGGCCGGCCTGAGCACCGTTCCCCTGGCCGCCGCTGCCGGCTTCCCCGAACTCGCCCAGGACCGCCCCGGACGCCCGGCGGAGGACCCCGGCCACCGCCGCACGACCCTGCTGCGCGGTGCGGACCTGGTCCTCACCATGGACCCCCGCCTGGGCAGCGGCCCCCTGGGCCAGCTGGAGAACGGCGTGGACGTGCTGCTGCGGGACGGCACCGTCGCCGCGGTCGGCCACGGCCTGGCCGCCCCCGACGGCGCCCGCGTACTGGACGCCCGCGGCCGGATCGTCCTGCCGGGCTTCGTCGATCTGCACAACCACCTGTGGCAGTCCAGCATCCGCGGCGGCTGCGCGAACGAGGGCCTCTACGGCTGGATGAACGACTGCAACCGCGCCACCCTCCCCAAGATCGACCCCCAAGACATGTACCGCTTCGTCCACCTGGCCGCGCTCGACGCCCTCCAGGCGGGCGTCACCACCGTCGTCGACTGGGTGCACCCCATCCCCTACGACACCAGCGAGCGCTACATCAGGGCGCTGGACGACGCCGGGCTGCGCTTCGTCTACGCCTCGGCCCAGAGCGCCGCCCACGCCCACCTCATCCCCAAGATCAAAAAGGACCTCCTGGACCCGTTGCCGCTGGCCTCCGTCCAGGTGGCGGCCCACGCCGGGATGTCACAGCTGGCGGATCTGCGCACGCTGCACGCGCTCGCCCGGGACCTCGGCGTGATGCTCAACTCCCACGTCCTGGAGAACCGCGGCGACCGCAAGGACGACCCGATCCGCTCGCTGCGCGAGGCCGGCGCGTTCGGCCCGCGGCTGCTGATGAACCACGCGATCCACCTCACCGACGAGGAGATCGCGCTGACCGGCGAGCACGACGTGCGGATCGCGCACTGCCCGCTGAGCAACATGCGGTTGGCGTCCGGCATCTGCCCGCTGCCGGCGTTCCACCGGCAGGGCGTCAAGGCCGGGCTCGGCCACGACGGCGGGACCAACGACACCTCGGACATGTTCAACGTGATGAAGGCGGCGGTCGGCCTCCAGCGGGCCCGCCACGAGGACGCCGCGATCCACCCCACCATCCCGGCGGTGCTGCGGATGGCGACCCTGGGCGGCGCGGAGGCCATCGGGATGGCGGACCGGGTCGGGTCGCTGACACCGGGCAAGCGCGCCGACGTCGTCGTCCTCGACCCCGGCACCCTCAACTTCGCCCCGCGCTTCGACTGGACCGGCCAGATCGTCCTCAACGGCCAGCCGCCGAACGTCAGCGAGGTCTTCGTCGACGGCCATCTGCGCAAGGCCCGCGGCGAACTGCTGCACGTGGACACCGCCCGCGTCGTCCGCGAGGCCGAGCTGGCCGCCACCCACGTCCGCACCGCCTGACCCGCCCCACCGCGCCCGGGGCCGTCCACCCGGGGCCCGCGGGCCCCGGGCCGTGCCCCGCGGGCCCTCAGAAGAGGCTCAGCAGCGCCTCTGCCGGGTCCACCGGCGTCGCGTCGCCGTCCGGCAGGGCGAGCTCGAACCAGACGGTCTTGCCGCGCGGAGTGCGCCGGCTCCCCCAGCGCTCGCTCAGCAGGCCGACGAGCTGCAGACCGCGGCCGCCCTCGTCCGTGTCCCGGGCCCGCCGTCGCCGCGGCTGGGCCAGATCGGCGTCCCAGACCTCGCAGACCAGCGTCCGGTCCAGCAGCAGCCGCAGCCGGATCTCCCCGTGCCCGTGCCGCAGGGCGTTCGTCACCAGCTCGCTGACCAGCAGCTCGGTGGTGTCGACCAGGGCCTGCAGCCCCCAGTCGTTCAGCTGGTCGCGGGCCAGTTCCCGCGCCCGGGCGACCGAACGCGGCTCCGGCGCCAGGCTCCAGTCGCCCACCGCGTCCTTGGGCAGCCCGTGCACCCGGGCCATCAGCAGCGCGATGTCGTCCTCGCCGTGCGAGGTGTCCAGGGCGCTCAGGACGTGGTCGCAGACGTCCTCCAGCGGCCGGCCGGAGTCCGACAGCGCCCGCCGGAACGCCTGCAGCCCCTCGTCCAGCGGATGGTGCCGGGACTCCACCAGGCCGTCGGTGTACAGCGCGAGCAGCGCGCCGTCCGGCAACTCGACCTCGATCTCCTCGAACGGCTCCCCGCCGACGCCCAGCGGCATCCCCGGCGGGACGTCCAGCAGCAGCGCCTCCTCGCCCTCCTCGACCAGCACCGGCGGCAGATGCCCGGCGTTGGCGAAGGTGCACACCCGGGTGATCGGGTCGTAGACGGCGTAGACGCAGGTGGCGAGGTAGACCTCGGAGAGGTCGGCGGTCCGGGCCGAACGGCCCTGGGCGGCCCCGCCGGACGCGGCCCCCGAGCGGCTGCGCGCGGCCTCCCGGTCCCCGCTGCCGCCCAGCCCCCGGGCGATCTCGTCCAGCGCTCCGAGCACCTCCGCCGGCTCCAGGTCCAGCAGCGCCAAGGTCCGCACCGCGGTGCGGAGTTCGCCCATGGCGACCGCGGCCCGCAGGCCCCGGCCCATGACGTCGCCGACCACCAACGCGGTGCGGTGCCCGGGGAGTTCGATGACGTCGAACCAGTCGCCGCCGACCTCGGTGGCGGTGGTGCCGGGCAGATAGCGGCAGGCGATGTCGAGGCCGGCCGCCTCGGGGTCGCCGGGCGGCAGCAGACTGCGCTGCAGTATCAGGGCCCGCTCGTGCTCCCGGCGGTAGAGGCGGGCGTTGTCGATGCAGACCGCGGCCCGCGCGGCCAGTTCCACCGCCAGCGCGGTGTCCCGCTCGCCGAACGGCTCGCTGCCCTTCGTACGGGAGAACTGCACCAGGCCGACGACGGTGTCCCGGGCGACCATCGGCACCGCGAGGGTGGAGTGCACCACCGCGCCCAGCTCCGGCCCCTCGTCGCTCTCCCGGCCGGGGATGATCTGCGCCTGGGCGGTCCGCAGGGCGGCCGCGCACGGGGAGTTGAACGGGTAGCGGTGGACCGCACCGACCGCGACCGGATCCTCCTCCGGCGCCTTGCCGGGGAGCGGGGCGTCGGAGACCGCGCTGGCGAAGGCGACCCGGCGCAGCTCCGCGCTGCCGTCGCTCATCCCCGGCTGCTCCTCGTCGCCGGCCAGCAGCCCCTGGTAGAGGTCCACCGACGCCAGGTCGCAGAACTGCGGTACCGCGACGTCCAGCAGGGTGCGGGCGGTGGTCTCCAGGTCGAGCGAATTGCCTATCCGGGCACCGGCCTCGTTGAGCAGCGCGAGATTGCGGCGGGCGTTGGCCGCCTCGCGTTCGGCGCGGCGGCGGCCGGTGACGTCGGAGGCGAGCGCGGCGACGCCGATGGGACGGCCGCTGGCGCCGTGCAGCCGGTACAGCGAGACCGACCAGCGACGGCGGTCCTCCTCGCCGGGGACGCGGCCGACCAGTTGCATCTCGCTGACCGGTTCGCCGGTCTCCAGCACCCGGCGCAGCGCGACGGTCATCCGCTCGGCCTCGGGGCGGGGCAGGAAGTCGTGCGGGGTGCCACCGCGGTACTTGCCGGCCGGGCCGCCGAAGACGGTGGCGAAGCGCTCGTTGACCCGCAGCAGCTTCAGGTCGGTGCCGAACAGGGTGAAGCCCATGGGGGATTGACCGAAAACGGCCTGCGCGGCGGCGAGGTCGGTCTCGATGCCGCGGAGCGCCCGGACGTCGACGACCAGGCAGACCGCGCCGCGTTCGCCGTCCTCGTTCTCGGCCGGCATCACATAGATCTCGGCGAGCCCCTCGGCCGCGCCGCCCGCTTCCCTGCGGTAGGGCACCAGACCGGTCCACTCCCGGCCGTCGAGGATCTCGCACACCTTGCGGCGCCCGGTCTCCCGGAACTCGCTGGGGACGAAGGCTTCGACGGGGTCCTTGCCGAGGGCGTGGCGGGCCGGGATGCCGAGCATCTGCTCGGCCCGCTCGCTCCACTGGTCGATGTGCCCGTCGGGCCCGAGCGAGAACGAGGCGACCTTGATGTAGTCGTAGATCGATCCGGGCCGGCTGCGCTGCCACACGGGCGCGCCCTGCGGCTCGCGGGCATGGCGACGTTCGCCATGGTCCACCGGACCGACCGCACCGCCCCGGCCACCGTCCCGCGCAGGTACCACCCCGCCAGATGACTTCTCGCTCACGAGCCCCGTCCCCTCCAGCTCATCGTGCCCGGACCGGACCTGCCGAGTATTCCAGCACCTCGGCTATCCGGAACACGGTCTTCACGATCACAGCACAGTCTCGATCGCAGGCCATCTACAAAATGTCGATGAAATGGCAACGATCAGGACTCCTCATGAGTCCTAACCAGCCACAGCCAGCTCGAACCACACTGTCTTGCCGCTCTTTCCCTGCCGGGTGCCCCAGCGCCGCGAACTGTGCGCGACCAGCTGGAGTCCGCGTCCCCCCTCGTCGTCGAGGGCGGCGGTACGGGTCCGCGGCGGGTCGGGCAGCGGATCGGAGACCTCGATGAGCAGCGCCCCCGCGCCGAGCAGCACCATGCGCACGCCGATGGGACCGCTGGCATAGCGCAGGGAGTTGGTGACCAGCTCGCTGACCAGCAGCACCGCGACGTCGGCGGCGCCGTTCAACCCCCAGTCGTCGAGCACCTGACGGACCATGGTGCGGGCGGTGCGCACCGCGCCGGGATCGGCGGGGAGGCTCCATTCCGCGCTCGGTGCACCGGAGATCCTGCCGCGCCTGCGGACATCGGAGGGGCCGGGTTCCGGGGCCTCTGCCGCTGCGCTGTCGCTCACGCCGATCACTTCCCAGGCCGAGGGGTCCCCCGTCGAACCCGGCCCACGCCGAAAGGGGCCAATCAGGACATACCCGATATCGAGCGGCGAGTACCGCCTTCAACTGTGCACTGTGGCACAAATGGCCCATATCCCGGCAAAGTGGTGGCGAGCCTCGCACACCCGCGGAACGGCGGAGCCAGACGGCCCACCGCGAGAGCCACCCGGCCCGGGCCCACGAGAGGCACACCGGACGGCACCCCGGTCCGCTACAGCCGGGCGCCCGGGATCCCCACCGCGGGCCTGGAGCCCAGCCGGCGCATCACCTCGGCGACCGCCGGGCGGTCCTGATCCAGCCAGTCCACCTCGCGCTCCTCGCCGGGCCGCAACCAACGCAGCTCGTCGTGGTCCTGGAGCGGCTCCGGCCGGCCGGAGACCAGCCGGGCGGTCCACACCTGGAGCACGAAGCCGGGCCGCAGCACCCATTCGCCCGGGATCCGCTCCACGGGGGCGACGTCCACGCCCAGCTCCTCGTGCAGCTCGCGGACCAGCGCCTGCTCCGGCGTCTCGCCGTCCTCCACCTTGCCGCCGGGCAGCTCCCAGCGGCCGGCCAACGCGGGCGGCGCGCTCCGTCGGGCGGCCAGCAACCGCCCCCGCTCGCACACCGCGCCGCCCACCACTACGCGCACCGTCGTCATGCGCGGCAGCCTACGTCCCCCGCCGGACTCCCGCTCCCCTCATGCCACTCCTTACGAGGCCCCCTGCCCGACCCGCTCGACCACGTAGAGCCGCTGATTGCCACGGGTGTCCAGGCGCTCGGCGACCCGCTCCGCCTCCGCTCGGGTGGCATAGCGGCCGACGCGATAGCGGTTACCGCCTTCGTCCTGGCGGATGACGAGCCAGGGCAGCGCGGTCTCGTTATCGGTCATTGCGCCCCTCCGTCCGCCGCGCAGCGCGCCGCGGCGGCGCGCCCCTCCTGTGCTGATGCCGAAATCGCATTCCGCATATGCCCGAGCCTACGCCCGACCTTCACGCACCGGTTATGGATTTACACAAAGAGAGACCGAACCGGCCACTCGCGGGCCCTGGATGCACCAGGTGTGGCCCGCGAGTGGCCGGTGAGGGTTTGTGCGTTGGGGGAAGAAAGCGCGCCGCGAACGGCCGCTCAGGCGGTGGTCGGGGCCTTGTCGCCCGCGGCCTCCGCGGCGCTCTCCTCCGCGGCCAGTTCGGCCTCGACCGCGACCAGCGAGGGGTTGCGCCAGGCGCTGCGCACGCCCCAGTAGTAGAAGGCGAGCGCGATCACCGCGACCACCGCGAGGTCGAGGCCCGGCGGCAGGTAGCCCTTGCCGCCGAACTCCTTGCCGCCCAGGTAGGAGACGGCCGCCATGACCACCAGGTAGACGACCATCCAGGCGCCCGCCTTCAGGTGCGGCAGCAGCTCACGCAGCGGGCTGCGGCCCTGCTTCCACGGCCGGACGATCTCGTACCACGCCCAGACCGGCAGCCCGATGGCCATGATGAAGATGACCTTGCCGGTGAGCGGCCACTTGCCCCAGTACAGGACCAGCGAACCGAAGATCATCGCGATCGGCGCGATGACCGGCATGGCGCGCAGCTTCACCGGCCGCTTCATCTGCGGCGCCAGCCGCCGCAGACCCATCACCGCGACCGGCCCGGTGATGTACGAGATGACGGTCGCGACCGAGACGATCTCGGCGAGCGAACCCCAGCCGCGGAAGACCGCGAGGAACATGAACGCAACGACGAGGTTGAGCACCAGCGCCGGGCGCGGAATGCCGGTCTTGGCGTCGACCTTGCCGAAGACGCCCGGCAGGTGGCCGTTCTCCTGGACGCCCTGGATCATGCGCGAGGTGGTGGCGGCGTAGATCATGCCCGTGCCGGACGGCGAGACGAACGCGTCCGCGTACAGCAGCAGCGCCAGCCAGTTCAGGCCCCAGGCGAGGCCCAGCTCGGCGAGCGGGGAGTGGTAGGACAGACCGCCCCAGCCCTTGCTCAGGTCGGCGGCGGGCACCGCGAAGAGGAAGGCGACCTGCAGCGCGAGGTAGATGACCAGCGCGATGACGATCGAGAAGGCGATGGCCTTGGGCAGCGAACGGCCCGGGTTGCGCGCCTCACCGGCGAGGTTGAGCGGCGACTGGAAGCCGTTGTAGGCCCAGACGATGCCGGAGAGCGCCACACAGCTGAAGACCGCGCTCCAGCCGTTGGGGGCGAAGCCGCCGGCGCGCTGGATGTTGCTGGTGTCGAAGTGCGAAAAGATCAGGGCGCCCGCGGTGAGCGCCGGCACGACGATCTTGAAGACCGTGATCGCGGTGTTCGTCTTGGCGAACAGCGAGACCGCGAACCAGTTCATGAAGAAGTAGAAGATCAGCAGGACGCTGGCCACCGCGACGCCGGAGCCGGTGAGCTCCTTGCCGTCGAACAGCGCCTTGGCCCAGCCGAAGTCCCACGAGCTCATGTACTGGACCGAGGCGGTCGCCTCGCCCGGGATCACGGAGACGATCGCGATCCAGTTGGCCCAGGCCGCCAGATAGCCCGCGAGCGAGCCGTGCGAGTACTGGCCGTAGCGGACCATGCCGCCCGCCTTGGGGAACATCGAGCCGAGCTCGGTGTAGGTCAGCGCGATGGTCAGGGCGACGACCGCGCCGATGACCCAGGCGATGATCGCGGCCGGACCGGCGATGGCCGCTGCCCGCTCGGCCCCGAACAGCCAGCCGGAACCAATGATGGACCCGAGACCAGTGGCGGTCAGGGCGATGGTCCCGAGGGACCGACGGTAATTCGACGAGTGCGAGCCCTGCTCCGCACTCGTTGTCTTCGTCGTGGTCACGTGCTGGTCTCCTGGTCTTCCCCCGTGCCGTGCACAAACTTCGCCATCGTATGAGCGAATCCGAAGATCCGGTTCCCACACCGGCCAAAAAATCCCGCCGAGTTGAGCCTCTGTGAGGTTTCCAACACCGATATCCGGACGACTTTCCCGGGCGAACCCCTACAAATCGGACAGCTAAGTCGGCCGAAAATCATGCCCAACAGCCCTACGGATAGCGCAGGATCCCCATACCGGCCGTCGACTTGACGGACACAGGGAGTTCACGGGGCGCCCACCGGCCCCCGGAACGCCCCCGAAGACCGCCGCCTTCCCCGCCCCACCGGCCGGTCGGGCGGCCGGGCGGCCGACCGGTCACTTCACCGGCAGGTGGTAGGCCACCCGATGGCGCGCCGCGAGCGCGATCACGTCCGCCGTCTCGACCGGCCGGCCACCCGCGAAGTAGGTGCGCGAGATGACCAGCACCGCATGGCCCGGCACCCCGCCCAGCGCCATCGCCTCCTCGGCCAGGCCCGGCCGCGCCCCGACCTCCTCGACGACGTTGTCCACCACCACGTCGATGGCCGCCATCCGCTCGACCACCCCGCGCCCCGCCAGCGGGCCCTCCTCCGGCAGCATCACCGGCGTGCGCCCCGTGATCTCCAGCGGCTCCCAGGAGGTGGAGAGCATCGACGGCTCCCCCTCCGCGCGGAACACGTACCGCGTGCGCATCACACGGGCGCCCACCGGGATCCGCAACCGGGCCGCCACCGCCGAACCGGCCGCCTCCTGCTCGCTGTTGGACTCCCAGGTGCCGCGCACCCGCTCGTCCGTCTGCTCCTGGCGGAACGGCGTGCAACCCAGGGTGTGGTAGCCACCGCGGGCGATCCGGCGCGGCACCGGATGCTCCCGCACATACGTCCCGGACCCGGACCGGCCCTCCACCAGACCCTCGGCCATCAGGACCTTGCGCGCCTCCAGCGCGACGGTGTCCGAGACGCCGTACTCCTCGCGGATGCGGGCCTGGGAAGGAAGCCGGGTGTGCGGGGCCAGCACCCCGTCGACGATCTTCTGACGCAGGTCACCGGCGACGCGGAGGTACGCGGGCTGCTCACCGAAAGGCACAGGCCCCTCCCAACAGCTTGACAGTCAGCGACAGCGTGGCAACCGCGCGTCGCCGACCGCAAGCTCTGGCCAAACCTTTACTTCCAGCAATGAACGCAGCTCAACACCGCCTCATGCCCCGATCCCGCCCGCACCGAAACACCCGTTCCACCACGGTCCGTGGCTGTCTGTCCGTGGTCGGCCGTGCCACCATCGTCACCGACCAGAAAGGGGCCGCGATGCCGACCGAGAACGCCGCCGTCAGCTCCCTCCGGCCGATGCCCGACGACTGGCAGCGGGCACTGGCCGTCGTCGCCCACCCCGACGACCTCGAATACGGCGCGGCGGCCGCCATCGCCGAATGGGCCGACGCCGGCCGGGAGATCGGCTACCTCCTGGTCACCCGCGGTGAAGCCGGCATCGACGGGCTGGCGCCGCCCGCGTGCGCGGCGGTCCGCGAGGCCGAGCAGCGCGCCGCCGCGGCCCATGTCGGCGTGCACGCCGTCGAGTTCCTCGACGGCCACCGGGACGGCGTGATCGAGGCCGGCACGGCGCTCCGCCGCGACCTGGCCGCCGCGGTCCGCCGGCACCGCCCCGAGCTGCTGATCACCCTCAACCACCGCGACACCTGGTTCGGCACGCAGTGGAACACCCCCGACCACCGGGTGGTGGGCTGTGCCGTCCTGGACGCCCCGGCCGACGCCGGCAACCGCTGGATCTTTCCCGACCTCGCCGACACCCAGGGCCTCGCCCCCTGGTCCGGCGTCCGCTGGACCGCCGTGTCCGGCTCCCCGCGCCCCACCCACGCCGCCGAAGTGGGCCCCGGCATCCCCCGCGCCGTCGCCTCCCTGGCCGCCCACACCACCTACATCAAGGCCCTCACCGCCCCCGACCAGGACCCGCACGCCTACGCCCGCGACTTCCTCGACCGCTCCTTCGCCAGGGCCGCCGCCCGCCACCACGGCCGCCCCGCGGTCCTCTTCGAGGTGTTCCGGCATTAGCGGCCCCCCAACGGAACAACAGCTCACGGAGCGCCGCCCGACGGCAGAGGCGTGCGGGGCAGACGGACCTGCGAGGCATCGCCCGGCTCACAGACCGTGCTCGTCCATCAAGCGCATCAGGTTCCGCTTGCGTTTCTGGGCAGTGCGCAGGGCGGTGACGTAACCGGTGAACTCCCCCGACGATCCCAGGCGGCGGTGGCAGTCCCGGATGCTCAGCAGCAGGCTGACGAGCTGCTCATAGACGGCGTTGCCGGTCTGCTCGGTCAGTGGCTCCACCAGGCGCAGGTAGACGCCGAGCGCGTCGGCGGGGCGGGTGGCGCGGGCCTGGTCGGCAAGGGTGAGCCACTGCCGGTCATGGGCGCCGGTCCCGGTGGCGGCCCGCCAGGCGGCGTCGACGTCCTTGTCGTCGAGCAGCGCGTCGACCAGGACGGGGCCGCCGTACCAGCCCCGTTGCCGCCGCCCCGCGTCGGCGCGCAGCACGGCCAGCGCGCCCTCGCGCTCGGCCGGCCAGCAGTCCGCGGCCCGGGCCGCGGCACGCAGCTGCTGGTAGGTGAGCAGGGTGCGGCGGGCGCCGAAGTGGTCGCGGCGCAGGGCGACGGCGTCGTCGAGCCGGTCCGCCTGTGCGTAGCGGTCGCAGAGGTGGTCGACGAGCGCGGTGTCGACGGCAGCGAGGTCCCCGGCCTCCTGGACGCCGCGTTCCGCCCAGCCCAGGGCCTCGTCGGGGCGCCGGGCGGCATCCAGCTCACGGGCGATGACCAGGTGCGTGCGGCCGTCCGGTGCGAGGTCGGCCGCATGCACGGCGATCACCGCGTCGACGTCGCCTCCCGCCTTGGCCAGGCGCTCCATCAGGTACTTCTCCGCCCAGCCGCGGCGGTTGCCCTGCCACGCCTCGACAGCCAGCTTCCGCAGGACGGCCATCCCCTCATCTCCGAGAACGTCCTCGTAGTCGAGCGGATCGATGTCGGTGAGGCCGGTGTCCAGCTCGCCGAGCGCATGGTCGATCAGCCAGCGCGCGAGCTCCCCCGCCTCGGGGCGCGCCGCACGGCACGCGTCGAGATGGGCGTCGGCGAGGCCGGCGCCCACCTGACCGAGCCATCCGTCGGAGTCGTCGACGCACTCCACCGCCTGGGCCAGCGACTTCATCGCCTCGCCCACCAGGATGATCGCGTCGGCTGCCCGTCCGGAGCCGGTGAGCGCGCCGATCGCCGACACCGCCTGCCCGGCCTGGTCCGCGTAGGCGCGCGCATCGGCGTACTCGACGTACCCGTACTGTGCGAACGGTCCGATGTCGAGCAGCTCACGGATACGGGCCCGGACCGCGGCGAGATCCCCGCGGGCGCTCGCGGCCCGCAGCTCCAGGCGGCGCCGCAACTGCCGGTCCTCGCCCACCTGTTCCCGCACCAGAGCCAGCAACTCGTCCTTGGTCAGGGCGGACAACCACCCGTCGAGGTCCTGCGCCCGGTTCCGCGCCGCCTTCCGCTGCCGCGGCAGGCTGTCCGACCGGGCGAGCACCGTCAGGCCGAGGGCGACCAGATGCTTGCAGAAATTGCCCTCAAGGCCATACGGGCAATCGCACGCGCCGGACAGCCCACCGGGCCCGTCCAAGGACAACTCCACCTCGTACCGCTCCGTGCCGTGGACGCTCGCGCTGATCCATCCGTCACCGACCTCGACCCCGGACACCGCATCCACGTACCCGCGCCCCCGCTCGAAGGACCGGACACCGGCCAACGTCTTGAGCTTCGCCTCGGTAAAGCCACGCATGGTCTCTTCCACCCCGCCCCTGGTCCGGTCCGCTGCGGTAGCCAGCTTATGACTGTCAGTGAGCTCCATCCTGTCCTCCAGGACCGCGGATCAATGCTGCGCCGACGTCCGGGCTCCGCTGGCCGGGCCCTGGCACCTGAGGGAATCAACTCAGCGCCAACCCAGCACGGGAAACCACCAAGGGCCCGCCTCCAGAGAGCCGGACCCTTGGTGACCTGCATGCCTACAAGTCAGCGACGTGGTGTTACGCCATCCGCTCAGACGTTGAAGCGGAACTCCACCACAAGGCTTTGACCTGCAGAAATGTGGGCGCATCCCAGCACCATCCCAGCACGGGATTCACTGCAAAGCACAAGAGGGCTCAGGGCCGCCATCGCTACACAACCCGATCGACCCACGAACTGAGATCCGAAGGACTGCCCCACAACGCCGGTGGCCTGGTCGCGCTCCCCAGCCCCGCGCCTAACCTGCCACAGGGGCCAGGCGGGCAGCGAATCGCCGGGCCTACAGGTGACGTCAAAACTCGGAGCAGGGCGTTCGGGCCATAAACCGGTGGCACCCGAAAAGGGGGCATGGCCCTCACTTCGCAAGTAGTGCATCGGCAAAACGCGTGAGGTTGGCCAGAGCGGCGTCGATGGGGACGGCCTCGGGGTCGAGCAGCGATTAGCAGACGTCACCGCGCAACGCGCCGACGATCAGCATCGCGGCCGCGGGCGCATCGACACCGGTCGCCCCCTCCGCGATCCCGCTCTCAATCCTGCGGCGCAGGTCGCGATGGAGGCGGCCATCCGGTCGCGCAGGAACGGTGCGGGAAGCACCGCATCGAACATGAGCACGTACAGCGCGCGCATCTGGTGCGGGTTGCGGCGCCAGCTGGTGCGCAGTTCATCGAAGAAGCGGTGCAGTCCTTCGGCTCCGGTCCGGTCGCCGACCGCCGGCGTCAGGGCTCGCTCGCGCGGCCCCGCGACCGACACGAAGGCTCGGCAGGCGCACCGCTGGCACGCCATTCTGTTGTCATGACGCACTCCGGCCAGGACAATCCAGCAAGGATCACAGCGGTGACACGGCGCGATGTCTTCGACTTGCTACGCACTGCGGAGGGCGGCTGGTGGGGACGCCTGGACGAAGTCGCCTTCCTGGGCGCCCTGTACGACCTGGACGCCCTCCCATCAACCGACTCGCGCCACCCGACCGCCCGCACCGACATCATCCAGCACCGGTTCAACAACTACGACTGGGAGGACGATTGGGTCTTCGAGGACCCGCGGTTTGGGCTCCTCGATGGCCCGGACGAGGTGCTGCTGGCATTCCTCGCACGGCTGGTACATCCCGAGGTACGCCCCGACGCCGACGAGGCGGCCAGGCGCGTCGATGAGCTGAACCGCCTTCTGGCAGCGGATGGCTGGGCGCTGCGCCCCCGAGACTTCATGTCCGGGCGGCCCGTCTATGCGCCGTTCCCGGAGAGCGCCGTCACTCCGACGATCCCATTGCCGATAAGGGACGACGACGCCAGCAAGCTCGATCTCGTCCTCGGACAGACCCACCATCTGCTCGACGACGACGGCGAAGGGTTGGCTCGGGACCTCGTCCGCTCGGCGAAACTCACCCTGCGCCGCGACGGTGGGTACTTCCATCCGATGCCCAACGACAACTGGACGGATGCCACTTACGAGGCCGTCCTCACCGTGGACCGCGCGCTCATACCGGAGTTCACGACGGCCATGACCGAGGCGATTTGGCAAAGGCTAAGGGCCGTGCTCAAGCAGCTGGAGCGCGGGGACGTGCAGTCCCTCGTGGTCGAAGCCGCGCTGCGCCCGCTCCCGAAGATCACGCAGGACTGGCGGTATCAAGGAAGCAGTCCGACCAACCAGGCTCGCCGCGAAAGGCGAAGCGACCAGGGATACCCAACTGCAGACGATCTCGTGTTCGCAAGTCGGGCCGAACTCGCCGTCTACCAGGTCCTCCAAGACCTCCAACGCGAGCGCCCCACACAAAGCGGCATCGCGATCCTGCCGCTGGCCTCCGCCAAACTGCGGGATGCCGGCGTGCGCAGCCCGGACTTCACCGTTCTGGGAAACGGCCGAGCCGTTATCATCGAGGTCGACGGACCACACCACTACGGCCGAACCCGCAAGGCCGACGACGAGGATCGCGACCGGCACTGGACGCGCTGCGGCGTCCACACCATCCGGATCGCCCATGAACACACCAGCCATCCCACTGAACTCAAAGAGCGGCTCCGCGAAGACCTCGGTCGACTGCTCTTCCCGACTCGCTGATCTACGCAGCCAACACCCTCGGCGCACGCGGACACGGGCAGCCAGGTTGAAGCCACCTCAGCCTTCGGTATCCGCTCACGCGAACGACATGGGCAGGCCCGAGCAGACAACTAGCTGTGAGATTCCGGCGGAAGTTAGAATCCCGGTCCATGGCCGAACGCCCCTTAACTCTTCCCTCACCCGCCCCGAACCGGACGCTCGCTGCCCGCGTCAGGGCGCTACGTGAAGAACGCGCCTGGACTCCAGAACGCCTTGCGAAAGAGGCGGGCATTCAGCTCGCCACTCTGAAGCGACTGGAGGGCGGGGGACCAATTCAGCCAGGTTTCTTCACCGTTGGTGCACTCGCTGCCGCACTCGGCGTCTCCCTCGACGACCTGTTCCGCCAGGCCCAGACGGCAGACCCCGGGCTGTGGTCCGCCGGATACGAGGGGCGGGACATCGAATCCTTCGTCGCTTCCCTCCTCTCTGCCCAGATCAGCACAGTCGCCGACGTCCGCCTGACCCCCATCAGCCGCAAGCCCGGATTCAGCAAGACCCGCCTCACACACGCCCTCAACGAGGCCGGCATCGCCTACACACACCTGCGCGCCCTGGGGAACCCGAAGGACAACCGGGCCCCCTTCTGGGAAGGACGCATCAGCGAGGGCCGCGCACGCTTCCGCAGCCTGCTGCGCTCCGACGCGGCCCAGGCCGACCTCGATGAACTCGCAGAACACGCAGCTCAGGAGCGGGTCGCCGTGCTGTGCTTTGAGAAGGACCAACAGCGCTGCCACCGCCACGTCGTCCTGGAGACCCTGCGCAAGCGCATGTCACTACCCGTCAGCCCCTTGGCCTGACTTCAACTCCTCTACTCGACGGCACTCTTGCGCGTGCCAACTACCTCACTTCCAATCTGGTCCAGAAGCAGCGGACCGGGGGTGGGGTATGGCAGGAGCGTGGGAACGCGCACGAATACTGATCACGGTCAAGACGTATCCGGAACTGTCCACGAAGTACCGCGAGACCAGCTGCGTCGCCGGCATACGCCTCGACCGCGGCACTCCCGAGCACGTCCGCCTCTTCCCGGTGCCCTTCCGGCTCCTGAGCCAGGAGAGCCAGTTCGCCAAGTACGCGATCATCGAGGTCGACGTACGCCGCCATCACCAGGACCGCCGGCCCGAGAGCCTGCGCCCGAACCCGGACACCCTCAAGGTAATCGACAGGATCGGCACGAGCGACGGATGGCGCGAGCGCTACTCGATCCTCCGCCCGCTGATCGCCCCATCGCTGTGCGCCATCAAACGAGACCAGGAGAAGCACGACACGTCGCTCGGCCTCTTCCGACCAGCGGCGCACACCGTCGACTTCCGCCTCGAGCCCGCCGAGCCCTGGCCTGTCTCCAAGGCCGCCCTGGCCGATCAGATGGATCTCCTCGACCAGGACCTGCGCCAACTGGAGTGGGTACCGTTGGAGTTTCGCTACCGCTTCCGCTGCGACGACTCCGACTGCACCGGTCACGACATGGCCCTCCGGGACTGGGAGGCCGGCGAGTCCTACCGCAAATACCTGCGCCAGTACGGGCAACAGGGTGTGGAGGAAAAGCTGCGGGAGCGCTGGTTCACCCGGATGTTCGCACCGGACCACGTCGTCCACTGCTTCGTCGGCAACCTGGCCAAACGCCCCAGAACGTTCATGATGCTCGGCCTCTTCTATCCGCGGCGCGGCACCGTCGAGAACTACCAGGAAGAGCTGTTCTCGCTGTAAACGCGCCATGCACCACGTCTCATCCGATCGAAGGCTCTCTCAGGTCGTCCGGAATTCCCGTGGAAGCGGCGGGCATTGTCTCCGGGGCAGCACAGCTAGGAACCGCAGGGGGACCACATGCACCAGGCCCTCAATGAGCGGCAGCGGGCTGTGCTCGAATGGGTGGGCCAGGGGTGTCCCGACGGAGTCTGGCCGGACAGCACGTACAAGACCAGCGGACAGGCCCTGCAGAACCGAGGGCTCATCAAAATTACCAAGCGCCACGGGCATTGGAACGCCCAGCTCACGGACAAAGGGCGGCGGTATCTCACCGAACGCGGCATCCACCTCGTGGAGCAGAACACTGAACCGCCGGAACGGCCCAGCCGAAAGCCGGCACCGTCACGTCCCAGAACCGTGCCGAAGGCCCTTGCGAACTACGCGGCCAAACTACTCGAAGAACTGGCCGCGAACGATGGCTACCTCATCAAGCCCATCAAACCCGGCCCGGACGCTGTGAACTGGGCGTCACGCGTCAACGCCGCCCGCAAGTCCGGCAAGATCCCCCGCACCCAGGAACTCCACGGATACCCGACCCACAGCGGCTACGAGATCAAGCTCGTCAATATCCCCGCCTGGCGCCTCGCCGAACTCACCCCGCTCCACGTTCCGGCCAGACTCACCAAATCCCACGCCGTCGTCGCCGCCCTTCAAAAGCAGCCCCAGCCCATGGGCCTGACCACACCCCTCCAGGGCCGAGCCCTACGCATCATCCAGGCCCTCATCACCGCCACCGAAGCACAAGGCCATAAGGCGGCACTCGGCACCACACAAGGCGCGCCCCCACCTCATCGGCGCCGCAAGGCACCACCGCACTTCACCATCACCGCCCAAGGCGAAAGCGTGGGGTTCCTCGTCCTTCAAGAACAGGACCGCAGCGAACACGTCCCCACCGACAAGGAACTCGCCGACGCCAAAAGGTACTCGTGGATGCGAATTGCCCGCTTCGACTACACCCCCTCCAACCGCCTGCGTTTCATCCTCCGCGGCGGCAGCCCGCACCGCGCCAGCGAATGGGCCGACCTCCCCAACCGGCCGCTCGAAGACCAACTCGCCGAGATCACACAAGAGGTCGGCCTCCGTGGCGAAGCCGCGGATCGTAAACGCCTTGCAGACCAGCAAGCCAGAGAGGCACGGCAGAGGCGCTGGGAAGCCGCCATGCAGGAAGCCCGCGCCGCATACGCCCACGCCTATCGCGTCAAACACCTCGAAGAACAGGCAAACGCCTGGCACCAGGCCAGCCGCCTGACCGAATACGTCACAGCAGTACGCGACCACGCCACATCACTGCCGCCGGGGCAGGAGCGGACCGATATCGAGGCGTGGCTCGCGTTCGCGGACGCGCACCTCCAACACCTCACCGAGTCCGCCTCAACGCCAAGGCTGCCCACGCCGCCGAAGCCCAGCGGCGACGACCTCAAGCCCTTCCTCGGAGACTGGAGCCCCTACGGACCCCGCTCCTACTGGCCGTTGACTCCGTCCGCGACCCACGGACTTGTCGTCCGGCAGGACCCCGATCTCGCTGCCGCAACATAGCGGCGGATCCCCGGTTACCGAACCCGGGGATCCGCCGAATACTTGTAGATCCACCACCACGCCCTGACGCCCGTCGAAAGGCAGCAAAGCGACGATCAGCACCTCACCTGTGAAAATTCGCCTGACCTTATCGAGCACTGCCCTGTCGCACCGCGGACAGGGGAAGTCAGACCGCCACGAGCCGGACCCGATCGCCGCAGAGCTTGACCATGTCGTCGATATCGGAGGTCAACATGACCACGGGGCGGTGCTGGCGCAGCGCGGCCTCAGCGACCGCCGCATCGATCGCGTACTTGTGCCCGTGCAAACCTGCCTCCATCAGCAGCTTCGAGGCCGCTCTCGCCTCCTCGTCGCCCACCGGGACGACCCGCAGCCCGGAGAGCACCCAGTTCAGGCGGGACTTGTTCGTACGCGAGTGGACAGCCTCGATGATGGTGAGCGCACTGATCACGACCTCCATGCCGCGCGAGCGCGCCTCGGCAATCAGAGCCACCACCTGCTCGTCGTCGGCGAGTAGCTTCGAGAGCCCCTCACTGTCGAGGATCAGCGTCCCCTCGTGACTCAGCCTGCGGCGGGCCACTCGGCCTCCTCGGCGAACACCTCGTCGAAGACCTGGCGCGCCCGCTGCCGGGCCTGCTCAGAGACCGGCCCCTTGCGGCTCTCGTAGTCCGCCAAGTACTCGTCAAGGACCTGGCCACGCAGCTCACGCTCGACCGCCTCAGCGATGAACGCCGAGAACTCCCGCTTGCCCACCCGCGCCCGGATCGCCTCCGCGGTCCCCTCCGGCAGCGACAGGCTCACCCGTGTCGCTGGCCCTTCTCCGATGCTGTACGTCGTCTCACCCATGCCCCGAGTGTGTCAAACGAGTAGGAAAAGTGCTACGCCCAGACCTGTGCGGAGCCTCAGAGCCGTGAAGAAGGTGTGCGCATGGACCCTCTCCGCTCGCTCCCACATCGGGCAGCGCAACATCCGAAACCCAGCACGGGCGCCCTCATCCCGCCCCATCACAATCCCAGCACGGTACGGATGACCAGGGATGACGACAGGTGACGAGGGGCCAGCTATCCCAGCACCATCCCAGCACGGAAAAAACAAAGGACCCGACTCCGAAGAGTCGGGGCCCCTTCTGACCTGCACGTTTGCCAGATCAGCGACGTGGTGATATGTCAGCCGCTACACATTGAAACGGAACTCCACCACGTCCCCGTCCTGCATGACGTATTCCTTGCCCTCCATGCGGGCCTTGCCGGCGGAGCGGGCTTCGGCGACGGAGCCGGTCTCGACCAGGTCGGCGAAGGAGACGACCTCGGCCTTGATGAAGCCCTTCTGGAAGTCGGTGTGGATGACTCCGGCGGCCTCGGGGGCGGTGGCGCCCTTCTTGATCGTCCAGGCGCGGCTCTCCTTGGGGCCGGCGGTCAGGTACGTCTGCAGACCCAGGGTGTCGAAGCCGACGCGGGCGAGGGTGGCCAGGCCGGGCTCCTCCTGGCCGACGGACTGCAGGAGCTCCAGGGCCTCCTCGTCGTCCAGCTCGGCGAGGTCGGCCTCCAGCTTGGCGTTGAGGAAGATCGCCTCGGCGGGGGCGACCAGGGCCCGCTGCTCGTTCTTGAAGTCCTCGTCGGTGAGCTCTTCCTCGTCGACGTTGAAGACGTAGAGGAAGGGCTTGGTGGTGAGGAGGTGCAGGTCGTGCAGCAGCTCGGTCTTCTCGGTGCCCTGGACGTAGCCGGCGGCGAAGAGGGTGCGGCCCTCCTCCAGGATGGCCTTGACCTCCTCGACGGCCTTGACCTTGGGGGCCACGTCCTTCTTGATCCGCGACTCCTTCTGGAGGCGCGGCAGCACCTTCTCGATGGTCTGGAGGTCGGCGAGGATCAGCTCGGTGTTGATGGTCTCGATGTCGCTCTTGGGCGAGACCTTGCCGTCGACGTGGACGACGTTCTCGTCCTTGAAGGCGCGAATGACCTGGCAGATCGCGTCGGACTCGCGGATGTTGGCGAGGAACTTGTTGCCCAGGCCCTCGCCCTCGGAGGCGCCCCGGACGATGCCGGCGATGTCGACGAAGTCGACGGTGGCGGGCAGCAACCGCGCGGAGCCGAAGATCTCGGCGAGCTTGGTGAGGCGGGAGTCCGGGACGCCGACCACGCCGACGTTCGGCTCGATGGTGGCGAACGGGTAGTTGGCCGCCAGCACGTCGTTCTTGGTCAGGGCATTGAACAGGGTCGACTTGCCGACATTGGGCAGACCGACGATTCCGATCGTGAGCGACACGGTGGCGACTTCCCGGAGCTGGAGGTGGGCGAAGGGCGGGCCGCTTCCCGGATCCGGCCGGCGGGACCGGGCCTGGCCGAGGAGGGCCGATCCCCCAGTCTACTGGGCGGGCCCCGCCGGGCCGGGCGGACCGCATGCGGCGCCGGGGAGGGCGCCCGCCGCGCCGCGTGCCCCGGTGGCGTGCGCCGGGCCGCCTAACAGTGCCCCCATGGGAGGTCAAAGCGCGTGTCCCATGACCGATTAATCCCACTTAGCGGCCTACCGTGGCCGAGTGGAGCAACACGTGGAGGAAACCGAAGCGCGCACGTCCCCGCACGGCCGGCCGCACGGCGGCGGCCCGGACACCGGGCGGGACGCCCGGCTCCCACGCCCCGCGGAGGCCGTGGGGCCCGATCCCGACGACGCCTTCCTGTCCGCGATGCGGGCGTCCGGCTATGCGTCGGTACCGGCCGGCACCGAGGTCACGCCCCGCGGCTACGCCCCCACGCCGGCGGAGTTCCGAGCGTCGGCCGTGCGGGCGGGCGAGTGGATGCCGCGGCCGACCGCCGGGCCGCCCCCCGAGGGCGAGGAGGTCGCGGCCGTCTACCGGGCGGGCCCGCGGCGTCCCCCGGCGCCCGCCCCGGTGGCCGGGCTGCTCCGCAGGATGCCGGCCGCCAAGCTCACCGGCCTCGGCTGCGGGCTGCTGGCCACCGCCGCGCTGCTGGCCTTCGGTTTCCTGGACCGCTGGCTGTTCGGCGGCACGCAGACCGCGTACGGGGTGTTCTTCCTGCTGGTCAGCGTGGCGGCCGGGGCATGGGTGCGGCCCCTGGACCTGGTCGCCGCGCCGGTCGCGCTGCCGATCGCGTTCGCCGTCGGCACGCTGCCGGTGCAGCACGGCCCCGCCGGCCTCACCGGGCTGCTGATCGGCGTCTTCACCGTCCTGGCCCTGAACGCCGGGTGGCTCTACGGGGGCACGCTGGTCTGTGCGCTGCTGGTGCTGGTCCGTAAGGCGCTGCTCATCGCCGGCCGTCGGGCCAGCCGACCGGTGAGTCGACAGCGGCACTCGGGGCCCGGTCCGCGGGCGTCGGTCCCTGTGCCGGACGGGTCCGTGCCGCGGGCCCCGGACCGTTCCCGGCCGGGGAGCCGCCCGCGGCAGGCGGCGCGCCGGTAGCGGGCGCGGCCTGGGCGGCCCCGGTGGAGCCGGCGGCGGAGGGGGGCCGCGCGGCCATGGCGGCCCCCACGATCCCGGCGTTGTTCTGCAGCCGCGCCGGCACGATCTCCGCCCTGATCCCCTCGATCAGCGGCAGGAACTTCTCCGCCTTGCGGCTCACCCCGCCGCCGATCACGAACAGGGCGGGCGAGAAGAGCATCTCCACATGGGCGAGGTACTTCTGGACCCGGTGCGCCCACTGCTGCCAGTTGAGCTCCTCGTCCTCCTTGGCCTTGGTCGAGGCACGCTTCTCGGCGTCGTGGCCGTGCAGTTCCAGGTGGCCCAGCTCGGTGTTGGGGACCAGCCGGCCGTCGATGAAGACGGCGCTGCCGATGCCGGTGCCGAAGGTGAGGACGATGACCGTGCCGGTGCGGCCCCGGCCGGCACCGAACTGCATCTCGGCCAGGCCCGCGGCGTCCGCGTCGTTGAGCAGGGTGACCGGGCTGCCGCCGGTGTCGCCGCCGAGTCGGCCGGTGAGCAGCGCGGCGGCGTCCGTGCCGATCCAACGCTTGTCGACGTTGGCGGCCGTCCTGGTCGTCCCGCCGGTGACCACGCCGGGGAAGGTCGCGCCGACCGGGCCGGTCCACCCGAAGTGGTCCACGACCTCCTTGACGCAGTCGGCGACCGCCTCGGGGGTGGCCGGGTGCGGCGTCAGCACCTTGTAACGCTCGTCGACCAGCTCGCCGCGTTCCAGATCGACCGGGGCGCCTTTGATGCCCGATCCGCCGATGTCCACACCGAAGACCCTCATGGGAAAAGGCTAGGCGCGTACTCCGCCCGCCGCTCCCGGTATGGCGAGACGGCGGGCGGGCGACGGGGCGATCAGTCCTCGACGGCGGCCTTGGCCTCGGCGCGCAGGTCGCGGCGGAGCTCCTTGGGCAGCGAGAAGGCGATCGACTCCTCGGCGGCGGTGATCGTCTCGACGTCGTCGAAGCCGCGGGCGGCCAGCCACTCCAGGACCCCGTCGACCAGGATCTCGGGGACGGAGGCGCCGGAGGTGACGCCGACCGTGGTCACGCCCTCCAGCCAGCTCTCGTCGATCTCCTCGGCGTAGTCGACCAGGTAGGACGCGGTGGCGCCGGCGCCGAGGGCGACCTCGACCAGGCGCTTGGAGTTCGAGGAGTTCCGGGAGCCGACGACGATGACGAGGTCGGCGTGGGCGCCCATCTGCTTGACCGCGATCTGGCGGTTCTGGGTGGCGTAGCAGATGTCGTCGCTGGGCGGCGAGAGGAGGTTGGGGAAGCGGCCCTTGAGGGCGTCTACGGTCTCCATGGTCTCGTCCACGGAGAGCGTGGTCTGGGAGAGCCAGACGACCTTTTCCGGGTCGCGGACCTCGACGTTCGCGACGTCCTTGGGGCCGTCGACGAGCTGGATGTGCTCGGGGGCCTCGCCGCTGGTGCCGATGACCTCCTCGTGGCCCTCATGGCCGATCAGGAGGATGTCGTAGTCCTCCTTGGCGAAGCGGACGGCCTCCTTGTGGACCTTGGTGACCAGGGGGCAGGTCGCGTCGATGGTGGCGAGCTTGCCGCGCTCGGCCTCCTCGTGGACGACGGGGGCGACGCCGTGCGCGGAGAAGATGACGATGTTGCCCTCGGGCACCTCCTCCGTCTCCTCGACGAAGATCGCGCCCTTCTTCTCCAGGGTCTTCACCACGTACTTGTTGTGGACGATCTCGTGGCGCACGTAGACCGGGGCGCCGTACTGTTCGAGGGCTTTCTCGACGGCGATCACGGCGCGGTCCACGCCCGCGCAGTAGCCGCGCGGGGCGGCGAGGAGGACCTTGCGGCTGGGCTGCGGACCGGGAGTAGCAGACATGGGTCCCATCGTACGGCCGCGCCTCGGCATGGGGTGATCGCGGCGGTGGCCCAGACTGGTGCGGAGCACGGGTGAGGAGGCGGGATGCCGGGTATGGGCGGCGCGACCGTTGGTGAGAGGGCGCACGACGGCACCGGAGCGCTGCGGCGGACGCTGTCGTTCCGGGATCTGGTCGTGTACGGGCTGTTGTTCATCGCCCCGATGGCGCCGGTGGGGATCTTCGGCACCCTCCAGGCCACGTCGCGCGGCGCGATCACGGCCGTCTACGTCGTCGCCACGGTGGCGATGGCCTTCACCGCGTATTCCTACGCCCAGATGGTGCGGGTCGTCCCTAAGGCCGGCTCGGTCTACGCGTACGCCCGGGTCGGCCTGGGTGAAGGCGCGGGGTTCGTCGCCGGGTGGATGGCGATGTTGGACTACCTGCTGATCCCGGCGGTGGCGTACTTGTTCTCCGGGATCGCGCTGCACGCCCTGGTGCCGCAGGTGCACCAGTGGGTGTGGACGGCGGTCGCGGTGGTGGTCACCACACTGCTGAACCTCTGGGGGGTGCGGACCGCGGCGGTGGTCGGGTTCGCGGTGCTGGCGCTGGAGATCGCGGTGCTGGTGGTCTTCGTGGTGACGGCGGTGTGGGCACTGGCCGCGCATGGGGCGCAGCGCGGCTGGGCGGTGCCGCTGACCGGGGAGGGCGGCTTCTCGCTCGACGCGGTGCTGGCGGCGGTGTCGGTGGCGGTGCTGTCGTATCTGGGCTTCGACGCGATCGCGTCGTTCGCGGAGGAGGCTTCCGGAGGTTCGCGGCGGGTGGCGCGGGCCGTGGTGACGTGCCTGGTGGTGGCCGGGGTGCTGTTCGCGGTGCAGACGTACCTGGCGGCGCTGCTGGCCCCGATGAGCGCCGCGGAGCTGGCCGCGAAACCAGGAGAGCAGGGGGCCGCGTTCTATATGACGGTGGACTCCGCGGTGGGCGGCTGGCTGCACGACCTGGTGGCGGTGAGCAAGGCGATCGGGGCGGCGTTCGCGGCGCTGGCCGGGCAGGCCGCGGCCGGCCGGCTGCTGTTCGCGATGGCCCGGGACCGGCGGCTGCCGGGGGCGATGGCGAAGGTGGACGTGGGCAGCGGGGTGCCGCGCCGGGCGCTGTTGGGGGCGGCGCTGGTGACGCTGGTGGCGGCGGTCTGGGCGGCCGCCCGGGACGACGGTCTGGACCGGCTGTCGTCGATCGTGAACGTCGGCGCGCTGAGCGCGTTCGCGCTGCTGCACGCCTCGGTGATCGGGTGGTTCCGGTTCCGCAGGCAGGGGGCGCCGCCGAGCGTGCTGCGGCATGTGGTGGTGCCGCTGCTGGGGCTGGCGGTGGTGGTCGCGGTGGTCGTCGAGGCGTCCCCGACCGCGCAGATCGTGGGCGGCGTCTGGCTGTTGGTGGGTCTGGTGGTGCTGGCGGTGCAGCACGCGAGGGCCGGCGCCGGTCCGTCCGACGCGTGAGGCCCGGCACTGTCGGTGGCCGCCGCTACTCTCGCTCGTATGGCTGTCTCTACGTCTCCGGAAGCGCCGATCCCGGTCGGCGAGGTGTCCCGACTCATCGGCGGGTGGATCGACCGGCTCGGCGCGGTGTGGGTCGAGGGGCAGATCACCCAGCTCTCGCGGCGGCCGGGCGCGGGCGTGGTGTTCCTGACGCTGCGGGACCCGTCGTACGACATCTCGGTGAGCGTGACGTGCTACCGCCAGGTCTTCGACAAGGTCTCCGAGGTGGTGAGCGAGGGCGCCCGAGTGGTGGTGCACGCCAAGCCGGAGTGGTACGCCCCGCGCGGTCAGCTGTCGCTGCGGGCCGCCGAGATCCGACCGGTCGGGGTGGGTGAACTCCTCGCCAGGCTGGAGCAGTTGAAGCGGACGCTGACCGCCGAGGGGCTGTTCGCGGCGGAGCGCAAGCGCCCGCTGCCGTTCCTGCCGCAGCTGATCGGGCTGGTCTGCGGCCGGGCCAGCGCCGCCGAGCGCGATGTGCTGGAGAACGCCCGGCACCGCTGGCCGGCGGTCCGCTTCGAGGTGCGCAATGTGCCGGTGCAGGGGGTGCACGCGGTGCCACAGGTGATCGCCGCGGTGCAGGAGCTGGACGCGCTGCCCGAGGTGGACGTGATCATCGTGGCGCGCGGCGGCGGCAGCGTGGAGGACCTGCTGCCGTTCTCCGACGAGCAGTTGGTGCGGGCGGTGGCGGAGGCGCGCACGCCGGTGGTCTCGGCGATCGGCCACGAGCCGGACAGCCCGCTGCTGGACCTGGTCGCCGATCTGCGCGCCTCGACGCCGACGG
Source organism: Streptomyces noursei (assembly GCF_016917755.1). Classification (GTDB taxonomy): domain Bacteria; phylum Actinomycetota; class Actinomycetes; order Streptomycetales; family Streptomycetaceae; genus Streptomyces; species Streptomyces yunnanensis. The sequence continues at coordinate 6,257,861 of NZ_CP070326.1, read as the reverse complement.
ACGCGGCGAAGAAGGTGGTGCCGGACGTGGGCGAGGAGCTGACCCGGGTCCACCAGCTGCGGGAGCGGGCCCGGCGCGCGCTCGGCGGCTTCCTGGACCGCGAGGAGCGGGGCCTTGCGGCCGCGCTGCAGCGCCCGTCGATACAGCATCCGCAGCGGATGGTGGAGCAGCGCGAGGAGCAGGTCACCGCCCTGCTGGAGCGCGGCCGACGGACGCTGGGCCATCTGCTGGACCGCGCCGATTCCGAGCTGGTGCACACGTTGGCGCGGGTGGTGGCGCTCTCCCCCAAGGCGACCCTCCAGCGCGGTTACGCGGTGCTCCAGCGGCCGGACGGGGCGGCGGTGCGCGCACCGTCCGAGGTGGCGGTGGACGAGGAGCTGCGGGCCCGGGTGGCCGAGGGCGAGTTCCGGGTGCGGGTGGCCGCGGTCCCGGGTGCGGATTTCGAGCAGACGGTTCCGACCAGGGCGGACTCATAGGGTGGGAGACATGGCGAAGACGGATGACGTGGTGGACGAGGCGGCCGGCGGAGCGCCGGTGGATTCCACCCTCGGCTACGAGCAGGCGCGGGACGAACTGATCGAGGTCGTCCGCCGCCTGGAGGCGGGCGGCACGACGCTGGAGGAGTCGCTCGCCCTGTGGGAGCGCGGCGAGGAGCTGGCGAAGGTGTGCCGCCGCTGGCTGGACGGCGCCCGGGCGCGCCTGGACGCGACACTGGCCGAGGGGTCGCCGGAGAACGGCGCAGCGGAGCAGGAGTAGGCGTAGGAGCGCGCGTAGGAGTAGGGCCGAACCAGGGGGTGAACCCGAGCCCCTCGTCCCGAGCGGCGGCGACCCCGAGCGGCCTTCCGGATTCCGGAATCCGGAAGGCCGGTCCCACCCTGTGAAGCGCCTCACACTTTCCAGCCGTTAGTTGAACTTTAATCTATCTCGGTTAGAGTGGTTCCCGTAGACAGCACAGTCTTCGAAGATCCGTAACCACCCCAAGCCCGAGGTGCCCCGATGTCTCTCGCCCTTGACGCAGCCGCCCAGGACCTCCTCTTCCGCGAGGCCCAGACCGCCAACACGTTCACGGACGAGCCGGTGACGGACGAGCAGGTCCAGGCCATCTACGACCTGGTGAAGTACGCCCCGACCGCCTTCAACCAGTCGCCGCTGCGGATCACCCTGGTCCGTTCCGAGGACGCCCGTAAGCGCCTGGTCGCGCACGCCATGGGCGCCAACGGCTCGAAGACGCTGGCCGCGCCGCTGACCGTGGTGCTCTCCGTCGACCTGGACTTCCACGAGAAGCTGCCGCGGCTCTTCCCGGCCCTGCCGAACGTCAAGGACGACTTCTTCTCCGAGGCCGGGTACCGCGAGGTCGCCGGCACCCAGAACGCCACCCTCCAGGCCGGCTACTTCATCCTCGGCATCCGCGCCGCCGGCCTGGCCGCCGGCCCGATGACCGGCTTCGACTTCACCGGCGTCGACAAGGAGTTCTTCGGCGACGGCAAGCAGAAGTCCTTCCTGGTCATCAACCTCGGCAAGCCGGGCGCGGACGCCTTCTTCCCGCGCTCCCCCCGCCTGTCCTTCGACGAGGCCGCGACCACCGTCTGAGCCGCCCCCGGCCCGACGCAGCACGAGGCCGCCGCACCCCACCCGGGTGCGGCGGCCTCGTCGTTGCTCCTGCGGCGCGCCCGGCGAACGGGGCGGGCCGACCGCTCAGCCCTTCTTGGCGACCAGGGCCCCGGCCAGCTCCGCCAGCCGCCCGTACGGCGCGGTGCCGGTGACGACCGTGGTCACCCCCGGCTCCTCGTTGACCAACGCCTTGTAGGTGTCGCCCTCGTAGCGATCCCACTTCTTGCCGCCGACGGCCTGCCGGCCGGCGACCTTGGTCGCACCCAGCGTCACGTCCTGGATGAACTGCTTGGCGGGCGCATCGCTCTGCTCGACGGCCGCGTACTGCTGCTCCGGGTCGAGCAGCCCCAGGTGCCAGGCGCCGCCCTTGCCGTCGTTGCTGGCCTTGTAGGTCACGGAGGTGGTCCGCCAGGTCTTGGGCAGGTTCTCGGGGGCGGCGACCGGGTACGGGGCGGCGCGTCGGGCGGTGATGATCTCGACACGGGTGTCGACGGTCTGCACCGCGTTCTTCTCCGCGGTCGCACTGTCGTCGTGCGGGATGAAGAAGTAGATCGCCCCGACCAGGACGCCGATCACCGCCAGCGACAGAACCATGTCCGTCACTCTTTGCCTGCCTCGCATACCAGCCACGTCCCTATGGTCCCCTATGCCCGTCGGCGACCGGACGCGGCCCCCTCGGACCCCACCCACCTGTGCAAACGGAGCGGCGTCCGGATACCGGGCGGCGTGGGCGTTACCCGGCCAGTGGCTTGCTCATGCGAAGCCCCCCCTGCTCATTTTCGCGACCTACCGATAAAGTCATGAGCACCCTCATCAATCCGGCCGTCGCCGTACAGAAAGGTGCGCTCGATGACCGAGCATCATCTGCCGTCCCAACTCGAGGTCAGCCCGGAGGCGCCGGACCGCAACCTCGCCCTGGAGCTGGTCCGGGTGACCGAGGCCGGTGCCATGGCATCGGGCCGCTGGGTCGGACGTGGTGACAAGAACGGCGCGGACGGCGCGGCGGTGAAGGCCATGCGCGCCCTGATCCACACCGTCTCCATGAACGGCGTCGTGGTCATCGGGGAGGGCGAGAAGGACAACGCCCCGATGCTCTACAACGGCGAGCGGGTCGGCGACGGCACCGGCCCGGAGTGCGACGTGGCCGTGGACCCGGTGGACGGCACCACGCTGACCGCCAAGGGCATGGCCAACGCGGTCTCCGTGATGGCGGTCGCCGAGCGGGGCTCGATGTTCGACCCGTCCGCGGTCTTCTACATGGACAAGCTCGCCACCGGCCCGGAGGCGGCGGACTTCGTCGACATCACCGCCCCGGTGGCCGTGAACATCAAGCGGATCGCCAAGGCGAAGAAGTCCGCCGTCGAGGACGTCACCGTCGTCATCCTGGACCGGCCGCGCCACGAGGGCCTGGTCAAGGAGGTCCGGGAGGCCGGCGCGCGGATCAAGTTCATCTCCGACGGCGATGTCGCCGGCGCGATCATGGCGGCCCGCGAGGGCACCGGCGTGGACCTGCTGCTGGGCATCGGCGGCACGCCCGAGGGCATCATCGCGGCCTGTGCGCTGAAGTGCATGGGCGGCACCTTCCAGGGGAAGCTGTGGCCGAAGGACGACGACGAGCGGCAGCGCGCCATCGACGCCGGCCACGACCTGGACAAGGTCCTGCAGATCGAGGACCTGGTCCGCGGTGACAACGTCTTCTTCGTCGCCACCGGCATCACCGACGGCGAACTGCTGCGCGGCGTCCGCTACCGCGCGGAGACCGCCTACACCCAGTCCCTGGTGATGCGCTCCAAGTCCGGCACCATCCGCCAGATCGACTCCGAGCACCGCCTCTCCAAGCTGCGGGCCTACAGCTCGATCGACTTCGAGCGCCCGAGCTGATCCGGGCCGGCCGGGCCGGCCGGGCACGCAACTCGCCCCCGTCGGAAGCGACTTCCGGCGGGGGCGAGCTGCTCCCCCAGCTGCCGCTGGGAGGTGCGCCCAGCCGCGGGTGCGGGAGCCCGTGCGGACTCGCGTGCGGTCAGCCGGCCGCGGGCACCGGGGCGGCGGCCCGCTGCAGTTCGTTCTCCCGGCGCCGCCTGCGGGTCAGCACCACCCGGCGCTCGGCGGCCGTCAGCCCGCCCCAGACGCCGTACGGCTCCGGCTGGAGCAGGGCGTGCTCCCGGCACTCGACCATCACCGGGCAGCGGGCGCAGACCCGCTTCGCGGCTTCCTCCCTGGCCAGCCGTGCGGCGGTGGGCTCCTTGGAGGGGGCGAAGAAGAGCCCGGCCTCGTCCCGGCGGCACACCGCCTCCGAATGCCAGGGGCCGGCCTCGTCACGCGCGTGCCCTCGCTGGGACGGGACGACAGCGGCATCCTGCAGGGGCTGATGCGGTAGCAGCACGGTCTACTCCTGACGACGGCTTCGGCGAGAGAAATCACCCTTGCCCGTCTCGCTGCGCACGGCCTTTTTCGCACCCCGCAGCCGTACGAGAGACGATGCACCAGCCCTACCCGCTGTACGCGGGCTTATGCACACCGTGGCGATCGAGGACCTGACGACCGGTGTCGCAACGGCCCCTGCGACTAACCGAGTCGGCGGCGCCTGCGGCGCTCCTCCCACCGCTCGTGGCGCTCCGCCCGCAGTTGGTCCATCCGTTCGTGCCGCTCGGCGCGGAGCTCGTCCATCCGTTCGTGCCGCTCGGCGCGCAGCTCGTCCATCCGCTCGCGCCGGTCGCCGCGCAGCCGGTCCCGCAGATCGCGGATCCAGGCGCCGCGCTTGGGCTTGGCCTCCACGCTGCCCAGCAGCGCGAAGCCGTTCACGTCCACCTCGGGGGCGTTGCCGTCCTCCGCCTCGTGGGTCTCCACCTCGAAGGAGCCCAGGATCCCGGAGCCGCTGCTGCGCAGGGTGATGTTCTCCGGCACCCGGACCTCGACGCTGCCGAAGACGGAGGTGACGTTGATCTGCACCCGCTGCTGCGGGAAGACCGCCTCGGTCAGGTCGATCTCCACGCTGCCGAAGATCGCGACCGCGTTGATCCGCCGCGGGACCCGCCAGCGGCCCTTGCGGTTGGCCGCGCTGAAGATCGCGACGAGGTTCTGGTCGGCCTCCGGGCCGGCCGGGCCGTACTCGTAGGCATCCGCGGCCGGCTGCGGCCGGGCGCCGGCGGCGGGCAGGTCCCGCACGACGGGCTCCAGCTCGCCGAGGGTCTTGGCGCGGTAGACGGCGTCGATCCGCTCGGCGTGCTCCTCGGCGTCCAGCCGGCCCTCGGCCAGCGCCTCCCGCAGGATCTCCGCGACCCGGTCGCGGTCCGCGTCCGAGGCCCGCATCTCGGCCTGGGCCACCGGCCTGCCCTGCGGCTTCGCCTCACCCTTGGTCAGTTTCACCACCTGCTGGTCCGGCTGTGCAAGCGGCCCGGGCGGGGTCTCGGGGCCCGGTCGTCCCCCGTTTCCTGAAGCGTCCACGACCACAGCCTACCGAAACGCGATAGATCGCGACTAGTGGAACGGGGGCGCGTCTGCAGGGACTGAGCCCTACCTCACAGCGGCGGCCCGACGCCGGGGTTCTACGCTGTTCAGGCGCTGCCGTAGAAGCCAGCCACCATCCCTCCGAGTAAGGACATATCCCCCATGGCCGCCTCCTCCCGCCCGGCCCACCCGGAATTCGCCTATACCGACCTGCTTCCCACCGGCGAGGACAACACCCCCTACCGCCTGGTCACTTCGGAGGGCGTCAGCACCTTCGAAGCCGACGGCCGGACGTTCCTCAAGGTCGAGCCGGAGGCGCTGCGCAAGCTCGCCGCCGAGGCGATGCACGACATTGCGCACTACCTGCGCCCGACCCACCTGGCCCAGCTGCGCAAGATCCTGGACGACCCGGAGGCCAGCGCCAACGACCGCTTCGTCGCCCTGGACCTGCTCAAGAACGCCAACATCGCCGCGGCCGGCGTGCTGCCGATGTGCCAGGACACCGGCACCGCGATCGTCATGGGCAAGCGCGGCCAGCAGGTACTGACCGAGGGCGGCGACGAGGCGGCCCTCTCCCGCGGCATCTACGACGCCTACACCCAGCTCAACCTGCGCTACTCGCAGATGGCGCCGCTGACCATGTGGGAGGAGAAGAACACCGGCTCCAACCTCCCGGCCCAGATCGAGCTGTACGCGACCGACGGCGGCGCCTACAAGTTCCTCTTCATGGCCAAGGGCGGCGGCTCGGCCAACAAGTCCTTCCTGTTCCAGGAGACCAAGGCCGTCCTCAACGAGGCGTCCATGATGAAGTTCCTGGAGCAGAAGATCCGCTCCCTCGGTACGGCCGCCTGCCCGCCGTACCACCTGGCCATCGTCGTCGGCGGCACCTCGGCCGAGTACGCGCTGAAGACCGCCAAGTACGCCTCCGCGCACTACCTGGACGAACTGCCGGCCGAGGGCTCCCCGACCGGCCACGGCTTCCGTGACAAGGAGCTGGAGGAGAAGGTCTTCGAGCTGACCCAGAAGATCGGCATCGGCGCCCAGTTCGGCGGCAAGTACTTCTGCCACGACGTCCGCGTCGTCCGTCTGCCCCGGCACGGCGCCTCCTGCCCGGTCGCCATCGCCGTCTCCTGCTCCGCCGACCGCCAGGCCGTCGCCAAGATCACCGCCGAGGGCGTCTTCCTGGAGCAGCTGGAGACCGACCCGGCCCGCTTCCTCCCGGACACCACCGACGAGGAGCTGACCAAGGGCGCCGGAGCCGACCTCGACGCGGTCGCCATCGACCTCAACCGCCCGATGGCCGACGTCCTCGCCGAGCTGACCAAGCACCCGGTCAAGACCCGGCTCTCGCTCACCGGCACCCTGGTGGTCGCCCGCGACATCGCCCACGCCAAGATCAAGGAACGGCTGGACGCGGGCGAGGAGATGCCGCAGTACCTCAAGGACCACCCGGTCTACTACGCCGGTCCGGCCAAGACCCCCGAGGGCTACGCCTCCGGCTCCTTCGGCCCGACCACCGCCGGCCGGATGGACGCCTACGTCGAGCAGTTCCAGGCCGCCGGCGGCTCCAAGATCATGCTGGCCAAGGGCAACCGCTCCCAGCAGGTCACCGACGCCTGCGGCACGCACGGCGGCTTCTACCTGGGCTCCATCGGCGGCCCGGCCGCCCGCCTCGCCCAGGACTGCATCAAGAAGGTCGAGGTGCTCGAATACGAGGAGCTCGGCATGGAAGCCGTCTGGAAGATCGAGGTCGAGGACTTCCCCGCCTTCATCGTCGTCGACGACAAGGGCAACGACTTCTTCCAGGACCCGGCGCCGACGACGCCGACGTTCACCAGCATTCCGATGCGACCGGGGGCGTGACGACCCGGCGCCACTGCCGGCACAACGCCCTGACGTAACGTCCGGTACGACATCCCGCATAACGTCCTGGACGGTACGGTTCAACGGCCGTCATTCGCAGCGCGCGAATGGCGGCCGTTAATTTTTCGCTAATTCTCCCGGCTGCCGCCATGGCTGGAACCTTTTCCTTCTCCTGCCGCCTTCCGAACACCCTCCCCAATCCACTTGACCAGCGGAATTACACGCGTGTTAGTCTCGCCGGCCGAGCGGCGGGTGACGGCACGTCAAGGGGGAGAAAGCAGATGTCCAATACGGGTGAATTCACGGTCGATGTCGAGGAGTTGGGCTACCTGGCGACACGCCTGGAACGCTGCACGGAGTCGATGAAGTACGCGAGCGGCGATCTGCGGAGCGCGACCACCGGAGATCTCGGCAACGACCAAATCGACAAGGCCGGGGCGGAGTTCAAAAGCTCCTGGGAATACGGCATCGACCAGATCACCCGGCTGACCGACGCCATCAAGCAGGGCTTGGAGGCCACGGCACGGGCGTACAACGAGACGGACAGCGCCGTACAGCAGGCATTCGCGAAGGGAACCCGCCAGGGCGGCGGGGGCGCGGCCACCAGTCCGTTCGGCTGAACGGCCGGTCGCAGTGCATGGCTTGGATGTCAACCAAAGACATAGGGGAACGAGAAGTGTCGCTCGGTGAGCAGCTGTGGGGGTACGGGGGCGGCGACCCGTACGAGGACAACGGCAACTTCTCCGGATTGCAGTTCAATCCGGCACCCGGGGTCCCGCAAGCGGTCAGTGGCCTGGTCGAGGACCTGCGCCGGGCACAGAAGAACATCACGAGTGCGTCGGAGACACTGCACGACATCAGCGACGGCGGCTGGACCGGCGCCACCGCAGACGCGTTCCGCGCCAAGACCGAGGCGCTTCCCAAACTCCTTGACGACGCGGGCAAGAGCTTCGAGCTGGCTCACGGCGTGCTGCAGGAATGGCAGAACCAGCTGGGTGCGATGCAGTCCAAGGCGCATTCGTACGAGGTCGAGGCCAAGAACGCCCGCAAGCGCGCCGAACGAGCCGAGAGCAACGAGGATCTGCGGATCTTCCGCGACGGCGGCATCGGCATGACCGACGCCCAGGCAGAAGAGGCCAACAAGCGCTACACCGCGGCGATCAACGAGCTGGGTGCGGCACGCGAGGAGCTGGCGGGCATCATCCGCCCAGAGCATCCGCAGCCAGCACGAGGAACTGGCGGGAACGGTCGCCACGGTACTGAAGGCCGCGGGCGAACGGGCCCCGAAGGAACCGGGCTTCTTCGACGACCTGCTAAGCAGTCTGCAGAAGCTGGTCAAGGCTCGCGAACTCGTCCTCAACGAACTCGGCCGTTGGGTCAAGGAGCATGCCAATGCCATCGCGGCAATCGGCGATGTGCTGTCAACCATCAGCACGGTGACCGGCGTGATCGGTTTGGTGCTCGATGGAGCCTTCCCACCGGCGGGAGCTGCTATGGGACTGGTGTCCGGGATTACGTCAGGAGCCGCCCTGGGGCTGCACAGTATTGCGCGAGCCAATGGTGCAGACGTCAGCGGCCGAACTCTTGCCGAGGACGGCCTCGGCCTGGTCTCGTTCGGCGTGGGGAAAGCCGGGGAGAAAATGGAGAAACTGTCGGACCTGGAATCCGCCGGCAAGATGGTGCAGAATGTCGGAAAAATAGTTGGAATTGGTTCGAGCACCATGACGGGCGAAGACTGGCTAAAAGATCCGTCAGGACTTGGCATATTCCTGCCGCAGAACGTTGAAGAAGGTGCGGCCCTGGGAGGAACAATGCTGCTGGGTGGCCCTCTCGGGCCGGCGACGGGCCTGGGCATGGCCTTTACCTGGGAAGCCGGCAGCAAGAAAGACGCCGAAGCACACAAGGCGAGATTGACGGAGTCACGGACCTGTACGAGAGGGCATCAGCCATGCTCTTGGCGGACGGGGTCGTTTACGCCGCATCCTGTCATGGGAAATTTTACGATGAACGGTCTACCGGCACCTTGACCATAGGGCTCAGCCCGCTCGCTTACGCCGACGAGACGCCGGCACTCCGCATCCCTGGTGAATTCACCACCGCAGGTCAAGACATACCTGTAGATGTCGCTCAGCTTCAGGCATTCATTCCGGTGCCTCAGGAGGCCGTACCGGACGAACAGACCCTGGTCACGATCACGTTCAGCACGCCGAGCATCGACCACTGGCCCGAATACAGCGAGATCGCGGCCGAGTTTCTTCGCACTCTGCGCTTCCTGCCCGATGCGCATGACGAGGACATAGACGTCCGCCCATCATCGCCTGCCGCAATCGAAGAGGCAGAACGGCTGCGGAAGCCCATCCCGACAGCACCGGCCGACCGAGCCGACATGTCGGCATTCGGATAGGAAGCACCTGAAGGAAACGGCGGCCCGGACCATTGGACGGATAACCGGTGGCGGTGTCCCGTGATCGAAGAAGCGACGGCAGCCCGGCGGCCCGCCAACGCGCCCAGGCCGGACTGAATCGGGTACGGGCCGCGGGTAGTTGGGCTGCGGTGACCTCCCAGCCCTGGACGACTGCGTATGCCCTGGATCCTTCCCTCGTCACGCCATTGCGGGCGGCACGGGCGGCGCGGACCGCCAAGGCGTGCGAAACGGTGTCCCCGGGCCTGACGGCAGCGGTGTTCGTCCTGATGGCGCTCGCGTGCTTCGCGATAGCGGGGCATGCCCGGACGGTGGCGGGCTGTGTCGTTCCGCCTCTCGTCGGCGTCCTGTGGCTGGCGCTGCCACCCTCACGCCGCGCCGCACGCGACGCGTACATGATAAGAATCTGCGTCTGCTGGAGGACTTTCGGCGGCAGCAGGCGGCACGGTTCCCGGTGCCTCCACCGGTTCCCCCGCCCCGCCTCTAATGGCCCTTGTGGCGGGGGCAGGTGCACGGGGGCCACGCCTGGGAGAGGCCGTAGAGGTCGAAGCGGTCGCCGGCGACGACGTGGATCTGGGCGCGTTCCTGGACGACGATGCCGTCGCGGGTCGTGGTGTAGACGCGCAGGGTCATCAGCGATTGCCGGGATCGCGGGCCCGGTGAGGTGTGGCCGGCGCTCGTGGCCATGGATGACGCTCCTGTTCGGTGGGGGGTGTTGGTGCTGTCCCGTGAGGGGCGAGGGCGGCTGCCGGGTTTCGTCGTGGGATGCCCCTAACTTTCAACGGCTCGTTACTTTCCGTGTTCCCATCGTTGCTCTCCGGCGTAACCTTGAGAAGGGAGTAAGACCTGATTCCTACAGACGTAAGAATGGGAAGTGAGGCCGTGGCCAAGGAAATTGATCCGGCGTCATCGATGGCGGCGCTGTTCGGGACGCGGCTGCGGAAACTCCGGCTCGCCGCCGGGCTGACACAGGATGCGCTGGGTCGCCGCGTGCGCACGCACAGCACGCGCATCAACCAGGTCGAGCGGTGCACGGGCGCCAAGCCGACGCTGGAGCTGACCCGGGCGCTGGACGAGGCGGTGGGGGCGGACGGCTTGCTCGTCGACCTCTGGCCGTACGTCTACCGGGAGACGTTTCCGGACTGGTCGCGGAAGTTCATGGCGTTGTCGGAACGAGCGCTCGCCATCCGGCAGTACATGGCGGCCGTCGTACCGGGTCTGCTGCAGACGGAGGAGTATGCGCGGGACTTGCTCAGCCTCGACCGCACGCTGGTCTCCGACGAGCAATTGGCGGAGCGGGTGGCCGCCCGGCTGGGACGGCAGGCCCGACTTGAGCAGCCGGACAGCCCTGAACTGCTGGTGATCCTCGACGAGGCCGTGCTGATGCGGCCGGTCGGCGAACCGGCCGTCATGCGGGCGCAGTTCGCACGACTGCTGGAAGCCGCGGACAATCCACGCATCACGCTGCAGGTCCTGCCGTTCAGCAGCGGCAAGCACGAGGCGATGGGTGGTTCCCTCACGATCCTGACCATGCCGGACGGCTGCGACGCCGCATATCTCGAAGGCGCCGACCACGGCCAACTCACCGAGGAACCAGAGGAGGTGAAGGCGTACCGTATGGCCTATGAACGGCTCGGGGGCCTGGCCCTTCCGCCGCATATGTCGCTCGACATGATCCGATCCGTGAGGGAGGGCACCTACCGTGGTGAACGCGTCCCGTCTCGATCTGAGCGCCACCGTCTGGCGCAGGTCCACCTACAGCAATCAGGCGGGTGGCGACTGCGTAGAAGTGGCAGCCGGCCGTCCCGGCATGGTCCCCGTTCGGGACAGTAAGGATCCTGAGGGGCCCGTAGTGGTGTTTTCGGGCCGTGCCTGGGGGGCCTTCGTCGACGCCGTGCGGGCATACGGGGCTGCTGACGCACCCTGAGCGCGGAGCCCGCCCAAGATCGGTAACGTGTGCGAGTGGCAGTCCTCGACCAAGGACGTGCCGTCGAACCTGACCGTGAGTCATGGCCGGACGACCGGTGCATGACCGTCGGGCACACCACCACCATGCACAGGGGGAAGCGAATCATGCGCAAGATCAGTCGCTCGTTGGCCGCGGCCGTCACCACCTTGGCGGTCGCCGGCATCACCGTCGCCGGGGCCGTTCCCGCCACTGCCGCGCCGGCCGGGTCGGCGGCCGCGAGCAGTGCGCAGTGCGACAGCATCCGGGCTGCGATCCGGCAGCACGCGGAGGCCGGAGACAAGTACCAGGGGCTGGCCAAGGTGGAGGCCAGCAAGGCGGACCCGGACCAGGACAAGGTCACCCAGTACAACGCGAAGGCGAAGGCGGAGTACCAGGCCGCCGACGCGTACCAGGTGAAGTACGCCCAGCAGTGTTCATGACGGTCACCGTTCATGGCCGGGCGGTGTTCGGGCCCGGTCGGTGATGTCGCGATGTGACCGCTGAGCGGCGTCGTTGCGGGCCCGGCTCCCCGAGCCGTGCTCGTGGCGTGCCCCCGGTGCGCCCGTTGGGTGCGCGGATCGGCGGATCCGGGAACAGATCCCCGGGCGCGGGCACTGTCATAGACATGAGCGAAAACAGCGCATTCAGGATCGAGCACGACTCGATGGGCCAGGTGCGGGTTCCGGCGCATGCCAAGTGGCGGGCCCAGACCCAGCGGGCCGTGGAGAATTTCCCGATTTCCGGGCAGCGGCTGGAGCGGGCGCACATCGAGGCGCTGGCGCGGATCAAGGGGGCCGCCGCCAAGGTCAATGCCGAGCTGGGCGTGCTGGGCAAGGACGTCGCGGAGGCCATCGCGGAGGCGGCGGCCGAGGTGGCCGAGGGGCGGTGGGACGAGGACTTCCCGATCGACGTGTTCCAGACCGGGTCGGGGACGTCGTCGAACATGAACGCCAATGAGGTGATCGCGACCCTCGCCGGTGAGCGGCTGGGGCGGGACGTGCACCCCAACGATCACGTCAATGCGAGCCAGTCGTCCAACGACGTCTTTCCCTCGTCGATCCATATCGCGGCGACGTCGGCCGTCCTGAACGACCTGATTCCGGCGCTGGAGCACCTGGCCGCGGCGCTGGAGCGGAAGGCGACGGAGTTCGCCGAGGTGGTGAAGTCGGGGCGGACGCATTTGATGGATGCGACGCCGGTGACGTTGGGGCAGGAGTTCGGGGGGTACGCGGCGCAGGTGCGGTACGGCGTCGAGCGGTTGCGGGCTTCGTTGCCGCGGCTGGCCGAACTGCCGTTGGGGGGAACGGCGGTGGGGACGGGGATCAATACGCCGCCGGGCTTCTCGGCGGCGGTGATCGCCGAGGTGGCACGGACGACCGGGCTGCCGTTGACCGAGGCCCGCGATCACTTCGAGGCGCAGGGGGCGCGGGACGGGATCGTGGAGACCAGCGGTCAGTTGCGGACCATTGCGGTCGGGCTGACGAAGATCGCCAACGACCTGCGGTGGATGGCGTCGGGGCCGCGTACGGGGCTCGCCGAGATCAATCTGCCGGATCTCCAGCCCGGCTCGTCGATCATGCCGGGGAAGGTCAATCCGGTGATTCCGGAGGCGGTGCTGATGGTCGCCGCGCAGGTCACCGGCAACGACGCGACGGTGGCCACGGCCGGGGCGGCCGGCAATTTCGAGCTGAACGTGATGCTGCCGGTGATCGCCCGGAACGTACTGGAGTCGGTGCGGCTGCTCAGCAACGTGTCGCGGTTGCTGGCCGATCGGACGGTGGACGGGATCACCGCGAATGTGGGGCGGGCCCGGGAGTACGCCGAGTCGTCGCCGTCGGTGGTGACGCCGTTGAACAAGTACCTCGGCTACGAGGAGGCCGCAAAGGTCGCCAAGCGGTCGTTGGCGGAGCGCAAGACGATCCGGGAGGTGGTGGTCGAAAGCGGTTACGTCGAGCGCGGTCTGCTCACGGTGGAACAGCTCGACGAGGCGCTGGACGTGCTGCGGATGACCCATCCGTAACGCCCGCCGTCATCGCCTCCGTAACCACGGGTGCGGCGCATGTCACCGCGCGCGTAACGCGACGCCCCTAAGATCTGCGCATGACAGCGGACATGGTGGAGACGACGGAAGGCGAGACGGCCGGTGTGCCCGGGCCGACGGCCGGGGCGGGGCAGGCGGCGGCCGAGCGGGGGCGCTGGGCCCCCGGGGACCACATCCTGTGGCGCTATCGCGACAACGCCGATCCCCGCCGGTTCCACATCTGTCGTCCGATGACCGTTGTGCAGGACACCGAGGAGCTGCTCGCGGTGTGGATGGCGCCGGGCACACCGTGCATCAAGCCGGTGCTCGCCGACGGGACGCCGGTGCACCGCGAGCCGCTCGCCACCCGCTACACCAAACCGCGGCGGACGCTGCGTGACCAGTGGTTCGGCAGCGGTGTGTTGAAGCTGGCACGGCCGGAAGATCCGTGGTCGGTCTGGCTGTTCTGGGAGAGCGGCTGGCACTTCAAGAATTGGTACGTCAATCTGGAGGAGCCGCGCCGCCGTTGGTCGGGCGGAATCGACTCGCTCGACCATTTTCTCGACATCTGCGTCTATCCGGACCGGCGCTGGGAGTGGCGGGACGAGGACGAGTTCGCACAGGCACGGCGGGACGGGCTGATGACGGACGCGCAGGTGTCCGAGGTCAGAGCCGCCGGACGCGCCGCGGTCGCACAGATCGCGGCGTGGGGCGGGCCGTTCGCGGACGGTTGGGAGGATTGGCGGCCCGATCCGGCCTGGGAGGTTCCCGCGCTCCCGGAGGACTGGGAACGCCTGCCAGATCATTTGCTGCCGTGAGGTTGCAAACGCGAAAAGAACAGCAGGAAGAGAGTGAAGGGGGCGAACGATGGAAAGGTGCGCCTATGGGCAAAGCTGTTTCCCGCCGGGTGCCCCCGGGGTTCCCGCCGGACGAGAAGCGGTACCCAGCCCCCTTGCTGCACCCTGGGCCTTCAAACGTAGGATCGTCCTCCGCAAGACTGCACAGGCGCAACTCCAGAACGGGAAAACGAACTTGACCGCGGTCGCAGGAGGGGCGGGGTCGTGAGCGCGACAAGCTACGACACGTACGAGGGCCTGAATCGGTTAGCACTCGACCGGGCCGGACAGGCCGAGGCGTTCGACGCGATCGGGAACCAGTACGAAACGGCTTTCCCACATAAGGAAGGCCAGATCGCCTCGGGCGTATGGTTGAGCGGGGAACTGCCGGCCGGGTCACGGATCCTCGATGCCGGATGCGGCACGGGACTGCCGACCGCCCGTCAACTGCGCGACGCGGGCCACCGGGTCGTGGGAATCGACCTCTCCCCCGGGATGGTCAAACTGGCCCAGGAGAACGCCCCTGGTGCCGAATTCCACCGGTTGGACATCGCCGATCTGCGCGGTGGCCGGCTGGGCGGACCGGGTTCCTTCGACGGAATCACCGCCTATTTCTCACTGCTGATGATGCCCCGTGCGGAAATCCCCTGTGCCCTGGGCATGCTGCACGACCTCCTGCGACCCGATGGGCTGATGGCCCTGGCAATGGTCGAGGGCGATATCGACGACTTCCCCATTCCGTTCCTCGGCAGCATGATCCGGGTATCGGGATATCTGCGGGACGACCTGCGCCGGGTCGTGTGCGACGCGGGTTTCGACATCGTCGGGGAGGACTCCTATGCGTATGCCCCGGCGAGTACGGACGTACCACCCGAAATCCAGCTCTTCCTGCACCTGCGACGCGCTTGAGACGCACCGCGTCAGGCGCGTCCGCTCGGGCGGCGCGCACCGAACGCGGCGCGCCGGCGCCAGCCCCGGACGGATGGAATCCCACGCGTGACGGAGCATCCCACCTCCCACGAAACGCGGCAGTCGGCCCCGACCGCCGCGTCCTCGGCACTCCCTGCTGCGGGGACGGCCGGGACGGCGCCGCTCGGCGGCGTACCCGACCCGCGCAGCGCCCTCCAGCAGCCCGTCGGCACCGGCCACGATCCGGCGCCGGGTACGGGGTTCGCCGTGCGCGGGGGTGACGACAACGGCCTCGGCGGCGCGACCGGCAGGTCGGCCGCCACGGCCTCCGCGGGGCCGCCGGCCGGGCAGGGGGACGCCGAGCCGGCCGCCGACCACGGCCCGGCCGGTGACGGCGCACGGGCGTACGGCGCCGCCCGCGCGCCCCGCGACAGTTCCTACGGTGGATACACCGGGTCGTACGGGGGCTCGTACGACCCGTACGGGGAGGTGGCCATGCCCGCGGAGGGACGGCCGGATTCGGAGTCGGGCGCGGAGCGCGCGGCGGTACGCGCGGGCCGGCCGGTGGCGCAGGGCGCGGTGGATCGCGCCGGGCCGCCGGACCCGGGCGAGGAGCCGGGGCATGCGCAGCCGCGGCCCGACGGTGCGGGTGTCGGGCGGCCCCGCGAGGGCGACGGGGCGGCCTGCGCGCACGGCGGTGAGCCGGGCGCCGGCGGGCTGCCGCCGGGGCCGCCGGGTGCCCGGGGCGGCGGCCGATCCGGTCCGGCCGATGCGGAGTTGCCGCCTCCGGCGGGGCCGCCGCACCCGCCCGTGGTGCCGCCCGCGCGGTCGGCGCACCCCGGCGAGAGCAGCGAGGTGACCGCCGCGCGGCAGGCGAGCGGCGACCGGCTGCGGTTCATCGGGGCGGCGACCCGGCGGATCGCCCGCGGCATCGACCTCGACGAGATCGTGCTGGGGCTGTGCCGGGCGACGGTGCCGACGTTCGCCGACGCGATCCTGGTCTATCTGCGCGACCCGCTGCCGGTGGGCGACGAGCGGCCGACCGGCCCGGTGGTGCTGCGGCTGCGCCGTACCGACCGGATCCCGGAGGAGCCGGACACCAACGGGCTGCGGCTGCCGGTGCTGCCCGCGCAGCCGGATCTGGGTCCGGCGATGGGCGGCAGCGCCGCGGAGCTGGCCGAGGTGCGGCCGGGCGGTCCACTGGCGGAGGTGCTGCGCGGGGTCCGGCCGCTGTTCGGCGAGGCGCAGGCGGCGCGGACCGCGCTGCCGGAGCTGCTGGGTCCGGACACCCGGCTGCCGGGCGGCCACCGGGTGATCCTGGCGCCGCTGCGCGGGCGCCGGCGGGTGATCGGCGCGGCGGTGTTCCTGCGCCGACCGGACCGGCCGGCGTTCGAGCCGGACGACCTGCTGGTGGCGGCGCAGCTGGCCACCCACACCGCGCTGGGCGTGGACAAGGCGGTGCTCTACGGCCGCGAGGCGTACATCGCCGACGCCCTGCAGCGCACCATGCTGCCGGACTCGCTGCCGCAGCCCACCGGCGTGCGGCTGGCCAGCCGCTATCTGCCGGCCGCGGAGACCGCCCGGGTCGGTGGCGACTGGTACGACGCGATCCCGCTGCCGGGAAGCCGGGTGGCGCTGGTGGTCGGCGATGTGATGGGCCACTCGATGACCTCGGCCGCGATCATGGGTCAGCTGCGGACCACGGCGCAGACCCTGGCGGGGCTGGACCTGCCGCCGCAGGAGGTGCTGCACCACCTCGACGAGCAGGCCCAGCGGCTGGGCTCGGACCGGATGGCGACCTGCCTGTACGCGGTCTACGACCCGGTGGCGCACCGGATCATCGTCGCCAACGCCGGGCATCCGCCGCCGGTGATGCTGCACCGCGGCGGGCGCGCGGAGGTGCTGCGGGTGCCGCCGGGCGCGCCGATCGGTGTCGGCGGGGTGGACTTCGAGGCGGTGGAGCTGGACGCCCCGGCGGGTGCCACGCTGGTGCTGTACACCGACGGCCTGGTGGAGTCGCGGATCCGGGACGTGTGGACCGGCATCGAGCAGCTGCGCGAGCGGCTGGCCGAGACGGCCCGGCTGACCGGGCCCAATCCGCCGCCGCTGGAGCCGCTGTGCGACGAGGTGTTGGACATGCTCGGGCCCGGCGACCGCGATGACGACATCGCGCTGCTAGCGGCCCGGTTCGACGGGATCGCACCGAGCGACGTGGCGTACTGGTACCTCGATCCGAAGGCGCAGACGGCCGGGCAGGCGCGCCGGCTGGCCCGGCGGGCGCTGGCCCGCTGGGGCCTGGACGAGCTGTCCGATCAGCTGGAGCTGCTGGTCAGCGAGGTGGTGACCAATGCGGTGCGGTACGCCGAGCGGCCGGTGACGCTGCGGCTGCTGCGCACCGACGTGCTGCGCTGCGAGGTCGGGGACGATGTGCCGCAGCTGCCGCGGCTGCGGCAGGCCCGGCCGTCCGACGAGGGCGGTCGGGGGCTGTACCTGGTCAACCGGATGGCCCGGCGGTGGGGCGCGACCCGGCTGAGCATGGGCAAGGTCGTCTGGTTCGAGCTGTCGATGCCGCCGGGGACGCGGCGCTGAGCCGGCCGCACCGGCACGCTGCGGGAGGACCTCGTCCGGGATCGGGCGGGGTCCTCCGGTGTGTGCGGGCCCGGACTCGTCCGGACACCTGGGTGCCCGGCGGCAACGCCCCGTCCTGGACGCTGTATGTGCAGGTCATGCCGTTCGACGACGCCCCGGACTACCGCTTCAACCCGTTCGACCTGACCAAGGTGTGGCCGCACGGCGACTACCCGCTGATCGAGGTCGGCCGGATGACGCTGAACCGGAACCCGGAGGACTACTTCATCCACATCGAGCAGGCCGCGTTCGAGCCGTCCAGCATGGTGCCGGGCACCGGCCCGTCCCCGGACAAGATGCTGCTCGGCCGGCTGTTCTCGTACCCGGACGTCAACGGCGGCTGATCCCCACGGGGAACGCGGCGGCCCGCACCCCCCGTGGGGGCGCGGGCCGCTGTGGTGCCGGGTGACCGGGCGGGTCAGTTGCCGAAGTTCGGCACGGTGTTGCCGCCAGCGCCGTTGGCCCCACCGGGAGTGCCGGTGGTGCCTCCGTTGCCGGTGGTCCCGCCGTTGCCGGTGGTCCCGCCGTTGCCCGTGGTGCCCCCGTTTCCGGTGGTGCCGCCGGTCGGCGGGCCGCCCGCGGTGCCGCCGGTCGGCGGCGTGGGCCGGCCGGTCGGGCGGTCGGTCCCGCTGTCCGACGGGGTACCGGTCGGCGTCGGGGGGCCCGACGGGGTACGGGTCGGCGTCGGGGTCGGCGTCGGGGTGACCGGCGCGGACGGGGTCTGCGTCGGGGTGCTGGGCGGCGGCACCGCGGCGCCCATGTCGGTCTCCAGGCTGAAGTCGCCGCCGGCGCCGTCGCCGACCGCGTCCTGGGTGTAGTCGGCCCAGACCCGGGCCGGGTAGCCGCCGCCGTTGACCCGGCCGCCGCCTCCGGTGCCCTTGAGGGTGACCTGCTTGCCGCCGTTGGGCGACTCGCCGAACATGCCGACCGCGGTGACCAGCTTGGGCGTGTAGCCCACGAACCAGGCCGACTTGTTGTCGTCGGAGGTACCGGTCTTGCCCGCCGCCTTGTAGTCGGTGTTCTTCACCGCTTCCGAGGCGGTGCCGTCGTCGACCACGCCGGTCAGCACGGAGGTGATGGTGTCGGCCGTCGTCCGGGACAGCACCTGGTCGCCGATCGGGTCCTTGAGCTTGACCTCCTTGTCGACGCCGTCCTGGGTGTGGACGGCCTTGACGACCATGGTCGGGGTGACCTTCGTGCCGTGGTTGTCCAACGTGGCGTACGCCCCGGCCATCTGGAGCGGGCTGGCGCCCATGGTGCCCAGCGTCATGGCCGGCTGCACGTCCATCTTGGCGCCGTTCATGCCCAGGCTGACCGCGGTCTTCTTGACCTGGTCCAGGCCGACGTCGGCGCCCATCTGCGCGAAGACGGAGTTGACGGAGTTGTTGGTCGCGGTCTGGACGGTGATCCGCCCGTAGGTGTGCTCGTCCTCGTTCGGCGGGGCGAAGGGCTTGGTGCCGCCGACCACCGGACGGCGGTTGCGGCCGTCGTAGATCGCGTTCGGGGTGATCGGGACGCCGCCCTGCGTGACCGCGTGGTTCTCCATGGCCGACGCCAGGATGATCGGCTTGAAGGTGGAGGCCGGCTGGTAGTCGGAGCGGGTGGCGTTGTTGGTGTAGTGCTTGGGGTAGCCCGCACCGCCGTACAGCGCCACGACGTAACCGGTCTTGGGGTCCACCGAGGCGGCGCCGAGCTGGGCGTCCCGGTCGACCGAGCGGCTGTCGGGCTTGAGGTCGTCGGTGAGCTTCTGCTTGACCGCGCCCTCCAGCGACTTCTGCCGCTTCTTGTCGATGCCGAGGGTGACCGTCCACCCGCCGGCCTCGAATTCGTTCTCGTCGACGCCCTGGGCGAAGAGCTCCTTCTTGGCCGCGTCGATGATGTAGCTGGCCTGGCCGGTCAGACCGGGCAGCGGCTTGGGGGGCTGGGGCACCGGGAACTTCTGCTTGGCGCGCTCCTCGGGCGAGAGCCACTTCATCTCGACCATGTTGTCGAGGGTGTACGCCCAGCGCTCCTGGACCCGCTGCTTGCCGGCGTCGGAGGCGATGGCCCAGTCGTACTGGTTGGGCGCCTGCAGCAGCGAGGCGAGGTAGGCGCCCTGCGCGACGGTGAGCTTGTCGGAGTCCACGCCGTAGTACGCCTGCGCGGCGGCCTGGATGCCGTAGGCGCCGCGGCCGTAGAAGCTGGTGTTGATGTAGCCGGCGAGGATGTCGTCCTTGGAGAACTTCTGGTCCACCTTGAGGGAGATCACGATCTCCTGGAGCTTGCGGGAGACCGTCTGCTCCTGGCTCAGGTAGTAGTTCTTGACGTACTGCTGAGTGATCGTCGAGCCACCCTGCTTGCCCTTGCCGCTGAGGGTGTTGATGACGCCGCGGAGGGTGCCCTTCAGGTCCACGCCGGAGTCGTTGTAGAACGTCTTGTTCTCGGCGGCGACGAAGGTGTGCTGGACTACCTTGGGTATCCGGCTCAGCGGGACGGTCTCACGGTTGACCTGGCCGACCCGCGCCATGACCGAGCCGTCCGCGTACTTGAAGACGTTGCTCTGGAGCTTGGCTTCCTTGTTGCCGGCCGGGACGTCCACGTAGAGGTAGAGCCCGACGAAGCCGAGGATGCCCAGCAGGCAGATGCCGAGGACGGTTCCGAGGATCTTCTTCCAGGTGAAGAAGCGGCGTATGCCGGACTTCTTCTCGTTCTTTCCGGCCTGGCGGGCGCCGCCCTGCCGCGCCCGCCTCGCGTTCGCTCGGCCCATCGCTCGTGCAACTCCAGTCGTTCCGCCCCCGGCATAACTCAGCTGTTGAAGCTAACACCGCAACTGTCAACAAATACTCATCGATCAAGGCTTTTCCCTACGTGACATACAGCACGGGAAAGGAACGCAACCCTCGCGGCACCTGGCCAAATCCCTCTGGACCCCAGCAGGCCAGCACGTTAAAGTGCTATCACTTTGCTAGACCAGCGAAAGCACGCACTGCGGCACACATCACGTGCCGCGGCGCGCGTCAACCGAGAAACGGGGACCCCATGACCGATACGACACCCGCCACCCCGACACCCACCCTCTCCGCGGACGCCCCGGAGATGCCGGCGCCGCACGTCCGCGAGCGTGCCGCGCACAGCATCCCGGGCGGACTGGCCCTGCTGCTGACCGTCCTGGGCGTCGCCCTCGGCGTCGTCGTGATCGTCGTCGGCGGCATCACCGGCAACAACGGCAACAAGGCGGCCGCCATCCCCCTGGTGCTCGTCGGGATCCTGCTCCTGGTCGGCTCGCTCTTCTGCATGACCGGCGTGAAGATGGTCGCGCCGGGCGAGGCCCGGGTGATCCAGCTCTTCGGGCGGTACGTCGGCACCATCCGCAACGACGGCCTGCGGTGGGTCAACCCGCTCACCTCGGCCCGCAGCATCTCCACCCGGATCCGCAACCACGAGACCTCGGTCCTCAAGGTCAACGACGCCTACGGCAACCCGATCGAACTGGCAGCGATCGTCGTGTGGAAGGTCGAGGACACCGCCCAGGCGCTCTTCGAGGTCGACGACTTCCTGGAGTTCGTCGCCACCCAGACCGAGGCGGCCGTCCGGCACATCGCCATCGAGTACCCCTACGACGCGCACGACGAGGGCGACCTCTCGCTGCGCGGCAACGCCGAGGAGATCACCGAGAAGCTCGCCGTGGAGCTGACCGCCCGGGTCCAGGCCGCCGGCGTGCAGATCATCGAGACCCGCTTCAGCCACCTCGCCTACGCCCCGGAGATCGCCTCCGCGATGCTCCAGCGCCAGCAGGCCGGCGCGGTCGTCGCGGCCCGCCAGCAGATCGTCGAGGGCGCGGTGGGCATGGTCGAGTCGGCCCTGGAGCGCATCAACGAGCAGGGCATCGTCGAGCTGGACGAGGAGCGCAAGGCCGCCATGGTCAGCAATCTGATGGTGGTGCTGTGCGGTGACCGCGCCGCCCAGCCCGTCCTGAACGCGGGCTCGCTCTACCAGTGAGCACTGACAGCCCCCAGGGGGCCGGCGCGGCCGGCGACCGGCCCGCCGGCCGCCGGCCGCAGCAGCGCAAGCAGGTGCTGCTGCGACTGGACCCGCTCCTCCACGACGCCCTCACCCGCTGGGCCAACGACGAACTCCGCAGCGCCAACGCGCAGATCGAGTTCCTGCTCCGCAAGGCCCTGTCCGACGCCGGACGGCTGCCGCGGGGCACGGGTGCCCCGCCCCGCAGGGGGCGTCCGCCCAAGCGGCGGGAACCGGAGGACGGGACCGACGGACCGGCGGAGTGAGCCGGTCCGGGGCGTCGCTTCCGGGGCGTCACTTCCGGGGCGACGGTCGAATGACGGGGTTTCCGGTGACGGGCGGACGCGTGACCCACCGTCACTAGAAACCCCGTCTATACATACCGCGTATACACCTCATGTAGAGTTCGGTCGTGCTCATGGGACGGCGCCGCCATCGGCGCGCCCTGCCCTTGCCATGCCCTGCCCGTACTCCCGGAGGCCCGTGTATGACCCCGGCCGGTTCCCTGCTCGAAGCCCGTGCGCTGCACAAGGCGTACGGCCCGACGCCCGCGCTCGACGGCGCGGACTTCGCCATCCACCCCGGTGAGGTGGTCGCCGTCATGGGCCCCTCCGGGTCCGGCAAATCGACCCTGCTGCACTGCCTCGCCGGGATCATCCGCCCCGACTCCGGCTCCGTCCGCTACGGGACGCACACCCTGACCGGGCTCAGTGACGCGCGGTGCAGCGCGCTGCGCCGCACCGACTTCGGGTTCGTCTTCCAATTCGGCCAGCTCGTCCCGGAGTTGACGTGCCTGGAGAACGTCGCGCTGCCGCTGCGGCTGAACGGCACCAAGCGCAAGGACGCCGAGCGGCAGGCCCGCGACTGGCTGGCGCGCCTGGAGGTCGACGGGGTCGCTGCCAAGCGGCCCGGGGAGATCTCCGGCGGCCAGGGCCAACGGGTCGCGGTCGCCCGTGCGCTGGCCACCCGACCGCGGGTGATCTTCGCCGACGAACCCACCGGCGCCCTGGACTCCCTCAACGGCGAGCGCGTGCTGACGCTGCTGACGGACGCCGCCCGGGACACCGACGCGGCCGTGGTGCTGGTCACCCACGAGTCGCGGGTCGCCGCGTACGCCGACCGCGAGATCGTGGTGCGGGACGGCATCGCCCGGGAGACGGCGGGCGCGGCGTGAGCATCGACACGACGACCACCGGGGGCGGGCTGCGCGGCTGGGCCCGGGACCTCGGCATGGGGGTACGGTTCGCGGTCGGCGGCGGGCGCGAGGGGTGGATCCGCACCCTGCTCACCGCGCTCGGTGTGGGGCTGGGCGTGCTGCTGCTGCTGGGCGCCGCGTCGATACCGACCATGATGGAGACGCGTACGCAGCGCGGCCAGGCCCGGCTTCCCATGGAGATGGAGAGCGAGGCGTTGGCGCCGTCGGCGGCGACGCTGGTCGAGGCGGAGGCGGACACCGAATTCCGCGGCGATCCCGTACGGGGAAAGCTGCTGCGGCCTGACGGCGACCAGGCGCCCACCCCACCCGGGGTGAGCGCGCTGCCGGGGCCGGGCGAGATGGTGGTCTCCCCTGCCCTGCGCGAGTTGCTCGGCTCACCGGAGGGCCGACTGCTGCGGGAGCGGCTGCACTTCAAGGACGTCGGGACGATCACCCAACCCGGTCTGATCGGTCCTGGCGAGCTCCTCTACTACGCCGGCAGTGCCACGCTCACCACGGACGACGGGGGCTGGCGGATCGCCCGTTTCGGCACGCTCGTCAAGAGCGATCCGCTGGACCCGCTGCTCCTGACACTGTTGATCGTGGGCTGCGTGGTGCTGCTGATGCCGGTCGCCCTCTTCATCGCCACGGCCGTCCGGTTCGGCGGCGAGCGCCGGGACCGTCGGCTGGCAGCGCTCCGGCTGATCGGCGCCGACGCGCGAGCAACCCGGCGGATGGCGGCCGGTGAGGCGCTGTTCGGGGCGGTGTGCGGGCTGCTGGTGGGGGCCGGCCTGTTCGTGGTGGCCCGGCAGTTCGTCGGCGACGTCACCGTCTGGGACATCAACGCCTTCCCGTCCGATGTGACGCCGGTCCCGGGTCTGGCGGCGCTGGTCCTGCTCGCCGTACCGGTGTCCGCGATCGGTGTCACACTCTTCGCGCTGCGCCGGGTCAGCATCGAGCCCCTGGGCGTCGCACGCGACAGTGCCGGGCGCCGGCGCCGGCTGTGGTGGCGACTGCCGTTCCCGGTGGCGGGGCTGGCGCTGATGCTGCTCAACGGTCGGGTCAGCGGGCGCGACGCCGAGGTCAATCCGTATCTGGTGGCGGGCGGCGCGGCGCTGCTCCTGGTGGGTGTGACGCTGCTGCTGCCGTGGGCGGTGGACGCGGCGGTGGCGCGGTTCCGGGGCGGGCCGGTGCCCTGGCAGCTGGCCGTCCGGCGGCTCCAGCTCAGCGGGGGTGCGGCGGCCCGCGCGGTCAGCGGGATCACCGTCGCCGTCGCCGGGGCGATCGCGCTCCAGCTGTTCTTCTCCGCGATCCAGGGCGACTTCATGAAGATCACCGGGCAGGACCAGAGCCGGGCGCAGCTGCGGACCATGCTTCCGTCCCACGACATCGGCGCGATCCGGAAGATGATCAGCGAGTTCCACGCGACCGAGGGCGTCCGGGGCGTCATCGCGTCCATCGGCTCGTCCGCCCGCCGGCCCGGTCCGCTCCGCAAGGGTGAGGAGTTCCGGCCCGGCACGCTGGTCAGCGTCGGCGACTGCCCCAGCCTGAGCGAGCTGGCACACACCGGCCCCTGCAAGGACGGCGATGTCTTCGTCGTCAAGGACAGCACCGGCACGGTCGACGAGGACGACATCACCGAGGTCGCCCGGCCCGGCGCCACGGTGGACTTCGCGGGGGACGACGGAAGGAGCGGACCGCCGCCCCACCCCCGGCTGTGGACCATCCCGATGTCGGCCCGCACCATCGAGGCCCGTAAGGACCCCACGGGACAAGCGGTCTTCGGCCTCATGGCCACCCCGGGCTCCCTGGACCTGAAGCTGCTGGAGCGTCCGACGGCCCGCGCCATGGTCAAGATCGACCCGAGGGTCCCGGACGCCGTCGAGCACGTCCGGAACACCGCGGCCCGGATCGACCCGCAGACGAGGGTCTTCACGCTCCAGAACACCGCCCGCGACAAGCAGTTCACCAGCCTGCGCACCGGTCTGCTCGCAGCCGCCACCGCGATGCTGGCCCTGATCGCCGCCAGCATGCTGGTGACGATGCTGGAGCAGCTGCGCGAGCGCCGCCGGCTGCTGTCCGTCCTGGTCGCCTTCGGCACCCGGCGGGCCACGCTGGCCTGGTCGGTGCTGTGGCAGACCGCCGTCCCGGTGGCCCTGGGGCTGGCCCTGGCGGTGGCCGGCGGCGCCGGGCTGGGCCTGGCGCTGCTGCGGATGGCCGGGAAGACCGCCTTCGACTGGTCGGTGGTCTGGCCGCTGACCGCCGCCGGGGGCGCCCTCGTCCTGGTGGTGACGCTGCTCAGCCTGCCGCCGCTGTGGCGGTTGATGCGGCCGGACGGGCTGCGCACGGAGTGAGCGCACGCGGTGCGGGGCGGTCGCCGGCAGAAATCTGCGGCGACCGCCCCGCACCTCCCCCCCTCAGAGCAAGCCGGTATACCACGTGCGTATACACCAGCGTTACAGCCCCGAGTAAGGTGGTCGTCATGTCAATCGGTCATACGCTGCTGGGCCTCCTGGAGTCCGGCCCCCGCCATGGCTACGACCTCAAGCGGGCCTTCGACGAGCACTTCGGGCAGGACCGCCCGCTGCACTACGGGCAGGTCTACTCCACGATGTCCCGGCTGCTGAAGAACGGCCTGGTCGAGGTGGACGGCGTGGAGGCCGGGGCGGGCCCGGAGCGTAAGCGGTACGCCATCACCGACGCCGGGATCACCGACGTCGCCCAGTGGCTGGCCCGGCCGGAGAAGCCCGAGCCCTACCTCCAGTCCACGCTCTACACCAAGGTCGTCCTGGCCCTGATGACCGACCGGGACGCGGCCGAACTCCTCGACACCCAGCGCGCCGAGCACCTGCGGCTGATGCGCGGCCTGACCGAGCGCAAGCGGACCGGGGACCTCGCCGACCAGCTGATCTGCGACCACGCGCTGTTCCACCTGGAAGCCGATCTGCGCTGGCTGGAGCTGACCGCCGCCCGCCTGGACAAACTGGCGGAGGCGGTCGGCGGATGACACCCGAGGGATCCCTGCTCGCCGCGGAGGGGCTGCGCAAGGCGTACGGCCCCACGCCCGCGCTGGACGGCGCCGACTTCTCCATCCACCCCGGTGAGGTGGTCGCCGTCATGGGCCCCTCCGGGTCCGGCAAATCGACCCTGCTGCACTGCCTCGCCGGGATCATCCGCCCCGACTCCGGCACCGTCCGCTACGGCACGCACGCCCTGACCGAGCTGACCGACGCCCAGCGCAGCGCGCTGCGCCGCACCGACTTCGGATTCGTCTTCCAATTCGGCCAGCTCGTCCCGGAGTTGACGTGCCTGGAGAACGTCGCGCTGCCGCTGCGACTGAACGGCACCAAGCGCAAGGACGCCGAGCGGCAGGCCCGCGACTGGCTGGCGCAGCTGGAGGTCGACGGCGTGGACGGGCAGCGCCCCGGAGAGATCTCCGGCGGCCAGGGCCAACGGGTCGCGGTCGCCCGCGCGCTGGCCACCCGACCGCGGGTGATCTTCGCCGACGAACCCACCGGCGCCCTGGACTCCCTCAACGGCGAGCGCGTGCTGACGCTGCTGACCAACGCCGCCCGGGACACCAACGCGGCCGTGGTGCTGGTCACCCACGAGGCCCGGGTCGCCGCCTACTCCGACCGCGAGATCGTCGTCCGGGACGGCCGGGTGAAGGACATGGCGGGCCGGATATGACCCTGCTCCGCTCGCGGCCCCACGGCGAGCGGGACACCACCGTACCCGCACCGCCGCCCGCGCCCCCGCGCACCGGCCCGGCCCGCTGGGCCCGCGACCTCGCCATGGGCATGCGGTTCGCGGCCGGCGGCGGGCGGGAGGGCTGGATCCGCACCGCCCTGACCGCCGCCGGGGTCGCCCTCGGCGTGGCGGTACTGCTGTTCTGCGCCTCCGCCCCGACCCTGATGAACGCCTGGCACGGCCGGGAGAAGGCCCGCGAGAACCTCGGCCAGGCGCACCCGCCGCCGCGCAGCGACCGCACCGTCCTGTACGCCCACACGGACACCGTCTTCCGGGGCACCGCCATCCGCGGCCGGCTGGTCCGCCCGGACGGCGCGCACCCGCCGGCGCCGCCCGGCATGCGACACCTGCCCGGCCCGGGCGAGATGGTGGTCTCGCCGGCCCTGAAGGACCTGCTGGCCGCCCCCGACAACGCACTGCTGCGCGCCCGCCTGAGCAGCTACCGGATCGTCGGCGTGATCGGCGACGAGGGCCTGAAGGGCCCGCGGGAACTCACCTACCTCGCGCACAGCGACGCCCTCAGCGAGCTCACCGGCTACCGCATCGACCGCTTCGGCAAGAGCTGGGACCCACGGCCGCTGACCACGCCCGGCCTGGTCCTGGTGATCATGACGTGTGTGGCGCTGATGACGCCGGTGATGGTCTTCATCGGCACCTCCGTGCGCTTCGGCAACGAACGCCGGGAGCGCCGCCTGGCCGCCCTCCGCCTGGTCGGCGCCGACGTCCGCACCACCCGGCGGATCGCCTCCGGCGAGGTGCTGTTCGGCTCGCTGCTCGGACTGTTGGGCGGCGGCGCGCTGTTCCTCGCCGGCCGTCTGCTGGCCCCCTCCATCACCCTGTGGGACATCAACGTCTATCCCTCGGACGTCACCCCCGGCCCGCTCGCCGCGCTGCTGATCACCGTCCTGGTGCCGACCGCCGCCGTCCTGGTCACCCTGGTCGCCCAGCGCGGCGTCACCGTCGAGCCGCTCGGCATCGTCCGCAACCGCCCACCGGTCCGCCGCCGGCTGTGGTGGCGCGTCGCGCTGCCGGTCGCCGGCACGGCCCTGCTGGTCCCCATGGCGATCCGGCCGGGCCCGATCGACGATCCGCTCGCCACCGGCTGCCTCGCCGGCGGCTCCACGCTGCTGCTGTTCGGCGTCACCGCACTGCTGCCCTGGCTGGTCGACCGGGTCGTGGGCCGGCTGCGCGGCGGCCCGGTCACCTGGCAGCTGGCGGTCCGCCGGCTCCAGCTGAGCAGCGGCCCGGCGACCCGCGCGGTCAGCGGCATCACCGTCGCGCTGGCCGGCGCCGTCGCCATCCACATGCTGATGACCGGCTCGCAGGCCGGCTACGCCGCCGCGTACGCCGAGTCCGGCCGGGTACCCCAGATCAGCCTGTGGGGCAACGGGGCGAGCTGGCAGCAGACCGAACGACTGCTGAGCGCGCTGCGTGCCACCCCCGGGGTCACCACTGCCCGCGGCCTCCTCGATGCCAACGCCGGCCGGATGCCCACCCCGGACCACGACACCGACCGCGACCTCCCCGGCATCATCGGCGTCGGCACCTGCGCCGAGCTGCGCAAGGTGGCCCACCTGCCGTCCTGCCGGGACGGCGACGCCTTCGTCACCGACGGCCACCGGGACTCCGGCACCGAGAGGGGCCTCACCCCCGGTGCCACCATCAACCTCAACCCGCCGGACGCCTCCGACGAGCCCGTCCCGGCCCCCCGCCCCTGGACGGTTCCGCCGTCCGCCCGCGCCGCCCAGCTCGCCCCGCTCCAGGACGGCCACCGCCTCTACTACGACCTGCTCCTGACCCCCTCGGTCCTCGACACGAACCGGCTCACCAGGCC
The DNA here is from genome assembly GCF_016917755.1 of Streptomyces noursei. Lineage (GTDB taxonomy): Bacteria > Actinomycetota > Actinomycetes > Streptomycetales > Streptomycetaceae > Streptomyces > Streptomyces yunnanensis. Next base: position 6,229,399 of record NZ_CP070326.1, on the reverse strand, counting down.
CAGCGTGGAGGCCCTCGTCCGCTTCGACCGCGACACCCCCGACGCCGTCGAGCACATCCGCAACACCGCGGCCCGGATCGACCCGACGATGATGGAGGGCTCCTCCATCGACAACCCGCACGACCGGCAGTACGACGGCATCCGCACCACGATCTTCATCGGCGCGGTCGTCACCCTGCTGCTGATCGGCGCGGGCCTGATCATCTCCACCGTCGAGCAGCTCTACGAACGCCGCCGGCTGCTCTCCACCCTCGACGCGTACGGCACCCGCCGCGCCACCCTCGGCTGGTCCGTCCTGTGGCAGACCGCCCTGCCGGTCGCCCTCGGCCTGGCCCTGGCGCTGTCCTGCGGACTGGCCCTGGGCTCCCTGCTGCTCACCATCATCGGCAGCGACGTGATCGTCGACTGGCCGGTGGTCGCCGGCATGACCGCCATCGGCGGCGGCGTCATCCTCTTCGTCACCGCCCTGAGCCTGCCGCCGCTGTGGCGGATGATGCGGCCGGAGGGGTTGCGGACGGAGTGATACCCGAACGGGTGAACGTTGTCGTACGAGACGGGTGCGGGCGACCGTGCCTACGATGATGGCACTCGACACCAGGCAACGGGAGGCATGCATGTCCGCAGCAGCCGCCGAAGGGCCTTACGCGCACGGCCACCGGCACCTGCTCCTCGAACAGGCCGACCAGCTGATGCAGCAGCTCCCCGGCCAACGCAACGACTTGCGTAAGAAGGTCGCCGCCTACGGGTCCGCGAACGTCCCTGTGTACGTGATCGTCGACCGCAAGCACGAGCGCCTCCACGTCCTCACCGAGCCTATGGAGGACGGCTACGCCGTTCACCGCATCCATGTAGCGGGAGAGAAGGTCACGCTTCCGGAGTCGATCGGGGCCAGCGTCACCCTCGATGTCGCGCAGGTTCTGGAAGATTCCAGGCGCCGCACCCCACGGCGCCGCTGACGCCCCTCACCCCTCCACAACCCGCACCGGCAACCCCCGCATGGCCCCCCGCAGCGCCGCCGCGAACTCCTCGAACTCCGGCTGCCGGGCCGAGCCGCTGCGCATGGCCAGGGCGATCCGCCGAGAAGGTGCCGGGTCCGCGAAGTAGCCCGTGGTCAGAAGGTCGTTGCGGGCGGTCTCGACGCGAAGGGCCGTACGCGGCAGGAGAGTTACCCCCAGACCGCCGGCCACCAACTGCACCAGCGTGGAGAGCCCGGCCGCACTCGTCGTCACCGGTGTGTTCTCGTCCCGCCCCGCCTCGCGGCAGATGTCCAGCGCCTGGTCGCGCAGGCAGTGCCCCTCGTCCAACAGCAGCAGGTCGAGTTGTTTCAGGGCCGCGCGGGGGATGTCGCCGCGCCCGCCGAGCCAGTGTTCCTTCGGGGCCACCAGCACGAAGTCCTCGTCGAACAGAGGGATTTCGGTGACCTGGGGGACGCCGAGCGGCACCGCGAGCAGCAGCAGGTCCAGCCGGCCGTGCGCCAGTCCGTCCAGCAGCGAGGTGGTCTGCTCCTCGTGCACCTGGAGGTCCAGCTCCGGGTAGGTGTCGTGGACCAGCCGCAGGACGGCGGGGAGCAGATACGGGGCGACGGTCGGGATGACGCCGAGGCGGAGCACGCCGGTGAACGGCGCGCGGGCCGCCTCCGCCTCCTCCATCAGCGCGCCGACCGCGTCCAGGACGGCCTGGGCGCGGACCGCCACCCGCTCCCCCGCCGGCGAGAGCAGCACCTTGCGGGTCGTACGCTCCAGGAGTTGGACGCCCAGGGTTTCCTCCAGCGCGGAGACGGCTCCGGAGAGCGCGGGCTGGCTCATGCCGATCTCGGCCGCCGCCTCCCGGAAGTGCAGGTGCTCGGCGACCGCGGCGAAGGCCCTCAGCTGGGCCAGGCTGGGCTGGCGGGGCCGCCCGCCGGGGTTCGTGGGGGATGCCACTGATAACCACCTCCGATCAACGTCCACAAGTCTAACTATTTCCCTGATCAATGCCTGCTGTGGCACTGTGGATCCCGTCCAAGCCTCAAGGAAAGACCAGAAAGCGCCCCACAAGGGACTTTCTTGTAACAAGGAGAGCGCGTGCTCACTGTTGGTGACAAGTTCCCCGAGTTCGACCTGACCGCCTGCGTCTCGCTGGAGAAGGGCAAGGAGTTCGGGCAGATCGACCACAAGACCTACGAGGGCAAGTGGAAGATCGTCTTCGCCTGGCCCAAGGACTTCACCTTCGTGTGCCCGACCGAGATCGCCGCGTTCGGCAAGCTGAACGACGAGTTCGCCGACCGTGACGCCCAGATCCTCGGCTTCTCCGGCGACTCCGAGTTCGTGCACCACGCCTGGCGCAAGGACCACCCGGACCTGACCGACCTGCCCTTCCCGATGCTCGCCGACTCGAAGCACGAGCTCATGCGCGACCTCGGCATCGAGGGCGAGGACGGCTTCGCGCAGCGCGCCGTCTTCATCGTCGACCCGAACAACGAGATCCAGTTCACCATGGTGACCGCCGGCTCCGTCGGCCGTAACCCCAAGGAGGTCCTGCGGGTCCTGGACGCCCTGCAGACCGACGAGCTGTGCCCCTGCAACTGGAGCAAGGGCGAGGACACCCTGGACCCGGTCGCCCTGCTGGCTGGTGAGTGACACCCATGGCTCTCGATGACCTCAAGTCCGCCGTTCCGGACTACGCCAAGGACCTGAAGCTGAACCTCGGTTCGGTGATCGGCAACTCCGACCTTCCGCAGCAGCAGCTGTGGGGCACGGTGCTCGCCTGCGCGATCGCCTCGCGCTCCCCCAAGGTGCTGCGCGAGCTGGAGCCGGAGGCGAAGGCGAACCTCTCCGCCGAGGCGTACACCGCCGCCAAGTCGGCCGCGGCCATCATGGCGATGAACAACGTCTTCTACCGGACGCGCCACCTGCTCTCCGACCCGGAGTACGGCAACCTGCGCGCCGGTCTGCGGATGAACGTCATCGGCAACCCCGGCGTGGACAAGGTCGACTTCGAGCTGTGGTCGCTGGCCGTCTCCGCCATCAACGGCTGCGGCATGTGCCTGGACTCGCACGAGCAGGTGCTGCGCAAGGCCGGTGTCGAGCGCGAGACGATCCAGGAGGCCGTCAAGATCGCGGCCGTCCTGCAGGCCGTCGGCGCCACCCTCGACGCCGAGGCCGCCCTCGCCGAGTAAGGCACGGCGGAGCGGGCGGCGCACGCCCCCGTACCACGCAACAACGCGGAACCCCCGCGGACCTGGTGTCCGCGGGGGTTCCGTGCGTTGCGGGGGGGACCGCCGGCCGTTACTCGTCCGCCGGGTGCTCGGAGTGCCGCGGCGGCGGGGTCGGCGCCACCGCGAGCGCGGTCGCGCCGCGCGGCGGCACCGTCATCCGCAGCGCCTGCTCCCGGGAGTACGAGCGGAGGTAGCCGACGACGGTATTGGTCACGGCCACCAGGGGCACCGCCACCACCGCGCCGCCGATGCCGGCGATCAGACTGCCCGCGGCGACCGAGAGGATCACTGCCAGCGGGTGCACCCGGACCGCCCGGCCCAGGATGAACGGCTGGAGCACATGGCTCTCGATCTGGTTCACCGCCAGCACCACCGCCAGCACCAGCAGCGCAGTGAAGACGCCGTCGTCCCCCGCGACCAGCGCGACCACGCACGCCAACGCGCCCGAGCCCACCGCGCCGACCAGCGGAATGAACGCGAAGAGGAAGACGAAGACGGCGAGCGGGACGGCAAGCGGCACATTGAGGAAATAGAGTCCGATGCCGATGAAGACGGCGTCGATCAGCGCGACCAGGACCGTGCCGCGGATATAGGCGGTCAGCGTCCGCCAGGCGCGCGGGCCGGCGCCCGCCACCCCCTCGCGGGCCGCGGCCGGGACGAGCTTGAGCGTCCACTCCCAGATCCGCCGGCCGTCGTAGAGCAGGAACAGCGTGGTGAACATCGCCAGCACGATGCCGGTGAACAGCTCCAGGACGACCGTGACGCCCTCCAGCCCGGCCGACGTTATCGCCTCGGTGTTGGCGCCGACCGCGTCCTGGAGGTTCTTGGCGATGTGGTTGATCTGGCTCTCGGTCACATGGAACGGGCTGTTGAGCAGCCAGCCCTTCAGCTCGGTGATGCCCTCCTGGATGCGGCTGGACACCGAGTCGATGTTGCCCTGAACCTGCCATACGACGAACCAGCCGACCAGGCCCATCACCACGAAGCCGCCGATGAAGGTCAGCGCGGTGGCCGGCCCGCGCGGCACGTTGCGCTGCCGCAGCCACGCCACGGTGGGCTGGAGCAGCGCCGTGATCAGCAGCGCCGCGACGAAGGCCAGCACCACCAGCGAGATGGTGGTGATCACCCTCGCCAGCACCCACAACGTCCCGGCCAGCACCAGCAGCCGCCAGCCGGCCTCGGCCGCGACCCGGACGCCCCAGGGCACCGCGGCCACCGGATCCGGGCGGGCCGCGACGGCCGGCGCATAGGTCGGCGGCGCGGGGACCGACTCGGGCGGCCGGGCGGCGGGCGTCTGGACCGGCTCCGCCGGCTCCTCGGGCTCCGCCGGCGCGCTCGCCACCCGCTCCGGCACACCGTCCACCGTGGCCACGGCATCGGCGGCGGTCATCGCGGCCGGCCCCCACGCGGCCGGCACGGTGCGCCCGTCGGGCCCGCCCTCCGCGGCGAGGCTCTTGGCCGGAACCCGCAGGGCGTACCCGTCCAGGCCGTTGGCGCGCCCGGCCGGCACCGGCGCATCCGTGTCGCCGGCAGCCTCGGCGGCCTCGGCACGGCGGCGCTGCTCCTCCAACCGCTGCGAGAGCCGCGTCAGACCGGCGCCTAGGCCACCGACCCACTGAGGCAATCTGGACATGTCGCTTCCTCTTCCCCGCCCTTACGGCACAACTGACGTAACGACGTTACCTGTGCCGGATGCGCGAAACCCCCGACGCGTCGCGTTCGGGGGTTTCGGAGCGTGGTGAAGCTGCCAGGCGGCCTAGTACCAGCTGTTCGCCTGCCAGAACGACCAGGCACCGCAGGGGCTGCCGTACCGGCTGTTCATGTAGTTCAGGCCCCACTTGATCTGGGTGGCCGGGTTGGTCTGCCAGTCGGAGCCCGCGGAGGACATCTTCGAGCCGGGCAGCGCCTGGACCAGGCCGTAGGCGCCCGAAGAGGCGTTGGTGGCGCGGTAGTTCCAGCCGGACTCGCGCTCCACTATGTTGCTGAAGCACTGGAACTGGTCGGACGCGATCATCTGGCGCGCCATCGCCTGGGTCTCGGCGATGGAGTAGGAAGCCTTGGCGACGAAGTCGCTGGCGTCGCGGACGGCCGAGCGGGAGGCGACCTGCGCCTTCTCACGCTCCTTGGCCTCCTTCTCCGCCTTCGCCTTGTCCGCGGCGTCCTTCTTGCTCTGCGCGGTCTCCGCAGCTGCCTTGCGGGCCGACTCCTGGGCGGACTTCAGGGCCGCCGTGTCCGCCTGGGTGGACGCCGAGTCTGCCTGCTGCGTCAACGACGCCGTCTGCACCTGGGCCTGTTGGCCCGCGGGGATGTCGGCGATCGTCGCGTCGGCCGCGGTGGCCTCGGTGTTGCTGACCGATGCCTGGCTGCCTGACGCAACGCCGACGACGGCGCCGACGGTGGTGACCGCGGTGGCAGAGGCCACTGCGAATCCCCGGACCGAGATCCGGCTCACACGTTTTCCTTCCAGCATCGCCCGCTTAGGTGACCTCGCGGACGCAATCGTGCCCCTGGCGCTGGCCTCCCCTTGTTCCGGCGCCTGTTGAGCGGTGGCGTCGGCTGGTCACGGGAGGCACTGACCCGGTACGTCCCCCTCGGGGGTCCGCGTGGTGCTTGGGCGGCATACGGCAACTCGCTATGAAGTTCGGGTCGTCCATACACCTCGAGGGTGCGTCTGGGCCGTATGCGGGGCCTGACAGGACCCAGACTCTGCCCGAACGGGCTACCGGGAAGCAATTCCCCATCGGGTGTGAAAGCTCACACCTCGTTTGCCTCTCGGGATTTCCGGATATCCGAGCGCACACGAGCGCCGCCCGGCTAAGCTCCTTCGCTTCGCCGGGCGGCGCGCCGTTCCACAACGGGTCAGATCCTGCCGTCCTCCAGCATTTCGGTCACCAGTGCGGCGATCGGCGAACGCTCCGAACGATTGAGCGTGACGTGCGCGAAGAGCGGATGCCCCTTCAGTTTCTCGACGACGGCCACCACCCCGTCGTACCTCCCGACCCGGAGGTTGTCGCGCTGGGCGACGTCATGGGTCAGTACGACCCGGGAATTGGCCCCGATGCGGGACAGAACGGTCAACAGGACGTTCCGCTCCAGCGACTGGGCCTCGTCCACGATCACGAACGCGTCGTGCAGCGATCGGCCGCGGATGTGGGTCAGCGGCAGCACCTCCAGCATCCCGCGGGCGACCACCTCCTCGATGACGTCCTTGGTGGTCACCGCGGACAGCGTGTCGAAGACGGCCTGAGCCCAGGGGCTCATCTTCTCCGCCTCGGTGCCCGGCAGATAGCCCAGCTCCTGCCCGCCGACCGCGTACAGCGGCCGGAAGACCATCACCTTGCTGTGCTGCCGGCGCTCCAGCACCGCCTCCAGCCCGGCGCACAGCGCCAGCGCCGACTTGCCCGTACCGGCCCGGCCGCCCAGCGACACGATGCCGAGCTCCGGATCGAGCAGCAGGTCCAGCGCGATCCGCTGCTCGGCACTGCGGCCGTGGATCCCGAACGCCTCCCGGTCGCCGCGCACCAGCCGGACCGCGCCCTCCGGGGTGACCCGGCCCAGCGCCTTGCCGCGCTCGGACAGCAGGACCAGCCCGGTGTGCACCGGGAATTCCTCCGCGCCCGGAACGTGCGCGGTCTCGGCCGCGAACAGGTCGTCCACCTGCTCGGCGGAGAGGGCGAGTTCGGCCATGCCGGTCCAGCCGGAGTCGGTGATCGCCAGCTCCGCGCGGTACTCCTCGGCCAGCAGACCCACCGAGGACGCCTTGATGCGCATCGGCAGGTCCTTGGAGACGACGGTGACGTCGAACCCCTCGGCCTGGAGGTTGCGGGCGACCGCGAGGATCCGCGAGTCGTTGTCGCCGAACCTGCTGGGACCGTTCAGGAAGGCGGCGGGCAGCAGTCCCGGGTCGGAGTGGTTCAGTTCGACCCGGAGCGTCCCGCCGAGTTCCCCGATGGGGATGGGGGCGTCCAGTCGCCCGTATTGCACGCGGTACTCGTCCAGCCGGCGCAGCGCCTGCCGCGCGAAGTAACCCAGTTCGGGATGGTGCCGCTTGGCCTCCAACTCCGTGACCACGACGACCGGCAACACCACCTCGTGCTCGTCGAAGCGGGACATGGCGGACGGATCCGCCAACAGGACGCTGGTGTCGAGTACATAGGTGCGCCGGTCGCTCTCACGGCGCTTCTTGCTGTTCACCACGGGTGGACGAACCCCCTCGGATGAGGTCGGGGTGCGACGACGTCGCCGGGGACAGGACCGGGTTCTGACCGCGCTGCGCGGGCCGAACGCCGGCCCTCCGCGTCGTCCGTGCGGTACGCACGATCGTCCGTGATGCGCAAAGGGCCTCCCGGGCGGACGGCCCCATGCCGCCCGCTGAGATCCGGCACCCGATGGCTTGTTTGTTCCGGGCACCGACCTGCCAGGGATATTCCCTTCAACCCCCGCGCCCATGCCACGGCATATGACACACGCTCGATGAACCTTTGGTTACAGGTGCCCGCTGACCGGCGGAAAGACGGGCGAAGCACCCTCCGAACAGGGACGCGACACCGGAGGCGCCCCCGAACGAGGGGCGCCGGAGGGGGCGTTAGGAGAGGCATTGTCAGAGCGCGGAAGACGCGCCATCAAGGACGTGCGCCCGGGCGCCGTCGGGGCGCACACGGCGCCCCGACGCCCGGTCCCACCCCCGGAAGACGGCCGAATCACACCGGGCAACGTGGCCGGAATCCGGCCCCACGAGCGAAGCGGGGCCCCGATCGCGTCCACGGAGTCCCGCCATCCGCCCGGAGGGACTGCCGGGCACCGCCCGGCAGTCCCTCCGGGAACGTTGCGGGCTAGAGCCCGAGGCGTCGGTGCCGGGCCGCGTAGTCGCGCAGGGCCCGCAGGAAGTCGACCTTCCGGAACGCCGGCCAGAAGACCTCGCAGAAGTAGTACTCCGAGTGGGCGCTCTGCCAGAGCATGAAGCCGGACAGCCGCTGCTCACCGCTGGTGCGGATCACCAGGTCCGGGTCCGGCTGCCCCCGGGTGTAGAGGTGCTCCGAGATCAGGTCGATGTCGACGATCTCGGCCAGTTCCTCGAAGGTCGTGCCGCGCTCGGCGTGCTCCAGCAGCAGCGAGCGCACCGCGTCCGCGATCTCCTGCCGGCCGCCGTAGCCGACCGCGACGTTCACCAGGACGCCCTTGTTGTCGAGGGTGTCCTGCTCGGCCCGCTTGAGCACCTGCTGGGTCGCGTCGGGCAGCAGGTCGCGGTTGCCGACGTGATGGACCCGCCAGCGGCCGTCCGCGGCCAGGTTGCGCACGGTGTTCTCGATGATCCCCAGCAGCGGGGTCAGCTCGGCCGCCGGCCGGTCGAGGTTGTCCGTCGAGAGCAGCCAGAGCGTGACGACCTCCACATCGGTCTCCGCGCACCACCCCAGCAGTTCGTCGATCTTGGCCGCACCCGCCAGGTGGCCCTGCTCGGCCGACAACCCGTCGGCCCGCGCCCAGCGCCGGTTGCCGTCCAGGATGACGCCGATGTGCTTGGGCACCTGGGTGTGGTCCAGACGGCCCTCCACCCTGCGGGCGTACAGCCGGTAGACGAGGTCGCGCAGTGCAGGCGGATACGGGATGCGCATCCCGGAAGATCGCAGCATGTGTGGTCCAGCCCCTCCGTACCGATGGCCATCGCCCCGTCGCCTAAAGGGGCAACTTTACTTCTCGGCTGTCTCAACAGCCCAATCAGGTATGTCACAAGTCCGTGATAGGGAGAGGACCATGACCACTGGCACTGACTACCGCGCCGCGGATTCACGCTATGCCTCCATGGAGTACCGGCGCACCGGCCGCAGCGGCCTCAAACTCCCCGCTGTCTCTCTCGGACTCTGGCACAACTTCGGGGACGATCGCACCCTCAGCTCCCAGCGGGCGATTCTGCGCCGCGCCTTCGACCTGGGCATCACCCACTTCGACCTGGCCAACAACTACGGACCGCCGCCAGGGTCCGCCGAGCTGAACTTCGGCAAGATCTTCGCGCAGGACTTCCGCGGCTACCGCGACGAGCTCGTTCTCTCGACAAAGGCCGGATATCTGATGCACCCCGGCCCTTACGGCGAATGGGGCTCCCGGAAATATCTGCTCTCGTCGCTGGATGCCTCGCTCAAGCGGATGGGCGTCGATTACGTCGATATCTTCTACTCGCACCGCTTCGACCCGGAAACCCCGCTGGAGGAGACGATGGGCGCGCTGGCGTCCGCCGTCCAGCAGGGCAAGGCGCTGTACGTCGGGGTCTCCTCCTACAACGCGGAACAGACCCGCGAGGCGGTCCGGATCCTGCGCGAGATGGGCGTGCGCCCGCTGATCCACCAGCCCTCGTACTCCATGATCAACCGCTGGATCGAGGACGACGGGCTGCTGGACGCCCTGGACGACGCGGGCATGGGCTGCATCGCCTTCGCGCCGTTGGCCCAGGGCATGCTCACCGACAAGTACCTGAACGGCGTCCCCGAGGGCTCGCGCGCCTCGCAGGGCAAGTCCCTGGACCCGAACCTCCTCACCGACGAGGTCGTCCGGCGCCTCCGCGGACTCAACGAGATCGCGAGCCGCCGCGGCCAGTCGCTGGCCCAGCTCGCACTGAACTGGGTCCTGCGGGACCAGCGCATGACCTCCGCACTGATCGGCGCCAGCAGCGTCGCCCAGCTGGAGGCCAACGTCGCGGCGCTCGACGCCCCCGCGATCACGGACGCGGAACTGGCCGAGGTCGACAAGTTCGCGGAGACGACGGAGGGCGTGAACATCTGGGCCCGCCGTTGAGGATGCCTCCCACGTAGCCGGCGTCCCCGCCGTAGGGGTCGCCGGGCCCGCCTGACGGCGGGGTGTGCCGATCCGCTGCGCGGGGCGGTGCCGCTGCGCGGGGCTTTTCGGCAGCGGTGCCGGGTCTGCGGGGTGGGGGTTGTCCGGACTGCTGCGCTTTACGTCCGGACAACCCCCACCCCGCAGACCCGTCCCCTCCCGTGGGTGGTCATAGAAACGGTGAGTCGGGGCGCCCGTAAGTGGTCCCCTGCGGGTTCGTTGTCGAGTGGTGACCGTGAGCAGACCACCGGCGTGAGGGTGGACGCACCTGTATTTCCCACCCACTCACGGGAGGGGACGGGCCGGAGGGGGTGGTGTGCAGGACGTAAAGCGCAGCAGTCCTGCACACCACCCCCGCAGGCCCGTCACCGCACCCAACAGCCCCGCGCAGCGGACCCGCCCCGCGCAGCGGAATCGCAAGACCCCGCCGTCAGGCGGGCCCGGCGCCGCAGGCGCACCGAACACGCACCCCCGCGGCGGGGAGGACGACAACGTGGGAAGCCAGCCAAGCGCAGCGGAAGGGCAAACGAAAAGCGGGCCGGTCCGTGGGGGGGATACGGACCGGCCCGAGGGGGGGCTTCCACCATAACCCCGCGGGAGGGGTGCTTCGTGCATCGCGGGGTGACCGGCGTGGCTCGGGGTGGGGTCAGGGGGATGCCGCGGCGCCCAGGAGGAGGCCGCAGAAGGCTCCGATGATCATGAAGGGGCCGAGCGGGAGGGTGGCCTTGCGGTCCGTGCGGCGGGCCAGGAGGAGGCCGGCCGCGAAGAGCGCGCCGATCAGGAGGCCGGCCGCGCCGCCGGTGAGCAGGGTGGGCCAGCCGTACCACCCAAGGGCGACGCCCAGGCCGAGCGCCAGCTTGACGTCGCCGCGGCCGAGGCCGGCGGGGTTGAGGAGGTGGAGGAGCAGGTAGAAGGCGGCCAGGGCCGCGCCGCCGAGGAGGGCGCGCAGCCAGCTGCCGGTGTCGCCGGTGAGCCAGCCGACGGCGCCGAGGGCGGTGGCCGCGGTGCCGGCCAGGGGCAGGGTCAGCACGTCGGGGAGGCGCTGCACCCGGTGGTCGACGAGCGTCAGGAGGACCGCGAGGGGCGTCATGAGCAGCCAGACGGCGAGTTCCGGGCGGGCTCCGGTGGCCGTGGCGAGCGCCGCGCAGGCGAGGGCGGTGGCGGTCGCGATCGGCGGCGCGGGCGGCCCGTACGGTGCCCGGCAGCGCGGGCAGTGGCCGCGGCCCAGCCAGCCCCGGGCCGCGCCGGTGAGCGGATGGCCGTCCGGGCAGTGCGCGCGCCAGTCCTCTTCGGGGTCCACGGAGAGGCGGTGCGCGGGCCGCGGTATGAGGAGGCCGGTGGCGGCTCCGTAGGCGGCGGCGAGGGCGATCAGCGTGACGGACACGGGCTCGACCCTAGAGCGCGGCGGTTGGTACAACGGCGGGCATGGGGAGTTGGGTGGACGGGCGGGGTGTTCTGGAGGTCGCGGGCGTCGAGGTTCCGGTGGAGGTCGCGGCGTCCTACCGGGCCCGGACCCGGGGGTTGTTGGGCCGGGACGGGATCGTGGGGGCGCTGCTGCTGACGCCGGCGAGCGGGGTGCACACGTTCGGGATGCGGTTCGCGATCGATGTGGCCTATCTGAGCCGGGACTTCGTGGTGGTCGACGTGTGCACCCTGCGGCCGGGGCGGTTGGGGCGGCCGCGGCTGCGGGCCCGCCACGTGGTGGAGGCGGAGGCCGGGGCGATGGCCGGGTGGGGGTTGCGCCCGGGGGTGCGGGTGCGGGTCGGGGGCGCCCGGGGGTGATCGCCCTTGGGGCGTGGGGTGTTGGGTCAGCCCTCGGTGGTGACGCTCGCCGGGGTGCGCGGCGGGACCGGGAGCGGTGCGGGCACGGTACGGGTGCGGCGTTGGAGGGCGGCGGCCCAGGCGATGGCGATGAGGCCGAGCAGGCCGGTGGCGGCGCCGACCCAGGCGACGGAGGGGTAGCCGAGTCCGGCGTCGATGGTCGCTCCGCCGAGCATGGGGGTGAGGGTGATGCCGACGTTGAAGGCCGAGGTGTTCACGGCGGGGACCAGGGTGAGGGCGTCGGGCGCCAGGCGGAAGACCCGGGACTGGACGACGGGGTTGACGAGGTAGGCGGTGAAGCCGAGGAGGAGGACCAGGGCGAGGGTGGTGGGCAGGTCGGCGGCGGCGAGGGCCAGGGCGGCGGAGGCGAGGGTGAGGAGGGCGGCGCCGAGGGTGAGGGTGCGCAGCGGCGCGGAGTCGGCGTACCGGCCGCCGACGGTGATGCCGATCAGGCCGCCGACGCCGTAGAGCGAGAGGACGGCGGGGACCCAGCCCGCGGGGAGTCCGGTCACCTCGGTCAGTAGCGGGGCGAGGTAGCTGAAGGTGACCACGCCGGCGCCGAAGGTCAGGGTGGTGATGAGGAAGGAGAGCCAGAGCTGGGGGCGGGCCAGGCCGGTCAACTCGCGGCGTATGGAGGGGATGTGGGTCGTGCGGCGAGTGGCGGGGAGGGCGACCAGGAGGGAGAGGGTGCTGAGGACGGTCAGGGCCGCCACCGCCCAGAACGCCGCGCGCCAGCCGGCGTGTTGGCTGAGGAGGGTGCCGGCGGGCACGCCCACGACGGTGGCGAGGGTGAGCCCCATGCCGACCACGGACATCGCCCTGCCCCGTGATTCCGCCGGCACCAGGCCCGCCGCGGTGGCGGCGGCGACCGCCCAGAAGCCGGCGTAGGCGAGGGCGCTGAGGATGCGGGTGGCGAACAGGACGCCGTAGGCGGGTGCCAGCGCGCCGATCACATGGCCCGCGACGAAGACCAGTTGGAAGGCCACGAGTGCGGTGCGGCGCGGGACCCGGAGGGTGGCGACGGCGAGCACCGGGGCGCCGACGACCATGCCGATGGCGAAGGCGGAGACCAGCAGGCCGGCGTCGGGGATGGAGACGCCGAGGTCGGTGGCGATGTTGGGGAGGAGGCCGGAGAGCATGAACTCGGAGGTGCCCTGGGCGAAGATCGCCAGGCCGAGGAGGTGGACGGCGAGGGGCATGGGGTCCTTCTCGGTGTGTGGGATTTATTTTGGATGGATCAGTACAAAATTGGGGCAGGGGCAGCCAGGGGCGGGGGCGGTCGGAGGGCTTCGGGCGGGGCGGCGCTAGAAGGCCGTGAGGGTGGCGTCGGCGACGCTTTCCAGGGCGGCGCGGTCGACACCGGCGCGGGCCGAGACGCGAATGCCGCCGATCGCGGCGATGAGGAGGTGGGCGAGAGTGCGGGAGTCCCTGTCGGCGGCGATGTCGCCGTCGCGCTGACCGCGCTCGATCACGGCGCGGACCATCTCCAGGCGCACGCCGTAGTCCCGCTCCAGAGCGGCGGCCACCGGGGCGTCGTGGGACGCGACCTCGATGGCGGTGTTGACGACGAGACAGCCGCGACCGTCGGGGTGACGGGTGAACTCCTCGTCGATGATGCGCTGGAGGATGCCGCGCAGCTTCTGACGGGCGGTGCGGGTGTCGTCGTCGAGGAACTCGGTGAGCTCGCCGTTCTTGCGCTCCATGTAGCGGGCCAGGGCGCGCTCGAAGAGGTCGTGCTTGCTCTTGAAGGTGTTGTAGATGCTGCTGCGACCCAGGCCGGTGGCGTCGCACAGGTCCTGGGTGGACGTCGCTTCATAGCCGGCGGCCCAGAACGCCTCCATCGCGGCGTCGACCGCCCGCACCTCGTCGAACTTCCTGGGCCGGGCCATGGGGCAACGGTAACAGTTATTGGATCGGGCGGTCCAATACGGTGGTCGGGGCCCGTCAGCCGCCGCTGCGCGGGAAGCTGACCTCGACGCGGCGGTTCTTCCGGCGGCCGGCCTCGGTGCTGTTGTCCGCGATCGGGTACTGCTCGCCGTAGCCGCGGATCTCGAAGGTGATCCCGGAGCCGAGGTCGACGGCGAGTTCCTGCTGGACGGCGTTGGCGCGCTGCTTGGACAGGACCAGGCCGTGCGCGGCGGAGCCGAGGTTGTCGGTGAAGCCGAAGACCCGCAGGTGGGTGGCGTGTTGCTTCCTGACCTCGTCGGCGATGGCGCTGATCCGGGCCAGCGCGTCGGTCGACAGGTCGGCGCTGTCCTTGCCGAACAGGACCTCGGCCTGGAGCGCGAAGGTGATGTTGTCGTTGGTGTCCTGCCGGCGCTCGGAGCCGTCGTCGGTCTCGACGATGGACTTGATGTTGAGGACCTTGGGCGGGGCAAGCGTGGCGCCCTGGACCATCCGCAGGTTGGGGTTGGTGGGGTCGATGCGGACCGGCGCGGTGGTGTCCTCGGTGACGCCCGGCGGGTCGGCGTGGGCGGTGGGGGCGGTCAGGGCGACGGTCAGCAGGAGCGCGGCGGCGGCCGTGAGGGCCGTGCGGGAGGCGGTCATGGCGGGCGGCTCAATCGGAGATCTTGATGGTGGCCGGCGGCAGGGTGGGCAGCTGGAAGTCGACCTCGGTCACCTTGGCGGGCGGGGCCGGGAACTGCGCGAAGATCGGGCGGCTCTGGCCCGGCAGCAGTCCGCTCAGGCCCGTCGTACACAGGCATTCGCCGTTGGTGTCGCGGAGGACGAGATAGCGCTTCTTGCCCGTCTTGTCGACCAGGGTGGCGCCCGAGACGGACGAACGCGACTTCAGCTCGGTCTCGTTGGAGCGCCAGTCGATGGCGTTGAAGGCGCGGGTGCCGTGGTTGGTGACGGTGCCCTCGACGGTGACGAAGCCGCCGGCGTCGCGGACCGCGGAGCTCAGGGTGACCACGACGCCGTCCGGGCCCTTCATCTCGCCGATGACCTTGTCGGCGTCGGCCGCCGGGGAGCCGGCGCCGCCGTCGTCGGGGGTGGCGCTGTGGGCGGCCGGCTTCTTGCGGTCCGATGCCTGCGCGCCGCCGTCGTCGCCACCACCGCAGCCGGCCACGAGGAGGGCCAGGCCGACCGCGCTCGCCGTGGCGACCGCTCCCCTGGCGGCCTTCGTGGTGCGCCGAATGCTCATGGATCCGTTCCTTCGGTGAGTGCGATCGGGAGGTCGGTGGGGCCACGGGGCGGCTGGTCTCGGGGCGGGCGGCGGTCACCGGGCCAGGCGTACGGAGAACAGGTCGGCGGCCGTGGGGAAGTCCTGGAGGTGGTCGGGGTCGAGCGTCCGGCCCTTGCCGTCGCAGGTGAGCGTGCGGGGAGTGGGCCTGGGGTCCTTGCCGCCGTCCTTGCTACCGCCGGGAGTGGGGGTGGGGGTGGGGGCTGGTGTGGGCCGGGTCGAGGGGGTGTCGGCGGCGAAGGTGCAGCGGGGGACGACGACCGCCTTCGCCTCGGCGGCGGCATGGGTGCTCCCGGTGCCCGGGATGACCGAATCACCCACGGGGCGGCGGGACTTCACGGTGACGGCGAAGGATGTCGGCCAGGAGTCCGGGGTGCAGGACGAGACCGCGGCGTCGTTGCGGCCGGCGTACCAGCCGGCGTTCGTGCAGGCCGGGTCGGAGGGGGCGCCGCGGCCGGCGAGGAGTTCCTCCCAGGCCGTCGGGTCGCCGGTACCCTCGCGGAATCCGGCGAGGAAGCCCTCGCGCAGGTCCTCGCGGTACTTCTGGCCGGCGGCGAGCGCGGCGGCGTCGGCGGCGGTCTGCGCGCCGTTGCGGCTGGCCGCCGCCTGGCCTACGGCGAAGAAGGCGAGCGCGAGGAAGAGCAGGCCGCCGATCGCGACGAGGTAGATCGGCAGGGTCTGCCCGGCGTCGCGCCGGCGGCGGCGCGTGACGGTGGTGGCCGGCACGGGCGGAGTGTCGGGAGCTAGATCCCGACGACGTCGGAGATCTTGTTGGCGATGGCGTTGGCGATCTGACTGCCGAAGTCCGTGGTCGACAGCACCAGGACGATCGCCACGACCACCGCGATGATGCCGAGGTACTCGATCGAGGTCTGTCCCCGGTCGTTCCTCACGGTCCGCTTCGCCATCGTCTTCTCCTCCATGGGCCGCCGTCCCGCTCTGGTCCGGCCGGTGTGTCCCCGTGGTGCGCGCGTCCGCGCTCATGACACGAGAAAAGTACGCCGGAACGGCGTTCCCGGAACAGAGGTTCCGAACCTCCCCCTCGTCCGAAACCACCAACGAGGGAAGGGGCGTCGTGTTTCGGCCATCGCGCGTCACCTCGGCCACCCCCGTTCCCCCTCCGAAATCCCCCTGCCCATGCGCTCCGGACGCCGCCCGCACCGCGGTGCGGGCGGCCGCCAGGCGCCACCACTGTGGCACAACTCGTTGCGCTTGCGAAGGCATTGGAGGGAACGCGGTCCCCGGACCGGTCTCATCCGGCCGAGAGGGCGGCCGGGCCCGGTGCCGCCAGCCCCGAGCAGTCGTAGCCGCCGGACGGGTCGGGCGCGTAGAGCACCCAGACCCCGAACACCTCCAGCAGCAACGGGAGTACGCCCAGGATCAGGACGGCCAGGGCGAGGCCGGAGGCGCGGGTGGCGGTGTGGTCCCAGCCGCGCCGGGCCGCACCGCGGCACAGCGCCACGTACAGCATCGGCGCGGCGAGTCCGCAGGCCAGCCCCGCCCAGGCTGCGATGTGCATCCGCAAGGACGGGCCGAAGTAGTGGCAGTCGTGGAAGGTGTCGTGGGCGAACACGGTGCCCTGGAGGAGTGCGAGGGCGGTGCCGAGGGCGACCAGGCCGGGGACGCCGAGGGCGGTCCAGCGGCGCCAGGTCGCCGGGGGTGCGTCCGAGAGGGCGGCGGAGGGTGTGGTGCGGGTCATGGTCACTTGCCCATCAGGGAGCCGAAGTCGGTGCCGGAGCCCAGGAAGAAGCCGGCGATAAGCAGGATCATCGTGGCCGGGACCATGAACGTGGTGACGACCATGGTGGCCTTGGGGACCGCGCGGGCGGCCCGCCGGCGGGCGTTCTGGGCGTCCGTGCGGCGCATGTCGTTGGCGATCTGGATCAGCGTCTCGACGATCGGCGAGCCCAGTTCCTCGCCCTGTTGGAGGGCGGTGACGAACTGTGCGACCTGCTCGGAGTCGTTGCGTTTGCGCAGCTCCTCGAAGGCGGCGCGGCGGCTGACGCCCATGTCCATCTGGCGCAGCGTGATGCGGAGTTCGTCGGCCCAGGGGCCCTCGTACCGCTCGGCGACCCGGTCCAGCGCCTGGCGGAAGCCCAGACCGGCGCTCACCACGACGGCCAGCACGTCGAGAAAGTCCGGAAGCGTGCGCTCGATGGTGTCCTTGCGCTGGCGGATGGCCGCCCAGATGCCCACCTCCGTCCAGAACAGGCCGAACAGCACCATCAGGACGCCCAGCACCGGCTGGCCCTTGAGGAACATCACCAGCGCGCCGAAGAACCCCAGGCCGCCGTAGACCGCACGGCGGGCGGCGTAGCGGTCGACGGTGAGGCCGCCGGGGTTGCCCGCCAGGTCGATCCGGCGGCGGACCCGCGCCACCCGCTTCTCGCCCATCAGCCGCAGGACGAGCGGGGCGTAGCGCATGCCGGTGCGGTCCACGGCCGAGCCGACGGCGGTGGTCCGGGTCGCGCCGACCTCCAGGGACAGCGCGAGGTCGGGCGGCAGCCGGGCCTCGCGGCGGTAGAGCGCGATCCCGCAGCAGATGCCGACGACCGACAGGGCGAGCGCGAGGGCCAGCAGGATTCCGATTGCCATCAGTCCTTCTTTCGGCAGCTGACAGGCCCTAGACGTCGATCTTGGAGAGCCGGCGGATGAGGAAGAAGCCGAGTCCGTAGAGGACGAAGGCCGCCACGACCGCGAGCTGGCCGAGGAAGGACGAGGTCATCCGGTCGATGGCGCCCGGGGCGATGCGGTTCATCAGCAGCAGGGTGCCGATGCCGAGCAGCGGGACGACATAGGCGGTGACCACGATCTGGGAGAGCTGGGTGCGGACCTCGCGACGGGTCTCCTTGCGCTCCTCCAGGGTCTTGGTGAGGTTGCGCAGCGAGCCGACGACGGTGCCGCCGGCGCGGTTGGCGAGGACCAACGTGGTGACCAGGACGACCAGTTCACGGGAGGGCAGGCGTTCGGCCAGCTCCCCGAGGGCGTCGTCGACGGAGTGGCCGACGGCGAGCTTGTCGGAGACCTTCGCCAGCTCCTCGCCGGCCGGGGCCTCCAGTTCCTCGGCCGCCATGGCCAGCGCGGTGCGCAGGGCGAGGCCGGCCTGGGTGGCGTTGGCGAGGATCCGGGAGAGTTCGGGGAGCTGGTTGATGAACCGCTCGATCCGTTTCTGCCGCTGCCAGTTGAGGAAGGCGAACGCCGCCCAGACCGCGATCACCGCGGCGATCGGCCCGAAGAACGGGGCGAGGACGGCCTGCGCGGCCACCCACAGCCCGACCACCGTGGCGACCATGTAGACGAAGAACTCGCCGGGGGTGAGCTCCAGTCCGGTGGCGGCCAGCCGGAGTTCCAGTCGGCGGCCGAACCGGGTGGTGCGCAGGGTGCGGTCGACGGACGGGAAGCGGCGGCGCCGGTCGGCCACCGGCAGCCCCCGCGCGTCGTCCAGCCGGTCGACGATGGCCTGGCGCTGGGCGCGCCCGGAGGCGTAGACGCGGACGCCGGCGACGGCGAGCGCGCCGCCGAGCACGGTGGCGCCGAGGGCGAGCAGGGCGAGGGCGTTCCCGCCGGTCATGAGGTGGCCTTCCGGGTGGCGAGTTGGTCGTCGGTGGTCGCCACGCCGAAGGCGGGCGGGGCGGCCTCGCCGGCCATGAAGAGGCGTTCGGCGACCCGGCGGGGCAGCGGGAAGTAGCGGAAGGCGCCTTTCACCACGCGGTCGGCGCCCATCGGGTCGGCCTCGAAGCGGCAGACCGTGACGATCCGGTAGTCCTCGTGGCCGCGCGAGTCCAGCAGGGCGATCTCACTGATCCGGCGGGAGCCGTCGGCGTGCCGGGTGAGCTGGACGAGGCAGTCGACGGCGCTGTTGATCTGGTCGCGCAGCGCCTCGAAGGGGATGGTGACGTCGGACATGGAGGCCAGCGTCTGGAGCCGCATCAGGGCGTCCTCGGCGCTGTTGGCGTGGACGGTGGCGAGCGAGCCGTCGTGGCCGGTGGACATCGCCTGGAGCATGTCGAGGGTCTCGCCGCCGCGGACCTCGCCGACGATGATCCGGTCGGGGCGCATCCGCAGCGAGTTGCGGACCAGGTCGCGGATGGTGATCCGGCCCTTGCCCTCGACGTTGGGCGGGCGGGATTCGAGCCGGATGACGTGGCTCTGCTGGAGCTGGAGTTCGGCGGCGTCCTCGACGGTGATGATCCGCTCGCCGTCCGGGATCAGGCCGGAGAGGGCGTTGAGGAGGGTGGTCTTGCCGGCGCCGGTGGCCCCGGAGACGACGACGTTGAACTTGGCGCGGACCAGCCCGGCCAGCAGCATCAGCGTCTGCTCGTCGAGGGTGCCGATGCCGATGAGCTCGGCGAGGGTGTAGGCGCGCGGGAAGCGGCGGATGGTGAGGGTGGCGCCGTTGAGGGCCAGCGGCGGGATGATGACGTTGACCCGCTCGCCGGTGGGCAGGCGGGCGTCGACCATCGGATTGGACTCGTCCACGCGGCGGTTGACGGTGGAGACGATCCGCTCGATGGTCTGCATGAGCTGTTCGTGGGAGGCGAAGCGGACGGGTACCGGCTCGACCCGGCCGTGCCGTTCGACGTAGACCTGGTCCGGGCCGTTGACCATGATCTCGGTGATCGAGGAGTCCTCCAGGAGCGGTTCGAGGACCCCGAGGCCGAGTGCCTCGTCGACCACCCGGCGGATGAGCTGGGCGCGTTCGGCGGTGGACAGGACCGGGCCCTCGCGGCTGATGATGTGCCCCAGGACGCGTTCCAGCCGGGAGCGGCGCTCGGCGGCGGACAGCGAGGACATCTCGGCGAGGTCGATCTCCTCCAGCAGCTTGGCGCGGTAGACGGCGACCAGATGGCCGTCCTGGCGGGCCTCGCCGGTCGGTTCGGGCGCGACGATCCGGGCTTTCAGGCTCATCGCGACGGTGCTCCTTCGGGGCGGGGCATGGTGGCGCTGCGGCGCGCGGAGCCGAAGTCGGCGCCGGGGACGATCGAGGGGATCTGCACGGTCGCGGTGGCGCTGACCGTGTCGCCGGATCCGGCGACGGAGATGGTGGCGCGGTGGGCGACCCAGTCGCTGATCGCGGCCCGGCCGGCGCTCTGCGGGTCGGTCTCCTGGTCGACGCGGTCCATCGCGGCGGTGCGGGCCGCGGCGCGCGCGGCGGTGCCGGCCTGCTGGACGGCGTAGGCGGCCAGGCCCAGTTGGACGGTGGCGAGGGCGACGATCAGCAGGACCGGGAGGATGCCGAGGAACTCCAGGGAGGCGGAGCCGCGGTCGCGGTGGCGGTGGCGGGGGCGCCGGCGGGTCCGGGAGCGGGCGGCGGGGGGCCGGTGGGTCATCGGTCTGCTGCCTCCTTGGCGGCGCCGGCGGTGCCGGTGACCGTCCAGGGGAAGGCGCCGGCGCCGGGGAAGAGCACCGGGACCTTGATCTGGACCGTGGCATTCCACAGGCCCGGCTGGGTGGTGCAACTGGTCCGGGAACCGCCCCGCCAGGCGCGCGGGAGCTGGTGCGCGGCGGCGGTGCGGCAGGCGCCGGCGCCGCCGCCGTCGAGGGCGGTGGCGGCCCGTGCGCCCCGGTCGGCGGCGTGCGCGGCGAGCGCGTAGGTGTAGCCGACCAGCGCGAACTGCCAGAGCAGGACGAGCACGACGAGGATCAGCGGGAGGAGTCCGAGGAACTCGACGGAGATCTGGCCGCGGTCGCGGTGGCGACTGCCCGGCGCCCGGCCGGGCCCTGCGGGACGCCGCATCGGTCAGCCCTCCTCGTAGGGGCCGGCCTGGTCGTACGGGCCGGGGCCGCCGGTCCGGGGGCCGAACCGGCCGGCGGGGCCGGCGCCGGCGCCCGGTGCGGGCCCTGGGGGCGGCCCCTGAAGCGTCCCGGACGCGGGAGCCGCCCCGGTGGTGAGCGCCTTGCGCTTGCGCCCGGTGAGCATGGGGCGGGTGCGGTGGCCGCCGCGGCCGGGCCGGACGGCCGGAGCGCCGGCCAGGCCCAGTTCGCCGGCGAGCTCCCACAGGGCCGCGCGGACCGTCGAGCGGGCGTCGAGGTCCTGCATGCGGCCCGCGTCGACGCAGGGCTGGAGCTCCTTGAAGGCCGCCGGCACCAGGGTCCGGGCGACCTGGGTGCCGGTGGCCTTGGCGACCAGCGACGGCTGGATCTCGGTGTGGCGGGTGAAGCGGTTGACGACCGTGGTGGTGTCCTCGGCCTTGCGGATCCGGAGCCGGTCCCACAGCCGCACCTGGCGTTTGGCGGCCCGTACGCAGACCACGTCCGGGGTGGTCACCAGCAGGGCCACGTCGGCGAGTTCGACGGCGGCGGCGTTGGCGGACTGCATCTGGGAGCCGCAGTCCGCGACGACCACGTCGTAGCGGGAGCGCAGGGCGGTGACGATCTGCCGGGCCGCCCGGTCGTCGACCTCCTCGCCCCGTTCGCCCTCCTCGGGTGCCAGCAGCAGTCCCAGTCCGGTGTGGTGGGCGTGGACCGCGTCCTGGAGGACCCGGGCGGAGAGGTCCTGGATCCCGGCGAGGTCCACGACCGAGCGGCGGAACTGGACGTCGAGGTAGGAGCCGATGTCGCCGGATTGGAGGTCGAGGTCGACCAGGGCGACCCGGCGGCCGGCGGCCCGTGCGGCGAGCGCCAGTTGGACCGCGGTGACGGTGGTGCCGACACCGCCCTTGGCGCCGGTGACGGTGACGAGGGTGCCGGTCGGCGCGGGCTGCGCGTCCGGGTTGCCCCCCAGGTGGACGCGCACCCCGGCCGCCCACTGGGCCGCGGCCTGCACCCGGGCGGCCAACTCGTCGTACGCCAGGGGAAGTCCGACGATGCCCCGGGCGCCGGCGTCCATCGCGGCGGAGAACAGCGCGGGGCCGGCGTCGGCGGTGATCAGGACGACGCCGACTGCCGGGAAGCGGAGCGCCACCTCGCGGATCAGCTCCAGCGCGGGCACCGGGCCGATCCGCTCGTGGACCAGGACGACCTCGGGGAGCGCCTGGACGGCGGCGGCCGGTCCGGCGGGTGCGCCGCCGTCGGGGGGCTGCGTCGCCACGGACGGTCCGGCGGCCCCGGCCAGGGCGTTGAGCAGCGCGGTGGAGTCGGCGACGGCGGGCGCCGGTTCGGCGTCCGGCAGCTGGCCGAGGAGGGCGGCCACGGCGCGGGCCGCGTCGGGGTCGCCGACTGCCGGGAGGATGCGGATGGTCACCTGGGCCTCCAGGTCACTTGTCGCCGTCGAGGGTGTAGGTGCGCTCGCCGGGCGGGATGGTGGCCTGGGTGCCGGGGGCGAGCAGGGCGAGTCGCACGTGGGTGGCGAACGACTCGGCGTAGGCGACGCGTTGGGCGTCCTCGGTGTCGAGCGCGAAGGTGATCGGGACGGCCTGGCCGGGCTGGCGGCCGGTGGCGGTGGTGTTGCCGGGGTCCTTGGCCTCCAGGGGCGTCAACTTGCCCACGTCGATGACCTGGGCGCCGGCGACGATGACCTTGGAGACCGGCTTGTCCTCGGGGCGGCGGCCGTCGAAGGTGGCGTAGATGTTCACCCGGGAGCCGGGGTTGATCTTGCCGGCCACGCCGGTGGCGGCGTCGATCATGATGGCGATCTCCTGCTGTCCGGGCTTGAGCGCCGGCCGATCGACGATCATGTCGTCCTGGAGGAGCGAGCCCTTCCTGAGCGGGGTCACCGCGATCTTGCCGCTGACCTTGTCCAGGTCGGTCACGGCGGTGGGCGGCAGCCACCGCTGCGGAATCCTCACCTCTTCGAACTGCCCGGGATCCAGGGATTTATAGGCCGCGACATCCGACTTGAGCCGATAGGCGGTCCGCTCCGACCCGACCTTGGACTCGACGTTCCGGATCACCGACAGCACGCCGATGAAGGCGCCGACCGCACACAGGACGGACAGGAGCAGCAGGATCACTCCGCGGCGCTGGCGTGAGTTCATGGGTGGGGGACCTCGATCGGGACGGGGGCGGATCGGTCGGGGCGGGTGACGGACGGGACCGGGCGCCGGTCGGCGGGGCCGGGCGCCGGGCGCGTCGGAGGGGGCTTCGGAGGTTCAGCGCACGTGGGCCACCCTCCGCGCGCCGCCGGGGAGGGTGCGGAGGTCGGGGTGGTCCGGGTCGCCGGTCAGGCCGGGCGGTGGGGCGGTCGGCCGCTGGACCGCGCCGGCCATGACGTCCGGGCCGCGGACGTCGAGGTGTCCGGGCCCGCCGCGGACACCGGGCACGCCGGGACCGTACCGGACGCCCGTGCCGTGGGGCGCTCCCGTGGCGGGCGGTACGCCGGTGATCTGGGGCGGGCCGGGGACCTGCGGCGCGCCGTCCGGGCCCGGCACTCCCGAGATGCCGACCACCCCGGGGACGCCGGCGGGCGCCACGGGTGACAGACCGCGCTGCCGCAGCGGTGAGCAGCCGGACGGGTCAGGGGCGGCTGCCGCGGGGGGCGGGGGCGCACCCGGGGCGGGCGCCGTCGCCGCGAGCGCGGCCGGCGCCCCGGCTATGGCGGCGGGTTCCCGCCCGGCGGAGCCGCCGCCCGCCCGGTCGCGGGCCAGTGGCGCGGCGCAGAACGCGCAGCGGTCGCCGATGACTTCCTGGCCGCACCAGCCGCACTCCTCCCGC
Organism: Streptomyces noursei; assembly: GCF_016917755.1. Lineage (GTDB taxonomy): Bacteria > Actinomycetota > Actinomycetes > Streptomycetales > Streptomycetaceae > Streptomyces > Streptomyces yunnanensis. The sequence goes on along the minus strand of NZ_CP070326.1, from coordinate 6,205,781 downwards.
CGGACGGAGGCCACCAGCCGGCTGAGCAGCGCCGGGTCGGGGATGGCGGCGGCGAATTCGATCAGCTTCTGGGTGCCCCACCAGCGGGCGGACTCGGTGGGCAGGTGCGCCTCGTAGACGCCCTGCACCTGCCAGGCCGGGGCGAGCGCTGAGGTGACCCAGTCGGCGGTGAGCTGGCCGCGGGCGACGGCGAGTTGGGTGGCGAAGCCGGGCGGGCGGAGTCCGGCGTCGGTACTGTGCCGGTCGACGTGGAGCAGTTGGGGCTGCGGGGTGGCCAGCACCGCGAAGTGCGCGCCGGGCAGCCAGGACTTCATGTGGGAGCGCAGGTCCACCTCGACCCGGTCCAGCCCGGTGACGCTGCCCAGCAGGGCGCCGGCGTGGACGTAGTGCGCCAGCAGCCGGGCCGCGCAGGCCAGTACGCCGGGGCTGAAGCCGCAGACCGACAACTGGCGGAGCTGGCGGGCGAGTACCGCGACGCCGAGCGGCGGCAGGGCGCTGGGCAGGATCGCGATCCGGTCGCTCTCCAGGACGGCGCGCAGGGTGTGCAGCCGACGGACGTGCTCCGGCGGGCAGGCGGCGGAGTACAGGACGATGAGGTGGCCGTGGTGTTCGAGGACCGCGCTGGTCTCCGTCAGGGCCTCGTCCAGCGGTTGCTGGTGCGGGGCGCGGAGGACGACCGCGGCGGGGGTCTGCCGGTCGAGGGGGGCAGCTCCCTGCCCGAGCCAGGCCGAGGGCTCGGGGGCGGGCAGCGCGAGGTCCGGACTGGTGACTGCAATCGCGGTCGGCACGTCGCTCCCCCACTCCTTCCGGCCTCCGGGGTTCCCGGGACCGCGGATCGGCACAGCTCTGCGCCATCGGCGCCATACGCTCAGCACTTTATCCACAGAGATACGTCCCGGAGAACACGTTCTGGGCTACTCGTCTTGCCCGTCGTTCCACCGGGCGACCCCGCATGCCGCCCGAGCGGCGAACATCGGAACACCCTCTTCCGACCGGACCCTTGACACCGTTTATTGGTCTGGACCACCTTGTACGGCAAGCCCAGGGCCCCTGAACGCACACGGCACCACTCCCCCAACCACCCCCCACACGGAGGCAGTCGTGGCTCGCGCACGCGGAGAAAGAGCTGGCATCGGAACGAGGAAGCGGACCCGGATCTACCGCGGACGGCTGCTGGCCGGGCTGGCCGCCGCCGTGCTGGCGTCCGGCGGTCTGGTCGCCGCCGGCCCCGCAAGCACCGCCGGAGCGACCGGCCCGTCGGCGCAGCGGCCCGCCCCGGCGGCCGGCGCCGCGGCCGTCCCGAAGCACGCCCTCACGGGCTACTGGCAGAACTTCGACAACGGCGCGACCGTACAGAAGTTGAAGGACGTGGACGACGCCTACGACATCATCGCGGTGGCCTTCGCCGAAGCGGCCGGTCAGCCGGGCGCCGTCACCTTCACCCTCGACCCGGCGCTCGGCTACGGTTCGGCGGCCGACTTCAAGGCGGACATCAAGGCCAAGCAGGCGGCCGGCAAGTCGGTGGTCCTCTCGGTCGGCGGCGAGAAGGGCTCGGTGGCGGTCGGCGACGACGCCTCCGCCCGGAACTTCGCCGACTCGATCAACGGCCTGATGGACGAGTACGGCTTCAACGGCGTCGACATCGACCTGGAGAACGGCCTCAACTCGACCTATATGACGCAGGCGCTGAAGGCCGTCCACGCCAAGCACCCGGACGTCGTGGTGACCATGGCCCCGCAGACCATCGACATGCTGTCGCCGCAGAACGAGTACTTCAAGACGGCGCTGGCCGTCAAGGACTTCCTGACCGTCGTCAACACGCAGTTCTACAACAGCGGTTCCATGAACGGCTGCGACGGCAAGGTCTACGCCCAGGGCTCGGTGGACTTCCTCACCGCGCTCGCCTGCACCCAGCTGGAGGGCGGGCTGGACCCGTCGCAGGTCGGCCTCGGTGTGCCGGCCTCGCCCCGCGCGGCGGGCGGCGGTTACGTCTCCCCGTCCGTGGTGAACGCCGCGCTGGACTGCCTGACCGCGGGCACCGACTGCGGCTCGTTCAAGCCGCCCCGGACGTATCCGGGGCTGCGGGGCGCGATGACCTGGTCGACGAACTGGGACGCCGCGAACGGCGGCGCCTTCGCGAGCCAGGTGGGCGGGCACGTCCACCAACTGCCCTAGCCGGCACCCCTCAAGACGCCATCCAAGACGCCACCCCCCAAAAAAAGAGGGCCGGGTCCCGTGCACGCGGTGCACGGGACCCGGTTCCTCACCTTCCGCTGCGGCGGTCCCCGGTCAGCGGCGCAGGCCCGACGGCTTGGGCAGGGTGCAGCCCGCGGCGTTCAGGTCGAGCTTGTTGCCGGTGCCGAAGCACTTGGGGATGCCGTAGGTCTCCTCGGCGTAGTTGATGCCCTTGTGGACGGTGACGTTGCCGTTCTCGTCCACCTCGCACGGGTTGTTCTCGGTGCAGCGCTCACCGTTCTCGTTGCCCGTGTTGTTGATGGCGGTGACCTTGCCGGTGGAGTTGTCGATCACCGGCGACCCGGAGGTGCCACCGATCGTCTTGCACTCGGGGGTGTAGCGGACGGAGTCCTTCCAGGCCCAGTCGCCCTCCTTGAGGGTGGGCACGAACCCGTCGATGCTGCAGGTGTAGGTCTTCTTCCAGTAGCCGGAGACGACGGTGATCCCGGCCCCCTTGGCGGGGTGGTCGGTGGACAGCTCCAGCGGCTTGATCCCGTACTTCTGCTCGATCTGCGCGTAGGTCGAGCCGGTCTCGTAGAGCGTCACGTCGGTGTCGGTCATGGTCGCGTAGGAGACCTTGGTGGCCTGGATCGAGCCCAGGTCGCCGGCCGACTTGTCCAGGACGGTGAAGCTGCGGCTGGAGGGCTGGTCGACTATCACCTGGCCCGGAGAGGGCATGCCGCTCTCCAGGCAGTGGCCGTTGGTCATCACCAGCGCCGGGTCGTTCGGCTGCGAGGTGGGCATCTTGACGATCGATCCGGAACAGTCGTCCAGCGCCACCGTGCCCGCGAAGTCGACGGCCTGGGTCCGCGGCGGCCCGGGCTTGTGGTGCGCGGCGGCGCCGACCGGGGCCGCGCCCGCCGGGGCGGCGGCGGTCACCAACGCGGCGGCTCCCAGCACGGCGGTGGCCAGGGTGCCGACGAGAGGTCGATACATGTGGGGGTCCTCTCAGTTCTGTGTCCGGAGGTCCACGGCGTCGGTTCCCCTCCGCCGCTCCGGATTTGTCACGCGCATTGTTCGCCGAGCCCGGCTCCACGGCAATGAATTTGCGGGAAGAGAGAGGAAGTTGACCCTTCGCCGTCGCCGCGCGCCGATTCCCCTGTACCCCGCACCACCCCCTCGGCCACCTTGACTTGACCACATCTTGACCAGCTCATGCCAAGCCCCAAAACTGGTGGTGTCGCTTCGCCTCACACCCCCACAGGAGGACCGCATGCGACCACGTCCACGCGGCGCCCGGACCACCGTCCTCGCCGCGGCCTTCGCCCTCGCCCTCGCCGCCCCGCTCGCCGCGCAGGCGCAGGGCACCCCACCGGCCGGCCCCGCGGACGGCCCCGGACGCCCGCACCAGTACGAGGTGACCGGCCTCGCCACCCCCTCGGACCGCTCCGCCCTCGCCGCCACCGGCGTCTCCGTCGACGAGGTGCACGGCCGCGCCACGGTCATCACCGCCGACCGCGGTCAACTCGCCCTCGTCCGCGCGCTCGGCCACCCGGTCAGGCGACTGCCCGACCCACCGGCCTACGCGGCCACCGCCGCCCCCGGCGTCAAGGGCTTCCCGCCCGGATACACCAAGTACCACACCTACGAACAGGCGACCCAGGAGATCAACGCCCTGGTCGCCGCGTATCCGAGCATCCTCACCAAGACCGTCATCGGAAAGTCGTACGAGGGCCGGGACATCGTCGCCCTCAAACTCAGCAAGAACGCCGCCAAGGACGAGGCGGAGCCCGAGGTCCTCTTCACCGCGCACCAACACGCCCGGGAACACCTCACGGTGGAGATGTCCCTTTACCTCCTGAAGGAACTCACCTCGAAATACGGCTCCGACCCGCGCATCACCAAACTCCTGGACTCCCGCGAGATCTGGATCATCCCGGACCTGAATCCGGACGGCGGCGCCTATGACATCGCCTCCGGGCAATTCCGCAGCTGGCGCAAGAACCGGCAGCCCAACTCCGGTTCGAGCAACGTGGGCACCGACCTCAACCGCAACTGGGAATTCAAATGGGGCTGCTGCGGCGGCTCGTCCGGTTCGCCCTCCAGCGAGACCTACCGCGGCCCCTCGGCGGCGTCCTCGCCCGAGGTGCAGGTCGTCGCCAAGTTCGTGCGCAGCCGGGTGGTCGGCGGCCGGCAGCAGATCACCGCCGCCATCGACTTCCACACCTACAGCGAACTGGTGATGTGGCCCTTCGGGTTCACCGACGACCCGACCGGACCCGGCATGACCCAGGACGACCACGACGCCTTCGCCGCGGTCGGCAGGAAGATGGCCGCCAGCAACGGCTACACCCCCGAGCAGTCCAGCGAGCTCTACATCACCGACGGGGCGATCGACGACTGGCTGTGGGGCGACCAGAAGATCTTCGCCTACACCTTCGAGATGTATCCGACGTCGGCCGGTGCGGGCGGTTTCTACCCCAAGGACACGGTGATTCCGCGGGAGACCGCACGCAATCGCGAGGCGGTGCTCCAACTGCTGGAGAACGCGGACTGCATGTACCGCTCGATCGGCAAGGAAGGGCAGTACTGCAAGGCCAGGTGAATCGCGGCACGGCGAAGGACCGGGCGACCACCCACGCATCCCACGGCGGTGTCCCGGAACACTTCCTCGTGTTCCGGGACACCGTCCCGCGGGTCCACAGTCGATTCGCAGCGGTTCGCTAGAAGACCAGGCTGAGCGCCGCCGCGGCCGCGAATCCGACGACCGAGAGCACCGATTCCAGGACCGTCCAGGACTTCAGGGTGTCGCGTTCGGATATCCCGAAGTACTTGCTGACCATCCAGAACCCGCCGTCGTTGACATGCGAGGCGAAGATCGAGCCCGCCGAGATCGCCATGATGACCAGCGCCAACTGGGCCTGGGAGAAGCCCTGCGCCTCGACCAGCGGCAGCACGATCCCGGCGGTGGTCACGATCGCCACCGTCGCCGAGCCCTGGGCCACCCGCAGGACCAGCGAGAGCAGATAGGCCAGCACGATCACCGGCAGGCCGACGTGGTGGAAGGTGTCCGACAGCGCGGTGGCCACCCCGCTGCCCTTGAGGACCGCGCCGAAGATCCCGCCCGCGCCGACGACCAGCAGGATGTTGCCGACCGGCTTGAGGGAGGAGGTGGAGACCTTCTCCAGGGACGTGCGGGACCAGCCGCGGCGCACGCCGAGCAGGTAGTACGCCAGCAGCAGGGCGAGGGTCAGGGCGACGAAGGGGTGGCCGAAGAACTCGATGACCGAGCGGCCCATGGAAGGGGCCAGCGCGATGGAGGAGAAGGTCGCCAGCAGGATCAGCACCAGCGGGGTGCCGATGATGGCGAGGACGGTGCCCAGCGCGACCGGCCGCTCCCGCGGGGTGCTTCCCGAAGCCGCCTGCTCGGCGGCGACCGCGGCCCGGGCCTCCTCGGCGGCCTCGACCATGTCCTGCGGCACCGGCACGAACAGCCGCTGGCCGATCCACGCGGCGTACCCCCAGGCCGCGAGCACCGCGGGCACCCCGCACAGCACGCCCATGAGGATGACCCAGCCCAGGTCGACCTTGAACAGGCCGGCCGCGGCCACCGGTCCGGGGTGCGGCGGCAGGAAGGCATGGGTCATGGACAGTCCGGCCAGCAGCGGCATGGCGTAGAGCACGATCGACCTGCCGCTCTTCTTGGCGGCGGCGTAGACGATCGGCGCCAGGACGAAGATGCCGACGTCGAAGAAGACCGGGATGCCGAAGATCAGGCCGGTCAGGCCCATCGCCAGCGGTGCCCGCCGCTCACCGAAGAGGGCCAGCAACCGGGCGCTCAACACCACGGCCCCGCCGGAGACTTCGAGGATCGCGCCGAGCATGGTGCCCAGCCCGATGATGATGGCGACATGGCCGAGGATCCCGCCCATGCCGGTCTCGATCACGGAGACCGCGTCGGCCCGCGCGGAGTGCGCTGATGGATGCAGCTGGACCGTGCCGAAGAGTTCGGTGACCGAGAGGCCGGCGGCCAGTCCGACCGCGATGGAGACGCCGAGCAGGGCGACGAAGGGCTGCAGCCTGACCTTCATGATCAGGAAGAGCAGCAGGGCGATGCCGAGGGCGGCGACGGTCAGCAGGCCGGGCGTGCCCGGTATCAGGGCGAGCAGTCCGCCGGTGTGGGGTGGCGGTGGGACGGGGGGCGCGGCGAGGACCATGGGGTGACTCCGTTGTCAGGCATGGAGGTGTCCGGGCAGGGGGGACCGCGGCACGGCGCCCCGGTCGGACGGGGCGCCGTGCCGTGCGGCGGGCGGTGCGCGCGGCGGTGCGCTAACGGCGGGCGGTGCAAGGGGTGTTGATGCCTCAGCTCAGGACGGCGAGCGCGTCGATCTCGATGAGCAGGCCCTTGGGCAGGCCGACGTAGACGGTGGTCCGGGCGGCCGGGGCCGCCGTGAGGCCCTGCTCCTCGAAGTAGGCGTTGTAGATCTCGTTCATCTCGGCGAAGTGGTCCACGTCGGTGAGGTAGACGCGCATCATCATCACGTCGTCCCAGGTGGCGCCGCCCTCTTCGAGGATCGCCCGGACGTTGGCGAAGGTCTGGAGGGTCTGCTCGCGCAGCGTCGGGCCGGCCGGCGTCGGGGGCTGGCCCTCGACGGCGGGCAGGAAGCCCACCTGGCCGGCGACCTGGAGGATGTTGCCCTTCTTGACGCCGTGCGAGAACTTCGCGGGCGGGGTGGTGTGGGTGGCCGGGGTGAGGGCGATCTTCTCGCTCATATGTGTCCTTCAGACGTGCTTCACGGGGCCGGCTTGTGGCCGGGGCTTGTGGTGCCGGAGTACTCCCGGCTGATGGCGTCGGCGGTGCGGCGCACCAGCGGGAGCAGACCGAGGAGTTCCTCCGCGCTGACGACGACGTTCGGTGCGGAGACCGACATGGCGGCCGCGACCCGCCCGTCCGCGCCCCGGATGGGGGCGCCGATGCAGTTGATGGACTCCTCGTGGCCACCGAGGTCGGTGGCCCAGCCCTGTTCGCGCACCTTGGCCAGTTCGGCCAGGAAGGCCGCGGCGTCGGGCGTCGAACGGGACGTGTAGCGGGGGTAGTCGAGCTTCGCGGCGAGGGCGCGGCGCTCGGGCTCGGGCAGGTCGGCCAGGAGCAGCTTGGCGACCGCGGCGACGGTGATCGCCACCGGCTTGCCGATCCGGGAGTACATCCGGACCGGGTAGCGGCTGTCGACCTTGTCGATGTAGAGGACCTCGTTCTCCTCGTAGACCGCGAGGTGGACGGTGTGGCCGCACGTCTCGTTGAGTTCGACGAGGTGGGGGTGGGCGATCTCGCGGACGTCGAGGTTCTCCACGGCCTCCTGGGCCAGGGCGATGAGCCGGGCGCCGAGGCGGTAGCGCTGGTCGGGCTGGCGGTAGACGAGGCCGTGCTCGTGGAGGGTCCGCAGCAGGCGCAGCGCGGTGGACTTGTGGACGCCGAGCCGGTCGGCGACCTGCCCCAGGTCGGCGGGTCCCTCGGCGAGCAGCGGCAGGATGCTCAGCGCACGGTCGACGGTCTGGCTCATGCCCGTGCCTCGCTTCGCTCGACCCCGCCGGCGCCGGGGGCGTGCCTCTCGTCGGTCGTCCGGCTGCGCTCGTCCACTGCGTGTCCCTCCTGGTCCGCGGCCTCCATGGCGTCCGTCCAGCCGGGGCCGAGGTGCAGTGTCCCCCAGGCACCGTCGTCGAGCGCGGCCAATCGGTCGGCCAGGGCCCGGACGGGGGGCGCGGCGAGGTCGCCGGGGACGGTGAGGGCGGCGGCGGCCCACAGGTGGCCGTGCCGGACCCGGGTGGGCAGCGGCAGTCCGCGCAGGGCGGCGGAGAGGAAGCCGGCGGCGAAGGCGTCGCCGGCACCGACCGCGGCGACCACGTCGACGGTGGGGGCGGGGACGAGGGTGCCGGTGGGGGCCTCGTCGCGGTCGGCGGCGCCGGGGGCGCGGCGGAAGACCAGCGCCCCGGCCGCGCCGAGCTTGACGACCAGGGTCTCCGGCTCGGGCAGTGCCGCGCGGACCGCCCGGGGGTCGGGCAGGCCCCAGGCGGCCTGGGCCTCGTCGGCGCCGACGAACACCACGTCGGCGGTGCGGGCCAGGTCGAGGAGGACCCGCGGGCCCTGCGTGCCGGACCACAAGTGCGGCCGGTAGTTGACGTCGAAGGAGACCAGCGGGCGGGTGGCGCCGGCCGGCGGGTCGCCGTGGGCGTGCGGCGCGCGGGCCATCAGGACGCGCAGCAGGCCGAGGCAGTCCGCGGAGAGCGCGGCGGTGATCCCGGAGAGGTGCAGCACCCGGCCGGAGCGGACGGCGGTCAGGTCGATGGTGGCGGGGGCCATCGCGGAGGCGGCCGAGCCGGCGCGGTAGTAGGCGACCTCGTGGGCGGCGGTGGCGCGGTCGCCGGCGGTGCGGAAGTAGATGCCGGTGGGGCGCAGGGGGTCGCGCCGGACCGCGCGGGTGTCCACGCCGTACCCGGCGATCTCGCGGACGAGGTGGTCGCCGAAGCCGTCCGCGCCGACCCGGGAGATCCAGCGGGTGGGGTGGCCGGCCCGGGCGAGGGCGCAGGCGACGTTGGACTCCGCGCCGCCGATGGCGCGCTCGAAGGCGGGGACGTCGGCGAGCGGCCCGGGGGCGGTGGGCAGGAAGGTGACCATGGACTCGCCGAGGCAGACGACATCGACGTCCGGGGCGGCGCCGGCCGCCGGGACGGGGGTGTCGTTGACGTTCGAGGACCTGGTCACGATCGGTTGCGCTCCTTCGCTGTGCCGCCGACGCTGCGGGTTTTCCCCGCTCGACGCGCTCGGGGAGGGTTCGCCGTACCGCGAGGTGGGGCGGGCCGGCTCCCGGCCGGTCCGGCACCGGCTCCCGGTCCGGATGTCCCTCCGGTCTTCGGCCTGGTTCCGGTGCCGGCCTCCGGCGGCCGGTTTTCCGTGCGGTTTTCCGTCCGCCCGCGGCGCGTTTCGTCCTGCCTCGCCCCGTGTTTTCCCACCATTGACCGGGCGATGGCTCGGATGTTAGACAGCTGTCAGCGATATGCGCAACGGGTGTTGCAGAGGGTGCAACACGGTCTTTGAGGAGGCTCCATGGCCGGCGAGCGGCTCGCGCAGGAACTCACCGACCTCGCGGACGAGAAGGTCGATCACCGCTTCAAGGCACTCCCCCCGGATGCCGCCGGACGCACCGTCGGGGAGCTGGCGGCCGAGCGCCGCAACCTCTTCACCGACGGCTTCACCACACCCGTGCTCGCCCTCTCCGCCGCATCGGTCGAGCACAACCTCGCCCTCCTGGAGACCTACGCCGCCCGGCACGGCCTGGCCTTCGCCCCGCACGGCAAGACCTCCATGGCCCCGCAGCTCTTCGCCCGCCAGTTGGCGCACGGCGCCTGGGGGATCACCGCCGCCGTCCCCCACCAGGCCCGCGTCTACCGCGACTTCGGCATCCAGCGGATCTTCCTGGCCAACGAGGTCGTCGACGCCGCCGCGCTGCACTGGCTCGCCGGCGAGCTGGCCGCCGACCCGGACTTCCGCTTCATCTGCTACGTCGACTCGGTGCGCGGCATCGAGCTGATGGACGCCGCGCTGCGCGCCGCCGAGGCCACCCGCCCGGTGGACGTCGTCATCGAACTGGGCGCCGGCGAGGGGGCCCGGACGGGCGCCCGCACCGAGGCCGAGTGCCGCGAACTGGCCGACGTCATCGCGGGCGTGGACACCCTCCGCCTGGTCGGCGTCGCCGGCTACGAGGGCGAGGTACCCGACGCGGACCAGGAGCGGGTCACCGCCTGGCTGCGCCGGCTGGTCGCGCTCGCCGCCGACCTCGACGCCTGCGGCCGCTTCGCCGACCTCGACGAGATCGTGGTCAGCGCCGGCGGCAGCGCGTGGTTCGACACCGTCGCCGAGGTCTTCGCCGACCTCCCCGAGCTCTCCGCGCCGATCCTCAAACTGCTGCGCTCGGGCGCGTACGTCTCGCACGACGACGGGCACTACCGCCACCTCACCCCCTTCAACCGGGTGCCGGACGAGGGGGCGCTGCAGCCCGCCTTCCGGCTCTGGGCGCAGGTCGTCTCCCGGCCCACCCCCGAGCAGGCGTTCCTCAACGCGGGCAAGCGGGACGCGGCGTACGACCTCGATCTGCCGCGGGCCCAGACCGTGCGCTCCGGCCGGGACGGCACCCTGCGCCCGGCGGCCGGCATCACCGTCACCGGTCTGTCCGACCAGCACGCCTGGCTGCGCACCGAGCACGCCGGGGACCTGGAGGTCGGCGACTGGGTGGCCCTGGGCCTGTCGCACCCGTGCACCTCCTTCGACAAGTGGCAGTTGATTCCGCTGGTCGAGGAGGACGGAACGGTCGTCGATTTCATCCGCACGTTCTTCTGATCCCGCGGGGGTGGTCCGGCCGCCCCCGCCCGCCTCCCGAGCAGGCCCGAGAACGGCAGCGAGAAAGGCAGCCCGCCCATGGACACCGTGTTCCGCGACGTACGCGTCATCGACGGGTCCGGCGGGCCCTCCTACCGTGCCGACGTCGCCCTGGCCGACGGCCGGATAGCCGCGCTCCACCGCGCGTCGGACGCCGGCCCCCGCCCGTCCGCCGCCCGCACCGTCGACGCCGCCGGCCTCGCCCTCGCCCCCGGCTTCATCGACATGCACGCGCACAGCGACCTGGCGCTGCTGCGCGACCCGGAGCACACCGCCAAGGCCGCCCAGGGCGTCACCCTCGAAGTCCTCGGCCAGGACGGCCTGTCCTACGCCCCGGTCGACGACCGCACGCTCGCCGAGGTCCGCCGGGCCATCACCGGCTGGAACGGCGACGGCGCGGACATCGACTTCTCCTGGCGCACGGTCGGCGGCTACCTCGACGCCCTCGACACCGCCCACGGCGGCCGGGGCATCGCGGTCAACGCCGCCTACCTCGTCCCCCAGGGCACCATCCGGATGTACGCCGTCGGCTGGGACGACCGCACCCCCTCCCCCGCCGAACTCGACGCGATGCGGCAGCTCGTCGCCGAGGGCCTGGCGCAGGGCGCCGTCGGCATGTCCTCCGGCCTGACCTACACCCCCGGCATGTACGCCGAGAACGCCGAACTCACCGCGCTGTGCCGGGTGGTGGCCGCGTACGACGGCTACTACTGCCCGCACCACCGCAGCTACGGAGCCGGGGCGCTGGCCGCCTATGAGGAGATGGTCGAGCTCACCCGGAACGCGGGCTGCGCCCTGCACCTCGCGCACGCCACGATGAACTTCGGGGTGAACAAGGGACGGGCCGCCGAGCTGCTCGCCCTGCTCGACGCGGCACTCGCCGGCGGCGCCGACATCAGTCTCGACACCTACCCCTACACCCCGGGCTCCACCACCCTCGTCGCGATGCTGCCGAGTTGGGCCAACGAGGGCGGTCCGGAGGCGACCCTGGCCCGCCTCAAGGACGCGGGGACCGCCGAGCGGATCCGCCACCACGTCGAGGAGGTCGGCTCGGACGGCTGTCACGGGGTACCGATCGAGTGGGACACCATCGAGGTCTCCGGGGTGAGCGACCCCGGGCTCGGCTCGTACGTCGGCCGGACCGTCGCCCGGTCCGCGGCGCTGCGCGGCGAGGCCCCCTGGGTCACCGCCCGTCGCCTGCTGATCGACGACCGCCTCGGCTCGACGATCCTCCAGCACGTCGGCCACGAGGAGAACGTCCGCGCCATCATGCGGCACCCCGTCCACACGGGCGGCAGCGACGGCATCCTGCAGGGCACCAAGCCGCACCCGCGGGCGTACGGGACGTTTCCGCACTACCTCGGCCACTACGCCCGCGACCTCGGCGTCCTCTCCCTGGAGGAGACCGTCGCCCACCTGACCTCCCGCCCCGCCGCCCGGCTGCGGCTGCCCGACCGCGGCCTGGTCCGCGAGGGGTACCGCGCCGACCTGGTCCTCTTCGATCCGCAGACGGTCGCCGCGGGCTCCACCTTCGACGCCCCGCGGGCCCTGCCGGTCGGCATCCCGCACGTCCTGATCGACGGCCGCTTCGTCATCGAGGACGGCCGCCGTACAGATGTCCTGGCGGGCCGCACGATCCGGCGCACGCCGGGCCGGCGCCGCTGACCGCGCCGGCGCGGGCCGCCGGCCGACCCCCGCCACGAAATCAGCACCCTCCCCACCAGTCACACCAGGTAACGAATGCCGCACGCTCCGCCACATCGTGGCGAAAACCACCCGGCACGCACCGCTACGCGCCCGTAGAGTGGCCGTCATGCAGGTGATCCAGTCAACGAAGCTCGCCAACGTCTGCTACGAAATCCGCGGCCCGGTCCTCGAAGAGGCCATGCGGCTGGAGGCGGCGGGTCACCGCATCCTCAAGCTGAACACCGGGAACCCGGCGGCCTTCGGATTCGAGTGCCCGCCGGAGATCCTGGAGGACATCGTCCGCTCGGTCGGCACCGCGCACGGCTACGGCGACGCCAAGGGTCTGCTCTCGGCCCGCCGCGCGGTGGTGCAGCACTACGAGACCCAGGGCATCGAGCTCTCCGTCGACGACGTCTACCTCGGCAACGGCGTCTCCGAGCTGATCCAGATGTCCATGCAGGCGCTACTGGACGACGGCGACGAGGTGCTGGTCCCGGCGCCGGACTACCCGCTGTGGACGGCCTCGGTCTCGCTCTCCGGCGGCACCGCCGTCCACTACCGCTGCGACGAGCAGGCCGACTGGATGCCGGACCTGGCCGACATCGAGCGCAAGGTCACCGACCGCACCAAGGCCATCGTGGTCATCAACCCCAACAACCCCACCGGCGCGGTCTACGACGACGAGCTGCTGCGCGGGATCGCCGAGCTCGCCCGCCGGCACAACCTGATCGTCTGCGCCGACGAGATCTACGACAAGATCCTCTACGACGGCGTCACCCACACCCCGTTCGCCTCGCTCGCCCCGGACCTGCTGACACTGACCTTCAACGGCCTGTCCAAGGCGTACCGGGTCGCCGGCTACCGCAGCGGCTGGCTGGCGGTCTGCGGTCCGAAGGCGCACGCCTCCTCCTACATCGAGGGGCTGACGATCCTGGCGAACATGCGGCTGTGCGCCAACATGCCGGTGCAGCACGCGGTCGCCACCGCCCTCGGCGGCCGGCAGTCGATCAACGACCTGGTGCTGCCCGGCGGCCGGCTCCTGGAGCAGCGGGACACCGCCTACGAGCTGCTCACGCAGATACCGGGCGTCAGCTGCGTCAAGCCGAAGGGCGCGCTCTACGCCTTCCCCCGGCTGGATCCCGCGGTGTACAAGGTCAAGGACGACCGGCAGATGGTGCTGGACCTGCTGCGCGCCGAGAAGATCATGATCGTCCACGGCACCGGCTTCAACTGGCCCGAGCCGGACCACTTCCGCCTGGTGACGCTGCCGAACAAGGACGATCTGGCGGACGCCGTCACTCGAATTGGCGCCTTCCTCGACGGTTACGGACAGTACTGAGGCACAGCAAGTTCTGTACGAACCATAACTTTAGACAGTGTCTAAGCTAGGATGGCCTCCTAGACGTTTTCAGGAGGCCGTCCCATGTACGAACCGATCCGCACCAAGTCGGTCCACACCATGGCCGTCGCCCCGGGGATCCCGCACCGCTCCCGTGAGGAGGAGCTGGACATCCGGCTCGCCGGGCAGCTGACCGCCCTGCTCACCGTCACCGACGAGCTGCACGCCCTGACCGAGTGCGGCGCCGAGCGCGCCGCCCTGGCCTCGGCGGCCGACCGCATCGCCGTCGAGGTCGCCCGGCTGAGCGGCCACTCTCCGCTGCGCGCCGAGCCCACCGACGGCGGCGACCGGAGCCGGGTGACGGCCCTCCGGCAGCGCGCCCACACCCTCGCCGGGAACGCCCTGGCCGTCGCCACGTCCCGGAACGACGCCGGCGCCGTCGCCCTGGCCGAGGAGCGGCTCGCCGCCCACGACGCGAGCAGCCCGGACCTCGCCACCGCCTGACCGTCCGCGCACGCGTCGGGGCCCCACGCATCGCGCACGGGGCCCCGGACGGGTGGGGTACGCGCCGGGCGGAGCGCATCGCGCCGCCCGGCGGACGGGCACTAGCCGAGCCGCTGCACCAGCGCGCGGTACTCGTCCCACAGCTCCTTCGGCGTGTGGTCGCCGAAGGTGTTCAGGTGCTCGGGGACCAGCGCCGCCTCCTCGCGCCAGACCTCCTTGTCGACGGTGAGCAGGAAGTCCAGGTCCTTGTCGGAGAGTTCGAGGCCCTCGGTGTCCAGCGCGTCCTTGGTGGGCAGCACGCCGATCGGGGTCTCGACGCCCCCGGCCGTGCCCGCCAGCCGCTCGACGATCCACTTGAGCACCCGGCTGTTCTCGCCGAAGCCCGGCCACACGAAGCGGCCCTCGTCGTCCTTCCGGAACCAGTTGACGTAGTAGATCTTCGGCAGCTTGGCCTGGTCCTTATCAGCCCCCACCTTGATCCAGTGCGCCATGTAGTCGCCCATGTTGTAGCCGCAGAACGGCAGCATGGCGAACGGGTCGCGGCGCAGCTCGCCGACCTTGCCCTCGGCCGCGGCGGTCTTCTCCGAGGCCACGTTGGCGCCGAGGAAGACACCGTGCTGCCAGCTGAGCGACTCGGTCACCAGCGGCACCGCGCTGGCCCGGCGACCGCCGAAGAGGATGGCCGAGATCGGCACGCCCTTGGGGTCCTCCCACTCGGGCGCGATGGTCGGGCACTGGGCTGCGGGCACCGTGAAGCGGGCGTTGGGGTGCGCGGCCGGACGGTATCCGCCTTCCTCTTGGGCGGAATCGGGCGTCCAGTCGTTGCCCTTCCAGTCCGTCAGGTGCTTCGGGGTCTCCTCCGTCATGCCCTCCCACCACACGTCGCCGTCATCGGTCAGGGCGACGTTGGTGAAGACGGAGTTGCCCCAGAGGGTCTTCATGGCGTTGGCGTTGGTGTGCTCGCCGGTGCCGGGCGCGACGCCGAAGAAACCGGCCTCGGGGTTGATCGCGTAGAGCCGGCCGTCCTGGCCGAACCGCATCCAGGCGATGTCGTCGCCGATGGTCTCGACCGTCCAGCCCGGGATCGTCGGCTCCAGCATGGCGAGGTTGGTCTTCCCGCAGGCGCTCGGGAACGCCGCGGCGACGTACTTGGCCTCGCCCTGCGGCGGGGTCAGCTTGAGCACGAGCATGTGCTCGGCCAGCCAGCCCTCGTCACGGGCCATGACGGAGGCGATCCGCAGCGCGTAGCACTTCTTGCCGAGCAGGGCGTTGCCGCCGTAGCCGGAGCCGTAGGACCAGATCTCCCGGGACTCGGGGAAGTGCGAGATGTACTTGGTGGAGTTGCACGGCCACGGCACATCCTGCTCGCCCTCGGCAAGCGGGGCGCCGAGGGTGTGCACGGCCTTGACGAAGAAGCCGTCCTCACCGAGCTCGTCGAGGACCGCCTGGCCCATCCGCGTCATGGTGCGCATCGAGACGGCGACGTACGCGGAGTCGGTGATCTCCACCCCGATGGCGGAGAGCGGGGAGCCGACCGGCCCCATGCAGAACGGGACGACGTACATCGTCCGGCCCTTCATCGCGCCGCGGAAGACACCCTGCTCCCCCACGAAGACCTCCCGCATCTCGGCGGGCGCCTTCCAGTGGTTGGTGGGGCCGGCATCCTCTTCCTTCTCCGAGCAGATGAAGGTGCGGTCCTCGACACGCGCCACGTCCGTCGGGTCGGACGCGGCGTAGTACGAGTTGGGGCGCTTGATCGGGTCGAGCTTCTTGAAGGTGCCCTTCTCGACGAGCTCTTCGCACAGCCGCTCGTACTCCGCCTCCGAGCCGTCGCACCAGACGACCCGGTCGGGCTGGGTGATCGCCGCTATCTCGTCGACCCAGTCGCGCAGGGCCTGGTGCCGGGTCGGGGTGGGAGCCGCGTTGTCGCGCGCCACGATCGCTCCTAGATGAGGGGTTTGGTCGACTTCCTGCACACAAGGCAAGAAGACCGCTTCATTTACTTCTCTGCCCCTTGGGGGCTGCGACCCGGATGCTTCGTGACCGCTCATCCGGTGCCGACCGCACTCATTTGATCATCCGACCCTGATTCGGTTCTGTCCAGGGGGCACCGTGGTGACCGTCACCACTTCCGGACGAATCCGTAACTTACGGTTGCGTAGGTAGCATTGCGCCATGACTTCCGCGCCCGACGCCGCCGAAAGCCGCCCCCCTGTCGCGCCGTCCAGGACCGATACCGGGTCCCCCGTCGCCACGGCGGTCGCCGCCGCGGCGGCGCCGCTCAAGCCGAAGCTGCGCGGCTGGCTGCATGCCGGGATGTTCCCGGCCGTCCTGCTCTCCGGCATCGTGCTGACGGCGCTCGCCGACAGCCCCCGCGGCCGACTGGCCTGCGCGATCTACACCATCAGCGCCTGCCTGCTGTTCGGCGTCAGCGCCCTGTACCACCGCGGCAATTGGAGCCCGCGGATCGACGGAGTGCTGCGCCGACTCGACCACGCCAACATCTTCCTGATCATCGCCGGCACCTACACGCCGCTGACGCTGCTCCTGGTGACGGGCACCCGGGGGCAGGTGCTGCTCTGGGCGGTCTGGGCCGCCGCACTGGCCGGCATCGCCTTCCGGGTCTTCTGGGTCGGCGCCCCTCGCTGGCTGTACACCCCCTGCTACATCGCGATGGGCTGGGCCGCCGTCTTCTTCCTGCCCGACTTCCTGCGCACCGGCGGCATCGCCGTCCTCGTCCTCGTCATCGTCGGCGGGCTGCTCTACAGCGCGGGCGGCGTGATCTACGGCATCAAGCGCCCCAACCCCTCACCGCGGTGGTTCGGCTTCCATGAGGTCTTCCACTCCTTCACCCTCGCGGCCTTCGTCGTGCACTACGTCGGCATCTCGCTCGTCGCGTATACGCATTCCTGAGGCCGGCCGGAGCCGCGCGACCGGCCCCACCGGTCTCCGGTCCGCCCTCCCGGCCGCCGCCCCGCGCGATCTCGGCCGCGGCCGCGAGGCCGCGGCCACGTGCCACGTCAGGGCCGCCAGCCCGGCCAGCACCAGGGCCGTCACCAACAGGCCGCCACCCAGCAGGAAGCCACCGACGCACAGCGCGGCGGCGAACGCGGTGTACACATGCATCACGGGTCGCACCACGAACCTCCTTTCGAATGTCACCGTCGGTAATCATTCCCCGGTCGCAGCGTGACACACCCCACTGACAGTCAGAGCTCTGTCAACGCACCACGCATCCGCCACACGGCGGATGGGGACAATGGGCCGCATGGTCCCCACACGCACCCCCGCCGCAGCGCCGCCCGGCACACCGAAACCCGGGCTGCGCGAGCGGAAGAAGATCCAGACCCGGCAGGCGATCCGCCGCGCCGCCTTCCGGCTCTTCGCGGAGCGGGGCTACGACGCGACCCCGGTCGACGAGATCGCCCAGGCGGCTGAGGTCTCCCCCAGCACGGTCTTCCGCTACTTCCCGGCCAAGGAGGACATCGTGCTCACCGGCGAGTACGACGCCCTGCTGGACTGTGGAATCCGGGCCCGCCCGCCCGGCGAGCCGATAGCCGAGACGCTGCGGCACGTCACCGTCGGGATCATGCACGACATCAGCGCGGCCGACCGCGACGAACTCCTCCAGCGGATCCGGCTGATCCGGGACGTGCCCGCGGTCCGGGGCCGCACCGCCGAACTCACCGCCCGCCACATCGACGTCATCAGCACCGCACTGGCCGAACGCACCGGCCGCCCGGCGGACGACCTGGGGATCCGCGTCATCAGCGCGGCGGCCCTGGCCGCCCTCCAGGAGGCACTGCTGCGCTGGGCCGAGGACTGCCAGGCGGCGAGCCCGGAGGCGCTGATCCACCGGTCGATGGACGTCCTGGCCCGCGGGCTCACCCTCTGAGCGGGCGGTCCCCCGCCCCGGAGCCCGACCGCCCGCCGGACTCCCCCAGGCGCGCCGCCAAGCGCTCCCGCAACCGGGACAACCGCGCGATATGGCCGTCCAGTTCGGCCAGCCGGCGCCGGGCCACCACCTCGACGGCCGCACAGCGCTCCGCGCCCGGTTCCTGCCCGATCAGGTCCGGCACGCCGTCCGGCGGCAGGGCGTGCAGCAGATGCGCGAAGGCCCGGACGTCGCCGACGGTCAGCCCCGCCTCGCGCAACTCACGCACGGCCCGCAGCCGGCGGACGTCCTCCGCGTCGTACTCCCGATGGCCCGACGGCGTCCTCCGGGCCGTCACCAGCCCCTGCTGCTCGTAGTAGCGCAACGCCCGCGGTGTCAGTCCGGCCGCTACCGCCGCGTCCCCGATACGCATCGGCCCCCCTTCGTCCCCCGCGGCGTCAGCGTTCGCTCGTCGGTGCGCCGGTGGCCCCGGCCGCTCCGTTCAGTACGCGCTCGACGCCCCTCGCCCAGGACAGCAGCGCCTCGTCCGCGCCGGACCGGCCCACCAACTGGAGCCCCAACGGCAGCCCGTTGGCGGCCCGGCCGGCGGGCAGGCTCAGCGACGGCAGCCCGGCGTTGCTCCACGGCAGGCACATGATCGAGGTACCGGTGGTGGTCAGGTCGGCCGGCGCGGGGCCGGTGGCCGCGGGGGTGATCCACAGGTCGATGCCGGCGTGGGCACCGTCGGCCGCGAGCCGTTCGCGGAAGGCGGCGCGGCGCTCCCGGGCGGCCTCGTAGGCGGCGTCCCCGATCGTCCGGCCCTCGCGGATGGCGGCCGTGGTCTGCTCCCGGTAGAGG
Organism: Streptomyces noursei; assembly: GCF_016917755.1. GTDB lineage: Bacteria > Actinomycetota > Actinomycetes > Streptomycetales > Streptomycetaceae > Streptomyces > Streptomyces yunnanensis. Next base: position 6,186,914 of record NZ_CP070326.1, on the reverse strand, counting down.
TCGGCGTGGCGCGCGAACCACTGGGCGTGGGCGCGGGCGACCTCGTAGCGGTTCATGGTGAAGAGCTGCTCGACGATCGCCGCGAAGTCGGCCATCACGGGCACCTCGCGCACCTCGTAGCCGGCCGCCGCCAGCGCCGTGCGCTGGGCCTCGAAGGCCCTGCGCGCCTCGTCGTCGGCGCGCTCCAGATAGGGGCCGGACGGTACGCCCAGCACCGGCGGCCGGTCCGGGCGGTCCGCATCCGCGGCCCCGTCGCCGTCCGTTGGCCGCCACCCGTCGCAGAGCACCGGCGCGGCCAGCGCGATCCCCGCCACATCCGTCGCATAGCACCCGAGGGTGTCGAAACTGAGCGCGTTCGGAATGACCCCGTCGAGCGGAATGCGCCCGTAGGTCGGCTTGAAACCGACCACTCCGCAGTAGGCGGCGGGCCGGATCACCGAGCCGACGGTCTGCGTCCCGATGGCCAGCGGGACCATCCCGGCGGCGACCGCGGCCGCCGAGCCACTGCTGGAACCCCCGGGCGTGTGCGCAGGGTTGTGCGGGTTGCGGGTCGGCCCGGGGGCGGTCACCGCGAACTCCGCGGTCACGGTCTTGCCCGCGATGAGCGCCCCCGCGGCCCGCAGCCGGTCCACGACGGCCGCCTGCGGGCCGGCGAGTTCCTCGGGCGGCAGCGCCGAACCGGCCCGCGTGGGCAGCCCGTCGACGTGCACGATGTCCTTGATCCCGACCGGCACGCCGTACAGGGCGGGGCGTCCGGCGGATCCCGGCGGGCCGGCCGCGGCCAACTCCCGGGCCGCCGCCAGCAGCCGGGCGCGGCGCCCCGGCTCCGGCACGAAAGCCCGGAGGCGGGGATCCACGGCGTCGATGCGGTCACAGGTGCGGCGCACCGCGTCGGCGGGATCGTCCGCGCCGGACCGCAGCGCCGCGGCCTCCTGGACGAGAGAACGGCACCCGAGCAAGGTCGTCACCCGTGCAGGCTACCTGCGGGGCGGAAACCTTTCCGGCTCCTTTCCGGGGAAGGGCATTGCCGGATGCTGCCGCGTCCGCCGCTGCGCGCGGGGCCGCCGTCCCGTATGCCGGGCCTCACAACTCCACGAGTACCGAGCCCAGATGCTTCCCGGCAAGAAGTTCCTGCAGGGCCCGCGGGGCCTGCTCGATGCCGTGGAGCCGGGCGTGCGGGAAGGCGAGGGTGCCCTCGCGCAGCCCCTGGGCGAACAGTTCGTACCACTGCGGGACGATGTCGAGGTGGTCGTAGAGGGCCACACCGCGCATCGTGATGCCCCGGGAGAGCAGCGACAGGGTGTCGATCGGCGTGGTGGTCGCGGCCCCGTCGGAGAGCTGGGTGGCGAGCGCGCCCACGAGGGCGAGTCGGGCGCCGCGCCGGGCGACGGCGATCGCGGCCTGGAGCTGTTCGCCGCCCACGTTGTCGAAGAGCACGTCGATGCCCTCGGGGGCGGCCGCGCGCAGCTGCTCCTCGATGGGCCCGGCGCCGCGAACGACCACCGCGTCGAAGCCGAACTCCTTGCGGAGGCGGTCGGCCTTCTCCCGCGAGCCCGTACTGCCGATGACCCGGGAGGCGCCGCGGAGCTTGGCGATCTGGCCGGCCAGGGAGCCGACGCCGCCGGCCGCCCCGGTGACGAACACGCTGTCCCCGGGGCGTACTCCGGCGCCGCGGTCGATGCCCATCAGGGCGGTGGGCCCCTGCGAGAGGTAGCCGGCCGGATCGGGCAGCAGACCGGGGTCGAGGCGCTGCGCCTGCGCGGCGTCCACCAGGGCGTACTCGCGCCAGCCGAGGCGGTGCTGGACCAGGTCGCCCGGCTGGAGGTCGGTCCCGGGGGCGGCGACCACCTCGCCGACGGCGGCCCCGTGGAGCGGCTCGCCGACCACGAAGGACGGCATGGGGACGTCGGTGACCTCGTTCATCAGGGTGCGCATCACGGCGGTGACGGACATCAGGGAGTTGCGTACGAGTACCTGGCCGTCCGCCGGTTCCGGAACGGGGACCTCCACGATCTCGAAGAGGTCGTCGGTGACCGGCCCCGTGGGGCGGGCGGTCAGGCGGACTTCGCGGTGCGTGCGGTTCGTCATGCCCCGAGGCTAAAACCTGACGCGCACGTCAAGTTCAAGCCGGTCGCTGGCCCTAGGACCTGAGGCGGGGCAGCGGGCCTGAGGCGGGGCAGCCGACCGGATCCGGGCGGGAGGGGCCGGCCTACGGGGCGCGGCCCCTCCGCACGCCCTCAGGAGCGCAGTCGCTCCGCCAGCTCCTCCGGGTCCGTCGTGGGCCGCTCGCAGGTGAAGTGGCGGCACACGTAGGCGGCCGGTCGGCCGTCGACCAGGGGGCGCGCCATGAGCAGTGGCACCTCCGCGGCGGCGTCCTCCCCCGGGGCGCCCAGGGCCACCACCGCCCCTGGGGCGGTGCCCAGCAGCGCGGCCCGGTGCAGCGCGCGGGTGGCCGGATCGTCCGCCGGGCCGACCACCGCGACCTCGCGCGGCCCGTCCAGCGCGGCCTCGGCGACGGCCAGCCCCCAGCCGATGAAGCGCGGCGCCCGGCCGCCGAGGGCGGTGACCACGCCCAGGGCGCGCTCCGCGGCGTCCCGGTGCAATGCGCTGCCGGTCAGCGCCGCGTACGAGAGCAGCGCGCCGGCCGCGGCGGTCCACCCGGAGGGCGTGGCGTTGTCGGTCGGGTCCTGGGGGCGGCGGATGAGCCGCTCGGCGTCGGCGGCGGTGTCGTAGAGCGTGCCGTCCGGGGCGGTGAACTGCACCAGGACGGTGTCCAGGAAGAAGCCCGCGAACTCCACCCAGACGCCCTCCCCGGTGACCGAGGCCAGCGTGAGCAGGCCCTCGGCGACGTTCGCATAGTCCTCCAGCACACCGGCGTTGGGGCCGGCCGTGCCGTCCCGGGAAGTACGGTGCAGCCGGGCCTGCCAGTCCATGTGGACGCGGACGAGCAGGTCGGCGGCGTCGGTGGCGGCCTGGATCAGATCGGGCCGGTCGAAGTAGGCGCCGGTCTCGGCGAGCGCGGCGATGGCCAGGCCGTTCCAGGAGGCGACGACCTTGTCGTCGCGCTCCGGACGGGTGCGCTCCGCACGCGCCGCGAGCAGCCGCTGCTTCACCGACGCCACCCGCTCCACCTCGACCAGGCCGCCGGTGTCGGGGAGTTGCAGCACGGAGGCGCCCTCCTCGAAGGTGCCCTCCTCGGTGACGCCGAAATACGTGGCGGCGAACTCGGCGTCCCGCTCCCCCAGTACGGCGCGCAGCTGTTCCGGCGTCCAGACGTAGTAGGCGCCCTCGGCGTGCCGGCCGGACCCGTCGTCGCTGTCGGCGTCCAGCGCGGAGGCGAAGCCGCCCTGGTCGGTGCGGAGTTCGCGGACCATGAAGTCGGCGGTCTCCAGGGCGACCCGACGGGCCAGGTCGCTGATTCCCGCAGCGGCTCCGTCGCCGGCGGTGGCGCGCCACAGGTGGGCGTAGACGCGGCACAGCAGGGCGTTGTCGTAGAGCATCTTCTCGAAGTGCGGAACGACCCATTCCCGATCGACGGAGTAGCGGGCGAACCCACCGCCGAGCTGGTCGTAGAGCCCGCCGCGGGCCATCGCCGCGCAGGTCGCCTCGACCATCTCCAGGGCGCCCGCGGAGCCGGTCCGGGCGTGGTGGCGGAGCAGGAACTCCAGGGCCATGGACGGCGGGAACTTCGGTGCGCCGCCGAACCCGCCGTGCACCGCGTCGAATTCACGGGTCAGGCCCAACAGGGCGGCGGCCAGCTCCTCGGGGCGCGGGGGGCGCTGCTCGCCCTTGGCCAGCGACTCGGCCAGCGAGCGGCCCGCGAGGTCGGCCACGATCCGGCCGGCGACCTCGCCGACCTCGTCGCGCCGGTCGGCCCAGGCACTGCGGACCCCTTCGAGGACCTGCCGGAAGGACGGCATGCCGTGGCGCGGCTCGGGCGGGAAGTACGTGCCGAAGTAGAAGGGCTCGGCGTCGGGGGTGAGGAAGACGGTCATCGGCCAGCCGCCCTGACCGGTGGCGGCCTGCACGGCCTCCATGTAGACCGCGTCGACGTCCGGGCGCTCCTCACGATCGACCTTGACGGCCACGAAGTGCTCGTTGAGCAGCGCGGCGAGCTCCGGGTCCGCGAAACTTTCCCGGGCCATGACATGGCACCAGTGGCACGCAGAGTAGCCAACCGACAGCAGAACGGGCACATCGCGCCGCCGCGCTTCCTCGAAAGCCTCCGGCGTCCACGGCCACCAGTCGACGGGATTGTCGGCATGCTGAAGCAGATAAGGCGAGGTCACACCAGCCAACCGGTTCATACAGCCCAGCCTCTCACAAGGCACAACCCCGTCCACGAGACCCGCACCGGCCCTGCCTCGCTTGGCCGAGCTGCATTTGCGCGCCATCTCGCGGTGGGCGACAGCCTCCCCTCGTAACAACTCGCTTGGGGCCGGCGTTTTGTTGAGGCTGTCCGCTACACGGGCTTAAGGCTTCCTGCCCAGCGAGCCACGCGGGTGGGATGCGCCGTGGGCGAGGCGGACACGGTGGGTTCCTGCGGTGTCGCCGAAGTCGCATTCATCGCCGCAGGGACGTTTGAGAACCACTGAGCACTCGGAGGCGATGAACAAGCCGTAGGGGTGGTGAACGTCGTTGGTGGCGTCGCATCAGCCCTCGGCGATGCGCTTGCCCTTCTCGCCGTCTGGGGAAGCTTGCCCGCAAGACGCCGGCTTCGGGGACGGGGTCGCCTGCGCCGCTGAGCCCAGCAGCGCTGGAACTGCCGAAGCTCCTCGAAGGAGGCACGTCATGACCGCCGAGATGATGGCGCCCGCGTGGATGCATACGCAGATCAGCGCGGAGCAGTACGACTCCTGGTCCGAGGAGCAGTGTGCCGGCATTGAGGTCGTGGACGGGATGGTCATTGTGAGCCCGCGCGCGCCAAAGCGGCACAACCGGCTGGCCCGAATCCTGGCCAATGCGCTGGACGCCGTCGCAGGCCCTTCCTCCCCCGGAGGAGCTTGCCCGCCGGTGCCCGGAATCGGCCTTCCGCATCGCGCACTCCCGCATCCCCGGCTACCGCCAGTCCCTGGGCCTGGCAACCTCCAGTGCCTGGCAACCTCCAGTGCCTGGCAGCCTCCGGTGTCTGGCAGCCTCCGGTGTCTGGCGATCCTCGGTGACGGGCGAAGCCCCAATAGGGTTGGCGGTCCCAGGTGTCTGGCGATCCTGGAGATGACTGGTGCCGGCGGGCCGGGGGCAGAGCGGTGCGGCGGCGTGGGTGGTCGGCGAGGGCGGTGCCGGAGGGATCGACGTCGAACAGTGTTGACTGCGGCGGCCGGGCATTGAGTCGATCTCCCCTTTCGGATACCGCCCGTTGTACACCGAATTCGTCTACAGTGATCTTGCTGTACAGCGCACCGACAACGGTCCGACGGCCGTGGTGACCGTACGCGACACCGGCGACCGCGCGGGCGAGGGGACCGTGCACGCATATCTCGGCGTCAGCACTGACGCCACCATGCCGCAGGTGAAGAAGTAGCTCGCGCGGCTGCGCGAAGTCGGCCTTCAGGTCCGGTGAGAGCACACCGGTCGCGGTCACGATCAACAGACAACAGCAGCGGCACCGGGACGCCCGGTGCGCGACTGGCGGCGGGGCCTGCGCGAAGCGCAGCGTCCGGGTCGGCGCAACGGCGACCGTCCTCAAGGCATGCGGGACCGTCACCGTGCCGTGCCCGCGGCCGCGACCGCGATCGATCCCCGTATCGGGGCCCTGTCCCCCCTTGGAACTTTCTGAGAGCGAGGAACTTTTCGTGGAACCACGGCAGTTGCTGCGCAACATGGTGCGCATCCGGTGCGCCGAGGAAGTCATAGCCGACGTCTATCGCGATGAGCAGCAGATGCGCACGCCCGTGCACTTCTCCATCGGTCAGGAGGCCACCGCCGTCGGCGTGTGTGCCGCGCTGCGCCGCGAGGACGTCGTCTACAGCGGTCACCGCTGTCACGCCCACTACCTGGCCAAGGGCGGCGATCTGCGCGCCATGGTCGCCGAGTTCTACGGCAGGGAGTCCGGCTGCGCCTCGGGCCGCGGCGGCTCGGTGCACCTGACCGACCAGGAGGCGGGCTTCGCGGCCTCGTCGGCGATCCTCGGCGAGATGATCTCGGTGGCCACCGGTGCCGCCTGGGCCTTCGCCCGCGAAGGGGCGCCCCGTGTGGCGGCCACCTTCTTCGGCGACGGCGCCTCCGAAGAGGGCGTCTTCCACGAGTCCTTAAACTTCGCCGCCCTGCACCGGTTGCCTGTGATCTTCGTCTGTGAGAACAACCAGTACGCGCTGGGTTCGCCGGTCGACGCCCGCCAGCCGCCGGGCACCAGCATCACCGGCCGGGCCCGCGGCTACGGCATCCGGGCCGAGCAGGTCGACGGCAACGACGTCCAGGCCGTGTACGAGGCCGCACACAAGGCGGCGCTGCACTGCCGCGAGGGCAACGGCCCCTACTTCCTGGAGCTGGACACCTACCGCTGGCGCGAGCACGTCGGCCCGCACTGGGACCACGAGCTCGGCGTCCGCCCCCGGGACGAGGTGGAGTCCTGGATCGAGCGCTGCCCCATCCGCCGGACCACACAGGCACTGCGCGCCACCGACCCCGGTATCGAGGATGCGGTGGCCGCCTGGGACCGGGAGTTCCGCGCCGAGGTGCGCGAGGCGATCGCGCTGGCGAAGGCGAGCCCGTTCCCCCGTGTCGAGGACCTGCTCAGCGGGACGTACGAGAACTGAAGGGGATGCGGACGATGCGGAAACTCACCTACAGCCAGGCGATCAGCGAGGCGACGGTCCAGTGCATGGAGGCCGACCCGTCCATCGTGCTGGCCGGCCAGAGCGTCGACGACCACAAGGGGGTCTACGGCACCACGGGCGACGCCTTCGCGCGCTTCGGGTCCGCACGGGTGATGGACATCCCCAACGGCGAGAACGCCTTCGCGGGCATCGCCGTCGGCGCCGCGTCGATGGGACTGCGGCCCCTGGTGGTGCACACCCGGGACGACTTCATGTTCCTGGCCATGGACGGCATCTTCAACCTCGCCGCGAAGTGGCGCTACATGTACGGGAACCGGGGCAGTGCGCCGGTCGTGATGCGCGGGATCATCGGCCGCGGCTGGGGCCAGGGCGCCACCCACTCGCAGAGCCTCCAGTCGCTGTTCGGCCACTTCCCCGGCCTGTACGTGGCGACCCCGGCTTCGCCCGCCGACGCCAAGGGTCTGCTGATCAGCGCGCTGCGGGCGGACACCCCCGTCATCCTGCTGGAGAACCGCGGGCTGTACGGCCTGGAGGGCGAGGTCCCCGAGGAGCCGGTGGCGGTCCCGTTCGGCAAGGGGCGGATCGCCCGGGCCGGCGACGACATCACCATCGTGGCGGCCTCGCTGATGGTCCACGAGGCCGAGCGGGCCGCCGAGGTGCTGGCCGGCCACGGCGTCAGCGCCGAGGTGGTCGATGTGCGCAGTATCCGGCCGCTCGACGACGCGATGATCTGTGAATCGGTCGCGAAGACCGGCCACTTGGTGGTCGCGGACACCAGCTGGGCCCGCTACGGATTCTCGGCGGAGGTCGCTGCCGTGGTGGCGGAGAACGTGCCGCAGGCGCTGCGGGCGCCGGTGCGCCGGGTCACCCCGCCGGACTGCCCGGCGCCGGTGTCCTGGCCGCTGGAGAACGCGTTCAACCCCGGTGCCGAGACGATCACCCGGGCCTGCCTGGAAACGCTGCGCGCCGCGCAGGACTCCGTGCCGGAGATCGAGGACGTGATGGCCGGCTTCATCGGCCCCTACTGATCGGCGCCTGCTGATCGGCCCCTGCTGACGGTCGTCGGACCGTCGGACCGCCGGTTCACGGTCGCCCGCAGCGGTCACCGTGAACCGGCCCCTCGGCACCGCAGGGCACCCGTGCGCGCCGGTCGATCCACCGTGTGACGCGTACGGCAGCCGTGAGCACGCTGCCCGCGGGGTCGTCTCCCACCGGCCGTCTGTAGTCTCCAGGCGAAAACCTGGATGAGGAGGAACCGAATGGCGCAGTGTGACCGGACCACCTTCACGCTGGGTGGAGACCTTCCAGTTCACCGGATGGGATTCGGCGCCCTGCGGCTGACCGGCCCGGGCTACTGGGGTCCGCCCGAGGACCGTGCGGCGGCGCTCGAAATAGCCCGGCTGGCCGTCGACCTCGGCGTGTCCTTCATCGACACCGCCGACTCCTACGGGCTGGGAGCCAGCGAGGAAGTGCTGGCCGAGGCGCTGCGCCCGTACCGCGACGGCCTGGTGATCGCGACCAAGGCCGGCCAGTGCCGCCCCCGTCCCGAGCAGTGGGTACCGCTGGGCCGGCCCGAGTACCTGCGTCAGCAGGCCGAGTTGAGCCTGCGCCGGCTCGGGCTCGACCGCATCGACCTCTTCCAGCTGCACCGGATCGATCCGAAGGTGCCGGCGGCCGAGCAGTTCGGCGCGCTCAAGGAGCTGCAGGACGAGGGGAAGATCCGGCACATCGGGCTGTCCAAGGTCACCGTCGAGGAGCTGGAGCAGGCCCGTGAGCAGATCACCGTGGCCAGCGTGCAGAACCTGTACAACCTCACCGACCGGCACAACGACGAGGTCGTCGACTACTGCGAGAAGCACGCGATCGCGTTCGTCGCGTGGCTGCCGATCGCCCGCGGTGAACTCGCCGCCGAAGGCAGCCCGGTGACCGCCGTCGCCACCGAGCTGGGCGTGTCCACGAGCCAGGTGGCGCTGGCCTGGCTGCTGCACCGCTCCCCGACGGTGATCCCCATCCCCGGCACCAGCTCGCCGGTGCATCTCAAGGAGAACTTCGCGGCGTCGGACATCGTGTTCTCCGACGACCAGTTGGCCCGGCTCGACGCCCTCGGATGACCGCGCGCCCCGGGGGGAAGTGCCGAGACACTTCCCCCCGGGGCGGGTGGTGGGACCGTCGGTCAGGAGGAGGGCACCACGACCTTCGTCTGCAGCGGAAGGCTGGTCGAGGAGGAGCCGACGTACACGGACCTGGTACCGGCGCCGGTGGACCACCCGTGGGTGGCGCTGTTCCAGTACTTCAGCTGCTGTCCGGCGACGTGGACGGTCACCCGCCGGCTCTGGCCGGGCGCCAGTTCGACCTTGGCGTAGCCGGCGAGCGCCTTGTCAGCCTGCGGTGCCTTCACCTCGGGGCTCGCCCCCAGGTACACCTGCGCGACCTCCTTGCCGGCGCGCTGACCGCTGTTGCGCAGGGTGAAGCTGACGTCGTAGCCGTCGCCCGCCGGGACCGCCGACGGAGCGCTGTACTCGAAGGACGTGTAGGACAGGCCGTGGCCGAACGGGAACAGCGGCTGCACCTTGTTCTTGTCGTACCAGCGGTAGCCGACGTAGATGCCCTCGGAGTAGGTCTCCTCGTTGTCCACTCCCGGGTAGCGCTTCGGGTCGCCCGCGACGGGGGTGCTGTTCTCATCGACCGGGAAGGTCTGGGTGAGCCGGCCGCTGGGGTTCACGTCGCCGAACAGCAGCGCCGTCGTGGCCTGTGCGCCCGACTCCCCCGGGTACCACATGTCGAGCACCGCGGCGGTGCTGTCGAGCCACGGCATCTTGACGGCCGATCCGGTGTTGAGCACCACCACCGTGTTCGGGTTGGCCTTCGACACCCGGGAGATCAGCTCCGCCTGGCGGCCCGGCAGGGCCAGCGAGGTGCGGTCGGCGCCCTCGGCTCCGTCGTCGAAGGCGAACACCACGGCGGTGCGTGCGCCCTTGGCCGCGGTGACCGCCTGGTCGATGGCGGCCTCGGCGGCCTGCGGCGTCACCCAACTCAGGTCGAGCGTCAACGGCTTGGTGCCGGTGGTCTGCCCGGAGATGGCCAGCTTGTGCGCACCGGCCGTCAGCCGTACCGGCGCGCTGGTCAGCTTGCCGAATGCCTCACCGGCCTGGATCGGGGCGCCCCCGTCCAGCTGCACGGTCGCGGCGCCGCCGGTCACCCGCACGGCGAGTCGGTAGTCGCCGTCCTCGGGCACGGTCAGGGTGCCGTTGTAGATGGGGCCGACCGTGCCGGGCTGCAGCACCGTCCCGCCCGCGAAGGCGGGCGAGAGCGCGTCCTTCGGCAGGGCGCTGCCGGCCAGTTCCTCGCCGGTCGCGTAGGTCACGGCGCCGGCGCCGGCCCGGGCCCGGATGGTGTCGAGCGGCGCGGCCGCCGCGTCGGGCTCCACGTGTGCGCTGCCCAGGCCGGAGACCTTCGGGTCCTTGGCCGTGGGGCCGATCACCGCGATGCTCTTCGCGGCGTCACCGGTCAGCGGCAGTGCCCCGCCCTTGTTGCGCAGCAGCACCGCGCCGTCCTCGGCGACCTGCTGGGCGACCTTCGCCGCTCCTGCGGTGTCGCGCGCGGGACGCGCGGGCGGGTTGGCGCCCACCAGGCCGAACCGCTGCAGCTGGGTGACGATCCGGCTCACCGCGGTGTCCAGGGCGGCCATCGGGATGCGCCCCTCCTGGACGGCCTTCTTCAGCGGCTCGCCGAAGTACTTGCCGCCGGGCACCGAGCCGTTGACGCTGCCGGACCAGTCGATCCCGAGTTCCTGGTCCAGTCCCTTGGTGATCGAGTCGGTGCTGTGCGTGGCCATCCAGTCCGACATCACCCAGCCCTTGAAGTCCCACTGGGTGCGCAGGACGTCGTTGAGGAGTGCCGCGTTGCCGCAGGACGGGGTGCCGTTGACCTTGTTGTAGGCGCACATGATGGAGCTGACGCCGGCCTTCGCCGCGCTCTGGAACGCCGGCAGCTCGATCTCGTGGAGGGCCTGTTCGTCGACCTTGACGTCGACGGTCTCCCGGTTGTCCTCCTGGTTGTTCTCCGCGAAGTGCTTGGCGGTGGCCATCAGGCCCTGGCCCTGGATGCCCTGGATCTCCGCGGCGGCGGTGCGGGAGGAGACCAGCGGGTCCTCGCTGAACGTCTCGTAGTTCCGGCCCGCCTGGGGCACCCGGATGGTGTTCATCATGGGCCCCATCACCAGGTCCTGGCCCAGTGCCCGGCCGTCCCGCCCCATGGCCGCGCCGTACGACTTCGCCAGCTCGTCGTCGAAGCTGGAGGCCAGCGCGACGGGTGCGGGCAGGGCGGCCGCCGTGCCCTGGTTGAGCCGGATGCCGGCCGGGCCGTCGGCGGCCCGTATCTCGGGGATGCCGAGGCGGGGGACGCCGGGCAGGTATCCGACGCTGAACGGGCCGGAGAACGTCACCGTCCAGTGCACGAAGGACAGCTTCTCGTCCAGCGTCATCTTGCCCACCAGCGGGTTAACCGGCTGGTCAGACCGGACGCGCTGGTCCGCGGCGGCGACTCCGCCGTTCAACAGGGTGCCGACGGCGAGGAGGGCCAACAGTCGGGTCCCCGTCGACCGGCGCCTGGTGACTTGTACGGGCACGGCGTGCCTTCCGTTCTGTAAGTGCGGTGGGTGCGGTAGGTGCAGTGGGTCGGGCACGTGCGCTCAGGGGCGGGCGAAGGTGATCGGCAGCCGGTAGAGGCCGAAGAGCGTCGCATCGTGCTTGAAGGGCAGCTCGTCCAGCTCGGCGGCGGGCACGACGTCGGGGATCTTGTCGAACAGCGTGCCGAACGCGATCTCCAGCTCCGCCTTGGCCAGGTGCTGGCCGATGCACTGGTGCGGGCCGTAGCCGAAGGCGAGGTGATGGCGCTCCGTGCGGTGGATGTCGAACTCGTCGGCGTTCGCGAACCGCTCGTCCCGGTTGGCTGCGGCGGCGAGGCCGATCACGCTGTCGCCCGCCTTGATCACCGTGCCGTCGATCTCGATGTCCTCCTTGGCGGCCCGGCGCAGCCAGTCCGCGCTGGAGTGGTAGCGCAGCAGCTCGTCGACGGCCGCGGGCCACAGCTCGGGGTCGGCGCGCAGTTCGGCCACCACGTCCGGGCGGCGCATCAGCGTCAGCGCGCCGAGGCCGATCATGTTGGCGCTCGTCTCGTGGCCGACGATCAGCAGCAGCACGGCGGTGTTGACCAGTTCCTCGTGGGTCAGCGCGCCGGGGCGCAGCTGCTCGACCACCAGGCGGCTGATGATCCCCTCGTCGGGCTCCGCCTCCTTCGCGGTGACCAGCTTGTCGAGGTACTGGTAGAGGTCCATGAACGCGGCCGTGGTCTCCCCCGCGGTGCTGCTCTGGATCGCCACCGACGAACGGCTGTGGAAGAACTCCCGGTCGGCATAGGGCACTCCGAGCAGTTCGCAGATCACCATCGTCGCCAGCGGCATCGCGAGCGCCTCGACCAGGTCCACGGGGCCCTCGGTGGCCAGGATCCCGTCCACCAGCTCGTCGGCGGTCCGCTGGATCGCCGGGCGCATCGCCTGGACCCGCTTGACGGTGAAGTACGCGGTCAGCATCCGGCGGTAGACGCCGTGCTCCGGCGGGTCCATCCCGACGAACGTGCGGAAGTTCGCGCCCTCCCCCTCCTCACTCGGGGCGAGTGAGGCCAGTCGGGGCTGCTCGGAACTGATCCTTGAGTCCTGCAGCAGCTTGCGCAGCGGGTGGTAGCCGGTGACCAGCCAGGTCTCCTTGCCGTTCCACAAGGTGGCCTTGGTCAGCGGCCCCCGGGCACGCAGTTGGGCGTACCCCTCCGGCGGCGCGAACGGACACGTGCGTGCCATCGGGAAGGCGGGCAGCTCCTCGGGCTGTTCGGACGGGGGGACGGGCGTCTGCGTCACTTTGCCTGCTCCTCCCTCGATTACTCGCCCGACCAGCACACCGGCAGCGCGTGCGCGCCGTACATGACTCTGTCGTCAAGGGTCTGGATCTCCTCGGGTGACACCGCGAGGCGGAGGTCCGGGAACCGCCGGAACAGCTCCCGGTAGCCGACCTTCAGCGTGACCCTGGCCAGCTGCTGACCGAGGCACTGGTGCGGCCCGTAGCCGAACGCCAGGTGCGAGGGGCGACCGCGGGTGACGTCCAGCCGGTCCGGGTCGGCGTAGCATCGCGGATCCCGGTTGGCGGCGGCCAGCGCGCCCACCACGATCTCGCCCGCGCGGACCAGCTCGCCGCCGACCTCGACGTCCTCCTTCGCGCCCCGGATGGTACCGAGGTGCACGGTCGTCAGATAGCGCAGCAGCTCCTCCACGAGGTTTTCCTGTGCCATCTGGTCGTCGCCGCGCAGCGGCTCCAGCTGGTCGGGGTTCAGCAGCAGCGCGAGGGTGCCCAGGCCGAGCATGTTGGCGGTGGCGTCGTAGCCGGCGAGCAGCAACGGCAGTGCCATCCCGGCGATTTCCTGGTCGGACAGCCCGTTGTCCCCGGTGACCAGGCCGCTGATGATGTCGTCGGCGGGCTCGGCACGCTTGGTGCGCACCAGTTCCAGCAGATAGGTCCCCAGCCCGACGACCACGGTCATCAGCTCTTCCATCGGCAGCTGAGCGCTCATCAGGGCGTCGGAGCACTCCTGCAGGTACTCCCGGTCGTCGTAGGAGACCCCGAGCAACTCGCAGATGAGCAGGGCCGCGACGGGCTGCGCGAACTCCTCGATCAGGTCGACCGTGCCGCCCTTCTGTTCCATCGCGTCCAGGCGCCCGTTGACGATCTGCTCGATCCGCGGGATCAGCGCGCGCATCCGGCGAACGGTGAACTGCCCGGTGAGCAAGCGCCGGTAGTGGGTGTGCTCGGGCGCGTCCATCGAGATGAAGTGACCGGGCGGCACTTCGCCGCGCGCCTCCGGCGGTGTCTCCCTGATCGGTGAGGAGTGCCGGGCCAGGTACGTGCTGAACCTGGGGTCGGCCAGCACCGCGCGGACGTCCTCCTGGCGGGTCACCAGCCAGCCCAGCGTGCCGTCCGGGAAGCTGAGCCGACTCACCGGACACTCCTCGCGGAACCGTCGGTACTCCTCGGGCGGGTCGAAGAGGTGGGTCCGCTTCGTCGGCAGTGTCGGTGCGGGCTGGCTGTCGTTCATGCTCTGAACCTTTGCGGTAGGGGGGATGGTGTTCTGGTTGGGGGTGTGGGGGTGTGGGGGGTGTTCCTGGGTTCGGTGGGGGTCAGCGCAGGAATCCGCGCACGTCTCCCCAGCCCGCGGCCACGTCCGCCGTCATCTGGCCGAGCCGGGCGCTGATCACCTGGTCGTAGCCGTCCAGGAAGTACTCGTCGCCGGCCACCGGCTCGATCTCGCGCCGCTCGACGACGAACCGCTCGACGACCTCGGCCAGGCTGGTGTCGGGGGTGACCCGCCCGGCGATGTAGCGGTCGGCGCCCTTCAGGTCGGGGAAGCCCGCCTCGCGGTAGAGGTAGACGTCGCCCAGCAGATCGACCTGGACGGCGACCTGCGGGTGCGCGGTCGGGCGCATGGTCTCCGGGCGGATCCGCAGCAGCTCCGCGTCGACGCCGATCCGCTGGCTCTCCAGCGCGTAGCCGTAGTCGACGTGCAGCGTCGGCGTGTGGGCGCGGACCCGCTCGTCGAAGGCGGACAGCGCCTCCTGCATCTGTGCCCGCTCCTCCGGTGCCAGCTTGCCGTCGGGGCGTCCGCTGTAGTCCTCGCGCAGGGTGAGGAACTCCAGCGGCCGGTCGGGGTTGGCCGCGTTCAACTCGGCTATGTAGTCGACCAGATCGAGCAGTCGGTGCGCCCGGCCGGGCAGGATGATGTAGCTCAGGCCGAGCCGCGGCGCGTCCTGCCGTTCCCGGCGCAGCTCCTGGAACCGCATCAGGTTCTTCTTGACCCGGCTGAACGACGCCCGCTTGGTCGTGGTCGCCTGGTACTCGTCGTCGTTGAGGCCGTACAGCGAGGTGCGGATCGCGTGCAGGTCCCAGATGCCCGGCTGGCGGGCCAGGGTCTGCTCGGTGAGCGCGAACGAGTTCGTGTACATGGTGAGCTTCAGCCCGCGCCCGGCCGCCCGGGTGATCAGCTCGCCGAGGCCGGGGTTGGTCAGTGGTTCCAGGCCACCGGAGAGGTACATCCGCGCCGGGTTGTCGGTCGGCACCTCGTCGATGATCGAGGCGAACATCTCGTTGCCGCCGGCCACCGAGGAGTGCTCGTACTTCGCGCCGGTCACCCGGACACAGAAGTGGCAGCGGAACATGCAGGTCGGGCCGGGGTACAGGCCGACGCTGTTGGGGAACCACGGCTTTCCGTGCAGCGCCGCGTCGAGCGCGCCGGACCGCTCCACCGGAAGGACGGTGTTGGTCCAGTACTTGCCGGCCGGTCCCTGCTCCACCGCGGTCCGCAACTCCGGTATCCGCGCGAAGGTGTCGAGCAGCAGCCGGAACTCGGCCCGCTCGACACCGAGGCCGTGCCGGGCCGCCTCCAGCTGGGTGAAGGGCTCGGTGCTGTAGGTGCGGGCCAGCGAGACCAGGTGTGCCGCGAGCCGCTCCGCGTCGGCCTCGCCGGTACCGGCCGCCTCGCTCACCAGCGGCCGCAGCGCGGCGACCGCTGACGCGGGATCGGCGCCCGGCAGGGTGCAGCGCTCGATGACGCTCGGCTTGGATTGCAGATCCACCGGGCTACTCATGGCTTCAGGTGCCTTTCGTCGGTGCTTGGGGTGATGTGCTCAGCCAACGGGCACTTCCGGGCGGGTCCGGTGCTCGGCGGTCAGCCGTTCCAGCACGGGGACGAGTTCGCCCGGCGTCGGCTCCGCGAGCACCTCCTGGCGGAGGCGCTCGGCAGCGGCCCGGAAGGAGGGTTCTTCCAGGACCCGCACGACCATGTCGCGCAGGCCCTGCGCCGTCAGCGTGTTGGGCCGGATGAACAGTCCGGCGCCCAACTCCTCGATCCGCTCGGCCTTCAGCACCGTGTCGTACTGCTCGGCGAGCATGATGTGCGGCACCCCGGCCAGCATCGCGGTCGACCAGGTGCCCGCGCCGCCGTGGTAGATGATCGCGGAACAGGTCGGCAGCAGAGCGTGCATCGGCACGAAGTCGACGATGCGGGTGTTGTCCGGCACCGAGGCCAGCAGGTCCCGCTGCGACGCGTCGAGGGTGGCCACCAACTCGATGTCCAGGTCGGCGGTCGCCTCGATCAGGTCGCTGATGGAGACCGCGTCACCGCCGAGCACCTCCCGGGCGCTCACCCCGAGCGTCAGGCACACCCGTGGCCGCTTGGGCGGCTCGCGCAGCCAGTCCGGGATGACCGAGGTGCCGTTGTAGGGCACGTAGCGCATCGGCACCACGTGCTGGTCCAGCGGCAGCCGGGTGCTCTCCGGCGTCGAGTCGATGGTCCACTGGCCGGTGACGATCTCCTCGTCGAACGTGCAGCCGTAGCGGTCCAGCGTCCAGGTCAGCCACTCGGCGAGCGGGTCGTCCCGGTGCTCGACCGGCTGCTCGGCCTGCCGTTGCAGGAACAGCTTCCTGGCCCGCAGCTGCACGTCCGGCCCCCAGAGCAGCCGGGCGTGCGCCGCACCGGTCACCCGGGCGGCCACCGCTCCGGCGTAGGTGAACGGCTCCCAGATCACCAGGTCCGGCTGCCACTGCCGGGCGAACTCCACCAGGTCGTCGACCATGGTGTCGTTGACCTTGGCGTACATCAGCGGGGTCATCATGGACTGCAGGCCGAGCGCGTAGTCCCAGGTCACGATCTCCGGCCGGGTCTCGGCGAAGTTGATCTCGGGGTGCTCGCTGTTGCGGTTGCTCTGCCGCTGCTCGAATTCCTGCACGGCGTGGTCCACACCGACCGGCACCGCGGGCAGTCCGGCCTGCGTGATCGTGTCGGTCAGCGAGGGCTGGCTGGCCACCGTGACTTCGTGGCCGGCAGCGCGAAACGCCCAGGCCAGCGGGGCCAGTGTGTAGAAGTGCGTGTTGTGTGCGAACGAGGTGAACAGCACGCGCACCGGTTATCTCCTTTGACGTTCGGACGGCTGGGGCACGACTAGGCGGCGGTCACCGGTACCCGCGCGATGGCGCGGCTGACCGGTGCCCTCCTCCGTCGTACGATCGGCCCGTCCTGCCGGAGTCCAGGCAACCGGTCGAGCAGCAGGCGAAGTGCGACCTCGGCCTGCAACTTGGCCAGTGGGGCGACCAGTTCGTGATGCGCGCCGCCTTGCAGGGGCGCGGCTTCGGCGCGGTGCGGATCGAAGCGTTCGGGGTCGGCGAAGACCTCGGGGTCCCGGTTGGCGGCGGCCAGCAGAACGACCAACTGGCTGTCCGCGGCGATGTGTTGACCGGCGATCTCGACGTCCTCGCGGGCGACCAGGGCGCACAGGTGCACCGGCGGATCGCTGCGCAGCGTCTCGTCGATCACCTGGGGCAGCAGGCCGGGTTCGGCGCGCACCGCGTCCCGTCGCGCGGGGTCGGCCAGCAGCGCCAGTGCCGCGTTGCACACCAGGCTCGACGCGGTCTGGACGCCGGTGGCGGCCAGCAGCATCGCCGTCGCCAGCGCGTCCTCGGCCGCCAGGTCGCCACCGGTCGCCGCCACCTCGCCGAGCAGGCCCCCGTCCGGGCGTCCGGCGAACTGGCCGCGCAGCCGCTCCAACGCGGTGATCAGGGCGCGGGCCGGGACGAGCTGCTGCGGGCACACCTCGGCGTCCAGCGCGTTGCCGAGGGCGGTGCAGTGCTCGGCGAAGCCCGGCCGGTCCGCGGCCGGCACGGCGAGGAGCTCGGCCAGCACGCCGACGGCGAGCGGGGTCGCGAAGTCGGCGGCGAGGTCGAACTCGGCGCCGAGCCCGTCGAGCAGGTCGCCGGCCACCCGTTCGGCCACCGCGCGGTGCCGCTCGACCGCCTCGGCCCCGAGCAGCGGAGCGGTGCGCTCACGCAGCCGGTCGTGTGCGGTGCGGTCCAGGCCGAGGAACGCGTCGTCCAGCGCCAGCACGTGCTGCGCGGCGGTGCCGCCGTCCGCCGTGCGGGTGTCGAACCGCGGGTCCGCCAGGATCTGCGCGGCCAGTTCGTAGCCGGTGCAGACCCAGCTGCCCAGCGCGTTCTGGTGCAGCGGGCCCTGTGCGCGGGCCTGTTCGTAGAGCGGGTGCGGGTCGTCCGTCTGGGCGCGCAGCACCAGCGCATAGGGGTCGCCGAACATGCCGACGTACCACTGGGTGCCGCGGACCAGCTGCATCATGCCGCCGAGTTCGCTGTCCGTCAGATTTTTCATTACGCCCCCGGCCGCCGGGAATCCGCCGTGAGAAGCTTCCCGGAAATCTGGTCACAAATCGCTTCGCGGTGTTCGTTCAAGTAGAAATGGCCACCGGTGAAAACCTTCATGTCGAATTCCCCGGTGGTGTGCTCACGCCAGGCCCGGGCGTCCTCGATGCTCACCCTGGGATCCTCGTCACCGATGAACGAGGTGATCGGGCAGGAGAGCGGCGGTCCCGGACGATAGACATAGGTCTCGATCGCCTTGTAATCGCCGCGGATGGCGGGCAGTGCCATCCGCAGAATTTCCTCGTCGTCCAGCGCCTGGCTGTCGGTTCCGGCCAGCCGCCGCACCTCCGCGATGAGTCCGGCGTCATCGCGCCGATGGACCGATTCCGGGCGGTGGATCGAGGGCGCGCGGCGGCCGGACACGAAGAGGTGGGCGGGAGTGACGCCGGCCTCCTGCTCCAGCATCCTGGCCACCTCGAAGGCCAGTACCGCCCCCATGCTGTGCCCGAACAGGGCGGGTCGGGCGCCGGTGATCGGGCGCAGCACCTCGAAGACCCGGCGGGCGAGCGTCAACAGGTCTTCCGCGCAAGGCTCCTTGAGCCGGTCCTGTCGCCCCGGATACTGCACCGCGCGCACCGCGAGCGCCGGTGACAGCTGCCGGGAGAAGGGGAAGTAGAAGCTCGCCGAACCGCCCGCGTGCGGGAAGCAGGAGAGTGTGGCCGCAGCTGGCGAAGCGGGATGGAACTCCCGCACCCACAGGCCCGTGAACTCGTCGAAAACCGACATCACCGCTCCCCCGTTTCCACGCACACCAGCTGCCCCAGCGGCGTGGGCAGACCAGTTCCAAACATACTCGCAAACGGTTTCAGGAGTCCGTCAGCGGATACCGCGAATGAGTTTGTACGGCCGATCGGAAACGAACGGGTCATCACACGACCCCCGTCAGCCACTGGTTAATCGAATCCGCTGTCACGCTAGCGTACTCGGCCATCATGGTGAAGTGGTTTCCAGGCACATCAACCGTGGTGTGAGCGAAGTCCCAAGAAGACCGCCAGTCACGTTCTCCGGACCATTCGGCCATCGGCTCGCTGGCTCGGACCAGCAGCGTCGGCGCCTTTGCGGGGAACCGCTTCCTGGTTGCCAGGAATTGGTCGTACGCACCCATCGCGGTGAGCCGGAAGTCATCCATCGACACGTACGCCGACTCCCGTTCGAACGTCCACCTCGCCAGGTCCTGCTGCCACTCCACGAGCAGCTCCAGGTCGTCCGGCGAGTAGATGTCCGCCAGCACCACGGCGGCCGGCGCGGTGCCGGTCTCCTCCAGGTGGCAGGCGAGCGCGTTCGCCATGGTCGCCCCGCCGGAGTGCCCGAACAGCACGAACGGCCGTCCCGCGGTGTGCTCGCGCACGGCCTCGGCCTGCACGCGCAGCGCGTCCTCCAGGTCCGCGGGGAGCGGTTCGTCCCTGCCGTAGCCGGGCAGCGGAAGCGCCGAGACGTCCCGCACCCCGCGCATCGCCGAGGCCAGCCTCGCGAACTCGTGCGGCCCGGCGATGGCCGCGGTACCGCTGCAGCAGATCAGCTCCGGCTTCGCCGGCCCTTCGGCCAGTCGCACCAGGGCCGGTGGCGTCAGCGTCGAGGACGCGTCGAACCTCGGACGGAACCGTGCCGCATCGGCGAGCAGCGTGACGAAGTCGGAGAGCGTGCCCTGCTGCACCGCCTGCCGGTACAGCGACCCCAGGAACCCGGATGCCGCACCTTCCGCCGGCGCCGCCCCGGCCCCGGCACCGACCAGTTCGGCGTGCAGGAAGTCCGTCAGCGCACCGAGGGTGGGGTGGTCGAAGGTCAGGGTCGCCGGGAGGTCCAGACCGGTGGCGGCGGCGATGCGGTTGCGGAGTTCGACCGCGGTGAGCGAGTCGAAGCCCAGCTCCAGGAACGCCTGCTCCGGCCGGACCCGGTCGGCCGACGCATAGCCCAGCACGGCGGCCACCTCGCCCCGCACCAACTCCCCTACCACTGCGCCCCGTTCACCTTCGGGCAGCTTCGCCAGGCGCTCGATCAGCGGCACACCGTCCACCGCCGACGGCGACTGGGCCACCGGCCGGGTCGGGAGCAGCCCGTCGAGCAGCGGGCTCGGCCGCAGCGCGGTGAACGCCGGGCCGAACGCGGCCCAGTCGACGTCCGCGACGACGACGGCCGGCTCGGCCCGCCCCAGCGCCTCCCGCAGCCCGGCCAGGGCCAGTTGCGGGGACATCGCCGGCAGTCCGCCGCGGCGCAGCCGCTCCTCGTGCGCGCCGTCCGCGGCCATGCCCGCCTCGGCCCACGGCCCCCATGCGACGGACGTGGCCACCAGCCCGTCCGCCCGGCGCTGCTCGGCCAGTGCGTCCAAGTAGGCGTTGGCGGCCGCGTAGTTGCCCTGACCGGCCGCGCCCACCGTGCTGGCGAACGACGAGAACAGGACGAACGCGGACAGGTCGAGGTCGCGGGTCAGCTCGTGCAGGTTCCGCGTCGCGTCCACCTTGGGCCGCAACACCCTGGCCGTCTGCTCGGCGGTGAGGGTGTCCAGCAGCCCCGGCTCCAGCACCCCCGCCGCGTGCACCACCGCGGTCAGCGGCGGACCGGACAGCGCGGCGAGCAGCGCGCCCAGCGCACCGGCGTCCGCCACATCGCAGGCCGCGACGGTGACTTCGGCGCCACGTCCGCGCAGCTCGGCGGCCAACTCGGCGGCCCCGGGGGCGTCTTCTCCCTGCCGGCTGGTCAACACCAGGTGGGCGGCCCCGTTCTCCGCCAGCCAGTGCGCGACCTGCGCACCCAGCGCGCCGGTGCCACCGGTGATCAGCACGGTGCCGCTCGGCCGCCACTCCTGCGCCGGGGCCGCGACGGCACGCCGCAGCCTGCGCGCGAAGACCCCGGACGGGCGAACGGCCACCTGGTCCTCGCCGGTGCCGGTCAGCACCGCGGCCAGGCGGTCCAGCGTCCGGTCGTCCGGCGCACCGGGCAGGTCCACCAAACCGCCCCAGCGCTGCGGGTGCTCCAGCGCGGCCACCCGGCCGAGCCCCCACACCTGCGCCTGCGCCGGATCGGCCAGCCGTTCCGATCCGCCGACCGCCACCGCGCCCTGGGTCAGGCACCACAGCGGTGCGTCCCACCCGAGGTCGCCGAGGGCCTGCAGCAGCACCAGGCTGGGCTGGACCGTGCCGGTCGCCGCCAGCAGCGACAGCACTCCGGCCGGTGCGCCGGGCCCCGCCTCGGCACGCAGCCGTTCGGCGAGCCGCGCCCGGTCGACGTCGGTGGCGGCGAGCTCCACACGGATCGTTTCGACGCCGCGCGCGGTGAGCCCCGTCGCGAGGTCCGCGGCCCATCCGGCGCCCGTCGGGGACACCACCAGCCAGCGGCCGGAGAGCGGGGTGGTCGCCGTGGCGTCCACCGGTTGCCAGGTCGCCTGGTACCGCCAGGAGTCCACCGTGGACTTCTCCCGCCGGGCCGTGCGCCACGCGGCCATCGCCGGCAGCACCGCACTCAACGGAGCGTCCGGATCGACCGACAGCGCCTCCGCCAGGTTCTCCTGCTCCACCGCGGCCCAGAACCCGGCATCCACCGAGTCCTCCACCGCCGCGGCGGACTTCTCCGGCACCTCCGGCCAGTACCGCTCCCGCTGGAAGGCGTACGTCGGCAGGTCGACCCGACGGGCGCCGGGGAGCACCGCCGGCCAGTCCGCCTCCACACCCCGGGCGAACACCGAGGCGACCGCGGTCAGCGCCGAGCGCACCTCGTCGCGCCCCTTGCGCAGCACCGTCACGGCCGCCGCACCCTCCGCGGCGCAGCACTCCCGCACCGACGCGGTCAACGCGCCATCGGGCCCCAGCTCGACGAATGCCGTGACGCCCGTGGCCTCCAACGCCCGGATGCCGTCCAGGAAACGGACGGACTCCCGCACGTGCCGGACCCAGTGGTCGGCGTCCGGTGCGACCACGGTGCCGGTGAGGGTGGAGACGATCGGGATCCGCGGAGCCGCGTAGGTCAGGCCCTCGGCGACCTTGCGGAACGCGTCCAGCATGCCGTCCATGTGCGGTGAGTGGAACGCGTGGCTGACCGGCAGCCGCTTGGTCTTACGGCCCTGCCGCTCGAACTCGGCGGCGATGCCCACCACCGCGTCCTCGTCACCGGCGACGACAACCGACGTCGGACCGTTGACCGCGGCGATGCTCACGCCCTCGACCAGCAGCGGCGCGACCTCGTCCACCGATGCCTGGACGGCCACCATCGCGCCGCCGGCGGGCAGTTCCTGCATCAGCCGGCCACGAGCCGCCACCAGCGTGCAGGCGTCCTCCAGCGACAGCACACCCGCGACGTGCGCCGCCGCCAGCTCGCCGATGGAGTGCCCACTGAGGAAGTCGGGGACCACACCCCACGACTCCATCAGCCGGAACAGCGCCACCTCGACGGCGAACAGCGCGGGCTGGGTGTACGCCGTCTGGTCCAGCAGATCGTCCTCGACGTCGCTGTCGCCGACGCCGAACACCACGTCCTTCAACGGACGCGCGAGCTCGGCGTCGAACCGCGCACACACCGCGTCGAACGCGTCCGCGAACACCGGGAACGCCGCATACAGCTCACGTCCCATCCCCACCCGCTGCGAACCCTGGCCACTGAACAGGAACGCCAACCGGCCCTCGGACACCACATCACGCACCACCCCGGACGCCGAAGCACCCGAAGCCAACGCTTCCAACCCACCGCGGAAGTCGTCCCGACCCGCGCCGACCAGCACCGCACGATGCCCCAGCGCCGCACGCGTCGTCGCCAACGAGAACGCCACATCCACCGGCTTCAGCCCGGGCGTGGCATCCACGAACGACAACAACCGCGCCGCCTGCGCACGCAACGCGGCCTCGGACTTGCCCGACACCACCCACGGCACCACATCGACGGCGGACGGTTCGGTGACGGCCTCGGGGGCCGACGGCGACTGCTCGATGATGACGTGTGCGTTGGTGCCGCTGATGCCGAACGACGACACGCCGGCCCGACGCGGCTCGTCGGTCTCGGGCCAGGGCGTCGCCTCGGTGACCAGCGAGACCGCGCCCGCCGACCAGTCGACTTCCGGCGTCGGCTCGTCCACGTGCAGCGTCTTGGGCACCAGGCCGTGCTGCATGGCCTGCACCATCTTGATCACGCCCGCCACACCGGCCGCTGCCTGGGTGTGCCCGATGTTCGACTTCAGCGAGCCGAGCAGCAGCGGTTGTTCGCGGTCCTGTCCGTACGTGGCCAGCAGCGCCTGCGCCTCGATCGGGTCGCCGAGCACCGTGCCGGTGCCGTGCGCCTCCACCACGTCGACCTGCTCTGCGGACAGCCGGGCGCTGCCCAGCGCCTGGCGGATCACCCGCTGTTGCGAAGGGCCGTTCGGCGCGGTCAGGCCGTTGGACGCGCCGTCCTGGTTCACCGCGGAGCCCCGCACCACGGCCAGCACCGGATGCCCGTTGCGGCGGGCGTCGGAGAGCCGCTCCACGACGAGGACACCGACGCCCTCGCCCCAGCTGGTGCCGTCCGCGGAGGCGGCGAAGGACTTGCAGCGGCCGTCCGCGGCCAGTCCGCGCTGACGGCTGAACTCCACGAACATCCCGGGGGTCGACATCACCGTGACCCCACCGGCCAGCGCCAGCGAGGACTCGCCCTGCCGCAGCGACTGGCAGGCGAGGTGCAACGCGACCAGCGACGAGGAGCACGCCGTGTCCACCGTCACCGCGGGGCCTTCGAGGCCGAAGGTGTACGAGATCCGGCCGGACACCACACTGCCCGCGTTGCCGGTCAGCAGATAGCCGTCGGACGCGTCCGGAGTGGACATCAGCAGCGCCGCGTAGTCCTGGCCGTTCGCCCCGGCGAACACCCCGGTCCGGCTACCGCGCAACGTGGACGGGTCGATGCCCGCGCGCTCGAACGCCTCCCACGAGGTTTCCAGCAGCAGTCGGTGCTGCGGGTCCATCGACAGCGCCTCGCGCGGCGAGATCCCGAAGAACGTCGGGTCGAACTCGGCCACGTCGTAGAGGAACCCGCCCTCGCGGGTGTACGAGGTGCCCGACTCGCCGTCGCCGAACAGGCCGTCGATGTCCCAGCCACGGTCCGTCGGCACGAGGGAGATCGCGTCCCCGCCGTCGGCCACCAGCCGCCACAGCTCCTCGGGAGTGCGCACGCCACCGGGGAAGCGGCAGGCCATGCCGACGATGGCGATCGGCTCGTCGTCAACGGATGCGGTCGCGGACGGCGCCGCGGTCAGCACGGTCGACGGCGTCCCAGCAGCCTCGGCCACCTCGGCCAGCAGGAAGTCGGTGAGCACCGACGGGGACGGGTAGTCGAAGACCAACGTGGTGGGCAGCTTCAGCCCGGTCGCACCGGCCAGGCGGTTGCGCAGGTCCACCGCGGTCAGCGAGTCGAATCCCAGCTCGCGGAAGGCACGGTCGGCCTCGACCAGCTCGCCCGGGCCGTGCCCGAGCACCGCGCCGACATGGCTGCGGACCAACTCCAGCACGGCACGTCGCCGCTCGGCCCCGGACATCCCGGACAGCCGGGCGTGCAGGGCGGATTCGCCCGCGTCGGCCTCGGCCCCCGCGTCGGCGAGGGCCCGGACCTCCGGCAGGTCACCGATGAGCCGGTTGGGCCGGACCGCGGTGAAGCCGGGTGCGAACCTCGCCCAGTCCACGTCGGCGACCGCGAGCAGCGTCTCATCGAGGTCCAGCGCCTGCTGCAGCGCGGCGATCGCCATCGCCGGCTTCATCACCGGCAACCCGCCGCGGCGCAGCCGCGAACCGATCGCCGCGTCATCGGCCATCCCGCCGTCCGCCCACGGGCCCCAGGCGATCGCGGTCGCCGGCAGCCCGTCGGCCCTGCGGCGCTGCGCCAGCGCCTCCAACACCGCGTTGGCGGCGGCGTAGTTGCCCTGCCCCGCCGCGCCCAACGTACTGGCGAAGGAGGAGAAGAGGACGAAGGCGTCGAGGTCCTCGGTCAGTTCGTCCAGGTGCAGGGCGGCCTCGACCTTGGGCCGCAGCACCGCGTCCAGCCGATCCGGGGTGAGCGCTTCGAGCACACCCGCGTCCAGCACTCCGGCCGTGTGCACCACCGCACGGATCGGCGCCACCTCACCGGCCGCCCGGATCGCGGCGGCGAGCGCCGCCTTGTCGGTGACATCGCAGGCGTCGATGGTCACCTTGGCACCGAGCCCGGTCAGCTCCGCCTCAAGCTCCGCGGCCCCCTCGGCCGCGCGGCCACGACGGCTCAGCAGCACCAGGTGCTCGGCACCGTTGCCGGCCAGCCATCGCGCGACGTGGGCGCCCAGCGCGCCGGTGCCACCGGTGATCACCGTCGTGCCACGCGGCTTCCAGACCCGGCCCGCAACCGTCTCGGCACGAGCCCGCACCAGGCGGCGCACGAACACACCCGAACCACGCACGGCCAGCTGATCCTCGGCACCGGCACCGGACAGCACTCCGGCCAACCGGCCGAGTGCGCGCTCGTCGAGCACCTCGGGCAGATCGATCAAGCCGCCCCAGCGCTGCGGGTGTTCCAGGGCGGCCACCCGGCCCAGGCCCCACACCGCGGCCTGCACCGGACTGGCCACCCGGTCCGACGGGCCGGTGGAGACCGCTCCCCGAGTGGCACACCACAGGGGCGCCTCGATGTCGCTGTCCCCCAGCGCCTGCACCAGCGCCAGTACGGCGTCCACCCGCGCGCCCAGCAGCGACAGCACTCCGGCCGGCGCTTCCTCCGCGGCGATCACGCGCAGCCGCTCGGTAAGCGCCTCCCGGTCCGCCCGCTCGTCCACCGTCAGGACGGCGACCTGCGCGCCGTGCCCGGTCAGCGCCCCCGCGACCGCGTCCGCGAGTTCGTCCGTGAGCTCGTCCGCGCGTTCGTCCGCGCGTTCCTCTGCGGCTGGTACGACCAGCAGCCAGGTACCGGACAGCGGCTGCCGAAGCGGGTCGGTCAGCGGCTGCCAGCTTGCCCGGTAGCGCCAGGAGTCCACGGTGGACTGGTCCCGCCGGTTGCGACGCCATGCCGACATCGCGGGCAGCACCGCGCTGAGCGGGGCGTCGCCGGCCACGTTGAGCGCGCTGGCCAGGGCCTCCAGATTCTCCCGCTCAACGGCATCCCAGAACTGCGCGTCCACCGGGTCCACCACGGCCGCCGCCTCCGGGGCAGCCGCCTCCAGCCAGTAGCGCTGACGTTGGAAGGCGTACGTGGGCAGGTCGTCCACGGGGCGGGCGTCGGGGAAGACGGCCGTCCAGTCGACGGTCGCGCCGTGCACGTGGGCTTCGGCCAGCGACAGCAGGAACCGGTCCAGGCCACCTTCGTCACGCCGCAGGGACCCCAGGGCCACGATCTGCTCGGACGTTTCCTGGATGCCCATCGCCAGCACCGGGTGCGCACTGGACTCCACGAAGAGCCGGTGGCCCTGCTCAGCGAGCAGCCGCACGGTCTCCTCGAACCGAACCGTCTGCCGGAGATTCCGGTACCAGTACTCGGCATCCAGCACGCTGGTGTCGGTCCGCTCCACCGACACCGTGGAGTAGAACGGCACCTGCGACGGGCGCGGGGTGATGTCCGCGAGGATGCTCAGGAGCTCCTCGCGGATCTCCTCCACGTGCGCCGAGTGGGACGCGTAGTCCACCGGGATGCGACGAGCCCGAACCCCAGACTCCTCACAATCGGCAAGGAGTTCATCCAGCGCGTCGACGTCACCGGAGACCACGATCGAGCCCGGGCCGTTGACGGCGGCGATGGAGATCCGGCCGTCCCAACGCTCAACGCGGTCGGCGACCTCATCTGCGGGGAGGGAGACGGACACCATCCCGCCCCGACCGGACAGAGCCAGCAGCGCCTTGCTCCGCAACGCAACAACCCGCGCAGCATCATCCAGCGACAACGCACCCGCCACACACGCCGCGGCAATCTCACCCTGCGAATGGCCGACGACAGCCGCCGGCTCGACACCATACGAACGCCACAACGCCGCCAGCGACACCATCACCGCAAACAGCACAGGCTGAACAACATCAACCCGCTCCAACGCCTCAGCATCGCCCAGCACATCCAACAGGGACCACTCGACGTGCGGCGCAAGAGCCTGCGCACACGCCCGCATCGACTCCGCGAACACCGGCGAGGAGTCCAAGAGCTCCGCGGCCATGCCCACCCACTGCGAACCCTGACCAGGGAAAACGAACACCGCACGGTCACCAGCACCCGTAACGCCCTGCACGATGCCGGGCGCAGCGGTGGCGTCTGCCAGCGCGGCCAGACCGCCACGGAAGGCAGCCAGGTCAGCACCGACCACCGCAGCACGATGCTCGAAGGCAGCACGCCCCGCAGCGAGCGAGAAACCCACATCCACCGGGTTCAGCTCGGGCGTGGCATCCACGTACGACAGCAAGCGGGCCGCCTGTGCACGCAGCGCGGCCTCGGTCTTGCCCGACACCACCCACGGCACCGCACCCACCGGCGTCGCACTCGCCTGCGTGGCAACGGGCTCCTCGTCGACCGGCGGCGCCTGTTCCAGGATGGCGTGCGCGTTCGTGCCGCTCACGCCGAACGAGGACACGCCGGCGCGGCGCGGCTGTCCGGTCGTGGGCCACTGGGTGGGTTCGGTGAGCAGCGAGACCGCGCCGGCGGACCAGTCGACCTGCCTGGACGGCGCGTCCACGTGCAGCGTCTTCGGTACCAGGCCGTGCCGCATCGCGTGCACCATCTTGATCACGCCGGCCACGCCTGCGGCGGCCTGGGTGTGACCGATGTTCGACTTGACCGCGCCGAGCAGCAACGGCCGTTCGGCGGGCCGGTCCTGTCCGTATGTGGCCAGGATCGCCTGCGCCTCTATCGGGTCGCCGAGCCTGGTGCCCGTGCCGTGCGCCTCCACCACGTCGATCTGGTCGGCGGCGAGCTGCGCGTTCAGCAGTGCCTGGCGGATCACGCGCTGCTGCGCGGGACCGTTGGGCGCGGTCAGGCCGCTGCTCGCGCCGTCCTGGTTGACCGCGGTGCCGCGCACCACGGCCAGCACCTGATGTCCGTTGCGTCGCGCGTCGGACAGCCGCTCCACCAGGAGCATTCCGACGCCTTCGCCCCAGCCGGTGCCGTCCGCCGCGTCCGCGAACGCCTTGCAGCGGCCGTCCGCCGCCAGACCGCGCTGGCGGCTGAACTCCACGAAGATCGCCGGGGTGGCCATGATCGTGGCGCCACCGGCCAGCGCCAGCGTGCACTCCCCCTTGCGCAGCGACTCGCAGGCCAGGTGCAACGCCACCAGCGAGGACGAGCAGGCGGTGTCGATGGTGACCGCGGGGCCTTCCAGGCCCAGTGTGTAGGCGATGCGCCCGGAGGCGACGCTGCCCGAGTTGCCGGTGCCTATGTAGCCCTCGACGCCCTCCGGCAGATCGACCAGTCGCGTCGCGTAGTCGTGGTAGATCACCCCGGCGAAGACACCGGTTCGGCTTCCGCGTACCGCGGCCGGGTCGATGCCCGCACGCTCGAACGCCTCCCAGGACGCTTCCAGCAGCAGCCGCTGCTGCGGGTCCATGGCCAGCGCCTCGCGCGGGGAGATCTCGAAGAACGCGGGGTCGAACTGGCTCGCGTCCTGGAGGAACCCACCCTGACTGGTGTACGACTTGCCCGAACTATCCGGGTCCGTGTCGTACAGGTCGTCGACGTCCCAGCCACGGTCCGGTGGGAACGAGGAGATGGCGTCGCCGCCGTCAGCCACCAACTTCCACAGTTCCTCGGGCGAGTTGACGCCGCCCGGGTAGCGGCAGCTCATCCCGACGATCGCGATCGGTTCGACCGCGGCGTCCTCGACCTCCTGCAGACGCTGCTTGGTCTGCCGCAGGTCCGCAGTCACCTGCTTGAGGAAGTAACGGAGCTTGTCCTCATTGGACATGGGTGGTTCCTTTCTGATGGAAGTTCCGGATTCGCTGGTGCTCAAGAAATCCCGAACTCCTTGCCAATGAGGTCGAACATCTCGTCGTCGGTGGCCGTGTCCAGGTCGGCCTCGGCCTCGGCCTCGGTTTCGCCGCCGTCGGTCCAGCTGGCCATCAGCGCCTTGAGGCGGACGGTGATCTGACCGCGAGTCTCTTCGTTCGCGGTGAACGCGGCCAACTCACCCTGCAGTCGCGCCAGTTCGGCGAGGAGCGGCGCAGCGGAGTTCGCCGTGTCCGGCACGATCTCTGCGGCCAGGTAGCCGGTGAGGGCGGACGGCGTCGGATAGTCGAACACCAACGTCGCGGGCAACCGCAGTCCGGTCGCCGCGTTCAGCCGGTTCCGCAGCTCCACCGCGGTCAGCGAGTCCAGGCCGAGCTCAAGGAACCCGCGCCCGGCATCGATGGCGTCCGGTGAGGCGTGGCCCAGCACGGCCGCCAACTGGCCACGCACCAGGTCGATCAGCACCCGGTCGCGCTCCTCCTCCGCCAGACCGCCGAGCCGCTGCCGCAGGGAAGCCGCGTCCGGAACAGAACCGGCGTCGACGGTCCGCCGCGCCGGTGCCCTCACCAGCCCACGCAGCAGAGCGGGGACGACCTCGGTGGCGCGCAGGGCCGCCGGTGCCAGTCGCACCGGCACGAGCACGGCCTCGTCCGCGCCGATGGCGGCGTCGAACAGGGCCAGGCCCTCGGCGGTGGACAGTGCGGCCATGCCACCGCGTTCGAGCCGGTCGATCTGCTCGTCCGCGAGGTGGGCGGTCATCCCGCCGCGCTGCGCCCACAGGCCCCACGCCAGCGAACTGGCCGGCAGCCCGCTCGCCCGACGTCGCTGGGACAGCCCGTCCAGGAACGCGTTGGCCGCCGCGTAATTGCCCTGTCCCGGACCACCGAAGGTCGAGGCCGCCGAGGAGAACAGCACGAACGCGGCCAGGTCGATGTCCTGCGTCAACTCGTGCAGGTGCAGCGCCGCGTCCACCTTCGGCCGCAGCACCGCGTCGATCCGCTCCGGAGTCAGCGACTCGATCACACCGTCGTCCAGCACACCGGCGGCATGCACCACCGCGGTCAACGGGTGCGCCTCGGGGATGTCCGCGAGAAGCGCGGCGAGCTGGTCCCGCTCGGCCACGTCGCACGCGGCCATCGTCACCGTCGCACCCAGCTCAGTCAGCTTGGTGGCCAGCTCGGCCGCTCCGGGCGCTTCCATGCCCCGGCGGCCGGCCAGCACCAGCCGCCGGACGCCGTGTTCGACGACCAGATGCCGGGCCACCAGCCCGCCGAGCGCACCGGTGGCGCCGGTGATCAGCGCGGTGCCGTCCTGGTCGAGCGCCCGCGGCACCTCGTCGGAGGCCACGGCCCTGGCCAGCCGGGGCGCGTACAACGTGCCTTCGCGCACCGCCAGTCGTGGTTCATCGGTGCCGAGCGCGGCCGAAAGTGCCTGGTAGGAGGCATCGTGCTCGTCGAGATCCAGCAGCACCAGCCGGTCCGGGTGCTCGGCCTGCGCGGACCGGATCAGCCCCCAGACCGCGGCGTGCGCGAGGTCGGGCACGTCCTCCCCGGGCCGGGTGGCCACCGCGCCACGGGTCACCAGCACCAAGCGCGACTGCGCGAACCGCTCGTCGGCGAGCCACCCCTGGACCAGTGCCAGCGCCTTGTGCGTCGCCAGGCGCACCGCCGAGGCCGTGTCGGCGGCGTCCGCGACGGAGTCGACGGTGCACGGCGCGAGCACCACGGCGGGCACCGGCGCCGCATCGAACGCAGCCAGGTCGGCGAACACGTCCACCGGAAGGGCTGCGGCCTGCAGAGCGGCGCCGAGCTTGTCCTGATCCGCGCCGAGGACGGCCCAGCGGTCCGCGACGACCGCGGGCAGCGCCGGGACGACCGCCCAGTCGACGCGGAACAGCGAGTCGTGGCGGACCGCCCGCGCGGCTCGCAACTGCTCGGCGGTAACCGGCCGCAGCACAAGGGAGTCCACCTCCGCCACCGGCTGGCCGAGCGTGTCCGTGACGGCGAGCGACACCGAGTCCTGGCCGTTGGGCGAGATCCGGACCCGCAGCGCGGCGGCACCGACGGCCCGAAGCGACACCCCACCCCACAGGAACGGGAGCCTGCTCTGACCCGAGTCGCCGAGGAAGCCGCCGAGGCCGATCGCCTGGACCGCGGCGTCCAGCAGGGCCGGGTGCAGGCCGAAGCGGCTCGCGTCGGAGCGGCGTTCCTCGGGCAGCGCGACGTCCGCGAAGACCTCGTCACCGTGCCGCCAGGCCGCGCGCAGGCCCTGGAAGGCCGGGCCGTAGTGGTATCCGGTGGCGGCCAGCCGGCCGTACAGGTCGTCGAGCTCGATCGGCACCGCGCCCGCGGGTGGCCAGACACCCCCGGAGTCGGCAGGAGCCGCGGGAGCGTCCGCGGCCAGCACACCGCTGGCGTGCCTGACCCATGCGCCGCCGTCCTCGGACCGCGAGTGGATGCCCAGCGTGCGCCGCCCGGTCGCGTCGGCTTCGCCCACGGACAGCCGGAGTTGACGGCCACCGCGTTCCGGCAGCACCAGCGGCGATTCGAGGGTGAGTTCCTCGACATGGCCGCAGTCCGCCTGGTCACCGGCGCGAACCGCCAGCTCCACGAAGGCGGTGCCCGGCAGCAGGGTCGAGCCCATCACCGCGTGGTCGGCCAGCCACGGATGGCCGGCCAGGGACAGCCGGCTGCTGAACAGCATGCCGTCGGAGTCCGGCAGCTCCACCATCGCGCCCAGCAGCGGATGGTCCGTAGAGCCCAGCCCTGCCGAGGCCACATCGCTCGCCGCCGCCGGGGCGTCGAGCCAGTAGCGCTGACGTTGGAAGGCGTAGGTGGGCAGATCATCCACGGGGCGGGCGTCGGGGAACACGGCCGTCCAGTCGACGGTCGCGCCGCGCACGTGGGCTTCGGCCAGCGACAGCAGGAACCGGTCCAGGCCACCTTCATCGCGGCGCAGGGACCCCAGGGCCACGATCTGCTCGGACGTTTCCTGGATGCCCATCGCCAGCACGGGGTGCGCGCTGGACTCCACGAAGAGGCGGTGGCCCTGCTCGGCGAGCAGCTGCACGGTCTCCTCGAACCGGACCGTCTGCCGGAGATTCCGGTACCAGTACTCGGCATCCAGCACACTGGTGTCGATCCGCTCCACCGACACCGTCGAGAAGAACGGCACCTGCGACGGGCGCGGGGTGATGTCCGCGAGGATGGTCAGGAGCTCGTCGCGGATCTCCTCCACATGCGCCGAGTGGGACGCGTAGTCCACCGGGATGCGACGAGCCCGAACCCCAGACTCCTCACAGTCAGCGAGGAGTTCATCCAGCGCGTCAACATCGCCGGAGACGACGATCGAGCCCGGGCCGTTGACGGCGGCGACGGAGATCCGACCGTCCCAACGCTCAAGACGCCCGGTGACCTCGTCGACCGGCAGGGAGACGGACACCATCCCGCCACGACCGGAGAGAGCCAGCAGCGCCTTGCTCCGCAACGCCACAACCCGCGCAGCATCATCCAGCGACAACGCACCCGCCACACACGCGGCAGCGATCTCACCCTGCGAATGGCCCACCACAGCGGCCGGCTCAACACCGTACGAACGCCACAGCGCCGCCAGGGAGACCATCACCGCAAACAGCACAGGCTGAACAACATCAACCCGCTCCAACGCCTCAGCGTCACCCAGCACGTCCAGCAAGGACCACTCGACGTGCGGCGCAAGAGCCTGCGCACACGCCCGCATCGACTCCGCGAACACCGGCGAGGAGCCCAGTAGCTCCGCGGCCATGCCCACCCACTGCGAACCCTGACCAGGGAAAACGAACACCGCACGGTCACCCGCCACGGTGCCCTGCACCACACCAGGCGCCGCAGTCGCATCCGCCAGCGCGGCCAGGCCGCCGCGGAAGGCAGCCAGGTCAGCACCGACCACCGCAGCACGATGCTCAAAAGCAGCACGCCCCGCAGCGAGCGACAAGCCCACATCCACCGGGTTCAGCTCGGGCGTCGCGTCCATGAAGGACAACAACCGGGCCGCCTGTGCACGCAAAGCCGCCTCGGTCTTGCCCGAAACCACCCACGGCACCGCACCCGGCACCGGCGCGGCAACGGCCTGCGCCTCAACCTGCGGCGGCGCCTCCTCCAGAATCACATGCGCATTCGTGCCGCTGATCCCGAACGACGACACCGCGGCCCGCCGCGGCGCATCCGTCCGCGGCCACTCCACCTGCTCGGTCAGCAGAGAAACGGCACCGGCCGACCAGTCGACCTGAGGGGTCGGCTCGTCCACGTGCAGCGTCTTCGGCAGCACACCGTGCCGCATCGCCAACACCATCTTCATCACACCGGCCACACCAGCAGCGGCCTGAGTGTGACCGATGTTCGACTTCAACGACCCCAGCCACAACGCCCGTTCGCGATCCTGACCATAGGTGGCCAGCAGTGCCTGGGCCTCGATCGGGTCACCCAGCGTCGTGCCGGTGCCGTGCGCCTCCACCGCGTCCACGTCCGACGTGCCAAGGCCCGCGTTGGCCAGCGCCTGGCGGATCACCCGCTGCTGCGACGGACCGTTCGGCGCCGTCAGACCATTGGACGCACCGTCCTGGTTCACCGCGGAACCACGCAACACCGCCAGCACCGGATGCCCGTTCCGACGTGCGTCGGAGAGCCGTTCCACGAGCAGCATGCCCACGCCCTCGGCAAGCGCGAAGCCGTCCGCCGCCGCCGCGAATGCCTTGGAGCGCCCGTCCGCGGCCAGCCCGTTCTGGCGGCTGAACTCAAGGAACATGTCCGGGGTGGACATCACCGTCACGCCGCCGGCCAACGCCAGTTCGCACTCGCCCTGCCGCAGCGCCTGCGCCGCCAGGTGCAGCGCGACCAGCGACGAGGAACACGCCGTGTCCACCGTCACCGCCGGACCTTCGAGACCGAACGTGTACGAAACCCTGCCCGACAGCACACTCGCACCGTTACCGGTCGCCAGATAGCCGTCCAGGTTCTCCGGTGCACCCTGGAGCAGCGGGGCGTAGTGCTGGCCGTTGGTGCCGGCGAACACGCCCACCGGCCGGCCGCGCAAGGAGTTCGGGTCGACACCGGCCCGTTCGAACGCCTCCCAGGAGGTTTCCAGCAGCAGCCGGTGCTGCGGGTCCATCGCCAGCGCCTCACGCGGCGAGATCCCGAAGAAAGCCGGATCGAACTCGCCCGCGTCGTGCAGGAAACCGCCGTTTCCGACATAGGAGGTCCTGGCGCGCTCGCCGTCCTGGTCCACCAGCTGGTCGAGGTCCCACCCGCGGTCGGTGGGGAACTCGCTGATGGCGTCCGTGCCGGCGGAGATCAGCTGCCACAGCTGCTCCTCCGACGTGACCCCGCCGGGGAAACGGCAGCCCATGCCGACGATGGCGATCGGCTCGTCGGTCCCCATGGCCACTGCCGGGACGGTCGAGGCCGTCGCCGGGGCGCCGAGCACCTCGGCCTTGAGGTAGTCGGCGAGCGCGGTGGCCGTCGGATAGTCGAAGATCAAGGTGGCCGGCAGCTTCAGGCCGGTCGCCGCGTTCAGCCGGTTGCGCAGGTCCACCGCGGTCAGCGAATCGAAACCCAGCTCCAGGAAAGCCCGGCCGACCTCGACCGCTTCCGGCGCGGAGTGGCCGAGCACCGCTGCCACCTGGTCGCGCACCAGCTCCAGCACGATCCGGTCGCGTTCGAGATCGGTCTTGCCGGCCAGCCGCTGGGCCAGTACGGAGCCCTCGGCATCTGCCGTCTCGCCCTCTTCCGCCTGTATGCGGCGCACCTCGGGCAGTCCGGCGATCAGCGGGCTCGGCCGCACCGCGGTGAACCCGGCGACGAACCGCTCCCAGTCCACATCGGCGAGCGCAACGAACGTCTCATCGTGATCAATGACCTGTTGCAGGGCGGTGATCGCCAGGGCGGGGTTGATGGCACGCAGGCCGCGACGGCGCAGGAAGTCGAGGAAGCCGTCCTCGGTGTCCGCGCCACCGTCCCATGGGCTCCAGGCCACCGAGGTCGTGGGCAGTCCACGGGCACGCCGCCGCTGGGCCAGTGCGTCGAGGTAGGCGTTGCCCGCCGCGTACGCGCCCTGCCGGCCGCTGCCCCACACGCCGGCCACCGCGGAGAAGAAGACGACGACCGCGTCCGGGGCGTGTTCGTCCAGCAGCTCGTCGAGGTGCGCGGCCATGGCCGCCTTGGCGTCGACCACCGCGGCGAACTCGGCCGGAGTGGTCTCGGCGAGCGGTGCCTGGTCGAGCACGGTCGGCGCGTGCACCACCGCGGTGGGCGGCGTCGCCAACAGCTTCTCCAGCGTCGCGCGGTCGTCGGACGCGCAGGGCACGATGGTCACCCGCGCGCCCGCGTTGACCAGCTCGGCCTCAAGAGCGGCCTCGCCTCCTCCGACACCTCCTTCGGCGCCTTCTTCGCCCCCTTCTTCGCCCTCTTCCTCGACCGGACCGGCCAGCAGCACGTGCTCGGCGCCGTTCTCGGCCAGCCACCGCGCGGCCTGCGCGGCCAGCGGACCGGTACCGCCGGTGACCAGCACCGTGCCGGACGGCCGCCACGCCCTCGACGGGGCCCGGTCGGCCAGCGACGCGTGCTCCAGCCTCCGTCCGTACAACCCGGCGGCACGAAGGGCGAGTTGGTCCTCGTCGTCCGCGCCGGCCAGCACGCCGACGAGTCGTCGCCGTGCCGCGTCGTCCGCATCCACCGGCAGGTCGATCAGACCGCCCCAACGCTGCGGGTGTTCCAGGGCGGCAACCCGGCCGAGACCCCACACCTGGGCCTGCACCGGACTGTCCGGTCCCTCCCCGGACGCGACGGCCACCGCACCACGGGTCGCGCACCACAACGGCGCGTCGATCCCGGCGGTGCCGAGCGCCTGCAGCAGCGAAACGGTGTTCGCCACCCCCACCGGAGTCCCTTCCAACGCCGCCAGGGACAGCACGCCCTCGGGCGCGGCACCGCTCAGCAGCTCGGCGACGGCCCCGGGGTCGGTCCCGGCAGGCAGCTCGACCTCGGTGACTTCAGCACCCGCGGCTTCCAGCGCCGCCACCGCGGCGGTGCCCCACTGCCCGGCGCCGCCCGCCGGGAGCACCACCAGCCAGTTTCCGGACAGCGCGGCGGATGCCGGTTCGGGCAGTCGCTGCCAGCCGATCCGGTAGCGCCAGGAATCAACGGTGGACTTGTCGCGGCGGGTGCGGCGCCATGCCGACAGCACCGGGAGCACCGCTTCGAGCGCGGCTGCGTCGTCGCCGCGTACGCCGAGTGCGTCGGCCAGCGCTCGCAGGTCCTCGCCTTCCACGGCCGCCCAGAACCGCGCATCGACCGGGTCCACCGACACCTCGCCCACCGGGGCGTCCGCGTCGAGCCAGTAGCGCTGACGTTGGAAGGCGTACGTGGGCAGGTCGTCCACGCGGCGGGCGTCGGGGAAGACGGCCGTCCAGTCGACGGTCGCGCCGTGCACGTGGGCTTCGGCCAGGGACAGCAGGAACCGGTCCAGGCCACCTTCATCACGCCGCAGGGAGCCCAGGGCCACGATCTGCTCGGACGTCTCCTGGATGCCCATCGCCAGCACCGGGTGCGCACTGGACTCGACGAAGAGGCGGTGGCCCTGCTCGGCGAGCAGCTGCACGGTCTCCTCGAACCGAACCGTCTGGCGAAGGTTGCGGTACCAGTACTCGGCGTCCAGCACGCTGGTGTCGGTCCGCTCCACAGTCACCGTGGAGTAGAACGGCACCTGCGACGGGCGCGGGGTGATGTCGGACAGGATGCTCAGGAGCTCGTCGCGGATCTCCTCCACGTGCGCCGAGTGGGACGCGTAGTCCACCGGGATGCGACGAGCCCGAACCCCGGACTCCTCACAATCGGCAAGGAGTTCATCCAGCGCGTCGACGTCACCGGAGACCACGATCGAGCCCGGGCCGTTGACGGCGGCGACGGAGATCCGACCGCCCCACCGCTCAACGCGCTCGGCGACCTCATCTGCGGGGAGGGAGACGGACACCATCCCACCCCGACCAGACAGCGCCAGCAGCGCCTTGCTCCGCAACGCCACCACCCGCGCAGCATCATCAAGCGACAACGCACCCGCCACACACGCGGCAGCGATCTCACCCTGCGAATGGCCCACCACAGCGGCCGGCTCAACACCGTACGAACGCCACAGCGCCGCCAGCGACACCATCACCGCGAACAGCACAGGCTGAACAACATCAACCCGCTCCAACGCCTCAGCATCGCCCAGCACATCCAACAGGGACCACTCGACGTGCGGCGCAAGAGCCTGCGCACACGCCCGCATCGACTCCGCGAACACCGGCGAGGAGTCCAAGAGCTCCGCGGCCATGCCCACCCACTGCGAACCCTGACCAGGGAAGACGAACACGACCTTGCGGCCGCCCGCGACGCCCTGAACCAGATGGGGAGTCGAACCGGCGTCCGCGAGCGCGGCGAGTCCGGAGCGGAAGTCGGCCGGGTCGGTGGCGACCACCGCGGCACGGTACTCGAAGGCTGCGCGGCCCGCGGCCAGCGAGATGCCGATATCCGCCGGGTTCAGATCGGGCATCGAGTCCACGTACGACAGCAGACGGGATGCCTGTGCACGCAGCGCGGCCTCGGTCTTGCCCGAGACCACCCACGGCACCACACCCGGCACCACACCCGGCTCCGGCGCGGCAACGGACTGTGCCTCGATCGGCGGTGCCTGTTCCAGGATCGTGTGCGCGTTGGTGCCGCTCACGCCGAATGACGACACCGCGGCCCGGCGCGGTTCGCCGGTCTGCGGCCACTCGACCTGCTCGGTCAGCAGCGACACCGCACCCGCGGACCAGTCCACCTCGGGAGTCGGCTCGTCCACGTGCAGCGTCTTCGGCAGCACGCCGTGCTGGAGGGCCATCACCATCTTGATCACGCCGCCCACACCGGCGGCGGCCTGGGTGTGGCCGATGTTGGACTTCAACGACCCCAGCCACAGCGCCCGTTCGCGGTCCTGGCCGTAGGTGGCCAGCAGTGCCTGGGCCTCGATCGGGTCACCGAGTCGGGTGCCGGTGCCGTGCGCCTCCACCACGTCCACCTGCTGGGCGGAGAGGTTGGCGTTCTCCAGCGCCTGCTGGATGACACGCCGCTGCGAAGGGCCGTTCGGCGCGGTCAGGCCGTTGCTCGCACCGTCCTGGTTGACCGCGGAACCGCGCACCAGGGCGAGTACGGGGTGTCCGTTGCGGCGGGCGTCGGACAGCCGCTCCACGAGGAGCATTCCCACGCCCTCGCCCCAGCCGGTGCCATCGGCGTCGGCGGAGAACGCCTTGCAGCGGCCGTCCGGGGAAAGCCCGCGCTGGCGGCTGAACTCGATGAACGAGCCGGGGCTGGACATCACGGTGACGCCACCGGCCAACGCCAGCGTGCACTCGCCCTTGCGCAGTGACTGCGCGGCCAGGTGCAGGGTGACCAGCGAGGACGAGCAGGCGGTGTCCACGGTGACCGCCGGGCCCTCCAAGCCAAGGGTGTAGGCCACCCGGCCGGACGCGATGCTGCCCGCGCTGCCGTTGCCGAGGTAGCCCTCCAGGCCCTCCGGCACGACGTTCAGCCGGGCCGCGTAGTCGTGGTACATCATGCCGGCGAACACGCCGGTCCGGCTGCCGCGCACCGAAGCCGGGTCGATGCCGGCCCGCTCCAGCGCCTCCCAGGAGGTTTCCAGCAGCAGCCGGTGCTGCGGGTCCATCGCCAGCGCCTCACGCGGCGAGATCCCGAAGAACGCGGGGTCGAACTCCGCCGCGTCGTAGAGGAATCCGCTTTCCCGCACGTATGTGGTGCCGGCGTGGTCCGGGTCCGGGTGGTACATCCCGTCCACGTCCCAGCCGCGGTTGTCGGGGAACGCCGCGATGGCGTCGGTGCCCGACGCCACCAGCTGCCACAGGTCCTCCGGCGAGCCGACGCCACCGGGGTAGCGGCAGGCCATGCCGATGATCGCGATCGGTTCCTGGTCCCCTGCCTCGACCTCGGCCAGGCGGTCCCGGGTCTGTTGCAGATCGGCGATGGCTCGCTTGAGGTAGCTGCGGAGCTTGTCTTCGTTAGTCGGTGACACTTCGACTCCCTTGGGGCGTCCGGAAATCCACGGTGGTTTGGGGGGCTTGCTCAGGACGCACCGAGATCACCGTCCAGCAGGGCGTAGAGCTCGTCGTCGGTCGCCTCGTCGAGGTTGTCGACCGCCGCCGGGCTGTCCGCCCGGGGGGTGTCCACCTGCGCGAGCAGCTTCCGCAACCGTCCGGCGAGCTGTGTGCGGGTGTCCTCGGCGGTGATCGCGGACAGCGCGACCTCCAGCCGGTCGAGGTCCCCGAACACCGCCAACTGTGTGTTCTCCACGGGTAGTTCAGTGAGCAGGTAGTCGGCCAGGGCGGCCGGGGTCGGATAGTCGAAGATCAGCGTGGCCGGCAGTCGCAGTCCGGTGGCCGCGGTGAGCCCGTTGCGCAGTTCCACCGCGGTCAGCGAGTCGAATCCCAGGTCGCCGAAGGTCTTGTCCTCCTCGACGGCCTGGGCACTCGCGTGGCCGAGCACGGTGGCGGCGTGCGCCCGGACCACGTCGAGCAGCACCGCCTCCCGCTCCGCCACGGTCAGCCCGGCCAACCGTTCCCGGAGCGAGGGGCCTTCGGCCGCGACGGCCGCCGGCCGTGTCGCGCCGCGGATCAGGCCGCGCAGCAGCGCGGGTACCGGCGCGCGGACCGCGTCGACGTCCAGTCTGATCGGCACCACCGCAGGCTCGGCCAGGGTGTGCGCCGCGTCGAACAACGCCAGGCCCAGCTCCGGGGTCAGTCCGCCGACCCCGGACCGCTGCATCCTGGTCAGGTCGGTGTCACCGAGGTCGCCTGCCATGCCGCTGGCCTGCGCCCAAAGGCCCCAGGCCAGCGAAACCGCGGGACGCCCCTGGTCGGCGCGGTGGCGTGCGAGCGCGTCCAGGAAGGCATTGGCCGCCGCGTAGTTGGCCTGGCCGGCGCTGCCCATGGTGGCCGCGGCCGACGAGAACAGCGCGAACATCGCCAGGTCCGTGTCGCCCGTCAGCTCGTGCAGGTTGAGCGCGGCGTCCACCTTGGGCCGCAGCACGGTGTCCATCCGCTCCGGTGTCAGTCCTTCGAGAACGCCGTCGTCGAGCACGCCCGCGGTGTGCACCACCGCGGTGAGCGGATGCTCCGCGGGCACCTCGGCCAGCAGTGCGGCCAAGGCGTCCCGATCGGCCACGTCACAGGCCGCCACCCGTGCCTCGGCGCCCAACTCGGCCAGTTCCGCGACGAGTTCCTTGGCGCCGGCGGCGGCCTCGCCACGGCGGCTGGTCAGCAGCAGCTGTCGGACGCCGTATGCGGTGACCAGGTGCCGGGAGACCAGTCGGCCGAGGGTGCCGGTGGCGCCGGTGACCAGCGCCGTACCGGCCGGGTCCAGCTTCGGCGCCGCGTCCTGCACCGGCTGCCCGACCCTGGCCAGCCTGGCCCCGAGCACGGCTCCCTTGCGCACCGCGAGCTGCGGTTCTCCGGTGGCCAGGGCGGCCCCGAGGGCCTGGTGGGAGACGGCTCGGCCGTCGGTGTCGACCAGCACGAAACGGTCCGGGTGCTCGGACTGTGCCGAGCGGATCAGACCCCATACGGCGGCGCCGGCCAGGTCCGACAGTTCGTCGTCCGCGCCCGTGGCGACCGCGCCTCGGGTCATCAGAACCAGCCGCGACGCGCCGAACCGATCGTCGGCGAGCCAGCGTTGGACCAGTTCCAGCGCCCGGTGTGTGGCGGCGCGCACCGCGTCGGCACGCGGCGGCCCCGCCGTCCCGCCGAGCGTGACCAGCACCAGTTCCGGAACGTCGGTCGCGGCGAGAGCGGCCAGGTCGTCGCCCACCTCCACCGCGCAGCCGCCGTCCCGCAGTCCGGCGGCGAGGTCCTCGGTAACGAGGTCCTCAGTGGCGTCGAGCAGTGCCACCCGGGCGGTGGCCGGTTCGGTCCGGAGCTCGGACCAGTCCACCCGGAAGAGCGCGTCGTGGTGCGCGGCCTTGGCACTGTTCAGCTGTTCCACGGACAACGGGCGCAGCACCAGCGACTCGATCGACGCCACCGGCGCACCGGTGCCGTCGGCCACCAGTACCGACACCGCGTCCTGCCCGGCAGGCGAGATCCGTACCCGCAACGCACCCGCACCGTGGCCGTGCAGCGCGACACCGCGCCAGGCGAACGGCAGCCGGACCGGGCCGGAGTCGGCGAAGAACTCGCCCTTGCCGACCGCGTGCAGTGCGGCGTCGAGCAGCGCGGGGTGCAGCCCGAACCGGGCCGCGTCGGCCTGGTTCTCCTGCGGCAGGGCGACCTCGGCGAACACCTCCTCGCCGCACCGCCAGGCCGCGCGCAGGCCCTGGAACGCCGGTCCGTAGCCGTAACCGGACTCCACCAGACGCTGGTAGTAACCATCGACGTCCACCGCCACCGACTCCGCCGGCGGCCACACGCCGCCGAGTCCGCTGGTCGGCGCCGGCGCGGCCGCGGTCAGCGTCCCGCTGGCGTGCCGGGTCCACGGCTGGTCCTCGCCGCGTGCGGGCCGGGAGTGCACCCGTACCGGGCGCGCCCCCGTCTGGTCCGGTTCGCCTACGGTGACGCGCAGTTGGACACCGCCCCGCTCCGGCAGGATCAACGGCGCCTCAAGGGTCAGCTCCTCCAACAGACCACAACCGACCCGCACACCGGCATGCACCGCCAACTCCACAAACGCGGTACCCGGCAACAACACCGAACCCATCACCACGTGATCGGCCAACCACCCATGGGTCGAAACCGCCAACCGCCCGGTGAACACCAACCCCTCAGGCAACTCCACCGCCGCACCCAGCAACGGATGCTCCGCCGACACCAAACCCGCCGATGACACATCCGCCACATCCACACCGGAGTCCAACCAGTACCGCTCCCGCTGGAAGGCATACGTCGGCAGATCCACCCGACGGACTCCCACTCCGGCGAAGAACGCCCGCCAGTCGACCGTCACACCACGCGCGTGGGCACGGCCGACCGCCGCGGTGAGGGCTTCGACCTCCGGGCGACCGTCGCGCAGCACGGGAACGAACGCCTTGCCGTCCAGATCGCTGACGCAGTCCTGGGCGAGAGCGGTCAGCGTGCCGTCCGGGCCGAGCTCGACGTACGTCGTCACACCCGCGTCTTCCAGCGCCCGTATCCCGTCACGGAAGCGGACGCCCTGACGGACGTGCCGGACCCAGAAATCCGCGGTGCCGATCTCCTCACCCGACACCACCGCACCAGTCAGATTCGACACGACCGGAATCCGCGGAGCCCCATAGACCAGCCCCTCCGCAACCTTCCGGAACTCCTCCAACATCCCGTCCATGTGCGGCGAATGGAACGCATGACTGACCGCGAGCCGCTTGACCTTACGACCCTGCCCCTCAAAACCGGCAGCGATCTCCAGGACCGCGGACTCATCACCCGCGACGACAACCGACATCGGACCATTGACCGCAGCGACACTCACACCCTCGACCAGCAGCGGCGCGACCTCGTCCTCCGACGCCTGAACCGCCACCATCGCACCACCCGACGGCAACTCCTGCATCAGCCGGCCACGAGCCGCCACCAGCGTGCAGGCATCCTCCAGCGACAACACACCCGCAACATGCGCCGCCGCCAACTCACCGATGGAGTGCCCCGCCACAAAGTCGGGCTGGACGCCCCACGACTCCACCAACCGGAACAACGCCACCTCAACGGCGAACAACGCAGGCTGCGTATACGCCGTCTGATCCAGCAAGGCACCCTCACCCTCGCCGAACAGCACATCCTTCAGCGGACACTCGAGGCCGGCATCGAACCGCCCGCACACCTCGTCCAACGCCGCCGCGAACACCGGAGAGGACTCATACAACTCACCCCCCATCCCCACCCGCTGCGAACCCTGACCACTGAACAAGAACGCCAACCGGCCCTCGGACACCACATCACGCACCACCCCGGACGCCGAAGCACCCGAAGCCAACGCTTCCAACCCACCGCGGAAGTCGTCCTGACCCGCGCCGACCAGCACCGCACGATGACCCAGCGCGGTACGCGCCGTCGCCAACGAGGACGCCACATCGACCGGATTCAGCCCAGGCGTGGCATCCACGAACGACAACAACCGCGCCGCCTGCGCACGCAACGCCGACTGGGACTTGCCCGACACCAGCCACGGCACCGCACCAACGGCATGCGCCTCGCCAGCGACCTCGTCCTGGTTGTCGCCCTGGTCCTGGTCCTGGTCCTGGTCCTCGGCGGGAGCCTGCTCCAAGATCACATGCGCATTGGTGCCACTGACCCCGAACGACGACACGGCAGCCCGACGCGGCCGTCCCGCATCGGGCCAGTCAACCCGCTCCGTCAGCAGCGAAACCGCACCGGCGGACCAGTCGACATTCGACGACGGCGCATCCACGTGCAGGGTCTTCGGCAGCACACCGTGCCGCATGGACTGCACCATCTTGATCACACCTGCCACACCGGATGCGGCCTGGGTGTGCCCGATGTTCGACTTCAGCGAGCCGAGCAGCAGCGGTTGTTCGCGGTCCTGGCCGTACGTGGCCAGCAGCGCCTGCGCCTCGATCGGGTCACCGAGCCGGGTGCCGGTGCCGTGCGCCTCCACCGCGTCCACGTCCGACGGGGTCAGCCGCGCGTTGGCCAGTGCCTGGCGGATCACCCGCTGCTGGGCAGGGCCGCTCGGCGCGGAGAGGCCGTTGCTCGCACCGTCCTGGTTGATCGCCGAACCACGGACGAGGGCGAGCACCCGGTGTCCGTTGCGGCGGGCATCGGAGAGCCGCTCCAGCAGCAGCACACCGACACCCTCGCCCCAGCCGGTGCCGTCCGCCGCCTCCGCGAACGACTTGCACCGACCGTCCGGCGCGAGCCCGCGCTGACGGCTGAACTCGATGAAGGCACCGGGGTTGGCCATGACCGCGGCCCCGCCGACCAGTGCCAGGGTGCATTCCTGCTGGCGCAGCACCTGGCACGCGAGGTGCAGGGCGACCAGGGACGACGAACACGCGGTGTCCAACGTGACCGCGGGACCCTCCAGGCCGAGGGTGTAGGCCACCCGCCCGGAAAGGACAGCGGAGGCGTTGCCGGTCAGCACATAGCCTTCGGTGCCCTCCGGCGCCTGCTGTGCCCCCGGCCCGTAGCCCTGGTACGACGCGCCGACGAACACCCCGGTCCGACTGCCGCGCACCGAAGCCAGGTCGATGTCCGCCCGCTCGAAGACC
Source organism: Streptomyces noursei (assembly GCF_016917755.1). Classification (GTDB taxonomy): domain Bacteria; phylum Actinomycetota; class Actinomycetes; order Streptomycetales; family Streptomycetaceae; genus Streptomyces; species Streptomyces yunnanensis. The sequence continues at coordinate 6,142,684 of NZ_CP070326.1, read as the reverse complement.
TCCCAGGACGCCTCCAGCAGCAGCCGCTGCTGCGGGTCCATCGCCAGCGCCTCACGCGGCGAGATCCCGAAGAACTCGGCGTCGAATTCGGCGGCGTCGGCGACGAAGCCGCCCTCACGCGCATACGACGTGCCGGGGTGGTCCGGGTCCGGGTGGTACAGCCCCTCGATGTCCCAGCCGCGGTCTTCGGGCAGCCCGACGACCGCGTCCCGGCCCTCGTCGACCAGCCGCCACAGGTCCTCCGGCGACTCCACGTCACCCGGATACCGGCAGGCCATGCCCACGATCGCGATCGGCTCCCGCGCAGCGGCGGTGAGTTGCCGGTGTTGTTGCCGGAGCCGTTCGGTCTCCTTCAGTGAGGCTCGCAGCGCCTCGAACACCTTCTCATTGGAGGCAGCCATCATGAGCTCCACGGTTCGGCGGATTCGGCTTCACCCAGCGCCATCCGCAACAGGTCGTCATGGTCCATCGAGTCGATCGAGTCGAGCCGTTCCCGGCTGTCCGAGCTCTCCGCGGCCTCTGTGGCGTCGGATGCCCCGGCGAGTTCCAGGAGTGCGTCCAGCAGGCCCGCCGCGCGCAGTTCGTCCAGCGAAACCGCGGCGAGCGCCTGCCGGATACGGGCCTCTTCCGGATCGAGCGTCGGCTCGGAGTCGCCCTCCGGCGCCAGTTCGGTGCGCAGGCGCTCCACCAGCGCGGTGGGCGTCGGATGGTCGAACACCAGCGTGGGTGGCAACTTCAGCCCGGTCGCGGCGTTCAGCCGGTTCCGTAGTTCCACCGCGGTCAGCGAGTCGAAGCCCAGCTCGCGGAACGCCCTGGTGGCCTCCACCGTGTCCGCCGAGGAGTGGCCGAGCACAGCGGCGACCTGGCCTCGCACCAGCTCCAGGAGGGTCCGGGCCTGCTCGCTGTCCGGCAGCCCCGCCAGTCGCTCCCGCAGTGCCGCGCCGGCGTCCGTGCCCTCGGTCTCCGCTCCGGCCGCGTCCCGGACCTCGGGCAGGTCCTCGATCAGCGGACGACGACGCGCCGCCGTGAAGCCAGGCACGAACCGTGCCCAGTCCACATCGGCCACGGCGACGAACGGTTCCGCCTGGCCGACCGCCTGGCGCAGTGCCGCGACCGCCAGTTCCGGCGCCATCGCCCGCAGGCCGCGGCGGAGGAGGAACTCCTCGTTGGTCCCCTCGGCCATGCCCGCACCGGCCCACAGGCCCCAGGCCACCGACGTGGCAGGCAGGCCACGGCCGCGGCGCTGCTGTGCGAACCCGTCCAGGAACGCGTTGGCCGCGGCGTAGGCGGCCAACCCGCCGCTGCCCCAGACCCCCGCGTTCGACGAGAACAGCACGAAGGCGTCCAAGGCATCGTTGTCCAGCAGGGCGTCCAGGTGCAGCGCACCGCCGACCTTCGCGGCGAGCACGTCGGCGAACTCGGCCGTCGTGGTGCCCGCCAGCGGCGCCCCGTCGCCCACACCGGCGGCGTGGACCACCGCGCGGATCGGTTCGCCCTGTGCCGTCAGTCGCTCCACCAACGCCGCCACCGACGACCGGTCCGCGACGTCGCACGCCTCGACGAGCACCTCCGGGCCGAGCGCGGCCAGTTCGTCCCGCAGCTCGACCGCACCGGGCGCGTCCAGACCACGGCGGCTGGTCAGCACCAGCCGCTCCGCACCGGCCCCGGCCAGCCACCTGGCGACGTGCGCGCCCAACGCGCCGGTGCCGCCGGTGACCAGCACCGTGCCGCGCGGCTGCCAGTCCGGCACGGACGCGGTGCCGAGCGGCGCGTGTGCCAGGCGACGCGCGAAGACACCCGCGGGGCGAACCGCCACCTGGTCCTCGTCGTCGAGCCCGGCCAGCACCCCGGCCAGAACGGTCGCCGTCCGCTCGTCGTGCACCTCGGGCAGGTCGACCAAGCCGCCCCAGCGTTCCGGGTGCTCCAGGCCGAATACCCGGCCGAGGCCCCAGATTTGGGCCTGGTCCGGGTCGACCTCCTCGCCCGACGCGGTGGCAACCGCGCCCCGAGTGCCGATCCACAGCGGCGCGGACACCTCCGCATCGCCGAGCGCCTGCACCAGAACCACCGTGGCGGCGACATGGGCGGGCAACACCGGGTGCGCCGGATGCGCGGCGCCGGCCTGCCCGAGGAAGGAGAACACCCCGTCGATCTCGGCATCGGCCGCCAGCTCACGCAGCCGTACGGCGAGCGTCGCCCGGTCCGCCGAGCCCGGATCGAGCTCCAGGTGGACGAGCTCCGCCCCGTGCGCCGTGAGCGCGTCGAACGTCCCGGTCCGCTCGCCGGTCGTCACGACCAGCCACGTACCGGAAAGCTTCGGTGCCGAGGGGTTGGCAACCCGCTTCCAGTCGATCCGGTAGCGCCACGAGTCCACCGTGTTCTTCTCACGACGGGTCTGGCGCCAGGCGGACATGGCGGGCAGCACCGCGCTGAGCGGAGCATCCACGTCAACCCGCAGCGCAGCCGCCAGCTCCGGTACGTCCGCACGCTCGACGGCCGCCCAGAACTCGTCGTCCAACGGGTCGGCCTGTCCCGGGTAGCCGGCTTCCAGCCAGTAGCGCTGACGTTGGAAGGCGTAGGTGGGCAGATCGTCCACGCGGCGAGCGCCGGGGAACACGGCCGTCCAGTCGACGGTCGCCCCGTGCACGTGGGCTTCGGCCAGCGACAGCAGGAACCGGTCCAGGCCACCTTCATCACGCCGCAGGGACCCCAGGGCCACGATCTGCTCGGACGTCTCCTGGATACCCATCGCCAGCACCGGGTGCGCACTGGACTCCACGAAGAGCCGGTGGCCCTGCTCGACGAGCAGCTGCACGGTCTCCTCGAACCGAACCGTCTGCCGAAGATTCCGGTACCAGTACTCGGCATCCAGCACACTGGTGTCGATCCGCTCCACCGACACCGTCGAGAAGAACGGCACCTGCGACGGGCGGGGAGCGATACCCGCCAGGATGCTCAGGAGCTCCTCGCGGATCTCCTCCACATGCGCCGAGTGGGACGCGTAGTCCACCGGGATGCGACGAGCCCGAACCCCAGACTCCTCACAATCGGCAAGGAGTTCATCCAGCGCGTCGACGTCACCGGAGACGACAATCGAACCCGGGCCGTTGACGGCGGCGATGGAGATCCGACCGTCCCACCGCTCAAGACGCCCGGCGACGTCGTCGACCGGCAGCGAGACGGACACCATCCCGCCACGACCGGAGAGAGCCAGCAGCGCCTTGCTCCGCAACGCAACAACCCGCGCAGCATCATCCAGCGACAACGCACCCGCCACACACGCAGCCGCGATCTCACCCTGCGAATGGCCGACGACAGCCGCCGGCTCGACACCATACGAACGCCACAACGCCGCCAGGGAGACCATCACCGCGAACAGCACGGGCTGAACAACATCAACCCGCTCCAACGCCTCAGCGTCGCCCAGCACGTCCAGCAACGACCACTCGACGTGCGGGGCAAGGGCCTCAGCGCACGCGCGCATCGACTCCGCGAACACCGGCGAGGAATCCAGAAGCTCCACCGCCATGCCCACCCACTGCGAACCCTGACCAGGGAAAACGAACACCGCACGGTCACCCGCCACGGTGCCCTGCACCACACCAGGCGCCGCAGTCGCATCCGCCAGCGCAGCCAGGCCGCCACGGAAGGCAGCCAGGTCAGCACCGACCACCGCAGCACGATGCTCAAAAGCAGCACGCCCCGCAGCGAGCGACAAGCCCACATCCACCGGGTTCAGCTCGGGCGTGGCATCCACGTACGACAGCAAGCGGGCCGCCTGTGCACGCAGCGCGGCCTCGGTCTTGCCCGAAACCACCCACGGCACCGCACCCGGCACCGGCGCGGCAACGGCCTGCGCCTCAACCTGCGGCGGCGCCTCCTCCAGAATCACATGCGCATTCGTGCCGCTCATTCCGAACGACGACACCGCGGCCCGCCGCGGCGCATCCGTCCGCGGCCACTCCACCTGCTCGGTCAGCAGAGAAACGGCACCGGCCGACCAGTCGACCTTGGGCGTCGGCTCGTCCACGTGCAGCGTCTTCGGCAGCACACCGTGCCGCATCGCCAACACCATCTTCATCACACCGGCCACACCAGCAGCGGCCTGAGTGTGACCGATGTTCGACTTCAACGACCCCAGCCACAACGCCCGTTCGCGATCCTGACCATAGGTGGCCAGCAGCGCCTGGGCCTCGATCGGGTCACCGAGGGAGGTACCGGTGCCGTGCGCCTCGACCACGTCGACCTGGCGTGCCGAGAGTCGCGCGTTGGCCAGCGCCGCCCGGATCACCCGGACCTGCGACGGTCCGTTGGGGGCCGTCAGCCCGTTGCTCGCGCCGTCGGAGTTCACTGCCGATCCGCGCAGCACGGCCAGCACCGGATGCCCGTTCCGGCGGGCGTCCGACAGCCGCTCCAGGACGAGCATGCCGGCGCCCTCGGAGGGGCCGAACCCGTCCGCGGCGGCCGAGAACGCCTTGCAGCGACCGTCCGCGGCCACCCCGCCCTGGCGGCTGAACTCGATGAAGGTGTCCGGGCCCGACATGACGGTGACGCCGCCGCTCAGCGCGAGCGTGCACTCGCCCTTCCGCAGTGACTGGGCCGCCAGGTGGAGTGCGACCAGCGACGAGGAACACGCGGTGTCCACGGTGAAACTGGGGCCTTCGAAGCCGAGCACATAGGCGATCCGCCCGGACACGAAGCTGCTCGCGCCGCCGGTGAGCAGGAAGCCGTCGAGGTTCTGGTCGGATCGCCGGATGCCCTCGACGTAGCCGGAGTACCAGGCGCCGGCGAAGACACCGACCTGGCTACCGCGCAGGGAGCCCGGGTCGATCCCGGCTCGTTCGAACGCCTCCCAGGAGGTCTCCAGCAGCAGCCGCTGCTGGGGGTCCATCGCCAGTGCCTCACGCGGCGAGATCCCGAAGAACGCCGGATCGAACTCGCCCGCGTCGTAGAGGAACCCGCCTTCCTTGGTGTACGAGGTCCCGCGCTCTGCGTCTTCCGCGTGCAGGGCGCCGAGGTCCCAGCCGCGGTCGGTCGGGAAGGCCGAGAGCGCGTCGCCGCCGGAGGAGACCAGCTGCCAGAGGTCCTCCGGCGAGGCGACCCCGCCGGGGAAGCGGCATGCCATGCCGACCACCGCGATCGGCTCGTGCTCCTTCTCCTTGACCTGGCGCAGCCGCTCGGTGGCGTCGTCCAGGTCGGTCACCACGCGCTTGAGGTACGCCCGAAGCTTCTCTTCGCTCGCCATCACAACTCACGTCCCCACTTGCTGTCGATCAGGTCGAAGATCTCGTCATCGGACGCGGACTCGATCTGTTCCGCGACCCCTCGGCCGTCCACATCGCCCCGCACGTCGTCCCATTGGGACAGCAGGGACTTCAGGCGCGCGGTGATGTCGGCGCGTGCCTGTTCGTCCGGTGCGATGGCGCTCATGTCGTCCGGCACGATCGCGGCGAGCGTCGCTTCCAGGCGTTCCAGCTCGGTCAGCAACGAGCTGCCGTCAGCGGCCTCGTCTCCCAGGAGCTCGGCGCGCAGGAGTTCGGCGAGCGCGGTCGGGGTCGGGTAGTCGAAGACCAGCGTCGGTGGCAGGCGCAGGCCGGTGGCTGCGTTGAGGCGGTTGCGCAGTTCGACGGCGGTCAGCGAGTCGAAACCGACCTCCTGGAAGGCTCGTCCTGGCTCGATCGCGGCTCCGGAGGCGTGTCCGAGCACGGTCGCGACATGGGTCCGTACCAGGTCGAGCAGGACCCGACTCCGATCCGCCTCCGGCGTCTCGGCCAGCCGCTGTGCCAGCGACGGGCCGTGCGAGGCGGCGGCGCCGGCCTCGACCATCCGCCGGACCGGACCGCGGGCGAGACCTCGCAGCGACGGCGGCACGTCCGCGGCGCGCAGGGTTCGGGTGTCCAGGCGCATCGGTACGACGGTGGCCTCGGGCCGTCCGATCGCCGCATCGAACAACGCCAGACCCTCCTCAACCGACAACGCACCCACACCAACCCGCGTCATCCGCTGCACATCGACATCCCCAAGATGCCCCGTCATCCCACTCGAACGAGCCCACAACCCCCACGCCAACGACACACCCGACAAACCCAACGCACGACGATGCGCAGCCAACCCATCAAGAAACACATTCGCCGCCGCGTAATTCGCCTGCCCCGCACCACCCAACGTCCCCGACACCGACGAGAACAACACAAACAACGACAAATCAAGACCAGCCGTCAACTCATGCAGATTCCACGCCGCATCCACCTTCGGCCGCAACACCGCAGCCAACCGCTCCGCAGACAACGACCCCACCACACCGTCATCCAACACACCCGCCGCATGCACCACCGCAGTCAACGGATGCTCCCGCGAAATCCCCGCCAACACCCCAGCCAACTCATCACGATCAGCCGCATCACACGCCGCCACCGACACCGACGCACCCAACCCCGTCAGCTCCGCAACCAACTCCTCAGCACCCGGCGCCCCCAACCCCCGCCGACCCACCAACACCAACCGACGCACACCGTGCTCCACCACCAGATGCCGGGCCACCAACCCACCCAACACACCAGTAGCACCCGTGACCAGCGCAGTCCCCTCCGGATCCACCCCACGCGGCACCGTCAACACCAACTTGCCCACATGCCGCGCCTGACTCAAGAAACGCAACGCCTCCGGAGCACGTCGCACATCCCAACCCCGCACCGGCAACGGCCGCAACACACCACGACCAAACAACCCCACCAACTCACCCAACATCTCGGCGATGCGGTCGGGTCCGGCGTCCATCAGGTCGAACGCGCGATAGGTGACGCCGGGGTGCGAGGCAGCGACCTGCTCGGCATCCCGGACGTCGGTCTTGCCCATCTCCACGAACCGGCCGCCCCTCGGCAGCAGCCGCAGTGAGGCGTCCACGAACTCCCGGGCCAGGGAGTCCAGTACGACGTCTACGCCCTGGCCGTCCGTGGCACTGCGGAAGCTTTCCTCGAAGTCGAGGGTACGCGACGACGCGATGTGCGCGTCGTCGAAGCCCAGCGAACGCAGCAAGTCCCACTTGCCGGGGCTCGCGGTCCCGAAGACCTCGGCACCCCAATGCCGCGCGAGCTGCACCGCAGCCATGCCCACACCACCCGCGGCGGCGTGGATCAGCACCGACTCGCCCGCACCCAACCCGGCGAGGTCCTTGAGCGCGTAGTAGGCGGTGAGGAACACCACCGGCACCGAGGCCGCCTGCGTGAACGACCAACCCGACGGCATCCTGGTGACCAGTCGGTGATCGGTCACGCTGACCCGGCCGAACGCGCCGGAGAGCAGGCCCATCACCGCGTCGCCGGGGGCGAGACCGGTCACTCCCGGCCCGACCTCCAGCACAACGCCCGCACCCTCGCTGCCCATCAGTGCCTCGTCCGGGTACATGCCGAGGGCGATCAGCACATCGCGGAAGTTCAGGCCCGCGGCCCGCACCTCGATCCGCACCTGGCCCTCGGCCAGTGGTTCGGTGTCGGCCGTGCACTCGGTGAGGGCCAGGTTCTCCAGCGTGCCCTTCTCCGCGATGTCCAACCGCCATGCCGAGCTGTTCGGCGGCACCAGCGAACCGTCTCCGGTGACCCGCACCAGGCGCGGCGCGGACACCACACCCTCACGGACGGCAAGTTGCGGTTCGCCGGTCGCCAGCGCCGCAGCAACCACCTGGTACGAGGCGTCGTGCTCGTCCAGGTCCAGCGCCACCAGCCGGTCCGGATTCTCCAGCTGCGCGGACCGGACCAGGCCCCACAGCGGGGCATGCACGAGGTCCGACACGTCCTGCGACTCTCCGGCCGCGACGGCACCCCTGGTGACCAGCACCAACCGCGACTCCGCGAACCGCTCGTCCGCCAACCACGCCTGGACGATCCCCAGTGCGGCGCCCGTGGCCCCGCGCACCTCCGCGGGCGACAGCGCGACGCCATGGTTCGGCGGGAAGGCCACGAACACCAGCTCCGGCACGGCATCCGCTGCGCCGAGGACGGCCAGGTCCGGGTAGGCGTCGAGTTCGACACCGGCGGCGGCCAGCTCCGCCTGAAGCTTGAGCTCGTCCGCACCGATCAACGCCCAACGGCCGTGCCCCGCCTCCGGGTTCGCCGGGCTCGCCGGGCTCGCCGGGACCGCCGGGTTCCCCGCGACCGGGATGTCCGACCAGTCCAACCGGAACAGCGAGTCGTGCGTAGCGGCATCGGCCACTGCCAACTGCTCCTCGGTCACCGGACGCAGCACCAATGACGCCACCGACGCCACCGGTTCGCCGCTGCTGTCGGCGACCGCGAGCGCCACCGCGTCCTGACCGGCCCGGGACACCTTGACCCGCAACGCCGCCGCACCAGCCGCGTGCAGATGCACCCCGCTCCAGGCGAACGGAAGGTAGCCGTGCTCGGCGTTCGGCAGGAAGTCACCGAGACCGACCGCCTGAACCGCGGCGTCCAACAGGGCGGGATGCAGCCCGAACCGAGCCGCGCCGTCCTGCTGCTCCGGTGCCAGGGCGACTTCGGCGAAGACCTCGTCGCCGCGCCGCCAGGCCGCACGCAGACCCTGGAACGTCGGGCCGTAGTCATAGCCCTGTGCGGCCAGGTACTCGTAGCGCCCGGACAGGTCGACGGCGACCGCCCCGGCGGGGGGCCAGCTGCCGTCTTCGGGGGCCACGGTGCCCTGGCCGGCGTTCAGCGTGCCGGTAGCGTGCCGCGTCCACGGCCCGTCGTCACCCTGGCGGGAGTGCAGGTGCAGCGACCGGCGACCGGAGTCGTCCGCCGCGTCGATCACCAGTTGCAGATGGACCCCGCCGCGCTCGGGCAAGACCAGCGGCGCTTCCAAGGTGAGTTCTTCCAGGTGGCCACAGCCGACCTGGTCTCCGGCACGGATCGCAAGCTCGACGAAAGCCGTACCGGGCAACAGCACCGAGCCCATCACGGCGTGATCGGCCAACCACGGGTGGGTGGCGAGCGACAAGCGCCCCGCGAACAGGAAGCCATCCGCCCCGGCCAGCGGGACAGCGGCACCCAGCAGCGGGTGATCCGCGGAGTCGAGACCAACGGCGGAGAGGTCGCCCATCCGGCCCGCAACCGCTTCCGGCCAGTAGCGCTGACGCTGGAAGGCGTAGGTGGGCAGGTCGTCCACGCGGCGGGCGTCGGGGAAGACGGCCGTCCAGTCGACGGTCGCGCCGTGCACGTGGGCTTCGGCCAGCGACAGCAGGAACCGGTCCAGGCCACCTTCATCACGCCGCAGGGACCCCAGGGCCACAATCTGCTCGGACGTTTCCTGGATGCCCATCGCCAGCACCGGGTGCGCACTGGACTCCACGAAGAGGCGATGGCCCTGCTCGGCGAGCAGCTGCACGGTCTCCTCGAACCGAACCGTCTGCCGGAGATTCCGGTACCAGTACTCGGCATCCAGCACGCTGGTGTCGATCCGCTCCACCGACACCGTCGAGAAGAACGGCACCTGCGACGGGCGTGGGGTGATGTCGGACAGGATGGTCAGGAGTTCGTCGCGGATCTCCTCCACGTGCGCCGAGTGGGACGCGTAGTCCACCGGGATGCGACGAGCCCGAACCCCAGACTCCTCACAGTCAGCGAGGAGTTCATCCAGCGCGTCAACATCGCCGGAGACGACGATCGAACCCGGGCCATTCACCGCGGCGACGGAGATCCGACCGCCCCACCGCTCAAGACGCCCGGCGACGTCGTCGACCGGCAGCGAGACGGACACCATCCCGCCCCGGCCGGACAGAGCCAGCAGCGCCTTGCTCCGCAACGCCACCACCCGCGCAGCGTCATCCAGCGAGAGCGCACCCACCACACACGCCGCGGCGATCTCACCCTGCGAATGGCCGACGACAGCCGCCGGCTCAACACCGTACGAACGCCACAACGCCGCCAGCGACACCATCACCGCAAACAGCACAGGCTGAACAACATCAACCCGCTCCAACGCCTCAGCGTCACCCAGCACATCCAACAGGGACCACTCGACGTGCGGCGCAAGAGCCTCAGCGCACGCCCGCATCGACTCCGCGAACACCGGCGAAGAGCCCAGAAGCTCCACCGCCATGCCCACCCACTGCGAACCCTGACCAGGGAAGACGAACACGACCTTGCGGCCGCCCGCGACGCCCTGAACCAGATGGGGAGCGGAACCGGCGTCCGCGAGCGCGGCGAGTCCGGAGCGGAAGGCAGCCAGGTCGGCCCCGACCACCGCAGCGCGATGCTCGAAGGCTGCGCGGCCGGCAGCCAGTGAGAGGCCCGCTTCCGCCGGGTTCAAACCAGGCGTGGCATCCACGTACGACAGCAGACGGGCCGCCTGTGCACGCAGCGCGGCCTCGGTCTTGCCCGAGACCACCCACGGCACCACACCCACCGGCGCCGCACCCGTCGATGCCGCAACGGGCTCCGCGTCAACCTGCGGCGGTGCCTCCTCCAGAATCACATGCGCATTCGTGCCGCTGATCCCGAACGACGACACCGCGGCCCGCCGCGGCGCGCCCGTCCGCGGCCACTCCACCTGCTCGGTCAGCAACGACACCGCACCCGCGGACCAGTCCACCTCAGGGGTCGGCTCGTCCACGTGCAGCGTCTTCGGCAGCACACCGTGCCGCATCGCCAACACCATCTTCATCACACCGGCCACACCAGCAGCGGCCTGAGTGTGACCGATGTTCGACTTCAACGACCCCAGCCACAACGCCCGTTCGCGGCCCTGGCCGTACGTGGCCAGCAGTGCCTGGGCCTCGATCGGGTCACCCAGCGTCGTGCCGGTGCCGTGCGCCTCCACCACATCGACGTCCGACGTGCCAAGGCCCGCGTTGGCCAGCGCCTGGCGGATCACCCGCTGCTGCGACGGACCGTTCGGCGCCGTCAGACCATTGGACGCACCGTCCTGGTTCACCGCGGAACCCCGCAGCACCGCCAGCACCGGATGCCCGTTCCGACGTGCGTCAGACAACCGCTCCAGCGCCAACATGCCCGCGCCCTCGGCGAGGCCGAAGCCTGACGCCCCGGCGGCGAACGCCCTGGACCGACCGTCCTGGGACAGGCCGTTCTGGCGGCTGAACTCGAAGAACATGTCCGGGGTGGACATCACCGTCACGCCGCCGGCCAACGCCAGTTCGCACTCGCCCTGCCGCAGCGCCTGCGCCGCCAGGTGCAGCGCGACCAGCGACGAGGAACACGCCGTGTCGACCGTCACCGCCGGACCTTCGAGACCGAACGTGTACGAAACCCTGCCCGACAGCACACTCGCACCGTTACCGGTCGCCAGATAGCCGTCGAAGGTGTCCTGGTCGCTCTGCAGCAGCGGCATGTAGTGCTGGCCGTTGGTCCCGGCGAACACGCCGACCTGCTTGCCGCGCACCAACGCCGGGTCGATTCCGGCCCGTTCGAACGCCTCCCAGGAGGTTTCCAGCAGCAGCCGGTGCTGCGGGTCCATCGCCAGCGCCTCACGCGGCGAGATCCCGAAGAACGCCGGGTCGAACTCCGCCGCGTCGTGCAGGAATCCGCCGTGGCGGACGTAGGAAGAACCGGACCGCTGGCGAGTGGGGTCGTAGAACGCGTCGATGTCCCAGCCGCGGTTCTCCGGCAACCCGGTCACCGCGTCGTGGCCGCCCTCGACCAGCTGCCACAGTTCCTCCGGTGTGCGCACGTCGCCGGGGAAGCGGCAGCCCATGCCCACGATCGCGATCGGCTCGTCGTCCACCGGCGCGACGGTCGTCACTGCCGCGACCGCACGGTCCGAACCGACCAGTTCGGCGCGCAGGAACTCGGCGAGCGCCACCGGGGTCGGGTAGTCGAAGACCAGCGTGGCGGGCAGCTTGAGTCCGGTGGCCGTGTTGAGCCGGTTACGCAGGTCCACCGCGGTCAGCGAGTCGAAACCCAGCTCACGGAAGGCACGCTCGACCGCCACGGCGTCCGTGCTGGCGTGGTCGAGGACCGCCGCCAAGTGGTCGCGCACCAGGTCGAGGACGATCCGCTGCTGCTCCGGCTCGGCCAGTCCGGACAGACTGCGGACCAGTTCGGAGGCGGTTGTCGACTGCTCGTCCTTGCCTTGTTCCGCCGCGGCCAGGATGCGCTTCACGTCGGGCAGCTCGGCGAACAGCGGGCTCGGCCGCAGCGCCGTGAACCCCGGCAGGAACCGGTCCCAGTCCACGTCCGCGACCGCCACGAACGGCTCGTTGTGATCGAGGACCTGCTGAAGCACGGTGAGCGCCAGGTCGGGCGCCATCGCCCGCACGCCACGCTTGCGCAGGAACTCCGCACCGTCCGCGTCGGCGGCGGTCTCCGAGCCCTGCCACGGGCTCCAGGCCACCGAAAGGGCCCGCGCGCCGGTGGCCCTGCGCCGCTCGGCCAGTGCGTCCAGGAACGCGTTGCCCGCCGCGTAGGCGCTCTGACGGCCGCTGCCCCAGACACCGGCGACCGAGGAGAAGTAGACAACGACTTCCAGAGAGTCGTAGTCGAGCAGTTCGTCGAGGTGCGCGGCGCCGGAGACCCGGGAGGACAACACCTGGGCGAAGTCGGCGAGTTCGGTGTCAGCCAGCGCGGACATCTCGGCGGCGGGAGAGGAGTGTGCCACGGCAGTGAGCGGATGCTCGGCGGGCACCGAGGCCAGCAGCCGTGCGACCGCGTCCCGGTCGGTCACGTCGCAGACGGCGACGGTTACCTTCGCGCCCAGTTCGGCCAGCTCGGCCTCCAGGTCGGCGGTGTCCCGCGGGTCGGGGCTGGTCAACAGCAGGTGTTCCGCGCCCTGTTGGGCGAGCCACAGCGCAACCCTGGCACCCAGCGGTTCGGTACCGCCGGTCACCAGCACGGTGCCGGACGGTCGCCACTTGCGAAGACCGCGCTCCGCTATCGGAGCCGGCTGGAGCCGCCGCACGAACACACCGGCGGAACGCACCGCGAGCTGGTCCTCGTCACCCGCACCGGCCAGCACGCCGACCAGTCGGGTCACCGCCCGGTCGTCGAGGGCCTCGGGCAGGTCCACCAGTCCGCCCCAGCGTTCCGGGTGTTCCAGGGCCGCGACCCGGCCGAGCCCCCAGACCTGTGCCTGCGCCGGGTGGGACACCTGGTCGGAGCCGCCCACGGACACCGCGCCCCGGGTGACGCACCACAAGGGCGCGTCGATCCCGGCATCCCCCAGGGCCTGCACCAGCGCGACCGTTCCGGCCACACCGACGGACAGCACTGGGTGCAGCGGGTGCGGCTCATCGGCCGGACCGAGCAGGGACAGCACACCGGACAGCTCGATGTCGGACGGCAGAGCGGCCCGCAGGGCCTCCCTGTCGACGTCGGTCACCTCGGCCTCGACCACGTGCGCGCCGTGCGCGGTCAGCGCGGCGACGGTGGCGGTCGTCCACTCGTCGGTGCGCCCGGCGGGCCGCACCACGAGCCAGTTCCCGGACAGGCGCGCGGCGGTGGTCTCGCCGATCGCATGCCATGCGACGCCGTAACGCCAGGAGTTCACCGTGGACTCCTCGGCGCGGGCACGCCGCCATGCGGACATCGCGGGCAGCACCTTGCTCAGCGGGTCGGCGCCGTCCACGTTCAGCGTGTCCGTCACACGCTCCAGGTCTTCGCGCTCCACCGCGCGCCAGAACTCGGCATCGACCGAATCCACCGCCCCAGCCGGACTGCCCGCGTCGAGCCAGTAGCGCTGGCGCTGGAAGGCGTACGTGGGCAGATCGTCCACCCAGCGAGCACCGGGGAACACGGCCGTCCAGTCGACGGTCACGCCCTGCACATGCGCTTCGGCCAGCGACAGCAGGAACCGGTCCAGGCCGCCCTCGTCACGCCGCAGGGAGCCGATCGCAGTCACCTGCTCCGACGTCTCCTGCACACCCAGCGTGAGCACGGGGTGCGCGCTGGACTCCACGAAGAGCCGGTGGCCCTGCTCGGCGAGCAGCTGCACGGTCTCCTCGAACCGAACCGTCTGGCGAAGGTTGCGGTACCAGTACTCGGCGTCCAGCACGCTGGTGTCGATCCGCTCCACCGTCACCGTGGAGTAGAACGGCACCTGCGACGGGCGCGGGGTGATGTCCGCGAGGATGCTCAGGAGTTCGTCGCGGATCTCCTCCACATGCGCCGAATGCGACGCATAGTCCACCGGGATGCGACGAGCCCGAACCCCAGACTCCTCACAGTCAGCGAGGAGTTCATCCAGTGCATCGACGTCACCGGAGACGACAATCGAACCCGGGCCATTCACCGCGGCGACGGAGATCCGACCGCCCCACCGCTCAAGACGCCCGGTGACCTCGTCGACCGGCAGGGAGACGGACACCATCCCACCGCGACCGGACAGGGCGAGCAGCGCCTTGCTCCGCAACGCCACCACCCGCGCAGCATCATCAAGCGACAACGCACCCGCCACACACGCGGCCGCGATCTCGCCCTGCGAATGGCCTACGACAGCCGCCGGCTCGACACCGTACGAACGCCACAACGCGGCCAGGGAGACCATCACCGCAAACAGCACAGGCTGAACAACATCAACCCGCTCCAACGCCTCAGCGTCGCCCAGCACGTCCAACAACGACCACTCGACGTGCGGCGCAAGAGCCTGCGCACACGCCCGCATCGACTCCGCGAACACCGGCGAGGAGTCCAAGAGCTCCACCGCCATGCCCACCCACTGAGCGCCCTGACCAGGGAAGACGAACACCGGTCGGTCATCTGCCGTGGCAGTGCCCCGTACGGCACCGTTCGCGTCACCGGTCGCCAGGGCCTCAAGTCCGGCGCGGAGGGAGTCCAGGTCGGAGGCAACCAATGCGCCCCGGTGTTCGAGCGCGACGCGGCCGGTCGCCAGTGAGAAGCCCACGTCCGCCGGGCGCAGGTCGGGCGTCGAGTCCACGTAGGACAGCAGGCGGGCGGCCTGCGCGCGCAACGCCTGCTCGGTCGCACCGGACAGCACCAACGGCACGACGTCGGTGGCCTGCTCCGACTCCGGCTTCGGCTTCGGCTTCGGCTCGGCAGTGGGCGGCTGCTCCAGTACGACATGCGCGTTGGTGCCGCTGACTCCGAACGACGAAACGCCGGCGCGCCGCGGCTCGCCGGTCTGCGGCCACTCGATCTGTTCGGTCAGCAGGGAGACGGCACCGGCCGACCAGTCGACCTTGGGCGTCGGCTCGTCCACGTGCAGCGTCTTCGGCAGCACACCGTGCCGCATCGCCATGACCATCTTCACCACGCCGCCGACGCCGGCCGCGGCCTGGGAGTGCCCGATGTTGGACTTGAACGATCCGAGCCACAAGGGCCGTTCACGATCCTGGCCGTAGGTGGCCAGGATCGCCTGCGCCTCGATCGGGTCGCCGAGGGTGGTGCCGGTGCCGTGCGCCTCCACCGCGTCCACCTGCTGGGGCGTCAACCCGGCGCTGTCCAGTGCCTGGCGGATGACGCGCTGCTGCGCGGGGCCGTTGGGCGCGGTCAGGCCGCTGCTCGCGCCGTCCTGGTTGACCGCGGTGCCGCGCACCACGGCCAGCACCGGATGCCCGTTGCGCTGCGCGTCGGACAACCGCTCCACCAGGAGCATCCCCGCGCCCTCGGACCATGCGGTGCCGTCCGCCGCGCCGGCGAACGACTTGCAGCGTCCGTCCCCGGCCAGTCCGCGCTGCCTGCTGAACTCCACGAACGCGGCCGGGGTGGACATCACGGTGACGCCACCGGCCAACGCCAGCGTGCACTCGCCCTTGCGCAGTGACTGCGCGGCCAGGTGCAGGGCCACCAGGGACGACGAGCACGCCGTGTCGATGGTGACCGCGGGACCTTCCAGACCGAAGGTGTAGGCGATGCGTCCGGAGACGACACTGCCCGAGTTGCCCGTGCCGAGGTAGCCCTCGACGCCGTCGGGTACCTCGTGCAGCCGGGTCGCGTAGTCGTGGTACATCAGGCCGGCGAACACACCCGTCCGGCTGCCGGACAGCGCGGTCGGCGCGATACCGGCCCGCTCGAACGCCTCCCAGGAGGTCTCCAGCAGCAGTCGCTGCTGCGGGTCCATCGCCAGCGCCTCACGCGGCGAGATCCCGAAGAGCGCCGGGTCGAACTCGGCCGCGTCGTGCAGGAAACCGCTCTCCCGGACGTAGCTGGTGCCGGTGTGGTCCGGGTCCGGGTCGTAGAGCGCGGCCAGATCCCAACCACGGTCGGTCGGGAACGGCGAGATCGCGTCGCCACCGTCGGCCACCAGCTGCCACAGGTCTTCCGGGGAGTTCACGCCTCCCGGATAGCGGCAGCTCATGCCGATGATCGCGATGGGTTCCTGTTCCCCCGCCTCAAGCTCCTGGACTCGCCGGCGGGCCTCGCCGAGGTCGACGGTGGCACGCCTGAGGTAATCGAGAAGCTTCTCCTCGTTCGACATCTGGCGTCAGCTCCTTGCGGCGGTGGGACGGTATGCGTTGATCACGTCAGGACCTGCCGAACTCTCGGTCGAGCACGTCGAAGAGTTCCTCGGCGCTGGCCGACAAGAGGTCGTCGGTGGTGTGTTCCGGTTGTTCGCCGGGGCTGGTCCAGTTCGACAGCAGGCGCTGCAGCCGCGTGGTGATCGCGGTGCGTGCGTCGTCGTCTCCCGGGACGGCCGCGAGCAGGGCTTCCAGCCGGTCGAGCTCGGCGAGTGCCGGCGCGGCGACGGACGTTTCCTGCGGTGCCAGCTCCGCGCGCAGATGGTCGCGGAGGGCGCTCGGCGTCGGGTAGTCGAACAGCAGGGTGGCGGGCAGTCGCAGGCCGGTGGCCGCGCTGAGTCCGTTGCGCAGTTCCACCGCGGTGAGCGAGTCGAAGCCGAGCTCCAGGAATCCGCGCCCGGCGTCGACCGCGTGCGACGTGCTGTGGCCGAGGGCGGCGGCGGAGTGCGTACGGACCAGGTCGAGCAGCAGTCGGTCCTGTTCCGCGTCGGTCAGTGCGGCCAGCCGCTCGCGGAGCGAGGGGCCTTCGGTGGCGCTGACCGTCGGCCGAGCCGAGCTGCGGATCAGGCCGCGCAGCAGGGCCGGCACCCCGCCTGCCTTGGTGCGCAGGGCAGCGGTGTCGAGCCGGATCGGTACCAGCACCGCCTCGTCGACGGACTGCGCGGCGTCCAGCAGTGCCAGTCCCTGGTCGGCGGAGAGCGGCACCATGCCGAGGCGTGCCATCCGGGCGCGATCGGCCTCGTCCAAGGCGTCGGCCATGCCGCCGTCCGCCCACGGTCCCCATGCCAGCGCCACGGCGGGCAGGCCCAGCGCCCGGCGGCGGACGGCGAGCGCGTCGAGGAACGCGTTCGCCGCGGCGTAGTTGCCCTGGCCCGCGCTGCCGAAGGTGGCTGACGCCGAGGAGAACAGCACGAACCCGGCCAGGTCGAGGTCGCGGGTCAGCTCGTGCAGGTGCAGCGCCGCGTCCACCTTCGGCCGCAGCACCGCGTCGATCCGCTCCGGGGTCAGCGACTCCAGCACACCGTCGTCCAGCACGCCTGCCGCGTGCACGACGGCGGTCAGCGGGTGCGCTTCGGGGACTCCGTCCAGCAGTGCGGCCAGCTCGTCCCGGTCGGCCACGTCGCAGGCCGCCATTCGCGCCTCGGCGCCCAACTCTGCGAGTTCCGCGACGAGTTCGGCGGCACCGGCGGCGGCCTCGCCACGGCGGCTGGTCAGCAGCAGGTGCCGAACGCCGTGCGCGGTCACCAGGTGGCGGGCGACGTGCCCGCCGAGCGCACCGGTGGCGCCGGTGATCAGCACGGTGCCCGCCGGGTCCAACGGCCGCCGGACGCCTTCGGCGGGCAGCGCCACCCTGGCCAGTCGTGGGGCGTACAGGGCGCCCTCGCGGACGGCCAGCTGTGGTTCACCACTGGCCGCCGCGGCGAGCAGCAGGCCGCGCGAGGTCGCGTGCTCGTCGAGGTCCACCAGCACGAACCGGTTCGGGTGTTCCGACTGTGCCGCGCGGAGCAGACCCCACACCGTGGCGCCGCCGAGGTCGGCGACGTCCCCGTCGGCGCCGGTCGCCACCGCGCCCCGGGTCAGCACGACCAGCCGGGACGAGGCGAACCGCTCCTCCTCCAGCCACTCCTGCACCATCGCCAGCGCCCGATGCACGGCCGCGTGCGCGTCGTCGCCACGCTCGCCGGATGCACCGGATGCACCGGATGCACCGGGTTGAACTGATGCACCGGGGTGGCCTGATGCACCGGGTTCTCCGGCGACGAACACCAGCTCCGGCAACCCGCCACCAGCCGCCTGGGACGCAGCAAGGGAGGCCAGATCCGCGTACCGGGTTGCGTCGAGCCCGAAGTCGCCGTTCCCGACGACGGCGCAACGGCTCGTCGTGGCGGACGGCGTCGGCACCGTCGTCCAGTCGACGCGGAACAGCGCGTCGCGTGTCGCCGCGTCGGCCGCACGCAGCTGCTCGGCCGAGACCGGCCGCAACGCCAGCGACTCGACGGAGGCGATCGACCGGCCGAGTTGATCCGACACGGTCAGCGACACCGCATCCCGGCCCGCAGGCGCGATACGGACGCGCACGGCGCCGGAACCTGCTGCGTGCAGGCACACATCACGCCAGGCGAAGGGCAGACGGGCGCCGTCGGAGCCGGCGAAGAAATCTCCCAACCGCACCGCGTGCAGTGCGGCGTCGAGCAGTGCGGGGTGCAGCCCGAACCGGGCCGCGTCGGCCTGGTTGGCCTGCGGCAGGGCGACCTCGGCGAACACCTCGTCGCCGCGCCGCCACGCCGCGCGCAGCCCGCGGAACGCCGGTCCGTAGCCGAGTCCGGCCGCGGCCAGGTCGTCGTAGAGGCCGGCCAGGTCGACGGCCTCCGCATCGGCGGGCGGCCAGGCGCCGGGCACGATGGGTACCGGCTGCGCGTCCGCGTTCAGCGCGCCGGACGCATGGCGGGTCCATGTCGTCGCGCCGTTCTCGGCACGTGAGTGGACAGCGAGCGAGCACCGGCCGGACTCATCCGGTTCGCCGACGGTGACGCGCAGTTGGACACCGCCCCGCTCCGGCAGGATCAACGGCGCCTCAAGGGTCAGCTCCTCCAACAGACCACAACCGACCCGCACACCGGCATGCACCGCCAACTCCACAAACGCGGTACCCGGCAACAACACCGAACCCATCACCACGTGATCGGCCAACCACCCATGGGTCGAAACCGCCAACCGCCCGGTGAACACCAACCCCTCATGCAACTCCACCGCCGCACCCAGCAACGGATGCTCCGCCGACACCAAACCCGCCGACGACACATCCGCCACATCCACACCGGAGTCCAACCAGTACCGCTCCCGCTGGAAGGCATACGTCGGCAGATCCACCCGACGGGCGTTCCCCAGTGCCTGCGACCAGTCCACCGACACACCACGCGCATACGCGGAGGCCACAGCGGTCAACAACGACCGCACCTCACCCCTGCCCCTACGCAACACCGGAACCGCCGCCACCCCCTCGGCGACACAGCACTCCTGCACCAAACCACTCAGCGCACCATCCGGCCCCAACTCCACAAACGTCGAAACGCCCAACCCCTCCAACGCCCCGACACCATCAGCAAACCGAACAGCCTCACGAACATGCCGAACCCAGAAATCCGCAGTGCCGATCTCCTCACCCGACACCACCGCACCAGTCACATTCGACACGACCGGAATCCGCGGAGCCCCATACTCCAGCCCCTCCGCAACCTTCCGGAACTCCTCCAACATCCCGTCCATATGCGGCGAATGGAACGCATGACTGACCGCGAGCCGCTTGACCTTACGACCCTGCCCCTCAAAACCGGCAGCGATCTCCAGAACCGCGGACTCATCACCCGCGACGACAACCGACATCGGACCATTGACCGCAGCGACACTCACACCCTCGACCAGCAGCGGCGCGACCTCGTCCTCCGACGCCTGAACCGCCACCATCGCACCACCCGACGGCAACTCCTGCATCAGCCGACCACGAGCCGCCACCAGCGTGCAGGCATCCTCCAGCGACAACACACCCGCAACATGCGCCGCCGCCAACTCACCGATGGAGTGCCCCGCCACAAAGTCGGGCTGGACGCCCCACGACTCCACCAACCGGAACAACGCCACCTCAACGGCGAACAACGCAGGCTGCGTATACGCCGTCTGATCCAGCAGCTCGCTCTCGCCAACGCCGTCCCCCTCGCCGAACATCACGTCCTTCAGGGGACGTTCGAGTTCGGCGTCGAAGCGCGCACACAGGCCGTCCAACGCCACCGCGAACACCGGAGAGGACTCATACAACTCACGCCCCATCCCCACCCGCTGCGAACCCTGACCACTGAACAGGAACGCCAACCGGCCCTCGGACACCACATCACGCACCACCCCGGACGCCGAAGCACCCGAAGCCAACGCGGCAAGCCCCTCCCGGAACTCAGCGACGTCCTCGGCCACCACCGCCGCACGATGCCCCAACGCGGCGCGCGTCGTCGCCAACGAGGACCCCACATCGACCGGGTTCAACCCAGGCGTGGCGTCCACGTACGACAGCAACCGCGCCGCCTGCGCACGCAACGCGGCCTCGGACTTGCCCGACACCACCCACGGCACCACACCACCGGCAACCACAGGCGCCTCAGCAGCGGCCTTGCCCTTGCCCTGGCCCGCGTCCTCGCCCGCGTCCTCGGCAGGGGCCTGCTCCAAGATCACATGCGCATTGGTGCCACTCACCCCGAAGGCGGAGACCGCACCGCGTCGCGGGTCGCCGGTCTCCGGCCAGGCGATCCGCTCCGTCAGCAACGACACCGCGCCCGACGACCAGTCGACGTGCGACGACGGCGCATCCACATGCAGGGTCTTCGGCAGCACACCGTGCCGCAGTGCCTGCACCATCTTGATCACGCCGGAGACTCCGGCGGCGGCCTGGGTGTGCCCGATGTTGGACTTCACGGACCCGAGCCACAGCGGCCGATCGCCCTGCCGGTCCTGGCCGTACGTGGCCAGCAGCGCCTGCGCCTCGATCGGGTCGCCCAACGTCGTCCCGGTGCCGTGCGCCTCGACGGCATCCACATCGGACGGGGTGAGCCCCGCGTTGGCCAATGCCTGGCGGATCACCCGCTGCTGGGCAGGGCCACTCGGCGCGGTCAGTCCGTTGCTCGCACCGTCCTGGTTGATGGCTGTGCCACGCACCACCGCGAGCACCCGATGGCCGTTCCGCTGGGCGTCGGACAACCGCTCGACCAGCAGCATTCCGACGCCTTCGCCCCAGCCGGTGCCGTCCGCCGCCTCCGCGAACGACTTGCACCGACCGTCCCGCGCGAGCCCGCCCTGACGGCTGAACTCGGTGAAGACGGTGGGCGTCGGCATCACCGTGACCCCGCCGACCAGCGCCAGACCGCACTCGCCCTGGCGCAGCACCTGACCTGCCTGGTGGAGCGCGACCAGCGACGAGGAGCACGCCGTGTCCACCGTCACCGCGGGGCCTTCGAAGCCGAACGTGTAGGCGATCCGGCCGGACGCCACGCTCGTGACGTTCCCGGCCAGCAGGTGGCCTTCGGTGCCGCCCGGCGCCTGGTGCATGCTCGCGCCGTAGCCGGAGAAGGACACCCCGATGAACACCCCGGTCCGGCTGCCGCGCAACGAGGCCGGGTCGATCCCGGCCCCTTCGAGGGCCTGCCAGGACGCCTCCAGCAGCAGTCGCTGCTGCGGGTCCATCGCCAGCGCCTCACGCGGCGAGATCCCGAAGAACTCGGCGTCGAAGTCCGCGACGTCGGTGACGAAGCCCCCCTCGCGCGCATACGTCGTGCGGGGCCGCTCGTTGTCCGGGTCGTAGAGGGCTTCGACGTCCCAGCCGCGGTCGTCCGGGAACCCGGTGATCGCGTCCCGGCCCTCGTCGACCAAGCGCCACAGGTCCTCCGGCGACTCCACGTCACCGGGGTACCGGCAGCTCATGCCGACGATGGCGAGGGGCTCCTGCTCCTCCGACTCCAGTTCGCGCAGGCGCTGGCGAGTCGAGTGCAGTTCGGTGGTGACTTCCTTGAGGAAGTGCCGCAGCTTGTCTTCGTTCGCCATTTACGCCAGCCCCCTAGAGAAAACGTTTCGCTGTCCGGTCACGAGATGCCGAACTCCTCGCCGAGGAAGTCGAAGATCTCGTCGTCGCTCGCCGACTTGATCTTCTGCTCGACCTCATCCGTTTCGACCGGGACGTCCCACTTGGCCAGCAGCGTTCGCAGCCGGTTGGTGATCTCCGCCCGCGCGGTGTCGTCAGCGGACACGGTGGACAGTGCGGCCTCCAACCGGTCGAGTTCGTCCAGTCCCGGTGTGCCGGTGTCCCCGGCGCCCAGTTCGGACCGCAGGTGCTCGGCCAGTGCGACCGGCGTCGCGTGATCGAAGACCAGCGTGGCCGGCAGCTTCAGCCCGGTCACCTGGAACAGGCGGTTGCGCAGCTCCACCGCGGTCAGCGAGTCGAAGCCGAGCTCCTTGAACGCGCGGTCGGCCGCCACGGAGTCGGGCCGGGCATGGCCGAGGACGTTCGCGACCTCCCCGCGCACCAGTTCCAGCACCAACCGGTGCTGCTCGTTCTCGGGCAGTGCCTGGAGCTGCCGGGACAGCTCCGACCCGGTGGACTCCCCTTCCGTCCCCGACTCCGACTCCGCCGGTCGCGACGCCTCGGGCAACTCGGCGAACAGCGCGCTGGTCCTGGCCGTGGTGAAACCGGGCAGGAACCGGTCCCAGTCCACGTCCGCGACCGCGACGACGTCGTCCCGTCGCTGCAAGGCCCCGGCCAGCGCCTCGATCGCGGTGTCCGGTGCCATGGCCGGCAGTCCGCGGCGGCGGAGCTGCTCCTCGATGTCGCCCGCGGCGGCCATTCCACCGCCGGCCCACGGCCCCCACGCCACCGACGTGGCCACCCGGCCGTCCGCCCTGCGCTGCTGGGCCAGGCCGTCCAGGAAGGCGTTGGCCGCCGCGTAGGCGGCCTGCCCACCGCTGCCCCAGATCGCCGCGACCGACGAGAACAGCACGAAGGCATCGAGCGGTTCGTCGGCCAGCAGGGCATCGAGGTTCGCCGCACCGTCCGCCTTCGCCGACAGCACCCCGGCCAGCTCGGTCGCGGTCAGCTCGGTGAGCGGGACACCGGAGTGGGGCACGCCGGCGGTGTGCACCACCGCCCGGATCGGGGCCCCCTCGGCGGTCAGCTGCCGCAGCAGCTGCGCCAGCGCATCGCGGTCGGCCACATCGCAGGCCGCGAGGGTCACCTTGGCGCCCAGCGCGAGCAGTTCGGCCTCCAGCTCCACGGCGCCGTCCGCGTCGCTGCCGCGACGGCTGGTGAGCACCAGGTGCTCGGCCCCGTTCTCGGCCAGCCAGCGCGCGACCCGCGCGCCCAGCGCACCGGTACCACCGGTGACCAGCACGGTGCCGGTCGGCCGCCATTCCGTGGACGACGTGCCGACGGCCGGCGCCCGCACCACGCGGCGCAGGTGCACGCCGGAGTCCCGCAGCGCCACCTGGTCCTCGCCGGTGCCCTTCAGCACGCCCACCAGCCACTCGGCCATCCGGTCGTCCAGGGCTTCCGGCAGGTCGATCAGGCCGCCCCAACGGTCCGCGTGCTCCAGTGCGGCCACCCGGCCCAGGCCCCACAGCTGCGCCTGCGCCGGACTGGCCAGCCGGTCCGCCGGGCCGGTGGACACCGCACCACGGGTCAGGCACCACAGCGGCGCGGCGATACCGGCGTCACCAAGTGCCTGCACCAGCAGCATTGTTGTGGCGGGTTCCTCGTCGAGTGCCAGCATCGACACCACTCCGGTGAACGGCGCGCCGGCGGTCTCGGCCCTCATCCGCGCTGCGATGGCGGCGCGGTCCTCGGTACCCGGCTCGACGACGACGGTGTCGGCACCACGCTCGGCCAGGGCGCGTACGACCGAAGCGGCGACCTCCCGTTCGCCGGCGGGCAGTACCACCAACCAGCGTCCGGACAGCGTGGCGTCCGACTCTCCGGCGACAGCCTTCCAGGTGACCTGGTACCGCCAGGAGTCCACGGTGGACTTCTCCACCGCAGCCGACCGCACCCGAACCTCGGGCCAGTACCGATCCCGCTGGAAGGCATACGTCGGCAGATCCACCCGACGGGCGTTCCCCAGTGCCTGCGACCAGTCCACCGACACACCACGCGCATACGCGGAGGCCACAGCGGTCAACAACGACCGCACCTCACCCCTGCCCCTACGCAACACCGGAACCGCCGCCACCCCCTCGGCGACACAGCACTCCTGCACCAAACCACTCAGCGCACCATCCGGCCCCAACTCCACAAACGTCGAAACGCCCAACCCCTCCAACGCCCCGACACCATCAGCAAACCGAACAGCCTCACGAACATGCCGAACCCAGAAATCCGCAGTGCCGATCTCCTCACCCGACACCACCGCACCAGTCACATTCGACACGACCGGAATCCGCGGAGCCCCATACTCCAGCCCCTCCGCAACCTTCCGGAACTCCTCCAACATCCCGTCCATATGCGGCGAATGGAACGCATGACTGACCGCGAGCCGCTTGACCTTACGACCCTGCCCCTCAAAACCGGCAGCGATCTCCAGAACCGCGGACTCATCACCCGCGACGACAACCGACATCGGACCATTGACCGCAGCGACACTCACACCCTCGACCAGCAGCGGCGCGACCTCGTCCTCCGACGCCTGAACCGCCACCATCACACCACCCGACGGCAACTCCTGCATCAGCCGACCACGAGCCGCCACCAGCGTGCAGGCATCCTCCAGCGACAACACACCCGCAACATGCGCCGCCGCCAACTCACCGATGGAGTGCCCCGCCACAAAGTCGGGCTGGACGCCCCACGACTCCACCAACCGGAACAACGCCACCTCAACGGCGAACAACGCAGGCTGCGTATACGCCGTCTGAGCCAGCAACTCGCTCTCGCCAACGCCGTCCCCGTCGCCGAACATCACGTCCTTCAGGGGACGTTCGAGTTCGGCGTCGAAGCGCGCACACAGGCCGTCCAACGCCGCCGCGAACACCGGAGAGGACTCATACAACTCACGCCCCATCCCCACCCGCTGCGAACCCTGGCCGCTGAACAGGAACGCCAACCGGCCCTCACCGGCCCGGTCCACCACCGTGCCCGCGGTCGAACGCCCCGAAGCCAACGCTTCCAGCCCACTGCGGAAGTCGTCCCGACCCCCGCCGACCAGCACCGCACGATGACCCAGCGCGGCACGCGTCGTCGCCAACGAGGACCCCACATCGACCGGGTTCAACCCAGGCGTGGCGTCCACGTACGACAGCAACCGCGCCGCCTGCGCACGCAACGCGGCCTCGGACTTGCCCGACACCACCCACGGCACCACACCACCGGCAACCACAGGCGCCTCGGCAGCGATCTCGTCCGCGTCCTGGTCCTCGGCGGGAGCCTGCTCCAAGATCACATGCGCATTGGTGCCACTGACCCCGAACGACGACACGGCAGCCCGACGCGGCCGTCCCGCATCGGGCCAGTCAACCCGCTCCGTCAGCAGCGAAACCGCACCGGCGGACCAGTCGACATTCGACGACGGCGCATCCACATGCAGCGTCCGCGGCAGCACACCGTGCCGCATCGCCAACACCATCTTCAGCACACCGGCCACACCGGCGGCGGCCTGGGTGTGCCCGATGTTGGACTTCACAGACCCGAGCCACAGCGGCCGGTCGCCCTGCCGGTCCTGGCCGTACGTGGCCAGCAGCGCCTGCGCCTCGATCGGGTCACCGAGCCGGGTGCCGGTGCCGTGCGCCTCCACCGCGTCCACGTCCGACGGGGTCAGCCGCGCGTTGGCCAGTGCCTGGCGGATCACCCGCTGCTGCGACGGACCGTTCGGCGCCGTCAGGCCGTTGGACGCGCCGTCCTGGTTCACCGCGGAGCCCCGCAGCACGGCCAACACCCGGTGCCCGTTGCGGCGGGCGTCGGAGAGCCGCTCGACCAAGAGCATGCCGACGCCCTCGCCCCAGCCGGTGCCGTCCGCCGCCTCCGAGAATGCCTTGCACCGACCGTCCGACGCGAGTCCCCGCTGACGGCTGAACTTGAGGAACGCGCCCGGGGTGGACATCACGGTCACACCACCGGCGAGCGCCAGCTCGCACTCGCCCTGTCGCAGTGCCTGCGCGGCCAGGTGCAGCGCCACCAGCGACGAGGAGCACGCCGTGTCCACCGTCACCGCGGGGCCTTCGAGCCCGAAGACGTACGAGACCCGGCCGGACATCACACTGCCCGCGTTGCCGGTCAGCAGGTAGCCGTCGGCGCCTTCCGGGGTCTCGGCGAGCAGTTCGGCGTAGTCCTGACCGTTCGTCCCGGCGAACACCCCGATCTGGCGTCCGCGCACCGAGGTCGGGTCGATCCCGGCCCGTTCGAACGCCTCCCACGAGGTCTCCAGCAGCAGCCGCTGCTGCGGGTCCATCGCCAGCGCCTCACGCGGCGAGATCCCGAAGAACTCCGGGTCGAACCGCTCGACACCCTCCAGGAACGCGCCCTCGCGGGTGTAGGTGGTGCCCGGGTGCTCGGGGTCCGGGTGGTACAGCCCGGCCAGGTCCCAGCCACGGTCGGACGGGAACGGGCCCACCGTGTCCGTACCTTCGGACACCAGCTGCCACAGGTCCTCCGGTGAGCCGATCCCACCGGGGAACCGGCAGGCCATGCCCACGATCGCGATCGGGTCGTCGACCACTGCCTGGGTGACCGCGGCGGCGGGCGCCTGCTGCGCCAGGCCGAGCATCTCACCGCGCAGGAAGTCCACCAGCACCATGGGGGTGGGGTGGTCGAACACCAGGGTGGCGGGCAGGGTCAGCCCCGTGGCCGCGCCGAGCCGGTTGCGGAAGTCGACGCCGGTCAGCGAATCGAAGCCCAGCTCGCGGAAGGCCCTCGATGCATCGATGCCTTGGGACGGGTCATGGCCCAGTACCGCCGCCACCTGCGAACGCACCAGCTCCAGCAGCAACCGCTGCTGCTCGGCTTCCGACAGCCCTTCGAGCCAGTCGCGCAGCTCCACCTTCTCCACGGCCGGCAGCATGCGCGCCTCGGGGAGTTCGTCCACGAGGGACAGCGGCCGGACGGCACCCATCGCCGGGACGAAGGTCGACCAGTCGACGTCGGCGAGCAGCAGCGCCGACTCGTTGCGGCACACGGCCTCTGCCAGGGCGGACGCGATCGTGCCGGGTGCCATCGGGCGCAGGCCGAGGCGGCGTTGGTGCTGTTCGCCGGCGCCCTCCGCCAGCCCGCCACCGGCGAGCAGGCCCAGTGCGATCGACGTGGCGGGCAGGCCCGCCGCCCGGCGCTGTTGCGCCAGCGCGTCCAGGAACGCGTTGGCGGCCGCGTATGCCGCCTGGCCGCCGTTGCCCCAGACACCGGCGACCGAGGAGCACAGGACGAAGGCGTCGAGTTCGAGGTCCGCGGTCAGCTCGTGCAGGGCCCGGGCGGCGTCCACCTTGGGACGCAGCACGGCTTCGGCCCGGTCGGGGGTGAGTGCGGTGAGCAGCCCGTCGTCCAGCACGCCGGCCGCGTGCACCACCGCGGTCAGCGGGCGCTCGGCGGGGATGCCGCCGAGGAGCGCCGCCAGCGCGGTGCGGTCGGCGACGTCGCAGGCGGCGATGGTCACCTTGTCGCCCAGTTCGGCGGCGAGTTCGGCGGCGCCGGGCGCGTCGGGGCCTCGGCGGCCGGCCAGCACGAGGTGCTCGGCGCCGTTGGCGGCCAGCCACCGCGCCATCTCCGTGCCGAGCGCACCGGTGCCGCCGGTGATCAGGACGGTGCCGCGCGGTTGCCACGACTGGGCGGCGCGCGCTCCACCGGCGTGTTCCAGACGGCGGACGAACACTCCGCCCTCGCGGACCGCGAACTGGTCCTCGCCGCCGTGCCGGGCCAGTACGCCGACCAGCCTGGCGAGCGTCCGGTCGTCCACCAGTTCCGGCAGGTCGACCAGGCCGCCCCAGCGCTGCGGGTGCTCCAGGCCGAAGACCCGGCCGAAGCCCCATATCTGTGCCTGGTCCGCGTTGCGCAGCCGGTCGGACCGTCCGGGGGCCACCGCGTCCTGCGTCACGCACCACAGCGGCGCGTCCACCTTGGCGTCGCCCAGTGCCTGGGCGGCCACCACGTTCGGCCACAGCCGCCCGTCGCGGGACAGCAGGGACAGCACTCCGTTAGGCGCTCCGTCCGCCAACACGGTGCGAAGGCGCTCGGTGAGGTCGGCGCGGTCGGTGTCGGCCACCGGCAGCAGCACGACTTCGGCGCCGTGTCCGGTCAGTGCCGCGCCGATGGTGGTGGTCAGTTCGTCCTCGGCCAGCGCGGCCGGGACGAGCACCAGCCAGGAGCCGGTCAGTGCCGCGGCGGCGGGCTCGGCGGCCGGGCGCCACACCACCCGGTACCACCAGGATTCCGCGGCGGCCAACTGGTGACGGCCCCGACGCCAGTCCGACAACGCCGGTACGACCTCGGTCATCGGGGTCTCGGCCGCTATGCCGAGGGTGGCGGTCAGCTCCGCCACGTCCGCGCGCTCCACCGCGTCCCAGAACCGGGCGTCCACCGGGTCCTGCGCGGTCGTGGGGTGCGTGCTCTCCAGCCAGTAGCGCCGCCGCTGGAAGGCGTACGTCGGCAGTTCCACCCGGCGACCGCCGGGGAACATCACCGACCAGTCGACGTCGATGCCGTGAACATGCGCCTCGGCCAGGGACTCCAGGAAGCGTGCGAAGCCGCCCTCGCCCCTGCGCAGCGAACCGACGGCCACCGCCCGCTCAGCGGTCTCCTGTACGGCCACGGCAAGCACGGGGTGCGGGCTGATCTCGACGAATACCCCATGGCTCTGATCGGCCAAGGCACGCACGGTCTCCTCGAACCGGACCGTCTGCCGGAGATTCCGGTACCAGTACTCGGCATCCAGCACACTGGTGTCGATCCGCTCCACCGACACCGTCGAGAAGAACGGCACCTGCGACGGGCGCGGAGCGATACCCGCCAGGATCGTCAGGAGCTCCTCGCGGATCTCCTCCACATGCGCCGAGTGGGACGCGTAGTCCACCGGGATGCGACGAGCCCGAACCCCGGACTCCTCACAATCGGCAAGGAGTTCATCCAGCGCGTCGACGTCACCGGAGACGACAATCGAACCCGGGCCATTCACCGCAGCGATGGAGATCCGACCGTCCCAACGCTCAAGACGCCCGGCGACCTCACCCGCCGGCAACGAGACAGACACCATCCCGCCCCGGCCGGACAGAGCCAGCAGCGCCTTGCTCCGCAGCGCCACCACCCGCGCGGCATCATCAAGCGAAAGCGCACCCGCCACACACGCAGCCGCGATCTCACCCTGCGAATGCCCCACCACAGCGGCCGGCTCAACACCATACGAACGCCACAACGCCGCCAGCGACACCATCACCGCAAACAGCACAGGCTGAACAACATCAACCCGCTCCAACGCCTCAGCATCGCCCAGCACGTCCAGCAACGACCACTCGACGTGCGGCGCAAGAGCCTCAGCGCACGCCCGCATCGACTCCGCGAACACCGGCGAGGAGTCCAAGAGCTCCACCGCCATGCCCACCCACTGAGCGCCCTGACCAGGGAAAACGAACACCGCGCGGTGGTCCGCCACGGTGCCCTGCACCACGCCGGGTTCCGTCACGCAACGGGCCAGTCCGGCCAGGCCCTTCCGGAAGTCGGCGGCGTCGGCAGCCATCAGCACCGCGCGGTGCTCGAAGGAGGACCTGCCGGTGGCGAGGGAGAAGCCGACGTCCACGGGGTTCAGCCCGGGGTTGTCGTCCACATAGGACAGGACGCGGGCGACCTGGTCACGCAGCGCCGCCTCGCCGCGCGCCGACAGCACCCAGGGCAGTACGCCGGACGCAACAGGCTCCGGGGACGTCTCGGCCGCGGGCGACTGCTCCAGCACCACGTGCGCGTTGGTGCCGCTGATGCCGAACGAGGACACCCCGGCACGCCGCGGCTCGCCGGTCTGCGGCCATTCCGCCTGCTCGGTCAGCACGGAGACGGCACCGGTCGACCAGTCGACGTGTGTCGAGGGTTCGGTGACGTGCAGCGTCTTGGGCAGCACACCGTGTTGGAGGGCCAGCACCATCTTGATCACACCGCCCACACCGGCGGCGGCCTGGGCGTGCCCGATGTTGGACTTCAACGAGCCGAGCAGCAGGGGGTGGGCACGGTCCTGCCCATAGGTGTCCATGATCGCCTGCGCCTCGATCGGGTCACCGAGGGTGGTTCCCGTGCCGTGCGCCTCGACCACGTCGACCTGGCGTGCCGAGAGGCGTGCGTTGGCCAGCGCCGCCCGGATCACCCGGACCTGCGACGGGCCGTTGGGCGCGGTCAACCCGTTGCTCGCGCCGTCGGAGTTGACCGCCGAGCCGCGTACGACCGCCAGGACCCGGTGCCCGTTGCGGCGGGCGTCGGAAAGCCGCTCCAGCACCAGCATGCCGACGCCCTCGGCCGGGCCGAACCCGTCGGCCGTGGCGGAGAACGCCTTGCACCGGCCGTCGGGGGCCAGCCCGCGCTGCCTGCTGAACGAGAGGAACATGCCCGGCGTGGACACCACCGTGACGCCACCGGCCAGCGCCAGCGAGGACTCGCCGCGCAGCAGCGACTGGACGGCCATGTGCAGTGCGACGAGCGAGGAGGAGCACGCCGTGTCGATGGTGACGGCAGGGCCTTCCAGGCCCAGCGTGTAGGCGACCCGGCCGGAGACCACACTCGTCGTGGTGCCGGTGAACAGGTGGGCCTCGGTGCCGTCCTGCGCCTCGTGCAGCCGCGGACCGTACTCCTGGGCGATCGCGCCGGCGAACACGCCGGTGCGGCTGCCCCGCAACGAGCCCGGGTCGATCCCGGCCCGTTCCAGCGCCTCCCACGAGGTTTCCAGCAGCAGCCGCTGCTGCGGGTCCATCGCCAGCGCCTCACGCGGCGAGATGCCGAAGAAGTCCGCGTCGAACCCGCCCACGTCGTGCAGGAAGCCGCCGTGGCGCGTGTAGGTCTTCCCTGCCAGTTCCGGGTCGGCGTCGTACAGCGCTTCGACGTCCCAGCCCCGGTCCGCGGGGAACTCCGAGATCGCGTCGCCGCCGGACGTCACGAACCGCCACAGGTCGTCGGGGGACGCGATACCGCCGGGGAAGCGGCACGCCATTCCGACGATGGCGACCGGTTCGTGCTGTGCCTGCTCGACTTCCTGCAACCGTTGCCGGGTCTGGTGCAGATCGGCGGTAACCCGCTTGAGGTAATCGACGAGCTTCTTTTCGTCGGCCATCTACCCGAACTCCTCGACGTTCCGATCCGTCCGGCGGTTGCCGGTCATGACATCCCCAGTTCGCTGTCGATGAAGTCGAAGAGCTCGTCGGTGGTCGCCGACTCCAGACGCGTCGCGACACCCGCGTCCGCGTCCTCGGTGCCTTCCGGTGCGTTCGACAGCAGGCCCTGTAGCCGTGCCCGTACTTCGGCGCGCAGGCCGTCGTCCGGGTCCAGTGCGGCGAAGCTGCGTTCGAGCCGGTCCAACTCCGTCAGCACCGAGGCGGCTGCCGGTGCCTCCTCCGGCAGCAGTTCGGCCCGCAGGTGGGCGGCGAGTGCGGCCGGGGTGGGGTGGTCGAACACCAGGGTGGCGCGCAGCCGCAGGCCGGTGGCCGCGTTGAGGCGGTTGCGCAGTTCGACTGCGGTCAGCGAGTCGAAGCCCAGCTCCTTGAACGCCTGGCTGGCGTCCACCGAGGAGGCGGTGCCGTGGCCCAGCACGGTGGCGGTGTGCTCGCACACCAGGTCCAACACCACTTGCTGGCGGTCCACTTCGGAGAGTCCGGACAGGCGCCCGGCCAGCGAGGAGGCGTCCGCCTGCTGCGTCGCAACGGCGGCGGCGGTACGGCGGGTGGTGCCGCGGACGATGCCGCTCATCAGCGCGGGGACCTGGTCCTGCGACCGCAGGGTTCGGGTGTCCAGGCGCATCGGTACGACAGTGGCCTCGGGCCGTCCGATCGCCGCATCGAACAACGCCAGACCCTCCTCAACCGACAACGCACCCACACCAACCCGCGTCATCCGCTGCACATCGACATCCCCAAGATGCCCCGTCATCCCACTCGAACGAGCCCACAACCCCCACGCCAACGACACACCCGACAAACCCAACGCACGACGATGCGCAGCCAACCCATCAAGAAACACATTCGCCGCCGCGTAATTCGCCTGCCCCGCACCACCCAACGTCCCCGACACCGACGAGAACAACACAAACAACGACAGATCAAGACCAGCCGTCAACTCATGCAGATTCCACGCCGCATCCACCTTCGGCCGCAACACCGCAGCCAACCGCTCCGCAGACAACGACCCCACCACACCGTCATCCAACACACCCGCCGCATGCACCACCGCAGTCAACGGATGCTCCCGCGAAATCCCCGCCAACACCCCAGCCAACTCATCACGATCAGCCGCATCACACGCCGCCACCGACACCGACGCACCCAACCCCGTCAGCTCCGCAACCAACTCCTCAGCACCCGGCGCCCCCAACCCCCGCCGACCCACCAACACCAACCGACGCACACCGTGCTCCACCACCAGATGCCGGGCCACCAACCCACCCAACACACCAGTAGCACCCGTGACCAGCGCAGTCCCCTCCGGATCCACCCCACGCGGCACCGTCAACACCAACTTGCCCACATGCCGCGCCTGACTCAAGAAACGCAACGCCTCCGGAGCACGCCGCACATCCCAACCCCGCACCGGCAACGGCCGCAACACACCACGACCAAACAACCCCACCAACTCACCCAACATCTCGGCGACGAGATCGGGGTCGGTGGTCAACAGGTCGTAGACGCGGTAGCGCACGCCAGGGTGCGCGGCGGTGACCTCGTCGGCGTCGCGGATGTCTGTCTTGCCGATCTCGACGAACCGGCCGTCGTTCCGCAGCAGCCGCAGCGAGGCGTCCACGAACTCCCTGACCAGCGAGTTCAGCACCACATCCAGGCCCGAGGAGAACTTGTCCGCGAAGTCGAGGGTGCGCGACGACGCGATGTGCGCGTCATCGAGACCCAGCGAACGCAGCACATCCCACTTGCCCGGGCTCGCGGTCCCGAAGACCTCGGCACCCCAATGCCGCGCGAGCTGCACCGCGGCCATCCCCACACCACCCGCGGCGGAATGGATCAGCACCGACTCACCCGCACGCACTCCGGCGTCGTGCCGCAGTGCGTGGTACGCGGTGAGGAACACCACCGGCACCGAGGCCGCCTGCGCGAACGACCAACCCGACGGCATCTTGACCAGGAGCCGACGATCGGCGATCGCGACCGGGCCGAACGCACCCGTGAACAGGCCCATCACGGTGTCGCCGGGGGCGAGACCGGTCACTCCCGGCCCGACCTCCAGCACGACGCCCGCACCCTCGCTGCCCAGCACTTCCTGGTCGGGCACCATGCCCAGGGCCAGCACCACGTCGCGGAAGTTCACACCGGCCGCGCGTATGTCGACGCGCACCTCGCCGTCCGCCAGCGGCCGCGACGC
Organism: Streptomyces noursei; assembly: GCF_016917755.1. Classification (GTDB taxonomy): domain Bacteria; phylum Actinomycetota; class Actinomycetes; order Streptomycetales; family Streptomycetaceae; genus Streptomyces; species Streptomyces yunnanensis. The sequence goes on along the minus strand of NZ_CP070326.1, from coordinate 6,109,229 downwards.
CTCCGGAAGGTCGACCAGCGCCAGGTTCTCCAGCGTGCCCTTGTCCGTGATGTCCAGCCGCCAGGTCGTCGAGCCCTGCGGGGGCGTCAACGTCTCGTCCGCAGTCGGCCGACCCAACCGCGGCGCGTACAACACTCCTTCACGTATGGCGAGTTGGGGCTCGTCGCCGGCCAGCGCGGCGGGCAGCGCGGCGGACACGTCGTGGTCGTCGAGGTCGACGAGCACGAACCGGCCGGGATTCTCCGCCTGCGCCGACCGGACCAGACCCCACACCGGGGCGTTGACCAGGTCGAGCACGCCCTTACCGGGCTCGGCGGCCACCGCGCCGCGGGTGAGGAAGACCAACCGCGAGTCGGCGAACCGCTCGTCGGCCAACCATGCCTGGACCAGTTCGAGCGCACGCGCGACGGCACGGTGCGTCGCCTCCGCGACGGGCAGCCCGAAGTCGTCGACACAGGCCGCCAGCACCACGTCCGGCACGGCCCCATGGGGGAGCGCACCGATGTCGCCGAAGGTCTCCAGGTCGCCCAGTGCCACGCCGAGCTTGAACTCATCGGCACCGATCAGCGCCCACGAACCGATCCGGCCCGCAGGCTCGGACGGCGGTGCCAGCTCGTTCCAGTCCACCCGGAACAGCGCCTCGGGCAGACCGGTCCGCACCTGGTCAGCCGCCATGGGCCGCAGCGCCAGGGACTCCACCGACGCCACCGGGCGTCCGGCCACATCGGCCAACCGCAACGACACCGCGTCCGGCCCCGCGGGCGAAATCATCACGCGGGCCGCCGTGGCACCGGTCGCCTGGAGGGAAACCCCGCTCCAGACGAACGGCAGACGGCACTCCGGCCCCTCCCCCACCACGGCGTGCAGGGCGGCGTCCAGCAACGCGGGATGCAGTCCGAACCGGGCGGCATCCGGCGCGAGTTCGGGCGCCAACTCCACCTCGGCGAAGATGTCCTCGCCCGAGCGCCACCACGACTTCAGGCCCTGGAACGCGGGACCGTAGCGGTAACCCAGCTCCGTCCAACGGTCGTAACCGCCGTCCCAGTCCACCGCGACCGCTCCCGCGGGCGGCCAGACGCTCAGGTCGAAGGCGTCGGTCGGGCCGCTGGCAAGCACACCCGTAGCGTGCCGGACCCACTGCGGCTCCGCCGCGTCGTCCTCGCTCCGGGCGTGCACCGCCAACGTACGCGTCCCGGATCCGTCGTCGGCACCCACCGACACCCGTAGCGCGATGCCGCCGTGCGCCGGCAGCACCAACGGCGCCTCAAGCGTCAGTTCCGCCACCCGGTCGCAACCCACCTGGTCACCGGCGCGGATGGCGAGCTCCAGGAACGCAGTGCCCGGCAACAGCACCGAGTCCCGCACCCCGTGGTCGGCCAGCCACGGATGGGTGGCCAGGGACAGCAGACCGGTCAGCACCACGCCGCCGGAGTCCGGCAGCTCCACCGCCGCACCCAGCAACGGATGCCCGGCCTCCCGCAGCCCGACCGACGACACATTCACGGCCTGTGCCCCCCGAGCATTCAGCCAGTAACGCTGACGTTGGAAGGCGTAGGTGGGCAGGTCGTCCACGCGGCGAGCGCCGGGGAACACGGCCGTCCAGTCGACGGTCGCCCCGCGCACGTGGGCTTCGGCCAGCGACAGCAGGAACCGGTCCAGGCCACCTTCATCACGCCGCAGGGACCCCAGGGCCACGATCTGCTCGGACGTTTCCTGGATACCCATCGCCAGCACCGGGTGCGCACTGGACTCCACGAAGAGCCGGTGGCCCTGCTCGGCGAGCAGCTGCACGGTCTCCTCGAACCGAACCGTCTGCCGAAGATTCCGGTACCAGTACTCGGCATCCAGCACACTGGTGTCGATCCGCTCCACCGACACCGTCGAGAAGAACGGCACCTGCGACGGGCGCGGGGTGATGTCGGACAGGATGGTCAGGAGTTCGTCGCGGATCTCCTCCACATGCGCCGAGTGGGACGCGTAGTCCACCGGGATGCGACGAGCCCGAACCCCAGACTCCTCACAATCGGCAAGGAGTTCATCCAGTGCATCGACGTCACCGGAGACGACGATCGAACCCGGGCCGTTGACGGCGGCGATGGAGATCCGACCGTCCCAACGCTCAACGCGATCGGCGACCTCACCTGCGGGGAGGGAGACGGACACCATCCCGCCACGACCGGACAGGGCGAGCAGCGCCTTGCTCCGCAACGCCACCACCCGCGCAGCATCATCAAGCGACAACGCACCCGCCACACACGCGGCAGCGATCTCACCCTGCGAATGGCCCACCACAGCGGCCGGCTCAACACCGTACGAACGCCACAACGCCGCCAGCGACACCATCACCGCAAACAGCACAGGCTGAACAACATCAACCCGCTCCAACGCCTCAGCATCGCCCAGCACATCCAACAACGACCACTCGACGTGCGGCGCAAGAGCCTCAGCGCACGCCCGCATCGACTCCGCGAACACCGGCGAGGAGCCCAGAAGCTCCACCGCCATGCCCACCCACTGCGAACCCTGACCAGGGAAAACGAACACCGCACGGTCACCAGCACCCGCAACGCCCTGCACCACACCAGGCGCCGCAGTCGCATCCGCCAGCGCAGCCAGACCGCCACGGAAGGCAGCCAGGTCAGCACCGACCACCGCAGCACGATGCTCAAAAGCAGCACGCCCCGCAGCGAGCGAGAAACCCACATCCACCGGGTCCAGCTCGGGCATCGAGTCCACGTACGACAGCAAGCGGGACGCCTGTGCACGCAGCGCGGCCTCGGTCTTGCCCGAGACCACCCACGGCACCACACCCACCGGCGCCGCACCCGTCGATGCCGCAACGGGCTCCGCGTCAGCCTGCGGCGGTGCCTCCTCCAGAATCACATGCGCATTCGTGCCGCTGATCCCGAACGACGACACCGCGGCCCGCCGCGGCGCATCCGTCCGCGGCCACGCGACCTGCTCGGTCAGCAACGACACCGCACCCGCGGACCAGTCGACCTTGGACGTCGGCTCGTCCACGTGCAGGGTCTTCGGCAGCACACCGTGCCGCATCGCCAACACCATCTTCACCACGCCGCCGACGCCGGCCGCGGCCTGGGCATGTCCGATGTTGGACTTCAACGATCCCAGCCACACGGGCCGTTCGCGCTCCTGGCCGTAGGTGGCCAGGAGCGCCTGGGCCTCGATCGGGTCGCCGAGGCTGGTGCCGGTGCCGTGTGCCTCCACCGCGTCCACGTCCGAGGCGTCGAGGCCCGCGTTGGCCAATGCCTGGCGGATCACCCGCTGCTGCGACGGACCGTTCGGCGCCGTCAGACCATTGGACGCACCGTCCTGGTTCACCGCGGAACCCCGCAGCACCGCCAGCACCGGATGCCCGTTCCGACGTGCGTCAGACAACCGCTCCAGCGCCAGCATGCCCACGCCCTCGGCCCAGGCGGTGCCGTCGGCGGACGCCGAGAACGCCTTGCAGCGGCCGTTGGCGGCGAGTCCGCGCTGGCGGCTGAACTCGACGAACATGCCGGGGCCGGACATGATCGCGGCGCCGCCGGCGAGCGCGAAGGTGCACTCCCCCTGTCGCAGTGACTGGGCCGCCAGGTGCAACGCCACCAGCGACGAGGAGCACGCCGTGTCCACCGTCACCGCGGGGCCTTCGAGGCCGAGTGTGTAGGCGACGCGGCCGGAGGCGACGCTGGCGGTGTTGCCGGTGAGCAGGTAGCCGTCGTGTCCGTCCGCGCCTTCGTACAGCCGGGGGCCGTACTCCTGGGACATGGCGCCGACGAACACGCCCGCCCTGCTGCCGCGCAGCGTGGCCGGGGCGATTCCGGCCCGCTCCAGCGCCTCCCACGAGGTTTCCAGCAGCAGTCGCTGCTGCGGGTCCATCGCCTGTGCCTCGCGCGGCGAGATGCCGAAGAACGCCGGGTCGAACTCGCCGGCGTCGTGCAGGAATCCGCCGTATCGCGTGTAGGTCTTGCCGGGCTGCTCCGGGTCCGGGTCGTAGAGCGCCTCGATGTCCCAGCCGCGGTCGGTCGGGAACTCGGTGATGCCGTCACCACCGGTGACGACCAGCCGCCACAGGTCCTCCGGGGAGCCGACGTCGCCGGGGAAGCGGCAGGCCATGCCGACGATCGCCACGGGTTCGTCCGGGGCCGCTGCCGCCGGCCGGTCGCCGTCGTTCTCGGTTCCGGTGCCGAACAGTTCGACCAGCAGGCGGTCGGCGACGGCCTGCGGGGTCGGGAAGTCGAACAGCAGGGTCGGGCTGAGCGCCAGTCCGGTTGCCGTGCTGAGTTGGTCGCGCAGCTCGACGGAGGTCAGCGAGGTGAAGCCGAGGTCCCGGAACTGTCGGTCGACCTCGACCTCCTCGGCGGCGTCATGGCCGAGTACGACGGCGATCCGGGTGCGCACCAAGTCCAGTAGCGCCCGGGCTCGTTCGGACTCGGGCAGCTGGTCGATGCGCTGCCGCGGCGATGCGGTTTCCTGCGCCGCGGGCGGGTCCACCGGGATCGGGGAGCTGTCGGCCGCCACGTCCGCCCAGTAGCGGCGCCGCTGGAACGCGTACGTGGGCAGTGGCACCTGGCGTGCCCCCGTACCGGCGAAGACGGCGGGCCAGTGCGGGGACAGGCCGCTGAGGTGCAGGGCGCCGAGCGCGGCGCTCAGCGCGGCCGGTTCGGGCCGGTCGGCGCGGAGCGCGGGCACGCAGGAGGCGTCGGGTGCGCAGTCCCTGGCCATTCCGGTGAGGGTGCCGTCCGGGCCCAGCTCGACCAGGGTGGTCACGCCCTGGTCCGCCAGCCAGCGGACGCCGTCGAGGAACCGGACGGTTTCCCGCACGTGCCGCACCCAGTAGTCGGGGGTGCGCAGTTCGCCGTCACCGGCTGGGCGGCCGGTGACGTTGGATATCACCGGAAGCGCCGGGGCGTGGTAGGTGAGCGCTTCGGCCACCTGTCGGAAGTCCGCCAGCATGGCGTCCATCAGCGGTGAGTGGAACGCGTGGCTGACCCGCAGCTGCTTGGTCTTCCGGCCCTGTGCGGCGAGCCGTGCTGCGGTCTCCAGGACCGCGTCGGTGGCGCCGGAGAGCACCGTGGCGGTGGGTCCGTTGACCGCGGCGATGCCCACCTCGGGGGAGAGCAGCGGCCGGACCTCGTCCTCGGATGCCTGGACGGCCACCATCGCCCCGCCGGCGGGCAGTGCCTGCATCAGCCGGGCGCGCGCGGCCACCAGGGTGGCGGCGTCCGGCAGGCTCAGCACGCCAGCGACATGCGCCGCGGCCAGCTCGCCGATGGAGTGTCCGGCGACGAAGTCGGGACGCACCCCCCACTTCTCGAACAGCCGGAACAGCGCGACCTCGATGGCGAACAGTGCGGGCTGTGTGTAGCCGGTCTGGTCGAGCAGTTCCGCATCGCCGTCGAACACGAGCTGCTTGAGCGGGCGGTCCAGGTGGGCGTCCAGCGCGGCACAGACCTCGTCGAACGCCGAGGCGAACTCGGGGAGTTCGGCGTGGAGTTCCCGGCCCATGCCGACGCGCTGCGAGCCCTGGCCGCTGAACAGGTAGGCGACCGGGCCGGGGGCGGCCTTGCCCTGCAGCACTCCGGCCGCCGGTCGTCCGTCGGCCAGCGCGGCGAGCCCGGTGCAGAACTCCTCGTGGCCTGTGCCGAGCAGGACGGCGCGGTGCTCGAACGTCGTGCGGGTGGTCGCCAACGCGTGGGCGATGTCGAGGGGTTGGGCCTGGGGGGTGGTGTCGAGGTGGTCGAGCAGCCGTCGCGCCTGGGCCCGCAGTGCGGGCTCGGTGCGTGCCGACAGCACCCAGGGCACTACGGAACGGGTGTGTGCGACGGGTTCGACGGGCGCGGTCGCCCACTCCGCGAGCAGGACGTGGCAGTTGGTGCCGCCCATGCCGAAGGAGCTGACGCCTGCGACGAGTTGGCGGTCCGGCGACGGCCAGGCGCCGGATTCGGTGCGCACCCTCAGGTTGAGGTCCGCCAGCGGGATGCGCGGGTTGGGCTGCTGGAAGTTCAGGCTCGGCGGGAGTTCCCGGCGGGCCACGCTCAGTACGGCCTTGAGGAGGCCGACGATGCCCGCGGCGCCCTCCAGGTGCCCGACGTTGGTCTTCGCGGAACCCACCAGCAGCGGTTCGCCGGCCGGCCGTCCGGCGCCGAACACCGCGCCCAATGCGGCCGCTTCGATGGGGTCGCCGACCCGGGTACCGGTGCCGTGCAACTCCACGTACTGCACGTCGGTCGGGGCGATCGCGGCCCGGCGGCACGCCTCGTGCAGCACCGCCTGCTGGGCGGTGGGGCTGGGGACGGTCAGGCTCTCGGTTCCGCCGTCGTTGTTGGTCGCGCTGCCGCGGATGACGCAGTAGACCGGATCGCCGTCGGCGACGGCCGCGGCGAGCGGCTTGAGCAGCACCGCGCCGCCGCCCTCGCCGCGCACATAGCCGTTGGCCCGCTCGTCGAAGGTGAAGCTGCGGCCGTCCGGCGACAGGCCGCCGAACCTGGCGGCGCCGAGCGCGCTTTCGGGTGCCAGGTTGAGGTTCACCCCGGCGGCCAGGGCCAGGGTGGACTCGCCGCGGCGCAGGCTCTCGCACGCCAGGTGGACGGCGACCAGCGCGGAGGACTGGGCGGTGTCCACGACCAGGCTCGGGCCGTGTACGCCGAGGAAGTAGGAGAGCCGGTTGGCCAGGGCGCTGCGGTGCGAGCCGGTCAGCGTGTGCTGGTTGATGCCCTCGGCGCCACCGCGGTGCAGCAGTTTGGCGTAGTCGTCGGATGCCGCGCCGACGAAGACGCCGAGCGGGCTGTCCCGGACGTCGGCCGGGACGATGCCGGCGTTCTCAAGCGCCTCCCAGCCGAGCTCCAGCATGAGCCGCTGCTGCGGGTCCATGGCTTCGGCCTCACGTGGAGAGATGCCGAAGAAGGCCGCGTCGAACGTGTCGACCCGGTCCAGGAACGCACCGAACCGGAGGGCGGGCTCCGCCTCCGCGGCGGCCGCGTCCCACCGCTCGGACCCGGTTGCGGTGACGGCGCTCTCGCCGCCGGTGAGCAGCCGCCAGAACGCCTCCGGGTCGGCCGCGCCGGGCAGTCGGCAGGACAGCCCGATCACGGCGACGTCATCGGGCCTGGCGGTGGTGTCTGGCACGCTGCCGGTGGTCATTTGCTCCCCTTGCCTTCGCCGCCGGCCGTGGATTGCGCCCGCTCGTTCGCCCGGCGGGTCACCTCGTGTCCCCGCTCCACGGTGAGCCGCACGATGTCGCAGACCCGGCGGATGTCCTCGCGGGAGACGGTGGGGCCGGTGGGCAGGGCGAGCACCTTCTGGGCGAGCCGCTCGGTGTGCGGCAGGGTGACCGGCCGCTCCGAGCGGTAGGGCTCCATCTCGTGGCATCCGGGGGAGAAGTACCGCTGGCACACCACGTTCTCCGACCGGAGCACGTCGCCGAGCAGGTCGCGGTGGACGCCGGTCTCCGCGGCGTCGACTTCCACGATCAGGTAGTGGTAGTTGTTGCGCTCCTCGGGGTCGAAGGCGACGACCTTCAGCCCGGCGAGGTCGGCCAGCTCCGACTGGTAGCTGTCGAAGTTGGCCTCGTTCTGGCGGACCGTTTCCTCGAAGGCGTCGAGTGAGGTCAGGCCCATCGCGGCGGCGGCTTCGGTCATCTTCCCGTTGATGCCCACCTCCGTGGAGACGCGCCCTTGGGCGAACCCGAAGTTGTGCATCGCGCGGATCCGACTGGCCAGTTCCTCGTCGTCGGTCACCACCGCGCCGCCCTCGAAGGCGTTGACCACCTTCGTGGCGTGGAAGCTGAACACCTCGGCCTGCCCGAACCCGCCGATCGGCCGGCCTTCCGAGGTGCAGCCGAGTCCGTGTGCGGCGTCGTAGAACAGCTTCACGCCGTGGTCTGCCGCGACCTTCGCCAGCTCGTCGACCGCGCACGGACGGCCCCACAGGTGGACCGGGACGATCGCACTGGTACGGGGAGTGATCGCGGCCTCGACCAGTGCGGGGTCCAGGCAGCCGGTGCTCGGGTCGATGTCGCAGAAGACCGGCGTCAGGCCCAGCCACCGGAACGCGTGCGCGGTCGCGGGGAAGGTCAGCGACGGCATGATGACCTCGCCGGACAAATCCGTGGCGCGGGCGAGGAGTTGCAGGGCGACGGTCGCATTGCAGGTCGATACGCAGTACCGCACCCCGGCCAGTTCCGCCACGCGCTGCTCGAATTCGCGCGCCAGCGGTCCGCCGTTGGTCAGCCACTGGTGGTCCAGCGCCCAGTTCACACGATCGAAGAATCGAGATCGGTCACCGATATTGGGGCGCCCCACATAAAGCGGCTGCAGGAATGCCGAAGAACCGCCGAATATAGCGAGGTCGCCAATATTGCGTTTCATAGTCACACCTCCCCCGACGCATGCGGAAAACGCACGCGCGGTATTCATGGCAGACAGTACAACATGCGGCGCCTTTGAATACGCGGACTACTTCCGGGAAGGGTTGAAGCCCCGCAGAATCAGCGGTTCCACAAGGTGACTGAAGCGCCGGCTCGAATGCGAGCACAGCGACCGCCGTCATCGGCACGCATGGAGCGCACGCTACGGGCGGGAATCGAGGATTTCGGGTTCGACAAAGATTCCGGACGCGCCGGACAAGGGGCCGCGGTGCACGGCGACGTCTTCCGCCGTGCACACGCGAAGGACCCACATCGGGGAGATCAGATCAGCCCGGGCAAGGCCGGGGCGAGGCCGCGCTCAGTGCTTGCGGCGCCAGTAGACGCCGGTCACGTCCACGGTCTCGATCGGCTCGTCGATGCCGTGCTCGCTCCGGTAGTCGTGAACGGCCTGCTTACAGGCCGGGATCGCGTAGTCGTCGATGATCGCGAACCCGCCGACCGAGAGCTTGGGGTACATGTTGACCAGGGCGTCCATGGTCGACTCGTACAGGTCGCCGTCCATCCGCAGGATCGCGAGCTTCTCGATCGGTGCGCTCGGCAGCGTGTCGGCGAACATGCCGGGCAGGAACTTGACCTGGTCGTCGAGCAGGTCGTAACGGGCGAAGTTCTCCCGAACCTGCTCCTCGGAGCAGCTCAGCACCCAGTTCAGGTTGTGGAACTCCATGCCCTGGTCGAGCGGGTGGCTGTCGTCGGACGTCACCGGAACACCGGCGAACGAGTCGGCGAGCCACACATTTCGGTCTTCCACGCCGTGCGCCTTGAGCAGTGCCCGCATCAGGATGCAGGCGCCGCCGCGCCACACGCCGGTCTCGATGAAGTCGCCGGGCACGCCGTCGCGGAGCACCTGCTCCACGCACTCCTGGATGTTGTCCAGGCGGCGCATTCCGATCATGGTGTGCGCGACCGACGGGACGTCCAGACCAGCCGCTCGGTGGTCGACGTCGAACACCCCGCGCTTTTCCGCGGAGCCTTCCGCGCCGGGCCGCATGGTGTCTGCTTGAGCCTTATCGAGGACATTCATCCCGAACGGGAAAGTCGGGCGGTCCTCATAAATAACGTTCGCCAGAACCTTTTTCATAAGGTCGACATAAAGCTCATAGCTCTGCATGGCCAAAGCATCCCCCGGTTAAGAACCAAGTCGTTCAATTAACTTCGTTAACCTTTGGCCGACCCTAACAGCAAGCCCAGGGGGAGTCAATGAACACTTTCCCCTGCTCACCAGGCCATCTCGATGGTGTGAACGGCGGCGACCGTTCGACCGATCCGGTTGGCGCGGTAGCGGGCCTTGCATAGGATCCGCCATTGCTCGTCGAGGCGGGTGAAGCGCGTTCTCCCGCCCCACGCCGACAGTCGCGCTCGTGGTTGAACTCGGCGTACTTCGAGCGTACTTCCGAGGAAAGTTTCTGCCGCACTAGGGGTGCGGATGGCGCCCCCGACTCAACGGTGGACCCGGTGGGCGAGGATGCGCAGAGCTTGCCGGAAGCACCCCCTCCTGCACCAGTGGGTTCCGTCCGACGCTTCGAGCACGGACGGGCCGCGCACGACACTCGACGACCTCCCGCGGGGCGTCACACACGGTGCATCTCGTCCCCCAACAGGACTCCCGACCACGGCCGTTGACGAGCGGGCTCAGCGCGCCGACCAGGGGCTCCGTCGCGCCACGGCCCCCGGCCGACAGCCGCCCCGCCCACGAACCGCCGGATGGGAAGCGTTCCGCCAGCCAAAAGGCAATCACCTCTTTTGAAAAAAGACCGAACGGCCGATTAGTGATCGACGCAACATATCCGCGGCCCGCCCGGAACGCTTCCATCCGTGCGCCTTCCGGTTCTCCCGGCCTACGCTGAAAGCGACACCGGGGTTAATGTGTGTGCGCGGCGCAACCGGAAGCGGGCCGGAACGTGATGGGTCGACGCAGCCAGTCGCCGCCGCGGCAGATGTGGTCCCCAGGGCGCTGGAAGGGGGGAGAAGCGCTCGGGACCTGGTGAAACCCGCACCGAGACGGGCTGCCGCATCCCGGAGAGTGTGACCTCCGCCATGGAGTCCGGCCACCGGCCGCCTCCACTCCCCGACCCGGTCGCGGTTCACGCAGAGTGATTCGGCTGACACCCGACCCAGCGGCTCCCTCCCGTCGGATCCGTCTACCGGATGCGTATCAGGGCGATGGGACAAGCCCTGCGATTCCCCTGCCAACCTCCCAACCCAGGCATCTACCACCAGACAGGCGGAACTTCCCCTGTGACGGCGAGCCGAGAGCGCTTGCCCAGGAAGGAACCGCTCACCCAGGTCATAGGAGACCCTGTGCGTCTACTCGTCACCGGTGCGGCCGGATTCATAGGTTCCAACTACGTTCGCAAGCTGCTGACCGGGGCCTACGCCTCGGCGGGCGAGGTGAAGGTCACCGCTTTGGACAAGCTGACCTACGCCGGGAACCCGGCGAATCTCGACCCTGTCCGAGATCACCCTGGTTTCACCTTCGTTGAAGGTGATATCTGCGACGGCCCGCTCCTGGCCGATCTGCTGCCCGGGCACGACGCCGTGGTCAACTTTGCCGCCGAGACCCATGTCGACCGTTCGATCTCCGGCGCCGACGACTTCGTACGGACCAACGTCAGCGGCACCCACACCGTGTTGGAGGCCGCACGACTGGCCGGGGTCGGGCGGGTGGTCCATGTGTCGACCGACGAGGTGTACGGATCGATCGACACCGGCTCATGGACCGAGCACAGCCCCCTGCTGCCCAACTCGCCCTACGCCGCGACGAAGGCGAGCGCCGACCTCCTCGCCCGCTCCTACGCCCGCACCTACGGCCTCGACGTGAGCATCACCCGGTGCAGCAACAACTACGGCCCGTACCAGTTTCCGGAGAAGGTCATCCCGCTGTTCGTGACCAACCTGCTGCGCGGCAGGTCGGTCCCGCTGTACGGCGACGGACTGTGCATCCGCGACTGGCTGCACGTGGACGACCACTGCCGCGGCATCCAACTGGTGCTGGAGAAGGGCCTCCCGGGCGAGGTCTACAACATCGCCGGCGGCGAGGAGCTCACCAACCTGCGCCTCACCGAGCTCATCCTCCAGGCATGCGGGGCCGACGAGGAGAGCGTCCGGCACGTGCCCGACCGCCCCGGCCACGATCGCCGCTACTCGATGGACGACGGCAAGCTGCGGGCACTGGGGTACGCGCCGCAGGTTCCGTTCCAGACCGGACTCGCCCGCACGATCGCCTGGTACCGCGACAACCCGCAGTGGTGGCAGCCGCTGTGCGACGGCGCCACCGCGGCATAGGGCCACGCCGCGGCCCGGCCTCCCGCACAGCAGGCAACCGAAACGGAGACACACATGCGCGGAATACTCCTGGCGGGAGGGTCGGGCACCCGGCTGCACCCGATCACCGCCGTATCGTCGAAGCAGTTGCTTCCCGTCTACGACAAGCCGATGGTGTACTACCCGCTATCCGTCCTGATGCTGGCGGAGATCCGGGAGATCCTCATCATCAGCAACCCGGAGCACATCGAGAACTACCGCGACCTGCTCGGCGACGGCAGCCGGTTGGGGCTGCGGCTGAGCTACGCCGTCCAGGACCGGCCGCGCGGCCTCGCCGACGCGCTGCGGATCGGGCGCGACTTCATCGGCGACGAGCAGTTCGCCCTCATCCTGGGCGACAACATCTTCTACGGGAACGCGCTCACCGAGACGCTGCGCCGGGAGCGCGCGCGGCTCGACGGGTGCACCCTGTTCGGATACCGCGTGGCGGACCCCGAGCGGTACGGCGTGGCCACCATCGACGACGCGGGCCGGGTCACCTCGCTGGAGGAGAAGCCGCCGGCTCCCCGCTCCAACCTGGCGGTCACCGGAATGTACTTCTACGACAACGAGGCCGCCGACCTCGCGACCCGGTTGAAGCCCTCCCCCCGTGGGGAGCTGGAGATCACGGACCTGAACCGGATCTTCGTGGAGCGGAACAAGGCCCGACTGATCGACCTCGGCCGCGGCTGCGCCTGGTTCGACACCGGTACGCACGAAAGCCTCATGGACGCCGCGCTGTTCGTGCAGGTCCTGGCCAAACGCCAAGGCATCCGACTGGCGTGCATAGAGGAGGTCGCCTTCCGCATGGGCTTCATCGACGAGGACCAGCTCGCCTCGCTCGGCAAGGAGTTCGTCGCCAACTCCGCCTCCGGCTACGGCCACTACCTCATGGACCTCGCCGGCACCTGACGTCGCGTCCGGTCGGCGCGGGAGCCGGGGCTCGGGACAGAACGCCGAACCGCCCCGTCCGACCGCCGGGGGCCGGCGTGCCGGAGCGGATACGGGGAAGTCTCATGAGCCAGGTGGTTCGGCATGAGGCCGTCCTGCCCCTCTGGGCCGCGGGTGCCGGGCGGGGCGGGAGTTATCCACAGCCCTGCCGGGAACTGCCTGGGAGCGGAACACTGTCCGTACGGCGATGACCACGCCGGGGGCGGGCCGCGGCGGCGGGTTCCGGTGATCCGCCGACGACTGCTGGACCGCCAGGACTACTGGCGACTGCTGGAGGGGACGGGCATGCCGGGCGAACTGGCTGGGCTGCGGGACGGCCACCGGAAGGAAGCGGACGGGCTGCTGGCGCGGACCGTCGAGGAGGAGGCGCGCCGCTCGGGCGGCCGGATCGACGGCGCGGCGCTGCTCGGCCGGGCCCGGGCGGCGCTGGACGAGCTGGCCGCCTCGGCGGAGGAGGAGTACGCGGCGTACGTCCGCGCACTGGACGAGGCGGCGGCCGGCCGACAGCCGCTCGGGGAGCGGCTGTCGCGCAAGGAGTTGGGCACCCCGGTGGTGGCGTCCGCGGTGGCCGCGGTGGCCGCGTTCGGTGCGGACCTGGCGTGGGGCACGGGCGGCGGCCCGGCGCTCGGGGCGGGCGCCGCGGCGCTGGTGGCGGGCGCGGCGGCCGCGGTCGTGAAGCTGACCGCAGGCCATCTCCCGGCGGAGCACCGCCACGCCGGGATGCGGGGCCAGCCCGGCGGGCCCGAGCAGTTGCGGCTCCAGTGGCTGACGGCACTGGAGGTGCGGGGCATCCGGCCGTTCCTCGACCAGCAGCGGATGCTGTCCGCGGCATCCCGAGGCGGCGGTTCGTCCACCGCCCGGCCGGCGGGGAAGGGCACCCGGGGGCCGCAGCTGCGCGGCGCGGACCGCAGCGCGGCGGCCCGTCGGCGCTCGGTCCTGGAGCGGTCCTTCGCCCAACTCCCGCAGCCAGACGGCCCGTTCGCCGGGCGCCGGACGGAGCTGGCGCAGCTCGCCCAGTGGGTGCAGGCCGGCCGGGCGAGCACCGAGACCCGGCCGATCGTGGTGGTGCTGCACGGCGAGCCGGGCTCGGGGCGGACGGCGCTGGCGGTGCGCGCGGCGCACCAGCTGCGCGATCAGTTCCGCGGCGCGTGTCTGGTGGATCTGCGCGGCGACACCCCGGGCGAGGTGCCACTGCCGACCCGGGACGCCCTGCTGCACCTGCTCAACCGCCTGGGCGCGCCGCGCGAACAACTGCTGTTCCGCGAGCGCCCCTCCCAGGAGCAGCACGTCAAACGACTCACCGAGGTCTACCACCAGCATCTGACCGGCCTCCCGGTGACGCTGCTGCTGGACGACGCCTCGGACGCCGAGCAGGTCCGGGCCCTGGTGCCGGACCGCTCCGAGAGCCTGATCCTGGTCACCTCCCGCACGCCGCTGGAACTTCCCGCGGACCTTCTGGCGCGGGTGCACCACCTCCCGGTGGCGGCGCTGGACGCGGCGGGCACCGAGGAACTCCTGCGGACGGCGGCGCCCGCCGGGGAGGCCCCGGCGGACGGCACGGCACCGTACGACGCGCAGTCGATCGACCGGATCTCCGAGCTGTGCGCCGGACTGCCGCTGGCGCTGCGGGTGGCCGGCTCCTCGCTGGGCAGCCGCTCCCCCGCGGTGCTCGCCCGGGAGCTGGCGGCGGTCGACGAAGCGGCGCCGGTGGAGCGGGCGTTGTCGCTGCGCTACGCCGACCAGCCGCCGCAGGCCCGGCAGTTGCTGCGCCGGCTGGCCCTGGTGGGCCGGGCGAGCCTGGGGGTGGCCGCCGCGGCGGCGCTGCTGGGCGTCCCGGACGCGGAGGCGAAGCGCCAGCTGACGGCGCTGGCCGAGGCCGGGCTGATCGAGCACGTCCGCGGCGCGCGCTACCGCCTGCACCCCCTGGTGCACCGCTTCGCGCACGCCCGGTTGGCCGTCGAGGAGGAGCCGGCCGAGCGCGCCGCGGCCCAGGAGCGGCTGATCCGCGGCTATGCGGAACTGGCGGACGCGGTGATCCGGCTGGTCGACGGCAATACGTCCACCCGCGCCGACCGCTTCGGCCCGCACGGCTTCGCGTCCCTGGACGCGGCCCTGCAGTGGCTGGACGACGAGACCAGCTTCATCACCGCCGCCCTGCGCCACGCCGATCAGGACGTCGACCAGGACACCGTCTCGCACCTGCTGGGCGCGCTGTGCGACTACTGCCTGCTGCGCGGCGACCTCTACCGCCTGGGCGAGCTGAGCGAACTGACCCGGGCCGCCGGCCAGGGTCTGCTGGTGCGCTCGGTGCAGTGGCGCACCGGCGTCGCGGCCCGCCAGCTCGGCGAGCTGGACCGGGCCCGGACGACGCTGTCGTCGGTGGTCGATCTCTACTTCGAGGCGCAGCACCCGGTGGGCGCCGCCCGCGCGCTGCGCGATCTGGGCATCACGCTCCAGCAGCAGGGCAGTCTCACCGAGGCCGCGGCCAAGCTGCGGGAGGCGCTGGACCTCCAGACCGGCCCCGAGATGCGCGGCGACCGCGCCTGGACGCTGCACGCCCTGGCGGCGGTGGAGCGGGACCGCGCCCGGCTCCCCGAGGCGCTGGAGATGCTGCGGGAGTCGCTGGCCCTCCATGAGGAGAGCGAGAGCCTGCACGGCCAGGCGTGGGCGCACTTCCAGCTCGGCCAGGTGCATCTGCGCCGGGGCGATGTGCCGGGCGCCGAGGCCGCGCTCGGCGCCGCACTGGAGCTGTACGGCCACACGCACGACGACCGCGGCACGGCCTGGGCGATGACCCAGCTGGCGCGGGCCCGCCTGGTGGCCGGCGACACCGGCCCGGCCGTGGACCGGCTGCGCCAGGCGCAGCCGCTGCACCGCCAGCACGAGGACGCCCGCGGTGAGGCGTGGACGATGTACTACCTGGGCCAGGCGCTGGAGGAGCGCGGTGAGCGCGACGAGGCACTGCGGCAGCTGGAGCGCGCGCGGAACATGTTCAGCCGGATGCAGGACGCCTACGGCCTGGCCTGCGCCCGGCACCACGCGGGCCGGGTGACCCGGGACCTGCGGGCCGAGCAGACGGGTTCGCTGCGCAACAGCGGCTTCGCCCGCCAGCTGCTCCAGGACGCCCGGAAGGACTTCCAGCGGATCGGGGTGGCGCACGGCGAGGCGTGGTCCGTACTGGAGCTGGTGATCGTCGACGCGGGCAACGGCCGGACGGCCCAGGCGCTGGCGCTGGCCGACGAGGCCGCGCAGCTCTTCGCGGGCTACGGCGACCGGCGCGGTGAGGACTGGGCGCGGTTCCTGCGGTGCACGCTGTTGCCGTTCGCCTCACCGGGCGGTTCGGTGGTCGGCTCGGCGGTGGCGCAGGAGGAGCTGGCG
Organism: Streptomyces noursei; assembly: GCF_016917755.1. Lineage (GTDB taxonomy): Bacteria > Actinomycetota > Actinomycetes > Streptomycetales > Streptomycetaceae > Streptomyces > Streptomyces yunnanensis. The sequence goes on along the minus strand of NZ_CP070326.1, from coordinate 6,093,169 downwards.
CAGCTCGTGCGGGAGCGGCACGACGGCCGGGACGCCAAGCTGGCGGACTCGGCGCAGACCTTCGCGCTGCTGCTGGAGCGCGGGGTGGAGCCGGAGTCGGGATGGCAGGGCTGGCGGCTGGGCATGGTGCCGGACCGCCACGCCAGGGAGGTCATGGCGGTGTCCGCGACGACGGAGTGACGGTGCCGGTCCACGCCGGCCCGCAGCCGCGGCGTCCGGCCCGCGGCACGGCTCGCCGACCGCTTGGGTCAGCGAGCCGCCGGGCCGGTCGGCCGGCCGCTGCCAGACGGCCGGTTCACTGACCGCCACCCGGTCCTCGTGCCCGTGCGCCGTGCGCCGCATCCGCGGCCCGGCGCCGGGCTGTCAGCTGGTCTTCGGCTTCGGGGCCGCGGCGGCCGGGGCGGTGCTGCCCGCCTGACCGTCCTCGGGGGTCTCCTCGAAGTCCACCTTGCGCATGTGCTTGTTCATGGACTTCATCAGCAGCCATACGGCACCGCCGATGACCGCGAAGACGATGAAGCCGAGGACGCCGGGGGTCACCTTGTCCTTGTCGAAGCTGTCGGCAAGGGTGACGAAGTGCGTCAGGGCGAGGGTGCTGGTCGCGCTCATCATGGGCTCAATTGTTGCGGATGCCCGCGAAGAGGTCGTCCTCGGGGAGCGAAGTGTCCACGAGCGACTTCGCGAGCTCGTATTCCTCCGTCGGCCAGACCTCGCGCTGGATGTCCATCGGCACCCGGAACCACCCGCCGTCGGGGTCGATCTGGGTGGCGTGGGCGATCAGTGCCTTGTCGCGGATCTCGAAGAAGTCGGCGCAGGGGATGTAGGTGGTCAGCGTGCGCTCGCGCCGCTCGAACTGCTTCCACCGCTCCAGCCACTCGCCGTAGGGCGACTCCATGCCGCGCTCCAGCAGCGCCTCGTGCAGCGCGATGGTCCGCGGCTTGTTGAAGCCCTGGTTGTAGTAGAGCTTCTGCGGCTGCCAGGGCTCGCCGGCCTCCGGGTACTTCGCCGGGTCGCCGGCCGCCTCGAAGGCCACCATCGTGATCTTGTGGGTCATGATGTGGTCCGGGTGCGGGTAGCCGCCGTTCTCGTCGTAGGTCGTGATGACCTGCGGCTTGAACTTCCGGATCAGCTTCACCAGGGGCTCGGCCGCGGCCTCGACGTCGTGGAGGGCGAAGCAGCCGTCCGGCAGCGGCGGCAGCGGGTCGCCCTCGGGGAGCCCGGAGTCGACGAAGCCCAGCCACTCCTGCTTGACGCCCAGGATCTCCCGGGCCTCGTCCATTTCCTTCCGGCGTACCTCGTGGATGTGCTCCTCGATGTACGGGTCCCCCTGGAGCTTGGGGTTGAGGATGGAGCCTCGCTCGCCGCCTGTGCAGGTGACGACCAGCACGTCCACCCCCTCGGACACGTACTTGGCCATGGTGGCCGCACCCTTGCTCGACTCGTCGTCGGGGTGTGCGTGGACCGCCATCAATCGCAGCTGCTCAGTCAAGACTCGATCCTCAGTGAAAGGCCGGAGAAGATGCCTCCTATAGTGACCGAAGCGAGGGGGCGCTGTATTCCCTGGGGCGGGGACCCCTCAGGGGTCTGATGGCTTCCCGGTCCCCTACCAGGAGGATGGATCATGACCGCGGTGCGCGAAGGGCTCCCGGACGGACGCTACGGCCGTTCCGCCGACCAGCGCGCGGACCGCAAGCTCAAGATCATCGGGGCGGTGCTCGGCGTGGCGCTGCTCGGCGTGGTCGGCTGGCTGGGCGTCTCGTACATCTCCGGGCAGGACCTCAGCGGCCGGATCATCACCTGGGACGCGGTCTCCGACCATGAGGTCAAGGTCCACCTCGAAGTGGTCAAGGGCGCGGACGATACCGGGGTGTGCACGCTGCGTTCACAGGCCACCGACGGTTCCGAGGTCGGCCGCAAGGACGTGACCATCGACCAGCGCACCGGACAGGTCGACACCGAGGTCACGGTGCGGACGACGAAGCGGGCGACCAACGCCATCCTGGTCGGCTGCACGGGCTCCGCGGCCGGCACCGGCTGACCGCCGCGGCGCACCCCCGGCACTCACCGTCCGCAAGATCCCGGTGACTCGAACGGCCGACCCCCGTGTCCCGTCCGATCGTCTCTGATCAGCGGCGATGCACTCTCGTGCAACCACTGTGAATTTCCTCTTCCCCCTTTTGTGCCGGAATTGTTAGGCTCGTGGTTTCGCCCACCTGTGAAGGCGCAAACCTTCCTGGTAGGGCGTTTGATTTATCCCCAGTACCGACGAGGAGCACCTGTGACCCAGACCAGTGAGAACGTCACCTGGCTGACCCAGGAGGCGTATGACCAGCTCAAGAAGGAGCTGGAGTACCTGTCTGGTCCCGCACGCGCCGAGATCACCGAGAAGATCCAGGCGGCCCGCGAGGAAGGTGACCTGAAGGAGAACGCCGGGTACCACGCGGCCAAGGAAGAGCAGGGCAAGCAGGAGCTCCGCGTCCGTCAGCTCAAGCAGCTGCTGGAGAGCGCGAAGGTCGGCGAGGCCCCCGCGGCGAACGGCGTGGTCGCTCCCGGCATGGTCGTCACCATCGCGTTCGACGGGGACCCGGACGACACCCTGGAGTTCCTGCTGGCCTCGCGGGAGTACGCGAGCGAGGACATCGAGACCTACTCCCCGCAGTCGCCCCTGGGGACCGGCGTGAACGGCAAGAAGATCGGTGCCGACGCCGAGTACGAGCTGCCCAACGGCAAGAAGGCGTCCGTGAAGATCCTCGACGCCAAGCCCTACACCGGCTGAGCCTCGGGGCGCACGGAGATCAAGCGCAGCGGAAGCGGCCCGGAGCACACGGCTCCGGGCCGCTTCCGCGTGTGCGGGCGGGCCGCCGGGGACCTCAGGCGGTCGCCGAGCGGTACTTGCGGACCGCCAGTGTGCGGAAGACCGCGATGATCAGGACGGACCAGATCACCGAGGCCAGCACCGGGTGCTCCATCGGCCAGGCACCGGTCACCGACCGGGGCACGCTGTCGATGGTGTTGCCGAACAGCTGCCGGGCGCCGGCGACCGTGGCACTGAACGGGTTCCACTCCGCGATGTGCTGGAGGACCGCCGGCATGCCGTTGACCGGTACGAAGGCGTTGGAGATGAACGTCAGCGGGAAGAGCCAGATCAGCCCGCCGGAGGTGGCGGCCTCGGGCGTGCGGACCGAGAGGCCGATGAGCGCGCCGATCCAGGAGAAGGCGTAGCCGAGCAGGAGCAGCAGCGCGAAGCCGGCCAGCACGCTCGCCGGGTTCTCGTGACTGCGCCAGCCGATCAGCAGCGCGACCACCGCCAGCACCACCAGGGTCAGCGCGGTCTGCACCAGGTCGGCGAGGGTCCGGCCGGTGAGCACCGCACCGCGGGACATCGGCAGCGAGCGGAACCGGTCGATCAGCCCCTTGTGCATGTCGTCCGCGATGCCCGCGCCGGCACCGGCGGTGGCGAACGTGACGGTCTGCGCGAAGATCCCGGCCATCAGGAACTCCCGGTACGCCTGGGTGTCGCCGGCCTGGGCACCGGGGAGGGCGATGGATCCGCCGAAGACATAGGTGAACAGCACCACGAACATGATCGGTTGGATCAGTCCGAAGATCACGACCTCGGGGATGCGCAGCATCCGGATCAGATTGCGCTGGGCGACCACCAGGGAGTCGCGCACGGACCGCGTGAGGCCGCCGCGCGACCGCGGGGTCCGGGTGGGGGCCTCATCGGCCGCGTGACCGACCGCACTCATCGCACACCCTCCTTCGTCGTGGCCGCGCCGGCCCGGTTGCCGCGCGCGCCTCCCGTGCCGTTCCCGTTCCCCGTGCCGTCGCCGTTCTCCGCCACCTCGGCGGCGTGCCCGGTCAGCGCGATGAAGACGTCGTCGAGGGTCGGGCGGCGCAGCCCGATGTCGTCGATCTCCACCCCGCGAGTGTCCAGTTCGCGGATGACCTCGGCGAGCAGCTTGGCGCCGCCGGCCACCGGGAACGTGAGCCTCCGGGTGTGCGGATCGACCGCACCCTCCCCCTTGGCGACCGCGCGCAACACCCCTTCCGCCACGGTGAGGTGGTCGGCGGCGTGCACCACCACCTCGATCCGCTCGCCGCCGGTGCGGGCCTTGAGCTGGTCGGAGGTGCCGCGGGCGATGACCTTGCCGTGGTCCACGACGCAGATGTCGTGCGCGAGCCGGTCGGCCTCCTCCAGGTACTGGGTGGTGAGCAGCAGGGTGGTGCCGCCGGCGACCAGTTCCTGGATGACGTCCCAGAGTGCCTGGCGGTTGCGCGGGTCCAGGCCGGTGGTCGGCTCGTCCATGAACATCACGGGCGGGCTGACGACCAGGGCGGCGGCGAGGTCGAGCCGGCGGCGCATCCCGCCGGAGTAGGTCTTGGCGGTGCGGTCGGCGGCGTCGCCGAGGTTGAACCGCTCCAGCAGTTCCTCGGCCCGGCGCTTGGCCGCGCGCCCGCCCATCTGGTAGAGCCGGCCGACCATCACGAGGTTCTCCCGGCCGGTCAAGTACTCGTCGACGGCGGCGAATTGACCGGACAGGCCGATGGAGCGGCGCACCGCGTCGGGGTGCGCGAGGACATCGATGCCGGCGACCCGCGCCGTGCCCCGGTCGGGTCGGAGCAGGGTCGTCAGGACCCGCACGGCGGTGGTTTTGCCGGCACCGTTCGGGCCGAGCATTCCGAGGACGGTTCCTTCGGGAACGTCGAGATCGACGCCGTCCAGTGCCCTCACCTCGCCGAAGGTCTTCACCAGACCTTCGGCATAAATGGCGCCTGGCATGTGGCTACCCCCATGGCATGGAGTCGGTGGGTTCCAGGTCGGATACGACGGATAAGCCGAATAGTACGTTTTTGCGGCGTTCGCAGCCCGGTTTTCGGAAGATCCCGGACGATCGGTGGAGCGGGGTGCATCCGGGGGGCGCATGGTCCGGGCGCGCGCCTCCGGGCGCTCGTCCGCGGCGGGGCGCCCTGGCCGTGGCGCGGCACCCCCGCGTCCGCGCCGACACTCTACTCCCGAACGCGATACATCGCGTTACAAAGAGAGATGATGCGCCTGCGGCGCCCGGATCCGGCGGGAGCGGCCGGGCGCCCGTGGCTCAGACCGCGAGCACGTCGTACCCCGCCTCGCGCAGCGCCGTGGTCACCTCGGCACAGTGCTCGGGCCCCTTGGTCTCCAGATGGAGCTCGACCTCGACCTCGGTGAGCCCGAGCCGGGGGTCGATGCGGACGTGTCCGACGTCGAGGACGTTGGCGTCCGCCACCGTGAGGACGCCGAGAAGATTGGCAAGTGCCCCCGGGCGGTCGGTGAGGCGGACCCGGAAGGAGAGGTAGCGGCCGGCCGCGACCATGCCGTGGCGGAGGACCCGTTGCAGCAGGAGCGGATCCACGTTGCCGCCGGAGAGCACCGCGACGACCGGCCCCTCGAAGGAGCCGGGCGAGGACAGCAGCGCCGCGACCGGGCTCCCGCCTGCCGGCTCCACCACCAACTTCGCCCGCTCCAGGCACAGCAGCAGGGCGCTGGACAGCGCGTTCTCGGTGACCGTGACGACCTCGTCCACCAGCTCGCGCACGATGCCGAACGGCACGTCGCCGGGCCGCCCCACCTTGATCCCGTCCGCCATCGTGGCCAGCGGCTCGATCGCCACCGGGCGCCCCACCGCCAGCGACGGCGGATAACAGGCCGCGGCCGCCGCCTGCACCCCGACCACCCGCACATCCGGCCGCAGCGCCTTGACCGCGAGGGAGATGCCGGCTGCCAGCCCGCCACCGCCCATCCCCACGACGACGGTGCGCACCTCCGGGCACTGTTCGAGGATCTCCAGCCCGACCGTGCCCTGGCCCGCGATGATGTCGCGGTGGTCGAAGGGGTGGATGAAGACCGCACCGGTCCGCCGCGCGTACTCCTCTGCGGCGGCCAGCGTCTCGTCCACGACCTGCCCGTGCAGCCGGACCTCGGCTCCGTACTCGCGGGTCGCGGCGACCTTCGGCAACGGGGCGCCGACCGGCATGAAGACCGTCGAGGCCACCCCCAGCAGGGACGCCGCGAGGGCCACACCCTGCGCGTGGTTGCCGGCGCTCGCCGCCACCACTCCGGCGGATCGTTCCTCCGCCGAGAGTCCGGCGATCCGCACATACGCGCCGCGGATCTTGAACGATCCGGTGCGCTGGAGGTTCTCGCACTTCAGGTGGACGGGGGCGCCCACCAGCTCCGACAGATAGCGGCTGCCCTCCATGGCGGTGGCCCGGGACACCCCGGAGAGCAGCTTCTGTGCCGCGCGCACGTCGTCGACCGTGATCCCGGCAAGTGCCGCCGGTGCGGCGGCCCCGGAGCCGGCGGGCTGGTGCGGCGTACGCGGCGTGTGGTCGGCCATGCCGCCAGTCTCGCAGTTCGGCCACCCGCGGGACGTTTCCGGCCGGATGGCGGACACCTGCGGGCCCGGAGGGCCGCTTCGCCGGCCCCGGCGCGGGCCGTACGCGCCTGCGCCGGTACGGCCCGCGCCGGGGCCGCGTACCCTGTCTTCCCATCCATGCCCACTTCCATGAAGCGAGCCCCGACCATGCCCACCCCTTCGGACATGTCGACCCACTCCGACACTGCTCTTCTCGACGCGCTGCAGCACCAAGTGGCCGTCTTCGCACGCCGCGCCGAACAGAGCCGGCTCGGCGGCGTCGGGCAGGCGCGCAACTCCATGGACCGCGCCGCCTATCTGCTCCTCAACCGCCTGGACCAGGAAGGCCCGATGGGCGTCAAGGCCCTGGCCTGCGGGATGGGGATCGACTCCTCCACCGTCACCCGGCAGGTCGCGCCCCTGGTAGACGCCGGCCTGGTCGACCGCGCCACCCACCCCGAGGACGGCCGCGCCGTGGTCCTCGAACTGTCCGAGCGCGGTCACGCCCGGCTGGACGAGGTCCGGGCCTCGCGGCGGGCGCTGATGGCGATGGTGACGGAGAAGTGGACCGACGAGGAGCGCAACGCGTTCACCGCGCTCCTGACGCGCTTCAACACCTCGCTCGCCGAGATCACCGCACTGGCACCGGGCGGGCCCGCACCGTCCTGACGGGTCCGGCCGGATCCGACGGCGACCCGGCGGTCATCCGGCGGGCACCACCCGACGGACGTCAACCGACGGACGCCAACCGACGGGCACCTGACGGTGCGTCTGCGTGCGGGGGGGGGCGATCCGCGGGCGGGTCACCGCTAACCCCCCACATCCAGGCGGGAGTTGCCCAGCCCCAGCGCCCGCCATCCGCCACCCGCCACCGGATCGCGCCACCCCGCCCGTAGAGGGGTGGTGAAGCGGTGGCGAGCGGACCGGAGGCCGAACGCCGGGCAGCCGGCCGCCGAGGACCGGGCCGGAGCCGGCCACCCGCGAACGGGCGGAGCGGCGGACCAGCCCGGCGTGACCGACCGGCCCGGGATGCCCCGGACCGCCCCGGCACGAAGGCGGCCCGGGCGGCGGAAGGACGGATCAGCCCAGCGCCTGCGTGAGGTCGGCCAGCAGGTCGTCGGCGGACTCGATGCCCACCGAGAGGCGCACCAGGTCCGCGGGGACCTCCAGCGCCGAACCGGCCGTCGAGGCGTGCGTCATCCGCCCCGGGTGCTCGATCAGCGACTCCACGCCGCCCAGCGACTCCCCGAGGGTGAACAGCTTGGCGCGGTTGCAGACCTCCACCGCCGCCTCCTCGCCGCCCGCCACCTGGAACGACACCATGCCCCCGAAGGACCGCATCTGCTTGGCGGCGACCTCGTGGCCGGGGTGCTCGGACAGCCCCGGGTAGTAGACCCGAGTGACCTTCTTGTGGGAGGTCAGCAGCTCGGCGACGCGTGCCGCGTTGGCGCTGTGCCGGTCCATCCGGACGGCCAGCGTCTTGATGCCGCGCATCACCAGCCAGGCGTCGAAGGGGCCGGCGATCGCGCCCATCGCGTTCTGGTGGTACGCCAGTTCCTCACCCAGGGTGTCGTCGTTCACGACCAGCGCGCCGCCGACCACGTCCGAGTGACCGCCCATGTACTTGGTGGTGGAGTAGACCACCACGTCGGCCCCGAGGGCGAGCGGCTGCTGGAGGTAGGGGCTGGCGAAGGTGTTGTCGACCACCAGGCGGGCCCCGGCGTCCCGGGCCACGCCGGCGAGCGCCGCGATGTCGCTGATGCCGAGCAGCGGGTTGCTGGGCGTCTCCACCCAGATCACCTTCGTACGGGGCCGCAGCGCGTCCCGCACGGCCTGCGGGTCGGAGGTGTCGGCCACCGACCACTCCACGCCCCACCGCTCGACGACCTTCGCGAACAGGCGGAACGTGCCGCCGTAGGCGTCATTGGGGATCACGACGTGGTCACCCGGCGCGAGCAGGGTGCGCAGCAGGCAGTCCTCGGCGGCGAGGCCGGAGGCGAAGGCCAGGCCGCGGCGTCCGCCGTCAAGGGCGGCGAGGTTCTCCTCCAGGGCGGTGCGGGTCGGGTTGGCGCTGCGGCTGTACTCGTAGCCGCCGCGGAGCCCGCCCACGCCGTCCTGCTTGTACGTGGACACCTGGTAGATGGGCGGTACCACCGCGCCGGTGGCCTGGTCAGGCTCCTGACCTGCGTGGATGGCAAGGGTTTCGAAGTGCTGGTGGCGCTTGTCGCGCTGTTCGCTCATGCCTGCCGAGGGTAGTCGGCCGCGCGGCTGAACTTTCCGGAACTTATCCGTTCGCTCGATAGTGGATACATAAGAGAGAACGGGAGACCGCACCGCGACCGGCGCCGGGGCCTCGGCCCGCACCGCGGGCCACCGCCGCACCACCGCCCGCCGGACCCCTCCCACCCGCCGCCCTGCCCCTCCGACCAGGACACACGACATGGACGCTCTGCTGCTTCTCTTCGCCGCGATCGCGCTCGGCGGTCTGGTCTTCCTGCCCTGGATGCGGCGCCGGAAGGCCGTACAGCACACCGAACGGGGCCTCGCGGTGGCCGCCGACCCGATGGCCGGCTACGGCTTCGTGCCCCTGGAGCAGCTCGACGTGCGGCTGCCCGGCCCCGACGAGCAGCTGACCGAGGCGCTCGCCGAGATGCGTCGGACGCGCGACTGGCGCCCGGCCGCCGAACTGCTGCGGTCCACCGGTGAGGACTGGGAGCTGCGCTGGCAGCGGGTGCAGACGCTGGCCGGCGCGGCCGCGTTCGAGCTCGCGGACACGCCGCCGGCGACCGCGGCCCCCGGCGGCGTGCGGACCGGCGGCATCTGGCTGCGCACCTGGCGCGCCGAGGCCCCCAAGGACCCCGGCGGCGCCCAGACGCACGCCCAGTTCCTGGTCGTCCAGGCCCTGCGCGACCCCGGCTCGCAGGACTTCCGGATGATCCTGGAGGAGGCCCGCACGGTCTGCCGGGATGCGGCGCTGCTGGCCCCCGGCAGCCCGATCCCGTACATCACAGAGCTGGCCGTCGCCCGCGGCCTGGGCGAGCGCCCCGCGGACTACGAAGAGCTCTGGAACAAGGTCCGCCAGCGGGCGCCGCACCACATGGGCGCGCATCTGGCGGCGCTCTCGTACTGGTCGGAGAAGTGGCACGGCTCCCGTGAGCAGGCCGAGGAGTTCGCCGCGCGCGCCGCCGCCGAGGCCCCGGCGAAGAGCCTGCTGCCGGCCCTCCCGCTGTTCGCGGTCTACGAGCACCTCCCCGAGGCCAACATGGTCCGCAGCCTCTTCCAGAGCGCGGTCGTCGAACGCGCCATAGAGGGCGCCCACTTCGCCCTCCGGGAGGCCCCGGCCGACCACCCCATGGCACCGCACGTCCGCCACCTGCTGGTCTGGTTCCTGGTCCGCGCGGAACGCTACGCCGAGGCGATGGAGCAGCTCCGCCTCGTCGACGGCCACGTGGGCGCCGTCCCCTGGTCCTACGGACGCAGCCCGGCCGCCGAGTACGCCGCGTACCGCGCCCTGGCCATCGCGGGCTGGGAACAGCTCGGCGGCACCTCGGCGAACTTCCGCGCACAGGACTAGCCAACCCCACCCCCGCAAGCGAAGTTCCCAGGAACGAACGGGGCCCGGAATGCCCACCACTCCCCGGACGTTCCACCGAAACGGAACCCGAACCCGAACCCGGGACCGGAATGGAAACGGGATACGGACACGGACACCGCCCGCCCCTCCTGCCCCGCTTCCCGCCCGCCCTCTCCCTGGAGCACGATCCTGATGCTGTTCTCCCGCTTCAAGACCCACCTCCCCACCTCCGAGGAAGCGCTGAAGGGACGCCCCGAGCGGGCCTTCGCCGTCCCCGACCGGCACACCGTCCTCGGCAATCCGCTGCTCGGCCCGTACCCGGAGGGCCTGGAGGTCGCCGACTTCGGGCTGGGCTGCTTCTGGGGCGCCGAGCGGAAGTTCTGGCAGACCGACGGCGTCTGGACCACCCTCGTCGGCTACCAGGGCGGCCACACCCCGAACCCCACCTACGAAGAGGTCTGCAGCGGCCACACCGGCCACACCGAGGCCGTCCGCGTCGTCTTCGACCCCGCGGTCGTCCCGTACACGTCCCTCCTGAAGCTGTTCTGGGAGTCCCACGACCCCACCCAGGGCTTCCGCCAGGGCAACGACGTCGGCACCCAGTACCGCTCGGCGATCTACACCCACTCCCCCGCCCAGCAGCAGGCCGCCGAAGCCTCCCGCGACGCCTACCGCAACGTCCTCCACTCCTCCGGCTACGGCGACATCACCACCGAGATCCTCCCCGCCGACACCACCCGCCCCTTCTACCCGGCCGAGGCGTACCACCAGCAGTACCTCGACAAGAACCCCGCCGGCTACTGCGGCATCGGCGGGACCGGCGTCAAGCTGAGTGCCCCGTCGGAGACGAACTGGGGTCGGTCCTGCCCCACGGGGATCGTGCCCGCCCCGGAAGTCACGGAGCAGTAGAACGCTCCAGGCGCCGGTCGGTCTCCGCCACGCCCGCCAAGCCGGGACGGGCGCTGGTAGGCGTATCGCCTCTCCCTCACTCGTTCGAGCGGAGGGAGAGCACTCACGCCCGATACGCTGACGCATGGGACCAGAATCGCGCCCATGGGAGCAGCCATGACCACCTCCGCCGCTGGGCAGCCACTCATTCCCCAGCCCCCTGCCACGGTAGCCGCGCTGCGGCAGGCCATCAGTCAGATCGCACCCGCAGCGCTGCCGGCGTTCACCCGGGAGTTGGACCAAGCGGCCGACCAGTCCCGGCAGGGCTCCGACCTGGCACCGCTCCAGCGGTTCATCGCTCAGTGGGCCGTCTATGTCCACATCCAGCGTCGGCCCGACGCTGCAGCGGACCTCCGCCGGTGGGAGGAATCCGCCGAGTCGGGCGACGCGGCTCAGGCACTGCAAGCCGCCTCCGAGATCGGCAGGATCCTGGACGAAGCCCACGCCGCCGTCGGCCTCCCGACCCGGTGAGCGCTGGCTGGCGCTGGGAGTACGACCCCGACCACCGCCATGTATCGGACGGCATCCCCGTTCACGTAGTGGCGGAAGTGGAACGTCTGGCCGGCCAACTCGTCGACCTTGCAAGTACGGGCATCGACGTCAGCGACTTCGGCAACGGTCCCCGACCGGGCGGACTGCGCCGCATGGACGCCGCTGGCGGCTGGTTCTACTTCCTGGTGGCTCCGCGCGACCCGCTGATCATCATCGTCCGTATCGTGCCTCCGTTCAACGCTCTGTAGCCCTCACACACCTCGTATCCGGCGCGCGTCCTCGCTCACCGCTGGGGCGTGCCCGCGATCTCCCTCTCGCCGAACCTCGTCGCGTGGGAGGGGTACGAGGAGGAGGTCTCCGAGCCGATGTGGGCGGAAGTCAAGGCGAGCGAGCGCGGTAGGGCGTACTACGAGAAGTTCACCAACTGGCTTGTGGAGAACGGGATCACGCAGCACCCCGACCCGTTCGTCGGTCGCCCCGACCGGTCGATCGTGCTCATCCCCAGGGCGCTGCAGCCGCAGGCCGACCGGGTCGACGAGAACGTCCGCTCCTGCGTCGGCGCCTGCCGGGGCGACCGCACGACGCAGGGCGACTGGGCGCGGCCCTCGGACGTCGAGCGGGTGCTGCTCGTCTCGCTCGGCTCGTCCTTCACCGAGCAGCCCGGTTTCTACCGTGAGTGCGTCAAGGCGTTCGGCGGCCTGCCGGACCGGCACGTCGTGCTCCAAGTGGGCAAGCACGTCACCGCCGACGAGCTCGGGGAGATTCCCGGAAACGTCGAAGTGCACCAGTGCGTACCGCAGTTGGCGATCCTGAAGCAGGTCGACGCCTTCGGCACGCACGCCGGCGCCGGGAGCAGCCAGGAGGGTCTGGCCACCGCCACACCCATGGTGGCCGTCCCGCAGGCCGCCGACCAGTTCGGCAACGCGGACATGCTCCAGGGACTCGGCGTGGCCCGCCACCTCCCGATGGACCAGGCGGACGCCGCCACCCTCCGCGAGGCGGTGCTCGCGCTCGCCGCCGACCCGGAGGTGGGACGCCGCCAAGCGGCCGTAAGGCGTAGGGTCCGCTGCTTCGTTCACACTGGCTCCTGCGGAAACGCCGGAATCCGCGTCCAGTGAGCAGCGGCCGTGTCGGCGGGTGGTGAGCACTCGATGGTCCTCCGCGTTCGGAGTCGGTGACAGCGAGTGAGGTACCCATGGTCTTGTGGAACGCCGGTTTCGCTCACCGGAGTTCAACGGCTATGCAGGGCGCAGCTGGTTTCGCGGTAGGGCGCCCGATGTCGCGAGCGCTGTCCAGCAGACGGTGCAGGACGACTGCGTCGGGCCCGGGAGCGGATGTTCTGCGTCATCCTCGGGTGGGACCGCTTCCCGCGCGGGCGGTGCGGGTAGGAACGACGCGCTGCCGGCCAGGCACGCGGCGGGCGGGCCCGGTCCCCCCTCGTCCCGTACCCGGACGGGAGCCGGGCAGGGCCTCCGTTCACATCAGGGAGAAGAATGCGCACCAGGCCAGGACGGTCTGCGATCCCCTCACTGTTCCGCATGCTGGAGTGGCACGAACACATCGAGGCGGAGCGGCAGCGACCGGGCGCTCGTGTCTTCCTGTCCGACTACAACGGCGGCCACCCCTATGTGGAGAAGTACCTGGGGGAACTCGCCCATACCGCGCCGCATCGCCTGGCGGACATCACCCGGTACGCCGGCCTGGACGAGGATCTGAGGCTCCGGTCCAAGATTGCCGCGATGCACGAGCGCTACGACCGGGTGTCCTACAGCGAGCGGAACGTCGTCCCGGCCGGCGGTTCGAGCAGCGTGCTCGGGACATTCGTCACCTGGCTGGCCATCAACGGCCACCGACGGGTCCACTACGTGGCGCCCGTCTACTACAAACTGGCCTATCTCTTACGCGAGTTCGGCATCGAACCGGTACCGGTGGCCTCGGGCCACGCGTACCAGCCGGAGTTCGACCTGAGCCTGCCCGGTGAGCGAACGGTCCTCGTGCTGACCGACCCCGTCTGGTACGCCGGCCGCCGGGTGCCGATAGATGTTCTGAACGCGATCGCGGCATGGCAGCGGGCCACCGATTCGCTGGTGTTCGTGGACGGCACGTTCCAGTACATGCCCTGGGACGGGCAGCCAGGCGAGGCCAGCGCCCGCCTGCCGGTCGAGCGCACCCTGCGCATGGTGTGCCCGACCAAGTACCTGTCGATCCACGGGTATCGCTGCGCTCACCTGCTGGTTCCCGCCGCGCTGCGTGAGGAACTGGCCGACCTGCACATCAACCTGCACGGTGACGTCGCCGTCTCCGACCGCCTCTTCGCCCACCGCGCCGCGGATCTCATGGCACAGCACGGCAACGGCGACTTGGTCGGACATATCCGCGACAACCACGCGCAACTCACGTCGAGCGGTGCGCTCGCCGCGCGGACACCGGTCGAGACCGGTTTCTTCCTCTTCGCCCGGCCACGCGTCCCGCACCGCTGGTTCCTGGCGCTCGACGAGCGGTACTTCGAACTCGACGGCCACCCAGGCTACGTCCGCATCAATCTGCTCAACCACACCGCCATCGAGGCACTGGCTGCCACTGTCGCAGACCCCGCCGGCTCCGGCCCGCCCCAGGACGGCCTGGTGTCAGACGCCGCAGCTGGCAAGGACATGCCGGTGGCGCCACACTCCCGCTGAGATACGGGCCAGCAGCCGGGCTGCCGGATCGTCCACCGCGCGGCCGCTCGCCAGCGACCCCGTGTAGCAGACAGCGAGGACATACGGATCAACGTCCGCGGGATAGACGACGGCGGCGCTGTGGCGCAGCCCGGGAAACCAGCCGTTCTTCCCGGCCAGGCGCGTACCGGGGGGCAGCCCGGCCGCGATGTCCACACGGTGGACGTTGTGCTCCAGCAGCGCCAGCACCTCCGGCTCCAGGGAGTCCAGCAGCCGGGCCAGATCCCGGGCGGACACCCTGTTGTGAACGCCGGCGTCGCGCCCTGCGTAGTCCTCGATCCCGCGCGGGCTGCCGCTGGCCGTGGCCCCGGCTTGCCGCCAGACCCGGGCCACGGCCGCCTGTCCGACCTGCGCCAGGCACAGGTTCGTCGCAAGGTTGGACGAGTGGGTGACCATACGGCCGGCGAGCCAGCGCACTGAGGCCAGGTCGCCGATCCGCTCCCAGGGCAACGGATCGCTGTCCCACTCCGGGCTGTTGCCGTAGCTGCCGCCCGTCACCGACCGGAACTCGTTGACCACCGGTATCTGCGCGTTCAGGTCCAGACCGCTGCGGTGCACAGCCGCCAGCACGGCCACCTTCATGGTGCTCGCCGCATCATGAAGGGCGTCCGCGTTGCGCAGCACCGCCGGCTCGCTCCCCCGGGGCGCCACCACCATCGACAGCATCCCCACATCGTATCGACCGCCCCACTCCGGGCATTCGAGGAGACCGACGTCGTCCCGGCTGCACCGGTCCTCGACGATCCTGCCCGATCGGGGATCACTACGGGACGTAGTCATTGTCAACGGGATCGCGAATTTGCGAATTTGCTGATCCACTGCTCACGAACTGCCTTCATTGCTGACGAAGTCGCGGATCCTGGATAAGGGCGCCAGGGGGCGGTTGCGGCCTACTGGTCCGTGACGGGCCGGACCGGAAGGGAAGACCTGTCGCCGCTCAGCCGCGCATTTCCTCGATCACGCCGGCGAATTCGGCGTCGCCGTACCCCGCGGCGATCGCCCGGTCCACCAGGCCCTTGACCGCGCGGAGCACGTCGGTGTTGATGCCGTGGCTCCGGGAGGTCTCGATGATGTGGGCGAGCCCCGCCGTGTGGATCGCGAGGACGTCCGCCTCTCCGGAGTACCGTCCGGCGTCGATGTCCCTGGCCATGCTCACCGCGACGGACGGGAACTGGCCCAGGATGACGTCCAGGTGCGGCGCGAGGTCCTGGGCCGGTATGCCCTCCCCGCCGGCCAGGGCGAAGGCGTTGACCATGCCGGCCAGACCCGCGTAGTAGAGGCTCAGCAGCGCCACGTCGTAGGCGGTGGCCGTCCCGGGGTCGGTGCCGAGGTAGGGCGCCCGGCCTGCCAGGGCCTTGAGTGTGGTCTCGTGCTCGGCGTGGGCGCGGCGCGAACCGCTGTAGAGGACGGTCGCCTCGGGCCTGCCGACCAGGGTGGGCGGCATCAGCATCGCGCCGCCGAGGTACGCGATGCCGTGTTCGGCCGCCCACGCGGCGGCCCGGCGGTTGCGGTCGGGAGTGTCGGAGGTGAGGTTGACCAGCGCCTTTCCGGACAGCGCCGCCCCGACCGGCTCCAGGATCCGGTGGACGACCTCGCCGTTCAGTACGCACACGATCACCAGCGGGCTCGCGGCCACCGCGTCGGCCACCGTCCGTGCACGCCGCGCGCCCTGCGCGACGAGTGCGTCGGCCTTGGCCGGGGTGCGGTTCCACACCGTGGTCGGATGCCCGGCCGACAGCAGAGCGCGGGCCAACTGCCGTCCCATCGCTCCGAGTCCGAGCACGGACACCGGGGCCGGCCGCCCGGTGTTCGCAGGGGCTTGACTCATCATGTGCTCCTCACCTCGTCCACTCGTGATGACGTCGTGATGACGTCGATGACGTCGCGATGACGTCGATGACGTCGTGATGACGTCGCGGACCGGGCCGGTGGCGTCGGTCGCGAACGGGTCCCTTCCGAACGGGAACCGTTCACTCAAGGGTGCTGTAATGCCCTTATGCAGCAAAACCCTTACGGAGAAGACCCCGTGCGGTTCATGGTCCAGCTCGCGGCCGAACCACCGCGCACCCCCGAGGAGTTCGCCGCGCGCTGCCTGGCGGCGGGCATGGCCATCGACCGCCCGGTGGGCGCAGGCGACCTGGCGGAGATCCTGGACTTCCTCCCGCGCTGGCTGGCCGTGGCCGACGCCGAAACCCATGGGCAACGGGCCGCCCTGGTCAACGCGTTGCTGGCCTCCTCCGCCGGGCACCCCCGCGTGACCGACCACGCCGACGGGGGCTGGCACATCCACTACCGCGACGACGGCCTCGGCCTGGGCGCCGTGGTCCGTGCGGTGGTCAGCGTCGGCACGGCCCTGCACCTGACCGGGCGCGGCATGGACCGCCTCGGTCGCTGCGCACTGGCCGAGTGCGACCGGGTGTTCGCCGACTTCACCCGGGGCGGCCGGCAGCGCTACTGCTCCCACGCCTGCGCCAACCGCGATGCGGTACGGCGGCATCGAGCCCGACGGCGGTAGGGGGCCGGAGCCCGTCGGCGGATCTCGACGAGTGCCGCGCTCATGTCCGCGCCACCTCGGCGTGCGGGTGGCGGCGGATCTCGATGTTGCGGTCGATGACGGTCGACTTGTCGCCGATGGCGTGCGCCGCCGCGCGCTGCTGGGCCAGGGCGGCGCACACGTCGCACCCGGCGACCGGCGCGGGCTCCGGCGCCGACACCGGTTCCCCGAGGTGAACGGGACGGCAGTTGCGGGGCATCAGACCCCCACCTCCGCCCCGTGGATCCGGCGCGGGCCGGCCTCGCCGCCGTGCACGGCCGGCCACGGCGTCCGCCCCCGCGCATGCCCGGGGCGACGCCTGCGCCACTCCTCGGGAGTCAGCACATACGGGCGGACCAGGGCCGAATCCTCGCCACGAAGCAGTCCCGCATGCCGGACGGGAACGCGAGGACGTACGCGCGCCGGCGCGTCCGCACGCCGGGCGACGGGTGGCGCACCGGCCGACCGGTGGCAGCCTCGCGCGGGAAAGAGCAGCCGCAGCAACGGGATTAAGTATCGCGCGGTAGCGTTGGTCACGTCGTCAACTCCTTGTTGGTTGACGGCCACGCCCCCGGACCGTCCACCACGGTCGCGGGGGTCCTCTCGTCGTCTCGCCGATGGGCGGCGGCCATGACGCGAGGAGGGCCGGTGCTCGCTCTAGGCAACCGCCTCGCTACAGCCGGCGGTACCGTTGCACCGGCAGCGGCTTTTAAGAGCTTTAAGCGCTCGTGCACACCGGGGAGTTGAGGGCTAGTGGGCGCTCGGGAACCGAATCGGCACCTCGAACGGCTTTACCGGCAGACCGGCTGGACGCTGCGGCAGTTCGTCCAGGCCGTGAACCGCGTCGGGACCGAGAGAGGAACCCCGCTCAAGTACCGCGAGCCATCGGCTCATCAGTGGCGTCAGGGGCACCTGCCGAAGGAGGAGGTCAGGCCGCTGATCCTGGAGGCCCTGGCCCGGAGGCTGGGACGCCCGGTCACCCATGCCGAGGCCGGGTTCCCAGCCCCTGCCGACGCTTCGGACGCCGCTGCGGGCACGGTCGAAGGGCTGGTCGACCTCGGTCGGGGGGACGTGGATCCCTCGCGCCGCAGCGTCCTCGGCATGAGTCTCTTCTCCGTCGCGCTGACCGTGCCCAATTGGCCCGATGTGGTGGGCCGGATGGAAGAAGTCCAACTCGGCCGGACTCAGCGCATCGGCATGCCCGAGGTCGACATGGTCATCGCCATGACCGAGCGGGTGTCGGAACTGGACGACCAGTTCGGCGGACGCCACGCACGCCCGATGGCCGCGGCTTTCTTGGTCAATACCGTGGCCCCGTATCTACGGGCCGCGGCCCCCGAGCCGGTACGCAAGGCGATGATGTCGGCTGCCGCGGATTTGTGCTACCTGACCGGGTATATGGCCGTGGACGAGGGGCTGGAGGGCTTGGGGCAGCAGTACTACCTCAAGGCTTTGGAACTTGCCGGCGCGTCGGAGGACCATCTGACGTACTGCACGACGCTACGGGGAATGAGCGTCCAGGCCGTCGACCTGGGGCACGGCAGGCAGGCGGCGCGACTTGCCGACGCTGCCGCTGCCGCCTCCCCGCAAGCCGGGCCGCGCATGCGCGCTTTCCTCACCGGACAGCAGGCGCACGCGTTTGCGCAGATCGGCGACAGTCAAAAAGCGCTGATGTACCTGAGGGAGGCCGAAGTCGCCATGGAGAAGGCCGAATCCAGGGAGAAGGCGTTCGGCTCCTACGACCCGTCAGCGCTGCATTACCACATCAGCCACGTCCGTCACGAACTGGGGGATGTGCCAGGGGCGGTCGAGGCCATGCAGGAGTCGGACCGGCTGTGTTACGACGTCTATCGCAGGTCCCGGGTGAAGGAGCGGGCCACGCTCGCCGAATTCCAGCTCAAGGTCGGCCACTTGGAAGCGGCTTGTGCGACATGGAATGAAGCCCTGGACGAATATCCCCTGGTGCAGAGCGGGCGGGTGGACCGACGCATCACCAACATGTTCCGGCTCATCCGGCCCCACCTCAGAAATCACGCCGCACGGGAATTGCACGAGCGCGCCCAACTCGTGGCTCCGGCCTCACTCTTGGCCTAGTCCGGGGCGCCGGGTGGGGTCGAGGCGGGCGTGGTCGGCGGCGGCGGTGCCCTGGTCCCAGCCGGCGGCGTCGCGGATGCCGCGCAGGCGGACCGGGGCGGTGTCGGGGAAGAGCGTGCCGGTGGTCTCCTCGACGGCGAGTTCGCGGGCGGCGAGGACCGGGAGGAGCCGGTCCGCGGCGGCGGCTTCGGCGGAGGCCGCGGCCGTGGCGGCGGCGGTGGCCGCGGAGAGGCGGGTGCGGATGCGGTCCGCGTACGCCACGAGGAAGGTCTGGCGGAAGTCGCGGGTGCGGCGGGAGCGGCCGCGGGCGTGGTGCTCGTCGGCCGCGCGGTGCATCGCGGCGGTGGCCTGGAGGAGCAGCGAGGTGTAGAGGAGTTCGGTCGCCTCCAGGTCGGGCGGGAAGCCGACGGCGGTGGAGAAGCCGAGTTCGGCGGCCCAGACGGCCTGGCAGCGGTTGGCGGCCGCGACGGCGTCGAGGAGCAGCGCCTTGCCCTGTTCGTAGGGGCCCTCGATGCCGATGCGGATCGCCGAGGGGCCGTCGGCGGGTTGGTTCCCTCCGGGGCCGTGGGTGTGGGTGAGGAGGGCCTCGTCGATGCTGTGACGGGCCATCAGTTCCTGGGCCTTGGCGGACAGTGCCTCGGCCTCCTCGGCGAAGGTGGTCGCCTCCGCCTTGGCGAGCAGGCCGCGGATCCGGCCGAGCATCCGGGAGGCGGGCGCGCCGCCGGGCCCGCTCCCGCCGGACGGACCGGACGGGCCGGGCGGGGCCGGCAGCGGAGTGATCCGGGGCAGCCGGGCGAGCAGGCGCAGCGCGGTCAGGACGTCGCAGGCGGTCTCGAAGCGGGTGGCGCGGCGGCGGGCCGTCAGGGCGTCCAGATAGGCGGGGTCGGCGCCCCACCAGACGCGGGCGTCGAGGCGGTCGAGCTGGGCGCGCCAGCGGGGGTCCCTGGCCGGGCCGGACGCGCCAGGGCGGCGGGCCTCCTCGGCGGCGACGGCGTCGACGACCAGCTCCGCCGTCGCGGCGTCCGGAGCGTCCCGCCGGACGATCCGCTCCAGGTCGGCGGGTTGCCAGCCGCCCGCCCAGCACCGTCGGACGGCGTCCACGGCGGCCGTGACCACGGCCGCGCTCATCGCCTCCCAGCCCGGCGCCGCGGCGGCCAGCATCGAGGCACCCGCCTCGACGGCGTCCTCGGCGGCCGGGCCGTCCGCGGCGTAGCGGACGCTGCCGAGGATGGTGCCGAGCAGGTCGGCGGCCTGGCGGGCGGGGTCGCCGCCGGGCCGGGCTCCCGCGCCCGCTGCGCCGTCGCGTCCGCGGCCCTGCCGATCGCGCTTCCCACCGTCGTTCCTCGCGTGCTCGCTCACCCGGCCACTGTACGGACGGCCGCCGGCGCCGCCCGCCCCGGACTCCGGGCCCGTGCCGCGCGCCCCGTATGCAGCGACCGGCGCCCGACGCCCCGCGTGGTCTGCGGGGTGCCGGGCGCCGGTCGTCTCGGTGGTGCGCGCGTCGGGCGGGTGCGCGGGGCGGCGTCACCGCCCGCCGTGTCGGGTCAGACGGCGCTGCCCGCGAGCCACTGGGACCAGGACATGTTCCATCCGTTGAGCCCGTTGTCCGGCTTGATGGTCTTGTCCGGGGAGTTGATCACCTTGACGACGTCGCCGAGCTGCGAGTGGGCGAAGAACCACGCGGCGTTGGTGGACGGGTCGTTGCCGCCCTTGACGTCCTCCAGGCCGATGCAACCGTGGCTGGTGTTGGCCTTGCCGAAGATGCCCTTGCCCCAGTAGTTGCCGTGGATGAAGGTGCCGGAGCTCGACAGCCGCATGGCGTGCGGGACGTCGGGGATGTCGTACTCGCCCTTGCCGTCGTTGTTGGTGAAGCCGACGGTGGAGCCGTCCATCCGGGTCTGCTTGAACTTCTCGGAGATGACCATCTGGCCGTTGTAGGTCGGGTGGTCGTCGCTGCCCGAGGAGATCGGGATGGTCTTGACGACCTTGCCGTCGCGGACCACCGTCATCAGGTGCGTCTTGGCGTCGACGGTGCTGACCTGGGAGTGGCCGACGGTGAAGCGGACGGTCTTGTTCTGGATGCCCTTCACGCCCGGCGACGCCTCGACGCCGTCGAGCGCGAGCTTCATCGTGACCTGGGAGTTCGGCTTCCAGTAGTCCTTGGGCCGGAAGTCCAGCCGCTTGTTGCCGAACCAGTGGCCGACGACCTGCTGGTTGCTGCTGGAGGCGACCGTGATCGCCGACTGGACGGCCTGGCGGTTCTTGACCGGCTTGTCGAAGTTGATCGACACCGGCATGCCGACGCCGACCGTCGAGCCGTCCTCGGGGGTGAAGTTCCCGAGGAAGCTGTTGGTCGGGGAGACCGTGGTGAAGGTGGAGTTCTCCACCGCCGTGCGGCCCTGGGCGTCCACCGCGTGGGCGGTGACCTGGTAGGTCGTCGCGCGGGACAGCGCCTGCTTGGGCTTCCAGGAGGAGCCGTCGGCCGCGAGGGTGCCCTCGACGGTCTTCCGCTGGGTCTTCTCGTTCTGGTGCGCGACGACCGTGGTCATGGTGACGTCGGTGAGCTTGCCGCCACTGGCGGTCACCGCCATGTCACTGAGGCCGGCGTCCGTCGAGCCGTTCCTCGGCGTAATGGTGATCTTCGCCTGCGAGGCGTCCTGGGCGGCGGCCTCGTCGACCTGCTGGGTGCTCTCGTGCCGGGTGCCGTCGGGGCGTCCGGTGTCCGCACCGCCACCGTGTGCGGTGGCACTGCCGCCACACGCGGCGACCGTGAGAACGCCCCCGATCAGCGCGGCACTGGCTATGAGGCCCTTGCGGCGCTTGCGGTCCGTCATCACACGCTTCTCCATTGCTGCCGATTTGCGAAAAATCCCCGAGCGGGCCGCCAACCGAGCGCAGACATATCTGGACGCAGGCATTCCGGCCGACTCCCCATGGAACGCCCTATCCCTTTCGCCCACTCCATTCCTGGCGGAATTGTGGGGAAGGACACGTAATCGCGGGCAAAACGACCATCGCGCAGCGAATGCTGCAGATCACGCATATAGCTGTGAGGTGCTGCATAACGCCTGACTGTGGCGTGGCCGAGAGCGGGCTTGCGCCCCGGCGCACGACCCGCCTCCGATTCCTCCGATTCACCGCCCCCACGCCCCCGGCCCCATTCGGCGTCCCGGCCGGGATAACGAGCGGGCGCCCCACACGTCATCGACCCCCGCACGGCGCGCCGTGCGGGGGCCTCGGTGGAAGGGCGGTGGAGCCGGGGTCAGCCCTCCCCGTCCGTGTCGTCCGCAAGGTCCCACTCCGCCGCGTCCCACTCGGCGTCCGGGTCGTAGTCGGTCATCTCCTCACTGCTCCAGGACGCCTGGGCGAGTTCGGTGCCCGGCACCTCGGCGACCAGGTCGAAGGGATCGATGAGATGGGCCAGCGCCTCCGCCGGGTCGTCTCTGACCGTCTCCTGCGACTGCCTGCGTTCCTCTTCGGGGAGCGCGGGGTCGGCGGTGATCCGGTCGAAGGCGGCGCCGGTCAGCTGCGCGGCGTCGGTGACCTCCATGACCAGTTCGACGTGAAGCCGTACAAAGCGTGATGTCTCGCCATTGCTCATGAACGGAGGGTATGCACGTCCGGGTCCCGACTACCGCGCGACCCGCGGCGGTCACTAACATCTGCGGTCAACGGCCAATTCGCCGAACCCACAAGGGGGATAGCTTTCGTGACCGCACGACGACCACTACTGACCGCCGCTGCCGCGGGATCGGTGCTGTTCGCCCTGTGGTTCGTGCCGTCCGCCAACGCGATCGTGGAAGATGACGGAGCGACACATTCCGGCCTGCGGGCGGAATCCGCGCCGGCCGCTCCGGGGCAGGCGAATGTGTCGGACCCGTCCGGCGCCGAGAGGCATACCGGCGACGGATCCACCGAAAAGAAGAATTCCGATACGCGGGAGTCCGGTATCGGTTCGACCACCACCCGGCCCGGCGGCGCGCCGGCCGAGAACGGCGGACCGGCCCACTACCTCGCCGACACCGGCAGCCTCGACACCACGCCCTATGCGGTCGGCGGCGCGGCCTGCCTGGTGCTCGGCGCCGCGCTGGTCGGCTACTCCGTGCACCGCACCCGCGACGAGACCGCCTGAGCCGGGCGCGCACCCGCCGGCCCGCGCGGCTCGGAGGGGACGGTCCCAGGACCGCCCCGCCCCGGATGCCGGCCGCGGCCGACGCGCGGCCCTGCGCCGCCGAGTTGAGGTGCCGTCAGGCCAGTCGGCCGGTGACCGACTCGGCCGCCGCCACCAGCTTCCCGTCCCGCACAAAGGCGTACGCCGCCTCCAGGTCGGGCGCCAGGAAGCGGTCCTCGCCCGGTCCCTGAACGCCCGCGGCACGCAGCGCGTCCAGCACCGCGCGGGTCGCCGGCGCGGGCGCCAGTCCCTCGCGCAGCTCGACGGCGCGGGTCGCGGCGTAGAGCTCGACGGCGACGACCCGGGTGAGGTTGTCCACCGCGGTGCGCAGCTTGCGCGCCGCCGACCAGCCCATCGAGACGTGGTCCTCCTGCATGGCGGAGGACGGGATGGAGTCCACCGACGCCGGTGCGGCCAGCCGCTTCAGTTCGCTGACCAGCGCGGCCTGCGTGTACTGGGCGATCATCAGGCCCGAGTCGACGCCCGGGTCGCCGGCCAGGAAGGCGGGCAGCCCGTGCGAGCGGTTCTTGTCCAGCAGGCGGTCGGTGCGGCGCTCGGCGATCGAGCCGAGGTCGGCCGCGGCGATGGCCAGGAAGTCCAGCGCGTAGGCGACCGGTGCACCGTGGAAGTTGCCGTTGGACTCCACCCGGCCGTCGGGCAGCACGACGGGGTTGTCGACGGCGGCGGCCAGCTCCCGGTCGGCGACCAGGCGGGCGTGCGCGAGGGTGTCCCGGCCGGCGCCGGCGACCTGGGGGGCGCAGCGGATGGAGTAGGCGTCCTGGACGCGCGGGGCGTCGTCCTGGTGGTGGCCGGTGAGGCCGGAACCGGCCAGGAACGTCAGCATGTTGGCGGCCGAGGCGGCCTGGCCCGGGTGCGGCCGGATGGCGTGCAGCTCGGGCGCGAGGACCTTGTCGGTGCCCAGCAGCGCCTCCATGGAGAGCGCGGCGGTGATGTCCGCGGAGGTGAACAGCCGGGCCAGGTCGGCGCAGGCCATCACCAGCATGCCGAGCATGCCGTCGGTGCCGTTGAGGAGCGCCAGCCCCTCCTTCTCACGGAGCTCGACGGGCGCGATGCCGTGCGCGGCCAGCAGTTCGCCGGAGGGCCGGACGACGCCGTCGGGGCCTTCCGCATCGCCCTCGCCCATCAGCGTCAGCGCGCAGTGCGAGAGCGGCGCGAGGTCGCCGGAGCAGCCGAGCGAGCCGTACTCGTGGACGACCGGGGTGATCCCGGCGTTCAGGAGGGCGGCCATGGTCTCGACGACCACCGGGCGGACGCCGGTGTGCCCCGAGGCGAGGGTCTTCAGCCGCAGGAACATCAGGGCGCGGACCACCTCGCGCTCGACGGCCGGGCCCATGCCGGCCGCGTGCGAACGCACGATGTTGCGCTGGAGCTGGGCCCGCAGTTCGGGGCTGATGTGCCGGACGGCGAGGGCGCCGAAGCCGGTGGAGACGCCGTAGACCGGGTCGGGCTTGGCGGCGAGTTCGTCGATGAAGGCGCGCGAGGCGGCGACGGCGGCGCGGGCCTCCTCGGACAGCTCGATCCGCGCCGCGCCGCGGGCCACCGCGATGACGTCCTGTGCGGTGGTGCCGGACGTCCCCAGCACCACAGTGTGCATATCCATATTCAGGCACCCTAGAGACTGAATCGCCAGATGTCACCACCGGATTTCGGGATCACCCCTTACCGATCATCGCCCGCGCCGATCGCGCCCCGTCACCCGGCACCCCGCGTCACCTCCGGAACCTCCGTCGCTCCGGCCCCGGCGGCGGCTCCGGCGAGTCCGCCAGCTGCACCACCGGGTCGTCCGCGCCGCCGTGCCGCCCGGCCACCACCGGCCCGCCGGACTTCGCCGCCTTGGCCCGGTACTGGGCGGCGTCCGCGAGCCGGAAGAGCCGGCGGGCGCTGTGCACCGGCCCTATCGGGTCGCCGGTCGAGGCGACCCCCACCGCGACCCCCTCGCCGAGGTCCAGCTCACCGGCCCGCCGGCACAGCTCACCGGCCACCTTGGCCACCTCGTCGCTCCCCGGCCCGACCGCCAGCAGGCAGAACTCGTCGCCGCCCAACCGCGCCACGAGCGTCCCCGGCAGCATCGCGCCGCACAGCGACAGCACCGACCCGAAGCGCTCCAGCAGCCGGTCGCCGACCGCGTGCCCGCGCGAGTCGTTCACCTGCTTCAGCCCGTTCAGATCGCACACCACCAGGCTGACCGCCACACCGTCCACGCGGTGCCGCTCCAACGCCTCGTCCAGTCGCATGTCGACGGCCCGGCGGTTGGCCAGGCCGGTCAGCGCGTCGGTGAACGCCAGCCGGCGGGCCTCCGCGAGCCGCTCGGTCTGGGCGATCCCGGCGGCCGTGACGGCGGCCAGCACGGTCGCGAAATCGACGTCCGCCCGCCCGAACACCGGCTCCCCGGCCCGCCGCGCCACATAGAGCTCGCCCCACGCCCGGCCGTGCAGCACGATCGGGGCCACCACGCAGCAGCCCCGGCCGCGCCGGCGCAGCGCGGCCACCCGCTGATGGTTGTACGAGCCCCCCGCCGGCGCGCCCTCCCGCGGCCCGCCCTCGGCGAACTCCACCCACGCGCCGGGCTCCCCGCCGCCGGCCCACTGCTCGTGCAGGAACTCGACGACCTCCGGGAACTCGTGCACCGGATACGCCTCGTTGTCGGGGAACTCCCGCTCCCCCGGAGCGAGTTCGCCGACGTTCGCCAGCACCCGCAGCCGCCCCCGCTCGCGCTCCCACATGGAGAGGGCCGCGAAGGAGCCCGCCAGCGCCCGGCGTGCGCCCTGCGCGGCGGCCCGGGCCGAGTCGCGCAGCGCCGGCGCGGCGGCCATCGCCTGCGCCAGCTCCACCACGGCCCGCAGCCTCGCGTCAGCCTCGCCCGTCACCGGATCCTCACATTCCGTCACCGTGAGCACGCTCTGTATTACAGCGTAGGAATGATTGACCCGATTCGCCCCTTCCGCTGGTCAGCCACCGGACGGGGCGGGGCGGAGCGTCACTCCCCCGGCCAGTTCGGGTCCCGCTTCTCGTTGAAGGCCGCGACGCCCTCGGCCCGGTCCCCGGAGAACGCCACGCTGCGCCAGGCTCCGTCCTCCAGATCCAGCCCGGCCCGCAGGTCCAGGCCCTGACCGAGCCGCATGGCGCGCTTGGCCGCACGCAGCCCCACCGGCGAGTTACGGGCGATCGCGGCGGCCAGCTCCAGCGCCTCCGCCCGGTCCCGCCCATCCGCCACCACCCGGTCCACCAGCCCCAGCTCGCCGGCCTCCGCCGCCGGCACCCGGCGCGCGGTGAACACCAGCTCGGCGGCGCGCGCCGCGCCCACCCGGCGCGGCAGCAGCTGCGTCCCACCCCCGCCGGGAATGACGCCCACCGACACCTCCGGCAGCCCCACCACCGCGGTGCCGTCCGCGACGATCAGATCGCAGGCCAGCGCCAACTCGTAACCGCCACCGAGCGCGAAGCCGTGCACCGCCGCGATCGTCGGCATCGGCAGCTCCAGCACCCCGGTGTAGGCGGCCCGGGTGCGCGGCCGCTGCCGCATCAGATCGGCGTCCGTGAAGGAGTTGCGCTCCTTGAGGTCGGCCCCCACGCAGAACGCCCGCTCATGGGTGGAGGTGAGCACCACCGCCCGCACGGAACGGTCGGCGGCCAGCTCGGCGCACGCCTGCGCCAGCGCGTCGGCCATCGCCGTCGACATCGCGTTCATCGCCTTCGGCCGGTCCATGACCAGCTCCGCCACGAAGCCGTGCCGCGCCACGCCGACCCACTCGTCCGCACCGAACCGCCGCGTACCGCTCATGCCGCCCTCCCGATTCCCGGTTAACGATCGTTGACCCGACCGCTGAGGATCATGTCAGCTCGCGCCGGTTTACGGCAGGGCCC
Source organism: Streptomyces noursei (assembly GCF_016917755.1). Lineage (GTDB taxonomy): Bacteria > Actinomycetota > Actinomycetes > Streptomycetales > Streptomycetaceae > Streptomyces > Streptomyces yunnanensis. Next base: position 6,066,363 of record NZ_CP070326.1, on the reverse strand, counting down.
ACCGCGGCCGTGCGCCTCACCCGCGCCGGGTCAACATCCACGGCTCGACGACGCCCAGACCGCGCACCGGCCGCTGCCACATCGGCTGCAACGCGAAGCGGTACGGGGGCGGCGGGCTGCCGGTGCCCTCCTGGGCGGCCTTCTCCGCCGCCGCGGCATCCGCCTCGGAGACCGGTGCGTCGCCCGTACGCCCCAGCTCCTCCGCGAACGCCTGGTCCACCAGCACGGTGTCCTTCGGCGCTATCGAGGTCAGCCGGCTGGCCAGGTTGACGGTCGTCCCGAAGACATCGCCCATCCGGGTCGTGACCGTGCCGAACGCGATGCCCACCCGCAGCTCGGGCATCGTCTCGTCGTGGCCCATGGTCTCGATCAGCCGCAGCCCGATCTCGGCCGCGATGCCCGCGTCGTCCGCCGCGAAGAGCACCTCGTCGCCCAGGGTCTTGATGAGCCGGCCGCCGTGCGCGGCGACCAGATCGGCGGCGGTGGTCTCGAACGCCTCGACCAGCTCGCCCAGTTCCTCTTCCTCCAGCCGCCGCGTCAGCCGGGTGAACCCGACCAGGTCGGCGAACCCGACGGCCAGCCGCCGGTCCACCATCTCCGCGTCGTCCTGCGCCTGGACCACCCGCCCGGTGGCCGCGGCCAGCTGCCGCCGCCACACATAGACCAGGAACTCCTCCAACTCCGGGAGCAGCAGCTCGACCAGCGGATAGGTGATCTCCGTACGGGTCAGGCCGGAGTCCTGGGGCTCGGTCAGCCCCTCCAGGAACGAGTCGATCTGCCAGTCGGCGAGCCGCGCCGTGGTCTGACCGGTGGAACGGGCGACCTGCACGGCCATCGCCTCGCTCAGCAGCCCCGCCTCGACGAGACCGGCGAGCCGGCGCAGCGCCAGCACATCGGCCTCGGTGAGGGCCTTGACCTGGCCGATGTCCGCGAAGCCCATGGCCCGCCAGAAGCGGGCCGCGAGGTCCATGGAAACGCCGGCGCTGCGGGCCGCCTGGAACGGCGTGTAGCGGCGCTCGGCCCCGAGGATGAGCTGTTCGAGCTTCACGGCGATGTTGTTCTCGGCGGTCTCGCCGTTGTCTTCGACGACGCCGTCGCCCGCTTCGGGACCGCCTGCGGGATCGCCCGCAGGGGCCTCTCCCACCGCCTCGCCCTCGGCGTCCGCGCCGCGCGGGGTGGCCCCCGACTCGTCGGCCGTCACCGACCGCTCCCTGTCCGTTCCCTGCGCACGGCCCTTCCGATCTCGCTGCTCGCCCATGATCCGCTCCCTGCCGACGGACCGCCTCAACGATACGGCAGGTGTGCTCTGCCTCACGTAGCCGCTGCGCTCGGCTTCTTCCCACGTTGCCGGCTGCCCCGATGTGGGGGCACCGTTTTCCGCCTTCGGCGGAGGGGTGTGTCGGGGTGGGGCTCCGGCTCGGTGGTGGGTACCGGTCATGAACGGACCCCACCCCGGCGGGAGGACAGGTACAAGCGGCAACCCGGTCCTGCCCCGTCCCTCATCCCCACCGGGCGGGGCACCCACACCGGCACCCACCACACCCCGGGCGCCCCGCCCAACACATCCGCTACGCCGGTCGGAGATGCACGATGTCGCCGGCGTCCACCGGTTGTTGGACGCCGTCCGCCGTGGCCAGGACGAGGCGGCCGTCGGCGTCGAGGGCGACCGCCTCGCCGTCGATCGAGCGGTCGCCCGGCAGGTGCGCCCGCACCTTGCGCCCCAGCGTCGCGCAGCCCGCCGCGTACGCCGCCTGGAGGCGGCACGCGCCCGGATCGCCGTCCGCTTCCTGCCACTCGCCGTACCACTCCTCCAGCGAGCGGAGGACGGCCCGCAGCAGCGGGTCCCGGTCCGTGTTGGCGGCGCCCGCGAGGGCCAGCGAGCCGGCGGTGGGGACGGGGAGTTCGTCGGCGGTGAGCGAGACGTTGAGGCCCATGCCGATGACGACGCCGTCGGCGGCGCGTTCGGCGAGGATGCCGCCGAGCTTGCGTTCCGCGCCGTCCACCGTGATCAGCAGGTCGTTGGGCCACTTGAGCGCGGTGTCGACGCCGGCGGCGCGGGCGATCGCGGTGGCCGCGGCCACTCCGGTGAGGAGGGGGAGCCAGCCCCAGCGGGCCGGCGGCACGGTCGGCGTGAGGTAGACGGAGAAGAAGAGCCCGGAGCGGGACGGCGCCGACCAGCGGCGGTCGAGCCGGCCGCGGGCGGCCGACTGTTCCTCGGCGATGAGGACGGCGCCCTCGCGCAGGCCACCGGCCGCCGCCCGCTCGACGAGGTCGGTGTTGGTGGACCCGGTGGCGGGGACGACGTCCAGTGAGGACCAGAGCGAGCCGGGGCGGACGAGGGCCCGGCGCAGCGCGTTCGCGTTCAGCGGCGGGCGGCCCAGATCACTCCAGCGACCGGCGTCTTTATCCCGGTTTTCCGGTGGTTGAGGCGTCATGGCCCCAGCCTAGGTGTGGTCAACGACGCAGTGCCGCAGAGCAGTCCCGCCGATACGCTACGAGTCGGTAGCCACACCCGTACCTCCCTCAGTACGAGTGCCAGTCCAGGACGAGCAGGAGCCGCATCCCGATGTCCGAACCGGAAGCAAACATCCACACCACCGCGGGCAAATTGGCGGATCTGCAGCGACGGGTCGAGGAAGCCACGCATGCCGGCTCCGCCCGTGCGGTGGAAAAGCAGCACGCCAAGGGGAAGTTGACGGCGCGTGAGCGCATCGATCTCCTGCTGGACGAGGGCTCGTTCGTCGAGCTCGACGAGTTCGCCCGTCACCGGTCGACGAATTTCGGGATCGAGAAGAACCGGCCGTACGGCGATGGCGTGGTCACGGGTTATGGAACGGTCGACGGGCGGCCGGTCTGTGTGTATTCGCAGGACTTCACGATCTTCGGCGGATCGCTCGGCGAGGTCTACGGCGAGAAGATCGTCAAGGTGATGGACTTCGCCCTGAAGAACGGCTGTCCGGTCGTCGGGATCAATGACGGCGGCGGTGCCCGCATTCAGGAGGGCGTGGCCGCCCTCGGGCTGTTCGCGGAGATTTTCCGGCGGAATGTGCACGCGTCGGGCGTGGTGCCGCAGATTTCCCTGATCGTGGGTCCGTGCGCGGGTGGCGCGGTGTATTCGCCGGCCATCACGGATTTCACGGTGATGGTCGACCAGACCTCGCACATGTTCATCACCGGGCCGGACGTCATCAAGACGGTGACGGGCGAGGACGTCGGTTTCGAGGAGCTGGGCGGGGCCCGTACGCACAACACCACCTCGGGCGTGGCGCACCACATGGCGGGTGACGAGAAGGACGCCATCGAGTACGTCAAGGGGCTGCTGTCGTACCTGCCGTCGAACAACCTCTCCGACCCGCCGGCCTTCCCGGAGGAGGCGGACCTGGCGGTCACCGACGCGGACCGTGAGCTGGACACGCTCATCCCGGACTCGGCCAACCAGCCGTACGACATGCACACCGCGATCGAGCACGTGCTGGACGACGGCGAATTCCTGGAGACCCAGGCGCTGTTCGCACCGAACATCCTCACCGGGTTCGGGCGGGTCGAGGGGCACTCGGTCGGCGTGGTGGCCAACCAGCCGATGCAGTTCGCGGGCTGTCTGGACATCAACGCGAGCGAGAAGGCTGCGCGGTTCGTGCGCACCTGCGACGCCTTCAACATCCCGGTGCTGACCTTCGTCGACGTCCCGGGCTTCCTGCCGGGCACGGACCAGGAGTACGACGGGATCATCCGGCGCGGCGCCAAACTGATCTACGCCTATGCGGAGGCGACGGTTCCGCTGATCACCGTGATCACCCGGAAGGCGTTCGGCGGCGCATACGACGTCATGGGCTCCAAGCACCTGGGCGCGGACCTGAACCTCGCCTGGCCGACCGCGCAGATCGCCGTGATGGGCGCCCAGGGCGCGGTCAACATCCTGCACCGCCGGACGCTGGCGGCGATCGAGGACCCGGCCGCGCAGGAGACCCGCCGCCAGGAGCTGATCCAGGAGTACGAGGACACCCTGCTGAACCCCTACGTCGCGGCCGAGCGGGGCTATGTCGACGCGGTGATCATGCCGTCCGACACCCGGCGGCACATCGTCCGCGGGCTGCGCACGCTGCGCAACAAGCGGGAGGCGCTGCCGCCGAAGAAGCACGGCAACATCCCGCTGTAGTCCCCGCCGTAGGAGGTCGATGACGATGATCAAGGTCGTACGGGGCAATCCCACGCCCGAGGAGCTGGCCGCCGCGCTGGCGGTGGTCAAGGCCCGGGCGGCGGCGGTGGCCGCCGGCGCCGCGCCGGACAGCGGCGGGCGCGGCAGCGAGTGGTCGGATCCGGCGGCGACGGTTCCGGCCCGGTCCCGGATGCCCCATCCGGGACCGCGGGCCTGGCGGACCAGCTTCTGGCCGCGATGACCCGCGGAACAGATCGGTGCATTGTGCACTGACTAGTCCTTGACGGCGCGGCGCCTGAGTATGCGTACTCAGGCGCCGCCGCCGTTGGGGACGGGAGGATCGAGGCCATGCTGTGGTCCGATCCGCCCGATGAACCGCCCGAGGAGCTGCGCGAGGTGCAGGCGAAGCTCCGTCGGATGGGCTTCGTGCTCGCCACGGCGATCATGGTGGGGACGCTGGTGCTCCTGATCAGGTGACGCCCTCACGGGACCCGCGGTTCCCGCGGGGCCGGCGCCCCATCCGCCCCATTGACCTCACCTCTCTCCGCAACCGCAGCGGCCGAATTTGCATCTTTCTCTCTCGACAGTGCAATTCGGGCATGCGGCCATGGAGTGACCGGCCGGCCGCCGTGCCGGGCGGGAGGGGAGATCATGAACAGGCCGCTCAGACACATAGCCGTCTTCTGCGGGGTGCTGGTGCTCGCCCTGCTGGTCCGGGTGACCTGGGTGCAGTTCCTGCAGGCAGATCAGCTCGCGAACGACGCCAACAACCGGCGGGTAAAGATCGAGGCGTACTCGTATCCGCTCGGCAACATCATCGTCGACGGCAAGCCGATCACTGGGTCCACGGAGACCAGCGGCGACTTCAAGTACAAGCGGACCTACACCGACGGCGCGATGTACGCCCCGGTCACCGGGTACGCCCGGCAGGCGGCGGGCGAGACGATGCTGGAGGGCGTCTACCGCAAGGTGCTCAGCGGCAAGGACGACCGGCTGTTCTTCAACCGCGCGCGGGGCATGCTGACGGGCGAGAAGCCGCGCGGCGGCGACGTCCTGACCACCATCAGCGAGAAGGCGCAGAAGGCCGCCTACAAGGGGCTGACCGATCTGCACGCGACCGGCGCGGTGGTCGCCCTGGACCCGCGGAGCGGCAAGATCCTGGCGATGGCGAGCACGCCGTCCTACGACCCGTCGACGTTCGCGGGGCTGTCCGCCGCGGAGGGCAAGAAGTACCTCGCCCTCGACCAGGACAAGTCCAAGCCGATGAACAACCGGGCGCTGCGCGAGATCTACCCGCCCGGCTCGACCTTCAAGGTGCTCACCGCGGCCGCGGCCCTGGAGCACGGCACCGTCACCGACATCAACGCCTCCTCCGGCGCCCCGGCCCCGTACACGCTGCCGCAGACCCACACCCAGGTCGGCAACGACGTCGTGGGGGCGCCCTGCGACAAGGCGTCGCTGAAGACCGGTATGCAGTGGTCCTGCAACAACGTCTTCCTGGACGCCGCGCACAAGCTGGGCACGGACAAAATGCGGGAGACCGCGGAGAAATTCGGTTTCAACTCGGAGCACTTCGTCCCGGTGCGTTCCGCGGTGAGCGGATATCCGAGCAAGCTCGACCAGCCGCAGACCGCGCTGACCGGTATGGGGCAGGGCAGCCTGACCAGCACCCCGCTGCAGATGGCGATGGTCGCCGCCGGGATCGCCAACAACGGCAAGGTGATGAAGCCGTATCTGGTCGAGGAGCTGCGCGGCCCGGACCTGTCCACGATCGAGAAGTTCGATCCGGCGCCGCTGAATTCCGGGGACCCGCAGGCGGTCTCCGAGAGCACCGCGAAGAAGGTGCAGGAAATGATGGAGTACACCGTTTCGGACGGCACCGCCTCGAAGGCGAAGATCGACGGGGTGACGGTCGGCGGCAAGACCGGTACCGCGCAGCACGGTGCGGACGTGAACGACGAGCGGCCCTACGCCTGGTTCGTCTCCTACGCGAAGCTTCCCGACGGGAGTTCGCCGGTGGCGGTGGCGGTCTTCGTCGACCCGAAGGACATGGACATCCCGCGCTCGGAGATCGCCGGTGGAAAGCTGGGCGGACCGATCGCGAAGTCGGTGATGCAGGCCGTCCTGAACAAGTGAGGCCGCGCTGAACGACCGGAACGGCGCCGGAACGCGGAACACGTGACGCGGCGAGCGGGCCGGACTACCGGAGAAGGGGAAATTGCCCCCTTTCACTCCGGGCGTCCGGCCCGTTTTCCTTGCCTGCCCGACATCCCCTCATGGAGGCTTTACGCCGCCTCCCAGTACCGCCCTGATGCCCAGCATTAACGCGCCCTCGCGAAGGAGCCGCGGACTGGGCGCACAACACCCTGGGCGTCGCCCTCGGCGCACTGCTGGGCTGGCTGGCGCTGCGGGCCGCCGGCCGTCGGACCCCGGCCCACTGATCGCCGCCGGCTCCGTACGATGGCGGGCATGACCGAAGCTCCCGGCCCCCGCCGCCTCGTCCTCGCCTCCCAGTCCCCGGCCCGTCTCGGCCTGCTCCGGCAGGCCGGGCTGGCACCCGAGGTCGTGATAAGCGGGGTCGACGAGGACGCGCTCACCGCCGCCACCCCGGAGGAGCTGGCCCGCATGCTGGCCGAGGCGAAGGCCGCCGCGGTCGCGGCCCGGCCGGAGGCCGCCGGTGCGCTGGTCGTCGGCTGCGACTCGGTGCTGGAGCTGGACGGGCGGGCGCTCGGCAAGCCGGCGGACGCCGAGGACGCCACGGCCCGCTGGAAGTCGATGCGCGGCCGGTCCGGGATCCTGCGCACCGGTCACTGCGTGATCGACACCGCGTCGGGCCGTCAGGTTTCGGCCACCGCGTCCACCACGGTCCGGTTCGGCGAGCCCGACGACGACGAGATCGCCGCGTACGTGGCGAGCGGTGAACCGCTGTACGTGGCGGGCGCGTTCACCCTCGACGGCCGCTCGGCGCCGTTCATCGACGGGATCGACGGCGACCCGGGCAACGTCATCGGCCTGTCCCTGCCGCTGTTCCGCCGCCTGCTGGCCGACCTGGGCATCGCGATCACCGATCTGTGGGCCTGAGCGCCGCCCCGAACGCCGCTCGCCCGCCGCGGGCGTGCCCTCCCGCCGGTGATTTTCGGCCGGGCGGTGAGCGCTGCGCATCGTCGGGGAACCGATGGTTCCGAGACGACCGCCAGCGCGAGGAGTGTTCCCCATGACCAAGATCCTGATCGTCGCCGGAGACGCGAGCGAGGACCTGGAGTTCTTCTACCCGTACCAGCGGCTGCTGGAGGAGGGGTACGAGGTCCTGGTCGCGGCGCCGTCGCGGAAGAAGCTGCGGTTCGTCACGCATGACTTCGTCGAGGGCTTCGACACCTACACCGAGTCGGCGGGCCACTCTTGGCCGGCCGACCTCGCACTGTCCGAGGTCGATCCGACGGAGTACGCGGCGCTGGTCCTGCCCGGTGGCCGGGCGCCCGAATACCTGCGGCACGACCCGGACTTCCGGCGGGTGGTCACGCACTTCTTCGACGCGGACAAGCCGGTCGCGCACATCTGCCACGCGGCCATCGCGCTGGCGCCGCTCGGGGTACTGAAGGGCCGCCGGACCTCCGCCTACCCCGCCTGCGCGGCGGAGGTGGAGCTGGGCGGCGGGGACTTCGTCGACGGGTCGGCGGTGGCGGACGGCAAGGTCATCTCGGCCCGTGCCTGGCCGGACCAGCCGGAGTGGATGCGGGCGTTCGTCGAGATCCTGCGGGAGCACGCGCCGGCGGGGCGGCCCGCGGGGAGCTGAGGGCCGGGGCGGCGGATCCGGCCACCGCGTCCGGTCGGGTGGCGCGCCGGGTCACCGTCGGCGGCGCGCCGCGGGGGCGCCGGACGCCCCGAAACGAGGCCAAACACCCCCCGCCACGCCCCGAGTTCGGGGCGCGGACGGGAGGCCGACGGGGTCAGGCGGGGGCGCCGCCCGTGGCGGGGTCCTCGGCCGGCGCCCGGTCCGGGCGCGGTTCGCCGTAGGCGACCAGGGTCAGCACGAGCAACGCGAGCACCACCATCAGGGCGGCGAACGCCGGCCAGCCGATCAGGCCGACGGCGAGCGCGCCGACGACGCCGTGCGCCACCGCGCAGCAGATCAGCGCGATGCGCGTCAGGCGGCCGGGCGCCCGGTCCCGCAGTGCGGCGCGCAGCAGCACCGCGGCGCAGAAGAGGAGGAAGAGTGCGGCGACCGCGGCGCCGCCCCAGGCACCGACGGACATCGCGTCCGGCCGCAGCCCGGCCAGGGACATCTGCTGCCGGTCGACCACGATGCTCAGGATCCAGTTCAGCAGCAGGATCCCGGCCGTCTCCAGGACCAGGACCACCGCCGCCGCCAGGGCCACCGGTCTGCGTGCCGCGATCATCGCGCCCACCCCACTTCCGCCGTCGTGCGCTCTCCGCGCCGCCGTCCGCCGCCACTACGAACTGTTACCAGGAGTACGGAAGGCATCCCGCACGCTACTAACGGGTAACAGTCACGGCAAGGGGTCTGCACCACCGCGTCCGACCCCCCGTCGGCATACCCCCGCCCGCCGCGCCCACCCGAAAACTTTCACTCGCCCATTCGTAGGGACTCCACAAAGAATTGACGGTTCGCCGGGTGTCCACAGTCCGAGACCTAGGCCACACCGCGCCGCGCGCCGAAGCCCGGGAATCCGGGCCTACCCTGGGATTCCAACGGACTTTGGCCCCTCGCCATCGCCGCGCGCACGCTCCGTGTGGGCAAGCTCACCCCAGGGAACGGGTCGGCACGCGGTGTCGCCAGTCCCTAAACTCGCTGCGTTCAGTGTGTTGCGGCGTAGCGCCAAGGAAGGACCCATCGTGCGCAAGGTGCTCATCGCCAACCGTGGCGAAATCGCTGTCCGCGTTGCCCGTGCATGTCGGGACGCCGGGATCGGGAGCGTAGCCGTCTACGCCGACCCGGACCGGGACGCCCTGCACGTCCGCGCCGCGGACGAGGCATACGCCTTGGGCGGTGACACCCCTGCCACCAGCTACCTGGACATCGCCAAGGTCCTCCAGGCGGCCGCCGATTCCGGTGCGGACGCCATCCACCCCGGCTACGGCTTCCTCTCCGAGAACGCCGAGTTCGCGCAGGCCGTGCTCGACGCCGGCCTGACCTGGATCGGCCCGCCGCCGCACGCCATCCGCGACCTCGGCGACAAGGTCGCCGCCCGGCACATCGCGCAGCGCGCCGGTGCCCCGCTGGTCGCCGGCACCCCGGACCCGGTCTCCGGCTCCGACGAGGTCGTCGCCTTCGCCAAGGAGCACGGACTGCCGATCGCGATCAAGGCGGCGTTCGGCGGCGGCGGCCGCGGCCTGAAGGTCGCCCGGACCCTGGACGAGGTCCCCGAGCTCTACGACTCCGCGGTGCGCGAGGCGGTCGCCGCCTTCGGCCGCGGCGAGTGCTTCGTCGAGCGCTACCTCGACCGCCCCCGGCACGTCGAGACCCAGTGCCTGGCCGACAAGCACGGCAACGTCGTGGTCGTCTCCACCCGCGACTGCTCGCTGCAGCGCCGCCACCAGAAGCTCGTCGAGGAGGCCCCCGCGCCGTTCCTGAGCGACGAGCAGAACGCCGAGCTGTACCGCGCGTCCAAGGCCATCCTCAAGGAGGCCGGCTACGAGGGCGCCGGCACCTGCGAGTTCCTCGTGGGCCAGGACGGCACCATCTCCTTCCTGGAGGTCAACACCCGCCTCCAGGTGGAGCACCCGGTCACCGAGGAGGTCACCGGCCTGGACCTGGTCCGCGAGATGTTCCGGATCGCCGACGGCGAGGAGCTGGGCTACGACGACCCGGCCGTGCGCGGCCACTCCTTCGAGTTCCGGATCAACGGCGAGGACCCGGGCCGCAACTTCCTCCCCGCGCCCGGCACGGTCACCACGTTCGACGCGCCGTCGGGCCCGGGCGTCCGCCTGGACGCGGGCGTGGAGGCCGGCTCGGTCATCGGCCCGGCCTGGGACTCCCTGCTGGCCAAGCTGATCATCACCGGCGCCACCCGCGAGCAGGCCCTCCAGCGGGCCGCCCGGGCGCTGAACGAGTTCCAGGTGGAGGGCATGGCCACCGCCATCCCGTTCCACCGCACGGTCGTCAAGGACCCGGCGTTCGCGCCCGAACTCACCGGCTCCACCGAGCCGTTCACGGTCCACACCCGCTGGATCGAGACCGAGTTCGCCAACGAGATCCCGCCGTTCGCCGCGCCCGGCGGCGAGGAGACCGAGGCGGACAGCCGCGAGACGGTCGTGGTCGAGGTCGGCGGCAAGCGCCTGGAGGTCTCGCTGCCGGCGTCGCTCGGCATGCCGCTGGCCCGCGCCGCGGTCGCCGGGGGCGCCAAGCCCAAGCGCAAGGCCACCAAGAAGACCGGCAGCGCGGTCTCCGGTGACACCCTGGCCTCCCCGATGCAGGGCACCATCGTCAAGGTCGCCGTCGAGGAGGGCCAGCAGGTCACCGAGGGTGAGCTGATCGTCGTCCTGGAGGCGATGAAGATGGAGCAGCCGATCAACGCGCACCGCTCGGGCACCGTCAAGGGCCTGAGCGCCGAGGTGGGCGCGGCCCTCACCTCCGGCGCGGCGATCTGCGAGATCAAGGACTGAAGCGTCCACCGACCGACATAGGGGCGGGCTCCCGGTACACCGCGTACCGGGAGCCCGCCCCTTTTTCGTTTCCTTCCCGCTCGGCCTCGCCGGTGTCGCGGGCGGCTACGACTTCCCCACGACCTCCTCGGGGAACATCAGCGTCCGGCTCATCCACTGGAGCGCGGCGGGCAGTTCGCGGCGCCAGGTGGCGAAGTTGTGGCTGCCGTGGTCGAGGACGATCGAGTCCGCCTTCATGGGCGGGCGGACCGCGGCCAGGAACGCCTGCGCCGCCGGGTAGTTCTTCTCGCCGCTGCGGCTGGTGCCGATCAGGACGTTGACGTCGGGGGCGGGCAGGTTCTTCAGCCGCCACATCAGGTCGTGCTCCGAGCGGCGCTGGCCGCGTGCCGCGTCGTCGCCGAAGAGATTGCCGGTGGTGGGGTCGTTGGAGACCTTGTAGTCGGGCGAGAGGGCCGCCGCGGCGGTGTAGGTGCGCGGGTGGCGCATGGCGAGCTGGAGGGCGCAGCTGCCGCCGGAGGAGTAGCCGAGCACGCCCCAGGCGCCCGGGTCGTGGCCCACCCGGTAGTGCGACTTCAGGGCGTCCGGGACGTCCTGCGCGAAGAAGGTCTCGGCCTGCGGGCCGCCGGGCACGTCGACGCACTGGGTGTCCCGCGGCGGCGCGATGGTGGGCCGCAGCATCACGATGACCGTCGGCTGGAGGGTGCCGTTGCGGACCAGCTTCGCGGCGGTCTCCGGCAGCCGGAGGTGCTGGCCCAGCAGGAATATCCCGCCCGGGTAGCCGCTGAGCGCGACGACGACCGGGAATCTCTGCCGGGCGTACTGCTTCTGGAAGTACTGCGGCGGCAGGTAGACGTACGCCGGGTCCACCACCCGGGTCCGCTTGCCGACGATCCGTACGGTCTCGACCTTGCCGTTCTTCTCCGGCGGGCCCTTGGGCACCCCGTGCACCTTGTCCAGCCCCTCCGGGCCGGACGCCTGCACCAGGCCCTTGGACGGGTCGCCGGCGGGCCCGGCGGCGCCCTCGTTGCCCCACTTGCCGACCGCGGCGGGCGCCCCGTCGTACAGGCCGAGCAGCTCGTGCCAGGAGGCGTAGAACTGGAAGTTGGTGTTCACCACGAGACCGAGCGCGGCCACGACGGCCAGCTGGGTCCCGGCGATCACGCCGAGCCGCCCCAGCACCGCCCGCGTGCCCCGTCCCGAGAGCCTCGGCCAGATCCAGACCGTGAGCCCCACACAGGCCAAGGCGAGGGCGATCACGGCGTACAGCAGTGGCCGGCTGGTCAGTCCCATACGTTGTTCCCCAGACTTCCTGGACGGCTCCCGGACGTCCCCGGAAGCCCTCTTTGCGCCTGGTTTGATGGCCCTTGGAGGGGGGACGTTGCGGCCTTTCCCAGGAGTTCGCCGGCCCGACGGGCGCGGTACGCCGAACGGTCACCGGCCGGCCGCCACCCGGCCACCGGCGCCGCCGGGCGGACGCCCCGGTCCGCCCCCGGCACAGCGATGTCATGCTGGACGCGGGATCGAGGAGGGACGGCGGATGGCGACCGAGACGGCAGGGCAGCGGCGGGCGGAGCGGGCCGCCGCGGCGCACGCACCGGCGGGGACGCCGGCGTCCCCGGACGCGCCCGCGGTACGCCCCATGCGGGCCGACGCGCGCCGGAACTACGAGCGGCTGCTGACCGAGGCCCGGACCGCCTTCACGGAGCACGGCACGGACAGCTCCCTGGAGGACATCGCGCGCCGGGCCGGCGTCGGCATCGGCACCCTCTACCGGCACTTCCCCAACCGCACCGCCCTGATGGGCGCGGTCTTCCAGGGCGAGGTGGAGGCCCTGCTCTGCTACGCCCGGGAGCTGGCCGACGACCCCCAGCCGTGCACCGCGCTGGTGGACTGGCTGCGCGCGCTGATCACCCACGCCAGCACCTACCGGGGCCTGTCGCGGGCCCTGATGACCGCGTACGCAGACGAGAGCTCGGGGATGGCGCGGTGCCGCGTCCCGCTCGGCGAGGCCGGGTCCGCGCTGCTGGCCCGGGCCCAGCAGGCCGGGGCGGTGCGCCGGGACGTCGTCATCGGCGATCTGCTCCAGCTCACCAACGGCATCGCGCTGGCCGCCGAGGAGTCCCCGGACGATCCGGAGCTGGCCGACCGGCTGTTGACGCTGACCCTGCGCGGGCTGAAGGCCGGCGGGACGGGCCGGGAGACGGGGGCGTAGGCCACCGCCGGTGCAGCGGTGCGGGCCCCGGCAACCCCGGGCCGGACTCTCCGGCCGAACGACGGGACTTCGCGGGACCCGGCCCAGGGCCTGTCGGCACATTCCCGCCTGCCGGGCGGCGCCCGACCCGCCCTTCGGGCGGACCACGGGAATGTGACGACAGGCCCTAGCGGCGCCGGGGCGCCAGGTCGGCCACCCGGCCGTCCCCGAGCGAACCCGCCGAGCGCAGCTGCGGCGCCCCGGGCGCGGCGCCCGGGTGGTTGCGCCGCTGACCCGGCAGCGGCACGTCCCGCCGCGGACCCCGGCGCTCCGGCGGGGCGGCTTCCATGCCCGGCTGGGCCGGCGGCTGCCCGGTGAGCGAGCCGCTGGCGACGGCGATCTGGACGCCCTGGTCGGCCAGTGCCTGCAACTCCGTGGCGGCACGGTCGTCGTGGGCGGGCGGTTCGTCCGTCACGAGCCGGGTGATGACGTCCGTCGGCACGGTCTGGAACATGGTGTCGGAGCCGAGCTTGGTGTGGTCGGCGAGCACCACCACCTCCCCCGCCGCCTGCACCAGCGCCCGGTCGACGCTGGCGGAGAGCATGTTGGAGGTGGACAGCCCGCGTTCGGCGGTCAGGCCGCTGCCCGACAGGAAGGCGCGGGATACCCGCAGCCCCTGGAGGGACTGCTCGGCACCGCTGCCGACCAGTGCGTAGTTGGAACCGCGCAGGGTCCCGCCGGTCATCACCACCTCCACGCGGTTGGCATGGGCCAGCGCCTGGGCGACCAGGAGCGAGTTGGTGACGACGGTCAGGCCGGGGACCCGGGCGAGCCGGCGGGCCAGCTCCTGGGTGGTGGTCCCGGCACCGACGACGATGGCCTCGCCCTCCTCGACGAAGCCTGCCGCGAGATCGGCGATGGCCGTCTTCTCCGCGGTTGCGAGGTGGGACTTCTGTGGGAAGCCGGACTCGCGGGTGAAACCTCCCGGTAGGACCGCACCGCCGTGCCGGCGGTCTAGCAGTCCCTCTGCCTCCAGCGCCCGCACGTCGCGCCGTACGGTTACTTCGGAGGTCTGGACGACACGGGCGAGCTCACGGAGCGACACCGCTCCGTTTGCGCGCACCATTTCTAGGATCAATTGGCGACGTTCTGCAGCGAACACGAAACTGACAGTAACGCCAACGACCGTCTGTTTTCAGCAGGTTGCACCAATTAACGGAAGTTGTTCACACGGCATCGCTTCACGTGGTAAGCGGCATGCACATGCCTCGCTCCCCGTCACCGTGTGTGCTCAAACCCGCTCGACGCCTGGTCAGTTGCACTCTTGGGCAATCGACCGCCGCACCCCGGACGAGGCGGTCGGTCCCGACCATGCAGGACCGTTTCACCCCAAGTGCCCACCGTAGGCACAAATGTTTCATGCGCCTGCTTGCGGAACGCCGGTCAGTCGCCGGCCGCCTTCCGGGTGTGCAGCTGCCGGGCGACCTCGGCGATCGAGCCGGACAGCGACGGGTAGACGGTGAAGGCACTGGCGATCTGCTCGACCGTCAGATTGTTGTCGACCGCGATCGAAATCGGGTGGATCAGCTCACTGGCCCGCGGCGAGACCACCACACCGCCGACCACGATGCCGGTGCCGGGGCGGCAGAACAGCTTCACGAAACCGTCGCGGATGCCCTGCATCTTGGCGCGCGGGTTGCGCAGCAGCGGGAGCTTGACCGCCCGGGCGTCGATCACACCGTTGTCGATGTCGGCCTGGGAGTAGCCGACGGTGGCGATCTCGGGGTCGGTGAAGACGTTGGCGGAGACGGTCTTGAGGTTGAGCGGGGTGACCGCGTCGCCGAGGAAGTGGTACATCGCGATCCGGCCCTGCATGGCGGCGACCGACGCCAGCGCGAAGACGCCGGTGCAGTCGCCGGCGGCGTAGACACCGGGGGCGGTGGTCCGCGAGACCTTGTCGGTCCAGATGTGCCCGGACTCCTTCAGCTTGACGCCGGCGCCCTCCAGGCCGATCCCCTCGGTGTTCGGGATGGAGCCCACCGCCATCAGGCAGTGCGTGCCGGAGATCGTCCGGCCGTCGGCGAGGGTGACCTCGACCCGGTCGCCCACCCGCTTGGCGGACTGCGCCCGGGACCGCGCCATGACGTTCATCCCGCGGCGGCGGAAGACGTCCTCCAGCACGGCGGCGGCGTCCGGGTCCTCGCCCGGCAGCACCCGGTCGCGCGAGGAGACCAGGGTGACCCGGGACCCCAGCGCCTGGTACGCGCCGGCGAACTCGGCACCGGTGACGCCGGATCCGACGACGATGAGTTCCTCGGGCAGCTCGGTGAGGTCGTAGACCTGCGTCCAGTTCAGGATCCGCTCGCCGTCCGGCTGGGCGTCCGGGATCTCGCGCGGGTGCGCGCCGGTGGCGATCAGCACCGCGTCGGCGATCAGGCCCTCGGTCGAGCCGTCGGCGGCGGTGACCGTGACCTTGCGCGAGCCGTCCGGTGCCTGGCCCGGCTCCAGCCGGCCGCGACCGCGCATCACCCGGCCGCCGGCACGGGTGACCGAGGCGGTGATGTCGTGGGACTGGGCCAGCGCCAGCCGCTTGACCCGTCGGTTGACCTTGCCGAGATCGACCCCGACGACCCGCGCGGGCCGCTCCTTGAACGGGGTGTCGTCCTCGACGATGATGCCGAGCTCTTCGTAGGAGGAGTCGAAGGTCGTCATCACCTCGGCCGTGGCGATGAGGGTCTTCGACGGGACGCAGTCGGTCAGTACCGACGCTCCCCCCAGACCGTCGCAGTCGACGACGGTCACCTCCGCGCCGAGCGAGGCCGCCACCAGGGCCGCTTCGTATCCGCCGGGCCCACCACCGATGATCACGATCCGAGTCACGTACTCCATTGTCCCGCACGCCCGTCGGTGCCTCTCCCCCGGGGGCGCGGAGGTCACCGGGCGGGCGCCGGGCGTGTGCTCTCGCCAGCCGGTTGTACGAATCTCCGGTACCACGAGCCCAACGGGGAACCTCCCGTACCCTCGGAAGCATGTCGCTCTACGCCGCGTACGCCGGCAACCTCGACGCGCGGCTGATGTCCCGCCGCGCACCGCACTCGCCGCTGCGCGGCACCGGCTGGCTGAACGGCTGGCGGCTCACGTTCGGCGGGGAGCAGATGGGCTGGGAGGGCGCCCTGGCGACGGTCGTCGAGGACCCCGGTTCCCAGCTCTTCGTCGCGCTCTACGACATCGCTCCCATGGACGAGGAGTCGATGGACCGTTGGGAGGGCGTCGGCCTGGACATCTACCGCCGGATGCGGGTCCGGGTGCACACCCTCGACGGCGACGAGGCCGCCTGGATCTACGTCCTGAACGGCTACGAGGGCGGCCTCCCCTCGGCCCGCTATCTGGGCGAGATCGCCGACGCGGCCGAATCCGCCGGTGCCCCGCACGACTACGTCATGGAGATCCGCAAGCGCCCGTGCTGAGGTGGCCGCTCCCTCCGGGCCGCGAGACCGCCCGGGAACGCTTTGGCAAAAGCCACAAGCCGACGCCCACAGGCCCGTGGACAGCGACATCTACGCGCGTAGGGGATTACCGGCTACCCTCGTCCGCGTGAACGCATCTGTTACCCCGGACATCGACCCGAAGGGCGCCGCCGACGCCGCGGCGGCCCGCCTCCGCGAGCTCACCGGCGCCGAGCGGCACGACGTCGCCCTGGTCATGGGCTCCGGCTGGGCCCCGGCCGCCGAGGCCCTGGGCGCCCCCGATCACGAGTTCCCGGTCACCGAGCTGCCCGGCTTCCCGCCGCCGGCCGTCGCCGGCCACGGCGGCAAGATCCGCTCGTACAAGATCGGCGAGAAGCGCGCCCTGGTCTTCCTCGGCCGCACCCACTACTACGAGGGCCGTGGGGTCGCCGCGGTCGCGCACGGCGTCCGCACCGCCGTCGCGGCGGGCTGCAAGACCGTGGTGCTCACCAACGGCTGCGGCGGCCTGCGCGACGGCATGCGCCCGGGCCAGCCGGTCCTCATCGGCGACCACCTCAACCTCACCGCCACCTCCCCGATCGCCGGCGCCAACTTCGTCGACCTGACCGACCTGTACTCGCCGCGGCTGCGCGCGCTGTGCAAGGAGGTCGACGCGAGCCTGGAGGAGGGCGTCTACGCCCAGCTCCCCGGCCCGCACTACGAGACCCCGGCCGAGATCCGGATGCTGCGGACCATGGGCGCCGACCTGGTCGGCATGTCCACCGTCCTGGAGGCGATCGCCGCCCGCGAGGCCGGCGCCGAGGTGCTGGGCATCTCGCTGGTGACGAACCTCGCCGCCGGCATGACGGGCGAGCCGCTGAACCACGAGGAGGTGCTCCAGGCGGGCCGCGACTCCGCGATCGCGATGGGCACGCTGCTCGGCCAGGTCCTCAGCAAGATCTAGCCGATACCGACACCCGGGCAGGCCCAGGGTCTGTCCGGGCGGCAGGATCCCGCTGCCGGCGCGAGCCGGCGGGCGGGACCGGCGGACGCCGTCGCGCCCGCCCGGCCGGCCGCACGCATCCCCCACATCGCATCCACAGGCAGGAGCATCACGTGGCTACCGTTCCCGCGGAGCTGATCAGCCGGGCACAGGCGTGGCTGGCCGAGGACCCCGACCCGGAGACCCGGGAGGAGCTGGCCGGGCTCATCGAGGCGGACCGGCACGAGGACCTGGCGGCGCGGTTCGCCGGCACCCTCCAGTTCGGCACCGCCGGGCTGCGCGGCGAGCTGGGCGCCGGCCCGATGCGGATGAACCGGTCGGTGGTCATCCGGGCCGCGGCCGGCCTCGCCGCGTACCTCAAGGACAGCGAGCCGGACGGTGGCGGGCTGGTCGTCATCGGCTACGACGCCCGCTACAAGAGCGCCGACTTCGCGCGGGACACCGCGGCGGTCATGGTCGGCGCCGGGCTCCGCGCCGCGCTGCTGCCGCGTCCGCTGCCCACCCCGGTGCTGGCCTTCGCCATCCGCCACCTGGGCGCGGTGGCCGGGATCGAGGTGACCGCCAGCCACAACCCGCCGCGGGACAACGGCTACAAGGTCTACCTGGGCGACGGCTCGCAGATCGTGCCGCCCGCGGACGGCCAGATCGCCGACCGGATCGCCGCGGTCCGCTCGCTGGCCGACGTGCCCCGCCCCGAGGCCGGCTGGGACATCCTGGACGACACCGTCCTGGCCGCCTATCTGGAGCGCACCGACGCGGTCCTCACGCCCGGCTCCGCCCGCGACATCGACGTCGTCTACACCCCGATGCACGGCGTCGGCCGGGACACCCTGGTCGCCGCCTTCGCGCGGGCCGGCTTCCCGGCCCCGACGGTCGTCGCCGAGCAGGCCGAGCCGGACCCGGACTTCCCGACGGTCGCCTTCCCCAACCCGGAGGAGCCGGGCGCGATGGACCTCGCGTTCGCCACCGCCCGGTCCCGGGCCCCGGGCAGCGTCGACATCGTCATCGCCAACGACCCGGACGCGGACCGCTGCGCCGTCGCCGTCCCCGCCCCCGGTACGCCGGAGGGCTGGCGGATGCTGCGCGGCGACGAGGTCGGCGCGCTGCTCGCCGCGCACCTGGTGCGCAAGGGCGCCACCGGGACGTTCGCGACGACGATCGTCTCCTCCCAGCTGATGTCCCGTATCGCGGACGGTGCCGCGCTCCCCTACAAGGAGACGCTGACCGGTTTCAAGTGGCTGGCCCGGGTGGACGGCCTGCGCTACGCCTACGAGGAGGCGCTGGGCTACTGCGTCGACCCCGAGGGCGTCCGCGACAAGGACGGCATCACCGCCGCCCTGCTGATCACCGAGCTGGCCGCCGAGCTGAAGCGGGCCGGCCGCGGCCTCGCCGACCTCCTCGACGACCTGGCCGTGGAGTTCGGCCTGCACGCCACCGACCAGCTCTCGGTGCGGGTGGAGGACCTGTCGCTGATCTCCGACGCGATGCGCCGGCTGCGCGCCGAGCCGCCGGTGGCGCTGGCGGGCCTGTCGGTGACCCGCGCCGACGACCTGAACGCGGGCAGCGCCGACCTCCCGCCGACCGACGGCCTGCGCTACTACCTCGCGGGCGCCCCGGCGGACGGCATCGAGGCGGCCCGGGTCGTGGTCCGGCCCAGCGGCACCGAGCCCAAGCTCAAGTGCTACCTGGAGGTCGTGGTGCCGGTGGCCGACGCGAGCGGCCTGCCCGACGCCCGCGCCAAGGCGACGGCCACCCTGACGGCGATCAAGAAGGATCTGTCGGCGGCGGCCGGGATCTGATACATCGTCAGGAAATGACGACGGGGGCCGGGCTCGTTAAGAGCCCGGCCCCCGTTTGCCGTCCCGACGCTCCGCCGGGCGGCCACGCCGGAGGGCGGCGAGGCGCCCTACAGCGCCAGCATCACCGCCAGCCCCACCGCCCCCACCAGGCTCGGCACCAGGACCGCGTACGACCAGCGCACCCGCGGCTCGCCCCGGGCGGTCTCCCGGTGGGCCGCCCGCTCCTTGATCTCGCGCAGTTCGGCGAGGGTCTGGTCGGCCATCGCCTTGGGGACCGGCCCGGCGTCCATGTTGAGCCCGAAGCGCGGCCGGACGGCGCCGGCACCGCGCGCCGCCTGCCGGGTGGCCTTCTTCCGCTGGCGGAGGGAGACCGGAATGGCCCACAGCTGGTACGTGGTGCCGGCGCCGGTGACGACCTCGGCGGAGAACGTCGCGCGCAGGCCCTCGACGGCCGACCAGGGCAGCTCGATGGTGCGGAACGGGTTGCGCACCAACAGCCGGTCCTCGCTCGCCCGGACCAGCGGCCGCAGCGAGAAGGCGGCGACCAGCGGCACCCCGAGCAGCAGCGCGAAGAGCGCGGTGAGCTTGGCGGCGGCGGTGCCGCACAGCAGCGCGTCGACACCGAGCCAGAGGCCGAGCAGGATGAGCAGCGCGCCGCCGACCAGGGCCGCCGGCGAGCGGTAGCTGCGTTCCGCGTACTGCTGCGGAGGCGAGGTGGACCGTTCCGGGCTCGTCATGCCGCCGATTCTGCCCGACCGTCCGGATGCCGGACATTGCGTTACGGCATCAATGCGGACGCCGTGCGCATCCGGCCGTTCCCAGGCGGTTCCGGCCGGGGGCTGGCATGTCGCTACGCGCGTAGATATGCTCCCCTCGTGACCATGCCCACCACTGTTCCCGCATACGGCAAAGAGGCCGCGGGGCGCCTGGCGTCGATGGCGGACGTGACCGCCTCGGACGGAGCGCTGCGCCGCTTCCTGCACGGACTCCCCGGCGTCGACGCGGTAGGGCTCCAGGCCCGCGCCGCCACGCTCGGCACCCGCTCGATCAAGACCACGGCGAAGGCGTACGCCATCGATCTCGCCATCTCGATGATCGACCTGACGACGCTCGAAGGCGCGGACACCCCCGGCAAGGTCCGGGCGCTGTGCGCCAAGGGCGTCCACCCCGACCCCACCGACCGCACCGCGCCCAAGGTCGCCGCGATCTGCGTCTACCCGGACATGGTCGGCGTCGCCAAGGAGGCGCTCGGCGACTCCGGCATCCACGTCGCCTCGGTCGCCACCGCCTTCCCGGCGGGCCGGGCCGCGCTGCCGGTCAAGCTGGCCGACACCCGGGACGCGGTGGCCGCCGGCGCCGACGAGATCGACATGGTGATCGACCGCGGTGCCTTCCTCTCCGGCCGCTACCTGGAGGTCTTCGAGGAGATCAAGGCCGTGAAGGAGGCGTGCGCCCGGCCCGACGGGAGCGCCGCGCACCTGAAGGTGATCTTCGAGACCGGCGAGCTGCAGACCTACGACAACGTCCGCCGGGTCTCCTGGCTGTCGATGCTGGCCGGCGCCGACTTCATCAAGACCTCGACGGGCAAGGTGGCGGTGAACGCCACTCCCCCGGTCACGCTCCTGATGCTGGAGGCGGTCCGGGACTTCCGCGCCACCACCGGCGTCCAGGTCGGCGTCAAGCCGGCCGGCGGCATCCGGACGACCAAGGACGCGATCAAGTACCTGGTGATGGTCAACGAGACGCTGGGCGAGGAGTGGCTGACCGCCGACTGGTTCCGCTTCGGTGCGTCCAGCCTCCTCAACGACCTGTTGATGCAGCGTCAGAAGCTCAGCACCGGCCGTTACTCCGGCCCCGACTACGTGACGGTGGACTGAACCGCTATGAGCTCAGCATTCGATTACGCACCGGCGCCGGAGTCGCGCTCCGTCGTGGACCTCGCGCCCTCCTACGGGCTCTTCATCGACGGCGAGTTCACCGAGGGCACGGGCGGCGGCCTGCGCAAGACCGTCTCGCCCGCCACCGAGGAAGTGCTGGCCGAGTACACCCAGGGCACCGCCGAGGACGTCGACCGCGCGGTGCAGGCGGCCCGCCGGGCGTTCGAGAAGTGGTCGGCGCTGCCGGGCGCCGAGCGCGCCAAGTTCCTCTTCCGGATCGCCCGGATCATCCAGGAGCGCTCGCGCGAGCTGGCCGTCCTGGAGACGCTCGACAACGGCAAGCCGATCCGCGAGGCGCGGGACGCCGATCTGCCGCTGGTGGCCGCGCACTTCTTCTACTACGCGGGCTGGGCCGACAAGCTGGGGCACGCGGGCTTCGGCCCGGACCCCAGGCCGCTGGGCGTGGCCGGCCAGGTCATCCCGTGGAACTTCCCGCTGCTGATGCTGGCGTGGAAGGTCGCCCCGGCCCTGGCCTGCGGCAACACCGTCGTCCTCAAGCCCGCCGAGACCACCCCGCTCTCCGCGCTGTTCTTCGCGGACATCTGCCGCCAGGCCGGGCTCCCCAAGGGCGTCGTCAACATCGTCACCGGTGACGGCTCGACCGGCGCGTCGCTGGTGGCGCACCCGGGCATCGACAAGGTCGCGTTCACCGGCTCCACCGAGGTGGGCAAGGCGATCGCCCGCACGGTCGCCGGTACGGACAAGAAGCTCACCCTCGAACTGGGCGGCAAGGCGGCCAACATCGTCTTCGACGACGCGCCGATCGACCAGGCCGTCGAGGGGATCGTCAACGGGATCTTCTTCAACCAGGGGCACGTGTGCTGCGCGGGCTCCCGGCTGCTGGTCCAGGAGTCGATCCAGGACGAGCTGCTGGACGCGCTCAAGCGCCGGATGGCCACCCTTCGGGTCGGCGACCCGCTGGACAAGAACACCGACATCGGCGCGATCAACTCCGCCGAGCAGCTGGCCCGGATCACCGAGCTGGCCGCCGCGGGCGAGGCCGAGGGCGCCGAGCGCTGGTCCCCGTCCTGCGAACTGCCCGGCTCCGGCTACTGGTTCGCGCCGACGCTGTTCACCGGCGTCACCCAGGCGCACCGGATCGCCCGCGAGGAGGTCTTCGGCCCGGTGCTCTCGGTGCTGACCTTCCGCACGCCGGAGGAGGCGGTGGCCAAGGCCAACAACACGCCCTACGGCCTGTCGGCGGGCATCTGGACGGAGAAGGGCTCCCGGATGCTGTGGATGGCGAACCAGCTGCGCGCGGGCGTCATCTGGTCCAACACGTTCAACAAGTTCGATCCGGCCTCGCCGTTCGGCGGCTACAAGGAGTCCGGATTCGGTCGCGAGGGCGGCCGGCACGGTCTGGAGGCGTACCTCAATGTCTGATCGTTTGAGCGTTCTCAAGACCTACAAGCTGTACGTCGGGGGCAAGTTCCCCCGGTCCGAGAGCGGGCGGGTGTACGAGGTGACCGACGCAAAGGGCCGCTGGCTCGCCAACGCCCCGCTGGCCTCCCGCAAGGACGCCCGGGACGCGGTCGTCGCCGCCCGCAAGGCGTTCGGCGGCTGGTCGGGCGCCACGGCGTACAACCGCGGCCAGATCCTCTACCGCGTCGCGGAGATGCTGGAGGGCCGCCGGGAGCAGTTCGTCGCCGAGGTGGCGGACGCCGAGGGGCACTCGAAGGCCAAGGCCGCGGCGCAGGTGGACGCGGCGATCGACCGCTGGGTCTGGTACGCGGGCTGGTCCGACAAGGTCGCCCAGATCGCCGGGTCGTCGAACCCGGTGGCGGGGCCGTACTTCAACCTCTCCGCCCCGGAGCCGACCGGTGTGGTGGCCGTGGTGGCCCCGCAGGATTCGTCGTTCCTGGGCCTGGTCTCGGTGCTCGCCCCGGTGATCGTCACGGGCAACACCGCGGTGGTCGTCGCGGCGGAGCGGGCCCCGCTGCCGGCGCTGTCGCTGGCCGAGGTGCTGGCCACCTCCGACCTGCCGGGCGGAGTGGTCAACCTGCTCTCCGGCCGGACCACGGAACTGGCCGCTCCGCTCGCCGCCCACCAGGACGTCAACGCCCTCGACCTCACCGGCGCCGACGCCGAGTCGGCGAAGGAGCTGGAGACGGCGGCGGCCGACAACCTCAAGCGGGTGCTGCGCCCACCCGTCGCCCGCCACCGCCCTTCAGACGAAGCGCTGCGCGCTGCCCCTTCCGATGCGGTGGACTGGACCGCCGACCCGGGCACCGACCGGCTGCTGGCCTTCCTGGAGACCAAGACG
Organism: Streptomyces noursei; assembly: GCF_016917755.1. Lineage (GTDB taxonomy): Bacteria > Actinomycetota > Actinomycetes > Streptomycetales > Streptomycetaceae > Streptomyces > Streptomyces yunnanensis. The sequence continues at coordinate 6,042,944 of NZ_CP070326.1, read as the reverse complement.
GTCTGGCACCCGATGGGGGTCTGACGTCCTACCGGCCCCCGTCCGGGCCGGCAGGACGAACGGCGCGGGACCTCGCCCTCGGGGCGGGTCCCGCGCCGTCGTGCGTCCAACGGGGCGGTGGTCCGGCGGTGGGCCGTCAGCCGGGCAGCAGCCCCATCGCGGTGCCGGTCACCGGCAGGCTCCGCAGCGAGCCGCCCTTGGTCACCGGGTCGGTCACCTGCTTGGTGCTCACCGGCTTGAAGTCGGCGACCTGGGTGCCGAGGCCGTTGTCCAGCGGATCGACGCCGGTGTTGTTCATCGGGTCCAGCTTGAGGTCCTTGACGGGGCCCAGGCCGCGGCTCGTGGAGCCGGTCACCGAGCGGGCCACCGCGTGCCCCACGACGCCGTCTTCGGACGCGGTCTGGTGCGGGGCGGCCGCGCCGCCGGGCATGGGGGCGGCCGCGCTCGCCGCCGCCGCGCCGCCCGTGAGTGCGGCGCCGGCCGCGGAGATCACCAGCCCGGCGCGCAACACGCCGCGGGGGACGCGGCTGGGCTTGGGACGTGCGTGGGAGGGCATCTGTGCCACCTGCCTGTGGATCGGGAGCGGAACGGACATACGGTGTCGCCCTCGACGGGGCGAGCCGTCCGAGCCGGCTGCGTAATCAGTTGATTGCGTAGCGTAGTTGAGCGGTGGCGGGGGTTCCACCTCGCGCGCCAGGGGTACCCCTCCCGGCGCAATGCCCGACAATGAGTACCCGTGAATTCCCACTCGCCCGCCCGGGCCACCGCCCGGGTCCTCCTGTTGACCGGCCCCTCCGGCTCCGGAAAGACCTCGCTGGCCGCGCTGACCGGTCTGCCCGTCCTCAATCTCGACGACTTCTACAAGGAGCGCACGGACCCGTCGCTGCCCCAACTGCCCGACGGCGGCGGCGCGGACTGGGACTCGCCGCTCTCCTGGGACGCGGGCGCCGCGGTCGCCGCCATCGAGGAGCTGTGCCGCACGGGGCGGACCGCGGTGCCGGTCTACGACATCGCGACCAGCTCCCGGACCGGCTCCGCCGAACTCGCGCTCGACGAGGCGCCGCTGTTCATCGCGGAGGGCATCTTCGCCGCCGACGTCATCGAACGGTGCCGGGCGGCCGGGCTGCTGGCCGACGCGCTGTGCCTGCGCGGGCGTCCGACCACCACGTTCCGGCGGCGGCTGGCCCGGGATCTGCGGGAGGGCCGCAAGCCGGCGGTGTATCTGGTGCGCCGGGGGCTGCGGTTGCTGCGCAGCGAGCGGACGATCGTGGCCCGGCACACCGCGCTGGGCGCCCATCCGTGCGCCCGGCCGGAGGCGCTGGCCCGGATAGCGACGGCGCGGACCGCGGACCCGGTGGAGGCGGCCGCGCGGCCCTGAGCGGGCCCGCGGGCGCCGACCGGCGGCGTGTGCGCACACGGAAGAGCGGGTTCGGGCAGACCCCCCGGCCGCCCGAACCCGCTCGTTTCCCCCGTGTTCCCCCGTGCCCCCCTCGGGCTCTCCCCCCGGATCCCCCTCGGGCGTTACCCCCCGTCCTCAGGCGACCAGTGCGCCGAAGGACTCCTCCTCGTCACGGCCGAAGCTGAGGACCTCGTCCTCGCGCAGCCGGCGCAGCGAGCGCCAGATGCTGGACTTCACCGTGCCGACACTGATGTTGAGGATGTCCGCGATCTCCGGGTCCGTGCGGCCCTCGTAGTAGCGCAGCACCAGCATGGTGCGCTGCGTCTCGGGCAGCCGGGCCAGCGCCTGCCACAGGACGGCGCGCAGCTCGGTGCCGCGCATGGCGTCCGCGTCGGCGGCGGTCTCGGGCAGTTCCTCGGTCGGGTACTCGTTGAGCCTGCGGCGGCGCCAGGCGCTGATGTGCAGGTTCGTCATGGTGCGGCGCAGGTACCCGCCGAGCGCCGCCTTGTCGCTGATCCGGTCCCAGGCCCGGTAGGTCGAGAACAGCGCGCTCTGCAGCAGGTCCTCGGCCTCGTAGCGGTCACCGGTCAGGTGGTAGGCCGTGGCGTACAGGGAGGCGCGGCGTTCCTGGACGTAGGCGGTGAAGGCCGCTTCGGCCTCGGCCGCTCCCGCCGCGGTGCGCCGGTCCCCCGTCTCCCTGTACTCCACTCCCCCGTCGGTGCTCTCCTGGCCCCCGTTCCCCCCGTTGGGCCCCTTGGGCACCACCATCGCGTCAATGGCCACCATGTACGGCGGCCGCTGACGCCCGGCGCCGCGAGCGCACCCCCGCCCTCCCCCGGACCCTCGGCTTCGCTCGGGCAGAGAGGTGCTCCCCTCGGCACCGGACTTCTCCCGCCCGATGTCGTGGAGGCGTGTGACGACTGCGCCGGAAGCCGTGCCGTGCAGGGTGTTCTTCATCGCGCTGCCCCCCGTCGATCGAGCCAGTTCGTTCGGTGTGTCCCGGTCGAGATCCCGGCTCTGCGGTGTTGATCTCTCCCGGCTGACCAAAAGACTGCCAACCCAGTTTCATCGCGTTGTCCGCCGTCTGTCACAGGCGTGTCACAGGGGTGATCGCGGTCCGGCGTGGCTCCCTCGGCAGTGCCGGACGGCCACCGGTCGATCTCCCGGCGTCCCATGGGCCAGAATGGCGGGCGTGCCTTTCCTGTTGCTGATCGAGGACGACGACGCCATCCGCACGGCCCTCGAACTCTCGCTGTCCCGCCAGGGTCACCGCGTGATGACCGCGGCGACGGGCGAGGACGGCCTGAAGCTGCTCCGCGAGCAGCGGCCGGACCTGATCGTGTTGGACGTGATGCTGCCCGGCATCGACGGCTTCGAGGTGTGCCGGCGGATCCGGCGCACGGACCAGCTGCCGATCATCCTGCTCACCGCGCGCAGCGACGACATCGACGTGGTGGTGGGCCTGGAGTCCGGCGCGGACGACTATGTCGTCAAGCCGGTGCAGGGCCGGGTGCTGGACGCCCGGATCCGGGCGGTGCTGCGGCGCGGCGAGCGGGAGTCCAGCGATTCGGCGACGTTCGGCTCGCTGGTGATCGACCGGTCGGCGATGACCGTCACCAAGAACGGCCAGGATCTGCAACTGACGCCGACCGAGCTGCGGTTGCTGCTGGAGCTGAGCCGGCGGCCGGGGCAGGCACTGTCCCGGCAGCAGCTGCTGCGGCTGGTGTGGGAGCACGACTACCTCGGTGACTCGCGGTTGGTGGACGCCTGTGTGCAGCGGCTGCGCGCGAAGGTGGAGGACGTCCCGTCCTCGCCGACGCTGATCCGCACGGTCCGCGGTGTCGGCTACCGACTGGACGCGCCCCAGTGACGGCAGGGAGCACGCACGGCGGCGGGGCCGGGGAAGGGAACACGGGCACGCAGGACGGCGCACCGTCGTCCGGCGGCCGGCTCGGGCGGCTGCTGCGCCGGGCCGCGGGCCTGCTGCGCCTGACGAGCCTGCGGCTGCGGCTGGTCGTGGTGTTCGCGCTGGTGGCGCTCACCGCGGCGGTCTCGGCGTCCGGCATCGCGTACTGGCTCAACCGCAACACGGTCCTGGACCGCACCCAGAACGCCGCGCTGAAGGACTTCCGCAAGTCGCTGGAGGACAGCGCCCACACGCTGCCGGTGCACCCGCAGTGCTCCGAACTCCAGGACACCGCACGGCAGATGGCGGCCGGCCCGCAGAACTACGCGGTGCTGCTGATCGGGGTGGACCGCGAGGGCAAGGAGTGCGCGGCCACCACCGAGAAGGACCTGCTGACGCTGCGAAGCGTCCCGCAGTCGCTGCGCAACGCCGTCGAGCAGGTCCGCCCGGTCGACGAGAACAACCACGCCACGCACCACCTGTACTGGCAGCGCAAGGAGGTCGGGGACGTCCCGTACCTGGTCGCCGGGGCGAAGGTGATCGGCGGCGGGCCGACCGGCTACATGATGAAGTCGCTGGCCACCGAGCGGCAGGACCTGACCTCGCTGGGCTGGTCGCTGGGGATCGCGACCGCGCTGGCGCTGGTCGGCTCGGCGCTGCTGGCGCAGGCCGCCGCGACGACCGTGCTGCGGCCGGTGCAGCGGCTCGGGCACGCGGCGCGCCAGCTGGGCGAGGGACGGCTGGACACCCGGCTGCGGGTGACCGGCACCGACGAACTGGCCGATCTGTCGCGGACCTTCAACCGCACCGCGGAGCGGCTCCAGCAGCGGGTCGAGGAACTGAGCGGGCGGGAGGCGGCGTCCCGCCGGTTCGTCGCCGACATGTCGCACGAGCTGCGGACACCGCTGACCGCGATCACCGCGGTGACCGAGGTGCTGGAGGAGGAGGCGGACTCCCTCGATCCGATGATCGCGCCGGCCGTGCAGCTGGTGGTCAGCGAGACCCGACGGCTGAACGACCTCGTGGAGAACCTGATGGAGGTCACCCGCTTCGACGCGGGCACCGCCCGGCTGGTGCTCGACGACGTCGACGTCGCCGACCAGGTGACCGCCTGCATCGACGCCCGGGCCTGGCTGGACGCGGTGGAGCTGGACGCCGACCGCGGCATCGTGGCCCGTCTGGACCCGCGGCGGCTGGACGTCATCCTGGCCAACCTGATCGGCAACGCCCTCAAGCACGGCGGTTCGCCGGTGCGGGTGTCGGTCCGCACGGAGCCGGCGGAGCCCGCGGCGGCGGTGCCGGCGGCGGAGGGCCCGGAGCCGGCCGAGGGCCCGGCCGCGGAGGCCGGCCCCGACGAGGAGGCGGCCCGGTTCGAGCAGGGGCGGGAGATCGCCGGCGGGGAGCTGGTGATCCGGGTGCGGGACCACGGTCCGGGCATCCCGGAGGAGGTGTTGCCGCACGTATTCGACCGCTTCTACAAGGCGAGCGCGTCCCGCCCGCGGTCCGAGGGCAGCGGGCTGGGCCTGTCGATCGCACAGGAGAACGCGCACATCCACGGCGGCCGGATCAGCGCCGCCAACCACCCCGAGGGCGGCGCGGTGTTCACGCTGCGGCTGCCGATGGACGCCTCCCCGCTGGCCGACGACGACCGGGCGGCGCCCGGCGGACAGCGACCGAAGGGCGCCGGCGAGGGCACGGAGGGCAGGCGGTGATCCGGCGCTTCCGGCCCGCTGCCGCACGGCGTGCGGCAGCGGTGACCGTCGTGGCGCTGGCCGCCACCGGCTGCGGGATCCGCGGCACGTCCGTGCCGGTCGACGCGGGCGACGCGCCGTCGCGGGTGAGCTGTCACGCGCCGGAGACGGGCGCGCCGGTGGCGGAGCGGGTCCGGGTGTATCTGGTGTGCGGTTCGACGCTGGTCCCGGTGGAGCGGGCGGTGCCCCGTCCGCAGGGCACGCCGGGGGCCGCGGTCCGGCTGCCGGCGGCGCGTGCGCTGCTGGCGGAGTTGCAGAAGCCGCCGACGGCCGAGGAGACCCGGGCCGGTTTCCACAGCGCCGTGCCCGAGGCGCTGCGGGTGGACGGGCCGCGCGCCGGAGACGCCCCGGAGGCACTGCGGCTGTCCGTCGAGCCGGACGACCTGCCGTCGTTCGCGCTGGCGCAGCTGGTGTGCACCTACGGGCGGAGCGCCGCGCTGGGCCGTACCGGGGGCGCGCTGCTGGGCGGCCCGGGCGGGTCGGCGGCACACCGCTACGACTGCTCGCCGGACGTGCAGGCCAATCCGAACATCGCCCAGCAGGCAGGCTGGGGCGACCCGCAGTCCCAGGAGGGTTAAGGGCGCCGCGGAGATCCGTCAGAAGCGCCCTGGGGGCCCGTCGGCCCCTGAGCCACCGGACGGGCCCCGGCGCTTCCGGCGCAAGACGGGCGCAACGGGGCGGAACCGTGGCCCCCGCAACCGGCGTCCTGGCCTGTGTGCAGCGTCATGGCCCCGGCGATACCGTCGCCCCCCGTTTGCGCGCCGCGGGGATTCTCCTCCTCGTGGTGCATCTGCTGATCGTCGGCTGGCTGATGTTGGTTCCTCGCACGGTGCCCTGGGTGCCGGCCGCGAATCTGGAGCCGCTGGCGTCGATCCATGCCGAGCTGGCGCGGGGCGGCTGGTCGGCGGTGTGGCACCTGGGGGCGCCGGTGCTGATGCTGGCGCCGCTGGGGGTGCTGCTGCCACTGGCCGGCGGGCGCCTGAATGCTTCCCCCCTGGGTTCGATGGCCCGTACGGTCTTCGGCGGCGCGATGATCTCGCTGACGATCGAGCTGTGGCAGACCGCGGTGCCGGGGCAGGTGCCGGACGTCGACGCGGTGCTGCTGAACACGCTCGGGGTGGCACTGGCGCATCTGCTGATCGTCCCTGGGGCCCGGTCGCGGCTCCGCCGGCGGGACGAGCGGCACAGGGGCACGACCCCGAGAATCCCCAGGGTCGGCCTGGCCCCGCAGGCTGACGTTTTCTCCGGCGGCCGGACCTACTTTTGAGACATCGGGGCAACCGCCCCGGATCGTCGACAAGGAGTAGCCCGACATGGCCGCCGCACTGGTCCGCCCCACCAACAACCGCATGATCGCCGGTGTCTGTGCCGGCCTCGCCCGCCGCTTCGGGACGTCCCCGGCGACGATGCGGGTGATCTTCCTGCTCTCCTGTCTGCTGCCCGGTCCGCAGTGCCTGGTCTACCTGGCGCTGTGGATCCTCCTCCCCTCGGAGGACAAGGCGCGCAGTGCCGCGGCCTGGTGACCGGTCGCGCCCCGGACATGAGGGTGCCCCGGCCCGTACGGGATACCGCGTACGGACCGGGGCGGTCCTGAAGGGTGTCCCCTAGGGGACTTCGGGCCGGGTCAGCCGATCGGGAGCTTGGCGACCTGGCCGGTGGGCAGGCCGCCGAGCAGCTGGTTGCCCTTGTGGGTCATGGGGGTCCTGATGTCGTTGCCGGGGCCCTGGTTGGTCACCCCGGAGAGGGTGGTGGCGGCGTCCCTCACCACGCCGTTGGCACCGATCGAGTTGCCCGCCGGGGCAACCGGGGCGACCGGGGCGGCGGAGGCCGCGCCCGCGCCGGTGGCGGCGATGGCGGCACCGAGCGCGACGGCGCCGAGAGTCTTGACCGTTCCCTGCTTCATTGCATTACGTCCTCGTGATGGGGGCTTGACCGACTAAAAAAACTAGTGATTCGGCCACGGCCGCCGCAAACACTCCCGGCACACCGGAAAACGGCCGGTGGACAATCCACCGGCCGTTGCGCTAGCCCCCCATTCCGCACGCTTACTCAGCGTCAGAACCCCTGCTGGGAGCGGGGTTTGTCGCCGACTGCCGGAAGAGCCATTCGGAGCGCAATTCCGCATATCCGGGCTTGATGACGTCATTGATCATGGCGAGACGTTCATCGAAAGGAAGGAAAGCAGACTTCATACCATTGACCGTGAACCACTGCAGGTCATCGAGCGTGTAGCGGAATGTCTTGACCAGGTGCTCGAATTCCCGGGACATGTTCGTACCGCTCATGAGGCGGTTGTCGGTGTTGACCGTGCAGCGGAACTGCAGCCGGCGCAGCAGCCCGATGGGGTGCTCCGCATAGGAGGCCGCGGCCCCGGTCTGGAGGTTGGAGGTCGGGCACAGCTCCAGCGGGATGCGCTTGTCGCGGACGTAGGAGGCGAGCCGGCCGAGGGTGACCGAGCCGTCGTCGGCGACCTCGATGTCGTCGATGATGCGGACGCCGTGGCCGAGCCGGTCGGCGCCGCACCACTGGAGCGCCTGCCAGATGGACGGCAGGCCGAAGGCTTCGCCGGCGTGGATGGTGAAGTGGTTGTTCTCCCGCTTGAGGTACTCGAAGGCGTCGAGGTGGCGGGTGGGCGGGTAGCCGGCCTCGGCACCCGCGATGTCGAAGCCGACCACGCCCAGGTCGCGGTAGCGGTTGGCGAGTTCGGCGATCTCCAGGGCACGGGCGGCGTGCCGCATGGCGGTGAGCAGGGCGCCGACGCGGATCCGGTGGCCGTTCGCACGGGCCCGTCGCTCACCTTCCCGGAAGCCCTCGTTGACGGCCTCGACGACCTCTTCGAGGCTGAGCCCGGCCTCCAGGTGCTGCTCCGGCGCGTACCGGACCTCGGCGTAGACGACGCCGTCCGCCGCCAGGTCCTCGGCGCACTCGGCGGCGACCCGGAAGAGCGCCTCGCGGGTCTGCATGACGGCGCAGGTGTGCGCGAAGGTCTCCAGATAGCGTTCCAGCGAGCCCGAGTCGGCGGCCTCCCGGAACCAGATCCCGAGCTTGTCCGGGTCGGTCTCGGGGAGTCCCTGGTAGCCGTTCTCGCGGGCCAGGTCGATGACGGTGCCGGGGCGCAGTCCGCCGTCGAGGTGGTCGTGGAGCAGCACCTTGGGCGCGCGGCGGATCTGTTCGGCGGTGGGGAGGTTCCTGATCTCGCTCGTCATTTCCGCACTGTAGCCCCTACGCGCGTAGATCTCACCGAACGATACGTAACAGTGACCCGTCGGCAGGGTGGACAGTGCGCCTCGTTCTGTCATCGTTCTCGGCATGGCTCAGCAAGCGCTGCCGGTGCGCGAGGCCCGGCTGGGAAAACCGCTGGGAGCGGGCGGCACGGCCCGGACGGTGAACGCCGTCGCCCTCCTGCTACCGGGGTGCGGACCGACCGGGCTGCGCCGGCCGTCGCCGGTGCACGCGCTGACCGTGCGCCCGCTGGCCGCCCGGCTGGCGCGCGCCGGCCGCGCCGAGGGACTGACCGCCCATGTGGTGCACTACCGCTGCCGCGGCTGGAACGGCGCCGCCGCACACCCGGCGCGGGACGCCACCTGGGCGCTGGAGGAGGTGGTCCGGCGCTACGGCGACGTCCCGGTCGCGCTGGTGGGCACCGGCATGGGCGCCCGCGCCGCGCTGCACGCCGCCGGCCACCCGGCCGTCCACGCCGTGCTGGCCCTCGCGCCCTGGCTGCCCGACCCGCACCGATTCGGCGCCGAGCCGGAACCTGTCAAGCAGTTGATCGGCCGTCAGGTCCTCCTGGTGCACGGCACCAACGACGAGCGCGTGGACCCCGACCTCTCCTACCGCTACGCCCAGCGCGCCAAGAAGATCAACCGCGACACCTGCCGCTTCGAGGTGCACTCCGACAGCCACTCCCTCCACCAGCACCGCGCCGAGGTGCACGCCCTGGCCGCCGACTTCGTCCTCGGCGCCCTCTTCGCCCGCTCCTACGCCCGCCCCGTCAAGGACGCCCTGGCCGCTCCCCCGCCCCTGGGCCTGCGCATGCCCCTGGCATCGGGCTTCGGGGCGTCGCTGCGCCACTGACCGAACGGTCAACTCCGGTGCGGGGCCGGGACGTCGGCGGTACCCCCCTGGCAACCGAGAGCAACGGGGGGATTCGGCATGTCCATTGGCCCGCGCTACCGACGGGTGTCCGCACTGCAACGCCAGTTCTTCGACCGCGAGGCCGCCCTGACCGCCTACGACGAGGCCCTGCGGGGGCTGTCGGCGACCGGTGGCGGCCGCTGACCGGGTCTCACGACAGCAGGGCCCCCCGCCGGCTCAGGAGGAACTTCTTGAAGGCGGCCACCGGAGGGGTGTCCGTGCGGCCGTCGAGCCAGGCCACGCCGATCTCACGGACCGCCCGCGGGGCGGTGACGGTCAGTTCCGCGACGCCGGGCCGGGGCACCGCGGGCGGCGGGAGCAGTGCGACGCCCAGGCCGGCGGCGACCAGTCCGCGCAGCGTCTCGGCCTCCTCACCCTCGAACGCCACCCGCGGGGTGAAACCGGCTTCGGCGCACAGCGCGTCGGTGATCCGGCGGAGGCCGTAGCCCGGTTCGAGGGTGACGAAGAGTTCGCCGGCGGCCTCCGCGAGCCGGATCCGTTTGCGGGCGGCCAGCGGGTGGTCGTCCGGGACGACCAGCCGGAGCTTCTGCTCGTCGAGGCGGCGCGCCACCAGGTCCGGGTAGTCCGGGACCGGCGAGGTCAGGCACAGGTCGAGGTCCCCGGCCCGGAGCCGTTCGATCATCGCCTCGCCGTAGTTCTGGACGAGTTGGAAGCGGATGCCGGGGTGGTCGGCGCGGAAGCTGCGGATCAGGCCGGGGACGGTCTCCGAGCCGAGGGTGTGCAGGAAGCCGAAGGCGACCTTGCCGGCGGCCGGGTCGGCGTCGGCGCGGACGGCTTCGGTGGCCCGTTCCAGCTCGCCCAGGGCCCGCTCGGCCGCGGCGCGGAAGGCCCGCCCGGCCGGGGTGAGGGAGAGCGTGCGGCCGTGCCGGGTGAACAGGGCCACGCCGAGGTCGTCCTCCAGCCGGACCAGGGCACGGCTGAGGGTGGGCTGGGGCATGCCGAGTTCGTGGGCGGCGCGGGTGACGTGCTCGTGCCGGGCGACGGCGGCGAACTGGGCGAGCCGCGGGGCGAGCGTCAACGCCCAGGAGTCGGGCCCCAGCTCGACCGCCTCGGGCGCGGTCGGCGGGACCGGGCCGAGGCGTTCCGGAATGTCTTTTCTGTTGCGAGCTTGCAACAGAGACCCTTGTGAACTGCGATCATGTGTCACGGCATCGATTATGACGTTTTGATGCATTGGACGCATGAGATGGAGTCCTTCTACCTTCGACGTATGCCTCCCGCTGATACCGGGGCGTCCGTCACCGACCGTGCGGCCGCCTCTCCCCAGTCGTCCACAGACTCCTCCTCTTCCGCCGCACCGACCGACCCCGAGTCGGACAAGCTGCGGCCGGGCGGCCCCGGCTACCGCCGGATGAGCTTCGCCCTCTTCGCCGCCGGAGTGGCCACCTTCGCCCTCCTGTACTCCACGCAGGCACTGCTGCCGGCCATCTCCGCCGACCTCGACGTCGCCCCGGACCAGGCCAGTTGGACCGTCTCCGCGGCCACCTTCGGGCTGGCCCTCGGGGTGATCCCGCTCAGTGCGCTCTCCGAGCGGTTCGGCCGCCGCACGATGATGACGGCCTCCCTCACCGTCGCCGCGATGATCGCGCTGCTGGTGCCGTTCGCGCCCTCGCTCGGCACGCTGATCGCGCTGCGCGCCGTCCAGGGCGTCGCGCTGGCCGGGCTGCCCGCCTCGGCGATGGCGTTCCTGGCCGAGGAGGTACGCGCCAAGGCGCTGGTGGCCGCGATCGGCCTGTTCGTGGCCGGCAACAGCATCGGCGGGATGTCCGGGCGGATCCTCACCGGCTGGGTCGCCCAGGCGTGGGGCTGGCGGGTGGCGCTCGGCGCGGTGGGTGCGCTGGCCGTGGTGTGCGCGGTGGCGTTCCGGCTGCTGGTGCCCCGGGCCCGGCACTTCGTACCGCGCGCGGTGGGCCCGCGGACGCTGGCCCGCACGCTCGGCGGCCACCTCGCCGACCCGCTGCTGCGCCGCCTCTACGCCATCGGCGCCCTGTTCATGACGGTCTTCGGCGCGGTCTACACGGTGATCGGCTACCGCCTGGTCTCCGAGCCGTTCAACCTGCCCCAGGGCATCGTCGGCTCGATCTTCGTGATCTACCTGGTCGGCACTGTCTCCTCGGCCGCGGCCGGCACACTGGTCGGCCGGATGGGCCGCCGCGGCGCGCTCTACCTCGCGGTCGGCACCACCGCCGCGGGCCTGCTGCTGACCCTGTCCTCCTCGATCGGCGCGGTGCTGGCGGGCCTGGTCCTGATCACCGCGGGCTTCTTCGCGGGCCACGCGGTCGCCTCGTCCTCGGTCAGCCGCACCGCCAAGACCGCCCGGGCCCAGGCGTCCGCCCTCTACCAGTGCGCGTACTACATCGGCAGCAGCCTGGGCGGCGCGCTCGGCGCCGCCGCCTTCCACGCCGCCGGCTGGTCGGGCACCGTCCTGCTCGGCCTGGCCGCGATGGCCGGCGCCGTCGGCATCACCCTCTACGCCACCCGCAAGGCGGTCGTCGAACGCCGCCTGCTGAGCCTGGCGAAGGCCGCGTAACCCCCGCCCGATACGGCCCTCCGGGGCCCCGCGAGCCGAAGGGCCCGCCCCGCCACCTGTCCTGGCGGGGCGGGCCCTTCGTCGTCCCGCGCGGTCAGGCGCCGCGCGCGGCTCCTGACCCAGCTGTCCTGGCCACGTATGGAGATGTGCTCCCGGCCATAGGCAGGGAAGGGCGCCTTTGACATTCGGACCTCAGTCGCGGGACGCGCCGACCGGCCAGATCACCACCACGGGAACGCCCATGCTCCGTGCGTACTCGACGACGTCTCCTGCTCCCCCGTACCCGCGGGCGGGTTGGCCGTCCCACACAGCGAGCAGCCGATCGACAAGGCCGACGAGGATTTCGCTCCCCGCCATGTGTGCCTGTTCGGTGGACTGGACCATACCTGTCTCGTGCACTTCGACCGCAGCGGCGAGAAGCCGGTCGTACGTTGCGTGATGCTCTCCGGGAAGCCCGTCACCCTGCGCCGACCGTAGTGGGTCGCCGTGGGCTGCCCGCATGATCCGTGCTGTGGCGTTCGAGTCGTTGCAGGTGGCGCGCCGGATCGCTCCCCAACACGCCAGGGAACACCGATGGGTGCGTGAGGACGCAGCCACCTTGCGCCGCCTCAAGCGCGCGGATGCGGAGAAACTGTCGAACTTCGCCGCATGGTGCCACGCGGGCGAGTGCGTCTGACCGGTACCCCTCACAGGGGTACTTGCGGCTCCTTCCCGGGGCCAACCTCTTCCTGAGCCCAACGGCACAGGGAGATAACCGTGACCACAACGACCACTCCATCCGCAACCCGCGAATCGGGTGTCGTGCGCACCTCCCCCGGCGAGTGGCCCATCGATGCCGAAACCATCAGTAGAACGATTCGCCAGGCGCTCCGTCTGGGCTCGGGGCGTCCCGAGCTCGGCGAACTGGCCGAGGTAGCAGAGGACTTGCGGGGACATGTCGCACTGCTTCTCGTCGACGCCCGGGAGGCGGCCGGTCACCGGTGGCCGGCGGGCTGCGAGGTGCACCGCGTAACGACCCGGCTCGACGGCATCGAGCAGCAGACACAGCGGAACCTCGGAGACGGCGCGTTGTCCGCCCACGTCCACGTGCATCAACTCGCCCGGGATTGCCAGTGGCTACTCGCCCACTACACGGCGAGGGAGGGCTGGTGAGCAGCGGGCGGACGTCGGTGGTGCCGCCCAGGACCGCCATGCCTACCGCACCCCGCGGCACCGGCTTCCGGACGCGCCGCGGCACGAGCCCTGACGTCCGGTGAGCACATCAAGCCCCCGTCCCGACCGGCGATTCCTTGGCCGGACATCCGGCCGGGACGGGTCCGGGCCTCCTCGGGAGGCCCCTGCCAGTGCACGCCGACGCGGGGACGGACCCTGCGGGGGTGCCGCGCCCCAAGGGCAACGGCACCCCGGCAGGTCAGCCGATCCGCTCCAGCACCACCGGCTGTGCCTCGAACGGGGTGTCCGACGCGCCGATCTCCACCCCGCCGTCCAGCGCCGCGAGGGCGTAGTCGAACTTCTCGGGGGTGTCGGTGTGCAGGGTGAGCAGCGGCTGGCCGGCGGTGACCTGGTCGCCGGGCTTGGCGTGGAGTTCGATGCCGGCGCCGGCCTGCACCGGGTCCTCCTTGCGGGCCCGGCCGGCGCCCAGGCGCCAGGCGGCGAGGCCGACGGCGTAGGCGTCGAGGGACGTCAGCACTCCGGAGGCGGAGGCGGTGACGGTGTGCTGCTCGCGGGCGACCGGGAGCGCGGCGTCGGGGTCGCCGCCCTGGGCGGTGATCATGCGGCGCCAGTGGTCCATCGCGGAGCCGTCGGCGAGCGCCTTGGCCGGGTCGGCGTCCTTCAGGCCGGCCGCGTCGAGCATCTCGCGGGCGAGGGCGAGGGTGAGGTCGACGACGTCGGAGGGGCCGCCGCCGGCCAACACCTCGACGGATTCGCGGACTTCGAGGGCGTTGCCGGCGGTGCGGCCGAGCGGGGTGGCCATGTCGGTGAGCAGGGCGACCGTGCGCACGCCGTGGTCGGTGCCCAACCCGACCATGGTGGAGGCCAGTTCGCGGGCGTCGTCGAGGTTCTTCATGAAGGCGCCGGAGCCGACCTTGACGTCCAGGACGAGGGAGCCGGTGCCCTCGGCGATCTTCTTGGACATGATCGAGGAGGCGATGAGGGGGATGGACTCGACGGTGCCGGTGACGTCGCGGAGGGCGTAGAGCTTCTTGTCGGCGGGGGCGAGGCCGTCGCCGGCGGCGCAGATGACCGAGCCGACGGTGCGCAGGACGTCGAGCATCTCGTCGTTGCTCAGGGTGGCGCGCCAGCCGGGGATGGACTCCAGCTTGTCGAGGGTGCCGCCGGTGTGGCCCAGGCCGCGGCCGGAGAGCTGCGGGACGGCGGCGCCGCAGGCGGCGACCAGCGGGGCGAGCGGCAGGGTGATCTTGTCGCCGACGCCGCCGGTGGAGTGCTTGTCGGCGGTGGGGCGGGCGAGCGAGGAGAAGTCCATCCGCTCACCGGAGGCGATCATGGCGGCGGTCCAGCGGGCGATCTCCTGACGGTTCATGCCGTTGAGGAAGATGGCCATGGCGAGGGACGACATCTGTTCGTGGGCGACCTCGCCGCGGGTGTACGCGTCGATGACCCAGTCGATCTGTTCCGGGGTCAGCTCACCGCGGTCGCGCTTGGTACGGATGACGGAGATGGCGTCCATGGACGGGTTCCTTTCGAACGGGTAGGTCCCGTTCTACACGCATAGACGCCGCAGTCGCCAGGGCGGGCGGCGGGCGGCGGCACCTGCCGCCCGCGGAGCCCCGCCCGCCGTCATTCCGTCAGGTGTCCCGGGCCGAAGGCGTCCGGGAGGAGTTCCGACAGGGGGCGGATGCCGGCCCGGGTGTCGACCAGCAGCTCGGGCCCACCGTGCTCGTAGAGGAGCTGCCGGCAGCGACCGCACGGGACGAGCAGCTCGCCCTTGCCGTCGACGCAGGTGAACGCGGTCAGCCGGCCGCCGCCGCCGGCGAACAGGGCGGAGACCAGGCCGCATTCGGCGCACAGCGCCAGGCCGTAGGAGGCGTTCTCGACATTGCAGCCGGTGACCGTGCGGCCGTCGTCCACCAGGGCGGCGGCGCCGACGGGGTAGCCGGAATAAGGGGCGTAGGCCCGGGACATCGCGTCCCGGGCCTGCGTCCGCAGTGCGGTCCAGTCGACCGGCACTTCGTGCGTCATACGTGCTGTCTTCCTTCGTGTCTTCCTTCGCGCGCGGTGCGGGGATCCGCGCGCGTCAGTGGCCCTGGCCCCGGCGGTAGGGCTTGCCGATCGCCTTCGGGGACCGCAGGCGCTGTGAGAAGAGCGCCAGGACCAGCAGCGTAGCGATGTAGGGGCTGGCCTCGACCAGTTCCAGCGGGACGCTGTCGGAGAGCGCGTACCAGACCAACAGGACCACGGCGGCGACCGCGGCGACCGCGGCCTGGGCCCGCTTGGCGGCCCGCAGCCGCACCAGCGCCAGGCCGGCGAGCAGCGCGGCCAGGCCCAGCAGCAGGGCGTGCACGGTCGGGCCACCGCTGCGCAGCTGCATGGCGTCCATGAAGCCGAACAGGCCCGCGCCGAGGGCGACGCCGCCCGGCCGCCAGTTGCCGAAGATCATCGTGGCCAGACCGATGTAACCGCGCCCGCCGGTCTGACCGTCCTGGTAGAAGTGCACGCTGATCGCCAGGAAGGCGCCGCCGAGGCCGGCCAGCGCGCCGGAGACCAGCACCGCCGCGTACTTGTACGCGTAGACGTTGACGCCGAGGGTCTCGGCGGAGAGCGGGGCCTCGCCGCAGGACCGCAGCCGCAGGCCGAACGACGAGCGCCACAGCAGGAAGAAGGTGCCGACGAAGAGGCCGATGGTCAGGACGGTGAGCCAGGAGACGCCGGTGACCGCGGCGCCGAGCACCCCGGCGACGTCGGAGACCAGGAACCAGTGGTGGCCCTCGATCCCGTTCAGCCAGTCCGCGAGGCCGGGGACGGTGAAGGTCGGCATGTCGGACATCGGCGGGGACTGCTTGTCGTTGCCGCCGGCCACCATCGCCGCGCTGCCCTCCTGGCCGAACCAGAGGGTGGCGAGGTACTGGGTGGCGCCCAGCGCCAGGATGTTGATCGCGACACCGGAGACGATGTGGTCCACGCCGAAGGTCACGGTGGCGACGGCGTGCACCAGGCCGCCGAGCGCGCCGCCGAGGATGCCGGCCGCGGCAGCCGCCCAGGGGCCGTGCTGCCAGCCCACCCAGCCGGCCGCGAACGAGCCGAGCATCATCATGCCTTCGAGTCCGATGTTGATCACGCCGGCCCGCTCGGCCCACAGACCGCCCAGACCGGC
This sequence comes from Streptomyces noursei, assembly GCF_016917755.1. Taxonomy (GTDB): domain Bacteria; phylum Actinomycetota; class Actinomycetes; order Streptomycetales; family Streptomycetaceae; genus Streptomyces; species Streptomyces yunnanensis. Next base: position 6,026,867 of record NZ_CP070326.1, on the reverse strand, counting down.
CAGCCCGATCGGTACGGCGGCGCTGAGCGCGGCCCCGAACTGGCCGGCGGACGTGAGGTCCGCGGCGCCGCTGACGGCCCGCAGGGCGGAGACCGCCAACAGCGCGCCGGCGACGATCAGCATGATCCAGGGGTAGGTCAGCTTCCGCTTCCCGCCGCCCGGGCCGGGGGCCGCGGGTCGCGCCGCGGACTTGAGTTCCGTACTCACGCCGTCACCTCCGGCTTGTCACTGTTGCCGGCGGCGCCGGTCCCGTTCGTGTCGTCGCCGGTGCGGGCCAGCACGGCCAGTTCCTCGCCGACCTTGCGCTGCTGGAGACGCAGCCCGTAGCGGCGGACGACCTCGTAGGCGACGACCACGCAGAGCACGATCACGCCCTGGATGACGCCGACGATCTCCTGGGCGTAGCCCTCGAACTCCAGCCGGGAGCCGGTGCGGTCGAGGAACGCCCAGAGCAGGGCGCCGAAGGCCATGCCGGCCGGGTTGTTGCGGCCGAGCAGGGCGATGGCGATGCCGGTGAAGCCGATACCGGCGGGGAAGTCGGTGCCGTACTGGAACGATTCGCCGAGCAGGGTCGGCATCCCGACCAGGCCGGCCGCGGCACCGGACAGCAGCATGCTGATGACGATCATCCGCTTGACGCTGACGCCGCTGGCCTCGGCGGCCGACTCGGAGGCGCCCACCGCCCGCAGGTCGAAACCGAAGCGGGTGCGGTTGATCAGGAACCAGTACAGGGCACCGGCCACCACCGCGACCACCACGAAGCCCTCGACCGGCTTGGGGTGGGCCGGGAAGGAGAAGAAGTGGCTGGACTCCGGCAGGAACTTGGTGTGCAGGAGGTTGCCGTCCTTGACAGCGAGCCGGCCGTCCTGGAGGAAGTAGCCGATCAACGACGCCGCGATGGAGTTCAGCATGATCGTGGTGATCACCTCGCTGACCCCGCGGGTGGTCTTCAGCAGGCCGGCGATGCCGGACCAGATCGCGCCCACCAGCATCGCGATGACGATGAGCAGGATGATCTGGAGGGCGCCGGGCAGCGCGATGGCGCCGCCGACCGCCGCCGCGGCGAAGGCGGCCAACCGGTACTGCCCGTCCACACCGATGTTGAACAGGTTCATCCGGAAGCCGATGGCCACCGCGAGCGCCGAAAGGTAGTACGGCACCGCCTTGTTGATGATCCAGACCTGGCTGTCGCTGTAGTGGCCGTAGTCGGCCATGATCCCGTAGGCCCGGAACGGGTTCTCGCCGGACGCCAGGAAGACCAGCGAGCTGATCACTATCGCGGCGACGATCGCCAGCACCGGGGCGGCGATGCCCAGCAGGACCTTGTCCCGGGCGGCGCTGCGCGCGATGGCGTCAACGGCCGGGGTCTTCTTGGTCGTCGGCGTGGTGGTGGACGTGCTCACTTCTCGCCACCCCCCTGGGCGACGGCGCTGTCGTCCGACGCGCTGAGGTGGCCGCTGGCGGCACCGGTCATGGCGGAGCCCAACTCCTCCGGGGTGATCACTGCGGGGTCGGCGTCCGCGACCAGCCGGCCGCGGTACATCACCCGCAGGGTGTCGGACAGCCCGATCAGCTCGTCCAGGTCGGCAGAGATCAGCAGGACCGCCAGCCCCTCCCGGCGCGCGACGCGGATCTGCTCCCAGATCTGCGCCTGCGCGCCGACGTCGACCCCGCGGGTGGGGTGGGCGGCGATCAGCAGCTTGGGGTGGTGGCTCATCTCGCGGCCGACGATCAGCTTCTGCTGGTTGCCGCCGGAGAGCGAGGCCGCGGTGACCTCGATGCCGGGGGTGCGGACGTCGTACTCGGCGACGATCCGCTCGGTGTCCTTGCGGGCACCGGCCAGGTCGAGGAGCTTGCCCTTGCTGTTGGGGCGCTCGGTGACGTGGCCCAGGATGCGGTTCTCCCACAGCGGGGCGTCCAGCAGCAGGCCGTGCCGGTGCCGGTCCTCGGGGATGTAGCCGATGCCGCCCTCGCGGCGGGCGCGGGTGGAGGACCGCGACAGGTCCCGGCCGTCCAGGGTGATGGTCCCGCCGTCGGGCGTGCGGGTGCCCATGACGGCCTCGACCAGCTCGGCCTGCCCGTTGCCCTCGACGCCGGCGACGCCCAGCACCTCGCCCTTGCGGATGGTGAACGAGATGCCGTCCAGCACCGTGCGGACCACGCCGTCGGAGTCCGTGGCGGACAGCCGCACGTCGCTGACCTTCAGCATCTCCACGTCGGTGACGGTGGACTCGCGGGTCTCCGGGGAGGGCAGCTCGCTGCCGACCATCAGCTCGGCCAGCTGCTTGGGGGTGGTCCTCGACGGCTCGACGGACGCCACCGTCGTGCCGCGCCGGATGACGGTGATGTCGTCGGCGACCGACAGCACCTCGCCCAGCTTGTGCGAGATGAAGATGACGGTCAGGCCCTCGGACTTGAGCTCGCGGAGGTTGTCGAAGAGCGCGTCGACCTCCTGCGGGACGAGGACCGCGGTCGGCTCGTCGAGGATCAGCGTCCGGGCGCCCCGGTAGAGGACCTTGAGGATCTCCACCCGCTGGCGGTCGGCGACGCCCAGGTCCTCGATGAGCACGTCCGGCCGGATGTTCAGCCCGTACGCGTCGGAGATCTCACGTATCCGTGCGCGGGCGCCGGCGCCGATGCCGTGCAGTTTCTCCGCGCCGAGGACGGTGTTCTCCAGGACGGTGAGGTTGTCGGCGAGCATGAAGTGCTGGTGCACCATGCCGATGCCGCGGGCGATGGCGTCGCCCGGAGAGTGCAGGGCGACCTGCTCGCCGTCGAGCGCGATGGTGCCCTCGTCCGGCTTCTGCATGCCGTAGAGGATCTTCATCAGGGTCGACTTGCCGGCGCCGTTCTCGCCGCACAGGGCGTGGACGGTACCGCGGCGGACGGTGAGGTGGATGTCGTGGTTGGCCACGACGCCGGGGAACCTTTTGGTGATCCCGCGGAGTTCTACAGCAGGGGCGTCCTGGCCGGGCGGGCTGCTGCTGGTGGGCGCTGCGTTGATGGCGCACTCCCCTCAGGGGCGAAGGAGCGGAAGAAGCGGACGGGTGGGGAAAAAGCGGGGAAAAGAGGGGGGAGTGGGGCCCGCGGCGGCCCCGTGGGGCTGCCGGGTGCGGCCCCCGGAGGCTACGGCTACGGCGTCTCCTTGACCTTCACCTGACCCTCGATGATCTTCTTCCGGACCGCGTCGATCTGCGGCTGGATGTCCTTGATGAAACCGCCCGAGGTGGCGAGCGAGACCCCGCCGTGCTTCAGGTCGTAGGTGTGGATGCCGGTCAGCGGCTTGTGCTGCTCGCAGCTCTTGATGAGGTCGAAGACCGCCACGTCCACGTTCTTCACCACGGAGGTCAGGATGTGGTCCTTGTAACGGGCCAGTCCCGGCTGCCGGTACTGGTCGGAGTCCACCCCGATCGCCCAGGCGCCCTTGACCTTGCTGACCGCCTCGATCGAGCCGGCGCCGGACTGGCCGGCGGCCGAGTAGATGATGTCGATGCCGCTGTCGAGCATGCCCTGGGCCTTGGCCTTGGCGGCGGCCGGGTCGTTGAAGCCCTTGTCGTTGTTGGGGTACAGGTACTGCGAGACGACCTTGGCCTTCGGGTCGGTGTCGCGCACGCCCTGCTCGAAGCCGGCCTGGAACTTCTGGATCAGCGCGTTGTTGACCCCGCCGATGAAGCCGACCTTGTGGGTCTTGCTCTTCAGCGCGGCCGCGACGCCGGCCAGGTACGACCCCTCGTGCTCGGCGAACACCATCGCGTCGACGTTCTTGCCGGTCGGCACCGCGTCGACCACGCCGAAGGTGGTGTCCGGGAAGTCCTTGGCGACGTTCTGCACGGACTGGCTGTAGGCGAAGCCCACCCCGATCACCGGGTTGTACCCGGCCTCGGCGAACGAGGTCAGCCGCTGCTCGCGGTCGGCCTCGGTCTCGCCGTTCTTCGCGGTGAGCATTTTGACGTTCACGCCCAGTTGCCGGCGGGCGTTCTCCGTACCGCGGGCGGCCGCCTCGTTGAACGAGTGATCGTCCCGCCCGCCGATGTCGAAGGCCAGCCCGACGCCGGCGTGTTTCGCGCGGTTGGCCTCGGCGAAACTCTGGCCGCAAGCGGTGGCGGTGAGCCCGAGACACGCGGTGGCGGTGGCCGCGGCGACAACCCTGATGACCCGACGCACGGGGCCTTCCCTTCGCTGTAAGCGCCCCCAGTGGCGCTGGCTTGTCGGGAGATTAACGCGCGTAGACCTGGCGCAAAACCCTCCATGGCGTCGCCGTTATCGATTCGTCTCTCACGGCGTGCCCCGGCAACACGGCGGGCGGTCGACGCAAGGCCGACCGCCCGGGGTGGTGGGATGTGGCGGGATCTTTACGGTCCGCGGGCCTCAGAGCAGCGCCGCCGCCGTGAACAGCTCGACCCCGACGGTGATCGCGTGCTCGTCGACGTCGAAGTCGCCGCGGTGCAGGTCGAGGCTGCTCAGCTCGCCGGGCGGGCGGACGCCCAGCCGGGCCATGGCGCCCGGGACGTGTTCGAGGTACCAGGAGAAGTCCTCGCCGCCGAGGGACTGCTCGGTGCCCTCGACGGCCTCGGCACCGCAGCGGGCGGCCATCGCGTCGTGCAGCAGCTGGACGCTGTCCGCCTCGTTGACGACGGGCGGGACGCCGCGGACGTAGTCGATCTGGGACTTGGCGCCGTGCAGGGTGGCGACCTCGTCGATCGCCGCGTGGACGAGGTCCGGCGCCTGCCGCCAGGCGTTCAGGTCCAGGCAGCGGATGGTGCCGGCGAGCGCGGCGCGCTGCGGGATGACGTTGCAGGCGTGGCCGGTCTCCATCCGGCCCCAGGTGATCGCGAGGCCGGCCCGGGCGTCCACCCGGCGGGAGATCACCGCCGGGACGTCGATGGCGACCCGGGCGGCGGCGGTGACCATGTCCGTGGTCAGGTGCGGACGGGCGGTGTGGCCGCCGGGCCCTTCGAGGGTGATCTCCAGGCGGTCGCAGGCGGAGGTGATCGCGCCCGTGCGCAGGCCGATCCGGCCGGCGTCCACCCGGGGGTCGCAGTGCACGGCGAGGATCTGCCCGACGCCGTCCAGCGCACCGCTCTCGACGGCCTCGGCGGCACCGCCGGGCAGGACCTCCTCGGCCGGCTGGAAGAGCAGCCGCACCGGGCGGGGCAGTCGGCCCTCGCGGTCCAGCTCGGCCAGGACCAGTCCGGCGCCGAGCACGACGGTGGTGTGCACGTCGTGGCCGCAGGCGTGGGCGCGACCGGGGACCGTGGAGGCGTAGTCGACGGTCTTGGTGTCGGGGATGGGGAGGGCGTCGATGTCCGCGCGGAGGGCGAGCCGCCCGCCGGCCGTGGTGCCGTCGTCCGTACCGATGTCACAGATAAGGCCGGTGCCGGTGGTGAGGGCCCGCGGGCTGAGCCCGGCCTTCTCCAGCCTGTCCTTGATCGCCGCGGTGGTCCGGAACTCCTGGTTGCCGAGCTCCGGGTTCATGTGCAAGTCGCGGCGGAACGTGATGAGTTCGGCGCGTAGTGCCTCGGAGAGCGTGCCGGGCAGGGCGGAGGCGTGCGGATCGTCGGCGGCGCGAGACATCAGTTGGTTCACCCGTTGAAGGTTACGGGGCCGAACGGGGCAACTGTCCCTCGATCAACAAAAGTTCAGCCCGTCAGGGGAAGAAATTTTAGGCAGCCGGGTGCATGGACGGTTTTTGGTACGGGTATGAAGGAGGGCTTTATCAGGGCCTCATCAGGGCTTCATCACTCACTGTCAGGTTCGGTCGGGTTCTCCCTCGCAAACGGGCGGCACTCCCCCGCAAGCGGGTGGGGGCACCTCCGGCTTGCGGGGGAGTGCCGCCACCACCCCGGGCAGTCGCCGTACGTCCTGGGCGGTGCCGGTGACATCGTCGAGGAAACCCTGGGCGCGCGGGGAGGCGTGCGCGGTGAGCCAGGCGGGGTCGATGTCGCAGACCGCGACCTGGACTCCGGTTCCCCGGAGGGCCAGTGGCAGGGTGTGGACGACGGTGGAGGGGAAGCTGAGGACCAGCCGGCCCACCGGGCCGCGGCGCGCGATCAGTTCCAGGGGGAGGTCGGGGCGGACCACCTCCAGGCCGGTCTCGGTGGCCAGGCGGTGGAGCTTGCCGGCGCGTTCCCGACGGTGGGCGAAGTAGCGGGTGGCGCCGTGCGCACGGGCCAGGTCGGCGACCGCGGCCAGGTAGCGGTCGGTGTCGACGACGCCGGTCTCCACCAGCGAGGTGCCGACGATGTCGGCGGTGCGGGTCAGGCGGGGCGGGCCGAAGCGACCGCGGGTCCAGGCGAAGTCGTTGGCGGTGACCGCCATGCCCTCGGGCACCTGGACCGGCATGGAGCTGAAGAGGGCGACGGTGCGGCGGCGCCGGGCGCCCTCGGGGCCGGGGGTCAGGCGGCGGCGGGCCGCGGCGGCGAACGGCGCGAAGACCAGGTCGCGGGGGCCGCGCCCGGAGCCCTGCCGGTGCCAGCGCACCAGCCTTTCGCCGCGGGCGAGTTGGCCGATGAACTCCATGGTGGCGGTGCCGTCGTCGACCACGACCAGGTCGCGGGCCCGGGTGAGGCCGAGGAGCAGCTGGACGTAGCGGGAGAAGGGGTCGCCGAGGACGATCCGGTCGGCCCGGCGGAGCAGCGGGGTGAGGCCGCCGATGGTGCGCAGCGGGGCGGTGGTGCCGCCGCGGGCCTCCTCCCAGCGGACGGTGTGGCCCTCGTCGCGGGCGAGTTCGACCATCCGGCGCAGCTGACCACGGGTCATCGGGTCGTGCGGGGCGAGCACCACGACGGTGAGCGCGGCGGGCTGGTCGCCGCCGGCCCGGGTGTGCGCCCATTCGAGGACGTTCAGCAGCTGGACCGGGCTCTCGACGAAGGCGAGGGTGCCGGTGTCCGCACGGGCGGTGTCCGTGAGGGCAGTGGTCATGTCGTCACCGGTGGGTTCGGTCCGCTTGCGCTGCCGGGGGACGCCGAGGAGACGGCGGGTGGGAGTACCCGCCGTCTCCTCGGGCGGGACCTCGGCGCCGGCGGCGCAGGTCCCTTCGGGTGAGCTCACGTGGCGAACTCCTGTCGGCGTGGGGCCGGTCAGACGGCGGCCGGCTCGCGGTCGGCGGCCTCGGCGGCCTCCTCCTCGGCGACCACGCCGGCGATCCGGCGCAGCTTCTTCATCGGGCCGAGCTCGCTCTCGTAGACCTTCTTGACGCCGTCGCCGAGGGACTCCTCGATGGTGCGGATGTCGCGGACCAGGCGGGTCAGGCCCTGCGGCTCGACGGAGGCGGCCTGGTCGGAGCCCCACATGGCGCGGTCGAGGGTGATGTGCCGCTCGACGAAGGTGGCGCCGAGGGCGACCGCGGCGAGGGTGGTCTGCAGGCCGGTCTCGTGGCCGCTGTAGCCGATCGGCACGTTGGGGTACTCGGCCTGGAGGGTGTGGATCATGCGGAGGTTGAGCTCTTCGGCCTTGGCCGGGTAGGTGCTGGTGGCGTGGCAGAGGACGATGTTGTCGCTGCCCAGCACCTCGACGGCGTGCCGGATCTGCCGGGGGGTGGACATGCCGGTGGAGAGGATGACGGCGCGGCCGGTGGCGCGCAGGGCGCGCAGCAGCTCGTCGTCGGTGAGCGAGGCGGAGGCCACCTTGTAGCAGGGCACGTCGAACTTCTCCAGGAAGGCGACGGACTCGACGTCCCAGGGAGAGGCGAACCACGCGATGCCGCGCTTCTTGCAGTACTCGTCGATGGCGCGGTAGCCGTCCTCGTCGAACTCCACGCGGTGGCGGTAGTCGATGTAGGTCATCCGGCCCCAGGGGGTGTCGCGCTCGATGTCCCACTGGTCGCGCGGGGTGCAGATCTCGGGGGTCCGCTTCTGGAACTTGACCGCGTCGCAGCCGGCGTCCGCGGCGGCGTCGATCAGCGCGAAGGCGTTCTCCAGGTCGCCGTTGTGGTTGATGCCGATCTCGCCGGTGACGTAGACGGGGCGGCCGGGGCCGACCAGGCGGTCGCCGAGGGAGCGGAGGCGGGCGTTGCTGCTCATGGGAGGTTCCTTCGTTCTGTTCGGGGAGGTGCTTCGGGGTGGTGGCTGGGGGCGGTGGTTTGGGGACGGTGTCGGGGGTGCGGCGGGATTGGCGCTGTAACGGCGTTACAGGGACGGGCCGAGGAGCCAGCCGGCGATCTCGCGGACGGCGCCGCTGCCGCCGGGGGTGGCGGTGACCGCGCGGGCCGCGCCGCGCACCACGTCGTGGGCGGAGGCGACCGCCACCGGCCAGCCGACGAGGTCGAAGCAGGGCAGGTCGTTGACGTCGTTGCCGACGTAGAGCACCCGCTCGGGGGTGACGCCGGACTCCTCGCACCACTGTTTGAGGGCGACGTCCTTGCGGTCGATGCCGTGCAGGACGGGCACCTTCAGCTTCCGCGCGCGGGCGGCGACCACCGGGTTCTGCTCGGTGGAGAGGATCAGCAGCTTCAGCCCGGAGCGGCGGAGCGCGGCGATCCCCAGGCCGTCGCCGCGGTGCACGGCGACGGTCTCCCGGCCCTCGGCGTCGATCAGCACCCGGTCGTCGGTCTGGGTGCCGTCGAAGTCGAGGACGACGGCGTCGATGTCGTCGCTTGTCGGGAGGGCGGCGGGAGAAGGGCCGGCGAGGGCGGTGGGAGAAGGGCCGGCGAGGGCGCCGGGGCGCGGAGCGTCCAGCAGCGGGGCCAGGGCGCGGGCCCGGGCCAGGTCGTGCGGGTCGTCGATCTCCAGCACCCGGGCCGGGTCGGTGCGGACCAGTTCGGTGCGGCCGAAGAAGCGGTGGCCGCTGGTGCGGAAGCCGGCCGCGTCCATGGCGTAGGCGGCGCCGGTCTCCAGCAGGTCCTGCGGGCGGTCCTGGCGGCGCGGCCGGAAGGACTTGTCGTGGTTGACGCCGCGGCCGCCGCCGTCGGGGGCGGCCGCCTCCTCGGGGGCGGCGCCCGCGGCGTCCGTGGCGGCCTCGGCGTCCCGCCAGACGAAGCCGTGGAAGGGGGCGACGGTCAGCGCGCTGTCCGCACCGCCCTCGACGACCGCCGCGGCCACCGCGTCGATGTCCTCGCTGACCAGGAACGGGCTGGTGCACTGGACGAGCAGCACCGCGTCGACCCGGCGGCCCTGTTCGGCCTCGTAGGTGTCCATGGCGTGCCGGACCGCGGCCTCGCTGGTGGCGGTGTCGCCGGCGATCTCGCCGGGCCGGCGTATGACCACCGCGCCGGCGCCGCGCGCGGCGGCGGCGATCCCGGCGTCGTCGGTGGAGACGACCACGTCGGTGACGAGCCGGGCGGCGCGGCACTCGCGGACCGCGCGGGCCACCAGGGGCACGCCCCCGACGGCGGCGAGGTTCTTGGCGGGGACGCCCTTGGAGCCGCCGCGGGCGGGGATGACGGCCACAACGGTGGGGGGCATGGGGCTCTCCTCGGTCGGGTGGGGACGGCTCACAGCTGCCCCCAGCGGCGGATGGCCGGGGCGACGCGCTGGACGCCGTGCCGGTAGGCGCCCCGGGCGGCCTCGCGGACCGTGTCGCGGGCGAACTGCCGTAGCCCGCCGGTCTCCTGGGGCGCGTCGGTGTACCCGGCGAGCGGTGCGCCCTGCGGGTCCAGCCCGTAGCGGGCGAGGATGCCGGGCAGATAGCCGGGGGCGGTGCGGGGCGTGTAGTACGGGGTGAGCGGCGGCAGGCGGTCGGCGGCGACCAGCTCGGCGACCCGGTCGCGGGCGGCGTCGAAGGCGTGCGCGTACTCCCCCGGGCCGCGTCCGGGCGGGGATCCCTCCTGCGGTGGCCGGGGGGCTGCCGGCACCGCCGGGGCGACGCCCTGGCGGGCCAGCCAGTCGGGGTCGGGCTCCGGGCGGTGGCCGGCGTCGAGTTCGTCCCAGGAGACCAGGCAGCCGGAGCCGAGGAAGTGGTGGTTGCCGAGCGCCTCGCGGATGCCGAGGTCGGTGAGGACCGCGGTGGGGATGCCGCGGTGCAGCGACTCCAGGGCTGCGGTGGAACTGACCGTGACCATCAGGTCGGTGCGGTCCAGGACCTCGCCCATGTTGCCGTACACCAGGCGGCAGTTGGCGGGCAGTCCGCCGGGGACCTTGGCGGCGAGCTTCTGGTAGGGAAGTTCCTCGATGTGCGTGGTGTGCTCGCCGGGCCTGCTGCGGAGCTTGATCAGCACCTCGCGGTCGGGGTGCCGGCGGGCGTGCTCAACTGCCCGGCGCAGCAGGTACGTTCGCCCCTCGCGGCTCTCCGGGACGGAGGGCTGGGCGGCGAACACCACCGTGTACGGGGTGTGCGGGGACTCGTAGGGGGCGCCGCCGAGGAAGGGCAGGGCGCACTCCACCACGCTGTCGGCCGGCGCGCCCACGCCACGGTAGACCGCACGGAACCGGTCCGCGTCGTGGCGGGAGTTGGCGAGCACCACGTCCGCGCCGTGCCGCAGCAGCAGGCCGTCGGCGAGCTTCTCGTAGACCACGCCGACGTAGCCGGTGACGACGACGGGGCGGCGCCCGCCGGCCCGCCAGGCGTGCCCGAGGCCGTGCAGCATCGCCTGGACGGCGCCGCCGACGCAGGCCAGCACCAGCACGTCGTAGCGGGTGCGGTCCGCCGCCTCCGGGCCGCGCTCCATCAGTTCGAGGAAGTCCACTCCCCTGATCTCCCGCAGCGAGTCCGCGCGGGCTCCGACCTCGCCGAGCTGGCGGACGGTGGGGGTGGCGCGACCGCGGAGCAGGTAGCCGTCGAGCCGGGCGTCCGGCTGGAGTCGGCGCGCGGTCAGGGCGCCCCACTTCCACCGGGTGTCCGAGTCGGCGAGCACCGCGACCCGCGGCGCCGAATGGGTAGGTGATGGCACGTCGAAGACGCTAGAAAGGCGCGACGGGCGGCGGACCAACTGAGGAGCAACAACGGGTTAACAGCCGACCGACGAACACCGAACCCACCCGGATACCGTCCGGTCACCGGACTGGTTAACCATCCCGCCATTCTTCGTTCACCGCCAAGTACGCGCCGCGTCAAGACGAATGCCGGGCGCCGCACCTAACGTCACGGGGGTGGTTAAGCTCTCCGTCGTCGTGCCGTTCTACAACGTGCAGACATACGCGCCCGATACTCTGAAAAGCCTCGCGGCGAACTCCCGTGAGGATTTCGAATTCCTGCTCGTCGACGACTGTTCACGCGACGAGACGCCGGAGATCCTCGCGCGCGCCGCGACCGACCTCCCGGGCGCCCGGGTGCTGCGACACGAGAAGAACGGCGGCCTGGCCACCGCCCGCAACACCGGTCTGGACGCGGCCCGCGGCGAGTACCTCGCCTTCCTCGACGGGGACGACTGGCTGGCCCCCGACTATCTCCCCGAACTCCTCTCCGTCATCGAGGAGTTGGGATGCGACTTCGTGCGGACCGACCACGTCCAGTGCACCGCCAAGGCGCGCACCGTGCACCGGGTCCCGCACGGCCGGCGGGGGGTGGTGATGGATCCGCGGAGCGTGATCCTGCCCGCCGACCGCTCCACCTCGGTCGACTACGCCTACGCCTGGGCCGGGATCTACCACCGCCGGCTGCTCGACGACGGCCTGCTGCACTTCACCGACGGGCTGCGCACCGCGGAGGACCGGCCGTGGATCTGGCGGCTGCACCGCGAGGCGAAATCCATGGCGGTGACCGGTCTGCTGGGGGTTTTCTACCGGCGCGGAGTGGCGTCCTCATTGACCCAGATCGGCGATGTCCGGCAATTGGACTTCATCCGCGCTTTCGATCAGGTGATCGAGGAAACGGCACAGGACCCCGAGGCGCATCTGCTGCTGCCGAAGGCGGTGCGCACGTATTGCGCGATCATTTCCCATCATCTCGGTTCGATCGAACGATTCGAGCCGGCGGTCGCCCGTAAATTGCGGGCGATGAGCGCCGCGGCCATGAAACGCATGCCGCAGGACGTACTGAAGGAAGCCCTGGATTCCATGGATGTACAGCGCGCGTCCCGGCTGCGACGGCTGCGCCGCCGCCCCTCCGCCACGGCGGAGGTCGCCGCCTGATGCCTGCCCGGCCCCGTACCCAGATCTTTCTGGCGTCCACGCTCTACGGCGCGGCGACCCTGGCCGCCGCCCTGGACGCCGACCTGTTCCCCCCGGCCGACCGCCGACTGCTGCTGATCAGCAACAACGCGACGACCCCGGAGACCACCCCGGCCCTGGACGCCATGCCCGGTTTCGCGCGGTTGCGCGGCCGCTTCGACCGCCTGCTGTCCTGGAACGAGACGATCCGCCCGTTCCACCCCGGCGGCTGGTCCCCGCGCCCCAACGACGTGCCGCTGTGGGAACGCCATCTGCGGCTGCTGTGGGGGCTGGGGGACGACCAGGTCGAGCTGGTCGTGGAGTCGATCCAGGTCAACCCGGCCATGGCGCTGGCCCAGTTGTTCCCCGACGCCCCCGTGGACGTCTACGCCGATGGGCTGATGAGCTACGGCCCCACCCGCAACAAGCTCGACCCGCTGGTCGGCACCCGGATCGGCCGGCTGCTCCACCTGGACCTGGTGCCGGGCCTGAAGCCGCTGCTGCTCACCGAGTTCGGGGTGGAGCCGGTGCTCGTGCCGACCGACGCCTTCACCAAGGTGCTGACCGAACTCGCCGACGACGGCGAGGCGTCGGGCGACCTGTCCGGCGTCCCCGAGGGGGCGGCGCTGCTGCTCGGCCAGTACCTCTCCGCCCTGGCCATCCTCACCCCGCAGGAGGAAGAGGAACTGCACGTCCAGATGGTGCGCGGGGCGGTCGAACGCGGCCACCGCGAGATCGTCTTCAAGCCGCACCCGTCGGCGCCGGCCCGCTGGTCGCACCTGCTGGAGCGGGAGGCCGAGAAGCTGGGGATCTCGCTGACCGTGCTGGACCGGCCGGTGCTCGCCGAGGTCCTCTACCAGCGGGTCCGGCCCGCGCTGGTGGCCGGCTGCTTCTCCACCGCGCTGCTCACCGCGTCCGCCTTCTACGACCTGCCGGTCGCCCGGACCGGCACCGGACTGCTGCTGGAGCGGCTCACGCCGTACGAGAACAGCAACCGGGTGCCGGTGACGCTGGTGGACGCACTGGTGCCGGACCTCGCCGACCGGGGCGCGGCGCCGCGCGCCACCGCCACCCCGCAGGACGTCGGCCCGCTGGTCACCGCCGTCGGCTATGCGATGCAGCACCAGATCTACCCGCACCTGCGCCGGGCCGCCGAACGCTACCTGGCCGCCCATCTGGACCCGCACACCCGGCGCTACTTCAAGCGCCGTCGGCTCACCGTGCTGGCGCTGCCCGGCGCGCTGCCGTCCCAGCTGTCGTTCATCCCGCGCAATGCCGCGGTCCGCCGGGTGGCGCGCCGGGCCCGGGCCGTGCAGCGCCGACTGAGGCAGCGTCATTCCAAGAAGTGGACCGCCGCCTGATGACCACCACCTCTCCGCCGCCCGGGGCTCCCCCGGTGCCGTCCGACCGCACCGCGGGCGGCGCGCCGGGCGCCGGGCCGGCCGCAGCCCGGGACACCGCGACACCGGGCCGCGACCGGGCCGGCGGCGCCGCCCGGCTGCGCGCCCTGGACGGGCTGCGACTGGTCGCCGCCCTGATGGTCGCCGCGTACCACTACGGCGGCCGGAACGGCGACATCTCCCGGGCCTGGGGCGGCTCCCCGACGCACCAGTTCCCTTACCTCTCCAGTGCGTTCGCGTACGGCTGCCTGGGCGTCCAGATCTTCTTCGTGATCAGCGGCTTCGTCATCTGCCTCAGCGGCTGGGTCCCGCCCGTCGCCCACCACCACCCTTCGCCGGACCGGGCTACGCCCGGGCTGAGACGAGTGCGGTCCTTCGTCGCCTCCCGCATCGGCCGCCTGTACCCGGCCTACTGGGCGGCGATCCTCCTCGTCACCGCCGTCTTCGCGCTCCCCTGGGTCGCCTTCAAGACGCTCGCGCCCAGCGAGGTGCTGACGAACCTCACCATGCTCCAGTACCCGTTGGGCGTGCACCGGGTCCTCGGCGTCTGCTGGACCCTCTGGGCCGAGATGCGCTTCTACGCCCTCTTCGCGCTGTGCGTGGTGCTGCCGGGGGCCACCCGCGGCCGGGTGGTCCTGTTCTGCGCCGGCTGGACGCTGGCCGCCGCGCTGGCCCAGTCCGCCCACGAGCCGTTCCTCACCACCGTGCTGATGCCCCAGTACGCCCCGTTCTTCATCGGCGGCGTGGGGCTGTACCTGCTGCACCGGTTCGGCCGTCGGGACCCGGTCGCCTGGACGATCGTGCTGGTCAGCTGGCTGATCGGACAGCATTACGCGGTCGCCGGACTGTGGCACGCACCGTCCGTGCACGCCTTCTCCTACCGCTCGACGACCGTCATCATCGCCATCGTGACCCTCGGGTTCGCCGCGGTCGCCGCCGTCGCCCTGGGCGCGTTCCGCCGGGCCGACTGGCGCTGGCTGACCGTCGCCGGGGCGCTGACCTACCCGTTCTACCTCGTCCACGAGCATCTGGGCTGGGTCGTGATAGGCGCGCTGCACCGCGGCGCCGGACTGCCCTCGTACGCCACGCTCCTGTTGACCGTCGGGCTGATGCTGCTGCTCGCGTGGGCGCTCCACCGCTGGGTCGAGCGCCCACTGACCCCGCGCCTGCGCCGGGCGATCGCCCCGCGCCGCTAGGGCCTGTCGCGGCGGGTCGGTGGCCCGGCCCGCCGACCCGCCCCGCGTGGCGCACCCGCGTAGCGCACCCGCGCCTTCGCGCTCCCCCTCCGGGCGCGGACCCTCAACTCCCCAGTCGCTTGAGGTGGTTGGCCTCGATGCCGGCCACGATGATCTGCAGCCCGGCCTCGAACGCCTCCTCGACGTCGCCGAAGAGCGTCCGCCCGGCCTGCGCGGCGAGCGGGTACGTCCCGCCCAGCCGGCGCTCGCGGTCGTCTTGGTCGTAGGACGGATCGCGGACTTCCGGGTGCTCGGGGTCGGGGTGCACCGACTGCTCCTCGATGACCAGCCCGACCGTGTAGTTGTACGCGGTCCACCAGGCGCGGGACGCCTCGGGCAGGGTGTAGCCGGCCGCGACGAAGTGGCTGAGGAAGAGCTCCAGTGGGGCCGCGAAGGTGTCGTCCGTCATCCGGGTGCCGCTGACGACCTTGCCGCCGTCGCGGTAGCGGAGCAGTTCGCGGCGGAGCACGACACAGGTCTGGTAGACCATCTCCCGCCAGGTCGGCCACCGGCCGTCCGCCCCGGGCCCGCCCTCCGGCATGGTGGCCCGGAACAGCCGCCGGAAGATCTCGGTGGCCATCTCGTCCAGCAGCTCCTGCTTGTTCTTGAAGTGCCAGTAGAGCGCTGGGGCCTGGACGTCGAGCTCCTTGGCGATCCGCCGCAGGGTCAGCCCGTCCAGCCCGCTGTCGTTCAGCAGCCGCAGGGCGGTCTCCACCACCACGTTCCGGTCGATACGCGAAACCATGTTGACAACTTAACACTGTTAAGTACAGCCTCATGAGCATGGCACTTAACAGCGTTAAGGAAACCGTCGCCAGCACCGCCACGGACGCCTTCGAGGCCACCGCCCCGGACACCACCGCGCCCCCCGTCGAGGTCCTGATCTCCGGCGCCGGCCCGACCGGCCTCGCGCTCGGCATCGACCTCGCCCGCCGGGGCGTGACCGCCCTGGTGGTCGAGCGCCAACCCACCCTCTCTCGCGGCGCCCGCGGCACCGGCATGCAGCCGCGCACCCAGGAGGTCTACGACGACCTCGGCGTGCTCCCCGCCGCGCGGGCCGCCGGCGGCCTCTACCCGCCCATGGCCCTGTGGGAGGACGGCCGGATCGCCCACACCCACCAGATGATCGTGCGGGTCGCCCCGACCCCGTCCACGCCCTACTCCGACGCCCTGATGCTCCCCCAGTGGCGCAACGTCGAGCTGCTCCACGACCGCCTCCGGGAACTGGGCGGCAGCGTCCACCTGTCCACCGAACTCACCGGGTTCACCCAGGACACGGACGGCGTCATCGCCCGTCTCACCGGCCCCGACGGCGACGTCCGCACCGTCCGCGCCCGCTACCTCGTCGCCTGCGACGGCGGCGGCAGCACCATCCGCAAGCAGCTCGCCGTCCCGATGAGCGGCCCCGAACTCGCCCCCGGCCACGCCGTACTCGCCGACGTCCGCCTCGACGGCCTCGACCGGGACCACTGGCACCGCTGGCAGCTGTCGAGCGGCGGCTTCCTCACCCTCCTCCCGCTGGCCGGCACCGACGCCTTCCAGATGCTCGCCGCCGCGGCCTCCGACGAGCCGGACACCTCCGCCGACGCGATCCGCGACCTGATCGCCGAGCACACCCACCTCACCCGCGACCACGTCCGCGAGGTGCTGTGGACCTCGCTCTACCGCCCCAAGGCGGGCATGGCCGACGCCTACCGGCACGGCAGGGTCTTCTTGGCCGGCGACGCCGCGCACATCCACTCCCCGGCCGGCGGCCAGGGAATGAACACCAGCGTCCAGGACGGCTACAACCTCGGCTGGAAGCTCGGCCAGGTGCTCCGGCACGGCGCCCCCGACACCCTCCTGGACACCTACGAGACCGAGCGCCGCCCGATCGCCGCCCGCATCCTGGAGACCAGCACCCGCCTGCACCGCTCCGGCAGCCTCCACCGCGGCCGCAACCTGCACCAGCTCGACGTCGGCTATCCGGACAGCCCGCTCTCCCGCGAGCTGCGCACCGACCTCCCGGACGGCGCCCTGACCGCCGGCGACCGCGCCCCCGACGCGCCCTGCACCACCGCCGACGGCGCCCCCACCCACCTCTTCGACGTCTTCCGCGGCCCCCACTTCACCGTGCTCGCCCTCGACGCCCCGGACCTCGACCCCACCCCCCTGACCAGGGCCGCCGGCGCCACCCCCGTCCGTACCGTCCACACCGCCGGCCCCGCCCCCGACCTCCTCGACCCCGACGGCCACCTGCACGCCGCCTACGGCACCACCCCGACCGTCTTCCTCATCCGCCCCGACGGCTATGTGGCGGTGGCGGCCCCACCTAAGACCGCGGAAGCCGCGATCACGGAGGCGCTGACAACGCACTTCGGCGCGGCCCCGGTCGCGGTCTGACGAACCGCCCCGGACTACGCCTCCCGTGGCGCCAGTTGGGCCCCACCCTCCCTTCAGTGCCGAGGCAGGGCGGGGCCGGTTTCCCTCACCGCGCGGACGGAGCCGGCGCGGCATCCCTCAAGGGAGCGCCCGGGACGCTCCCCGCGGGACGGACCGGGGCCGTGAGCCGAACCTGTCGGCTCGAACGGGACACGCGCTGTCCCCGCTCACGGCCATTCCGGTCGGGGGAAGCTCACGCGAGCGGGGCACGGTCCCCACCGCCTGCGCCGTCGGCAGCGGGATCGTCGTCCTCGACGGAGTCGTCGGTCAGGAGAAGCAACCGAGCGCCCCGACTCTCCGCCACCCGCCGTACCTTCGCCAAGGTGTCGTTCAAATCGATTGCCAGCAGGTGAAGTTCACCCGGGGTCCACGACCGGCCGTCGAGGATGCGGCCGGCTTCCTCGATGAGCCCGGCGGCCGAGCACATCTGCGCAGCCTCCACTTTGTCGGCGAGACGGGAGATATACCCGCTCCCATTGCCGCCGAGGAGGTAACACGGCTTCCCGTCGGAGCTGGTCCACGGCAGCAGCCGAGCGGCGTCCATGGGGTTCATCGTGTGGTCGCCTCCACGGCGTGAAACCAGCGGGGCTGGCCCGCGGCGCCGCCGGGCACTGGCAACCACGGGATCCGCCGATGCCCACGCTGCCCGACGGGCACGAGGGGAACCACACATGCCGGAGCATCCTGGCGCCGCGCGGCGGGCAGCGGACCGGCCCACCGATGACGCCCCCTCGCGGGAAACATCAGCCGCAGCAATGGGATCAGGGACCCCGCGATAGCTTTGGTCATGTCGTCAACTCCTTGCTGGTTGATGGCCATGCCCCCGGACCGGTCGGACGGTCGCGGGGGTCCTGCATGTGGCCCGTCATGTCTTCGGAAAGCGTCTTCAGGCACGCTCGATGCCGGCGCCTCGGCCCGGTCATGGCGGTGCCCTCGTCCGCTGCTCCGGGCGAGTGAACTAGTTCAGTATCGGAGTGGCCGAAGCACTTCCGCTACGGTTTCCGGTGCCCTAGTGTGCTGAGCTACTTCGGTCCTCAACTCGCTTGGGAGGCAAGGGAAATGGCCGGATCGAAAACATTCACGAAGATCGCGGATCACTTCCGGGAGCGGATCCTGTCGGGTGATCTGGAGCCGGGGACGAAGCTGCCCACGAACCGGGAGATCTCGGGGCAGTGGCAGGTCGCCGCTGCCACGGTCTCCCGTGCCCTCCAAGCGCTCCAGGTTGAGGGGTACATCCGGACCACTCCACGGGGTACGTACGTCGCCGACGACCCGGCCTGGACGCTTTCGGCACGCGACCGGCTCGCCCGGGTGCAGCGCGTGAAGTCGTTCCTCGCTGACGGCGAGACGAGCCGGGTCACGGCCGCCGAGCTCATCGCCCCTCCCCTGTACGTCGCCGAGATCTTCGACCTGGATACGGGAGATCAGGTGGTGCGCCGGGAATGGCTGGCAGGTCGGGGCAAGACCCGGACGGTGTTCGCGGTGACGTGGTATCCGGCGCCGTTCGCCGCTCTCGTGCCCGACCTGCTGAACACCGCACCAGAACGTAATCACGGCTTGTCGGCAAAGGTACTGGAGACCACGGGACGCACCGTCACGCACGCCAGGGACGACATGCACGCACGGGCTGCGGACGCGCGCGAGGCCAGCGCCCTGGGCCTCCCCGTGGGCTCTCCGGTCCTGGCGGGTGCGCACCGCTGGTCGGACGCCGATGGCGTCATCGAGTACGGGGAATGGTGCCTGCCACCCCGGTTCACGATCGGGTACGAGTACCAATCCTGAAGACTGTCGGGGCCGACACTGCCTCCTCAGCATCACCCGTGCAACACGGCCGCAACTCCGCCTGAAACAGGAGCCGTTGAGGAGGACGGAACGACAATGGCCCCCGCCGACCGCAAGTCGAGGCAGTCGGCGAGGGCCCGTCCACGTATCGACCCGTCGCGTCGCCGCTACACCACCAGCGACAGCAACAACACCCCCACGATCCCGACGACCGAGATCAGTGTCTCCATCACCGACCAGGTCTTCAGGGTCTGGCCGACGTCCATGCCGAAGTACTCCTTGACCATCCAGAAGCCGGCGTCGTTGACGTGGCTGAAGAAGAGGGAGCCGGCGCCGATGGCGAGGACGAGGAGGGCGGCGTGGGTGGTGCTCATCTCCGCGGCGAGCGGGGCGACCAGGCCGGCCGCGGAGATGGTGGCGACCGTGGCGGAGCCGGTGGCGAGGCGGATGGCGACCGCGATCAGCCAGGCCAGCAGCAGCGCGGAGATGTTCCAGTGCCGGGAGATCTCCAGGATCATCTGGCCGATGCCGGAATCCACCAGCGTCTGCTTGAAGCCGCCGCCCGCGCCGACGATCAGCAGCACCCCGGCGATCGGGCCGAGCGAGGACTCGACGGTGGAGGCGATCCGGCCGCGGGTGAAGCCGGCCGCCCGGCCCAGCGTGAACATCGCGACGACGACGGCGGTGAGCAGCGCGATCAGCGGCGAGCCGACGACGTCGAAGACCCGCTGGAGGGAGTCCTTGGGGTCGTCCACGAGGACGTCCACCAGGGCCTTGGCCAGCATCATCACCACCGGCAGCAGCACGGTGGCGACGGTGACCCCGAAGCCGGGGCGCGTCTCCGGCTCGTCGGAGGCGTGCTGCGCCCGGGGGTCCGGGGTCTTCCCGGAGGAGAGCAGCATCATCTCCGGCGGGGCGATGTCGACCCAGCGGGCCGCGTAACGGGAGAAGAGCGGGCCGGCGATGATCGCCGTGGGTATGGCGATGACGACGCCCAGCGCCAGCGTGACCCCGAGGTTGGCCTTGACCGCGTCGATCGCGGCCAGTGGCCCGGGGTGCGGGGGGATCAGCCCGTGCATCACGGACAGTCCGGCCAGTGCCGGGATGCCGATGCGCATGAGGGAGAAGTTGCCGCGCTTGGCGACGAGGAGCACCACGGGAATCAGCAGCACGATGCCGACCTCGAAGAAGATCGGCAGTCCGACGATCCCGGCGATCAGCACCATCGCCCAGGGCATCGCCCGCTGTCCGGCCTTCGCCAGGATCGTGTCCACGATCCGGTCCGCGCCGCCGGAGTCGGCGAGCAGCTTGCCCAGGACGGCGCCCAGCGCGATCAGCACGCCGGTGCCCGCGACCGTCGTGCCCAGCCCCTTGGAGAAGCTGGCGATGGCCCCATCGAGCGGGGCGCCGGCCACCGCGCCGAGCACCAGCGAGCCGATGATCAACGACAGGAAGGCGTGCAGCTTGAACTTGGTGATCAGCAGGACGATGACGGCGATACCCGCCAGGACGGCGATGCCCAGCTGTGCGTGACCGGCCGAGGTGATGGGCGCGGTCGCGTCCGCTGCGAGCATCTCGACGCTGAGATGTGGCACGGCGATTCCCTTGGTTGGAGAGGGGAGATCCCTTGGTTGGAGGGGGAGGGTGGCCGGGCCCCGTGGGGGAGACGGGGCCCGGCCGGCCCGGGTCCGGCCGGCGCGTTGGGGGGTTTACGCGGCCGGAGCCGGGCGGCGCAGGGCGCTGACGGCCCGGTCGGCGATCTGCTCCGGGGTGCCGGAGACATCGACGGCCACGCCCGCCTCGTCCGCTCCGAGGGGTTCGAGCGTGGCGAACTGGGAGTCCAGCAGCGCGGTGGGCATGAAGTGGCCCTTGCGTTCGGCCATCCGCGCCTCGATGAGCGCGCGGTCGCCGGCGAGGTGGAGGAAGGCCACGCCCGGCGCGGCGGCCCGCAGCCGGTCGCGGTAGGCGCGCTTGAGCGCGGAGCAGCTGACCACGCCGCCGTGGCCGGCGCGGCCGTGCGCCCAGGAGCCGATGGCGTCGAGCCAGGGGCCGCGGTCGGCGTCGTCCAGGGGGATGCCGGCGGACATCTTGGCGATGTTGGCCGGCGGGTGGAAGTCGTCGCCCTCGGCGTAGGGGACGTCCAGCGCGTCGGCCACCAGGGGACCGATCGTCGTCTTGCCGGTCCCGGCCACACCCATCACGACGATGACGTCGGCGCTGCCCATCCCGATTACCTCGATACCTCGTATGCAGGACATTGCGTACCAGGCCGCCGATATCGGCGCTATCGGTACGACGCTGTCCTCTTCGACCTCGTGCGCCCCCACTGAAACTCATTAGGTACGACGTATTCAAGCCCCTGTGACGCAAACGTCATACTTAATTGGTCGAGAGGCGGGATCGTAGGCTTGGCCCATGGAAGCGACCGGGAACGGGGAGAAGGGGCTGCACGCCCGCGTGCTGGAGTCCCTGGGGCCCGCGATCACCGCGGGCGACCACCCTCCGGGCACGGTCCTGCGCACCGATGAGCTGGCCGAGCGGTTCGACGTCTCGCGCACGGTGATCCGCGAGGCGATCCGGGTCCTGGAGTCCATGCACCTGGTCACCTCCCGGCGCCGGGTCGGGGTGACCGTCCGCCCGACCGAGGAGTGGAACGTCTACGACCCGCGGGTGATCGGCTGGCGGCTGGCCGGCCGGGACCGCCCCCGGCAGCTGCGGTCGCTGACCGTGCTGCGCTCGGCCGTCGAGCCGGTGGCGGCCGGTCTCGCCGCCCGCCACGCCACCCCCGCCCAGTGCGCCGAGCTCACCGAGCACGCCATGGGCATGGTGGCCACCTCCCGTGGCCAGCAGCTCGACGCGTACCTCGTCCACGACATGGCGTTCCACCGGGTGGTGCTGACCTCCTCCGGCAACGAGATGTTCGCCCGGCTCGCGGAGGTCGTCGCGGCCGTCCTCACCGGCCGCACCCAGCACCATGTGATGTTCACCGACCCCGACCCGGCCGCGGTCACCCTGCACGTCCAGGTCGCCGAGGCGATCCGCACCGGCGACGCGACCCGCGCGGAGGCCCTCACCCGGGAGATCACCACCGGCGCGATGGCCGAACTGGACGTGCTGGCGCCGTAGTCGACGCCGTCCCGGCACCCCGCGCGCCGGGACGCGGCGTCAGAACAGCGGCTGCTGGCCGGGCATCGGCGGCTCCTCAGGGTCGAAGAGCATCGAAGCGGGCGCCATCATCGGCGCGGTCCGCCGCGATCCCGGGCAGGAGATCAGCTCGATCCCGGTCCGCCGCCCCGGCGGGTCGTGGCGGGCGTACCGGCCGCCGACCACGGCGATCTCTCGGGTGCAGACGGGGCAGCGACGGCGGGGTGCGGACATGCCTCCAGTGTGGCGGACGCGTTCCGGGCGCCTCACCCGGGACCCGGCACCCCTCACCCGGAACGGCCTCAGAACGCGTCCGTCGGCACATACGTCCCCCACACCTCGCGCAGCGCGTCGGACACCTCGCCCAGCGTGGCCCGGGAGCGCAGCGCCTCCCGCATCGGGTAGAGCACGTTGTCCGGCCCCTCGGCGGCCTTGCGCAGCGCGCCGAGGGCCGCGGTGACCGCGCGGCCGTTGCGGCGGGCGCGCAGCCGAGCCAGCCGCTCGGCCTGCTGCGCCTCGATGGCGGGGTCCACCCGCAGCGGCTCGTAGGGCTCCTCCTCCTCGGTCCGGAAGCGGTTGACGCCGACCACCACCCGCGCGCCGGCGTCGGTCTCCCGCGCGATCCGGTAGGCGTTACGCTCGATCTCGTCCTTCTGGAAGCCCCGTTCGATGGCGGCGACCGCACCGCCCATGTCCTCCACCCGCCCCATCAGCGCCCGCGCGGCGTCCTCGACGGCGTCCGTCAGCGACTCCACGGCGTACGAACCGGCGAACGGATCGACGGTGGCGGTGACGTCCGTCTCGTGCGCCAGCACCTGCTGTGTGCGCAGGGCGAGCCGGGCCGCCTTCTCGGTCGGCAGCGCGATCGCCTCGTCGAAGGAGTTGGTGTGCAGCGACTGGGTCCCGCCGAGCACCGCGGCCAGCGCCTGCACGGTGACCCGGGCGAGGTTCACCTCCGGCTGCTGGGCGGTCAGCGCCACCCCCGCGGTCTGGGTGTGGAAGCGCAGCATCTGCGACTTGGGGTTCCGCGCCCCGAACTCGTCCCGCATCACCCGCGCCCAGATCCGCCGCGCGGCCCGGAACTTGGCGACCTCCTCCAGCAGCGTCGTACGGGCGACGAAGAAGAACGACAGCCGGGGCGCGAAGTCGTCGACGTCCATGCCGGCGGCGAGCGCGGTGCGGACGTAGGCGATGCCGTTGGCCAGGGTGAAGGCGATCTCCTGGGCGGGCGAGGCGCCGGCCTCCGCCATGTGGTAGCCGGAGATGGAGATGGTGTTCCAGCGGGGGATCTCGGCCCGGCAGTAGCGGAAGATATCCGCGGTCAGCCGCAGCGACGGCTGCGGCGGGTAGATGTACGTGCCCCGCGCGATGTACTCCTTCAGCACGTCGTTCTGCACCGTGCCGTTGAGCTGATGGCCCTTCACCCCCTGTTCCTCGCCCACGAGTTGGTACATCAGGAGCAGCAGCGCGGCCGGCGCGTTGATGGTCATCGACGTCGAGACCGTCCCCAGCGGGATCCCGCCGAACAGCACCTCCATGTCCTCGACGGAGTCGATCGCCACCCCGACCTTGCCCACCTCGCCCGCCGCGATCGGGGTGTCGGAGTCGTGTCCCATCTGCGTCGGCAGGTCGAACGCGACGGACAGCCCGGTGGTGCCGTGCTCGATCAGCCGCCGGTACCGCGCGTTGGACTCCCGCGCCGTGCCGAACCCGGCGTACTGCCGCATGGTCCAGGCCCGTCCGGTGTACATCGTCGGGTAGACCCCGCGCGTGTACGGGAAGGCGCCCGGCTCGCCCAGCCCGGTGCCTGGATCCCATCCGGCCAGCGCCTCCGGCCCGTACACCGGCTCGATGGGCAGCCCGCTCTCGCTGTACCGCGCCATGTCCGCTACGCCTCCAAACGAGTGAACAGTGCCGGTTTGCACCCATGCACAGCATGCCTGGAGGTTCGCCGCGGCGCAGCGTCGAGAAGGGGGCGGGTCATGCGGGGGGGGTCGGGAGAGGAGGACCGCGACACTGGCAGCACGGGCCGCACCGGCCCCAACTCCCGCACGGGTAAGCCGAAATCCGGGCCCCGACCACCGGAAAGATCTCTCACGGAAGCGACAAGTGGGCAACCCCCACCCCTCGCCACCACATCCGCGAAAGCGGCGCCGGCTTAGGCGCAAGATAGGGCGCGGGCAGGGCCGGGGGAACGTGCCCCGCCCGCGCCATGTGCGCTGAGCCACGGGTACGGGGGGAACCCCGGCTCGTGCGCTGCCGATGACCAGTCGGCTCACTTCTTACTGCGTCACGGCGTCAAAAAACGTCACACCTGACCGGTGGGAAGGGTTCCGGTAGGCGTCGGCACGGCCGTGCCGGGGGGCGGTGCGGGGGTGCTGCTGGCGGGCGGCGCGCTCGGAGTGGGCGAGGCGGAGGGGGAAGAGTCACCCTCCTCGTCGCCGCTGCCGCCGCCGTTGTGGCCGCCGCCGTTGCCGCCGTTCTCGCCGTCGCCACCGCCCCGGCCGCCGCCTCCGCCATCGTTGTCACCCGAGCCGCCGCCCTGCTGGCCGCCGTCGCTGAGGTACTGGCGGCAGAAGGCGTGCACCTTCTCCGCGCCGCCGGCGGTGGCCTCCAGCCGCCGCAGCGTGTCGCGGTCCATGTCGCCGCGCCTGCCGGCCTCGTAGTCCTTGCAGAGGGCCTGCAGCAGCTTGCGCTTCTTGTTCCGGCCGTCTCCGCCGTCCGGCAGCGGCTGGCCGTCGTTGCCGGACGTACCGGCGCCCGGGGTCCGGCCGCCCGGCGCCGGGGCGGTGCCGTGACTGCTGTCGGGGGTGGGGGTGGGACCGGGTACGGTGCTCTGCCCGCCGGGCGGGGTGGCCGGGATCCGGCCGGTCTCGCCGGTGGTGGCGGCGGGCTCCTCGCTCCCGAAGATGCTGGGCGACTCGGCCGCCGAGACGCTGGCCCCGGGCCGGGGCTCGCCGCCGCGGAACGGGGTGGGCAGCACACCGGTGCCGGCGGCGACCGCGATGCCGCCGATCGCGCAGACCGCGAGGGCGACCGCGAAGCCGCGTCTGAAGGGGCGCGCGAGCCCGGTGCGTTCGACGACGTGGTGGGTGCGGGCGGTGCGCATGCCGGGCGCCGTCGCACCGCGGGCGCCGGGACCACCGGGCCGGGCCTGCCGGAAGGCGGCCAGTGCGGCCTCCTCGCCGGGCGCCGCGGCGGTTTCGGGCAGGCCGGAGCCGGCCGCGGCGGCGGCCTTCAGCAGTTGTTCGAGTTCGCGTGCGCCGTCACCGACCTGGGAACCGGCCGGCTCACCACGCAGCAGTCGCTCCGCGGCGTCCTTGTCGAGCCAGCTATACCGGTCGTCGGCCATCACATGTCCTTCTGCGTTCGTGCGGCCGTTTCCGTCACACCTGGTACGTACGATTCCGCCACGCCGTTATGGCGTCTTCGGTCCTGTATGGGCAGCTCTCCCGCCATTCCACCACCCTTGCCGGAACCCGCGGACGGCCCCCCTGGTTCCCCGCCGTCGTCCCCGCTGCCGTCGTCCGTGAGCAGTTCGGCCAGTTTCTTCAGGCCCCGGTGGGCGGCGGTGCGGACCGCGCCCGGCCGCTTGCCCAGGACCTGCGCCGCGCTCTTGGCGTCCAGTCCGACGACCACCCGCAGGGTCACCGCCTCGGCCTGGTCCTGGGGCAGTCGGCCTATCAGCCGGAAGGTGTGGCCGGTGCCCAGCGCCTCCAGCGCCTCGCCCGCGGTGTCGGACGCCGCGGGGGTGTCGGTGAGTTCGGTCTCGTCGCCCCCGATGGCCGGCCGTCGGCCGCGCATCCGGATGTGGTCCAGCGCACGGTTGCGGGCGATCCGGGCGGTCCAGCCGCGGAAGCGGTCCGCATCGCCGCTGAAGCGGACGAGGTCGCGGGTGATCTGGAGCCACGCCTCGGACGCCACGTCCTCGGCGTCCGCCTCGCCCACCAGGGTCCGGACGTACCCGAGCAGCCGGGGGTGTATGGCGCGGTAGACGAGCCGGAACGCGGTCTCGTCACCCTCCTGCGCCGCCTGCACGGCAACCGTCAGCCGTCCGTCGTCCGGCTGAATGTCGTCCCCTCGCACGGGTCCATCCTGTCGCACGCTGAATGTCCGCCGCCCGGTCCTTGCCGCTTTGCGCTGCCGCTGGTTTCTTCGTGTGGTTCGCCGGTCGTCCGGTCCACCGTGGTCGGCGCCCGACCGGTCCGGGTCGCCCCCGCGCCGTCCACCGGCCGTCCGGCCGTTCCTGCTGACCGTAACGGGTCAGACCGGGGTTCCGGCACCCGGGCCACCCCTTGGGGCGGACGACACATTGGTGCGCGGTGCCCGCGCGGGCCTCGAACTCCCCAGTAACCAGCCGTTCTTCCGGTCGCCGGAACGGGCCGACCGGTCCGCCGGCCGGCGCGTTCCGGCACGTTACGGGCCCTGCCGGGCCCACGTCCAGGCCACTGGCCGTGCCGTCGCCCGTACCCCGTGTGACGCTTTCGGGACCGTTGGCGCTGTATCGATTAGGAGCCCGTCACGGGCTCCTACGCGAGCGACGGCCGGGGCCTCTCCTGTGGGGGGTGGCGGCCCCGGCCGTCTCTCGTATCCTTCCCGCCCGGCCGCTCAGAGCCGGTTCACCAGCGCCTTGAAGTCCGGCCAGGACAGCGCGGGGGTGCGCGGGTCCCAGGTCTTCTGCGCCAGCGCCGCGAGCGGCATCCTGATGCCGGCCGCGATCTGCTGCGCGGTCTGCGCCTGCGCACGGTCGTTCCAGATCGCGAACCGCGCCCCGGGGATGCGGTCGGCCCCGGTCAGGCTCGACGGTACGGACACCGGCGAGGTGTGGCGCAGCACCAGCGGGGTCCAGCTCTTGTAGATCCGCTCGCCGGTCGGGTACGTGAAGTTGTTGGGCTCGCCGAGCACGTAGTAGAGGAACTCGTCGTTGAGGTTGAGCACCGTGCGGCCCTCGCGGAGGAACTCGGCGGGGTCGCGGGCGCCGATCTCCTTGCCGGTCCAGTAGGCGACCGTGCGGTTCTTGTCCGCGGCCACCTTGCCGCCGGCGAAGAAGCCGTCGTTCCAGGCTTCGATCCGGGTCTTGCCGGCGGCCTGGACGGTCTTCTGCCGGTCGTTGAGCCAACCGGTCGCCAGGTCCTTGATGGTGGCGCCGGGGCCGTACTTGTCCTGCGCGGCCTTGGCGAGCTGCGGGTAGCGCGCCTCGGGGTCGCTGGACATCAGCGCCTGGTACTCGTCACCGCCCAGGTGCCAGTACGGGCCGGGGAAGAGCTGCGCGTACTCCTTCAGCAGCGAGTCGATGAGCGCGCCGGCCTGGGGCTTGGAGATGTCGATGGCGCCGCGGAGCGGTGTGCCGGAGGCGTTGCGCAGCCGGAGGTCGGGGTAGTGGTCGAGGACGGCGCCGAGGTGGCCGGGCGAGTCGATCTCCGGGATGAGAGTGACGTGCAGGCTCTGCCCGACCTTGATCAGGTGGCGGACCTGATCCTTGGTCAGGTGGTCCGCGGAGACGATGTCGGGGTGGCTGTCGCTCTGGATGCGGAAGCCCTGGTCGTCGGAGAAGTGCAGCTGGAGCTGGTTGAGCTTGAGGTCGGCGAGCTGCCGGATGCGGGCCTCGATCCAGTCCGCGGTGAACGACTTGCGGGCGTTGTCGAGCAACATGCCGCGCTGGGGGCGGTCCGGGCCGTCCTCGATGGTGCCCTCGGGGAGGCCGCCGGCGGTGCGGACGGCCTGCTTGACGGTCCGTGTGCCGTAGAAGACCCCGGCGTCGGTGGGGGCGGTGAGGGTGAGCCGGCCACCGCGGGCGGCGAGGGTGTAGGACTCGTCGACGGTGCCGCCGGCCGCGTTGTCGGGCCCCTTTGCGCCGCCGCTGAGCTTCACCTCGACGTCACCGGGCCGGACGTCCTGGTTCCCCCAGACCACGGCCAGCCCGCCGAGATCTTTGGCCATAAGTTGCGCCTCATCGGCGACGGTGCTCTTCTCGCCGGCCGGTACCACGATCCGGGCGCCCTTGGTCGGTCGCCAGCCGATTCCGTTCGCCGGGCGGAAGTCCCGTACGGCCGGGACGATGTGCGGCGGACCGGTCACCTTGGCCCAGCTGGGAATGGGCGCGGCGGGGCTGGAGGAGCTGGGAGCAGCGCCGGGAGCCTGGGAATCGGCCCCTTGCGCGCAGCCGCCGAGCGCCAGCGCGCCGGCCAGCACCGGGACGGCCAGCAGCGCGCGGCGGGCCTCCGGGCCGGCGGCCCGGAGGGCCGGAGGCGGGTCCTGAGGGGAGGCCGCGGACCGCGGGAAACGCGGCGGCCGCATCGGGTTCGACATCGTGCAATCCTCACTTTTCGGGGCGAAGGCATTGCCAGAGGGGCGGAACAGGTCGTCCACCGAGCGCGCGAGAGCTCTCTCATCCGGGTGAAAATCGCGCATCCGTCGGACAGTGGCCGGCGGGCGTCGTTAGCGTGGCCTCGCCGTCGCTCACTCCGTTCCGGGGCGCGTGGACCGCCGGAAGACCGCCGGGTGCCACCTCATGTGACGTATCACCACACCTGCCTGCACTTCCGTACGTATCAGACTTTTCATCCATTTCGCCCCACGCGTCGCTCGGATTCCGCCAGTCGTCCGCCGCCCATCCACCCTCTCCCTCACCACCACACCCACCGTTCACCTCCGCCGCAGCCACCACACCCATCACACTCGACTGCATCCGCCCGAGGAGCCCACGCTGTCCGGTGACACTCCGGCCGTCCGTCCGACGGCGCGGCCCCAACCGCCCGCTCTGCGGTGCGGCATACCTTGGCAGAACCGGCTCGCCCCGGCTCCGGCGGCCGGCCTCGACCGCTTCCACGCACTCCCCCACCCCCAGGCCGTCGCCACCCTGCTGACCTGCTGCGGCTGCCTCCGCTGGGCCGAACGGCTCGCCGGCCACCGCCCCTACCCGGACCCGGAGTCCCTGCTGGCCGCCGGCGACGAGGCCAGCTACGACCTCACCTCGGCCGAGCAGATCGAGGCACTGGCCCAGGAGGCACCCGCGCCGCTCCCACCGGCCCGCCCCGGACCCGGCACCCTCGCCGCCCACACCGCACTGCGCGCCGCGCACGCCGCGTACGAGCTCCGCTTCCGGCACGCCTTCGTGATCTGCCTGGACGGCTACCGCCCCGACGAGCTGATGGACCAGACCCTGCACGCCATCCGCACCCGCCTGGCACACGAACCGGACGAGGAGCGGTCGGTCGCCGCGGAGGAGTTACGGCGGCTGGCGCGCGCCCGGCTCGCGCGACTCGCGGCCGGATGTCCCTGATGGACGGGTTCGGACTTGTGTGATAGCCCGTTGGTGCCTGTTTGATCACACCTAAGGACCCCCGCGCGAGGAACCGACAACTCGTCGATACGATGACGAGCGGCCGGTGGACCGTACCCGGCCGGGCCCGACCGACAGAGAAGCCGGCGCGGCCCTAGTCCCCGCTCCCGGAGGGTTCTTCCGTGCCGGCTGGAACGCTGTACCGCGGCCGGGAAGGTATGTGGTCCTGGGTGGCTCATCGAGTCACTGGCGTCCTCATCTTCTTCTTCCTGTTCGTACACGTCCTCGACACCGCTCTCGTCCGTGTCTCCCCCGACGCGTACGACAACGTCGTAGCGACTTACAAGACGCCCATCGTCAACGTGATGGAGTACGGCCTGGTGGCCGCCATCCTCTTCCACGCGCTCAATGGCCTGCGGGTCATCGCAGTGGACTTCTGGTCCAAGGGCCCGAAGTACCAGAAGCAGATGCTGTGGACCGTCGTCGGCGTCTGGGTCGTGCTGATGGCAGGTGCCTTCTACCCCGTGCTGCAGCACACCCTGCGCACGCTGTTCGGGAGCTGACGCGTGATGTCTGCTGAATCCACCACCGCCGAGAACGTCGCGCTCTACGACGCGGACAATCCCGCTCCGGTCATCGAGGCGCCGCGCAAGCGCACCGGGAAGACCCCGAAGTCGACCCGCACCAACTTCGAGCTGTACGGCTGGCTGTTCATGCGGCTGTCCGGCATCGTCCTGGTCGTCCTCGTCCTCGGCCACCTGCTGATCCAGCTGGTGCTCGACGGCGGCGTCTCCAAGATCGGCTTCGCCTTCGTGGCCGGCCGCTGGGCCTCGCCCTTCTGGCAGGTCTGGGACCTGCTGATGCTGTGGCTGGCCATGCTGCACGGAGCCAACGGCCTGCGCACCGTCATCAACGACTACGCGCAGCGGGACAACACCCGCTTCTGGCTGAAGATGCTCCTCTACACCGCCACGGTGTTCACCGTCCTTCTGGGCACGCTGGTGATCTTCACCTTCGACCCGAACATCCGCTAGGCCCCGGGCTGAGGGACTGAGGTATCCACCCATGCAGATCCACAAGTACGACACCGTCATCGTCGGCGCCGGCGGCGCCGGCATGCGCGCCGCCATCGAGGCGACGAAGCGCAGCCGCACCGCCGTGCTGACCAAGCTCTACCCGACCCGCTCCCACACCGGTGCCGCCCAGGGCGGCATGGCCGCGGCCCTCGCCAACGTCGAGGAGGACAACTGGGAGTGGCACACCTTCGACACGGTCAAGGGCGGTGACTACCTGGTCGACCAGGACGCCGCCGAGATCCTGGCGAAGGAGGCCATCGACTCGGTCCTCGACCTGGAGAAGATGGGCCTGCCCTTCAACCGCACGCCGGAGGGTCGGATCGACCAGCGCCGGTTCGGCGGTCACTCCCGCAACCACGGCGAGGCCCCGGTCCGCCGGTCCTGCTACGCCGCGGACCGCACCGGCCACATGATCCTCCAGACGCTGTACCAGAACTGCGTCAAGGAGGGTGTGGAGTTCTTCAACGAGTTCTACGTCCTGGACCAGCTGATCACCGAGGTCGACGGCGTCAAGAAGTCGGCCGGTGTGGTCGCCTACGAGCTGGCCACCGGCGAGATCCACGTCTTCCAGGCGAAGTCGGTCATCTACGCCTCCGGCGGCACCGGCAAGTTCTTCAAGGTGACGTCGAACGCCCACACCCTGACCGGTGACGGCCAGGCCGCGTGCTACCGCCGCGGGCTGCCGCTGGAGGACATGGAGTTCTTCCAGTTCCACCCGACCGGCATCTGGCGGATGGGCATCCTGCTGACGGAGGGCGCCCGTGGTGAGGGCGGCATCCTCCGCAACAAGGACGGCGAGCGCTTCATGGAGAAGTACGCGCCGGTCATGAAGGACCTCGCGTCCCGTGACGTCGTCTCCCGCTCCATCTACACGGAGATCCGCGAGGGCCGCGGCTGCGGTCCCGAGGGCGACCACGTCTACCTGGACCTGACCCACCTGCCGCCGGAGCAGCTGGACGCCAAGCTGCCGGACATCACCGAGTTCGCGCGGACCTACCTCGGCATCGAGCCCTACACGGACCCGATCCCGATCCAGCCGACCGCGCACTACGCCATGGGCGGCATCCCGACCAACGTCGAGGGTGAGGTCCTGGCGGACAACACCACCGTCGTGCCGGGCCTGTTCGCCGCCGGCGAGGTCGCCTGCGTCTCCGTGCACGGCGCCAACCGCCTGGGCACCAACTCGCTGCTGGACATCAACGTCTTCGGCCGCCGGGCCGGCATCGCGGCCGCGGAGTACTCGGCCACCGCCGACTTCGTCGAGCTGCCCGAGGACCCGGCGTCGCTGGTCGCCGAGCAGGTCGAGCGGCTGCGCAACTCCACCGGTGGCGAGCGGGTCGCGGAGCTCCGCAAGGAGCTCCAGGAGTGCATGGACGCCAACGTGATGGTGTTCCGCACCGAGCAGACGATCAAGACCGCGGTCGAGAAGATCGCCGAGCTGCGTGAGCGCTACCAGAACGTGGCGATCCAGGACAAGGGCAAGCGCTTCAACACCGACCTGCTGGAGGCCATCGAGCTGGGCAACCTGCTCGACCTGGCCGAGGTCATGGCGGTGTCCGCGCTGGCCCGCAAGGAGTCCCGCGGCGGTCACTACCGCGAGGACTACCCCAACCGCGACGACGTCAACTTCATGCGGCACACCATGGCGTACCGCGAGGTGGGCGCCGACGGCTCCGAGTCGATCCGGCTCGACTACAAGCCGGTCGTGCAGACCCGCTACCAGCCGATGGAGCGTAAGTACTGATGAGCACCCCGACCATCGACAAGCACTCCGCGGCCCTGGACGCGGCCGAGAACGACGCCGCGCACCTGATCAGCGTCACCTTCCGGATCCGCCGGTTCAACCCGGAGGTCTCCGAGGAGGCCAGCTGGCAGGACTTCCAGCTGGAGATCGACCCCAAGGAGCGCGTCCTGGACGCCCTCCACAAGATCAAGTGGGACCAGGACGGTTCGCTGACCTTCCGCCGCTCCTGCGCCCACGGCATCTGCGGTTCGGACGCCATGCGGATCAACGGTCGCAACCGGCTGGCCTGCAAGACGCTGATCAAGGACATCAACCCCGAGAAGCCGATCACCGTCGAGGCCATCAAGGGCCTGACGGTGCTGAAGGACCTTGTCGTCGACATGGAGCCCTTCTTCCAGGCGTACCGGGACGTGATGCCGTTCCTGATCACCACCGGCAACGAGCCGACCCGCGAGCGCCTGCAGTCCTCCGAGGACCGCGAGCGCTTCGACGACACCACCAAGTGCATCCTGTGCGCGGCCTGCACCAGCTCGTGCCCCGTGTTCTGGAACGACGGCCAGTACTTCGGCCCGGCGGCGATCGTCAACGCGCACCGCTTCATCTTCGACTCGCGTGACGAGGGCGGCGAGCAGCGGCTGGAGATCCTCAACGACAAGGACGGCGTCTGGCGCTGCCGGACGACCTTCAACTGCACGGACGCCTGCCCGCGCGGTATCGAGGTCACCAAGGCGATCCAGGAGGTCAAGCGGGCCCTGATCACCCGGCGGTTCTGAGCGCCCGCCTCTTTGCGCCTAAGCCGGCGCCGCTCTCGCGGAGTTGGTTGCTCGCCGTACGGGTGCCTCAATTGAGGGTTGCCGTACCGGTGGGCATGGGCCCCGCCTCCTCCTACGGAGGCGGGGCCTTCGTCGTTCTCGCGCCCGGCGCCGGTCAGTCCGACCGCAGGGCCATCGCGGCCAGTGCCTCGTCCTGGGCGCGTCGTTCCCGCATGACCTGGGCATAGGTCCCCAGGGCCGCCCGGCGCCGCTGCAACTCGGCGATTTCGGCGTCGAGTCGGGCCATCTGCTGCTCCACCACGCCGCACGAGAAGCTGCACGACATCAGGCCCGGCCCGCCCTGGGCGCAGGGCAGCAGGTCGCGGATGGAGTCGGTGTTCAGACCCGTGGCGAGCAGTTCGCGGATGCGGGCGACGGCCTCGACGGCGTCCGGGTCGTAGGTGCGGTAGCCGTTCGCGTCGCGTCCGGCGCAGAGCAGGCCGCGCTGCTCGTAGTAGCGCAGGACCCGGGTGCTGACGCCGGCGCGACGGGCCAGTTCGCCGATCCGCATCGGGCCCGTCGGCCGCGGATCCGTCCCCGTGCCGTCCGCCATGTGACGCCCCTCTCCCCCGCTTCTTCCCGGTGTCGGCTTGACCTTGACACCGGTGTCAAAGGGCAACCTCTTGGGCATGACGCAGATTCCCGTAGCGCAGACCCCGTCCGTTTCCCTTCCTCGGCTCTCCACCACCGTCGCCGGCCCGGCCGACGGCCCCGGCATCCTGCTGGCGCACGGCGCGACCGGCAGCGTCCGGGACAACTACGGCACGCTGATCCCGGCCCTGACCGCCACCGGCCACCGGGTGGTGGCACCGGACTACCCCGGTTCGGGGGAAACCCCGCGCGCCGCCGGCCCGTTGGAGCTGGACGCACTGGCCGACGCGGTGGTCGCCGAGGCGGTCGCGGCCGGACTGGAGACCTTCACCGTGATCGGCTTCTCGATGGGCACCGCGGTGTCCGTGCGGGCCGCGGCCCGCCATCCGGAGCGGGTGCGGGGGGTGGTCCTGACCGCCGGGCTGGCCAAGGCGGACACCCGCGCCCAGGTCTGGCTGGACCTGTGGCTGCGGCTCCTGGAGCGCGGCGACTACCAGGGCTTCGCCCAGGCGCGGGCGCTCAGCGGGGTGGCGCCGGAACACCTCAACACGCTGCCGCCGGCCGAGCTGGCCGCCGTGCTGGACCCGGACCCGACGCTGCCGCCGGCCGGTTCGGCCGAGCAGGCGGCCCTGGTCAAGGTCCTGGACACCACCGCCGACCTGCCGGGCATCACGGTCCCGACCCTGGTCATCGCCACCACCCGGGACGCACTGCTGGACCCGGCCAACTCCCGCTACCTGGCCGACCACATCCCGGGCGCGGAGTACGTCGAGATCGCCACCGGGCATCTGCCGATGGTCGAGCGGAACGCGGAGTGGCTGGCGTTGATCGGGGACTTCCTGGCCGCGCGGGGCCTGTGACCGGCCGCGGGCCGCGCGAGCGGACGGCGGCGGGTCCACCTCCGGGCCCGCCGCGCCCTCACGCCGGCTCGCCGGCCAGCACCTTGTCGAGGAAGGCGTCCAGATTCCCCACGGTGCGCGCGATCCGGTCCACCAGCGGGAGGGTCTCCTCGTGCCGCCCGGCGAGCTGGGACTTCTTGCGGCCGCGGACGTAGAGGGAGCAGGCGAGGTCGGCGCACAGATAGGTGCCGACGGTGTTGCCCTGCCGGCCCGCGGCCCCGGCGCGGCGGGCGGCGAGCAGGCTGACGCCTGAGCCCGGGTGCCCGGTCAGGCAGATCGAGCAGACCGTCGTCTTGGTGAAGCTGCGCCGTACGCCCTGCGGCACCCGCAGGGTCACGCCCATCAGGCCGTCGGCCCGCGGGGCGACCAGGTAGCTGCGGTCCGGCGCTCCCCGGTCGCGCCACCCGAGGAAGTCGAGGTCCTCCCACGGGAGTTCGGCCAGCCCCACGGGGAGGTTGAGCCTGCTCGCCTCGCCCTTGGAGCAGTTCACGAAGGACGCGCGTATCTGTTTCTCACCAACCGGATCCATGATTCCGGACGCTAACAGCGGGGTATGGGGCGCGTCGTCCGATTTTCCGGTGCGCCGTCCCCGCCGGTCGTCACTCGATCACCGGCGGCGGGATCTCCCGCGGCGGGGTCCCGGTGGTCTCGTCCTCGTCGAGGTGGCGGGACCGCGGTCCTCCCGGGCGGCGCCGGCCGCCCTTGTCGGACTGCTCCCCCTTGCCCCGGCCGCCCTTGCCCTCGGTGGACGCCGGGTCGGCCGCGGTGGCCCGGCGTCCGCCGCGGCTGCGGTGGAGTCCGGCGCCGCCCTGCTTGCTGCCGCCGGCCGGGCCGGTCGGGCCCTCGGGCCGGGCGGTCGGGGCGCCGGGGGTGCGGGGCGGCGTGGCGGCGCGGGCGGCGACCGCGTCGGGGCTGCCCGCCGTGCCGCTGGCGCTCCGGCGGGCCCCGCCGGAGCCGCGCGTCCCACCGGTGGGCAGCCCGCCGCCCGTCACCCCGATGACGCCCGACATGGCCGCGTTGTTCGGCAGGCCGCCGCCGGCGGGCGCGGGGCCGCTCTGGCCGCCGGGCGGCGTGCCCGCGCCGACGGCGTGGCCGGCGGCCGGCGGTGCGGTGAGGGTGCCGCCGCCGATGCTCTCCAGTCCGGTGGTCACCGGCCGGTCGGCCCGGGGGCTGTCGAAGCCGGCCGGTACCGCGCCGCCGCCCGCGCCGTTGGGCCGCTGTGCCGTCGGCGGGTGGTGCGGGGCGGGGCCGCCGGTCACCTCGGCGTTCACCGGCGGCGGGGCCGGGCTGCCGGACGGGGCGACCGGCCAGTCGCCCTCGACGCCCTGTCCGGTGCCCTCCCGAAGCCGCTCCCCCTGCGCCTCGTAGTGGGCGGCCAGTTCGTCCATCACGATGACGGCCTCGATCTGGCACTGCTTGCTCGGGGGAAGGCTGCCGCGGTTGAGCTCCAGCGCCATCCGGGTGTCGAGCTTGGGGTTGGCCATGTCCCGCTTGAACTGGCTCTCGTCGCCGGCCGCCTCCATCGGCTCGGCCGCGGCGCCGGCGAGCTGGAGCTTGGCCAGGGCCTTCTGGGCCTCGCGGAGGTTGTGCGCGACGCCGACCTCCGGGCCCGAGGAGCGGGTGCCGATCAGGGTGGACTCGACGTTGCGGGCGTGCTGGTAGCTCAGGTCGATCTTCGCCAGCACCTTGGCGGCCTCCCGGCGGAACGCCTGGGCCGCCGAGCCCTCCCAGTGCGCCGAGGCGTGCTCCACGGCGTCCTGGAACGCCTTGCGGATCCCGCCGTGTCCGTCGTCGCCGCCCAGCCGGTCGGCGGAGGGCCGCCAGTGCCGGCCGGAGGTCTCGATCGTCCCGGCGCTGGCGTGCGCGATCATCGCCCGGAGCGCGGGCAGGCCGTACTTCTGGAAGTCGGAGGGGGACCGCGGGGTCAGCCGGTGTCCGCGGAGCGACTTCAGCCGCTCCGCCCGCTCGTGCTCGGTCCGCCGGCGCGCCATCTCCGCGGCGCCGTCGCGCGCCTGCCCGGTCTCCGTCATACCGGTCCCCCTCCCTCGAACTCGCCGTCGTCATGTCCGCCCGGTACCGGACGGGGGTGGGTCAGTGGTGCTCGGGGGGCCGGGTCTCGTGCTCCTGGTCCTCGTAGGCGCCACGGCTGGCCTCGGTCTTCTCGCCGAAGGTGCGGATGAGGTCCTGGAGCGCGCCGAGCACGTCCGCCATGTATGTCTGCATGCCGTCGTGCGCGGCGGCGAGCCTTCCGGCCTCGATGAAATCGCCGCCGAACGCCGACTTCGGGATCGCCGTGCCGTATTTGACCGTCTGGTGGGGATCGTCCATATCGCGCTGCAGGTGACGCAGCTGCCGCACGACGACGTCCAGTTCCTCCAGGTCAACCCTGAACTGCTCGGCCATGTACCGCTTCTCCCCGTTCCCCCGCGGGCTTTCACCACCAAGCTATCAAGCCATTCGGGCTCCCTGTATGCCCGTTCTCCTGATACCCGCGCCGGGGCGGGTCGTAGCGCGGATCGGACGGCTCTGAACAGCCAATTCGGCGAAAGGAAAAGAAATCTGACGAAGCGTCAGCCAATTCCGTATCAGGGAGCGGGAGCGAGGCGGTGCCGACAGTTCCAGACGCGGGACGAGAGGCGGGCCAGCAGGCGGGCCGCAGGGTCGTCGACGTCCTGGCCGTTGGCGAGCGGGCCGGTGTAGCAGATGGCGAGGGCGTAGGGCGGGGCGTCGGGCGGGTGGACCAGCCCGACGCCGTGCCGCACCCCGGGGAACCAGCCGTTCTTGCTGGCCAGACGGGTGCCGGGTGGCAGGCCCGCGGCCAGGTCGACCCGGTGGGCGTTGTGCTCCAACCGGGCCAGCACCTCCGGTTCGAGCGACGTCAGCAGCCGGATCAGGTCGTGGGCGGTGACGCGGTTGTCGAGGCCGGCGGCGCGGGCCGGGGCGTCCTCGACGCCGCGCGGGCTCCGGGAGGCGGCCGACGCCCCGGCCCGCCGCCACACCTCGGCCACCGCGGCATGCCCCACCGCGGTCAGGCAGAGGCTGGTGGCCAGGTTGGAGGAGTGGCTGACCATCCGGCCGGCGAGCCAGCCGAGCGGCGCGGTGCGACCCAGCAGCTCCCAGGGCTCCGGATCGCTGTCGCCGGCCCGGGAGTGGGTGTAGCTGCCGTCGGCCGCCGAGGCGAAGCGGTTGACGACGGGGACCTCCCGGTCGGGGTCGAGTCCGCTGCGGTGGACGGCGGCGAGCACGGCGACCTTCATCGTGCTGGCCGCGTAGTGCGGGACGTCCGCGTTCCGCAGGATCACCGGGGGGCGCTGCCAGGGGGCGACGGCGACGGAGAGCATGGCCCATCTTGGCATCCGCCACCCGCGAAACGGGGCGGCCGGGCCGGTCGCGGGCGCCCCCGTACGCCCCGCTCGTCCCGTACACCCCGCTCGCCCTGTACACCCCGCTCGTCCCGCGTGCCCCGTGCGTCGATCACCGCGACTGGCGATCAGTCAGCTGTCCGCCCCGTCCCGCAGCCGTACCGCCTCCGCCGCCAGGGTGGTCATCGCCGCGTGGTGCAGGCCGCCGCCGAAGGTGATCCGGGTCGCGCCGAGGGCGCCCAGTTCGCGCGGGGCGGGGCCGCCGGCCCTGGCCAGGGCGTTGAGCGGGAGGGGCGCCGCCGCGGCCAGTTCGGGCAGCAGCTCCGGCGGGGCGAGGATCGGGTAGAGGCAGTCCGCGCCGGCGGCGGCGTAGCGGTGGGCCCGCTCCAGCGCCGCGTCGAGGTCCGTCCCGCCGCGCAGGAAGGTGTCGATCCGGGCGTTGACGACCAGCGCCTCGCCCGCCTCGGCCCGCACCTCGGCCAGCCAGTCGGCCTGCTCCTGCGGGTCGCGGAGGGCGCCGGTGGCGTGGTCGGAGTCCTCCAGGTTGCAGCCGACCGCGCCGGCCTCGGCGAGCCGGCCGGCCAACTCCCTGGCGGACAGCCCGTACCCGGCCTCCACGTCCGCCGTCACCGGGACGTCCACGGCCCGGACGATCCGGGCGATCGCCGCGAACATCTCGTCGGCCGGGGTCTCGCCGTCCGCGTACCCCAGGGACGCGGCGATGCCCGCGCTCGGGGTGGCCAGCGCCGGGAAGCCGGCGTCGGCGAAGACCCGGGCGCTGGCGGCGTCCCAGACGTTGGGGAGGATCAGAGGGTCGCCCGGCCGGCGGTCGTGGTGCAGGGCGCGCAGGGTCGCCGCGCGGGCGGCGGCGGTCACAGCTCCGCCCCGGGCGGCTGGCGGACCGTGACGTTGACCCGGTTCCAGTTGTTGATGGCGACGATCACGGCGAGCAGGTGGGCGAGTTCGGTCTCGTCGAACTGCGCGGCGGCCCGCTCGTAGACGGCGTCCGGGACGAATCCTTCAGTGAGCACGGTGACCGCCTCGGTGAAGGCCAGGGCCGCCCGCTCCCGCTCGGAGTAGAGGTCGCCGGCCTCCTCCCAGGCCGGCAGCAGGTCGATCCGCCGCTGCTCGACGCCGGCCTCGCGGAGGTTGGTGACGTGCATGTCGATGCAGAACGCGCACCTGTTCAGCTGGGAGGCGCGGAGCACGACCAGCTCCGCCAGGACGTCGTCGCCCAGCCCCTTCTTGGCGGCCTGGGTGAGCTTGAGCTGGGCCTGGAAGAAGGCGGGGACCCGGCTCCAGTACTTCATGCGGTGGCTCATCGCGTTCACACCTGCCCCGGGACGAGGCGGGTGGTCACGCCGAAGCGGTTCCAGGCGTTGATGGTGGTGATCTGGGCGATCAGCTGGGCCAGTTCGGCCTCCTCGAAGACGGCGGCGGCCTGCTCGTAGACCGCGTCCGGTACGAATCCTTCGGTCAGCACGGTGATCGCCTCGGTGAGGGCCAGGGCGGCGCGCTCCCGGTCGGTGTAGAAGCCGGCGGCCTCCTCCCAGGCGGCCAGGAGGGCGATCCGCTCCTCGGTCTCGCCGGCCTTGCGGGCGTCGGCGGTGTGCATGTGGAGGCAGAAGGCGCACCTGTTGAGCTGCGAGGCGCGGATGTTGACCAGCTCGATCAGGGTCCCGTCGAGGCCCTTCTTGGCCGCCGCGTCCAGCGCGATCATGGCCTTGTAGACCTCGGGGGCAAGCTTGGCCCAGCGCATCCGGGGGCCGTGGTGGTGGCCCGCCCCGGCGGGGGCCTGCTGGGCTGCGGAAGGTGTCGTCGGGTTCGTCATGACCTTGACGCTACGGGGTGAGTGGCACAGGAGTATGGTCCACTTCCATGGAGAAATCGCGGGCCACTTTCGGTCGGGATCTCGGGCTGGACCTGCATCTGGACCTCGACGGGCCGGGCGGGGTGCGGGCCTCCCTGATGAGCGCGCTGCGCGAGGCAGTGCGATCCGGGCGGCTGGCCCCCGGCACCCGGCTGCCGTCCTCCCGTTCCCTCGCCACCGACCTCGGCATCGCCCGCAACACCGTCGCCGACGCCTACGCGGAACTGGTCGCCGAGGGCTGGCTGTGCGCCCGCCAGGGCTCCGGCACCGAGGTCGCCGAGCGCGTGCTGCCGCGGGCCGGCGGCGGGGCGCCCCGGCGCACCCCGGGCCCGCCGTCCCCGACCGCCGCCGGGCCGCGCTTCGACCTCACCCCCGGCACCCCGGACGTCTCGGCCTTCCCCCGGACCGCCTGGCTGGCGGCGGCCCGCCGGGCGCTGACCGCCGCGCCCAACGAGGCGTTCGGATACGGCACCGCGGCCGGCCGCCCCGAGCTGCGCGCGGTGCTCGCCGACTACCTCGCCCGGGTCCGCGGCGTCCGCACCGATCCGGACCGGATCGTGATCTGCGCGGGGTTCATGCAGGGGTTGGGGCTGCTGTGCCGGGCGCTGAAGCCGCGCGGCGGCACGCCCGGCCGGGTCGCCACCGAGTCCTACGGACTGCCCTTCCACCGCGACGTCATCACCCGCGCCGGGCTCGGCACCGTCCCGCTCCCGGTCGACGCCCACGGCGCGGACACCGGCCGGCTGGCCGACCTGGACCACCTGCGGGCGGCCCTGCTCACCCCCGCGCACCAGTTCCCCACCGGCGTTCCGCTGCACCCGGACCGGCGGGCCGCCGCGGTCAACTGGGCCCGTTCCAGAGGCGGTTACGTCCTGGAGGACGACTACGACGGCGAGTTCCGCTACGACCGGCAGCCGATCGGCGCCCTCCAGGGGCTCGACCCCGACCACGTCGTCTATCTGGGCACCGCGAGCAAGAGTCTGGCCCCGGCGCTGCGGCTGGCCTGGATGGTGGTTCCGGACCGGCTGATCGACCGGGTGCTGGAGATCAAGGCGACCGGCGAGTGGCAGTCCGGGTCGCTGGACCAGCTCACCCTGGCCGAGTTCATGTCCTCGGGGGCGTACGACCGGCATGTCCGCGGGATGCGGCTGCGCTACCGGCGGCGGCGCGACCAGCTGGTGGCCGCGCTGGCCGAGCACGCCCCGCACGTGCACGTCTCGGGGATCGCCGCCGGGCTGCACGCGGTGCTGGAACTCCCGGCCGGGACCGAGCAGTCCATCACCCGGGCCGCGCTGTGGCAGGGGCTGGCGGTGCAGGGACTGGCGCAGTTCACCGACCCGGCGGGCCCCGCGGTGGCCCGGGACGCGCTGGTCATCCCCTACGGCCGCCCGCCGGAGCACTCCTTCGCGACCATCCTGGACGCCCTGCTGCGGGCGCTGCCGCCGGGCGACTGACCGGGCCCGCTCAGGGGCGTTCCGCGGCCAACGGGGCGGGACCGGGTTCGGCCGCCGGCTCGCCGGGGTGCGCGGCCGGTGCCTCGCCGAACCGGGCCAGGGCCAGCGCCCCCGCGACGGCCAGCGCGAAACCGGCGACGGCCAGCGGGGCCAGTCCCTCGCGGGTGCGGTCGCCGAGCCAGGCGACGCCGACCACGGCCGGGCCGAGCGTCTCGCCGATCACCATGCCGGCGGTGGCGGTGGTGACCGCGCCGCGCTGCAGGGCGGCGGTCAGCAGCAGGAAGGCGGCGGCCCCGCCGATCAGCAGCGCGTAGCTGGCGGGATTGGTGAGCAGGTCGGCCGGCCCGAAGCCGTCGATGAGCCGCACCGCCACCTCGACGACACCGAAGCCGAAGCCCGCGCCGAGGCCGAGCGCGGCGGCGCGGGCCCGGTCCGGGAGACGGCCGGCCAGGGCGCCGCCGGCCAGCAGGGCGAGCGCGCAGACCAGCGCCCCGATCCGCAGCGCGGGGGTGCCGGCGCGGTGCCCCTCGGCGCCGGACGACAGCGCCAGCAGGGCCAGGCCGCCGCAGACCACCGCGACCGCGCCCCACTCCGCACGCCGGAGGCGGACGCCCAGGACCGGCGCGGCGACCACCGCGGTCACCGCCAGGGTCGCCGCCAGCGCCGCGCCGACCGTGTAGATCGGCAGCGTCCGCAGCGCCACCAGCTCCAGCAGGAACCCCAGCCCGTCCAGCGCCAGTCCGAGCAGATACCGCCACTGCGTCAGCACCCGCAGCAGCAGCCGGGCGTCAACGCCGGACCCGGTGCCGGTCGGGGTGTCCCGGGCCGCCACGGCCTGGAACACGGAAGCGGTACCGAAGCACACGGCGGACGCCAGTGCACAGATCATCCCGAGCAACATGGCCCGACTGTACGGCGCCACCGGGCCACGGGGGCAGGGGGCAACCCGGCCGGGCCCGGCGCGCACGCTCCACCCGCACGCCGCATGTGGCACGTCCTAGACGCCCAGCACCTCGCGGAGTCGGGCCAGGCCCCAGTCGAGGTCCTCCTCGCTGATGACCAGCGGCGGGGCGATCCGGATCGTCGCGTCGTGGGTCTCCTTGACCAGGACGCCGCGGGCCAGCAGCCGTTCGGCCACGGCCCGGCCGTCCCCGCGGGAGGGGTTGACGTCGACGCCGGCCCACAGGCCGCGGCCACGGACCGCGTCCACCGCGCCGCCGCCCACCAGCGGCGCCAGCGCGCGGTGCAGGTGGTCGCCGAGTTCGGCGGCCCGCCGCTGGTACTCGCCGGTGCGCAGCAGCGCGATCACCTCCAGGCCGACCGCGCAGGCCAGCGGGTTGCCGCCGAACGTCGAGCCGTGCTCGCCGGGCCGGAAGACCCCCAGCACCTCGCGGGACGAGACCACCGCGGACACCGGCACCACCCCGCCGCCCAGCGCCTTGCCCAGTACGTACACGTCGGGCACCACGCCCTCGTGTTCGCAGGCGAAGGTGGTCCCGGTGCGGCCGAGCCCGGACTGGATCTCGTCGGCGACGAAGAGCACGTTCCGGGCCCGGGTCAGCTCGCGCACGCCGGCCAGGTAGCCGCGCGGCGGCACCACGACGCCGGCCTCGCCCTGGATCGGCTCCAGCAGCACGGCGACGGTGTCCGCGTCGACGGCCGCGTCCAGGGCGGCCAGGTCGCCGTAGGGGACGACGGTGAAGCCGGGGGTGTACGGGCCGAAGTCGGCGCGGGCCTGGGGGTCGGTGGAGAAGGAGACGACGGTGGTGGACCGGCCGTGGAAGTTGTTCTCCGCGACGACGATCCGGGCCCGGCCGTCGGGGACGCCCTTGACCTTGTAGCCCCACTTGCGGGCCGTCTTGACGGCGGTCTCCACCGCCTCCGTGCCGGTGTTCATCGGCAGGACGAGTTCCATCCCGCACAGGTCGGCGAGCTGGGTGCAGAAGTCGGCGAAACGGTCGTGGTGGAAGGCGCGGGAGGTGAGCGTGACCCGCTCCAGCTGGGCGCGCGCGGCGTCCAGCAGGCGGCGGTTGCGGTGGCCGAAGTTGAGCGCGGAGTACCCGGCGAGCAGGTCCAGGTAGCGGCGGCCGGTGACGTCGGTCATCCAGGCGCCCTCGGCGGTGGCCACGACGACGGGGAGCGGCTGGTAGTTGTGCGCGCTGTGGGCTTCGGCGGCGGCGATGAACGCTTCCGTGGATGTCACGGCTGACTCCGTCCGGTGGGCCGGACCGGCGGGCCCGACCGTATCGGCGAGGGCCGGCCCCCGCCGTCGTGCGCTCCGGCCTCTCGTTGCTCCTGCGGCCTCCCCGTCCCTTCCATTGTCGGGCCCGGGGGCGGGCGTCCGCAGGCCATGCGCCGGTCCCCCGGCCGGCCCTCCGCCCGGTGCGGCGGGGCGCGCCGGACGACAGGCGGGACTTCGCGGACAGGCCCTAGACTTCCGGTGCGCAGCCGCGACTGGCGTACGGGGAACGGACCCCGAGGGAGCGGTGCGCGGCCACACGCCTACGAGGTGCCGCCCGCCTGGGTACCCCGGGACCACGACCGACCACCGATCGATCGCCCCGGAGGACGCCATGACGGCCCATCCCGCCACCCATCCCGCCCTGCACGCCGCCGACCCCGAACTCGCCGCGCTGGTCGACGCCGAGGAGCAGCTCCAGGCCGACACCCTGCGGCTGATCCCCAGTGAGAACTACGTCTCCGCGGCCGTGCTGGAGGCCACCGGAACGGTCCTGCAGAACAAGTACAGCGAGGG
The DNA here is from genome assembly GCF_016917755.1 of Streptomyces noursei. Classification (GTDB taxonomy): domain Bacteria; phylum Actinomycetota; class Actinomycetes; order Streptomycetales; family Streptomycetaceae; genus Streptomyces; species Streptomyces yunnanensis. Next base: position 5,983,017 of record NZ_CP070326.1, on the reverse strand, counting down.
CTACCCGGGCCGCCGCTACTACGAGGGCCAGCAGAACATCGACCTCGTGGAGACGCTGGCCGTCGAGCGCGCCAAGGCCCTCTTCGGCGTCGAGCACGCCAACGTCCAGCCGTACTCCGGCTCGCCCGCGAACCTCGCCGTGTACCTCGCCTTCGCCTCCCCCGGCGACACGGTGCTGGGCATGTCGCTGCCGATGGGCGGGCACCTCACGCACGGCTGGGGCGTCTCGGCGACCGGGACGTGGTTCAACGGGGTGCAGTACGGCGTACGGGCCGACACCGGGCGGATCGACTTCGACCAGGTGCGCGACCTGGCCCTGAAGGAGCGCCCGAAGATCATCTTCTGTGGCGGCACGGCCGTCCCGCGGACCATCGACTTCGCCGCCTTCGGCGCGATCGCGCGGGAGGTCGACGCGGTGCTCGTCGCGGACATCGCGCACATCGCCGGTCTGGTGGCGGGTGGCGCGCACCCCTCCCCCGTGCCGCACGCCGACGTCGTGGCGACCACCACCCACAAGACGCTGCGCGGCCCGCGCGGCGCGATGCTGATGTCCCGCGCCACCCACGCCAAGGCGATCGACAAGGCGGTCTTCCCCGGCCTGCAGGGCGGGCCGCACAACCACACCACGGCCGCCATCGCGGTGGCGCTGCGCGAGGCGTCCGCGCCGTCCTTCCGGGAGTACGCGCACGCCGTCGTCGCCAACGCCAAGGCGCTCGCCGAGGCGCTGCTGGCGCGCGGCTTCGACCTGGTCTCCGGCGGCACCGACAACCACCTGGTGCTGATCGACCTGACGTCGAAGGAGGTGCCCGGCAAGGTCGCCGCCAAGGCTCTGGACCGGGCCGGGATCGTGGTGAACTACAACACCGTGCCGTTCGACCCGCGCAAGCCGTTCGACCCGTCCGGGATCCGGATCGGCACCCCGTCGCTGACCTCGCGCGGGCTGGGGACGGCGGACATGCCCAAGGTCGCGGAGTGGATCGACCGCGGCGTGCGGGCCGCGGGCAGCGCCGACGAGGAGGCGCTGGCGACGATCCGCAAGGAGGTGGCGGACCTCATGGCCGCCCACCCGGCGCCGGGCCTGCCCCTGGGCGCCTGACCCCCGGAGCACCCGGGAGCACCGGGGGCATCGGGGGCACCGGGGGCACCGGGGGCACCGGGGGCACCGGGAATACCCCTCGCCACCCCCACGTTGTGGCCCCGCAGGGGGCGCCTGCATCCCCTACGGGATGTGTTCGGCCACCCCCTGCGGGCCTCCACGCCCGGGCCCCCGGCGGACCTGAGACAATGCTTGCCATGGCTCTCGATCGCCCGTCCGCCACCCACCACCACCCCAAGGGGAATGGCTCCGCCATGCCGCGTCCGCCTCGTGTGCTTTCCGGAATCCAGCCCACCGCCGGCTCCTTCCACCTCGGCAACTACCTCGGCGCGGTGCGCCAGTGGGTGGCGCTCCAGGAGTCCCACGACGCCTTCTACATGGTGGTCGACCTGCACGCGATCACCGTTCCGCAGGACCCCGCCGAGCTCCGCCGCAACACCCGGATCGCCGCGGCCCAGCTGCTGGCCGCCGGTCTCGACCCGGAGCGCTGCACGCTCTTCGTGCAGAGCCACGTCCCCGAGCACGCCCAGCTCGCCTGGGTGATGAACTGCGTCACCGGCTTCGGTGAGGCGTCCCGGATGACGCAGTTCAAGGACAAGTCGGCGAAGCAGGGCACGGACCGGACGACGGTCGGCCTGTTCACCTACCCCGTCCTGATGGTCGCCGACATCCTGCTGTACCAGGCCGACCAGGTCCCGGTCGGCGAGGACCAGCGCCAGCACCTGGAGCTCACCCGCGACCTCGCGGACCGCTTCAACACCCGCTTCGGCGACACCTTCACGGTCCCGAACCCGTACATCGTCAAGGAGACGGCGAAGATCTTCGATCTTCAGGACCCGTCGATCAAGATGAGCAAGTCGGCGTCCTCGCCGAAGGGCATCATCGACCTCCTCGACGACCCCAAGGTCACCGCGAAGAAGATCAAGAGCGCCGTGACGGACACCGACACGGTGATCCGCTTCGACCGGGAGGCCAAGCCCGGCGTCAGCAACCTCCTCACCATCCTGTCCACCCTCACCGGCGAGGACATCCCCTCGCTGGAGCGCTCCTACGAGGGCAAGATGTACGGCGCGCTGAAGACGGACCTGGCCGAGACGATGGTCGACTTCGTCACACCGTTCCGGACCCGTACGCAGGAATACCTCGACGACCCGGAGACGCTGGACACGATCCTGGCCAAGGGCGCCGAGAAGGCCCGCGCGGTGGCGGCCGAGACGCTGGCCGCCACCTACGACCGGATCGGGTTCCTGCCGGCCAAGGGCTGACCGTCCGGGGACGGCCCGGGACGCGCCTTCGGGTCCGTCCCCGGCACACTGGGAAGGGTGCGCGCCCACGCGGCGCGCATGCACACGTCAGGAGGGAGAACGCAGTGGGGACCGTAACGCTCGGCGTTTCGCTCGCGGTCCCGGAGCCGCACGGCAGCTTCCTCCAACGGAAGCGCGAGGGCTTCGGCGACCCGGCCGCCCGCGGCATCCCCACGCACATCACCCTCCTCCCACCGACCGAGGTGGACGCCGACGCACTGCCCGGCATCGAGCGGCACCTCGCCACGGTCGCCGCCGTCTGCCGCCCCTTCCCGCTGCGGCTGGAGGGCACCGGCACCTTCCGCCCGCTCTCGCCGGTGGTCTTCGTCAAGGTCGTCGAGGGCGCCCACGGCTGCGCCGTCCTCCAGGAGCGGGTCCGCGCCGCGTCCGGGCCGTGCGCCCGTGAGCTCCAGTTCCCGTACCACCCGCATGTGACGGTCGCGCACGCCATCGACGAGGCCGCGATGGACCGCGCCCAGACGGAGCTCGCGGACTACTCGGCCGCCTGGACGATCGGCGGCTTCGCGCTCTACGAAAAGGGCGGCGACGAGGTCTGGCGACTGGAGCGGGAGTACCCGTTCGGGTCCGGCAGCGGGTCGGTGACACTGCCCCGGCAGGCCGCGGAGTCCGCCGAGCTGTCCCGGCCGCCCGCCGCGTCGTCCTCCTGAGGCGTCGCCGCGTCGGGCCCGCCGCGCACACCTGCCCGGCGCACCGGGTGGCAGCCGCACTCCGGGGTAGCCGGAGGCTAGTGTTCCGGAGCGGTCGGCGCGGGAGGGCGGTACGGGGATGACGGGCGGACGGGGCATGCGGGGGAACGGCGAAGACGAGGGCACGCCCGCGGACGACGACCCCACGGACAAGCACTCCACGGACAACGACGCCGCGGAGAAGGACCCCACCGAGAAGGACCCCACGGGGAAGCGCCCCGGCGCCGAGGGCGGGATGCTGGACCGGGTCTCCCGGCTGCCGATCGTCGGCCCGCTGCTCGTCCCGGTCGTCCGCCGGGTGCTCACCACCCACCTGTGGCGCGCCTACGAACGGATACAGCGGGTCCACTGGACCCGGCTGGCCGCGGCCATCACCTTCACCAGCTTCATCGCGCTGTTCCCCCTGCTGACCGTCGGGGCCGCGATCGTCGCCGCCACGATCGGCAAGGACCAGCTGCACAAGCTGGAGGACAAGCTCTCCGAGCAGATCCCCGGCATCGCCGCTCAGCTCGACCTCGCCGCACTGGTGCAGAACGCCGGCACGGTCGGCCTGATCGCCGGTGCCGTGCTGCTGTTCACCGGCATCGGCTGGGTGCAGTCCCTGCGCGACTGCCTGCGGGCCGTGTGGGAGGCGCCCGCCGAGGACGTCAACTTCCTGTTCGGCAAGGTCCGCGACGGCGTGCTGCTGCTCGGCCTCGGCGGGGTGGCACTGGTCTCCCTGGGCTCCTCGGCGTTCGCCTCCGCCGCGGTCGACCGGGCGGTGGAGGCGATCGGCCTGCCCCAGGGCGGCGCGGTCAGCATCCTGCTCACCGTCGCCGGGTTCTGCACCGCGGTACTCGCCGACTTCCTGATGCTGGCCTACATCCTGACCAAGCTCGCCGGCGCCCATCCGCCGCGGCGCGCCCTGGTCGTCGCCTCGCTGATCGGCGCGATCGGCTTCGAGGTGCTGAAGCTGCTGCTCAGCGGCTATCTGCGGGGCGTCGCCGCACGCAGCATGTACGGCGCGTTCGGCACCCCGGTCGCGCTGCTGCTGTGGATCAACTTCACCGCGAAGCTGCTGGTCTTCTGCGCGTCCTGGACGGCCACCGAGCGGGTGGCGCCGGGGGCGGGGGCGGAGCCGGCGGCGGCCACCGGGACGTGACGCCCGCGGGGAGGTGACCGGCGCGGGACGTGCCGACCGTGCCGGGTACCGGGTGCCGGCCGCCGCCTCCCGGCCGGCACCCGGCGGGCCCGGCCCCCGGTCTCAGCCCCGCGCGGTCACTTCTTCCGCCGGCCCGCGCCCCGGCGCCCCCGCTCGCCATCCGGCAGCGCCCGCCGGCGGCGGGCGAAGAACACCACCGCGCCCAGCAGGACCACCACCGCGCCGCCGATGCCGGCGGCCGTCCACGGTCCGCCCCAGCCGCCGGCGGAGTCCAGCGCGGCCTGGGTCTCCTTGTCGCCGTCCTTGGCGCCGCCGGCGCCGTTGCCCGCGCCCTTGGGGTCGACGAGGCTGCCGACCGGGTCCACCTTGCCGTCCGCGGCGAAGCCCCAGTCGAAGAGCTTGGCGGCCTCCCGGTACGCCTCGTTGTGCTGCTTCTTCTCCGGGTTCATGACGGTGACCAGCAGCTTGCGGTCGCCGTGCTGGGCGACCCCGGTGAACGTGGACCCGGCGTTGGTCGTGGAGCCGTTCTTCACGCCCGCGATGCCCGGGTACGGCTTGATGTCGAAGTCGCCGCTGAGCAGTCGGTTGGTGTTCTGGATGCCGAAGGTCGCCCGCTTGCCGTCCTTGCCCATGTCGCCCGGGAACTGCGCGCTCGCCGTGGAGCAGTACTCCCGGAAGTCCGGGTTCTTGAGCCCGGCCCGGGCGAACAGGCTCAGGTCGTAGGCGCTGGACACCTGCCCCGGTGCGTCGTAGCCGTCCGGCGTGATCACGTGCGTGTCGGTGGCGTTCAGCTCCACCGCCCGCTTCTGCATCTCCTTGACGGTGGCCTCGGTGCCGCCGTTCATCGCCGAGAGCGTGTGCACCGCGTCGTTCCCGGACCGCAGGAAGACCCCCAGCCACAGGTCGTGCACGGTGTACGTGAGGTTCTCCTTTATCCCCACGAGGCTGCTGCCGGTGCCCATACCGGCCAGGTCGGCCGGCTTGACCTTGTACGTCTGGGTCTTGGGGAACTTCGGCAGCACGGTGTCGGCGAACAGCATCTTCAGCGTGCTGGCCGGCGCCAGCTGCCAGTGCGGGTTCTTCGCGGCCAGCACCTCGCCGGACTCGGCGTCGGAGATGATCCACGAGCGGGCGGTGAGCTCCTTGGGGAGCGCGGGCGCGCCCGCCTGGAGCTGCACCTGGACGCCGGGCCGGCCCAGCCGCTCGCCGCCGACCTGTGACATCTTCGCGGGCGGCACGGGGGCCTTGGGCAGCTGCCCCCCGTCCGCGGGGGCGGCGTGCGCGGTGCCGGCCAGCAGGGGCGACACCAGCAGCGCGGAGGACGCCAACGCGGCGACGGTACGAACGGCGGAGGGGGACGCGGAGGCACTCTTGGTCGTCGGCACGTCCGTGAACGTACCCGTCTGCGACCGCCTCTTAGAACGCGCCCCACGGAAGAGTGCCCCTCCGAACGGCCGGATGGAGCCGCCGCCCATACTGGAACCCATGAAGCTCTCTCGCCCCGTGTCCTGGTTCCTGCTCGCCTTCGGGGTGTGGAGCTGGTGCATCTGGTTCACTTTCGTCAAAAATTTGATCAAGGATGCCAGCGGTCTTGCCTTCGACTCGGCCGGCGATCCGACCGCGTACTTCTGGGTCCACCTGCTGCTCGCCGTGGTGTCCTTTCTTCTGGGGACGGCTATCGGCGTGATCGGGTTCCGGGGCGTCCGCGCCCTGCGCCGCGAGGCGGCGGCCGGGACGGCCACCGAGGGCTGACGGGGCCGGGGGCGGGCCGCCGCACGACGAGCCCCCGGTACCCGCTCAACTGCGGGCCGGGGGCGGTGCGTTGCGGTCGTGGCCGGGCGGCCGCTACTGCCCCGCGAACTTCGCGCTGATCGTGTTGAAGACGCGTTGCGCCTCCGGGCCCAGGTACGGGCCGGCCAGCCAGGTGTGGGCGTTGGAGCTGATCGAGGTGTTGGAGATCAGCGTGAGCTTGCCGCCGCGGCCGACGAACCAGCCGCCGCCGGACGTGCCGCCGGTCATGGTGCAGCCGATCCGGTCCATGGCGGGCGTGCCCTGTTGCATGGTGAGGCGGCCGGGGCGGTCGAGGCAGGCCATCATCCGGGCGCCGTCGTAGGGCGGCGCGGCCGGGTAGCCGAACGCCTTGACGGAGCTGATGCGGTCGGCGTGCGGGGCGTTGAACCACACCTGGGCCGCGGCGCCGACGGTCTCCTGGAGGGACTTGCCGCCGCCGTTCTCCGGCCGGACGTGCAGCACCGCGAAGTCGTAGGCGGAGCCGCCGTTGCCGGACGAGGAGCTGCCCATGTCTATCCACTCGCCGGAGGTCGTGATCCAGTCGGCCCAGAAGCGGCCGTACGGGGTGACCTGCTCGGTGGGGGCGGTGCCGACCTGACTCATCGGCACGCCGTGGTCGTTGTACGACGGCACGAAGACGATGTTGCGCATCCAGCCGCCCTGCCGGCCGGAGTGGACGCAGTGGCCCGCGGTCCACACGAGGTTGGACTTCCCCGGGTGCGCCGGGTCCTCGACGATGGTGCCGGAGCAGACCATCGGGCCCTTGGGGCTGTCGAAGAAGATCTTCCCGACCGGGGCCATGTTGCGGTGGTAGGGGCGGGCCACCTCTTCGGCGTTGATCGGGCGGGGTTCGGGGTCGGTGGCGCCGCTGCCGCCGACCGCCTCGGAGGCCCGCACGCCGACGTCCGGCGCGGCCTGGGCCTGCGCCATCCGGTCGGCCTTCCAGTGGTCCTTGATGATCGGGTTGGCGAAGTCCTGAGCCTTATGGGCCCATTTCTCCCAGTTATTCCAGCCGCCGTCCTGCCACTTCTTGAGGTCGTCGAGGCTGGTCGGCGCCCCGTCGGGCAGCCGTGGGCCGCCGGCCTTCTGCTCCCCGGCGGCCGAACTCCCCGCCCCGGAGGCGGCGTTGCCGTCGGGGCCGCAGGCGGTCGCGGTGACGGCGAGCAGCACGGCGGCCGCGGCGGCGGCCAGCCCGGTCCGGCGACGGGAACGGGCCCGGCCCGCCCCCGCGGCCGGCCGGCGGCACTCCTGCGAGGCCGATGGTGTGGACGGGATGGACGGGACGGGTGGTATGGACGGCACGGTGCGGTTCCCCCCTGGTGCGTACGGGCGTGCGGGCGCGGCACGGGACGGCTGGCGGCCGGCACCGGCTGGTGCGCCGTGGTGACTGTCATGCCCCTGCAGGGGCCGCGCCCTACTATGCCGGTCCGCCGCGCCGGGCGGGGGCGGGGGCGGCGACCGCGAAAAGATCGGGACAATCAGTGGTGTCCTGTCCGAACCGTCCCAAGGACCCTCACGTGACCGAGCGCGTCATCGACCGTCCCCGCAGCCGCGGGTTCCTCTTCCTCGACTCCCACCCCGCGGGGTGCCGACAGCTGGTCTGCGACATGTGGGAGGCCGTGGCCGCCCCGGCCACACCGCCGTCGGCCGACGGCCCGGTGGCCCTCGTCATCGGCTCGTCCGCCGGTTACGGGCTGGCCGCCACCTTGGCCGGTCTCAAGCGCGCCGGGATCCGCGGCATCGGCGTCTGCTTCGAGAAGCCGGCCACCGCCCGACGCACCGCCACCGCCGGCTGGTACCGCACCGCCGCGACCGCCGAGCTGGCCCGCGAGGTCGGGCGGGACATGGTCTTCCTCAACGGGGACGCGTTCTCCGACGCGATGAAGGAGCAGGTCGCCGACCTGCTCGTGGAGCGGTTCGGCGGCAAGCTGGACTACCTGATCTACTCGGTGGCCGCGCCGCGGCGCACCGACCCCGACACCGGCACCGTCCACGCCTCGGTCCTCCAGCCGATCGGCGCGTCGTCCCGTACCAAGACCCTGGTCTTCGACGACGAGGGCGCGCCCGAGGTCAAGGAGGTGGAGACCGCGCCGGCCGCCGAGGAGGACATCGCGCACACCGTGGCGGTCATGGGCGGCGCCGACTGGGAGCGCTGGATCGACCATCTGGCCGGCCGCGGTCTGCTCGCCGACGGCTTCGCCACCGCCGCGCTCTCCTACATCGGCTCGACGCTGACCGAGGCGATCTACCGCAAGGGCACCATCGGCGCCGCCAAGGCGCACCTGGAGGGCACCGCCCGCGCCCTCGACAAGCGGCTGTCCGAGCTGGTCGGCGGGCGCGCGGTGACCTCCGTCAACGGCGCCGCGGTCACCCAGTCCTCCACCGCCATCCCCGGCATCGCGCTCTACGTCGGGCTGCTGCGCGGCGTCCTCGACGAGCGGATGGTGCCGCCGACCGCGCAGCTGAGCGCCCTGTGGGACCAGCTCACCGGGGTCCGCCCGCTCGACCTGGACGAGGAGGGCCGGATCCGCCTGGACACCTGGGAGTTGGACCCGGAGATCCAGGCCGCGGTCGCCGAGCGCTGGCAGGCGGCCACGACGGAGGACATCGCGCAACTCGCCGACCTGGGCTGGTTCCACGGCGAGGTGCACCGCCTCTACGGCTTCGCGGTCCCCGGCGTCGACTACGGCGCGCCGGTCGACATCGAGGTGCCGTGGCCGGGGCAGCCCGCCTGACGGCCGCTGCCCCGCGCCGGTGACGACCTAGTGACGGCGGGCCGCCATCCGGGGATCCCGGCGGCCCGCCCCGACCGCGTGCCGGTACTCCTCGATCTGCTCGCGGGTCGGGTACCACTTCTTGTCGCAACGGTGGCAACGCCAGCGCCAGTTGTCCCAGTGGAACTCGGTGGTGGTGGTGTCCTTCCACAGGTGGTCGTCGCAGTCGGGCGTCGGGCAGTGCGGCGGCGGCAGGGGCATGACGGGCCGGGCCTTCCGTGGGCCGGGGCGGGTCCCCGGCTCGGTCGGGAACGGGCCCCGGGTGGGGTGGGGGCGCCTCCCAGCCTGGAGCGCCGAGGCGTGCGCGGTGGCCCGGCGTGACCGCGGCCATACGATCGGGTGACCGCTCGTGTCGCGGCTGACGGGCCCCGCCCGGCCCGCGGTCCGCACCGGACGAGCAGGTCGGCCGGGCCGTTGCGGGACCGGACATGCGATCACGGATGATCGGCGATGCGATGGAGTCATGACCACGACCAGGCGGGTCGCGGCGCGGCTGCACCGCCTCTTCGAATCCACCTGTGACCGCGTGCCGTCGGCGACGGCGCTGGAATGCGGGCCGCACACGCTGACCTACGCCGAACTCGACGCCCGCGCCAACCGGCTCGCCCACCACCTGCGGGCACGGGGCATCGGCGAGGGCTCCCGGGTCGCGATCCTGGTGCCGCGGTCGGTGGACCTGTACGCCGCGCTGCTGGCCGTGGGCAAGGCGGGCGGGACGTTCGTCCCGATCGACCCGGCGGCGCCCGCGGAGCGGGTCGCCTTCATCGTGACGGACGCCGAGGTGGACGCGGTGCTGACGGTGGCGGCGCTGGCGGCGACGGTGGACGGCCTGCGGGCGCAGGTGGTGGCGCTCGACGCGGGGGCGGCGGAGTTGGCCGCCGCCCCGGCCACCCGGCCGCTTCCGGCCCCGGCGCGGCGCACCGCCCCGGCGGGGCCGCCGGGCCGGGAGGCCGACGACCCCACCGACCCGCTCGCGTACATCATGTACACCTCGGGCTCCAGCGGCCGGCCCAAGGGCGTGGCCATCGCCCACTCCAGCATCTGCAACTTCCTCGCCGTCGTCCCCGCCGTCTACGACGTGCGCCCGGACGACCGGGTCTACCAGGGCATGACGCTCTCCTTCGACTTCTCCATCGAGGAGATCTGGCCCACGTGGACGGTGGGCGGGACCGTCGTCGCGGGGCCGCCCGGCACCGGATCGGCGCGGCTGGGCACCGAACTCGCCGACCTCCTGGAGGAATCCGGCGTCACGGTCTTCTACTGCGTGCCGACGCTGCTGGCCACCATCCCCCGGGACCTGCCGGCGGTGCGCAGCATCGTGGTGGGCGGCGAGGCGTGCCCGGCCCGGCTCGTTGAGCGGTGGAGCCGGCCGGGCCGGCGGATCCTGAACACCTACGGGCCGACCGAGATCACCGTCACCGCCACCGTCGCCGAGCTCCGGCCGGGCCGGCCGGTCACCATCGGCCGGCCGCTGCCCACGTACACGGTGGTGCTCCTCGACGACCTGCGCCGGCGGGTCCCGGACGGGGCGGTCGGCGAGATCTGCGTGGGCGGTCCCGGCCTCGCCCGCGGCTATGTGGGACGCCCGGACCTGACCGCGGAGCGCTTCGTCGAGCACCCGCTGGCACCCCGGGGCGGCCGGCTCTACCGCACCGGCGACCTCGGCCGGATCACCGCGGACGGGGAGATCGAGTTCCTGGGGCGGGCCGACGACGAGGTGAAGGTCCGGGGCTACCGGGTGGACCTCGGCGAGATCGACAACGTGCTGCTGGAGGACCCCGGGGTGGCCGAGGCCGCCACCGCGCTGGTGGCGCTGCCGAACCGGAACGGCGAGGGCGACAACCGGGAGTTGTCCGCGTACGTGGTGCTGGCGCCGGATCGCGGCGGGCAGGCGGGCACGGCGGACGGGGACGCGCTGGTGGCCCGGCTGCACCAGCGCCTGCGGCACCGGCTGCCGGCCTACATGGTGCCGCCCTTTCTGGACATCCTCCCCCGGTTGCCGGCGATGCCCAGCGGCAAGGTGGACCGCAGACGGCTGCCCGCGCCGACCGGCCGCAGGCTGGGCAGCGGCGGCCGGCCGGTGGTGCCGCCGCGGGACGAGACGGAGAGCCGGGTGCGGGACGTGTGGGCCGAGGTGTTCGGCATGGGACCGGACGCGCTGTCCACCGACGCGGACTTCTTCGGCGACCTCGGCGGGCACTCGCTGCTCGCCGCCCAGGTCGTCTCGTTGCTCCGCAGCCGCGGCATCGGCGGCGACACCGGCGCCACCCTGCGCGACGTCTACGCCCACCCGACGGTCCGGGGCCTGGCGGCCCAACTGGGCGCTCCCGGCGCGACGGAGGCCGCGGGCGGCGGCGCGGCGGCGCGCGACGACGGCACCGGCGCCACCCGGGCCGGCGACCCCGCCGGCCCGCCGCCGGTCCGCCCCCGTCCGCTGCGGCACAGCGGTGCCCGGGTGACCGCCGCCGGCCTGGTCCAGGCCGTGGTGCTCTACCTCCAGCTCTTCGCCCTCACCCTGCCCGTCGCCACCGTCTTCAGCTGGCAGGACGGCGCGTTCACCAGCCGGGCTCCGATCCCGGTGCGGCCCGTACTGGCCGTAGTGGTCGGCTACTTCGGCATCCGCTGGCTGCTGCCGACGGTCCTCGCCCGTCCGCTGGCGGCCGGGATCCGGCCGGGCCGCTACCCGTTGTGGGGCGCGACCTACCTCCGCCTGTGGACGCTCGCCCTCCTGCTGGCCGTCAGCCCGCTCCCCACGCTCGCCGGCTCCCCCCTGATGGGCCGTTACCTGCGGCTGCTGGGCGCCCGGATCGGGCCGCGGACGACCATCGCCACCGGCGTCGTACCGCTGCCGTCCCTGGTCCGGATCGGCGCGGACGCCTCGGTCGGCTACGGCGTCACGCTGCGCGCCTGGCGGGTCGCGGACGGCTGGGTGACCGTCGCCCCGATAGACATCGGCCCCCGCGCCTACGTGGGAGCCCATGCGGTGCTGGAACCGGGCGCCCGCATGGCGGCCGGCGCCGGACTCGGCGAGCAGTCGGTGATCGGCCAGGGCCAGGCGGTGCCGCCCGGCGCCCGCTGGGCCGGCTCCCCGCCCTCCCCGGTGGCCGCACTGGCCCCGCACATCGAGGACATGCTGCGCGCCGGCGGCACGACGGAGCACGGGCGGGCACGGCACCTGGCCGCCGCGGCACTGGGCGTCGTCCTCCTCGAATTCCTCGCACTGGCCGTCATGGCCCCCAGCGCGGCGCTGATGTGGTGCACCTGGCTGGCCTGGGGAAGCGGGCCCACCGTCCTGGTCGCCCTGACCCTGGCGGCCCCCCTCTACGTCCTCTCCGTCTGCGCCGCGATCGCCGGCGCCAAGCATCTGGTGCTGCGCCGCACCCCGGTCGGCGTCCACCCGGTCCGCTCCGGCCTCGGCGTGCGCAAGTGGCTCTCCGACAAGCTGCTGGAATTCAGCCTCACCTTCACCAACTCCCTTTACGCCACCCTCTACACCGTCCCCTGGCTGCGGCTGCTGGGCGCCCGGATCGGGCCCGGCGCGGAGGTCTCCACCGCCGCCCACCTCGACCCGGACCTGCTCACCCTCGGCGAGGGCAGCTTCGTCGCGGACATGGCCGGGGTCGGCGGCGCCGCGTTCGCCGGCGGCCATCTCGCCTGCCGCCGCACCGAGGTCGGCCGCCGCGCGTTCGTCGGCAACGCCGCCTACCTGCCGGCCGGGACCCGGACCGGGCCCAACTCCCTGATCGGCGTCGGCACCGTCCCGCCCCAGGACGAGGTGCCGGCCGGCACCTTCTGGCTGGGCTCCCCCGCCATCCACCTCCCCCAACGCCAGAGCAGCGGCACCTTCCCCGAGGAGCTGACCTTCCGCCCCACCCGCAAGGCGGTCCGCCGCCGTCTGGCCGTCGAGTACTTCCGCGCCACCATGCCGGCATCCCTCCTGGGCACCGCCGCCTTCCTCTTCCTCCTCGCCCTGGCCGCCCTCGCCCACAGCCCCTCCCCGGCCCTCCCCCTCCTCCTGGCCCCACTCCTCCTCATGGCATCCGGCCTGACCGTCATCGCCGCCTGCGCGCTGCTCAAACTCCTGGTCGTGGGCCGCTACCGGCCGCGCGTCGAGCCCCTGTGGAGCTGGTTCGTCCGCCGCACCGAGTTCGTCACCGGCCTCTACGAGGCGGCAGCCGTCCCGGCCGGCCTCGCCGCCCTCGCCGGCACCCCGTTCCTGCCGCCGGCGCTGCGCCTGTTCGGCGCCCGGATCGGCCGCCGGACATGGCTCGGCACCACCTTCCTCACCGAGTTCGACCTGGTCGACGTGGGCGACGACGCGGCGATCGGCCCCGGCGTAAGCTTGCAGACGCACCTGTTCGAGGACCGGGTGATGAAGATGTCGAAGGTCACCGTCCGGGCGGGCGCCACCGTCGGCAGCCGCGCGGTCGTGCTCTACGACGGCATCGTCGGCGAAGGCGTCCTGCTCGACGCGCTCTCCCTGGTCATGAAGGGCGAGTACCTCGTCCCCGGCACCGCATGGCACGGCATCCCCGCCCAGGGCCTGGCCCTGCGGCCCGCCGCCCGCTCGCCCGCCGACCCGACCCCGCACCCCACCAGCCCCTCACGGTGAGTCCCATGCCTCCCCCCAACGGCTTCCTCGGCTCCCTCCGCCGGCTCCTCGGCGGCGGCACGCCCGAGGCCCCGCCCCTGCCCACACCCGACGGACGCCGGCTGGCCCTGGTCTACCGCGGCCCGGCCGCCCGCCCCGCCGGCTGCTCCGAGGCGGTCGCCTCGCTGCTGTCCTCCGGCCCCTGGAACCTCGACGTCCGCTACATCGGCCCGCACGAGGACATCCCGCTCTCCGCCACGTCCCTGGCACACGCCCACCTCTACGCCCAGCCCGGCGGCGGCTCCCTGGACCCCGCCTACCGCCGCCTGCGCAAGCACGCCGATGAGATCCGCGACTACGTCCGGGGCGGCGGCCGCTACCTGGGCTTCTGCCTGGGCGGCTACCTGGCCGGCGACGACCCGGGCTTCGACCTGCTCCCCGGCGACACCGACCAGTACATCGTCACGCCCGGCGCCACCGTCACCCACGACGGCGACACCGTCGTCGAGACCCGGTGGCGCGGCCTCCCCCGCACCGTCTACTTCCAGGACGGCCCGCACTTCCTCCTCGACGAGGGCGCCGACGCCACCGTCCTCGCTACCTACCCCAACGGCACCGTCGCCGCCGTCGTCGCCCCCTGCGGCGCCGGCAAGGTCGCCGTGGTCGGCCCCCACCCCGAAGCCACCGACGACTGGTTCCTCGACGAGGGCCTCCCCGTCCACCAGACCCACGACCTGGCGATGGACCTGGTGGACGAGCTGCTGGAGGACTGACGACGCGCCGTCACCCGCCGGGCAAGTACCCACCGGGGGGGGCGGGAACGTGAACCGGCACGTCGTCGTGCTGCGGATGACGTCGTAGCAACACCCGACAGTCGACGGCCCCGGCCTTGTCGCCCGACTCCGCAGCCGCTCGTAATTCCACGGCGAGCCCTTCGCACTCGGAGCAGCTCACGAGCGCCCCCGAGGCCGCGCACCATCCCCACCATGTCGGCATCCCGGTCGTAGCCCCCCAACGGCGATCTTTTGGTGTTCGCGTACCTACCGTGTAGAGCAGCAACACCAAAAGATCGTCGACTTGGCGGGAGGACACCGTGAGCGCAGGCGAGTGGGTCAGCACCTCGATGCCGTACGTGACGCCCCGGGACAAGGGCCCGTCCGACCTTTGGGGTGCCGAGGCCGCGGCCAAGGGCCGACGGGGCAGTCAGCGCATCGTCCGCGCCGAGGAGATCGCGGCGCCCTCCGAGGTGGCCGAGTTGCTCGGGACTCCTGCGGGAGAGGCGGTGGTCGTACGCCGCCGCATCATGTATCCCGACGACACGCCATGCGAGTTGACTGACACGTTCTACCCGGCGCACATCGCCCGCGGCACCCGGCTTGCCGGGACGGCCAAGATCCCCGGTGGCGCGGTCAGACTGCTCGCCGATCTCGGGCACGTGGGCGTCCGGGTGCGTGAGGACGTGATCGCCCGGATGCCGAACGAGGAGGAACAGCAGACGCTGCAGACCGGCCCGCACGAGCCCGTGCTGCAGCTGACGCGACTCACTCTCGACGGCGACGACCGCCCCCTCCAGGTCGACGTCATGGTGATGCCGGCACAACGTCAGCGACTGCGTTACGAGCTCAGGATCGGATGACCATGCCCAGGACCGAAGCCGACGCATACGACCGCCGCTCACTGCATGAGCGCATCGCCGCCGATCTGCGCGAGGAAATCATGAGCGGCGACCTGGCCCCGGGCGCCAAACTGCCGTCCACCGCACAACTCACGGCCCGTTTCGCCGCCTCGAACGCGACCGTGCAAAAGGCGCTGCAACTCCTCAAGGACGAACGACTGGCCATCGGGCGGCCCGGAGCGGCTGTCACCGTCCGCGAGCACCGGCAGCGGACCATGCGACCGGCGTCTTACATGGCTGCGGCGAAGGCCGGCGAGCCGTACCGCTGGCTCACCGAGGCCGCGAAGCTCGGCGCACAGGCACGGAGCGAGCTGGTCGAGGTGGCAGAAACCACGCCGCCTGCCGACGTCGCCGCGGCACTGAAGCTGGCAGCGGGCAGCACGGCGCTGCTCCGCTGCCAGGTGCTCTTCATCGACGACGAGCCCGTCGAACTGGTCAAGTCCTACTACCCGCTGGAGATCGCCCAGGGCACCGCGATGATGGAGCGCCGCAAGATCAAGGGCGGTACGCCGACGCTCCTCGCCGAGCTGGGATACCCGCCCCGGCTCAGTGTGGACCGGGTCTCCGCGCGCGTACCCACGCAAGAGCAGTACACGACGCTGCGCCTCCCCAGCAGTCTTCCGATCCTTCGGACGTTGCGTGTCGTCCGCAGCAACGAAGAACGCCCCATCGAGGCCACCGTGATGGCCAAGGCGGGCCATCTCTACGAGTTGCAGTACGAGTTCACGCCGGAGTGAACGCCGACGGGCGGGACCGACCGGCGTCGGACCCGCCCGTTCGGGGGGGGAGAGAGGTGGGGGGGTTACGGCTACTTCTTCGAGGGGTTCGGCAGCCAGCTCTTCCACACGTCGGGGTGTTCGTCCACCCACTTCTTGGCGGCCTCGTCGGCCGGGAGGCCGTTGGAGGCGATCATTTCGGAGACCTCGTTCTGGTCCTTCTTGTCCCAGCGGAAGTTCTTCAGGAACTGCGCCGCGGAGTTGCCGCTCTTGGCGAAGTCGGTGTTGAAGTACTTCTGGAGGGGGGTGGTGGGGTACGCGCAGTCGATGGACTGCGGGTCCTTGGTCCCCTTCGCCGCGCAGGCGTCGGTGTACTCGGGGAGTTTGACCTCCACCATCGGCACCTGGTTGAAGAGCCACTGGGGTTCGTACCAGTAGGTGAGGAAGGGCTTCTTCTGCTTGGCGAACTGCTGGATCTGGGTGATCTGGGCGGCCTCGGAACCGGCGAAGACGACCTGGTAGTTCAGGCCGAGGTTCTTCACCAGCGCCTTGTCGTTGGTGACGTAGGACGGCGAGCCGTCCATCAGCTGGCCCTTGTCGCCGCTCTCCGAGGTGCGGAGTTGGTCGGCGTACTTGTTGAGGTTCTTCCAGTTGGTGACGTCGGGGTGGGCGTCGGCCCAGTACTTGGGGACCCACCAGCCGATGTGGCCGGTGACGCCGTTGCCGCCGCCCGCCGTGATGGTCTTCTTGTCCTGGACGTAGCGCTTCTCCTGGTCGGGGTGGCCCCAGTCCTCCAGGATCGCGTCGACCCGGCCCTGGCTGAGCGCGTCCCAGGCGGGGATCTCGTCCACCTGGACGGTGTCGACGTGGTAGCCCAGTTCGTGTTCGAGCAGGTACTTCGCCACCGCCACGTTGGCCTGGGCGCCGACCCAGGTCTGGACGGACAGGGTGACGGACTTCGAGCCCTTGGCGGCGGCGAACGGCGACGCCTGCTTGGTCATGTCGGCCTTGCCGCAGGCGGAGAGCGAGACCAGCAGCGCGCCGGTCGCGGCCGTGGCCGCGAGCGCCTTGGCGAGGGTGCGCGGGCGTATCGGTGTGCGGGACATGGTCAGGCTCCCTTCCCGGTCGTGCGCCGTTCCGTGGGCTGGGTGACCCGGTCGAGCATCAGGCCCAGGCACACGATGGCGACGCCGGCGACCAAGCCGATGGCGAGGTTGCCGGTGGCCAGGCCGGTGACCACGTCGTAGCCGAGGGCACCGCCGCCGACCAGGCCGCCGATGATGACGACGGCGAGGACGAGCACCACGCCCTGGTTGACGGCCAGCAGCAACGCCGGCCGGGCGAGCGGGAGTTGGACCTGGAGCAGGGTCTGCCAACGGGTGGCGCCCAACGAGCGGGCGGACTCCATGGCGCCGGGGTCCACCTGGCGCAGGCCCTGGGTGGTGATCCGGATGACCGCCGGCAGCGCGTAGACCACGGCAGCGGCGGCGGCCGGGGCGCGCCCCACCGCGAACAGCGCCACGACGGGGATCAGGTAGACGAACTGCGGCATGGTCTGCATGACGTCCAGGACCGGCCGCAGCACGGCCTCGAAGCGCTTGCTGCCGGCCGCGAGGATGCCGACGCCGATGCCCAGCACCAGGGTCAGCGCCAGGGCGGCGAGGACCTGGGAGAGGGTGTCCATCGACGGCTTCCACACGCCCAGGACGCCGATGGCGGCCATCGCCAGGACGGCGGTGAGCGCCGTGCGCCAGGTGCCGATGAGCCAGGCCAGCGCGGCGACGATGAGCAGCACGCCGTACCAGGGCAGCGCGGTCAGGCCGTCGCGCAGCGGGTTGAGCACCCAGTTGGTGAAGTGCGCGGCCCAGTCGGCGGTGCCGCCGACGACCGGGACACCGGAGTAGAGGTGGTTGACCATCCACTCCTTGGCGTCGTTGACCGGGCGGGCGATGGCGAACGTGGCACCGGCGGGCCAGATCGCGGAACCGGCCAGCCGGCCGACGAGCGCGGCCACGGCGGTGATCACGGCGATCCCGGCCCAGGCGGGCCAGCCGCGCAGCAGCCGCGGGCCGGCGGCGGCCGGGGTCGCGCCCAGCTTCTCGCCGGCCGCGGCGGTGGTGCGGTCCATGACGATGGCCAGCAGCACGATCGGGACGGCGGCGGCGAGCGCGGCGCCCACGTCGACGGAGGCGAGCGCCTGGTAGACGCGGTCACCGAGGCCGGCGGCGCCGATCATCGAGGCGATCACGGCCATGGACAGCGCCATCATGATCGTCTGGTTGACGCCGAGGAGGAGTTCCTTGCGGGCCAGCGGCAGGCGGGCGGTCAGCAGCCGCTGGCGTCCGGTGGCGCCGAGCGAGGAGACCGCCTCCAGCACGCCGGCGTCCGCGCCGCGCAGTCCGAGCGCGGTGAGCCGGGCCATCGGCGGCGCCGCGTAGATCACGGTGGCCAGCAGCGCGGCCGGCACGCCGATGCCGAAGATCATGACGACCGGCAGGAGGTAGGCGAAGGCCGGGAGCACCTGCATGGTGTCGAGGACCGGGCGGAGGATCTTGAACAGCCGCGGGGAGAGGCCGGCGGCGAGCCCGAGCAGCGCGCCGACGACCACCGAGGCGAGGACCGCCACGATCATCAGCGCCAGCGTCTGCATGGTCGGGACCCACATCCCCAGGGCCCCGCTGACCAGGAACGACACCAGCGCGACGGCGGCGATGCGGAGGCCGGCGACGCGCCAGGCCAGCAGCGTCACGCCGGCCGTCACACCGGTCCAGCCGAGCGCGAGCAGCAGCAGGTAGACGCCGCGGACGGAGAGCACCACGGCGTTGCTGAGGTGGCCGAGGACGTAGACGAACAGCCAGTGGCTGTCGCGGTTGTCGATGATCCAGTTGCTGGCGTGGTCGAGCGGACCGGAGAGGTCCACGGTCAGCGCGCCGGGCCAGGAGGCGCCGGGCCACGCGGACCGGACGAGCGGGACCAGGACCGCCGCGGCGACGGCGAGCAGCAGGAGCTTGGCGAGGCCACGGCGGCGCAGCAGGCCCTGTATCGGACTGAGCTTCCCGGCGCCGAGCGCGCCGGGAGTGGTGGGGGGTGCGGCAGTAGTCATGCGCGGCCTCGCTTCACCGTGCCGACCGGCACGTTCAGCGCGGCGGTGCGCTGGGCCTGGCGCCACTGGCGGAACAGGGCGGCGCGCAGCCGGGCCCGGGGGCTGGCGGCGGGCGCGCGGGGGACGACGGCGCGGCTGGCGCCGCGGTAGGGGGCGGCGGCGTACATCAGGCGGCCACCTCCCCCGGGGCGTCGTGGTGCGGCTGCGGGATCCGGGCCACCACGTTCAGCAGGCAGGCGCTGTCGACGATGCCCAGGCAGCGGCCGCCGTCGACGACCCGGGCGGGGCCGCCGGAGCGGGCGACCGCCTCGATGGCGTCGGCGATCAGGGTGTCGGGGGTGAGTGCGGGGCCGTCGGTGGCCTCGCCGTCCTCGGCGGGGCGCATCGCGCGGCGCACGGTCAGCACCTGCTCGCGCGGGACGTCCCGGACGAAGTCGCGGACGTAGTCGTCGGCCGGCGAGCCGACGATCTCCTCGGGCGTGCCGAGCTGGACGATCTGCCCGTCGCGCATCAGGGCGATCCGGTCGCCGATCCGCAGCGCCTCGGCGAGGTCGTGGGTGATGAAGACCATGGTCCGCCCCTCCTCGCGGTGCAGGCGGACGACCTCCTCCTGCATGTCGCGCCGGATGAGCGGGTCGAGCGCGCTGAACGGCTCGTCGAACAGCAGGACTTCGGGGTCCACGGCGAGCGCGCGGGCCAGGCCGACGCGCTGCTGCTGGCCGCCGGAGAGCTGGCCGGGGCGGCGCTTCTCCAGGCCGGCCAGGCCGACCTTGTCGACCATCTCGGCGGCCCGCTCGCGGCGCTCGGACTTGCCGACGCCCTGGATCTCCAGCCCGTAGGCGACGTTGTCGACGACGGTGCGGTGCGGCAGCAGGCCGAAGTGCTGGAAGACCATGGCGGCCCGGCGGCGGCGCAGCTCGCGCAGGGCGGTGCGGTCCATGGCGCGGACGTCCTCGCCGTCCATCTCCAGGTCGCCGCTGGTCGGCTCGATCAGCCGGGTCAGGCAGCGGACGAGGGTGGACTTGCCGGAGCCGGAGAGCCCCATGACCACGAAGACCTCGCCCTTGCGGACGTCGAAGGAGACGTCGCGGACGGCGGCGGTGCAGCCGGTCTGTTCGCGCAGCTCCCGGGCGCTGAGGTCGGTGACCGAGGCGTCCTCGGGGATCCGCTCGGCCTTGGGGCCGAAGACCTTCCACAGGTGCCGTACGGAGAACACCACGGGCTGCGTGCCCGTGTCGTCCGCTGCGGAACCCTGACCGGCCTCGCAGGGGTTGGGGATCGCGGTGGTGTCGGCGGCAGTACCGGTCATCACGCATCACCCCCCTGGGCCGGGGCCTCGCGGAGCAGTTCGGCGCACTTCTCCCCCACCATCAGCACGCCGATCATCGGGTTCACCGCGGGCATCGTCGGGAAGACCGAGGCGTCGGCGATCCGGATGCCGTTCAGGCCGCGGATCTTCAACTCCGGGTCGACGACGGCGAGTCGGTCGTCCTTGGCGCCCATCTTGCAGGTGCCGGCCGGGTGGTAGACGGTGTGCGCGGCCTTGCGGACCAGCTCGCTGATCTCCGCGTCGTCGGTGACCTCGGGGCCGGGGAAGACCTCGCGCTTGAGCCACTTCTTGAACGGCTCGGCCTGGGCGACCTTGCGCGCCAGCTTGATGCCGTCGACGAGGGTCTGTCCGTCGTAGTCACCCTCGTCCTCGAAGTACCTGAAGTCCAGGGCGGGCTTGACCTCGGGGTCGGCGGAGGTCAGGTAGAGCCGGCCGCGGGCGCGGGACTTGGGGATGTTGGGGGTCATCGAGACGCCGTGCTCGGGGCGCTCGTAGCCCAGTCGCTCGGGGTTGTCGGTGAACGGGATCTGGTAGAAGTGGAACATCAGGTCCGGACCCTTGTGTCCCGGGTCCCGCTTCACGAACAGACCGGCGTCGGAGTCCATCGCGGAGTTGCCGGGGATCGGCCCGTTGGTCTCCCAGACGATGACCGACTCGGGGTGGTCGATCAGGTTCTCCCCGACGCCCGGCAGGTCGAGGACGCACTCGATGCCCAGCGCCTCCAGGTCCGCCTTCGGGCCGATGCCGGAGTGCATCAGCAGCCGCGGGGTGTCCACCGCGCCGGCGCACACCAGCACCTCGCGGGCGGCCTCGACGTAGACCTCCTCGCCATCCTTGGTGCGGACGTGAACGCCCTTGGCGGTGGTGCCGTCCAGCTCCAGCTTGTGCGCCCAGGTCTCCAGCATCAGCGTGAGGTTGGGGCGGTCGCCGGCCTCCATGTGGGGGTGGAGGTAGGCGACGGAGGCGGAGGACCGCTTGTTGTTCTCGGGGTGGTAGGAGAGGTCGAAGAAGCCGACGCCCTCCTCGAAGGGCCGGTCGTTGAAGCCGACGACCTCAGGGACGCCGAGCGCCGTCTTGGTGGCCTCGATCCAGTCCGTGGCGATCTGGTTCTGGTCCTTCTTGGCCACCCGCACGATGTTGTTGCGCAGCTTGCCGTAGTAGGGGTCCATCTGCTCGGCGCCCCACCCGGTGGCGCCGGCCGCCTCCCACTCGTCCCAGTCGGACGGCAGCGGCTTGAAGGAGATCAGGGTGTTGTGGGACGAGCAGCCGCCGAGCACCTTGGCGCGGCTGTGCAGGATGTGCGAGTTGCCGCGGGGCTGCTCGGTGGTCGTGTACTCGTAGTCCAGATCACCGCCGAGCAGGCCGAGCCACTTGCGCAGCGTCAGGACGTCCTCGCGGTCGATGTCGGAGGGGCCGCCCTCGATGACGGCGACGGTGATGCCGGGGTCCTCTGCGAGGCGGGAGGCGATGACGGAACCGGCGGTTCCACCACCGACAACGACGTAGTCGTACACGGGCATGAGGGGTGCTCCTTACTGCGAAGTGCGCTGGGGCCCGGGTCCCGGGCCGGAGGCGTGACGGGTGGGTACCGGTCAGCCGGCGAACCAGCGGACGGGCTGGGGCCGCAGGTTCTCGTAGATGTGCTTGCTCTCCCGGTACTCGTCGAGTCCGCTCGGGCCGAGTTCGCGCCCGATGCCGGACTTCCCGAAGCCGCCCCATTCGGCCTGCGGCAGGTAGGGGTGGTAGTCGTTGATCCACACGGTGCCGTGCCGCAGCCGGGCGGCCACCCGGCGCGCGCGGGCGGTGTCGGCGGAGAACACCGCGCCGGCCAGTCCGTACTCGGTGTCGTTGGCGAGCGCGACGGCCTCGTCCTCGGTACGGAAGGTCTCGACGGTGAGGA
The DNA here is from genome assembly GCF_016917755.1 of Streptomyces noursei. Classification (GTDB taxonomy): domain Bacteria; phylum Actinomycetota; class Actinomycetes; order Streptomycetales; family Streptomycetaceae; genus Streptomyces; species Streptomyces yunnanensis. The sequence goes on along the minus strand of NZ_CP070326.1, from coordinate 5,960,889 downwards.
TCGGCCCGAAGGTCTCCTCCCGGACCACCTTCATCCCGCGGTGGCAGCCGTCCAGCACGGTCGGCAGGTAGAAGTAGCCGCCGGCGGGACGGACGTCGCTGGGCTCGGGGCGGGCGCCGCCGCAGCGCAGGCTCGCGCCCTCGGTCAGCGCGGAGGCGACGTACGCCTCGACCTTCTCCAGCTGCTGCTGGGAGACCAGCGGGCCGCACTCCACGCCGGGCTCGGTCCCCCGGCCGAGCTTGATCTTCTCGGCGCGGCGGGCGAGTTCGGCGACGAAGCGGTCCCGCACCGACTCCTCGATGATCAGCCGGGCGCCGGCCGAGCACACCTGCCCGCTGTGGATGAACGCCGCGTTCAGCGCCTGGTCGACGGCGGTGTCGAAGCCCTCGTCGGTGGCGCAGGCGTCGGCGAAGACCACGTTGGGGTTCTTCCCGCCCAGCTCCAGGGCGATCTTCTTGGCGCCGGAGACCGCCGCCGCGCCCGCCTTCGTGCCACTGGCCAGCCCACCGGTGAACGAGAAGAGGTCCACGTCGGGGTGGTCGGCCAGCCGCTGGCCGACCGGCAGCCCGGCGCCGGTGACGATGTTGGCGACGCCCTCCGGCAGACCCGCCTCGACCAGCAGCCGGATCAGGTACACCGTCGAGAGCGGGGTGACCTCGCTCGGCTTGATCACGAAGGCGTTGCCGGCCGCCAGCGCCGGGGCGATCTTCCAACTCGCCTGGAGCAGCGGGTAGTTCCACGGCGTGATCAGCGCGCACACGCCGACCGGCTCGTGCACCACCACGCTGTGCACGTCCGCCGAACCGGCGTCCACGACCCGGCCGCCGCTGTCGTTGGCGACCAGGTCGGCGAAGTAGCGGAAGGCGTTGGTGACGTCGTCGACGTCGACCCCGCCCTCTTCCAGGGTCTTGCCGGTGTCCCGGCTCTCGATCAGGGCGATCTGCTCGCGGTCGCGCTGGAGCAGGTCGGCGACCCGGCGCAGCAGCGCCGCCCGCTCGGCGACCGGCGTGCGGGGCCACACCCCGGCGCCGCCGTCGAAGGCCGTCTTGGCCGCCGCGACCGCCGCGTCGGCGTCCTCGGCACCGCCCTCGGCGACCACCTGCAGCGTCGTGGCGTCGGCGGGGTCCAGGACCTCGCGCGTGGCGCCGGAGACGGCCGCCCGCCACACCCCGCCTACGTGAATGGTCTCGTTTGTCTCGGTTGCCGCCACGACGATCTTCTGCCTTTCGCTTACCGATGTGTTGCGCCGACGGCCCGGGCCCCAGTGATCACCACTGATGCGACCGCTGACCCGCCAGCAACCGGGACCCCTAACCCAAAGCTCCGTTCCTATGCCCAAACATTCATCGAAAGTGACACGAGTCACCCCGGGACGCCCGACCCCTCCACATGCGCCCGAATAGGCCGGAAAGTACGCTAAATAGCCGTATGCCCACCCGGGAGCCTTCCGGGCGGCCCACCGCGGCCCCCGGGAGCCCCTCCCGACGGGAGGTGCCGAGATGACCCGCAGACGCCGCTCCCTCACCGCCCTGGCCTGCGGCGCGGCCGGGGCGGCCCTGACCGCCACCTGCATCGCCGCGGTCCCGGCCGACGACCCGGGCGACGAGGGCGACCTCGCCCACAAATCCGCCCAGGAGATCTCCGACGACGCCCTGCACAGCCTCCTCGGCGCGAAATCCCTGCGCATGCGCACCGAGACCTCCACCGACGAGACCAAGCTCGACCTCACCCTCGACCAGGACGGGAACTGCAACGGCAACATCAACAAGGGCAAGCTCGGCCGGGTCGACCTGATCAAACGCGGCAAGGACGTCTGGCTGAAGCCCGACGCCGCCTACTGGAAGAGCCAGCTGCCCGGCGACGAGGGCAGCACGGCGGCCCGCAACTACCAGGACCGCTTCCTCCACGGCACCACCGACGACGCCTTCCTGCAGAGCCTGGCCACCGCCTGCGACCTGAACGCCTTCCAGAAGTCGGTGACCCCGCAGCCCCCCGCGCCCGATCAGCCGTCACCCCCCGCGGTCACCCTCAGCAAGGGCCGACCCACCACCCACGAGGGCACCCGGGTCCTGCCCATCGTCAAGAAGACCGAGGACGCCACCCAGACCGTCTACGTCGCGATCAAGGGCACCCACTATCCGCTGAAGATCACCACCCAGGTCGACGACGAGAGCAGCACCATCCTGCTCAGCAACTACGACCGGCCGGTCCCCTCGCACACCCCGGCCCCCGGCCAGACCGTCGACATCACCGCCCTGGAGAACCGCACCCAGGCCGCGTGACGCCGAGCCGCGGATCGATTTCCCCTCCGAGGACGAGGACAATGCCTTCTGCCCGGACGTCGCCAAGCTCGTCGACGGCGCCAAGAAGGAGAACGGCCGCTGGCGCTACCAGGACGTCGAGCTCGTGGCGGAGGTCATCTCCAAGGGGACGGGGGTGAACGACTACGGCCCCAAGAAGACGGCCTATGCCACCGCCGAAGTCCCCGTCTACATCATCGCCGACCCCTACCTCGGCCGATGCCGCGTCTTCACCGATCCCAAGGACGACGACTACGAGAACGACGTCACCGTCCCCTACGGCGAACCAATCGACCTCACCGACACCATCCTCGGCATGACCCTCTCGACGGAGGATTTCCCCCGGGACTGACGGCCGGCTCCCGGCGAGCCGCCCCGGACGGCCCCGGGCCGCGCGAGACACTGCCGCCATGGCGAGCAAGGCACCCAAGGCAGTACTCCAGGGCGGTCCCGAGGGGATCAGCGAGCGGATCGTCGAGGTGGAGCCCGGAGGGGGCGACCTGAAGGTCCCGTACCGCGGCGGCTACGAGCACTTCCGGCCGACCGCGCGGGAGTGGGACACCGCCGACGGCCGACTGCCGGTCTACGAGTGGTGGGAGCGGACCGAGCTGCCCGGCTAGGGCCGCGGCCCGGGACCGGGCCGCAAACCCTCAGGCGGTGGGTGCGAACGACCCCAGGGCGACCTGCTGGACGCCCTCCTGCCGGGGCCAGTCGGACTCCGGCCCCAGGGCGAGGACCGCGAACTGGCGGCCGTCGGGGACGGTGAAGGCGCAGTCCACAGCCTGGACCCGGATGCCCAGGCGATCGCTGTCGTAGGCGTAGGTCAGCTGGACACCGCCGGCGCCGGCCGGACCCTGGCGCGGTTCGATGCCCAGTTCCTTGTAGCCGGGGTTGCCGGAGAGCCCCTTGGACGCCTGCTCCAGGGCCTGCCGCGGGGTGAGGTCGGGCTCGGTGATCTGGAAGATCTGCAGCAGGCTGCGGGAGTCCGGCGAGGTGTAGAAGACCCCGGTGGGGCGGAGTTCGCGCTGCCAGCCGTCGGGGACCGCGAGCGTGAAGCCCTTCTCGTCGTGGACGAGGTGGTAGCCGCTGGGGACGGACGTGGCGGACGCGGAGGCGGTGGGCGACGCGGAGGCCGTTGCGGGGCCGGTCGGCGCGGCGGCGGTGGCGCTGCTCGCCGAGGCCGTCGGCCGGGCGGCCGGCCGGACGTCCGCACCCCGGCCCCACAGGAGGTAGCCGCCGCCGGCACCGACCACGACGACGGCGGCCACCGCACCGGCGATCAGGATCCGGGTCCGGCGGCCGGCGGCCGGGTCGGGGACGGGCCCGCCCGGGGTGTCGGCGCCCGGGTCGTACGACGGGCCGGGCGGGTACGCGGGCGCGGTGGGGCCGGCCGTCGGCCCGGGGGCGGTCGGCGGCGCGGCCGGGCGGGGCGGCATCGGGCCGGTGTACGGGCGGGTGGGACGCGTGGGGCCGGTCTCCCAGGACTGGGTGTCAGGGTTCCAGCGCGGTCCGGAGCCTGCGGGCACGGCCGGTCAGCCCCCCAGGAGGGCGGCGACCGACTGCACCACCGCCGCACCGGAGGACAGCAGCCCCACCACGGCGCTCGCGTCGGTCAGCACCTCGCGCAGCCGGGCCAGCCGGCCGGGGGCGGCGGCGCCGGTACCGGTGATCTCCTCCTCGGTGCCGGCGAGTTCGGCGGTCAGCGCCCGGACCTCGGGGGTCTCCACGGCCCGGCCGAGGTCCTCGCGCAGGGCACGCACGGCCCGCAGCAGCTCCTCGTGGGCCGGGTCGACGGTCGCGCCGGCGCCCTGGACGTTGGCGCCGTGGTGGGTGACGGTGTTGTGGTCGCCGATGGCGAAGGCGCCCTGGACGCTGCCGATGTGGATGCCCTTGCCGGATGTGTCATCTGATGCCACGTCAGGACCTGCCCTTCGGGGAGGCGGAGTCGCTCTTGGGAGCGGGGTCGCCGTTGTTGGTGATGGTGTTGTGGTCGCCGATGCCGACGGCGCCCTGCGCGGACTCGACGTAGACCCCACCGTCGGCGACGTGCACGATGCGCTGCTCGAACTCGGCGGTCTGGTAGCCCGCCTCGTGCAGCGCGCTCTTCACCCCGGCCGCCACCCGCTGCTGGATGGTCTTCAAGTAGCGGGCGACGTCCATGTATTGGAAGAGCGACGCCTCGCCGATCGAGCCCAGTTCGCGGACGGCCGCGGCGGGGCCCTCCGGGAGGGCGGCGCCGTGGCCCTCGGTGGCCAGGCGCCATCCGCCGCCCGCTCCGCGCAGCAGGGTGAGCAGGGCCTCGCCGGCGCTGCGGGGGCTGCGGGTCAGCGCCCAGACCGCCTTGCCGAAGTGGTGGTGGTGACGGTACTGGTGGGCGATCCGGTCGGCGTCCTGGAAGAGCGGGCGCAGCGGCCACAGCACGTGCGGCGCCACCTCCATCATCAGCATGCCGCCCTGGGTGTGGACCCGGACGAAGACCGTGGTGACCACGCCCTCATGCCAACCGCCGACCCGGATCCGCAGGAAGTGCCGGCGGGTCTCGCCGCCCTCCTCCAGCGCGGCGACCCGGTGCGCCTCGAAGGCCACCGGGTCGTACGGCGCGGCGGCGCGGGTCGGCAGGCCGTCGACCGGAAGGAAGACGCACTGGTCGACTTCCAGGGCGCGCAGCCGGTCGCGGACCGCGTCCGCCATCGCCGGTGAGCCGGACGGCACCCGCAGCGCCTCGACGAGGGGGACGATCCGGGCGAGGATCTCGCCGTTGTCCAGCGGCACGGCGGTGCCGTCGGCCCGGGGGACCAACTCCACTGACAGCGACCAGGGTTTGAACGGCTCGCCGGCACCGCAGAACGGGTCACCGGGGCGGTACATCACCAGCGGCCCGTGCTGCTCGGTCCGCACCCGCTCGCGCAGCCGCTGGAAGCGCAGGCCCTCGGCGCGCTCGGCCGGGTCGGCCATCACGTCGGGGAAGCGCTCCCGGGACAGTTCGCGGGCCAGCGCGCGGGCGAACTGGCCCCGCTGGAGCGCGACCAGGACGGCCACCAGCACCGGCAGCAGCAGCGCCACCCAGATCGCGAACACGGTCGGAACGCCCAGGTCCGAGGTGCCCAAGGCACCGCCCAGATCGCTCCATCCGCCGCCGTAGGACGACGATTGCGTGACGCCGATCTCGGCGAGCAGGGCGTCGATCAGGGCGAGCGGCGACAGCGCCGGCAGGAACCGCGGCAGGCTGCTGGCGAAGGCCAGCAGCGCCAGGCCCACCACGAAGAGCGTCAGCGAGATCCGGGCGTACCACCGCAGGACGAAGGAGAAGGACCGGGCCCACCACGACGTCGCCGACAGCCCGCGGACGAAACGCGCCAGGCCCAGCAGGACGACCGGGCCGAGGTAGGCCGTCGCCATCCCCTGGGACAGTGGGACGGCCACGATCCACACCAGCAGGATCGCCGCCGACCAGCCGAGTTCGAGCCGGCGGGCGCGCAGGGCGTGGGCGAGCACCCGGGCCGCGTCGATGCCCAGGGAGGGGGCGGCGAACCGCTCCTCGTGGACGTAGAGCTCGTCGATGACGGCGTCGCGGAAGGTCTCGTCGAGGTACGTCCCGGCACACAGCAGGCGGGTGGCCTCGCTGGCCCCGGGCGGGGTCGTGTGGAGCGGTGCGGGCGCCGCAGCGCCCGCGGATTCCTTGCGCAATCGTGGCCGGCCCCCCGGCTGCGCGGGCACCTCGTTCCCAGTCATCGGCCTCCCCCGTACGTGCCGTTGCGTGCCACCGCGTATCCGTCACAACGCGCCGGCGCGGTGGGGCGGTTCCGCCGGCGCGCACCGTCACCCGGACGTGTGAAGGCATCGCAGCATAGAGGAGCGGAGGCCGTCGTGTCAGCGCGTTATCGGCTCACGACGCGCCGTCAACGGGACGAGCCCGTACGGCGGTTGGGCCGTACGGGCTCGGTGGGGTGGTGCGACGGGCGCCGGCTCAGATCAGGCCGAGCGCGCGAACCGCCTCGCGCTCCTCCGTCAGCTCCTTGACGGAGGCGTCGATGCGCGTGCGGGAGAACTCGTTGATCTCCAGGCCCTGGACGATCTCGTACTTGCCGTCCTTGGTGGTGACGGGGAAGGAGGAGATCAGGCCCTCCGGGACGCCGTAGGAGCCGTCCGAGGGGATGCCCATGGAGGTCCAGTCGCCGTCGGCGGTGCCGTTGACCCAGGTGTGGACGTGGTCGATGGCGGCGTTGGCCGCGGAGGCCGCGGAGGACGCGCCGCGGGCCTCGATGATCGCCGCGCCGCGCTTGGCGACGGTCGGGATGAAGGTGTCGGCCAGCCACTTCTCGTCGTTGACGGTCTCCGCGGCGTTCTTGCCGGCGACCGTGGCGTGGAAGATGTCCGGGTACTGGGTGGCCGAGTGGTTGCCCCAGATGGTCAGGCGGTGGATCTCGGACACCGGGGTGCCGGTCTTCTGGGCGAGCTGGGTGACCGCGCGGTTGTGGTCCAGGCGGGTCATCGCGGTGAAGCGCTCGCGCGGTACGTCCGGGGCGGCGGCCTGGGCGATCAGCGCGTTGGTGTTGGCGGGGTTGCCGACGACCAGGACCTTGATGTCGTCCGCGGCGTGGTCGTTGATGGCCTTGCCCTGCGGCTTGAAGATGCCGCCGTTGGCCTCCAGCAGGTCGCCGCGCTCCATGCCCTTGGTGCGGGGGCGGGCGCCGACCAGCAGCGCGACGTTGGCGCCGTCGAAGGCCACGTTCGGGTCGTCGGTGATCTCGATGCCCTGGAGCAGCGGGAAGGCGCAGTCGTCCAGCTCCATCGCGGTGCCCTCGGCGGCCTTGAGACCCTGCGGGATCTCCAGCAGGCGCAGCTTGACCGGCACGTCCGCGCCGAGCAGATGGCCGGAGGCGATGCGGAAGAGAAGGGCGTAACCGATCTGGCCGGCGGCGCCGGTCACGGTGACGTTGACGGGAGTGCGGGTCATGGCGATCTCCTGCGCGGTATTCCGGGGGCAAGCCCCTGGACCACCTTGGGTGGCGGTGGGTGTCCCTGCCCATCTATCAAGGTCTCTTGGTATCGAGAGACCCGGCCGTCAGGCTATCGGACCCCCGCCCGGCGCAAGTGACGGGCCGGTGTGGGACACCTCACCGGCCGTCACGCCGACCCCGACCGGACCACCTCGGCGACCGCCGCGCGGACGGCCGGCGGAGCGGCCCGATCAGGGAGGGGCGACGGCCGCCCGCTCGTGGGAGGGGGAGCGCGGGCGGCCGGCGGTTGTGCCACACCCGTGGGGGGTTGTGGTGCGCATTCCCGGGATCCGGGAGGGCAATCCCCCCTTTCCCTCGGCAGCTCTTTGGGGAGGGCGAATCCCGGCCAGGCACGGCGGCCGGCGCCGGCGCGGACTCAGGCCGGCGCCATCGCCTTCTGGAGGGCGGCGTCCAGGGCCTCCAGGAACTGGTCGGTGGTGAGCCAGGGCTGGGCGGGGCCGATGAGCAGGGCCAGGTCCTTGGTCATCTGGCCGCCCTCGACGGTCTCCACGCAGACCCGCTCCAGGGTCTGCGCGAAGCGGGTCACCTCCGGGGTGTCGTCGAGCTTGCCGCGGTGCGCCAGGCCGCGGGTCCAGGCGAAGACCGAGGCGACGGGGTTGGTGGAGGTGGCCTTGCCCTGCTGGTGCTGGCGGTAGTGGCGGGTGACGGTGCCGTGCGCCGCCTCGGCCTCGATGGTCCGGCCGTCGGGCGTCATCAGCACCGACGTCATCAGGCCGAGCGAGCCGAAGCCCTGGGCGACGATGTCGGACTGGACGTCGCCGTCGTAGTTCTTGCAGGCCCAGACGTAGCCGCCGGACGACTTCAGGGCGGCGGCCACCATGTCGTCGATCAGCCGGTGTTCGTACGTCAGGCCGCGGGCCTCGAAGTCGGTCCGGAACTCGCTGTCGAAGACCTCCTGGAAGAGGTCCTTGAAGCGGCCGTCGTACTTCTTCAGGATCGTGTTCTTCGTGGACAGGTAGACCGGATAGTTGCGGTCCAGTCCGTAGCGGAACGACGCCCGGGCGAAGTCGCGGATCGAGTCGTCGTGGTTGTACATCGCCAGGGCCACGCCGGCGCCCGGGAATTCGTGCACCTCCAGCTCGGTCGGCTCGCCGCCGTCCGCCGGGGCGAAGGTCAGGGTGAGCGTGCCGGGGCCGGGGACCTTCAGGTCGGTGGCGCGGTACTGGTCGCCGAAGGCGTGGCGGCCGACGACGATGGGCCGGGTCCAGCCGGGCACCAGCCGGGGCACGTTCTCCATGATGACGGGCTCGCGGAAGATCACGCCGCCGAGGATGTTGCGGATGGTGCCGTTCGGCGAGCGGTACATCGCCTTGAGGTTGAACTCCTCGACCCGGGCCTCGTCCGGGGTGATCGTCGCGCACTTCACCCCGACTCCGTACCGCTGGATGGCGTGCGCGGCATCGACGGTCACCTGGTCGCTGGTGGCGTCCCGGTGCTCGATGCCGAGGTCGAAGTACTTCAGCTCGATGTCGAGGTACGGGAGGATCAGCCGGTCCCTGATGGACGACCAGATGATGCGGGTCATCTCGTCGCCATCGATCTCGACGACGGGGTTGGCAACCTTGATCTTGGCCATGAGATGGACGTCCCTCTCGCGGTTGGGGCACCCCCCGGACGTCGCCAAGTTACCCGCGTCACACAAGCGCGCGGCGCTACGGCACGAGGTGTGCCGCAGCGCCGTGGGACGCTTCCGGACCGGTCCCGGGGCCTGTCCGGCCCCGACCCATCGGCCCGGCCCTAGGGCGCTTCTGACGGATCTCCGTGGAAGAAGGAGCGGCGCCTGGTGCGTGCGATCGCAAGGCGCCGGGATGTCTTCATAGCGGAGCTATGGGGACATCCCGGCAACGCCGCATGGGGGTCCCCCGCGCCCTTTAGGCGTGGGGGAGTGCGTGCCAGACGCCGCGACGCCGCGGAGATCCGTCAGAAGCGCCCTAACGGACCGTGAAGTGGACGATGTCGTCCAGGAACGGGATGTGGATCCACGGCTTGGGCTGCACCATCATGGCCAGGATCACGATCACGAAGCCCAGTCCGCCGTAGGTGATCAGGTCGGTGAAGCGGGAGCGGACGGCCAGCATCCCCACCGACGGCAGCGCCCACCGCAGCACCGCGCCGCCCAGCAGGGACAGCCCGATCACGATCGAGCCGATCCGGAAGGCGTCCAGCGCGACCAGCAGCAGCCCGAGGCCGACCCCGCCCAGTACGGCGAGCAGCGGCCACTGTCGGGCCGGCGCCGGATAGTCGCCCGAAGCAGCCCGGCCGCCGCCTTCGGGGCGGGCGGTGTCGCGGGTCAGCTGCGGAAAGCGGCGCGAGGTGCGCTGCGGCTCGGACGCACCCTCCGAGTGCGCTTCGGCAGCCATGTGTGGCGGTCAGCCCCTTCCGGTGTCCGGTGTCCAGGTCGGTGTCGAGGATGGGTCGAGGATCGATCGATCGAGCGTGCGGGACGGCGGACCGCGGCCCCCTCCAGGCTCGCACGTCCGGGCCGGTCGGGCCCTTGCCCGCCGGACAGGGGCTAGCCCTGGGCCGCGCGCTCCGCCGCCTCGACGACGTTGACCAGCAGCTGGGCGCGGGTCATCGGGCCGACGCCGCCCGGGTTGGGGGCGACCCAGCCGGCCACCTCGGCGACGCCGGGGTGCACATCGCCGACGATCTTGCCGTTCTCGTCCCGGCTGACGCCGACGTCCAGCACGGCCGCGCCGGGCTTGATGTCCTCGGGCTTGATGATGTGCGGCACACCGGCCGCGGCGACGATGATGTCGGCCTGCTTCAGGTGCGCGGACAGGTCGTGGGTGCCGGTGTGGCACTGGGTGACCGTGGCGTTCTCGGACTTGCGGGTCAGCACGAGCGGCATCGGCCGGCCGATGGTGATGCCCCGGCCGACGACGACCACGTGCGCGCCCTTGATCTCGACGTCGTGCCGCCGCAGCAGCTGGACGATGCCGTACGGGGTGCACGGCAGCGGGCCCTCGATGCCGAGGACCAGGCGGCCCAGGCTCATCGGGTGCAGCCCGTCGGCGTCCTTGGCCGGATCCATCAGCTCCAGCACGCGGTTGGCGTCGATGCCCTTGGGGAGCGGGAGTTGGACGATGTAGCCGGTGCAGTCCGGGTTCTCGTTGAGCTCCCGGACGACGGCCTCGATCTCCTCCTGGGTGGCGGTCTCCGGCAGTTCGCGCTGGATGGACGCGATGCCCACCTGGGCGCAGTCCCGGTGCTTGCCGTTGACGTACCAGCGGCTGCCCGGGTCGTCGCCGACCAGCAGGGTGCCCAGGCCGGGGGTGACACCCTTGGCCTTCAGCGCCTCGACGCGGGCGGTGAGCTCGGACTTGATCGCGGCGGCGGTGGCCTTGCCATCCAGAATCTGGGCAGTCATACCCCCATCTTCCCGGATGGAGGCTCCCGGGTTCCAATCAGGGCGCGCGAACGGCAGTTGTCCTGAAATGATCATTGCGGTTGGACAAAGGCTGACCCCCTTGACTGGACAGAGGGAATCCTCACCTAGAAGGATTGACGCCGCAGTGCCGCAGGCATCGTCGGGGGCGGGCCATGAAACAACCTGTTTTTTCCTCCGAGTCACGCCGCGTCGTCCCCCACTGACACCAACGGAGGAAAGCAGCACCATGAGCTTCGGTGACCCGAACAACCCGTACGGCCAGCAGCCGCAGGCCCCCCAGGGCCCGTACGGCCAGCAGCCGCCGGTCCCGCCGCAGGGCGGTCAGCCGGGCTACGGCTACCCGCAGGGCGCCCCGCAGCAGCCCCAGCAGCCGTACGGCTACCCGCAGCAGGGCCAGGTCCCGCCGCAGGGACAGCCCGGCTACGGCGGCTACCCGCAGCAGCCGGCGGCCCCGTACGGCCAGCCGGGCATGCCGGGGATGGGGATGCCGGGGATGCCGATGGGTTACGCGAGCTGGGGTGCGCGGGTGGGCGCCCTGCTGCTCGACGGCCTCATGATCGGCGCCGTGCCGATCATCCTGTACATCATCGGCGGCGTCATGGCGGCCAGCTCGGTCTCCTCGGTCACCCCGGACTACTCCCACTGCCCGACGGGCGACTACACCTGCATCCAGAACGCGGCCAACAGCGCCGTGTCAAGCAGCACGCCGGTCGGCGCCATCATCGTGATGGCCCTCGCGTGGCTGATCGCGGTGGGCGGGATGTTCTTCCTCATCGCCAAGGAAGGCGGCACCGGCCAGACCCCGGGCAAGAAGGCCCTGGGCATCAAGGTCATCAAGGAGACCACCGGCCAGCCCATGGGCTTCGGCATGACCTTCGTGCGCTACATCTGCCGCTACCTCAACGGTCTGCTGTGCGGCATCGGCTGGCTGTGGCCGCTGTGGGACGAGAAGAACCAGACGTTCGCGGACAAGATCGTCGGCACCGTGGTCGTGCAGGTCCCCAAGTAACCCGGGAAATGCCGTAACGGGCCGCACTCCACGCCCCGCACAGCCCAGTGAAGGCCCCCCTCGCAGCAGCGACCGGGGGCCTTCGCGGCGCTCGCCGATACCACCCCAAGTCGCCTGAAGGACACCGCTCGTGAGCTATCCGAACCCCAACAACCCCTACGGCCCCCCGCCCGGCCAGCAGCCCGGCTACGGCTACCCCCAGCAGCCCCCGCAGCCGCAGCAGCCGATGGCCCCGTACGGCGCGTACCCCGGTGGTGCGATGCCGCCGGCGCAGATGCCGTACCCGACGGTGATGCCGGGCAGCGCCAAGGCGGCCCGGGTGATGATGTTCGTGCTCGCCGCGCTGAACCTCATCGGGCTGGTCCTGGCAGTGCTGGGGCTGGGCGGCGTCACCAAGGCGTCGCACGAGGCGTCGTCCTCGCCCTACGCGGACATGTCGGCGTTCAACGTCGGCAAGGGCGTGCTGATCGCGGTGATCGTCGTCATCGTGATCTTCACGGTGGCCGGGATCGCGCTCGCCTCCCAGTTCGGCAACGGCGGCGGCGGGGTCCGCGTCGGCAGCATCATCTTCGGCGTCGGCACCATCCTGGTGAGCCTCTTCAGCTTCCCGATCGGCCTGGTCCACACGGTGCTGGGCATCCTGGTGACGGTCTTCGTCTCCAAGGACGAGTCCAACGCCTGGTTCAGCCGGCCGCGTTACTGACCGCGGCGGTACCGCGCACGGCGGAGGGCCGCACCCCGGGCAAGGGGTGCGGCCCTCCGCGCTGTCCGGCCCCGCGGGGCCGGCCGGGCCTCAGTGGAAGAAGTGCCGGGTGCCGGTGAAGTACATCGTCACGCCGGCCTTCTCAGCGGCCTCGACGACGAGTTCGTCGCGGATCGAACCGCCGGGCTGGACGATCGCCTTGACGCCGGCGGCGATCAGGATCTCCGGGCCGTCGGGGAACGGGAAGAAGGCGTCCGACGCGGCGTAGGAGCCGCGCGCCCGCTCCTCGCCGGCACGCTCCACGGCGAGCTTGCAGGAGTCGACACGGTTGACCTGGCCCATGCCCACACCCACCGACGCGCCGTCCTTGGCGAGCAGGATCGCGTTGGACTTCACCGCGCGGCACGCCTTCCAGGCGAACGCCAGCTCGGCCAACTCCCCGGCGGACAGCGCCTGTCCGGTGGCCAGGGTCCAGGTGGCGGGGTCGTCGCCCTCGGCCTGGAAGACGTCGGTGTGCTGGAGCACCGCGCCGCCCGAGAGCAGCTTGAGGTCACCGGGCTGGTGCGGGGTGCCCTCGACCTTCAGGACGCGGATGTTCTTCTTGCGGGCGAGGATCTCGACCGCGCCGTCCTCGTACGCCGGGGCGGCGATGACCTCGGTGAAGATCTCCGCGACCTGCTCGGCGAGGGCGACGGTCACCGGGCAGTTCACCGCGATCACGCCGCCGTACGCGGACACCGGGTCGCAGGCGTGCGCCTTGCGGTGCGCCTCGGCGACGTCCGAGCCGATCGCGATGCCGCACGGGTTGGCGTGCTTGATGATCGCCACGCAGGGCTCGTCGTGGTCGTAGGCGGCACGGCGGGCGGCCTCGGTGTCCACGTAGTTGTTGAAGGACATCTCCTTGCCGTGCAGCTGCTCGGCGTTGGCGATGCCGCCCGGCTGGCCGTCGACGTAGAGGGCGGCGGCCTGGTGCGGGTTCTCGCCGTAGCGCAGGGTGCTGCGGCGCTCCCAGGTCTCGCCGAGGAACTCGGGCAGCGCGGCCCCGTCCGCCTCCGGCGCGTAGACGTTGGTCATCCAGGCGGCGACGGCCACGTCGTAGGCGGCGGTGTGCTGGAACGCCTCGGCGGCCAGCCGCTTGCGGGCGGCCAGGTCGAAGCCGCCGCCGTTGACCGCGGCGAGGACGTCGGCGTACCGCTCGGGGCTGGTGACCACGGCGACCGAGGGGTGGTTCTTGGCTGCGGCGCGGACCATCGAGGGGCCGCCGATGTCGATCTGCTCGACGCACTCGTCGGGGGTGGCGCCGGAGGCGACGGTCTCCTTGAACGGGTAGAGGTTCACGACCACCAGGTCGAACGGCTCGACGCCGAGGTCGGCCAGCTGCTGCTGGTGGTCCGCGAGGCGCAGGTCGGCGAGGATGCCGGCGTGGACCTTGGGGTGCAGGGTCTTGACCCGGCCGTCGAGGCACTCCGGGAAGCCGGTGAGCTCCTCGACCTTGGTGACCGGCACCCCGGCGGCGGCGATCTTCCCGGCGGTCGATCCGGTCGAGACCAGCTGGACGCCCGCCGCGTGCAGCCCCTGGGCCAGCTCCTCCAGCCCGGACTTGTCGTAGACGCTGACCAGCGCGCGGCGGATGGGCCGCTGCGTACCTTCGGTGGCGGTCACGAGATACGTACCTTTCGTCCCTCTATGCGGTAGCCGTGGCGGGCCAGGCGCCCCACGACCTCGACGAGCAGCGATCGCTCGACTTCCTTGATGCGCTCATGCAGCGCGGTTTCGTCGTCCTCCTCCCGGACCTCGACCACGCCCTGGGCGATGATCGGGCCGGTGTCGACGCCGTCGTCGACGAAGTGGACGGTGCAGCCGGTGACCTTCGCGCCGTACGCGAGGGCGTCGCGGACGCCGTGGGCACCGGGAAAGCTGGGCAGCAGCGCCGGGTGGGTGTTGATCGTCCGGCCGCCGAAGCGGGCCAGGAACTCCTTGCCGAGGATCTTCATGAAGCCGGCCGAGACCACCAGGTCCGGGGCGTGCGCGGCGGTCGCCTCGGTGAGCGCCGCGTCCCAGGCCGCGCGGTCCGGGTGGTCCTTGACCCGGCAGACGAACGTCGGCAGCCCGGCCCGCTCGGCGCGCTCCAGACCGACGATCCCGGCGCGGTCGGCGCCCACCGCCACGATCTCGGCGCCGTACTCCGCGGCGCCCTCCTCGGCGATGACGTCGAGCAGCGCCTGGAGGTTGGTGCCCGAACCGGAGACGAGTACCACGATGCGGGCCGGGGCGGAGCGAGCGGGAAGAGAGGAGGAGGCCACGGTGGGGTCTTTCTCGCCAGGTCTTGCGGGTCTGGGGGGCTGTGCGGGGCTCTACGGAACTTTGTGCGGTCGTACAAAACGAGGGGTTCCGTGAATCCGGGGAACCCTACGAAGGCGCCGACCGTCAGCAACGATACCGGCACACCGTGCGGCCCCCGCGGGACGGGGGCGGGCACGGGAGGTAGCGTCAGGCGAGAGATCGCATGCAGTTCATGGTGACCGCACGCCCGGCCCACCCGCCGGACGGACGCCCACGACAAGGGGAAGACTCACTCCAGATGCCGGACCGACGCCGCCGCGCGGCTCTCCTCCTCCCTCCCCCGGCCATCGCCGGGTGGCACCCCCAGCCCACCACCGCCCCGGGGCTGGTCCTCCTGCCGCGCGAGCGCAAGTCGTCGTCCAACCCGGACGGACCGTCCGACGGCACCCCGGGCCCGTCCGCCCCCGCCGGGCAGGACGACAACCCGTTCGCGCCGCCGCCGGCCGACGCCCCCGAACAGGAGTGGCGCCCGCGCCCGCACCTCACCGGGCAGGCGCAGGGGGACGCCGGCGACGGCGAGGAGCAGCGGCCGCAGGACCAGCCCCCGGCGTGGGGCAGCCAGTGGAGCAGCCGCCAACCGGGCCGGCAGGGCGGCGGCTTCGGCAGCCGGCCGGGCCGGGGCGGCGGCCAGGGTGGCCAGGGCGGGCCCGGCGGACCGGGTGGCGGCGGCCCCGGCGGGCTGCGCTGGGACCCCACCGACCCGCTCCAGCGACGGGCCCGCTACGCCCTGCTGGCCGGTATGTGGGCGTTCTTCTTCGTGCTCTTCAGCCTGCCGGAGGTGGCACTGCTGCTGGGCTCGCTCTCCCTCTACTGGGGCATCAGCGCGCTGCGCGGCAAGCCCGTCCCGAAGAAGGCGGGCGCCGCGGCGCCCGGGGGAAGCCCGGCCGGCGGCGCCACCCCGCCCCCGCCGGGGCGCCCCGGCGGCGTCGCGGGCCCGACGACCCGACCGCAGACCACCGCCGCGATCGCCGGTCTGGTGACCGCCTCGCTGGCGCTGATGATGGTGGCCGCGACCTTCACCGTCCAGGTCGTCTACCGCGACTACTTCACCTGCGTGAACGACGCGCTGACCCAGTCGGCGAGCAAGTCCTGCGAGAACCTCCTCCCGCCGCAGCTCCGACCGCTGCTCAGCCAGCAGCCGCAGCAGTAGCAGCGGCGGCGGCGGTGGTGGCGAGCGCGGTGGGGCGGTAGCGGCGGCGCGGTAGTGGCCGTTCCCGTCGTGGTGGTGGGAACGGCCGGGGGCGAGTGGGGCGTCGGGGCGTGCGCCGTCAGGCGGCGGTCCCCCGGTCCTCCTCCGGGCCCTTCGCCCGGCCCTTCTTCCGGCTCTCCCCCCGGCCCTTCTTCCGGCTCTCCCCCCGGCTCTCCCCCCGGCCCTTCTTCCGGCTCTCCCCCCGGCTCTCCCCCCGGCCCTTCTTCCGGCTCTCTCCCCGGCCCTCGTCCCGGGTTTCCCGCGCGCCTTCCGTCCGCTCGTCCTCCTCCCGGCGGTTGCGCCGGCCGGCGCCGGTGGCCCGGAGGATGCCCCGGCCGAACCGCCGCCCGCCCCTCCGTCCCGCCTCCGGGCCCGACTGCCCGTGCCCCTCTCGGGTGCGGCGGAACAGGACGCCGGGCAGGGCGCGGAGGCGCACCGACCGGCCCTCCGCCGCCCGCCGCCCGGCCCGTCGCCAGGCGCGCAGGCCCAGCGACCCGGGGACCCCGGCCAGCGCCGTCCAACCCGCCGCCGCCAGGCCGATCAGCCAGCCGCGGGGGCCGAACGAGGCGAGTGCGCCCTGGCCCAGCGCGCCGCCGGCCAGCACCCCGAGCACCGCCGTCGCCAGGCCGCACAGGCCCGCCGCCACGGCCGCCGTCCCGGCCGTCCGCCCCCATGAACGGTGCCCCTCGCCGGCCGCGTACCGGGTCAGCATCACCACCGCGGCGGCCGGCACCACCAGGGCCGGCGCCACCGACCACCAACTTCCCGGACCCGGGTCCGGAAGGCCGCTGAGCAGCGGGAAGTGCGGCAGCGCGGGGCGCGGTGAGGTGCCCAGCGGCCCGACCGCGGTGCCCGCGCCGACGGTGAAGCCGGGCCCCAGGCCGTAGGCGGCGCCCCAGACGGCCGCGTTGGGGAGCAGGGTGAGGCAGAGCAGCAGCACCGTGCAGCGGCCGGCCCAGTCGGGGGCGAGCTGGCTCAGGTCGTCGGCGAACCGGCCGGGGTGCAGGGCCAGGCCGAGGAGGGTGAGCGTCGCGCCGGAGGCGAGCAGGGCGAGGGTGGCGGCGGCCGCCGCTTTGAGGGCGGTGTCGAGGCGGGGGCCGGTGAGCGCGGCGCGGAGGCCGGCCGGCAGCCTCCGGAAGGCGGGCGGCACCCGGGCCGGTAGGAGGGCCACGGCGTCCGGTCCGAGGATGTGCCAGGCGGTACCGCCGAGGGTGGCGGCGGCGGTGCCGGGGACGGCCAGTAGCGCGGCGAGCGGCGCGGCGGTCAGCCGGCCGGTGGAGGTGTAGAGCAGTGCCCCGGCGGCGACCGCCAGGTACCCCGCCAGCAGGGCGCCGAGCAGGGTGCGCGGGGCGACCGCGGAGCCGTCGTCGGGGCGCTGCTCGGCGGCCGAGGCCAGGGTGTCCCGGGCGGCGCGGTGGAGCAGCCAGACCGGGAGGGCGGCGAGCAGCAGCGGGGTCACGCCGACCGGCGCCGGGACGCCGGACGCGGTCGCCTCGCGGACCAGGCCCCCGCCGTGCGCCGTGAACCACAGGCCGGCGGCCAGGTGCAGCGCCCGTGAGGGGCCGCTGTCCGGGTACGGGGAGACGACCCAGAGCAGCAGGACGGCGACCGCGAGCGCGCCGAGGCCGAGGCCGGCGGCGGTCACCCCGCTGACGACGGCGGTGCCGATCGCCGAGGAGCGCTGCGCGGCGGTCCGGCCGTGTGAGGACAACGTGGTACCGCGTTCGGTCAATTGGCTCACACGGCCATGCTGCCAATAACATCCCTTTACACCACGTATCGGGCATCTGCCCGACGTGTCGCGCGAGATCCGCGGCCCGGCGTTTTCAGACTTCCGGTATGAGCGAGCACGACCGGAGGCAGCCCGAGGAATCTTCCGACGCCACATCAGAGAGCCGTGGCGGAAACGGATTTGACTGTTCGTCAGCCGACTTCGACGCGCTGTACGGCGTGCACGCCGGGCCGCTGATCCAGCAGGCGGTGCTGCTCACCGGGCGGGCCCGGCTCGCCCGGCGGGCCGTCGAGCGGGCGTTCCAGACGGCCTGGCAGCGCTGGCCGGAGGTGCGGGCGGATCCGGATCCGGTGGGGTGGGTGCGGGCGGCAGCGTACGAGTACGCGCTGGCGCCCTGGCGGCGGCTGTTCCCCGGGCTGCGGCCCGCCGAGCGGCCCCGGCCCGGGACCCCCGCGCCGCCGCCGGCCGCACCGCGGGACCATGCGCTGCTGACGGCGGTGCTCGCGCTGCCCGTCCCCTACCGCCGCACCCTGCTGCTGCACGACGGGGTCGGGCTGGGGCTGCACGAGACCGCGGCTGAGGTGGAGGCCAGTACGCCGGCGGCGACCGGGCGGCTGACCCACGCCCGGGAGTTCCTGGCCGAGCAGCTGCCGGAACTGGGGCTCAAGGGCCTGCCGCCGGACCGCCAGGGCGCGGTGCTGCACGCCCGGCTGGGCGCGCTGGCGGCGTCCCGCCCGGCGGTGCCGCCGCCCGCGCACGACGTCCGGGCCGGCGCGGAGCGGCGGGCCCGGCTGACCACCCGTACCGGGTTCGGGGCGACCGGGCTGCTGGCGGTGGTGGCGCTGGCGGTGTCGCTCGGCACGCCGGACGGCTATCGCCCGCCGCCGCGGCGGCCGGCCATGGCCGCCTCGTACGCGCCGGCCGCCCCTTCCGTCCCCTCCATCCCGTCCGCACCGGCCGCCGCCGACCGCGCGGCAGCCCCCTCGGCTGCCCCCTCCGCGGTCCGGCCCACGCACCGGCCGGCGCACCACCGCAAGGCCGGGCGGACCGGGCGGCCGGGGAAGTCCCGGCACCGCTCGCTGCCGCCCGGCGCCCGGCTCCGCCCGGACGTCAGCTGAGCGCTGCGCCCGTAGCGGAAACGGCCGTGGGCCCGCACCCGGGAGGGGTGCGGGCCCACGGCCGTCGTACAGCGGGTGCCGCGTCAGCCGTTGAGGATCTCGCGGGCCAGCAGCGCGGTCTCGGACGGGGTCTTGCCGACCTTCACGCCCGCGGCCTCCAGGGCCTCCTTCTTCGCCTGGGCGGTGCCGGACGAGCCGGACACGATGGCGCCGGCGTGGCCCATCGTCTTGCCCTCGGGCGCGGTGAAGCCCGCCACGTAGCCGACGACCGGCTTGGTGACGTGCTCCTTGATGAAGTCGGCGGCCCGCTCCTCGGCGTCGCCGCCGATCTCACCGATCATCACGATCAGGTCGGTGTCGGGGTCCTCCTGGAACGCGGCCAGGGCGTCGATGTGGGTGGTGCCGATGACCGGGTCGCCACCGATGCCGACGGCCGAGGAGAAGCCGATGTCGCGCAGCTCGTACATCATCTGGTACGTCAGCGTGCCGGACTTCGACACCAGGCCGATGCGGCCCGGCTTGGTGATGTCGCCCGGGATGATGCCGGCGTTGGACTGGCCGGGGGTGATCAGGCCGGGGCAGTTCGGGCCGATGATCCGGGTCGTGTCGCCCTTCGACTTCGCGTACGCGTAGAACGCGGCGGAGTCGTGGACGGCGATGCCCTCGGTGATGACGACGGCCAGCGGGATCTCGGCGTCGATCGCCTCGACGACGGCGGCCTTGGCGAAGGCCGGCGGCACGAAGAGGACGGAGACGTTGGCGCCCGTCTTCTCCATCGCCTCCTTGACGGAGCCGAAGACCGGGACCTCGGTGCCGTCGAAGTCGACGCTGGTGCCGGCCTTGCGCGGGTTGACACCACCGACGATGTTGGTGCCGTCACCGAGCATGAGCTTGGTGTGCTTCATGCCGGTGGCGCCGGTCATCCCCTGGACGATGACCTTGCTGTCCTTGGTGAGGAAGATAGCCATGGTTGTTGGAGTCCTCGTCCCTTACTTGGCCGCGGCCAGCTCGGCGGCCTTGTCGGCCGCACCGTCCATCGTGTCCACACGCTGCACCAGCGGGTGGTTGGCGTCCGAGAGGATCTTGCGACCCAGCTCGGCGTTGTTGCCGTCGAGGCGGACGACCAGCGGCTTGCTGACGTTCTCGCCCTTGGACTTCAGGAGCTCCAGGGCCTGCACGATGCCGTTGGCGACCTCGTCGCACGCGGTGATGCCGCCGAAGACGTTGACGAACACGGACTTCACGTCCGGGTCGCCGAGGATGATCTCCAGGCCGTTCGCCATGACCTCGGCGGAGGCGCCGCCACCGATGTCGAGGAAGTTGGCGGGCTTGACGCCACCGTGGTTCTCGCCGGCGTAGGCGACGACGTCCAGGGTGCTCATGACGAGACCCGCGCCGTTGCCGATGATGCCGACCTGGCCGTCGAGCTTGACGTAGTTCAGGCCCTTGGCCTTGGCCGCGGCTTCGAGCGGGTTAGCCGCGGCCTTGTCCTCCAGGGCCTCGTGCTCCGGCTGGCGGAACTCGGCGTTGGCGTCCAGGGAGACCTTGCCGTCGAGGGCGAGGACGTCACCGGAGGCGACCTTGGCCAGCGGGTTGACCTCGACCAGGAGGGCGTCCTCCTTGACGAAGGTCTGCCACAGGGTGACCAGCACCTCGGCGACCTGCTCGGCGACCTCGGCCGGGAACTTCGCCTGGGCGACGATCTCGCGGGCCTTCTCGATGGAGACGCCCTCGTTGGCGTCGACCGGGACCTTGGCGAGCTTCTCGGGGGTCGTCGCGGCGACCTCCTCGATGTCCATGCCGCCCGCGACCGAGGCCATGGCCAGGAAGGTGCGGTTGGTGCGGTCCAGGAGGTAGGAGACGTAGTACTCGTCGACGATCTCCGGGGCCGTCTCGGCGATCATCACCTTGTGGACCGTGTGGCCCTTGATGTCCATGCCGAGGATGTCCGTCGCGCGGGCGACGGCCTCGTCCGGCGTGGTGGCCAGCTTCACGCCGCCGGCCTTGCCACGGCCACCGACCTTCACCTGCGCCTTGACGACCGACTTGCCGCCAAGGCGCTCAGTCGCCGCGCGCGCCGCCTCAGGCGTGTCGATGACTTCACCGGCCAGCACCGGTACACCGTGCTTGGCGAAGAGGTCCCTCGCCTGGTACTCGAACAGGTCCACGCGCGTCCGTCCCTTGTCTTCTCAGAATCGCCGTAGTGATCGCGGTTCGTTCGTCTGCGATGGGCGTGCCGCGAAGGGCAACGTGACGGCGCTGTCACAGGGGAGGCGTACACGGTGTCCGGATACGCGGCATGTCCGTCTCGCAGGGTATCGCCGCTGGACATGCGTCCCTAAATCGCAGATCACACTCTGGCGGTGATTACGGTCACAGATCTTTTGGTCAACGTACTGCGCCGCCCCTTTTCCGCAGGGGCGCTCCGGCGCGCCGCAGGCATTTCGCAGGGCCGTCCGGGTGCCGGGCGACTTCGTCGCCATCCGCCGTGCACTCCGTCGCCGTGCGCCGTTCGGGCGCCGGGCACCGATGACCCGGTGCGCCCGAGCGCACCCGGCCCATCCGGTTCCGGTTGCGGGGAAGCGGGAAACCGTTCGGGAAGAACCCGCAACGCGCCCGCACAAGACCTCCGCAGGCGGTGTCCGGAAAGCTCCTTGACCCTCCAACTCCCCCTGAAAGAAACTGCGTTGAGCACTTACGCATCAGGAGTCACAGGCCGGAGTCGCGCACTTCCGGGCTTGGTCCCGTGCGGGTCGGACCGCGGATCACGGACCGCCTCGCACCGGATGCAGACGGGGGAACTTGATGGGTAGCGGGGGGATGCACGACCACGATCACCGCTTTGTGCGGTCGTGGACTCTTCCGCACCTGTCGCCCCTCCCCCTTCTCCCCGCCCACCCCTCCCGGTTTTCTCGATTTCTTGGTGTTCTCACACTCGGTGCCTGAAGGGATTGGAGGGGGAATGCCGACACATACGACCTATCCCGGCGTCTATGTCGAAGAGCTTCCCAGCAGCATCCGCAGCATCACCACCGTGACGACCTCGGTGACCGCGTTCGTCGGCCACACCCGGCGCGGCCCGCTCAACCAGCCGGTCCGGATCACCAGCTTCGCCGACTTCGAGCGCCGCTTCGGCGGCCTGACCTCGCGCAGCCCGGTCTCCTACGCCGTCCACCAGTTCTTCGGCAACGGCGGCGCCGTCGCGGTGATCGTCCGGGTCGCCAAGGCCGGCAGCGGCAAGGAGGCCCAGGTCACCCTGGAGTCCACCGAGGGCCGCAGCCAGTGCCCGGTCCTGGAGGTGCACGCCAAGGAGCCGGGCATCTGGGGCGACGGCCTGCGCATCGCCGTGGACCACGACACGCCCGCCCGTCACCCGGCCCAGGAGACCTTCAACCTCCAGGTCCTCGACGCGCACGGCGCAGCCCGCGAGTCCTTCGCCGGCCTGTCCATGGACCCCGGCAGCGGCCGGTTCGTGGAGACGGTGGTCAACGCCGGCTCGTCGCTGATCCGCGTGGCGGCCGTGGGCGAGGACCGCCCGGACCCCTCCGGCACCGTCTCCAAGCCGTTCCACCACGAACTCCCCGATCTGAACGTGGAGTTGGTGGTGAAGATCGGTGAGGTGGAACGGGAGTTCACGCTCTACGACCCGGACTGCGACGGCGAGCCGCCGTGCGACGTCACCGAGCTGGCGCTGCTGCTGGAGCACAAGCTGCGCTCCCTGCCGGACGCCCCCGGCAAGCATGCCTTCGCGGGCGCCCAGGTGATCGCCTTCGGCCGCCGCGTCCAGGTCGTGGCCGGCTCCACCGACCCTGGCGACGTGGTCCGCTTCCTCGGCGAGTGCGCCAACGACCTGGGGCTGGAGGCATCGGTCAATCCGCCGGTCTTCCCGCTGTGCGGCGGCGAGGACGGCGACCCACCCGGACCGCGCGACCTCATCGGCAGCGAGGCTCGCAAGAGCGGCCTCCAGGCGCTGCGCGACATCCCCGACGTCAATCTGCTCGCACTGCCCGAGCTGGCCTCGTACGAGTCCGTCGACGACATGCTCACGGTGGTCTCGGCGGCCCAGCGGCTGTGCCAGGAGCGGCGGATGTTCCTCCTGGTGGACGCGCCCGCGGCATGGGGCAGTGTGGACGCCGCACGGGCCGGGATCGGCGCCTTCGACGCGGTCCGCGACAACCACGCGGCCCTGTATTTCCCGCACCTCCAGCTCACCGACCCGCTCACCGGCCGACTGCGCTCCTTCCCGCCGTGCGGCGCGCTGGCCGGCGTGATCGCCCGTACGGACGGCGAGCGCGGGGTGTGGAAGGCCCCGGCCGGCACCGAGGCCCGGCTGACCGGCGTGCACGGGCTGACCGTCAAGCTCACCGACCGCGAGAACGGCCTGCTGAACCCGCTCGGCGTCAACTGCCTGCGGACCTTCCCGATGGTCGGCCCGCTGGTGTGGGGCGCCCGCACGCTCCAGGGCGCGGACGCCCTGGACAGCGAGTGGAAGTACGTCCCGGTGCGCCGGCTGGCCCTGCACGTCGAGGAGAGCCTGCTGCGCGGCCTGCAGTGGGTGGTCTTCGAGCCCAACAACGAGCAGCTCTGGCAGCAGATCCGCCTCAACGCCTCCGCCTACCTGCACTCCCTCTTCGAGAAGGGCGCCTTCAAGGGCGGCACCCCGCGGCAGGCGTACTTCGTCAAGTGCGACAAGGACACCACGACCGAGGCGGACATCGAGAACGGGATCGTCAACGTCGTGGTCGGCATCGCGCCCGTCAAACCGGCCGAGTTCGTGATCGTCAAGATCCAGCAGCTGGCCGGCCAATTCGACCTCTAGGGCGCGGGGCGCCGGGCCCGGCGGACGGGCCGGCCCCCGGTGCGCCCCACGACGCCGACGTGCAGGAATCCGATGTGAAGGAATCCGATGGCTGAGTTCAAGATCAATGCCCATCGCTTCGACCCGTACAAGAACTTCAAGTTCCTGGTCCTGTGGGACGGCCGTACGGTCGCGGGGGTCAGCAAGATCAGCCCGCTCAAGCGCACCACCGAGGTCGTCAAGCACCGCAACGGCGGCGACCCCAGCTCCCCGCGCAAGTCCCCGGGCCGCTCCGAGTTCGAGGGCATCACCCTGGAGCGCGGGGTCACCCACGACCCGGAGTTCGACCGCTGGGCCAACAAGGTCTGGCAGGTCGGCGCCGGCCTGGGCTCGGAGGTGTCGCTGGCCGACTTCCGCAAGGACATCGTCATCCAGGTCCTCAACGAGGCCGGGCAGGTCGCCGTCTCGCACAAGATCTACCGCTCCTGGCCCAGCGAGTACCAGGTCCTGGGCGAGATGGACGCCAACGCCAACGCGGTGGCCATCCAGAGCCTGAAGCTCGAATGCGAGGGCTGGGAACGCGACTACGAGGTGCCCGAGCCGGAGGAGCCCTCGTTCACCCACCCGGCCTGATCCGCGGCGACGGGAGCGCGCATGGCGGTCACCGGGCCGGCGGAACTGCTGGCCACCTGGGAGGCCGGGCTGGCCGAACGGGACGCCGGCCGGGCCCTGTTGCTGCACCGGGCGGCCCGCCCCGGAGCGGCCCCCGAGGCCCTGCTGTCGGCACCGCTCGGAGAACGGGCGGCCGACCTCTTCGCCCTGCGCCGGGCGCTGTTCGGCGACCGGCTGGAGGTCACGCTCGACTGCACGGCGGCGGAGTGCGGCACGGTGCTGGAGTTCGAGCTGGACGCCGGGGAGTTGGCGGCCGCCCGTCCGCGCCCGCCGGAGGGCGGACTGCGGGTGGCGGAGGGCGCGTGGACGGTGCGGTTCCGGCTGCCCGGCCCCGCGGACCTGGCCGCGGTGGCCGCCGCCCGCCCGCCGGACGCCACCGCCGCCCGGCGGCTGCTCGCGGCCCGCTGTGCCCTCGCCGCCCACCGGGCCGGCCGGGAGGCCACCGCCGAACAGCTCGCCGACCTGCCCGACCCGGTGCTCAAGCGCTTCGCCGAGGCCGCCGAGGAGGCCGACCCCGGCGCGGAGCTGACCCTGGAGATCGCCTGCCCGGAGTGCGGCGCCGCCACCTCGGCGGAGCTGGACATCGCCGCGTACCTGTGGACCGAACTCGACGCCTGGGCCCGTGACCTGCTCCTGGACGTCCATCTGCTCGCCTCGGCCTACGGCTGGAGCGAGCCCGAGATCCTGGCGCTCAGCCCGCTGCGGCGCCGCTACTACCTGGAGCTGTGCGCGGATGCCTGAGATGCCCGAGCGGACGCCCGCCGCGTCCGGCGACTACCTCGGCCGGCTGCTGGCCCGGTACGCCCCGGCGCCGCCCGCCGATCCCTTCGGCCCGCCCGACGGCGCCGACGCACCCGGGCGGCGGACCCGCGTCCGGCCGCGGCTGCCGGGCCCGTTCGAGCGGGTCGAGGCGCTGCGCGGACCGGCCGCCGTCGAGCCGGACGACGACGGGCGCTCGGCCCCCCGGCCGTCCGGGTGGCCCGCCCCGTCGCCGGGCGCCGCCGAACCGCCGCGCGCCGAGCGGTGGTCGGAGATCCGCACCCGGCACGAACGGGAGACGGTGCTCCGCACCGAGGCGGCACCGGTGGCGGACCCGGACCGCGCGGCGGCCGACCGGGGGCCGGGCCCGGCCCCGCTGCTGCGGCCCACCGCGACGGCCGTGCCCGGGACCCGAGCCGCCGCCGAGGGCGTCCGGCCGCGGGGGCGGTCGACGGCGCCCGGCGGGGAGCGGACGGCAGCGGGCAGCGGGGCACCGCCGGGCGGCCCGGAGGCGGCCGAGCCGGCCACCGGCGTCCTGCGCCCGCGCACCGACGCCGTACCGGCGCCCCGCCGGCCCGCGCCGCCCCGCGCGGGTTCCGCGGGCGGCCGACGCGGACCGCGCGGCCCCGCCGAGCGGGTGGTGCACGTACAGATCGGCCGGCTGGAAGTCAGTACCGCCGGCGCGGCCGACTCCCGACGGCCCGCGGCGGACGGCCGCCCGGCCCGCCCCGAGCGGCGCGCGCCCGCGCTGAGCCTCGCGGACTACTTGGCTTCCCAGCAACGGACTTCAGGGGGACGGTCCACATGAGCAACGCACTCGCCCTCGCGACGGTCACCCAGGCCCTTGCGCTGCTGATCGAGCACAACCTCCACCCCGAGATCGACCTGGCCGTCTCGGTGGAGACCCGCAAACCGCCGGCCGATCCCCCGACCGACCCGACGATCACCGTCTTCCTCTACCAGGTCACCCACAACCCCTCGATGCGCAACAACGACCTGGTCACCCGCGCCTTGGACGGCACGCTGCTCAAGCGCCCGGCCGCGGCGGTCGACCTGCACTTCCTGATCAGCGCGTACGGGGAGGAGCAGGAGCTGGTCGGCCAGCGGCTGATCGGCAGCGTGGTGCGGACGCTGCACGAAATCCCGGTCCTGCCGAAGGAGTTGATCGAGGAGGCCGCCGACCGCCCCTATCTGGCCGGAAGCGACCTGGCCGAGTCGCTGCAGAAGGTCCGCTTCACGCCGACCCAGATGGACGTGGACGAGACCTCCAAGCTCTGGGGCATGCTCAACAACACCCCGTACGCCCTGTCGGTGGCCTACCAGGCGTCGCTGGTGCTGCTGGACGGCCACCAGAAGCCGGCACCGGCCCGCCCGGTGAAGCGGCCGGAGGTGACGGTGGTGCCGGAGGTGCCGCCCGAGGTGCCGTTGGGAACGCCGGCGGGGACACGGCCGGGGGCGCCGTCGGGGACGCCGTCAGACGCGACGGATCCCGCGGGGACGGCGGGTGCTCCGGGGGCCGGGACGGCCGGATCGGCTGGATCGGCTGGATCGGCTGGATCGGCTGGGACAGGTGAATCGGCTGGGGCGACCGCGGGCGGCACGGCGAAGGCTGCCGAGGACGCGACCGCGACCGCGAAGGATGCCGCGAAGAACGCCGCGAAAAAGCCCGTGAAGCGGACGGGCGGCGGCAGGCCGCAGCCGACCAAGACCACTGCCACACGCGGGGGTTCGGACGCCGGCCGGCCGGGCCCCCGTACCCGCACCCGGCCGCGTAAGACGACCGACGACGGCGGGGAGAGCTGAGGCGCGGTGCGGGGAACGGGGGCGGAGAAGAAAATGGCGGCCGGCGGCAGCGGCGGGAACGGGCCGGGGGCGGCGGACGGGCGGACGTCCGGCGCGGCGGACGGCGCGGCGGACGGCGCGGCGCTCTCCGCGGCCGTCCGGGCCGTCCTCGCGCGCCTGGACGCGCACGCGGCCCGCACCCAGGGGAGCCCGGTGGGCGCGGAGACGGACACGAACACGGAGGCGGAGGCGGAGGCGGACACCGGTGCGGGTGCGGGTGCGGGTGCGGATACCAATGCCGGTGCGGATACCGGTGCGGGTGCACCCCCCTCCCCGCACGCCCTCGACGCCCTCGACGCCCTCGACACTCTCGACGCCCTCGTCGCGTGCTTCGGGCTGACCCCCTTCGAGCGGGAGGTCGTGCTGCTCACCGCCGCCGCCGAGCTGGACCCGACCACCGGCGTGCGCTGCGCCGCCGCCTGCGGCGATCCGGCCCGCCCGTACCCCACGTTCTCGCTCGCCCTGGCGGCGCTCGGCGACCCCCACTGGAGCGCCCTCACCCCGGTCGCCCCACTGCGCCGCTGGCAGCTGGTCGAGCTGGACGACGCGACCCGCCTGACCACCGGCCGGCTGCGGCTCGACGAGCGCATCCTGCACTTCCTGGCCGGCGCGCCCTACCTGGACGCCCGGTTGCACGGCCAACTGCGCCGCACCGTCCCGCCCGAGACGCTGCCGCCCGCCTACGAGACGGCCGCCCGGCGGGTGGCGGCCGGCTGGGCGGGCGCCGGCCCCGACGCCCCGCTGCGTGTCGAACTGGTCGGCGGGGATCTGCGCACCCGCGCCGACATCGCGGCCACCGCGGCCCGCCGCTGCGGGCTCGGCCTGTACTCCATGGCCGCCGAGGACATCCCGGCCGACCCGGCCGCGCGGGACCGGCTGGCCCGGCTCTGGCAACGGGAGGCGATCCTGCTGCCGGCCGCGCTGCTCGTCGAGGTCGGCGAGCTGGACCGCGAGCAGTACGCCGCCGCGGACGCCTTCGTCGCGGGTGCCGCCGTCCCGCTGGTCGTCTCCGGCCGGGAGCCGCGGCAGACCGGCCATCCGCGCGGTGAGCGGGTCACCGTCCCCAAGCTCTCCGACGAGGAGCAGCTGGGCCTGTGGGCCGATGCCTTCGCCGGCATCCCGGAGGTGACGGATCGTCATCTCGCTTCCTTGGTCGCGCAGTTCCACCTCCCACCGCACGTCGTCCGCACCGCCGCCGCATCCGTCCGGCGTGATCTCCCCGCGGCCTCCGCCGCCTCCGCCGCCTCCGACACCGCCGACGCCGCCGAACTGGCCTGGCGGGCCGGCCTGGCCGAGGCGCGGATGGGCCTGGACGAACTGGGCCGCCGCATCGAGCCGCGGGCCGGCTGGCACGACCTCGTGCTGGCCGACCGCCAACTGCGCGTCCTCCAGGAGATCGTCGCGCATGTCCGCCAGCGGGGCACCGTCTACCAGGAATGGGGCTTCGCGCAGGCGCTGCGCAGCGGCCTCGGCGTCACCGCGCTCTTCGCCGGCGGCTCCGGCACCGGCAAGACCCTGGCCGCCGAGGTGATGGCCAAGGAGCTGGGTCTGGACCTCTTCGTCATCGACCTCTCCCAGGTCGTCAGCAAATACATCGGCGAGACGGAGAAGAACCTCAGCCGGGTCTTCGACGCCGCCGAGCGGGGCGGGGCGCTGCTCCTGTTCGACGAGGCGGACGCGCTGTTCGGCAAGCGCAGCGAGGTCAAGGACAGCCACGACCGCTACGCCAACCTGGAGGTCAGCTACCTCCTGATGCGCATGGAGGCGTACCGCGGCCTGGCCGTCCTCACCACCAACATGAAGAAGGCCCTGGACTCGGCCTTCATGCGCCGCATCCGCTTCGTCGTCGACTTCCCCTTCCCCGGGGAGAAGGAGCGGGCGGAGATCTGGCGCCGGGTGCTGCCCGCCCAGGCCCCGACGAAGGGCATCGAACCGTCCCTGCTGGCCCAACTCACCGTCGCCGGCGGCTCGATCCGCAACATCGCGCTCTCCGGCGCCTTCCTCGCCGCGGAGGAGGGCGACCGCCTCCAGATGCGTCACATGCTGGCCGCGGCACGCACCGAGTACCTGAAGCTGGAACGCTCTCTGACGCCGTCGGAGGTCCACGGATGGGTCTGAAGCACGAGGTCGGCAACGCCGTGGCGCGGGAGTCCGCGGCACCGGAGTCCGCAGCACCGCAGCCCGCGGTGCGGGAGGCGGGGGCGCCCGCTCCCCGTACCTTCCGCATCGACATCGGCGAACTCGTCCTGGACGGCTTCGACGCCCGGACCACCGACCCGGACCGGGTATCGGCCGCGTTCCAGGCCGAGTTGGCCCGTCTCGTACGGGACCGCGGCGTGCCGCTGGCGGCGGCCGGCGACGGCTCGGGCCTCGCCCTCGACGGGCTCGCCGGCCTGCCGCCGCTCCCGGCCACCACGCACCCCGTACGGCTGGGCGAGGCGCTGGCCCGCGCGGTGCACGCGGGGCTGACCGGACGGGGGGAGGCGCGATGAGCAGCTCCTCCCCGTCCGCCGCCCAGTCCGGCCAGTCCGCCCGCGACGCACGGCGCCGCAAACGCAAGGAACGGTCCGCCAGGTCCGCCGCCCCCGAGCCCAAGAACATCGTCAGCGGCGCCGGCCAGCCCCTCGACCTCAGCGTCCGCCGCGAGCTGGAGGAGCAGCTCGGCCACGACTTCAGCCGGGTCCGCCTGCACACCGACCGCGACTCCGGGCAGCTCGCCGAGCTGATGGGCGCCGACGCCTTCGCCGTCGGCCAGGACATCTTCTTCCGCGAGGGCACCTACCGCCCCGGCACCGCCGACGGCCAACGCCTCCTCGCCCACGAACTCCTGCACACCGTCCAGAACCCGCACGGCCTGGGCGCCCTGCGCGCCGGCCGCGACCTGGGCACGGTCAGCCTCCCCCAGGAGGCCGTCGAACGCGAGGCGGAGTCCGCGGCCCAGGAATCCCTCCGCTCCGCGATGCTCGGCGTCACACGCGAGGACGACCCGGCCACGGAGGTGGCACCGGGCCGCTCCACTCCGGGCTGGCTCCGCTACGCCACGGTGGACGCGGACCGCCACCGCCTGGAACTGATCGACCCGGCAACACTGGTGGACCGCCTGGCCAATGGGGTACTGCGGTCGTTGCGGGGGGATCCGGAGGATCGGTCCAAGCGCGCTCGGATGCAACTGGCTCAGCTGCCCGACGAGTTGCAGGACGCGGTCCTGGAGCGGCTGGAGCGGCGGCTGCTCAGCTCGGAGCAGGAGCGACTGCTCGACCTCGTCGAGGAGATCGAGTCCGACGACGAGCTGGAGCGCAGTTCGCTCGATGCGCCGATGGTCGAGACGGACCCCGCCGAGGAGTTGCGGTTCACGCGCGAAAGCGAGCGGCGGGCCGCGGAGGAGCAGCGGGAGCAGGAGCGGAAGCCGGGCCTGGCGCCCGGGCCGGAGAAGGACGAGCAGGAGGCTGCGGGTGCCGCAGGGAGCACCCCACGGAACGGCGGGACCCGGGCGGACGGCACCACTCCGCTGGGCAGCGAAGCCCCGGGCGGGCCCGTCGCACAGGACCGGAACGCCGGCCGCGGCGGGCAGGCGGAGCAGCAGCCCGGCGGCGGGAGCGCGGCCCCGGCGAACGCTTCCCCGGCGCCGGGTGCCGCACCTGCGCAACCGGCGACGGAGTCCGCGCCCGCGGCGCCGGGCGGTAGGCCGGCGGACAAGGCGGCCGGCGGTGAGCAGGCCGCCGACGGGAAGTCCTCCGGCGGCGCGCAGGAGGGCGGGCAGCAGGCCGGCGGCAAGGAGGACAAGAAGGACGCCGCGGCCGACGGCAAGGAGGGCACCGAGCGCGCGGGCACACCGGTGGCCAGCAAGGAGGAGTCCGCGGCCAAGAACCGTCCGGGCGCGGTCGATGCGCTGGTGGCGGGCAAACAGCTGAACCCCGCGGACAAGCGGGGGCAGGAGAAGCCCTCGGGCTCGCCGTCGGCGGCGGGGGCCCAGGCGCAACAGCCCGGCGCGGTGAGCACCCTCGACGGCGTCCGCACCCAGGACCTCGAAGGTCCGGACGAACACGTCGACGAGGACCCGTTCGGCACCGGCAGCGAGTCCGAGGTGGACGTCGGCGGCGGGGAGCCGAGCGCCTGGGACGTCACGCTGCAGCCGGACGACTACCTCCCCGCTCAGGATCCGGACGTGTCCGCCGTGCCGACCGCGGACACCCTGGACCCGTCCTCGCCCGACGGCCGGGCGGCCCCGTCGCTCCCGGCTCCCCCGGTGACCAAGGCCGACAAGGTGCAGGCGGAGCGCGACGCCGAGGACGCCGAGGACACGGCGGCGGAGGCCGATCCCGAGGAGGGCGTCGACGAGGCGCCCGCCGGTGCGGAGACGGCGGCCGAGACGGACACCGAGGGGCCGGGCGGCGGGCCGGAGGAGCTTGCCCCGGATCGGGCCGCCGAGGCGCGGACGGCGCCCGGCACCACGTCGAAGGCCCCCCAGAGTGGCGCCGACCCCAAGGCCGGCCCGGTGGCCGCTCAGGTGACGGTCCAGGAGGCGCCGGGCCGGCCGGAGGGCGGCGGCGAGGCCAAGGAGACGGCGGCCAAGGCGGAGCAGGGCACGCCGGCCGCGGGCGACGCGCCGGGCGCCGGGCAGGAGAAGGGGGCCCCGCAATCGGCCAGCAAGCCGGCGGCGGCGCAGTCCGCGGGCAGCGGTGAGCAGAAGCAGGCCACGGCGGCACCGGCGGACAAGGGCGAGGCCGCGGGCGGTACCCAGACGTCGTCGCCGGGGCGCGACAGCCACGTCTCCGGCGGGTCCAACGCCGACGCCTCCGGTGGGGCGAGCGCGGACGCGGCTGCCGGGGCGCAGCGCGAGCCGTCGGGCGCGGGGGCCGAGTCGCGCGCGCAGGCGACGGCGGAGAAGAGCGCCCCGGCGGGTGGGGAACACGGCAAGGGCGGTGCGGCGCCGGCAGCGGGTCCGCAACCGGCCAAGGGCGCTCCCGAGGCTCCGGCGGCGGCCGCACCGGCACCGGGACCTGCGGCAACGGCGGCATCGGCGGCCAAGGAACAGCAGGTGCCCAGGGCGGCCGGTACGGCGCCCGCCGCCAAGGGCGGGGGCGGCGGGGGCGGAGGCAGTGCGGCCGTGCCCGTGAAAAAGGCCAAGAAGGACGCCGGGCCGGCCCCGAACCTGTCGAACGTCTCCCCCGAGGCCGGCCTGTCGACCGCGTCGAAACTCAAGCCGCACAAGGCACTTGAGGCCATGGGCGGGGTGGGCGGCTCGGTGGACCGCACGGTCGGCGACGAGCACAAGGCGCTGGCCGCGGCACCGCCGTCGATGCAGCGCCCGGCCGGCGCGCCACAAACCCTCCAGGGCAAGCCGAAGGCCGACGCACCGGCCCAGTACGACCAGAACCCGGCGCAGAAGAGCGACGCGCCCGGCGCGGACAAGGCCGAGGTCAGCGGCGCCAAGGAGCCGGAAGGCCAGATCGAGGCGGAGAAGGCCGAGGAGCCGGGCGGCTGGCAGACCTTCAAGATGGCGCTGGGCTTCGGCATCGGGTGGGTGGCCGAGAAGCTCGGCTTCAAGGTCGACAAGCAGGAGTTGGCCGCCAAGTTCGCCGGGCTGCCCACGAAGGACGAGGCGCTCAAGAAGGCCCAGGCGGGCAACGCGCCGGGCGTGCAGATGCAGGGCGCCGCCGGGGAGAAGGCCGACGAGCAGGGCGGCGCCGTCGACGCCAAGGGCCAGGACACCGTCGCGACCGGCCGGGACGACGCGGGCCGGCCGATGGGCGAGGACCAGGTCTACCCGGACGCCCCCAAGGAGCAGATGACCGCCAAGGTGCCCGGCGCCCAGGGCGGCAAGGGCGGCGGGCCGCAGGGGGCGGCGAACACCGGAGCGGTACCGCCCGAGGCGGCCTCGGAGGTGGCCGAGCACGACCGGGGCCCCCAGTTCCAGGCCGCGTTCAGCGACGGCCAGAAGGACATGTCCAAGGGCCGTCAGAAGAAGGACCAAGACTTCCGCGACTCCCAGGAGAAGCACAAGAAGCAGGTCGACACCGAGGTCGACGGCAACACCAAGAGCCAGGCCGACGAACGCCAGAAGGCGATGAGCGAGGTCACCGACCACCGCTCGGACTGGCGCAAGGAACAGGACACGGAGCTCAAGAAGCTCGGCGACAAGAAGACCGAGCGGCACGACAAGGTCCGTAAGGACGTCAAGGACAAGGAAGAGAAGACCGACAAGGACGCCACGAAGGAAAAGGACGACGGCGACAAGAAGATCCAGGACAAGAACACCGAGGCCGAGAACGACGCGAAGAAGAAGCGCGACGACAGCGTCAACGAATCGGGCAACTGGCTTTCCAAGGCGTTCGACTGGATCAAGCAGAAGGTCATCGAGATCAAGAACGCGATCGTCGATGTCATCAAGCGGGCCCGCGAGGCCGTCGTCGGCTTCATCAAGCACTTCAAGGAGACGGTCGAGCGCTGGATCAACGAGGCGCGCCAGTTCATCGCGGACGCCATCAAGACCCTGATCAACGATCTGATCGAGTTCGCCGTGGCCATGGTCCGCGCGGTCATCGAACTGGCCCTGCGCATCCGCAAGATGATCGCCGAACTCATCTCCGCCGCCATCGCCCTCGTCAACAAGCTCGCCACGATGCTGAAGAAGGCCCTCTCCGACCTTCTCGACGCTCTGGGCAAACTCCTCAGCGGCATCCTCAACATCCTCAAACAGGTACTCGACGAAGCGATCAAGCAGGTCATCGGGGCCATCAAGGCGGTCCTGGACTTCGCGTCCAAGCTCCTGAGCGCGCTCGGTGACTGGATGCTGATCGCGGTCGACTTCCTCTCCGACCCAGGCGGTTGGCTCAGCGGCGCCAAGAACTCCGCAGTGGACGGCGCCAAGAACCACCTCTTCCGCGAGATCTCCAGCGCGGTCAAACAATGGTTCAAGGACAAGATCCAGGAAATCATCGGCGTCCCGAAGGCCATCCTGGACAAGCTCCTCAACGGCGGCTTCAAGCTCGACGACATCGTCAAGGAAGCCTGGGACGCGGTCCTCCCCCAACTCCCGCTCATCATCGGCGAACTGGTCATGACCAAGATCGTGGCCAAGCTGATTCCGGGGGCCGGCTGGGTGATGGCGGCCATCGACGCCATCCGCACCGCGTGGGGCGCACTGAGCGCGATCCTGCGCGCCCTGTCCATGGTCCTCGACTGGCTGAAGGCGGTCCGCGCGGGCGGCGCCGGGATCCTCTTCGCCAAGGCCGTCGCGGCGGGCGTGGTGGCTCTCCTAGAAACCCTCTACCAGTGGCTGCTGAACGGCATCGGCAAGTACGTCGCCAAGGTCGGCCAGCGCCTCAAGGGCGTCGCCGCACGCCTCGGCAAGGGCTTCGGGAAGGAAGGCCGCGGCGGCCCGAAGGGCGCGGCCGGCGAGGGCTCAGGCGGCAAGGGCAAACCCGGCGACAAGAAACCCCGGACCGACGCCACCCCGACCAGGGAACCGGCCCCGAAGTCCGCCGGCGCCCCGACCACCCGCCCGACGACCGCCAAGCCCCACGAGGGCAAACCGGGCCAGCGACCGGGCGAGAAGCCGGCCGCCACCAAACCGGGCACCGACAAGCCCCCGTCCAAACCCGGCGAAACCCCGGAACGGCCGGCCGCCGGCAAGCCCAGGACCCCCACCGACGAGCCCAGGAGGCCCGCCGGCAACGACAAGAACGGCAAGCCCAGGTCCAAGGCCGACGAGACCCCCGACACCCGCCCCACCCCGTCCGCCAAGCCCAAGTCCGAACCGGAACCCCGCCCCAAGCCCAAGCAGGAGCCGGAGCCCAAACCCAAGCCCAAGGAGGACGAGCCCGGATCCAACAAACCCAACAAACCCAAGGAAGAAGACCCCACCAGGCCCAAGCCCAAGGACGACAAGGACACCCCCGGCAAACCCAAGCCCGACAAGGACGGCGACCGCCCCCACAAGCCCAACGACAAACACCCCGACCACGACCCCAAGAACCCCAAACACAAGCCCGACAAGGACCACAACCCACACGACCCCAAGAAGCCCAAGGAAGACCACAACAAAAACCCCAAACACAAGCCAGACGAAAAGGGCCCGCACAAACCCAAGGACGACCACCCGAAGAACAAGGACCCCAAAAAAGAAAAGCAGGACAAAAAAGACAAGAAAAAAGAGGACGAAAACAAGAAGGATTCGAAGGATGCGCGACTCAGGAAGATCGTTTCGCGCATAAAGCCGAAGGTCGACGGATTTCTCCGGCGTGGAGTCAAGAAGCCGGTACTCAAGGGTGCACTATTCGGCATGCGCGCCTGGTACAGGCTCACGCAGCTCGACATTGAGGGCGCGCGGAATTTCAAGATTATCGCCGCGCTGAACCCTCGCATGGGCGTAGAAGAAGGAGTTAGCAAACAGATAAAGGCAAAAATTGATGGACTCGACAAGAAGACCAGAGACGGGCTGCAGCGGGAGATCCAGATCCGGGACTTCGAAGACTGGCTACTCTTCGTCGATGGGGAAAAACCACAGGCCGCCATCTCGAAGTTCACCAAAATCCTCGAAGGGATCGTCGAGGAGTACGAAAATCGACCGGGAAACGAAAAGAAGGTCCGAAACACGGCCCAATCGGCCGAGGATAAAATCCAAGACGCTTTGCGCAGCATGCCCGCCAAGGGCGCGACACCGAACAACCCCTCGGAGCAGGGCTGGAAGAAGACGGTCGGCATTCCCGAGGATGCAGCAAAGGCACTGTTGCGCGGGCGCGACTATTCAGCCGCACAAGCCGCAAAGCGGGAACCGGGGAACGTCCATGCCCCGCAGCCGGCACCGAACCCCGGCGCGCCGGCCACTGAGGCACATCTGTACTTCAACGATCCAAAGTGGTCAAAGATCCAGTACACCAGGAAGGCTCTCGACTTCATCAGGTGGAACGTGGATCCAGACCCGGACAAGGCGCCCATAAGGCGACCCACTCCGCTACCTTCCGACCTCCGGAACTCGAAGATTCAAGGCGCCTACAAGGATGCCGTCTACAAGACCGCGCACGCCGACTGGAAAATTAGAGAGGGGAATAAAGCGGCGGACGAAGCCGAACGCGATAGGATACTCGGCGAAATCATGAAAACGAAGCACCCGGATCACCGTCGAGAACTTCAGTTCAACGGCCCGGACGATATACGCAGCCTTTCGCTGCTCGACGGAAACGTGAACACGAGCTCCGGCAGTCAACTCGAGAAGGAAGTGAAGGCAGTGGACGACTGGAGCACTCTCACATTCGTGATCCATTACTGGTGGGAGGGCGCCAAGCCTAAGTCCAAGTAGGACGAAAATGCCCAGGCGCGGCTCACGACACACCACACCGGAAGGTACGCATGGCAAGCAAGAAGCAGCTCCAGGATTTCTTCGGAGAGCAAGGATTGATCACTGCATCGCTCGGACCCGAGAGCGCCCGAACCTTGCCTCCCAAGTTGGGTGAATACATTCAAGAAATCGGATTCCCCGCGACAGTCGAAGGAATCTACTGCGCGCTCCCCGAAAGCGCCCCGAAGGGGTTCTCGCTGCTTGCCACCGAAACAGATGGAACCTCTGCCGAGATCCTCTGCCTGGGGGCGCCGAACCCGAGCACGGATCTCAGGTACGTGGTCGACATCAAGACCGGATATGTACTCCTGATGGACACCACCGAAGGTAACGCCCAAATGATCAACAAAAGCGTTGAGGATTTCGGAGAGTTCCTGTACCGCCTGGGAAAGTTTCTTCATTTTCGCGACTCATCGACACGCGAGCAGGACGAAGCGTACGTCGAGCTCCTCACCGCATTCCTGAAAGAACGGGACCCCAGCTCCTTTGGAGAGCCTCCGGGCTGGTGGCCCATGGTCTTGGAACACCTGCTGGACTACTAGGTAGAGGGAACGCCCGTGGCGCCTTATCGAGACATCCCCAAACCCATTCGTTCCGGGATCGTTGTGGTTGATCCTGAGCTCGGTGTTCCGCAGCGGATCATCGTGTTGCAGTTCAATCCGGACACGTTGGAGCGGCAGGTGGCGCCGCAGGCGGCCGGGGGTGAAGGCGACAGTGGTGGGGGCGGGGGTGGGAGTGGTGGAGGGGATCGGAACGAGGCGCTGCGGCTCAAAGGGCCCGCGCAGGAGACGTGGAAGTTCACCGCGGAGATCGATGCCACCGATCAGTTGGACGTAGCGGCGCCGGAGGGGATTCATCCGGAGTTGGCGGTGCTGGAGATGTTGGTGCAGCCGACGACCGCGCAGTTGCTGGCGGCGTCGAAGTTGACCAAGAAGGGGACGATCGAGATCAGTCCCATCGAGATGCCGTTGACGCTGTTCACGTGGGGGAGCAAGCGCATCATGCCGGTGCGGTTGACGGAACTGTCGGTCAATGAGTCGGCGTTCGACGTGAATCTCTGTCCGATACGGGCCTCGCTGAGCATCGGGCTGAAGGTGTTGACGGTGAGTGATCTGCCGGCCGGGCATCCCGGGGCGGCGCTGTATCTCGCGCACCTGGCGCAGAAGGAGCAGTTGGCGCGGCGGGCGCGGGGTGGCACGTTGGCGCAGTTGGGGCTGGGGAGGGGGATCTGAGGCGTGGGCATCGAACCGTACGAGAGTGCGTTGGACGATGTGCCGGGGGCGCATCCGTATCCGCGGAGCAGTCGGTATGCGGGGATCGGCATCGGGGTGCACACCCTGCCCGACGGGACCGAAGTGCGGTACGCCAAGCGGAGGTTGTTGCCGTCGTTGGCACAGGCCGCGGAGGACTCCGTGCCGCATGTCGTCGGCAGCGGGGAGCGGGCCGATCAGCTGGGGCAGCGGTATTTCGGGGATCCGGGGCAGTGGTGGCGGATCGCGGATGCCAATCCGGTGCTGGAGCCGCGGGAGCTGACGGCGGAGCCCGGGGTGGAGATAGCCGTGCCGTTGCCGGGCGGGTTCGCCGGGGGTGTCGGCGGCGGGCCGGGGGTGCGGCATGGCTGAGGGGGACGAGCCGGTCGGGCGGGGACCCATTCACGTCTCGCTGTACATGGGGCCGAAGTCGGCGCGGTTGGTCCCGCAGGAGGTGGTGGAGGCGCTGTTGTCCGCGCAGATCACCAGTACGGCCGGTGAACGGAGCGGGTTTCAGCTGGCGTTCGACCTGACGAAGAAGGGGGCGATCGTCGAGCGGTTGCTGCCGGAGGGGTTCTTCGATCCGAAGACCCGGGTCATCGTCACCGTTGCCCTCAAGGGGACGCCGGTGGTGTTGCTGGACGGCGTGATCGTGCGGCAGGAGGTGGGGA
This sequence comes from Streptomyces noursei, assembly GCF_016917755.1. Taxonomy (GTDB): domain Bacteria; phylum Actinomycetota; class Actinomycetes; order Streptomycetales; family Streptomycetaceae; genus Streptomyces; species Streptomyces yunnanensis. The sequence goes on along the minus strand of NZ_CP070326.1, from coordinate 5,922,751 downwards.
GCAGCAACCATCCCGGGCAGAGCACGCTGACGGTGACGGGTGAGGACCTGACGCTGTTGATGGATCTGGAGGAGCGGACGGACCGCTATCCGAATCTGGCGCCCTCGCAGCGAGTCGAGCGGATCCTGTCCAAGTACGCCGATTACGGGATCGATGCGCGGATCATCAGGGAGCAGATTCCGCAGCCGCCGCGGGAGCAGGTGCGGGTCGACTACCAGACGGGGACGGACCTGCAGTATGTGAACGAGCTGGCGCGGGCCAACGGGTACACGTTCTATCTGGAACCGGGTCCCGTGCCGGGGCGGTCGACGGCCTTCTGGGGGCCGGAGCAGCGGCTCGGGCAGCGGCAGCACGCCCTGAACGTGAACATGGACGCGAACTCGACGGTCGATCAGCTCACGTTCGCTTATGACGGGACGGCGCGGGAAGAGCCGCAGGCCCGGGTGCAGGACCCCGTGACGCGGCAGGCGCCGTTGTTGGCGCAGCCCGACATCAGCCCGCTGCGGCCGCCGTTGGGGTTGCGGGGCTCGCCGGCGCTCAAGCGCAGGACGCTGAGCGGGACGGCGAAGATGGACGAGGGGCTGGCGAAGGCGGAGGCGTTGGGGCGGGCCGCCACGAGTGCCGATGCCATTTCGGGGTCGGGGTCGTTGGATGTCACCCGGCACGGATATGTGCTCCGGCCGCGGGAGTTGGTGGGCGTGCGGGGCGCCGGGGTCACCTATGACGGCGACTACTACGTGAAGTCCGTGACGCACAACGTGCGGCTCGGTTCGTACCTGCAGAACTTCACGTTGTCCAGAGAGGGGCTGATCGCCCGCAGCGGCACCGTTCGGCCCTAGCCGCACCCGCATCCGTCACCCGTCACCCGTCCATGGGGACGTAAGGAGAGAAGCCACGCATGGCTGCTGCACCGAACAACCGCTTCCTCGGCAAATTCCGGGGCCGGGTGGCGGCGAACGACGACCCGATGGGAGTCGGGAGGTTGAAGGTCCAGGTCCCGGACGTGTTGGGCGATGAGGTGTCGACCTGGGCACTGCCGTGTTTCCCGTTCACCGGTGAACAGGCCGGGCAGGTGGTGGTGCCGTCGGTCGGGGCCGGTGTGTGGGTGGAGTTCGAGCAGGGTGACCCCAGCTTCCCGGTGTGGGTGGGGTGTTGGTACGGGCGGCGGGAGGAGTTGCCGGAGGACGCGCGGCGGGACCCGGCGATCTCGCATCCGGTGGTGATCCAGACGCCGGGCAAGCACAAGATCGTGATGTCCGACGTGCCGACCGAGGGGATCTTGCTGGAGGCGCCGAGCGGCGCGTATGTGCGGATCGACGCCACCGGGGTCCACATCAACAACGGGCACGGGGCGTCGGTCTCCCTGGTCGGGGAGCACGTCGACATGAACGACGGCCGGCTGACCGTGCAGAAGAAACGCTGACGGGAACGGGGGTGGCAGGGCAGATGGCGAGCGGAAATCTCCTCCATGGCGGAATGGCCATGGGATGTCCGCACGGCGGGCTGGTGGCGCAGGTCTCGGCCGGCGGCGCGGCGGTGCGGATCGACGGCGCGCCGGTGGCGACCGCCGCGGATCTCTTCACGGTGAGCGGGTGCGCGCATGTCGTGGCGGGGCGCCCGCAGCCCTGTACGAGTGTGCGGTGGGCGCCGGACGGCGGTGGCCGGGACGTGTGCGTCGACGGTGTGCCGGTGCTGCTGGACTCCACGGCGGCGATGTGTTTCAGCGCCGGGCTGGTGCCGCAGGGGCCGCCGGTGGTGGTGGCCGTCCATCAGGTGAGCGGAGCACAACAGGGGGTCTTCAGCCGATGAGGGCGGCAGCAGGGCAGGTACGGCGGACGGACATCGCCTTCCCGTATCGCATCGACCGGCGGGGGCGGACCGCGCACGCCCGTTACGACGCGCATGTGCGGGATCTGATCGAGCAGTTGCTGTTCACCAGTCCCGGCGAGCGGGTGATGCGGCCCGACTTCGGATGCGGGCTGCTGGATCTGGTCTTCACGCCGAACAGTCCGGAACTGGCCTCGGCCATCGAGCTGTCCGTGCAGGCCGCGCTCCAGCGCTGGTTGGGCGAGCTGATCGAGGTGGAGTCGCTGGACGTGGTGAGCGAGGAGAACGTGGTGCGGGTGTCGCTGCAGTACGTGGTGCGCGCCACCGCCAGCCGCCGCGACGAGGTGTTCGAGGGGCGGGGGGCGGAATGACGGTCGCGGACACGGACGGGTCCGGGCGCCGGGCGCTGGTCCGGGAGGCGAGGCGCAACGGTCTGGACGCGGTGGAGGTCGGCGAGGACGGGCGGACGCTCACCGTCACCTTCCTGGGGAAGGCGCCGCACGGGCTGCGTCCGGAGAACGTCCGGATCGACGGCGGGCGGCGGATATCCGGCATCGAGGCGCTGGAGATCGCCGTCGAGCGGGAGGAGGACCCCGAGCTCGACGACCGGCTGGTGGTGACGCTGGACCGGGCCGGTGACTTCTCGCCCTACCGGCTGTCGGTGGTGGAGACCGATCCGTACGGGCGGCCGGGCACCGAGCCGTTCCCCGGCTTCGACCAGCGGTACTTCTCGGCGGAGTTCTCGTTCCGGCCGAACTGCCCGACCCCGTTCGACTGCGTGGACGGCAGCGGCAGCGACGGGATGGGGCGGCTGCCGGACGCCGTCCGCCCGGCCGCCCCCGTCATCGACTACACCGCGCGGGACTACGACACCCTCCGGCAGGTCGTCCTGGACCGGCTGCGCCTGACGACCCCGGAGTGGGTGGAGCGGAATCCGGCCGACCTCGGGACGACGCTGGTCGAGCTGCTCGCCTACACCGCGGACCAGATCAGCTACCAGCAGGACGCGGTGGCCACCGAGGCGTATCTGGACACCGCGCGGCGCCGGGTGTCGGTCCGGCGCCATGTGCGGCTGATCGACTACCCGATGCACGACGGTTGCACGGCGCGGGCGTTCATGGCGGTGGCGGTGGTGGCGGAGCTGACGCTGCTGCCGGGGACCTTCCGGTTCGCGGCCGTGGACTACCGCACCTACGGGCCGGGGGACCGGCCGGAGCTCGGGGCGGTGCTCGACGACCGGGAGCTGGCGGTGCTGGCCGAGCGCGGGGCGCTGGAGGTTTTCGAGCCGGTGGTGCGGGACGCGCCGCTGCGGCTGCTGCCCCGGCACAACGCCATCGGGCTGTGGACGTGGGGCGGGGAGGTCTGCGGGCTGCCGAAGGGCGCCACCGCCGCCACCCTCACCGACGGCTGGGCCGACGAGGAGTGCGGGCAGCGGGAGTTGGCGCTGGCGCCGGGTGATCTGCTGCTCTTCGAGGAGGTCAAGGGGGCGCGGACCGGGACGCCGGGCGACCAGGATCCGACGCACCGTCAGGTGGTGCGGCTGACGTCCGTCACCCCGGCCGTCGATCAGCTCGTCGGGCAGCCCGTCCTGGAGGTCGCCTGGGCCGCGGAGGACGCGCTGGCGTTCCCGCTGCGGCTTTCGACGCGGGGCGGCCGGGACTGTGCGCCCGTCGCGGACGTGAGCGTGGCGCGCGGGAACGTGGTGCTGGTGGACCACGGGCGGACGCTGGACGGGGACGGGGACGACGGGCACGTCCCGGAGACCGTCACCGTGCCGCCGGTGCCCGCCGTGCTGGCGTCCTGCGACCCGCCGGCGTTCGGCTGCTGGGACGGCGGACACGGCGGCAACGAGGTCGGGCAGCTGGTGAACGACCTGATCGACCGGGCGGAGGGCGGCCGGGAGCTGTCCCCCGACGACGTCCGGCGGCTGTTCACCGCCGTCGGCGAGGAGGCCGCCGAGCGGGCCGGGATCGGGCTGGAGTCGGCCGGGCTGCGCGCCGAGAGGGTGGTGCCGGGCACGGCGTACGCGCAGGCCGCGGCGTTGCGGACGCTGCTGGCGCAGTCGGTGTACCCGGGGATCGTGCCGCGCTTCCGGCCGGTGCTGGGCCGGTCGCCAGTGGTCCAGGCGGTGCCGTTCCCGCAGCCGCGGTTCGTCGCGGCCGGGCAGGCGGAGCGGCTGGCGGCGATCCCGGATCGGGTGCGGGAGCGGCTCGTGGAGCTGTGGCGCAGCGCCCGCGACCACGACGGGCTGGACGAGGCCGAGATCGCCGAGCTGACCGTACTGTTCGGGCCGAGGCCGCTGGAGGTCGTGGAGCTGGCCCGGCATCCGGTGCGGGCGCTGCGGGAGTTGCTGCACCGCAGTGCGCAGCTGCTGGACGGCAAGCTGCGGCGGCTGGCGGTGCTGGCGGCGCGGGCCCGGGCTGGGACGGTGCTGGACGGGCGGACCGCGTGGGAGATCGCACAGACCTGGGGGCCGGCGTACGCGGCCGGTCTGCATCCGGACGAGCCGGTGCTGCACGGCCCGGCCGCCGCAGTCCTCCAGGACCCGCGGGAGGCCCTGCCGGCGATCCGCCTCCGCGCGCTCCCGGACGCCGACGGGGGCGACGGCGACGGCACCGGGGACGCGACCGGGGCGGCGGACACCGACTGGCTCCCCCGCCGCGATCTGCTGCGCAGCGGTCCGCGCGACCGGCACTTCGTCGGGGAGCTGGAGGAGGGGGGTACCTCCCGCGCGGGCGGAGTCGAGAGTGGGGGAGGGCGGCTGGCGCTGCGGTTCGGTGACGGGCGCTACGGGGCCCGGCCGGCGCCCGGCGGCCGGTTCGCCGTCCACTACCGGATCGGCGGCGGCACGGCCGGCAACGTCGGCGCGGAGGCGATCGGCCATCTGGTGCTGCGGCGCGCCCCGGAGGAGTCCGAGGCCGCCGGGCCCCTCCCGGTGGCCGGGGTCCGCAACCCGCTGCCCGCGGTGGGCGGCGTGGAGCCGGAACCGGTCGAGCAGGTGCGGCAGTTGGCGCCGTTGGACCTGAAGCGGGCCCGGCTGCGGGCGGTCACCGCGGAGGACTACGCGGTGCTGGCCGGCGGGCTGTCGGGCGTGCAGCGGGCGGCGGCGGAGATCCGGTGGACCGGCAGCGTCCAGGAGGCGCACGTCGCCGTCGACGCGTACGGGACCGAGGACCCCTCGCCGGCCCTGCTGGACGCCGTCGGCTACGCGCTGGAGAGCTACCGCAGGATCGGGCACGACCTGGTGGTGCGGCCGGCGCAGTGGGTACCGCTGGACGTGGCGCTGGAGGTCTGTGCCGAGCCGGGGCATCAACACGGGCAGATCCTGGCCGAGTTGTACCGGGTGCTGGGCCGCGGGGCGCTGTCCGGCGGGCGGCTGGGCTTCTTCCATCCGGACGCGCTGACGTTCGGGGAGCCGGTCCGGCTGAGCCGGCTGGTCGCGGTGGCCGCGGCGGTGCCGGGCGTCCGGAGCGTGGCGGTGACCCGGTTGCACCGGATGTTCCATGAGGACCGAGGGGAACGGGAGGCGGGGGTGTTGCGGCTGGGGCCGCTGGAGATCGCCCGCTGCGACAACGACCCGGACCGGCCCGAGAACGGCCGGCTGGTCATCGAGCTCGGGGGTGGGCGATGACGGAGCACGAGACGACGGGCTGCGGCTGCGGCTGCGACGGGGCGGACGCGGGGGGCGGCGGGCACGACGAGCGCCGCGCCGACCCCGCGCTCTACAACCCGCCGGGCCGCGCCGCGCTGAACTACCGGGTCGGGGACCACGGTTCGTTCCTTGCCGCGATGGTGGACCGGCTGGCCTCGCCGGCCTATCCGGCGCTGCGCGGGCTGACCGTCCGCACCACCGACGACCCGTCCATCGGGCTGCTGGACTCCTGGGCCGTGCTGGGCGACCTGCTGACGTTCCACAGCGAGCGGATCGCCGACGAGGGGTATCTGCGGACCGCCAACGAGCACCGGTCGCTGGCGCTGCTGGGCCGGCTGGTCGGGCACCGGCCGCGGCCGGGCGTCGCCGCCGACACCTTTCTCGCCTACACCCTGGACCGCGATCCACGGGCCGGGGACCTGCCGGTGGTGATCCCGCGCGGGGCGCGCAGCCACAGCGTGCCGGCCGGGTCGGACGAGGAGTCGCAGACCTTCGAGACCGACGAGGACCTGACGGCGCGCTGGGCGTGGAACGCGCTGGCGGTGCGGCAGCGGCGGCCCGCGCTGCTCACCGCGGACGACCTGAGGACCCGGCCGGAGCTGCTGGTCGCGGGGACGTCCACGGGGCTGACCGTCGGCGACCGGCTGCTGTTCGACTTCGGGGCGCAGCGGGTGCTGCTGCCGGTCGCGTCGGTGCGGCCGGACCGCACGGAGGACGTGACCGGGCTGGGGCTGCCCAAGGCGGCGCCGGCCTCGCTGCCGGAGCTGATCACCGAGCTGCGGGCGTGGATCACCGAGCCCCCGCCGTCCACCGATCCGGACGACCCCGACTATCCGCCGCCGGCCACGCCACAGGCTCCCAACCCCCGTCCGATCAGCCGGTTCGTCGCCGATTTCGACGCGCAGGTGCTGGCGCCGCTGCGGAAGGACCTGGACGGGATCGCCGACCCGGACGTGTTCGTCGCGCGGCTGGCCGGGCCGCACGAGCGGCTGGCGGAGGCGCAGGCGGTGGCGGCCGGCTATCCGGAGGTCGTCGCGTGGTTCGAGGAGCTCCAGGCCGTGGTGGGCGAACTGGCGCGACGGGCCGGCCAGTTGGCCGGGGAGCCGCCGCAACCGCAACCACCGGGGACGACGGCCCCCGCCGCGGGCCCCGACCCGGCCGCGGGCCCGGACCGAGATGCGGCCGACGCCGCTCCCTCGATGCCCACCGCGCTCGCCGCCCTCGCCACCGTGCTGCCGGCACTGCGCACCCGGGTCGTCCGCCCGCCGTCCGCCGCCCGGGAGGCCGCCGGCGACCCCCGGCGGGCGTTCGGCGCCGGCGCGGACCTGGGCGCGCGGCTGCTGTCCGCGCTGGACCCGCGGATCGGCGACGGCCTCTACCCGGCGTGGCGGCGGGCCACCGCACCGGCCGCCACGCCGACCACCGCCACCGGCCGCCTCGCGCGGGCCGCGGAGAAGCCCCTGCTGCGCGCCCTCCTGGCCATGCGGGTCACCGCCACCCCGTTCGGGGCGACCGCGCCGCTGAAGTCCGTGCAGGACGACCGGGGCCGGGTCATCAGGACCGCGGACTGGCCGCTGACCGGCGCCGCGCTGACCACCGTGCGGGTGGTGTTCGACACCGCGGGGAAGGTCCCGGTGCGGGCCGAGTTCCAGCACGCCGAGACCGGCAGTTCGGATCAGCGGGCGGAGAACCTGCCCGCCTCCGAGGTCGGCTTCGCGCTCGGCCCGGGCCGGGTCGAGCTGCACAGCCGTACCGGCCAGGACCACGATCTGAGCTGGCTGGGCCGCCGCCCGGTGGACTCGCAGGAGCCGGGGGTCACCGCCCGGCTGCTGTCCGGGCTGCCGGAACGGACGTTGTTCGTCTCGCGGCCGGCCGAGGACGGCCGGATCCACGTCTCGGTGGACAACGGGTCCTCGCAGTCCTGGCAACTGGCCCCCGGCGAGCACCGGCAGGTCACGCAGGGCGGGTACGAGGTGCGGGTGCGGGTGGCTGCCGGCGGGGAGCCGCCGGGCGTGGAGATCGGGATCGCGACGGTCCCCGAGCCCGCCGACCGGCACGCACTGGCACTGGACGCGGTGTACGACGGGATCACGGTCGGCAGCTGGGTGGCGATCGAGCGGCCCCGCAAGGGCGCGGACGGCCCGGACGGCATCCCGGGCGACAAGAAGCTGGCGTTCGTCACCACCCGGGTCACCGCGGTGCGCACCACGACGCACACCCAGTACGGGATCACCGGCCGGGGCACGGTCCTCACGCTGGCCGACCCGTGGCTGGACGAGCACGACGTCACCCTGGACGCGATCCGGGACACCACCGTGCACGCCGCGGGCCAGGACCTCCAGCAGGCCGACGACCCGGTGGGCGAGGACGTCCACGGCGACCGGCTGGAACTCGCCGAGCTGTACGACGGGTTGCGTCCCGGCCGCGCTCTGATCGTCTCCGGCGAGCGGACCGACATCCCCGGCGTGACCGGGGTGCGGGGCACCGAACTGGCGGTGATCGCGGGCGTGGAACAGACCCTGGATCCGGCGCTGCCCGGGGACCGGGTGCACACCACGCTGACCCTGACCCGCGAGCTGACGCACCGCTACCGGCGGGAGTCGGTCCGGGTGCAGGGCAACGTCGTCCCGGCCTCGCACGGCGAGAGCCGCGACGAGGCGATCGGCAGCGGTGACGCGGCGCGCGCCAACCAGACCTTCGCGCTCTGGCAGTCGCCACTGACCTGGTTGCCGTCCGACAACCCCCTGGGGGCCGTCCCGCAGCTGGAGATCCGGGTGGACGGGCTGCGCTGGCACCCGGTGGACAGCCTGGCCGGCCGCGGCCCCGACGAGCGGGTGTACGTCACCGGGACCACCGGTGGGGACACCTCCCGTTCGGGAGGGGTCGAGAGCGGGGGCAGCCGGACGACGGTGACCTTCGGCGACGGGGTGCACGGCGCCCGGCTGCCGACCGGCCACGACAACGTGCGGGCGCGCTACCGCTTCGGCACCGGCCGGGCCGCCAATGTCGCGGCGGACCGGATCACCCAGGCGGTCACCCGCCCGCTGGGCGTCACCGCCGTCACCAATCCGCAGCCGGCCACCGGCGGCGCGGACGCGGACGGTCCGGCGCTGACCCGGCGCACCATCCCGCTGGCGGTCTCCGCCCTGGACCGGCTGGTGTCCCTGGCGGACCACGAGGACTTCGCGCGCTCCCGGGCGGGCATCGGCCGGGCCGCGGCCCGCGAGGTGTTCGACGGCCGGCGGCAGGTGCTGCACGTGACGGTGGCCGGCGTGGACGACATCCCCATCGCGCCGGACGCGGAGGTGCTGCGGGCGCTGCGCGCGTCGCTGGCGGAGTACGGCGACGGCCGGCTGCCGGTGCGGGTGGACGTCCACGAGCCGGTGCTGCTGCTGTGCGCGGCGAAGATCAAGGTCGCGCCGGACCACGCCTGGTCGCTGGTCGAGCCGCGGGTCCGGCAGGCGCTGCTGGCCCGCCTCGGCTACGACGGGCGGGAGCTCGGCCAGCCGGCGCAGCTGTCGGAGGTGCTGGCCGCCGCCCAGGCGGTGCCCGGCGTGGACTGGGTGGACGTGGACGCCTTCACCGGCGTACCGGCGTCCGTCACTCCCGACGAACTGGCCGCACTGACCGGCGAGTTGGCCGGTCCCGCTCGCACCTCGGTGGCGTCCCGGCTCGCCCGCTTCGACGAGCGGATCCACGAGGTCACCGCGGACGGCGGGGAGACCCTGACCGCCGTCGCCGCCCACTACGGCATCCCGCTGGCGGAACTGCTGCGCCTCAACCCCGACCTCACCGACACCCGCCCGCTGCCCAAGGGCCGCGCGGTCTGCGTCTTTCGCGGCATCCGGCCGGCCCAACTCGCGCTGTTCTCGCCGCGGGTCGCGGACACGCTGATCCTGACGGAGGAGATCCGATGACCACCAACAGGGAGCCGGACGGGCTCGCGGAGCTGCTCCCGCAGTGGCACCGGCTGCGCGACTCCGAGGACCCCGCGCGGGGCGAGCCCCTGCGGGCGCTGCTGGCGGTGATCGCCGAGCAGGTGGACCGGGTCCGGGACGGCGTCGCCCAGCAGTACGACGACTGGTTCGTGGAGACCGCGGCGGAATGGGTACTGCCCTACCTCGGCGACCTGGTGGGCTACCGTCCGCTGCCCGGCTACGAGCGGGTGCTGGCCACCGGACTGCGGGACGGCGGACTTCCGGACTCCTCACGGCGGCGGCTGGCGGAGGCGCTGGCGCCGCGCCGCGACGTGGCCGCCACCGTCGGCAACCGGCGGCGCAAGGGCACCCTGGCGCTGCTGGAGGAGCTGTCCGAGGAGGTGGCCGGCTGGCCGGCGCGGGCGGTGGAGTTCTCCCGGCTGGTCGCCCACCAGCAGCCGGTGCGGCTCTACGGCTCGGCCACCGAGGCGGCCGACGCCCGACGGCGCGGGCGCGGCCGGCTGGTGGACGTCCGGGACGGCGCGGCGCTGGACCTGGCCGACGGCCCGTTCGGCACCGTCGCCCGCTCGGTGGACGTGCGACGGGTCACCTCCCGCCACTCCCAAGGGGGGTACTCGCCGGCCGGCGTCGGCCTGTTCGTCTGGCGGCTGAAGCCGTACGCGGTGACCCGGGCGCCGGCGTACTGCCTGGACCGGGCCCGCAACCTCTACACCTTCTCGATCCTCGGCAACGACACCCCGCTGGTGACCCGCCCGGAACCGGAGCCGTCGGCGACCCACCTCGCCACGGTCGACAACGTCCCGGCGCTGATCACCCGCCGCCAGCTGCACGACCGGCTCGCGGACTACTACGGGCCGGGCAAGAGCTTCGTCATCCGGCGGGACGGCGAGGACCGGCCGGTCCCGCTCGCCGACATCGTCGTCGCCGACCTCGGCCAGTGGCGCTACCGGCCCAGGCGCGGGCAGGTCGCCGTCGACCCGGAACGGGGACGGATGGCGTTCGGCACCCGCTCGGCGCCGCGGCAGGGCGTCTGGGTGGACTACCACTACGGCTTCGGCGACGACCTGGGCGGCGGGGAGTACGCCAGGGAAAGGGTGACCCCGCCGGACGCCGCCGTCTACCGCGTCGGCCCCGGCGCGCCGTTCCACCGGATCACGGACGCCTACGCGGCCTGGCAGCACGACCGGCGCTCCGGCGCCTGCGGCCCCGACGGCATCATCGAGATCACCCACAGCGGCGCCTACCAGGAGCAGTTGGACTTCGACCTGGAGCCGGACGACCGGCTGGAGCTGCGCGCCGCCGAGGGCACCCGCCCGGTGATCCGGCTGCTGGACTGGTACAGCAACCGCCCGGACGCGCTCAACATCCGTGCCGTGGACGCGGAGTGCGCGCCCGGCCGGCGGCCCCGCATGGTGCTGGACGGGCTGCTGGTCACCGGCCGCGGCCTCAACGTCACCGGCCCGCTGGGGTCGTTGGTGCTGCGGCACTGCACGCTCGTGCCGGGCTGGTCGCTGGAACCGGAGTGTCACCCGGCCTCCCCCGAGGAGCCGAGCCTGGTCCTGGACCGCACGACGGCCTGCGTGGAGATCGACCGCACGATCCTCGGCACCATCGAGGTGATCGGCGACGAGGTCGGCACCGACCCGCTCCCGATCCATCTGCGCGACAGCATCCTGGACGCCACCGGCACGGACCGGGCGGCGCTGTCGGCACCGGACTGCCGGCACGCGCACGCGGAGTTGTCCGCGCACCGCACCACGGTCCTCGGCGAGGTGCACGTCCACGCGGTGCGGCTCGCCGAGAACAGCCTGTTCACCGGGCGGGTGCGGGTGGCCCGGCGGGGCGTGGGCTGTGTCCGCTTCAGCTACCTCCCGCCCGGGTCGCGGACCCCGCGCCGCTACCGCTGCCAGCCGGACCTGGTCGGCCCCGATGGAGCCGCCCGGGTCCGTCCACAGCTGCGCAGCGAGCGCTACGGCACGCCGTGGTACGGGCAGTTGGCGGCGGACTGCGGTGGGGGTGCCCCCGGCCCGTCCGGGGCTGGGGGAGAGATCGTCCGCGGCGCGGAGGACGGCGCGGAACTGGGCGCGTACCACGACCTCTATCTGCCGCAGCGCACGGACAGCCTGCGGGCCCGGCTCGCGGAGTACACCCCGGCGGGCACCGACGCGGGGATCGTGTTCGTCACATGAGCCGCCGACCGTCCCAACACTCGCCAATCGAGCGCCCGTTGCGCCGCCGCACCGCCCACCACCGACCGCCAGAGCTTCCGTACGAGGGGGACCCCTTCCATGCACGCTGACCTCTCCCGCATCACCCACCGGCCGGAGCGCCACTACTCCGCGGTGGTGGCGCAGCAGGGCCGGGTCCAGCTGGACGCCGACGCCAACGAGCAGACCGCCATCCAGCTGTTCCAGGCCCGCACCCTGGCGGCCGACCTGATCGGCGCGCACGGCGGGCCGCACGGCGCCACCGGCTTCAAGATCGACCTCCGGGGCGGCCCGCACGAGCTGGACGACCTCGTCATCGGCGGCGGCCGCTACTACGTCGACGGGATCCTGTGCGACGCCACCCGCCCGCGGCCGGGAACACCGGTACCGACGGCCACCGCCCCCAAGGAGGACAGGGAGGACGAGGAGGAGGCGGCGGACGGCGACACCCCCTCCGCGCCCGCCGCGTCCGAGACCTGGACGTACTGGGACCAGCCGGACGGCCACCGCGACCCGGAGCGCCCCGGCGACCGCCTGCCCTCCCAATTCCCGTACCTGGTCTATCTGAAGGTGTGGGAGCGGCTGGTCACCGCCGCCGAGGACCCGGCACTGCGCGAGGTGGCGCTGGGCGCCGCACTGCCGGACACCGCGGCCCGCGCCAAGGTGGTCTGGCAGGTGCTGCCGCTGCCGGCGTCCGAGCTGGGACTGGACGGCGACAACCCGCCGGCCGACGACATCCGCACCGCGTTCGACCGCTGGGCGCGGCAGGCCGCCGCCCCCGGCTGCCGGCTGGCCGCCCGCAGCGAACGCCCCGACCACGCCGACGACGACCCCTGCCTGGTCGCGCCCGAGGCCCGCTACCGCGGCCCGGAGAACCAGCTGTACCGGGTCGAGGTGCACGAGGGCGGCACCGCCAAGGACGCCACCTTCAAGTGGTCGCGGGAGAACGGCTCGCCCACCTTCCCCGTCGACGAACTCGACGGCACCTGGGTGCAGTTGGCCTCCCTGGCCAACGACGACAAGCTCTCCCTCCATGTCGGCGACTGGGTCGAGTTCGTGGACACCGGGTACGCCAGCCGGGGCGAGGCGGCGCCGCTGCTGCGGGTGGTGGAGGTCGATCTGCCCGGCCGCCGGGTGCGGCTCTCCGACGAGCCCGCGCCGGGCGTGGGCCGCCGCCCCGAACTGCACCCGTTCCTGCGCCGCTGGGACCACCAGGAGGCCAGCCGGAAGACGGTGCGCCGCGGCGACCGCCCGGGGCGGCTGCGGCACGGCGCGGTCCCGGTGGAGGAGGGCGGCTGGCTGCCGCTGGAGGACGGTGTCGAGGTCTACTTCGAGGCCGGCGGCAGCTACCGCACCGGCGACTTCTGGCTGATCCCGGCCCGCACCGCCACCGGCGGCGTCGAGTGGCCCACCGACCGGGCGCGCCGCCCGCTGCTCCAGCACCCCTCCGGCATCGTCGTGCACCACGCGCCGCTGGCCTGGGTGCACGGCGAACAGGCCGTGCCCGACCTGCGGTTCGCGTTCCGCCCGCTGGCGACCGGCATCCAGGCGACGGACGCCGCCGCGCAGACCCAGGGGTCCGGCGGCGTCGGCACGCTGTCGACCGGCGCTGCGGGCCGGGGCGGCCCGCAGCAGCCCCGGTCGCAGACCACCGCGGAGGCCGAGGCGCAGGTGGACGAGCAGGGGGTGGCGGACTGATGGCCACCCCGCTGACCGGCAGCCAGTTGCTGGCCGCGCTACGCGCGGAGGGGCTGGTCGTCCACGAGGTCCGCGACTGGCGCCGGCACAACCGGAACACCAAGGGCCACTGGGGCCCGATGAACGGGGTGGTCGTCCACCACACCGCCACCGAGGGCACCGAGCCCTCGGTGGACCTCTGCTACGACGGGCGCCCGGACCTGCCGGGGCCGCTCTGCCACGGGGTGATCGACAAGGCCGGCGAGGTGTATCTGGTCGGCAACGGCCGCGCCAACCACGCCGGCCTCGGCGACCGCGACGTCCTCCAGGCGGTGATCGACGAGGTCGAGCTCCCCGAGGACCGGCTCGCCGACACCGACGGCAACCGGCACTTCTACGGCTTCGAGTGCATCAACCTCGGTGACGGCCAGGACCCCTGGCCGGAAGCCCAGTTGTCGGCGGTGGAGAAGGCCGCGGCGGCGATCTGCCGGGCGCACGGGTGGGGCGAGCGCTCGGTGATCGGCCACAAGGAATGGCAACCGGGGAAGATCGATCCGTTCGGCTTCACCATGGACGCGCTGCGCGACCGCATCAAGTCCCGCCTCGCCGAACCGCCGGAGGGCCCGGTGGACCCGGTGGACCCGTCCCGGGGCGCCCAGGGGACGGGGCCCGGCACCGGGCCGATCGCGGCGAACGGCAGCGGCGCCGGTGACGTCGGAGCTGCCGGTGGCACCGGCGGCGCTCTCGACGACGGCCGCACCCCACCCGTCCCGCCGATGCCGCAACACCCGCCCTACGAGCCGTTCCCCGGCGGCGGGTTCTTCCACCCCGGGGCCCGCGACCCGGTGATCGCGGCGATGGGCGAACGGCTGATCGCCGAGGGCTGCGACCACTACCGGCACGGCTCCGGCCCGGAGTGGAACGAGGCCCACCGCAAGTCGTACGCCTCCTGGCAACGCAAACTCGGCTTCCACGGCAAGGACGCGGACGGCGTCCCGGGCCGCGTCACCTGGGACCGCCTCCGTGTACCGAACACACAGGCCCGATCGCCTGGTTGAGGGGTACGGGGCGACCGGCAGATCTTGGGGGTAGCCCTACCCGGAGCCCGGCGGACAGCAGGATCGTCCCGACCGGTCGCCTCCGGAAATGCTGGGACCCGGCACATGCCGCTGGTTCCCAGGGCTTCCGGAGGAGTTGACTCGTGCGTGCACAGGCAGGACAGAGGTTCCGTTGGTCCGGACGGCGGTCGGGCGGTGGTCGGCGCAGGGCCGTGACAGCCGCGGCTGCGGTGGCCGTCGGCGCGATGGCGGTGGGCGCTCCGGCGTCGACCGCGGCGTCGGCGGCACCGGCCTCCACATCGCACTCCGTGCAGAGGCACCTGAACCAACTGGTACGTGAGGACGGTGTGCCCGCTGCGCTGGCGAGCGTCCAGGACCGCCACGGGCACACCCGTACCTACACCGCGGGCGTCGGCGACGTGGCCACGGGCGCGAAGGTCCCCAGGGACGGTCAGGTCCGCATCGGCAGCAACACCAAGACCTTCACGGCCGTGGTCGTGCTGCAACTGGTCGCCGAGGGCAAGGTCGAACTCGACGCTTCCGTCGACACCTACCTGCCCGGCCTGTTGCGCGGGGACGGCATCGACGGCCGCCGCATCACCGTCCGCCAACTCCTCCAGCACACCAGCGGACTTCCCACCTACGTGGACCACCTCAGCGACGACATCCGCTTCTACGAGCCCGGCGAACTCCTGCACCTCGCCCTGAAGCACAAGGCCCACTTCGCGCCCGGAGCGAAGTGGGAGTACAACAACACGAACTACCTCGTGGCGGGCCTACTCGTCCAGAAGGTCACCGGCCACACCGTCGCCGAACAGATCGACCGGCGCGTCGTCCGACGCATTGGCCTGCGCCACACCTACTTCCCCGCCCCCGGCGACGCGACCATCCGGGAGCGCCACCCCAAGGGCTACTACCAGGAGTCGGCGGGCGCGCCCCTGGTCGACGCCACGGAATGGGACCCGTCCTGGGCATGGGCGGCAGGCCAGATGATCTCCACGAACTCCGACCTCAACCGCTTCTTCAGCGCGCTGCTGTCCGGACGCCTCCTGCCGAAGGCCCAGCTCGACCAGATGCGCACCACCGTCTCCGCCACCTCCCCCTTCCCCGCCGGTGCCCGCTACGGCCTGGGCCTCGTGAGCAGGCCGCTGTCGTGCGGCGGCGTCTACTGGGGCCACGGCGGCAGCATGACGGGATACGAGACCCGAGGTGGCGTCGCCGGGAACGGCCGCGCCGCCGACGTCGCGGTGACCACGCAGCCGGGCCGGACGACCAAGGAGCACATGGACAGCGTGGTGGACGCGGCCCTGTGCCGCTGAACCGAACGGCCCCCGGGCACCGGCCGTTCCCCGGGCACGAAAAAGGCCGGGTGACCCTCCCCCACAGAGGGCCACCCGGCGTCTTTCACTCGGCGGGACGAGATGACCCCCACGTCACCTCGTCCGCCTCATCCGGCGTTCCGATGGCCCCGGGTCCCGACCGCCGCCGCGGTCGGTCCACCGGTGCACACCGTGCGGTTCGCCGGACGGATCAGAGGCCCTGCACCGGAAGGGCGGGCACCGCCGGGATGTTGGCGGCGTTGGTCAGGTCGGCGACGTTGGCGGGCACGGCCGGGGCCAGGCCCTGGGCGCCGGCGACGGCGGCGGTCGCGGTGCCCTTGGCGTCCGTCACCACGACGGTCACCACGCCCTGCGCGAACGGCACCGCGTCGCTGCCCACGCCCTGCGCGAGGACGGTGGCCTGCCCGGCGACACCCTGCGCGAACGGCACGGCCTCGCCCTGGACGTTCTGCACGAACACCTGGACGCGGCCGTCGACGACGGTCACGAACGGGGTGGCCCGACGCGCGGCGTCACCGGCGAGCGCGCCCACGTTGCCGACCGCGCCCTGGGCGACCGGCAGGACCTTGGCGACCGTCCGGGCGGCGACCGGCGGCAGCACGTCGGCGGCGGTGCGGTCGACGAGCGGACGCGCGGTGGCCAGCGCACCCTGCGCCTGCTTGGTCAGCTGCTCGGGACGCAGACCCGCACCGGCGAGGCCGGCCAGCAGGTTGTCGGCCGAACCCGGGGCCTTCGGCAGACCCGGGGTCTTGGGCAGCGCCGGGACGCCGGGCAGGCCCTTGGGCAGACCGCCGGGCAGCTTGGCGGCGGGGACGCCCGGGACGGCGGGCAGCTTCGGCAGCGCGGGCAGCTTGCCGTTCACCAGCTTGCCGGCCTTGCCCAGGTCAGCGGTCTTGGCGACCTTGGAGAGCTGCTTGACGGCCTGCTTCGCCTGCTTGCCGTCGACAGCCTTCTGCACGTCACCGGCGTTCGCGTCGGGCAGCCCGGCACCGCCGACGAGCTGGCGCACACCGTCCACGATGCCGCCGGCCTGCGGCAGCTGACCGGTGGGCAGCTTGTCGGCGGACACGCCGCCGCCGAGGACCCCGGTCGCCTTGCCGGCCGCGCCGCGCACGGTCTTGGTGGCGGTGCCGGCGGCCTTCTGGACGGTGCCGGTGACCGCGCCGGTGGACAGGTGCTGGGCGGCACCGGTGACCGTGCCGACGGCCGGCAGGTCCGGGGTGGCCGGCAGCTCGGCGGCGTTGGCGGCGACGGAGCCGAGGGCCCACAGGCCGGTGGCGGTGGCGGCGACGGCGATGGAACGGCGGATGTTGGAGCGCATGGTGGTGATGTCCTTCGAATTCGGGAGGTTCAACGGGCAGACCTGTGCCACCCCCGCGTGGCAGGTCATTTCAGACGCGGAGCGGTCTGCCCTAGCCGGGGAATTCGAGGATTTCTTCGGCCCGTCGGCGCGTCGGGGCGCCATCGGCCGTACGGACGCCACCGGGCAGCAGCCGGAAGCGCGGGGAGTCCGCCGGAGCGGCGGCGTGCTGATCGCCGCCACGGGGACCGTGGCCGTCGCCCGTGGTGTGCGCGGGCGGCGCGACCGGGCCCAGCGGGCCCTGGGCCGGCAGGCCGTGGTGGCCGGCGTCCCGCTGCGGCTGGGCGACGGGACGCGGCTGTGCGGCGGCCGGGTGGTGCGGTGCGTAGCCGCAGTGCGCCGGGCGGAGCAGCTGCGACGCGGCCGGGCCGTCGCCGGTGGGAACGGCCCCGGGACCGGCCTGAGCGCCACCGGGCGCCCCGCCGTGCGCGGGCGTGCCACCGTCGCCGGGCCGTCCCGGGTGGGTGCCGACGGGGAGGTGGACGGGCAGCGCGCCGCCGACCGTGTCCCCGATCCCGCCGATCGCCTTGACCAGGCCGGTCACCGCGTCCACCGGCTCGGCGAGCCGGCCGGTGACCGGTGCGGCGGCCTGCTCGGCGGGGCGCATCGTGCCCTCGACCGCGGCCGTCTCGGTGTCCGCGCGCCGGGTGAGTCCGGCGCCCTCCGCCTCGCCCTGGTGCGCCAACGTCGCCCCGGACTGCGGCAGTTTGCCGAGGTGCCGGGGGGTGCCGGCGCGCTGCGGGGTCTGGGCCCCGGTCAGCGCGGGTGCGGCCGGACGGCCGTCGACGGGCGTCCGGTCGGCGGCGTGTGCGCCGGTGCCGAAGCCGATGCCGAGGAGGACGAAGCCGACCAGGAAGAGCCCCGCCAGCAGCGCGCGCCGCACGGCCACGGTGCGCGGCAGGCGCACGGCGGCAGGCAGGGCGAACACAGCGGACAAGGAGGGGACCTTCCCATGCGGACGGGGACAGCCGGGCACAGCGCCACGGTGTCGAACCCGTCACGGGTGATCGAGCGATGCCCTGATCCTTGCACGACGGGGCAGGTACCCCGCAAGTCCCCCCGGGTTTCCTGTCACCGTTGCTCCGCCATGTCCGGTATGGGCAGCGGCCGTTTCTCCAGTGCGGCCGCCATCACCTCCGGAAACCGGTCGGGCGTGCAGGCGAACGCCGGTGCCCCGAGGGCGGCCAGGGCCGCCGCGTGCTCCCGGTCGTAGGCGGGCGCGCCTTCGTCGGAGAGCGCGAGCAGGGTCACGAACCGCACCCCGGACGCCGTCATCGCGGCGACCCGCTTGAGCATCTCGTCGCGGATGCCGCCCTCGTAGAGGTCGCTGATGAGGACGACCACGGTGTCGGCGGGCCGGCGGATCCGGGACTGGCAGTAGGCCAGCGCCCGGTTGATGTCCGTGCCGCCGCCGAGCTGGGTGCCGAACAGCAGCTCCACCGGGTCCTCCAGGTGGTCCGTCAGGTCGGTCACGGCGGTGTCGAAGACGACCAGCCGGGTGTCGAGGGCCCGCATCGAGGCCAGCACCGCCCCGAACACCGAGGCGTACACCACGGACGCGGCCATCGACCCGGACTGGTCGACGCAGAGCACCACGTCCTTCCGCGCCGACTGCGCCGAGCGCCCGTATCCGATCAGCCGCTCGGGGACGACGGTGCGGTGTTCCGGGAGGTAGTTCTTGAGGTTGGCGCGGATGGTGCGGTCCCAGTCGATGGCGCGGTGCCGCGGGCGACGGATCCGGGCGGCGCGGTCCAGCGCTCCGGTGAGCGTGGCCCGGGTGCGGGTGGCCAGCCGCTGCTCCAGCTCTCCGACGACCTTGCGGACGACGGCCCGCGCGGTCTCCCTGGTGGTCTGCGGCATCACCTTGTTCAGGGAGAGCAGGGTGCCCACCAGGTGGACGTCGGCCTCGACGGCCTCCAGCATCTCCGGCTCCAGCAGCAGCGCGGACAGCCCGAGCCGGTCGATGGCGTCGCGCTGCATCACCTGCACCACGGAGGACGAGAAGTAGCTGCGGATGTCGCCCAGCCAGCGGGCCACTTGGGGCGCCGACGCACCGAGGCCGGCCGCCCGGGTGCCGCCGCCATCGCGCGGTCCGCGGCCCGGCCGCGGGTGTGGTTGCTGCCCGTACAGGGACTCCAGTGCGCCGTCCATCGCGGCGTCCCTGCCGCGCAGTTCGCAGCCGGTGCCGTCCGCGCCGGCGCCGCCCAGCGCCAGTCGCCAGCGGCGCAGCCGCTCCGCGTTCCGGTCCGCCGTGCTGGTCATCTTCCCGCTCCTGTCGGCTCGTTGGTCGCTGGGGCGGCGCCTTCGGTCCCCGTGGTCCCGGATCCGTTCCCGACGCCGTCCGCGCCCTCGCTCGTGCCGCCCCGCTCGCTCCCGTCCCGCCCCCTGCCGTTTTCGTCGCGCCCGTCCTCGTCCTCGTAGCCGCGCTGGGGTATGCCCAGCAGGAGTCGCAGGGTGGGCAGGACGGCGGCGGCGCGGTCGCGGTCCAGGCCGGGGCCGAAGCCGGGCGCCGCCGCGTCCGCGGGGCCGGGCGCCGGGTGGCGGGATCCGCCGGACGGGCCGCGGCGGACGAGTTCGCCGAGGGTGCGCCGCACCCCGGTGTCGTATCCACCGAAGGTCCGCCGCAGCAGCGGCAGGACGTCGACGAACACGGCGTCCGGTACCCGCGTCAGCCAGCCGTCCACCAGTGCCAGCAGCCGTTCGTCGTGGACCAGCAGCAGGCCGCCGCCCGGGCCGCCCACGAAGCCCTCGATCCATCCGGCGGCGTCGGCGGGCGGGGTGCCGGGCGAGAGGGCGAGCGCCATCAGCCGCTCCGCGCCGTCGCCGGGCAACCGTCCGTCGTCCAGCAACAGCCGGGCGGCCCGCCCGCGGAGCAGGCCGGGGACGGTGTCCCGTTCGGCGAGCGTCCGGAGGACCGCGGCCCAGCGCTCCCGCAGGGGCGGGGCGGGCGGCTCGACGGTCGCCCGGTCCGGTGCCCCGGTCTCCTCCGCGACCTGCCCGAGGAGGCCGACGGCCCGGTGGGTGGCGTCGAGGTGGCCGCGCAGCTCCGCCGCGCCTTCGGCGTCCAGGCCCGCGCAGGCCGGGGGCAGCCCGACGAAGATCCGGCCGGCCAGGCCCAGCGCCACCGCACGGAGCGCGCCGGCGTCGGTGCCGCGGACGTCCCCGTAGCGCACCGCGCGGACCAGGGCGGGCAGGGCCTGGGCGAGGTGGCCGACGTCCGCGTCGAGGGCGGCGCGGTCGGCCAGCGCCCGCATCACCACCGGCAGGGCCTCGGGCAGCCCGGCGAGCAGGCAGCGCTCGGCGAGGGCGGTGACCTCGGCGAGGACGGTGGCCTCCGCGGCGTCCGAGGTGGCCTTGGCGGTGGCCGCCGTGAGCACCGTGGTGCCCCAGACGCCGGCCTCCGCGACCCGCACGGACAACTCCGGCTCCCAGCGCAGCCGCCAGGTCTCCCGGAAGGTCCCGGTGCCGCCCCGGGAGCGGGCGGGCTCGCCCCAGGGGATGCCGAGCAGCTGCAGCCGGTGCAGCAGGCCGCTGCGGCCGGCGTCGGTCTCCTTGCGGAGGTCCAGTTCCAGCTCGCGCTCGGCCGCCTCGGGCCTGAGGCGCAGCGTCCGCTGGCAGCGGGCGAGGTCCCGTTGGAGCGGGACGGCCGGGGCGTCCTCGGGCACCTGGCCCAGCACCTCGCCGACCACCAGCCGGTCGCGGATCAGCGCGGCGGGCACGTCGGAGCCGGCGGTCATGACGGCCCGGACCGCGTCGTCGAGTTCGGCGAGGCCGGCGAGCGGACGGCCACGGATCGCGGCGAGCCCTTCGGCGAGCCGCACCGCCTCGATGACGTGCGCCGACGAGACGGCGTGGTCCTCCTCGCGGAGCAGCCAGGCGGCCTTGGTCAGCCAGCGCTCCACGGGGCGGTCGGGGGCCTCGAAGAGGTGGCCGTACCACCCGGGGGAGGTGATGCCGGCGCCGTAGCCGCTGCGCCGGGCCAGCCGCCGGTGGGTCCACGGCACCCAGGTCAGCGCCGTCTTCACCTTCGGCAGGCCCTTGAGGAGCTGCCGGTCGGCGGCCACCGTGGGCGGGGCGGGGCTCCCGCCGGAGCCGGGGCGGGCGGCGGCGCGGGCCAGTGCGGGGACGTGCCAGGCCCCGCAGACCACGGCCACCGGGTCGCCGAACTCCCGCCGCGCGGCGCGCAGTCGGAGCCGCATATGGGCCTCCCGGACCGCGTCGCGGTCGGATCCGTCGTCGAGAGCCGCGCGCAGTGCCGCCATGGCCTCGGCGAGCACGGCGAACGGAGCCAGCGCGTCCGCCTCGGGCCCTCCCCCGCCCTCGGCGCCTCCCCCACTCTCGACTCCTCCCCGACTCTCGACTCCGCTCGCGCGGGGGGACCCCCATGACCGGGCGGCACGTCCCGGGCCGCGGTGCTCGACCACGTCCTCCCACCAGCGCTCGGGGTCGTCGTGGCCGGCGGTCTCGGCGAGCACCCGGAGGGGATCCAGCCGCACGGCGGCGGCCGACGCCGACGCCCCCTGCTCCCCCGCCGCCTCGCCCGTTCCCGTGCCGGGCGCCGTCCCTCCTTCTTCCGGCCGCTCGCCGGTCTCCGGCTCCTCGTCCGCCATGGCCAGTGCATGTGCCGCCGGAAGGTCGATGAAGCGCACCGGAACGTCGTGCTCCAGGGCCCAGCGCAGCGCCACCCACTCCGGGGAGAAGGCGGCCAGCGGCCAGAACGCCGCGCGGCCGGGGTCGTCCACGGCGTGGGCGAGCAGGGCGACCGGTGGCCGCATCTCCGGGTGGGCGGCGAGCGGCACCAGCGCGTCCGCCTCCGGCGGCCCCTCGATCAGCACCGCGCGGGGTGCGCACTGCTCCAGTGCGGCCCGCACCGCCCGGGCCGACCCCGGGCCGTGGTGCCGCACCCCGAGCAGCACCGGCCCGGTCCCGTTTACGCCGGTCATGCGCCCACCTCCCGGCAGGCGCGGTAGAAGTCCTTCCAGCCGTCGCGCTCGCGCACCACGGTCTCCAGGTACTCCTGCCAGACGACGCGGTCCGCGGTCGGATCGCGGACCACCGCGCCGAGGATGCCGGCGGCCACGTCCCCGGGGCGCAGCACGCCGTCCCCGAAGTGGGTGGCCAGTGCCAGGCCGCTGGTGACGACCGAGATGGCCTCGGCCGTGGAGAGCGTCCCGGACGGCGACTTGAGCTTGGTGCGGCCGTCGGTCGTGACGCCGTCCCGCAGCTCGCGGAAGACCGTCACCACGCGGCGGATCTCGTCCATCCCCTGGGGTGCGGGCGGGAGTCGGAGCGAACTCCCGATCTGTGCGACCCGCCGCGCGACGATGTCCACCTCGTCCTCCGGGGTGGCGGGCAGCGGCAGGACGACGGTGTTGAAGCGGCGGCGCAACGCGCTGGAGAGGTCGTTGACGCCGCGGTCACGGTCGTTGGCCGTGGCGATCAGGTTGAAGCCGTGGACGGCCTGGACCTCCTGCCCCAACTCCGGTATCGGCAGGGTCTTCTCCGACAGGAGGGTGATGAGGGTGTCCTGGACGTCGGCCGGGATCCGGGTCAGCTCCTCGACCCGCGCGGTCATCCCCTGTGCCATCGCCCGCATGACGGGGCCGGGCACCAGGGCGTCGGCGCTGGGGCCCTGGGCGAGCAGCCGGGCGTAGTTCCAGCCGTAGCGGATCGCCTCCTCGGGGGTGCCGGCGGTGCCCTGCACCAGCAGGGTGGAGTCGCCGCTGACCGCCGCCGCCAGGTGCTCCGACACCCAGGTCTTGGCGGTGCCGGGCACGCCGAGCAGCAGCAGCGCGCGATCGGTGGCGAGGGTCGTCACCGCGACTTCGACGATCCGCCGCGGGCCGACGTACTTGGGTGTGATGACCGTGCCGTCGGCGAGCGTGCCGCCGAGCAGATACGTCGCGACCGCCCAGGGCGAAAGCCGCCAGCGCTCCGGCCGGGGCCGGTCGTCGGCCGCGGCGAGCGCCGCCAGCTCGTGCGCGAAGGCGACTTCGGCGTGCGGTCGCAGCGCCTCCCCGGACCCGTCGTGCGCCCCACCCGCTGTGGTGATGCCGTTCTCGGACATGCTTCCCCCTCGTCGCGCGATGTGCGGCCGGCGCCCCGCGCGGATCCCGCCGGCGACTTGCGGTTCCCAGCCTGCACCAGACCACTGACAACGCCCCCGAAAAGCGTTGCTGACCTGCGGAGTTGCCGACGTGCGAGGGCGATTGTCAGTGCCGCGTCGTAGCGTCGAAGACAGCGAATCCGCAGGGGTTCGACGGCAGGGGTTCGACGGGAGTCCGCAGGGGGGTCGGATGAGTCCGCACGGGGAGCGTTGGACGAGGGACCGGGTGCTCGCGCTGGCGCCGGACGAGGCGTCGCGGGCGGCGGGCGGGCGGCTCGCCGCGGCCGGCCGGTGGTCGGGGACGGGCGCGGGCGGGGGCGCGGTATGGGGGATGTGCGAGGGCGGCGACGGCACGCGGTACGGCACCGTCGTGGATCTCGACGGGCCGGCGTTCCAGTGCAGTTGCCCGAGCAGGAAGTTCCCGTGCAAGCACACGCTGGGGCTGTTGCTGCGGTGGGCCGGGGACGAGGCCGGGGAGCCGGCGCGGCCGGGGGACGGTCCGGCCGCGGGCGGGCAGCCGCCGCCGTGGGCGGCCGGGTGGCTGGCGACGCGCCGGGAGCGGGCCGACCGCCCGCCGGGCGG
This sequence comes from Streptomyces noursei, assembly GCF_016917755.1. Taxonomy (GTDB): domain Bacteria; phylum Actinomycetota; class Actinomycetes; order Streptomycetales; family Streptomycetaceae; genus Streptomyces; species Streptomyces yunnanensis. The sequence continues at coordinate 5,899,004 of NZ_CP070326.1, read as the reverse complement.
CGCGGGGGCCGGCGGTCCAGGAGCCGACGGTTCCGAGGCCGACGGCGCGGGCGCGGCCGCCCCCTCCCGCGCGCCCGCGGATCCGGAGGCGGCCCGGCGGCGGGCGGCCCGCCGGATGCAGCGGATCGCCGCCGGCGCAACGGAGTTGGAGCAGCGCCTGGAGGACCTGCTGCACTCGGGCCTCGCGGCGGCCGGCCCAGCCGCCGGGGCCGCCTCCCGCACCGGCGCGGACGACCCCGGTGGCGGGCGGGGTTCCTGGGAGGAGACCGCCGCCCGCATGGTGGACGCCCAGGCGCCCGGACTCGCCTCGCGGGTAAGGGAGTTGGCCGCGATCGCGGCCTCCGGCCCCGACTGGCCGTCCCGCCTGCTGGAGGAGTGCGCCCTGCTGCACCTCCTCAACCAGGGTTTCCTGGGCATCGATCGGCTCCCGCCCCCGCTCGCGGCGACGGTCCGCGCCCGGGTCGGACTGACCACGGACGCCGCGGACGTCCGGTCCGACCCGGAGACGGTGACGATCCGGGACCGCTGGCTGGTCCTCGCCCAACGGGACGGCGCCGAGGGACCGTTGACCACCCGCCGGATCTTCCTGCGCGGCGAGCGGACCGGCCGGATGGCGCTGCACCGCTCCTTCGGCGGCGCCCACCGCCCCCTGGAGGTGTCGCTCCCGCCCGGCCTGCTGCTCGACGCCGACCTGGCCTACTACCCGGGCGCCCGGCCGCTGCGCGTCGCCCTCGGTGAGCGGTACGCCCCCGCGGCCCCGGGGCCGGTCCCGACCGGTTGCGGCATCGACGCCGCGCTGGCCGCGTACGGCCATGCGCTGCGCGACGACCCCTGGCTGGACGCCTGGCCGGTGGTCCTGGCCGATGTCACGCCGATACCGGGCGGCGCGGGCGGCGGCTGGCAACTGGCCGACGCCGACGGCGAGTCCGCCCTCCCGCTGGATCCGCGCTGCCTGGGCCGTCCGGCCCTGTGGCAGCTGGCGGCCATATCGGGCGGCGCGCCGGTCACGGTCTTCGGCGAATGCGGCCACCGGGGTTTCCTGCCGCTGACGGTCTGGGACCCCGCACCGGTGTCGCTGTCCCCGTGACCCACCGCCCGGCCCGCAGCGGCGCGAGGCCCCCTCATCCGTGCACCACCCTCATCCGGAGGCAGAGCATGCCGACCACACCCACCCCATCCCCCACCCCCAGCACAGCCATCCCCACCGCAGCCGCCCCCGGCGCCTGGCCCGACCTGGTGAGCGCCGCGCTCCTCGGGGCCGAGCGGCGCACCCCGCCGGTGGCCGTGCGGGACGGGCAGACCCCCGCGGCAGCGCTGCTGGACGCGGCGGCGGTCGGCACCGTGCGGCGGCGCTCCGCGCTCCGCCCCGCCCCGGCCGCCGAGCGGCCCGCCCCGGCCCCCGCCGATCCGCGGCCCCCGCTGCCGCCGGCCGCCCGGCGCCGGCTCGCGCTGCTGCTCGCCGACCGCGCTCCCGGCTCCGGCAGCCGGCGCGGCACCGATCCCGACCTCACCGAACTGCTGCCCCAGTGGCTGGCCGCCGCCGACGGACGCGGTTACCGCGCCCCCGAGGCACTGCTGCCCGCACTGCTGGACGCCGCCCGGTCCCGCACCGACCTACGGCCCACCGCGCTCGCCCTGGCGGGCCCCCGCGGCCTGTGGCTGGCCCGGCTCAACGACGACTGGAGGTTCGCGCTCCGCGGCATCGGCGGCCCGCTGTCGCTGCCGGGCGCCGACGCCCCCGAGGCGGTCCGGCGACTGTGGGAGGAGGGGCTGTTCGCGGAGCGGGTCGCGCTGCTGACGTCGCTGCGGCGCCGCGATCCGCGGGCCGGCCTGGCGCTGCTCGCGGCCACCTGGGCGACCGAGCGCGCCGAGGACCGTCTGATGTTCCTGGATTCCCTCGGCGAGGCGCTCACGCCGAGCGACGAGCCGTTCCTGGAGCAGGCCCTCTCCGACCGCAGCCGCAACGTCCGCACCACCGCTGCGGAGCTCCTCTCCGCCCTGCCCGGCTCCGCGCTCGCGGCCCGGATGGCCGAGCGCAGCCTGGTCTGCGTCCGCCTGGCCCGGCCGGCCCCCGGGGACGCCACCGCCACCGAGGTCCTCGTGGTCGATCCGCCGGGCGCCTGCGACGCCGGGATGCAGCGGGACGGCGTCGCCCCCCAGCCGCCCTCCGGGAGGGGGGAACGCGCCTGGTGGCTGGGCCAGTTGGTGGAGGCGACGCCGCTGGACCGCTGGCCCGGCCGTCTGGGCGGGCGCTCCCCGGCGGAACTCGTCGCGCTCCCGGTGGCCGGCGACTGGCGGACGGAGCTGCACGACGCGTGGTGCCGGGCCGCGGTGCGCCAGCGGCACGCGGACTGGGCGCGGGCCCTGTTGGGCGCGCCCGGCAACCCCGGCCAGGCCGCCGCCGAGCTGGCGCCGGCCGGTTCCTCCCGGGACCTGACGAAGCTGTTGACGGTGCTCCCGGACGACGAACGGGCAGGCTGGGTATCCGAGTTCATCGCCGTCCACGGCCTCGCGGACGCGTTCCGGATGCTGGGCGTCTGCGCGGTGCCGTGGTCCGAGCCGCTGGGCCGGGCGGTGGTCGACGCACTGGACATCGCCCGGGACGCGGGCAGCTATCCGTGGAGCTTCAGCGGGGTGATGGGCCTGGCCGAGCGCTGCCTGGATCCGGCGGCGGCCGACCGGCTGCAGATGCTCACGGCGGTCACGGACGAGCCCGAGGGTGCCTCCCCGGGCTCCGGCGGCTATTGGTCCGAGGCGTTCCAGCGCCTGGTCGGCACCCTCCGCCTGCGCGCCGCCATGCACGCCGAGCTCGCCGGGGAGGCACCATGACGCCGGCGACCGCCCGCCGCCCTGCGCGGACGACGGGCCCGCTCCCCCGGCGGCCGGCGCCGCCCGCGGCAACGGGCCGGGCCGTCCCGTACGGCTCGTCGGGCGCGGGCCGCTCAGACGGCCAGCGGGCGGACGTTCGCGTTGACCCACTCCACGATCGAGGTGGTGGTCGCCCCCGGCGTGAAGATCTCCGCGACGCCCTGCTGCTTCAGCGGGGCGATGTCCGCCTCCGGGATGATGCCGCCGCCGAAGACCTTGATGTCCGTCGCGTCCCGCTCCTCCAGGAGGGCGAGCACCTTCGCGAAGAGGGTGTTGTGGGCACCGGAGAGGATCGACAGCCCGATGGCGTCGGCGTCCTCCTGGATCGCGGTGTCGACGATCTGCTCCGGCGTCTGGTGCAGCCCGGTGTAGATCACCTCCATACCGGCGTCCCGCAGCGCCCGGGCGATGACCTTGGCGCCCCGGTCGTGCCCGTCGAGCCCCGGCTTGGCGACGACGACCCGGATCGGCCCCGACCGGCCCGCCGCGCCCTGGCCCTCTGCCTGCGCCCCGTCTTGCCGCGCCACACTCATCACTGCCTCCAAGCCATGCGCGGCACCGCCAGGGCGATGCCGCCGAGCCGACATCCGGTCGCGCCACCGCGAACCGGCGGCCACGAGCGTGAACGAACGTTATCTACAGCATCCCGTACGCAGCCGTTTCGTGACATCCGGCGAGGGGGAAATCACACACGGGACACATTCGCCACGCGCCGCGTTCCGCGTGTCCGCCGCCGCCAGGGACGGCCGGCGCCGCACACACGGGCCGGGCGCCCGGGGAGCCGCAGCCCGGTCGGCCCGCGGGGCCGCCGCCGCACCACCATCGCCGCTCGCGGCTTCCCACAAGGGCATTCGGGGGTCGTCGTCACCTCCCGCATGCCGTTCGGGAGGTCGGCCATGGGGGCTCTGCCTGTTCTCTCCACACCTCTTCTGCTGCGCACCACGCTCGTGGAGCTGGGCGTGCTCACCGCTCATCTCCTCCTCTATCCGACCGGGATCGCCCAGGAGCGCCCGCCGACCGCGTCCCCCGCGGCCGGTCCGCCGACCCGCCTGCCCACCGAGGGCCGCGCCCATCCACCGGTCCTGCTCCTGCACGGCTTCGTGGACAACCGCTCGGTCTTCGTCCTGCTGCGCCGCTCCCTGTACCGCCACGGCTGGCGCCATGTCGAGGCACTCAACTACTCCCCGCTGACCTGCGATCTGCGCCGCGCCGCCGAGCTGTTGGGCCGCCACGTGGAAGAGGTCTGCGCCCGGACCGGACACCGCCGGGTGGATCTCGTCGGGCACAGTCTCGGCGGCCTGATCGCCCGCTATTACGTGCAGCGGTGCGGCGGCGACGAGCGGGTCCGGACGCTGATCACGCTCGGCACCCCGCATGCCGGCACCCGCGTCGCGCCCCTGATGTCGGCGCATCCGATCGTCCGGCAGATGCGCCCCGACTCCGCAGTGATCGCGGAGTTGGCGCTGCCGGCGCCGCGGTGCCGGACGCGCTTCGTGGCCTTCTGGAGCGAGGAGGACCAGGTGATGGTGCCGGCCAGGACCGCCCGGATCGATCATCCGGACCTGCATGTGGAGAACGTCCGGGTCAGCGGCGTCGGGCACCTCGCACTGCCGGTCAACGCGGCCGTGGCGGCGCGGATTCGGGAGGCGCTGGCGGCCACGGAAGCGGTCCCGTCCGCACGGGACGCGATATCGGTGGCCTGACCGGCGACCGAGGCGGCAATCCCCCCATGCCCGCGCGACCGCCCCTCGTCATACCCCGGTCACCGCGTCGAACAATCTTCGAACGAGCCGCCAAGAACGCGCAAGAAGTGGCCTGCGTACTGCCGAAAGGCGGCCAAATGCCCGGCCTCGCCGAGCCCGAAACTTCGGGAAGATTGTCGCCGTCGTGTACCGCCGGGTACAGTCGCCGCTAATTCTCCTGCAGCCGAGGCGAAAGAGAAGTTGGTGGACGACCGTCACCCGTCGGGGGCTCAGCTTCCGACCGCCCCCGCTTCCGATGCCTCCTACGCACACGCGGCATACGGCGACGGTGACCCCCTCTTCGGCGCGCACCCCGGCGGCCACGACCACGGCGGCTACGGCACCGGCGGCCACCCTGCGGGCGACCACCTCACCGACGCCTACGGAACCGGCAGTTACCCCACCACCGGGTACGACACCACCGCCTACGGCAGCACCGGCTACGACCCGTACGCGCACACCGGCTACGACGCCCCCGGCTACGACACCACCGCCCCGTACGGCACCGGGTACGACACCGCGGCCTACGGGCTCGCCGGGGGCTACGACTCCGCCGCCCACGGGAGCGGCGCCGCCTACGGCACCGGAAGCTACGACACCGGTGGCTTCGGGACGCACGGCTTCGACGGCGGGGCGTACGACACCGCCGGCTACGACACCGGCGCCTCGTACGGCTCCGCCGGCGGCCTCACCGGCGGTTACGACACCGGCAGTTACCCCACCGCCGGGTACGACACCACCGCCTACGACACCGGCTACGGCACCGCGGCCTACGACACCGCCTCCTTCGCGGCCGCCGCCACCGCGGTCCAGGAGCCGATCGGCTACGAGGCCACCGCGGTCTGGTCGACCGCGGACTACGCCGACCACGCCGACCGCACCGCCCCGTCGCCCGCCCCGGCCCCGGGTATCCCGGCCCAGGCGGGCCCGCCCGCGGACGACACCGTGCCGGTCGAGGACACCGTCCTGTGGGACCAGCCCCTCGCGGCGTTCGCCCCCGAGACCGTCGGTGCCGACGGTGCCGTCGACGAGCACGACGCCACCGACGCGTCCGCCACCGAGGCCCTTGCGCCCGCCCCCTCGTCGCTCGCCGACGCGATGACCCAGGCGATGCCCGTCCAGGCGACGCCCGTCACCGCCGTCCCGGACGACGATGCCCCCCTGGGGGTCGACGGTCCCCCGGCGGGCAAGGCGGTCCGCGGTCGCGGCCGGCGCCGCCAGGCCAAGCGCTCGGCGCTGCTGACCGTCGCGGTGCCCTCGGTCGCCGCGATGGGCGTCTGCGCGGCGGCCGCGGCCTCGGTCAGCCAGTTCGGCGGGGACGACAAGGACGGCACGACGACCCAGGCCGCACCGGACGCCGGTGCCGCGAAGCGGACGACGGCGGCCAACAAGAAGCTCGACAGCCAGCTCGCCGGACTCAGCGCCAGCGCCCAGGACTTCCGCGAGCGGGCCAGCCGCACCCAGGAGCGACTGGACCTCAAGCAACGGCAGGCGGACGAGCGCAAGCGCAAGGAAGAAGAGGCGGCCCGCAAGGAGGCGCTGCGCCCCAAGTTCGTCCTGCCGGTCACCCAGCACGGTCTGAGCGCGCTCTTCGGCCAGGCCGGGGTGAACTGGATGTCGGTGCACACCGGCATCGACTTCCCGGTCAGCTACGGCACCCCGGTCATGTCGGCCACCGACGGCACCGTCCGCACGCAGTGGAACTCCGCCTACGGCAACATGGCGATCGTGACCTCGCCCGACGGCACCGAGACCTGGTACTGCCACCTGAGCAGCGCCAAGGTCCGCTCCGGCACGGTCAAGGCCGGCGACACCATCGCCTACTCCGGCAACTCCGGCAACTCCACCGGCCCGCACCTGCACTTCGAGGTCAGGCCGGGCGGCGGCTCGGCGATCGACCCGATACCGTGGCTCCGCGCCCACGACCTCAACCCGTACTGAACCCCGGTACGAGCGCCCAGGGGCCTGCCGCACACCGCGGCAGGCCCCTGCGCGTTCCCGCTGTCCGCGCTGCTAGAGCTTCTCCACCGGTGCGTACCGCAGCAGCAGCCGCTTGGGCTTCTCGCCGCCGAAGTCGATGGTCGCCTCGGCGTTGTCCCCACTGCCCTTGACGGCGACGACCGTGCCGAGCCCGAAGCTGTCGTGGGTGACGCGGTCGCCGATGGCCAGCGCGACCACCGGGCGGTCCGCCGCGCGCCGGGTCGCGAACCCGCTCGGCCCCTTGGCGCGCGCCGAGGACAGCGACGCCCCGATGCCGCCGCCGAGCCCTCCGCCGCCCGAGGAACCGCGCGACGACAGGCCGCCCATGGACGCCGACGGCGTCGCGGGGCCCGTGCGCTTCCACTCCACGTACGCGTCGGGGATCTCCTCCAGGAAGCGGGAGGCCGGGTTGTACGAGGGCTGGCCCCAGGCGCTGCGCATCGTGGAGCGGGTGACGTAGAGCCGCTCGCGGGCGCGGGTGATGCCGACGTAGGCGAGCCGGCGCTCCTCCTCCAGCTCCTTGGTCTGGCCGAGCGCCCGCATGTGCGGGAAGACGCCGTCCTCCATGCCGGTCAGGAACACCACCGGGAACTCCAGGCCCTTGGCGGTGTGCAGGGTCATCAGCGTGATGACGCCGGAGCCCTCCTCGTCCTCGTCCGGGATCTGGTCGGAGTCGGCGACCAGGGCGACCTGCTCCAGGAACTCGGCGAGCGTGCCGGGGCCCGCGGCGGCACCCTCCGGCGCCTCGCCCTCGCCGCGCCCCTGCTCGAACTCCAGGGCCACGGAGGCGAGTTCCTGGAGGTTCTCGATCCGGGTCTCGTCCTGGGGGTCGGTGGACGCCTGGAGTTCGGCCAGATAGCCGGTGCGCTCCATGACCGCTTCCAGGACCGTGGCGGGGCCGGCCCCGGACTCCACGATCGTGCGCAGCTCCTCCATCAGGGCGTTGAACCGCTTGACGGCGTTGGCGGAGCGGGCGGCCATCCCGTACGCCTCGTCGACCCGGCGCAGCGCCTGCGGGAAGGTGATCTTCTCGCGCAGCGCCAGGGCTTCGATCATCGCCTCGGCGCGGTCGCCGATGCCGCGCTTGGGGACGTTGAGGATCCGGCGGAGCGGGACGGCGTCCTCGGGGTTGGCGAGCACCCGGAGGTAGGCGAGGATGTCGCGGACCTCCTTGCGCTCGTAGAAGCGCACGCCGCCGACGACCTTGTAGGGCAGCCCGACCCGGATGAAGATCTCCTCGAAGACCCGGGACTGGGCGTTGGTGCGGTAGAAGACCGCGACGTCGCCGGCCTTGGCGTCGCCGGCGTCGGTGAGCCGGTCGATCTCGTCGGCGACGAACTGGGCCTCGTCGTGCTCGGTGTCGGCGACATAGCCGGTGATCTTGGCGCCGGCGCCGGCGTCCGTCCAGAGGTTCTTCGGGCGGCGGTTCTCGTTGCGCTCGATGACGGCGTTGGCGGCGGAGAGGATGGTCTGCGAGGAGCGGTAGTTCTGCTCCAGCAGGATCGTGGTGGCGTCCGGGTAGTCCTCCTCGAACTGGAGGATGTTGCGGATCGTGGCGCCGCGGAAGGCGTAGATCGACTGGTCGGCGTCACCGACCACGCACAGCTCGGCGGCGGGGGTGTCGGCCGTGCCAGGGCCGACCAGCTCGCGGACGAGGGTGTACTGGGCGTGGTTGGTGTCCTGGTACTCGTCGACCAGGACGTGGCGGAAGCGGCGGCGGTAGTGCTCGGCGACGTCCGGGAACGCCTGGAGCAGGTGGACCGTCGTCATGATGATGTCGTCGAAGTCCAGGGCGTTGGCCTCGCGCAGCCGCGCCTGGTACATCGCGTACGCCTGGGCCAGGGTCTTCTCGAAGCCGTCGGCGGCCGTCCCGGCGAAGGTCTCCTCGTCGATGAGCTCGTTCTTGAGGTTGGAGATCTTCGCGCTGAAGGACTTGGGCGGGAAGCGCTTGGGGTCCAGGTCGAGGTCGCGGCAGACCAGGGCCATCAGGCGCTTGGAGTCGGCCGCGTCGTAGATCGAGAAGGACGACGTGAAGCCCAGCCGCTTGGACTCCCGGCGCAGGATCCGCACGCAGGCGCTGTGGAACGTGGAGACCCACATGGCGTTGGCGCGCGGGCCGACCAGCTCCTGGACGCGCTCCTTCATCTCGCCCGCGGCCTTGTTGGTGAAGGTGATCGCGAGGATCTGGCCGGGGTGGACGTGGCGCTCGGCGAGCAGGTGGGCGATCCGGTGGGTGAGCACCCGGGTCTTGCCGGAGCCGGCGCCGGCGACGATCAGCAGCGGGCTGCCGCTGTGCGCCACGGCGGCCTTCTGCTGGTCGTTGAGCCCCTCCAGGAGCGCCGCCGGGTCGATGGCCGGGCGGGCGGCGCCGTCGCGGTAGTAGGACTCCCTGGTCACGGGCGCGTCGAAGGCCCCGCCGAAGAGGTCGGCGGGCACGTCCTCGGGGGCCGGGCCGGGCTCGTCCTCGGGCGGGGGCGGGGGCTCCTCGTCCGGGGGGCCGAGGTCCGCCAGGAAGCTGTCGTCAAAGAGGCTGCTCATCGCCCACCGAGTCTAGGCCGCCGCACCGACAACCGGTCCCGGAGTGGCGGATTGCCCCGGCACTGCGCCGGCCGGGGCGGTAACTTGTGCGCTCGTGCCCGGAAACGTGGCGACACTCACCGTGAGGTCACGAAAAGGTTTCGGGCATATCGAACATCAGCCTTCACAGGAGCCACACGAGTTGGCTACGGTCTCGCTCGGGCAGCCCGCTGTCCCCGCGGACGACAGCGTCCGCACGGGCCGCCTCCGCCGAGTCCGGTCCTGCCGTCAGGCACCCGGAGCCGGGGACCCACAAGCACCACTGGGGTGAATCGACCGGTGCGGCCGTCGCCAGGCGGACGCAGCGGTCGTAGGGCAAGCCTTCCGTCAGCACACCGCCCGAACCCGACAGCTAACCCGGTAGGCGGTCCACGGAAGGAGTCGCCGGCCTTGGCGTCCCATCGCAAGCCGCGCACCCCCATACTCGCCACGCCCGGCGGCCGTCGCACCGCGGCCGGGCTCACCACCGCGGCGCTGGCCTCGGTCACGCTGCTCTCGCAGACCGCGAACGCCGCCCCGAATGCGCCGCAGCCCTCCATCGGAGAGGTCAAGCAGAAGGTCGACGACCTGTACCGGCAGGCCGAGGTGGCCACCCAGAAGTACAACGGCGCCAAGGAGAAGGCGGACGGCCAGCAGCACACCGTGAACCGCCTCCTCGACGAGGCGGCCCGGCTCGCGGACAAGATGAACGAGTCCCGCCGCCGGCTGGGCGCGTTCGCCTCGGCGCAGTACCAGACCGGCGGGATCAGCCCGACCGCCCAGCTGATGCTCGCCAAGGACCCGCAGCAGTTCGTCGACCGCAACCACCTGATGGAGCAGTTGACCGGACGGCAGAAGCAGGCGATCACCGACTACGAGGACCAGGCCGCGACCGCCGCCCGTCAGCGGGCGGAGGCCACCCACAGCCTGGAGGCCCTCCAGCAGTCGCAGGCGACCCTGAAGGAGACCAAGCGAAACGTTCAGTCCAAGCTGGCCGAGGCCCAGCAGCTGCTGTCCCGGCTGACCGCCCAGGAGAAGGCGCGGCTGGCCGAACTGGAGCGCCAGAAGGAGGCGGAGGCCCAGCGCAAGGCCGCCGAGGAGGCCCGCAAGGAGGCCCAGCAGCGCCAGCAGCAGCCCAGCGGCGGTACCGGCTCCGGGACCGGCACCGGTTCGGGGGGCGGCAGCTCCGACAGCGGCTCGTACTCCACCAAGGCCGGGAAGGCGCTCGCCTTCGCCCGCTCCCAGATCGGCAAGCCGTACGTCTGGGGCGCGACCGGACCCAGCTCCTACGACTGCTCGGGGCTGACGCAGGCCGCGTGGCGGGCCGCCGGGGTCGATCTGCCGCGCACGACCTGGGACCAGGTCAAGGTCGGCACCCGGGTCTCCAGCAGCGATCTCCAACCCGGTGACCTGGTGTTCTTCTTCAACGACATCAGCCACGTCGGGATGTACATCGGCGGCGGCGAGATGATCCACGCCCCGCACCCGGGCGCCAGCGTCCGGGTGGAGTCGATCTACGGCATGCCGATCTACGGCAGCGTCCGGCCCGCGTAGCCGGCGCACGGGCGCGCCCGTGCGCCCGTCATGAACCACCCCCCACACGCCACCGCGCGGTCATCCGCCGTCTCCGTAAGTACGGAGCGGGATGACCGCGCGGTGAGTCGTCGCTGCGGCGATGCCTGGCCCGGGGCCGGGCAGGCGGCTCAGGTCCAGAGCACCGCGATGAAGATGTTGAGCATGGTGAGTCCGCCGACCGCGCCGAAGAGCGGCTTGGGAAGCTTCTCCTCGTCGCGCTTGACGTAGACCAGCGCCAGGATCACCACCAGGACGGCCATCTTGATGCCAATCTTGATGTTGTTGAGCGAGTGGTCCTGCATCTGGTTCAGGCCGACCAGGACGATGCCGGTGACCAGCATCGTCAGCGCGCCGTGCAGCATGGCCGGCACGAAGCGGGCGGTGCCCGCGCCCATCGCCTTCATCTGGGTCAGGAAGCCGCCCAGGAGGGAGGCGATGCCGATGATGTGCAGGGCGACGAAGACATTGATTACTACGTCCATAGTGCTGGATCGTATCCGCCCCATAGCACGCCCTTTCCGGCAGGGCGCCCGTGATGCCCGCTTCGGTCAGGGCCCACCGCCCCTCGGCCCTCCCCCGGCCTTCGGGCCGGTCATCCCCCGCACGGTGGCGGTCGGAATCGGGCAATGCCGGGCAAGGGGGTTCCCGACGGTGACACCGGGCCTAGCTTCCTCCTGCAGGCGACCGGGCCCGTACCCCGCCGGTCGTATCCGCCCGCAGGGAAGGAAGTGACGGCCGCCATGGCGTCGCACCACACGGCCGGTGAGCGGCCGCCGCTCGCACCCCCGCCGGCCGGGCCCCGTACGGCCCGCACCGCCCGCACCGGGCTGCTGCTCGCCGCGGACCCGCAGCGCTACCTGGACGGCGCCACGGTCCTGGAGCGCACCGGGAGCCACCAGGCGACCGCGGTTTCCGGCTGGGCCCGTCGGCTGGGCAGCGTCCGCCGGCTCGGCGGCCACCCCTTAGCCACCGCGGAGCGCTCCCCGGAGGCCGCCGCCCCGCGCCTCCCGGCGTACGCCTTGCCGCGCGCCCTGGAACCGGCCGTCGCCGCACCCGCGCCGCCCGACCCGGCGCCCGGTAACCGCGCCGCCCGGGCGGTGGCCTTCGCCCACGGCGCCCTCGGCAAGCCCTACGCCTGGGGCGCGACCGGCCCGGCCGCCTACGACTGCTCGGGCCTGACCCTGGCCGCGTGGCGGGCCGGCGGCGTCGCCCTGCCCCGGACGACCTACACCCAGATCACCTCCGGCACCCGCGTCGACTGGCCCCAACTCGCCCCCGGTGACCTGGTGTTCTTCTACTCCGGCATCAGCCACGTGGGCCTCTACATCGGCGGCGGCGAGATGATCCACGCCCCGCATCCGGGGACACCCGTCGAGATCGCCCCGCTCGACCGCCTGCCCTTCGCGGGCGCGACCCGCCCGGCGTAGGGGACGCCCCGCGCAGACGCCCCGAGAGCAGAAACCCGCCCGTCCGGCCCGGACAGCCCCACGCGAACGCGTCGGGCGCCGGCCGGCGGGCGGGCGGGGGTGCGGCAGGCCCTAGCCCCGCAGGTACAGGCCGAACCACCGGAAGATCTCCGGCACTTGGCGCTTCCACACCGGCACGGTGTGGCCGCCCGCGCCCGAGGAGATCTGCTGGACGGTCACCGTCGTCGGGTTCTTCGCGAGCTCCTTGAGGCCCGTACCGGCCTGGTAGCCGTCACCGCTCGCGCCCGAGATGTACAGCGCGGTGCGGGGCGGCTTCCCGGCCTCGTTGGCGGCCTTGAGGATGTGCATCGGGTTGGTCTCGACGCGCAGCTTGGGATCCTTGCCGGCGAGCGAATCACGCTCTATGGCCGGGTCGTTGTAGCCGGACATGCCGACGGCTGCGCGGTACCGGTCCGGGTGGGCGAGCGCCAGCTTGGTGGCGCAGTGGGCGCCCGCCGAGTAGCCGGCCAGGCCCCAGGAGTCCGGCTTGTCGCCGGCCCGGAAGTTGTCGATCACCATCTGGCGGACGTCGACGGTCAGCCAGCTGTCGGCGTTGACCTTGCCGGGGATGTTGACGCAGCCGCTGTCGGCGTTGGACAGGACGTTGGTCCGCGGCGCCACCAGGATGAACGGCTTGACCGCCCCGCTCTGCATCAGCGAGCCGAGCTGCTCGTTGGCCTTGAGCGAGCCGAACCAGGACTTGGCGGAGCCGGGGTAGCCGGGCAGCAGCTCGACCACCGGGAACTTCTTGTTCTTGTAGGCGGGGTCGTTGTACTGCGGCGGCAGCCAGACGTACACCTCGCCGTTGACGCCCGAGATCTGGCCCTTGAGGTCGGTCATCTGGACGCCGGCGCCCAGCACCGGGTCGTCGGCCGGCCGGAAGTGCTGGAGCACCTTGGGCTCGTCCTTGAGGTTCTTGCCGCCCAGGCCGTCCGCGCCGAGGTTCCGGGCCTGGTCGATGTGGTTGCCGGTGCCGAGCAGATCGCCCCAGCTGTCGTAGAGGTTGTTGGCGTTGTTGACCATGACGAACACCACCGTGATGGCGGTGATCTGGGCGAACAGCAGCATCAACAGCCGTGCCACGATCCGTACCAGGCGCGGCCCGGCCACTCGTCCCCACAGGGCGAACGGCAGCACGACGGCGACGATCAGCAGCAGGATCGAGAAGAGGAAGAAGGGCGTACCCGTCAGGCTCATCGGGATCTCGTTTCCAGGGATGTGTGCGGCGCAGGGCGTGGGCGTGGTTCCGGCCCCGCCTTCGGGCAGCGAGCCTCTCCGCGCCCTTAGATGGCGTTCCGCACGATCCTGGTTGCCCGGCTTGAGCGCTTCTTTACACGCCCCGTCGGCGCCCCGCGCTCCGGGGGCGGCTCCCGGTCATCCGCCCCCATGCACCCCCTGCACGACGAAACCGCAGGTCAGACCAGTCGCCGCGCGGCCGCCCAGCGGGTGAGCTCATGGCGGTTGGAGAGCTGGAGCTTGCGCAGGACGGCCGAGACATGTGACTCAACCGTCTTGACGGAGATGAACAACTGCTTGGCGATCTCCTTGTACGCGTACCCGCGGGCGATCAGCCGGAGCACCTCGCGCTCACGCTGGGTGAGGCGGTCCATGTCCTCGTCCACCGGCGGGGCGTCCGTCGAGGCGAAGGCGTCCAGGACGAAGCCGGCCAGCCGCGGCGAGAAGACCGCGTCGCCGTCGGCCACCCGGAAGATCGCGTTCACGAGGTCGGTGCCGGTGATCGTCTTGGTGACATAGCCGCGGGCGCCGCCGCGGATGACGCCGATGACGTCCTCGGCCGCGTCGGAGACCGAGAGCGCCAGGAACCGCACCGGCCGCTCGGGGTCGACCATCATCGCGGCGCTGCGGCGCAGCACCTCGACGCCGCCGCCCCCGGGGAGGTGCACGTCCAGGAGGACGACCTCGGGGCGGGTGGCGGTGATGACGGTGATCGCCTGGTCGACGTCGGCGGCCTCGCCGACCACCTCGACCCGGGTCTGCTCGGTCCGGCCGATCTCCGCCTGGACGCCGGTCCGGAACATCCGGTGGTCGTCGACCAGCACGACCCGTACGGTGCGGCCCTGGTCCTCGCCGCCGGCCTCGCCCTGCTGTGCGTCGTCGCTGCTCATGTCGTCCGTCCGTCCTTCGGTGTCTGCCCCGTCATGATCCCCCGGCCCCGGGATGCGGTGTCCCACGGGCCCGTGGCCGTCTGCGTCGCCCCCGGGGGCGGGTGGGAGGTGCGCCGCGCTCATTCCGGCTCCCCCTCCCCTCCGGTGCGGCGCTCGGTGCGCTCGCGGTCCTCGGTGCGCTCCATCTCCAGCTCGACGACCGTGCCGCCGTCGGGCGCGGCGCGCAGCCGGGCGGTGCCGCCGTGGCGCTCCATCCGGCCGATGATGGATTCCCGTACCCCCATCCGGTCCGCGGGGACCGCGTCCAGGTCGAAGCCCGGGCCGTGGTCGCGCACCGAGACGAAGACCGTGCGGCCCTCCACCTCGGCGAAGACCTGGACCGCGCCGCCCTCGCCACCGTACTTGGCGGCGTTGACCATCGCCTCGCGTGCGGCCTGCATCTGGGCGCCGAGCGCCTCGTCCAACGGGCAGTCGCCGACCACGACGACCTCCAGGGGGACGCCGTGGTGGTCCTCAACCTCGGCGGCGGCGGCCCGCACGGCCTCGGCCAGCGTCGTCGGCTCCTCGTCCTCGTCCTTGCCGCGGCCCTCGGGCTTGTAGAGCCAGGCGCGCAGCTCGCGCTCCTGGGCGCGGGCCAGCCGGGCCACTTCCCGGGGGTCGTCGGCGTTGCGCTGGATCAGGGTGAGGGTGTGCAGGACGGAGTCGTGGACGTGCGCGGCGACCTCGGCGCGCTCCTGGGCGCGGATGCGCATCAGGCGTTCCTCGGAGAGGTCCTGGGTTATCCGCACGAGATAGGGGCCGGCGAGCAGGGCGATGCCGACGACGACGGCGAGCGCGGCCTGGAGCACCGAGCCGAGGTTCTGCACCGAGCCCTGGAGCACGACGATGCCGGTGACCCCAGCGCCGACCAGGAGCACCCCGGCGGCGCCGCGCACCATCGGCACCAGGCCCTTGTTGCGGCGTCCGAGCTCCAGCCACTGGGCGCGCCGGGAGTTGTCCGCCTGGCGCCAGACCAGGGCCACACCGGCGCCGATCAACAGCACCGGCCAGAGGTAGACGTTGGCCCGGCCCGGCTGGAACCGGGAGGCCACGATCGCCGCGCCCACCAGAAGCGCGATCAGCGCGACGAGCTGCCCCTTGTCGGGCCTGCGGCCCAGCAGTCGCCGCCGCTCCTCCCCCGCCGCGGGCTGCCGGGTCTCGACGCCGCCGACGCCCAGCGGCACGAAGAACCAGAACGCGGCGTAGAGCAGGGCGCCCATGCCGTCGGCCATGAAGAGCGCGGCGAAGACGATCCGCACCCAGGTGACCGGGAGCCCGAGGTGCCCCGCGAGACCGCGCGCGACACCGCCGAGGAGCCGCCCCTCGGCGCTGCGGTAGAGCTTGCGCACGGGCGGGTCGTCGGGGTCCGGCGCCGGGGCGTAGATCGTCTCGGCGCGGGGTGGCGCTGTGGTCATGCCTCAGATCGTCACACGCCGGCCGGGTCCGGGACATCAGGGTCGACCCTGAACCCGTCCCTGAGCTTGCTCGGGGTTCCCCCGCGGGCCGCTCAGCCCGTCGGCGAGGTCCTCCGGAATCCGTCCTTGACGTTCGCGAAGACCTGCTCGTACTTCGTCCAGTTCGCGGACGGCGCGGAGACGTAGATGGCGTACTCCTTGCCGCCCTCGCGGCCGAAGCCCAGGTCGATGCCGCGGAACTGGCGGGCCCGGCCCTGGAAGGAGAACTCCCAGATGGCGGCCGGGTCGCCCTGGAAGATGGTGTCCTGGAGGCGGAGCCGCGTGTAGGGGTACCGGCTCTTGACGTCCGATTCGAGGCTCTTGAAGTGCTCCACCTGGTCCGCCGCGGCGAAGTCCAGGCAGCTGATCGTCAGCTGGGCCAGCCCGTCCTCGGAGATGTAGACGATTTGCCGGCCGTTGTCCTGGACGTCCCGCTTCCAGCCGGACGGCACGGGGAAGGAGGCCCCGATGTCCTTCTCCGTGGCCCGGCGGTAGCCCTGGGGCGTGGGCGGTGGCGGGGAGGCGCTGGTGTGCGGCACCACGGGCACGACGGGGGCTCCGTCGCCGGCCTCTGCGGTGGTTCCGTCGTCGCGGTGGGTCAGGTACCAGGCCGTGCCCCCGCCGCCCCCGGTGACCAGGAGGCCGGCGACGACCCAGGCCACGATCCGGCCCCGCCGGCGCTTACGGGGAGCCGGGCCGGACGGGAGCACGTCCGGACGGTCGCCGGTGGCGGTGGCCGTGGTGGGGACCGCGCCGTCGGTCACGGCCACCGGGCCGGTGGCCTCGGCTGCCGCGGCATCGGGCGCCGCCGCCGTCTGGCCGCCGGCCTCGGCGGCGTTCCCGGTGGTCGCGCCGGTGTCCGTGCGTCCCGTCGTCCCGGTGCCGCTCTCGGCGGCCACCGGTGTGCCGGCGTGCGCCACGGTCCGGGTGGGCATCTCGGAGATCCCGCCCCCTGTGGACCGGCCGCGGCCGACCGTGCCCAGGGCCAGCGTGGGCCAGCCCATCAACGCCGTGTCCGCCTCGGCCTCGGCGGCCCGCAGCGCCTGCTCGACGACCTCGGCGGTGGGCCGGTCGCCGGGCTCCTTGGCGAGCAGCGCCTCGATCAGCGCGGTGAGCTGACCGGCGTTGCGCGGCGTCTCCAGCGGATCGACGGCGATCGCGTACGCGGTCTCCACCGCGGTGTTCTTGCGGAACGGGGGCTTGCCCTCGACCGCCTGATAGAGCGTCGCGCCCAGCGCCCACAGGTCCGAAGCGGGCCCTGGCGTCGAGCCCTTGACCCGCTCGGGGGCCAGGTAGTCGATGGAGCCGACCAGTTCGCCGGTCTTGGTGAGGGTGGAGGTCCCGGTGGCGACGGCGATCCCGAAGTCGGTGAGGACGACCCGGCCGTCCTCACCGAGCAGGACGTTGCCCGGTTTGACGTCGCGGTGCAGCACACCGGCGGAGTGCGCGGCACGCAGCGCGGCGATCATGCCGCGGCCGATCCGGGCGGTCTCCCGCGGCGTGAGGTAAGTGCCGGACCCGGTGCCCTCCTTGATGGCGTCGCCGAGCGTCGCGGAGGGGACGTACTCCATGACGATGCACGGCGACCCCTCGTCGTCCACGACGTCGTGGACGCTGACGACGTTGGGGTGGTTGATCCGCGCCGCGGCCTGCGCCTCCCGGGTGGTGCGTTCGTGGCGGGTGGCCAGTTCGTCCGCGTCCAGTTGGGGCGAAACGTGCAGACGCTTGACCGCCACCTGACGACCGAGGACTTCGTCCCGGGCCCGCCAGACGGTGCCCATCCCGCCCTGACCTATCCGCTCAACCAGGCGATATCGCCCGGCGACCAGTCGCCCCTCATCCACCGACGCCGCTTCCGCCACCGCACGCCCCTCCGGAAACCCGTACGTATTCAGGGCGCAACGATAGTCTTCAGCAGGACGGAAAAGCCCTTCGGCCACCGCCGCGACAAGTCTTTTTCCGGCGCGCGCCCCCACGCGCGGGGCGTTCGCGGCCCGTTCCGGGACGTGTCCGGCGCCGCTGCGCGCGCCCGGAGCCGCCGCAACGGCGGCGCGAGGGGGCCGGGGCGACGGCCCCAAGGGAGGCATCCGGGGGACGTCGGGGTCGTCTCGGGGGATATCAGGGATCAGCCAGGGTTCTCACCGATGCCGCGGCCCGGCCGCACTTGTCACCATGGCTCCATGAACGATGCACCCACCGCCGCGGAGCCGGCGGACTCCGGCGCCGCCGGCACCACGCCGCCCTCTGGCGCCCCGCTGCGCCGCAGCCGGCGGCACAAGGTCGTCGCGGGCGTGTGCGGCGGCCTGGGCCGGCAGTGGGACATCGATCCGGTGATCTTCCGGGTCGTGCTCGCCGTGCTGTCCATCGGCGGCCTCGGCCTGATCTTCTACGGCTTCGCCTGGCTGCTCGTCCCCCTCGACGGCGAGGAGGAGAACGAGGGCCGCCGGCTGCTCTCCGGCCGCGTCGAGGGCTCGGCCCTGACGGCGCTGCTCTGCGCGCTGGTCGGCTGCGCGCTGTTCCTGACCACCCTCGGCAAGGGCAGCATGATGTCCTTCGCGATCATGGTGACGCTGGCCGTGGCCGGCGCCGCCTACTGGTCGCGCCAGCGCCGGCGCGCCCAGGCCGAGGGCCTGGGCTCCGTGGACGCCGCCACAGCCCAGGCGGTCGCCGACGCCCCGCCGGAGGCCACCGCTCCGCCGGCGCCCAACACCCCCTCCTGGTGGCGCGATCCGCGCACCGAGGCGCTGCTGCGCCGGGGCTACCTCTGGGGCCCGGAGGACACCCGAATCGACATCACCTACGACTTCACCCACGGGGTCTCCGACGGCCCCCGCCCGCGCGGCAGCTGGTCCCCCGGCCCCGCGCCCGCCCCGCGCACCGACGTCGTCCCGCCCCGGCCCGCCCGGCCCGCCCTGGGCCGGGGCATCGGCGGCCGCACGTTCGTGCTGGCCGTCCTGGCGGGCACCGGCACCGCCCTGGCCGTCTCCCGGCATGCCGCGCTGGCCCCGTCCCTCCAGGCGGGCCTGGCCTGCGCGCTGGTCGTCTTCGGGCTGGGCCTCGTGCTGAGCGCCTGGTGGGGGCGCACGGGCGGCGGCACGGTCTTCATGGCGGTGCTGACCACCGCGCTGTTGGCCGGCGCGATGGCGCTGCCCGCCAACATCACCGCCGACTGGCAGCACCGCACCTGGGCCCCGACCACCGTCGCCGCCGTGCAGCCGCGCTACACCGTCGGCTCCGGCGAGGGCCTGCTCGACCTCACCCAACTCCCCCTGAAGCCCGGCACCACGGTCCGCACCGGCGCGGAAGTCGGCGCCGGCCGGCTCCGGGTGACGCTGCCGCAGGGCACCACCGCGACCCTCCGCCTCCGGCTCGGCGTCGGCGACATCCAACTGCCCGGCGACGCCGCCAACGACGTGGAGATCGTCGCCGGCCACCGCGAGCGACGGGTCACCCTGCCCGCCGAGGGCCTGAAGAAGGGCGAGCAGCCGCACGGCACGGTCGAGCTCGACCTGGAGGTCGGCGCCGGCCAGATCGCCGTCGAGCGCGCCACCACGACCCCGCCGGCCACCCCGTCCCCGGCCTCTCCCCCGACCCCGCAGGGAGCCCCCCAGTGAACCGCCACCCCTTCGAGCCCGGCCGGCTGATCACCGGTGCCGCCACCCTCGCCGTCGGCACCGGCTACGGCCTCGACGCCCTCGGCCTCTGGCACGCCCCCCGCCCCTGGCTGTTCCTGGCCCTCCCCGCCGGCCTGCTGGTCGCCGGGATCACCACCGCCGTCTGGGCCACCGTCCGCCGCCACCACCAGCGGGACGCCCCGCCCCCGCAGCCGTCATGACCCGCGGCCCGTCATCCGTAGAGCTGCGTCCCGTGCCGCTGGCGGCGGTTGGCCAGTGCCGCGTCCAGCGAGAAGGCGGGCGCGCCGGCCAGCACCAGCGGTGTCCAGGCCATCAGGTAGGCCAGGTCGTTGCCGTAGTAGTACGGGGTGGACGGCCAGCTCACGGTGAGCCACAGCGTCAGCGAGATCAGCGCGCCGCCCAGGGCCGCCAGCCGCCCCAGCAGCCCGATCAGCGTCCCGATGCCGACCAGCACCTCACCGCCGGCGACGGCATAGCCGAAGCCCACCGTGCTGTGCTGGGCCAGCTCCACCAGTCGCGGCAGCGCGGCGGTGTCGTGCACCTGCCGCAGCAGGTCGCTCAGCGAGCCCTTCGCGCCACCGGACAGGAACGCCCGGTCCGTCAGTTTCTGGAGTCCGGCGTAGAGGAAGGTGGCGCCCAGGAAGAGCCGCAGCGGGAGCAGCGCGTGCCGCCCCAGTCCGCTCCGGAGCCCGACGGGTCGGGCAGCGCCCACGTCGACCGGGCGTGTGCGGTGTGCGTGAGCCATGACGTCGCCTCTCCGTTGCCACCGGGAGCAGCCGATTGTGCCGCCGCCCGCACGGCTTGGCGAGATGCGTACGCAGGGACGCGCGAGATTCCCTCCCACGCCGACCCGTGGGGCCGCGGCGCGCCGTCGCGACGGCCGCCGGGGCGCCTGCCGCCCGCCCCGCAGGAACGGGGGCGGACGCAGCCGTCCGGCCCGCTCAGTCCTGGACCTCGATGCGATAGCCGCGGGTCTCCGCCCCGGCCGCCGTGATCACCCGGACCTCCACGGGCCCCGGCTCCACGTCGACCGGCACCGGCACGGTCAGCACCCCGTCCGTCGGATTGGCGAAGCCCCCGGGCACCGGCACCAGCGGGACCGGCACATGCACCCCACCGATCCGGACGACCGTACGGGCCAGCCGGTCCGGGGTGGTCGCGCCAGGCGGCACGAAGCCGGTACCGCGGATCTCGATGTCGTCGCCGGTGCGGATCGGCGCGGCGAGATCGCCCAGCTCCCGGGCGCGGACGACGGAGAGGATCACCGGCCGGCCCCCGGCGACGGCCTTGCCCGCCAGATACGTCATCGCCGAGAGCGCCACCAGGACGACCAACACCCAGGGCAGCGCGGGCAGTCGGGTCGGGTCTGCGGCCAGCCGCACCTGCGCGAAGCCCAGCACCGCGATGTTCACCAGCACGTACTGCGCGTCGGTGAAGCTGCCGCGGCCGGCGTCGTCCGCCAGCAGGTCGGCGGCCCGGGGCCGGTCCGCCGGGATCTTCTGCACCCGCCCGGAACGGACCCGTCCGGCGGTCATCCCGTAGGCCAGCACCGCCACCGCGCAGCCGATGGCCAGTATGGTCAGCAGCCCTCCCGAGGCGGCGAGTCCGAGCCCGGAGAGCAGCCGGCGCCGGGCGTCCGGGCCCGCGGCCACCGCCAGTTGGACGGCGAGCGTCAGGACGGCGTAGAGCACCGCCGCCACCCAGGCCGCGGCGATCGCGCGGGAGGTGGACAGCCGGTGGTCCTCGCCGACCAACGGGGCCAGCGCGCCGCCCTGTTCACGGTGGAGCCAGGCCGCCGCGGTCGCCCCGAGGGCCAGCGCGGCGGCCGCGACCAGGGTGGCCGTGCGGCCCGTCGTCCAGCCAGTGCCGACGGCGGTGAGCGCCTGCCCGAGCAGCAGCGCCAGCACCGCGGCCCACACCACGGTCACGGTGCGCCGACGGACGACCGCCGGCCAGGAGGCGCCCTCGGCGGCGCCGCGCTCGGCCAGCATCCGGGCGGAGAGGGTCAGTTCGTCCGACACCCACTGCCGGGCGGCGCCGGCGGAGCGTGCCAGCCCGGCCGGCACCCCGCGCCCGGCGGCGAACTCCTCCCGCAGCGCGACGAACGCGGCGATCGCCTGCCGGTGCCCCTCGCGGGCGCCGTGCGGGCATCGTCCGCACCGGCACGCGCCACCGTCGCCGGGCTGCCCACCGCCTCCGGGCTCGCCCCTTCCGGCCACTGTGCTCGCCGAATCCACCGACACGTCCGTACCGCCCCGCCGCCGCTTGTATCAACTTCTCGTCTCTCAACGGGAATTGTGCCCCAGGGCACCGGGCCGGCCGGTAATCGTCCTGGTCACGGGAGTCCCGTGCGACGGCGGCAGGTTGACGCTCACCTGTGCACCGGGCGGCGCGGCGGCCCGTACGGTGTCCGGACAGCCCGGCCCGCGCTTCCCCCGTTCGGGCGAATCGCCGTCGATCGGCGGCTGCCCGGCCCGGCCGCTGCGCAAGCTCCCGCCGTGCGCGAGAGACACGATTCCGTCCGAACCGGCGCCGGCGCCACCCCGCGCCGGCCCCGGCCCCCGTTCGCCACCCTGGCCCGTGCCGCGGCGCTGTCACTGGCCGCGGCGTCGACGCTCGCGGCGGCCCTGGCCCTGGTCGGCTCCGCGCCGGCCGCCGCCCGTCCAGGTGCCCTCCAGCGGCCGTCCGACGACAACTGCGCCTTCGCCGGCACCTCGCCCCCCGTCGAGCTGCCCACCGATTTCCCCGTGCCGCCGGGCTGGCGCATCCCCTGCACCACGCCCACGCCCACCCCCACGCACCGGCCCGCGCCGCCGTCCCCGGCACCCCCGCGGACCGCGGCGCCGCGCCCCCAGCCGCGGCCCACCCCGAAGGCCGCCCCCGTGCCGCGGCCGTCGCCGCCGGCTCCGCCCGTCCGCCCCGCGCCCCCCGATCCGCCGCCGCCCGCCCCCACGCCGCAGCCCGTGCACCGCCTGGCGCTGCCGGTCCCCGCCCGCCCGCTCCGCTACACCCCGGCCCACCACAAGCCGCACCGCGGGCACTCCGTGGTGACCAGGACGCTGCTGGTCACCACCCCGGCGGTGCTGGCCGGCGCCGCGCTCCGTCCCCGTTCGCGTTCCGCGTCCCGCTCCGCCGGGCGCGGCTCCTCGTAGGAGGTCTCCATGTCGCAATGGCTGGTGTTGACCATCGCCATGGCCGCGGTGTGCGGCGTCGTCCTGACCATCACCGTCCTCAAGGAGCGCCGGATCGGCGAGGACGACGACCCGTCCGAGACGCCCGATGTGATCGAGTACCTGACGATGATGGTGGGGGTGGTCTACGCGATCGTGCTGGGCCTGGCCATCGCCGGCGTGTGGGAGGCCCGGAGCACCGCCGAGGACACCGTGCGGGCCGAGGCACAGGCGCTGCACGAGGTCAGTGAACGGGCCCGGGTCTGGCCGGCGCCCGTACGGGACACCATCCGCGCGGACGTCAACTCCTATGCGGACTACGTTGTCCACAAGGAATGGCCGGTGATGGCCGAGCGCGGGGAGCTCACCCAACGGGGCGGCGACCTCCTGGCGAAGGTCCGTACGGACGTCATGGAGTACCACCCGCGCGACGACTTCGAGCGGGAGTCCTACCAGCCGCTCGTCGACCAGGTCGCGGCCGCGGACAGCGCCCGGATGGCCCGTGCGGACGCGGCGGACTCGACGCTCCCGGGGGTGGTGTGGTTCGGGCTGATCGTCGGGGGCGTGATCTCCATCGGGGTGATGTACACGCTCCAGATCCGGCGCTCCGGGCGGGAGATGCTGATGGCCGGCCTGTTCAGCGCGCTGATCGCGTTCCTGCTGTTCCTCGTCTGGGACTTCGACGCCCCGTTCAGCCGCGGCCTGCCGGCGGCGGCCGACCCGTTCCTGCAGCTGTTCCCGCAGAAGTGACGTACGAGGGGCGGCGTTTCGTGGCCGGCCGGCCGCGTGGCGCCGCGCCTCCCGTCGTGCCGGCGGCGCGGCTCAGCCGAACATCTCCGGCTCGCTCCGCGCGATCTGCTGGTACAGCGGCTGGTAGTTGATCCACGCGACCAGGTCGTTGCCCAGTTGCTCGCGGGTGCGCACCGCGTCCTGATGGGAGATCAGCACCGGTTTGCCGGCCGCTTTCGCCGCCAGCTGCACCTGGCAGCAGCGTTCCATGGCGAGGAACCACCAGGCCGCCGCGTCGACCGAGTCGGCCACCGTCAGCAGTCCGTGGTTCCGCAGGATCACGGCCTTGTGCGGGCCGAGCACGGCGGCGATCCGGCGCCCCTCCTCCTCGTCGACCACCACGCCCGTATAGGCGTCGTAGAGGGCGTGGTCCTCGTAGAAGGCGCAGACGTCCTGGGTGATCGGGTCCAGCGGCTCCCCGAGGGCGGCGAGCGCCCGGCCGTAGGTGGAGTGGCTGTGGGCGACGGCGACGACGTCCGGGCGGGCCCGGTGGACCTGCGCGTGGATGGTGAACGCCGCCTGGTTGACGTGGTGGCGGCCCTCGACGACCTTCCCCTCGCCGTTGACCAGGATCAGGTCGCCGACGGTCATCAGCGCGAAGGAGACGCCGAAGGGGTTGGCCCAGAAGCAGTCGGTGAACTCCGGGTCCCGCACGGTGATGTGGCCCGAGACGCCCTCTTCGAAGCCGTACCGCGCGAAGAGGCGCAGCGCCGCGGTCAGGCGTTCCTTGCGGTGCCGACGCTCCTCCTCGACGCCGGTGTGCCGCGGCGGCATCGCGAACTGCAGCTGCTCGGTGGGTATCGGCGTCGGCTCGGGCATCGCGGTTCTCCTCCTGGCGCGTACGGCTCACGGCGCTCGGGCGGAAGCTACCCTCCGCTTGCATCGGAGGCCAGGCCCACGGCGTCACGAAACGCGCCGCCGCGCCGTCTTCCTGTTCGCCGCCCTCCGCGGCACGAGGAGAGACGAGGCACACCATGCGCACCACCACGGTCCTGGCCACCCCCGCCCGCGCCCGTTCCGTCACCCGGGAGCTCGCGGCCGCCCCGCAGCAGATCTTCGCCGTCCTCCGGGACCCGGCCCGGCACGCCGCGCTGGACGGCTCGGGCATGCTGCGCGGGCACCCCGACGGGCCGGCGCTACTGGGGCCGGGCGACCGGTTCGGCATGGCGATGGCGCAGGCCGGGCTCGCCTACCGCTCGGTGAACGTGGTGGTGGAGTACGCGCCGGACCGGCTGATCGCCTGGGAGACCTGGGGCGAGTTCCGTGGCCGCCGGCTGGTCGGCGGCCAGCGCTGGCGGTTCGCGCTGCACGAGCTGTCCGCCGGGGACGGCTCCCGCCCGGCCCGGACCCGGGTGACCCACACCTACGACTGGTCGCGGGCCCGGCTTTCCCGCCTGACCATCGAACTCCCCGGCTATCCGCGGCGGATGGTCCCTGCGATGGTGACGACGCTGGACCGGCTGGCGGCGGCCGTGGAGGACCGACAGGCCGGTTCCGGCCCAGGGGCCGGGCCCACTGCCCGCGCCGGTGACCGCTGAGCGGCTCCACGCCGCGCAGAAACGGCAACGCCGCCGCCCACGAGCGGGGCGGCGGCGTTGCCGTCGGGCGTCAGTGGGAGGTCACTCCCACTCGATGGTGCCCGGCGGCTTGCTGGTGACGTCCAGGACGACGCGGTTGACGTCCGCGACCTCGTTGGTGATCCGGGTGGAGATCCGGGCCAGGGCCTCGTACGGCATCCGCGTCCAGTCCGCGGTCATGGCGTCCTCGGAGGAGACCGGGCGCAGCACGATCGGGTGGCCGTAGGTGCGGCCGTCGCCCTGGACGCCGACCGAGCGGACGTCGGCGAGCAGGACCACCGGGCACTGCCAGATCTCGCGGTCCAGACCGGCCGCGGTCAGCTCCTCGCGGGCGATGGCGTCGGCCTCGCGCAGCAGGTCCAGGCGCTCCTGGGTGACCTCGCCGACGATGCGGATGCCCAGGCCCGGGCCGGGGAACGGCTGGCGGTGGACGATCTCCTCCGGCAGGCCCAGCTCGCTGCCGACCATCCGGACCTCGTCCTTGAACAGCTTGCGCAGCGGCTCGACGAGCTCGAACTCGATGTCGTCGGGCAGACCGCCGACGTTGTGGTGCGACTTGATGTTCGCGGTGCCGGTGCCGCCGCCGGACTCGACGATGTCCGGGTAGAGCGTGCCCTGGACCAGGAAGGCCACTTCCTCGCCCTCGGCGCCGGCCTCGGCGACCAGCTCGGCCTGGGCCTGCTCGAAGACCCGGATGAACTCCCGGCCGATGATCTTCCGCTTCTGCTCGGGGTCGGAGACCCCCTTGAGCGCGTTCAGGAAGCGCTCGGCGGCGTCGACGACCTTCAGCTGCACGCCGGTCGCCGCCACGAAGTCCTTCTCGACCTGCTCGGTCTCGCCCTTGCGCATCAGGCCGTGGTCGACGTAGACGCAGGTGAGCTGGTCGCCGATGGCCTTCTGGACCAGGGCGGCGGCCACCGCGGAGTCCACGCCGCCGGACAGTCCGCAGATCGCCCGCTTGCTGCCGACCTGCTCGCGGATCGCGGCCACCTGCTCCTCGACCACGCTGGTGGTCGTCCAGGTCGGCTCGATGCCCGCGCCGCGGTAGAGGAAGTGCTCCAGGACCTGCTGGCCGTGGGTGGAGTGCAGCACCTCGGGGTGGTACTGGACGCCGTAGAGCTTCTTCTCGTCGTTCTCGAAGGCGGCGACCGGGACCAGATCGGTGGACGCGGTGACGGCGAAGCCCTCGGGGGCGGCTGAGCAGGCGTCGCCGTGCGACATCCACACGGACTGCTCGGCCGGAGTGCCCTCGAAGAGGGTGGAGCCGGGCTTGCTGACGGTCAGCGCGGTGCGGCCGTACTCACGGGCACCGTTGTTGTCGACCGTGCCACCGAGGGTGGTGGCCATCAGCTGGAAGCCGTAGCACATGCCGAAGACCGGGACACCGGCCTCGAACAGCGCACGGTCGAGGCTGGGAGCGCCTTCGGCGTAGACCGACGACGGACCGCCGGAGAGGATGATCGCGCTGGGGTTCTTGGCGAGCATCTCGGCCACCGGCATGGTGGACGGCACGATCTCGCTGTAGACCCGGGCCTCTCGGACCCGTCGGGCGATGAGCTGGGCGTACTGTGCGCCGAAGTCGACGACGAGGACGACGTCAGGTGCGGCGGCAGGGGGCGCTGATGGCACTTCGGCGGCCTTCCGGCGGTGTGGAGCGGGGTTGGACTTTCGATTCTAACGGGCTCATACTGAACGCCATGTTCCAGCAGTACAGCTTCGCTTTTACCTATGGCACCGGCCCGTCCGGCTGCCATGGTCGTGCTGCTTGATCGACTGACACACGACTTCCCCAGGCGCCCCGGGCCGATGACGGTCCGGGGCGCTGGTGTTTGTCCGGGACCGCAGCGGTCGCCAGGGCTCCAGGGGCCCCTCACCCCAGGAGGAACGGACATGACCACGCCGAACAACACCGCGCGGACGACGCCCACCGCCACCGTCACCGCCGCCCCGGACGCCGGTGCGCACACCCCCGAGGCGGCCGAGGTGATCCGGGACGCCCGGCACCGGATCGACGATCTCGACGGGCGGATCATCGGGCTGGTCCAAGAACGGATGGCCGTCTCGGCGGTCATCCAGCGCGAGCGGATCGCCTCCGGCGGGCCCCGGCTGAACCTCTCCCGGGAGATGGAGGTGCTGGCGCGCTACAGCGACCAGCTCGGCCGGTCGGGCACCGCACTGGCGATGACCCTGCTGGAGCTCTCCCGGGGTCGGGTCTGAGGCCGGTTCCCGAGGCCGGGCGTGCGGCCGGATTCGATCGGTCCCGCGGCCGGTTTCCGGGTGGGAGCCGAGTGGGGGCCCGGCTGGAACTGAGTTCGGGTGCCCTCTCACCCGTACGGCGCGTGACCGGGCGCCGAGAGGGTTCGTTGTTCCCGGTGCCACGCCAGCCAGGCGCGGCCTGCAGGACTACGCGTAGACGCCGCCCCACGGGCGGAAAGCCGGAGCGATGAGACGCCGGCCGCTGGCAGCGGTCCGCGTCGTGGGACCTCGTTCCGGTCCGTGACCGGTCAGCAGGGGACAGCAGCCCGGTCACACCGATGGGGTGGTCGGTCCTGGGGACGCCCGGGACCGACCGCATCCGGTCGAAATGGTTGCGCCAGGTGAGGCGCATCCTGGACGATGTTTGACGAACCGCAGACCGCTTCCGGTGCGAGCCTTCACCTCGCACACCATTGGTCCAGACCAGAGCGCGAGCGGAACATCGCGCACCACCCCGCACCGATCCGCACCACCCCGATGAGCCAGCGGCGCTACCCCCCCCCCCCAGCGCCGCACGTCGGTGCCGGCGCTGCCCTGATGCCGGCACCGAAAGCCAAGGGCCCCGTGGCCTCCGCGTTCCCCCCTCGCGGACGGATTCCGGGGCCCTTCGCTGTGGGCCGGTTGTCCGTTACCCATGGGGCGACCGTGAAGCATGTGACCGGTATCACGGCGATCTTTTCAGTTGAGCGAACAACTTTTTTCGGCCAAGCGTGGTCACGTACCTGACAACGCACGGCCCTACCGCGCCCCACCGCGACGGCCAGCACCCCGATGTGCCGCGCCACGGCACCGTGGACCGGAGAGGTCTTCTGGATGAAGCTCCGCCGTGCCCTGACGGCCGTCGCCGCGACGGCCGTCATAGCCCCCGCCCTCATGGCGGCTCCCGTAGCCCACGCGACCGGTCCCGACACCGAGCCCAGCGCGAGCGCATCCCCGACGCCGTCCGCCCCCGGCCCGGAGCGGAGCAGCACCCCCACCCCGCCGGCCGAGACCCCCGCCGGCGGCGGGGAGGGCACCCCGGGCGGCGAGACCCCGCCCGGCGGCGAGGGCGGCGCCACGCCGTCGGCCTCGGCCACCCCGGGCGGCGCCACCACACCGTCCCCCACCGCCGGGCCCACCGCGCCGGCCACCCCGACCGCGCCGGGCACCCCGTCGACCACCCCCTCCGACGAGCCCGAGTGCACCATCGACGACGCGTCCCTCGACGTCACCGTGGCGAACCTGCCCTCGAAGCTGGTCGCCGGCGGCGACTGGTCGCGGTTCACCATCAAGCTGGCGAACACCACCGACAGGAAGCTGGACGAGGTCTACCCGTTCGTCCTCGCGGTGCCGCTGGAGGACGGCGCGGACCGCCCCGGGTCCGCGCTGCACCTGGAGTACCAGGACCCGAACACCGGCAAGTGGACCGCGTTCGGCGAGTGGTCCGACGGCGACTACTTCGGCTGGTTCGCGCTGGAAGCGCACCGGACCGCCGAGTTGGGGATGCGGATCCGCGCCGACAGGAGCGCCCCGCCCGGTGACGGCTTCGCGCTGGTCGCGGGCGACTACTACAACGAGGACGGGTCCTGCGGCTCGTCGCAGGAGCAGTGGTACGACTTCGCGGTGCTGTCCGCCGGCAGCAGGCCCGGCGAGGTCCCGCCGGCCGAGCCCGGCAAGCCGGGCGACAAGCCCGGCCCGCAGGGCGGCGTCAGGCCGGTCGCCACCGGCAGGCCCGGGAAGGACCTGGACAGGCTGCCGGTGACCGGCAACCTCGCCGCGACCGGTTCCTCGTCGGCGCTGCCGACGATCGGCTTGGTGGGCGGCGTGGCGACGGCCGTCGGCGCCGGGGCGGTCTTCGCCGTCCGGCGGCGCAGGGCGGCCGGCGGCACGGCCGCGTAACGCGCCGCGGAAGCGCATGAGGCGTACGGCCCGACGCGCACCGTGGGACGGGAGGAGGGGCGCCCCGCGGGGGACGGCCCTCCGCCCGTCCGCGGCTACTTCTTGGGCGGGACCGAAGGAACCGGCAGGAAGGGCAGTTTGAGCGCGCCGAAGGCCGATGCGGGGACGGCCGGGCGGACCGGCTCGACCGGCGCCACCCGCACGTACGGCCGCCCGGGGGCCGGACGGGGGTCCGCCTCGCCCTTGTTGGGCCACAGGGACATGGCGCGCTCGGCCTGGGCGGTGATCGTCAGGGAGGGGTTGACGCCGAGGTTGGCGGAGACCGCGGACCCGTCGACGACCGAGATGCCCGGGTGGCCGTAGAGGCGGTGGTAGGCGTCGATGACGCCGTGGTCGGCGTCCGCGCCGATGGGGCAGCCGCCGAGGAAGTGCGCGGTCAGCGGGGTGCCCATCAGCTCGCCGACGTTGCTGCCCGCGAAGCCGTTGATCTCCTGGGCGAGCAGGGTGGCGGCCTCGGTGGCCTCGGGGATCTGGTTGGGGTTGGGGGCGCCGTGGCCCTGCCGGGCGGTGAGCAGGCCCTTCCCCAGGCCGCGCGGTTTGCGGTACGTGGTCAGGGAGTTGTCCAGGGACTGCATCACCAGGCCGATGATGGTGCGCTCGGACCAGCGGCGGTTGGAGAGCGAGCGGAGCGCCAGCAACGGGTGGCGGACCATGTTGCCGGCCCAGCCCAGGACCCGGCCGGCCGGCCGGTACGGGACCTGAAGGATCGTCAGGCCGCCCATGGAGTTGGAGCCCTTGCCGTAGCGGACCGGCTCGATGTGGGTGTTCTCGTCGGGGTGGATGGACGAGGTGATCGCCACGCCCTTGGTGAAGTCGACCCGGTCGGCGCCGTGCCGCTCGCGGTAGCGCTGGCTGGTGGTCTGGGCGCCCACCAGCGCCTCGGAGTTGGTGCGGGTCAGCGCGCCGAGGCGGTCGGAGAGGTACGGCAGCAGCCCGCTGTCCTTCATGCGGTGCAGCAGCGTCTGGGTGCCGTAGGTGCCGGCGGCCAGCACCACCCGGCGGGCGGTGAACGTCCTGCCCGCGCCCTTCTTCTTGTTGTCGGTGGGCAGCGTCCTGACCGCGAAGCCGCCGCGGGAGTCCTCGGTGAGCGTGACGACCGAGGTCATCGGGTGGATCACCGCGCCGGCCTTCTCGGCGAGGTGGAGGTAGTTCTCGGTGAGGGTGTTCTTGGCGCCGTGCCGGCAGCCGGTCATGCACTCGCCGCATTCGGTGCAGGCCCGGCGGGACGGGCCCGCGCCGCCGAAGTACGGGTCGGGGACCTCCCCGCCCGGCCTCGCCCGGGCCGCGCCGGCGGCGTCCTCGCCGTCCCCGAAGAACACCCCGACCGGCGCCATGTGGAAGGAGTCGCCGACGCCCATGGCCTGCGCGGTCGCCTTCAGGTGGACGTCGGACGGGGTCATCGTCGGGTTGAGCCGGACCCCGAGCATCCGCCGGGCCTGGTCGTAGTACGGCTTCAACTCCTGCTGCCAGTCGGTGATCCGGCGCCACTGGGGGTCGTCGAAGAACGCCTTCGGCGGGACGTAGAGGGTGTTGGCGTAGTTGAGCGAGCCGCCGCCCACCCCGGCGCCGGCCAGCACCATCACCTTGCCCAGCAGGTGGATGCGCTGGATGCCGTAGAGGCCGAGCGCCGGAGCCCACAGGTAGTTCCTGAGGTCCCAGGAGTTCTTCGGCAGGGTCTCGCGGGTGAACCGCCGACCGGCTTCGATGACGCCGACGCGGTAGCCCTTCTCGGTCAGGCGGAGGGCGGAGACGGAGCCGCCGAAGCCGGAGCCGATGACGATGACGTCGTAGTCGTAGTCGTAGTCGTCGGGGTTCTCTTGGGCGGGGCGCCCCGCGTCGGCGGACGGCCCCTGCGGGGCGTGGGGTTGGGCAGGGTTGGGCTGTGGCACCGGTACCTCCGTGTCCGTTTTCGGGGCTCCGCCCCGGACCCCGCTCCTCGATCGCCGGAGGGGCTGACTAGTGGGCTCCGTCCCCCGGGCGCACTCCTCGAACGCCGGAGAGGCTGGATACTTCCGTCTCGTTCAGCGCAGGCGGAGGGCCTTCATCACGCGCAGGCTGCGGGTCATGAAGGCGGCGTACTTCTCGTCGTCCATCCCGAAGGCCGGCGCCAGCGGCATCAGCCTCTGCTGTGCGACGGTCTGCGCCTCGGTGTACTTGAGGATGCCCTCGGAGCCGTGCCGGCGGCCCAGGCCCGAGTCGCCCATTCCGCCCATCGGCGACTGCACGCTGCCGTAGCCGGCCGCGTACGACTCGTTGACGTTGACCGTGCCGGTGCGCAGCCGCGCCGCGACCGCCCGGCCGCGGCGGCCGTCCTTGGTCCAGACACTGGAATTCAGGCCGTAGGGCGTGGCGTTGGCGCGGGCCACCGCCTCGTCCTCGTCGCGGAAGCGGTAGATCGAGACGACCGGACCGAAGGTCTCCTCGCCGCAGACGGCCATCGGGGGCTCGACGCCGTCCAGAATGGTCGGCTCGTAGAAGAGCGGGCCGATGTCGGGGCGGGGCCGGCCGCCGGCGACCACCCGGGCGCCCTTGGCCACCGCCTCCTCGACGTGCCGGGTGACGGTCTCCAGCTGGCGCGCGCCGACCAGCGAGCCCATGTCGGCGCCGTAGGCCAGGGCGTTGCCCAACCGCATCGCCTTCGTCCGGGCCGCGAACCGCTCGACGAAGGCGTCGGCGATGGATTCGTGGACGTAGAGGCGCTCGATGGAGATGCAGAGCTGGCCCGCGGAGGAGAAGCAGCCGCGGACGGCGCCGGCGGCGGCCTTCTCCACGTCGGCGTCGTGCAGCACCAACATGGCGTTCTTGCCGCCGAGTTCGAGGGAGACGCCGACGAGCCGGGCGGCGGCGCCCTGGGCGACCTCGCGGCCGGTGCGGGTCGAGCCGGTGAACGAGACGTAGTCGGCGTGCCGGACGACCTCCGGGCCGACGACCGGGCCGTCGCCGATCACCACCTGCCAGACGTCCTCCGGGAGCCCGGCCTCGATCAGCTGCTCGCGTGCCCACAGGGCGGTCAGCGCGGTCTCCGTGTCGGGCTTCATGACGACGGCGTTGCCCGCGACGAAGGCCGGCAGGGCGTCGCCCACGGTCAGTTCGAAGGGGTAGTTCCAGGGGGCGATCTGCCCCACCACGCCGCGCGGCTGGCGGAGTTCGGTGACCTTGGTCAGCGTCGGCACGACGCCGGTGTGGCCCTTGGGGCGGAGGTAGGCGGGGGCCTTTCGCCCGTAGTGGCGGGCGGCGACGGCGACCGCCTGCACCTCCTCGTGGGCGTGCAGCCGCGCCTTGCCGGTCTCCAGCTGGATCAGGTCCAGCACCTCGGCCTGGCGGCGCAGGACCAGGTCGTGGAAGCGCAGCAGGACCGCGGCGCGCTGGCGGACCGGGACCTTCGCCCAGCGCTCCTGTGCGGCGCGGGCCCGCTCGAAGGCGGTGGCGACGTCCTCGGGGGTGGACTCGGGCAGGTCCGCCAGCTTCTCCCCGGTGAACGGGGTGTGGTTGGCGGTGGTTCCTCCCCCGTTCTCGGCTCCGTCCGAACGGGAGGTACCCCCAGTCACCACGCACCGGGTGAGGCGGGCGGCCACCTCCGGGGGGACCACGTCCGCGGCGGTGCGGGTACCGGGTGCGGCGAGCACGACCGGGTTGCCGTCGGAGGGCGCCTGGGGGGCGGCCGGGGGCGCCGGTGCGTCCAGGTGGGCCTCGTCGGTGGCGGAGGCGGTTCCGGTGTCCTGCGAGTCCGTCATGCGGGCGAGCGTATTCGCCCGGGACCGCTTTGTGTACCCGGGAGTAACAGGTTTTCACCCGCTGCGCGCAATCGCGCCAGTGTTTGCTGGCCGTAAGCGGGCTGGTCTGGGGGGACGGGGCGACGGCGGCGGTCCCGGACGGCGCGGCCGGGCGGGCCGAGGGCGGCGGGGCGGACCGGCGCCGCCGGGCGCTCACCGGCCGGACAGCTGGAAGGACGCGGTCGCGGTGTCGAACTGTCGCTTGGCGTCCCCGTGGGAGGCGACCGGGGAGGAGATCCAGATGTCCATCATCCTGCCGCCCTCGTTCCAGCTGAGGTCGTAGGTGTAGCGCGCGCCGGCGTCCTGGGCGCTGCCGTCCCAGACGAACTCCCAGCGCCCGGCCCGGAGTCCGTTGTGCGTGGTTTCGACGACCTTTCCGCTCCGGTATCCCGGATAGCTGTCGGGCCCCTTGGCGTCCGCCTTGCGCATCGCGCCGATGGGCCCCTCGGGCACCGGCTTCTGCAGCTGCACCCCGATCCGGAAGCGCTTGCCCTCGGAGTAGTAGTAGACCCGCGAGTTCTCGTAGGAGCGGGTGAAGCCGGTCGGGACGGCCATGGTGAAACCGGCCGGGTCCCGGACGATCTGGTAGCCGGACGGGGCATGCCCGCCGTCGGCCGGCCCGGCGGAGGTGGTCACCGTGACCGTGGAGGTCGGTCCGGGCCCGCCCGGCGCGATGCCCCGCGGATCCGACGGGCCCCGGCCCGACGGCCCCTGGGCGCCCCCCTGCCCCTTCTTCCCCTTGTGGGCCGTGGCCTGCGCCGAGGCCCCGGGGTGCGCGGCGGTCAGGTCGTCGATGCCGTCGCCGCCCCCGGGCGTCAGCAGGGCGGCGAGGCCCGCCGCGGCGGCGCCGACGACGACCACGGCGGCGGCGATCACCAGGGGGAGGCTCTTGCGGCGGTCCGCCGGGCGGGCGGTGGCCGATGCCGGGGTGCCGGGCGCGGCGCCCCGGTGGCCGGGGACCGCGGCGAGCGCCACCGGGGGCCCGGCGAAGCCCCCGGCACCGGGGCGCACCGCCCCGCCCGGGGTGGGCAGCACCGGCGTGCCGCCGGGCCGGAAGGGGGCGCCGCGGGCCCCGGCCACCGGGGGGCCCGGGCGGGCCGCGGCGGCCACCGGCCGGAACGGGTCCCCCTGTGGCGGGCGGGCCCCGCGGCGGACGCCGTCGCCCGGCTCCCCGAAGGGGTCGCGCCCCGGCGCCGTGACGCCGCTCAGCAGCCGCTCCGTCGCGTCCATGTCCAACCGCCGCTGCGGATCGCGCTCCAGCAGCCCGCCGAGCGCCTCCGCCAACGGCCCGTCCACCGGCGGGAGTTCGATCTCCTCGTAGACCACGGCGTGCAGCACCCCGGCCATCGAGTCCCGGCGGAACGGCGTCGCCCCACTGAGGGCGGCGCACAGCAGCACCCCCAGCGACCACAGGTCGGCCTCCGGGCCGGCGTCCCGCCCGGCCATCCGCTCCGGCGCGGTGTACTCGGGCGAGCCGACGAAGCCGCCGGCGTCGGTCAGCGTCGTCGCACCGGGCACCCGGGCGATCCCGAAGTCCGTCAGCACCACCCGCTCGCCGCCGCCCTCCAGCAGCACGTTGGCCGGTTTGATGTCGCGGTGCAGCACGTCCCGGGCGTGCGCGGCCCGCAGCGCGCCCAGCAGCGCCAGGCCGATCCGGGCCGCCTCGTCCGGCGCGAGCGGCCCGGCGGAGGCCAGCCGGTCGGCCAGCGACGGGCCCTCCACCAGCTCCATCACGATCCACGGCCGCCCGTCCTGCTCGACCACGTCGTGCACCACGATCACGTTCGGGTGCTTGACCTGGGCGACCGTGCGCGCCTCCCGCATCGCCCGGTCGCGCTGCACCCGCGCCTCGGGCTCGGCCGTCATGTCGTCCAAGTGCAGTTCTTTGACGGCAACTTGACGGCCGAGCAGTTCGTCCGTGGCCCGCCAGACCGTACCCATGCCGCCGCGGCCCAGGCGTATGCCGAGCCGGTACCGATCGCCGATCAACCGGCCTTCTCCCCCGAAGATGCCCATGGCGACATCTTGCCGCACGCCCACCGACCGCCCGGGGCCGGCTCCTGCCCCAACACCCGCCCGACAACCGTCCGTTACCAGAGGTAGTGCCACAACACCGCTGCCACCTGCACCGGTTGGAAAAATGACCGGGATCCACCTTTCCTCTGTGGTCCACTGTCTGTCATGGAGGCAGTCATAGCGAGCGTCGTCGCCGTCTTCGGGACCCTGCTGGGTTCCGCCGTCACCCACCACTTCCAGAGCCGGTCCGCCGACCGCAGCGAGGGGTTCGCCCGTGCGGAGCGGCTGCGGCAGGAGCGGATCGATGCGTACTGCGCGTACGCGGGAGCGCTGCTGGACTACCGCCGGGTCCTCGTCCACAGCTGGTTCGTGCGGCACGAGGACGACCGCTGCGGCGAGGACACCCCGGAGCTGCGCGAGGAGGTCTACAAGAGCCGTTACACGGCCCAAGAGGCCATGTTCCGCGCCCAGATGGTGAGTGACGACCCGGACGTCCTCGACCTCAGCGAGCGGATCATGGCCGAGGTGACCGAGATCCACTGGGTCGAGGACCGCGAGGCCCTCACCGAGCGGCGGGCCGCGACCCGACAGGGCATCCGCGACTTCGTGGCGGCCACGGCCCGCCGCGTACGGTGAACGCCCCCGGGCCGCGCCCCGCCCCTCGCGCGGGGCAGGATCCACCACTTCTTGATCAACTCGCGACACACGGAGCGGAACCTCCCCCGCCCCTCCGCCCGTCCTTGACACAGTGAGGCGGCGGCAGCGGCGCCACCGGCGACAATTCCGCCACGGCGACGCACGGCACGGAAACGGGGATCGGGCATGGTGATGCGGGACGGCGACGCGCTGGACGTACGTCCGGGCGGCGATCCGGCCCGCGCCGCCCCTCAGCACCACGGCGCCTACCACACCACCGCGTTCTTCCTCACCCTCTACGCGACCGCGCTCACCGCCTGGACGGTGTACGGGATCGTCCAAGGGGACGGCTCCGTATGGGACTTCGTCGAGGGCCTGTTCAACCCTGGCGCCTCCCCCGCGTCCCAGCTGGTCGGTCCCTACGAGTGGGCCTTCGCCGCCGCCTTCCTCGCCACCGCCGGGCTCGCCGTCGCCCACCGCCGGCCGGCCCGCAGCGCCGCCCTGTTCTCCGGGTTCTTCCTGCTGGCCGTGTCGCTGCGCGAGGCGGTCGGCCTCTGCGACGCCGCCTACCGCGACCAGTACGCCACCGACCCGCTCGGCGGGTGGGCGCTGGCCACCCGCGTGCTGGGCCTGGTGGTCGCGGTGGTCGTGCTGACCACGATGCTCCCGGCGACCGAGACCCGCCCGCGCCGCCGGACCCGCTCGGACCCGCCCGCCCCGCGCCCCGCCCCCGGCGCCCGGGACCGCCGCCTCTCCCGGATCTGCGGCGTCCTCTTCCTGGCGATGGGCGTGACCCGGCTCGTCTGGACCGTCCACGAGCTGACCCTGACCGGGATGGACACCTTCCGGTACCTCCGCGGCGCGGTGGACGGCTCGGTGCTGGGCACCCTCAACCTCGCCGCGTCCACCGAGTTCACCACCCTCGGCTCGGTACTGGGCTTCTTCCTCTTGGGCTGGCTGGCCTTCCGCGCCCGCCGCGACCTGCGCGGCGCGCTCCTGGTCTTCGCCTCGGTCGAGCTGTACCTCACCGTCCGCACGGTGGTCTGGCTGACCGTCACCGACTTCTTCAACCAGTCCTTCGAGACCCCACAGGGCGCGCTGTCCATGGCCATCACGGCGTTCGGCCTGGCGGCGATGACGTCGGTGGTGGTGCTGGTGATGGGGTGGCGGTCGGAACGGGAGTCCCCGGCCGCCGAGTCGACGACGTGAGGCACGTACCCGACGGCGCGATGCGGCATGTTGCCGTGGGCGGGCGTAGCGTGGTCGATACGTCCGTCTCGCGGGGGTGGCCATGGAGTTGTTCCACGAGGAGCCCGGCATCGGGGACCGCATCGCCCGGCTGCGTGCCCGGCGTAAGCTGACCCAGGAAGGGCTCGCCGAGCGCGCCGGGTTGTCCGTCGACATCGTGCGCAAACTCGAACAGGGTGTACGCCGGACGGCCCGGCTGAGCACTCTCAACGCACTGGCCCAGGCGCTGGATGTGGAGACGTCGGCACTCGTCGGGAAGCCCACCACCTTCGAGGTGCGCACCGACGGTGAACAGCCGTCCGTCCTGGCACTGCGCCAGGCCGTCTCTCCGGTGTCCGAACTTCTCGGTGAGGAGCCGGACCCCGAGAACCCGCCGGACATCGCGACGCTGCGGGCTTCGCTGCGCTCGACGGAACGCATCCGCAGGGAAGGGCGCATGGCGGAAATCGGGGCCCTGCTACCGCAGTTGATCATGGATGCCAAGGCGGTGGCCCACGCGTCCACGGGGAGCACGGCAGCCTCCGCCCAATCCGTGCTGGCCGAGGCGTACCAGATCGCCGCGACCACGCTGGCGGCACTGGGCAAGGAGAATGCCGCGTTCACCGCCCTCGAACGGGCAAGGGCGGCGGCCGCCAAGGGGGACGACCCCTACCTGGAGACCATGGGATTCTCCAGCCTCGCCTGGGTCCTGACCAAGCAGGGGCGGTTGACGGACGCCGAACGCGTCGCGCTCAGCGCCGCCGAGCGCATCGAACCCGGCTTCCGCTCCCCGCCCGTCGAGCTGGCGCTGTGGGGAGTCCTGCTGCTCCGGGCCGCAACGGCAGCCGTCCGACTGGAGCGCCGGGAGACCGTACGCGACCTACTGGCCCTTGCGGGAGCGGCGGCGGCCAGGATCGGCACGGACCGGATCGACTACGCAACGCCGTTCGGCCCCACCAACGTGGGCGTGGCGAAGGTCAACTTCCTGGTGGAGATGGAGGACAGCGCGGAGGCCCTGCGCACCGCGCGCACCGTGCCGGAACTACAGGCACTGCCACCCACGTGGCGTGCGCGGTTCCACGTCGACCGCGCCCTGGCCTTCGCGGACCTGCACCAGGACGACGGAGCCGTGGCAGCTCTGCTCACCGCCGAACGCACCGCGCCGGAGTGGATGCGCTACCACTCCACCAGCCTGCGCCTGGTGTCCGAACTCCGCGTACGGGAAAGGCGCCGGACCTCCCCGCTGGTGGAGCTCGCCGACCGGCTCAACCTGGATGCGTAGGGCGACGTCCGTCGAAAGGGTGGCGGGTGGGACATGGTGTCCGACCCCTCGCCAAAAGTGGCACAGGACGTCGCTGTCCGGGCGGTCTGCACCCACCTAGCGTGCTGGCCAGTCGAAGACGACAGGCCCGGCCGCGCGCCGGCCCGCCCCGCCCACCTGAAGAAAGCAGGCCGACGTGCCGCACCCTTCCGTTCGTACCGTTGCCCGGTTGCTGCCCTGGACCGGATCCGCCGACCAGCCCTGCCATCTGCTCACCGACGAGACGGGCGACGGCCCCGTCTCCCGGTACGCGGACCGGGTCGAGGCCCTCCAACTGGAGATGAGCATCGGGCTGCTGGATCATGCCGAGCCCCTGATCGACGACCCCTCGGCCGATGCCGGGCAGTTGCGGTTCCTGTCGGCGCAACTGAGGACAGCGCTGCGGGACACCGTACGGGTCGCGGAGAGCCGGGGTGAGCGGCTGGCGGCGTATCAGCGCTCCCAGCAGCCGGACGAGCCGGACGAGCCGGACGAGCCGGACGAGTCGGATGGAGCGGCGGCGGGCGGCGCGGCTGCTGCGCAACAGCCGGGGACCGACGAGCCCGAAGGCCCCGAGCCCCAAGGCTGCGCCCCCGGCGATCAACGTGCACACAAAGGAGCAGAATCCGGCGAATCGAAGGAACCGAATAAATCGTCAACGGCGCACGCGAACAAAGCTGGGCGATCAGGCAAAAACGGCGGCGGGGGAGGCGGCGACGGGGCCTCGTAGGCCCCCGCGACCAGGCGGGGAAGGTTCCCCTTCGGGCCACCCCCGCGCGCCGGGGGACGTCCGTCGCGTGTGGGGGCCGCGGCGGCCGTCGATGTGAACTGCAACGCGTCCTGGGCTTGTGGCCTCTTCAGTGGTGCAGCATGAGAACCACTCTGCCCGCGGGGTCCGCCCCGCGCCATCGTCCGCAGGTCGGGCGAGGACCCCCGCCGCTCGGCGGGGGTGTGGGGCCCTCTGAAGGGGGAACCGGCGGCAGGGACGGAGTCGCGCAACGCCGGGCGGTTCCGAGGCTTGGACGGGTGCGTGGGAGAAAGGGGCGGCCGGTGATCCGTGTCGCTGTGGTGGACGACGAGCGGCTCGTCAGGTCCGGACTGCGGATGATTCTGGGGACCGCCCCGGACATCGAGATGGTGGCGGACTGCGGCGGCGCAGAGGCCGTGGAGACCGTGCTGAGCTGCGCGGCCGAGGTCGTCCTGCTCGACATCCGCATGCCGGACGTGGACGGCCTGACCGTGCTGCGCGGGCTGCGCGCCGCCCCGGAGCCGCCGGCCGTGGCGATGCTCACCACCTTCGACGCGCAGGAGTACCTGACCGCGGCACTCCGGGAGGGCGCGGCGGGCTTCCTGCTCAAGGACTCCGACCCGGAGCAGCTGGTGCGGGCGGTGCGGACGCTGGCGGCGGGCGGCAGCGTGCTGGACCCCGGGGTGACCCGGGCGGTGATCGGCGGCTATCTGACGTCCGAGGACCAGGCCGCCGCGGCCCGGGCGGTGAGCGGGCTGACGCCGCGCGAGTCGCAGGTGCTGGCGCTGCTGGGCGAGGGCCTGGGCAACGCGCAGATCGCGGAGCGGATGGGGCTGGCATCCAGCACGGTGAAGGACCATGTGCGGGCGCTGCTGGCCAAATTGGGCGGAATCAATCGCATTCAGGCGGCGATCGTCGCGGACCGGGCGGGCCTGGTGGCAGGGGTTCCGCGGGGGACCGGGTGATATCCGGCCGGGAGACCCCGGCGGGCCGGGACGCGGCCGTGAGCGCGCTCGGGGAGGCAGTCGGGGAGGTAGTCGGGGATGCGTCCGGAGAGGGGGCGGCGGGGACGGGCGGCATACGGGACCGCGACCGGTCCCGCACCCGCGTGCCCGCCCGCCACGCCGTCCGCCGGGCCGTCCGCCGGGCCGTCCGTCGGGCCGTGCGCCGGCTGGTGTGCGGGTCGCTGGGCCGACGGCTGCGCCAGGTCGGCCCGGTGCTGGTCCCGATGCTGCTCTCGATCGCCGACGCGCTGCTCGTCAACGGCCTGGAGATGGCGCTGGAGCTGGGCGTCTCGGTGGTCGCGGCGGCGGCCCTGCTGCTGCGCCGCCGCTGGCCGCTGCTGGTGTTCCTGGTGACGCTGCCGGGGCTCTACATCGGCTACATCTGGTTCGCGCCCATGGTCGCCCTCTACACCCTCGCCGCGCTGCGGCCCGGCCGCGCCCGGCTCGGCGGCTGCGCGCTGCTGCTGGTCGCCGCGCACTTCCTGCCGTATCCGATCTCCGACTTCGAGCCGACCGCGTACCGGGAGAACACCCTGGTCCTGATCGACGCCTGCGTCACCTCCGCGGCCCCGATCGCGCTCGGCCTGCTGGTCCGGACCCGGCGCGAACTCGCCTCCCGCGTCG
This sequence comes from Streptomyces noursei, assembly GCF_016917755.1. Lineage (GTDB taxonomy): Bacteria > Actinomycetota > Actinomycetes > Streptomycetales > Streptomycetaceae > Streptomyces > Streptomyces yunnanensis. Next base: position 5,858,505 of record NZ_CP070326.1, on the reverse strand, counting down.
AGGACCTGACCCGCAGCCTGCGCCGCGAGGACCGGCTGTTGGCGGAGCGGGTGAAGGCCACCGAACGGGCCCGGCTGGCCCGGGAGATGCACGACGTGGTGGCCCACCAGGTCAGCCTGATCAGCCTGCAGGCCGGTGCCGTACAGGTCAGCACGGCGGACGCGGTGGCGCGGGACGGCGCCCGGACGATCCGTGAGCTGTCCGTCCGCACGCTGGAGGAGCTGCGGCACATGGTCGGCGTCCTCAGGGCGGCCGGCGGCGACGCCCAGGAGGCGGGCGAACTGGCGCCGCAGCCGGACCTGGACGAGCTGCCCCGGCTGATCGAGATGAGCGCGCTGGACGTGACGTACGAGGGGCTGCGGACCGCGCACGACGGCGCCGCGGGGTCCGGCGCGGACCGGCCGCGCGGCGGCAGGACGGTCGAGCGGGCCGCCTTCCGCACCGTCCAGGAGGCGCTCACCAACGTCCGCAAGCACGCGCCGGGGGCGCAGGTACGGGTCCGGGTCGACGCGGTGGAGCTGGCCGCGCCGGGCGATCCGGAGGCGGCCGAGCGGGGCCGGGCCGGGCTGCGGGTGGAGATCCGCAACGGGCCGCCGGACGCGACGGTACCGGCCCCCGCGCTGCCCGGCGGCGGGCACGGGCTGGTGGGGCTGCGCGAGCGCGCGCAGAGCCTCGGCGGGACGCTGGAGGCGCGCCCCACGGCCGAGGGGGGCTTCGTCGTACGGGCGGAGTTCCCGTACGGGGCGGGGTGAGGGCGGGCCGCGGCGGAACGCCGGTGCGCGGCCGGTGCGGCCGGCCGGCTCAGGCCGACAGCGGGGCCGCCGCCTCGTCCACCGCCGTGGGCAGGTCCGGGTAGACCTCGAAGAGCCGGCGGACGCCGAGGGCGGCCAGCACGCGGTTGACGTGCGAGCCGTCGACGGCGCCCTGGGCGGGCAGGATCAGCCGCAGTCTCCCCTGACAGGAACGCATCAGGCGGCGGGCGGCGATCAGCACGCCCACCCCGCTGGAGTCACAGAACCGGACTTCGGAGAGATCGAGGACCAGGGACCGCCGCCCCTCGGCCACCGCGTCGTGCACGTGCTGGCGCACCGCGGGCGACGTGACCAGGTCCATCTCGCCCGAGACCTGAAGTACGGCCCAGGGGCCCTTTTCGTCCTCTGCCACCTTCAACGACACGCGCTCGAAGCCTTTCGCTCGCTTTCGGACCGGATGTGCCCCGATTGCAATCCGGAACCCACCCTTCCCGGCTCGACTGCCCGGCCTCTCCCCCGTGAAACGCTGTCGATTCCATGGCGCGGCGGGCTCCTCCTGCCCAAGGCTATGCCCAGAGGACGGCGGGTTTTCGCCCGCAACCGGTCACACCCGCGTAACACATGGGTAGATACGGGCGCGAACGGTCCACATCGATCCACTTCGAGCCGGAAGTGTCACCAGATCCACCACAACGTCACCACGCCCTTACCACCTGCGACGCCCTCGCGGCCGGCTTTGCCGCAAAGGCGCCTGCACTGTCGGACCCGCCCACTACATTCGAGGACACGGCGACCGTCACGCCGTGCGCACATCCGGTGCCACGGCGTCCACGCGCCGCCGGATCGGGTGATGACCCGGCAATCGTGAGCGAAGGGGCGAGTACGGGTACGACAGTGAGCGGGAGTGACGACACAGGGTCCTGCGGCGCGCGGGCCCCTCGTGCAGGCCGAGGTCGCGGCGGAGCGCGCGGCGGAGGTCTCGGCAGAGCGCCGGCCGAGGTGTGAGCCCGGCCGCGACGGGCAGGGATGGGGGTCCCATGGCACATGACGCACCACCGCGCTGGGACAGGCGGATGCAGCAGCGACTCGCCCGCGGCGAGGCCGCCGCACTCGGTGAGCTCTACGACCGTTTCGCCTCGCTCGTGCACAGCCTCGCCCACCGCGTCCTGGACGACGAGGACGCCGCCGACCGCATCACCCGCGAGGTGTTCGGCTACATCTGGGAGCACCCGGACTCCTACGACCCCAAGCAGGGCTCGCTGCGCTCCTGGGTGGCCGGGATCACCCGCCACCAGGCCGTCCAGCGGCTGCGCCAGACCGAGGCCGACTCGGCACGCGACCGCGGCGAGGCCGGGCCGGCGTCCGCCGAGTCGGAGCGCGAGCTGGAGCGGAAGATCCACGAGGCGTCCACCGCCGCCCGCGCCGACTACATCGTCACGTCCATGCCCGCCCCGCTGCGCGAGGCCCTGGAGCTGGCGTACTTCCAGCGCCGGGACTACCGCCAGACCGCCGCCGACCTCGGCGTCACCGAGGACGAGGCGCGGCGCCGGCTCCGCCTGGGCCTCCAGCTGCTGTCCACCGCCCACAACCACCAGGCCCTGCCGGCCGTCCCGATGCGCCGCGTCGCCCGCGGGCCGCACACCCCGCGCCCGCCGCACCCCGCACCGCCCGGTCCGGGCCACGGACGGTCGCTGTGAGAGGCCCGGACGAGTGGGACGGCCGCGAGCGCTCCGGCGGCCCCGGTGAAAGCCCCCGGATACCGTCACCGCGCCCCGCCGCGGAGGACCACGGCCCGCTGCCGGACCTCCCACCCGTCCCCCACCGGGGGCCCGGCCCCGTCCCGGCCCCCACCCCGCCCCACCACGCCCCTGCGGAGTACGAGAGCGATGACGACCCCGTGACCGGCGATGACACCGGCCCGCCGCCGGCCGCCCCGTCCCACAAGGTGCTCAAGTCCCTGCTGGGGGCCTGGGCGCTGGCCGCCTGCTCGTCGGAGGAGACGGCCGCCGTCGAGGCGCACCTGACGGACTGCGCCGCCTGCGCCGAGGAGGCCCTGCGGCTGCGCGACGCGGTGGGGCTGCTGCACCCCGCGGACAGCCTCGACCTCGACCCGCTGCTGCGGTCGCGGGTGCTGGAGGGCTGCCTGGGCCGCCGCCCGCCGCGCATCCCGGTTCCGGAGTGGGCGACGCCGTTCGACGCCGAAGCCGCCAAACTGGACGCCCTGCTGCGCGACATGGGCGAGTCGGAGTGGCGGGCCCCGGTGCGGCTGCGCTGGTTCGACGGCCGGGAGCCGGTGGAGCGCGACACCACCGTCGCCGGAGTGATCGGGCATCTGATGGCGGTGGACGGCATGGTCGCGACGTCCCTCGGGCTGCCCGACCCGCTGGGCCCCGCCGCCCCGGAACACCCCGGCCCGCGCCGCCGCACCGAGGCGTACTGGCGCACCCTGGGCGAGGACCCGGACCCGCGGGCGCCGCACGACCCGTGGCGCGAGCAGAGCCAGGCGCTGATAAGGACCGCCTCGTTCGCCGGCGGCGGGGTCGCCGAACTCTCCGTCCCGTACGGCAAGTTCGACCTCGCGCTGCGCGACGCGTTCCTGGACCGGGCCTTCGAGACGTGGGTGCACGCCGGGGACATCGCCGACGCGGTGGACTACCCGTACAAGCCGCCGGCCGCCGGCCACCTCCACCTGCTCGTCGACCTCGCGGCCCGGCTGCTGCCGACCACGCTCGCCCAGCGGCGGCGGGACGGTCTGGCCGCGCCGCCCCAGCAGTTGGTCGCCGCGGGCGCCCCGGGCCGCTCGCTCCACCTGGAGGTCGAGGGCAGCGGCGGCGGGGACTGGTACATAGCTCTGGACTCCCCGGCGGCGGTGGGCTCACCGGAGTGCGCCGTCGCCCACCTCGCACTGGACAGCGACGAGTTCTGCCAGCTGGCCGCCGGGCACATCTCGCCGGAGGAGACCGCGGCGGGTCAGACCGGCGAGCGCGAGGCGATCCGCGAGGTGCTGTTCGCGACGGCGGCACTGTCGCGGCTGTGAGCGGGACCGCCGCCGGACCGGCCGCGGCGCCCGGGGCAGGCCCGGGCGCCGCGGCCGTAGGACCCTGCCGTCGTCAGGCGAAGACCACCGTCCGGGTGCCGTTGAGCAGCACCCGGCGCTCGCTGTGCCACTTCACGGCCCGCGCCAGCGCCTGGCACTCCACGTCGCGGCCGATCGCCACCAGCTGGTCCGGCGTGACCTCGTGGCCGACGCGCTCGACCTCCTGCTCGATGATCGGGCCCTCGTCGAGGTCCGCGGTCACGTAGTGCGCGGTGGCGCCGATGAGCTTGACGCCACGGGCGTGCGCCTGGTGGTAGGGCCGGGCGCCCTTGAAGCTCGGCAGGAAGGAGTGGTGGATGTTGATGACGCGGCCGGACAGGGCCTTGCAGAGGTCGTCGGAGAGGACCTGCATGTAGCGGGCGAGCACGACCAGCTCGACCCGCTCCTTCTCCACCAGCTCCAGCAGCTGGGCCTCGGCCTGCGCCTTGGTGTCCCGGGTGACCGGGATGTGGTGGAAGGGGATGCCGTACGAGCCGACCAGCTCGGCGAAGTCGGTGTGGTTGGAGACCACGGCCGCGATCTCGACCGGCAGCGCGCCGATCCGCGAGCGGAAGAGCAGGTCGTTCAGGCAGTGCCCGAACTTCGACACCATCAGGACGACCCGCATCTTCTCGTCGGCCCGGTGGATCTGCCAGTCCATCGCGAAGGAGTCGCCCACCGCCGCGAAGCTGGCCCGCAGCTTCTCGACGTTGACCGGCGCGTCCGCGGTGAAATGGACCCGCATGAAGAACAGCCCGGTGTCCCGGTCGCCGAACTGCTGACTGTCCTCGATGTTGCAGCCGGTGATGAACAGATAGCTGGACACGGCGTGCACGATGCCCTGCTTGTCCGGGCAGGAGAGGGTGAGGACGTACTGATCGTTCCGATCGTGCTGACCGGACTGGGTGGGCTGCGACTCGCTCATGACCTCATAGGGTCCCATATCCGCCGGGCAGCTCGGACCGGGCGCCCCGGCCGCCGGTCAGACCGGCGTCTGGAGGGTGCCGACCATGACGGCCAGCGCTTCGAGGGAGTGCGGGGCGGTGTCCGGGTCCTCGCCGTCCGCGGTGGCCAGGTGGACGTGCGCCTCACGGGCGGCCCGTACGGCGTCGGGCCAGCCGGGGTGCTCCATGTAGGCGGTCACCGGGGCGTCCGCCCCCACCTGGTGCATGATGCGCAGCACCCGCAGGACGGCGGCGTCGACCAGCTGCGCCTCCTGGGCGTCGCGGAAGATCGTGCCGATGTACTTCTCGGCGGACCAGTTGTCGAGCCAGGTGTCCTCGACGAGCCGGTAGACGGCGTCGGTGACGTCTCCGTACCCGGGACGGCCGGCGAGCCAGGTGTGCTGCTGGAAGACGGGGTCGGAGAGCATGTGCAGCGCGGAGCGCACATTGCTGCGCCAGCGCCACCACGGCATGTCAGAGAGCGGCATACCGCCCATGGTGGTCGAGCGGCGGCCGCGACGGGAAGACTTCTCCGAACCTTGCACAGCATGCGATCGTACGTTCCGCCCGATTGATCTCGATCGGCCCCCCGGAGTTCACCGCGGCGTCACCGTCCGTTGACCGTGCGTCACTCGCACGTTCCGCCCTGGGCGGAAGGCTGCGGGGTCATGACCGGACGGCGACGCTCCTCCCCCCGCCACTTCCCGCGCGCCTCGGCGACGGCCGCGGCGGCGTGCACGGCGGTCATCGCGTCACTGCTGTCCGGCTGCGGCTCCCTCCCCGGAGCGGGTTCCGGGGAGCAGGAGCCGGTCACGGTGATGACCTGGGCGCCCGAGGACACCCGGACGACCAACATGCCGGGAATGCCGGCCATGGCGCAGGCGTACGCCCGCTGGGTCAACTCCCGCGGCGGCATCGCCGGCCACCCCCTGAAGGTCCTCACCTGCAACGAGCGCAACGACTCGGTGGAGGCCGCCCGGTGCGCCCAGCGTGCGGTGGACGCCGGGGCGGTCGCCGTGGTCGGCTCCTACAGCCAGTGGGGCCGCTCGTTCATGTCGCCGCTGGAGGTGGCGGGCATCCCGTTCATCGGCGGGTACGGCGCCTCCGCCGAGGAGTTCTCCAGCCCGCTCTCCTACCCCGTCAACGGCGGCCAGGCCGCGCTCCTGGCGGGGAACGGGCGGCAGTTGGCCGCGGACTGCCGGCGGGTGGCGCTGGTCCGCCCGGACACCATCCAGGGCGACCAGATGCCCGCGCTGCTCGACGCCGGACTCGGCGGCGGGCGCGGCGGCGAGCGCGGCGGCGGCAGCACCAGTGGGGCCGGTGCCGGCACCGGGGGCAGCCGCGGCCGGGCCGCGGACATCAAGGCGCCCGAGACCGGCACGGACTACTCGCCGCAGGTGGCCGCCGCCCTGGAGGCGGTCGGCGCGGACCCGGCCCGCTACGGGACGGCGAAGGCCGGCGGCGAGGCGCCCGGCTCCTGCGTGGCCGCCTCGTTGGGCGACAGCACGGACACCTTCTTCGACTCCTTCCGCCGCCTCCAGGAGAGCAGCCCCAAGGTGCAGATCGGCTCCGTCCTGGGCAGCGTGGACCAGTCGATGGTCAACCGCAGCGGCGGCGTCTCCGGCCCACTGGAGGGCGCGGACGTCACCGGCTGGTACCCGGCCGCCGGCGATCCGCGCTGGGCGCCCATGCGCAGGGTGATCACCCAGGAGGCGTTCGACGACAACCGCATCGACCCGGCCGACCAGGGCGTCCAGACGACCTGGATCGCCTACACGGTGCTGCGCGCGGTGATCCAGCAACTGGCCGACCAGGGCGTGGAGGACATCACCGCGCACGCCCTGCAGACCGCCCTGGACCGCGGCGACCGGACCATCGACACCGGCGGTCTGACGCCCATGCTGCGCTGGCGCGACGACGACATGCTGGCCGTCACGGACTTCCCGCGCATCGTCAATGCGGACGTGACGTACCAGGTCGTCCGGCACGGTCAACTGGTCGCCGCCCAGGAGGGGTTCGTCGACGTCGCCGCGACGCTGGAGCGGCGGCCCACGGACGACGACTGACGCGCCGGCCCGCCGGCCGACGGCTCACAGCTGCTCGGGCTGGTGCTCCCGCAGGCCGTACTTCTGCGCGATCGGGTTCCACAGGCCCGCCGCCTGCTGCTTGGCCTGGGTGGCCGCACCGCTGGCGGCGTTCCCCTGGCCGGCCTCCTTGCCGCCCTTGGCGTGGCCCTTGTCGCAGCCGCCCTTGCCGGCGGCCTTGTCGGCCCAGGCCGCGTAGTGGTTGTCGGCGGCGGCCGAGGACTGCCACGCCTTGGTCAGCGCGGCGGTCAGCTCGCCGCTGTTCGGGAGCTTGTCCACGGGGAGCTGCTGGAGCCGCTTGACCAGGTCGTTGCGCTGCCCCGCGGCGGACCGCAGGTCGCTGGCCGCGCCGTCGAGGTTGTTGCAGCCCTTGATGTTCTGGACGGCGCCGATGACCGCGGAGCGGCTGTTGTTGCTGTCGGCGAGCAGCGCGTCCAGGCCCTTGGCCTGGCTGGCGGCCGGGTCGTCGGCCGACTTGGAGGCGTCGCCGTTGGCCGTCTTGGCCTTAGTGGTGCCGGTGTCCTGCTTCTTCGGGCCGGCATCGTCGTCGCTGCCGCCGCTGAGCGCCCAGCCGACGCCGAGGCCGACGCCCGCCAGCGCAACCACGATCACGCCGACGATCGCTGCGGCGGGGATCTTGCGCCGCCCGCCGCCGTCCTCCTCGTAGGAGGCGTACTGGCCCTGGCCGCCACCGGGGGCGAACGGGCCGCCGGGGCCGCCCTGTTGACCGTAGGGCGGGTGGGCCGCCTGGTTGTCGAAGCGCGGCAGCTGCGCGGTGGAGTCCGGGGCGGCGGACGCGCCCGGGGCGGCCGGTCCGTCGCGGAACAGGCCGTCGAACTCGGCGGGCGTCGGCCGGTCGCCGAGAGCACCGGGCCCGGCGCCGAACGGCGCGCCGGGCGGCGGGGTGGGCATCCCGGCCCCGGGGACGCCGCCCCCGACCGGCGGTATCAGCTGGGTGGCCTCGGAGCCGTCCATACTGCCGGGCAGGGGCTGGCCGCCCCGCGGCGGCGCGTCGTTCGGCTTGATCGCCCGCAGCATCTGGGTGGCCGCGTCGCGGGGCTCCGCGGCGGCCGACGCCTCGGGCGGCAGCGGGGCGGCACCGGGGCCGCCGGCGACGGGCGGCAGGAAGGTGGTCGCCTCGGCGTCCCCGGCGACCGGCGGCAGCGGCGCGCCGGCCTGTGGGGTCGCACGGACCAGTTCACCGGCCGGGGCGGGCTGCTGGCCGGCGTAGGGGGCGTTCTGGGGCGGCAGGGCGCCGGGCGCGGGCTGCCGCCCCGACCGGCCGCCGAGGGAGAGGACGGTGGTCGCGTCGGCGCCGGCGGCGTGCGGCGGCAGCGGCCCGGCGGCCGGCGGGCCCGCCTGGGGCGGCATCGCGGGGGGAGCGCCCGGCATGGGCGGCGTCTGCGGCTGCTCCTGGGGCTGCTGCGGGAAGCCCTGGTTCTGCGGCGGCAGCTGCTGCCCGCCGGGCTGCAGGGACGGCGCGGAAACCTGCGGAGCCGGTGCATGCGCCGGGGGAACGGCCGGGTAGCCCTGTGCCGGGCCCTGAGCGTACGGCTGCGGCCCGCCCGGCGCGCCGCCGGGCTGGGCGGCCGGCTGCTGGCCCGGCCCCCAGGGCTGCCCCCAGGGCTGGCCGGCCGGGGGCGCGGCCTGCTGGTCGGACGCCCATGCGTCGCCGCCGCCGGCGGGCAGGACTATGCCCTCCCTGGCCGGGCCTGCCGCAGAATTCTGCGGGTCGTTGCCCTGTCCGCTCTGCGTCACCGGGACTCCTACCATCGTGCAGACCTACGGAATCGTCGGCTGCACGCTACCGGTTCGCAGCAACGTTCGACCATGTGTCCTGGTCACCGCACCGGGCAGCGGCGGACCGCGCCCGCCGCGCCGCCGACCGCGCGACGGGCGGGCCGGAATCCCGGCCCGCCCCGGCAGCGCACGGCCGAACGCCCTTCGGCCGATTCCTCCTTCCGCCCGTCCACGACCCCCGCCGCGGCGGCTCACCGCCTCTTCTTGAGGCGTTGCTCACGCCGCGGCGCGGAGTTCCATCCGGGCGGTGAATTCCCTTACGACGGGTTCGTCCTGATACGGCACCAAACGATGCCGGAATTCCTCCAGGTATTCCGCGCCGCGGTCCGTGCGCAGCCCGCCCAGCAGCTCGACCGCCTGGGTGCCCGTATGGCAGGCCAACTCCACCTCCCGCTGCTGCACCTGGGCGCTGGCCAGCAGTGCCAGCCCGATGGCGCGGCGGCGCGCCCGGCCCGCCGGATGGCCGTCGAGCGCCTCCTGCGCACGCTGTGCGGCCGGGATCGGCTGCCCCAAGTCACGGTGGCAGTGGGCCAGTTCGTCGGCCAGGTACGCCGGGTCGAAGTGGCCGATCCAGGCCGGGTCGTCGCCCGTTTCGGCCACCGCCTCGGCGCGCTCCATCGCGGCGACCGCCCGGCCCGCCACCGACTGGAAGGCCCGGGCGTCGCCCATCAGGGCGTGGCCGCGCGCCTCCGCGGCGAAGAACATCGCCTCCGCCCTGGGCGTGACCTGCCCCCGCGCCCCCTCCTGGGCGGCCCGCGCCAGCTGGGCGATCTCCCGCGGGTTCCCCAGCGAGGCGGCCAGGTGGCTCATGCTGGCGGCCAGCACATAGCCGCCGTAGCCGCGGTCGCCGGCCGCCTGCGCCAGCCGCAGCGCCTGGATGTAGTAGCGCTGCGCCAGGCCCGGCTGCCCGGTGTCGACGGCCATGTAGCCGCCCAGTTCGGTCAACCGCGCGACGGCGGCGAAGAGTTCCCGCCCCACCGCCTCCCGGTACGACCCCGCCAGCAGCCCGGAGACGACGCTGTTGAGGTAGTGCACGACGACCGGCCGGACGTGCCCCGAGCCGAAGCGGTGGTCCAGTTCACTGAGCGCCGACGTCATGGCCCGTACGGCCGCGACGTCTGAAATGCCCACTCTTGCACCGGCGTTGCGGGACACCTGGGTGTCCGTCCCGGTGATCAGCCAGTCCCGGCTGGGCTCGACCAGCGCGGAGGCGGCGACCGTGGACCCGCTGAGGAAGTCCCGCCGTCCGACGTCGCTGCGCCATAGTTCACAGACCTGCTCGATGGCCCCGAGGACGGTCGGCGAGAACTGCAGCCCCACCCCGGACGCGAGGTTCTTCCCGTCGGCCATCCCGATCTCGTCGATGGTGACCGTGCGGCCCAGTTTGCGGCCCAGCGCCTCGGCGATGATGGCCGGGGCGCGGCCCCGCGGCTGTTGTCCGCGCAGCCAGCGGGCCACGGATGTCTTGTCGTAGCGCAGGTCTAGACCGTGTTCCGCGCCGCACATGTTGACGCGGCGGGCCAGCCCCGCGTTGGAGCACGCGGCTTCTTGGATGAGCGCCTGCAGCCGTTCATTGGGCTGGCGCGCGACGAGTGGCCTGGCGGCCATGGTGTGTACCCCCTGTACTGCTGCTGCGCGTTCACCGGCGAACGCCGTCCCCGCGATCAATTCCCCGTACATATCCCGGATATCCGAGACATCCGGGATATACGCAGTACGAACCGGGCGACGCACTTCGCAGCCGATGCCCGGGATGCCTGTGATGTGCGCGATACCCGTGCGTCGTCGTACGAAGCGCGGCATCCCGACGTCCGTGCCGCGAGGGGCTGGTCCACGAGGAGGGGGCGCTCGGTGCCCGTGCACCGGTCACGGCGGGCGATGCAGCTCTCCCCTGCTGCACCGGCCGTCCGCCGGGCGGCCTCTCCGCCCGTCACGCAGGTGGCTACCCGCTCCGCGGGCCCCATCCGCACACGCGCCCCCACTGGTGCATCCATGCGCCCCACGTGCTGGAACGATGCGCCGGGGCAGTCACCCATTCGGCCGTAACCCTTGGTGACACGTGCAGTTGTCATCTGCGTGGAAGAGACCATCGGAGTCACAGGAGCCCCGCAGATCCCCAAACAGCGCGGCGAGCAACTCATCGAAACTGCGGTGCGTTACGCGGAGGAGCGCCATTGGGAGGTGTTCCCCGGCGCATGGCTGGAGCACGACGGGGACCGGCCGCGCTGCTCGTGCGACGCCGCCAACTGCCCCTTGCCCGGCGCCCATCCGACCGCACCGGGCTGGGCCGGCACGGCCACCGGCAGCGCCACCGCGGTCCGCCGGATGTGGAGCAAGCACCCGCGGGCATCGATCCTGCTGCCCACGGGCCGGACGTTCGAGGCTCTCGACGTGCCGGAGATGGCGGGCTGCCTGGCACTGGCCCGTATGGAGCGGCTGGGCGTGACACTCGGCCCGGTGACCCGCACCCCCGACCGCCGGATGCTCTTCCTCGTCCTGCCCGGCGCCTCCGCGAAGGTCCCGGACCTGGCGCGGAACCTCGGCTGGGCGCCGGCCGCCCTCGACCTGATCTGCCGCGGCGAGGGCGAGTACATCGCCGCCCCGCCGACCCGGGTGGGGCCGCACGGCGCGGTGCAGTGGGCGCGCCGCCCCACCGCCACCAACCGCTGGCTGCCCGACGCGGAAGAGTTGATCAGCCCGCTGGCGTACGCCTGCGCCCGCGACGCGGCGGCGCTCCGCGCCCGCTGACACAGGCCCGAACCGGTTTGTCAGCGCCTGCCCGTATCGTGGGATGCCTGGACGGGGGCCAGGTCCCGGCCCCTGCGGGGACGTCGGAGGGCAGGCCGTGGCCAGCGAAGCGGAAAAGAAGCAAGAGGAAGAGGAGTACGGGTCGGTCGCGACCCCGGGCGGTGCCCTGGCCGGCCCGCCCGCGGTCCGCATCGAGGGCCTGTGGAAGCGGTTCGGCGAGCAGACCGCCGTCCACGGCATCGACCTGACCCTGCCCGCGGGCCACTTCATCGGCCTGGTCGGCCCCAACGGCGCGGGCAAGACGACCACCCTCTCCATGGTGACGGGCCTGCTGCGGCCCGATTCCGGACTGGTCGAGATCGGCGGGCACGACGTCTGGCAGGACCCGGTGGGGGTCAAGTCCCGGATCGGCGTGCTGCCCGAGGGACTGCGCCTGTTCGAGCGGCTCTCGGGGCGCGAACTCCTCGCCTACATAGGCAGGTTGCGCGGTCTGGCGGGCGCCGAGGTGGACAAGCGGGCCGGCCAGCTGCTGGACGTGCTCGATCTGTCCGGCTCCCAGCACAAGCTCGTCGTGGACTACTCCACGGGCATGCGCAAGAAGATCGGGCTGGCCGCCGCGCTGCTGCACAACCCGGAGATCCTCTTCCTGGACGAGCCCTTCGAGGGCGTCGACCCGGTGTCGGCGCAGACCATCCGCGGCGTCCTGGAGCGCTACACCTCCTCCGGGGCGACGGTGATCTTCTCCAGCCATGTCATGGAGCTGGTCGAGTCGCTCTGCGACTGGGTCGCGGTGATGGCCGCCGGCAAGATCCGCGCACAGGGCCCGCTGGCCGAGGTGCGCGGCGCCGCACCCTCGCTCCAGGACGCGTTCCTCGAACTGGTCGGCGCGCGCGGCCGCGGCGCCGGGCAGAACCTCGACTGGCTGGGCGGCGGCGCCCGATGAGCACCGAAGCCACCGCCCCCGCCGCACTGGTCCCGGTCTTCGTCCGGCTCAAGCTGACGCTGCTGCGCAACGGCCTGCGCCAGTCGACGGGACGAACCGCCGCCTACGTCCTCTCGGCCGTCGTCGGCCTGCTCTTCACCGCCGCGATCGCGCTCGGCCTGGTGGCGCTGCGCGGCAATCCGCACGCCGGGACGCTCGCCGTCACCCTCACCGGGATCCTCACCCTGGGATGGGCGGTGATGCCGCTGTTCTTCCCCACCGGCGACGAGACCCTGGACCCGACCCGGCTGGTGATGCTGCCGCTGCGGCCCCGCCCGTTGATCCGTGCGCTGCTGGTGACGTCGCTGGTCGGCCTCGGCCCGCTCACCACCCTGGTCCTGGCGACCGGCGCGGTGATCGCGGTCGCGGACGGGCCGGCCGCCGCGGTCGTGGGCGTCCTGGCCGTCGCCCTGGTGGTGCTGGTGTGCGTCGCCCTGGCACGCGCCGTCGCCACCGCCTCGGTGCGGCTGCTGACCAGCCGCCGGGGCCGCGACCTCGCCGTGCTCGGCGGCCTGTTCGTCGCGTTCGGCGCCCAGGGCGTCAACATCGCCGCGCGGCAGCTGGGCAGCCCGGACGGCCTGTCCGTCCTGGAGCCGCTGGGCGAGGTGCTGCGCTGGGTGCCGCCGGCCTCCGCGCTCGGTGCCGTGGACGACGCCGGGCACGGCGCGTACGGGCGCGCGGCGGCCGGCCTGGCACTGGCGGTAGTGGCCCTGGCGCTGCTCCTGTGGTGGTGGCAGCGGACCCTGACCGCCCTGATGACCTCGCCGGACTCCTCGACCCTCCAGGCCGTGGAGAAGGACAGCGCGCGCCGCTCCGGCGGCGCCGAGCGCGGGCTCGCGCGGCTGCTGCCCGGCGGGCGCACGGGCACGGTCATGCTGCGGACGCTGCGCTACGCCTGGCGCGACCCGAAGTCGAAGATGTCCTGGGCGATGGCGCTCGGCCTCGGCCTGCTGCTGCCGGTCGTCTACGCCGCCCAGGGCAACGGCAGCATCTACACCTCCTTCTCGGCGTCCGCGCTGCTCGGCCTGCAGATGTACAACCAGTTCGGGCAGGACACCTCGGCGTTCTGGATGGTTGCCTCGACGATCGCCACCCCGCGCGACGCCTTCGTGGAGCTGCGGGCCCGGGCGCTGACCCTGATGCTGGTGGCCGTCCCGTACGTCACGCTGGTCGTCGTCGGCGCCGCCGCCTTCATCGGCCCGTGGTCGTCCTTCCTGGAGGTCTACGGGCTCTCGCTGGGCCTCCTGGGCGCGCTGGTCGCCACGGGGGCGATGGCATCGGCGCTGTCCCCGTATTCCATCCCGTCGGACGGCAACAAGAACGTGGCACCCGGCCAGGCCGGCATCGCCTGGATCAGCCTGTTCGGCGGCTTCCTCACCGCCGCGGCGCTGACCTCCCCGCTGCTGGCCCTGACCATCGGGCTCCATGTGGCGGGCCTCTCGGGCCTGTTGTGGGTGCTGCTACCGGCCGGCGCGGTGTACGGACTCGGGGTCGCGACGCTCGGACTGCGGCTGGCGGCTCCCCGGGTGGCGGCGCGGCTGCCGGAGATCCTGGCGGCGGTCAGCAAGGGGTGATCCGACGGCCTCCTCGGGGCCGCACCCGACCGCTTGACATCAAGTTCGGTTGAGGTTCGAGGGTGTGGGGGTGCCGGCCGGTGAACGGGCCGGCACCCCTACTCGCTTCTCCGCCCGGGAGCCCACCATGCCGCCGACGCCCGCCCCCAGCCCCGACACCACCACCCCCACGACCACCGCCACCACCACCCCGGCAGCCACCACCACCGCACCGGCCACCGCGCCCGGCACCGCCGTTGGCGGACCCGACCGGACCGGACCGCCGGGCCCGACCACCCGGCACGCCCGCCGCCACGGCGCGCCCCGCATCGCCGCCCTGGCCTCCGTCGTGGTGCTGGGCTCGCTGATGACCGTTCTGGACACCACGGTCGTCAACGTCGCCCTCAACCGCCTCTCCGCCGACTTCCACGCGCCACTGGCGGCCATCCAGTGGGTGGTCACCGGCTATACGCTCGCGCTGGCCGCCGTCATCCCGCTCACCGCCTGGGCCATCGGCCGATTCGGCACCAAGCGCCTGTACCTGCTGGCGATCGGGGCGTTCGCCCTGGGGTCCGCGCTGGCCGGGCTCGCCTGGAACATCGAGTCACTGATCGCCTTCCGGGTGCTCCAGGGACTGGCCGGCGGCGCGGTCTCCCCGGTCGGCATGACCATCCTGATCCGGGCCTCCGACCCGGCGCACCGCGGCCGGATCATGAGCATCCTCGGCATACCCGTCCTCGTCGGCCCGTTGATCGGCCCGGTCCTGGGCGGCTACCTGGTCGACCAGGTCTCCTGGCGCTGGATCTTCCTGATCAACGTCCCGATCGGCCTGCTCGCCCTCCTGCTGGGCGCCCGCCTCTTCCCCCGGGACACCCCGCAGCCCACCCGCCGGCTCGACGTGCCCGGCCTGCTGGCCCTCTCCCCCGGTCTCGCGCTGCTTCTCTACGGCCTGAGCACCGGCGCCGAACGCCACGCCTTCGCCTCCCCCGGCGCACTGCTGCCGACCCTGCTCGGGGCCGCCCTCGTCGCGGCCTTCGTGATCCGCGCGCTGACCGCGGCCGAGCCGCTGCTCGATCTGCGCCTGCTGCGGCACCGCCCCTTCGGCACGGCGGTCGCAACCCTGGCGCTGTTCACCTGCGGCTACTTCGGCTCGATGATGCTGCTGCCGCTCTACTACCAGGTCGTCCGCGGCCAGAGCGCCACCGGCGCCGGGCTGCTGGGCATTCCGCAGGTGCTGGCCACCGGCATCACCATGCAGTTCGCCGGCCGGCTGGGCGACAAGGTGGCGCCGGGCAAACTCGTGCCCACGGGAGTGGTGTTGGCCGCCGCCGGCTTCCTCGCCTTCACCACCCAGGTGGCCGCCGACACCCCGTACGCGGTCCTGATGGCCGCGCTCGCCCTGATGGGCGTCGGCGTCGGCATGACGATCATGCCGACCATGGCCGCGGCGACCCGGAGCATCGACGCCGACCGCATCCCGGCCGCCTCGACCACGATGACGATCATTCCGCAGCTCGGGGCCTCGGTGGGCGGCGCGCTGATGTCCGTCCTCCTGGCCGGGGCGCTGACCGACCGCCTCCCCCGCGCACTGTCCGGGGGCCTGGAAGCCGTCCACGCCCTGCCGCGTACCGCGGTGCGGCACCTCGCGCCGCAACTGGCCGACGCGTTCCAGCACACGTATGTCTGGGCGGTGGGGTTTGTGGCGCTGGCGGCGCTACCGGCGGTGTTCCTGCCGCGAAGGCGGTAGGGGTTTGTTGGGGCGGGGTCCGCCGCCGCTGGTGCTGCTGGTGGGTGGCGGGTGTGGGGCCTTCGGGGTGGGTGCGCGGACTGCTGCGCTTTACGTCCGCGCACCCACCCCGAAGGCCCCACACCCTCCCCGCCGTCGTCGTCCGCGCCAGCCCCCGCCCCCTGTGGGAAGAAGGAAGCGAGGTCAGGGGTGCTCACCCTCCACCCACGCTTCTGGCTACAGGACCACCACGACGGCCCTTAAGTCCTCCACCCCCGCAGGCCCGCCCCACAGGCCCCCGAAACCCACCACAAGCAACAGCGCCCCCGCCCAACCACACACCCGCCACCGCCCACCACCACCCCGCTCACGCCGTTGCCGGGACGTTATCCACAGCCTTCCCCGCCCCCCGCACAACCGCTGTAGCGTCAACGCCGACGTCAACATCAACGTCGACGCAACGACGTGAACGAGGGGTGGTGGAAGCGGTGTCGCGCGCCGGAGTGGTGCTGGTGATGAGGTGGTTGGCGGCGCTCTTCGCCGCCGGCACGGTGCTGCTCGCCGCCGACGGTGCGCACGCCGCAAGCGCGGGCTCGGCCGCAAGCGCGGATGCCCAGAGCCAGTCCGCCTATCTCGCCGAGCAACTCCGGCGCGATCCGGTCTACATCAGCGACCAACTGCCGCGCGCCGTGCCCCGGTCGACGGCCCCCGCCTTCGCCGCGGAGGCGAAGCGGCTGCACGTTCCGACGTACCTCGTCGTGCTCCCGCTCCACACCTCCGGCGGCCCGGATTCCGGACTGCTCGCGGGGATCCACGACCGCCTCGGGCGCAAGGGGCTGTATGTCTCGCTGTCCGAGATGGGCCTGATGGACGTGCAGACCTACGGGGTGAGCGTGCCGGGCGCACAGGACGCGCAGACCGCGACCAGCTACGAGATGCCCACGGACGCCACGCCCCGCGAGGAGTTCCGGCACTTCGTGGACGTGCTCACCTCGGGACAGGCCAACCAGCGCGCCGACAAGGCCCGCACCGCATACGGCGGCGCGTACAACTCCCATGAGCCGCCCGCGCTGCACACCTCGCGGACGGATCGGGAGGACCAGAGCTTCCTGACCGGCGTCGCGGTCACCGGGGTGCCGCTGACCGCGCTGCTGATCGTGAAGTACGCGGTGCGCAGGCGCCGGCTCCGGCGCGAGGAGGGCGAAGCCCGTTCCCCCGGCGGCCGGCGGTGGCCGCTGCTGGAGCTCGGCGCGCTGGCGCTCGCGGGACTGCTGGCCCTCACCGCGTCGCGGGTGTTCGACGACACCACCACCGGGGACGGTTCGGTGCCGACGGCCGCCGACATGCGGGCCCGCGTCGACCGGGTCGCCGAGGGTCTCCGCCATGACCCGCTCTACGTCGACCCCGAGAGCCCGTCCTCCCTGGACGCCGGCCGGCGGGCCGAGTTGCGCAAGCGGATCGGCGCCCTGCCCGTCCCCGTCCTGATCGCCGTCGTACCCACCTCGACGGACGACGAGTCGCAGGGCGACGAGGACCGCCTGGCGAAGGCCCTGCACGACCGGCTGCACCGTGACGCCCTGTTCGTCTTCGCCGAACCGACGGGCGGCGGCATCGAGATCGTCAACTACGGCACCCCGGTGGACTCCGGGTATCTCTACGGCCGCCCCCGCGACCTCGTCTACGCGGATCCCGCCACCGGCCCGCTCGGTTCCCAGCTGGACAAGCTGCTCACCTACCTCTCCAAGGCCCCCAAGTCCCCGCACGCCGACCAGCCGTACCCACCACGGCCCGCGCCGGACCCGGCCGCGGAGCAGAGGCTTCCCCGCCTGTTCAGCGGGGACTTCCGGGCCGGGCTGTTCATCGGCGGACTGGCCGCGCTGCTGCTCTTCGGACTGGTGGTGGCGGTCTGGGCGCTCGTCCGTTCGCTGGTCCGGGGCCGCGCCCGGTCCCTGGCCGCCGCGGCGGCGCCCGTCCAGCCCCGGCAGTCGTGGCTGCGGCGCACCGCACGGGAAGAAGTGGCGGAGCTCACCGGCGAGTTGGAGACGGCGACCGAGCTCCCGGAGAAGGCCCGGCGCCGGGCCTGGGAGTGCCTGGACGCGGCCGCGCTGCTGGTCGACGGCGACAGCGACGGCCTCATCGACGACGACGCCACCCCGGCCAGCCTGGCCTGCGCGATCGTGCTGGCCCGGGCCGGCCGGGCCGCGGTCCGGGAGCCGTCCACCGCGGCGCACATCTGCCACCGCAATCCGCTGCACGGCACGGCCGTCGAGCGGGCACCGAAGCGGCCCGCCGGCAGTCGCCGGGCGCCCCGGGGCCCGGTGTGCACGGCCTGCCTGAAGACGCCCGGCGAGATGTTGCGGCTGTACGGCGCGGACGGCTCCGGGCGCCAGGGCTACGGCCCCTATCCCGAGCATCCCGGTCCGCTGGCGTCGCTCGCCAAGGGCGCCGGCATAGATCAACTCACCCGCGAGGTACGGGAGTCCTTCGGTGTCCACTGACCTTCGCCGCCGTCGTTCGCCGCGGTCCGTCCTTGCCGTCGGGGCGGCCTCCGTCGCGCTGCTCTGCGCCGTCGCGGAGCCCGCCACGGCCGCCGAGAGCCCGGGGCAGAAGATCGCCGACGCGCTGCGCACCTCGCCGGTGTACGTCGATCCGTCCCTCTCCTCGGCGGTCGGGCCGGAGGACCAGCGCACGCTGGTGCAGAAGATCCGGCAGAGCCGACTCCCGATCCGGGTCGTGCTGGTCCCGCTGGTCGAGGGCGACAACTGGGGCGGCAAGCCGGAGCAGCTGATCGAGGTGGTGCACGAGCGGATGGGCGGCGGGCCGGCCATCCTCATCGCTCCCGGGCACTACCCCGACGACATCGAGGCCCGCGAATGGCCCGCCGACGCCCACCAGGCGGAGCGCGCCGCCGCGTCGGTGTTCTTCGACGACGCCATGAAGGGCGCCGGGCTGCCCAAGCGGATATCCCGGGCGATCGACCTCATCAAGGCCGGCAACGGCAACGCGGAATACGAGCGGCGCACCGCCGGCCTCGGCACCTCGGGCGGCGCCTCGCCGAAGAAGCCCGCGGCACAGGGGACTTCCCCGGTCGTCCGGATCGTGACGCTGGCCGTCGGGCCGGTGCTGGTGCTCGCCGCGGCCTGGCTGCTGCTGCGGCGCCGGTCCCGGCTGCGCGACTTCGGGACGCCGTTCGCGATGCCCCGGTCCGTCTTCGCCGCCGCCCACCGGGCCGACGAGGACGGGCTGCGCGAGCGGGCCGGCGAGGAGGTGGTGCGGCTCGGCGAGGAGGCCCGTGCCGCCACCGGCGATCCGGCGGCCATCGAGCGCGCCCTGGACGCCTATGCCGCGGCCGGCACGGTGCTGGACCGTGCCCGCGGCGTCCCGGATCTGGCGGGCGTGTTCGCGCTGGTCGCCGAGGGCCGGGCGGCGCTCTCCCCCGCCCCCGCCACGCTGCCGCTGTGCTTCTTCCACCCGCTCCACGGCCCGGCGACCCGCCGCATACCCTGGCGGCCCCTGGGCCGCCGGGAGCAACTCCGGGTCGCCGCCTGCGACACCTGTCTCCGTGCCGTGCGCACCCGCCGCGCGCCCGAGGTCCTCACGGACCGCCTGGACGACCGTCCGGTGCCGTACTTCGAGGTGCCCGCGGAGAAGAGCCTCTGGGCGGCCACCGGTTACGGCTCCCTGCTGTCGGGCGCCTCGCTCGCCGCGCGGGTCCAACGCGGCGACTTCACCCGCACCTTGGAGTGAGCGGAGCGCCCCTCGCGTAGCGCGGCGGTGCCTCTGTCGGCACGACGACAGCCACCCGCCCCACCCCTTGCCCAAAACCCGGCACAACTTTTGTCCGGGGATTACCGTCGGCGGCTTCACCGGACTGCAATTCCCCTGAATTCGCCTTCAATTGGTCCAGGGTGGTACCGAATCATCGGGCCGTTATGCAGGAATTGCGACGAAAGAGTCGGGACGCTCCCGTGTCGGCAGAACGGAAGGCGACGAGCACCCGCATTCCACGTTTCGACACGGCGGAAATCGCACTCTTATGCTCCGCTCTCACAGTCGTTCGCGCGCACTGGGCAACGGTGCTGTGCAACGGGGGAAGCAAGGACCTGGAGAGCGTTGTGCTGCACACGAGGAGCGTCTGGCTGCGCGCCGCCGCACCGGTTGCCGTACTGGCACTGGCACTGACCGCCTGCGGTGGGAACAAGGACGCGTCGAGCTCCGCTCCCGGTTCCGGTTCCGGGGTGGACGACGGGAAGAACTCCGCGGACGCCGTGGCCGCGGCCGACGAGAAGCCGACCCAGTCGCCCGAGCCGTCCGAGCCGTCCGGCGGCGTACTGCGGCCCGGCCGGAGCGGCACCGGGCAGTACAAGGAAGAGTCCGGGAAAACCACCTACGAGGTCGTCGCGCAGAAGGTTCACGTCGGCACCGAGGCCGAGGCGAGGAAAGTGGTCCAGAGCCCGGAGGACGCCAAGGGCCTGGTCGCCGTGACCGCCTATGTGAAGTTCACCAACAAGGGTCCCGGCATCGTCAAGGGTCTACCGAAGGTGGACAACGGCACCGAGATCTACGCGGACGGGCAGCGCGGCGGGCTGCTCATCGGCGCCCCGGAGAGCCTTCCCGGCTGCGAGGACCCGATCGACATCGACAACTGGCAGGTCGGCGAGAGCCACACCATCTGCCAGACGTACATGATTCCCGAGCACTCCACGTCCTTGGAGGTCCACTGGGGCGAGGAGGGCGCCGCCCGGCCGTTCATCTGGAAGTTCGACGGCGCCGGCTGACGGCGGCCCGCCCCCGTCACCAGTACTTGACTGCACGTCAATATCTGCGCGATGGACGGTGTTTGGGTCGACCGTACAGTACGGCCGCATCGACGACCGAGGGACCTGCCGCACCCGTCCCGGTGGTCAGGGCTGGGGCGTCAGCGCGCCGAGGAACGGCTCGATGACGCGGCACCAGGCGTCGGGCTGCTCCCAGGGCAGCAGATGGCCGGCCTCGGGGATCTCGGCGTACTCGCCGCACGGCAGCACCCGGACCATCTCCTGGGCCTCGGCGCGGCCCAGCTCGGCGTCGAGGCCCCGGACGACGAGGGTGGGGCAGGCGACCTGGGCGAGCTCTTCCCAGTGGGCGTCGTGCACCCAGGTCTCGCGGGCGCTGAGCATCTGACGGCGGGAGAAGACCGGGCGCCAGCCGTCGGCGCGCTCGGCCATCACCTCGGCGAAGAACTCCCCGCGGGCCGGCCGGGGGCGCTCCAGCGTCGGGTCGTCCTCGCCGAACCACTTGCGGACGTCCGCGAGCGTGGCGAACGGCACCGGCCAGGAGCGGAACCACTCCGCCCATTCGCGCTGCGAGGCCGCTCCCAGCGCAGAGGCGCGCATGTCGCAGATCACCAGGGCCCGGACCAGATCCGGGCGCCGGGCCGCGACCTGCCAGGCCGTCAGGGCGCCCATGGCGTGGCCGACCAGGGCGGCCGGGGCCAGCTCCAGCTGCTCGATGGCGGCGATGGCGTCCTCGACGTAGGCGGCGCGGTCGAGGGGCCCCTCGACGGGCTTGTCACTGCGGCCGTGGCCGCGCTGGTCGAGGGCGACCGCGCGGTGCGCCGCGCTCAACCGGCGCGCGGTGTCCGCCCAGTGGGAGGCCCGCCCCATCAGGCCGTGGAGCAGCAGCACACCAGGCCGCCGCCCGTCCTCCTCCAGCCCGCCGCCGCTCTTGGGCGGGTCGGTGAATTCCCAGGCCGCGAGCCGCACGCCGCCGGACCCCGTCACATCGATACGCCGCACCATGTGCCCTGGCACCCCCAATCGTCCCCTGGTAAGCCCCGTACGCCCCACATTATCGAATGCGTATTCGAACAGACCGCTGTCGCGCCCAACACCCCACTTTCGAGTGACCATGCTGCGGGATTGGCCACGCCCACCACGGGGAGACATCTGCCGGGAGGCGGGCCCTACCGGGAAGGGGGCCCGTGGGGAACGACCCTGAGAGCTCGGGGCTCCGGGTCGCGGTGGGGGGACATGGGGAGGCAGGGCCCCGGCAGCTCGCAGCGCCGGGGCCCTGACCGTCCTCGACCGGACTCAGTGGACGCATCCGAGCCCCCTCGGCCGTCAGCGCATCACGCGGGAGTGACGACGCATGGCCATGCGTCAGCGCCAGAGTGACACGAGAGCGGCCGATCCGCACGGATTCGCACAAGACCGTTCATCGCACCGGGAGTTGACGAGCCCGCCGCCCTCCACATCAGCGCAGGTCAGCGGGCTCATGGGGCGCTACGGGAGGAGAGTGCGAATGTGCCGGAGGCCCATGCCGCTAGGGCCTGCCGTCAAACTCCCGTCGTCCGCCCGGAGGGCGGGCCGCGCGGCGTCCGGTGCGCGCTTCTCGGCGTGCCCGGCGAGGGCCCCTGTACGGGCGTACCGGGGTCGTCGCCCGGTGCGGCGAAGGGCCCCCGCCCGAGCCGTGCGAAGCCGGTTCGGGCGGGGGGACGTGCCAGGCGACGAGCGGCAGGCGGACGTTTGACGACAGGCCCCAGAGGGCCCGTGGCCCCGAAGGCCCGGTGCGCGGCAGCGTGGGCTCAGCGCTTGGCGACGAAGACGTGGTTGGCGATTTCGGCGTCCAGCTCGGCGGCCTCGCCGCTGCTGCCGACCAGCACCCCGCCCGGGGACTCCGTCACGCTGACCACCGCGCCCGGCTGCACCCCGGCCCGCCGCAGCGTGTACATCAGCTGGGCGTCGGCCTGGATGGGCTCGCCGATCCGGCGCACCACGGCCGTCTTGCCGTCGGAGCCCGCGTCCAGATCCATCAGGCTCACCATGCCGGCGTCCAGGAACGGGTCGGCCTCGGCCTTCTCGCCCAGCTCCTCCAGGCCCGGGATCGGGTTGCCGTACGGGGACTCGGTGGGGTGGCGCAACAGCTCCACGACGCGGCGCTCGACCGCCTCGCTCATCACGTGCTCCCAGCGGCACGCCTCGGCGTGCACCTGCTCCCACTCCAGCCCGATGACGTCGACCAGCAGGCACTCGGCGAGGCGGTGCTTGCGCATCACCCGCGTCGCCAGCCGGCGGCCCTCCTCCGTCAGCTCCAGGTGCCGGTCGCCCGCCACCGTCAGCAGGCCGTCTCGCTCCATGCGGGCCACGGTCTGGCTGACCGTCGGGCCGCTCTGTTCCAGCCGCTCCGCGATGCGGGCGCGCATGGGGACCACACCCTCCTCTTCCAGTTCGAGGATGGTGCGGAGATACATCTCCGTGGTGTCGATCAGTCCGGACATGCGTGCCCCTCGATATGTCGTGCGGTGGCCCTGGACTCAATTCTGACGCATCCCACTGACAAGGGTGCGTCCTCGTCCGCGCTGCGGACGTTCCGCGACGGGTTCAACGGGTGCATTGCCCGGCGTATTGACAGCGCACTGGTCCAGACCGCAACGTGATCCGGGCCACTGATCCACGAGGCGGCGACAGGACGCCAACGAGCCGGCACCGTCCCGCCACAGATCCCATCCAGACGCGACGAGAGGGGCCCGCGGCCATGGCTGAGAGCGACCGGAGCGAGGGGCTGGCCGGGCGGTACTTCGACGCCGCGATCGACCTGCTGCGGCAGGTCCGCGACGCGGAGGGGGACCGGATCACCGCGGCCGGCCGGCTGATCGCGGACACCGTGGCGGCGGGCGGCCGGGTCTTCTCCTTCGGGGCCGGGCACTCCTCGCTGCCGGCCCAGGACACCGTGTACCGCGCCGGCGGCCTGGCGATCATGAACCTGCTCTCCGTCCCCGGGGTCGTCGGGGTGGACGTCCGGCCGGCGACGCTGGGCAGCGCCCTGGAGCGGGTCGACGGGCTGGCCGGGGCGGTGCTGGACACCAGCCCGCTGGAGCGCGGCGACGTGCTGGTGATCATCTCGCTCTCCGGGCGGAACGCGCTGCCGGTCGAGATGGCGATCAACGCGCGGGCCCTGGGCATCAGGGTCATCGGCCTGACGTCGGTGGCCTACGCGGGCGCCACCAAGTCCCGGCACTCCTCGGGGACATACCTCAAGGACCATTGCGACATCGTGCTGGACAGCCGGATCCCGGTCGGCGACGCGGAGCTGACGCTGCCCGGCATCGAGGCGCCGTTCGCCCCCGCCTCGACGGTCGTCACC
Source organism: Streptomyces noursei (assembly GCF_016917755.1). Lineage (GTDB taxonomy): Bacteria > Actinomycetota > Actinomycetes > Streptomycetales > Streptomycetaceae > Streptomyces > Streptomyces yunnanensis. The sequence goes on along the minus strand of NZ_CP070326.1, from coordinate 5,834,716 downwards.
AGCGCGATCATGCAGGCCGTGGTGGCGACCGCGGCCGGCACGCTGGCCGAGCGCGGGGTGCAGCCGCCGCTGCTGCGCTCGGGCAACGTGGACGGCGGGCACGAGTGGAACGGCCGGGTGATGCGGGAGTACGCGGACCGGATCTTCTACCGGCACTGAGGGGCGCGGGCCGGACACCGGACGGCCGACCGCCCGCCCGCCGGCGCTCCTAGGCCCGCTCACACCCCCGCCGCCCCCGCGAGGTCCAGCGCGGCGGCGACGCGGGCGGCGACCTCCTCGGCGTAGTCGGCGTCCGCACGGTCGAAGGGGCGGCGGGCGGGCATCCGCAGGAAGGTGGCGACCCCCAGGGTGCGGCCCCGGCTGCGGAGCACCACGCACAGCCCGTGCACCGTGCCGTCCGGCCAGTTGCGGGCCGCCGCCCAGCCCTCGGCGGGGTTCTGACCGGCGCTGGCCCGCACCGAGCCGCGCCGCGCGTACGCCTGGAGCGCCGGGTGGCCCACCGCGTAGGCCACCGGGATGCCGGCCGCCGGGACGACCTCCGAGGGGCCGGGCGCGCCCGCCGGGGAGGCCAGCGCCCGCACCAGCCGGGGCGCCCTGACCGGAGCGCCCGGTCCGCCGTCCGGGGCGGGCGGGTCCGCGTCCCATGCGGCGTCCGCGTCCACCGCGCCGTACGGGGCCGGGGCCGGGGTGCGGGCCAGGTCGACCAGGGCGTGGTCGGCGAAGCCCGCCAGCGCGAAGTCGAGGTGGACCGCGGCGGCCTCGGCCGGGTCCGGGCACTCGGCGGCGGCCCGGCCCGCGCGGTGCAGCTGATGCGCGCGGAAGCGCAGCAGGGAGCCGTCCTGCTCGGTGCGCTTGAGCTCGGTGACGTCCTGGAAGAGCCAGGCCACGCCGAGCGGGACGGGTTCCTCGGCCAGCGGCGAGGCAAGTCGGACGAAGCCGCTGCGCCAGCACCGGCGCGGGAGTTCGCACTCGCCGTCCCGCAGCGTCACCCACAGCTCCGCGATGGCCGGCGGCGCGCCCTCCGCCAGGACGTGCTGGAAGGCGTTCTCCAGCTCCTCGACGCCCTGCGCCAGGACATCGCCCAGCGGGCGGCCCAACAGCGCGGTACGGCCCCTGCCGAAGGCGCGGGCGGCGTGTCCGTTGACGACCGCGGGCCGCAGGTCGGCGTCGATCAGCACCACGCCCCAGGTGGCGTCCTCGAAGAGCGCCTCGCTCAGCGCCACGGCCCGTTCCAGGTCGAGCTGGGTGTGCGACTCGCTGAAGGCGCAGTAGACCCCGGCGACCCGCCCGTCGGCGGCGTGCACCGCGGAGGACTGGGTGCGGACCAGGACGCGGTGGCCGTCCTTGGTCAGCAGGGCGAAGTCGTGCACCTGACGGCCCGGGCCGCGCATCGCGGCGGCCAGCGCGGACTGCACCCCCTCGGCGTCCTCCGCGCGGACCGCCCAGCCCGTCAGACCGGGGCGGCCGACCGCCTCCTGCGGCGTCCAGCCGAGGATGCGGGCGGCCTCGTGGTTCCAGTGTGTGACCGTGCCGTCGGCGGCGAAGGCCATCAGGGCGGCGTCCATACCGTCCAGGAGGGCGGCGAGCAGCCCGGAGTCGTCGGCGTCCGGAGGTCGGTCGGGCTCGGTGTCCACGCCGGTCCGCGGGGGCCCGGAGGCCGCCTGTCCGGGCCCGTCCACCGGGCCGGGCGGACCGCCGGAGGCAGGGCGCCTCGACGACGAGGCCGACGAGGCCGAAGAAGCTGACGAGGCAGTCACTGGCACCCCTTACGAACGCGGCCGCACGTGCTCCACGTGGGGTCATTCAACTGGAACGTGACGTGGGACACACCCCATTCGCGGAAATCGCCGCCCGGCAAGTTCCGCCCCCGGAAAAAACCGGTTGTGCGGCGCCGGGCGGATTCCTAACGTATGGGGTACACGAGAAGGGAGGTGGTTCGGCAGATGATTTCGCACCGGACGCGTGAGGTGGCTGCGGGCTAGCGCCCGACGCTCCACCGAAGTGCAGCGCCGGATCCGCGCATACTGCAGATGCGCAGCCGGCCCAATCCCAAAGCAGTCACCCGACCCGCGGGCTGCCGGTTCGTCCGACCGGCCCTTCGCGCCACCGAGCGCGGAGGAAACAGCCCGCGGGTCGTCTGCGTGTGCGGCCGATGCCGGCCGCACACGCGCTCGCCTAGGGCGCGAGACGCTCCACTCGCCACTGGCCCGCCTCGGGGGCGCCCTCGCGGACGTACCGCAGGCGGTCGTGGAGGCGGTTCAGACGGCCCTGCCAGAACTCGACCGTCTCGGGGGTGACGCGGTAGCCGCCCCAGTGCGGGGGCGCCGGCACCTGCTCGCCCTCCGGATAGCGGGCCGCCAACTCCTCGTAGGCACGCTCCAGTTCGTCGCGGGAGGCGATCGGCGCGGACTGCTCGCTGGCCCAGGCACCCAGTTGGGAGCCGTGCGGGCGGGTGCGGAAGTAGGCGGCGGTCTCGTCCCGGCCGATGCGCTCGGCGGCCCCGATCACGATGACCTGGCGGGCCAGCGGGTGCCAGGGGAACAGCAGGGAGACGTGCGGGTTCTCAGCCAGTTCGCGGCCCTTGCGACTGGTGTAGTTGGTGAAGAAGACGAAGCCGCGCTCGTCGAACGCCTTGAGCAGCACGGTTCTTGAGCTGGGCCGGCCGGCGGCGTCCGCCGTCGAGACGACCATGGCGTTCGGCTCGTGCAGGCCGGCCACCGCCGCGTCCTTGAACCAGCGTCCGAACTGGTCGTAGGGGCTCGCGGCGAGGTCGGGCTCGGCGATTCCCTCGGCGCGGTAGTGCGCACGCATGGACGAGGGGTCGGGGGTGTCGGCGGAGGGCATGTCGGCGGGATGCACGGCCTCATCTTGCAGCATCCGCCCCGCGCCAGACAGCCCGGTGGGCTGGAAGTCTGCCCCTCGTCGCCGGGGCGTAACCCTCCCGTCGGCAAATCGCCCAGTGTGCCGGATGTCACGCTTCCCCGCTGCTGATGAACCCGCCAAAATCATGGCCCGGCCCACTGTGGCCTTCGGACACCGGGAGTTATCGTGTCCGTCTTCAGGCCGCTGCGGGCAGCATGCGTGGCGGCCCGCGCCCGTGGACCGACCACCAACGGGCGGAACCGTCGCGTGGCCCCTGCCCCGGCGGGGCATCACCGGGGTGACCGGTACGGACCGCGAGCTGCCCGGCGCAGCCGCGTAGCCGCACCGGCGCCGCACCTGAGTCGACCGCACGGCAGCCGGTCACCGGTTGCCGTCCCCATCTTGAGGAGCCGCCTGATGTCCGACTTCGTTCCCGGGCTTGAGGGAGTCGTCGCGTTCGAGACGGAGATCGCCGAACCCGATAAGGAGGGCGGCGCGCTCCGCTACCGCGGGGTGGACATCGAGGACCTCGTCGGGCACGTGTCCTTCGAGAACGTCTGGGGGCTGCTGGTCGACGGGGCGTTCAAGCCGGGGCTGCCGCCCGCCGAGCCCTTCCCGATCCCGGTGCACTCGGGTGACATCCGGGTCGATGTGCAGTCCGCGCTCGCCATGTTGGCGCCCGTATGGGGCCTGAAACCGCTACTCGACATCGACGAGCAGACCGCCCGCGACAACCTCGCCCGGGCCGCCGTGATGGCGCTGTCCTACGTCGCCCAGTCGGCGCGCGGCCAGGGCCTGCCGATGGTGCCGCAGAAGGAGATCGACAAGGCGGAGACCGTCGTGGAGCGCTTCATGAAGCGCTGGCGCGGGGAGCCCGACCCCAAGCACGTCAAGGCCGTCGACGCCTACTGGACCTCGGCCGCCGAGCACGGCATGAACGCCTCGACCTTCACCGCCCGGGTCATCGCCTCGACGGGCGCGGACGTGGCGGCGGCGCTGTCCGGCGCCGTCGGCGCCATGTCCGGCCCGCTGCACGGCGGCGCGCCCTCCCGCGTCCTCGGCATGATCGAGGAGATCGAGCGGACCGGTGACGCCGGCGCCTACGTCCGACAGGCGCTGGACCGCGGCGAGCGGCTGATGGGCTTCGGCCACCGCGTCTACCGCGCCGAGGACCCGCGGGCGCGGGTCCTGCGACGGACCGCCAAGGAACTGGGCGCCCCGCGCTTCGAGGTCGCCGAGGCCCTGGAGAAGGCCGCCCTGGAGGAGCTGCACAACCGCCGCCCCGACCGGGTACTGGCCACCAACGTGGAGTTCTGGGCGGCCATCGTCCTGGACTTCGCGGAGGTCCCGGCGCACATGTTCACGTCCATGTTCACCTGCGCCCGCACGGCGGGCTGGAGCGCCCACGTCCTGGAGCAGAAGCGGACCGGACGCCTGGTCCGCCCGTCCGCCCGATACGTGGGCCCGGCGGCGCGGAGCCCGCAGTCGATCGCGGGCTACGAGGACATCGCGGGCTAGTCCGCCCTTCCGCTGCGCTTGGCGGGCTTCCCACGTTGTCGGCGTTTCCGCCGTGGGGGTCGCCTTTTGCGCCTGCGGCGCGTGTCCGCCTGACGGCGGGTGTTTCGTCCGCTGCGCGGAGTTGTTGTCCGCTGCGCGGGGCTGTCGGGTGCGGTGACGGGCCGGAGGGGTAGGGGGTGTCCGGACTGCTGCGCTTTACGTCCGGACACCCCCTACCCCTCCGGCCCGTCACCTCCCGTTGTGGGTGGGAAAAACAGGTACGCGGGCGCTGACGCCGGTGGTCCGCTGACGGTCACCACTCCACAACAAACCCGCAGGAGACCACCGGCACACACCCCCACCCACCGTCTTCATGACCACCCACGGGAGGGGACGGGTCTGTGGGGTGGGGGTTGTGCGGACGTAAAGCGCAGCAGTCCGCACAACCCCCACCCCACAGACCCGGCACCGCTGCCGAAAAGCCCCGCGCAGCGGAACCGCCCCCCCCCGCCGTCAGGCGGACACGCAGCGGAACCGGCACAACCCGCCGTCAGGCGGGAAGCAGCCGCCCGCAGGGCTACAGCACCGCGTGGATGTTCTTGGCCCATTGGGCCACGACCCGGTCCCGCCGTGCCGAGTCGTCCGTCAGGAGGTTCGCGAGGCCGAGGCCGCGGGCCATGTCCAGGAGACCCTGGACGGTCTCCCGGACGCCGGGGACGGACTCGTCGGCGGCGAGCAGCGCCACCGTCGTGCGGTGCGCCTCGCGGCCCACCCGGGCCTCCAGGGCGGTGACCCGGTCGCGGAGTTGTTCCTCGTCGGAGGCGGCCACCCACAGGTGGAGCGCGGCCCGGAACAACGGGCCCGTGTAGAGGCCGACCACCTCCTCGACGATCATCCAGGTGCGGGCGATGGAGCCGGCCGGCGGGAGGTCGTGCGCCAGGGCCTTGAGCGCGCCCTGGCGTTTCTCCGCGACGTGCTCGACGGCGGCGGTGAACAGGTCCTCGCGGGTGCGGAAGTGGTGCTGGGCGGCGCCTCGGGAGACGCCCGCCCGTTCGGCGACGACGGCGACCGTGCTGCCGGTCCAGCCGCGTTCGGCGAGGCAGGCGACGGCGGCCTCCAGCAGCTTGAGCCGGGTGGCGCGGCTGCGCTCCTGCTGGGGCTCCTTGGTGCCGCGGGCCGGGGTCAGCGCGCCCATGCCGGGTCCCGTCGTTCCAGGAAGGCGGTCATGCCCTCGCGGGCCTCGGCGGAGCCGAAGAGCCGGGCTGACCGGTCGGCGAGCGCGTCGGTGTCCCGGTCGAAGGCGGCCAGGACGGCTGCGGTGACGAGCTTCTTGGACTCGGCCAGGCCCTGGGGGGAACACTTGCGCACGCCGTCCAGCAGGGGCGCGAGGCCCGCGTCGACGTCGTCGGCGGCGACGGTGACCAGGCCGATCCGGGCCGCCTCGGCGGGGCCGAACTTCTCGCCGGTGAGGTAGTAGCGGGCGGCGGCGCGGGCGTCCATACGGGGCAGCAGCGGCATCGAGATCACGGCGGGGGCGAGGCCGAGCCGTGCCTCGGTGAACGCGAAGGTGGTCTGCGGGCCGGCGACGGAGAGGTCGCAGGCGCCGAGCAGTCCGAGCCCGCCGGCGCGGACGTGGCCGGTCACCCGGGCGATCACCGGCTTGGGCAGTTCCACGAGGGCGCGCAGCAGTCGGGTGAGCTCCAGGGGGCCGTCCTTGGCGTCCCCGGTGGTGGCCTCGGAGAGGTCCGCGCCGGCACAGAACGTGCCGCCGGTGTGGGCGAGCAGCACGGCCCGGACGGCGTCGTCGGCGGCGGCGTCCGCGAGGGCCTGGTGCAGTTCGGCGACCAGGCGGGTGGAGAGGGCGTTGCGGTTGTGGGGGGAGTTGAGGGTGAGGGTGGTGATTCCGCGCTCGTGGGCGCGCTCCACGTACGTCATCGGACCGTCGAACTCCTTTCCCTGGCGCGGAGTTCGCGCCGGAGGATCTTTCCGGTGGTGGCACGCGGGACACTGTCCAGGAATTCCACGCGGCGTACCTTCTTGTACGGGGCAACTCGTTCTGCAACGTAGGCGATGACCTCGTCCGCGGTGAGCGCGGCCCCCGGTCGGCGGACCACGAACGCCTTGGGGATCTCGTTGCCGTCGTCGTCGGTGACGCCGATGACGGCCGCGTCCGCGACGGCCTCGTGGGCGAGCAGCAGCGCCTCCAGGTCGGCGGGGGCGACCTGGTAGCCCTTGTATTTGATCAACTCCTTGACGCGGTCGACGACATGGAGCCAGCCGGTGGCGTCGGTCCGCCCGATGTCGCCGGTGTGCAGCCAGCCGTCGGGGTCGATCATCGCGTCGGTCTCGGCGGGGCGCCCCAGGTAGCCGCGCATCACCTGCGGGCCCCGGATGACGATCTCGCCGGTCTCCCCCGGTCCGAGGTCCCGCCCCGTCTCCAGGGAGACGATCCGCAGTTCCGTACTGGGCAGCAGGGTGCCGACCGCTCCCGGGGGAGGGCCGGCGGCGGGTGGCGCCGTCGTTGTGGGACGGGCGGTGTCGGGCGGCACCACATGGGTGGCCGGGGAGAGTTCGGTCATCCCGTATGCCTGGAGGACGGCGGGCAGGCCGAGCCGTCGGGCGCAGGCGGCGGCCAGGCCGGCGTCCAGCGGCGCGGCGGCGCACAGCACGCGGCGGAGGGAGGACAGGTCGAACTCCTCGACCATCGGATGTTTGGCGAGTGCCAGCACGATCGGGGGTGCGGTGTAGATCTCGGTGATGCGGTGCTGCTCGATGGCGGTGAGGAACGGGCGGAGGTCGAAGCGGGGCAGGACGACGACGGTGGCGCCGTTGCGCAGCGGGGCGTTCATCAGGGCGGTGAGCCCGTAGATGTGGAAGAAGGGGAGCACGGCCAGGATGCGGTCGCCGGGGCCGTTGGCCATCACCGGGGCCAGTTGGGCGAGGTTGGTGGCGATGTTGCGGTGGGTGAGCATCACGCCCTTGGGGGCGCCGGTGGTGCCGGAGGAATACGGGAGCGCGGCCAGGTCGGTGGCCGGGTCGATCTCCGGGGCGGGGTCGGGGTGGTCCTCGGCGGTCAGGTCGAGGACGGAGCGGTGGCCGTCGGCGCGGTCGCACAGGAGGATCTCGGTGATGCCGCCGGCCCGTCGGGCGGCGGCCCGGGCGGTGTCCAGCAGTGCCGCCACGGTGACGATCCGGGACGCCCGGGAGTCGGTCAGCTGCCGGGCGAACTCGGCCTCGGTGGCGAGCGGGTGGACGGTGGTGACCGCCGCCCCGCAGCGCGACGCGGCGTAGAACACCACGGGGAAGAGCACCGAGTTGGGGCTGTGCAGGGCCAGCACGTCGCCCTTGCGGAGCCCGGAGGCGGCCAGTGCGGCGGCCAGCCGGCGGCTGAGGTGGTCGAGACGGGCGTAGTCGAGCGTGGTGCCGCTGAGGGCGTCGACGAGGGCGGGGCGCGCGCCGTGCTCGGCCGCCCGCCCGAGGACGGCCTCGTGGATCGGCAGCTCCACGGGGGCGACGTCGGGGTACGCGCTGCGGAAGACGTGGGAGTCGTGGGACGTCGGGGACGCCATGGTGTCCTTCCCTGGTGCGGCGGTGGGTGCGGCGGCGGGCCGCCGTGGACCTTCCTTCCCGTGTGCCGGGCCGTGGTGCGCCGGGCCGGTGGGGGCCGGGCCCGGCGCACCGCCCGTTTCCTCAGTACGACTTGGGCAGCCCCAGGGACTGGTGCGAGACGAAGTTGAGGATCATCTCCCGGCTGACCGGGGCGATCCGCGCCACCCGGGCGGCGGTGACCAGGGACGCCAGCCCGTATTCCCGGGTGAGGCCGTTGCCGCCCAGGGTGTGCACGGCCTGGTCGACGGTGTGCACCGCGGCCTCGGCCGCCGCGTACTTGGCCATGTTGGCGGCCTCCCCGGCGGCCATGTCGTCGCCCGCGTCGTAGAGCAGCGCCGCCTTCCGCATCATCAGCGCGGCCAGTTCCAGTTCGATGTGGCACTGGGCGAGCGGGTGGGCGAGGGCCTGGTGGGCGCCGATCGGCTCCTTCCAGACCTGCCGGGTGCGGGCGTAGTCCACGGCCCTGGCCAGCGCGTAGCGGCCCATGCCGAGGGCGAACGCGGCGGTCATGATGCGTTCCGGGTTGAGGCCGGCGAACAGCTGGAGCAGTCCGGCGTCCTCGTCGCCCACCAGGGCGTCGGCGGGCAGCCGCACGTCGTCCAGGGTCAGCTCGAACTGCTTCTCCGGGGCGGCCAGTTCCATCGCCACCGGGCTGCGGCCGAAGCCGGGGGTCTCGCGCGGGACGAGGAACAGGCAGGGCTTGAGCTTCCCGGTACCAGCGTCCTCGGTGCGGCCGACGATCAGCGTCGCGTCGGCGATGTCCACGCCGGAGACGAAGATCTTCCGCCCGTTGAGGATCCAGTCGCCGCCCTCCTTGCGGGCGGTGGTGGTGATGCGGTGCGAGTTGGATCCGGCCTCCGGCTCGGTGATGCCGAAGGCCATCTTGCGGCTGCCGTCGGCCAGTCCGGGCAGCCAGGTGCGCTTCTGCTCCTCGGTGCCGAAGCGGGCGATGACCGTGCCGCAGATCGCCGGCGAGACCACCAGCATCAGCAGCGGGCAGCCGGCCGCCCCCAACTCCTCCAGGACGAGGGAGAGTTCGGTGATGCCGGCGCCTCCGCCGCCGTACTCCTCGGGCAGGTTGACGCCGAGGTAGCCGGCCTTGGCGGCCTCCTGCCACAGCTCGTCGGTGTGCCGGCCCTCGGCGACGACGGTGGCGAAGTACTCCCGGCCGTAGCGCTTGGCGAGGGCGGCGACGGCGGTGCGCAGGGCGCGGTGTTCCTCGGACTCGATCACGGGGTTGCTCAGGGCGTTGCTCATGACGGCTCCTGGGGCGGTGAGTGAGTGCCTGCGGGTAACGGGTGGGGCGGGTGCGCCGGGTGCGCCCCGGCGTCAGTCGGCGACGACGGCGAGCAGGGTGCCCACCTCGACCTGCCGGCCCGTACGGGCGGGGAGGGCGGTCAGGGTGCCGGCCGCCGGTGCGGTGATCTTGTGCTCCATCTTCATGGCCTCCAGCCACAGCAGCGGCTGGCCGGCCTCGACGCGGTCGCCCTCGGCCAGCCCGTCCGCGATCCGGACGACCGTGCCGGGCATCGGGGCGAGCAGCGAACCGGGCTCCGTACGGGCGGTGGGGTCGGGAAAACGGGGCAGCGCGGTGAGGGTGCGGGCACCCAGGGGCGAGTCGACGTGGACCTGGTCGCCGTAGCGGGCGACCGCGAACGTCCGGCGCAGCCCGTCGACGTCCAGCACCACCTCGTCCGCCGCCAGGGCGACCAGTCGGACGCCGGGGAAGTCCGCGGCGTCCAGTCCCTCGCGCCCGAGCCGGTAGCGCACCTCGTGCGTGGTGCCCGCGCGGGCGAAGCTCTTGACCTGCGGGCCGGCGGGGACGTTGCGGAAGCCCCCGAAGCGGGAGCGGCCGTGGGCGTCGGCGAGCGCGGCGGCCAGCGCGCACAGCCCGTCCCCGGCGGCCTCCGCCGCGGTCAGGGCGCCGAGGTTGCGGTCGTAGAACCCGGTGTCCAGCCCGGTGGTGGCGGCGAACTCCGGGTGCCGCAGCGAGCGGACCAGCAGCTCGCGGTTGGTGACCGGGCCGTGGATGCGGGCCCGTTCCAGGGCGCCGGCCAGCTTGCGCACGGCCTCGGCGCGGGTGGGCGCCCAGGCGATCACCTTGGCCAGCATCGGGTCGTAGTGGACGGTGACGGTGTCGCCGTCGGTCACGCCGGAGTCCAGCCGGACGCCGTCCGGTACGGCGATCCGGTGCACGGTGCCGGTCTGCGGCTGCCAGTCGGCCGCGGGGTCCTCCGCGTAGAGCCGGGCCTCGACGGCGTGGCCGTGCGGCGCGGGCAGCGCGGCGGGCAGCGGCCGGCCCTCGGCGACGGCGATCTGCAGGGCCACCAGGTCGATCCGGTAGATCTCCTCGGTGACCGGGTGCTCCACCTGGAGGCGGGTGTTCATCTCCAGGAAGTACGCCCGGCCGGAGGCGGCGGTCCCCTCGCCGGAGGCGGCGGGAGGCACCAGGAACTCGACGGTGCCCGCGCCCCGGTAGTCGATGGCCCGCGCGGCCTGCGCGGCGGCCCGGTGCAGGGTGTCCCGGAGCACCTCGGGCAGGCCGGGCGCCGGGGCCTCCTCGATGACCTTCTGGTGGCGCCGCTGGAGGGAGCAGTCGCGGGTGCCGAGCGTCCAGACGTTGCCGTGGGCGTCGGCGAGGACCTGCACCTCGACGTGCCGCCCGCCCTCGACGTACGGCTCGACGAACACCTCGCCGTCCCCGAACGCGGCGATCGCCTCGGCCCGCGCCGACGCCAACTCGCCGTCCAACACAGACAGTTCGCGGACGATGCGCATACCGCGCCCGCCCCCGCCGGCCGCCGCCTTCACCAGCAGCGGCAGGTCCCCGGCGGTGGCCGCGGCCGGATCGACCGGCGCCAGCAGCGGCACCCCGGCCGCCGCCATCAGCTCCTTGGCGCGGGTCTTGGAGGCCATCGCCGCGATGGCGGCCGGCGGCGGCCCGATCCACACCAGTCCCGCGTCCGCCACCGCGGCGGCGAACGCGTCGCTCTCGGAGAGGAACCCGTACCCCGGGTGGACCGCGTCCGCCCCGGCCGCCAGCGCCGCCTTCACGATCAGCTCGCCGCGCAGATAGGTCTCCGCGGGCGCCTCGCCGGGCAGCCGGACCGCGACGTCCGCCTCGCGTACGTGCGCGGCCCCGGCGTCCGCGTCGGAGTACACCGCGACGGTGGCGATGCCCCGTTCGCGGCAGGTGCGGAAGATGCGGCGGGCGATCTCGCCGCGGTTGGCGACGAGCACCGAACGGATCTCCACGAAGTCCTCCCCGCCCTCGGCCGTGGTCGCGGCCCCGGAATCGATCGTTGTCACAGGAACCTCACCCCTCACATCCGGAAGACGCCGAAGCCGCCCCGCGCGCCCTCGACCGGCGCGGTGTGGACGGCGGACAGGCACAGGCCGAGGACGGTGCGGGTGTCGCGCGGGTCGATGACGCCGTCGTCGTACAGCCGCCCGGACAGGAACATCGGCAGCGACTCGGCCTCGATCTGCTGCTCCACCATGGCGCGCAGCGCCGCGTCGCCCGCCTCGTCGTACGGCTGCCCCTTCGCGGCGGCGGAGGCCCGCGCCACGATGGAGAGCACCCCGGCGAGCTGCTGCGGCCCCATCACCGCCGACTTGGCGCTCGGCCAGGCGAACAGGAACCGCGGGTCGTAGGCCCGGCCGCACATCCCGTAGTGCCCGGCCCCGTACGACGCGCCCATCAGCACCGAGAGGTGCGGCACCCGCGAGTTCGACACCGCGTTGATCATCATCGCGCCGTGCTTGATGATGCCGCCCTGTTCGTACTCCTTGCCGACCATGTAGCCGGTGGTGTTGTGCAGGAAGATCAACGGGATGTCCCGCTGGTTGGCCAACTGGATGAACTGCGCGGCCTTCTGGCTCTCCGCGCTGAACAGCACGCCCTGCGCGTTGGCGAGGATGCCGACCGGATAGCCGTGCAGCTCCGCCCACCCCGTCGCCAGGCTCGGCCCGTACAGCGGCTTGAACTCGTCGAAGTCCGATCCGTCGACGATCCGGGCGATCACCTCGCGCGGATCGAACGGCGCCTTGAGGTCGCCCGGGACGATCCCCAGCAGCTCCTCCTGGTCGTACTTCGGCGGCGCGGCCGGGCCCGGATCGGGGTGCGCCTTGCGCCAGTTGAGCCGGGCCACCACCCGGCGCGCCTGTCGCAGCGCATCCGGTTCGTCGACCGCGAAGTAGTCCGCGAGCCCCGAGGTCCTGGCGTGCATCTCGGCCCCGCCCAGCGACTCGTCGTCGCTCTCCTCGCCGGTCGCCATCTTCACCAGCGGCGGCCCGCCGAGGAAGACCTTGGCCCGCTCCTTCACCATGATCACGTGGTCCGACATCCCGGGGACGTATGCGCCCCCGGCCGTCGAGTTCCCGAAGACCACCGCCACCGTCGGAATGCCCGCGGCGGACAGTCGCGTCAAGTCCTTGAAGAGCGCCCCGCCGGGGATGAAGATCTCCTTCTGGCTCGGCAGGTCGGCGCCGCCCGATTCCACCAGGCTGACCACCGGCAGCCGATCGGCGAACGCGATCTCGTTGGCCCGCAGCGCCTTCTTGAGCGTCCACGGATTGCTCGCCCCGCCCCGCACGGTCGGATCGTTCGCGGTGATCAGGCACTCCACGCCCTCGATCACCCCGATCCCGGTGACCAGCGACGCCCCCACCGCGTAGTCGCTGCCCCACCCGGCGAGCGGCGACAGCTCCAGGAACGGCGTATCGGGGTCCAGCAGCAGCTCGATCCGCTCCCGGGCCAGCAGCTTGCCCCGCTCGCGGTGCCGGGCGACGTACTTCTCCCCGCCGCCGGCGAGCGCCTTGGCGTGCTCGCCGGCCACCTCCCCCAGCTTCTCCAGCATCGCCGCCCGCCGCTCGGCGTACTCGTCACCGGTCGGGTCCAGCGCGCTCCTCAGGACGGTCAAAGCAACTCCTCCGGTATCTCCACATGACGGGAGCGCAGCCACTCCCCCAGCGCCTTGGCCTGCGGATCGAACCGGGCCTGCGAGGCGACGCCCTCGCCGAGCAGTCCGTCCACCGTGAAGTTCAGCGCCCGCAGATTGGGCAGGACCTCCCGCCGCACCGCCAACTTCTCCGTCTCCGGCAGGAGTTGACGGATTCTCGACTCCGTCAGCTCGTGCGCGAGCCACCGCCACGCCCGGTCCGTCCGGACCCACACCCCGACGTTCGCCGACCCGCCCTTGTCGCCGCTGCGGGCCCCGGCGACGAGCCCCAGGGGCGCCCGCCGGGTCGGCCCCGCCGGCAACGGCTCCGGCAGCTCCGCGGGCACGGCGGCCGGCTCGCCCGCCGCCCCCGGCGCGGGCGCGATCCGCACCCGCTCCCCGTCCGGCAGCACCGCCACCTGCCGCACGTCCCCGGCCGCCGCGTACGCCGCCTCGAACACCCCGTACGGGGCGCCCTTGCCCGGCGGCGCCGTCACATGGAAACCCGGGTAACTGGCCAGCGCCAGCTCGATCGCCGCCCCGCTCACGGCCCGCCCCACGGCCTCCGCGTCCGGATCGCGCACCACCAGCCGCAGCAGCGCACTCGCCTCCTCCTGCACCCCGGCATCCTGGTGGTCGGTCCGCGCCAGCGACCAGCTCACCTCCCTCGGACGGCGCCCGGCGCGCTCCAGCGCCTCCTCCAACTGACCCTGCACCAGCCGCGCCTTGGCCTCGATGTCCAGTCCGGTGAGCACGAACACCACCTCGTTGCGCCAGCCGCCCATCCGGGTCAGCCCGACCTTCAACGTCGCCGGTGGCGCCTCGCCCCGCACCCCGTCGATCCGCACCCGGTCCGGTCCGTCCTCCGTCAGCCGTACGGTGTCCAGCCGCGCCGTCACGTCCGGCCCCGGGTAGCGCGCCCCCGCCGTCTCGTAGAGCAGCTGGGCGGTCACCGTCCCCGTCGTGACCGCGCCCCCGGTCCCCGGGTGCTTGGTGATCACGGCACTGCCGTCGGAGTGGATCTCGGCCAGTGGGAACCCGGGACGCCGCACGTCCCCCAACTCGCCGAAGAACGCGTAGTTCCCGCCCGTCGCCTGCGTCCCGCACTCCAGCACATGCCCCGCGACCACCGCTCCCGCCAACCGGTCGTGGTCGTCCGCCGCCCAGCCGAAGTGCGCCGCGGCCGGCCCGCTGACCAGCGCCGCGTCCGTCACCCGCCCGGTGACCACGACGTCCGCCCCGCCCCGCAGGCACGCCGCGATCCCCGCGCCGCCCAGGTAGGCGTTGGCGGTGAGCACCCCCTCGCCCCACTCGCGCCCCACCAGGTCGTCGCCCTCGACGTGCGCGACCCGCACCGGGACGCCGACCCGTGCGCCCAACTCCCTTACGGCATCGGCCAGTCCCGCCGGATGCAGCCCGCCCGCATTCGTCACGATCTTCACGCCGCGCTCGACGGCGAGCCCCAGCCCCTCCTCCAGCTGCCGCAGGAAGGTCTTGGCGTACCCCAGCCGCGGGTCCTTCAGCCGGTCCCGCCCCAGGATCAGCATCGTCAGCTCGGCGAGGTAGTCCCCGGTCAGCACGTCCAGCGGCCCGCCGGTCAGCATCTCCCGCACGGCCTCGAACCGGTCGCCGTAGAACCCCGAGGCATTCCCGATCCGCAGCGGCGCGGCGCTCCCCCGCACCGTCACCGCCGTACCTCTCCCGGCGCCCGCCCGGCCCCCGCCGGCCCCGCGAAGGACTGCGCGATGCCCAGCCACCGCTCGGCGTCCGCCCCCACCGCCACCAGGGAGACATCGTCCCGATGCGCCCGCTGCGTCACCAACAGGCAGAAGTCCCACGCCGTCCCGCTCACCCGCTGCGCGGCCCCCGCCGGCCCGAACACCCACTCCTCGCCCCCGGGCCCGACCAGCTCGACCCGGAACTCCTCGGCCGGCGGCGTCAGCCCGTGCACCGTGTACGCGTAGCCCCTGGCCCGCACCCCGATCCGGGCGACGTGCCGCAGCCGCGCGGTCGGCACCCGCCGCACCCCCAGCGCGTCCGCCACGTCCTGCCCGTGCGCCCAGGTCTCCATCAGCCGCCCGGTGGCCACCGACGCCACGCTCATCCGCGGCCCGTACCAGGGCAACTTCGCGCCCGGGGGCTGCGCCGCCAGCACCTCCAGCAGCTCCGCCCGGCTCGCCCGCCACCGCGCCAGCAGCTCGGCGGGGGCCAGTCGGGCCCCGCGCTCGGCCCCCTCGTCCACGAACGTCTCCGGCGAGGCGAGCGCCGCCGCCACCTCCCGCCCGAACCCCTCGGGGTCGACCGCGGACTGCACGGCCCGCTCGTCCGTCCACAGCAGGTGTGCGATCTGGTGCGCGACGCTCCATCCGGCGGCCGGGGTCGCCCGCCCCCACTCCGCTTCCGGCAGCCCCGCCACCAGTCCGTCGACTTCCTCACCCTCGGCCCGTAGGTCCGCCAGGACCTCCCGAACCTCCCGCGGATCGGCCATCGCGCGCTCTCCTCATCCACGCCGGACGCCCATGTCCCCTACGGACAGGGCACGTTGACAGCTGCGGTGATGCGAGAACCGAGGGTGGCAGCGCGCCGAGAAACAATCAAGCACGCATGCATGATTTCTTGCCATGCCGCGCCCCCGCATACGCGACGCGCGAGCGCCCCGCGTTACGGCCGCACGGGCGCCGATGCGGCGTAACGAACGAAGGCGGTCCAGGCGGCGGGGGTGAGGGTGAGGTGGGGGCCGGGCTTGTCTTTGGAGTCGCGTATGAGGACGTGAGCGGTGGCCGGGCTGGTGGCGACCTCGACGCATTCGCCGCCGGAGGAGCTGCTGTGGCTCGACTTGCGCCAGACCAGTTCGCTGTTCATTCCTACCCCGCCAACTTCTCGATGATTTGAATGGATTCCCTGGTGGACAGAGCCTGCGTACGGATCATGGCATAGCGATCCACGAGTTCGGCGACTCTCCTTCGGTCGGAGACGAGCTGGCTCCTCGCGTGGCCCTCCAGGTAGCCCAGCGTGCGCGGATCGGGCATCTCCAGCAAGACCAACGGACCGTCGGTGCATGGATGTTCCTCAATGTTCGTCGGCATGACCTGGAGGGAGACATTGCGCAGCCGTAGCCGCCCCAGGATGCTTGCCATCTGCTCACGGTGGACTTTCCAGCCGCCGATCGGGCGCTCCAGCGCGCACTGCTCGACAATGAAGTGCACTGGCGGCCGGTCCTCGCGCGTGAGTAGCCCCTGCCGTTCGAGCCTGCCTGAGACCAGGCGTTCAACCTCATCGTCCGTGAGGGCAGGGACATGCGATTCGAAGACCGCACGCGCGTAGTCCTTCGTCTGCAACAGCCCCGGCACGACCAGCGTCTCGTACGAGCATCGGCGTACACACTTCCGCTCCAGTTTCGCGACATCACGGAAGAACGTCGGGTACTGCGCCTCCTCCAGCAGCGGAATTGCCGCCTTCAGTACGCCCCTCGCGCCCAGCAGCTCGTCCGCCTGCTCCACCGTCGACGCGCCCGGAATCCGCTGCCCCAGTTCGTACGCCTTGATCGTGTGCGGCGCGTAACCCAACTTCCGCCCCAGCTCCTCCCGGCTCAACTCGGCCAGCTCGCGGAAAAGCTTCAACTGTCCGGCGAAGACTCGCAGCGCCACCGACGCAGACTCTCCGTCACCCATGCCCGACCTCCTCGGATACAGCCATCACCACGCGCCACTAGGAACACTCTCCGTACGCGCGCCATCACTGGTCGGGCTTTAGTCCGGAAAAGAGCCAGCGGTCTCACCGAACTCCTGGCCCGAGTACGCCGCGACCGCGGCCGCGAAGTCGTAGTCGAGCACCTGCAGTCCACCTGCCGCGCGTCCTCAAGACGCCCGCCGGCACCCGCACCGCCAACCCCGAGCAGGAGACCGCCCTTCCCTGCTCCGGCCTCTCCGGCCAGTAGCAGCGTGCCGCCGCCCGCCCCGAGGCGCAGCCGTTCACGAACCACTCGCAGGTCCTCGTCCCAGCCGACCAGCGGGTCCCCGGCACCGGGCGCGCCGGGCACAACCCCGTCCGCCGCAACCGCTCCCTCCCCAAGACTGGCCCTGCCACTCGGGCGACTGGAGCAGATCTTTCAGGGAGGGGAATTCTCCGCACGGCCGTGCACGCCCCAGGGCGCGCCCCGTATGCCGGACCTCGGATTCCGCACACGGACAGTGGGCGGGAGTACGGATTCCATGGTTCCGCCGTCACCGGAGTTCTCTGATCAGCTTGTGGTCGCTGGCATCAGCATGCTTCTTCCAGCGGACTGTCGCAGGTCAACAGTGGGCGGCCAACTCCTCTGCCACAGCGCGATTATGGACTTGCCGGTCCATTTTTGGCCGCCTAACGTGCCGACCGTTCACCTCCCCACAATGAGCCCGCACAGGAAGGCGTCATTCCATGCATGCGATACGTATTGAGGAGCACGGCGGTCCTGAGGTCATGCGCTGGACCGAGTTGCCGGATCCGGTGCCCGGCCCGGGCGAGGCATTGGTGCGGCTGGGTGCCGCAGGCGTGAACTACATGGACGTCGGTGCCCGTGCCGAGGGTGGCCCGGGCTGGGTGGCTCCGGCCGTCCTCGGCGTCGAGGGGACGGGATACGTCGTCGAACTCGGCGACGGAGTCCGGGATTTGGCCGTTGGTGACCGGGTGGCCTGGTTCTACCATCCCGGCAGCTACGCCGAGTTCCTCGCCGTCCCGGCGGACTCGCTCGTCAAGGTGCCCGATGGCATCGGTGACGAGACCGCCGCATCCGTGATGATGCAGGGCCTGACTGCCAGCCACCTGAGTACGGAGACCTACCCGATCGGCCCGGGCGACACGGCCGTGGTGCACGCCGCGGCGGGCGGCGTCGGCCGGCTGCTCACCCAGATGATCAGTGCCCGCGGTGGCCGGGTGATCGGCCTGGTCTCCCGAGAAGGGAAGGCACCCGTCGCGAAGGAGGCCGGCGCCGACCACGTCCTCGTCCACTCCGGCGGCGGCTTCGAGGAGCAGGTCAGGGAGCTGACCGACGGACGGGGAGCCGACGTCGTCTACGACGGCGGCGGCGCCGAAACCTTCCGCTCCTCCCAGGCAGCCCTGCGCCCCCATGGGGTGCACGCCTACTACGGCCCGTTCATGGGCGTCCCGACACTGCGGCCCACCGACCTGCCCAAGAGCATCCTGCTGACCTACCCCGTGGTGCACCACCACGTCGCCACCCGCGAGGCCCTGCTCCAGCGGACCGGGGAGGTCTTCGACCTGATCCTGACGGGACGGCTCACCCCGCATGTCACCGGCCGCTACCCGCTCGCGGACGCCGCCCGCGCCCACACCGACCTCGAATCGCGGCGTACCACCGGCAAACTGCTCCTCCTGCCCTGACCAACCGCCAACCAACGCGCCGACCCCTTGAACGAGGTCACCGAAGCCACGCGGACCGTGGCAGGCGAACTGCACATCCTGCTAATCGACTTACCCCGGCGTGATGAGCCATCTCGTGCCACGGTCACATGACCGATGCGCCGACATGCCGCAGCGGAGCACAGTTGGGCCGGCGGCTCCGCTCCACGCCTGCGGCCTGGCGCGACGGGCGCCGCCACTGGAGCGGTGGTGGAGCGCATGAGCAGGGACCTCTCTGAAGTGAGCTGGAAACCTCTGTGCGCCACCGGTATTCCGTTCTGGTGGGCCGTCCGCGATGACGTCGGCCCAACTGTGCTCCACGGCCGCACGCCGGCGCATCGGTCATGCGACTGCAGGAGCGGGCCGGTTGATCACACCGGAGTATGGCGAGCAGTAGGTCACGAACTCGGCGATTCAGGTCTCCGGTGTGTCGGCGGAGGCACAGGCCGTCGGCACTGCGACGGCTGCGTGTCGTCCGGCGGCGGAGATTGTCAGCGGTCGCGGCGGGCGGAAGCGCGAAGGTGGGCGATGCCCAGGTCGATCGCGGCCTCCAGGTGAGCGAGGCCACCCGTGGTCATGAGGATCAGCACGCCGCCCTGGATGCCGGCCAGCAGTGCCGCGGCCTCTCGATCGGCGTCCAGTCCTGGGCCCATCTCGCCGACGCTCTGCATGTGACGGATCCCCGCGGCGAGTTCCCGCTGCCACCGGCCGAGCAGTTCGCCCGCCACGGCCCTGGTGGCATCCGTGGCCCCGCCCAGGTGGGCGAGGGCCGTGTGGAGGGGACAGTCGCTGCCCTGCGTGCGGTAGCGGGCGACGACCTTGTCACGCCACTGCTGCCAGGCTGTCCAGGAGGTGAGGGAGCCGAGCTCGGGTTGCTGCTCGTCGATCACCCGAGACGCCTCGTGTCGGGCTACGGCCAGGAGTAGTTCGTCTTTCCCCTCCGGGAAGTAGTGGAAGAGTTGGCTCTTGCTCGTCGTCGTGCGGGCCATGACGTCCTCCAGTCTCACCGCGAAGACGCCCTGTTCACGGATCTGGTCGGCGGCGCCCTCGATGATGCGTTGCCTGGTCGCGACGCCCTTGCGGGTCAACGGCATGGATCCTCCCGGTGCGAGCTGTTGTGTTCCATTCAATTGGGTGGGCCCGGCAAGTGGGAGCCGCATCGAGTGACGGGCGGCCAGGGCATCTGCGCACCGTGGTAGTCCGCCGTGCGACGAACCCGCCCTTGCCCGCACTCTCACCGAGGACACCCCCGCCGGCGAGTTCTTCCGCCGCACCTGCCCCCAGTCCCTCACACCACCCAGCAGCGCCGCAACTACCAGCTCCTCAAGGACAGCATCTCCAGGGGGGACCTCGATAGCGCGCATGGCACCCTCCGCCTGGCCATCGACGGCTACGTCGACGCCATCCCGGCCTACGATCCCCTGGGGCACTGCGTGCTTCGAACTGATCTACTCCCCCGCTGACGCAGAGCAGCTCACGACCGACGCCCCGGACACCGTGTTCGCCTGCTCCACCCATGACCCACGCATCGCCGTGGTGCTGCTCAGCGAGATCCAGCCCGGCGACCTGTTGCGTGTGACCGGACCGCCGTAAGGCTCAACGATCCGGCCGCCCCGGCCCGGCTCACCATCGATGCGCTGCATGTGCTGGAGAGCGCCAAGGTCCCCGCCCTGAACGACATGGTGATGGACCGGTATGGCGACTACCGCTGCATCTTCGACGCCGACCGTGACCAGTTCCCCGTCTTCAGTGCTCACCCACGCCGCCGCGGGCTTGTCCCTCCCCCATGACGTCGGCCTGCCCCCGCTCACTACGGCGTCCACGTCGAAGCTCGACGCAGCGACGGCACCGGCTACACACTGCTCCGCCTCGGGCCCTACACCCAGACCTGGCTCGCCTCCCACGACGCCCACCGCCTCAACATCGAGTTGGAGGGCCGAGCAGCCACCGTCATCCCCGGCTTCACCGTCACCGCGAAGGATGCACCGTTCGACGTCAGCGACCACGAGAGCTACACCGACCCGCACGGCACCGACATCGCCGCGCTCCTGCCCGACGCCGTCACAGGGGTGAGCGCGTGACCACCACAGTCCTGTACGAGATCGAGACCAGCGAGGCCGACGACGACACCATGCACCCCGTCGAACAGCTCTGGACCCCCGGCGAGGAAGCGGTGGAGAACGGCTTCGTCGCTCACCGCGGCCTGCACGTCATCGGGCTCGATGAGCCCACCGGCGATCACCTCTACCCGGTCGCGTTCCTCGTGCTCGGTCACCAGAGGTCGGCCGACATCAGCGAAGCCGCCGCCGCGTACATGGCCCAGGTGCACGGCTGGCGCAACCTGCACCTCTACCCGGGCGACGACCCCTCGGTACTCATCTCGCGCATCCCGTGCGCCGTGCTGGCCTGGGGCGTGTTCTTACGGCACCCGCACTCGGACCACGGCTGCGGATGCGAGTGGGACGACACCTGGCGCATCGTCTGGGCACCCAGCACCGAACCCGGCGCCATCCCGATCACGTCGCGCAGGAACTCAACGGCCGCCCACGCAAGACGCTCGACTGGGATACACCAGCCGAGCGTCTACGTGATCTACTCGCTGCCTGAGCCAGTGTTGCGATGATCGCTAGAACTCAAGTCGCGGGAAGCCGGGCCTTCTTGCGTTTGCGGGCGTCTACACGTCCGGGAAGTTCTCCGCCGCGCACGCCATGTGGTCGCGCAGCCGCCCGCCAACCTCGCCGACTACACCGACCTTCCCGCCGGCCGCGCATGGCCTTGTAGGTGAGTTTCGCGAACACCTCGTTGCTTGCCTCTGGGCCCTGGTTGTGCCCTGCACGACGAAGGGGCCGGGTGTTGCCGGCGTGTCCCTGGGGCTGTCCCCACTGCCTATCCGGGCAGTCGCCCCATTACGCCGTCTCGCACGCCCCGGCCAGCATGGGGCACGTAAGGGGATCGGCGCGCACGGCAGCCTCGGCCACAGACGCGCCGCTCGCCCGACCACCACGCCTGCCACCTCCGAGGACGCATACATGATCACGCTCAAGCAAACCACGTACAAGCGAGCGTTGGGCGGCTTGCTCGTGCTGGCCGCGGTCGCCGGTGTCGCCCTTGGCGCGCAGCCGGACGACGCCCACGCGCGGCCGAACACCGCCGCGCCCTCCGCCGAATACCCCCAGCTCCGCGCACTCCTGCAACGGCTGACCACGACCGATGGCGGCCCCGGCGCGCTGGTCGCACTGCGGAACCGGTCCGGCCGCGCGGTGCTGACCAGCGGCGTCGCGGACGTGCGGCGGCACACGCCGGTGCGCGCGGACAGCAGGTTCCGGATCGGCAGCATGACGAAGCCGTTCGTGGCGACCGTCGTGCTCCAACTGGTGGGTGAGGGCCGCGTGGTCCTCGACGCGCCGATCGAGCGCTATCTCCCCGGCGTCGTCCGCGGCCACGACAACGACGGGCGCAAGATTACGGTCCGTCAACTTCTCCAGCACACCAGCGGCCTGCCCGACTACCTCGATTACCTCAAGCCGCAGGACGTCGTCGACAAACCGCTGACCCACCACAACACCCGCGATCTCGTGCGGCTGGCGCTCGCCCACCGCCCGTCCTTCGCGCCCGGCACCGGCTGGCGCTACTCCAACACGGGCTACCTGCTGGCCGGCATGCTCATAGAGCGGGTGACCGGGCACACGTACGGCCACGAGATACACCGACGCATCATCGAACCGCTCCACCTGCGCCAGACGTCCGTCCCGGTCGACGCCTCGAAGATCCCGGGCCCGCACCCCCGCGGCTATGTGCGGAAGGACAAAGACGCGCCGCTCAAGGACACCACCGCGCTCAACCCCACGGTCGCGGGCGCGAGCGGCGCCATGATCTCCAGCGGCGCCGACATGAACCGCTTCCTGGACGCGCTCGTCCACGGCCAGCTGCTCCGGCCCGCCCAGCTTCAGCAGATGATGAAGACCCGGCCGACCGGCTCCCTGGACGGCGGGGCCTACGGCCTCGGCCTGGAGAGCCACCCACTGCCGTGCGGTGGCCTCGCCTGGGGGCACGACGGCGGGATCGTCGGCTACCAGACGACGAGCGCGGTCACCTTCGACGGCAGGCAGGCCACAGCCATGATGAACCTCTACCCGGGCGAGACGGACGCCCAGGACAAAGACCTGAACGCCACCGCCCGGACGGCGCTCTGTGCAGCCCGTCCATCGCCGGGTCGCTAGCAAGCGGTCCGACCATCGGACGCATGAATCAGAAAAGCCCCTCATCCGGGGACAGCGCTTTGGCCCAAGGGCAACGCGCGGCAGAGGAGTTGGCGGGCGCACTGGCCGCCGCCGGGTTCACCTTCCCGTCCCTCCGGGGCGGATATCCGGTCATGGAACGGGGGCGGGTGGAGCTGGGCGGGATTCGCGATTCCGAGGCATCCCGTCTGGCGGCCTGGATTCGCGAACGTACGGAGAATCAGCAGGGGCGGGAGCGAGGGCGGTGAAGATCAGCCCCCGTCGGATGACCCTGTCCGTGTACCGGGTTTCGGCGGCCGGGGTGCGTACCCCGCTCCGTAAGGTCGTCGTGCGGACCGACGACCCGGCACGGCTCGTGGACGACGCGCCGGGGCGCTACCCGCCGTGCGAATGCCCCGGTTGCCGCCCGAAACGCTGAATCAGGACCAAAGTCCCTATGTGCGAGGGAAGATCGCCGATTCCATTGCTTCCCAAGACGTTTCCCTCGTTCCGCCCCCTCGGATTGGGACCCTCATGAGCCATGTCTCCAGACGGCGCCTCCTCGCCGCCGTGCCCGTCGCCGGCCTCGCGGCGGCCGTCCCCGTCTCGCTCGCGACCGCGGGCGCCGCGGTCGCAGCGCCCAGCCGGCCGAACGCCCCTCAGGCCGCCCCGCCCCGCAAGGCGGCCGCCCGCTCGCTCCAGGACATCACCGACGAGTGGGGGAAGTGGATGGCCCGGGAACGGTTCCCCGCGTCCAACGGCTGCCGCTTCACCGCCTCCACGGACTACGGCAAGCGCGGCGAGCTGGGCGACTACCACAAGTACCAGGTGAGCACGAAGTACACCGGCATCACCTACGACCCCAACGCCCCCTCGCCCATACCGGGTCAGGTCAGCTCCGTGACGACCAACTACCGCAACGGGTCGTCCGTCGAACAGACCGTCACCTACAAGCAGAGCAAGACGACCGAGCAGGACCTTCGCATCTCCGTGACCGAGTCGCTGAAGATCGGCGTCTCCATGGAGGTGTCGGCCGAGATCCCGGCCGTGGCCAAGGTTTCCGAGACCACCTCGATCGAGACCAACCTCTCCTCAACCCAGGAGTACACCCACAAGGAGACGCAGAACTGGAGCGTCGATCTCCCTCTCAAGATCCCAGCCAAGTCGGTCATCGAGGCGTCCCTCGTGATCGGCACCCAGAAGTACGACATCGACTGGACGGCCACCGTCAGCATGGCGGGAGCCGTGGCGATCTGGTTCAACGACAAGGTCGACCTCAACCACGACGGTGACTACCACTGGCTCTGGTTCGTCCCCATCGAGGAGGTCTTCCGCGACTGCCGTACGCACTCGATCATCGACACCTCCGGCTACGAGATCACCCCCGGCGGCGTGGACGCCTTTGCCAGCGGGAAGTTCGGCGGGGGCCAGGGCGTGGCCGTCAACGTGAACGTGGTGCAGAAGGATCTCGACGGCCGCACGAAGCGCAGCGCGCCGCAGTCGATCCCGGTCCCTCTCAGCCAGGACGGCAAGAAAGTCATCCGCTCCGGCCGCTGAATCAGCCCTGCGGAGTCCCACCCGCGCCGGCCCCCACCCGCCTGGATTCCCCCACCCGCGGGAGGGGGAATAGAGAGAGTCTCCAGAAACTGAGACATGGTTGAAGCTTTCAACCATTCTGCGCTATCGGGCATGCGAACAGCCACCCTCCGTGATGGTGCTGGAGGGTGGCCGTGTGGGCGTGTGGCACCACCCGGGCTTGCTGCGAGGGAAGCGACGCCCGCAAGGGATCAACAGGAACGGCCTTACCCCGTACCCTGACAGTGACGAAGCTGTACAGAGAGGGGCAAGGCCGTGTCTCCAGATACTACCCCGGACCCGTTCGCCGAGCCGGTTGCCTTCGGCCAGCGCATGCAGATCCTACGAACCCGTCGCGGCATGAGTCGTGACGTGATGGCTGGTCTGCTAGGAAAGTCGCCGAGTTGGGTTAAGCAAATCGAGGGTGGACGCCTTCAAATGCCCAAGCTTCCGATGGTTTTGCGCATTGCAGAAGCTTTGAGGGTCGGTGACCTATCGGATCTCACTGGTGATCAGTCGATGGCAATCGAGTTGTTCACCGGCCCCGGACACGCCCGTCTTCCCCTGGTGCGTTCGGCCATCAACGCGTTTCCGCTGACAACGCAGAGAGAGGCCCCAACTCAAACGCACCTCCGGCAACGTCTTGAACGGGCTTGGAGCGCCCGGCACTCGGCACCCAATCACCGCGACGTCATCGGGGCACTGTTGCCTGGTCTCATTGAGGATGCGCAACTTTCCGTCCGGCAAGCGGACTCATCGAGCGATCGACGCACGGCTCAAGCCGCACTCTCCGAGGTATACAGCCTGAGCCAATTCTTCATTGCGTACCAACCGGATGCGTCGCTACTGTGGCGTGTCGTGGAGCGCGGAATGATCTCTGCACAAGAATCCGCAGATCCGCACACTGTTGGCGTCGCGGCCTGGCTGGCTGCACAGGCCCATCGAGACAGCGGGCCAGCTCACTTCGACGCGGCAGACGCGGTGAATCTTGAAACGCTCCGGTATCTGGAGCCATTCCTGCCCGACGCTAGTGATGATGTACTCGCCATTACCGGCGCACTCCAATTCGAGGCTGGATACACAGCCGCCCGACGTGGAGAATCGGGAACCGCCTGGCAGTACTGGGACACAGCACGTGCAATGGCAGAACGGTTGCCAGCTGACTACTACCACCCTGTGACATCGTTCTCACGAACCGTTATAGGGGCACACGCGGTCACTGTCGCGGTTGAGCTACATGCAGGTGCTGAAAGCGTACGGCAGGCAGCTGCCGCGGACTCCACCACAATCCCTTCGCGCCCCCGGCGTGCCAGGCACCGCATCGAGGAAGCACGCGGATACCAACTCGATGGACAGACCGAAGCCGCGCTAGCCACTCTCGACAAGGCTTACGAGGCCGCGCCGGAGACCATCCGTTACAACGGCTATGCCCGGCGGATCGTGTTGGAAGAGACCGAGTCCAAGAACCCGGCTCAGCGGCGCCGAGCAAGTGAACTAGCCGTCAAGCTTGGCATGTTGGCGATCTGAAGCAAGGGGCACAAAGTGTGCCCCCTCTCCCTTCCCAGGGGTCATACGGTCACTCCCGACTGACCGACAGAAGACCCCCGCGACCGATGTGCGTCGGTCCGGGGGCGTGGCCATCAACCCCTGGGAGGTTGACGACATGCGCAAACATAGCGCGTGGATCATCGAACTGCTGTTGCACCTGTTGTTTCCCGCCCGTGGGCGTCACCGTTCGGCCGACGCACCGCCCACCCCCGAACTCCCCGACACCCCCACGCTCGCCATCCCCCGCGTCCCCGTCGAACAGCGGTTGCTGCGGGGTGAGGACGTGGCGTTCCTCCGTCCGTACGTCCTGACGCCCCAGGAGCGCCAGGAGCGGCGGTTGCAGCGTGGGCGGCGCCGTGCGCTGTGGCTAGCGACGGACGGCGTCGAAGCGGGGCCGCGTTGGATTCACGGTGTGGGGGTGGGGTGCTGATGGCTCCGAGGTTGAGTGGCCCCGTCCACCTGTCCGACCCGACCGCGAAGCCCGACCCCGAGCCCGTTGCGGGGTGTGACGTGTGCGGGGCTTTGGTCCGGCAACGTGCGGCAGCACGTTCTCGTGGGGACATGTCGAAGGTGACCGACTGCAACGTCGAGTTGCGGCGTCACCCTCACCACAAGGCGGCTGGCTCATGAGCGGGGATGTGTGGTCGCGGTGGCGCGCTCAGGTAGAGGAAGCACGGAACCGGCACCGCAGGTATCCGGAGCTTGACCGCCAACTCGACGCCATGCAGGCGGACGTCAAACTTCGTACGTGGCTGGATGAGTTGACCGACGAAGAGATGGGGGAGATGTTGCGTGGTCTGGCTGCATGCATCGACGCCATACAGGATGTGGTCGGTGAGGCCCCGGAGCGTCCGGAGGGAACGCCGTGAGCGAGCGTGAGCGGTTGCGTGACTGGGCGCTCCAACTCGATTCAGAGTGGGGCCTGAGGCACGTGGGGAAGTGCATTATCTGTGGGGAAATGAGCCTCGATAGCCCCTCCGAGGATGAAGCCCGAGAGTGGTGTCTCAACCACGCACGCGCCACGGGTGATGACCACTTCGAGTTGTTCGGGATCCAGTACGGCAGTGCCCTCTTCAGAGAACCCCCGTCGGTGAACGGCACTTCGCCAACGTAGACCAGGGTGGGAATACTCGACTGTCGGTTGGTCCCGCATCTGCCGAGCCTGGTTTCCCGGGGCGGGTTACCGGACCCCTTGTGGGTCAGTCGGCTGTCAACGGCTTGAACCCCTGCGTCAGCCGTGCACCCCACTGCCGCCACCCGGCGGACGGTGGAACAATCGCGTCTCCCCGATGTAGGGCTAATGGAGTGCAACAGGGATCTGTACGAAACGCGGGTAGCGTGCGACAAGTGCGGTCAGGAGATGACTCCGAACCAGGACGGCTGGTGGATCTGCTACCCGTGCGGGACGAGCAAGCCTGCGTAGCCCAGCCGTGCCCCCGCTGCGGCAGTCGCCTTGTCAGCGCTACGGGGGTGTGGTGGCGGTGCCGCTCCGGCGTCTGCCCGTACGAGATGCCGGGAGAGGCGTACAAGCTGTACTGCGAGCTGTCAGAGATGGTCGATCGCGACCCTGAAGCGTTCTTCAAGATCGTGAGTGCGTACCGCTCTGAGGTCCGGGCGCTTGAACCAGCCTGGATGCGGTGACCGAAGGCCCCGTCTGTGCGCTGCCCCTGCGGCGTTCGGGCGGGTCTGGTCAGCGGCGCGTGGGAGGGAAGACCTCAGCGGCGCGAGCCGCTGAGAACCGCCCCCGCACTGGCCACCACCACCAGCCCGATCGCCACCAACTCGACCCACCCCAGCGCCTGCCCCAGCACCAGGAACCCGGCCGTGGCCGCCGCGGCCGGCTCCAGGCTCATCATCACCGCGAACCCCGAAGCGGGCAGCTTCCGCAGCGCCAGCAGCTCCAGCGTGTACGGCAGCACCGACGACATCAGCGCCACGGCGGCGCCCAGCCCCACCGTCACCGGGTTCAGCAGCGCCGTGCCCGCGCTGAGCACGCCCAGCGGCAGGCTCAGCACCGCCGCCACCGTCATCGCCAACGCCAGCCCGTCCGCCTGCGGGAACCGCTGCCCGGTCCGCGCCGACAGCAGGATGTACGCGGCCCACAGCCCACCGGCCGCCAGCGCGCATCCGGCCCCGACGAAGTTCAGCCCGTCGAACCCCGCGCGCCCCAGCAGCACCACACCGCCCAGCGCCAGCGCCGCCCACACCACGCTCAGCAGCCGCCGGGACGTCGCCACCGACAGGATCAACGGCCCGAGGAACTCCAGGGTGACCGCGGCCCCCAAGGGAATCCGGTCGATCGCCTGGTAGAAGAGCGAATTCATGCCGACGAGCGCCACGCCGAAGGCGACGACCGTGGCCCAGTCCGCCCGCCCGTAGCCCCGTACCTTCGGCCGGCAGGCGACGAGCAGCACCAGCGCCGCCACGACCAGCCGCAGCGTGACGACACCCAGCGCGCCGGCCCGCGGGAACAGCAGCACCGCGACCGACGACCCGAACTGCAGCGAGACGATCCCGCCGATGACCAACCCCACCGACACCAGCCGGCCCCGCGCCCGCGCCGCACCCGTATCGCCCAGCCCGTGGGCCGCGGCCTGCGCCTCGGCCGACAACACCTCGGGCGAGGGCGGCACGGGCCGGGGTATCCCGGAGCCGAACGCACCGGAAGAGGACTCAGCGGACACGGACTCGGCAGACGAGGGCTCGGCGGACGGCCCGAAAGGCGCGGAGGAAGCATTCACACCCTCCACGCTACGACCCGCGTTCGCGCACGTGAAATGCCTTTTCGCCGGTTGTTATGCTCCGCACGCATGAGCATCGAGCCGCGTCATCTCCGCGGTGTGAGGTCTGACGACATCCCCCCGCTGCAGAAGGGCACCGTCAAGCGTCCCTTGCTGCAGGCTCGGGCTCGGACTCGGGCCCCGGCTTCCGCTGGCGCCTCTCCTGCCGTCCCTGCGCGGTCTCGGTGCGCTGAGCGGAACTTCGCGCCAGCCACCCCTGGAGCAGGGGCAGCAGCAACACCATGAGGAACAGCCGCAGCGTCTGCACACTGGAGATCAGCCCCATGTGCGCATCGCTGGTCGACGCGCTGGCGAGGACCGCGTTGATACCGCCGGGCGTCGTCGCGAGGTAGGCGTCGGCCCGGCTCACCCCCAGCACCGGGGCCAGCCCGACGGCGATCCCCCCGATGACACCGCAGAGCAGCAAGATCGCACCCAGTACCAGCGGGATCATGCGCCTCACCGCCTGTACGGTCTCGCGGTCGAAGCGCAGGCCCACCTCCAACCCGACGAGTACCAGCAGCGTCTCCTTGAACAGGCCCGCCGGCGAATAGCCGTGCGTCAGGCCGAGCGCCGTGACGGCCGCGGAGAGCAGCATGGGCCCCAGGAGAGCCGCGCTGGGCAGCCTGATGCGCCGGGCCAGGCGCATGCCAACGGCGGCCAGGACGAGGGTGATGGACACCCCGGCCAGCTGATCGCCTCGGGGCACCAGGTCCCAGGACCATCCGGCGGTGGCGCTCGCACCACCGTCGTCCCCTGTGCCGCCGGCCGCGGGGTCGGCGATGAGCATGGCCACCAGCGGCGCGGCGGCCGAAATCACGGCGACACGGGTGTACTGCATAAACGCCACGACTCGAGAATCCGCGCCCATGTCCTTCGCGCACGACGTCACGGCCACCGACCCTCCGGCGATCATTCCGAGCGTCGCGGTGAGCCGGTCCATTCGGCCGGTCCGCGCGATCATGACGGCAATTCCGACGCTGAGGACGGTCGTCACCAGCGTGAGCATCGTCAGCGGAAGCATGGCACCGGCCACGTCGCGCAGGACCGAGACCTGGAGATAGGCGCCGATCATGACGCCGATGAGGGCCTGCACGCTCTGGTCGACGGTCTTCGACATATGGTGCCGCCGGCTGCCCCGCAAGGCGATCACGGCCCCGACCAGCAGCCCGAGGAGGAGTTGGGGCGACGGGGCCCCCAGGGGCTCCAGGACCGCCGAGACGGCAAGGATCCCCACCGTCACGCATCCGATTCCCATGGGGCCGTCGAGTGCATTCCGTACCCGGCTCGTAAGCCGCTCAGCTACGCGCATTGGACCATCTCCGACGTTCGGCGTAAGCCAGTGGCCATCATGAACGGCGAGAGGTTTCCAAAAGGTGAATCAGCCTTATCTTTCCCATGAATGGACTTTCCGTGAAAGACGTGAAAGGGCGGAGCGCAAGCCGGCCGAGCCGGTGAACCGCGTTCCCGTGAAGAGACAACCTCCTACGGTCAGCCGGGCCCCGGTCCCTCCCCCAGGGCCTCCGCCAGCACCTCCGCCAGGTGTCGTCCCCGGCGCGCGCCCAGTTGGGCGAGTTGGGTCCGGCAGGAGAAGCCGTCGGCGAGGATCTCGGTGTGCGGGGGCGCCTCGCGCACGGCGGGGAGGAGTTGGTCCTCGGCGCAGGCGACGGAGACGTCGTAGTGGCCGCGTTCGAAGCCGAAGTTGCCGGCCAGGCCGCAGCAGCCGCCGCTCAAGTCGCCGGTCAGGCCGGCGCGTTCGCGAAGTCGGCGGTCGGCGGCGTCGCCGAGGACCGCGTGCTGGTGGCAGTGGGTCTGGCCGGCGACGGGGCGGTCGAGGCGGGGCGGGGTCCAGTCGGGGGCCAGTTCCTCCAGGACCTCGGCGAAGGTGCGGACGGAGGCGGCGAGCCGTGCGGCCCGGGGGTCGTCGGAGAGCAGTTCCGGCAGGTCGGTGCGGAGCGCCGCGGCGCAGCTCGGTTCGAGGACGACCAGGGGGCGGCCGGGGCGCACCAGGGGGCCGAGCGCCTCGACCGTGCGGCGCATGACGGCCCTGGCCTGGGTGAGTTGGCCGGTGGAGACATAGGTCAGGCCGCAGCACAGGCCGGGGCGGTGGAGGCGGGGCAGCGGGAACGACGGGCGCTTCGCCAGGGGCGCGGTGGGCGGGAGCAGGGGCCGCAGTCCGGCGGCCTCCAGGACGCGGACGGCGGCCCGGCCCACCTCCGGGGACAGGTGGTCGGTGAAGGTGTCGGGCCACAGGACGACCGTCCGGCCGCCCGTCGGCGCGCCCCCGGCGGCGCGCCGGCGCCACCACCAGCGCCGGAACGTCTCCCCCGCCAGCGCCGGGATCTCCCGCTCCGGCGCGATCCCGGCGAGCCGCTTGGCGACCGCGGCGAGCGGGGTGCGGGCGAGGGCGTTGAGGAGCGGCGCCGCGGGGGCGGCGGCGCGCAGCCACTGCGGCAGGCGGCCCATGGCGTAGTGGGCGGCGGGGCGGATCCGGCCCGCGTAGTGGTGGTGCAGGAACTCCGCCTTGTAGGTGGCCATGTCGACCCCCACGGGGCAGTCGCTGCGGCAGCCCTTGCAGGAGAGGCAGAGGTCGAGGGCGTCGCGCACCTCCGGGGAGCGCCAGCCGTCGGTGATCACCTCGCCGGCGAGCATCTCGTGCAGCAGCCGGGCGCGCCCCCGGGTGGAGTGCCGCTCCTCGCCGGTGGCGCGGTACGACGGGCACATCACATCGGACGATCCCGAACCGAGCTTTTCGGTACGGCACTTGGCGACGCCGACGCAGCGGCGGACGGCGGCCGGGAAGTCGCCGTGATCGTGCGGGTAGCCGAACTCCACCGGGACCGGGCCCTTCGGCAGCGGGGCGAAGCGAAGGTTGTCGTCGAGGCGGGCGG
The DNA here is from genome assembly GCF_016917755.1 of Streptomyces noursei. GTDB lineage: Bacteria > Actinomycetota > Actinomycetes > Streptomycetales > Streptomycetaceae > Streptomyces > Streptomyces yunnanensis. The sequence continues at coordinate 5,803,400 of NZ_CP070326.1, read as the reverse complement.
GGCGGACCAGCATGCCGGGGTTGAGGCCCCCGGCCGGGTCCCAGAGGTCCTTGAACGCGCCGAAGAGGCCGACCAGTTCGTCGCCGTACATCGCGGGGAGGAGTTCGGCGCGGGCCTGGCCGTCGCCGTGCTCGCCGGAGAGTGATCCGCCGTGCGCCACCACCAGGGCGGCCAGGTCGGTGGAGAAGTCCCGGAAGCGGCGGATGCCGGGCGGGGTGAGCAGGTCGAAGTCGATCCGGACGTGGATGCAGCCGTCGCCGAAGTGGCCGTAGGGGGTGCCGCGCAGGCCGTGCTGGGCGAGCAGGGCGCGGAAGTCCCGTAGATACGGGCCGAGTCGGGCGGGCGGGACGGCGCAGTCCTCCCAGCCGGGCCATGCCTCCGTGCCGTCGGGCATCCGGGTCGCGGTGCCGGAGGCGTCCTCGCGGATCCGCCAGAGGGCGCGCTGGCCGGCCGGGTCGGCGACGAGGGCGTGGCCGGTGGCGCCGTCCGCGATCGCGGCACGGCACAGCACCTCGGCGCGGGCGGCGGCCTCGGCGCGGCTCGCCCCGCCCATCTCGACGAACAGCCAGGCGCCGCCGTCGGGCAGCCCGGCGGCGCCCTTGCCGACGAGGTCGGCGGCCATCCCCTCGACGGTCAGCGGGCAATGCGGGAGGAGGGTGTGCGCGGCCTCGGCGGCGGCGCTCTCGTCGGGGTAGGCCAGGACGGCCAGGGCGCGGGCCGCGGGGGCCTCGACGAGTCGGACGGCGGCCTCGGTGACGACGCCGAGGGTGCCCTCGCTGCCGGTGAGGGCACGGGCCAGGTCGGTGCCCGCCTCGGGGAGCAGCGCGTCCAGTGCGTAGCCGGAGATGCGGCGCGGGAGGCCGGCGGGGTAGCCGGTGCGCAGCAGCGCCAACTCCCGCCCCACCAGGGCCTGGACACCGTCGCGCAGACGGGGCGGGAGGCCGGTGGGGCGGCCCTCGGGGTCGGTGCCGCGGCCGGCCCGGACCGCCTCGCCGCCGTAGGTGAGCACGTCCAGGGTGTGGACGTTGTCGGCGGTGGTGCCCCAGGCGACGGAGTGCGAGCCGCAGGAGTTGTTGCCGATCATGCCGCCGAGGGTGCAGCGGCTGTGGGTGGAGGGGTCGGGGCCGAAGGTCAGCCCGTGCGGGGCGGCGGCGGCCCGGAGGTCGTCGAGGACGACGCCGGGCTGGACGACGGCCGTGCGGGCCTCGGGGTCCAGCGCGGCGATCCGGCGCATATGGCGGGTGAAGTCCAGGACGACGCCGGTGCCGGTGGCCTGCCCGGCGATGCTGGTGCCGCCGCCGCGCGGCACCACCGGGACGCCGCGCTCCCGGCAGACCCGCAGGGCCGCGGCGACGTCCTCGGCGTCCCGGGGCGCGACCACCGCGTCCGGGACCCGCCGGTAGTTGGACGCGTCCATCGTCATCAGCGCCCGGTCCCCGGCGGTGGCCGAGACCTCGCCCCGCACCGCCGCGGCCAGTTCGCGCGCCAGGTCCGCCCGGGCCGCCGCCGCCCGGTCGGTCGCCCGCCCACGCCGGCCGCCGGTGCCCGATCCGCTCGTATCCGATCCGTCGCCGTTCCGCTTGTCCGTCTCCGTGCGATCAGCCATGACTCCAGGGTGCCCGGAAAGGGCGGGGGGCGATCAAGGGCTGTGGATAACTGCACCACCACCCCTAGCATGGAACGCATGAGCGACGACGCATCCGGTGGCACGTCCCACCACACGGTCCACCACAGCTCCCACCACTCGTCGGACGACGGCTCCGCCTGGCAGCCGCACCGGTCGTCCGGCGGTGCGTCGTCGCTGGACACGCTGCGCCGCGCGGCCCGGTGGGAGACCCTCGTCATCCTCGTCGCGCTGATCGTCCTGGCGGCCGTCTTCAGCTAGCCGGGCGCGCGCCGGCCGACATCAGGGGCGGCGTACCGTCTCACACCTCAGACGGGTGGAAGCGGAAGACGTTCTCCGGGTCGTGGGCGGCCTTGAGGTCCGCCAGCCGGGCCCGGGCGGCCGCGCCGTGGGTGCTGCGGGCCACCTCCGCGGCGTCCGCCCGCCCCTGCTGCTCGCCGAGGAGGAAGTTGACGTTCCGGCCGAGCCGCCAGGGCTCCACGACCGCCAACACCTCGGCGTGCACCTTCCGGACGGTCGTCAGGTCGCCCTCGGGGTCGGTGGCGCCCAGCGGGGACAGCACCCGCAGCGCGAACCGGGCGTCCCGGTGGCCGACCGCGCGCAGCGGCGCCCCCAGGCGCTCGCCCTCCTCGGCGCCGCCGGAGGACGCGATCCGTGGCGTCCGCGCAGGTGGGCCGGCGACTGCGGCAGGTGGGGTTGGAACTGCTACCGCTCGACCGAGTTCAAGCGCGGCCTGGCGGGAACGAGTGAGCACCGCCTGTCGGCGCCGAGCCGAGTTGACATGCCTCCCGAAAAAGCGAATGACAGTTTGCGTGCCGAATGGGTGACCCTTTCGGGTGGGGCTCGTTGGATGCCGTGACGGGATCTCGACGTTGGCGGTGGAGGTGGGCGGGCTGCGTGAGCTGACGGATCCGTTCGTGGTGCCCGGCCCGTCAGGGTTGGCGGTCCGGGCCCGGTTGCGGGTATCGGAGACGGATGCGGCGGTGCTGCGCAAGGTCGGGGCGTTCCTCGGCTCGCTGGCCGCTCATGATCTCGCGGTGCGATGCAGGCAGGCGCTGGAGCACGATGCCACCTCGTGGGCGAGGCGGAAGCGGGAGCTTTCCGAGGTCTCGTCGGCACGATGGGCAGGCAGCATCACCAAGGCCACACACGACCAGTGGTCGCTTGCACGGCGCTGCCAGGCGGCCGAAAAAGGATGGCTGCGCGGGCAGATCGCGCGGATCGAGGCCCGGCTGGCCCGCCCGCTGGGCGCCAGGGCGGACAAGCGTGAACGATTGCCGCGCGGGTACGGCTCCCGGGCGGAGTGGCATGCCAAGTCCCGCCGCCTCCACGTCCTGCGGGACCGGCTGGCGGGGCTGGAGGCGGACTGGGCCGCAGGCCGGGTGCACGTGGTGCGTGGCGGCAAACAGCCCGCCCGGCTGCGCCACCGCCTCTACGAGGCCGGGCTGGACGAGCGGGCGTGGCGGGAGCGGTGGCATGCGGCGCGGATGTTCCTGGCCGCGGACGGTGAGTCTGGCAAGCGCTTGGGCAATGAGACCATCCGCATCACCGAAACCGGACAGGTCGCGATCAAGCTCCCGGCTATCCTTGCTCACCTGGCCAATGCGCCGCACGGCCGGTACATCCTGCAAGCGACTGCTCAGTTCAGGCACAGGGGCGAGGAGTGGGCGGACCGGATCACGAACAACCGGGCCGTGGCCTATCGCATCCACCTCGACACGGTGCGCAGCCGCTGGTACGTGACCGCCTCTTGGCAACGCACTCCCGTCCCGCCGCTGCCGCTGGAGGCGGCCCTGGCCCGGGGCCTGGTGGCGGTCGACATGAACGACGACCATCTCGCCGCCTGGCACCTGGACATGCATGGCAACCCGGTCGGCGAGCCGCGGCGTTTCTTCTACGACCTGTCCGGCAGTACCTCGCATCGGGACGCTCAGATCCGCCACGCTCTGACCCGGCTGCTCCACCACACCCGCCGCTGCGGGGCCGCTGCGATCGCCATCGAGGACCTCGACTTCACCGACGGCAAGACCCGCGAAAAGTACGGCCGCAACAAGCGCTTCCGCCGCCTGATCTCCCGCTTCCCCACCGCCAGGCTGAAGGCCCGGCTGACAACGATGGCCGCCGAACAGGGCGTTGCCATCGTCGCGGTGGATCCGGCCTACACCTCCCGGTGGGGTGCCCAGCACTGGCAGCAGCCCCTCACCACCACAACCCGCAAGACCTCTCGCCACGACGCGGCAGCCGTGGCGATCGGACGACGCGCCCTCGGGCACCCGATCCGGCGACGGACGGCACCGCCCCGTACCCACCAGAGCGATGGATACGGGCATCGGACCGCCCAGGCCGGATCGGAGACCCGACGGCGTGAGGAAACCCGCCCCCGCCTTCCCGGACCACGCACGAGATGCGTGCCGCCCGGTAGCGGAGCGAACGCGGGCGACCAGCGTGCCCAACACCGTTCGGGACACGCGGCTGAGCAGCAGTCCTGGCACCAGGACTCACTCCCGCTCAGTCTTTAGAAACGGTAGACGATCAGTCCGAGGGACGGTCTCGGTCCAGCGCAGGTAGCCGGTCAGCGCGTCATCGATCTGCTCAGCGCCGAAGGCGAGTTGGCCGCGGTAGAACCGCGCGACTGGGCGGCGCTCTCGGACCTCTACGCGGCGGACCGCCCGTAGCCGGCGGTGACCGCCGGCGCGGTCCCGGTCACACCGCGCGTCCACACTCCGACCGTCCGTCATCTCACCGGCTGGACGCCCCGCCGGGTCCCCGCGCGACCCTTTAGGCTGCCCCCGTGGCTGATATCGAGATCCCCGCTGACCTCAAGCCCGCCGACGGACGCTTCGGCGCGGGCCCCTCCAAGGTGCGTACGGAGGCGCTCGACGCGCTGGCCGCCACCGGTACTTCCCTGCTCGGCACCTCGCACCGCCAGGCCCCGGTCAAGAACCTGGTCGGCAAGGTGCGGCAGGGCGTGCGCGACCTCTTCCAGCTCCCCGAGGGCTACGAGGTCATCCTCGGCAACGGCGGCTCCACCGCCTTCTGGGACATCGCGACGCACGGCCTGATCGAGAACAAGTCGCAGCACCTCTCGTTCGGCGAGTTCTCCTCGAAGTTCGCCAAGGCCGCCAAGCTGGCGCCGTGGCTGGCCGAGCCCACCGTCATCTCCGCCGACCCGGGCACCCACCCGGAGCCGGTCGCCGAGGCCGGCGTGGACGTCTACGCCTTCACCCACAACGAGACCTCGACCGGTGTCGCCGCCCCGATCCGACGGGTGGCCGGCGCCGACGAGGGCGCCCTGGTGCTGGTCGACGCGACCTCCGGCGCCGGCGGCCTCCCGGTGGACATCACCGAGACCGACGTCTACTACTTCGCGCCGCAGAAGTCCTTCGCCTCCGACGGCGGCCTCTGGCTCGGCGTCTTCTCCCCGGCCGCCCTGGAGCGCGCCCGCGCCGTCCACGCGTCCGGCCGCCACGTCCCGGAGTTCTTCTCGCTCCCCACGGCGATCGACAACTCCCTGAAGAACCAGACGTACAACACCCCGTCCCTCGCCACCCTCTTCCTGCTCAACGAGCAGCTGGAGTGGATCAACGGCCAGGGCGGCCTGGACTGGGCGGTCGGCCGCACCGCCGCCTCCTCGCGCGCCCTCTACGGCTGGGCCGAGGACTCCAAGCACGCCACCCCGTTCGTCACCGACCCGGCCAAGCGCTCGCAGGTCATCGGCACGATCGACTTCAGCGACGACATCGACGCGGCGGCCATCGCCAAGGCGCTGCGCGCCAACGGCATCGTCGACACCGAGCCGTACCGCAAGCTCGGCCGCAACCAGCTGCGGGTCGCGATGTTCCCGGCGATCGACCCGGCGGACGTCGAGGCGCTGACGGCCTGCATCGACTACGTGGTCGGCCGGCTCTGACGGCACCACCGCACCGACGCGGAAGGGCCCCGGCACGGCGCACAGCGCCCCACCGGGGCCCTTCCGCATGCCGGGGCCCGGAGCCCCGCCGCACCCCCGAACGGGCGCATCGCCACCGGCCGCCGCACCGGACGCAGCGCGCCGAGGCGTAACGCGACGCGACGAAACGGTCCGGATGTGTCTCCATGGAGGCATGCGGACCTCTCCCAGCCCCGGCCTCGCCCCCTTCGAAGACCAGGGGACGATCCTGCTGACCACGTACAAGAAGGACGGCACCGGCATCGACACCCCGGTCAACTTCGCGGTGGACGGCGACCACGTCTACTTCCGCACCTTCGGCAGCGCCTGGAAGGTCAGGCGGATGCGGAACTTCCCCGAGGTGGAGTTCTGCGCCTCGACCTGGCGCGGCAGGCCCACCGGTCCCACCGTCCGGGCCCGGGCCCGGCTGCTGGACCCGGCCACCCGTGAATACCGGCGCGCGGAACGGTCGTTGACGCGCAAGTACCCGCTGATCCACGGGCTGGTGGTGCCGCTCGTGCACCGGCTGCGGCGGGAGCCGACGCTCCACTACGAGCTGCGGCTGATCGAGGACGAGCAGCCGCCAGGGTAGCCCGGGGTGGCCTTCGTAGAGCACCGCGCCACCCTGTTTCTTACTGTCGAGTCAGACCCGTGCGGCCGGTACGGGGGCAACGACATAGACACACGGGCCATCGTCGCTGTCGTTGTGGGTCCATTGACATCCTCCATCCCCGTGAACGGGGATGGACTCCCATCCGAGCCGTGGTGCGGTCGGCTGGGCGGTTGACGCTTCACAGCCTGCCTATCGGCGAGGGCTCAGCAGTCCTGACACCGCCTGCCCGGCGGCGTGTTTGATGTTGCGTGCGGCATTGGTGTCCGCGTTGTCTTCGTATCCGCAGCTGGCGGCCTTACAGACGAAGCCCGCTTGGGTCTCCCGGCTTCCGGGAGTGGTGAAGCCGCAAGCCGAGCAGCGCAGGGAGGTTCCTGGAGCCGGGACTTTGACCAGGTGGCCGCCTCGGTCGGCGAGCTTGTACGCCAGCAGCTCGACGGTCCGACCCCATGCCTCCCCAGCTATCGCACGGTTCAGCGTGGCCTTTTGACGAACGTGCTTGCCAGGGGCTTCCGCGGTTCCTCTGGCGGACTTAATCATGTTGGTGATGGCCAGGTCTTCCACCCCGACCACTGCGAAGGTGTCGGCGAGGTCGGTGGTGGTCTGGTGCTGCCAGTCGCGGGCGCGGCGCGTGGCTGTTGCGCGGAGCCGGGCGATCTGGTCATAGGTGCGGGTGAGGCGGCTGCTGTTGCGTTCGCCTGGCGTGCAGTGGCGTCGCTTGCGGGCGGCGGCCTTCTCCAGACGGCGCAGGCGATCGGTTTCGCCCGGGGTGAGCCAGGGGCCGTGTTCACGGTTGGTGCCGTCGGACAAGGCAAGGGGAACAACGACGCCCCGATCGATGCCGACGAGCGCTCCCGTGTGCGGTTCCGATCCGGGCACCTCTGTTTGGACGCGGAAGACGATGTGCCAGCCGTGCGCCTCTTTCACGAGGCGAGCACCGGTGATGCGATTGAGCTTGTCGGCGCGCTTGCCGACGGGGAGGGCCTTGGTCCAGCGGAAGCGGACAAGACCGATCTTGGGAATGCACAGCTGCCCCCAGTGCCGGGACAAGCGCTTGACCTGCAAATCCCGGCCTTGCGGAACGTCCACGGCCATGCGGGTACGGATGCGGGACTTGAAGTTGGGGGCCGATGCGCGGCCTTCCCAACAGTTGACCCACGCCCGGTGGTACTGCTTGAGCACCTGTTGCGCGGCCTGAGCCGGGAGGACCCCGAGCCATGCGATTTCTTTGCGGGCCTGCCGGATCGCCCGATCCGCTGCCGCGAGGGAGCGTCGGCATTTCGGCGCCATCACCCACCAGTCATGAAGGAGATTCCACAGGGTTCGGGCGGCGTGGCCCTGGTCATCCAGCTTCCTCGCCTGCTCGGAGGTGAGAGACAGCAGCGCCTTATGTCCACGCTGACGCTTCAACTCCCCACCCCCTCACACTTGTTGATTGCCCCAGAGGTCACACTAGCATTGGCGCATGTCACCTCGATGGGAATCAGCACCCGATGTCAGAAGGTCAGCACACGTGGTCTACAACCTTCACGCACACTTGGTGTTTGTCACCAGGTACCGGCGCGGTGTATTCACGTCCCAGATGCTGGAACGCTGCGAAGAGATCATGCGCGACGTGTGCGCGGGCTTCGAGGCGGAGCTGAAAGAGTTCAACGGCGAAACCGATCACGTGCATCTCCTGGTGCACTACCCGCCGAAAACCGCCCTGTCCAAGCTGGTCAACAGCCTCAAGGGCGTCAGCTCCAGGCGCCTGCGCAACGAGCACTCCGAGCAAGTCGACAGCGCCATCATGCACGGCCGGTTCTGGTCCCGCTCGTACTTCGCCGGCTCGTGCGGCGGGGCACCGCTGACCGCCGTACGCCAGTACATCGAGAACCAGCAGCGCCCCGTATGAGCATTCCCAAGCGATGCGGCCGGGGCGGCGTGGCCAGCGTCACGTACCCGGCGGTAGCGTTCTCGGCCATCATTGCCGGATGAGGATCATGTGCGTCGGGGACTCGATGACGATCGGCAGCTCCGGCGACTTCACGTGGCGCTACCGGATGTGGCAGCACCTCAACGCGACCTACCCCGGCCCGTACCAGCTCGTCGGACCGCGCGACACCCTGTACGACCCCGCCACCGACGCCGCGGACTCGGTCGCCTACGCCGACCCGGCCTTCCCCGCGAAGGCGCGGCGTCACCTCGCCGGCTGGGGCGAGGGCTGGCTGCACATGGCGCCGCTGATCGAGGACGCGGTCCGCGCGCACCGGGCCGACACCCTGCTGGTCTCGCTGGGGCTGATCGACCTCGGTTTCTACACCGACCCGGAGCAGACCGCGGAGAACGTGCGGCGCTTCGTGGCCGGGGCGCGGGCCGCCCGACCGCACGTCCGGGCGGTGCTGATGCCGGTCATACCCAACGTACGGGCGCTGGTGGACGCGGACTTCGGCGCCCAGTGCACGCGCTTCAACGAGCTGCTGGCGAAAGCGGTGGCCGACCTCTCCACACCGGGCTCGCCGCTGCTGCTGGCCTCCGAGCCGGCGGACTGGCGGATCGACGGGTCCACCTACGACGGCACCCACCCATCGGCGCCGGGCGAGCACCTGCTGGCCGGCGCGTTCGCCGACGCGATGCACCAGGCGTGGGAGATCGGCGGCCCGTACCTCCACTGAACCCTTGCTTCGAGCGGACTCCAACGGCTTGGCTGGACGACCATGGAGTACACGCAGCTGGGACGCACCGGACTCAAGGTCAGCCGCATCGTCCTCGGGACGATGAACTTCGGGCCGCAGACCGACGAGACCGACAGCCACCACATCATGGACGCCGCGCTGGACGCGGGCATCAACTTCTTCGACACCGCCAACGTCTACGGCTGGGGCGCCGAGAAGGGCCGCACGGAGGAGATCATCGGCTCGTGGTTCGCCCGCGGCGGCGGGCGGCGGGAGAAGACCGTGCTGGCCACCAAGGTGTACGGCAACATGGGGCCGGACGGCGAGCGGGTCTGGCCCAACGACGACAAGCTCTCCGCGCTCAACATCCGCCGGGCGGTGGACGCCAGCCTCAAGCGGCTGGGCACCGACCACATCGACCTCTACCAGTTCCACCACGTCGACCGGAACACGCCCTGGGACGAGATCTGGCAGGCCATCGACGTCCTCGTCCAGCAGGGGAAGATCCTCTACGCGGGCTCCTCCAACCACGCCGGCTGGCACCTCGCACAGGCCAACGAGGCCGCCGCGCGCCGGGGTTCGTACGGCCTGGTCAGCGAGCAGTGCCTGTACAACCTCGCCGAGCGGCGGGCCGAGATGGAGGTCATCCCGGCCGCCCGGGGCTACGGGCTGGGTGTGATCCCCTGGTCGCCGCTGCACGGCGGGCTGCTGGGCGGCGTGCTCCGCAAGGAGCGGGAGGGCACCGGAGCGGCCCGCTCGGCCTCCGGCCGGTCCGCGAACGCGCTGGCCGACTCGGCGATCCGGGCGCGGATCCAGTCCTACGAGGACTTGGTCGACAAGCACGGCCTGGTGCCGGGCGAGGTGGCGCTGGCGTGGCTGCTCACCCGGCCCGGGGTGACCGGCCCGATCGTCGGTCCGCGCACCGCCGACCAGCTCGCCTCCGCACTGCGCGCGGTGGAGCTGGAGCTGCCGGCGGAGTTGCTGGCGGGCCTGGACGAGGTCTTCCCCGGACCCGGGCCGTCGCCGGAGGCGTTCGCCTGGTGAGCCGGGTGGGCCTGGTGAGCCGGGTGAGCCGGGTGGGTCGGGCGGGCGGGGTCAGCGCAGGGCCGCCGCCACGACGACGACGATCAGCAGCACGGCGAGCAGCCCGGACATGATCCGGTTACGGGTCTTGGGATCCACCCTTTGAGCGTAACCGGGGCGGAACCCGGCGCCGCACCGGCCCGGCGGGTGCGGCGCCCGGGCCCGGCTCAGCGCCCCAGCGGCCAGCGCGCGACCGGTTCGTAGTGCGGCTGGGCGCCCGGCACCCCGGGTGCCGGCGGGTGGCTGCGCATCAGGGCGATCTCCTCGACCGTCCAGGGGCTGCCGGCGAACTCGGACAGGGCGGTGGCGTACGGGACGAGGTCCAGTCGGCCGGTGCGGTTCCGGGCGAGGGTCAGGTGCGGGGTGTACGGGCGGTGCTCGCCCATCCGCAGGCCGATCCGGCGGCCGGCGGCCTCGGCGGCGTCCGCGAGGTGCCGCATGGCGGGCCGGTCGCCGTCCGCCCCGGCCCACACCACCCGGTCGCCGAACCGGCCGCCGCCGGCGATCCGCAGCTCGTAGGGGGCGTGCCGGTGGGCGGCGCGGGCCAGCCGCTCGTGCAGCTCGGGCAGGGCGTCCTCGGGCACCTCGCCGTAGAAGGCGAGGGTGAAGTGCCAGCCGTCGTGCCCGGTCCAGCGCAGCCGTTCGGCGCCCGGCAGCTTCTTCAACTGCCCCACTTCCGTGGCCAGTTGACCGAGCGAGTGGGCCGGGGGCAGCACGGCGGCGAAGAGTCTCATGGGGCCAGTGTTGCCCCCGGACCGCCGCCGTGCCCGGCGAACCCTAGGCCGCCGCCGTCAGTTTCTTCTCCGGTGCCTCGTCGGGCGCCCCGGTGGCGCGCATCCGCGGGACGAACGCCACGTGCTGGTGCCCGCGCCGCAGGTCGATCTTGAGCCGCAGTCCGCCGGACCGGGCCAGGAACAGGCCGACCAGGGCCGCGGCCGCCATGGAGACCACCCCGCCGGCGAGGAAGCCGACCCGGGGGCCGCAGGTGTCGGTGACCCAGCCGACCAGCGGCGCACCCAGCGGCGTGCCGCCCATGAAGACCATCATGAACAGGCTCATCACCCGGCCGCGCATCGCCGGGTCGGTGGCCATCTGGACGCTGGAGTTGGCCGTGACGTTGATCGTCAGGCCGACCATGCCGATCGGGGCGAGCAGCGCCGCGAAGACCCAGAAGCCCGGCGCCAGGGCGGCCACGCACTCCAGCAGGCCGAAGACCAGTGCGGCGCCGACCAGCATCCGCAGCCGGGAGCCGGCCCGGCGGGCCGCGAGCAGCGCGCCGATCAGCGAACCGGCCGCCATCAGGCCGTTGAACAGCGCGTACGTACCGGCGCCGGCGTGGAAGACCTTGTAGGTGAAGGCGGTCAGCCAGATCGGGAAGTTGAAGCCGAAGGTGCCGATGAAGCCGACCAGGACGATGGGCCAGATCAGTTCGGGGTGCTGGCGGACGTAGGCCAGGCCCTCCCGCAGCTGCCCCTTGCTGCGCGGGACCCGGTCCACCTTGTGGAGTTCGGCGGTGCGCATCATCAGCAGGCCGGTGAGCGGGGCGAGGAACGACAGGCCGTTGAAGAGGAAGGCCCAGCCGCTGCCGAAGGCGGTGATCAGGACGCCGGCGACGGCCGGCCCGATCAGCCGGGCGGACTGGAAGTTGGCGGAGTTCAGGCTGACCGCGTTGCGCAGGTCGCGCTGGCCGACCATCTCGGAGACGAACGCCTGCCGGGCCGGGTTGTCGACGACGGTGACCAGGCCGAGGAGGAAGGCGCCGGCGTAGACGTGCCAGACCTGCACCTGGCCGCTGAGGGTGAGGCCGGCCAGCGCCAGGCCGGTCAGGCCCATCGCGGACTGGGTGCACAGCAGCAGCTTGCGCTTGGCGAAGCGGTCGGTGAGGACGCCGCCGTAGAGGCCGAAGAGGAGCATCGGCAGGAACTGGAGCGCGGTGGTGATGCCGACCGCGCCGGACGAGCCGGTGAGGCTGAGCACCAGCCAGTCCTGGGCGATGCGCTGCATCCAGGTGCCGGTGTTGGAGACCACCTGGCCGGTGGCGAAGAGGCGGTAGTTGCGTATGCGGAGGGAGCTGAACATGCCCGTGCGCGGTGTGGCGGCGTGGCCGGTGGCGACACCGGGGGCCTCGGTGGGGCCCGGGGTGGTCGCGGTCGCGTCGTCGGTGACCGTGTCGTTGTGGGAGTTCGGTGCGGGTGCGGAGGGTGCTCCGTTTCCCGTACTCAAAGTGGGTTCGCCTCCTTAAGCCTGGGGTCTACAGCTGCGCGAGTTTCTCCAGTACGGGCGCGGCGTCCCGCAGCTTGGCCCACTCGTCCTCGTCCAGCCCGGAGGCCAGTTCGGCGAGCCAGGCGTTGCGCTTGCGGCGGCTCTCCTCGAGCATCGCCTCGGCCTGTTCGGTCTGGGTGACCACCTTCTGCCGGCGGTCGTCGGGGTGCGCCTCCAGCCGGACCAGCCCCTTGGCCTCCAGCATCGCCACGATCCGGGTCATCGACGGCGGTTGGACGTGCTCCTTGCGGGCCAGCTCGCCGGGGGTGGCGCGACCGCATCGGGCGAGGGTGCCGAGCACCGACATCTCGGTGGGGCTCAGCGACTCGTCGACCCGCTGGTGTTTCAGACGGCGCGACAGCCGCATCACGGCGGACCGCAGCGCGTTCACGGCATCAGCGTCGACGCCGTTGGACAGTTCCGGCATGGTCTTTAGCATAGCTCATTAGCCTTTCTAAGGAAAGCGGCGGTCCGGGGCCCTCCGGGGAGCACCCCGGGATCACCCGTATGAGTGAGGACGTCGCGGAAAGCGACACACCTGACCGCGCCGTGCAGGGACCGTGTCGGTATGGGATCGAGAGTGCTCAGCCTGCGCGTGGACGGGGAGCTGCTGGAGCGCCTTGGGCAGCACGCCGCAAAACGCGGAATGAGCGTCCAGGACTATGTGGTCCGGACGCTCATCCGCGAGGACTTCGATGAACGGTTGTCGAGCTCGGTCGACGCGACCGAGCAGCTGCACGGCTGGGGGCCGGCGCCCGGACCCTCGTAAGGGGTCCGCCCGCCCGTCGCCCGACCTCCACCCCCAGGAGACGGCGCTGCGCGCCGGCCCTCCCGCTACTTCACCCCGAGCACCTGCTCGATCGGGTTGAGCAGGAAGTAGACCAGGAAGCAGAGCCCGACCGCGTTCAGCAGCCACGGGATCTCCTTGACGCGGCCGGTGGCCGCCCGCAGCAGGATGAAGGCCAGCACACCGATGCCGATGCCGTTGGTGATGCTGTAGGTGAACGGCATCGTGGCGATGGTCAGGAACGCCGGGATCGCGACGGTGAAGTCGCTCCAGTCGATGTCCCGGACGTTCGAGGCCATGATCAGGAAGCCGACGACCAGCAGCGCGGGCGTGGCGGCCTGCGAGGGGACGACCGTCGCCAGCGGCGTGAAGATCAGCGCGAGCAGGAACAGTCCGCCGGTGACCAGGTTGGCCAGGCCCGTGCGGGCGCCCTCGCCGACGCCGGCGGTGGACTCCACGAAGCAGGTGTTGGCGGAGGCCGAGCCGAAGCCGCCGCCGGCGACCGCGATGCCGTCCGCCATCAGGATCCGGCCCATGTTCGGCAGGTTGCCGGTCTCGTTGTCCAGCAGCCCGGCCTCCTCGCCGACGCCGATGATGGTGCCCATCGCGTCGAAGAAGCCGGACAGCAGGACGGTGAAGACGAACAGGCAGCCGGTCAGCACGCCGACTTCCTTGAAGCCGCCGAAGAGGCTGATGTGCCCGATCAGCCCGAAGTCGGGCGCGCCGACGATCTTGTCCGGGACGTTCGGGACGGCCAGCCCCCAGGACGCGTCCGGGATGTTCGCCACCGCGTTGATGATGATCGCGACGATGGCCATGGTGACCATCCCGATCAGGATCGCGCCCTTGGTCTTGCGCACGGTCAGCACGAACATCAGCGCCAGGCCGAGCACGAAGACCAGCACCGGCCAGCCCTTGAGCTGACCGCCCTGGCCCAGGCCGAGCGGGACGGTGGTGTGCGCGGCGTCCGGGTTGCGGCTGACGAAGCCCGCGTCGACCAGGCCGACCAGCGAGATGAACAGGCCGATGCCGATCGCGATGGCCCGCCGCAGCCCGCCCGGGATGGCGTCCATGACCCGCTGCCGGAGCCCGGAGGCCACCAGGATCATCAGCACCAGGCCGGCGAGCACCACCATGCCCATCGCGTCCGGCCAGCTCATCTTGGGCGCGAGCTGGAGCGAGACCACGGCGTTGATGCCCAGGCCGGCGGCGATGGCGATCGGGACGTTGCCCATCAGGCCCATCAGGATCGTGCCCAGACCGGCCATCAGGGCGGTGGCGGTGACCAGCTGGCCGTTGTCCAGGTGGTGGCCGTATTTGTCGACGCCGGCACCGAGGATGATCGGGTTCAGCACGACGATGTAGGCCATCGCGAAGAACGTGGCCAGTCCGCCGCGCAGTTCGCGGCCGACCGTCGACCCCCGCTCGGAGATCTTGAAGAAGCGGTCGAGGCCGTTCTTGGGCGGCTGGGGGCCAGGACTCTTCAGGGCGTCGACCGGCGTGGTGGTCGAGGGCGACATGCGGGACCTCAGTCGTACGGGCCGGGGCAGGCGCGGGATCTCGGGATTGCGCCCGATGGATCAGGATCCGGCCGTGATCCACCGGGTGCGCCCGAGGCCGGGACACGCACAGGCGGCGGGAGAGCAACCAATGAACTGGAACAGTCTGAAGGGATCAGATTGGAGGAATCAACGATCCGAACCAGTCAGCTCCAGAAAGGTTCAGTATGAATAAACAATTCGTTGATCGCTATCTCCGCGCGTAGACCCTTCTGGGGCCCGGAGGAACGCCCTCGGGGGCGGGCCCGGATCGACACCGCCCCCGGCCCCGTAAGCTGAGCCCCATGTGGAAGAAGTCCGAACTGCGCGCGGCCCCGGCGCCCCTCGAAGGTCCCGTCGTCGGCACGATCACCGGCGGCACCATCATCTGGTTCGTACTCTTCCTCGCCCAGCTGCCCTTCTACGGCTGGTACGCCGACCACGACCGCACCTGGCTCGTGTGGACCTGCCTGGCCGGCGGCGGGCTCGGCCTGCTGGGCATCTGGTACGTGCGCAAGCGGGACGCCGCGATCAAGCGGGCGGCGGCCGCGGCGACCGACGCCTCCTGACGCACCCCCACACCTCCCTCCGGGCCGCGGCCGGACGCCGTCCACCCGCCCGGGGTTGCCGCGAAACCGGACAGAACCCCCACACCGCTTCTGTCGACCGCCAGCGGGTGAAGCGGGCAATTCGCCCGTAACGTCTAGGGCATGACGGACCCGGCGCAGACCGAAGTCGAGCAACCGGAGCCCGGCGGGCGGCGCGCCGGCGAGGCCGACCTGGAGGTGGCGCGGCGCGGCCTGACCGCCGCCGAGGTCGCCGAACGGGTGGCCAGGGGCGAGGTCAACGACGTCCCTGCGCGGTCCTCCCGCTCGACCGCGGACATCGTCCGCGGCAACGTCTTCACCCGGTTCAACGCCATCATCGGCGTGCTCTTCGTGATCATCCTGATCGTCGGGCCGATCCAGGACGGCCTGTTCGGCTTCGTCATCATCGCCAACACCGGCATCGGCATCCTCCAGGAGCTGCGCGCCAAGCAGACCCTGGACAGCCTGGCCCTGATCGGCGAGGCCCGGCCGACCGTCCGCCGCGACGGGACCGCCGCCGAGATCCCCACCTCCGAGGTGGTCCTCGACGACGTCATCGAGCTCGGTCCGGGCGACAAGGTGATCGTCGACGGCGAGGTGCTGGAGACCGACGGCCTGGAGATCGACGAGTCGCTGCTGACCGGCGAGGCGGACCCGGTGCTGAAGAAGCCGGGCGACCCGGTGATGTCCGGCAGCTTCGTCGTCGCGGGCGGCGGCGCGTTCACCGCGACCAAGGTCGGCCGGGCGGCGTACGCGGCGCAGCTCGCCGAGGAGGCCAGCCGGTTCACCCTGGTCCACTCCGAACTGCGCTCCGGCATCAGCCAGATCCTCAAGTACGTGACCTGGATGATGATCCCGACCGCGCTGGGGCTGATCTGCAGTCACCTGCTGACCCTGGGGCTGCCGGTCGACGCCGCGGTCCGGCGGATGGTCGCCGGGATCGTGCCGATGATCCCCGAGGGGCTGGTCCTGCTGACCTCGGTCGCCTTCGCCATCGGCGTCATCCGGCTCGGCCGCCGGCAGTGCCTGGTGCAGGAGCTGCCGGCGATCGAGGGCCTGGCCCGGGTGGACGTGGTCTGCCTGGACAAGACCGGCACGCTGACCGAGGGCGGCATGGACGTCAGCGAGCTGCGTCCCCTGGGCGACGGCGCTCACGAACCGGCCCGCCTGCGGCAGGTGCTCGGCGCCTTCGGCGCCTCCGACCCGCACCCCAACGCCTCCCTCCAGGCCGTCGTCGACGCCTACCCGGCCCCCGATTCCTGGCGGTGCACCGGCACCCTGCCCTTCTCCTCCGCCCGCAAGTACAGCGGAGCGGCCTTCGAGGAGCCCGGCGGGCAGCGCTCGTCCTGGCTGCTGGGTGCGCCGGACGTGCTGCTGCCCGGCGACGACCCGGCGCTGCCCGAGATCGACCGGCTCAACGCCCAGGGCCTGCGCGTCCTGCTGCTGGCCGGCGCCACCCGGCCGCTGGACCACCCCGACGTCGCCCACGAGGTGCGGCCGGCCGCCCTGGTCGTCCTGGAGCAGCGGCTGCGCCCGGACGCCCCCGAGACCCTGCGCTACTTCGCCGAGCAGGGCGTCCAGGCCAAGGTGATCTCCGGCGACAACGCGGTGTCGGTGGGCGCGGTCGCCGGCAAACTGGGGCTGCCCGGCGCCGATGCGCCAGTGGACGCCCGGCACCTGCCGCACGACGACCCCGACGCGATGGCCCGGGCCCTCGAAGAGGGCGCCGTCTTCGGCCGGGTCACGCCCCAACAGAAGCGGGACATGGTCGGGGCGCTGCAGTCCCGCGGCCACCACGTGGCGATGACCGGCGACGGCGTCAACGACGTGCTGGCGCTCAAGGACGCCGACATCGGCGTCGCCATGGGCTCCGGCTCCGAGGCGACCCGGGCGGTGGCCCAGATCGTGCTGCTGAACAACAGCTTCGCGACCCTGCCGTCGGTGGTGGCGGAGGGCCGCCGGGTGATCGGCAACATCACCCGGGTCGCCACCCTCTTCCTCACCAAGACCGTCTACTCAGTGCTGCTGGCCATCCTGGTGGCCGTCTGTCAGATCCCCTACCCGTACCTGCCCCGGCACCTGACGCTGCTGTCGACGCTGACCATCGGCATCCCCGCCTTCTTCCTGGCGCTGGCGCCGAACAAGGAGCGCGCCCGCCCGCACTTCGTCCGCCGGGTGATGCGCTACGCCATCCCGTCCGGCCTCATCACCGGCCTCGCGGCGTTCACCACCTACCTGCTGGCCCGCGCCTACTACTCCGGCCCGGACGCCCTCCCCGCGCAGACCAGCGCCGCCACCCTGACCCTCTTCCTGACCGCCTTGTACGTCCTGGCGATCATCGCCCGCCCGTACACCTGGTGGCGGATCGGCCTGGTGCTGCTGATGGGGCTGGGATTCCTGACCGTCCTGGCGACGCCGTGGCTGCAGACCTTCTTCGCCCTGCGGCTGGTGGGGACGACGATGCCGTGGACGGCGGTGGCGATCGCGGCGGTGGCGGCGCTGCTGCTGGAGGTCGCCTGGCGGTGGGTGGGGAAGCGGTTCCCGGTGTGAGCCGGGGCCGGCCGGGTCAGGCCGCGGGGCCGCGCAGCACCTCGATGACGCTGGCGTAGCTGTCGGAGCCGTGCCCGGCCGCGGCGGTCCGCTCCATCAGCCCCTTGAGCAGTTCCGGCAGCGCGGTGTCCACCCCGCGCGCCGCCGCGGCGTGCAGCAGGTGCCCGACCGCGGCGATCTGGACGTCGACGGTGGCGTCGTCGCCCGGGTAACGGCCGGCGTCGACCTGGGGGGCGTAGGTGTTCATGAAGCCGGTCACCGCGGTCAGCCAGCGGGCGGCGACCGGGGTGAAGGCGGTGGCCGCGGTGGGCGCCGCCCCGTCCGCCGCCGTGGTCCGCCCGGCGCCGACCAGGGCGGTGCCGTGCAGCCAGCCGGTCAGGGTGGACCACATCAGGCCCAGCAGCGCGGCGTCGTAGAGGGACCCGAGCCCGGGGTCGGCGCCCAGGTGGAGCGGGTCGCCCAGGGCCTCCAGGGCGGCGCGGTGGGCGTCGAAGACCGCGCGTTCGCCGCTGTAGAGGAACATCATCTCCGGGCTGCCGACCCCGGGCGGGGTGGTCATGATGGCGCCGTCGAGGTAGCCGATGCCGTGCCCGGCGGCCCAGGCCGCGGCCTCGTGGGCCTGCTCGGGCGCGCCGGAGGTGAAGTTGACCAGTTGCTTGCCGGCGAGTTTCCCGGCGACCGGGTCGAGGACGGCGTGCACCGCCGGGTAGTCCAGGACGCACACCAGGGTCAGCGGACTTGCCTCGACCGCCTCGGCGACGCTCCCGGCCACCCGCGCGCCCCGCGCGGCCAGCGCCTCGGCCCTGCCCGGGGAACGGTTCCACACGGTGGTCGGGTGCCCCCGGTCCAGCAGCGCGCCGGCCAGTGCCGAGCCCATCGAACCCAGTCCGACGACGGTCACGGCCGGTCGGTCAGCTTGCGTGCGCATCCCACAACTCCCTTGCTCCTGCGTCAAGATCACGTACCGCTACGTTCGCAGCCGCGGAGCCGTCGGCGACAGTGACGGGAATGACGCCCAGCACCAAATTCCTGCCACCCCGCCGGCCCGTACGCTCGCCCCATGAGCCCCGTACGTCCCACCAGCCCCGAGCCGACCGCCCGCCCCGCGGGCCCGGGGACCGTCGCCGTGGTCGTCCCCGCCGGCATCGGCCTCCCCTCCTGGGACCTCTACGAACTGAGCATCCCGTGCACGGTCTTCGGGAAGCCCCAGCCGGACCTGGCCGACCCCTGGTACGACCTGCGCCTGTGCACCTACGACGACGGGACCGGGCCCGCGCCCGCCGGGCTGACCCTGCACACCCCGCACGGGCTCGACGACCTGGCGGGCGCCGCCACCGTCATCGTCCCCTCCGTCCCCGACGCCTGCGTGGAGGACGGCGTTCCGCTGCCCGCGTCGCTGGTCGCCGCCCTGCGCCGGGCCCACCGGGCCGGCGCGCGCGTGGTCTCGCTGTGCACCGGAGCCTTCGCGCTCGCCGAGGCGGGACTGCTCGACGGCCGGCGGGCCACCGCCCACTGGCAGCACACCGCCCAACTCGCCGCCCGCTACCCGGAGGTGACGGTCGACGATGCGGTCCTCTACGTGGACGAGGGCGACGTCCTGACCAGCGCCGGGCTCACCGCCGGGCTCGACCTGTGCCTCCACCTCGTCCGCCGGGACCTGGGCGCCAAGGTCGCCAACCAGCTCGCCCGCCGGATGGTCGTGCCGGCCCACCGGCCCGGCGGCCAGGCGCAGTTCATCGACCTGTCGGTCCCCGCGACCGACGACGAGGGCCTGGCCCCGGTACTGGAATGGGCGCGCGCCCGCCTGGACCGGCCGCTGACCGTCGACGACCTGGCCCGCCGGGCGGCGCTGAGCCCCCGGACCCTCTACCGGCGCCTCCAGGCATCGACCGGCACCACCCCGCTCCAGTGGCTGCTCAACCAGCGGCTGGCGCGCGCCCAGTCGCTGCTGGAATCCACCGGCCTGCCCATCGAGAAGATCGCCGCACTGAGCGGCCTGGGCACGGCCAACAACCTCCGCCACCACTTCCTACGGCACCTCGGCGTCTCCCCGGGCGCGTACCGCCGCTCCTTCCCGGGCCGCTGAACCGCCGACACCGCCTACCTCGACAACCACCCTCCCGGCAGCGACGCCCGGCGCGCGCCGGGACGGCGGGAGGCGGCCACCGGACACCACGTCCGACGACCGCCTCCACCCTGCCTCCGTCACGCCCCGCGGGGCGCCGGGCTCAGTCGAACCACCGCGCCCGGGCCAGCTCGTCGCCCCGCTCCGGGTCCTCCAGCAGCGCCGCGACCTCGAAGCGGCGCGGCCACTGCCCGGCCGCCCACGCCAGGCCGGCCGCCACGCCCTCCAGCGTCGCGGCGTGCAGCGTGCCGTCCGGGGTCCACCGCCAGTCCAGTTCGACGCCGCCGTCGGCGCCCTCGACCAGCAGTTCCTCGTGTTCGACGTAGGCGTCCGGGGCGGCCGGGCCGAGCAGCGCGCGGACCGCCTCCGGGACGTCGTGCGCCGCGCCGTCGGAGCGGACCTCCGCGGCGACCGCCTCGCTCAGCCGCCCCACCTGGAACAGCTCGGCCAGCTCCGCGGCCCGGGCCGGCCGCACCGGCAGCAGCGCGCGACCGGCCGCCAGCGGCATCAGGTCCGGGGCGTCCGCGACCAGCACGTCCGCCGCGTCCGCCACCTGGATCTCGCCGTCCACGACCGCCCGCAGCTCATCGGGCAGCGTCACCTGATCCGGATCCAGCTCGGTCAACATCCCGTACAACGCGTGGAGTTGGGAGATCCCCACGCGCAGCTCGGGGTCGGCGAGCCGGGTCAGCAGTTCGGCCGCGCCGCCGGGTTCGTCGAGCAGCGCGCCGACCGAGGTGCGGACGCCGAGGGCGCGCAGCACCTGGGCGTCGACCCGGCCCGCGTCCGCCGCCTCGTACAGGCCGGCCAGCAGCGGATCGCCGCCCGCGGCGCGCAGCCCGGCGGGGCGGCGCCCGTCCAGCACCGGGTGGCCGCGCAGCCACCAGGCGGTGTACGGCCGCACCGACTCCGTGGTGCCGTCGGGCAGCAGCACCCGCACCGGCGCGGTCAGGGCATCCCGCAGCGGCGGCCGGGAGAGCATCTCCAGGACCCGCGGCCAGGCGTCGTCGGCGACCAGGTCGAGGTCGCGGACCGCGACCAGTTCGGTGACGACCGGCGGGACCGGGGCCTCCGGGAGGGTGTCGAGGATGTCCTCGCACCACACGTCGACCGCGTCCAGCAGACCCGCGTCGTCGGGCTCGGGGAAGTCCCCGTCGCGCGGCTCCAGTTCGTCCGGATCGAGCACCACGTCCGCGGCCCGGACCAGCGCGAAGGTGGCCAGCACCCCCACCGCGGTGAGCGGTTGCTCCCCCCACCGCTCCGCCAACTCCGCCTCACAGGCGGCGAGTTCGCCCTCGCGGATCACCTGTTCGAAGTCGCTGCCGGGGAAGACCAGTTCGCCCGCCGGCGCCAGCTCGCCGTCCTCGTCGGGCAGCGCCAGCGCGGCCAGCCAGGGCTCGTCGCCGGGCGCCAGATTGGCGTCCCGGACCAGCCCGAGGACCGTCTCGGCCAGCTCCTCGGCGCCCAACGGCACCCCGGCGCCCGGCGCCAGCTCGTCCTCGAAGACGTCGTAGGCGTCCTCGTCGGCGTCGAGCGAATGGGCGACCGCCGCCCGTACCTGAGGCGTCGTCAGCACGGCCCGGGGTGCGGCGGGCGTGGCCCCGAGCTTCTCCAGGAGCGGGTGCACCGCATCGGGGTGGGCGACCTTGAGTCCGAGCCGGGTCAGGGTGCGGTGCCGGTCGGCGGCCTCGCCGCCGGCGTCCGGGCCGCCGTCGGGCAGCGGCAGCAGCACCTGGCGCGGCCCGATCGTGGTCCGCCCGGTGCCCGCCAGCGGCACCGGCAGGCCGCTGAGCCGGTCCGGGTCGGTGCCGGCCAGCGCGTCGTAGAGCCGCCACCACCACTCCGGCGGCCGCTCCACGCCCGCCAGCCGGTCGATCATCTCGGTGAGCGGCACCCGGGCCACGCCCAACGCCCGCAGCTCCGAACGCCGTTCCAGGCCGGCCGGCAGCAGGCTGGGGAACAGCTCGGCCAGCACCCCGACGGTCGCCGCGCCGGCGCCTTCCACCAACTCCGCGTCCACCGGCCGCAGGACGTACCGCTCCCCGTCCTCGCCCTCGCCGTCACCCTCGGCCCACGCGGCGGTCTCCGCCGCCCCGCCGTCGGCCGCCGCGCTCGGCAGGAACCGCATCCGCGGCAGCAACTCCAGCACCTGTCGCCGCAGTTCGCCGTCCAGCCAGCCCTTGCCCAGCGGTCCCGGGACGAGGTCCAGGGTGCCGGCCGACACCGGCTGCCAGTCGCCGAGCAACCCCGCGTACCCGGCGGCCGCCCGGCCCACCAGGAAGTCCGCGAGCGGCCCGGGCGCGACATGGCGGCGGGTCGGCTCCAGCGGGAACGACGCGATGAGCAGCGCGGGCAGCCCGAGCGGTTCGTCGGTCGGGGTCGGCGCGTGCAGCACGGGCACGGTGCCCGGCCGCGCCGGCGCCCCCGCCTCGTCCACCGGCACCGCCCAGGTCACCGACCAGAACGGCCGCAGCCGCTCCTCGACCGGCCGGTCCGCCAGCAGCGCCGGGTCCAACGAGCCGCCGTCGGTCGCCACCCGCCACCGGGTGGCCCCCCGCCGGCTGTCCTCGATCAGGACATACGCCTCGTCCTGACGCCGCGTCAGCGTCCGGGCGCCCTCCGGCGTCTCCACCACGACCTCGGCCAGCCCCGGCAGGGTCAGCAGCAGCGCCGCGTCGACCCCGGCCAACAGCCGCTCGGCGAGGTCCTGCGCGGCACCGTCGCGCAGCGGCAGCACCACCGCGGTGTCGTACCCCTCCGGCGCGGTGCCCGCCGCGGGCAGCGGCAGCCGCAGCAGCGGTACGTGGCCCTCGCGGCGGCGGAGTTCGCCGCCCAGCCCCGGGCTGTGCGCGGCCACCGCCTCGGCCAGCTCCCGGGCCTCGGCGAGCGACCAGCGCACGCCGCCGGTGCGGCCCACCAGCGCCGGTTCGTCGCTGACCGCCAGCACCGCGGCGAACCCGACGCCGAACCGGCCCACCGCGCCGACCGCCACGCTGGTCTCCCGCTTCGCGGAGGCGCGCAGCGTGGAGAGCGATTCGACGCCGGTGGCGTCCAACGGGGCACCGGTGTTGGAGGCGACGAGCACCGCGGGCGCGTCGCCGTCGGCCGCGTGCAGGGTCAGCCGCAGCCGGCCGGGGACGCCGGCCCGGGCCGCCGCGTCCGCCGCGTTCTGCGCCAGCTCCACGGCGAGCCGGTCGCGGTAGCCGCCGAGCGCGAGGTCCTCCTCGGCATTGGCGTCCTCCCGGAACCGGGCCGGCGAGGCGGCCCAGGCGTCGAGCACGCCGCGCCGCAACCGGGCCGTACCGAATGGGTCGGCACCCTCGTCAGCGCCCCGCACCCACGGCATACCTGCCACGTTTCTCGTCTCCCTCATCAGACGGTTCTGTCCCGACGGTATCGCCCCACGTCGTCGGGTGCGGCGCCGTGCGGGGGCTTCCCGCCTCCGGCGGGAAATGGGGTTTGTGGGGCGGGGGCCCCGGTGGGTGGTGGGTGCCGGGTGCGGGGCCTCCGGGGTGGGTGTGCGGACTGCTTCGCTCTACGTCCGCACACCCACCCCTCCGGCCCCGCACCCTTCCGCCGTCGTCGCCAGTCCCCGCCCCTTGCGGAAAAGGGGAGGTCAGGGGTGTCCACCCCCAACCCACGCTTCTGGGCCAACCAGCACTTCTGATGTCAGGGCCACCACGACGGCCCTAAGGTCCTTCACCCCCACCGGGCGGGGGCCTCTCACGTACGGGCGGGTGCCTGTGGGGCGGGCCGGAGGGGGTGGTTGTCGGACGTAAAGCGCAGCAGTCCGACAACCACCCCCGTAGGCCCGCCCCACAGGCACCCGCCACCCACCACAAGCAGAGGCACCCCCGCCCAACCAAAACCCCTAGCTGTGCCCCAGCTCCTCCGCCGGGCCGCCGTCCTCCACGGACCCGCCGTCCGCCGCGGGGCGGATCGAGACCGGCTCGACCACGGTCTCGTCGAGCACCGGCTCCGCCGGCTTCGGCGGCTTCGGCATCACGGCGGCCTCCGAGTGCGCCCCGCAGCCGTACGACAGCGAGACGACGCGGCCGTCCGCCGGCGAGAACTCGTTCGCGCAGACCCCGAACGCCTGCCGCAACGAGCCGGCCATCGGCGTCAGGAAGCCGCAGCTCACACAGGTGGCGGGGGCCGCCTGGGCCATCGGGGTCTTGGGGCCGAAGGCTTCTTCCCAGCGGTCGGCGGCGGCGTGCAGGCCGTAGCGGGACAGGACCCGGGCCCGGGCCATGCCCAGTTCCTCGGCGACCGCGCCGAGGCTGCCGCGGACGGGCACCGGCTGGATCGCGGGCGAACCGGGGACGACGTCCGCTTCCTCGGTGTCGGCGACGTCGGCGGCCATGCCCTCGGCTACCGGCGAGTTCGGCGGCGGGGTGTCCTCACCGCTGAACCCGGGCTCCAGCCGCAGGTCGTCGGCCTCGGTGGGCAGCAGGTCGCCGGGGCCCATGTCGCCGGGGCGCAGCCGTTCGCTCCAAGGCACCCACTCGGGTGCCAGCAGCGCCTCGGGGCCGGGCAGCAGGACCGACTCGTCGAGGGTGACGATCTTGCCGCGGGAGGCGCGGGCGACCGTCACCGCCCAGCGCCAACCGCGGTAGCCGGGCTCCCTGCAGTCGAAGAGATGGGTGACGACGCGGTCCGCCTCGGCGACAGCATCGATGTGCTCGCCGACCATGCCGGGCGTGGCGACCTCTTCGGCCGCCGCGCGGGCGAGGTCGACCGCCTCGGCGCACAGGCGGTCAGGGGTACGGCTTCGCATCGCAGCACTCACAAGAATCGATTCTCTCTTCCACGCCGTCTCACGAGTGCGCCAGCCGGGGCTGTCCTGGTCCTGTCTGGACGACCTGCGGGGGTCGGGGCGGGCGGAGCGGACCTGGGGACCGCGTCGACGTCCGCGCCCAACTGGTTCGTTCGGTCGAGCGCACCTCTTACGTCCTATTCTGCGCGATCGCAGGGAAATGAGGTACGCGGCCGAAACAGACCGCCGGTGGCGCTCTGGACACGCTACCCCTTCAACGCTGCACGACCCCTCGGCGGGAGCAGCAAATCTCACCGATCGCGGTCGGGCGGGGGTGTCGCGGTGACCGCCAGGAGGCCGATGCGCCCCGCCCGACCAGGGGGAGAAACCGCCCTAGATGGGGCGAGTTGGGGCAGTATGACCAGGTGGCAGCCGTCAGGGCGTCGAGGACGCCGAGGACGTCGAAGGTCCGCCGGGCGGGCCGGGCGGCCGGGCGCGCGCTGCACCGGCCGCTGGCCGCCGCGGCCCGGGGGGTGCGGCGGGCCACCCACGCACAGGGCGCCGGCGAATCGGGGCTGGCGAAGCTGATCGAGTTGCACGCGGTGAACGCCGCGGGCGACGTGATGATCACGGTCGCGCTGGCCTCCACGGTGTTCTTCTCGGTGCCGACGCACCAGGCACGGGGGCGGGTGGCCCTGTACCTGGCGGTCACCATGGCGCCGTTCGCGCTGCTGGCGCCGGTGGTGGGGCCGCTGCTGGACCGGTTGCCGCACGGCCGCCGGGCGGCGATGGCCGGCTCGATGCTGGCCCGGGCGGTGCTGGCGCTGACCATGTCGGGGGCGGTGGCCGGCGGCGGGCTGGAGCTGTATCCGGCGGCGCTGGGGGTGCTGGTGTCGTCGAAGGCGTACGGGGTGGTGCGCAGCGCGGTGGTGCCGCGACTGCTGCCACCGCGGGTCTCGCTGGTGAAGGCCAATTCCCGGGTGACGCTGGCGGGGCTGCTGGCGACCGGGGTGGCCGCGCCGGTGGGCGCCGGACTGCACCTGATCGGACCCGCCTGGCCGCTGTACGGGGCGTGCGCGGTGTTCCTGACCGGGGCGTTCCTGTCGTTCTCGCTGCCGCACGCGGTGGACTCGGGCAAGGGCGAGGCCCGGGCCCGGCTGGCGTCCCGGGACGGCACGTCCCCCGCCGGGGCGGGCGGACGGCGGCCGGGGCTGCGCACGGTCGGCCCGTCCGTCCTGCACGGCCTCCAGGCGAACGCGGCGCTGCGCTCGCTCTCCGGCTTCCTCACCTTCTTCCTGGCGTTCCTGCTGCGCGAGCACCCCTTGGGCGGGCTGGGGGCGGCGGCGTCACTGGGGCTGGCCGCGGTGGCCGCCGGCACCGGGAACGCGCTGGGCACGGCGGTCGGCGCCGGGCTGAAGGCGCGCGGCCCGGAGCGGATCATCGCCGCGATGCTGGGGCTGGCACTGGGCGCGACGGCGCTGGCGGCGCTGCTGTACGAGGTACTGGCGCCCGTGGTGGTGACCGCGACGGCGGCCACCGCGGGGCTGTGCCAGGCGCTGGCCAAGCTGTCGCTGGACGCGATGATCCAGCGGGACGTGCCGGAGGCGGTGCGGACCTCGGCATTCGCCCGGTCCGAGACGGTGCTCCAGCTGGCGTGGGTGGTGGGCGGCGCGCTCGGGATCGCGCTGCCGCTGGTCGGCACACTGGGCATGGCGGCGGCCGCCGGCCTGGTGGCGCTGGGCGCCGCACTGGCCGTGCGGGGGCTGCTCGACGCGGCCCGGCGCGGCGGCCGGCCGGCCCCGCGGGTGGTGTGACGGCGCAGGCGGGGCAGCCCGTGCGGCGGGCCCGGTCGCGGCGCGCCGCACCCGCGCGTGGCGTGCGCCGGGACGCCCGATAGCCTGCCCCGTATGACCGCTGCGTTGATCTCCCGGGGCAAGGGCCGCCGCGCCGCCGCTGCCCTCGGTGCCATGACCCTGGGCCTGCTCACCCTCTCCGCCTGCCAGCAGCCGACCTCGCTGGCCACCGTGACCGTCGGCTCGAAGACGGTGACGGCGGAGGTGACCCCCGGATGTGACGGCAACGGCAAATCCCTCGACCAGAAGACCGTCAAGGACTGCATCTCCAAGAAGGGCGCCGACACCCTCACGGTGCAGCAGGGCGAGAAGATCCGGGTGGGCGTCGACCCGAAGGTGGCCAAGTCCGGCTGGTTCGTCGTCGGCGGGCAGCCCTTCATGCAGCCCACCACCGAGACCTACCGCTCCTTCAGCGTGGACGAGATCTTCAAGCAGACCAACCCGATGACCGGCCAGAGCGGTTACCTCCCCGAGGTCACCCTGCTGGTCGCCGAGGCCGGCAAGGCCCAGGGCGAGGGCCCGACGGCCCTGTGGCACGTCAACCTGAAGCTGAAGGACTGAGCGGCGCTGCGCGCGGGGGCCGGGGACCGGCGGCACACGGTGCGGGGCGTCTGATGCGGGCGCTGGTGGTCACCGCGGTGGCCGCGGAGCGCGACGCGGTGTGCGCCGCCGGGGACGGCTACGCGCACCGCCCGCTGCCCGGCGGCCACGCGCTGCACCACGCGCCCGCCGGGTCGCCGGCCCCGGACGTCCTGGCGGCCGGCGTCGGCCCGGCCGCCGCGGCCGCCGGCACCGCCACCGCGCTCACCGTCGCCGCGCTCGCCGGCACCCCGTACGACCTGGTCGTCTCGGCCGGCATCGGCGGCGGCTTCGCCCCCGGTCCAAGCTCCTCCCCCGGCCGCCCGTCCGGCGCGCCCCTGGGCTCGGTGGTCGTCGCGGACGCGATCGTCGCCGCCGACCTCGGCGCCGAGACCCCCGACGGCTTCGTCCCGGTGACCGAACTCGGCTTCGGGACCACGGTGCACCTGCCCGACCCGGCGCTGGTCGCGGCCGTCGCGGCGGCGACCGGCGGGGCGGTCGGACCGGTCGTCACGGTCTCCACGGTCACCGGCAGCGCCGCCCGTGCCGCCGAGCTGGCGGCGCGTCACCCGGGCGTGCTGGCCGAGGCGATGGAGGGGTTCGGCGTCGCCGAGGCGGCCGCCGCGCACGGCCTGCCCGTGCTGGAGCTGCGCACGATCTCCAACGCGGTGGGCCCCCGGGACCGCGCCGCCTGGCGGATCGGGC
Source organism: Streptomyces noursei (assembly GCF_016917755.1). GTDB lineage: Bacteria > Actinomycetota > Actinomycetes > Streptomycetales > Streptomycetaceae > Streptomyces > Streptomyces yunnanensis. The sequence continues at coordinate 5,775,759 of NZ_CP070326.1, read as the reverse complement.
CCGCCCTCGCCGCGCTGACCGACGCCTTCCGCACGTTCCCCGGAGCCCTGGCGGGCACCCCAGCGGCGACGTCGCCCGGGGCTCCGGCATCGCCACCCCACACCCCCCGGAGGACCCCGTGACCCGGCCGCTGTCCATCGCCTACTCCCCGTGCCCGAACGACACCTTCGTCTTCGACGCCCTGGTGCACGGCCGGGTCCCGGACGCACCGGAGCTGGCGGTCACCCTCGCCGACATCGACGTCACCAACGGCCTGGCCGAGCGCGGCGAGCTGGACGTGCTGAAGGTGTCCTACGCGGTCCTGCCGTGGGTGCTGGACGAGTACACACTGCTGCCCTGCGGCGGGGCGCTGGGGCGCGGCTGCGGCCCGCTGGTGCTGACCCGCCGGCCCGGGGCGGCGGCGGACCTGGCGGGGAAGACGGTCGCGGTGCCCAGCGAGCGGTCCACCGCGTACCTGCTGTTCCGGCTGTGGCTGGCGGAGGCGGTGCCGGGCGGGGTCGGCGAGGTCGTGGTGCTGCCGTTCGACGAGATCATGCCGGCCGTGCGGGACGGCAAGGTCGACGCCGGCCTGGTGATCCACGAGGCCCGTTTCACGTACCAGGACTACGGGCTGCACTGCCTGGCGGACATGGGCGAGCACTGGGAGCTGACCACCGGTCTGCCGATCCCGCTGGGCGCGATCATCGCCAAGCGGTCGCTGGGCGAGCCGGTGCTGCGCCGGCTGGCGGAGGCGGTGCGCACGTCGGTCCGGATGGCCTGGGACGACCCGGAGGTCTCCCGTCCGTACGTGCTGGAGCACGCCCAGGAGATGGACCCGAAGGTGACCGACCAGCACATCGGGCTGTACGTCACCGAGTTCACCGCCGACCTCGGCGAGGACGGCTACGCCGCGGTGCGCGGGCTGCTCACCCGCGCCGCGGCCGAGGGGCTCGTTCCGCCCCTCGGCCGCGATGCGCTGAAGTTCCTCTGAAGGATGTCGGTGCGGCCGCCCGCGGCTGCTTCGGGAGCGCGGGCGGTCCGGCTCAGACGTCGAGCTGGTCGGCGACCGCCCGCAGCATGCCGGCGATCTTGGCGCCGTGCACCTTGTCGGGGTAACGCCCGCGCTCCAGCTGCTGGGTGACGTTCTCCAGGAGCGTGGTGAGGTCCTGCACGATCGAGGCGAGCTCGTCGGGCTTGCGCCGCTGGGCCGCGGCGAGCGAGGGGGTCGGATCGAGGAGGATGACGCTCAGTGCCTGGTCTCCGCGCTGGCCTGCGACGACACCGAATTCGACGCGCTGGCCGGGCTTGAGCGCCTCCACGCCGTCGGGCAGCACCGACGAATGTACGAAGACGTCACCGCCGTCGTCGCGGGAGAGAAAGCCGAAGCCCTTCTCGCTGTTGAACCACTTGACCTTGCCGGTAGGCACGTCTGTCCTCGTCCTCGTACTCGTCGGGAAATGCGGGCTGGTCCGCGGCAGGCAGCGTGTGGAGCCGCGGCGTTGAGAAAATTGGTCCGGATAACAGTGCAGCGGGCCACCGAAGCCCGCCTCCCCCAAGGCTAATGGTCCGGGGCCCGGTGACAAGACGTCGCCAGGGGGATCCTCGGCGCCTCTGGCCCGGACTTACCCTGGTCAGGTGTCTGATGAAACGCCCCAGGCCGGGGATCTGATGGTCCGAATCGGCGCGATCGTGTTCCTAGTTGGCGCACTGGCCACTCTCGTCACGGTGCTACCGCTGTTCCTCGGCACGAAGCCGTTGCCGTGGGAGTTCTACTGGGTGTCCATGCTGATGGGCGCCGGTTTCCTGATCGCGGGCTGCGGAGTGCTGCGTTCCGTGGTCGCCGAGCGCCGTCAGGCGGAGGCGGCCCTCGCGCCGTCCCCGTCGACGCCACCCGCCGGGTAACGATCCGGATCCGCTACGTAACGATCCAGCCACGACGGGAAAGCGGTCAGGTCGTCGAGCAGGACCTGGGCGCCGGCCGCGCGCAGTTCGTCGGCGGCGCACGGGCCGGTGGCGACCGCCACGGACAGCGCGCCCGCGGTCCGGGCGCCGCGCACGTCGCCGGTGTGGTCGCCGACGTAGACGTGCGCGCCGTGCTCGCGCAGCGCCTCGGCCTTGGCCTCCGCCCACAGCGAGCCGATGACCGCGTCCGCGGCGATGCCCAGGTGGGACAGGTGCAGCTTGGCGTTGGGCTCGTACTTGGCGGTGACGACGATGGCCCGGCCGCCGGCCGCGTGCACCGCGTCGACCGCCTCCCGCGCGCCGGGCATCGCCAGGGTGCCGGCGACGGCGTGCGCGGGGTACAGCTCCCGGTAGACGTCGCTGACCTCGGCCACCCGCTCCTCGGGGAACCACCGGCGGATCTCCTGCTCCAGCGGCGGCCCGAGCCGGGTCACCGCCGCGTCGGCGTCGATGTACGTACCGGTGCGGGCGGCCAGCGCCTCGTAGGCGGCCTTGATGCCCGGGCGGGAGTCGATCAACGTCATGTCGAGGTCGAACCCGACGGTCAGGGGATGCGCAGCCATGCCTGCCATTGTGCCCGCGCCCCCGCGGGCCCCGGCGACCAGGACGTAGCGTTAGCCTTGCCTTACCTAACCGCGGGCCCCACCGGGCGCCCGCGGTCGCCCGTCCGACAGCTCCAGACCGCGCGAATGGACCCGACGCCCGTGATGCCATGCCCGTGACGCAACGGAAACGGAGCCGACGGCTCGGCCTGACCGCGGTGGCGGTGCTGGCGCTGTTGCTCGCGGTGGTCCTCTCGCTCGCCGTCGGCAGCCGCGCGTTCGCGCCGTCCGCGGTGCTCGACGCCCTCGTCCACGGCGGCACCGACGACGCCGCGCAGGTCGTGCGGTACCTGCGGCTGCCGCGCACCCTGATCGGGCTGATGGTGGGCGCCGCGCTGGCGATGGCCGGCACGGTCATGCAGGGCATCACCCGCAACCCGATCGCCGACCCCGGCATCCTCGGCATCAGCCAGGGCGCCGCGGCCGCCGTGGTCACCGCCATCGCCTTCACCGGGGTGCACACCCTGACCGGCTACGTCTGGTTCGCGTTCGCCGGCGCGGGGATCGCCGCCGTCTTCGTCTACGGCGTCGCCACCCGCGGCCGGGGCGGCGCCACCCCGGTCAAGCTGGCGCTCTCCGGCGCCGCGATCAACGCGCTGCTGGTGTCGGTGTCGATGGCGATCCTCACCACCAAGGCCGCGGCGCTGGACGAGTTCCGCTTCTGGCAGGTGGGTTCGCTCACCGGCCGGGATGCCGCGGTGGCCGCCCAGATCTGGCCGTTCCTGCTGGTCGGCGCGGTGCTGGTGCTGTCGGTGGCGCGCGGACTGGACGCCCTGGCGCTCGGCGAGGACGTCGCCCGGGGACTGGGCCAGAACGTCGCCGCGGTGCGGATCGTGGGCGGGCTCGGGGCGACCGTGCTGACCGGCGCGGGGGTGGCCGCGGCCGGCCCGATCGCCTTCGTCGGCCTGGCCGTCCCGCACCTGGCCCGCGCGCTGGTGGGCGGCGACCACCGCTGGGCGCTGCCGATGGCCGCGCTGCTCGGCCCGGTCGTCGTGCTGGTCTCGGACACCGTCGGGCGGGTGCTCTTCCCGCCGTCGGAGGTCCCGGCGGGCGTGATGACCGCGCTGATCGGCGTGCCGTTCCTGGTGACCCTGGTCCGGCGACGGGCGGTGGCGGCATGACGGCTCCCGGGATCTCCCCCGCCGCCCGCCCGGGCGCGGTCCGCCCCGCCGGGTACGCGCTGGTCCGGGCCGGCCGCGGCTCCTTCCTGCTGCACCGGCGCGCCACCGTGGTCGCCGCCGTGCTCGCGGTCCTCCTGGCCGTGGTGTCCGTGGCGTACCTGTGTGCCGGCGAGAGCTGGGTGGCGCCCTCCGAGGTGCTCAAGGTGCTGACGGGCCGGCCGTCCGCGCAGGAACTCGTCGTCGGGACGCTGCGGCTGCCCCGGATGGTGGTCGGGCTGCTGGTCGGCACGGCCTTCGGGGTCGCCGGCGGGCTGATCCAGACCGTCGCCCGCAATCCGCTGGCCAGCCCGGACATCATCGGCGTCACCCAGGGCGCCGGGGCGGTGACGGTCGGGGCGATGACCTTCGGCGTCACGTCGTTCGCGGTCCTGCCCTACGTCTCGGTCGCCGGCGGGGTGCTGGCCGCCGTCCTGGTCTACGTCTTCGCCTGGCGCGGCGGGCTGCACGCCACCCGCTTCGTGCTGATCGGCATCGGCTTCGCGGTGGCGCTGCGCTCGGTCACCCAGCTGTTCCTCACCAAGGGCGACTACCTGGTGGCCCAACAGGCCCAGGTCTGGATGACCGGCTCGCTCAACGGGCGCGGCTGGGCGGAGGCGGCGCCCCTGGGGTGGGCGCTGCTGGTGCTGCTGCCGGCCGTCCTGTGGGCGGCCCGCGCCCAGCGGACGGTGTCCCTGGACGACGACACCGCGACCGCGCTGGGCATCCGGCTGGGCCGCACCCGGCTGGGGCTGGTGGCGGTCGGCGTGGTGCTGGCGTCGATGGCGACCGGCGCCGCCGGGCCGGTGGACTTCGTCGCCCTGCTCGCCCCGCAGATCGCCCGCCGGCTGACCCGGACCGCGCAGATCCCGCTGCTGAGCTCCGCCCTGCTGGGCGCCGTCATCGTCGTCCTCGGCGACCTGCTCGCCCGCAAGCTGCTCGCGCCGACCGAGCTGCCGGTGGGCGTGCTGACCGCCGCGGTCGGCGCCCCGTATCTGATCTGGCTGATCGTCAGGGGCCACCGGGCCCGTGGCCGGGCCACAGGAGGAAACGCGTGACCGGTACCGGCACACCGCGGCCGGCGGCCGAGACGGGCCCCGCCGCCCCGGAGACCACCGCCGAGGAACCCACCGCCCAGGAGACCACCGCGCTCCAGACCGCCGCCCGTCTGACGGCCCGCGACCTGACCCTCTCCTACGAGGAGCGCACCGTCGTCGAGGGCCTGGACGTGGACGTGCCCGACGGCGCGGTCACCGTCGTCGTCGGCCCCAACGCCTGCGGCAAGTCGACACTGCTGCGCGCCCTGGGGCGGCTGCTGCGACCGCGCCACGGCACGGTCCTGCTGGACGGCACGGACCTGGCCAAGATCCCCACCCGGAAGATCGCCCAGTCGCTCGGCCTGCTGCCGCAGACCCCGGTCGCACCGGAGGCGATCACCGTCGCCGACCTGGTGGCCCGCGGTCGCCAGCCGCACCAGCGGTGGTGGCAGCAGTGGTCGACGCAGGACGAGCGGGCGGTCTCCGAGGCGATGGCGCGGACCGACGTGGCGGCGCTGGCGGACCGCGCGGTCGACGAGCTCTCCGGCGGCCAGCGCCAGCGGGTCTGGATCGCCATGGCGCTGGCCCAGGAGACCGATCTGCTCCTGCTGGACGAGCCGACCACCTATCTGGACATCGCCCACCAGGTGGAGGTCCTGGACCTGGTGCGCCAGCTCAACCACGAGCGCGGCCGGACCGTCGTCGCCGTCCTGCACGACCTCAACCAGGCCGCCCGCTACGCCGACCACCTGGTGGCCATGAAGGCGGGCCGGATCGTCGCCCAGGGCCACCCCGGGCAGGTCGTCACGGCCGACCTGGTCCGGGAGGTCTTCGGCCTGGACGCGGTGGTCGTCCCGGACCCGGTGACCGGCTCGCCCCTGGTGGTTCCGGGCCGTCCCTGGGAAAGGGAACCCCGGCAGTGACGTCTGCTCGTCGAGGCTCCCGCCCCGCCGACCTCCCCGCCCGCCGAGCCGAAAGGGCCGCCATGACCCGCCCCACCCACCCGGCTACGTCCCGCTCGCCCCTTTCCTCCCACCCGGCCCTGCCCTGCGTCTCCGCCGCCGGTGCGCGGCCGCGCCGCGGCGGCACCGCCCGGGCCGCCGCGGTCGCCGCCGCCGGCGCGCTCCTGCTCACCGCCTGCGGCAGCGGCGCGGACTCCGGCGCCTCCGCCGCCGGCCCCGACGGCACCTTCAAGGCGGCCACCTGCCCCGCGCAGCCCACCACCACCTGGCCCGAGCCGGCCCCCCGGGGCGGCGGCAGCCACCCGGTCCGCACCGCGATGGGCGAGGTCGCCGTCCCCGACACCCCGCGGCGCGTCGTCGTCCTGGACACCGCCGAGCTGGACTCCGCGCTCACCCTCGGCGTCACCCCCGTCGGCGCGACCCACTCCGACGTCGACTCCGGCTTCCTCGACTACCTGCCGCGGCACCGGCTCGCCGGCATCAAGGACGTCGGCAAGATCGGCGCCCCCAACCTGGAGGCGATCGCCGCCCTCAAGCCCGATCTGATCCTCACCAGCAAGGTCCGCGACGGCCAGCGCTACGCCGAACTGAAGAAGATCGCGCCCACCGTCATGACCGAGACCACCGGCTACCCGTGGAAGCAGAACTTCGCCGTCCACGCCGCCGCGCTGAACAAGATCCCCGAGGCCAAGCGCGTCGTCGCCGCCTACCGGTCGCACGCCGAGCGCGTCACCCAGGCCCTGGGCGGCCCGGCCAAGGCCCGCGCCCTGCGCGCCAACGTCGTCCGCTTCGTCGAGGGCGCCGACACCCGCGTCTACGGCTGCCGGAGCTACATCGGCACGGTCCTCGACGACATCGGCACCGGCCCCACCACCGTCGTCGACGGCGCACAGAACGGCCTGATGGTCGAGGTCGGCCCCGAGCAGATCACCAAGGCCGACGCCAACGCCGTCTTCTACTCCACCTACGGCAGCCCCGAGAAGTCCAAGGAGGCCCAGATCACCACCGGCCCCCTGTGGAAGAACCTCCGGGCCGTCAAGGACGGCAGGTCGATCCGCGTCGACGACCAGCTGTGGATCCAGGGCATCGGCTACACCGCGGCCGACAAGATCCTGGACGAGATCCAGCAGCGGCTGGCCAAGAAGTAGCGGCGGCCCGGGCGGCGGCCGGCCCCGGGGCGCGCCGCCCGCGCCTCAGCCGGCCGCCCGCCGCATCCGCCACAGCAGGAACAGCGCCGAGGCGACCGCCGCCACCCGCACCACGCCCGGCAGGCCGGCGAGCAGTTCCTCGCCCAGGTGGCCCGGGGCGATCGGGGCGCCCCAGCGGCCGTCGTTGCGGCCCCAGACCCAGACCACCAGGCCGCCGGCGACGATGCCCGGCACGCCCAGCGCGGCGAACTTGGTCTCCGTGCGGCTGAGCCGGCGCGAGACGTAGGCGAGGCCCCAGCCGCCGGCCAGCGCCAGCCAGGAGCCGACCACCGCACCGGCCACCAGCAGCAGCACCGCCAGCGTCAACACCGGGCTGAGCCACGCCCGCAGGGGTACCGGAGCGGGGGTCCCGGTGCCGCCGTCCGCCGCGTCCTCCGGCTCGCCTGCCGACTCGGCCGCCGCCTCCTGGGCGGGCCGCCGGCCCAGCGTCCGCCGCAGCAGGCCCGGCGGCACCCGCCGGCGCCCGGTGCCGCCCTCCTCCTGCGCCGGCGCGTCCTCGCCGCCCTTGCCCTTCTCCTCCGGCCGCTCCCAGACCTCCGGGATCTCGATACCGCCGACGAACCCGGGCACCGCGTCCGCCGCCTCGTGGGGCGCGGCCTCCAGCCGCCACCAGTCGGGCGGGTCCTCCGCGTCCCCCAGTTCGTCGGCACCGGCCAGATGGGGCGGTGCGGCGGCCGACCGCGCCTCCGGGACGGCCGGCCGGGCACCGCGCTTCTTGAGGAAACCCGGCCGCCGCCCGCCCTCCCCCGGCACGTCCTCCTCACGGGGCTCGGGCACCTTGCCGATCAGCCCACCGAATTTCTCGCGGGCGCCGCCCCACGGCGCGGGACGGGCCGGCTCCGCGGGCCCGACCACCGGTGCCGGCCGCGGGGCCGCGGCCCCGCCGCCGGCACCGTCCGCGTCGGCCGCGGCCCGCACCACCGCCTCCGGCGTGCCCAGCCGGGCCAGCATCCGCTTCACCCCGGGCACCGAATCGGCCCTCGGGTCGGCCTTCTGCGCGTCGATCTCGGCGCGCAGCGAGGTCACCAGCCGCATCCGGGCGCCGGACGACAGCCCCCGCTGCTGGGCCAGGTCGCCCACCCGGCTCAGATAGTCAAAGACGAGCTGCTCGCTCTCGATCCCCACGAAATCCCCTGCGGCGTGCGCTGGTTGCTGCCCCCGACGGTACCGCGCGGGCCCGCGCCACCGCCCCGGGCCGCCCGCGGAGGGGCGCACGGACCGCGGGCGGGCGACCCCGCACCGCGGTCACCTCCTCCCGCCGCCTTCCCGGCCCGGCTAACGTAGGACGAATGACCACCGCTACCCCCCGCACCCTCGCCGAGGAGCTCAGGACCCGTTCGGACCGCGGGCTCGCCGGCCTGCTGCGGGCTCGGCCCGACCTGCTCAACCCGGTGCCGGGCGATCTGACGCAGCTGGCCACCCGGGCCGGGACCCGGGCGTCGGTGGTCCGGGCGGTGGAGCGGCTGGACACCTTCGCCCTGCAGACCGCCGAGGCGCTGGCGATCGCCCCGGACCCCTGCCCGTACCCGACGCTGGCGGCGCTGATGGCCGGGGACGCCGGGAACGCAGCGGTCGCCGCGGCGCTGCCCCGGGCGGTGGCGGCGCTGCGCGCCCAGGCCCTGGTGTGGGGCCCGGACGACCGGCTGCGGCTGGTGCGCACCGCCCGGGAACTCCTCACCCCGAGCCCCGCCCGCCCCTCCCCGACCGGGCTGGGCCCGACCGTCGCCGAGGCCACCGCCGGGATGTCGCCGGGCCGCATCCAGGAGATCCTGGCCGCGGCCGGCCTGCCCGCCACCCATGACCCGGTGTCCGCGGTCGCCGCCCTCACCGGCCTCTTCTGCGACCGCGTCCGGATGGCCGCGCTGCTGGACACCGCGCCCGCCGAGGCCGTCGCCGTCCTGGACAAGCTGCTGTGGGGCCCGCCGTACGGGGCGGTCACCGACCGGCCGGCCGCGCATCTGCAGTGGCTGCTGGACCGCGGGCTGCTGCTCCCGGCGGGCGCCCGCAACGTCGTGCTGCCCCGGGAGGCGGCGCTCCACCTGCGCGCCGGGCGCGCCCACCACACGCCCGAGCCGGTGCCGCCCGCCCTCGATCCGGCCACCGCCCGCGATCCAAAGCTTGTGGACAACGCCGCCGCGAGCCAGGCGTTCACCGCCCTGGCCACCGTCGAGGAGCTGCTCAAGGAGTGGGACCTCGGCGGCCCGCCCGTCCTGCGCGCCGGCGGTCTGAGCGTCCGTGACCTCAAGCGGACCGCGGTCGCCCTGGACACCACCGAGCCGCTCGCCGCCTTCTGGCTCGAACTCGCCTACGCGGCCGGGCTGATCGCCTCCGACGGCGAGGCCGACGAGCGCTACGCCGCCACCCCGGCCGCCGAGGACTGGTTGCAGCTGCCCGACCACCAGCGCTGGGCGGCCCTGGTCGCCGCCTGGCTCCCCGCCACCCGCACCCCCGGCGTGGTCGGCACCGCCGACGCCAAGGGCCGTGCCCTGGCCGCCCTCGGCCCGCACCTGGACCGCTCTCCGGCCCCCGAGGTCCGCCACCGGGTACTGACCCTGCTGGCCACCCTCCCGCCCGGCACCTCCGTACCGGAACGGGCCCTGCTCTCCCGACTGCGCTGGGAACGCCCGCTGCGCGCCGCCACCCCCGCCACCCAGCCCCCGGCCGCGTCGCCCCCGCCCCAGGGGCCGGCCCAGGCCGCGCCCCCGTCCACCGCGGCGGACAGCGCCGCCGGCCCCGCCCCCACCGACGACCTCCGCTCCCGGCTCGCCCAATGGACCCTCGTCGAGGCCGAGTTGCTGGGCGTCACGGGCCGCGGCGCACTCGCCACCCACGGCCGCACCCTGCTCCGCACCACCGGCGACACGGGCCCGAGCGCGGAAACGGACACCGGACCGCGCGCGGAAACGGACGCGGACGCGAGCACGATCGCCGGCGCCCTCACGCCCCTCACCCCCGCCGAGGCGACCGCCACCGCGGTCCGCGCCGCCGCCCTGCTCGCCCCGCTGCTCCCCGAACCGGTCGACCACGTCCTGCTCCAGGCCGACCTGACCGCCGTCGCGCCCGGCCCGCTGCGCCGCCCGCTCGCCGAGGCGCTCGCGGTGCTGGCCGACATCGAGTCCAAGGGCGGCGCCACGGTCTACCGCTTCACCCCGGCCTCGGTGCGCCGCGCCCTGGACGCCGGCCGGTCCGCCGCCGAGCTCCAGGAGTTCCTCACCACCCACTCCCGCACCCCGGTCCCCCAGCCACTCGCGTACCTCATCGACGATGTGGCCCGCAAACACGGCCAGTTGCGGGTCGGCGCGGCCAGCGCCTACGTCCGCTGCGACGACGACGCGCTGCTCTCCGAGATCCTCGCCGACCGCCGCGCCGCCGCCCTGCGGCTGCGCCGGCTCGCCCCGACCGTGCTGGCCGCCCAGACCGCCCCGGAGCAACTCCTCGACGGCCTGCGGGCGATGGGCTACGCCCCGGCCGCCGAATCCGCCGCCGGCGACGTCCTGGTGGCCCGCGCCGACTCCTACCGCACCCCGCCCCGGACGGCCCCGACCCCGGTGCCCGACGGCCCGCCGCCGCCCGACCGCACCCTGCTGGAGGCGGCGGTGCGCGCCATCCGCGCCGGCGACCTCGCCGCCACCGCCGAACGCAAGCCCGCCGCCGCCCCCGCCGACACCGCGCCGCCGACCCCGGGCGCACTGCCCCGCACCACCTCCGCCGAGACGCTGGCCACCATGCAGGCCGCGGTCCTCACCAGCTCCCCCGTCTGGATCGGCTACGTCAACGCGGACGGCGCCGCCAGCCAGCGGGTGATCGCCCCCGTCCGCGTCGAGGGCGGCTACGTCACCGCCTACGACCACACCTCCGACGAGGTCCGCACCTACCCCCTGCACCGCATCACCGGCGTCTCGGAACTGGCCGACGACGCGGTCTGACCTGCGCGGGAACGGACCGCCCCGCGGACCGGGCCACCGTGTCGGCGCAATGCGGCACACTGGACGTTTGGCACGTTCGGCCGTTTCGGCGGCTGCGGCCCGACGGTTCGGCCCCCGAAAGCGAAAGGCGAGGCGCGTGAACGGACCCCTCATCGTCCAGAGCGACAAGACGCTGCTGCTGGAGGTGGACCACGAGCTGGCGGACGCCTGCCGGCGGGCCATCGCGCCGTTCGCCGAGTTGGAGCGGGCCCCGGAGCACATCCACACCTACCGGCTGACGCCGCTCGGACTGTGGAACGCGCGGGCCGCCGGCCACGACGCCGAGCAGGTCGTGGACGCGCTGGTGCAGTACTCCCGGTATCCGGTGCCGCACGCCCTGCTCGTCGACGTCGCCGAGACCATGTCGCGGTACGGCCGGCTCACCCTGACCAAGCACCCCGCGCACGGCCTGGTGCTGTCCAGCACCGACCGCCCGGTGCTGGAGGAGATCCTCCGCTCCAAGAAGGTGCAGCCGCTGGTCGGCGCGCGGATCGACCCGGACAGCGTCGTGGTGCACCCCTCCGAGCGCGGGCAGATCAAGCAGACGCTGCTCAAGCTGGGCTGGCCGGCCGAGGACCTGGCCGGCTACGTCGACGGCGAGGCGCACCCAATCGAACTGGACGAGAGCGGCTGGGCGCTGCGCCCGTATCAGGCACAGGCCGTGGAGGGCTTCTGGCACGGCGGCTCGGGCGTCGTGGTGCTGCCCTGCGGCGCCGGCAAGACGCTGGTCGGCGCGGGGGCCATGGCGCAGGCCAAGGCCACCACGCTGATCCTCGTCACCAACACCGTCTCGGCCCGCCAGTGGAAGCACGAGCTGGTCAAGCGCACCTCGCTGACCGAGGACGAGATCGGCGAGTACAGCGGGACGAAGAAGGAGATCCGTCCGGTCACCATCGCCACCTACCAGGTGCTGACGACCAAGCGGAAGGGCGTCTACCCGCACCTGGAGCTGTTCGACTCCCGGGACTGGGGCCTGATCGTCTACGACGAGGTGCACCTGCTGCCCGCGCCGGTCTTCAAGTTCACCGCCGACCTCCAGGCGCGGCGGCGGCTCGGGCTCACCGCGACGCTGGTGCGGGAGGACGGCCGGGAGTCGGACGTCTTCTCGCTGATCGGGCCCAAGCGCTTCGACGCCCCGTGGAAGGAGATCGAGGCGCAGGGCTACATCGCGCCGGCCGACTGCGTCGAGGTGCGGGTGGACCTGACCGACTCGGAGCGGCTGGCGTACGCCACGGCCGAGGCGGAGGAGAAGTACCGCTTCTGTGCGACCACCGACAGCAAGCAGCGGGTGACCGAGGCGCTGGTGCGCCGGCACGCGGGCGAGCAGACCCTGGTCATCGGGCAGTACATCGACCAGCTCGACGAGTTGGGCGAGCACCTCGACGCGCCGGTGATCAAGGGCGAGACGAGCAACGCGCAGCGCGAGAAGCTCTTCGACGCCTTCCGGGAGGGCGAGATCTCGGTGCTGGTGGTGTCCAAGGTCGCGAACTTCTCCATCGACCTGCCGGAGGCCACGGTCGCGATCCAGGTGTCCGGCACCTTCGGCTCCCGCCAGGAGGAGGCCCAGCGGCTGGGCCGGGTGCTGCGCCCCAAGGCCGACGGCCACGAGGCCCGCTTCTACTCGGTGGTCGCCCGCGACACCATCGACCAGGACTTCGCCGCGCACCGCCAGCGTTTCCTGGCCGAGCAGGGCTACGCCTACCGGATCATGGACGCCCACGAACTGCTGACCACCGGTGGGGACGACCTCACCGCCGGGGAGGACGATCCCGCCCCGGCGTGATGCCGGGCGGCGGCGGGGTCAGCCCGTCGGGCTGCCGGTGGGCCGGCGGGCGTCGACGCGCGGCGCGGGAACGCGGGCGGCCGAGCGGCCTCGGGGGGCGTCGGCACGGCCGGACGCCCCGCGCGTCCACCAGGCCAGCGCGGCCAGCAGGGCCAGGCCGAGCACCGGGTAGGGGGCGGCGAGCGGCTGCTGCCACCAGCTGAAGTGCAGGGCCAGGGTGCCCCTGTGGTGGAGCGCCCACATCGAACGGGCGGCGAAGGCGACCGTGACGGCGGTGACCAGCGCCCAGCGCCACACATCCCGCCGGGCGTGCGCGATCAGCGCGGCCAGCAGGGGTATGCACCACACCCAGTGGTGCGACCAGCTGATCGGCGAGACCAGCAGCGCGGTGACGGCGGTGGCGAGCACGCCCCACAGGTCCAGGCCACGGCGGACGTATACCCGGCGGGCGACCCAGAGCCCGGCCGCGCCGGTGATCGCGGCCGCCGCCAGCCACCACATCCCGGGTTCGGTGGTGTGCAGGAGCCGCGCCAGCAGCCCCTGGAGCGACTGGTTGTCGACGATCCACACCTTGCCGACCCGCTGTGTCTCGAACATCCGCCGCGTCCAGAACTCGACGCTCGCCGTGGGCAGCACCAGCGCGCCCAGCAGCACCGACACCACGAATCCGGCGAAGGCGGTGAACGCCGCCTTCACCCGCCCGGTGATCAGCAGATAGACCGCGAAGATCGCGGGGGTGAGCTTGATGCCCGCGGCGAGGCCGGTGGCGAAGCCCTTGAAGCGGGCGCCGTCCGGCCGCGAGAGGTCCCACAGGACCAGGCAGGCCAGGGCCAGGTTGATCTGCCCGAAGACCACGGTCTGGAAGACCGGTTCGAGCCAGAGGCCGAGAGCGGTGGTGACGAGGACGAGCGGCGCGGAGTACGCGGCCCGGCGCAGCCCGGCGGCCTTGCAGGAGAGGTGGATCAACAGCGCCAACAGGGCGGCGTTGACCAGGACGCAGGTGACCTTGAGGGTGGTCAGCGAGACCCAGGTGGTGGGGATGAACAGCAGGGCGGCGAACGGCGGGTACGTCGCCGGGAGCGCCCACTTGGTGACCGTGAAGCCGTAGAGATCACCGCCGGTCGCGGCGGCCTGGCCCTCGGCGCGGTACACCTCTATGTCGGACATCGGGAGCTGCACGACCAGGGAGAGCGCATAGAGCGCGGCGAGGGACAGCCCCAGCAGGCCCGCCCCCAGCGCCAGTCGGCCGGGGCTGGCGAGGCTCTGCGCCCAGGTGCGTCTCCACGTCCCCGTCCCGTCGGCGGCAGACACCGTTGACCCCCTCCTCGTCGCCCTGAGCGCGCTCTCTGCGGCGACGCTAACGGACAGAGACCGACCGCCCGTAACGCTTTCCGGTCAACCGGATGCCCATGCAGAATCGGCGCTCACACACACGAATGGTGCGTAATTCCGATCCTGCCCGACCGTTCGGTGCCCGTGACGGTGGCAGGACGCGCGTGGCTACAAGGTTCGCCGGCGGCGCGCGGTGGTGCTTCTCGCGGTGTGCCGCGCCTCATCCCTCGGTGTACTCGCCCATCACCACCACACTGAACGCGGCCGCGGCGAAGACCTTCACCGCGCGAAGGGCGCTGCCCACCGGGCGACGGTGCGCGCGGGCGGCCGCCGAACCGGTGGCGGCATCGGTGCCGAGGGCCGTGGCACCGTTGGCCGAGCGGCGGGGGACGGCGTGGACGGAGACTGGGGAGATCGTTGCGCTGCTCATGCCTCCATCATCCGTTTCACGCGATTGGCGCACATCGCCCCACGGTTCCATCTCCCGGCGCCCCGGCATCCCCCTACGGGTCCACACCGTCCCCTACGGGAGACCTACGGTCCTAGCGCGTCCTCCCTCCCGAGCACGGTGATCCCCCCACCGCGGCGGGGCCGGCATAAATCCGTTGGCGCCCCGGATAGCTGCGCACTACAATCGCCCGCCTGCCTGCCTCCCGTCAGGGGAGTGCCACCGTCCGGTCGGAAACCGGTCGGCCTTCGCACCACGCCGTCGCACGCCGTCGCGCCGTCGCCGGACGCCTGCCGTCGCGCCGCACACCAAGGAAAGACCCGCTACCGGAGGCAAGCCGTGCCCTCGCACGCCCACCCGTCACCCGACCACCACCCCTCCCCGGACGCCGCGCAGGACGCCGGTCCGCTCCGGCGGGAGCGCGCGCACCTCGCCGCCTCCCGGGCCGCCCTCCGCGCCATGCGCGAGGACGCCGAGTCCCTGAACATCGCGGACGTCACCGCGAACTGGGTCAACGCCGAGGTCCTCCAGGGCGAGATCGACGCCCGCATCAAGGCCCTCGCGGACCTCTCCGGCACCCCGCTGTTCTTCGGCCGGCTCGACTACCTCCACGCCCCCGGCGTGGAGCTCGCCGAGGGCGCCGCCGGAGAGCACTTCTACGTCGGCCGCCGCCACGTCCACGACGCCGACGGCGACCCCATGGTCATCGACTGGCGCGCGCCGGTCTCCCAGCCGTTCTACCGGGCCTCCAAGAAGGACCCGATGGACCTCAGGCTGCGCCGCCGCTTCGGCTACACCGGCGGCGAGCTGACCGCCTACGAGGACGAGCACCTCACCGACCCGGCCGAGGCCGAGACCACCAGCGCCCTCCTCCAGGCGGAGATCGAGCGCCCGCGCGTCGGCCCGATGCGGGACATCGTCGCCACTATCCAGCCCGAGCAGGACGAGATCGTCCGGGCCGGCATCGGCGGCACGGTCTGCGTCCAGGGGGCACCCGGTACGGGCAAGACCGCGGTGGGCCTGCACCGGGTCGCGTATCTGCTGTACGCCCACCGGGAGCGGCTGGCCCGTTCCGGCACCCTGGTGATCGGCCCGAACCGCTCCTTCCTCCAGTACATCGAGCAGGTGCTGCCCGCCCTGGGGGAGTTGGAGGTCAAGCAGGCCACGATCGACGACCTGGTCGACCACGTGGAGGTGCGCGGCACGGACGACGCCGCCGCGGCCACGGTCAAGGGCGACGCGCGGATGGCGGAGGTGCTGCGCCGGGCGGTCCGCTCGCACATCGCGCCGCCGCAGGAACCCTGCGTGGTGGTCCGCGGGTCCCGCCGCTGGCGCGTCCCGGCGTATGAACTCGAAGAGATCGTGCAGGAGTTGCGGGACCGCGACATCCGTTACGGCGCGGCCCGCGAGGCGCTGCCGCAGCGGATCGCGCACGCCGTCCTGGTGCGGATGGAGCAGGCCGGCGAGGCGCCCGACGACCGGGTGCAGGACGCGGTGGCCCGTAATGCCGCGGTGAAGGCGGCGGTCAAGGCGATCTGGCCGCCGGTCGATCCGGCGAAGCTGGTGCTGCGGCTGCTGGGCGACGCCGACTTCCTCGCCGCGCACGCGGACGGGATCCTCACCGACGAGGAGCAGAAGGCGATCCTGTGGACGAAGCCGCCGCGCGGCGTCAAGAGCGCCAAGTGGTCGTCGGCGGACGCGGTGTTGGTCGACGAGGCGACGGACCTGGTGACCCGCACGCACTCGCTGGGCCATGTGGTGCTGGACGAGGCGCAGGACCTGTCCCCCATGCAGTACCGCGCGGTGGGCCGCCGCTGCACCACGGGCTCGGCGACGATCCTGGGCGACATCGCCCAGGGCACCACCCCCTGGGCGACCGACACCTGGCAGCAGGCGCTGGCTCATCTGGGCAAGCCCGGTGCCGCCGTCGAGGAGCTGACCCAGGGCTTCCGTGTGCCGCGCGAGGTCATCGCCTACGCGTCCCGTCTGCTGCCGGCGATCGCGCCCGACCTGAAGGAGGCCACCTCCATCCGCGAGTCGGCGGGCGACTTCGCGATCCGTACGGTGCAGCCCACGGAGCTGGACGCGACGGTCCTCGCGGCCTGCCACGACGCGCTGGCCAAGGAGGGCTCGATCGGCCTGATCGCGGCGGACGCCCGTATTCCGTTGCTGCGTACGGCCCTTGAGGAGGCGGGCATCAGCGCTCTGCCCCCGGGGGCGGAGACCTCGGCCGACGCCCGGCTGACGCTGGTGCCGGCCACCCTGGCCAAGGGCCTGGAGTACGACTACGTGGTGGTGGACGAGCCGGCGGCGATCGTGGACGGCGAACCGGACCAGCGGACCGGCCTGCGCCGCCTGTACGTGTGCCTGACCCGCCCGGTCTCCGGCCTGACGATCGTCCACGCGACGGACCTGCCGGAGCAGTTGGGGAACGTCTGACGGCGGACCGGGGCCGGTTCCCGGCGGCCGTCAGTTCCCGGTAGCCGGCCCGTCGCCGGCCGCCATCGCCCGGACCAGCGTGTCCACCAGCCCGGGGAACCGTGCGTCGAGGTCGGCGCGGCGCAGCCGCACAAAGCGGTTGCGCCCGACCGCCCGGGTCGAGGTGATCCCGGCCTGTCGCATGATCCGCATGTGGTGCGACACCGTCGACTTGTGCAGGTGCGCGACGCCCAGCCGCTCCGACGAGCAGTCGTACCGCCCGCCGCTCGCGTAGACCCCGAGCAGGTGCAGCCGTGTCGGGTCCCCGAGCGCGTGCAGCACCTTCACCAGCTCGATGTCCGCGACGTCCGGCTGCTCCAGCAGCTCGCCCTCGTCCCTGTCCTCAGCCATGAAATCCGGCCTCACCGATAGAGAAAGCGATCTCTCCCCCGCGCCCACCCTAAGGCTCGGCACGGCGCCCTCGGGCTGCGGACGGGGCGCGCGCCCGGCAGGCGCCCGCCCCCCTCAACTCCCTTGTTCAGGACAGCGTCTGGCCCGGATAGACCGAGATCCCCGTCTGCTCGCGCGGGGCGAACGGTGCCTTCCCGTTGCCGGTGCCGTGGTAGACGTACGAGTCGCCGCCCGAGGTGACCAGGAGGTCGGCCTTGCCGTCGCTGTTCGCGTCACCGATGCCGATCATCTGGGTGTACCCGCCCCAGCCGCCGCCGATCTTCACCCGGTCGTCGAAATTGCCGTCGCCCTTGCCCAGGTACGACCACAGCACCCCGTTCTTGTCGCGGGCCACCACGTCGCCCGCGGGCCCGCCGGCCACGTCGCCGACCGAGATGATCCGGTCGTAGATGTTCCAGCCACCGCCGATCTTCACCCGGGGGGCGAACGGCGCTTTCCAGTTGCCGGTGCCCTTGTAGAGCCAGAGCACCCCGGCGGAGTCACGGGCCAGCAGGTCGCCGCGGCCGTCGCCGTTGACGTCGCCTCCGCCGGTGAGCTGGGTGTAGTCGCCCCAGCCGCCGCCGATCTTCACCCGGCCGTCGAAATTGCCGTCGCCCTTGCCCAGGTACAGCCACAGCACGCCGGCCTTGTCCCGGGCGACCAGGTCGCCGTGGGCCGCGCCGGCGACGTTCCCGACGGCCGTGACCTGGTCGTAGGTGTCCCAGCCGCCACCGATCCGGGCCGCGTCCCGGCCCTTGAGCCGTGCGTCCTCGGGGTCGCGGTAGGTGTCCGTGCGCTCCAGGTCCCCCCACCCGTTGCGGAGCAGCAGGTCCGGCGAGCCGTTGTCGTTGTAGTCGTGCGGGGCGGGCCGGCGCGTCACCGTGAAGGTGCCGCCGGCGTCGAGGACCGGGCCGATGCCGTTGCGCGGCTTGGCCGTCAGCTTCCAGGTGTAACCGCCGTTGGGGGCGGCCAGGTCGGGGGCGTAGGAGGGGCCGAGCAGGCCGCCCCAGTCCAGGTCCACCCAGGTCGGGCCCTTGTCCTCCCACTTGGCGGGGTCGATCCGGAGCGCGAACTCCCGGGTGGCGCCGGAGGCGGTGTGGCGCAGGGTGACGGTCACGTCGGCGTTGCCGTGCGACAGCTGCCAGCGCGGCCGCCAGTGGCCCTTGTCCAGCTCGGCCACGGCCGGGGCCTCGGCCCCGACCAGGGTGAGGCCGGTCCGCTCGCCGGTGCTCGCCATCAGCTTGGCGACAGGGGCGCCGTCGGCCCCGGGGGAGACGCGGTAGAGCCCCTCCCCGTTCTCCACCGTGCCGCCCATCACCAGCAGGTCGCCGTCCGGGGTGGGCGTGGCGGAGCTGGCGTGCTCCAGGAGCGTGCGGGGGGTGCCGCCGCCGATCGGTACGGCGCGGATCCGCCCGTCCGCCCCGGTGTAGGTGGTGCCCTCGTTGAGCTGCCAGCTGTTCCCGTACAGCGCCCAGTTGCCCACCAGGCCGACCAGCGGGCCGACGACATGGTTGAGGTCCATGCTCCAGCGCTTGTGGTCCCCGCCGAGCTCCCTGGTGCGCAGCGACGCCTCGGTGTCGAGCATGAACATGCCGCCGGCGAGCGCCAGGTGCGTGGGAGACAGGGCGGTCCGGGAGGTGTAGCCGCCGACCATGCCGTGGTCGGTGTCGACCGTGGCGGCGGCCAGGTCGGCCACCGCGTAGTCGTACATGCCCCGGTCGTCGACGTCGGGCGGCGTCGTCGAGTAGCGCAGCACGGCCCGGTCGCCGAGGCCCGACTCCAGGTCGACCTCCCGCGTCCTGTCGGGCAGCCCGGTGATCACCCGGTCGGTCACTTTGTCGCCCGCGGCCTGCAGGACGTGCGCCCGCACGGTGCCCTTGTCCTTGTCCCGCTCGTACGCCAGGACCCGCGATCCCACGGTGCCCAGGTAGTAGTAGCCGTACGTGGTGAGGTCGACGAGAGTGGACGACCCGGTGGTCATGTCCCGCAGGGTGATCTTGCGGGAGGCACCCATGACCGGGTTGTCGCCGAGGGCCACGACGTCGGACGCGATGCCGTGCTCCGTGTCGTACCGGGATGTGGGGTCGTCCTGGGCCAGCTTCGTCGTCACGCCGTCCGCGTACCGCGTCCACAGCACGTGGTGCTGGGCGTCGACGGAGAGGAAGCCGGTGCGGCCCGCGCTCACGATCTGGGAACCGGCGGCGATCTTCGCCGTCTGGGCGGGGGCGTCGGTGCGCGCGAAGGCGGTGGGGGCGGCGACGGCGGGCGCGACGAACGGACCGGCGGTGACCGCCAGGGCCAGTGCGACGGCTCCGGTCACCAGCCGGCGCGAGCGGCCGGCCGGCGCCTGGGTGCGCGGGTGACGAGGTACGGCGGAACGGGGCATCTGCCCTCCTGGCAAGACATCGTGCGGGCCGGAGGGCGGCCGGAAGGAAGCGAATCCCCCCGAGCCGACGGAATGCGCTCCCCCCTGCTGATTCGCACAAATCCTACCAACGGGTAGTTCCGGCGCGCTTGCCCTTTTCCGTGCACTGCCCCGGAGTTCGCGGCACTGGCGCACTTTTGCCGCACCGCCCCCGCCCCGCCCCCGACTTCCGGCCTCCGGCGCTCGTCAGACCCGGGACGCCACCGGCGCGTCCAGCGCCGCCCGCCACTCCCGTACGGCCGCCGCGTCCACCGGCGCGGACCACCCTCCGGGGCGGGCCGCACCACCGATGTGGAACGCGTCGAGGCCGGCCGCCCGCAGATCCGGCAGGTGGTCGAGCCGGAGCCCGCCGCCCACCAGGATCCGCGGCGCGTACCCGGGCTCGCCCGCCGCGGTGCGCGCCTGCTCGGCGACCAGCGTCGCCAGCCCCGCGTCGACACCGTCCGCGGAACCGGCGGTCAGGTAGGTGTCGAGCCCGGCCGCCCCGGCGGAGCCCGCCAGCTCCTGGCGGAGCGCGCCCCGGTCCGCGGCCCGGTCGATGGCCCGGTGGAACGTCCACCGGCATCCGTCGATCACCTCGGTCAGCGCCTTCACCGCCGCGAGGTCCGGCCGCCCCTGCGGCGTCAGGAAGCCCAGCACGAACTCCTCGGCGCCCTCCGCGCGCAGCGCCCGCGCCTGTGCGCACAGCGCGGCGATGTCCACCGCGTCGCCCGCGGCGAAGCCGTCGGCGGCGCGCAGCATCACCCGCAGCGGAATGTCGACGGCCGCCCGGATCGCGGCGAACGTGGCACGCGGCGGGGTCAGCCCGTCCGCCGCCATGTCCGCGACCAGTTCCAGGCGGTCGGCACCGCCGGCCTGCGCGGCGACCGCGTCCTCGGGACCGAGCGCGATCACCTCCAGGAGCGCGCGCTGATTCATACGACCCAACCCTTCCGATGACGAGCGACGTGGCGAGAGCGCGCGGGACGTGCGGCCGGAGCGGCGCCGCGCGCTCTCGCCGCGGCCCGCCGCCCCGCACCCGCATCCCACACAGGTCTAGTCCAATACCCAGCCTAAGTGCTCCCCGACCACCACACCGCCATCCGCCCCGCGACACGGCCCGAATCCACCCGCACCCCTCCCCCCACACCACCCCGAAACCACCCGATGATGCGGGTGTGGATCACCCCTCACATGGGTAACACGCCTTTCTCATAAGGGTGTTGCCACACCATCGCGCCCACCCATGGCCCCAGCACGGAGGGACCGGATGTCCGACCTCGCGACCGTCTCAGCCGAAATAGCGCCCTATCTCGCCCTGGCGGCCAACAGCCTGGGCAGCTCCGTCCTCACCGCCGCCCAGGACCGGATCGCCGAACACACCGTGACCGCCGGCGAGGGCTTCTTCCGCCGCCTGCTGCACCGCCGCGACAGCACCACGGCCCCCCTCGACGACCCGAGCGGCACCACCCGGCCACCCCTCGACACCACCCGCGCCGACGCCCTCGACCACCTGCTGGCCACCCTCGACGACCACGACCGCCAGCTGCTCGCCGACGCCCTCACCGCCTGGCTGAACGCCCCCGACGCCGACCGCGACGCCGCCGGCTTCCGCCACCACGTCGACCGGCTCGCCGCGTCCACCGGCCCGCGGACCGTCCACCACCACGTCACCGCGACCGGCGACCACTCCCTCGCCGCCGGCGAGATCCACGGCACCATCACCATGGGAGGCGCCCCCCGCCCCCGGGACGACGCATGACCCCCCGGAGACCGCCCCGGCCCGAGCCGGAGCACCTCCACAACGAGGCCACCGCGACCGGCGACCACTCCATCGCCGCCGGCAACATCCGGAACGTCGTCATCCGCTGGGCCCTCCAACACCCCAGCGCCCGCTGGCTGCCCCTGCTCCTGGCCTGCGCCGCCCTGGTCGTCACCGGCACCGCCTGGCCGGACGGCCCGGCCTCCCAGTACGTCCTCTGGGGCGCGCTGGTCGCCGTCGCCCTCGGCACCGCCGCCGCCCGCGTCCTCGTCCAGCGGCCCCGCGACGCCCGGATCGTGGCCACGCTCTCCCTCGTCTCCGTCCTGGCCACCGTCGGCGCCTGGCTGGCCTTCCGCGACGTCGCCACCCACGGCGAGATCGACGCCACGGGCAAGATCACCTCGAAAGCGCCGGACCTCGTCGACGGCGCCCCCCTCACCCTGACCCTGCGCGTCTCCCCCGGGGAAGCCCGCGACGCCCTCCGCCTCACCCTCGCCATCGACGACCACGACCCCACCGCCCCGACCTGCCGCCCCGTCTCCTCCGTCGCCCTCACCTCGCCGCCCTACGGGGGCGCCGCCACACCGGCGGCCATCCACGACGGCGGCACCTTCGACATCCCCGTCGACCCCCAGGCCCGCACCGTGCGCATCGACCTCACCCTCCACACCGACCACGGCTGCCGCATGGACATCACCACGACGGAGGCCACACTCCACAACGCCTGACCCACACCGCCCGCGGCGGAAGAACGCACCACCCCGCACCCGGCGACGAAAGGGACAGAAAACGGGGACCATGACCACACGCATCACCAGGACCGCGGCCCTGCTCGCACTCGCCACGCTCACCGCGACAGCCTGCGGAACGAACCAACCCCCCTCCCTCTTCACCAAAGGACAGGTCTCGGTCGGCGTGAAGAGCGACCAACCCGGCACCAGCTATCTCGACGGCTACGACTTCAACGGCTTCGACATCACCGTCGCCAGACAACTCCTCAAGAAACTCGGCACCGAACCGAATTTCGCCGCCGTGCCCTCCGAACGCCGCACCACCGCGGTCACCGAAGGACGCCAGGACCTGGTCATCGCGACCTTCTCCATCACCGACGAACGCAGCGCGAAAGTCGACTTCGTCGGCCCCTACGCCACCACCCCCCAAGGCGTCATGGTCCGCAAAGACGACCACCGCATCAAAAACCTCTCCGACCTCCGCGGCAAATCCGTCTGCGCATGGTCCGGCACCACCTCCGGCACCGCACTGCAGAAGATCCCGGGCCTCGTCTTCTCCGGGAAGACCACCGCCGACGGCTGCGTCCGCGCCCTGGAGAACCACCAGGTCGACGCGGTCTCCACCGACACGGTGATCCTCTACGGATTCGCACAGAGCAAGCAATACCCCAACCTCAAGGTCGTCCCCGGCATCGACATCGATTCCACCAACCGCTACGGAATCGCCATGCAAAAAGGTCACCGGGAAGACTGCTACAAACTCCGAGACGCCCTCCGCGACTACCTCAACAGCAGCGACTGGAAAAGGGACTTCACCACCGAACTCCCCGTCGTACCCGACGCCGACGCCCACTGGGAAGCGCACTACAAACCCAACGCGGACGACCTCGACAAATACTCCTGCCGCGACAAGCCGGCCCCCTGAACCGGCACAATGACGCCATGACCGAGTCCCGCCCCGACCTGGCCGCCCGCTGGGCCGCCACCGTGGCCCAGGCCCGCGGCACCCAGGAGGGCCCCGACCCCGCCCCGTACGCCGCCAACCTCCTCCGCCGCTGGGCCGAGCCGCAGCGCCACTACCACACCACCGACCACCTCACCGCCGTCCTCGACCGGATCGACGAACTCGCCGCGCACGCCGAGGACCTGCCCGCCGTCCAACTGGCGGCCTGGTTCCACGACGCGGTGTACCGGCCCGACCGCTCCGAGAACGAGGAACGCAGCGCCGCCCTCGCCGAACGCGCCCTCCCCGAACTGGGCATCGCCGCACCGTGCACGGCCGAGGTCGCCCGCCTCGTCCGGCTCACCGTCACCCACGACCCGGCCCCCGACGACCGCAACGGCGCCGTCCTGTGCGACGCCGACCTGGCCGTCCTGGCCGGCTCCCCCGACGCCTACGCCGACTACGCCGCCGCGGTCCGCGCCGAGTACGCCTTCGTCCCCGACCGGGACTTCCGGGCCGGTCGCGCCGCCGTTCTGCGTCAACTCCTCGCGCTCCCCCGGCTGTTCATGACCGCACAGGCACACGACCGCTGGGAGACCGCGGCCCGCCACAACCTCTCCACGGAACTCACCCTCCTGGAGGGCGGCGGCGCCTGAACCGGCCCGACCGGGAGCAGCACACACCGCCACCGCCGGCGCCCCGCCCCACCGGCGAACCGTCCGCCACGTGGCGAACGACACCCCTCGACGCGGGAATGACGGCACCCATTCCCACGTTCACACCTGTCATGCCAGCACCATCCGCCCCCCGTCCCCACGCCCGCCTCCCCATCGCCGTCTACGTCCTCGGCCTGTCCGTATTCGCCCTGGGCACCAGCGAGTTCATGCTCTCCGGCATCCTCCAACCACTCGCCCGCGATCTTCAGGTCTCCATCCCGCAAGCCGGACTGCTGGTCTCCGCCTTCGCCATCGGCATGGTCGTCGGCGCCCCCGTACTGGCCGCCGCGACGCTCCGCCTCCCCCGCCGCACCACCCTCATCGCCCTGCTCGCGATCTTCGGCCTCGGCCAGGCCGCTGGCGCCCTGGCCCCCTCCTACGCCGTCCTCTTCGCGTCCCGGGTGATCAGCGCCCTGGCCTGTGCCGGCTTCTGGGCAGTGGGCGCCGCCGTGGCCGTCTCGCTCGTCCCGGTCACCGCCCGGGCCCGCGCCATGGCCGTCATGGTCGGCGGCCTGAGCATCGCCAACATCGCCGGCGTCCCCGCCGGCGCACTCCTCGGCCAGCACGCCGGCTGGCGCTCCGCCTTCTGGGCCGTCGCCGGACTCTCCGTGATCGGCCTCATCGGCGTCATCGCCCTCGTACCGCGCACCGAGGTCCCCACCGGCGAGGACCGCCCCCAGCTCCGCCGCGAGCTGTCCATCTACAAGGACAAGCAGGTCTGGCTGGCACTGATCGCCACCGCCATGAACGGCGCCGCGGTCTTCGCCCTCTTCTCGTACCTCTCGCCGCTCCTGACCGACACCGCCGGCCTCGCCGAGAGCTGGGTCCCGACGGTGCTCGCCCTCTTCGGCGTCGGCGCGCTGATCGGCACCTTCATCGGCGGCCGGATCGCCGACGCCCACCTCTTCGGCACTCTCTTCGGCGGCATCTCGGCCTCCACGATCGTCCTCGCCGTCCTGGCACTGACCGCACACAGCCCGATCGCCGCCGTGGCCCTCTCCCTGATGCTCGGCGTCACGGCCTTCACCACGGCCCCGGCCCTCAACGCCCGGATGTTCAACGTGGCGAACGCGGCCCCGACCCTCGCCGGCGCCACCACCACCGCCGCCTTCAACATCGGCAACACCCTCGGCCCCTGGCTGGGCGGCCTGGCCATCAGCGCCCACTGGGGCTACCCCTCGGTCGCCTGGACCAGCTCGGCCCTCGCCGCCGTCGCCGTCCTCACCACGGCCCTGGCCTACCGCCTCCACCACACGTCGACCCGTTCCCGCGTGGTCGCGACGTCCGCGCCCACGACCACCACCGACGCCAGCACCGGCACCGGCAGCCACTCCAGCGCCAGTGCCACCGCCGAAGCAGGCAGCCGCTCCAGTGCCACCGCCGGCGACACCTTGCCCCCGGCGTCCGCCGGTCACTCCTCGGAGGCCGCGGAGCACCACTGACGGCCGCGTGGGCCCGCAGAACTCCGCTGGTGGGGTGGGGTGTGGGGCGGGGCGGGATGCCTGAGCAGCTCGCGGTCGTCCCGCCCCCCAGGGGCCCCGGGGGGGGCTCCCCCACCCCCCACCCCCGCCCCGCCCCTCACCTCCCCTTCGGCCGCCGCAGCCCCGCCTCGGTGAGGCGGCGCACCAGCTCCTTCGAGCCGATCTCCACCGCCCCCGCCCGCACGGCGTCGTCGTACCGCTCGGCCGGGAGGTCGTAGTGGTCGCGTTCGAAGGCCCGGGGCGGCGCGCCGAGCACCGCCGCGAAGCGGTGCAGTTCGTCGAAGGACCGGTCACTCACCAGGTGTGACCACATACGACCGTGCCCTGGCCAGATAGGCGGGTCGATGTAGATCGTCACCTCAGCCCTCCGTCGGCGCGCGCAGCCGCCCGACGGGGGCGACGGCGGCCGCCGTCTTCGGGCACACCCAGTGCGGATCCGGGCCCAACTCCGGCTCCACATCGAGCGCATGCGGATCGCCGGTGTCCGTGCACACCGGGCACAGCGGCCAGCGGCCGTACCGCTCCAGCAGTGCGTCCTGGACGTCCTGCGCTATCAGTCCCGCGACGAACGAAGCACCTTCAGGCCACTGCTCCACCCACCATCGGCGATGCGCGACCGCATTCTCGACGAGCGAGACGATCTCGGCGTCCGCTACGTCATCCGCTATCAGGTCGGCGAGCACCAGCGCCCGCGCGGCGTGCAATGCCTGTTCAAGCTCCATGACCTCATTCTCGCGCGGAGGCGCGGACCGACCGAAGTTGTCCACAGGCGGCCGGGGTGGCCGTGCCCGGCCTGTCCACAGGCTTCACGGAGGGTGTTGACGCACCACCGCACTGAAAATATCTTTCAGTCATGAATAGCGGAGTGAAGGAAACTTTCATCGGCGCCAGACCGGCCTCGGCTCCGACATCGCCCCCCGCCCCACCGGCACCCGCGGCCCTGGCCGCCAAGGTCCGCACGCTCGCACCGACGATGACCCGCTCCATGCAGCGGGTCGCGGAGACGGTTGCCGGCGACCCGGCCGGCTGCGCCGCCCTCACCGTCACCGGCCTGGCCGAGCGCACCGGCACCAGCGAGGCCACCGTTGTCCGCACTTCCCGCCTGCTCGGCTATCCGGGCTATCGCGATCTGCGCCTCGCCCTCGCCGCACTCGCCGCGCAGCAGGCGACGGGCAGCGCACCCGCCGTCACCGCGGACATAGCGGTCGACGACTCCCTGATCGACGTCGTCACCAAGCTCGCGCAGGAAGAGCGGCAGTGCCTCGCCGACACCGCCGCCGCGCTGGACGTCACCCAATTGGAAGCGGCCGTTGCCGCCCTCGCCTCCGCCCGCCGGATCGACGTCTACGGCATAGGCGCCTCCAACCTCGTCGCCCAGGACCTGGTCCAGAAGCTGCTGCGCATCGGCCTGATCGCCCATGCCCACTCCGACCCGCACCTCGCCGTGACCAACGCCGTGCAGATGCGAGCCCGTGACGTGGCCATCGCCATCACGCACTCCGGCCGCACGACGGACGTCATAGAGCCACTGCGGGTCGCCTTCGACCACGGCGCGACGACGATCGCCATCACCGGTCGCCCGGACGGCGAGATCGCCGCCTACGCCGACCACATCCTGACGACCTCCACGGCCCGCGAGAGCGAGCTGCGCCCCGCGGCGATGTCCTCCCGCACCAGCCAACTCCTCGTCGTCGACTGCCTCTTCATAGGCGTCGCCCAGCGCACCTACGAGACCGCCGCCCCCGCCCTCTCCGCCTCCTACGAGGCCCTGGCCCACCGCCACAACCCCCGCCACTGACCACACCGGGGCCCCGCGCCACACCGCCCCACCCGCCACAGACAGCCGTGCCGCCCAGCCGTGTAGGCCGCGCCTTCCGGTCCATGCAGGTCCCCCGCCCACCAAGGGCCCGGAGGAGGGCGAGCACAGCTTCACCCCGCCAGCAGCTTCGTCCCGCCGGCCGGCAGCCGACAGCCCTCCGGCGGCGCACCCACCGAGCAGCCGCACCGAAGCCACCACCCCTCCGCCAACGCCCCGACCCAGCCGCCGCCCTCCGCCCTCCGCCAAGGAGCCACCCATGCCACCCACCGACCCCAACTACACGACTCTCCGCACCCAGTTGGCGACGCTCACCACGGAGGCGTTCCGCCCGGACCTCGCCGACATCGACCGCCGCCCCACCCTCGACATCGCCCGCCTGATGAACGACGAGGACGCCACCGTCCCCGCCGCCGTCGCCGAGCGCCTCCCCGAGATCGCCGCCGCGATCGACGCCGCCGCCGCCCGGATGGCCCGCGGCGGCCGACTGATCTATGCCGGTGCCGGTACGGCCGGCCGCCTCGGCGTCCTGGACGCCAGCGAATGCCCGCCCACCTTCAACACCGACCCCTCCGAGGTGCTCGGCCTGATCGCGGGCGGCCCGTCCGCGATGGTCACCGCAGTCGAAGGCGCCGAGGACAGCAAGGAGTTGGCCGCCGGCGACCTCACCGCGCTCGCCGTCGCCGATCGCGACATCGTTGTCGGCATCTCCGCCTCCGGCCGCACTCCCTACGCCGTCGGCGCGGTCGAGCACGCCCGTGCCATCGGCGCCCTGACCATCGGCCTTTCCTGCAACGCCGATTCGGCCCTCGCCTCGGCCGCCGAGCACGGCATCGAGGTCGTCGTCGGCCCCGAGCTGATCACCGGTTCCACCCGCCTCAAGGCCGGCACCGCCCAGAAGCTCGTCCTCAACATGATCTCGACGATCACCATGATCCGCCTGGGCAAGACCTACGGGAATCTGATGGTCGACGTCCGCGCCTCCAACGACAAGCTGCGGGCCCGCTCGCGCCGCATCGTCGCGCTCGCCACCGGCGCCACCGACCTGGAGATCGAGGCCGCCCTCATCGAGACCGACGGCGAGGTGAAGAACGCCATCCTCGTCCTGCTGGCCGGCGTCGACGGCCACGAGGCCGCCCGCCTCCTCAACGCCTCCAAGGGCCACCTCCGCGCCGCCCTCCAGTCCGCCACCACCCCCACCCCCTGACCCACCACCAGCCCCATCCCACCCCGCCCCACCCCAAAGGTCACCCCCACCCCAAAGGTCACCCCACCCCGTTGTCCACACAGCAAGGCGCCACACATGACCGCAGACAAGAACCGCGCCACCGCCGCCGCCCTCCTCCCCCTCGTCGGCGGCGCCGACAACGTCACCTCCGTCGCCCACTGCATGACCCGCCTCCGCCTGGGCATCCGGGACCGCTCCCTCGTCCAGGACGCCGCCCTCATCGCGCTCCCCGCCGTCCTGGGCCTGGTCGAGGACGACACCTACCAAATCGTGCTGGGACCCGGCACCGTCGCCCGGGTCACCCCCGAGTTCGAACGCCTACTGACCAGCCCCGACGCCCCCGCCACCTCCCCCGCGGACGCCCAACACCTCGGTAACACTCCGCAGGAACAAATCACGCTCCGTAACCGTTGCCGTAATAAGGAAGACCGCGGCGCCCCCCAGGCAGGCCCCCAAAGCACCGCACCCCCGACCGAGATCACCACCACCGCCACCACCACCGCCACCGCCAGCGCCGCCGACCTCGCCGCCCAAGGCGCCACCCTCAAGGCCCGCCAGAAGGCCCGCAACGCCACCCCCGTCAAACTCTTCCTCCGCCGCGTCGCCAACATCTTCGTCCCGCTCATCCCCGCCCTGATCGGCTGCGGCATCGTCGCCGGCCTCAACGGCCTGCTCGCCAACGCCGGTTGGCTCCCCACCCTGGTGCCGGCCCTGACCGCCATCGCCTCCGGCTTCATGTCCCTGATCGCGGTCTTCGTCGGCTACAACACCGCCAAGGAGTTCGGCGGCACCCCGGTCCTCGGCGGCGCGGTCGCCGCGGTGATCGTCTTCCCCGGCATCGCCAACGTCACCGCCTTCGGCCAGAAGCTCGCACCCGGGCAGGGCGGCGTCCTCGGCGCCCTCGCCGCCGCGCTCCTCGCCGCCCAGTTGGAGAAGCAGCTCCGACGACGCGTCCCCGAGGCCCTGGACGTCCTCCTCACCCCCACCCTCACCGTCCTCCTCACCGGCCTGGTCACCGTCTTCGGCCTGATGTACGCCGCGGGTGAGGTCTCCCTCGCCATCGGCACCGCCGCCAACTGGCTGCTCGCCCACGGCGGCGCGCTCGCCGGGTTCCTCCTCGGCGGCCTCTTCCTCCCCCTCGTGATGCTGGGCCTCCACCAGGCCCTCATCCCGATCCACACCACCCTGATCCAGCAGCAGGGCTATACGACCCTCCTCCCGATCCTCGCCATGGCCGGCGCGGGCCAGGTGGGCGCCGCCCTCGCCCTGTACGTACGCCTCCGCCGCAACCACTCGATCCGCACCACGATCCGCTCCGCCCTCCCCGCGGGCTTCCTGGGTGTCGGCGAGCCCCTGGTCTACGGCGTCTCGATGCCGCTCGGCCGCCCCTTCATCACCGCCTGCGTCGGTGGCGCGTTCGGCGGCGGCTTCGTCGGCCTGTTCAACCAACTCGGTGACGCCGTCGGCTCCACCGCCATCGGCCCGTCCGGCCTGGCCCTCTTCCCCCTGGTCAAGGGCAACCACGCGCTCGGCACGACGATCACCGTCTACGCCCTCGGTCTCCTGGTCGGCTACGCGGTCGGCTTCGCCGGCACCTACTTCTTCGGCCTCAGCCGACAGCAGCGCGCGGACCTCAACACGCCCCACGATGCGCCCCGCACGCGGGGAGAAGGCAAAGCCGACGCCCCGGCTCCCGACGCGCCCCGAGGCGGGAGCGCGGAGGCCCTGGGCCCCGCCGCCGTCGAAGGCGTCGGATAGCCACCCACGAGCCCTCCCCTCTCCCCCGCGCCCCGCGCAGCACCCCTCACCGAGCGCCCACCGTCGGGCGCCCGCCGCGGAGTGCCCGTCACGCCTCATACCGCCTGGCCGCCCTCCCAGTTCAGGTCCGGGGTCGGGTCCGGGGTCGGGCCCGGGTGAACGTACGGGTGCAGGCGCGAGTCCAGGTCCGGTAATCGGGTCGCGGGCGTGGCGAACGGTCGCGGGCATGGCGAACGATCGCGGACGTGACGAACGATCGCGGACGTGACGAACGGCAGTGGCTATCCGAAGCCTTCGAGGGAGGCGGATGGCAAGACCGACGGCAGCAGCCCCAGGGGGCAGTTGCGCTGCGCCCGGCGCTCGGCGCTCGCGCTTCGGGCGGCGGTGGGGGCGCATTCATCGACGCCGTCAAGGCGTTGAGGCGTTGAGGCGTTGAGGCGGGCCGACCCGCCCCCGTCGGCCACAGGTCCGTCGCGGCCCGGACGCCGGTCGGCCTCGGCCCAGCCGCGGCCCGGACGCAGGTGTCCCGGTGCGACGAGGCATCGCCCGGGGCTCAAGCCTCGTCGTTCGAGCCCTCTTTCCAAGGAACGGGTGGACGGGCCAGTACCCACCCACCCACCCTCCCCCCGCCTCAACTGCCCCGCATACCAGGAGAGATGACGTTCCGTAGCGGGCTTGCCACGCGGCGTCCCGCCCGTCTAGCGTGCGCAGCAACAAATCAACCCCGGCAGGTGCGCCAACACCACGCCGGGGTCTCGCCACAAGATCGAAAGCCGCGATCTCATGACGTACGAAAACTCTAGCTTTCCCGCGCCCACGTCCGCAGCCCCCCACCCCCGTGCCAAGCCAGGTTTCGGCAAACGTGGCGCGCCGGATCAACGTCCGGCCCACCCCACCGACTTCGACCACCTCCCCCGCCGCGAGGCGTCGATCGCCGCGTACCTCGACCGACTCCCCGAAGGGGCCGACGTCTCCGTGAAGACGCTGGCCAAGGTGTTACCGGACTACGGGCAGTGCGCCCTGCGGACCGCCCTTCGCCGCCTCTCCGAGGCCGGCCACCTGCGGCGGATCACCGAGACGTACATCGGCACCGCCGGGAGCCCCCAGTGGGTGACCCGGACGTACTTCTCCCGTACAGCGCGGGACGACGCCTGGTGGGCGGCCCTGCACGCTGGGAACGCGCCGGGGAACGCGCCCGGAGACGCACCCGCGGACGTGGCGATCGCGCAGGTCGGTAACTCCCCCGAGGCGCACGCCGGGAGCGCGCCGCACATGCCGCACATGCCGCAGGAGACCGGCCGGCCGGAGCACCCAGCCGCCGCCCCTTCGCCCTCACCGTCCCCCTCCCCCTCGTCCTCGCCCGCGCTTTCCCTCTCCCTCTCCCCCTCCAGCCCCCGCAGCGCCGCCTACGGCCTCCTCGCGGGCCTCGGGCGGGTCGAGCCCCGTCTGACGCTCTCCGCGGCCGACTGCGAGGCCCTGGAGCCGTTCGCGGCGGACTGGCTGGCCAGGGGCGCCTCGACGGAACAAGTCCTGGCCGCGCTGACGGCCGGGCTACCGGCCCACGTCCACCACCCGGCCCGGTTCGCGCTGTCCCGGCTGACGGCCAAGCTCCCGCCCGTCATCCAGGCCCCGACCCCGGCCCCGGTCGCGCCGGCTACCAGGCCGGCGGGACCACGCATCATGGAGTGCACGGTCTGTCGCGTACCAGGGCGCCCCGAAGCGCTCCCCGGCGGCATCTGCCGCGACTGCCGAGGAGAAACCCCACCCGACCAGTACGCCGACCAGCACTCCGGCCAGTACGCCCACCGCTCCAGCGACCACTCCAGCGACCACCCCGGCGGCTACCCCACCGATCGGCGCACCGATCAACGCACAGACCGCTATGCCGACCGCCGTGCCGAAGCCCCACGCACAGGGGATCGGCCCACCGGAGGTCGGCCCGCATCGGGCCACCACCCCGCTTCGCGTCGGCTCACTCCGGGGCGTCCGGATGCGTTGGGCCTGCCCCCTGTGCCCCCGGTCCCGGATCCCTCGGCCCTGCGTTCCCCGGATCCGCAGTTCCCGGCCCCTCAGCTCCCGGCTCCGGGGCGGCTGGCTCCCGAGCAGGTCCGTTCGCGCGCCCGGCGGGTTCGGTCCGCCATGCGCGCCTGAGGCCCTCCACATAGCGCGC
The DNA here is from genome assembly GCF_016917755.1 of Streptomyces noursei. Taxonomy (GTDB): domain Bacteria; phylum Actinomycetota; class Actinomycetes; order Streptomycetales; family Streptomycetaceae; genus Streptomyces; species Streptomyces yunnanensis. The sequence continues at coordinate 5,743,447 of NZ_CP070326.1, read as the reverse complement.
CCAGGGGCCGTCCCAGTGGCCGGCCCAGCGGCGTCGGCGGCGGGCCGAGCGGCCCAACTCCCAGGCCAGGAGGGCGAACCACGCGCCGACCAGGGTCAGGTGGACGCGTTGCGGGACGCCGTGCCAGCCGGGGTGGCCGATGAGCGGGCCGACGGTGAGGATCGCGGCGGGCATGGCCACGGCCAGGACGCGTGGGCCCCAGCGGCGGACCGCCGGCATGGGGGGTCGTTGGACGGCGGCGGCCCTGCTGAGAAAGGCCATCGAAGCGAAGAGGAAGAAGTGGGCGAAGGCGCTGGTGGCGGTGTGCCAGGGGTGGACGGCGATGCAGTCCTGTTCCACCGAGGGGGCGCAGGCCATGGGCAGCAGGACGTCGGCCAGTGAGGAGAGGGCGAGGCCGGCCAGGGAGAGCCAGCCCGCGCGGGCCCAGCGGCCGTGGCCCGAGGGTGTGCTGCGGGCGAGCAGGGCGCCGGTGATGACGAGGAGGGCGCAGGCCCCTTCCAGGCCGCCGAAGAGGCGGCGCAGTGGCTGGTCGGCGGCGTAGAGCTCGCTGACGTAGGAGTGGCGGGGGTCGAGGCCGGTGGGGAGGAGGAATTCCAGCGGCCACCAGTTGTAGAGCAGGGCGGCGGCGGCGAAGAGGAAGGCCGCCGTCGCCTCCCGTCCGGCGTAGCGGGTGGTGGGGGTGACCACGGGCTCGTAGACGGTGCGGGCACCGGTCGTCGTGGGGTTGGGGACGTTCGGCACGGGCGGGTCCTGTTCCGGGTGGGGGCGGGGTCCTGGGGCCTGTCGTCGGGCTCCCGTCGTTCGCCGGGAGGGCGGGCCGGGCGGTGGGTGGCGTGCGGGAGTGTGATGACGGGCCCTAGGCGAGGTTCTCCCCGGTGGGGCCCGCTACGTTGGCGCGCCGTTCGGAGGCGCGCCGAGCCGCCACCCGACAGGCGGAACACGTCCCCTGATCGACTGATCCAGCCATGTACGGCATCGGGTTTGAAGCGTCGTCGGCGAGGCGGGCGATCGTCGGCCGTCCGGTTGCCGACCGTTCGTGATCGAACGAACGGGCGTTCGCGTGAGCAATGGTCCCTTCCCGATCGGCCGACGATCGCGCTTCCGTATAGCGGCGATCGCGACTGTCCACATGTGTACTGGTGCGAAGAGTGACCATGCCGCTGTCATTGCCTCGCCGGGAACGGACGCGACGGCGAAGGGCCCGCGCACCGGCATCGGCTCCACGGGGGGGACAGCGGCAATGATCCAGACACGGGACACCGTCCGGCAGTGCGCGGGGCAGGGCGGGCGGGGGAGGTCGACCGCCGCGTCGGCGCGGCCGTGGCCCGCGCGGCGGTCGTCGGCTCGGTGGTGACGACGACGCCCGGGCCCGCCCGGTCACCCCGGTCACCATCGACGTCCGCGCCGACGTCCTCGCCGACGACGCCAACGGCGGCTCCGGCACGGCCCGCGGCCTGACCGTCAGCGGGGTGGCCGCGCCCGCCGACGGCACCGCCGCCGTGCAGGACGGCACGGTCGCCACACCGCCAACTCCGGTTTATGCGGCGGCGATTCCTTCGCCCACGCGGTCACCAACAGCCGGGGTCAGAGCTCCACCGCCGCGGTCTTTGTCGTCACCTCCGCGAAGTAGCCGACCCCCTCAAGGGAGGAACGCTCATGGACATCACCGAAGAGCAGGCCGCCGAGGCCCTGCAGGCCGCCGCCGCGGTCCTCCTGGGCGCACTCCGCCGCCGGGGCCGGGACGTCGTCCTCGTCGGCTACGACGAGCGCAGCGCCTCCATCCTGGCCAACGCCCGGGTCGCCACGGCCGCCGTCCTCCGGTCCACGGCCGAACGCCTCGGCGGTGAACGCCTCGGCGGCGAACGGCTCGTCGTCGGGGGTTCAGCATGGGCGGCCTGGTCCCCCCTCCCCCGAGCCCCTAAGGAACCGAGGGCCCCATCGCCCTCGCCCAGTTGGAGCGCCAGGGCGTCGACCACCAGACGGACGTCTACAGCACTGCTTCGCGGTGAGCGCCGTCGCCGTGCGGGAGCCCGACCACGCCGACCTCTGCGCCCCGATCGACGGCCTGCCGCCGACCGAGAGCCCCCTGGACGACTTCGTCCCGGCCTCGCAGAACGAGGAGCACACCTTGATCATCGAGGAGCGCTCCATCTGGCTCCTGGGCCACCTGCCGTAACACCCGGCGCACAACGCCGCCGGGGCGGTACCCCTGGGAGAGGGGTACCGCCCCGGCGAACGAGCGGACGTTGATCAACCAGAGGTCGATCAGAAGTCCATGTCACCGCCCGGCATGCCGCCCGGAGCGGCCGCAGCGGCCTTCTCCGGCTTGTCGGCGATGACGGCCTCGGTGGTGAGGAACAGCGCCGCGATGGAGGCGGCGTTCTGCAGCGCGGAGCGCGTCACCTTGGCGGGGTCGATGATGCCCTCGGCGATCATGTCGACGTACTCGCCGGTCGCGGCGTTCAGGCCGTGACCCGGGGTGAGGTTGCGCACCTTCTCCACGATGACGCCACCCTCAAGGCCGGCGTTCACGGAGATCTGCTTGAGCGGGGCCTCCAGGGCCAGCTTCACGGCGGCGGCACCGGTGGCCTCGTCGCCGTCCAGCTCCAGCTTCTCGAAGACCGAGGAAGCCTGCAGCAGGGCCACGCCACCGCCGGCGACGATGCCCTCCTCGACGGCCGCCTTCGCGTTGCGAACGGCGTCCTCGATGCGGTGCTTGCGCTCCTTGAGCTCGACCTCGGTCGCGGCACCGGCCTTGATGACGGCCACGCCGCCGGCCAGCTTCGCGAGGCGCTCCTGGAGCTTCTCGCGGTCGTAGTCCGAGTCGCTGTTCTCGATCTCGGCGCGGATCTGGTTGACCCGGCCCTGGACCTGCTCGCTGTCACCGGCACCGTCGACGATGGTGGTCTCGTCCTTGGTGATGACGACCTTGCGGGCGCGGCCGAGCAGGTCGAGACCGGCGTTCTCCAGCTTGAGGCCGACCTCCTCGGAGATGACGGTGCCACCGGTGAGGATGGCGATGTCGCCGAGCATGGCCTTGCGGCGGTCACCGAAGCCGGGCGCCTTGACCGCGACGGACTTGAAGGTGCCGCGGATCTTGTTGACGACCAGGGTCGACAGGGCCTCGCCCTCGACGTCCTCGGCGATGATCAGCAGCGGCTTGCCGGACTGCATGACCTTCTCAAGGAGGGGCAGCAGGTCCTTCACGTTGCTGACCTTGGAGTTGACGATGAGGATGTAGGGGTCCTCGAGCGCCGCCTCCATGCGCTCCATGTCGGTCGCGAAGTACGCCGAGATGTAGCCCTTGTCGAAGCGCATACCCTCGGTGAGCTCCAGCTCCAGACCGAAGGTCTGGGACTCCTCGACGGTGATGACGCCTTCCTTGCCGACCTTGTCCATGGCCTCGGCGATGAGCTCGCCGATCTGCGGGTCGGCGGCGGAGATGGACGCGGTGGAGGCGATCTGCTCCTTGGTCTCGATCTCCTTGGCCTGGTCGAGCAGCGCACCGGAGACGGCCTCGACGGCCTTCTCGATGCCGCGCTTCAGGGCCATCGGGTTGGCGCCGGCGGCGACGTTGCGCAGGCCCTCGCGGACCAGCGCCTGGGCCAGGACGGTCGCGGTCGTCGTGCCGTCACCGGCGACGTCGTCCGTCTTCTTCGCGACCTCCTTGACCAGCTCGGCGCCGATCTTCTCGTACGGGTCCTCCAGCTCGATCTCCTTGGCGATGGAAACACCATCGTTGGTGATCGTGGGGGCGCCCCACTTCTTCTCAAGGACGACGTTGCGGCCCTTGGGGCCGAGGGTGACCTTGACGGCGTCGGCGAGCTGGTTCATACCGCGCTCAAGGCCGCGCCGCGCCTCCTCGTCGAACGCGATGATCTTGGCCATGTGAAGTGGTCCCTCCGGGCTGATGGGGGTACCCCCTCGCTCGAACGAAGTTGAGCTCGGGGGAGGAAAGCTCGGACCGCGCTGGCGCCCGCGACGGACGGCCTGCATGCCGTGTGGTTCCTTGCCCCACCTGGCGTGCGGGCCTCACCGACCCGGTCCGTATTCAGCACTCTCACGGGGAGAGTGCTAACGCAATGATTAGCACTCGCACCCATCGAGTGCAAGCGGCTCCGGAGATGTCTCCCATGGTGGTGACACTCGGGCCGGGGGTGGGTACAGGTGCTTGACGGGCGGTGTGCCGCTCGCCCGCGAGAGGGTCGGGCCCCGTCCGCGAGACGGGCGCCGCACCCTGCTCGCCGCCCCTTAGCCTCCGCTCGCGCGCGCCCGCGCGCGAGGCGCGCGCGACCCCCGGGAACGACAGAAGGCCCGCAACCCCGTACTCGGGGATGCGGGCCTTCCGCGAAACGATGCAGTCGGCCGCCGCCTCAGGCGGTGACCCGGACCATGTCCGCCTGTGGCCCCTTCTGGCCCTGCGAGATCTCGAACTCGACTCGCTGACCCTCCTCCAGGGTGCGGTACCCGTCCATCTGGATCGCGCTGTAGTGGACGAAAACATCCGCACCACCGTCGACCGCGATGAAGCCGTACCCCTTCTCCGCGTTGAACCACTTGACGGTGCCCTGAGCCATGCCTAACTCCCCTATTACTGGCCCTTGCACAGGACCGCACTCCGCGGACCCGGGTCAGACCTCACCCCCCGGAATGGCCCGCGGGGTGTGCGCCGGAACGCGTCGACCGCCGCTGAATGTATCTGGACCAATGCCCAGCGCAACAGGTCAATCGGACGAGAATTCTTGCACCAGGGAAACGGCTGCATGCGCTCAAATCCCGTTATCTCAGGCTAAGTCGGGCCGGGAATAAGTGGCATAGACGACAAATCGCGCACACAACTTGCGCACAAGTCACCGCGATCTCATATGCGTTCGGCATGCACACGGAGATAACCGGAGGGGGATCGCCCCAATGGTATCGCCTTTCACAACACGGAATTGCCCCGTCCGTTTAGCTCGGACGGGGCAATTTCCGGTCACTACCGGCAAAGAGTTGGCGCGAATACGATCCATATCGCGCCGCACCGGACAGTCGTCGGGCGTATCAGCAGCCTCCGGCGACCGCCGGGATGATCGAGATGCCCGCGCCTTCCGGGGTCGGCGTCTGGAGTCCCTGCTCGAAACGGACGTCGTCGTCGTTGACGTAGACATTCACGAAGCGGCGCAGCTTGCCCGCGTCGTCGAGCACCCGGGCCGCGATGCCCTGGTGGTTCTTCTCCAGGTCGGCGATCACCTCGGAGAGGGTCGCGCCCTCGGCGGTGACCTCGGCCTCGCCGCCGGTGTACGTGCGCAGGATGGTGGGGATGCGGACGTTGACGCTCATGGTTCTGCCTTCCAGGAGGTGCGGGGGGTGCGGAACGGGGCGGGCGGAGGGACGGCTCAACCGGCCAGGCCGGCCGCGCGGAACGCGTCCAGGTCCGGCCGGATGGTGGCGGTGGGCCCGGAGGCGACGGCGTCGAGGGTCTTCAGGCCGTCGCCGGTGTTCAGCACGACGGTGGTCAGCGACGGGTCCAGCACGCCGTTCTCGATGAGCTTCCTGGTCACGCCGACGGTCACGCCGCCCGCGGTCTCCGCGAAGATCCCCTCCGTACGGGCCAGCAGCTTGATCGCGTCCACGATCTGCGGGTCGGTGACGTCCTCGACGGCCCCGCCGGTGCGGCGCGCGATGTCGAGCACGTACGGGCCGTCCGCCGGGTTGCCGATCGCCAGCGACTTGGCGATGGTGTTCGGCTTCTGCGGCTTGACGACCTCGTGCCCGGCCTTGAAGGCCGCGGACACCGGCGAGCAGCCCTCGGCCTGCGCCCCGAAGATCTTGTAGGGCTTGTCCTCGACCAGGCCGAGGGCGATCAGCTCCTTCAGCCCCTTGTCGATCTTGGTGAGCTGGGAGCCGGACGCGATCGGGATGACCAGCTGGTCCGGCAGCCGCCAGCCGAGCTGCTCGCAGATCTCGTACGCCAGCGTCTTGGAGCCCTCGCCGTAATACGGGCGGAGGTTGACGTTGACGAAGCCCCAGCCCTCGCCCAGCGGGTCGCCGATGAGCTCGGAGCAGAAGCGGTTGACGTCGTCGTAGTTGCCCTCGATGGCGACCAGGTCACCGCCGTAGACCGCGGCCATTACGACCTTGCCGGGCTCCAGGTCGTGCGGGATGAAGACGCAGGACTTCAGGCCCGCGCGGCGCGCCGCGGCGCCGACCGCACCGGCGAGGTTGCCGGTCGAGGAGCAGGAGAGGGTGGTGAAGCCGAACGCGCGGGCGGCCTCGACGGCGATCGCCACGACCCGGTCCTTGAAGGAGTGGGTGGGGTTGCCGGAGTCGTCCTTGACGTACAGGCCGCCGGTGACGCCCAGTTCGGCGGCGAGCCGGTCGGCCTTGACGAGCTTGGTGAAACCGGGGTTGAGGTTGGGCTTGTCGGCCACGTCCGCGGGGACGGGCAGCAGCGGCGCATAGCGCCAGATGTTGGCGGGACCGGCCTCGATCTGCTTCTTCAGGGCCTCGGGGTCGCCGGTGGGAAGCGCGTAGGCGATTTCCAGCGGGCCGAAGCACTCCTGGCACGCGAAGATCGGACCGAGCGGGAAGCGCTCGCCGCATTCGCGACAGGACAGGGCGACGGCGGGACCGAGTGCGACAGAAGGCGTGGATTCGGTTGCTTGCACAGCCATGGAGGCGAGGCCCTTTCTCCTCATCTTCCTCACGACGCGTTTCGCCGTGAGACGGATTTGGCACCTTCCCTAGCCGGGAGCCTCGCGCGCACTGTGCTGTCGTGCGGCGGAGACCGGCTGGAGGGTTGCCGGGGCTTCAACGGGCCGTGTCCCTCTGCCCCTCTGGATGAGCGGTATGGCACTGGGTGGAACCCAGGCGTTTGTTGCGCGGCGACCCCGACATGCGAGGGTCCTCCGCGTTGTTCAAGACTGTAACCGAAGGCACTCACCGTTGAGATAGTCGTCCGGTCCGCGAGATGGATCACATAACGGGCTCCCGTTCGGGGGGCCGCCGAGGAGAGTCGTAGACGTGCTGGAAGAAGTGGAGCGCTGGCTGGCCGGCCGCTCCTGGTCCGCCGCGGACCGCCCCCTGGAGCAGTTGTTGGAGGCCAAGCGCCAGACGGGGCGGACGGTCAGTGTGGTGCTGCCCGCGCTCGACGAGGAGGCGACGGTCGGTGCGATCGTCGCGGCGATCCGCGCCGATCTGATGACCGAGGAGGTGCCTCTGGTCGACGAGCTGGTGGTGCTGGATTCGGGCTCCACCGACCGCACCGCCGAGGTCGCCGCGGCGGCCGGCGCCCGGGTCGTCCACCGGGACAGCGTGCTGCCCCGGATCCCGGCGCTGCCCGGCAAGGGCGAGGTGCTGTGGCGCTCGCTGCTGGTGACCAGCGGGGACATCGTCTGCTTCGTCGACGCCGACCTGCGGGAGTTCTCGTCCACCTTCGTCTCGGGGATCGTCGGGCCGCTGCTGACCGACCCGGAGGTCCAGTTCGTCAAAGCGATGTACGACCGGCCGCTGGACACCGGCCGGGGCGGGCCGGCTGCCGGAGGCGAGCAGGGCGGAAGGGTCACCGAGCTGGTCGCCCGGCCGCTGCTCAACCTCCACTGGCCGCAGCTGGCCGGGTTCGTGCAGCCGCTGGGCGGGGAGTACGCGGCGCGCCGCTCGCTGCTGGAGCGGCTGCCGTTCCCGGTCGGCTACGGGGTGGAGCTGGGGCTGTTGGTGGACGCGCTGCACACCGTCGGGCTGGACGCCCTGGCGCAGGTGGACGTCGGGGTGCGCAGGCACCGCCACCAGGGCGGCCAGGCGCTCGGCCGGATGGCCGCGGCGATCTACCGCACCGCCCAACTCCGGTTGGCCCGCGGTCATTTGGTGCGGCCGCGGCTGACCCAGTTCGAGCGCGGCGAGCACGGCTTCGTGCCGCGGACGACGGCGGTGGACACCGAGGAGCGGCCGCCGATGGCCGAAATACCGGAATACGCGGAACGGCGGGCGGCCTGAGGGGCGATCCGTACGTTTGCGCGGATCCGTGACGGGTTAATGTCGCGACATGGTCTCCGAGCGCAGTGCGGTCCAGCCAGGTGCCGAGGTCCTCGTCGCGTCCAACCGCGGGCCCGTGTCGTACGCCCTGGGAGAGGGCGGTGAGCTGAGCGCCAAGCGGGGTGGCGGGGGGCTGGTGTCGGGGCTCTCGACGATCGGGGCCGACGCGATGTGGGTGTGCTCGGCGCTGGGCGACGGCGACCGGGAGGCGGCTCGGCGGAGCGGCGGGCTGCTGGACGTGGCGGACACCGGGGGACAGCGCGTCCGGATGTTGGACATCCCGGCGGATGTGCACGCCGCGGCCTACAACGGCGTCGCCAACTCCGTGCTGTGGTTCGTCCACCACATGCTGTACCAGACGCCGCTGGAGCCGGTGTTCGACACCGACTTCCGGGGCCAGTGGGCGGCGTACGAGGCGTACAACGCGGCGTTCGCCTCGGCGCTGGCGGACAGCGCGAGCCCAGGTGCGGCGGTGCTGGTGCAGGACTACCACCTGGCGCTGGTGCCGGCGATGCTGCGCGAGGTGCGGCCGGACGTCCGGATCGCGCACTTCTCGCACACCCCGTGGGCGCCGCCGGAGTACTTCGCGATGCTGCCCGACGACGTCCAGCGGCAGCTGGTGCTGGGCATCCTCGGCGCCGACCGGGCGAACTTCCTGACCGAGCGGTGGGCGCGGGCGTTCACCGCGTGCTGCGAGCGGGCGCTGGGGCCGGACTGCACGGCGCACTGGCCGCGGCACGAGGCGCCCAGCGTGGTCGCGGTGCCGCCGGACCAGAAGGCGCACCGGACCCGGATCGGGGTCCATGGGCTGGGGGCGGACGCGGAGTTCCTGCGGGAGCGCTCCCGGCGGCCGGACGTCGAGGAGCGGATGGCGGCGCTGCGCGGGCAGATCGGCGGCACCGACCGGAAGACGATCGTCCGGGTGGACCGGACGGAGCTGTCCAAGAACATCGTGCGCGGGCTGCTGGCCTTCCGGCGGCTGCTGGCCGACCGGCCGGAGTGGCGCGAGCGGGTGGTGCACCTGGCGTTCGCCTATCCCTCGCGGCAGGACCTGGCCGTCTACCGCGACTACACCGCGCAGGTCGGCGCGCTCGCCGAGGAGATCAACGCGGAATACGGGACGGCGGGCTGGCAGCCGGTCGTGCTGCACGTCAAGGACGACTTCGCGCGGTCGCTGGCGGCGTACCGGCTGGCGGACGTGGCGCTGGTCAACCCGATCCGGGACGGGATGAACCTCGTCGCGAAGGAAGTCCCGGTGGTCTCCGACGCCGGGTGCGCCCTGGTGCTCTCCCGGGAGGCCGGCGCCTGGGAGGAGCTCGGTGCGGACGCGCTGACGGTCAACCCCTACGACGTGGGGCAGACCGCCGAGGCGCTGCACGCCGCGCTGTCCATGCCGGCCGAGGAGCGGGCCGCGCGCACCGCCCACCTGGCCGCGGCGGCGACCGCGCTGCCGCCGGCGCGGTGGTTCCTGGAGCAGTTGCAGGCGCTGGGCGAGTGACCGGCGGGCGGGCGCCGGCCGGGCCGCCGGCTGCGGGGTGGGCGAGAGGGAACCCCGCCGGTAGATCGTCGACGCGCGGGTCTAGCGTGGTGGGCCGTGACAGTGACAACGCTTGCTTCGACGACGGTCGCGTCCGGTCTGCCGGAGCTGACCGCCGGGCGGCTGATCGACAGCTGGCGGCTCGACCCGTACGCGCTGGTGCTGATCCTCGTCCTGGGCGGCCTCTACGCCTGGGGCGTGGTGCGGCTGGCGCGGCGCGGGGAGCGCTGGCCGGTGGCCCGGACGGTGGCGTTCGCCGGTCTGGGGCTGGGCGCGATCGCGCTGGCCACCATGTCGGGGCTGGCGGTCTACGACCATGAGCTGTTCTGGCCGGCCGCGGTGCAGAACATCGTGCTGGACCTGATCGCGCCGTTGGGGCTGGCGCTGGGCGACCCGTTGTCGCTGGCGCTCGCCGCGCTGCCGCAGGAGCGGCCGGCGGCCCGCCGGCTGCGCGCGGCGCTCTCCGGCCGGATCCTCCGCTTCCTGACGTTTCCGCTGGTCAGCACCGTGTTGGTGCTCTCCTCCGAGCTGGCGATCTACTTCACGCCGTACTTCCCGACCGCGCTGCGGCACGGTCCGCTGCACGAGTTGATGTATCTGCAACTGCTCGTCACCGGCAGCCTGTTCGTGCTGCCGATGCTCACCCGCCAGGAGCTGCTGCCGTCGTGGTGCAGCCATCCGGTGCGGGCGCTGCTGGTGCTGCTGGACGGCCTGGTGGACGCGGTGCCGGGGATCGTGGTGATGACCAGCGGGACGCTGATCGCGGGCGGTTGGTACGCGTCCCAGCACCGCCCGTGGGATCCGAGCCCGCAGCAGGACCAGATGATCGGCGGCGGGCTGATGCTGACCATCGCCGAGCTGGTCGGACTGCCGTTCCTGATCGCGGTGTTCGCGGAGTGGGTGCGCGACGAGCGGCGCAGGACGCGGGCGCTGGACGAGCGACTGGACCGGGAGCTGGCGGTGGCCGCGGCGGCGCCCACACCCACGACAACGACGACAATCGCGACGACCGCGACGACCGCGGCGACCGCGGCGACCGCGGCCACGGTGACGACCACGGCCTCGTCGCCGGGCGAGGCGGCCGTGCCGCAGCCGGAGTTGACGCGGCCCTGGTGGGAGACCGATCAGGGGGAGGTCGGCGAACGGTTCCGGCGGGGGCGCTAGGGCGTTTCCGCGAAGTCCCGTCGTCCGCCCCTTCGGGGCTCCCCCGCGCTCCCGTGTTGTGGCTGCGGTGGGCCGGAACGGGGTAGTTCTTTCCCATGCCCCTCAGTACACGCTCATATTCCGCACGGTGGGCCGCGGTTGCGGCCGTCACCGTCCTGGCGACCGCGGTCGCCGGCTGTTCGTCCGGGAAGACCGGGAAGGGCGGCACCGAAGCGAAGGGCGGCACGCCGTCCGCGTCGGCGTCCGCCTCCGCTCCGTCGGGGTCGATACCCGTCGGCCCCGGGCCGCAGTCGGCGTACACGGTGCAGCGCCAACCCGCCCCCGGCACCTGCCACTTCCGCTACACCGCGGACAAGCAGCCGCTGCCCGACCCCACGTGCACCCCCGGGGCGACCAACCCCAAGGTCACCCCGCAGACGCTGAAGACCACGATCTGCCAGAGCGGGTACACCAAGGGCATCCGGCCGCCGGTGAGCATCACCGGGCGCGAGAAGACCGCCAACGCCAAGTCCTACGGCTACACCGGCTCGCCGCACGACGCCGAGTACGACCACCTCATCAGCCTCCAGCTGGGCGGCGACCCCAACGACCCGCGCAACCTCTGGGTCGAGCCGCCGTCCCCGGGGCACAAGCCGGGCGCCGGGCCCAACAACCCCAAGGACGGCGTGGAGAACAAGCTCAAGGCCGCCATCTGCTCCGGCAAGGCCGATCTGGGCAAGGCGCAGCAGGCCATCGCGCACGACTGGACGACGGCGCTGTCCTCCCTGGGCCTCAAGGAGTAGCCCCGCCCGCCCCATCCGGCTCGTCCGGCTCGCCCGGCCCGTCCGGCTCCTGTGGTGGGTTCTCGATGTGGTCCGCGAGGGCGTTGAGCAGGGCCACCACGCCCTTCGGGCCGTCGACGACCAGGTCGGCGCGCTCGGCGAGCTCGGTGACCTCGCTGCTGCCGCTGCACACCAGGACGCCGGCGGTGCCGTCGGAGCGCAGTTTCTCGACGGCGGCGAAGGCCGCCAGGTCGCCGAGGTCGTCGCCGGCGTAGAGGACGGCGGCAGCCCCGGTCTCCGCGACCCACTCGGCAAGCGCGACGCCCTTGTCCATCCCGGGCGGGCGCAGCTCCAGCACCAGCCGGCCCGGTTCGACGATCAGGCCGTGGCGCTCGGCGAGCGCGGTCAGCGGTTCCCGCAGCCGCTCGAAGGCGCGCTGCGGATCGGCGGCGCGGCGGGTGTGCACGGCGATGGCCCGGCCGCCCTTGCGCTCGACGGCGGTCTCGACCCAGGTGCCGTGCCAGACACCGGATCGGTCCAGTACGCCGGGGAGTTCGGCCTGTATGGCGGCGATGCCCGGGTGCGGGGCGGGGGCGTGCAGGGCGCCGGTCGCGGCGTCCCAGCGCTCGGCGCCGTAGTGGCCGAGGACGACGAGGTGGGTCAGGCCCGGCACTCCGTCGAAGCCGCCGAGGCGGACCGCGACGCCGGCCGGACGGCCGGTGATCACCGCGATCGCGCGCAGGTGCGGGGCGAGTCGGGCCAGGGCCTCGGGGGCGCCGGGGTGGGCGCGGGCCTTGGCGGGGTCGGGGACGATGTCGGCGAGGGTGCCGTCGAAGTCGAGGGCGACGACGGCACGTTCGGGGTGGGCCAGCAGGGCGGCGAGGCCCGCTCGACCGGCGGGGGCGTCCGGGACCGGGACGGCGGGCGGCGCCGGCGCGGGGTCCGGCGCTGGTTCGGGAGATGGCGCGGCGTTCGGGGTGCCCATGACGCCGACCCTACCGGCGGGACACGGGCGCACGCCGGGTGTACGGGCGCATCAACACGGCGGCCCGGCGCGCAGCGCCGTCTTCTGGGGGTGGAGGTCGGGTGACGGGAGGGCGGCCCGGCGCGCAGCGCCGTCTTCTGGGGGTGGAGCCCGGGTCAGCGCCGCGCCCGCCGCGCGTCCCGTACGCGGCGCAGCCGGTTGATCGTCACCGGGTCGTGCGCCAGTGCCCGGGGGTCGTCGAGCAGGGCGTTGAGGAGTTGGTAGTAGCGGGTCGGGGAGATGCCGAGTTGCTCGCGGATGGCGCGTTCCTTGGCGCCGGGGCCGGGCCAGGAGCGGCGTTCGACGGCGAGCACCGCCTCGTCACGGGCCGAGAGCCCGCGCTCGGTGCCCGCATCGGTGCCGTCCGTCATCCCACTCCACCGTCCGTCGTCTGCTTCCCACGATAAGCCCACCGCAGAGGCGGGCCCGGGGGTGGTCCGCCGGGCCCGCGGGCGGCGCTATTCGGTGGAGTTGTCGGCGGTGTCCGCGATGTTCTGGATGTCGGTGAGGGTCGCCGAGGGGTTGCCCTGCGGGCCGACCGCGGCGCCCATCCGGGACTTGACGGTCTTGGAGACCAGCGGCCAGGACGTCTTGTTGGACGGGTAGAAGTGGGCGGTGGGCAGCTGGTTGAGGAAGCCGTGCAGCTTGCTGAAGCGGTCGTCGGCGAGCATCGCCTGGGAGGCGGAGCTGGTGACCGGCAGCAGGTTGTAGTCGGCGGAGAACGTGAGGACGTTCTTCTTGCTGTAGACGAAGTCCAGGAACTTGCCGACCTCGGTGCGGTGGCCGTTCTGCTTGAACGCCATCATCCAGTCGGCGACTCCCATGGTGGCCTTCGCCTTGCCGGTGGTGCCGGGGAGTTCGACGGTGCCGTAGTCGATGCCCTTGGCCTCGGCCTGCTTCATGAGGGTGGGGTGGCCGTTGAGCATGCCGACGTTGCCGTCGGCGAAGCCGGCGAAGGCGTCCTCGCGGTTGAGCTTGGCGGGGTCGCCTCCGGTGAGGTCCTTGCCGACGAGTTCCTTCTGGAGCCACTCGAAGGTCTTGACGTTCTCGGGCGAGTTGATGGTGTACTTGCCGATTTGATCGGTGTAGTCGCCGCCGCCGGCGAGCATCCACTCCAGCGTCTCGGCCTGGGTCTCCTCGGGGCCGAGCGGCAGTGCGAAGGGGGTCTTCACGCCGTGCGCCTTGAGCGCCTGGGCGTCGCTGAGGATGTCGCTCCAGTTCTGCGGCGGCGCGGTGATGCCGGCGGCGGCGAACAGCTTCTTGTTGTAGAAGAGGCGCCGGGTGCTGGCCCCGAAGGGCATGCCGTACTGCTTGCGCTGGTACTCGCCGGCCTCCGCGAGGGAGGGGGTGAAGTCGGCCTGGACGGGGATGGAGAGCAGGTCGTCGGCGCCGTAGAGCTTGCCGCGGGCGGCGTAGTCGGCGTACGCGCCGACCTGCGCCATGTCGGGGGCCTTGCCGGAGTCGACCAGTTCCTCGACCTTCTTGTCGACGTCGGTCCAGCTGTAGACCTTGACGTCGACCTTGATGCCGGGGTTCTGCTCCTCGAAGGCGCGGACGAGTCCGTCCCAGTAGTGCTGCGAGCTGTTGGCCTTGCTGTCGCCGTAGTCCGCGGCGATCAGCGTGAGGGCGACGTCCTTGCCCCCGGAGCCGCTGCCGCAGCCGGTGAGAGTCAGTGTCATGGTGGCGGCCAGTCCTGCCGCCGCCAGGCTCACGTACCGCCGTCGCACCGCTGTTACCGCCCCTTTGTCCCGAAAATTCCGTGCTTGCGGGTGTTCCCTCCGCCGTCTCGGGGATCGCCCGCGATCGACGCAGAACAGCGGATCTCTCCACTGTCCCCCACAAGGTCTACACCACCCTCCCCCCACCTTCCGTATCGGCCTGCCCCCTGCGCAGGTCACAGGCCCGCGGGAGGGCTGAATACAGAGGCTACCGGCGCGTATCCGCACCCGGACACGGGCGACGGCGTCCGGCTACGGCCGACCGCCGACGAACGAGGGGTGACGTGCGGTACGTGGTGATCAGCACGGTGAGTGGACTAGACCTTTATTGGCCGATCGCGCGACACTGTCCCCCGTGAAACACGTCATCGCCCTCGATGTGGGCGGCACCGGAATGAAGGCCGCCCTCGCCGGGGCGGACGGCACCCTCCTGTACGAGGCGCGGCGCCCCACCGGGCGCGACCGCGGCCCCGAGGCGGTCGTCGAGACGATCCTCGGCTTCGCCGCCGAGCTGCGCGACGTCGGCCGGGAGCGGTTCGGCAGCACCGCGCTGGCCGCCGGCGTCGCCGTCCCCGGCATCGTCGACGAGACCACCGGCACCGCCGTCTACGCCGCCAACCTCGGCTGGCGGGACGTGCCCATGCGGGCGCTGCTCTCCGAACGCCTCGGCGGAGTACCGGTCGCGCTCGGCCACGACGTCCGCACCGGCGGCCTGGCCGAGGGCCGGATCGGTGCCGGCCGGGACGCCGACCGCTTCCTGTTCGTCCCCCTGGGCACCGGGATCGCCGGCGCCATCGGACTCGACGGCCGCATCGAGGCCGGCGCCCACGGGAGCGCCGGCGAGATCGGCCACCTCGTCGTCCGGCCGGGTGGTCACACCTGCGGCTGCGGTCAGCGCGGCTGCCTGGAGACGGTGGCCTCGGCCGCGGCGGTGGGCCGCGACTGGGCCGCGGTCTGCGGCGATCCGCGGGCCGGCGCCGCCGACTGCGCCAAGGCCGTGGAGTCCGGCGACCCGCGCGCCCGGGAGGTCTGGCAGGGCGCCGTGGACGCGCTCGCCGACGGCCTGGTCGCCGGGCTCACCCTGCTCGACCCGCGGATGCTGATCATCGGCGGCGGGCTGGCGGAGGCCGGCGACACGCTGTTCGCGCCACTGCGGGAGGCGGTCCGCGCGCGCGTTACCTTCCAGCAGCTCCCCACGATCGTCCCGGCGGCCCTCGGGGACGCCGCCGGCTGCCTGGGCGCAGGACTGCTCGCCTGGGATCTTCTCTCCACGGAGGTAACCGCCTGATGGCACAGCAACAGTCCGCGGGACGACCCTCGGACGCCGGGCGCACCATCCTGGCCGGCGCCCGGATCGCCCGGCCCTCCGGCGTCACCGACCACGGCCGGATCACCATCGAGGGCGCCCGGATCGCCGCCGTCCACAGTCGCGACAAGGACCGCGGCCGGTCGCCGGACGCGACCGAGCCGCAGGACCTCCACGACGACACCGCGACCGTCCTCGACCTGACGGGGCATCTGATCGTCCCCGGCTTCGTCGATCTGCACGTGCACGGCGGGGGCGGCGGCTCCTTCTCGTCCGCCGACCCCGAGGAGTGCCTGACCGTCGTCGACACCCACCGTCGGCACGGCACCACCTCGATGGTGGCCTCCACCGTCACCGGCGACCTGGACGACCTGGCCCGACAGGCCGCGGTCCTGGCCGAGTTGGTGCAGCAGGGCGACCTGGCCGGCATCCACTTCGAGGGGCCGTTCATCTCCCCGCACCGCTGCGGCGCCCACCAGCCCGAGCTGCTGCGCGACCCGGACCCCGCCGACGTCCGCCGGCTGGTCGAGGCCGCCCGCGGCACCGCCGCGATGATGACCGTCGCCCCCGAACTGCCGGGCGGGCTGGACTCCGTGCGGCTGCTCGCCGACGCCGGGGTGATCGCCGCCATCGGCCACACCGACTCCGACTACGACGCCACCCGCCGGGCCATCGACGCCGGCGCCACCGTCGCCACCCACCTGTTCAACGCGATGCCCGCGCTCGGCCACCGCACCCCCGGCCCGGTCGCCGCGCTCCTGGAGGACGAGCGGATCACCGTCGAGCTGATCAACGACGGCACCCATCTGCACCCGGCGATCCTCCAGATGGCGTTCCGCTCGGCGGGCGCCGAACGGGTCGCCTTCATCACCGACGCGATGGGTGCGGCCGGCATGAGCGACGGGATGTATCCGCTCGGCCCCATGCGGGTCGAGGTCAAGGACGGCGTCGCGCGGATCAGCGAGGGCCCCACCGCCGGCTCCATCGCGGGCTCCACGCTCACCCTGGACCGCGCCTTCAAACGGGCCGTCACCCTCGACGGCCTCACCGTCGAGCAGGCCGTGCAGGCGCTCTCCGCCAACCCCGCCCGGCTGCTGGGCATCGCCGACCGGACCGGCTCGCTGGAGGCCGGCAAGGACGCCGACCTGGTCGTCCTGGACGCCGCCCACGACGTGGTGGGCGTACTGCGGCAGGGCTCCTGGCTGCGCCGCCCGCCCGGCGTCTGACCGACCGGACCGCCCCCCCCGCTACCGCCGGGGCGTCCCCGGCCCGACCGCCGCCCCGGCGGCCGGGCCGGGCAGGGTGGCCGACCCGGGTCTGGGCCTACGGCCGTCCGCGATGGCATGATCGCTCGCGCACTTGTCCGTATGCCACCGCGGAACGCGGGGCCCTCACCCACGGCCGTCCGGCCGGCCTCCTCCCGGAGGGGAGACCATGATCCTCACGGTCACGCTGAACGCTGCGCTGGACATCACCTACCGCGTCCCCCGGCTCCATCCGCATACCACGCACCGCGTCACCGAGGTCGCCGAACGCCCCGGCGGCAAGGGCCTGAACGTCGCCCGCGTGCTGGCCGCGCTCGGCCACCGCACGGTCGCCACCGGCTTCGCGGGCGGCGGCACCGGCGAGGCGCTGCGCGCCCTGCTCGCCCAGGAGAGCGCCGTCACCGACGCGCTGGTCCCGGTCGGCGGCGCCACCCGCCGCACCGTCGCCGTCGTGGACGCCGGCACCGGCGACACCACCCAGCTCAACGAGCCGGGCCCGACGGTCTCCCCGACCGAATGGGCCGCCTTCCTCGGCACCTACCGCGAACTGCTGGGCGAGGCACGGGCGGTGGCGCTCTGCGGCAGCCTGCCACCCGGCGTCCCGGTGGACGTCTACGCCCGGCTCACCCGCGCCGCCCACGCCGCCGGGGTCCCCGTCCTGCTGGACACCAGCGGCGAACCGCTGCGCCGCGGCCTGGCCGCCCGCCCCGACCTCGCCAAGCCCAACGCCGACGAACTGGCCGCCCTCACCGGCAGCACCGAACCGCTGCGGGCCGCCCGCGACGCCCGCCGCCGCGGCGCCCACGCGGTGGCCGCCTCACTCGGCCCGGACGGGATGCTCGCGGTGACCGCCGACGGCGCCTGGCAGGCCACCCCGCCCCGCCGGTTCGCCGGCAACCCCACCGGGGCCGGCGACTCCGCGGTGGCCGGCCTGCTGTCCGGACTGGTCGAGGAACTGCCCTGGCCGGACCGGCTGTGCCGCGCGGTGGCGCTGTCCGCCGCGACCGTACGGGCCCCCGCCGCGGGCGAGTTCGACGCCACGACCTATCAGGAGCTGCTGCCCCACGTGGTGGTGACGGACCATCCCGCGGCGGCCTGAGCGCCCCTCGGGGCCGCGCTCCTCGGAGGGGACCGCCGGCCCCGTCCTGCGGGGTGCGGCGCCGTCAGGGCCGGTCGAGCCAGACCTGGTCGAGGTTGACCTCGCACTGGTTGCCGTTCTCGCAGGACAGCTTGATGGTGTTGGTGCCCTTGTTGAGCTGGATGAGCGACCAGGACTTGGTCCAGCCCTTGTCCCAGGCGCCCTCGGGGGCGTGGGCGAAGTTGTGCAGGCTTATCGGCCGGGTCAGCGCCTGGCCGTTGATGTTGAGCGTGAGGTTGGCGTCCTTGCCCGGCACGCCGTAGCCGACCCAGAGCTTGTACTGGCCGGCGGTGTCCACGTCGAGGGTCCAAGTGGCCGACGCGCCGGGAGTGTTCATACCGGCGACGTACGAGCCGCTGGCGGTGCGGGCGCCGGGGACGTCCTTGGCGGTGGTCGCGCCGCCTTCGAGGCGCAGCGCGCCCGCGTCGTCCTTGGGAAGGGCGCCCGGGGTGGGCTTGGTGGAGGGCTGCTTGCTGGGCTCGACCGAATCTGCGGCCGTCGGGCCCGGGTTCTTCGCGCCGCTCTCGTCCTTGGACTGACCGGAGTTGGTCAGCATTGCCGCGCCGATGCCTATGCACACCACCGCGACCACCGCGACCGCGCCGATCAGCAGGCCGTTGCGGCTCTTGCGGGGCTCGGGGGCCATCGGGACGGGGCGGGTGCGGTCGGCGGCACCGCCGCCGGGGAGTGTCTCGGGGGCCGCGTAGTGCGCGGAGGCGGAGCGCGGGTTCTGCCGGCCGTAGCCGGGCTGGCCCTGCTGGGTGCCGTACTGTCGCTCGCCGACCGTGCGCACCTGGTTGTAGGAGGTTCGCGGGACGCCTGGCTGCCGCGGTGCGCCGGCGCCCGACGCGCCCGCGCCGCCCTCGCCGCCCTCCGAGCGGTACAGGTGGGCGAAGGGGTCGTCGTTCTCCGGCGTGTCCGCGCCGTTGTTGCCGGCCGTCATTCCGTGTCACTCCCAAGCGGTCTCTACGCGTCTGTGCGCGTCCGTACGCGTGCGCGGGGCTCCGCGCGAACTGCCTCTTTCGGGCCTCCCGGCGCCGCCGCGCCGCATCGGCGCAGCCTACCCCGTCGGGGCCGGGCCACGCCGTCCCCGGAGGTTCACAAGATCGCTACAGATCGGTGAACGTGCGATGCCCAGGCAGGACACCGCGGGTGTGAGATGCGCGGCATCGGGCCGGGCGGCCGGTGCCGGGCGGTCGCGGGCGGCTCAGCCGGCCGCCCGCCGGCCGCTCTTCGACCGCCGCTTCTCGATGTACATCCGCTGGTCGGCCGACTCCAGCACCTCCTCGGCCGTCATCCCGCAGCTCGCCCAGCCGATGCCGAAGCTGGCGCCGACCCGGACGGCCCGGCCCTCGACCCGGATCGGCGGGATGATCGCGTTCCGCAGCCGGACCGCGAGGTCCTGGGCGTCGGCCGTGCCCAGCCCGTCGGCGAGCACCACGAACTCGTCGCCGCCGAGCCGGGCGACGGTGTCGCCGTCGCGGACACCGCTGGTCAGCCGGCGGGCGACCTCGATCAGCACCGCGTCACCGGTGTTGTGGCCGAAGCGGTCGTTGATCGACTTGAAGCCGTCCAGGTCGCAGAAGAGCACCGCGAGGCCCTTGGCGCCGTCGTCCTCGGCGCCGTCGGCGAGCGCGGAGAGGTGGACGTGGTGGTCGAAGGGGAGGGCGCCGCGGGGCGTCGGCTCGCCCTCGAAGCCGTCGAGCCCCTCGAACGCCTCCGAGCCGTCCCCCACGAAGCCGTGCGGGGCACGCGGGTCGGCACCGCCGCCCGAGGCGGCGTAGGCGTCGGCGAGCGCGCTCGGCGGGCGGGAGCACAGCCGGGCGGAGAGCCGGGCGCGCAGCTCGGCGCTGTTGGGCAGGCCGGTCAGCGAGTCGTGGCTGGCCCGGTGCGCGAGTTGGAGCTCGTGCCGCTTGCGTTCCTCGATGTCCTCGACGTGGGTGAGCAGGTAGCGGGGGCCGTCGGTGGTGTCGGCGACCACCGAGTTGCGCAGCGAGACCCACACGTAGGTGCTGTCCCGGCGCTGGAGCCGCAGTTCGGCCCGGCCGCCCTCCGCGGAGGTGCGCAGCAGCGTGCCGATGTCCTCGGGGTGGCAGATGTCGGAGAACGACAGCCGGCGCATCCCGGAGGCCGGGCGGCCCAGCAGCCGGCACAGCGCGTCGTTGGTGCGCAGCAGTCGTCCGTGCTGGTCGCCGCCCATCTCGGCGACGGCCATCCCGCTCGGCGCGTACTCGAACGCCTGCCGGAAGCTTTCCTCACTCGCCCGCAGCGCCTGCTGCTCGCGTTCCAGGCGGACCAGCGCCCGTTGCATGTTGGCCCGCAGCCGGGCGTTGCTGATCGCGATGGCGGACTGGAACGCGTACATCTGGAGTGCTTCCTGGCCCCAGGGGCCGGGGCGCCGCCCGTTGCGCGGCCGGTCCACGGAGAGCACGCCGAGCAGTTCGCCGTTGCCGTTGGCGGCGGTGTACATGGGCGCGAAGAGGCGGTCCATCGGGTGCCACTCGTCGGGGAACCGCGGTGCCGGCCCGGCGGTGTGCCACTGCGGCACGTCGTCATCGTCCAGCACCCAGCCCTCGGTGTACGGGATGAAGCACAGCTCGCCCCAGCGCTCCCCCATGGACAGCCGGCGCTCCCATGAGGCGCGCGAGCCCACCCGCCCGGCCATCAGCGCCTCCGCGCCCGCGCTGCCGGCCACCGCGGCGACCACGAGATCACCGTCCTGCCGTACGAGGTTGACCGCGGCGAGCTCGTAACCGAGCCCGGCGATCGCCCCGTCGGCGACGCACTGCAAGGTGTCCGCAAGGCTGCGTGCGGTGTTCAGTTCGGCGACCACTTGGTGCAGCTGCCGCAGGGTCGCAAGACGGACATAGGGCTCCGACTCGGTCTCCATCGCTCGCTCTCCCTGAGACCTCGACAGCAACTCCACCGGTTTCTTCGTCGTCCGATTCCACGCTCACTGAATCACAGTGAGCTGTTCACTCGGTACACAGGGTCAACAATTAGCGGCTCATGTGACTCAAGTCACAACCAGTGACGGGCCGTTACGGATCGCCGACCAGGGGCTCATCCGAGCGTGCGAACGGCATTCGGACAGCCCCTGAAAACTTCCTGAACGCAAATTCCGGCCACCGCGCGGCGTGATCCACACCCCTGGCCCGCCGACCGTCGCCTCCGCCGCGGGACCTAGGACGCGGGTGGTCCGGAGGCCCGATGCGCGCCCCGCCCGAGCGGCGTTAGCGTTCATGGCGTGTTCACGAAGACTCCTGCCACCACCCCGGCCGCCGGCTCCGCCGCCACCGCCGCCCCCACCGCCGCCCTCGCCTCCCTGCCGGGCGACGGGTCGATCGCGCATGCTGTTGGGGTGAGTGACGACGAGTTCCGCGCCGCACTGTCCCGCCTCGCCGCCGGCGTGGTGCTGATCACCGCCCACGATCCGGACGCCGGACCGCGCGGCGAGGGTGTCGGGATGACCGCCACGGCGTTCCTCTCCGTGTCGCTCGATCCGCCGCTGGTGATGGTGAGCGTTCGCAACGACTCACGGATGGACGACCTGCTGGCGCAGCAGCCGCTGTGGGCGGTCTCGGTGCTGTCGGGCCACCAACGACAGGTAGCGGCGCGATTCGCCATGAAGGGCCGGATCAGCGACCGACTGCTCTTCCAGGACATTCCCTCCGTACCGGGCGAAGCGTCCGGTGCGCCGCTCATCGAGGGCGCGCTGGCGACGCTGGAGTGCCGGACCGAGCAGCGGGTGGTGGCCGGCGACCACACCCTCGTCATCGGCCGTGTCCTGGCGACGACCACGTCCGGGGAGGACGACGGTCCGCTGACGTACTTCCGGGGGAAGTACCGGCAGCTGGGGTGAACGGGGCCCGACGCAGCGGCCCGGTGCGGGCGGTCCGGCGCAGGGGCCCGACGCGGGACGGCCGGGCGCCGGGCAGGGGCGCCGCCGTCAGCCCCAATCGCGGCCGGAGCGGCCCCGCTTGGTGTCGCCGCGCTGCTTCTTCTCGCGCAGCCGGCGCTCGTTGATGCCGCGCGGGATGCGGGTCTTGCGGCGCGGCGCGGGCGGCGGGGCGGTGGCCTCGGCGAGCAGCGCGGTCAGCCGCACGGCCGCGATCTCGCGGTTGCGCCACTGCGAGCGGTGTTCGGAGGCGCGCACCGTCAGCACCCCGTCGACCAGCCGGCCCGCCAGCCGCTCCAGGGCACGCTCGCGCCACACCGGCGGCAGCGCCTTCGTGCGCGCCAGGTCGAAGCGCAACTCGACCTGGCTGTCGCTGGTGTTGACGTGCTGGCCGCCCGGGCCGGAGGAGCGCGAGAACCGCCAGACCAGCTCGGCCTCCGGGAGGACGACCGAACCTCGGATGACATGGGGCCCGGACATGCCCCCCATGATCCCGCGCCCGCGGCCGTCCGTCACCTCGGTTTTCCTGGTCGGAACGGGCCGCCGCCTTCGAGGAGCGGGCACGGCACGGCCATCAGGATTCGGCAAAGAAAGTAAAGGGAGCTGGAACCACCCGGTTGTCCCGGGGCGTTGAGGTGGGTGACGGCGGCTCCGCTCCCGGGCGGGTCCGCCGCGGCATCACCACACCACCCGCAGCAGCGGCATCACCGACCCCAGGTCGGCGCGACTCGACGAGGAAAGGGACTTCCCATGGCTGTAAGCCTGTCCAAGGGCGGCAACGTCTCGCTCACCAAGGAGGCACCGGGCCTGTCCGCCGTCACGGTCGGCCTCGGCTGGGACGTCCGCACGACCACGGGCACGGACTTCGACCTCGACGCCAGCGCCATCGCGGTCAACGCGACCGGCAAGGTCCACTCCGACCAGCACTTCATCTTCTTCAACAACAAGTCGACGCCGGACCAGACCATCGTCCACACCGGCGACAACACCACCGGCCAGGGCGAGGGCGACGACGAGTCGATCAACGTCAACCTCGGCGCGCTGCCGGCCGAGATCGACAAGATCGTCTTCCCGGTCTCCATCTACGACGCCGAGAACCGCGGCCAGAACTTCGGCCAGGTGCGGAACGCCTTCATCCGCATCATCAACCAGGCCGGCGGCGCCGAGATCGCACGCTACGACCTGAGCGAGGACGCCGCCACCGAGACCGCCATGGTCTTCGGCGAGCTGTACCGCAACGGCGCGGAGTGGAAGTTCCGCGCCGTGGGCCAGGGTTACGCGTCCGGCCTGCGCGGCATCGCACAGGACTTCGGCGTCAACGTCTGAGACCCGACACCACCGAGGCACGGCCGCACCGCGGCACGCCACCGCCGGAAACCTCCGGCACCGAGGGCCGGCTCCCGAGAGGGGGCCGGCCCTCGGCGTTCGCACCGGCCCCTGGATGAGCCCTGGACACGGCCCCTAGAACTAGGCAGCCGCGCTGCCGCGTCCGGTGTCGTCGGTGGTCCCGGGGGGTGATTCCGCCGGCGTGGCCAGCACGGCCACCTCGTCCAGCGACAGTCCGAGCGTCCCGGCGAGCGCGGCGACCGTGAAGAACGCCGGCGTCGGCGCCCGGCCGGTCTCGATCTTCCGCAGCGTCTCCGCGGACAGCCCGGCCGCCGCGGCGACCTCGACCATGCTGCGCTCGCCGCGCGCCGTGCGCAGCAGCATGCCCAGCCGCTCACCGCGTTCGCGCTCCCAGGGGGTCAATGGAGTTCGCACCATGCCCGTGATACTAATACCGGTAAATAAATACCGGTAAACAAATACCGGCCCGGTGGCGGAACGCACGGTTCCGACCCCGGGGACGGAACGCCGTCCGGGCGCAGCGCCCGGGTGACGGAAAGGGAGGGCGTACCGATGGTGGAGATCAAGAGCGACGCGTCGCTGGACGCGATGCGGGTGGCCGGCCGGGTGGTCGCGGACGCGCTGGCCGCGGCCCGGGCCGCGGCCGCCCCCGGGATGCGGCTGGCCGAACTGGACGAGGTGGCCCGCACGGTACTCCACGAGGCCGGCGCCACCTCGCCGTTCCTCGGCTACCGCCCCTCCTTCGCCCCCACCCCCTTCCCCGCGGTGATCTGCGCGTCCGTCAACGACGCGATCGTGCACGGCATCCCGAACGGCTACCGGCTGCGCGACGGCGACCTGGTCAGCATCGACTGCGGCGCGATCGTCGACGGCTGGGCCGGGGACGCGGCCCTCAGCTTCACGGTCGGCACCGAGCGCCCCGAGGACCGCCGGCTGATGGAGACCACCCGGCGGGCCCTGGAGGCGGGCATCGCGGCGGCCGTCGTCGGCGCCCGGATCGGCGACGTCGCGCACGCCATCGGCAGCATCGGCCGCGCGGCCGGCTACGGCATCCCCGAGGACTTCGGCGGCCACGGCATCGGGCGGGCGATGCACGAGGACCCGCCGGTCCCCAACGACGGCCGGCCGGGCCGCGGCCTCGTGCTCCGGCACGGCCTGGTCATCGCCATCGAGCCGATGTTCCTGGCCGGCGGCAGCAACCACTACGCCGCCGACGCCGACGGCTGGACCCTGCGCACCCTCGACGGCAGCCGGGCGGCCCACTTCGAGCACACCGTCGCGGTGACGGACGAGGGGCCGCGCATCCTCACCCTGCCGTAGGGGAGGCGCGGGCGCGCGGCACGGGACCGGGTGCGGGTGCGGCGCACGGGCCGGCGTACGGCGCGGGCCGGGGCGGCGGGCCGGGGAGCGGCACA
Source organism: Streptomyces noursei (assembly GCF_016917755.1). Classification (GTDB taxonomy): domain Bacteria; phylum Actinomycetota; class Actinomycetes; order Streptomycetales; family Streptomycetaceae; genus Streptomyces; species Streptomyces yunnanensis. Next base: position 5,718,861 of record NZ_CP070326.1, on the reverse strand, counting down.
CCGAGCGGTGCGTCGCCCGCCCCCGTCCGTGAGCGCCGCCGCGCCCCGCCCGCGAGTGCCGCCCCGTCCGCCTCAGACCGCGTCGAGGTCGATCGCCCGGGCCATCGCGCGGTACCCGGCGTCGTTCGGGTGCAGATGGTCCCCCTGGTCGTACGCGGCGGCCATCCGTCCCCGGTCGGCGGGGTCGGACAGCGCCCGGTCCAGGTCGACCACCCCGTCGAACGCGCCGGAGGTGCGTATCCAGCGGTTGAGCGCCTCGCGCTTGATCTCGCCGCGCTCGGTGTAATACGCCGCCCCCTTGAACGGCGTCAGCGTCGCGCCGATCACCTTGACGCCCCGGCGGTGCGCCTGGCGTATCAACTCCCGCTGCGCGTCGATCAGTTGCCCGACCGACACCTCGGGGGTCGGACCGCCCGACCCGACCGACACCTCGCTCATCCCGATGTCGTTGATGCCCTCCAGCAGGATGACGGTGCCCACGTCCGGCCCGTTGAGCGCATCCTCGGCGAAGCGGGCCGTCGCCTTCTCGCCGAAGTCCGCGGTGGTGTTGACCAGTTGATTGCCGGCTATGCCCTCGTTGAGGACGCCGCGCGGGCGTCCCGCGGCGGCGAACCGGTCGGCCAGGGCGTCCGGATAGCGGCGGTTGGTGCCGACGGTGGAGCCGTACCCGTCCGTAATGGAGTCCCCGAACGCGACGATGCCGTCCCGCCGGGCGGGCCCGCCGCCGGCGAACTCGACGCCCGAGAGGTAGTACCAGGACTGCGAGGTCTCGGTGAACGCCGCGGCGCCGACATCGGACCGGTGGTCACCGGCCGCGCGGTAGCTGGTGGCGCCGGCCAGCGCGTGGAGGGTGGCCGGACCGGTCGGCGCGTCGAAATACAGCGTGACGGTGACCGACTCCAGGGCGCGCACGCGCAGGCCCACCCCGTCGCTGAGCAGCTCGCCGCCGGCCGGTATCGTCGCCGACTTCCCGTGCCCGAAGGTCAGTTGTCGCACCGAGCCGGCCCGCACGGCGGCGCCCTGGTCGGCCCGCGCGAGGGTCGCCCCGGCGACCTTCAGCGGCGCCGTGCCGTAGCGGTTCGACAGCCTGATCCGGGCCTGTGCACCGCCCGCGCCGACCCGGACGACCTGGCGGACGGTCTGCCGCGCGAAGCCTTCCCCGGACCAGTTCTTCCCGAACACCTCGGTCGGCCGCTGCGGCGCGGCGGCCCAGCCACCGCGCCAGTGCCCCCCGGCCTGCGCGGCACCACCGCGGCCCGCGGCGCCCGCCCGACCTGCCGCATACGCCGCGCCCGGCGCTCCCGCCCCGTCCGGCAGCGCCGGCAAGGCCGGCAGCGCCACCAGCGCGGCCGCCGACACCAGCGCGACCCCCGAACGCCGCACCAAGGAACCAGACATGATCATTTCCCCACCCTCTGCCCGTCCGCCGTTGCGCCGGCGCGCCGCCGGTCGCGTGGGGCCGGTCGTCCGGACCCTCCGCCGCGCCGGCGCGCGAGCGCGCGTGACACCATCAAGAGGTGATCGACCTCGGCTATTCCCTCTCCCGCCGCTTTCCGGACCCTCCGCAGACCGACTACCGGACCGCGGACGTGCACGCCCTGCGGCACGACCTCTTCTGCGGCGATGTCTACATCGCGGACACCGAGACCGACCGCGAGCTGTCCACAGCCTGGGGATGGGTGCCGGTGCTCGACTTCGCCTGGGCGCTGTGCGACATCGTCGAGCAGCTCGACACCGACCCCCGCGGCAGCCGCTCCGCCCGCCCGATCCACGCCGAGCTGGACTTCACCGAATCCACCGACCGGATGCTCTTCGAGCGGCGCTTCGGCTGGGTCGACGTCGCCGCCGACTGGATGCCGGTCGAGGAAGCCCCCCTCACCTTCAATCACGCCGCGCTGCGCCGCGAAGCCCGCGACTTCCTGCACGACCTGATCGCCGACCTCGCCGATATGCACGAGGGCCTGGCCGACAACGCCGCCGTCTGGGCACTCCAGGCCCGCTTCCCCCGCATCTGATCCACCCCCGCCCCCGTCCGCATCCTCCGGCTCACTCCACCCGCACGCCCACCTGGGCCGCGAACGCCGGTGCCAGATCCATCAGTTGAGCGGTGCTGATCACGGCGCCGCCCAGCGAGTCGATGCCCCGCGCGATGTCCAGCCCGACCGTCCCGCGCAGATCGACGTCCGTCATCCGCGCCGCCGAGAAATCCACCCGCGTCAGGGTGCAGTCCTCGAAGGACACCCGCTCCAGCTGCGCGCCCCCGAAGTCCGCCTCGACCAGCACGCACCCCTCGAACGCGACGTCCCGCAGCCTGGCCTTGCGCAGATTGGCGAAGTCGATCTTGCCGCCGCGCACCACCACCCGCTCCAGCACCGCACCGTGGAGCTGTATCCCGCCGAGCCGGGCGTCCACCACCTCCACGTCGCGCAACGACGCCTGCGACAGGTCCGTGCCCACCCCTCGCACCCCGCTCAGCACGCAGTCGATGAGCCGCCCCCGGCTCAGCACCGCCTCGTCCAGCGCGCACCGCCGCAGCGCGCAGTCCATGAACCGGGCGCCCCGCGCCGACTGCCCCGCGAAGTCCACCTCGGTGAACTCCAGGCCGTCGTAGTCCCCCTCGGGCTCCAACTCCCCGCCGTCGTACGCCCGCAGCTCCGGCAACCGCACCTCGGGCCGCCGCACCGGCCGCACCGCCGCCTCCTTGTCGCGCCCTGCCATGCGCTCACCGCCTCCCATCCGTCCCGGTCCCGTCCCCGTGCCGCGGACCGGCTCGGCCGCCCGCACTCCGCGGACCGCTCCACATCCACCCCCATCCTGAACCACCCCACTGACAATCCCCCGTGAAACCCAGCTGACCTGCGAAAACCCTCTCCGGTGCGTCGGCATGTCACATCCGTGGCACCCCCGTCCGTCCCCTCAGCGAGCGCCCGCCCGCCGGCGGACGCCGCCCCTCGCCCCACCCACGACCGGAGGAACTGCCATGAACCGCCGCCCGCTCACCGTCATCGGAGGCGGTTTCGCCGGCCTCACCGCGGCCATCTCCGCCGCCGAGGCCGGCGCCACCGTCACCCTCTACGAGGCCCACCGCACGCTCGGCGGCCGCGCCCGCACCGCCGACGGCCCCTACCTCACCAACGACGGCCCGCACGCCCTCTACAACCGCGGCCCGCACTGGCCCTGGCTCCGGCAGCGCGGCCTGCTCAAGCCGCTCGCCCCGCTGCCCCTCCGGGACGCCGCCCGGCTGCGCTTCTTCCACCGCGGCGCCCTGCACCGGCTGCCCCCGCTCGGCATGCTCGGGCTGCGCAGCCACCGCGACGCCCCCGTCGACCAGGACTTCCTCACCTGGGCGCGCACCCATGCCGGCGAGAGCACCGCCCGCGCCGCGGCGCACTACGTCGGCGTCGCCACCTTCCACCACGACCCCGGCAGCCTCTCCGCCGCCTTCGTCCAGGAACGCCTGCGCCGCACCACCAGCCTGCCGCCGGAGGCCCACTACCTCGCCGGCGGCTGGGGCACGCTCATCGAGCGGATGGCGCACCACGCCCGCGACCTGGGCGTACGCATCGAGACGGGGGCCCGCGTCGATGCCCTCCCCAAGGACGCCCCGGTCATCGTCGCCACCCACCTCGACTCCGCCCGCGCCCTCCTCCGCGACGACCGCCTCAGCTGGACCGGCGCGCGGACGGTGCTGCTCGACCTCGCCGTCCGGACCCGGCGCGGCGATCCGTTCGCGCTGTCCGGGCTCGACTTCCCCGGCTGGATCGAGCGGTTCACCAGCCAGGACCCGGGCCTCGCGCCCCGCGGCGAACAGCTCCTCCAGGGGCAGGTCGGCATCGGCCCGGACGAGACCCGCGCCGACGGCGTGGCCCGCGCCGAACGCCTCCTGGACGCCGGTTTCCCGCACTGGCGCGAGCGCACCACCTGGCGCCGCACCGCACTGTCCACCGGCCGTACGGGAGCGGTGGACCTGCCGGGCACCACCTGGCGCGACCGCCCGGCGATCGACCGCGGCGACGGGGTCTATCTGGCCGGCGACCAGGTCGCGGCTCCCGGCGTGCTGTGCGAGGTGTCCTTCACCAGCGCCCTGGAAGCGGTCTCGCTCGCGCTGCAGACCACCCCCCGCCGCCCGGCCCCCGCCCCCCTCGACCGCACGCGCTGATCCCCCCACCGCCTCCAGGAAACCCACGGCGCCATCCCACCCACGCACGACAACACCCACGGCGCGACAGCACCCACGACACCCACAACACCCGCGGACCCCAGGAGTCGCCTCTCGCCCCAACTCCACCGCTTGCACCCAGGTGTTGACCTCAACTCAGCTTGAGGTACCAGAGTGGCGGCAGTCGACCATCCCCCCGCGGCGGGGCGGTCGTCCCTCACCGGCGCCCACTCCGCCGCCCTCCTCCCAAGGAAACGACCCCGCCATGCGCGCAATACGGCTGCACACCTTCGGCCCCGCGGAAAACCTCGTCCACGAGACCCTCGACGACCCCGCCCCGGGTCCGGGCGAGGTCCGTATCGCGGTGGCCGCGGCGGGCGTCCATCTCCTGGACACCGCCCTCCGCCAGGGCCTGGAAGGCGGCCCCGCGCCGCTGCCCGACCTGCCGACCGTGCCCGGCCGGGAGGTGGCCGGCACCGTCGACGCCATCGGCGAGGGCACCGATCCCGGCTGGCTCGGCCGACCCGTCGTCGCGCACCTCGGCATGGTCCCGGGCGGCTACGCCGAACTGGCCGTGACCAGCACCGACCGGCTGCACGCCATCCCCGAGGGGCTGGATCCGTCCCAGGCCGTCGCCATGATCGGCACCGGCCGCACCACCATGGGCATCCTGCTCTTCGCCGACCTCGCCCCCGACGACCTCGCGATCGTCCCGGCGGCCGCCGGCGGCATCGGCTCGCTGCTCGTCCAGTACGCCAGGAACGTCGGCGCGACCGTCATCGGCCTGGCCGGCGGACCCGCCAAGGTGGCCCACGTCCGCGAGCTGGGCGCCGACCTCGCCCTCGATTACACCGAGGCCGACTGGCCGACCCTCACCCGCCGCTTCCTCGACGAGCGCGGCGCCACCGGGGCCACCCTCGTCTTCGACTCGGTGGGCGGCGCCGAAGGCCGCGCCGCCGTGGACCTCCTCGCCCGCGGCGGTCGCCACCTGGTCTTCGGATGGTCCTCCGGCGGCCCGCCGCACTTCACGGACGCCGAACTCGCCGAACGCGGCATCACCTCCGAAACCGTCCTCGGCCCCCCGATGCTGGCCCGGGCCGGCGGCATCAACCCGATCCGCACCCTGGAGACCGCCGCCCTGGCCGAAGCCGCAGCCGGCCGACTCGTCCCCACCGTCCACCGCTTCCCCCTCGCCGAGGCCGCGGCCGCGCACCGCGCCCTGGAGTCCCGCGGCACGATGGGCAAGGTCGTCCTGGTGCCGTAAGGCCGGCCCGCGCCCCGGCCCGGCCCGGCCCGTCGAGGTGCCACGGCCCGCCACCAGCGCGGGCCCCACCCCGCCCCGCCCCGCGCGGCGGCCTACCGCACCACCGCCAACTCCCTCCCCGTCACATTCAGCCGCCGCCCGCCGGTCTCCGTACACGCCACGATGTCCTCGATCCGCACCCCGAACCGGCCCGGCAGATAGATCCCGGGCTCGATGGAGAAGCACATCCCCGGTACCAGCGGCAGATGCTCGCCCTCCACCATGTACGGCGGCTCATGGGTGGTGACCCCGATGCCGTGCCCGGTCCGATGGATGAAGTACTCGCCGTAGCCCGCCGCCTTGATCACCCGCCGGGCGACCCGGTCGATCTCCTGACACGCGACGCCGGGCCGCACCGCCTCGAACGCCGCCTGCTGGGCCTCCCGCACGATCTCGTGCACCGTCCGCTCCTCGGCGCTCGGCTCCCCGACGTGCACGGTCCGCGTGGTGTCCGACCCGTAGCCGTCCTTCAACCCGCCGAAGTCGAGCACGACCATGTCGCCGTCCTCGATGACCCGCTCCCCCGCCTCATGGTGCGGATTGGCCCCGTTGGGCCCCGACCCGACGACCGTGAAGTCCACCTGGCTGTGCCCGTGCTCGGTCAGCAGCCGCGCCAGATCCGCCGCCACGTCGCACTCCCGCCGCCCGGCGAACCGCACCCCCAGGATGTCCTGGTACGTCGCGTCCGCGGCCGCCCCCGCCGCCGCCAGCCGCTCCACCTCGTACGCGTCCTTCACGGCCCGCAGCATCGGCAGCGCCTCCGTCAGCGCCGCGTAACCGCCGCCGGGGACCGTGCGCTGCAGTCCGAGCAGATGCAGCGCCCACATCCCGTCCGACACCCCGTAACGCCCCTGCGGCGCCAGCCACTTGGCCAGCTCGGCGTAGGGGTCCGCCCCGTCGGACCACCCCGCCACCTCCAGCGCCCCGGCCCCCGCGGCGCGCTCCGCGTCCGGCCGCTCCAGTACGGGCACCAGCAGCCGCCCGGCCCGCCCCGGCTCGATCACCAACGCCGTCAGCCGCTCGGTCACGGCCGTCGGCTGGTACCCGCACAGCCACACCAGGTCCGGCCCCGGCGTCACGATCACCCCGGCCAGCCCGGCCGCCGCCGCGGCCTGCCCGGCCCGCGCCATCCGCTGCTCGTACGCGTCCCGCGTCATCGAAGTCACCATGCCGCGAAATCTACGCCGCCCCGCCCGCCGCCCCCGGCGATCTCGACAAGGTCGACAGGTCACCAGGCCGGACCGGGCCAACACCTCAGACCGGGCCAACGCCTCCGTCCGGGCCGGGAGGTCATGCCGTCCGCTCTCGCGGCCCCGGCCTCCGCGTCGCCAGGAACAACGCCACACCCCAGCCGACCAGCGTCGCCCCGAACAGCACGTTGACGAGCAGCACCAACCGCCGGCTCTCACTGTCCCGCCGGAACGCCACGAAGGCGGGCAGGAAGTACAGCAGGAGCCCCACCACGGAGAGAACCACGACTTCCAAGGGCCCCAGGTCCGCTTCCGCCCACCCCCTCACCCCAACTGGCGCCCGCCCGAACCGACTTCCCACACCCCGGGACGCCCACCACCAGACAAGAAAAAGCCCAGGTCAGCATCGCTGTGACCTGGGCCTCCCAGAGCCCCCTGTCGGATTCGAACCGACGACCTTCGCTTTACAAGAGCGGCGCTCTGACCAGCTGAGCTAAGGAGGCGTACCGGAAGAAGTGTACCTAGGCGCACCCGGTGCCGGTTGCCTTATTCGGGGTCGCCTTGTTCAGGCATCACCCGGACACCGCTCGCGCCGCCCACCTCGCTCGGGCCCGCCCGGGCGTCGCGCCGCCACGAGCCGGTCCCGCCGGACGACCGCGCCGCCACGCCCCGGCCCCTCGTCCCGCACCCCGCCGACCGACCGCATTTCGTGACCGCGGACCTACTGACACCCGGCCCCGGCGCAGGTAGCGTCACCAGCGGCTTGCCGCTGTGGACTACACCACTTCGTGTGGTGGGCCCCGGGGGTGGGCCACGCGCACTCCTCCCGGGGGCGCGCTCTCCTTTACTCGGATCGTCCGGCACGTTCCTGCCGGTGAAGGGACACACCATGGCAACGGTCACCTACGACCAGGCAACCCGGATCTACCCGGGCTCCGACAAGCCCGCCGTCGACAAGCTCGACATCACCATCGAGGACGGCGAGTTCCTCGTGCTCGTCGGGCCCTCCGGATGCGGCAAGTCCACCTCGTTGCGGATGCTCGCGGGGCTGGAGGACGTCGACGAGGGCGCGATCCGCATCGGCGACCGCGACGTCACCCACCTGCCGCCCAAGGACCGGGACATCGCCATGGTGTTCCAGAACTACGCGCTCTACCCGCACATGACGGTCGCCGACAACATGGGCTTCGCGCTCAAGATCGCCGGCGTGCCGAAGGCCGAGATCCGGCAGAAGGTCGAGGACGCGGCGAAGATCCTGGACCTGACGGAGTACCTGGGGCGCAAGCCGAAGGCGCTCTCCGGCGGCCAGCGCCAGCGGGTCGCGATGGGCCGCGCCATCGTCCGCGAGCCCCAGGTGTTCCTCATGGACGAGCCGCTGTCCAACCTGGACGCCAAGCTGCGGGTGCAGACCCGTACGCAGATCGCCGGGCTCCAGCGCCGCCTCGGCATCACCACCGTCTACGTCACCCACGACCAGGTCGAGGCCATGACCATGGGCGACCGGGTCGCGGTCCTCAAGGACGGGCTGCTCCAGCAGGTCGACTCGCCGCGCAACATGTACGACCGCCCGGCCAACCTCTTCGTCGCGGGCTTCATCGGCTCGCCCGCCATGAACCTCATCGAGGTGCCGATCACCGACGGCGGGGTGAAGTTCGGCAACAGCGTGGTGCCGGTCAGTCGGGAGGCGCTCGCCGGCGCCGAGGGCGAGCGCACGGTGACGGTCGGCATCCGGCCGGAGCACTTCGACATCGTCGAGCAGAACGGCGCGGCCGCCAAGTCGCTGTCCACGGACACCCCGGCCGGCCTGGCGGTGACGGTCAACGTCGTCGAGGAGCTGGGCGCCGACGGCTACGTCTACGGGACGGCCGAGGTCGGCGGGGCGGTCAAGGACCTCGTCGTCCGGGTCAACGGCCGCCAGGTACCGGCCAAGGGGACCCAGCTGCACGTCGTGCCGCAACCGGGCGAGACGCACGTCTTCTCCACCTCGACGGGCAAGCGGCTCACCGGCTGACCGGCCGGGCGGCGGGCGGAGCCGGGCCGGCGGGGCGTCTCTCCGTCCCGCTCCGGCCTGATCCGCCCGCCCCCGCCCCATCCGGTTTACCGCGGCGGCGGTGTGGGGTACTGCGCGTCCCCGCACCGCCGCCGCGGCGCGTCCGGGCCGCGGAAGGCCAGCGCTCCCAAGCCCGGGAAGGGGGCGACGGGCGCCCTCGCCGCACCCCGGGAAGCCCGCCCGGAAGCGGCTTTTCGCATCAATCCGTCAACCCAACAACCGCACCGACGAGCCATTCCGTCCCCCGATAAGGTGACCAAATGTCGCCAAATCATCACCCCTCGCTACCATCACGACCGTGAACTCCGCAGCCCGCCGTATCGGCCGAACTCTCGCCCTCGTCCTGCCCGTCGTCCTCGTGCTCTCCGGGACCCTCGCGGTCACCCGCGTCCCGTGGGCATCGAAGACCACCGAGTCGCAGGTGCTCGCCGCGTCCTCCGGCAAGGTCTCCACCAAGGCCGGCCCCCGCGCCGCCCAGGACGTGCTCCGGGACCGTCTCCTCGTCGAACTCCAGGAGAAGGACCCCGGCGTCGCCCTGACGCACCTCCAGGAGGCCACCAACGCCCGGCCCTCGCTGGCCAAGCACTGCGCCTCCATCGCCCGTGCCCTCGGCCGTGCCGCGGTCGCCAAGTACGGTGCCGCGCACCGCGCCCAGGCGTTCTCCCGGCCGGTCTGTGACACCTCCTTCGCCTCCGGTGTGGCCGCCGCCCAGTGATCGTCGCTCGCACCGCATAGGGTGCGAAACATGACAGGTGCCCCGCATTCCCACCCCACGCAGGCCGTGGTCCTGGCCGGCGGCCAGGGCTCCCGTCTTCGCCCGTATACCGACGACCGCCCCAAGCCGATGGTCGAGATTCCCGGTACCGGAACCCCGATCATCGGCCATCAGCTGAACTGGCTCGCCGAAGAGGGCGTCACCGACGTCGTCATCTCCTGCGGGCACCTCGCCGAGGTCCTCCAGGACTGGCTGGACCAGGCCCAACTCCCCTTGCGCGTCACGACCGTTGTCGAGACCGAGCCGCTGGGGCGCGGCGGCGGCCTGAAGTACGCCGCCGGCTCCCTGCCCCGCCCGGACGAGCCCTGGTACGCCACCAACGGCGACATCTGGACCCGTTTCCCGCTCCGCGAGATGGCCGCCTTCCACGACGAGCGCGACGCCGCGGCCACTCTGGCGCTCGCCCGCCCGCGCATCCCCTGGGGCGCCGTCGAAACCGACGCCTTCGGGCACGTCCTGGATTTCATCGAGGCCCCGCCCTCCCCGTATCTGATCAACGCGGGCGTCTACGTCTTCGCCGCGACCTTCGCCGAGCTGCTGCCCGCCCGAGGCGACCACGAGCGCACCACCTTCCCGCGCCTCGCCCGGGAACGCCGGCTGGCCGGCTATCCGCTCCCCCAGGGCTCCTACTGGCGCGCCATCGACACCGCCAAGGACCTCACCGAGGCCGCCGAGGAAATGGCCGCACACGGCCGTTGAGCCGTCGTCGACGACGCGCTCCCCACCCCTCCCCACCCCTCCCCACCCCTCCGCCCCCCCGCAACGAGAAGCGGCCCGCACCGCTGGTCCCCGACCGCTCGCCCCCGGCCTGAGGCCGTGAAGGGGGGCGGAGCGATCGGGGACCAGTGGTGCGGGCGGTGTGGAGGAACGGGGCGGCGTGGGCCCGGGTGGGTCAGCCCAGCAGGCCGCCGAGGGTGCTGCCGCGGCCGGAGTCGCCTCCGGGGGCGCCGCTGCTGGAGCCGCCGCTCGTGCCGCCGCCGGTGCCGCCAGAGCCGGCCGGCGACTGGGTGCGGCCGGGGGTGCGACTCGGGCCGGACAGCTGCGGGGCGCTGCTGGTCGCGCCGGGCCGGCGGGCCGAGCTGCCCGTGTGGCCGCCCGCCGACGGGCTGCCGGGGGCCGAGGCCGACGGCGTGCCCGGCTTGTGGGCCTTGTGGGAGGCGCTCGTGGAGGGCGCGCCGGGGTGGCCGGGGATGCGGTGGCCGGGGCGGGCGGCGTGGTGGCCGGGGCGGGGCAGGGGCGAGCCGGGGAGGTTGTTGATGGCGGGCTCGCCGGGCCGCGGCACGGTCGGCACCCGCGCGGTCCGTACGGCGCCGCCCAGCAGGGAGCCGATGAGCAGGGTCAGCCCGGCCACCACCGCGGTCATCACGGCGCCGCGGCGCAGCACCCGGCGGCGCAGCGCACCGACCTCGACGCGCGGGCCCAGCCGCCGCCATGCCTCACCGGCCAGCCGGGCGTCCATGGAGTAGACGGGGGCGCCGGCGATGATCAGCGGGCTCCAGGCGGCGAGGTAGATGATGTCGGGGGCGTCGTAGGCGGGCAGGGTGCGCCAGCTGACGGTCATCAGCAGCGCCGCGGAGAGCAGCGCACCGAACGAGGCGGCGACCCGCTGCCACAGCCCGCAGATGGTCAGCACGCCCACCACGACCTGGAGGAAGGCCACCGTCAGCCCGGCGCCGACCGGGTGCGCGACCGCGAAGTCCCGCAGCGGCACGGCCAGTTCCCAGGGGTGGAGGGAGAGCAGCCAGGTGACCATCGAGCCGCGCTGGCCGCCGTCGAAGTAGACGGGGTCACAGAGCTTGCCCATGCCGGCGTAGACCGAGATCAGCCCGAGGAAGATCCGCAGCGGGAGCAGCACCACGCCGAGGTTCATCCGGCGGCCGGGGTAGTAGGCGTGCCGGACGCTGTCGCCGCCGCGCCGCCGGACCCCGGTGTCGTAGCTGTCGCGCATCTCGAAGCGCTCGTCGTCGCGGCCGTCCTCGTCGTCGTACCGCTGACCGGGCAACCGGGCGGCGACGGCGCGGGTGCCGCGCGGCAGGGTGTCCTCGCCGTCGGCGGGACCGCGCGGGCCGACGACGGTGGAGGCGGGGGAGCCACCGAGCCGGACCCGGGGCAGGACCTGGGTCGTGCCGACGTCCTCGGCCGGTCCGCGGTCCAGGCCGACGCTGGCGTCGCGCACCGCGTGCAGGAGCTGGGTGGTGGCGCCGGCGGTACCGCCCGGTTCGGTGCGACCGCTCCAGACCACGGGCGTGCGGCGTCTGGGCGGCGATCCCCGGAGGGCGGGGACGCGCGTGGTCTCTGCCAGGCGGCCGGCGACCACGGGAGCGGCGAGCTGCACGCGGAAGCTGGCGTGGTTGACGATGACCTGCGCGGGATCGCACGGCACCTTGACCGAGCTCAGGACCGGCTCGTCGTCGAAGCTCGACGACGAGCGTCCCCCCGTAGGCGTGCGGGGTGTTCTGGTGTCCACGCTCATCTAACCGAGTGACCCGCGGTTAAGACACTGCCTTGACCGGCCCGATCTGTCCGAGACCCGTCAAAAGATCACGTGATACGGCAGAGACGTACGGAGCGTCATGCTGTGCCCCGGACCGGGCGGCGGTGCGGCCCGCCCGACCCGGGGCACCGCCGGAAGCACCCGGCGGCGGCCGCCTCAGCCGCGGCGGCGGGCCGCCTCCCACAGGACCACACCGGCGGCGACACCGGCGTTCAGCGACTCCGCGCCACCCGGCATCGGGATCCGCACGCGCAGGTCGCAGGTCTCGCCGACGAGCCGCGACAGGCCCTTGCCCTCGCTGCCGACGACGATGACGACCGGGCCGTCCAGGACCTCCAGGTCCTGCAGCTCCACATCGCCGTCCGCGGCCAGGCCGACCACCGTCAGTCCGGCCTTCTGGTACGACTCCAGGGCCCGGGTCAGGTTGGTGGCCCGGGCCACCGGCGTACGGGCCGCGGTGCCCGCCGAGGTCTTCCAGGCGCCCGCGGTCATCCCGGCCGCCCGGCGCTCGGGCACGACCACGCCGTGGCCGCCGAAGGCGGAGACGGAGCGGACGACGGCGCCCAGGTTGCGCGGGTCGGTCACGCCGTCCAGCGCGACGATCAGCGGGTCCTCACCGTCGTCGAAGGCGGCCGCGGACAGGTCCTCGGGGTGCGCGTACTCGTACGGCGGGATCTGGGCGACCAGGCCCTGGTGGTTGAGGCCGTTCGTCATCCGGTCCAGCTCGGCGCGCGGCGCCTCCAGGAGGTTCAGCCCGAGCTCGTTGGCGAGCCGGAGGGCCTCGCGCACCCGCTCGTCGTTGTCGATGAACTGCTGCACGTACAGGGTGGTCGCGGGCACGCCCTCGCGCAGCGCCTCGACGACCGGGTTGCGGCCCACGACCAGCTCCGCGGTGCCCTTGGCGCCGCCGCGCCGCGGCGCCGGCCGGCGGCTGTCGGCCTGCTTGCTCTTGGCGTTGGCGATGCGGTTCTTGACGTGCCCCTTGCGCGCGGACGCGGGCGGGGTCGGCCCCTTGCCCTCAAGAGACCGGCGCCGCTTACCGCCACTGCCGACCTGAGCGCCCTTCTTGTTCGACGTGCGGCGGTTCCTGCGCTGGCTGTTGCCGGCCATGGGTCACCTGTTTCTTCACTGCTCTCGACGTCTCGCGACGTGGAGTGGGTACGTACGTATGGATTGAGTGTCGCCCGCGGCCACCGGGAAGGGCGAATCCGGCTGGTGGCCGGGGGTACGGCCGGTCCCCGGGGCACCCCCGGGGCCGGGCTCAGGCCAGCGACCAGCGCGGGCCGGAGGGGGTGTCCTCGATGGTCAGACCGGACTGCTGGAGCTGGTCGCGGATGGCGTCGGCGGTGGCGTAGTCCTTGCGGGCGCGGGCGCCCTGCCGCTGCTCCAGGACGAGCCGGACGAGGGAGTCCACGACCCCGTGCAGGTCCTCGCCGCGGTCCGCACCGCCGCTCGACCAGCGCTCGTCGAGCGGGTCCAGGCCGAGCACCCCGAGCATGGCGCGCAGCTCGGCCAGCCGGGCCACCGCGGACTCCTTGTCGTCGGCGGTCAGCGCGGAGTTGCCCTGCCGGACGGTGGTGTGCACGATCGCCAGCGCCTGCGGGACGCCCAGGTCGTCGTCCATCGCCTCGGCGAACGCCGGCGGCACCTCGGCCGCGGGCTCGACGACGCCGACCTTCTCGACGACACGCTGGACGAAGCCCTCGATCCGGGCGAACGCCGACTCGGCCTCGCGCAGCGCCTCCTCGCTGTACTCGATCATCGAGCGGTAGTGCGGGGTGCCGAGGTAGTAGCGCAGCACGATCGGCCGCCAGCGCTTGACCATCTCCGAGACCAGCACGGAGTTGCCCAGCGACTTGGACATCTTCTCGCCGCTCATGGTCACCCAGGCGTTGTGCGACCAGTAGCGGGCGAAGTCGTCCCCGTACGCCTTGGCCTGCGCGATCTCGTTCTCGTGGTGCGGGAAGACCAGGTCGACGCCGCCACCGTGGATGTCGAAGACCGTGCCCAGGTACTTGTGGGCCATCGCCGAGCACTCCAGGTGCCAGCCCGGCCGGCCGCGGCCCCAGGGGGTGTCCCAGCTGGGCTCGCCCTCCTTGGCCGCCTTCCACATGGCGAAGTCGCGCGGGTCCCGCTTGCCCGTCTCGCCCTCGCCGGACGGCTGGAGGAGGTTGGCCAACTCCTGGTTGGAGAGCTGGAGATACTCCGGGAAGGACTTCACGTCGAAGTAGACGTTGCCGTCGGCGGCGTAGGCGTGGCCGCGCTCGATCAGGCCGCGCATCATCTCGATCATCTCGGGGATGTGGCCGGTGGCGCGCGGCTCGTAGGTGGGGCGCAGGCAGCCGAGGGCGTCGTAGGCCGTGTTGAAGGCGACCTCGTTCTCGTAGCCGATCGACCACCACGGGCGGCCCTGCTCGACCGACTTCTGGATGATCTTGTCGTCGATGTCCGTGACGTTGCGGACGAACGTCACGTCGTAGCCGCGGTGGGCGAACCAGCGGCGCATGATGTCGAAGTTGAGTCCGGAGCGGATGTGTCCGATATGCGGCGCGGCCTGCACGGTCGCACCACAGAGGTAGATCGAGACACAGCCCGGCCGGAGCGGGGTGAAATCGCGAATCTGCCGGGCGCTGGTGTCGTACAGGCGAATCGTCACGGGACCAGGGTAGTCGGAACGTGGCAGTGCCCCGTGCCCTCTTGGACACGGGGACACCGAAGCGTCACAGCCGTCCGATTCGCCCGGACTTGCGGACGGGCCGTCCCGGGCGACTCAGATCCGGCCGACCACCTTGCGCGGGGTGATCCGGACCACGACCCGCTGGTCGTCGTCGGCCGAGGCCGGGTTGAACTCCGCGTACGACTTGCCGGTGTACTTCCTCGACAGCTCGTCGATCAGCTCCTGCCCGCCCTCGGTGCTGAGGCTGGCGGTGCCGCGGATCTCGGCGTAGCCGTACGGCGCGTCGAAGGGCTGGAGGACGACCGAGACCCGCGGGTCGCGGCGGATGTTCTGCTCCTTGCGCCGGCCGACGGTCGTCGAGATCAGCAGGTCGTCGCCGTCCCGCTTGACCCAGACCGGGGAGAGCTGGGGGCTGCCGTCCGGCTGGATCGTCCCCACCGTCACGAAGACGGGGGAGTCGAGCAGCTCCTTGAGCTGGTCGGAGAGCGTTGCAGTCACGAAGGATCCTTCCCGCGGGCCGAACCGAGGACTTCCGATGGACACGACTACCCGTGATTCTTCCCCAACGCCCTTTGCTGCGCCGGGCATTCCCGAGCGGTACGGCCAATCGGCGGAACCTCGTTCCGGCCCGCCGGCGGCCTCAGCCGGTGCGCACCACCAGGGCGGTCGCGATCGCGGCCAGCCCCTCGGCGCGACCGGTCAGCCCCAGCCCGTCGGTCGTGGTGCCGGAGACCGAGACCGGCGCCCCGACCGCCGCCGACAGCGCCCGCTGCGCCTCGTCCCGGCGCTTGCCGATCTTCGGACGGACGCCGATGACCTGCACCGCGACATTGCCGATGGCGAAACCCTCGGCCCGGACGATCCGTGCCGCCTCGGCCAACAGCGTCACCCCGGAGGCACCGGACCACTCCGGGCGGGAGGTGCCGAAGTGCGCGCCGAGGTCGCCGACGCCGGCCGCGGAGAACAGCGCGTCGCACGCGGCGTGCGCGGCCACGTCGCCGTCGCTGTGCCCGGCCAGGCCGTAGCCGTCGCTCTCCGCGGCGTCCCAGAGGAGTCCGGCGCACCACAGCTCGCGGCCCTGCTCGAAGGCGTGCACGTCGGTGCCGACCCCGACGAGCGGGACGCCGGGCACGGCGGGCGGCGCGGGAACGGTCCCGGACGGATCAGACATAGCCATCGGTGGCCCTCCTGCGGGCGAGTACGGCCTCGGCCAGGACGAGGTCCAGCGGCCGGGTCACCTTGAACGCTTCCTCGTGGCCCGGGACGAGCACCACCGGCTTCCCGAGCCGCTCCACCAGCCCGGCGTCGTCGGTGGCGCCCTCGCCCTCCACGACGATCTCGTGCGCCGCCAGCAGCGTCGGCAGGTCGAAGCCCTGCGGGGTCTGCACGGCGCGCAGCAGCGACCGCTCCGGGGTGCCGACCACCGGCTCCGGGGTGCCCTGGGGGCGCGGTTCGACCTGCTTGACGGTGTCGGCCAGCGGCAGCGCGGGGACGACGGCCGGGGCGCCGTCGCGGACCGCCGCGATCACCGCATCCACCGTCTCGACCGGCACCAGCGGGCGGGCCGCGTCGTGGACCAGGACCACGTCGATGCCGTCCGGCAGCGCGGCCAGCCCGCGCCGGACGGATTCCTGGCGGGTCGTCCCGCCGGGGACCACGGTCAGCCCGGTGCGGTCGGCGAGCGGATGGGCGTCGAGCAGGCGGCGGACCCCTTCGGGGTCGTCCTGCGGGGCGACCACGACGATGTGCGTGACGGCGCGCGAGGCGGCCATCGCGCGGACCGCGTGGACCAGCATCGGGGTGCCGCCGAGGGTGCGCAGGGCCTTGGGGGCGCCGGGACCGAGCCGGACGCCGAGGCCGGCTGCGGGGATGACCGCCGCGGTACGGACCGGGCGGGAAGGATCTGACATCGATGGCTCCGGAGTCCGGGCTCGGCCCGGAATTGGGGCAGACAGGTTTGTTTCCTCGGGCGAGGTGGGTATGGCCTGGGAGTGCCGGGCGTTACGCCTTGACCGGAACCCTTCCGTGACATCGGTCGGGGCATCAGCCCGAGCCCGGCACGCCACCATGGGGCCCGGCAGGCTTCCCCGAGGAAGCCGCCGCCGGCTCGGCCTCCGGCTTTCCCACGCACCGCCCGCAGATATGCCGCAGCGCCCGGCAACAGACCTTCCGTTTCCGGAAGACGGTCGTCACTCGGGCACCGCGGCATTGCTACGTTGCTGCTGCGTCGTCACACCGCTGCGTTGTCACACCGCTGCGTCACCACAGCACTGCGCCGCAGTCGGCGTGCGCGTCGTCAGGACGCGAGGACCTCGTCCAGCAGGGCCTCGGCCTTGTCTTCGTTGGTGTTCTCCGCGAGGGCCAGCTCGCTCACCAGGATCTGGCGGGCCTTGGCGAGCATCCTCTTCTCACCGGCGGAAAGTCCGCGCTCACGCTCGCGCCGCCACAGGTCACGAACGACCTCGGCGACCTTGATCACGTCGCCGGAAGCGAGCTTCTCAAGATTTGCCTTGTAGCGACGGGACCAGTTCGTCGGCTCTTCGGCATACGGTGCACGCAGCACCTCGAAGACCCGGTCCAGCCCGTCCTGACCAACCACGTCGCGTACGCCGACGAACTCCGCGTTGTCCGCTGGCACACGAACAGTCAAGTCGCCCTGCGCGACCTTCAGCACCAAGTAGGTCTTGTCCACGCCTTTGATCTGGCGAGTTTCGATGGCCTCGATCAGCGCGGCCCCGTGATGGGGATAGACCACGGTGTCGCCAACCTTGAACGTCATGTGACAGGTACCCCTTCCGTGGCTATCCATGCTAACACGGGAACGGGCCGTTCTGAATGGCGTTTTCGCAGGTCAGGGCATATCTCGGGGCTTGACAACAGCGCCCGGAACGTGCTGCGAGGGGACACTCGGTGCAGGTATTCGCAGGTGGGAGGGGCTTCACGGGGGCCCGGAATGCCACCCACGGCGCACCGGAAACCCGGTGATCAATGAGCCGTACGTCCTGATTTGCACCGATCCGCATGAGCGAGTTCCGCTACTCCGTTCGGACGCTTGGTGACGAGTCGGGTGCGTTTCCCGGAATTGATCAACACTCCCGCACGCCGGTGTGTGATCAATTTCGGGCGGCATGTGCATTCCTTGTGAATACCGCTTTTCACCGGGGGAAACACCACGGCCGCCACTCGAACGGCCGCGTGCCGGAATATGCCTCCCAGTTCTCCGGAGATCGCCACCGAGATCCGCCCGAGATCGACTTCCGGAAATCCCGTCCGGGGGACGTCCGGACCGCCGGCCGCCACCCCCGCCGCGGGCCGGCCGGGCCGGGCGGCGGGTGCGTGATCGCGCAGGAGGCGGGTCGGGTGCGGCACCGCGAGGACGGCTCGGTAACCTAGCGGCGCTGACCAACCCTTAGGGCGGCTTTACGTGCGCGTCCCCATGACGCGTACACGAGTCCGCCCACAGCCGTCCATCCGCGACCGGGCACGAACGTTCGGCCGCCGTAGCTCGTCAAGGAGATGCCGCCGCCGTGAGCCGCAGCCTTCGACGCGGCGTCCTCGCCGCCACCGTCCTCTCGCTCTCGATCGCCACTCTCTCCGCGTGCGGCGCCGGGAACGACGCCCAGACGCTGGGGGTCAAGCCGGACAACGCCGAGACCAGCGTCGGCACGATCAAGGTCCAGAACGCCAACGTCGTCACCCAGCCCGACCCCACCGCCAAGGGGCCGGCCGCGATCACCGCGACGCTGTTCAACTCCGGCGACAAGGACCAGCAGCTGACCGGGATCTCGGTCGACGGCAGCGGCCAGTCCGCCAAGCTGTCGTCCGCCAAGATCAACGTGCCGGCCGGCGGCTCCGTCGTGATCGGCGGCCAGGGCAACCCCAGCGCCGTCCTGGCGAGCGGCCGGGAGGCCGTCCAGGACGGCAACGCCCAGCCGCTGACCTTCACCTTCAGCTCGACCGGCAAGGTGACGCTGAACGCCTTCGTCGTCCCGGCGAAGAACATCTTCGAGAACTACGGCCCGTCGGTGACGCCGCAGCCGTCCACCTCCGCGAGCGGCAAGCCCTCGGAGTCGGCCTCCCCGTCGACCTCCGCCTCGCCCTCGGAGTCGGCGCACACCGGCCACTGAGGTCCGCAGCAACAGGTGAAGGGGCGCCTCTCCGGTCGGGAGGGGCGCCCCTTCACGCACATCGCTCGCGGGCGGCGGCCTACGGCTCGAACTTGTAGCCCAGGCCGCGGACCGTCACCAGATAGCGCGGGGCGCCCGGGTCGGGCTCGATCTTGGCGCGCAGTCGCTTCACGTGGACGTCGAGGGTCTTGGTGTCGCCCACGTAGTCGGCACCCCAGACGCGGTCGATCAGCTGCATCCGGGTCAGCACCCGGCCGGCGTTGCGCAGCAGCATCTCCAGCAGGTCGAACTCCTTGAGCGGCAGGTCCACCTTGCCGCCGGAGACCGTGACGACGTGGCGGTCCACGTCCATCCGGACCGGGCCGGCCTCCAGGGCCTGCGGGGCGACCTCCTCCGGCTCGCCGCGGCGGCGGAGCACGGCGCGGATCCGGGCGACCAGTTCCCGGGAGGAGAAGGGCTTGGTGACGTAGTCGTCGGCCCCTATTTCGAGACCGACGACCTTGTCGATCTCGCTGTCCTTGGCGGTCACCATGATGACGGGGACGTTGGAGCGGCCGCGCAGCTGGCGGCAGACCTCGGTGCCGGGCAGACCCGGCAGCATCAGGTCCAGCAGGACGAGGTCGGCGCCGTTGCGCTCGAACTCGTCCAGGCCGTCGGGGCCGGTGGCCGCCACGGCGACCTCGAAGCCCTCCTTGCGAAGCATGTACGACAGTGCGTCGCTGAACGATTCCTCGTCCTCGACGACAAGCACTCGGGTCACGGAAGGACCTCCGGGGCTGGGTGAGCTGGGAGCGGATCGTTGAAGGTCTCGTACGGGCGGTCCTCGTCGTCGAGGCCCTCCGCAGTGAGGTCCGAGGGCCGCTCGCGGTCGCGGACGGCCCCGGCTTCCGGGAGACGCAAGGTGAAGGTGGAGCCCTGTCCCTCAGCGCTCCACACCGTGACCTCCCCGCCGTGCGAGGCGGCCACGTGTTTGACGATGGCGAGGCCGAGGCCGGTCCCGCCGGTGGCGCGCGAGCGCGCCGGGTCCACGCGGTAGAACCGCTCGAAGATGCGGTCCCGGTCCTTTTCGGATATCCCGATGCCCTGGTCGGTCACCGCGATCTCGATCAGGTCGCCACCGGGTGCGGTGACCCGGCGGCCGGCGATCCCGACGCGGGTGCGCGCCGGGGAGTAGTTGACGGCGTTCTCGACGAGGTTGCCCAGGGCGGCGGCGAGCTGACCGCGGTTCCCCCAGACCGTGAGGTCGGCGGTGCCGCCGGCGGCGATGGTGATCTGCTTGGTGCCGGCCTGCTGGCGGCAGCGGTCGACGGCCTCGGCGACCAGTTCGTCGACCGGCACGGGCTCGGAGTCCTCCAGCGGGTCGTCGTTCTGCACCCGGGAGAGGTCGATGAGCTCCTGGACGAGGTTGGTCAGGCGGGTGGCCTCGTTCTGCATCCGGCCGGCGAAGCGGGTGACCGCCTCCGGGTCGTCGCTGGCGTCCATCACGGCCTCGGAGAGGAGCGAGAGGGCGCCGACGGGGGTCTTGAGCTCATGACTGACGTTGGCCACGAAGTCCCGGCGGACCGCCTCGATGCGGCGGGCCTCCGTCAGGTCCTCGACCAGCAGCAGGACCAGCCGGGAGCCGAGCGGGGCGACCCGGGCGGAGACCGCGAGGGCGTCCCCGCGGCCGGTGCCGCGGCGCGGAAGGTCCAGCTCCACCTGGCGTATCTCCCCGTCGCGACGGGTGTCGCGGGCCATCTGGAGCATCGGTTCGACGGCCAGCCGACCGCCGCGGACCAGCCCGAGGGCGTACGCGGCGGAGCTTGCCTTGACCACCGTGTCGGCCTCGTCGAGGACGACGGCGGAGGAGCGCAGCACCGACAGGACGGTGTCGACACCGGGCGGCAGGACCGCCTCGGTGTGCAGGGACGTACGGGTGGGCTTGGCCTGATCCCGCTCACTCCAGCGGAACGCCAGCATGGCGAAGACGCCGGTGCAGAGCCCGGCGATCGCTGCCATCGCGGCGACGGCCGCGTCCACGTTCATGAATCCAGAGTATGTGCCGATTCCGACACTCCCCCAGCGGTCGGAGATGCTGCTCGGCCACCCTTCGCCCAGAGTTCACCGAGGCGTCGGTGACGGTTCACTCACCGCGACGGCCGGGCCGGGCGGGCGCCCTCGCGGCTGCGGCCGCGACTCCCAGAGTTCACCTCCAGGTCGGTGGTGGTTCACCCCCGGTGGCCCCGCACGTCGCGATCCGGCCGCACATTGAGGGTGCGGGGACCTCCCGGCGCCCGGTCCGTGGGAGCGTAGGCGCCACGGCCACCTCCCATTCATCACCACGCAACGCCCCCCGGAATCCCCCGGGAGCACTCGGAATCCTCGAAGCGAGAGAAGGTCACTGATGCGGGACGCGTACCACGAGGAGCTGGACTCGATCAGCGAGGGCCTGGTCGAGATGGCCCGGCTCGTCGGCTCCGCGATCGGGCGCGCCACCACGGCGATACTCGACGCGGACCTGAAGCTGGCCGAGAACGTCATCGCCGCCGACGAGAAGGTCGACGACCTCCACCGCGACCTGGAGGCGCGGGCCATCGCCCTGCTCGCCCGCCAGCAGCCGGTCGCCACCGACCTGCGGATCGTCGTCACCTCGCTCCGGATGAGCGCCGACCTGGAGCGCTCCGGCGACCTGGCCCAGCACGTCGCCAAGCTGGCCCGGCTGCGCTTCCCGGAGCGGGCGGTGCCGCGCGATCTGCACGCCACCATCCTGGAGATGGGGCAGCTGGCGCAGCGCCTGATGGCCAAGGCCGGCGAGGTCATCATCACCAAGGACGTCGACCTCGCGCTCCAGCTGGAGCAGGACGACGACGCGATGGACCTGCTCCACCGCACGCTCTTCCAGCACCTGATGGACGACCGCTGGAAGCACGGCATCGAGACGGCCGTGGACGTGACCCTGCTGGGCCGCTATTACGAGCGTTTCGCGGACCACGCGGTGTCCGTGGCCAAGCGGGTCGTCTACCTCGTGACCGGCGAGCACGCCGACGAGATCGCCTCGCCGACGGCGGTGGAGGGCGCGTAACGTGCGCCCACGCGCCGTTGACGCGCCTATGCACCCGGGCTTGCAATAAGCACCAGGTGACCCCTAGGAGGCGAATACATGGCACTCATGGCGGACTCCCCCATCCCCGCGTCCCCGAACGAGCCGCCGGCCGCCGGCCGGCCGCTGCTCCCGCTCCTGAGCGGATGCAGCTGCGGACCGGGCTGTGGCTGCGGCTGCCAGTCCGGCGGCCCGTGCCAATGCGGCGGCAGCTGCTGACGAGCGGCTGCCACCGGAGCACGGAAGCAAGCCCCCCTTCCTGCGGCGAAACCGCAGGAAGGGGGGCTTGTGCGTGCGGGCTTACTTCTTCTTGCCCTGGTTCTTCACTGCCTCGATGGCGGCCTTGGCGGCCTCCGGGTCGAGGTAGGTGCCGCCGGGGGTGAGCGGGCGGAAGTCGGCGTCGAGCTCGTAGGAGAGCGGGATGCCGGTGGGGATGTTCAGGCCGGCGATGTCCGCGTCGGAGATCTGGTCGAGGTGCTTGACCAGGGCGCGCAGGCTGTTGCCGTGCGCGGCGACGAGGACCGTGCGGCCGGCCAGCAGGTCCGGGACGATGCCGTCGTACCAGTACGGGAGCATGCGGGTGACGACGTCCTTCAGGCACTCCGTCTTCGGGCGGAGCTCCGGCGGGATCGACGCGTAGCGCGCGTCGTCGCTCTGGGAGAACTCGGTGCCGTCCGCCAGCGGGGGCGGCGGGGTGTCGTACGAACGGCGCCAGAGCATGAACTGCTCCTCGCCGAACTCGGCCAGGGTCTGCGCCTTGTCCTTGCCCTGGAGCGCGCCGTAGTGCCGCTCGTTCAGGCGCCAGCTGCGGTGGACCGGGATCCAGTGGCGGTCGGCGGCCTCCAGGGACAGCTGCGCGGTGCGGATCGCGCGCTTCTGGAGGGAGGTGTGGACGACGTCGGGGAGCAGGCCGGCCTCCTTGAGCAGCTCTCCGCCGCGGACCGCCTCCTTCTCGCCCTTCTCGTTGAGGTTGACGTCCACCCAGCCGGTGAACAGGTTCTTCGCGTTCCACTCGCTCTCGCCGTGGCGGAGCAGGATCAGCTTGTACGGTGCGGTGGCCATGCCGTCGAGCGTAATCGACGCCGGGGGTGTCCCCGCGTGCGGCCGCCACCTGCGCGGATCCGGGGGCGGCGGGGTCGTTGACGTTTGACGTTTCCCGTCAAACGAGTGGCTGGCCGACCCTCCGGTTTGTAGTGTGCGCTTGGCGCTTTCGCCACTTACCGTATCGAACGTCGTCGCACGCCGTCCGGCCGTCGCGGTTGCCCGCCCGTGCGGGTGCGGGCCGGCATCCAAGGGGGAAATGTCATGTCCGCGCCTATCAGTAAGTCCCGGAGGCGGGGCCCGTCCCGGATACGGCGGGCCGCCGTGGAGAGCGTCTCCGGTCTGCCGCCGCAGTTCTGGTGGCTCTGGACCAGCACGCTGGTCAACCGGCTGGGGGCGTTCGTCGCCACGTTCCTGGCCCTCTACCTCACCGTGGAGCGCGGCTACTCGGCCTCGTACGCGGGCCTGGTCGGGGCGCTGTACGGGCTGGGCGGGGTGGTCTCGTCGGTGGGTGCCGGGGTGCTCACCGACCGGCTCGGGCGGCGGCCGACGATGCTGATCGGGCAGGTGTCCACGGCGGCGTCGGTGGCGCTGCTGGGCTTCATGACCGACCCGGTGGCGATCGCGGTGGTGGCCGGCCTGGTCGGCATGGCGACCAACGCCTCGCGCCCCGCCGTGCAGGCGATGATGGCGGACATCGTCGCCCCCGAGGACCGCGTCCGCGCGTTCTCCCTGAACTACTGGGCGATCAACCTCGGCTTCGCCTTCTCCTCCACCGCCGCCGGGCTCATCGCCGAACACGGCTATCTGGCCCTCTTCCTGGGCGAGGCCACGCTGGTGCTGGCCTGCGCGCTGGTGGTGTTCTTCAAACTGCCGGAGTCCCGGCCGGAGGCGGGCGGGGCGGCGGACGACCCGGCGTCCACCGGGGCGTCGGCCGCCGGCGCCGGGCGGGTCTCGATGCTGACCGTGCTGCGCGACGGCCGCTTCATGACCGTCGTCGGACTGAACCTCCTGCTGGCGCTGCTGTTCCAGCAGGCGTACGTCTCGATGCCGGTGTCGATGGGCCGGGCCGGCTTCTCCAGCGCCGACTTCGGGCTGGTCATCGCGGTGAACGGGGTGCTGATCGTGCTGCTCCAGATCCCGGTCACCCGCTTCATCGAGCACCGCAGCCCGGCCGTGCTGCTCGTCGGCTCGGCGCTGCTCGCCGGCTACGGCTTCGGGATGACGGCGCTGGCCGGCTCGGTCGCCCTGTACGCGGTCGCGGTCGCGGTCTGGACCCTCGGCGAGATCATCAACTCGCCCACCCAGATGGGGCTGGTGGTCCGCCTGTCGCCGCTCCACGGCCGCGGTCGCTACCAGGGCATGTACGCGCTGTCCTGGTCCGTCGCCTCGCTGGCCGCCCCGCTGGTCGGCGGCACGATCATCGACCACTACGGCCCCGACGTGCTCTGGGCCGGCTGCGCGGCCGTCGGCACGGTGGCGGCACTGGGGTACGGGCTGCTGCTGCGCCGGCTGCCGGGGAAGGCGGCGCCGTCCGGCGGCACCGCCACCGTCGCCGGGAACCGGGCGGAATCCGCCGGTCAGGGCCCCGCCGACGCGGCCCCATCCGCCGACGAGCGGGCCGGGACCGGGCGGGCGGAAATCCCGTCGAACTCGTAGTACGGCTCGGCTACCCTCCCCCGCATGCCGCCTCGGAAGTCGTCCTTCGTGTGCCTCCCCTGCCGGGCCTCCTACAAACAGCCGCCCCCCGAGGCCCGCGCGGCCGGCCGTCCGCGGCACTGTCCGCGGTGCGCGCGGCAGTTGATCCACGTGGGGTCGGCGTTCGCCGCGCCGCCGCGTCGCGACGCCGAGGGCTGGCGGGTGCTCGACGTCCTGCTGACCGCGGGGGTCCGCTTCCACACCACGGGCTGCTGCGGCGACGGGCCCGGCTACCGCCCGCGCACACTCCGCGAGGTCCGCGAGCGGCGGGCGTACGCGGACGCCACCGGCGAGCCGCTGGTCCGGGCGCTGGTCCGGCGCGAACTCCCCGAGGCGGCCGGCGTCGCCCGCGGGACACGGGGCCGGCGATGACCGCGGCGGCGTTCACCCCGGAGGACCGCGCGGCCGTCACCGAGCTGCTCGCCCTGCACGGGCACCTCTTCGACGACGGTGAACTCCACCGGCTGGACGAGCTGTTCACGCCGGACGTCCGGTACGACGTGACGGTGTTCGGGCAGGGTGTGCTGCACGGCCCGGCACAGATCCTGGCCGCGGCGCTCGCGCTGGCGGAGCGCAACCCGGTCGGGCATCACGTCACCAACATCGTCGTCACACCGGTGACGGGCGATCAGGTACGGGTGCGCTCCAAGGGGTTGGGGGTCGGCGCGGACGGCAGCTGCAGCAGCGTGACCTACGAGGACGTGGTGGTGCGCACGCCCGGGGGATGGCGGATCGCGCGCCGCACGGTCCTGCCCCGGCGGGTGCCGCTGGGCGGCCGGGCGAGGTGACCGCGGGTCCCGCCGGACCTCGCGGCGGGCGCGGCTCTTCGTGGTGGCCACACCCCGAAGACGGGTGCCGGCACGGTCGATCGGGGCGGGCCGACCGGGAATTCTGCTGCGTACGGGCGGTGAGCCGCGCGTCGGGCGCACACCGCGCCCGAGGACCGAGCCACGGGGAGCAGCGATGGGCAGCAGGGTGCGGCGGGGGGCCGCGGGTATCGGGGCGCTGACGGCGATCGCGGTGGCGGTCGCGGCGACGGCCGGGGCGCCGGCGGCGGAACCGGGGAGGGCGAGCGGGGCGGGGGCCGCGCGGGCGTCGGCCAGCGCGCCGGTGCTGACGCTCCCGGCGCCCACCGGGCGGTATCCCGTCGGCACCGCCACCCTGCATCTGACGGACCGCCACCGCTCGGATCCCTGGGTCGCGGAGCAGCGGCACCGGGAGCTGATGGTGAGCGTGCGCTACCCGGCCACCCGGGACGCCGGGCGGTTCCCGCGGGCGCCGCAGATGACGCGGGCCGAGGCGGCCGGGTTCGACGGGCTGAACAACTTCGCCGACCACGTCCCGGCGGGAAAGGTGGCCTGGGGCGCCACCCTCACCCACGCGCACCAGGGCGCACCGGTGGCCCGGCCGGCCGGGCGGCGGCTGCCGGTGGTCCTCTACTCCCCCGGCGCCGGCGACCCCCGCGCGCTCGGCAGCACGCTCTGCGACGAACTGGCCTCCCGCGGCTATGCCGTGGTGACCCTCGACCACACCTACGAGGCGCCCGCCGTGCAGTTCCCGGACGGCCGGGTGGCGCACAGCGTGATGCGGGCGGAGCTGGCGAAGGCGCAGCGAACCGGGCGGATCACCGAGCTGCTGGAGAAGGTCAGTGCGGTGCGGGTCGCCGACACCCGGTTCGTCCTCGACTCGCTGGCCCTGACGGGGCGGGACGCGGTGCTGCCGCCCGCGCTGCGCGGCGCGCTGGACCTGACCGCGGTGGGGATGTTCGGGCAGTCGGCGGGCGGCTTCACCGCCGCGCAGACGATGCACGACGACCGGCGGATCAGAGCCGCGGTGAACATGGACGGGGTGATGGGCTACACCCAGCGCGACGACGATCCGTCGCATCCGTCCACCGTGGGGCGGGACGGGGTGGACCGGCCGCTGCTGCTGATGGGCATGGCCGGGGACGACCACCACTCGGTCGCGTCCTGGGACGCGGTGTGGCGGCACAGCGCGGCGCGCGGGACCTGGCTGCGGGACCTGACGCTGCGGGGCGGCCGGCACGCCTCCTTCACCGACGCCGAGGCGCTGGTCCCGCAGATCGCCCGGCAGTTGGGGCTGTCCCGCAAGGCCGTCACGGAGATGATCGGGACGGTCCGGCCGGAGCGCGCGGTCGCCGCCGAGCGGGCCTACGTCACCGCGTTCTTCGACCGTTGGCTGCGCGGCCGTGACCGGGGGAACCTGCTGGACGGGCCGTCCGCGCGCCACCCGGACGTGCGGTTCGTGTCCTAGGGCCTGTCCGATGGGTCAGGGTCGGGCAGACCCTGATCCTGCCCGTCGCCCCGCGTCAGCCGCTCGAACGCGGCCAGGTTGCGGGTGGACTCGCCGCGCGCCACCCGCCAGGCGTACTCCTTGCGGATCGCCGAGGCGAAGCCCATCTCCAGCAGGGTGTTGAAGCTGCCGTCGGCGTTCTCCAGGACGGTGCCGAGGATCCGGTCCAGCTCGGCGGGGGTGACGGCGACCAGCGGGAGCTTGCCGACGAGGTAGATGTCGCCGAGCTTGTCGATCGCGTAACTGACGCCGTAGAGGCGGGTGTTGCGTTCGAGCAGCCAGCGGTGGACGGCCTCGTGGTTCTCGTCCGGCCGACGGACGACGAAGGCGTTGATGGAGAGCGAGTGGCGGCCGACGACCAGCGAGCAGGTCGTGGACAGCTTGCGGGTGCCGGGCAGCTTGACGACGTAGTTGCCGGCGGCCGGCGACTCCCAGTCGAGATCCGCGTCCTTCAGGGTGCGCTCGATGACCGCACCGGCGTCCGTCGCCTGCCGCTCGCCCTCGGCGGGCCGCCGTTCCTCACCCATGCAGCGATCGTAGGTGACGGCGGCGCTCCTGCATCGCGGCGGTGTAGACATCCGCGGTCGCCCCGGCGGCGGTGTCCCAGCCGAAGGACTGGGCGTGCCGGGCCGCGGCGCCGCCCATCCGGGCGGCCAGCGAGGCGTCGTCGACGAAGCGGCGCAGCGCGCGGGCGTAGTCGGCCGGGTCGTGGCCGGCGACCAGGAAGCCGCTGACGCCGTCCCGCACGGCCACCGGCAGCCCGCCGACCGCCGCCGCGACGACCGGGGTGCCGCACGCCTGGGCCTCGATCGCCACCAGCCCGAACGATTCGCTGTACGAGGGCATGACCAGCACGGACGCGGCGCGGTACCAGTCGGCGAGCTGCTCCTGGCCGACCGGCGGGTGGAACCGGACCAGATCGGCGATGCCCAGCCGGGCGGCCAGCTTCTGCAGGCCCTCGGGCTTGGCCAGGCCGCTGCCGCTGGGCCCGCCGACCACCGGGACGACCAGCCGGGAGCGCAGCGACGGGTCCCGGTCGACCAGCGCGGCGGCGGCGCGCAGCAGGATGTCGGGGGCCTTCAGCGGCTGTATCCGGCCGGCGAAGAGCGGGATGACCGCGTCCTGCGGCAGCCCCAGGCGGGCCCGGGCGGCGGCCCGGCTGGCCGCGACGTCGCCCGGGCCGCCGTCCGTCAGCGGCCGGAAGCGGTCGAGGTTGACGCCGGGGTGGACCACCGCGACCTTGCCAGGGTCGGCGTCGTAGTGCCGGACCAGCTCGTCCGCCTCCTCGGCGGTGTTGGCTATCAGGCGGTCGGCGGCCCCGACGATCTGGGTTTCGCCGATCACCCGGGCGGCCGGCTCGGGGGTGTCGCCGTCGGCCAGCGCGGCGTTCTTGACCTTGGCCATGGTGTGCATGGCGTGCACCAGGGGGACCCGCCAGCGGTCCGCGGCGAGCCAGCCGACGTGGCCGGAGAGCCAGTAGTGGGAGTGCACCAGGTCGTAGTAACCGGGGCGGTGGCCGGCCCACGCCTGCATCACGCCGTGGGTGAAGGCGCACAGCTGGGCCGGCAGCTCCTCCTTGGCCAGCCCCTCGTACGGGCCCGCGGCGACGTGCCGGACCAGCACGCCGGGGACCAGCTCGACGGCGGGCGGCAGGGCCGCGGTGGTGGCCCGGGTGAAGATCTCCACCTCGATGCCGAGCGAGGCGAGCTTGCGGGCCAGCTCGACGATGTAGACGTTCATCCCGCCGGCGTCGCCGGTGCCGGGCTGGTGGAGCGGGGAGGTGTGCACGCTGAGCATCGCCACCCGGCGGGGGCGGCGGGCTCCGGGCAGGCGCAGCCGCGACGGACCCGCGAACTGCCTGGACGGCCCGGGGGGACCCCCATGCCGGCTGCGGAGCCGGGACACGTATTGGCTCACTGCGAGCTACCTCCTAGGCGAGGCGGGCGGCGCGCCTCCGCCCCCCTCCAACAACACCGGACCGCCATCCATTTCCGTCCGGCCCGACGTCTTCGAAATTTGTTCGTGGCGGTCCGTGTACTTCCCTTGTCCTTCCCTTCGTACTTTGCCAAAGCATGCCCACGTCCCGCAGAGCGGCCCAGGTCAGGGCTCCCGACCGGCCCTCCCGCCGGGACCCCATACCCTCGATGCATGGCCCGCCGCTCCCCCGTTTCCGCCTCCCGCACCGCCGCCGCCCCGGCCCCCGCGCCGTCCCGGCCGGTCGGAAACGCCACCCGCGGCACCACCAACCCCAACCGGCTGCGCCGCATGGACCGCTGGATCGCCGCCGAGCACGGCGCGGAGCTGCGCCGCGCCGCCGACCCGGTGGCCGTCGACCTCGGCTACGGCGCCGCCCCGTGGACCGCGCTGGAGCTGCTCGGGCGGCTGCGCACGGTGCGGCCGGACGCCCAGGTCGTCGGCATCGAGATAGACCCGGCCCGGGTCACCGCCGCCCTGCCGTACGCCCGCGCCGGGCTGGACTTCGTCCATGGCGGCTTCGAGGTGCCGCTGCCCGGCGGGCCCGGCCGCGCCCCGGTCCTCATCCGGGCCGCGAACGTGCTGCGCCAGTACGACGAGGACGAGGTCGCCGCCGTCTGGGCGCGGCTGTGCGCCCGGCTGGCGCCCGACGGGCTGCTGGTGGAGGGCACCTGCGACGAGATCGGGCGGCGCCACGTCTGGGTCGCGCTGGGTCCCGAGGGCCCCCGCACGGTCACCTTCGCGACCCGGCTCGGCTCCCTCGACACCCCCTCCGACCTGGCCGAACGTCTTCCCAAGGCGCTGATACACCGCAATGTCCCGGGCGAGCCGGTGCATGCCTTCCTGCGCGACTTCGACCGGGCCTGGGCGAGCGCCGCCCCGCTCGGCGCGCTGGGCGCCCGCCAGCGGTGGCGCGCCGCCGTCGCCTCGCTGGCCGCGGACTGGCCGCTGGCCGGGGACCCCCGCCGGCGGCGCCAGGGCGAGGTCACGGTGCGGTGGGACGCGCTGGCCCCGCGCCGCGGCGCGCCGGGGTGAGCCCGCGCCGGACACCGCGGACCCGGCCATGATCCGCCGGACAGACGCCAGCTAGGGCACGCTCCCGGCCGGGACGGCCGTACCCGCCGCCAGCTCGCGCAACCGGTCCTCGGAGACCGAGCCGGCCGGCGCGGTGTACGTCACCAGCACCTGCTCCGGGTCCACGGGCAGCCGGAAGCTCTCGAAGGTGACGGTCAGCTCGCCGACCGCCGGGTGCCGCACCCGCTTGGTGCCGCGCAGGCACTCGTGCACCCCCTGCGCCGCCCACAGTCGCCGGAACTCCGGGCTGCGGTCGAGGAGTTCATGGACCACCTCGCAGATCCGCGGGTCGTCCGGGTGCCGGCCGCTCTCGGCGCGCAGATTGCCGACGACCTCCTCGGCCTTGTTCTCCCAGTCCGGGTACCGCTCCCGCGAGGCCGGTTCGAGGAAGACCAGCAGCGCGGTGTTCCGCCGCTCGGGGGCCAGCGTCTCGATGTCCCAGGAGAGCCGGCCGCCGGTGGTGTTCCAGGCCAGGATGTCCAGACCGCGGCCCAGCACCACGGCGCCGACGGTCGGGGCCATGGCCGCCAGCAGCCGCCGGATCTCCGGGCGGACGGTCTGCGCCGGTAGCGGCGGGCAGCAGTCACCGGCCCCCTCGGCGGGCCGGCGGCGCGGCACCGCGATGTTCCGCAGATACGCCACCTCGCCGTCCGACAGCCGCAGCGCCCGTGCGACGGCGTCCAGGACGGAGTCGGAGACCGCCGGCGCCCGGCCCTGTTCGATCCGGGTGTAGTAGTCCACGCTGATCCCGGCGAGCTGGGCGACCTCCTCGCGCCGCAGCCCGCGCACCCGGCGGCGGCCGAACCCGTCGGGCAGGCCGACCTCGGCCGGATCGAGCGCGGCACGGCGCGCCTTGAGGAAGGCGCTGATCTCGATTTCCCCGTGCAGCATCACTCCAGTATGCGCCGAGGGGCGGAACGAGAAATTCCGCGGCGTCGCTCAGCCGTCCTCGTCCGGCACCCGGCCGGTCGCGTGCAGCGCGCTGAGCAGGGCCGCCACCAGTTCCCTGTCACGGTCCCGGGTGAGCAGGTCGCGGGCCGCGTCCGGCGGCAGCCACAGCATCCGGTCCACCTCCTTGTTGGGGATGAACCCGCCGCCGGTGGCCTCTGCCGCCCAGTAGCGCACCTCCTTGGGGCGACCGCCGACGAGATAGCGGACGGTGGGGAGTTCCGGGCCGATCTCGCAGGTCGCCCCGGTCTCCTCCAGCACCTCGCGCAGCGCGCCCCGCCGCGGGTCCTCGCGCGGCTTCAGCTTGCCCTTCGGGTGTGACCAGTCGCCCCACTTGGGCCGGTGCACCAGTGCCAGCTGTATCCCGTCGCCGCCGGGCGCGCGGCGCCACAGCACGCAGCCCGCCGCCCGGATCGGCCCGGCCGGCGGCCGGTCGCCGACCGCCCCGCCGTCCTTGCGGCCCGCCGTCCTGCCCATCGCTCCCCTCGCCCCGCTTCAGCCGGTGCGCTCGACGGACGGGCCCGGCAGCCACACCCGGCCGAAGGCGTAGCGAGCCGCCTCGACCTCGTGGCGCTGGTCGGCGTGGAGCACGCCCAGCGCGTAGGCGGTGGCCGGCGCGATCCGCGGCGTACGGGCCGCGGCGGCGGCAGCGGCGGCGGCCTCGGCGGCGTCCCGGTGGTGCTCCAGCGCCAGGCCGGACTCGGTCAGCCGGGAGTCGACCGCGTCCGGGGCGACCACCTCCTGGCCGTAGTGGCTCAGCCGGACCAGCAGCCGCACCTGGTGCCAGGGCGCGTCCTGGCGAGGGTCCACGGCGAGCGCGTCGGCGTTGTACGGGTGGCCGGCGCGGGCCAGCGGCAGGGTGGCGACCGCCTCGGCGAGCCGTCGGTGCGCCAGTTCGGCGAGCGGCGGCAGTGCCTCCGCGGCGGACACCTCGCCGGCCCGGCGGGCCAGCGGCGCCTCGGAGGCCAGCACCGCGAGCGCGTCCGCGACGGCGTGGAAGCGGGACGAGCCGAGCGCCTGGAGGGCGGCGGAGTGCGCCCGCGTACGGGCGAGGGTGAGCTGCCGGTCGAGCAGGGCGCCGGCGCGGGCCGCACCGGCGGCGAGCGCGCTCTCGGCGTCCGGCTCGGTGGCGGCAGCAGGGGGCGCGGCGTAAGCCGCTCCAGTGGAGCCGGTGCTTGCACCGGGGGTGGCGGTGGACGCGGCCGGGCGGGCCTCCCGGGCGCTCCGGGCGCCCCGTCCGCCCCGGCCGCCGCGCTCCGCCGCCCGCTCGATCCGCTCGCCCCGCCCGGTCAGCCGCTGCAACGCCGCCATCAGCTGGTCGCGGCGCGCCGCGCACGCCTGCTCCCGGGCCAGCGTGCCGCTCAACCAGCCCAGTTCGGCGCGGAGTTGGTCGGCCCAGATCTCCTCGGTCAGCGGCCGGAAGGTGTGCAGCGTGGCACTGATCCGGCGGGCGGCGCGGCGCAGTTGCCGGGCCGCCTCGCCCGCGCCCGCCGCGTCCGGACCGGCCTCCCGATGGAGCCGCAGACTGCGCAGGAACTCCGCGGACTGCCGGTGCAGATAGCCGGCCAGCACCTCCTCGGCCGTCCGGCCGGCGAGTTCCACCCCGCCGCCGTGGGCCGGGCCGTCGGCCAGCCCGTACGGCACCCCGTTGTCGTAACTGCCGTAACCCCGCACCGCCCCGAACGGACCGCCGTCCGCCCCGTGCAGCGCCTCCCCGTACATCCCGTCCCCGTACACACCGTCCCCCGGCCCGTCCACTACTGCCGCACGGACCCCCGGCGCGCGGCCGGGCTCGTATCCGATTCCGCTGACCATTCCGCTCCCCGAGCCGGTACCGAGGTGACCGGGCCACGGCCCCCCGGCCGGCTGGTCATGTCGCTGGGCCACGCCGGCGCCTCCGGGCGTCGATGAGCATTTCCTGTACGTTCCGCAGCGGGGTGCCGTCCGCGTCCACCGCGTGCCGGGTCCAGTTGCCGTCCGGGCCCAGGTGCCAGGACGAGGTGGAGTCCGAAGTGCCGGTCTCCAGCAGCCGGTTGAGGGCCGCCCGGTGGGCCGGGTCGGTGACCCGTACCAGCGCCTCGATCCGCCGGTCGAGGTTGCGGTGCATCATGTCGGCGCTGCCCAGCCACACCTCGGGCTCGCCGCCGTTGCCGAAGGCGAAGACCCGGGAGTGCTCCAGGAAGCGGCCGAGGATGCTGCGGACACGGATGGTCTCGCTCAGCCCGGCGACCCCGGGGCGCAGCGCGCAGATGCCGCGCACCCAGATGTCGACCGGCACACCGGCCTGCGAGGCCCGGTAGAGCGCGTCGATGACCGCCTCGTCGACCATCGAGTTGACCTTGATGCGGACATAGGCGGGGCGGCCCGCCCGGTGGTGCGCGGCCTCCTTGTTGATCCGCTGGATCAGCCCGTCGCGCAGCGAGGTGGGCGCCACCAGCAGCCGGCGGTAGGTCTCCCGCCGGGAGTAGCCGCTGAGCCGGTTGAAGAGGTCGGAGAGGTCGGCTCCCACCTGGGGGTCCGCGGTCAGCAGCCCCAGGTCCTCGTACAACCTGGCCGTCTTGGGGTGGTAGTTGCCGGTCCCCACGTGGGAGTACCGGCGCAGGGTCTCGCCCTCCTGGCGGACCACCAGGGACAGCTTGCAGTGCGTCTTCAGCCCGACCAGGCCGTAGACGACGTGACAGCCGGACTCCTCCAGCTTGCGGGCCCACTTGATGTTGGCCTGCTCGTCGAAGCGCGCCTTGATCTCGACCAGGACCAGCACCTGCTTGCCGGACTCCGCGGCGTCTATCAGGGCGTCCACGATCGGGGAGTGGTCGGAGGTGCGGTAGAGGGTCTGCTTGATGGCGAGCACGTTCGGGTCGGCCGCGGCCTGTTCCAGGAACGCCTGCACGGAGGTGGAGAACGAGTCGTAGGGGTGGTGCAGCAGGACGTCGCGGGCGCGCAGCGCGGCGAAGACGTCGGGCGCGGACGCCGACTCCACCTCCGCCAGGTCGCGGTGGGTGCCCGCCACGAACTTGGGGTACTTCAGCTCCGGGCGGTCCAGTGCCCCTATGCCGAACAGGCCGGTCAGGTCGAGCGGGCCGGGCAGCGGGTAGACCTCGGACTCGGAGACCTTCAGCTCCTGGACCAGCAGGTCCAGCACTGCCGGGTCGATGGACTCCTCGACCTCCAGGCGGACGGGCGGCCCGAAGCGCCGCCGCATCAGCTCCTTCTCCAGGGCCTGGAGGAGGTTCTCTGCGTCGTCCTCCTCCACCTCCAGGTCCTCGTTGCGGGTCACCCGGAACATGTGGTGCGCCCGCACCTCCATTCCCGGGAACAGCTCCTCCAGGTGGGCGGCGATCACGTCCTCGATGGGGACGTAGCGCTGCGGGGAGGCTTCCAGGAAGCGGGAGAGCAGCGGCGGAACCTTCACTCTCGCAAAGTGATCATGCCCGCTGACCGGGTTGCGGACGACCACGGCGAGGTTCAGCGACAGCCCGGAGATGTACGGGAAGGGGTGCGCCGGGTCCACCGCCAGCGGCGTGAGCACCGGGAAGATCTGCTGCCGGAACAGCGTGAACAGCCGGGCCTGCTCCTTCTCGGTCAGATCGGGCCAGCGGATCAGGTGAATGCCCTGGTCAGCGAGTTCCGGGGCGATGTCCTGCTGGAAGCAGGCGGCGTGCCGCGCCATCAGCTCCCGGGAGCGCGTCCAGATCTGCTCCAGCACCTCGCGGGGCTGGAGCCCGGAGGCGGAGCGGGTGGCGACCCCGGTCGCGATCCGCCGCTTGAGGCCGGCGACCCGGACCATGAAGAACTCGTCCAGATTGCTGGCGAAAATCGCAAGGAAGTTCGCCCGTTCGAGCAGCGGGGTGGCCGAGTCCTCGGCCAGCTCCAGCACCCGCTCGTTGAACGCCAGCCAGCTGCGCTCCCGGTCCAGGAAGCGCCCGCTGGGCAGCTCCTCGCCGTTCGCACCCGGGACGCCGTGGTCGTCGTAGGCATCCGGATCGGCATCCAGGTCGGGCTCCAGCCCGGAGACGGCGCGACGAACGGCGTTCGGGCGGTGCGCGGCGATCGAGCCCACCGACGGCTGCACCGAGGGCTGCTGCACCGAGGAGCCTGCCACCCTCGGCGATTCCTGGGACGGCATCTCAGGCTGGGCCGGGGCCTGAGCGCTGCGCTGCTGGGTCATGTCCTTATTCTTCCGCGCTCGGGCGCTTCCAGGCGCGTCAGGAGGAGACGGCGCGATCGCGATCTCTAGCCGCGGTTTCGGGACGTTCGGCACAGCGGGCTGCATTCAGTGATGCTTGCAAGCGATATTGAATGGCCGGTAACGCGAACATGGCGGCCAGGGAAGCGGGAGACCACTCCGGGGTGATTTCCGGTCACCCGCCCGCCGGCGATCTTCACACCCGCCAATCCGGGCGAAGCACCGGAAGCCGGACCGGCACCGCCGCCGGTATCCGGAAAGTCCGCTGCGCGGCCCGCCCCCGCTCCCTACGCTGAGCGCGTGCTCAGACCTTCCACACCGCCCATACCGCCGCTCCCCGCGCTGCCGCCGCTCCCGTTCACCCCCGCCTACCCACTGCGGACCGAGCGCCTGGACCTCCGCCCCGTACGCCACGACGACTTCGACGCCATCTACGCCTACCAGCGTCGCCCCGAGGTCTGCCGTTACCTCTACTGGGGCCCGCACGACGAGGCCGCCTCCCGCGCCTCCGTCGCCGACAAGACGACCCGCACCACGCTGCGCGAGTCCGGCGACTTCCTCCAGCTCGCCGTCGTCGTCCACGAGACCGGCACCCTGGTCGGCGACGTCACCTTCTTCTACACCAGCCGCCGGCACCGCCAGGGCGGCATCGGCTACGTCTTCAACCCCGAGCACGCCGGCCGGGGCTACGCCACCGAGGCCGCCCGCGCCCTGCTGGAGCTGGGCTTCGAGCAGCTCGGACTGCACCGCATCCAGGCCGAGTTGGACGGCCGCAACACCGCCTCCGCGAAACTGCTGGAGCGCCTGGGCATGCGCCGCGAGGGCCATCTGCGGGAGAACGAGTTCCTGGCCGGCGAGTGGAGCGACGAGGTGGTCTACGCGATGCTGGCGCGCGAGTGGCGCGCCGGGCGGGAGCGCCCCTCGGAGTCCTCCTGACCGTGACGGCGGGTGCGGGGCGGGCCCGGGTGCCCGCCCCGCCCCGCACCGGTCACGTCTCCGACCGGTACATCAGGTCGGTCTCGTGGGTGACGAACCCCAGCCGCTCGTAGACCGTCACCGCGGCCACGTTGTCCGCGTCCACGTAGAGCATCGCGGTCGCCAGCCCCTGCGCCGCCAGGTGCCGCAGCCCGATCGCGGTCAGCGCCTTGCCCAGGCCGCCGCCCTGCGCGCCCGGCTGCACGCCGAGGACGTACACCTCGCCCAGGCCCTCCTCGGCGTGCACCTTCGTCCAGTGGAAGCCGACCAGCGCGCCCTCCCGCTCCGCGAGGAAGAAGCCCTTGGGGTCGAACCACGGCTCGCCCTTGCGGTCGTCGAGGTCGCGCTGGGTCAGCGAGCCCTGCTCGGGGTGGTGCGCGAAGGCCGCCGCATTGACCTCCAGCCAGGCCGCGTCGTCGGTCTCCGGCTGGAAGGTCCGCACCGTCACCCCGTCGGGGAGCACCGGCTCCGGCAGGTCCAGGTCCGCCAGCGACCGCCGCATCTGCCGCAGCTCGCGGAACATCGTCAGCCCCAGGGTCTGCGCCAGGTGCCGGGCGGCCGGGTGCCCGCCGTGCGCCCACACCCGCAGCCGGCGCCCGGACTGGACGAGCAGCTCGCCGCCGAGCGCCCGGCCGTGGCCGCGACCGCGGTACCCCGGGTGGACGACCAGCTCGGCGGCCGGCGCCTCCACCGGGTCGGTGTCCTCCAGCTGCCCGTACCCGACCAGCTCCTCACCGCTCTCGCCGGGCGCGTACACCAGCAGATGCCGCACGCCCTCGCGCCGACCGCCCCGCAGCTGGAGCCGCCCCTGCTCGGACACGGCCGGTTGCCCGTCCGTCCGCGCGGCCCGTTCGATCAGCTCAAGGACGGCCGCGGCCCCTTCCGGCGCGAGCTCGTCAACCACCTGGATCCTGCGACCGGTCCGACCCATCTCCTGTGCAGCGTCAGTCATGCCTGAAGCGTACGACGCTGCCGCGGCGTCACGCGGGTGTCGCGGGCGCCGCCGCGTTCCGCATCGCCACCGCACCGTCACCGAGCCGTAAACCGCGCCCCCCTATCCCTCTACGCGCGTCGACAATATGCTGCCGTCCGCTCAGCACCATCCATGGAGGGGAACCATGCCACCGACACCTCAACGGCGCCGTCTCGCCCGCAGATTGGCGGCCGGCGCCGCCGTGCTCGCCACCGCCGCGGGCGTCACCCTGACCACCACCGCCCCGCCCGCCGGCGCCGACAGCGGCCGCGCGCACCGCCCGGCCGGCACGGTCGACGTCCAGCTGCTCTCCTTCAACGACTTCCACGGCAACCTCGAACCGCCGCAGGGCTCCTCCGGCACCGTCGAGGAGCTCCAGGCCGACGGCACCAAGAAGACCGTCCCTGCCGGCGGCGTCGAGTACCTGGCGCAGTCCCTCCGCACCGCCCGCAAGGGCCACCCGTACTCCGTCACCGCGGCGGCCGGCGACGTGATCGGCGCCAGCCCGCTGCTCTCCGGCCTCTTCCACGACGAGCCGACCATCGAGGCGATGAACAAGCTCGGCCTCGACGTCACCTCCGTCGGCAACCACGAATTCGACGAGGGCCGCGCCGAGTTGACGCGGATGCAGCGCGGGGGCTGCCATCCCAAGGACGGCTGCTACGAGAAGGGCAAGACCTTCAAGGGCGCCGACTTCCCCTACCTCGCCGCCAACGTCACCGACGACCGGACCGGCAAGCCCATCCTCAAGCCGTACACGATCTGGCAGCACAAGGGCGTCAAGATCGGCTTCATCGGCGTGACGCTCAAGGGCACCCCGGACATCGTCAACGCCGACGGCGTCAAGGGCCTGACCTTCCACGGCGAGGTCGAGACGATCAACAAGTACGCCAAGGTCCTCGACCGCCAGGGCGTCAAGGCGATCGTCGCCCTCATCCACGAGGGCGGCCTGCCCGCCTCCACGTCCTACAACTACGACTGCGACAGCCCCGGCCCGGGTGCAGGCATCTCGGGCCCGATCGTCGACATCGCCAAGCACGTCAGCCCCAAGGTCGACGCCCTCGTCACCGGTCACACCCACCAGTCCTACACCTGCACCATCCCCGACCCGGCCGGTCACCCCCGCACGGTCACCTCAGCCGCCTCCTACGGCCGCCTGTACACCGACACCACCCTCACCTACGACCGCCGGACCCACGACATCGTCCGCACCGCGGTGCACGGCCCGCACGCGGCCAACCACGTGGTCGACCGCACCCAGCCCAAGGCCGCGGACATGACGTCCCTGATCGCCCGCTGGAACAAGCTGGCCGCCCCGGTCGCCAACAAGCCCGTCGGCTACATCTCCGCCGACATCAACGGCCGCGGCGCCGGCACCCCCGAGGAACCCCTGGGCGACGTCATCGCCGACGCCCAACTGGCGGCCACCCAGGACACCGGAAAGGGCGGCGCCCAACTCGCGCTGATGAACCCCGGCGGCATCCGCTCCGACCTCGCCTACAAGGCGTCGGGCAACGAGGGCGACGGCGTCGTCACCTACGCCGAGGCGTTCACCGTCCAGCCGTTCACCAACATGACCAACGTCGTGGACCTGACCGGCGCCCAGCTGCTGACCGCCCTCCAGCAGCAGGTCAGCGGCCCCAACGAGGCTTCCCCCAAGATCCTCCAGATCTCCCGGGGCCTCACCTACACCCTCGACATGACCAAGACCGGCGCCGCCCGCGTCGTCGCCGACTCCGTCAAGCTCAACGGCGCCGCCCTGGACCCCGCCAAGACCTACCGGGTCGCCATGAACGAGTTCCTGGCCGGCGGCGGCGACGGCTTCCCCGCCCTCAAGCAGGGCACCAACAAGTACGTCGGCCCGTCGGACCTCGACGCCCTCACCGCCTACCTGACGGCCCACTCGTCCCCGACCGCCCCGCTGGCCCCGCCGAAGGCGGACCGCATCACCGTGGTGAAGTAACCACCCGGGAAGGGCCGTCCGCCCGGCCCGCGCCCACGGCCCCGGTCGTCCGCCTCTCTACGGCGGACGACCGGGGCCGCTGCGGTGCACCGCGTGGCGCGGGTCGCGTCAGAACAGGTGGAAGGAGAAGCCGAAACCCATGACGGCCATGGCCAGGCCGATGACGAGGAACACCGGCCCGATGACATAGTCGCCCCACCTCTTCTCGTGGTGGGCACGCCAGAGGACGAAGGTCAGGTAGGCACCGGCCCCGACGATCACGCACCCGGCAAGCCCCAGGAGCGCCAGGAAGAAGGGGGCCCAGCCAGGGTCGGGGTGGTTCGGATCGATGTGCACGACCGACGCCAGGATCACCCCGTCGGGCTCACCGATCAAGAGCCGCTCACCCCCTTCTCGGCTTCGTCATAATCCTTGGAAAGGTTCTGAAGGTCACTCTCGATACCCGAGCCGCCTTCGTAGATACCCGTGTTGAGTCCCGTGCGGAAAGCGTTCCGGTACGCCCCGTCGATGAGCTCGCCCTGTTCACCGCCACCCTCGCCGCCGAGACTGTGCCCCTCCATCTTCCCCAGGACGCGGTCGCCGACGTGGTTCCCGAGGGCACCGGTGGCAGCATTCGTGCCCATGTCCCATACGGTCGTCCCGCCGTCCTTGCCGTCCCACATGTCGGCGGTAAGTCCGCCGGCGATGTTGCCGAGCGCACCATTGACCGCGCTGCCTCCCAGGCCCTCGCCCTTGAGCACTCTGCCGACCGCGCCTGTCAGATGGGCGCCCTCCGCCAGCGATGCACCGCCCGCCGTGAACGCGGCCGTGCCGGCTGCTTCCTTGGCCGCGGTCTTGAAATCTTCGCCCACCGTCACCGGTTGGCCGTTGAGCGCCTGATTGATCATCAAGCTGCCTGAATCAGCGACGAAGTTCGTGGCGAAGCCCTCTGCGAACCTGCCGCCGACCCGTGCCACCGCGACGAGCATCTTCTCCAGCGTCGCCGCGGCCTCGGCACTCATCCCGAAGAACCGCTCCAGCAGCTCCGCCACCTTCTCCGCCGCCGACGTGAACAGCTTGACCAGGTCCATGATCTTGGCGACCTTCGCGGCCACGGCAGCGTTGGCGACGAGGTCGGAGAGGAATCCGGTGAAGAACGACAGCGCGGCGCCGAGCACCTCCATCTCGGCGATCTGCACGCAGATGTCGATGATCTCTTCGTTGATCTTGTCGATCTCGCCGGCGAATTCCCGTAGTCCGTCCGCGACTTGGTGAAAGTTCTTCGCGACGTCGGTGATGGTCTTCTTCTGGTCCTGCCAGTGCTTCTCGAAGGCGTCGCGGGCCGCGCCGTACCAGCCCTGCTTGTCGACACCGTCGATGGCGCGGTCGAGGGCCCCTACGGTCTTGGTCAGGTCGTTGCCCATGGCGTCCCAGCCACGGGCGATCTCGCGCAGCGTGTCGCCGTTGCCGCCCGGGAGCTCCACGCCGAACGCCTGGAGGATCTCCAGGACCTTGCCGTCGATCCAGCTGTTGACGCTCACCGTCACACCCCCTGGTAACGGGGCACGGACTGGAGATGACCGACGGCCGTCTGGTCCGCCTCCTCGTACTGGGACGCGTTGATCCGCAGCCGTTCGGCGTCGCTGGTGAGCACCTGGGGCAGCTGGCTCAGCGCCTTGACCGTGCTGTTCAGCAGCTTCAGGTACTTCTCCATCGCGCCGTCGCAGGCACCGAGGATCCCGAACGCCTCCCCGACCTCCGCCGATGTCGCGGCGAAGGAGCGGATCGGGCCGTCGAGGCCCTTCGCCTGAAGGTCGAACTTGCCGGCCAGATCCGTCAGCGCCGTCGGCTCCACGCCGAACTGCCCGCTCATCCCGCTCCCCCTGTTCACTCACCTACGTGACTCCAGGAGTACGTCGGGGGGCGACCGCGGGGAAAGGATCTTTAACGGGTCCCGGATACGGGATTGGGTTCCGCTTTACCTCCATGGGACGTCCCATACCTGGACGTGGCCAAAAGCGGAACTTGGCCGGGCCAACGGCCTTTGCGCGTGGGCGAATTCGCCGCCGCGCACCCCACCGGGATCAGGAGAAGTCCGCCGCGTGGTCCCGCGCCCACTGGGCGAAGGAGCGGGCCGGGTGGCCGGTGACGCGTGCGACGGTGTCCGTGACGGGGAAGGCGGGGGCGTCCACCGTCCGGCCGAAGAGGCCGATGAGTTCGCGGGCGGCCACCAGCGGGAGGTGGGGGCCGACCATCGCCTCGGCGGCCTCGTCCTCCGGGATCTGCTCGATGCGCACCGGGCGGCCGATGGCCTCGGCGATGGCGGCGACCTGCTGGGCGTTGGTGAGCACCTCGGGGCCGGTCAGGCGGTGCACCCGGTGGACGTGGGTGCCGGTGCGGTCCAGGAGGGCGACGGCGGCGGCGTCCGCGAGGTCGGCCTCGTGGATCGGCGCGCCCTGGGCGCCCGGGTGCGGGTCGCGCACCACGCCGTTGCCGCGGACCGCCGGGGCCCAACCGAGGGCGTTGGTGGCGTAGTTGCCCCCGCGCAGGAAGGTCCATTCCAGGCCGGACGCGCGTACCGCGCGTTCCACCGCGGCGTGCGAGCGGGAGACGAAGTTGGTCTCGTCGGCGGGTGTGTCGGTCACCCCGAGGGAGGAGTTGAAGACCAGGCGCGGGACCTTCGCCTCGACGGCGGCGTCGATCAGCCGCTGCGCGGACTCGCCGCCGCCGGCCGCGAGGTTGAGGAAGAGGGCGTCGGCGCCGCTGAGCAGCGGGGCGAGGTCGGTGTCCGCCATGAGGTCGGCGCGGACCGCCTCGGTCCGGACGGGGAGGCCGGCGCGGGCCGGGTCCCGGGTGAGCGCGCGAACCGGAACACCTTCCTCCAGAAGACGACCCACAAGACTGCGGCCTATATTGCCGGTTGCTCCGGTTACGACGATCACGGTGCCCCTCCAGAGGAACGCGAGCGCGGCGGCGGACGCCTGCCGGGAGATTCGCTGAAGATTGACGGTAGTTCAGCGAGGCACAAGGACGCGGCAATATTTCACCAAGGACGACGGGACGACTTTCGCGTTCCTCACATTCCGCGGGTGCGACTTGCGCTTCTGGGTCCCGCTCGTGGTGGGATGTGCGGATGCGAACCCCCATACGCATAGCTTCACCCTCGTCCCCACCTGCACGTCCGGCCGCCTCCGCCCCCGAGGCCGGTGACCGGCCCCACATAGCCGCGCACCCGGACGATCCGCAGGGCGACACCAGGGAGCTCCCGCCGGTCGATGCCGCCAATCCGTACGCGGATCTGGCCGCGCTCGCCGACCCGGAACCCAGAGCGGACGGCGCCTACGCCCGGGAGGCCGGGGCGGAGTACGGCCCGTCGTCCGTGCGGCGCGCCTACCTCAACGAGCGGGACCACAGCGACGATCCGCTGGGCCTGGGCCTGCGCTCGGACGATGAGGGCGACGAGGACGCCTGGTCGCCCCCGAACCACCGGAAGGTGAAGCGGGGCATCAGCCGGTTCGCCGCCGTCCCCCGCACCCTCAAGCTGCTGGTCGCGCTGGCGGCCTGCGCGGGGACGCTCGCACTCGCCGACCGGTTCGCCGTGCTGTACGCGCAGAACAAGGCCGAGGAGCAGGTGAAGGCGGCGCTGCACCTGCACGCCCGGCCCGAGGTGGACATCCAGGGGTTCCCGTTCCTCACCCAGGTCTTCGACAAGCGGCTCGACCAGGTCGACGTGGTGATCCCGGACGTCGCCGCGGACCGGGTCTCGCTGGCGAAGGTGGAGGCCACGGCCCGGGACATCCGGCTCGACGGAGATCTGCCGACCGCCATCAAGGGCGCCACCATCGGCTCGATGCACGGCAGTGTGCTGCTCGCCTTCGACGACATGAACCGTGAACTGGGCGCGTCCCAGGTCAAGTTCAGCGGGATGGGGAGCAACGGGGTGCGCGCGGTAGGCGAGCTGCCGATCGCCGGACACACCCTGCGCGTGCGGGCCGAGGCGCGCATCCAGCGCAACGGCGAGCGGGGGATCTCCACCGACATCGGGCAGATGCGGCTGGACATCGGCGATGTCGCGGTCTACCGCCCGGGCACCGGCAAGGAGGAGGGCCTGCGGCTGACCGAGAAGGGCGCCGCCGAGCTCAGCCGGCAGGCGGCCAAGGTCAAGTCGATGCTCAGCATCCCGGCGATCGCCGAGCGGATCGGCATCCCCAAGGAGTACATCGACGACGCCCTGCGCAGCGACGACAAGCTGCACGAGCTGATCGGCTCGCCGCGCTTCGTCCATCAGCTGATGCAGGTCAACCTCGTCGACGTGGTGATGGAGCACCCCTGGCTGCTCCAGAAGGTCGGCCTCGACGCGAAGATGCTCGGCGCCCTGACCGACCTGACGAAGCCGCAGCTGGCGGACCGGCTGTCGCTCTCCTTCCAGCTTCCCAAGACGCCGGGGGACGTGCGGCTGCGCAACATCACCGTGGAGAACGACGGCATCCGGGTCGATCTGACCGGCGCGAACCTGCCGTTCGGCGACGCGGCGAAGGGCGGGGGGAAGGGGAAGTAGCGGCCCCGCCCGGACCGGCCTACGCGCCCGGCGGCGTCCCCTGCTCCCCCGGCTCGGCACCGTCCCCCGGCGCGGCCCGATGGCCCGGCGCCGCCGGCCGGCCCGGCGCACCCGGCTCGTCCGCCGGCCCGTCGGCCGCCCCCGGTATGTCCGGCGGCGGTGTGGGCGCGCCCGGCATGGTCAGCAGGGCCTCCGTACCGCCGCCGGGGGCGTTGCGCAGGCGCACGCCGCCGCCGGCCTGCTCCGCCGTGCGGGCCACGATGGACAGGCCCAGTCCGCTGCCGGGCAGGCTACGGGCGGAGGGGGAACGCCAGAAGCGTTCGAAGACGTGCGGGAGTTCCTCGGGCGGGATGCCGGGGCCGTGGTCCCGGACGGTCAGCGCACCGCCCGCCAAGCGGACCTCGACCGTGCCGCCGGACGGGCTGAACTTCACCGCGTTGTCGAGGAGGTTGACCACCGCGCGCTCCAGCGCGGCCGGTTCGGCACGGACGTACCACGGGTCGAGGTCGGCGGTGATGGTGAGGGAGGGGCCGCGCAGCCGGGCCCGTTCCAGTGCGGTGCCGACGATGTCGTGGAGGGCGACCACCCGGACGGACGCCGCGCCGTCGCCGGCTCCCGTCTCCGATGGGCGGGAGAGGACCTGGAGGTCGCCGATGAGCGCCGCCAGCTCGCCCATCTGGGCCTTGACCGACGCGAGCAGCGCCTCCTTGTCCGCGGCCGGGATCGGCCGGCCGGAGCGCTCGCTGCGCTCCAGGAGGTCGATGTTGGTCCGCAGGGACGTCAGGGGCGTGCGCAGCTCATGGCCGGCGTCGGCGATCAGCTGCTGCTGGAGGTCGCGGGAGGCGGCCAGCGCGGCGGTCATCGCGTTGAACGACCGGGAGAGGCGGGCGATTTCGTCCTCGCCGTCGGTGGGGATGCGGATGGTGAGGTCCTGGGTGCGGGCGACGTGCTCGACGGCGGCGGTCAGCCGGTCGACGGGCTTCAGGCCCGCCCGGGCCACCCACAGGCCGGCGGTCGCCGCGCCCAGCACCCCGACGCCGGCGACCACCAGCAGCACCAGCGCGAGCTGGTTGAGCGGGTCGGTG
Source organism: Streptomyces noursei (assembly GCF_016917755.1). GTDB lineage: Bacteria > Actinomycetota > Actinomycetes > Streptomycetales > Streptomycetaceae > Streptomyces > Streptomyces yunnanensis. The sequence goes on along the minus strand of NZ_CP070326.1, from coordinate 5,674,240 downwards.
ACCTGGTCCATCGGCGCGGCCACCGAGATCGCCACCCGGTTCCCCTGGGCGTCGGCGATCGGGCCGCGGTAGGGGACGGTCGAGACCCGCATCGAGGCGCCGTTCTCGTCCTTGGTGGTGTGGACGGCGCTGGCCAGCCGCCCGTCGGCGACCGCCTGGTCCACGCGCTGGGCGGGGATGGGCGCCTTGTTGGGCGAGGTGCAGACGTAACCACTCGCGGAGACCAGCTGGATGGTGTACGGCGTGGGCTGGAAGCGGACGTTCAGCGGGCTGCCGGCGCAGCGGGCGCTGATCGCCTGGACGTAGTCGGAGTTCACCTCGACCGTGCCGAGGCTGGTGTCGAGCTGCTCGGTGAGCCGGTCGCGGGTGATCAGCCAGCAGGCGGCGGCCGACAGCGCCACCGCGAACGCGACCGCGACGGCGGTGAGCAGCGCCAGCCGGGAGCGCAGCGGCAGTTGGTGGAACCGCGTCAGGCCGAAGGAGCCGCCCGCCGGGGGCGCCGCACCCCCGCCGCCCGCGTCGTGCGCCTCATGACCGTGCGCCTCATGACCGTGCGTCGCGTGACCGTGCGTCTCAGAGCCGTGCGTCTCAGGGCCGTGCGGGGCGTGGACGTCGCCGGTGCCGCTCATTCCGCACCGCCCCCCAGCCGCAGCACATAGCCGACCCCGCGCACGGTGTGGACCAGCCGCGGCTCACCGCCCGCCTCCGTCTTGCGGCGGAGGTACATCACATACACGTCGAGGGAGTTGGAGGTCGGCTCGAAGTCGAACCCCCAGACGGCCTTGAGGATCTGCTCGCGGGTGAGGACCTGCCGGGGGTGGCCCAGGAACATCTCCAGGAGCGTGAACTCCGTACGGGTCAGCTCGACGGGGCGGTTGCCGCGGGTGACCTCGCGGGTGGCCAGATTCATCCGCAGATCGGCGAAGCCCAGCAGCTCGCTCTCGTCGGGGCGGGCGGTGCCGGCCGCCGTCGCGTACGAGCTGCGGCGCAGCAGCGCGCGGATCCGGGCCAGCAGTTCGTCCAGCTCGAAGGGCTTGACGAGATAGTCGTCGGCGCCGGCGTCCAGGCCGGTGACCCGGTCGCCGACGGTGTCCCGCGCGGTCAGCATGAGGATCGGTACGGTCACCCCGCTCGCCCGCAGTCGGCGGGCCGCGGTCAGCCCGTCCATCCGGGGCATCAGCACGTCCAGCACGATCAGTTCGGGGTCGTAGGCGGCGACCTTCTCCACCGCGTCCAGGCCGTCGACGGCCTGTTCGGTGCCGTACCCCTCGAAGGCGAGCGAACGCTGCAGCGCCTCGCGGACCGCGGGCTCGTCGTCGACGATCAGGATGCGGGCGGGGTGATCACCGTGCTCGGCGGGGCTCATGTGCGTGACTACCTCGGATGACATTGCGAACGACCGGCTGGACCTTTCCTGGCTTCAGCCTGACACGGATGCCGCACGGACGGACGACCTGTGGACGACCGCCTGTGGATATCCACCGCCCGGCGGCGGCCCGGCCCGGGGCCGGCCGCCCTCAGACCCCGCTGTTCCCGCCCCCGCTGCCGCCGCTGCGCAGCGCGTCGAGGTCGGCCTTGACGGTGTTGATCGGTATCGCGAAGCCGAGGCCGACGCTGCCCGCCTGGCTGCTGTCCGACGAACCCGGCGCGTACATGGCCGAGTTGATGCCGATGATCTGCCCCTGCATGTTGATCAGGGCGCCGCCGGAGTTGCCCGGGTTGAGCGCGGCGTCGGTCTGTATCGCCTTGTAGGTGGTCTTGGACGAGCCGGTGTCGCCGTTGTACTGGTTGCCGCCGAACTCGAACGGCCAGCCACCACCGCCGCCGAAGCCCCCGCGACCACCCTGACCCTGCCCCTGGTCCTGGCCCTGCCCCTGGCCGCCCTCCTTGGGGACGGTGACGTCACGGTTGAGCGAGGAGACGATGCCGCTGGTCACCGAGCCGGTCAGGCCCTCCGGCGAGCCGATCGCGACGACCGGGTCGCCGACCGCGAGCTTGTTGGAGTCGCCCAGCACCGCGTGCGTCAGCCCCTTGGCGCCCTGGACCTTGATCAGCGCGAGGTCCTTGTCCGGGTCGGTGCCGACGACCGTCGCGGTCTTCTTGCTGCCGTCGCTGAAGGTGACGCTCACCTGGCGCGCGCCGGCCACCACGTGGTTGTTGGTGATGATCTCGCCGCTGCTGGTGATCACCACGCCGGAGCCGGTGGACTCGCCGCCCCCGGTGCGCGCCTTGATCTCCACGATGGCCGGGCTGACCGCCTTGGCCACCCCGGCGACCCCGGTGCCGCCGGAGTTCTGCCCGGCGTTGACCAGCGGGGTGGAGATGCCGCCGGACGTGCTGCCCTGCTGCGTGGCACCGGCGATCAGCGCCGCGCTGCCACCGCCGATCAGACCCGAGGCCAGCGCCACCGCCGCGATCAGCGCGATCGGTCGGCGGGCCCGGCGTCGCGGCTCTCCCGCGCCGGGGCCGTCGGCCGCGGGCATGCCCGGCGCGTACGGGGGCGGCGGCGGTACGTCGCCGCGCGCGCGGTCCGCGCCGTGGTCGCTGCCGTGGTGGCCGGTGCCGTATTCGGTGCCGTAGGCGTACGGCCGGTCCTGGGGCATCTCTTCGCCGCTGCGGCGGTAGCTCTCGGTCATGCCCACGACTCTGCGACCGCTGCATGAGAACCGTCTGAGAGCGCCCTGAGAGACCCAACAGAAGTGGGTATGCCCGGTATAAGGAAGCCCCCGGCGCGGCCCCGTTCAGCGGCCGCTCAGCCGCCGCAGCCGCAGGAGCGCCGCACCACCAGCCGCGACGGGAACTGCCGCAGCCGCTCGCGGCGCGAGTTGACCACCCGCAGCCCGTCGTCCAGCACCAGGTCGACCGCGGCCCGGGCCATCGCCTGCCGGTCCGAGGCCACCGTCGTCAGCGGCGGATCGGTGAGCGCCGCTTCCTTCACGTCGTCGAAGCCGGCCACCGCCAGCTCACCGGGGACGTCGATCCGCAGCTCGCGGGCGGCCCGCAGCACTCCGATGGCCTGGTCGTCGGTGGCGCACATGATGGCCGGCGGCCGGTCCGGCCCGGCCAGCACCCGCAGCGCGACCTGGTAGGCGTCGTAGCGGTTGTACGGCGCCTGGAAGTAGCACCCCTCCGGCGACCGCCCGAACTCCAGCATGGCCCGCCGCCAGCCCTCGACGTGGTCGGTGACCGGGTCGCCGGACTTCGGGGTCTCCTCCGTGCCGCCCAGGAAGGCGACGTAGGGGTGGCCGTGCTCCAGGAGGTGCCGGGTCGCCAGCTGCGCGCCCCAGATGTCGTCGGTCATCACCGCGACGTCGTCGATGGCGTCCGGCCGGCGGTGCAGCAGCACCACCCGGGCGTCCCACGCCTCGATCTCCGCGGCGGCGTGCTCGCTGGGGCCCTGGCTGATCAGGATCAGCCCGGCCACCCGCATCCCGAGGAACGCGCGGAGGTAGTGCACCTCGCGCTCGTCGATGTAGTTGGCGTTGCCGACCAGCACCATCTTGCCCCGCTCGGAGGCGGCCTGTTCGACGGCGTGCGCCATCTCCGCGAAGAACGGCTGTCGGGTGTCCGGCACGATCAGACCTATGAGGTCCGTACGGCGGGACGCCATCGCCTGCGCGACCCGGTCGGGCCGGTAGCCGAGCTCCTTGATGGCGGCGAGCACCCGCTCGCGCGTGGCCGGGGCGACCGGCCTCGGTCCGTTGTTGATGACGTAACTGACGACGGCGGTGGACGTCCCCGCCAGTTTTGCCACATCATCCCGCGTCACCTTGGCCACGCGCGGCAGTCTACGCGGGTGGTCCTACCGGCGGGCAGGCTGCACGGACGTGGATCCTGCGTCCGACGAGGACGAACGCACCGACGCCGGCCCGTCGGCCCGCGTGCCCCCGTCGCCGTCCCCGACCGCCTTCGCCGCCTTCGCCGCCTTTGTGGTGTCCGTCTGGGCCTGGGCCTCCGCGGCCGCCCGCTCCACCTTCTCCGGCACCACGAAGCGGTAGCCGACGTTGCGGACCGTGCCGATCAGCGACTCGTGCTCGGGGCCGAGCTTGGCGCGCAGCCGCCGGACGTGCACGTCCACCGTGCGCGTACCGCCGAAGTAGTCGTAGCCCCACACCTCCTGGAGGAGCTGGGCGCGGGTGAAGACCCGGCCCGGGTGCTGCGCCAGGTACTTCAGCAGCTCGAACTCCTTGAAGGTCAGGTCCAGGACCCGGCCCTTGAGCTTGGCGCTGTAGGTGGCCTCGTCCACCGACAGGTCGCCGGTGCGGATCTCCATGGGCCCGTTGTCGGTGGTGATCTGCTGGCGGCCCATCGCCAGCCGCAGCCGCGCCTCGACCTCGGCCGGACCGGCGGTGTCCAGCATCACGTCGTCAACACCCCAGTCGGCGGTGACGGCGGCCAGCCCGCCCTCGGTGACCACCAGCACCAGCGGACAGCCCGGCCCGGTGGACCGCAGCAGCTGGCACAGGGACCGCACATGTGGAAGATCGCGGCGGCCGTCGATCAGTATGACGTCGGCCCCTGGGGTGTCGATCAGGGCCGGGCCCTCGGCGGGGGCCACCCGGACGCTGTGCAGCAGCAAGCCGAGCGCCGGAAGCACCTCCGTCGACGGCTGGAGTGCATTGGTCAGCAGCAGAAGCGAACTCACTTCCGACCACCTACCCGGTTTCCGACGAGCTTCATCCTGTGCGGCTCACTGTCCTGCACGCTTCGCTTGCCCATGACGTCTGGTTCCTCCTCGGTCCCTGCGACGGGGGCACCACCCGGCTCGGCCGGGGGTCTGCGGCACTGCTTCGTACGGGGTGCTTTCGATCACACTCTTTGCGTGCGCGAAAGCACAAAAGGACCCGGGGGCGACGCTGCCCGGATCCTTCTTGTCCAGCAGAATAGCTCACCTGAGTTGTGGACCCGAGGCCGATTTTGCGCGTTCTTGTGTTCCGTCGATCACTTCGAGTGGTCGCCGCGCGTTTCTGTTGACGTCTGACGGCGTCCATGTCGAGGCCGCACGTACCCCCGGATTCCGCCCGCGGCAGGGCCTTCCGGGTCCTCGTCCGCCCCCTCCGCCACCCCGCGAGCGGCTCCGCCGTCGCCCTCGCGCACGGCTGCACCTGCTCCCTCGAACTCCCCCGAGCTCTTGAGGAGCAGGGGGTACCCCCATCGCGCTCCGGCGCGCCGCCGCCGCGTTGTCCCAGCATGCGGACGTGATCACGTTCGCCCTCCGGGGCCGGGGCGGCTGCGCCGGCCGGTCCGCCGCCGGCCGCCGCGCGCTCCACGACCCGACCGCCGCCGACCGTCGGGCCCGCTCCCCGGGGCACCGCCGGATCGCCACCGTCGGCCCCTCCCCGGGCGGCTCGGTCGCGCTCCGGCAGGCCGCCCGCACGGCCGCCGGCGGGCCGCCGACGGCCAGGGGGGAGCACGGGGAGCGCACGGATGCGTCCCCCGATGTCGCGGTCGCGGTCCGTGCCCCGCCCGGTGGCACTACCGGGGCACGGCGTCGATACGACGTCTCCACCGCCCCGCCGCTACCCCGCCTCCGTCACGGCCTCCGCGAACTGGGCCGCGTACAGGCGGGCGTAGGCACCGTCCGCGGACAACAGGGTGCCGTGGGTGCCCTGCTCGACGATCGAGCCGTTCTCCATCACCAGGATGAGGTCGGCGTCCCGGATGGTGGAGAGGCGGTGCGCGATGACGAAGCTGGTGCGGCCGCTGCGCAGTTGGGCCATGGCGTGCTGGATCAGCACCTCGGTGCGGGTGTCGACCGAGCTGGTGGCCTCGTCCAGGACGAGGATGGCCGGCTCGGCGAGGAAGGCCCGGGCGATGGTGATGAGCTGCTTCTCGCCCACCGAGACGTTGGCGCCCTCCTCGTCGATGACGGTGTCGTAGCCGTCGGGGAGGGTGCGGACGAAGCGGTCGACGTGGGTGGCCCTGGCGGCCTCGACGACCTTGTCGCGGGAGGTCCCCTCGGGGGCGCCGTAGGCGATGTTCTCGGCGATGGTGCCGCCGAAGAGCCAGGTGTCCTGCAGGACCATGCCGATGTGGCCGCGCAGCTCCTCGCGGGACATCTCCGCGATGTCCACGCCGTCGAGGACGATCCGGCCGTCGCGGACCTCGTAGAACCGCATCAGGAGGTTGACCAGGGTGGTCTTGCCGGCGCCGGTCGGGCCGACGATGGCGACGGTCTGGCCGGGGCGGACGGACAGCGAGAGGTCCTCGATGAGCGGCTTGTTCTCGTCGTAGCGGAAGGAGACGCCCTCGAAGGCGACCCGGCCGGTGACCTGCTCCGGGCGGGCGGGCCGCTCGGCGTCGGGGTGCTGCTCCGCGGCGTCGAGGAGTTCGAAGACCCGCTCGGCGGAGGCCACGCCAGACTGGACGAGGTTGGCCATCGAGGCGACCTGGGTCAACGGCTGGCTGAACTGGCGGCTGTACTGGATGAACGCCTGGACGTCGCCGATGGACAGGGCGCCGGAGGCGACGCGCAGACCGCCGACCACGGCCACCAGGACGTAGTTGAGGTTGCCGATGAACATCATCGCGGGCTGGATGATGCCGGAGATGAACTGGGCCTTGAAGCCCGCGGAGTAGAGCGCGTCGTTCTGCTCGCGGAACAGCGCGGCGGACTCCTTCTCCCGGCCGAAGACCTTGACCAGGGAGTGGCCGGTGTACATCTCCTCGATGTGCGCGTTGAGCTTGCCGGTGGTCTTCCACTGCTGGACGAACTGCGGCTGGGCGCGCTTGCCGACCTTGGTGGCGACGACGACCGAGACCGGGACCGTGACCAGGGCGACCAGGGCCAGCAGCCAGGAGATCCAGAACATCATGCCCAGCACGCCCACGATCGTCAGCAGCGAGGCCACTATCTGGCTGAGGGTCTGCTGGAGCGTCTGCTGGATGTTGTCGATGTCGTTGGTGGCGCGGGAGAGCACCTCGCCGCGCTGCTGCTTGTCGAAGTAGCTCAGCGGCAGCCGGGCGAGCTTCTCCTCGACCTGCTCGCGCATCCGGAAGACGGTGCGCTGCACGACGCGGGTGGCGATCCGGGCCTGGACGAAGCCGAAGACGGAGGAGCCGACGTAGATCAGCGCGACGAAGAGCAGGACCATGCCCACCGCGCCGAAGTCGGTGTGCGGGCCGGGGGCCACCGGCATGCTGGCGACCAGGTCCGCGAGCCCGCCCTGGCCGTGCGCCCGCAGCAGGTCGGCGGCCTGCTCCTTGGTCAGTCCCGCGGGCAGGTCGCGGCCGACGATGCCGGCCATGATCAGGTCGGTGGCCCGGCCCAGCACCTTGGGGCCGACGACGGTCAGCGCCACGCTGAGCACGCCGAGCAGCAGCGCGACCGTGATGAGGCCGCGCTCCGGCCGCATCTGGGCCAGCAGCCGCTTGCCGGAGCCCTTGAAGTTCAGGGACTTGTCGATCGGGCCGCCCATCATGCGGGCCATCGGACCGCCGCCGGGGGCCGGGCCGCGGCGGGGGGCCGACGCGGGGGCCTCTGGGGCCCGGTCGGTGGCCGGGCCCTGTTTGTCCGCGGTGGTCATGCCGCCTCCTGCTCGGTGAGCTGGGAGAGCACGATCTCCCGGTAGGTCTCGTTGCCGGCCATCAACTCGCCGTGGGTGCCGGTGCCCACGATCCGGCCCTCGTCCAGGACCACGATCCGGTCGGCGCCGCGGATCGTCGAGACCCGCTGGGCGACGATCACCACGGTGGCCCGGTCGGTCTCCCGGGCCAGTGCGGCGCGCAGGGCCGCGTCGGTGGCGTAGTCCAGGGCCGAGAAGGAGTCGTCGAAGAGGTAGATCTCCGGCTTGCGGACCAGGGCGCGGGCGATCGCCAGGCGCTGCCGCTGACCGCCGGAGACGTTGGTGCCCCCTTGCGCGATCGACGCGTCCAGGCCGCCCTCCATCCGCGCGACGAAGTCCCGGGCCTGCGCGGTCTCCAGGGCGTGCCACAGCTCGTCGTCGGTGGCGTCCGGGTTGCCGTACCGCAGGTTGCTGGCGACCGTGCCGGAGAAGAGGTACGGCTTCTGCGGCACCAGGCCGATCACGGCGGCCAGCGTCTCCGGGGCCAGGGTGCGCACGTCCTCGCCGTCGACCAGGACCGTGCCGCCGGTGGCGTCGAAGAGCCGGGGCACCAGCCCGAGGAGGGTGGACTTGCCGGAGCCGGTGGAGCCGATGACGGCGGTGGTCTCGCCGGGGCGGGCGATCAGGGAGATGTCCTTCAGGACCGGCTGCTCGGCGCCGGGGAAGCGGAACTCGACGTCCCGGAGCTCCAGTTCGCCGTGCCGGCGCAGGGTGCTGACCGGGGCGGCGGGCGGGGTGACGCTGGACTCGGTCGCCAGCACCTCCTGGATGCGCTCGGCGCAGACCTCGGCGCGCGGCAGCATCATCACCATGAACGTCGCCATCATGATCGACATCAGGATGTACATCAGGTAGCTGAGGAAGGCCGTCAGCGCCCCGATCTCCATCTCCTTGGCGTCGATGCGCAGCCCGCCGAACCAGACCACGGCCACGCTGGAGAGGTTCACGATCAGCATGACCAGCGGGAACATCATCGACATCAGCCGGCCGGCGCGGATCGAGATGTCGTAGAGATCGGTGTTGGCCCCGGCGAACCGCTCGCGCTCGTACCGGTCGCGGACGAAGGCGCGGATGACGCGGATGCCGGCGATCTGCTCGCGCAGCACGCGGTTGACGGTGTCGATGCGCTCCTGCACACCGCGGAACAGCGGACGCATCCGGCGCACGATCAGTGAGACGAGGATCCCGAGGACCGGGACGATGACCAGGAGGAGCGCCGACAGCGGCACGTCCTGGTTGAGCGCCATGGCGATGCCGCCGACGCACATGATCGGCGCCGAGACCATCATCGTGAACGTCATCAGGACCAGCATCTGGACCTGCTGGACGTCGTTGGTGGTGCGGGTGATCAGCGACGGCGCGCCGAAGCGTCCCACCTCCCGGGCGGAGAACAACTGCACCCGGTCGAAGACCGCGGCCCGGATGTCCCGGCCCAGCGCCATGGCCGTGCGGGCGCCGAAGTACACCGCGCCGATCGCACAGGCGATCTGGAGCACCGTCACCGCGATCATGAAGCCGCCGGTGCGGAAGATGTAGCCCGTGTCGCCCGCCACGACACCGTTGTCGATGATGTCTGCGTTGAGGGTCGGCAGATAGAGCGTGGCCAGCGTCTGTATCAGCTGGAGCAGGACGATCAGGGATATGGAGCGCCTGTAGGGCCGCAGATGCGCCCGCGCGAGTCGGACCAACACAGGCCGGAGCCTATGCGAACACTTGCCTTCGGCAATCGAATTTCCCCGAACCGTGCAGGAATCGTCCCGGACCGCCGCAAACTCTTTACCCGAACTTGCCCGGAACCGGGCCGGCCGCCGCGTACGCCATCATGGAGGCGGCAAGAGCCCCCCGACGTGAAGAGGCCGCCGTGACAACAACTGGCACCGTGCGCTACTGGGCCGCGGCCAAGGCCGCCGCCGGCGCCGCAGAGGAGCCGTACGCGGCGGCGACGCTCGCCGAGGCACTGGACGCGGCGCGCACCGCGCACACCGCGAACCCGGAGTTCGCCCGCGTCCTGCTGCGCTGCTCCTTCCTGGTGGACGGCGTCCAGGTCGGCTCCCGCGATCATGCGGAGGTACCGCTGAGCCAGGGCGGCACCGTCGAGGTCCTGCCGCCGTTCGCCGGAGGATGAGCAGAGGGTCATGAGCGACAACCAGCCGCAGCACCAGAACCCGTACGACCCGTACACCCACCCGTCACCCGACCACCACCCCACAACGACGCCGCTGCGCGACGACGCCTCCCGCTACGCTCCCCCGTCACCCGACCACCACCCCACAACGACGCCGCTGCGCGACGACGCCTCCCGCTACGCTCCCCCGTCACCCGACCACCACCCCACAACGACGCCGCTGCACGGCGACACCCCCGGCTACGCTCCCCCGTCCCCGCACCCCGGGTACGACCCGCAGACGGCCTACGGCACCCCGTACGGACAGCAGTCCTACGACCCCTATATGCAGCAGCAACCGCAGCACCAGCAGGCCCAGCCGGACCCGCAGCACCAGCACCCCCAACAGGCGCAGCACGCACAGCAGCCCTACGGCTACGACGCGTACGGGCAGCCGCAGCACCAGTCCGCCGCCCCCTACGGGCAGGACGGCTACGGACCTGACGCCTACGGGGACGACGCCTACGGGGCGGGCGCCTACGCCGCCCCGGTCCCGGCAGCCGCACAGCACCACGGCGCGCACCAGGGTGCCCACGGCGCCGCGCACGGGACCACCGCCACCGCCGAGCCGGTGCCGGCCGGCCATCCGGAGGCCGAGGCCGCCGCGCCCGCCGCGCCGCTCAAGCCCAACCAGATCGCCCGCGCCGAGGGCCGCTCGCCGATCATCCCGCCGGGCATCCAGCCGGCCGCGCTGACCGCGCTGCTCGCCCTGCTGCTGGCGCTGGCCGCGCCGGTGGCCCGCCCGGTCCTGGTGGTCCCGGTGGTGCTGCTCCAGGCCGTCACCGCCGCCGGCTGGTTCCGGCTCAACGGCATGTGGCCGGCCCGCCAGGGCATCGCGCTGGCCTTCCTGGGCGGCGTGGCCACCGACGTCGGTCTGCTGGCCACCCCGCACGAGGACGCGCCGCTGGTGGCCATCGGCACGCTCGGCGTGTGGTGCCTGCTGGTCATCGTCCTCCAACTGCGCAACCGCAGCAGCGCGGACGAGCGGATGTACGCGCTGACCGCGGGCCTGACCTCGTCCGCGCTGGCCGTGCTCGCCTCCGGCCACCTGGCCGCCGACCCGGACGCGGTGGTGGTCGGCGCCGCCGCGGTCGCCCTGGCGACGCTCGCCCGGGCGCTGCCGCTGCCCGGCCCGCTCACCCTGGTGCTCGGCCTGCTGGCCGGCGCCGGCGGCGGCATCGCGGCCGGCCAGCTGACCGGCATGGGGGCCACCGCGGCGCTGCTGGGCCTGGCCGCCGGCGGCTGCGCCCTGATCGGCCTGCGGGTGGCCAGCTACGACTACCCGTCGAAGTTCGTCCACATGACCGCGGGCGTCGCCCTGCCGCTGGCCCTCGCGGCCCCGGCGGTCTACGTGCTGGGCCGGGCGCTGGGGTAAGCCCCGGGCCCGCCACGCAGCGCCGCGGCGGCCGTACGGAGCGCAGGGTTCGGCGCTCCGTACGGCCGCCGCTCCCGTTCCGGCGACCGGTTCGTCTAGGGTTCCCGGAGCGCGGGCCGGGGGCCGTGGGCTCGCGTACCGGATTGGACGAATCGGCCGACGGGACGCACCCCGGCCCGGCGGTCACAAGTGGGGGTAGTGGTTCGATGCGCGCACTGAAGGTGCTGCTGGTGCTCGTCGTGATATTCGGCGGGCTGTTCGTGGCGGCCGACCGCGTCGCGGTCAATCTCGCCGAGAGCAAGGCCGCGGACAAGCTCCGCAGCATGAACGGGATCACCTCGACGCCCGAGGTCTCCATCAAGGGCTTCCCGTTCCTGACCCAGGTCGCCGGGCGGAACCTCGACGAGGTCGACGCCGAACTCGACCATGTGGCGGCCCGTTCCGAGGGGCGCACGCTGACCCTCAAGCACCTCTCGGCGCAGTTCCACGACGTCGCGCTGACCAGCGACTACACCTCCATCCAGAGCGCCGCCTCGGCCAACGCCACGGCCGAGATCTCCTACGCGGACATGACCAACGCGGCCGGCGGCGGCGTCAAGATCTCCTACGGCGGCGAGAAGAACGGCCGCGCCCAGGTCAAGATCTCCCCCAACATCCCGCTGCTCAGCTCGTTCGACGTCACCGGCACCATCGACATCGCCCACGGCGACACCGTCCAGGTCCGGGCCGAGCGCATCCCCGCCATGTGCCAGGCGATCCCCGGCTGCGAGCGCAAGGTGCGGGCCCAGACCGACCACGGCTGGAAGCTGGACCAGCTGCCGGGCAGCCTGAAGCTGGAGAAGGTCACCACGACCGCGCAGGGCATCACGGTCACCGCGTCCGGCACCGACGTCAAGCTCACCGGCTGACCCGCCCCGGCGGGTGGCGGACCGCCCCACCGGGCCGCCACCCGTCCACACCCTGAGACTCCCCAGTCCGTAAACCAGACCCCCCTCTGCGGCGGCGCCCCGCCGGACCCTCCGGACCTCGTTTCCCGGCACACGCATCCCGCATCGCGGACAATCACATCTCGCCATTTGACACACCGGTGACATGCCGCGCTCTCCCTCCCTACGATCGGTGCCATGCAGAGCGCATGGAGCGGTCTCCGTCCACGGAGACAGGCGGTACTGACGAAGCGGCGGGCAGTCGACCTGTGCCGTGTCGCCGCCATGCTCTGTCGCCCTGTCTGACGGGCCGTTGGCTCCCTCCCCCGCGCTCTTCCGCAACGGAGCGGGGGTGACCCACCGGTCCCGGCCGGCCGCCTCCCCAAGGCCGCGCCCCTCCACGAGTCCCCAGTACAGCGCCGCGCGCATCCCGTCGCGCCGCGCCGTCCGGCGTACCCGTGTGCACCCCTCAATCCCGCCCCCCGCAACTGCCCCGGAGGAGAGACCGACATGAGCCGTAGCGACGTCTTGGTAGACGCCGACTGGGTCGAGGCCCACCTGGACGACCCGAAGGTCGTCCTCGTCGAGGTCGACGAGGACACCTCGGCCTACGACAAGAACCACATCAAGAACGCCGTCCGGATCGACTGGAAGAAGGACCTCCAGGACCCGGTCCGCCGCGACTTCGTGGACCAGGAGGGCTTCGAGAAGCTGCTCTCCGCGAAGGGCATCGCCAACGACGACACCGTCGTCCTCTACGGCGGCAACAACAACTGGTTCGCGTCCTACGCCTACTGGTACTTCAAGCTCTACGGGCACGACAGCGTCAAACTGCTCGACGGCGGCCGCAAGAAGTGGGAGCTGGACTCCCGCGACCTGGTCGACGGCGCCGAGGTCCCCCGCCGCCCGGCCACCGCGTACCAGGCCCAGGCCCAGGACACCTCGATCCGCGCCTTCCGCGACGACGTGGTCGCCGCGATCGGCACCAAGAACCTGGTCGACGTCCGCTCCCCCGACGAGTTCAGCGGCAAGCTGCTGGCCCCGGCGCACCTCCCGCAGGAGCAGTCGCAGCGCCCCGGCCACGTGCCCAGCGCCCGCAACATCCCGTGGTCGAAGAACGCCAACGACGACGGCACCTTCAAGTCGGACGAGGAGCTCACCGCCCTCTACCAGCAGGAGGCCGTGGACCTGGCGAAGGACACCATCGCCTACTGCCGCATCGGTGAGCGCTCCGCGCTGACCTGGTTCGTGCTGCACGAGCTGCTCGGCCAGACCAACGTCAAGAACTACGACGGTTCCTGGACCGAGTACGGCTCGCTGGTCGGCGTCCCGATCGAGCTCGGCGCCAACAAGTAAGCCCGAGAGCCCCTCTCCTCCCTACCCCTCAAGGAAGTACCGCTATGTGTGGAGCACAGGCCGGCGGCCCGGACGCCTCGACCCTCAAGCCCGGTGAGACCACCATCCAGGGCAGCGTGACCCGCGACGGCCAGCCCGTCACCGGTTACGTCCGCCTGCTGGACAGCACCAACGAGTTCACCGCCGAGGTCCCCACCTCCGCGACCGGACAGTTCCGCTTCTACGCGGCCGAGGGCACCTGGACCCTGCGGGCGCTCGTGCCGGGCGGCAGCGCGGACCGTACGGTCGTCGCCCAGAAGGGCGGGCTGGTGGAGGTCGCCATCGCCGTCTGACGGCACGCGCGTGACGGACCCGCAACCCGGGTCCGGACGGCCGGAGGGCCGCACCCCAGGGGTTTGGACGCCTTGGCTGAGGGGTGCGGCCCTCTGTGCCGCCCCGGCGCGGAGGGCACCCCCGTCCGGGCTTCTTTCCGGGCCGCGACGGACTTACCGTGGACGTATGTACGCGCATGCGCACCGCCGGCTCAGCCCGCCGCAGCGCCGCCATCGCCGGTACTTCGTCCTGATGGGCGTGTGCCTGGTGCTGTTCGTGCTGGCGTGGAGCGTGGTGCGGCTGTGGTCCGTGCCGGTCGCGGTCGCGATGTGCGTCGTCGCCATGGTCATCCCGCCCGTCGCGGCCGTCATCGGCAACCGCCGCGAACCGGGCGAGCGCTGGTGGGACGAGTCCGGCGACCCGGAGTCCGACCGCTGGTGGCGCGAGCTGGACGACCGCGACGACCAGGACCGCCGCCGGAGCTGACGCTCGATCGCCCGGCCCGCTTCAGCAGCCGGCCCGCTTCAGTAGACGAGCGCCTGCACGCCCTCCGGCATGATCTCGCTGACGAACAGCTGGGAACCGGCGATGCCCGCCCCCTCGATCAGGTCCTTCTCCTCGATACCGCGGCGTGCCGCGCACTGTGTGCAGACCGTGATCGCCCCGCCGCCCGCGCGGATCCCGTCGATCAGCTCCGGCAGCGGCGCCGCGTGCGGCAGCTCGAACTCCGCCGCCCGCCCCGGCATCGCGAACCACACCGACTCCCCGGTCAGCCACAGCGACACCTCTACGCCGCTGGCCACCGCCACCGCCGCCACCGTGAACGCCTGCGAGCACCGCTCGGGCGCGTCCGCGCCCGCCGTCACCTTGATCACCAGCTTCTTCGCCATGGGCCCAGCGTAGGCGCGACCGGGCCGCCGGGGCGCGCACGCCCTGCGGGGAGTCCGGCGACCGGGCGCACGACCACGGCGGACCTCACAGCGCCGCCCCCGACAGCGCCGACTAGACTCGCAGGCGGTCCGTAACACCTCACTCCGCCCAAGGAGCGCGCTCGTGCTTGAGGCATTCTTCACCACCCTGCTGGTTCTGGTCGCCGTCGGCGTGATCGCGTTCGCCGGGCTGACCTGGAAGAAGCTGTACCAGGGCCAGCGCTGACGCCCACCCGTCGCCCACCACCCTTCATAGGAGCGCTTCGCGCGCCCCTTCTGTCCCCCACTACAGATCGCCTGAGCTCATGATCGAGATCCCGTCCGACCTGAACCCGTCGCTGGTCCCGCTGGCCTTCCTCCTCGGCCGCTGGGAGGGCGCCGGCGTCTTCGACTTCCCCGGCGCCGAGAAGTGCAACTTCGGCCAGGAGGTCGTCTTCTCCCACGACGGCCGCGACTTCCTCGAATACACCTCGCGCACGTGGGTGCTCGACAGCGAGGGCAAGCAGCTCCGCGCGCTGGAGACCGAGACCGGCTTCTGGCGGGTCGACGAGGGCCGCCAGGTCGAGGTCGTGATGACCCGCGACCAGGGCGTCGTCGAGATCTGGTACGGCGAGCTGGCCGACAAGAAGCCGCAGATCGACCTCGCCACCGACGCCATCGCACGGACCGCCGCGGCCAGCCCGTACAGCGGCGGCAAGCGGCTCTACGGCTACGTCAAGGGCGACCTGATGTGGGTGGGCGAGAAGTCCACCCCGGAGGTGCCGCTGCGCCCCTACATGTCCGCGCAGCTGAAGAAGGTCGCCGACCTCAAGGAGTGGGCCGAGAGCCTGCCCGACGACATGCCCGACGGCGTCTCCTTCTTCCGCCCGGACGGCACGCCGTACGAGGGCTGAGCCCCCGGGCCGACCGGCCCGCACCACAACTGCATGACGCGCCCCGCGGGGGAAGTCCGGTGAGAGTCCGGCGCTGACCCGCAACGGTATGCGGACGTCCCGAAAGGGCGCCGTTCCGCAAGCCCGATCACCCGCGGCGGCGCCGGATCCACACCAACTCGCCGTGGACTGCGAGGGGACGCCGCCGTCGCCTTGGGGCACCTCCCAGCGTTAGCTGGGGGAGCCCGGGCCGCCGCTCCTCATCCTCCCCAAGCTCTCAAGGAGCAGGGAGGACCCCCACGCACGCGGCCCGAGCCGAAGGCTTGACCACCCTTGGCACGTCCCGTCCGCACCCTTCCCCTGGCCGTCGCCCTGGCCGCCGTCCTGGCCGGCTCGCTGCTGTGCGGGACCGCCCTCGGCGCCGCCGGGATCGGCTGGCCGCAGGTGCTGCGCTATCTGGGCGCCGGACTGACCGGCGGCACCATCCGACCCGACGAGGTCGCCGCGTACACCATCGTCTGGGAGCTGCGGTTCCCCCGCGCGGTGCTCGCCGCGGTCGTCGGCGCCGGCCTGTCCGCCATCGGCGTCGCCGTCCAGGCCCTGGTCCGCAACGCCCTCGCCGACCCCTTCGTGCTCGGCATATCCTCCGGCGCGGCGGTCGGCGCCAACGCCGTCCTGCTCTTCGGGACGCTCGCCGCGCTCGGCGTCTGGGCGCTGTCCGTCGCCGCCTTCGCCTCCGCGCTGCTCGCCATGGTCCTGGTCTACGCCGCCGCCCGGACCGCCCACGGGCTGACCCCGATGCGGCTGGTGCTGACCGGCACCGCGATGTACTACGGCTTCTCCGCGATCACCACCCTGATGGTGTTCACCGCCGACCGCGGCGAATCGGCCCGCTCGGCGATGATGTGGCTGCTCGGCAGCCTCAGCGGCGCCGGCTGGGGCTCGGTTCCGATCGCCGGGCTGGCCGTCGCCGCGGCCCTGACGCACCTGCTGCTCTCCGCCGGCCGGCTGAACGCCCTGGCCATGGGCGACGAGACCGCCGCCGCACTGGGCGTGGACCCCGAACGGCTGCGCCGCGAGCTGTTCGTGGTGGCCGCCGCGGCCACCGGCGCGGTGGTCGCGGTCAGCGGCGCGATCGGTTTCGTCGGGCTGATGGTGCCGCACGCCACCCGGATGCTGGTCGGCGCCGACCACCGCCGGGTGCTGGCCGTCGCGCCGCTGCTGGGCGCGGTGCTGCTGGTCTGGGTCGATCTGCTCTCCCGGGTGCTGATGGCGCCCGTGGAACTGCCCGTCGGGGTGATCACCGCGGTGATCGGCGTGCCCTGCTTCGTCCTGCTGATGCGGCGCCGCCGCTACACCTTCGGAGGCGGTGCCTGATGCGGCTCGACATCTCCGGGCTGTCGGTGGCGGTGGCCGGGCAGCGGCTCGTCCACGACGTCACCCTGACCGCCGGCAGCGGCCGGCTCATCGGGCTGGTCGGCCCCAACGGCAGCGGCAAGTCGACCCTGTTGCGATGCGTCTACCGCGCCCTGCGCCCGGCCGCCGGCACCGTCCACCTGGACGGCACCGACCTGCACGCGCTGACCGCCCGGGAGGCCGCCCGGCTGCTGGCCGCGCTGCCCCAAGAGGCGGGCACCGACTTCGACTTCACCGCCGCCGAGGTCGTCGCGATGGGACGGCTGCCGCACCAGCGCGGCTCGGGCCGGCCCAGCGCCGCGGACCGCGCGCTCTGCGACCGGGCGCTGGCCCGGGTCGGCGCCGCCCACCTGGCCGAGCGGGGCTTCCTGCGGCTCTCCGGCGGCGAGAAGCAGCGCGTCCTGATCGCCCGCGCCCTCGCCCAGGAACCGCAGGTGCTGGTCCTGGACGAGCCCACCAACCACCTCGACATCGCCCAGCAGTTGGACGTCCTGGCGCTGGTCCGGGACAGCGGGCTGACCGTGCTCGCCGCGCTGCACGACCTCAACCTCGCCGCGGTGCACTGCGACGAGCTGCACGTCATCGCCGACGGCCGGATCGTCGCCTCCGGCCCGCCGCACGACGTCCTCACCGCGGAGCTGCTCGCCGAGGTCTTCGGCGTCCGTGCGCACCGCGTGCGGCACCCCGAAACCGGCGCCGTCCAGCTGCTGTTCGACCGCCTGCCCGCCGCCTGAGCCCGCTCCCGAGGAACCCGAACCCCATGCCTCACGCCCCGCGCCCCGCCCGCCGCGCCCTGCGCCCCGCCGCCCTGCTCGCCGCCCTGGCCCTGGCCGTCACCGGCTGCGGCGCCCACGTCGCCGACCCGACCCACGGCACCGACGAGCACGCCTTGGGGCACTACCCCGTCACCGTCACCAACTGCGGCACCCGGACCACCTACCCGCACGCCCCGCGCCGCGTGGTCACCAACGACGTCGGCATCACCGAGATCATGTTCGCGCTGGGCCTGGAGGACCGGATGGCCGGTTACGCCATGCCCGACGACAAGGGCGACCTCACCAAGGTCCCCTGGAAGGCCGCCTACGACAAGGTCCCCTGGCTGTCGAAGAAGGCCCTCACCAAGGAGATGGCCCTGGACGCCAAGGCCGACCTGGTCTTCGCCGGCTGGAACTACGGCTTCGGCGAGGGCAACGGCCTGACCCCCGCCGCCCTCGGGAAGCTCGGCGTCGGCTCCTACGTCCTGACCGAGTCCTGCCACAACGGCAGCGGCGCCGGCGCCCGCGGCGTGATGCCGCCCCTGGAGGCGCTCTACACCGACCTCACCACCCTCGGAAAGATCTTCGACGTCGAGGACCGCGCCCAGGCCCTGATCCGCGCGTACCAGAAGCAGGTCGCCGACGCCGCCGCCAGGACCCCCGCCCACCGCCCCACCGTCTTCCTCTACGACGACGGCCGCGACAAGCCGCTGACCTCCGGCAAGTACGCCGCCCCGCACGACATCATCACCAAGGCCGGCGGCGACCACGTCATGAAGGACCTCAAGGACTCCTGGACCACCGTCGGCTGGGAGACCGTCGTCGCCCGCGACCCCGACGTCATCGTCATCAACAACTACGGCGACACCTCCGCCGCGCAGAAGAAGGCGTTCCTGGAGTCCTACGCCCCGATCGCCGGCGTCTCGGCGATCAAACACCACCGCATCTACGTGATGGATTACGCCGAACTCGTCGAAAGCCCCCGCAATCCCACCGCCATCAGCGACCTCGCCCGTTATCTGCGGGGCGTGCGCACCGACTGACCGCCCTCCTACACTGGCCGTGTGGTGACCACCGACTGGCAGAGCGACCTCCGCAGGCGCGGATACCGCCTGACCCCGCAGCGACAACTCGTGCTGGAGGCGGTGGACAGGCTGGAGCACGCCACCCCGGACGACATCCTCACCGAGGTGCGCAAGACCGCCGGCGGCATCAACATCTCCACCGTCTACCGCACCCTGGAACTCCTCGAAGAGCTGGAGCTGGTCAGCCACGCCCACCTCGGGCACGGCGCGCCCACCTACCACCTCGCCGACCGCCACCACCACATCCACCTGGTGTGCCGGGACTGCACCGACGTCATCGAGGCGGACCTGTCGGTCGCCGCGCCGTTCGCGGCCACCCTCCGCAAGCAGTTCGGCTTCGAGACCGACATGAAGCACTTCGCGATCTTCGGCCGGTGCACGGGCTGCGCGGCCCGGGCCGCGCAGGGCGGCGGTACGGCCGAGGGGAACGGGTAGCACGCCGCCTACTGGTCGTAGGCTGGCCCCATGCTGCGACATTCATCCGCCAGCCCTCTGCTGTCGCTGCCCGGCGCCGTCCCCGCCGAGGCCCCCGACGAAGGCGTCGCCGCGCACTACGGCGACTTGTTCCGGGAGCAACGTGCCCTCGCCGACGGATCCGGCTTCGTGGACCTCTCGCACCGCGGCGTGGTGACCGTCAGCGGCCCCGAGCGGCTGAGCTGGCTGCATCTGCTGCTGACCCAGCACGTCAGCGAACTCCCGCCCGGCCAGGCCACCGAGGCCCTGATCCTCTCCGCGAACGGCCACGTCGAGCACGCGCTCTACCTGGTCGACGACGGCGAGACGACCTGGTTGCACACCGAGCCCGGCAAACAGGAGGCGCTGATCGCCTACCTGGAGAGCATGAAGTTCTTCTACCGGGTCGAGGTCGCCGACCGCACCGACGACTTCGCCGTCGTCCACCTCCCGGCCGGCTCCATCGTCGAGGCCCCCGAGGGCACCGTCGTGCGGGAGACCCCGCACGGCCGCGACCTGTTCCTGCCGCGCGCCGAGCTGGAGGCGTTCGCCGCGGCCGGGGGCCCCGCGATCGGCATCCTCGCCCTGGAGGCGCTGCGCGTCGAGGCGCACCGCCCGCGGCTCGGCCTGGAGACCGACCACCGCACCATCCCGCACGAGGTCGGCTGGATCGGCGGCGCGGTCCACCTCCAGAAGGGCTGCTACCGCGGCCAGGAGACCGTCGCCCGGGTCCAGAACCTCGGCAAGCCGCCGCGCCGCCTGGTCTTCCTCCACCTCGACGGCAGCGAGGTCCACCTCCCGCCGCACGGGACGCCGGTCCGGCTGGCCGCGGACGGCGAGGAGGGCCGCCAGCTGGGCTTCATCACCACCTCGGCCCGCCACCACGAACTCGGCCCGATCGCCCTGGCCCTGGTCAAGCGCAACGTCCCGACCGACGCCGTGCTGCTCGCGGGCAGCACGGCGGCGGCCCAGGAGGTCGTGGTCGAACCGTAGGAGCGGGGCGCACGGGGGCGCCCTACGGGGTGGGCCGTCTCGTGCCCCACCCGGTGAGGCGCCCCTGGAATGCATGTCCGGGAATGCGCCCCCGGGAATCCGTGCCAGGGAATTCGTGCCAGGGAATGCGCCCCGGGAATGCGCGTCCGGGCCCGCCGCGTTGTGGCCCCGCAGGGGGCCTTCGCGTCCCCTAGGGGATCCGTTCCCCTCCCCCCTTGGGAGCGCCCAGGAGCCGTTCAGACCTCCAGCAGCACCGTGAACGGCCCGTCGTTCGTCAGCGACACCTTCATGTCCGCGCCGAACCGTCCGGTCTCCACCTGTGCGCCCAACGCCCGCAGCCGGGCGACCACCTCGTCGACCAGCGGCTCGGCGACCGGGCCCGGCGCAGCCGCCTGCCAGGTGGGACGACGGCCCTTGCGCGCGTCACCGTAGAGAGTGAACTGGCTGATCACCAGGAGCGGCGCCCCGTTGTCCGAACAGGACTTCTCGCCCTGCAGGATCCGCACCGACCACAGCTTCCGGGCGAGCTGCGCGGCCTTCTCCGGGGTGTCGTCGTGCGTGACTCCCACCAGGGCGCACAGCCCCTCCCCGACGATCTCGCCGACCGTCTCGCCCGCCACCTCGACGCGTGCGCCGTTCACCCTCTGCACCACAGCTCGCATACCCGCCATCATGCCGGGCCGCCCCGACGCCGCGGCCCGGGTACCCCCACGAGGGCCGTTCGAGTGCCATGGCACTGCACACGGGCCGCACAGAGTGGCACGATGCGTGCACGCGGTGCGTTTCACGGACAACATGCCCTGGACGCGGCACCGGACGAGGGGACGGAACGATTCATGACCACACTCGGCGCCGGCCAGACTCCCGGCCCCGTGCCAACCGCCCGTACGGCACCCGTCGGCGGCCCGCCGCCGGCCCGCCCCGTCCCGCCGTCCGGGCCTCCCAGACCGGTCGTCCCGGAGACCTCGACCGCCCCGGAGGCCCCGCAGTCCCTGACCACCACCCCGGCGCCGGCTCCCGTCGAGCCCGCCCGTACCAAGGATGACCCCATGCTCCAGGCAGGCCAGGCACAGACCGCCCGCCCCCCGCAGCAGCGCGACCGCTTCCGTCCGGCCGGCCCACCGGAGCTGTCCGGCCTGAGCCTGCCCGAACTGCGCGTGGTGCGCCGCGACTGCCAGCAGGAGGAGGCCGACCTCAGCTATCTGCGGCGGCTGCTCCAGGGCCGGATCGACATCCTCCGCGCCGAGATCGCCCGCCGCACCGGGCCGCACTCGCCGCTGCTGGACCGGCTGCCCGAGATCCTCACCGACCTCCCGTCGCGCCAGCGCTCGTCCGCCCGGCATGTGACGCTCGGCACCCCGCACAGCGAGGAGTACCGCCGGCTCGCCGACGAGATGCTCGGCGAGGTCGAGCTGTCGGACCTCACGGCCCGTACGGACGAGGAGCTGCACGACGCGATGGCGCGGCTGATCCGCTACGAGCGGCAGATCTCGCAGCGCCGTCAGTCCCTGCAGCGCACGACCGACGATTGCAGTGCGGAAATCGCACGCAGGTACCGTGAAGGCGAAGCCCAAGTAGACGACCTGCTCTCCTGAACGGCCACAAGCCGCCTCCGGGAGCGGGTCCCCGTCCCCCGGAAGGCCGGCCTTGACCTCGTCGAAGACCTCGTCCTCGTCCTCGCCCACCCCGATACCCGAGCAGTCGTCGTCCGCGGCGGCGCCCGGGACACCGGTCGGTCCGGTGCCGTCGCCGGTGCTCGCCGAGGTCGTCCGCTCCGGCTTCGTCGAGGGCCGGCACCGGGGCTCGCTGGTGGTGCTGGCGGCCGACGGGAGTGTCGAGCAGGCCCTCGGTGACGTCGCGGCGCCGGTCTTCCCGCGTTCGACGAACAAGCCGATGCAGGCGGCGGCGATCCTGCGGGCGGGCCTGGACCTCTCCGGGGAGCGGTTGGCGCTGGCCGCGGCGAGCCACTCCGGCGAGGCGTTCCACCTCGACCTGGTGCGGACCATGCTCGCCGAGCACGGGCTCTCCGCGGAGCTGCTGCAGACGCCGCCGGACCTGCCGCTGGACCCGCAGGAGGCGGAGCACTACCTCGCCGCCGGCAACGTCCGCGACCCGCTCACCATGAACTGCTCCGGCAAGCACACCGCGATGCTCGCGGCCTGCGCGCTGAACGGGTGGCCGCTGGAGACGTACCTGGCGCAGGACCACCCGCTCCAGCAGCTGATCCTGGACGTCGTCCGCACGGCGGGCGGCGAGGACGTCGCCCACATCGGCACCGACGGCTGCGGGGCGCCGCTGATGTCGCTGTCGCTGACCGGGCTGGCGCGGGCCTATCGCCACTTCGTGCTCGCCGAGCCGGGGACGCCCGAGCGGCGCGTGGCGGACGCGATGCGGGCGCACCCGGAGTACGTCGCGGGCACCCGCCGGCCGGACACCTGGCTGATGCGGGCCCTTCCCGGCACCCTCTCCAAGATGGGCGCCGAGGCGGTGCAGGCGCTGGCCCTGCCGGACGGGCGGGCGCTGGCCTTCAAGATCGACGACGGCGCGGGGCGCACGCTGGGGCCCGTTCTGGCCCGTGTGCTGCGCGGGATGGGCGTCGAGGACGCGGTGCTCGCGCGGATCGAGGATGTGCCGCTGCACGGGGGCGGGAGCCGGGTGGGGGAGGTTCGGGCGGCCTTCTGAGCGGGCTCCGCGGCGTCCCACGTGGTGGTTCCGGGCGGCGCTCCTGCGCCGCCCGTGCCGGTCCTCGGGCCGGGCCGGGCCGGTCGGTGGGTGCCCCACGGCGGTCCGACTCCCGCGCCCGGGCGGACCCGGCGGAATCCGCACCCCCGCATCCGTCACGCAGGGGGCCGGGAAAACCTAAAGTGGCGGTGCATCCGTAATGGCTACTCACCACCACAGCAGGAGGCCGGCGACCATGAGTGACGCGAATTCCGAGCCGCAGGGGCCCGAGGCGATCGAGCACGCGCACGACCCCGAGGTGCTGCAGCTCGCGGCCAAGGTGTTCGACCTGGCGCGGCATGGTGACACCGACACCGTCGCCGCCTATGTGGACGCGGGCGTGCCCGCCAACCTGACGAACGACAGGGGCGACTCCCTGGTGATGCTCGCCGCCTACCACGGGCACCCGGCCACCGTGGAGGCCCTGTTGCAGCGCGGCGGGGACGTCGATCGCGCCAACGACCGGGGGCAGACTCCCCTTGCCGGTGCGGTGTTCAAGGGGGCGGACGAGGTCGTGAAGGTCCTGCTGGCGCACGGTGCCGATCCGGCGGCCGGTGCGCCGTCGGCGATCGAGACGGCGCGGATGTTCCAGAAGACGGAGTTGCTGGAGCTGTTCGGCGCGGAGTGACGGCCCCGGGGGCGGGCCGTGTTTGCTCGCCCCCGCCGCTTGACCTCATGTTTGATTGAGGTTTTAACGTCGTGGCCGTTGCACTCCACTCCGCCACGAAGGGCCTGACATGTCCGCAGAGCGCTACACCCTCGCCGTGATCGTCGCCAGCACCCGGGAGGGCCGGTTCGCCCCGGTCATCACCGAGTGGTTCACCCGGCACATCAGCGCCGCCCACCCGCACCTGACGGTCGACGTCATCGATCTGGGCGCCGTCCGGCCCTACGAACTCCGGCACGGGAGCGCGGAGTTCATCGCGTACGCCAAGCGCGTGGAGCAGGCGGACGCGTTCGCCGTGATCACGCCGGAGTACAACCACTCCTTCCCGGCCCCGCTCAAGCACGCCATCGACCTGCTGCGCGCCGAGTGGCAGGCCAAGCCGGTCGGCTTCGTCTCCTACGGCGGGATCTCCGGCGGTCTGCGCGCGGTCGAGCAACTGCGGCTGGTGTTCGCCGAGTTGCACGCCACGACGGTGCGCGAAACGGTCAGCTTCGCGCTCACCGGCGGCCCCTTCGACGACCAGGGGCAGCTGCGCGACCCGGAGCCGCCGGCCCGGGCCGCGGACGCGCTGCTGAACCAGCTGGCCTGGTGGGCGCGGGCCCTGCGAGAGGCGCGCACGGCCCGCCCGTACGGCAACTGAGCCGACCCGGCCGGGCGTTCCTCACGGCGCGGCGGTGCTCCCGGCGGGCCGCCGCGGCCGTGGGCACCGCAGCGCGATCGTCGATACTTGAGGCGGGTGCGCGAGCAGGCGCGCCGGCGTTGCGGGGAACGTGGAGGGGGTTGGCGTGGGCGGACAGAAGGGCCCCTACGAGTGCGGGCTGGACGCCGCCGTGGACGTCATCGGCGGCAAGTGGAAGGTGCTGCTCCTGTGGGCGCTCGCCCAGGGCCCGCGGCGGTTCGGCCAGTTGCGCCGGGAACTGCCGGGGATCAGCGAGAAGGTGCTCGCCCAGCAGCTCCGCGAGCTGGAGGCCGACGGCATCGTCCACCGCGAGGTGTTCGCGCAGGTCCCCCCGAAGGTCGAGTACGCGCTGACCGGGCTCGGTACATCGCTCAACGAGGCGCTGACCCCGCTGGGCGCCTGGGGCCGGCAGCACATGGCCCACCTGGAGGCCACCCACGGGCAGCGCCATCCGGACGCGGTCTGATCCCGGCCGGCGACGCGCCGGCCATCACCGTCATCACCGCCATCACCGTCATCACCGTCATCGCCGTCATCGCCGTCATCACCGGTCGGCCGGGTCCGCTGGGCCCTCCTGCACGGCCCAGCCGTTCCCGTCCGGGTCGCTGAAGTAGACGAACGAGTTCCACGCCCCGCCGGGGCCGTCGGTGAGCGCCCCGTTCTCCACGTGCTGCACGGGGCCGACCGGCACCCCGCGGGCGAGCAACTCGCCGCGGGCCGCGGCCACATCGGGCACCACCAGCTGCACCCCCTGCACCGAGCCGGGGCGCACCGGCGTCACCCCGTCGCCCGCCCCCAGGACGATCGAGCAGTCCGAGCCGGGCGGGGTCAGCTGGACGATCCGCACGCCGTCGTCGAGCCGGATGTCGAAATCGACGGCGAAGCCGACCCGCTCGTTGTAGAACTGCTTCGCGCGTTCCACGTCGCTCACCGGAATCGGCACCAGCGCGAGCTTCCATTCCATGGTGTGCCGCCCCTCGGGGATCTCACCGGCCGGCCGCCTGTCCCGCCGGTCGTCGTCGCACGTCGGGCCGGATGTCGGCGGGCCGCCGACGGTGTGGCCGGCGCGCGTCGCCCGCCTGCGTGAAGGCCGTCGCTCGCCTTTCAGAAGTCTAGGGACGGGGCGGCGGGTGCGCCTCCCGCAGCATTTCCCATTGACGGAGTGAGCGCTCACTCCGTACCGTGGCAGCATGTCCCCCACCACCTCTTCCGCCGAGAGCAAGCCGCCGCGCCGCCGGGCACCCGGTATGAGCGTCGAACAGCGGCGAGCCATGATCGTTGCCGCCGCCCTCCCGCTGATCGGGGAGCACGGGGCGGCCGTCACCACCAGTCAGATCGCCCGCGCCGCCGGGATCGGCGAGGCCACGATCTTCCGTGCGTTCAAGGACAAGGACGAGCTGCTGGACGCCTGCGTGGCCGAGGCCGTGGGCGTCGAGCACGTGCTGCGCGAGCTCGCCTCCGTCCCCCTCGACGAGCCGCTGGCCACGCGGCTCACCGAGGCCGCCGAGGCCCTCTGCGCCCACATGGAGCGCATGGGCACCGTCGTCAGAAGCCTCTACGCCACCGGGCACCGCCACGAGCGCGGGCTCCCGCCGCAGACCCGGGCGGACGGCACTCCGCCCGAGGACGCCCGGGCCCGGTCCTTCCGCGCCCTGCAGGACGCCGTGGTCGAGCTGATCGAGCCGGACCGGGAGGTGCTGCGGCTGGGCCCCGAGCGGGTCGCCGCCGCTTTCCTGGGGCTGCTCTTCAGCCGGCTACCCTCGCCCGCCGGCCCGGGCCACGACCCCCTCACCACCGAGGAACTCGTCTCCGTGCTGCTCCGCGGCACCCTCACCGACCCCGGGAGCGCCTGATGCCCGTCAGCCTCAACCACACCATCGTCCCGGCCACCGACCACCGTGCCGCGGCCCGCTTCTTCGCTGAGGTTGGGGTCTCCCCTGCTCGAACGGAGTTGAGAGCTTGGGGAAGGACCTGCCGGAGCTCCCGCCGGCCGGCCGCGACGGCCACTTCGCCCCGGTCCGGGTGAACGAGACGCTCACCCTGGACTTCATGGCCGTCCCGGACCCCGAGGGCCACCACCTGGCCTTCGACGTCGATCCCGAGACCTTCGACGGGGTCCTCGCCCGCCTGCGGTCCGCCGGCATCCCCTACGGCAACGCCCCGGGCCACCCGGACAACGGCCGGATCGACCACCCGCTGTGCCCCCGCGGCCTGTTCTTCCTCGACGCCGACCGCAATCTCTACGAGGTGATGTCGCCGGCCTGAGGCCGGCGGCGGTGGGGCCGGCGGCCGGGGCACTCCCCCGCCGGCCCCACCGCCTCACCGGCCGGCGCGCCGCTCGGGTGCGCCGGCCGGTGGCCTCACTTGCCGACGAAGGCCAGGTTCCCGGCGTCGTACCGGGTGCCGGCGACCCGTCCGGCCGGGGCCGCGGCGTCGATGGCGGCGAGCTCCTCGACGGAGAGCCGCACCTCCACGGCCCCGAGGTTCTCCACCAGGTACTTCTGGCGGCGGGTGCCCGGGATCGGCACGACGTCGTCACCCCGGTGCTGCACCCAGGCCAGCGCCAACTGGCCGGCGGTGACGCCCTTCTCGGCGGCGAGCTCGTTGAGCTTCTCCACGATCGCGAGGTTCTGCTCCAGGTTGCCGTCCGCGAAGCGCGGCTGGGTGCGGCGCACATCGGACTCCGGCAGGCCCTCGACCGAGGTGTAGCGCCCCGTCAGGAAGCCGCGGCCGAGCGGCGAGAACGGCACCAGGCCGATGCCGAGCTCGCGGCAGACCGGGGCGACCTCCTCCTCCAGATCGCGGGTCCACAGCGACCATTCGCTCTGCAGCGCGGCGATCGGGTGGACCGCGTGGGCCCGCCGGACGGTCTCCACGCCCGCCTCGGACAGGCCGAGGTGGCGCACCTTGCCCGCCGCGACCAGCTCGGCCATGGCGCCGACGGTCTCCTCGATCGGCACGTCGGGGTCGACCCGGTGCTGGTAGTAGAGGTCGATGTGGTCGACGCCGAGCCGGCGCAGCGAGGCGTCGCAGGCCTGCCGGACGTAGGCGGCGTCGCCGCGGATCTCGATCGGCTCGCCCAGCCGGTTGGCGAAGCCGAACTTGGTGGCCAGCACCACCTCGTCGCGCCGCCCGGCGACCGCCTTTCCGATCAACTCCTCGTTGTGGCCCGACCCGTAGAAGTCGGCGGTGTCCAGGAGGGTGACGCCGAGGTCGAGCGCGTGGCGGATGGTCGCGATCGACTGGTCGTCGTCCGAGGCGCCGTAGCCGTGGCTCATCCCCATGCACCCGAGCCCCTGCGCGGATACCGCGAGTCCCCCGAGGTGACGGGTGGGAATCTCCATCATGTTGCTGCCTCCTGGTGCGTACGACGAATGGGACGGGAGGGAGTGGGCGGCCCGCTGCCGACGCCCCTCGATCCGTCCACGACGCTACGAGTTGGAGCGCGCTCCAAGTCAACTGATCTACGGGCGACCCCCGTCGCAGCCTCCTCGTCGCGGCTTCCTCGTCGCGGCCCCCTGATCGCCGCGGCGCCGGGTCAGCCTTCGGCGCCCGCTATGGCCCGCAAAGCCCGACAGTGCGCGGCGAAGACGGCCCGGCCGTCCGCCGTGAGGGCGAGCCAGGTGCGCGGGCGCTTGCCGACGTATCCCTTGGTGACGGCGACATAGCCGGCCTTCTCCAGGGTGGCGACCTGCCGCGACAGGACCGAGTCGCTCACCTCGACCGTGTCGCGCACGAACGCGAACTCGGCCTTCTCCGCGGCGGCCAGGGTCGCCACGATGGAGAAGCGGACCGGGGCGTGGATGACCTCGTCCAGCCCGTGGCGCGGGTGGCTTCCGGGCGGCGGGGCGGCATCCGAGGCCGCCCCCGTCGCCTCGTGCGTCTCCGTCACTTCCGGGCCTCCAGATATCCGCCTATCAGGCCCGGCAGGGAGACCACCACCGCGCCGGGCACCCACCAGGACACATCCCCCCGGAAGAAGAGCAGTCCGAGCCACAGCACCGCGGAGTAGAGCAGTGCCCAGGTGCCGATCATGATGCCGTGCCAGCGGCCGAACCCCCGCCGGGCGACGGGCTGTCGGGCCGCGTAGACCGAGAGCACGGCGATCGTGGCGCCCCAGCCCCCGGCGCCGATCGCCGGCCCGAACGGGGCCTTCACCAGGCCGATGACAAGCACCAGCAGACCGGCCGCGCAACCGTAGACGACTTGGTACCGCACGTACCACGCGGTGCGCTTGCGGACCATCGAACTCAGCTCCTGCGCGCGGGCCAACGCGGCCGCCGCGTCGCTGGATGCGTACTCCCCCATGTCCATCCCCCTCATTCGTCACAGTGAGCAAGGTCTTCGCTCACTCATTCGACACTCATCATGCTGACAAGAACTTTCCAATCTGACAAGTACTTTCCGACTGCTTCTTCGCGCGCGGGCAGAGGCCGCCCGCGGCGCGCACGCGAACGGCACCGGGACGCTCCCCTCCTGACTGCCGATCATCTGGTCGGGTACTGTTGCCCCGGCCGTCGGCGCCCGACGTGGTGCCGGCCCGCGTCCGTTTCGTACACGCGCCCGCCCCAAGGAGGTGAGACCGATTCCCCGCCAGACCAGGCAGGTGCTCCCGTCTCACGTCCGTGCGTCCACCCGGCTTAGGTGACCGCCCGACATCCGTGACCCGGGAAGCGCCCCTCGGCATCCCGAAAGGCTCACCACCATGTCGTCACCCCACCCGTCACCCAAGTCCCTGTTCTCATCGGGCACTTGCTCCTCGACCGAGACGGCGGAGCCGTCCCGTTCCACCGTCGTCACCCGACTCCGCGCCGCCGGCTGCGTCTTCGCCGAGGACGAGGCCGCGCTCCTGATCGCTGCGGCCCCCACCCCGGACGACCTCGCCGCCCTGGTGGAGCGGCGGACGGCCGGCCATCCCCTGGAACACGTCCTCGGCTGGGCCGAGTTCGGGGGTCTGCGGGTCGCCGTGGACCCCGGGGTCTTCGTACCGCGCCGCCGCACCGAGTTCCTGCTCGGCCAGGCCGTCGCCCTCGGACGCCGGCCTCCCGGGCGGACCGGGCGGACCGGGCGGCACATCGTGGCGGTGGACCTGTGCTGCGGCTCCGGCGCGGTGGGCGCCGCGCTGGCCGCGGCGTTGGGCGGCGTCGAACTGCACGCCTGCGACATCGAACCGGCCGCGGTGCGCTGCGCCCGCCGCAATGTCGCCGCCGCCGGCGGCCTGGTCTACGAGGGCGACCTGTTCGCCCCGCTCCCCGTCCACCTCCAGGGGCGCATCGACGTCCTGACGGCCAACGTCCCCTACGTGCCCACCGAGGAGGTCGGCCTGTTGCCGCCGGAGGCCCGCGAGCACGAGCCGCTGGTGGCGCTCGACGGCGGCGCGGACGGGCTCGACGTGCTGCGGCGGGTGACCGCGGCGGCGCCGCGGTGGCTGGCGCCGGGCGGCCACCTGCTGGTCGAGACCGGCGAGCGCCAGGCGCCCCGGGCCGTGGAGACCTTCCGGCGCAGCGGGCTGGTCCCCCGGGTGGCCACCTCCGACGAGCTCTACGCCACCGTCGTGATCGGCACCCGCCCGACCGACCCGGCTCGACCGACCGGGACGACCGACCCGACCGGGACGAAAACCGCTTAAGCATCGTCCGCGGCAGGCCGTACGGTGGGCCCATGGCTTCGATGAGCTACGACCGCCACTGTGCCGAAATCGTCGCCCAGACCGCCCTGTTGAGGACCCGGCTCGACGATGCGGACCTCTCCGCGCCGGTTCCCACCTGCCCCGGTTGGACGCTCGCCCAGTTGGCGCGCCACCTGGGCGGCGCCCACCGCTGGGCCGAGACGATCATCCGGACGAGGGCGGCCGAACCGGTCCCCGACGACCTGGTCAACGACGTCTCCGGTCACCCCGACGTGGACGCGGCCACGCTCGGCGCCTGGCTCACCGACGGCGCCGAGCAGTTGGCCGACGCCCTGCGCACCGCCGGCCCGGACACCCCGGTGTGGACGGTGGCCCCGGGCGGCACCCCGGCCTTCTGGGCGCGCCGGATGACGCACGAGACGGTGGTCCACCGCGCGGACGCCACCTTCGTGGCCGCGCAGTCCCCCGGCGGGTCCGCCGGGGCCGCCCGCCCGTTCGCCGTCGTCGAGGACGTCGCCGTGGACGCGCTCGATGAGTGGATGTCCTTCGGCTCCCTGCCGGTGGTGCGGGAAACCACGCCCCGGATCGCCGACTTCATGGGCCGGGGCCACACCCTCCGCTTCCAGGCCACCGACGCCGCCCCCGAGGCCGCGGCGGACTGGCTGATCGCCCTCGAAGCCGACGCCCTCACCTGGCACCGGCCGCCCTCCCCCGCGCTCTCGCCCCCTCCCCCACTCTCAGCTTCGTTCGAGCGTGGGGACCCCCCTGAACGGGGAGGCGCCCCCGATGCCCCCGATGCCCCCGATGCCCCCGATGCCCCCGATGCCCTCGGCGCACCGGCCACCACCACCGTCCGCGGCGCCCTGAGCGATCTGCTGCTGCTCGTCTACGGCCGCATCCCCACCCGCGGCGCCGCGCCCGCCCCGGTCGGTGCCGGCACCGGCCCGGTCGAGATCCGCGGCGACGTCCCGCTGCTCGACGCCTGGCTGCACGCCGTCAGCTTCTGGCTCAGGGAGTGAGGCGGCGCGGGGAGGGGGGCGCGGGGCCGCTCCCCACCACGGCGTCGAACAGCGGCCAGCCGTCGAGCTCCCGCTCCCGCGCTCCGGCGGTCACCGGCAGTGCGCCGCGCTCCCCCAGGCTCTCGGTCCTCCCCCGCTCTCGACTTCGTTCGAGCGGGGGGACCCCCACGGGCAGGGCGGCGTCCCCCACCGCGGCGTCCAGCAACTTCCGTACGACGCCCGGCTCATGGAGGTTGAGCGACCGGCGCCGGTCGTCCATGACCGCCCCGGAGTGCAGGAAGCCGTCGGGGACGAAGCGCCCGGGGCCGGGGCGGAAGACGATCCGCAGTACCTCCCGGCTGCCCTCGCGGCGCAGGGAGAGCACCTCCCGGCACTCGGGGTGCCGGTGGCGCACGGTCCACAGCCAGCACTGATCGCCCACGACGAGCCGGCGGGGCCGGTGTGTCTTCCGCATCCGCCCGACAGTAGCCCGCCGGGAGCCCGGCAGCAGCCCCTCAGGCGTCCGCCCACAGCTCCCCCCGGCGCTCCGCCACCACCGCCCCGATACGGGCCAGCGCCTCGGTGGCGGGCAGCGGTGCGGGGCGGCGGCCGTCGCGGAGACGGAGCGCGACGAGGTCGGCGGGGGCCTCCCGGGGGCCGATGACGGCCTGGTAGGGGACGTGTCGGGCGGCCCGGATACGGGCGCCGAGGGTGCCCTGCGCCGGCTCGGCGAGTGCGGCGCGCAGACCGCGTTCGCGACAGCGCCGCACGAGGTCGGCGGCCTGCGGCAGCTCGTCCTCGGAGAGCGGGAGCGCCGCCAGCTGGACGGGGGCGAGCCAGGCCGGGAAGGCGCCGCCGTGCTCCTCGATGAGGTGGGCGACGGCGCGTTCGACGCTGCCGATGACGGCGCGGTGGACCATCACGGGCCGGTGCCGGGTGCCGTCGGGGCCCACGTAGGACAGGTCGAAGCGGCGCGGCTGATGAAGGTCGACCTGGACGGTGGAGAGGGTCGCCTCGCGGCCGGCGCGGTCGGCGACCTGCACATCGATCTTGGGGCCGTAGAAGGCGGCCTCGCCCTCGGCGGCCTCGTAGGGCACGCCGGAGGCGTCCAGGACCTCGGTCAGCAGGGCCGCGGCGCGTCGCCACATCGCGGGGTCGTCGATGTACTTGCCGCCCTCGCCGGGGAGCGAGAGGCGGTAGCGGGCGGCGCGGATGCCGAGGTCGGCGTAGGCGCGGCGGATCAGGTCCAGGGCGGCGCGGGCCTCGTCCGCGACCTGGTCGAGGGTGCAGAAGATGTGCGCGTCGTTGAGCTGGATGGCCCGGACGCGGGTGAGACCGCCGAGCACCCCGGAGCGCTCCGAGCGGTACATCCCGCCCAACTCGGCAATTCTGAGCGGGAGTTCGCGGTAGCTGTGGGAGCGGGAGCGGTAGATGAGGGCGTGGTGGGGGCACAGGCTGGGGCGCAGCACGACCTGCTCGCCGCCGAGGTCCATGGGCGGGAACATGTCGTCGCGGTAGTGGTCCCAGTGCCCGGAGATCTCGTAGAGCTCGCGCTTGCCGAGGACCGGTGAGTAGACGTGCTGGTAGCCGGCGCGGTGCTCGGTCTCGCGGATGTACTCCTCCAGGGCGTGCCGCACCGCCGCGCCGTCCGGCAGCCAGTAGGGCAGCCCGGCGCCCATCAGCGGATCGGTGTCGAAGAGGTCCAGCTCGCGGCCGAGCCGGCGGTGGTCGTGGACGGGGGTGGCGTTCATCGGGATCTCCTCGTGTGTCACTGGAGGAGCGAGTGACCACACGGCGAAGCCCCGGGGCACTCGCCCCGGGGCTCTACGACTCGTTGGTCAGCAGTCAGCGCGCCGGGACTCTCTCCGGCGTCGTCGTGAAGGTCAGACCAGCGCGCTGCATGCGGCAGACGGTAGCAGCGCGCCACCGGGCCCGCACGGCATTTCTCACCCGATGATGTGCGGCAGGAACCGCGCGTACCCGTCGGTGACCAGGCCGGTCGACTCGCGGATGCCGAGCCCGGCCGCCTCGCCCTCGACGACCCAGGCTCCGAGCACCACCCGGTTGCCGTCGAAGTCCGGCAGCGGCGCCAACTCCTGGTAGCAGCACGGTTCGTCGCGCCGGACGGCGGTGGATCCGGCCGGATGGACGGTGACCCCTTCGCCCTCTCTTCCCAACAGCGGCTTGGCGACGTAACCGGGGCCGGCGGCCAGGTCGTGGGGGCCGTCCAGGCGGGCGGGGAGGAGGTTGGGGTGGCCGGGGAAGAGCTCCCAGAGGATCGCCAGCAGCGCCTTGTTGGAGAGCAGCATCTTCCAGGCGGGCTCGATCCACAGGGTGGAACCGGTGGCGCCGCCGTTGTCGAGGGTGTCCAGGACGTGCGGGCCGAAGTCGTCGGAGGCCAGCCACTCCCAGGGGTAGAGCTTGAAGCAGGCCCGGATGAAGCGCAGTCGCTGGTCGACGAAGCGGCCGGAGAGCCGGTCCCAGCCGATCTCCTCCATGGCGATCGCCTCGGTCGCCAGGCCGGCCTGCTCGGCCGTCTCCCGCAGGTAGGCGACGGTCATCAGGTCCTCGCCCAGCTCGTCGGCGGCCGAGTGCGCGAAGTGCAGCGGGGCGCCGGGCGGCAGCAGTGCCGCCTGCCGCTTCCAGGCGTCCACCAGCCGCTCGTGCAGCGAGTTCCACTGGTCGGCGGCCGGGAACCGGTCCTCCATCCAGAACCACTGCGGGCTGGCGGCCTCCACCAGGGAGGTGGGGGTGTCGGCGTTGTACTCCAGCATCTTGGCCGGGCCGTCGCCGTCGTAGCGCAGGTCGAACCGGCCGTAGACGGAGGGGAGTTCGGCGCGCCGGTGCCATGCCTCGGCGATCCTGGCGGCCAGCCGCGGATCGGTGACGCCGAGGTCGGCGAACCGGTCGTGGGCGACGATGTGCTCGGCGGCGGCCAGGCACATGCCGTGCAGCTCCTCGACGACCCCCTCCAGCTCCTCGATCTCGTCGGCCGAGAAGGAGTAGTAGGCGCTCTCGTCCCAGTAGGGGCGCAGCGAGTCGTCGGGGTACCGGGTGAGCGGGTAGATCAGGCCCTGGGCCTCGACGAGGGCCTGCCAGTCGGGGCGGGGCTCGATGGTGTGGCGGCGCATCGCGTGGTCAGCCGCCCGAGGAGCCGTGCCGGGAGCCGGGGCCGGAGCAGCCGAAGCCGCCGCGGTCCACGGCCTGGCTCTTGCTGAACGTGCCGCCCTCGGCGTAGCGGCCGGAGCCGCCGGACCCGTAGTACCAGCGGCCGGTCGTGGCGGTGCCGGACGTCCCCTTCGCCGGCGAGCACCGGGCCGCGCCGACAACCCGGTAGCCCAGGACGCTGTCGTAGCTCTTGGGGTCCACGCAGCGCTTGTCCGGTTCCGATCCGCAGGAGGCGAGGGCAGCGGCGAGCGCTCCCATGCCGCCGAGGACGACGGTGCTGGAGCGCAGCCGTCGCCGTATCTGTCCTGATTCCGTCTTGTCTGCCATGTCTGGCGCCCCCGTCCGGCCGTACGCGAACAAGCTTTTGCCCGCCCACCCTAGGTGTCCACCCCGGTCGGTGATACCGCGGGCGGGTACCCGTTTTCCGCCACCTGACACCCTCCGGGACCCCTGCACCACCGCCCCCGCCATGGCGCGCGCCACTATTGCTAGCGCTTGCTTGCAATAGTTAGCGCTACCGTGCAGTATCGAGACATGGCCTCTCTCAATGTCGGCAATCTCGGCGAGTTCCTGCGGGAGCAGCGGCGCACCGCGCAGCTGAGCCTGCGGCAGCTGGCGGATGCCGCGGGGGTGTCCAACCCGTACCTCAGCCAGATCGAGCGCGGTCTGCGCAAACCGAGTGCGGAGATCCTCCAGCAGCTCGCCAAGGCGCTGCGGATATCCGCCGAAACGCTGTACGTCCAGGCCGGGATCCTGGACGAGCGGCGCAGCCCGGACGGCGCCGGGGTGCAGACCGCGATACTCACCGACCCGTCGCTGAACGAGCGGCAGAAGCAGGTCCTGCTGCAGATCTACGAGTCCTTCCGCAAGGAGAACGGACACGGCGGCGATCCGGACGGCGACACCGCGCACCGGTCCGACGACGGACCCGAGGACGGACCCGAGGACGGGGACCGCCCCCACGAGCCAGAAGCCGACGGCGGCCCGCACGCCACCTGAGCAACCCCAACGTTTCCAGGAGGAACCACGTCATGGCCATCACCACCGATGACCTCCGCAAGGCCCTGACCGACGCGACCCCGCTGTACGCCCTGGCCGGTACCGCCGACCTGGCCGCCGAGAAGCTCGGCGAGGTGCCGCAGCTGGTCGAGAAGATCAAGGCCGAGGCGCCCAAGCACTTCGAGTCGGTCCGCAGCACCGACCCCAAGGACATCCAGGCCCTGGTCACCAAGCAGGCCAAGGAGGCCCAGGAGAAGCTGACCGTGCTGCTCGGGTCGCTCGACGGGGACCTGAAGAAGTTCCGCGACCAGGCGCAGGAGCTGGCGCTGCGCGGCGTCGGCCGGGCCGCCGAGGTCGCCGTGCAGGCCCGGGAGACCTACGACGAGCTGGCCGAGCGCGGCCGGGGCGCGGTGCAGAACTGGCGCGGCGGCGCCGCCGAGCAGGTCGAGGAGCTGGCGGTGGCGATCGAGCCGGAGCCGGCGGCGAAGGCCGAGGCCAAGAACGGCGCCGAGACCGGCGGCCGGGCCAAGACCGTGCCGGCCAACGGGGCCCGCACCGAGGCCAAGGCCACCGCCTCGACCGAGCCGAAGACCGCCGGGGCGAAGAAGCCGACCGCGGTGCGCAAGCCCGCGGCGGGCCCGGCGAAGAAGAGCACCCCGCCGTCGTCCGCGAAGTGAGCCACCGGTGAGCGGTGGCCCTCGGGCGGGCCGGGCACTTCCCACGTGCCCGGCCCGTTGTCCGGGTACGGTGGGGCCTTCAGGAGCCACACGAACCGCGATGACAGACCGAGTTTCCAGGGCGAATGGCTAACGGCAGGTGGACGGCGTGCTGATTTACGGATTCCAGAGCATTCTGAGCTGGGTTCAGCTCGCCCTCGGCGTCTACTCCGCCGTGATGCTGATCGACGCGGCCGTCCGCCGCGAGGACGCCTACCGCGCGGCCGACAAGCAGACCAAGCCCATGTGGCTGATCTTCCTGGGCATCGCCACCGCGCTGATGTTCCTGCTGCCGCTGCTGTCGTTCCTGCCGATCATCGGCATGATCGCGGTGATCGTCTACACCGTCGACGTCCGCCCGGCGCTGCGCGCGGTGGCCGGCGGCGGCCGTGGCCCGCGCCGCGGCTCCAGCTCGGACGGCCCCTACGGCCCGTACAACGGCGGTCGCTGAGGCCGGTCGGGCCCGACTCCGCTCCGGGCCCGGCCGGGCCCGGTGGCCCGCGCGGCCTACCGCCGGTCCAGCAGCAGGACCGCCACGTCGTCCGTGAGCTCTCCGCCGTTGAGGGCCCGGACCTCCCGCACCGACGCCTCCAGCAGCTCCTCGCCCGTCAGGCCGCTCGCCATCTGGCGGGCGACGAGTTCGGTCATGCCCTCCTGGCCCAGGCGCCGGTTGCCCTCGCCGATGCGGCCCTCGATGAGGCCGTCGGTGTACATCAGCAGGCTCCAGGCGGGGCCCAGCTCGACCTGGCGGCGCGGCCAGCGGGCCTCCGGCAGCAGGCCGAGCGCCGGGCCGCCGAACTCGTACGGCAGCAGCTCGGGCTGCTCCCCGGCGCGGGCCAGCAGCGGCGCGGGGTGGCCGGCCAGGCACACGCCGGCCCGGTGGCCGTCCTCGGAGATGTCGACGGTGCACAGCGTCGCGAAGATCTCGTCGTCGGAGCGCTCGTTCTCCAGCACCTTCTGGAGCGTGGCCAGCAGCTCGTCGCCGTAGAGCCCGGCGAAGGTCAACGCCCGCCAGGCGATGCGGAGTTCGACGCCGAGCGCGGCCTCGTCGGGGCCGTGGCCGCAGACGTCGCCGATCATGGCGTGCACGGTGCCGTCCGGAGTGCGGACGGTGTCGTAGAAGTCGCCGCCCAGCAGGGCGCGGCTGCGGCCGGGCCGGTAGCAGGTCGCGAAGCGCAGCTCCGAGCCGTCGAGCAGCGGCGTGGGCAGCAGGCCGCGCTCCAGGCGGGCGTTCTCCTGGGCGCGCAGCCGGGACTCGGTGAGCTGGCGCTGGGCGAGGTCGGCGCGCTTGCGTTCCACGGCGTAGCGCACCGCGCGGCTGAGCACCTTCTCGTCCAGCTCGTCGCGGAAGAGGTAGTCCTGGGCGCCCACCCGCACCGCGTCGGCGGCCCGCTCGGCGTCCGTCTCGCAGGTGAGCACGAGGACGGCCTGCGAGGGCGCCATCCGCAGCACGGCCCGCAGCACGGCCAGTTCGTCGCCGGGGGCGCCCGGGGCGTCGGCCCGGGAGTGCGCGGGGGTCCCCGCTGGAGCGAAGCGCGTCGCAGATCCTTGGGGGAGCTCCTCGCGGCCGCGCGGATCGGCGGGGGTGAGGTCGAGCAGGATGCAGTGCACGTCGTCGGTGAGCAGCCGCTCGGCCTCGGTGAGGTTGCGGGCGGTGCGCAGCCGGACCTTGCGGCCGGCCCAGTCCCACATCTCCGGGACGTGGCTGTTGGGGTCCTCGCCGATCAGGAGCAGGGTCAGCCCCTGGGCGGGCTGCGACGCCGGCTCCGGGGAGGCGGCGACCGTGGGGTCCTCGGGTGTGGCGGAGGACACGTCGTCGGCCACTTCGGCGGACGCATGACCGGACGCCGGGCGGGCAGCAGTCCACCCGGCCGGAAGTCGACGGTCCCCGGCCGGCCGCGGCAGCTCGGCCGCCGGCAGGTCCCGGGGCAGCGGCGCGGAGTCGACGGAGCCGTGGGGCGCCTTCAGGGGCGCCGCCTGCGGCGGAGCGGAAGCCTCCGGGCAGCCCCCGTGCGCGGGCATGCCGACGGCGGCGGCGCGGGCGGTTCCCGCGCAGCCGTGGTCCACCGGTCCTGCCTGGTGCGGCAGCACGGCCGTCCGCTGGTGCGGTACGGGTACGGGCATCGGTCTGCTTCCTTCCCTCCCCCGAGGGGCGCGGTGGGGTACCGACCGGCACACCACCCTGCCCGGCTCGACCCTTGCTCGTCGGTCGGCTGAGCGGGGGGGCTACCGGGCATCGAAGGGCGACCATAGCGTCCGGACCGCCGCGCATGGAATGCCCTTTGGCACGCGGCCTTCGTCATATGCCAGTACTGATAGGCCATTTCACCTGGGGCGGCATGGAAGGGGAATGACGAACATCACCCCCGGTGAGCGCATTCCGCTACCAGATCACTACGGAAGGGCATCTTTCGGCCGATCCCCCGACCCGCCCTACGAAATTGAACAATCCAGCCACGTGCCGCCGTCCGACAATGCCGCGCATTCCGCTCGAACGGAACGGAATGCATGGAATGGGCGCCCGAAGAATGTCCGGAACCACTCCGTACGGCCTTGGGCGGTCGCGTGGGCACGGGCACCGCGCAGCCGCCGGCTCAGTCGGCGGCGCCCCCGTCCGGGCGGACGACGCCGAGGATCGGCATCGAGCCGGCGCCCGTGATCGTCACCTGCCGGCCCGGCCGCGGGGCGTGCACGATCGCGCCGTCGCCGAGGTACATCCCGACGTGGCTGGCATCGGAGAAATAGATGATGAGGTCGCCCGGGCGCATCTCCTTGAGCGGCACCCGGGGCAGCTGTCGCCACTGCTCCTGCGAGGTCCGCGGAATCGTGTGGCCGGCGGCCTGCCAGGAGCGCAGGGTCAGCCCGGAGCAGTCGAAGGTGTCCGGGCCCACCGCGCCCCAGACGTAATCCTTGCCGATCTGCGAAGTGGCGTACGAAATCGCCTTCTTGCCCTGCTCGGACGCTTTGTTGCCGATGTCTTTGAGTACGCCGGAGTCGAGCCATTTCTGCTGGGCCAGCAGCGCCTGATCGTCCTCCAGTTTCCGCAGCCGTTCCTTTTCCTTGGCGGCCAGCCGGGATTCCAGTTCTTTCGCCGCGTCGATCTTGTCGTTGATCTCCTTACGGGCGGCGTCCTTCTTCTTGCGGTTGGCCTCCAGTTCCTCCCAGCGGTGGCTGGCGTCCTCGGCGTAATCCTGCAAGTCGCTTTTGAGGTGCGTGAGTTGGCTGATCACGCCCTTGACGGCCTGCTGACCCTTGCGGGCGAGATCGGCATTGGCGAGAAAGACCTGCGGGTCGGCGCTGAGCACCAGCTTCGCCTCGGGGGGAATGCCCCCGGTGCGGTACTGGGCACTGGCCAGCGCGCCGGCCCGGCGCTTCAGGGCGGCCAGCCGCTGCTGGGCGGCGTCGATGGTGCGGGCCAGCTCGACGATCTTCTTCTGCTGGAGCTGGACCTGCTCCTCGGCGGCGTTGTACTCCTCGGTGGCCCGCTCCGCCGTGCGGTAGAGGCCCTCGATCTCCTTGCGCACCTCGTCGAGGTGGCGGGCGTCGCCCCCGGGGGGCGGCGTCGGGGCCGGGGTCCGCTGCGCCGCCGTCGCCGTCCCGCCGAGCAACCCCGTGGCGCAGAGCACGACCGCGGTGCAGACCGCCAGCCGACCGCCCCATACGCCCCGCCCCGCACCTGCGTCCCGAACGCCCTGTTGTGCCCCCTGGCTCCCCACCAGTCACCTCCGGTCGTTCCGCACCGATTCGCGTGCTCGTCTCGGCGCGGATGCTGCCATACCGGCCGGTAATTCGACAGGGCGACGGGCCGTTTCGCGGAAGGGAAGAGGGGAGGTCCGCACGGAATCCAGCACTCCGGGCGGCGCCGCCCAGCGGAACCGGGCGCTCCACGGCGCCGCTCCGCGACCGCGCCCGCGGACCGCACACGCCCCGGCGACGACCGCACGCGCCCGCTCCGCACCGCACTCAGCCGACGGCCGAGGTTCACCGTGCGTTCACTCCCGTCCATCGGCCGCTTCACCTGATCTGCCTAATTTCGGCCGTACCGAGGGCGCCGCGCGCCGTAAGGCAACGCAACCGCGCTCCTTTCCGTCACCACCCGCACGCCGAGGAAACGGCGCGCACCAGGAAGGAACTCTCGACAGTGAAGCTTCAGCGCAAGAACCGGGTTCGCGCCCTCGCCGTTGGCGCTCTCGCCGTCTCCGGTGCCCTGGCCCTGACCGCGTGCGGCTCCGACAACACCAGCGGCGGCAGCGGCGGCAGCGGCAGCTCCGCCAAGGCGGCCAACATCAAGTGCGAGGGCAAGGGCAAGCTGCTCGCCTCCGGCTCGTCGGCGCAGAAGAACGCCATGGACGTCTGGGTGCAGAACTACTCGGGCGCCTGCCAGGGCACCGAGATCAACTACCAGCCCACCGGCTCCGGTGCCGGCGTCACCACCTTCCTCCAGGGCCAGACCGCGTTCGCCGGTTCCGACTCGGCGCTCAAGCCCGAGGAGATCACCAAGTCCAAGACGCTCTGCAAGGGCGGCCAGGGGATCGACCTGCCGATGGTCGGCGGCCCGATCGCGGTCGGCTACAACGTCCCGGGCGTGGACAACCTGGTCCTCGACGCGCCGACCCTGGCGAAGATCTTCGACTCGCAGATCACCAACTGGAACGACGCCGCGATCAAGAAGCTCAACCCGGGTGCCAAGCTCCCCGACCTGAAGATCCAGGCGTTCCACCGCTCCGACGACTCGGGCACCACCGACAACTTCACCAAGTACCTCAAGGCCGCCTCCGGCGGTGCCTGGAAGCACGAGCCGGGCAAGAAGTGGGAGGGCACCGGCGGCCAGGCGGCGTCCGGCTCGGCCGGCGTCTCCTCGCAGGTCAAGCAGACCAGCGGCGCGATCTCCTACTTCGAGCTGTCGTACGCCACCTCCGGCAAGATCCCGACGGTCAAGATCAACACCGGTGCCAAGGCCCCGGTCGAGGCCACCGTCGACAACGCCTCCAAGGCGATCTCCGAGGCCCAGCCGGTCGGCCAGGGCGCAGGCGACCTGGCGCTGAAGCTCAACTACGCCACCAAGGCCGAGGGCGCGTACCCGATCACCCTGGTGACCTACGAGATCGCCTGCGACAAGGGCAACAAGGCCGACACCCTGCCGGCCACCAAGTCCTTCCTCACCTACGTCTCCAGCAAGGACGGCCAGGACGCCCTCAAGGCCCTCGGCTACGCCCCGCTCCCGACCGAGATCGCCGACAAGGTCCGCAAGACCGTCGCGACGCTCTCCTGACCCGCCGGCGGCGGCCCCGGTCTCCCCGGGGCCGCCGCCCATCCGGTGCACCGCCGCGCCGGAGCCCCCAGGGGCTCCGCAGACCGGAGAAACCCATGGACTACTCCACATCGCCACTATCCGAAACACCGCCACCGCCACCGGCCGCCGCCTCGGTGTCCGGCAGGACGGTCCGCCCGGGTGACCGGATCTTCCTCGGGCTCTCCCGGGGCTCCGGCGTCGCCCTCCTGGTGATCATGGCTGCCATCGCGGCCTTCCTCACCTACCGCTCGGTGCTCGCCATATCCGGCGACAAGAGCAACTTCTTCACCACCCTCGACTGGAACGCCACCGGCACCGAGCCCAAGTTCGGCATCGCGGTGCTGGCCTTCGGCACGGTCGTCAGCTCGGTGATCGCGATGGCCATCGCGGTACCGGTCGCGGTCGGCATCGCGCTGTTCATCTCGCACTACGCACCGCGCAAGCTGGCCTCCCCGCTGGGCTACGTCATCGACCTGCTCGCCGCCGTCCCCAGCATCGTCTACGGCCTGTGGGGCGCGCTCTTCCTCGTGCCGCACCTGAGCGGCCTCTACGGCTGGCTCGACGACTACCTCGGCTGGACCGGGATCTTCAGCTACAGCAACGGGGCTGCCCGTTCGCTGTTCACCGTCGGCATCCTGCTCGCGATCATGATCCTGCCGATCGTGACCAGCGTCAGCCGGGAGGTCTTCCTCCAGGTCCCGCGGATGCACGAGGAGGCCGCGCTGGCCCTCGGCGCCACCCGCTGGGAAGTCATCCGGATGTCGGTGCTCCCCTTCGGCCGCTCCGGCGTCATCAGCGCCTCCATGCTCGGCCTCGGCCGCGCGCTGGGCGAGACGATGGCGGTCGCCACGGTCCTCTCCCCGAGCTTCCTGATCAGCGCCAGCCTGCTGGACCCGGGCGGCGGCACCTTCGCGCAGAACATCGCCAGCAAGTTCAGCGAGGCCGACACCTTCGGCCAGGACGCCCTGATCGCCTCCGGCCTCGTCCTCTTCGTGATCACCCTGCTCGTCAACGGCGCGGCACGGCTGATCATCGCCCGCCGCAAGGAGTACTCGGGGGCCTCCTCATGACCGTCGCCACCAGCCACCGCCACCGCAAGGTCGCCGAGCCCCGCCCCCCGCTCGCGCTCAAGCAGTCCCGGCTGCCCCGCTGGACCCTGCCGGTCCTCGCCCTGGTCGCCGTCGGTGCCGGCTGCGGCATCGGCCTGGTCGCCGGCCTGGACTCGACCGTCCAGTGGGGCCTGATCGCCGCGCTGCTCTTCGTCCTGGCGACGTATCTGCTGACCACGGCCGTCGAGGGCACCCGCCAGGCCAAGGACCGGCTGGCCACCAGCGCCGTGTGGACCGCCTTCCTGCTCGCCGTGGTCCCGCTCGCCTCCCTGCTGTGGGAGACCGTCGCCCGCGGCACCAAGGTCCTGGACGGCTACTTCCTGTCCCACTCGATGGGCACGCTCCCCGACGCGCTGCCGGGCGGCGGCGTGTACCACGCGATCATCGGCACCCTGGAGCAGGTCGGCCTGGCGACCCTGATCGCCGCCCCGCTCGGCCTGCTGACCGCGATCTACCTCGTCGAGTACGGCCGCGGCAGGCTCGCGAAGGTCGTCACCTTCTTCGTGGACGTGATGACCGGCATCCCGTCGATCGTCGCCGGCCTGTTCGTCCTCTCCGTGTGGATCCTGATCCTCGGCTTCGGCCCGTCCGGCTTCGCCGGCTCGATGGCCCTGGCGATCCTGATGATGCCGGTCGTGGTCCGCTCCACGGAGGAGATGCTCAAGCTCGTCCCGAACGAGCTGCGCGAGGCGTCCCTGGCCCTCGGCGTCCCCAAGTGGCGCACGATCCTCAAGGTCGTCCTGCCCACGTCGATCGGCGGCATCACCACCGGCGTGATGCTCGCCATCGCCCGCATCACCGGCGAGACCGCCCCGGTGCTGCTGCTGGTGTGGGGCGCCAAGACGATCAACAACAACCCCTTCGACGGCGCCCAGCAGTCCCTGCCGCTCTACGTCTTCCAGCAGTGGCAGCAGGGCTCGGACGCCTCCTACGACCGGGCCTGGGCCGCGGCACTCGTGCTGATCGCCTTCGTCATGGTCCTGAACCTGGTGGCCCGCGGGATCGCCCGCTGGAAGGCCCCTAAGGCCGGCCGCTGACCCACGCGCACGCAGCGCCCGTTCCAGCAGCGGCCCGGCGGCCGCGCGAGAAAGAAGCAGTGATCCCCATGGCCAAGCGAATCGACGTCAGCGGCCTGAACGCGTACTACGGTGCCCACAAGGCCATCGACGACATCTCCATGACCATCGAGCCCCGCTCGGTGACCGCCTTCATCGGCCCCTCCGGCTGCGGCAAGTCGACCTTCCTGCGCACCCTGAACCGGATGCACGAGGTCACCCCCGGCGGCCGCGTCGAGGGCAAGGTGCTGCTGGACGACGAGAACCTCTACGGCGCCGGCGTCGACCCGGTCGCCGTCCGCCGCACCGTCGGCATGGTCTTCCAGCGTCCCAACCCGTTCCCGACGATGTCGATCTTCGACAACGTCGCGGCCGGCCTCCGCCTCAACGGCAAGTACCGCAAGAGCGAGCTGAAGGACATCGTCGAGCGCTCCCTCAAGGGCGCCAACCTCTGGAACGAGGTCAAGGACCGCCTGAACAAGCCCGGCTCGGGCCTGTCCGGCGGCCAGCAGCAGCGGCTGTGCATCGCCCGCGCCATCGCGGTCGAGCCGCAGGTGCTGCTGATGGACGAGCCCTGCTCGGCGCTCGACCCGATCTCCACCCTCGCCATCGAGGACCTGATCGGGGAACTCAAGGAGCGCTTCACGATCGTCATCGTGACGCACAACATGCAGCAGGCCGCGCGCGTCTCGGACCGCACGGCGTTCTTCAACCTCGCGGCCGTCGGCAAGCCCGGCAAGCTCATCGAGATCGACGAGACCGAGCGGATCTTCTCCAACCCCTCGGTCCAGGCCACGGAGGACTACATCTCCGGCCGCTTCGGCTAGGCCGTCGAGCCTCCCGTCGGCCGCCCACCGGTGTCCTGCGGTGCTGCATGGCGGTGCCACCGCAGGACGAAGGGCCCGCCCCCTCGATCAGGGGGCGGGCCCTTTCGCCGTCCTACGGGTGCCGGCTCCCGGCCGTCAGCCGAACGCCAGCTTGATCAGCCAGAACGCCAGACCGGCGACCAGCGCCGCGGCCGGCATGGTGATGAACCAGCCCATCACGATGTTCTTGGCCACGCCCCAGCGCACCGCGCGCGGGCGCTTGGTCGAGCCCACGCCCATGATCGAGGCGGTGATGACGTGCGTGGTGGAGAT
Source organism: Streptomyces noursei (assembly GCF_016917755.1). Lineage (GTDB taxonomy): Bacteria > Actinomycetota > Actinomycetes > Streptomycetales > Streptomycetaceae > Streptomyces > Streptomyces yunnanensis. The sequence goes on along the minus strand of NZ_CP070326.1, from coordinate 5,629,866 downwards.
CGGCGCGTGGAACATGAAGGACGCCACGTACATCACCGAGGCGGACGTGGTCTCCGCGGCGAAGCCCTGCGGCGGGTCCAGCTCGATGATCCGCCGGCCCAGCGTCCGCATGATGCGCCAACCGCCCGCGTAGGTACCGAGCGACATGGTGATCGCGCAGGCCAGCTTGACCCACAGCGGAATGGCGTCGTCGGCCTTCTCGACGTCGGCGATGACCAGGGCCATCACCACGATGCCCATGGTCTTCTGGGCGTCCTGGAGGCCGTGGCCGAGTGCCATGCCCGCGGCCGAGACGGTCTGCGCTATGCGGAAGCCGCGCTTGGCCTTGTGCGGGTTGGCCTTCCGGAACAGCCAGAGGATCACGACCATCACGAGGTAGCCGAGCACCAGCCCTATCACCGGCGAGATGAACATCGGCAGGACGACCTTCTCGACCACGCCGGACCAGATCACCTGCGTCCCGCCGGCCAGCGCCGCCCCGACCATGCCGCCGAACAGCGCGTGCGAGGAGGACGACGGCAGGCCGAAGTACCAGGTGACGAGGTTCCAGACCACCGCGCCGAGCAGCGCGGCGAAGAGGATGCCCATCCCCTTGCTGCCATGTGGGGTCGCGATCAGCCCCTCGCTGACCGTCTTGGCGACGCCGCTGCCCAGGAAGGCACCGGCGAGGTTCATCACGGCCGCCATCGCCAGCGCGGCGCGCGGGGTCAGGGCCCGCGTCGAGACCGAGGTCGCGATCGCGTTCGCCGAGTCGTGGAAGCCGTTGGTATAGGTGAATCCGAGCGCGACCGCAACGGTCACGACGAGTGCGAAGGTGTCCATGGCTGAGGGCTCAGGACTCCTTGACCGCGATGGTCTCGACGGTGTTGGCGACGTGCTCGAAAGCGTCCGCCGCCTCCTCCAGGATGTCCACGATCTGCTTGAGCTTGAGCACCTCGATGGCGTCGTACTTGCCGTTGAAGAGGTGCGCGAGCAGCTTGCGGTGGATCTGGTCGGCCTGGTTCTCCAGGCGGTTGACCTCGATCCAGTACTCGGTGAGGTTCGACATCGTGCGGAGGTTCGGCATGGCCTCGGCGGTCAGTTCGGCCGCCCGCGCCAGCACCTCGATCTGCTGGTCGATGCCCTTGGGGAGTTCCTCGATCTTGTAGAGGACGACCAGATCGACGGCCTCCTCCATGAAGTCCATGATGTCGTCGAGCGACGAGGCGAGGGCGTAGATGTCCTCGCGGTCGAACGGCGTGATGAACGAGGAGTTCAGCTGGTGGAAGATCGCGTGCGTCGCGTCGTCCCCCGCGTGCTCCGCCGCCCGCATCCGTTCGGCGATCTCGGCCCGTGCGGAGGCGTCCGCCCCGAGCAGTTCCATCAGGAGCTTGGAGCCGGTGACGATGTTGTCGGCGGACGCCGCAAACATGTCGTAGAAGCTCGTCTCCCTGGGGGTCAGACGAAAGCGCACGTGAAATCCTCGGGGTGCATCGGATTCGGTCGAGTTGATGCTAGGCGCATCATCCAGCCACAGCTAACCCAGCTAACCGGCATTCCTTCAGTGTCGCCCATCGGGCAGCATGCTCTGCACGGGGTACCGCGGGTGCCCGCAAACTTCGGTACGATATACCCGCCGGGGGTATACGGATCGCCTCAATACCACGGGAGATGGCCATGACGACCACGGACGCGGGCACCAGCGGCGGCACCGCAGCCGCCGCGGCCTGCCACGGCCCCCAGTCGGAATCCGACCCCCGCACCGGAGCCGGATCTGTGACCGATACCGCTACGGAGAGTCCAGCACCCGGCGGCCACGGCTACGCCAAGCAAAAGGACGCGCACATCAAGCGACTGCGCCGCATCGAGGGTCAGATCCGCGGCCTCCAGCGCATGCTCGAAGAAGACGTCTACTGCATCGACATACTCACCCAGGTCTCGGCGAGCACGAAGGGCCTGCAGTCCTTCGGCCTGCAACTGCTGGAGGAGCACCTGCGGCACTGCGTCGCCGACGCGGCCGCCAAGGGCCCGGACGCCATCGACGCCAAGGTCCAGGAAGCGACCAAGGCCATCGAGCGGATGCTGCGGAGCTGACCGCGGAGCCGGTCGAGACCGTCCGCCGGGCGCGTCAGGGCGTGTCCGGCGCCTCCCGGTCGGCCCCGTCCCCCCGCGGGGGTCCGGCCACGTGCAGCAGTTCGTCGATCCGGTCAGTGCTGAGCCGGTCCTCGCTCGCGGCCGCCGCCGCGATCATCAACTCACCGGTGAGGTCGATCTCGGCGAGGGCCACCTGGTCCTGAACGGTCGGATGGCGATGGGCGGGCACGTCCGACACCTCCTCCCTTCGAGCGCCTTCCCACGCCGCGGTGGTTACCGCCAGCGTAGGGAGGGCCGCCCGCCCCGCACATGGCACGGAAGGACCATTTCCGGTCCACGAGTCCGCCTCGGCGCCCTACGAGGGCGCCGAGGCGATCTTCCCGGTGTAGATGTCGCGCCGGTCCGGCAGCCGCACCGCGACCTTGGTGCCGAACCCGTACAACTCGGTCGTCGAGACCACCGCCGCCCCCTGCGGCACGCCGTTGGCGAACCGGAACCGCTGACGGAGCTTGCGCAGCCGCCCGGCGGTGTCCACATACGCGTCGAACGGCACCACGACGGTGGTGAACCCTTTTTCCGCCGCCACCAGCGCGGGTTTGCTGCGCGCCGACGCCACCCCGGCGGCCGCGGCCAGGTCGGTCGTGCCGCGGTAGTGCCGCACCAGCACGCCGCCCAGCCGCTCCTCCCCCTGGTACGTCACCTCCCGCGCGCCGCGCAGCAGTTCGGCGGCGGCCAGCGGATCGGTCACCCCACCGGTGACCAGATTCCCGTCGGACAGCGTCGCGGTGTCCACCCGCACCCACTTGTCGGCCGGCACCCCCGCCCCACGGTTCTTCATGAACAGCGCGCCCGGCGCCAGGATCTCGGTGATCGGCTGGTGGCCGCCGCTGGGCTTGCCCTTCAGATCCGGCAGCACCACCCGCAACTGCCCGCTGGCGGACGCGAAGTCGTAGCCGCCGGCGCCCCGGATCGCCACCCGCGTCCCGCCGCTGACCATCTCCATCGCCGTCCGCAGCTTGGCGGTCCCGGCCCGGACCAGCGCCTCGGCACTGCGCCGCAGCTGCACCGCGGCCGCCACCTGCCCCGGCACCACCTGGTCGTCGGCCGCGGCCCCGTCCGGTGAACAGCCCGCCGTCGCCAGCAACCCCGCCATCAGCCCCGTCCCGCAGGCCACGGCCGCGGCGACCGTCCCGCCTCGTCTGTCCTGCACCACCATGCGTACGAGCCCCCTCGGCCGCTGTGTTCGGGACCGCCTGGGCCGGCCGGTCCGCTCGGGACGGTCGGACGTCCCGCCCCCGCTCCTCAGACGGTGCGTCGACCGATCCGTTCAACGACCGTTACGGGGGCTCGTCACGCAACGGGCCGTGCGGCGCGTAGCGTGGGCGGGTGCCCGAACAATCCCCCCACCGCACGTTCACCACCGAGCGCGGCTCGTTCTGCCTGGCCCGCTGCGGGTGCGGCTGGACGGGGATGGCCCGCCGCGCCCGCTCCCAGGCGCGGGCCGATGCCGAGCGCCACCAGGCGGACGTGCGCAGCGGCCCCGACGCCGCCCCGGAGCGCCCCGTGGAATGACCCGGTCCGTTCCGGGAACCCACCACCCCCCGCGCCGCATCTGGGTAGTGAGGGACACAACGGCACCATGCGGCAACAGACTTCACTCGGGTACCGGACGGCACGGCACGACGGGGGCCTGCCCGGCCCACCCCGCCCGGTGCGGTGTCCCGGCACAGCGCCCCGCGCCCACCGGCCGGACGACCGGCGGGCCGGGGCCGGACCGTACGACAACCAAGGGGGATTCATCCCAGTGAAGCGGCGCACACTCCTGACGGCCGGCGGCGGAATCGCGGCCACCTCCCTCGCCTGGGCCACCGGCTGCGACTCGGGCGGGCGCCCCGCCGCGGCGGCCTCCTCCACCGGCACCACCACAGGCGCCTTGAGCACCGCGGCCACCGCCAAGAGCCCCGCCACCCAGGCCGCCTGGAGCGCGCTCGGCAAGGGCCTGGACGGCGACCTGATACGCACGACCGACGCCGCCTACGCCTCCGCCCGCCGCCTGTACAACACCCGCTTCGACAACCTGAAGCCGTCCGCCATCGCCTACGTCAAGCACCCCGGTGACATCGCCGAGTGCCTGGCCTTCGCCCGGCGTTACAACGCCCCCGTCGCCATCCGCAGCGGCGGCCACTCCTACGCCGGCTTCTCCAGCGGCGACGGCAAGCTCATCATCGACGTCTCGGCGCTGAACAAGGTCGGCGCGCCGTCCGGCGGGACCACCCGGATCGGCGCCGGCGCCAAGCTCATCGACGTCTACGAGGGACTCGCCCCGCACGGCGTCACGGTCCCCGGCGGCTCCTGCCCCACCGTCGGCATATCCGGGCTGACGCTCGGCGGCGGCCACGGCGTGGTCTCCCGCGCGTACGGCCTGACCTGCGACAGCCTGGTCGGCGCGACCGTCGTCACGGCCGACGGCAAGACCGTCGACTGCGACAAGGACCACCACCCCGACCTCTTCTGGGCGCTGCGCGGCGCCGGCAACGGCAACTTCGGCGTGGTCACCGAACTCCGCTTCCGCACCCACCCGGCGCCCCGCGCGGTGATGGCGTACATGACCTGGCCGTGGGCGAAGGCCGCGGCGGTGCTGGGCTCCTGGCAGAAGTGGGGCCCGGACCAGGCCGACGAGATATGGTCCGCCGCCCACTTCGACGCCCGCCCCGGCGGCACCCCCGCCGTCTCCGTCGCGGCCTTCTCCCTCGGCGGCTACCGCGACCTCCAGAACGCCGTGGACAAGCTCGCCGACCAGCCCGGCGGCCCCGGCCCCGCCACCCGCGTCAGCCTCACCCCGATCGGCTACCTGGACGCGATGGAGGCGTACGCGGGCTGCTCCTCCAAGTCCACCGCCCAGTGCCACATGCCGGGCACCCTCCCCGGCCACACCGGGGACGGGAAGCTGGGCCGGGAGACCTACGCGGCCCGCTCGCACTTCTTCGACCGCTCGCTGTCCGCGGCGGGCGTCCAGACCCTGCTGGCGCAGATCGAGAGCGGCGGCCGCAAGGGCGTCACCGGCAACGTCGCGCTGACCGCGCTGGGCGGCGCGATCAACCGCGTGGGCGCCGGCGACACCGCCTTCGTCCACCGCCGGTCCCGCTTCCTCGCCCAGTACCTGGCGTCCTGGCCGGCCGGAGGCTCCGGCGCCACCCGCACCGCCTGGCTGGACGCCTTCCACGGCGCGATGCGCCGTCACTCCTCGGGCGCGGCGTACCAGAACTACACCGACCCCGGCCTGTCCGACTGGAAGTCGGCCTACTACGGCGCGGGCGCCGCCCGCCTCGACAAGGTCAAGCAGACCTACGACCCGCAGCGGCTGTTCAGCACCTTCGCCCAGGCCCTCTGACGCTCCCTGGGCCCGCCCACGGAACGCCGATGGCCCGGCCCCTGGGGAAGGGGCCGGGCCATCGCCCTGCGCGTCCGGCGCGCCGTCGCACCGTCGTGCCGTCGTGCCGCGGCGGACGGCCTCAGGCCGCCAGGTCCTTGTCCCGCTCGTGGTGGCGCAGCGCCGGCTCGGCGGCCATCATCGGGCCGGGCTCGGCGTCGCGGCCGTCCGCCGCCCGCTCCGTCCGGCCCCCGGCCCGGACCAGCCAGGCCAGCGGCGACCGCTCGATCGCCGTCATCAGCGGCACCAGCAGTGCCTGCGCGAGCGGCGCCAGCAGCAGCGCGACGGCCGTGCCGAGGGCGAACCCGCCGATCACGTCCGTCGGGTAGTGCACGCCCATGTAGACCCGGCAGAAGCCCTCCAGCAGCGCCAGCCCGATCCCGATCAGGCCGAACCGGCGGTGCGCGATGAACAGGCCGACGCCGACGGCCATGGTGAGCGTGGCGTGGTCGCTGACGAACGAGAAGTCGCTCTTGCCGGGGATCAGCACCGCGAGCCCGGTGTGGTCCTTGAACGGCCGGGGACGCTCGACGAACCCGCGGATCGGGATGTTGGCCAGCAGCGCCAACCCGGCGGCCAGCGGCGCCCAGAGCAGTCCGGCGATCGTGGCCGGCCCCCGCTCGGGCCGACGGCGGGCGACCCACCAGGCGATCAGACACAGCACTCCGAGGGCGGCGATGATGCCGTACTCACCGATGAACTCCATCGCGCGGTTCACCCACTGCGGGGCGTCCTTCGCGAGGCCGTTGATGCCGTCGAGAACGTCGACATCGGGGTTCGGCCCCTCGAATGCGAGTCCAGCCATCTGCCGTGGCCCCTTATCTTCCGCGCGCCCTGCGAGCGCCGCCCAGTGCTACCAACCCCCGTTGCCGATCTGTGCGGCCGTCGAGCCCGTGCTGCCGCGGGCGCTGCTGTGTCCCCACGCCAAGGAAACGCGCGACCCACCCCCGGCGTTCCACTCTCCACGGGATGATCACCAGGACGTTATCGAAGCTTGACACGTCGCCGCAGCTCAGGACTTATGTTCACCCGGCGTTCCCGGTGGGGAGTGCTTTCGCGCCATCCGACGTCACGCGGGTGGCGCCGATGTAGTCCGGCGTGTCGATCTTGTCGAACCGGATCACCGCACCGGTGTAGGGCGCGTTGATCATGTATCCACCGCCGACGTAGAGGCCCACGTGGTGGATGGACCGCGGGTCGTTCAGGTCGTAGGCGAAGAACACCAGGTCGCCCGGGAGCAGCTCGTTCCGCTTCGGGTGCGGACCGGCGTTCCACTGGTCGTTGGCCACCCGCGGCAGCCCGATGCCCACCGACTCGTAGGCGGCCTTGGTCAGACCGGAGCAGTCGAACCGCCCGCCCTGGTCCGCCGTTCCGTTGCCGCCCCACAGATAGGGCGTGCCGAGCTTCCCCTGGGCGAAGTAGATGGCCGCCGCGGCCTGCCGGGAGGGCGCCACCGGGCCGACCGGCGCCTCGAAGCTCTTGGCCAGCGTCGTGATGGTCTTCACGTAGTTCTGCGTCTCCTGGTAGGGCGGGACGCCGTTGTACTGGATGACGCGGTACGCGCCCGCGTTGTACGCCGCGAGCATGTTCGCGGTGGCGTTGCCCGCCGCGTCCTTCACATAACTGGCCAGTTCACAGTCGTACGAGGCGGCCGACGGAATGGCGTCCTCCGGATCCCAGATGTCCTTCTTGCCGTCGCCGTTGCCGTCGATGCCGTGGGTGGCCCACGTCCCCGGGATGAACTGCGCTATGCCGCGCGCGTCCGCGGGGCTCTGCGCATGCGCGTTCCAGCCGCTCTCCTGATAGAGCTGGGCCGCCAGCAGTGCCGGGTTGATGGCCGGGCAGAGCGTCCCCCACTTCTGGACCAGTGACTGGTACGCGGCCGGCACCGCCCCCTTGGCCAGCCCGACCGCCCGGCCGGCGGCGCCCGCCAGTCCGGCCGCCGCCCCGTACGTCCCGATCACGAGCAGCCCGACCAGGAGGAGCAACAGCCCCACCCCGAGCCCGCCGGTCGTCCAGAATTTCCGCACCCCACAACCCTCCCCCATTCAGGCCCGGTTCACAGCCCTTTCGTCGGCCACCGCGCGCCCTGCCGCCGCACCGAGGCGCACGGAGCAGCGCACGGGGCGCTTCGAACGGTGTGCGATTCCTGTCACATCCGCCGCCCCCCGCGCTCCGACGCGGCCGATCCTCCGGCGCGTCAGGCCGCCGCCCCGCACCGCTCCTTGGCGCCGCCGCCCCTCAAGTACACACCGCCCAGGGGCCATGCCCCCGCCCTGCCCCTCACCCCACTCCCGCCCCACCCCGACAGTCATTGCTCAGCGTTATCGCCCGTGATACACACGGTGAGACAAGGGGGAGGCGACGGACGACGGACGGGGCCGCACACACCACACCCCCACCGGATCCGTCAAAGAAAGCCGCCAAGTCGACATCTGATGGCGTCTTTGTCAGCGAAGATAGAGACTGATTCCGTGCCGCACGGCACGACCCGGCAACTACCCATAATGGGGCGGTGAGTTCTCACATGTTCATTGCGGCCGAAAAAGGCGACATCACCACCATCATCGGCGGCATCGCCCCGGACTGGGGGCCGTTCGGCACCCTGGGCAACGAGGCCCGCGTGATGGTGCAGGTCATCATGGCGGTGGCGATCCTGATCTGCCTCGGCATCGCCATCTGGGGCGCCGCCAAGCAGCGCATCGGCGCCACCGCGCTCCGCGACACCTTCAGCGCCGAGCAGGGCAAGGGCCTGATCGTGGCCGGCCTCACCGGCGTCTTCATCATCGGCTCGCTGGGCACGCTGTTCACCATCGTCTACGGCATGGCCGTCTAGCCGCCGGGCGACGGCGGGCCGGCGCCCGCCCTCCCGGCCGCCGGACGGCCCGGGCGCCCGGCGCGGGGGAGGGCCCCACCCCCAGCCCTGCCCGCCGCCACCGGTCACCACACCGCGCACGTCGGCACGCACCCGTCCCCGCGCCGCTCCCCGTGCGCCCCCACCCGACCTCCCTCCGCCGCCCCATGCCCTCCCGTACCCCGATGTGCCCCACCCCCCTGCCCGAGGCCCCATGCTGACGCCCCTTCACCCCGTCCCAAGGGGCCCCGAGCCGCGCCGTGACCACGCCCGCCACCAGCGGGCCGATTGGGTTGCCCGCGACGCGGGGACAGGTGGTTCCGGAGACCAGCAGGCCGCGGCGGGCGTTCGGCGGACGAGGGGCACAAACCGCCCAGAGTCCCCCATTCGCCTCTGCCGCCCAGCAACTGAGGAACCGTCACGGTGAGATGTACTCGTACCACTTCACCCGAGCCGCCGCCCACGCAGCTACGGTCATATGAAGGCGGCACACCAACGGCACGGACGGCGAGGGCGGCAGCGGCGATGGCGGCAGAGGGGGCACAGGCGCGATGAGTATCGGCGACGACGGAGGCTACGGCGACGGCCGCGGCACCGGCACGGGCCAGACCCGGACCAGACTTCCCGACGGCGAGAGCGACACCTACGGCGCGCCCCGCCGCGCCCGGTCCGGCCTCTCCAGCCGCAACCTCATCACGGTCGTCGGCGTGGTCGTCCTGCTGATCGCGGCCATCGCCTTCGCCAACCGCGGCGGCAGCGGCAACGACGAGACCGGCTCCGGCACCGGCTCCGGCGACTCCACCAAGGACCAGGCCGCGGCCCAACCGACCGCCCCCACCGGCACCAAGCCGGTCACCGGCAAGACCGGCGGCATCGCCTCGGGGTTCCCGCAGACGGAACAGGGGGCGCAGTCGGCGGCGGCCAACTACGTGGTGGCGCTGGGCTCCAGCACCATGTTCAACCGCGACCAGCGGCACCAGATCGTCAACACGGTCATGGCGCCGCCGGCCGTGGCCGCCCTCCAGAGCAAGCTCGACAGCGCGTACTCGCCGGCGTTCTTCAAGAACGCGGGGCTGAAGCCCGACGGCACCGCCCCGGCCGGGATGACCTTCGTCAACCGCACCATCCCGGTCGGCACCAAGGCCACGGCCTTCTCACCCACCGAGGCGACCGTCGAGGTGTGGTGCACCGGGCTGCTCGGCCTGGCCGGCGAGGGCTCCACCAAGCCGGTCACCACGGACTGGCTCACCTTCACCATGAAGCTGACGTGGACCGGCGCCGACTGGAAGACGCTGAGCTACGCGCAGAAGAACGGTCCGGCGCCGGTCAGCGGTGACGTTCCCGCGTCCGGGGCGAAGGAGATCGCGGGAGCGGTCGCAGGGTACGGAGGTTTCACCTATGCCCGGTAGTCCGCTCGGCCGCCGCGCCCTGTCCCGCGTGTCCGTGGTGGCGGCAGTGCAAACCTCACTGGTCCTCTTCGCCACCCGCGCCTTCGCCGACCCGAGCCCCAAGCCCTCCGGTGACGCCTGCGACCTCGTCCCCGGCGCGCAGAAGCAGTTCTGCCAGACAGGCGACACGGCGGGCACCGGCGCGCCGAAGCTCCCGAGCAACCCCCTCGACAACAACCCCCTCGACCCCCTCGGTTCGCTTGCGCAGGGGTGCGCCAAGGCCGCTGCGTGGATTGTCGATAAATTGTCGGGGGCCGTGAAGGCGACCTCTCAGGTGGACTTCACGAATGCGGCGTTTCTGCGGCAGTACGCGGTGGTCTTCGCCGCGTCCACGGTGCTCACGCTGGTGCTGTGGCTGCTGGCCGTCGCCAAGCGGGCCGTGCGGGGCGTGCGGCTGACCGAGGCGATCAGCGAGGCGGTCGGGTTCCTCTGGCTGACGGTGCTGGCGTCCGCGTTCACGCCGTTGATCCTGTACACGGTGGTGTCGGCGACCGACGGGGTCACCGAGATCATCGCGAAGGGGACGGGGGCGCAGACCGACACGTTCTTCGGGGCGTTCTCACAGGCGCTGACCAAGGGGACGGACATCGGCGGCGGCCCGATCATGCTGATCGTGGTGTCGCTGGTGTCCGTGCTGGCCGCCGGTGTGCTGTGGCTGGAGCTGGTGATCCGGGCCGCGCTGCTGTACGTCGGGGCGCTGCTGGGGACGGTGGTGTACGCCGGGCTGGTCGACAAGAACATGTGGGGCCACGTCCGCCGCTGGGCCGGCATCATGATCGCGGTGATCATGGTGAAGCCGGTGATCGTGATCGTGCTGGGGATCGCCGGCGCGCTCTCCGGGGACAAGGGGCCGAACGCCTTCTCGGCCGTGGTGTCCGGGCTGGCCATCATCATCCTGGCGATCTTCGCGAGTGCGGTGATCTACCGCTTCGTGCCGGGCTTCGGCGACGAGATGGTCTCGGCGCGGTCGAGCAAGGGACGGGCCACCGACGGCAGTCAGGCGGCCGCCATGATCTCGTCGCCCGCGGCGCTGGTCTCGCAGGGCATCAAGACGCACAGCGCCCGCCGGTCGGGCGGCGACGGCGGGGGTGGCGCCCAGGGCGGGCAGTCCCGGCCGGCCGACGCGGTCTCCGGCGGTGTCGCCGCACACGGCTCCCGGGCGACCCCGGCGGCGCCGGCCCCGCGGACGAACCCCGGCACCGGCGGCCCCCGCACCGGCAAGACTCCTGGAGGTGAGGGGCGTTGAGCACGCCGTCCCAGCCGATCGCGCCGCGGCGCACGTATCTGATCGGCCGTGCCCGGCCCAACGCCGTCGTCGGCAAGAACCGGGAGACCGGCGAGATCACGCTGATCATCGCCGGCGCGTTCCTCGGGATGGTGTGCGGGCTGCTGGTGCCCTCGCTGCCGCTGCGGATCGCCTCGCTGACGGGGTTCCCGATGCTGGGGCTGGCCGTGGTCTACGTGCCGTACAAGGGGCGTACGTACTACAAGTGGTTCGAGGTCCGGCGGAGTTTCCGGCGGACGGTGCGCAAGGGAGGGGCGGTGTACCGCTCCGGGGCCATGGAAGCCGGGGTACGGCTGGACGGGAGGGAAGTGGAGATCGGGCCGCCGCCCGGGATCGGGCGGATCAGTTGGCTGTCGGCGCCGTTCGGGCCGGACGAGATCGCGGTGCTGCTGCACGCCGACCGGCGGACGGTGACCGCGGCGATCGAGATCGAGGGGCCGGGCGTCGGCCTGCGGGACAGCGAGGACCAGGAGGCGCTGGTCGACCGGTTCGGCACGCTGCTGAAGCACGTCGCCAACGGGGACGGCTTCGTGACGCGGCTGCAGATGCTGGCGCGCACGCTGCCCGCCGACCCGGACGCGCACGCCAAGGACGTCACCCAGCGGGGCGACGTCGACTCCCCGCGGTGGCTGCAGGAGTCCTACGACCAGTTGCAGTCGATGGTGTCGACGTCGTCCGAGCAGCACCGGGCCTATCTGGTCGCCTGCATGCACTACACCCGGGAGCTGGCCGCCGAGGCGGTCACCATGGCCCGCGCCGCGGCCGCCCAGCGCGGCGGGCTGCTGCGCCGGAAGCTGGACCGGGACGCCGGGCTGGCGGTGGTGATGGCCCGTGAGCTGACGGACATCTGCGCCCGGTTGACGGAGGCGGACATCCGGGTGCGCCAGCCGCTCGGGCAGGCGCGCCTGGCGTCCCTGGTGCACTCCATGTACGACCCGGACCACCCGATCGACCACATCCAGGCGATGAGCAGGCGCAACGCCTGGCCGGCCGAGCTGGACGCGACCGAGCCGACGTACCTCCAGGCCAAGACCCGGGAGTCCTCGACGCGGGCGCCGTGGTGCCACTCCACCGCCTGGATCAAGGAGTGGCCGCTGACCCCGGTGGGCGTCAACTTCCTCGCGCCGCTGCTCGTGCACACCCCGGACGTGATCCGGACGGTCGCGGTCTGCATGGATCTGGAGCCCACCGAGGTGGCCATCGAGCGGATGCTGACGGAGAAGACCAACGACGACGCGGAGGCCAGTCGCGCGGCGAAGATGAACCGGGTGGTGGACCCGCGGGACGTGGCGCACCACGGCCGGGTGGACCAGCGCGGCGAGGACCTGGCGTCCGGCGCGGCCGGCGTCAACCTCGTCGGCTACCTCACCGTCTCGTCCCGGTCGCCCGAGGCGCTGGCCCGCGACAAGCGGACCATCCGCGCCTCGGCGGGCAAGTCCTACCTCAAGCTGGAGTGGTGCGACCGTGAACACCATCGAGCGTTCGTGAACACCCTGCCGTTCGCGACCGGTATCCGCCGCTAACGCCGCCAACGCCGCTGAAGCCCTGGGAGGCGCGTACGTCATGGCCATGTTCGACCCGCTCGGTGCCCTCACCGAAGCCTTCACCAGCTTCCTGTACGGGAAGGTGGAGACGACACGGCTGCCCGTACGCACCTCCACCGGTCAGGCGCAGGCGGTCTACCTGCCGACGGCGGCTCCCGGGCTCGGCGACTCGGGCGTGATCATCGGGCGCGAGGTGTACTCCGGCAAGGGGTACATCTACGACCCCTTCCAGCTCTACGGGCAGCAGCTGCCGGCGCCGCACTGGCTGGTGCTCGGCGAGTCCGGCAACGGCAAGTCCGCGCTGGAGAAGACCTATGTGCTGCGGCAGCTGCGGTTCCGCGACCGGCAGGTCGTGGTGCTGGACGCGCAGGGCGAGGACGGCGTCGGCGAGTGGAACCTCATCGCCCAGCAGCTGGGGATAACCCCCATCCGCCTGGACCCGACCGCCGCCCTCAACGGCGGCATCCGCCTCAACCCGCTCGACCCCTCGATCACCACCACCGGTCAGCTGGCCCTGCTCCGGACGATCATCGAGGTCGCCATGGGGCACGGTCTGGACGAACGCGCCGGCTTCGCCCTGAAGGTGGCGCACGCGGCGGTGCTGAGCACCTACGAGGACGGCACGGACGGCCTGTCCCGCAGCCGGCAGCCGGTGCTGTCCGACATCGTCGAGCAGCTGCGACACCCCGAGCCGGCGTCCGCGGAGGCGATGAACGTCGACATAGACGACGTCCGCGCCTGGGGCCTGGACGTGGCGCTGGTGCTGGACCGGCTGGTCGACGGCGACCTGCGCGGGATGTTCGACGGCCCGACCTCGGCCGGCATCGACCTGGACGCGCCGCTGATCGTCTTCGACCTCTCGCACATCGACCGGAACTCCATCGCGATGCCGATCCTGATGGCGATCGTGGGGGTGTGGCTGGAGCACACCTGGATCCGGCCCGACCGCAAGAAGCGGATCTTCCTGGTCGAGGAAGCCTGGCACATCATCAACTCGCCGTTCGTGGCCCAGCTCTTCCAGCGGCTGCTGAAGTTCGGCCGCCGGCTGGGCCTGTCCTTCGTGGCCGTCGTCCACCACCTCAGCGACGTGGTGGACGGCGCGGCGGCGCGGGAGGCCGCGGCGATCCTGAAGATGGCGTCCACCCGGACCATCTACGCCCAGAAGGCCGACGAGGCGCGGGCCACCGGGCGGGTGCTCGGGCTGCCGCGCTGGGCGGTGGAGATCATTCCGACCCTGACCCCCGGTATCGCCGTCTGGGACGTCAACGGCAATGTGCAGGTCGTCAAGCACCTCATCACCGAGGCCGAGCGCCCGCTGGTCTACACCGACCGGGCGATGACCGAGTCGGCCTCCCTGCCGACGGACGAGGCACGCGCGCTGGCGCTGGCGGCGGACGCCGAGGCCGAGGCGCGCGCCGAGGCCATCGCGATGGAACGGCAGTTGCGGGACGAGTCGAGCGAGACGGTGGCGTGACGCGCGGATACGACGAAGACAGCGCCGGCGCCGGCTACCGCCCTCGGGACGGCCGCGGCTACGACGGTGACCACCACGGCGCGGCGGGCCGCCCGGGCGGCCGGCCCAGGAACCGGGGCGTCCCCGACGCCCTGCTGGTGGGGCTGATCGGCTTCCTGCTGGGGCTGACCCTGGTGGTGTGGACGGCGACCGGACTGGCCGGCCTGCTCGCACACGGCGGCTGGCCGTCGGGGGTGACGTACACCGGTACGCCGCTGGCGCTGCGGCACTTGATCGCCGCGCCGCACGACATCGCGGCGGCCTGGCCGGACGCCCCGAAGGAGCAGCTGTCGGGCTACGGCCTGTTCTGGGGGCTGTTCGTCGGCGAGCTGATGGTGCTGCTGGTGCTGTCGATCTTCGTGCTGGGGACGGTGACGCGGTACCGGACCGTGCGGGCGACCCGGCGGGCCGAGCGGCGCGCGCAGGCCGCACGGGCGCGGGCCGGCCGGCCGGGCGCCCCCGCGGCGGCCGAGACGGCCGCGCCGACCGCCCCACGACCCACCCCGCAAGCCGCTCCACGGCCCCCCTCGCCGCCCGCGACGGGCCCGGCGGCCCCCGGGCCCGGGGTGGCGCCCGCCGTCCCGCAGACGCCGGCCCGGGCCGCGGCACCGCTGCCGGTCCCCGGCCCGCTCCCCGAGCAGCGCGGCACCGCCGCCGCGGCCCCGCCGGAACCGTCCCCGGAGTCCGAACCGGCGCTCCCCCGCGTAGAGTTCGGCCGCGACCGGGCCGCCGCCCGCGCCGCGGCGCTGGCCGCCGCCACCGCCGCGCCCGGCCCACTCGTGCTCGCCACCACCGATCCCGCCCTGTGGGCCGAGACCAAGGACGCCCGCGCCAAGCTGGGCCCGCTGCTGGTCTACGACCCCACGCACCTCCTGGACACCCCGGCCCGGCTGCGCTGGTCGCCCACCGCGGGCTGCGAGGACATCGGCACCGCGGCGGCCCGCGCCGTCGCGCTGCTGGCCCCGGTCCGCCCGGCCAGCGCACTGGACTCGGCCGTCGCGGACGCCGCACAGACCCTGCTGCGCTGCTGGCTGCACGCCGCCGCGCTGGACGACCGCCCGTTCCGTCAGCTGCACCGCTGGGCGCACGCCGCGGGCGGCGCCCAGGAGCCGGTGCGCATCCTGCGCACCCACGCCGGGGCGTCCGCCGGGCAGGCCGGCGAGCTGGAGTCGGTGCTCACCGCGCACGCCGAACGCCGGGAACTGGCGAAGGAGTTGCTCGGCCGGGCGTTGGCCGCGCTGTCCTCGGTGCACATCCGCGACGCCAGCAATCCGCTGCGAGCCGATGCGCTCGTCCTCGAATCATTCGTCGCCGAGGGGGGAACGCTGTACCTGGTGGGCGAGTCCATCGAGGACCCGCGCACCGACCCGGGTGCGATGCCGCTGCTCACCGCACTCCTCTCGCACGTGGTCGAGCACGGCCGCCGCATGGCCGAACGGTCATCCGCCGGTCGGCTCGACCCACCACTCACCCTCGTCCTGGACGACATCGCCGCGCTCGCCCCGCTGCCCGCCCTGCCGGGCCTGCTGGAGACGGGCCGGGAGCGCGGCCTGCTGACGTTGGCCACCATGCGCTCACGCGAGCAGGCCCGCGCCCGCTGGCCGCAGGACTTCGCACCGGCCTGACGGGCGCGGCGGGGCGGTGACCAGGTGGTCCGCCACCTCCGGCCAGTGCCCGGTGAGGTAGAAGTGGTCGCCGCCGGGGAAGACCCGCAGCCGGAAGCCGCCGGCGGTGTGCTCCGCCCAGGCCGCCGCCTCCTCGACGGTGACCAGCGGGTCGCGGTCGCCGGTCAGCGCGGTGACCGGGGTGGCCAGCGCCGGGCCGGGCCGGTGCCGGTAGGTCTCCACGGCCTTGTAGTCGCTGCGGACCACGGGCAGCGCCATGGCCAGCACGTCCCGGTTGTCCAGCAGGCGCGGGTCGGTGCCCCGGGTGCGCCGGATCTCGTCGATCAGCCCGTCGTCGTCCCTGAGGTGGACCGTGCCGCCGCGCACCCGGGACGGCGCCCAGGCGCCGGAGACGACCAGGTGCGCCGGGCCGGTCCCGTCCCGTTCCAGGAGGCGGGCCACCTCGTAGGCCACCAGGGCGCCCATGCTGTGGCCCAACAGGACCAGCGGGCGGTCGGCCAGCGCCGCGACCGCCCGGTGGGCGCCGGCCGCCAGCGTCCGCAGGTCCTCGACGCGGGCCTCCCGGATCCGGTCGTTCCGCCCCGGGTACTGGACCGCCAGCAGCTCGTGGGGGCGGTCGCCGACGGTGCGGGCGGCGACGGCGGTGGCCAGCGGCCGGTAGGTGCCGGCGCCGCCGCCGGCGTGCGGGAAGCAGACGACCCGGGCGGCGCCGGCCGCGGGGTGCGCCGGCCCCGGGCGCAGCCGCCGCAGCCACGGGTCCGCGGCGGGCGCCGGCCGCGGCCGGGGAAGGGCGACCGTCCCGGTGTCACATCCCACGGGTGTAGCCCCCGTCGACGGTGAGGGACTGCGCCGTGATGGCGGCCGCCCGGTCGGACGCCAGGAAGCCGATGAGTTCGGCGGCCTCCCGCGCCTCGACCAGCCGCCGCAGCGGGACGGACTTGCGCGCCTGGCGCAGCATCCGGGCCGGGTCGGCGCCGATCTCCGCGGCGGAGGCGGCGATCTCGCGGCGCAGCATCGGGGTGTCGATCCAGCCCGGCAGCACGGCGTTGACGGTGATGCCGCGGGACGCCAGGTCCAGGGCGAGGCCCTTGGTGTAGCCGATCAGGCCGTGCTTGGAGGCGCAGTAGGCGGTGTTCCGCATCTTGCCGGCCTTGCCGAGGATCGAGGAGACGTTGACGATCCGGCCCTTGTCGACGAGGTACTCCAGGCAGGCGGCGGTGACCGCGAAGGTGCCGTGCAGGTTGATGTCGAGCACCCGCAGCCAGGTGTCCTCGTCGTCCGGGCCGTTCTCGTCGGCGACGCCGGCGTTGTTGACCAGGATGTGCAGCTGCCCGGCGGCGCGCAGCGCGGTGCGCAGCCCGGTGCGGACCGCCGCCCGGTCGCGCAGGTCCGCGGCGAGCGCGGTGGCCTGCGCGCCGAGGGAGCGCACCTCCTTGGCGACGGTGTCCAGTTGGGCGGCGTCCCGGTCGAGCAGGATCAGGCGGGCGGCGCCGGACTCGGCCAGCAGCAGCGCCACTTCGCGGCCGATGCCCTGGGCGGCGCCGGTGACCACCGCGGTCCGGCCGGCCAGTTCGCCCGCTGCCGGGGCGGCGACGGGGGTGTCCAGTTCGGTCATGTCCGGTCCCTCACGCCATCTTCAGGCCGCCGTCGACGTGCAGTACCTCGCCCGTGGTGTAGGTGTTGCGCGGGCTGGCGAGGTACGCCACGGCGTCGGCGATCGTCTCGGGTTCGGCGTACTTCTTCAGCAGCAGCCGGCTCATGATCTCGTCCTCGCCGTGGGCGCGGATGGTGTCGGTCATGTCGGTGTTGATCACGCCCGGGGCGACCGCGTTGACGAGGATGTTCCGGGAGGCCAGCTCCACCGCCATCGCCTTGGTGAAGGACTCCAGACCGCCCTTGGCCGCCGCGTAGTTGGACTGGCCGCGGCCCGGCTTGGAGGCGGCGGACGAGGAGAGGTTGACGATCCGGCCGTAGCGCTGGCGCAGCATCGCGGGCGCCGCCGCCTGGACGGTGAGCATCGGGCCGACGAGGTTGGTGCGCAGCACGTCCTCGATGTCGGCGAGGCCCTGGTTGACCAGCAGTTCGTCGCGGGTGATCCCGGCGTTGTTCACCAGGACGTCGATCCGCCCGAAGGAGGAGCGGACGCCGGAGACCACCGTGTGGGGCACCTCGGGGTCGGCGATGTCCCCCTGGAACAGCTCGACCTTGCGGCCCAGCTTCGCGATCTGCTCGGCGACCTGTTCCGCCTCGGCCGTCGCGCTGCGGTAGTTGAGGGCGATGTCGCACCCCTCCTCCGCCAGTTTGACGGCGATGGCGCGGCCGATGCCCCGGCTGCCGCCGGTCACCAGTGCCACCTGGCCTGCGAATTCCATGACGCTGTCGTCCTCTCGGGTCCGGTGGGGAATACGGTGTGGGGGGTGCGGGGCGCCGCACGCGGTGGATGCCTGCGACGGGTCGCGTGCGGCGCCCCGGGGTTACCCCCAGCGTGAGCTGGGGGAGTTCACACCGAGTGCGCGCTCTTGTAGTCGGCGAGCCGCAGCCCGTGCGCGTCGGCCAGCGCGGCGATGTCGAGGACCTGCTGGCGGCTGATGTTCCCGTAGGAGTAGTGCCGGTCGATGCCGGCCAGGCCCATCAGCGCGGTCTCCGCCATGCAGGCGAAGAGCTGGCCGGCCTCCAGGAAGGCCCGCGCCGAGGGGTGCAGGCTCTCGCCGTGGGGCGTGGCGACGATGCCGCCGAGCATGTACGCCAGGTCCGGGCGCCGCGCGGTCAGGTCCGGCACCGCGTTGTTGGGGACCGCGATGTCGCAGACCACCGCGTCGGGCGCGAAGTGCTCCCCGGTCAGGAACGGCTCGGGGCTGTTGGAGGCGCACAGCACCAGCTGTGCCTCGCGGAGCGCGTCGCTGTCCTGGGTGACGGTCAGGAACGGGTCCTGCCCGTACCGCTCCTCCAGGTGGGCGGCGATCGCCTTGCCGCGCTCGGCGTCGTCGGCGTCCCCAGTGGACTGCCCCTCGGCCAGCCACTTGGTGATCAGCGGCTCCTCGGCGAGCCGGGCCGGGATGCCGGTCAGCTCGCCGCCGGCCGCGATCCGCGCCCAGACCTCCTGGTAGATGCCGTGCACGGTGGTGCGCAGCCGGCGCGCCGAGCCGTCCCTGCGGCTGCCCACCAGCACGATCCGGTCGAGCTTCTCGGCGAACAGCTGGCTGTAGACGGACGCGATGTTGCCGGCCGCGCCGACCACCGCCAGGGTGGCGTCGGCGACCGCGAAGCCGCGGTCGCGCGCGCCGCGCTCCATGGCCCGCACGCCCATCGCGACGGTCAGCGCGTTCCCGGAGGTCAGCGCGATGCCCGGGACGTTCAGGGAAGTGCAGTTGTGGGTGACGATCGAGGTGTACATGCCGAGCCCGGCGACCTCGCAGCCGTCCTCGCGGGCGGCCCGCACCCGCTCCTCGACGTCCGCCCGGATCCCGGTGACGTCCCCGGACGCCAGGTAGCCGCCCATCTGCTCGGAGCCCACCATCAGCGGGTAGAGCGCGAACTCCACGGCGCTGCCCAGCGGCGAGTCGATCCGCACGCCCGGATAGGGCGCGGCCTTCTTCACCGGGTCCATGCCGAGGACGAACGAGCGCAGCGCGGCGTCGCCGAAGTCGGCCAGCGCCGGGTCCACCTGCCGCAGATGGGCCGGGGTGATCAGGTGGTTGACGAACGCCACCTTGCGGACCGGGCCGGTCACCGGGCGCGGCGCGCCCTGCTCATAGCCCTCGACGGCGCCGCGGAAGTCGCGGATCTCCGCCCGCGGCTTGGGGATCGTCCGGTCGCTGGCCGGGTGGACCAGGTGCAGGGTGTCCTCGTAGCGCAGGATGCGGCAGAGCCGGTCCAGCGCACCGCGCAGCCGCTCGATCTCCTCGTCGGTGAGGTGCGCGGACGGCTGGATGCGCAGCACGTTGCCGGCGCTGCCGGTCGGCGCGATCCGGATCCGCTCCTGGCGCAGCAGGTAGCCGGAGAGCAGATAGCCCAGCGCACCGGTGTAGGCGCTGCCGCGCAGCACCATGGAGCGGGCCCCGCCCTGGTCGCGCAGTTGGACGCCGACGAACAGGCCCTTGCCGCGGATCGCCTCGATGACGTCCGGGTAGGCCGACTTGAGGTCGGCCAGCATCTCCACCAGTCGCTCGCCGCGCTCGGTGACCTGTCGGTACACCCGCCCGTCGTCGGCCTCCAGCATCTCGACGACCTTGCGGGCGATGGACGAGGAGAAGTCGTCCATGGCGAACGTCGAGCTGTGGATCAGGTCGAACTCGCCCTGGTACAGCGACCGGCGGACGAGCATCGCGGAGACCTTGGCCAGTCCGCCGCCCAGCGACTTGGACAGCGTGTAGTAGTCGCCGCGCAGCCCGATCAGCGAGCTGGCCAGGAAGGCGCCGCAGCGGCCCATGCCGCTCTGCACCTCGTCGATGATCAGCGCGGTGCCGACCTTGTTGCAGAACAGCCGGATGGCGCGGCCCTGTTCGGCGGTGAGCGCGTGGATGCCGCCCTCGCCCTGCACCGGCTCGACCATGAAGGCGGTGATGGCGGGGAAGTCCCGTTCGACGACCCGCACCCGGCCGTCGGCCAGCTCGGTGTCGAGCAGCACCACCCGCTCGTCCTCGGCGATCCGGTCCAGCAGCTCCGGCCGGTCCATGGGGACGAAGCGGACCCGCGTGCCCAGGTTCTGGAACGGGGTGCGGAAGCCGGCGTTGTAGGTGAGCTGGACGCTGCCGACGAGCTTGCCGTGGAAGGACCGCTCCAGCGCCAGGAAGAGCGGCTTGGTGGCCAGCGCCGCCGCGTTGTGCGCGCCGATCGCGGCCAGCAGCCCCTCGATGCCGGCGGCCGGGGCGACCTGCCCCTGGAGGGCGGGCAGTTGGTGGGCGTCCGGGTCGACGGTGGCCGCGCCGCTGCGGACCGCGTCCCGGGCCGCCTCCAGGTGGGCCGCGATCTCCTCGGCGAGCGCCGCCGCCTTGGTCACCCGGACCAGCTCGGCGTGTTTGACGGCCGCCTCGACGGCCTCGGCGCCGCTGTTGCCGAAGGTGGCCAGGTACGGCTCCTTGATGCCGGTCTCCCGGCGGACCACGTCGCTGAGCGCGGCGCCGAGTCGGCCGGCCTCGCCGCGCAGCGAGAACTGGGCGTGCACCGCGCGGTTCTGGTCCAGCAGTTCCTTGGCGTGCGCGACGATCTCCGGGTGGTTGTGGCCGAGGATCAGCGAGCCGTAGCCGCCCATCAGGTCCAGGACCGGCACCAGCTCGCCCTGGTCGTCGCGGTGGTAGAGGGTGTTGCCCTCGGCCCGCTCGTACTCCACGTCCAGCCCCAGGGCGGTGAACAACCGGCCCATCTGGGGCTGTACGAACTCGGTGAACGCTGAGGTAGCTGACATTGGCTGGTGGTCTCTCCTAGACGAGGTGCGGCCGCTTGGCGAGCAGTGCTCCGGCGAACCCGTTGAAACTGCTGTGCAGGCTGAGGACGGAGTCGATCCGCCGCTTGCGGGCCGTCCCGGTGACGAAGTCGGTGCCGTCGTCCGGCGGGGTCGCCAGGTGCGCGATCGGCGGCAGCTCACCGGCGGCGAACAGGCTGGGCGCCAGCGCCAGTTCGGCCAGCGGCCCGGCGGCCCCCAGGGTGCCGACGACCGGCCGTACGGAGCTGACCGGGACGCCGCTGTCCTTCAGCAGCGCGCGCAGCAGCTCGGCCTCGGCGGCGTCGTGGTGGACGGTGCCCTTGCCGTCGGCCAGTACGGCGCCGAGGGAGTCCGGCGTCACCCCGTGCGCGGCCATCAGCCCGCGGGCGCTCTCGGCCAGCGCGGCCGGGCCGACGCCGCTGTCCACGGCGGGCCGCAGCGCCGCGCCCAGCACCTCCACCAGCGGGCGGGCCCCGCGCGCCGCGGCGTCCCCGGCCCGCTCCAGGACCAGCGCCACCGCGCCCTCGGCCAGCACCGTGCCGTCCCGGCCGGCGTCGAAGCTGCGCAGCGGGGCCGCGTCGTGGTCGCCGGCCGTGAGGTTGCCGGCGCGGTACTGCGCCGCCAGCTTCAGCGGCTCGTTGTAGCTGCCGGCGCCGACGACCAGCGCGGTGTCGCAGTCGCCCTGGCGGAGGCCGAACGCGGCCCGCTGGAGGGCACCCAGCGCGGCCCCGGCGTCCTGGACGAACGCCGCGCAGTCGCCGCGGAACCGCTGGGCGATGCTGACCAGCGCCAGGGTGTTGTTGTTCAGCGCCCGGATGACGGTGAACGGGTTGAACGTCGCGGCGTTGCCGAACGCCTCCGCCACCACC
This sequence comes from Streptomyces noursei, assembly GCF_016917755.1. Classification (GTDB taxonomy): domain Bacteria; phylum Actinomycetota; class Actinomycetes; order Streptomycetales; family Streptomycetaceae; genus Streptomyces; species Streptomyces yunnanensis. The sequence continues at coordinate 5,607,803 of NZ_CP070326.1, read as the reverse complement.
CGGGTGAGGTCCGCGCCGACCTGCGGCGAGGTGTCGGTACGGGCCTGGTCGAGCGCCTTGTGGAAGGCGGCCACGCTCAGTTCGGTGGAGTCGTCCTGGGCGACGTAGAGCCCGCGCCGCTCCTCGGGGATGGCCTGCCAGCTCTCGCCGGCCTGCCGCATGGCGTCCTCGGCGGCCAGCACCGCGTTGAAGGTGAACCCGGTGCCGAACTTCCGCAGCTTGTGGGGGACGCTGTCCCGGCTGAGCTGCTGGAGGTCTGCGGGGACGTGCCCGAAGTGGGTGATCTTCTTCGTCCGGACGTAGGGGTCCTGGTAGGGCGTGAGCGCCGGCCGCGCCTCGCGCCAGGCCGTCCACAGGGCCTCGGGCCCGCGCCCGGTGGGCAGTACGGCACCGATGCCGGTGACGACGATCGCGTCGGGGTCGAAGGACGGGTCGGGCGCCGGCGCGCGCCCGGCGCTGTCCGCGCTGGAAACGATGTCAGTGCTCATAACCACGCACCACCAGACTGGCGTTGAGTCCGCCGAAGCCGAAGGAATTGCTCACAGCCACCGACACCTCCTGGTACCGCGCCTTCTCCGGCACGTAGTCCAGGTCGCAGGCCGGATCCGGGTTCTCCAGATTCAGCGTCGGCGGCACGATGCCGTCCCGTACGGACAGCACGGTGGCGATCAGCTCGGGCGCGCCGGCGGCGGCGATCAGGTGCCCGAGCATCGTCTTGTTGGCGGTGACCGCCAGCTTCCGGTAGTGCGCGCCGGCCGCGAACACGTCCTTGATCGCCCGGGTCTCGATCGGGTCGTTCAGGGGGGTGGAGGTGCCGTGCGCGTTGATGGAGTCCACCGCGTCCGGCGCCACCTGGCCGTCCGCCAGCGCCCGGCTCATCGCCAGCGCCGCGCCGTGCCCTTCCGGGTGCGGGGCGGTGACCTGATAGGCGTCCAACGAGGTGCCGAAACCGGCCAGTTCGGCGTAGATCGTCGCGCCCCGCCGCCGGGCGCTCTGCTCGCTCTCCAGCACCACCATGGCCGCGCCCTCGGCGGCCACCAGCCCGCTGCGGTCCCGGTCGAAGGCCCGGCACAGCCGGTCCCCGAACAGCTCCGACGTGGACGGCGCGCCCAACAGGTGCAGCCCGGTCATGGTCGGCAGGTTCAGCACCGAGTCGGCGCCGCCCACCACCATCGCGTCCACCTCCCCGCGCCGGATCATCCGAAAGCCGTGGCCGACGGCGTGGGTGGCCCCGGCGCAGGCGGTGGAGAAGTTCAGCGCCGGTCCGCGCAGCCGGTGCCGCGCCGCGATCCCGGCCGCCAGCGCGTCGTTGGTGCAGAACAGCCCGCTGGCCCGGTCCAGCCGGTCGCGCCGTCCGAAGAGCGTCTGCCAGCCGGGCTGCCCGTCCTCGCCGATCGCGTGCAGCAGCTCGTAGGGGTCGCGCTCCGGTACGCCCGAGCCGACCGCGGTGCCGATCCGGCCCACCGTGCCCGGCCCGTCGATCCCGGCGTCGGCCAGCGCCTGCGCGGCGGCGGCCAGCCCGAACCGGGCGCGCCGCTCCAGCGGCCGGTCCGAGTCCGCCTCGGCGCCGTACCGCGCGGCGAACTCCGCGTCGTCGACCGGCGCCGCGTAGCGCACCGGGAAGTCCGGGACGCCGGGCAGTTGCCAGGCGCGGATCGCCGACCGGCCCGCGGTCAGGCCCTCCCACATGGTCTGCCAGTCGAGCCCCAGTCCGCAGACGGCGCCCAGTCCGGTCACCACGACGCGGCGGCTCATTTCTCGGCTCCTTCCAGTACGACGGCGCACACCTGGCCGCGTGCGCCACAGGCCAGCACCAGGGCCCGCGGGGCGGGCAGCGCCTCCTCGCGCACCGCGTCGCCGTCGGCGACCAACCGCCGCCCGGCGGCCAGGCCGTGCAGCGCCAGCACCGCGTGCGCCAACGGGTGGGCGGGGCCCAGTACCCCGGTGGCCGGCTCGCTGGTGAACCGCGCGGGCCGGTCCGCTGCGCCCGCGAAGACCCGGTCCAGCGCGGCGTCCTGGGACCGCGCGCCGTCCGCCGTCCAGGCGGCGTCGGGCAGCACCCAGCCGATCCCGCCGGCGTCCGTGCCGGCCGTCTCCAGCGCCGCGTGGACGGCCTCGACGAGCGCCTCGGCACGGTCCTGCGGCCCGGCGCCGAAGGCCCGCCCGTAGCCGGCCAGCCGCGCCCCGGGGACCCCGGAGCCGGCCACCGGGCCGACGGAGCCGACAGCACCGCCGGGGGCTCGCTCGGCGAGCAGGAAGGCCGCCCCCTCGCCCGGTACCGCGCCGTTCCACCCCAGCTCCTCGTACTGCGCGAAGAGCAGCGGATGCACCTTGGGGCTCACCGCCCCGACCAGCGCCACCTCGTTCTCCCCCTCGGCGACCGACAGCGCCCCGTCGATCAGGGCCGTGAGGCCCGCGTCCGAGAACGGCGAGTACGCGGCCATGGCCCCGGTGAGCCCGAAGACCGCCGAGATGTGCGCGGCCGCGGTGCTGTTGAGGTGCGAGAGCCCGCTGAACGGCGGGACCTCCCGGCCGTAGAGGGCGGCGACCTCCGCCGGCGAACCGGCGGCCTTGTGCAGCCGGTCCAGGGCGCCGAACCGCAGTAACTCCTCGTCTACCGTGGGCAGTCCGAGGTAGAGCCCCCAACCGGGGCCGCCCACCGGGCCGCGCTCCGCCGGGCCCGCCAGCGCCAGCCGCGCCCCGTGGAGCGCCATCCGGGCCTGCTTCTCCGAGGTCCGCAGCACCCTGCGGTGCACCCCGAGGGTGGCCGCGTCCGGGTCGTCCACCAGGAAAGCGGTGTCGAACTCCGGCCACGGGCCCGCCAGGGCCTCGGTCGGCCGGCGGGTGTCCTTGCCGGCGACCAGGGCCTCCCACAGGTCGCCCGGGTCGGTACCGGCCGCGGTGAGCAGGCCGGGCGCGGTCAGTCGTACGTCGTGTGTCGTCATGGCCGCGCTCACCCCGCCTCGGCCAGGATCAGGGAGCAGTTCTGGCCCCCGAAGCCGAAGGAGTTGGACAGCACCGTGGTCACCCGCGCCGGGCGCCGCTCGGTGACGATGTCCAACCCGCGGGTGACCTCGTCCGGTTCGGCGAAGTTCAGCGTCGGCAGCAGCGTCTGCCGCTGGAGGCTGAGCACCGACAGCACCGCCTCGGCCGCCCCGCTGTTCGCCAGCGAGTGCCCCATGGCGGACTTGTTGCCGGTGACCGGGAGCTGCGCGGCGCGCGCCCCGAAGACGGTGTGCAGGGCCGCCGCCTCGCAGGTGTCGTTGGCCTCGGTCGAGGTGCCGTGCGCGTTGACGTGGTCGATGTCCTCCGGGGCGAGCCCGGCGTCGCCGAGCGCGGCCCGCATGCACTGCGCGTAGTCCGAGCCGTCCCGCGAACTGGACGTCATCTTCACCGCCTCGGTCACCCCGGCGTACCCGGCGACCGTGGCCAGGATGCGGGCGCCGCGCGCCTCGGCGTGCGCCCGGGACTCCAGGACGAGGAAGGCCGCGCCGTCCCCGATGACGAAGCCGGAGCGGTCCTTGTCGAACGGGCGGCTGATCCGCGCCGGGTCCCGCCCGTCCGCCGGGGCGAGCGCACCCACCCCGTAGAAGGCGGTGACCGCGGTCAGCGTGGTCAGGCTCTCGGCGCCCCCGGCGAGCGCCACGTCGAGCGCGCCGCTGCGGATGTAGCGGTAGGCACTGCCGATCGCCATGCCGCCGGCGGCACAGGCGTCCGCGCGGGTCTCCAGGACGCCGGTCGCGCCGAAGTAGTCGGCGAGCGCGGCGGTGGCGGAGTCCGGCTGGATCCTCTCGTGCCGCCGCGGATCGAGTCCGCCGGCCGCGCCGTCCGCACCGTCCGCGGCGGGCGCCGCGGGGTCGTCGAGCCGCTCCAGGTAGCCGTCCAGGTCCAGGGCCCCCGCCTCGTGGTCCACGTGGGCGGCCAGCGCGGTGAGTTCGGCCGGCTCCATGACCATGCGGTTGCAGGCCAGGAAGACGCCGCCGCGCTCGGTGTCCAGCCGCCGCGGCAGTCCGCTGCGCTGCCATGCCTGGGCGGCGGCGTGCCAGGCGAGGACGCCGGCCGGCCCCAGCGACCCGGCCTCTTCGGGCGCCGCGTCGGTCAGCGCCTGCCGGACCTGCGGGTCGATGTGCGCCGAGACCGCACAGGGGACGCCCCACTCCTTGTGGCGGGGGTGCTCGGTGATGAGCGTGCGTCCTTCCGCGATGTGGTCGAACAGCGCCTCCGGGTCGGTCAGTTCCCCGGCGACCAGGCCGATCCCGGTCACCACGACCTCGTGTTCGGCCCCGTTGGGTATGTGGGGTGTCACTTGCTTTCCTTTCGCACGACTCGCACGACGAGCGACGCCTTCCGCACCGGCCGCGGACGGTCAGCCGACGGGCTGGGCGTGCCCCAGGGCGGCGAGCGCGGCCCGCACGCCCTCGGCCATCACCTCGTCGCCGGTGGCCGCCTCCAGCGCGGCGCCGCAGCCGGCGCAGATCGCCTTGCCGGACGCGGCCGGTTCGGCCTTGTCGGCGCCGCACTCGGTGCAGTTCTCGGGCAGGTGGTCGAAGATCGCGTGGGTGAAGGCGGCCCAGTGCGCGCTGGTGGCCGCCGCGGCGACCTCGTACGGCCGCTGGCCGGCGTGCACCTGCTCCGCGGAGTAGCCGAACGCGCTGCGGCGCAGCACCTCGGCGGCCAGTTCGGTGATGCCGCCGCGCTCGTCGTAGAGCTGCTCGGAGCCGCCGAGCGTGGTGGCGAGCTGGTCCAGGACGTTCGACTTGGGCAGCGCCACGCCGAGCTTGGTCTCCATTTCGAAGCGGAATTCGACCAGGTCGAGGGATTCCGCCCCCAGGTCGGCGACGAGGGTGGCATCCGCGGTGATCTCGTCGACACCGGTGCCCAGGACCTGGGCCAGGCCCTCCCGCACGATGTCGTGGATCTGCTCGGCCTGATAGGGGTTCTGCATGGCTCTCTCCTCGTTTTTGAGCGCTCTTGGATACCACCGTCGACCAGCCGTGAAAATTCCCGGAAAACGGCAGCAGAAATACTCGGCAGCGCATTGTCGACGCATTCGCGATAAGGTCGCCAAAAGCGCCGGACATCGCGCATACGTGAGGGTGCGATTCCGCTCGGCACGCCTTTCATGACGTCGCCCGAAACCTCTTTCGGCGACCGTCACGGCAGGCTGCCGCTCGGTGAAGAAGTTGTTGGATTGCCCGCCCAAGGCATGACATCAGGTCATGAAAACGACCGGTTCACGCTGCGGACACAAGAGAACGGGAAAACTTCCGAACCTCAGGAAGCCCCGATTTCAGACGCCTTCGAAGGCGCTACACATGACCATCCCCCGTAGCAAATGATCCCCCGACACCTGCCTGCAAAAGAACAGGCCGTAATCATCGGCGATCACCTCGTTGTGATGCACTCGCAAAGCCCGTCCCGCCTCTCCCGGAGGCGCGATAAAAACGCTACCAGAGCCACCTAGGAGCGTCACTCGTTTGTGCGATAGGTCACTTGACCCAGATAGCACCGGAAGGGGTCAGCCATAAATGTTCCGTGGTAATGGGGAACTTAACGCGCCATTCACATGGGGCGGGTTTACTGTCCGGGCCCGCGATACAGCGGGTTACCGGCCGTAAACTTACTCGGCGTCCCATCGCTTTCCGGCCACCGCACCGCATTCCGGCCAGCGGCCGGATACCCCCTCACCCGAGGGCCCCACTCCCAGCCGACGCCCCAGCGGACCCACCGGCCGCCCCGGACCCACCGGCCGCCTCCGCCACCCCGCCCCGCTCCTCCTGGAGCCGCCGCGCGTACCCCGCCAACCGCTTCCCCAGATTCACACTCACCGCACCGACCAACCGCCCCTCCCGGTAGTGCGCCTCCAGCACCTTCTCCGCACCCGGCTCCCCCTCTTCGACGACCACCCGGTCCCCGGTCCCCGGCAGCCCCACGGACTTGATCCGCAGCCCGAACGCCGACGTCCAGAACGACGGCACATGCTCATACGGCTCGGCCGCGGCCGGCCCCGCCAACAGGTTCCGCGCCGCCAACTCCCCCTGCGCCGCCGCATTGCTCCAGTGCTCCAACGGCACCGGCCCGTCCACCGACCGCACCGCATCGCACCACGCCACGTCCCCGGCCACCACGATCCGCGGATCGGGCACCCCGGCCACCCCCGCCGTCCGCGCGAACAGCCGCTCGTCGCAGTGCACCCGCCCGGACGGCAGCGCCAACCCGGACCCCACCAGCCACCCGGTCGCCGGCACCATCCCGATCGCCACCACCGCCAGCTCGGCCGGCAGCACGCTCCCGTCGGCCAGCCCGACCCCGGCGACCCGCCCGCCCTCGGCGCGAAAACCCGTCACCCCGGTGCCCAGCCGCAGGACGACCCCGGCCCGCCGCGCCGCCTGCGCCACCGCATCCGGCACCGTCCCGCCCAGCACCCGCAACGGCCGCCCGAACGGCTCCACCAGCGTCACCCGCACCCCGAGCCCCAGCCCGACCAGCGACGACGCCAGCTCCACCCCGACGAAACCCGCCCCGACGACGACCACCTCACGGGCCCCGCCGTCGACCGCCGCGCGCAGCGCCCGGACATCGTCCAGCCCCCGCACCGTCAGCACCCCGGCCGGCACCTCCCCGGGCCAGGCCCGCGCCTGCGCCCCGGTCGCCAACACCAGCCCGTCGTAGGGCACCTCCGCACCGTCGGCCAACCGCACCCGACGCCGCTCCCGATCCAGCCCGACGGCCCCCGTGCCCCGGATCCAGCGGGCACCGAAGTCCTCGGCGCCGGCCAGCCGGATGTCGTCCGCCGCGCGGGTCCCGGCCACCACCTGCTTGGTCAACGGCGGCCGGTCATACGGGAGCTCCGTCTCGTCCGACACCACCGTCAGCGCCCCGCGGAACCCCCGCGCGCGCAGCGACTCAGCGGCCCGGACACCCGCCAGGCCCGCGCCCACCACGACGACCGCCCGCAACGCTCAGGCCCTCTCGACCGAGATCGCCCGCACCGGGCACGCCCGCGCCGCGGCCACCACCTTGTCCGCGAGCTCCGGCGCCGGGTCCGACGCGACCTGCAACCGCTCGTCGTCGTCCAGCGCGAAGACCTCCGGCGCCACCAGAGCACACTGCCCCAGCCCGTCGCACGCCTCGTGATCGACCGTGATCCGCATGCCCGACTCCCCCACTTCCCCTATGGATCCAGCAGCTGACGCGACGCACAAGCCCCCGTCGCCCCGCCCGCGGTCGGCGGCGCCACCCCACCGGGCCCACCCCGCCGACCGCCCGGGCGTCCTCACACCGTCACACCGTCTCCCGCGCATACCGCAGCGGCAGCGCCTCCAGCCCCCGGATCGCATCCGAGGCCAACCAGCGCACCTCACCGGCCGGAACGCCCAACTCCAGCGTCGGGAAACGGTCCAGGATCTCGGTCAGCGCGATCGTCGCCTCCTGCCGGGCCAACCGCTGCCCCAGGCAGAAGTGCGGTCCCATCCCGAACGCGACGTGCTGCGCGGTGGCCCGCCCGATGTCGAACGTGTGGCCGTCCTCCCGCACCTCCGCGTCCCGATTGGCCGCGTTCAGCAGGAACCGCACCAGCTCGCCCTCGCGAATGGTCACCCCACCGGCCTCGATGTCCGTAAGGGCCACCCGGTTCACCGTGGTCATCGCCGACCCCCGGAACCGCAGCGCCTCCTCCACCGCCTGGCCCACCAGCGACCGGTCCGCGCGCAGCGCGGCCAGCTGCTCCGGATGCGTCAGCAGCTCATGCAGCGCGTTGGCCAGCAGATTCGTCACCGTGTCATGGCCGGCGATCAGCAGCACCGCGGCGAACGACGACAGCTCCTCGTCCGACAGCCCACTCCCGTCCTCGAACCGCGCCGCGATCAGCTCACCGAGCAGGTCCTCCGTCGGCTGCTCCCGCTTGGCCCCGATCAGCCCGATGCAGTACGCGAACAGCTCGCCCGCCGCCGCCTGCATCGCCTCCGCCGACGGCGCCGCGGAGATGTCCATCGCCCACTTCCGGAACGGATCCCGGTCCTCGCCCGGCACCCCCAGCAGATCGCAGATCACCTCCAGCGGCATCGGGTAGGTGAACGCGTCGATGAAGTCCACCGTCCCGCTGTCGCCCAGCTTGTCCAGCAACTGCCGGGTGACCTCCACGATGCGCGGCTCCAACTGCCGCACCGCCTTCGACGCGAACGCCGCGGAGACCAGCCGCCGGTAACGGGCGTGCCCCGGGTCGTCCTGCTCCAGCAGCATCACCTGCAACCCCGGGACCAGCGCCCCGTGCGGCGCATGCGCGTGCACGTCGTTGGACAGCCGCGGATCGCTCAACAACTCCCGGGTCAGCGCCGCACTCAGCACCGTCCACGTCTCCTGCTGGTTCAGCTGCCGGGTACGGATGATCCCGTGGTCCGCGGCGAGCCGCCCCAACTCCCGCTCCAGATCCGCCGAAGCCGCCAACTCGGCAAGATCGAACACCTCGGACATGACACATTCCCCCAATGCCTGCCATGGATGACGGGCCGCCGGCCCACGCCGCGGCCCACACGCCACGCCACGGGCCGACCGGCCCCGAAGAAACCCGCCCCGGACATCGACGGCCGGCGGCTGATCCGCCCCGGACTCAGTCCCGGAGCAACTGCACGGCCTGCTGCGCGAGTTGCTGATCCATCGCGCCCGACCGGCTCCCGGCGATCCCCGACCTCATCAGGGCCGCCCCCTCGACCAACGCGACGAACGTCTCGGCCCGCGCGCGGCAGAAGCCGGCGGACCACTCCGGCCGCCCCTGCTGCACGAACGCCTCCACATGGGCCACGTACTTCTGGTAGAACTCCCGGACCACCGCGGCGATCTCGTCGTCCCGCGCCGCCAGCGCCCACACCTCGACGTACAACCGGACCAGTTGCGGGTCATCCTGCTCGGCGAGCACCACCGCCACCACCTCGGCGGGTTCCGCCCGGCCGCCCTCCGGCACCTCGATGGCCGACGGGTCCTCCCGGTCCAGCCGCAGCCCCGTCGTCTCCGCCAGCCGCTCCAGCGAACGGTCCAACGCCCGCTCCAGCACGGCCTTTATCAGGTCGGCCCGGGTCGGGAAGTAGTGCTGCAGATGCCCGACCCGCACCCCCGCCTCACCGGCGATGGCCCGCAGCGAGGCATCCGCATTGCCCTTGGCGACCAGTACGGTCTCGGCGGCATCCAGCAGACTCGTCCGCCGCAGGCTCCCCTGCCGCGTCAGCTGCGGCTTGCCGCCGCCCTTCTCCTCGCTCATGACACCGTGACCTCGACCCCGGCCTTCTCCAGCGCGGAGACGACGTCCTGCGGCACCGGCGTCATCTCGGGGAAGACCACCCCGGTCGGCGCCTCGGCACCGTCCGCCCCCAGCACCCGACGCAGCCCCAACAACCCGCCCAGCGCGGTCAGATGGGCCTGCCCGGCTGCGTCCTTGACCACCGCGGTGCGCCGCTCGCCGCCCCGCCCACGGACATCGATCCGCAGCAGCGCCGACCCGCCCTCACCAGGCGAGTACAGCATCCCCCGCCGGGTCTTCTCGAACGCGTCGCCCCGCCCCCACCGGAAGAACCCGGTCTTCTTCAGCGCCAGCAGCGTCGACGTCGACGAGTTCGCGCTGAACCCGATCCGCGTGATCGCGGTGTCCAGCCCGAGCACCAGCGGCAGCGTGAACTGCTCCGGCGTGTCGATCCGCGCCACCTTCGTCCGGTGCTCGCCGATCTGGACGAACCCGGCGTCGCTCAACGGCATGATCATCCGCCGCTGACCGTTCTCGGTCACCTCGTAGTCCAGCCCGAGCCGGTCCATGAACTCCACCGAGTCCGTACCGGCCCGGTCCTTCAGGTCGTACCGGATGGCGATCTGCACCCCGGACGCACCGCCGAGCTCGGCCGCCAGCGCCGCGGTGACCAGCGCGCTGACCCCGCCCATCCAACTCGACGAGAGCAGCACCGGCGCCTTCGGCGGGTTGACCGCGGCGACCGCCGTGGCCCGCTGCAACCGCGCCGTCCACCGCGTGATGTCCACGTACGGCACCCCGCCTCGGACGGCGGCCAGCATCACCCGGTCGTCCGGGTCGTTCACCGTGCTGATCACGGCCCGGACCTTCGCCGCGAACGGCTCCGGATCGCTCAGGTCCCAGCGCCGCACCTCCGCCCCGACCTCATCGGCCAACGCCTGCCCCTTCTCGGGCGTACGCCCGGTGAGCAGCAACGGCCAGGAGGGAGCGGCGAGCCGGGTCAGATCGCCGCCGACGGTCCCATAACCGCCGACCACGAGCACCGGACCATTCACATCAAGCTGGAGGTCATCGTCCACACCACAGACACTAGGTCACGCGACCTAGACTCGGCAACGACCTTCTTTGTAGCCCCCGTCACATAGAGTCGTCCCCCCACGGCCCCTCACCTCCGGCCCCCACCCGAGGAGTTGACCCCCATGCTCATCGAGCACGTCCTCCCCCCGCACGCCGTAGGAGAGGACGCCCTCGGGGACCCTCCGGCCACCGCGCCCAACGGCCTCTTCCCGATCGAGGAACGCGAGATCGCCCACGCCGGCGAGAAACGCCGCCGCGAATTCACCACCGCCCGCCAGTGCGCCCACCGCGCCCTGACCCGCCTGGGCCTCCCCCCGACCCCGGTCCCCCCGAGCCCCACCGGCGCCCCCGCCTGGCCCCCCGGCATCACCGGCAGCATCACCCACTGCGACGGCTACCGCGCCGCCGCCGTGGCCCACTCCGCCGACCTGCCCCACCTGGGCATCGACGCCGAACCCCACGCCCCCCTGCCCGCCGCCGTCCGCGCCGGCATCACCACCCCCACCGAACGCACCCACCTCCAGGACCTCGACACCACCCACCCCGACATCCCCTGGGACCGCCTCCTCTTCAGCGCCAAGGAATCCGTCTACAAGACCTGCGCCCCGCTCGCCCCCCGCCCCCTCCAATTCGACGACGCCGAGATCACGTTCACCCCCACCACCGGCACCTTCATCGCCCGGCTCCTCCTCCCCTGGCCGGCCGACGTCCCGGCCCCCGTCCTCCCCGGCCGCTGGCACGCCTCCCACGGCATCCTGCTCACCGCCACCACCCTCCCGCGCCCGGCCTGATCCCCCGGACGCCTCCACACCCCCGCAGGACAACGCAAAAAAGCCCCGTTGGGAACCGAGGTTCCCAACAGGGCTTCTTCTAAAATTAGTTCGGCGGCGTCCTACTCTCCCACAGGGTCCCCCCTGCAGTACCATCGGCGCTGAAAGGCTTAGCTTCCGGGTTCGGAATGTAACCGGGCGTTTCCCTAACGCTATAACCACCGAAACACTATGAAACTATGAACAACCGTTGGTCTGTTCGTGGCTTCAGAACCAACACAGTGGACGCGAGCAACTGAGGACAAGCCCTCGGCCTATTAGTACCAGTCAACTCCACACCTTACGGCGCTTCCATATCTGGCCTATCAACCCAGTCATCTACTGGGAGCCTTACCCCATCAAGTGGGTGGGAGCCCTCATCTCGAAGCAGGCTTCCCGCTTAGATGCTTTCAGCGGTTATCCTTTCCGAACGTAGCCAACCAGCCATGCCCTTGGCAGAACAACTGGCACACCAGAGGTCCGTCCGTCCCGGTCCTCTCGTACTAGGGACAGCCCTTCTCAAGACTCCTACGCGCGCAGCGGATAGGGACCGAACTGTCTCACGACGTTCTAAACCCAGCTCGCGTACCGCTTTAATGGGCGAACAGCCCAACCCTTGGGACCGACTCCAGCCCCAGGATGCGACGAGCCGACATCGAGGTGCCAAACCATCCCGTCGATATGGACTCTTGGGGAAGATCAGCCTGTTATCCCCGGGGTACCTTTTATCCGTTGAGCGACGGCGCTTCCACAAGCCACCGCCGGATCACTAGTCCCTACTTTCGTACCTGCTCGACCCGTCAGTCTCACAGTCAAGCTCCCTTGTGCACTTACACTCAACACCTGATTACCAACCAGGCTGAGGGAACCTTTGGGCGCCTCCGTTACCCTTTAGGAGGCAACCGCCCCAGTTAAACTACCCACCAGACACTGTCCCTGATCCGGATCACGGACCCAGGTTAGACATCCAGCACGACCAGAGTGGTATTTCAACAACGACTCCACACCAACTGGCGTTGGCGCTTCAAAGTCTCCCACCTATCCTACACAAGCCGAACCGAACACCAATATCAAGCTATAGTAAAGGTCCCGGGGTCTTTCCGTCCTGCTGCGCGAAACGAGCATCTTTACTCGTAATGCAATTTCACCGGGCCTATGGTTGAGACAGTCGAGAAGTCGTTACGCCATTCGTGCAGGTCGGAACTTACCCGACAAGGAATTTCGCTACCTTAGGATGGTTATAGTTACCACCGCCGTTTACTGGCGCTTAAGTTCTCAGCTTCGCCCCACCGAAATGGAGCTAACCGGTCCCCTTAACGTTCCAGCACCGGGCAGGCGTCAGTCCGTATACATCGCCTTACGGCTTCGCACGGACCTGTGTTTTTAGTAAACAGTCGCTTCTCGCTGGTCTCTGCGGCCACCCCCAGCTCACCGTGTAAAACGGATCACCAGAAATGGCCCCCCTTCTCCCGAAGTTACGGGGGCATTTTGCCGAGTTCCTTAACCATAGTTCACCCGAACGCCTCGGTATTCTCTACCTGACCACCTGAGTCGGTTTAGGGTACGGGCCGCCTTGAAACTCACTAGAGGCTTTTCTCGACAGCATAGGATCATCCACTTCACCACAATCGGCTCGGCATCAGGTCTCAGCCTTAACGTGCGACGGATTTACCTACCACACGGCCTACACCCTTACCCCGGGACAACCACCGCCCGGGCTGGACTACCTTCCTGCGTCACCCCATCGCTTACCTACTACAAGTCTGGTCCGTCGGCTCCACCACTCCCCTCAACTCCGAAGAGATCAGGGCGGCTTCACGGACTTAGCATCGCCTGATTCAGTATTGGGCGCTTCAAAGCGGGTACCGGAATATCAACCGGTTGTCCATCGACTACGCCTGTCGGCCTCGCCTTAGGTCCCGACTTACCCTGGGCAGATCAGCTTGACCCAGGAACCCTTAGTCAATCGGCGCAAGAGTTTCCCACTCTTGTATCGCTACTCATGCCTGCATTCTCACTCGTGAACCGTCCACAACTCGTTTCCACGGCTGCTTCACCCGGCACACGACGCTCCCCTACCCATCACAACAGGCGTTAGCCCTCATGCTGCAATGACACGACTTCGGCGGTGTACTTGAGCCCCGCTACATTGTCGGCGCGGAATCACTTGACCAGTGAGCTATTACGCACTCTTTCAAGGGTGGCTGCTTCTAAGCCAACCTCCTGGTTGTCTCTGCGACTCCACATCCTTTCCCACTTAGCACACGCTTAGGGGCCTTAGTCGATGCTCTGGGCTGTTTCCCTCTCGACCATGGAGCTTATCCCCCACAGTCTCACTGCCGCGCTCTCACTTACCGGCATTCGGAGTTTGGCTAAGGTCAGTAACCCGGTAGGGCCCATCGCCTATCCAGTGCTCTACCTCCGGCAAGAAACACACGACGCTGCACCTAAATGCATTTCGGGGAGAACCAGCTATCACGGAGTTTGATTGGCCTTTCACCCCTAACCACAGGTCATCCCCCAGGTTTTCAACCCTGGTGGGTTCGGTCCTCCACGAAGTCTTACCTCCGCTTCAACCTGCCCATGGCTAGATCACTCCGCTTCGGGTCTTGAGCATGCTACTCCAACGCCCTATTCGGACTCGCTTTCGCTACGGCTTCCCCACACGGGTTAACCTCGCAACATACCGCAAACTCGCAGGCTCATTCTTCAAAAGGCACGCAGTCACGACGCAAAGAACAAGTCTCTGCGCGACGCTCCCACGGCTTGTAGGCACACGGTTTCAGGTACTATTTCACTCCGCTCCCGCGGTACTTTTCACCATTCCCTCACGGTACTATCCGCTATCGGTCACCAGGGAATATTTAGGCTTAACGGGTGGTCCCGCCAGATTCACACGGGATTTCTCGGGCCCCGTGCTACTTGGGTGTCTCTCAAGCAAGCCGCTGACGTTTCAGCTACGGGGGTCTTACCCTCTACGCCGGACCTTTCGCATGTCCTTCGCCTACATCAACGGTTTCTAACTCGCCCTGCCGCCGGCAGACGACAGAAGAGAGATCCCACAACCCCAACCACGCAACCCCTGCCGGGTATCACACGTGACTGGTTTGGCCTCATCCAGTTTCGCTCGCCACTACTCCCGGAATCACGGTTGTTTTCTCTTCCTGCGGGTACTGAGATGTTTCACTTCCCCGCGTTCCCTCCACACTGCCTATGTGTTCAGCAGCGGGTGACAGCCCATGACGACTGCCGGGTTTCCCCATTCGGACACCCCCGGATCAAAGCTCGGTTGACAGCTCCCCGGGGCCTATCGCGGCCTCCCACGTCCTTCATCGGTTCCTGGTGCCAAGGCATCCACCGTGCGCCCTTAAAAACTTGGCCACAGATGCTCGCGTCCACTGTGCAGTTCTCAAACAACGACCAGCCACCCACCACCCCAACCCGAAGGCTGAGTTCACTGGGGCCGGCATCGCGAAGGTTCAGACCATAGTCCGCACCCTCAGATACCCAACAGCGTGCCCGACCCGACCAGATGAGACCCTGCGTTCCACGCCGAAGCAGTACTAACAGTCCTCACACCAATCGCGCCGAGTAGTCAACGTTCCACCCATGAGCTAACCACCGTCGAACATTCGCCGACGTAGTGGCTCTGGACAATCTTGCGACCGTCTAGATGCTCCTTAGAAAGGAGGTGATCCAGCCGCACCTTCCGGTACGGCTACCTTGTTACGACTTCGTCCCAATCGCCAGTCCCACCTTCGACGATTCCCTCCCACAAGGGGTTGGGCCACCGGCTTCGGGTGTTACCGACTTTCGTGACGTGACGGGCGGTGTGTACAAGGCCCGGGAACGTATTCACCGCAGCAATGCTGATCTGCGATTACTAGCAACTCCGACTTCATGGGGTCGAGTTGCAGACCCCAATCCGAACTGAGACCGGCTTTTTGAGATTCGCTCCACCTCGCGGCATCGCAGCTCATTGTACCGGCCATTGTAGCACGTGTGCAGCCCAAGACATAAGGGGCATGATGACTTGACGTCGTCCCCACCTTCCTCCGAGTTGACCCCGGCAGTCTCCTGTGAGTCCCCATCACCCCGAAAGGCATGCTGGCAACACAGAACAAGGGTTGCGCTCGTTGCGGGACTTAACCCAACATCTCACGACACGAGCTGACGACAGCCATGCACCACCTGTACACCGACCACAAGGGGGGCACTATCTCTAATGCTTTCCGGTGTATGTCAAGCCTTGGTAAGGTTCTTCGCGTTGCGTCGAATTAAGCCACATGCTCCGCTGCTTGTGCGGGCCCCCGTCAATTCCTTTGAGTTTTAGCCTTGCGGCCGTACTCCCCAGGCGGGGAACTTAATGCGTTAGCTGCGGCACGGACGACGTGGAATGTCGCCCACACCTAGTTCCCAACGTTTACGGCGTGGACTACCAGGGTATCTAATCCTGTTCGCTCCCCACGCTTTCGCTCCTCAGCGTCAGTATCGGCCCAGAGATCCGCCTTCGCCACCGGTGTTCCTCCTGATATCTGCGCATTTCACCGCTACACCAGGAATTCCGATCTCCCCTACCGAACTCTAGCCTGCCCGTATCGAATGCAGACCCGGGGTTAAGCCCCGGGCTTTCACATCCGACGTGACAAGCCGCCTACGAGCTCTTTACGCCCAATAATTCCGGACAACGCTCGCGCCCTACGTATTACCGCGGCTGCTGGCACGTAGTTAGCCGGCGCTTCTTCTGCAGGTACCGTCACTCTCGCTTCTTCCCTGCTGAAAGAGGTTTACAACCCGAAGGCCGTCATCCCTCACGCGGCGTCGCTGCATCAGGCTTTCGCCCATTGTGCAATATTCCCCACTGCTGCCTCCCGTAGGAGTCTGGGCCGTGTCTCAGTCCCAGTGTGGCCGGTCGCCCTCTCAGGCCGGCTACCCGTCGTCGCCTTGGTGAGCCACTACCTCACCAACAAGCTGATAGGCCGCGGGCTCATCCTTCACCGCCGGAGCTTTCCACACGGAGATCATGCGACCCCGTGTCATATCCGGTATTAGACCCCGTTTCCAGGGCTTGTCCCAGAGTGAAGGGCAGATTGCCCACGTGTTACTCACCCGTTCGCCACTAATCCCCGACCGAAGCCGGTTCATCGTTCGACTTGCATGTGTTAAGCACGCCGCCAGCGTTCGTCCTGAGCCAGGATCAAACTCTCCGTGAATGCTTACCGGTAATCCGGTATCAACACTCGCGTTGAGCGGAACCACAAGGAGGAATAATCCTCGCGGTTCACAGCGTCCTCGCTGTGCGCCTCCCAAAGCTATTGGAAGGACTTTTCAAAGGAACCTCATCTCCAAGATGGAGACGGGGTATCAACATATCTGGCGTTGACTTTTGGCACGCTGTTGAGTTCTCAAGGAACGGACGCTTCCTTCGGCCACCCTCTCGGGCTTCCTCCGGGCGCTTCCCTTCGGTCTTGCGTCTCCGACTCTATCAGATCCTTTCGGCTCCGATTTCCGCCGGTGCGATTCGGCCTTTCGGCTTCCTCGCGGTTCCAACCTTACCAGATCCGTTTCCGTCTCTGGCCCCCTGTTGGAGCGGGGTCCGGCCGCTTCGCTTTCGCTTTTCGGCCTTTCCGACTTTATCAGATCTTCTTTCCGTTCCGGCCCGCTTCTCAGTGAGTTGCGGTCGGTTCGAATTTCGATCCGATTCCCCGTCGGCGGGGTGTTCACTACGTTAGCGGAATTCCTCGCTGACGCCTAATCAGGCGCCCGGAATGAATTTCGGCATGCGAAATTCGCTCCCGTTGAGGGACCGTGCAGTAGTGGGTTGCCGCGAAGCGGCGGGATGGCTGTCCGGGGCCATCGGCTCCGTGACAACTCGGAGAACACTACACGAGGGGGTGGGGTGGTTCAAATCCCTGCGGGGGACGGGTCCGACCGGTACTTTGAGGGGCATGACTGCGCATGTGCTCGTACAGCTGTGGTGGCCCGCCTGACGGCGGCCGCATCAGCAGCGCATGCATGACCACGGCCGCCGCTTCGGCGGCCGTTCGCGTATCTCCCTTCGTCACCGGCCGGCGCAGGCGGCGGTCCCGGTGAGAGTGAGGGACGGATGAGCGAGAAGGTCGGGACGTCGGGGGCGGCCGCGCGGGTGTTCAGCGGGGTGCAGCCGACGGGGCATCTGACGCTGGGGAACTACCTCGGGGCGGTGCGGCGGTGGGTCGATGAGGAGCAGTACCGGGCGGATGCGCTGTTCTGCGTGGTGGATCTGCACGCGCTGACCGTGGAGCACGATCCGGCGCGGGTGCGCCGACTCAGCCGACAGGCGGCGACCCTGTTGTTGGCGGCAGGGCTGGATCCGCAGCGGTGCACGGTGTTCGTGCAGAGCCATGTCGACGAGCACGTGCGGCTCTCGTATCTGATGGAGTGCACCGCCGGCGTCGGTGAGATGCGGCGGATGGTGCAGTTCAAGGAGAAGGCCGCCCGCGAGGAGGCCGCCGGGGTGCGGCTGTCGCTACTGACGTATCCGGCACTGATGGCGGCGGACATTCTGGCGTACGGGACGGACGAGGTGCCCGTGGGTGAGGACCAGGCGCAGCACGTGGAGCTCACACGGGATCTGGCGGTGCGGTTCAACCGGCGGTACGGGCGGGTGTTCGTGGTGCCGCGGGCGTCGGTTCCGCCGGTGGCCGCGCGGGTGATGGACCTTCAGGATCCCCGTTCGAAGATGGGCAAGACGGCGGCCCTGCGGAACGGCGGCGCCGGAGTGGTCCATCTCTTGGACGAGCCGGACGCGGTGCGGCGGAAGGTGATGCGCGCCGTGACGGACGGCGGGACGGACGTGGTGTACGACCGGGACGAGCGGCCGGGGGTGGCGAATCTGCTGGACGTCCTGGCGGCCTGCCGCGGGGACGGTGATCCGGCCGGGCTGGCGGAGGCGTACGGGTCGTACGGGGCGTTGAAGCGGGACACCGCGGAGGCGGTGGTGGAACTGCTGCGGCCGGTGCGCGAGCGGCACGCGGAGCTGGCGGCCGATCCCGGGTACGTCGACGGGGTGCTGCGGGCGGGGGCCGAGCGGGCGCGGGGGATGGCGCGGCCGCGGGTGGACGCGGCGTACGAGGCGGTGGGGCTGTTGCCGGTGGGCCCGTAGAGGCCCGTGGGCCCGTAGGTGGGGAGGCGAACGGATCCCGTAGGGGGCAGGAGCGCCCCCTACGGGCCACAACGGGGTGGGGCGGGGGTGGTTATTCCCGTTCGCTGTTCGGGGGGGGAGAGACGGAGACCGGCCCGCTGTGGGGCGGCCGACGGTCCGCGGTCCGCGGTCGAGGGGCGGCGGTCCGTGGTCCCTGGCCAAGGTGCGGTTGTCGTTCCCGGTTGTGCTCAGGTGTCCTCAGTTGCCGTTGGCCAGTTCGCGGCTGCGGTCGCGGGCGGCCTCCAGGGCAGCGATCAGGGCGGCGCGCACGCCGTGGTTCTCCAGTTCGCGGATGGCGTTGATGGTGGTGCCCGCGGGGGAGGTGACGTTCTCGCGGAGCTTAACCGGGTGTTCGCCGCTGTCGCGGAGCATCACCGCGGCGCCGATGGCGGCCTGGACGATCAGGTCGTGGGCCTTGTCGCGGGGCAGGCCGAGCAGGATGCCGGCGTCGGTCATCGCCTCGACGAGGAAGTAGAAGTAGGCCGGGCCGGAGCCGGAGAGGGCGGTGGCGGCGTCCTGCTGGGACTCCGGGACGCGCAGGGTCTTGCCGACCGTGGAGAAGATCTCCTCGGCGAGGGTGAGATGCGCGGCGGTGGCGTGGCTGCCGGCGGAGATGACGGACATCGCCTCGTCGACGAGGGCGGGGGTGTTCGTCATGACCCGGACGACCGGGGTGTCGGGGGCCAGCCGCTCCTCGAAGAAGGAGGTCGGGATGCCGGCGGCGCCGCTGATCACCAGGCGGTCGGCGGGGACGTGCGGGGCCAGCTCGGTCAGCAGGGTGCCCATGTCCTGGGGCTTGACGGTGAGGATCAGGGTGTCGGCGGCCTTGGCGGCCTCGGCATTGCTGACCGCCTCGACGCCGTAGCGGGTGCGGAGCTGTTCGGCACGCTCCTGACGGCGGGCGGTGACCAACAGGTCGGAGGGCGCCCAGCCGCCGCGGATCATGCCGCTGAGCAGGGCTTCGCCGATTTTTCCGGTGCCGAGTACGGCGACCTTCTGGGCCATGCGTTCACCTCGCCGGTGGTGCGTGAGCTGTTCGGAGCCATCCTCGCACCGGTGGGCGGGCGGATGCGGAGGGTGTCCACGGAGCGGGCAGTCCACTGGTGGGCGTTCGATGGCGTGATTCGCGTCGCATTCGGACCGAAGGCTGACGAATTTGCCGGAATTGACCGTAAGGTCGGTGAACTTCTGTTCGCTTTCTGTATTCGCCCGAGGAGCGCCTTGCTTCGTCGCCCCCTCCGCAAATGCGGTGCCGTCGCCGCGCTGTCCGTCGCCCTGCTGCTGTCCTCGTGCACGTCCGGCGGCACGGCCGTCAAGGGGAAGGCGGGCAGCGGCGGGGTGGGCGACCCGCTCTTCCCGGCGCTCGGCAACGGCGGCTACGACGTCCGGCACTACGGCCTCGACCTCCGCTACGACGTGGCCGAACGGCATCTGGACGGCACCGCGACGATCACCGCCAAGGCCGACGAGGACCTGCGGTCCTTCCAGCTCGACCTCCAGGGGATGACGGTGACCGGCGTCCGGGTCGACGACCGGGCCGCGGAGTTCAGCCGCAAGGGGCACAAGCTGGTGGTCCGACCGAGCGCCGGGATCGGCAAGGGCAAGGAGTTCCGGACGACCGTCGAGTACCGCGGGGCCCCGGAGGAGATGGAGGACGAGGGCGGCGGGTACGAGGGCTGGGTCAAGACCGCCGACGGCGCGTTCGTCGTCGGGGAGCCGGCCGGCACGATGACCTGGTTCCCCGGTAACAACCACCCCGGCGACAAGGCCGCCTACGACTTCCGGATCACCGTGCCGGAGCACTACACCGCGGTCGCCAACGGCGAGTTGAAGTCCAAGCGGACCACGGGCGGGCGGACCACCTACGAGTGGCACAACGCGGAGCCGATGGCCAGCTACCTCGCCACCGCGACGATCGGCAGGTTCGACGTCCAGGAGTCCCGCACGCCGCAGGGGCTGCCGCTCTACGTCGCGGTGGATCCGAAGGAGGCCAAGGCCAGCAAGGAACCGCTGTCCCGGCTGCCGGAGATCCTCGCGTGGAGCACCAAGCTGTTCGGCCCGTACCCGTTCTCGTCGGCCGGCGCGATAGTCGACCACACCCCGGAACGGATCGACTGGGGCGCGCTGGAGACCCAGACCAAGCCGGTCTACGCCGGGGCGCCGGACACCTCGACGGTGGTGCACGAGACCGCCCACCAGTGGTTCGGCGACTCGGTGACGCCGAAGACCTGGCAGGACACCTGGCTCAACGAGGGCTTCGCGACCTACGCCGAGTGGCTGTGGGAGGAGCACGAGGGCGGCCGGACCCCGCAGGAGCAGTTCGACGCGCTCTACCACTCCGACGAGGACGACGCGCGCTGGGACTTCCCACCGGGCAAGGTGCCGACGGCGGCGGACGTCACCGAGCCGCCGGTCTACGAGCGCGGCGCGATGGTCCTCCAGCAGCTGCGGAACGCCGTCGGCGACAAGACGTTCTTCTCGATCCTCAAGGAGTGGCCCGCGAAGTACCGGCACGCCAACGCCGACAGCGCGGACTTCGTCGCCTTCTGCCAGCAGCGCACGGACGAGGACCTGACGGACCTGTTCGACGACTGGCTCTACGGGGAGGGCGCGCCGGACTGGGAGTACGAGGCCGCCTGAGCGCGGCCGGGCCCGGAGGCCCGCGGGCTTGCGGGCCCGGGGCCTCCGCCCACCGCTCACAGATCCGAGAAGTCCAGGTGCCCGAGCTTGTCCGGGTTGAGCACGGCGTCCACCTCGGTGATCAACCCGTCGTGCACCGTGAAGCCGAAGACCCCGGCCGGGTATTCCCCCGACGGGTCGGCGAAGACCATCCCCAGGGAGCCGTTGACCTCCCGGACCGCCAGCCGCATCGTTGCCGGGGTGAAGTTGCGGGTGACCAGGCCCTGGACGTAGCGGGCGACCTTGTCCCGGCCCAGCACCGGCCGGCGGGCCGCGGACACCTTGCCGCCGCCGTCCGAACGCCACACCACCTCCGGGTCCAGGACGTTCAGCAGCGCCTCGAAGTCCCCGCCCATGACGGCCGCCAGGAACGCCTCCACGGTGCGCCGGTGCTCGGCCCGGTCCACGGTGCGGCGCGGCGCCTCGGCCCGTACCCGGCGGCGGCCGCGCGAGGCCAGCTGCCGCACCGATTCCGGGGTCCGGCCGACCGCCTCGGCGATCTCCGGGAACGGCACCGCGAAGACGTCGTGGAGGACGAAGGCGGTGCGTTCGGCCGGGGTGAGCCGCTCCAGGACGGTGAGCAGCGCCATGCCCACCGACTCGTCGAGGGTCACCCGGTCCTCGGGGCCGTCCGGGACGCCGGCCCGGCCGTCGCCGACGGACCCGCCGGCGGCCCCGTCGAGCACCGGCTCGGGCAACCAGGGCCCCACGTACAGCTCGCGCCGGGCCCGAGCCGACCCCAACAGGTCGTAACAGATCCGGCTCACCACGGTGGTGAGGAACGCGCGGGGGCTCTCCACCGGCGGCTCGTCGGGGAGCGCCTGCCAGCGCAGCCAGGTCTCCTGCACCGCGTCGTCGGCGTCGCTGACCGTCCCCATGATCCGGTACGCCACGGCCCACAGCCGGCCCCGCTGCTCCTCGAACTGCGCCAGCCGCTCCGCCCGGACCCGCTCGTCGGTCGCCCCGCGTCCCCGCTCCGCCATCGTGTCCCTCCCGCCTCCCCGCCCCTCGGCCGCGGCCCGTGCGCCGGCGCCCTCCGGGATGGGGACGACGCTACGGGGTGGGGTGGGATCGGGTAGGGCGGGGGTGCCGGGGAGCGGGTGTACGGGCGCGGGGTGACGGTGGCTTCAGGAAACCGGCCGCCGGGCGACGGTGAGGTCCAGGCGGTACGCCTCCTCGACCCGGCCGTCCGGGAAGACCTCCAGGAGCGCGGCCCGTTCGTCCTCCAGGACGGGGGCGGCCGCCGGGCCGAGCGCGGCGAAGTACGAACGGCTGCCGAGCATCGCGAGGTGGGTGGCGAGCGGGACGGTGCGCGTCCAGCGCAGCACCCGGGTCTCCAGGCGCAGCCCCAGCCCCAGGCCGCGGATCAGGCCGGCGGCCTGCGAGGTGATGCCATGGGCGTAGTAGCCGGGCAGCCGGCGGGCGATCCGGGCCTCCTGGGCGGCGGCCCACGGGACGTCCGGGTCGGGCACGTTCCACCACAGCGCCAGCGCACCGCCCGGCCGCAGCACCTCCCTCGAGCTCTTAAAGAGCAGGGGGGACCCCCACCGCCTCCGGGACCGAGCGGGCCGGGTCCGTCCAGTGCCACGCCTGGGCGTAGCCGACGAGGTCGAAGGCGGCCCGGTCGGCGAACGGCAGGGCGTCGCCGCTGGCCCGCACGAGCGGGATCCCGGGGTGCCCGGCGCGCAGTTCGGCGGCCATCGCCGCGCTCGGCTCCACGGCCGTGACCCGCGCGCCGCGCGCCCGGAGCAGCCCGCTGGCGATCCCCGTACCGGCGCCGACGTCCAACACCCGGGCCCCGGCGAGCGACCGCCCGGCCAGCTCCTCGACCGCGTCGAACAGGGCCGGCGGATAGCCGGGCCGGGCCGCCGCGTACTGCCCGGCGACCGCGCCGAAGGCCCGGGCGAGCGTGGTGTGCCCCGGAGATTGCGGAGGCTGTGGGGGCTGCGGGAGTTGCGGGGACGTCATGTCACGGATCCTGCCCGTGCCGCCCGTTGACCGAACGCCGACGCGGACGCGGCCGTCGACGCGGACCCCGACATGGCCCCCGGCATGGATGTGGACGTGGGCACCCGGGCGGGTGTGCCGATCCCGCCGTATATGCCTCCGCACGCACCGGTCCCGCCGTACGCACCGGAACCGGGCATTCCTCCCGGAGAATGTGCCGACAGGCACCACATCCGACGGGGGAAACGAGGAACAGCCATGCGCGCACGCGGCATCAACTACGACACCGGGTTCCTGCCGGCGGAGGACCTCTCGCGCAAGAGCTTCGACGAGGCGGTGGTGCGCCGCGACATGGGGGTGATCGCCCGGGAGCTGCACTGCAACGCGGTGCGGATCTCCGGCGGGCGGCCCGAGCGGCTGAGCACCGCGGCGGGGTGCGCGGCGGAGGCCGGGCTGGAGGTGTGGTTCGCGCCGTTCCCCGTGGACCTCACGCCCGAGGAGCTGCTGCCGTTCTTCGCGGAGTGCGCCGAGCGGGCGGAGCGGGTCCGGCGATCCGGGGCCGAGGTGGTCTTCGTCGCCGGGTGCGAGCTCAGCGCGTTCTGCAAGGGCTTCCTCCCCGGGGAGGGCTACGGCGACCGGCTCCGGGCGATGACCACCGCCGATGTGGACTGGTGGATGTCGCTGGGCCCGGTGGCGGAGCGGCTGAACGCCGTCCTCGCCCAGGTGGCCACGACCGTGCGGGCCCGCTTCGGTGGCCGGATCACCTACGCCTCCGGGCCCTGGGAGGCGGTCGACTGGACGCCGTTCGACCTGGTCGGGGTGGACGCGTACCGGGCCGCGTACAACGCCGACACCTTCCGGGAGGAGCTGCGCGGGCACGCGGCGCACGGCAAGCCGGTCGCGGTGACCGAGTTCGGGACGTGCCCCTACGCGGGCGCGGGCGAGCTGGGCGGCATCGCCTGGCAGCCACCGGCCGACGCGGTGCCGGACGAGGGCGAGCAGGTGCGGTACTTCCACGAACTCCTCGACGCCTTCGAGGCGGAGGGGGTGGACACCGCGCTGTGGTTCACCTTCGCCGGCTTCGGCAAGGTGGACCGGGATGCCGACCTCTCCTCCTACGGCGTGGTGCGGATGACCGACGAGGAGGCGCACTGGGAGCCACGGGAGGTGTTCCGGGCCATGGCCGAGCGCTACGCCGGCCGGGGCGGACCCGCCCGGAGCTTCTCCTAGCGGCGCTTCTTGCCCGCCTTCGTCCCTGATCCCGCGCCCGTCCCGTTCGGCTTCGGCTTCGGCTTCGACTTGCGCGCCGCCGGGTTCCCGGCGCGGGATCCCCGGCGCCGGGAGTACCGCTCCCGCGCCGCCTCGTACTCGGCCCGGCGCAGCTTCTCACCGGGCGCCTCGGCCAGGCTGCGGCAGAAGTAGGCGAGCAGGGTGCCGATGAAGCCGATCATCATCAGGCTCTGCATCGACCGCTCGGCACCGCTGTCGGCCGACGGGTCCGCGCGGCGCACGAACCCGTCCCAGGTGCGGCGGAAGGCCAGCGCGCTGCAGACGGCGAAGCCGGCCACCACGAGAACGTTGACGAACGAGCCGACGTCGGCGATCTCCAGTCCCTGGAAGGCGAACCGCAGCACCGCCGCCCCGGCCGCGGCGAGCAGCAGCGAGCCCACCGCGACGCCGACCCGGCGCAGGCCGTACCCGCCGTCGTGCTCGACCCAGGTGGTGCCGAAGAAACGGATCTCCTCCGGCTCCGGGCCGCCCTGGGCCGCCGTCCGCTGCGCATCGCTCATGGTGTCGATTATCCCCGGGGCCCGGCGGCCGGCCCGTAGAGCCCGCCGGGCCGCCGGGCCCCGGCCGCCATGGCGGGTCGGCTCACGCCCGGCCCGCCCAGGTCGGCCCGGGTCAGCTCATGCAGCTGGGCGCGACCATGCCGTCACTGCCCGTGTGGACGTAGGTGTCGGAGATGTACTCGCCGGGCGCGATGTTGTCCCAGATGTTGGAGGAGCCGTAGGGGCCGGCCACCCACTGGCCGCGCGTCTGGCAGCGGATCTGGACCTGGGCACCGGCCGGGAGCTGGCGGACCAGCGCGGTGTTGGTGCCGGCCCCCTGACGGACGTTGACGCGGTAGCCGGGCGCGAGGGGGTAGGTGGTCCGGCCGGCGAGCGCGGCGGCGAGCGGTGCGGCGCCGGCCGCCGCCTCGGTCGCCGCCCCCGCCGTCGCGTCCGTCACGGCGCCGTTCGCGGCCCCGTCGACGTCCGTGGCCGCCCCGGCGTCCGGCCCGGCGCTCCCGGCGAATTCCTGTGTGGTCATTTCTGCTTCCCCCCGTGTGGTCGATGCCTTGAGTGGCTGGTTTCGGTCGTCGGCTGCCCGCGGTTGCCGGGCAGCGCGTCTGCGGGCGCCTGTTCGACGCCCGCGACGCGCACGCTAGCAAGCCTCACCCGTCCCGGACGTGCCATGGACTAGGCTCCGCGCGTCGCACCTGCGACCGATTTGGCAAGGGGAAGACTCGGGGGTGGAACGATGCCGCCGCTGCGCGATTCCGGGCCCGGCCCGGAAGCGGAGCGTCCGGAATACGCCGGGCACTACCCTCTGGAGGCGCGGCTGGGCTCCGGGGGAATGGGCGTGGTCCACCTGGCCCGGTCCTCCTCCGGACTGCTGCTCGCGGTCAAGGTCATCCACGCCGAATTCGCCCAAGACCCGGAGTTCCGGGGGCGATTCCGACAGGAGGTGGCCGCCGCCCGACGGGTCAGCGGGGCCTTCACGGCACCCGTCGTCGATGCCGACCCGGACGCCGAACGGCCCTGGATGGCGACCCTCCACATCGCCGGCCCGACCCTCTCCGAACACGTCAAGCGGAACGGCCCGCTGACCCCCGGCGAGGTGCGCCAGCTGGGTGCGGGCCTCGCCGAGGCGCTGCGCGACATCCACCGCGCGGGAGTGGTGCACCGCGATCTCAAGCCCGGCAATGTGCTGCTCGCCGCCGACGGCCCGAAAGTCATCGACTTCGGCATCTCCCGGCCGTCGGACAGCGAGATGCGCACCGAGACCGGGAAGCTGATCGGCACCCCGCCGTTCATGGCCCCCGAGCAGTTCCAGCGCCCGCGCGAGGTCGGACCGGCGGCGGACGTCTTCGCCCTGGGGTCGGTGCTGGTGCACGCCGCCACCGGCCGCGGCCCGTTCGACTCGGAGAGCCCCTACCTCGTCGCGTACCAGGTGGTGCACGACGACGCGGATCTGTCGGGCGTGCCGGAGGAACTGGTGCCGCTCGTCGGGAGCTGCCTGGCCAAGGACCCGGCGGACCGCCCGACGCCGGACCGGCTGATGCAACTGCTGCACACGGACGCGCCGATGACGCTGCCGGCCACCCGTCCGGCCCCCGGCGAGGCGCTGCCGCAGACGGTGCAGGGCACCCGGATACCCGTCCAACGGCAGCCGATCCGTGCCGAGGCCACCCCGCCGCGCGCCGAGACCACCCATGTCCGCGCCCGCACCCCGGACGTGGCCCGCGCCCCCGACGTGCCGCACACGCCGGACGCGAACCGCGAGCCCGACGACCCGCCGCCCCCGCCACCCGCTCCCGAGGACGCCCCCGGCGCAGCCCCGGCCCCCCGAAGGGCACGCACCCGTCGCCGCCTCCTCTGGGCCGCCGCGGCCCTCGCCGTCGCCGCCGCCGCGATCGGCGGCACCTGGGCCCTCACCTCGGACGCGCCGGACGATCCGGCCCTCCAGACACACGCCCAGCGCACCCCTCGCGCCGCCTTCCATCCCTGGCGCACCACGATCGTCGAGCGCCCCGCCGGTCATGACGCCGAGATGCCGTACTGCACGGCCGGTGCCGGCGCGGTCTTCTGCGGCCAGTCCGGCCTGCCGGCCGCCCGCCTCGCCCCCGGCACGGGTGCGGTGACCTGGCGTCACACCGGTGCCCCGGCGGGCCCGGAGGCCGTCTCCCCCACCGCCCCGGTCCTCTCCGGCGGCCTCCTGTACGTCTTCACCGGCGACGGCAAGCGCCTGCTGGCCCTCGATCCGTCCCCGGACGGCAAGGGCGCCCTCCGCTGGAGCCTGGACGTCTCCCGCTACGAGGGCGGCGCCGCGGTCGTCGCCGACCGCATCCTCCTGACCGCCGCCGACGGCACGGTCACCGCCCTGGACACCACCACGCACGCCCAGCGGTGGAGCAAGCGCTTCCCCGGCCACCGGCTCCCCCACTTCACCAGCCACGGCGACCCGCACACCGCCTACGCCGCCGAGACCCTCACCACCGGCCCCGCCCCCGCCACCCAACTCACCGCCATCGACCCGGCCGACGGCTCGGTCCACTGGTCCCACCGGCTCCCCGGCACGCTCACCCTGGCCGGCCCCACCGCATCCGGCGCCCTCTTCCTCACCGTCGGCGACCCGACCTACGACGGTTACGTCTCCGGCGTGCTCCGCTACGACCCGGCCACCCGCCGGAGCCGGAAGTTCCCGCTGGCCGCGCCCCTGCCCGGGGTCTCGTCCGCCGTCCACGGCGAGACGGTGTACGTGTTGGCCGAGGGCGGCGCCCTCCAGGCCATCGGCGAACGCAGCTGGGACACCGAGACCTCCGTCAGCCGCGGCTCGACCCCCGTCGTCAGCGGCGACCGCCTCTACTTCACCGCCGCGGACGGCCGGCTGCTCGCCGTCGACACCACCACCGGCGCCCTCCTCGGCCAGACCCCGCCCCGGCTCGCCGCGTCCCGCCACAACGGCTTCCTCCAGGCCGTCCCCGCCCCGACCCTGGACGCCGCCCACGGCCGCGTCTACGCCGCCTCCCCCGACGGCACGGTCTTCGGTGTGAGCACGGAGAAACCGGAGCGTTGGTGAGCCGACGGGGGTGAGGGCACGAGGGTGAGGGCACGAGGGCCGGCGGCGGCCTCTCCCTCCCCCGGCGTCGGCATCGGCATCGACCTATTGCCCGCGGCATGGCCGGATGCGTTCGGTGCCCGGCCGGCCGCCGTCGTCCCAACTCCCCGGCCATCAAGGGTTCGTGAATTCCGCGGCCGGTACGCCCCATCCGTGGGGCCGGTCTGCCTAGCCTCCCTGGGCACATTGATCACACGCGACATCACCACGGGGGCCAGCTGTGCCGCACCAGCTCTTTTCCTTCCGTCCCGAACCGGTCACCGCGCTGGCCGAGGGCTTCACCGCCGCCGCCGACCATCTCGACGACCGGGCCCGCCCGGCAGACGCCTTGGCGTGATCATGACATCGCGGGTTCGGCGGGTTGGCGGACGCTCAGACCCGGGCGCGCAGGATGTCGATGTTGCCGTGCCGGGTCCGGGCGCGAACCTCGACGGTGTCCTCGGCCCCCTCCGGGGCCTCGGACGCGGCGAGCGTGTTGCGCACCTGGCCGGAGCCGGCGCTGACGTCGAGCCAGGCGGCCGTGCCCTCGCGGATGCCGACCTCGATGGCGCCGTAGGAGGTCTCCAACTGGACGGTGCCGCGGGCGACTTCGGCGACCCGCAGGGTGCCGTGGGCGGTGGTGGCGGCCACCGAGCCCTCGGCGCGCGCGATGTCGATGTCGCCGGTGGCGTTCTTCACCTTCAGGTCGCCGGTCACGGCACCGACGGTCGTCGTGCCGTGCGAGTTCTTCAGGACGGCGGGGCCGTCGACGGTGCCGACGCGCAGGCTGCCGGTGCTGGTGGTGATCTCGGCCAGGCCCTCGACCCGGTCCACCGCGATCGAGCCGTGCGACGCGGTCAGTTGCAGCGGTCCGGTCGCATCGAGGCGGACGTCACCGGACGAGGTCTTCACGCGGACCTCGCCGAGCCGGCCCTCACCGAGCACCTGCGCCCAGGCGCCGGTCATGTCGACGCGCGAGCCCGCGGGCAGTTCGACCGTCACATCGACGGTGCCGGGGCGACGCAGCGAATTGCGCAGCTTGGGGGTCCGGACGGTCAGGGTGCCGCTCGCGTAGGTGACCTCGGTCTGCTCGGCCGACCGCACGTCCCGGTCCTGCTCGGGGTCGCGGGGCCGCACCTCGACGACCGCGTCGGAGCGGTCGCCCGCGGTGAAGCGGATGGAGCCGGCCTCCACGTGGGCGGTGACGGCGATCGGTCCGGAGGTGTCGAAAGAAGGCATGGCTGTACCGTCCTCTTGGGTCCTGGGAGCGTCCCTGCTGGTGGGACGTGGTGTGAAAAGAAGTGGTGTGGGGGCGGGTGCGGCTAGCGCACCCAGCCCGTGAAGCTCTGCCCCATGGTCTGGGTCTGCTGCGTCGCACGCGGCTGCGTGCCGCCGGAGACCGCGGCCGAAACGGCCCGCACCAGCCATGCGTTGACCGACAGGCCCTCACGGCTCGCGGCCTCCTCGGCGCGCGCCTTGAGGTGGGCCGGCAGCCGCAGATTGACGCGGGCGGTGCCGCCCTCGTCGCCGTCGGCGGGCGCCTGCGCCCTGAGCGGTTCGACGGGCAGGGCGGCCGCTTCCGCGGGGCCGCCGCCGGTGGGCGGCGGCGTCACCACGAAGTCGGGGTCCAGCCCGCGCAGCCGTACGTCGACCGAGCCGGGGGCGAGCTCACGGGTGATCTCGTCCATCGCGGCGGAGAGCACGTTGAGCATGGTCAGGCGGGTCGCCGACTCCAAAGGAGCGGTGAGTCGCTCGGCCATCTCACGGGCGTCTTCCCCGCCGGCTTCGGCGGCCACCGCGAGTTCACGGCGGAGAGTGTCGACATACGGGGTGAGATCCATGACGCCATCATGGCACCATCATGGTGTCACAGGCAAGCCCAAGCGCTGCCGCACCTGGATTCCCCCTCAAGGGAACCGCCCTGACCTGGGAAAACATAAAGAAATCAGCCTGAGTCACCGCGACACCATGTGCGCCCACACGCGCTCGACAGCACGCAATGGCACCACGTGACACCACGTGACGCCACATGGCGCCACTCGGCACCACTCGGCACCACGGCAATGCCGTGACGATGTCACGCCCCGCCCCGACGCGTCTGCCGCATCCCCCGCCACCCCACCCACAACAACAAAACCCCCACGGTCCGGCGCTCCTCTTCGGAGCGGCGACCTGGGGGTCGTTCGTCACGGCCTTCACCCGGGGCGAGTTGGCGGGTCGATGGCCACAACGGCCGGGCGACGGCTCCCGTCTCGGCGGGCAACCGTCGCCGCTCTCACTTCCAGTCCGCGTAACCGGGCTCCGCCTGCCATCCTTGCGGCGGCTCCAGATACGGCGATACGCGCCCGCAGGCCGTGCACGCCCACCTGCCGTGCAGCCCTTCGACGACGGCACCGCACTCGCAGACGTGCGACGTCACCACTGCCAACGCGTCGGCAGGACCAGGCTCGGCAGGACCAGGTTCGTCAGCCATCATGCCCTCAGTATCTCACTGGGTATGGCCACAATTAGGGCACACGTTCTGTGAACCTCGACTCCGCATCATCGCGCCATATTCCGGACAGTTCACGCCTCCTGCTCCCCCCTCCTCGGGAGAGGGGAGACTATCGGGGGCGTTCGCCGCGGGGAAGGGCGCCGCGTGACGCTCCTGGCCGGTGGGCCGGGCTCAGCCCAGCTTGCTCACGTCGCGCACCGCGCCCTTGTCCGCGCTGGTGGCCATGGCCGCGTAGGCGCGCAGGGCCGCGGAGACCTTGCGGTCGCGGTTCTTCGGGGCGTAGACACCGCCGAGGGCCTCCCGGCGGGCGGCCAACTCCTCTTCGCCGACGAGGAGTTCGATCGAACGGTTCGGGATGTCGATGCGGATGCGGTCGCCGTCCTCGACGAGGGCGATGGTGCCGCCGGAGGCCGCCTCGGGGGAGGCGTGGCCGATGGAGAGGCCGGACGTGCCGCCGGAGAAGCGGCCGTCGGTGACCAGGGCGCACGTCTTGCCCAGGCCGCGGCCCTTCAGGAACGAGGTCGGGTAGAGCATCTCCTGCATGCCCGGGCCGCCCTTGGGGCCCTCGTAGCGGATGACGACGACGTCGCCCTCCTTGACCTGCTTGTTGAGGATCTTCTCGACGGCCTCGTCCTGGGACTCGCAGACGACGGCGGGACCCTCGAAGGTCCAGATGGACTCGTCGACGCCGGCGGTCTTCACCACGCACCCGTCGAGGGCGATGTTGCCCTTGAGGACGGCCAGGCCGCCGTCCTTGGAGTAGGCGTGCTCGACGGAGCGGATGCAGCCGCCGGCGGCGTCCACGTCCAGGGTCTCCCAGCGCTCGGACTGGGAGAAGGCGGTGGCCGAGCGCTTGCAGCCGGGGGCGGCGTGCCACAGCTCGACGGCCTCGGCGGACGGCGAACCTCCGCGCACGTCCCAGGTCTTGAGCCACTCGGCGAGGGTGGTGGCGTGGACGGAGTGGACGTCCTCGCTGAGCATGCCGCCGCGGTACAGCTCGCCGAGGATGGCCGGGATGCCGCCGGCGCGGTGCACGTCCTCCATGTAGTACGTGCCGCCGGGGGCGATGTTCGGGGCGACCTTGGCCAGGCACGGGACGCGGCGGGAGACCGCGTCGATGTCCCTGAGGTCGTAGTCCAGACCGGCCTCCTGGGCGGCGGCCAGCAGGTGCAGGATCGTGTTGGTCGAGCCGCCCATGGCGATGTCCAGGGCCATGGCGTTCTCGAAGGCGTCGCGGGTGGCGATGTTGCGCGGCAGGACGGACTCGTCGCCGTCCTCGTAGTAGCGCTTGGTGATCTCGACGACCGTGCGGCCGGCGTTCTCGTAGAGGGCGCGGCGGGCGGTGTGGGTGGCGAGGACCGAGCCGTTGCCGGGGAGGCTCAGGCCGATGGCCTCGGTCAGGCAGTTCATGGAGTTGGCGGTGAACATGCCGGAACAGGAGCCGCAGGTGGGGCAGGCGTTCTCCTCGATGCGGAGGACGTCCGCGTCGGAGACGCTGTCGTTGGAGGCGTCCACCATCGCGTCGATCAGGTCGAGCTTGCGGACCGTGCCGTCGACGAGGGTGGCCTGGCCGGCCTCCATCGGGCCGCCGGAGACGAAGACCACCGGGATGTTGAGGCGCAGCGCGGCCATCAGCATCCCGGGGGTGATCTTGTCGCAGTTGGAGATGCAGATCAGCGCGTCGGCGCAGTGCGCCTCGACCATGTACTCGACCGAGTCCGCGATCAGGTCGCGGGAGGGCAGGGAGTACAGCATGCCGCCGTGGCCCATCGCGATGCCGTCGTCGACCGCGATGGTGTTGAACTCGCGGGGGACGGCGCCGGCGGCGCGGATGGCGTCGGAGACGATCCGGCCGACCGGGGCGAGGTGGGTGTGGCCGGGCACGAACTCGGTGAAGGAGTTGGCGACCGCGACGATCGGCTTGCCGATGTCCTCGCTCGCTACGCCCGAGGCCCGCATAAGGGCGCGGGCGCCCGCCATGTTGCGGCCATGGGTAACGGTGCGGGACCTCAGCTCGGGCACGATGGTCACTCCCTCGGGATACGGACGTACGGCGCGGCGCCATACAACAGGCACAGCAGGTACGGCAGGCCATACAGCAGCTGATCCCGAGATTACGCTCTTGATCCAAGATCCGGACACCGACTCCGGTATGTGAGATGACCGACCGGAGTGCGGACGGGCGGTGCCACCGCGCGACACCCGGCGGGGCGGTCGGCTACTTGCCGGGGACCCAGGTCGGGGACGCCAGGTGGAGGCGGGTGAAGGCCAGCGCCTCGGCCAGGTCGGCCTCGCGTTCGGCGGCGGACATCGCCCGGCGGGTGTTGACCTCGACCACCACGTGACCGTCGAACCCGGTGGCGGCCAGCCGCTCCAGCAGCTCCGCGCAGGGCTGGCTGCCGCGGCCCGGCACCAGGTGCTCGTCCTTGGCGGAGCCGTTGCCGTCCGCGAGGTGGACGTGGGCCAGCCGGTCGCCCATCCGCTCCACCATCGCCAGCGCGTCGTGGCGGGCGGTGGCGGTGTGCGAGAGGTCGACGGTGAAGTGCCGGTAGTCGTCGTTGGTGGGGTCCCAGTCGGGGGCGTAGGCGAGCATCTCGCGGTCGCGGTAGCGCCAGGGGTACATGTTCTCCACCGCGAACCGGACGTCGGTCTCGCCCTCCATCCGCCAGATGCCGCGGACGAACTCCCGTGCGTAGTTGCGTTGCCAGCGGAACGGCGGGTGCACCACGACCGTGGAGGCGCCGAGCTTCTCGGCCGCGATGCGGGCGCGCTGGAGCTTGACCCACGGGTCGGTGGACCAGACCCGTTGGGTGATCAGCAGGCAGGGCGCGTGGACGGCCAGCACCGGCACGCCGTGGTAGTCCGAGAGCCGGCGCAGCGCCTCTATGTCCTGGCTGACCGGGTCGGTCCACACCATGACCTCGACGCCGTCGTAGCCCAGGCGCGCGGCGATCTCGAAGGCCGTCGCCGTCGACTCCGGATAGACCGAAGCCGTGGACAGCGCGACCTTCGCATCGGGGATGCGCACCACTGGCTCTGTCACGAGGGACAGCGTACGGGCCGGAAACCGGCACGGGGCAGGACGTGAGAACCGCCACGGCCACCCGACGGGACGCCTGTGACGCACGAGGCCCCGTGCAACGCCTGTGGCACCCCGGCTCCACGGCGCACGATGTGATCTCCACCGCATTCGGGCAGGCCGGGCGCACCCGCACGCTCCGGGGCGCGCCCGGCCGCGCCGCCGCGGGGGACGGGCCCCGCGCAGCCGTCCGCCGTCGCGCAGGCCGGGCAGCCGCCTACGGAAGGTGGTCCAACCGCCGCAGGATGACCCCTTCCCGCAGCGCCCAGGGGCAGATCTCCAAGGTCTCCACCCCGAACAGATCCATCGCCGCCTCGGCCACCAGCGCCCCCGCCAGCAGCTGCCGCGAGCGCCCCTCGGACACCCCCGGGAGCCCGGCCCGCTCCCGGGAGCTCATCTGGGCCAGCCTCGGCACCCACTCCTCCAGCTTCTTGCGGGACAGCTCGCGCTGGACGTACAGCCCTTCCGCCGAACGCGCCGCGCCCGCGATCCGGGCCAGCTGTTTGAAGGTCTTGGAGGTCCCGACGACCTGGTCGGGGGTGCCGTGCCGGGAGAAGTCGCTGACCGTGCGGGCGATCCCGGCACGCACCCGACGGCGCAGCGCCCGGATGTCCTCCGGGTCCGGCGGATCGGCCCGCAGGTCGGCGCCGGTCAGCCGGCCCGCGCCGTACGGCAGCGAGACCGCCACGTCCGGGTCCTCGTCAAGGCCGTAGGCGATCTCCAGCGAGCCGCCGCCGATGTCCAGGACGAGCAGCCGGCCGGCCGACCAGCCCAGCCAGCGGCGGGCGGCCAGGAAGGTCAGCCGCGCCTCGTCCTCGCCGGAGAGGACCTGGAGGGTGACCCCGGTCTCCTCGGTGAGGTGGCGCAGCACCTCCTCGCCGTTGGTGGCCTCGCGGATCGCGGAGGTGGCGAACGGGAGCACGTCCTCGACGCCCTTGTCCTCGGCGACCTGCATCGCCTCCCGGATGGTGAGCACCAGGCGGTGGACGCCGGCCTCGTTTATGGCGCCGCCCTCGTCGAGGAGTTCGGCCAGGCGCAGTTCCGCCTTGTGCGAGTAGGCGGGCAACGGGCGCGCGCCGGGGTGTGCGTCCACCACCAGGAGGTGGACGGTATTCGAACCCACATCGAGGACACCGAGTCTCATACGTGGAAACCTACTGCCGCGACAGGGCACACTCGGTGCCGGCCGTACGCTGGACCCGTGGCAAAGACGAAACAGGCGAAGCACGAAAAGGCCCTGAAGAAGGAAGAAAAGCGGCGTGCCAAGGCCGCCGCGGCCGCGCAGTCCGGCGACGGGGCCACGGCCGACGAGGTCGGCCTCGACTTCGCCCGCGCCTGGGTCACCTTCCCCGACCCGGGCGACGACGAGCAGCTCTTCCGCTGCGACCTGACCTGGCTGACCTCCCGCTGGACCTGCATCTTCGGCAGCGGCTGCCAGGGCATCCAGGCCGGCCGCGCGGACGACGGCTGCTGCACGCTGGGCGCGCACTTCTCCGACGAGGAGGACGAGGAGCGGGTCGCGCAGCACGTGGCGCGGCTCACCCCCGACCTGTGGCAGTTCCACGACGTCGGCACCGGCACCGGGTGGATCGAGGAGGACGAGGACGGCGAGCGGCAGACCCGCCGCTGGCAGGGCTCCTGCATCTTCCAGAACCGCCCCGGCTTCCAGGGCGGCGCCGGCTGCTCGCTGCACATCCTCGCGCTCCGCGAGGGCCGCGAGCCGCTGGAGACCAAGCCGGACGTCTGCTGGCAGCTGCCGGTCCGGCGCACCTACGACTGGATCGACCGGCCGGACGACACCCAGATCCTCCAGGTCACCATCGGCGAGTACGACCGCCGCGGCTGGGGCCCCGGCGGCCACGACCTGCACTGGTGGTGCACCTCCGCGACCTCCGCGCACGGCGCCGGCGACCCGGTCTACGTCACCTACAAGCCGGAGCTGACCGAGCTGATGGGCAAGGCCGGCTACGCCAAGCTCGTCGAGCTGTGCGAGCAGCGGCTGGCCTCGCAGCTGCCGCTGGCACCGCACCCGGCCGACCCGAAGCCGAGGGCCGCCGACGCGACGTAGTCGGCGGCGCGGCGGCCCGCCGAGTCAGTCCGGCGGGCGGGTGGTGTGCTTCGGCGTCGGCGGCGGGGTGGGTCCCGTGGTCGGCGCCGGGGTCCCGGTCGGGCCGGGGCGCGCGGGCGTCGGGGACGGCGCCGGTGGCGTCGGGGCGGGCCTGGTGGGCCGCGGCGACGGCTGCGGTGCCGGGTGGCTGGGCCGCGGGCGCGGAGTGCCGGACGAGGGCCGGACCGGCCCGGGAGCGGGCTCGGTCGCCCCGTGCCCCTTCAGGGTGACGACGCGGCCGCCGGGCTCGATGGCGATCGCGGACCGCCAGTTCCCGTCGGGCTCCCGGTCGTGGTCCACCGAGACCGTGATCCTCGCGACCTGCCCCGGCTCCAACTGCCCGGCGGTGTGGCTCAGTTGGAGCCAGGGCGCATCGGCCGCCGCCCGCCAGCGCACCGGGGTGCCGCCGGAGGCGCGGATCGTGACGACCGTGGTGTCCTCGACCGGCCGCGCGTCGATCGTCAGCCGGCCCGGGCTCTTCTCCTCCCGCCCGTCGGGCGGCGTCGGGCCGTCGTCCACGCCCAGCACCGCGACCGAGACGTCCGGTGCCTCGTCGTCGAGCGGGAGGTCCGGGCGCGGGTGCCGCGACCGGGTGTTGCCCGCGTTCTCGTAGGGACGGCCGTCGAGCCTGTCGCCCGGCATCGCCCCCACCTCGTTGGCCGCCACGGTCGGCATGACGTCCGTCTCGCCGGTCTCCGGGGCGCCTCGGTACGCCGCCCACAGCGCGAGCACCGGCGCCGCCAGCACGGTCGCCACGACGGTGGTGGTCAGCGCGCGGTTGCGCAGCCGCCGGCGACGGGCGGAGCGGTCCGTAGGGGCGACCGGGAAACCCTTGCGGTCATAGCGTGGAGAACCGTTTGCTCCACCGCTCCGGCCGGCCGTGGCGAGGGCGGCCCCCGGCACGCCCTCGGCCCGCCCCGACCGGGACGTCCGGGCCGCCACCAGCGCCGCGCAGACCGCCGCCCGGTCCGCGGTGACCAGCGGCAGCCCGCCCTGCTCGGCCGGTGCGGTGCCCGGCCAGGGCCCGGCGGCGGTGGCCCGCTCGGCCGTCCGGCGGCACTCCGCGCAGTCGTCGACGTGGCGCACCAACTCCCGGCGGAGCGCCGCGCCCAACAGCATCTGGCTGTCCCCGGCCAGCCGGGCCACGTCCGGACATCGCCCGAACTCGACCACCGCCAGCGCCGCCCGGGTCCGCTCCACCTCGCAGGAGGCGGCGGCCAGCCGCGTGCGGGTGGCCGCCGGGTCGGCCCCGGTCACCGCGGCGATCTCCTCCGGCGCCAGCCGGTGCCGGACCGACAGCTCCAGCACCTCGCGCTGCTCGGGCGTGGTGCCGGCCGCCTCCGGCCAGGCCAGTGCGGCCAGCTCCCGCTGCCGGGCCGGCGTGCGCCCGGAGTCGGGCGGGCCGATCGCGTCCGGGGCGGCCTGCTCGGCGAGCCGGCGCAGGCACGCCCAGCGGGCCAGGGCGTAGAGCCAGGGGCGGAAGAGTGCCGGGTCGCCGGGGCGGCGGCCGTACTGGCGCTCGGCGAGCGCCAGGGTCTCGCCGAGGACCACAGCTGCCGTGTCGTGCTCGCACAGCACGGACAGGCAGTAGGTGAACAACCCGTCCAGATGGGGCTCGTAGCGGTCCTGGTGCTCGGGGCGGGTGGGCCGCCCGTCGGTCTGCGTCCGGTGCCGGCGCGGCGCGGCGGTGCGCGACCGGAGTGCGCCGGTGGTGTGCGTAGGGTGCTCGGGCCTGCTGCTCATCACCCCGGCGACGGTAGGCGGATGATGCAGCCGCTCCTGTGTAGCGGGGTCACTTTTAACCCTTACGGGTGACCATCTCCCTCAAAAGGGGACACGGATCTGCTAAATGCCCGTCGTCTGCGCGCGGCGCACGCCACCCGGTCGGTGCAACGGCCGCCGGTGGGGGTCCCCGCTCGTCGAGAGCTCGGGGGACGCCCGCTGTCACACCCCGCCGCTACGGTGGCGGCATGGCAACTCGTAAAACGTCGGCCAAGGATCGCCCCTCGTACCGCTGCACCGAGTGCGGCTGGACCACCGCCAAGTGGCTCGGCCGCTGCCCGGAGTGCCAGGCGTGGGGCACGGTCGAGGAGTTCGGCGGCGCCCCCGCGGTGCGCACCACCGCGCCCGGCCGGGTCACCACCGCCGCCCTGCCCATCGGCCAGGTCGACGGCAAGCAGGCCACCGCCCGAACGACCGGCGTGCCCGAGCTGGACCGCGTCCTGGGCGGCGGGCTGGTCCCCGGCGCGGTCGTGCTGCTGGCCGGCGAGCCCGGCGTCGGCAAGTCCACCCTCCTGCTGGACGTCGCCGCCAAGGCCGCCTCCGCCGCCCACCGCACGCTCTATGTGACCGGCGAGGAGTCCGCCAGCCAGGTCCGGCTGCGCGCCGACCGCATCGGCGCCCTCGACGAGGATCTCTATCTGGCCGCCGAGACGGACCTGTCCGCCGTCCTCGGCCATCTGGACAGCGTCAAGCCCTCGCTGCTGATCCTGGACTCCGTGCAGACCGTCGCCTCCCCCGAGATCGACGGCGCCCCCGGCGGCATGGCCCAGGTCCGCGAGGTCGCCGGCGCCCTGATCCGGGCATCCAAGGAGCGCGGCATGTCCACCCTGCTGGTCGGCCACGTCACCAAGGACGGCGCCATCGCCGGCCCCCGCCTCCTGGAGCACCTGGTCGACGTCGTCCTCCACTTCGAGGGCGACCGGCACGCCCGCCTCCGCCTCGTCCGCGGCGTGAAGAACCGCTACGGCACCACCGACGAGGTCGGCTGCTTCGAACTGCACGACGAGGGCATCACCGGCCTCGCCGACCCCTCCGGCCTCTTCCTGACCCGCCGCGCCGAGCCGGTGCCCGGGACGTGCCTGACGGTCACCCTGGAGGGCCGCCGCCCGCTGGTCGCCGAGGTCCAGGCGCTGACCGTCGACTCCCAGATCCCCTCCCCCCGGCGCACCACCTCCGGCCTGGAGACCTCCCGGGTCTCGATGATGCTCGCCGTCCTGGAGCAGCGCGGCCGGATCAGCGCCCTGGGCAAGCGCGACATCTACAGCGCCACGGTCGGCGGGGTGAAGCTCAGCGAGCCGGCCGCCGACCTCGCCGTCGCCCTCGCGCTGGCCAGCGCCGCCAGCGACACCCCGCTGCCCAAGAACCTCGTCGCCATCGGCGAGGTCGGGCTGGCCGGGGAGGTCCGGAGGGTCACCGGCGTCCAGCGCCGCCTGTCGGAGGCCGCCCGGCTCGGCTTCACGCACGCCCTGGTCCCCACCGACCCCGGCAAGATCCCCGACGGAATGCGGGTCATGGAGGTCGCCGACGTCGGGCAGGCGTTGTCCGTGCTGCCCAAGCGGGTCCGCCGGGAGGCCCCGCGGGAGGAGGAAGTGCGCCGGTAGACTTTGCCCCGGTCTCGCCCGTCACCACCGTCCCGCCGCCGGCTGCGTAGCTCCTGGGTACTCTCCGTGTGGTACGCACCGCGGCACCGGCCGGGCGGCCCGGACCGACAGACCATGCGACGGAGGAGTGCAGTGGCAGCGAACGACCGGGCGTCGTCTCCCGGCAGGTCCGCAGGGACCGGCACCGAGAGCCTGATGCGCGCCTCGCTGAGCGCCGTCGCGCCCGGTACGGCCCTGCGGGACGGCCTGGAGCGCATCCTCCGCGGCAACACGGGCGGCCTGATCGTCCTCGGCTTCGACAAGACCGTCGAGTCCATGTGCACCGGCGGCTTCGTCCTCGACGTCGAGTTCACCGCGACCCGCCTGCGCGAGCTGTGCAAGCTCGACGGCGCGCTGGTCCTCGACAAGGACATCACCAAGATCCTCCGGGCCGGGGTCCAGCTGGTGCCGGACGCCTCGATCCCCACCGAGGAGACCGGCACCCGCCACCGCACCGCCCAGCGGGTCTCCATCCAGACCAACTTCCCGGTGGTCTCGGTCAGCCAGTCCATGCGCCTGATCGCGCTCTACGTGGACGGCGAGCGCCGCGTCCTGGAGGAGTCCGCCGCGATCCTCTCCCGCGCCAACCAGGCGCTGGCCACCCTGGAGCGCTACAAGCTCCGCCTCGACGAGGTCGCCGGCACCCTCTCCGCCCTGGAGATCGAGGACCTGGTCACGGTCCGCGACGTCTCCGCGGTCGCCCAGCGCCTGGAGATGGTCCGCCGGATCGCCACCGAGATCGCCGAGTACGTCGTCGAACTGGGCACCGACGGCCGCCTGCTGACCCTCCAGCTCGAAGAGCTGATCGCCGGGGTGGAGCCGGAGCGCGAGCTGGTCGCCCGGGACTACGTCCCCGAGCCCACCGCCAAGCGCTCCCGCACGGTCGCCGAGGCACTGGCCGAGCTGGACGCCCTCACCCACCCCGAGCTGCTCGAACTCCCCATAGTGGCCCGCGCGTTGGGCTACAGCGGCTCGCCCGAGACGCTGGACTCGGCGGTCTCGCCGCGCGGCTTCCGGCTGCTGGCGAAGGTCCCCCGCCTCCCCGGCGCCGTCATCGACCGCCTGGTCGACCACTTCGGCGGCCTCCAGAAGCTCCTCGCCGCCAGCGTCGACGACCTCCAGGCGGTCGAGGGTGTCGGCGAGACCCGCGCCCGCTCGGTCCGCGAGGGCCTCTCCCGCCTGGCGGAGTCGTCGATCCTGGAGCGGTACGTCTAGGAGGTTTCCGCCGTGGGGCCCCCGGGCCCCACGGCCCCGCCCCCTACGCCTCCCGCCCCAGCACCGCCGCCTCCTTCTCCGTCGGCAGCCCCAGGACCGGCCGGTCCGGGCGTTGTGGTGCCACCCCGCCGATGCCGCGCAGCCACTCCCAGGTGTCCGCCACCGTCTCGCCGACCGGCCGGCAACGCAGCCCCGCCGCCAGCGCCTTGGAGACGTCAGCGCCGTGCATCGCGTCGTGCAGCTCGCCCGGCGGCAGCCAGACCGGCAGCTCCGTCCACGGCTCGATGCCCGCCGCCAGCACGTCCTCCGGCGCCGTCCACCGCAGTTCGGCCGACGAGCCGGTGACCCGCGCACAGCTCTCCAGCAGCTCGCCCATGGTGGCGTGCCCCGACTCGCTCACCAGGCTGTACGCGCCGGACCGCCGGTCCCGTACGGCGTCCAGGGTCCACTCCGCGAGGTCGCGGGCGTCGATGTACTGCAACGGCAGGTCGCGCGGGCCGGGCGCCAGGACCGGTCCGCCGCGCGCGATCCGGTTCAGCCACCACGGCAACCGGCCGATGTTCTCGTACGGGCCGAGGATCAGCCCCGCGCGGACCAGCAGCGCCCGGTCCTCCCCGAACGCGTCGACAGCGGCGAGTTCACCGCCCCGCTTGGCGCGCGCGTAGTCGTCGGCGTCGGCCGCGGCCGGGTCGGCGCCCGCCACCACCGGCGCGGACTCGCTGATCCGCCCGGTGGGCGGGAAGGCGTAGACCGAGCCGCTGGAGAGGTACGCGTACACGCCCGCCCGGTCGGCCAGCAGGCGGGCCGCGTCCCGGACCGCCACCGGTGCGGCGCTCCAGGTGTCCACGACGGCGTCCCACGCGCCGCCCTCCAGGGCGGCCAGCCCGCCCTCCGCCAGCCGGTCGCCGTGCAGCACGGCGACCCCCTCGGGTGCCGTGTGCCGCCCCCGGTGGAAGACCGTGACGTCCCAGTTCCGGGCCAGCGCCGCCTCGGCCAGCGCCCGCCCCACGAACTCCGTACCGCCCAGAATCAGTAGCCTCATGGCGGCGACTGTGCCCCAGCGGCCGGACCGCCACCAGTGGTGCACGCTGTGAGCGGATCACCTACGGGCGGAACTTCCGGAGGCGGCTCTTCCGTGCACCGCCGCGCCGCACCGTCCCGCGCCGGGCGTCAGTCCTTGGCCAGGGCGAACGACGCGTGGACCGCGGTCAGTCCCGGCACCTTCGCCTGGACCAGGTACGTGCCGGCCGGCACCGCGGCCGCGCTCGGCGTCTGGCACTGGGGGCCGCTGGCCCGCCGGTCCCACTCGACGGTGCGGCTCACCGTGGCCTTGGCGGGCACCTGGAGCAGCGCCGGGCCCGCGCCGGTCGCGCAGTCGTCGGAGGCCCACACCCGGTCGTCGCCCGCGGTGTCGGTGATGGTGAGCACCGCCGCCTTGCGCCCGAGGTCCACCTTGCACGCCGCACCACCGGTGTTCTGCACGGCCAGCTGGAACTTCGGCTTGTCGTCGGGCGCGTAGGAGTCCTTGACGCTCTTCAGCGTCAACTTCACTGTCTCGGGGCGGCAGTTGGGGAGCGACGGGCCCGCCGCGACGATGTCGCCGCCCGCGGGCTGCCCGATCGGCGCACTGCCGGAGCCGGCACCGCCGCCGGAGCCCCCGCTCCCGCCGCCCGACCCCGCACCGCCCCCGGAGCTCGAACCGCCGCCCGATCCCGAACCACCGCCGGACCCCGACTCATCGCGGCCGCCCGGCTTTTGGCTGATCGCGGGGCCACTGGGCGCGGGCCCGGGCGTGATGGAGGCGGCGGGTCCGGATCCCGCTGCGCCCTTGCCCTCGTTGCCCGACTTCCCGTCGCTTCCGCCCATGGTGAGCACCCACACCACCAGGGCGGTGAGGAGGATGACGACGGCCAGCGCAATTGCCCTCCGCCGCCAGTAGATGGAGGAGGGAAGCGGCCCGATCGGATTGCGCAGTGATCCCACGCGAAAACTCTACGAGAGATCCGCACCGGCACCGGCCAGTACCCGCCGCATCAGGCTGCAACTTTTCCCATCATCAGCCCGGTGACCGTCCGTGGCCGTCCACCCCTGCGCCTTTCCGCCCGGACCACGGCGCGCACCGCGCGGCGCGCCGCTCGTCGCCAACCCCTCCCACATGCCTGACATTTCGTCAGATTCCGCCCCCGGTAGCCGACTCCGC
Organism: Streptomyces noursei; assembly: GCF_016917755.1. Lineage (GTDB taxonomy): Bacteria > Actinomycetota > Actinomycetes > Streptomycetales > Streptomycetaceae > Streptomyces > Streptomyces yunnanensis. The sequence goes on along the minus strand of NZ_CP070326.1, from coordinate 5,565,499 downwards.
CCTCCCCATCACCACGGAACGGCGCTCTCACCACGGAACGGCGCTGTTCCCCTCCGACCACGGGACGCCCACCGGCACACGCCCCACGCCGGCGTCACCGCTCTCCGGCCGAGCCCTCACCGGTCCGCCCGGCAGCACCGGCCCCGCCCTCAGAGGCGCGCTGCGACCGCCACTCCTCCTTGTGGCCAAATCCCTGCGCATTGTCGATCAGCCGTAGCCAGTCCGGGCGCAGTTCCCACAGCGCGGTCCGCTCCAGGGCCGCGCGCAGTCGCTCGTCGGCCGTGACGAAGGGGAAGCGCGCGGTGTAGGCACGCCATCCGGCGGCCCGTTCGTCGCCGTCCAACCGGCGGCAGCTCCCCCGCCCCTGGATCCCGGTCAGTCCGCTCCACTCCTGGCCGTCCCGCTGCACCGTGAACGCCGCCCGTGCGCCGGGCTCCCCCAGGGCCCGGCCGTGCCGGGTGCTCGCGGCGGTGACGAAGTACAGGACCGGCGCCCCGTCGGCGGCCTCCCCGGCGGCGTAGAGCACCGCGCACGCCTGCGGCCCGTCCTCGTCCGCATACGCCAGCGTCATCGTGGTGTGCCCGTCCAGCGCCCGCCGGATCCCGGCCGGACAGGCCGCGTCGCCGGCCGCCCCGCCGGCCGCCCTTCCTTCCGTTCCCACTGCCGCGCCGGCCTTCCCGACCGCCGTCCCGGCCGCGTCACCGGACTCCGCCGCCCGGCCCCCGACGCCCTGTGCACCGCTCGTCTCCTCCATATCTGCATCCTCGTACGCCACCGCCGCGCCCGGCGCACCGGCCCGTGGCCCGGTGGTGGTGCGACCGCCGGTAGCCCCCGCCCGCCGCCGGCCTGCCTTCCTGCGTGTGGGTGGGCGTGCGGCGGGGCGGGGCCGGTGCGTTTCCTGGGGGCGGGCGGGCGTGCCAGGATCGGCAGTGCCATGACTTCCACGCCTGCCATTTCCAGTGCCATGACCGCCGTCGCCGAGAACGCCTCCGCCGCCGCATCGGCCGCGGAGGCCACGGACGGGACCGGGCTGCACGGCCCGGTCACCGACTGGTTCGCCGAGCACGCTCGCGACCTGCCCTGGCGCCGCCCCGAGGCGGGCGCCTGGGGGGTGATGGTGAGCGAGTTCATGCTCCAGCAGACGCCGGTCAGCCGTGTGCTGCCGGTGTACGAGCAGTGGGTGGCCCGCTGGCCGCGGCCCGCCGACCTCGCCGCCGAGCCACCGGGCGAGGCGGTGCGCGCCTGGGGCCGGCTCGGCTATCCGCGGCGCGCGCTGCGGCTGCACGCCGCGGCCTCCGCCATACAGGAGCGCCACGGCGGCGACGTCCCCCGTGAACACGCCCAGCTGCTGGCGCTGCCCGGCGTCGGCGAGTACACCGCGGCGGCCGTCGCCTCCTTCGCCTACGGGCAGCGGCACGCGGTGCTGGACACCAACGTCCGGCGGGTCTTCGCCCGCTCCGTCACCGGCCGCCAGTACCCGCCGAACGCCACCACCGCCGCCGAACGCAAGCTCGCCCGTGCCCTGCTCCCCGACGACGAGGACCTCGCGGCGCGCTGGGCGGCGGCCACGATGGAGCTGGGCGCCCTGATCTGCACCGCCCGCGGTCCGGAGTGCCATCGCTGCCCGATCGCCGCCCAGTGCGCCTGGCGACTGGCGGGGGCGCCGGCCCACGACGGTCCGCCGCGCCGCACCCAGGCGTACGCCGGCACCGACCGCCAGGTGCGCGGCAAGCTGCTGGCCGTCCTGCGCGAGGCGGTGGCGCCGGTGCCGCAGGGCGCGCTGGACGCGGTGTGGGACGAGCCGGTGCAGCGGGCCCGCGCGCTCGACGGGCTGGTGTCGGACGGCCTGGTGGAGCCGTTGGGCGGTGGCCGCTACCGGCTTCCGCACTCCTGAGCGGTGGCCGGCAGCTCGCTCCGGTGGTCACCTGGGCGAGTGACCGGCGCGGCGGCGACATGGGTGCGGCGGCGGTGACCGCCCTCGGCGGCGCCCGCCGACCCGGGTCGTCGTCACGTCGCCGTCATCTATGTCACGGTGCCGTCATGTAACGCCCGCGCCGTTCCGCGCATCTTCACGGGCGCGATCCCTCTTTTCTGGGGTCGCGCCCGTCGGCTTGCCGGCGCCGCACGGCCACCGGATCGGCGACCGCGACGGCCCGCGCAACGGCGGTCGGGTGCGGTTGCCGACCGAAACCGAGCAATCGGCGATCTGGCCGAAAAGCGCCCCGATAAGGCGGGTTCTGTCCCTCCGTAGCGGTCTCGGGCTTCTCACGAGCCCTCCGCGGGACCTTCGTCCCTCCTGGTGGGGGCCGCTCATCCGCCGGGAGTATGACGCCGCTCCGGCCCCTGTCCGTCCGAGGTATGACCCCCAGCGGGCTGTTACACAACCGACGGTTTTCCGTGCACTCCCTGAGGGGCCGACGCACATTACGCCGCAACACCCCCTCCGTAGCGTCATTCCCGTGCTGGAGATGACCGCCGGCACGGACAACGTGGGGAAACGAAAGCGGATCGGAGGCGTCGGGATGGCGACCAGCGGCGGCAAGGTACTGGACTTTGAGGAGTACGTGCGGACCCGGCAGGATGCCCTGCTGCGCAGCGCCCGGCGCCTGGTGCCGGACCCGGTCGACGCCCAGGACCTGCTCCAGACGGCCCTCGTCCGCACCTACGGCCGCTGGGACGGCATCGCGGACAAGTCGCTGGCGGACGCCTACCTCCGCCGCGTCATGATCAACACCCGCACCGAGTGGTGGCGCGCCCGCAAGCTGGAAGAGGTGCCCACCGAGCAGCTCCCGGACGCCAGCGTCGACGACGGCACCGAGCAGCGCGCCGACCGCGCCCTGCTGATGGACATCCTCGGCGTGCTCGCCCCCAAGCAGCGCAGCGTCGTCGTGCTGCGGCACTGGGAGCAGATGAGCACCGAGGAGACCGCCGCCGCGCTCGGCATGTCGACCGGCACCGTCAAGAGCACCCTGCACCGGGCCCTCGCCCGGCTCCGCCAGGAGCTGGAGAACCGCGACATAGACGCCCGGATCCTGGAGCGCGGGGAGCAGGAGCGGGAGCGTTGCGCGGCCTGACCGGCGGCGCGACGGGGAGCACTTCCGCCGGCACGGCCGGCGACGTAACCAAGCCCACAGCCCGGCTCACGGCCCGGCGCGCGACAATCTCCTCAGGAGCAGCGGTCGAGCGCGCGGCGACAAGGGGAGCGGCGGCTGTGCGAGCGGCACGGTGAGCAGGAGCGGATTGTCCAGATACAGGCTGACCAGGGGCCTGGCCAGAAACGGTTGGACCAAGGGCGGCACGGCCACAGCGGGCGTGGCCGCCGTTGGTCTTCTGCTCGCCGGATGCACCCCTGGGGGCGAGGGCATACGCAAGGAGGGCACGGCCAGCAGCACTCCCGCGCCCCGGGGCGCAGTGAGTTCCACGCCGGCGCCCACGCCCAGCACGCACTACAAGAAGGTCAACGCGGTCAAGCTGCTCGCCGCGGACCCGAAGGTCAGCGCGGACGTGAAGCGGGCCGTCGCCAAGCCGTGCGCGGCGGACGAGTACCCGATCGAGGTGACCTACGCCTCACTGACCGGCAGCAAGTCCTCCGACATCATCGTCAACGTGATGACCTGCGCGGACTCCGTCGGCCTCGGCGCGTACGTCTACCGCGAGCGCGCCGGCTCCCAGGACGGGTATGACAACGTGTACGCGAACGAGCAGCCGTCGGTCTACGCCGGAGTGAGCAAGGGCGAGCTGGAGGTCTCCAAGCAGACCTATGACACGGGCGACAAGGTGTGCTGCCCCTCGGGGGAAGATGTGATGACGTACCGCTGGGCGAACGACCACTTCACCGAGTACGACCGGTACCACACCGACTACAGCAAGACCACCGTCGACGACGAAACCACCGTCGACGGAACCATGTGAGCGGAGGGCAAGAGAACCGCATGGCCGACACCCACGTGCTCTTCGTCGAGGACGACGACGTCATCCGTGAAGCCACCCAGCTCGCACTGGAGCGGGACGGCTTCGTGGTCACCGCGATGCCCGACGGGCTCGCGGGCCTGGAGGCGTTCCGCGCCAACCGTCCCGACATCGCCCTGCTCGACGTGATGGTCCCCGGGCTCGACGGCGTCAGCCTCTGCCGCCGCATCCGTGACGAGTCCACGGTCCCCGTGATCATGCTGTCGGCGCGCGCCGACTCGATCGACGTGGTGCTGGGCCTGGAGGCCGGCGCCGACGACTACGTCACCAAGCCGTTCGACGGCGCGGTGCTGGTCGCCCGGATCCGCGCCGTGCTGCGCCGCTTCGGCCACGCCAGCGGCCCGGACGACCGTGCCGGCGCCGGCACGGCGGACGGCGACGGCCTGGCGGAGGCGGTGCTGCGCTTCGGCGACCTGGAGGTCGACACCGAGGGCATGGAGGTCCGCAAGGGCGGCGAGACGGTCGCGCTGACGCCGACCGAGATGCGGCTGCTGCTGGAGTTCTCCACCGCCCCGAACACCGTCCTCTCCCGCGACCGGCTGCTGGAGCGGGTGTGGGACTACGGCTGGGGCGGCGACACCCGGGTCGTGGACGTCCATGTCCAGCGGCTGCGCGGCAAGATCGGCCAGGACCGGATCGAGACGGTCCGCGGCTTCGGATACAAGCTGAGAGGCTGACACCTCCGGTGGTCAGGCTGGCCCTGCGAACGGGTCTGAGATGGAAACTCAGCGCCGCGATCGCGCTCGTCGGGGCGCTGGTCGCGGTGGCGTTGAGCCTTGTCGTACACAACGCCGCCCGGGTCTCCATGCTCGACAACAGCCGTGACGTCCAGATAGAACGCCTCAACTTCACGCAGAAGATCTTCGAGTCCACCAACCGCCTCCAGTTCGGCGCGAAGATCGACGACCCGGCGCTGCCCAAGGCCCTCCGCAAGGAGGTCAAGGAGGGCGACCGGGCCACCTACCTGGAGGACACCGGCCAGACCGCCCCCGAGGTCTGGGCCGCCTCCCCCCTCAGCAACGGCCGTGTGCTCTCCCTCCACGACCGCTTCCCCGACCGCTTCGCCGTCCTCGACGACCTCGACCAGGCGCTGCTGATCGGCTCCACGGCCGTGGTGGTCGGCGGCTGCGCGCTGGGCGTCCTGGTCGGCGGCCGGCTCTCCCAGCGGCTGCGGAAGGCCGCCGCGGCCGCCGGGAAGCTCGCCGACGGCGACACCTCCGTCCGGGTCCGCGACGAGGTCGGCGGCGGCCGGGTCCGCGACGAGACGGACGACCTCGCCTGGGCGGTGGACGCCATGTCCGACGCCCTCCAGCAGCGCATCGAGGCCGAGCGGCGGGTGACCGCGGACATCGCGCACGAGCTCCGCACCCCGGTGACGGGCCTGCTGACCGCCGCCGAACTCCTTCCCCCCGGCCGCCCGTCCGAACTGGTCCGCGACCGCGCCCAGGCCATGCGCACCCTCGTCGAGGACGTGCTGGAGGTGGCCCGCCTCGACGGCCACGCCGAGCGCGCCGAGCTCCAGGACGTCGCCCTGGGCGAGTTCGTCACCCGCCGGGTGCGCGCCCTCGACTCCGGCGTCACCGTCGAGGTCATCCGCGACGCCGAGGTCTCCACCGACCCCCGCCGCCTCGAACGCATCCTGGGCAACCTCATCGCGAACGCCTCCCGGCACGGCAAGCCGCCCATCGAGGTCAGCGTCGAGGGCCGCGTCATCCGGGTCCGCGACCACGGCACCGGCTTCCCGGAGGCCCTGCTGCGCGAGGGCCCCAGCCGCTTCCGCACCGGCAGCAGCGACCGCGCCGGCGTCGGCCACGGCCTGGGCCTGACCATCGCGGTGGGGCAGGCGCGGGTGTTGGGTGCGCGGTTGACCTTCCGCAACGCCGACGAGCTCACGGACGGCTCGACCGGCGCGGTCTCGGTCCTCTGGCTCCCGGAGAACGCCCCGACCTCCACCGGCAGCTTCCCGGTCATCCAGCTGCCGGACCGCTGACGGGGCGGCGCGGCCCCCGACCTACGTCGTCGCCGGCTCCGCCGCCACCTCGCACCAGACCGTCTTGCTGGCCTCCTCCTGCCGTACGCCCCACCGCAGCGCGACGGCGTCCAGCAGCGCTATGCCACGCCCGTTCTCGTCGTCCACGGTGGCCCGGAGCAGGACGGGCAGGGCGCGCGGGTCGGGGTCGATGACTTCGATCCGCGTCCGCCCGTCCCCGATCCTGCGAACGTGCACGGTGACCGGCGCACCCTCCCCCACGTGCCGGATGACGTTGCCCACCAACTCGCTGACGCACAGCTCCACTTCGCAGGAAGCCGACGCGCCGAGATGGGCCCGCACCGCCTGCCGCAGCATCGGTACCTCCTTCGGCACGGCGAGCAGCCGGACCGTCATCACCGCGCCGCCGCCTTGTGCAGCACCTCGGCCAGCTTCCGGGCGGTGGCCATGTTGCAGTTGCCGAGCGCGACGAGCGGCGGCGGGTAGGCCCCCGCGAACGAGGGGAGTTCGACGCCGAGGGAGGGCAGCGTGATCCCGTTGGCCTTCAGCGCGGACCGCAGCCCCTCGGCACACTCGTGCACGTCATCCATGGTCGTTCACCTTCCTGTGCGCATTGTGATGAATCGCTCACAGCGTGGCGCCGGTCGCCCTACTTTGGAAGGGAATCGGGCCTGCAGACCCAACGAGCAAGTGGTGGTGGTGAGTCATGTCCCCTCGCAAGGACCCCGACCCGTCCGCGAGCGTCCCGTCCTTCTACGGCGCCGAGTTGCGCTTCTTGCGGGAGAGCGCGGGCCTCACGCTGGACCAGTTGGTGGAGGGCAGCTTCCGCGGCGCACCGTTACTCAGCCGGATCGAGCGCGGCGAACTGGGCATGCCGATGGATCTTGCCGTCCACATCGACAAGAGACTCAAGACGGGTGGCTTCTTCGAGCGCCACTACGAGGCAGTCCACAAGGCTCGACTGGCAGGGCATCCTCCGTATTTCGCGAAGATCCCGGACTTGGAGAAGTCCGCCACGACGATCGAGGACTGGGCGCCGTTCCTCATCCCTGGCCTGCTGCAAACGAAGGCGTACGCCCAAAGCATCGCTCAGTCCACAGCAGCCTGGGCGTCGCCTGAGACCGTCGAGGAACGTGTCCGCGCGAGACTGGCGCGCGCTGAATTCTGGAAGCACGACAACCGAGCCACGTACTGGGGGATTCTGCACGAGCCCCTGCTCCGTAAGCCGCTACTTCCGCCGAAGGAGATGGCCGAACAACTCGTGCACATCGCCGAGTTGATGAGGTGCAGTCGGACCGTTGTGCAGATCCTCCCGGAGTCGGAGACGGATCACTCACTCATGATGGGGCTGCTCAAGATTCTCACCTTCCCGGATGCCCCACCGCTGGCCTACACAGAGGGTGTTCACAGCAGCCAGATCATCGACTATCCACCGCTCGTGACGAACTACCGGAGGTCGTACGATCTGCTCAGGGCCGCCGCACTGTCACCCAAGGCGTCCCTGGCCATGATCGAGGAATCGGCAAGGGGCTACAGAGATGAAGCGCAGCAAGGGGATTGACCTAACGTCTGCCACTTGGCGCAAGAGCACCTACAGCAACGCTGAAGGCGGCGAATGCATCGAGGTCTCCGATGACTTCCTCACGACTGCCACCTGGCGCAAGAGCAGCTACAGCAACGGTGACGGCGCCGACTGCATCGAAGTCGTGGACACCCTCCCCGGCCTCGTCCCCGTCCGGGACAGCAAGGACCCGCACGGGCCGGCGCTCGTCTTCCCGGTCGCCGGCTGGTCGGCGTTCGTCGGTGCCGTCAAGAACGGCCAACTGCCCGGCGCCTGAGAGCGAAAACGGCCCCTGGTGTACGTGCGTCACGCACACCAGGGGCCGTTCGCTGTCCGCGGGCGGTCAGGCCGTCGGCGTCAGACCGCCTCGACGACCAGGGGCTTCTCGGCGGCCGCGTCGGCGTCAGCCGACTTCGCGGACGGGCCGCTGCCGCGCAGCGGGACCTCCTTGAGGAACCATGCCGCGACGAAGCCGACGACGCTGATGATCGCGCCCCACAGGAACACCTGGTGCGAACCGGACGCCACCGCGTGCGCGTACGCGTCCTTCACCGGGGCCGGCAGGCTGGGCAGCGTCTTCGGGTCCATCTGGGCGCCGCCGCCGGTCATCTTCGCGCCGGCCGCGGAGCCGAGCTTCTCGATCATCGTGTCCTTCACCTGGTTGGTGAAGACCGCACCCATGATCGCGACGCCGAACGAGCCGCCGATCGTCCGGAACAGGGTCGCGGACGAGGAGCCGACGCCCATGTCCTTCATCTCGACGCTGTTCTGCGCGATCAGCATCGTGGTCTGCATCAGGAAGCCCATGCCGGCGCCGAGCACCGCCATGTAGAGACCCGAGGTGAGGCGCGTGGTGCCGACGTCCATCAGGGCCAGCAGGCCCAGGCCGATGGTGATCAGGGCGCCGCCGCCGGTGACGAAGATCTTGTACCTGCCGGACTGGGTGGTGACCCGGCCCGCGATCAGCGACACCACCATCATCGCCAGCAGCATCGGCAGGAGCAGCAGGCCGGAGTTGGTCGCCGAGGCGCCCTGCACGGTCTGCTGGAACAGCGGCAGGAAGGTCATCGCGCCGAACATCACGAAGCCGACCAGGAAGCCGACAACCGTGACGAGCGAGAAGTTGGCGTTCCGGAAGATCCGGAGCGGGATGACCGGGTCGCTGACCTTGCGCTCGACGAGGACGAAGGCGACCAGCGCGACGACGGCCAGGATGCCCAGGCCCACGATCTGCTTCGACAGCCAGTCGTACTCGGTGCCGCCCCAGGTGGTCAGCAGCACCAGCGAGGTGATGCCGATGGTCAGCAGGGCCGCGCCCGCGTAGTCGATCCGGGTCTGCGACCGCTTCTTCGGCAGGTGCAGCACCGCGGTGACCATGATCAGCGCGATCGCGCCGAGCGGCAGGTTGATGTAGAAGCTCCAGCGCCAGCCGAGGTGGTCGGTGATGGTGCCGCCGACCAGCGGTCCGCCGATCATCGCGACGGCCATGACGCCGGCCATCATGCCCTGGAACTTGCCGCGCTCCCGCGGCGGGACCAGGTCGCCGATGATGGCCATGACGCCCACCATCAGACCGCCCGCGCCCAGGCCCTGTACGGCGCGGAAGCCGATCAGCTGGCCCATGTCCTGGGCCATGCCGGACAGCGCGGAGCCGATCAGGAAGATCACGATGGACGTCAGGAAGACGCCCTTCCGGCCGTACATGTCGCCGAGCTTGCCCCAGATCGGCGTGGACGCCGCGGTGGCCAGCGTGTAGGCGGTGACGACCCAGGACAGGTGCTCCAGCCCGCCCAGCTCACCGACGATCGTGGGCATCGCGGTGCCGACGATCATGTTGTCCAGCATCGCGAGGAGCATCGCGATCATGAGTGCGAAGACCACCATCCGCACGCTGGCCGGCCGTCTGCCCGTGCCCTGCGCCGGCTCCTGTATTTCCCCCGTCGGGGCCGCTGTCCGCGACATCCCCATCACTTCCCCATCGTTTCTTACTTACTTGCCGCCCGGCTAGTTTTGTACAGTGAGAAGGTAGAAGAGTTACTAGCCGGGCGTCAAGTAAGTTTTTGACGCCCGGGTGGGTAGGTCCGTGACCAGCGGGGCAGCAGATGATTGCCGGGACGCGGGCCGTGCCCGGCCCCGCACCGACACCGTCGTCACGCAGGAGAGCAGCATGAGCAGCGCACCACAGCCGCGCCGGGGGAACACCCGCCAGCGCATCCAGGACGTCGCCCTGGAGCTGTTCTCCGAACACGGCTACGAGAAGACCTCGCTGCGCGAGATCGCCGAGCGGCTGGACGTCACCAAGGCCGCCCTCTACTACCACTTCAAGACCAAGGAAGACATCGTCGTCAGCCTCTTCGAGGACCTGTGCCGGCCCATCGACGAGCTGATCGACTGGGCGCAGGAGCAGCCGCGCACCTTGGAGACCAAGCAGGAGGTGATCCGCCGCTACCACGAGTCGCTGCGGTCCTCCGAGGCCCTTTTCCGTTTCATGCAGGAAAACCAGGGCACCGTCCGCGACCTGACCGTCGGGCGGCGCTTCAAGGAACGGATGCTGACCCTCTACGACCTGCTGAAGGACGACGACGCCGAGCTGGTGGACCAGGTGCGCTGCATCACGGCACTGTTCGCCATGCACGCGGGCATGTTCGCGATGCAGAACGTGGAGGGCGACCCCGAGGAGAAGCGCAAGGCCATCCTCAGGGTCGCCACAGAACTGGTCACGGCGGCGAACCCGCCGGGCCGCCGGCCAGCCCGGCCGGATTCAGCTCAGACGGCGTCGCCGTGAGCCCGCAGGAATCCGGTCGGCTCGATGCCCGACCCGTAGTTGGGGCCGGTGCGGACCTCGAAGTGCAGGTGCGGGCCGGTGGAGTTGCCGGTGCTGCCGGACAGACCGATCTGCTGGCCGGTGGAGACCTGCTGACCCACGTGGACCTGGATCTGTGACAGGTGCGCGTACTGGGTGTACATGCCGTTCGCGTGCTTGATCACGATCGCGTTGCCGTAGGCCGGGCCGTCGCCGCCGCCCCACGGACCGGCCTTGACGACCGTGCCCTTGTGGACGGCGTGGACCGCGGTGCCGGTCGGCACGACGAAGTCCTGGCCGCTGTGCTTGTGGGCCCAGTGGCTGCCGGCGATGCCGAACGGCTCGCCCAGAACGTAGTTGTTGACCGGCTTCACCCAGGCGTTGGCCTTCTTCGCCGCGTCCACCTTGGCCTTCGCCGCGGTGACCTTGGCGTCCGTGGCGGCCTTGGCCTGCGCGTCGGCCTGCGCGGCGACGGCCTTGCTGACGCCCGCGGTCAGGTGCAGCAGCCCGCCGTCGGCGGCGGTGGCGACACCGGCGCCCAGCGCGGCGGTGATACCGGCGCCGGCGGCCACGACGGCCACCCGGTGACGCAGCGCGTACTTACCGGCCTTGGTGGAGTTCTTGGAATTGCGTATCGCGGCGAACTTCGACATGCGGGTTTCATCTCCAGGGAGGAAGTGAATGGGTTTTCCCGGCTGCGGCCCGGGATCGCCATTCCTTGGTAACCCGCCTCCGCCCTGGCGCCAAGGCCCCCTTTCTACTACCGGGACCCGTAATAGCCGGCACGCTCACCGACCGCCGCGAACCCACCCCAGACCACCCACCACACCCCCTCCCACCTGCCCGTTAACCCTCCCCTCCCACCATCCCCCCACTCCCCGAAATTCCCCTACTCCGACTAGTAGGACCCAAATCCCTGTGCGCCATGTCACGAGAATCCAAACCCTTCACGTGACCCGCATTACACAATCCCGGAAGGCAATGTGACCCGCGTTACGAGAAAGGATGTGACCCGCGTTACGTAATTCCTGATCCGCGGCCACCGGGAAATTCAAAAACGCCTGACCGGCCCCCGCCCGCCCCTCTAACCTGATCCGGACAACATCACAGCCAGCAGCCGACAGGCAGCACCGGCAGGGGGGAACGGACCGCACATGGACCCGTCAGCACTGGGCGCCCGGCTCGCGTCCGGCGTCGTCGCACCGCTCGTCAAGAAACTCTTCGTCCAGGAGGGCCCTGGCGCCGGCCTCGTCAACGCCCCGGTCCGCATCTCCGCCCTCGTCTCCTTCAGGGGCGAGCGGCGCAGCCTCGCCGACAAGGACCTGCACAAACTGGCCGCGGAGCTGGTCCGGCGCGCCGTGCGCTCCGCGGCACCCGGCGAACGCCCGATCCCCGAGGACGAGGAGGCCGCGGTGGCCGCGGCCCTGGCCGGCACCCTCGCCGCCCTCGGCACCGTGACCATGGACGACGTCCAGGCCGTCCGGCTGGGCCCGGCGGCCCTCGCGGAGTGCCTGACCACCGCGGCCCCTCAAGCCACCCGCGACCTCTCCCGGGACGCCGAACTCCTCCACCACACCCTTCTCACCACCGCCTGCCTGCACGTCATCCACTTCTTCACCCAGCGCTCCACCTTCATCGCGCGCACCCTCGTCCAGCAGAGCCACACTCTGGACACCCTGGTCACGAAGATCGACGACTTCCTCGCGCGGCACCCGTCCCCCCGCGCCGCCGACCTCGCCTTCGAGCGGACCTACCTCTCCCACCTCGCCCGCAAGCACGGCCGGCTCACCATCTACGGCATCGACCTGCACAACTCCCCGGACCGCTGGCCCCTGGACGCCGCGTACATGAGCCTGGAGGCGACCGGCCCGAGCCGCGCGGAAGGCCCCTTCGACGACCTCCCGCACCGCACCGCCGTCCCCGCCGACCAGGCCCTGGCCGGCCGGTCCCGTGTCCTCCTCCGCGGCGTCGCCGGCTCCGGCAAGAGCACCCTCGTCCAGTGGCTGGCCGTCTCCTGCACCAAACCCGTCGGCGACACCGCCCTCCCCCACCTCTACGGCCGCATCCCCTTCGTCCTGCCGTTGCGCACCCTCACCCGCGCCGGCGCCGCCCTCCCCACCCCGGACCGCTTCCTGGCCGCCACCGGCTCCCCGGTCTCCGGCGGGCAACCGCCCGGCTGGGCCGACCGCGTGCTGACCTCCGGCCGTGCCCTTCTCCTGATCGACGGCCTGGACGAGATCCCCGACCGCGAACGCGAGGCCACCCGCCGCTGGCTGCGCGACCTCCTCGACGCCTTCCCCGGCAACCTTTGGCTGGTCACCACCCGCCCCTCCGCGGTCCGCGACGACTGGCTGGCCCCCGACGGCTTCGACGAACTGACCCTCTCCCCCATGAGCCGCAACGAGGTCGCCGCCTTTCTCTCCCGCTGGCACCGCGCCGCCCGCCACGACGCCGACGACCCCGCGCTCCTGGACTCCTACGAGCAGTCCCTCCTGAACGCCGTCCGCACCAAGCCGGACCTCGGCCGCCTCGCGACCAACCCCCTCATGTGTGGCCTGATCTGCGCCCTCCACCGCGACCGCCGCGGCTACCTCCCGCACGGCCGCAAGGAGCTCTACGACGCTGCCCTGAGCATGCTGCTCTCCCGCCGCGACCGGGAACGCGACATGCGCGGCCCGGACGGCGTCGAGCTGGCCGACGAGCCGCAGATCCAGCTCCTCCAGCGCCTCGCCTACTGGCTGATCCGCAACGGCCGCACCGAACTCGACCGCGACCGCGCCGAACGCATCGTCGCCGACGCCCTCCCCGCCGTCCCGGTCGCCGCCGCCCAGGGCGACGCCCCGACCGTCTTCCGCCACCTCCTCCACCGCAGCGGCCTGCTCCGCGAACCGGCCCCCGGCACCGTCGACTTCGTCCACCGCACCTTCCAGGACTACCTGGGCGCCAAGGCCGCCGTGGAGGAGGGCGACTTCGGCCTGCTGCTGCAGCACGCCACGGACTCCCAGTGGGAGGACGTGATCCGGATGGCGGTCGCCCATGCCCGGCCGCGCGAACGGGCCGAACTGCTAAGGGGATTGCTCGTCAAGGGCACGCTCCGCACCGACCTGCTCGCGATGGCCTGCCTGGAACACGCGACGGAACTGGACCCGGCGGTGCGGGACGAGGTCAACGCGCGGGCACAGGTGATCCTGCCGCCGCGCACCCGCGAGGAATCGCACCTGCTCGTCGACGCGGGCCCGCTCGTCCTGGAACTGCTACCCGGCCCGGACGGGTTGGAGGATGATGAGGCCCAAGAGGTGATCTTCACCGCCGCATCCCTCGGCACCGACGCCGCCCTGGAATGCGTCAAGCCCTTCCGGAACCACCCCGCACGCACGGTCCACGCCCAACTGGGGCTCCACTGGCAGAAATTCGACACTGACCGGTATGCCGAAGAAGTCATCCAGCAGCTCGCCCCCGACGTGAGTGTCACCGTCTCCTCACCCGCCGAACTCCGTGTATTCAAGGCTCTGGGCGGCCGGCGCCATGCCACCGTATGCGGCGAGTTCACCGCTGGAGAACTCCTCGACGGCTTGCATCCGCACCAGGTCACGGATCTGCTGCTGGCCGACAACCCCAGCCTCAGCGACCTCACGTTCCTTCGCGACTTCCCCGCACTGGAATCCCTGACGCTACGGGACTGCCCGGCCGTCAAGACCGTCGCCCCGCTCGCCGACCTGCCCCTGCGCTACCTGGGAGTCACCGGCCGCGCCGACACCGGAGTACGCACCCCGCGGGAACTCGACCGCTTGAGCCGCTTGGAATCCCTGACGCTCTACGTCCCCCTCCCACCGGAGGGCCTGGCCGCCTTCCCCACGGACGCCCCCTTGACCACTCTCGTCCTCGGCCAGCGAATTCTCCCCGACTTCTCCCGGCTCACTTCCTGGCCGGGATTGAAAGTGATCCAGCTGCAACGGATGACGGACGCTTTCGCCACGGAACGATGGCGGGCGCTCTCCCTCCTCGACAGCCTGGAGACCTTCTCCTTCGGCCTGGCGGAAGGAGAAACCTCCCCCGGCATTCCCCCGGGCCTCCAACTCCCGCAGGTGAAGCGCCTCAGTCTCCTCAATACGGGACGCCGCTCCCTCACTGAATTCAGTGAGCTGCTGCGCTCTGCCCTCCCGGCTTTCCCCAACATCCGCACGCTCCAGCTCTTCGGCCTGATCGGCGGCCCCGCCGACCTCTCCCCCACAGCGTCCCTCGCTGCCCTTCAGGACCTCCACCTCTGCTGGGTCACGCCTTCCGCCGTCTACCCCCTCCCGCCCCACCTCGACGTCACGGTCTACCCCCGCCCCCGCACGTAAAGGCCCCGTGCAACACAAAACCGCCCCGGAACCGTCGATCGAACGGTTCCGGGGCGGCTGCGTATCTCAGGTAAGGACTACGCGTCCTTGCTCAGGTTGGGACCGGAGCCACCCGTCGCGGACTCCACCGGCGGGGCGCTGGGCACCGCCGACTTCTCCTCGCCGCGGAAGGTGAACTTGGCGGACTCGCCCTCGCCCTCCACGTCGACGACCACGATGTGGCCCGGACGCAGCTCGTTGAAGAGGATCTTCTCCGAGAGGGCGTCCTCGATCTCGCGCTGGATCGTGCGGCGCAGCGGACGGGCGCCGAGCACCGGGTCGTACCCGCGCTTGGCCAGCATCGACTTGGCCTCGCCGCTGAGCTCAATGCCCATGTCGCGGTCCTTGAGGCGCTCGTCCACCTTGTCGATCATCAGGTCGACGATCTGGATGATGTCGTCCTCGGTGAGCTGGTGGAAGACCACGGTGTCGTCGACACGGTTGAGGAACTCGGGCCGGAAGTGCTGCTTGAGCTCTTCGTTGACCTTCGCCTTCATCCGCTCGTAGCCGGTCTTGACGTCGCCCTGGGCGGCGAAGCCCAGGTTGAAGCCCTTGGAGATGTCCCGGGTGCCGAGGTTGGTGGTCATGATGATGACCGTGTTCTTGAAGTCCACGACCCGGCCCTGGGAGTCGGTCAGGCGACCGTCCTCCAGGATCTGCAGCAGCGAGTTGAAGATGTCCGGGTGGGCCTTCTCGACCTCGTCGAAGAGGACGACCGAGAACGGCTTGCGGCGCACCTTCTCGGTGAGCTGGCCGCCCTCTTCGTAGCCCACGTAGCCGGGGGGCGAACCGAAGAGCCGGGAGACCGTGTGCTTCTCGCTGAACTCCGACATGTCGAGGGAGATCAGGGCGTCCTCGTCGCCGAAGAGGAACTCGGCGAGCGTCTTGGAGAGCTCGGTCTTACCGACACCGGACGGGCCGGCGAAGATGAACGAGCCACCGGGACGCTTGGGGTCCTTCAGACCGGCACGGGTGCGGCGGATCGCCTGCGAGAGCGCCTTGATGGCGTCCTTCTGGCCGATGACGCGCTTGTGCAGCTCGTCTTCCATCCGCAGGAGCCGGCTGGACTCCTCCTCGGTGAGCTTGAAGACCGGGATGCCCGTGGCCGTGGCCAGGACCTCGGCGATCAGCTCCTCGTCCACCTCGGCGACGACGTCCATGTCGCCGGCCTTCCACTCCTTCTCCCGCTTCGCCTTCGCGGCCAGGAGCTGCTTCTCCTTGTCGCGCAGGCCGGCGGCCATCTCGAAGTCCTGCGAGTCGATCGCGGACTCCTTCTCGCGGCGGACGTCGGCGATCTTCTCGTCGAACTCGCGCAGGTCCGGCGGCGCGGTCATCCGGCGGATGCGCATCCGGGAGCCGGCCTCGTCGATCAGGTCGATCGCCTTGTCCGGCAGGAAGCGGTCGGAGATGTAGCGGTCGGCCAGGGTGGCCGCGGCGACCAGCGCGGCGTCCGTGATGGACACCCGGTGGTGCGCCTCGTAGCGGTCCCGCAGGCCCTTGAGGATCTCGATGGTGTGCGGCAGCGACGGCTCCGCGACCTGGATCGGCTGGAAGCGGCGCTCAAGGGCCGCGTCCTTCTCCAGGTGCTTGCGGTACTCGTCGAGCGTCGTGGCACCGATGGTCTGCAGCTCGCCGCGCGCCAGCATGGGCTTGAGGATGCTGGCCGCGTCGATGGCGCCCTCGGCGGCGCCCGCGCCGACCAGGGTGTGCAGCTCGTCGATGAACAGGATGATGTCGCCGCGGGTGCGGATCTCCTTGAGGACCTTCTTCAGGCGCTCTTCGAAGTCACCGCGGTAGCGGGAGCCGGCGACCAGCGCGCCCAGGTCGAGGGTGTAGAGGTGCTTGTCCTTGAGGGTCTCGGGCACCTCGCCCTTGACGATGGCCTGCGCCAGGCCCTCCACGACCGCCGTCTTGCCGACGCCGGGCTCGCCGATGAGGACCGGGTTGTTCTTGGTGCGGCGGGACAGCACCTGCATGACCCGCTCGATTTCCTTCTCGCGCCCGATGACCGGGTCGAGCTTGGTCTCCCGTGCGGCCTGCGTGAGGTTGCGGCCGAACTGGTCCAGGACCAGGGAGGTCGAGGGCGTGCCCTCGGCGGGGCCGCCGGCGGTGGCGGCCTCCTTGCCCTGGTAGCCGGAGAGCAGCTGGATGACCTGCTGGCGCACCCGGTTCAGGTCGGCGCCCAGCTTCACGAGGACCTGGGCGGCGACGCCCTCGCCCTCGCGGATCAGGCCGAGCAGGATGTGCTCGGTGCCGATGTAGTTGTGGCCGAGCTGGAGGGCCTCGCGGAGCGACAGCTCCAGGACCTTCTTGGCACGGGGCGTGAAGGGGATGTGACCGGACGGGGCCTGCTGGCCCTGGCCGATGATCTCCTCCACCTGCTGGCGGACCGCCTCGAGCGAAATGCCGAGGCTCTCCAGGGCCTTAGCGGCGACACCCTCACCCTCGTGGATCAGACCCAGGAGGATGTGTTCGGTGCCGATGTAGTTGTGGTTGAGCATCCGGGCTTCTTCCTGAGCCAGGACGACAACCCGCCGCGCACGGTCGGTGAACCTCTCGAACATCGTTAATCGCTCCTCAGAGCGGTCAGGCAGTAAGGGGTCGGTCCCCTCCCTGTCCTTCCGCATGCTAGTCCCGCAGGGCGGGACAGCTCATTCCAACTGCCGACACCCGTCCGGATCACCCCGCTCCGACGGGGAAATTTACTGCCGAACAGCTGACATCTGCTCCAACTCGATGGTGCGAGACGATGTTCCCGCAGGCCAGGCATATACGCATGCCGCCACTACGCCCGTGGCGAACGCGGGCCTCGCCGACACACCGTCCACCACCGGCCAAAGGCGGCGGCGAACTGCCGAGGGCGCCGGTCACAGCGTCTCTTCCCACTGAGACTGTCTTACCCGCTGCCACTGACACTCCATGCGGCGCGGGCCTTTTCCCTCCGCTACGGGCGAACACCCACACATCCCGGGATGCCCCCGTGCCCCCCTCCGCAATATACGGAATGCAACGCTCCATACACGCAACGTAACCTTCCGCGATGCCGGGAGTTGCACCGGACATGGCCTGCGCGCTTCCGCGACCCCGCTCCCCGCTCTCCACCGTCCGCCGGTGGTACGAGGAGGAGCTCGGTTGGCCGTCCACCGGCACGGATCCGGTGGAACTCCTCACGGGCCTGCGCTTCGACGTCCTGGAGATGCCCGCCGACGCGGGACGCGCCGTTCTGCAGCGGATGCCGCGTACCGGTCCGGTCGCCCTGTTGCGGCCCGGACCGGGCGAAAAGAGTGCGGCGGATCGACCGAAATTGCTCCTGCTCATCGCGGCCGGTGGCGCGGAGGAGCTCCCGGAAATCCTGGAATGGCTGGAGTGGGGCACGCTCGCGGCGGATCTCACCGCACGTGGGGCCGGGGGGCGGATGCCCGCACCGGCACCCCCCTCAGAGGGCCGGGCGCCGGATGACTGCGGCGCGCGGGAGGCCGCGGGGTGGGTGCGGCCTCCCCGGCCTGGGTACGAGGTGGAGAATTCTCTGCCCATCACGGGGATCGGGGCAGGAATCGGGGACGTTGGGGGCGCCCCCGACCTCGTACGGCTCGTGAGCGCGGCGGCAACGGAGTGCCACCGGGCCCGGTTGGTACGTGCTCGTAACGGTCAATCTGATCGCGCGTACGGCGATCAGCCGTTGGCCTTCTCGAATGCCTCGCGAATGTCGGCGGGGACACGGCCACGGTCATTCACGTTGTAGCCGTTCTCCTTCGCCCACGCACGGATCTTCGCGGTGTCCGGGGAGCCCGCGGAAGCCGCACGGGCCTTCCCGCGGCCAGCGGAACGGCCACCGGTCTTGCGGCCGGCCTTCACGAACTCGGCCAGCCCGTCGCGAAGCTTCTCCGCGTTGGCGTCGGAGAGGTCGATCTCGTAGGACTTGCCGTCGAGAGCGAACGTCACGGTCTCGTTGGCCTCGCCACCGTCGAGGTCGTCGACAAGAAGAACCTGAACCTTCTGTGCCACCAGGATTCCCTTTCATCGAATGTGGATTACGACGGAAAGCAAACCGCTTTTCCGGGAAAAACACAAACCCTTGGGTAGGGTTCACTTGCCCACAGAGCGGGGAACGCATGCTTCCGTAGCCATGAGATAGGGGAGCGATTCGGACATAGAACGCTGATCACAGGTGCAGAAGCATGCGGCTGTTGCCCAGGGTGTTGGGCTTCACTCGTTCGAGACCGAGGAACTCGGCAACGCCCTCGTCATAGGAACGCAGCAGTTCGCTGTAGACATCCCCGTCTACGGGAGTCTCGCCGATCTCCACGAAGCCGTGCTTGGCGAAGAAGTCGACTTCGAAGGTGAGACAGAAAATTCGCCGCACTCCCAGCCACCGCGCGGTGGCCAGCAGCTTGTCCAGGACCTGGTGGCCGACTCCGGTCCCCCGCTGTGACCGGTCCACCGCCAGGGTACGGACCTCGGCCAGGTCTTCCCACATGACGTGCAGTGCTCCGCAACCGACGACCTCGGCGTCTTCGTCCCGCTCGGCCACCCAGAACTCCTGGATGTCCTCGTAAAGCGTGACGGTCGCTTTGTCGAGCAGGATCCCCTCGTGCGCGTAGGCGTCGATGAGGCGGCGGACGGCCGGTACATCGCTGGTCCGGGCACGGCGGACGGTGAGCCCTTTTGAATGCGCTGGCATGCCCGGACGCTATCGCCCCTTGCCGCCGGCCTCCGCTCCGGGTTCATCTCCTTCGCCGGCCGGCGCTTCATCCGCGGCTTGCGGCTGTTCTTCCCGGGCCTGTTCCCCGGCGCCTTCGCGGGCCGTCGCCTGTTCTTCCTCTGCTTCGGGCCGATCGTCGACCTGCACCATCCGCACGGCATCGCGGAGGGCTTGCCGCTGTTCCGGCGACATCATGCCGAAGAAGGCCACTAGTGCGGCGGCGGGGTTGTCACTGGCGGACCATGCTTCGTTCATGAGTGCGGCCGAGTAGGCGGCGCGAGTGGAGACCGCCTCATATCGATAGGCGCGGCCTTCGGCTTCGCGGCGCACCCAGCCCTTCTGATGCAGGTTGTCCAATACGGTCATGACCGTGGTGTAGGCGATCGACCGTTCCTTCTGGAGATCCTCCAGAACTTCTCGAACAGTGACCGGGCGGTTCCACTCCCAGACCCGCGTCATCACCGCGTCTTCCAGATCACCCAAGCGTCTCGGCACACAAGAAGAATAGTGGGAGATGTCGCGAATGCCGGTTGATCTCGTTGCGTTTGGTCCGGAAAAAGGAAGTACGGCCCGGGACGGTCAATCCCGAGCCGTACTGAGCGGGCGGCCCGCCGGAAATGGCGGCAGTTCAGGCGCGGAACGCCTTGGGCTCCTGCCCGGCGGCCTCGGCACGGGCGAACGCCTCGTCGACGGCCGCGTCCTCCTTCGACTTGTTCTGCCCACCCTGGCTCTTGATCATCGTGACGATCAGGCAGGTGAAGGCGACTGCCATCACTACGGGCGGGAGCAGCGCGGCGACGTAATCCATGGCATGGGCCTCCTTCAAGGCGTAAGCCCGCGACAGTACCCAGCCAGAGTACGCAGCGCTCAGGCGGTGCGGGTCTCCGGGGGCGGGACAGGCTTCCGACGGGGCGGAAACACCTCACCGGGAGTGGGGATCGGCCGGTCGGGCCGCGGCGCCTTGGGGCGCGGGGCGGGCTTGGGCGGTTCCCGGCGGGGCTCCGGTCGCGGCTCCTGTTGGGGATCCCGATTGGGGTCCGCGCCGGAGTCCGGGCCGGGTTCCGCCACGCTCCTGGGCGCCGCGGCCGAGGGGCGCGGACGGCCGCCGGTGCGACCACCGGTGAGGGCGTCCGGGGAGGCACTCGAACGCCCGCCCGGCAGCGCGCGCAGGCGGACCCGGACGGTGTGCTCGGCCAGCCGCTCGCAGTGCCGCAGCAGTGCGGTGCGGCGCTTCCGCTCGGTCTCGGCGGCGGGCCGGGCGAGCAGCGAGCGCAGCGCGGCGAGGTCGTCGGGGCCGGGGACATGGCCGGCCGCCAGCGCCTCTTTGAGCCGCGTGAGATAGCCGGTGGCGGCACCGGGCAGGGCTTCGCGGTAGCGGGCGAGGTCGGCCAGCAGGAAGGCGCGCAGGCGGGCGCCCTCGCGGACCGCCTCGTCCACCGCCTCGGCCAGCCGGAGGTATTCCTGGACGTCCTGCGACCGGTCCGCGCCGAGGGCGCCCAGGGGCGCGGCGGGAGAGGTCGTCTGGAGGGCATGGGCGAGGGCGCGACGGAGTACACGCAACTCATCGGCGCCGAAGGCCATGCCGCCGCGGGATCCGTATGGCATTGGCATGGGGCGACTTTACGACCAATTCGGAAAAAAGCCGCTTAATTCGCATGCGGTGGCGCGGCAGCGGGGCGCGCGTCACACGGGCGCCCCAGTGGGGAACCGACCGCGCCCCTCCGCCGCCCCGGTTACCGCCGCCCGACGTTGCGCTCGTACACCAGCCGCAGGCCGATCAGGGTCAGCCAGGGCTCGTGCTCGTCGATCACCGAGGACTCGCCGAGCACCATCGGCGCCAGCCCGCCGGTGGCGATCACCGTCACGTCGTCCGGGTCGTCCGCCAGCTCCCGGGCCATCCGCTGCACCACGCCGTCCACCTGGCCGGCGAAGCCGTAGAGGATGCCGGACTGCATCGCCTCGACGGTGTTCTTCCCGATCACGCTGCGCGGCCGGGCCAGCTCGATCTTGCGGAGCTGGGCGCCCTTGACACCGAGCGCGTCCACGGAGATCTCGATACCCGGGGCGATCACGCCGCCCACGTATTCCCCGCGGGCGCTCACCGCGTCGAACGTGGTCGCGGTGCCGAAGTCGACGACGACGGCGGGGCCGCCGTACAGCTCGACGGCCGCGAGGGCGTTGATGATCCGGTCGGCGCCGACCTCCTTGGGGTTGTCCATGAGGATCGGCACGCCCGTCTTGACGCCCGGTTCCACCAGGACCGCCGGGACGTCCCCGTAATAGCGACGGGTCACCTCGCGCAGCTCGTGGAGCACCGAGGGGACCGTGGAGCAGATGGAGATGCCCTCGATGTTGTCGCCCAGGTCTTCCCCGAGCAGCGGGTGCATGCCCATCAGGCCCTGGAGGAGCACCGCCAGTTCGTCGGCGGTGCGGCGGGCGTCGGTCGAGATCCGCCAGTGCTCGACGATCTCGTCACCGTCGAACAGGCCCAACACGGTGTGGGTGTTGCCCACGTCGATGGTCAGCAGCATGGCGATCAGAGGCTCTCGTCGTCGCTCTCGCGCAGGTCCAGGCCGATGTCGAGGACCCGGGCGGAGTGGGTGAGCGCGCCCACGGCCAGGTAGTCGATGCCGGTCTCCGCGTACGAGCGGGCGTTGTCCAGGGTGAGGCGGCCCGAGGACTCCAGGATCGCGCGGCCGGCGACCAGTTCCACGGCCTCCCGGGTCTGCTCGGGCGTGAAGTTGTCCAGCAGGATCAGGTCGGCGCCCTCGGCGAGGATCGGCGGGATCTGGTCGAGCCGGTCGACCTCCACCTCGATCGGCACTCCGGGGAACTCGCGCCGCACGGCCGTGAACGCCTCCGCGACGCCGCCCGCCGCCACGACGTGGTTGTCCTTGATGAGCGCCGCGTCGGACAGCGACATCCGGTGGTTGACCCCACCACCGCAGCGCACCGCGTACTTCTCCAGGGCGCGCAGACCCGGCGTCGTCTTACGGGTGTCGCGGACCTTGGCCTCGGTGCCTTCGAGGACGTCCGCCCAGGCGCGGGTCAGGGTGGCGATCCCGGACAGTCGGCCCAGGAGGTTCAGCGCGCTGCGCTCGGCGGTGAGCAGGTCGCGGGTGCGGGTGGTGACGGACAGCAGCTTCTGCCCGGCCTCGACCCGCTCGCCGTCCTCCACGTGCCGCTCGACCGCGAACTCGTCGGTGCAGACGACGGAGAGCACCGCCTCGGCGATCCGCAGACCGGCGACCGTGCCGGGCTCCCGGGCCGTGAAGTCCCCGGTGGCGAAGGCGTCTTCGGGGACGGTGGCCACGGTGGTGACGTCCACGCCCTGGTCGAGGTCCTCCTCGATGGCCATGTGCGCGATGTCCTCGACCTGGACGGGGTCGAGGCCGGCGGTCACCAGGAGGGCGGCCAGGTCCGGGTCGAGCCCACAGGTCAGCGGGTCCAGCTCGTAGGCGTCGCCGTCACCGGCGCACCCACAGGCGTCGCCACAGCCTCCGCCTTCGGGGGTGGCGCCGAGCCGGCCGATCTGCAGGAGGGGGAGGTCGGGGGTGCTGCTCACGGGGTGGGCTCCGTATCGGGAAGAGGGGCGGACTGAGGGGCGGGGCCGACGGTCGGCGGAAAGCCGGCGGTCTGTGTGGTGTGGACGCTCAGGGTGCGGTCGGCACCGAGGGTGATGCGGAAGTGCCGGCGCCAGGAGGCATCGTCGCGGTCCGGGTGGTCCTCCCGCCAATGGCAGCCGCGGGTCTCCTCGCGCCGCCGCGCGGCGGCGACCAGGACCCGGCCGACACACAGCAGGTTGGTGGCCTCCCAGGCTTCCACACCGGGCTCGGGGGCCTTGACAGATGCGGGAGTGGGGTCCGACGCCGCCTCGACGGCCTCCTGGTGGAGCCGGTCGAGGTCCTCGGCGGCCCGGGCCAGGCTGGCCGCGCTGCGCAGCACACCGGCCCCGGCGGTCATGATCCGCTGGACGGCGACGTGCGCCTCGGGCTGGAGGAGGGGCAGCGGGGCGCGGGTCTCCACCGGGGCGGAGGCCGGGACCGCCGGCCCGTCGGCGGCGATGTCCGCGGCGATCCGCTCCGCGAACACCAGGCCCTCCAGAAGGGAGTTGGAGGCCAGCCGGTTGGCGCCGTGCACACCGGTGCAGGCCACCTCGCCGCACGCGTACAGGCCGGGGACGGTGGTCCGGCCGGACAGGTCCGTACGGACGCCGCCGGAGGCGTAGTGGGCTGCCGGGGCGACCGGGATCGGCTCGGTGACCGGATCGATGCCGTGCACGCGGCAGGCGGCCAGGATGGTCGGGAAACGGCGCTCCCACATCTCGGCGCCGAAGTGGCGGGCGTCCAGGTACATGTGCTCGACGCCCTGCTCCAGGGACCGGCGCAGGATCGCCTTGGCCACGATGTCGCGCGGGGCCAGCTCGGCGAGTTCGTGCTGTCCGACCATGAAACGGGTACCGTCCGCGTCGACCAGGTGGGCACCCTCGCCGCGTACGGCCTCGGAGATCAGCGGCTGTTGGCCCTCCGCCTCCGGTCCCAGGTAGAGCACGGTCGGGTGGAACTGGACGAATTCGAGGTCCGAGACCTCGGCACCGGCGCGCAGCGCCAGGGCCACCCCGTCGCCGGTGGAGACGGCCGGGTTGGTGGTCGCGGAGAACACCTGGCCCATGCCCCCGGTGGCGAGCACCACCGCCGGCGCGTGTACGGCACCGACGCCGTCGTGCTGGCCCTCCCCCATGACGTGCAGGGTGACGCCGGCCGTCCGGCCCTCGGCGTCCGTGAGGAGGTCCAGGACCAGCGCGTTCTCGATGGTGCGCAGTCCCGCGGAGCGGACCGCGGCGACCAGTGCACGGGAGATCTCCGCGCCGGTGGCGTCGCCGCCGGCGTGCGCGATCCGGTTGCGGTGGTGGCCGCCCTCCCTGGTGAGCGCGATCTCGTCGCTCCCGTGGGCGGTGTCGAAGCGGGCGCCCGCTTCGATCAGCCGGTGGACGGCGTCCGGGCCCTCGGTCACCAGGGCCCGCACGGCCTCCTCGTCGCACAGGCCGGCGCCCGCGACGAGGGTGTCGGCCAGGTGCTGCTCGGGGGTGTCGCCGTCCCCCAGGGCCGCGGCTATCCCGCCCTGCGCCCAACGGGTGGAGCCGTCGTCGAGGCGGGCCTTGGTGACGACGACGGTCCGGCGACCGGCGGCGGCGCAGCGCAGCGCGGCGGTCAGCCCGGCGACGCCGGAGCCCACGACGACGACGTCCGCCGTGATGGACCACCCGGGGGCGGGGGCGGTGAGTCGTATGCCGGTGGGTCCGGTGGCGGTTCCGGTAGCGGTCATCGGGTCGCTCCGAGGGGGCCTTGGGGTGGGGTGGACTTCCTGCTCTTGCGGGTGGCTCCGGAGACCGGCGCGGGCGCGGACTTCCCCTGGGGGCCGCCGTGCCGTCCCTGGGCGGCGGCCGGATACGGGGCGGCGCCCGCGGTGAACACGAGCCGGATGTTGTCGATGAGCCGGGTGGTGCCCACCTTGGCGGCCACCGCGAGGACCGCCTCGCCCTCGTAGTCGTCCGGGACCTCGGTGAAGTCGCGCGGGTCGATCAGGGCCAGGTAGTCCAGGTGGAGCGGCGGGTCCAGGTGGGCCGCGTCCTCCAGCACCGCGCCGGCGGCCGCGCGGGCCACCGACGGGCCGTGCGGCGGGCCCGAGGCGGCGTAGGCGACGGCGTGCGCGTCGGCGGCCGCCCGGTCCTCCCCGAGGGCGGCCAGCGCCGCGGAACGGTCCTGCACGGGGTGCCCGGTGGAGGCGGCGCGGGCGCGCAGCGCCTCTTCGGCGGTGAGCCGGTCGCGGGCCGCGAAGAGCGCCGCGGACAGCGCGAGCGCGGTGCACCGCTCCGGGCCGGACAGATAGCGGTTGCGGCTGGAACGGGCCAGCCCGTCGGCCTCCCGCACCGTCGGGACGCCGACGACCTCGACGGGGAAATTCAGGTCGGCCGCCATCCGCCTGATCACGGCGAGCTGCTGGGCGTCCTTCTCCCCGAAGAACGCCAGGTCCGGCGCGGTCAGATGGAGCAGCTTGGCGACGACGGTGAGCACCCCGTCGAAGTGCCCGGGGCGGCTGGCGCCCTCCAGGACGGTGCCCATGGGGCCGGCGGACACGCGGACCTGCGGTTCCCCGCCCGGGTAGACCTCGTCGACCGACGGCGCGAAGACGGCGTCCGCGCCCGCCCGGGCGGCCAGCAGCACGTCCTCGTCCAGGGTCCGCGGGTAGCGGTCCAGGTCCTCGCCCGCCCCGAACTGCAGCGGATTGACGAACACCGTGACGACGACCTGGCCCTGCGGCCCGACCCGCTCCCGGGCGGCCCGGACCAGGGCCGCGTGCCCCTCGTGCAGCGCCCCCATGGTCATGACGACGGCCCGTACACCGCTGCGGCGCGGCAGCGCGCGCAGGGCCGCGGCGGTGCGCACGAGTTGGGGTTCCGGCGCCGTGCGAGCGGCGTCCGGGGTCGGGCTGACGGGCGAGGAGGTCATGCGTCGCCTCCGTGGGGGCCGAGGTCGGGGGATGCGGAATCGGGCGAGTCGGGCCGGGTGGGCCGGGGGCCTTCAGACGGGCCAGTGGATTCCGGACGGATGGGACCGGAGGTGGGATCGGTGTCCACGGTCCGGTCGGGGTGATCGGCGTCCGTGGACCGCTCGGCCCTCTCGGCCCCCTCGGCACCCTCGGGACGGTCGCGATCACGATCCCGTTCGTCCTCGGCCTCGCCCTCGGTCCCGGACGGCGGGTCGGAGGGCGCCTGCCCTCCGGAAGACGCGGCCGGACCGGCAGTACCGCCATCGGGGGCCGGGCCCGCGAGCACGTCCAGCAGCTCCGCCGCCAGCTCCGGCTTGAGCAGACCGTGCGTCAGCGCCCGGTCGGCCGTCGTACGGGCCATGGCCAGATAGCCGGCGACGGCCTGCGGGGCGTGCTTGCGCAGCTCCGCCACATGGGCCGCAACGGTCCCCGCATCCCCCCGGGCGACCGGGCCCGTCAGGGCGGCGTCACCGGAGCGCAGCGCGTTGTCCAGGGCCGCGCCGAGCAACGGGCCGAGCATCCGGTCCGGGGCCCGCACACCGGCCTTCGTCAGCAGCTCCATGGCCTGCGCCACCAGCGTGACCAGGTAGTTCGCGCCGATGGCGAGCGCCGCGTGATACAGCGGACGGGCGGATTCCGCGATCCACTCTGGCTCTCCGCCCATCTCGATGACCAGTGCCTCGGCGGCCATCCGGAGTTCCTCGGGCGCGGTCACCCCGAAGGCGCAGCCGGCCAGCCGCTGCACGTCCACGGACGTGCCGGTGAACGTCATGGCCGGGTGCAGCGCCAGAGGCAGCGCGCCGGCCCGGGTCGCCGGCTCCAGCACCGCCGTGCCGAAGCGCCCGGAGGTGTGCACCAGCAGTTGGCCCGGCCGTACGGCGCCGGTCTCGGCGAGGCCGTGCACCAGGTCGGCCAGGGCGTCGTCGGGGACGGTCAGCAGCACGAGGTCCGCACGGGCGAGCACCTCGGCCGGGGGGACCAGCGGGACACCGGGCAGCAGGTCGGCGGCGCGCCGCACCGAGGCGTCGGAGACCCCCGAGACGGCCACCGGGCGATGCCCCGCGAGCTGCAGCGACGCGGCGAGCGCCGGCCCGACGCGGCCTGCCCCGACGACTCCGACGGTGAGCCGGGCGGGCCTGTCCTGGGCCTCGATGGAGGGATGTGGGTTCACGTGGCAACGGCCTTCCGTTCCAGTCCGCGAGGGGTACCGGACGATTCGTCGCCATGCTACGCGAGTGCCTCCCACCGCCCGGAGAGCTGTACCGAGGGTGAGACGAGGGTCTCCGAGCAGAAACGGAACGCCTCACTCCGCCCTGTTCGGAGAGTTATCCACAGGGCTCGCCGCGCCGGCGGCGCCCGCGCGATGATCGATACGACACCTCGCGCGGACGGCGCGGGACGAAGCAGAGGTGGGGGACATGATCGAGGGCGGAAAGCACCCGGCAGACGCCGGGAAGCACACCGGCGGGGACGGCGCGATGGAGGACACCGTGGTCGCCGCGGCCGACGACCGGGAGCGGCGGTTCGCCGCCTGCCGCGGCTCGGTGCGGACACTGTCCGGCGCCCGCCCGCCGGAGACGATCGCCGAGCGGCTGGCCCGTCTGACGGCCGACGCCCCCGGCGTCTACGGCCTCGACGACTGGACGGACTTCTACGGCAACGACGACGGCATCGTCGGGGAGTTGGAGCGTCGGACGGCCGACGCGCTGGGCACCGGGGCCGCCGTGTTCTTCCCGACCGGCACGATGGCGCAGCAGGTGGCGCTGCGCTGCTGGGCGGGCCGCACGGGCAGTACGACGGTCGCCGGTCACCCGCTGTCCCACCTGGAGGTGCATGAGCGCGACGCGTACGCGGTGGTCAGCGGGCTGCGCATGGTGCATCCGACGGGCGCCCCGCGCCTGCCGACCGCCGGCGAGATCTACGATCTCCAGGAACCCTTCGGCACCCTCGCCCTCGAACTCCCGCTGCGGGACGCCGGATACGTCCTGCCCAGCTGGGAGGAGCTGACGTCGGCGGTCGCCGCGGCGCGGGACCTGGACGCGGTGGTGCACTTCGACGGCGCCCGGCTGTGGCAGTGCGCACCGCACTTCGGCAGGGAGCTCCCGGAGATCGCCGCCCTCGCGGACAGCGTCTACGTCTCGTTCTACAAATCGCTGGGCGGGATAGCGGGCGCCGCCCTGGCCGGCACCGAGGAGTTCGTCGAGGAGGCCCGGGCCTGGCGGCACCGCTACGGCGGTCAGCTCTTCCAGCAGTGGCCGACCGCTCTCGCCGCGCTGGTCGGGTTGGAGCAGGAGCTTCCGCGGCTGCCGCGGTACGTGGCCCAGGCCAAGGTCGTCGCCCGGGCGCTGCGGGAGGGTCTGGCGGAGGCCGGCGTGCCCTGGTTCCGGATCCACCCCGAGGAGCCGCACACCCATGAATTCCAGGTATGGCTGCCGTATCCACCGGAGGTTCTGAACGAGGCGGGCACCCGTCAGGCGGAGGAGACCCGGACGACGCTGTTCGGCAGGTGGTTCGAGCCGGCTTCGGTCGGACCGCCGGGAGTGGCGATGACGGAGGTCACGGTCGCCTCCCCCGCGCTGGAGTGGACGGCGGAGGAGATACGCACGGCGGTGGGCGACTTCGTCCGGCGCATCGACGGCTGACGACGGCCGGCGCGGCCCCCCGGGCGCCCCGGCGACGCATCTCGCGCGGACCTCGGCGAGGACCACCGCGAAGCCCCCCACGAGCTCCCGGCAGGGCCGTTGGTGCTCGTGCGGGTCGTGCCCGGGCGTTTGCTGCGCGGACGGTTCACGCTCGTGCCGTGGCCGCCGGGGTGGTTCATGCCCGGGCCGTTCCCGCGCGGTGCCTGCCGTCGTGCTCGGCGGGGAGCCGTCCGGCGACGGGACGGGCCGGTCCGGCGGGGCCGCCGTCCAGCGGGCGGGGGCCGTGCGCCAGCAGTGCCGCGGTGGCGCGTGCCAGCCGTCCGCCGCGCCCCCACCAGCGCTCGGCGGGTTCGCTGACCACGGCTTGGAAGCGGCGCCACTGCCGGACCTCCCGGACGGTGCGGGCGGTTTCCGCGTACGGTGCGGGCGGGGTGGCCTCGCCTCGCTGGGCGGCGCGGTAGCTGTCGAGGAGATGCTGCTGCATGGCGTTCATGTCCCTCACTGTGGGACGGCCGAGCGGTCTCTGGCGCGTCGATTGACGAGAGCCGTCAATCGACGACACCGCAGGTCACGGCCTCGCGCATGATAGGTCCATGGCCAACGTCATCGACATCACCGGGCTGCCGCCGGAGCGCGTCGTCTTCACGCCCTCCCCGCTGGCCGAGCTGAGTGCGGCGCTGCACGCGCTGTCCGAGCCGGGCCACCATCCGGGGCTGCACGGCTGGGTCACCGCGACCAACGCCGGGCTGAAGACCGACCTGGCGGACCGGCTGTGCGAGGCGGACTTCCTGTGGCGGTCCTCCCGCTCCGACATCCTGCTGCCCGCCCACCCCAAGGCGACGCTGCGGGAGGAGCTGGACGCGCTGGACACGATCGACGACGAGCGGTTCGTGGCCGCCTTCTTCGAGATCAACTGCTCGGCCAGGTACACGCTTCCCACGCCGTCGCCCCTGGTCGACGCCGGTGAACGGGCGCGGGTACGGGAGATGGCGGCGGCCCGTGGCCCGCGGCAGGCGGCGTTCACGGATCGGATGCTGACCGACCCTGACGGGCTGCGGGTGTGGCTGCGCCGCCTGTTCGAGGACTGCGAGGACGCCTTCTTCGGGGACATCTGGCGGCGGGTGGGCATCCAACTCGCCGCCGACGCCCGGCACAAGACCGAGCTGCTGCGGCGCAAGGGCCTGGCCGAGACGCTGGCCGCGACCTCGCGGGCGTTGACGCTGGACGAGACGCAGGACGGCAGCGGCACCACCCGGATCCTGGTCGACAAGCTGGCCAGCGGGCGCACAACGGCGTTCGCCGACCCCGCCGATCCCGGGCTCACCCTGCTCCCGACCTCGTTCGGCTGGCCGCACCTGCTGTTCAGCCACGCGCCCGGCTGGCGCCCGGTGCTCCAATACCCGGTCGCCAGCCCGGAGTTGCCCGCCCCGGCCACGCTGGAGCTCGTCCAGCAACGGCTGGAGGCACTCGGCCACCCGATGCGGATGCAGCTGTGCCGCACCCTGTCGCGGGGGCCGCACACGACGGGGGAGCTGGCGACGGCGTTCGGCATCACGCCGCCGGAGGTGTCGCGGCACATCGCGGTGCTGAAGAAGGCGGGGCTGCTGCAGACCCGGCGCCGCGGGCGCTATGTGCTGCACCAGCTGGACCTCCAGGTGGTGGCCCGGCTGGGCAGCGACTTCCTTGAGGGCGTGCTGCGCTGAGGGCGGCGGTCCCGGCGCGGGCCGCCGCCCCACCGCCCGTCAGTTCTGTTGCAGGAACGCCTTCGCCAGGGCGTCGCCGCGAGCGACCGCATCGGCGTGGCTCTCGATCGGCGATGCCTGGGAGTCCTTGAACAGCAGGTAGGTGACGCCCGCATCCGCGCCGCCGGTCTCGGGGTTGGGGTCGATGCCCAGCCCCTTGGCGGCCGCGTAGGACGCCTCGCCGATGATCTTCTCCGGTCCGGTGTCGCCGACGGCGGCGTATTCGACCTGGTTGTTGTAGATGAGGGCGACCACGCCGCCGCCCTTGATGCCCGCGGACTCGTAGTTCCAGATGCCGCTGACGCTGGGCACCACGACATAGGGGAGCTTCGCGGCGTTCAACGGCTTGCCGTCGGACTGGCGGAAGCGGGTGTCGTCCTGGAACCAGGGGTCGGTGTCGGCGTTGCACTGCGCGGTGATCTGCCCGTCGCAGTCGATGTCCATGTCGGCCTTCCAGAAGACGGCGCCGTTCTTGCCGCAGACCGGGACGGTGGCCGAGGTCTCCTCGTCGGTCCGGTACTTGCCGTTGGATATCTGCTTGCAGTCCTTGAGTTTGGCGAGCAGTTGGGCCGCGGAGACCGAGCCCTCCTGGAGGGCGGCGTGCGGCGCGGCCCGGTGGGCGGCCGGCTGGGCGGCGGCGGGAAGGGCCGCTGCGGTGAGGAGGGCGGCGCCGGAGGCGGTGGCGAGGGCAAGCGTTCTGCTGCGCACGGGGAACCCTTCTGTTAGGAAAGTTTCCTTACCGCGCGCCAATCTGCTCCCGTTTACGTGTTCGCGTCAATACTCGTGCCGGACATCGCCCGTACCGCGACAACCGGGCCGGCCGGGCCTGCGCCCCACCAGCCCGGTCGGCCCGGTCGGCCCGGTCGGCCGCGCTACGCCCCGGCGCCCCCGGCCCGGACCAGCCCCGTCTCGTACGCGAGCACCACCGCCTGGACCCGGTCCCGCAGGCTCAACTTCGTCAGGATCCGGCCCACATGGGTCTTGACCGTGGCCTCCGACAGCACCAGCCGCGCCGCGATCTCGCCGTTCGACAGCCCCTGCGCGACGAGCAGCAGCACCTCCCGCTCGCGCTCGGTCAACCGCTCCAACTCGGGCCGCGCGGGCTCACCGGCGGTGGCGGGCAGCATCGGCGTGAAGCGGTCCAGCAGGCGGCGGGTGGTGGACGGGGCGACGACCGCGTCCCCGCTGTGCACCGACCGGATCGCGGCGAGGAGTTCGCTCGGCGGGACGTCCTTGAGCATGAAGCCGCTGGCCCCGGCCTTCAGCGCGGAGAAGGCGTACTCGTCCAGGTCGAAGGTGGTCAGGATGAGCACCTTCGGGGCGCCCTCGGGCTGTCCGCCCCCGCAGATCCGGCGGGTGGTCTCGACCCCGTCGAGATGCGGCATCCGGACGTCCATGAGGATCACGTCCACGTCGGTGGAGCGCAGCACCTCCAGGGCCTGCACCCCGTCGCCCGCCTCGGCGACGACCTCCATGTCGGGCTGTGCGGCCAGCACCATCCGGAAGCCGGTGCGCAGCAGCACCTGGTCGTCGACGAGCATCACGCGGATGGTCATGGCAGGGGGATCCCTTCACAGGTTGCCTGGGTCGGCTGGGTCGGCTGAGGCGAGTGGGACGGAAGCGAGCGGGGCGGCCCCGAACGGGACCACGGCGAGCGGCGCCGGGCCTCACGGGACCACATCGTCTTACGGGAGCGGCACCGTGGCGTGCCGGGCCGGTGCGGCGGCGGCGCGGACGGGCCCTTCACCGCTCCGCCTTGAGCGGCAGCACGGCGTTGACCCGGAAGCCGCCGCCGGGCCGAGGCCCGGCGTCGAGGATTCCACCGACCATGCCCACCCGCTCGCGCATACCGATCAGGCCGTGGCCGAGCCCGTCCTCGCCGCCCGACTCGTAGAGCTCGTGCTGCGCGCCGCGGCCGTCGTCCTCGACGAGCAGATCGAGGTCGTCGTCCCGGTAGGTGAGGCGGACGGTGGCGCTGACACTGGGGCCGCCGTGCTTGCGGGTGTTGGTCAGCGCCTCCTGGACGATGCGGTACGCGGTCAGTTCGACGCTGCTGGGCAACGGGCGCGGCTCGCCGACCACCCGGAAGTCGACCGGCAGCCCCGCGCCCCGGACCTGGTCTATGAGATCGGCGAGCTGCTCGACGCCGGGCTGCGGCACATACTCCCCGCCCTCGGCCTGCTCGCCGGTGCGCAGCACGCCCAGCAGCCGGCGCATCTCGGCCAGCGCCTGCCGGCCCGTGCCGGAGATCGTCTCCAGTGCCTGCCGGGCCTGCTCGGGCGCGGCATCGAGGACGTAGGCGGCGCCGTCGGCCTGGACGACCATCACCGAGACGTTGTGCGCGACGACGTCGTGCAGCTCGCGGGCGATCCGGGCGCGCTCGGCCGCGACCGCGATCCGGGACTGGGCCTCGCGCTCCTTCTCCAGGCGGGCGGCCTTCTCCTCCAGCTGCGCCCAGTACGCGCGGCGGGTGCGGATCGAGTCGCCCAGCACCCAGGCCAGTACGAACGGCACGGTGAGCAGCGCCGTGAAGAACGCCGCTGCCCACAACGGCGTTTCGACCGGGCTGTCCCGGAAGCGGAGCTGGGACAGGCCGGGGCCGATCAGCGCGGCGGCCAGTGCGAAGCGTGAGGCCCAGCGGCGGGCCGAGGTCTCCGAGGCAACGGTGTAGATGATCACCAGCATCGCGAAGTCGCCCGTATTGGGCGTCACGTTGAAGATCAGCTGGCCGACGCCGAGGGCGGCGGTCAACAGCAGCATCTTGACCGGGTACTTCCGGCGCAGGGCGATGACCAGGCACAGCCCGATGCTGAAGAACAGGCCGAGGAACTTGCCCTCGATGCCCGACTGGGAGATGACCCACAACCCGGTGAGCCCGAAGAGGAGGAAAGCCCAGAAGCTGTCCACTCCCGTCGGGTGCCTGCGGAGGAAGTCATAGAGGCGCTGCACGTAACCCAGCGTAGGCAGCGCAGAGGGGTAGCGGAGTCAACCGGAGGGGCGATCCTCTTCGGTGGGGCCTACTCCGCTAGGTGGAGGTCCCGTGCGCCCATTGTGTCGCCCCCGGGGGCGACACATGATCACAAAGCCCGGGCGTCCCCCGCCCCGCCCCGGAGAAACGCCCGCCACCAGCGGCTTTCCTCCCTACTCAGACTCATACCGCAGGCCGACCGTCACACCACGGGGCGACGCCCCTCGCCGCGCGCCACCCCCCGTACCGTGGTGCGTGTGACAACACAGGGACGCGGGCCGGCGGCGAACGAGCACCGGCAGGCCCGGCCGGCGACCGCCGAGGACCACCACCCCGCCGCGCCCTCCGGCCCCGGCACCGACGGCGCCGCCGACCCGGCCGCCGCCGACGGCACCTGGCGCGGCTGGCGGGAGGCGACCGAGCACGCGCTCTACGGCCCCGACGGCTTCTACACCCGCCCCGGCGGCCCCGGCCCCGCCGGCCACTTCCGCACCTCCGTCCACGCCTCCCCGCTGTACGCCGGCGCCGTCGCCACCCTCCTCCGCCGGGTCGACGCCGCACTCGGGCACCCGGACGAGCTGGCCCTGGTCGACGTCGGCGCGGGCCGCGGCGAGCTGCTCACCGGCGTGCTGGCCGCCCTGCCCGAGGACGTGCGCGCCCGGCTGCGCCCGTACGCCGTC
Organism: Streptomyces noursei; assembly: GCF_016917755.1. Taxonomy (GTDB): domain Bacteria; phylum Actinomycetota; class Actinomycetes; order Streptomycetales; family Streptomycetaceae; genus Streptomyces; species Streptomyces yunnanensis. Next base: position 5,531,511 of record NZ_CP070326.1, on the reverse strand, counting down.
GAACGCGCCGCGCGCCCCCAGGGCCTCGACCCCCGCATCACCTGGCGCGCCGAGCTGCCCGCCCCGGGCTCCCTCACCGGCCTGCTCTTCGCCAACGAGTGGCTGGACAACGTCCCGGTGGACGTCGTCGAGACGGACGCCGACGGCGTACCGCGCCGCGTCCTGGTCCGGGCCGACGGCACGGAACGGCTGGGTCCGCCCGTCGACGGCCCGGACGCGGAGTGGCTCGCCCGCTGGTGGCCGCCCGTCGCGCCGGAGGCCGACGCCGGCCCCGCCACCGGGTTGCGCGCCGAGATCGGCCGCCCCCGGGACGCCGCCTGGGCGCGCGCCGTCCGCGCCCTCCGCGCCGGGCTCGCGGTCGCCGTCGACTACGCCCACCACCGCGCCGACCGGCCCCCCTTCGGCACCCTCACCGGCTTCCGGGAGGGCCGCGAGGTCCACCCCGTCCCGGACGGCAGCTGCGACCTCACCGCGCACGTCGCGCTGGACGCCTGCGCCGGCCCGGCCGCCGAGCGACTGACCCAGCGCGCCGCGCTGCACTCCCTCGGCGTGGCCGGTCGCCGCCCGCCGCTGTCCCTGGCCGGCACCGACCCGGCCGGCTACCTACGGGCGCTCGGCGCGGCAGGGGACGCCGCGGAACTGACCGACCCGGCGGGCCTGGGCGGCTTCGGCTGGCTGCTGGAGCCGGTCGGTGGCACCGCCTGCGCCGGCCTGCTCGCCTCCGACGTCCCGGACCGACGGCACCCCACGGCCTGACCGCACGGCCGCACCGCGTGGCCGCGCCCCATGCCCCGACCCCGCCGCCCGGCCCTCGGTCGGGCCCGTTCCACACCACGGACCACCCGGCTCCGCTTCACCCCGCCCTGCGACACTGTCCCCATGACGGAGACGACGGTCGGCATCGGCGGCGCGGCGGAGAGCACCGACATGGTGCTGAACATCGGCCCACAGCACCCCTCCACGCACGGCGTGCTGCGGCTGCGCCTCGTCCTGGACGGCGAGCGCATCCGGCACGCCGAGCCGGTGATCGGCTACATGCACCGCGGCGCCGAGAAGCTCTTCGAGGCCCGCGACTACCGCCAGATCATCATGCTCGCCAACCGCCACGACTGGCTGTCGGCGTTCTCCAACGAGCTGGGCGTGGTGCTCGGCGTCGAGCGGATGCTCGGCATGGAGGTCCCCGAACGCGCGGTGTGGACCCGCACGCTGCTCGCCGAGCTGAACCGCGTCCTGAACCACCTGATGTTCCTCGGCTCGTACCCGCTGGAGCTCGGCGGCATCACCCCCGTCTTCTACGCGTTCCGGGAGCGCGAGGAGCTGCAGACCGTCATGGAGGAGATCTCCGGCGGCCGGATGCACTACATGTTCAACCGGGTCGGCGGCCTCAAGGAGGACCTGCCCGCCGGCTGGCTCGGCCGGGCCCGGCAGGCCGTCGCCGACGTCCGCTCCCGTATGGGCGTCTTCGACGACCTGGTGCTGGGCAACGAGATCTTCCGCGGTCGCACCCGCGGCGTGGGCGTGCTGACCCGTGAGGCGGTGCACGCCTATGGCGTCTCCGGGCCGATCGCCCGCGCGTCCGGCGTCGACTTCGACCTGCGGCGCGACGAGCCGTACCTCGCCTACGGGGACCTGCAGTCCACGCTCAAGGTCGTCACCAAGGAGGAGGGCGACTGCCTGGCCCGCTTCGAGTGCCTGCTGGAGCAGACGCACAACTCCCTCGACCTGGCCGACGCCTGCCTGGACCGGATCGCGGAGCTGCCGCCCGGTCCGATCAACCAGCGTCTGCCCAAGGTCCTCAAGGCCCCCGAGGGCGCGACCTACGCCTGGACCGAGAACCCGCTCGGCATCAACGGCTACTACCTGGTCTCCAAGGGCGAGAAGACCCCCTACCGCCTGAAGTTGCGCTCCGCGTCGTACAACAACATCCAGGCGCTGACGGAGCTGTTGCCGGGGACCCTGATCGCCGACATGGTCGCCATCCTGGGGTCGATGTTCTTCGTGGTCGGGGACATCGACAAGTAGCCGGACCGCCGGGGGCCTCGACGCGTCGCCGGCGCGCGACGGCCCGCGGCGGTCGCCCACGTACGACACGGCGGCGGGGAGCCCGTCCACAGGCTGTGGACGAGCTCCCCGCCGCTCGGTGCGTTCTGTCGCCTTCCGGCGCTCAGGAGATGGCGCTGCGCAGTTCGGCGAGATCGAGCTGCTCGGTCTCGTCGTGCGCGGTCAGGTCGATGACCTCGCCGGCGCCGTGCGTGGTCGCCCCGTCGGCGACCGTCTTGCCGGGCGCCTCTTCGCCGGACGCCTCGCCGTCGGCGCCGGCCGCGGTGTCGTGTTCCGCGGCCGCCGGTTCCGTGGCGTCGGACTCCATGGCCTCGGACTCCGTGGCCTCGGACTCCGGGTGCGCCGCGGCGGCGGTCGCACCGGTGGCCTGCGGAAGCGCCGCACGGGCCTCCGCCCGCGCCGACTGTTCGGCGACCGCCTCGTCGCCGACGACGTCCGCCAGGTCCTCCTCCAGCGGCGCGGTCAACTGCTGACGCGGCACGGTGGTGTTGCCGAAGAAGTCGAAGCCGCCCAGCGTGCGGGGCACGGGCGGGCGGGTCGGGGCGATGGCGGCGGCGGCCGGCACCGGGCGGAGCGCCGGTCCGCCCACCCCCTGCACGGCCGCCGCCCCGGTCTTCCCCTGGTCGGTCGCCTCGGGCTTCCCCTCGGCGCTGCTGCCGTCCGGGCCGGCGTGTTCTGCGGCGGCGCGCTGCCGGGCGGCGTTGCGGGCCAGCTCGCGCAGCGCCCGGTCCGCCTCCGCGAACGTGGCGGCCGGACGGGTCGGGGCCGCGCCCTCCGCATCCCGGGCGGCCGGCACCGGGCGACCGCCGCCGGTCGCCGGCTCGCGCCGGGCCGGGACGAGTTCGCCGCCGGAGGACGGCTGCCCGGCCTCGATGGCGAGCAGTCGGCGGCCCTCCAGGGCGCTGGCCCGCTCGGTCTCGGCGGTGGCGTAGCGGCGCAGCAGCGCGGCGTGCTCGCTGCGCAACCGGGCGAGTTCGGCGCGCTTGGCGCGGAGCTTGGCGTCCAGGCCGGCGCGGATCTCGCGCGCCTCCTCGACGTCCGTCTCCAGCTCCGCGACCCGCTCCTCGGTGCGCCACTCGTCGCGCACCCGGGCGCGCGTCAGCTCGGCGACCCGCTTACCGGCCTTGCGGTCCCATGAGCGCAACAGGACCGCACCGGTGACCGCGGCGGCCGCGGCACCGGCGGCGAGCACCCGTTGCACGAGGTCGTCGCCGACGAACCAGGCTCCCGTGGCGCAGGCAATTGACGCACCGGCGACCGTCGATGGAGGAAGCAGCCGGTGGAGGGGTGGGGAATGGCGGTGGCGTCCTCGTGGCATGGCCAGAAACTTACCGTGCGTTCGAGACCTATGGGGCCTCACATACGGATCCGTTCCCCGCTGGTTACTTCTTGACCAACCCCTTGGACTCCAAATACGCCTGCGCGACATCGGCGGGCTTCAAACGCTCGGCGTCGACCTTGCGGTTCAAGTTGATCAAGTCCTCGGTGGTGAGCACCTTCGTGATCTTGTTGAGGGCGGTCTCGATCTTCTTGTCATCGGCGCTCTTGGCATTCAGCACCGGCAGGACGTTGTCGGCGTTCTGCAGCTTCTTGTCGTCCTGCAGAAGCACCAGACCGAAGTTGTCGAGGGTGGCGTCCGTGGTCGTGGTGAGCACCAGCTGATCGGTGCCGTCCTTCACAGCCTGCTTGGCCTGGGGGGTCCCCACGCCCTTGGGGTCGATGCCCTCGACGGTGATGCCGTAGGTCTTCTCCAAGCCGGGCTTGCAGAAGACCCGGGTCTCGCACTCCTCCCCCGCGGCGAGTTTGATCTTCTGCTGGGAACGGCCCAGGTCGGAGAGCGTCTTGAGCGTGTGCTGGGCGGCGAATTCCTTGGTCACCGCGAACGCGTTCTGATCGGTGGCCGCGCCTGCCGGCAGCACCTTCAGTCCGCGCGGCTCGGCCAGCTTCTTCAGCTCCGCCACCGTCTTGCCGATGTCGCTGGACGCCACCGGCTTCGCCTTGGCGCCGTTCTTCTTCGCGTTGAGGAATTCCGCAAGCGTGGAGGCATATTCCGGAACGACATCGATCTGGCCCTTCTCAAGGGCCGGTTCATACAGCTCACGATTGGTCAGCGTCTGAACCCGCGGGCGGTAACCGGCATCGGCGAGGACCCGCGAATAGATCTCGGCGAGCACCTTCGACTCGGTGAAACCCGCCGAGCCGATGACGATCTCGCCCTTCCCGCCGCCCTTGCCCTGGCCGCCCTTCTCCTCCAGGCTCTGCCCGCCGCACGCGGCCAGCCCGGCCGCCAGCGCCACCACCGTCCCCGCGACGAGCGCGGTACGCGCCGTGCGGGCCGTGCGTGCTGTGCTGCTCATGGAATTCCACTCCGTCCGTTCGGATCAGGTCGGTTGACCGGTTGAGACGTCTCGGGTCGGGGCCGGAGCGGGCGGGACTTCCTCGACCGGGCCCTGCCCCCTCTTGCGCGGCCCGCGCCGCCGTCCGCGCATCGGGTCGCAGGCCCGGTCCAGCAGCACCAGCGCCCCCTCCACCACCAGGGCCAGCAGCGCCACCAGCACCGCACCGGCGACCACCTGCGCGGTGTCGTAGTTGCCGAAGCCGGCGGTGATGATCCGGCCCAGGCCCCCGCCGCCGGCCAGCGCGGCCAGCGTCGCGGTGGCCACCACCTGGACCGCGGCCGAGCGCAGGCCCGTCATGATCAGCGGGTAGGCGAGGGGTATTTCCACCCGCCGCAGCAGCTGCGGACCCGACATGCCCATCCCGCGCGCCGCCTCGACCACATCGCGGTCCGCCTCGCGTATGCCCAGATAGACGTTGGTCAGCAGCGGCGGCACCGCGAACAGCACCAGCGCGATGATCGTCGGCCAGTCGCCGTGCTTCCCCAACGGGCTCAGCGTCAGCAGCACCAGCACCGCGAAGGTCGGCACCGCGCGCCCCACGTTGGAGACATTGACCGCCAGCGTCCCGCCCTTGCCGATGTGCCCGAGCCACAGCGCCAGCGGCAGTGCGATCAGACAGGACAGCAGCAGGCACAGCCCGCTCAGCCAGAGGTGCTCGCCGAGGCGGTGCCACACGCCCTTCTCGCCGGCCCAGTTGGCGGCCGTGCCCAGCCACCGCCAGGCCCCCGTGATCGCGTCCACGCTCACCCCACCGCCTTCGCCACGGCCGCCCCGCGGCGCACCCGGCGGCCCCCGGAGCCCGCCCGCGTCCACGGCGTCAGCAGCCGCTGCAGCCCGAGCAGGAGCAGATCCGCCACCAGCGCCAGCACCACGCACAGCACCGACGCGGTCAGCACCTCCGCCTTGAAGAAGCCCTCCATGCCACTGGCTATGAGATTGCCCAGCCCGCCGTAGCCGACGACCGAGCCGATCGTCGTCATCGCCACCGTCGAGACCGTGGCGATCCGCACACCGGCCACCAACGCCGGTAGCGCGAGCGGGAGTTCCACCTCGAACAGCAGCCGGGCGGGCCCGTACCCCATCCCGCGGGCGGCCTCCCGCACCTCGGCGGGCACCCCGTCCAGCCCCGCGAGGATGTTGCGCACCAGGATCGTCAGCGAATACAGCACCAGGCCCGTGACGACGACCGACGGCGACACCCCGAAGACCGGCGTCAGCAGCGCGAACATCGCCAGCGACGGCACCGTGTACAACACCGTCGTCAGCCCCAGGACCGGGCCCGCGACGCCCCGCCGGTGCCGCGCCAGCAGCGCCAGCGGAAAGGCGACCAGCAGCCCGAGGAGCACCGACACCACCGTGATGCCGACGTGCTGGAGCGTGGCGTCCAGCAACTCCTGGCTCCGGGTGCGGAGGTACTCCCCGCATATCCAGTCGTTCCGCTCCAGGCAGCCGGGCCCGCCGCCCTGCGCCATGAACTGACTGCCCGTCAGCATCTCCGCCGCACGCACCGGTGCCTCCACCGCCGTCACCTCCCCCGCTCGCCGATACCGTGGTGACTGTCTGCGACCCTAACCCCCACCACTGACAATCACCTCGGCCCACCCTCCACTCGCAACATCGCGTTCATGCCACCCACGCACGACGCGTACACAATGGGGCCCGTCCACACAGGGGGAATTCATGATCCGCTTCGAGCACGTCACCAAGCGCTACGCCGACGGCACCACGGCCGTCGACGACCTCTCCTTCGAGGTCGCCAAGGGTGAACTCATCACCCTCGTAGGCCCCTCGGGCTGTGGCAAGACGACCACGATGAAGATGGTGAACCGGCTCATCGAACCCACCGACGGCCGGATCCTCCTCGACGGCGAGGACATCGCCGACGCCGACCCGGTCGAACTCCGCCGCCGCATCGGCTACGTCATCCAGCAGGTCGGGCTGTTCCCCCACAAGACCATCCTGGACAACACCGCCACCGTCCCCCACCTCCTCGGCCGGCCGCGCAAAGCGGCCCGGGCCCGCGCCGCCGAACTCCTGGACCTGGTCGGCCTGGACCCGTCCGTCTACGGCGACCGCTACCCCGACCAGCTCTCCGGCGGCCAGCGGCAGCGCGTGGGCGTGGCCCGTGCACTCGCCGCCGACCCGCCCGTGCTGCTGATGGACGAGCCCTTCGGCGCGGTCGACCCGGTCGTCCGCGAGCACCTCCAGAACGAGTTCCTGCGGCTCCAGTCCACGCTCCACAAGACGGTGCTCTTCGTCACCCACGACATCGAGGAGGCGGTCCGGCTCGGCGACCGCATCGCCGTCTACGGCGCCGGACGGATCGAGCAACTGGACACCCCGGCGACGGTCCTGGGCGCCCCGGCGACCCCGTACACCGCCGAGTTCGTGGGCGCCGACCGGGGTCTGAAGCGGCTCGCGGTCACCCCCGTCGAGGCCGCCGACCTCGACGAGCCGCCGGTGGTCCGCCTGGACGACCCGGCCTCCCGGGCCGCCGACGCGCTCTCCGCCGCCGACGCCCCCTGGGCCGTCGTCCTGGACACCGACGGATCGCCCTACGGCTGGGTGGCGGCCGACGCGCTCACCGGCCCCGCCGCGGACCGCACCGCAGGCGTCCGCGACCTGGCCCGCCCGATGACCGCCGCGGTGCCGCTCGGCACCCCGCTCCGGCAGGCGCTGAGCACGCTGCTCCAGCACGACGCGGGCTGGCTCGCGGTCCTCGACGGCGACCGCTACCGGGGCGTCCTCACGCCCGCCGCCCTGCACGGCGCACTGCGCCGCGCCACCACCGCGGACGCCGCCGACCTCCCCCGCGACGAGGTCGCCCTGGACACCGTCCCGCGGGCCTGAAGCGCACCGGAGCCCCGGCCGGACCGCGTCGGTCCGGCCGGGGCTCCGTCACACCCGCGTCGCGGTCACACCCGCGTCGCCCCGGGGCCGTCGTCGCCGTCCTCGCCCTCGGGCAGCTTGCAGACCCGCTCCAAGAAGATCGCCGCGGCGATCACGCCGGCCCCGGCGACCACCGAGAGCCCGGCGTACACCGCCTGGCTGCTGCGCGCGTCGTCCACCCCCGACGTCAGCAGGAAGGCCCCGACGCCGCCGTACAACCCGGCGACCAGCGACGCCACCAGGGCGCTCGCCTGGCCGAAGACCACCGCCCGGGCGGCCACCAGCGGTTCGACGCCCTTCGCCCCGGGCCGCCGCTCGCGCTGTGCCCGCAGCCGGGACCGCAGCGAGAAGGCCGTGGCCGCCAGCACCGCGGCGATCAGCGCCAACACGATCGGCGCCGCCACCGGCACGCTGGGAAGGGTCCCGAACGAGTCCCACAACCGGGCGCCCGCCCAGGCCAGGATCCCCACCACCAGGAACAGCCCGACCAGGACCTTGATCCGTAGCTGCTTCACCGCGCGATCGCCCCTCGCACCGTCCCGGTCACCCCTGCCGCGATGACCGAGTCCGCTCTCATGGCCGCACCCACCGGTGCCGCCGCCGTATCCGTCCGGCCGCCTGCGTACGCGCGAGCGCGCCACCACCGACGTCCATACGCCAGTACATCAGCGCACCCGGCGTCCCGAACGCATCGCCACCGTACGCGACCGGCCCGCAACCCTAACGACTACTCGGGCAGCCGCAGTTCCAGGTCCGCCCGGAGATTCACACCCTCGGCGCCGACCCCCGACAGCAGGGCGGCCACCGCGCCGCGCCCCGGAACCTCCGCCTCCGGGTCGATGTCGTGCCACGGCACCAGGACGAACGCCCGCTCGTGGGCGCGCGGGTGCGGCAGCGTCAGCCGCGGGTCGTCGGAGACCACGTCCTGGTAGGCGAGGATGTCCACGTCGATGGTGCGCGGGCCCCAGCGCTCGTCCCGCACCCGCTCGAAGGCTTCCTCGATGGCGTGCCCGCGCTCCAGCAGGGACTCCGGCGGCAGCGTCGTCTTGATCAGCACCACGGCGTTGAAATACGAGGGCTGCGAGTCGGGGGCGACGCCCCACGGCTCGGTCTCGTACACCGGGGAGACCGCCTTGACCCGGACACCGGGGGTGTCCTCCAGCGCGTCGACGGCGCCCTGGAGGGTCTCCAGGCGGTTGCCGAGGTTGCTCCCCAGCGAGATCACCGCGCGCTTGGGGTTGGAGAGCGTGACGTCCGCCGCGTCCACCTGCTCCACCACGGAAGCGGGGACCGGCTGGACGGTCGGGTCGTTGACGGGGTTGACGTGGGAGGAGCGGGAGGGGGTGGCGGGGGCCGGCTGCTGGGTGGTTTTCATACTCGGCTCCGAGTGATGGTGATGGTCACGTCATCGAAGGGGACGGTGATCGGTGCGTCCGGCTTGTGGACCACCACTTCCACCTCCTGCACCCCCTCGTGCTTCAGGCACTGGTCGGCGATGCGCTCCGCCAGGGTCTCGATGAGGTCGACGGGCTCGCCTTCGACGACGGCCACCACCTCCTCGGCGACGATGCCGTAGTGGACGGTCTTCGCGAGATCGTCGGAGGCCGCCGCCGGGCGGGTGTCCAGGCCGAGGACCAGGTCGACGATGAAGGTCTGGCCTTCCTCGCGCTCCCGGGGGAACACTCCGTGGTGGCCTCTGGCCTTCAGCCCACGCAGCGCGACACGATCCACGCGAATCACTCCCACTGGTCCGGCGGCACCCTTGGCGCCATGTGTTCGTCGGATTCGGGCAGGCGCCAGAGTCGGCCGGCGACGCTGCCCCATTCGAATCTACCTGCGAGCACCGACAGCGCTCGCCCATGGGGGCTATGGACAAGGCCCCGTCCCGCTGCTAGGCCACGTCGCGCAGGCAGCCTTGCAGAGCACGGGAGATCGCCCGCGCGGCCTCTTACCCGCGCACACCCGCCCCACCCCTACCCATGCCGCACTTGGCTCGAACGGGTGCGCCCCGCCCGGGCCGCTGACGCCGGGCGCGCCGGCGCACTCCCCCGGGACGGGCACGCTTGTGAAGCCACTCACATGTCCGCGGAGTGGGACTACAACCGGCCGGCGGGCCCGCTCTCCTCGTCCTCGTCCGCGTCGTCGTCCCCTTCGTCGTCCTCGCGGTCCGCGAGGACCGGCGAGCCGTGGTGCGACCAGACCCGCCAGCCGTCCTCGGTCCGTTTGAAGACATTGGTCGCCACGACCAACTGGCCGATCAGCGGCCCCACCGAGCCGTCGTCCTCGGCGGGCCCCCCGCTGAGGATGTTCTCCGTACAGGTCACCAGCGCGGTGTCGCCGATGACGTCGATCTCCACATCGGTCAGGAAGAACTGGATGTACTCGGTGTTCGCCATGATCAGCGCGTACGAGCGGAGCACCTCCCCGCGCCCGCGCAGCACCGGCCACCCCGGGTGCACCACGCTCACCTGGCCGTCCAACCACAGCTCGGACAGCGCCTCGTGGTCGCCGCGCTCGATGGTCTCGTACAGCGCGGTGTTCGCCTGCTCGACCAGCTCGATGTCCGTCTGCGGGCCCAAGCCGCTCACTTCGTCCCCGTCGTCGTCGCCGTACCGCTCACCCGGCCCGCACCGGACGCCCCGGCGCTCCCGGCCACCGCGCCCTCGACGGCGCGGGCCACCCGCACCGCGTCCGCGCTCGCCCTGACCTCATGCACCCGCACCGCCCAGGCCCCCTCTCGCGCCACGATCGCCGACACCGCCGCCGTCGCGGCATCCCGCTCCCGGGCCGGCGGTGGAGCGGCACCCTCGCCGCCTGCCAGCACCCTGCCCAGGAACCGTTTCCTCGAAGCGGCCACCAGCAGCGGTCGGCCAAGCGCCCGCAGCCGGTTCAGCTGGGCGACCAACGCCAGGTCGTGCCCGGCCTCCTTGGCGAAGCCCAGCCCGGGATCGATGACGATCCGCTCCGGGTCCACCCCGCCGGCGACCGCGCGCTCCACGCTGGCCGCCAGCTCGTCGACCACCTCACCGACGACGTCCGCGTAGACCGCCCGGTTGTTCATGTCGATCGACTGGCCCCGCCAGTGCATCACCACGAACGGGACGTGGTGGGCGGCGACCACCGGCACCATCGCCGGGTCGGCCAGCCCGCCGCTGACGTCGTTGACCAGCCACGCGCCGGCCTCCACGGCCTGCTCGGCCACCGCGGCGCGCATGGTGTCGACGGAGACCACGACCCCCGCCGAGGCCAGTTCCCGGACCACCGGGACGACCCGGCGCAGCTCCTCGGCCTCGTCCACCCGGGCCGCGCCGGGGCGCGTCGACTCGCCGCCGACGTCCACTATGTCGGCGCCCTGGGCCACCAGGTCCAGACCGTGTTTGACGGCGAGCTCGGTGTCGAACCACTCGCCGCCGTCGGAGAACGAATCGGGCGTCACATTCACGACGCCCATCACCGCGCAGCGGTCCCAGTCCGGCAGTCCGGCCACCCGGCCGCGCAAGGTACTCATGGCACCAGCGTAGGCCGTGTGCCGACCGGCCGGATTGCCCCCGCCGACCTGCGCGGCCCGACGTCCGACGGGCCGCCCGCGCGCCCCGTGCGGGGCGCCCGAACGGCCCGATCGTCGCGGTTGCGGACGCGGCCCAGGCGACGTTCTAGGCGACCTTCTCCAGCGTCCCGGCCGCCAGCACCGACTCCTCCGGATGCGCGCAGGGCAGCGGCTCGGCGGCCCTCCGGCGGCGCAGCACCCGCGGCAGCTCCAGATACCCCTCCGCCTGCATGGTCGCCAGGCCGATCCGCGGGATGTCCCGGCTGGTGCGGAAGACCACGAACCGCGGCTCCCAGCGCGGCTGGAACTTGTCGTTGAACTTGTACAGCGACTCGATCTGGTACCAGCGCGACAGGAAGAGCAGCGTCCCGCGCGTGATGCGCATCACCGGGCCCGCGCCCAGCTTCTCGCCCCGCTCCAGGTAGGAGCGGAAGACCGCGAAGTTCAGCGAGAGCTGCTTGATCTTCAGCTCCGGCGCGGTGTGCAGGGCGGCGACGATCAGCAGCTCGTTCATACCGGGGTCGGCGCTGCGGTCGCGCCGCATCCGCTCCAGCGACATCCCGTCCGGCCCCCAGGGCACGAAGTACTGCAACGCCTTCAGGTCACCGAACGGGCCGGCCTCCTCGCCCTCCGCCGGGGCCAGATGCGCGGTCGCGATCACCGCGTCGCCGTCCTTGTCCGCGTCGATGCGGCCGAGCGCCATGGAGAAGCCGCGCTCGTCGTCGGTGTCGCGCCAGGCGTCGGCGGCCTTCTGTACCCGCTCCAGCTCCTCCGGCTCCAGGTCGCGCACCCGGCGCACCCGAGTGGTGTACCCGTTGCGCTCGATGCGCTTGACCATCTGCCGCACGTTGCGCATCGACCGGCCGGACAGGGTGAAGTCGGCGACGTCCACGATCGCCTCGTCGCCCAGCTCCAGCGCGTCCATCCCGGTCTCCCGGGTCCAGACCTGGCCGCCGGTCTCGCTGCAACCGTGCACCGCGGGGGTCCAGGAGTGCGCCCGCGCCTCCTCCATGAAGCGCTCGATGGCGCCCGGCCACGCCTCGACGTCCCCTATCGGGTCGCCGCTGGCGAGCATCACCCCGGAGATCACCCGGTAGCAGACCGCGGCCTTGCCGGACGGCGAGAACACCGCGCCCTTGTCCCGGCGCAGCGCGAAGTAGCCCAGCGAGTCCCGCCCGCCGTGCTTGGCCAGCAGCTCCCGCAGCCGCTGCTCGTCCTCGTCCGTCAGCCGGGCCGCGGGGTGCTCGGGCCGGAAGGCGAGGTACGCGGTGGTGGCCACGGTCAGCAGGCCCAGCGCACCGAGTGAGTAGCCCACGGTGTAGTCCACGCCGTGGGTGTAGGCGACCGGCCCCTCGAAGCCGAAGAGCCCCCACAGCACGTGCTCGGCGCGCGCACCGAACGACGGCGAGCCGACGATCTTGTGCGGGTGGGAGCTGACGATCACCATCCCGAGGGCGAAGCTGACCCCACCGAGGACGACGAAGTTGGCCACCGCCCGCCAGCGGCTGCGCGGGTCCGGCAGCGCCGCGAACTCCCGCCGGTGCCGGATCAGGAACCCCAGCAGCAGCAACGACAGCACGGCCCCGAAGATCGAGTGCCGGTACACCACCTGGGCGGCGATCCCCACCGGCAGCAGCGCCACCGCCGCCACCCAGGCCCGCCGCTTGCGCCGCTTGAGCCCGTGGGCCAGGAGCAGCAGCAGGATCCCGACGACGAGCGAGGCGGAGGCCGCCAGCGGGCTCACCGCGCCCGGCAGCACCTCGGCCACCGCGTGCACCCGGCTGTGCCGGAAGCGCGGGAAGAGTCCGGACATGAGATTCAGCACACCGACCACGGCGCCTGCCGTGCCGATCAGCCCGGGTACCGCCGCGGGCCGCGGGCCGCGGAGCCAGCGTGGCGCAGACCACGCAACCTTCTCCGACTTTTCCCCATCTAGCCTGTCAGACATCACTTTCCCGTCGCCCCGGTCGAGAGAACGTGCGAGCCTAGTCGCAGCATCTGGACTTTTGCGCCCTGTATGACGGCGTCTCAGGGCTCGGGGTTCCACTTGCGGTCCGGATGGCCCGGCCGCCCGGAAGAAAGCACCACATGGGTCTCACCAGCAAGAAAGTGTTGCTGCTCGCCGTACTCCTCGCGGTGGCACTGTTCGTTCTCACGATCTGGCTCTGGCCGCGACTCTCCAAGGGCAACTGGCGCGCCGTGCTCGGCCGCATCGGCCTGCTCTTCGCCACCCAGCTCTCGCTCTTCGCGGCGATCGGCCTGTTCGCCAACAACACCTTCGGCTTCTACGCCTCCTGGGCCGACCTCTTCGGCCAGGAGCAGGAACCGGGCGTGGTCACCAACTACAAGTCCGGCCCGAACGGCACCAACCTCAAGATGCTGGGCACCGAGCGCCTGAGCATCCAGGGCGCCTCGGTCCCGACGACCGCCGGCCGGCTGGACAAGGTCCTGATCCGCGGCGAGAAGTCCAAGATCGCCAGCCCGGCGTACGTCTACCTGCCGCCGCAGTACTTCCAGAAGAAGTACGCGCACAAGAAGTTCCCCGCGGCGGTGGTCCTGACCGGCTACCCCGGCACCGCCGAGGCGCTCTACAAGAAGCTGCACTACCCGCAGACCCAGTACGACCTGCTCCAGGACAACCGCATCCAGCCGACCGTCCTGGTGATGATGCGCCCGACGGTCGCCCCGCCCCGTGACACCGAGTGCGTGGACATACCCAACGGCCCCCAGACCGAGACGTTCTTCGCCCACGACCTGCGGCACGACATCAGCGGCCAGTACCGCGTCGGCAAGGACGCCAAGAGCTGGGGCATCATGGGCGACTCCACCGGCGGCTACTGCGCGCTGAAGCTGACCATGCGCAACCCGCAGTCGTACTCCACCGCGGTCTCCCTCTCCGGCGACTACAAGGCGCCGATCGACGCCACCACCGGCGCCCTGTTCGGCGGGAGCAAGCAGCTGGAGCGGGAGAACGACCTGCACTGGCGGCAGAAGCACATGCCCGCTCCCCCGGTGAACCTGCTGGTCACCAGCAGCAAGCACGGCGAGAGCAACTACAAGCCCACCCTGAAGTTCATCGAGGGCACCAAGTCGCCGTCCAAGGTCGCGTCGATCATCCTGGACAGCGGCGGCCACAACTTCAACACCTGGCGCCGCGAGATCCCCGCCGCGCTGGCGTGGATGGGCGGCCACCTGAAGGTCTGACCAGACCCCTTGGCGACCCGGCAGCGGCCCGGGGTCCCGGCGATACCGCCGCGGACCCCGGGCCGCTCTCCGTTGCGGGCCGTGGCACGCCGCACAGGGCGCCGACGACCGCCTTTCCCGTCTTCTCCCGGCCGCCCGGCCGTCCGGCCTCAGCGGGCCAGTATCAGGCTCATCGCCTCGGCCCGCGTCGCGGGATCGCGCAGCTGCCCGCGCACCGCGGAGGTCGTCGTCTTCGCCCCCGGCTTGCGCACCCCGCGCATGGTCATGCACATGTGCTCGCACTCGATGACCACGATCACCCCGCGCGGCTCCAGAATCTGCATCAGCGATTCGGCGATCTGGGTGGTCAGCCGCTCCTGCACCTGGGGGCGCCGGGCGAACACGTCGACCAGCCGGGCCAGCTTGGACAGCCCGGTGATCTTGCCGTCGGTGGACGGGATGTAGCCGACGTGGGCCACACCGACGAACGGCACCAGGTGGTGCTCGCAGTTCGAGACCACCTCGATGTCCTTGACCAGCACCATTTCGTCATGGCCGAGGTCGAAGGTGGTGGTCAGCACGTCTTCGGGCTTCTGCCACAAGCCGGCGAAGAGCTCCTTGTACGCCCGCGCCACCCGCGCCGGCGTCTCCAGCAGGCCCTCGCGGTCCGGATCCTCGCCCACCGCGATGAGCAGCTCGCGCACGGCGTTCTGGGCACGCTTCTCGTCAAACGTGCCGATCGCGCCCTCGACGTCCAGCGTCACAGGGTCCGTCATTGGTGCCTCGTTCCTTCTGGGCCCGCTCGAAACGCGGAAAGCCGCGCCCCCCAGGCTAAAACCTCGGGAGGCGCGGCGCGTATTCCGGGGCCCGGGGGCCCCTGGATCAGCTCTCCGAGCGCGGTTCCTCGGAGGTGTCCGTCTTCTCCATGGAGACCGACGATGCCGCGGAGCCGTTGGCCGGGGCCAGCTCCTTGGGCGTCAGCACCGGCGGACGGGTCGAGGGCGTACGGCGCGAGGAGCCGGTCCACGCCGGGCGGGCCGGGCGCTTCACGATGTGCTTGAAGACCTCGGCGATCTGCTCCTTGTTCAGGGTCTCCTTCTCCAGGAGCTCCAGAACGAGGTTGTCGAGCACGTCGCGGTTCTCGACCAGGATCTCCCACGCCTCGTTGTGCGCGGTCTCGATGAGCTTCTTGACTTCCTCGTCGACCAGCGCGGCGACCTCCTCGGAGTAGTCGCGCTGGTGCGCCATCTCACGACCCAGGAACGGCTCGGAGTTGTCCGTGCCGAACTTGATCGCGCCGAGCCGCTCGGTCATGCCGTACTGCGTGACCATCGCGCGGGCGGTGGCGGTCGCCTTCTCGATGTCGTTGGCGGCACCGGTGGTCGGGTCGTGGAAGACCAGCTCCTCCGCCGCACGCCCGCCCAGCATGTACGCCAGCTGGTCGAGCATCTCGTTGCGGGTGGTGGAGTACTTGTCCTCGTCGGGCAGGACCATGGTGTAGCCCAGAGCCCGACCGCGGGACAGGATCGTGATCTTGTGGACCGGGTCGGAGTTCGGCGAAGCCGCCGCGACCAGGGCGTGCCCGCCCTCGTGGTACGCGGTGATCTTCTTCTCCTTCTCGGACATGATCCGGGTCCGCTTCTGCGGACCGGCCACGACGCGGTCGATCGCCTCGTCCAGGAAGTGGTTGTCGATCAGCTTCTTGTCGCTGCGGGCCGTCAGCAGGGCGGCCTCGTTCAGGACGTTGGACAGATCGGCACCGGTGAAGCCGGGGGTGCGCTTGGCGACGGCCGAGAGGTCGACGTCCGGCGCGACCGGCTTGCCCTTCTGGTGGACCTTGAGGATCTCCAGCCGGCCCTGCAGGTCCGGACGGTCGACGGCGATCTGCCGGTCGAAACGGCCGGGGCGCAGCAGCGCCGGGTCGAGGATGTCCGGGCGGTTGGTGGCGGCGATCAGGATCACGCCGCCCTTCACGTCGAAGCCGTCCATCTCGACGAGCAGCTGGTTGAGCGTCTGCTCGCGCTCGTCGTGGCCACCGCCGAGACCCGCACCGCGGTGCCGGCCGACGGCGTCGATCTCGTCGACGAAGACGATCGCCGGGGCGTTCGCCTTGGCCTGCTCGAAGAGGTCACGGACCCGGGAGGCACCGACACCGACGAACATCTCGACGAAGTCGGAGCCGGAGATCGAGTAGAACGGGACGCCGGCCTCGCCCGCCACGGCGCGCGCGAGCAGCGTCTTGCCCGTACCGGGCGGGCCGTACAGCAGCACGCCCTTGGGGATCTTGGCGCCGACGGCCTGGAACTTCGCCGGCTCCTGGAGGAACTCCTTGATCTCGTGGAGCTCCTCGACGGCCTCATCGGCACCCGCGACGTCCGCGAAGGTCGTCTTGGGGGTGTCCTTGGTGATCAGCTTCGCCTTCGACTTGCCGAAGTTCATCACCCTGGACCCGCCGCCCTGCATCTGGTTCATCAGGATCAGGAAGATGACCGGGATGAGGATGAAGGGGAGCAGCGTGATGATCACGCTGACGAACGGGTTCTGCTTCGACGGGGAGACGGTGTAGCCGTCCTTGATCTCGCCCGTCTGGTACTTGGCCTGCAGGTTCTTCGCCAGGTCAACGCCCTGGTCGCCGATGTAGCTGGCCTGAATCTTGTTGGAGCCGGCGATCTTGTTGTCGCCCGACAGCTCGATCTTGATCTTGTTCTCGTCGCCGGTGGTCAGCTCGGCGGACTTCACCTTGTTGTCAGCAATCGCCTTGACGACCTGACCGGTGTCCACCGTCTTATAGCCGCCGGACGAGCCGACGACCTGCATCAACACGACCACGGCGAGGACGGCCAGCACGATCCACATGACCGGCCCACGGAAGTATCGCTTCACGTCCATCCACACGGAGCCACCTAAGGCCCCGTCCCTCCTGCCACAGTGAGGCACAACGCCCTCTGGAGGGCTGGTCGTGCGTACGGTGTGTATTACTGGCCCGAAAACCGACTGCCTTCGGACGGTACCCCAGCATTGTCAC
Organism: Streptomyces noursei; assembly: GCF_016917755.1. Lineage (GTDB taxonomy): Bacteria > Actinomycetota > Actinomycetes > Streptomycetales > Streptomycetaceae > Streptomyces > Streptomyces yunnanensis. The sequence continues at coordinate 5,514,407 of NZ_CP070326.1, read as the reverse complement.
CCGGCGCCTGTGCCGGTGCGGAACAATGAAGCCCGGGATTCCCCTCTCCCTGCTCCAACGGCGGGAATCCCCGAAGGGTTCCCGCCGCCCGCCACGGGCCATCCGGGTCCCCGTCCGACGCGGCGGCCGGGAGACGCGGGGGTGCTCTCAGCCGCCGTACACGTGGGGCGAGAGGGTACCGACGAACGGCAGATTGCGGTACTTCTCCGCAAAGTCCAGGCCGTAACCCACGACGAATTCGTTGGGGATGTCGAAGCCGATCCACTTCACGTCGATGGCGACCTTGGCCGCGTCCGGCTTGCGCAGCAGCGTGCAGACCTCCAGCGAGGCGGGCTCGCGCGAGCCGAGGTTCGACAGCAGCCACGACAGCGTCAGACCCGAGTCGATGATGTCCTCGACGATCAGGACGTGCTTGCCCTTGATGTCGGTGTCCAGGTCCTTGAGGATGCGGACCACACCGGAGGACTGGGTGCCCGCGCCGTAGGAGGACACGGCCATCCAGTCCATCGTGACGGGGTTGGACAGCGCACGCGCCAGGTCCGCCATCACCATCACCGCGCCCTTGAGGACACCGACGATGAGCAGGTCCTTGCCCGCGTACTCCGCGTCGATCTTCGCAGCCAGCTCAGCCAGCTTGGCGTCGATCTCTTCCTTAGTGATGAGCACCGACTGAAGGTCGGCGCCCATGTCCTTGTCGTCCACCCGTGCCACTCTCGTTCGGTTACGTGTGCAGATCGGTCGTGGAGCTCACGAAGCGGGAACCGGTCGTGAGATCACAGGGCAGGGCGCGATCTCTGCCGCTCAGCCCTGCCGAATGACCAGTCTGCCACCCTGCCGTCGCACACCCACGCGCCCGGGGAGGTTGATGGCACCCTGCCCCCTCCAGGCCGTGATCAGCCGGTCCACTTCCTCGATGTGGCGGGCGAAGAGCGAACCGGCCGGCGAACCGGCCGCGATGACCGCCCGGCGCAGCACCCGACGGCGCACCGCGGCCGGCAGCGCGAAGAGTCCGGCCACGTCGAGGGTGCCGGCCTCGTCGAGCACCGTCACCTCTGCGTCTGCGGCCCAGCCGTCCAGTGCGTCGGCGTCGTCGCGGGAGAGCTGGGCGGTCCGCGCCAGCGCCTCGACGACGCCCTTGCCCAGGCACTTCTCCAGGGCGGGCAGCCCCTCGTGCCGCAGCCGTGAGCGGGTGTAGGCGGGGTCGGTGTTGTGGGGATCGTCCCAGACGGGCAGCGCCTGGATGAGGCATGCCGTACGGGCGGTCTGTCGGTCCACGTCCAGGAAGGGGCGGCGGTAGCGGCCGTTCGTCCCGGTGGCCGCGGCCATCCCGGAGAGCGAGCGGATCCCGGAGCCGCGGGCCAGCCCGAGGAGCACGGTCTCCGCCTGGTCGTCGCGGGTGTGGCCGAGGAGGATCGCGCTGGCGCCGTAGCGGTCGGCGGTGGCGTCCAGGGCGGCGTAGCGGGCATCGCGGGCGGCCGCTTCGGGACCGCCGACCCGGCCCACCTCGACGCTGACGATGTCGACGGGGTCGAGCTTGAGGGCCCGCAGCCGCAGGGCGACCTCGGCGGCGCGGAGGTCGGAGCCCTCCTGTAGGCCGTGGTCGATGGTCACGCCCCCGGCGCGGACGCCCAGTTTGGGGGCTTCGAAGGCGAGGGCGGAGGCGAGCGCCATGGAGTCGGCGCCGCCGGAGCAGGCGACGAGCACGAGCGGTGCCTCGCGCCGGTCCTGCGCGCAGTGGTGGGTGAGCACGTCGTGGAGTACGCGGCGGACCGCCAGGCGTATCGCGGCGACCGCTGGATGGGGACCCATGTCCGTTTCCAATCGTTCAGCTGGGGGCGAGCCTCAAGCATGGACGGCACTTCGTAACAGAGAGTGCCTAGATGGTGACAGAGGCGAGCAGTTCCCCGAGCATTGCACGCCTATCCATCGGTCACGGTCCCTCAGACGGGTGATTGAAGGGGCGCTCTACTGCCGCATGGCGTGCCCGGCTCACATCCTGGGCTTACTGTGCTCCATCGGCCTTCCGGTGCACCCGCGCGACCCAGTCCGCCGGTTTGGCGATCTCCTGTTTGGTGGGGAGGGTGTTGGGCGACGTCCAGACGCGGTTGAAGCCGTCCATGCCGACCTCCTCGACGACGGACCGCACGAACCGCTCACCGTCACGGTACTGCCGCAGTTTCGCGTCCAGCCCCAGCAGCTTCCGCAGCGCCTGGTCCAGCCGGCCGGCGCCGCTGGCCCGCCGCTTCTGGAACTTCTCCCGGATCTCCGCCACCGAGGGCACCACCTCGGGCCCCACCCCGTCCATGACGTAGTCGGCGTGCCCCTCCAGCAGCGACATCACCGCGGTCAGCCGCCCGAGGATCTCCCGCTGCACGGGCGTCTGCACCACGTCCACCAGCGACCGGCCCTCCTCGCCCTCCTCGCCCTCCGGCTTGGCGCCGGCCAGCGACTGGGCGGCCTCCCGCAGCCGCTCCAGCAGCGTCCCCGGGTCGATGTCGGTCTCGCTGAGGAACGACTGGATCTCGCCCTCGATGTGGTCCCGCAGCCAGGGCACGGCGCTGAACTGGGTCCGGTGGGTCTCCTCGTGCAGGCACACCCACAGCCGGAAGTCGTGCGGCGCCACGTCGAGCTCCCGCTCCACATGGACGATGTTCGGCGCCACCAACAGCAGCCGGCCGCCCTGCGTCCCGGCCGGCAGGTCCCGCGAGGCCGGGGCGAACGTCTCGTACTGGCCCAGCACCCGCGACGCCAGGAACGACAGCAGCATGCCCAGTTCCACGCCGGTCACCTTGCCGCCGACCGCGCCGAGCACCGCACCGCCGGGCGTTGAGGACCGTCGGTCCTCCATCTTGGCGAGCAGCGGTTTGAGCACCGCCCGGAAACCGGCGACGTTGGCCCGGATCCAGCCGGGCCGGTCCACCACCAGGACCGGCGTGTCGTGCGACACCGCCCCGCCCTCCGCGCCGGGTTGCGCCATTCGGGTGAACCCCCGGACGTGCTCCTCGGACGACTTGGCGTGCCGGCGCAGCTCGGCGACGATCGCCCGCGCCTCGTCCCGGCTCACCTCCGGACCGGGCCGTACGAATCGGGTCGCGGTCGCGACCGCGAGATTCCAGTCGACCATCTCGACACCACCGATGCTCGTCATGGGTTCACGGTACGGGGACGCCGCGCCGGCTGGTAGCCGACGGGGGTGGTCGGCCCCGCGTGGCCGCTGCGCGGGTGAAGAGGACGGTGGGTGGGCGCCCGGAGGGTGGGTCGTTCAGCGGCAGCCGCAGTTGGCCACCGTGGAGGCCATGCGGTCCAGGGCCTTCTGGGCGGCCTGGGGGTCGGTGGTGCCGGTGGTCATGAAGGCGAAGGCCAGGAGGCGGCCGTCGGCGTCGACGACGGTGCCGGCGAGGCTGTTGACGCCGGTGAGGGTGCCGGTCTTGGCGCGCACGGTGCCGGCGCCGGCGGTGTCGCCCACGTAGCGCCCCCTGAGGGTGCCGGTGAAGGCGGCCACCGGGAGGCCGGTGAGGACCGGGCGGAGTTCGGGCTTGTCGGGTGCGGCGGCGGCCAGCAGGAGGCGGGAGAGCAGGTTCGCGGAGACCTTGTCGTCCCGGTCCAGGCCGCTGCCGTCCTCGAAGACGGCGTCGGTCAGCGGGAGGTGCTGGGCGGCCAGCGCGTCCCGCACGGCCTTGGCGGCGCCGTCGAAGCTGGCCGGCTGGTGGGCGGCGAGGGCGGTCTGCCGGGCCAGCGCCTCGGCGATGTCGTTGTCGCTGTAGGTCAGCATCCGCTCGACGAGGGCGGAGAGCGGCAGGGAACGGACGACGGCGATCCGGTCGGGGCTTTTCGGGGCGCGGGCCTCGGCGGGGTCGCCGGTGACGGTGATGCCGCGTTCCTTGAGGAGGCCGGCGAAGGTGCGGGCGGCGTCGCCGGCGGGGTCGGTGGAGCGCGGTGCGGTGCCGTGGTCGCTGTCGTCGAGGCGGGCCTCGTCGGTCATCAGGGCGGCGACCGGGGCGATGTTCTCGTTGGGGCCGATGGGGTGCTCGGCGGGGCCCGTGTAGGCGGAGGCGTCGTAGCCGAGGCCGACGGTGGTCAGCTTGCGCTGCTGGAGGGCGTGGGCGGTGGCGTCGGCGAGGTCGCGCAGGCTGGCCGGCCGTTCGTCGGGCCCCGGGCCGGCCGCACGGGCGGTCAGAGTCGGGTCGCCGCCGCCGACCAGGACGATCCGGTCCTTGCCGGCCAGCACGACGCCGGTGTCGATGCGGTGGTCGGCACCGAGCCGGGAGAGCGCGGCCACGGCGGTGGCGAGCTTGACCGTGGAGGCGGGGGTGGCCGCCTCGTCCTGCTTCTCGCCGAAGACCTGCCGGCCGGCCGCGACGTCCACCACGGACGCGGTCCGCAGCGGGCCGAGCGCGGGGTCCGACAGGAGCGGGGACAGGGCGTCGGCCAGTCCGGCGTCGGTGGGCGCCGGCGCCGCGCCGCCGCGGCCCACCGCGCCGCGCGCGGGCCCGCCGAGCGCGGTCAGCACGGCCGGCGCGCTGGGCGCAGGGCCGGGCGCCCGGCCGTCATCGTGATGCTCGCCACCTGTTGCCGGAGCGGGGACCGCCGCCGCCCGCTCGGCCGTACGCTGACCGGAGTCCCACGGCCCGGCCGCCGCCACCGCGACGACCGCGACCGCCAGACCTGTGGCGGCGGACGCCGCTGTCAGCTGCCAGGTCTGCCGCGTTTGCCGCGGTGCGGCCTGCCATGCGTGCTGTGCGGCGCCCGTTGTCGCATGCGCGGCGCGCTGTGCGGTCCGTGCCGCGGTGCGTGCGGAACGCCCCGCCCGGCGTGCCGCCACCCGCGCGGAACGCTGCGCCGACTGCCATGTGACCTGCCATGTTCGGGTCTCGGGCACTTCGGACCAGCCCCTTTCGCCACCACACACCTGCGTGGGGGACACTTAATCACCAGACGTATGTGTTGATCATGGAGGAGCCACCCGTGGAGTTCGACGTCACCATCGAGATCCCGAAGGGTTCGCGGAACAAGTACGAGGTGGACCACGAGACCGGTCGGATCCGCCTGGACCGTCGACTCTTCACCTCGACCAGCTACCCGGCCGACTACGGCTTCGTCGAGAACACCCTCGGCGAGGACGGCGACCCGCTGGACGCGCTGGTCATCCTGGACGAGCCGACCTTCCCCGGTTGCCTGATCAAGTGCCGTGCCATCGGCATGTTCCGGATGACGGACGAGGCCGGCGGCGACGACAAGCTGCTGTGCGTGCCCGCCTCGGACCCGCGCGTGGAGCACCTCCGCGACATCCACCACGTCTCGGAGTTCGACCGCCTGGAGATCCAGCACTTCTTCGAGGTCTACAAGGACCTGGAGCCCGGCAAGTCCGTCGAGGGCGCCAACTGGGTCGGCCGTACCGACGCCGAGGCCGAGATCGAGCGCTCGTACAAGCGCTTCGAGGCGCACGGCGGGCACTGACCCGACCGGCGGAGCGGATCCGGCGGCGGACGGGGTTCTCAGGGGCCCCGCACGCCCGTCGGCGCGCTCTGATTTTCGTACGCGAACGGGCGGCACCCATCTGGGGGCCGCCCGTCGTACGTGTCGCGGGGTCCGCGCCCCGCCTCTTCTCCTTCTTCTCTTCCTCTACTTCTTGACGTAGAGGAACTGGAAGAGCATCCAGGTGTCGGTGAGCTTCATCATCTGCTCGTGACAGACGTATTGATGCCACTTCCCCGCGGCCACCCCCGCGTCCCCTTCCTTACTGCAGGAGGCGCTGTCGCCCAGGAACGAGCGCTCCAGGGTGTAGCCGGCCGGCGGGTTCCAGTCGCCCTGCGCCGCCGAGGGCGTGACGGCCGCGGCGTCCGCCACGGTCGTCCGCGGCAGCGGCGCGGCCTGCGCGCCGGCCTGGGCGGACACGGCGAGCAAGGCGCCCGCCACCGCGACGCCCGCGGCCATGGTGATGCGCTTCATGATTGCGTCTCCTTTGAAAGTCGGGACCCTGCAGGGGAATTCATCGCCCTGTCCGGGAATGCATCCGGCCACTGCGGGGATGTGCTTCGCGAACGGCAAAGGGAGCCCGTCGGGCGGGCATGCCTCATGCCGATGGCTGTACCTGTGCTCGCTCAGGCGGCCGCGGGGGCCGACGTCACGGCCGCGGAGGTCCTCCCCGTCAGCGCCGCACGCCCCTCGCTCTGGTCGAGGACATAGAGGATCGCCGGGTGCGTGGCGCCGAAGGCCAGCACAAAGCGGTTGAGGCCCATGAACTGCCCGATGCCCAGGTGGAAGAGGCTCATCGAGCCGAGCCATGCCCTGGCCGCCGGCTTGGGCAGCACGAAGACCAGCGGGAAGCCGACCTCCGCGGCGACCGTTCCCCAGGTGATGAGCTTCCCCAACAGCGGGTATTTGTGCACGAGTTGAAAGAGGTGCGGGTCCCCGTAGTTGTGCGTACGGATGACCCCGCTGAACGCCTCGCCGCTGAGCCACACCGGGGAGACGAGCTTGACCACACCGGATGCGACGTAGGAGATGGTCGTCTCCAGGGCCAGCGCGCGCATGGCCACGTCGCGGGCCTTCTCGCCGTCCTTGAAGGTGCCGGTCGAGGCGAGGACGACGTTGACCACCTGCTGGAGCTGGTCGGCACCGTCGCCGCCGAAGGGGGTGTGCAGCCGACCGGCGGCGCCCGTCACCGCCAGGACCGCGCTGCCCGTCGTGCGGACCGCGCGCTTGTGCCCCCAGATCAGCGTGGCGGCAGAAGCACCCGCCTGCACTCCGTACAGGGCGACCGCCGCCTTCTTGGAACTCAGGACGCGGGTCAGGCGGGGAAATCGCTTGGCGAACTTGGGTCGCATGTTCGCGAGCTGGCCGCTCAGCAATTCACCGTCTTCGAACTTACGCGTCTGGCTGAGCATTTCCAGTGCGGAGACAAGCGTACCCAGCGAAGCCACTCGGCGTGCCGTGACCTCGGGCGGAGCGCTGAGGAACATGGATGGGTGCTCCTGATGATGTGATGCGAGTACGGTGGATAGTGGATATGGGAAACGGCGGCACGGTATGCGTATCGGGCGTACCGTGCCGCCGCGTCTTTCATCGGCCGGGGTTATCGATGCCGGTCAGCACCGCCCCGCAGCCGAACGCTCAGCCGTGCTGGACGTTGTGGGTGACCATGTTCAGCGCGGCCGCGGTCGCGGAGGTCACCGCGATGCCGGCGGACACGGCCTCGGGGGTCGCGACGGTGGCCAGCGGGGTCATCATGGTCGGCGCGGCGTCGGAACCGATACGGCCCGGCTTCACGTCCACCAGCTGCGTGTTGGCGAATTCAGCCACAACAGACATTTCTGTCCTCTTTCTCGTAGACATCTCACAGCGAGTTCTCCAGCCGTTCGGCGGGAGGGCGCGAACTCACGCGGCACAGGGGAACCGAGTGAGCTCGCAGCTTCCGGCCGAGAAGGTTGATCGGCTCGCTACGCGGCCAGCGGGAATGCGGCCGCGTCAGGCGTGGCGTCTTCGGTCAGCGGGAATTCCACGGAGACGAAGACGGGGTTGATCTGCCGGTCGCCGGGGGCGTTGAGGTACGACTGCATCAGCATGAACTGGCTGTGCGAGGCGCCCTCGGCGTGCGGCAGGTGGCGCTGGATGTAGCGGGAGAGCAGCTGGTATCCGGAGCCCAGTGTCACCAGGCGGAGTTCCGGCCCGAAGGCCACCGAGCGGGAGATGGTGTCCTGGCTCGCGTCGAACAGGGCCTTGGGGCAACGGTTGCGGGCGTTCCAGACCAGGGCGTACCAGGGCCGGTCGCGGGTGATCTCCACCTCCGTCCAGTCGCCGGGCCTGCCGTCGGTGATGTCCCGGTAGAGCAGGTGGTTGTCCTTGACCCCGGGGTTCGGGCCGAAGAAGCGCCAGTTGGGGACCGGGATCTGCCACCGCCCGCGCCGCAGGAGGTTGTCGAAGCGGTTCTCGGGCAGCTGCCCGGCCGCCGTCGCCACCAGCCAGGCGGCGATCGAGGCCGTGACGACGGCCGTTTTCAGGCGTTCCGTGTTCACATTCACGTCAGTTCCTCCTCCCGCTCCGTGTCGCGCACCGCGGCCGGCCGGTCCTTCGTGGCGGTCTGCCGCCGCTCCGGGTCGGTCCGCCCGGTGGGCGGTTCGCCCGCGATCACCTCCGCCACCTGTCGGGCGTGGTCCGGCACGGCGAGCGCGGATTCGTGGTCCGAGCCCTCGATGAAGTGGTGCCGGGACCGCTTCGAGATGGCGGCCAAGCGGGCCTGGACGGCGTGGTGCATGGTGTTGTCGCCGACGTTGTTCTCCGCCGTGACCACGGTCAACGGGCAGTCCAGGTCGGTCAGTTCCGGGTACGTCATGGCGTCCCGGTACTCCCGGTGGGCCGTGGCCCAGGAGCAGGGGTTCGTCAGGAACGCGGTGTAGCTGCGGTTGATCTCCGGACGGTACTGCTGGTTCACGTTCTTGGCCGGGCGGAAGGCCGACAGGCCCGCCCAGGCGTACGCCTGCTCCATCACCAGCGACTGGCGCGCCCACCGGTCGATGTCGGTGCGGCGCGAGTGGCGCAGGCTGGTCACCTCGGTGGCGTCGATCATGACCACCGCGCTCACGCCCTCCAGCGCGCCCGGATGGCGCGAGGCATAGGCCGCGACGAAGTACCCGCCCAGGGAATGGCCGGCCAGGACGACCGGGAGACCGGGGACATAGGTGTCACGCAATTCCTGCAACAGCGCGTAGTGCCGGTGCAGACCGTACTGGGCGACGGGTGTGCTGAGTCCGTAGCCGGGGCGGTTGAACCGCACGTACCCCATGTCCGCGGGAAGCGCGTCGCACACCCAGTCCCAGTATTCGTGCGGCGCGCCCAGCCCGTTGTCGAGCAGGACGACGCGCCGGGCCTGAGAAGGAATGCTGACGTCGACCTCCACGAGGCTGCCGTCCGGCCTCTCGTGCATCAGGTAGCGACGCGCACGTTCGCGTTTCCCCGTGAATCGCATTACCGCACCGGTCAGCAGGCTCGCACCGGCCAAACCAGCTATGCCCACGGCGAATTGGCGCTCCAAAGACGCCACAATCCCTCCCCCGTGATTTCAAGTGGCTGATATCCCCGACACTAACACCGGATGCCGGGGTCAAATAATGAGTTAGTTGACCCGCCGGGCCGGGCGTGTCTTCCCGCAGGGCTGCGGAACGCGGCCGGGTGTGCCCCGCCCGGACTTCCGGAGCTCCATATACAGCTCGCCTATTGTGGCCTTGAGCATCGCGTTTTCCTGAGTGAGCTCGGCGATCCTGGACGCCTCCTCGGAGTCCTTTCCACTCTCGCCGGCCAGGCCGTTACGGGCTCCCTCAATAAACTGTCTGCGCCAGTTCGATACGGATTGCTCGGAGACTCCGACTTCCCGTGCCGCTTCGGCCGCGGTCAGTTGACCACTCATCACTCTCACCAGGAGCCCGAGTTTCTTGTCTGCCGGCAAAATCGGCGGTCGTCCCACCTGTGGCCCCCTTCTGTGTTCCGCTTTCCTGTGTGCGCTCAGGACTTGACGTAGCAGCAGACGAACATGGGTGACTGTTCGTTATAGGGGGTGCCGTCCCACCGAGAAAGGTGGGTCTCGGGCTCCAAGCCGGCCGCGCGGGCGTATGCGTCGATCTCTTCGGGGGTGGTCAGCCGGGTGAGTTCGCTGCCCACCCGGGTGGTGCCGTCGGCCTGGTACAGAATGTGCGAGCAGTGCCAGAGGTCGCCGTCGAGCAGCGTCGAATGGGTCTGCACGCCCGTGCCGGGCTCCGGATAGGGGACGAAATACGTGGTGCGCTTGCGCCCCTCGTGGAGCTCCAGGATCGGCGGCTTGTTGTGCGTCTCGATCACCAGCCTGCCGCCGGGGGCGAGAAGGTCGGCCGCGCGCCGGACGGCCAGTAGCTGGTCCTCGGGGGTGTGCAGCAGCGATAGCGTCGCACAGACGCAATACACCAGCCCGTAACGGGAATCCGAGGTATAGCTGCGGATGTCACCGTGGACGGGGGTGACGTCTCCACGCTCCTTCAGTTTGACGCGCATCGCGTCCAGCATCTCCGGTGAGGAGTCCACACCGGTCACCCTGCCGACGCTCTCGGAAAGCGGGACAGCGATCCGCCCCGTGCCGACGCCGAGTTCGATCGTCCCCGCCTCAGGGGCGGGATGGAGGGCCAGTAGCCCCTTCACCGCCTCGGCGGTGACTTCGTCGTCCGGTATCAGCCTGTCGTACCAGCCGGCGAACTGTCGCCCATAGCCGATGTCTTCAACCCCGTTAGTCACCGAACTCCCTCACTTTGTCCCCACATTCGATCCCTAGGGGGCCGCCGTGAAGCCGAAGAGCCGGAGCAAGGAAGGACGTCATAGGCCAACACGACCGCAGGTGAAACCGCAGTCGTTGCGCATGGTTGGTCAGACCAGCAGCGCCTGTCGATCCAGTGGAAACGCCTCAACGAAGTGTGGGGAACTTCAGGTTATGTCGTGTGAGTCCATCATATACATCGCGATGGGCGCCAGTGAATACGTGCGATACCACAAGGAGGCAAAGCTTCCGGGCCGGACGATTGCTGTCCGACGCACGTCTGGATTGCCCCGCACCACGGGCCCGGATGCCTCCAACCACCCTGGTCTATACCGCCGTTCCGGGCCATACCCCGTCCTGCCTTGTCCCGCGCCGTCGTGCACGACTCGGGAAGACCCGAAGAGTTGGGCATTGATTGACGGCGGAAGTGAAAGTTGTCGCCGCTTTAACGCGGACATGCACCCGTCAATAGCGCGGACTTCGGACCCACGTCGGGTATGTCATATGTCCTGAAACAATGCCGCAATGCGGAAACAGCCGCCAGATAACCGGACATGCCGTGCACACTGGGCCCCGGAGGGGTGGCCGAGGAACACAGGAAGACCCCGGGCAGCGGGGTGCGGTAGGGGTCGAAGCGGGGGACGGGCCGTGCCAGGCTCTGGTACAGCGTCATCGCGCCCGAACCGATGTCGCCGCCGACGTAGTTGGGGTTGTACGTCTCGTACGAGGCGGCGGGCACCGAGCGGTGGGCGAGGACCGTGTCCCCGAACCCCGGGGCGTAGCGCTCGATGCGCGCGCGTACCAACGCGTGGGGATCGGTGGGATCACCGTTCGGCACGTGCGCGTACGCCCACACCGGGCGCTTCCCGGGCAGCGCGCGCCCCGGATCGGCCACCGCGGGGTCCACCAGGAGGACGAACGGTTCCCGGGTCCGCACCCGGCGCGCGTTCTTCGTCTCCTGCCGGACCATCTCGGCGTGGGTACCGCCCAGATGGACCGTCCCGGCGCGGCCCACGGCGGGATCGGACCAGGGGATCGGCTCGGAGACCAGGAAGTCGACCTTGGCCGCGCCTGGACCGTAGCGGAAGCGCGCGAGGCCGCGCGCGTAGGACCGCGGCAGCCGGTCGCCCGCGAGGGCCAGGAAGCCCTTGGGGCTGGTGTCGAGCAACACCGCCCGCGCGCCGCGGAGTTCCGCCAGGTCCGTCACCGGGTGACCGGTGTGGAAGACGCCGCCGTGCGCGGCGATGTCCCGGGCCATCGCCTCCGCGATCCGGCCGCTGCCCCCGCGCGGCAGCGGCCACCCCGTCCCGTGTGCGAGGTGTCCCAGCAGCATGGCCACCGCGCCGCCCGCGAAACTGGGCAGCTTGCCGACCGCGTGCGCGGCGACACCGGTGAGCAGGGCCGCCGCCTCCTCGCCCTGGAAGTACGCCGCGCCGAGCCGGGTGCCGTGGACCGCCACCCGGCCGGCCAGCAGCAGGGCGGCGGCGGGGTCCCGCGGCAGGCTGCGCTGCCCGGAGAGGATCAGGTCGACGACGGCCTCGCTGTGCTCCAGCAGCGGGCCCATCAGCCGCCGCCAGCGCGGGCCGTCGGGGCCCAGGTGCGCGCAGGTGTCCGCCAGCGAGCGGTACGCCAGGGCGGCACGGCCCCCGTCCAGCGGATGGGCGTAGCTGATCTCGGGGTGCAGCAGCTCGACCCCACGGGCCGCCAGGTCGAACGCCCGGAAGAACGGGGAGGCGGCGGCCATCGGATGGACGGCGGAGCAGATGTCGTGCACGACGCCGGTGTCGAAGAGCGACGCGGTGCGCAGCCCGCCGCCGATGGTCTCGGCCGCTTCGTAGAGCTCCACCCTCAGGCCGGCCCGGGCCAGGACCACGCCGGCCGCCAGGCCGTTGGGGCCGGTGCCGACGATCGCCACATCGGTGCTGTTCACCACTGCTCCTCGATCCCGATGGGCCGAAGCCGCACCGTCTGCTCGTTGAGGCCGCCCCACGGGGGCCGGCCGACCGCGGACGGGAGCGGTCCCGCCCCCGGTTCCCCGCGCGCCCGGTCGCCCGCCGTGGCGGCGGGGCCGGACTCGGCGTGCAGTTGTGAGCCGGCCAGCCGCCGGTACAGCGCGTCGTTCTCCATCAGGTCCCGGTGCACGCCGGTGGCCCGGACCCGGCCGTCCTCCAGCACCACGATCTTCTCGGCGTCGATCACCGTGGAGATGCGGTGGGCGATGGCGATCACCGCGCACTGCCGGGAGACCCGGCGCAGCACGTCGCGGAAGGCCCGCTCCGAGTCGGAGTCGAGGTGGGAGGTGGCCTCGTCCAGCAGCATGACCGCGGGCTTCTGCAGCAGCGTGCGGGCGATGCACAGGCGCTGGCGCTGGCCGCCGGACAATCCGCTGCCCTGGTCGCCGAGTTCGGTCTCCAGCCCCTGGGGGAGCCCGGCGACCACGGCGCCGAGACCGGCCATCTCCAGCGCTTCTCGGATGTCGTCCTCGCTGGCGTGCGGTTGGGCGTAGGTGAGGTTCTCCCGGACGGTGCCCCGCATGGCGGCGCTGTCCTGCTGGACGTAGCCCACCAGCCCGCGCAGCGTCTCCAGCGGCAGCCCCTCGACGTCCCGCCCTCCGAGCAGCACGCGACCGCCGTCCACCCGGTAGAAGCGTTCGATCAGTTGGAACAGGGTGGTCTTGCCGGCGCCCGAGGGCCCGACCACCGCCGTCAGCCCGCGCGCCGGCACGCTGAGCGAGACGCCGTGCAGCACCTGCGTCACGGCCGCCGGCTCTCCGCGCCGGTAGCCGAAGCGCACGTCGTGGAACTCGATCGCGGGGTGGTGCGCGGGCAGCGGCCCGGTCGGTGCGAGGCCCTGTCCCGCGTCCGCCGCCCCGCCGCCCTCCTGGGGCAGGCCGGCGAGCTTGTCGACCCGCTCGATGGCGGCCCGGCCCTGGACGAACTGGCCGATGGCCATGAAGACCATCACCAGGGGGGAGACCAGCTGGAACAGGTACATGACGAACGTGGTCAGGTCGGCCATGCTCATCTCGCCCCGCGCGACCCAGGCCATGCCCGCGCCGACGACGACGGCGAGTGCCCCCTGGGTGCCGACGTTCATCGAGGGGACCAGCAGGGCGTTGTAGGCATTGACCCGGATCCCCGAGCGCCGCGCCCGCTCGGCCAGCGCGCCGATCCGGGCGGTCTCGCGCGGCTCGGCCCGGGACGCCTTGACCGTGGGCAGTGCGGAGAGCACGCGCTGGACGCCGCTGCCGAACGCGCCGGTGTCGTCACGGTTCTGCAGGGCCGCTCCGCGGAGCTTGCGCGCGAGCACGATGGCGAGGGTGCTGGCGACGCCGAGGCTGGCCAGGGTGATGAGCATCAGCGACAGGTCGATGGTGCACATCAGCACGACGCAGCCGATTGTCGTGGCGCCGCTGATGACCAGCTGCGCGAGGCTCTGCGAGAGGGCGATCTTTACCAGCGAGGTATCGGTGACCGTGCGCGTGACGATGTCGCCCTGCGGCCATTTACCGAATTCCGCGAGATCGGCCCGCAACAATCTTCCGACAAGGCCGTGCCGGACGTCATAGACGATATTTTCCCCGGCCCGCCCTATTACGTAGGACTGGAGCGCGGAAAAGAAAGCACCCAGGCAGAAAAGGGCGGCGACCGTGATGATGGAACCGGTCAGCGACGCTCCCGCGGACACCGCCCCGATCAGTTTTCCGATGGCCCACGGCTGGGCGAGCGTGGCTCCGACCCCCAGCAGCCCCAGTGCCACTCCCGTACCGAGCAGCGCGGTCTGCCGCTTGGCGACACTCCCCACCCGGCCGGCGCCGGGCGCGGCCCCGCTCCTCTGGTTCGTGTTGGCGACGCGCCTCGCCATGAGCACACCCCCCCGTTTTGACAACGGTCACGGCGATGCGCGACCAAGATAACGGCCCCGACCTCAGAGTTTCGTCGTCAAGATGGCCGAAACTAGCACACCCGCCGGCGTCAAATTTCTCGTAAGTTGATTCGCCGGAACGCCCTGCCCGGTCGAATGACCCGCAGGCCCGGCCGGCGTAAGTAAACGCGTTTGTTGTCCACTCGGCGCGGTGCCCGAAAGGAACACCACGGTCCCCTCACGGGTGAGCAGGACGAAGCCCCCGGCGCACTGCGCACCAGGGGCGATCGACTCACCCAACACAGCGGACGCGGCCCTGGTGCATCGGACGGGCCCTGGGGGTCCGTCCGGTGCACCAGGGCCGGACAGGTCCTAGAAGCCGCGGGTCCGCTTGGCGGCCCGCCGCTCGCCGCCCGGCTCGACGGCGAGCGGCGCCCGCAGGAACAGCCGGGCGACCTCGCCACCGAGGTTCACGCCGACCGCGATCGCCAGCGCCAGCGAGGCGGCCTTGATCAGCGACGAGAAGCCCTCCAGCAGATTGCCCTGGGCGAAGTTCAACAGCCCGAAGTAGGTCGCGCTACCAGGGAGCAACGGGCCGATCGCCGCCGTCACATAGGGCAGCGCGGAGGCGTAGCGGTACCGGGAGAGCAACTGCCCGAAGAGGCCGACGAGCCCGGCGGCGATGGCCGTGGAGGGCACCGCGTTGAAGCCGGCGGTGGCGGTCAGCGCCCCGTACACCACCCAGGCGACCCCGCCGTTGAGCGTCGCGAACGCCACCGTGTGCCGCTCCTGCTGGAGCAGGACGCAGAACGCCAGCGCCAGCAGCATCGACGCTATGGTCTGCACCACCGGCTCGTTGTACAGCTGCAGCGCCTGCTCGGGGTTGAGCCGCTTCAGACCGGGATCGGCCTGCAGCCCGAGGTAGAGCACGGACAGCACGCCGACGACGATGCCGACGATCAGATAGCCGACCTCCAGCAGTCGCGCGGAGGCGGTGATGTAGTAACCGGTCAGCCCGTCCTGCACGCTGGCGACCAGCGCCCGCCCCGGGATCAGGGCGAACAGCCCACCGGTGATCACCGCGGAGGACTGCACATTGGAATGGGCCAGGGCGAAGGCCAGCCCCATCCCGGCGGGCGGCATCGCCGCGACCACGAACTGGTAGAACTCCGGCAGCCCGCGCGCCGACGCCAACCAGGCCAGCCGGTCGCCGAGCATCGAGCCGATCGCCGCCGCGATGAACACCAGCACCCCGCCGCCGACCAACATGCTCGCCGCGCCGGAGAGCAGCCCGGAGGACACCGTCAGCGCCCAGCTCGGGTACGGGTGCCGGTTACGGCGGATCTCCGCCAGCCCGCGGTACGCCTCTTCGAGGCTGATCCCCTCCGAGGTGATGTCGTCCACCAGCCGGAAAACGGCCGACAGCCGGGTGTAGTCCACGCCGCGCCGCCGCACCGTCCGACTGGCGGTGAGCGGGTCCTCCACCAGGGACGGCTGGTACGAGATCGACAGCAGGGTGAAGGTGACGGTCGGCTCGACCCGCTCCAGCCCGTAGGCGTGCGCCACACCGAACATCGCCGCCTCGACGTCCTCGGCACCCTCGCCACCGGCCAGCAGGATCTCGCCGATACGCAGCGTCAGGTCCAGGACGCGGGGCACGGCGGGGCCGCCGCCCTCCTCCTCGGTGCGCTCCGCGCGCTCGGGCACCGGTCGCTCGTGGATCGGCATCCGCAGCATGGTGCGCATCCGGTCCTGCCACGGCGCTTCCTTGGTCAGGCTGAGGACCGGTATGCCGTGCGGCGGCGTGAACGTCGGCAGCGGGGTCTGCCCGGTGGCGCCCCCCGGCCGGGCGAACGCCGACCCCTCGGGCTCGGCCGGCGCCTCCGCCCGGAGCCCCTCGGGCAACGCGAACTCCGAGGTCGGGTGCTCCTCTTCGGGCGTCGGCGGCAACGGCACACCCAACGGCGGCGTGAAGGCGCTGTGCGCCTCGTCCGACTGCGGCTTGCGGTCCTCGGGAAGACCGGCCGGCTCCGAGATGCCGCTGCCCTTGCCCTTGCCCTTACCGCGTGGTGGATCCGACGCCACGTCTCTCCGCTCCTCGTGCCTGTGCCTCCTGCCGACTGGTCATGCACACGATGCCGCATGGCTGCGGACGGCGCTCCTTCGGGGGCCGGTCCGCTGCGCTTGGCGCGCTGCCCACGTTGTCGGCTGCCCCGCCGTAGGGGTTCGCCTTGCGCGCCCGCGGCGCGGGGCCGCCTGACGGCGGGGGGCCGCTGCCGGTCCGCTGCGCGGGGCTGTCGGGTGCGGTGCCGGGTCTGCGGGGTGGGGGTGTCCGGACTGCTGCGCTTTACGTCCGGACACCCCCCACCCCGCAGAACCGGCACCTCCCGTGGGTGGGTGGGAAAGACGGTGAGTGGGGGCCTACGCGAGTGGTCCCCTGACGGTCGCCACCGCTCCACGACGAACCCGCAGGGGACCACCCAGGCGTACCCCTACGGCCTGAAACCCACCCACCAACGGGAGGGGACGGTTCTGTGGGGTGGGGGATGTGCGGACGTAAAGCGCAGCAGTCCGCACATCCCCCACCCCACAGAACCGGCACCGCGGCCGAAAAGCCCCGCGCAGCGGACCCGCGCCGCAGGCGCAAGAAAGGCGAACCCCTACGACGGGGGAGCCGACGACGTGGGATGCACGCCAAGCGCCAGCGCCAAGCGCTAGCGCTTGGCGTGGCGCCCCCGCCCCTGCGGACGGGCCTGGGCCGCGGCCAGCGGGGCGTCCATCGCCGCGTCGGTCGCCGGCTCCTTCTTGGCCTTGGAGCGCGCCCGCAGGAACTCGATGACGACCGGCACCACGGAGATGAGCACGATCGCCACGAGGATCAGCTCGATGTGCTTGTGCACGAAGTCGACGTTGCCCAGCGCGGCGCCCAGCAGCGTCACGCCGGCGCCCCACAGCGTCCCGCCGATGATGTTGAAGATGATGAAGGAGCGGTACTGCATCCGGCTCACGCCCGCGATGATCGGCGTGAACGTCCGCACAATCGGGACGAATCGGGCCAGGATCAGCGACTTCGGACCGTGCTTCTCGAAGAAGGCATGCGCCTTCTCGACGTTCTCCTGCTTGAAGAGGCGGGAGTCGGGCCGCTTGAAGAGCGAGGGGCCGACCTTGCGCCCGAAGAGGTATCCGGCCTGGTCACCCAGGACGGCCGCCAGCACCACCAGCGCACACACCAGCCACAGCGGCTTGTCGATCTTGTTCGTCGTCACCATCAGGCCGGTGGTGAACAGCAGCGAGTCCCCGGGCAGGAAGAAACCGATCAGCAGCCCCGACTCCGCGAACACAATGAGCAGGACGCCGATCAGGCCGAATGTCGTGATCAAGTAGTCCGAGTTCAGCCACTGGGGGCCGAGCGCGAGAGTATTCACGGGGTGAAGGCTCCTGGGTCGAGGGCGCCCGGCTCGCGCGGCGCGGCGAGCGGAAGCGAGGGGTGCAGGCGCAGTGTGCGGCCCAAAGCTATCAACGGACTATGACGTCCCGTGGTTCCAGGAGCACCCCCGGCCACGGCCTCCCGGGCCGCCCCGCCCCGCCTCGACGCCGGCCGCCGACCCCCACCCGACCGCCCCCGAGCGCTGGCCGCTCCGGCCGCCCCGGGTGATCCTGACCGCAAGGACAGGAGGTGCGGACCATGGGCATCGAGGAGTACGGCGGCGGACAGCACGAGCAGTCCGACGTCCTGGTGGTGACGACCAACGACGTGCCGGGGTTTCACGTGAAACAAGTGATCGGCGAGGTCTTCGGCCTCACCGTGCGCTCCCGGCACCTCGGCAGCCAGATCGGCGCGGGCCTGAAGTCGATGATCGGCGGTGAGCTGCGCGGTCTGACCAAGACCCTCGTCCAGACCCGTAACCAGGCCATGGAACGCCTGGTGGAGCAGGCCCGCTCGCGCGGCGCCAACGCCGTGCTGATGTTCCGCTTCGACGTCACCGAGGCCGCCGACGTCGGCACCGAGGTCTGCGCCTACGGCACGGCCGTGGTGCTGGAACCCCAGGGCTGACCCGCAACCGCTCCCTCGTCGGTCATCGGTACGCGCTTCACGGCGACTCCTCACGCCGCGTGAGGTGCACGTCCGGATTCTGAAAAGCGGTGAGGCGGTGGGTCCGCGGGTGAGATCCTCCGCGCATGCTCGGAATAACGGATCTGTCCACGTACCTGGCGGGCCTCGCTCTGATCATCCTGCTGCCGGGGCCGAATTCGCTGTATGTCGTCTCGGTCGCCGCCCGGCGGGGCCGTCGGGTCGCGTACCGGGCGGCGGCGGGCGTGCTGTGCGGCGACACGGTGCTGATGACGCTGTCCGCGGGCGGAGTGGCCTCGCTGCTGAAGGCCAGCCCGCTGCTGTTCGGCATCGTGAAGTTCGCCGGCGCGGGCTATCTGACGTGGCTGGCCGTCGGGATGCTGCGCGGCGCCTGGTCCCTGTGGCGCGGCGGCCGGGCATCCGGCAAGGCCCTGCGGAGCGCGACGCCGGAGCAGGCGGCCGGGGCGGCTCCGGCGGCTGCAGCGACTCCGGCGGAGAACGGGGCCGCCCCGAAGGCCGAGCGGCCGTTCCGCCGCGCGTTCGTGGTCAGCCTGCTCAACCCGAAGGCGATCTTGTTCTTCATCTCCTTCTTCGTGCAGTTCGTGGACCCCTCCTACGCCCACCCGGTGCTGTCGTTCGTGGCGCTCGGCGCCTGGGCGCAACTCTTCAGCTTCAGCTACCTCTCGCTGCTGATCTTCAGCGGGACGTTCCTGGCGGCGACCTTCCGCCGCCGCAAGCGCCTGACCGCCGGCCTGTCCG
The DNA here is from genome assembly GCF_016917755.1 of Streptomyces noursei. GTDB lineage: Bacteria > Actinomycetota > Actinomycetes > Streptomycetales > Streptomycetaceae > Streptomyces > Streptomyces yunnanensis. Next base: position 5,495,436 of record NZ_CP070326.1, on the reverse strand, counting down.
CCGGCGCCGGCGCCGCCTTCCTCGGCTTCGCCGCCAAGCTGTCGCTGGCCAGCGCGAGCTGACCGGTACGGGCCGGGTCCACCGGGCCCGGCCCGGCCGCGCTTCCGCTGGGGGAACCCTGGAGGCCGTTCGCACCTTATGCCCTTATCGTCGGGTTCCAGGAGGTGCGTCCATGCCGCTGCACGACGTCAACGTCGCCGTCATCTACTACTCGTCGACCGGCACCGTCGCCGAGATGGCCCGGCTGATCGCCGACGCCGCCGAGCACGCGGGCGCCGACGTACGGCTGCGCCGGGTCGCCGAGCTCGCCCCGCAGCCCGCCATCGACTCCAACCCCGCCTGGGCCGCCAACCTCGCCGCCACCGCCGACATCCTGGAGGCGACCCACGACGACATCCTCTGGGCGGACGCGGTGCTCTTCGGCACCCCCACCCGCTTCGGCAATGTGACGTCCCAGCTCAAGCAGTTCATCGACACCCTGGGCGGTCTCTGGCAGCAGGGCCGGCTGGCCGACAAGGTCTACAGCGGCTTCACCGCCACCCAGTCCAAGCACGGCGGCCAGGAGTCCACCCTCCTCGCGCTCTACCACACCGTCCACCACTTCGGCGGCATCCTCATCGCCCCCGGTTACACGGACCCGGCGAAGTTCGCCGACGGCAACCCCTACGGGACCTCGCACGTCGGCGGCCCGGAAACTCCGGTCGACGCCGACGCCCGCACCGCCACCCGCATTCAGGCGGAACGGGTGGTGAAGTTCACCAAGGCCATCAAGGCCGGCCTGGCCGCGACGAGTTGAGAGAAGGCCGCAGCCGATGACCCTGCACAAAGGCGGCTCCGAACGGGACCGACGGCGCCGCACCCACCCGGTCAACCCCTTCTACGGCGAGGCCGACCCGGTCGCCGGGATGGAGACCTCTCCCCCGCGGCACACCCTCCCCGCCGGCCCCATCTCCCCGCACACCGCCTATCAGTTCGTCCACGACGAACTGATGCTGGACGGCAACGCCCGGCTCAACCTCGCCACCTTCGTCACCACCTGGATGGAACCGCAGGCCGACGTCCTGATGTCGGAGTGCCAGGCCAAGAACATGATCGACAAGGACGAGTACCCGCGCACCGCCGAACTGGAACGGCGCTGCGTGGCGATGCTCGCCCACCTCTGGCACGCACCCGACCCGTCCGCCGCCATGGGCTGCTCCACCACCGGCTCCAGCGAAGCCTGCATGCTCGCCGGCATGGCCCTCAAGCGCCGCTGGGCCCGGCGCAACCCCGACCGCTATCCCGGCACCGCCCGCCCCAACCTCGTCATGGGCGCCAACGTCCAGGTCTGCTGGGAGAAGTTCTGCAACTTCTGGGAGGTCCAGGCCCGCCAGGTCCCCATGGAGGGCGACCGCTTCCACCTGGACGCGGACTCCGCCACCGCGCTCTGCGACGAGAACACCATCGGCGTCGTCGCCGTCCTGGGCTCGACCTTCGACGGCTCCTACGAGCCGGTGGCGGAGATCTGCACCGCCCTCGACGCGCTCCAGGAGCGCACCGGCCTGGACGTCCCCGTCCACGTGGACGGCGCGTCCGGCGGCATGATCGCACCGTTCCTCGACCCCGACCTGCTGTGGGACTTCCGCCTCCCCCGGGTCGCCTCCATCAACACCTCCGGCCACAAGTACGGCCTGGTCTACCCCGGCGTCGGCTGGGCGATCTGGCGCGACCAGGACGCACTCCCCGAGGAGCTGGTCTTCCGCGTCAACTACCTGGGCGGCGACATGCCGACCTTCGCCCTCAACTTCTCCCGCCCCGGCGCCCAGGTCGCCGCCCAGTACTACACCTTCCTGCGGCTGGGCCGGGAGGGCTTCCGCGCCGTCCAGCAGGCCACCCGCGACGTGGCCGGCTCGATGGCCGAACGGATCGGCGCGCTGGACGACTTCCGTCTGCTCACCCAGGGCGACCAGCTGCCGGTCTTCGCCTTCACCACCACTGACGACGTCACGTCCTTCGACGTCTTCGACGTGTCCCGGCGGCTGCGGGAGCGCGGCTGGCTGGTCCCCGCCTACACCTTCCCGCCCAACCGCCAGGACCTCTCCGTCCTGCGGGTGGTCTGCCGCAACGGCTTCTCGCTGGACCTGGCCGACAGCTTCCTGGCCGACCTGGAGCAGCTGCTCCCCGAACTCCGCCGGCAGCCCGCCCCGTTGGACCGCCCGGAGAACATCGCCACCGCCTTCCACCACTGACCGGCCGCGGCCCGCCGCACCGCCGCCCGCGGCCCTCAGTCGGCGTCGTCGGGCCCGTCCTCGCCGTCGGCGGCCTCCGGCGCCCGGGCGGCGTCCCGCGGCGCGTAGGGGTTCTCCTGGCCGTCCGCGAGCACCCCCACGAACGGCTCCCCCTCGCCGGCGAAGACATACGCCCCGCCCTCGATCCGCTCGATCAGCCCGCGGGTCCACTCCGCGCCGCTGTCCGCCGCGTGCACCCACATGTGCATGATCTCCCCGATGTGGCCGAGCTGCCCGGGCCCGCCCTCGGGCGTGTAGTACGAGGTGACCGTGGTCCGCCACTCCGCGAGCGCCCGCACCCGCTCCTTGAGCAGTGCCACCGCCTCGTCCCGCGGCAGATCGACGATGAAGCCGATCCCGGCGCTGAGCAGGTCCGTCTTCGGGTCGCGCTGCGCCAGCGCCGCCCGCAGCAGCCGGAAGTACTCCTCCTCGCCCGCCGGCGTCAGCTCGTACTCGGTGCGCGGCGGACCGCCGGCGGTGCTCGGCGCGATGTCGTGGGCGCGCAGCAGCCCTTGCTTGTCCATCTGCTTGAGCGCGTGGTAGATCGACCCCGGCTTGGCGTTGGACCACTCGTGCGCGCCCCAGAACTCCAGGTCGTTGCGGACCTGATAGCCGTGTGCCCGACCGTGCTGCCGCACGGCCCCCAGCACCAGCAGCCGGATCGCCGACATCGCCACCCCAATCCCGGCACGCATCCCGCACGCGGCCTGCCGCCAGACTAAGGGTTGTCCGACGGGCCACGGCCAGGCCCGCCGCCGGCTACCCCTGCGACCCCTTGCGCTCCTCGTCCGCCAGGGCGAAGGCCGTCTTGCCGTCGAGGGACTCCCGGACGATGTCGGCATGGCCGGCGTGCCGGGCGAACTCCTCGATCAGGTGCAGCACCAGCCACCGCATCGACTGCCGGGCGTCCTTCGGGAACCACGGGGCCGGCGGCAGCGGGAAGGTGTCGTCCAGGCTCGGCACCGAGCGGATGAACTTCTCCGTCTCGGCCGCGGCCTCCTCCCAGAGCTCCAGCATCCCCGCGGCGGTCTCGCCGTCCTGTAGCTGGAAGCCCAGGAGCCACTCGCTCTCGCTGGGCCGCTCGCCGAGATCCCGCTGCTGCGCGATGGCCAGCCAGTTCCGTTCGACCTGCGCGGCGTGCTTGAGCAGCCCGCCCAGCGACAGCTCGCTGGCGCTGGGCCGCTGCTTGGTCTGCTCGTCGGTCAGCCCCAGGACGGCCCGGCGCAGCCCGCCGCGCTGCGCCTCCAGGAAGGCCAGCAGCGCACCGCGCTCGTCGCCGTGGGCCTCGGCCAGAACATGAGCGGGCATGGGTTCCACCTTTCTTCACGCCGGCGGCAGGACACCGCGGGCCGGCCGGTACCGAGCCGTCCGGCCCCTTCGGCTCCACCCACGCTACGGATCACCTAGGACGACAGGTGTCCTAGATCGGGACGGGCTTCCCGTCCGCCGCACCGGATGACGGGAAGCCTCACAGCGCGAACGGCGACCGCTCGTGCTGGATGGACACCCACTTCTGGGTCGTGAACGCCTCGACCGTGGACTCGCCGTTCAGCCGCCCGGTCCCGGAGAACTTCTCCCCGCCGAACGCCACCTGCGGCTCGTCGTGGACCGTTCCGTCGTTGACGTGGATCATGCCGGTCACGATCCGTTGGGCGATCCGCACCCCGCGCTCCACATTGGCGGTGTGCACCGCCCCGCTGAGTCCGTACGGGGTGTCATTGGCGATCCGCACCGCCTCTTCCTCGCCGTCGAACGGCACCAACAGGGCCACCGGCCCGAACAGTTCCTGGCCGTGCAGCGCGGAGTCCGCCGGCAGCCCGGCCAGCACGCTGGGCTCGACGAGGTTGCCCTCCGTACGGCCGCGGAGCAGCGGCGTGGCCCCCTCGGCTATCGCCCGGTCGACCACCGAGGTCAGCGCCTCCGCCTGGAAGGTGTTGATCAGCGGCCCGATCTGGGTACGCGGATCGCGCGGGTCACCGGTCCGCAGCGCCGCCACCTTGGCCACGAACTTCTCGGTGAACTCGGCCTCCACCGCGCGGTCCAGCAGCACCCTGTTGGCCGCCATGCAGACCTGCCCCTGATAGACGAACCGGCTGAAGACCGCGGCCTCCACCGCGTAGTCCACGTCCGCGTCGTCCATCACGATCAGCGCGCTGTTGCCGCTGAGTTCGAGGATCACCCGCTTGAAGTGCCCGGCGCTGACCGCCGCGACGTGCCGGCCGACCTTGTCAGAACCGGCGAACGAGATCACCCGCGGCACCGGGTGCTCGATCAGCGCGTCCCCGATCTCCGCGATGTCGGTGATCAGCACGTTGAGCAGCCCGGCCGGCAGCCCCGCGTCCTGGAACAGCTTGGCGATCAGCCCGCCGCCGGTGATGGGGGCGTTCTGGTTGGGCTTGATGACCACCGCGTTGCCCAGCGCCAGCGCCGGCGCCACGGACTTCATCGAGATCAGGAACGGGAAGTTGAACGGGCTGATCACCCCGATGACCCCGGCCGGCTGGGTGTAGACGCGGTTCTCCTTGCCGTCCACCGGCGACGGCAGTATCCGCCCCTGCGGACGCAGCGCCAGCTGGATCGCCTCGCGGACGAACTCCTTGGCGAGCCGGACCTCGTACGCGGCCTTGATCCGGGTGCCGCCCAATTCGAGGACGAGCGCCTCGACGATCTCCTCCTCGCGCTCCTCGATCAGCCGCAGCAGGCGCTCGGTGACCTGCCGCCGGTCGTAGGGGTTCCGCAGCGCCCAGTCCCGCTGTGCCCGCTCGGCGGCGCGGTAGGCCGCATCGACCTGGTCCACGCCGGCGACCGTGATCGACGCCAGCTTCTCCTGGTCGTAGGGGTTGAAATCGATGATGTCCCACGAGCCGCTGCCGGCCCGCCACTCACCGTCGATGAACTGGCAGGCCAGGTCTGCGAAGATGGACATGGCATCCCTACTCTGTGCGGCACTGCTCTGCGGGGGGCTGATCCAGCGTCATCCTACTGCTGGGTCATGTGAGTTGGAGCAGACCACGCAAGAGATCCCGGGTTTCCGCAGGGTCCGGACTGTCCTCCTGCAACCGCTCCATCGCCCGCTCGTACTGCGCGACCTCCTCCGGCTTGTCCACGTAGAGGGCGCTGGTGAGCTGCTCCAGATAGACGACGTCGGAGAGGTCCGACTCCGGGAAGCGCAGCATGGTGAACGCACCGCTCTCCCCCGCGTGCCCGCCGAAGTTGAACGGCATCACCTGGAGCCGCACATGGGGCCGCTCCGAGATGTCGATCAGATGCTTCAACTGCCCGCGCATCACGGACCGTCCGCCATAGGGGCGGCGCAGCGCGGCCTCGTCCAGGACGCAGTGCAGCTGCGGTGCCCGTTCCGATATCAGCAGCTTCTGCCGCTCCTGGCGCAGCGCGACCCGTCGCTGGATCTCGGCGGCCGGCGCACCCGGCATGCCGCGGGAGACGACGGCGTGCGCGTACTCCTCCGTCTGCAACAGACCGTGGACGAACTGGACTTCGTAGACCCTCAGGAGAGAGGCGGCCCCCTCCAGACCCACATACGTCTGGAACCAACCGGGGAGCACATCGCTGTAACTGTGCCACCAGCCCGCGACGTTCGCCTCCTTGGCCAGCCCGAGCAACGCCTCGCGCTCCTGCTCGTCGCTCACGCCGTAGAGCGTGAGCAGATCTGCGACATCGCGTGCCTTGAAGCTCACCCTGCCCAACTCCATGCGGCTGATCTTCGATTCGGACGCACGGATCGAGTAGCCGGCCGCTTCACGGGTTATCCCGCGCGACTCACGCAGCCGACGGAGCTGGGATCCGAGCAGGATCCGCCGCACCACCGACCCGCCCGACTCACTTGCGGACACCTCTCTGACCCTCCTGTGACCCCACCCCGTCCAACAGTGGAAGCGCAGTCTGCCATGTTCAGGCTTCGTTGAGTGCTCATCTGGTTACTGATATGTGCGGCCCCCGCAAGCCCTCCACAAGAAATCACAGGAAGAATACGGCGCTTTTGCGTCCACCCCTACGCAATCACGTCAGCTGCACGTGCATCTGCCCTTGCATCTGCCCTACGCATTGGGAACCATAGGCATCGCACGCATGCACGCTCGTGAAAGATCCGCCAGATCCGGCTGACCGGCCTGGGTCATGACGTCCGCGAACGCCAGGAGTGCCTCGCATGGGGACCAAGGTTTCGACCATGCTCGACTTCGAGCCGTTATGGCAGGGCTTTCCTCCCGTCGACCCCTTGGCCGTCTCCGGATCCGTTTCCTGCCCGCTCCCGCCGCGCTACGAATCGGTCGGCGGCGCCCGGAAGTTCACCCGCGAGACGCTCACCGGTTGGGGCCTGGAGGAACTCTTCGACGGCGTCGGCCTGGTGGTCTCCGAACTCGTCACCAACGCCCTGCGGCACGCGGTCCTGGCCGCCCCGGAACACCCGGAATTCGGCGCGGACTTCATCGACGGCTGCCTGCCCGCCCGACTCCATCTGATGCGCTGGTCCTCCCGCCTGGTCTGCGCGGTTCGGGACCCCAGCGACGCCTCACCGGAGGCCGGCGAGGCGGACTCCGTCGCCGAATCGGGCCGCGGGCTCTATCTGGTGGAGTCCTTCAGCGACAGCTGGGGCTGGCACCGGCTGCCCGGTGGCCGGCACGGCAAGATCGTGTGGGCCCTCTTCCGGCTGCCGTGACGGCCCGCCCGTCGTGGCCACCCGCCCCCTGCGCCGGGCGCCCGCTCTTCGCGGGCGCCCGTTCTTTCGTCTGCGGGCCCGCCGGGCCGGAGCCCGGGGCCGCGGTGCGCTCAGTCGCGCACCAGGTGGTCGAACTCCCCGTCCTTGACGCCCAGCAGCATCGCCTCGACCTCGGCCGGCGTGTAGACCAGCGCCGGGCCGTCCGGGAAACGGGAGTTGCGGACCGCGATGTCACCGCCGGGCAGCTTCGCGAACTCCACGCAGGACCCCTGGGAATTGCTGTGCCGGCTCTTCTGCCATGTCACATCACGGAGATCCGTTGCGGCCATGCCGTTGTATGCGTGGGGCACAGGGCTCTCCCGGTGGTGAACGCGGTGATAAACGGTGTCAACTGCCCGGGATCATAGCTGCGTTCACATGCGGGTGCATGCGCAGATGCACGTGCACGACAGGGGGTGCCGGGCCGGTCACATTTTGTTGAGCACCTTCCCCAAACGTTCCGTCACAATCGACCGCCAGCCGCCGCCCATGATGCGGTGCGCCTGCACCTGGTACGGGTCGTCCGGGTCGAAGCCCTCGTGGACGAGGAAGAGACGCGTGCCGCGCCCTTCGGGTTCCAGGATCCAGGTGATGGTCCAGTCGGCGCGGTTGCCCTGGCCCTCGTCGGCATCCTGCCAGCGCAGCCGCAGCCTCCGCTCCGCCTCGAAGTCGACGACCTCGGCGACGACCGTGCCGGAGAAGTTGCTGTTCGGCCGGGGCAGCGTCCGCATCTCGTAGCGGTGGCCGACCTCCAGCCGGAAGTCGCCGGGCATCATCCACTGGGCGATCAGTTCCGGCTCGGTCAGCGCCCGCCAGACCCTGGCCGGGGGATGCGGCAGGAAGTGGTCGAGGCGGATCGTCGTCGCGTCCGCCGGGTCGTCGTCGAGCGCCGGGAAGTCGTCGGTGTTCATTGCGCCTCTTCGTGGGGGATGCGGTCGAGCAGTGCGCCCAGGCTCGCGAGCTTCGCGCGCCAGAACCGCTCGTAGGGTCCGAGCCAGTCCTGCACCTCGCTGAGCGGGGCCGCCTCCAGGCGGTAGATCCGCTGCCGACCGGCCCGCTGCTCGCTCACCAGACCGGCCTGGCGCAGCACCTTCAGATGCTCGGACAGGCTCGGCCGGCTCATCGCGAAGTGGTCGGCCAGCCGCTGCACGGGCTGCGGCCCGTCGTCCCGCAGCAGGCGGAGCACCTCGCGCCGGGTGGCGTTGGCGAGCGCCGCGAAGACCCGGTCCTGGTCCGGTGCGGACAGGGCGGTGCGCGGCGGTACAGGAGTGGCGTTCACACCCCCAAAATACGTAGGAGATTCCCTACTCGTCAAACGTAGGGAATCTCCTACTGGTCGCGGATGCGGTCGCGACCGGGGCCCGCTCGCGCGGCGTCGTCACCGCGCGGCGTACGGCAGCAGCGCCATCTCCCGGGCGTTCTTGATCGCACGGGCCAGCTGCCGCTGCTGCTGGGCGGTGACCCGGGTGACCCGGCGGCTGCGGATCTTGCCGCGGTCCGAGAGGAACTTCCGCAGCAGATCGGTGTCCTTGTAGTCGATGTATGTGATGCCCGCCGCGTCCAGCGGGTTGGGGCGGGGGGCGGCCTTACGCCGCGCGTCGTTCCGTCGGGGCATGACAGAGGTTCCTTACTGGGGGCGGAGGGTCCGGTTCCGGGCGGAGAAACGGCCGGTTCGCGGCGGTGAGCGGTACGGACCGCGGATCACGGCACCGGCGTGCGGCGCGGCGTCACGACACCGGGTCGAGCAGTTCGTCGAAGGCCGGCAGCAGGCCCTTCCAGGCCGTCGGACCGCCCGCGTACTCGGCGTCGGTGAGCAGGCAGGACTCCAACAGGGCGCGCAGCCCGTCGCGGTCCAGGCCCGGCGAGGTGAAGACCAGGTGCTGGCCCCGGTCGCCGTGTTCGGGGTGCCAGTCCAGCGCGGCGGCGGCCCGGCGCAGGGGCGGCACCATCTCCCAGGCGGCGTCCGGCAGCGCGGCCAGCCACGGCCCGGCGTTCTCCACGCACAGTGCGCCGCCCGCGGCGTCCCAGGACAGCAGCGTGTCCGGCCGGTCGGCCAGCCAGAACCGGCCCCGGCTGCGCGCCGCCGCGCACGAGAGGTCCTCCAGCGCCGCGTACAGCCGCTCGGGGTGGAAGGGCCGGGCGCCGCGCCAGACGAGCGTGGCCACGCCGGCCGCCTCGGCCTCCTGCGGCAGCAGCGCGCACGCCGGGTGCTGCCGGCCCGCGGCGGCCGCCACGTCGAAGCCGGCCAGCGCGGCGGCGGCCAACTCGTCCGATTCCACGGCCACCTGACGGGCCATCGGGTGCAGCTGCGCCAGCAGCGCGTGGTCGGCGTCGTCGGCGGGCTCCTCCCCCGTGGCCAGCGCCAGCACCGGCGCGTACTCCAGCTGCCGTGCCCAGGTGTCGGCGACCGTCCGCTGGTCGGAGGCGGCGGCCGCCAGCCCCGCCTCGGCCAGGTCGTCGCCGCAGCCGAGGTAGGGCAGCAGGAGCGCCGGGTCGACCGCGGTGATCACACCGGTCAGCTCCAGGTGGTCACCCCCGTGCGAGGCGACCACCTCGGCCATCGCCTTCGGCTCGACCGAGTCCCACAGCTCGACGATCGCCAGCCGGCAGGTCCGTCCCGCGGCCAGCCGCGCCAGCTCGGGCACCAGGTCCTCGCGCAGTGCGCAACAGGCGCAGTCGTTGACCAGCGGCGCCTCGCCGGTGTCCAGCGTGCCACCGGCGTCGCGGACGGTGCGCCGCACCGTGCCGTCGGCCGCGGAGGCCAGGTCGTGGTGGAGGGCGACGCTGCCGGGGACGGTCTCCAGCAGCCGCTCGACGGTGGTCCGCCGGGCGTCCGCGTGCAGCCCGCCCACCAGCACGACGCTCAGCCGCTGCATCAGCGGGCCCCGCGCCTGCCGTAGCGGCGCTCGAACCGCTCGACCCGGCCGGCGGTGTCCAGCACCCGGGCGGTGCCCGTGTAGAAGGGGTGGCTCGCCGAGGAGATCTCGACGTCGACGACGGGATAGGTGTTCCCGTCCTCCCATTCCACCGTCTTGTCGCTGGTCATGGTCGAGCGGGTCAGGAAGGCGAAGTCGCCGGCCCGGTCGCGGAAGACGACCGGCCCGTAGGCGGGGTGGATTCCGGGCTTCATCGGGCTCAGCGCTCCTCTCGGAAGGTGACGTGCCGACTGGCGACCGGGTCGTACTTGCGCAGTTCCAGGCGGTCGGGGTCGTTACGGCGGTTCTTGCGGGTGACGTAGGTGAACCCGGTGCCGGCGGTGGACCGGAGCTTGATGACCGGGCGGAGTTCGTTGCGAGCCATACCGGTAGTATACGCAAATGGTTTCCATTTTCAATAAGCCCTTGGAGGGCTCGACCACCGCCGGAGGGACCGCACCATGTCCGCCCACTGCCAGCTGACCGGCCGCACGCCGGGCTTCGGCAAGACCGTCTCCCACTCGCACCGCCGCACCTCCCGACGCTTCGACCCGAACATCCAGCGCAAGCGCTACTGGCTGGAGAGCGAGGGGAGGCACGTCCGGCTGACCCTGAGCGCCAAGGGGATCAAGACCGTCGACACGATCGGCATCGAAGCCGCCGTCGCCCGCATCCGCGCCCGAGGAGGAAAGGTCTGATGGCCAAGAAGAGCAAGATCGCCAAGAACGAGCGGCGGCGCGCCACGGTGGCCCGCTACGCCGCCCGCCGAGCCCTCCTGAAGGCCGTGATCCGCAACCCGCGCACCTCCGACGAGGAGCGCGGCGCGGCCCGCCGGGAGCTCTCCCGCCAGCCACGGGACGCCAGCGCCACCCGCGTCCGCAACCGCGACAGCATCGACGGCCGCCCGCGCGGCTACCTCGGCGCCTTCGGCCTCTCCCGGATCAACCTCCGCGAGCAGGCGCACAAGGGCCACCTGCCGGGGGTCACCAAGTCCAGCTGGTGACCCCCGACCCGGCCGCCCGTCCCGGGTACGTCCCCTGGACCGGGCGGCCGGGCCGTTCGGGTCATACTGGACGGACCTCCGCAGGCACCCCGACGAAATCGAGACCCCATGCTGCGCAACGCCCTGGAGCCCTGGCACCTGATCCTGATCGTGGCCGTCCTCGTGCTGGTCTTCGGATCCAAGAAGCTCCCCGACATGGCGCGCGGCCTGGGCCGCTCCATGCGGATCCTGAAGTCGGAGGCCAAGGCCCTCAAGGACGAGCGCGCCACCGAGTCCACCGGCGCGGAGCAGCCCGCCGGCCGCTGACCCGGCCCGGTGCGGTCAGTGGTCGCCGCCCTCGTCGATCAACCGCCGCACCTCGCGGTCGATCAGCCCCAGCCGGGCCTCCGCGACCAGCGGCACCGCCCGCCGCTGCCGCCGCGCCTCGGACGGATCGATCTCCACCGTGACCAGCGAGGGCTCCCACTTGGGCGCCTGGGCCACCACCGCCCCCCGCGGGTCCACCACCCGCGAGCCGCCCCAGAACGACGCCCCGTGCTCGTTGCCGACCCGGTTGACGAAGACCACCCAGCACTGGAGCATCCGCGCCGTGTAGGACAGCAGCGTGTCCCAGTACAGCCCGGTGTCCATCGCCTCCGGGTCCAGGCTCGCCGCGCTGTTGGTCGGCACGAACAGCACCTCGGCCCCGTCCTGCACCGCCAGCCACGGCAGCACGGGCTGCCAGGCGTCGTTGCACACCAACGTCGCCGCCCGCCCCCCGTTCTCGGACTTCGCCAGCTCGTAGGCGCGCAGCGACTGCCCCGGACTGACGTGCTTGCGCTCCTCCCAGGCCAGATAGTTCGGCAGGTAGAGCTTGCGGTGCGCATGCGCCAGCGCACCGTCCACGTAATACGCGGACGTGTTGTACGCCCGCAGACTGGTGTGCTCGTGGAACCCGACCAGCACGGCCGGCCCCAGGGTGCTCAGCTCCCGCAGCCGCGGATCGGCCGCCGCGACGGACTCGTCCCGCTTGAGCGCCCCCAAGTGGTAGCCGTGCAGGCTGAGTTCGGGAAAGACGACGAGATCCGCCCCCTGTGCCGCCGCCTGCTCGATCTGCTCCCGTGCGACCCGCAGGTTCTCCGGCACGTCCCCCAGCACGCAGTCCGTCTGCGCCAGCGCGATAAGCATGCCCCATTCCCCCTCGATTAATTGCCGTTAATACCTTTTATTGCCTTTCACCCGATTCTTCCCCAAACATCCGGTTAAGACGCATCCCTCCAACGAGCGAAAGAACGATCCTTCCCGTGCCGGGCGTCGCCATCGCGCGTTGATCCGCACGATCCGTCGTACCCCGGGCGACTTCCAGCCGCAGCGCCGCCCGACACCAGCGGTACGACGGCCGCGGTCGGGACGTCCGGCGCCCCGGGCGCCGCCCCGACCGGGCGGCCCCGGTCGAGCGGCCCGCCGCACCCGCTCGGCCGGCCGCCGAGCCCCTCGGACGCCGCCCGGCTCAGCCCCGGCGCCTACGGGCCCGGCGCAGCAGCACCGCCCCGGCGGCCAGCAGCCCGCCACCGGCTCCGGCCACCAGCCCCAGCCGCTCCGTCCCGGTGGACGCCAGCAGCGCCTCCCCCGCCGACTTCCCGGCCCGCGCCACCGCACCCACCCGGCGGTCGTGGTCACCGCGCGGCACCGACCGCCGCACCGGTCGCCCCCGGTGCCCCGCCGGCCGCGGCCCGCCCGCCGGCGCCTGCCGCAGCACCGGCCCGGGCGCCGCGCCGGTCCCGCACCGGTTCCCCTTTGCCGGGCTCAACAGCCCCACCACGAGCACCGAGTTGCCGCACACATCGGCCGGCGCGTTCACCTCCATCCGGACCGCGTTCCCGGACAGCACGCCCGGCGCGTCCGCGACGCCGCCCTGCGCACCGGCATCCGCGAACACCGGCCCGGCACCCGCCCCCAGCACCCCCGACGCCGCCGCAACGAGCAGGCACATCCTCAGGCCCTGTCGCATTTCCCCTCTCCTCACTCCGCAGCTCACGTACGGGCGCCCCGCCCGCACCCCCGTGGTGCACACACGACCGGGCGGCCGGCGGCGCACACGCCCGCCGACCGCCCGGTGTCACAAACGGTGGCCCGGCCGAAGCCGAGGCCGTCAGCGACGCTTGCCGTGGTGCTTGTCGTGGTGCTTGCCGTAGTGCTTGGCACCGTTGCCCACGCCGTTGCCCGAGAAGATCGGGATGTCGTCCACGAGGTGGGACAGCGCCTCGTCGCCCTTGGCCTGGGTGGAGTTCTCGGTGCACTGCTGGTTCTGCGGCGACGACAGCACGTTGATGTCCTGCACCGTGACCGGGATGAACCCGACCAGCGAGCCGAAGTTCCCCTTGGCCGGCAGACCGATGCACAGGTCGTTCAGGCTGCCCTGGACCAGTCCGAGCTGGGTGCTGAGCTTCCCGTGCGTCCGGGAGTTGCCGTACACCGACTTGGCGCCGTTGCCGTTGACGGTGCTGGTGCCGTGGCGGTTGCCGTCCGCCAGGGCCTCTGGAGCCGCCGCGGCCGAGATTCCGACGAGCGATGCCGCGATCGTCGCGGCCGCCATCATTTTCTTCATCGCGCTAAACCCTTCAGGAGAAGGAACTCCCGGCACGGGAGCCCTGTTTCAAACAACCGACCACGGGCGCCCGAGTTCCGCGCCATCACCCAAATAGATGGCAATCATTATCCCGAAAAGACCTACTGCAGACCATCGGGCCCACAAAACCACGAGGGTATTTCCCGGGTACTACGCCGCATTTCCACCGGCACGCCAATGCCCTGGCAGCCCCATCATCTCGCGAGGGCATTGGCATGCATCCCTCCACACGCCATTCCCAACGAGTCGACCGCACCACATAGGGTCACGAGCAAATAACAATTCCCGGACCGGTCGGGCGATAAAAATGAAAAATCCGGGCCGCCCAGACTCGGGAGATCTGGGCGGCCCGGTTGCTCCTCGGCCCGATCAGCGACGGTTGTGCTTGCCGTTCCCGGAGAGGATCGGGATGTCGTCCAGGATGTGCGACAGCGGCTCGTCACCCTTGGCCTGGGTGGAGTTCTCGGTGCACTGCTGGTTCTGCGGCGACGACAGGACGTTGATGTCCTGCACCGTGACCGGGATGCCACCGACCAGCGAGCCGAGGTTCAGCTTGGCCGGCAGACCGACGCAGGGCTTGTTCAGCGAGCCCTGGATCAGGCCGATCTGCGGGCTCATGTAGCCGTACGTCGTCGAGTTGCCGAAGAACTGCTTCGCGCCGTTGCCGTTGACGGTCGACGTCCCGTGCCGGTTGCCCGCGGCCATCGCGTGGGGAGCGGCGGCTGCGGCCACCCCGACAATGGACGCAGCCGCGGCTGCGGTTGCCAGCGTCTTTTTGATCATTGTTGGTCCTTCGTGTTTCGGGATGCCCTTGAGCCGAGCGATCCGGCCCACTCGCAAGGGCGCATTCGGTTGTGCTCATTAGCGCGCAATGAGCTGGATACGCCGATCCGTCCTGCCGATCGGGTACCCCAGCCGGAATTCCGCGACCGTGCTCCACCATCCGGATCAGCCCGCCGACCGTCGAATCCGATCGGCGCCTAGCTGCCTGATCCGGCGGCTGAGGCTTCACACGGCCACTGCCGATTCCCCGGGCAATCCCGCGGAACAGTGAAATCCGGTTCGCCGGCCCGTCACTTGGCGAGCGGCAATCCGCCCAGCAGCGGAACGTCCTTGGTGGCCCCCGTGGCACCACCGAGGAGCTGCCTGGGATGCTTGGCCGTCTTTTCCGCACCCCGGACCGTGTCGACCAGCGGCTTGATCTGGCGACTGTCCAATTGGCCACTGCCGTTCAGCAGGTCCATCAGCCCGCCGTTGAGGCTCATGGAGGGCGAGGTCGGGTTCGGCGCACCGGATTCGGCAGCGAAAGCGGGCACCGCCGCACCCAGCGCCATGACGGAGCCGGCAACAGCCGCGGCAGACTTCGCGTACTTCACTTCCCACTGTCCCTTCTGGTGCGGTGCTCGATGGAATCGCGACATCGCTGCCGCGCGAGCAATCGCTTCGCTGCTCGGATCACCGCTTTCCCGTGCCTAACGAGTGCCATCGCCCGGAGAAACCGTGCAGTTCCGATTCTTCAGGTACGCCACCCGAAAGATTCCAGGCCGCCCGGCACGCCGCCGTAATGCCGTCGAAAACCACCGGCCCCGACACGCGGCGACGGCGGGCCGGGGCCGGTTACCACGACACGGCTCGGATTTCTGCAGTCAGCGGTTGATGCAGCGGTTGCCGAACGCCGGGTTGAGGATCCCGATGATGTCAACGGTGTTGCCGCACACGTTGATCGGCACGTGGATCGGCACCTGGATGACGTTTCCGGAGAGAACACCCGGGGAGCGCTTGGCAACACCACCGGCATGTGCGTCGGCGAAAGCCGGCGCAGCAGCGCCCACTGCCATCAGCGTGCCGGCAGTGACGGCTGCAACCTTTGCGTACTTCACTTTCAGCCCTTCCCGCAGCGGGATCCGTAGCGCACACGACCATCGTGTCGCACGGGCGCGGATCTGGCCGCCCGTAACTCCGCTGTCGATATTGGTAACGATTTGTCCGGGTCGGCGAAACTCCCATGGGGAAGTTTTCGGAGGAATCGCCCGAATGGCACAGGCAATTCTGAATATACCCGCACATAAAAACCGCAAAAAAACACCGTCATTCGAGCGGACGGTGCGCCCGCCGAATAGAAATTCCCGCCGACCGGGGAATCAGGAGCTCCGGGCCCGCGGGCCGACTGCCGACTCAGCGGATGCGGTTCCGGACGCCGTTGCCGGAGACGATCGGGATGTCGTCCAGGATGTGCGACAGCGCCTCGTCGCCCTTGGCCTGGGTGGAGTTCTCGGTGCACTGCTGGTTCTGCGGCGACGACAGGACGTTGATGTCCTGCACCGTGACCGGGAAGATCCCGAACAGCGAGCCGAAGTTCCCCTTGAGCGGCAGGCCGATGCAGGGCTTGTTCAGCGAACCCTGGACGAGTTCCAGCTGCGGGCTCATCCTGCCGTGCGTGGTGGAGTTGCCGAACGCGGAAACGGCGCGGTTTCCGTTGACCGTGGCGGCGCCGCGGTGCTTGCCGCCCGCCATCGCCTGGGGGGCCACCGTCGCCGAGACGCCGACCAGGGAAGCGGCTACTGCCGTCGTGGCCAGGACCTTCTTGATCACTGTTTACCCTTCTGGGAGCGGAGTGCCCGTATCCGGAGCGCACTGGTCAACTCACTTCCCAGAATGCGGTTTCGCGGATTCACTCGGATGCCGCGGAACCATAGACACATATCACCGCACCCACCTGCCGAGACGTCGGTCCGTCGCGGCAGGGCGGCACGTTGCTGTGCAACTCCCTTGCCCGGCCGGGTAATTACGCATACGAAAGGCCCGCCCCGAGCGGGACGGGCCTCAATCGCCTTACGGGGATCAGTCGTTGACGCAGATGTTTCCGAAGGCCGGGTTGAGCACCCCGACCAGGCTGGCGGTGTTGCCGCACACGTTGATCGGGACGTGGATCGGCACCTGGATAAGATTTCCGGAGAGCACACCGGGCGAACCCACCGCCTTACCCGCGGCGTGGGCACCACCGTGCCCGGAGGCGCTGGCGATTCCGGCCCCGCCCACCACGGCGATGCCCGCGGCGGCGGACAGGACGACGGCCTTGGAGACAAACTTCACGGCGTACCTCTTCACTGAGCTGCATTCAGGATTTCTGTGCGCGCCGCCTGGAGCGACAAGAAGTTCAACGCAACAAAGCCGGGAAAAGTAGTGGGGCCAAATGGGTGATGGTAGGCGGGAGTTACGCCATAGGCCCCCAAGGATGGCGCGGCTCGGCGGCCCTGCGGCGCTGCGTCGTTCCGGCGCGGGCCCCGTCGTCGGGTCGCGCCTCGGCGGGCGAGCGGCGGCGCTCCACACGGGGCGGGTGGCCGGGGTGTGGGCGTTCGGGGAGGGGACGGCGCGGGGACGGGCGGGCGCGGCAGTGGCTCGGTGCAGGGGTGCAGGGGTGCAGGGGTGCCGGGAGTGCCGGTCGGGGCCGTTGTCAGACCCTGGTGCAAGACTCGGGGCCATGAGATGGGCGATGGCGGAGACGGGCGACGGGGGTGCTCGTCTCTGCCCGCTTGCTCCGGACGGCCGGCCGGCCGGACCGGTGGTGTCGGAGCCCTCGCTCGTCGAGGCGGTGCGGTCGCGCCCCGAGGTCGAGCGGTGGGTGTGGCGGTCCACGGCGGAGATCTACCGGCGGCTGCTGGACGCCGGAGTGCGGGTCGAGCGCTGCTACGACGTCGAGGCCGCGGAGGCGCTGCTGATCGGCCACGAGGAGGGCCAGTCCGGTCAGCCGCGCTCGCTGGCCGCCGCCTGGGCACGGCTGCACGGCCTGCCGGTACCGGCGGACGCGCCGGTGCGCGCCGCCGAGACCCAGCCCTCCCTGTTCGAGCCGGGGCCGGTGCCGCTGCCGCCCGGCACCGACGAGCTCACCGCGCTGCTGGAGATCTACGCCCACCAGGTGGCCCGTGCCGCGCGGGCCGAGCATCCGGACCGGATGCGGCTGCTGTTGGCGTCGGAGTCGGCGGGCATGCTGGTCGCCGCGGAGATGTCGCGGACGGGGATCCCCTGGCGCGCGGACGTGCACCGCGAGGTGCTGGACGGCCTGCTGGGCGAGCGCTTTCCGGGCGGGCTGGAGCCGCGGCGGATGGCGGAGCTGGCCGACGAGGTGTCGCGGGCCTTCGGGGAGGGCGCGCGGGTCCGCCCCGACCTGCCCCACGACATCATCAGGGCCTTCGCCCGCGCCGGCATCGTCCTCTCCTCGACCCGCAAGTGGGAGCTCCAGCAGATCGACCACCCCGCGGTGGCGCCGCTGCTGGCGTACAAGTCGCTGTACCGCCTGCACACCGCCCACGGCTGGTCCTGGCTCCAGCAGTGGGTGCACGAGGGCCGGTTCCGCCCCGAGTACCTGCCCGGCGGCACAGTCTCCGGCCGGTGGACGACCAACGGCGGCGGCGCCCTGCAGATCCCCAAGGTGATCCGGCAGGCGGTGCGCGCCGATCCGGGGTGGCGGCTGGTGGTCGCCGACGTCGACCAGATGGAGCCGCGGGTGCTGGCCGCGGTCTCCCGCGACCGGGGCCTGATGGAGGTGGCCGGCACCGGCGAGGACCTCTACGCGGATCTGGCGGCCCGCGCCTTCGGCGGCGACCGCGACCAGGCCAAACTCGCCCTGCTGGGCGCCATTTACGGGCAGACGTCGGGCGACGCCCTCAAGCACATGGCCGACCTGCGCCGGCGCTATCCGGCCGCGGTGGCGTACGTCGACGACGCGGCCCGGGCGGGTGAGGAGGGCCGCCTGGTGCGCACCTGGATGGGCCGCACCTGCCCGCCCGCCTCGATGGCGGCGCCCGACGAGGCGGGCCTGCCCCAGGAGGAGGAGCAGTCCGGCGGCTACGGCAGCAGTTCGGCGGCCCGCGCCCGCGGCCGCTTCACCCGCAACTTCGTGGTGCAGGGCAGCGCCGCCGACTGGGCCCTGCTGGTGCTGGCCGCCCTGCGCCATGCGCTGGCCCGCGGCGGGCTCCGCGCCGAGCTGGTCTTCTTCCAGCACGACGAGGTGATCGTGCACTGCCCGGCGGACGAGGCCGCAACGGTCGCCGAGGCCATCACGGCGGCGGCGGCCACCGCGGGGCGGATCGCCTTCGGCCCCACCCCGGTGCGGTTCCCGTTCACCACGGCGGTGGCGGAGTGCTACGGGGACGCGAAGTGAGCGCGCCGCGCACCGCGATGTGCCGGAACTCCCCTGGCGCGCCGAGTGCCCGCCGTTCCATCGTTGACCGCCCGTGAGGTCCCGCGGCGTCCCGCCGCACGAGCAGAGAAGAGGCAGCCGATGCCCGTCCCGCCCGGCTTAGCGGTCCACCCCGAACTCCTGCCGTATGTCGGCCCGTTGGGGTCCTTCTCCGACCCGTACGAGGACATCGTGGCCACCCGTGCGCGGTTCGACGCGATGCTGGCCGCGCACCCCGCCGACCGCTCGGGCGTGCGCAGCGAGCGCCACGACATCCCGCGGCCGGACGGCAGCGCGCTGGTCGTCGAGGTCTACCACCCGGAGCCCGCGGCGGGCCCCGCGCCCACCGGGCCGCTGCCCGCCGTGCTGAACCTCCACGGCGGTGGCTTCGCCGTCGGCCGCTCCCTCCCCGGGCAGGACCGGACCGCGCTCGCGCTCTGCCGCGAACTGCGCACCGTCGCGATCGCCGTCGAGTACCGGCTGGCGCCCGAGCACCGCTATCCGGCCGGTGTGGAGGACTGCTACCGCGCCCTGGAGTGGACGGCCTCGCACGCCGCCGACCTGGGCATCGATCCGCAGCGGATCGCCGTCCACGGCACGTCGGCGGGCGGCGGACTCGCCGCGGCGGTCGCGCTGATCGCCCGGGACCGCGGCGGCCCGGCGATCGCCTACCAGTCGATGTGCGTCCCTGACGTGGACGACCGGATCGCCGACGAGCCGATCCCGGCGGACGCCGACGGGCCGGGCGGGGACGCCGGGCCGCAGCTGCGCCTGCACATCCTGCGCATGGTCCGGCTGGCGTGGCGGCACTACCTCCCGGAGGGCGCGTTCGCGGCGGAGCGGCGGACCGCGCCGGACGCGTACGCCTCGCCGGGCCGCGCCACCGACCTGTCGGGCCTGCCGCCGGCGTACATCCTGGTCTGCGGCCTCGACGCGCTGCGCGAACCGGCCCTGGCGTACGCCCGGCGTCTGATGGACGCGGGGGTGGGCGTGACGGTCCACCAGGTGCCCGGTGCCTGGCACGGCTTCGAGTCCAGCGCCCCCGGCACCCGGCTGGCACGGGAGATGACGGCCCACTGGAAGGGGCACTTGCGGGCGGCGCTGCACGGGACGTTCTAGGGTCGGTGTCCGCCCCCGGCGCCAGGGCGCGTCGGGCCTCGGCGCGCCGGACGGGCGCCGGCCGCTCCCCCGTCACGTCCTAAACTCGCCGGCTAGGGGACCGCCGGCAGGCGAACGCCGGCCGTCCGAGCCGCGAAGGGATCAGCGTTGACCGACACCGAAGGGGCAGCCGACGCCCCGGACGCCAGCCAGGCGCCGGTCACCAAGCTGAGCCCCAAGGACCGCCGCAAGCGGATCAGCGACCGGGTGCTGGCCGAGGGGCAGGTGACCATCGAGGAACTGGTCCAGGAGCTCGGCGTCAGCCAGATGACGGTCCATCGCGATCTGGACACCCTTGAGCACCAGGGCTGGCTGCGCAAGGTGCGCGGCGGCGCCACGGCAGCCCCCAGCGCGCTGTTCGAGTCCACGGCGCGCTGGCGGGGCAACGAGCAGGTGGCGGCGAAGGAGGCCATCTGCGAGGCCGCGCTGGCCCTGGCCGAGCCGGGCCAGGCCCTGATCATCGACGACTCCAGTACGGCGCTGCCGCTGGCCCGTTCGCTCGCCTCGCGCGGCGCGTTCACCGTGATCACCAACTCCCTCCAGGTCATCAACGAGCTGGCGGAGGAGCCCGATATCCGGGTGATCGCGCTGGGCGGCGAGTACCACGCGGCGTTCAACGCCTTCCTCGGCATGTCCACCGCCGACATCGCCCGCAGCTTCCGCGCGGACATCGCCTTCCTGTCCACCTCCGCGGTCGACAACGGTCACTGCTACCACCAGGCGCAGGAGAACGTCCTGGTCAAGCGCGCGCTGATGGCCGCAGCCCGGCGCAAGGTGCTGCTCGTGGACCACTCCAAGTTCGGCCGTCAGGCGCTGTACGAGCTGGCGCCGCTGGCCGACTTCGATCTCGTCATCTCCGATGAGCACCTTCCCCAGGAGGAGCAGGAGGCGCTTCAATCCCTGGGAGTGCGTTACGAGTTGGCGACGGAGGGGAGTCGGCGGGGATGAGCGGCAGCAACGACGACAGCGGCGACGGCCTGGAGCGCATCAACCCGCCCCACCTCGCGCCGCCGACCGGCTTCAGCCACGCCGTGCGCGTCACCGCCCCCGGCACCCTGGTCTTCCTCGCCGGGCAGACCGCGCTCGACGGCGCGGGCCGGATCGTCGGGAACGGCATCGTCGAGCAGTTCGAGCGGGCGCTGGGCAACCTCCTGGAGGCGGCGGCCGCCGCCGGGGCGGCCCCTGCCGACCTGGCCAAGCTGACCGTCTTCGCGGTCGACGTCGTCGACTACCGCCGTCACGCCAAGGAGCTCGGCCGGGTGTGGAAGCGGCTGGTCGGCAGCGACTTCCCGGCCATGGCCGTGATCGGCGCCGGCCGCCTGTGGGACGAGGCCGCCCTGGTCGAGATCGAGGGCATCGCGGTGGTGCGGTAGCCCGCCCCGCTCACTGCCGGTACGTCGCCACCAGCGCCTCGGCGTCCGCCGCGGAGAGCGTGATCCCGAACTCGGTGTCCAGCAGGCCCGGGATCTCCTCCGGGGCGACCTCGCGCACCTCGCGCGACCAGTCCGGCCGGGTGCGGACCAGTTCCCGGCCGACCAGCGTGCTGCGCAGTTCGGGCCCGGGCTTCTGCACCACGATCCGGCCGGTGAACGGCGACCGCGGGTGGGTCGATATGTAGTGGTTGAAGATGGTGTAGTCGACCGGGAAGCACCGCTCGGTGCCGAAGGCGTAGAGGTCGAACCACCCGTCCGCATGGCGCGAGCGCAGCACCCACGCCTCGGTCTCCTTCTCGTGGACCACGCCGAAGGTCCAGGCGCCCTGCCGTTCCTCGACGCCGTCCCGCAGCGGGATCGGGGCGAGCAGCGCCTCGCCGCCGAAGCCGACGTCGGTGATCCAGTCCGTGCCGTCCAGCTCCACCTTCAACAGGGCGTGGGTGACCGGGCGCACCTTGTCCTCGCCCATCCGGATCCGGGCGCCGAGCCCGCGGACGCGGAAGCCGAGGCGCTCCAGGGCGGCGGCGTAGAGGAGGTTCTGCTCGTAGCAGTAGCCGCCGCGCCGCTGCCGGACCATCTTGGCCTGGAGCGCCTCCAGGTCGAGCAGGATCGGGCGGCCCAGCACGATCTCGATGTTCTCGAAGCCGAGGGAGTCGCTGTGCGCGGCGTGCAGTGCGCGCAGCGTCTCCAGGGTCGGCCGGCGGTCGCCCTGGTAGCCGATGCGCGCCAGGTAGGCGTCCAGGTCGAGCCGGTCGCCGCCCCAGGTGGATCCGGTCATGGTGTCTCCCCCTTCGTCGTGGCGTCCCCCTCTCGGGGAAGCCGCAACGGAGCCTATGAGACGGCGGCACCGCAACGGATCGGCCGACGGTACGACGCCGCTCACCTGCGCCCGTGCGCCGTCCCCACCGGATCGGGCCTGAACGCCCAGGCCATCCTGGGCTCCACGGCGAACCGGAAGATCCGCTGCACCGGTGGCGTGCACAGCAGGGTGACGAGGGTGCCCGCGAGCAGGGTCAGCAGCACCAGACCCCACGGCGTGTGCAGCCAGGCGTTGTCGTACCAGTGCCAGAAGCGCGACCCCTTGGCGAGGAAGCCGTGCAGCAGATAGCCGTAGAGGGTGCCCGCGCCCAGCGCCGTGAACCACATCCGGCGGCTCGGCACCCAGGCGAAGAAGCAGGCCACCAGCACCAGGGAGCAGCCGAACATCGCCAGCGTCATCACCGGCCCGCTCCACCAGGGGGCGCCCAGCTCCTGGGCGCTGTCGCGGTGGTAGAACCACGCGGCGTTCATCCGCGGCGCGGCCCAGTAGGCGAAGACCAGCGCGCCGGCGACGACCGGCAGCGCGGCGAGCCGCACCGACCGGCTGCGCAGGAGCGGGAAGTGCTCGGGCCGCAGGGCGAGCCCCAGCACGAAGAACGGCAGGAACTGCAGCACGCGTTGGAGGTTGAGATCGTCGCCGATCTCCGGCGAGCAGGAGGCCAGGACCGCGATCGTCAGCGCGAGCGGCAGCGGCCAGCGCACGATCTTCCACAGCGGGGTGGTCAGCCGCCAGATGAAGAGGGCGACCAGGAACCACGTCAGGTACCAGGGCTGCAGGAGGGTGATCGGGTAGCCCGGATCGTCGTCCGCCCAGCGCTTGAAGAAGGTGTAGGCGACCTCGAAGAGGACGTAGGGGACGGCGACCCCGGTGATCAGCCGCTGCAGCCGGTCCTTGCGCATGTCGAAACTGCGCGAGAAATAGCCGGAGATGATGATGAAGGCCGGCATGTGGAAGGCGTAGACGGTGAGGTAGAGCGCCGCCGCCGACCGGCTGCCGGAGCGCAGCGGCTCCCAGGAGTGGCCCATCGCCACCAACACGATCGCCAGGTACTTGGCGTTGTCGAAGAACGCGTCGCGGGCCGCGCTCCGCGCACCGCCGCGCGCCGCCCGGCCGGTGCTGGCGTGCGCCCGGCCGGCGCGCCCCTTGGCGTGCCGTCTGCTCCCACTTCCGCCCTCGCCCGCCACCGGCCCGGGGGGCGGGACCGGGGGGATCGTGGCCGTCGACACACGTGCCCCGTCCACCCGCCCGGCCGCACCCGCCGTGTGCAGCGGGTCCTGCGGCATCTGCCGCGGCGCGGGCAGTGGCACCCGCCGCTGGCCGTACGCCGGAAACTCGTTCGTCAACGGCCCTCCCGGAACGCGCCTGCGGGAGGATCCGGACGCACCGAATCAACCGGCTCCACAACGGAACCCACAGGCCGGATCCAGCGTCTTAGTTGGTTTACGGGGAGTGTGGCGTCGAACATCCCTGGCACCTTAGCCGCGCCGATGGAATCCCGTAAATCCCGCCCGGGCGGGATCGCCCACCGGGTTCACACCCTCACCGCAGCCGGGCGAATCGCCGCAAAACGTGGGCGGGAGACTACACCCGTAGAGGGCGGACGAGCGGTCGCAACTCCGGCAGACACGAAAAACCCACCCGCTCCAGAACAACTCAGCACGTTCGGGAACGTCCCGCGGCCCCTTCCGCACGTCGCGGGTCCGCGCCGGGCCCGCCGCGCATCCCGCACGGAACGGGTGATCAGTCGATAACGCCTTCTACGCCCTGTGCCCGTACGGCCCGCACGCTCGCCTCCGCGCCGACGCCCCACGCGTAGATCTCCAGCGGCCGGCCGTGCGGCCCGCTCAGCCGGTGCACGGCCCGGGTCCACCGCGAACCGACCTCGGACATCCGCGGATTGATCTGATCGGCGAAGCGCGCATAGCGCCGCAGTTTGCTGATCGGGGGCCGCCCCAGAATCCCCGTCCGCACCTGCGGCATCAGCTTGTGCACCCGCTTCACACAGCGCACGCAGAAGCTTTGGATCACCAGCCGGTTACGGAGGTGCGCACGATCCAGCCAGCCCAGCTCCCGCAGTTCGCGGAGGGCCTGCGCCTCGACTCCCGGATACAGCTCGGGCTGCTTCAGCTCCAGCAGCAGCCCCTGCTGATTGCGGTCCAGCCTGTGCAGATAGTCGGCGAGCGTGGGCACCCGCTCACCGGCGAACCGTTTCCCGAACCAGCTCCCGGCATCCAGCCGC
The DNA here is from genome assembly GCF_016917755.1 of Streptomyces noursei. Classification (GTDB taxonomy): domain Bacteria; phylum Actinomycetota; class Actinomycetes; order Streptomycetales; family Streptomycetaceae; genus Streptomyces; species Streptomyces yunnanensis. The sequence continues at coordinate 5,471,097 of NZ_CP070326.1, read as the reverse complement.
GCGATCTCCGCCGCGGTGAAGTCCCGCACCCGCCACGGCGCCCGGTGCGGGAACACCCGCGCGGCGTCGGTGGTCCGGTTGAGCGTGTCGTCGTGCATCACGATCAGCCGGCCGTCCTTGGTGCGCTGCACATCGTTCTCGACCCACACCAGCCCCCGGCTGTGCGCCGCGTCGATCGCCGCGAGGGTGTTCTCCGGTGCGTACCGGGACGCGCCCCGGTGCGCGATCACGAACGGTTCGCGCTGCCCCACCCGGAGGCTCACCAGCGTCCCGCCCCGGGTGGCCAGCTGCTGCCGCTCGTCCGGGCCGGAGGCCAGCGCGGACGACGCCATGGTCGCCGTGATGACGAACGCGAGGGCACCGGACGCGCCCCGCAACGGCTGCCGGATCCGCACCGTTCTCCGAAGCATGCGGAGCCTCCAGGTCACTCGCGCAGACCGTGCCGTCTGCGTCAGGTACGCCCCCTAGGGCTCCGGATCCGCCCTGCCTACCGACCCTGCCCCCATCCCGGCACCGCCGCCACGCGGGGGCTCCCGCCGGCGCTCCCCCGCGACTCCTCTCCCCCATCCTTTTCGCAGGTCAGCGACGTCCCGCGGCGGCTGCGCCCGGAGGCCCCCATCCGTGCGGGGCCCGCCGGGCGCAGCCCCGCACGAAGGGCGGGCCTACCGGGGAGTCACCGGGTCAGGGCGGCGCAGAGGGCCGCGGCGCAGGCGGCGTACTGGGTGACCATGAAGGCCCGGTAGGGCAGGCGGCTGCGGCCGCGGGGCTCGCTGGAGGACGTGGTGGCGGTCAGCACCGCGATCGCCAGCGCGCCGCCCAGGAGGAGCAGCGCGGAGGGGAGCAGGACCGGGGTGGCCGTCGCGGCGACCGCGGTGTAGGCCGCGCCCAGCACGAGGGGATTGATCGCGCAGATCAGCCGGGCCCGCCGGGCGCAGCCCCGGATGAGCGCGGTGCGCCGGCCGGCCGCGGCGTCGCCGCGCAGGTCGGACAGGTCCTTCACCGGGGCGCCGACCGCGCCCATCCACAGCGTCAGCACGGTGCCGAGGACCAGCACCGGCAAGGCGTCGCGGCGGTCGGCGCCGGCACAGAGCCAGCCCGCGGCGAAGGTCAGTCCGCCCAGCGCCAGGATGCACGGCACGGCGGTGGCGGTGCGGCGCTTCAGGGCGATCGCGGCGCCGAGTAGGCGTATCCGCACAGCAGCTGGGCGGCGACGAGCGGGGTGAGCAGGGGCACCGGGCCGAGCGCCGCCAGCAGCAGGGCGAGGAGCGCCAGCACCCAGGCGATCGCCCTGGCCCGCTCCGGGGCGAGGCGACCGCCGGAGATCGGGCGGCCGTTGGCGTTCAGCCGGTCCTCGGGCGCGTCGTGCACGCCGTTGACGAGGTAGACGTAGGTCGTCGCGCAGGTCCAGGCGGCCGCGCCGCAGGCGAACGCGGCCGGGCGGACCGGGGCCACCGACCCCGCCAGCAGGAACGCCGTCGAGGAGCGCAGCAGGAAGACGATGCCGTCCGGCCAGATCGGCTCGCCGCGCGGCCCCCGCGGTATCGGTACGGCGGGAATGCCCAGCTGCGCCAGCGCGGTGCGGGCGCAGCTGCGTACGGTGCGGAATTTGGCGCGCCGGGCCGCCACCGTCGAGGCGACCGACGCGGCCTCTTCGGGGAAGAGTTCGCCGAGGGGCGCGTCGCCGAAGTGTTCGGCGGAGGCGACGGGCGGGGGCAGGAGTTCCTCGATCACGTGCCGGCCAGGGATTCGGGCGTGGAATGCGCGCGGTGGGATGTCGGCGGGAATGCGCGCGGGGCCGTCAGGCGGCCCGGCCGAGGATCTGGCACCGGATGCGGCGCACTTCCATCGAGGGTTCCAGGCCCAGTTCGCTTTCGAGCAGGGCGCACAGCTTCTGGTACGCGCCGAGCGCCTCGGCGCGCCGGCCGGAACACCGCAGCGCGTCGATCAGGCGGGTGTGCAGCCATTCGTTGAACGGGTTCGCGGCCACCAACGTGCGCAGCTCACAGATGATTTCGCGGTGCCGGCCAAGCTGGGCGTCCGCCTCCAGGCGCTTTTCCAGGGCGCGCTGACGCTGTTCTTCGAGGCGGGCCACATAGCCGTCCAGGACCGGCCCGCACGCCACGCCTTCGAGCGCCGGCCCGCGCCACAGCGCCAGGGCCGCGCGCAGCGCGTCCGCAGCCTCCGCCACCCGGCCCTGGTGCAGGAGTTCGCCCCCGAGCCGGGCCTGCTGGGCGAAGACGGCGGAATCCAGGGCACCGTCGGAAAGGCGCAGCAGATAGCCGTTCGGCCGGCTCTCGATGACCGGTTGCTGCGCCATTCCCGCGAATTCCTCGGCGGCCAGCTGTTTGCGCAGGTGGTAGACGTGGGTGCGAACGGTCATCACGGCGCTGTCGGGTCGTCGGCCCGCCCACAGTTCGTCCATCAACAGGTCGATCGGGACGAAGTGGCCGGCCCGGGACAGCAGTAGGGCGAGGACCTTCCGCAGTTTCGGCCCGCGCAGGGTCCGTACGCCGTGTGCGGTGTGCAGTTCCAGCGGTCCCAGGACGCCGAAGCCCGTCATGTGCGGCTCTCCCCCTCGGCCTCGCGGCGGCTCTTCCGTCGTGCGCGGTCATGCGCGGTGACTGGTGCATGAATGGTGCACGGAGGTCACACGCTATGCGAAGGGGTGCCGCCGGTGCCATCGCGGTGTTCCATACGGGACACGCGGCTGTGTCGAAGGGGGCAGGAAAGCGGCGGGGCCCCACCCTCCACGGACAGGACCCCTGCTCGGCTCCTTCGGGTTGCACGCCGCCGCCGTACGGAATCGCTGTACGGCGCCGTCGTGCGTCGTCGCGGTATGCGCCGTCGCGCCCGTCACGCGTCCGTGCGGGCCCGCTTGCCGATCCGGGTGAGGGCGATGCATAGCGCTCCCAGCGCGGACAGTCCGGCGCAGACCACGAGGGCGCGGTCCATCCCCGCGCCGGCGTCCACCGCGGCGTCGCCGGAGGGCATGACGGAGGTGGAGGCCACCACGGTCAGGGCGACGCCGATCGCCGCGCCCACATAGCGGGCAGTGTTGTTGGCGCCGGCGCCCATCCCCGCACGGTGGGCGGGGACGCTCTCCACCGCCATACGGGCCAGGCCCGCGTTGAGCAGTCCGCTGCCGACGCCGCTGACCACCAGGCCGGGGACGAAGCGCGCCCAGTGGGCGTCCGGGGCGATGCCGAGGATCGCCACGTCGCCGACGATGCTCAGGCCCATCCCGATCACCAGCCGGTGCCAGCCCCGCACCCGGTCGGAGAGCCGGCGGGTCAGCAGCGACACCACGAAGGAGGTGCCGGCCCAGATGCCGAGCATGGCGCCGCCGGCCAGGGCGGTCATGCCCATCGACTTCTGCATCACCGTGGGCAGATAGCTCAGCACGCCCAGGATGGACAGCCCGGTGAACAGCGAGCCCAGGGTGGCCGCGTTGAAGTCCGGGTCGCGGAACAGGCGGAGGTCGACCATCGGCGCGGCGGAGCGCAGTTCGACGATCACGAAGGCCACCGCGAGCACCACCGCCACCACGAAGAGCACCAGCGCCTCGGGGGCCAGCCAGCCGCTGCGGCCCTGGACCAGCGCGGCCAGCAGGGCGGTCACCGCGACGCCGAGCAGCACCGCACCGGCCCAGTCGGTGCGCTCGGGCCGGTCGCCGCGGTACTCGTCGACGAGGGTGCGGACCGCGATCGCCAGCAGCACCGCGCCCACCGCGAACGCCCAGTAGCCCAGCCGCCAGTCGTCCACCATCGCCAGCGCCGCGGAGATCGCCGGGCCCAGGGTGATCCCGCCGCCGACCATGGCGCCCCACATGCCGGTGGCCCGCACCCGCTTGGGCCCGGCCGGGAAGGCGTAGCCGATGATGCCGAGGCTGGCCGTCATGATGGCGGCGCTGCCGATGCCCTGGACGATACGGGCGCCGACGAACACCCCGTTGTCGCCGGCCGTGGCGCACACCACGGTGCTCGCCGCCAGCAGCAGGGCGCCGTAGAAGAAGACCCGCCGCTGGCCGTGCGCGTCGCCCAGGCCGCCGGTGATCAGCAGCAGCGCGGCGATGCCCAGCATGACGCTGCTGAGCATCCAGGTCTGGCCGGACAGGCCCGCGCCGAGGTCGGCGGCGGTGGCCGAGAGGGTGGACATGGGTGCCGTGTAGTTCATCAGCACCAGCAGGGTGCCGAAGCAGCAGACGGCGAGGGTGAGCCGGCGCGGCGGGGCGGCGGCGGTGTCGGGGCCGGTCGTCGGGGACGCCGCGGGGGCCGGTCGTTCGGCCGTGGAGATCGGACCGGCGGCGCCGGTCGCGTGATCGCGTGTCAAGGATTCGCTCCAGAGAGAGGGGCCGGGCCGGCCGTTCAGATGCCCATGCCGATGCCGCCGCCGACGGGGAGCACCGCACCGGTGATGTAGCCCGCGGACTCGCCGGCCAGGAACCGTACGGCCGCGGCGACTTCCTCGGGGGTGCCGGGGCGGTTCAGCGACGTCATCCGCATCACGTCCCGCATGCGGCGGTCGCTGAGTTCCTGGGTCATGGCGGTGTCGATGATCCCGGGGGCGACGAGGTTGATCGTGACGCCGCGGGAGCCCAACTCCCAGGCGAGGGAACGGGCGAAGCCGACCATCGCGGTCTTCGTCGCCGCGTAATTGGTCTGCCCGGGAGAACCCAGGAAGCCCAGTGCGGACGACAGCAGCACAATGCGGCCGCGGCGGGCGGCGAGCATGCCGCTCGCGGCCTTTCGCACCGTCCGGAACACCCCCTTCAGATTGGTCTCCAGTACGTCGTCGAATGCCTCGTCGCTCATGCGCAGCAGCAGTGTGTCGCGGGTTATTCCGGCGTTTGCCACCAGCACTTCGACCGGGCCCTGTTCGGCCTCGACGGTTTCGTACGCGGCGTCCACCGACGCCGGGTCGGTCACCTCGCACCGGACGCCGAACAGACCCTCCGGCGGCTCTCCGGAGCGATATCCGACGGCGACCCGGTCACCGTCGGCCGCCATGGCCCGGGCGATGGCCAGGCCGATACCGCGATTTCCCCCGGTGATGAATACCGAACGTGACATGGATTCCTCGTTGTTCCGGTTGTTTCCGTTGTTCCTGTGGCTCATTCGCTGGTTTCTCGTGGGCCGGCGCGCGCGGGGACGTCCGCATCTACGCCGCTGGAGCCTGGACGACCAGGCACGACCAGGTGAAGCCGGCCCCCGCGCTGAGCACGAGCGCCGCCTCGCCGGGCGCCAGCACCGCGCCGTCGATCAGGTCGGCCAGGCCCGCCGCGGCGCCCCCCGCGCCCAGGTGCCGGTGTCCCGGCCGTAGTCCACCGGGGGCGCGGCCACGCACGCGGCGAGTAGCAGGGCGGTGCCGCCGTCGCCGTAGGCCACGCCGTAGTCCCCGGCCCAGCGGTCGAAGCCCGACCCGGCGAACCGGTCACCGGTGGTGACGAGCCCCCAGGAGGCCCCGTCCGCCGCTCCGTCCACGGCGCCGTCCACCGCCCCCGCCCGGCGGTCGCGGAGCCAGGAGGCGGCCAGGTCCAGGGCCGTGGCCCCGCCGTTGCACACCTGCTGGACGCCGACCGGCAGGGCGCGCGCGGCACCGAGCCGCGCGGCGATGTAGTGCGGCGGCGACCACAGGTCGTGCCCCTGGTAGTACATCCACGCGTGACAGAGCACGTCGAGCCGGCCGGGGTCGGTCCCGGTGGCGTCCAGTACCGCACGCGCGGCGTGCACGGCCATGTCGGGGGCCGGGGTGTCCGCCGCGGCCGGCAGCGCCGCATGGCCCAATTCCCGTGCCGTACGGGCCTTCAGCCGCCCGCTGTCCACTGCCGAACCGACCTGGGAACTGCCGTCGGGCAGCCAGCGCGCGGCGGCCGCGATACCGACCGTCGCCCTGGGCGTCGCCGGACCGAATTCTCTCATCCGGGCATGGTGCACCACCCCGATAGACCTGAAGTGAAAGGCGCCTAGAGGGCAGTGCGAAGGAATATGGAAACGGCATGGAAGGCACATAAAAGCTGCATGGAAGGAGCGGTGGAGGAAACCCACTCGCTACCCCGACCAAGGCTCTGGAAAAGGGGAGTTGAGCGGATCCGGGGTCCTGGCTGTAGGTACCGGGACACATCCCATGTCACTTTCGGAGTGTTGCCGGGAATTGTGGCCACGGGTTTCATGATCTGCGGCAGCAACGCCTGAACCGCAAGGGGTGGAAGATGAGTGACGCCGTTCTCTCCGAGGAACTGCGCAACAAGGTGCGGGACATCGTCGCGAACGTCCGGGCCCACAGCGCCCCCCGAAGCCCTGACGCCACCCCGACACCGCGCCGCCCGAACCCAGGAATCCGCAGGTCACACCCGCTCCCCGGACAGCACGGCGGACCGCCCGACCGGGCCGCGGACCGCCCGCAGGCACCCGCCCGACGCCCCCTCGGGCGACCGCCGTTCCCCTACCATGCGACGATGATCAACTCTCTGACCACGCCGTTCGGCCGATTCGAAGCAGCCTGGCGAGCCGTCGACCATCCGGAACTGGTGGCGGACCCCACCGCCGCGGCGCTGCGCACCTGGGCCGGAGCCGAGCCGGTGGAGTCGGTGCTGGTCGTCGACACCGACCCGGAGAAGGCCGACACCTCCGTCTTCTGCGAGAGCTACGACGTCCCGCCGGAGCTCTCCGCGAACTGCGTGATCGTCAGCGCCAAGCGCGGCGAGAACGTCACCTTCGCCGCCTGCGTCGCGCTGGCGACCACCCGGGTCGACGTCAACAGGACCGTCCGCAAGCACCTCGGCGCCCGCAAGGCCAGCTTCGCCCCCATGGAGACCGCCGTCGCGGAAACCGGCATGGAATACGGCGGCATCTCCCCGCTCGGCCTGCCGGCGGACTGGCCCGTCCTGATCGACGAGGCGGTCGCCACCACCCCCCACGTCCTCATCGGCAGCGGCCGCCGCCGCGGCAAGATCATCCTTCCCGGCCGCTTCCTGACCCAACTCCCCGGCGCCGAGGTCCTCCCCCAACTGGCCACCTGAAGCCCGCCGACCCCAAAACCCCAGCCCGGACAGGGTCCGAGTCGGGGTTTCTCCTGTGGGGCGTCCTGCTCAGAACAGCAGCGGCAGTTCCCGGACCCCGGTCATGCTCAGGCTGGGAAGGAACCGCGGCGGCCGGTCCGGATCGCTCCGCAGGTTGGGGAAGCGGTCCAGCAGGATGTTCAGCGCCACCCTGCCTTCCAGCCTTGCCAGTGGCGCGCCGATGCAGAAGTGTGCCCCACGGCCGAACGCCAGATGCGGGTTCGGGTCCCGCGTCGGGTCGAAGGTGTCCGGATCGGTGAACTGCTTCGGATCCCGGTTCGCCACGCCGAGAAAAGTCACCACCAAGGAATCGGCGGGGATGCGCTCGCCGCCGAGTTCGACCTCGGTCGTGGTGGCCCGCGCCGTCCCCGCGAACGGGCTGTAATACCGCAGTGCTTCCTCGATCGCCGCGGGGATCAGGCTCCGGTCCGCGCGAACCCTGGCGAGCCACTCCGGATGGGTGTCCAGGCACAGGATCGAGTTGCCCAGCAGCATCGTGGTGGTGATGTGCCCGGCGATCAGCAGCACGTTGGAGAAGTTCACCACCTCGTTGTCGCTGAGGCGTTCACCGTCCACCTCGGCCTGGACCAGCTTGGAGATCAGGTCCTCGCGGGGATTCCTCCTGCGGTCCTCCACGTGTTCGCGCAGGTAGTCGCCGAGTTTCGCAACCTGCTGCATCGCGTCCTGAAGCCGCTTCCGCTGTGTTTCGCTCCGCTCGACGAAGGAGAACTCCTGGGTGCTCTCCATCAGCGCGGTCCCCCATTCCCGGAACTTGTCCCGGTCCGAGGCCGGCACTCCGAGCAGTTCGGCGATGACGATGACCGGAAGCGGATACGCCAGGTCGTTGACCAATTCCATCCGGTCACCGTCGGCCACAGCGTCGAGTAGCTCGTGGGTCAGCTCGGCGATGCGTGGCTCCATATCGGCCACCACCTTCGGGGTGAAGGCATGGCTGATCAGCCCGCGGAGCTTCTTGTGCTCCAACGCATCCATCTGAATGAGGTTGCCCTCGCTGAACTCGTCCATGCCGTCCAACATGTCCTGGGGTACGACGCGCTGGGTGTTCGAGGAGAACGTCGCGGGGTTGGCCAGGACATGCTGGACCTCCCGATAGCCGTAGACGCACCAGATCCCGGCCTGCGCGTCGTAGCGCACCGGGGCTTCCGGCGCCTGGCCACGTAGCCAGAACTGCGCCTTGTGAATTCCCCAGGTGTCGGCCACGGAAGTCATGTTTCGCCATCCTTTGCTAGATCATGGGTATGGATCCGCTTGTGGAAGCTCGGAAGTAAATCCGCGAATATCGCGCTGATCTCCTGCGAAGCCACCCGCGGGGCGCTGGCCGAGGGCTTCGTCTTGGCCTCAAAGGAGATTGTTTGACGAGGTGCGCCGAGGAATCGGCCTTCCGACCGCTGGCCAACTCGGCGCCCGCCGTGTCACATCGGTCGCGGATGAGGAATCCGAGCATCGACGCATTCATCGTGTACACCGGGTTCGAGATGCCGTTCCGCAGCAGGCCGCGTTTGTTCATTGCCTGGTAGAGCCGATCGCGCGCGAGCACATCCTCGCTGCTGCGCAGTTCTGCGGAAGGCTCGGTGTACGGCGCGAAGTTGCCGGTGAAATCCCCGAGCACGGCCACCCGGCCAGGGTGTCCAACCGGATCGTCGGCGGCCCGTCAGGTCGGCGGTCGAGCAGCGCGAAGACCGGAATGCGGCATGCGGCGCAGGGAGATCCTGACGCCCGTCAACCACACGGAGCGCCGCGCGGCGGCTATGCCTCGGGCTTGCGTGCGGCGACCCGCTCGACGACCCCCAACTTGCGCCGCTCCTGGTGCTCGATGATGAATCCGGCCTGCTTGACCAGTGGAAACGGCCTACGGGTCTGATGGTCCCCACACTGTCGCAGCATGGACTTCTCCAGCAGGCGTTGCCAGAGAAGGATCAACCGATGGTGGCTGCCCACATGGTCGAGCAACAGCAACCGTCCCCCGGGACGGAGCACCCGGTACATCTCGGCGATCACCGCCCGGTGATCGGGCACGCTGCACAGCCCGAGCGTGCAGACGACCGTGTCGAACGAGCCGTCCGGAAACGGCATCGCGTGGGCCTCACCTTCCCGCAACTCGACCTCCCGGCCCAATGCGGCGGCATGCTTCCGAGCCAGGTCCAGCATTTCCGGGCTCAGGTCGAGCCCGGTCACCGATATCCCGGCCGGATAGAATTCCAGATTCCGGCCGCTGCCGATGGCGACTTCGAGGACTTCCCCTTTGACCTGGCCGCAAACCCAGGCACGCCCGTCATCGAGCAGCATGCGTTCGAGACGCACCATGTCACGGTCATAGCGGGGCGCGTATTGCTTCCACAGTGTGCGGAGCCGCTCGTTCTCTACGGTCACGTCGGTCACGTAGTTCTCCCCCTGTCATTCCGCCCCACGCCCACTCGGGCTGGAACCTATCCGCCGCGGCGGGCTCCGCGCACCGGTACGCAGCATGAAGGGCATGCGAACCAGCCAGATTCGGTTCGTGCCAGCAGACTGTGCCAGAAAGTGTCGTGATCGGCTAGGTTCGCACTTCCCTATCCTCGACGACTCCGCCACGCGCGGCCCCATTCGACCGCCCTCTCACCTGTAGCGGTTCGGCCGCGGGTTCCCGATCCGCGGACCGGATATCGGGCTGCACATCGCCTTCCACGACCAGCGCAATGGCACCACCACACCCGCAGGTCACGCACTTCCGCCATGCGATGACACACCAGCTCGTCGCCCTGAGAAAAAGCGTGCTAACCAGCAAGAATGACAGTATGTAACTGAGATGATCGATCGTTAGCGGACTCCTTGACAGCCCGGGCCGCTTCGGTAACGATCAGCCCACGGCGGTCAGCCGTCGGTGTCTGGGATTCTCAACGGGGGAGAGCCTGTGGACGTCAGTAAGCATGAGTTAAAGCAAATAGCTTCTCTGGTCTCTCCGTACGGTCTCGTATCCCGCACCACGGCTCTGCCGGTGGCCGACGGCGATCCGGACTTCGCCGTCCGCGTTTCCAGCATCGGAAATCCCTCGAAGGTCCTGCACAGCATGCAGGGCTGGAGCAACGACGGTGACACGGGGAACCTCAACGGTGCCGGCAGCGCGCTGGCCGGCGAGCGGGCCAGGCTGATCTCGATCGCCGAGGCCCTCGAACGGTACTCGATCTGCTCCTGGCACGACGACGACATCACTGTCGCCGCCGAGGCCGAACTCACCGAGGACTTCGTTTCGCCCACCCGGTGGCCCCGGTGTTCCGCGCACGAGTTCGCTCGTGACGACTGCGGTCTGGTCCCGTACGACCCGGCCGTCCCGATCAGGTGGGTTCGGGCCTGGTCGCTCACCCGAGGGTGCCCCGTCCTCGTGCCGGCCATCGCGGTCTACCTGCACATGGCACCGCACTCACCGTCGGAACGCTTCACCCGGGGCATCACCACGGGAGCGGCCGTTCACTCCGACATCCGCAGCGCGGTACTCGGCGGGCTGCTCGAGGTCGTGGAGCGCGATGCGCTCTCGCTCGCGTGGCTGCACCGCCTGCGGTTGCCGCAACTGTCGGTCGATCCGGAGCTCCTGGAGCCGTCCGTGCGCGCCCACCACACGACCGGGACCGGACGTCACCTTGAGGTCCGGCTCTTCGACGCGACGACCGACTTCGGTATCCCCGTGGTGTATGCCGTGCAGCTTTCACCCCACGAGGAGCAGCTGGCGCAGATCGTCTGCGCGACGTGCGACGTCGATCCACAGCGCGCCGTGAGCAAGATCTACCGCGAGCTCGCCTCCATACGTGTGGCGCTGCGCGGCAGCATGGGTCGTCGGCCGGCGCGACGCCCCGAGGACGGGACCGTCAGCGTGGTCGGCTCGGCGGCGTACAACGCCTCGGCCGAGCGGCGGCACGTCTTTCGGCACCTGCTGGAAGGAGAGCGGGACGTACGACGTCTCGAAGAGCTCCCCGACCTGTCCGCCGCGGCAGACCCGCTGGCCACCGCGGTCTCCCAACTGGCCGCGCGGGGTGCCGAAACGCTCGTCGTCGACATCACCACCGACGAGGCGCGGCAGGTAGGCATGCACGCCGTCAAGGTGCTGGTGCCCGAGGCCGTGCCCCTGTCGTTCATCCACAGCGAGCGCTACCTCGGCACGCCCCGGCTCTACACCGCACCGACGGCGATGGGCCACCAGAGCCACGGCGAAGAGTCGCTGAATCCGGAACCGCAGCCGGCCGCGTAGCCGGTGGACAGGAGACACAGCCCGTGTTGTCCGAACAGTTGGTGGATTGCCTTTACCTGGTGCGGGACGCCTTCGGGGAGCAGTACGCCGACGCGTACCGGCCGGCAGCCTGGAGCCGGGTGTCCGGCAGTGAACTCCCCGACGACGCCCGGCTGTCGAGCGCCGCGATGGTCGTGGCCGTGTACTCCGGGCGGGACGAGGAACTGCGGGACGCGCTCGACCGGTTCGGGTTCGAGCGGGGCGTCCCGACGGTCGGGGTCGAACTGCTTCCCACCAGGATCGTGTGCGGACCGGCCGTGATCCCCGGAGCCACCGCCTGCTACTCCTGCCACCTGCGACGCGCCGAGCAGCACCAGGATCCCGCGCGGACCGATCGGGTGGCCGAGGCGACCCGGGACCTGCCCGAGGGCTTCGGCCGGATGCACCTCGCGATCACACACGGTCTGCTGGCGCTGGCCACGGCCGAGCTGCGCGGCGGCCCGGCCGGACTCGGCGCCACGGTACGGAAGTTCGACCTGGTCACGGGAGTGACGTCGACGGCGTCGACGGTGGCCGTGGACCGCTGTCCGCGGTGCAGCGCCCGATGGGCCGATCGGCGCACGGGCGTCGACGCGCTGGCGGGTCTTGTCTGAGTGGTCACGACCTCTTCGTCATGGGGAAAGGAGCGCAATCGATGGGTGTTGAGCTGAAGGCCGAGACCCTTGGACGGGCCGCCGGCCGGGACAAGCAGATCGCCGTCCCGGAACGCCCCGCCCTCCGCAGGGGCGTTCGGCTCCGCCAGGTCGACGACGCCCTGATGCTCGACGGCGCGGACAAGCGGCAGGTCTTCACCGGGAAGTTCGCGCGCGAGGACCTCGGCCGACTGGTCGCCGCCTGCGACGGCAGCACCACGCATGCCGGCATCGCCGCCGCGGTCGATCTCGACGAGGCGGTCGTCCTCAAGTCCTTGGCCCTGCTCTGGGCGTCGGGTGCCTTGGAGGAGGGCGCCCGGCCCGGCGACACTCCGGCGGTGGCGCCCGAGCTCGCCTGCCTCCTGTCCCGACTCGGCAACTCCACCGGGGTGAACCCGTCCTGGGCCGACGCCGCGGCGCGGCTCGATCGCGCCACCGTTCATCTAGCGGGGGACAGCGTCCTGGTACAGGCCACGGCACGCTCTGTGGACGGCGTGTGCGAGGTGGTCGAAGACCTCGACGAACTGCCGCTCACCGACGACGCCCTCGTCGTCTTCTTCGAGACCCGGCGGTCCCGGCCCCAGCTCGCCGAACTGCGGAACCGATGTTGGCTGGAGCGACGGTCCCTGTTGCGCGTGCGTGCCGACGGCACCTCGATGACCCTGGGCCCGTACGTGGACCCCGCGTTCACCCCGTGCCTGGAGTGCGGCGTCGCCGACGAGGGGGACGATCTGCCGGACACCCCGCCGCAGCAGGCGCACGACCTCATCGCAGGCATCGTCGCCCACCACCTCCTCGCGCTCTCCTCGCGTGCGATCCGGACCTACCTGCCGCTCGACGCCGGCGTCATCGACCTGACCACGCTGTCGACGCGCTACCGGCCGAGTGCCACCCGCCCCGGGTGTCCCACCTGCTCCTTCAGCAAGGGCACCACGGCGTCCGCACCGCCGCCCAGTGCGGTCTACGAAGCGTCGATCGCCCTGCCGGTACGCAAGTTCCTGGACACCAACGGGCATCTGGCCCACTTCCAGTCGAAGAACATGAACCTGCAGTGGCAGTTCCGCGACTGGCCCAGTTGCCCGCGGGTGACGCTGCCCGGAGCGGACGTGTCGAGGCTGGCAGGAGCGCCGTCGCCCACGGCGGATCGCGCCGACGTCGGCCGACCCGAGGTCGCCCTGATGCTCGCGGTCGCCTTCGGCATCCGCAAGCGGGCCGACGGCTGGGTGCAGCGGTGGACCGCGGCCGGCGGCAACATCGGCTCCGCGACGGCCTACCTGGTCAGTCGCGACGAGTCCGTACTGCCCGTGGGCGGGTACGCGTACCGCGAACGGGACCACGACCTCGCCCAGCTCACCGGCAAGGCACTACCGGGCGAACGGCCACTGCTGCTGGTCGTCACCGCCAACCTCAAGAAGATGGGTGCCAAGTACGGCACGTTCGGACTTCGGATTTCCTTCTGTGACGGCGGCGTCGCCCTGTCCGCCGCCCGGAAGGTCGCCGACCGGCTGAACCTGGCCTACTCACTGGTCACGGACTGGGACGACCACGCCCTGAGCGCGTACCTGGGCCTCTCCACTGCCGAAGAACCCATCACAGCCGTCATGGAGGTGGGCTGAACCATGCGAACCGACTCCTCCATGATGGAGCCGCTGCTCGACGCCTTCGCCGAGCGGACCCCCACGAGCGACGGCCTCGCGGCAAACCGGTCGCCGATGCCGTTCGCGGAGGCCATGCCCGTCGACATCGACGAGCGGGCAACCGGTTCCGGTCACCCCCTCGATCTGCACGACACCCTGCAGGCGCGCCGGTCCTCCCTGCAGTACGGGGACGCACCCGTGCGCACGGACCTGATCCTGAGGTGGGTGCGCGAGGCGTTGTCACGCGATGCCGGCGACTGGGCGCTCGACGACGACATGGGCCCGCTGGAGGCATTCGTCTTCGCGCTGCGCAGCGCGGGCAAGCCGGCCGGGGTGTACCGGGTCACCGCGCAGGAGGCGTCGTTCATCGCCCCGGCCTCGGCCATCGGAGATCCCGAACTGCTCGGTGTGCAGCGTGAGTTCGCCGAAGCGGCCGGGATCGTCACCGTCTGCGGGAATCTCGACGCCGCGGACTCGTGGGCGGGAGCGCACGGATTCCGCCTGTGCGCGGTACGCGCCTCCATGGCTCTCTACGACTTCCATCTCCGCTGCCAGTCCCACCGGCTCGCCGGCACCGTCTTCGGTGGCTTCATCGGCGCCGCCGTCCGGAACCTGATCCAGAGCGACGGTGTGACAAGGCACCCGCTGCTTGCCGCCACCTATGCCCACCCGGCGTCTTGATCGCTGCGCCACGAAAGTGAGTGATTCGATGTCCTCTGGGGGTCCGGCATCGGCTACGGGCGTCTTTCTCGCCCGGCCCGATGTCTCGACGCTGCGGACGAAGCAGGGTGCATGGATCGGAGTCGGCGCCTCTTCGTTCACCGTGCGGGGTGCGTCCGCCTTCCAGGTCGTCTCGACGCTGCTCGGCCGGTCGGACGGCAGTCGTACCGGGCGTGAACTGGTGGACGAGTTCCCGGCGGGGTCGCGCCCAGCGGTGTCGCGTGTGCTCGACGCGTTGGTGGCGCGTCGGTGCGTGACCGTCCTGGACGCGCCGATGTCGCAACAGGCCGCGGCCAAAGGGCCGGCCTCGGAGTGGCTGATCCCGTACCTCTCGCAGCTGACGGACGAACCGGTGCGCGCACTGGATCGCCTCCTCGCCACCACCCTCCACCTCTACGGTCGCCCCGACTGGCTCGACCGGCTGCGCCAACTCCTGGACGCAGCACCCCTGTTCGGCCTGCGCACCGAGTTCCACGCGGTCGCGGCGGAGGAGCCGGTGCCACAGCGGGAGAACGCCGGACTGGTCGTCGTCGACGCGGACGGTCTCTCGTACGAGCGCACCGTGCGGCTGCAGGACGCATTGCTCGAACGCGGCGTTCCGCACGGCGTCGTGGGCGAGGTCCGCGGGCGCCGTTGGATCCTGTGGTCCGACGACACGGCGACCGGCTGCTGGGAGTGCCTGTGCCGATACGGCCGCACGGCACCGCCGGCCGCTCCGGACGCCACCGCGTCCACGGCATCGGACGACGCCATCGCGGCGGCACTGGTCCACGCGATCTACCTGCGCAGCGCCGGACTCGGCGCGCACGCGGCAGCGGCGGCGTCCATGCCTCTCGACATGAAACCGCCGACGGTGCAGACCCATCCGGCGTGGTCGGCGGCGGGTTGCCGGTGCCACCGGGCGGTGGTGCCTTCGGTCACCGGTGGTGCACGCGACGACGCGGCCGAGGTGCTGATCCGCAGAAACCTCGTCAGCCCCGAGGACGACAGCCGGCTGGACGACGTCCACGAGCGGATCGTCGACACCCTGCGCAGCTGGACCGACGAACTCGTCGGCCCCTTCCGCTACGTGGACGGCGGCGAGCTGTCGCAGGTCCCCTTCGGACAGGCCAGGGCCACGGCACTCGTCGGGCTTGCCGACGAGTGCCGGGTCCATGAGCTCACCACCGCCACCTTGTCGCCCCGGGAAGCGATCTATCAGGCGGCGCTCAACGCACTGGAGATGTTCGCGCCACCCGCGGTGGGCGCCGGATGGTCGCTGGACGAGGCGGTCTACCGCGCCCTGCTGAAGTGGTCGATGGCACAGACCTTGGACCCTTCCGCCTGGGTGCACCTGTCCGATGACGACCTGGGGCACGGCGAGTGCGCCGGATTCAGCCGGTACATCCGGCAGACGGTCGTCCGCAGCCGTGGTGAGGGGCCATGGGAGTGGACCGGTACCCGGCTGCCGAACGGCATCCACCGGGTCACCGGTCGTACCGCCGGCAAGCCGGTCGTGCAGGGCGCGGGCGTCTGTTACGCGGAAGCGGTCTCCATGGCGCTGCTCGGGCTGGTCAACGACGCCGGCGCCCTGGTTCCGCTCAACCCGCACTTCCTCACCTGGCCGGAGGTGTGGCGGCACATCGCCCGACCGGAGTGCGCCGAGGTCACCACGCGAGCGGTTCCCTTCGCGCGCGGCAAGGTCCGACTGGTGGAGGTCATATGAGTGCCCAGCAGCAGGCCGCCCCACCGGCCGCCGACCTGATCTCCGCCCTGTCGGCCAATGCCGGCGCACCGGAGCCGGCGGAGGTGCTCCTGGGGCCGCTGACCGCCCCCACCCGGGTACACGCCGACGGCAGCAGGTCGGGGCGCGGCCTGGCGGTGTTGTTCTGGTGCGGCAGCGTCCACATCCTGGTCTACGACCTGGCACACGAGCGCGACGGCGGCTGCCCGCGGTGCCTGGCTTGGTTCCTCAGCAGGAATGTGGACTCCGCCGAGCTGCCGTTCGAGGAGGTGTCCGGGAACGATTCCGCGGGGGCCGCGCGCAGCCACGCGCTCTGGCAGCAGCTCGGTCCGGCCTTGCGCGCGACCGTCACCCGACTCGCGGCCCTGCTCCTCCGGGCGCCCTCCGCCGGCGGCACGCTCGCCACGGTCGACCGGGCCGGCGGCACGGTGCGACAAGGACACGTACCTCCGAGAACGGGCTGCCCGGCACGTCGGCCCGCGACGGCCACGACCACGATCGCCTTCGGCTCCGCACCCGAGCTGCTGGAGAAGTCCGACGGGGCGCTCCGGGCCCGACGTCCGCTGCCGCCGACGCTCACGACCGACTACCTGGGACCGCACTCGTTGTTCCGGGAGCCACTCGTCGATCTGGACGGCCCGCTGCCCCAGGCGCAGGTCGGCCTGCCACTGGGCAACGGCATGCTGGAGCCCGGGGTCGGGCGCACCCGGAGCTTCGCCAAGAGCAGGACGACCGCGGTGCTGGAGGGCCTGGAGCGGCACACCGGCTTCTGTCATCAGCCGGCCGACGGCATCGTGCAGGCCACGCTCGCGGAGCTGGGGACACAGGGCATCGATCCCCGCACCCTCGGATACCACTCCGCCGACCAGTACGCCCGGGACGGCTTTCTCTGGTCGCCCTTGGACGCGGCCGAAACGGTGGAATGGGTCCCGGTCACGCCGCTCGGCGACGGCCCTGCCCGGTACCTGCCGGAAGTGGCGCTCTCGTGGGTGCGCCGCACCGGAGCACGGAAGCCGTTCTTCTACGACACGTCGAACGGTTTCGCACTGGGCCAGAGTCACGAGGAAGCGACTCTGCACGGACTGTTCGAGATCGTGGAACGGGACGCTTTCCTGCTCACCTGGTACCGCAAACTGCTCCTGCCCGAACTCGTGTTGGGGCCGGCCGACGGCGCCATCAGGGAGCTGATGGACCGCGTCGAGGTGGTGACCGGGTTCCGCGTCCGCCTCTTCTGGGCGACGCTGGACATCGACATCCCGGTCGTGCTGGCACTCGCCCAGCGCGACGCGGACTCGGGTCCCTGCACCCTCGTGTCGACCGCGGCCAGCCTGTACCCGCGGGCGGCGGCCGAGTCGGCCATCTTCGAGGTGTCCGCGCGCGTGGCGTCCTTGCGGCATGCGTTCGACAACGACCCGGCGCACCGGCAGCGGCTCGCGGAGGACTTCGACTCGCTGGTCGAGATGGACGACCACAGTCTGCTCGGCGCCCTGCCCACGTCCCGGGAGTGGTTCGCGTTCCTGACCGCACCGGACAGGCCCGCATTCCCTCTCGCGGCAGCGGTCGCGGCAGCCCCGGAGTTCGACTCCCTCGACAAGGATCTCGACTACGTGCGGGCCCAGATCGAGGCCACCGGCACGCACGCATACGCGGCCGATGTCACCACGCCGGAGCTGCGCTGGCGCGGACTGGTCTGTACGCGCAGCTTCGTACCCGGATGCGTGCCGATGACGTTCGGGCAGGCCACTCGCCGTCTTGAGGGGCTGCCGCGGCTCCACAGTGGATCGCTCCCGCATGCCTCCCAGTTGCCCGACGACATGACCCCGGCGGACGTTCCGCCCCACCCCTTTGCCTAGCCCGCTGGTAAGACGAGGAGTACCTTTCGTGCGATCGGATGAGCCTTCAGCGTCCCCGGCCGAGTCCGCCGTGAGGGTCAGCCCCTACGTCGTGTTCCGGCGTAGTCGGTTGCCCGTGGCCGGACTTGAGGACCTCCGGTTCGACGAGCCCTGGGCCCGGATCGAGGAGAGCCGCCTCCTTGGGGAGGACTGTGCGCGGCGAGCGGGCGAAGTGTCCGACCGGCTGGCCGGATGCGTACCGCAGGTGGAGGCGTCCGTACGTGCCGAGCTCGTCCGGCTGCGCCGTGACATCTACAACCAGCGTGCCGAGCCGGCGGCTCGACGGGTCGGGCTCGTGGAGCCGCACCTCGACGCGGAGACGCTCGCCGGGGTGCGGGAGTGGTTCGACCTCGTGCGGCGGACGCGACGGTGCGAGGACGAGGCGCGGACGCTGTTCGAGGACAGGATGCGATCGGCGCGCGCGAGTTTCGCCCGCATCCTCGAACACGACTCGATGGCGAGGAGCATCCAGCTCTCCGGTGACCAGCTCTACGAGAGCCTGCGCCGGTACACCTCGGGCGAAATGGGCTCGGTCAAGCCGAGCCGATCCCGGGTTCTGGAGTCCTCGCTGGTGAACTTCGCCTACCGCGCGGCGCTGAAGCCGTCTCCCTTCGGCCGGTTCACCGAAGTCGGAGCCTTCCCGCCCGACCTGCCCGCGGTGGTCGGTGACGCCGTGCCGGAGTCCCGCACGTACTCGACGTCGACGCTGAACCGGGTGCTGGTGAACTGGCTGGCCGCCGGATTGCGCCGGGTCGACGGCGGCATCGACCTCTGCAAGGTGCTGCTGAACTCGTCCCTGCGCGTGGACGACAAGAAGATCGAATTCATCGGCCTCGTCCCCGACTCCTCCGAGTACGGCCTCTCGGAGTCGATCGTCCGGCTCAAGCGCGACAAGGTCGTCGACTGCCTCCTGGCCGTCCTGGCCACAGGCACGGCGTCGGTGCCGGAGGTGCTCCGTGCGCTGACCACGCTGACCGGCAGCGATGCGACCAGCAGGAAGGCCCTGCGGGCCATGATGCGGATCGAGTTGCTGTACGTCAGCCCCGGCTTCGACGAGCAGCACCCGGAGTACTCCGAGAAGGTCGCCGGCGTCCTGCGCGCCGGGACGACCCGGCCCGTGTCCGTCCTGAGTGGTCATCTCGACACCCTCCGGGAAGTGGAGACGAAGCTCTCCGACGCGCCTGCGGAGAAGCGCGGGCTGCTGTTGAAGGCCGCGGAGCATGCGCTCGCCGACGTCGCCGAGGTCTGCGAGATGGAGCCGCCCCCTGCGGAGATCTCCCGGGCACCGGTGTACGAGGACCTCTGGACGCCCGATCGGCCCGCGACCTGGAGCCGGGACGCCGTGGCCGCGAGCGTCCCCGCTTTGGAGAGTCTGTGGCGGTTGTCGTCGCTGCTCGACTACGGCCACACGAAGCGGTTGGGGATGTACCACTTCGCGGCCACCACGTACGGCGACCGCGAGACCGTGCCGTTCCTGACGTTCTTCGACAAGCTCGTATCGCTGTCCGAGAGCGAGCAGGACGCGGTGTTCTGGGGACATGAATCCGCCGCGGCCGAGACCTTCGTCGCACAGCGCGCCCAGGCCCTGCGCGACATCGGCGCACAGCTCGTGCCCGAGGACGGCGTCGCCCGGATGACACCCGAAGCGCTCAAGGCCGCGTGCGCGGGGGTGGAGGACTGCGTCGACCCGGACTCGATCACCTTCCGCGTCCAGTTCGCGGGCGGCACACCGTCGCCCGACATCGTGGTGAACGGGGTCCTGACCGGATACGGCGTCTACTTCTCACGCTTCAGCTCGTTCGTCCAGGGATCCGCCGCCGACGACTGGACGCTTCGGACCGCCGTCCGGGAACACCTCCGGAAGGCATTCCCGGGGCAGGTGGACCTGAACATGGTCGCCGGCCTCAACTTCAACCTGCACCCGCCGCTCACCGACCGGGTGCTGAACTACCCCGGCACCTGGCCCACCGCACCGGAGATGAGGGCCTACAGCCTCGACAGGCTCGCGATCCGGATCGACCACGCCAACCGCGGTGTGCTCCTCTGGGACCCCGAACTCGACGAGCGCGTTCACCTGGCCCCCATGAACTTCATGCTCCCCATCGTGGTCCCGGTCCTCTACAACCTGTTGGAAGTCCTGAGTCCGACGATCCGGTACAACTACGCGCCGATGGACGACATCGGCCGGGCGATGGGGCATCGCGGATACCCCGGATCCTCGCCGCGGCTGATGGTCGGTGACGTCGTCGCCAGCCGGCGAACCTGGACGGTGCCCGCACGCGACATCCCCGAGCTGGTCGAGCTGAGCAAGGACTCCTACCCGGCGCTGCTGCGTTTCGACCAGTGGCGCCGCGAACAGGGCCTGCCCCAGCACGCGTTCGTGCTGACGCAGCGCCTGGACGAGTACAACCTGCTGTCCGGGCTGGTGGAGGAGATCCCGAGGGACTGGTCCGATTTCCGGCATCTGACGCGGGCGAGCGTCCACAAGCCCATGTACGTCGACTTCCGCAACCCGTACCTGGTGCGGAGCTTCGCGAAGTCCGCGCTCACACGGGACGACGTCTACGCGTCCATTCGAGAGTGCGTACCGGCCCCCGACGAATACGGCGGCTCCGGGCCGGCGGCAGCAGAGGAGTTTTTCGTTGAGCTCTACCGAGACTGAGCGGACCGGTGAGTGGTCGCCGCTCCACATCCACCTGCCGATGTCGCTGCAGCCCGGCTTCCTGCGGGATGTGCTCCACCCCGTCATGCGCGAGGCCGGGATGCGGAACCGCTTCTGGTACTTGCGGTACTGGCAGGGCGGTCCGCACATCAGATTGCGGCTCCACGAGGCTTCGGAGGAGACCGTCGAGTCGGTGCGCAGCAGACTGGCCGCGGCGATGCCGGCACTCGACGCCGAGCGAACCGCCGAGTACGCACAGCAGTCCTCCCACCAACCCGGCCTGGCCGCACTCGAAGGGGCGGAGCCCGTAGCGGTCAGGGCAGCGGGCACCGTCGAAGCAGCCGTCTACGCACCCGAGTACGCGAAGTACGGCGGCACCACGGGGCTCCGTATTGCCGAAGAGCTCTTCCGCTCGACGTCGACCGCGGTCCTTGACCTCCTCGCCGGCCTGACGGATCGCCAGCTCGCGGCCTCGCCGGCGGGGCCCGCCATGCGCGTCATGGCCATGTCCCTCAAAGGCTCCGGGCTGGACCCGGAGCAGAGCCAGGACTTCCTCAGCCATTACGAGGAGGACTGGCGCAGATGGGTGCCGCCCGGCTACGACGAGAAGTGGGCCGGGATGTACGAGAAAACGCGAAGCAGGGTGACGAGCCTGTGCAGTGCGGTCTGGCGAGACGGGATCACCGACGTTTTCCACGACACCTATGCCAAAGCTTTAAAGTCCACCCAGGCGGCACAGGTCACCTCGCCAGGCGGTGATGTCGCGGAACTCGCACTCGAAGAAACGCCGTATGCCCACTGCCTGGCCAACTACATTCACACCACCAACAACCGCCTCGGGATCCTTCCGGTTGCCGAGGCGTTTCTGGCCTACGTCATCCGCCGTTCCCTGGCAGAAATGGCGGCGGCGTGAATGAAAGCAATTTTTTTCCTCAAAGGGTCTTCCCATACGACCGGCCTATTCTGGTACGGTGAAAATCTAGTCGCGGAGGGGGGTGATTCCAAGTGGATTCCACGCAGGAGCTCGACCTGAACGCGCTGGAGATCTCGGATCTGATTGAGGATTCGAACTACAGTGATGAGACGCTGTCGCAGGCCATGGCAGCATCGACCACGACCACCGGCTGCACGACCAGTTCGTGTTCGTCTTCGTCGTCCTGACCGGGCACCTAGACGGGTCGCTGCCACCGGGCAATGAATGCGCGCCCACCGGCAGTCGCCTTTCCGAATAAAGGAAAGGAGGTGATTTCGAATGGATTCCACGCAGGAGCTGGACCTGAACGCGCTGGAGATCTCGGATCTGATTGAGGATTCGAACTACAGTGATGAGACGCTGTCGCAGGCCATGGCAGCGTCGACCACGACCACCGGCTGCACGACCAGTTCGTGTTCGTCTTCGTCGTCCTGACCGGGCGCCTAGACGGGTCGCTGCCGCCGGGCGCCATTCGACGAATGCGCGCCCGTCGGCAGCGATGCACCGGGGGCTTTGATTCTCCTCGGCAAGGTGCATCGTTACTGTGGAGGTTCGTGTGCACGTCTTTGTGACGATCCCCCTCGACGAGGGTGGCGCGACGGTGACGCGGAGCATCCGCGGTTTCCTCACCGACCTGTTCGGGCCGGAGCAGCCGGCCTGGCCCGGTGACTACTACTTCGTGCGCACCTGGGACCGGGCGAGTGGGCGCGACTGCCTCCACGTCAGCCTCCAGTCGGACACGGCCACGACCGACGAGGCGCGTGACCGGCTCCAACGCGCGGCGGACGCCCACGGCTTGCGGCCGACCGTGGCGGAGCTCCCCTTTGAGGAGATCCCTTCACCGTTGTGGAACTCCGGGATCGGTGGGGACGGGTTCGACGCCGCGGCCAAGAGCCTCTACCGCGCCGTGGCACCCATCCTCTCCCGCAGCGTGGCGGCGATCGGCGACGACAAGACCAAGGCGTACCTGCTGGCGCTGGACCTGATGGTCACGAACGCGGGAGCCACCGTGCTGGAGTCCGAACAGCTTCGGCTTTCCTCGCGCGGCTTCGACGAGCTGCTCAGTCTGCGCATGCTCAGCTATCGCTCGCACTACGAGGGCGCCAAGAACGCGCTGGCCAAGGACCCCGATTCCTTCGAGCGTCGCTGCGCGGCGTACTACGACAAACTCGGCACACATGTCCGGGAATTCATCCGTAGCCGTGCGGCGTCACCGATACCCGCCCTCGATGACGAGCCGGCGCGCGCCTGGGTGGATGTCGTACGGCAACACTTCGGAGTATTGCGCGAAGAGTGCCGCGCGGGTCGCATCACCCATTTCGGCCCCACTCTCGACGACTTCCACGAGCACCCCGACGATCACCTGCCGCCCAGCAGCTTCCACGCGAAAAAGCTGTCCACGGAGATGTCGGATCTGCTGCATCGGAGCCCGGATTTCCTGGCGTACCGAATTCAGGCGAGCCTGCTGTACAGCTGTCTCCACACGATGGGGTTCAGTCTGGCCGAACGGTTCCTGTTCTGCTATCTCCTCGCGCGCGCCAACGAGGAAGTTTCGGGAAAGTCCACCGAGGAGTTGGCGCAAGGACTCGACGCCGTCGCCCGGGAACTCGCGGAACGGCAGCCCCTCACCACGAGCCGCCGGGATGAGGCGCACCACGGATCCGGTGAAGAAATTGTCAAGCAGATCTAGGAATTAGCGGGGGGAGAATCATGCGCATTACGCTCGTCAATGTACCGTGGAGTCCGATCGGGTTTCCTTCGGTGGCTCTCGGCCTGCTCAAGAGCCTCACCCTCAAGGAGTTTCCCGACGCCCAGGTCGACGTGGTGTACGGAAACCTCGACTTCGTCGACTGGATCACCTCTCGTCGTCCCGACTTCAATTACGAGGACTACCGCTACTACGACCTCGAAAGCTGCTACATCGGGACCGGGGACTGGGTGTTCTCCTCGGCCCTCTATCACGATCCGAAGTGGAGGGTCCCGGAGTTCCTGGAGCAGTTCGGCCCCCGGTCGGAGACCGTGCACGGCCAGGAGCTGGCGCACGGCACGACCGAGGAAGAGCAGATGCAGACCACGCTCTGGCTGCACGAGCACGTCGAGGAGTTCACGAACGAACTCGCCGAGCGCATCGTGGCCGGCGAACCCGATGTCGTCGGCTTCACGACCACGTTCCAGACTCTCACCGCATCGATGGCGGTCGCCCGGCGGGTCAAGGAACTCTCGCCCCGGACGGTGACCGTGTTCGGCGGCGCCAACTGCGAAGGATCGATGGGCGAGGCGCTGCACCGCAACTTCGACTTCGTCGACTACGTGGTCCGCGGCGAGGGCGAGCTGGCCTGGCCGGGGCTGCTGCACTCGCTGACCGCGGACGAGGCGGCCTTCGAGACCGTGCCGGGGCTGTGCTGGCGGGACGAGAGCGGCTCCTCGGTGCACAACGCGGTGAGCACCAAGCCACTGCCACCCGCCGCGATGGTGCTGCCTCACTACGACGAATACGTCGAGCAGTTCACGAAGTCACACGCCCGGTTCTGGCTGGAGCCCAGGCTGATCCTCGAAAGTTCCCGCGGCTGCTGGTGGGGCGAGAAGCACCACTGCACCTTCTGCGGCCTGAACGGCGCCAGCATGATGTTCCGCAGCAAGCGCCCTGACCAGTTCATCGACGACCTCGTGACGCTCGCCAAGCGCCACAGGATCCTCGACGTGATGCTCGTGGACAACATCCTGGACATGGCCTACCTGGACTCGATGCTTCCCGCGCTTGCCAAGGCCGAGATCGACCTACGGCTGATGTACGAGATCAAGGCCAATCTGCGCTACGAGCAACTCGAGGTCATCTCGAAGGCCGGCGTGGTCTGCGTCCAGCCCGGGATCGAGAGCCTGAACAGCAAGGTGCTGAAGCTCATGGACAAGGGCGTCTCCGGCTGCCTGAACGTGCGCGTGCTCCGGGACGCCGAGTCGCTGGGCCTGACCGTCGCATGGGCCTACCTCTACGGCTTCCCCGGGGAGACCGACGAGGACTACGCGAAGGTCATCGAGCAGTTCCCCGCGCTGCACCACCTGGAGCCGGCCGGCGGCGACGACCGGCTCGCGGTCCAGCGCTTCGCTCCGTACTTCGAGAACCCCTCGCTCGGCTTCCACGAGCGGTGGGCGGCTCCTCAGTACGGACTCACCTATGACCTTCCCGAGAAGGAACTGTTCGACATCGCGTACATCTTCAAAGCGACGCACCAAGGCATCGGGAACGACATGGCGTGGAAACTGCGCGCCGCCATGGACACATGGCGCGACGCGCACTGGCACAGTCAACTGTCGTACTTCGAGACCGAGGAGAGCATCACGCTCACCAACACCCGGCCGGGCTTCGACTGGGACGTCATCCAGCTCACCACCGACGTCGAGATCGCGCTCTTCCAGCTGCTCGACCAGCCGAGGTCGCTCCAGTACCTGGAGCGCGAGTGCGCGAAGCGGTTCGGGCAGACGGACATCGGCGCCGTGATCGACCGATGGATGGAGCTGGGTCTGCTCTTCACGGACGACGGCCGCCTGATCCACGTCGTCACGAAGGACCGCAACCAGAGGTTCATGCAGATCCGGGTGGGCCAGGGACTGGCGGCGCGGTCGGAGGCCGACCGTCCGTCCTCCGAGTCCGTAGCAGTGTGAGAGGCGAGGCTGCCATGCCGACGATGAACGATGCCGCGACCATTCCCGACAACGGGTTCGACGTCCGGTTCAGCATGTGGCGCCACGGTGCGGCGGCGGTACGCGCGTTGCCGAACATGCACCTCGGCGACCGCGTGCTCGGCGGGGACGTCGCGGACGAGGCGCGCCGGATCTACGAGTCCGGCGCGCGGTTCGTGTCGATCGAGCCCGTCGTCGATCTCGGTGGACGAGCCGGGACGGAGCACGTCATCCCCGCGCTCTCCTTCATCCGCGATCTCACCAGTTACGGCGTGGAAGTGGACTGGCGGGCACAGCTGACGGCGCCCGACGGTCCCGAGTGGTGGGTGTTCAGCCACCTCTTTCCCCCGTCGGACCTGGAGGGGCCGCGCGGTGCCGAGGCACTGAACATCTGGCGGGCGAGGTACCACGTGGGCAGGTGCTTCTTCCGTCGCGGTCCCGGGTTCCTGCAGATCCGGGACCGGCGCCACACCGGTCTGCGCCGGCTCACGGTCTCGGACCCTGCCTATGTCTCCGCGGTCGAGTCGCTGGCGGCCGACCGCGCAGCGGACTCCGTGCCGGCCGCGGCGATGTCGGCGTTCGAGAAGCATCACCTGGCCATCCGGATCGGCGGCAGCGTCTGGTGGGCGCCATACCGTCTGCGGCGCTGGGCTTCGCCGTCCTGGGAGGTATGAGCGTGTACATCAGCATCGTCCTCTGGAACCTGAAGAACTCGAAAGCCACGGTCGAGGACCTTCGCGAGTACCTGCGCGACTACGCGGTGGACGCGTTCTCCACGCTCAAGGGGATGCGGATGAAGACCTGGTTCGCGGACGCCGAGAAGGGCTACTGGGGGGCGGTGTACCTCTGGGACGGCGTCAACATGCAGAACCCGCTGTCGGTCAGCCGGGCGATCGACATCATCGGCTACCCGCCGACGTCCACGAGCGTCTTCGCGGTCGAGGCGATCGCGGAAGGCGACAGCGTGATCGAGTCGTTCGCGGGCATCGGCCGCGCCTTCGAGGAAGTGCCCGCCGCGGACCCTGACGGTGAATCGGCGTAAGCGGTCGTGACACCGTCGGGTGCGACTTTGCGGAAAAACCCTCGACCTCGATGCGTCGCTGATGATCACTGCTGTGTGAGGTGATCACCACCGGCGCATCGAGGTCGAGGAACCGGGTCTCTGAGGAACCTATGCGCTCATCGCTGGGCCGCGAGATTCCTGTTGATCCTCTCGTGCAGCGCGATACCGAGCGAGACGGACACATTGAGGGACTCGGTCTCGCTGATCATGGGGATCGAAACCGAGGCGGAAGCTGCTTTCTCGAACAGCTCGGAAGGCCCTTCCTTTTCGCTGCCGAACAACAAGGCCAGCCGATCGGGAATGTCCCCGAGGTCCTTCACGGAAAGCTTGCCGCGTGCGGTGAGCGTCGCCATCCGCATACCGCTGTCCCGAATGAAGGCGATGGCCTCCTCGCGACCGGAGAGGACGACGGGAAGCGAGAAGACGTAGCCCCGGCTGGCCCTTTGCAGACGCCGGTCCGCGATGCTGGTGATATCGCTGTCGACCAGGATGATCCCCGACGCTCCGAGCGCGAGCGACGTGCGCACTATCGCGCCGATGTTCCCGACGATCTTCACCCCGTCGAGAACGACGACGTCCCCACTGAGGTTTGCGATATCACTGAACTTGGCCGGGCGAGGGACGCGGGCGATGCCGAACGTCTTGGGCTTCCGGTCCCCCTTGAACAACTGGTTGACGATCGACGAGTCGATGAGGCGGACCGCTATGTTCTGCCGCCTGCACAGAGCCAGCAACTCGGCTGAGAAAGGACTGCTGTCGCTACCGTAGACCTCGATGAACTGCACTCCGGCCGAGATGGACTGCATGAGGGTCTCGGTGTCCTCGATCAACGTTGTCTTTATGTTGGATCGCGAGGACTTGGTGACATCGATGATCCGCTGCACCGCGGGATCTGATGCATTTGTGATGGTGTCCAACTCAGTCATGGTCGTCCTACCGGCTGCTGTGTTCAGTGAGGCGATTCCTGGGGTGCGACGCCCTCGTGACGATGGCCCGCGGATGGCTGCGCTGACTGGGCATCACAAACGCGAGGGGAAATCGTCGCGATCTGGCAAAAATCCCCGCTCTCCCCCATCCGAGGCTCGCGCGGTCTATCCCCGCACACGAAGTATTCGCCCAGGTCATACATTCCTGGGCTGCATCGAGCCAGTTCTTTTTATGCTAGCAAGGTCTCGTTCGCCCCGCGAGCGGCTGGGCTGCCGCGGTCGCTCCGCCACCGAACGCGAGGCCGAGCAGGCGGCAGCCTCGGAAGAGGCGACTGTCCGGCGTGGCCGGTGACGCGCCCCGCGCCTGATCACGTCCGACCCGGCCGCGACAACGAGTTCGCCGCCGTCGCCCCCCAGGGACCACACCGGTAAGCGCCGGGGCGAAATCGCCGTCCTGGCAACGGAGTTCATCCGACCTGGCGCGTTCCGCGTCGAGTGGCGGCGCTACGAGCGGAACACCGGCGCCGCCCGTTCCCCAGGACCCCCTAAGAACCCCTCAACCACGCGCCTTTGATGCCCCGTGGACGCGCTCCGGGGATTGCCCGCTCACCAACCCAACGGCAATCACCCGCTCGCCCACCGCTCCGCACGCCCGCCACACACTCGCTGCACGCTCGCTGCACACCTGTTCACCGGGTGCCCACCGGCGGCGATCATGACGCCCCAGAAGGCACCCCAGAAGGGGTACCCCATCCCCACAGAGTGCTCCCGGAAGCACAAAACCCCAGATCACGGGTTACATGACCTGGGGTTTCCCTGAGCCGCCTTCGGGATTCGAACCCGAGACCTACGCATTACGAGTGCGTTGCTCTGGCCAACTGAGCTAAGGCGGCGTGGTGCGCGGCCCAGTCTACACAGGAGCGAGGGGTGCTCTGTACTCGGTTCGGGCGAGGGTCAGGCGGGTGTGGGGCGGGTCACGTGCAGCGTTTGTTCTTGGCGGGCGGGGTGCCTTCGAGGAGGTAGGTGTTGATGGCGGTGTCGACGCAGTCGCTGCCGCGGCCGTAGGCGGTGTGGCCGTCGCCGACGTAGGTGAGGAGGGTGGCGCTGGAGAGCTGGGCGGACAGGCCCTTGGCCCAGGTGTACGGGGTGGCCGGGTCGCGGGTGGTGCCGACGACGACGATCGGGGCGGCGCCCTTGGCCTCGATGCGGTGGGTCTGGCCGCTGGACTTGACCGGCCAGTACGCGCAGCTCAGGGCGGACCAGGCGAAGTTGTCGCCGAAGACCGGGGATGCCTTGCGGAAGGCGGGCAGGGCGGCGCGGACCTGGTCGGGGCCGGTGAAGGCCGGCGGGAGGTCGAGGCAGTTGACGGCCGGGTTGGCGTACATCTGGTTGGCGTAGTGGCCCGAGGAGTTGCGCTCGTAGTAGCTGTCGGAGAGGGCCAGCAGTCCGCGGCCGTCGCCGGCCTTGGCCTGGGCGAGGGACTCGCGCAGCAGCGGCCAGGTCCCCTGGTCGTACATCGCGGCGATCACGCCCGTGGTGGCGAGGGATTCGGTGAGCTTGCGTTCCTGGCCGGTCTCCGCCGGGTGGGCGTCCAGCTTCTTGAAGAGGGCGGAGAGCTGCCGGCCGGCGTCCTCGGCGCTCTTGGTGCCGAGCGGGCAGTCCTTCTTCTTGACGCACTCGGCGGCGAACGCGGTGAAGGCGGTGTTGAAGCCGGCGGTCTGGTCGAGGTTGATGGTGCGGGAGTCCAGCGACGGGTTCATCGCCCCGTCGAGGACCAGGCGGCCGGCGCGGGTCGGGTAGAGGCCGGCGTAGGTCGCGCCGAGGAAGGTGCCGTAGGAGGCGCCCATGTAGGTCAGCTTCTTGTCGCCCAGCACGGCGCGCAGGACGTCCATGTCGCGGGCCGCCTCGACGGTGGAGACGTGCGGCAGCAGCTTGCCGGACCGGGCCTCGCAGCCCTTGGCGAAGTTGCGGTCGGCGGTGACGAGCTGGGAGACCTCGGCGGGAGTGTCGGGGGTGGTGTCGGTCTGGGTGAAGCGGTCCATCTGCGGGTCGGTGAGGCATTCGACCGGCTCGCTGCGGGCGACGCCGCGCGGGTCCATGGCGACCATGTCGTAGCGCGCCCGGACCGCGGCCGGCTGGGGCGCGTACTGCTGGAGGTAGTCGATCGCCGAGCCGCCGGGGCCGCCCGGATTGACCATGAGGGAGCCGAGCCGGTCACCGGGGCCGGTGGCCTGCTTGCGGGCCACCGCCAGCTTCAGGTCGGTGGCCGCGCTGGGCTTGGCGTAGTCCACGGGCGCCTTCATCGTCGCGCACTGGAAGCCCGCCACTCCGCAGTCGTGCCAGCTCAGCTTCTGGTCGTAGTACGGGCGGAGGTTGTTCGGGATGGCCGTGGGGAGCGGTTGGAGCGGGGAGGCGGCGGACCCCGGGCGGTCGGCGCCGGCCTCCGTCGAACGGTCCGGGGATGCGGCGGAACCGGGGGACGGCGACGTCCCCGACGAACAGCCGGAGAGCAGCAGGGCGAGGGCCGCGGCGGCAGCGGCCGCGGTGGTGGCGGTGGAGCGGAACAGGCGGCTGGGCGGCATGGCGGTCCCTTGGTGTCGGTCCCAGGTGGCGGGGTTCCCGGTGGTGGCCTGTGTGGCGTTCCTGGTGGTGGTGGCTCCTCGACGGTGGCGGTCTGGCGCTCGGCACCCGTCCCGGTTCCCGGTACCGGTTCGTCGGTCCCGGTCTCCCGGTCCCCGGTTCTCCGG
Organism: Streptomyces noursei; assembly: GCF_016917755.1. Classification (GTDB taxonomy): domain Bacteria; phylum Actinomycetota; class Actinomycetes; order Streptomycetales; family Streptomycetaceae; genus Streptomyces; species Streptomyces yunnanensis. Next base: position 5,441,108 of record NZ_CP070326.1, on the reverse strand, counting down.
TGGTGGATGCGCAGTTGCGGATGCGCGGCCCCGGCTCCCGGTCGTCGGCTCGCGACGTCAGGTCACCTACGGAGCGTATCCATAGATGAACGATGTGTGCGCGGCGATCGTGCGACCGGTGGACCGGCGGGCGGCTCAGCCCGCTCGCAGCGCGACCGTCATGGCCTCGACGGCGAGCAGCGGGGCGACATTGCGCTCCAGGGCCTCCCGGCAGGCGATCACCGCTTCTATACGGCGCAGGGTGCGCTCGGCGGTGGAAGTGGTGGCGATACGTCGGATGCTGTCGCCGACGTCGTCGTTGGAGAGCGGGACGGATGCCCCCATCTGGACGGCGAGGACATCGCGGTAGAAGGCGGTGAGGTCGACCAGGGCGAGGTCGAGGCTGTCGCGCTGGGTGCGGGTCGAGCGGCGCTTCTGCTTGTCCTGGAGCTCCTTCATGGCGCCCGCGGTGCCCCGGGGCAGCCGACCGCCGGTACCGGCCGCGGCACCGAGGGCGGCGCGCAGCTCCTCGGTCTCCTTGGCGTCGACCTCCTCGGCGACCTGCTTGGCGTCCTCGCCGGCGGCGTCGATCAGCTCCTGGGCGGCCTTGAGGCAGCCGCCGATGTCGTCGATGCGGAGCGGGAGCTTCAGGACGGCTGCCCGGCGGGCCCGGGCCCGCTCGTCGGTGGCGAGCCGGCGGGCCCGGTCGATGTGCCCCTGGGTGGCGCGGGCGGAGCGGGCGGCGGTCTCCGGGTCGATGCCGTCGCGCCGCGCCAGGAGCTCGGCGACCGCGCCGACGGACGGCGTACGCAGCGAGAGGTGGCGGCAGCGCGAGCGGATCGTGGGGAGGACGTCCTCGATGGAGGGCGCGCACAGCAGCCAGACCGTACGGGGCGCGGGCTCCTCGACGGCCTTCAGGAGGACGTTGCCCGCGCCCTCGGTGAGGCGGTCGGCGTCCTCCAGGACGATCACCTGCCAGCGACCTCCGGCCGGGGAGAGCGAGGCCCTGCGGACCAGGTCGCGGGTCTCCTTGACGCCGATGGAGAGCAGGTCCGTGCGGACGATCTCGACGTCGGCGTGGGTGCCGACCAGGCTGGTGTGGCAGCCGTCGCAGAAGCCGCAGCCGGGGCCGCCCCCGAGGGCGCGGTCCGGGCTCACGCACTGGAGGGCCGCCGCGAAGGCGCGGGCGGCGGTGGCCCGGCCGGAACCGGGCGGGCCCGTGAACAGCCAGGCGTGCGTCATCTGGGAGGCGCCGGTCCGCGCCGGCGCGGACTGCGCCGGCGCGCCGGCCGCGGCCCGCCGTGCCGCGCTCTCGGCGGTCACGATGGCGTCCGCATCGCGTGCGGCGGCGTCGAGCTGCGCCGTCACCCGGTCCTGGCCGACCACGTCGTCCCATACCGCCATCGCTGCTGCCGTCCTGTCCGTTCCGCGTGTGTGCTGCTCGGGTCGCCGCAGGGCCGCACCGACCCGACCGTGCCGCGGGAAGGCCGCGCGAGCGCCGCCACCGCGGGCCCGTCGCCGCGCCCCGCGCCGGTGCTCCCCCCGCCGGGACCCGTCCGTCACGACCCGTTCCCTACCCATTGTGGTGCACCCCACTGACAACCGGTCCCCCGCCCGGTCCGGCCCCGCGCCCGGCACGAGGAACGGCCGTGGCCGCAGCGCGAATGCTGCGGCCACGGCCGTTCCTGCGTCGCCCAGGGGCTCCCGGCCCCCGTCCGGTCAGCCGCGCCGGCCCCGGCGGCGGCCGTTGCCGCCCGTGCCGTGGTCGGCGTCATCGTCCGCGCGCGGGCCGAGGAGCTCGTCGGCGAGGGTCGGCAGGTCGTCCAGCGGCGTCTCCTCCGCCCACTCGGGGCGGGGCCGTCCGCGCCGCGGGGACTCCGCGGGACGGCCGGTCTCCGGATCGACCTGCGGCAGCTCCCGGGTCCGCTCGGCGCCCCGCTCGGCCGCGCCGGCGTCCCGGCCCGCGCCGTTCTCCTGGGCGAACATCCACGGCGGCACCCGGTCCGCCGGGTCGCCCTCCCGGACCGGCGGCAGCACGGCGGTCTCCTCGGAGTCCGCGCCACCTCCCTGGTGAGCGCGCCGGGCGTCGTCCCGTACGGGCGGCAGGACCGCGGTCTCGTCCGCCTGGCCGTACGCCTCCCGCGGCTCGGGCCGCGGCAGCGCCGCCGTCCGCTCGCCGTCCGGGGCGGCGCCGGAACCGGAGCCGGCGCCCGCATCGGAGCGGCTCTCGGCCACGGCCCCGGAAGCACCCGCAGAGCCCGCGGAACCGGCAGAACCGTCGGAACCCGCAGAACCGGAGGCCCCGGAGGAAGACCCACCGCGTCCGGCACCCGTCCCCGGGTCGCCCTCCGCCGCGATCCGCTTCCGCAGCTGCGTCACGTCCGTCTCCGCGGTCGGCGCCTCGGCCGCCTTGGCCGCCTCCGCCTTGGCCTTCGCCTCGGCCGCCTTGGCCGCCTCCGCCGCCGCGATCCGGGCCTGCTCGGCGCGCAGCAGCGCCTCCTCGGCCTTGCGCTGCTTCTCCAGGCGGCGCTCCTCGGCCTCCTGGCGCAGCCGCGCCTGCTCCTCGTGCTCCTTGCGCAGCCGCTCCCGCTCGGCCTGGCGGGCCTTCTCCTCGGCCTCGCGCCGCTTGCGCTCCTCCTCCGCCGCCTGGCGGGCCTCCTCGGCGCGCTTGCGGGCCTCCTCGGCCTGGCGGGCGGCCTCCCGGGCCTTGGCCTCCTCGGCCTCCCGCCGCTTGCGCTCCTCCTCTTCGGCGCGCAGCTTGGCGAGCTGCTCCTGGCGCTCCCGCTCCCGGCGCTCCTCCTCCGCCTTGCGCGCGGCCTCCTCCTCGGCCTTGCGGCGGGCCTCCTCCTCGGCCGCCTTACGGGCCTCTTCCCGGGCCTCGATCTCGGCCTCGGACAGCGGGAGGACCTGGTCGAGCCGGTGCCGGAGGACGGTGGTGATGGCCTCCGGCTCCTGGGCTGCGTCGACGACCAGATAGCGCGCGGGGTCGGCGGCGGCCAGGGTGAGGAAGCCGCTGCGCACCCGCTCGTGGAACGCGGCCGGCTCGGACTCCATGCGGTCCGGCGCCTCGGTGAAGCGCTCGCGGGCCGCGTCCGGGGCGATGTCCAGCAGGACGGTCAGGTGCGGGACCAGGCCGCCGGTCGCCCAACGGTTGATCCGGGCGATCTCCGTGGGCGCGAGGTTGCGGCCGGCGCCCTGGTAGGCCACCGAGGAGTCGATGTAGCGGTCGGTGATCACCACCGCGCCGCGCTCCAGCGCGGGCCGGACGACGCTGTCGACGTGCTCGGCCCGGTCCGCGGCGAACATCAGCGCCTCGGCGCGGTCGGAGAGACCGGACGTGGACACGTCCAGGATGATCGCGCGCAGCCGCTTGCCGATGGCGGTGGCGCCCGGCTCCCGGGTCACCACGACCTCGTGGCCCTTGCCACGGATCCACTCCGCCAGCGCCTCGACCTGGGTGGACTTCCCGGCCCCGTCGCCGCCCTCCAGGGCGATGAAGAAGCCGGTGGCCGCAGTGGCCTGCGCCGGGTCGCCGCCGCGCACCGCCTCCCGCAGGTCGTGCCGGAGCGGAACGCCCTGCCGGTCGTCGGTCTTGCCCAGCACCCAGGCGGCGACCGGCAGCAGCAGCGCGCCGACCAGCATCAGCGTGTACGCGGCGCCGCCGTGCGCGAAGACGAAGGCTCCGCTGCCGATCTGGTGCCGGCCGATGAGCCCGGCCAGCAGGGGCGCGACGATCGCGGCCAGCCCGATGGCGAGCCGGACGACGGCCTGCAGGTGCTCGGTCGTCCGGGCGGTGCGGAACGCCTCGGTCTCCTGGTCCAGCAGGGCGTGGCCCGTATTGGCGGCGACGCCGGCGCCGAGCCCGGCCAGCAGCGCGAGCAGCAGCACCGTCGTGGTGTCCGGGACCAGCCCCATGGCCAACAGCAGCAGACCGGTGGCGGCGATCGCCAGGGCGAGCAGCCGGCGCCGGGAGAACCCGGGCAGCACCTTGCGGGCGCCGCGGATACCGAGGGCCGTACCGCCGGTCAGCGCGAGCACCAGCAGCGCGTAGCCGGCCGGCCCGGCGCCCAGGTCGGCGGCGTGCAGCACGGCGAGCGCGGCGGCCGCGGCGATCGCGGCGGCCACCGCGGCGCATGCCAGCACCAGCAGCGGGATGGCGCCGGTGCGGCCCCGCTCCGAGCCGGAGCCGGTCGTGGCCGCGGCCGAGGTGCCCTTCGGACGGCGCAGCCCCTCCAGCGGGGAGCGCGGCCGCGGCGTCTGCCCGTCGGGCAGCTCGATGAAGTAGAGGATCGACACGGACGCGGCGAACAGTCCGGCCGCGAGGTACGAGCCGAGCGCCGCCTGGTGCAGGTGGAACCACTCCACGCCGGTCCCCAGCAGCCTCCCGACCAGCGCGCAGACCACCAGGGCGGCGGCCGCGATCGGCATGGCGGCGAAGCTGGTGCGCAGCGACAGCCGGCGCAGTGCGTCCATGTTGTCGGGCAGCGGCCGGACGGCGGCGCCCTCCAGGGGCGGCGCGGGCAGCAGGGCCGGCGCGGCGCTCTCCCGGGCGACCGTCCAGAAGCGCTCGGCGACGCCGCTGACGAAGACCGTCACCAGCAGCCAGGCCAGGGCGCTGGTGGGCGTCCAGTCGATCCACAGGGGGGCGATGACCAGCAGCGCGAGCCGCAGCCCGTCCGCGGCGATCATCGTCCAGCGGCGGTCCAGCGGCCCGTCGGGCGCAGCGAGCGCGGACAGCGGCCCCAGCAGGACCGCCCCGAAGAGCAACGTCGCCAGCATCCGTACGCCGAAGACGGCGGTGACCGCGAGGGCGGCGCCGCGGTAGCCGCCGCCGAACACGGCCTGGCCGCCCAGCGGTACGTACAGCGCCGCCTGAAGGGCGAGGAGTACCAGGACAAGCAAGGACAGGGCATCGCCGATACCCCCGACGAACTGGGCGCTCCACAGCCGCTTCAGTGGGGGGAAGCGGAGCAGGGCTCGTACGGCGCGCTCGCGGGAATCGGCTGCGAGGGCGTCTGCGGTGGGGGTCACGACCGTTGGCTGCTCGGCACGCGTCATCTCGCCAGCCTATCGGGACGGAACACTCCACCGGGCGCCTGCCCGAACAAACGGGCGGCTGAGCGGGAGCGCGCAAGGGCGGGCCGGCGGAGGGTGTCCGCCGGCCCGCCCTTGTCCCGCGCCGGACCACGCCGGGCAGGCGCGGCCCCGGGCGGGGCTCAGTCCTCGGCCGGAGCGGCGGTCTTCTTCGCCGCCGTCTTGGCCGCCGTCTTCGTGGCGGCCTTCTTGGCGGTGGTCTTCTTGGCCGCCGTCTTCTTCGCCGTGGTCTTCTTGGCGGCGGTCTTCTTCGCCGTCGTCTTCTTCGCCGCGGTCTTCTTGGCGGCGGTCTTCTTCGCCGGGCCCTTGGCGCGCTTCTCCGCCAGGAGCTCGTAGCCGCGCTCGGGGGTGATCGTCTCGACGTCGTCGTCCCGCCGCAGCGTCGCGTTGGTCTCGCCGTCGGTGACGTACGCGCCGAACCGGCCGTCCTTGACCACCACCGGCTTGCCGCTCACCGGGTCCGTGCCCAGCTCCTTCAGCGGCGGCTTGGCGGCGGCCCGGCCGCGCTGCTTGGGCTGGGCGTAGATCGCCAGCGCCTCGTCGAGGGTGATCGTGAAGAGCTGCTCCTCGCGCTCCAGGGAACGCGAGTCGGTGCCCTTCTTGAGGTACGGGCCGTAGCGGCCGTTCTGCGCGGTGATCTCCACGCCCTCGGCGTCGGTGCCGACCACGCGCGGCAGCGACATCAGCTTGAGCGCGTCCGCCAGCGTCACGGTGTCCAGGGACATCGACTTGAAGAGCGAGGCGGTGCGCGGCTTGACCGCGTTCTTGCCGGTCTTCGGGGTGCCCTCGGGGAGCACCTCGGTGACGTACGGGCCGTAGCGGCCGTCCTTCGCCACGATCTGGTGGCCGGACTCGGGGTCCATGCCCAGCTCGTAGTCGCCGCTCGGCTTCGCCAGCAGCTCCTCGGCGTACTCCACGGTCAGCTCGTCGGGCGCCAGGTCGTCGGGGACGTCGGCCCGCTGGTGGCCCTCCTCGTCCTTCTCGCCGCGCTCGACGTACGGGCCGTAGCGGCCGACCCGCAGCGTGACGCCGTTGCCCACCGGGAACGACGAGATCTCCCGGGCGTCGATCGCGCCGAGGTCGGTGACCAGCTCCTTCAGGCCGCCGAGGTGGTCGCCGTCGCCGTTGCCGGCGTCCGCCGCACCGCTCTCGCCGGCACCAGCGCCCTCGCCGAAGTAGAAGCGCCGCAGCCACGGCACGGCCTGCGCCTCGCCGCGGGCGATGCGGTCGAGGTCGTCCTCCATCTTGGCGGTGAAGTCGTAGTCGACGAGCCGGCCGAAGTGCTTCTCCAGGAGGTTGACCACGGCGAAGGAGAGGAACGACGGGACGAGCGCGGTGCCCTTCTTGAAGACATAGCCGCGGTCCAGGATCGTGCCGATGATCGACGCGTACGTCGACGGACGGCCGATCTCCCGCTCCTCCAGCTCCTTGACCAGGGTGGCCTCGGTGTAGCGGGCGGGCGGCTTGGTGGCGTGGCCGTCGGCGGTGATCTCCTGGGCGGTGAGCGCGTCGCCCTCGGCGACCTGCGGCAGCCGCCGCTCGCGGTCGTCCAGCTCGGCGTTCGGGTCGTCGGCGCCCTCCACGTATGCCTTGAGGAAGCCGTGGAAGGTGATGGTCTTGCCGGACGCGCTGAACTCGGTGTCCCGCCCGTCCGCGGCCCGGCCGCCGATCTTGACGGTGACGGAGTTGCCGGTCGCGTCCTTCATCTGGGAGGCGACGGTCCGCTTCCAGATCAGCTCGTAGAGCCTGAACTGGTCGCCGGTCAGCCCGGTCTCGGCGGGCGTGCGGAAGCGGTCGCCGGAGGGGCGGATCGCCTCGTGCGCCTCCTGCGCGTTCTTGACCTTGCCGGCGTACGTCCGCGGCTTGTCGGGGAGGTACCCGGCGCCGTACAGCTGCGTCACCTGCGCCCGGGCCGCGGCGACCGCGGTGTCCGAGAGCGTGGTGGAGTCCGTACGCATATAGGTGATGAAGCCGTTCTCGTACAGCTTCTGCGCGACCTGCATGGTGGCCTTGGCGCCGAAGCCGAGCTTGCGGCTGGCCTCCTGCTGGAGGGTGGTCGTCCGGAACGGCGCGTACGGCGAACGGCGGTAGGGCTTGGACTCGACCGAGCGGACCGCGAACGCGGTGTCCGCCAGGGCGGCGGCGAGCGCCCGGGCGTTCGCCTCGTCCAGATGCAGCACATCGGCGTTCTTCAGCTGCCCGTTGGCGCCGAAGTCGCGGCCCTGCGCGACGCGGCGGCCGTCGACGCTGTTCAGTCGGGCGGTCAGCGTCGACGGGTCGCTGGCGTCGCCGGCCCGCCCGGTGGAGAAGGTGCCGGTCAGGTCCCAGTACTCGGCGGAGCGGAAGGCGATGCGCTCGCGCTCCCGCTCGACGACGAGCCGGGTCGCCACCGACTGCACCCGGCCGGCCGACAGCCGGGGCATGACCTTCTTCCACAGCACCGGGGAGACCTCGTAGCCGTAGAGGCGGTCGAGGATCCGGCGGGTCTCCTGGGCGTCGACCAGCTTCTGGTTGAGGTCGCGGGGGTTGGCGACGGCCTCGCGGATGGCGTCCTTGGTGATCTCGTGGAAGACCATCCGGTGGACCGGGACCTTCGGCTTGAGGATCTCCTGGAGGTGCCACGCGATGGCCTCGCCCTCGCGGTCCTCATCGGTGGCGAGGAAGAGTTCGTCGGACTCGGCCAGCAGCGCCTTGAGCTTCTTGACCTGGTCCTTCTTATCCGTGTTGACCACGTAGATCGGCTGGAAGTCGGCGTCGACGTTCACGCCGAGGCGGGCCCAGGGCTCGCCCTTGTACTTCGCCGGGACCTCGGCCGCGCCGTTCGGGAGGTCGCGGATGTGCCCGACGCTGGCCTCGACCACGTAGCCAGGGCCGAGGTAGCCCTTGATCGTCTTCGCCTTGGCAGGCGACTCGACGATGACGAGTCGGCGGCCGCCGCCCTCTGCGGTCTCGCTGGTCGGGGACAACTTCGCTCTTCTCTCCGGTCGACGCTGGGGATGCTCCTGGGCCGGACGCCCGGGGCGCACTGCGGTGACGCTTGACGCTGCGGAGTGTGACGGTACCTCCCGCCCCCGTGTCAAACGGAAAAACCCCGCAACGCCACTCGAACGGTAACCCGACTACATGCCTTCGCGCCGCCCCGACCGCTCCGGGCGCTCCCCGACGGCCCTACGACGCCCCCTCGTGGAGCACCCCGGCCCCGCTCCGCCCCGCCGTTCGACGCCGGCCGACCACCGCCCCCGGCCTGCCACTGATCTCGCAGAGTAATCACCCGCTCCCCGGCCCCGTCCACCGGTCGGACACGCGCCGTGCGGCGACTGTCACAGGGCGGCCGCGATTGCCGTCCTCACCTTGCTACGGCGGGTGAGCCGGCTGGCAGGATGGATGCGGCACGGCTCACCGGGTGGGCCGGGAGCCGTCGACGTCACGCACTCGGGGGGAAACGACACCCATGGCGCACCAGTACCCCGGACCGCCACCGGAGCAGCCGCCCGGCCAACCGGGCCAGAACCCGTACGCGGCCCCGGGCGGCGGCCGGCCCGCCGAGGCCGGCTACGGCTACCCGCAGGGCGGTCGCCCCGGCGAGCCCGGATACGGCTACCCGCAGGCCGCCCCGCCGCCGCCCGTCGGCCTGCCGGTCCAGCCGCCGCAGGCCATGGGCCTGGCACTGGCCCTCGGCGACATCGCGGTCCACGGCGACACGATCGTCACGCCGGCCGGTCCGATGCCCCTCAAGGGCGCGGTCTGGACGGCCACGGACATGTCGCGCACGGAGGAGCGGATGCCCACGCACGCGGTCGTGCTCGCCATCGTCTTTTTCTTCTTCTGCCTCCTCGGGCTGCTCTTCCTCCTGATGAAGGAGCGCATCACGACCGGCTTCGTGCAGGTCACGGTGAACAGCGGGGGCCGGCACCACGCCACGATGGTCCCGGTGCAGTCGCGCGAGCAGGTGATGTTCGTCCTGAACCAGGTCAACTACGCCAGGTCGCTGAGCGTGTGAGCACCGACGAGCCCCGGGAGGCCGCCGATCCGGCGACCGTGCGCCGGCGCACCCTCCGCCAGGCCGCCCTCGCGCTCGGCACCGGCGCGCTGGCCGCCGGCTACCTCTGGCACACCGATCCGCACCAGCCCGGTCAGCTGCTGATCCCCTGCCCCTTCCGCATGCTGACCGGACTGCTCTGCCCGTTCTGCGGCGGGACGCGGATGGCGTACGACCTGATGCACGGCGATGTCGCGACGGCCTTCCAGGACAACGCCGTCCTCCTCGCGCTCGGCGTCCCCGCCCTCGCCTACGTCCTGGTGCGCTGGCTGGTCGAGGGGCTGCGCGGGCGGCGCCGCTCGCTGAAGCTGACGGCCCGCGGCAATGCCGTGGTCCTCGGCATCGCCGCGGTCTGGATGGTCGGCCGCAACCTCGTCCACCTCATCGGTTGACGGCCGGGCCCCCAGGCGTCAGCGGACGGTGACCTTCACGACCGGGGAGAGGGTGCTCCCGGACGCGATCCGCAGCTGGTTGACGCCCTTGATGCCGAGCTTGACGCGTATCGCGTAGCTGCCGTTGGCGTGGACCGGCGCCTGCGCCGGCAGCGACACCCACTTCGCGCCCTGCTTCTGCTGGACCGTGACCTTGGCGCCCGATGTGAGGCCCTTGCCGGCGCCGGTGATCCGGAACTCCTGCCAGGCGCGGACCGTCGTCGCGCTGGCCTTGGCGGTCAGCGTCGCCTTCGCGGGCGCGGTGGCCACGACCGCGGCGGGCGTGTGGACCTGCTGCGGCGTGGCGAAGGCGGCGGCCGAACCGCCGGCGAGCAGGGCGGCGGCGACCATCCCGACGGTGGCGTAACGCAGTGCACGGTTCATGTCGGATTCCTCACTGAGGGGCCAATGGGTTGGTTGGTGACCTTCCCTCAGGAATACGGGCATCGGCACACGGAGGTTCCCCCTCCGCTGCACAATCCGCCCAACTCGCCGAAACTGGCCGGAACTGAACGTCCGCTCCGGGAAGGGCCGTTGGCCCCTGGGAACGCACCCGGCGGCCGGTGCCCCCGCACCGACCGCCCGCCATCCGCCGCCGCGCCCCCGACTCAGCCGACCGGCTCCAGGAAGCCCTGCTCGACCAGCATCCGGATCGAGGCCGGCGTGCGGTCCCGCAGCAGCACCGGGTCCTCGCCGACGAGCTGGGCGATGGCGTCCAGGATCCGCCCGGCGGGCAGCGACCCGTCGCAGACGCCCGCGAAACCGGCGCCGACCGTGTCCACCTTCGTGGCCCGCCGCATGCCGCGGTTCTGACGGAGCACCACGTGCTCAGGGTCCTCCGCACCGGGCAGTCCGACCTGCTCCTGCACCACCTCGTCGGCCAACCGGAAGCGGCTGGCCAGCAGCGCCGCGTCATCGGTGGCCCGCAGGTAGTCCTGCCGGTCGAAGTGGCGCAGCACCGCCTCGCCCAGGGGTTGTTCGACCGGATGCGGCCATTCCTCGACCGTGACGGACGGGTCCTCGGCGCCGGACTTGCGCAGCGTGATCCAGCCGAAGCCGACGGCCTTGGTCCTGCGCGCCTCGAACTCGTCGAGCCAGGCGTCGTACCGCGCGGCGTACTCCTCCTGACCAGCGCGGTGGTCGCCGCCGTCGCGCAGCCACAGCTCGGCGTACTGGGTGACGTCCTGCACCTCGCGCTGGACGATCCAGGCGTCGCATCCGCGCGGCACCCACGAGCGCACCCGGTCCTGCCACTCCTCGCCGGCCACGTGCTGCCAGTTGGCCAGCAGCTGGCAGTACCCGCCGTCGTTGAGGTGCGCGGCGGCCTGCTGGACGAGGGTGCGGCACAGGTCGTCGCCGCCCATCCCGCCGTCCCGGTAGGTGAGCCGGGCCCCCGGCGAGATCACGAACGGCGGGTTGGAGACGATCAGGTCGTAGGTCTCCTCCCCCACCGGCTCGAAGAGCGAGCCCTCGCGCAGATCGGCCGGGCCGGCCCCGGAGAGCGCCAGGGTCAGCGCGGTGATCCGCAGCGCGCGGGGGTTGAGGTCGGTGGCGGTGACCCGGGTGGCGTGCTGCGCTGCGTGCAGCGCCTGGATGCCGGAGCCCGTGCCGAGGTCGAGCGCCCTGGCCACCGGGCGGCGCGCGGTGATCCCGGCGAGGGTCGTGGACGCCCCGCCGACACCGAGCACCAGCTCGGCGCGGTCCGCCTCGGCGGCGCCCCGGATGCCGCCGGCGCCGCCGACCGCGCAGCCGAGGTCGGAGACGATCCACCAGTCCTGCCCCTCGGGGCCGCCGTAGGGCCGTACGTCCACCGTGGCGCGCAGTTCGCCGCCGTCCCGCACCAGCCAGCCGTCGGCGAGGCAGTCCGCCACCGGCAGCGCCGCGGCCACCCGCGCCTCGGGCACCGGGCACTGCAGCAGGAACAGCCGCACCAGGGTCTCCAGAGGCCCGTCGCCCCGGGTGGCGCGCAGCGCGGGGACGGTCTCGCTGCGGGCCAGCGCGGCGTACGCGGGCGCGCCGAGCAGGTCCAGCAGCCCGTCGGCGGTGAAGGCGGCGGCCAGCAGCGCGTCGCGCAGCCGGCTCGTGCGGGCGTTGCTCTCGGGGTCCTGGGCATCTGCGGTGGGGAGCTGCGTTGTCACCCCTCCATTGTCGGCCCTGCCACCGACAATCGGCGACGGCCCGGCACCCCGCCCGTCCTCGGGCGCGTCGCCGGGCCGTCGCCCCTCGCGCGGGAGGCGCTACGCGCTCTTGGACGGCGCCGCGGACGGCCCGTTCGACCCGCCCTGGTTCTGACAGCCCTTCTGCCCCGCCATCGCCTTGCCCACGTCGCCGGCCTCCAGCTTCTTGAAGGCCTGCTCGCTCTTGGCGTTGAGCTTGTTGATCCCGTTGGAGAGGTTGCGCAGCCCGTCCGCGAACTTCAGCTTGTCACCGGTGTCCAGGCCGTCCACCTGCTTCTTGAGGTCCTGGTATCCCGCGGAGAGGGAGTTGAGCTCCTTGACCGCGTTCTTCTGGGCGTCCGCGCCGCCCTCGGTGGGCGGCGCGCCCGCCTTGTCCAGGGACTTGGCCAGCTGACCGTACGCGTCGGAGATCTTCTGGAAGGCCGCCGAGTCCGTCTGCTGGACCTTCTTGGAGTCCGTGTTGCCGCTGTCGGCCGTCTGCATGGCCGCGTTGGCGTCCTGGATCTGCTTGAACGGAGCCTGCGCGGGGTCGCAGAACGACTTCGCCCAGTTGTCGAGCTTCTGAGTGTTGTCGCTGCTGCAACCGGTCAGCGCGAGCAGGAGTGCGGCACCGCCGGACAGGGCAGCCACAAGCTTCTTGTTCACCGGATTGGTCCCTTCCATGGCTCTCGGCCCCGGAACATACACGTCCAAACGGCCTCGCCCATGAGTCGGGCATCGGCCCCGGCCCGCATTGCAGCCATTTGCACCAAGGACCACGGCCCCCGCCGGGCACGCCGCGGGCGGGTGTCCGGCGCGCGCAATAAGCGCCGTACACCCGCCCGTTGAGCGGTCAGCAGGCCGACCTGACGGCCCGTCCGGTCAGGACGCCACGGCGGTCCTGGTCGACTTGGCGACGCCTTCGGGATCCTCGGAGTTGTTGTCTTCATCACCCACGGCGATCCCCCGCCGCTTGGAGACGTAGACCGCGCCGACGATGATGACGAGCGCCAACACGGCGACCCCGGCGCGCACGCCGAGGCTCTTGTCGTGGCCGTACGAGAACTTCACCACGGCCGGCGCGATCAGCAGTGCGACCAGGTTCATCACCTTCAGCAGCGGGTTGATCGCCGGGCCGGCGGTGTCCTTGAACGGGTCGCCGACGGTGTCGCCGATGACCGTCGCGGCATGCGCCTCGCTGCCCTTGCCACCGTGGTGGCCGTCCTCGACCAGCTTCTTGGCGTTGTCCCACGCGCCACCGGAGTTGGCGAGGAAGACCGCCATCAGGGTGCCGGTGCCGATCGCGCCGGCCAGGAACGAGCCGAGCGCCCCGACGCCGAGCGCGAAGCCGACCACGATGGGCGTGAGCACCGCCAGCAGCCCCGGCGTGGCCAGTTCGCGCAGCGCGTCCTTGGTGCAGATGTCGACCACCCGCCCGTACTCGGGCTTCTCGGTGTAGTCCATGATCCCCGGGCGCTCGCGGAACTGCCGGCGCACCTCGAAGACCACCGCTCCGGCCGACCGCGAGACCGCGTTGATCGCCAGCCCCGAGAACAGGAAGACGACCGAGGCCCCCAGGATCAGCCCCACCAGGTTGTTCGGCTGCGAGATGTCCAGGCTCAGGCTCAGCCCGCCGGCCGCGTGGCCGATCTCCCGTACGGCGTTGGCGATCGCGTCCCGGTACGAGCCGAACAGCGCGGAGGCCGCGAGCACCGCGGTCGCGATGGCGATGCCCTTGGTGATGGCCTTGGTGGTGTTGCCCACCGCGTCCAGGTCGGTCAGCACCTGCGCGCCGTCCCCGGTGACGTCGCCGGACATCTCGGCGATGCCCTGCGCGTTGTCGGAGACCGGTCCGAAGGTGTCCATCGCCACGATCACCCCGACGGTGGTCAGCAGGCCGGTCCCGGCCAGCGCCACCGCGAACAGCGCCAGCGTGATCGAGGCGCCGCCCAGCAGGAACGCCCCGTAGACCGCCAACCCGATCAGCACCGCCGAGTAGACGGCCGACTCCAGGCCGATCGAGATGCCGGCGAGCACGACGGTGGCCGGTCCGGTCAGCGAGGTCTTGCCGATGTCCCGGACGGGCCGCCGGCTGGTCTCGGTGAAGTAGCCGGTCAGCTGCTGGATCAGGGCGGCCAGCACGATGCCGACGGCGACCGCGACCAGCGCCAGCACCCGCGGGTCGCCGCTGCGGCCCAGGATCTCCGGGTCGCTGACGCCGCTGAGGTCCTTGTAGCTCGACGGCAGGTAGACGAAGACCGCGGCGGCAACCAGGACCAGCGAGATGCCCGCGGAGACGAAGAAGCCGCGGTTGATGGCGGTCATCCCGCTGCGGTCCCGGCGCCGGGGCGACACGACGAAGATGCCGACCATCGCGGTGAGCACACCGATCGCCGGCACCAGAAGCGGGAAGGCCAGTCCGGCGTCGCCGAAGGCCGCGGTGCCCAGGATGAGCGCGGCGACCAGCGTCACCGCGTACGACTCGAAGAGGTCGGCCGCCATGCCGGCGCAGTCGCCCACGTTGTCGCCGACGTTGTCCGCGATGGTGGCGGCGTTGCGCGGGTCGTCCTCCGGGATGCCCTGCTCGACCTTGCCGACGAGATCGGCGCCGACGTCCGCGGCCTTGGTGAAGATGCCGCCGCCGACCCGCATGAACATCGCGATCAGCGCGGCGCCGAGCCCGAAACCCTCCAGCACCTTGGGCGCGTCGACCGCGTACACGAGCACCACGCATGATGCACCGAGCAGGCCGAGGCCCACGGTGAACATGCCCACGACGCCTCCGGTACGGAAAGCGATCTTCATCGCTTTGTGGGAGACCGCCGTAAGATCCTTTTGCTCTGCCGCACCGTCATCCGGAGTGGCTTCCCGGGCGGCCGCCGCCACTCGCACATTGCTGCGCACCGCGAGCCACATGCCGATATAGCCGGTGGCCGCCGAGAATGCCGCGCCGATCAAGAAGAACGCACTGCGTCCGGCCCGCTGCGTCCAATTGTCCGCGGGCAGCAACATGAGCAGGAAGAACACGACGACGGCGAATACGCCGAGGGTCCGCAACTGCCGCGCCAGGTAGGCATTCGCGCCCTCCTGCACCGCCGCCGCGATCTTCTTCATACTGTCGGTCCCCTCACCGGCCGCGAGCACTTGGCGGACCAGCACCGCCGCGACCGCCAGCGCGGCCAGGGCGACGACGGCGATCACCAGCACGATGCCGCGGTTGTCCGCGGTGAGTGACGGGACGGCCAGAAAAGTGGGGGTGTCCATCGACTGAGGGGTGTAAGGCCCCGCCATTCGTCCTCCTTGACGTTATGGCACATGGGCGCGCGGAAGCACGCTCAGGCGTCCTGAGCAAGATGTGGACGGATTGTAGGGAGCGACGGTTGATCAAAACAGGGCGCCTCAAAGGGAATTCGCCTGTTCCCGGCGAAGATCAAAAGGCCGATGGTCCGCCAAATTCGTCCGGACGAAGGAAACCCCGCAATTCACTGACCCCGGACAGATGATCTACCCGTGCTATTGATCTACTTGTGATCGCCGCTGCTCAACGACCTTGCGCGGCGCCCCGCTTCGACTGTGACCGCCGTTAAACGGGAGGGAATTGAGCCGACCGGTGCCCTCCCCGGGCCACCGCAAGACCCCCTCACCGGCCTTCCGCACCCTCCCCCGCCGCGATGACGGACCATCAGATCCCGACCGGATCGCATCGCCCGCACCAGGACGCAGCACCCCTGAGGAAGCCACCGCGGGGTCGGGGTGGACGGGGTGGCGGAGCCGAGGACACGAGCATCGGAACCCCAGGATCGCGGCCCGCCCACGGGACACGCGCCACGGCCGCAGCCCGCGGCCGACAACCCCCGGCACACCGCCACCCGCCCGGCCCACCGGACCGGCACCGTACGGAATTCCCCGCGCGACCGGACCGCACCGGCCGGCTACAGCGCCGCACCGGTCTGGCACTACACAGGAAGCCGGGCGCGCGAACACGCAGAAACAGGCGCGCGACACGGTGAACACAGGGGAACACGGCAAACGCCCACGCCCGCACCCCTACGCATCACGACAGGTGCCCCACCCACCATGGAACAGCACCGGCCGACCGACCGGCGCCGAGCCCTCCGCTCGACGGCCCTACGGCAGGACCGGAGCCGGGTGTGCGGGCCAGCTCATCCGGATTCGCCCGCCGGTCTCGCCGGAGGTCACCTCGACGTCGTCGACGAGCCCACTGATGACCGCGAGGCCCATCTCGTCCTCGCCCTCGGCGTCGTTCTCCCCGACGCCCTCGGCATCGGCACCGCCCGCGGCGGCCCCGCCGGGGCCGGGAACCTCGTCGCCGACCTCGATCGAGAACTGCTTCTCGTCCTCGACCAGCACCACCCGCACCGGCGCCGTGATGCCGTGGATCTCGTGCAGCCCCACGGCCCGGCTGCACGCCTCGCCCACGGCGAGCCGCACCTCGTCCAGCACGGCCTCGTCCACCCCCGCACGCCGTGCCACGGCAGCCGCGACCAGACGCGCGGTCCGGACGTGCTCAGGAAGGGCGCTGAAGCGAAGTTCGACGGTGGCCATGCCATCCCCCTCGTGATGCGGGCGTGCAACGCAGGGGGCCGGACGGGTGCGTCCGGTACCCCCCACTGCTTCCACCCCCGCGCCCGGGGCGCGGGGGACCGGCAAACCGTCAGTCAGTGGCTGCGACGGCTTCGTCGACCGAGGTGTGGATCGGGAACACCTTGGTCAGACCGGTGATTCGGAAGATCTTGAGAATGCGCTCCTGATTACAGACCAGGCGCAGCGAGCCCTCATGGGCACGCACCCGCTTCAGTCCGCCCACCAGGACGCCGAGCCCTGTGGAGTCCAGGAAGTCGACACGCTCCATGTCCACCACGAGGTGGTAGCTTCCGTCGTTCACAAGCTCGACCAGCTGCTCCCGCAGCTTGGGCGCGGTGTATACATCAATCTCGCCACCGACCTCGACGACCGTACGGTCGCCAACGGTCCGGGTCGACAGGGACAGGTCCACGGATCCTCCAGCACCTTGCTATCGAGCGGTCGCCCCCCTGGGGCCTCCCCACCGAGGTAGGGGCGGATCGGCAGCCGCCATGGCATTCAATCACTTACCAGCAGGCGTGCACGACGCCTTGTGAGCATTGTCCGTCACACCGGTGACACACTCGGTGCCGATGGCCTCCAATCGACTCCCGCCGGATCCTGGCGCGCGCACGTCCCCAGGCATGATTCTCGACCGTCTGGCCCGGGGCGCGACCCGCGCTGCGCGCATCACTCATACGGAGCACTTGCCCCCGCGCATCGGCACCCATGCCGACTGGCCGGCACAGATCCGGCCGGAAGTGATCGACGCCATCCGTTCGGCCGGAATCGATCGCCCCTGGGCCCACCAGGCACGCACGTCCGAACACGCACTGCGCGGCGAATCGGTCGTGGTCGCCACCGGCACCGCCTCCGGCAAGTCGCTGTCCTATCTGGCGCCCGTGCTCTCCACCCTCCTGGACGGCTCCGAGGCGCCCAACGGCCGGGGGGCCACGGCCCTGTACCTGGCGCCCACCAAGGCCCTGGCGGCCGACCAGCGGCGGGCCGTGCGCGAGCTGGCCGCTCCGCTCGGCACGGCCGTCCGGCCCGCCGTCTACGACGGTGACACCCCGGTCGAGGAGCGCGAGTGGGTCCGCCAGTACGCCAACTACGTGCTGACCAACCCGGACATGCTGCACCGCGGCATCCTCCCGGCCCACCCCCGCTGGTCCTCCTTCCTGCGCGCACTGCGCTACGTCGTCATCGACGAATGCCACACCTACCGCGGCGTCTTCGGCTCCCATGTCGCACAGGTCGTCCGCCGGCTGCGCCGGGTCTGCGCCCGCTACGGCGCCGAGCCGGTCTTCCTGCTGGCCTCCGCGACCGCCGCGGAGCCGGCGCAGGCCGCGTCCCGGCTCACCGGGCTGCCCGTGGCCGAGATCACCCAGGACACCTCGCCGCGCGGCGAGTTGGTCTTCGCGCTGTGGGAGCCGCCGCTGACCGAACTCCACGGCGAGCAGGGCGCCCCGGTCCGCCGCACCGCGACCGCCGAGTCCGCGGACCTGCTCACCGACCTCGCCGTCCAGGGCGTGCGGACGGTCGCCTTCGTCCGCTCCCGGCGCGGCGCCGAACTGATCGCCCTGATCGCGCAGGAGCGGCTCGCGGAGGTGGACCGCTCGCTGCCCGCGCGGATCGCCGCGTACCGGGGCGGCTATCTGCCCGAGGAGCGCCGGGCCCTCGAACGCGCCCTGCACAGCGGTGAACTCCTCGGGCTGGCCGCCACCACCGCGCTGGAGCTGGGCGTGGACGTCTCCGGCCTGGACGCCGTGGTCATCGCGGGCTATCCCGGCACGCGCGCCTCCCTGTGGCAGCAGGCCGGCCGGGCGGGCCGGGCCGGACAGGGCGCGCTGGCCGTCCTGGTGGCCCGCGACGACCCGCTGGACACCTATCTCGTCCACCACCCCGAGGCGCTCTTCGACCAGCCCGTCGAGTCGACCGTGCTCGACCCGGACAACCCCTACGTCCTCGCCCCGCACCTCTGCGCGGCCGCCTCCGAACTGCCGCTCACCGAAGCCGACTTCCCGCTCTTCGGCCCGGCCGCCCCCGGGCTGATGCCCCAGCTGGAGGCCGCGAACCTGCTGCGCCGGCGGGCCACCGCCTGGTACTGGACGCGCCGCGAGCGGGCCGCCGACCTCACCGACATCCGCGGCCAGGGCGGCTCGCCGGTGCAGGTCGTGGAGGCCGGCACCGGGCGGCTGCTGGGCACCGTCGACGCCGCGGCGGCGCACACCACCGTCCACGACGGGGCGGTCCACCTCCACCAGGGCCGCAGCTATCTCGTCCGGCACCTGGACCTGGAGGACAACGTCGCCCTCGTGGAGGAGGCCAATCCGCCGTACTCCACCACCGCCCGCGACACCACCGCGATCTCGATCCTGGAGACCGAAACCGAGGTCCCCTGGGGCGACGCCCGGCTGTGCTTCGGCTCCGTGGAGGTCACCAATCAGGTCGTCTCCTTCCTGCGCCGCAAACTGATCACCGGGGAGGTCCTGGGCGAGACCAAGCTCGACCTGCCGCCCCGTACGCTGCGCACCCGCGCGGTGTGGTGGACGGTCACCGAGGACCAGCTCGACGCCGCCCGGGTCAACCCCGAGCAGCTGGGCGGTGCCCTGCACGCCGCCGAGCACGCCTCCATCGGCATGCTGCCGCTCTTCGCCACCTGCGACCGCTGGGACATCGGCGGTGTCTCCGTCCCCCTGCACCCGGACACCCTGCTCCCGACGGTCTTCGTCTACGACGGCCACCCCGGTGGTGCGGGCTTCGCCGAACGCGCCTTCCACACGGCCGCCGACTGGCTCGCCGCCACCCGCAGTGCCATCGCCGCCTGCGAGTGCGAGGCCGGTTGCCCGTCCTGCATCCAGTCCCCCAAGTGCGGCAACGGGAACGACCCGCTCCACAAACGGGGCGCCATCCGACTGCTCGGGGAGCTGTTGCGCGGGGTGCCCGGCGACTGAGCCGGGACGGCCCGTCGCCCGGGCGGGGCCGGCCCGGGACCGTACCCGCGCCGTGAACGGGCCGCCGCCGGCCTCGGCCGTGACGTCGGCGATCAGCGCGTCCACGGCGCAGCGCACCAGACGGGTGTGCTGCGCGGCGGCCACCCGACGTGCCGTGGCGCACGCCGCCACCGGGCCGCGGAGCGCCTGGTCCGCGGCTGCCAGCGCCGCCAGGTCCGCCGCGCCGCCCGCCCGGTGCCGGGCGGTGACCGCCTGCCCGACGGCCACCAGCGCGGCGAAGACCGCGCACAGGGCCGCCGCCGCGAAGACCGTCCACACCGTGGCGGAGCCCTCGTCACCGCACCGTTTCCTCCGCAAGGGCCACCGCCTCTCCACCGACCCGCACCGGCAGCCGGGCCCCTCCGGGCAACGCGGCCTCGACCCGTACGCGCACCAGGTCGCCCTCGCGCGCCACCGTGATCCGCGCGCCCAGGGGAGCCGCCCCACGAGCCGCGGCGAGCACCTGCGCCGCCGGCTCCTGACGCGCCGCCGCACGGGCGGCGGCCCGTGCGGCGTCCACGCAGGCGATCCGGGCGCAGGCGGCCAGCAGCCCCCAGATCAGCGCCGCCGCGACCGCCACCAGCACCGGCAGCACCACCGCCGCCTCCGCCGTCACGAATCCGGCGTCCCGTGCGCCGCGCCCGCCGGGCGGGCCCGCACCGGCACACGCGGCCCGGGCCCGCCCGCTGCCCTCAGAACGGCACATCGAGCGCCCTCTGGAGCACGGACCGCAGCGCGGCGGCCACCGGTCCGCTCGTCACGAGCTTGTAGAGCACCGCCGCGAACGCGCACGCCGCCAGCGTGCCCACGGCGTACTCCGCGGTGCTCATCCCGCGGTCCGCCCCGGCCGCGCGCACCCGCGCCCACCATCGACCGAACATCTGCTGCCTCCTTGGCATCTCGCGAATCCCGAACTCCCGGGGAGTCCGCGATTCCGTGCATGTGAATCCGTCATTCCGTGGATCCGTGGATCCGTGCGGCGGTGAAGCCGTGAGGCCCATGAGGCCCATGGGGCCCGGTGAAGTCCCTTTCGCGGTCGGGCCTCGGCCTCGGTCTCGGTCTCGTCCGACGCGTCTGATCCCTCTTCCGTACGCCGGACCGCCGGGCCACCCGACCGCCGGGCCACCGCATCACCGCATCGCCGTGTCGGCTCAGCCGTCACCTCCCAGCAGTCCGCCCGCCAGTCCGAGCAGCACCGGTGCCACCCCGAGCACCAGGAAGGCCGGCAGGAAGCACCCGGACAGCGGGAGGGTGACCAGCACCCCCGCCCGCCGGGCCCGTGCGGTCGCGGCCCGGCCCCACTCGGCACGCAGCTCGGCCGCGATCCGGGAGGCCGGCTCCACGGCCGGGGCCCCCGATATCCCGGCGCGCTCCATGCAGCGCGCCAGTGCCCCGGCTCCCGGGAGTTCCGCCAACCGCGGCCATACCGCGGTCGGTTCACCGCCCAGCCGTAGTTCCGCCGCGACGTAGCGCAAGCGCTCGGCGACCGTCCCGTCCAGCGACCGGCCCACCGCTTCGGCCGCCTCCCGCGGACCGGCCCCGGCCGCCAGACAGGCCGCCAGGAGATCCCCGGCCGGGGCCAGTTCGGCGGCCACCCGCGTAGCCGCGCCCCGGTCGGCCGCCGCGGCCCGTTGCCGTCGCAGCCAGTGGTACGCGCCCCAACCGGCGACAGGCCCCACCAGCAGCCCGGTGACGCCGCCCAGAAGGACGGCCACGCATCCGGCCACCCCCAGAGGCCCGGCCCACTCCTTCAGCCGATCGCCCCGTGGGCCGCCCCATGAGCCGCCTCCTCGGGCCGCTGCCCGCCTCCGCCGCCGGCCTCGGACGACCCACCGCCTCCGTGCGCGCAGGCCCTCCTCACCGCCGTACAGCCCGCTGGCGGCACCTTCCAGGACCATCGGCACCCGCCGCCGCACGGCACGCTCGCCATGCAGCAGCCGCCCCAGCGCCGCCGCACACAGCACGGCCGCCGCGGCCAGCACCGCCATCCCCACCCTGTGGACAACTTCCGGACTCACCACACCCACCTCCCCCTCACTTCCGCTCCGCCGACGCCTCGGCGACGATCCGGGCCGTCCAAGCCACCCCGCCCCACTCCAGTAGCCCGCCGGCAGCCAGGCACCCCCAGCCGGCCGGGGTGTGCAGCAGCACCCCGAGGGGATCGGCACCGAGCGCACCGCCCATCAGGAGCCCGCCCGCCGGCAGCAGGGCGAGCATCAGAGCGGTGGCCCGCGGCCCGGCCAACTGGGCCCGTAACTCCTCCCGTTGGTCGCGCTGCGCGGCGAGCCCGGACGCGATCCGCTCCAGCCCGCGGGCCAGCCCCGCACCGCCCTCCAGGGCCACCTGCCAGCACGCCGCCGCTCCGGCGAGCCCCTCGGCGCCGGGCTGCCGCGCCGCCGCCCGCAGCGCCCCGGGGACGTCCCCGCCGTACCGCGCCGCCGCCAGCACCGCAGGCCCCGCCTCCCCCAGACCCGACGCCCCGGCCACGACCAGGGCCCGATCCGGCTGCCGGCCGGCCCGCAGTTCCGCCGCCACCGCCCCGCAGAACCCGATCACCGCCGCCGCCCGCCGGTCCGCCGCCCGCTGCCGCGCCCGCGCCGCCAGCCACCGTCGTACGACGACCAGCGCCACCACGGAACCCAGCACCGGCAGCACCGACCGCCCCAGCACCCCCAGCGCGACCCCGGCCGGCACGCACCAGATCTCCGTGCCGACCTCGCGCCGGCGCCCCAGCCGCCACCGCCGGCCGCCACCGCCGTCGACCGCCCGCCCGGCACACCACTCCCGCAACACCGCACCGCGCCCGCGGTCCGGCCGTCCCGCCGCGACGGACACCGCCCCGGCGTCCCCCAGGAGCGCAGCCATCCGCCGCCGCAGGGCGCGCCCACGCCGCAGCCGCCGCGCCAGCACCGCCGCACATCCCACCGCGGCCGGCAGCACCACCGGCCCCACCGCGTCCCTCAGCACCCCTGGCCACCCCTCTCGCACAGCCGCGCCAACCGCCCCCAGCCACGCGCCTCCTGGAACCCCTCCGGGCTCCAGATCGCCGCCGGAACGGTCACCACGAAGCCGTCCCGGTCCCGCTCCAGGACGTGGATCTCGGAGATCCGACGCCGCCCGGCCCGGTCGCGCACGAGGTGCAGCACGACGGACAGCCCGGCCGCCAACTGGCTGTGCAGGGCCGCGCGATCCAGCCCCGCGGTGCACCCCAGCGCCTCCAGACGAGCCGGCACATCGCACGCGGCATTGGCATGGACCGTGCAACAGCCGCCCTCATGGCCCGTATTGAGGGCCGCCAGCAGATCGGTGACCTCGGTGCCGCGCACCTCACCGACCACCAACCGGTCCGGCCGCATCCGCAGCGCCTGCCGCACCAGGTCCCGCAGGGTCACCCGGCCGACGCCCTCCTGATTGGCGGGGCGGGTCTCCAGCCGCACCACATGGGGGTGGTCCGGCCGCAGCTCCGCCGAGTCCTCGGCCAGCACGATCCGCTCGGCCGGGCCGACCAGCCCGAGCAGCGTGCTGAGCAACGTGGTCTTGCCGGAGCCCGTACCCCCGCTGACCAGGAACGACAGTCGCGCGTCCAACAGCGCCCGGAGCAGCCGGTCACCACCCGGCGGAACCGTCCCGGCCGCCAGCAGCTCCGGAAGGGCGAAGGCCCGGGGCCGCAGCACCCGTAAGGACAGGCACGTCCCGGCGACCGCCACCGGGGGCAGCACGGCGTGCAGCCGCGTGCCGTCCGGGAGCCGGGCGTCCACCCACGGCCGGGCGTCGTCCAGCCGCCGCCCGGCGACCGCCGCCAGCCGCTGGGCCAGTCTGCGGACCTCGGCCGCGTCCCGGAAGCGGACGTCGGTGCGCTCCAGTCCGCCACCCCGGTCCACCCACACCGCGTCCGGGGCGGTCACCAGCACGTCCGTCACGTCGGGCGCGGCCAACAGCGGCTCCAGCGGGCCGCTGCCCACCATTTCCGAGCGCAACGCGCCTACTACGCCCAGCACTTCGGAGTCCCCGAGGAGGCGCCCCTCCTCGCGCAGCGCCACCGCGACCCGGGCCGGCGTCGGTTCCGCCCCGGCCTCGGCGAGCCGTCGGCGCACCACATCCAGTAGTTCCCGGCTCATCCCGCGCCACCGCCCCCGGCGGTCGCCGCCGACCACGCGGCCCCGAAGGGCCCGACGGCACCCCCGCTCCTACGGGACCACCACCCCGCCCCACACAGCAGCCCGTCCCACCACCAGTTCCCGAACCGCGGACCGCACCGCCCGCCGGCCGCCCGGCCCCGGGTCCGCACCGCTCCCCTCTTCCGCCACCTCATTCCGGCGCACCCCCCGGCCCCGGCTCGGCCCCGCGGCCCGCGTCCACGGCGGTCACCGCGCCGGCCCCTCCTCCTCTTCCCCCTCCGCCGCCCCTGGCCCGCCCCCAGAACCCCGCGCAGAACCGCGCCAGCGGCCCCCGCGCCCGTGCACCGGGCACCCGCCCCCGCGCCAAGTCCTCCGACAGCCCCGCCTCCCACGGCAGTTCACCCGCCAACGGCAGCCCCACCAGGCGCGCGATCTCCTCGGCCGTCGGCCCGCCGCCGCACCCCGGTCCGGGATGCCCGCAGGCCACCACCCGGACGTCGCGGAGCACCGCCCGCACCCCGTCGGCCACCCGGCGGGCCGCCGCCACCGCGCGCAGCTCCGCGGGGACGAGCAGCAGCCCGACGTCCACCTGCGCCAGCGCCTCGGCCACCGTCCCGTCGACCCTGCGCGGCAGGTCGACGACCACCACCCCGCCACGCCGCCGGGCCGCGGCCAGTACCGCCCGCACGGCCGGCGGCGGGATCGCCACCTCCGCGCCCCGGTCCCAGCTCAGGACCCGTAAGGAGTGCAGCCTGGGCAGCGACTCGGCGAGCGCGCCACCCGCCACCCGGCCGCGCGACTCGGCGAAGGCGGGCCACCGCAGCCCCTTCTCCTGCTCGCCGCCCAGCAGGACGTCGAGCCCACCGCCCAGGGGGTCGCCGTCCACGAGCAGGGTGCGCTCCCCCGTGCGGGCGGCGGTGACGGCCAGCGCGGCCGCCAGGGTGCTC
This sequence comes from Streptomyces noursei, assembly GCF_016917755.1. Classification (GTDB taxonomy): domain Bacteria; phylum Actinomycetota; class Actinomycetes; order Streptomycetales; family Streptomycetaceae; genus Streptomyces; species Streptomyces yunnanensis. The sequence continues at coordinate 5,416,767 of NZ_CP070326.1, read as the reverse complement.
GCCCCGGCGCCGCCGCGCCCGCCGATGACCCCGACCGTCAGGGCCGGCGGCCCGGCCCCCTCGACCGCGTCGGCGATCCGGTCCACCAGCCAGCGCTCGCCGTCGGGGAGGGCCAGCACCCGCTCGGCCCCGATCGCCACCGCCTGGCGCAGCACGGCGACATCGTCGGCGTGGTCGGCGTCGCGACCGGCGATGATGACGCCCGCCCGGCGGCCGGTGGCGGACAACCGACCGGCGACGTCCGCCCCGACGACCACCAGCGGCGCCGATTCCCACTCCTCTTTCCGCGGCGGCGGCCGGTGCGCCACGTGGGGCAGCGCGCCGGCCGCCGCGCACAGCCGCAGAAGGTCGTCGAGGAGCTCTTCGTCTTCGGTGATCAGCAGCGGACCGTCCCGCTCTTCACCGCTTCGCACCAGCTGGTCGGAAGTAGATGATCCGGACACGTTCTGTCCCCCTATCGCTACGCAACTCGCGCTTCCGCGAACTTCGCGGACTTTCACGGTGCAGCGATCGGGAAATCTCTGTGGATCTTGACCCAAATCTGTGGACAACTCCGCGGCTGTGAATATCCCCGTCACCTATTCCAGCGACGAAGGGACACTTCTGAGGCGTATGGGAAGCCTCCGCAGAGCAGCGCGACGACTACCCTGAGTGATGGCATATGCATGACAGAAGCGCACGCCGACAACGCGCGAAGAGCGGCTACATCAGGGGCTCACGGCAGAAAAAGCATCCGGACATGCGACGACCCCCGCCGGGGGGGAGAGCGGGGGTCGTCCCCACGGCCGACTCGGGGGGGGAGGAGCCGGACCGGGTTAGCACGGTCGCGAACGATCCGTGACTTCCATGGTGTACCCGAGAGCCTTCTCAGGCAAACCCACGCGCCACACCTTACGCCGAATGGTGGGCGCCTATGCTCGCCCCGTGGAAAACCACTCCGTGCCTCACTCGACTCCCCGTACTGCCGCGTTCTTCGACTTGGACAAGACCGTCATTGCAAAGTCGAGCACGCTGACCTTCAGCAAGTCCTTCTACCAAGGCGGCCTGATCAATCGGCGGGCCGTACTGCGCACCGCGTACGCCCAGTTCGTGTTCCTCGCGGGCGGCGCCGATCACGACCAGATGGAGCGGATGCGGGAATATCTCTCGTCGCTGTGCCGCGGCTGGGACGTGGCCCAGGTCCGGGAGATCGTCGCCGAAACCCTGCACGATCTCATCGACCCGATCATTTACGACGAAGCCGCCTCGCTCATCGAGGAACACCACGCGGCCGGACGGGACGTCGTGATCGTCTCCACCTCCGGCGCCGAGGTCGTCGGGCCGATCGGTGAACTCCTGGGCGCGGACCGGGTGGTGGCCACCAGAATGGTGGTCGGCGACGACGGCCGCTTCACCGGAGAAGTGGAGTATTACGCCTACGGGCCCACCAAGGCGGAGGCCGTACGGGAACTCGCCGCGTCCGAGGGATACGACCTCCAGCGCTGCTACGCGTACAGCGACTCGATCACCGATGTGCCGATGCTGGAAACGGTCGGCAACCCCTGCGCGGTCAATCCGGACCGGGCGCTGCGCCGCGAGGCGACCGCCCGCGGCTGGCCGGTGGTCACCTTCAGCCGACCGGTGCCGCTCAAGAAGCGGCTTCCCACCCTGGCGATGCCCTCCCGGCCGGTGATCACCGCCGTCGCCGCGGTCGGCGCGGCGGCCGCCACCGCAACCCTGGTCTGGTACGCGAGCCGCCGTAATACGGGAAAGAAACGGCTTGCCGTATTGCCCGCATTTGCGGGCAAACGTAAAGATCTGCGGGCTGGGGTTCCGCTCCTCCCCCATGAGTAGTACAAAGGACTTAACGGCCCGCGAGACCAAGGACATCCGAGAGGAACGCCTTTAACGCATCGAGGCCCACGGACCGACGCATGAATGCCGAGCACCCACGCGACGCCGACCCGTCGATTACGGGCCAGCCGCACCAGGTAAGCGGACAACGAATCCGACCTGATGGGCAAAAATTCGTGCACGCTTGGTAACTCGACAGACGTGCCAGCGGCGGTACCTCAGGGTTGGTACCGCCGCAACCCGTGTCGGGGGCCGTGCGCCGCGTTGTTACGCCGCACCGCGCTGCAGCGCCTCGCAGACCGCCGTGCTCTCCCGTACACCCAGCTCGACCGCGCGCCCACAGTGGGCGATCCACTGCGCCATGCCTTCCGGGGTGCCCGAGACGTACCCCTGGAGGGCCGCCGTGTAGGCCGCGCTCCCCTGTTCCGCGTGCCCGACCTCGGCCGGGCAGATCGACTTCGGGTCCAGACCGCTGCCGACCAGCACGATCCGCTCCGCCGTCCGCGCGACCAGCCCGTTGTACGAGCCGAAGGGCCGCAGCGCCATCAGTTCGCCGTGCACCACCGCGGCCGTCACCAGGGCCGGTGCCGCGGTGCCCGCCAGCAACAGCCGGGACAGCCCGTCCAGCCGCCCGGCGACCTCGTCGGCGTCCGGCAACGGCAGCTCGACCAGCGGCTCGTCCACCGGCTCGGCACCCTGCCGGGGCCGCCCCACCGTCTCGTCGTCCACGCCGCCGCCGGCCGCGACCAGATGGAGCCGGGCCAGCACCCGCAGCGGCGACTGCCGCCAGACGCTCAGCAGTTGGCCCGCCTCGGCGGTCAGCCGCAGCGCCGCGCCGACCGTGCGCGGCTCGCCCCCGGCACCGAAGTCGGTGCGCCGCCGGACCTCTTCCAGCGCCCAGTCCGCCCCGGAGAGCGCCGCGGAAGCCCGGGCCCCGCGCAGCGCCGCCTCGGCGGTGATCTCGGTGCTGCGACGTCGCATGACCCGGTGCCCGTAGACCCGGTCGACGGCCTTGCGGACGGAGTCCACGGAGTCGGCGACCCCCGGGAGCGACGCCAGGGACGCGAGCGGGTCGTTGCTCGCCTGCGGGGGTTCGGGGGGCGTCCCCCCGGAGATTCCAGCCATGAGGACGACCCTACGCACCACCAGGCCGGACCCCTCGAAGGAGTGGTCTTCTTCACGTAAACCACCCGCCGAGAGGTTTGCCACACCTAGCCTGCCGAACATGAAGATCGCTTTCGTAGGCAAGGGCGGCAGTGGCAAGACCACGCTGTCCTCCCTGTTCATCCGGCACCTCGCCGCGGCCCGGATCCCCGTCATCGCGGTGGACGCCGACATCAATCAGCACCTGGGCGTCGCGCTCGGCATGGACGAGGCGGAGGCCGCCGCACTGCCCGCGATGGGCGCTCAGCTCCCTTTGATCAAGGACTACTTGCGTGGCAACAACCCCCGCATCCCGTCCACCGAGACGATGATCAAGACCACTCCTCCCGGTGAGGGGTCGCGGCTGTTGCGGGTCTGCGAGGACAACCCGGTCCACGACGCCTGCGCGCGGGCGCTGGCCCTCGATGACGGTGCGGTGCGGCTGCTGGCCACCGGCCCGTTCACCGAGTCCGATCTGGGTGTGGCCTGCTACCACTCCAAGGTCGGCGCGGTCGAGCTGTACCTGAACCACCTCGTCGACGGCCGCAGGGAGTACGTCGTCGTCGACATGACCGCCGGATCGGACTCCTTCGCCTCCGGGATGTTCACCCGTTTCGACATGACCTTCCTGGTCGCCGAGCCGACCCGTAAGGGCATCGCGGTCTACCGCCAGTACAAGGAGTACGCGCGGGACTTCGGCGTCCCGTTGAAGGTCATCGGAAACAAGGTCCAGGGGGCGGACGATCTGGCGTTCCTGCGTGCCGAGGTGGGCGAGGACCTGCTGGTGTGCGTCGGTCACTCGGACTGGGTGCGGGCCGTGGAGAAGGGGCGGCCGGCCCCCTTCGCCCTCCTGGAGGAGGGCAACCGCCGCGCCCTGGAGATCCTGCACGACACCGCCGACGCCTCCTATGAGCGCCGCGACTGGGAGCGCTACACACGCCAGATGGTGCACTTCCACCTGAAGAACGCGGAGAGCTGGGGCAACGCCAAGACCGGGGCCGACCTGGCCGCCCAGGTCGACCCCGCCTTCGTGCTCTTCGAGGGGGCGGCTACCCCACAACCGGCGTGATCCGGGCGGCCGGCGCCGGACCGGATGCCTCCGGGGCATCGGAGAGGTACACCGCCCAGCCGTCCTCCGGCGCCCGGCCCACCGGCAGGTCCTGGAGCTTGGCCAGCACCTGCGGGTCCTGGACGTCCAGCCAGTCGCTCAACTGCTTGAAGCTGACACAGTGCACGCCTTCACGGGGGCAGATCTCCTTGATCGCCTCTTCGACGGCCTTCATGTAGGTGCCGCCGTTCCACGACTCGAAGTGGTCGCCGACGAACAGCGGGGCGCGGTTGCCCTGGTAGGCGCGCTCGAAGGCGTCCAGGATGCCGTCGCGCATCTGTCGGCCCCAGGCGGCGTGCATCGCGCGGTTGCCATGGGTGGAGCCGGACTGGTTGGCCAGGAAGTTGTAGTCCATCGAGAGCGCCTCGTAGCCCCGGCCGGGGAACGGTATCTGCTGGAGCGGGAAGTTCCACAGGCCGTCGATCTTCCGTGGCCAGGTCTGCAGACCACCCGACGAGCTGGCGTCGTAGCGGAAGCCCATCTCCTTGGCCGCGGGTATCAGATTGTGCTGCCCCTCCAGACAGGGGGCGCGTCCGCCGACCAGCTCCTTGGCGTAGTCGAACGGGAGCGGCGGCTCGTCCCTGAGGCCGGAGTTGGTCTTCCAGTTCCGGACGAACGACACGGCCTGTTCGATCTCGCTGTGCCAGTCCTCCGGCGTCCACCTGCCGACCCCGTTGCGGCCGCAGAAGTGGCCGTTGAAGTGGGTGCCTATCTCGTTGCCGTCCTCCCAGGCGCCGCGCATCTGGGCCAGGGTGTCCTTGATCCCCTGGAGGTCGTTGAAGCCGATCGCCGAGGAGCCGACGGGGTGGCCGGGCGGTTCGTAGAGCTCCGCCTTCGCGCTGGGGAGCAGGTAGACGCCGCTGAGGAAGTACGTCATCGTCGCGCCGTATTTCTTGCCGACGGCGCGGAAGTGGGAGAACAGCTTCTGGCCGTCCTCACCGGCGCCGTCCCAGGAGAACACCACGAACTGTGGTGGTCGGCCGCCCGGATCGAGGCGCGTGGGCCGGGGTTGGTGGGGCTGCGCCCCGGTGTACGCGGTGGAGCCGTCGCCTATGAGGCGGAGCGGGTGGACGGCCGGCCCCCCGGCGGGTTCCGCGCGCCCTTTGGTGGTGCTCTGCCACGGCCCGTCCTCGGTCGCCGCGGAGCAGCCGGCTATCGCCGCCAGTGCCACCGCCGCCGCGATGCGCACTGTCGTCTTCGATATGACTGGCATCGGCCACCTCATTCCTGGTGCGCACGGCACCATGGGATCAATCAGGGCGAACCCGCAGAAACTCCTAATATCCATTGACAGGTGAACAAAAGAGGACGACGAAAGTCGGCTTATTCACTCGATAGATGGAATGGCTGCGCCATTTGCCCCAAAAGCCTTCTCGGGGTCTTTACGCATCATTACGATTCATTTACCGATGCTTGAGAGTCACCGGCTCGTCACCCACCGCGGCGCCCGCCGGCCGGCTCGCTCCCGCCGCAGCACACCGCCGCCCCGCGATCGCGCCCGAGGCCGACCGCGCCGCCCCGGAGGAGACGGGAATGTCGCAGATCCAGAAGTCACCGCAGCCGCCGACCGAGCTCCCGCCGGAGCCCCTCACGCCCTCAGCGGCCACACTCCGCGGAAGGACAGCAGGCACGGCCTGGCGGCGGGACCTCTCCGCCTCGGCCGTGGTCTTCCTGCTGGCCGTCCCGCTGTCGCTGGGCGTTGCCCTGGCCACCGGAGCCCCGCTCCAGGCCGGGCTGGTCGCCGCGGCCGTCGGTGGGATCGTCGCCGGGCTCCTGGGCGGCGCACCGCTCCAGGTGACCGGCGCCGCCACCGGCCTCCTGGTGGTCACCGCCGACCTCGTCCAGCGCTACGGCTGGCGCGCCACCTGCCTGGTCACGATCCTTGCCGGGCTGGCGCAACTCGCCCTCGGGGCACTGCGGGTGGCCCGCGCGGCGCTCGCCGTCAGCCCGGCGATCGTGCACGGCATGCTCGCCGGCATCGGCGTCACCATCGCCATCGGGCAGCTCCACGTGGTGCTCGGCGGCAGCCCCGACAGCTCGGCCGTCGACAACGCCGCCGCGCTGCCCGACCAGCTGGCGCATCCGCACGCCACCGCGCTGCTGATCGGGGCCGTCACGGTCGCCGTGCTGGCCGGCTGGCCACGGCTGCCGGGCCGCGCCGGGCGCTGGGCGCGGCTGCTGCCGGCGCCGCTCGCCGCAGTGCTCGCCGCGACCGCGGTCGGCATGGGGGCGACGGTGCCGCGCGTCGAGCTGCCGTCCTGGCGGCTGCCCGAGCCGCCCGTGTTGCCCGACGTCTCGCTCGCCGCCCTGGTCACGGCCGTGCTGACGGTCACCCTCGTCGCCAGCATGGAATCGCTGCTGTCCGCGGTGGCGGTGGACCGGCTGGCCGCCGAACGGCCGGGGACGCCTCCGGGACGGCCCCGACTCAACCGCGAACTGGCCGCACAGGGCCTGGCGAACGTCGTTTCCGGCCTGCTGGGCGGCCTGCCGGTCTCCGGCGGCGCGATCCGCGGCTCGGCCAATGTGCGGGCCGGTGCGGCCACCCGCCGGGCGACCGTGCTGCACGGCGTCTGGGTGCTGCTCTGCGCGGGGCTGCTGGCCGGGGTGCTGGAGCTGATCCCGCTGGCCGCCCTGGCCGCGCTGGTGATGGTCGTCGGGGTGCGGATGGTCAGCTTCGCGCACCTCAAGCACGTGCAGCGGCACCGCGAATTCCCGGTGTACGCGGCCACGCTGAGCGCCGTGGTGCTCTTCGGCGTGCTGCCCGGGGTCGTGACGGGCATCGCGGTCGGGATCTTCCTGGCGCTGCGGCGGCTGACCCACACCCGGGTCCAGGTGACGGAGGAGGCCGGCCGCCACCGGGTGCGCGTCAGCGGCCAGTTGACCTTCCTGGCGGTGCCGCGGCTGACCCGGGGCCTGGCGCAGGTGCCGCCGGGCGCCGACGCCGTCGTCGAGCTGTGCGGGTCGTTCATGGACCACGCCGCCTACGAGGCCCTGCAGTCCTGGGCGACCACCCATCGGGCGACCGGGGGACCGGTGACCCTCGGGGGCCGCTCCGGCCGCCCGCTCGCCGAGCCGGCCAGCACGCACTCCTGCCGGCCGTGGACGCCCTGGCGCAACCACCACTGCACCCGCCCCGCGCCGGACCGCGCGGCGGCCCGGCACAGCGGCAGCCAACTGCTGGGCGGGGTCAGCGCGTTCCAGCGGCACACCGCCCCGCTGGTGCGCGAGGAGCTGGCCCGGCTGGCGCGGGAGGGCCAGCGCCCCACCCAGCTCTTCCTGACCTGCGCCGATTCCCGGCTGGTGACGAGCATGATCACGTCGAGCGGGCCGGGCGATCTGTTCACCGTGCGCAACGTCGGCAATCTGATGCCGCCGCCCGGTGCGGACGCCTCCTGCGACTCCGTGGGCGCCGCGGTCGAGTACGCGGTCGAGGTGCTGCGGGTCGACTCGATCACCGTCTGCGGGCACTCCGGCTGTGGCGCCATGGCGGCGCTCCTCGACGCGGCCGGCTCCCCGCCGCCGTCGAACGAGGCCACCCCGCTCGCCCGTTGGCTGCGGCATGGCCGCCCGAGCCTGGCCCGGATGGCGCGGATCGGGCGGTTGGGCCGGGGCGAAGTCGCCCTCGCCGAGCGGCCGGTGGCCGACGACCAGGAGCGACTGGCGCTGGTCAACGTGCGGCAGCAGCTGGACCACCTGCGGGCGCACCCGTGCGTCGCCCGCCGGATGGCCGAGGGAACCCTCACCCTGCACGGCATGTACTTCCACGTCGCCGAGGCCCAGGCGTACCTGTTGGACGAGCGCAGCGGACGGTTCCGCGCGGTGCGCGCCGACGTCCCGGCGATCGGCGTCTGACCTGCGTAAGAACACCCGAACGGCCCTCCGAGGGACCAGATTCGGACAGGTCTACACCAATAGTTGTCCACAGACCTTGTCAGGGTCGACCGCGGGCTGATGAGCTATGACCCGGGACACATCGCACGCCCTGGGATTGGGAGATGTCGTGAGCAACGAGAGCCTGGCCAACCTCTTGAAGGAGGAGCGGCGGTTCGCACCGCCCGCCGAGCTGGCCGCGGACGCCAACGTCACGGCCGCCGCGTACGAACGGGCCGCGGCGGACCGGCTGGGCTTCTGGGCCGAGCAGGCCAAACGCCTGACCTGGGAGACCGAGCCCATTGAGACCCTCGACTGGTCCAACCCGCCGTTCGCGAAGTGGTTCGCCGACGGCAAACTCAACGTCGCCTACAACTGCGTGGACCGCCACGTGGAGAACGGCCTCGGCGACCGGGTCGCGATCCACTTCGAGGGCGAGCCCGGCGACAGCCGCGCGATCACCTATGCCGAGCTCCAGCGCGAGGTCTGCAGGGCCGCCAACGCCCTGACGGAGCTGGGCGTTCGGGCCGGTGACCGGATCGCCATCTACCTGCCGATGATCCCGGAGGCGGTGATCGCCATGCTGGCCTGCGCCCGGCTCGGCGCGCCGCACTCCGTGGTCTTCGGCGGCTTCTCCGCGGACGCGCTGGCGACGCGGATCAACGACGCCGACGCCCGGGTGGTGATCACCGCCGACGGCGGCTACCGCCGCGGCAAGCCCTCCGCCCTCAAGCCGGCCGTCGACGAGGCGCTGACCAAGCCCGGCACGGAGGACGTCCGCAACGTGCTGGTCGTCCGCCGCACCGGCCAGGACGTCGGCTGGACCGAGGGCCGGGACGTGTGGTGGCACGACCTCGTCGAGCGGCAGAGCGAGCAGCACACCCCCGAGGCGTTCGACGCCGAGCACCCGCTGTTCATCCTCTACACCTCCGGGACGACGGGTAAGCCCAAGGGCATCCTGCACACCACCGGCGGCTACCTCACCCAGGTCTCGTACACCCACCACGCGGTCTTCGACCTGAAGCCGGAGACCGACGTCTTCTGGTGCACCGCCGACGTCGGCTGGGTGACGGGCCACTCGTACATCACCTACGGCCCGCTCTCCAACGGCGCCACCGAGGTGCTCTACGAGGGCACCCCGGACACCCCGCACCAGGGCCGCTGGTGGGAGATCGTCCAGAAGTACGGCGTGACGATCCTGTACACCGCGCCGACCGCGATCCGCGCCTGCATGAAGTGGGGCGACGACATCCCGGCGAAGTTCGACCTGTCGTCGCTGCGCGTCCTGGGATCGGTCGGCGAGCCGATCAACCCCGAGGCGTGGATCTGGTACCGCAAGCACATCGGGGCGGACCGGGCGCCGATCGTCGACACCTGGTGGCAGACCGAGACCGGCGCGATGATGCTCAGCCCGCTGCCCGGCGTGACGGAGACCAAGCCCGGCTCGGCGCAGCTGCCGCTGCCCGGCATCGCCGCCACGGTGGTCGACGACGACGCCAACGAGGTGCCCGACGGCGCCGGCGGCTACCTCGTCCTGACCGAGCCCTGGCCGTCGATGCTGCGCACCATCTGGGGCGACGACCAGCGCTACCTGGACACCTACTGGTCCCGCTTCGAGGGCAAGTACTTCGCCGGTGACGGCGCCAAGAAGGACGACGACGGCGACATCTGGCTGCTGGGCCGGGTGGACGACGTGATGCTGGTCTCCGGCCACAACATCTCCACCACCGAGGTGGAGTCCGCGCTGGTCTCGCACCCGAAGGTGGCCGAGGCCGCCGTGGTGGGCGCCACCGACCCGCAGACGACCCAGGCCATCTGCGCCTTCGTCATCCTGCGCGGCGGCGCGGACGAGGGCGAGGGGCTCGTCGACGAACTGCGCGCGCATGTCGCCCAGCAGCTCGGCCCGATCGCCAAGCCCAAGCGGATCCTGCCGGTCGCGGAGCTGCCCAAGACCCGCTCCGGAAAGATCATGCGGCGGCTGCTGCGCGACGTCGCCGAGAACCGCACCCTCGGCGACGTCACCACGCTCACCGACTCCTCCGTCATGGACCTCATCCAGTCGAAGCTGCCGAGCGCGCAGAGCGAGGACTGACGCACCGGGCGAGGCCCGCCGCGACGGCGGCGGGGCCGAGCCCCCGCGCCCCAGCACTCAGGGAGGGGCACCGGGCCGCCGCGGCCGGTGCCCCCTCCGGCGTTTCCGCGGCCGGCCCGCCCTCCCCCGGCGGCCCGACGCCCGAATTGCCCGTAAAGTTATCCCCACGCATTAACCCCTTGCACCCACCCGTTAGGGTTAGGGCAGCGTCAGCGTGGCGCTAAGAAACTCTGGGTGCGCCGGGAAGTCTGGTCGGCAACTGCTACAGCCGTTCTCAGCTGCCGGAGGTCGTCGCGTGACTGCGCCCAGCAACCGCCGCTCCATATTCCTGGGCCGGATGCCCTTGCCGGAGCGGAATTTCATCGCCGAAGCACTGCGCACCGAAACCGTCGGCGGAGTCCTTCTCCTCGCCGCCGCCATCGCCGCCCTGATCTGGGCCAACACCCTCGGCGGCAGCTACGAGGCGGTCCGCGGCCTGCACATCGGCCCGGAATCGCTCGGCCTGGACCTCTCGCTCCAGCACTGGGCCGCCAACGGCCTGCTCGCGATCTTCTTCTTCGTCGCCGGCATCGAGCTCAAGCGCGAACTGGTCGCCGGCGAACTCCGCGACCCCAAGGCCGCCGCCCTCCCGGTGATCGCCGCGATCTGCGGCATGGCGACCCCGGCCCTCGTCTACTTCGTCGTCAACGCGGCCGGCGGCGGCTCCCTCCGGGGCTGGGCGGTCCCCACGGCCACCGACATCGCCTTCGCACTCGCCGTCCTCGCGGTCATCGGCACCTCCCTGCCGTCCGCGCTGCGTGCCTTCCTGCTCACCCTCGCCGTCGTCGACGACCTCTTCGCGATCCTGATCATCGCGATCTTCTTCACCTCGAAGATCAACTTCCTCGCCCTCGGCCTGGCCGTCGCCGGCCTGGCGCTCTTCTACCTGCTGCTGCGCAAGGGCGTCCGCGGCTGGTACGTGTACGTGCCGCTCGGCGTGACGATCTGGGCGCTGATGGAGAACAGCGGCGTGCACGCCACCATCGCCGGCGTGGCCATGGGCCTGATGCTGCGCTGCCACCGCCGCGACGACGAGCGGCAGTCCCCCGGCGAGCACATCGAGCACCTGGTCCGCCCGCTGTCGGCCGGACTGGCGGTGCCGCTGTTCGCGCTGTTCTCCGCGGGGGTGTCCATATCCGGCGGCGCCGTCCACGACGTCTTCACCCGGCCGGAGACCCTCGGCGTGGTCCTCGGACTGATAGTGGGCAAGGCGGTGGGCATCTTCGGCGGCACCTGGTGCACTGCCCGCTTCACCAGGGCCGAGCTCAACCCCGATCTGAAGTGGCCGGACGTCTTCGGCGTCGCCGCCCTGGCCGGCATCGGCTTCACCGTCTCCCTGCTCATCGGCGAGCTGGCCTTCGCCGGCGACACCACCCTGACCGACGAGATCAAGGCGTCGGTGCTGATCGGCTCGCTGCTCGCGGCCGTCTTCGCCGGCATCCTCCTCAAGATCCGCAACAACAAGTACCGCGTCCTGTGCGACGAGGAGGAGCGGGACGACGACCAGGACGGCATCCCCGACGTCTACGAACGGGACCAGCCGGAGTACCACCTCCGGATGGCCGCGATCCACGAGGCGAAGGCCGCGGAACATCGCAAGCTTGCCGAAATGGCCGCCCACGCCCGCTCCGGGGACCATGGTCCGGCATGATCTGAGAGGCTTTGCATCCAGGTGAAGAGAAGAGGGAGACGGCGATGAGCGCAGCCGACGACGGTGCGGACCGCAGCCTCGGGCAGCTGGTGGCCACGGCGACCGCCGAGATGTCCGCGCTGGTGCACGACGAGATCGCACTGGCCAAGGCGGAACTGCGGGAGGACGCCAAGCGGGCGGGCATCGGCGGTGCCGCGTTCATCGTGGCGGGCGCCCTGGCGCTGTTCGCGCTGCCGGTGCTGAGTTTCGCGGCGGCCTACGGCATCCACAACCTCGGCCTCGGGCTCGCCTGGTCCTTCCTGATCGTCGGCGGCGCCTTCCTGGTGATCGCCGCGCTGCTGATCCTGATCGCGATGGCCAAGATCAAGAAGATCAGCAAGCCGGAGAAGTCGATCGCCTCCGCCAAGGAGACCGCGGCCGTGCTGCAGAAGGCCAGGCCGCACCCGCGGGTGTCGGAAGCGGACCACCCGGTCCTGGAGTCTGTGACACGCTCGTCGGTATGACAGCCCCTGACAGCACCGCCTCGGTCGTGCGGCTCGCCCTCCCGGGCGGGCAAGAGGTGACGCACCGGGACGTCGCGGCCAACGGTGCGCGCTTCCACATCGCCGAGCTGGGCGACGGCCCCCTCGTGCTGCTGCTGCACGGCTTCCCGCAGTTCTGGTGGACCTGGCGGCACCAGCTGCCCGCGCTGGCCGACGCGGGCTTCCGCGCGGTCGCCATGGACCTGCGGGGCGTCGGCGGCAGCGACCGCACCCCGCGCGGCTACGACCCGGCGAACCTCGCCCTCGACATCACCGGCGTCATCCGCTCCCTGGGTGAACCGGACGCCGCGCTGGTCGGGCACGATCTGGGCGGCTACCTCGCCTGGACGGCCGCGGTGATGCGACCCAAGCTGGTCCGCCGGCTCGCGGTGTCCTCGATGCCGCACCCGCGGCGCTGGCGGGCCGCGATGCTCGCCGACGTCCGCCGCAGCTCCCACATCTGGAGCTTCCAGCGGCCCTGGCTGCCCGAGCGCCGGCTGACCGCGGACGACGCGGCGCTGGTGGGCCGGATGCTCCGCGACTGGTCCGGGCCCGGGCTCCCCGAGGACGAGACCGTCGAGGTCTACCAACGGGCGATGGGCATCCCGTCCACGGCGCACTGCTCGATCGAGCCGTACCGCTGGATGGTGCGCTCGATGGCCCGTCCCGACGGCATCCTGTTCAACCGCCGGATGAAGCTGCCCGTCCGGGTCCCCACCCTGCATCTGCACGGCTCCCTGGACCCGGTGATGCGCACCCGCAGCGCCGCCGGCTCCGGCGAGTACGTCGAGGCCCCCTACCGCTGGCGGCTCTTCGACGGCCTGGGGCACTGGCCGCACGAGGAGGACCCGGCCGCCTTCTCCGCCGAACTGATCAACTGGCTCAAGGACCCGGAACCGGACCGCTGACGGCCCGCGCATCCGCGTCCGGCACCCACCGCCCGCCCCGGGACCGGTCCACCCCGCCGCGTCATACGAACGTTCGTCTGACGAACAGCCAATTGCCTGACGCATAGGCCAATTGGCTCTCTCCCGGGCGGTTACGGACCTTGGGCCCCGGGCACAGTCGAGGGTATGGGCTGGACGCACGACTACCGTGACGTGGCACGCAACCGCCGCAGCAGTGCCGCTGCAGTGGGCACGCAGGACAGGGGTACCCCGGATCTCGGATCCGGCGGGTCCCCGGATCCGGCGCACCCCATGGGAATCCCCCGCATCCTGCGCCGCAGAGCGCGCTGGATGAGCGCACGCCTGCGCCATTCCCGAAGCTGACCCCGGCGCGCCTGCCCGGCGCGACCGCCGGGCCGTGTCCCGTCCGCAAGCGAGCGGTGCACGGCCCAGCACCCGGCCTCAGATCGCGCACCCCTGGGTGTCGACCTGCCGGCTCGCGACCCGGCCCCGGACGGCGTCCTGCCGGACCTCGTCGGCGGTCAGCGCGTAGCCGGTCCGGGCGTCGTCCCGCGACTTGGCGAAGACCACTCCGTAGACCTCGCCCTGAGGGGTGAGCAGCGGGCCGCCGGAGTTGCCCTCCCGGACGGTGGCGTAGAGCGAGTAGACGTCGCGACCGACGGTGCCGCGGTGGTAGATGTCCGCGCCGTCGGCCTGGATGCGGCCGCGGATCCGGGCCGGGCGGACGTCGTAGCCGCCGTTCTCCGGGAAGCCGGCGACGATGGCGCTCTTGCCGCTGCTGGCGTCCTTGGCGGCGAACTTCAGCGCCGGGGCACGGAGCTGCGGGACGTCCAGGACGGCGATGTCGCGCTCCCAGTCGTAGAGCACGACCTTGGCGTTCACCGGGAGGCCCTCGCCGCCCACCTGGACGGTGGGGTCGCTGACGCCGCCGACGACGTGCGCGTTGGTCATCACCCGGTGCGGCGCGAAGACGAAGCCGGTGCCTTCGAGGATCTTGCCGCAGCTGGGCGCCCGGCCGACGATCTTGACGATGCTGTGCCGGGCGTCGGCCGCCACGGGGCTGTTGGCCAGCGCCGGGTCCGGCGGGCGCACCGGCCGGATCGGCTCGTTGGAGAACGGCGTGAAGACCTGCGGGAAGCCGTTCTGCGCCAGCGCCGAGGAGAAGTCGGCGAACCAGGTGCTGGCCTGCGGCGGCATGACCCGGGAGACCCCGAGCAGCACCTTGGAGTTGCGGACCTCCTTGCTGAGCGTCGGCAGGGACGTGCCCGCCAGCGCGGAGCCGATCAGCCAGGCCACCAGCAGCATCGCCATGACGTTGACCAGCGCCCCGCCGGTCGCGTCCAGCGCGCGCGCCGGTGTCCAGGTGATGTGGCGGCGGAGCTTGTTGCCGAGGTGGGTGGTGAGCGCCTGGCCCACCGAGGCGCAGACGATCACGATGGCGACCGCCGCGATCACCGCGAAGGTGCCCGGTTTGGCATCGTCGGTGACCCCGTTCCAGATCACCGGCAGCACATAGACCGCGATCAGACCTCCCCCGAGGAAGCCGATCACGGACAGGATGCCGACGAGGAAGCCTTGCCGGTAACCGACGATCGCGAACCACACGGCCGCGACCAACAGCAGGATGTCCAGGACGTTCACGCCGGACACCGTCTCACGAGCGCCAGTCGAGCGGGACCTGCTTCTCGCGGTCCCATGGGATCTCCCACCCCGCGTAGTGCAGGATCCGGTCGATCACCCCGGCGGTGAAACCCCAGACCAGCGCGTCCTCGACGAGGAAGGCGGGGCCGACGTGGCCGCTGGGGTGACGGGTGGTGACCCGATGTGCCGGGTCCGTGAGATCCGCCACGGGAACCGTGAAGACCCGGGCGGTCTCGCCGCGGTCCACCACGCCCACCGGGCTCGGCTGCCGCCACCACCCCAGCACGGGCGTCACGACGAAACCGCTGACGGGGATGTAGAGCCGCGGCAGCACCCCGAAGACCTGGACGCCGGCCGGGTCCAGCCCGGTCTCCTCCTGGGCCTCGCGCAGCGCCGCGCGGACCGGACCCGGCCCGTCCGGATCACCGTCCTGCGGATCGAGCGACCCGCCGGGGAAGGAGGGCTGCCCGGCGTGCGAGCGCAGGGTGCCGGCGCGCTCCATCAGGAGCAGCTCGGGCCCACGGGCACCGTGCCCGAAGAGGATCAGCACGGCGGACTGCCGGCCGCCGTCCTCGGGCGGCAGGAACCGGCTGAGCTGGCGCGGCTCCACCGTGGCGGCCGCGCGTGCCACCGGGGCCAGCCACTCGGGCAGTCCCTCGGTCGTCACCGCGACCTCCCGCCCGGCCGCCGCCGGACGGGCATCCGTCGTCTCGCCGTACTGCTCCCGTGCACTCGTCATCCGCGCCCCCTTGAGGCTTAACGTCGATGGTCGGTCCGCCAGTGGAGTCGTGCTCGCCGTCGCCGCCCTACGAGGCCGCCAGCGGGAGCGCGGGCTGTCCGGGGTAGTCGGACGGCGGCTTCAGCCGCTGCCCGGGCTGGCCGCCCAGCTCGTACTTGAGCAGCTTCTTCGCCTTCTCCGGGTCGGTCTCGCCCTCGCCGTACGAGGGGCACAGCGGGGCGATGGGACAGGCCCCGCAGGCGGGCTTGCGGGAGTGGCAGACGCGGCGGCCGTGGAAGACCACGCGGTGCGAGAGCATCGTCCACTCGCTCTTGGGGAAGATCTCGGCGACGTCGGCCTCGACCTTCTCGGCGTCCTGCGCGGTCGTCCAGCCGAAGCGGCGCGCCAGCCGGCCGAAGTGCGTGTCCACGGTGATGCCGGGGACGCCGAAGGCGTTGCCCAACACGACATTGGCGGTCTTGCGGCCGACGCCGGGGAGCGTGACGAGGTCCTCCAGACGGCCCGGCACCTCGCCGCCGAAGCGGTCGCGCAGCGCCGTGGAGAGGCCGATCAGCGACTTCGCCTTGGCGCGGAAGAAGCCGGTGGGGCGAATCAGCTCCTCCAGCTGCTCCGGGGGGATCGCGGCCATGTCCTCGGGCGTGGGGCAGACGGCGAAGAGCCGGGGGGTGGTCTGGTTGACCCGCAGGTCGGTGGTCTGGGCGGACAGGACCGTGGCGACCAGCAGCTCGAAGGGGTTGCCGAAGTCCAGCTCGGGGTGGGCGTAGGGATACAGCTCGGCCAGCTCGCGGTTGATCCGCCGGGCGCGGCGCACCATCGCGACCCGGGACTCGGGCTTGCGGGCGGGGGCCGCCTTCTTGGCGGGGGCCTTCGCGGGGGCCTTCTTGGCGGCCGTCTTCTTCGCCGCCGCCGGCGTCGCGGCCGCGGTCTTCTTGGCGGGTGCCTTCTTGGCCGCGGTGGTCGTCTTGGTCGCGGTGGTCGTCTTGGTCGCGGTCTTCTTCGCGGTCTTCTTCGCCGCCGGCTTCGCGGGGGTCTCCGTCACGGCCGCCTCCTTCGCCTCGGGTGCGACGCGCCGGTGGCGGGCGCCGTCGGCCTCCGCCCGGTCGTCACCCCGGGGGACGATTTGTTACTTTTGTCGGTATTCGAGGCGCCTGTGGGCAGCTGTTCGCCCACAGCGGAATCGCGCCGCGCGCTCACTCTCTCGGCCCCCAGTCCTCTGCTCTCACCGGCGTATTGGACACTCGGCCAGACTAAGGCCCCCCACTGACATCCGACCCGATCACCGAGATTCGTGACCCCAATCGGCCCCCTGCCGTATGGCTCGGACCACGGGTCCGGCAAACTTGTGATTGATCGCACTGTTTTGCATTCCGGCATGATGGGGACCACAGTCCTCCGGAGCATGTCGACAAGGAGAGAACTCGTGGACGACGTTCTGCGGCGCGCCCCGCTCTTCGCGGCGCTCGACGACGAGCAGGCGGCCGAGCTTCGCGCCTCGATGGGAGAGGTCACGCTCGCCCGCGGCGACGCCCTGTTCCACGAAGGGGACCCGGGCGACCGCCTGTACGTGGTCACCGAAGGCAAGGTGAAGCTCCACCGCACCTCCCCCGACGGCCGCGAGAACATGCTGGCCGTCCTCGGTCCCGGCGAGCTCATCGGCGAACTGTCCCTCTTCGACCCCGGACCGCGCACGGCCACGGCCACCGCGCTCACCGAGGTCAAGCTGCTCGGCCTGGGTCACGGCGACCTCCAGCCCTGGCTGAACGCCCGCCCCGAAGTGGCCACCGCCCTGCTGCGTGCGGTCGCCCGCCGGCTGCGCAAGACCAACGACCAGATGTCCGACCTGGTCTTCTCGGACGTGCCGGGCCGTGTGGCGCGCGCCCTCCTGGACCTGTCGCGCCGCTTCGGCGTGCAGTCCGAGGAAGGCATCCACGTCGTGCACGACCTCACCCAGGAGGAGCTCGCCCAGCTGGTCGGCGCCTCCCGGGAGACCGTCAACAAGGCGCTCGCGGACTTCGCGGGACGCGGCTGGCTGCGCCTGGAGGCGCGCGCGGTGATCCTGCTGGACGTCGAGCGGCTGGCCAAGCGCTCGCGCTGACGCCCGCGGCCACGCGACCGCACCGAAGGCCCCGCTCCGGCGGGGCCTTCGCCGTGCCCGGGCCGCGGCGGGCAGCCGCCCGTAATTGGCTCGCCGCCCGCCGCTCCGCCGCTCCATAGTGAGCGCCATGACGACCGACGGTGGATCCGGGAGCCATGGCAAGGGCCTCGACGAGGACGGCTGCTTCGTACGGGAAGGGTCCCTGATGGGGGTCCCCCCTGCTCCTTAAGAGCTTGGGGGAGGGTGGCCGCGCCGTTCGCGCCCGTCGTGGCGGGGCTGAGCGCCCGCCTGGCCGACCGCTTCGCGCCCGACAGGCTGCTCAGCGCCTACCTCTACGGCAGCATCCCGCGCGGCACCGCCGTCCCCGGGGTGTCCGACCTCGACGCGCTGCTCGTCCTGCGGACCGCCCCCACCGACGCCGATCGGGCCGCCGCCCGGGCCGTCGAAGCCGAGCTGGACGCCGCCTTCCCGCAGATCGACGGCGCCGGGATCCTGCTGATGGCCGTGGACCGGCTGCTCGGCGCGGAGGAGCGGTACGACGGGGCATGGTTCGTGGCCTGTCTGTGCACGCCACTCAGCGGGCCCGACGTGACCGCGTCGCTGCCCCGTTACCGGCCCACCTCGCTCCTCGCCCGGGAGACCAACGGCGACCTCCACCGCCGGCTGCCCGGCCTGCGCGAGCGAGCCGCCGCGGCGGCCGCCCCCGAGGAGCGCGCCCGGCTGACCAGAGGGGTCGCGCGCAATCTCGTCCGCACCGGATTCACCCTGGTCATGCCCCGCTGGGGCGGCTGGACCAGTGATCTCGTCGAGTCCGCCGAGGTGTTCGGGCGCTACTACCCGGCGCACGCCGAGCAGATGCACGCCGCAGCGCGCGCCGCCCGGAACCCGGCCGCGCGCCCCGAGCTGCTCGACGAGCTGCTGAGCGGGCTCGCCCCCTGGCTGGCCGACGAATACCTGGCCGTCCACGGGGCAAAGGCGCTCCCCCCACAGGGGCCCTGACACGCCGGCAGGACCCCGGCCCGCACACACCGGGCCCGCCCGAAGGCCGTGGACAGCCCCTGGACCGGCCGTGGACAGCCCCCTAGATCAGGCCGTGCTCGCCCAGGTAGTCCAGCTGCGCCCGCACCGACAGTTCGGCGGCCGGCCACAGCGAGCGGTCGACGTCCGCGTACACGCTCGCCACGACCTCGGCGGGGGTACGGTGGCCGGCCTCCACCGCGGTCTCCACCTGGGCGAGCCGGTGCGCCCGGTGCGCCAGGTAGAACTCGACCGCCCCCTGGGCGTCGTTCAGCACCGGCCCGTGGCCCGGGAGGACCGTCGAGACCCCGTCGTCCACGGTGAGCGAGCGCAACCGGCGCAGCGAGTCCAGGTAGTCGCCCAGCCGGCCGTCGGGGTGCGCGACCACGGTGGTGCCGCGCCCCAGGATCGTGTCGCCCGTCAGGACCGCCCCGTCGGCGGGCAGATGGAAGGAGAGCGAGTCCGCGGTGTGCCCCGGGGTGGGCACCACCCGCAGCTCCAGTCCCCCGGTGGTGATGACGTCGCCCGCGCCGAGTCCCTCGTCCCCCAGGCGCAGCGCCGGGTCCAGCGCACGTACGGGGGTGCCGGTCAGCTCGGCGAACCGGGCCGCCCCGTCGGCGTGGTCCGGGTGCCCGTGGGTGAGCAGGGTCAGCGCGACCCGGTGCCCGGCCCGCTCCGCGGTCTCGACGACGGCCCTGAGGTGGGCGTCGTCCAGCGGTCCGGGGTCGATGACGACGGCCAGGTCGGAGTCCGGCTCGGCGACGATCCAGGTATTGGTGCCGTCCAGCGTCATCGGGGACGGGTTCGGGGCCAGCACGCAGTGGGCGCGCGCGGTGGCCCGCCCCGAGATGGCACCGCCGCGGGGCTGGCCGGGGAGGGCGGCTGCTTCAGTCATGCGGAAGGACCTCCCGGGGCGTCGGCAGGGCCGTCGTCCGTCGTCGCGATGTGCTTGGTGAACTCGTCGTGGCCGGGCCAGCTGAGCACGATCTCGCCGGCCACCAGGCGGGCGCGGGCCAGCACCGGCGTCAGGTCCTGCGCCCCGGCCCCGGCCAGCGCCTCGGTGACGCCGGCGTACGGCTGGAGGGAGCGCAGCGTGGAGATCGTCGGCGGCATCATCAGCAGCTCGCCGCGGTCGTAGCCGGCCGCGGCCTCCTCCGGGCGGATCCACACCGTGCGGTCCGCCTCCGTTGAGACGTTGAGGGCGCGCTGGCCCTCCGGGAGCGCGGCGACGAAGAAGAACGTGTCGTAGCGGCGCGGTTCGAACTCCGGGGTGATCCAGCGCGCCCAGGCGGCCAGCAGGTCGGAGCGCAGCACCAGGCCGCGGCGGGCCAGGAAGTCGGCGAAGGACAGCTCATGGGCGACCAGCGCCGCGCGGTCGGCCTCCCAGTCCTCGCCGGTGGTGTCCGCGACGACCGTGCTGGCCGAGTCGCCGGCGAGCAGCACCCCGGCCTCCTCGAAGGTCTCGCGCACCGCGGCGCAGACGATGGCCTGCGCGGTGGACGGGTCGACGCCCAGCCGCACCGCCCATGCGGCGCGCGAGGGGCCCGCCCACCCCACGGGGCGCTCGTCGCGGGGATCCACGGAACCGCCCGGATAGGCGTACGCGCCTCCGGCGAAGGCCATGGAGGCGCGTCTGCGCAGCATGTGGACGGCGGGGCCGCCGTGATCGGTGTCCCGCAGCAGCAGGACCGTCGCGGCCCGCCGCGGCGCGGGCGGCGTCAGTTCGCCGTTCGTCAGGGCCCGGATGCGGGCCGGCCAGTCCGGCGGGTACCACTGACCGTTCGTCGTCGACGCCATGGCCGGATGCTATGCGCTCGCGTGCGGATGTTCGAGGGGCCCTCCGGGGAGAGGGCCCGATCCGGACGCGAGCGCACCGCTCGTGCGCGTCAGTCGGCGATCTCGACCTGGATCTCGACCTCGACCGGGGCGTCGATGGGCAGCACCGCCACGCCCACCGCGGAGCGGGCGTGCACGCCCTTCTCACCCAGGATCTCGCCGAGCAGCTCGCTGGCGCCGTTGACGACGCCCGGCTGGCCGGTGAACTCCGGCGCGGAGGCCACGAAGCCGACGACCTTCACGACCCGGACGATCTTGTCGAGGTCGCCGGTGACGGACTTCACGGCGGCCAGCGCGTTCAGCGCGCAGACCGCGGCGAGCTCCTTGGCCTGCTCGGGGCTGACCTCGGCACCGACCTTGCCGGTGACCGGCAGCGCGCCGTCCACCATGGGCAGCTGGCCGGAGGTGAAGACGTACGAGCCGGAGCGCACCGCGGGCTGGTAGGTGGCCAGCGGCGGCACGACCTCCGGCAGCTTCAGGCCGAGCGACGCGATCTTCTCCTCTACGGCGCTCACGCCTTCTCCCGCTTCAGGTAAGCCACCAGCTGCTCGGGGTTGTTCGGGCCCGGCACGACCTGGACCAGCTCCCAGCCGTCCTCGCCCCAGGTGTCCAGAATCTGCTTCGTCGCGTGCACGAGGAGCGGCACGGTCGCGTATTCCCACTTGGTCATGGGCCGAGCGTAATGCCTGTGCCGGGCGCCCTCGGCCCGCGACCCCTGGGGCGCATCCCCGACCCCGTCCCCGCCCGCGCGCGGGCGGATCTCCGGGGGTTCCCAGGCGTATCCCGTGCGTACCCGGGACGCGGACTGGTTAGGCTCCTTGCCGTGAGCAGGCTCCATGTCGTCAGCGGCAAGGGCGGCACCGGCAAGACCACGGTCGCCGCTGCCCTCGCCCTCGCCCTGGCCACCGAGGGGCGCCGTACCCTCCTGGTCGAGGTCGAGGGCCGGCAGGGCATTGCCCAGCTGTTCGAGACCGAAGCGCTTCCCTACGAGGAGCGCAAGATCGCGGTGGCCCCCGGGGGCGGTGAGGTGCACGCCCTGGCCATCGACGCCGAGCGCGCCCTGCTGGACTACCTCCAGATGTTCTACAAGCTCGGCAGCGCCGGCCGGGCCCTGAAGAAGCTCGGCGCCATCGACTTCGCCACCACCATCGCCCCCGGCCTGCGGGACGTCCTGCTGACCGGCAAGGCGTGCGAGGCCGTCCGCCGCAAGGACAAGAGCGGCGCGTTCGTCTATGACGCGGTCGTGATGGACGCCCCGCCCACCGGCCGCGTCACCCGCTTCCTGAACGTCAACGACGAGGTCGCCGGCCTGGCCAAGATCGGCCCGATCCACAATCAGGCCCAGGCCGTGATGCGGGTCCTGAAGTCCCCCGAGACCGCGGTGCACCTGGTGACGCTCCTGGAGGAGATGCCCGTCCAGGAGACCGCCGACGGCATCGCCGAGCTGCGCGAGGCCGGCATCCCGGTGGGCGGCATCGTGATCAACATGACCCGCCCCGCGCTGCTGGACAACGGCGATCTGGAGGTCGCCGCCCGCGGCGCCCGGGCCGGCATCGCCAAGGCGCTCTCCCAGGCCGGCCTGGGCGGCGCCCGCCGCGGCGGCCTCGCCGAGCGTCTGATCGACCCCCTGCTGGAGCAGGCGCGCGAGCACGCCGAGCGGGTCGAGCTGGAGCGCGCCCAGCACGCCGAGCTGACCGCCCTGGGCCTGCCCACCTACGAGCTGGGGCTGCTCCCCGAGGGAGTGGACCTCGCCGGGCTCTACGGCCTGGCCAGAGACCTGCGGAAACAGGGGCCCATATGACCTCGGACGACACGACGCTGGACGCCTCGGCCCCCTGGCTGGAGGTCGATGCCCTGATCGACGACCCGCGCACCCGCATCGTGGTGTGCTGCGGCTCGGGCGGCGTCGGCAAGACCACCACCGCCGCGGCACTGGGCGTGCGCGCCGCCGAGCGCGGCCGCAAGGTCGTGGTGCTGACCATCGACCCGGCCCGCCGCCTGGCGCAGTCGATGGGCATCTCCGAGCTCGACAACGTCCCCCGCCGGGTGAAGGGCGTCGACGAGGCCGCCGGCGGCGAACTCCACGCGATGATGCTGGACATGAAGCGCACCTTCGACGAGATCGTCGAGGGCCATGCGGACGCCGAGCGGGCCCGCGCCATCCTGGAGAACCCGTTCTACCAGTCCCTGTCTGCCGGTTTCGCCGGCACGCAGGAGTACATGGCGATGGAGAAGCTCGGCCAGCTCCGCGCCGGCGACGCGTGGGACCTGATCGTCGTGGACACCCCGCCGAGCCGCTCCGCGCTGGACTTCCTGGACGCGCCCAAGCGCCTGGGGTCCTTCCTGGACGGCAAGTTCATCCGCGTCCTGATGGCGCCGGCGAAGGTCGGCGGTCGGGCCGGCATGAAGTTCCTCAATGTCGGCATGTCGATGATGACCGGCACCCTCAGCAAGCTGATGGGCGGCCAACTCCTGCGCGATGTGCAGACGTTCGTGGCCGCGATGGACACCATGTTCGGCGGCTTCCGCACCCGCGCGGACGCCACGTACCGCCTGCTCCAGGCGCCCGGCACGGCGTTCCTGGTGGTCGCCGCGCCGGAGCGGGACGCGCTGCGCGAGGCGGCGTACTTCGTCGAGCGGCTGGCGGCCGAGCAGATGCCGCTGGCCGGGCTGGTGCTCAACCGCGTCCACGGCAGCGGTGCGGCCCAACTCAGCGCGGAGCGCGCGCTGGCCGCCGCGGAGGCGCTGATGGAGGACCTCGCCGACCACGCACCGGAGGACGCGGAGGAGGCCCCGCAGGGGCCGGACGACGACCCCAACTCACCATCCGGCGAGGCCGGTTCACCGCTCGCGGAAAATCTTGGTCCGGACGGCATTGTGGATCTCGCCGACGGGAAGACTGGATCACGTACCCCCGGCGGCCCCTCCCCCGCCGCCGCGGAGCATGCGGCATCCCCATCGGCCCCGGCAGCGCAACTCGCCGCCGGACTCCTACGGCTGCACGCGGAACGCATGCAGGTCCTGGCGCGCGAACGACGCACCCGTGACCGCTTCACCGCACTGCACCCCGAGGTGCCAGTGGCGGAGGTCGCCGCGCTGCCCGGCGACGTCCACGACCTCGCGGGCCTGCGCGCGATCGGCGACCGCCTCACGCTGCGCCCGGGCGCGACCGACGACTGACCGTCGGCTGCCCTGCGGCCTGCCGACAACCGGTCGGCGACGGACGGATCCTCCCCGGCCGACGGGCCTATCCGACCGCCGCGTACGCGTCGTCGAAGGCGTCGTCCGAGCAGTCCACCGGCAACATGCCCGTGCTGCGCTCGTATTCCGTACGCGCGGTTTCCAACAGGCGACGCCATGACGTGACCGTCGGGCGGCGGCGCAGCAGCGCCCTCCGCTCGCGTTCCGTCATACCGCCCCACACGCCGAACTCCACCCGGTTGTCCAGGGCGTCGGCCAGGCACTCCGTGCGCACCGGGCACCCGGTGCACACCGCCTTGGCGCGGTTCTGCGCCGCCCCTTGCACGAATAGTTCGTCCGGATCGGTAGTGCGGCAGGCTGCCTGTGCACTCCAGTCGGTTACCCAGCCCATGCTGGCGCCGTCCTCTCCCCAAATCGAGGCTCCCCCACGGCGGCAAACGGCATATTCACCGTTGCCAGTTGAGGACGTTACGGAAGGCGGGCAGGGCGCAACACCCCCTTCGGGCCCAATCTTGAATGGCCCGAACGGACTATGCGTACGCGGCAGATCACCCAACGGAGTGACCGTGCGACATACGTCACTTCCCTCCCAAGCGGGACACTTCACTGTGATGGCAAGGGATTTCTGGCACACAGCGGACATGTGGGACAGTGCCCAACCGAGGAGTAGGGGTTGACGAACTGAGGCGAAACCGTTCCGCTGCGGCAGGTGGGAACAGGCTAAACGAACAGGTGCGCCCCTGTCCGGCGAATGAGAACGTAGGGTGCCCTCATGGCTAAGAAGCGCGCGGGCGGGGGTCGGTCCAGAACCCAGCAGGCCGCCAAGTTCCTCGGGGTCAGCGTCCTCGCCGGAGCGGTCCTCGCCGGGATCGCGCTCCCGGCGGCCGGTGCGCTCGGCCTCGCGGCCAAGACGTCCGTCGAGGGATTCGACGACATCCCGGCCAACCTCAGGACCCCGCCGCTCAGT
Organism: Streptomyces noursei; assembly: GCF_016917755.1. Taxonomy (GTDB): domain Bacteria; phylum Actinomycetota; class Actinomycetes; order Streptomycetales; family Streptomycetaceae; genus Streptomyces; species Streptomyces yunnanensis. The sequence continues at coordinate 5,392,106 of NZ_CP070326.1, read as the reverse complement.
CAGCGCACCACCATCCTCGACTCCGACGGCGGCGAGATCGCCTCGGTCTACTCCCGCGACCGCACCGTCGTCCCCCTCAAGGACATGTCGCGGTACGTCCAGCAGGCGATCGTCGCCATCGAGGACGCCCGCTTCTACTCGCACGGCGCCATCGACGTGAAGGGCATCCTGCGCGCGGTCAACAAGAACGCCCAGTCCGGCGGCGTCTCCCAGGGCGCGTCCACCCTGACCCAGCAGTACGTGAAGAACGTCTTCATCGAGGAGGCCGGCGACGACCCGGACAAGGTCGCGCAGGCCACCCAGCAGACACTCGGCCGCAAGGTCAAGGAGCTGAAGTACGCGATCAAGTTGGAGGACAAGCTCGGCAAGCGCAAGATCCTCCAGAACTACCTCAACATCACCTTCTTCGGCGAGCAGGCGTACGGCGTCGAGTCCGCCGCCCAGCGCTACTTCAGCAAGCACGCCAAGGACCTGACCCTGGAGGAGTCGGCGCTGCTCGCCGGCATCGTCCAGTCCCCGACGCGGTACGACCCGGTCAACCACCCGCAGGCGGCGACCGCGCGGCGCAACACCGTCCTGCGGCGGATGGCCGACCTGAAGAACATCACCCGGGCCGAGGCCGACGCGGCCGCCGCCCGGCCGATCAAGCTCAAGATCAGCCGCCCGCAGAACGGTTGCATCACCGCCACCGACGGCGCCGGCTTCTTCTGCGACTACGTCCGCGAGGTGCTGCTGAACGACAAGACGTTCGGCGCGACCCGTGAGATCCGTTCACAGCGCTGGATGCAGGGCGGTCTGACCATCCGCACCACCCTGGACCGGCAGTCCCAGAAGGCGATCCAGGCGTCGCTGAGCAAGCACGTCTACGAGGACGACCCGGTCGCCGCGGCCGGCGCCGTCGTCGAGCCGGGCACCGGCAAGATCCTCGGCATGGGCCAGTCCCGCCCGTACGGCTTCGGCACCAACCAGACCCAGATCAACCTCTCGGTCAACCGCAAGATGGGCGGCGGGGCCGGCTACCAGCCCGGTTCGACCTTCAAGCCGATCATCGCGGCGGCCGCGCTGGAGCAGGGCGTCAGCCCGTACCAGCAGTACTCCTCGCCGTTCAAGATGGCCTACCCGCGGCCGGTCCAGACCTGCACCAACGAGTGGAACGGCACCGACACCGTCCAGAACGAGGACCCCAAAGAGGTCGGCCCGTACGCCATGAAGGAGGCGACCGCGAAGTCGGTCAACACCTACTACGTGCAGCTGATCAGCGACATGGGCGTCTGCCCCGCGGTCACCATGGCCAAGAAGATGGGCATCCAACCGGCCGACGGCAAGTCGCTGAAGCAGGTGCCGTCCATGGCGCTCGGCATCCAGGAGATGTCCCCGCTGACGATGGCCGCTGCCTACGCCACGTTCGCCAACGAGGGCACCTACTGCTCCCCCGTCGCCATCGAGTCGATCACCGACGCGCAGGGCAAGGCGCTGAACGTCCCCAGGACCAGCTGCCACGGCGCGATGTCCAAGAAGACCGCGGACACCGTCAACGCCCTCCTCAAGGGCGTCGTCGAGGACGGCACCGGCAAGCAGGCCGGCCTCAAGGGCCGCGACAGCGCGGGCAAGACCGGCACCACGGACAGCCGCTACGCCGCCTGGTTCGTCGGGTACACCCCGAACGCGGCCGGCGCGGTCTGGGTCGGCGACCCGCGGCACCAGCGCCAGATGTACGACATCACCATCGGCGGCGTCGCGCACGACAAGGTCTACGGCGCCGACACCCCCGGCCCCATCTGGCGCGACATGATGGCCGGTGCGCTGGACGGCCGCCCGGCCCCGGCCCTGCCGACGGTCCCGCTCGACGACCCCAAGGGCAACGGCGACGACGGCAACAAGGGCAAGGACAAGCCCCAGCAGAAGCCGAAGCCCCAGCCCGGCGACGGCGACAACAAGCCCGGCGGCGGCTGGCACATCCCCGGCTTCCCGGACATCCTCGGCGGCGGGAACGGCGGCTGGTGAACGCGGCCTGACCCGCACGGCGAACACGGAGAAGGGGCGCCCTCACGACGAGGGCGCCCCTTCTCACATTCCACGACGGCCGGCCGCGCGGGCCGGTCGTCGCCTCCGGCCTCAGCCGGCCAGCAGCTTCTTCACCATGGCGGCGATCCGGCCGCCGTCGGCCCGACCCGCCACCTGCGGGTTGACGATCTTCATCACGGCGCCCATGGCCCGCGGACCCTCGGCCCCGGCCCCGGCGGCCTCCGCCACGGCCGCGGCGACCAGCGCCTCCAGCTCCTCGTCGGTCAGCGGCTTGGGCAGATACCCGGCGAGCACCTCGCCCTCGGCCCGCTCGCGCTCGGCCTGCTCGGCCCGGCCGCCCTTGTCGAACGCCTCCGCGGCCTCGCGGCGCTTCTTGGCCTCCCGGGCGATGACCTTCTCGACCTCGCCGTCGGACAGCTCGCGCGCCTGGCTGCCCGCCACCTCCTCCTTGTTGATCGCGGTCAGCGTCAGACGGAGGGTGGAGGAACGCAGCTCGTCGCGCGCCTTGATCGCGGCGGTGAGGTCGTCCCTGAGCTTGTCCTTGAGCGTGGTCATGCCGTCGAGTATGCCCCGCCCCACCGACAACCGCCGCGCCTTTTCCCGCGCGCGCCCCGCGACACCCGCCCGCCTCCGCACGGCGCACCCGCCCCACCGCCCCCGCCAAGATCACGTCTCCCCGTCCCCCGTCCTCTCTGCGACGATGGACCCATGCGCGCGCGATACGGAGTTCCCCTGTCCCTTGCCGCGGTCGGCGCGGCCGGCCTGGCCTACGCCGCCGGCTTCGAAGTCCGCTCCTTCCGCCTGCGACGCGTCACCGTGCCCGTACTGCCCCACGGCATGCGGCCGTTGCGCGTCCTGCAGGTCTCCGACATCCACATGGTCGGCGGGCAGCGCAAGAAACAGCGCTGGCTCCAGTCGCTCGCAGGGCTCCGCCCCGACTTCGTCGTCAACACCGGCGACAACCTCTCCGACCCCGACGGCGTCCCGGAGACCCTGGACGCCCTGGGCCCCCTGATGGAGTTCCCCGGCGCCTACGTCTTCGGCTCCAACGACTACTACGGCCCCCGGCTGCGCAACCCCGCCCGCTATCTCGTCGAGAAGGTCCAGGGCCGGCACGGCCTGAACGGCAACGCCCCCGTCGTCGGCGCCGTCCACAACCCGTGGGAGGACCTCCGCGACGCCTTCGACGCGGCGGGCTGGGTCAACCTCTCCAACACCCGCGGCCGCCTGAAGCTGGAAGGCGCCGAGATCGCGCTGACCGGCCTCGACGACCCGCACATCAAGCGCGACCGTTACGCCGAGGTCGCCGGCGGCCCGGAGTCCGACGCCGACCTCTCGCTGGCCGTCGTCCACGCCCCGTACCTGCGCGCCCTGGACGCCTTCACCGCCGACCGCTATCCGCTGATCCTCGCCGGCCACACCCACGGCGGCCAGCTGTGCGTCCCCTTCTACGGTGCCCTCGTCACCAACTGCGACATCGACACCCAGCGCGTCAAGGGCCTCTCCACCCACACCGCCGACGGCCACACCTCCTACCTCCACGTCTCCGCCGGCTGCGGCACCAACCGCTACACCCCGGTCCGCTTCGCCTGCCCCCCGGAGGCCACCCTGCTGACGCTGACGCCCCGCGGCTGACGCCCCGCCGCCCGCCCGGCCCGGTCCCCGACTCCCCTCCAGGAGCCGGGGACCGCGTCATTTCGGCGTGACCTCGGTCACTTCACCCCCTTTCACCTCCCGCCCCTCCTCTCCCCCGCCCCTCGCCCCCTCCGACCCACCCCGACAAAACCGCAGGTCAGTCGGGTTTCCACCACCGACCGAAACCGGATTTCACCTACGGGGATCAGTCCGCTAAAGTAGAGCTCGTTGCTTCGGGGTGTAGCGCAGCTTGGCAGCGCGCTTCGTTCGGGACGAAGAGGTCGTGGGTTCAAATCCCGCCACCCCGACTGAAGGAACACCAGGTCAAGGGCCTGATCCTCACTGAGGATCAGGCCCTTGCCGCATTTGCGGTGCATCGTGGCGCTGTTGTCCGCGCAGGAGTTGGCACCGAGGGCGCCGCGCGGTGGATGGCTGCTGGACGGCAGGGTTCGGCGAGGCGGGCCGCTGCCCTCCCTCATCGCCAACAGTGGGGCAATTGCCCCTAAAGCCGGTTTCGTTCGGGGGTTCTTCCGCGACTTCCGCGATGAGTGGGCCGGCACCGAATACGGAACGGGCTGGCGCGGCACGTCCGCTCTGCGCGCTCCGACTGAGTGCGTCCGGCCGCCCGCGCCATTCGGCGCCGGTCCCTCCCCTCGTGGGGACCGGTGCCGCATGGCGCGGGCGGCGTCGATCCGCGCCCCCCGTACCGGCGCGGATCTGGGAACAGCCGGACCCGTGGTCGACGCGGTGGTCCGGCGAAGACCTCGGCTTCACGGACGACCGGCGCTCGCGCGCCGGGCCCGTCACCACCGGCCCGCGGCTCCGGCGGCCGGTGGCCGGGAGAATGCGGAGGGATGCGCTTGCTCGTCCGCGGATCTGGTGACCCGTCCCGCGTCCGGGTAGTACCGGTTGGTGTGCCGTTGCGTCGTGATCCTGCCAGCTGTGGCTTCCCCCGAGGAGGTTCCGGTATCGAGCCGAGGGCTTAACCGCAGGTCAGCCAGTTAAGGTTGGTTTTCCGGTCCGGATGTCCAGGTGCGGGGGAAGTAAGGGGTAGAACCTTGAGTTCCGACTCAGGGGCACGCACAGCCTTCGCCGAACGCCTCGCGTTGCTGTACAAGGAGGCCGGCAACCCGCCCCTCAAGAAGGTGGCCGAGGGGGTTGTCCGACTCCAGCGGGTCGACGAGCGAGGACGGCCCGTGCGGGTCTCCGTCCAGCGGATCAGCGACTGGCGACGGGCCAAGAACGTGCCGGCGCAGTTCGCCGCCCTCGCGGCGGTGCTGCACATCCTCATCCCCCAGGCCCGGCGCCTGCGGTCGACACCGGTGTCCGCCGGTCTGTACGACCTGGCGCAGTGGCAGCGCCTCTGGGAGCGCGCGGTCGCGGACCCGGTCGGCGACCGCGCCGCGCCCGCCGCACAGGCGGAGGAGCGTCCCGCGGCCGACGCCCCGACCGTCACCGGTGTGTGCCCGTACCGGGGGCTCGCCCCGTATCGCCAGCAGGACGCCCGGTGGTTCTTCGGCCGGGAGCGGAGCACCGAGGCGCTCGTCGCCCAGCTCTGCGCGGCGGAGGGCACCGGCGGCCTGATCATGCTCGTGGGCGCCTCGGGGGCGGGGAAGTCCTCCTTGTTGAGCGCCGGTCTGGTGCCCGCGCTGCGCAGCGGCGCGCCGGGCGACGGGGACGGCCGGGAGCGGGTCGTACTGCAGCTCGTACCGGGCGGCGATCCGCTCGGGGAGCTGACCGGCAAGATCCCCGAGCTCGCCGCCGTCCTCGCCGCCGAGGACGGATCGGCCGAGCGCCGGCCCGGTACCCCGCAGTTCGCGCGCGCGGTACAAGAGGCCGTCGCGGCGTGGGCCCGCCGCGAGGGGGCCTCCGCCGCCGCCCGTCCGGTCGTGATCGTGGACCAGTTCGAGGAGGCGTTCACCCTCTGCTCCGACGAGACGGCCAGACGCACCTTCATCCAGCTCCTGCACGCGGCGTGCACGCCCTCCCCCGATTCCTCGGACACTCCGCCACCCGTCCTCGTCATCATCGGCATACGCGCCGACTTCTACGAACAGTGCCTGGGCCACACCGAACTGGCCGACGCGCTGCAGCACCGGCACATGGTGCTCGGGCCGCTGACCACGACGGAGCTGCGCGAGGCGGTGACCGGCCCGGCCAAGGCGGTGGGGCTGGAGATCGAACCGGGCCTGGCCGAGCTGATCGTCCGGGAGGTCAGCGCCGACGGCCCCGGCGGGGCGCACGACGCGGGGGTGCTGCCGCTGCTCTCGCACGCCCTGCTCGCCACCTGGCAGCGCCGGAAGGCAGGACGGCTGACGTTGGCCGGCTACCGCGCGGCGGGCGGGATCCAGGGCGCGGTGGCTGCGACCGCCGAGCGTGCCTGGAGCGGCCTCGACCCGACGGGGCGCACCGCCGCGCGGCTGCTGCTCCTGCGGCTGGTGCGGCTGGGCGAGGACACCCAGGCCACCCGCCGGCGCGGGACCCGGCGCCAGCTGTCGGAGGAGTCGACGGACCCCGGCAAGACGGAGGAGTCGCTGGAGGCGCTGGTCCACGCCCGCCTGGTGACGCTCGACGCGGACGCCGTGGAGATCACCCACGAGGCGCTGCTGCACGCCTGGCCGCGGCTGCGCGACTGGATCGACGAGGACCGCAACGGCAACCTGCTGCGCCAGCGCCTGGAGGAGGACGGTCGGGCCTGGGAGGGCTCGGACCGCGACCCGTCGCTGCTGTACCGGGGTTCCCGTCTGGAACAGGCCCGTACCTGGGCGCAGTCCGCCGGCGACACCTCGCTGACCCGCAGCGCGGTGGAGTTCCTGGCCGCCTCGGTCCGGCTGCGCAAGCGCATCGTCTGGCTCAGCCGCGGCGCGGTGGCGGCACTGGTGGTCATGGCGATGCTGGCCGTCGGTTCCGCGGTGGTGGCGTGGCAGCAGCGGGACGACACCGTCTTCCAGCAGGTGCTCGCCGAGGCCGACCGCGCCCAGTACGCCGATCCGTCCCTGTCGGCCCAGCTCGACCTGGTGGCGCACCGTCTGCGACCCGGCGACGAGGACACGACCAACCGGCTCATCTCGATCGTGAACGCCCCGCTGGCCACGCCCGTGCTGGGCCACACCGGCGCCGTCTACCTCACCTCGTTCAGCCCGAACGGGCGGATCCTGGCCACCGCCAGCTACGACCGGACCGTCCGGCTGTGGGACGTGTCGGACCGGACGCGCCCCCGTCCCCTGGGCGCGCCCCTCACCGGCCACACGAGCTGGGTGAGCACCGCCGTCTTCAGTCCGGACGGGCACACCCTGGCCAGCGCGTCGGACGACGGCACGTTCCGGATGTGGGACGTGCGGGACCCCGCCCACCCGCGCGCGCTGGGCACCCCGTCGACCGGCCATGACGGCACGATCTACCTGCTCGCCTTCAGCCCGGACGGGAAGACGCTGGCGTCCGCCACCGAGGACCACACCGTGCGCCTGTGGGACGTCGCCGACCCGGGCCGGCCCAGGCCGCTGGGGGCCCTGACCGGCCACTCGGCCGCGGTGCGCTCGGTGGCGTTCAGCCCCGACGGGCGGACGCTGGCGGCCGGCGGCGACGACGCCGCGATCCGGATGTGGGACATGGCCGATCGACAACACCCGGAGCCGATCGGCACGGTGCTGGCCGGCCACTCGGCCACGGTGCACTCGGTGGCGTTCAGCCCCGACGGCCACACCCTCGCCAGCGGCAGCGCGGACAACACCCTCCGTCTGTGGGACGTGGCCGACCCGCGGCAGGCGAAGCCGATCGGCGAGCCGCTGACCGGCCACACCGGGCCCCTGTGGTCCGTGGCGTTCAGCCCCGACGGCAACATGCTCGCCGCGGGCAGCGCGGACAGCACGGCGACGCTGTGGAACGTCAGCGACCCGGAGTACCCCTCGCAGGTCGGCGAGTCCCTTGCAGGCGGCAGCGGCGAGATGTACGCCGTGGGCTTCAGCCCCGACGGGCGCACCCTCGCGACGGGGAGCGGCGACGGCAAGGCGCGGCTGTGGTCGATCCCGACGACGGACATGGTCGGCCGGTTCGGCGCGTTCCGCCCGGACGGGCGGGTGCTCGCCACGTCCGCCCGGGATGGCCGGGTCCGGCTGTGGAACGTCGCGAACCCCGACCGCCCGGTACCGCTCAGCGCCCCCTTCATGCCACGGGACGGCGCCGACCGCGCCCTGAAGTTCTCCCCCGACGGCCGCGTCCTCGCCATGCACACGGCGCACCGGAAGGTGTACCTGTGGAACGTCACCGACCCGACCCGGCCGGTCTCCTACGGTCCGCCCGTCATGCTGCGGACGCGCTACGCGGGCCCCCAGGCCATGGCGTTCAGCCCGGACGGCCGCACGCTGGCGACCGCCATGGACGACCGCACCATCCAGCTGTGGAACGTCACCGACCCCGCCCATGCCGTCCCGCTCGGCACGCCGCTCACCGGCCACCAGGGCTACGTCAACGCCCTCGCCTTCGCACCCGACGGCCGCACGCTCGTCAGCGGCAGCGCGGACGCCACCATGCGGCTGTGGAACACCGCCGACCCGCGGCACGCCACGCCGATCGGCAAGCCCCTGACGGGGCACCTCGGCCCGGTCGGGGTGCTCGCCTTCAGCCCGGACGGCCGCACGTTGGCCAGCGGCAGCGACGACGACACCGTCCGACTGTGGAACCTGGCCGACCCCGGCCGGGTGACCCGGTTGGGCTCTCCCCTCACGGGCCACACCGAGGCGGTGGTGTCGCTGTCGTTCAACGAGAGCGGCCGGACGCTGGCCAGCGGCGGCAGCGACAACACGGTCCGGTTCTGGAACGTCGCGGACCCGTCCCGGGCCAGCGCCATCGGGCAGTCGACGAGCCCGCGCGCCAAGGCGGGCAACTTCCTGGCGTTCAGCCCCCAGAGCCGCATGCTCGGCGTGGCGAGCGGCGCCGGTACCGTCCGGCTGTGGAACCTGGACACCGACACGGCCGTTCGTCGTATCTGTTCGACCACGCGGGGCGTGCTGACGCCGGAGAAGTGGCATGAGTATCTGCCCCAGCTCTCCTACGCGCCGCCGTGCAGCGAGTGACGAGGGCGAGGGGCCCGGCGATCGGCGCCCGCGCGAAGTGCCAGGCGGGGCGCCGCCGGCCGGCGCCGGGGCCCCTCAGGCGGTGACGCCGGGTGAAACCGGTCACAACTCCGCACTTGAATTCGGCAGTTGACTCCCGCCGCGGGGACAGCCTTGCTAGGCTGGGGCACAGCCCGATCGCTGGTGCATCCCCCGTCGCCAGCGATCGGGCGTTTTGTTGTCCCGTGCGGGCACGAAAAAAGCCGCGCGCCGCCCGCGTGCGAAGGCCGCGCATGGTCCTGACAAAGCACCGGACCGCCGGCCGGTGGTCCGCGTAGGGTCGGTCCCCGTGACTTCTGCGAAGAGTTCCGAGACGCGTCCGAGTACAGCGACGGCTTCGGGGCCGGTGACGGGTACGGGGTCCGCGGCGGTTCCGGACCCGGACCGGCGGCCCGCGACGTCGAACCCGTTCTTCTCGGCCAGTGAACTTCCCTACGGGCTACCGCCCTTCGCCCGTATCCGGCACGAGCACTTCCGGCCCGCCTTCGAACGGGGCATCGCCGAGCAGCTGGCCGAGGTGGCCGCCGTCGGGGCCGACTCCGAGCCGCCGACGTTCGAGAACACCGTGGCGGCGCTGGAGCTCAGCGGCGCGGTGCTGCGGCGGGTGTCCGCGGTGTTCTTCAACAAGGCCAACGCGGACACCGACGAGGCCACGCAGGAGCTGGAGGCGGAGATCGTGCCGCGGCTGGCCGCCCACGAGGACGCCGTGCTGCTCGATCCCGCCCTGTTCGCCCGCCTGGAGACGCTGTACGAGGCGCGTGCCGGACTCGGGCTGGACGGTGAGCAGTTGCGGCTGCTGGAGCGCCACCACGCGGCGCGGGTGCGGGCCGGGGCGCGGCTGGCCCCCGAGCAGCAGCGCCGGCTGCGGGAGTTGAACGCCGAGATCGCCACCCTGTGCACCGACTTCCGGCGGAATCTGCGGGCCGACACCGCGGCGGCCGCGCTGGTGGTGGACCGCGCCGAGGAACTGGCCGGACTGCCCGACGACGAGATCGCCACGGCCGCCGAGAACGCCCGGGCGCTGGGGCACGACGGCCGCTTCGCGCTGAGCCTGCTGAACTTCACCAACCAGCCGCAGCTCGCCGCGCTGGAGGACCCCGCCCTGCGGGAGCGGCTGCTGACCGCCTCCATGGGGCGGGGCGGCGCCACCAACGGGTCCGTCGCGATCGCCGTGGCCCGGTTGCGGGCCGAGCGCGCCGCCCTCCTCGGGCACTCCAGCCACGCGTCCTGGCAGGTCGCCGACCAGACCGCGGGGACGACCGACGCCGTGGCGGAGATGTTCGGGAAGCTGATCGGCCCGGCCCTGGTCCACGCCGAGCGGGAGGGCGCGGCGCTGGCGGACGCCGCCGGCGTCGCGGAGGTCGGCGCGGCCGACTGGCAGTTCTACGCCGAGCGGGTGCGCCGGCAGCGGTTCGACCTCGACGCGGCGGCACTGCGCCCCTACCTGGAGCTGGAGGCCGTCCTGCGGGACGGCGTCTTCCACGCCGCGACCCTGGTGTACGGGATCACCTTCGCCGAGCGCCCCGATCTGGTCGCGTACCACCCGGACGCCCGGGTCTTCGAGGTGCACAATGCCGACGGCAGCCCCCTCGGCCTGTATGTCGGCGACTTCCACGCCCGGGAATCCAAGCGCGGCGGCGCCTGGATGAACGAACTGGTCACGCAGTCACACCTGTTGGGGCAGCGGCCCGTGGTGGTCAACAACCTGAACATCGCCAAGCCGGCGGCGGGCGAACCGGTGCTCCTGAACTGGAGCGAGGTCACCACGCTCTTCCACGAGTTCGGGCACGCGCTGCACGGGATGTTCTCCGACGTCCGCTATCCGCTGCTGGCCGGCACCGAAGTGCCGCGCGACTTCGTCGAGTTCCCCTCGCAGGTGAACGAGATGTGGGCGGAGTGGCCCGAGGTCCTGGCCCGTTATGCCCGGCACCACCGCACCGGGGAGCCGATGCCACCCGAACTGCCGTCCAGGCTGCGGGAGGCGGAACGATTCGGCGAAGGTTTCGACAGCGTCGAACACCTGGCCGCGGCCGTCCTGGACTGGGCCTGGCACACAGTGCCCGCCGACGAACTGCCCACCGCGGACGGCGTCGAGGCGTTCGAGACGGCCGCGCTGGCACGCCACGGACTGGCCCACCCTGCGATCCCGCCCCGCTACCGGACCGGCTACTTCGCCCATGTCTTCGGCGGCGGCTACGCGGCCGGGTACTACGGGTACCGCTGGGCGGAAGTACTGGACGCGGACACCGTGCGCTGGTTCCGCGAGAACGGCCGGACGGTCCGCGAGAGCGGCGAGATCTTCCGCCGGGAACTGCTCAGCCGGGGCAACAGCATCGACCCGATGGCCGCGTTCCGCGCGGTGCTGGGACGCGACCCGGACTTCGGGCCGCTGCTGGCACGGCGGGGGGCCGGGCCCGCGGAGTAGCCGACCGGGCGCCGGCGGCCCACGGCCCGGCCCCGGCGCCCGGTCGCCGTCCCTACTCCCCGTCGTCCGCCACCGCCCGCCAGGTGACCGGGCGCGCGCCGTCACCGTCGCCCTGGAAAGTCAGCGAGGCCGGCGGGTCGCCCTTCGGCAGCATGTGGATGGTGCACTCGGTCACCGTGGCGCCCGGCTTGACCATCTTGTGGGGGACCGCTTCGGGGCACTGGGGAACACCGGGGCCGCCGATGTCCAACAGGATCATCTTCCGTGCCTGCTGGCCGCTGACGCCGGTCAGCGTCAAGTTCTCGTTGAGGCCCGGGTAGAGCTCGTACGCACCGGTGTTCCGGTACTCCACCGTCACGTAATACGGGACGAGCTTCTTCTGGTCCGCTTTCAGGTCGAAGCGGCTCAGATCGGCCAGGGAACCGGTGCGGACGCTCTTGGGCGTGGCCAGGACGGTCGCCGTGTGACGGTCGCCGTCCGTGGTGACCGCGTCGGTGGGCTGGTGCGGGGGCCGCACCCCGGGCGCGCCCTGCCGGGCACCGCCGATCTGCCAGATCAGGGTGTCGCCACCGTCGTCCTTGTAGGAGACGTTCCCCGGCTTCAGCCCCTTGGGGAGCATGAAGATCTGGCAGAACGACGTGGTCTCGCCCGCCGCCAGCGTGTCCTTGCCGGACTCCTGGCACTCGGGCGGCAGACCGTTGCTGGTGGCCAGCGGGTTGGTGCGGAACAGCGAGACCTGCTCGCCGGCCTGACCGTCCACCCCGTTGACGGAGAAGTTCCGCTCCGGATACAGCCCGCTCACCGGCTTCTTGCCGGTATTGGTGTAGGAGACGGTGAGGTAGTACGGGGCGAGCCCCTTGAGGTTGTCGTCCAGCCGGATGTGCGCGAGGTCCGCGGGGTGGCCGAGGGCCAGGCGGGTGGGCTTGAGCCGCAGCGGATGCGCCGTGTGGTCGGAACCGGTCCAGGTGCCGGCGCGGGACGCGGACTCCATCGGCTGCGGCGCGGCGGGCAGCACGCCGGCGGACGCCTCCGCCTGCGGCGTCCTGCTCGGCGCTCCCCCGCACCCCACGGCCAGCAGCATGAGCACGCCCGCACCCGCGGCACCGGCCAACCGTGTGCGTACCCGCACGGAAAACCCCCGTTGTCGACAATGACCGGCCCGAACCGACCGGGCAGTCCGCCACATTAACGGGCCGGACGCGGCGCCCCCACGGCGGGCCCGACGGACGGACCCGCCCTCCCTCAAGCCGGCTTGCTCGCCTTCAGGGAATACATGAGCGGGACGCGGGGCCGGTCGTCCGGGAAACGGTAGTAGCCGTCCTCGCCCCGCCGCAGCACACCGAAACGCTGGAAAAGCGTCATGTCGTGCTCGTGCAGGAACTCCACGCGCAACCCGGCCCCGACCACCGCACTGACCACATCCCCCAGGGAATGCTGCCATTCGACGCTCCTGTTGTGGACCGTCCGCGCCTCGAAGTCCGTATAACTGCCGGGGGCCTCCTCGTCCCACGCCTCGGTACGGAAATAGTCGTGGGCGACCTGCGAGCCGGTCTTGTCGTCCAACACATCGGCCAGCGGGTGGAATTCGGCGAGATAGAGGAAACCGCCGGGCGCCACCAGCGCCGCGACCGTCTCGGCCCAACCGACCAGGTCCGGGAGCCAGTTCACCGCCCCTATGCCGGTGTAGACGATGTCGTACGCGGCGTCGGGCACCGCTTCGGCGGCGTCGTAAACGTCGGCGGCGACGAAGGCCGCACGCTCCGGGCCGTAGCCGAATTCGGCGGCCAGATCGCGGGCCGTCTCGATCGCCGGTTCGGAGAAGTCGAGTCCGACGACCCGGGCGGCGCCGCGGTACGCCCACGACAGCGTGTCCTGGCCGAAGTGACACTGAAGATGGAGCAGGCTCCGACCGGTGACGTCGCCGACCTCCGCCACCTCGAAGTCGCGGATCACATCCCGGGTCCGCCGGAATTCGTCCTGGTCGTAATAATCGCTCGCGGTGTGGAGAGCGACGCGCTCGTCCCACCTCGCGCGATTCGCCTCACGCCAGCCGTCGGGACCGGTCTGTTCTCGCATAGCCCGAAGTTATCCACAGCCCTTCGGCCTCGCCAACGGAAATTTCCCCGCCGGGCGCAGAATGGCCCCATGACTGACGAGACCACAGGCCCCGGCCGCACCCCCGCCGACCCGTCCCCCGCCCTCCCCCATTCCGCCGACGCCACGAAGGAAACGGCGGACCCGACCGCCACCATGCCGGACTGGGAGAAGCGCTTCCGCGCCCCGCGGATCGGGCTGCCGGAATGGGCCGAGTACGCCCCGGACCGCTCCCTGTTCGTCTCGAACGCCACCGGCACCTTCGAGCTCTACACCTGGGACCGCGCGACCGGCACCCAGCGGCAGGCCACGGACCGCCCGCACGGCACCACGGACGGGACGCTGTCACCGGACGGCGAGTGGGTCTGGTGGTTCTCGGACACCGACGGGGACGAGTTCGGCGTCTGGATGCGTCAGCCCTTCGCCGGCGGCCCGGACGAACCGGCCGTACCGGGGCTCGCCCCCTCCTACCCGGGCGGGCTGGCCATCAGCCGGGACGGCACGGTGGTGGTCGGCTGCTCCACCGACGAGGACGGCTCGACGGTCCACGTCGCACGGCCCGGCCGGCCGCCGGTGGAGATCTACCGGCACCGCGAGTCGGCCGGCGTCGGCGACCTCTCCCACGACGGATCGCTGATCGCCATCGAGCACACCGAGCACGGCGACGCGATGCACTCCGCCATCCGCGTCGTGCGGCCGGACGGCACGACGGTCGCCGAGTTGGACGACACCAACGGCGGCACCGAGGAACTGGGCCTGTCGGTGATGGGTTTCGCGCCGGTGGACGGCGACAGCCGACTGCTGGTGGGGCATCAGCGGCGGGGCCGCTGGGAGCCGATGATCTGGGATCCGCTGACGGGCGGGGAGACCCCGCTGGAGATCGACCTGCCCGGCGACGTGGGCGCGGACTGGTACCCGGACGGCTCGGCGCTGCTGGTGGAGCACGAGTACCAGGCCCGCAGCGAACTGTGGCGCTACGAGCTGGCCACGCCACCGTCCGGCGCGGACGCCCAGGGCGCTCCCCTCACCCGGGTCGAGACCCCCGCGGGCACGGTCTCGGGCGCCACCGCCCGCCCCGACGGGACGGTGGAGTTCCTGTGGTCGTCCGCCGCCCAGCCGCCGGAGGTGCGCTCGACGGCCGGCACGGTCGTCCTGGACCCGCCCGGCATGAAGGCCCCCGGATCGGTCCCGGTGACGGACGCCTGGGTGGACGGCCCCGGCGGCCGCATCCACGCCCTGGTGCAGCAGCCGCCCGGCGCGGGGCCCTTCCCCACCGTCTTCGAGATCCACGGCGGCCCGACCTGGCACGACAGCGACGCCTTCGCCTCGTCGCCGGCGGCCTGGGTCGATCACGGCTTCGCGGTCGTCCGCGTCAACTACCGGGGCTCGACCGGCTACGGCCGCGCCTGGACGGACGCGCTCAAGCACCGCGTCGGCCTGATCGAGCTGGAGGACATCGCCGCGGTGCGGGAGTGGGCGATCGCCTCCGGTCTCGCGGATCCGCAGCGGCTGGTGCTCGCCGGCGGCTCGTGGGGCGGCTATCTGACCCTGCTGGGCCTGGGCACCCAGCCGGACGCCTGGGCGCTCGGGCTGGCCGCGGTCCCGGTGGCGGACTACGTCACGGCGTACCACGACGAGATGGAAGCCCTGAAGGCCATGGACCGCACCCTCCTGGGCGGGACGCCGGAGGAGGTCCCCGAGCGCTTCGAGGCGTCCTCCCCGCTGACGTACGTCGACGCGGTGCGGGCCCCCGTCTACATCTCCGCCGGCGTCAACGACCCGCGCTGCCCGATCCAGCAGGTGGAGAACTACGTCCAGCGCCTGGAGAAGCGCGGCCACCCCCACGAGGTCTACCGCTACGACGCCGGCCACGGCTCCCTCGTCGTGGAGGAGCGCATCAAGCAGGTCCGCCTGGAGCTGGACTTCGCCCACCGCCACCTGACGAATGCGGGGGCCACGGAGTCCGAGTCGAACGAGAAGGCCGAGTCGAGCGAGAAGGTCGAGTAGCGACGCTGTGGGGCGGGTGGGGGTGGGTGGGGCGGGGGGGGGGAGGGGAGGGGAGGCCCCCCGGGGGAGCCCCCTACCTGCCGGCCGTGACTTCAGTCCCGGTCGCGCCCTCGCCGGTCGCGCCCTCCTCGGCCGCCGCCCCCACGGGCCCCTCAGGCCCCTCGGGCCCCTCGGGCCCCTCAGGGAGGATGCCCAGGGCGGCGTCCTTGGCGGCCTCGGCCTCGCGACGGACCAGACGGAACCACATGAAGAGGACAAAGCCCGCGAAGACGAACCATTCGCCGGTGTACCCGAGGTTCTGGAACGCCTTCATGTCCAGGCCGGTGCCCTCCACCGCGGCCGGCGGGACGGCGCGCAGCGGGGCGGGCGGGTCGGTGAGCGTGATCCAGGCGTCGTAGACGCCGTACGGCACGATGTTGACCAGCGACGCCGCGCTGATCATGCCGAGCTGCCCCTTCGGCAGACCGCCGCCCGCCCGGACCCCGGCCGTGCCCTCGTTCTCGGACGCCTGCAGCGCGCCGACCACGGTGACCTCGCCGGTGGGCGGCGCGGGCACCTTCGCCGTGTCGGCCGTGGCGTTCGCGTCGCCGGGCAGCCAGCCGCGGACGACCGGGAGGGCCTTGCCCCCGTCCGTACGCAGCAGGGTCAGGACGTAGAAGCCCTGCTGGTCGCCGTTCTTGCCCTGGAGGGTGCGGCCCGGGACCAGTAGTTGGTGCGTGGCGTCGAAGCGGCCACGGGCACTGGCCTGGCGGCCGGAGGTGACCTGGTCGACCGGCAGCAGGCTCTGCAACGGCCGCGGAGCCGCGGCCGCGGCGTCGGCGGTTCGGTTCTCCTGCTGGTGGTGTGAGGCGACCCGGGCGTCGAAGCGGCTCAGCTGCCAGCTGCCCATGAAGATGCAGAAGGGGATCGCCAGCACGGCGAAGACGTTGATTCCCCACCACCGCGGGGTCAGCAGGAACCGGTACACCCCACCAACGGTACGGGGCCCGCGCCGCACGGCCGCACCGCCCCCTCCTCGCCGCGGTTCCGGCCCCGGGACCTGGGTGGTTGCCGTTCTGAGCCCGGTGCCCGACAGCCTTCCCTCGTCCATACCGACCGCCCTCCGCCCATGCCGCACCACCCCGCGCCCGTACCGAACGGACAAGGGCCCCTTCAGGTTCCCCAAGTGAAGCCTCGGGCCCATCAGGTGCCCCCTTCGCCCCCAGACAGCGCTCCGGGTTGCTCCCCAGACGGCGTTCCTCCCCGGCAGCCGAGGCTTCCTCAGGTGCTCCTGGCGAACGAGCCGTCATCAGGTCTGCCGCACGGCCATGAACGTCACCAGGTCTGCCGAGCAGCGTCTGCCGAGCAGCCGAAGCCTCGTCAGGTCTGCCATGCGGCCGAGGTGCCATCCGGGCTCCGGGCGGCCAAAGCATCGCCAGATCGCCGGACAACCGAAGCGCCATCAGGTCTCCGGGCGCGGCACCCGCGGCACCCCCCGTTCTCCGGGGAGCGCGCCGCAGGGCTCCGTCCTCGGGCAGGGCGCCGCTCGGCCTACGGTGCGGCCAGCGGTGCCGTGCGGTACACCGTGCCCGCACAGGCGTCGGGGATCTTGGTGTCGGCCGCGGTGGGCGGACCCGCCTCCGGCGTATGGGTCAGGAGCACGCCGCCGGCCGCCGCCCCGCCGTCACCGGAGCCGTCACCGCCGCCGGCCTGGCCAGCGGTGCCACTGCCGCTGCCGCTCGTCGTCGCCGCGGCGGCCGGCGAGTCCCCCGGCGCCTTGGACGGGTCGGGCGTCGGCGACGGTCCCGGGCTGACGCATCCGGTCGTGCCGCCGCCGGCCGCCGGGATCCAGGCGAACTTGACCTCGTACGCCTGCCCCGGCTTCAGCACCAGTTGGTCCGGGGTGGTCGCCGGGTCCGGCAGCCCGGTGGCGTCGTCACCCGAGGTGTGGTCGACGACGTGGATCTTGTCCGCCTTGGTGGAGCCCTGCGGGGTGAGGTCCACGGTCCCGCCGCCCTGCACGGAGCAAGCGGAATCGGACGTGTTCACCACCCGGAACGCGCCGTAGACCCGGCCCGACGCGTCGGCCGGGCGGACCGTTCCGGTGCCCTTGCCGAGCTGATCGCGCCCGCAGACCGGTGAGGTGACGTCCATCGTCGTGTCGGGTGCGGGTGTGCCCGCGCCGGTGCCGGGCAGGCCCGCACCGGGCTTCTCGGCGTCCTTGCCCGCCTTGTCCGCCGGCCGGTCAGCGCTGGGCTTCCCCCCGCTCCCGCCGGTCGGCCGGGTGCTGGCCTTCTCGGTGCCTTCGCCGCGCGTGCCGCTGGTGTCGTGCTCGGCGTCCCGGCTGCTGGCGGCGTTGGCCGGACGGTCGCCGGGGCCGTCGCTGAAGCTCGCCACGTGGACCATCGCCGGGATCGCCGTACCGCCGAGCAGCAGCGCGGCGGCCGCGCCCACCACGGCATGGCGCCGCCGCTGACGACGGGCCGGGACCGCCTGCCGCAACCGCTCCAGGGCGTCCGGCGCGGGCTCCAGGTCGACGACGCGGGACTGCAGCAGCCGCCGCAACTCGTCCTCACCGCCGAAGCCGTCACCACCGCGCCCGAAGGCGTCGCCGCCGAAGCCATCGCTACCGAAGCCATCGCCGCCGAAACGGCCACCGGCGAAGTCGTCACCAGCGAAACCGTCGACGTCGGATCGACCGCCGCCGGCCCACCGACCGGCCTTCTCCCTCCGGCCGTCCCGGGTGTCCCGGCCGTCCCGGGCGTCGCCCTCGCGCCAGTCCCCGTCGTACCCGTCGTGCCCGTCGTGCCCGGTGTTCTCCCGGTCGGGTCCTGCCGCACTCACGCCGGAGCCTCCATGGCAACGCGGAGCGCCGCTATCCCCCGCGAGCCGTACGCCTTGACCGAGCCGAGCGATATGCCCAGCGTCTCGGCGACCTGAGCCTCCGTCATATCGGCGAAGTAGCGGAGCACCAGCACCTCGCGCTGGCGCCGTTGCAGCCCGCGCATGGCCTTGATGAGCTGATCCCGCTCCAGCAGGTCGTACGCGCCCTCCTCGGCGCTCGCCATGTCGGGCATGGGCTTGGAGAGCAGCTTCAGCCCGAGGATGCGCCGACGCAGCGCGGAGCGCGAGAGGTTGACGACCGTCTGCCGCAGGTAGGCCAGGGTCTTCTCGGGATCGCGCACCCGGCCACGGGCGGAGTGCACGCGGATGAAGGCTTCCTGTACGACGTCCTCGCAGGAGGCGGTGTCGTCGAGAAGCAGCGCCGCCAGGCCGAGGAGCGAGCGGTAGTGCGCGCGATAGGTCTCGGTGAGGTGGTCGACTGTGGTGCCGGCTGCCATCGCGTCGTCAGTGTCCCCACGCTGCGTCGAGAGCTGCGCGGGGCGCGCGGCGGACCAGGGGGCGATCACCGGCATGCCCCCGGATACCCGTGGGTGCTGCGGGCGCACTGCCGCGCCTGCCGCTCCCGCCGGGGCGATGGTGAATCCGAGTACCTCTGCCACGCCTGTTGGACACGCTTCCCCCCAAAAGGGTTGTACGCGCAAGGCACCGCTTGTGGCGATGCGTCGAATGCCCTCATGCGCACCAGCTCTTCCCAAATGCCCCAATTACCCTGATGCGACTGCGTTGACACAGTCGCCCCGCCACCCCAGGGCCCCGGAAGCGACCCGCGAAGACCGCGGACCGCCCCAGGAGGTGACCCGGAAAGACGCCACCCACCGGCCGGCGGTTGCAACCTCGTGGGAAGCGAATGATCGAACAGAACATCAGCCCAGATCAAGTGGCTCGGACCAGCACCTCATACACGAAATCTTCACACGTCCCACAAATTATGTCGCAGGCGGCCACCCCGTCGCAGTCCCTCCCGACAACTACCGCACCCCACACGAAGATCAGCGCCCGAAGCCCCCGGGGCGCTGAGCGTGCGCAGCGGAACCAATGCCACAGCGGAACAGAAACAAAAGGAGGCAACAGAAACCGGAGCAGGACCAGGACCAGGACCAGGACCAGGACCAGGAGCAGAAACCGACAAAACCTCAGAAATGTCCACGCATCCGCCCGGCACCCCCAGACCGCCCTACCCCCGCAACTCCCCCACCACCAACTCCCCGATCTGCGCCGCGTTCAGGGCCGCGCCCTTGCGCAGGTTGTCCCCGCACACGAACAGTTCCAGCGCCCGCGGATCGTCCAACGAGCGCCGCACCCGCCCCACCCACGTGGGGTCCGTCCCGACCACGTCCGACGGGGTCGGGTACTCGCCCGCCGCCGGGTCGTCGAACAGGACGACCCCGGGCGCGGCCGCCAGGATCTCGTGCGCGCCGGCGACCGTGACCTCGTTCTCGAAGCGGGCGTGCACGGCCATCGAGTGCGTGGTGAGCACCGGCACCCGCACGCAGGTCGCGGTGACCGGGAGTTCGGGCAGCCCCAGGACCTTCCGGGACTCGTCACGGATCTTCAGTTCCTCCGAGGACCAGCCGTCCGCCTGGAGCGACCCGGCCCACGGCACGACATTGAGGGCGAGCGGGGCGGGGAACGGCCCCAGGGTGTCGCCGATCGCCCGCCGGACGTCGCCCGGCGCGGCGCCCAGTCCCGTACCGGACACGGCCGAGAGCTGCGCCCGTAGCGTCTCGGCGCCGGCCTGACCGACCCCGGACGCGGCCTGGTACGAGGAGACGACCAGCTCGCTCAGCCCGTACTCGGCGTGCAGCGCACCGAGCGCGACGATCATCGACAGGGTGGTGCAGTTCGGGTTGGCGATGATCCCGCGGGGGCGCATCCGCGCCGCGCACCCGTTGACCTCGGGGACGACCAGCGGCACCTCCGGATCCCCCCGAAAAGCGCCCGAATTGTCCACCACGACGGCGCCCTTGGACACCGCGACCGGCACCCACTGCGCGGCGACCTCGTCCGGCAGGTCGAACATCGCGACGTCGATGCCGTCGAAGGCGTCCTCGCTCAGCGCGAGGACCTCGACCTCCTCACCGCGCACGGTCAGCTTGCGGCCGGCCGAGCGGGCGGAGGCGATCAGTCGGATCTCGCCCCAGACGTCGGCCCGCTCGGAGAGGATCCCGAGCAGGACGCGGCCGACGGCACCGGTGGCGCCGACGACCGCGAGGTGCGGCTTGGCGGCCGGGCGGGCCCCCGCCCCAGCCGTGTCGGCGAGGGACGGGCGGCCCGCCTCGGCCGGGATCATCGTCCCGTGCCGCCGTAGACGATCGCCTCGTCACTCTCGCTGTCGAGGCCGAAGGCGCTGTGCACCGCCTGGACGGCCTCGTTGACGTCATCGGCACGGGTGACGACCGAGATGCGGATCTCGGAGGTCGAGATGAGCTCGATGTTCACGCCCGCGTTCGACAGCGCCTCGAAGAACGCCGCGGTCACGCCGGGGTTGGTCTTCATGCCGGCGCCGACCAGCGAGATCTTGGCGATCTGGTCGTCGTAGCGGAGCGAGTCGAAGCCGACCGCGGCGCGGGTCTTCTCCAGCGCCGCGACGGCCTTGCGGCCCTCCGCCTTCGGCAGCGTGAAGGAGATGTCCGTCAGCCCGGTGGAGGCCGCCGACACGTTCTGGACGACCATGTCGATGTTGACCTCGGAGTCGGCGATGGCACGGAAGATCCGCGCGGCCTCGCCCGGCTTGTCCGGGACCCCGACGACCGTGACCTTCGCCTCGGAGGTGTCGTGCGCGACGCCCGAGATGATTGCCTGCTCCATCGGCCTGTCCCCTTGCGGTTCGTTGCTGACCCACGTGCCCTTCAGCCCCGAGAAGGACGAGCGGACGTGGATCGGGATGTTGTAACGGCGTGCGTACTCGACGCAGCGGTGCAGCAGCACCTTGGAGCCGGAGCTGGCCAGCTCCAGCATGTCCTCGAAGGAGATCCAGTCGATCTTCCGGGCCTTCTTCACGACCCGCGGGTCGGCGGTGAAGACACCGTCCACGTCGGTGTAGATCTCGCAGACATCGGCGTTCAGGGCGGCGGCCAGCGCCACCGCGGTGGTGTCCGAACCACCGCGCCCCAGCGTCGTGATGTCCTTCTTGTCCTGGGACACGCCCTGGAAGCCGGCGACGATGGCGATGTTGCCCTCGTCGATCGACGCCTTGATGCGGCCGGGCGTGACATCGATGATCCGGGCCTTGTTGTGCACGGAATCGGTGATCACACCGGCCTGGCTGCCGGTGAAGGACTGCGCCTCATGGCCGAGGTTTTTGATCGCCATCGCCAGCAGGGCCATGGAGATCCGCTCTCCGGCGGTCAGCAGCATGTCGAACTCGCGCCCCGACGGGATCGGGGACACTTCCTGCGCGAGATCGATCAGCTCGTCCGTCGTGTCGCCCATCGCCGAAACCACCACGACAACCTGGTTGCCGTTCTTCTTGGCCTCGACGACTCGCTTGGCAACGCGCTTGATGCCCTCGGCATCCGCAACGGATGAGCCGCCGTACTTCTGCACGACAAGGCCCACGTGCGCTCCTCGCAACTGTCTCTGCGGGAGGGAGTCCCTCCCGGACCCCCGGAAATGGGGGTACTGCGGTCGGCTCAGTCTAACGAGCGGGCGGAATCCGCCCCGCTACCACCACATCGTGAGACACCGAACCCACGCTCTGATCAACTCGCCCACCCGGGCTCCCTTCCTGCGGAAGGTGCCCATGAGCGTGCCGAACGCGGTCCGTGAACACGGTGTCCCTCGCCGGTCCAGCGCGGTGCTCCGTCGCACCGGCTCGGCCTGCACCTGCCCGCTTCACCTCCGGGCACACGGGAACGTAACCCAGGTCACACCCGGCGCCCGGCTTCAGCGTACGGCGGTGCGGCCGTCGCTCACACCCCGTGCAGCCCCAGCGGGCCGGCGATCTCGGCCGCCATGACCTTGCCCGCCTCCTCGGCGAGCCGGTCCTCGTCCCCGGCGGCGTCGCTGTCGGTGTCCAGGCCGTCCAGCGCGTCCAGCGGCTGGTCGAGGCGTACGTGGGCGACCAGCGACTGCAGGGCCCGCAGGGCGGCCGAGGCGGTCGGCCCCCAGTTGGCGAGGTAGGAGAACTGCCACCACCACAGGGCCTCGGTGACCCGGCCCTCCCGGTAGTGCGCCAGCCCGTGCCGCAGGTCGGTGATGATGTCGGCGAGGTCGTCGGAGATCCGGGAGGCCACCGGCTCGCTGCGCGGCACGTACGGGTCGAAGACCTCGGAGTACACGTCCACCGGGTC
Source organism: Streptomyces noursei (assembly GCF_016917755.1). GTDB lineage: Bacteria > Actinomycetota > Actinomycetes > Streptomycetales > Streptomycetaceae > Streptomyces > Streptomyces yunnanensis. The sequence continues at coordinate 5,369,634 of NZ_CP070326.1, read as the reverse complement.
CAGCAGGCGCGCGAACCGCTCGCGCAGCTCGTCCACGTCCGGCTCCGGGCCGGTGTCCGGTTCGTACCGCTCGTCGGGAACGATGTCCTCGTGGGCGCCCAGCCGGCCGCCGGTGAGCAGCAGCTGGGAGATCTCCAGAAGCAGGAAAGGCACCGCGCTGTCCGGCTCGTCGCCCTTGGCGACCTCGGTCACCGCGACGATGAAGCTCTCGATCGAGTCGGAGATCGAAACGGCGAAGTCGTCCGGGTTCTGTGTCGTGTCGTGCAGCGTGGCGTCAGACATCGAGAAGTCTCCTCCCTTCGAAGGCCCGCCCGAGCGTGACCTCGTCTGCGTACTCCAGATCGCCTCCGACCGGCAGCCCACTGGCCAGTCGCGTCACTGTGAGGCCCATCGGCTTGATCATCCGGGCCAGGTACGTGGCCGTGGCCTCGCCCTCCAGATTCGGGTCGGTGGCCAGGATCAGCTCGGTGACGGTGCCGTCCGCGAGCCTGGCCAGGAGTTCCCGTATCCGCAGGTCGTCGGGTCCGACGCCCTCGATCGGACTGATCGCCCCACCGAGGACGTGGTAGCGGCCGCGGAACTCCCTCGTCCGCTCGATCGCCACGACGTCCTTGGGCTCCTCCACGACGCAGATGACCGCCGGATCGCGCCGCGGGTCAAGGCAGACCCGGCACTGCTCCTCCTGCGCGACATTGCCGCACACGCTGCAGAACCGGACCTTCGCCTTCACCTCCATCAGCGCGTTCGCGAGCCGGCGGACATCGGTCGGCTCGGCCTGAAGGATGTGGAAGGCGATCCGCTGCGCGCTCTTGGGACCGACGCCGGGCAGCCTGCCCAACTCGTCGATCAGGTCCTGGACCACGCCTTCATACACGGAACGTCTTCTCTCTCTTCTGCCGTGCTGCGTACGCTAGTTGGCTACTCCTCAGAAGGGGAGGCCGGGGATGCCGCCGCCTGCGCCGCCCAGCGCCTGGGCGAGCGGGCCGAGCTTCTGCTGCTGGAGCTTCTGCGCGGTCGCGTTGGCGTCGCGGACCGCCGCGAGGACGAGATCGGCGAGGGTCTCGGCGGTCTCCTCCGCCGAGTCGGTGTCGACCGCCTTGGGGTCGATCACCAGGCCCTTGAGCTCACCGGAGCCGGTCACCGTGGCCTTGACCAGGCCACCCCCCGCGGAACCCTCCACGGGCGTCTCCGCCAGCTCCTGCTGGGCGGCCGCGAGATCCTGTTGCATCTTCTGGGCCTGCTGGAGCAGCTGCTGCATATTGGGCTGACCACCGGGGATCACGACATGACTCCTGCCGTACGACAACGATTGGTGCGGTAGCCCGAGCCTACGTGTTTCGCGCGCCCGGCGCCCTACGCCGCAGGGAGGAGCACTGATGTGCGCCGTACGCCCCTGGGACGGGGCCGTGGCTCACTCGTTGTCGAACTCCTCCAGGACCGTCGCCCCCAGCTCCCGCACGATCAGTTCGTGCCCGCTGAGCGCGGAGTCGACGAGATCCGGGTCGTCCTCCGCCGGCATGTCGTACTCGATCGACATCGAGGAGTCCGGCGCGGTGTACGCGGGCTCCGCCGCGGGGCCGCCCTGGCCGCCGCCCGTGGACGGCTTGGCGGCCACCGCCTCGCGCGCCATCCGGGCCCCCTGGCCGCCACCGCCGCCGGCGCCGCCCGAGCCGTGCTGCTCGGGGGCCGCCGGGGCGCTCTGCCGGGCGGCCGGGGCCTGCGGCGCCGGCTGTTGGGGGGCGGCGGCGCCGAAGCCGCCGTTCGCCCCGCCCCCGCCGCCGCGGGCGCCGCCGGCCGGCGCGTTGGCGCCGCCGGACGGATCGACGATCGCCTCGACCCGCCACTGGAGCTGGAAGTGCTCGGCGAGCACCTCCTTGAGGACGTCCTCGCTGCCGCCGTTGGCGAAGCTGTCGCGGGCCCCCGCGTTGGGGAACCCGATCTGCAGCGTGGTGCCGTCGAAGCCGGAGACCTGGGCGTTCTGACTCAGCAGGATCCAGGTGAAGCGCCGTCGGCCCTTGACCGCGTCCAGGATCTGCGGCCAGAGCTGCCGCACCTGTGCGGCACCCTGCGCCGCCCCGCCGGACACCGGCTGAGCGGGCGCGGCGGGCCCACCGCCGGCGGGCGCGGGCGCTCCGCCCACGGGTCCGGCCGGTGCGGCAGGACCGGCCGGGGGCGCACCGGGTGCGGGCGCACCGGTCCCGCCGGCCGCCGGCTGACCGCCCTGCCCCGGTGCCACGGCCGACGGCCAGCTGCCGGGCTGCCGCGCGGCAGCGCCCTGGCCCCCGGCGCCCTGGCCGGCGCCCGTCGCACCGGCACCGCGGGTGCCACCGGGCCACGCACCGGGGCGCGCCGCCCCGCCCTGAGGGGCCTCCGCCTGACCGGCCGGGGTGCCGCCGTACGCACCAGGGTCGGCAGGCGCGTCACCGGGGCCGGTGGGGGCCACCGGAGCCGCAGGTGCACCGACTGCGTCCGCCACCGGGCCCGGGTCGGGGGCCGGAGCCGGCGCCGCGCCCGTGGTCGCCGGGGAGCCCGTCGCCCCGCGCACCGCGGCCCGCGCCGCCGCCGGTCCGGACGGCCCGGCCGGCATCGGCGGATGGGCCTCGGCGCCCGGTGCGTACCCGACCGCGGGCCCACCGGACTCCAGCACGGCCCCACCGGGAACGATGCCGCCGACGGCGCCTGCCGGGCCCGGCCCGGCGCCCAGCGCCATGGCCGCCGCCCCGGCGCCCGCTCCGCGCTCCAGGCGGTCCAGCCGCGCCTGCACCGACCGCTCGTCGTCGTACGCCGCCGGGAGCAGCACCCGGGCGCAGATCAGCTCCAGCTGGAGTCGCGGGGAGGTCGCCCCGCGCATCTCCGTCAGCCCCGCGTTGACCAGGTCGGCGGCGCGGCTCAGCTCGGCCCCGCCGAACACCGACGCCTGGGCCGTCATCCGCTCCACGACGTCGGCCGGGGCGTCGATCAGCCCCTTCTCCCCGGCATCCGGCACCGCCGCCAGGATCACCAGGTCCCGCAGCCGCTCCAGCAGGTCGGCCACGAACCGCCGCGGGTCGTTCCCGCCCTCGATGACCCGGTCGACGACCTCGAAGGCCGCCGCCCCGTCGCCGGCCGCGAACGCCTCGACGATGGAGTCCAGCAACGATCCGTCGGTGTAGCCGAGCAGCGACGTCGCCATGGCATATGTCACACCGTCCGCGCCGGCGCCGGCGAGCAGCTGGTCCATCACCGACATCGAGTCACGCACCGAACCGGCGCCGGCCCGCACCACCAGCGGCAGCACGCCGTCCTCGACCGGGATGTCCTCCCGCCCGCAGACCTCCGCGAGGTACTCCCGCAGGGTCCCGGGCGGCACCAGCCGGAACGGGTAGTGGTGCGTACGCGACCGGATCGTGCCGATGACCTTCTCGGGCTCGGTCGTGGCGAAGATGAACTTCAGGTGCTCCGGCGGCTCCTCGACGACCTTCAGCAGGGCGTTGAAGCCCGCCGAGGTCACCATGTGCGCCTCGTCGATGATGTAGATCTTGTACCGGCTGCTGGCCGGCCCGAAGAACGCCTTCTCCCGCAGCTCACGGGCGTCGTCGACGCCACCGTGCGAGGCCGCGTCGATCTCGATCACGTCGATCGAGCCCCGGCCGTTGCGCGCGAGGTCCACGCACGACTGGCACGTCCCGCAGGGCGTGGGAGTGGGACCTTCCTCACAGTTCAAACAGCGCGCCAGGATCCGCGCGCTCGTCGTCTTGCCGCAGCCGCGCGGTCCACTGAACAGATACGCATGGTTGACCCGGTTGTTCCGCAACGCCTGCTGCAGCGGGTCGGTCACGTGCTCTTGCCCGATGACCTCGGCGAAGGTCTCGGGGCGGTAGCGGCGGTACAGCGCAAGGGACGACACGCATACGACGATATCGGGCCGCACTGACAACCGGCGGTCCCCAAGCTCTCGGCTCCGCTCGAGCAGGGCTCGAGCAGGGGAGGCCCCATCCGCAAACGCAAGCGCCCCCCACGCACCCGCCAGAGCCGACCTACCCTTGCTGCCTTCCGGCCCTGGGGGAGTTCAGTCAGATAGCGCCACGTGAGGGGCTGTGCCCCACATTAGCGGATCCCCCGCCCAACAAACGACCCGCACCCCCACCGAACCCTCTCGCCGACCCCCTCCCCCGGATCATGTTCGCGAGCACTCCCCAACGTCTTGTATTGTTTGCGGCGGAGGATTCGCCTAGTGGCCTAGGGCGCACGCTTGGAAAGCGTGTTGGGGGCAACCCCTCACGAGTTCGAATCTCGTATCCTCCGCACTCGCCCAGCTGGGCAGACGAAGGTCCCGACCGGATTCCGGTCGGGACCTTCGTCGTTGTCCGGTCTCAGTTTTGGTCTCGGTTGCCGCTCAACGGCTCTGGTTGAGGGCGATGCGGCACAGGTCACAGGTCATGGCCGCATTACGGCCGTAGCGCCGCATCAGCTGGCCGCACTGGCTGCACGGGCCCACCTCCCACGGCGGGCATCCGAGCGCGGCAGCGGCAGCTATCCGCTCGACCGGCGTGATCACCATCGGGCGGTCGGCCCTCTTCGTCGGCAACCGGTCGAGGGTGCGGCCACCGGTCGGTTGACCGAGGTCGCGGACGGGCCGCGCATCGCTGGTGTGCCGACCCTCTTCGCCCGCCCGGCACGTCCTGTCGATCTCCTGCTCCGTGAACGTGATCGCGTCGTCCTCCTCCGATGGCGGCGCGTCGGGAAGGGGGGCCGGCTGGCCGGTCAGCTCCTGCCAGAGTCGGCAGTCGGCGGCGGGCACCCACGTGTGGCGCCCGGCTCGTCCGCCACCCCTGTTGGGCACGTAGACCGGCACGCTCTCCCCTGTAGCGCTCCACAGAACGAGGTCCTCGATGTGCACCGGGCCCTTCTCCGGGTGGCACAGAGCCGGCAGGAACCACTCGGCATGGATCTGCTCGCAGTGCCCGGCGCCCTCGGTGCGCGGGCAGTGCCGCGGGCTGCTGGGAACGCACTTCCAGACCTGGAGGTAGCAGTACCCGCCGCGTATCACCATCTCCTTGCCGCCGGCGATCTCCCGCCACGGCATGTCGTCCACCCGCGCCCAGGGCGCACGGTCGATGAGGGCGGCCGTCTTGTCCTTGGCCACCCACAGGGGCGTCATCTGGTTCTCCACTGCGGTGACCGATCGGCGGTGCACGCTGCTCGGGCCGAGATGGTGGTACTGGATTTCCCAGCCGATGCGGATTCCGCCGGGCCCGGTGACGAGGGCATCCGAGATGCTCCGCCGATTCGCAGTGGCCACCTCGGCCTTCGCGTCCAGGCCGTACCGCGACGCGGTCGCGACTATCCGCTCCTTGGTGGCCTTGTGCTGCTCGCTCTCGGCCGGGGTCGCCCTGTGCGTGACGGGCAGGTGGGAGGCGACCAGGGGTCGGCGACCACCGACTCGTCCACGACGTACGAACATCCATGGTGATTTGCCGCCGGTCTCCGAGAGGCATGCACGGCCTTCGTGGTGAGCCAGGCATTCGAGCAGTCCGGGATCACGATCGGCGACGCTGGTCATGATCTCGCCCAACAGATCAGGGCGGTCCGGGTGTCCAAGATCCGGCAGCGACAAGTTGATCTCAATGCGGTATTTGGTGTGCCACACCCCATTCGCCATCTCTCCACCATAGGAACCGCCACTGACAACCAACAGGGCGTGAATTCAAAGGCGTTGAAGGCGTCGACACGCAGAGGCGCTCGGGCCGTCTCCGGGCCCGTGAGGTTGTCGTGGCCCACGACCCCGATGAACTGGAATGCCCGGGGAAGGCCGTCGAATATCGCGAGCAGGGGGCAGCATCGTTCAGAACTGGATCGACACCGGCCTGGCCGGCCTCAAGACCGCCTCGGCGCAGGCTCTTGCGGAAGCCGCAATCAACATGTCGTCAAGCGAGTGGCAGCAGACCCATCTTCGGTGACGGATCCGTGCTCTGTTTCGGCCCGAGACGCCGGCGCAGGCTCTGTCGAGACTTACCGGACAAGGCACGGTGGCAACCGGTCACGGTGCCGTGAAAACCTGCTCAGCAGTCACGCGACCCATCGGACAGGCCCCCTAGTAGCCGGTAGGGGACGGCGAGCCGGTTCCGAGCATCTTGCGCATCTGGGCGATCTCGGCGGTCTGCGAGGTCGCGATATTGCCGGCCATTTCCTTGGCCGGGCCGTAAGCGCCTTGCTGCTTCTCGGTGTTGGCCATCTTGATCGCGCCTTGGTGGTGGCTGATCATCATGGTCAGGAACATCTTGTCGAAGGCCGCGCCGGTGGTGTCCCGGAGAGCGTCCATCTGCTGGTCGCTCATCATGCCGGGCATGCCGGTCGGGCTTCCGGGGCCGGTGCCGCTCTGGCCCGGGGGCACCTGTTCGCCCCATGCCTTCAGCCAGCCGGCCATGGTGTCGATCTCCGGCTGCTGCGCCTTCCTGATCTTTTCCGCGAGGCTTTTGACCTCGCCGGAGGAGGCGTGCTGTTCGGCCATGTTCGCCATGACGACGGCCTGACGGTGATGCGGGATCATCCCCTGGGCGAAGGCGACGTCAGCCCGGTTGTGCTGCCCTGCCGATGCGGATGCAGTGGGGCCGGACGGGGTGGCCGTCGGGCTGGGCGAGCCACCGCCCTTGCTGCCGTTGCCGCCGCAGGCGGCCAGGACGAGTGCCGCGACCGCAGCGGCGGCGGCCATGGTCGCGTGACGAGGGCGGAAGCTGTTCATGGTGCGGGCTCCTGGAGACGTGCACGGGGTGTCGCCCCACCTTGTACGCGCCCCGGGGCTGCCGCTGGGGTGCCGCGCCGCAACTGCCCTTGTTCACACCTGCCTGCCACGGGGGCGGCCACCGGCCGGACGACTGACGGATGGAGGCCGTGAGGGCGGAGCACTTGTCCCGTGGCGCGTGAAGCGGGGCCAGAAGGCCGGGGTGCGAGCGGCATAGTCGTCCCACTCGTCGCCGAACCGCCGGGCGACCTCGCGTTCCTCGCTGCGGGCCAGTCGGATGTACACGTAGACCAGGATCGGGAACATGATCAGGGTGGGAATGGTGGGCCACTGGAGCAGGAACCCGATCATGACCAGGAGCAGGCCGTCGTACTGCGGGTGCCGGACGTGGGCGTAGGGGCCGGTGGTGGCCAGGGCGTCGTGCTGGACGGCGGTGTGCAGGACGCGCCAGGCGGCGGCGATCAGCCAGAAGCCGCCGCCGATGGCGACGTAGCTGGCGAGGTGGAACGGGCTCAGGTGGGGGTCGCCTCTCCAGCTGGTCAGGTCGTTCCACAGGTGTCCGCCGGCGTGGGTGCTCTTCAGCAGCGGGAAGCGGCTGCCCAGCCAGCCGCCGAGCAGGTAGACGGTCAGCGGGACGCCGTACATCTCGGTGAACAGCGCGAGCAGGAACGCGCTGACCGCCGTCACGTCGGAAATGGTCACCAACGCGGTGCGGCACGGCACCGGCACGATGCTCACCATCACAGTGTCCGCCAACCTCAGCCGACGGCGAATCCTCATCGAGGTCTACGATGGTTCGCTCGTCCTCCCTGTTCCGCACTGGGCGGATTCAGAGGACGAGTCGGGGTGCGGAATGGCACTCATCGACCGGCTGTCCCTCTGCCACGGGGCCCAGCACACCACCTGCGGCAAATGCGTCTGGGCAGAGATCGCCGTGCCCCCACAGCGGATCATCCGCCGACAGCTCACCCAGCACCCACGACAGGCCGCCCAAGCTGTCGCCCGTCGTTTGGGCGCGGGGGGGGCCGACAGCCTCTGACGGCCGTACGCACAGGAAGCCCTGCTACGGCTTCCAAGGCCCTCGCCTTCGCTTCCCCGGGGCGTGGGACGCTGCCCCGGGGAAGCGATCAACACGCCCTTTAGGCTGTCAGGTTGAGTGCCTGATAGAGCGCATAGAGGATCGCAGGTAGGGCGCCAATGAGCCCCGTCATAGCCGCAATCACTACGGGGAGTCGCTGAGTCGACCTCAGTGCCTTGGCGAGGTAGCCGATGAGGACGAAATAGGCCAAGGTCACGATGACCCCGGCCGTGAGCCACACAGATGGACTCATCACATGCATGTCAGTGTTCTCTCCTTGCAACCGTGCCCAGTCCGGAATTCACGGCACGCGTAGCAAGGATTCCGTCGACGGCCCTTGGCATGGAGAGCCCGGAGCACTCGCGGCGGCGTGTCGATGGGCATGACGGTAGCCCAAAGTCCCATGCGTGAGCCAGAGTTGAAGGACAGCAAGAAGCTGGGGCCCCGGGATGCCAGTCCCGGGGATCCCCACTTGAGTCAGCTCCGGACTGGGCAAGTCGCGGAACGCTGCTTGACTGATGGTTCCAACTCGGGATAGGCGATCGGTATACGTTTGATAGGTGCGTTGCTATCGTGGCTAGGAGGGAGGGAACGATGGAGCAGGGACCGGCGTTCGACCTCCACCTGCGCTTCACCGTACTTGGCCCCGTGCGGGCCTGGCGCGGCGATCAGGCGCTATCGATCGGCTCCCCGCAGCAGCGAGCCCTGCTCGCGGTACTCCTGCTCTACGGTGGTCGCACGGCCACAGCGCCCGAACTGCTCGATGCTCTCTGGGGCGAGGATCCGCCGCACGCCGCACTGGCAGGCATGCGCACATACGCCTCCCGGTTGCGCAAAGCGCTCGGCCCGGATGCTGACTGCCTGATCAGCGAATCCGGTGGATATGCGATGCGAGTCCCCGACGACGCACTCGACCTCACACTCGCCGAGAGACGGACCGCCGCAGCGGAAAGAGCCCGTAGCAGCGGTGACGTCAGCAGTGCCCGGGACCTCATCAACGAAGCGCTGGCGCTCTGGGACGGCGAGCCACTGGCTGGACTCGCCGGCCGGTTTGTCGAGATGCAGCGCACCCGACTGACGGAGTGGCGGCTCAGTCTCCTGGAGACACGCCTCGACCTGGACCTCGAACTCGGCCACCATGCCAAGGCCATCTCCGAACTGACCTCCTTGACGGCCATGCACCCGTTGCGCGAGCGGCTGCGCGGACTGCTGATGCTCGCGCTCTACCGCAGCGGTCGCCAGGGCGAGGCACTGGCCGTGTACGGCGATGTCCGCCGACTGCTGGCGGACGAACTCGGCCTCGACCCGAGCGCTGAGTTGTCTGAACTCCAACAGCGCATCCTGCACGGTGAAGCGAGCCTGACGGGTCCGGATGGCTCTCCGGACCCAAGCTCGCCCTCCCCTGTAGTAGCCCGGCCGCCCCAGCCATTGGAAGCCGTCCGGCCCGCCCAGCTTCCACCCACCATCGCGGACTACACCGGCTCCAAACTTTTGGTCGAGGAACTTGCCCAGCAGCTGTCCACGACCGAGGGCAACGTCATGGCGGTCTCCGCCATCGCCGGAATCGGCGGCATCGGCAAGACCACACTGGCAGTACGCGTCGCCCATACCGCCCGAGGACAGTTCCCGGACGGCCAGCTCTATTTCGACCTGCGGGGGACAGGTCCCCAGCCAGCCGAACCTCACTATGTGCTGGGCGAATTCCTCCAGGCACTGGGAGTGCCGAGCAGTCGAATCCCGGACAGCCTGGAGTCTCGTGCGGCCCTGTACCGATCGACATTGGACGGTCGCCGCGTCCTCGTCCTGCTAGACAACGCTCGCGATGCTCACCAGGTGCGGCCCCTGTTGCCCGGCACGCAAGAGAGCGCCACGCTAATTACTAGCCGGACGCGCATGGTTGAGCTGAGCGCCGCGTGCCTCGTGGACCTGGACATCATGTCGCCGGAGCACGCACGCCAGCTCTTCGCCAGGATCGTCGGTGAAGAGCGGGTCTCCGGCGAGCACGATGCCGTCCTGGCTGTCGTCGCCGCCTGCGGTTTCCTGCCACTGGCCATCCGTATCGCCGCCGCACGGCTGGCTGCACGCCGTACTTGGACGGTCTCCACGCTTGCTTCCAAACTGGCCAACGAGCGGCGGCGACTGGACGAGCTCCACGCCGGCGATCTCGCCGTCAAGGCCACTTTCGAGCTGGGCTATAGCCAATTGGTGCCCACCCAGGCCCGGGCGTTCAGATTGCTGAGTCTCGCCGATGGCCCCGACTTCTCGCTCGCCGCGGCAGCAGCCGTTCTTGAGCTCTCGGTGCAGGATGCCGAGGATCTCCTGGAGTCCTTGGTTGACACCTCCCTGATGGATTCGGCAGCTCCAGGGCGGTACCGCTACCACGACCTCGTACGCCTCTACGCGCGCGCGTGCGCCGAGCGCGACGAGACCCAGGCGGGCGACCGGCACGCCGCACTGTCCCGGTTGCTGGACTTCTACTTGGCGACCGCGGCGGACGTGTACGCGATGGAGCGGCCCGGCGACACGACGGTGGGACACCTGGAGGTGGCCGATGGCGCAGGGCTCACCTTTACGGAGTACAGTGCGGCGCTCGACTGGCTCCATGCCGAAGCCGAGTGCTTGCTCGCGTGCGTGGAGCAGGCGGCCGCTGCCGGCCTCCTCGGCAAAGCGGCCGACCTTCTGGTGGCCGCCACAGACCTTGCCGAGTCAGGTGTTGGTTCGGGGCGGTTCAAGTCCGCTGCAACGGCCGTACGGGATGCCGCCGTACGCGCCGACGACAAGCGCGTGGAAGCGCGCGTGCGGACGGTCCTGAGCCGGGTACACACCATCGCAGGGCAGTTCGCGGGGGCAGAGGAGGAAGCCCGGCAGGCCATGTTGCTGTGCCAAGCGGTCAACGATCCATGGGTCACCGGCAATGCGCCACACGAACGTGCGATCATCGCCTCCATCGAAGGCCACTATGCCGATGCGGAAGAGTATCTCCGCCAGGCCATCGGCAGTTTCCGGGCTGATGCCAACCAACCCAGCGTGGCCGCCGTCCTGTGCAACTTGTCCCGCCTCCATCTGCTCACCGGCCGCACAGAAAGTGCCGTACAACTCGCCCAGGAAGCCATCGAGATCTACGACCAGCTTGGACTCACCTTGCGTGGCGCCAACGCGCGCTATGCCCTCGGCCTCGCCCTGACGCAGGCAGGGCCGCTCAGTGAGTCCCTCGGACTCTTCCATGAGGCGCTCGACGTCTTCAGGAACAGTCGGCAGCTCTTCTGGGAGGGGATGACTCTCTTCCGAATCGCAGAGGTCCACCTCACTGCTGGTGAACCCGGAAGTGCAGCCGAGGCGGCCGAGCAGTCCCTTGCCGTGATGCAGGACATAGGCGGCGAGTGGCGGCGCGGCAACACGCTGACTGCTCTCGGGCGTGCGCTCGACGGAATCGGTCAGCGCGACCGGGCCCGTGCCTGCTGGCGCGAGGCGCTATCCCTCTATGAAAAGCTCGGATCCGTTGAAGCCGCGGACGTTCGAACGCTCCTCGACGAACGCCCACAGACCCAATATGTGTGAGCGGCGGGCTCTGGAAGGTGTATCCCCAGATGGATCACGGAGCACAACCACCTCGGCCCAACCGTTGGAAGACGGACAACGAAGCAGTAGTAATCACACCCCGTCATTCTCTTCCTGGGGCTCCTTAAAGCGGGGGCAGCGGCCGCGCATGTAATGCCTCTGCCGGCAGGGCCATTCCTTCGCGCAAGCAATCCCACCCCGTCAGCAGCGGCGCGCGTGGCAGGCAGCGCTCCAGCGCCTGCGGAAATGCTCCAAGCCAGGGACCACATCGCCCGCCGTGCCAGTGTCGTGCCGGATAGACCGGTAAACAGCGGTCACCAAGGGGCAGAAATTCAAGTGGGCACCCCTACGCCAGCTTCGGCGTCTTCGCAGGTCAGGACGGCACTGTGCACCCGAACGCCCCCTGATTCCCAAGCTCAGAGCACGAGTCCGATTCCCGTCACCCGCTCCGGATTGAAGCCCCGGCCAGCGGCCTGAGGAGGCACCATCTACAACGATGCCAGGTAGGGAAGGGCGCTGACCTCCACACTCCGTACCCGTGGACTGAGCAGGCAAAACTCGCTGCTCCGTGGTTGCAGTTCTGGTTGCATTCACCGGCGTACAGCACCGTTCAAAGCCCCCACCAGACCCTGCCGCACCACAGGTCAGAACGGTCCCGTATGCCCCAGACCCCCGGACGAAGACTTGGAAAGCGTGTCGGAGGCAACCCCTCACGAGTTCGAATCTCGTATCCTCCGCCAGTGCTCTCACCGGGCACGATGTCGAAGGGCCCCACCGCTTGCGGTGGGGCCCTTCGTGCGTGTTCCGGCTCCGGCGCGGCCGGTCCGTGGGCGGGACCTCAACACCTCTTGAGGAGTCGTACGCTGGAACTGGCCGGTTGATCACGGGATCGACGGAACGGTGAGTGCCGATGGCAGCGGCGTACGAGCGGATCGCGGACGACCTCCGCACCGCCATCCGCGCCGGGCAGCTGCGGCCCGGTGACCGGCTGCCGGCCGAGACGACGCTCGCGGAGCGGTTCGGCCGCAGCGTGCCCACCGTCCGGGAGGCGCTGCGCGCGCTGCGTGACGAGGGTCTGATCGAGAAGCGGCACGGCATCGGCACCTTCGTCCGGTGCCGGCGCACCCCCGCCCGGCGCTCCAACCTCCGGCACCAGTGGGAGAAGGACCGGGTGCGCGCCTCCCCGGAGCAGCGGGCGCGGACCGGGGCGACCGAGCACGACACCGGCCTGGAGGTCGACGAGCTGGTGATCCGTGCCCGGTACCGCGAGGTCGCGGCGGACGCGGACGTCGCCGGGGCCTTCTGCGTCCCCGAGGGCACGCCCCTGCTCGAACGCCGCTATCGGACCCGGTGCGCCGCCGAGAGCGCCCCCTTCGGCCTGACGACGTCCTACCTCGTCCGCGACATGATCGCGGGCAATCCCGATCTCCTGGACGCGTCCAAGGAGCCGTGGCCCGGGGGGTCGCAGAGCCAGCTGTACTCCGTCGGGATCGAGTTGGACCGCGTCGAGGAGCGGGTCACCGCCCGTCCGCCGACGCCCGAGGAGGCCGCGGAGCTGGAGGTGCCGCCCGGCACGTCCGTGCTGGTGCTCCGGAAGGTCTCGTACGACGTCGTCGGCCGCGTCGTCGACGTCGCCGATCTCGTGCTGCCCGGCGACCGCACGGAACTGCTGTTCACTACTTCCCTGGAAAGGTGGTGAGCCGTGCCCCGGCGCATCATCGTCGTCACGGCCGTCCATGCCCCGTCCGCGCGGTTCCTGCCGGACGCCTACGCCTCGCTGTGCCGGCAGGAGTTGCCCCGGGGGTGGGAGTGGCACTGGGTCGTCCAGGAGGACGGCAAGAGCGATGCGGTCGCTCCGCACGTGCCGGACGACCCGCGGGTGACGTTCCGTCAGGGGCGGCCCGGAGGACCGGGGGTCGCGCGCACCATCGCCCTCTCCCGGGCGGACGGCGACTACGTCAAAGTCCTGGACGCCGACGACCAGTTGACGCCCGGCGTGCTCGCCCGTGACCTGGCCGCCCTGGAGGGCGACCGCGGCCTCGGCTGGGCGACCTCGCGCGTCCTGGATCTGCTGCCGGACGGCTCCACCGTCGGCTTCGAGGGGGATCCGGAGGCCGGGCCGATCGAGCGCGGCGCGATCCTCGACTTCTGGACGGCGCACGATTTCCGCGCGCAGGTCCACCCGGCGTCCCTGTGCGTCCGCCGCGATCTGCTGCTCGCCCTGGGCGGTTGGATGGCCCTCCCGGCCTCCGAGGACACCGGGCTGCTGCTGGCCCTGAACGCCACCAGTCGCGGCTGGTTCTCCTCGGAGGTGGGGCTCCTCTACCGGAAGTGGCCCGGGCAGGTGACCAGTCAGGCGTCGCACGTCGATGCGGCCGAGCGGGCGGCCCGGATGGCCGTCGTGGCGGCCCGGGCCCGTGAACTGGCCCGTTTCCCGTGGCGGTACCCGGCCGGCGACTGACCGGCGGCGGCCGACCGGCGCGCACGACCCGGTGGGCCCGGTGGGCCCGGTGGGCCGCTCACGGTCGGGCGGCCGCCCGCTCACGGTCGAACGGCAGGTCCAGCATGCGGATCGCGTTGCCGCGGAGCAGCTTGTAGGCCACGTCCTTCGGGAGGTGACCCACGTGGTCGGCGGCGACGTCCCTGGTGTGCGGCCAGGTGGAGTCGACGTGCGGGTAGTCGGTCTCGAAGGTCGCGTTGTCGACCCCGACCGTTTCGATCGCCTCGATGCCGTGCTTGTCACGGAAGAAGCAGCAGAAGATCTGCCGGTAGTAGTACGTCGACGGCGGCTCGGGGATGAGACCCTTCACCCCGCCCCAGGCCCGGTGTTCCTCCCAGACGTCGTCGGCCCGTTCCAGGGCGTACGGGATCCAGCCCATCTGGCCCTCGCTGTAGGCGAGTTTCAGCCGGGGGAACTTCACCAGCACCCCGCTGAACAGGAAGTCCATCATCGAGGCCATCGCGTTGTTGAAGCTCAGCGACGCCTGTACGGCCGGCGGCGCGTCCGGGGAGGCCGCCGGCATCTGCGACGACGACCCGATGTGCATGTTCACCACCGTCCCGGTCTCCTCGCAGGCCGCGAAGAACGGGTCCCAGTAGCCGGAGTGGATGGACGGCAGGCCCAGGTAGGTGGGGATCTCGCTGAAGGTGACCGCCCGGACGCCGCGCGCGGCGTTGCGCTTGATCTCGGCGACGGCGAGGTCGATGTCCCACAGGGGGATCAGGCACAGCGGGATCAGCCGGCCGCCGCTGTCGCCGCACCACTCCTCCACCATCCAGTCGTTGTAGGCGCGGACGCAGGCCAGCCCGACCTCCTTGTCCTCTGCCTCGGCGAAGGTCTGGCCGCAGAACCGCGGGAAGGTCGGGAAGCAGAGCGACGCCTCGACGTGGTTGACGTCCATGTCCGCCAGCCGGGCCTTGGGGTCCCAGCAGCCGCGCCGCATCTGGTCGCGCGTGATGCCGTCGAGCGTCATCTCGTCGCGGGAGAAGCCGACGGCCGCGATGATGCGCTTGTACGGGAACAGCTGCCCCTCGTACTCCCACCAGTCGGTGACCTGGCCCTCCGGGTCCGTGGTGAAGCGGTACTTGCCGCCGACGTACGCCAGCTCACCGATGCCGGCGGTGAGGGGTTTCGGGCCGCGGTCTTGGTACTTCCGCGGGAGCCACGTCTCGAAGAGGTGCGCCGGTTCGATCACGTGGTCGTCCACGCTGATGACCTTCGGAAGCTCCGCCGTGCCGCTGTTGTCGCCGTTGCCGCTGGTCACGCTCTACCCCCAACTGCCGTGCCGGTGAGTCACTCCGGCCCAAAATCTGACGACCCATCAGTTCGGAGGTTAGGAGTTCCACCCTGCGACCACAAGGGAGGGCCGGAAACTCGACCCCTTGCGCGTTCGCGCACCGTCCGCTGAACTGACGCCCCATCAGATCCCGTGCAGGGTCGAGAGGAGCGGTTCGCATGCAGACGACCTGGCTCACCGGTGCCGAGTGGTTCGCGGTGCTACGTATCGGCCTCGGCCTGTGGTGGCTGGAGAGCTGGCGCCACAAGGACAAGAAGACCTGGTTCACCGGCGGCGGCATCACCTGGGCGGCGGGCATCGCCGCCAAACACCGCTGGTCCGCGGTCCGCACCGGCTTCGACCGCATCGTGCGGCCCCGCCCGCGACTGATGGCCTACGTCGTCGCCTACGCGGAACTCGCGCTCGGGCTCGGACTGGTCGTCGGGCTGCTGACGCCGATCGCCCTGGTCGCGGGGCTGCTGCTCAACCTGATCTACCTCGTGCTGATGATCCACGACTGGGCGGAGCAGGGCCAGAACCTCATGATGGCGCTGATCTCCGCCGTCGGCTTCTGCGCGCTGTGCTGGCAGAGCTGGTCACTGGACGCCGTCTGGGGGCTGTTCCTGTGACGGCGGCGAGTGGCAACTCCGCCCGTGACGGCGGCGGGTGGGTGCTCCGCCCGTGACGGTGAGGGGTCGGGGCGGGCGGAGCGCCGGGGCGGACACCGGGCGATCCGGGCCCGCCCCGACGGGCGGCCCGCCCCGTTCCGCCCTCTCCCAGGGCCTGTCCGATGGGCCTGAAGGGTCTGATGGGTCTGATGGGGCAGGGTCGGGCGGACCTTAGACCCACCACCCCGCCGCCTTGGCCGCGGCCACCGCCGCCGCCTCCGCCTCGTCCGCCGCACGGTTCAGCGCCTCGTCCCGGCCCAGGCCCACCTGGCCCGCCGCCTGCCCACTGGCCAGGGAAGCCCGCACGGCGGCGGCGTGCGCGGCGTCCGGGAGCTCGCCGGCCCCCGCGTGCGCCTGGGCGGCCGTGGCGACGACCGCCGCGGCCGCGGCCGCGTTCCGCGCGCAACGGGCGTCGGCCGCCGGATCGAGGGGCGCCTCGGCGACCCGCGCGAGCGCCTGGGCGGACAGCCGGACGGCCGTGGCCGCCTTCGAGGCGGGATCCGTCGGCACCGGGCGCGCGTCCTGCTCCCCGATGCCGGCGAAACGGCACAGGGCCCTCGCGCGGTCGATCGCACTCCGCCCCCGGGCGAGGTGCTGCCTCCTCAAGTCCCGCAAGGCTTCCTCGGAGGTCGTCACCCCGCCGTGGGACGGCGCCTCCGCATCGAGCGACGCGAGCTGCGACTTCTCACCATCGGATGCACTCATGCCCGCCTCCTTGTCCGTTGGGCCCACTCGGGCTCGGGCGCACCGCGGCGCGGAGCCGTGTCCGAGGCGCCGACGGTGCGCCGGGCAGGGTGCCACGCGCGGCGCGAAGAGACCAGGGTCATGCCCGACGGGTCAGGAGCCGAGCGTGATGCGGAAGACGGGGTGCTTGGGCGCGATGCCCAGCAGCACCTCGTCGGAGGAGTCCGGGCCGACGCCGTTGAAGAAGACGCCGACCTCGGCCTTCCAGCGCTTGAGGTAGGCGCGCAGCAGCTCGGGCTTCTCGGCGTCCGGGACCTCGGTGGCGGTGAACGGCCGCGCCGTCTTCCCGATGCGGAGTTCGCCGCCGCCGGCGGCGCGCATGTTGTGGGTCCACTGCACATGGCCGCGCGGCGCGACGAGGTACTGCCGACCGTCCACGGTGAGCGGGTTCACCGGGGTGCACCGCCATTCCCCGCTCTTGCGGCCGCGCACCGCCAGTTCCTGGGAACCGAGCACGCTGATGCCGCGCCGGGTGAGCGCGGCGACGAGCCGGTTGAACACGTTGCGGGTGAACCAGCCCGGCTTGATGACGTGCTGCTCGACGCCTGCGCTCATGGGGGTCCTCCCGGAGAAGTGAAAGTGTGAGCGGCGCTCTCTCTGTAGAGCAGTGTGCATGGCGCGGATCCGCAAAGCAAGAGCAGTGCTCTCGATATTGGTCGCCGCTCGCTCCGATGGCAGACTGGCCCCATGAGCGTCATCCAGGGAGCGCGGGAACGCGCACGCAGGGAAGTCACCGCCGCCATCAAGGACGAGGCCCGCCGGCAGCTCGCCACCGAGGGAGCCGCCAAGCTCTCGCTCCGTGCCGTCGCCCGCGAGCTCGGGATGGTCTCCTCCGCGCTGTACCGGTACTTCCCCAGCCGCGACGACCTGCTCACGGCGCTGATCATCGACGCCTACGACGCGGTGGGCGAGGCGGCCGAGCACGCCCTCGCCGGGGCGGGCGCCGCACCCGTCGCCCGGTGGACCGCGGTCTGCCGCGCCGTCCGCGGCTGGGCGTTGGAGCACCCGCACGAGTACGCGCTCATCTACGGCTCACCCGTCCCCGGCTACGCCGCGCCCCAGGCCACCACCGCGTCCGCCGCCCGCGTCGGCCTCGCCCTGATCGGCGTGGTCGAGGACGCGTACCCGGCCGGCGTCTCCCCCGCACCGGCCGCGCCGTCGCTTCCGCACGAGGTGCTGGACGACGCCGAGGAGCTGCGCAAGACCCTCGACGTACGCCTGCCCGCCCCCGTCCTGGCGGAGATCGCCGCCGCCTGGGCCGAGCTCTTCGGCCTGGTGAGCTTCGAGGTCTTCGGCCAGTTCAACCGCGTCATCGAGGCCCGCGACGCCTTCTTCGCCCGCGCCGCCACCCGACTCGCCCAGAACGTCGGCCTCGCGGTCGGCGGGGAGTAGCACGACGGGGCGCGGGACGCCGCCCCCGTTCAGCCGCGGCCGCTTTCGAAGAGTTCTGTGTACAGGCCGCCGCGGGCGAGGAGGTCGGGGTGGGTGCCGGATTCGGTGAGGTGGCCCTCGTCGAGGACGAGGATGAGGTCGGCGCCGGTGGCGAGGTCGAGGTCGTGGCTGATGACGAGGGTGGTGCGGCCGGCGGCGAGGCGGTGGAGGGGGCCGAGGATGCGCTGGGCGGCGAGGGTGTCCAGGCCGGTGGTGGGCTCGTCGAGGATGAGGACCGGGGCGTCGCGGAGCATGGCGCGGGCGATGGCGATGCGTTGCAGCTGGCCGCCGGAGAGGGCGGCGGTGGCGGGCGCGATGACCGTGTCGTAGCCGTTCGGGAGGGCGGTGACGAAGGCGTGGGCGTCGGCGGCCCGGGCGGCCTGGACGACTTCCTCGTGGGTCGGGGTGGGGTGGTCCCGGCCGCAGGCGATGTTGTGCTCGATGGTGTCGTGCAGGACGAGGGTCTCCTGGGGGAGCAGGGTGATGTTGCGGCGGAGGTCGGCCAGGGAGAGCCGGTCGACCTCGATGCCGTCGAGCCGGATGGTGCCCGCGTCCGGGTCGTAGAAGCGCAGCAGGAGCGCGGCGAGGGTGGACTTCCCGGCGCCGCTGGGGCCGGTGACGACCAGGAACGCGCCCGGCTGCGCGGTGAAGGAGAGCGCGGCGAGGGCGTGGTGACCGGGGGCGGCGTTCGGGTAGCGGAAGGTGACGTCCTGGACAGCGAGTTCGCCGCGGGCGCGGTGCGGGAAGGGTGTGGTGCGCTCGGGTGGCGGGTCGGTGACGGCCGGGCGGGCGTCGAGGATCTCCAGCAGCCGGTCGGCGGCCGCGGTGGCGGCGGTGGCGGTCAGGCCGAGTTGGCCCAGGGACCGGATCGGCGGGTAGAGGTAGCCGATGAAGGCGGCGAAGGCGAGGAGTTGGCCGAGGCTCATCCGGCCGGCCGAGATCTCCCAGGCGCCGAGGCCGATGATGGCCAGCACGCAGAGGGTCTCCAGGACCTCGATGAGCTGCTCGTAGAGGGCGTTGAGGCGGGCGCTGGCGACCGAGGCGCGCAGCCAGCGCAGTGCCTCCCGGCTCAGCCGGGTCTCCTCGTCGCGCTGCCGGTTGTACGCCTGGGTGAGGACGACGTTGACCAGCGTCTCCTCGACGACGGAGGTGAGGGCGCCGTCGGCCGCCCGCAGGCGTCGGGAGACCTCGCGCAGTCGGCCGGTGAAGCGGCGGGTGGCGGCGTAGAAGATCGGGGCGGCGACGAAGGTGGCCAGCGCCAGTTCCCAGCGCAGCCAGAGTGCGGCGGCGCCGTAGAAGAGCGTGCTGAAGACGGCCGTGCAGGCGCTCACCAGGCCGCTGACCACGAGGTGTTCGATGGCGTCGACGTCACCGGTCAGCCGTTCCACGAGGTCGCCGCGGCGGTTGCGTTGGAAGAAGTGCGGCGGCAGCGTCTGGAGGTGGGTGAAGACCCGGGCCCGTAGGCGCAGCAGGAAGCGTTCCGCGGTCCAGGCCGCGAGGGAGCTGCCGAGGTAGCCCACCACCGCGCCGAGCAGCGCGACCGTCAGCCAGGTGCCGGCGGGGTTCCAGAAGGCGCTGACCGAGCCCTGTGCGAGGGCCTGGTCGGTGAGTTGGGCGAAGAGCAGGATCGTGACGGTCTCGGCGAGCGCGGCGACGATGGCGCACAGTCCCACCAGCAGCATCCAGCGGCGGTCGCCCTTGGTCAGCGGCCAGAAGCGGTGGAACGCCTCGACGGCGCCGACGTGGCGGGTCAGGATGGGCGCTTCGGTGGGGAGTTGACCGCGGATGCCGGCGGGGGCGGGGGCCTGCGGCCGCTCCTGTCCCTGCGGCGGCGACGGGGGCCGCGGCTGCCGCTGCGCCTCTTCCGGTGTCGCGCCCCGTCTCGACGCCTGTGGCGTCGCCGGTGACGGTGGCTGCGGCGGTGTCGGCGAGCGGTCCTGGGTCGGCGCCGGTTCGCGCTGCCGCGACGGGTCCGGTTCCGGCTCCGGGCCGGTGGACTCCGGTACGGGGTAGGGCAGTTCTGCCTTACGGGGATGCATGGTCGCCACGTGTGGTGCGGGCCGTCGATCACGGGGTCGGCAGGCCACGAGGCCGGCTCGCGTCGCACATGCGAGCCCGCCTCGGGCAGTGCGTCGGGTCCGTCGGCCCGAATCACATGTCAGTGATCGTCAGTTGCCGTGTGCCGTTTCACCGGCACGGCAACGGACGGGATGTCACCGGAAGAAGCCGAAGCCACGTCCGCCACGTCCGCGGAATCCGTAGCCGTAGCCGAAGCCGCGTCCGTAGCCGTAGCCGCGTCCGTAGCCGCCGTAGCCGTAGCCCCAGCCTCCGCGGCCTCCGTGACCGTGACCACCGTGGCCGCCGCCTCCTCCGCCATTGATGCGGTTACGGGGGAAGAATGCCTTGAAGGTCATCTTCGCCTCCTGAGAAATCGGACTGTGCGCCGCGGCCTTCAGCCGGACCGTGCTCTGTACGGCGATTCGGCGCGTTCCCGCCGGGGCGTCCCGTGCGGTGCGTTCCGGAGGAACGTTCTGTCCGCGACACTTCCGACACTACGTCGGCCGCCCATCCCCAACAAGGGCTTTATGTGAAAATTCAGACATGCGGTACATGTCACTGTGGGTGGGAGGGTGGTCGCTCGCGGTCGACGCGGTGGGCCGAAACCGCGTCAGGGGCGCCGCCTTTCGCGCATCAGGAACAGGACCACGGCCGAGGCGATGACGGCCGTGCCGGTGCCGACGCTCAGCACGACCTGCTGAGCGCCGTCGAAGGCGAGGCCGGTGAAGGCGTTGACGACGGCGGCGAGGGCCAGTACGCACCAGAGCGCGGCTTTCAGGGCGTTCATCGGTGACGGTGTCCTTCCGGGCGTGGTGGATCCGAGGGGCGCAAGGCACGCGGGCGCGTCGCGGACGCCGCGTCAGCGACGGTGACCCTGTGCGCTCGACCCGTCCACCACGATGCCCGGCGCGCGGGCCGGGGACGAGGGGGAGCGCCCCCGGATCGGGGGTACATCGAGCTGCACCCCCGAGGTACTCCGAGGTGCGTCGGGGTGCGTCGAGGTACGCCGTGCAGCGCCACCGCCCGTTCGTCGGCCCGGAAGGGACGTGAACTGTTCGGCGCCGGCGGGATGGTGACGGTGCATGCGCAGTGGCGGCGGCGACAGCGGTGGGGTCCGCACGGCGACTGACGCCGCGCCAACCTGCGTCAGCCCGCGTCGTGCGGGGCGGGGACGGGCGGCGCCGGATCCCCCGGCGTCTCCCCCGAGGACTCCCGCGGCGGTTCCCCCTGCCCCTGTTCCGCCCAGATGATCTTTCCGTTGGCCGTGTAGCGGGTGCCCCAGCGGCGGGTGAGCTGGGCGACGATCAGCAGCCCGCGGCCGCCCTCGTCCGTGGTCCGGGCGTGCCGCAGGTGCGGGGCGGTGCTGCCGGTGTCGAAGACCTCGCAGATCAGGGCGGCGTCCTGGCGGATCAGGCGCAGGGTGATCGGGCCGCTGCCGTGCCGGATGGCGTTGGTGACCAGTTCGCTGACGACCAGTTCGGTGGTGAAGCGCAGCGGCTCCAGCCCCCACGCCGCCAACTGCCGCCCGGCGAGGTTGCGGGCGCCGGCGACCACCGCCGGGTCGGCGGACAGGTCCCAGGAGGCGACCTGGCTGGCGTCCAGGGCGTGCGTGCGGGCCAGCAGCAGCGCGGCGTCGTCGGACGGCGGGCCGGTCAGCAGCGCCGACACGACGTTCGCGCCGATCTCGTCGAGCGTCGCGCCGGGCTCCGCCAGGGCGCGACCGAGCCGGGCCATGCCCACCCCGATGTCCCGGTCGTAGGTCCCCAGCAGGCCGTTGGTGTAGAGCGCCAGCAAACTGCCCTCGGCCAGCTCCAGTTCGGCCGATTCGAAGGGCAGCGCACCCAGGCCGAGCGGCGGTCCGGCGGGCAGGTCGGGGAAGTCCACGGCGCCGTCGGGGGCGAGGACCGCGGGCGGCAGATGGCTGGCGCGGGCCATCGTGCAGGACCGGCTGACCGGGTCGTACACCGCGTACAGGCAGGTGGCGCCCATGAATCCCAGCGCGGTGGCGGCCGTGCCGTCGTCGGCGCCCGCGCCGCCGTCCCGGCGGGTCTCCATCAGCCCGATCACCAAGTCGTCGAGGCGGGCGAGGAGTTCGTCCGGCGGCAGGTCCAGGTTGGCCAGGGTCCGGACCGCGGTCCGCAGCCGGCCCATGGTGGCCGCGGCGTCGATGCCGTGCCCGACGACGTCCCCGACCACCAGCGCCACCCGCGCCCCCGACAGCGGGATCACGTCGAACCAGTCGCCGCCCACCCCGCTCGGGACGTCCGCCGGGAAGTACCAGGACGCCACGTCCAGCGCCACCCCGCCGGCCAGTGCGTGCGGCAGCAGATTGCGCTGCATTATCCGGGCCGCGGTGCGCTCGCGGGTGAAGCGGCGCGCGTTGTCCAGGCACACCGCGGCGCGGGCGACCAGCTCCTCGGCCAGCCGCACGTCGTCCGCGTCGAAGAGCCCCTGCCGCCGGGAGCGGACGAAGGTCGCCGCACCGAGCGTGATGCCGCGGGCCCGGACCGGCGCCACCATCACCGACCGGAACCCGTATTCCCGCACCACGTCGGCCCGCCGCGGGTCCTCGGCCACCCAGGTGCTGTCGGCGTTCAGCAGCGGCTCCACCACCGACTCCCCGGTGAGCAGGCACCGCGCGATCGCCGACCACGGCTGCCGCCGGACCGCCTCGCCGACCGCCAGGGCGGCCTCCGGGCACCCCTCGCGGACCGACCGCTGCCCGGCCCGCCGCATCGTCGGGGTGCTGTCCACCGGCCCGGGCTCCGGCTCCTCGCCGCGCAGCACGGAGTCCAGCAGATCGACCGCCACGAAGTCGGCCAGCGGCGGCACCGCCACATCGGCCAGCTCCTGCGCGGTCCGCGTCACGTCGAGGGTGCTGCCGATCCGGGCGCTGGCGTCGTTCAGCAGCGCCAGCCCTTCCTGGGCCCGCCAGCGCTCGGTGACGTCGATGACCATGTACCAGATGCCCACGCCCCGCCCCTTGGGGCCGGCGAGCCGGAAGAACGACACCGAGTAGGCCCGCTCCTGGTTCGGGTCGGCGAAGTTGCGGGTGCGGAACTCGTAGTCCATGACCGGCTTCCCGGTCTTCAGCACCTGCCCCATCCGCTCCTCGAAGGCGTCGGCCTCGTCCCGCGGCAGCACCTGGGCGACCGTGCGCCCCAGCCGCCGCTCCAGCGGGATCAGGCGCTCCAGCACCGCGTTCACCCAGACGTAGCGCAGGTCGGTGTCCAGGACGGCCATGCCGACCGGGGCATGGGCCAGAAACGGTTCCAGCATCAGCTGGTTCACCCCGCCGCCGGGCACCCGCCACTCCTCCAGCGCGACCACCGACCACCGCTCGGGCGCGGCCGTCCCGCCGGTCGCCGCGGTGATCACCGGAGACACCTCCACCGCCAGCTGTATCGCCTGCCCGTCCCGGTGCCGGGCCGCCACCGACCCGCTCCACCCGTCCCCCGCCCAGTGGGCCACCGCGGCGACCCGCGCCGCATCCCCCGGTACGGCCAGCAGCGTCACCGCACTGCGCCCCAGGACCTCCGTCGCCGGGTAGCCCAGCAGCCGTTCCGCCGCCCGCGTCCAGGAGACCACCACCCCGCGCCCGTCCAGCTCGGCCGCGGCCGCGGTGGCGATGTCACAGGCCCGGCCCGGCCCCTCGCCCGCCCCGCCGCCCGACCTGTCCGGCCGGTCATTCTCCGAGGTCATCGCATCGCCAGTCCGTCGCAGCCGGTTCTGTCCCGGGCGCTGCCGCCGCGGCGTGGCTGCCGTCGCGGTCCACCGGCGTCCTCGGCGGTGTCACAGACGCCCACACCATGCCCATTTTAGAAGCAATACGACATATGGGATCACTTGCCGCGGGCCGACCCTTCCGGCGGATCAGTCGCCCTGCGCGCCCCCCCCACCCGCGCTCCGTCACCACCCCGCCCGCACGTCCACCTCGACGGCGTCGCGGACGCGGAGGGATCCGGCGCGCCACCTGGCCGCCGGGCCCCGTCCCCCCCTTCTCCTAGCGGGCCGCCCCGAGCGCCTCCGTCAGGCGTGCCGACGACGTCCCCAGGCCCGTCGGCCCCGGCGTCCAGCCGGGTGTACCGGGCCGGCGGCGGAGGTGTTCGGGGCGGTATCGGCCGCACTCGCGGTGCCAGGTGAGGATGCCGGCGAGCCAGTTCTCCAGTTCCTCGACATAGCCGTCGAGGGTGGCGCGGTCCTCGGCGGAGAGGTCGAAGTCGTCGTAGAGGATCGGGAGTTGGTTCCGCGCGACGTGCTGGAACTCGCGCATCCGGGAGGTCATCAGGTCGTGGACGATGGCCAGCGCGGTGGGGTAGTCGCAGTCGAAGAAGTTCTGCACGACGAGGATGCCGTTGTGGACCTCGCCCTCGTACTCGATCTCCTTCTGGTACGAGAAGACGTCGTTGAGCAGGCAGGCGTAGTCGGCGGCGGCGTTCTCCAGCGACCGCATCGGGCCGCTGCGGTAGATCTCCGGCGGCACCCGACGGCCGTAGCCGAGCCGGCTCAGGCTCATGGTGAGGTCGGAGCCGAAGGTGGCGCGGCGCATCTCGATGTAGTCGACCGGGTCCGGGATGCGGTGCAGCACCATGTTGTCCAGCTCCCAGAGCCAGCTGGCGGTCATCGCGTCGACGGTGGCCTTGAAGGCGCGGCGCGCGTCCGGGTCCATCGGCCCGGCCGTACGGGCCCAGAGGTCGACCAGTCCGCGTTCGAGGGCGTTGGTCGGTTCCGGGGCCCGGTCGGCGGCGTCGACCGGCATCAGGGCGGACAGCCGCCGGGTGGTGGCCAGGGCACCGGCGACGTCGCCGGTCCGGCCGAAGACCGCGGGGTAGTAGTCGTCGGCGTAGGTGCCCCAGGTCAGCCACTGGGTGCCGAGGTCGAGCTCGTCGAGGGTGGCGTCGGGGTGCAGACCGGCCGCGCACAGCGCGAAGTCGAAGCGGACCAGGGCGTCCTCGTCCCAGACGTCGGACAGCGGGACGCCGGGCTGCGGCTGGAGCAGTCCCATCCGGTGCGCCCAGGCGACGACGTTGCGCCGGGCCGCCTCCAGGTGGGGGCTGCGGGTGGTGGTGAACGGCATGCAGAAGTCGGGGAGTCGGGGCGGGCCGACCTTCTCGTACGGGGCGTGGGAGCGGCGGCGGACCCGCTGGGCGCCGGCCGCGGCCAGTGCCGTCGCCAGGTCGGCGCCCGAGGCGCCCAGCCCCTCGGTGCCCAGCCCGCCGAAGACCAGCGGCGACCAGGGGGCCGCGGCGCTGCCGGGCGCGCCCGCGCCGCCGCCGTTCATGTAGCGGCTGGAGCGCATGTGCCACTCGTGGCCGCCGGACTGCCAGTCCTGGAGGCCCTTGGCATACGCGAGGACGGCGGCGCGGCCGGCCGGGTCCAGGCCCTTCTCGGCGAAGAGCGTCGGCAGTTCGGTGAAGACGGTGTCCTCGAACTGCTGCAACCGCGAGGTGATCATCTCGTTGACCGCGTCCGCGGCCTCCTGGGTGGTGCAGTCCAGGAACGTCTCCAGTACCAGCACGCCGTTGCTCAACTCCCCCTCCTCCTCGGTCTCGCGCTGGTACGAGAAGAGGTCGTTGCGGAGGTGGACGGCGTCGGAGAAGGTGTCCTTGAGGACCCGGAGGGGGCGGGAGCCGGCGACCGCCGCCGGGACCTCGGCGCCGGTCGCGTACTCCACCAGTCCCGCCGACCAGGGGGCGCCGCCCACCTTGCGGCGCATCTCGATGTACTCGACGGGGTTGGGGATCCGGTTGATGTCGATGTTGGAGAGTTCCCAGAGGGACTCGTTCAGCAGGTGCTCGGTGCTCTCGGCGAACCGTCGGCGCCAGTCCGGCGACATCGCGGGCACGGTGCGCCGCCACAGGTCCGCCAGCCCCGCCTCGACCGGGTTGGTCGGCTCCGGCACGGGCGCGTCCAGATCCATCGGCATGAACGCCGGCAGCCGGTCGAGGTACGCCTTCCCGCCCTCCCGGTCCAGGGTGCGCTTGAACTTCTCCAGGAAGTGGTCGTCGAAGAAGAAGACCCAGACGTACCAGTCGGTGACGAGGTCGAGCGCCTCCTGGGAGCACTCCGGGTGGGTGTAGGCGCACAGCAACGCGTAGTCGTGGGCGTCGAGATCCCGCTGGTCCCAGATGCCGGAACCTTCCAGCATGTTCATCTCCCGGGCCCACTTCCTGGAGTGCGCCCGCGCGGCCTCCAGGTGCGGGTTCAGCCGGGCCGGATGCGGCATGTAGAAGTGCGGCAAGGTGAAGGGTTGCGACGTGGGCTGCGGCTGCGTCACCGTTGGTGGCCTCTCCCGATACCGATGCCCCTCCGCACGGACGGTGTGTACGGAAGGAGGGCGCGCCGAAGCACCCCATGGACGGCGCAGCCCTACCCCGAGGTTCGTCGCCGTAGGCTCGTCGGGTCGCACCCGCGCTGAACCGGCACTCTTTCGAGTTGAGTTGGCGATGAAGAGATGTGACACATGGGTCACATGGGCTACATGGCACCGCTCTCGGCCCGGCGGAGCGCCAGCGCCGCCAGCGCCTCCGGGGCCCCCACCTGGCCGCGGACGCCCGGGAAGGCGTTGATGTCCACGATCACCGCGGCGCCGGCCCCGGCGTGCAGCACGTCGACACCGTAGACCTCCAGGCCGAAGACCGCGCCGATGTGCAGCGCGGCCTCGATCCAGGCGAAGGGGAGGGCGGCGGGCGGCAGCGGCTGGTTCGGACCGCGCCCGCCCGGGGACAGTTCGGAACGGCGACGGGCGGCGAAGAGCTGCCCGCCGACGACCCACAGCTTGTGGTCCCAACCGCTGTTGGCGGTGAACTCCTGGACGATCACGGTTTCGCCGGACCATGCCGCGGCCAGCTCCGCCAGTCCGGCCGGGGTGTCGACGCGCGCCACGAGGTCGTGACGGCGGCTGTCGCGGCTCTTGAGGACGAGCGGGAAGCCGAGATCCGGCCCGGCCGCCACCAGCTCGCCGACCGTCGCCGTCCGCAGCGTCTCCGCGAACGGCACTCCGGCCGCCCGGGCCATCGCGGCCATCTCCACCCGGTCCTGACAACGGGCCGTCGCCGCAACGGAGTTGACGACCGGCGCGCCCCGGCCCTCCAGCCGGCCGGCGAGCGCCAGCGCTTGCGGCGTCCGCGCCTTGAGCAGATAGACGTCGGCGAGCGCCCCGGGCGCGGCGGCCCCGCCCGGCTCCCCTCCCCCGGCGAGGGGCACACCGTCCGGGCCGACGAAGCCGACCCGGTGACCGTCCCCGCGCAGCACCGCCGCCGTCGCCGCCAGCAGCGGGTGCCCGGGATCGGCGCTGATCACACCGACCCTCATCGTGCGCCCCCGACCGCCCCGACCGCCTCGGCCGCCGGCCGCGGGGGCCGCTGGTGGCCGATGAACGGCAGCGCCGGCACCGGAGCGCGGTCGGTGCCGCGCCGGGCCAGCCGCAGCACCGCCGCGGAGACCCGGGCGACCGCGTCCGGCACCTGCCGGAAGCTCGGGAAGTCGTTGATGTCGACCACGACCGGCCCGTCCGGCCCCAGCAGCACATCGACCCCGTACAGGTCGAGGCCGAAGACCTCGCCGATCTCGGCGGCGATCCGGGCGACCTCGGCGGGCAGCGGCACCTGCCGTTCCGCCACGGCCCGCCCCGGGTGCAGCGGGGAGCAGCGCTCGGTCGCGTAGAGGTCGCCGGCGACGCAGTAGACCTTCAGGTCGGTACCGGAGTTGGGGACGTAGGGCTGGGCGATCAGCATGCCGTCGCCGGTGCCGTCGGCCGTCGCCCGGGCCCCGGCAGCCAGCTCCTCGGGCCGTTCCACCAGCCGCACCGCGCGCCCCGAGCTGCCGTCCGCAGGCTTCACCACCAGCGGGAACTCCGCCTCGGGGACCTCGGCGAACTCCTCGGCCCGCACCGCCGCGTACGTCATCGGCACCGGCAGCCCGCTGGCCCGCGCGATCACCGCGGCGAGCGCCTTGTCCCGTACGCCCCGTATGGCGCGTACGTCGTTCACGGTGGTCAGTCCGGTGGTCGCGGCGGCCTCCAGGAGGGTCAGCCCGGGCCCGCCGGAGACGGTCTTGAGCACCCAGGCGTCATGGTCGCCCTCCGCCACCGCGCCGGACAACTCGGACATCCGGATCAGCGAACGGCCCGGCCAGAGCACGTCCACCCGGTGTCCCCACGCGCGGAGTTGACCGATCACGTCCTGCGGCATGCCGTCGTGGCGGTACTGCTCCTCCACCAGGAAGCAGAGTCTCATCGATGCACCCTTGTATCGCCGCACGTCCACCCGTATCGCCAACCCGCCCACCACAGCAGCGGACGTCCTCCCCGTGTCGCCGTACGCACACCGTCCGCCCGGCGGAAACATGACGCACCAGGATCCCATGTGGCGATCAGGCGTTCGGCCATGGCCCGGCCGCCGCCCCGGAGCTCCCGTTTCGGCGACGTTACGCCACCGGACGGGACCTCGGCACACGCCGTGAGCTGGGACGCGCCACGCCCCGCGCGGGGTTGCGCCACTCCTCCGCGACCTCACCAAATCCCGTATGTCGAAAGCCTTGTTCCGCTTTATGGCCCGACCCTAGGGTCGGGCCACCCAGCGCGGCCGACCCGATCACGGGCCCGGCCGCGCCTACGTACGCGGCGACGGAAGCAGGCGAGCGGGTTGGCGAACGAGCAGCGGGGCCGGGAGCCCCAGGAGGCCGGGGCTCCCGGCGGGTGTCCGGACGCGGAACGGCCGGACGGCGAACGGCCGGACG
This sequence comes from Streptomyces noursei, assembly GCF_016917755.1. Lineage (GTDB taxonomy): Bacteria > Actinomycetota > Actinomycetes > Streptomycetales > Streptomycetaceae > Streptomyces > Streptomyces yunnanensis. The sequence continues at coordinate 5,340,861 of NZ_CP070326.1, read as the reverse complement.
GCATACGGAGCGCAGCGGCCCACAACGGGGCGTCCGACGCGGCATCCGACGCGGCGCCCGAAGGGGCCGACCCCCGCGGCGGCCTCGGTCGGCGCGGCTTCCTCGCCGGGGTGGCCGGGCTGACCGGCGCCGGCGGCCTGCTCGGCGGACCGGGCGCCGGCACCGCCTCCGCGCAGCCCCGGGACGCCCACCCCGCCCTCCGCCCCGACCACTTCGCCGGTCCCCGCCAGCTCCTCGTCCCGGATGTGGTGCTGCTGCCGGACGGCCCGGTGCGCGACCACGCCCTCCTCGTCGAGCACGGCACCTTCCGCGAGGTCGGTCCGGCGGCCCGGCTCCTCGCCGCGCACCGCGCCGGCCCCGCCCCGATCCGCCTGCCCGGCCACCTCCTGATGCCCGGCTTCGTCGACGCCCACCACCACCTGACCCAGGGCTTCGGCAAGGCCCAGTCGTTCGGCCAGCCGTCGGAGATCTTCAAGACCGTCTGGGAGCCGCTGGAACACGCCCTGGACGAGGAGAGCGCCTATCTGTCGGCGAAGCTGGCCGCGCTGGAGGCGCTGCGCGGCGGCTTCACCACCGTCGCCGACGCCGGGACCCGGGCGCCGGTCGACGTGGCCGCGATCGCCCAGGGCACCGAGGAGGCCGGCATCCGGTGCGTCCTGGGCAAGATCGTCTCCGCCGGGACCGGCGGCCCGGCCCATCTGGCGCGCTGGCACGGCCATCCGCTCGTCCACCCCTCCCTGGCCATCGCCGTCCCCGAGGACGCCACCGGCCCGGTCATCAAACGGACCGCCGACCTCTGTGCCGAGGCCGGGGCGGTGCTCCAGATCCACGTCAACGAACACCTGGCCTCCGTGGAGCGCTCGTTGAAGAGCGTCGGCCGCCGCCCGGTGGACTACCTGCACCACCTCGGCGCCCTCGGCCCGCACACCCTGGGCGCGCACGCCACCCTCCTGACGCCCACGGAGATGCGGCAGCTGGCCGACACCGGCGCGGCGATCAGCTACAACCCGGTGGCCAGCGCCTGGAAGGGCAACGCCGTCGCGCACGCCACCATGCTGGCCGCGCTGGGCGTCCGCTTCGGCACCGGTACGGACGGCACCCGCGGCGACGGCTTCCGGCTGGTCGACGCGGCCGAGACGGCCCAGCGGCTGGCCTACGGGCTGGCCTCGGGCGACTCGGTGTGCGGCGCCGGGCACCTGTGGCTGGAGCACGCCACCGCGGGCGGCGCCGACGCCCTCGGGCTGGGCCGCGTCACGGGCCGGATCGCCGCCGGTCAGGCCGCCGACTACCTCCTCGTGGACCTCGCCGTCCCCGAACTCACCCCCTCCTACGACCTGGGCTGGGAACTCGTCCGGCTGGCCGGCCGCGACCAGATCCGCGCCGTGGTGGTCGGCGGCCGGCTCCGCATCTGGGAGGGCTGGCCGCCCGACTGGGACGCCCGCGCGCTGATCGCCCGCGCGGCGACGGTGGGACCGGAGGTGGTCGCGCGGGCCAAGATCCAGCGGGTGGAGCCGCGGTAGGCGCGGCCGGGCGGGGTGTGGCTACCCGCCCCCTGCGCTTGCGCGCGCCGTCCCCGCTTCCGCTTCCCCCTCCCGGGGCATCCACCGGAAGACCGCCCCCGCCGCCACCGCCACCCCCGCCGCCAGCACCAGCGTCGCCAGGTGCAGCCCGTCCGTGAAGGCCCCGATCACCGCCGTCCGCAGCTCCCCGCCCCGGTCCGGCAGGCCTCCGAGCGCGGCCTGTGCCGCCGCGACCGTCGTCGGCGCCCCGGGCCCCGCCAGCGGCGCCGGCAGCCGGGCGGTGAACACCGCCGCGGTCAGCGTCCCGGTCACCGCGATCCCCAGCGCGCTCCCCAACTCCCGGGTCAGGCTCTGCAGTCCGGAGCCGACCCCGGCGGCCTCCGGCGGCAGCGCGGACATCATCGCGTGCGAGAGCAGCGGGGTCGCGGTGCCGCAGCCCAGCGCGGTCAGCCCGGCCCCGACGGCGTAGAGCGCATACGGCGTACCGGCATCGGCGGCCGACACCGTGGCCAGCCCGCCGGCCAGCACCAGCATCCCGGTGGCGACCGTGCCGCGCCGCCCGCACCGGCGCTCCAGCACCAGCCCGCACCGGGGCCCCGCCAGCAGCGCCGCCGCCATCGGCAACAGCCGCACACCGGCGCCGAACGGCCCGTACCCCTTCGCGTACTGGAGGTACTGGCCGTTGAGGTAGAACAGCCCGAACATGCCCAGGAACAGCACCGCCATCCCGACCGCCCCGGCCCGGACGGCGGGGCGGGCGAACACCCTGGGGTCCAACAGGGGCCGCGCGGAGCGCAGTTCGCACCGGGCCCAGCCCGTCAGCAGCAGCCCGGCCGCCCCGAACGAACCGAGCACCCACGGGCCGAGCCACCCCTCCCCGGGCCCGCTCACGATCCCGTTCAGCAGGGCCAGGAACCCACCCGTGAACAGGGCCGCGGCCAGCGGCGCGACCGGCCCCGGATGCCGCCCCGCCACCGGCGCGACCACCGCCACCAGCACCGACGCGCCCACCGCCACCGGCACCACGCACACGAACAGCGCCCGCCAGCTCCCGTACTGGATCGCCGCGCCCCCGCCCACATTGCCCAGCACCGCGGCGAGCCCCGTCATGGCCGCCCAGACCGCGATCGCCCGGCGGCGCGGCCCGTCCGACAGCCCGTCCACCAGCAGCGCGAGGGTGTTCGGCAGCACCGCCGCGGCCCCCACCCCGCTGATCATCCGCCCCGCGATCAGCACCCCGACGTGCGGCGCCACCGCGCACACCGCCGAGCCGAGGACGAACACCGCCATCCCGCACAGCAGCGTGCCCTTGCGCCCGCGCCGGTCGGCCAGCGCCCCGGCCGGCACCAGCAGACACGCGAACACCACCACATAGCCGTCCACCACCCACACCACCGCCGCCGCGGACGGGTGCAACGGCCCGGCGGCCAGATCCGGGATGGCCAGATTCACCGCCGAGACCATGCCGACGACCAGCGCCACGCACAGGCACATCGCACACGTCACCGGCGCCCGCGCGGGCACCCGACCCGACCGCACCGGCTCACCCCTCCCGGACCCGGTCCAGCCGCGCCCGCAGCGTCAGCCGGTCCCCGCGCAGATGGATGAACTCCAGGTCGGCCGGCCGCCCGTCCGCCAGCCGCGTCAGCCGGTCCACGGCCAGCACCGCGCCGCCCGCCGTCATCCCCAGCACCGCGCAGGTCGCCGGGTCCGCGACCACCGCCCGCACGGCCACCTCCGCCGACCCCAGCGGCCGCCCGGCCGCGCGCTCGATCAGCTCGAAGACGTCCCGGTTCTCCAGCCGCTCCGGCCCCAACGCCAGCAGTGGCTCGCCCACTTCGGGGATGAGGTACGTGCAGTCCAGGGACAGCGGCATCCCGTCCACCCGCCGCAGCCGCTCCAGATACACCGCCCGGCTCCCCTCCGGCAGCTCCAGTCGGCGCGCCACCGACCCCGGTGCCCGCACGATCCGCGCCGCCCGGACCTCGTTGACCACCGTCCCGTGCCGCTGCAACACCTCGGCCAGCCCGGACAGCTCCCCCAGCGGATGCTCGTAGGTCCGGCCGACGACCACCGTCCCCACCCCGCGCCGCCGCTCCACCAGCCCCTCGTCGCGCAGCAGCCCCAGCGCCTCCCGGACCGTGTTGCGCGAGGTCCCGAACTCCGCGACCAGCGCCCGCTCGTCGGGCAGCACGCCCCCGGCGAACGCGCCCCGCACCACCTGCCCGCGCAGCACATGCGCCACCCGCCGCGCCCGGTCCGCCCGCGTCGGCCCGTCGCCGACCGCGCCGCCGCAGTGGCCGTCCCCGCCGTCGTCCGCGTCCATGCCCGCCCTCCTCACGCCCCGCCGCGCCGCCTGCCATGAGCCCCGACGAGCGAACGCCGGGCCCCCGACGCTAAGCAAGCCCCGTTACGGCGGAGTTACGCCACCACCATTGACCTGCACACATGCCTGACCTGGGGATGTATCCGGACGCCCGGGCGCTGCGCCACCACCCGCCGGTCCCGGTTACCGTGACTGCACTCCCCCGACCCGGGGACGGGTAACGACCCGGCCCGGGGTCGCGAGGAGGAGAGGAAGAAAGGGCCGCACCATGAGCACCAAGTCCGCGCCGTTCGACGAACTGGACCGCAAGATCGTCGCCGCGCTGATCGAGAACGGCCGCGCCAGCTTCGCCGAGATCGGCTCGGCCATCGGCCTGTCCCCCACCGCCGTCAAACGCCGCGTGGACCGCCTCCGCGAGACCAACGTCATCACCGGTTTCTCCGCCACCGTCCGCCCCGCCGCCCTGGGATGGCTCACCGAGGCGTACGTGGAGGTCTACTGCGACAGCGCCGCCCCGCCCCGGCGGCTGGCCGAGGTCGTCCGCAACCACCCGGAGATCGCCGCCGCGATGACCGTCACCGGCGGCGCCGACGCCCTGCTACACGTCCGCGCCACCGACGTCGAGCACTTCGAGGAGGTCCTCGAACGCATCCGCACCGAGCCATTCATCCGGAAGACGATCAGCTACATGGTGCTCTCGCACCTCCTCCCGGACAGCCCCGAGGCCGGTGCCCGCCGTCCTTCCGACGACCGTTCCGCCGCCCGCCCCGACGACCGGGCCGCCCACCAGGCCGCCGGCCGGGCCGGCGACGGCGCTCGGGTCCATCCTCAGCCGCTCCGACGCGCAGCAAACCAGCGCTAGCCAGCCGCCACAAGCAGCATTCCTGCGTACCTGCGCAGCATTCATTTCTTGTGGCCGGAATCCGCCGCTTCGTACCGTGTATTGCCCCCGGTGACGACCCATGACGGACCGTACGGACCCACGGAGCGTGCGGACCGTCGTGCCGACCGGCGGGCAGTGGATACGGACCCCAGGAAGCGGAGGCCCTTTCTGTGCCCATGACCCACCCCGGCGGCGCGCTCACCCGGGCGCCCCGGACGCCGCGCGCCCGGCGCTATCTGCTCTGCCGGCCCACCCACTTCGCCGTCGAGTACGCCATCAACCCCTGGATGCGCGAGGACGCCGACGTCGATGCCGCACTCGCCCTGCGGCAGTGGGAGGACCTGGTCCGCGCCTACCGCGACCACGGCCACACCGTCGAGACCGTCCGGCCGGCCCCCGGCCTGCCCGACATGGTCTTCGCCGCCAACTCCGCCGTCGTCGTGGGCGGTCGCGCCTTCGGCTCGCTCTTCCACGCCCCGCAGCGCCGGCCCGAGTCCCACGAGTACGAGATCTGGTTCAAGGGCGCCGGCTACGACCTCCACCGGCCCGCCTCGCCCTGCGAGGGCGAGGGCGACCTCGTCCCCGTCGGCCGCTACCTCCTCGCCGGCACCGGCTTCCGCACCACCCGCGACGCACACGCCGAGGTCCAGGAGTTCTTCGGCCGCCCGGTGATCAGCCTCCAGCTGACCGACCCGTACTTCTACCACCTGGACACCGCCCTCTTCGTCCTCGACGACGGCCTCGCCGCCGACGGCCTCCCCGCCGACGGAATGGGCACCGGCGGCAACGGGGCCGGCGGGGCGGCTCTCGCCTACTACCCCGAAGCCTTCTCCCCCGGCAGCCGCGAAGTGCTCCGCCAGCTCTTCCCGGACGCCGTGCTGGCCACCCGCGACGACGCCCTGGCCTTCGGCCTCAACTCGGTCTCCGACGGCCGCCACGTCTTCGTCGCCCCCCGGGCCACGCACCTCATCGACCAACTCACCGCCCGCGGATACGTCCCCGTCCCCGTCGACCTCTCCGAGTTCCACAAGGCCGGCGGCGGCATCAAGTGCTGCACCCAGGAGCTTCGCCCATGACGACTGCGCCCACCGACACCCGCCGCTCCTCCGCCTCCCTCATCGAGGCCGAGGCCCCGGTCCTGGCCCACAACTACCACCCCCTCCCCGTGGTCATCTCCCGCGCCGAGGGCGTCTGGGTCGAGGACGTCGAGGGCCGCCGCTACCTCGACATGCTGGCCGGCTACTCGGCGCTCAATTTCGGCCACCGCCACCCGGCCCTCATCGAGGCCGCCCACCGCCAGCTGGACGCCCTCACCCTCACCTCCCGCGCCTTCCACCACGACCGCCTCGGGCAGTTCGCCGGCGCACTGGCCGAGCTCACCGGCCTGGACATGGTCCTCCCCATGAACACCGGCGCCGAGGCCGTCGAGAGCGGCATCAAGCTCGCCCGCAAATGGGCCTACGAGGTCAAGGGCGTCCCCGCCGACCAGGCCACCATCGTCGTCGCCGGCGGCAACTTCCACGGCCGCACCACGACCATCATCAGCTTCTCCGACGACGACGAGGCCCGCACCGGCTTCGGCCCCTACACCCCCGGCTTCCGCACCGTCCCCTACAACGACCTGGCCGCCCTCGAAGCCGCCATCGACGACACCACCGCCGCCGTCCTGATCGAGCCCATCCAGGGCGAGGCCGGCGTCATCATCCCCGACGACGGCTACCTCGCCGGCGTCCGCGCCGCGACCAGCCGCGCGAACTGCCTGTTCATCGCCGACGAAATCCAGTCCGGCCTCGGCCGCACCGGCACCACCCTCGCCGTCGAACACGAACAGGTCGTCCCCGACGTCATCCTCCTCGGCAAGGCCCTCGGCGGCGGCATCGTCCCCGTCTCCGCCGTCGTCGCCCGCCGCGAGGTCATGTCCGTCCTCGGCCCGGGCCAACACGGCTCCACCTTCGGCGGCAACCCGCTCGCCGCCGCCGTCGGCACGGCCGTCGTCGACCTCCTCACCACCGGCGAATTCCAATCCCACGCCGCCGACCTGGGCAAGGTCCTGCACTCCGGCCTCACCGACCTCCTCGGCAAGGGCGTCACCGCCTTCCGCGCCCGCGGCCTGTGGGCCGGCGTCGATATCGACCCCGCCCTGGGCACCGGCCGCACCATCAGCGAACGCCTCCTGTCCGAGGGCGTCTTGGTCAAGGACACCCACGGCTCAACGATCCGCCTGGCCCCGCCCCTGACCATCACCGAGCACGAACTGACCTCGGCAATCGCCACGTTGGGCCGCGTACTCGCCTAACGCCCGCCGAACGCCTGGCCCTTAACGGCATCCACAAACGCACTCCAAGCCCCCGCCGGAACCACGATCGCCGGCCCGTGCGGGGCCTTGGAGTCGCGGACGGGTATGCCGTGGGGGTGGTTGTCGACCACCTCGATGCAACTGCCCCCTTCGGACCCGCTGTAGGAGGACTTACGCCAACCGCATAGCGAGGCAGCGCTCTGGATGGTGTGCTCAGTCATCGTGTCCGTAATCCTTCGCTGTCGCTCTCATGAAGGCAATCGACTCCGCCATCGACAGGGCCTCGCCCATGGCGAGAGCGTATGCACCCTGCAGACGCTCGACCACAGCCGGGGAGTCATGCACCTTGCCAACGGCTTGCCCCTCGGAGTAGGCCGCCGGGGGCTGGTCCTCGAACCACATCAAAGACAGCATCCCTTGCAGCAGCGGATACACGCCCCGGCCCAGCGGCAAGACATGTACCCGCACCCGCTGCGCTTCGGCCAAACGGACAATGTGCATGATCTGGCCCGCCATGACCTCCGGACCGCCGAACGGACGGCGTAGCACCGCCTCGTCGAACAGCCCCCAGGCTTCGGGCGTTACCGGATTCGCAAGGACCTTCGCGCGCCCTACACGTGTGACAAGGAGTCGGTCACGCTCCTCGTCGCTTCGGGAGGGGTATGCCGCGTCCAGAACCGCACCCGCGTACTCCTCCGTCTGCAGGATGCCGGGCACATACGACAGCGCATACTCCCGGATCACCGTCGCCTGCCGTTCCAGGTGTAGCGCCGCCTCGAAGTAGTCGATCACCGCCGAGTCGTCCTGCGGCAAGAAGCTACTCAGCACATTCCCGGTGCTGAGGGCGCGGTCCAATCTCCACGCATCCTCCTTGGAGGGGACCCGCCGGCCTGCCTCGATGTGCGCGATATGCGAACGGGTCATGATCGCCGCATCCGCCAACTGCTGCTGCGTCAGCCCCGCCAGCTCCCGTTGTTGCTTGAGCCAATCTCCGTACGTAGTACCCACGCGCGCGTACCCCCTCGTGACCAACCCGCCGTCACTGTCCGTCTATTGAAACCCTACGCGCAGCGACGCAACCCTGGTGACTTATCCACAGAAGCCATCCGGCCACAGCCGGAACCGCCAGGGAGACGCCCGCATGCAATACGAGTACGACCCCGACAACGCCCAACGACCCGGCTCACCCCTCCGCCTCCTCCCCTGGGAAACATGGGACGGACGGCCCTGCTACCTGGCCGCGTCGGGCGACGGCAACGGGTACCTCTCCCGAAGGGCGGACCGCATGGAGGAACAACAAATGCACAACGCCGCCGTCGCCTACACCGACGCCGAGACGACCCTGCGCAACTCATCCGCTGGCCCGCTCCTCCTCCGCCTCATGCTCATGCGCACCACCACCTCCCTCGGCAACACCCTCCGCATCGCCGACAGCCGCCTCGGCCGCCTACTCGCGCCGAGCGTGCCGGACGAGCCGGACCTCACGTCAGAGTGAGCAGCGCGTTGAAGAGCGCGTAAGGCTCCCGAGCGAAATCGGCGCCAAAACCGCAGCGCAGTGAGCCGTTGGCACGCTTGTCACTGGCACTACGCGGGCATGTGGTCGCTGTGGTAAATGGTCTCCCACGGGATCTGTTGCCACGGACTGCTGGTGTTCGTCGGATCCAACAGGCGATGCACAGCCTGAACAGTGCCCTCATGGGAACCAGACCACTCGTTCCCGGCGTTACGCATCCACAGCTCGCGCGCAGTGACGAAGTCGTGGGCGAAAGCCTGCCACGATGAGTAGGTCTGGGCCACAGGTGCGACCGCGTTCGCGAGGAGTTGCCAGGCGCCTGCTTCGTCGATGTAACCGGCCCCGAACGCCAGCCGCGTGACGGTGACGTAGCGGCCGAAGTCCCACGCGACTGGGGGGTGTCCGATGACCGATGCCATCTGCCTTCGGTGGCCCTCCGAGGCCAGCCAATGCAAGGTCGAATGCAGGCTTTCCGGGGACGTGATATCCCAGCTCTGTTGCAGGCTGACCCGGCAGTTGGTGGAGTTGATCCGCTTCAGGGGGTAGAGCATCAAGTGGCTGTGCCCCCACATCCTCTCCGCCAAGACTGCGTCCAGCGAAACCATCCACTGCTGGTGAGCAGTCAGCGGGACACGATAGCGCCTCTTCGCTGATGGCCCGAACACCATCTTCAGCAGGGCTCCGGCAAGTATTCGCGCGTTCACACGGGAATCCTCACCGCACGCCGGCCATCAGGTCAAACGGCCAGCAAGGAGCACTCGCCGTGATCTCGCTAATATCCTCGCCCAGCCCGCTCATGCCCTGCAGGATGCTCCCCATACCGCACCCTTTATTCCCGCCACGGGTGACGAACCTGCCAGCGCGAGCAACGTGCTAGGTGGCATTCCGGGGGCCGGCTCCGGAGTCTGTGCGAAATCCGAGAAGTTCACCCACTGACAACGATAGTTCCAAAATGTGTCCGTGAGCCACGTTGGGTACTTTGAAGTTGTTTTCCCTGATGTAATCCAAGAAGGAGTCGGGAAGAGACAGCGAGTAGCGGTCCACGTATGTGGCCAGGTCTTCACGCCAAACGAACCTCCCGTCAGTCAGAATGGAGGATCCTCCCGGCACGCGAAAGGAGCCGTTGATGGCATCCACAGTGGATTCTGTGACATCCAGGATCGGATACCCAGATCTCAGGTACGTCGACACCAATGCCGTTTCATAGCCACCTCCGCGTCCGTACGCATTCGTGATTGATTCCTTGTACACCTCTGCATTGTTCGGTTCCATCTCTCGGAAGAACCCCACCAGTTCCAAGGGTGACTCCTTCATATCACAGGGAGGAATGTTCTCCAGTATCCTCCGTCGGCGATCTGGGGGATTTGCCCGGGGCCGAGCATGGGATTTGTTCCCACTTTATTTGTGGGGGCCCTCACCGTGACACCCAACTCATTGGCTACTTGTTGGGCTATCCCTGATGCGTCAGCGCCAGAGTGGCAGACCATGAGACGCAGAGGGCCGCCGTGGTAGTGAGGATTATTAGCGACAGCGTCAACTATTTGCCCGCCGTTTACAGGGCCCTCTGGGAGCTCCAGGAAGCCGTCCCTTGACCCATGTGCCACGACATCGTGTTCACCCATGTTGAGTACATTCTGGAAGTTACGACGACTGGCGCCGTCTGAACCGATGAGAGTCCCAGTTTCTCCGTGCGTGACGGGAGATCCAGCAGGTATGCCACTGTCCTCCATATAGTCCATGCTTCGGCCGCATGGTGCCAAGCCGAGGGGGTCTGTCCACATGTGCGGGTTGTGGACGTAGGCAACGGGGTTGGGAGCCGGTACGAGACCGAAGGGGTCGGCGTTGAGGTAGCGGCTACTTGTTGGATCGTAGTAGCGGTGGAGGTTGTAGTGAAGTTGAGTTTCAGGGTCGAAGTATTGGCCGGGGAATCGGAGGGGGGTGTAGGCGGTCGCTTCCCGATTCCATGTGGTGGTGCCCCAGAGGGTGGTACGGGTACGCCAGGCGATCAAGCCGGAGGCCTCGACGAGTTCGGTGGGGGAGCCGACCAGGTCGGTGGCGATGGCGAAGAAGCGCTGATCTATTACCTGTTGAGCGGTATTGGCCAGCGTAGTGGCTTTGCATTCGGTTTGACCAAGCGGAGCCAGGCCCTGGTGGTCCCAAGTGAGGGATAGGGCATCTGGGCGCCCGGGTGCGTGGGTGGATTGTTCGGTGAGGGTGGGGCCGTCCCAGGTGAAGTCGGTTTGCTCGGCGACGGTGGCGGCGTCATCGGCGACGCGTTGTTTGGCTGTTCGGCGGCCGAAGGGGTCGTAGAGGTAGCGCCACGTGATGCCGTCGGGGGTGATGACCGAGGTGAGGCGGTCTTCAGTGTTCCAGGTGTAGTACCAGGTGTCTGGTTTGTGGGAGAGGCGGGTTTTTTGGCGGAGGGTTACGCGGCCCAAGGGGTCGTGTTCGTAGCGGATGCGGCCAGCGCGGGTGATGTTGGTGCCGGTGTAGGTGCGTCCGCCTTGGGCTGAGGGGTTGACGTGGCGGTCGGGCCAGGTGGCGTGGGTTTGGTTGCCGGCTTCGTCGTAGGCGTAAGTCTCGGTCCAGTCGGTGGCGTGGACGGCGGTGACACGGCCCGCGCGGTCGAGAGCGAAGGTGCGGCGGCCGGAGTTGGAGTCGTCGATGGCGGTGAGGTGGCCGTCGGGGCGGTAGGTGTAGGCGCGTTGGAGGACCTGGTGGAGTTCGGACTGGGCGGTGCCGGTCGGGTTGGTGGCTGCTGCTGACAGCGACTGGCTGGTCAGGCGGCCGGTGGGGTCCCAGGTGTGGGTGAGGTGGAGGGTGCCGCCGATGGTGCGGGTGAGTTCCTGGCCGGCGGCGTCGTACTCGAAGGAGAGCGGGTGGCCGGCGATGTCCATGCCGGTGCGGTTGCCGGCGGCGTCGTAGGTGTAGGTGGTGTGGTGGCCCGTGGGGGTGGTGCGGGAGGTGCGGCGGCCCAGGATGTCGTAGGTGAACGTCATGGTGCGGTCGTTGACCGTTTCGGTCAGGACGCGGCCCAGGGTGTCGCGGGTGTAGGTGATGGTGGCGTCGGGGTTGGCGGCCCGGTGGAGGTTGCCGGCGGGGTCGTGGGCGTAGGTGGTGAGCAGCCCCGCGGCGTTCTTCTCGGTGATGCGGCCGAGGGGGTCCCGGGTGTAGGTGGTGACCTCGCCCAGGGCGTTGGTGCGGGAGGCGAGTTGGCCTGCCGCGTCGTGGGCGTAGGACAGGACGCGGTCGTCGAAGTCGGATTCGGATATCAGGCGGCCGGCGCCGTCGTAGGTGTAGTTCCAGGTGAGGCCCTGGGGGTTGGTGACCTGGGTGAGGCGGAGTTCGGTGTCGTGGGCGAACTCGTAGCGGACGCCGTCGGGGTCGGTGCGGGTGGAGAGGAGATCGAAGTGGGTGTAGGAGAAGTGGGTCGTCTGGCCTACGGCGTCGGTGTGGGTGAGGCGGTTGCCCTCGCCGTCGTAGGTCCACGTCTCGGTGGCGCCGGTGGGATCGGTGCGGGCGGCGAGTTTGCCTTGGACGGTCCACTGGAGGTGGGTGGTGGCGCCCAGGGGATCCGTGACCGAGGTGGTGCGGCCGAAGGCGTCGCGGGTGTAGTGGGTGGTGTGGCCCAGGGGGTCGGTGACCGCGAGAGGGAGGCCGGCGGCGTTGCAGGTGATGCGGGTGATGTTGCCGAGGGCGTCGGTGACGGAGGCGAGGTTGCCTCGGGCGTCGTGGGTGTAGGTGGTGGTGGCGCCGGCGGGGTCGGTGGTGGCGACGCGGAGGCTGCGGGCGTCGTAGGTGTGTGTCCAGGTGGTGCCGTCCGGGCCGGTGACGGTGCGGGGGTCGCCGTGGGCGTCGTAAGTCGTGGTGGAGGTGGTGCCGTCGGGGAGGGTGACCGCCACCGGGCGGCCCTCGTCGTCGTAGGTGAAGCGGGTGGTGCGGCCCAGGGCGTCGGTGGTGGTGAGGATGCGGTGCTTGGTGTCGCGGGTGGTGCGGGTGGTGGCGCCGGTCGGGTCGGTGGTGGCGACGATCTGGTGGTGGTCGTTGACCTGGTAAGTGGTCAGCTGGTCCTGGGAGTTGAAGAAGCGGTTGGTGCGCAGGCCGGTGTCCGGGGCCGGGTCGCCCCAGATGTAGCGGGCGCGGAGGTGGCCGGCGATACCGCCCTGTGAGGTGCAGCGGTCCGCCTCGTCGTAGGCGTAGGTGTAGCTGCTGCCGTTGGTGTCGGTCCAGGAGGTGATGCGGCCGTCGTCGTCGTAGGTGAAGCGGAGGGGGCGGTCGCAGGAGGGCCTGGTGACGGTGGTGAGGTGGCCGAAGGCGTCGTAGCCGTAGGTGACGAGGAGTTGGTCGCTGCCGTCGGGGGCGGCGCCGGCCAGGTGGAGGGCGGTGATGCGGGCGCCCTCGGTGGTCCCGCAGGTGGTCCCGCAGGTGGTCCCGTCGGTGGTCCTCTCGGTGGTCAGCAGGAGGCGGTAGCCGGCGCTGTGGGTGATCGCGGTGGGCGTGCCGTCCTCGGTGTAGTCGAAGGTCTGGTGGTTGCCGTGGCGGTCGGAGATCTCGTCGAGGAGGGCGAGGTTCTCGGTGTGGGTGGTGAAGTAGCGGCGGATTCCGGTGGCCGGGTCGACGAGGAAGTAGTCGCCGTCCGGGGTGCGGGAGAGCGGGGCACCCTCGCCTTCGAGGGGGAGGGTGGGGACGCCCACGGCCGGGTGCGGGTAGAGGAGGAAGTTGCCCTCCTCGCCTATGAGGATGACGCCCTCGGCGTCGATCTCCAGGCGCTGGTCGAGGGTGGACATCCACGTCCGGCCGAACCAGCGGCCGGTGCGGTAGGACGACTCGAAGGTGCGGGTGAAGGAGAGGGGGAGGCTGCCGGGCAGGCTGATGTCGGTCTGCGGCAGGATCATCCGGCCGGTGGCCATGTCGATGGGGTCGCTGCCGAACGTCTTGCACCAGCCCGTACGCAGACGGTCGCGAATCGTTCGCTTGCCGCCTTCCTTGGCGGCGTTACGGGCGGCGCCCTCCAGGGCGTCCTTCGCGCCCGCCTTCAATGCCCCCTTGGCCAGCCCACCGGCCCCCTTGCCGCCGACCATGTTGCCGAGCAGCGTGCCGTACGCCTCCACCGGGTCGCTGCCCCAGCCGGAGCCGAGCATGCCCTTGGCCATCTCCACGGGATGCATGGCCGACTGGCCCAGGCCGAGGAGGGTGGTGGAGACGTTCGAGGCGTACTGGAAGGGGTGGGCGACGTTGTAGGGGTCGAGGGGGTTGACCGTGCGCGCGAGGTTCAGGGTCTCGATGCCGGCCTTCGCGATGCCGCCGGCCAGGTGCATGTGCTCGATGGCGAACGCCTTGGCGCCGTCCTTCAGGCCCGCGCTCGCCAGGTCGGTGAACTGCGGCTTGTCGGGGGCGTGCGCCAGGGCGCTCTGGATGGCGTTGCGGGCCCGCTCGGCGGCCTCGTCCCGCTGGCTGCGGGCGTTCTTGACCATGTCCTGCGCGGCATCCCGGCCCTCGGTGCCCGGGTCCACGAAGTCGCCGGGCGGGGTCGGCTGCGGGCCGGGGTCCTCGCCGCGCTGGACGGCGGCGTTGTAGCTGTTTCCCTGCGCCACATACGTGTCGACCTTCGACTTCCAGGCGTGCAGGGCGTTTTCGCGGTCCTGCTGTGCCTGGCGGTACTTCCCGATCGCCTCGGACGCCTTGCCCTGCGCCCAGGAGATCGTCTCCGCGTACGCCTTCAGCGCCTGGTACGCGTCATCGCAGGCGTCGGCGGCGTACATCCACTGCTTGGGGTGCATCTCGAACGCCTCGCGGAAGGCGTCCGCGGCCTGCCCGCTCCAGCCCCGGCCGGAGCCCAGCTTGCGCATGCCGTCGGCGACGCGGTTGAACGCCGCCGCGAAGTCCTTCAGATGGGAGACGGTCTCGTTGAGCTTCTCGACGTCCCCGTGGACGATTTGCTTGGGGTCCTCGGTCTCGCCCAGTTGTCGCTCGTCGACATGGGCGCCCAGCGCGCCGGCGAGCTTGTCCCCGCCCGAGCGGACCTTCGCCGCGGCACCGTCCGCACCGATCGCCTCCAGGCCGTCGCCCAGCTTGTCGGCGCCGAACTCGACGGCCTCACCGGCACCGCGCTCCACGGCGTCCGTGAACTCGCCCACCCCCTCGGCGACCTTGTTGACGCCGTCCCCCAACCAGTTCACTTGTCGCTACCCCCGTGGGTCCGCCCCGGTCCCTCCAGCTTTGACGTGGTCTCGGACGGGTCCTCGCCGCCGTTCTTCAGGCGGTCGGGAATCGAGGTGACCTCGTGTCCGAACCGCTGCGCGGCGTCGCTCGTCCGCTGGAACGACTCCTGCGAGGCCGCCGAGTTCGGGTTCCAGTCGAAGTCCGTGTTCGCGTCGATGGCGTCGTCCTTGAGCTTGCTCCAGGACGTGTTGTGCAGTTGCTCCGCAGTCTTGGTCGGGTCGCCGAACGCGGCGTTCGCACCCTGCTTGAGGATGTCGGAGGCGTACTGCTCCTGCTCGTAATAGAGACCGGCGGTGATACCCAGTTTCTTGGAGAAGCTGTTGGCGTCCTGCATCAGGTTGTGGACGCCCCAGCCCCAGCGGTCGCAGAACGAGGAGAAGACCGACGCCAATCCGTCGTCGCCGCACTCCATGGCGTCCAGGGACAACTTGTCGAAACCGCGGCCGAGTTGGGCCTCGATATCAAAACCCAGCTCCTTCAGTTCGCTCGTCGCGGCTTTTATGCCCTTGGTGAGCTGTTCAAAAGCCTCGGGGTCGGCGCTGTAACCGCTTCCCTCGATAAGCCCCATGGACGTTCTCCCCCTAGACGTTCGTGGTGCCCGACGTGCCGGCCGATGAGGCCGTGGATATGTCTTCGCTCGCGTCCACGGCGACGCGATCCGGGACGATTCCGGATACCGGCGGGAAAAGCATGCCCTGCGCGCTCCCGGCATCCAGGGCCACGCCCACCGGCCCCTCGATGGCGGGAATCACCACGTCGAGGACCCTGGCGCCGACCGCGGTGACGTACTGCCGGCCCGTCCCCAGCTCACTCTCGCGGGTCGCCGCAAAACGGGACAGGGCATCCTCGTCACTGAATGCGTAGAGCCAGCGGATACCGTCCAACTCGCCGGAGAGAAAGCTGTCGTTGACGACCGGAAGTATCACGACCGCGCGCCGGAATTCACCGATCAGCGCGGCCGGATTCGGCCGCCCCTCATGGAACGCCGCTACCTCGTCCGCCAACGGCATGGCGAGCCCCTCCCCCGTCGCGGTTCAACTCATCGACTCGTCAACTCACTGCTGGGTCAACTTTGGCATACGGCACTGACAACACCGCCGAGCGATGTCCGAATAAACCGGCCGGGAGTTCTTTTTATTTTCAAATATTGGGGGTGGTTGCGATCGCCCCGATGAGCGCCGCCGCCGCCGTGCGGGCGGTACGGGCGGTGTGGGCGGAGGCCGGTTCACCGGATATGGCGGCGGCGGTGATCGCGCCGTCGACCAGGAGCGCCAACTGGCTGGCGAGGGCGGCCGGGTCGGGGTGGTTCGAGGGGCGGGCGAGGTCGGCGAGGTAGGCGCGCAGAGCCTGTTTGTGGTCGCGGGTGACGCGGGCGACGCCCTCCGAAGTGGCGCCGAGCTCGCCGTAGGCGTTGATGAACGCGCAGCCGCGGAAGTCCTGGGCGGCGAACCAGCTGCCGAGCCAGTCGAAGACGGCGAGGAGGCGGTCCGCAGGAGCCGCGACGGCGCCACCTGCCTCCGTAGCCGCGTCCACGTAGGCGGCCAGGTCGGCCCGCCAGCGCGCGTCGCGGCGGCGGAGGTACGCCTCGACGAGGTCGTGCTTGGCGGGGAAGGTGCCGTAGAGGCGCTTGAGGGACACGCCGGCGGCGGTGCGGAGCTCGTCCATGCCGACGGCCTGGATGCCGCGCTCGTAGAAGAGCCGCTCCGCGGCGTCGAGGATCCGCGTCCGTACGTCGTCGGGGACGCCCTCGGGGGCGTTGCCATGGGCCGTCACAGGGGCCACCTTCCGTGGAGAACGTTCGTTCTCTAGACTAGCCGAGCGGGTGGAGAACGAGCGTTCTTCACGTTGTCGCACTCACGCTCACGCTCACGCTCGCGTTTGCGTTCGTGCTCACACCCGCACCCGCACCCGCACAGACAGGAGTCACACCATGACCGCACCCCGGCCCCCCTTCCCCCCGTTCGACGAGGAGAGTGCGCGGCAGAAGGTCCAGGCCGCCGAGGACGCCTGGAACACCCGTGATCCCGAGCGGGTGGCCCTCGCGTACACCGAGGACTCGGTCTGGCGGAACCGGGACACCTTCCTCGCCGGGCGCGCCGAGATCGTCGCGTTCCTGCGCCGGAAGTGGGAGCGGGAGCTGGATTACGCGCTCCGCAAGGAGCTCTGGTCGTATGCGGGGAACCGGATCGCGGTGCGGTTCCAGTACGAGAGCCGGGACGCCGAAGGCCAGTGGTGGCGGAGTTACGGCAATGAGCTGTGGGAGTTCGACGCGTCCGGGCTGATGGGGAGGCGGGAGGCCGGGATCCACGACGTCCGGATCGAGGAGGCGGAGCGGCGGATCTTCGGGGCGCGGCCGGAGGCGGAACGGGGGCTGCCGATTCCGTTCCGTTGAGGGCTTCACGGCCCGCCCCGGCCACCGCTCTCGTCCCGGCCGCCCCCTCCGCCCCGGCCGCTGTTGACGCCCCCTCCGCCCCGGCCGCCGACCGCCCGGGTCGCCTCCCCCAGGACGGCGACGCCCTCCGCCAACTCCCCCGGTGTGCGCGCCGCGTAGCCGAGGACCAGGCCCGGTCGGCCGTAGGGGCGCTGGCTGTGCCAGAACAGCGGATGGACCTTGACACCGCGGGCGAGGGCGGCGGCGGCCAGTTCGGTGTCGGGCGGGACGTCGGGCGGGAAGGTGATCGTCAGGTGCAGGCCGGCCGCGGCGCCGTGTACGGCCGCGGCCGGGAGGTGGCGGCGGACGGCGGCGATCACGGCGTCCCGACGCGCCCGGTGGCGGCGTCGCAACTGCCGGATCAGGCGCTCCAGTTCGCCGGATTCCATCAACCGGGCCAGTACCAGCTGCGGCAGCGCGGCGTTGCCGAGGTCGGCGAACCGCTTGGCGTCCACCAGCGCCTCCCGGTAGCGGGGCGGGGCCAGCAGCCAGCCGACCCGTAGGGCGGGGGCCAGCAGTTTGGAGACGCTGCCCGCGTAGCAGACATGGTCGGCGAGGAGGGAGTGCAGGGCGGGGGCCGGCGGGCGGTCGTAGCGGTGTTCGGCGTCGTAGTCGTCCTCGACGATCAGGCCGCCGGTGTCGCTCGCCCAGCGGAGCAGGTCGCGGCGGCGGGCCCCGTCGAGCACCACGCCGGTCGGGAACTGGTGTGCCGGGGTCAGCAGGGCGGCCCGCGCGCCGGTCGCCCGCAGCGCATCGACCCGGACGCCGCCCTCGTCCACCGGGACCGGCGGGGTCGCCGCGCCCCAGTACTGGAGGTGCTGGCGGGCGCCGAGCGAACCGGGGTCCTCCACGGCGAGGGCGTCGATGCCGTCGCGGAGCAGCACCTGGGTGATCAGGCCGAGTGCCTGTGCCGTACCGGAGACGATCAGGACGTCGGCGGGGTCGGCCCGGATGCCGCGGTTGCGGGCCAGCCAGTGGACGACCGCCCGGCGCAGTTCGGGGGTGCCCCGGGGGTCGCCGTAGCCGAGGGCCGCCGACGGGAGGCCGGCGAGCACCGCGCGTTCGGCACGCAGCCAGGCGGCGCGGGGGAACGAGGCGAGGTCGGGCAGGCCGGGCGTGAGGTCGATCCGTGCGGGGGCCGCGCGCAGGGCGTCGAAGACGTCGCTGCGGGGTGGGGCGGCGAAGGCCGCGGGGCCCGGACGTGGCGCCTCCCGCTCCGGCGTCGCCCCGGCGCCCGACGACGGCCCCGCGGCGGCCGTCATGGGTGCCGCGACCACCACCGTGCCGCCGCGGCCCCGCCCGGCCACCTGGCCGTCCTCGCGCAGCCGTTGGTACGCCTCGGTGACCAGGCCGCGGGAGACCCGCAGGTCGGCGGCGAGCACCCGGGTCGCGGGCAGCCTGCTCCCGACCGGCAGCCGGCCGTCCGCGATCGCCCGCCGCAGCTCGCCGGCCAGCCAGTCCGCCCGGCCCCCCGCCGGCGCTGCCGCGATCCTCAGCTGGAGGAAATCGGAACCGGTGGCGGACCCCGACGTTATGGACCCTTCAACCGGATGCTCTTTGGACCTGTCCACCGGACCATTATCCGGCGACGGTTGCTCCATGAACGCGCCTGACCAGCCCCAACCCCCCGCCGGATCCCCGGACTTCCCCGCCGGATCCCCGTACTTCCCCGCCTCCTCGGCACCGGACACGCCACCACCCCCGTACTCGTACGCGTCACCGTCACCGTCGCCGTCCCCGCATCCGTCCGCATCCCCGTCGCCGTCCCCGCGCCCGTCCCGACTCCCCTCCCCCGCCTACGTCCACGGCTACTCCGACCGGGAGGCGCGCCGCCTCGGCGACCAGGCCGACACCCTGGCGCAGCTGCTCCACGCCGGCACCGCCTACCCGGCCGGGAGCACCGTCCTGGAGGTCGGCTGTGGGGTCGGCGCGCAGACCCTGCACCTGGTCAACGGCAGTCCGGGCGCCCGCATCGCCGCCCTCGACCGCTCCGCGGCCTCGCTCGACCAGGCCCGCGCCCAGCTTGCCGCGCACGCCCCGCACGCGGCGGCCAACGTCACCTGGCACCACGCCGACCTGCACCGACTCCCCTTCTCCGACGCCTCCTTCGACCATGTCTTCCTCTGCTTCGTCCTGGAGCACCTCCCCGACCCCGTCCGCGCGCTGACCGGGCTGCGCCGCGTACTGCGCCCCGGCGGCACCCTCACCGCCATCGAGGGCGACCACGGCTCGGTGGTCTTCCACCCGGACAGCCCGGCCGCCCGCCGGGTGATCGACCACCAGGTCCGCCTGCAGGCGGCGGCCGGCGGGAACGCCCTGGTCGGGCGGCAGTTGCACCCCCTGCTCACCGGGGCCGGTTTCGCGGACGTCGCCGTCCGGCCCCGTACCGTCTACGCGGACGCGAGCCGGCCCGGCCTCGTCTCCGGCTTCACCCGCCGCACCTTCATCGCCATGGTCGAATCCGTCCGGGACGAGGCCCTCGCCGCCGGGCTGACCGCGCCCGCCGACTGGGACCGCGGCATCACCGACCTACGGCGCTCCGCGGAGCCCGGTGGCAGCTTCCACTACACGTTCTTCAAGGCCGTGGCCGTGCGGCCCGCCGACGACCCGGCGGACGGGGGCGGTCGGGGTCGGTCGGGTCAGCACTCCCGCAGCGCGGGCAGCTTCTCCCGCGTCGGCTCGTCGTGCGGCATGCACACGAACAGCTTGACCCCGGGCGCCTCCAGCGCCGCCAGCTTCACATAGTCGAAGGTCAGCGCCCCGACCCGCGGATGGCGGAACTCCCGCCGGGTGCTTCCGAAGTCCGCGAGGTGGTGCGCCTGCCACCACCGGGTGAACTCCGGGCTGCACGCGGAGAGTTCCCGGATCAGCCGTTCGGCCCGCGGATCGCCGAACCGCTCGCCGGCGTCCGCCCGGAACTGGGCGACGAGGTCCCGCGCCTGCCCCTCCCAGTCGACCAGGAGCGTCCGCATCGCCGGGTCGGTGAAGACCACCCGGAGCAGGTTCCGCTCGTCGGGCGCCAGCCGGCCGGGATCGCCGATCAGCCCGGCCTCGGCGCGGTTCCAGGCCACCAGGTCCCAGTTGGCGTCGAGCAGATAGGCCGGGTGCGGGTCCAGTGCGTCCACCAGCCGCTGGAGGGCGGGCCCGGGGCCGGAGCGGTCCGGCTGCTCCGGGGGCAACTCGCCGGCCAGTGCGTACAGATGGCGCCGCTCGACCGGGCCGAGCATCAGGGCCCGCGCCAGGCTGGCCAGGACCTGCCGGCTGACGCCGATGTCCCGGGCCTGTTCCAGCCAGGTGTACCAGGTGACGCTGACGCCGGAGAGCTGGGCTACCTCTTCGCGCCGCAGCCCGGGGGTCCGCCGCCGGGGCCCGGCCAGGATGCCCGCCTCCCGCGGGGTGATCCGTTCCCGGCGCGCGCGCAGGAACTCCGCCAGGGCGCGCCGCCTGTCCTCGTCGGCCATGGCCCTCCCCCAGGGCGGCGGCGCCCGGCCGGTGACGGGTGTCCGGCCAGTGGTGCGCGTGCGGTCGGTGGTAGCGAAAACACCAGCATAATCGGTCTCTGTACGGCCGTTCGGGGCTGCGCGAGCGTTGCGGCATGGCTCAGACATCACGTCCGGCCGGGGCCGTGCACGGCGCCCCGGCCCCTCTTCCCACGCCGCCCGCGGCGGCTTCCCGGGGCGCCCTCGCGCTCATCCTCACCGGTGCCTTCGTGGCCGTCCTGGACACCTTCATCGTGCTGGTGGCGGCCCCGGCCATCCAGGCGGACCTGCACGCCTCCGACGCCGACGTCCAGCTGATCCTGGCCGGCTACCAACTCACCTACGCCATCGCGCTGATCACCGGCGCCCGGCTCGGCGACCGCTTCGGCCGCAAGCGGCTGTTCCAGTGGGGGATGGCGCTGTTCACCGCCTCCTCCGTGGGCTGCGCGCTGGCGCCCGGCGCGGGCGTGCTGATCGCCGCGCGGCTCGTCCAGGGGCTCTCCGCGGCCGCGATGTTCCCGCAGGTCTTCGCGATGCTCCAGGTGCTGGTGCCGGCCGAGCGGCGGTCCCGGGCGTTCGGGGCGCTGGGGGCGGTGATCGGCATCGCCGGTGCGGTGGGGCAGCTGCTGGGCGGCGTCCTGGTCTCCGCCGACCTGTTCGGCTCCTCCTGGCGCCCGGTCTTCTGGGTCAACGTGCCCGTCGGCCTGGTGGCGCTGGCGCTCACCGCGCGGTACGTGCCCGAGACGCGCGCCCCGCAGGCGCGCCGCCTGGACCTGCCCGGGGCCGGGGTGCTGACCCTGGCGCTGGCGCTGCTGGTCGTGCCACTGGTCGAGGGGCGGGCCGCCGGCTGGCCCCGGTGGACGTGGTTCAGCCTGGCCGCCAGTGTGCTGGCGTTCGTGGCGTTCGCCCTGGTGGAGCGGCGGGTGGGCGCGTCCGGTGGGGCGCCGCTGGTGCGACTGCGGCTGTTCCGGGAGCGGCCCTTCGCGGTCGGCATGGGCCTGGTGCTCCTCGCCTACGCCGGCATCAACTCCTTCTTCCTGGTCTTCTCGCTCACCCTCCAGGACGGACTGGGGCAGGACGCCCTCGGCGCCGGGCTGTTCTACCTGCCGTTCGCGGTGGTCTTCCTCGCCACCAGCCTGCTGGCCGGGCGGCTCGCCCGCTTCGGACGGCGGGTGCTGCAGGTCGGCGCCCTGATCACCTTCCTCGGCTTCGGCAGCACCGTCGTGACGGCCGCCACCGCCGGACCGGAACTGACCGCCTGGCGGCTGGTCCCGACCCTGGCCCTGGTCGGCGCCGGCAACGGCCTGCTGGTCACCCCGCTGCTGAGCGCGGTCCTCGCCGGCGTCCGCCCCGAGGAGACCGGGATGGCCTCCGGCCTCCTCTCCACCGGCCAGCAGGTCGGCGGCGCGGTCGGCGTGGCCGTCCTCGGCGTCCTCTTCTACGGTGCCCTCGGCCCCGCCGCCCACCAGGACACCGCCGCCTACGGCCACGCCATGATGGGGGCCCTGACCGCCAACGCCGCCCTCGCCGGGCTGGTCTCGCTGCTGCTGCCGTTCCTCCCGGACCCGGCGCGCCACCGCAACGGCGCACCAACTCGCCGCCGTCCCGCCATAGGCCGCCGTGCACCGGAGCGCTATCGTCAGATCGAATAGAACGTAACGGGGGAGGGCAGCGATCGATGGCCCGGGATGAAGCCGTGATCGGCTGTACCGGAGTGCTGCTGATCGGCACGCGTGGAGCTGCCGGCCCCGGTGAGGTTCTGGTGCGGATCCGAGGCGGCTCCGAGACGTTCCTCGCCTGGTCCGCCGAGCCCCTTCCCGTCGGGGCGACCGTGCTCGTGATCGAGTCCCGTGGCCATCGCCAGGTCAACGTCATGGAGTGGGTCGATCCGTTGGACGCGTCGGCCGGCGACCCCGGCGACGCAGGTTGAGGAGACGAGTGATGTTCGGTTACCGCGTTCCTGCCCCTGATCAAGCCATGCTGATCTCCGGTGGCAGGCGGGGGCAGGGCGGTGCGCCATTCCGGGTGGTGACCGGCCACGGCAAGTTCGTGCTGCCGGTCTTCCGCAAGGTCCGCTTCCTGACGCTGGCGCTGTGCGAGTCCGAGGTCGCCGAGAAGTGCGTGACCCGGCAGGGCATCGCGCTCACGGTGCGTGCCGTGATCGCTTTCAAGGTCGGCAACGACACCGAGAGCATCGTCAACGCCGGCCAGCGCTTCCTGTCCGACCAGGACCAGATGTCGATCCTGACCGGCCGGATCTTCGCCGGTCATCTGCGCTCCATCATCGGCTCGATGACGGTCGAGGAGATCGTCACCGAACGGCAGAAGCTGGCCACCGAGGTCCTGGAGACGTCCAAGACCGAAATGGCCAAGATCGGCCTGATCGTGGACTCGTTGCAGATCCAGTCGATCGACGACGGCGACACCGGCTACATCGAGGCGATGTCCGCCCCGCACAAGGCGGCCATCCAGCGCCAGGCGCAGATCGCCCAGGCCCAGGCCACCCAGGCGTCCGTCGAGGCGCAGCAGGAGGCGGCGCGCAACCAGGCCGAGTACTCCCGCCAGACCGCGGTGGTCCAGGCCGAGTACTCCGCCGAGGTGGACCGCGCGCAGGCCCGCGCCGCGCAGGCCGGTCCGCTCGCCCAGGCCCACGCCCAGCAGGAGGTGTTGGCCGCCCAGACCGAGCTGGCCGAGCGCCGCGCCCGGCTGCGCCAGCAGGAGCTGGTCGCCGAGGTCGTCAAGCCCGCCGAGGCGGAGGCCGAGCGCATCAAGCTGCTGGCCACGGCCGAGGCCGAGCGGATGAAGATCCAGGCCGAGGCCGCCGCCTCGCACGACCGGGTGGCCCTGGACCGGATGCTGATCGACCAGCTCCCGCAGATCGTCAAGGAGGCGTCCGCGGGCCTGGCCAACGCCAACGTCAACGTCCTCAACGGCACCGACGGCCTCGGCGAGATCGCCGCCGGCCTGGTCGGCCAGGGCCTGACCATCCTGGACTCGGTCCGCCGCAACCTCGGCACCGCGGCCTCGTCCGACACCGCGGGCGGCGGGACCGGCTCCGCCAACGGCAACGGCACCGCGCACAGCGGCCGCGTCGAGATCGAATAGCTCCGACGCCGACCGGCGCCGGGGGCGGTCGCCTCGCGGCCGCCCCCCCCGCCGCTCGCCGCGGGGCGCTACGCCCCGCGGCCCCGCGGCTCCTCCATGTGCGACTCGCGGACGTAGGCCACGAGGCGGTCCAGCACCGCCTTGGTGGTGTCCAGGTCGGCGTCGTCGAAGTCGCTGAGCGCCTGGCGCAATCCGTCCAGCCTGACCTGCCGGAAGCTCTCCAGGACGGCCCTGCCGTGCGGCGTGATCGCGATCCGGCGGACCCGCCGGTCCAGCTCGTCCAGGGTGCGCTCGACGAGGTTCTGCGCCTCCAACTGGCTGATCTGCCGGGTGACATGCGGCGGTTCGACCATCATCTGCAGCGCGAGGTCGCCGACCCGGCTGACGCCTCCGCTGTCCTCCAGCGCCATCAGCAGATACAGGTCGGAGCGGCCGGCCGTGACCCCCGCCCGGCTCGCCTGCCGCTCGTGCGCCTGCGAGCGGGTGAGCAGATAGGACAGCGTGGCCAGCACTTTTTGCAGGGCGGTGGTGGAGTCCTGGTGGAGCGCGGGGTCCGGCATGGGGGAACTTTAACTTCCGCTCCCCTCCCTAAAGGGAGAGGATTCCTACCACGGTCGACTGACCGTCTCGGTGGGTTCCTGCTTCGCTGCGCTGCGCGGGGACGAGTCCCCGTCTTACCTGCGCTCGGATCGCCTGGTAGTCCCGGCGTCCCGCCCCTCGACCACCCTTCACCACGCACCACTTGGGAGCATCATGCGCATCCACGCCGACCAGGAGAAGTGCTGCGGCGCCGGCAGCTGCGTCCTCGCCGCGCCGGACGTCTTCGACCAGCGGGAGGAGGACGGCATCGTGGTCGTCCTCGACCCCGCGCCGCCGGCCGCGCTCCACGACGCGGTCCGCGAGGCGGCGGCCATCTGCCCGGCCGCCGCGATCACGGTGACCGACTGACCCACCGACCGGACAGCCGCAGGGCCGACCGACGGACCGGCCCACCGGCGCCCCGCTTCCCGGTTCCCGGTTCCCGGTTCCCGCCCCGACCGCGGGACCCGGGGCGGGCCGCCGAAACCCCTCCCGGCCGAGGGATCGATTCGGCGCCCTCCCTTCGAGGGACGGCAGGCATCACCGGACGTCCGAGCGGGCAGCGAACCAGTTCGCACCACGCCAACTTCCTTGGCCCGAAAGGACGTTATGATGCGCCGCCTCCGTCGCACGCTGGCCACCGCGGCCGGCTCAGCGGCCCTCGCGCTGGCCCTGCCCACCGCCTCGGCCCACGCCGCCACCGGCTACTTCAGCTACGTCTACGAGGCCCCGGGCGGCGGGGCGCGACCCGGTTTCCTCGTCGCCCCGCCGAGCGGGAAGTGCGTCACGCTCCCCGAGGCGATCCAGGAGTACCTGCCGCCCGCGCACTCGCCGCGCAACCACACCGCGTCCACCGCCACGGTCTTCGCCGGCCCCGACTGCACCGGCGCCCACTTCACCCTGCGCCCGGAGGGCGGCCACGGCTCGGAGCGGCTCAAGCTCCGTTCGGTGCGCTTCTCCTGAGCCCCGCTCCTCCCCGACCCGGGCCCGTCCGCGGGGCGTACAGCCGCCACGCCCCTCGGACGGGCCCGCCCACGTCTCGGCGGCCCTACGGCTCGGCGGCCCTACGCCCGCAGGCCCGCCGCCAGCGTCCGCAGCGCCGCCTCGGACGGCGAGCCCGGCGCGGCGTGATGCGTCACCAGCGTCTGCCCCGGTTCGGCCGCCACGAGCAGCGTCTCGTAGGTGAGGGTCAGCGGGCCCACCACCGGGTGGTCCAGCTGCTTCACGCCGAAGCCCTTGCCCCTGATGTCGTGCCGGTCCCAGAACCGTCGGAACTCCTCGCTGTGCACGGTCAGTTCGGTGATCCGCGCGGTCAGCGCGGGGTCGTCCGGGATCCGCGCCAGCTCCTGCCGGAGCAGCGAGACCGTCACCTCCGCCTTGTCCTCCCAGTTCACGTACAGCGCGCGGGTGGCCGGGTCCAGGAAGACCTGCCAGGCCAGGTTGCGCCGCTCGGGCGGCAGCGCCGGGAAGTCGCCGAACACGGCGCGGCCCAGCCCGTTCCAGCCGATGATGTCCAGCCGTCGGCCCACCACGAACGCGGGGACCAGCTCCAACGCGTCCAGCAGCTGCCGGCACGCGGGCCCCACCCGCTGCGGGCCGGCGACCGGCCGGGCCCGGCGGGGGACCGGGCGGACCAGGTGCCGGAGGTGGTCGCGCTCGGCCGGGGTCAGTCGCAGCGCGGTGCCGAGCGCCGCCAGCACGGCGTCCGAGACGTTCTGGCCGTGGCCCTGCTCCAGCCGCGTGTAGTACGCCACGCTCACCCCGGCCAGCTGCGCCAGCTCCTCGCGGCGCAGCCCCGGCACCCGGCGCCGCGCGCCGCGCTCGGGCAGCCCGACGTCCCCGGGCCGCAGCCGGGCCCGCCGCGAGCGCAGGAATTCGCTCAGCTCGGTGCGCCGGTCGACGACCACCGGCGCCGGCCACCCCGCCCGGCCGCCGGGCCCCGCGGGCTTCCCGCTCCCCAAGGGGGTTCCGTCAGTAGTAGGCACGCCATGCATACGTTCAAGGGTGCACTGGTTGGGCGGGGCGGAACGACACATCCTCGGTGGCATGACCCACACCTCTGTCGCCGCGTACGCCGCGCCCGCACCGAAGGCACCGCTGGAGCGGATCACGATCCCGCGCCGCGAGCTGGGTGCCCACGACATCCTGATCGACATCAAGTTCTCCGGCATCTGCCACTCCGACATCCACACCGTGCGCGCCGAGTGGGGCGACGGCGGGAACTTCCCGATCGTGCCCGGCCACGAGATAGCGGGCGTGGTCGCCGCGACCGGCTCCGAGGTCACCCGCTACCAGGTGGGCGACCGGGTCGGCGTCGGCTGCTTCGTCGACTCCTGCCGCAGCTGCGAGAACTGCCGGGCCGGCCTGGAGCAGTACTGCACCGGCGAGCTCGGCACCGTCAACACGTACAACGACACCGACCGGCACGGTGAGATCACCTACGGCGGCTACGCCAGCCACCTGGTCGTCGACGAGAACTACGCGCTGCGCATCCCCGACGCGCTCCCGCTGGACGCCGCGGCCCCGCTGCTGTGCGCCGGCATCACCCTCTACTCCCCGCTCGCCCACTGGCAGGCGGGCCCCGGCAAGAAGGTCGCCGTGGTCGGCCTGGGCGGACTGGGCCACATGGGCGTCAAGATCGCGCACGCCATGGGCGCGGAGGTCACCGTCCTGAGCCAGTCGCTCCGCAAGAAGGACGACGGCCTGCGGCTCGGCGCCGACCACTACTACGCGACCAGCGACCCGGCCACCTTCGAGGCGCTGGCCGGCACCTTCGACCTGATCGTCAACACCGTCTCGGCCAACCTGGACCTCAACGCCTACCTCGGGCTGCTGCGCACCGACGGCACCCTGGTCCAGCTCGGCGCCCCCGAGAACCCGCTGCCCATCGCCCCGTTCGCGCTGATCGGCGGCCGGCGGTCGTTCGCCGGTTCGCTGATCGGCGGCATCGCGGAGACCCAGGAGATGCTCGACTTCTGCGCCGAGCACGGCCTGACCGCGGACATCGAGGTGATCGGCGCGGACCGGATCAACGAGGCGTACGAGCGGGTGCTGGCGAGCGACGTCCGCTACCGCTTCGTCATCGACGCCTCGACGATCTGACCCGTCGCGCCGCGCACCGGCGCGCCGACCTGTCGTACCGACGACCCGACGCACCGTGCGCGAGGTGAGCGCCCGGGGCCGCCCCCACTGGCCGCCCCGGGCGTTTCGCGTGCCGTGACCCCGGGCACCGCACCAACACTCTACTTGGAAATGGTAGCCATTTCCATATAGCCTCCGTCCCGACCGTCAGCCACCCGACTCCCGGAGGCCCGCCACCATGGCCGTACCCAAGCGCAAGCTCTCCCGCAGCAACACCCGCCACCGCCGCGCCCAGTGGAAGGCCAGCGCCCCGCGGCTGGTGCCGCTCACCCTGGACGGCGTCGTGTACCAGGTGCCGCAGCACCTGGTGAAGGCGTACCGGCTCGGCCTGCTCGACCCGAAGGGCTGACCGGGCCATGCCCCACCCCCGGCTGCCCGTCACCGTGCTCTCCGGCTTCCTGGGCGCGGGCAAGACCACCCTGCTCAACCACATCCTGGGCAACCGGGAGGGCCTGCGGGTCGCGGTGATCGTCAACGACATGAGCGAGGTCAACATCGACGCCGCGCTGGTCCGCGGCGGCGGGGCGGCGCTCTCCCGCACCGAGGAACGGCTGGTCGAGATGACCAACGGGTGCATCTGCTGCACCCTCCGCGACGACCTGCTGGAGGAGGTCGACCGGCTGGCCCGGGCCGGCCGCTTCGACTACCTGCTGATCGAGTCCAGCGGGATCTCCGAGCCGATGCCGGTCGCCGCCACCTTCGCCTTCCCGCGCGACGACGGCGCCACCCTGGGCGACCTGGCACGCCTGGACACCATGGTCACGGTCGTGGACGCGGCCAACTTCCTGCCCGAACTGGCCGGCGGCGACGCCCTGGTCGAGCGCGGCCTGGACCAGTACGAGGACGACGAACGCACGGTCAGCGACCTCCTCATGGACCAGATCGAGTTCGCCGACGTCCTCGTCCTGAACAAGACCGACCTGGTGGACCCGGCCACCGCCGCCCGCCTGCGCGCCACCCTCGCCCGCCTCAACCCGGCCGCCCGGGTCGTCCCCGCCCGACGCGGCCGGGTGCCGCTCGCCGAGGTCCTGGGCACCGGCCGCTTCGACCTCGAACGCGCCCAGCAGGCGCCCGGCTGGGTGCGGGAGCTCAACGGCGACCACGTCCCGGAGACCGAGGAGTACGGCATCTCCAGCACCGTCTTCCGGGCCGACCGCCCCTTCCACCCGGGCCGCCTCTGGCGGTTCGTCACCGAGCGGATGGACAGCGGCGACTACGGCGACGTGCTCCGCTCCAAGGGCTTCTTCCGCCTCGCCACCCGGCCCGGCATCACCGGACTGTGGTCCCAGGCGGGCACGGTCGCCCGTTTCGAACCGTCCGGGACGGACGCCGACGACACCACCGACGGGACCGCCGGCGCCCCCGACGAGCCGCTCGGCCCGTCCGGCCAGGAACTCGTCTTCATCGGCACCGGCCTGCGCCCGGAGCCGCTGCGCGCCGCCCTCGCCGCCTGCCTGCTCGACCCCGGCGAGCCGGCGCCCACCGCGGCCGAGGACCCGTTCCCGGCCTGGGCGGTGCACGGCCCGGACGACGTCTGCGCGCCTACCCCCGGGACGGCGGAGGTGCCCGCCGCCGTTCGCCGGCCCGCGGCGGCCGGCTGACATGCGGCGGCAGTCCCGCCCGGGGCACGGGACACCGGGCCCCACCCGGCCACCGGATACGGTCACGGAAGCGCCGGCGGCCCGCGGAAAGTTTTTCGCGCCGGGCGGCAACCCCGCCCCAGGCCGCACGTCGTCTCGGGTGAGGGCGCCCTCGGGCGCCACCCGTTGACGAACTGGAGCAGCCGACCGTGAACCCGTCCCGTACCGCGCGCACCTCCCGTACCGTCCGCCACCGTCTGAGCCGTTCGGCCGGTGCCGGTCTGCTCGCCGCGATAGCGCTCACCACCGTCGCGACGGCCGGTACCGCCCAGGCCGCCACCGCCTCCTCGGGCCCGGCCGCCAGCGCCACGCCGTCGCCGGTCCCGACCAACCCCCCGGGCCACAGCGCCTCCCCCGTTCCCTCCCCCACCCTGCCGCCCGGCCACGGCGCCACCCCCTCGCCGGCCCCGACCCACCCCGCCGGCCACCGGCCGACCGCCACCCCGTCCTCGCCCGGCGACCGGCCGAGCCCCGTCCCCAGCCACCCCGGCAGCCGCCCCGCGCCGGCCCCGGACGGCGGCCAGGGCAAGCAGCTCGCCAAGACCGGCGCCTCCTCGGCGACCACCCTCGCCCTGGGCGGCGGCGCGGCCGCCCTGATGCTCGCGGGCGGCGGCGCGCTCTACGCGGTCCGCCGGAACCGCGCCTGACCCCGCCCCGGTCCGCCCGAGGAACGATGGCCCACTACGCCCCGCACCCGACCCCGGCACGGTTCGCCCTGCCGGGGCTCCGGCCTGCCGCCTGGCGCCGGCTGCTGCGCGCCGTCCGCCGCGAGTCGCCGCCCCGCCACCCCGCGACACTCCATCAACTCCCGCCGCCCACATGGCGGTTGACCCACGAACGGGACGGCGCGCCACCCCCGGAACCGCACCGCCCCACCCTCACCGAGCTCTACCACGCCCACCGGCTGAACATGGTCCGGCTGGCCGTCCTGCTCGTCGACGACCGGGCCACCGCCGAGGACGTCGTCCAGGACGCGTTCGCCGCCCTCTACAAACGCCACGGCGAACAGCTCGGCGAGGTCGACAACGCCCTCGCCTACCTGCGCACCGCGGTGGTCAACGCCGCCCGCTCGGTGCTGCGCCGCCGCCGCACCGCCCGCGACTACACTCCGCCGCACGAGGCCGCCGCGCCGTCCGCCGAGGAGCGAGTGGTCCTCGACGAGGAACACCGCGAGGTCTTCGCCGCGCTCGGCGGGCTCACCGCGCGCCGCCGCGAGGTCCTGGTCCTGCGCTACTGGGGCGACCTCACCGAAGCGCAGATCGCCGCGACCCTGGGCATCAGCCGCGGCGCGGTGAAGTCCCTGGCCAGCCGCGCCCTGGACGCGCTGGAGAAGATCCTGGAGGAACGGTCCTGAGTACCCGCGACCCCGCCCCCTGGGACACCCCGCAACGGCCCGTCGAGGACCGACTGCGCCGCGCCCTCGCGGCCCGCGCCGACGCCGTCGACGCCCACGACCTCCGCCCGGCGGCGCCCCCCGGCCCCCACCTGCGCCGCGCCCGCCTCCCCCGGCCCGTCTTCCTCAGCCGGTTCCGGCCGCGCCGCCTCGTCCTGCCGCTGGCCGCCGCGGCGGGCGCCGCCGCCCTCGCCCTCGCCGCGCACCTCGCCACCACCCCCGAGCGCCCGCCGGCCCGTCCGCTGCCGGCGTCCCCGCCGAGCCCCGCCACGCCCTCCCCGGGCACCAGCACCCCGGCCCCGTCCCCGTCCGTCCCCGACCCGTCCCCGGACACCGCCCCCGGCGCCACCCGCACCGGCCCGGGCACCCCCTCCGGCCGCCCGCCGCACCGCACCGCGCCCCCCGTGTCCAGCGCGCACCCGACCGGCCGGGCGGGCCGCAGCACCACCCCGACGCCGTCCGCGTCCGCCCCGCCCCCGCCGACCGGGAAAGCGACGCCCAGCGTTCGCTGACCGGCCCTTGCCCGCCCCGTCCCCCCGTGCCCGAGAATCGTGCCCATGCCCTTCCGGCCCGCCCTTGCGTCCCCGTCCCCGCCCCGCCGCACCGACGCCGCCCGCCGCGCCCGCCCCCTCGTCGCCGCTCTCGTGGCCGCCACCGCCCTGTCGCTCGCCGCCTGCCAGGACGGCGGCGGCTACCGCGCCGCCCTCCCCCTGCGCGCCGTCTCCCCCGCCCCGTCCCCGTCCTCCGGCCCCGACCCCCGCACCCGGGACGCCTGCACCCCCGAGATGCTGCGCTTCCACGCCGGCGCCGAGCCGCACCGCGCCCGCCACATGCTGCTGACCGTCACCAACATCTCGGACCGCACCTGCACCTTCGCCGCCCAGCCCTACCCCCTGCTGCACTTCGGCGACCACCGCCCGGGCCCCGTCCCGCCCCTCCCGTACAGCCGGCCGCACACCCCCGTCGCGCTGCCGCCCGACGGCACCGCCTACGCCGTGGTGCTCACCGACACCCAACCCGGCGCGCCGGGCGGCCGGAGCGCCCCGCGCAGCACGGCCGAAAAGGCGTCCCAGTTCGGGGTCGCACTGGCCGAGCGCACCACCCCCGCGCAGGTCGGCGTCGATGGCCGCGGCCCGGTCCGGGTGGATCCGGACACCGCCGCGGTCACGTACTGGCAGCCGAGCCTGGCGGACGCCGGGCGGTGGTGAGCCGATCGGGCCCGCCGCGCCGTGCGACCGCCGCGACCGGACGAGCGAGCGATAGCCCGTTCGTGCCGTATCAGCCAGCTCATCACCCACCAATGATCCGAAATCGCCGCGATTGATCTCGTTTGCTCCACCGCCTCCTGGCTGCGCCCGGTGCCCCCAGCCCGGTAGGCTTTCCGTGTGATCTTCAAGCGCATCGGAAATGGGCGGCCGTACCCGGACCACGGTCGGGAGAGCACCCGCCAGTGGGCGGACGTCGCCCCGCGCCCGGTACGCCTCGACCAGTTGGTGACCACCAAGCAGCAGCTCGACCTCGAAACGCTGCTCGCCGAGGACTCCACGTTCTACGGCGACCTCTTCGCGCACGTCGTGAAGTGGGAGGGCGATCTGTATCTGGAGGACGGCCTGCACCGGGCGGTCCGCGCTGCGCTCCAGCAGCGCCAGGTGCTGCACGCCCGCGTCCTCGAACTCGGCTGACGGCCGGCCGCCGCCCGCGTCCACCCCGACCACCGGCGTGGACGCCAGCTGAATTGGCCCACTCGGGTTTCCCACACACAACGCACTGATCATCTAGTAGGCACGGCACACGCCCGGCACTACGCTGCGGCCATGAGCATGCTGACGCCTCCCGGCATGGGCGGTAAATACCGCATCAAAGGCGACAGGTACCCGCGGATGCGCCGTCCCCGTCACCGTCGTCGCATCGTCCTCGGCATCGTGGCCGGCGCCTGCGCCCTGGGGCTGGTCGGCTGGGGAACCCTGCAGCTCATCGACGTCTTCGGCGGCAAGGGCAGTACGGCCCAGGCCGCGCAGGACAAGAGACATTGCCCGTCCGGCACCGCCGGCCGCGCCACGGCCGCCCCGCCCGCCGCCAAGCCGCCCGCCCCGGCGTCCCTGACCGTCAACGTCTACAACGCCACCGAGCGCGCCGGACTCGCCAAGCGCACCGCCGACGAACTCCAAAAGCGCGGCTTCAAGATCGGCAAGGTGGGCAACGCCCCGGCCGCCTACGACAAGAAGGTCAACGGCACCGGCATACTGATCGGCCCCACGGCCGCCACCGCCGGCCCGCTGAAGGTGCTGGCCACCCAGCTGGCCGGGGCCCAGCTGAAGACCGACGGCCGGCAGACCGCCGACCTCGACCTGATCATCGGCGGCGGCTTCAAGGCCCTCGCCACCCCGCAGGAGGCCACCGCGGCCCTGTCCCTGCTGACCCGCCCGGCCCGGCCCCCGGCCACCGCCACCTGCTGAGCACGCCACGGGGCCCCGCACCAGACTCGTGGTGCGGGGCCCCGTGGCACGCCGGGAAGGGGTGCCTCAGCCGGCGGTGCCGTACATCCGGTCGCCCGCGTCGCCCAGGCCCGGGACGATGTAGCGGTCCGCGTTGAGGTGCTCGTCGACGGCGGCGGTGACCACCGTGACCGGCGTGCCGGCCAGCTCGCGCTCCATGACCTCGACGCCCTCGGGCGCGGCCAGCAGACAGATCGCGGTGACGTCGTCCGCCCCGCGCTTGATGAGTTCCCTGATCGCCGCGACCAGCGTGCCGCCGGTGGCCAGCATCGGGTCGACGACGTACACCTGTCGACCCGACAGGTCGTCGGGCATCCGCGTGGCGTACGTGTGCGCCTCGTAGGTCTCCTCGTTGCGGACCATGCCCATGAAACCGACCTCGGCGGTGGGCAGCAGCCGGACCATGCCGTCGAGCATCCCCAGACCGGCCCGCAGGATCGGCACGACCATGGGTCGGGGGTGGGACAGCCGCACGCCGGTGGTCGCCGTCACCGGCGTCTCGATGTCGACCTGCTCGGTGCGCACGTCACGGGTGGCCTCGTAGGCGAGCAGGGTGACCAGCTCGTCGGCGAGCCGCCGGAAAGTCGGGGAGTCGGTGCGCTTGTCGCGCAGAGTGGTGAGTTTGTGCGCCACCAGCGGGTGGTCGACGACATGGATCCGCATGACATCGACAGTAACCGAGCCGCGGGGCCCCGGCGCCCGTCGCGCACCGCCCACGCTCCGGCACGTGAGCGACATCTCTCACAACGTCCGCACGACGCAGCGTCGAAGACGGCGCGCGGACGCGATGTTTCTGCCACGATTCCGAAGGGGCGGGAAGCAGCGGCGTGCAGCGCCGCCCCGCCCGGCCCGGCACGCCTCTGACCAGTGGGAGAGTCACGGTGTACTTCGCCGCACTGCTCGCGCGCACCGAAGACGGGTGGGAAGCGAGCGATACAGAGCTCGACGATGTGGAAACGCTGACCGATCTGGCCGACCTGGCCCGAGAGGCAGCGGTCGAAGACGACACGGTGGTGGTCCTCATCGAGCAGGAGGACGCCTGGTTCGGCATCATCCGGGTCGACGGCGAGGAGGACCCCAGGGTCTTCGTCTCCAACGCCGCGATGGCCGCCAGGAGCTCGTACGGCACGATGTTGACCGACGAACTCCTCGGCCGCGACGACAGCGCTGGCGACGAACTCGACAGCCTCGACCTGGACGGCACCGAGGACGGCGAACCCGAAGCGGACCACGACCTCGACGACGATGCCGAGACGGCCATGGTGAGCGGCCCGCTCGGCGACGCCGGGCTGCTCGGCGACCTCGGCGTCACGGAGAAGGAACTGCTCACCCTCGACGGCGACGCGCTCGGTGCGATCGCCGACGCCCTCGGCTGCACGGACCTGCTGGAAGCCGTGCGCTGAGCCCCGCCGGGCCCACGTTCCGCCCCTGGGCCCGGCCCCCGGCCACGTCCCCGACACTGGGGACATGACCGTCCCCCCATCCGCCCCCCTCCCCTCCGCCGCCCCCGACCCGCTGCGCGCCCCCTGGATCGCGCCGATGCGTCGGGCCCTGGTGGAGGCCGCCCGCGCCCCCGGGACCGGCGACGTCCCGGTGGGCGCCGTCGTGCTGTCCGCGGACGGCACGGTCCTGGGCGCCGGCCACAACGAACGCGAGGCCACCGGCGACCCCACCGCGCACGCCGAGGTCCTCGCCCTGCGCGCCGCCGCCGAGACCCTACGGAAGCAAGCCGGCCAGGGTGGTGAGGGGCGACGGGCGGGGGAATGGCGCCTGACCGGCTGCACCCTCGTCGTCACCCTCGAACCCTGCACGATGTGCGCCGGCGCGATCGTCCTCTCCCGCGTCGACCGGGTCGTCTACGGCGCCCGCGACGCCAAGGCCGGCGCCGTCGGCTCGCTGTGGGACGTGGTCCGCGACCGCCGCCTCAACCACCGCCCCGAGGTCGTCACCGGCGTTCTGGAGCCCGACTGCGCCGCCCTCCTCACCGCGTTCTTCCGCGACCGCTGACCGCCGCGCGACGCCCGTCCCGCCATCCGATTTCGGCGCACGGGGCCCTTTGGGCTAAGCTCTCTCTCGGTAGCGTGTCCGAGCGGCCGAAGGAGCTCGCCTCGAAAGCGAGTGTGGCGCAAGTCACCGAGGGTTCAAATCCCTCCGCTACCGCTCTTGAGAACCGCCCCCGATCTGCGCGAGCAGGTCGGGGGCGGTTTTGCGTTGTCGTCGCCCCGCACCGCGGAAGCCCGCCCTGAGGGGACGTCAGGCTCCGGGGCGGGCGTCGGCGGGGCGGTCCCAGGGCGCGGGCCGTCCGCGGCGGCGGGCGCGCGCCTCATCGGCCACGCGCCCGCCGTGGCAAGCGGAGGGAATATCAAGGGCCTTGGCGACAGGGCAGGGGCGACCGTGCTGCGGTGGCGGGCGTACGGCCGGTCCCGCGTCGGCCCGTTGAGTGGGGCGGCGGCGCGGAGGGGCGGCGGCAGGGGGCAGTTGCCGGGCCGGCGACGGAAAACGGGGGCGGCCGGAGCCCGGTGTGGACTCCGGCCGCCCCCGCGGTGCGCGCAAGGCGCGGAAAACTGACCTGATCCGTCAGCCCCGACGGCGGAAAGCCTTCCGGATGAAGTGCACGATCATCCAGATCAGCAGGATCACGATGACGATGATCACCACGATGATCACGATCAGGAAGATACCGAGCTTCTTGAAGAAGCCCATCTTCTTCTTCGGCTTGTCGTGGGACGTGAAAGCCGCCTGCTGCGTGACGTGGTGGTAGCTGCTGCTGTGCGTGCTGTGCCGCCACTTCAGGGCGGCTGCGGGGGCCGCCTCGACGCGCGCGGCGTCGGGGGCGGCCGTCCGCGCGCCCGGCGCGGCCTGCGCGGCGGTCACGGCGGCGGGGCGGGCCGCGGCGGCCTCGGCCAGTCCGGCGGCGGCGGCCGGACCGGCGGCCGCGGCCAACATGCCGAACAGCAGCGCCAGCACGACCATCGGGCGGCGGCGGGCCACGGCCCGACGGCCGGGTGCGTGCGGCGAACCGGACTGCCGGTGCGCGGAGTTCATGAGCGTGAGTCGCATGGGATTCGCTTTCCCCCTCGTACGGTGCGTTCAGCCATTATGGGCGGGTGTGGGCATTCCGGCGGACGTCTCGACCTCCAGTAGGGAGGCGCTCCGGCGCTCCTCGTCGAAGGCCGCGCGGCCGCCCCGCAGCCCGAACAACCGCTTGCCGATGGCGATGTAGAGCACCGCGAGGATGTTGATGACCAGGGTGGCGATCTTGAGCCAGCTGACCTTCTCGGTCAGCTCGTAGATCTCCAGCGGCAGGAACGCGGCGGTCGCCACCACCGCCAGGTACTCCGCCCAGCGCTTGGACATCCACAGTCCGACGCCCTCGACGATCTCCACCAGCGCGTACGCGAGCAGGAGCGCGGCCACCACCATCAGGGTGGAGTGCTTGTAGCCGAAGGTCTTCCGGATGGTGTCGACGATCGGGGAGTGGTCCAGGTCGTAGTGGAAGTGGACGGCGATCGGGCGGACCACGTCCAGGTTCTTGTCGAAGAACTGGCGGACCGCGTCCTGGCTGTTGCTGAACTGCCACACGGCGAGCGCCGCCAGCACCACGAACACCCCGCGCAGCGCCCGCTCCACGGCCAGGAACCGCAGGAGGAACAGGTCCCGCAGCACCTTGCCGCGCGGGACCAGCGGGGCGCCGGCGGCCGGCCCGGAGCCGTGCGGCTCGCCGAGCACGAAGTCGCCGCAGCGCAGACAGCGCCAGGCCGCGCCCAGGGCGGTACTGGCGTGCAGTTTCGCCTCCAGGTGCGCCTCGTGCGGACGGTAGGTGATGTGCCCGCGCCGCGCGCAGGTACGTCGGTTCCAGTCGATGCTCATCGCGGGAGCCCCCGGTTTTCCTCTCGTCGTTCCGCGCGGGCCGGTGCCACGGCGGTCGGCCGCCGTGGGCCGGCCCGCGCTCCGTGCCGGCCGATTGTCGCGTACATGAGGTGATCCGCGACTTGCGGGGATGCCTTACGGGGAGAGGGACGAGAAGAACGGTCCTGAGGTTGCCGGAGAACGGCCCGGACCAGTGCGCGCGCCCGGCGCGCGGGGGGTGTGGCCGGGGGAGGCGGGCCAGGGGGTTGGAGCCGCCTCCCCCGATGAGGACCGGGCCCCGAGTCCACGCCGCGCTGTCAGGGAGTACGCGGCACGGACCCCGCAGTGGGGCGCTGGTCCCGGGGCCCCGCGGATTCCTGCCAGACCCGCGGTGGCCTCATGACTCCATCCTGCCTCCCGCGGGCCGTCCCAACAGCCGGGCAAAGGGCCCTCCTTGGAGGGCCTTTGGTCCATAAGACCCGCGTGAAGGACAGGGCCGGACGGGGTGTACCGCCTCGCCCGGTCGAACACGTGTGGTTACACTCGCCCGACCGCACCGGCAACGGGGGCGGCCACCGGGGCCAGGGGGGTCGCGGGGAAACGCCGTAGGGCGCAGGGACCTGCCGCAGGGGAGACGGAACTGATGGCGACAGCGAAAAAGGTCGCGTTGTACCTGGTCGTCATCTTCGTGCTGTGGACGATCATCGCCACCCCCAAACGGGCCGCCGGCCTCGTCCAGATAGGCTTCGAGGGCATCTCGTCGGCCGCGCAGAGCGTCGGCGAATTCATGACCCAGCTGGTCAGCTAGGTCCCAGTCGGCCCACCGGACCGGCTGCGCATCGTCCCGCCGTACGGAGGTCGCTGTGATCCGCCACCTGGTCCTGTTCAAGCTCAACGAGGGCGTCTCGCGCGACGAGGAGCGGGTGCAGGCCGGCGTCCGGGCCTTCGCCGCGCTGGAGAAGGAGATCCCGGAGCTGACGTTCTGGGAGTGCGCCTGGAACATCACCGACCGCCCGATCGCCTACGACTTCGCGATCAACTCGGCCGTCGCCGACACCGACGCCCTCAAGCGCTACCTGGAGCATCCCGCCCACCAGGCGGCTGCCGCCCAGTGGCGCGAATTCGCCACCTGGGTGATCGCCGACTACGCGATCTGAAACGCCCCGGCGCCATCCGCGCCGCCGCCCCCACCCAGAGCCCCTCGCCCCGCAGGCGGGGGGCTCCGCCGTGCATCCGGGCGACCCGTCGCACCCCTCGCGCGCGACCCCGGTATCCGCCAACTCTCTCTTCAACACGGCGTTATGAGGTGCTTGCACACAGTG
This sequence comes from Streptomyces noursei, assembly GCF_016917755.1. GTDB lineage: Bacteria > Actinomycetota > Actinomycetes > Streptomycetales > Streptomycetaceae > Streptomyces > Streptomyces yunnanensis. Next base: position 5,302,667 of record NZ_CP070326.1, on the reverse strand, counting down.
GACATGTCTTGTGATGCTATGACCGCTTTTGCCGGATACATGCGATACGCGAAACATGCTGCGAAAAATGCACTGTGAAGGGTGGCGTGACCGTGACGGCCCGTACTGCGCCCAAGGCTCCTGCCCGCGAGAGCCGTAGCGCGGACACCCGGGCGCTGACGCAGGTGCTCTTCGCCGAGCTGGCGGGCCTGGAACCCGGCACCCCCGAGCACTCCCGCGTCCGCGCCGCCCTGATCGAGGCCAACCTCCCGCTGGTCCGCTACGCCGCGGCCCGCTTCCGCAGCCGCAACGAGCCGATGGAGGACGTGATCCAGGTCGGCACCATCGGCCTGATCAACGCCATCGACCGGTTCGACCCGGAGCGCGGCGTCCAGTTCCCGACCTTCGCCATGCCCACCGTCGTCGGCGAGATCAAGCGCTACTTCCGGGACAACGTCCGCACCGTCCACGTCCCGCGCCGCCTCCACGAGCTGTGGGTCCAGGTCAACGGCGCCACCGAGGACCTCACCGTGCTGCACGGCCGCTCCCCGAGCACCGCGGAGATCGCCGAGCGACTGAAGATCGGCGAGGACGAGGTGCTGGCCTGCCTGGAGGCGGGCCGCTCGTATCACGCCACATCCCTGGAGGCCGCCCAGGAGGGCGACGGCCTGCCCGGCCTGCTCGACCGCCTCGGCTACGAGGACCCCGAGCTGGCCGGCGTCGAGCACCGGGACCTCGTACGGCACCTCCTCGTCCAGCTCCCCGAGCGCGAGCAACGCATCCTTCTGCTCCGTTACTACAGCAATCTGACGCAGTCCCAGATCAGTGCGGAGCTCGGGGTTTCGCAGATGCACGTCTCCCGGCTACTGTCGCGGAGCTTCGCCCGCCTGCGATCCGCAAACAGGATCGACGCCTAACCGGCACGGGCGACCCGTTCCTGCACAGATATGTCGACAAGACGCTACAGCGCGTTGCCGACATGTGACATTCTGCAGGAACCGCGTTTGCCGTGGTGCTGCCTCCGGTATTCAGGTGGAGGTATACCTCCTCGGTCCGCCCTGGGCCGAGGACGCCGCAGCGACCCGTCCGCGACCTCAAGGGGGTGGCATGTCCGTAGAACTGGGCAGCTCAAAGGTGCTTCCTGCGATTCCCGCGCCGGCACCACACGTGCATGACGACGTCGACGCCATCAACACCCGCTCGCTCTCCCGGTCCCTGTTCCTGCGGCTCGCCACGCTCGACAAGGACTCCGCCGAGCGCGCGTACGTGCGCGACACACTCATCGAACTGAACCTCCCGCTCGTGCGGTACGCCGCCGCGCGCTTCCGCAGCCGCAACGAGCCGATGGAGGACATCGTCCAGGTCGGCACCATCGGCCTGATCAAGGCCATCGACCGTTTCGACTGCGAACGCGGGGTGGAATTCCCCACGTTCGCGATGCCGACGGTGGTCGGCGAGATCAAGCGGTTCTTCCGCGACACGTCCTGGTCCGTGCGCGTCCCGCGCCGCCTCCAGGAGCTCCGTCTGGCCCTCACCAAGGCCAGCGACGAGCTCTCCCAGAAGCTGGACCGCTCGCCGACGGTGCCCGAACTCGCCCTGTGCCTGGGGGTGTCGGAGGAGGACGTCGTCGACGGCCTGGCGGTGGGCAACGCCTACACCGCCTCCTCGCTCGACTCCCCCTCCCCCGAGGACGACGGCGGCGAGGGCTCCCTCGCGGACCGCCTCGGCTACGAGGACACCGCGCTGGAGGGCGTGGAGTACCGCGAGTCCCTCAAGCCGCTGCTGGCCAAACTCCCGCCCCGGGAGCGCCAGATCATCATGCTGCGCTTCTTCGCCAACATGACGCAGTCGCAGATCGGCGAGGAGGTCGGCATCTCCCAGATGCACGTCTCCCGGCTGCTCACCCGCACGCTGGCGCAGCTCCGGGAAGGGCTGATCTCGGACTGAGGAACGGTCCGCCGAGGGACAGCCGTTCCCCGGTCGCTCGGCGGACAGCAAGAAGGACGGCGCCGCACGTCCGCGGACCGATCCGCTCCACCCCACCGGCCTCGTGCCGTGACCCCGTCCCCGGCCGCGTGCCGGCCCGCGCTCCGCGCACCTCTCTTCACACCTGATGCTCCGTCAGCAACACTGTCCCGATGCGACGGACGACGACTGTTGCCTGCGCCTCGGCGGCCGTGCTCTGCCTGGGCGTCCTCCTCACCGGCTGCGCCGAAGCGGCCGGTTCCGGCTATGCCGCGGTGGGCGCGGCAGGCCCCTCCGACGGCACCGCGGCGACGAAGCCCGCACCCCCACCGGGCGGCGTCGAGCTGACGCCCCTGGACGGCGGCGGTGACGGCTCCGGCCCCTCCGACCGCTCCGGCCCGCCCAACTCCCCCGGCCCGGCCGACCCGGGCCCCTCTCCGGCCCCGACGGGCAGCAGCCCCTCCGGCGCCCCCACCACATCGCCCCCGGCCACCCCGCCCGGCCCCTCCGCGGGCCCTCCGGCCGGCCACGGCGACGGCGGCACGCCTGAACCCAACCCCCCGTCCGCGCCCGGCGGTTCCCCCGCGCCGCGGCCGCCCTCCCCCACGATCCCGGCCGGTCCCGGCGCCCCGTCCGGCCTGGTGGTGGGCAAGCCGGTGCTCGCCGACACGGACGTCCGCTGGTGCCAGCAGATCACCGTCGCCTTCCTCGACACCGGCGACCGCCCGGTCACCGCCGGCACGGTCACCTTCGGCAGCCATGTCATCGGCGCCCTCGGGATCGACTGGGCGACGCTGGAGTCCACCCGCCCCCTCCCGCTCCCGCTCGCCCCCGGCACGCCGGCGACCGGCCGCTGGCGGGTGTGCGTGGACGCCTGGCGGGTCCCGTGGGGGATGCACCTGGACACCCGGGACGTGACCTTCAAATGGAAATGACAGCGCGGTAGTTAACGGCGATTTCCGGTCAATGCCGGCACCCGTGGGACGGCCATCCGGTCGCCTCGGGAGAGGGGACGGCGGCGGGCGGTGCGGCGGCCGTGGAATTCCCCACCCGAATGGCGATGAGTCCGGCACCGCACGACGGTCGATACAGAGAGTCGATGCACAAGAGCGGCCCCCGGCCGTCACCGCCGACCACGACCGTCCGGCCGTCCGGCCGTCCGGCCCGAACACCAGGAGCGCGCCATGCCGAAGATCACGCCCAACCTCTGGTTCGACACCCAGAGCGTGGAGGCCGCCGAGTTCTACTGCTCGGTCTTCCCGAACTCGCGGATCACCAACATCACGCACTACACCGAGGCCGGCCCGCGCCCGGCCGGCACCGTGCTGACCGTCGAGTTCGAGCTCGACGGCCAGGAGTACCTCGCGATCAACGGCGGTCCGGAGTTCACCTTCGACGAGGCGATCTCCCTGGCCGTCATCTGCGCCGACCAGGAGGAGATCGACCACTACTGGGCCCGGCTCTCCGAGGGCGGCGAGGAGGGCCCCTGCGGCTGGCTCAAGGACAAGTACGGACTGTCCTGGCAGATCGTCCCGGAGGCGATGGCCGGCCTCCTCCAGGACGCCGACCCGGCCCGCGCGACCCGCGCGATGCGGGCCATGCTGGGCATGAAGAAGCTGGACCTCGCGGCCCTGCGGGCGGCGGCCGACGGCACGGCGGGCTGACGGCGGGGGCGCCGGCGAGCGGGGCCCGGGTCGCCGCGTCCGCCGCGGCCTCCCGGCCCCGTGCGCGCGGCCGCGCCGTCACGTCGTCAGTTCGCCGCCGTGCGGCCGGAGTTCACGCCGTGCGGCCGGAGGTGGTCGGCGTACGGCCGGAGTTCGTCGGCGGGAGCGGGGCGTTCGGCCCCGCGCCGTCGTGTCGTCAGTTCAGGGCCAGCCAGGCAGCGCCGGCGATCACCACGAGGGCGACGATCACGCCGACGATCAGGCCGACGCGCGGGCCGCTCGACGCCTGTTGGGGCGCGGGGGCGCGGCGGGCGCCCTGTGGGGTGCCGCCCTCGTCGACGAAGGCTTGGAACATCTGCGTGTTGCCCGCCGGGTCGTAGTTGCCCTCGGCCTGGTTCTGCGGGTTGGTCGCCATGATGAAGGACCCTAGCGAACCCCGGGCCCGGGGGCACCCCGGGGTCGCGTATCCTCCGCGAGCGGGCGCGGGCGCGGGCACAGACGGTCGGGCCGGCGCGCCTACCGAGCGCATACCCGCTGGTCACGGAGTGCAGGCGAGGGGCCTACTCGGCGCCGCGTGACGCGTACATGGCGTGAGGCGCGGGACGGGCATGAGGGGCAGGGCGGCACAAAGGTCGCGCGCCCGTCGCCCGATCGCCCATTTACCGCATTGACCAGCATCTTTACACGCCAAAACGGCTCCCTTGGGTCACCCGTGACCCAGACTTTGCCATCCCCATACCACCCCCACCGCCAAATCGTTTGCCTTCAGCAACCAACTTGCTTATGGTTGCCCTAAGCAACAAAACAACCGCGAAGGTTGCGCGGGTGAAGAGGCGCGGAGGAGCCGGTGGCCGCTCAAAGTCAATACGAAGAGCTGGCCCGGCAACTCAGCGCCATCGGGGCCGTCAAGCGGGAGATGGGGCGGATGCTGCCCCAGGACTGCCCGCCGGCGTCGGCCGGGGTGCTCACGCTCCTCGACCGGCACGGCGAGATGCGGATGAGCCAGCTGGCCGAGCTGCTCGCGATCGACATGTCGGTGACCAGCCGGCACGTCGCCCATGTCGCTGAGCGCGGCTGGATCGAGCGCAAGCCCGATCCGGTGGACAAGCGGTCGCGGCTGCTGCGGCTGACCCCGAGTGGCAGGGAGCTCCTGGCGGAGCTCGCCGAGCGCTACACCCAGACGCTCGCCCGGTACTTGGACGACTGGACCGACACCGACGTCGGGCACCTCATCGAGCTGCTCGCCAGGCTCCGCACGAGCTTCGGCGACTGCCGCATCCGGGCACATCACGACTCCCCCGCCACCACCCGTACCCCCGCAGCAGGATGAAAAGGAAGTAAAGGAACCACATGGCTACGACCTCACCAGCAGGTGTGCGGGGCGGGCATGCCAAGCATGGGGGCGGCCACGGCGCTTCCCATGACGGCCCCATGACACACCGTCAGATCATGGAGGCGCTGTCCGGGCTGCTGCTCGGCATGTTCGTCGCCATCCTGTCGTCGACGATCGTCTCCAACGCGCTGCCGCACATCATCCATGACCTGGGCGGCGGCCAGAGCGCGTACACCTGGGTCGTCACCGCGGCGCTGCTGTCGATGACCGCGACCACACCGCTGTGGGGCAAGCTCTCCGACCTGTTCAGCAAGAAGGCGCTCGTCCAGATCGCGCTGGTCATCTACGTCGGCGGCTCGGTCGTCGCCGGTCTGTCGCAGAACACCGGCATGCTGATCGCCTGCCGCGTGGTGCAGGGCATAGGCGTGGGCGGTCTGTCCGCCCTGGCCCAGATCGTCATGGCCGCGATGATCTCCCCGCGCGAGCGCGGGCGTTACAGCGGCTACCTGGGCGCGACCTTCGCGGTCGCGACCGTCGGCGGCCCGCTGCTCGGCGGCGTCATCACCGACACCAGCTGGCTCGGCTGGCGCTGGTGCTTCTACGTCGGCGTGCCGTTCGCCGTCATCGCGCTGATCGTGCTCCAGAAGACCCTCAAGCTCCCGGTCGTCAAGCGCGCGGGCGTCAAGGTCGACTGGGCCGGCTCGTTCTTCATCGCCGGCGCGGTCACCCTGCTGCTGGTGTGGGTCACCCTGGCCGGCAAGAACTACGACTGGATCTCCTGGCAGACCTTCGCCATGGTCGGCGGCGCGCTGGTGCTCGCGGTCATCTTCGTGATCATCGAGAACAAGGCCGCGGAACCCCTGATCCCGCTGCGGCTGTTCCGCAACAAGACGATCACCCTGGCCACCATCGCCTCGATGTTCGTCGGCATCTCGATGTACAGCGGCACGGTCTTCTTCTCGCAGTACTTCCAGCTGGCCGAGGGCAAGAGCCCGACGATGTCCGGCGTCATGACCATCCCGATGGTCACGGGCCTGTTCCTCTCCTCGATGATCTCCGGCCAGATCATCACCCGCACCGGGCGCTGGAAGATCTTCCTCGTCAGCGGCGGTGTGCTGCTCACCGCGGGCCTCGGCCTGCTGGGCACGCTGCGCACGGACACCCCGTACTGGCACGCCGCGATCTACATGGCGCTGATGGGCCTGGGTCTCGGCATGATGATGCAGAACCTGGTCCTGGCGACCCAGAACCAGGTGGCGCCCCAGGACATCGGATCCGCCAGTTCGCTGGTCACCTTCTTCCGTACCCTCGGTGGTGCGGTGGGCGTCTCGGCGCTCGGCGCAGCGCTCGCCAACCGCGTCACGCACTACGTGACCGACGGGCTGACCGCCCTCGGTCCCAAGGCCGCCGCGGCGGCGAGCCACGGCGGCGGCAGCGACGGCATTCCCGACCTGTCGGCGCTGCCGGCCCCGATCCGGTCGATCATGGAGGACGCGTACGGGCACGGCGTCGGCGACGTCTTCCTCTACGCGGCTCCGTTCGCCCTACTCGCCCTGATCATCACCCTGTTCATCAAGGAGGTCGCCTTGCGCAGCAAGTCCGGTTCGGAGCGCGCCCTCGCCTCAGACGGCGACGGCGACGCGTCCCAGGCCCCCGCGGCCGCCCCGGCCCCGGCGTCCGCCGCTGCGGCCGAGGAGCGCGAGCCCGCCCTGGTCGGTGCCGCCCCCTCCATATCCGACTCCCTGTCCGACGACGACCTGCACACCCCCTCCTGGGCCCAGCCGGCCCCGGCGGCCCAGCCCCTGGCGGCGTACGCGTCGGCCGGCGGCGACGCCCTCCCGACCGGGCCCTCGATCCACGGCTTCGTCCGCAACGCCGAGGGCAACCCGGTGCCCCGCTCCGCCGTCACGCTGATCTCGCTCAGCGGCCGGCAGTTGGGCCGCTCGGTCGCCCAGGCCAACGGCTCGTACGTGCTCGGCGCCCCGGGCGCCGGCTCCTACGTCCTGATCGCGGCGGCCGACGGCCACCAGCCGCAGGCGTCCACGGTCGTCGTCGGCGAGGCGCCCTACGGCTACGACATCCTGCTCAGCGGCACCAGCGGCCTGACCGGCCAGGTCCGCAGCGCGGTCACCGGCGCGCCGGTGGGCGGCGCGATGGTCGTCGTCACCGACGTCCGCGGCGAGGTGCTGGCCACCGGCCAGACCACCGCCGAGGGGTCCTTCTCCTTCGGTGAACTGGCCCCCGGCACCTACACCCTGGCGGTCAACGCGGCCGACTACCGGCCCACCGCCCAGCCGGTCGAGATCGGCGGCCAGGGCACCACCCGGACCGAGATCGAGCTGCTGTCCGGCGCCCGGGTGCAGGGTGTGGTCCGGGCCGGGGCGCAGCGCGCGCCGCTGGCCGACGCCCGGGTCACCCTGGTCGACGCGGCGGGCAACGTCGTGGCCACCTCCACCACCGGTGCGGACGGCGCGTACGCCTTCACCGACCTGGACGCCGGCGACTACACGGTCATCGCGAGCGGCTACCCGCCGGTCGCCTCCGGCCTGGCCATCGAGGCCGGCGGCGTGGACGGCTACGACGTCCAGCTCGCCCACCCCGGGGACTGACCCCGGACCCGGGCCCCGCGACCGCGGCGGCCCGGGCGACACACCCCGGACCGGGGCGCGCATCGAGCGGAGACGCGCCCCGGGCCGGACCCGGGGCTCCGACGGCGGCGCTGCGCACAGGCAGGGGACGGCCTGCAGCGCCGCCGCCGGGGCCCGACACCTCCACCGGCCGGCCGGGGAACGGTACCCACCGGGGCCGGACCGGGCTCACCCGGGCCCGCGCGGCCCGACGGACCACCCGCTCACACGGACACACGCACGGACAGGCACGGCACGTACCCGCACACGGGGCGCGTGCCGGCACTGAACGGGAGAGGCACGTACATGACTTCGACGGGCGCGGGAGCTGCGGGCGTACGGGCGCAGGTCCGCACGCGGGACGGCTGGGCGGTACAGCACGCCGTGCTGACCGTCACCGACATGACGGGCGCGCAGGTGCTGCGCGCCAACGCCGACGAGGACGGCGCGGTCCGCAGCGCGGAGCCGCTGCCCGCCGGCCCCTACACGGTCATCGTGACCGCCGTCGGCTATGCACCGGTCGCCTCCAGCGCGATCGTCACCGCCAGCGGCCGGATGGACGTCGGCACCGTCGTGCTGGCCCGCCAGGGCGGCGTGGAGCTCCCGCCGCCCGGCCCCTGGACCATCGACCCCATGCACTCCACGGTGGGCGCGGTCGCCCAGCACCTGGGCATCTCCAGCGTGCACGGCCGGTTCACCGAGTTCAGCGGCCGGATCGACATCGCCGAGGACGTCGAGAAGTCCCGCGTGGAGGCGGTCATCAAGGCCGCGTCGATCGACACCGGCAACGGCATGCGCGACGGCCATCTGCGCAACGAGGACTTCCTCAACGTCGAGGTCTACCCGCAGATCACCTACCGCAGCACCGGCCTGGCGCCGGCCGGCCCGGACCGCTGGACGGTGCACGGCGACCTCTCGCTGCACGGCGTGGTCCGCCCGGTGGACCTCGACCTCAGCTACCTCGGCACCGGCCCGGACCCGTGGGGCGGCGTCCGCGCCGCGTTCCGCGCCACCGCCGAACTGCGCCGCGAGGACTTCAAGATGAACTACAACCAGGTCGTGGCGGCCGGCATCGCGGCCATCGGCACCACCCTGAAGGTCGAACTCGACATCCAGGCCGTCCAGGGCGAGAGCCTGCCCATGGCCTGAGCGGTCCTCCGACCGGCGGCCCGACGCGAGTCCGTGCGCGTGCAGGGGCGGGCCCGGCGCCGTCGTGCGCCGGGCCCGCCCCTTTTCCGCTGCCGCCGGGGCCGCCTTCGGGCTCCCGTCGCCCCCGGGCCCGGGCGCCCGCCTACGACCGGAGCGCCTCGCGCGGCTCCGGTGCGGTCGCGGCGGTCTCCCACACCGTCAGGAAGGCCAGCCGCAGGCACGCCGCGAGGGCCGGGTGCTCGATGACCAGGGCGGTGGTGGAGTCGGCGCCGGCGACCGGGTCGGGCATGTCGCACAGCACCAACGAGGCGTCCGCGATGACGAGTTTGAGCGGCAGGTCCGCGGTGAAGCGGGCCTCCTCCCCGGCCGCCGCGAAGCTGCGGACGTTGGCGAGCATGCCGGCGTCCTCCAGGGCTCCGGAGGAGTAGATGGCGCGGACCGTGCCGCCGGCCCCGTGCAGCCGGCGGGCGGCCTCGATGCCCTCGGCGTTCTCCGCCGGGGCGACGAACGGCGGCTTGCAGAAGCTCAGCAGCTCGCGGCGGGCCTGCCGTTGGATGTCGGCGAACCGCTCGGCGATGACGGTCGGATCGCGCAGGATCTCCACGTAGTCGAGCGGGTCGCTGTGCCGGCGCCCGTCCGCCCACAGCGGCTGGAGCGACGCGGCCAGGGTGTCGGAGGCGCGTTCCAGCCGCTCCAGGGACTCGCGTTGCAGCGCCACCAGGCGGGCGACGGCCAGTTCGGGGGCGACGGCCGAGTAGGTCGCCACCCGCCCGGGGTGCGCGTTGGCGAGCCGGCGCCGGACGAGCGCGTCCAGCACGTCGTACACGCGCTGGCGTGGCACGTCCGCCTCGCGGGCGACCTCGGCGGCGGTGTACGACTCCCGTCTGATCAGGGCGAGGTAGACCCGCGCCTCGTAGCGGGCCAGTCCCAGCGCGACGAGATTGCCGACCGCGTCTTCTTCCAACTCCATGAGGCAAGAAGGTATCGGGCCCGGGCGGCGAACGCTCCGGTGACCGGAAGGCCACCACAAGCGGACCGGAAGCGGACCAGAAGAAGGCTTTGCCGTAACCCGGTGTCCCCTTGACGGTCTGTTCACTACTTTCCTTGTGAGCCACCACTGACCGGGGTGGCACCAACCGAGTGCACGTGCGCAACGCGCCACCGGAGTCGTACGGAGTCCACGGGGGGCCGGGCGTCCTGCCCATGTCGCGCGTACTCCCCCACGGAGGCATGCGCGCCCCGCGCGGAGTGACCTGTCATGTTCGCGACATACAGGGAGCGAGGCGCACCCGGCGCTGACGCCCGGACCGCGCGACTCCACGGCTCCACCGCACCGCCCCGCAGGACCGCACCTTCCGGCACCACCGCGCCACCCCCCCACAACCCCACACCCCCACCCGGCGCCGGCAGCACGCCGGCCGCCGGCCCCCTTCCCCTCTCCCCCCACGGAGGTAACTCCCTTGCCTTCCCTGCGAAAGAACACCGCGGACAGTGGACGGGCGGACCGCGTCGGAGGGCTGGCGCGCCGCGGCGTCCCGGCCCTGCTCTCGGCGGCCACCCTCGCCATCGGCGGTCTGATCGCCGCCGTCCCGGCGGGCGCCGCCCCGGCCCCGGCCGCCCCGCACACCTCCCCTGCCGCGTCCGGCTCCACCGCCGTCCCCACCCACCGCCTGTGCGCGGAGCCGGCCAAGCCCGGCTACATGGCCTGCAACGCGGTGGCCCGTACGGACGTCAAGCAGAGCCTGGCCCTGGGCCGCCACATCACGCCGTCCGGCTTCGGTCCCGCCGACCTGCAGGGCGCCTACAAGCTGCCGAAGACCGGCGGCTCCGGCCAGACCGTCGCCATCATCGACGCCTACGACGACCCCAACGCCGAGAAGGACCTGGCCACTTACCGCAAGCAGTACGGCCTGCCGGACTGCACCACCGCCAACGGCTGCTTCAAGAAGGCGGACCAGAACGGCGGCACCAAGTACCCCAAGGCAGACGCCGGTTGGGCCGGTGAGATATCCCTCGACGTCGACATGGTCAGCGCCGCCTGCCCGCAGTGCCACATCCTGCTGGTCGAGGCGAACAGCGCCAACATGGACGACCTGGGTGCGGCCGTGAACCGCGCGGTCACCATGGGCGCCAAGTTCGTCTCCAACAGCTACGGCGGCGGCGAGGACTCCACCGACGCCACCTCGGACGAGAAGTACTTCAAGCACCCGGGCGTCGCGATCACCGTCAGCTCCGGTGACAGCGGCTACGGCGTCGAGTACCCGGCGGCCTCGCAGTACGTCACCGCGGTCGGCGGCACCTCGCTCAAGAAGGACAGCAGCACGCGCGGCTGGAGCGAGTCGGTCTGGGGCACCAAGGCGGGCGGCGAGGGCGCCGGTTCCGGCTGCTCCCAGTACGACGCCAAACCGTCCTGGCAGAAGGACACCGGCTGCGCCAAGCGCACCGTGGCGGACGTCGCCTCGGTCGCCGACCCGGCCACCGGCCTCGCGGTCTACGACAGCTACCAGGCCAGCGGCTGGAACGTCTACGGCGGCACCAGCGCCTCGGCCCCGTTCATCGCCGGCGTCTACGCCCTCGCGGGCGCCCCGGGCGCGAGCGACACCCCCGCCTCCTACCCGTACACCCACGCCTCCGCGCTGAACGACGTCACCAGCGGCGCCAACGGCTCCTGCTCCCCGTCGTACCTCTGCACGGCGGGCAACGGCTACGACGGCCCGACCGGCCTCGGCACCCCGAACGGGACCGCGGCCTTCGCCAAGTGACCTGCGCCGCGTAGTCCCCACCGACCGTCGCAGTCCGGCGCCCGCCCGACGAACCGGACTGCGACCCTCAACCCGTGGACCCGGACCGTTTCCGAACGGTCCGGGTCCACGGCGTTGCCGGTTGCGCCGCTCAGTGCGCCGCTTCCCGCGCCAAGCGCGCCCGCATCGCGTCGATGCCCGCGATCTGCAGGTCGATCGCGAAGTCGAAGTCGCGGTTGAGCATGTCGAGGGCGCTGGCGTCGCTCATGGCGTAGCCGGCGCGGGTGGAGAGTTCCATCGTCTCGGCGAAGTCGGGGCGGTCCGAGATCGCGGCGATGACCTGGGTGAAGTAGTCGTCGATGCTGATGCCGGCGGCACGGCAGCGGGCCTCGTGGAGGCTGCGGATGGTGGAGAAGCCGTAGACGAAGTTGAAGACGGAGGCCAGGGCGCCGGAGGTGTGGTCCGGGTCCAGTCCGCTGCGGGCCATCACGCGCAGGGTGGCGTTGGAGAAGGCCGTGGCGTGCGGGCCGATGTTGATGACCTCGCCGAGCAGGCGGGGCGCCCAGGGGTGCCGCAGCAGGCCGTCGCGGTAGGTGGTGGCCAGGCCGCGCAGCTGGTCGCGCCAGTCGGCGGCGGGGTCGGACTCGTCGGGCAGCGCCATCTCGCCGGCCACCGCGTCCACGGCGAGTTCGAGGAGGTCGCTCTTGGTGTCGACGTACCAGTAGAGGGACATCGCGGTCACGCCGAGATCGGCGGCGAGGCGGCGCATGGAGAACTTGGCCAGGCCCTCGGTGTCGAGCAGCCGGACGGTGCTGGCGACGATCTTGTCGAGGCCGAGGCCGGCCGGCTGTTCCGCCTTCCTCCGGAGCGGAGGACGATCGGCCAGCCAGACGCTGTGCGGTAGTTGCGGCTCGGCGCGCCCGTTCGTCGTTGCTGCCATGGCGCCCTTCCTTGGGTCTTGCGGGGAGTGCGGGACCGCGGGACCGCCGGTCCGATCCGCCGGGACGGCGGTCGGTCCGGCGGTCGGTCCGAAAGTCGGTCCGGACGGGACGGGCGATGGCGTCCCGTCCGGAACCGATGCTATTCCGCCGCGCCGGTGGCCGGATCGTGACCGGTGGGCGCCGCCGGGGTGCCGTCGGCCGCGCTCCCGACGCGTTCCGCCCGGCGCAGCAGGACCGCGGCGAGCAGCCCGCCGAGGAAGACCGCCGTCGCACCGACCAGCTGGCTGGTGCCGATGCCGGACGCGAAGGCGTCGTGGACGGCGGTGCGCTCCGCCGCCGAGTGCGTACGGGCGAGGGCCGCGGAGAGCGAGCCGGCGCCCGCGGCGGCCAGCGGAAGCAGCGCCGCGAAGCGGGAGTTGAGGACCGCGCCGAGCACCGCGACGCCCAGGCCCTGGCCGAATTCCATCAGGGTGCCGTTGACGCCGGCGCCGACGCCGGCCTTGGCGGGCGGGATCGCGGACATGATGGCGTTGGCCATCGTGGGCGTCGCGATCGCCACGCCGACCCCCATGACGATCAGGCCGAACAGCATGCCGCCGTAGCTCCGGCCGCCGAGCAGCGAGATCGCCGTCAGGCCGCCCGCCAGCAGGGTCATCCCGGAGACGATCATGCCGGGGGTGCCGAAGCGCGGCAGCAGACGGGCACTCAGGCCGGTGAAGTTGATCAGTACGACGGTGAGCGCGAGCGGCGCCATCCGCAGACCGGCGTCCAACGGGCCGTAGCCGAGCACCAGTTGGATGTGCTGGGTGAGCAGGAACATCGAGCCGCCCATCCCGAAGGCCACGAGGATGCCGCCGGAGACCGCGCCGATGAACCGGCGGTTGCGGAAGAAGTGCATGTCCAGCATGGGGTGCGGGATGCGCAGCTCCCAGAAGGCGAAGAGCGCCAGGCCGGCGATGCCGACGACGGCCGAGATCAGCACCTGGCCCGACAGCCAGCCGGTCACCGGGCCGGAGATGATCGCGAAGACCACCCCGACCATGCCGACCATCGACAGCAGGGCACCGAGCACGTCCGGTCGCTCGCCGCCGCGGCTCTTGGACTCGGGCACGAGGGCGAGGACGGCCACCAGCGCTATCACCGCGACCGGGATGTTGACCAGGAACAGCGAACCCCACCAGAAGTGGTCGAGCAGCGTGCCGCCGATCAGCGGCCCGGCGGCGAAGCCCAGGGAGTTCACCGAGCTCCAGATGCCGATGGCCTTGGGGCGCTCCGCGTCGTCGAAGATCTGCATCACGACGGCGAGGGTGGTGGTCATCAGCAGCGCGCCGCCGATGCCCATGCCGGCGCGGGCGCCGATCAGTTGGCCCGGCGAGTGGGCGAGGGCGGCCACGAGCGACGCGATGCCGAACAGTGCCAGGCCGATGGCCAGCATCTTCTTGCGGCCGTAGCGGTCGGCGGAGTTGCCGGCGATCAGCAGCAGGCCGGACTGGACCAGTGAATAGGCGTTGATCATCCACTGGACGTCGGCGGTGGTCGCGCCCAGTTCCTCGGTGAGGGACGGGACGGCCACGTTGAGCACGGTGTTGTCGAGGACGACGGTGAGCTGGGCGATGCAGATGACGGCCAGGATCAGCCAGCGGGTGGCGTGCCGACCCGGAGGCTGGAGGGTGGGGGCGATGGCGTCGGGGGCCACGGCGGGCATACGAGCTCCCTGTACGGTGCGAGCGGAGGCTTACACCGTACAGGGATTCTTATACGCCGTACATTTCCTTTTTTCGGGGCTATGGCCTACGCCGTGTCAGGACGCCTTCCGCTGGGTCAGGTCGTAGAAGGTGGCATCGCCGACGGTGACCTTCTTGAAGGTCTTCTCGATCCAGGCGCTGATCTGGGACGAGATGCCCCGCTCCCCCGGACCGCCACCGAAACCGCCGGCCTGCTTGCCGCCCGCCTGCTGACCACCCGTCTGCTTGCCGCCGGCACCGGCCCGGGCGGTGCGGCCGGCGGGGAAGCCGTCCCGCCCGCCGGCGATGAAGTAGTGGATCCTCCCCTCCGCCACATAGCGCTGGAACTGGGCGAGGGTCGGCGACGGGTCGCTCCCGTTGAAGCCGCCGATCGCCATCACCGGCTTCTGGGTGGCCAGTTGGTAGCTCGCCGCGTTCTGCGAACCGATCGCCGCGGCGGCCCAGGTGTAGTGGTCGGCGTTCCGCTCCACCAGGCGCTTGGCCCGGTCGCTCACCGAGGCGCCGTCGAGCAGGCCGCCCATGCCGCCGGCACCGCGCATCCGGCCGGCGCGCTCGCCGCCGCCACCCGGCTGGCCGGGCCAGCCGCCCATCTGCCCGGCGCCGGGGAAGCCCTGGCCCCCGGGGAAGCCCTGACCGCCCGGGAAGCCCCGGCCGGCGGAGCCCCGCCCGCCGGTGGTGCCGCCCGGCACGGCACCCTTGCCGCCGCCCCGCCCGAACATCCGGCCCGGGCCGCCGCCGAAGCCCCGGCCGCCCTGGACCGCCGGGCCGGCGGTGATGATCGAGCCGCCCTTGGGGGTGTTGACGGTGTCCAGGGTGTACGCGAGGGGCCCGGCCAGCGCCGTCGCCACCCCGAGCCCGGCCGCGACGCCGGCCACGACCCCGGCGCGCCGCCGCACCCGCGCGTCCGCGCCCGCCGACAGCAGCAGTCCCAGCGCCGCCAGCAGTCCGAGCACCAGCACCGTCCAGCGCAGCCACGGCAGCCACTGCGGCGACCGGTCCAGCAGGACGTACGACCAGACCGCCGTCGTCGCGGCCACCGCGGCCAGCACACTCCGCGCCAACCACCCGCCGCGCCGCCACACCAGCACCGAACCCATGCCGACCAGCGCCGCGATGTACGGGGACAGCGCGATGTTGTAGTACTGGTGGAAGATCCCGGACATGAAGCTGAAGATCGTGAAGGTCATCAGCAGCGCGCCGCCCCAGACCAGGAACTCCGCCCGCTGGGCGGCCTGTTCGGCGGCGACCGCGCGCCGCGCCCGCCACAGCACGCACACCGCCACCACCAGCAGGATCAGTGCGGCGGGCAGCAGCCAGGAGATCTGGCCGCCCATGTCGGAGGAGAACAGCCGGGTGATGCCGGTCTCGCCCCAGCCACCGCCCCGGCCGCCGGCCCCGCCGTGGCCACCGCCGACACTGCCCCGCTCGTTGCCGTCGATCCGCCCCAGGCCGTTGTAGCCGAAGGTCAGCTCCAGGAAGCTGTTGGTCTGCGAACCGCCCACATAGGGGCGCGCCGACGCCGGCAGCAGTTCGACGATCGCCACCCACCAACCGCCGCTGACCACGAGCGCCGCCCCGGCCAGCAGCAGCTGCCCCAGCCGCTTGCGCACCGCGACCGGCGCACAGCACGCATAGACCACCGCCAGCGCCGGCAGGATCAGCCACGCCTGGAGGGTCTTGGTGAGGAAGCCCAGCCCGAAGCAGACGCCGGCCAGCACCAGCCACTTCGTCCGACCCGCCTCCAGCGCGCGCAGCACGCAGGCGACCGCGCAGACCATCAGCAGGCA
The DNA here is from genome assembly GCF_016917755.1 of Streptomyces noursei. Lineage (GTDB taxonomy): Bacteria > Actinomycetota > Actinomycetes > Streptomycetales > Streptomycetaceae > Streptomyces > Streptomyces yunnanensis. Next base: position 5,286,736 of record NZ_CP070326.1, on the reverse strand, counting down.
CAGCATCGCGTCGGGGTTGTTGAAGCGGAACATCAGCGCGGCGACCGGCGTGAGCGCCAGCGCACCGGCCGACAGCAGTCCCGCCGCCGCCCCGAACCGGCGCCGCACGGTCGCGTACAGCACGCCGACCGTGGTGACGCCCATCAGCGCCTCGGGCACCAGGATCGCCCACGAGTTCAGCCCGAAGAGCCGTACGGAGAGCTCCATCGGCCAGAGCGAGGCCGGCGGCTTGTCCACGGTGATGGCGTTGGCCGCGTCCGAGGAGCCGAAGAAGAACGCCTTCCAACTGACGCTGCCGGCCTGGACGGCGGCCGAGTAGAACTGGTTGGCGTACTTGGCCGCCGACAGGTCCCACACGTAGAGCGCCGCCGTGACCGCCAGCAGCGCCAGCAGCGCCGGCCGGGCCCAGCGCGGGTCCGCCGACCGCCCCCGCACGATCCGCCGGACGAGACCGGGCCGTGCCGGGGACTCTCCGGGCACGGTCTGCGGACCGTCCGACGTGCCGACCTGCGAACCGCCGTCCGGCGCGTGGTGCGCCGCCCTCTCCGGGGCCATCGACTGCTCCTGATCTGTCGGGGCCTGAGGGGTGTCGCCCTGTTGCGCAGAGCCCGGACGGGACGGGCGGGGCGGAGGGGGCGGAGGGGAGGGACGGGGGCTCATCGAGCACTCCTGCTGAAGTCGTTCCGGTCATACGGGTCATGCGGCGCCTGCCGGGCCTGCGGGTCTTCCGCGACGCGCGCCTCGGTCGCCTCGGGGCCCTCCGCCGCCCGCCGCTCGCGCTCCGGGAACACCCAGGCGCGGAAGAGCAGGAAGCGCAGCACCGTGGCCGCGAGGTTGGCGGCCACCAGCACCGTCAGCTCGCTGGCGTGCGAGGGGTTGACGGTGGCGGCGTCGAGGGCCGCCAGCGAACCGCTGGTCAGCGCCAGTCCGATGGCGAAGACCACCAGGCCCTGCGCCTGATGGCGGACCGCCCGCTCCCGCCCCCGCACCCCGAAGGTCAGCCGCCGGTTCGCGGCCGTGTTGGCCAGGGCCGACACCAACAGGGCCGCGGCGTTGGACACCTGGGGGCCGACGCCCAGCCGGCAGAGGGAGTAGAGGCCGAGGTAGAGCAGCGTGCTGAGCGCCCCGACGACGGCGAACCCGACGACCTGCCGGGCCAGCCCGCCCGGCACCCCGGAGAGCTGCCGGTCCCGGGGATCGTCACCGAACGGCCGGGCGAGCCGGTCCAGCGGCAGCGCGCCGGTCGCCAGCGCCCGCCCCACCCGCCAGACGCCCTTGAGGTCGTCGGTCGCGGTCCGCACCAGGTGCACGGTGCTGTGGGGGTCGTCCACCCAGTCCACCGGCACCTCGTGGATGCGCAGCCCGGCGCGCTCGGCCAGCACCAGCATCTCGGTGTCGAAGAACCAGCCGGTGTCCTCGACCAGCGGCAGCAACCGGCTCGCGACATCGCCGCGGATCGCCTTGAAGCCGCACTGCGCGTCGGAGAAGCGCGCGGCGAGCGAGCCCCGCAGGATGAGGTTGTAGCTGCGGGAGATGAACTCGCGCTTGGGCCCGCGGACCACCCGGGCGCTCCGGCTGAGCCGGGACCCGATCGCCAGGTCCGAATGCCCGGAGATCAGGGGCGCCACCAACGGCAGCAGCGCGTTGAGGTCGGTGGACAGATCGACGTCCATATAGGCCAGCACCGGCGCCTCGGACAGCGACCACACCGTGCGCAGCGCCCGCCCGCGCCCCTTCTGCTCCAGCCGCACGGCGGTGACGTGGTCCATCCCGTCGTCCAGCCGGGCGGCGATCCGGGGCGTGTCGTCGGTGCTCGCGTTGTCCGCGATGGTGATCCGGAACCCGTAGGGGAAGGTGCGGGTCAGGTGGTCGTGCAGCCGGCGCACACAGGACTCCAGGTCCTTCTCCTCGTTGTAGACGGGGATCACGACATCGAGGACGGTCTCGATCTGGCCGAGGCGCAGATGCTCACGTGGTGGCAGGGAACCCAGCGGCGTCGAGGTCGGGGTCGGCGGAGGCGTCGTCATGCCCACGACGTTCGCCAACCGGCCTGTCACGGCCGTGTGGTGAAGCTGTGGGCCGCCTGTGAGTCGGTACGGGCGGACGGGCCCGGCCCCCCGTGCCCGCCCGGGCTACCGGCGCCCCGCCTCCGGCAGCGTCACCGTGAACACCGTCCGCCCCGGCCCGCTCGCCACCGCGACCGTCCCGCCGTGCGCGGCCACCACCGCCTCCACGATGGCCAGCCCCAGCCCCGTACTGCCGCCGCTCCCCGCGGCCCGTGAACGGGATGCGTCGCCCCGCGCGAACCGTTCGAAGACGTGCGGCAGCAGCGCGGCCGGGATGCCCGGCCCGTCGTCCTGGACCTCCAACTCGACCGCGTCGCCCGTGCCGCCGCCGGGCACGGCCCCCGGGCCGCCCCCGCGCGCCCGTCGCACCGCCTGGACCCGGGCCGTCACCGTCGTCCCCTGTGGTGTGTGCGTCCGCGCGTTGGCCAGCAGGTTGACCAGGACCTGGTGCAGCCGGTCGGCGTCCCCGCGGACCAGCGCGGGCGCGTCCGCGTCCGGCAGTTCCAGGCGCCAGCGGTGCCCGGGCCCGGCCGCCCGCGCGTCGCTCACCGCGTCCACCACCAGCGGCGAGAGGTCGACCGTGGCGTAGGAGAGCGGGCGCCCGGAGTCGAGCCGGGCGAGCAGCAGCAGGTCCTCCACCAGACCGGTCATCCGCTCCGCCTCGGACTCGATCCGCCCCAGCGCGTGCCGGGTCTGCGGACCGGGCCGCTCCGTCCCGCGCCGGGTCAGCTCGGCATAGCCCCGTATCGACGCCAACGGGGTGCGCAGCTCGTGACTGGCGTCGGCGACGAAGCGCCGCACCCGCGTCTCGCTCTCCTGCCGCGCCGAGAGCGCCGAGCCGACGTGCCCCAGCATCCGGTTGAGCGCCGCCCCGACCTGCCCCACCTCCGTACGGGCGTCGGCCTCGGCCGCCGGGACGCGCACGTGCAGCGCCACCTCGCCCTGGTGGAGCGGGAGTTCGGAGACCCGGGTCGCGGTCGCGGCGACCCGCCGCAGCGGGCGCAGCGCGATCTCGACCATGGCCGAGCCCGCGATCCCGGCCGCCACCAGCCCGGCCAGCGTCACACAGCACTCGATGAGCACCAGCCGGCCGACCGTGTCGTCCACCTCGTTCTGCGGCATCCCCAGCACCAGCGCGCCGTCCTCGGCGTACCGCACCCGGTACGAGCCGAGCCCGGGCAGATCCGCGCTGTGCGCCTCGCCGTCCCGGGACACCGCGGCCAGCGCCGCGAGCTGGTCCGCGGTCAACGAGGTCAGCCGCTCGGACGGCACCCGGCTCTTCAGACGGTTCAGCCGCGCACCGGAATCGAGCCTGCCGTCCGGAGCGATCCGCGCCCCCACCGTCCCGGGAGGCTGGCCGGGCATGGCGACGAACTCCAGCCCGCGGTCCCGCATCGGGTCGTGCGGCCACGGCCCCACCGCGCGCCCGATGCCGTCGACCAGCCGGTGGTCCAACTGCCCCTGGAGATACGAATGCAGCGCGATCGCGGTGACCGTGCTGATCACCGCTGCCACGACGGCGATCAGCGCCACCGCCGACACCACGAGCCGGGTGCGCAGCGTCCAGCGCCGCCGCGCCCGCCCGCCAGCACCCGAACCGGAACCGGCCCCGGAAGCCGAACCCGGAACCGGAACCGAAACCGAACCGCCGCTGGAGACCGCACCGGCCCCGGCGGCCTCCGCGCCACCCCCGGCGGCCGCACGGTCGCCGCCGGCACCCGTCACCGACCCGCCGGCACCCGCCACGGACGCGGAAGACCCCACAACCCGCTACCCGGCCGGCTTGATCAGATAGCCCGCACCCCGCCGGGTGTGGATCATCGGCTGCCGCCCGACGTCGATCTTCCGCCTCAGGTACGAGATATACAGTTCGACGACATTGGCCTGCCCCCCGAAGTCATAGCTCCACACCCGGTCCAGAATCTGCGTCTTGCTCAGCACCCGCCGCGGATTCCGCATCAGATACCGCAGCAGCTCGAACTCCGTGGCGGTCAGATGGATGTCCTGGCCGTCCCGCCACACCTCGTGACTGTCCTCGTCCAGCACCAGGTCGCCCACGGTCAGCAGCGACTCGCTGCGCACCGCGGCCGCGCCCGCCCGCCGCAGCAGCCCGCGCAGCCGGGCCACCACCTCCTCCAGGCTGAACGGCTTGGTGACATAGTCGTCGCCGCCCGCCGTCAGCCCGGCGATCCGGTCCTCGACCGCGTCCTTGGCGGTCAGGAACAGCACCGGCACGTCCGGCAGTTCGTTCCGCAGCCGGCCCAGGACGGTCAGCCCGTCCATGTCCGGCAGCATCACATCGAGCACCACCGCGTCCGGCCGCCAGCTCCTGGCGCAGCGCAGCGCGCCCGCGCCGTCGCCCTCCGCCCGGATGTCCCACCCCTCGTAACGCAACGCCAGCGACAGCAGGTCCGCGAGCGCGGACTCGTCATCCACGACCAGCACCCGCACGGGACTGCCGTCGGCCCGCGACAACTCCGGCTGTTTGCCCGGCCCCTGGCCGGGTGCCCTGCCGGACGCCCCACCGGTCGCCCCCCTGGAGGACGGGCCCGAGGCCGGCGCACGGTTCGAAGCTGAGGACGTCGACGAAGTCACGGTCATGGCAGGCAGCCTGACCTGGCCCTCTGAAAGCTCCCTTGCCGGTTTCTGTGAATCTCCTGAGAATCTCCCCTCCCTTCGGTCAAGACCTCAACCGCCCCACGGGCCCCACCGGCCGCCATCCGCTCGACACCGGGCCCCACGGGCGGACACCACACCCCTCACGACCGGTCTGGACCGCCCCCCGCGCGGCCCAGACCGATCACCATGTCCTCAGCATGACACCCCCCACTGACAATCCCTCTGACCTGCACTTTCACCGGATTCAACGGCACCGACGACACCTCCCCCGGCCCTTCTTCAGCCCTTCCTCGGCCCTTCCTCGGCCCTCTCCCGGCCCTCCCCTGAATGCCACTCCCGCCCCACCACCCCACCCCGTAACGTCACCCCCATGACCCGACTCCTGGCCCTCTCCGGCAGCCTCCGCGCCCGCTCCTCCAACGGCGCCGTCCTGCGCTCCGCCCTGGAACTCTTCGACGGCCCCACCGCCACCGCGGACATCGGCGCGCTGCCGCACTTCAACCCCGACCTGGACGGCGAGGACGCCACCCCGCCCGCCCCCGTCGCCGCCCTGCGCACCGCCGTCGCCACGGCCGACGCGGTGCTCCTCGTCAGCCCGGAGTACGCGCACGGCGTCCCCGGCGTCCTCAAGAACGCCCTCGACTGGCTGGTCAGCAGCGGCGAATGCGTCGACAAGCCGATCGCCGTGATCACCGCCTCCCCGTTCCCCACCGGCGGCGACCACGCCAACGCCCAACTCCGCGAAACCCTGCGCATGATGACCGGCAACGTCATCGCGGACGCCTGCCGCGAGATCCCCGCCATCGGCCCGAAGATCGACCCCGGCACCGAACGCGTCACCGACGAGCCCACCCTCGCCGACCTCCGCACGGCCATGGCTCACCTGGCCGCCGCGGCCACCAGCACCACCGCGTAGCCGGAACGGAACGGCCCCCACCGGCTCGCCCCGCCCCCCCGCACACCACCAGCCGTCCGGCCCCTCCCCCTCCGGCCTCGGCTACCCCACCCCGAACAGCCGCGCCCCGTTCCCGTAACAGACGGCCCGCAACCACTCCTCCCCCAACTCCAGCCGCGCCAGCACCTCCAGCGCATGCGCGTACCCGTACGGGATGTTGGGGAAGTCGCTCCCGAACAGCACCCGGTCGCCCACGTCCAGCAGACGCCCCCGCTCCGCTCTCGGGAACGGCGCGGCCTGCTCGACGAAGTCCGTCAAGGCCATCGTGGTGTCCAGGCAGACCCGCGGATACCGCGCCGCCAACTCCAGGAAGTCGACGTACTCCGGCATCCCCATGTGCGCGACGACCAGCCGCAGCCGGGGGTGCCGGGCCAGCACCCGGGCGATCGGCTCCGGCCCGGTGTGCTTGCCCGGAACCGGCCCCGAACCGCAGTGGGCGACCACCGGAACCCCGGCCTCCGCCAGCACGCCCCACACCGGGTCCAGCACCGGGTCCGCCGGGTCGTACCCGCCCACCTGCACATGCGCCTTGAAGATCCGTGCGCCACCGGCGAGTTCCTCCGCCACGTACGCGGCGACGCCGTCCTCCGGGAAGAACGTCGCGGTCCGCAGGCAGTCCGGCGTACGGGCCGCAAAGTCCGCCGCCCAGCCGTTCAGCCAGCGCGCCATACCGGGCTTGTGCGGATAGATCATCGAGGTGAACGCCCGCACCCCGAAGCCCCGCAACACCGCCAGCCGCTCGTCCTCCTCGAAGCGGTAGGCGATCGGCCAGTGCCGCCCCACCAGCGGCCCGGCGGCGTCGAAATACGCCCACACCTTCGCCATCACCCGCTCGGGCATGAAGTGCGTGTGCACATCGATCAGCCCCGGCAGCCCCAGCCCCCGCCAGAACTCCCCGACCCGCCCGTCCCCGACCCCGACCCCGTCCACCGCCACGAGCCCGCTCACGCACCCTCCCGCACTTCCGCTCGCCCGCCGCCACCCGCACGGACTCCCGCGCCGATCCGCCCCCGCCGGCCCTCGCTCACCGACTGCCGCGCGGACGCCCCGAGAACACCTCCCGGCCCATGCACCACACAACCCCCACCCCGCCCGCAGAACAACCCCCGCCGCGGACGAACCCCCGCCGCGGACGAACCCCCGCCTCAGAACAGCCCCTCCTGCTCCGCTCCCCGCTCGTCGTCCCCCGCCACGGGCCACCGCACCGGCGCCGTCGTCACCCGCCCCCGGGCCGCCCCCAGCACCCAGCCCGACAGCAACCGCGCATCCAGGACGGCAACCACCCCGCCCGCGCCGCCCTCGGCCGAGGCACCCCGCGCACCGCCGGACCCGCTCCCGCCCCCGCCACCGCTCCGCAGTCGCAGATAGACATCCGCCCCCACCCCGGCCACGACCTCCCCCACGATCTCCGCCCCGGCCGTCAGCCCACCCAGCTCGGCGACCTCGCCCACCGCCGGAATCCGCGCCAGCCCGAACAGCTCCGTATGGTCCACGCACGCGAACGCCACCGGCTCCAACGTCTCCGGCCACCCCGCCAACCCCCGTGCCACCCGATGCAGTTCGCCCACCTCGGCGACCCGCTCCGGCACCGGCGGCAGCGCCCCGCGCGCCGCCCGCTTCGCCTCCTTCGCGAACCGGTCCGGCACCCCCAGCGCGCTCCCCAACAGCGCCTCCGCCCGCCGCGCCGCCATCAGCGGCCCGCGCCCCAGCCAGGCGTACGCCACCGCCCCCTGCTCCACCAGCCGCGCCGCCCCGCGCTCCGCCGCCGTGATCCCCACCTTCACCAGCCCGGGCCCGAAGTACGCCAGATAGACGCCGTACGGACGCGGATCATCGGCCATGGTGTCCGCCGCCACCGACCGCGACCGGTCCAGTTGCGCACACCGCGGGCACTGGTCCTTCACCCCCTCGCCCTCCAGCACCGCGCCATACGGGCAGACGATCCACCGCCCGGCCCGCCGCACCCCCAGGCACCGACGCTCCCCGACCGCCCCGAACGCCAGCGCCCGCCCCGGCGGCAACGGACTCACCCGCTCGGCGCCCCGCTCCGCGCAGTACCAACCGAGCCGCTGCCCCAAGGCACCCGGCTCACCGCCCGACCACCGCGGTCCCGTACATCGCCACACACCGTCAGCGTACGACCGCCCACCGACAACGCCCCTGCCACCAGCCAAGAGCTCCCGCCCGCCGCACCTCCCGGCCCGCACACCTCCGCGAACGGGGCCGCTGAGCGGTCACGGGGCCTCCCGGCGCCGGTAGACGATCCACCCGCAGCACGCGAGGTCGACGGTGTACCCGCCGAACACCGTGACGGCCACTCCGGGCAGGAGATCACTGCCGATCAGCGCCCCGACGAAACCGTCGGCCGCGCCCTCCCCCTACCGCTATCGCCGCCCTGGCCGCCGCGAACGGAAGCCCACTCGGCACCTCGCCCACACCGGGGATCCGCTCCACCGCCAGGCCGACGATCCGCTCGACGAACAGCGGCCACAGGCTGAGGGCCGGGGCCGGCACCACCCGGCTGCGGAACAGCGCGGCCAGGCCCGCGGCCAGTACGGGCAGCGCGGCCATGACCGCCAGATAGCACGACAGCGGTGGCAACCCGGCCGCCCAGCCCGGCTGCACGGTCCCCACCACGGCGAAGCGCCACGGCGCCCGTTCCCGCGCTCACCGCCAGGCTGAGTACCGTCGCCACCAGGGAACCGGTCACCCGACCACATCAGTGCAGACACAACTGATCACCGACAGCGGGGACTTGTGGCCGCCGTATCGATCAACGCCCTGACCTGCTGCTGAGCCGCTGGCAGTTGTCGTCGTTGGGCGCTTGCACTGCCCAGAGACGCCCTGAGAGGGCGCTTACTCGTGTGCCGCCAACTCGCTGCTGGCTGTCCCATGCTGGTTCTCTTCGGCTCCTTCGCGGGAAGTATGTCAGCGCCGCATCTAAGCCCGGCCTGAGATGAAATGATGGTCCCAGCCGTGGACTAACTGACTTGGAGTGAGCGCGAAATGACCCTGCAGGACGAGATCGAAGCCGGTCGCTCGACGGTCAAAGCAGATGCCTACGCAATGTCCATCGGTGAGATCGTAAATCTGTATCGCGATCGCGAATTGGTGATCCGTCCGGAGTTCCAACGCCTCTTTCGGTGGACGCCACCGAAGAAGTCGCGACTGATTGAAAGCATCCTCTTGGGAATCCCACTTCCTTCGATCTTCGTCATGCAGAGGCATGACGGAGTCTGGGAAGTGATCGATGGACTTCAAAGGCTTTCGACGATTCTTGAGTTCATGGGCGAACTGAGAGACGAGGAGAAGGGCGAGCTGCTCCCGCCGAGTCAGCTCCAGGGAACTCGCTACCTTCCCTCCTTGGAAGGTTTGAGCTTCGAAGGTACAGAAGAGGGAGCTAGTCTAACCCCAGGCCAGAGGGTCTCCCTCAAGAGGAGCAAGCTCGACTTCAAGATTCTCTTGCCTGAAAGCGACGAGAAGGCCAAGTATGAGCTCTTTGATCGCCTCAACTCTGGCGGCGAGGTGCCCTCGGCTCAAGAAGTCAGGAACTGCCAGCTCATCATGCGGAACCGCGACTTCTTCCTTTGGCTTGAGGAACTACGGAATGACCCCGACTTCAATGCCTGCGCGCTAATCTCCAGCCGCGCCGCCGAGGAGCAGTATGATCTTGAACTCGTCTGTCGATTCCTGAGCCTTATCTCTAGCACCCTTCACGAACTGAAGGATATGGAGAGTGTCGACCTCTTCCTGACGGAGAAGATGCTCGGATTGGCGAGCAGTGAAAGCTTTGATCGGGCAAGCTGGGGAAAGGTGTTCCGCGACGCGTTTTCTCTTCTTGCCGAGGCCCTGGAGGCCGATACTTTCAGGCGCTATGACAGTTCGAAGGGGCGATTCCTGGGAGGATTCTCGGTCTCCGCATTTGAAGCCATTTCGGTCGGAGTCGCAAGCAACTTGGAGGCCTGGGCGCGCGTACCCGAGAAAGATCGAGCGGAGGCGCTCCGGGGGCGGGTCGAGAATATGTGGTCAGAGACCTTCTTCCGCTCACAGGCCCGTGGAGGCGTGCGCGGGACGACACGCATCCCTGTGACTATTCCTGCCGCCAAGGAATTCTTCCGCCCCTGAGGTCGCTAAAATGAAAATTCGTACGACCGAAGGTCTTTACGACTACATTTCAGCAGACTTGAGCTGGAGGAAGAAGGAACTTACCGTCTTCAAGGGGCAGGTCGAGAGAGCTGAATTCGGCATTCGTCCGGCGCTACTTCGCGCTTCCATCGCTCTCCTTTATGCACACTGGGAAGGGTTCATAAAGAACTGTGCACATGCCTACCTGTGCTACCTCGCTTCCCTCAAGTTGACTTACCTGCAACTGCGTCCAGAGCTGGCCGCTCTGGCAATGCGTGCACGACTCGAAGAATTCGAGACAACGAACAGATCGTTCATGCATGCGACTCTCATTCGAGATATTCGTGAAGATGCGTCGTCTCGCGCCAAGATTCCCACTGGTCGGGATGCGGTCAGGACCCTCTCGAATCTGAACTATGATCGACTCTGCGACATCCTATGTTCAGTGGGGTGTGACTTTACTAGATATGCCCCCTATGAAGACCTAATCGATGAGCAGCTACTTGCCGCTCGGAACAGGATCGCCCACGGAGAGGAGGACTACATAAGACTCACCGACTGGGATGACGTTAGGGAAGAAATCATCAAGATGATGGATGATATTTCAAATCAGATTCTGAACTCTGCGACACAAAAGAGTTATTTGGCGGAACGGGATCCCCAACGCTAGTGATCTCAGGCAAGGTCGGCGGAGCGGCTTTGGGCTCTGGGCCTGCCCGTAGTGCCCGATCTCGGGCATGATAATAGAGGCCCGCGCCAAAGTGGCTGCCTAAAGCCGTGGAGCCGACTGCCCCAGCCACGGCTTACCACTTCTCTGGCATCAAGCGGCTGACCGTTGAGCGCGCGGGGCGGGCGCCGGCGGGGCTGGAACGGGGCGGAGGCAGGCACGCAGGCCCGGACGGGGGCCCGGCCGTATGCGAGCCGCCTTCGCCCCCGTAGAGAAAGTCGTTACTCAGTAAGGCGTGGGGTCTTCCGGTCACAGCATGAACTTCTCCGTGCAGGCAGCGAGTTCGCCCGCCTCCCGGTGGGCCAGGCCGAGGAAGAGCGCGGGTCGGACAGTCCACCGATGCGGGTGCCTTCATGGTCGCCAACTGCAGGACGAGCACCGGCGCCACGAGATGGTCACCCAACTCCCGCCTTGGCCAAGATGGCTCCGTCGTCGCCGCAGGACAGCCACGGCCTGATCTGCACGACGAAGTACGGCACCCCGATCGAGCCGGGGAACCTGACCCGCATGTTCGCCCTATGGGCTCGTCGCGCCGAGCTCCGGGGCATCCCTCTGGGGAGCACCCAGCACAAATGCAGCTCGCTCTTGGTCGCCCTGAAGGTCCACCCGAAGGTAGCGCAGCGGACCCTGCGGCACTCGCAGATCGCGATGGCGGCCTACGCCGAAGCGGGCGAAGAATAAGTCCGCAAGGCATTGCCCAAGGCTCTCCGGCGCCGTGGACGGTATAGCGGGACCGGCACCGGCGCCACCACCGACTAGCCCCGTTGCTGTACTTCGCTGCTGTACCGCACGACAAAGCCCCCGTCCGGATTACCCGGCGGGGGCTTTGACCTGCTGTGCGCTCGGCAGGATTCGAACCTGCAACCTTCTGATCCGTAGTCAGATGCTCTATCCGTTAAGCTACGAGCGCTTGGCTTTCCGGCGGTTTTTCTTGCCGGTCGGCGTTGCGGGAACAACATTACATGACCTGCGCCGTTAGGCGAAATCCGATAGCCACACCCGCTCTGACCTGCGAAAACGCCCCTGCGCCCGGGTGTGGGGGGTCAGGCCGGCCAGGGGGAGTCTTCGATGATCTGGACGAAGTTCGGGCGGGTGTAGTCCGCTTCGAAGCGGTCCAGGACGTCCGCCTCGACGTGGCCGGCCGGGGTGGTGCCCAGGTGCTCACGGAAGAGCCGGGTCAGATGGCGGGGGCTGAGGCCGGCGCGGGCGGCCAGCGCGGTGTTGGAGTGGTCGGCGGCCGGGTCGGCGGCGATCGCGTCCAGGAGGGCGCGCAGCGCGTCGTGGCGGGGCCGCGGTGTGCGGGCGGGCACCGAGAACTGTGACTGGCCGCCCGGCCGCTGCATGAAGACCACCAGGTCGCGGGCGACCTCGCGGGCCAGGTCGGGGCCCTCGTCGGCCTCCACGAGGGCCAGGGCGAGGTCGATGCCGGCGGAGACCCCGGCGGAGGTGAAGAGGTCGCCGTCCCGGACGTAGAGGGCGTCCGGGTCGACGGTGAGGGTGGGGTGTCGGGCGGCGAGGGCGGCGGTGTGGCGCCAGTGGGTGGTGGCCCGCCGCCCGTCCAGCAGCCCGGCCCCGGCCAGGGCGAACGCCCCGGCGCGGACGGACGCGACCCGGCGGGAACGGCCGGCGGGGGCGCGGACGGAGTCCAGCAGGCCGGGCGGGAATCAGCCCTCGGTGAGTTCCTCGGCCCCGGGGACGAGGACGGTGTCCACGGGGTCGGCGGTGTCCGGCACCGCCGCGTCGACCGCCAGGCGGGTGCCCGAGGCGGTGGTGACGGACCGGCCGTCGGGCGAGCAGATGTGGATCTCGTAGCGGCCACCGAGGCGGGCGGCGGCGCTGAAGACCTCCAACGGGCCGGTGACGTCCAGCAGTCGGGCGCCCTCGAAGGCCAGCATCACGATGCGGCGGGGAGCGGGGCCGCGCCTCCCGGACGCGGACCGGGGCGGCGGCGTCGACCTCGGCAGGGGCATGACGATCAGCGTAGGGCGGCGGAGGTGGGGAGGAAGGGAGGGGAGGAAGGGAGGGGAGGGGAACGGAGGGCGAGCCACGGGGGCCGAGGTGGCCCGGGCCGGCCGGGGTGGGCCGTGGCAGTCGTGGCAGCCGGGGAAACAGATCGGGCCCGGTCGTGATGACCGGGCCCGGGTGTTACGCAGGAGCGGAGGCGGAGGGATTTGAACCCTCGATGGGCGTTAAAACCCAAACCGCATTAGCAGTGCGGCGCCATAGACCGGACTAGGCGACGCCTCCACACACCTCACACGCGCGAACGCGATGTGGCGTGGACAGATGATGACACAGCTCCAGGGCCTGTCACCAATCGCCCCCTACGGTACTAGGCCCGTGGCCTACCCGGCAAAGACGTTCCTGCGGCGCAACGTCGGGGGCGGCGACGCGTTAAAGAGACGGGGCGGCACCGGTGCTCATGTGTCGTGCGCCCCCGGTGCGTACGGATCGCGTACCGCCGTCCGTCCCGTCCGGGCCCCACCGCCCGCACTCGCCCCCCAGGAGCCCGTGATGTCCCGTCGCCGGATCCCGTCCCGGTCGCTGTCGCTGTTCGCCGCCGCCGCGGCAGCCCTGTGCGCGGTCCCCGCGCTCGTCGCGGCGCCGGCCGCCGCGGCCGCCCCGCTCCCGCTGCCGTACCACCACGACGTCCTGCCGTACCTGGGCCACCTGGCGCCCGATGCCGCCGCGCACCGGCCGGCCGGGCGGCGCGGGGACCACCTCACGATCACCGTCCGCCACTCCGGTGCGGGCCGGACGGACGGCACGTTCGAGCTGTACTGCCACCCGCGCGGCGGGAACCACCTCGACGCCCGGCACGCCTGCGACCGGCTGGACCGGATGACGCGGTGGGGCAAGGACCTGTTCGCCCCCGTGCCGCAGGGCGCGCAGTGCACGATGATGTACGGCGGTCCGGCGCAGGCGCACGTCACCGGGACCTGGTCCGGGCGCCGGGTCAACGCGGACTTCCAGCGCACCAACGGGTGTGAGATCGAACGCTGGGGCCGCTTCGAACCCATGCTCCCCAAGACCGTTTCCTGACCCGGTTCGTGCCGCAGTAGCGCGCCAGGTCAGGACGAGTGGGCACATGTCGGGCGTGCGGTGAGTCGCGTCGGGCCGCAGCATTGCCGGGGCGTCATCCGCCTCCGCGTCCCCGGCATGTGCCCGTAGACTCCATCCCAGCGATCCGCCATGGTGGGTCGGCAAGGTGCGGTAACAGGGAGGAAGCGTCTCGTGAGCAGCAGGCCATCCCGAGGCGCTGCTCGCCTCGCAGCCATACTGGACGCCCTCCCCGACGCGTTGCTGCTCGTCAACTGCAACGGCACCGTCGTGAACGCCAACGCCATCGCCCTGGAGATGTTCCAGGCCCCGGGCACGGCCCTGGTCGGCCGGGGTCTGCTCGACCTGTTGCCGACCTTCGACTCCAAGCGGATCCCCGGTTCCATGCGGCGCCGCGACGAGGAGGTCGAGGGCCGGACGAAGCCGACGCGGATGATCGCGCGGCGCACCGACGGCAACGAGCTGCTGGTCGAGGTGACCAGCGCCAATCTGGAGGACGGCCGCACCCCGTACGAGTCCGCCTTCGAGGCCGCGTACGCCGACCACCGCGGCTACACCGGCGACGAGCTGCTGATGCTCGTGGTGCGCGATCTGACCGGGACGGTGGACACCGAGACCGAGCTGGCGCGCCAGCAGCGGCAGACGGAGATGATCCTGCGGGCCGCGGCGGAGGGCGTGGTCGGCGTCGATTCCGAGGGCCGGGTGGTCCTCGTCAACCCGTCCGCGGCGCAGATCCTCGGGTACCGGGCGAGCGAGTTGGGCGGCAAGGAGCTGCACCCGCTGATCCACCACTCGCGGCCGGACGGCTCGGCGCTGCCCTGGGAGGACACCCCGCTCGCCGACACCCTCAAGTCCGGCCGCAAGCACCGGGTGCGCGGGCAGGTGCTGTGGTCCAAGGACGGCCGCCCGGTCGCCGTCGATCTGACCACGGCGCCGGTGCGGGACGGCGACCAGTTGGTGGGCGCGGTGATGACGTTCACCGACCGGCGGCCGTACGACGCGCTGGAGGCCCGGCACACCCAGCTGCTGGCCGTCCTGGGGCAGTCGCTGCGCGGGCCGCTCACGGAGCTGAGCGGCGAACTGGGCACCCTGGCCTCCGACCCGGCGGGCCAGTTGTGGCCCGAGGCGAACCAGATGCTGCACCACCTGGCGGCCGGCCACGCCCGGATGACGACGCTGGTCGACAACGTACTCAGCTACCAGCGGCTGGACTCCGGCAAGGAGAAGCTCAACCGCACCAAGGTGTCGCTGGACAAGGTGGTGGCGGCCGGTGTGGAGGGCGCGGTCGAGCTGATCGGGCCGGGCCGGGCGCAGTTCGCGGTGCACGCGCCGCCGATAGCGGCCCTGGTCGACGCGGAGCGGCTGGCGCAGGCGCTGTCGCATCTGATCGCGGACGTCGCCGGGGTGGACTCCACCGGCCGGCAGACTGCTGGTGACGGCACCGCCGGGCCGGGCGGGCGTCCGGTGCCCGGCGACTCGACGATCGTGGTGGCCGCGGCCAAGCGCGGCGAGGTGGTGCGCATCGAGGTGCGCGGGCCGTTCGGCGGCGGCGATCCGGTGCACGGGCCGATCGTCCGCGGGATCGTGCGGATGCACGACGGGTTGATCCAGACGCATGCGGTGCCGGGCGGTTCCGGCGCGACCGGCAGCGCGTACGTGCTGGAACTTCCGGTGCTGATCGACGAACCGGAGCCGGAGCCCGAGGAGCCGGCGGCCGAGGAGGCCGAGACCCCGGACGGCGAGGCGAAGGCCGACGGGGACGGCGCCGCCGCGGGCGGTCCGGGCACGGACGGCGGCGGGCGGCCCGGCGCCGCGGAGACCGCCTCGGGTGCGGAGACGAAGAACGGTACGGCCGGCGCGCAGCCGACCGGGCGACGGCGGGCCCGGCACTCGGGCGCGGCGCCGGCCGTCGCGGCGGACGGCACCCAGGGCGCGGGGCTGCCGGCGGACGCCGAGGCGGCGCCGCCGAGCGGCCGTCGCCGGGCGCGGCCGGCGCCGGAGGGCTCGGCGCTGCCCGCGCTGCCGTCCGGAGCCGGTGACGGGGCTCCGGCCGGCAATCCGGCGCAGGGTCTGACGCCCGCGGTGAGCCCGGCGCTCGGGCCGGTGCCGCCGCAGGGCCAGTTGCAGGGCCAGCCGCAGGGACGGCAGGCGGGGCCGCCGCAGGGACAGCAGCTCGCGGTGCGTGCGCAGGGTCCGGTGCCGGCCGGTGGCCGGCGGGCCCGGCGGGCGCTGGCCGAGGCGCCCGAGCGGGCCGGCGAGCCGGACACGGCTGGTGCCGCCGCCCAGCCGCCGGCCGCACCGCGCTCGGCGTTCGCGCTGCCGCCCGCCGCGGCGGACCGGGCGCCGCAGCCGGCGACCGCGCAGCCGGCGCTGCCCGCGATCGCCGGCGGGATGCCCGTCGCGCCGGAGGGCGGACCGCAGGACGCGGCCGGTACGGGGCGGCGCCGGGCGCGCCGTCCGGTGGCCACCGGCCCCGAGCCGACCCCCGAGACCCCGGCCGGGCAGCCGGCCGAGACGCCCGACTCCCCCGAGGCGCAAGGCACTTGGGACGCCGAGCCGACCGGCCGGCGGCGCGCGCGGCGGGCCGCCGCCGAGGAGCGGGCGGCCGCGGCGATGGCCGATGCCGAGGCGTCCGGCACGTTCGTCGCGGGCCCCGAGGGCCTGGTCGCCCAGCCGGCCGGGCCGACGGATCAGGACGCGCCGGCCGAGGCGACCGGCACGGCCACCGGCAGCGCGCCCGGGATCGCCGGCGCCGCCGCCACCGCCCCGGTCACGCCCACCGGCCGCCGCCGGGGCCGCCCCAGCCCCGCCGAGGAGACCGCGGCCGGCCCGGCCGCCGGCCCCGCGCAGGGCGGGCCGGTGCCGCCGCAGGGCGTCGCCGTGCCCCCGCAGACCCGGCAGCCGCTGCCGCCCGTCGAGGACGACGGGCACACCGCCGGGCGGGCGTTCAGCGTGCGCACGCTCGGCCAGGGGGTGCCGTTCGCCCAGCAGTTGGCCGACCCGAAGCGTCCGGTGCCGCAGCCGGGCGTCCCCGCCCAGGGCGGCACCGCCACGCCGCCGGGCGGCACCGCCACGGGTTCGGGCCGCCGCCGCAAGCTCGCCGCGCCCCCGCCGGAGGGCGAGCGCGGCACCCCCGCCGAGGCCGCGACGTCCGGTGCCCTGCCGCCGCAGGCCGCCGGGCCGCAGCCGCCCGCGCGGGCCAAGCAACCGGGCCCGCAGCCGCACCTCATGGACGCCGGCGAGGGCCGGACGTTCGCCGTCTCCGCGCCCGACGAGGGCAGCGAGGGGCCCGAGCCGCTGGACGGGCCGAACGGCGCGATCGAGGTGATGGAGCGTCAGCGACCGCCGATGGACGACGAGTTGCCGCCGGAGCCGCTGGACAATCCGCGCCGGCTGCTGGTCTGGCCGGCGCCCGACGTCGCCACCCAGCAGGCGCTCAGCGACCGCGGCTACCGCCCGGTGATCGTCAACTCCCGCGAGGAGGTGGACGCGCAGATCGCCGCGTATCCGGCGGCGCTCTTCGTGGACCCGCTGACCGGTCCGATCACCCGCACCGCGCTCCAGTCACTGCGCCAGGCCGCCGGCGCCGCCGAGGTGCCCGTGCTGGTCACCGCCGGTCTGGGGCAGGCGACGCGGGAGGCCGCGTACGGCGCCGATCCGGCCGTGCTGCTCAAGGCGCTCGCCCCGCGGGACGGCGAGGACCAGCCGCCGCGGGTGCTGCTCATCGAGCAGAACGACGCCGTCGCGGGCGCGCTGACCGCGTCGCTGGAGCGGCGCGGCATGCAGGTGGGCCGGGCCGGCGCGGACACCGACGCGGTCGCTCTGGCGACGCAGCTGCGGCCCAACCTCGTCGTGATGGACCTGATGCAGGTGCGGCGCCGCCGGGCCGGCATCGTGGACTGGCTGCGCGCCAACGGGCTGCTGGACCGCACCCCGCTGGTCGTCTACACCGCCGCCGACCTGGATCCGACCCAGCTGCCGGGGCTCGTCACCGGGGAGAGCGTGCTGTTCCTGGCGGAGCGCTCCACCAGCGCCGAGGTGCAGGGCCGGATCGTGGACCTGCTGGCGAAGATCGGGACGAACTGACGGACCGGGCCTGCCCGGCTCCGGTTCACCGGACGGGCCCCAGGGTTCACCGGACGGGCCCCGGGGTTCACCGGGCGAGGACCTGCGGGTGGGCCCGGGCGGGCCCACCCCTCGGGGTCAGCTCAGCAGCGTCACGTCCAGCTCGCCGTCCGCGTACTGGCGCCGCAGCACCTTCTTGTCGAACTTGCCGACGCTCGTCTTCGGCACCGACGGGATCACCGCCCACCGCTCCGGCAGCTGCCAGCGCGCGATCCGCTCGCCGAGGAACGCCCGCAGCTCCTCGTAGGTGATCGCCGAACCGTCGGTCAACACCACGGTGGCCAGCGGCCGTTCGCCCCACTTCTCGTCCGGCACGGCCACCACCGCGGCCTCGGCGACGCCCGGGTGGGCCATCAGGTGGTTCTCCAGCTCGACCGACGAGATCCACTCGCCGCCCGACTTGATGACGTCCTTGGCCCGGTCGGTCAGGGTCAGATAGCCGTCCGGCGTGATCGTGCCGACGTCGCCGGTGCGCAGCCAGCCGTCGGGGCTGAACTTGTCCTCCGGGCGCAGCAGCGCGCCCTGCGCGCCGCCGTAGTAGGCGCCCGCGATCCACGGGCCGCGCACCTCCAGCTCGCCCGCCGCGGTGCCGTCCCAGGGCAGTTCCTCGCCGGCCGGGCCGATCAGCCGGGCCTCGACGGAGGCCGGGAAGCGGCCCTGGGTGGCGCGGTAGGCCCACTCCTCCTCGTCGTCCACCCCGGCCGGCGGGTGGGAGACGCAGCCCAGCGGCGAGGTCTCGGTCATCCCCCAGGCGTGCACCACGCGGATCCCGTGCCGCTCCTGGAAGCCCCGCATCAGGGCCGGCGGGCAGGCCGAGCCGCCGATGACGACGGTGTGCAGACAGGCCACGTCCCGCTTGTGGGCGTCGAGTTCGGCCAGCAGCCCCTGCCAGATGGTCGGTACCGCGGCTCCTATGGTCGGCCGGATCGTCTCGATCATCTCGGCGAGCGGCGCGGGCTGCAGGAAGCGGTCCGGCATCAGCAGCGACGCGCCGGCCATGAACGCCGCGTGCGGCAGTCCCCAGGCGTTGACGTGGAACATGGGCACCAAAGGGGCACAACAGTCTCGCGAGGTGAGCCCGAACGCCTCGCCCGTGTTGACCTGCAAGCAGTGCAGATACATCGAGCGATGCGAGTAGACGACTCCCTTGGGTTCTCCGGTGGTGCCGGAGGTGTAGCACATGGCCGCGGCGGCGCGTTCGTCCAGTTCAGGCCAGTCGTACGACGTCGGGCGGTCGGCGATGAGCTGCTCGTAGTCGTGCACGGCGGCGGTAGCGCCATCGAGCACCGAGCGATCACCGGGGCCACTGACTACCACGTGCTGAACAGTCGGCAGGTGCGGAAGCAGCGGCGCCAGCAGCGGCAGCAGGCTGCCGTCGACGAGGACGACGCGGTCCTCGGCGTGGTTGATGATCCAGGCAAGTTGCTCGGCCGGGAGTCGCAGGTTCAGCGTGTGGAGCACAGCACCCATAGAGGGGATACCGAGGTACGCCTCTAGGTGCTCCGCGTTGTTCCACATGAGGGTTCCAACAATCCCTGACTCGCGCACCCCGAGCGTCTCCCGGAGCGCGTGTGCAAGCTGCGCGGCGCGGGCGCCGACCTCGGCGAAGGTGCGCCGCCGTGGTTCGTTGGCCTCCCCGGTCCAGGTAATGACCTCAGCTCGTCCATGGACGGATGACCCGTGGGTCAAGATCCGTGAGACAAGGAGCGGTACATCCTGCATGGTGCTCTGCATCGGGGGTGCCTCCCGGGAGCCGGTTTACGCGCGGGTAGTTTCCGGCTGATTCTGCTGCCGTTCCCGGTGGTAAGTCACTACCTTGCGTGAGCTACTCGGTGTGTCGGACCGGGCCCGCCAGCTCGCCCAGTCGCCGATTACCCCCGGGCATCTCTCGGCGGTCGACGACTTCGCCCTTGATCGGCTCCCATGGGTCGCGCTCCCATACAGGGTGTACCTGCACGGTGATTCCGCGGTTGCGCTTCTTGCCGTCGTCCGCGTACCCGACGACTACCCGCCGGGCTACCTGCTTGAGCAGTGCGTTTTTCTCCTCGGTGACCAGGGTGTCCCATTCCTCGACGAGTCCCACGATGATTGGCTGGACGTCCTCGATCGCTGGCGCGTTCTCGACCTCTGCGAGCTTGTTGAGGTCGGCCGTGATGCCGCCCTTTTTGTCGGTGAGCTGGTCACGTACGCGGGCGAAGGTCTCGGCCGGGTACTTGTCCGGGTCAAGGGCGTAGTCGGTCACGAGCCGGTCGAGCGCCTTGTCGATCTTTGCGAGTTCGGCTTGCATCCGGACCCGCTCACGGGCGGCGGCGGCGCGCTCGTCGAGGGCGGCGGGTCGCTGCTGGGTGGCCGGTGCGGCATCGATGCCGGCCGCGGCTTTGTCCTTCAGCCATTCGCGCACCTTGGTCTCGACGTCTAAACGCTTGGCGTTGATGTTCTGCGGGCATGCATCGTGACTGCGGTGCTTGTACTGGCTGCACACGAGGTAGTGGCCGCGGATGGTTTTGCCGTCGCGTCGGCCACTGTCGGATGCCGCACTGAGGTGGTGGCGGCACAGGTTGTGTCGTGCCAGGCCGGTAAGAGGGTAGGTCGCCTTGCGCGCCCGTGGCGGGGTCTTCTTCGTCGTCTCTCGGTGCTTCTGATACGCCTCCCACAGATCCCACCCGATGATCGGTTCATGCGCGCCGGGTACGTAGATGTACTGCTTGAACGGGCATCCGTTGGTTTCGGTGAACTTGCATCTGCACTTTGGGTCGTGGATGCGTAGCAGGCCGGCGGCAAAGCCCGAGTCCATGTAGCGGGCGAGGCCGGAGACGTACCAGAGGCCGCCGCGGGTGCTGCGCAAGCCGGCCCCGTTGTACCAGTGAACGAGCTGGTTGAAGCCGTCGCCGTTTACTTTCCGTTCGTAGGCCGCGTCCATGTAGGGGGCGTGCTGTTCGTGGACTTGGTACCACTCTTCTTGCAGCAGGAACTCGCCGAGGCGGTCGGGGTCGGGTATGCGGCGGGGATGCCAGATGTACCCGAAGCGACCGCGGCCGGTGGCGGGGAGTTGCAAGGCGCGGCGGTGTGCGTGGGCTTCTTTCCACTGCTCGCCGGCGCGGTCGGATTCAAATACCGCTAGGTCAAACAGGATTGCCCGGTTGAACTTTCCGACGGCGGTGGAGGCGTCTATGTCCTCGGTGGCGGACTGGAGTTGGCCGCCGACCTGTTCAAGGCGGGCGAGGTTGACCGCGATGCCCAGGTCGTTTCGGCCGAAGCGGTTGTACTTCCAGACAGCGATGCCGACAGCCTTGCGCTTCTCGACGTGCTCGATGCCACGCATGATCTTCCGCTTGAAGTTGCGGCCGGTCATGTCGAGGTCTTCGATCCAGTCGATGATGCGTCGACCGGTTCGGCGTGCCCATGCCTCGATGGCTGTTTTCTGGAGTTCGGGAGAGATTTTCTCCTCTCGCCATGTGCTCACTCTGATGTAGCCGATATACGGCTCGCCTGCGAACGGCGAACCTATCTGCAACGAGTTGGGTGTCACGTCACTGTCCTCTCAGTGGCTTTGAGGCTCTGGGGTCGCTACTGCGCTACCCCCCGCGGCAGCGCAGCTAGGTGACTACCGCTAGCCGCTTTTTTCCGGCGTCAAGTCACCGCCTTTTCAGTGATGTTGAGGGCGGCACCCGGTTGCACTCGGCCTTCCCGTACGTCCTCGTAGCACTGGAAGTAGCCGGCTTTGGCGTGGCGTTCGGCGTCGGCTTCGACTTTGCGGAGGGCCATTCGCCACGCGCTGATGAGCAGGGCCGGGACGGCGATCAGGGTGGTGATGCCACCGGCGTAGAGCGGTGCGACGTGCTCAGAGTGGATAAGCCCTTCGCCAAGCAGGGTGAGGGCAGCGACGACGACGGCCGCGAGGGCGTACATGACGGTGTGCAGGGTGCGTCGAGACATGGTTTTCCTTGTTACTTACTGGTGTCGCCTCTCTCGGGTGTTTCGTCGAGGAGTGCGTTCACCATGGACATGACCGCGACTTTGTGTGCCGGCCTGGTGATGCCGAGCGCCGCGAGCGCTTCGTCGGTACTGATCGACGTGGGCCGTTCGACTTCGGCCTCGGGGATGATGCCGGCCAGTACCAGGAGCGGGGTTAGCGGGACGTTGAGCGCCTGAGCGACCTTGCCGAGAGTGGCAGGGTCGGCGCCGCCGTCGTCTCGCAACAAGCGTGAGACGGTCGCTTGCGGGATGCCAGATTCAGTGGCAAAGACCCGCCGGCCGCCTCCCCTCTGCGAGAGGTTGTATCCGCGACGCTGCAATTCGTCATGGAGCCACCGACCAACGGTGAGCGCTCCACCGGGCTGTGGGAGACGGGCCTGGGGTTTCATGCTTGCAATGTACCGCGCACGGACGATCGCTATCGCACTGACGGCGATTTTTAGGCATGGCTTTGACCCCCTTTTGACGCACCCAGGGTGACGAACACCCCTGGTGATCGATCGTACACATGGTCACTGCGTTAGATACAAGCGGATAAGTGCACGTTGCGTGATTTACCCACTCATCTGACGTTACCCCCCACCACTGACATCGGTCCTTGATCAATCTAACTTCCACTCGTGATCAATACCTGCTACGTTCCACTCGTGATCGATACGTCGTACTCACGAAAGGTCGTACGGACGTGGCATACACCCCTGCCCATCTGATCGCCGCCGCCCAGACGCACGGCGACCACACCACCGCCGAAATCGCGCGCCGTCTTGGCGTCCCCTACGTCTCCGCCTACCGATGGGTGACCGGACGCCACGCGCCCGGCCCCGACGGGCTCGCTGCCATCGAGCGGGCCTACGGCGTCACCGCGGCCACGATCTTCACCGGGGAGGCGGCGTGATCACCTCCAAGGAAGAGGCGTTTGCCGCCGCCCGCGCCGTGCTGGATCGGGCCCGCGCCCGCCGTGACTCCATGCCCATACGCGCTGCGGCCGAGGCCGCCGCCGTCGGCAGCGCCCACACCGCCGACGAAATCGAGTTCATCCTGCGCCGCCTGCGCCGCCAGGCCGCCGCGGATCGCACCCGCGCGGCAGACCTGCCCGCCGCGGCCTGACGCCGCCGGCCTCGACCTCACCCTCGCCACACTCGAAGGAATCAGCGATGACCGTCGTCACCCTCGCCGACCACCAGCACCTCGCCGCCCCCGCCATGCCCCGCATGTCGGTCGAGTCCAAGCTCGACTACTGCAAGGCGTTCGCCGCGTCCGGTCTGCTCCCTCGCCAGTTCCGCGGGCAGCCGGCCAACCTGCTCTATGCGGTCGAGTACGCCGAATCCCTCGGCCTGCACCCCATGGTCGCCATAACCGGCGTGCACGTCATCGAGGGCAAGCCGAGCGCATCCTCGGCCCTGATTTCCGCTCTTGTCCGACGCGCCGGGCACCGGCTACGCATCAAGGGCGACGCGACGTCAGCCGTCGCACAGATCATCCGCGCCGATGATCCTGACTGGACGTTCGAAGTTCGTTTCACCATCGAGGACGCGCGCCGCGCTGGCCTGCTCGGCAAGGACGTGTGGAAGAAGTACCCGGCCGCGATGCTCAAGGCCCGCGCGCTGTCCGCCGTCGCCCGAGACGCGTGCGAAGAGGCGTTGTTCGGCATCCACTACACCCCCGAGGAACTCGGCGCCGTCGTCGATCAGGAGGGGAACCCGGTCTACCTTGCGGGCGAGGTACAGCGGGACACCGGCGAGCAGGCGCCGCAGGCGCAGGCCGGGCCGCCGCGCGACTACCTCGCCGAAGCCGAGGCCGCCGCCGACGCCGACGCGGTGCGGTCGTTGTGGGCCGAGGCCAAGGCCGCGGGCGCACCCGAGCACTACCTCGACCAGCTCGCCGCGATCGGCCGTGACCGCGCCGCCGCCAAGTCCGGCGCCCCGGTGCCGTCCGAGGACGTGATCACCGTCGACGCCGCCGATGACGGCTACCGAGCCGCCCCGGACAGCGATGCCCAGATAGCCGCCGACACCGCCACCGCTCGGGCTGAGATGTACCAGGCCGCGCAGGCTGCCGGCCTCGACGTCGAGGAGGCCAACGAGGCGTTCGAGGCGGCGCACGGATGCCCGGCCGTCTTCGCCACCGCGGAGCAGTTGCGCGCCCAGGCCGCCGACCTGCGCGAGGCCGTCGGCGGTGCCCAGTGAGCGCCGAGGACATCAAGGCCGCGACCACCCGTGAGGCCGTGCTGAAAGCGTTGTTGGACGAGGTGAAGGCCGCTTACGAGGAGGCGCGCACGGAGGTGCAGCATCACCTCGACGCCGCCCAGGAAGCCACCGGGGCGCGGCAGTTCGCCGCCGCGTTGCCGGACGGCACGAAGGTGGGCACGATCTCGCTTACGGGCGGGGAGCCGGCCGCGCAGATCGTCGACGACCAGGCGTTCACGGCCTGGGCCCGAACGGCGTTCCCGGCCGAGCGCGTGACGCGGATCGTCAAGGACGTGCGCGAGGCATTCGTCGAGCGGTTGCTCGGCGAGATGACCGCGGCCGGCGTGCCACAAGTTGTCGACCCGGCCTCGGGCGAGGTGCACGACGTGCCTGGGGTGGAGATCCGGCCCACGCGGAAGCGGTCGCACTCCGTGCGGTTCGCCAAGGGCGGCAAAGAGCTGGTCGGCCAGGCATGGCAATCGGGCATGTTGACGCCCCTGGCGCTGCCCGCCCTCGCCCCCACGTCCGACGTTGCCTGATTCACATCTCCGCCCGGGAGCCTTCCGTTTCGCTCCCGGGCCCTCCCTCCTCTTTCAGGAGTCCTCAAGTGCCCTGGTTCAAGGTGGACGACACCGCCCACACACACCCCAAGATCATCAAGGCGGGGAATGCTGCGCTCGGCCTGTGGCTGCGCGCCGGCGCCTACGCCGCCCAGCACTTGACGGAGGGTGCCGTGCCCGGGGTGGTGGTGCAGCTCTACGGCACCGCCCCACAAGCCCGCAAGCTCGTCGCGGCCGGCCTGTGGCACGAGCACGGGCACACCTGCCCACGGTGCGCGCAACCGGCGGCCGGCGACTATGTCGTGCACGACTTCCTCGTCTACAACCCCACCCGCGCGAAGGTGCAAAGCGACCGAGAGGCCGCAGCCAAGCGGCAGCAACGCGCCCGTGAGCAGGCCACCGCACGACGCAATCGCCGCGGAAACGTCGCGGATTCGTCTGCGAACGCGGATCGATTCACCGGCGAATCATCGGCGGAAAATTTCGAATCTGCGCCGGAAAACGGGGCGTTTCTCGATGAAACCGCAGGTCAGGCGGGTTCGTCACGGAGTGACGGTGTCACCCCGTCACGGTCCCCCCGGCCCGGCCCGACCCGACCCGATGTACCTCCTACGGAGGTACAGCAGCAGCCACGCACGCGCGCGGGAGTCATCCCCGAACTTGCTCCCTTGGCCGACGCGCTCGCCGACGCCGGATGCGCGCTGCGATGGCAACTCGGCCTAGGTGAGCAGCGCGACGTTTGGCGCCTCGTCCAGGCACACGGCGTGCCCACGCTCGTCGACGTGGTCACCCGGCGCACGGCTCCCGGTGAGGAGCCCAAGCCTGCCCGCTACTGGCTGCGGGTCTGGTCGGACCTCGACCGCGTCCCCGCCGCCGCGCCGCACGGCTCGAACGTCGTCCCGTTCCGGCCCGCGGCCCCGGCCGCGCTCACCAGCCACACCGACAACCTCGCAGCAGGACTTGCCCTGTTGGAGAAGGAAGGTTTCTCCTGATGCAGCACACCCACGTTGCCGCCCTGTTGAACTTCGCCGCCACCCTCGACAGCCGCGTTCGCCGCGTCATGGCCAGCCCCGAGCAGTCCGCGGCCACCATTCGCGCGTGGTCGCAGGCCCTCGACGGCATCCCCGCCGCCTCCGAGGCCGCCGATTGGGACGCCGCCCGCGCCGTTCGTCGCTACTACGAGCAGCGCAACGGCGACCGCAGCGCACAATTCCGCGCAATCGAGCCGCACGACCTGCTCGCCGCATGGGCGCCGTACCGCGCCGAGTTGATGAACAGACACACCGACCCCGCGCCGCCGGTCGACCCCGACAACGTCGACGCCTACCTCGCTGAGCTACGTACCGGGCGGGCCGCCGTCGCCACCGGCCAGGCCGCGCCCATCGAGCGCCCCCAGCTCACCGGCGGGCCGCACCCCGCCGTCGAGGCCCGCCTCGCCGCCATCGGCAGCCCCATCCCGCCGGCCGTGCGGCTGCAACTCGCCGCCTACCGGCCCACCAAGGCGCGCCGCGAGGCCACCGTCGCCGCCGGCCAGCCCGATCCCCTGTCGGTGCCGTGCCCGTGGTGCCACGCCGAGGAGGAGCAGCCGTGCCGCGGCGGATGGCGCCCCAACGGCAAGGGCCGACGCACCAAGACCACCCCGCACGACAGCAGAGCCGAACTCGCCGCCAATCCCCAAGGAGTTGCAGCATGAGCCGCAAGAACTACCGCCTTACGGCCACCTGGCCCACCCCGGCACCCCGGGTGCAGTTCCAGACGTCCGACCGCAAGCGCCTCTACTCCAAGGCCCGGACGTGGGCAGGCGAGGGCGCCGTCGTCGTGATCGAGAAAGCCCGCGGCGCGCGGTGGCTGCCCGACACCACCCTCGACGGCCCCGCCATGCTCGCCGAGCAGCAGCACCAGGCCGCCGAGAAAGAAGCCGCCGCCCGCCGGGCCGCTGTCGAGGCCGAACTCGCCGCCCGCACCGCCCGGTTCGTCGACAACGTGCACGCCGAGGCCGAGCACAACCGGCACGCCCGACTCATGCAGGCCCCGCCCGTTCCCCGGCGCGCCGCGGGCCGACTTGCCGCCGCACACGTCGTTGCCGGCCGGGGCATCCGATGACCGCGCCCGCCGTTGTTGCCCTGCTGGCTGGGGAGCTGTACGACCTGCACCCGGACGCATACGACGGACGCGAGCACCCCGTCGCCCCGGCCGCCGTCCAGGCCGCCGAGCGCCTACTCGACACCCTCGCCGAGCACGGCCTCACCATCACCACGAACCGGGCCGCGTAGCCCGCCAGGGGCGCCCAAAACTGCACGTCAAGGGGCGCCCCTACGCGCTATCATTCATTCTCGATCGATACATACCGTTCACGAGAGAGGAACTGCCATGGCCGGAGAGACCACGATCACCCTCGCTGGGAACCTCGTCGACGACCCCGAACTGCGGTTCACCACCGCCGGCGCCGCCGTCGCCAAATTCCGCGTAGCCAGCACCCCCCGCACCTTCGACCGTCAGACCAACGAATGGCGCGACGGCGAAAGCCTGTTCCTGACCTGCTCCGTGTGGCGCCAGGCCGCCGAGAACGCCGCCGAATCCCTCACCCGCGGCATGCGCGTCATCGTCACCGGCCGACTCAAGCAGCGCACCTACGACGACCGCGAAGGCGTCAAGCGGACCGTGTTCGAGCTGGACGTCGAGGAAGTCGGCCCGTCCCTGCTGCGCGCGACCGCCACCGTCACCAAGGCAGGCCACCACAAGGCCCCTCAGCAGCCGCAGCAGCCCGCCACAGACCCTTGGGTGACTCAGACCCCAGCAGCACCGCAGTACGCCGCAGAACCGCCGTTCTAAGCGTTGCGAGTGCGGCGAGACTCGCGAATCTCGCGCACCTCCGCCGTTGGCGCATTGCGCTTGACCGACTCGATGCCCTTCTCGCATGCGGCCTTTGAGTTATAAGCCTCACCGACCGCGATGATCTCGCCGTTGCCGGCCTTGAGCCGGTACCGGTACTTCCCCGCCTTGTCCTCGTACATCTCGAACTTGCCGGCCACAACGCCTCCTGCTTGTGGGGGTTTCTCCCCTCCAGGAACGCACCCACACAGCCGTGCAGCAGCCACACGCCGCCCATTCGAGTGGCAACGGCAAGCGCCTCCGCCGCGACCGGTCGAACCCGCCCCCGTGCGCGCGGGGGACGGCCGGCCCTCCTCACCCGACTCCCCTCGACACCTCGGAGGTCCGCCCCGTGATCGTCCCGACCCGCCGCACGGTCCACGTGACCCGGACCGAACACGCCCTACCCTTGCCCGCTCACCTGCTCGACGTCGCACACCTCGTTGAAATAGTGCGCGATGAGCTGCACCGCGTTGACCGGCCGGCCGCCGACGCCGAGGTACGCGTCACCGACGGGGACCTGATCGCGTCGTACGAGACGCGGCGCCTTTCGGCGGTGCGCCGATGACCGCCCCTGACGAACGCCGCGCGCAGATCGATGTGTTGCTCGCCCGGTACGGCCGCCACGCCCCGGCCGAGGCCGCGCACCTGCGGACCCTGATCGAGGCCGAGCGCACCACCGCCGACCGGTACCGGCGCCAGGCCGGCGGGCAACAGGCCGCCGTACGCCGGTTGCAGCGCCGCCTCGACGCCGCCGAGCAGGCCATCGTCGAGGCCGAGCAGCGCGCCAACGCCGCCGAGCAATCCAGCCCCGGGAGGGATGAACCATGCACAACCCCGTAGCCGTTCGCGCCGCCGAGAACCTCGCCACCATCCGGAACCACTGGGCCGAGCTGCTGCTCGCCATCGAGACCCCGCCCGCCGACGCGTGGCCCCCGCGGCAACTCGTACACACACTGCGCGCCGTCGACGACGAGCAGCTCGACGTCGAGGACCGGGCGCCGCTCGTGCTGCGCGAGCACCCGGCCCCGCTGAACGTCGACGCCCTCGACACCGGCCTCGCCATCGAGCGCGCCGTGTTTGACCTCGCCGACACCCTCGCCGCTGCCGTCCAGCACGCCGACCTCGACGACCCGCGCCGCTGGAACTACCGCAGCGCCACGGATCCCGGCAGCCGCGCGCACGGCCTGCATTGGGCCGCGCTGTACGTCGAGGGCCGGGTGCTCGACGAGGACACCGAGCCCGAACTGCTCGACGACGACACCCTCGTGTCGGCCCCGTTCACGCCCCTGCCCGAGTACCTGCTGCACGAGGCCGCCCTCGTCGCCCACCAGTGCGCCGGCCGCCTGCTGCGCACCCTTGGCCTTGACCACCGCGCCACCCCAGTGCCCGGCCGGCCGTGCCCCTGGTGCGGCGGTGAACTCACCTTGCACACCAGTCCGGATCAGGGGCCGAGCGTCACGTGCGGCACGGGCCCCCAGTGCCCCGCCCCCGTACCGCTCACCCTCACGCGCCGGCGGGTGTGGGAGTGGCATGCCCTGCTCGCCCTGGTGACCGCACTGGACGCAGCGGAGCAGGGAGGGGAGGCGCCCCCGATGGCCGCGTGAGGCCAAGTCGAGGCGCAGGGCCCGGAGTTGATCCGGGCCCTTTCTCGCACCCCGCTTGTGTACTCGGTACAGCACCCAGTACAGTTACAGACGTACCACCGGACTCCACCCGGCACCACCACAACCACGGGAGCTAACCCCGATGAACACCCGTATTTGGGCTCGAACCGAATCCGGCAATCTGTGGCACGCCTTCACCGAGGACGGCGAAGGCCCGGCCCTGTGCCACAGCCGCATCTGGGCGCGCATGTTCGCCCGCATGAACGACGACTTCCGCACCCGCGAAGGCGCAGAGTCGCCGCTGACCACCCGGTGCGAGCGGTGCGTTGCGAAGTTCGAGGCCCTGCTCGCCGAGGCCACTGTCGAGCACACCCCCGCCCCGGCCGAGGCCGCCGAGAAAGCCGTCGACGGCCCGACGTTCACCGAACAGGCCGGCGTCAGGTACGCCGTGATCGGCAAGGGCAAGCGCGTCCACTACTCGCCGAGCAACGACGACGGCCTTTGTGGTCGCGCCATCACCGCATACCTTGACGTCGAGGACGCCGTCGCCCTGTTCGACAAGGGATACGAGCTGTGCGCGCCCTGCCACCGCGCCGCCGAGCAACGCGCCGAGGCCCGCCGCCTCGCCGCCGCCTCGCCCCTCGCCGCCGCCGCGGCCGAAGTCGCCGAGACCGTCGAGACTGCCGACGCCGAAGCCGAGGCCACCGCCCGGAACCTCTCGCCCAAGATGCGCGCCATTCTGCCCGCCGTCGCTGCCGCCGGGTCCTGGCGCACTACCGCCGGCCTCGCCGAACTGCCCAAGGGGGTCACGGATCCGAGCCTTCAGGCCCTTATCCGGCGCGGCCTAGTGGAAGAGTTCGAGACCGGCGAGACCGCCACCGACTTCCAGGGCCAGCCGTACAAGGTCAAGCATCACCGCATCTCCCCCAAGGGCCAGGCAGCACTCCGCGTACTCGACGCCGAGCGCGAGGCCGCCCTCGACCGCCTCGCCGCCGAGGTGACGCAGCTCCACACCGAGGCCGACACCCTGCTCGCCGACACCCGCGAAACCGCTGCCGAGGCCGACCAGCTCGCCAACGAGGTCGACGCCTGGGGCGCCGAGGTCGACGCCATCACCGAGCAGCGCGTCGTCGAGGGCGTCATCGTCGAGCACGCAGGTACCGCCAAGGGCAGCACCCCGAGCAACGCCTCGCACCCCGATGTCGCTGCCGCCCGCGTCGCGCTCGACCAGTTGAAGGCCGCAGACATAACCGATCACCACGACGTCACCGAGCCGACCGACGCCGAGCGCAGCGTGCGCGGTTACCTGATCGACCCCCGTACGCAAGGCCGCATCGCCGTGTACTGGCTCGAAGGGGGCCGCATCATCCGGCGCGACGACCCGTGGCACGGGCCGGCCCTGGATATCCTCGCCGACCGCCTGCGCTCCCGCGGGTGGGCCGTCGAGCGGATGCTGCGCAGCTCGCAATGTGTGTTCGCGCACCGCCCGGACGAGGACGCCGCGCCGGCCCAGGCACAGCCGGCCGCGCTCGCCGAGCTACCCACCGCCGACACGCTGTGCCTGCATGGGCAGCGCCCACGGCCGGACGTGAGCGGCGACCCGATCACCTGGTGCGCCCGCAAGCAGCCCAACCAGAGCGCCGGCGTGTTCAACGACGAGGGGTGCGTGCTGGCCGTTGATTGCTGTGTCGAGGCCGCGAACGACTGCGCGCAGTACAACGTCGAGGCGGAAGCACCGGCCGGCGACCCCAAGTTTTCGTGGGCGCTTATGTGCACGGAGCACGATGAGCAGACGGCCGACACCTGCGAGGAGTGCAACGCCATCCCGGCCGAGGACCGGTGCAAAGAGTGCGCGGGCAAGGGCTGCCACTGGTGCCACTGGACCGGCGAGCAGCAGCCCGAGCAGGCCGAGGCTGACAACGAGAAAGGCGCCGCCGAGGCCGAGCTGCTCGACACCGTCGACGCGGTCGAGAAGGCCGAGCGCGTCGACGGCACATGGCGCGGCGGCTGGATCGCCAGCGCCCCGGCCGACGGGGCACTGTTCGACCTCGGCCCGGACGAGCAGGGCGCCCTCTTCACCTGACCGGTACCGTTCCGCCCGCCCCGTACCCGCGGGGCGGGCCCGTCCAGAAAGAGACCAGCAGATGAGCAGCAAGCGGAACGAGATCAACCCAGAGCAGCAGCGCGCCGCCCTGGCGGCCTACTTTGCCGACCGGCCCCAGCTCGCCGAGTTCGCCCGCGACATGCTGCGTGCCTTTGAGGTGTCTGAGGAGGAGGGCGCGCGGGCACGTCTTGCCGCGGCCGGCGCCGCGCGGAAGGAGTGGAAGGAGTACGAGCGGCACATGCCCGAGGTGATCCTCGACGCTCGCGACGCTGGGGTGTCCGGCGCGGAGATCGCCCGTGAGTTGGGCACGGGCGAGTCGTACGTGTTCCGCATCCTGCGCACCAAGACTCGCTACTCGTACCGCCTCGACGTCTACGACGATCCCCGTATTGGGCCGGGGTGGCAGACGGAAGAGAACGGCGACGGGATCGCCGACATCAGCGACGACGGGACGCTCGCCAACCCGGCCGCGCTGGTCGAGGAGATCCGGCGCGAATGCCTCGGGAAACGCCGCGCGCACCTGGGCGCCCGCGTCCTGCTGTGGCACGGCGCCGACCTCGGCGAGGACGACGACGCCGTGTACGCCCAGGAGTGGCCCGCCGCCGGGGCCGACGAGCAGTAAAACGAAGCAGGCCCGCCCGGCACTCCACATGCCGGAACGGGCCCTAACCGATCACGGGAGCTAACCCCGCAATGGCTACGCACAACCCTACCGCCGGTGCGCCGGCCGCCCCGAGCCGTCTGTCGTGGGCGCCCCTCGGCGCGGCCGTCGCCGCAACCGTCGGATTTGCGTTCCTCGCGTTCAGACTTTCTTTCGAGTCCCTCACTGGGCTTGCCGTCGAGCACGGCATCGCCCCCGACATTGTGTGGATGTTCGCCGTCCTCGTGGACGGTGGCGCTGTCGTCGGAACCGTCGGCGTTGTCTCCGCCCGGCGCGCCGGCCGACCGACGGTCGCGTACTGGTTGACCGTTGTCGCGTTCGCGTCGGTGTCGCTGGCATTCAACATCGGGCACTCCGACGGAACCGGCGCCGGTATCGCCGTCGCCGTCGTGCCGCCTGTCGCGCAGCTCGTCGCAACCGAGCTACTCGTGCGGATGCTGCCCACCGCCGGCGCCACCGCGGCCGTCGACGACGTCGCACCGGCGGTTGCCGCCGCTACCGACGCCGCGCGCCACGCGCAGGCCGCCGCCAACGCCGCCCACACCGACGCCACCGCGGTACACGCCGCCCTCGACACTGCCGCCCGGACCGTCGCCGACGCCGTCGACCGCACCCTCGACGCCGCCACCGTCGCCACCGACGCCGCCGCCCGCGCGGAGCAGGCCGCCGCCACCCTGACCGACGCCGCCGCGCCACCGTTGGCCCTGGTCGACCTCGCCGCCGCCGTCGCCGCCGTCGACGGGCCACCGGCCGCCGAGGACGTCACCGACGCTCCGGCGCCGCTCCCCCTCGCCGCCACGTTCACCGCGCCGCCGCTCCCCACGCCAGCCCCGTTCGACGACGACGCCACCCCCGGCGCCCCGGCGTCAACCACCGGCGCCGCGCCGACAGACGCCGTCGCCGCATACCGACGCCTGCACAGGGAGACCGGCAAGCGGCCGACGGCCGAGGCGCTCGGGCAGGCACTCGGCCTCAAACGCACCCGGGGCAGCGAACTACGAATCACCGTCGAGCGGGCGCTCGGCATCCACCTTGCGACCGTTATCAAGTCGTGATCTAATGGGCGGCGCCTCCGGCGTGCCCGGAAACTGAACGTACGCCCCGTCGACACTCCCCCCCGGTCGACGGGGCGTTCGCATGCCCAAAGGAGGTGATGAGCCATCGCCGCGCCCATCACCGACAAGGACCGCAACGAGGTTCGCCGCCTGCATGGGGCCGGCCAGTCCCGGAACCAGATCGCCCGCGCCATCGGGCGCAGCAGCTCGACCGTGTCGAAGATCGCCCGCGACGAGGGACTGCGGTTCGAAGGCGGGGCGCGGGTCGCTCCAGCCACTGCGGCGCGGCAGCTCGACCTCGCCGAGCAGCGACGACAGCTCGTCGGCCGCCTGTACGCCCGCGCCTCCGCCAACCTCGACCGCGTCGAGGCCACCGAGTATGTGCGCGTTGAGCTGCTGCCCACCGGCCGGCCCGTGCGGCTGGTCTCCGATGAGCCGCCCGCCCAGGATGAGCGCCACCACTCCCAAGCCATCAGCTCATACCTGACGAGCGCCGCGCGGCTCGTCGAGATCGACGCCGGCACCGGTACCGGCGAGGTCCGTTCCATGCTCACCGACCTTGCCCGCGGCCTGCGCGCCGCGTTCGCCGACGCCGACCAGGCCGAGACGAACGAGGGGACCGACACCGGGAGGTGAGCCTGTGCTCGACTCCCTGCCGCTGTCCCGGAAACAGCTCCAGTCCATCGCGCAGGCCACCGCCCGTATCTGCCTATGGCACGGCGCGGTGCGCTCCGGCAAGACCGTGGCCTCACTGTTGGCGTTCGTCCTGGCCGTGGCCGAAGCGCCCGCATCGGGACTGATCGTGATCTGTGGGCGCAGCTTGCAGACCATCGAGCGCAACTGTCTCGAACCGCTGCAAGACGAGGCGCTGTTCGGGCCCGTCGCCCGGCAGGTACGGCACACCCGCGGGGCGACCACGGCCGTCATTCTCGGCCGGACAGTGCACCTGATCGGCGCGGCCGACGCTCGCGCCGAGGGCCGCCTGCGCGGCCTGACTGCCTGCCTGGCCTACGTCGACGAGGCAACGCTGCTCCCCGAAGGGTTCTGGACACAGCTCCTCGCCCGTCTGTCCGTGCCTGGGGCGCGGCTGCTGGCCACCACCAACCCGGACGGTCCGCGGCATTGGCTCAAGACGGGCTATCTCGACCGCGAGGGCGAACTCGACCTCATGTCATGGCACTTCCGCCTCGACGACAACCCGAGTCTTTCCCCGGCCTACGTGGCATCGCTCGCCGCCGAGTACGTCGGGCTGTGGAAACGCCGGATGATCGACGGCGCGTGGTGCGTCGCCGAAGGCGCTGTCTACGACATGTGGGACGAGCAGCAGCACGTCGTCGACTCCCTGCCCGCGATGCGCCGGCTTTGGCTCGGCATCGACTACGGCACCACCAACGCCACTTCGGCCGTGCTGCTCGGCCTCGGCGACGACGACCGCCTGTACGCGGTCGCCGAATGGCGCCACGACTCCCGGCAGACCCGCCGGCAGATGACCGACGCGCAGTACAGCATCGCCATCCGTCGATGGCTGGCCGAGCAGCAGGTCGCACCAGAGTGGACGTTCGTCGACCCGTCGGCCGCTTCGTTTTCCACACAGTTGTGGACGGACGGGCACCCCGGCATCGCACGTGCCCGAAACGACGTCCTCGACGGCATCCGCAGCGTGTCGACCGCGCTCGACTCCGGCCTGCTGCGCGTCCACTCCTCATGCTCCGGCCTGCTGTCCGAGCTGCCTGGCTATGCATGGGATCCCGCCGCGTCCGACCGTGGCGAAGACCGCCCGATCAAGCGCGACGACCACTCGTGCGACGCGCTGCGCTACGCCGTGCACTCCACCGCGCACGAGTGGCGCCACCTGATACCCGCGCCCGCCGATGAGGAGGTGACGTCCCGTGCCGCTGCCTGACAACGGCGCCCCGTGGCCGCCGCCGACGCTCGGCAACCTGTACCGCGAGATGCGCGTCGATGACGCGTGGTACTCCGGCGACCGGCGCCGCCTGGCCGACGTCCACCAGGACCACAAGCACCGGCGCGACGGCCGCCGCCGACTGTGGGCCCGCCACCGCCACCCGCAGCCCGGCCGGCACGACACCCGGCTGCATATCCCGCTTCCCGCCGACATCGCGACCACCTCGGCCGACCTCCTGTTCAGCGAGCCGCCCACGTTCACCGTGGCGCACCCGGCGACGCAGGCCCGGCTCGACGAGATCACCGAGGCCGGCGGGATTGCGAACACGCTGCTCGAAGCGGCCGAGATCGCCGCAGCGCTCGGCGGGGTGTACCTGCGCGTCACGTGGGATGCCTCCCTCGCTACCCGGCCGCTGCTGACGGCCGTGCATGCCGACTGCGCCATACCGGAATTCCGCTGGGGGCAACTCGCCGCCGTCACCTTCTGGCGTGAGCTGTCCGCGGACGGATCCACCGTCTGGCGCCACTTGGAGCGGCACCAGGCCGGGCGCGTCCTGCACGGCCTCTACCAGGGCACCACCGACAGCCTCGGCACGCGGACACCGCTCACGGAGCACCCCGAGACAGCACCGCTCGCCGACTCCCTCAGCTCCGAGGGCGACACGATCGAGACCGGCCTCGACCAGCTCACGGCCGCCTACGTGCCCAACATCCGCCCCAACCGCAGGCACCGCGGATCACCGTTCGGCCGCAGCGACTACCAGAGCGCGCACGACCTGTTCGACGCCCTCGACGAGACATGGTCGAGCTGGCTGCGCGACATCCGCCTCGCCAGGGCCCGGCTGATCGTGCCCGACGGCTACCTGCGCGACCACGGCCCCGGCCGCGGCGCGTCGTTCGACGATGACCGGGAGATCTGGCAGGCACTCAGCATCCCGCCGGGCGACAACAACGCGGCAGGGATCACCCTGTCGCAGTTCGCCATCCGAGTTGCTGAGCACCAGCAGACGGCCGACGCAATCATGCGACAGGCCGTACAACTCGCCGGATACTCCGCGCAGTCCTTCGGCCTGGGCGACTCGACCGCCGCCACGGCAACCGAGGTCACCGCCCGCGAACGCCGGTCAATGATCACGCGCGACAAGAAGTCGCGTTACTGGGCCCCGGCCCTGGCCGACATGCTGCATGTGATGCTCCGCCTTGACCAGGCCCTCTACACCCCGGCACTGACACCGGAACGGCCGGTGATTGTGTTCGGGGATTCCGTCAGCGAGGACCCGCAGAGCGTCGCGCAAACTCTGTCCCTGCTCCAGCAGGCACAGGCCGTCAGCGTCGAGACCAAGGTGCGGATTTTGCGTCCGGATTGGGACGACGACGCCGTACGGGCCGAGGTTGACCGCATCCAAATGGAGACCGGCACGGCCGTGCCCGACCCGATGCAGGCTGGCGTCCTCGACTAGCTATCGCACCCGGAAGATCACCGCCAAAAGCCGTTCCGCTCGTGCCCTGACCTGCGGTTCGGGGTGCGCCATGGCTACAGCGAGCAGCACCGTAACCAGGGCATAAAAGGGGGTAGAAACGGCCGCGATTTGCGCATCAATTCCCATCACACGAGAGAGATTACAAGCTCGCTGATTCCACAAGGATGACGCTTATGATTTGACTTTACAGCACTCCGTTGTATTGTTAGCCCTGTCAATTCCCATAAAGCGCAGGCCAGAGGCTACCTTCGAAGTCTCGCAGTCTTCTTGCGCAAGGCATTCGAACAGAGATTCGCGTGACGCGCATCACGCGAATCTCTTTTTACCATTCCGCACTTTTCGGCATTTAGTCGAAATATCCGGGGGGAGTGGGCATGCCTATTCATCCCGGAATGGTCGAGGATCTGTCGGCCGGCGTGCGCGACCTCTACGCGGCGGCCGAGACGCGGCTGCTGGGCATCGTCGCCCGGCAGCTCGCCGCCGGCTACGACGCTCCAGGGTGGGCGGTCGCAAAGCTCGCCGACATTCAGCCGCTGCGGCGGGCCGCGCAGAGCGTCGTCGACGAACTCGGCAAGGCCATGACGCTGGATGTGTTCGACGTGATCGCCGAGGCATACAACACCGGTGCCCGCGCAGGACTGGCCGAACTCGGCGCGCTGCACGACAACGACACCCAGCGGATCGCTGAAAGCACCCCGAACGGACGCGCCGTTGACCGGCTGGCGCACGAGACCATCGACCGCGTTACCGCCACGCACCGCGGCATTCTCCGCGGCGTGGAAGACGGTTACCGCCAGGTGGTCAGCGAGGTATCCGCTACGCCCCTGCTGGGCATCGACACCCGCCGCCAAGCCACGCAGGCCGCCATGGAGCGGTTTGCCGATCGTGGTCTGCGGACGTTCGTTGACAAGAGCGGGCGCGCGTGGTCGATGACCTCGTACGCCGAGATGGCCGTGCGCACCAGCGTGGGGCGCGCCGCCGTCGAGGCGCACGGCGACCGCATACGCGCCGCTGGCGTATCCCTGGTGATCGTCTCCAACGCGCCGCACGAGTGCCCGCTGTGCAAGCCCTACGAGGGGCGTGTGCTGGCCCTGGACGGCCCGGACGGCTCCCGCACTGTGGAGGTCGAGCACGCCGTCGAGGACGGCCGCACGGTTCGTGTGCAGGTGGCCGGTTCACTCGACGAAGCGCGCCGCCACGGGTTCCAACACCCGAACTGCCGGCACTCGGTTGCTGCCTACCTGCCTGGGGTGACCCGGGCCCCGGTCGAGCACTCCACCGACCCCGACGGGTACGAGGCAACACAGCGGCAGCGCGCGATCGAGCGGGGTATCCGGAAGTGGAAGAACCGCGCCGCAGCCTCGACCACACCCGAGGGCAAGCGAGCGGCCGAGGCCAAGGTGCGCGCCTGGCAGAAGAAGCAGCGCGAACACCTCGCCGAACGCCCCGAGTTGATTCGCCGGCGGTACCGCGAGCAGCCCGGCGCCGGGAACCTCCCGAGCAACGCGCTGCATCCGCCGCAGGACGCCGTAGAGGCCGCACGGGTGCGCGCCGGCGACGAGCGGACTCTGCCGGAGATGGCCGACGAGCAGCTCGCCGTCGCGCATGGCTCCGGGCACCTGGACGAGCGCGACCGCGGCCGGATCGAGGCCGAGGCCGACCGGCGCGACGAGCGCGACCTGCTCGACCGTGTCCGTCCGCACGGGCGCCTCGCCGAGGATCTGACCGCGTTCGGTGACTCCGAACTCGCCCGCGTGCTGCCGCACCTGGGCGACGACGACGTTCTGCGGGTGGCCGCCGAGATGGACCGCCGCGACGTGGCCGCCGGCCTGCCCGGCGCCCGGACTGACTTGATCGGGCTTTCCGACGCGCAGCTCGCCCGCCGTGCTCGGGGCGCGGACGCCGGCGAGCTGGGCGCGCTGGCTGCCGAGGCGGACCGCCGCGACCTCCTGCGGACCGTGTTCCCCGGCGGGTACCTGGCGGCCGACCTGTCCAGCCTGGGCGACGACGTCCTCGGCTGGGCCATCCGCTACGGCCGCGAGGGCGATGTCGAGAAGATCGCCGACGAACTCGACCGACGGCACCCGCCCGCCCCGCCCGCCGAGGCACACGGGGCGCACACCGTCGAGGGACAGCTCGCCGACCGGGCCGCCGTCGACGAGGCCCTCACCCCGGCCGCTGACCCGGACGACTGGGCGCACCTCGCGTTCGACGACGACCGGTACGCGGGCATGTCCGCCACCGAGCGATGGGTCGCGGAGCGTGAGGACGCCGCCGCGGCGCAACGCTCGGCCTTCTCCCGCGAGCAGATACGCGAGATGTACCACGAGCACATCGCGGCTCAATGGCTGGAGGCCGAAAACGCGCTGCGCGGGCACCTGCTCAACCGGCGGGCCGAGGCCGACGGCATCGACCCCCGATCGCTGTTCACCGGCCCGGCACACGTGGCCTATGCGCGTGCGTCGGAAGACTTGATCCGCTGGTGGGAGACCCATCCGCGAACTACGCTGGCCGAGTACACCGAGCAGATCACCGGCGTCCGGGACGCCGCCGCACAGACCGCGCGGCACTCCCGCAACGACCGGCAGAACCGACGGTAAGGAGGGTCCATGGGCATCAGGGGTGATCTGGTCCGCGCGATCAACGCGGGCGCAGCGGCCGGCCGTTCCGGCGACCCGGTAACCGCCTGCCCCTTCCCGTCCGGAGACCTGCGCCGCTCGGCGTGGGTGCGCGGCTACGCGAAGACGATGCGGCTGCCCGACGAGCAGCACGACCAGGAGCAGGCCGCCGAGTAGGCACTGCTGCACCAACCGACCTGAAGGGCCCGCCGATGGCGGGCCCTTTGTCATGCCTGCACACCACCGCAAAGGACCCGACACCCATGTCCGACACCACCACACCGACCGCCGAGGCCACGCCGACCACCGGCACCCCGGCCCCAGAGACGCCGTCCGCCCCCGTCACATCGACGCCGGCCCCGGCCACCGAGCAGCAGCTCGCCGACGCCACCGTGCGCGCCGAGCAGGCCGCCGCCGAGCGCGACGAGCTGCGGGCCGCCCTCGACGCGGTGACCAAGGCACTCAACCCCAACGGCGACCAGGGCGAGCAGGACCCGGCCGCGCTGGCTGCCACGGTCGCCGAGCGCGACAAGCAGCTCGACCAGACCGGCGCCGAACTGCGCACGGCGCGCGTGGAACTGGCCGCCTACAAGGCCGCCGCAGACCACGGCGCCCGCGCCGACCGCCTGCTGAACTCGCGGTCGTTCCTCGACGCGGTCGCCGCGCTCGACCCCGCCGACGGGAAGTTCGACGAGCAACTCGTCACCGCGATCCGGGCCGCCGTCGAGGCCGATCCGGATTTGTACCGCGCGACCCCGGCCGTCCCCGGCCGCGGCGGTGCGGAGTTCAACGGCGCTCCGGCTGCGCCCACCAAGCCGGCCACCCTCCGCGACGCCATCGCCGCCCGGCTTGGCGCCTAAAACCTAGGAAGTACCCATGGCAATCACCCTCGCCGACGCCAAGCTGAACACGCAGGACGACATCGATCTGCGAGTGATCGACGAGTTCCGCAAGTCCTCGTGGCTGCTGGACAACCTGACCTTTGACGACGTCGTGAACCCGGCCGGCGGCGGGGCGACGCTGACTTACGGCTACACCCGCCTGGTCTCCGAGCGCGGCGCCGCCTTCCGCCCGCTGGGCACCGAGTACGGCACCGAGCAGGCCAAGCGGTCCCGCGCGACCGTCGACCTGTCCGTGCTGGGCGGCGCGTTCGAGATCGACCGCGTCCTGTCCAACCTCGGCCCGGCCGCCACCAACGAAGTCACGTTTCAGATGGGACAGACGATCAAGAGCGCGCGTGCGTTCTTCTCCGACCAGGTCATCAACGGCACCCGCAACACCTCCACCGCAACCGGGTTCGAGGGACTGTCGAAGGTGCTCACGGGCTCCAGCACGGAGTACAAGGCCCCGGCCGACTGGTCCACCCCCGCCGACCAGCCCGCAGCGCACAACGCCCTCGACTCCCTCGACGAGTTCCTCGGCCAGCTCGACGACACCCCGAGCGCGCTGCTCGGCAACAAGAAGACCATCGCCCGTATCCGCAGCCTTGCGCGCCGGGCCGGCTACTACAGCCGCGCCGAGAACGCGTTTGGGCAGACGGTCGAGTCGTACAACGGGATCCCGTTCATCGACCTGGGCGCCAAGGCCGGCAGCGCCGATCCGGTGATCGGCATCGACGCCAAGACCGGCACCACCGACCTGTACGCCGTCCGGCTGGGCCTGGATGCCTTCCACGGTGTCTCGACCGTCGGCGGCGGCCTGGTCCGCCAGTGGCTTCCGGACTTCTCCACCGCCGGCGCCGTCAAGCGCGGCGAGGTCGAACTCGGCCCCGTCGCCGTCGCGCTGAAGACCACCAAGGGCGCCGCGGTGTGGCGCGGCATCCAGGTCAACCCGACCACTCAGGCGGAGTGATGTTGCGCCGCCTGTACGCCACCCCCGAGCAGCTCGCCGCCTACCTCGGCGAGCCCGCCCCGGACGGCGCCGAGCGGCTGCTCACCCGCGCGTCCGAGGACGTCGACAGTGCCCTGCTGACCGCGGTGTACGCGGTCGACGAGGACGGCGACGCCCTCGACGCCCAGGTGCGCGCCGCTCTATCCGATGCCGTGTGCGCGCAGGTCGAGCATTGGCTCGCCACCGGTGACGACGGCACCGGCGCCGGCGGCATCTGGGACTCGGTCAGCATCGGCCCGGTGTCCCTGTCGGGCCGGTCCGGGCAGCCGCCGGCCGCCGGCGGCGTCGAGCTGGCCCCGCGCGCCGCCCGCGCCCTACGCCGGGCCGGGCTTGAACCGGGGGTGGTGTGGCCGTGGTGACCCAGGTACCCGCGGTGCTGCTGCGGCATCGGATCACCGTCGAGCCGTACGCCGGCGAGGGCGCCTACGGGGCCCAGTACCGGCACGCCATTCCCAACGTGCGTGCCCTGGTGGACGAAGCCCCGCGCATGGTGCGCACCGCCGACGGCCGCCAGGTCACGGCAACGGCGACCGTGATTGCCGGGCCGACGCTCGACTGCCCACCGGGAAGCGTGATCACCCTGCCCGACGGGCGCACCACCATCGCGCTCACCGTTGCCCGGCACACCGCCCCCGGTCTCCCTGTCCCTGCGTGTACGGAGGTGACGTGCGAATGAGCCAGTCCGCCCGCCTGCGCTGGAACGGCCAGGCCGCAACCGCCGCCATCCGGCAGGCTGCCGCCCGCGGCGCGCTGCTCGGCGCCGAACACGTCCTCCAGGCCAGCCGTCAGCAGGTGCCGATCGCCGAGGGCACCCTCGAACGCTCCGGCGCCGCATCGGTTGACGAGCAGCAGCTCGTCGCGGCCGTCTCCTACGACACCTCGTACGCCCGCCGGGTGCATGAGGATCTCAACGCCCGTCACTCTCCGGGGCGTTCGGCGAAGTATCTGGAGTCTGTACTGCCGCAGGAGTCGGCGACGGTTCAGGCGTTGATCGCCGCGCAGGTGCGGCGGGCGCTGCGCTCGTGAGCTACACCGCCGACCTCCTCGACGGGCTCGCCCGCCGGCTCGACGCCGCCGGGGTCGGTACCTACCGGCCCGACGGCGTGTATGTGCCGGGCGATACCGCGATCACCATTGCCGCGATGCCGCCGGCGCCGGATCGCGTGATCTGCCTATCTGCCTACCCGGTGGCCGACTCTCCCGTGCTCACCGACACCACCACCGGCCTACAGGTCCGCACCCGTGCCGGGGCAGACCCGCGCGAGGTCGACGCCCTCGACGACGCGGCGTTCGACGTGCTGCACGGATCCGGCCCCCACACCTGGGGCGCGGCCCGCGTGCAGCTTCTCTATCGCGTCTCGGCCGCGCCGATCGGAGCGGACTCTGCCGGCCGTATGGAGCGCAGCAGCAACTACTACGCCCGCGCCCACCGCGCGGCCCGACACCTCGAATAGGAGGCGCCACGATGGCAACCCCGACGCCGCCGGCCGAGACCGTGACCGCACTGGCCCGCCGCTACCGGCTGGAGCTGGACACAGGCAAGGACGGCCCGCCCACGTGGGCCGTGATTCCCGGCATCACCGAGTTCACCCCCAAGATCGAACCCACGCAGCAGGACGTAACCACCTACGACGCCGAGGGCTGGTCGGAGCAGGCCGTGACCATGCTTGCCTGGTCGGTCGAGGTCACCCTCGCCCACCGCGCCCACCCGACCACCGGGCGGTTCAACGCCGCGCAGGAAGCCCTGCGCCGGGCGTCCATGTCGTTCGGTGCCGCCTCCTACGTCCGCGTGCGGTACTACGACCGCAACGGCGCCCCGGACGCCCAGGAAGGTACCGCCCTGGTCACATGGGAGCCCGAGGGCGGCGGGCCGGACGAAGTCGACACGATCAAGGTCACGCTTACCGGATCGGGTCCGCTGGTCGAGATTCCCAACCCGGTTGGGGACGCGCCGCCCGTGAACACCAAGGGCGGTGATGCGTAGTGGGGTTCGAGGCGCTAGACGAGCTGCTCGACGAAACGATTCAGCTCCCCATCCGGGGCACCGTCTACACCGTCCCGGCCCCGTCCGCCGAGGTAGGTCTGCGCACGCAGGCACTACTGAACGCCGCGGCGGTGGCGGCCGACGGCGGGCGCGTCGACGAGCAGGTGCTCGGGGACGCCGCCGAGCGTGACCTGTATGCCGACGTGCTCGGCAGCGCGCATGCGCAGATGGTCGCCGACGCCGTGCCCTGGCCAGCCCTCAAACACGCCGCCCTGACCGCCATGGTGTGGATCACGCAGGACAAGGCCGCGGCCGAGAAGTTCTGGAATGCGGGCGGCGACCCAAATCGAGCGGCCCCGAATCGGGAGACGCGCCGGGCCCGATCGGGCGCGGCGAGGTCGACCCCGAGTCGGGGCTCTACGAGTGGTACGAGTGGCCCGAAGGCACCCCCCGCCCGCGCCCGGGGCAAGGGCAACCGCCCGCGCTGACCTGGCCCAAGCTCCTCGGTCACTGGCCGTTGATCGAGGCTGACCTGCACGAGATTTACGGCGTTGACCTCGGCGACCGGGCGCTGCTGCGGGCCCGGTCCTGGCGGTGGCTGCGCGTGCGCATCCTCGCCCTTCTCTCTGCCGAGTCCCGCCTCGCCCGCGCGCTCACACCCCCGCCCTCCGCCTCCACACCCGCGGGAGGCACGACCGTCCGGAGGTGATGAGCTGTGGCTCTGCGCGTCGGCGAACTTGCCGCAACGATCACCGTCGACGACTCCGGCGCCCGCACGGGCGTACAGCGGGCCGAGGCCGCACTGCGCACCGGCGGCGACCGCATGACCGCCAGCGCAGACCGCTCCGGACGCCAGGCCGGCAACCAGCTCGGCGACGGCGTCGAGCAGGGCGCCGACCGGGGCGGCAACCGCGCCGCCGAGGCGATACAGAAGGGGCTGAAGAAGCTCGCCGCCGCCGCGGTCGGCCTGGCCATCGGTACCGCGCTGGTCGGCGGGATCGGCGAGGCCCTCGAACAAGCCAAGATCCCCGGCCAGTTGCAGGCGCAGCTCGGCGCCAGCGGTCCGGCCGCCGCGAAGTACGGCAAAGCCGCGGGGGCGCTGTATTCCGGGGCGATCGTCGACAGCGTCCAAGACGGTGCCGAGGCGATCAAGGGCATTGCGCGGTCTGGCCTGCTGCCGCCGGAAGCGACCGAGCAGCAGATCACCACCATGGGCAAGCGGGTCGCCGACACCGCCTCGGTCATGGGTGAGGACGTATCCGCCGTCACCCGGTCCGTGGGCCAGATGATGCGTACCGGCCTGGCCAAGAACGCCGACGAGGCCATGGACGTACTGGTGCGCGGAACCCAGCGCGGGGGCAACGCGGCCGAGGATTTGCTCGACACGTTCACGGAGTACGGCACGCAGTTCCGGAACATGGGCCTGTCCGGGCAGCAGGCCATGGGGCTCATTCAGCAGGGGCTCAAGGGCGGTGCCAGGGACGCGGACGTCGTCGCCGACACCATCAAGGAATTCAGCATCGAGGCCGTTGCCGGATCGGACAAGGTCCGGGGCGGGTTCGAGAAACTCCACCTCAACGCCGACAAGATGTTCGCCGCCATCGGCAAGGGCGGCAGCAGCGCGACCGGCGCCCTCGACAAGACCCTCGACACCCTGCGGGCCGTTAAGGACCCCATC
This sequence comes from Streptomyces noursei, assembly GCF_016917755.1. Taxonomy (GTDB): domain Bacteria; phylum Actinomycetota; class Actinomycetes; order Streptomycetales; family Streptomycetaceae; genus Streptomyces; species Streptomyces yunnanensis. The sequence goes on along the minus strand of NZ_CP070326.1, from coordinate 5,242,484 downwards.
GAACGCAACGCGATTGCGACCGAGTTGTTCGGCACCAAGGCCGAAGACCTCGGCGACGCGCTGTACTCCCTGGATCCGTCCAGTGCGGTCAAGGCGTTGGGGGACGTCAAGGGTGCCGCCGACGGTGCGGGCAACGCCATGCGTGACAACGCCGCGACCAAGGTCGAAGTCTTCAAGCGGAAGCTCATGCAGGGAGTTGTCGAAGTCCTCGGCACCTACGTGGTTCCGGCGATTGAGAAGCTCGTGAACTGGCTCGGTGACGGTGGCCTTGGCCGGGCGTTCAAGACCGCCAGCGGTTTCATTTCCGAGCACTCCACCGCCCTTGGCATCGGGGCCGGCGTGATCACCACGCTCATGCTGCCCACCCTGATCACGCTCGCCGCCCAGGCGGGCATCACGGGTGCGGCGGTGGTGATGAGCTGGGCCACGCAGACCGCCGCCAGCGTTACCGCTGCTGGTCGGTTCGTGGTCACCAACGCCACCATCCTTGCCGGTTGGGTGGCGCAGGGCGGCGCCGCCGTTGCTGCCGGTGCGCGCGTGGTGGGGGCCTGGGTCCTCATGGGCGCGCAGAGCCTGATTCAGGCTGCGCGGATGGCTGCGGCGTGGGTGATGGCCATGGGCCCCGTTGGTTGGATCATCACCGCCGTTGTGGGCCTGGTCGTGCTCATCGTCGCCAAGTGGGACGCGATCAAGAGCGCCACGGCCGCCGCCTGGGAGTGGGTCTGGAACAAGATCAAGGGCGTCGGTCAGTGGCTGCTGGACCTGTTCCTGAACTTCACTCTCGTCGGGATCATCATCAAGCACTGGGACGACATCAAGGCCGGCACCGTGCGCGTGTGGAACGCGATCGTCGACTGGGTCAAGGCGCTGCCGCAGCGCATCGTCGGCTTCTTCCTGAAGTGGACGCTCGTCGGGCTGATCATCCGGCACTGGTCGGAGATCAAGGACGGTACGAAGCGCAAGGCCGGCGAAATGCTCGACTGGGTCCGCGGCCTCCCCGGGTGCATCGTCGGGTACTTCGGCGACTTCGGATCCATGCTCTACAACAAGGGCCGCGACCTGATCACGGGCCTGTGGGACGGGATCCAGAACATGGGTCCCTGGCTCGCCAGCACCCTCGCCGGGTGGGCAAAGGATCTGATCCCCGGCCCCATCGCGCGAGCGTTGGGGATCCACTCGCCCTCGCGCGTCATGCGCGATCAGATCGGCCGGCACATTCCCTCAGGCATCGTCGAGGGCATCAAGTCCGGCGCCCCTGCGGTCGACCGCACCATGCGGTCCCTGGTGTCCGTTCCGTCCGCCCCGCAGTTCGCCACCGCCGGCGCAGCCCCCGCCAACGGCGCTCTGCAGGACGTTGGTTGGGGCACGTCGGTTCACATTGAGAACTGGCACGCCGGTGGGCAGTCCGCCGACCAACTCGCCGCCGCGCTGGCCTGGCAGATGAAGGGCAGGGGGTGACCGGCATGCCTTCGGGTGATCTGGTCACCCTCCCCGGACACCTCCAGTTCGGCGAGCTGCTGCTCGGGCCCGGCACGGCCGTGCGCTGGCAAAAGCTGACCGGGTGGGAGGACTCCCCCGGTGTGGACTCCGGCACCGTGCCACGGGCCGGCGCGCACGGGGCGATCCCCGGCCGGCTGCTGGCGCAGCCCCGCACGATCACGGTCGACGGGGTCGTGCTGCGCACCGCGCCCGGCGCGATGACCGCGGCAGTGCGGGAGTTGGGCGCGCACCTGGCGTTGCGTGACGACGAGGTGCCGCTCGTGGTGCGACTGGATGACGCGCCGCCGCTGCTGGTCTACGCCCGGTGTCTGCGGCATTCCATACCCGTCGACACCGGGTACCGCGTAGGCACGGTCACGGGTGGGGCGATTCAGTTCGAGGCCAGCGACCCCCGCCGTTACAGCCTGATCGAGCAGCGCGCCGAGATCCGGCTGCCGGCCGCCGAGCCGGGCCTCGACTGGCACCTCGCCCCCGGCCCCGAACGGTTGGGCTGGCCGCTGGACTTCGGGGCGCCTGGCTCGACCGGCACCACCACCGCCACCAACGACGGCACCACCGACACACACCCGACCATCACGTTCCGGGGGCCGGTCGACCGGCCTAGCCTCACCAACCTCGCGACGGGCGACGTGATCGAGTACGACATCTCCCTCGCCGACGGCGACGAACTGACCGTCGATACCGCGGCCGGCACGGTCACGCTCAACGGCACCGCCTCAAGGCTGAGTGCCGCGACCGCCCGCTCGGTCCCCGAGCAGACCCTCACCCTGCCGCCCGGTGTGACGTCGTGGGCGTTTCGCGCCGCCCCCGGATTCACCGACCCCCGCGCCTCCGCCGTCCTGCGGTGGCGCTCGGCCCACTGGTAAGGAGCCTCCCCTGTGACCGTGCGCGCCGCATGGCTACTGCCCACCGGGCAGACCCGCGAAGACACCCGCCTCGCACCGCTTGGCGCCATGGCCCCCACCTCCGAACTCGCCTCCCGTGAGGGGGTGGTCGCGGGCGGCAACCCCCTCGCCGCGTCGGGCGTGGGGCCTATGCAGCTCCAGATCGGCACCGGCCGCGCCCTGGTCCAGGGCACCGCGCCCCAGGGCGCGTATCCGGTTGTGGTGACTTCGCCGGAGACGCTGACGCTGGCCGACGGCGACGCGCAGTACGGCCGCATCGACGCTGTCGTGCTGCGTGTCCGCGATGGGCTGTATGACACCAGCGAGCAGACCGCCGTCGCCGTCGAGGTCATCCAGGGTGCGCCTTCGGCTACCCCGACCGCTCCGGCACTGCCGCCGGCCGCGCTGCGGCTGTGGGAGGTGACCGTCCCGGCCGGCACGTCCGCCGGCACCGGCGGGATCACCTGGGGCTCCGCACTGGCCGACCGGCGCCGCTACACCGCCGCGTACGGCGGGATCATCCCCCGCGGCTGGGGCCTGAACTTCCCCGGCGCCTACGACGGGCAGTACCGCGACACCGGGACCGGCTTGGAACGCTGGAACGCCTCGGCCGGGGCGTGGCAGCCCTACCCGGCCGACACCGGATGGATCGACCTCCCCCTGCCCACCGGCTATCAGCGGTTCTCCGGCAACGCCTACCCCTTCCAGATCCGCAAGACCGGCACACAGGTGCACCTGCGCGGGCGCATCACACGCACCGCCGGCCCTATCCCCGCCGACGGGCAACCCCTTCCGGGCCTGACCCTGCCGGCCATGTACCGGCCGTCACAGTCGCCCACCTCCTACGCCGAGGTGCTGCTCGGCTGCGACGTCACCAGCACCTACCCGGCCGGCGTCGTCCGCGGAGAGATCAGCGGCCGAGGCACGATCACCCCCGCCTTTCAGCGCCCCGTCTCCACATGGCTGGCCTTTGGCTGCTCCTGGTGGACCGACTGACACGAGAAGGGGGTGCCATGTTCGCCCCCTACCGGGCCTTGTTCTGTGACCTGCGGACCGACCAGCTACTCGACGTGCTGCCCCTGCAAGCGGTCAGCTTCGACGACTACCTCGGCAAGACCGGCACCGCCCAGGGCACCATCCCCATACCCAACAGCGGCGTTGCCGGCCGGGTCCGCGCCGCCGTCACTCCGGGCCGCACGGCCCTGTGGATCGAGCGGGGGCGGGAAATCTGGTGGGGCGGGATCGTGTGGACCGCGTCCGTGCAGTCCACCGACCGCGGCTTTCTGTCCATGCAGGTCCAGGCCGGCACCTTCGACAGCTACCTCGATCACCGCCGCCTGCTCGACACCTTCGAGGCCCGTGGCGTCGAGCAGTTCGACATCGTGCGTCAGCTGATCGACTACGCGCAGCAGGGCGCCGGCGGCGATATCGGGATCGAGTACGGCACCGAGACGTCCGGCATGGCGCGTGATCGCGTCTACAGCCGGTACGACGTACCCTCGCTCCGCGATCTCATCGACCAACTCGGCAAGGTGGAGAAGGGCTTTGAGTGGCGCATAGCCGCCTTCCGGGATCCTGAAAGCGGCCGGCGCATCAAGCGCTTGCAGCTTGGATCACCGGTGATTCGAACCGGTGCGAGCGATGTCGTCCTCGATCATCCGGGCCCGGTCATGTCCTACGCCTGGCCCGTGGACGCCACCGGGCAGGCCAACGTCTGGCAGTCCCGCGGCGCCAGCGACAACACCAACCAGGCCGCCGAATCCGTTCCGCTGCTGTCTGATCTGCTCGTGGACGACGTTGCCCTCGCGGCCGGCTGGCCCCGCCTGGATGGCACCTCGGACTACTCCACCGTGATCGAGAAACCCACCCTGGACGCCCACGCGCGGGCCGACTGGGATACCGCCCGCACCCCGCGCACCATTCCCGAGATCACCGTGCACATGGGCCGCGCGCCCCTCACCCCGGCCATGCTCGGCACCACCATCCGCCTGCGCATCCGTGACTTGTGGTTCGCCGATGGCCTCGACGAGCGGTATCGCGTCGTCGGCATGGCCCTCACGCCGCCGGAGCGCGGCCGGCCCGAAACCGCGAAACTCTTCCTGGAGGCGCCCTAAATGGCCGCTGTCCCCCTCGACCTCCTCGACCGCATCCGCGCCCTTGAGCGCCAGGTGCGCGAACTATCCGGCCGCGCGCAGACCCGGCCCGCCCTGAACCGGATCACCCACGGCACTGTGGTCATCGGCGAGGGTGGCAGCCTCGACGTCCGGGCCCCCGGCGGCGCGCAGGTGCTCGGGGTGGGCCAGTTCGCCACCGGCCGGTACGGCGTGAGCATGGCCCGCGAGGACGGGACCGGCGTCGCCTTGGAGGTCGGCGGCAACGACACCACGGCCGCCCAAATGGTCCGGCTGTTCGCCCGCGGCGGGTACCCGTCCCCGATCGTGATGGATGACGGGTACGCCGACGGGTACCTCGGCCGACCATGGGTGCCTATCCCCCTCGCCCCCAGCGCCACCGTCACCGCCTCCGACTGGACCACCACCCACGCAGGCACCATCTGGACCCAGCACGCCGTACTCGCCGCACAGTGGTCGATCTACGCGCCGGCCGGCACCACCGCCGAGGCCCGCCTCATGCTCAACCGCGGCGGCAACCTCACCCAACTTGGCGACACCCTCACCGCCGCCGGGAAAGAAGTGTTCACCTCGCAGCGCATCACCCCCAGCGCGCACGGCCTTTCCCGTGGCGACACCGCCGCCCTCCTCATCCAGGCCCGACGCACCGCCGGGGCCGGCACCGCGGTTGCGTGGTGTCAGGGCATGTGGGGCTCCAACACCGCCAATGCCAGCGAAGCCAACCACTAGGACACCACCTTGCTCCCCGACTCCATCCCCACCGTCACCGTCACCGGCCGCTTTCTTTCGCCCGACGGCCGGCCCCTGTCCGGCGCGGTCGTCTTCCGCGCGCCGGCGCAGCTCACATTCCCGGCCGCCGACGTCATCCTCGGCGGGCCCGTCACCGCGCAGCTCGACGCGCAGGGGCAGATCAGCGCGACCCTGCCCGCCACCGACGCGCCCGGCATGATCCCCGACGGCTGGTCGTACACCGTGACCGAGTCCCTGTCGGGCATCCCGGCCGGCCGCTCGTATCAAGTCCTACTGCCCGCGGAGGCTCCCGAGGTCGACCTCGCCGACGTCGCCCCCACCGACCCCACCAAACCGAACTACGTGGCGGTGCGCGGTGCTTCCGCCTACGAGGTAGCCGTCGCCGCCGGGTTCGAAGGTGCCCCGGCCGACTGGCTCGCATCCCTCGTCGGACCCCGCGGCCCCGAGGGCAAGCGCGGTCCGGCCGGGCCCCAGGGCGAGCCAGGCCCCCAAGGTGAGCGCGGCGAGCAGGGCGCTCCGGGGGCTGACGGCCGGGTGCAGTCCGTCAACGGCCACTCTGCCGCCGAGGTCACGCTCACCGCGGCCGACGTCGGAGCAGTCCCCACCGCCGCGGCCGGCGCCCCGGGTGGCGTCGCCCAGCTCGACGACACCGGCCGCATCCCCACCACCCAACTCCCCTCCACTACCGGTGCAGTCGCATCGGTCAACGGCAAGACCGGGGCCGTGCAGCTCACCGCGGGCGACGTCGGCGCGCTGGCCACCAGCACCCGCGGCGCCGCCGGCGGGGTCGCCAGCCTCGACACCAGCGGACAGATACCCGCCGCGCAGCTCCCGCCGGCAACCGGCACCCGCAACATCTGGTCCCCGCAGGCCCTCGGCTTCCAGGCGTGGACGTGTGACTCGTACACGGTCGCTAATCCCGTGGCCAAGTTCCTTGCGCCACAGCGGCTTTACGTGTGCGGCATCAACATCACGGAGCCAACGCAGGTCAACAGGGTGATCATGTTTGCCCGCGGCTATGGAGGTGTCCCAGCCGATCGGTTCGCCGCGGGCATCTATCGCGAGGACGGCACGAAGGTCACCGGCACCGCGGCGCCGGTCAGTCTCGGCATGGCCGGGCAGACGGCCGGCAGCCCACCGCAGATGATCAACAACCACATCGGCGCAACACCGATCGCCATGCCGTCGACCGTGACTCTCGCGCCCGGCCGGTACTGGGTGACATGGGTCCTGACCACGGGCGGCGCCTCGGATTACGCGTTCTTCCACGTGCAGAACGAATCCCCCGTCGCCGCCGCCAACTTCTTCTTCGGTACCCCGTTCGCCCGCGCCTGGTACCTCAACGGCCAGACCAACACCCCCGCCCGGCTGAACCAGGCCGAGGCGGGCGTGCTCACCGATCACGACATTCCGATCATGGCCGTCGCTCTGGCCTGACCACACACCCACCAGTAAGGACACGCCCATGACTGAGATCGTCCGTGCCGAGGTCGCCGTCACGTACGGCATAGAAGGACGGGATCCGCGCAGGACCGTTATCCGGCACAACATTCCCATCATGACGTGGGCGCCGGGCGGCAGTGTCTACCTGACGCCTCAGGAGAACGAGGCCGCGCTCAGGGCCGCCGCCCAGGCATTCGCCGCAGCTCTGCCCACAAACCGCGGGTACAGCATCGTCGGCTCCCTGGTAAGCGAGACCAACACCCCCATCTGACCGCCCGCCCACCTTCCGCACTACACGCCCGAGCGCACCGCGCCGGGCGTTTTCTCATCTCTGGAGACACGATGGCAACACCCCTTTCCGCCGACCGTCTGCTCGCCGCGCTGCGCGCCGAGGGCGTCAACGTCACCGAATACGGCAACTGGCGCTCCCACAACCGCAACCACAAGGGAAGTTGGGGCCCGGTCAACGGAGTGATGATCCACCACACCGTAAGCAGCGGCACCGACTCCTCGGTGCGCCTGTGCTACGACGGATACGCCGAACTCCCCGGACCGCTGTGCCACGGCGTGATCGCCAAGAACGGCGACGTCTACCTGACCAGCTCCGGCCGCGCCAACCACGCCGGCCGCGGCGACGCAGGCGTGCTGAACGCCGTGGTCGCCGAGCGCGCCCTACCGGCCACCACCGCCAACAACACGGACGGCAACACCCACTTCTACGGATTCGAGTGCGTCAACCTCGGCAACGGCGCCGACCCCTGGCCCGAGGCGCAGCTCGACGCGATCGAGCGCGTCGGCACCGCCCTGTGCCGTGCCTACGGCTGGTCGGCCGCATCCGTGATCGGCCACAAGGAGTGGACGAACACCAAGATCGACCCTCGCGGGTTCAGCATGGACACGATGCGCGAACGCATCGACCACCGCCTCAACCACGGCGGCAGCAGCAACTCGTACACGGTCAAGGCCGGCGACACCCTGTCGGCGATCGGCCGGGCGCACGGCATGCCGTGGAAGGAAATCGCCGCCGCCAACGGCCTGCGGGAGCCGTACACGATCAAGCCCGGCCAGTCCCTCACGATGCCCGGCAAGCCGGCCCCGGCCCCGCGGTACGAGCCGTTCCCCGGGGACAGCTTCTTCAAGTCCTACCCGCGGTCGCCGATCGTGACCGCCATGGGCCGCCGCCTGGTCGAGGAAGGGTGTTCTGCCTACGGCTCCGGCCCCGGACCCCAGTGGACCACCGCCGACCGCGAGTCGTTCCGTAAGTGGCAGCAGCACCTCGGCGACGCACCCGCGTACTGCGACGGCTGGCCCGGCCGCCGCCAGTGGGACGCCCTCAAGGTCCCCAAGGTCTAACCCGCCCCCGCCCGCCCGCACACAACGGGCGGGCGCCCCTGCCCCCATCCCTAGAACGAGGTACACCCCCATGACCGACGCCACCCGGCGCACCATCCGCACCGTCGTGCAGACCACCGTCGCCCTCGCCGTGCTGCTCCCCGCCATCGTCGACGCCTCCGGCATCCCCGCATCCCTGCCCTGGGTCGCCGGATCCCTCGCCGTCGCCGGCGGCCTGGCCCGCGTGATGGCCCTGCCCGGCGTGCAAGCCCTGCTCCCCGGCTGGCTGCGCAGCGCACCGCCCGGCCACACCAAGGACACCGGAGGTGACGTGTGACCGACCACGACCCCGGCGACGTCGCCCTCGAACTCGAACGACTCCGCGGCGCCGTCGAGGCCGGGTTCGCCCGCGTCGACGGCGCCCTCGCCCTCGTCGTCCAACGCTCCGACCAAACCGACCGGCGCCTCGCCGACCTCGACACCCGCCTCGACGCCGTCGAACGCCGCCGCTGGCCCCTACCCAGCATCGCCGCCCTGGTCGGCATCGTCGGCCTGTTCATGACCGTCTGGCAAGCCACCGCCACCCGGTGAACTTGCGTCCCCTCAACAATTAGCGGCCCGCCCCGATGCGTCGGGGCGGGCCGCTTTTGCCGTATCCAGCCCCGACCGTGGCGCCTGCTGCCTCGGAGCGCCGCCGAAGGTTGTTGCCGGTCGCCCCCGGTGGTTTGCCCTACGTGCTAGGCGTCGACTGATGCAATGCCTCGATGGCTGAGGACCTGCCGGGCCAGCGCCAATGTGTAGTCCTGCCCTGCTGCTGCGACGTCCGGCTTCTCGGGATCCTTGAGGGTCAGCCGGCCAACGTGCAGCCCTCCATGGCCGTAGATCGTCTTGGCGGGCTCGCTGCTCCCGTCAACCTCTAGTTCCCATTCCGCGTCCCGGAGGTCCAGCGTTCCCGGTTTCGGGACCACGCGGCTACTCCACCCGGTGCACAGCACCCACTCAGTTGGGTTCGGGCTGTGGCGCGCCGCCACGTCCATGAGGTGCACGTCCGGCACCTCCGGGACAGCGAGGTACCCCACCACGGCATCAATGCCGAATTGGCCGGTGGTGGTGTATGCGACGGCCCCGACCACGTCCGGCCAGAAATGAATCAGAGGGAAAATCGATACACGACCAGTGCCTGACATCATCCTTCTTGCCACGGTTCTCCCTCATAGTTCCGAACACGGCCCCGCGCCAGTCTTCCAGCGCGGGGCCGCTCGTACTAGTCGATCACCGTGCTACGGCGCCTAGTTGTCGCCGCACCCCTGGCTAGGGTTCCCCTCCTGACCGTCTGAGCCGTCGCCGGTCTCGCCACTGCTGTTCTCCTCGTCACCCCGGACGATGACCGTCCGCTGAAGTGCTTCCTTGAGCGTCACGTGCGTGCCTCCTCAAAGGTGAGCAGCACGGGGGTTTCCCCGAACTGTCGTGCACTTGCTGACCCGTTCGACTGCCGCTGTCCGTGGAGACAGCCGAACGGGGTCCTACCCGCCCCCATCGAGACTTACGGCACGGGGAAGCGCCGATTATCGGTCGGTGGGGGCGGAGATTTAAGGGGTGTTATCCGCCATTCACCCGCCGTACCAGCGCTCACCTTCCTGGTGGGCGCGCTCATGCAAGTGAGTGGACACCTGGACTTGCCGTTCCTTGGGGGTCTCTGCGCCGCTCACTTTTGAGTCTTCGTCCTGGCGTTCTTTCGCCGCCTGGATGGTGTGTTTCGCTTCGGACATTGCGCCTTTCCTCATCTTTCTTGGTGCCCCGCCCCTGGAAACCGACATTGTCTGGAATCGCGGGGCGGGAGATTTAGTGCCGCCTCGGGGGCACCCAGCCCCGAGGCGGCTTTGCTGCGCTCCCCTCTTCGTCGCGCCCCCTTATTTCGATTTATAGGCGTGACTGGGGCCGAGTGAGTTTTAGGGCCCACCGTGAGGAGCGCACCCGGCACCCTCCAGCGCCGGGGGTCTACTTGGAGCACAAGCGGCATCGCCGCTTGCCCGAATCCAAGGCCCTTTTGAGGGACCAGACTTCCACGCGCTGCGTGCCGTGCTTTCCCATTGCGACGCAGTCATGGGTCGGGTGATAGCTCGTGCCGGTCGGAATGATGTAGACCGGGGTGGTGATGGCCGGATTACTCATGAGGCGCCCTACTGGTCGTCTACCTCGGCGGCCTGCGGGTTCCGCGCGGACCAGTCGCGTTGGATCTCCGACAGGATGTCAAGCTTGTGATTGATGGTCTGCGCCATCTCCCGGGCGTCCTCGACCCTGGCGCCTCCCAACTCCAGCGAGTACGGCTCGTCGCATGTGACGCATTCGTTCCGGATCTGGATATCCGGAAGGTCTACACCCAGGCGGCGAAACGCGTTGACCAGCTCCAAGCCTGCGGCGGTTGCCTCTTCGCGTTTTTCATCACGAAAGAACGACTCGTCTACGGGCTCAAGTTCTTGGTACACCGTAAACCTCTCAGACCGGTGGAAGAACATGGGCGGGGATTGCGGGGGTGCCCCAATCGTGGCCCCCTTCACACCGCGAGGGAGCCTGACAGAAAAAGCCCCTGCGGCTACATGCCCCACACCCGTGGTAACCCGGCGCACTAACTCCGGTGTGGTAAGGCGTTAGTCGTAGAACCAATTCCTGTGTGCATGCCGCACCCCGGCACCCCCGGCACACGAGATGAGGGCCGGGGCAGATCACCACCCAACGGACCCGATAACGAACATGATGGCGCCCGAAACAATGAAGGCGAATCCCGCGCCGACGACCCATCCGTCAATGGAGAACCACCAGCGCCAACGCTTGTGACTCTTCTCCAGCGCTTTGGCGATGCGTTGAGTGGTGTCGGGGTCGACCGTCCCCAGTACGACGCGGTCACGGTCAGCCGTTACGGTCAGTTCGGGCAGGTGGAGCCGCAGGCCCGCTAGTGCCTTGTGCAGTTGCTCCAGTGACGCATCTACCGACCCATGGATGAAGGGCGTGCGGGGTGCACGGTGCGTTCCGTGGCCAGCCAATGTCAGTACCTCCGCCGGGCGTTGTCCTTACGCACACGGGCCCGGAGATCGAGCAGGGTAGGCGAGTCCGACTGTTTGCCGTCCTGGCACCGCTCGTCGTCGGCGTTGGTCTGGCTGTCAACGTGCTCCGGGTTTCGGCTGCCACACCCGCCACGCTTCGTGGTGGTCATCACGTCAGCCCTCGCAAGCCGGCCTCAACGCGCCCCAAAATGGCGCGCGTCGGACGGGCATACGGCCCACGGGGGATGCCAACAGGAAGCGGCGTCCACTTGCCGAACCAGACGGTCGGCATCGTCAAGCGCTGTCCCTGGTGACGCATGCCGCGAGACGGCCATGGCGCGGATTCAGCCTGGCTCAGTGGTGCGCGGATGCGGTGCTCCATCGCTCCTCCAGTTCCTCGGTTCCTCCGGGAAGGGCTCCCAGAATGGACCCAAGAAGCGCTACTTTGTAGCTAGTTGGTGGTCCGACCAGCAACTTGGACCATTTGGCATATGCCAACTTGCCTGACCAGCAGGAACGCGCACGTGTACGGACTGCCCCAAGACCTTGGGAGGGTGGCGTGACGGACGATCAGCATGAAGGTGACGAGCCGCTGAAGGACCCCCGACGTCAGTTCGCGGAAGAGCTGAAGAGCGCCAGGGAACTTCACAAACCGCGGGCCCTGTCACAGCGCGGGTTAGCCACAGAGCTTCAGGTTGGAAAAAGCACGATTGCTCGGATGGAAGGCGACGGGAACATCCCGCCATACCTCCCTGCGCGCCTGGATGAGCTGTTCGGCACCGATGGCAAGTTCAAGCGCCTGTGGGAGGAGATCATCAAGGGTGGGTACGTCGATTACTCACTCAAGCGAATCGAGCTGGAGGCGCAAGCCACTGCGATAGCGGAGTGGTCATCGTCGATCGTGCCTGGACTACTTCAGACGCTGGAGTACGCCCGAGCACTACTGCGAGCGGGCGACCCACGAACTTCCGAAGCCGAAGTGTCGAAGCTGGCCGCCATGCGTGTGGCCAGACAGGACGTTCTCCGGCTCGGCACTCCCCCAGACTTCTCCGTCGTGCTCTGCGAATCCGTAATCCTTCGCCGCGTCGGTAGCGCCGAGGTTATGCGGGGACAGCTTGAGACCCTGCTCGCGTATGCCAAACAGCCGACAACGATCATGCAGGTCCTACCGCTTGGTTCCGATGCGCACGGCCTCATGGACGGACCACTTACGACCCTGACCACACCGGACGGGGGCACTGTGGCCTATACGGAAGGGCTCGTATCAGGCATGATCATCGACGATCCGGCTGCCGTCCGGCGGCTATGTCGGGCCTACGATGGAGTGACCGCTTCGGCGCTCTCCACCGCTCACTCTGTTGAGCTGATCCGTAAGCAACTGGAGGCACTGTGACCGCCCGTCGTACTCAGACATGGGTCAAGAGCAGCTACAGCAACCAACAGGGCGGCAACTGCCTCGAATGGCAGCCGGAGCACGCCCGAAGCACCGGTGAGGTTCTGATTCGGGACAGCAAGAACCCCACTGGCCCCCGTCTCACCCTGACCGCCGACGCATGGTCGGGCCTGGTCAACTTCGCCAAGTCCCAAGACTGATGGGTCAAATCAGCCGGCCGAGCCCCGCCACTCCTTGTCGTCAGAGCGGCGGGGCTTTCGCATGACCGCATCAAGGCTGGCGAGGGGGGCTCGTCGCTGACCGCCACATACGCAGCGGCGCCCCCGTCGGGATCTTTCCCGACGGGGGCGCCGTGTTTCTGGGCGCAGATCACGCCCGGTGGTGGTGCCCCTTTAGGTGCACTGACGTGGAACATCGGCACCACCGGCAGCGCGATGTCCCGGGAGCCGAGGGCGAATGCCTCCGCGGTGTTGACCTGGAGCGAGTGGAGGTAGAGCGAACGGTGGCTGTAGAGCACGCCCTTGGGCTCGCCGGTCGTGCCGGAGGTGTAGCAGAGGGCCGCGGCCTCCCGCTCGTCGATCTCCGGCCAGTCGTAGTGTTCCGCGCGCCCGGCGAGCAGTTCCTCGTAGTCGTGGACCTGGGCGTGGGCGTCGGCCAGCGGGGTGCGGTCGCCGGGGCCGACGACGACCACGTGCGCCACCGTGGGCAACTGCGGCAGCAGGGGCGCCAGCAGCGGGATCAGGGTGCCGTTGACGAGCACCACCCGATCCTGGGCGTGGTTGATGATCCAGGCGAGTTGTTCGGCCGGGAGGCGCAGGTTGAGGGTGTGCAGCACCGCCCCCATGGACGGGATGCCCAGGTACGCCTCCATGTGTTCGCTGTTGTTCCACATGAGGGTTCCGACCCGCTCCTCGGCGACCACTCCGAGGGTGTCGCGGAGCGCGTGCGCGAGCTGGGCGGCCCGGCGACCGATCTCGGCGAAGGTGCGGCGGTGCGGCTCGGCCTCGCCGGTCCAGGTGATGACCTTCGCCTTTCCATGGACCGTGGATCCATGGGTGAGGATTCGCGAGACCGTGAGCGGTACGTCCTGCATCGTGCTGAGCACCGAGTTGCCTCCGCGTTGTTACGGGCGGGTAGTGGTGCTGCGATTGTCGGTGCGTACCAGGCGGTATGTCACGCCTCCATGGCGTGTTCTTTTCCTCTCGGCGGCGGAAACGGCCGGGAACACTCCCAGCGCGCGGCGCCGCGCACCCCCGCGCATCACCCGCGCGGGCGCGCCCGCGCCCGCGACACCTGGCCGGCCCGGCCGGCCCGACCGCCCCACCCCCCGCCGCGCCCCGCTGCGCCCCGCCGCCGCTACACCACCGGCGCCGGCTTCGGGGTCACCGTCTGGAGGACGAGGACCGAGAGGTCGTCCTCGACCGGACCGGTGCCGAAGTCGTGCGCGGCCCGCCGGATGTGTTCCGCGAGCGCCTTGGCGCCCAGCCCGAGGCCGTCCCGCAGGACCTCGATCAGCCCGTCGTTGTCGTCCAACTGCCAGTTGCCGCACCGGCGTTCGGTGACCCCGTCGGTGACGCACAGCAGCGTCTCGCCGGGGGCGAGGGTGAAGGTGCTGGCGTGGTACTCGGTGCCCTCGTCGATGCCCAGCAGCATCTGCGGGTCGGCGGCCGGCTCCACCACGCCGTCGGTGAACATGTGGAGCGGCGGCGGGTGCCCGGCGCAGGCGACGGTGCAACGGGTCCCGGGGACGCCCGGATCGACGGCCAGCTCCCCGTACAGCAGGCTCAGAAAGCGGGAGCTGGCCTGTTCACCGCCGAGCTCCACCGCCTCCGCGCTCTCCTCGGCCATGGCCAGATTCAACCGCCCGAGGACCGATTCGACGCCGTGGCCCTCGCGGGCCAGCAGGCGCACCAGGTGGCGGGCCAGCCCGGTCACCGACATCGCCTCGGGGTCCTTGCCCTGGACGTCCCCCAGCAGGAAGCACCAGCGGCGGTCGCCCATCGGGAAGATGTCGTAGAAGTCGCCGCCGACGGTCTGCCCCGCGCCGTGCGGTTCGTAGACGATCGCGGTGTCCACGCCGGGGATGCTGGCCAGCGACGCGGGCAGCTGACGGCGCTGGAGCGCCAGGCTGATGGTGGTCTGGCGGGTGTACTGGCGGGCGGTGTGCACGGCCTGGGCGACCCGCCGGGCGACGTCCTCCACCATGCGGACGACGGTGTCGGTCATCTTCAGCCGGCCCGCCCGGCCCAGCAGCAGGACGCCCTGGAGCTCGCCGCGCGCCACCAGGGGGAAGGCCAGTGACGACCCGCCCGCCGAGGACGCGCCGGCGCATTCCGGCCAGGGCCAGGAGGTGCCGCCCGGGCGGACGATGTCGGTGGGCGGATCGCGCTCCAGGTCGGTGCGGAGCGGCCCGATCCGCCGCTCGTCGACGTGCCAGACCCGGGAGAGCTCCATCCCGCCGCCCTCGACGCTCAGCCAGATCGCGCACCAGTCGGCGAGGCGGGGCACCAGCAGTTGGGCGGCGAGCGCGGTGACCATGTCCTGGTCCAGCTGACCGGCCAGCAGCTCGCTGGTCTCGGCGAGGAAGGACGGGCCGCCGCGGTCGGCCCACTCGGCGGCGTCGCCGTGCGGCGGGCCGCCGTGCCCGCCCGGCACCCGGACCGGGGTCGCGGCCCCGTGCGGACGCCGGGCGGGCCCGCGCGGCGCGGCCTTCGTCTCGCCCTCGGTGGCCTCCAGGCGGAACCAGACCGTCTTGATCGACTTTCGGTACGTCACGCCCCAGGACTCGGCGAGCGCACTGACCAGCTGGAGGCCGTAGCCGGGCTCGCCGCTGCGGGCGTCCACCCCGCCGCGCACCACCCGCGAGGGGTGCCGGTCGGAGACCTCCAGGACGACGGCGACGGTGGCCGGGCCCGGCGGCGCGGAGCCGCTACCGGGGGCCTCGCCGCGGGCGTCGGCGGCCGGCTTGCGCCCGTACTCCAGCCGGCAGGTCACGTCGATGTCGGTGCCCGCGTACATCACGGCGTTGGTGACCAGTTCGCTGACGAGGAGGACGGCCTGGTCGATGAGTTCCTGGCTGATCGCCGCGGCGCCGGGGGTGGCCTCGGGGGCGGCGGCCCGCTCGGTCAGCAGCGTGCGCACGAAGCGACGGGCGCCGGAGGCGGCCAGCTGGTTCGCCGGCAATCCGGTGCGGGACACCGTTTCGGTCTCGTGCGGCGCCGTCGTCCGCGGGGACAGTGTGGCCACTGCGCCCCCCGATGAACCTGGGAAAAGCATCTCATTACGGGCGCTTTATACTATGACATATCTGACCAATGCGATCAGTTCCGGGCCTCCTCCGGAACCCGTCGGGCGACTGCGGATCCGGCTCCGGAGCGCCCCCCGGACGAGCCGGACGGCTCTGCACCGGCCGGCCGGCTCGCCATCCGTTCGGTACAAGATCGGTCTCGAATCACTGGGGGGATGGTGTGCCATGGCGCCCGACCCGACCCGGCCCGAGTCCACGGCGTCCCCGCCGGCCCCCCGCCCCGACGGCCCGTGGGTGCGCACCAGTGAGCTGCGCCCCCTGCTCGCCGCCATGAACGCCCTGCGGGACGGCGACTTCGCAGCCCGGACCGCACACGCCCCGGGCGATCCCCCGGCCGATGGCGTACTGGCCGACATGACCGACGTCTTCGCCCAGATCGTCGCCCGCAACGCCCACCTCGCCACCGAACTCCAGCGGCTGCGCCACGAGGTCATCCGCCAGGGCCGGCTGGACGAGCGGATCAGCGCCAGCCCCGGCCAGGGCGGCTGGTCCACCAACGTCGAGGCCGCCAACGCCGTCCTGGAAGCGCTGGTCACCCCGGTCGCCAAGGCCACCCGGGTGCTGGACTCGATCGCCGACGGCGACCTGACCCGCCATGTCGATCTGCACGACGGCAGCCGCCAGCTCCGCGGCGACCTGCGCCGCCTGGGCAGCTGCGTCAACCGCGTGGTCGACCAGCTCTCGCTGTTCACCGGCGAGGTCACCCGGGTCGCCCGCGAGGTCGGCACCGAGGGCCGGCTCGGCGGACGGGCCAAGGTCCAGGACCTCTCCGGCGACTGGCTGCACGTGACCGAGGCGGTCAACACCATGGCGTCCCGGCTGACCGCCCAGGTCCGGGACATCGCCGTGGTGACCACCGCGGTGGCCCGCGGCGACCTCACCCAGCAGGTGACCGTCGAGGCCACCGGCGAGCTGCTGGAGCTCAAGCTCACCGTGAACACCATGGTCGACCAGCTGCGGGCGTTCGCCGACGAGGTCACCCGGGTCGCCCGCGAGGTCGGCACCGAGGGCCGGCTCGGCGGACGCGCCCAGGTCCGCGGCGTCTCCGGCGTCTGGAAGGACCTCACCGACAACGTCAACTCCATGGCGTCCAACCTGACCTGGCAGGTCCGCAACATCGCCCAGGTCACCACCGCCGTCGCCAACGGCGACCTCAGCCAGAAGATCACCGTGGACGCCCGCGGCGAGATCCTGGAACTCAAGTCGACGATCAACACCATGGTCGACCAGCTCTCCGCCTTCGCCGACGAGGTCACCCGGGTCGCCCGCGAGGTCGGCACCGAGGGCCAGCTCGGCGGACGCGCCCAGGTCCGCGGCGTCTCCGGCGTCTGGAAGGACCTCACCGAGAGCGTCAACTTCATGGCGGACAACCTCACCACCCAGGTCCGCAACATCGCCCTGGTCGCCACCGCCGTCGCCGAGGGCGACCTCGGCAGGAAGATCACCGTCGAGGCGAAGGGCGAGATCCTGGAACTCAAGTCGACGATCAACACCATGGTCGACCAGCTCTCCGCCTTCGCCGACGAGGTCACCCGCGTCGCCCGCGAGGTCGGCACCGAGGGCAACCTCGGCGGTCAGGCGCAGGTCCGGGGCGCCTCCGGGGTCTGGAAGGAGCTCACCGACAACGTCAACTTCATGGCGCTGAACCTCACTTCGCAGGTCCGCAACATCGCCCAGGTCACCACCGCCGTCGCCAACGGCGACCTCACCAAGAAGATCGACGTGGACGCCCGCGGCGAGATCCTGGAGCTGAAGGACACCGTGAACACCATGGTGAAGCAGCTGCGGGCGTTCGCCGACGAGGTCACCCGCGTGGCCCGCGAGGTCGGCACCGAGGGCCGGCTCGGCGGACGCGCCCAGGTCCACGGCGTCTCCGGCGTCTGGAAGAACCTCACCGACAACGTCAACTCCATGGCCGACAACCTCACCTCCCAGGTCCGCAACATCGCCGAGGTGGCGACGTCGGTGGCCCGCGGCGACCTCTCCAAGAAGATCGACGTGGACGCCCGCGGCGAGATCCTGGAACTCAAGACCACCATCAACACCATGGTCGACACCCTGTCCTCGTTCGCCTCCGAGGTGACCCGGGTGGCCCGCGAGGTCGGCAGCGAGGGCCAGCTCGGCGGCCAGGCCCGGGTCGAGGGCGTCTACGGCACCTGGAAGCAGCTCACCACCAGCGTCAACGAGCTGGCACTCAACCTCACCACCCAGGTGCGGGCGATCGCCGAGGTGACCAGCGCGGTCACCCAGGGCGACATGTCCGGCTCGATCACCGTCGACGCCCAGGGCGAGGTCGCCGCCCTGAAGAACAACATCAACCTCATGGTCGCCAACCTCCGCGAGACCACCCGCGCCAAGGACTGGCTGGAGTCCAACCTGACCCGCATCGCCGGTCTGATGCAGGGCCACCGCGACCTGGTCGAGGTCGCCGACCTGATCCTGCGCGAGCTGACCCCGCTGGTGAACGCGCAGTTCGGCGCGTTCTTCCTGGCCGAGGCGGGCGCCCTGCCGGGCGAGGGCCTGGAGCTGATCGCCGGCTACGGCACCGGCCACCCCGAGGGCCGCAGGTCACTGCCCCGGATGCGGATGGGCACCCCCGGCTGGGGCCTGATCACCCAGGCCGCGACGGAGAAGAAGCGGATCCTCGTCGAGAACGTCCCCGCCGACTACCTCACCATCAGCTCCGGACTCGGCGCCGCCGCCCCCGCCAGCGTCGTCATCCTGCCGATCCTCTTCGAGGACCAGGTGCTCGGCGTGATCGAACTGGCCTCCTTCAGCCGCTTCAGCGACGTCCACCTCGCCTTCATCGACCAGTTCGTCAACACCATCGGTGTCTCCGTCAACACCATCATCGCCAACTCCCGTACCGAATCGCTGCTCTCGGAGTCCCAGCGGCTGACCGCCGAACTCCGCCAGCGCTCCGACGAGCTCCAACTCACCAACGCCGAGCTGGAGGAGAAGGCCGCACTCCTCGCCACCTCCTCCCAGTACAAATCCGAGTTCCTGGCCAACATGTCGCACGAGCTGCGGACCCCCCTCAACTCCCTGCTCGTCCTCTCCCGCCTGCTCGCGGACAACCCCGAGAGCCACCTCAGCCCGCAGGAGGTGGAATTCGCCGTCACCATCCACCGCGCCGGCTCCGACCTGCTCCAACTCATCAACGACATCCTCGACCTGTCGAAGATCGAGGCCGGGCGGATGGACGTCCACCCCAAGTCCCTGCCGCTGAAGAAACTCCTCGACTACGTCCGCGCCACCTTCCGCCCGCTCACCGTCGACCGGGGCCTCAGCTTCGACGTCCGGGTCGGCGACGACGTCCCCGAGGAGCTCTTCTCCGACGAACAGCGCCTCCAGCAGATCCTGCGCAACCTGCTGTCCAACGCGGTGAAGTTCACCACCACCGGCGGCGTGGAACTGATCGTCGAACGCGTCCCCGGCGACCGCTTCGCGGAGGAGACCCTGCGCACCGCCGACGCCGTCGTCGCGCTCTCCGTGAAGGACACCGGCATCGGCATTCCCCCGGAGAAACTCGACGGGATCTTCGAGGCGTTCCAGCAGTCCGACGGCACCACCAGCCGCAAATACGGCGGCACCGGCCTCGGCCTGTCCATCAGCCGCGACATGGCCGCCCTGCTCGGCGGACGCATCAAGGCCGAGAGCGAGGTGGACGTCGGCTCCACCTTCACCCTCTACGTCCCCGCCCGTTACACCGGACCGTCCACCTCACCGGCCACCGGCCTGTCGGCCCGCCCTGACGACACCGCGGAGACCTTCCTGGGCGACGGCAGCGGCCCCGCCGCCCCCGCCCTGCCCACCATCCCCGACGGCACCCGCCCGGCACCCGTCGCCGCCCCGCCCCCTTCCGACATCTTCCCGAGCCAGGAGGGCCTCGCCCCGCGCGCCGCCCTCCGCCCCGGCGACGGCGGCGACGTCACCTGGCCCGAGGCCACCCGCCTGAAGGACTGGCTCGGCGGACGCCCCGGACGGGTGCTCGCCAACCGCCAGATCCTGATCGTGGACGACGACATCCGCAACGTCTTCGCGCTCACCCACGTCCTCGGCCGGGTCGGCATCAAGGTCAAGTACGCCGAGAACGGCGTCGAGGGCCTGGAGGTCCTCGACCGGACCCCCGATGTCTCCCTCGTCCTGATGGACATCATGATGCCGGAGATGGACGGCTACGAGATGATCCGGGCCATCCGCAGCACCCCCCGCTTCGCCGACCTCCCGATCGTCGCCCTCACCGCCAAGGCCATGCCCGGCGACCGGGAGAAGGCCATCGACAGCGGCGCCGACGACTACATTCCCAAACCGGTCGACGTGGACCGCCTGTTGTCGGTCATCTGCGGCCTGCTCGACCCGAACGTCAGGCCCCCGGCCGACCTCCCCGAGACCCCCCTCCCGGCCGACGCGCCGGCCGGCGACCCCCCGCACCCCACCTCCGACGAGGGAAGGGAAGGGCCGCAGTCATGACATCTCCCGCACCCGACGCCGCGCCGATCCTCATCGTCGACGACATGGAGGAGAACCTCGTCGCCCTCGAAGCGGTCCTCAGCTCCCTCACCTCCAAGGTCGTCCGCGCCCGCTCCGGCGAGGAAGCCCTCAAGGCCATGCTCCGCGAGGAGTTCGCAGTCGTCCTCATCGACGTCCTGATGCCCGGCATGAACGGCTTCGAGACCGCCGCCAACATCAAGGGGCTGGACCAGACGAAGGACGTGCCGATCATCCTCCTCACCGGCGCTGCCGTGGATCCCAACTACGCCTACCGCGGCTACACCGTCGGCGCCGCCGACTTCCTCATCAAGCCCTTCGACCCCTGGCTCCTGCGCACCAAGGTCAACGTCTTCCTCGACCTCTACCGCAAGAACCATCAACTCGCCTCCCAGGCCGACCAGTTGAAACGCCTGCTGACCGGCCCCACCCCCACGGAGAGCCCGGCGACGCCCGCCGAACCCCACGGCCCCGCCCACGCCCCGCAGGCACCCGACGACGCGCCGACACCGGCACCCCCCGTCGGCGACGAGGCCCTCTCCGACATCGCCAGCCGCCTCGCCCAGATCGAACTGCTGCTCCGCGACGCCCGTGACGCCGAGTCCGCCGGCCTCGCCGACCGCATCGCCGCCCTGGAAGAGTCCGTGGAACGCCTGATGGCCGGCCGGGAGGCGTAGGGCGCTTCTGCCTACTCGCCGGTGACGCCGTCGGCAAGCTCCCGGACGACGTCGAGCTGCCCGACGTGCCGCGCGTACTCCTGGAGCAGATGGAACAGCACCCAGATCAGCGTCGGCCGCTCCTCCTCGGGCGGGACCCGGCCCCCCAGCGTGGCCATCCGGTCCTCCAGCCGCGCGCCGGCGACGATCGCGCGGGACCGCTCGCACTGGGCGCGGAAGAACGCCGTCACCTCCTCGACGGACTCTCCCGCCTCGACACGCCATCTGCCGCCACGGGCCTCCATGTCGCCCCACGGCTGTTCGACCTGCCGGCCGGCGAAGCCCCACTGCAACCAGCGCAGCTCCACATGGGCCAGATGCTTCAACAGCTCCAGCGGCGCCCAGCCGGACGGCAGCCGGCTGCCCCGCAGTTCCTCGTCGGTCAGGCCGGCCAGCTTGCGCAGCACGGCGTCACGGTAGAAGTCCAGATAGCCCGCCAACAACTCGGCCGGGCTGGTGAGCGTGACATCGGGCTCTGCCGGGGGATCGGCTTCAGCGGTCATGGCAGGTGATGCTAAGGGCAGCCGATGCCGGACGGGGCCCGGCCGACGCGGCCAGCGCGGCTAGGCGTACCGCGGCAGATCCCCCGTCGAGATCGTCCACTCCCCGATCGTCACGTCCTCGCCGTACACGAAGTCCTTGCGGACGGCGTACCGCGGGCCGTCCGGGGTGGCGTGAATGTCCGTGAAGACGGCGCCACTGCCGGTACGGGGATCGAAGATCGCGTAGATCGGGATGCCCATCAGGGGGTAGTCGCGGACCTTGCCCACCCAGTCGTTGTCGGGGTTGGAGCGGGAGACGACTTCGATGGCGGCGACGGCCGTACGCGGGTCGGCGGAGCCTTGAACGCCGAGATCGGTCCAGGCGATCACCGTGACGTCCGGGTGTCGCAGGAGACCCTCGGGCTCGTCCTCCACATTGGGTGTGCCGGTGTGGGCGAGCAGCTCGTCTGGCATCACCTTCTCCAGACGGCGGCTGACGCGCGCAGCCGTGACCTCGTGGGGCCCTACCGGCGACATCATGTCGTGAACGATCCCTTCCTTGGTGATCTCGAATTTCCCCGGGATGGCGTCATCCATCGACTGAATGGCGTCCCGCATGGTCAGGTAGGGAGAGGAAGCTCCCTGCCGCGCGTTGTCCGATGCGATGGCCATGGCGCTCGCTCCTCGTCGTCTGTGCCCAGGGGCAAGGATCGTCACGTTCATGCTAGGCGTCCTCTCTGCGGTTGGACCGGCAGTCTCGGCAGCGCGCCGGAGAAGAGGTGACCATCAGGCGTCCCCTCGGGGGCAGAATGGTGCACCGGCAACAGCTCGAACGCCTGTTGGAAGTCGGCCGGTTGCGGAACGTCGAGATCCAGGTCATGCCAACAGATCGCGAGGATCACGCAGGTATGGGCGGACAGATCGAAGTGATGAAGTTTGCTGATGGCGGCGCCGTCGGCCGCTCACCGAACCAGTTCGGCACTCGACCGGTGTCCGACCCGAAGGTGATCCGGATCCTCGAACTGCGCTATGGAATCATCCGCTCTCAGGCCCTCACCCCCCGGGAATCACTCGCCTTCATCGAAAAAGTGCTGGGAGAAACATGACCCTCAAGCCTTCTGCCGGGACTGCGCCCAAGCTGGAGTGGTTCAAGAGCAGTTACAGCAGCGGCAACGAGCGAGACGACTGCATCGAGGTCGCCTGGACCAAGAGCACCTACAGCGGCCAGGGCAACGGCAACGAGTGCGTAGAGGTAGCCGCCACCCCCGCCACCATCCACATCCGCGACTCCAAGGACGCCGACGGGCCCCACCTGCACGTCCCCCCGGGCGCCTGGGGCGACTTCGTCGCGTTCGCCCGGGGCTAGACGGGATCCGCTAGGCGGCGATCCGGCTCAAGCCCAGGACCTCAAGTTCCGGGTCGTCCCGGAGTTTGGCCAGGGCGCGTGAGACGGCGCTCTTGACCGTGCCGATCGAGACCTCCATGACCTCGGCGGTCTGGGCCTCGCTGAGGTCCTCGTAATACCTGAGGACGACCATCGCGCGCTGTCGCGCGGGGAGCCGCATGATCGCGCGCCACATCGCGTCGCGCAGGCCCTGGAGCTCGGCCGGGTCGGGCGCGGGCACCGGGTCCGGCTCGGGCAGCTCGTCGCAGGCGAACTCCTCGACCTTGCGCTTGCGCCACTGGGAGGTGCGGGTGTTGATCAGCGCGCGGCGGACGTAGCCGTCCAGCGCGCGGTGGTCCTCGATGCGCTCCCAGGCCACGTAGGTCTTGGTGAGCGCGGTCTGCAGGAGGTCCTCGGCGTCGTTCGGGTTCGAGGACAGGGACCGCGCGGCACGCAGCAGAACCGGCCCCCGGGCCCGTACGTAGGACGCGAACGACGGGAACGTCGCGGGCGTCGAGGCGCTTGTGCACGCAGTCGTGGTCATGTGTTCCACGCTAGGAGCGGGGGTGGGGCGCGGGCGTCGGCCCAGGGTGCCGAAGCGGGATCCCCCTGAAGTTGTACGGACGGCGCCCCCTGCACCTCCTTAGGGGGGAGCGCACAGGACGCTCCCCTAGGGGCGTACCCCGCGCCGTCCTGACCGAGCAGGCACCCAGACACCGCGGGTGGTGCCCGCAGAGGTGACGGCTGTGGGAAAGCGCGGCGGGCCGTCAGTCGGCTGAGTACTGTGGCTCCCGTCGCGAGAGGAGCAGTGCCATGACCGAGCTGAACTGGGCCGATGCGGTGAGACAGGCACGGGAGGGGACCGGCTACGCCGGCGAGGACATCCCGCGCACCGTCGAAGGTATCCGGGAACGCGTCCAAGCCGACCGGTGGGACGAATTCGATCGGGAACTCGGCACTCTCGGTGGCGGCCGTGCCTTCGAAGCCTTCCTCAATCACTGGTGGACCCAGGCTCTCGCCGATACAGCGCCCGGCACGGAGGCCCGCGAGATTGCGATTGAGTTCGCAGACCTGGCGGTCGCACTGTACGTCCGAACCGAGGGCGGGCCGACGTACAGTTCCGACGAGATCGAGCGCATGATCACAGGGAAGGCTTCGTGAGCCATACCGTCATCTGGGAGCCGGCCGCCTGCGAGGGTCTCAAGCGGCTCCGGGCCAAGTACGGCGCTGCGGTCAAGCCGTTCGTCCGCGCCGTCAACGCCCTTGCGGACAATCCGGAACCGCCCGCCAGCAGCAAGCTCGGTGGCACCAGCCTGCGCCGACTCCGAGTCGGTGATTTCCGCGCCACCTACGAACTCGACGGCGTCCATATTGCGGTGAAGGTACTCACCGTGGGAGCCACACCAGCCTGAGCGGCCCGGCTGCTCCCCTATCCCTCCCGGCCCAGCACCAATCCCGACGTGGGCACCCCGGTGCCCGCCGTGACCAGGGTGTGGGCGGGGGTGCCGGCCTGGTTGACGCTGGTGCCGCGGAGCTGGCGGACGGCCTCGGCGATGCCGTTCATGCCGTGCAGGTACGCCTCGCCGAGCTGGCCGCCGTGGGTGTTGAGGGGGAGGGTGTCGGCGGCGACGAAGTCGGCGGCCCCGCCGCGGTCGCAGAAGCCGAACTCCTCCAGCTGCATGAGGACGAAGGGCGTGAAGTGGTCGTAGAGGATGGCGACGTCGATGTCGGCGGGGGTGAGGCCGGAGGTGCGCCAGAGCTGGCGGGCGACCACGTTCATCTCGGGGAGGCCGGTGAGGTCGTCGCGGTAGAAGCTGGTCATCTGCTCCTGGGCGCGGCCGGCGCCCTGGGCCGCGGCGGTGATCACCGCGGGTGGCCGCGGCAGGTCGCGGGCGCGTTCGACGGAGGTCACCACCAGCGCCTGGGCGCCGTCGGTCTCCTGGCAGCAGTCCAGCAGCCGCAGCGGTTCGACGATCCAGCGGGACGCGGCGTGGTCGGCGAGGGTGATCGGCTTGCCGTGGAAGTACGCGGCCGGGTTGCGGGCGGCGTGCCGGCGGTCGGTGACCGCGACATGGCCGAAGGCGTCCGGGGTCAGGCCGTAGGCGTGCAGGTAGCGCTGGGCGGCCATGGCGACCCAGGAGGCGGGGGTGAGCAGGCCGAAGGGGAGGTTCCAGCCGAGCGCGGTGCCCTCGGCGGACGGTTCGCGCTGCTGGACGCCGGCGCCGAAGCGGCGGCCGGAGCGCTCGTTGAAGGCGCGGTAGCAGACCACGACGTCGGCGAGGCCGGTGGCGACCGCGAGGGCCGCCTGCTGGACGGTGGCGCAGGCCGCGCCGCCGCCGTAGTGGACGCGGGAGAAGTAGGTCAGCTCGCCGATGCCGGCCGCCTGGGCGACGGTGATCTCCGGGTTGGTGTCCATGGTGAACGTGACCAGGCCGTCCACGTCGTCCGGGGCCAGCCCGGCGTCGGCCAGGGCGGCGTGCACGGCCTCGACGGCGAGCTTGAGTTCGCTGCGGCCGGAGTCCTTGGAGAACTCGGTGGCGCCGATGCCGACGATCGCGGCCCGGCCGCCGAGGGCGTCGGGGCGGTGCCGGGTCATCGGGCGACCGCCGCCAGCTCGACGGTGACGGTGCCGGTCACGTGGTTGCCGAGGCCGTTCGCCCCGACCACCCGCACCTGGACCGTCGAGCCGTCCACGTCGGTGATCGTGCCGCGCAACACCATGGTGTCTCCCGGGTAGTTGGGCGCGCCGAGGCGGATGGCGACCTTGCGCAGGACGGAGCGGGCGCCGAAGTGGTCGGTGAGGTAGCGGCCGACCAGGCCGTTGGTGGTGAGGATGTTCATGAAGATGTCCGGGGAGCCCTTCTCCCTGGCCGCCTCGGCGTCGTGGTGGACGTCCTGGTAGTCGCGCGAGGCGATGGCCCCGGAGACGATCAGGGTGCGGGTGATCGGGAGGGTGAGGGGCGGAAGCTCCAGGCCCGGGCGGGGCGCGGCGGCCGGGTCCGCGTCCCGGGCGGCGCGGGTCTCGGCGGCGGCGTCGGCATCGGCGGTCATGCGCGGAGCTCCTTCGTCAGCAACGTGCCCAGTTCTTCGAGGAGTTCGGCGCCCGCGCCCAGGTGGGCGTCGAGCTGCCGGCCCCACAGGAAGTGCCGGTGCACGGGGTGGTCGAGGTCGGCGCCGATGCCGCCGTGCAGATGCTGGCCGGTGTGCACCACCCGCTTGCCGGCCTCGGACGCCCACCAGGCCGCGGTCAGCGCGTGCGGGGCGGCGTCCATGCCGGCGTCCCGGCGCCAGGCCGCCTCGTAGGCGGTGACCCGGATCGCCTCGATGTCCATGTACGCCTCGGCGGCCCGCAGTTGGACGCCCTGGTTGGTGGCGAGCGGCCGGCCGAACTGCTCGCGGGTGGTGGTGTGCGCCACCGCCCGGGCCAACGCGCCCGCGCACACCCCCGCCTGGAGGCCGGCGAAGGCGATCCGGGCGGTGGCCAGCACCTCGGCGTACGGGTCGTGCGGGCCGGGGCCGCCGGCGGGGTGCGGGCCGGGGCCGCCGAGGGGCTCGGCGGGGGCGTCGCGCAGCGTCAGCCGGCCCACCGACCAGGGCGCGGTGGTCGCCACCGGCTCGACATCGACCCCGAGATCGCCGACCCGTACGAGCCACAGCCCCCGCTGCGCGTCCGGGACCAGGACCAGCGTGGCCTCGCACAGCCAGGGGACGACCGGCACGGTGCCGGTGAGCCGGCCCGGGGCGCCGGCCGTGGGCGGCCCGGAGGGAACGGGCCGGGGCACTCCGGCCCCCGCCGTCCGCGCGAACGCGCCCGCGGCCACCTCCGTCCCGTCCCACAGGCCGGGCAGCAGCCGCGCCCGCTGCTCCTCGCTCCCGTGCGCGCCGAGGGCCAGCAGCCCGTGCACGCAGCTGGCCGCGAACGGCACCTGTGCGGTCGTCCGGCCCTGCTCCTCCAGCATCAGGACCAGGCCCAACAGCCCGGTCTCCGCCACCGCGCCCGGCAGCCCGGCCGCGCACAGGGCCTTCCACAGGTCGGGGTCGGCGGACGTGCCCAGGGCGGCCAGCCGCTCCGGCGTGGACAGGTCGCCGAAGATCTCCGCCGCCAGGAGGCTCGCGGCCCGCTGTTCCTCGGTGGGGGTGAAGTCCATGTCAGCCCTCCTCGCCCGCGTCCGGCGCGCCGCCGTCCGCGTCCGGCCCGGCCCGGAAGACCGGCAGCACCAACTCCTCGTCCACCTGGAGGAATTCCAGCCGCACCGGCATCCCGATCCGGACCCGGTCGAGCGGCACGCCGATCACGTTGCTGACCATCCGGACCCCCTCGGCCAGTTCGATCAGCCCGACCGCGTACGGCCCGGCCGCGCCCTCGGCGGCACCGGCTCCGACATCGGCCCCGGCATCGGGTGCAGTGAAGGCCGGGAACGGCGGGTGGTGCATCACCACATACGAATAGACCGTCCCGGCGCCGCTCGCCTCGACGGTGTCCCAGTCCGCCGAGCCGCAGCCGTTGCACCCGGGCAGCCAGGGGAAACGCAGCGTCCCGCAACCGCCGCAGCGCTGGATGAGCAGTCTGCGGTCGGCCACGCCGGCCCAGAATCCGGCGTTGTCGCGGTTGACCACCGGGCGGGGCCGCTTGGGGCGGAGCTGGGACGGACCGTCGCGGCCCGGCCCCCGGCCCTCGGGGCTGTGCCGGGCCGCCGGCGCGTACTTGAGGACCCGGAAGCGGTGCGTCCCGGCCGGCTCCCCGTTCGCCCGGATGTCCATCCGGGTCGTGACGAAGTGGCCGGTGCCCAGCTTGGTGGTCTTGCGCGCCGACACCGACTCGATCACCGCGTCGAAGGTGATCACGTCGCCCGGGCGCAGCGGACGGAGGTACTCCTGCTCGCAGTCGGTGGCCACGATCGAGGTGTAACCGGCGTCGTCGAGCAGGGCGGACAGCTCGTCGTACGCGCCGCTGCGGCCCTGGTGCCCGGAGAGCCCGCCCATCGTCCACGCCTGGAGCATGGTCGGCGGGGCGACGGCGTCCGGCCCCCGGTAGGCGGGGTGGGCGTCGCCCATCGCCTCGCACCAGTGCCGGATCATCGTCTCGTTGACCGGGTCCTTTCCCACGCCCGCGGTCGACGCCGGGCGGCCCTCGAACGCCTTGAGCGCCCGCTCGTACGAGGCGCCACCGGGCGCTCCGGCGCCCGAGGTCCCGGCATCCCGCCCCGCGTCCCGCCCCGAGGTCCCTGCATCCCCACTCACCGCTGCCGCCCCCTCCGCATCCCCAGTCGCATCGTGGCCACGATCTCCCTCTGCACCTCGCCGACTCCGCCCCCGAACGTGTTGATCTGCGCGGCGCGGTTCATCCGCTCCAACTCGCCGTCCCCGTGGGCGCCCGGCGAGCCGGCCCGGATGAGCGCGGTGTCGCCGACCACCTCCTGGCACATCCGGTAGACCTCGACCGTGCTCTCCGTCCCGGCGAACTTGACCCCGCTGGCGTCCCCGGGGCTCAGCGTCCCGGCGCCCACGTCCCCGACCAGCCGCCAGTTGAGCAACCGGGTGGCGGCCAGCCGGGCGTGCGCCTCGGCGAGCCGGGCCCGCACCCAGGGCCGGTCGGCGGGCCGCTCCCCGGTCTCCGGGTCCGGCGTACGGGCATGGGCCAGCGCGGCCTCGTAGGCGTCCTCGGCCTGCATCCCGATGGCGGCCAACGCGACCCGCTCGTGGTTGAGTTGGTTGGTGATCAGTCCCCAGCCGGCGTTCTCCTCCCCCACGAGGTTCCCGTGCGGCACGCGCACCCCGTCGTAGGAGGTCGCGGTGGTCATCAGTCCGCCGACCGTCTCGATGGGCGTCCAGGAGAAGCCGGGCGCATCGGTGGGCACGAGGATGATCGAGATGCCGCGGTGCTTGGGGGCGTCGGGGTCGGTGCGGCAGGCGAGCCAGATCCAGTCGGCCTGGTGGGCGTTGCTGGTGAAACTCTTGCTGCCGCGGATCAGCCAGTCGGGACCGCCCACCCCGTCCGCACTCCCCGGCCCCTCCGCTCCCGCCGGCCCCTCCGCTTTCACCGCTCGCGTCCGTAGCGACGCCAGATCGGTGCCGGCCTCCGGCTCCGTGTAGCCGATCGCGAAGACCAGCTCGCCCTTGAGGATGCGCGGCAGGAAGAAGTCCTTCTGGGCCTGCGTCCCGTACTTCATCAGCGTCGGGCCGACGGTGTTCAGCGTGACCATCGAGACCGGGGCGCCCGCGCGGTACGCCTCGTCGAAGAAGACGAACTGCTCGTCGGGGCCGCGCCCCTGCCCTCCGTAGACGGTCGGCCAGCCCAGGCCCAACAGGCCGTCGGCACCGATCCGGCGCAGCACCGCGCGCTGCGCAACCGGGTCCGCGACCGGTCCGTCCGGCATCACGTCGCGGAAGTACGCACGGAGTTCGGCGCGCAGGCGCCGCTGGCGCGGAGTGGGGGCGAGATGCACGTCGGCGGGCCTTCCTTCGGGTGACGGCCGTACGAACGAGCGAGCGGGTTTCTGACTGTCCGTCAGAAACCCGCTCGCTGTCAAGGTCCGCGCGGTGAACCCCAGAGCGGCCCACTTGTCCGCCGCGCGGCGCCTCGTCTCACCCTCCGGTCAACCGCCGCACCCGTGTGCGGCGGACCGACTCACCAGATCTGGTCGAGGTCGACGTCGGTGTTGCCCTGGTCGATCACCGTGACGCCGCCGCCGTTCACACTGGCGGTCTTGCTCTCGTTGGACGCCCCGGGACCGTTGGCGACCTGCTGGCCGGTGGTGGAGTTGCCGTTGTTGATGCCGCCGACGCCGGTGCCCACCTGGCTGGTGGCGGCCGAGCTCGACCCGTTGTTCGCAAAGCCGCCGTTGTCGGCCTGCGCCACGCCGACGCAGAGCGCCACGGCGAAGGGCAACGCGAGCGCGACAGCAATGACGCGGGCAGTACGGGTGCTTGCCATGTCTCTTCCTCCTGCGGAACGCAACTTCTAGGTTGTGACCTGCATGGATCCGGTAAGCGGACCCGGCCGCCGGACCGCTTGCCGGACCGGACCCCGCATTCCCGGGCCCCGCTCCGGATCGCCGGTCCCGACCGGTCCGTAAAGC
Source organism: Streptomyces noursei (assembly GCF_016917755.1). GTDB lineage: Bacteria > Actinomycetota > Actinomycetes > Streptomycetales > Streptomycetaceae > Streptomyces > Streptomyces yunnanensis. The sequence continues at coordinate 5,212,550 of NZ_CP070326.1, read as the reverse complement.
GCTAACTCCAGCTGCTCGCCGGGTAGTTGGCCGACCGCCCCGGTTCCTGCCTCGACGTCGCGACCACAGGATTGCCCGCCCGATCCCCGGCGAACCCACGAGGAAAGGTCGATTCCCCCGCAAGCATGAGAAACCCCGGGTAAACCCCGACGCCCCCACTCGCACTCCCCGCGCGCCCCCGCGGACCTCGGATGATGCACCGCGACCCGCTCCCCCAAGGGAAAGTGCGCCCCCCGTCCGCCCAGTGGACCCGGCGCACTTGTGATCTTCGTCGCGCGCCCGAGCTTCCCCCCTTCCCTTTCTCGAACATCCGTACGAAAATGAAGTCATGGCCACGCCCCACCGCCATACCGCACCGACCACCGCACACCCGGCGACGTCCGCGTTCCCGCCCGAACCCCCGGCCGACCTCAGGCCCGCCCCCCGGCCCGACCCGCCCCCGGCCCGGCTCCCCGCTCCGGCGGACGCCCACCACGCCGCCCTCGCCCACGCCCTGCGCGCCGCCGAGCACGGCTACCCGGTCATCCCGCTGACCCGCACCAAACTCCCCGCACTGCGCTCCCCGCATCACGGCCACCACACCCACGACGAACCGGTGGCCCCGCCCTGCCACGGCTCCTGCGGACGCCTGGGCCACGGCGTCCACGACGCCACCACCGACCCGCTCGCCATCCGCCGGATGTTCGCCGCCGCCCCCTGGGCCACCGGCTACGGCATCGCCTGCGGCCGGGCCCCGCACCACCTCGTCGGCATCGACCTCGACACCAAGCACGGCGCGGACGGCCACACCGCCCTGCGCCTGATCGCCGCGGCCCACGGCTTCCCGCTCCCCCCGACGGTCACGGTCCTGACCCCCAGCGGCGGCCGCCACCTGTGGTTCACCGGCCCGCCCGCGCCGCCTGTCCCCAACTCCGCCGGCCGGCTCGCCCCGGGCATCGACGTCCGCGGCGCGGGCGGCTATCTGGTCGGCCCCGGCTCCCTCACCACCCACGGCCGGTACGTCCTCGCACCGGACGCACCCCGGCGCCCCGCCCCGGCCCCGCCCGCCCTGCTGGCCCTCCTGCTCCCCCCGCTCGGCACCCCGACCCCGCCTCCGTACGCCACCGCGCACGGCCGCCGCCAGCCGCCCGCCGCCGCCCTCCTCCGCTTCGTCCGCACCTCCCCGCGCGGACAGCGCAACACCCGCCTCTTCTGGGCCGCTTGCCGCGCGTACGAGGCCGGGCTCGGGCCGGAGCTCGCCGAACGCCTGGTCGCCGCGGCCCGCCGCACCGGCCTCCCGGAGTCCGAGGCCCGCGCCACCCTCGCCTCGGCATCCCGCCACTGAGGCCCGGGGCCGACCCACGTGCCCGGACCCCGGGGAGGGGTCGCTAGGGCGCTTCTGACGGATCTCCGTGGAGGAAGGAGCGGCGTCTGGTGCGTGCGATCGCTAGGCGCCGGGATGTCTTCATAGCGGAGCTATGGGGACATCCCGGCAACGCAGCATGGGGGTCCCCCCGCGCCCTTTAGGCGTGGGGGAGTGCGTGCCAGGCACCGCGACGCCGCGGAGATCCGTCAGAAGCGCCCTAGACCACCGGCTTGCGCGCCTCGATCAGGAACCGCGTCGTGTGCGCCACAAAGGCGCCCTCCCGCCTGATCTGCCGGTCCAACTCCCGCAGCCGCTCGCGGTATTGCTCGACGGTGAAGCCCGGCACCATCCACACCACCTTCCGCAGGAAGTAGACGACGGCCCCGATGTCGAAGAACTCCGTCCGCAGCGTCTCCTGCCGCAGGGCGACGACCTCCAGCCCCGCCGCCTCCGCGTCCCGCCGGGCGTCCTCGGGGTGCCGGGCCCGTCGGACCTCCTCCGGCTGCGGCCCCAGGAAGTACTCCACCAGCTCGAACACGCTGGACGGTCCGACCTGTTGGGAGAGATAGACACCCCCCGGCCGCAGCACCCGGGCGATCTCCGCCCACCACACCGTCACCGGATGCCGACTGGTCACCAGGTCGAACGCGGCGTCCCCGAACGGCAACGGCGGCTCGTCCTCGTCCGCCACCACCACCGCGCCCAACGGATGCAGCAGCGCGGTCGCCCTGGCGACGTTCGGCGGCCAGGACTCCGTCGCCACCATGAGCGGCGGAAGCGCCCCCGCCCCGGCGAGCACCTCACCACCGCCGGTCTGGATGTCCAGCGCCGCCGACGCCCGCGCCAGCCGCTGGCCCATCAACCGCTGATAGCCCCACGAAGGCCGCTGCTCGGTGGCCCGCCCGTCCAGCCAGGAGAAGTCCCAGCCCGCCACCGACACCGCCTCGGCCTCCGCCACCAACTCCTCAAAAGAACGCTCCATGCCCCCACCCTCACCGCCCCCGACCGCCCCCGCCAGCCATTTCTCCCCCGTCACCGCCACCGCGGCCCCCGCCCACCAACCGGGTGACGTCCCCGACACCACCCGCGCCACCCCGCAAGAATCGAACGAGTGAGCGGTATCCTTGCGCTGTGGCTGACAAGCAGAAGACCTACGACTTCCCCCAGGACCTGCGGGAAGCACAGCTGGAGCTGCACCAGGTCCAGGCCGCCCTCGCGGACCTCTACAAGCGCCTTCCGTGGTCGGTCGACCCCCTCCCCGGCTGGACGCACACCAAGGAAAACGGTCACTTCCACGAGACCGAACGCGCCGAGTCCCGGGGCTGGACCGACGAGGAAAAGGCCCAGGTGGCCGACTTGCGCGCCCGCACCCTCGACCTCGCCGAGCGCGTCGTCACCCACGACTTCTGGGCCACCTGCGACGACGGCCCCGCCGCCCGCTCCGCCCTCAAGCACCTCCACGAGCAGGAAGAGGCCGCGGAGGAACACCAGGCCCTCGGCGAATAACCCCACCGGCCACCCCACACGAAAGGGGCGCCCGACCTCTGGCCGGACGCCCCTCAAGGCGATGCACCGCGGGATGGCCGCTCAGCCCTCCTGTCAGCCCGCCTTGGCGAGGGCGGGGACGAAGCGGGCCGCGTCGATCGTGCCGACGCCGGTCGCCATGTCGTAGCCCTTCACCGCGGTGTAGCCGGCGACCCCCGCATAGCTGTTGTTCGTGCCGTCCTTCACATCCACGATTCCGGTGGACGGGTTCCGTGAGGGCTGCGCGGACAGCGCGTACAGCGCCTGGTGGATATCGCCCAGCCGGTGTCCGGCGACCTGGTCGGCCAGGGCCACGATGCCCGCGAAGAGCGGGCTGGCCTCGCTGGTGCCGACGTAGACGTCCCAGCCGACCCGCTTCGGGTTGTAGCTGGAGTACACCCATGCGCCGCCCTTCATCGCGGCGGACATCGAAACATCGGGAGTGCCGCGGTGGTCGCCGACCAGCTGCTTGACTCCGCTCTGGTACGAGGGGCGGGCGAAGACATGGGACGGGCCGCCGCCGCTCGCGCCCTCGTCGTTGAAGACACTGTCCGGCGCGATGCGCTCCCCCTTGGCGTCCAGGTGCAGCCGGGTGCCGCCGACCGAGACGGCCAGCGGGTCGGAGGACGGCCAGGCGTTGACCTTGTACGGGTAGTGGGCGTTGCCGTTCGCGGTGGTGTTGGTGGCCCCGCTGTCGCCGGAGGCGGCGAGGACGGTCACCTTGCGCTTGGCCGCGTCCTTGAAGGCGTACCGCAGGTTCTCGATGCTGGAGAAGTCACCGCTGCGGAAACCGGGGAAGGTGTTCTCCGTCGCGCCGAAACTCTGGCTGATCACATCACCCACACCGCGGTCGATGAGCGACTTCTCGGCGTCCATCATCTCTCGCAGACCGGTGGCGCCGTTCCCGTCCTGGTCGGCCCCGGACTCCACCAGGACGATGTGCGCGTCCGGGGCGACGGCATGCGCCATCTCCACGTCAAGGGTGCTCTCCCCGGCCCAGCCGACGTGGGCGGGGTTGGCGGGGTCGAAGGACGGGACGTTGCCCCACTTGACCACGTCGACGGGGGTGCTCTTCATACCGAACCGCGCGCTGTAGACATCCAGATCATGCTGGATGGTCGGCGAGCCGAAGGAATCCACGATCACGATCGTGCGCCCCTTGCCGGTGACCCCCGCCCGGTACAGCGGGTTCAGGTCGTACGCCTGCCGGAGCTGGTTCGGGGTGTAACAGGAGATCTGCCACTTCGCCTGGCACTGCTCGGTGGTCAGCAGGCTTTGAGCCGCGCTCTCCGATTGCTCCCCGGCCGTTGCCGGCACGACTTTGACTCCTTGCGCCGCATGCACAGGTGCGGCGACCGCGGAACCGGACAGAACCGGGGATATGAGTGCGACATTGGCGAGGGTGGTGACCCCGGCCGCTGCGGCCACGATGCGGCGCCGCGCACGAATTCTGCGCATGATTATTCCCCTTGCAAGGCGAGACCCCCACTCAACAGTTGTGGCGATCCCACCCCGAGGTCACGCGCAGAACAAGCACTTGCCCCTGTGCGACTTCTCACTGATGTGTCACTTGTCACCGTTGTCCGATTCGGGACCATGTGCCCGCACCGCCCCGAAGCCCTGCCAGGTCCGCCCGAAGGTCGAGCCGAGCCGCACGCTCGCCCCCGAGCCCGAACTCGCCGCTCCCCAGCCTCAGTTGACGTGGTTCGACCATGCCAAGGACTGCGCCGAGACGAAGTGCCCCGAGGCGGCGTCAACAAAGGGCCGGGCCACCCGTACCGATGCTCCAGGCGCCCTTCGCGTGCATCCGGGGCCTGCCCCCGTCCACGCCCCGTCCGCACAGGCGGTCAGCGGTGCAACGGACCGGCGCGACGTGCGGGAGGAAAACGAATGGGCGGGGTCCCGGATCATCCCGGGACCCCCGCCCATCCGCATGTTCGTTCACCTACGCGGAGGCTGTGGGATTTGAACCCACGGTGACGTTGCCGCCACGACAGTTTTCAAGACTGTTCCCTTAGGCCGCTCGGGCAAGCCTCCCCGCGGCACCGGAGTGCGGTGTCGCGGGGATCAGACTAGCGCGTCACTTGTCGCCCGTGCGCTGCCCCAGGGTGACCTGAGTGGTGTGCTCCTTGCCGCCGCGCTTGAAGGTGAGGGTGACGCGGTCACCGGGCTTGTGCTGCCAGATCTCGCTGATGAGGGTCGGGCCGCTGTCGATGACGGTGTCGTCGAGCTTGGTGATGGTGTCGCCGGGCTTCAGGCCCGCCTTGTCGGCCGGGCCGCCCGCGGTCACCGCCTCGCTGCCGTTGTTGCCGGTCTGGGCGATGGTCGCGCCGTCGCCGCTCTCCCGCATGCCGACCTGGACGCCTATCTGCGGATAGACCGGCTGCCCCGTCTTGATCAGGTCCTGCGCCACCCGGTTCGCCTGGTCGATGGGGATCGCGAAGCCCAGGCCGATGCTGCCGGCCTGGCCGGAGTCGCCGCCCATTCCGCCGCCGTTGCCGGCCGACTGGATCGCGGAGTTGATGCCGATGACGTTGCCGCCGGCGTCCAGCAGCGGGCCGCCGGAGTTGCCGGGGTTTATCGACGCGTCGGTCTGCAGGGCGCTCATGTACGAGGCGCTGCTGCCGCCGCCGTCGCTGGAGGCCACCGGGCGGTCCTTGGCGCTGATGATGCCGGTGGTGACCGTGCCGGACAGGCCGAAGGGCGCGCCGATGGCGATCGTGGCGTCGCCGACCTGGACGTTGGCGGACTTGCCCAGCGGCAGCGGGTTGAGCGTGGCGCCGGCGGCGTTCTTGAGCTTGATGACGGCGACGTCGTAGCCCTGGGCGTGCCCGATGACCTCGGCGTCGTACTTCTTGCCGTTGGAGAACGTCGCGGTGAGCCGGCCGCCATCGGCCGCACTGGCGACCACGTGGTTGTTGGTGAGGATGTGGCCCTGCTTGTCGTAGACGAAGCCGGTGCCGGTGCCGCCGTCGCCACTGGCACCCTGCGCCTCGATGGTCACGACGCTGGGCAGCGCCCGCTGCGCTATCCCGGAGACGGAGGTGGGCTTGCGGTTGAGCGCCCCGGGGTCGCCGGAAGCGGAGACCGTCGTCGAGGAGCTGTCGTTGCGGCCCGCGGCCCAGTAGCCGATGCCGCCGCCGACACCGCCCGCGACCAGCGCGGCGACCAGCACCGCGGCGATCAGGCCGCCGTTGCGCTTCTGGGGGACCGGTTGGTGCCCGGGCGTCGCCCACGGGTCACCGCCGCCGGGCGGGGGCGCGCCCCAGCCACCGGCCGGACCGTGCCCGGACGCGGCATACGGGGAGGAGGGGGCGGCGGGCGGGGCCGGGTGCGCGGCCGGGGTCGGCGGGAGCGGCTGCGTCCGGTCGTGGTCGGCCGGGCCGGGGGCGGCGTCGGCGGCCTGCGGGGCGTAGTCCGGCGGCGGGGGCGCCGCGGGGGGCGCGGCCGGCGCGGTCGGGGCGTCCTGAGACCGTTCGCCGGAGGCGGGCGCGGGAGTGCTGTCCGGCTGCGGTCCGGTCGGCGGCTTGGCCTCCGACGGGACGCCGACTCCCTCGTTCTCGGTGCTCACAGCTCTCTCCTCAGTCGCGTGCTTCACGGCGGGTGCCGGCCCGGGAGACCGGACCCCGGTATTCCAGCATCCGGGATCCCGCGGTACTCCAGCATCCGCGATCCCGCCGCTCAGGGCGAGTCCCGGCCGTCCCGGTGGTGGTCCCGCGGTGGTCCGGCGGCCCGCTCGGGGGCCGGCCGCGCGGCTCGCCGCCCGGGCCCACCGTCCTCGCCCAGCATTCCCAAGCCTTCCGCACGGCCCGTCAGAGCACCGTAAGCCGAACCTGTGACTTATTCCCCACGTTGCAGGGCAGACAGCCTTAAATGCACTATATGCGGCGATTGGGTGACATAGCGCCGACGTCACAGCCGGCCGGCCCCGCATCCGACGCCGCATCCGGCCCGGCGCGGGGCACCGTCCGGCCGCACCGAGCCGAGCCGTAGATCTTCTCGCGGGCGGGCCGGGGGCGACGGATGGGACGATGACGCGGTGACCCACCCACGCCCCGCCGAGGACGCCCGAGCAGGTCGGCCCGCCATCTCCGTCGTCGCCCACCGCGGCGCGTCCGAGGACGCGCCGGAGCACACCCTGGCCGCCTACCGGAAGGCGATCGAGGACGGTGCGGACGCCCTGGAGTGCGATGTCCGACTGACCGCGGACGGACATCTGGTCTGCGTCCACGACCGGCGGGTGAACCGCACGTCCAACGGGCGCGGGGCGGTCTCGGCGCTGGAGCTGTCCGACCTCGCCGCGCTGGACTTCGGCTCCTGGAAGGACGTCCTGGCGGGAAGGGGCGCGCTGGAGGACGTGGCGCGGGTCGACGGCCGGCCGGTGGACGCGGGCGAGGAACCGGACTGGCAGCAGGAGAACGCCGAGCGGACGTCCGTACTGACCCTGGAGCGGCTGCTGGAACTGGTCGCGGACGCGAACCGGCGGGTCGAGCTGGCCATCGAGACGAAGCATCCGACGCGCTGGGCCGGGCAGGTGGAGGAGCGGTTGGTCGAGCTGCTCGCCCGCTTCGGCCATACGAAACCGGCCACCCCCAACTGGACGCCGCCGGTCCGCGTCATGAGCTTCTCCGCGCGCTCCCTGCACCGCGTACGGGCCGCCGCGCCGGACATCCCCGGCGTCTATCTGATGCAGTTCCTCACCCCCCGTCACCGTGACGGCCGGCTGCCGCCCGGTGTCCGCATCGCCGGGCCCGGCGTACGGATCCTCCGCGCGCACCCGGAGTACGTCGCCAGGGCACACCGGGCGGGCCACCAGGTCCATGTCTGGACGGTCAACGAAGAGGCCGACGTGGAGATGTGCCGCGACCTCGGCGTGGACGCAATCATCACGAACCGCCCCAAGCAGGTACGAACCCAACTCGGCCTTAGGTAAGGCTCATCACAGGGTGTGCACCGGCGCATTCGGCCCGTATGTGACGGTGTCGAGTGCGTCACTGCGTGCCGGTTGGCCGGTTTCCGGTCCAGTCCATTGGGGCATCCATCCCGTGGCGTGGGGCAAAGGAGGTCTCGGGGGTGACGTTGGTGGTGGCACAAGAGGTGCCGACGTCGTCGATCATGGCCGTACCCCATGGTCCAGCGGGTGTCGGCATGGCCAGGCGACGCATGCGAGAAGAGCTGTCGGCAAGGGGAGTTCAGGACAGCGTCGTCGATGACGCTGTCCTGGTCCTGTCGGAACTACTGAGCAATGCGTGTCGCCACGCGCGTCCGATATACGAGGACCGCTCGCCGGATTCCGTGTCGTCGCGCCCCCTGTCGTCGGATTCCGCAGCGGGCCACGCGTCCGATGGTGCGTCAGGCGGAGCGCGGCAGTCCGTCTCCGGCGGCCCCTTCCCCGCCGTGCGCGCCTCCTGGCGCATCGACGGTCAGGGCCGACTGATCATCGCGGTCACCGACGGCGGCGGCCCGACCCGCCCGATTCCGGCCACGCCGTCCGTCACCGCCCGCGGCGGCCGCGGGCTGGCCATCATCCGCTCGCTCGCCAAGGACTGGGGCGTCCGCGACACCGTGCCCGGCGAGGTGACGGTCTGGGCCGCACTCTCCCTTCAAGGCGCGTTCGCTACGCGCGTGGATCTGACGACCGATCTGACGGCCGGGTTGGCGACCGACCGGACGTCCGAGCTGGCCGCCGGCCGTCCGCTCTCGCTGCGGAAGGACCCGCGCACCGGCGCCGTCCGCCCGGCCCGGACCGGCCGCGGCCCGGCCCGGGGCACGTCCGGCCTGGCCTTCGCGGAACTCGACGAGCTGCCGTAGCGGAGCGAGCGGCACCCCGCCGCACACTCGCCCTGACGTACTCGCGACGCTTACGGCGCTGTTGGTGGCGTCCGGGGCACCGGTCTCCTCTAGGCTCGCGCCGGAACGCGTCCGTACGACCAGGAACCACCAGGAGACACCGTCGCCATGGCCAAGAAGCGCCGTCCCCAGCCCCGGGCCGCAGCAGTACAGATCAAGGACGGCGAGGTGCCGGTGGTCGGCGCCCGCGAGCCCTGTCCGTGTGGTTCCGGCCGCCGCTACAAGGCGTGCCACGGCCGGCAGGCCGCGCACGCCGCCACCGAACTGGTGCGGCGCCCGTTCGAGGGGCTGCCCGGCGAGTGCGACTGGGTGGCGCTGCGCGAGCTGGTGCCCGCCGCCACCGCACCGTTGACGCTCAAGGGCGGCCTGCCCGAGGGCGTCCCGTCGGTGACGCTGGCGACCGTGCTCCCGATGGCCTGGCCCGCGCTGCGCCGGGACAACGGCGCGGTGCTGCTCGCACTGCAGAACGACACCGCGTCCGGCGACATCAGCCGGGACCTCGCCGACACCCTCCAGCGGGCGCTGGTGACCGAGCCCGGCCACCCGGTCGTCGCCGGGCGGGCCCCCGTCGACGGACCGCGCCTACAGGATCTGCTGGACCTGAACGCACCTTTTGAGCCGACCGTCCACACCGGCTTCGAGTTCTGGGTGGAGAACGCCGAGAACGCCACCGGCGAGGTCGCCGCCTCCCTGGAGCGGGCCAACGCCGCGGCCATCCCGACCGCCCGGATTCCCGGCCTGGAGGGCGCGTACTGGTGCGAGGCCCCGGAGAAGAACCACCTGCGCTGGGTCACCACGCACCCCGAGGAGCAGCTGCTCGACGCGCTCGCCCGGCTGCACGCCGCCGGCACCTCCTCGTTGGTCGAAGGCACCCGGCTGGTGGGCTCGTTCCGGGCGCACGGCCTGGTCGTCCCGGTGTGGGACCTGCCGTCCTCGATGGGCGCCGACGAGATCGCCGAACCGGCCGCTGCCTTCCAGGAGCGGCTGGCCAAAGCGCTCGCCACGGACACCCCGCTGACCGCCGAGGAGCGCCGGGCCCGCGGCGGGCTCACCAACCGTCAGATCACCCTGAGCTGACCGCCCGCCCGAATCGACCGCAGACGTGACACCCGTCACAAGATCCGTGGCAACTCCCGGTACGTGCCGATAAATACGCGTCCGGAATTCCACGATCGAATTTGCGAACCGCCGATCTCTTGTTACGGTTCTAAGAGCCCGGTCGCTGGTGCATCCCCCGTCGCCAGCGACCGGGCGCTTCCATGTCCGGACGCAGTCCGTCCGACGTCGCCCCGCCGCCCCGTCGCAGCCGGGCCCTCATCTCCCCGAACTCCCGCCGCCCGGCGTCCAGTTGCCGCTGGAGCGCAGCAGCAGCCGCTCCCCCGCCGCGTCGGTGAACTCCGCCACCGCGCCGTACGGCAGCCGCACCCCGCCCACCATCGGACCGCCCGGCGTCTCGCACTCGCCCGGCGTCCCGTCCGCCGGCACCGCGCACTCCACCTGGACGCTCCGGCCGTCCGGGCGCAGCAACGTCAACGCGGCGCGCAGCGGGTCACCCGTGGAGTTCCGGAAGAAGGTGCGCGCCCAGGTGCGGCCGCCCTCGGTGAGCACGCAGGTCTGGGCCGTGATCCCTTCCCGGGAGGTGAGTTCGGAGCCGCAGTGGGTGGCGCGGGGGGCGGGGGCGGCGGTGGCGGCCCGCCCGGCACCGGGGAGGAGAGGGAGGGCGAGGCCGGTGAGCGGGTCGGTGACCGTGGCGGCGGGTGCCCTCGGGGCATCGGGGGCGTCCGGCGCCCCCGGCGGGAGGAGGGAGTCCGCCGGGCCGGCCGTCGCGGCGGCCAGAGGAACGGCGAGGGCGAGCACGGCGGTGCCGGCGAGCCCGGTCAGGCGGAGAATCCGCGCACGCTGCATGGGACCCACTTGCGAGAGTTACGAGGAATGCGGGAGGGGGGAGAAATGCCGGGGAAGCACCGTTCGCGACCTGGCGGACGGTATGCCGAACCTATCGGGCGCCGGGGGTGACACCGGGTGCCCGCGCACGCGATTCCTGTAGATATCGGGACAGCTCATACCCTTACGGGTGAACCGGATATGCGCGCTTTCCGGCCACCCGTTGTCGTCCGCGGGCAGTGGCTCAGTAGGCGAGCCGGCTGCCGCCGTCGGGGGTACTGGTGCTCGCCATCACCAGCGCGTCGACGATCGTGGCCACCTTCGGCAGCCAGGGCGCGGCCTGGGTGGTCGCCGGCGGGCGCTCCCAGCGGACCTTGCCGGCGCCGGTCGGGGACGGCGGCAGGACGAGGTAGCCGCCCTCGCCGTGGAACCGCAGCGAGCTGGGCACCCAGTCCTGAGAGCTGAGCAGCTCGCCCAACTCCGGCAGCCCGTACGGCGACACGAGCAGCGACCAGCGGGTCGGGGTGGCCACCACGGGGCCGATGCGGACGCCGAAGTGGTCCAGCGCGGCCAGCGCGCGGGCGCCCGCGACGGCCGGCAGGCTCACGGCGCACGGCGCCCGGCCACCGGTCGCCAGGACGATCGGCGCGTCCGGACGGTTGGTCCACCACCAGCGGATCATCCGGGCGTCGGTGGTCGCCGCCAGCAGTCCGGGGTCGAAGGGGTGGGCACCCGGCACCACACAATCGGCGTCGGGGCAGTTGCAGCGGCGGGGCGCCCGCTCACCGAGGCCGAGCCGACCGCCGGCCGGCTGCCGGCCGGCGGGCCGCAATCCGACGCCGGGGAGGACGGGCCACTGCCACTCGGTGGCGCAATGGAGCGCCGCACCGAGCAGCGCCGACCTCCCGCTGCGCCGGAACAGGGGCTTGCGTCGCCTTCCGAGGATCTCGCGCATGAGCGCTCGTTCCTTTCCGTTACACCGAGGGCTGGTCCGTCACGTCCTTCGCACTGCATGCCGATGCGCTTGGACATCGTTGGTGCATGCCGTTCGCAACTGCGGTTGTACTGCTCCGGGCTGGTGCGGGGTGGTGCTGCGGTCCGGTCGTGCAGTTGTGGCCGGCCTGGTGGTGCGACCCGGAGGTCCTTCGCGCTCGATCACCACACGCGGCGCTGTGGTCACCGCGTGTACGAGGCAGCGCATCACGCCGTACACCGGGCGTGGAACGTGGCGGAGGGTGGCGCGCGCATGGCGCTTGCGCTTCCGGTGGTGCCATCCCGCCACTGGGGAGTGCGTCGCGGTGGTCGCCGTATAGGACGCCGGTGCCGGCCGGAGAGTTCCGGTGCGGCCCCAACTGCCCCCGCACCTATCCGAGTACGTACCCGCCACGGTGGATATGACGCGCTGCTGATCGCCGCCAGCAGACCTCAAATTGACGCCCGGGGGGCTGTTTTCAGGCCAATCTACAGACCTCGCTGACACCACAAACCCCAAGGGGACAGTGCTGGACATCACATCGCTGGTGCGTGTACATGTGGAGGCATTGATAGCGGAGCAGCATGACATGGGGGTTTGCGATGCTATTGAGGAAATTGAGCGGACAGCCGTACCGCACAACATCACTCAACAAAACGCCGCACTCCCTGCCACATCGCGGCCTGACCTGGGGATTTGCCGGGCGCGACGTGGGTTGTCGGCCATGAGCGCCCCGCACCTCCCGAAAGTGGCTGGAATCGAACCAGCGCTTCCCGCTCCCGCGCACACTACCGACCCGCGCGCGACGCCCGCTTCCGCCGAATCCGCCTCCGAAACCACCGCTGACGACCCGTCCGGCGTCGCCGACCTCTCCACCGTGGACCGGATCGCCGCCGTCCAGGACCGGCTGGCCGGCTGGATCTCCGACCTCAGCACCCTGCACGACCTCACCGAACAGCTCGCCCGCACCCGCACCTTGGAGGACGCGCTCCGCGAACTGCTGCGGGCCGGCGCCTTCCTCGTCGGCGCCCGCCGCGGGCTGGTCGTCCTGGCACCCCAGGACGGACTCGGCCCGGAGACCACCGTCGGCCTGGGCCTGGGCCACGCCGAGATCGGCCACATCGAGACCGTGCCGCGCCGCGCCCTGTCGTACGCGCGGATACTGGACGGCCTCCCCGAGCCCGGCGCGGGCGACGACGCCGAGGCCCGTACCGAGATCGCCGAGCCGGACATCCCCGGGGAGAAGGACCTCGACCCCCGCCTGCGCGAGGTCGCCGCCCGCCTCGGCTACGCCGCCAGTTACGCCGTACCGCTCACCGCCGGCCCGGTCGGCCGGCTCGGCGCCGCGGTCTGGCTCTACGACGAACCGGCCGAGCCCGGCGACCGCCGGCGCCACCTCGTCGGCCTCTACCGCGCACACGCCGCCGAGCACCTCGCACGCCTCCTCGAACTCCACCGCAGCCGGCAGGCCGCCCGAACCCTCCGCGAGGAACTGCTGCCCAGCCGACTGCCGCGGATCCCCGGCGTCCGGCTCGCGGTGCGGCACGCCGCCGGGCCGCGCGGCGGCGGCGACTGGTACGACGCGCTGCCGCTGCCGGACGGCGCGCTGGGCCTGGCCGTGGGCTCGGTCACCGGGTCCGGGCCGAGCGCGGTGGCCGCCATGGGACGGCTGCGGGCCTCGCTGCGCGCGTACGCCGTCATGGAGGGCGAGGACCCGGTCGCGGTCCTCTCCGACCTCGAACTGCTGATGCGGCTGACCGAGCCGGCCCGCAGCGCCACCGCGCTGTTCGCCTTCACCGAGCCGCCGCCGGGCGCGTCCGGCGGGCCCGGCGGGCCCCCGATGCCGGCCGGGATCGGCGGTCCGGCGCCGCGCAAGATGGTGCTGGCCGGCGCCGGCCACTGCCCGCCGCTGGTCCTCGGCGATCTGCGGGCGGAGTTCGTGGAGACCTCGCTCTCCGCGCCGCTGGGCATGCTGGCCTGCTGGGAGGCGCCCAGCGTGGAGATCGAACCGGCCTGCGGCGAGACCGTGATCCTCTACAGCGACGGGCTGCTGCACCGCACCGGCGAGCCCATGGACCGGGCCTTCGCCCGTCTGCACTCCGCGGCGGCCGGCGTCCCCCGGGCCAGCCGGCACGACCCGGAGGCGGTGGTGGACCACATCGTGCGGGCCATGCTGCCGCAGGGCCTGGACGATCCCGCCTCCGAGGAGGACGTGGTCCTGCTCGCGACGTATTTCGAGGAGTAACGGCATAGCACTTAGACGAGCAGCGGCATAGCGGCGTGGCGCAGTAGCGGACATCGCCGCAGGTCACAGGGGGTGGGTGCGGCGGCGCCCACCCCCTTTCCCCGCGCTCCCGGACAGGTCGTGGCCGCCGACCCCTGGACCGATTCCCGCTCGCACTTACGATGGAATGCGGTTCAGTCTGAAAAGCCTTAAAAGGAGGCATGGTGACCGACGAGCTGACTCCGGAGACCCCGGACGAGGAAGAGCAGCCGATCAAGCAGCGCAAGAACGGCCTGTACCCGGGCGTATCGGATGAGCTCGCCGAGAACATGAAGAGCGGCTGGGCCGACACCGAGCTGCACGACCTGGAGCCGATCGAGCAGGCGCCGCACGCCGCACGCCGCCGCGCCGCGCTCTCCGCGCGCTTCCCCGGCGAGCGCCTGGTGATCCCCGCGGGCCTGCTGAAGACCCGCTCCAACGACACCGAGTACTCCTTCCGGGCGGCGACCGAGTACGTCTACCTCACCGCCGACCAGACCGACGGCAGCGTGCTCGTCCTGGAGCCCCGCGCCAACCCGGCCGACGGCCACGACGCCACGCTCTACCGCCTGCCCCGCTCCAACCGCGAGAACGGCGAGTTCTGGCTGAACGGGATGGGCGAGCTGTGGGTCGGCCGCCGCAACAGCCTCGACGAGTCCGCGGCGCTGCTCGGCGTCCCCTGCAAGGACGTCCGCGAGCTGTCGGAGCTGCTCAAGGAGGCCACCGGCCCGGTCCGGGTCGTCCGCGGCCACGACGCGACCATCGAGCAGGCGCTGCACGACAAGGTCACCGCGGAGCGGGACGAAGAGCTGCGGGTGTACCTCTCCGAGGCCCGCCTGGTGAAGGACGACTTCGAGATCGCCGAGCTGCAGAAGGCCGTCGACTCGACGGCGCGCGGCTTCGAGGACGTGGTCAAGGTCCTGGACAAGGCCGAGGCGACCAGCGAGCGCTACATCGAGGGCACCTTCTTCCTGCGCGCCCGGGTCGAGGGCAACGACGTCGGCTACGGCTCCATCTGCGCCGCCGGCCCGCACGCCACCACCCTGCACTGGGTCCGCAACGACGGCGCGGTCCGCTCCGGCGACCTGCTGCTGCTGGACGCGGGCGTGGAGACCACCACCCTCTACACCGCGGACGTCACCCGCACCCTGCCGATCAACGGCCGCTACACCGACCTCCAGCGCAAGATCTACGACGCGGTGTACGAGGCCCAGGAGGCCGGCATCGCGGCGGTGAAGCCGGGCGCCGCGTTCCGTGACTTCCACGACGCCTCCCAGCGGGTGCTCGCCGCGAAGCTGGTGGAGTGGGGCCTGGTCGAGGGACCGGTGGAGCGCGTCCTGGAGCTGGGTCTGCAGCGTCGCTGGACCCTGCACGGCACCGGCCACATGCTCGGCCTGGACGTCCACGACTGCGCCGCGGCACGCACCGACAGCTACGTCGACGGCACCCTGGAGCCCGGCATGGTGCTGACCGTCGAGCCCGGCCTGTACTTCCAGGCGGACGACCTGACGGTACCCGAGGAGTACCGCGGCATCGGCGTCCGGATCGAGGACGACATCCTGGTGACGGAGAGCGGCAACCGCAATCTGTCGGCGGCGCTGCCGCGCCGGTCGGACGAGGTCGAGGCGTGGATGGCGGGGCTGCTCGGCAAGTAGACCCCGAGATGTGACCGGCGCGCCGGGGCAGGTGGCTCAGTCCGCCCGCCCCGGCGCGCCGGCGTCTTCCGCGCCGCCGCTCCGCCCGCCGCCCCCGGTGCCGTACGCACCGGCGCGGGCCGCGGCCCAGACGGCGATGGCGGCCGACTCGGCGAGCTCGGGCTCCACGGGGCGGCGGGCGATCAGGATCTGGTAGTAGAAGGGCGCGCCGAGCGCCGCCATCACGGCCTTGGGGTCGGTGTCCTCGGGCAGCTCGCCGCGCTCGACGGCGCGCACCACCATCGCCCCGGCGAGGACCAGCCGCTCGTCGAAGAAGTCCCGCAGCGCGGTCGCGGCCTGGGGGTCGCGGGCCGCGGCGGCGACCACCGCCTCGATCAGACCGCGGCCCCGGGCGGCCCCGTAGAACCGCGCTATGCCGTGGGCCAGCGCCCGCAGGTCGCCGGGGAGGGTGCCGGTGTCCGGCAGCGGCACCCCGCTGCTCATGTCGGTCAGCAGCTCGCAGACGATCTTGTCGACGCTGCGCCAGCGGCGGTAGAGCGTCGCGAGGTGCACCCCGGAGCGCTGGGCGACCCGCTCCATGGTCAGCGTGGCGAAGCCGTCCTCGCCCAACTCCTCGAAGACGGCGTCCAGTACAGCTCGGCGGGTGCGTGCCGTGCGTCCTCCGGGGCGGGTCTCGCCCGGGGTCTGGTGCGCGGTCGTCACAGCGGCTCCGTTGCGGGGGTCGAGGTGCGGATCGCAGCGCGGATTGCAGTGCGGGTTCTGGCCAAGTATTGTCCAGGACAGATTAACGCGAGCTACTTCGCGTTAATCGTGGTGCCGCGCTGGTCTCGCTGGAAGAGGGGACGCCGCGGGGGAGGTCCTCCCACCGCGAGACCGCGCAGCCCACCTTTTCAAGGCCGAATTCCGGCCATTTTTGCGGCCCTTCCCGCTCTCCCGACTTGCCCGATCCGGCCCGGTCCGTCACCCGTCGGCTGCGCTCGGTACCGCTCCGCTCACGCCCCGGCGTCACCCTGTCCGTCCGCGGGCCGGAACGGCGGCCGGACCGCTCAGCGCAGCGCGTGCCGGTGCGCCGGGCGACGGACCTCCCACGTTGTGGGCTTCCCCGCCGTGTTCGTGGCGGAAGTGCGGGGCCGGTCACGCCAGGCTTCGGGCCAGCGCCCGCCCGGCCGCGCGGCCGGAGAAGATGCAGCCGCCCAGGAAGGTGCCCTCCAGGGCGTTGTAGCCGTGCACCCCGCCGCCGCCGAAGCCGGCGACCTCCCCGGCCGCGTACAGCCCGTCGAAGGGCGTGCCGTCCGGCCGGACCACCTGCGAGTCCAAGGTGGTCTCCAGGCCGCCCAGCGTCTTACGGGTCAGCAGGTGCAGCCGGACCGCGATCAGCGGGCCGTGCGCCGGGTCGAGCAGCCGGTGCGGCCTGGCGACCCGGGTCAGCTTGTCCGGCCAGTACTCGCGGGCGTTGCGCACCGCCATCAGCTGGAGGTCCTTGGAGTAGGGGTGGGCCACCGCCCGGTCGCGGGCCACCACTTCCCGTTCGACCGTCGCGTAGTCGAGGGGGGTCGACGGCTCCAACGCGTTCATCCCGGCGACCAGTTCGCGCAGCGTGCGCCGGACGACGAAGTCCTCCCCGCGGTCCAGGAACGCCTGGACCGGGCCGGGCGCGCCCTTCTTCACCCGTGCCAGCGCGAGCTTGAGGTCCTTGCCGGTGATGTCCGGGTTCTGCTCGGAGCCGGAGAGCGCGAACTCCTTCTCCACGATGGAACGGGTCAGGAGGAACCAGGTGTGGTCGTGTCCGGTGTGCACGATGTGGCGCAGGGTGGCCAGGGTGTCGTGGCCGGGGAAGAGCGGCGCGGGCAGCCGCCGGCCGGTGGCGTCCAGCCACAGCGACGACGGGCCGGGGATGATCCGGATCGCGTGGTCGGGCCAGATCGGGTCCCAGTTCTTGATGCCCTCGGTGTAATGCCACATCCGGTCGCGGTTGATCAGCGAGCCGCCGGCCCGCTCGGTGATCTGGAGCATCCGCCCGTCCACGTAGGCGGGCACGCCGGTGATCATCGACGTGGGGGCCGGGCCGAGCCGGTCCACCGGCCAGTTCCCGCGGACCAGTTCCTGATTGCCGCCGATGCCTCCGGAGGTCACCACCACCGCCTGCGCCCGGAACGCGAACTCGCCCGCCGCCTCGCGCGCCGAGGCCACCCCGCGCGGGAGGTCCGAGGGCGCCAGCGTGGTGCCGCGCACCCCGACCGCCGCGCCGTCCTCCACGATCAGTTCGTCGACCCGGTGCCGGTGCCGGAAGACCACCAGCCCGCGCTCGGCCGCGGCCCGCACCGGCTCGGCGAAGACCCGGACGACCTCGGGGCCGGTGCCCCAGGTGAGGTGGAAGCGGGGGACGGAGTTGCCGTGCCCGGTCGCCAGGCCGGCGCCGCGCTCGGCCCAGCCGACGGTGGGGGTCAGCCGCAGCCCGAGGTCGTACAGGTAGCGGCGCTTCTCGCCGGCGGCGAAGTCCACGTACGCCTGCGCCCACTGCCGGGGCCAGTGGTCCTCGCGGTCCCTGTCGAAGCCGGCCGAATCCAGCCAGTCGGACAGCGCGAGTTCGGGCGAGTCCTTGATGCCGGCCCGCCGCTGCTCGGGGCTGTCCACCAGGAACAGCCCGCCCAGCGACCAGAACGCCTGCCCGCCGAGGTTGGCCTCGCTCTCCTGGTCGACGACGAGCACCCGGCGCCCCGCACGGGTGAGTTCGTAGGTGGCGACCAGCCCGGCCAGCCCGGCTCCTACGACGATGACGTCGGCGTCGTCGCTCATTCCGCCACCTCGTTGCGCTCGCTCATGGGGGAGCTCCTCTACGGTTCGCGGCGGCCGTCGACACCCGGCCGACAACCTTGTCGCGTCCATGTCCGTAACAACCGATACAGGAACGTATCCGATGCGTCGGTGCCGCAACAAGGACCGCCAGGCGGATCGCCGGCCGGCCGCCCAGGTGCACCTCGCCCGAACCGCTGCAGGACACCTCGGGGACCGGCTTCTACTATGACGTGGACATCTGAGTGGACGTACTCCGTCATCGCCACCGCCGGCAGCGGCCCGGCCGGGCGTCCGGAGCGAACAGGGGGACCTGTCGTGGGCTTCATGGACCGCGTACGCGGCGAATTCATCGACATCATCGAGTGGACCGACGACAGTCGGGACACGATCGTCTGGCGCTTCCCGCGCTACGAGAACGAGATCAAGATGGGCGCCAAGCTCATCGTGCGCGAGTCGCAGGTCGCCGTCTTCGTCAACCAGGGCCGCATCGCGGACGTCTTCGCGCCGGGCATGCACGAGCTGCAGACGGGGAACCTGCCGATCCTGTCCACGCTCCAGGGCTGGAAGTACGGCTTCCACTCGCCGTTCAAGGCGGAGGTCTACTTCGTCACCACCCGGCAGTTCACGGACCTGAAGTGGGGCACGCAGAACCCGGTCACGGTGCGGGACCCGGAGTTCGGCATGGTGCGGCTGCGGGCGTTCGGCGGCTACGCGGCGCGGGTGTCCGACCCCGCCAGGCTGATCACCGAACTCGCCGGCACCGACCCGCAGTTCCGCACCGAAGAGGTCGAGGAGTACCTGCGGCAGCTGATCGTGGGACGGCTCGGCACGCTGCTGGCCAGCTCGGGCATCCCCATGCTCGACCTCGCCGCGCGCCAGGCCGAGCTCGGCGACCGGCTGGCCAAGGGGCTGACCGACGAGCTGGCGGCGTCGCACGGCATCTCGATCCCGAAGTTCATCATCGAGAACATCTCGCTGCCGCCCGAGGTCGAGCAGGCCATCGACGCCCGCAGCCGCATGGGCATCCTCGGCAACGTCGACAACTACGCGCGCCTCCAGGCGGCGGACGCGATCCGGGACGCGGCGAACAACCCCGGCGGCGCCGGCGAAGGCATGGGCCTGGGGCTCGGCATGGCCGTCGGCCAGCAGATGGCGCAGGCGTTCACGCCCCAGCAGAACCAGCAGCAGGCGCCCGCCGCGCCGGCCCCCGGCGGCGCGGCCGTTCCGCCGCCGCTCCCCGGCCAGCAGCAGTACCAGTGGTACGTGGCCGTGGACGGGCAGCAGCAGGGCCCCTACGACCACGCGACGTTCACCGGGCACATCGGCTCGGGTGCGATCCGACCCGGCATGCTCGCCTGGCGGGAGGGCATGGGGGCATGGCAGCCGGTGGAGAACGTGCCGGAGCTCGCCCAGCACTTCCGTGCCACCCCGCCGCCGCTGCCGCCGCAGGCGTGACCCACCGCCAGGAGGCCGTGACCCCATGAGCTACCAGCCGTACCAACCGCAGCAGCCGTACCCACCCCAGCAGCCCTACCCACAACAGCCCTACCCCCAGCAGGCACCGCAGCCGCCCTACCAGCAGCAGCCGTACCCGCAGCAGGCGCCGCAGCAGCCCTATCCGCAGCAGCCTTACCAGCAGCCGGCGCAGCAATATCCGCCGCAGCAGCCCCAGCAGTACCAACAGCCGCCGCAGCCACAGCAGTCGCAGCCCCCGCAGCCGCCGGCGCAGCAACAGCCCCCGCAGCAGTCCGAGCAGCAGCAGCCGCAGTCCTACGCCTGCCCGAGCTGCGGTTCCACCGCCGAGTACGCCCCCGGCAAGAACGCGCTGCGCTGCCCGAACTGCGGCTTCGAGCAGCCCATCGCCCCCGTCAACCGCGAGGTGCGGGAGCACGCCTGGGAGGAGCTGGCGACGCTGGCTCCCAAGCCGATGGCGGCCGGCGGGCACGTCCTGAAGTGCCCCGGCTGCGGCGCGGCCAACGAGACCACCGCGCTCTCCGGCCGCTGCCAGTTCTGTGCCACACCCTTGGTCGCCTCGGCCGCCACCGACCGGATCGTCCCCGAGGGCCTGGTGCCGTTCCGGGTGAACAAGCGGGACGTGCACGACAACCTGCGCAAGTGGGCCCGCTCCCGCTGGTTCGCGCCGAACAACCTCAAGACGGTGAGCTCGGCGGAGACCCTGCACGGGACGTATGTGCCGCACTGGACGTACGACGCCGCGACCGCGTCCGCCTACCACGGCGAACGCGGCGAGGAGTACACGGTCGGGAGCGGGGACGACAAGGAGACCAAGGTCCGCTGGTACCGCGTCAACGGCACGGTCCAGCGGTTCTTCGACGACGTCCTCGTCCCCGGTGTCGGACACCTCCCGGCCGACAAGCTCACCGCCCTGGAGCCCTGGCCGCTGAAGCAGGCGGTGGCGTACCAGGAGGAGTACCTGGCCGGCTTCCGGACCCTGCGGTACGACATCGAGCCGGAGTCGGGCTTCCAGACCGCCCAGGACAAGATGTCCAAGGTGATCGAGGAGGACTGCAAGCGGGACATCGGCGGCGACCGCCAGCGGGTGCACTCGGTCGACACCAACTACGGGTCGGTGACGTACAAGCTCCTGCTGCTCCCCGTGTGGTTCGCCTCGTACGTCTACAACGGCAAGCAGTGGCAGGTCATGGTCAACGCCGAGACCGGCGAGGTGACCGGCGACCGCCCCTACAGCCCCTGGAAGATCGCCTTCTTGATCCTCATCGTGGCGGTGGTGGCGACGCTCGCCCTCGTCCTGGGCAAGCACCACCACTGACGGGGCGCCCCGTCCGAGCCGCCGGCCGTGCCCCGTTCGAGGCGCGGCCGGCACGGCCGCCCTACTTCTGCCCGGCCAGGCTGATGATGACGATCAGGACGAACAGCCCGAGCAGGAGGGCGCCGCACCCGCCGCACCCACCTCCGCCACCGCCACCGCCGTTGATCTGCTGGGCACCGCCCGGTACGAGATGCGGATGGTGGCGGGCGTAGTGATCGATGATCCGCCGTTCCGCCTCGGACTCCGTGAGCCAGGGCGTGGTGTAGCGGCACTCCCCGCACGCGTTGCGAAAGGTAGCCACAACTCCCCCTAGATGTAGGCCACTTGATAAACAGGGCAACACGGGGCGGGTCGCTTGGCAACCCTCGGGAGGCAGACGGGAGCGCCCGGCCTACGACGCCAGCGGCAGCGCCGCGCCCTCGCGCCACTTGAGGATCAAATGGGGTGGGGTGAGGGCTGACCTGCGGATTTGCTACGAAAACCCTGCAGACCAGGGGAAACTGCGCTCGGTAGTTCTCACTGGTCCGCAGGGTTTTTCGGTGCGTTGTGCCCTGGAGGTGCCCTCGGAGGGCAGCACCAGGGGTTCGGCGCGTCGCCGCAGTGACGGCGAGCATGTTGTGACCATCTCGCGCTCTCGGCAGGAGAGTTCCTGCTCCCGCGGTCGGCCGGTGCGGATACGGTGTGGGCAACAGACCCATACAAGATCGATGGGGTGACATCAGGGGGGCGGATGGCCGAGGGGCCGGTGCTCGCGAACGTGCACTTCGGGCGCGAGGACGCCGAACGGGACGTGAGTGATGGGTTGCTGTTACGCGGTGGTTTTCTACCCAATGCCGCGTATCGCGCGTCAGTGACCGGACGGAAGATGCTGATCATCGGCCGCAAAGGCTCGGGCAAGAGTGCCATTTGCGCGCGATTGATGGCGGACAGCGAGCATTACGACAGTAAGGTCCTGGTCACTCCGGACGAAGCGGCAGGAGAAGAGGTCCGCCGGTTCGAGTTGCAGGGGCTGCCAGGAGACTCGGCGAAAGCGCTGATCTGGCGGTACGTCTTCGCCGTGCACGCCGCACGACACCTGGTAACACATGCAAAGAGTACTCATGGGCGGAAGCCCGACTCTCTGAAAGCTCTGTGCCGTTTCCTCAAGCAGAACGACGACCTGTCAGACGGACGGTTGGGCGACCGCTTGGCGCAGGGTGCCAAGCGCCTGCAGACGTCCCTCTCCCTGGAGGCATTCGGTGTCAAGGCAAGCATGGACATGGCGCAGTCCCCGTCGGAGGGGACGCGAGCTGCCCGGCAGCTGGAGATCGTCGAACAGGGGGTTGTGAGGGCTTTCACCGAACTCGACTGCGACAGCGCCCACCGGCCCCTGCTCCTTATGGTCGACCAGTTGGAACAGGTGTGGTCCGCAGAGCCGGACAGCAACTCGATGGTGATCGGACTGTTGCTGGCGGCAAAGCACGCCGCCAGCCTCTACGGGCGGTCCGTAAGGTTTCTACTGTTCCTGCGCTCCGACATCCACGACTCGCTGTCGTTCGGAGAAGGCGACAAGTTCCACGGCGACGAACTGCGGATCGCTTGGACGGAACAGGCACTGCGGGACCTCGCCCTAGCCCGAGCACGGGCTTCCTCCAGAGCCGAACTGACCCCAGAGCGACTGTGGCGGGAAATCTTTCCAGAGACCGTGCAGGATGAGGAAACACCGAAATTTCTCTTCAGCCGCTGTCTACCACGGCCACGGGATGCCATCCAGCTCCTCAACCTTTGCCAGGAGACGGCCTGGCTGATCCACGGCCGGGATCACATCACGGAGGCGGACGTCCTCCAAGCGAGTCGGCAGTTCTCCGCGTGGAAGCTCAAGGACCTGGCCTTGGAGTACCTGGTCGCGCACCCTTTCCTCAAGCACCTCTTCCCGCTCTTTCAGAACACCGGCTATGTGGTTACCCGTGTCGCGCTCAGCAGCCGTTTTATGTCGGCGACCGAGACTCTCCATCGCTTGTTCCCCGCTTACGCGGACGCGCTGACGCTCTCTGGGGTCATCGACATTCTGTATGGGGTGGGCTTCCTCGGAGTCCGGCGCGGAAACGACGTGGTGTTCGCAGGCAACGATGATCTACCAGCGCAACCGCACGAGACTGAGTTCCACGTTCACCCGTGTTTCCGTGAAGCGCTCGGCGCAACCAGTGCGATCGACCTCCGCCACTATGAGCCGCTTCTGGCCAGCGATCGCATCGCCTCCGGCAACATCAGTTTCGCAGCGTCGGCAACAACTGCCCTCAACCGTGACGACCGGCTAGTGCGGGAGCTCATCCGATCCTGCCATTCCATCCTCGCCCAGGTTGGACGCGCTGTGGGCCTGGCACACGATGCCCGGGACGAGATCACTCAGCAGATCAGCCGGGTGCTCGATGACGCCAACGGCATCTCCGCGGGCGACAGCTCCCTTGATGTGGATGCCCATCTCCTCACCACTGCCCACTACTTCATCACCCTGGCTGCACAACTTCTCGCGAGCGGTCTGGATGAGACGGCTGGTGCTGGAGGTGTCGCCCACCGGATCGAGGAAGAGGCCCGCCGTCTGCGTCGTCTGGCAGGCGGCTCTTACGGCAGCTCGGGTGACTCAGCGGGAACCTGAACTGCCAACAAGGGGTGATACGCGTGAAGGCATTCCGGGACAGGCCGTCGCATCATGACGGCAACCCGTCTAGGGGAGAGGGCAGGTATGCGGGGCGTACTGCTCGCTGAGCGGTTTCGGATCAGGAATCGCCTTGGCGCGGGCGGCATGGGCGAGGTCTGGTCCGCCCAAGACGAGCGGATGAAACGTGCGGTAGCAGTCAAACTCGTCCATGCGCTGCCTCGCATCGACGAGGCGGAAACTCAGGCCAGGTTCCAGCGCGAAGTGCAGCTGACAGGGCGGCTCTCCCACCAGAACATCGTCACGGTTCATGACTGGGGTGAAGTGCCGGTCAGGGGGCACCAGACGCTTTACCTCGTAATGGAACTCATCCCTGGTGTCTCCCTCCGCCAGCAGCTCAAGGAGTCCACGCCTCCCTGGCCGATCGCCGTCGGTTGGGCCGCACAGATTGCCCAGGCGCTGCATGTCGCGCATGGCCAGGGCGTCGTCCATCGGGACATCAAGCCAGCTAACGTACTTCTCACACCCGAAGGAACGGCCAAGGTTCTGGACTTCGGTGTCGCGAAGTTCATAGGCGACACCATGAGCGTCCATGCGCTCACTGCCACCGGCGCCACGCTGGGTTCCCCGCCGTATATGTCTCCGGAACAGGCCGAAGGCGTCCAGGAGATCGACCATCGGAGCGACCTCTACTCCTTGGGCTGTCTCCTCTACGAGGCAGTGACCGGCCGCCCGCCCTTCACTGGCACCAGCCCCGTGGCAGTGCTCCGCATGCACCTGGACGAAACTCCGATCGAGCCGCGTGATCTCGTCAAGGACCTCCCCGAACCGCTGAACGACCTCATAATGAGCCTGCTCGCCAAACGGCCCGAGGCCCGCCCGCTGGACGCAGCTGCCGTTCACGACACTCTGAGCACACTGTTAATCGATCACGCCACCCGGCTACCTGGTGGCAATCTGCTGGACGTCGTCCAGCTGGGGCATGCCGACTCCCTCGCCGCACGGGTCCTCAAGAAGTCTTGGCAGGTCTGGCTGCGGACACGGAAGGACAGCGAGGCCAAGGTGGAGGAAGCCGAAGCCCTCTTCGCGGAGGCCGACGCCTACTTCGAGGACACTCGCGCCAAGGCTGCACAGGCAGCCGCCAAGTTCGAGGCTCACCTCGCCAAACGTCGCGAGCAGGCCAAGCAGGCTGACCGCGACCTGGCTACCCGGCAGATCGTGGCCGATCAGCGTCTGGCCGAGATCGAGACTCGCGCTGCGCGACTCTACGCGGAGGCTGAGGAGTCGCGTGCTGATGCCGAGCGCCAAGCTCAGCGAATCGTGGAAAATGCCCGGCGGCAGGCCGAAGACATCGTCGCCGCCGCCAATTCTGAGGCCCTCCAGATCCGTATCGATGCCACGCGTGAGCACACGGTCCGTACCAGCCATTCCACGAAGAGCACAACGAATTCGCCCTTCGGCTTCGAGCTAGTGCGGCGGGGCTACGACTGCGGGCAGGTAAACGACTACATCACCAGACTCGTTGCCGCACGCGATCATGCGCTGAGCCAAATCGCCAAACTGGAAGAGCTCATCGCAAAGCTGGGACAGGATGGCGGCCGGGCCGCGGATGCGCGGCGCCGGGTCACAGACATCATTGCCGAGGTCCATGCTCGTGAGCATCGAGTCGCAGCCCCTGGTTTTGAGTTAGTGCGGCGGGGCTATGACCGCACACAAGTAGACGACTACATCACCAGACTCATTGCCGCACGCGGCCGCGCGCAGGTCCGTATCGCTGATCTTGCAAGGCGAATCGAGGAGCGGCCCTCGTCACCACAAATGTGATCATCCAGTGGGTTGGAGCAGCCTTCGACTTTGCCTCAATAGCTCGGGGACACTGGCAACATCCTCGCTCGATCCCTGCAAGGGATCTCGGACATCGCCCAAGCCGGTCATGGACCGTCGTAGACCCAAGCATGGCCGGTCTGGCGATACTGCTCCACGGGGATGGGTGCGACACCTCTACTCATACGTGCCGTGTACAACAGTCCGTCGAGGTGGTCGATCTCGTGGTGCACAAGGCGGGCGAGGCCGCGTTCGTACACGGTAGTCACGGTCTCACCGGCCAGGGCCGTGGTCTCGACCGTGATCTTCAGGGGACGGGGTACGAGGCCGCGGACGTCGAAGAAGCTCAAGCAGCCTTCGTACTGCTCGTCCAACTGGTTGGAGCAGGTGATGATCCGCGGGTTGAGCAAAACTATGGCGGCGGCGTGACCAGGCGGCTGGACAATAGCGGCGGCGCGTCCAATGCCGATCTGCGGGGCGGCGATTCCCATGCCCTTGGCGAAGGGGTGGACTTGGCCGATTCGCGCCATGGCGGCGAACAACTCGTCCACGACGTGCTCGGCCACGTCTCGCTCGGCGGGCAGGTCGAAGCCGCGGGCCGGTTCGGCGAGGATGCCGGCGCCGCGCTGGACGACCCCGAGGTCTCGCATCTGCTGACTGGGCCGCACGTCAATCACCTGAACTCCCCTTGATCTGTGTCGTGTTCGGGCTGTGCCCGGAACCGCCATTCCAGACGGTACCGAGCGTGCAGGGCGGGTGTGGTCGTGATCCACGCGAATTGCCGTAGGTCGCCGTCGTCGCTGCGTACAGGAGGGGTGCGTAGAGGGGTGGCTTCGGCGGTCATGGAGGTCTCGGTGCCCCACACCGCCGGGTCGAGGTCGGCGGGGAAGACGAGCTGCACTTCGAGTTGCTCGGTGGGGAGGCGTACGGCCCTCTGGAACCAGTTGCCCCACTTGTCGTCGCCGACGGTGTAGGCGTACTCGATCCACACGGACTCGCCGGGGTAGAGGGGGAAGCGGCCGTGTTCGTTGTCGAAGAGCAGCCAGACCTCCTTGAAGGCGTCGCGGTCGTGCTTGGCCTGCCAGCGCATCGTCTCGCCCCGGCAGGTGGCGGTGAGGTCGAGTTCATCCCAGGTCAGCGGGTGTGCTCGGTAGTGGGCGTTCGACCGCTCGGGGTCACCGGGGTAGCGGTCGACCGAGATGCGGATCAGGTAGCGAGTCACCGGCTCCTCGCCTGTGTTCCGCAGCAGCCGCCGCATCGTGAGCCGGTAGCAGCGACCGTCGTACTGGAGCCGGGCGGCGTCATGCTCGACGACGAGGGCGGAGCCGGTCGCGTACGGCTGCTCGGGCCTGCGCGGAGGCGGCGTGGCTGCGGGAGGACGCCGGGCCTGCCCCTCCCTGGCCTTGGCCTGCTCGTAGTCGCACCATCGTCGCCAGATCGCCTTCCCTGCGTTCAGGGCCTCGTCGGCGAGCCGGGCGAACTCCTCACGGGGCCGGTGGCGGCCGGATTCCACGTGGCTGACGTACGACGGGTCGAAGCCCATGGCCTGCGCTAAGGCCCGCTTGGACATGCCGCGCACTTCCCGCCACCGCGCGACCTCTGCCGCGAAGTTCTCGGCCGCCCGTTCAACGGTGATCTCGTCTTCCTGCGCGTCCATCGAAGCCCCGCCCCGCGTCCTCGTTGGTGAGCATGAATGAACCGTGAGTGATCCCAGTTCATCATCCCGTCACGGCTCGCGTCGCCGGTTTCCTTCCCTCACCGACCCGGATCGACCCTTCCGGGCAGATGAGGGAGGCGACGCATCATGCGCGTGCTGTACCTGCTCAACATCTCCAACCCTGACCGGCTGTCCGCGGATTCGGGATGGATCTTCGCGGACCTTCTCGCCCCCGCTCTGGCCGATGCCGGTGCCGAGGTGACCGTCGCGGCTCCGGCTGCGGCCGGGGACGCCCGCTGCGGCTTCCACCAGACGAAGGTGCCGGGGACGAAGTACCGCGCCCGCTTCTCCGCGGACATCGACGAACTGGTGGCGCTGATCCGCGCCGAGAAGCCGGATACCGTCGTGGCCAACCAGATCGAGGAGGCCCCGGCGATCCGCACGGCCCTGTTGGAAGCCGGGTCGGACGCGTTGCTGGCCGGCTACTGCCACTACCTGCCGTTCTCCTTCAGCGGTGGTGGTCAGCTCCTGCTCGATCCGTCGCTAAACGACGTGGGGCTGGGGCGCCCGGTGCTGCTGGCGTTCGCCGCCGGGCTGGCGGCCTGTGACCGGGTGATGGTCCACTCCTCGACGGCTGCCTCATGGGTGTCGGCCGCCGCCGCCCGCACGACGGTGGACATGGGGGACCGGTTGCGAGTGGTCCCCGCGCCGCGTGACGAGCGGCTGGTTCGCGACCCAGCTGCGGTCCAACGTCGGCAGGGCGCTGCGGCGATCGGGGTCTACAACCACAGGCTCTACGCGCACTACGGGACCGAGCGGTTCGTGCACCTGGCCCGCGATCTGGTGGCCTCCGGTGCGGTGCATCTCCAGGTCATGGACCTGTTCGGCCGGCGCCGGCCGGCTCGTACGGGACTGGACGACAGCCCCGAGCGGATGCGCGACGAGCTCGCCGCCCTGCCGCACGTCAAGGTCGTCTCCGACCGGGGTGACCGCGTCCGCTACAGGAATCTGCTGGCCGACGCCCGCTTCGGCATCGCCCCGTTCAGGCCCAGCTGCCCGTGGTCCATGAGCGTGATCGACTGCCAGGGCATGGGCCTGCCGGTCATCGCCCCGCGCCTGGGCTGGCTCGCCGAGCACATCGACCCCGAGCTGTGCTTCACCACTCCGGCCGAGGCCGTTGCCTTGGCCGAACGCCTGGCCACGGACGACGAGTTCCACGCCGTGCACGCCAAGCGCGCTCACACCTCCACTGCCGACTTCGCTCCCGCCCTGGTCGCCGGCCGCTACTTGGAGGCCCTCTCGTGACCGAATTCGATGCGGTCTTCCTCTCCTACGACGAGCCGATGGCCGACCGCCTGCACTCCCGGCTTCAGCGGACCCTCGGCGGCACGGTCAAGCGTCTGCACGGCGTGCACGGGATGCGCCGGGCCTACCGGCTGTGCGCCGAGGTCGTCGACCGCGAGCAGTTCTTCCTCGCCGATGGCGACTTCGCCATCGACACCGGATTCGCCCCGGCTGCCGTCGAGCCGCTGGGCGAGGGCGTGTCCATGCGGGTATGGCGGGCGATCAATCCCGTCAACGGCCTGACCTACGGCTACGGCGGGCTGAAGCTGATCCGCCGCAGTGCCCTGCGCGAGATGGGCGAGGCGGTGGATGTGCTGGCCGCGCTGCCCGGCCGTGTCGAGTTCGCCGAACAGTCCGCGGGTGTCACTCGGTTCAATCAGAGCCCTTTCCATGCCTGGAAGGCCGGCTTCCGCGAGTGCGGGATGCTCGCTCGCGGCAGTGAGTACGGCATGGCGGACGAGGACGCCCGCCACCGGGTAGCGGCGTGGATCAACAGCCGGGATGGGGAGTTCGCCACCTACGCCACGGCAGGGGCCCGTGAGGGCGTCGCCTTCGCTCGCGCGGCTGCCCACGATCCGAAGGTTTTCGACCACCTCAACGATCCGTCCTGGCTGCGGAGCAGGTTCGCCGACGCCCACGGGGATCAGGCCGTGGCCGGATGACCAGCGGCCCCCTTGTACTCATCGAGCCGTACGCCGACCGCTTGGGCGGGCACCATCAGCGCACGCTGGTGGCACTCGCCCAGGTTCGGCCCGGCAGCCTGGTCATCGCTCCGAACGGGATCGCCCGTGACGCGGTCGCAGCCCTGCGCGAGGCAGGCGCCCGGCTGGTGACCACACCGACTGGGCGCTTGGCGACCGTGCTGCTGGCCGCCTCCCGGCTCGCGGCCAGGCTCTCGGCAATCGGGCAGCGGGTCTTCTGCTCGCGCCGCTGGCCGCGCCATCTGCGGCGACAGCCGCACCAGGTCACCCTGGTGGCTCGCTGCCTGACCGAAGCATCCGCCCTGCGGACCGCCCGCCACCTGGAACCCGGCGCCGAGGCGGTGGTGATCATGACCGCGAGCGAGGCCCTGCACGGGGCCGCCGCCCTCCTCAGCGGCCAGCCGCACCTGCGGTTCGTCCACGAGCAGGTCACCACCGAGGACGCGGCCGTGCGGCTGCTCGGCCGGCTCACCCGCCGAGGCGAGGGGCGGACTGTCGCGGTGTACCCGACTCAGGCCGTCGCTGATCAGTGCGCCGCGGCCTTCCCTGAGCTGCCCGGAGTGGTGAGGGCCTTCGCGGTCGACGACAGCCGCCGCCTGACCGCCGCCGAACGCGAGGGCAGCCGGGCGGCCTTCGACATCCCCGCCGCCGAAGCCGTGGTGTGCCTGATGGGCGGCTGGTGGCCATACAAGGACATCGCCACCGTCAATGCTGCACTGATCCGCCTGACCGAGCCGCTACATCTGGTGGTCACAGGCCAGCCGCTCGACGCAGCCGTACTGGAACGGTGGCGGGACCTGCCTAATCTTCACCTGCATATCGTGGTCGGCCCCGTCGCGGAAAGCGTGCTGCGGCTGGTGTACGGCGCCGCCGACGCTGCCCTGGTCGCCCGACATGCGGGTGTCGGCAAAGAATCCGGGCTCGTGATGGATGCCGCCCGCCTTGGCGTCCCCCTGATCGTCTCCGACCACGACCCGCATCTCACTGCCCGCCTACGCGGCCAACCCTGGGCCCTGACCTTCCCCGCCGGCGACCCGGACAGTCTCGCCAACGCTCTGCACGCCGTGATCCGCCAGCCACCCGCACGGCCCGGACCCGAGGCGCCGGGGCTGCTGGGGATGTGGACCGCCACCGAGCAAGCCGACTTCCTCGTCCGGACCTTCGCCTCGCTGCGTACGAAGGAGTCCCGATGCTGACCACGCCTCCCGCTCTGATCGCCGTCATCGGTCCCGTCGAGCCACCTTTGCTGACCGCCTGGATCCGCCACTACCAGCGGCTGGGCATCGAGCGAATCCTGCTCGCCTTCCACTTTCCCGATCACGTCCCCGACGCCCGTCGGCATGAACTCCAGTCCGCCAGCCGCGAGCTGGGCATCATCCCCACCGGCACCAGCACGGGCCCGTGGCACGAGCACACCAACACCCAGCTCCGCGACGCTCTTCGCCACAAGGCCGGACCGGGCTGGCATCTGCTCGCCGACGCCGACGAGTTCCATCAGTACCCCGCCCCTCTCCCGGAGGTCATCACCCAGGCCGAGAGGTCCGGCCACCGCGTGGTCGGTGGGCTGATGCTCGACCGCGTGGCCGCGGGCGGACATCTGGCCGGTTGGGGCCCCGAAGACGGACTCGACCTCGCCTATCCCCTCGGAGGCCACCTCACCCACCGGCTCCTGCACGGCGACCCACGAAAGATCGTCCTTGCCCGCCACGACGTCACCGTGGCCTCCGGCAACCA
The DNA here is from genome assembly GCF_016917755.1 of Streptomyces noursei. Lineage (GTDB taxonomy): Bacteria > Actinomycetota > Actinomycetes > Streptomycetales > Streptomycetaceae > Streptomyces > Streptomyces yunnanensis. Next base: position 5,181,574 of record NZ_CP070326.1, on the reverse strand, counting down.
CCGGGCACCCGGTCACCGGCCGGACACCGACCGCATCTGCGCAGTGCACCACTTCAAGTGGCGCTCGGGCATCCTGGACGACCTCCGTCGCCGGGTCGACCACTTCACCTCCGGCACCTGGCAGGAACAGACCCCAGCCGTCCGAGACGAGGCCCGCCGCCTGCTCGCCCACGTAGGCCAGCACCGCGGCGTGATCAACACCAGCGATCCGCGGTTCGCCTTCCGCCGGGTCAGCCTGGACCGGATGCCCTCCAGCTGGCCCGCCGAGGCCCACAGCATCTTCACCACCTGGCGGCCGTACACGCACACCGGCCAGGATTAGAGAGAATGCCCAGGCTCGCGGATACGTCGCGGAAGGGATGACCACGTGCCCCTCGCCGTTCTTCTGGTCGGCCTGACCGGCTCCGGGAAGACCACCGTCGCCAAGGCTCTGGCCGACCACGGCTACATCCGGTTGTCCGTGGACGAGGAGGTGCACCGCCTCCACGGCCGGTACGGCGTGGACTATCCCGAGCACACCTACTTCGAGCGCGAACGCCCTGTCGTCGAGGCGACCCGGGAGCGCTTCATCAAGGAGATCGAGGCCGGTCACGACGTCGTCCTCGACCATGGGCTGTGGCGCCGTAGCGAGCGCGACGCCTGGAGGCAAGCCGCCCGTGAAGCGGGCGGCCACCCCCTCGTCGTCTACCTCCCCGCCGACCGGGAGGAACTGCTCCGGCGCCTCACCGAGCGCAACCAACGTGAGGACGCCAATGCCCTCACCGTGACACCCGAAGCACTCGACGACTTCTTCGCCCGCTTCGACCCACCGGCCGAAGACGAAGAGGTGATCGTCTACACCGGCGATCTGGACGAGCTCGTGGCCGCGCTGTCCTCGGCCAGGTCGAGCTGAAGAGGCAGGCCGTGTTCGTCATCGACGTCGGCGGCGATCCGCGAGCTGTTCGCCCATCGCCGCGGGTGCGGGCTGTGGTGTGGGCGTGGTGCGTGCGGTAGGTGCGGTGCGGCGGGTGCTGCTGGCGCGGGCGGCCTGTGCGCGCCTGTTCGGCTGGGCGGTGATGCGCCAGTTGAGGACTTCGGCGGGCCGTTCGGCGGTGTCGAGTTCTCGGTGGGCGGCCACTTCGGCCAGGAGGTGGCGGGGGCGGTGGCCGGCGGTCTCGGCGCGGGCGAGGGTGGTGGCCAGGGCGGGCCAGGCGGGGTCGGCGAGGATGCGGTCGGCGTGGTCGGGGACAGCTGCCCGCACGTCTGCCTCGAATCGCCGGGCTGTGTCAGGGCGGGGCGCACGGCGGGTGAGGTCCGCCAGGACCGGCTCGGCCGCTTGGCGGTAGCTGTCCTGCAGGTGGTGGACGGTTTGTTCGGCTGCGGCGGCTTGCTGCTCGTGGCCCCGCTGTGCGTGCCACTTGGCGGCGGCGCGGGCCACGTGCAGGGCCGCGAAGACCACAGCGATGGCCAGGCCGCCGGGAAGGTTGGGGGCGTAGGCGAGTTCCTTGGCGGCTCGGCGCAGTTCGGTGGCGGCTTGGTGGTCGGCCCGGATTGCCGAGCGGCGGGCGCGGTTGAACGCCTGGGCTGCCGCTTGTAGTTGCTCCTGGTGCGGGCCGGGTGTGGCGCGGGCGAGGTTGTGCAGGGTGTCACCGAAGGCTTCCAGGTGCCCTTGGGCCACGGCATCGTCGCCCGCATCGAGAACCGTGCGAGCCGTGCGCACGGCGGATTCGGTACGGCGCCACGAGTCGGCCGGGTCCGCCACCTGCTGGGGTCGGTCGGCCACCTCCTGGGTGGGGAGGCGTTCGGTCAGGCGGTTGTAGGACAGGTCGGGGGCGAGTTTGGAGCCGCCGTACCAGATGGTGTCGCCGGGTGCGGCCAGGCTGTAGCCGTCCACTTCGCCGGTCTTGGCGCTGATGCGCGGCTTGACCTGGATGCCGAGCGAGCCCAGCACGGTGAAGTACTCGTCGATGCTGCGTACGGAGGCGGCGACCGCGTACGCCTGCTCGCGCAGCCACTCCCGCGCGGTCACGTCCTGCCCCTGGCGCTCAGCCTTGGCCCGCTCTGCCCCGGTCGGCGTGCGGGGAGCGGTGAGGTCACCGGACTTCAGGCGGCGCAGCCCGAACTCGGCCTCGATCTTGCGGCATTCCTTCTGGGCCCGCCAGCCGTCCCGGTTCGTCCGAGGCCGGCGGCCGTCGGCGCGGACGGTGGTGGCCAGGATGTGGATGTGGTCATCCGCGTGCCGTACCGCGATCCATCGGCAGGCTTTCTCGTCGCCTTCAGGGGCGATGCCGGTGGCGTCGACGACGCGGCGGGCGACCTCGGCCCACTCGGCATCGGTCAGGTAGCGATCACCGGGTGCGGTTCGTACCGGGCAGTGCCACACGTGCTGCGGTGGCTTCTTGCCGAGTTCGCGGGTGCGCAGGTCGACGTGGTGGTCGAGGCGCTTGGCGAGCTGGGTGTAGGTGACCTCGGGGTCGCGGCCGGGGTCGGGGGCGCCGGCCATGTCCCAGGCGGCCACGATGTGAGGGTCGGTGTGCTCGTCGCGCCGGCCCTTGCCGAAGAGATAGTTGATCAGTCCGCGGGTGTCGGAGCCGGTGGAGACGTCAGGCACCATGAGCGGCCCCTTCCTCTATGAGCTGGTCCATCAGCCGGTAACTGGCCTCGGCGGCCTGCTCGATGTGGTCGAGGACGCCCTCCGTGCGCTCGGGTATCGCACCGGAGTGGATGGCGCCCGTGATCTGGTTGAGGTTGGTGCCGATCCGGTTCAGCGCCTTGGTGTGCGCCTCGATGGCTTCCACCAGAGGGCGGATGGGGTCGTCCTCTGGGCTGCCGGCCATGTTCGCCTTGCCGAGCGCTACCGCGAGCGCGGCGTCGCCGACGAACCCGGCGAACGTCAGACGGCGCCGCTCGGCTGCCTCATCAATGATGCGAACCGCAGTCGGGGTGAAGCGGATCTTCTTCTCCCGGTCGCGGTTCTCGGTGGTGCGCTTGCGGTTCATCCGCGCGGGCAGTGCCGGGGCGTCGGGGTCACGCCACGAGAGCTGCTCGACAGGCGGTTCGGTGTGCGAGGTGGCGGAGTCAGCGACGGGGTGCTCGGCGGTCTCGACGGCGGTCATGGCGCTGGTCTCGCCCACCCCTGCTTCAGGCTCGGGTGCCCGCTGGCGCCCGGCCCCCTCGTCTTCCGCCACCTCTGGGGCGGGGGCAAGCGCGGACGAAGCCCCTTTAGGGGCTCGTTCGCTCCAGCTTGCTGCTGTTCGTCGCCCCAGGCCGAACCATCCCCGGCGGCGGTGCGGAGGGGTGCTGTCAGTGGGGTTGTCGTGCATGGTGGTGCTCCAGTGGCAATGGGGGGGTGGGGCTGTGTCACGTCCGTTGCATGCGTCGCATGCCTGGTCAGGACAGGTACGGACACGAGCCCAGGTACGGAGAAGTGCGTCCCGGCGAGAAAGTCCGTCCCCGCGCTGACCTGCGCGGGGACGGTTGCGACGCAGTGCTACGGACTACGCCCCTGGTGGGATCAGAGAGTTCGCTTCGGCCCGGCGGGACCGGCTAGCGGGCCGACGGGCAGCGAACCCGCCGGGGCGGCAGGCGCCTTGCCCTGGGCCGGACGGGCAGGCGCACCGCCGTATGCGGGCTCGGGTGTCGCCTCGGTGAGGTGGGGGCAGTGGCGGGCCCAGGCGTCCAGGAACCGGTTGCGTGTGTACGCCTTGGCCTGCCTGCCGCCCGCGAAGCGGTAGTTTGCTGGACGGATGTCGAAGTCCCGCAGCAGGAAGCCCAGGTGGTGGGCGTTCAGTCCCTTATTGCCGTGCTCCGCCCACGGGGCATCGGCGTCCTGGATCAGAGCGGCGACCAGGTCCTGGCTGGACAGGACCTCGGGATTGTTCGCCCGCTCGAAGATGCGGTGGATGTCGCGCAGCAGCCGCACCTTCACGTTGGTCTGCTCGTCCTGGACCGCCTCGAAGCGGGTCATGGCCACGCACGCGGCACGGGCCTGGGCAGGCCAGTGACCGCCGGCCAGGTCGGCGATGATGACCAGCGGCTCCCAGGTATCCGCCGCCCGGTCCTCCGCCGGCATCTGCGGCACCATACGGGCCGCCGTGCTCCGCAGCGGCCCTAGCCAGGCGGCCAGCCGGCCGCGCAGCGCGTTGAGTTCAGGTGCTGCGTACCGCGAGCGGAACGGGGCGACCTTCTCGCCGGGCTTGCGCTTTTGTATCCGCAGCACGACCGACCGGTCTGTGATGGTGTCGGGCAGGTCACCGATCCCCGCGATCGCGGCCATCGCGAAGGTGGGGAACGGGGTGGGCTTGTGTTCCGGACCGGAGATTCGCCAGGCGGGCCGGTTGCGCTGATGGCCCGCGTTCAGCAGACCGCGCAGGATCTCGCTGTCGCCACTTGCCTTGGGGCCGAAGATGGTGTCCGCCTCGTCCACCAGCAAGGTGGGCGGGATCTTGCCGATGGTGCGGAAGACGACCGCCGGAGAGGTGTTCACCGTCATCATCGGGTCGTGGACGGTCTCGTAGAGCACGTCCAGCACGCGGGACTTGCCGCACCCCTTGGTCGCACTTATCACCGCTAGGCGGGGCGCGTGCTGCAGAGCGGTCTGGATGTGCGTGGCCGCAACCCACAGAGTGACCGCGGTCAGCGCCTCCTGGCTGGGCAGCACCACGTACTTGCCGATCGCCGCCCGCAACTCATCCAGCAGCACCGCCCCGCCACCAGCTGCCTTGACGCCGGCACCTTCATGGTCCCCGATGCCCGATCCCTCATCGGGGACCGAGGCGTTGTGCTGCACGGTCTCCTCCACGGGACCGCCGGTCCCCAGCGACTGCCGCGGATCAGGCTCACGGTCCCCGTTGCGGTCCCCTGGTGCAACGCCCGCATCTTGGGGAGCGGTCCCCGTTTTCGCGCCGCTGTCCTGCACGTTTCCAGCGGACGTGGAGATCGGGACCGCGGCTATCGGGGACCGGGAACCGGGCACATTGCGGGGACGGTCCCCCGCCGCCGCGTCAGCGGCACGCTGGTTCCCGCGCGCTTCCACGCCCGCCGATCGCTTCGCACCTTCCGGTGCAGGGGACCGTGTATCCGCCTGGTCCCCGCGACGCTGGGGGATGCCCTGGCCGGGGATTGCGGCCGTGGGCCAGATCGTGGGGGATGTGTCCGTGGTGTTGGGGGACATAGAGTCCTCCATAGACGTTCCTCTCTGGCAAGGGGCAGGACGGGCTAGGTCCCGCCCCTTGCAGGCTCGTTCGTTCAGGGATGGGTGCTGTGCAGGGGAATCTCCGGCCCTCGGCGTTGGCGCGCCGAGGGCCGCGCTGCTCCGGCGCCGGCTATGCCGTGAGGTCGTACGCGGACTGGGCAGTAAGCCACTCGTCCACCTCCGCCCAGCGGTAGCGGAGGTGTCGGCCGACCTTGAGGGCGTTCGGGCCGATCCGGCGATGGCGCCACTGGTAGAGGGTCTTCACCGGCACGCCGAGGTAGACCGCGACCTCCTCCGGCGTGGCCAGCGGCGCACGGCCCGCACCACCGGCTTCGGTTGACGGGCGGGGGTTTCGGGGCATGGGGCTCCTTCACGGGAATTGCGGGATGGACAAGACAGCCACAGGTTGTCTGCGGCGTCCAGCGGCATTGTGCGGAAATTCCACGGCCGCACCAAACGGCCCTTCGCCGAGTGGGACCAAAACCGTAAACCCGAATCCCCGGTTGCCGAAATCACGCCGGGAAGCGAGGGGCTCTGCCCGATTTCTTCCCGGATCATCTCCACCCCGCGGGGCATGCCAGCCAGCGCCGAAGCACCAGGCCAGAACCACCACGATCCCCCAGACCAGAGTCCATCAGACGCCTCCCCGCTTTCGCGGCGCGGGACCATACCATGGAAATCCGGCTTCGCCGAGCCGCCTAAATAACCGGCGCCAACAAGTTTTCCAGGATGCTTGAGTAACCCCTTGCCATGGCCGGTCTTTTCGAGTTACAGCTATCCGTCATGGCTACCCGACCAATTGAAATAGGCCCCGCCGGAATCCGAACCGCGCGCCATATCGAGCGCCTGCGCCTGGCCCGCGGCCTCTCCCAGCAGCAGCTCGCCGAGCGCTGCACCGCCCTCGGGCGCCCGCTGACCAACACCGCCCTCAGCCGCACTGAACGCGGCCGACGTCGCTGCGACGTAGACGACCTCGTCGTCATCGCCACCGTCCTCGGTGTGCCGCCAGCTGCCTTGCTGCCCTCGTGGACAGCCCACGGCGTCGTCTCTCCCTCCGCAGCCCGGACCCTCAACCGCATACAGGGGGCCCTCCTTGGCTGACGTGTACGACCGATGGCACAAGACCTTCCCCAAGGAAGGCGACGACGAGTGCCCGGAGCACAAGGGCAAGGTCCCCACGGCCGACCACGGCAAGGGCAAGCGCTGGCAGCTGCGCTACCGCGACCCGCTCGGCAAGCAGCGGAAGGAGAACTACGACCGCAAGGTCGACGCCGAGGCGGCTGCGGCAGCCGTCGACAACGACCTGCGCCAGGGCAAGTACGTCGACCCCACGGAGGCGAAGAAGACGCTCAAGGCGTACGCACGCGAGTGGCTCGGCGACGCGACCGCCGGTATCGGCACGGTGGACGCGTACACGGGCATCGTCCGCAACCACATCGAGCCGCACCTGGGCCACCTGGAGCTGCGCGCCCTCAACCGCCCTTCGCTCGTCCAGAGTTGGGTGAAGAAGCTCCAGGGTGCGGGCCTTGAGGCGTCCACCATCGGCCTGGTCAACTCCGTGCTCTCTGCCATGCTGGACGCGGCTGTTGAGGACGGGCTGTTGCCCAAGAACCCGTGCAAGTCCAGCTCGGTCAAGCTACCCAGCAAGCCGAAGCGGAAGATCGTCCCGTGGAGCCTGGACCGCGTGCACGCGGTCAACGCCGCGCTGCCCCACCGCTTCCAGTGCGGCGGCAAGCTGGCGTTCGGCTGCGGCCTGCGCCAGGGCGAGGTCTTCGGCTTCGACGAGGACGCGCTCGACTTCGACCGCGGCGTGGTCCACATCAACCAGCAGATCAAGCTGGTCCGTTCGACGATGGTGTTCGCCCCGCCCAAGGGCAACCGGCTTCGCACCGTCCCCATGTCGGACCGGCTCGCTGCCGCGCTCAAGGCCCATATGAAGAAGTACCCGCCGGTGCTTGTGACCCTGCCATGGATCAAACCCGACGGTGAACCGCGCACGTACCGGCTGCTCTTCACCGACGAGCAGGGGCGCGCGTACCACCGCAGCGTCTTCAACCAGTACGTCTGGAAAGGCGCCCTCGCCGACGCCGGAGTCATCCCGCCGCGCGAGAAGGGCTCACCGCGCTACGCCGCCGCTCCCGACGACGGCATGCACGCCTACCGCCACGCCTATGCGTCCGTCCTCCTCGACGCCGGGGAGAGCATCAAGGCGCTGTCCGAGTACCTCGGCCACTCGGACGCCGGCTTCACGCTGCGCACGTACACGCATCTGATGCCGAACAGCGAGTCCCGTACGCGGCGGGCGATGGATGCGGCGTTCGCCCCAGCGGGCACAGACGCCCCAACCGAAGCGCCCGCGAACGCCGAGGGCACGTCAGCAGAGGCTCCCTCTTCCGGCGTGTGCCCTGCGTGTGCCCTGGCTGCCTGAACGCGGGTGTCAGGATGCGGCGTTGGCGGCCCGAAATTCTCACCGGGTTGACCGTTTCTGCAGGTCAAAGCCCAGATCCTGCCTTGCTCCCCTTACGAAGCCATGGGGAGGGCGGCGCCTTCACGCCACTTGAGGATCTTGTCGAAGCTGACCACCGCGCCGGCTCGGCCGGTGCGGTTGCGGTACTGGACGTGGTCGGTGAGCGCCTCGATCAGAAAGAGCCCCCGGCCGTCCTCGGCGTCGCCGGGGGCCTGCGCGGGGGCGGGGACGGAGACCGGCGGCAGGGCGCGGTCCGCGGCGGTATGCGGCGGGGCGGGACGGCGGAAGCCGGGGCCGGAGTCGGTGACCTCGATGCGACAGGTGTCGCCGTCGATGTAGGCGGTGACGCGGTAGTCGTCGGTGGCGTCGCCGCCGTGCTCGACGGCGTTGGCACAGGCTTCGGAGAGGGCGACCGAGAGGTCGTAACAGATGTCCGGGTCGACGCCGGCGGTCTCCATCGCCCCCAGCAACAGGCGCCGGGCGAGCGGCACACTCGCGGCCTCACGCCGCAGATGGAGGGACCACCAGATGCTCATCGCTCCTGCCTCCTGGCCGCGGCTCGACATACCGATACCTATTGCCGGGCCGCAAGGTCGGTAAGCATCTCCGGGACGTGATACCGCTCATTCGGCGGATGCGAAAAGTGAGCGCACAGGTGTAGGCGTGATACCGGGTATGCGCCTCCGCGCGCCCGGTGCGGGACTCCGAACGCCCCTGGCGGGCGCCCCCGTGAGCCCGTCGCGCCGTAGCCGGGTGAAACCCTGCCGTACGCGGCGAACAGGGGCAGTGGGATGATGGCGCCCGCCATGACTGCCCCCTCCGTCCCGACAGCGCGAGCAGCCGCCGATCTGCGGCTGCTCCGGGCCGCGGTGTTCACCGCGGTCTGCGTCACGCTGTCCGCGGCCGGACACATGGCCGCGTCGTGGGCGACGGTGCCGCTGTGGACGCTCGGTCTCGCCGCGGTCGCGGTGTTCGCGGTGGCGGCCCCACTGGCCGGCCGGGAGCGCTCGCTGCCCGGTATCGCGGCCGGACTGGCGGTCGGCCAACTCGCGCTGCACGCGCTCTTCGCCATGGGCCAGCACCCGATGCCGGTGCTGTCCGGGCGGCCGTCCGGCCTCTCCGACGAGGCGGCGGTGGCGCTGGCCCGGCACCTGACGTGCGGGCTGGACGGCGTCCGGCTCGACGGCGGCACGGCGCGGCGGCTGATCGGCCCCGGCGGGATGGACCTGGCCGGCAGTGCCGGGCTGACCGGAGGGACCGGCGGGCACGCGATGAGCGATGCCGGCGTCCCGATGATGTCGCACTGCCTGGCGCCGTCGATGCCCATGCTGCTCGGGCACCTGCTCGCCGCGCTGGGCCTGGGCTGGCTGCTGCGGCGCGGCGAGGCCGCCCTGTGGCGGCTGGTGCGGCTGTCCGCGCCGGCGGCGCACGAGGTCGCGGCGCGGGCGCTGGTCGGCGCGGTGCGCCGGTCGCTCGCGCTGGTCCGGGTGCTGCTCGCGGCCCTCGGCGCGGCGCAGGAGGAGGGGCGGCGCGCCCCTTCGGCGCAGGCGGACGAGCCCGGTCCGCAGGGTCCGGCGCTCCGGCACAGCGTCATACGACGCGGCCCGCCGGTGGCCGGCCGTCTCGGCCGCCTGGCCCTCGCGGTCTGACGCCACGCGCAGCACGCTCCCGGAGGTTCACCGGGGGACGGACGGCGGCGCGCGGCGGCAGCGTGCGCCGGGTTCGGGCCCGGCCACACCGTCACCCGCAGTCGTCCCGTCCTCTCCCCGTGGAGCGTTTCCCCATGGCCAATAAGTCCGGTATGTCAGAGATTTCGGGCGGAGTGTCATCCTCCGCCGTGCCCGTTGCGCCCGCCGCGCCGTCGGCGGGCGCGGCCCGTCGGCTGGTCCGCCGGCTCCCCGTCGCCGGCGGGATCGCCGCCGGCAGCGTGCTGCTGCTGGCCGGCCCGGCCTTCGCGCACGTCACCGTGCAGCCGGGCACCGCCCCCAAGGGCGGCTACGCCACCGTCAACATCAAGGTGCCCAACGAGCGCGACGACGCCTCGACCGTGAAGGTCGAGGTCTCCCTGCCGACCGACCACCCGCTGGCGTCCGTCATGCCGCAGCCGGTGCCCGGCTGGAAGGTGGACGTCACCAAGTCCAAGCTCGCCAAGCCCCTGGAGATGGAGGGCGAGAAGATCAACGAGGCGCCCTCGAAGATCACCTGGACCGCGGACGGCAAGGGCATCGAACCCGGCCAGTTCCAGCAGTTCCCGCTCTCCGTGGGCAAGCTGCCCAGCGACACCGACCAGCTGGTCTTCAAGGCCCTCCAGACGTACGACAACAAGGAAGTCGTGCGCTGGATCGAGCCGGCCAAGGAGGGCGGCCCGGAGCCGGAGAGCCCGGCGCCGGTGCTCAAGCTCGTCTCGGCCGACGCCCAGGGCACCGGCCAGGGCCCGGCCGACGGCAAGAACGGCGCCAAGGACGGCAGCACGGACGCCGCGGCGGCCACCAGCGACACCACCGCGCGGGTGCTGGCCGTCGGCGGGATCGTCGTCGGCATCGTCGGCGTCGCCGTCGGCGTGCTCGCCGGCCGTCGCCGCAACGCCTGATCCCCCCGCCGCCGGGCGCGGCCGGGCCGGCGCACCCCACGCACCGGTCCGGCACCCGTCGGCACGACCCTCCCGACGCACACCGCCCACGGGCGTCGGGCCACCAGAACACCCCGAACCCACCGGCCCCGAGCCATGGAAAGACCGGTACACATCCGTCATGCGTAGAAGAAAACTGCTGTTGTCCGCCCTGGGGGCGGCCACCGCCCTCGGCCTCACCCTGACCGCCTGCGGCAGCGGCGACGGCGACAAGGCCGTCGCCGAGGTCTCCGGCGGGACGGCGGCCAAGCCGATCGTCACCCTCGACAGCCCGTCGGAGAAGCCGGACCTCACCCTGACCGACACCGACGGCAAGCCCTACGACCTGCTGGAGAAGACCAAGGGCCACCCGACCCTGATCTACTTCGGCTACACCAACTGCCCGGACGTCTGCCCGACGACGATGGCCAACATCGCGGTGGCCGTGAAGCAGCTGCCGCAGGCCGAACGCGACGATCTGCGGGTGGTCTTCGTGACCTCCGACCCCGAGCGCGACACGCCGGCCCAGCTCAAGAAGTGGCTCGGCGGCATCAACAAGGACTTCATCGGGCTCACCGGCCCGTTCAACAAGATCCAGCAGGCCGCCCGGGGCGTGAACATCGGCATCGAGGCCCCGGTCAAGAAGAAGAACGGCGACGTGGTCTCCACCCACGGCGCCCAGGTCCTGCTGAGCTCCCCCAAGGACGACAAGATCCACTGGATGGGGATGCAGGAGGCCACCTCCGACAACTACACCGCCGCACTTCCGAAGATCATCAAGGGACAGAACCCGTGAACCGCCGCACCACCGCCCTCGCCCCCGTCAGCCGCCGAATAGCCCTCGGCGCCGCGCTCGCCCTCACCGCCGGCCTCGCCCTCACGGGCTGCGGCGGCGCGGACGGCAAGCCCCAGCTCTCGGTCAGCGGCGCCTACATGCCGCAGCCGATCACGGCGCAGATGGCCGGCGCCTACTTCGTGGTCAAGAACACCGGCTCCACGGCCGACAAGCTGACCTCGGTCACCAGCGACCTGTCCAAGGACATCACCCTCCACAAGACCACCGGCAACAAGATGGAGCAGGTCGACTCCCTGCCGGTGCCCGCCAACGGGGAGCTCACGCTCAGCGCCGGCGGCAACCACGTGATGTTCATGGGCCTGACCCACAAGCCCACCGCGGGCCAGAAGGTCACCGTCGAACTGCACTTCGCCACCGCCGACCCGGTCAAGGTCGAGGTCCCGGTGAAGCCCGCCGACTACCGGCCGGGGAAGTGACGGCCGCGGCAGCACCGACGAGATAACGCGACGGGCCCCCGAGCGGGCCCGGTGAAGGAACGGACACCTCATGCCAACGGGAAGGGGAGCGAGCATCATGGCCCTCACCGGCATCCGGCCACGACGGCTGCTGGTCGTCCTGGCGGTGCTGTGCGGCGTGTTGGCCGCGGGCATCGCACCGGCCGCCGCCCACGCCGCACTGACCGGCAGCGATCCCGCGCCGGGCTCGGTGGTGGCACACGCCCCCGAGCAGGTCGCGCTCACCTTCTCCGAGGGCGTGGCGATGGGCGACGACTCGCTGCGCGTCCTGGACCCGCAGGGCAGGCGGGTGGACCGCGGCAAGCTGCGCGACCTGTGCAGCGGCAGCGTCGTCAAATACGGGGCGGGGCTGCCGCCGGGGCTCGCCAATGGGACGTACACCGTCGCCTGGCAGGCCATCTCGGCGGACAGCCACCCGGTGTCCGGTGCCTTCACCTTCTCCATCGGGGCGCCGTCCAGGACCGCCGCCGCCGTCCCGCAACAGCAGGTCGGCGGCGGGCTGGTGGGCGCCCTCTACGAGATCGCCCGCTACCTCGCCTACGCCGGGTTCGTGCTGCTGGCCGGCGGCGCGGCGTTCGTGCTGGCGTGCCGGCCGGCCGGCGCCCGGGTGCGGTCGGTGCAGCGGCTGGTGGTCCACGGCTGGGCGCTGCTGACCGGCGCCACGCTGGCGATGCTGCTGCTGCGCACCCCGTACACCGGCTCCGGGAAGCTCGCCGACGTCTTCGACCTCGGCGGGCTCCAGCAGGTGGTGCTGTCCAAGCCGGGGGCCGCGCTGCTCGCCCGTCTGCTGCTGCTCGCCGCGGCGGCGCTGTTCGTGGCGGTGCTCTTCGGGGCGTACGCCCGGGCCCACCGGCCGGACGGCGACGGGCCGGAGGAGGACGGACCGGAGGGGGACGGACCGGACGGCGACGACACGACGGGCGCGGTCAAGCGACGCAGGGACCTCACGCTCGGCCTCGCCGTCGGCGGGGCGGCGGTCGCCGCCGGGCTCGCCACCACCTGGGCGATCGCCGAGCACGCCTCGACCGGGTTGCAGCCCGCCGTCGCCATGCCCGTCGACGTCCTGCACCTGCTCGCGGTCGCCGCCTGGCTCGGCGGGCTGGCGGCCCTGCTGGTGTCCCTCTACGGGGGCCCGCCGATCGAACGGACCGCCGTCCGCCGCTTCTCCCGGATCGCCTTCGGCTCCGTCCTGGTGCTGATCGCCACCGGCACCTACCAGTCCTGGCGCCAGGTCGGCTCCTGGCGCGCGCTGACCGACACCTCCTACGGGCAGCTGCTGCTGGTCAAGGTGGGCCTGGTCGTGGTCATGGTGGCCGTCGCGGGGCTGTCCCGGCGGTGGACGAACCGGCTGGCGGGCACCGCCGGCACCTCCACCGCCGGCACCTCCACCGCCAGCGCCACCGCCGTGGCCGTCCCCGCGGCCGTCCCCGCCACCGGAGCGGACGCCGAGGCCGAGGCCGACGCGACCCGCCCCGGCGCCCCGACCGCCCCCGCCGACCCGGACCGGGCCGCCCAACTCGCCCGCCAGCAGGCCGCGTTGGCCACTGCCCGCAAGAAGCGGGCCCGGGACGCCGACCCGGTGCGACGGGGCCTGCGGCAGTCCGTGCTGACCGAGGCCGCGATCGCGGTGGTGCTGCTCGCGGTCACCACCGCCCTGACCACCACCGAACCGGCCCGCACCGAGGAGGCCGTGAAGGCCGCCACGGCCGGCCGGTCCCCCGACGCCAACCAGCCGCGGGTGCTGACCGTCCCGTTCGACACCGGTGGCCCGGGCGGCAGGGGCAGCGCCCGGATCGACCTCGACCCCGGGCACAGCGGCGGCGGCAACGAGCTGCGGCTGCGGATCTCCGACCCCTCGGGCAAGGCCCGGGACGTCCCCGAGGTGAAGGTCTCCTTCACACTCGACGCCAAGAAGCTGGGGCCGCTCCCGGTCGCGCTGCACCACAGCGGGACCGGCCACTGGACCGCGAGCGACGTCCAGCTCCCCGTCCCGGGGCAGTGGCAGCTCTCACTGCTCGTGCGGACCTCCGACATCGACCAGGTGACCGAGACCAGGAACGTGACAATCAACTGATGAGCAAGCAGCAGGACATCACGGACGCGGCGACGGACGGGCTCCCCGCCGCGGGCGCCACCCTGGAACTCTCCCGCCGCCGCCTCCTGGGGACCGTCGGCGCGGCCGGCGCGGCCGGGCTGGTCGTCGGCGGGGCCGGCGGCGCGCTCGGCGCCTCGGCCGCGCAGGCCGACGCCCCGCAGGCGCTGAGCGCGATCGGGACGACCGAGGTCCCGTTCCGGGCGGCGGGCGCCAAGCACCAGGCGGGCATCACCACGCCGTTGCAGGCCAGCGGCCACCTCGTCGCCTTCGACCTGGCGCCCGGCGCGGGCCGCAAGGAGGCCGCCGCGCTGCTGCGCCGCTGGTCGCGGACGGCCGAGGAGCTGATGGCCGGGCGCGCCCCGGACGCCGACACCGGCGTGGCACTGGACGCCGGCCCGTCCTCGCTGACCGTCACCTTCGGCCTGGGCCGCAGCTTCTTCGACCGGACCGGCCTGACCGCGCGCCGCCCGGTCCAGCTCGACCCGCTGCCCACCTTCTCCGCCGACGCCCTCGACCCCCAGCGCAGCGAAGGCGACCTGTGGGTCCAGATCGGCGCCGACGACGCGCTGGTCGCCTTCCACGCGCTGCGCACGCTCCAGAAGGAGACGGCGGGGGCCGCCCGGCTGCGCTGGCAGATGAACGGCTTCAACCGCACCCCGGGCGCCACCGCGCACCCGATGACCGCCCGCAACCTGATGGGCCAGGTCGACGGCACCAACAACCCCAAGCCGTCCGACCCGGACTTCGACCGGCGGATCTTCGTCGGCGCGAACACCGCGCAGGAGTGGATGCGCGGCGGCTCGTACGCGGTGGTGCGCCGGATCCGGATGCTGCTGGACGACTGGGAGAAGCGTTCCCGCACCCAGCAGGAGCGGGTGATAGGACGGCGCAAGGACAACGGCGCCCCGCTGACCGGCGGCACCGAGACCACCCCGATGAACCTGGACGCCACCGGCCCCGACGGGCTCCCGGTGATCCCCGCCAACGCGCACGCCCGGATCGCCGCCCCCGAGGCCAACCAGGGCGCGGCGATGCTGCGCCGCCCGTTCTCCTACCACGACGGCTTCCGCGAGGACGGCGCCCCGGACGCCGGCCTGCTCTTCGTCTGCTGGCAGGCCGACCCGCTGCGCGCCTTCACCCAGATCCAGCGGAAGCTGGACCGCGGCGACGCGCTCTCGCCGTTCCTGCGGCACGAGGCCAGCGGCCTGTACGCGGTGCCACCGGCCCCGTCGTCCGGCGACTACGTGGCCCAGCCGCTGCTGGAGGGCTGACCCGGCCCGGGGCGGGGGACCACTCCTCGGAACGCGTCCGCCCGCCCCCGGGCCGCTCGGTATCGTGGCAGAGGCAGGGCGGAAGACGGCGGGACACTCCCGCAGGCGCGCGAGGGAGTCCACAGCATGTCGGCCAGTCGCTACACCTATCTCGGTCCCGCGGGCACCTTCACCGAGGCCGCGCTGCGCACCCTCCCCGAGGCGGCGACCCGGGAGCTGGTGCCGATGGTGTCGGTGCCGGCCGCGCTGGACGCGGTGCGGGCCGGCGAGGCCGCGGCGGCGCTGGTGCCGATCGAGAACTCCGTCGAGGGCGGGGTGACCACCACCCTCGACGAGCTGGCCTCCGGCGAACCGCTGATGATCTACCGCGAGGTGCTGCTGCCGATCACCTTCGCGCTCCTGGTGCGCCCGGGCACGGAGCTGACCGACGTGAAGACGGTGACCGGGCACCCGGTCGCCCAGCCCCAGGTCCGCAAGTGGCTGGCCGCCCAACTCCCGGACGCGGTCTGGGAGTCGGCGGCCTCCAACGCCGACGGTGCGCGGCTGGTCCAGGAGGGCCGCTACGACGGCGCCTTCGCCGGTGAGTTCGCGGCGACGACGTACGGCCTCGCCCCGCTGGTCACCGACATCCACGACGCGCAGAACGCCGCCACCCGCTTCGTCCTGGTCGGCCGCCCGGCCCGGCCCGCGGCTCCCACCGGCGCGGACAAGACCTCGGTGGTGCTGTGGCTGGCCGCCGACCACCCCGGTGCGCTGCTGGAGTTGCTCCAGGAGTACGCGGTCCGCGGGGTCAACATGATGCGGATCGAGTCCCGGCCGACGGGCGAGGGCATCGGCCGCTACTGCTTCTCGGTGGACTGCGAGGGCCATGTCACCGATCGCCGGGTGGGCGAGGTGCTGATGGGCCTCAAGCGGGTCTGCCGCGATGTGCGGTTCCTCGGCTCGTATCCGCGGGCGGACGAGGTGAGCGCGAACGTGCGGCCGCAGGTGACCGACGCGGCGTTCACCGACGCCTCGGACTGGCTGGCCCGCTGCCTGGACGGGCGGGGCTGAGCACACCACCGCCCGCTCTCCTCGGGTTACAGGCTGTGACCTGCGCCTTCGGCAGGGCCGGAGGGGCCGGTCCACGGCGCCATCCGACTGCCGCTCCGGTTGTCCACAAAGTTATCCACAGGCTCGCTTCTCGACCTGTGGGTAAGTCGACATGCGAGTCGGACAGAGTCGACATATCCCTCTAGCGACCCCACACCCGTCCACAGCCCCGCACAGGGGATCACCTCGGACCTCGTCAGCACAATTCCAGCAATCAATCCTTTAGAGCGAGGTAATCCCACACGAAAGAGTGCGTGAACACGGTTTGGGCCGAGAATCCATAGGTGGCCATTTCGGGCACAGAATGATCAATTCCGGCTTCCACAGATCTCACACACAGCCTGTGGATAAGAATCCCCAAGCCCCTCCCCCTGTGGACAACCCGGGGGACAACCTGGGTACGACCCCGTGGGCGCACCCCGGGCCGCCGAGAATCCACCGCCACGAATGCCCCCTTTCACACCTTGGGCGAGGAAATCCGCAGGGCCTCACTATGCGTCACGACGGCCACCTGGAAAGAGTTCCGGCGGGTCGGAAAACGCGATTCCCCGCAATGGAATAAATAACCCCAAAACGGGCAAATGGGTGCGGCCGTGAATATCACGTCGAGTGCCGGCTGCCGGCCCCGGTAGCCTGGTGGGGTGATTGACCTTCGCCTGCTTCGTGAGGACCCCGACCGTGTGCGCGCCTCCCAGCGCGCCCGTGGAGAGGACGTCGCGCTCGTCGACGCACTCCTCTCCGCCGACGAGCGGCGCAGGTCGTCCGGCGTCCGCTTCGACGAGCTGCGCTCCGAGCAGAAGGCGCTCGGCAAGCTCATCCCCAAGGCCGGCGGCGACGAGAAGGCCGAGCTGCTGAAGAAGGCCGGCGAGCTGGCCGCCGCCGTCAAGGCCGCCGGCGCCGCGCAGGACGAGGCCAACGACGAGACCCAGGCACTGCTGCTCAAGCTCGGCAACCTCGTCCACCCCGACGTCCCCGTGGGCGGCGAGGAGGACTTCACGGTCCTGGAGACGCACGGCACCGTCCGCGACTTCGCCGCCGAGGGCTTCGCGCCCAAGGACCACCTGGAGATCGGCGAGCTGCTCGGCGCCATCGACGTCGAGCGCGGCGCCAAGGTCTCCGGCTCGCGCTTCTACTACCTCACCGGCATCGGCGCCCTGCTGGAGCTCGCGCTGGTCAACGCCGCGATCGCGCAGGCCACCGAGGCCGGCTTCACGCCGATGCTGACCCCCGCCCTGGTGCGCCCGCGCGCCATGGAGGGCACCGGCTTCCTCGGCCAGGCCGCCGAGAACGTCTACCACCTGGAGCGCGACGACTTCTATCTGGTCGGCACCTCCGAGGTCCCGCTCGCCGCGTACCACATGGACGAGATCGTCGACGCCGAGCAACTGCCGCTGCGCTACGCCGGGTTCTCGCCGTGCTTCCGCCGCGAGGCCGGCACCTACGGCAAGGACACCCGGGGCATCTTCCGGGTCCACCAGTTCGACAAGGTGGAGATGTTCTCCTACGTCGCGCCGGAGGACGCCGAGGCCGAGCACCGGCGGCTGCTGGACTGGGAGAAGCAGTGGCTGACCAGCCTGGAGCTGCCGTTCCAGGTGATCGACGTCGCCACCGGTGACCTGGGCGCCTCCGCCTCCCGCAAGTTCGACTGCGAGGCGTGGATCCCGACCCAGGGCAAGTACCGCGAGCTGACCTCGGCGTCCAACTGCAACGAGTTCCAGGCGCGCCGGCTCTCGGTCCGGATGCGCGAGACCGTCGACGGCAAGCCGAAGGTCAAGCCGCTGGCGACGCTGAACGGCACGCTCTGCGCCGTCCCGCGCACCATCGTGGCGATCTTCGAGAACCACCAGCGGCCGGACGGCTCGGTCCACGTCCCCCAGGCGCTCCGTCCGTACCTGGGCGGCCGTGAGGTGCTGGAGCCCGTCGCCAAGTGATTTCCTCTGCCCCGGCGGGTTCGCCGCTGCCGTACAAGCTCATCGCGACGGACCTCGACGGGACGCTGCTGCGTCACGACGAGTCCGTCTCCGAGCGCACCCGCCGGGCGCTCGCCGCGGCCACCGCGGCGGGCGCGGCGCACATCGTCGTCACCGGCCGGGCGGTGCCCTGGACCCGGCACATCCTGGACGCCCTCGATTACCAGGGCCTGGCGGTGTGCGGGCAGGGCGCGCAGGTCTACCACGCCGGCGAGCGGCGGCTGTTGACGTCGGTGACGCTCGACCGCCAGCTGGCCGGCCTCGCGCTGTCCAAGATCGAGGCCGAGGTCGGTCCGCTCCACCTGGCGGCGAGCCGGGACGGCCTGGCCGGCGAGGTGCTGGTCGGCCCGGGCTACCAGGTCCAGGAGGGCCCGCTGCCCAACGTCCCGATCCACGACCCGGGCGAGCTGTGGTCCGCCCCGCTCAACAAGGTCTACATACAGCACCCGACGCTGGACGACGACGCGCTGGCGCGGGCCGCCCGCCAGGTCGCCGGGGACCTGATCGGCGTCATGGTCGCCGGGCCCCGCATCGTCGAACTGCTGCCGCTGGGCCTGACCAAGGCCACCGGGCTGTCGCTGGCCGCCCGCCGGCTGGGCATCACCGCCAAGGAGACCCTGGCGTTCGGCGACATGCCCAACGACGTCCCGATGTTCGCCTGGGCCGCGCACAGCGTGGCGATGGCCAACGCCCACGACGAGCTCAAGGCCGTCGCCGACGAGATCACCGCCTCCAACGAGGACGACGGCGTCGCGGTGGTGCTGGAGCGGCTCTACTCCTGAGGACCCCCGGGCGGCGGCCCCGGATCGTCGGCGCCGTCGGTGCGGGGAGCGGTGTCCGCCTCCCACTCCTCGACGCGCGCCGCCGGGGTCAGCGGCCAGCACGCGAACCCCATCGACAGCGCTATGGCGTGCCCGAAGTCCGTGAAGGTCGCGCCGGTCACCAGCGGCACCCCGAAGAAGACCAGCACGCCGACGAGGTAGCCGTAGCGCCAGGGCGGCGGCAGCCGGTAGGTCAGCACCCCGGCCGCGGCGGCCAGTCCGTAGGAGACGCCGATGTCCACGACGTGGGTCATCGAGCGCGGCAGCCGGTGGCCCTCGATGGCGAGCAGCACCAGTTCCTGGCTGGCCAGGGTGGCCGCGACGTGCGCCGCGCCGACCGTCAGCAGCCAGCGCCAACTCCCCATCCACCGCTCGACGTTGGCGTGCACCAGCTCGAACATCACCGCGTAGAGCAGGAACGACCCCGGCTTCTCGATCCAGAAACCGCTGATCAGCAGCGAGGTCAGCGGATGCTCGTTCAGCTCGTGGATGTTGCTGCTGTTGCGGTGCAGCAGGAACTGCTCCAGCCCCTCGGAGGCCGAGGCGATCACCAGGCTGGTGATGCCGATGATCAGCAGCCAGATGTGGGTGCCGGGCGTGGACCGGACCCAGTCCCACACCCAGCTCCTCGCCCGGCCGGCCAGGGCCCGGGGCGACGGTGGTTTCATCGGCGGCTCCTCGGAGCGGCGGGGGAGAACGCGAGATACGGGCCCGGCCCCTTGAGGTGCCGGATGCGGGGCGAACTCTCCATCGTCCGCACGCCCGGCAGCGCCGCGACCCGGGTCGTCAGATAGGTGTAGAGCGCGCTGGTGTCCCGGCACAGGACGGACGCGAAGAGGTTGTTCGGTCCGGTGGTGGCGCCGGCGAAGGCGACCTCCGGGTGGGTGGCCAACGCCTCGCCGGTGGCGGCGAGTTCGGCGGGTTCGACGGACAGCCACAGCGCCACCATCACCCCGTACCCGAACAGCCGCAGATCGTAGTCGACGTCGTAATACAGCACGCCGTCCGCGCGCAGCGCCGCCAGCCGGCGGCGGACGGTGGTGGGCGACCAGCCGGTGACCGCGGCGAGCTCGTCGAGCGGGGCCCGGCCGTCCCGGCCGAGCGCCTCGAACAGCCGCCGGTCGGCGTCGGAGAGCACCACCGGCTCGGCTCGGCGCCGGGGCGGGGGCGGGCTCAGCCGGGCGGCCTCCTCGGCGGTCAGCGCACCGGACTTGCTGATCATGCTCTGCGGGCCGCCGTAGAACTCGTGCAGCAGGCAGTGCGCGGCCACCCCGACCACGCTCGGGGTGCGCGGCAGCTTCTGGAGCAGCAGCGCGTCGCTGTGCTCACTGCTCGCCGAGCGGCAGACCGCGGCGATCTCGGTGCCGCCGGACATCAGACTGACCCAGGAGGTGTCCGGGCGGCGGGCCAGCGCCTCGGCGACCGGCAGCGCGGCGTCCGGCGCGCACTGCACCCGCACCAGCCACTCCACCTCGCCCAGCGCCCGCGGCTCAGCCAGCCCCAGCACCCGGAACGCGCCGGAGCCGCGGTGCCGGGTGTAGCGCCGGGCCACCGTCTGGTCGGAGACGCCGAGGACCGCGCCGATCCGGCTGAAGGGGGCCCGGCCGTCGGTCTGCAGGGCGTGGATCAGCCGCCGGTCGAGCTCGTCGAAGGGCGCGGGCCGGCCCGCGGTTCCGTCGGTTTTCACCGCCTGAGGCTAACCCGTGTCGGAATGCGCCGCCGGGAGCGCCGTGGCTGGGGAACGGGCGGCGTCGCACCGAGAGTGGTCATCGGCCGGGCGCCCTGCCCGGAACCCACACCGGAGTACCACCCGACGGAGGACTTGATCATGCGGTACGCACCGGGCAACGCTCCCGGCGGGGACGGCGGCCGTAGCGCCACAGGCAGCAGGAGGCGCGGCGAGCGCCGCTCCGGCGGAGCCGGCGCTCGCGCCGGGAAGTGGTGGCCCCTGATCGCCATCACGCTCGGCAACTTCATGCTGCTCGTCGACGTCACGATCGTGAACACCGCGCTGCCCCGGATAGCCGACGGCCTCGGCGCCTCCTTCACCTCGCTCCAGTGGGTGATGGACGGCTATGCGCTGGCGCTGGCGGCGCTCCTGATGATGGCGGGCTCGGCGGCCGACCTCTATGGCCGGCGCCGCCTCTACGTCACCGGGCTGGCGGTCTTCGCGCTCGCCTCGCTGGCCTGCGGGCTGGCCCCCGGCGCGGAGCTGCTGGTCGCCGCCCGGGTCGGCCAGGGCATCGGCGCCGCGGCGATGTTCGCCACCAACACCCCGCTGCTGATGGCCGCCTACCAGGGCCGGGACCGTGGGGTGGCGTTCGGCGTCTGGGGCGGCACCAGCGGCGCGGCGGCGGCGATCGGCCCGGTCCTGGGCGGGATGCTCACCGAGTGGACCGACTGGCGGGCGATCTTCCTGGTCAACCTGCCGCTGACCGCCGTCGCGGTCTGGCTGACCCTGCGGTACGTGAGCGAGTCCTACGGCGACCTCGGCGCGCGGATCGACTGGCCGGGCGCGGCGTCCTTCACGGTGTGCGCGGGCGCGCTGACGTACGGGCTGATGCGCGGCGGCGAACACGGCTGGACCGAGACCGGGACGCTGGCCGCGCTGGCGGTCGCCGTCCTCGCCCTGCTGGTGTTCGCGGTCGCCGAGCGGCGCGCCGCGCACCCGCTGCTGGACCTGCGGCTGCTGCGCCGCCCGTCGTTCGCGGTGCTGATGGCGGCGGCGCTGCTGATGCAGGCGGCGGCCTTCCCCTACCTGACGTTCGTGGGCCTGTGGGCGCAGGACATCCTCGGCCTGAGCCCGATCGGGGCGGGTCTGGCGGTGACCCCGTTGGCGCTGACGTCGCTGCTGGTCGGTGCGCTGGGCGGCCGGGCGCTGCAGCGGCTGGCGCCGCAACTCCCCCTCGGAATCGGCCTGTTGCTGATCGGCGCGGGCGGCCTGCTGCACGTCGTACTGCTCGGCTCCGGCGCGAGCTGGCCCGCGCTGGTGCCGGGCCTGGCGGTGAGCGGACTCGGCGTCGGCGCGGCGATGCCGGTGCTGGTGTCGGCGGCACTCGGTGCGGCCCCGCCGCAGCGGGCCGGAATGGCGAGCGGGGCGGTGAACACCTTCCGACAGCTGGGGTTCGCGTTCGGGATCGCGGTCCTGGGGACGGTGTTCGGCACCGCGCTGCGGGACTCCGGGGCGCGCTCCGGCGGCCGGGACGCGCTCGCCGCCGGCTACCTCTCCGGGCTGCGGGACATCACCCTGATCTCCGGCCTGGTGGCGCTGGCCACCGGTCTGCTGGTGCTCGCGGTGGTCCGGCGCGCGCCGGGGGCGGACGGCGGACGGCCGGGAGCGGCGGACGGCGCGGACGCCGGGCCCGCCGACGCCCGGCCGCGGGCCCAGGCGCCGGCGGGGGCCTGACGCCGGCGGTACCCGCGGCCCCCGCGGACGGGGCCGTGCGGGCAGCATCGCAAGAGGGCGGGTCGGCACCCGGAACCGCACGGCCGTCCACGGTTCCGGGTTGCCGCCCTGGGGCCCTGGAACGATCGTCCCGGGGCGGCACACCCAAGTCAATCCTCGGGTTTCCTTGCAAACTCCTTAGCCACAACTTGGATTGGCGGGCGGCGGCACCGTAGCGTGACGGGGTGACTCTCGACGATCTGCGCGCCTTCGTGGCGGTCTGCGAGGCGGGCAGCCTCAGCGCCGTCGCCCGCGACCTCGGCTGCACCCAGTCCGCCGTCAGCCAACGCGTCAAGCGCCTCGAACGAGAGGCCGGCGTCGACCTGTTGGAGCGCCGGCCGCGCGGCGTGGCACCGACCGCCGCCGGCCGGATCCTGCACCGCGCCGCCGCCGACGGCCTGGGCGGACTGGACCTGGCCCTGCGCCGGTTGGCCGACCTGCGGCGGGGCGACGGCGGGACGGTCCGGGTCACCACCGGCGCCACCACCGTCCGGCACTTCATGTCCGACGCGGTGGTCGCCTTCCGGGACCGTCACCCGCACGTCAACCTGGAGTTCCACACCGAGAGTTCCAGCCGCCGCTGCTTCGAGGCGGTCGCGGACGGCGACTCCGAACTGGCCTGGATCACCATCGGCCCGCCCGTCCGGGGCATCGAACAGCACCCGGTGATCGGCCTGCCCTGGGTGCTCGCGGTCCGGGCGGGCGATCCGCTCGCCGCCCGCGACCGCATCGAACCGGACGAGCTGGCCGGCCTCCGCCTCATCCGGCTGCCGGAGAACTCCACGTCCCGTATGCGCCTCGACGGACACCTCGGCCACCGGGACGGCGCCCCGGCACCGGATCCCGCGGTGCCCGGCCCCAGCGCCACCAGCGTCGCCGACTGGGACACCGCGCTGCTCCTCGCCGAACTCGGCGTCGGCCCCGCCGTCGTCCCCCGCCTCCCCGGCCACCGGGCCACCGCCGACCACCCCGGCCTGCGGCTGGTGCCGGTCCCGGCGCTGCCGCCGCTGACGACCGGCTGGGCGGTGCGGCAGTGGGCCGCGCTCAGCCCCGCGGCCGTGGAGTTCGCCGAGACCGTGAACCGGCATCTGGTGGGCGGGACCTCGGCCGCCGCGACCGTGCGCCGGAACCCGGCCTCGGCGCTCGGCAGCGCCCTCCCCGGGCCCCGTCCTCAGGCCCGGACGACCGGTTTCTGAATCTCGGTGACCCACTTCCCCTTGTCATCCGGGCACTCCAGATACGGCTCGCGGGCATACCCGGCCGAGACACGGCCGTACCGGGCGAAGTCTCCGAGGGTGGACATGACGCCTTCCAGTGGAGTGGTTTCCACAGTGTCAAGGTCAAGGACGGCCGCAACCCCACGGGGGGCATAGCGGACGCAGTCACGGTCCGTTGCCCGCCCGGGACCGCTCCGCGACCGGAATGCGCCACTCGGCGACGTGCTCCGGCCAGCGGCGGCATCATCGCGTCAAGTCCGGTCCGCAAAACGTCAACGAAGCGTCATGGAGCGGAGGGACGCCCCCCGGGCCGGGCATAGCGTCTGTGCCGAGCCCCGGCGCACGCCTAGTCCATCGGTCCGGGGCCGCCGTCCCGTCGAGGAGCAACGCCGTGTCCCACCATCTCCACGCGGAAGACCCCGAGCCTGCTGATCGTGTCCCGGCCGGGCCTCTCTTCGTTCCCGTCCGGCCGGGACCCGCGGGCTGCACCGCCCGCCTGTTCCGCACCCCGCTCGGCGGCCGCACGGCCGTCGGCTTCACCTCACCGCAGCGGCTGGCCGAAGTTCTCGGCGGCGGCCAGCCCTGGGTGCGGCTCTCCGAGTCCGCGCTGCGCGCGCTGGCCGAGCCGGTCGGCGCGACCACCGTGACCGTCGATCCGCGCTTCACCCCCGAGGCTCCCCGTGAGCCCCGCCGCACCCCCGACGCCGCCCGTGACCCTCGGTTCGCGCCCGGCGTCGTGCGCACCACCCGTGACCCGCTGATCGGCCGCGACGCTCCCCGTGAGCCGCTTTTCACCCCCGACGTCCGCCGCGAACCACGGCTCGCCCCGGGAGTTCCCCGCGCCTCCCGCAGCAGCCACCTCCGCCCGGCCGTCTGAGGAAGGGGCACCCACCATGACCCACACCACGCTGCCCCGGACCACCCGGACCACGACGCCGCCCGCACCACGGACGACCGAGACCCGACCGTCCCCCGCGCCGTCGGCCGCGACCCCCGACCAGGGCCCGGACCCGCTCGACATCTGGCCCGCGTCCACCGTGCCGCTCCCCGACGAGGACCTCGCCGTCGGCGGCGTCCCGCTGACCGAACTCGCCGAGCGCTTCGGCACCCCCGCCTACGTCCTGGACGAGGACGAGGTGCGCCGCCGCTGCCGCACCTACCTCCGCGCCTTCCCCGACGCCGACGTCTACTACGCGGCCAAGGCGTTCCTGTGCCGCGCCATGGCGCACTGGGTCGCGGAGGAGGGCCTGGGCCTCGACGTCTGCTCCGCCGGCGAACTGGAACTCGCCGTCACCACCGGCTTCCCGCCCGAGCGGATCGTGCTGCACGGCAACGCCAAGAGCCCGGCCGACCTGCAGGCCGCGCTCCGGCTCGGCGTCGGCCGGATCGTCATCGACAGCACCTCCGAGATCGCCCGGATAGCCGCCGCGGTCCCGGCCGGCAGCCGGCAGAAGGTGCTGATCCGGGTCGTCCCGGGGATCGCCGCCGGCGGGCACGCCAAGATCCGCACCGGCACCGACGACCAGAAGTTCGGGCTGTCCCTAGCCGACGGTTCCGCGCAGCACGCCATCACCCGCGTACTGGGCCAGCCGCGCCTCGAACTCGTCGGCCTGCACTGCCACTTGGGCTCCCAGATCACCGCCGTCAAGCCCTACCTCTCGGCGGTGCGGCGGCTGGTCGGCCTGCTGGCCCGCGTCCACGAACAGCACGGGATCACCCTCCCCGAACTGGACCTGGGCGGCGGCCACGGCGTCGCCTACCGGCCGGGCGAGCCCGCCCTCGACATCACCGGACTCGCCGGCAAGATCCGCGCCGAACTGGCCGGCGGCTGCGCGGCGGCCGGCCTCCCGGTGCCACGGCTGGCCGTCGAGCCGGGCCGCGCCATCGCCGGCCCGTCCGGCGTCGTCCTCTACCGGGTGCTCTCCGTCAAGCGCACCGGCGTCCACACCTTCGTGGCGGTGGACGGCGGGATGAGCGACAACCCGCGGCCGGCGCTGTACGGGGTGCGCTACGCGCCCCGGCTGGTCGGGCGCCACTCGACCGTCGCGACCGAGCCGGTGACCGTCGTCGGCCGGCACTGCGAGGCCGGCGACATCCTCGCCTCCGACGTCCAACTGCCCGGCGACATCCGCCCCGGCGACCTCATCGCCGTGCCGGTGGCCGGCGCGTACCACCTGTCGATGGCCTCCGGCTACAACCTCGTCGGTCGCCCGCCGGTCGTCGCGGTCACCTCGGGCCACGCCCGGCTCCTGGTGCGCCGGGAATCCCTGGCCGACATCCAGGAACGCGACATCGGCCTGTGAGGGGCTGAGGGGGCGGGGGCTGGCCGGTTCGGGTTCGAGCCCCGGCCCCTGCCCCACCCGGGGGGGGGCGGCTGCCCGTTGCCCGTGGGTGGGGGCTGCCCGTTCCTGCCACTGGTCCGACGCCTCCCCTCCCGATGCCTCCCCTCCCGATGCCTCCGCGTCTCGCCGCAGGGCCCCACACGGTCCGGTGTGGGGCCGCACGCCGACCCATTTAGCTGCACCGTGAAACAAATGGTTGTAGGATGACTGGGCAACCGGGCAAACACGCGCGGGCGGAACCAACAGGAACGGGCACGGGACCACGGCGATGACGCTCAAGGCAGCAGGACGGCAATCCCTCGTCGACACGGTCGTCGAGGCCCTCCGCTCCCAGCTGGCCGCCGGTGAGTGGCAGGTCGGTACCCGCATCCCCACCGAGCACGCCCTCGCCGAACAGCTCCAGGTCGGCCGCAACACCGTCCGCGAGGCGGTACGCGTCCTCGTCCACGCCGGGATGCTGCGCTCGCGCCAGGGCGAGGGCACCTTCGTCGTCTCCACCGCGGACCCGGCCGAGATCATGCGCGGCGTCCAACGGGCCGGCATCCGGGACGTCCTGGAACTGCGCATCGCCCTGGAGGCGGAGGCCGCCCGGCTGGCCGCGCTCCGCCACGAGCCCGCCGACCTGGAACGCATGCGGGCGGCCCTGGACGCGCAGGTCGAGCTGGAGGACTCCGAGGGCCGGCCGCACTCCGGAAGCCTGGAGCTCTACGCCGACCACGACATCGCCTTCCACAAGGCCGTCGTCGAGGCCGCGCACAACACCGCGCTGACGGCGACCTACGGCTGGTTCAGCAGCTCCGTACGGGAGGCGCTGGTCACCGCCCTCGACGACCAGGCGATGCCGAAGGTCGTACACGGCGACCACCGCGCCGTCCTGGACGCGATCGCCCACGGTGACCCGGACGCCGCCGAACGCGCCACCCGCGCCCTCCTGGAGAAGCCCAAACGGGCCGTCGAGGCCCTCCTCGCCGGCGACTGACGCCCGAACCCGGCCTTCTCCGCCTTCTCCGCCTTCTCCGGCCCTCTCCTCCCCGCTTCCCCTCATCCCCTCCCCCGTACGAAGTGCACGATTGGCCAGGTACGCACGCATGTCAGGGACCGACTCGACCGCCCCGGTCGACCTCATCGACGCCGAGGAAGACCTCATCCCGGCCCCTCAGGTGGCCGCCGCCCGGCGCCGGCTGCGGACCCATCCCGCCCTCCTCCTCACCGGCATCGTGCTCGCCGCGGTGAACATGCGCGCGGCGCTCGCCGGAGTCTCGCCGCTGCTCAGCGAGATGGCGCAGCACTTCCATCTGGCCGCCACCGCCAGCAGCCTGGTGACCACCATCCCGCTCGTCTTCATGGGCCTGGGATCGGTCATCGCGCCGCGGGCGGCGCGCCGTTGGGGCACCGAGGCGGCGCTGTGCGGTGCGTTGGTCGCGCTGTGCGGCGGCATCGTGCTGCGGATCGCACCGCCGGTCGCCGCGCTGTTCGCCGGCTGCGCGGTGGTGGGCGCGTCCATAGCCCTGCTCAACGTGCTGATGCCGGGCCTGATCAAGCGGGACTTCCCGGAGCGGGCGGCCAGCATGACGGCGCTCTACTCGACCGCGATGATCCTGGGCGCGACCGTCTCGGCCGCCTCCGCCGTCCCCTTGGAGAACGCGCTCGGCAGTTGGCAGGGCTCCCTGGTCTCCTGGTCGCTGCTGGCCGCCGTCGCCGCCCTCGTCTGGCTCCCGCAGGTCGTGATCGCCCGCCGCGGCACGCACCACGGCGAGGCCGCGGCGACGCCCGCCCACACCACCGGGCGCGGCCCGAAGCTGACCCGCTCCCCGCTCGCCTGGCAGGTGACGCTCTTCATGGGCTCGCAGTCGCTGATCGCGTACGTGATCATCGCCTGGATGCCGACGATCTTCACCGACCACGGCATGGGCAAGAGCGAGGCGGGGCTGGTCTTCGCCTTCAGCACGCTGGTGCAGATGGTCGGTTCGTTCGTGGTGCCGATGCTTGCCGGTCGGATGCGGCGTCAGCGGCTGCTGGGCGTGGCGGTCTCCGCCCTGATGGCCTGCGGTGTCACGGGGTTGCTGATCGCGCCGGTGGCCGGTGCCTGGCTGTGGGCGGCGATCCTCGGCATCGGTCAGGGCGGCGCCCTCGGCCTGGCCCTGACGATGATGGTGCTGCGGTCCGGCGACGCACACACCGCGGCCCGGCTCTCCGGCATGGCCCAGACCGGCGGCTACCTCCTCGCCGCCGTCGGCCCGCTGGCCCTGGGCGCCGTCCACCAGGCCACCGCCGGCTGGAGCGTGCCACTCGTCCTGCTGCTCGCCGTCTGCGCCGGCCTCGCTCTCCTGGGCCTGGGCGCCGGCCGCGACCGCCGCATCGGGGAGACCCTGGTCGGCTGACGGCGGCTGCTGACGGGGCGGGCGATGGGCCCCGCGGTCGGACCTCGACAGTCGAAGCCCGGTGGTCGGGGTCCGGCGGTCGGGGTCCGGCGGTCGGGGTCCGGCGGTCGGGCCGCGGCGGTCTCGGCGGTCTCGGCGGCCGGACGGTCGGGGCCGCGGCCCGAGAGGCCGACTGCCGACCGCCGACCGCTAACCGCCGCCCGCTGACCGCCGTACGCCCCGGCCGCCCCACCAACGGGCTATCGGCACACGCGCCACACGCCGCACGCCCTGCCGACCCGCGCGCGTATGCCGGGACCGGTCGGGTGGGCGGGCGACGCCCGTCCCGGCCCCGCCACCAGCCATGATCCACCGTGATCCGGTGCGACGGGATGGCCCCACATCGCATCCGGCTGCCCTACCGTGCCCCCATGAGCGATGTTCAGCACGCCGGTCGCCGGCCCGGACCGCGGTTCTCCCGCGTCGGCTGGCTCGTCCTTGTCGCCGTTCTGTGTGTCGTGGTCGTCCTCGCCGTGCTGTTCGTGCCACGGCTGCTGCGCGAGCGGCAGTACGGGCAGCTCACGGTCCCGGAGGGGCAGCGGGCCTCCCAGATCTACGCGGCCGTCGACCAGGCCCTGAAGGTGCCCGAGGGGACCACCGCACAGGCCGCCAGAACCGCGCACCTCGACCTGCCCGCCGAGGCGAAGGGCAACCCCGAGGGCTACCTCTTCCCGGCGACCTATCCCCTCCGCAAGGACACCACCCCGGCGTCGCTGCTCTCGTACATGGTCAAGACCGCCGACCAGCGGCTCACCGCCGACCGCATCACCTCCTACCGCACCGTGGTGATCGCGAGCATCGTGCAGGCTGAGGCGGACCGGCCGGCCGACATGGGCAAGGTCGCCCGGGTCATCGACAACCGGCTCGCCAAGAACATGCCGCTGCAGATGGACTCGACGATCAACTACGCGCTCGGCCGCAGCACGCTCCGCACCAGCCACGCCGACATCCGCACCAACAGCCCCTACAACACCTACAAGTTCGAGGGCCTGCCGCCGACCCCGATCGACAACCCGGGCGCCGACGCCCTGAAGGCGGCGGCCGCACCACCCGCGGGTGACTGGCTCTACTTCGTCACCGTCAAACCGGGCGACACCCGCTTCACCGCCGACTACCAGGAGCACCAGCGGAACGTGCGGGAGTTCAACGACGCGCAGAAGAACTCCGCGTCCGGCGCCTCCACCTCCAGCGGCCCCGCTCCGGGCGGCTCCGCTTCGGGCGGCCCGGCTTCGAGTGCGTCCGCTTCGGCTGGCTCCGCCAACAGTGCCGCCACCGGCGGATAGCCCCGCCCCGTCCAACCGCGCCTCCGGCCGACCGATCGGGCCGTCACCTTGTCCCGGTCGCTCGGCCGAATGCCTTCCCAGTTGGCTGCCTTCCCAGCCAACTGCGTCTCCCGGCCGCCGGGGGGCCGTCCGCTCCCCGGCGGCCGCAGCCGCCTACTCCTCCCCGGCCAGCGTCAGCGCCTTCAGCCGGCGCGCCGCGTACCAGGTCGCCAGTCCGGTGACGGCCACCAGCAGGCAGAGCGCGAGCGGCAGCTGGACCGCGGAGTTCAGCGCCCCCTCGGCGCCCACCTTCTGCCCCACCGCGAGCGCCCACTGCTGAACGCTGAGGGTCCGCGCCCCGGGGACGATGTTCCCCACGAACGCCTCCCAGACCAGGGCGTAGACCAGGCCGAGGACCACGGCGTGCCGGGTGACCGTGCCGAACAACAGGAACAGAGCGCTGTAGGCGACCGAGGCGACGGCGGCCGCCACCGCGTACGCCACGGCTATCTGCTGGCTGTTGCCGTTGAGGATGAATCCGGCCACCAGGACCGGTATCGCCGAGAACGCCGCGGTCACGCCGATCGAGACCAGCAGCTTGGTGAAGATGATCGTCGAGCGGCGGACCGGCTTGGCCAAGAGGTAGATCACCGAGCCGTCGTCGATCTCCGGGCCGATCGCGCCCGTCCCCGCGATCACGCCGATCAGCGGAACCATCGTGCCCAGCGCGAACCCGCCCAGGATGCCGCCGGCCGTGGCGTCATCGGCGCCGGTCAGCGCCCGGACGATCACCGCGATCGCCACCAGGAGGGCGGGCAGCGCGAAGAGGATCAGCGCGCGGCGCCGGCCGAGCAGCGCCCGGTAGGTGAGCCGGGCGACGGTCGGGTGGAAGAGCGTGGCCTTGGGCGCGGCGGCGGGCGCCGGCGGGGCCACGGGAGAGGTCGTGGACATGCTGCCTCAGGGCTCCTTTCTGGCCTCAGGCCGCTACGAGGTACGAGAAGACGGATTCCAACGACTCGTCGGAGGGCGAGACCGTCAGCAGGCGGATGCCGTGGTCGCGGGCGACCCGCGGCAGCAGTTCGGTGAACCGGCCGAAGTCGACGGCCTGGATGCGCAGGGCGCCCTCGACGACGTCCACCTCGATGCCGGCCGTCGACGGGTTGGTTATCAGCGCCCCGGCCAGCGCCCGGTCGTCGTCGGACCGGACGAGGTAGCGGTGCGGGCGGTCGGTCATCAGCCGGCGGATCTTGCGGAAGTCGCCGGAGGCGGCATGCCGGCCGGCCACCACCACCTCGATGTGCGAGGCCAGTTGCTCGACCTCTTCGAGGATGTGCGAGGAGAACAGCACCGTGCGCCCCTCGTCGCCCATCCGCCGCAGCAGTTCCATCAGCTGCATCCGCTGCCGCGGGTCCATGCCGTTGAACGGCTCGTCGAGCAGCAGCACCGACGGGTCGTGGACCAGCGCCGAGGCCATCTTCACCCGCTGCCGCATGCCCTTGCTGTACGTCGAGATCTTGCGGTCCTGGGCGTACTCCATCTCGACCGTGGCCAGCGCCCGGGCCGCCGCGGCCCGGCCGAGACCGTGCAACTCGGCGTTGGCGAGCACGAATTCACGGCCGGTGAGGAAGTCGTACATCGCCTCGCGCTCCGGGACGATGCCGATGTGGCGGTAGCTCGCCGCGTTGCGCCAGATCGTCGTGCCGTCGAGGGTGACGGTGCCGTTGGAGGGGGCGAGGAAGCCGCCCATCATGTTGATGAGGGTGGACTTGCCGGCGCCGTTGGGACCGAGCAGGCCGGTGACACCGGGGGCGATGGTCATGGTGATGTCGTTGACGGCGACGACGTTCCCGAACCAGCGCGAGACATGGTCGATGCGAAGAGTGCTCATGGGCGCAGCCCATTCCTTGAGGGGTGGTGGGTGGCGGGAGACGGCGACGGGAAGGGGCGGCGCGCGGCGCTTCGTGCCGGGCGGGCGGTCACAGCCCGGCCTTCCGGTAGCGGCGCATCAGCAGGCCGTAGCAGCCGGCGATGACGAGCAGCGAGACGAGGAGGTAGACGAATCCGGCGCCGGTGGTGGGCTCCAGTCCGTTGGGGAAGGAGCTGGTGCCGCCCAGGAACGTGGCCTGCACCCCGTCGACGAGGGTGATGGGCGAGAACAGCCCCAGCCACCCGACGGCCGGTTCGCTGCCCTGGAGGCTGGCGATGCCCTGGATGGCACTGACCGCGCCGTAGGGAATGGTCAGCACGGCGATCACGGCGGCGACCCCGAAGCCGCGACGCGGGGTGAGCGCCGAGACGACCAGTCCTATCCCGGCGAACAGCACCGAGAGCAGCGCGACGCAGACCAGTCCCTGCCCGAACCCCTTGGTCTGGTCGACGAAGTCCAACTTCCCCAGCAGCGCCCCCACATAGAGGATCACCAGCGGGGCGGCGGTCAGGATGAACAGCGCGCTCGCCATCGCCGCGAACTTCGCCACGACGTAGTCGACCCGCTCGATCGGCCGGGAGAAATACAGCGGGATGGTCTTGAAGCGCAGGTCGCGGGAGACGGACTGCGGGGCCTGGGACGCCAGGTACA
The DNA here is from genome assembly GCF_016917755.1 of Streptomyces noursei. Taxonomy (GTDB): domain Bacteria; phylum Actinomycetota; class Actinomycetes; order Streptomycetales; family Streptomycetaceae; genus Streptomyces; species Streptomyces yunnanensis. The sequence goes on along the minus strand of NZ_CP070326.1, from coordinate 5,149,502 downwards.
GGCCGATGACGGCCTGGAGGTAGATGGCGTACCGGGTGTAGCCGATCGGAAGACTGCTGGCCTTGGTGAACATCGTCACCGCGACCATGATCCCGGCGGGCATACACATCACCGCGAAGAGCAGCATCGGCAGCACCTTGCTCTTCGCCGACCGCCCGAGGCCGTACGCGCCGCGCAGGCTCTGTGAGAACAGCGACCGCCGGGCGTAGGCGCGGCCCAACCGAGGGCCGTCGTAGTGGCGGTAGCCGATGTTGTGGATGTAAGCGCCACCCGGCGTGGTTTCCGTACTCATCCTGCGTTCCCTCCGCCCACGGTGGTGGGGCGATCGGTGTTCTGCCCGGCCGTCGCGTCTCTGTCCGCCGGTGCGCCGCCGGCCTGCGCCGGTGCACCGACCGCCGCCTGCGCGTCCGCGTCGCGGAACACTTCGGCGATCTGATGCCGCCGCTGCTCCATCCGCACCAGACCGAGCCCGAGCCCGGCCACGGTGTCGCGCACCAGGTCGTACGTCTCGTCCCCGGTCGCCTCGACGAAGAGGACGTGCCCGGGGGAGGCCAGTCCCTCGGCGCCGGGTGCGCCGGTGGTCACCGCTGCGCCGGCCGCGGCCAGCGCAGCGCGCAGCGCTCCGGTGCCGTCCGGATGGGCGTCGGTGTCGGTGACCTCCACCGCCAGCGAGGTGGTGACCTTGGTGAACTCCGTGGTGGAGGACGAGCGCAGCAGCTTGCCGCCGTCGACCACGACGACGTGGTCGCAGGTGCGCTCCAGCTCCCCCAGGAGGTGGGAGGTGACCAGGACCGAGATCCCGAAGTCGGTGTGGACGCGCCGGATCAGGCCGAGCATCTCGTCCCGGCCGACCGGGTCCAGGCCGTTGGTGGGCTCGTCCAGGAACACCAGCTGGGGATCGTGCACCAGCGCCTGGGCCAGCTTCACCCGCTGCTTCATGCCGGTGGAGTAGCCGCCGATGGGGCGGTACCGCTCCTCGTAGAGCCCGACGTGGCGCAGGGTGTCGGCGGTGCGCTCCCGGGCGGCGGTCGGCGGCAGGCCGGCCATCCGCGCCATGTGCACCACGAACTCGGTGGCGGAGACGTCGGGCGGCAGGCAGTCGTGCTCGGGCATATAGCCGACCCGCTCACGAATGGTGCTGCCGTCCTTGGTCACGTCCAGTCCGAGGACGTGGGCGGTGCCCTCGGTGGCCGGAGCCAGACCGAGCAGGATCTTGATCAGGGTCGACTTTCCGGCACCGTTGGCACCCACCAGGCCCGTTACGCCGGGGGCGATGTCAACGGAGAGCCGGTCCAGGGCGGTCACCCTCGGGTACCGCTTGGTCAAGCTTTCGGTCACGATCACAGTCACGTGTTCGAAGGTAGTGGCGCCGGGCACCCCCGTCGTCAACCCCAGCGGTGGTCTTCGCGTAGCCCTCCGGTACGAGATGCCCGTAGGGGTTCTCCTGCTTCAGCGGCACAGAGGTCGGGGGCGGGCCGTGTCGTTGGCCTCGTCCGCCGCACACCTCTTGACGCAGCCGCCAACCATTGTCACATTCATCACTGGCAAGTTACGGGCACGTACCGCGATGAACCGCTTACGGACGGACGGTTGGCGATGGCCTCAGTCACCTCAGCGACCGCAGCAGCGACGGGAGAACTCACCGCCGAGCTCAAGGGATTCCGGGAGGTACAACGACTCGCCTACGCCTGCGCGGAAGCCGTGGCCGCCCAGCTCAAGCCCGGGGTCACCGAGCGCGCGGCGGCGCGGATGCAGCGCGAGTGGCTGCACGAGCGCGGCGTACGGGACTGGTTCCACCTGCCGTTCGCGTGGTTCGGCGACCGCACCGCGTTCGTGAACTTCCGTGTACCGCTGCAGTTCTTCCCCACCAACCGCGAACTGGAACCGGGCATGCCGTTCATCCTCGACATGGCCCCGGTCCACAACGGCTGCACCGCCGACATCGGCTACTCCGGCTGCCTGGGGCTCAACCCCGTGCACGACCGGCTCCTCGCCGACCTCGAAGCCCACCGCGACCTGATCCTGCGCGAGGTGCGCGAACGCCGCCCGCTGCGCGAGATCTACGAGGACGTCGACCGGCTCATGGTCCGGCAGGGGTACGCCAACCGGCACCGCGCCTATCCCTTCGGCGTCATCGCGCACAAGGTCGACCGGGTGCGGCAGCGCCGCTGGTCCCCCACCCTCTTCGGGTTCGGCACCCAGTCCCTCAAGGGCCTCGCCTCGGACGCGCTGCACGGCCACCGGGAGGGCTGGTCCCCGCTGTGGAGCCCGTACACCTTCTCCGATCACCCGCCGCAGCCCGGGCTGTGGGCGGTGGAACCCCACCTCGGCTTCCGGGGCACGGGGGCGAAGTTCGAGGAGATCCTGGTCGTCACGGACTCCAGGGACCCGCAGGAAAGCGCCTTTTGGCTGGACGACGATCTGCCGCACGTGCGGCGCTGGCAGGAGGAGAGGGCCGCGTGAAGACAGGACCTGGACGGGACGGACAGCAGCGCCGGGGCGCCGGAAGGCCGGCGCCGACCGGGACCGGGCTCCCCGAGGCCCAGGAGCGCTGGGTGCGCACCGGTGGCATCGAACTGTGCGTCGCCGAGCTCGGTGATCCGGACCGGCCCACGGTGATGTTGGTGCACGGCTATCCGGACAGCAAGGAGGTCTGGTCCGAGGTCGCCCGCCGCCTGGCCGACCGCTTCCACGTGGTGCTCTACGACGTCCGGGGCTGCGGTCGCTCCACCGCGCCGCGGCCGCTGCGCGGCGGCTTCACCCTGGAGAAGCTGACCGACGACTTCCTGGCCGTCGCGGACGCGGTCAGCCCAGACCGGCCGGTCCACCTCGTGGGCCACGACTGGGGCTCCGTCCAGGCGTGGGAGTTCGCGACCGTACGGCGCACGGAGGGCCGGATCGCCTCCTTCACCTCCATGTCCGGGCCGTCCCTGGACCACTTCGGCCACTGGATCAAGAAGCGGCTCGGGCGCCCCACCCCCGGGCGGGCCGCCCAGCTGCTCAACCAGGGCGCCAAGTCCTGGTACGTCTACCTGCTGCACACCCCCGCTCTGCCCGAACTGGCCTGGAAGGGCCCGCTCGGCAAGCGGTGGCCGGGAATCCTCCAGCGGGTGGAGAAGGTACCCGGCGGCGACTACCCCACCGCGTCACTGCCCACCGACGCGGCCCACGGCGCCTGGCTCTACCGCGACAACGTCCGCGCCCGGCTCCGCCACCCGCGTGCCGATGCCTACGCGCACTGCCCGGTCCAGCTCATCATCCCGACCGGCGACGCGTTCCTCTCCCAGCGGCTCTACGACGACCTCGACCGGTGGGCGCCCCAACTGGTGCGCCGCACCCTCCCGGCCAAGCACTGGGTGCCGCGCACCCGCCCCGACCAACTCGCCACCTGGATCGGTGAGTTCGTCACCGCCAAGGAGGAAGGCGACCCGGCGAAGGACGTCGCGGCCTCCGGTCCGTACGCCGACCGCTTCGGCGGCCAGCTGGTACTGGTGACCGGCGCGGCCAGCGGGATCGGCCGGGCGACCGCGTTCGCGTTCGCGGAGGCCGGCGCGCGGATCATCGCCGTCGACCGGGACGCCGAGGGCGCGGCCCGCACCGCCGACATGGCCCGGCTGATCGGCGCCCCCGAGGCATGGGGTGAGACCGTCGACGTCTCCGACGAGGCGGCGATGGAGAAGCTCGCCGACAAGGTCGATGCCGAGTACGGCACGGTGGACGTGCTGGTCAACAACGCCGGCATCGGACTGTCCGGCTCCTTCCTGGACACCACCTCCGAGGACTGGAAGAAGGTCCTGGACGTCAACCTGTGGGGCGTCATCCACGGCTGCCGGATCTTCGGCCGGCGGATGGCGGACCGCGGCCAGGGCGGCCACATCGTCAACACCGCCTCGGCCGCCGCCTACCAGCCGTCCCGGATCCTGCCGGCCTACAGCACCTCCAAGGCAGCCGTCCTCATGCTCAGCGAGTGCCTGCGCGCCGAGCTGGCCGGACAGGGCATCGGCGTCACCGCCATCTGCCCCGGGCTCGTCAACACCGGCATCACCGGCACGGCCCGCTTCACCGGCGTCTCCGAGGAGGAAGAGAAGCGCCGCCAGGCCAAGGCCGCCCGGATGTACGGGATGCGCAACTACCCGCCGGAGAAAGTCGCCGACGCCATCCTGCGCGCGGTGGTCCACAACCAGGCGGTGGTCCCGGTCACCCCCGAGGCGCGCGGCGCCCACCTGCTGTCCCGCTTCGCCCCACGGACGCTGCGCGCCCTCGCCCGGCTCAAGCCGCCCGTGTGACCGGCCCGCGCCCCCACCCCGCACGCCCGCACCACGGTCCGCACCCGGTGTACGGCCGGGCCGCACACCCCGGCCCGGCCGCCCGCCCCGCCCAGGTCAGGAGAACCGCGCACGTCAGGAGCCGCTGATGAGCACACCACGCCCCCAGGAACACCACCCCATCGCGCCCCGTCGGGTCGCCTTCGACTGGCGCGAGACCCCGCTGCACTGGATACCGGACGAGCCCACCGCCACCCATGTGATCAATGTGCTGCACCTGCTGCTCCCCGCCGGCGAGCGGTGGTTCGTCAAGGTCTTCAAGGAAGCCCTCCCGCTGGTCCGGGACGAGCACCTCCTCAAGGACGTGAAGGGCTTCATGGGCCAGGAGGCCACGCACAGCGTCCAGCACGCCCACGTCCTGGACCACCTGGCCCATCAGGGCCTCGACACCACCCCGTACACCCGGCACGTCGACTTCCTCTTCGAGTACCTCCTCGGGGAGCGGCCCCCCTTGGGCGTCCCGATCCCCGAGCCGGAGTGGCTGCGCTTCCGGCTCGCCCTGATCGCCGCCATCGAGCAGTTCACCGCCGTGCTCGGCAGCTGGGTCCTGGGCGCGGACGGCCTGGACCATGCCGGCCCCGATCCGGTGATGCTCGATCTGCTCCGCTGGCACGGCGCCGAAGAGGTCGAGCACCGCGCGGTCGCCTTCGACATGTACCAGCACACCGGCGGCGAGGACCCCGCCCGCTACGCCCGCCGTGTCCTGGCCATGGCCGTGACCGCCCCCGTCCTGCTCTACCTCTGGTGCTGGGGCGCGACCTATCTCCTGCGCCACGACCCTCGGCTGTCCGCCCCCTCCCGCTATTCGCTGCGCGCGCACAACCGCGCCGTCCGCAAGGGGCTGTTACCCAGTTGGAGGCAACTGGGCGCGGCGATCCCCCGCTACGTCCGACGCTCCTACCACCCCTCCCAGGAAGGCTCGCTGCGTGCCGCCGTCGCCTACCTGGCCTCCTCCCCGGCCGCCCGGACCGCAGCCGGCGCGATAGGTCGCGCGGCCCTCCCGTAACGGCCTCCGTGTCGGGCGGCATCAGCCGGGCCGCGTCCGCCGTCACGGACCGCCTCCGCCCGACACGCGCCCGACCGATCGCCCCGGCTGACGTAGGGGGACCGCCCGCGTCCCGGCCGGCGTGCCAAGCCGTCCCGTGGTCCGAGCCGGTCGCACCGACCGTCCCGTGCGGGCGGCCACCCCGCCCCGACGCCGATCAGGCGGCCGTATCGTGGCACCGCCGCACCCGGCCCGTGGCGGTACCGACGGTGGCCGGCCACGGCCCGTGGCACGCCCGGCCCCGGCACGGCCTCCGTGGGCCACCGCCTCGTAGCAGCCACCCCGTGATGGCTGACCGGTAACGCGGCCTCCTCGATGAGGCGGCCGTCCCGTAAGGAGCACCACAGTGACGCCCGAGCAGCCGCCGACGGCCGAGTACCGCATCGAGGACCTGGCCCACCTCAGTGGCGCCACGGTCCGCACCATCCGCGCCTACCAGGACCGGGGGCTGCTACCCCGCCCCGAGCGTCGCGGCCGTGCCAATGTGTACGGCGACGCCCACCTGACCCGGCTGCGACAGATCACCGACCTGCTCGACCGCGGTTACACCCTCGCCAGCATCAAGGAACTCCTCGAAGCCTGGGACGCCGGCCGTGACCTGGGCGGGGTCCTGGGTCTGGTCGCCGAGATCGACGGACCGTGGACCGACGAGAAGCCGACCCGCATCACCCGCAACGACCTGAACGCCGCCTTCGGCGGTACCCCCAACGAGCAGGCGGTGACCGAGGCCGTCGAGCTCGGCGTCCTGGTGCGCGTGCCGGGCCGGGACGACGAGTTCCTGGTCCCCAGTCCGCAGGAGCTCGCGGTCGCCTCCGAACTCCATGCGGCGGGTGTGCCGCTGCTGGCGATCTCCGGCCACCTGCGAGAGCTGCGCGGCCAGGTCGAACACATCGCCTCCCGCTTCCTGGACTTCACCGCCGAGCACGTCTTCCAGTCGTTCCTGAACCATCCGCCCACCGAGGCGGAGACGGCGGAGGCCACGGCCCTGGTGCGTCGTCTCCGTCCCCTGGCCCAGCAGACCATCGACGCCGAACTCGCCCGCGCCATGCGGACACTGGCCACCCGATACATCCACCACCACCTCGCCGAGGCCCTGTCGTCGGGAACGGCGGGCGCGTCGGGGCCATCGGGGCCGTCCGGCCTGCAGGAGCCCGCCGGACTCGTGCCGGAGCCGGAGCTCCTCCCCGGGGCAGCGGTGGCCTCCGGGCCCGCCGCGGACCCCCGTCCCGCGACCGGCTCGGAGGCCGTGCTGCTCCCCGTCGCGGCCGTTCAGGCCGTACGTGACCTGGTGGGCCCGGAGAACACGGCCGCTTTCATCGCCGCCGCCGCACAGCGCGAGGCGCACGCCCGCGCCATGGACGCCCTGGCAGCGGCGGCCCGGGGCACCCGGCCCGCCGCGGAGGACACCCCCGGGCACTGACCCGTCCGGGGCCCCTTCCCCGGACGGCTCTCCCCCCACGGCCGGCCCGCCCGGGGCCCGCCTCGCCTGCTTCCCTCTCCAGTTGTCAAGGATCACGCCGGGCGGCCCGTCCGCCCGGCCACCCCGGCGGGTCGCCTCAACCCGCCGGATCCGGCAGCCAGTTGCCGTGGAATCCGTACGGCACCCTGCACGGCAGGGAGACCGTCGCCACCGGGCCGGCGGTGATGTCCTCGGCGTCGAGGATCACGAGGTCGCTGGTGTCGGTGGTGGCGTCGTAGACGTAAGTGATCAGCCAGCCGGGACCGCCCGGACGGTCGTCGGCGGGGGCGAACGCCGCCTCGCCCGGGGTGCGCCCCGGGCCGAAGTCGTAGCGGGCCACCCCGCCGGTCCGCAGGTCGTAGCGGAGCAGGGCGCCGGGTATCGCACCGGTGCCCGGTGCCTCCGCGGCCGTGACATGGCCGAACCGGGCAGGCAGCCCGGCCAGTCGGTCGTCTATCCGGGGGAACTCGCCCAACTGGTCGTCGATTTGCTCCTCCGCCACCGTGCCCGCGGCGAGGTCGATCGTCCAGCGCCACAGGCAGGGCGGCGCATGACCGGCCAACGTGGCGTAGCGGGAGACATAGAGGACGATCCGCTGGTCGCCGTCGTCATGGGCGTTCAGCGAGTGGAAGACATAGCAGGGGTCGATCTCCAGCCAGCGGACCTCGCCATGGGGGTCGTCCCGGCGCAGTACCCCGAGGCGGGCCCCGTACTCCGGATCCCAGCGGTAGGGCATGCCGGCGTGGTCGCGGTCGTGGACCATCGGCAGGTCCATGAAGATCACATGGCGTGCCGTCAGTTGAAAGTCATGCATCATCGTGGCGCCGGGCACGTCGATCGGGCGGCTGACCACCAACTCACCGGCCGCGTCGGCCCGGTGATACGTCAGATAGGGCGCGCTGGAATGGCCGTACCCGAAGAAGTGCAGCTCGCCGGTGGTGGGACAGGTCTTGGGGTGGGCGGTCATGGCGGTGGCGAGCCGGCCGCCGAAGTCATGGGGGCCGAGGGTCTCCAGCTCATGTCCGGGCCGGCAGTCGATCTCGTAGGGGAAGGACGACTCGACCAGCGCCAGCGTGCGACCGGCGTGCCGGACGACATGGGTGTTGGCGGCACCGGCGGCCAGATTGCGGCGGCCCGACCCGTCACCGAGGCGGATGCCGTCGGTGAAGGTCGAGGTGCGGACCCAGCGATTGCGGTACGAGACGGCCCGGCCGCCCTCCAGGCGCACACCGTGGACCATGCCGTCGCCGAAGAACCAGTGCCGGCTGGCGGCGTCCTGCGGGTTGGGGCCGTTGCGCAGATACCAGCCGGTGAGCTCCGGCGGGATGGTGCCGGCCACCGGGAGGTCGTAGGCGGTCAGTTCGTCGGTGACCGGCGCGAAGTTGCCGGCCAGATGCGGTGGCGGTGCGGAGGATTCGGATACCGCAGTGGATGGGGTGGCGGTCATGAGGCCATACCTCCTTGGGCGTCGAACCGGGCGCCGGACTGCTGCAGGAAGCGGGCGCGGGCCCGGTCGGGATACGTGGCGGTGAACCGGACAGGAAGAACGAATCCGGCGACCTGGACGACGATCGAGAAGACGGTGCCGAGGTCGTAGGCGGATATGGCGACCTGGGCGAGCGCGGACAGGGTCAAGGACAGCGCCCAGGCCTCGGTGATCACGATGTTGATGCGCCGGAACAGCGGGGTGTCCCAGACCTCGGGCGGGGCCATCCGCCGGGCGATCGCCAGGGTGAACGGGCGCCGGACGGCGATCGACACCCAGGAGATGAGCGCCAGCCAACCCACCGACATCGCGCCGCTGTAGAGCTGGAGGGCGCTGTCGGGGCGCATGAAGGCCAGCGCGGAGAGACCGAGGAAGTAGACGATGGTGCCGTACTCCAGCAGCCGGTTCTCCAGCGAGAGTCCCGTCGCGCGGTCCGCTATCAGCAGCACCACCGAGGCCACCAGTCCGGCGAGCGCCCCCCACTGCCAGCCGGCGGTGGACACCCCCGCGAAGACCAGCCATGGAACGAAGCTCCGCAGGTAGTTCATGATCCCCCCATTTCGGTTGCGCCCGATCACCACGGACGGCTGCTCGACGGTGCGACGGGCCGACGAACGCGGCCACAACGCGTGCTGACTTCGGGCTCTCCCCGCCCCAGCGACATTCCAACTTTGACATGTCGAAGATGGAAAGTCCAGCTTTGACATGTCACTTGTGGAAGGTAAAGTGCAAGTCATGAGCCTGAGACACGCGGTACTGGGCCTGCTCTCCGAGTCCCCGGCGAGCGGCTACGACCTGATGAAGCTGTTCAACGCCTCGCTCACCAGCGTCTGGCCGGCGACCCAGAGCCAGGTGTACGGCGAACTCAACAAGCTCACGACCGCCGGCCTGGTCGAGGTCGCCGCCCACGGCCCGCGCGGCCGCAAGGAATACGCGATCACCGACGACGGCCTGGCCGAGCTGCGCCACTGGCTCACCGAGATCGCCCCCACCGGCCCGCAGCGCCACGACGGCCTGTTGCGGGTGTTCTTCCTCGGCATCCTCACGCCGCTGGAGGCGCAGTCGTACCTGCTCACGCAGGCCGAGACCGCCGCCCGCGCCCACACCGCGTACGAGCAGATCGACCGGACCGCGGAGTGGGACGACGAGATGATCTCCGTCTACGGGCGCATCGCCCTGGAATACGGCCTGCGGATGACCACGACGATGGAGGAGTGGGCCCGCTGGGCCGCCGACGAGGTGACCAGCGCGAAGGCTCGGAAGGCCGGCGAACTGGCCCGCGCACAGCGCGGCAGGGAGCGGCCGGAGCAGGACGAGCAGCCGGCGGGGGAGCGGCCCAGCGGCGACTGACGCCCGTGCCGGGGCGCGCCCCGGCGATGGCCGCCCACTCGCCGACCCCGAGCCTCCGCCTCCGAATAGCAGGTGCCGCGGCGACCGCTCCACGGCATCCTGAAGGCATGAACCACCAGCGCTCCGTGCGCATTTCGAAGTACCTCGCCAAACACCTGCGCCACGAACCGGAGCGGATCGGCATCGTCCTCGACGCTCAGGGCTGGGTCCCGGTGGCCGCGCTGCTCGACGCCGCCGCGCGGCACGGATTCCCCTTCTCCCGAGCCGAGTTGGAGGCCGTGGTCGCCGACAACGACAAGCAGCGCTACACCCTGGAGAACGGCCGCATCCGCGCCAATCAGGGCCATTCCGTGCGCGTCGACCTCGGTCTGCCGCCGGCGGTGCCACCCGGCCTCCTCTTCCACGGCACGGTGGCCCGCAGCGTCGCTGCCATACGGGAGGAGGGGCTGCGGCCGATGTCGCGGCTGGCCGTGCACCTCTCACCGGACCGCGAGACCGCGTCCCGGGTGGGCGCCCGGCGCGGCAAGCCGGTGGTGCTGACCGTGGACACGGGGGCGATGCACCGGGCCGGCCATGTCTTCCGCGTCAGCGCCAACGGCGTCTGGCTGACCGGCCATGTGCCGCCGGAGTTCCTCCGTTTCCCCGGCTGACCCCTCCCCTTGCCCAACGTCTCAGGAAACCCGCAGGTCAGAGCCCTGGTGCTCCCCACACCGGGAACCACCGGGAAAGATCCTTCTCGATCGTCAGATCGTCCCCGAGCATCGCCCGCACCTGGAGTTCGAGCGGGTTGTCGCGCTTCTCGGCGTCGCCGGTGTGCGGCGCGAAGGGGTAGAACGTGCCGCGTTTGTAGAGGTAGACCAGCGCCAGCGACCGCTGTCGCGCATCGCGGAATCCCAGCAGCGAGCACAGCAGCTGCGGGCCGAACCCCGCCTCCTCCAGGGAGGTGTTGACCGCGTGCAGATCGTTGACCAGACCCGCCACGTCCTCCCGGGCGTGCCGCACCAGCAGCCATGTGTAGCCGTACGCGTCCTGTGTGAACTCCACCGTGCCGTCCAGGAGCGCACGCGCCTCCTCCTGGATCCGTGCGAACGCCCCGCCCTCGACGCTCGCGAAGCACACCGATCCCAGCCCGGTCGGGGTGAATCCGGCCGCGGCCTCCAGGGTGACCGCGGCGGACGGCAGCGCGAAGAGCTGGTCCAGATCAGGCCGTACGGGCTTGCTACGGCCGAGAATGGCGTCCAGAAATCCCATGCGCGGCTTGCTCCTTGATTCCTTGCTCCGGTGACGCGATGGCGTGTTTCACGGGAAACATCGCCACGCGCCGCTCACTGCCGTCCCTCCGACGCCGCCGCTCAGGGCCGCCCCAACTGCGCCGCTATCCGTCCCAGCTGGTCGAGCCGCTGCTCCAGCGTCGGGTGCGAGGACAGCAGCTGGTTGAAGCTCTCCTTGTTGAACGCCGGGGCGAAGTAGAACGCGTTGAACGGCTGGGCCTTGCGGAGGTCCTCGGTCGGGATCCGCGCGATCTGGCCGGTGACCTTGGTCAGAGCGGAGGCCAGCGCCGAGGGGCGGCCGGTCAGGAGGGCGGCGGCCCGGTCCGCGGACAGCTCGCGGTAGCGGGAGAGCAGCCTGGTCAGCAGGAAGCTGATGGCATAGACGACGACGCTGACGGCGGTGACGATCAGGACGGCGATGGCGGCGTTCTGATCGCGGTTGTTGCGCCCGACACCGCTCCACAGGGCGGCGCGGGTGATGATGCCGGCCAGCACCCCGAGGAACGACGCGATGGTCATCACCGCGACATCGCGATGGGCGACATGCGACAGCTCGTGGGCCAGCACGCCCTCCAGCTCCTCCGGCTCCAGCCGCCTGAGCAGCCCGGTCGTCGCGCAGACCATGGAGTTCTGCTGGTTACGGCCGGTGGCGAAGGCGTTCGGTACATCGGATTCGGCGATCGCGACCCTCGGCTTGGGCATATCGGCCAGGGCACAGAGCCGGTCCACGGCACCGTGCAACTCGGGCGCCTGTTCCGGCGTGACCTCGTGCGCCCCCATGCTGTAGGCCGCGATCCGGTCGCTGAACCAGAACTGTGCGACGAACATGCCCCCCGCGATCAGCAGCACCACCACCCAGGCGCCCTTGAGCAGTACCACCAGCGCGCTGACGACCACGACGTACAGCAGCCCGATGAAGAACATCGTCATGACCATGCGCGAGGTCAGCCCGCGGTCCGGGGCGAATCGGGTCTGTGCCATGGCTCCTCCACAACGCACCGCATTTCGCACAGTGCGCCGGCCCGGGCACGCAGTCGTCTCCGCGCGCCGGGTCCCGCACACTGCACCGCTGCCCCAATTCTCCCTCTTGCCGGCTATATACCGGGTAAAGCCCCGGCCGGGATACCGGGGTGAATCGGGATGTACGTCCTGAAGTCGAGGATGGGTGGCTAGGTCATGTCCGCAAAGTCCCGTCGTTCGCCCGGAAGGCAGGGCTTTGCGGACACTGCCTAGGCGCCGAGCTGCGCCAGCCCCTCGGTGGCGATCCGCTCGAAGACCGCCGGGTCGGCCGCGAAGACCGAATCCGCGATCGGCCAGTGGATGACCACCTCCTCGATGCCCAGCTCGGCGTGGTGCCCGGCGAAGTCCACGAAGGCGTCCACGGAGTCCAGCGGCTGGTCCGGGGTGAAGCCGGTCAGCATGATCTTGTGGAGCTCGGCGAAGTCCCGCCCCTGGTCGGCGCACGCCTTGGCCAGCCCCTCGACCTGCCTGCGAATGGCCTCCCGCGACTCGGCCGGGGTGCCGCCCGCGTTCGACACCTTGGGGTCACCGGTGGTCACCCACGCCTGCCCGTAGCGGGCCGCCAGCTTCAGCCCGCGCGGGCCGGTGGCCGCCACCGCGAACGGCAGCCGCGGCCGCTGCACGCAGCCGGGGATGTTCCGCACCTCGTCCGCGGAGTAGTGGGTGCCTTCGTAGGAGACGGCGTCCTGGGTCAGCAACTGGTGCAGCAGCGCTGTGAACTCGGCGAAGCGGTCCGCCCGTTCGCGCGGCGACCAGGGCTCCTGGCCGAGCGCGGTGGCGTCGAAGCCGTTGCCGCCGGCGCCGATGCCCAGCGTGACACGGCCCTCGCTGATGTCGTCGAGCGAGATCAGCTCCTTGGCGAGAGTGACCGGGTGCCGGAAGTTCGGCGAGGTGACGAGGGTGCCCAGACGTATCCGCGAGGTCGCGGCGGCAGCCGCGGTCAGCGTCGGGAGGGCGCCGAACCACGCCTGGTCGCGGAAGCTCCGCCAGGACAGGTGGTCATACGTGTACGCAGCGTGGAACCCCAGTTCCTCGGCGCGCTGCCATACCTCCTTGCCGCCATCGGACCAACGTCGGACGGGCAAGATCACTGTGCTCAGTCGCATATCCCCGAGCGTACGGTGACTCCGGAGAAAGCCCGCCCGGCCGCATCCTCGCCCCAGCTCATGTGTGATACCCACCGCACGCCTGTACGTGCCGGTACGCGAAGATGGCCCCGTGACTGATGCCTCCGCCGCGCCGCCTAGGCCCATCCGGCTTATCGCCACCGACCTCGACGGCACGCTGCTGCACGACGACAAGACGGTCTCCGACCGGACGATCGCCGCGCTCGCCGCCGCGGAGGCAGCGGGCATCGAGGTGTTCTTCGTCACCGGGCGCCCGGCCCGCTGGATGGACGTGGTCAGCGACCATGTGCACGGCCATGGCCTGGCGATCTGCGCGAACGGCGCGGCCGTCGTCGATCTGCACCGGGGCTCCCGCTTCGTCGAGGTCAGCCCCCTGGACCAGGGAGTGGCGCTCGACGTCGTCCACGCCCTGCGTGACGCGGCCCCCGGCACCACCTTCGCCGTCGAACGCACCGGCGGCATCCACTACGAGCCGCAGTACCCGCCCTTCCTCTTCGACCCGACCGCGGTGATCGCACCGGCCGAGAAGCTCCTCGCCGAGGGGTTCGCCGCGTCCCCGGCCCCCGCTCCGGCGGACGGCCCCGGCACCGACGGTCCGTATTCGACCGACTCCGATATGCCCGGACCGGGCACCGCGGCCGCCACCCGCGCGCACAGCGACGCCGGCACCTCCGGCCAGCCCGTGCTCAAGCTGCTCGCGCACCACCCCGACCTGGACCCCGATGCCTTCCTCGCGCTGGCCCGGACCACCGCGGGCCACCTGGCGTCCTTCACCCGGTCCAGCCCCACCGCGCTCCTGGAGATCAGCGGCCTGGGCGTCAGCAAGGCCGGCACTCTCGCCCGCTGCTGCGCGGAACGCGGGATCTCACCGGAGGAGGTCGTCGCCTTCGGCGACATGCCGAACGACATCGAGATGCTCACCTGGGCCGGCACCTCGTACGCCATGGCCAACGCCCACCCTGACGTACTGGCGGCCACCACGCGCCGCACGGAATCCAACAACGACGACGGCGTGGCGGTCGTGATCGAGCGGATTCTCCAGGGGCGTTGAGCCTGCCGCGACGGCGACAGGAGAACGGTCCGTTCGACGGGTCCGTGGTTTCACGTGAAACCACAACTGCGCGTCGTCCCGGACCGTTTCACGTGAAACCACGCCCCTCCCCGGTCCGCGCATGTTTCACGTGAAACGCTCAACTCCCGTGGTCGGCCGTGGACATGGGGTGCGGACCCGGCAGGGTCACGGCGCGCCTGACACAGGAACCCGCAGAAGGAGCGACCAGGACGATCGCCGCCCTTCTGGCGCGGAAGCCCGAGCGACCGTAGGCCCCGCTCCCCTCACAACGGCGCCTCCCACGTCACCATCGTCCCCTTGTCGCCCGCGCCCAGCCCGGGGCCGTAGGTGCTGGAGCCGCCCAGGGACTCCGCGCGCTTGGCGAGGTTCTTGAGGCCGCTGCGCCGGCCGCCCCGCGCGATGCCCACCCCGTCGTCGGCGACGGTCAGCCGGACGCCGGGGGTACCGTCCGGCAAGTTGACCGTGGCGTCCACCACGACCTCGATCCGGGACGCCTCGGCGTGCCGGAAGGCGTTCGACAGCGCCTCGCGCAGCGCGGCGATGAGGTTCTTGCCGGCCAGTTCCCCGACCCGGGAGTCGACCGGGCCGACGAACTGCGCCGACGGCTGGAAACCGAGCGGCACGGCGGCGGTGCCGACCTCCCGCAGCACCCGGGTCCGGAGCCCCGACGGCGCCTCGGCCGGGCTCTGCTGAAGGGCGAAGATCGCAGTCCTGATCTCCTGGATGGTGGTGTCGAGTTCGTCGATGGCCTTACCTACCCTCCGGGCCACCTCCGGCACCACCGTCTTGCGCTGAGCGCTCTCCAGGATCATCCCTGCCGCGAACAGCCGCTGGATCACCAGATCGTGCAGGTCGCGGGCGATCCGGTCACGGTCCTCGTAGACCGCCAGCCGCTCCCGGTCGCGCTGTGCGTCGGCCAGCACCAGTGCCAGCGCGGCCTGCGCGGCGAACTGGGTGGCCAGGGTCCGCTCGGCGGCGGAGAACGGGCGGGCCCCACGACCCCGCGGTGTGGCGAGCGTGCCGAGCACCCGGCCGCCGCTCTTGAGCGGCAGCATCATGCTCGGGCCGAAGCGCGGCGCGAGGTGGGTGACCATCCGCGGATCACTGGCCGAGTCGTCCACGAACACCGGCTCACCGGCGAGGAGTTGCTCGGTCACCGGGCTCTCCCGCGGGATCTGGGTCCCCATGATCCCGGTCGGGTCGTCGGCCGACACCGCGACGATCTCCAGCCCGCCCTCCTCGTCCGGCAGCAGCACGATGCCGGCCGCCGAATCCGCCAGCTTCTTCGCCTGCTCCGCGACCACCGCGAGCGCGTCGTCGACATCGCTGCCGGCGAGCAGTTCGGTGGTCACCGCCACCGACCCGTCGATCCAGCGCTCCCGCTGCCGGGTCGCCGCGTACAACCGGGCGTTGCCGATCGCGATACCGGCCTCGGTGGCCAGCACCCGCACCATGTGCAGGTCCTCTTCGCTGAACTCGCCGCCGCGTTTCTCGGTCAGATAGAGATTCCCGAAGATCTCGCCCTGGACCCGGATCGGTACCCCGAGGAACGACCGCATCGGCGGGTGGCCCGGCGGGAAGCCGGCCGAACGCGGATCCTTGGCGAGGTTGGCCAGCCGCACCGGCTTCGGGTCATGGATCAGCGCGCCGAGCAGGCCCTTGTGGCCGTCGGGCAGCGCGCCGATGCGCTCGTGCTGCTCCCCGGTCACGCCGTAGGTCACGAAGTCCGACAGCCCCTCCCGGGCGTCGTCGATGATCCCGATCGCGGCGTAGCGCGCATTGGCGAGCTCGGCGGCGGTCTCCACGATCCGGTCCAGCGTGATGTGCAGGTCCAGCCCGGCGCCGACCGTGCGCATCGCCTCCAGCAGCTGCGGCACCCGCGCGGTCAGCTCGGACGACAGCCCCCGGAGACTACGGGTGGCCTCGGTGGCGGCGTCCATGGGGTCCGGGCGTCCGATATCCCTCCCGATGTCCGGGGGGTCCGGGCGCGATCCTGCCGTGGCTGCCATGCCCCGAGCCTAATAAGGGCCCATTTCCGAGGAAAGTGCAGTTATCCGGCGAGGCCCGGCCACAGGGAGACGGCCAGGTGGGAACAGCCGGGCGGGCGCCCCGCAGAAGGGCCTCCGGTGCGTCACGCGGTCAGCGCCGACACCCCGACGGGCGCCCGACCGGCGTCCGCCGCCGCGCCCCCGGCGGCCCCCGTCCGCGGGTACGCCGCGTCCACCGCCCGTTCGCGCTCCAGCATCCGCCGGAACGGACCGTCGGCCGTGGCCAGCTCCGCGTAACCACCGCGCTGCACCACCCGGCCCCGGTCCAGGACCAGCACCTCGTCGACCGCGTCCAGGCCGGCGAGCCGGTGCGTGATCAACACCGTCGTCCGCCCCTCGGTGGCGGCCAGCAGATCGGCGGTGAGCGCGTCGGCGGTGGCCAGGTCGAGGTGCTCGGCGGGCTCGTCCAGCACCAGCACCGGGAAGTCCGCGAGCAGCGCACGCGCCAGGGCCAGCCGCTGCCGCTGGCCGCCGGACAGCCGGGCGCCGTGCTCCCCGACCATGGTGTCCAGGCCGTCGGGCAGCCCGCGCACCCAGTCCGCCAGCCGCGCCCGGCCGAGCGCGTCCCAGAGGTCCTGGTCGTCGGTACCGTCCGGGCCGCCGCTCCGGTCCCGCCGGGCGAGCCGGAGGTTCTCCCGCAGCGAGCTGTCGAAGATGTGCGCGTCCTGCGCACACAGCCCGACCAGCCGCCGGACCGCGTCGCCGGCCATCTCCTGGGCGTCGGTGCCGGCCAGGGCGTACGCCCCCGCTTCCCGGTCCAGGAAGCGCAGCAGCACCTGCGCGAGCGTGGTCTTGCCGGATCCGGACGGGCCGACGACGGCGAGCCGGCGACCGGCGGTCAGGGTGAAGCCGACGCCGTCCAGGGCCGGGCGGTCCTGACCGGGGTGCCGCGCGGTCAACTCGCTTACGGTCAGCGGGAACGGCTCCTCGGGCACGGTCGCGGGGACGTCCGGTTCGCGGACCGGCTCCGGGGCGTCCAGCACCTCGAAGACCCGCTCGGCGGCGTGTCGGGTGCGGCGCCGGTACTGCGCGGCCAGCGGCAGCCCGGCCACCGCCTCGAACGCGGCGAGCGGAGTGAGCACGACGACGGCCAGTGCCACCCCCGCCAGCCGGCCCGTGTGCACCGCCTGGATGCCGACCACCGCGGCGGCGGCCACCGTCAGCCCGCACAACAGTGCCGAGAGGCCGGCCCCGGCACCGGCCGCGGCGGCCGAGCGGGACGCGATCCGGGTCAGGTCCCGATCCGCCCGGCGCACCTCTTCCGTGCGCGCCCGCACGGCACCGGCGACCGTCAACTCGGCGGTCCCGGTGAGGAGATCGACGACGCGGGTGGAGAGCACCCCGCGGGCCGGCGCCAGCCGGCGCTCCGCACGCCACGCCAACGCACTCGACAGCGCCGGCACCCCGGCCCCGGCGAGCAGCAGCCCGACCGCGAGGACCACCCCGGCCTCCGGCAGCAGCCAGCCGGTGAACGCGACGGTGCCGGCGCCGACCAGCAGTGCCGCCCCGACGGGCAGCAGCCAGCGCAGGAAGTAGTCCTGCACCGCGTCGACGTCCGCCACCAGTCGCGACAGCAGATCGCCACGGCGGCGCTCCTTCAGCCCGGCCGGGGCCAGCCGCTCCAGCCGCCGGAAGACGGCCACCCGGACGTCGGCGAGCATCCGGAACACCGCGTCGTGCGCCACCAGCCGCTCGGCGTACCGGAACACCGCACGCCCGATGCCGAACGCCCTGGTCGCGGTCACCGCCACCATCAGATACAGCACCGGCGGCTCCTGCGAGGCCCGCGAGATCAGCCAGCCGGAGGTCGCCATCAGGCCCACCGCGCAGCCCAGCGCGAGGCTGCCGAGCAGCAACGCCAGCCCCAGGCGCGCCCGCCGCGCACGGGCCAGCCCGCGCAGCCGCCGCAGCGCGTTCCCCGCGGCGGCACCGGGAACGGCTTCCCCGTCCGGCGACGGAGCGACGTCCGCCGCCCGGCCCGGCCCGGCGGCGGAGACCGCGGCGGCCCCCGCGCCCGGCCCGGCGGCCGCCGCGTCCGCCGACTCCACCGGCCCGGCGCCCGACTCCGGCCCCGCCAGCCGCACCGTCCGGTCGGCCACCGCCAGCAGCGCCGGCCGGTGGACGACCATCAGGACCGTGCGTCCCGCCGCGAGCCGCCCCACGGCCTCGACCAGGGTCTGCTCGGTCTCACCGTCCAGATTGGCGGTGGGCTCGTCCAGCAGCACGATCGGACGGTCGGCGAGGAAGGCGCGGGCGAGCGCGATGCGCTGCCGCTGACCGGCGGAGAGCCCGGCGCCGGATTCCCCGAGCCGGGTGGCCGTGCCGTCCGGCAGCGCGTCAACGAAGTCCAGCGCCCCGGCCTCGCCCAGGGCCGCGCGGACCGCCGCGTCATCGGCGTCCGGCCGCACCAGCCGGACGTTCTCGGCGATGGATCCGGCGAAGAGGTGTGGATGCTGCGGTACCCAGGCGATCCGGCCGTGCCAGCTGTCGGGGGAGAGGTCGGCGGTGTCGTGGCCGTCGACGAGGACCCGTCCCTCGGACGGCGCGGTGAAGCCGAGCACGGCGCTCAGCAGCGTGGACTTGCCGGCGCCCGAGGGGCCGACCAGCGCGACCGTCTCCCCGGGCAGGACCTCGAACGAGGTGGCCGGCAGCGAGGCGGCGGTGCGCCCGGGGTGGCGGACCACCAGCCCCTCGACGGTCAGTCCGGTGCCGTCCGGCGCGGGCGCGGTGCCGGGCGTCCGCGGCCGGGTCTCCAGTACGGCGAAGATCTCGTCCGCCGCCGAGAGCCCCTCGGCCGCGGCGTGGTACTGCGCCCCGACCTGCCGCAGCGGCAGATACGCCTCGGGTGCCAGCACCAGCACCATCAGCCCCGTGGAGAGGTCGAGTTCACCATGGACCAGGCGCATGCCGATGCCGACCGCGACCAGCGCGACGGAGATGGTGGCAAGGAGTTCGAGCGCGAAGGACGAGAGGAAGGCGATCCGCAGCGTGCGCAGGGTGGCCCGACGGTAGGAGCTGGTGATCGCGCGGATGGAGGCGGCCTGGGCCTTGGCCCGGCCGAAGACCTTCAGCGTCGGCAGCCCCTCGACGACATCGAGAAAGTGCCCGGACAGCCGGGAGAGCAGCCGCCACTGACGGTCCATCCGCGACTGGGTGGCCCAGCCGATCAGCACCATGAAGAGCGGGATCAGCGGCAGGGTGATCACGATCGTCAGCGCGGAGATCCAGTCGCCGGTGACGATCCGGGCCAGCACCGCGACCGGCACGACGACCGCCAGCCCCAACTGCGGCAGATAGCGGGCGAAGTAGTCGTCCAGGGCATCGATGCCGCGAGTGGCCAGCGTGGCCAGTTCCCCGGTCCGCAGCTCCAGGGTGCCGGCGCCCTCCGCGCGACGGATTTCCGCCCCGGGCCCCAGCGCCGCCGCCCGCTCGACCAGCCGGATCCGCAGTTCGGACTTGACCGCCGCGCTGGCCCGGTGCGCGGCCAGTTCGGTGAGCCAGGAGACCAGCCCCCGGCCGACCGAGACCGCGGCGAGCAGTGCCACGGGGGTGGCCAACGCCCCGAGGGTGCGCTCGTGTTGGAAGGCTCCGACCACGATCTCCGCGATCAGCATGGCCTGGCCGACGACCAGGCCCGCTCCGGCAAGCCCGAGCACCACCACCGCGACGAGGAATCCGCGGGTGGCACGGGCGTATCGGAGCAGGCGCGGGTCGACCGGTTTCACGTGAAACCTTCCGTTCTCCCGAGCCCCGCCCTGGCGGGGCGGGGCGGGACTCAGCTAGTGGGCTTCGGCGATGTGCTGGGTGCCGATCCGCTTGCGGAACACCCAATAGGTCCACCCTTGGTAGAGCATCACGATCGGCGCGGCGATGGCGGCGCACCATGTCATGATCTTCAGGGTGTAGGGGCTGGACGAGGCGTTGGTGACCGTGAGGCTCCAGCTCTCGTTCAGCGTGGACGGCATGACGTTCGGGAAGAGCGTCAGGAACAACATGGCGACCGCCGCCGCGACGGTGATGCCGGAGAAGGCGAACGCCCAACCCTCGCGCCCGAGCCTGTTGGCCCCGAGCGCGGCGACCAGCGCCACCACCGCGACGATCATCGCGACCAGGCTGCCGGCGTCGCCCCTGTCGGCCTGGGTCCACCCCAGGAACGCGACCGCGAGCACGGCGGTGATCAGCCCGAGGACGCCCGCCATCCGGCGCGCCCGCTCCCGGATGTCGCCCACGGTCTTCAGCGACGCGAACACCGCACCGTGGAAGGTGAACAGCGCCAGCGTGACCAGGCCGCCGAGGATCGCGTACGGGTTGAGCAGGTCGAGCACGCCGCCGACGTACTCCTTGTGGGCGTCGATCTTCACGCCGTGGACGATGTTGCCGAAGGCCACGCCCCACAGCACCGCGGGCAGCAGCGAGGTCCAGAAGATCGCGTGCTCCCAGTTGCGTTGCCAGTGCTCCTCGGGCCGCTTGGCGCGGTACTCGAACGCGACACCGCGCACGATCAGGCAGACCAGGATCACCAGCAGCGGCAGGTAGAAACCGGAGAAGAGGGTGGCGTACCACTCCGGGAAGGCGGCGAAGGTCGCCCCGCCCGCGCTGAGCAGCCAGACCTCGTTGCCGTCCCAGACCGGCCCGATGGTGTTGATCAGCACCCGCTTCTCGCTGCGGTCCCGGGCGAGCAGCTTGGTGAGCACGCCGATCCCGAAGTCGAAGCCTTCGAGGAAGAAGTACCCGGTCCACAGGAAGGCGATGATGACGAACCAGATGTCATGGAGTTGCATGGTCGCCTCCTAGTACGAGAAGGCCATCGGCCGGTCGGCGTCGGTGGGGTCGCCACCGATCTTGGTGGGCGGGTTGAGGTCGGACTCGGAGAGTTCCTGGGGTCCGGCCTTGATGTACTTCGCCAGCAGCTTGACCTCGACCACGGCGAGGATCGCGTAGAGCGTGGTGAAGACGACCAGCGACGTGATCACCTCGCCCTGTGTGACGCCCGGCGAGACCGCGTCCCGGGTGCGCAGCACGCCGTAGACGACCCAGGGCTGGCGACCCATCTCGGTGAAGATCCAGCCCCACGAGTTGGCGATCAGCGGGAAGCCGAGGGTGACGAAGGCCAGCCGCCAGTACCACTTGGTCAGTCGGGCGCCCAGCGTCCTGTTCTTCGTGAGCGCGAGGTGCGGTGGTTCCTCGTCACCGGTCCGCAGCCCGGGCGCCAGCCAGAACTTCTTGCGGGTGAGCCACAACCCGGCCAGACCGATGGCGAAGGACGTCATCCCGAAGCCGATCATCCAGCGGAAGCCCCAGTAGGTGACCGGGATGTTGGGCCGGTAGTCGCCGGGCCCGAACTTCTGCTGCTCGGACTTGTTGACGTCGTTGATGCCGGGGACCGGCGAGGAGAAGTCGTTGTGCGCGAGGAAGGAGAGCAGGCCGGGTATCTCGATGGCGACCTTGTTGTGCCCCTTGGCGACATCCCCGTACGAGAAGACCGAGAACGGCGCGGGCGCCGCCTTGTCCCACAGTGCCTCGGCCGAGGCCATCTTCATCGGCTGCTGCTTGAACATGACCTTGCCGAGGCTGTCGCCGCTGACCGCGGTGAGCAGTCCGGCGACGACCAGGGTGACCAGCCCGAGCCGCAGCGACGTCCGCATGACCTTGACGTGCTTCTTGCGCATCAGGTGGTACGCGGAGACGCCGACCATGAACGCGGCACCGGTCAGGAAGGCGGCGGTCAGGGTGTGGAAGACGACGACCAGGGTGGTGTCCTGGGTCAGCACCTTCCAGAAGTCGGTCAGCTCGGCCCGCCCGGTGGCGCGGTTGTACTTGTAGCCCACCGGGTGCTGCATCCAGGAGTTGGCCGCCAGGATGAAGTACGCGGAGAGCACGGTGCCGATCGAGACCATCCACATGCAGAAGCAGTGGAGCTTCTTGGGCAGCTTGTCCCAGCCGAAGATCCACAATCCGATGAAGGTGGATTCGAAGAAGAACGCGATCAAGGCTTCGAAGGCGAGCGGCGCGCCGAAGATGTCCCCGACGAATCGCGAGTAGTCCGACCAGTTCATGCCGAACTGGAATTCCTGGACGATGCCGGTGACGACACCCATCGCGATATTGATCAGAAACAGTTTGCCCCAGAACTTGGTGGCCTTGAGGTACTTCTGCTTACCCGTTCGCACCCATGCGGTCTCAAGCCCGGCCACCAGAGCGGCGAGGGAGATCGTCAAGGGAACGAACAGGAAGTGGTAGACGGTCGTGATGCCGAATTGCCATCGCGCCATAGTCTCTGGCGCCAACGCCAGTTCCATGTCGCGGCCTCCTTACGTCCTTGCGTCACCGTTTCGGAACGGCTATGTCCCTTTTGTGCCGCATAAAGCGGCACATACCAGGACGCGAGCTTGTGAACGCGTTCACATTCACAAGCATTATCTCCCATGGGTGCCGCGCCTTGAGGAAGGGGGGGTACGTGACTGCGGTCACGCTCGAATCCATGGCCCGTGAATGCTTATGCCGAGGTTATGTGCGCACCCTTCCGCAGGGCTTCAACATATTGTTGAATGCGTCGCCATGAAGATCCGCGTCTCCTGGCCCACCGGGCATGTGACCGCCACGCTCGACGACACCCCGACCGCCACCGCGCTGCTCGCCGCCCTGCCGCTCCAGGCCACCGCCCACACCTGGGGCGAGGAGGTCTACTTCGACACCGGGCTCGCCCCCGCGCTGGAGACCGACGCCCGCCAGGTCGTCGAACCCGGCACGGTCGCCTTCTGGACCGAGGGCAACGCCCTCGCGCTCCCCTACGGCCCCACCCCGATATCCCGCGGGGGAGAGTCCCGACTCGCCTCCCCCTGCAACGTGTTGGGCCGCATCGACGGCGACCCGCGCGCACTGGCCACCGTCCGCAGCGGCGACGCGATCCACGTCCGGAACGTCTGAGGCCACCGACGACCGAGGCCGCGGGTCCGGCGGACCCGCGGCCTCGGAACACACCACCGCGGGAAGGCACGACGCCTTCCCGCGGACCGGAAACCGGCTACCGCGCCTTGCGGAACTCCTCGGCCGCCTGCAGGAACAGGTCCATCGCCGGCTTCTCCCCGATCGTCACCCGCACGCCCTCGCCCGCGAACGGCCGCACCACCACGCCGGCCCGCTCGCACGCCTCGGCGAACGCGGTCGTCCGGTCCCCCAGCCGCAGCCAGACGAAGTTCGCCTCCGACGTCGGGACGGTCCAGCCCTGCGCCACCAGCGCGTCGCATACCCGGGCCCGCTCGGCGACCAGCGCGTCGACCCGCTCCAGCAGCGCCGCCTCGCTCCGCAGCGACGCCACCGCGGCCTCCTGCGCGAGCTGGCTCACGCCGAACGGCACCGCGGTCTTGCGCAACGCCGCGGCCACCTCCGGGTGCGCCACCGCGAAGCCGACCCGCAGCCCCGCCAGGCCGTACGCCTTGGAGAAGGTGCGCAGCACACACACGTTGGGGCGGTCGCGGTACAGCTCGATCCCGTCCGGCACGTCCTCGTCGCGGATGAACTCGCGGTACGCCTCGTCCAGCACCACCAGCACGTCGCTCGGCACCCGGTCCAGGAAGGACTCCAGCTCCGCACGGCGCACGACGGTGCCGGTGGGGTTGTTGGGGTTGCAGACGAAGATCAGCCGGGTCCGGTCGGTGATCGCCGCCAGCATCGCCTCCAGGTCGTGCACCTCATCAGAGGTCAGCGGCACCTGCACGGGCGTCGCGCCGGAGACCCGGGTGACGATCGGGTACGCCTCGAACGACCGCCAGGCGTAGATCACTTCGTCGCCGGGCCCGGCCGTCGACTGGACCAGCTGCTGGGCCACCCCGACCGACCCGGTGCCGGTCGCCAGGTGCTCCACCGGCACCGAGAACCGGTCGGCCAGCTCCGCCATCAGCCCCGTACATGCCATGTCGGGGTAGCGGTTGAACGATCCGGCAGCCGCCACCGCGCTCTCCAGGACGCCCGGCAGCGGCGGATAGGGGTTCTCGTTGGAGGACAGCTTGTAGGCGACCGGGCCGCCGACCGCCGCCGGTCGCCCCGGCTTGTAGGTGGGGATGCCGTCCAGCGCAGCACGCAGCCTCGGGGTCTTCTCGCTCACCGCAGGTCCTCCTCAACCATCCAATCGACTCCAATACTGCACACCTTATGAGGATTACCCCGTCCGGCGTCAGGCCCGCGACGGACAGCCTTTCCGCGGGCACCCGCCGTAGTGGGCGCCGGGCGCGCACTACGAGGGGAGCGCTATGCGGGACTCCGCGCGCCGGTGGCTCGCTCCGTGGCGCGCATCCCTCGTCAAGGTGACTTGAGACCTGTTCGAGACCTGGGCGGATCGCCAGGCGGAGCGGCTACCCCTCCCCTTGAACAATCCGAAAGGGCGACAACACCCTTACATTTGAAGGCAATTGAGGGTCAGTTGCCATGCAGAAACGTACCTTCTCAACGCCGTCGTGGGTCCACCGCGAATGGCCGTACCGAGCCCTACTATCGGCTCGCCATGACAGCAGCAGGGAAGCACCAGGTGGGCCGGTCGACCGGTCGCCGACTGGGACGCGCGGGTATCCGGGACGTGGCCGCCGCAGCCGGTGTATCGATCACGACCGTCTCCGACGCGCTCAACGGCAAGGGCCGGCTTCCGGACGCCACCCGTAGCCACGTCCGCGAGGTGGCCGACCGGCTGGGCTACCGCCCCTCCGCCGCCGCCCGCACCCTCCGTACTGGCAAGTCGGGCCTCATCGGTCTGACCGTGACCACCTACGGGGATGAACCTTTCACCTTCACCGAGTTCGCGTACTTCGCCGAGATGGCCAGAGCCGCCACCTCCGCCGCGTTGGCCCGCGGATACGCCCTGGTCATCCTGCCCGCGACCTCCCGCCACGACGTCTGGTCCAACGTCGCCCTCGACGGCACCGTCGTGATCGACCCGGCCGACGGCGACCCCGTGGTCACCGAGCTCGTCCGGCACGGCATCCCCGTCGTCTCCGACGGACGCCCCGGCGGCTCCCTCCCGGTCACCGGCTGGGTCGACAACGATCACGAGGCGGCCGTCCTCGGTCTGCTCGACCACCTCGCCGAGGCCGGCGCCCGCCGCATCGGGCTGCTCACGGGCACCACCACCGACACCTACACCCGACTGTCGACCACCGCATACCTCAACTGGTGCGAGCGGGTCGGCCAGGACCCGGTCTACGAGTCCTATCCCGCCTACGACCCGCGCGCGGGCGCCGTGGCCGCGGACCGGCTGCTGGCCCGCCCCGACCGGCCGGACGCGGTCTACGGGCTCTTCGACCCCAACGGCACCGACCTGCTCGCCGCGGCCCGCCGCTACGGTTTAC
This sequence comes from Streptomyces noursei, assembly GCF_016917755.1. Lineage (GTDB taxonomy): Bacteria > Actinomycetota > Actinomycetes > Streptomycetales > Streptomycetaceae > Streptomyces > Streptomyces yunnanensis. Next base: position 5,123,961 of record NZ_CP070326.1, on the reverse strand, counting down.
GCGTGCCGGACGATCTGCTGCTGGTCTGCTGCAGCGAGTCCACCGTGTACGCCACCACCGATCCGCCGATCACCACGCTCTCCCTCAAGCCGCGGCGCATCGGTACCGCCGTGGTCCAGATCCTGATCGACGCCATCGAGGGCCTCGACGACAGCTGCCCCATCGAGCAGGTGATACCGACCGACCTGATCGTGCGAACCTCCTCCCAGCGACGCTCCCCGCGGACGACGGTCAGCCCGCCACGCGGCCCGGCCGGCGACTGAGCGTGCCGCCGGCACGACGGACCGGGCGTACGGGCGCTCTCCGGGCGCCCGCTCGACCGAGGAAAAAACAGGGCGATCTCGGGAGGAATCCATCGCGAACACCGGGCTTCGCGGGATTGATCACCCCCGGGTGCGTCACAACCCGCGAGCGGCGTTCCTATGATGGGCGCACGACACCGCGGACCGCCGTCGACCAGGCAAGGTCCGAGAGGTGCACGGCGGCGCAACGGTGGAGGGGTCGATGACTCAGGGGGCCAGTCAGGGACCCATGGTGTGGACCATGGGGGCACAACCTCCGGCGTCCGTTCCACCGCCCGGAGCCCCCGCGGGACCGCCGGCCGGGCAGCCGCTCCACCCGTCCGCCGCGCCCCCGGTCGCGCCGCCCTCCCCCGAGCTCTCGACGCCGGTCGAGCAGGGGGGACCCCCGGCACTCCCGGTGCAGCTGCCCGAGGCGTACACCCCGACCGCCCGCGACCTGCCGGTCATCAGTCGCACGGACACCCTCGTCGACCACCCGTCCGTGGTGCCGGCCCAGGAGCCGTCACCCACTCCCGACGGCCCTGGCCCGCTGTACGTCGTCGGCGACGTGCACGGCTACTACGAGGAGCTGCGCGCCGCGCTGGAGGCCGAAGGGCTGATCGACGCCGACGGCACCTGGGCGGCCGGCAACGCCCGGCTCTGGTTCCTCGGCGACTTCACCGACCGCGGCCCGGACGGCATCGGCGTCATCGACCTGGTCATGCAGCTCTCCGCCGAGGCCGCCGCGGCCGGCGGCTACTGCAAGGCCCTGATGGGCAACCACGAGCTGCTGCTGCTGGGCGCCAAGCGGTTCGGGGACACCCCCGTCCAGTCCGGCGCCGGCACCGCCTCCTTCCAGGCCGCGTGGCTCCTCAACGGCGGCCAGAAGACCGACATGGACCGGCTGGAGGACCACCACCTCCAGTGGATGGCCCGCCTGGACGCCGTGATGGAGGAGGACGGACACCTGCTGGTGCACTCCGACACCACCGCCTACCTCGAATACGGCGACTCGATCGAGGCGGTCAACGACACCGTCCACGAGGTGCTGACCCGCAGCGACGCCGACGAAGTCTGGGACCTCTTCCGCAAGTTCACCAAGCGATTCGCCTTCCGCGACGAGGCCGCCGGCGGGCAGGCCGTCCGCGAACTCCTCGACGCCTACGGCGGCCACCGCGTCGTGCACGGCCACAGCCCGATCCCGTACCTGCTGGGCGAGGTCGGCGCGGAGGACGGCGAGGGCGACGGCATCGCGGTGAACGGTCCGCACGTCTACGCCGACGGTCTGGCCATCGCGATGGACGGCGGTATCACGATGGCCGGAAAGCTGCTGGTCTGCCAACTCCCCCTGGTCGGGTGACGGTTCGCCGGAGGCGCGGATACCGCTCCGTCGGGTGACATGCCGCGGCGGGTTCCGGTCACACCATCCCGCAAATTCCGCAAACTCTCTGTCACCCTGCGCCGGAGGCCCTCTACCATCGGTCTATCCGTAGCAGGCTCTCCTCCGTTCCCGCCCGGCGCCCGGCCCTGGCCGGCCCGTACGGCCCTACGGAGCATCGGGGGATCCACATGAACAGCGCTCCGCACCTGCTGAACGAGGACCGCGCGGAATTCGCGCGGATCCTTGATGACGCGCTGCGTACCGCCGCACACCGCCCGGACGGCCTCACCGCCACCACCGGAAACCGGCTCAGCACCGAGCAGTTGCGCACGATGGCGCTCAGCGCGACCAGCGCGATCGCCGCCTGCGCGACGGCCGAATACCAACGCTACATACAGCTGCGTGCCGAGCTGCGCGCACCGGCGCCCGCCGCGTCCGCCGCCGGTGCGGGCACTCCGTCAGCGGACCAGACCTCTGACGAGCAGACCGGACCGGCCACCGCGGACGACGACCCGGCCGCCGAGACGACCGGCTTCGGGCTTGCGGCGATGGCCACCGTCCTCGTTCCGGTGCTCGCCGGGATCGCGGCCGTCCTCTTCCTCGTCATCGGCTATGTGCTGCTTGCCGTCGACCCGGACCCGGCCGTCTCCCGGCCGCTGGTCAGCGTCGGTTGGATCTTCGCCGCGCTGGCCGCCGCCGGTGCGCTGGTCGCCATGGGCTGCGTGGTCGTCACCGCGCTGCGCAACGGCGTCTCCCGGGACACCGCGGCCGAGGCGCGGGCCGCCGCGCTGGACAGCGCCCGCGAGACCTGGCGACAGGCCCTGCTGGACCGCGGACTGCTGCCCTTCCTCCGTGAGGCGCTGGCCGATCCCTCGGCCGACCCTTCGGACGATCCGGTCCAGTACGTCCCCCGCCCCGTGGCGGCCCCTGAGCGCCGCACCCCCACGCTCGGCTACACCCGCCCGCGGTTCAGCAGCCCCGACGCCGGCACCTCCTGGTCCCGTCCGCGCTACTCCAGCCCGGACTTCACCAGCCCGGACTACGGCGGTCCGGACCACCGGCCCGAGTAGCGGAGCGGCGGACACCCGAGCAGCAGGAACCCGGGCCGTCCGCCCACGGCGGCACGGGCGCTGCCCTCCGCCTCGGCCATCCGCCGGCGCTCACCGTGAGGGCGGGAAGGAAAGCGGGGCAGGTCCGGCCACTTCACGGCCTGCCCCTCACCTTCCTCAGTCAGCCATGGGCAGGTACACCCGGTTGCCGGCCGCCGCGAACTCCTTGGACTTCTCCAGCATCCCGGCCTTGACCTCCTCGGGGGTCGCACCCTCGCCGCCGCCGAACTGCTCCGTGATGCTTCGGCTGATCTTCATCGAGCAGAACTTCGGCCCGCACATCGAGCAGAAGTGGGCCGTCTTGGCCGGCTCCGCGGGCAGTGTCGCGTCGTGGAAGGCGCGGGCGGTGTCCGGGTCGAGGGCCAGGTTGAACTGGTCCTCCCAGCGGAACTCGAAGCGCGCGTCGGAGAGCGCGTCGTCCCAATCCTGGGCGCCCGGGTGGCCCTTGGCGAGGTCCGCCGCATGGGCCGCGATCTTGTAGGTGATCACGCCGGTCTTGACGTCGTCGCGGTCCGGCAGGCCCAGGTGCTCCTTGGGCGTGACGTAGCAGAGCATCGCGGTGCCCCACCAGGCGATCATCGCGGCGCCGATGCCGGAAGTGATGTGGTCGTAGGCGGGCGCGATGTCGGTGGTGAGCGGGCCGAGCGTGTAGAACGGGGCCTCCTCGCAGATCTCCTGCTGGAGGTCGATGTTCTCCTTGATCTTGTGCATCGGGACGTGGCCCGGGCCCTCGATCATGGTCTGCACGCCGTGCCGCTTGGCGATGGTGTTCAGCTCTCCGAGGGTCCTCAACTCGGCGAACTGCGCCTCGTCGTTGGCGTCCGCGATGGAGCCGGGCCGCAGACCGTCACCGAGGGAGTAGGTGACGTCGTAGGCGGCGAGGATCTCGCAGAGCTCCTCGAAGTGCGTGTAGAGGAACGACTCCTGGTGGTGCGCCAGGCACCAGGCCGCCATGATCGAACCACCGCGGGAGACGATGCCGGTCTTGCGGTTGGCGGTGAGCGGGACGTACCGGAGCAGCACACCGGCGTGCACCGTCATGTAGTCGACGCCCTGTTCGGCCTGCTCGATGACGGTGTCCTTGTAGATCTCCCAGGTCAGCTCCTCGGCCTTGCCGTCGACCTTCTCCAGCGCCTGGTAGAGGGGGACGGTGCCGATCGGGACGGGGGAGTTGCGCAGCACCCACTCGCGGGTGGTGTGGATGTTGCGGCCGGTGGAGAGGTCCATGACGGTGTCGGCGCCCCAGCGGGTCGCCCAGGTCATCTTCTCCACCTCCTCCTCGATCGAGGAAGTGACCGCGGAATTGCCGATGTTGGCGTTGACCTTCACCAGGAAGTTCTTGCCGATGATCATCGGCTCGATCTCCGGGTGGTTGATGTTGGCCGGCAGCACCGCGCGGCCGGCCGCGATCTCGTCCCGCACGAATTCGGGGGAGACGTTCTCGCGGACGGCGACGTACTCCATCTCCGCGGTGATCTCGCCGCGCCGGGCGTATGCGAGCTGGGTGACCGGGGCACCGTCCCGACCACGGCGCGGCTGACGCGGACGGCCCGGAAAGACCGCGTCGAGGTTCCGGAGGCCACCGCGCGGTGAGGTGTGCTTGACCCCGTCGTCCTCGGGCCGCATCGGACGGCCCGCGTACTCCTCGGTGTCGCCCCGGGCGATGATCCAGTTCTCCCGCAGCGGGGCCAGGCCGCGGCGGACGTCGGTTTCGATCTGGGGGTCGGTGTACGGCCCTGACGTGTCGTAGAGCGTCACGTGCTTGCCGTTGGTGAGGTGCACCCGCCGGACCGGGACCCGGAGGTCGGGACGCGTTCCGGAGACATAGCCCTTGTGCCAGCCGATTTGCGACTTTTCGCCGTCGGTCGGGCCGTTTTCAGGCGTGCGTGCATCCTGCAGAGTCATATAGACCCAACTCCCTACGCCGGCATTACCCGGTAACAGGTTCGGCGGTCGACGCAGCGGCTTCCGTCGTCCGGTGTTTCACGTGAAACACCGCTGGGACGGAGGTCAGCGCCCTCTCAGCCCGGTGCTCCGAGCTCCCGCGATTGCAAAGGTGTCACCACGGTAGCGGCCGATGCGGCGATGTGAACAGGGGGCCCACCGCTTCTTGCGATGATCGGGCGGTGAGCCCTCCCGACGCCCCGCATCCCGCCGCCGGCCACGCGCACGCGCACGGCCATGGGCCGGCCGCCCCCGTCTCCCGGCATCTGCGCAAGGTCATCGCCGCCGTCCTGATCCCGTTCGCGGCGGCGGTGGCGGTCGGCCTGATCGTTCTGTGGCCGGGCGGTGCGCCCCCGCACAAGCCGTCCGGCGTGGGCTTCGACCAGCCCACGGAGCAGGCGCGGATCATCAAGGTCGAGGAAGTGGACTGCGCGGCGGTGCACGCCGCGCAGCAGCCGCAGCCCACCGCACCCGGAGGCCAACCACCGGCCGGGGGAGCGGCCCCGGGCAAACCCTGTGAGCAAGTGACGGTCAAGGTCACGACCGGCGAGAACGCCGGCCGGACCTTCCAGACGGTGGTGACGCCGGACGCCCTGCGGCACTACACGACGGGCCAGGACGTCGTCGTCTCCTACTCCCCCAAGGCGCCGAAGGATCTGCAGTACGCGGTGACGGACGTCGACCGCACCGTGCCGATGTGGATGCTGGCCGCGATCTTCGCCGGTGCCGTGGTGATCGTCGGTCGACTGCGCGGGGTGCTGGCACTGGTGGCGCTGGCCGCCAGCTTCGGCGTGCTGACGCTGTTCATCCTCCCGGCGATCCTCCAGGGCTCCGATCCGTTGGTGGTGGCGGTGATCGGCGGCAGCGCGATCATGCTGATCGCGCTCTATATGTGCCACGGGTTGACCGCCCGCACGTCCGTGGCGGTGCTCGGCACCCTCGCCTCGCTGCTGCTCATCGGGCTGCTGGGCACGGTGTTCATCAACTGGGCGCTGCTGACCGGCAATACGGACGACACCACCGGTCTGGTGCACGGGCTGTACCCGAACATCGAGATCCGCGGTCTGCTGCTGGCGGGCATCATCATCGGCTCGCTGGGGGTGCTCGACGATGTGACGGTGACGCAGACGGCCGCGGTCTGGGAGCTGAAGGAGGCCGACCCGACGGCGGGTTGGCGGAAGCTGTACGGCGCGGCGATGCGGATCGGGCGGGACCACATCGCTTCCGTGGTGAACACCCTCGTCATGGCCTACGCGGGCGCCTCGCTGCCGCTGCTCCTGCTGTTCTCCATCGCACAGAGCAGCGTCGGCACGGTCGCCACCAGCGAGGTGGTCGCGGAGGAGATCGTCCGCACGCTCGTGGGCAGCATCGGGCTGGTCGCCTCGGTGCCGGTGACCACCTTGCTGGCGGCACTGGTGGTCGCGGCGGACCGCCCCGTGCCGAGTGCGGCGGGGCTGGCGCCGGCCGCCGGGGGGCGCGGAGGGCGGCGCGCGGCACACGGACGGCGCCGTAAGCGCTGAGCGCGCGGCAGGCAGCACGGAGGGAGCGGGTCGGGGCGGGTGAACGCGGTGGGCGGGCGTCGATGCAGCGGGGCAGGGGCGCCGACGGCCGGCCGGTCGGCGGTGAGGTGGGGCGGCGTGGGATGAACGGGCCGGCGGCCGGCGGGATCAGCCGGCCGGGGCCTCCGTCAGGATCCGGTCCAGCGCGGCCTCCAGGGTGTCGCAGACCTCCTCCTTGCCGAGCGGAACGATCCGGTCCGTGCGGTCCAGGAAGGCGATCAGCGGCGGCGCACTGGCCCGGAACAGGGCGCGCTCGGCGCCGACTTGCAGGCTGATGTAGACATCGCTGAGGTGCTCGGGGGAGGTCGGCTCGACCCGGACGTCCCCCTCGCCGGCCGGCCGGCTGAGCCCGTCCAGCAGCAGCTCACGGCCGAACACCCAGGTCACGGGCGCATCGCCGGGGAGATCGAAGGTGAGCCGGACGGCGTAGGGGTCGGCGCTGTCGAAGTCCAGCTCCACCGGAATCCGGAAGGCGAGCTCCTCCGAGACGAGGAAGCTCATGATCACTTCTGCCTGAATCGCGTCGTTCATCAACCACTGCCCCGCACTTGATCGGAGATGGCCGGGAATCATCCCCGGAAGCCCTATTGACGCCATCGTCGGTCACAGGCAGGCAGATCACAAGGAGTGAGTTTTCAGATACTGATAGAGAAGGCGAGTGTCGTTAGTACCTCCTCCGCCATTTTCCGTAGTCGTTCCGTAACTGGCTGCAATCGGTGCACCTCCTTCGCCGGAAGGGAAACCGCCAGCGTCGCGGCGGCCGAGCCGACCCGGATGGGGATCGCCGAGCACACCGTGCCCAAGGCATATTCCTGACGGTCGTAGGCGACCTGGCCGCGACGCACCGTAGCCAACCGACTGAGAAGATCGTTCTCGGAGCGCACCGAAAAAGGCGTTATCGACTGCACGGGATAGCGGGCAAGATGTTCTTTCCGGGACGCCTCGTCGAGCTGCGCCAGGAGGCATTGCCCGATCGCGTGGGTATGGGCGCTGGACCGGAAGTCGACCCATTCCTCGACGGGCGGCCGCGCCGGATCGTCGGTTATCGCCACCACCTCCACCTCGCCCTCCCGGTAGACGGCGAAGTAGACGGCGGCGCCGAGCTCGCGGCCGGCCACGGCCAGCACGTCGGCCAGTTGCCGGCGCTGCCGCCGCCGGGCCCCGGCCCGACCGATGGACTCGGCGCCCTCATCGATGACGAAGACACCGCTCTCCCGGCGGAGATAGCCCTCGTGGGTCAGCGTCCGCAGCAGGTGGTAGGTCGTGGGGAGCGGAAGTTGGGCCTCCCTGGCCAGTTGCTTGGCGGGCGCCCCGTCCGCGTGCGCGGCCACCGCCTCCAGGAGCCGCAGCGCCCGCTGCACCGACCCGATCAGGGTGGGATGCGAGCTGGATTGGTCGTTGCCGATCGCCAACGCAACCCCCAGGTCCGAGCGCCATGGTCCCGCGGCCCCGGCCACAGGACCCGCTCCCGCGACCGCGCGTCTCCCAGGACGTCCCACCCGACGCCCGGCCGATCACTCGGTACATTCCGGAACGCCAACCTCCGGAAGACGCCTGCGTCCGCACTGTAACCCGGGCGATCCGGAACGGGAGCCGAAAGCCCGGGAGTTAACCCGGCCGTCCACGTCCCCCTGGGCGCGATGACTCTACGGAGCAACGCACACACCGTTGGTGAACAGGGGGAACGCCTCGGGCGTCCGGCGCGCGGAAACAGTGAACGAGCCGCTTTCCGACCCACGTTCGACGCGGCGATGGGTGTGTCGGTGGGGGACGCCGAACGCCGGACGCCCTGCTCCCGAGCGGGGGGCAGGGCGTCTTCGGACGGTGCGGGTCGGACAGGACCGGTCGGTCAGGGGCTCGGCCTACCAGTCGCTCTTCGACGAGGACGAGGACGAGGACGAGGAACCGGTGAACCTGCGCACGAGATAGATGACGCCGGCGATCAGGGCTGCCGCGATCAGCACCTTGAAGAGCAGGCTGACCAGGAAGCCGACCGCGGTGGCGATCAGCCCGCCGAAGACGGCGATCAGGATGACGGGCACCACGACCCAGGTGACCCACCACGGAAGTCCTGCGAGTATCCCCTTACCAGCCACTGCTCTGCCCTGCTTTCTGTCTGTCGCGCTGTTGTCGGTCTCTGCCGCTCCGGTGGCACCGTCCGCGGTCTCCGCGTCTCCGGTTCCCCTGTACACCAACGATGCTAGGGCGCCTGAGGGCGCCATGGGGGCCCGACAGCCCCGGCTCGCCCCTGAGCCGACCCCTACGGGTTCCGGGGTCCGTCCCTCAGCTTTCGGGCGGAGAGAACACCACCACGACCCGGAGGTCCTCGCTGATGTGGTGGAACTTGTGGGGCACCCCAGCGGGCACATAGACCACGCTGCCGCGGGCCACCGACTCCGTCTCCGTCCCCACCGTGATCGCCCCTCGGCCGCTCACCACCAGATACACCTCGTCCTGGGCGTGCGGCTGCTGCGGATCGACGGTGCCGGCGTCCAGCCCGTACAGCCCGACCGACATGGTGCGCTCCCGGAGGAACTGCAGATACGCGCCGTTGTTCGCGAGCCGTTCCGCTTCCAGTTCATCCAGCCGGAAAGCCTTCATCCCGTTCGCACCTCTCACCAGTAAGCAGTCGTCTGCGACGATCTCACCATGAAGCATTTCGTGGTCAAGACGCTCGCCAATGCCGCGGCCCTGGCCGTGGCCATCTGGCTCCTCAAAGGCGTCACGCTCACCGGAGAGAACACCGGCCGCAAGGTGTTCACGCTGGTCCTGGTGGCGCTGATCTTCGGGTTGGTGAACTTCCTGGTCAAGCCCGTGGTGAAGGTGCTCTCGTTCCCCCTGTTCATCCTCACGCTCGGCCTGATCACGCTGGTCGTGAACGCGCTGATGCTGCTGTTGACCTCCTGGGTCGCCGGCAAGGCCGACCTCGCCTTCCACGTGGACGGCTTCTGGACGGCGCTGCTCGGCGGCGTGATCGTCTCCATCGTCTCCTGGGCGATGCACGTGATCCTTCCCGACAAGGACTGACGCTTGACCACCCGCTACCGTGTCTGCTTCGTCTGCACCGGCAACATATGCCGCTCGCCGATCGCCGAGTCCGTCTTCCGTGCCCGGATCGCCGAGGACGGACTCGACGGGCTCGTCGAGATCGACAGCGCCGGCACCGGCGGCTGGCACGAGGGCGACGGAGCCGACCCCCGCACCATCGCCGTGCTGCACGCCGGCGGCTATCCGACGGCGCACACCGCCCGGCAGTTCCGCGCCTCCTGGTTCGCCCGGCGCGACCTGGTCATCGCACTCGACGCGGGCCACCTGCGCGAGCTGCGCCGGCTGGCCCCGACCCCCGAGGACGCCGCCAAGGTCCGCCTGCTGCGCTCCTACAGCTGCCGCACCGGCCCGGCCTCGGATCCCGCGGACCTCGATGTGCCGGACCCGTACTACGGCGGCTTCGCCGGCTTCGAGGAGTGCCTGGAGATGATCGAGACGGCCTGCGACGGCCTCCTGGAGGCGGTCCGCGCCGAGGTCACCTCCGGCGCTCCGGGCCCGGCCGAGCCCCGGCCGGGCCTGCACCACCCCCACCACAAGGAGAGCGCATGACCGGCGACGGCACCCGCGTCGTGCGGGCCGGGCTCCCGGAGCCGGCGGCCTACGAACCGGCCCTCCCCGGCCCGGTGTTCGCCGCCCACTTCCACCTGCCAGGCGAGGCCGCCGGCCCGTACACCTACGGCCGCGACAACAACCCCACCTGGACCCGGCTGGAAGCCGCCATCGGCGAACTGGAGTCGCCGGGCGAACCCGCGCACACCGTCGCCTTCGCCTCCGGGATGGCGGCGATCACCGCGGTGCTCTTCTCCCAGCTGCGCGCCGGCGACGCGGTGGTGCTCCCCGGCGACGGCTATCAGCTGCTGCCCGCCGTCCGCACCCGCCTGGAGAGCTACGGCATCGAGGTCCGCACCGCCCGCCCGTCAACCGACGGTCGCGCCTCAACGAGCGCGCCGCACGCCTCCGTTGATCGCACCCACGACGCCCAACCGGACGTCCTCGACGGCGCGCGACTGCTGTGGATCGAGACGCCCTCCAACCCGGGGCTCGACGTCTACGACATCCGGCGACTGGCCGACGCGGCACACGCCCGCGGTGCGCTGGTCGCCGTGGACAACACCCTCGCCACCCCGCTCGGCCAGCGCCCGCTGGACCTGGGCGCGGACTTCTCGGTCGCCAGCGGCACCAAGGCGCTGACCGGCCACGGCGATGTCCTGATGGGCTACGTCAGCACCCGGGATCCGGCGCTGGCCGACGGCGTCCGGCTGTGGCGCAAGACGGTCGGCGCGATCCCCGGCCCCATGGAGAGCTGGCTCGCGCACCGCTCGCTCGCCACCCTGGCGCTGCGCGTCCGCCAGCAGGCCGAGGGAGCGATGGCGTTGGCCACCGCGCTGGCCGACCGCCCCGAGGTCACCGGGGTGCGCCATCCCGGCCTGCCGTCGGACCCGTCCCATGCGCTCGCCGTCCGACAGATGCGCCCCGGCCGCTTCGGCTGCGTGGTGTCCTTCGTCCTCCCGGACCGGGCACATGCGGAGCGCTTTCTGACCGCGCTGACGCTGGTGGACGACGCGACCAGCTTCGGCGGCGTGCGCTCCACCGCCGAGCGGCGCGGCCGCTGGGGCGGCGACGACGTGCCGGAGGGCTTCATCCGCTTCTCCGTCGGCGTCGAGGACCCGGAAGATCTGGTCGCCGACGTGCTGCGGGCGCTGGACGCGGCGAAGGCGTAACACCGCGGCGCTACGGCGCTGAATCGGCCGGCAGGGTATCCCCCCTCGTCACCCTGCCGGCCGGCGGTTCCCGTGAGTCCGGTCCGGACGTCTCACAGACCGATGTTTCACGTGAAACGAACCGCTTCAACAAGGCTAGTTGACTGAGCGTCAGTGTCCAATCACGCTAGCGACACAGCCCTATCGACAAATTTATAGTTGGCCCGCGACCAGGCTTCCGAGGGGCGCAGGAGGTACGCGATGGATCTGGCACTGCTGCGTACCTTCGTGACGGTCCACCGGGCCGGCTCGTTCACCCGGGCCGCCGCGCTGCTCGGACTCTCCCAGCCCGCGGTGACCAGCCAAATTCGCACGCTGGAACGCCGGTTGGGCCGCCCCCTCTTCGTCCGCTGCGCCCGTGGCGTCACCGCCACCACCTTCGGCGACGAACTCGCCCACAAGGCCGCGCCGCACCTCGACGCCCTCACCGAGATCACCGAGGCCGGGCTGGACCAGGACTCCCCCACCCGCACGCTCCACCTCGGCGGCCCACCGGAGTTCACCGCCGAGCGCGCGTTACCGGCCCTGAGCCCGCTCATCACCCAGGGCCTGTCCATACGCACCGCCTTCGGCGACGCCGACGAGCTGCTGAACGGCCTGGCCGCCGGCCACCACGACCTGACGGTCACCACCACCAGGCCGCGCGGCGGGCTGCTCACCGCCACCCCGCTGTGCGACGAGGAACACGTGCTGGTCGCCGCGCCCCACTGGGCGGTCCGGCTGGGCGACCCCGACGTCCTGCAGGCCCGCGGCATCCGCGCGCTGGACCCGGTCCCGCTGGTCGAGGTCCACGAGAGCCTGCCGCTGATCGCCCGCTATTGGGCCGCCGTCTTCGACGCCAAGCCCACCGCCTCCGCCGCGGTCGTCGCCGGCGACCTGCGGGCGGTGCTGTCCTGCGTCACGGCGGGCGCGGGACTGGCCGTCCTGCCCCGCTATCTGTGCGCCGAGGCGCTGGCCAGCGGCGCGGTGGTCGCCCTCCTCGACCCACCGGTGCCCCCGCTGCGCACCTACTTCCTGGCCGTACGGACCGGGACCCTGGGGCTACCGCACATCGCGCGGGCGCACGAGTGGCTGCTGCGCACCGCGGCGCACTGGTGACGTAAGCGCTGGGACAGGGGTTTCACCAGGCCGTGACCGCGGCATCTGTCCCCTATGACCGTACGGCCAGTCGTCAAACGCACCGCCCGCGCGATTCTGCTCGACGGAGCGGATCTCGTACTGATCAAGCGCACCAAGCCGGGTCGAGCCCCGTACTGGATCACTCCGGGCGGCGGCGTGGAGCCCGGGGACGCCACGGTCATCGAGGCCCTCCACCGTGAACTGGACGAGGAGCTGGGCGCCAAGGTCACCGATGTGGTGCCGGTCTTCGTCGACACCGTCGAGCACATCACCGACGGCGGCGTGGACGGCGTCAAGGTGCAGCACTTCTTCGTCTGCCGGCTGGACTCGATGGATCCGTCCCGCCGGCACGGCCCCGAGGTCGAGGAGCCGTGCGGCGAGTACGAGATCGTGCGGGTGCCCTTCACCCGGGTCGGGATCGCCTCGGTCGAGGTCGTCCCGCTGTCCCTGCGGCACTACCTGGACGGCAACATCGAGGGCGTGCGCGCGATGCACGCCCCCGATCTGGGCTAGGGCCCGCCCCGACCGCGCTCCGGGTCAGCCGCCGCGCCGGTCGAACCAGCCGCGGAACTCCGGGGCGTCCTCGGCGGGGCGGCGCGGCTGGGCGCGCGCCAGCACCTGCTCGACCCGGTCGAGGAACTCCCCGTTCAGCTCCGCGGCCAGGCCGCCCCGCAGGGGGCTCCGCGGGCCGGGCAGGGCCGCCGGTTCGGCCCCGTACCCGTGCTCCGGCGCGTCCTCGTGCAGCCCGCCGCGCAGATGCTCGTTGGCGCGCTGCGGACGCCGGAACAGCGGCCGCTGCTCCGCTTCGGCGGCGGCCCCGAAGAAGTCGCCGCCCTTGCGCCTGACGTCGTCGGTGCCCCAGGCCCGGGCGCCGCGTTCCTTCGCCGGGACCTTCTGCAGATGCGGAATGTGCTTGGCGCAGTGGATGTACGCCTCCTCGACCTCGACCGTCACCCACAGCTGCGCCCGCCGCCCGGGGACCGGGTCCACCGGCAGGCCCGGGTAGCAGGCCCGCATCTCCTCGTCGAGCACGACCCGGGCCCGGCCGTTGACGTGCAGCCCGATCCGGTCGCGGGTGAAGTCGATCATGAGGATGGCCAGTCGCGGGTTCTCCGAGATGTTGCCGATGGAGGCCATCACGCCGTTGCCGCGGTACTCCGGGTACGCCAGCAGCCGGTCGTCCAGCACCTGCACGAATCCGGGCGGCCCGGCGCGGAAGGTGGAGTCGCACTCGCCGTGCCGATCCGCCGTGGCCAGGAAGAACATCTCCTGGCGGGCGACGAACTCCTGCATCCGCACGTTGAGGTGGTCCAGGACCTGGTCCGCGTAGAAGCGGTCGGCACGCGCGGTCGTCCCGAGTCTCTGCTGCACCAGGTGCTCACCATCGCTCCCGGGCCGCTCCACCGGCAGGCGAAAACCCCGTCCCTCCTTCGCCCGGCCGTGTTCCCCGTCAACTGCCAAGACCTCAGTCTCCCGTCGATACCAGCTCTTCGATGGAGTCGTGCCGTATCCGCTCGGCCCGGACGCCGACCCCCACCAGTGCCTCCACACCGCTGCGGATCAGTCCCGGCGGACCCGACAGGTACGCGTCGTATTCCCGGTACGGGCCGTACTTCCGGACCGCGTCGGGGAGTTGGCCGGTGACCGTGGCGGGGCCGCCCCGGGTGCCCGGCCCGATGGCGACGACCGGGCGGACGGTCAGCCAGGGGTGGGTCTGCTCCAGCCGCAGCATGGTGTCGATGTCGTAGAGCTCGTGGTCGCTGCGCGCGCCGTAGAAGACGTCCACCGGGCGCCGGGAACCGTGGCCCGCGATGTCCTCGATCAGTGCCTTGATGGGTGCGATGCCGGTGCCACCGCCGACGCACAGCAGGCCGTTGCCGGCGGAGTGGTCGACGGTCATCGAGCCGGCCGGCCCACCGAGCCGCAGGACGTCGCCGGGCCGGGCGCGATGCACCAGCGCGTTGGAGACCCAGCCGGCCGGCACCGCCTTCACATGGAACGAGAGCAGGCCGTCGGAGCGCGGCGCCGAGGCGAAGGAGTAGTGCCGCCAGACCCGCGGCCACCAGGGGGTTTCCAGGCTGGTGTACTGCCCGGCGAGGAACGGGTACGGCTGGTCCGGGCGGACCGTCACCACCGCGGTGTCGGGGGTGCGCAGCTCGTGCGCGACGACCTCGGCCTGCCACCAGGCCGGGGCGACGGCCTCGTTCTCGGCCGCCGCGTCGATCATGATCTGGGAGATCGCGGTGTACGCGCGCACCCACGCGTCCTCGGTCTCCTGGCTCCAACTGGACGTGGCATAACGAGACAGCGCACTCAACAGGCACATACCGACTGCCGGGTAGTGGTCGGGCTGGGTGCCGTACTTGCGGTGCCCGCGGCCGAGTTGCGAGAGGTACTGGGTGAGCACCTCGGCGTTGTCGACGTGCTGGGCGGCGGTGAGCAGCGCCTTGAAGAGCCGGTCGCGCTGGGCGTCCATCGAGGCGGGGAACAGCGCCCGCAGATCGGGGTGCTGGACGAACAGCAGCGCGTAGAAGTACGAGGTGACCTTGTCGGCCACGGGCTCGATCTCGGCCATGGTGCGCCGGATGAGGACCGCGTCGGGAGAGGCCCCCTCGTCGGACGAGCCGGTGGCCTGCAACGTGGCCAGGGAGGGTTCCGCGGCGGGTGGTGCCGGAGGTGGGGATGGCGCGGGGGAGGCCGCGGGGGCGGACGGAGCGGCGGGGGCCGGAGAGCCCTCAGGGGCCGAGGGCGCGGGAGGCGCGGGAGGAGCAGGGGGCCTGGAAGGAGCTGCGGGGGCAGGCGGGGCCGGCGGGGCTACAGGAGCCGCAGGAGCCGCAGGAGCCGCCTGGACCGGAGGGGCCACGGGGGCCGGAGGGGCCATCGGGGCCATCGGGGCAGAGGCAGCGTAGCCGGCCGTCGCCGTGCGCGGGTCGACGAAGCCGAAGGCGTCGAACGGGGTCCGCGCGGCGGGCTCGTGGACCGGTTCCGGCTCGACCACGGGGCGCGGGGCGGCGGGTTCGGGCCGCTCGACGGGAGCGCCGGTGGTGGCGGGGCCGGGCTGCTGTCCCGTCTCCCACCCCGGCTGCGGACCCTGTCGCGGCACCCGCTGCGGCTCCGGCTCGGTCTCCCGCTCGGCGGCGGTGCCCACCGGCCGTATCGGGTTGACGGGACGGCTGGGTATCCGTTCCCTTTCGGCGCGTTCGCCCGGCTCGTCACGGTCGGCCCGTGGCGCTTGCCGCCCATCCTGGTTGTTGTTCCGGTCCTGTTGATCTCCGGAAGATTTTTTCGCCGGCGGAGTGAACCAACCCCAATCGCCACTGCTGCCGCCAGAAGAGCCGCTATCGGCCGACGTGGTGGTCGGAGCGTCCATGGTCTGCCTCGCCTCGAACGTCTTTCGGTTGTCTTTGCCGTTCCACTGACTGGAACTGCCCGCAATTCCCCCGTCCTGCCCGGAATTCTTAATCGACTCAAGCGATTCCGGCAACAACCCTTAAAGCGGACACGTCTCACTTCCTTGCGACAAGTGGTGCAGATGCCATCCCGTCAGCATGCCACCCAACCCCACAACACCGGACGAACAGCGGGAAGTCCGGGTACCACGGGCCGCTTCCCCGCTAGGCTGACGAGCTTTGCCCGGCTGTCCACGAGCCCACGGAGCCCCTCACCCCCGCCAAGCCGGACTCGACCATACCGGCAGTAGTTGAAACCACAAGCCCCGATCTGGGAACACTCGGCGCGGCCCCGCCAATAGCAGTGATCCTCCCCACAGACCGCAATTTCCGTGCCCACAGCGGACGAATCCACCGGGGAAAGCACGTGGCCCATCGAATTACTCGCCGGTACGCACCAGTTCGTAAGCCTCGCGCAGATCACGTCCCGTGTACGCATATGTGGCCAGGTCACTGACATGGTGATCCGCATTCACCGCCACCGACTCCGTTACCACCGCGAAGAGTTCGGCGTCCGACATGGAGTCGCCGTACGCCACGCAGTCGCCCCGGGTCAGCCCGTACCGCGCGCAGAGGTCGTCCGTGATCCGCACCTTCGCCGACGACGAGAGGATGCCGGACGGTTCCAGCGGTTCCCGGAGCGGCACCGCGGGCCATCGGGAGCCGTGCGCGGTGTCGACACCCCACGCCAGCAGCCGTTCGACGAAGAATCCCGGCGAGAGAGAAATCACGGCACATCGCTCGCCACGCGCCCGGATGTCGGCCCACACGTCCCGGATGCCGTCCATCCACGGCGCGCCCTCGAAGGCCGCCTGCACCTGATCGTCGGTCAGGTCGACGGCGGCCCAGAGCACGCAGGCCCGCTGCGCGAAGCCGGCCGGGGTCAGCTCTCCGGCCGCGAAGGCCCGCTCCAACTCGGCGATCTCCCGGTCCAGCCCCAGCTGCCGGGAGATCTCGACGGCGGCCGCGGAGCCATGGAGCAGAGTTCCGTCCATGTCGAACAGATGCAGCTTGCTCATGAGCGGAGCCTAGGGCCTGTCCCGTGGGCCCGGTGGGGCGGGCGGCGAACACGTGGGCGGCGGTTCTCCGCGGCCCGTACTCGCCGCCGCGTAGGCGCGAATACTCCCGTCGTCAGATGCCCGGCCGGGCGCCGCCCGCCACCGTGGAGGCATGCAGCTCAGCCGGCCCGTCCGCCGGGCCCTCCTCGTCGTCCACGTCGCCGTGTCCGTCAGCTGGCTGGGGCTCACCGCCGGACTCCTCACCCTCCGCATCGCCGGCTTCACGGCCGGCTCCGCGGAGACCGCCGTGGCCGCCTACCGGGCGATGGGGGTCCTCACGGACTTCCTGGTGCTCCCGGTGGCGGCGGCCTCACTGGCCAGCGGTGTCGCGCTCTCCCTCGGTACCCACTGGGGGCTGGTCCGGTACCGCTGGGTCCTCACCAAGTTCTGGTCGACGCTCCTGGCCGTCGGGCTGACGCTGCTCGCGCTCCGTCCCGGCATCGCCGGCCTCGCCGCGGCGGCCGCTGCCGGTCGTCCGGCGCCCGATCCCGGCGTCCTGGTCGCACCGGCGGTCGCCTCCGCGCTCTACCTCTTCCTCACCGCCATCTCGGTCCTCAAGCCGTGGGGACGCACCCGACGCGGCGGCCGACCGCGCGGGGCACGGTCGGCCGGGAACCGGGAGCGGGTG
The DNA here is from genome assembly GCF_016917755.1 of Streptomyces noursei. Classification (GTDB taxonomy): domain Bacteria; phylum Actinomycetota; class Actinomycetes; order Streptomycetales; family Streptomycetaceae; genus Streptomyces; species Streptomyces yunnanensis. Next base: position 5,106,625 of record NZ_CP070326.1, on the reverse strand, counting down.
TGCGCCCCGTCCTGAGCGGCCCTGAGGGCGGGCCGCTGCCGTGCGGCCTACCGGGTCGGGCGACCGGAACGCTCAGCTCCGCGCCACCGGAACGGTCTCGTCGGCGGTCACGGCCGGGCCGCCCGCGGCCACCACCCGTCCACCGCCCCGCTGCCGGCGCTCCAGGTAGGAGGCCAGCACCGCCACGCCCAGCGCCGCGACGGTCATCAGCGCGCCCACCCAGTTGGTCGCGGTCAGGCCCAGACCGGCCGAGATCACCAGGCCACCGAGCCATGAGGCCAGCGCGTTGCCGAGGTTGAAGGCCGCGATGTTGCCGGCCGAGGCCAGGGTGGGGGCGGCCGCCGCGTGGTCGAGCACCCGCTTCTGGAGCGGCGGCACGGTCGCGAAGCCGAAGAAACCGATCAGCGCGACGGTGACGAGCGCGGCGATCTTGTGGTGCGCGGTGTAGGTGAACGCGGCCAGCACCACCGCCAGCCCGGTCAGGGACGCGTACAGCATCGGCATCATGGCGCGGTCGGTGAACCGGCCGGAGACGAGGTTGCCGCCGACCAGCCCGAGCCCGAAGACCGCGGTCAGCCAGATCACGGAGGACGGTGCGAACCCGGTGACCTCGGTCATCGTCGAGGCGAGGTAGGTGACGGCCGCGAAGACCCCGCCGAAGCCGAGGACGGTCATCAGCATCGCCAGGCCGACCTGCGGGTTGCGGAAGACCGCCAGCTCGCTGCCGATCCGGGCGGCCGCCCTGGCCCGCTGCGCCGGGACCAGCTTGACGATGCCCAGCAGCCCCAGCACGCCGAGCACGGCGATCGCGTAGAAGGTGGTGCGCCAGCCGAACTGCTGGCTGAGCAGGGTGCCGACCGGCACACCCACGACGTTGGCCACGGTCAGGCCGCTGAACATCAGCGAGATCGCGGCGGCCCGCTTCTCCGGGGCGACGAGGTCGGCGGCCACCAGCGAGCCGATGCCGAAGAACGCGCCGTGCGTGAACGCCGCGACGACCCGGCCGGCGAGCATCAGCCCGAAGGTGGGCGCGAGACCGGTGAGCAGGTTGCCCACGACGAACAGGCCCATCAGCAGCATCAGCATCTGCTTCCGGGTGAAGCGGGTGCCGAGCACGGTCATCAGGGGCGCGCCGACCACCACCCCGAGGGCGTAGACGGTGGTCGCGTAGCCGGCGAGCGGAATGGAGACACCGAAGTCGGCCGCCATGTCGGGCAGCAGGCCCATGACCGCGAACTCGGTCGTGCCGATCCCGAAGGCGCCAATGGTGAGCGCCAGGAGAGCGAGAGGCATGACGGATCCTTCCAATTGATTGCATCCATCCCTAACCAGCGCACACATTAATTGCAGACGACTTTACTTGCAAGAGCCTTATATTTTAGATGTGCCATATCCTGGTCCCACGACGGATGAGGAGGTCTGCGATGGCGCAGCGGACACAGGAGACGGCCACGACGACGCAGGGCACCACCTCCGGGAGCCTCGCCCAGGGCTGGTGCGCGCTCTCCGCCCTGCACGGCCGCATCGAGTCGCACATCGAGCGCGCCCTCCAGGCCCAGCACGACCTCAGCGTCCGGGAGTTCTCGGTCCTCAACGTCCTCAGCGAGCAGCACGACGGACCGGGCGGCCACCTGCGGATGCACCAGGTCGCCGACTCGGTCGTGCTCAGCCAGAGCGCCACCACCCGACTGGTCACCCGGCTGGAGGAGCGCGGGCTGCTCTCCCGCTACCTGTGCCGCGACGACCGGCGCGGTATCTACACCGACGTCACGCCCGACGGGCTGCGCCTCCTCGAAGAGGCCCGGCCCACCCACGACACCGCCCTGCGCGAGTCCCTCCAGGACGCCGCGCAGCGCCCCGAGCTGGCACCGCTGGTGACGGCGGTCGAGACGCTGGGCGCCTCCGCGTAGCGGGACAGACCACCCCATACTCGTAGGGGCGCCGGGCAGCACCCAGCCGATGTCCTGGGCCGACCCGAAGCCGCGGCATAGGGTCACGCCCATGAGCGACCTTGAGATACGACGCGCCGCCGAAGCCGACCTGCCGGCCATCGTCGCGATGCTCGCCGACGACCCCCTGGGCGCCGGCCGCGAGTCCCCCGACGACCTCGCGCCCTACCGCACCGCGTTCGCCACGCTGGACGCCGACCCGAAACAGCACCTGGTCGTCGCCGAGCGGGACGGTCGCGTGATCGGCACGCTCCAGCTCACCGTGATCCCCGGCCTCTCCCGGCGCGGCGCCACCCGCACGATCATCGAAGCGGTGCGGATCCACGCCGACGAGCGCGGCTCCGGCCTGGGCACCGAGCTCATCGAGTGGGCGGTCGCGGAGTCCCGCCGCCTCGGCTGCCAGCTCGTCCAGCTCACCTCCGACGCCACCCGCCTCGACGCGCACCGCTTCTACGAGCGCCTCGGCTTCGAGGCGTCCCACCTGGGCTTCAAGCGCCAACTCTGACCGGCCGGAAGGCGGTCAGCCGCGGTCCGGGGGAGCGGTACGACGCGCCCGCGCCCGGTGGGCCTTCTGCCGACAGGTCCCGCCGCAGTACCGCGCGGGCCGTCCGGTGCGCGCCACCACGAGCGCCGCACCGCACACCGGACACCGGGTTTCGTGACGCATCGGCGCGGCAACCGGCAGTTCCGTTACGGACCGGTCGGCGCGCAGCCCGTCGAGCATCAGCGCCGTCATCCGGCCCATCGGCGCCGCGTCGGGCGCCGGGTCCGGCCCCGCCGGGCCCCGCCCGCCCGACCGCCGGCGTTCCATCGCCAGACACCCGGCCAGCAGCGTGCGGACGTCGTCCAGATCGACGTCCGCCCGTACCGCGCCCGCCTGTTGGGCCCTGGACAGCAGCACGCCGAGGGCCACCAGGAACTCCAGATCCGGACCCGCCGGCCCCTCGTCCGCCGGTGCCGGGCCGCCCTCCCCGGCCACCTCCAACACCTCGCACAGCGCCCGGTTCGGGGCGGCCAGCCGCACCACCGACGCCAGGAAGCGGAAGAACACCCCGCCGGGGTCGTCCGCGTCGACCAAGTCCCCCGCGGCATCGGCGAACAGCCACATCCGGTCCTTGACCGCTTCCCTGAACAGGGCTTCTTTGGAGGGGAAGTGACGGTAGACGGTCCCCGCACCGACCCCGGCCCGTCGGGCGATCTCGTCGAGCGGGACCGCCAACCCCCGTTCCTCGAAGGCGGATCGGGCCGCCTGGAGCACCAGCGCACGATTCCGCCGGGCATCCGCGCGGGCGACCACCGGTCGGCCGTCCGCACTCCGCACGCCTCCTGATACCACCCTGCTCCTCCGCGTTCCACACCCGGAGGGACAACCGGGCTGAGCGTTCCGATTCTACGAGGGCGTTAAAACATGCGTGCGGATCGGCACGCGGAGGAAGGACCACCGGGCCGGGACCGGGGAACGGGACGACAGGAAGAGGAGGCGGCTGCCGCGACGCGGAGACGAGGCGAAGGAGGCGGCGGCTGCGACGCGGGACGACGAGGCGGAGACGACGAGACCGGAGACGACGAGCTGGTGGCCGAGAGCTGGGCTGGGGACCTGGAGCTGGACGCGGGGCGCGGAGCGCGGAGCGCGAGCGGTGGGCACGGGCACGGGCACGGGCAGCAAAAAGGGTGTGGTCTGTTTCACGTGAAACAGACCACACCCGGGGCCCTCCTGTCGAGGGCGCGTCCGACGGCCGAGAAGGCGCCCGACGGGTCAGCAGTCAGCAGAACCGCACGGCTCAGGCCGCGGCGATGACCTCATCCCATGCCGCGCCTGCCGCGCCGGCCGCCGCGTCCTCGTCGACCTCCACCCCCAGCGCCCGCAAGCCGGTCGCCAGCGCCGCCAACGAGGCAAGCACCACCGCGCGGTCCGCGGCCTGCCCGTAGTGGTTCACCCGGATCATCTCCGCCGCCAGGGCACCGGCGGCGGCCTGCACCGGAACCGCGCCGTCGGCGGCGATCGCGGCGGCGACCACCTCACGGGCGTCCACCCCTGCCGGCGCGCGGAGCGTGGTGGCGGCCGGCGCCGCGTGCTCGTCCCGGATCACATAGGGCACCGGCCCGCCGAGCACCGCGACACCCGCCCGGACGGCCGCGGCAGCGGCCCGGTGACGGGCGATGACGCGGTCCAACCCTTCCGCCTCGATCCGGTCCACGGCCTGTTCCAGCGCCAGCATCTCCAACTGCGCCGGGGCGTGCGGCAGGGCGGTGCGCCCGGCGTCGATCCAGCGCTCCTTCCAGTCCAGCAGCGAGAGGTACGAGCGGCGCGGCGCCTGCTCATTGGCCGCGATGCGCTCCCAGGCGCGGGCGCTGACCGACACCGCGGAGACCCCGGCCGGCCCGGCCAGCGCCTTCTGACCGCCGATCACGCACAGATCCACTCCCCACTCGTCGGTGAGCAGCGGCTCGGCACCCACCGAGGCGACCGCGTCGAGCATCAGCAGCGCCCCATGCGCACGCACCACCGCACCGATCTCGGCGACGGGGTTGGTGTTGCCGGTCGCCGCCTCGGCGTGCACCAGGCTCACGAAGTCGATCTCGGGGCGCTCCCGCAGGGCGTCCGCCACCTGCTCGGCGGTGACCGCGCCGGTGAAGGGCGCGCTGAGGGTGACCACCTCCGCGCCACAGGAGCGCAGCCAGCCGCCGAAGGTCTCGCCGTAGGGGCCGGTGATGATGTTGAGGGCGGTGCTGCCGGGCCGCACGGCCGAGCGGATGCATGCCTCCAGGGGCAGCAGCGCCTCGCCCTGCGTCGCGACGACATCGCAGCGGGTGCGCATCAGCGCCGCGACCTTGTCCTCGATCCGCGCGAAACGGGCGGCGTCGAGCGGAGGCAGATCGAGCAGGACCGGGGCGTCGACATTCGCAGTCACGGCAGTCACAGTGGCCTTCCAGCGGTAGCGAGCCGCGCACTGCGGCGGCTCCTGACATCTCGCTCGACTGTACGTCCGCCCGGAGAGTGCCCGCCGTACGGGCCCGGGCCGCTGCCTCGGACCCTCGGCTCACCCGCGGGCGCGGAACCGGCCGCCCGGCCCCGCGCCCGCTCCGCACCCCTCGCCGGGTCAGACGCCCCGCCAACCTTCGGGGTCCACGCCGCCCGGCACCGGCCCGGCGGGCTCGTAGGGCCCACGCGTGAAGACGAAGGTCCCCAGGTCGAGGTGGGTGACCGTACCGTCCGGTGCCCGCTCCACCCTCAAGGTCTCGCCCGCGTAGTACCCGTCCAGCCCGGTCCAGGTGCCATCGGCCTCGGCGCGGAAGCGCGAGGTGCGCCCCACGCCGGACAGCGTGACCAACTCCAGCCCGCGGGAACCCGTCAGCCGCAGCGCGAACGGGTTCGCGCCCCAGTACCAGGGCCCGGTCAGGGCCAGCAGGTCCTCGTCCACCGCGCCCGGCAGCGGGCGCCACGGCTCCGGGATCCGCGGTTCGTGGTGCGCGACGATCTGCAGGAGGTCGGCCGCCACCGTGCCGATCGGGATGCCCGAGGTGCAGTTCGCCAGCGCAAGTGCCGCGGTGTCCTCCTCCGGATCGACCCACAGCACCGCCAGGAACCCCGGCATCGACCCGGTGTGCCCGGCCAACCGGCGCCCGCTCCGCCGGACGAGCTGGGTACCCAGGCCGTAGCCCGCGTCCCAGCCGTCGCCCTCCGGCGGCACCGCGGGGGTCCGCATCTCGGCCAAGCTCGCCGCACTCAGCACCCGTTCGTCGCCCCGCAACAGGAACGCCGCCCACCGGCACAGGTCTTCAGTCGTTGACCACAACTGCCCGGCCGGGCCCATCAGCCCGGTGTCGTGCGCCGGCTCCGGCAGCACCACATCGGCCCAGGGATGGACCGCCCAGCCGCCCGCATGCGGCATCTCCGGCCGGAGCGTCGTGCGGGCCATACCCAGCGGCTCCAGCACCTCACGGCGCAGCACCTCGCCCCACGGCGTCCCGTCCCGCAGCCGCTCGACCAGCGCCCCGAGCACGGCGTACCCGGGGTTGGAGTAGTGGTGCCGCCGCCCCGCCGGGTGCAGCCGCGACCGCTCGCCGAACAGATCGGCGGGCTCGGGCCGCAGTTCGCCGGCGGTCCGTTCCCACCACGGACCACGGGATTCGGCCGCCAATCCCGCGCTGTGCGACAGAAGTTGGGCGATCGTCGCCTCGGGCACCGGGACGTCCTTCAGATGGGTCCCGATGGGGTCGTCCAGCCGCAACAGCCCCTCGTCCCGCAGCCGGAGCACGAGCACGGCCACGAAGTTCTTGGTCAGCGAGCCGATCCGGTACTGCACATCGCCGTGCGGCACCTCACCGTCCACCGCGCTCCGGGCACCCGTCCAGACCACCTGGCCACCGCGGACCACCGCACCCATCATCGACGGCGCCCGCCCCTCGGCCTGCGCGATCGCCAGCCGTCGCAGCAACGCCCGCCGCGTCTGCGGCATCAACTCCGCATACGCCTCGGCCGAATCGACGATGGCACCGCCGCGCGGGACCACCTCACGCGCCCCTCCCTCACACGACTCGGGCTCCTGCGACTGCGCGGACTCCACCACCGTCATGACGCTCCTCAACAAGACTTCTCACCCAGCAGGACCGGCTCAGCGGGCCCGCGCCTGCGGCGAGCGACTACCCACCGCGCCGCCATCCTGCCCTGACCGCCGCCCCCGGCACCTCCCTGTTTCACGTGAAACAGCCACGCGTCACCGGGCCGCCGTTTCACGTGAAACATCCGCACGCCGCGGCCCCGGCGTTTCACGTGAAACCTCCACGCGTCATCGCACGGCGAACGCCCCCATCGCCTCCTCCAGCAGGCTCTGTTCGCCCTCGGGAAGCCAGCGCGCCGCGTGCACCATGTGCAGCGCACTCCGCAGACGCACCCGGTCCTCGTCCGTCCCCAGATATCCCAGATACGCCGGGAGCATCAGCCCCAGCGCCTTGAGGTCGCCCCGCTCGCACCACCGCAAGAACAGCTCCCGGACCGGCCGCTCGACGCCCTCCGCGACGCCCCCTCGCGCACCGGCCTCCTCGTCCCCTTCGGCAGCCGCCGCGTCCGCGGTGTCCCGCAGTCCCTCCGCGATCGCGAAGCGGTTCCAGTCGCCGTACTGCCCCTCAGGCGCAACGGCCGCCCGCTCCGCCGCCCGCACGAAGTACCGGTGGGACACGGCGAGTTGACCGAGTTCCCGATGCGCGTTCCCGATGTTGACGTACAGCGACGGATAGAAGTCCCGTACCCGCTCGTCGCCGACCCGGTCGGCACGGTCCAGGCACTCCTGGTTCCAGCGCAGCGTCTCCGCGGGCGAGTCCTGATGCCGCGCGAGGTAGTGCGCGGCGATGCATGCCTCGTAGTCGTCGCGGGCACCGTCCCACGCCTGTTGGAAGAGGTCCCGCGCCGCCTCCGCCCGCCCCTCCGCCTCGGCCTGCATGCCCGCCACGCACAGCCGCACCACCGGCAGCTCCGGATCCATCCGCTCGCTTCCCCTCCCGACCATCGGCCGCACCCGCCGTCCGGGGCCCGTACCGTCTCCGTTTCCGCACCGTTCCGCTCCGGCCGCCAGCCCTCGCCGCTCTCCCTCAACGGCCCCGCACCGGCATCACCACCGCCGTGAAACTCCCCTGGTCCGCGGACCGGACGACGACGGGTTGGTCCGCCGACGCGATCTCCAGCAACACATCGGGCCCCACCCCGGCCTCCAACACCGGCACCAGGACCGCCGGGTCGAAGGCGATCCGCAGCCCGGGCCCGATGCGGACCGCGGGCAGCCGGACCGCGTCGGGCTCCCCGCCCGACACCTCCAGCGCCCCGTCCGTGGCACCCTCCGCAACCGGCGCCACGACCGCCCCGAACGCCAGCGACACCACAGCCCCGCCCCGGTCCGCCACCGCGTCCCGCAGCCCTGCCCGGTCCACGATCACCCGGTGCCGCGCATCAGCCAGCCCCGTCAACATCAGCCGGTAGTCCGGGAACTCCCCCGGCTCGCCCACTCCGGCGGCCCCCGTGCCCGGGGCCCCCGGCTCCCAGGGCTCCGCCCCGCTCCACAACCGCACCCGCGCGACTCCGGAAGCGTCCACCACGGCCGGACACTCCACCTCGACCGCCCGCTGCCGCACCGCCCACTCCGCCATCCGGCGCGCGGCATCCACCGCGATCAGCACCCGCCGCGGTCCGCCCTCGAAGACCTCCGGTCGCAGCCCGCGCACCGCCAGCCGATAGCGGTCGGTGGCCACCAACCGCACCTCTCCGTCGGCGAGTTCGAGCAGCACGGACCCCAGCACCGGGAACTCCTCCGCCGCCGCACCGACCGCCGCCGCGGGCGCCACCTGCCGCACCGCGCTGGCGAGCTCCGGCCCGTCCACCCGAGCCCGCGCCGCACCGACGCGAGACACCGGCCCCTCGGGCGTCTCGTACAGAAAGCCCTCCGCCACGGCCCGTGCCTCGTCCGCCGCCCGCCGGGTCCGCTCCAGGTGGGCCCGCAGCACGTTCCGGGCCGCGTCCTCGGGACCGTCGAGCACGGTCTCGACGTCCACCAACGGCAGCCCCGCCGCCCGCAGTTGCCGCAGCTGTGCCGCCCGCGCCACCTGCCGGGCCGCATAGCGCCGGTACCCCGTGGCAGCGTCCACCCGGTCCGGCCGCAGCACCCCGCAGTCGTCGTAGAAGCGCAGCGCGCTCGGCGTCAGTCCCACCCGCCGGGCGAACGCGCCGATGCCCAGGAGTTCCCCGTCGTCGTCCATGGCGGCGATTCTGGGGCTTCGACCAACCTGAAGGTCAAACCGGCCGCGCCCCGGCGCACCGTTCGGGCCCGTCCCCGGCCGCGCCAGCAGCCGGTCGAGCGCCCGCCGGACCCGTCCCGCTCGTCTCCGCGTCAGAGCGTCTTGATCGTGCCACCGTCGATGACGTAGTCCGCGCCTGTGATGTTCCCGGCCACGTCGGAGAGCAGGAAGGTGATCAGCGCCGCCACCTCCCGCGGTTCGGTGATCCGCCCGCTGGTGATCGCGAACGCCTCCGGGAGCTGCCGGAGGAACGCCGCGTGCTCCGCACCGGCGTTCGCCGCCACCTTGCCGCCGAAGCTCTCCGGGTCCTCCCAGATGGCCGTCCGCACGACGCCCGGCGAGACGGTGTTCACGCGTACGCCCCGCGGCCCGAACTCCTCGGCCAGCGACTTCCCGACCGCGGCCAGGGCCGCCTTGGCCGCGCTGTAGGCGACCGGACCGGCCGCGGGCAGCCGGGAGTTGATGGAGGAGACGTTGACGATCGCGCCACGGCGCTCGATCAGGCTGGGCAGCGCGGCGCGGGCGGCACGGACCGCGCTCAGCAGATTGAGGTCGAAGATGGCGCCCCACTGGGCGTCATCGGTGTCCATGAATCCGACGGGCTCCACGGCGTCCCCGGCGCCGACGTTGTTCACCAGCAGGTCGATCCCGCCCAGCTCCGCGAAGGCGCTGTCCATCAGGGTCGCCACGCCGTCGGCGGTGCTCAGGTCGGCGGAGACCGCGAAGGCGCCGCTCTCCTTGAGCTCCGGGGTGAGGGTGCGGGCCGCTCCGACGACCCGTACCCCCTCGTCGATCAGCGCCCGGACGGTGGCCAGTCCGATGCCGCGGCTGGCACCGGTGACGACGGCGGTCTTGTCGGTGAGGTTGAGCTGCATGACACTCCGATCCTGACATCAATTCTTGAACTGTGGGTACAAAATTTGGGCAGCGCGAGACCCGCGGAAACCCCGAGGTCCCAACGGGTCAGAGGGAGTCGATGGTCGCGTCGATCACCCTGGAGAGCCGGTCCGGCCCCTCGGCGACCCGGGCCAGCAGCCGGAGGCCGACGGCGGTCGCCAACAACTGGCTCCCGATCGCCCGGGCATCACGGCCGGACGCGACCTCGCCCGCCCGCTGCCCCTCCTCGATCAGCGCGCGGAACGCGCCCTCGGTCCGGTCGAACATCCGGCGGACCAGCTCGGTCGCGGCCTCGTCGGTCATCGCGCGCTCCGCCGCGGTGTTGACGGCCAGACAGCCACGACGGTCCGGATCACCGAGGTCCAGCTCCACGAGAAGGCGCAACGCGTCGCGCAGCCGGTCCTTCACCGACCCGGACTGCTCCAGCAGGTCGATCAGGGCCTGCGCCTGGCCGTCCCGGTAGCGGACCAACGCCCGCTCGAACAGCGCGTGTTTGCTGCCGAAGGCGTTGTAGAGACTGCCCTTGCCGATACCGAGCGCGTCGACGAGGTCCTGCGGCGTCGTGGCGGCGTACCCCTTGCGCCAGAACACCTGCATGGCCTGCTCGACGGCGGCGTCCGGATCGAACTGCTTCGGCCTTCCCATGCGCAGCACAGTAGCACCATTCTTGACTCCGAGGTCAAAAATAGACCGGGCCCGCACTCCCCACGAGGAGATCCCCGCTCGGCTCAGGTCTGCGCCATGTCCACGAAGCGCGAGTAGTGGCCCTGGAACGCCACGGTGATCGTCGCCGTCGGGCCGTTACGGTGCTTCGCCACGATCAGGTCGGCCTCACCGGCCCGCGGCGACTCCTTCTCGTAGGCGTCCTCGCGGTGCAGCAGGATGACCATGTCGGCGTCCTGCTCGATGGAACCGGATTCACGCAGGTCGGAGACCATCGGCTTCTTGTCCGTACGCTGCTCGGGGCCACGGTTCAGCTGCGAGAGCGCGATCACCGGGAGCTCCAGCTCCTTGGCGAGCAGCTTGAGGTTACGGGACATGTCCGAGACCTCCTGCTGACGGCTCTCGGCGCGCTTGGAGCCGCCGGACTGCATCAGCTGCAGGTAGTCGATGACGACCAGCTTCAGCTCGTTCCGCTGCTTCAGCCGCCGGCATTTGGCGCGGATCTCCATCATCGAGAGGTTCGGCGAATCGTCGATGTAGAGCGGGGCCGCCGAGACGTCCGGCATGCGGCGCGCCAGCCGCGTCCAGTCGTCGTCGGTCATGCTGCCGGAACGCATGTGGTGCAGCGCCACCCGCGCCTCCGCTGACAGCAGACGCATCGCGATCTCGTTGCGCCCCATTTCGAGCGAGAAGATCACGCTCGGCAGGTTGTTCTTGATCGAGCAGGCCCGCGCGAAGTCCAGCGCGAGCGTCGACTTACCCATGGCCGGACGGGCCGCGATCACGATCATCTGGCCCGGATGCAGACCGTTGGTCAGCGCGTCGAGATCGGTGAACCCGGTCGGCACGCCCGTCATCTGGCCCTGCCGCGAGCCGATCGCCTCGATCTCGTCGAGCGCGCCCTCCATGATGTCGCCGAGCGGCAGATAGTCCTCGCTGGTCCGCTGCTCGGTGACGGCGTAGATCTCCGCCTGGGCCTTGTTGACGATCTCGTCGACGTCGCCGTCGGCGGCGTATCCCATCTGCGTGATCCGGGTGCCGGCCTCGACGAGGCGGCGGAGCACGGCCCGCTCGTGAACGATCTCGGCGTAGTACTCGGCGTTGGCGGCCGTCGGTACGGACTGGACCAGGGTGTGCAGATACGAGGCGCCGCCGACCCGGGCGATCTCACCGCGCTTGGTGAGCTCGGCCGCGATGGTGATCGGGTCGGCCGGCTCGCCCTTGGCGTAGAGGTCGAGGATCGCCTGGAAGACCAGCTCGTGGGCGGGACGGTAGAAGTCCTCGCCCTTGAGGACCTCGACGACGTCCGCGATGGCGTCCTTGGACAGCAGCATGCCGCCGAGCACGGACTGCTCGGCGTCGAGGTCCTGCGGCGGGACCCGCTCGAAGCCACCGGCCCAGGAACCGCCGCCGTCGTCGTCACGGTCCGGGCGGTCGCCGCGGCCCCGGCCCTTTCCCTCGCCCCGACGGGAGCGGGCGGCCGGCAGCAGGTCGCTGGGACCGGAGTCCGCCCAGGGGTCGTCCATGGGCTCGGGAATGCTCACCCCGGCACCTCCTCCCGTCCGCGACGCGGACCTTGCTGTGCGGTTCTTTCTACGGCACAGCCCTGACATTCGAGACGCCCGACTCCGGTTACGGCGCGTCGAGTTCGGACAGGTCTCACGGCCGGAACGGGGCGGTGGGCGCCGGTCCACGGTAGGCCCGCGCGCACCGTCCGCCAATCTGGTTATCCACAGGCCATGTGGATGACCGGCCGATAGCTGTGGAGAAGTCCCCAGATCCTGTGCACGGCCTGGGGGAAACTTCTGTGGACAAGCACACAATCACGCCACCCACACCCATCTGACCTGCACTTTTCTCATCCATAGGCTGTGGGGGAGAAAAACTTCGGCAACCTGTTCATGATCGCCGCGAACGCCACGCAGAAGGCGCCCCCACGCAGCACAAAGTAAGGATCACAGCACAGTTGCATCTATTACCTGTGGACGATTAGATTGCCCCTCATGACATCGGCCCCCGCGACGCCACGGCGCGCTCTCCGCCGCCATGACCGCGAGATCGTCGCGCTAGCCCTGCCCGCCTTCGGTTCCCTCGTCGCGGAGCCGCTCTTCGTCATGGTCGACAGCGCCGTCATCGGCCACCTCGGCACCCGCCAGCTCGCCGGTCTCGGCGTCGCCGCCGCCCTCCTCACAACCGCCGTCTCCGTCTTCGTCTTCCTCGCCTACGCCACCACCGCCGCGGTCGCCCGCCGGGTCGGCGCCGGCGACCTCCCCGCGGCGATACGTCAGGGCATGGACGGCATCTGGCTCGCCCTGCTGCTCGGCGCAGCCGTCATCGTCGTCGTCCTGCCCGCCGCCCCCTGGCTCGTCGACGTCTTCGGCGCCTCCCCGGCCGCCGCCCCGTACGCCACGACCTACCTGCGGATCAGCGCGCTCGGCATCCCCGCGATGCTGGTCGTCCTCGCCTCCACCGGAGTGCTCCGCGGCCTCCAGGACACCAGAACCCCGCTGTACGTCGCTATCGGCGGCTTCACCGCCAACGCCGCCCTCAACGCCGGACTGGTCTACCTCGCCGGACTCGGCATCGCCGGCTCCGCCTGGGGCACCGTCATCGCCCAGTGCGGCATGGCCGCCGTCTACCTCACCGTGGTGATCCGCGGCGCCCGTCGCCACGGCGCCTCGCTCCGCCCGGACGCCGCCGGGATCCGCGCCTGCGCCCAGGCCGGCGTCCCCCTGCTGATCCGTACGCTCTCGCTGCGTGCGGTGCTGATGATCGCCACCGCGGTAGCCGCCCGGCTCGGGGACGCCGAGGTCGCCGCCCACCAGATCGTCCTGTCCCTGTGGCAGCTCCTGTCCTTCGCGCTGGACGCCATCGCCATCGCCGGCCAGGCCATCATCGGGCGCTACCTCGGCGCCGGGGACCGGGACGGCGCTCGCGCCGCCTGTCGCCGGATGGTCCAGTGGGGCATCGTCTCCGGCATCGTCCTCGGCGCGCTGGTGGTGCTCGCCCGGCCACTGTTCATCCCCCTCTTCACCACCGATCCCGACGTCCGGCACCCGCTGCTCCTCACCCTTCTGGTCGTCGCGGTCACCCAGCCGGTCGCCGGCATCGTCTTCATCCTCGACGGGGTCCTCATGGGCGCGGGGGACGGGCCGTACCTCGCCGGGGCCATGGTGGTGACCCTGGCCGTGTTCGCCCCCGCGGCCCTCGCCGTACCGGCGCTGGGCGGCGGTCTGGTCGCACTGTGGTGGGCGATGGCGCTGATGATGACCGTGCGGATGCTGACGCTCTGGCTGCGCGCTCGCTCCGGACGGTGGATTGTGACCGGAGCCTCCCGCTGAAGCACCCACCGAACCCTGTCCCCGTGCAGATAATGACCTTGTGCGCTCGCTTGCCAGGAAATCGATCCTGCCCCTGACGCTCGTCATCGTGGGGGCAGCCGCAGTGGTGGGCTACGCAGCGGAGGAAACTCACCCGAGCAGAACCACCGGCGGCCACACCGGCTACGGCAAGTCCGGCGAGTCCGGCCACGCCCCCCAGGACCAGGAGCCCTCGGCCACCGCCGTGCCTCAGGACGGCAACGCCTACACCCCGCGCAGGACCGAGGAGAACGCCCGGATCGGCACCGTCTTCGAGAAGGACGACCACGGCGCCCACTTCTGCACCGCCAGCGTGGTGCAGAGCCCGAGCCGGAACATGCTGATCACCGCGGCCCACTGCGCCTTCGACCCGGACACCGGCAAGCCGGTGGACGACTTGGTCTTCGCCCCCGACTACCGCAACGGCGACGAACCCACCGGCCTGTGGAAGGTCAACAAGGTCGTGGTCGACGACCGCTGGGCCAAGTCTCAGGACGAGGACCTCGACGTCGCCTTCCTCGCCCTCGGCTCCAAGGACGGCAAGGAGATCCAGGACATCCTCGGCGGCAACACCCTCGGCATCGACCGCGGCTTCGACAACGAAGTCAAGATCACCGGCTATCCCACCAGCCGGGACACCCCGATCTCCTGCCAGAACCGCAGCACGAAGTTCAGCGACACCCAGATGCGCATCCAGTGCACCGACTTCGAGGGCGGTACCAGCGGCAGCCCCTGGCTGGCCGACTACGACCCCAAGAGCCACACTGGCACGGTCATCGGCGTCCTCGGCGGCCACGAGGGCGGCGGCGACGAGGACGACGTCTCCTACGCCGCCTACTTCGACGAGGACATCGCCAATCTCTACAAGCGCGCCCAGGACGAGGACTGACCCGCGCACCTGACCACCCACCCAACGCGAAGGGCCGTACCCCACGAGGGAGTACGGCCCTTCGGCGTTCAGCTGCGAGCTACGCTCAGGCGGCGATGACCTCGACGCCGAGCTTCGCAACGACCTCGGCGTGCAGACGCACCGAGACCTGGTGCGCGCCCAGGGTCTTGATCGGCGTACCGAGCTCAACGCGGCGCTTGTCGACGTCCGGACCACCAGCGGCCTTGATCGCCGAGGCGACGTCGGCCGGGGTGACGGAACCGAACAGACGGCCCGCGTCGCCGGCACGAACGGCCAGCTTCACGTTGACGCCCTCGAGCCGAGCCTTGACCTCGTTGGCCTGCTCGATCGTGGCGATCTCGCGGATCTTGCGACCGCGACGGATCTGCTCGACGTCCTTCTCGCCACCCTTGGTCCAGCGGATCGCGAAACCGCGCGGGACCAGGTAGTTGCGGGCGTACCCGTCCTTGACGTCAACGACGTCGCCGGCGGTGCCGAGGCCGGAGACCTCGTGGGTGAGGATGATCTTCATTTGTCGGTCACCCTTCCCTTATCGCGCGGTGGACGTGTAGGGCAGCAGCGCCATCTCACGGCTGTTCTTCACGGCCGTGGCGACGTCACGCTGGTGCTGAGTGCAGTTGCCGGTGACACGACGGGCACGGATCTTGCCGCGGTCGGAGATGAACTTCCGCAGCAGGTTCGTGTCCTTGTAGTCGACGTAGGAGATCTTCTCCTTGCAGAACACGCAAACCTTCTTCTTAGGCTTGCGAGCAGGCGGCTTCGCCATTGTCTCTCTCCAGTGAGTTCAAGAAGTATGTGCTGACGCCCTCAGGCCCCAGGCGACTCTCCGACCTCGTTTCACGTGAAACGTGCCGTTTCACGTGAAACATCGGTGGAAGAGCCCGTCGCCCGGACCTAGAAGGGCGGCTCGTCCGAGTAGCCGCCGCCGGAGCCGCCGGAGCCGCCGCCCCAGCCACCGCCGCCGCCACCCTGGCCACCGCCGGAAGGACCGCCGGTCGCCCACGGGTCGTCGGCCGGAGCGCCGCCACCCTGCTGACCGCCGCCGGGGCCACCGCCCCAGCCGCCGCCCTGCTGGCCGCCGCCCTGACCGCCGCCGAAGCCGCCACCGCCCTGGCCACCGCGACCGCCGGTCTTGGTGACCTTCGCCGTGGCGTTCCGCAGGCTCGCGCCCACTTCCTCGACGTCGAGCTCGTACACCGTGCGCTTCACGCCCTCGCGATCCTCGTAGGACCGCTGCTTGAGACGGCCCTGGACGATCACGCGGGTACCCCGCGTAAGGGACTCGGCGACGTTCTCCGCCGCCTGACGCCACACCGAGCAGGTCAGGAACAGGCTCTCGCCGTCCTTCCACTCATTGGTCTGACGGTCGAAGGTGCGGGGAGTGGACGCGACGCGGAACTTCGCGACCGCCGCACCGGACGGGGTGAAGCGCAGCTCGGGGTCGTCGACAAGATTGCCGACAACCGTGATGACGGTCTCGCCTGCCATTAGGGGAACCTCTCGGCGGGTGTGCTGCTGGCTGCTGGTGTTGCTGCTACTCGAACCCGGTTACCGCTGGACGCGTACGCGCTCAGTGGGTCTCGGGACGGAGGACCTTGGTCCGAAGAACCGACTCGTTCAGGTTCATCTGACGGTCGAGCTCCTTGACGACCGCAGGCTCGGCCTGCAGGTCGATGACGGAGTAGATGCCCTCGGGCTTCTTGTTGATCTCGTACGAGAGACGACGACGGCCCCAGGTGTCGACCTTCTCCACCTTTCCGTTGCCCTCACGGACGACGGAGAGGAAGTTCTCGATCAGGGGGGCGACAGCGCGCTCCTCCAGATCGGGGTCGAGGATGACCATCACCTCGTAGTGACGCATGGTGAACCCACCTCCTTTGGACTCAGCGGCCACGGTCGTTCCGTGGCAGGAGGGTCGTGATGCGTTCCGCGCCCGGCCCGCCGGATCGTCCGGGCAGACATGGGCGCAGACCGTACAGAGTACCTGCCTCCGCGCTTCCGGTTGAAATCCGCCCACCAGACCCCCCAATCTGGAACACAACGGGTGTGAGCGGCGTTACAGTGCGCCGCCCTGTCAGTGGAGGTGCCGCATGGCACAGGCAGCACGGACCCAACGGAATCTGCTCGCGATTCTCAACAGCGACGGCCAACCCCATCCCGTAGAGAACACCCTCGCGGTCGTGACCTTGGTGTTCGGCGCGATTGCCGCCCTCACCGCGCTCTCCCCCGGCCTGCACCTGGTCAGCTCATGGGTGGGCCTGATCGGCATCGGCACGGGCCTGTGGGGCCAGTACATCTCCTCGACGACGGCGGAACGCTTCCTGTTGATCATCGGGCTCGGCGCGTCGGGCGTCGGCTTCTACATCGGCCTGGCGCACGGCGGGCTCTTCGGCGGCGTCCTCGGCTAACCCGCACGCCACGGCATACGGGGCCCGGTCCCGTACGGCCCAGACGGGGCGCTCCCCGGTCACAGTAGGCTTCGGCGCGAGAGCCGGAGCCCCGACCAAGGGGACACACCAGCCGAGGAGCGCCCCGCATGAGCCTGACCCTGAGGACCATCAGCCGAGAGCAGCATCTGGCATACATCCAGAGCCTGCCCGCGGCGAGCCACATGCAGGTCCCGGCCTGGGCGGACGTGAAGGCCGAGTGGCGGTCCGAGAGCCTGGGCTGGTTCGACGCGTCCGGCGAGCTGGTCGGCGCCGGGCTGGTCCTGTACCGCCAGCTGCCCAAGATCAAGCGATACCTGGCCTACCTCCCCGAGGGCCCGGTCATCAACTGGTTCGCGCCGAATCTTGAGGAATGGCTGCGGCCGATGCTCGCCCACCTCAAGCAGCAGGGCGCCTTCTCCGTGAAGATGGGCCCGCCGGTCATCATCCGCCGCTGGGACTCCACCGCGATCAAGGCCGGCATCCAGAACCCCGACGTCAAGCGGCTGCGGGACGTCGAGGCCAGCCACATCGAACCGCGTGCCTTCGAGGTCGCCGACCGCCTGCGCCGCATGGGCTGGCAGCAGGGCGAGGACGGCGGTGCCGGCTTCGGCGATGTGCAGCCCCGCTACGTCTTCCAGGTGCCGCTGGCCGACCGCCCGCTGGAGGAGATCCACAAGGGCTTCAACCAGCTGTGGCGCCGCAACATCAAGAAGGCCGAGAAGGCCGGCGTCGAGGTCGTCCAGGGCGGCTACGAGGACCTGGCCGAATGGCAGCGGCTCTACGAGATCACCGCGAAGCGCGACCAGTTCCGGCCGCGTCCGCTCAGCTACTTCCAGCGCATGTGGTCCGCCCTCAACACCGAGGACCCCGACCGCATGCGGCTCTACTTCGCCCGCCACAACGGGGTGAACCTCTCCGCCGCGACCATGCTCATCGTCGGCGGGCACGTCTGGTACTCGTACGGCGCCTCGGACAACATCGGCCGCGAGGTCCGGCCCTCCAACGCGATGCAGTGGCGCATGCTGCAGGACTCCTACGCGGCCGGCGCCTCCGTCTACGACCTCCGCGGCATCAGCGACTCGCTGGACGAGAACGACCACCTCTTCGGTCTGATCCAGTTCAAGGTCGGCACCGGCGGGCAGGCGGCGGAGTACCTCGGTGAGTGGGACTTCCCACTCAACAAGCTCCTGCACAAGGCGCTCGACATCTACATGTCGCGTCGCTGACCGCTTCACCGCACCGTCCGCACTCCTGACACACCCTTGCCACGAGAAAGGTTCCGGGCCGGCCATGGCGCTCACCCTCTACGTCGACACCGCACGCTGGCGGGCGCATCAACAGAGCGTTCTCCAGCAGTTCCCCGGGCTGGTCCCGGTCTGCAAAGGCAACGGCTACGGCTTCGGCCACGAGCGCCTCGCCGAGGAGGCCACCCGGCTCGGCTCCGACATCCTCGCGGTCGGCACGACCTACGAAGCAGCCCAGATCAAGGACTTCTTCAGCGGTGATCTGCTGGTCCTGACCCCGTTCCGGCACGGCGAGGAGCCGGTGCCGCTGCCCGACCGGGCGATCCGCTCGGTCTCCTCGGTCGAAGGCGTGGGCGGGCTGGTCGGCGCCCGGGTCGTCATCGAGGTCATGAGCAGCATGAAGCGGCACGGCGTCAAGCCGGAGGACCTGCCGAAGCTTGCCGCGGCCATCGAGGACGTCCGGCTGGAGGGATTCGCGATCCACCTCCCGCTGGACCGCACCGACGGCTCCGACTCGGTCGACGAGGTCATCGGGTGGATGGACCAGCTGCGCGCCAACCGCCTGCCGCTCCACAGCATGTTCGTCAGCCACCTCAAGCCCGACGAGTTCGCCCGCCTCCAGCAGCAGTTCCCGCAGACCCGCTTCCGCGCGCGGATCGGCACGCGGCTGTGGCTCGGCGACCACGAGGCCACCGAGTACCGCGGCTCGGTGCTCGACGTCACCCGCGTCGCCAAGGGCGAGCGGTTCGGCTACCGCCAGCAGAAGGCGACCGCCGACGGCTACCTCGTCGTGGTGGCCGGTGGTACCTCGCACGGCGTCGGCCTGGAGTCGCCCAAGGCGCTGCACGGCGTGATGCCGCGCGCCAAGGGCGTGGCCCGTGCCGGCCTGGCGACCGTCAACCGCAACCTCGCACCGTACGTCTGGGCCGGCAAGCAGCGCTGGTTCGCCGAGCCCCCGCACATGCAGGTGTCGATCCTGTTCGTCCCGGGGGACGCCCCCGAGCCCAAGGTGGGCGAGGAGCTGGTGGCCCATCTGCGGCACACCACCACGCAGTACGACCGCGTCGTGGACCGCTGAGCCGACCGGCCCGGCGCCCACCGACGTCCAGGGCCCGGTGCGGCGGAACGTTCCGCTGCACCGGGCCCTGACGCTTGTGCCGTCCCGCTCAGTCCCGTACGGCGCCCCAGCTCACCCGTGGCGCACCCTCGAAGTGCACCGCGTGCCGCGGCGCGCGGTGCGCCTGCCCGAGCACGAACACGTCGGGCCTCCGGTCCAGAACGCCCCCCGACGGGTCGTCGTCGCCGTCCCTGCGGACCACGTCGCGCTCCGGCAGCAGGATGTCCCGGACGACCACGGCGCACAGGTAGAGCGTGCCGAGCAGGTGCAGCGCGATAGCCAGTTGATAGCCCTCGGGCGGAAGCCCCTGATGCTTGTCGCCGTTGCCGGTGTAGGCCAGGTACATCCAGATCCCCAGGAAGTACATGACCTCGCACGCCTGCCAGATCAAGAAGTCCCGCCAGCGCGGGCGGGCCAACGCCGCCAGCGGGACCAGCCACAGGACGTACTGCGGCGAGTAGACCTTGTTGGTGAGGATGAACAGCGCCACGACGAGGAAGGCAAGTTGCGCGAAGCGGGGCCGGCGCGGTGCGTAGAGCGTCAGCAGCGCGAGACCGCCACAGCCCAGGATCATCAGCAGCGACGCGTAGAGGTTGGCGTTCTCCAACGGGTTGCCGGTGCGTTGCGAGATCAGCAGCCAGATCGAGCCGAAGTCGATGGGCCGCTCCTGGCTGAAGGTGTAGAACTTCGCCCAGCCCTCCCGGATGTGGAACCCGGCCCCGTCGTGGACGAGCATCACCGGAAGGTTCACCGCCAGCCAGGACACCACCGCGCCGAGGACGGCCCGCCCGTACGCGCGCCACGTGCCCGCACGCCAGCACAGCACCAGCAACGGGCCCAGCAACAGCACCGGATACAGCTTCGCCGCGGTCGCCAGCCCGATCAGGACGCCGGCCGCCAGCGGTCGGCTGCGAGACCACAGCAGCATCCCGGCGGCCGTCAGCGCGACGGCCAGCAGGTCCCAGTTGATGGTCGCGGTCAGGGCGAAGGCCGGTGCCAGGGCCACGAGCAGCCCGTCCCAGGGGCGCCGGCGGTGGGTACGGGCCACGCACACCGCGATGACGGCCGCGCAGACCATCAGCATGCCGGCGTTGACCAGCCAGTAGATCTGCTCCCGGTCCTGGATCGCCCCGCCGTGCGGGGTCACCCAGGAGGCGATCTCCATGAAGAGCCCGGTCAGCACCGGGTACTCCAGGTACTGCATATCGCCAGGGAGCTTGTCGAAGTACGGAATCAGCCCGTCGGCGAAGCCCCGGCCCGCGTAGAGGTGGGGAATGTCCGAGTAGCAGGCATGGATGTACTGGCTGGTGGCGCCGAAGAACCACCCCCCGTTGTAGCAGGGCAGCTTCTGCACCATGCCGAGCGCGAACATGCCGATGGCGACGAGCGCGACGACCCGCACCGGCGTCAGCCAGTACGTCCCGAGCAGCGCGCGCCGGCCGATCGGCCCGCCGATCAGCTCGCTGCCGGCCGCGGCCACCTCATCCCGTCTCGTCGGCCGCACGGGCTCGTCCTGTCGCAGGCTCGTCATGGCCCCATCCTGCCGTACGCGACGGGGACGAACGCGACGAAGCCCCCGCCCGGTCGCACCGGGTCGGGGGCTTCGTGGAGCCGTGTTTCACGTGAAACGGCGGTCGTTTCACGTGAAACGCTCAGCGGATATCAGCCGCCTGTGGGCCCGCCGAAGATGCCTCCTCCGCCAGTGCTCCCACCACTGGTCGGGTCGGGCGAGGTCGGCGGCGTCCCGCCGGTGTCACCACCGGGTCCGCCGGGGCCACCGCCGGTGCCCCCACCGTTGTGCCCGCCGTGGTTCTTGCAGCGGACGTCCCAGGGAGTGCAGGTCTCGGTCGGAGTCGCAGTCGGGGTCTGCGTCGGGGAGGCCGAGGTGCTGGGCGTACTCGACGGGGTCGGCGGCGCCAAGGTCGGGGTGGGCGTCGGCGTGGGCGACGGCATACCGGTCTCGTTGATGACCTGCCCGATCGGCTGGGCCGCGGGGAAGTCCGTCGAGGGAAGACCGTCCATCGCCTGCAACATGTACTGCGTCCACACCTCGGTCGGCAGCGCACCACCGTGGATCGAGTCGAAACCACCGACGCCGTTCATGGACAGCTGGCGCGGGTTCTGGGCGTCCTCACGGAACATGGTGATGGCCGTCGACAGCTGCTTGGTGTAGCCGACGAACCAGGCCGACTTGTTCTCGTCCGTGGTACCCGTCTTGCCCGCCGCCGGCTTCCCCAGCTTCTTGGCCGCCTTGCCCGTACCGTTCTGGATCACGTTCTCCAACACGTCGGTGACGTTGTTGGCGATGTTCGGATCGATCGCCGAGCGCGCCGAGGGCTTGTCGAAGCCATCCAGCTCCTTGCCCTCGGAGGTCACCTTGATCACCGAGTAGGGCTCCGCCTGCATGCCGGAGGCGGCGAAGGTGGCGTAGGCGTCGGCCATCCGGATCGCGCTCGGCGTGGACGTGCCCAGCGCGAAGGACGGGTTGAGGTTCCTGTCGAAGCTGCTCGGCGCGATGCCCGCGGTCTGCGCCATGTCCCGCACCTTGGCCATCCCGACGTCCATGCCGAGCTGGACGAACGGGGTGTTGACCGACTGCTCCATCGCCTTCCGCAAGGTGATGTAGCCCCAGGGATGATCGCTCTCGTTCACCTGGTAGAAGGGCGTGTTGTCCTTCTTGAGGACATAGGTACCGTCCGGCTTCCTCACCTTGAGGTGGTCGTCGCCGTTGTACTTGCTGTCCGGCGAGAGCGCCTGACCGTCGCCGACCTTCCCGTACTTCATCGCAGCGGCGAGGACGAACGGCTTCCAGGTCGAGCCGACCGGCACGCCGTAGGTGTCGGCGTTGTTGCTGAAGTGCCCCTGGTCGTATCCGTCACCGCCGTACAGAGCCACGATCTTGCCGTCTCCGGGCACCACCGAAGCACCGCCGAACTGGACGTACTTGTCCTTTTCGGGACGCAACTTCGGGTTGATGTAGCGGTCGTTGACCTGCTTGACCGCGGCGGCGAGTTCCTTGGTCTTCTTCTCGTCGAAGGTCGTCTGGATCGTGTAGCCGCCCTTGTCGAAGCGCGCCTCGCTGATGTCCGGGCGGTGCTTGAGGACGTACTTCTTGGCGACATCGATCAGATAGCCGATCTGGCCGCCCTTACTGGCCCCCGCCTTGGGCTTCTGCGGCATCGGGAAGCCCTTGGCCTTCCACTTGGCTGCCTCCGCCGCCGGCAGATGGTGGTTCTCCACCATGCGGTCGAGGATCCACGACCAACGCTCCTTGGCGCGTGCGGTGTTCAGGGCCGGGGTGGCGTTACCCCCTATACCGCCTGCCGGGTCGTAGAGGTTCGCGCCCTTGAGCGTGGCGGCCAGGAAGGCCGACTCGCTCGCGTTCAACTTCGGGGCGTCCTTGCCGTAGTACGCCTGGGCCGCTGCCTGGATCCCGTAGGCGCCACGACCGAAGTAGCTGGTGTTCAGGTAGCCCGCGAGGATCTCGGGCTTCGTCTGCTTCCAGCCGACCTTGATCGAGATGAAGAGTTCCTTGAACTTCCGGGTGATGGTCTGTTCCTGGCTCAGCATGGCGTTCTTGACGTACTGCTGAGTGATGGTCGAGCCACCCTGGGTGTCACCGCCCCGGGCCATGTTGACCAGGGCCCGGAGGATGCCCATGGGGTCGACACCGTGGTCCTGCCGGAAAGACGCGTTCTCTGCCGAAATCACCGCTTCCTGCATGGACACCGGGATTTCGCTGATACCGACCACCTGGCGGTTGGTCTCGCCGTCACGGGCCATGACCTTGCCATCGGCCCAGAGGTAGACGTTGTTCTGCGACATGGCGGCCTTGTTCACGTCGGGCACCTGCACCAACGCGAGACCGACGCCGGCCACGCCGACGACCAGACCGGCGACCGCGACGCACATGCTGGCCACCTGTTTCCAGGACGGCATCCACCGCCGCCAGCCGGTGCGGTTGGAGCGCGGGTAGTCGATGAAGCGCTTCTTGGGCGGATTGCCACCGCCACGACCGCGGCCCCGGCCCCCTTCTCCACCACCTCCGCCGCCGCCACGGCGACCCCCGCCGCCATGGCCGACGCCGCCGCCGGAAGCCATCTCCGCAGCATCGGGAGCCCGCCGACGACTGCCTCGTTGGGCAGCCCGACGGGCCTCGGCACGCCCGCCCGGCCGCGGCTGCGGCGGCGGGGGCGTGGCACCAACACCCGGCGAAGGGGCAGCGCGACGTCCGGAAGGCGCTCCGGCGCGTCTGGCAGCGGCACGCCCGCCACCTTGCGGCTGGGGTGGTTTGCGACGGTGCTCGCTCATGGAACGAATACTCCTCGGGCAGGCGCGCTCTCTCGTCGCCTGAAGGCGGCAGTTCTCTTCAGGTACCCCCGATGCACGACCCGCTCCTGACGCGCGGGCCGCATTACACCGAGGTCAGGGACGTCACGTATAGGCCCACGGTTCCCGGCAGTCTGCATGCCGCACAGACTACGCACGGCCAAAACCTGCCCAGTGTTGAAATTCACTCCAAATCAGTCAGGTTGGATCGCACGAATAAGTGATGTGACGCCGTTCACCGTCCGACTACTTGTCCCACCCAGGGCCCCGTTCTATCGTCTGGATGTATCGAGTCGATACATCAGCACGAGATAAAGACCGCACAGGACCTAGGAGGCGGAGGATGAGCAGGCGTTCGGGGATCCTCGAATTCGCCGTCCTCGGTCTCCTCCGGGAATCCCCGATGCACGGTTACGAGTTGCGGAAGCGGCTCAACACCTCGCTCGGGGTCTTCCGCGCGTTCAGCTACGGCACCCTCTATCCCTGCCTCAAGGCGCTGGTCGCCAACGGCTGGTTGGTGGAGGAAACGAGCGGCGGCCCGGAGGATGTTCCCGCCACGGCACTGACCGGGCGCCGAGCCAAGATCGTCTACCGGCTGACCCCGGCGGGCAAAGAGCACTTCGAAGAACTGCTCAGCCACTCCGGTCCCGATGCCTGGGAGGACGAACACTTCGGTGTCCGCTTCGCGTTCTTCGGCCAGACGTCGCGGGACGTGCGGATGCGCGTGCTGGAAGGCCGCCGCAGTCGGCTGGAGGAGCGCCTGGAAAAAATGCGCACCTCCCTGACCAGGACCCGCGAGCGGCTGGACGACTACACCCTCGAACTGCAGCGGCACGGCATGGAGTCCGTGGAGCGCGAAGTCCGTTGGCTGAACGAGCTCATCGAGAGTGAGCGCGCCGGGCGCGATCAGCGCGCACCGGAAGCTGCAGCGCAGGACGAGCACAACCAGTCAGGAGACACGGGCGGCCCGCCCCGGCACCGGGGCGGTTCCCGGCTGGATCCGTCCGAATGACACCACCACATGAGGCCCTGCCGTGCAGGCCCTCATCGAGATCACAGGGAGCAACCGGAATGGGTTCGGTTCGCGTAGCCATTGTCGGCGTGGGCAACTGCGCCGCCTCGCTGGTACAGGGCGTCGAGTATTACAAGGACGCCAACCCGGACAGCCGCGTGCCCGGCCTCATGCACGTGCAGTTCGGCGACTACCACGTCCGTGACGTGGAGTTCGTGGCCGCCTTCGACATCGACGCCAAGAAGGTCGGCCTGGACCTCGCGGACGCCATCGGCGCCAGCGAGAACAACACCATCAAGATCTGCGACGTGCCGAACACCGGTGTCCAGGTCCAGCGTGGCCACACCCTCGACGGGCTGGGCAAGTACTACCGGGAAACGATCGAGGAGTCCTCGGAGGCCCCGGTCGACGTCGTCCAGATCCTGAAGGACAAGCAGGTCGACGTCCTGGTCTGCTACCTCCCCGTCGGCTCCGAAGACGCGGCGAAGTACTACGCCCAGTGCGCCATCGACGCCAAGGTCGCGTTCGTCAACGCCCTCCCGGTCTTCATCGCCGGCACCAAGGAGTGGGCGGACAAGTTCACCGAGGCCGGCGTGCCGATCGTCGGTGACGACATCAAGTCGCAGGTCGGCGCCACCATCACGCACCGTGTGATGGCCAAGCTCTTCGAGGACCGCGGCGTCATCCTCGACCGCACGATGCAGCTGAACGTCGGCGGCAACATGGACTTCAAGAACATGCTCGAACGCGAGCGCCTGGAGTCCAAGAAGATCTCCAAGACGCAGGCCGTCACCTCCCAGATCCCCGACCGCGAGCTGGGCGAGAAGAACGTCCACATCGGCCCGTCCGACTACGTGGCCTGGCTGGACGACCGCAAGTGGGCCTACGTCCGCCTCGAAGGCCGCGCCTTCGGCGACGTCCCGCTGAACCTGGAGTACAAGCTCGAGGTCTGGGACTCCCCGAACTCCGCGGGCGTCATCATCGACGCGCTGCGCGCCGCCAAGATCGCCAAGGACCGCGGCATCGGCGGCCCGATCCTGTCGGCGTCCTCGTACTTCATGAAGTCCCCGCCGGTCCAGTACTTCGACGACGAGGCGCGGGAGAACGTCGAGAAGTTCATCCGCGGCGAGGTCGAGCGCTAACACGCTCCCCGCACCCTCCCTCCGCCGGCCTCCGGGTATTCCTCCCGGAGGCCGGCGGGCTGTGTGAGGCTGTGCCTCATGCATGCTGTGCGCGATCTCCGCGTATTACTCCGGCTACGCGACTTCCGCTCGCTCCTGGCCGCACGGCTCCTCTCCCAGGCCGCCGACGGCGTGTTCCAGGCAGCACTCGCCACCTTCGTCATCTTCTCGCCCGAGAAACAGGCGTCCCCCGAGGCGATCGCCTCCGCCATGGCGATCCTGCTGCTGCCGTACTCCCTCCTCGGGCCGTTCACCGGTGTCCTGCTGGACCGCTGGCGCCGGCGGCAGGTCCTGCTGTACGGCAATCTGCTGCGCACCCTGCTCGGGGTGATCACCGCGGTGCTGATCGCGGCACAGGTCCCGGATTGGCTCTTCTACGTCTCCGCACTGCTCGTGACCGCCGTGAACCGCTTCGTCCTGGCGGGCCTTTCCGCCGCGCTGCCGCGCGTGGTCGACGGCGGACAGCAGCTGGTGATGGCCAACTCCCTTGCTCCCACGGCCGGGACGATCGCGATGACCGCCGGCGGCGGACTCGCCTTCGGCATCCGGCTGGCCGGCGCGAACGTGGACACGTACGTGGTGATACTGGCCGCGCTGCTGTACCTCTGCTCCGCCCTCACCGCACTGCGGATGGCACCGCAGCTGCTCGGACCGGACACCTCGGTCCTCCAACCCCACGTGAAAGAAGCCGTGTTGAGCACCGTGCGGGGACTGGTGGAGGGGTTGCGCCATCTCGCCGCGCGTCCCACCCCGGCCGGCGCGCTCGCCGTGATGACGCTGGTGCGCTTCTGCTACGGCGCGCTGACGGTCATGGTGCTGATGCTGTGCCGGTACGCCTGGTCCAGCAGCACGTCCCAGGGCCTGGCCCTGCTCGGGATAACCGTCGCCGTGTCAGGAGCCGGCTTCTTTGCCGCCGCGGTGGTCACTCCCTGGGCCGTCGCACGGCTCACCGCCTTCGGCTGGATGGCCAGTTGTGCCGCGGCGGGCGCGGTGCTCGCTCCCGCGCTCGGGCTGTTCTTCCACCCGGCACCGATGCTGGTGGCCGCGTTCGTCCTCGGCCTGGGCACCCAAGGAACCAAGATCACCACGGACACGGTGGTCCAGTCCTCGGTCGACGACGCCTTCCGCGGCCGCATCTTCGCCATCTACGACGTGCTGTTCAACGTCGCCTTCGTGGGCGCCGCCGCGGTCGCCGCCCTGATGCTGCCGCCCGACGGACGGTCCGCGGTACTGATCGTCGTGGTGGCCGCGCTCTACGCCGTGGTGGCGGTGGCCCTGCTCCGCTTCGGACGTCCGTTGCACGCCGCTTCCCGGTAGACGGCCGCCTCGCCCGTGCGGCACAACGCCGGAGCGGATACGTTACGGGCGTCATTCAGACGTTCGGACACATCGTTTCGGACACACCGCTATCGGGGGAACTCGCATGACCACACCGCCGCACGGGCACAACCCATACGGCCAGACCCCATACGGGCAGCAGCCATACGGCCAAGCTCTCTATCCGCAGGCCCCTCAGCCGCCCCAGGCTCCGTATGGTCCGCCCCCGGTCGGGCAGCCGCAGGGCGGGTACGCCTACCCCCAGCAACCCCAACCGCCGTACGGGCAGCAGCCGCAGCCGGGTTACCCACAGACCCCGACCCCGCCCTATGTGCAGGGTGGGGGCCCGGTGCCTCCGCAGCCCAGCCGCCCTTCCCGGTCGCCCAAGGCCGTCCTGAAGGCCATCGTCGCGGTCGTCGCGCTGATCGGTATCGGGGTGATCTGGGTCAGCAGCTGGAGCGACGCCGACAACGCCGAGGTCGGCAACTGCATGAAGAACGAGGGCAACGCGATCAAGCCCGATCTCAAGGTGGTGGACTGCGGTACGGCAGAGGCCAAGTACAAAGTGACGGCCGTCCACTCCAACACCACGAACATGGAGCTCTGCCCCAAGAACACCACGGCCTACGCCGAGAGCCAGCGCCATCGCCGGTCCACCACCCGGTTCGTGCTCTGCCTTGAGACGCTGAAGTAGAGCCCGGTCCCGACCCTCGAACGCCGCGGGGCGGTGTTTCACGTGAAACGGCCGGTCATGTGCCGCCGTGTTTCACGTGAAACACCGCCCCGTCGCGCTCAGCCCGGTTTCACGTGAAACATCGCCGGTTTCACGGTCGCACAGGCTTCGGCGGCCTCAACTCTGAGCAGCCCACCACTCCTTGAGGGCAGCCACCGCGGACTCATGCTCCATCGGGCCGTGCTCCAGCCGCAGCTCCAGCATGTGCTTGTACGCCTTGCCGACCTGCGGGCCGGGCCCGATGCCCAAGATCCCCATGATCGCGTTGCCGTCCAGGTCCGGGCGGATCGCGTCCAACTCCTCCTGCTCCTGAAGCAGCGCGATGCGGTCCTCCAGGCCGTCATAGGCCCGCGACAAGGCAGACGCCTTGCGCTTGTTGCGGGTGGTGCAGTCCGAGCGGGTCAGCTTGTGCAGGCGCTCCAGCTGCGGGCCGGCGTCCCGGACATAGCGGCGAACCGCGGAGTCCGTCCACTCGCCCGTGCCGTAGCCGTGGAACCGCAGATGCAGCTCCACCAGGTGCGAAACGTCCTTGATCAGGTCGTTGGAGTACTTCAGGGCGGTCATGCGCTTCTTGGTCATCTTTGCCCCGACCACTTCGTGGTGGTGGAAGGAGACCCGACCGTCCTTCTCGAAGCGCCGCGTCCTGGGCTTGCCGATGTCGTGCAGCAGCGCCGCCAGCCGGAGCACCAGGTCGGGCCCCTCGTCCTCCAGGTCGATGGCCTGCTCCAGCACCGTCAGCGTGTGCTCGTAGACGTCCTTGTGACGGTGGTGCTCATCGCTCTCCAGACGCAGTGCGGGCAGCTCCGGCAGCACCCGGTCGGCGAGCCCGGATTCGACCAGCAGCCGCAGGCCCTTGCGCGGGTTCGGGGCGAGGATCAGCTTGTTCAGCTCGTCACGGACCCGCTCCGCGGAGACGATCTCGATGCGCTCCGCCATCTCCCTCATCGCCGCGATGACCTCGGGCGCCACCTCGAAGTCCAGCTGGGCGGCGAAGCGGGCGGCCCGCATCATCCGCAGCGGATCGTCGGAGAACGACTCCTGAGGCGTCCCCGGGGTCCGCAGCACGCGGGCCGCCAGGTCCTCCAGACCGTTGTGCGGGTCGACGAACTCCTTCTGCGGCAGCAGCACCGCCATGGCGTTGACCGTGAAGTCCCGACGGATCAGATCGTCCTCGATCGATTCGCCGTAGGAGACCTCGGGCTTGCGCGAGGTCCGGTCGTACGCCTCGGAGCGGTAGGTCGTGATCTCAATGTCGAACGAGTCCTTCTTGCAGCCGACCGTGCCGAAGGCGATGCCGACCTCCCAGACCGCGTCCGCCCACGGCCGGACGATCTTCAGCACGTCCTCCGGCCGGGCGTCCGTGGTGAAGTCCAGGTCGTTCCCGAGCCGGCCGAGCAGCGCGTCCCGGACCGACCCGCCGACCAGGGCAAGCGTGAACCCGGCCTCCTGGAAGCGACGGGCCAGGTCGTCAGCGACGGGGGACACCCGTAGCAGCTCGCTCACGGCACGGCGCTGGACGTGGTTCAGCGCGTCCGTCGGCTGCGGAGTCCGCTCGGGCTGCGGGGTGGGGAAGTCATTGTTGGCGTTCGGCACAACAGAAAAGGGTACGTGGCCGCGCACCACCCCGACGTCACGTTATTAAAGGGGACAAGGGTGCACGGACCCCCAACGCAATGATCATGTGGCGCAGTCCCCGGCACTACGGCGCGCCGGGCCTCGTTACCATTCGTGGACGCACATTCCGACGACCACTGACGACGACGAGGGACGGGCGAGCGCGTGGCCGATGCGGCAGGGTTCCAGGCGACTGAACGGCCGCGTGGCCGGTGGCTGCGAAGGACCGTGACGCTGCTCACCGGTGTGCCCCTGCTCGTAGGAACGCTGCAGGTCCCACACGCCTCCGCCGCCGACGCAGCCTCGGACGCCTCGCACCCGGTCAACGTGACGATCAACGCGATGTCGCCGGCCGCTCCCGGCAAGGACGACACCGTCACCGTCTCCGGGACGCTGACCAACGACAGCAAGAGCGCGATCACCAACGCCCACGTCGGGCTGCACCGCGGCGCCGCGCTCAACGACCGCAGCTCCATCGAGGCTGTGACCAAGCGCACCGGCTATCTGCCGGGAGCCGACGGCAAGGAAATCGGCGACCACACCGAGAAGATCGACAAGCTGGACCCGGGCACCAGCCGGACCTTCACCGTGAACGTCCCGGTCAAGGACCTCGGCCTCAGCGACGACGGTGTCTATCCGCTCGGGGTCACCCTCTCCGGCCACGCCCCCGGCTCGTCCTACGACCAGGTCCTCGGCATCGACCGGACCTTCCTGCCCTGGCAGGACGCCGCCCCGGCGAAGAAGACCCAGCTCACCTACCTGTGGCCGTTGATCTCCAGCACCCACCTCACGGCCGAGACCGGTGCCGACGCCCAGCAGACGCCGGTCTTCCGGAACGACGACCTCGCCGCGGAGATCGCCGACGGCGGCCGGCTCCAGAAGATGGTCGAGCTCGGCAAGAACCTCCCGGTGACCTTCGTCATCGACCCCGACCTGCTCGCGACCGTCGACGCGATGACCAAGCCGTACCGCGTGCACGGCCCGGACGGTCCGATGGGCAAGAACCAGGCCGTCGCCAAGCAGTGGCTCAACGACCTCGAGAACGCCGTGAAGGGCCATGAGGTCGTCGCCCTGCCGTTCGGCGACCCGGACCTGGCCTCGCTGGCGCACCACGGCAAGAGCGTGCCCAGTGCACTCAGCCACCTCGGCCCGGCCACCGAGCTCGCCTCGAAGACCGTGGACACCATCCTCAGCGTGAAGCCGCGAACCGACTTCACATGGCCGGTCAACGGCGCGATCGACTCCTCGATCATCGATGTCGCCACCTCGGCCGGCGCCCACAACGTCATCACCCGCAGCGACAGCCTCCGGGACAACAGCCTGTCGTACACCCCGACCGCGGCTCGGCCCATCGGCGGCGGCAACACCGCCATCGTCACCGACACCCAGCTGTCCCGGGCCTTCGAAGGCGACATGTCGAAGTCCGGGAACGCCAGCCTGGCGATCCAGGAGTTCCTCGCCGAGGCCCAGATGATCGGCCTGGAGAACCCGGAGCAGCAGCGCAGCATCGTCGTCGCGCCGCAGCGGATGCCCTCGGTCAGCCAGGCGCAGGCGATGGCCGGCGCGCTGCGGAACCTGGAGTCGGCCGGCTGGGCCCAGCCGACGAAGCTCGGCGACGCCGCCAAGGCCAAGCCCGACCCGGACGCCAACCGCCAGATCCCCGGCCGGGCCGCGTACCCGTCGCTGCTGCGCCAGCAGGAGCTCCCCACCGACGCCTTCCGACAGATCGAGGACACGCAGGCCGCGCTGGACGACTTCCGAGTGGTCCTGGCCCAGCCGGAACGCGTGGTCACCCCGTTCGGCAGCGCCATAATGCGCGAGATGTCCACATCGTGGCGGGGCGACCCCAAGGGCGCGGCCGCCTTCCGCGCCTCGGTCCGCAGCTACCTCGACGGCCTGACCAAGAAGGTCCATCTGATCCCGAAGTCGGAGGCGACGCTCTCCGGGCGCAGCGCCACGATTCCGGTGACGGTCCAGAACAACCTCCTGCAGGGCGTCCAGGGACTCACCCTGCGGCTGACCTCGTCGCAGCCCAACCGCCTGGACGTGGGGAAGTCCCAGCAGATCAAGGTGGACGGCGGGCACAGCCAGTCGTTCAAGTTCGAGACCACGGCGAACGCCAACGGTCTCGCCTGGGTGACCGCCCAGCTCTACACCTCGGACGGCAAGCCCTACGGTGAGCCGATGACGTTCCGGGTGAACGTCACCGAGATCACCGCGACTGTGATGCTCGTCATCGCAGGCGGCGTCCTGCTGCTCGTGCTCGCCGGCGTCCGGATCTACCTCCAGCGCAAGCGGGCGGCGGCAGAGGACACCGAGGACGAGGAAAACGGCGAGGACAACGGCGGTTCCCCCGCCGAAGACCAGGACGGCGACAACGGCGGCACGGGCGGTGAGGGCCCCGAGCAGCCGAGTGACCCGGCGCCGGACACCGGATCTGAGAAGTCTGGGCCGTCCGGCTCAGGTGAGAAAGTGGACCGTTGATAGACGACGGGGCCGGAGGGCCGGCGACGGATGAGGTGGGGCAGCGATGAATGCGCCGTATGACGGTGGCCGCGGCCGGGGCGCCCATGGCGATCCCTCGGGGGCGGTCCCTCCGACGCCGCCGTTGCCCACGGACCAGGACCACTACGTCCAGGACGCCTACCGCAACGATCCGCACCAGGCACCGGCACCGGCACCGGCCCACGATCTTGCGCACGGCGATCCTGACGCGACGGTGCAGTTCGCCGGCGGCGACGCGCTGATGGCCCAGGGCGCCGAGGATCGCTCCGAGCGGGACGCCTTCGCGCATCTCTACCGGGATCAGCAGCAGCCCTACCAGCCGCCGCACCCCGCACCGTCCCCCATGACCCAGCAGGCGCCCACGATGGCCCCCGGCCCGGAGCCGGTGGCTCAGCAGCTCACCGAGGAGCCCGAGCCGGAGCCCGCCCCGGTGGCGGCGGCCGGCAAGCAGTCCGGAGGCCGCGCCTCGGGACTGCTGAAGTCCAGCGCCGTGATGGCCGCCGGCACGATGGTGTCCCGTCTGACCGGCTTCGTCCGCTCGGCGTTGATCGTCGCGGCGCTCGGCGGCGCGGTGCTCGGTGACTCCTGGCAGGTGGCCTACCAGCTGCCGACGATGATCTTCATCCTGACCATCGGCGGCGGTCTGAACTCCGTCTTCGTCCCCCAGCTCGTCCGCGCGATGAAGGAGGACGAGGACGGCGGCGAGGCATACGCCAACCGGCTGCTCACCCTCGTCATCGTCGTGCTGGGCATCCTGACGATACTTGCGGTGTTCGCGGCGCCACTGTTGGTGAAACTGGTCTCGTTCGACATCTCCCGCAACCCGGCGGCCAACGAAGTCGCGGTCGCCTTCACCCGCTACTGCGTGCCCACGATCTTCTTCATGGGCCTGCACGTCGTCATGGGCCAGATCCTCAACGCCCGCGGCCGCTTCGGCGCGATGATGTGGACCCCGGTCCTCAACAACATCGTCATGATCGCCACCTTCGGCCTGTTCATCTGGGTCTACGGCACAGCGAAGACCTCGCACATCGGCGTCACCACGATCCCGGACGACGGCATCAGGCTGCTCGGCATCGGCACCCTGCTGGGCCTGGTGGTCCAGGCGCTGGCGATGATCCCGTACCTGCGCGACGCCGACTTCAAGCTGCGGCTCCGGTTCGACTGGCGCGGCCACGGCCTGGGCAAGGCCGCCAAGCTCGCCAAGTGGACGGTGCTGTTCGTCCTCGCCAACCAGGCAGGCGTCCTGGTCGTCACCCAGCTCTCCACCTGGGCAGGCAACACCGCGGACCGGCAGGGCCACCCGGGCACCGGGTTCATCTCCTACGCCAGCGCCCAGCTGATCTGGAACATGCCGCAGGCGATCATCACCGTCTCCGTCATGGCCGCCCTGCTGCCGCGGCTGGCGCGCTCCGCCCACGACGGCGACACCGGAGCGGTCCGGGACGACATGTCCCAGGGTCTGCGCACCTCGGCCGTCGCCATCGTCCCGATCTCGTTCGGGTTCCTCTCCCTCGGCATCCCGCTGTGCACGCTGGTCTACGGCTCGTCCGGCGCCGGTATCCCGATGGGCTACATGCTGATGGCCTTCGGTGTGGGCCTGATCCCGTTCTCGGTGCAGTACGTCGTCCTGCGCGCCTTCTACGCGTACGAGGACACCCGCACCCCCTTCTACAACACGGTGATCGTCGCCGGCGTCAACGCCGCGGCCTCCGCCCTCTGCTTCCTGGTCCTGCCCGCCCGCTGGGCCGTGGTGGGCATGGCGGCGTCCTACGGCCTTGCCTACGTCATCGGCGTCGGCGTCGCCTGGCGCCGCCTCAGCAAGCGGATGGACGGCGACCTGGACACCGCGCACGTGGTGCGGACCTACGCGCGACTGGCCGGCGCCAGCATCCCGGCCACGATCGTCTCCGGCGCCCTGGTGTACGTCCTGATGCAGGCGCTCGGCACCGGATTCGTCGGCTCGCTCGCCGCGCTCATCGGCGGCGCCGCCGCACTTCTGGCCGTCTTCTACCTCGCCGCCCGAAAAATGCGGATCGAGGAGCTGAACGCCCTGGTGGGCATGGTCAGGTCCAAGCTGGGACGCTGACGGGGCACAACCATCGGCTGCCACCGTGTGTCGTGCATAGTGGCGGACTGTGGGCACAATTGTCTTGGCTCATTGAGCCTGCAACGGATGGGGAGGCAGGAACGACGGTGGCGGAACGGAGCACGGCTGCCGTCGACGTGGCCGACACCAGCGGCGAGGAGTCGCTGACCGCCAAGGCGGGTCGGGCCACGGACGACGGTGCGCAGGCCGAGAAGGTATCCGGCAAGGAACAGGACGCCGCGCGCACCGAAGGAAAGGGCGCCGAGGCAACCGATCCCAAGCCACCGGAACTCCACAGCGGCCACAAACTCGCCAGACGATACCGACTCGAAGAGTGCGTCACCCGTCTGGACGGATTCAGCAGCTGGCGCGCCGTCGACGAAAAGCTGCGTCGGGCCGTCGGGGTGCACGTCCTCCCCGCGGACCACCCGCGGGCCCGTCCGGTGCTCTCGGCTGCCCGGGCCTCCGCGCTTCTCGGGGATCCCCGCTTCGTCCAGGTCCTCGACGCCGTCGAGGACAACGACCTCGTCTATGTCGTCCATGAGTGGCTGCCGGACGCCACCGAGTTGGCCACGGTCCTCGCCAACGGCCCGCTCGAACCCCACGACGCCTACCAACTCGTCAGCCAGGTCTCCCAGGCCATGGCCGCCGCCCACCGCGAGGGCCTGTCCCACCTGCGGCTCACTCCGAGCTCGGTGCTGCGCACGGAGTCCGGGCAGTACCGCATCCGCGGCCTCGCGGTCATGGCGGCGCTGCGCGGCATCACCTGCGAACACCCGCAGCGCACGGACACCGAGGCGATCGGCGCACTGCTGTACGCCGCCCTCACCCAGCGCTGGCCGTACGAGAACGACGCCTACGGCCTCACCGGCCTGCCCAAGGGCGTCGGCCTGATCGCACCCGACCAGGTCCGCGCCGGCGTGCACCGGGGCCTGTCCGAGCTCGCCATGCGGGCCCTGGTCAACGACGGAGCCACCGCGTCCCGCCAGGAGCCGCCGTGCACCACGCCGGAGGAACTGGCCAAAGCGGTTGCCGCCATGCCGCGCATCCGTCCCCCGGAGACGGCGTTCTCGACTCCGCCGCCATATCAGCGCGCGGGCTTCCCCCAGGGTTCCTACGGCCAGGCGGCCCAGGCGACACAGCCTGTCGCCACGCCGCCGCCCCCGCTCCAGAGCCGCACCGGCAAGGCGCTGAAGTGGTCCGTCTCCGCACTGCTGATCGCGGCGCTGGGTCTGGGCAGCTGGCAGCTGGCGGACACCCTGCTGAAGTGGGAGAACGACCACGACACGCCAGGGAACTCGCAGACCACCGGCGGCGGCGCCAAGAAGCCCGACGGCAAGCCGATCAAGATCGTGGACGGCACCGAGTACTACCCCGACGGCCAGCCGCAGCACCCCGACCAGGCGCGGGCCACCTACGACGGGGACCCCTCGACGTACTGGCGCAGCAAGAGCTACCGCGAAGGCCCCGATCTCAACCCGGCCTTCAAAAAGGGCGTCGGGCTGATCTACGACCTCGGCTCCGAGCAGCAGATAAGCAGCGCTTCCATCGGGCTGCACTACATCGGTGACCACACCACGCTGACGCTCTACGCCGCCGATTCCTTCTCACCGTCCGAGCCGCTGAGTTCCATGCGCGAGCTCGGTACGGCCAAGACCTCGGGCAGCACCGCCAAGGTCACGCTGAAGAAGCCGGCGAAGGCGCGCTATGTCGTCGTGTGGATCACCGCGATGCCCAATTCGCCGGCGGACACCTACAGCGGCGCCGGCTTCAAGCAGGGCGTGACCGAGGTCTCCTTCACCAGCTGAGCTGGCATACAGCCCACGAGGGGCGTGGGTACGAGAGCGGTCGGCCGCGAGGCCGATTGCCCGTACCCACGCCCCTCGCTCCATTGAGATCGTTTCCGGCCGGCGAGGTGCCTTTCCCAGCATTTACTTTCGCCACCCGGCGGGCTTCAATGGGATCGAGATCAGGCAGCTACGGCCGGGGGGCCCGTGTCCACCGACAGCGACAAGGCTTCGACACCAACCGACGCCGATCTCCTCGCGCTGCACGTAAAGGGCGACCCCGATGCGTTCGGGGAGCTCGTCCGACGCCACCGAGACCGGCTGTGGGCCGTGGCCTTACGGACCCTCGGTGATCGCGAAGAGGCCGCCGATGCCGTGCAGGACGCACTGGTATCCGCCTATCGCGCCGCGCACTCCTTCCGCGGCCAGTCGGCCGTGACCACCTGGCTGCACCGCATCACGGTTAATGCCTGCCTTGACCGGGCCCGTAAGGCCGCTTCACGACGCACTTCTCCGGTCGCCGAGACCGAACGCCTCGAGCAGCTTCTCGAACCCGAGGAATCCGCAGCACTCCCGGCAGAGCGCCAGGACCTGCACCGTGAACTGCTCAGCGCGCTGCGCACGCTCCCCGAGGAACAGCGCGCCGCTCTCGTGCTCGTCGATATGCAGGGGTACTCCGTCGCGGAGGCCGCCGAGATTCTCGACGTCCCGACCGGAACGGTGAAAAGCCGCTGTTCACGCGGCAGAGCTCGGCTCCTGCCGTTGGTCACCCATCTGCGCGGCGATGACAGGGGTAGCAATCCCGCGAGCGGGGGAAGGAACCGGGCGCAGGGGACATCCGTCCCACCGACGGCAGGACCGAAGGGCACAGGTGCCGTGAAGGGCGGAGGTGGGCGAGCGTGACGTCGACGACCGGCGCAGGCGAGCACCCGGAGGTATCCGAGATCTCCGATCTCACGGACGGGCTGCTCCCTCCCTCACGCACCGCGGATCTGCGGGATCATCTCGCCGGCTGCGCCCTGTGCGAGGACGTCCATGCATCTCTGGAGGAGATCCGCGGGCTCCTGGGTACGCTTCCGGGCGCGACCCGGATGCCGGCCGATGTCGCCGAACGCATCGATGCGGCCCTCGCCGCAGAGGCACTGCTCGACTCCACCACAGCCGAGGGCGAGCCCCTCGTTTCACGTGAAACATCGCCTTCTCTCAGCGCGGTTTCACGTGAAACATCGTCGGGCGCTGTCACAGTTTCACGTGAAACATCGACCGGACCGGCCTCCGTTTCACGTGAAACCAGCGTGCAGGCGCCTTCCCGTGGAGCCACGTCCGCTCCGCCAGCCGGGCGCCGCCGCGACGCTACGGGGCCAGGCCGCCAAGCGCCGGGGCGCCGCACGTCCGGCGCTAGGCGGTGGCCCCGGGTACTGCTGGGCACCGCGGCCGCTGCGGCGGTACTCGGAGTGGGCGGCCTGCTCATCCAGAGCGCCGGCACCAGCGGCGTCCAGGCCACCAAGCAGGACAGCTCCTCTGCGAGCGGAGGAAGAGCCCCCTCCGGCCTGACCGTCGCCAGGCTCGGGACGGACGTCCACAAGTTGCTCGCTACGAAAAAGGCGCACCAGGCGCCGGAGATCGGCACACGCAGTTCCCCCGAGACGCCGTTCCGAAGCGAGTCCGACACGGTTCCGTCGTGTGTGCGTCAGGGCATCGGCCGCACCGAGAAACCACTGGCGTCGAGTCGCAGCACCTATGAGGGCACGGACGCATTCCTGGTCGTGCTGCCGCACCCGTCCGACCCGAAGAGCGTCTCTGCCTACGTCGTCACTGCCTCGTGCGTCTCAGCCACTCCGCCGGCTCCCGGGAAGGTTCTGCTGACCCACTCGTATCGGCGAGACTGAACCGCGGCAAGTGCGCGATGGCGCTCTGGGAATGCTGGCCCCTTAGGATCCGTTGGGTGGGGTGAGAGTTCCGAGACCCCAGCAAGCCGTCGGCAGAGACAAGGAAGAAACCCGTGAGCGACGTCCGCAACGTGATCATCATCGGCTCCGGGCCCGCGGGCTATACCGCAGCGCTCTACACCGCCCGCGCGTCCCTGAAGCCGCTCGTCTTCGAAGGCGCCGTCACCGCTGGCGGTGCTTTGATGAACACCACCGACGTGGAGAACTTCCCCGGCTTTCGCGACGGCATCATGGGTCCGGACCTGATGGACAACATGCGTGCCCAGGCCGAGCGCTTCGGTGCCGAGCTCGTGCCGGACGACATCGTCTCGGTCGATCTCACCGAGGAGATCAAGACCGTCACCGACACCGCGGGCAACGTGCATCGTGCCAAGGCGGTCATCGTCGCCACCGGCTCCCAGCACCGCAAGCTCGGTCTGCCGCGCGAGGACGAGCTGTCCGGCCGGGGAGTCTCCTGGTGCGCGACCTGCGACGGGTTCTTCTTCAAGGACCAGGACATCGCCGTCATCGGCGGTGGCGACACCGCGATGGAGGAGGCCACCTTCCTCTCGCGCTTCGCCAAGTCCGTCACGGTCGTCCACCGCCGCGACGCCCTGCGCGCGAGCAAGGCGATGCAGGAGCGCGCCTTCGCCGACCCGAAGATCAAGTTTGTGTGGGACAGCGAGGTCGCCGAGGTCCACGGCGAGAACAAGCTCTCCGGTCTGACGCTGCGCAACGTCAAGACGGGCGAGACCTCCGAGCTTCCGGTCACCGGCCTCTTCATCGCGATTGGCCACGACCCGCGGACCGAGCTGTTCAAGGGCCAGCTGAACCTCGACGACGAGGGTTACCTCAAGGTCGATGCGCCCAGCACCCGGACGAACCTGGCGGGCGTCTTCGCCGCCGGCGATGTCGTCGACCACACCTATCGCCAGGCGATCACCGCTGCCGGCACGGGCTGCTCCTCCGCCCTCGACGCCGAGCGGTTCCTCGCGGCGCTCTCGGACGGCGAGGCCACGGCCGAGCCGGAGAAGACCGCTTCCGCCTGACCCGCGCACCCCAGCTTTCCGACCCCACCCACCCAGTAAGGAGATTGCCATGGCCGGCGCCACGGTGACCGTGACGGACGACAACTTCGAAGAGGTCGTCCTCAAGAGCGACAAGCCCGTTCTCGTAGACTTCTGGGCCACCTGGTGCGGCCCGTGCCGTCAGGTTGCCCCGTCCCTGGAGGCCATTGCCGCCGAGCACGACGAGATCGTCATCGCCAAGCTGAACACCGACGAGAACCCGGCGACCACCGCCAAGTACGGCGTCATGTCGATCCCGACCATGAACGTCTACCAGGGCGGCGAGGTCGTGAAGACCATCGTCGGCGCCAAGCCGAAGGCTGCCATCGAGAAGGACCTCGCGGACTTCCTCGCCTGAGGCATGCCGTCACGTTTCACGTGAAACAGGCCCGCTCCCTTCGTGGGGGCGGGCCTGTTTCACGTGAAACACACGACGATGTTTCACGTGAAACACCGCGGACGGTGCTGCTCAGAGCGGCCGGAGCGCGGGCTCCTTCTGAACGGCTCCGAGCAGACGGTCCAACGCAAGTTCCACATCTTCCTTCCACGAGATCGTGGTCCGCAGTTCGAGCCGCAACCGCGGAAACCGCGGATGCTGGCGAACGGTCTTGAAGCCCACCGCCAG
Organism: Streptomyces noursei; assembly: GCF_016917755.1. Lineage (GTDB taxonomy): Bacteria > Actinomycetota > Actinomycetes > Streptomycetales > Streptomycetaceae > Streptomyces > Streptomyces yunnanensis. Next base: position 5,067,084 of record NZ_CP070326.1, on the reverse strand, counting down.
AAGATGATCGGCGGGCAGCACACACGCCGGCTCGGTCCAGCGGGCATCGCCAAACGCTTCGATGGCCTTGAAGCCACGCTGAATGAGGTCCTTGGCCACTGTCTGCACCATCACCCGGCCCAACCCCTGGCCCTGATAACCGGGAGTCAGCCACGCCGTCAGCAACTGCACCGCATCCGGCGACACCGGGCTGGTGGGAAAGGCCGTCGACCGTGGTACATAGGCCGGCGGGGCGTACATGACGAAACCAGCCGGCACATCGTCGACATAGACAACGCGCCCGCAGGATCCCCACTCCAACAAGACCGCTGAGATCCAGGCTTCCTTCTCCAGCTCTGGACGCCCCGCTTTTACCGCGGCTTCGCCGCTGACGGGGTCGAGCTCCCAGAAGACACAGGAGCGACAGCGCTTGGGGAGATCCGGAAGGTTGTCCAGCGTGAGCGGTACGAGCCGACGGCCCATGGAACCAGGTCCTCGCTTCCCTCGCCTGCCACACCGCGCAGCGCTGTCAGCACCGCCTGCTCTCTGAACAGACCACCAACGAACCCTCCGAGGGCTGCGAGCCCGAAGCCCACTGCCAGCAGTCCGGTGCGGCTCACTGATCGCATGGCCCTCTCCTCGATGTGAGGTTTCTCCATGTGGATGCGTGCCATACCCGATCGCATCGTATCCACCCTTTACGGGCGCGGGTACTGCCAGAAAGCAAAGGGCGAGCCGTGTTCCGGTATCAGTTCCGGAACACGGCTCGCCCAGGAGCCGTAGACGTCAGCTCACTCTGCTTCGCCGCTCTCGTCAGCCGGCGTGTTCCCCAGAACGGGACCCTCGCCCGGAGCAAGCGTTCCCAAGATGCGCTCCAGGTCTTCCATCGAGGCGAACTCGACGACGATCTTTCCCTTCTTCTGGCCAAGATCGACCTTCACCCGGGTTTCGAAACGGTCGGACAGGCGGGAGGCGAGACCGGTGAGTGCAGGGGACACCCGAGCACCCGCACGGGGCTTCTTCGCCTTGCCGGCGCTCTTGGGGCTCGACCCCATGAGCGTCACGATCTCCTCGACCGAACGGACCGACAGCCCCTCTGCCACGATCCGGCGCGCCAGGTTGTCCTGCTCCTCCGAATCTTCCACCGACAGCAGAGCCCGGGCGTGTCCCGCGGAGAGCACCCCCGCCGCGAGCCGCTTCTGCACGGCCGGCGAGAGCTTCAACAGCCTCAGCGTGTTGGTGACCTGCGGGCGCGAGCGCCCGATCCGATCGGCCAGCTCGTCATGGGTGCACTTGAAATCCTGCAACAACTGGTCGTAGGCAGCGGCCTCTTCCAGCGGATTGAGCTGCGCCCGGTGCAGATTCTCCAGAAGCGCGTCGAGCAGCAACCGCTCGTCTTCCGTGGCCCGCACAATCGCGGGGATCTTCTCCAGCCCGGCTTCGCGGCAGGCCCTCCAGCGCCGCTCACCCATGATGAGCTCATAGCGCTCCGGCGCAGTCTGGCGGACCACCACCGGCTGGAGCAGTCCCACCTCCTTGATGGAGGTGACCAGTTCGGCGAGCGCATCCTCGTCGAACACCTCCCGCGGCTGGCGGGGGTTCGGCCTGATCGCGTCCAGCGGCACCTCGGCGAAGTGCGCGCCGGCCACCTCTGCAAAATTGCCGGTGTTCTCCGTCCCAGCCGGTGCTTCCGTTTCACGTGAAACACCGGGCGTCGGCAGCGAGGCCACCTTAGCGGCCGCGACTCCTCGGTCCGGATCCAGAACCGGTACGGACGACGGCGACGTCGTGCCCCTTCCCACCGCCGGCCCGTTCGGATCCGCGCTCTGCGGTGCCGCGGGGATCAGCGCACCGAGCCCGCGGCCCAGCCCTCTACGTCGTTCACTCACTGAGTCCCCTCCGAGATGCTGTGCTGTGCTTGGTAGTTCACACTCAGGCCCTGCTCCCCGGGCTGCGGAGCTCCCCGCAGCGCAATCTCTCGGGCCGCTTCGAGATACGAGAGCGCACCACTGGATCCCGGGTCATAGGTGAGCACCGTCTGCCCATAGCTGGGCGCCTCCGAGATGCGGACAGAACGGGGGATGCTCGTCCGAAGCACCTCGTTGCCGAAGTGGCTACGCACCTCATCGGCGACCTGCGAGGCCAGGCGGGTACGTCCGTCGTACATGGTGAGCAGGATCGTCGAGACGTGGAGCTTGGGGTTGAGGTGCCCTCGTACCAGCTCCACGTTCCGCAGCAACTGGCCCAGGCCCTCCAGCGCGTAGTACTCACACTGGATGGGGATCAGCACCTCGGCACCCGCGACCAGCGCATTGACGGTCAGCAGACCGAGCGAGGGCGGACAGTCGATGAGGATGTAGTCCAGCGGCTGTTCGTACGCCTTGATGGCGCGGTCCAGCCGGCTTTCGCGTGCCACCAGCGAGACCAGCTCGATCTCGGCACCGGCCAGGTCGATGGTCGCGGGGGCGCAGAAAAGCCCCTCCACCTCCACCACCGGCTGTACGACGTCGGAGAGTGGCTTGCTCTCGACCAGCACGTCATAGATCGACGGCACTTCGGCGTGATGGTCGATCCCCAGGGCCGTCGAAGCATTTCCCTGCGGGTCCAGGTCGATCACCAGCACTCGGGCCCCGTGCAGGGCCAGCGAAGCCGCAAGGTTCACGGTGGTGGTGGTCTTGCCGACCCCGCCCTTTTGATTGGCGACCACGATGACCCGGGTCTCGTCAGGGCGGGGCAGCCCCTCGCCTGCGCGGCCCATCGCTCCTACCGCCAGCTGCGCTGCGCGACCTGCCGGTGTGTTGTCCATCAGGGGCGGCGTTTCACGTGAAACGTCGTCCCCGAACGACTCGTTGCGGGGACCGGGGACCGGATCGGTCATCGGTCCCGCGATGTTGGCGTCGGACCGCAAGGATTCACTCTCCTCGACATCAGGCTCACAATGGTGAGAGCCTGCCATGCTTTCGGTATCGCGAACCAGTGAGGTCCGTTCTCCTGTGGATGAACCCACCTCTGTGGATACTTTCGTGACCCGTGTGGGTTTCCGGTCGTGCGGCTCGGCAGCCGCACGACCACGGCCGATGATCCCTTGCAGCAGAGAACGACGTTTCACGTGAAACACGATGCCAGCGCCGCGTCCGATTAAGTCGCGACACTCCGTCTTGTGGCTTTTTGTAGCGCCTGCGGAATTCGCCCTATCCGCTCTTCAGCGGACGGTTCTCCCGAATCGGAGAAATCGGGCCGGATTCGTCGCGCAACGCATTCTCAGCGCCGCCGCCCCCTCGACGCCCGGCTGGTCCGCGCCGCCTTGGCCCGCTTCGCAGCGAACCGCACCCCACCGGGGCTCTCTCCGACCTCCACACGCACCACGGTCGACGGCGGATCCACCACGCCTTCGCCGACGTGCACGATCGACGTATCCACCACGCCGAGCTTGCTCAGCGCGGCCCGGGCCGCCTTGAGCTCCTCCTCCGCGGTGTCGCCCTTGAGCGCCAGCATCTCGCCGTAGGGACGCAGCAGCGGCACCCCCCAGCCGGCCAGCCGGTCGAGCGGCGCGACGGCCCGCGCGGTCACCACATGCACCTGCGGAAGCTTGCCCATGACTTCTTCCGCACGGCCCCGCACGACCGTGACATGGTCCAGCCCGAGCAGCTCGACGACCTCCTGAAGGAAGTTCGTCCGGCGCAACAACGGCTCAAGAAGCGTGATCTTGAGATCCGGGCGCACCAGCGCCAGCGGAATGCCGGGCAGCCCGGCTCCCGAACCGACGTCGCACACCGAGACGCCCTCCGGAACCACCTCGGAGAGCACGGCACAGTTCAGCAGGTGGCGCTCCCACAGCCGGGGCACCTCCCGCGGGCCGATCAGCCCGCGCCGCACGCCCGCGTCAGCGAGCAGCTCGCCGTACCGCACGGCCTCCGGAAAGCGCTCGCCGAATACCTCCTGCGCCGCTTTCGGCGCAGGAGGGAGCTCCGCTGATGCCTCCGTCACGGGAACCGCCCTTCCTCTGGACTGCTTTTCCTGCCGAGAACCCGGCGTTACGACCGGGGATAACACAGAAGGCTGAGAAGTTTTGGCCCCGCCTGCGAGCAGACGGGGCCAAAGAAAGACTGAACGCGAAGCGTCAGGCCGGGAGGACCACCACGCGGCGCTGCGGCTCCTCGCCCTCGGACTCGCTCCGCAGCCCGGCCGCGGCCACCGCGTCGTGCACGACCTTGCGCTCGAACGGCGTCATCGGGTCCAGCTTCACCGGCTGACCGGTGCTCTTGGCTTCCTCTGCCGCGCTCGCACCGACCTTGGCGAGCTCCTCGCGCTTCTGCGCCCGGAAGCCGGCGATGTCCAGCATCAGTCGGCTGCGGTCGCCGGTCTCGCGATGTACCGCGAGCCGCGTCAGCTCCTGCAGCGCCTCCAGCACCTCACCGTCCCGGCCGACCAGCTTCTGCAGGTCACGGCTGTTCGTCTCACCGATGATCGACACCGAGGCGCGGTCCGCCTCGACATCCATGTCGATGTCACCGTCGAGGTCCGCGATGTCCAGCAGACCTTCGAGGTAGTCGGCCGCGATCTCGCCTTCCTGCTCCAGGCGGGTCAGGGTGTCGGCGCCCTTGGTGCCAGGGGTCGTGTCCGTCACGTAAGGACTCCTTCTTACTTCTTGGACGGGTGCTTGGGGCGCTGCTGGCCCTTGCGCTGCCCGGACTTGGTGTTACGGGATCCGGAGGCGGCGCCGCCCTTGGCCGGCGTACCACCCTTCCCCTTGTCGTCCTGCGCGGTGCTTTCCTCCGACGCATTGTCGGCACCCGCCGACGAGGTCGCCCGCGTGCGGTTCCCCGCGGCACCAGCCGGTGCGGTGGCACCGGTCTGGCGCTTGGCCTTGGTCTGCCGCTTGGGCTGCTGGCGGTTCTGGCGCGCGTCCTCGGCCGCCTTCTTCGCCGCGATCTCGGCGGGGCTCTCGACCAGCTTGCCCTGGGCGCGCAGCCGCTCCTGGCGGTCGGTGAACGCCTTGCTGCCCGGGGTGGGGTTGCGGCGGATGACGTACATCTGCTGGCCCATGGTCCACACGTTGGTGGTCAGCCAGTAGACGAGGACACCGACGGGGAAGTTGATGCCGAAGACGGCGAACATGACCGGGAAGACGTACATCAGCATCTTCTGCTGCTGCATGAACGGCGTCTTCACCGTCAGGTCGACGTTCTTCGTCATCAGCTGGCGCTGGGTGTAGAACTGCGACGCAGACATCAGGATGATCATGATGACCGTGACCACGCGGACGTCGGTCACCGAAGCACCCAGGGCCTCGATCTTCGAGGGGGTGTCCATGAACTTCGCCGCGAGCGGCGCACCGAAGATGTGCGCCTTCTGCGCGCTCGCAAGCAGCGTCGGGTCGATGAAGCCGACTGTCTTGTTCTGCGCGATGTGGCTGAGGACCTGGTACAGGGAGATGAAGAAGGGAGACTGCGCCAGGATCGGGAGACAGCTCGAGAGCGGGTTGGTGCCCGACTCCTTGTAGAGCTTCATCATCTCTTCGGACTGGCGCTGCTTGTCGCTCTTGTAGCGCTCCTGGATCGCCTTCATCTTCGGCTGGAGCGCCTGCATGTTCCGCGTCGACTTGATCTGCTTCACGAAGAGCGGGATCAGGCAGATACGGATCAGCACCACCAGCGAGACGATGGACAGACCCCACGCAGCCCCACTGTTCGCGTTGAAGATCAAACTGTAGAACGAGTGGAACTGGACGATGATCCAGGAAACTGCGTAATAAAGAGGACTGAGGATCGTGTCCACGAATCAGGCTCCTTGGGCGTTGGGCTGAGTCTCGGGCTGGGCGACAGGCTCAGGGACGGTGGGCCCGCCCAGACGGCTCCTCAGCCGCTGATGCCAAACCGGACGCTTCCGGGGAGGGACGTGGTCGACGCCACCGAGCGACCACGGGTTGCACCGCAGAATGCGCCAGGCGGTCAGCGCAGTCCCCTTCACCGCGCCGTGCCGGTCGATGGCTGTGTAGCCATAGTGCGAACACGACGGGTAGTACTTGCAGACCGGGCCCAACAGCGGGCTGATGGTCCACTGATAGATCTTGATCAAAAGCAACAGCGGGTACTTCACTGTGCGCTCCCTCCCGGGTCCCGTCCGGGCTTCCCGGGGCCAGCGGCGCGGCCGCCGTCGGTCACCGCCCCGGTGGGATTGCAGCCTTTCGGCGCCCCTCCCAGCAGCCGCTCCAAAGCGGCGTCCAGGTCGCGGGCCAGTTGGTCGTACTCCGCCGCACCCGCGCCGGGCAGGGCCCGTACGACAACCAGGCTACCGGCGGGCAGCCGGTCCAGCCGGTCGCGCACGAGATGGCGGAGTCTCCGCTTGACCTTGGTGCGGACGACAGCGCCGCCAACGGCTTTGCTCACGACGAAACCCGCACGCGCTGGGGGAACACTTCCCCCAGCTGCGTGCGGGTCCGTTGCGCCGCTACGACAATGCACGACGAGGAGCGGGCGCCCGGCCCTGCGTCCCCTGCGTACCGCGGTCGCGAAGTCCTCGCGCCGCCTCAGCCGATGTTCGGTAGGCAGCACGTCATGGACCTAGGTTCAGGCTGCTCAGGCCGACAGGCGGCCGCGACCCTTGCTGCGGCGCGACGCGAGGATCGCGCGGCCGGCACGGGTCCGCATGCGCAGACGGAAACCGTGGGTCTTCGCGCGGCGGCGGTTGTTCGGCTGGAAGGTGCGCTTGCTCACTCGGGGGCTCCAGGAAACTTGTTGTCTCAGAGAGACAGATTTGTGGGGCGTCGACTGGCTGTCACCGTGCGCCCACGAGTAGCTCGCCACGCCCGAGTGCACCGCTTCACGATCACGAGGGCGCGATCTTTGCCCATCGGAGGCAGGCGGCAGCAGCCATCGACAACTCGACCTGGTCACGGTACGCGGGGCTACGCCATTCGGTCAAACCAGCTCCCGAACGGTGCGGAGAGCCCCCGCCAGGACACACTATGCACAGCCTGTGGACAACAACTTGAATCCCCAGGCCCGCCCTGACTACCGTGGCTGAACTCCATTTCCTTCCCGCCCGTCCTGAGAATCACACATTCGTGGGACTGTGAGAGAGCGTGCCCTGTGGCTGATGTACCTGCCGATCTTGCCGCAGTGTGGCCACGTGTACTCGATCACCTCTTGCGGGCCGAGGCCGACGGCCTCAAGCCCAAGGACCAGGACTGGCTCAAGCGGACCCAGCCGCTGGCGCTGGTTGCGGACACCGCGCTGCTCGCCGTCCCCAACGAGTTCGCCAAGGGCGTGCTCGAAGGCCGGCTGGCGCCGCTGATCGGGGAGGCGCTCAGCCACGAGTGCGGACGGCCGATCCGGATCGCGATCACCGTCGACGACTCCTCGGAGGAGCCCGCGCCCCAACCGCCCGCGCCGCCCCAGCAGCACGCCCCGCAGCACTCGCAACACCCTCAGCACTCTCAGCACCAGCCGGCGCAGCACGACGCGTACGACGGCTACGACGGGCGGCACGACACGCGCCAGGGCTACGGGCACCAGGCCGACGACCTGCCCACCGTCCGCCCCGCATACCCCGACTACCCACAGCCGCGGCACGAGCCCGGGGCGTGGCCGCAGCACTCCCGCACCGACCTGGTCGGCCCCCGCGAGGAGTACGGCTGGCAGCAACAGCAGCTCGGCGGCTACCCCGACCGCGAGACGTCCACGGAACAGTGGCGCGAGCCCTACGGCTCCTCGCCGCCGCCCCACCTCCAGCAGCACCAGAACGACTACCGGGCGCAGGGGCCCGACCGCAGCGGGCCACGCCCCTCGGACGGTCCGCGCTCCCCGTACGAGCAGCAGCGCCGCGAGCTCCCCGAGCTCCCGCCCCCCGGTCCCGGCGGCCGGCCTGGCGGTCCCGGGTCCCCGCCGCCGGCGCCCAGTGGCGCCCCCGGCCCGCTCGCCGCGCAGCCCGCGCCGGCGACCGGCCCCGGCGAACCGACCGCGCGGCTGAACCCGAAGTACCTCTTCGACACCTTCGTCATCGGCGCCTCCAACCGCTTCGCGCACGCGGCGGCGGTCGCGGTCGCCGAGGCGCCGGCCAAGGCGTACAACCCGCTCTTCATCTACGGGGAGTCGGGTCTGGGCAAGACCCACCTGCTGCACGCCATCGGGCACTACGCCCGCAGCCTCTATCCCGGCACCCGGGTGCGGTACGTGAGCTCGGAGGAATTCACCAACGAGTTCATCAACTCCATCCGGGACGGCAAGGCGGACGCGTTCCGCAAGCGCTACCGGGACATGGACATCCTGCTCGTCGACGACATCCAGTTCCTGGCGAGCAAGGAGTCGACGCAGGAGGAGTTCTTCCACACCTTCAACACCCTGCACAACGCCAACAAGCAGATCGTGCTCTCCAGTGACCGGCCGCCGAAGCAGCTGGTCACCCTGGAGGACCGGCTGCGCAACCGCTTCGAGTGGGGCCTGATCACGGACGTCCAGCCGCCTGAGCTGGAGACCCGGATCGCGATCCTCCGCAAGAAGGCGGTGCAGGAGCAGCTGAACGCGCCGCCGGAGGTGCTGGAGTTCATCGCGTCCCGGATCTCGCGCAACATCCGCGAGCTGGAGGGCGCGCTCATCCGGGTCACCGCGTTCGCGTCGCTCAACCGGCAGCCGGTGGACCTGGGGCTCACCGAGATCGTCCTGAAGGACCTGATCCCCGGCGGCGAGGACACCGCGCCGGAGATCACCGCGACCGCGATCATGGCCTCGACCGCCGACTACTTCGGGCTGACCGTGGACGACCTGTGCGGCTCCTCGCGCAGCCGGGTGCTGGTGACGGCCCGCCAGATCGCGATGTACCTGTGCCGGGAGCTCACCGACCTCTCGCTGCCGAAGATCGGCGCGCAGTTCGGCGGGCGCGACCACACGACCGTGATGCACGCCGACCGCAAGATCCGCGCGCTGATGGCCGAGCGGCGCTCCATCTACAACCAGGTCACCGAGCTGACCAACCGCATCAAGAACGGCTGACGAGCGGCCCGCCGCCGGCCGCGACCGCCATCAGGGCGCCCCGGGATCCGCTCCCGGGGCGCCCTTCGTCGTACACGGTCCAGGAGGGCGCTCGGAACCGCTCCACGGCGTGTCCGCCGGCCTTCGAGGGCCTGGCGTGGGCCTGTCGCGGGCCGGCTTCCAGGGCTTTCCGGGGCGGTCGCAGGCCGGTCGCCGGGGGGTGAGCACCCTCCACCGTCCTCTCAAACCTGTGGAGCGCGCCGGTTCTGTTCGATTCCCGGCGAGGTCACGGCCTCTCTCCACAGATTGGGCAAGAATCTTCCGTCCACAGCCTGGGGAGGGGAAAGTTATCCCTGTGAGATCCACAGGCCCGGGTGTTGACGGACCATCGGACAAGGTCAACCGCGTGTGGATTTGTGGCCAACCGCAATCCACAGGCTGTGGACAGAGAGTTCATCCACAGGGGTGGTGATGACTTGTCCACCGGCAACCCACAGGTTGGGGGCTGTTGTCCCCAGCGATCCCCAGCTTCTCCACACCGCTGTCCACTGTTCGGCAACGCAACACCACCCCTCACCACGCCGAGTGAAAGCGGTCACACCAAGGTGGTGGGTTGGGCTGTGGGGAACGTGGGTAAAGCTGGGGATGGCACTGGGGAGAAGTGCCCCCGCCCTGTGCATGGGGTGTGCAGAACTTCGCGCGGTCCACAACTGAGCCCGCTTATCCACGGCCGCCACCCACAGGCGCGGTGGACAAAAAATCGGTGCTGACCTGCGCAAAGGAAGTTGTCCACGGTTTCCACAGGGCCTACTACTACGACCACGGATATCAACCGGGGAATGCGCTTCGAATCGGGCCCTGTGCACAACTCGGCTCGGGAGCGCTTCGCTCCGGTCGAGTCGACTTGACCCCGAGCCGCACCGACTGTCGGCGGCGTGCGTCAGACTGGTCTCCGGCAACCCAGCCGACGACGAAGAGCCAGCAGGGCGAGAGCCAGCAACAGCAGGAGGCGGTTTCCGGTGAAGATCCGGGTGGAGCGCGATGTACTCGCGGAGGCAGTGGCCTGGGCGGCCAAGAGCCTCCCGGCCCGTCCGCCGGTGCCCGTCCTCGCGGGCCTGCTGCTGAAGGCAGACGACGGCGCACTGAGCCTCTCCGGCTTCGACTACGAGGTCTCCGCACGGGTCTCGGTGGAAGCCGATGTGGAGGAAGAGGGCACTGTCCTCGTCTCCGGCCGACTGCTCGCCGACATCTGCCGGGCGCTCCCCAACCGCCCGGTGGAGATTTCCACCGACGGTGTACGAGTGACCGTGGTGTGCGGCTCCTCCCGCTTCACCCTCCACACCCTGCCTGTGGAGGAGTACCCGTCCCTGCCGGCGATGCCCACCGCCACCGGCACCGTCGCCGCGGAGGTCTTCGCGGCGGCCGCCGCCCAGGTGGCCATCGCCGCCGGCCGCGACGACACGCTGCCGGTGCTCACCGGTGTGCGGATCGAGATCGAGGGCGACACCGTCACCCTGGCCTCCACCGACCGCTACCGCTTCGCGGTCCGCGAGTTCCTGTGGAAGCCGGAGAGCCCGGACACCTCCGCCGTCGCCCTGGTGCCCGCCAAGACGCTGCTGGACACCGCCAAGTCGCTGAGCAGCGGCGACACCGTGACGCTGGCCCTGTCCGGCTCCGGCCAGGGCGAGGGCCTGATCGGTTTCGAGGGTGCCGGCCGGCGGACCACGACCCGTCTGCTCGAGGGCGACCTGCCGAAGTACCGGACGCTCTTCCCGACCGAGTTCAACTCCGTCGCCGTGATCGAGACCGCCCCCTTCGTCGAGGCCGTCAAGCGTGTGGCGCTGGTCGCCGAGCGGAACACCCCGGTGCGGCTGAGCTTCGAGCAGGGCGTGCTGATCCTGGAGGCCGGCTCCAGCGACGATGCACAGGCTGTGGAAAGGGTCGACGCCGACCTGGACGGCGACGACATCTCGATCGCCTTCAACCCGGGCTTCCTGCTGGAGGGCCTGTCGGCGATCGACTCCCCGGTGGCCCAGCTGTCGTTCACGACCTCGACCAAGCCCGCGCTGCTCAGTGGCCGGCCGGCCAAGGACGCCGAGGCCGACGACGCCTACAAGTACCTGATCATGCCGGTCCGCCTCTCGGGCTGACGCGGCGGACGGCTTTCGTACCGACCGGGCCCCGGCTCTCCGCCGGGGCCCTTGCGGCGACTGGTTGACAGGCCCCGATGAGCGGCTGAGCCCACAGCTGTGCACAGGGTCTCGGGCGTAGGCTCGGACTCGGGTACGAACAGCAACCACTATGTGCAAAGAGGGTCTCTGATGGAGCTCGGTCTCGTCGGTCTCGGCAAGATGGGCGGCAACATGCGCGAGCGCATTCGCCGCGCCGGCCACACCGTCATCGGATACGACCGCAACCCCGACCTGGCCGACGTGGGCAGCCTGAAGGAGCTTGTGGACAGGCTCCAGGGTCCGCGAGTGGTCTGGGTCATGGTTCCGGCCGGTGCCGCCACCCAGTCGACGATCGACGAGCTGGCCGAGCTGCTCTCGCCCGGTGACCTCGTGGTGGACGGCGGCAACTCCCGCTGGACCGAGGACGAGAAGCATGCCGAGGAACTGGCCGCCAAGGGCATCGGCTTCGTCGACTGCGGCGTCTCCGGTGGCGTCTGGGGCCTGGAGAACGGCTATGCCCTGATGTACGGCGGCGACAAGGAGCATGTCGCCAAGGTGCAGCCGATCTTCGACGCCCTCAAGCCCGAGGGCGAGTTCGGCTCCGTGCACGCCGGCAAGGTGGGCGCGGGCCACTTCGCGAAGATGGTCCACAACGGCATCGAGTACGCGATGATGCAGGCGTACGCCGAGGGCTGGGAGCTGCTGGAGAAGGTCGACTCCGTGGAGAACGTCCGCGAGGTCTTCCGCTCCTGGCAGGAGGGCACGGTCATCCGCTCCTGGCTGCTGGACCTCGCGGTCAACGCCCTCGACGAGGACGAGCACCTGAACAAGCTGCGCGGTTACGCCGAGGACTCCGGCGAGGGCCGCTGGACGGTCGAGGCCGCGATCGACAACGCCGTGCCGCTGCCGGCGATCACGGCGTCGCTCTTCGCGCGCTTCGCGTCCCGCCAGGACGACTCCCCGCAGATGAAGATGATCGCCGCGCTCCGCAACCAGTTCGGTGGCCACGCGGTCGAGACCAAGAAGTAAGCACAACCAGCTCAGCAGCCGGGGGAGGTCGGCGCGTAGTCATGCACGTATCGCATCTGTCGCTTGCCGACTTCCGCTCGTACGCCCGGGTCGAGGTCGCGCTCGATCCGGGCGTCACGGCGTTCGTGGGCCCCAACGGGCAGGGCAAGACGAACCTGGTCGAGGCGGTCGGCTATCTCGCCACGCTCGGCAGTCACCGGGTCTCCTCGGACGCGCCGCTGGTGCGGATGGGCGCGGACCGGGCGATCATCCGGGCCGCGCTCGTCCAGGGCGAACGCCAGCAGCTGGTGGAGCTCGAACTCAACCCGGGCAAGGCCAACCGCGCCCGGATCAACAGATCGTCGCAGGTCAGGCCGCGTGACGTGCTGGGGATCGTACGGACGGTGCTGTTCGCGCCCGAGGACCTGGCGCTGGTCAAGGGCGACCCCGGCGAGCGCCGGCGGTTCCTCGACGAGCTGATCACCGCCCGCGTGCCGCGGATGGCCGGCGTGCGCGCGGACTACGACCGCGTCCTGAAGCAGCGGAACACCCTGTTGAAGACGGCGGCGCTGGCCCGTCGGCACGGCGGGCGGCAGATGGACCTGTCGACGCTGGACGTCTGGGACCAGCATCTGGCCCGGGCCGGTGCCGAACTCCTGGCCCAGCGGCTCGACCTGATCGCCACGCTGCGGCCGCTGGCGGACAAGGCGTACGAGCAACTGGCGCCCGGCGGCGGACCGTTGGGGTTGGAGTACCGCGGTTCCGCGGGCGAGGCGATGGCCGCCGCCACGAACCGCGAGGAGCTGTACGGCGCGCTGTTGGCGGCGCTGGGCGAGGCCCGCAAGAGCGAGATCGAGCGCGGGGTGACGCTGGTCGGGCCGCACCGGGACGACCTGCTGCTGAAGCTCGGTCAGCTGCCGGCGAAGGGCTATGCCAGCCACGGCGAGTCCTGGTCGTACGCGCTGGCGCTGCGGCTGGCCTCGTACGAGCTGCTGCGCGCGGAGGGCAACGAGCCGGTGCTTGTGCTCGACGATGTCTTCGCCGAGCTGGACGCGCGGCGCCGGGAGCGGCTGGCGGAGCTGGTGGCGCCGGGCGAACAGGTGCTGGTGACCGCGGCGGTGGACGACGATGTGCCGGGAGTGTTGGTGGGGGCGCGGTACGCGGTCTCCGGCGGCACGGTGGAGCGGGTGGACCGGTGAGCGAACCGCAGCCGGAACGGCCCAAGACTCCGGAACTGTCCGGTGTGGACCTCGCCCGCCAGGCGCTGGTGGCCGCCAAGGAGCAGGCGCGCGCCCGGGGCGCCGCCGCGCAGCAGAAGAAGCAGGCCCGCCGTGGTGGGCTGCGCTCGGGTGCGCGGGCGGACGGCCGGGACCCGCTGCCGCTGGGCGCCGCGATCAACCGCCTGATCACCGAGCGCGGTTGGGAGACCCCGGCGGCGGTCGGCGGGGTGATGGGCCGCTGGCCGCAGCTGGTGGGGCCCGAGGTGGCCCAGCACTGCGAGCCGCAGCGGTACGACGAGGACGCGCGTGTGCTGACGGTCCAGTGCGACTCGACGGCATGGGCGACGCAGCTGCGGCTGCTGGCCCCGACGCTGGTCGCCCGCCTCAACGAGGACCTGGGCCATGGCACGGTCAAGATGATCAAGGTGCTGGGGCCGGGCGGTCCCGGGCGCCGGTACGGACCGTTGCGCGCACCGGGCAGCCGGGGTCCCGGCGACACCTACGGCTGAGTGCGACGGCATGGCCGGGCGCGCGTGCCGAGGGGGGCGGTGTTTCACGTGAAACACCGCCCCCCTCGTGCTTTCTCGGCTGGTCAGGGGCCGTTTCACGTGAAACGACGCACTCCTGTGCGGGCCTTGTAAACACGTGTGACGCATGAGACTCCGCTCACGGTAGCCGGCGGTTGACAGCCCGAAGCGCTGAGTGCCCGCGTGAGCGCCCTGAGGCCCCGTCTCGCATATGGGGAGTCGGCGGACGTCAATTCAGGGCGGCACATGACGACTCAGGTGCCTGCAAACCCCCATGAGTGTCGGCGCTACCGGTAGACTGGTAGCAATCCCGCCCACTCGCGGAACAAGTCGAACGACGAGCCGCTCCCACCTGTCCTTCGCGGGGAGATCGCAACAGGTGTGGAAGGGCTCGTGCTGTGCCAGAAAGGGCGCTTCGTGGCCGACTCCGGCGACCTCAACGAGATCAACATGGCTTCTACCGAAGAGGGGGGTTCGGCCGGTGCCGTGGGCGACTCCTCGGTGGAGAAGTCGTACGATGCCAGCGCGATCACCGTCCTTGAGGGCCTGGACGCGGTTCGTAAGCGCCCCGGCATGTACATCGGCTCAACGGGCGAGCGCGGCCTGCACCACCTCGTGCAGGAGGTCGTCGACAACTCCGTCGACGAGGCGCTGGCAGGCTACGCCGACACCATCGAGGTGACGATCCTCGCCGACGGTGGAGTGCGGGTCGACGACAACGGCCGCGGTATCCCCGTCGGCATCGTGCCGTCCGAGAACAAGCCGGCCGTCGAGGTCGTGCTGACGGTCCTGCACGCCGGCGGCAAGTTCGGCGGCGGCGGCTACGCGGTCTCCGGCGGTCTGCACGGTGTGGGCGTCTCCGTGGTGAACGCCCTGTCGACCCGGGTCTCGGTCGAGATCTGCACGGACGGCTACCGCTGGACCCAGGACTACAAGCAGGGCGTGCCCACCGCCCCGCTGGCCAAGCACGAGGCCACCGACCAGCACGGCACCTCGGTCACCTTCTGGGCCGACCCCGAGATCTTCGAGACCACCACCTACAGCTTCGAGACGCTGTCCCGGCGCTTCCAGGAGATGGCGTTCCTCAACAAGGGGCTGACCATCTCGCTGAAGGACGAGCGCGCCGACCACGTGGACGAGGACGGCAAGCCGCTCTCGGTGCGGTACCACTACGAGGGCGGCATCGTCGACTTCGTGAAGTACCTCAACTCCCGCAAGGGCGAGCTGGTGCACCCGACGGTGGTCTCGGTGGAGGCCGAGGACAAGGAGCGGAACCTCTCCGTCGACCTCGCGATGCAGTGGAACACCCAGTACAGCGAGGGTGTCTACAGCTTCGCGAACATCATCCACACCCACGAGGGCGGTACCCACGAAGAGGGCTTCCGCGCCGCGCTGACCGGCCTGATCAACCGCTACGCGCGCGACAAGAAGCTGCTCCGCGAGAAGGACGACAACCTCACGGGCGAGGACATCCGCGAGGGTCTGACGGCGATCATCTCGGTCAAGCTCGCCGAGCCGCAGTTCGAGGGCCAGACCAAGACCAAGCTGGGCAACACCGAGGTGAAGACCTTCGTCCAGAAGGTCGTCCACGAGCACCTCAACGACTGGCTGGACCGCAACCCCAACGAGGCCGCGGACATCATCCGCAAGGGCATCCAGGCGGCCACCGCCCGGGTCGCGGCCCGCAAGGCGCGCGACCTGACCCGCCGCAAGGGCCTGCTGGAGACGGCGTCGCTGCCCGGCAAGCTGAGCGACTGCCAGTCCAACGACCCGACCAAGTGCGAGATCTTCATCGTCGAGGGTGACTCCGCCGGCGGCTCGGCCAAGTCCGGCCGTAACCCGGAGTACCAGGCGATCCTCCCGATCCGCGGCAAGATCCTCAACGTCGAGAAGGCCCGGGTCGACAAGATCCTGCAGAACAACGAGGTCCAGGCGCTGATCTCGGCGTTCGGCACGGGCGTGCACGAGGACTTCGACATCGAGAAGCTCCGGTACCACAAGATCATCTTGATGGCGGACGCCGACGTCGACGGTCAGCACATCAACACCCTGCTGCTGACCTTCCTGTTCCGCTTCATGCGCCCGCTGGTCGAGGCCGGCCACGTCTACCTCTCCCGCCCGCCGCTGTACAAGATCAAGTGGAGTCGGGACGACTTCGAGTACGCCTACTCCGACCCGGAGCGGGACACGCTGATCGAGCGCGGCAAGCAGAACGGCAAGCGGATCCGCGAGGACTCCATCCAGCGGTTCAAGGGTCTCGGCGAGATGAACGCCGAGGAACTGCGCATCACGACCATGGACACCGACCACCGTGTCCTCGGCCAGGTCTCGCTGGACGACGCGGCCCGCGCGGACGACCTGTTCTCCGTGCTGATGGGCGAGGACGTCGAGGCACGCCGCTCGTTCATCCAGCGCAACGCCAAGGACGTCCGCTTCCTCGACATCTGAGCCCTGTCGGCCCGCACAACAGCCGCAGCTCGAAAGGACTTTGAACCACCATGGCCGACGAGAACCCCCCTGTGACCCCGGACGGCGTGACCGCCGAGGGCGCGCCCGCCACCATCGAAGGCGTCGGAATGCGCGTCGAGCCCGTCGGGCTCGAAACGGAGATGCAGCGCTCCTACCTCGACTACGCGATGTCCGTCATCGTGTCGCGTGCGCTGCCCGACGTGCGCGACGGCCTCAAGCCGGTGCACCGCCGCGTGCTGTACGCGATGTACGACGGCGGCTACCGCCCCGAGAAGGGCTTCTACAAGTGCGCCCGCGTCGTCGGCGACGTCATGGGTACGTACCACCCGCACGGCGACACCTCCATCTACGACGCGCTGGTGCGCCTCGCGCAGCCGTGGTCGATGCGGATGCCGCTGGTCGACTCCAACGGCAACTTCGGTTCTCCGGGCAACGACCCGGCCGCCGCCATGCGGTACACCGAGTGCAAGATGAAGCAGCTGTCGATGGAGATGCTCCGGGACATCGACGAGGAGACTGTCGACTTCCAGGACAACTACGACGGCCGCAACCAGGAGCCGACGGTCCTGCCGTCCCGCTTCCCCAACCTGCTGATCAACGGCTCGGCCGGTATCGCCGTCGGTATGGCCACCAACATCCCGCCGCACAACCTCCGTGAGGTCGCGGACGGCGCGCAGTGGGCGCTGGCCCACCCGGAGGCGTCCAGCGAGGAGCTGCTGGACGCGCTGATCGAGCGGGTCAAGGGCCCGGACTTCCCCACCGGCGCGCTGGTGGTGGGCCGCAAGGGCATCGAGGAGGCGTACCGCACCGGCCGCGGCTCGATCACGATGCGCGCGGTGGTGGCGGTCGAGGAGATCCAGAACCGCCAGTGCCTGGTGGTCACCGAGCTGCCCTACCAGGTCAACCCGGACAACCTCGCGCAGAAGATCGCCGACCTGGTCAAGGACGGCAAGATCGGCGGCATCGCGGACGTCCGCGACGAGACCTCCTCGCGTACCGGCCAGCGGCTGGTCATCGTCCTCAAGCGGGACGCGGTCGCCAAGGTCGTTCTCAACAACCTCTACAAGCACACCGATCTGCAGACCAACTTCGGCGCGAACATGCTCGCGCTGGTCGACGGGGTGCCGCGCACGCTCTCCCTGGACGCGTTCATCCGCAACTGGGTCACGCACCAGATCGAGGTCATCGTCCGCCGGACGAAGTTCCGGCTGCGCAAGGCCGAGGAGCGGGCGCACATCCTGCGCGGTCTGCTCAAGGCGCTGGACGCCATCGACGAGGTCATCGCGCTGATCCGGCGCAGCGAGACGGTCGAGATCGCCCGCGAGGGCCTGATGGGCCTGCTGACCATCGACGAGATCCAGGCGAACGCGATCCTGGAGATGCAGCTGCGCCGGCTGGCCGCCCTGGAGCGCCAGAAGATCACCGCCGAGCACGACGAGCTCCAGCGCAAGATCAGCGAGTACAACGCGATCCTGGCCTCCCCGGAGCGGCAGCGCCAGATCATCAGCGAGGAACTGGCCGCGATCGTCGAGAAGTTCGGCGACGACCGGCGCAGCAAGCTGGTGCCCTTCGAGGGCGACATGTCCATCGAGGACCTGATCGCCGAGGAGGACATCGTCGTCACCATCTCCCGTGGCGGCTATGTGAAGCGGACGAAGACCGACGACTACCGCTCGCAGAAGCGCGGCGGCAAGGGCGTGCGGGGCACCAAGCTCAAGGAAGACGACATCGTCGACCACTTCTTCGTCTCCACCACCCACCACTGGCTGCTGTTCTTCACCAACAAGGGCCGGGTCTACCGCGCCAAGGCGTACGAACTCCCGGACGCCGGACGGGACGCCCGCGGCCAGCACGTGGCCAACCTCCTGGCCTTCCAGCCGGACGAGCAGATCGCGCAGATCCTGGCGATCCGCGACTACGAGGCGGCGCCGTACCTGGTCCTCGCGACCAAGGGCGGCCTGGTGAAGAAGACCCCGCTCAAGGACTACGACTCGCCCCGCTCCGGCGGCGTGATCGCGATCAACCTCCGCGAGCGGGAGGACGGCACGGACGACGAGCTGATCGGCGCCGAGCTGGTCTCGGAGACCGACGACCTGCTGCTGATCAGCAAGAAGGCCCAGTCGATCCGGTTCACCGCGACCGACGAGGCGCTGCGCCCGATGGGCCGGGCCACCTCCGGTGTGAAGGGCATGAGCTTCCGCGAGGGCGACGAGCTGCTGTCGCTGAACGTGGTCCGGGAGGGCACCTTCGTCTTCACCGCGACCGACGGCGGCTACGCCAAGCGCACTGCGGTCGACGAGTACCGTGTCCAGGGCCGCGGCGGCCTCGGCATCAAGGCCGCCAAGATCGTCGAGGACCGGGGTTCGCTGGTCGGGGCGTTGATCGTGGAGCAGGCCGACGAGATCCTCGCGATCACGCTCGGCGGTGGCGTGATCCGCACGCGGGTCAACGAGGTGCGGGAAACCGGCCGTGACACCATGGGCGTCCAACTGATCAACCTGGGCAAGCGGGATGCCGTCGTCGGCATCGCGCGCAACGCCGAGGCCGGCCGCGAGGCCGAGGAGGTCGACGGGCCCGACGGGCCCGAGGAGACCGGCGCGGCCGAGGAGCCCGGGGCCACCGCAGTCGAGGGCGAGCAGCCCGCGGCGGAGTAACACGAGGAGTAGGTCGTGAGTGGAGCCACGGGCGCTGCGACGGGAGATGCGGGAGTCACTTCGGACTCCGCGGCGGAACCCGCAACCGAAAGGGAACGCAGCGCCCGTGGCTCCGTCGCGTCCGACGGCATCCGGGGCGAGGGCGCCCATGAGGGGGGAACCGTGACGAATACCCGACAGCCGCAACCCCAGCCCCAGCCGCCGGCCGGGGGCGGTGGCCAGGGACAGCCGCAGGGAGGCGTACAACAGCCCTACCAGCCGCCCCAGGCGTACCACCCGGGCGGCGGCGGGGCCGAAGCCGGCCAGGCCGTGCGCAAGCCGCGTACGGGCGCCAGCACGGCGCCGCGGACGCGCAAGGCCCGCCTCCGGGTCGCGCGCACCGATCCCTGGTCGGTGATGAAGGTCAGCTTCCTGCTGTCCATCGCGCTGGGCATCTGCACGGTGGTGGCGGTGGCGGTGCTGTGGATGGTGATGGACGCGATGGGCGTCTTCTCCACGGTCGGCAAGACCCTCAGCGAGGCGACCGGCTCAGCCGAGGGCGGTGGCTTCGATCTGCAGTCGTTCCTCTCGCTGCCGCGGGTACTGCTGTTCACCTCGGTCATCGCGGTGATCGACGTGGTGCTGGCGACCGCGCTGGCCACCCTCGGCTCGTTCATCTACAACCTGTCAGCGGGCTTCGTGGGCGGCGTGGAGCTGACGCTCGCGGAGGACGAGTGAGCGCTCCCGGAAGGGGGGCGGCGCCGGGCGTTCCCAAGGCATCGGGAACCGATTTTGGGAACGCCTCTGAAGTGCGCTAATCTTCTGGTGCAGCGAGCGAGCGGCTATAGCTCAGACGGTTAGAGCGCTTCCCTGATAAGGAAGAGGCCCCAGGTTCAAGTCCTGGTAGCCGCACCGCACAGTCGGCCCGGCCGGAGATTTCTCCGGTCGGGCCGATGCTTTTGCCTGCCGCGCGGTCTTTTCGGGGCGGGGGAACCGGATCCGGGTGTGATTCGTTGTGATGGGGCGGGAGTTGGGGCCTTCGCGCACCTCCGGATGAGGTGTTGCCGAGTGCGGGCTAGATAACCGATCGGTATCGACCGGTGTGTATCATCGGCCGACATAGGGTCCCCTACGTCAACGAAAGACGAGGTCGCGCGGTGAAGAAGCTTCTCCTGGTCGCACTGGCCGCCATCGGCGGGCTCCTCGTGTACCGCCAGATCCAGGCGGATCGCGCCGAGCAGGATCTGTGGACGGAGGCGACCGACTCCGTGCCCGCAGGTTCGGGTGTGTGAGACCACACGCACAGCACATTTCGTATGGACCCCGGTTGCCCATGGGCGGCCGGGGTTTCGTACGTACCGGGGCGGGAACACGGGCTTGTGGGTTTGCTATCGCACATTGATGGGTTGCAGCGGCAAAGTCGCTGGTCCTGAAGTCGATGTCCGGGCTGTGACCGGCAGACGCGAGGGGGACGAGGACATGGCACGACCACCACGCAGCGGGGCGGTGGCGCCGGCGGTGGGGGTACCCCCCGCCCGAACCGGGGCGAGAGCCTGGGGGAGAGCCGTGCTGGCCCTGGCCGCGGCGGTGCTCCCGGTCGCGGCGGCGCTTCCCGCCACGGCGGCCCCGCAGGTGGCGCCGGCCGCCGACGGCAGCGGACTGGTGATGGTCCTCGACTCCTCCGGCTCGATGGCCGGGAGCGACGGGGCCGGCAGCACCCGTATCGCCGACGCCCGCCGGGCCGTCGGCACACTCGTGGACGGCCTGCCCGAGGGCTATCCCGCCGGCCTGCGGGTCTACGGCGCGGACAAGCCCAAGGGGTGTGACGACACCCGGCTCGCCCAGCCCGTCGCCCCGTTGGACCGGGACGGCCTCAAAAAGGCCGTGGCGGGCGTGCGTCCCAAGGGCGACACCCCCATCGGGCTCTCCCTGACCAAGGCCGCCCAGGACCTCCCCAAGCCGGCCGCCGGTGGCGTCGGCAAGCGCACCATCGTGCTGATCTCCGACGGGGAGGACACCTGCCACACCCCGTCGCCGTGCCAGATCGCCTCCCAACTCGCCACGTCCGGCGGCGATCTGCACATCGACGTCGTCGGCTTCCAGGTGGCCGGCAGCGCCCGCGCCCAGTTGGAGTGCATCGCCAAGTCCGGCAACGGCCAGTACTACGACGCCCCCGACGCCCGGTCGCTCACCCGCCAGCTCCAGCGCGCCGGCCAACTCTCCGCGAGCGGCTACCGGTTCCAGGGCAAGCAGGTCCGCGGCACCGACGACCGGACGGGCGCACCGGTCGTCGCCCCCGGGCAGTACCTGGACAGCATCGGGCCCAACGAGAAGCGGTACTACGCCGTCGACCTGGACGCCGCCTCGGCGGCAGACTTCTCGGCCACCGTGGTGCCACCGTCCGGTGCGGCGATCGACTACCTCGACACCCTGCGCACCCAGATCGTCCGGGACAAGGACGGCAGTTGCGAGTCCTCCACCGCCCTGTTCGGGCAGCGGGAGGGGGCCACGCCGCTGACCTCGGGCGTCAGCCGCATCCCGACGCAGAGCGGCACCGGCACCTGCGACAAGGCGGGCCGTTACTGGCTGGTCGTCGAGCGCCATGCGGACACCGGCTCGGACGCCGCGCGCTGGCCGATGGAGCTGATGTTTCACGTGGAACATCCGCTGCCGAAGGGCACCACCCCCGCACAGTCGTCCCCGGAGTACGGTGCGGGCGGCAAGAACGCCGAGCTGCCCACCACGGCGCCCAAGGACGTCACCGGCGGCACCGGATTCAACGACGCCCGCCCGTTGGGCCCGGGCGTCTGGCGGGACCAGATCCTCCCGGCGCAGACGCTCTGGTACAAGGTGCCGGTCAGCTGGGGCCAACAGCTGCGCTACGACGTGGAGTTCGCCAACGAACCGCGCTCCGAGGGCAGCTCCCACACCTCGTTCGGCAGCACCCAGGTCTACACGCCGTTCCGGGCCCCGGTCGGCAGCGGAACCGGCGTCTTCAACCCACAGGTGCCCTACAACGGGCGGCCGGCCTCGCTGAGCATGGGGACGGTGCCGGTCTCCTGGACCAACCGCTACGAGACCCACCCCAACGTCATCCCCGTCCACGCCAAGGGCGACTTCTACATCGCGGTGACGCTCGGCGCCAGGGCCGCCCAGGTCGCACAGGACCCGCGGATCGGCGTGGTGCTGCGGGTCGCCGTCCTGGGACGGGCCAAGGCCGGGCCGGAGGCCGGTGCCGCGGCGATCAAGGGGCAGGCGCCCGACGGCGATTCGGGCCCCACCGACAGCGCGACGGACAGCGGCGGCTGGTCCGGGCTCCGGGTCGCCGGGGTCTCCGTGGGCGTGGTGGGCGTCCTGATGCTGGCCGGGCTGGGCACGGCGTACGCCCGGGCCCGCCGCAAGCCGGTGCCGGGCGACGCACGGTGAGCGCAGGCCCAACGGGACGGCGGCGCTCGCCGTCCTGGCGGCGCTGACCGCGCCGGCCCTCCTGCCGGGTGCAAGTCAGCCGGCGAGCAGCGACCACACCCCGATCGCGATGCACAGCAGCGCCACGATCAGGACCGGGATCGCGACCTTCGGGGGCGGTCCCGGTTTCCGTACCGGCCCGGCCGGGGGAGGCACCGCCGGCACCCCGACGCCTCCGGTCGGCGGATGCTGCCCCGGCAGCGGCGGCTGTCCGGCGGTGTACGGGCGGGTCGCGGACGGCTCCGGGCGTGCCGCGGCCGTCGGCTCGTACCGCGGCATCGGGGCCGGGGCCGGGGCGGCCGGCGCCGGGGTCCGGGGCGGGGTGGTCGGCGGGGCCGGGACGGTGCCGCGCGGCGGGGTGCTCGGCGGTGGGGCGGTCGGCGGAGCGAAGGGCGGCGGGGTGCTCGGCAGCGGCGGGACGGACGGTTCCGGCGGCGCGAGGTGGAAGCTCCCGGTGCCCGACAGGGGCGCCTGGACGGCGTCCGTGCCCTGGCCCCCGGTGGTCCCGGCGGTTCCCGTGGCCCCGGCGGCGGCCACGCCGGTGCGCCCGGTGGTGTCCCCGCCCGGAGCGCCGCGCAGCGGCCCGTCCGGACCGAACCCCGACGGCAGCGGCCCGATGTGGTCGAAGACCTCGACGACCTCGTCCTCCAGCGTCACCTCCGGCAGCAGATCGGCCGCCGCCAGCAGCGCCTTCCGGGCCCCTGTCGCGGTTCTGAACCGGGCGTCCGGGTCCGGGTGCAGCAGCGACGCCAGCACCTGCCACAGCGGCTCCGGCACGTCCTCGGGTGCGTTCGGTATGCCGCCGTGGTCCATGAACCGCCGGACCAGCGCCTCGGTGTCCGGCTTGGCGCCGGTGATCAGGCTCAGTGCGACCAGTCCGGCCGCGAACAGGTCCGCGGGGAAGTCCGGCTCGGAACCCAGCATCTGCTCCGGCGCGAAGTAACCCGGCGTCCCCACCACGTAGTTGGTCTCGGTCAGTCGCGGCTCGCCCTTGCGCATCGCGATGCCGAAGTCGGACAGCCGCAGATGCGGACGGCCGGTGCCGGTGGCCTCCAGCAGGATGTTGGCTGGCTTGATGTCCCGGTGCACCACGCCCTCGGCGTGCACGGCGGTCAGCCCGGCCAACAGCTGGTCCATCAGCGCACACACCATCCGCGGCGGCAACGGGCCGTAGTCACCGATCAGATGGGCCAGCGAGCCGCCGTGCACCAGATCCATGGTGAACAGCACCTTGTCGTCGTCCGCCGCCCAGCTCGCCGGGGCCAGTACGTGCGGATGGTCGATCCGCAGCGCCTGCTCGCGGACGAAGCGCAGCAGCGTGTGCGCATCGCTCTGCTGCAGCACTTTGGCCGCCACATAACGGCGGCGCCGGTGGTCCCAGGCGCGCCAGACCGCGCCCACCCCGCCCCGACCGATCGGGTCCACGAGCTCGTACCGACCGGCGAAGATCTCACCCATTGCGCCCCGTCCGCTGCTGGATCCGACTCCCTGCGGCCAACTCGCCTGCGGCCGACCGCGCTTGGCCCTAGCTCTGGTGCGACTCGTAGTGGGCGACCGCGTCGGCGGTGCGACCGGCACCGTAGACCCGGAGGAACTCTGCCAGTTCGGGGTGGGTGGCGGCGAGGCTGTTGGCCGCGTCGATGATCTCGCCGGCGTCGGAGACCGACCGCAGCAGCGACTGGATCTCCCGCACCACCCGGCGCACGGTGGTGGCGCCCGTCGACGACGTGTTCTGGGTGGTGTTGTTCAGCACCGACCCGCCCGCCGTCTTCTTGATCTCCTCCATCCGGTCGGTGGCCTCGGCGGCGCTGACCCGACCGTCCGCGACCTGACCGGCCAACTCCTGCAGCGCCTGCACCCGCTGCACCACGGCCGGGTTGCCTATCTTCGCGCGCTGCCCGCTCATCAGCTGGGACAACATCGGCGCGGACAGACCGAGCACCGCGGCCAGCCGGGCCTGGTTCAGCCCGAGGTCGTCGATCAGACGGCGGAACAGCGCGCCCAGAGGTTCTCCGTACCAACTGCGCTGGAGCTCCCGGGCCCGCGCGGTGGCTTCCTGCTGTGCTGCATCCATGCCGTCTCCCCTGTATCCCCGATCGCGCTTCGCTGCCGCGAATCTCGCGAAGCATCCTACGGAGAGCGACGGTGCGCGGCGATACCCGGTCGGGAAAGCACCCCGACACCGGGTACCCTGTTCGGCGAAGGGGCCTTAGCTCAGTTGGTAGAGCGCTGTCTTTGCATGGCAGATGTCAGGGGTTCGACTCCCCTAGGCTCCACCCCCAAACCCCTCCGACCTGTGGGAACGCAGCCGGAGGGGTCTTTTTGTGCGCCGCTGAGGGCGGGGCCGGGCCGTCGCGGCGGCGGCCGTCACCGCCGGCCCGTGGCGCCCGCGCGGAAGATCAGCAGGACCGCCGCGAGCCCGGCGACGACGAGCACCAGGCCCGCATCCCGCGGCCCGCCCAGGGTGCCCAGGACCGCCACGCCCAACGCCGAGCCGGCCTGCCGGATCCCGTTCAGGGCGCCCTGCGCGGTGGCGGCCAGCTCGGCCGGCGCCTCGACGGCCATCGCGGCGGCGGCACCCGGGATGGAGAGGGTGCCCGCGGCGGCGAGCGCCAGCTCGGCCACCACCAGCAGGGGGAGCGGCGGCCGGCCGCCGGCGAGCAGCAGCAGCCCGCCGGCCAGCGCGGTGGCCGCCATCCCGGCCAGCAGCACCGGACGGGCGCCGTGCCGGGCACCAGCCGTCCGGTGAAGAACGGCATCACGCACACCGGGAAGGTGAGCGGCAGGGAGGCCAGCCCGGCGGCGAGCGGCGAGAGCGCGTAGGTGCGCTGCAGCCACAGGGCGAGCAGGTACATCCCGCCGAAGTAGGCGAAGCAGGACACCGCGGCGGCCAGCACGGCGGACCGTGCCCGGGGGAGTGCGAGCAGCGCCGGCGGCAGCACGGGCGCCGCGACCCGGCGTTCCACGGCGGCCAGCGCGACGAAGGCGACCACCGCGGCCGCGAGCGGCCCCCAGGCGGACGGCGCGGACCAGCCCTCGATGCCGGCCTGGACCAGCCCGAAGGTGAGCGCGCCGAGCGCGCCGGTGGACAGCAGCAGCCCGGACCGGTCCAGGGTGTGTGGCGCGGCGCCGGCGGCCCGCGGAGCCGGCGCCGGGAGCCGGCGGGCGAGCAGCAGCGCGGCCAGCGCGATCGGCGGGTTCACCAGGAACACCAGCCGCCAGCCGCCGAGTTCGACCAGGCCGCCGCCCAGCACCGGGCCGGCCGCCGCGCCCAGTCCGCTCAGTGCGGCCCAGGCGCCGATCGCCCGGGTGCGCCGCGCGGGGTCGGGATAGAGCGCGATGAGCAGCGCCAGTGAGGCCGGCACCAGCCCGGCGCCGGCCGCCCCCAGCAGCGCCCGCCCGGCGATCAGCGCGCCGGCACCGGGCGCCGCGGCACAGAGCACGGACAGCACGGCGAAGCCGATCAATGCCCCGACGTACATCCGGCGCGCGCCCCACCGGTCGGCGAACACCCCGGCGGCGAGCAGCAGTCCGGCGAAGACCACGGTGTAGGCGTCGACCGCCCAGGGCAGTGCGGCGGCGGCCGGGTGCAGCGCACGCCGCAGGTCGGGGAGGGCGACGTTGAGGATCGTGGTGTCGAGGAGGACGAGCAGATTGCCGGCGGCGATGCCGGCGAACGCGAGCCGGGAGCGGGCGGGTGCCGGCGCGAGGGCGCCGGTGGCCGGCGCGCGGGTGTCGGTGGTCATGGCAGCACGGTCGCCCCGGACCGGCCCGGCCCGCGACACCGCACTTCCGATATCCCCATCGGAAACCTCGATGGCCGGTGGCATCCTTGCGGGGTGGACTCCCGCTACCTCCGCGCCTTCGTCGCCGTCGTCGAACACGGCGGAATCTCCGCCGCCGCCCAGGAGTTGGGCTACGCCCAGTCCAGCGTGAGCGCCCAGCTCAAACGCCTGGAGGCGGAGCTGGACGCGACGGTCCTGGTGCGGGCCGGCACCGGCGCCACGCTCACCGACGCCGGACGGCGCCTGCTGCCGCACGCCCGCGAGGCGCTGGAACTGGACGAGCGGATGCGCCGGGCCGCACGCGGCGAGCGCCCCCGACTGCGCATCGGCGCCCAGGAGTCGCTGGCGCACGCCTGGATGCCGGAGGTGCTGGCGGCCCTGGAGTACGGCGCGGCCGGGCCGGGCACCAGCACCGAGGTCGAGCTGACGGTCGGCAACCGCGACCGGGTGCAACGGGCCTTCGGCGCGGGCGAAGTGGACGTGGCGTTCCAGTACGACAACGGGCAGCGGGCGGTCGGCCCGCACGCCGTCGTCGGCCATGACCGCACGGTCCTGGTGGCGGGGCCCGGCCACCCGCTGGCCCGGCAGGAGCGGGTGACGTCGGATCACCTCCTGGACTGCCCGTTCCTCGTCGCCGAGCGGGGCTGCACCTCCGAGATGCTGGTGGACCACCTGGGCCGGGACCTGCTCGCCGGGGCGCACACCGCGACGGTCACCGGCTCGCTGTCCGCGCTGCTCCGGCTGACCGCCCACGGCCAGGGCGTCTCGCTGCTGCCGGCGCTGGCCGTCGCCCGGGAGCTGGAACAGGGCGACCTGGTCACCCTCCGGCTCGTCGAGCCGCTCCGCCCGGTCAGCATCATCGCCCAGTGGCACCCCCGCCTCGGCCTCGCCGAACGGCCCCTGCAGGCCCTCCTCGACCTGGCCCGGCGGGCCGACCCGCTGGCCGGGCAGGGGAGCCGGGCCGAGGTGTCCTGAGCTGCCGCCCACCGGGCCTGCGCCGGCACCCGCCGACGGGCCCCGCCCCGCACCAGTGCGCGGCCCGTCGACGGGTGCGAAAGGGGGTCAGGCGGTGCCGCCGCCACGCCGTTCGTCGGAGTCGGACTCGGCCTGCTTGGCCTGGACCTCGGGGTCGAGCGAGGTGCCCTGACTGCCGTCCACGGCGCTCAGGTGGCCGCGGTCGCCGACCTCGGTGGGCGCCGGCGGCTCGACCAGCCAGTCCGGGTTGGCCTGCTTGTCCCACCACTTCCAGGCGGCGACCGCACCGGCCACCACCAGGCCCAGCAGGGCCAGTCGCTTGGCGGCCTTGCCGCAGGCCGCCCGGCGGCACTGCTTCCGGTGCAGCTTCTCGACCTCCGCGGCCGTCACCTCCCCGCGGAGCGCGGCCAGCGCCACGGCACCCCTGGCCAACGCCTCCTCGCGCACCGGCTCGGCCGCCGCCCGCGCGGTGACCATCGCGCTCTCCAACCGCGGGGCGGTGTAGTCGGCAGCCTGGCGGGCCGCCTGACGGGTGCGGACGGCGGCCCGGGTCGCCACCGCGTCCACCTTGGGCGGCAGCGCGCCGCGGGCGTGCTCGATCCGCGGCTGCAGGTGGGTGTCGTACTGGGACCGGGCCTGCTGGGCCGCCTCGGCGACCTTGGGAGCCAGCCGGGTGCGCGCCTCGTGCGAGTAGTGGACGGCGGCGTCCTTGGCCGTACCGGCATAGGGAGCCACCACCTCCGCTGCGTGCCGCACGCTGTCCTTGGCCGTGTGGGTCGCGGCGCGCACGCTGTCCTTGCGGGTCACGGGGATCCTCCTCCTCGGTGGGGTTCCTGGTCTGGGGGCTGCTCCCCCACCTGTGCTCTGTCGCCTGTCCACCCGATTGACGAGCATGCCCGCTCGCTGTCCGCACGGCATGTGCGAGCGGGCATCCGGGTCATTGGGGACTTTCCGGAGTCTTGTGACGACCATGCCACGCGGCGTTGCATCCTGCGCGGGAAATCAGTGCGAACCCCGTCAAGTGGTGGCGGCCCGGCGCCCGGCGGTCGTTCATGACAGGATCGGTGACCGTCCGCGAAGACTTATGGAAGGTAGATCGTGGCTGAGCAGCTCTACGCCACCCTGAAGACGAACCAGGGCGACATCGAACTCCGGCTTCTGCCGAACCACGCCCCCAAGACGGTCAAGAACTTCGTCGAGCTCGCCAACGGCGAGCGGGAGTGGATCGACCCGAACACCGGCCAGAAGACCACCGCCCGTCTCTACGACGGCACCGTCTTCCACCGTGTGATCAGCGGCTTCATGCTGCAGGGCGGTGACCCGCTGGGCAACGGCACCGGCGGCCCCGGCTACAAGTTCGCCGACGAGTTCCACCCCGACCTGGCGTTCACCAAGCCGTACCTGCTGGCCATGGCCAACGCCGGCCCGGGCACCAACGGCTCGCAGTTCTTCATCACCGTGTCCCCGACGGCCTGGCTGACCGGCAAGCACACCATCTTCGGCGAGGTCACCAACGAGGCCAGCAAGAAGGTCGTCGACGCCATCGCCGAGACCCCGACCAACCCGCGCACCGACCGTCCCGTGCAGGACGTCGTCATCGAGTCGGTGGTGATCGAGACCCGCTGACCCGGGTCTTGCGCCCCGGACCGGTCCGGGGAACCATCGCGCCCCGTCCAGTCGTAGATGATAGGGACGGGGCGCGAAGCTCGTTGTGGGGCGGTGGCCGGGCGACGGGTGGGCGGGGCGCGAAGCTTGTTGTGGGGCGGTGGCTGGGGGCGGGGTGCGCCCGCGTCCCGGCGAGAACGAGGACTTTAGGGGACCGATGGACCAGCCAGGCAGCCCGCAGGAGCCGCAGCAGGCGCACGGCCACGACGGCCTGCCCGGCTGCCACCGCCACCCGGACCGCCCGACCGGCATCCGCTGCACCCGCTGCGACCGGCCGATCTGCCCCGAGTGCATGATCAGCGCGTCGGTCGGCTTCCAGTGCCCGGAGTGCGTCCGCACCGGCGGCGGCAGCGGCCCGGCGCCGCAGGCCAGCGCGCCGCGCACGATAGCGGGCGGCACCCTCACCGCCGACCCCCGGCTGATCACCAAGATCCTTCTGGGCCTGAACGTCGCCGTCTTCATCGCGGTGCTCGTGGCCCAACAGGCCGGTACCGACCTGGTCAACCGGCTCGACATGATCGGCCTGGCCATCGACCCCAGCCGCTATCAGCTGGTCGGCGTCGCCCACGGCGAGTGGTACCGCCTGCTGACCGCGGTCTTCCTGCACCAGCAGATCGCCCACATCGCCTTCAACCTGCTGTCGCTGTGGTGGCTGGGCCCGCCGCTGGAGGCGGCCCTCGGCCGGCTCCGCTTCACCGCGCTCTACCTGCTCTCCGGCCTGGGCGGCAGCGCCCTGTCCTTCCTCATGGCCGCCCAGAACCAGCCCTCGCTGGGGGCGTCCGGCGCGATCTTCGGGCTGCTGGGCGCCACCGCCGTGTTGATGCGGCGGCTGCGGTACGACATGAAGCCGGTCCTGATCCTGCTCGCCCTCAACCTGGCCTTCACGTTCCTGTGGCCGAATATCGCCTGGCAGGCGCACGTCGGCGGACTGGTCGTGGGCGCCGCGGTGGCGTTCGGGATGGTGCACGCGCCGCGGGACCGCCGCACGCTGGTGCACGTCGGGACGTGCGTGGTCGCCCTGCTCGCGATCGTCGCGGTGGTGTGGGTACGGACCCTTCAGCTGGTGGGTTGAGGCCCCGCGGGGCCACGTTGTCCACAGTCCGTGAAGGATCTTGTGCATGCTGTGCGGAAGCCGGCCCCGACACCCCGCAGAATGGCGTTTCCGCAGGAAGGGGCGGGGGCGGGGGCCGGCATCGGGGGGTACCGCCGGTCACACCGGCGTCAACCTCCCGAGGGTTATCCACAGATCTTCTGAAGTTTTCCCCGACTGTGGATAACTGTGTGGATGGCCTTGGGTAGGGCTTGCGCTATCCCCAGGAGGGGCGCGCTACTTCCACTGCGTGGAGACGCCGAAGCCCACCGCGATGAAGCCGAAGCCGCACACGATGTTCCAGTTGCCCATCGCCTTGATCGGCAGATCGCCCTCGGAGACGTAGAACAGCACGATCCAGGCGAGCCCGATCACGAACATCGCCAACATCAGCGGCGCGACCCAGCCACGACCTGAATTCATCTTCAGGCTGGTGGTCTTCGCCGGCGGCGGCGTGAAGTCGTCCTTCTTGCGGATCCGTGACTTCGGCACGAGGAACTCTCCTGTCGATGTGCTGCTCCCCCACTCCCGACGGTGAGCGGGTGGTCTCCCCGCCGCACGGGAGCGGTACGGGTCGGGAGCCAGGGTACGGACACGAGGGGAACGGATTTCCTTCCCAGGCGTCCGTTAGCGTAGTGCTTCCGCGGCGTCGTAAGGAGTAAGGGTACGTTGAGCACTTCCGCCGGCTCCCCCGGGCGCCCTCCACGTCCCCGGCTGCGGCCCGTCCGACTCCTCACCCTCCTCGTCTTCGCGCTCGCCGGCCTGATGTTCTGGCTGAGCTTCGACACCGCCCGCGGCACCAACCTCCGCTCGGACGACTCGATGCTGCGGCTGTCCGACCTCATCCAGGAACGCAGCCACAAAAACGGCGCCCAGGACGAGCGCAACGCCGGTCTCCGCGCCGAGGTCGACGCCCTCGCCCGCCGCGACACCAGCCCCTCCGCCACGGAAGAGGCCAGGCTCAAGGGCCTGGAGCAGAGCGCCGGCACCAAGCCGCTGTCCGGCCAGGGCCTGACCGTCACCCTCACCGACGCCCCGCCGAACGCCACCGCCAAGATCCCCGGCATCCCCGAACCCCAGCCCAACGACCTGGTCATCCACCAACAGGACCTCCAGGCCGTGGTCAACGCCCTGTGGAACGGCGGCGCCAAGGGCATCAAGGTCATGGACCAGCGGCTGATCTCCACCAGCGCGGTCCGCTGCGTCGGCAACACGCTGATCCTCCAGGGCCGGGTCTACTCCCCGCCCTACAAGATCACCGCGGTCGGCGACCGGGACGCCCTCAACCAGGCGCTGACCGCGTCCCCCGCCATCCAGAACTACCTCCAGTACGTCAACGCCTACGGCCTCGGCTGGAAAGTCGACCAGCACGATGCGGTGACTCTTCCCGGCTACTCCGGCACAGTGGATCTCCACTACGCACAGCCTGTGAAGCCGTAGCCCGCAGACCGCGGGCCGGCGGGGAGGGGCGGCCCGATGACGACGCGGTGGATCGTACGGACGGCCAGCGAAATCTGCCTCACCGCCGGCACACTGATCGTCCTCTTCGTCGTCTACCTCCTCTACTGGACCGGCGTCCGGGCGGACAGCGCGATGGACAGCGAGATCGGCCGGCTCCAGGACCAGTGGTCCACCGGCCCGGTCGCCGCCGGAGCCCCCGCCCCCACACCCACCGCCCCGCCCCGCCGCTACGGGCCCGGCCGCTCCTTCGCCGTCATGTACATCCCCCGCTTCGGGCCGGACTGGGCCAAACCCGTCCTGGAAGGCACCGGAACCGACGTCCTCCAACGCGGCCTGGGCCACTACGACCGCACCGCCCGGCTCGGCGCCACCGGCAACTTCGCCGTGGCCGGCCACCGCCGCACCTACGGCGACCCCTTCAAGGACTTCCCCCGGCTGCGCCCCGGGGACGCCGTGGTCCTCACCGACGGCACCACCTGGTTCACCTACCGCATCGACAACCGGCCCTACACGACCCTGCCCACCGACATCGGCGTCATCGACCCGGTGCCGCGGAAGTCCGGCTTCACCGGCCCCGGCCGCTATCTCACCCTCACCACCTGCGAACCGGAGTGGGGCCACAGCCACCGGCTGATCGCCTGGGCACACCTCGATTCCACCCAACCCGTCACACAAGGAAGGCCATCGGCTTTGACCGGCTGACCCACCTGCGCACAGCCTCTCCCCTTACTCTGGTGTCGCAATCGACATCGTCAACGGCATCGGCAAGGGGACAGCGACACCATGTACGGCTGGATCTGGCGGCATCTGCCGGGCAACACGTGGGTGAAGGCGCTGATTTCCGTGCTGCTCGGCCTGGCGGTGGTCTTCGTGCTCTTCCAGTGGGTCTTTCCGTGGGCGGAGCCACTGCTCCCCTTCAATGACGTCACTGTCGACCAAGGGATGGCAGCCACCCGATGACCGCACGGATTCTCGTCGTCGACAACTACGACAGCTTCGTCTTCAACCTCGTCCAGTACCTCTACCAGCTCGGTGCCGAATGCGAGGTACTGCGCAACGACGAGGTCGCCCCGCGCCACGCCCAGGACGGCTTCGACGGCGTGCTGCTCTCCCCGGGCCCCGGTACCCCCGAGCAGGCCGGCGTCTGCGTCGACATGGTCCGGCACTGCGCCGACACCGGCGTCCCGGTGTTCGGCGTCTGCCTGGGCCTGCAGTCGATGGCCGTCGCCTACGGCGGAGTGGTGGACCGCGCCCCCGAACTGCTGCACGGCAAGACCTCGCCCGTCCTCCACGAGGGCGCCGGCGTCTTCGCCGGACTGCCCTCGCCCTTCACCGCCACCCGCTACCACTCCCTGGCCGTCGAACCGGACACCGTCCCCGACGAACTGGCCGTCACCGCCTGGACGGAGGCCGACGACGCCCCCGGCGGCCGGATCATCATGGGGCTGCGGCACCGTGAACTCCCCGTGGAGGGCGTGCAGTTCCACCCCGAGTCGGTACTGACGGAATGGGGACACCGGATGCTGGCCAACTGGCTGGTGGAGTGCGGCGACAAGGAAGCGGTGGAGCGTTCGGCGGGGCTTGCCCCGGTGGTCGGCAAGGCCGGCGCGTGACCGCGCTACGCCCCGAGCACGAAGGACGGCCCTACGAGCCGTACGAGGAGCAGCCGTCCGCGCCGTCCGCCCCGTACGGGCAGTCCGACGCGTTCGAGACGGCGGTGGGGCGGCTCGACGACCCGCTGAACGACCCCCTGCCCGGCCGCTCCCCGGCACCCCACCCGGCCCCCTACGGGCAGCAGGCACCGACCGCCCGCGCCGACGGGGGCACCGCGACAGAGGGCTCCCCCTGGTTCCGGCCCCGCCAGGACCCCGCCGCCTCCGGCCGCCCCGAGCCGCCGCCGACGACGCCAACGCCGCCGCGGAGACCGGCCCGGCACCGCAAACCCGGCCCCGAGGACACGACGCCTGGCCCGCCGCCCCCGCGCCCCTACGGCTCCGAAGCCGACGCCTACGGTCAGGTGAACGGCGGCCTCGGCCACGGCAGATACGCCCCGCCCGCGGAGCCGATACCCGATCCACGTGGCGTCGCGGAGGCCCTCACCGCGCCCCTCCCCACGATCCCCCCGCTGCTTCCCTCCCGGTCCGGCCGCCCCGTGCGCCCGGCGCCGGCCGGGGTTCCCTCGCAGTCGGACGACGCCACCATGGCGCTGCGCCAGGCCGAGCAGTCCGGCGACGACACCGTTTCACGTGAAACCAGCGCGACCGTTTCACGTGAAACCGACGCCGCCATCGCCGTTTCACGTGAAACCACGACCGCCGCCCTGGTGACGGGTGGCCGCGCGGCCCGCCGCAAGGCCGCCCAGGCCGCCGCCAAACGCGGGGGGCGCCACGGCCGACGCAGCGCACGCACCGCCTCCGCTTCGGCCTCGGCCGCCGCGACGGACGCCGAGGCGCCCAAGGTCCCCATGACCCGGGTCGAGGCCCGCCGGGCGCAGCGCGCCGCCAAGGACAGCCCCGGCCTGATCGCCAGCCGCGCACTGGGCGAAGTGTTCATCACCCTCGGCGTGCTGATGCTGCTGTTCGTCACCTACCAGCTGTGGTGGACCAACGTGATGGCCGACGAGGAGGCCGGCGGCGCCGCCAACAACCTTCAGCACCAGTGGGAGCAGGGCGGCGGCGAGAAGAAGAACCTCGCGGACGGCGAGCGCTTCGGCATCATGTACATCCCCAAGCTCGACGTGAAGGCCCCGATCGCCCAGGGCATCGACAAGCACTCCGTTCTCGACCACGGCATGATCGGCCACTACGACGCCGCCAGCGGCATCAAGACCGCGATGCCCTGGGACAAGGCCGGCAACTTCGCCGTCGCCGCCCACCGCAACACCCATGGCGAGCCGTTCCGTTACATCAACCGCCTCACCAAGGGCGACAAGATCGTCGTCGAGACGCAGAGCGCCTACTACACCTACGAGATGGAGAGCGTCCTCCCGCAGACCTCTCCCAGCAACACCAGCGTGATCGGCCCGGTCCCGCCCGGCTCGGGATTCACCGGCCCGGGGCGGTACATCACCCTGACCACGTGCACCCCGGAGTTCACCAGTACCTATCGATTGATCGTCTGGGGCAAGATGGTGGACGAGCGGCCACGGAGCAAGGGCAAACCGGAAGCGCTCGCCGGCTGAGCGGACAACTGAAGGGGAGCTAACCGGTGACTGCCAGCGGAATCGACGAGGACCGCGACGGGTCCGCGATGTCACCGGAGCCACGCCGGGGGTGGCGCACCTTCGCCTCCGTCGTCAGCGTCATCGGTGAACTCCTCATCACGGCCGGGCTGATCCTGGGCCTGTTCGTCGTCTACTCGCTGTGGTGGACCAACGTCCTCGCCGACCGCGAATCCCACAAGCAGAGCGACCAGGTTCGCAAGCACTGGGCCGCCGCGCCACCGGGACCCAAGGGGCCGGGAGCGCTGGACACCAAGGACGGCATCGGCTTCCTCCACGTACCGGCGATGGACAACGGCGAGGTGCTGGTCAAGAAGGGCACCGACAACGACATCCTCAACGAAGGAGTCGCCGGCTACTACACCAAGCCCGTCAAGTCCGCCCTGCCGCAGGACAAGCAGGGCAACTTCGCCCTCGCCGCGCACCGCGACGGCCACGGCGCGAAGTTCCACAACATCGACAAGCTCAAGGTCGGCGACCCGATCGTCTTCGAGACCAAGGACACCTGGTACGTCTACAAGGTCTACGCGACGCTCCCGCAGACCTCCAAGTACAACGTGAACGTCCTCGACAAGATCCCGGCCGAATCCGGCAAGCACAAGGCCGGCCGCTACATCACCCTCACCACCTGCACCCCGGTCTACACCTCGGACTACCGCTACATCGTCTGGGGCGAACTGGAACGCACCGAAAAGGTCGACGCGGACCGCACACCCCCCGAGGAACTCCGCTGACCGACCACCCCGCACACGACGGAGCCCCGGCCGCCCTCCAAGGGCAGCCGGGGCTCCGTCGTACGGGGTCGTGCGGGAGCTAGTGCTTCTTCCCCCAGCCGAACGGTCCGCCGAAGATGCCGCCGTCCTGGTTCCCGTTGTCGCCGCCCCCACCCGCGGTGGTCAGGTTCACGGTGGTCGACGCGGGGTCGCCCTGCGTCCCCGGCTGCGGGTCCTGGTTTATGACCACGGCGTTGTCGTCCTGCGAACTGCCGTTGGGGAACTGGATGTTGTTGTAGCCGGCCTGCTGGAGGATCTGCTTGGCCTCCTTCACCTTCTTGCCCCGCACCTCCGGCACCTGCGCCTGCGCGGCCTTGCCGACCGTCAGCGTGACCGTGGAGCCCTGGGCCACCTGCTGGTTCCCATCCGGGCTTTCCGCGACGACCTTGCCGTTCTGCGCCGGGTCGGTGACGTTCTGGTCGGGCCCCCGCTTGACCTTGAAGCCTTGGTCGGTCAGCTGCTTCTGTGCCGCGGCGAAGTCCTGGCCCTTGACGTCCGGCACGGTCGCCTTCGGCGCCGCCTTGGCCACCGTCAGCGTGATCTGGACGTCCTTGGTCGACTGGGACTGCGCGTCGGGGCTCTGCTTCGTGACGATGCCCGGCGTCCGGTCGGACACCTCTTCCGCCTTGGTGACGTTCTGGAAGCCCTTGTTCTTGAGCTGGTTCACCGCCTGGTCGAACGGCATGCCCTGCACGTCGGGGATGGCCACCTTCACCGCACCCGAGCAGATCGTCACGTGGACCGTGCTGTCCTTGTCGATCTTGGTGTCGGCTGCCGGTTCCTGCGCGGTGACCTGGCCCTTCTGGGCGTTGTCGCACTCCTTGCTGCCGTCCTGGACGACCTTGAAGGAGCTGTTGTCGCCGTACGACTTCGCCTCCGCCAGCGTCTTGCCCTCAAGGTTGGGCACCGTGATGGAGTTGCTCTTGTTGCCGCCGCTGAACATCGCCTTGCCGATGAAGATCGCACCGACCAGGACCAGGACCGCGGCCAGCGCCAGCAGGATCGTGGAGACGTTGCTCTTCTTGCCGCCGCCCCGCCGCCGGTCGCCGCGCTCCTCGTAGCCGTAGCCCCCGTCGTCCGGGTTCATCGGGGGCAGCATCGACGTCTTCGGGCCGCCCGGGTCCTGCGCCCGCAGCATCGTCGTCGGCTGGTCCTGCTCGCCGTAACCCACCGCACCCAGCGCGGCGGTCGCCGCGACCGGCTGGCCGTCCAGCGCCGCCTCGATGTCGGCCCGCATCTCGTCCGCCGACTGATAGCGGTAGTCCGGGTCCTTGACCAGCGCCTTCAGGACGATCGCGTCCATCTCCGGGGCGATCTCCGGATCGAAGGTGCTCGGCGGTTGTGGCTCCTCCCGCACGTGCTGGTAGGCCACCGCGACCGGGGAGTCCCCGACGAACGGCGGCCGCACGGTCAGCAGCTCATAGAGCAGGCAGCCGGTCGAGTACAGGTCGGAGCGGGCATCGACCTGCTCGCCCTTGGCCTGCTCCGGCGACAGGTACTGCGCGGTACCGATCACCGCCGCGGTCTGCGTCATGGTCATACCGGCATCGCCCATGGCCCGGGCGATACCGAAGTCCATCACCTTGACCTGGCCGGTACGGGTCAGCATCACGTTGGCCGGCTTGATGTCGCGGTGCACGATGCCGGCGCGGTGCGAGTACTCCAGCGCCTGCAGCACACCGATCGTCATCTCCAACGACCGCTCGGGCAGCAGCTTCCGCCCGGAGTGCAACAGCTCACGCAGCGTCGACCCGTCCACGTACTCCATGACGATGTACGGGATCGACACCCCGTCGACGTAGTCCTCGCCGGTGTCGTAGACCGCGACGATCGACGGATGGTTCAGCGAGGCGGCCGACTGGGCCTCACGGCGGAACCGGGCCTGGAAAGACGGATCGCGGGCGAGATCCGCCCGCAGGGTCTTCACCGCCACGGTGCGGCCGAGACGGGTGTCATGCGCGAGGTAGACCTCCGCCATGCCACCACGGCCGAGCACCGAGCCCAGCTCGTACCGGCCGCCGAGGCGACGCGGCTCTTCCATAAGCTTCTCCAGCCCTCTCCGTCAGTCCCGACCGCACCCGTGTGTGGTCCGGCGGTGTGCTGTCCGGGCATACCGTACCCGGCACGCCGTACCGGACCGGACCGGAGCCGCAACCTGATACGTGACCGGTATCGCCATGCCCCGCGTCACCGCTGGCCTTCGATGACCGCCTCCATCACGCCCTTCGCGATCGGGGCGGCGAGCTTGCCACCGGCGATGTCGTCACGGAGGGTGTCCGACCCCTCGATCACCACCGCCACCGCAACCGGAGTGCCCTTCGCGGTCTTCGCATACGAGATGAACCAGGCGTACGGATTGTCCTTGTTGTTCTCGCCGTGCTGCGCGGTACCGGTCTTGCCACCGACCGTCACGCCGTCGATCTGCGCCGACTGACCCGTGCCGTCCTTGACCACGGTCTCCATCATGCTCTGGAGCTTCTGCGCGTTCTCCGGCTTCAGCGGCCGACCCAGCTCCTGCGGCGTGTGCTGCTGCACGACGTTGAGGTTCGGCGCCACCAGCGACTCGACCATGTACGGCTTCATCAGCTTCCCGCCGTTGGCGACCGCCGACGCCACCATTGCCATCTGCAACGGCGTGGCACGGTTCGACGCCTGCCCGATACCGGCCATCGCATTCTGCGGCCGGTTGTCCTTCGGGAAGACGCTCTCCGCGGCCCGCACCGGAGTGTCGATCTTCGCGTCGTTGAAGCCGAACTTCTCCGCCTCGGCCTTCATCTTCGCGTTGCCGAGATCCGCACTGACCTTGCCGAAGACGGTGTTGCAGGAGAGCCGCAGGGCCTCCCGCAGCGACACGTTCTCGCAGGCGATGCTGCCCTCGTTGTTCAGCGGCTGGTGCGCGGTGTCCGGCAGGATGAACGGCACCGGCGAGTCCGTCTTGGCGTCCGGGTCGGTGTACAGGCCGTTCTCCAGCGCCGCCGCCGCGGTGACCACCTTGAACGTCGAACCGGGCGGGTACGTCTGCCGCAGCGCCCGGTTCAGCATCGGCTCGTCCGGGTTGTTCTTCTTCTGCAGCGCGTTGTACGCCTCGGCGTCCTTGTCCGTCATCCCCGCGAACGTCGACGGGTCGTACGACGGCGTGCTGGCCAGCGCCAGGATCGCCCCGGTCTCCGGGTTGAGCGCCACCACCGCGCCCTTCTTGTCCCCGAGCCCGTCGAAGGCCGCCTTCTGCGCCTTGGCGTCGAGGGTGGTCACCACGTTCCCGCCCTTCTGCTTGCCACCGGTGAACATGTCCACCGTGCGGCTGAAGAAGAGCCGGTCGTCCGTGCCCGTCAGGATCGCGTCGTTCAGCTTCTCCAACTGGTTGGAGTCGAAGGCCTGCGATGCGTAGCCGGTGACCGGCGCCCACATCTTGCCGTTCTTGTACGTCCGCTTGTACTTGAAGTCACCACTGTCCGTCGTCGTCGAACCGGTGATGGCCTTGCCGTCGACGATGATGTTGCCGCGCGGCGTGCTGTAGCGCTCGATCGCCACCCGCCTGTTGTGCGGATCGTTCTTGAGCTGGTCGCTCTGGACGAACTGCACCCAGTTCACACGGATGAGCAGGGCGAGGACGAGCAGGCCGCAGAAGACCGCGACCCGTCGCAGGGGCTTGTTCACGGGCGGACCACCTGGGTCATCTCGGCGTCGGTGGACGGAGCGGGGGCGGGAGCGGGACGGCGCGCGGTGTCACTGATCCGAAGCAGGATCCCCACCAGCGCCCAGTTGGCGATCACGGACGAGCCACCTTGGGCCAGGAACGGCATCGTCATACCCGTCAGCGGGATGAGACCCGTCACACCGCCCGCGACGACGAAGACCTGCAGCGCGAAGGCGCCCGACAGACCGACCGCCAGCAGCTTGCCGAACGGGTCGCGCGCCGCCAGCGCCGTACGGATACCGCGCTCGATGAGCAGGCCGTACAGCAGCAGGATCGCCATCAGACCGGCCAGGCCGATCTCTTCGCCGACGGTGGCGAGGATGTAGTCGCTCTTCGGGGCGATACCGCCGATGAGCCGGGAGTAGCCCTGTCCGAGACCGGACCCGAGGATGCCGCCGGAGCCGAAGGAGTACATCGACTGCGCGGTCTCCGTCACACCGCCGTTCTGCAGCTCCAGCGGGTTGAGCCAGTTGTGGACACGCACCTGCACATGCGACTCGAAGGTGGCCACGGCGACC
The DNA here is from genome assembly GCF_016917755.1 of Streptomyces noursei. Classification (GTDB taxonomy): domain Bacteria; phylum Actinomycetota; class Actinomycetes; order Streptomycetales; family Streptomycetaceae; genus Streptomyces; species Streptomyces yunnanensis. Next base: position 5,027,459 of record NZ_CP070326.1, on the reverse strand, counting down.
GCACCACCGGCGCTCAACAGCAGACCGAAGACGATCCAGCTGGTGCGCTCGGTGGCGACGTACAGCATGATCACGAAGAGGCCGAAGAAGAGCAGCGAGGTGCCCAGGTCGGTCTCGAAGACCAGGATCATCAGGCTGAGCGCCCAGATGACCAGAATCGGGCCGAGGTCCCGGCCGCGCGGCAGATACATGCCCAGGAAGCGGCGGCTGGCCAGTGCCAGCGCGTCCCGCTTCACCATCAGATAGCCCGCGAAGAAGATCGCGATGATGATCTTCGCGAACTCACCGGGCTGCAGCGAACCGACACCGGGAATCGTGATCCAGATGCGCGCGCCGAACCGGGCCGGGAAGAAGATCGGGGCGATCAGCAGGACCAGCGCCACCACCATCGAGATGTAGGTGTAGCGCTGCAGGACCCGGTGATCCTTCAGGAAGACCAGCACACCGAGGAAGAGCGCGACGCCCAGCGTCGACCACATCAACTGACCCGGTGCCATGGCACCGCCCAGCTGCGGGGTGCTGATCTTCGGCTCCTGGTCCAGCCGCCAGATGAACACCAGCCCCAGGCCGTTCAGCAACGTCGCGATGGGCAGCATCAGCGGGTCCGCATACGGCGCCCACTTACGGACGACCAGGTGCGTGACCCCCGCCAGCAACCCCAGCCCCAGCGTGTAGCCCAGCGCCCCCGCGGGCACCGAACCGTCCTTCGCCAGACCGACGTTGACGTAGGCGAACACCGGGATCAGCACCGCGAAGACGAGCAGGGCCAGCTCGGTGTTGCGACGACTCGGGGCGGCGAACGTGCCCACAGTCGTCGTGGTGGTTGTACTGCTCATGAAATCTCCGGCCCTCTACGCCCTCACTGCTGGGTGCTGCAATTCTTCTCCAGCTTCTGCTGCTCCTCGGAGGGCGTCTGGCTGGGCGTCGGCGTGGGGGTGGTGCCGGCCGTCGCGGCCAGCGTCCCGGCCACGCCGCTACCAGCGGTGCCCGGCTTGGCGCCGGTCGTCGGCGTACCACCGGGCTTACCGGCCTGGGCGCCCTTGCCCTTGGCGGCCCCGGCCGCCCGCTCGGCGGCCTCGCGCTGCTCCTTCGCCTGACAGGCGCCGGCCTGCTTGCCGAGCTCGACGACCTTCTCGCTCGCCTGATTGCGGTTGTCGACCGCGATGGTCTCCTTGACCTGGTTGCGCTGGTACACCGGCAGGTACTTGAGTTCGATCTCGGGGTGATCCTCGTCGACCGCGTTCAGCTTGATCCACGCCAGGTCCTGGCTGATGCCCCGGTACAGCGCGACATGATCGTCCTTGGCGCCGACGAAGTACTGCGTCTGCGTCCACTGGTAGCCCCCGTACAGCCCTCCGCCGATCACCCCCAGCGCCAGCACCGTGAACAGCGACGCCTTCAGCCACTTGCCGCGCCGCCGCGGCTTGAGGAAGTCCTCGTCCGTGAACGCCCCGAACGAGCCCTGCGGCACCCCGCCGACCTCCGGGTCCCCGCTGCCGGGCGGCCCGAAGGCACCCCCCGGAGCGGCCTGCGCGTCCCGGCGGCCCAGCTCGGCGGCGCGCGCCGCCGGCGTCTGGAGCGTGCTGGGGTCGTTCAGCTGGTGCTGGTTCTCGGCGACCGCGCCGACCACCACGGGGGTGTCGTTGAGCTGCCCGGCCGCCGCCTCGTTGCCGTCCACGTCCAGGACGTCGGCGACGATGCAGGTGATGTTGTCCGGCCCACCGCCGCGCAGCGCGAGCTGGATCAGCTCCTGCACCGTCTCGTGCGGCCCCTGGTAACCGGCCAGGGTCTCTTCCAGCGTCTGGTGGCTGACCACCCCGGACAACCCGTCCGAGCAGATCAGATACCGGTCCCCGGCCCGCACCTCGCGGATCGACAGGTCCGGCTCGACATGATCGCCACTGCCCAGCGCCCGCATCAGCAGCGACCGCTGCGGATGGGTGGTGGCTTCCTCCTCGGTGATCCGACCCTCGTCGACCAGCCGCTGCACCCACGTGTGGTCCTGCGTGATCTGGGTCAGCATCCCGTCCCGCAGCAGATACGCCCGGGAGTCACCGACGTGCACCAGACCGAGCCGCTGGCCCGTCCACAGCAGCGCGGTCAGGGTCGTCCCCATGCCCTCCAGCTGCGGATCCTCCTCGACCATCACCCGCAGCTGGTCGTTGGCGCGCTGCACGGCGGTGCCCAGCGAGGTGAGGATGTCGGAACCGGGAACGTCGTCGTCGAGCTGGACGAGCGTGGAGATCACCTCGGACGAGGCGACCTCACCGGCGGCCTGGCCGCCCATGCCGTCCGCGATGGCGAGCAGCCGGGGCCCGGCATAGCCGGAGTCCTCGTTGCCCTCGCGGATCATGCCCTTGTGCGATCCGGCGGCGAAGCGCAGCGACAGACTCATGCGCACCTCACCCGTCGGCTCGGGGTACAGCCGGTCTCGTCGAGCCACACTGCCCACCCTCCGGTCGGGAGCACGCCCGGGTCCGCCGAGTGGACCGTTACGGCTCGCTCGCTCCGCTCGCTCATTGTCGTACTACTTCCGCAGCTCGATGACGGTCTTGCCGATGCGGATCGGGGCTCCCAGGGGAATCGGAGTCGCGGTCGTCAGTCGGGTCCGGTCAAGGTACGTGCCGTTCGTGGAACCGAGGTCCTCGACGATCCACTGGCCGTCGCGGTCCGGGTAGATCCTGGCATGCCTGCTGGACGCGTAGTCGTCGTCCAGCACGATGGTGGAGTCGTGCGCCCGCCCCAGGGTGATCGTCTGGCCCTGGAGGGCGACGGTCGTACCGGCCAGCGTGCCCTCGGAGACCACCAGCTTGGTGGGGGCCCCGCGCCGCTGCCGGTTCCCGCCGCGACCGCCGCTCTCCTGGCGGCGCTGCTGCTGGGGGGCAGCCTGGCGCTGGGTGCGCGGTTCCGGCCCGCCGCGGCGGGCGGCACCGCGCTGAGTGACGCGCGTGCCGAACAGATCGCTGCGGATGACCTGAACGGCCACGATGACGAACAGCCACAGTACGGCGAGGAAACCCAACCGCATGACCGTGAGGGTCAGCTCTGACATTGGCCCCGCTTCACCCTTCGGCTTGCCGGTAAACGATGGTGGTACTGCCCACGACGATCCGCGAGCCGTCGCGGAGACTAGCGCGGGTGGTGTGCTGCCCGTCCACCACGATCCCGTTGGTGGAACCCAGATCCTGGATCGTGGCGGGCGTGCCGACCCGGATCTCACAGTGCCGCCGGGAGACCCCAGGGTCGTCGATCCGCACGTCGGCGTCGGTGCTGCGACCCAGCACCATGGTGGGGCGGGAAATCTGGTGACGGGTGCCGTTGATCTCGATCCAGCGCCGGGTCTGCGCAGGGGGCTGCGGCCCGGCACCGGGCGCTCCCGTACGAGGCACGGGCGCCGCACCGGGCGGCGGGGACGACGGCATGGGCGGCGCCACATGACCGCCGGGGGGATTCGGCGCCCCGGTGGCGCGGGCCGCCGCGGCCTGACCGGGACGGTCCTGGGACGTGCTGGATGCGAGGGTGCGGCTGCGGACGCGGTACAGACCGGTGTCGAGATCCTCGGCCTTCTCCAGATGGACCTTGATCGGGCCCATGAAGGTGTACCGCTGCTGCTTGGCGTAGTCGCGGACCATGCCCGACAGCTCGTCGCCGAGCTGGCCGCTGTACGGGCTCAGCCGCTCGTAGTCCGGAGTGCTCAGCTCGACGATGAAGTCGTTGGGGACGACCGTGCGGTCGCGGTTCCAGATGCTGGCGTTGTTGTCGCACTCGCGCTGCAGCGCGCCGGCGATCTCGACGGGCTGCACTTCGGACTTGAACACCTTGGCGAAGGTGCCGTTGACGAGACCTTCGAGACGCTGCTCGAAACGCTTCAGTACTCCCACGGGGCACCTCCTTCCTCAGTCTTCGTCAGGGTCGCCCTGATACTGCTTACTGATCGTATCCACGCGCCGGGAAATCGGCTGGTTCCCCTTTCCTGCCTGGAGGACGAGTGTCGCCCACCACAGGGTTGCCCGGTGCCCGTCGTCCTCCTCATCGCCTCCCTACGCCGCTTCCTGTGCACTGCGATCGTAGATGTGCCCCGTTAACAGTGTCCCGCAACCGCCGACCCGACCGAGGGGGCGGGGGCCGACTCAGGCCAGCGTCCCAGGTGGCCCTCCGGAGAACGCGCGGGGTCGCCCCCGAGTGCCCCTCGCACCCCCCGCAGGCCGGGGACCGGGGGAAAGGCGTGTGAAGACACCCCCAACAGCGTGCTAATGTTCTCGATGTCGGAAGGCGCTCCCGCAAGACCCGGACCGAACGGCCCGGATCGCGTGAGAGAATAAACCGGCAGCACCCATGCGCGGGTGGCGGAATAGGCAGACGCGCTGGATTCAGGTTCCAGTGCCCGAAAGGGCGTGGGGGTTCAACTCCCCCCTCGCGCACAGATGGTCATCTGACCATACGAGGCCGGTTGGTTCGACGGAAGTCGGATCAACCGGCCTCGTTGTTTGTGTGGTTCGGGCGGCGGCCCCCTGCGATCGGCAGGGGGCCGCCGCCGTTCTGCGGGTCGGTGCCGCGGCTCTGTTCGAGGTGGTGGCCGGGCGGATGCCGACTGCCGCGGGCCGCAGGCAGGGCTGTCGTGGTGGAGGTGACGAGCCGGCCCCACTGGGGTGTGACATTGACTACAGGCAGGGCGGGTTCGGGCCGACGGAAGGGCGTCGGCCGCCATGCGGCAGGCGAAGGCGCGCACCGTCGCCGACATCGACCGCGGCCCGTCCGCCTCCGCACCACTGGCTGAACGGCTCCGGCATCTCCGCCCTGGACCTCGACGCCTCCCGCTTCGCGCCGCTGACCGGGGCCGCCCGGCGGGACCTCCTGCTGCGCTCGGCGTTCGCCGCGTCACATTCCTCCCTCACCTCCCTCCCTCACCTCCCGTGCCGTGCTTCGCCGTTCGCGGTGTCCGGCCGGTGGCGCGGGCGCGGGGAGGTACCGGCCGCCGTCACCTCCCGCACCGCGTCGGCGAAGGCCCGGACCCGGGCGGTTTCCCGGGCCGCGTGGTGCACCACGCCCAGTACCGAGTCGGGGAGGCCGGTGACCGGGACGAAGACCACGTCACGGCGTCCGTGGTAGTCCGCCGTCGGCCGGCACAGCAGCATCCCGCCCCGGCCCGCCGCGGTCAGCGTCAACCCCTCCTGCAGCGTGCTGACCCGGGGGCCGGCCGGAACGGGCCGGCCCTCAGGGGTGGCGATGGGCGCCTGCGCGGTGCGCCAGTACACCGGCGCCGGCCGGTCCGGGGCAATCAGGGGCAGCCCCGCCAGCTCCTCGGCACTCAAGGACGCACGGGACGCCAGCGGGTGCCGCACGGACAGCGCCACCGTCTGCCGCTGCGCCGAGAACACCGGCCCCAGGACGAGATCCGGCTCGGCCACCGGGAGCAGCGTCACCGCCACGTCCACCGCACCGCTGCGCAGCGCACCGAACGGGTCGCACAGCGGGATCTCCACGATCTGCGTGGCGCACCCCGGATGCCGGGCGTGGAAGGCGTCGATCGCCCGCATGATCCGGTCGTCGGCGGTGCCCTGGAAGCCGACGGTCAGCCGGCCCTCGATGCCGCGGGCGGCCGTGCGGGCGCCCTCCACCGTGGCGCGCAGCGCGTCGTAGGCCGGGCGCAGGGACGCGTGGAACTCCTCGCCCAGCGGCGTCAGCCGGACCCGGCGGCTGGTGCGGTCCACCAGCCGCGCACCGATCCGGGACTCCAGGGCGCGCAGTAGCTGACTGACCCGGCTCTGGGAGATGTAGAGACGCTCCCCGGTACGGCCGAAGTGCAGCTCCTCGGAGAGCACCAGGAAGCACTCCAGCTCGCGGAGTTCGAGACCGGGAGCGCCGACGGGGCCGGCGGGGGCGGTCGGGCCGCTCATGCGCCCCTCCTCCAGGTGCGGTCGATCGATGAGTGCTGCTCATAGAAGGGTGAGGAGTTCGCCGTTGTTCCCCCGCGGCGGCGCCGGAACGCTGGGAGCCATGGCGAAGAGCGAGAGTGCGGTGACCAGCGCGGCTGCCACCGGCACGGTGGAGGATCTCCAACGGGACGCGGCAGAAGGGGAGTCGGGGCGCCGGCGCGGGGGGTGGCCGGCGGTCGGGGCGCTGGCGGCGGGGACGTTCACGGTGGTGACGTCGGAGATGCTGCCGGTGGGCCTGCTGACGCCGATCGGCAGGGACCTGGGGGTGTCGGACGGGACGGCCGGGCTGACGGTGACCGTCACCGGCGTGGTCGCCGCCCTCGCCGCACCGGTGCTGACGCTGCTGATCGGGCGCCGGGACCGGCGCACCGTCCTGGCCGCCCTGATGGGCACGTTGACCGTGGCGAACCTGCTGGCCGTCTACGCCCCCAACGTCGCGGTGCTGCTGGTGGCCCGGGTACTGGTGGGGCTCGGGATGGGCGGGGTGTGGGCGATCGCCTCGGGGCTCGCGGTACGGCTGGTGCCCGAGCGGCGGGTGGCTGCGGCCACGTCCCTGATATTCAGCGGGGTCGCCGCGGCGTCCGTCCTGGGCGTGCCGGCCGGCGCGCTGGTGGGTGAACTGGGCGGCTGGCGCGCGGCGTTCGCGGCGATGGCCGGGGTCTGCACCGTGGTCCTGGTCGCGCTGGTCGTGCTGCTGCCACCGTTGCCGGCGCCCGGCGCGGTGCGGCTGGGCGGGGTGCTGGGGCTGCTGCGCCGGCCTCCGTTGCGCACCGGGCTGGTGCTCGTCGCGCTCCTGGTGGCGGGGCACTTCGCCGCGTACACCTATGTGCGGCCGGTCCTGGAGATGGTGGCCGGCGCGCGGCCCGGACAGGTCGGCACCGTGCTGCTCGCCTTCGGGGTCGCCGGGCTGGCGGGCAACTTCCTGGCCGGCGCCGGCGCGGCCCGCGCCCCACGGGCCACGCTGCTGGCGATCTGCACGGTGCTGACCGCCGCGGTCCTGCTGGTGCCCCCGATGGGGCACGCCGCCGGTGTCCTGGGCGCCGCGGCCCTGGTGGCCGTCTGGGGCCTGGCCTACGGGGGCGTCTCGGTCAGTACGCAGACCTGGCTGATGGCGGCCGCGCCGGACGCCCGGGAGGCGGCCTCGGCGCTGTTCGTGGCGGTGTTCAACGCGGCCATCGCGCTGGGCGCGCTGATCGGCGGGCTGGCCGCGGACGGCTGGGGGACCGGCGGCGTGATCGGGCTGGGCGGCGGGCTCGCGGCGGGCGCGCTGCTGGCCGCGGCGCTGGGCAGGAGCCCGGGCCGGGGAGCGGCGGCCACGGGGTGACGCCATGGCCGTGGGGTGGTGTCACGGGGACGAGGTGACGCCGCGGGGGTGAGATGGTGCCACGGCCACGGGGCGAGGTGGACGGGGCGCGGGCCCGGGCGGGCGGAACCACGGGCCGGGAGCGGTCAGCCCCGCCCAGGGGGCAGGCGGGGCACGACCGTTCTTCCTCGGGGCGCCGGACGGCGGGGCCCACGGATCGGACCGGCACGGTCCGGGCGGGCCTCCCGTCAGGCGGCGCGGTCTCCGCTCAGGCGGCGAAGCGCGCGACCAGCTCCTTGGCCTTGGCCTCCGCCTGCTCGTGGGCCTTGGCACGGGAGGTCTCGAACAGCGGGACCAGCTCGGCCATCGCCGGGTTGCTGGGGGCCATGGTCAGCTCCGGCACGATGAACTCCACCTCCAGGCCGAAGCCACCGTTCAGGACGGCCTCCAGGTAGTTCTGGACGTACTCGAAAGGCTCGCGCGGGGTGCCCGGCGCGTAGGAGCCGCCGCGGCTGGCGACCACGACGACCGGCTTGCCCTTCGCCGACGCGTTCTCGCCGACGGTGCGGCCCATGATGATCGCCTGGTCGAGCCACGCCTTGAGGGTCGAGGGGATCGTGAAGTTGTACATGGGCGCGCCTATGACGATGGCGTCGGCCTGCTCCAGCTCCTCGGCCAGCTGGGTGCGCAGCGCGAAGGCGGCCTGCTGTTCCGGGGTGTGCGTGGCCGGGTCGGAGAAGCCGGCGGAGGCGGCGACGGCGTCGATGTGCGGCAGCGGGTCGGCGGCCAGGTCGCGGTGGATGACGGTGCCGTCGGGGTGCTGCTCCTCCCAGGTCTTGCGGAACGCGGCGGTCACCGCACGGGAGGCGGAGCCGCCCTCGGGGAAGACGGAAGAGTCGATGAGCAGAAGCGTGGCCATGGGGATCGGTCCTTCGCTATGTGGCCGGGCGGGACCGACCACCAGTTGAATTCCGTATGTCACTATTCATAGCACAGGAACTTACTTTTCTGCAGTAGCCAACGGGAGGGCGGTACCCTGGGTGTATGGCGGACCACGGTGAGGCGATGTGCAGGCAGGTCGACGGCGGTATGACGCGCGTCTTCGAACTGTTCGGAAAGCGCTGGACGGGCCTGATCGTGGCCACGCTCATGCCCGGCCCCGTCCACTTCGCCGACCTGCGGCGCGCCATCCCCGGCATCAGTGAGCGGATGCTCTCCGACCGCCTGATGGAGCTGGCCGCGACCGGTCTGGTCGTCCGCGAGGTCGACGCCGGACCGCCGCTGCGGGTCTCCTACCGGCTCACCGAGGCCGGCCGCGCCATGGAGCCCGCCCTCAAGGAACTGGGCCGCTGGGCCGAGACCTACCTCGCCGACGGGGGGCAGTGCCCGGAGCGCTTCCGGAAGTAGCGCCGCGGGCGGGACTCCGCTCCCGAAGGGGCGGTCGAGTCGCTCCCTGTGGGGCGGTCGCGCCCCTTCCGGCGGGTCGGTCAAGACGCTTGCGGGAGGGCCGGTCGCGCCCCTCCCGGTGGGTCAACCGAGCTTCTCCTGGGCGGCGTTGTAGCGCACCAGGTACGAGGCGAACCGGTCGAGGTCCTCCTCGCCCCAGTCGGCGAGCCGCTCGTGGAACGCCTGGCGGCGGCTGGCGGTCACATTGGCGAGCACCTGGGCGCCCTCCGCGGTGGGGTGCAGGACCTGGACGCGGTGGTCGTCCGGATCGATGCGCCGCTCGACGAAACCGAGCTTCTCCAGTGCCGCGATCTGTCGACTGACCGTGGACTTGTCCAGGTAGTAGTGCGCCGCCAGGTCGGTGGCGCGGCATCCCTGCTGGTCATCGAGGTGCGCGAGCAGGGTGTAGGACACCAGGGAGAGCTCGGGGTGCATCCGGGCGGCGGTCGCGCGGGCGCGCCGGGCGAACGCGGTCATCTCCTGCTGGATGGTCTCGACGGAAGCGTCGCGCTGGGTCACGGGGTCGCCTTTGCCTTTCGGGAAACTAGTTGTACAGTACAACGTGGCGTGAGAGTTGTAATAGCCAACTACTGGCGGGGCGTCCGCCCGCTCGCCCGGGCACCGGAGCCACAACCCACCGGCCACAGCTGAACGACGACCGGCCCACCACACAACCGGCCCGGACGACTACTGAGAAGGCTTGCCCATGACCGCGGACCGACGACGTCCCGACCACCGAAGCGACCACCGCAGCGACCGGCACCAGGTCCGGCCAGGCGACCTGCGCCACGTGGTGACACACCTGATCACTCCGCTCCTGATGTGCGTCGGAATGGGACTCGCCTACCTCGGCGCCTTCGCCAACCCCTCACCGCACCACCTGCCCGTCGCCATCGTCGGAACCGGCACGCACGCCCAAGTACTCGCGCAGACCATCAACGACAAGGAACACGGCGAACTCGAAGCACGCACCGTCCCCGACCGGGCCACCGCCGTCGGCCAGTTGAAGAACCAGGAGATCTTCGGCGCCTACCTGGCCGGCGGCAACCAAGCCAACGGCACGGGCACCGGCACCGGTACCGGTACCACCAACCGGGCCTCCCTCTCCCGGAACGGCGACGCACAACACGGCCCTGAACTCCTGGTGGCCACCGCCGGGTCCGACACCAGCGCCACCGTCGTCCAGAAGATCTTCACCCCGCTCGCCGCCCGACAAGGCGACCCGCTGAAGGTCACCGACATCGCACCGACCGCCGCGCACGACCCCACCGGACAGGGCATCTTCTTCCTGCTCGTCGCCCTCAGCATCGGCTCCTACGCCTCCGTCGCGGTCATCGGCGGCGCCGGCGCCGTCCTCCCGATGCGGATCCGCGCCGCCCTGGCGACCGGCACCTCCTTCGTGGTCGCCGCCATCGGGACCCTCTTCGCCGGACCGGTCTTCCACCTGGTCGACCACGGCCTGTGGGCACTGTGGGGCATGGCCTGGCTGTACTCCGCCGGCATCCTGCTCATCGGCACCGGCCTGCACACCTTCCTCAAGCGCTGGACCACGCTCGGCGTGATGGTGCTCTTCGTGATGCTCAACTTCACGTCCTCCGGCGGCATCTTCCGCCCCGAGATGCAGAACGGCTTCTTCGCCGCCCTGCACTCCTTCTGGAACGGCGCCGGCTTCGTGGAAGGCACCCGCAGTCACGTCTACTTCGACGGCCACGGCCTCGCCGGACACGTCTGGACGCTCGCGGGATGGCTGCTCGTCGGCCTGCTGATGGTCGCCGCGGCGGCTCTCACCGAGCAGCGGCGGCGCACGGCCGAAGCCGAAGCGGTGGCCAACGCCGGCGCGGTAGCCGCCGCCGCGGTAGCCGCCACGATGCCCGAACGCACCCCGGAACGAGCCCAGGGACGTACCCCGGAACGGGCCTCCGCGCGGCCCACCGCGCAGCGCGACAGCGAAACGGAAGAGGAGATGGAAGAGGAGATGGAAGAGGCCGTGGGCGTCTAGCCGACGCCGCCAATGCCGCAGCGGCCGAGCGGTTTCGCCCGGCCGCTTCCTCCTCTGCCTCCTTCTCCGCTTGCTTCGCCCGTTTCTCGCCTTCTCCCCTCCTTTCCTCGCTCCCTTCGTCGCCCCCCCTCCTCGCTTCCGCCCTCGCTTCCGCCCTCGCTTCCGCCCGTCCTTCCTGGGGTGTGCCCGGCGGTCCGATCCGTTCCCTCCGGCCCCCTCCCTGTCCGCCTCCGAGAGTTATCCACAGGCACGACGGACGCCGGGCCGTTGTCGGTAACGTCAGTGCCCGGCGAGCCGCACAGGCCGCCGAGTCGGACGGACGCGGGGGATGCCGGTGTGCCGGGGCACACCAGGAATGCCGCGCGAAACCAAGGGCACGAAGGGGGAGGTGGCCGCCGTGACACGCGTGCCATACGTACCGGGGTTCGCAAAGGCGGACGCGGAAGGGCCGTCGGCCAAGGCCGTGGGCCGGGCACTGCGGGATCAACTGCCCCGCGACGAACAGGCCGTTCTGCGGATCACGGCCGGGCGCCCCGACGCGGTGGCGTCGGTCGAGGAATCCAACGCCGGGCGGCTGCCCGAACTGACGCCCATCAGGGTCGGACGGATGGCCGCCAGCCCCTTCGCCTTCCTCCGCGGCTCGGCCGGACTCATGGCCCACGACCTGGCGGAAAGCCCCGTCACCGGCATCGGGGCCCAGATCTGCGGAGACGCGCACGCCGCGAACTTCGGCCTCTACGCGGACGCCCGCGGCGGCCTGGTCATCGACCTCAACGACTTCGACGAAACCGTCCACGGCCCCTGGGAATGGGACGTCAAACGGCTCGCGACGTCGATAGTTCTCGCCGGCCGGGAGGCGGGCGCGAGCGAGGACGACTGCAAGGCCGCGGCGCAGGACGCCGCCGGCGCCTACCGGCGCACCATGCGGCTGCTGGCAAAGCTCCCGGTGACCGAGGCGTGGAACGCCATCGCCGACGAGGAACTGGTCTCGCACACCGACGCCCGAGACCTGCTGGGCACCCTCGAACGGGTCGAGGCCAAGGCACGCAAGAACACCAGCGCACGGTTCGCGGCGAAATCCACCGAGCGGGGACCGGACGGCGGCATACGGTTCGTCGACGCGCCGCCGGTGCTGCGCCGGGTACCGGACGCGGAGGCGGCAGCGGTCGCCTCGTCGCTCGCCGGCTATCTGGAGACGCTTCCCGAGGACCGACTGCCGCTGCTGGCACGGTACGCGGTGCACGACGTCGCCTTCCGGATAGTCGGCACCGGCAGCGTCGGGCTGCGGTCATACGTGGTGCTGCTGCTGGACCACCGTGGCGAGCCCCTGGTCCTCCAGGTGAAGGAGGCCCGCCGCTCGATACTGGCGCCCTACGTGGCGAAGGTCGGCTTCCCCGCGCCCCCGGCGGAACACGAGGGCCGGCGCGTGGTGCTCGGACAGCGACGGATGCAGGTGGTCAGCGACCTGCTGCTGGGATGGACGACGGTACGGGAGGGCACGACGGACGGCATACATGGCATACATGGCGTACACGGCATACGCGGTGTATCCGGCGTCCATGGCGTCGCCGGGGAGGAGCGGTCGAGTGGCGCGGGGGCGCCGGACGGTCTGGGCACCGGACTGCCTTTCCAGGTACGGCAGTTCCGGAACCGCAAGGGCAGCGTGGATCCGGCCCAGCTGTCGGACGGGCAGCTCGACGACTACGCCCGGATGACCGGTGCACTCCTGGCCCGCGCACACGCCCACAGCGCCGACCCGCGCGTAGTGGCCGGCTACTGCGGCAAGGGCGAGGCACTCGACGAGGCGATAGCGGCGTTCGCGGTGGCCTACGCGGAGCGCACGGAAGCGGATCACGCGGACCTGGTCGCGGCGATACGCAGCGGTCGCATCGCGGCGGAGAGCGGGGTGTAACGGCGAGGGGCCCCGGCTCCTTCCGGGGGCTTTGCGGGCGGGGTCGGGTGGGGCGGTGGTTGGGGTGAGGTGTGGGGGCGGGTGGGGAGGGGGCCGGGGGGGGAGGGCCCCGAGGCCCCCGGTGCGGTCAGGTGGCCGCACCCCCCGGGCCGTACGCTGACCAGGTGACGAACTCGCACGCGGAGAACGCGCAGGACGGCCAGGACCGACCGGACGTACCGGGGACACCCGGCGCCCCGGCCGAACCGCGGGCGGCGGATGCCCGCGGGGCGGTGCCGGGCGCCGAGCGGGGCGACGGGGACGCCCCCGCTCCCGGCGGGGGCCCGCAGGGCGCGGGTGAGGGCGCGGATGGTCGGGACGAGGCGACTCGGCGGCTGGCGAAGGCGGTGCTGGCGGCCGAGCAGGCCCTGATCGAGTTCGAGATCGCGGTGGAGACCTTCCGGGTGGAGGTGGAGAACTTCTCCCGGCTGCACCACCAGCGGCTCGGCCCCATGTACGCGTGGCTGGACGAGCTGGACGCGCAGATCGCGGAGGCCGTGGCGGCGCGCTCCGGCGACCCCGAGGACATCCGTAAGGCCCGCGAGGCACGTGCGTCGGTGCTGCCGATGCCGCAGGTGGAGGAGCTGTTCCACGGCTGGCTGGGGTCGGAGGGGCTGTTCCCCGAGGCGCAGGCGATGCTCACCGATCAGCCGGTTCAGCCGCCGCCGAAGGTGCGGCCCGGCGAGGAGGCCCGCAAGCTCTACCGCGACCTGGTGCGCCGGGCGCATCCGGACCTGGCGCGGGACGACGCGGAGCGGGCCCGTCGGGACGGGTTCATCGCGCGGGTCAACGCTGCGTACGGGCGGGGCGACGAGGCGTTGCTGCGGGAGCTGGTGCGGGAGTGGGAGGCCGGTCCGGCGCCCGCCGAGCGTCGGCCGAGCGAGAGCGAGGAGCTCTATGCCCGGCTGGAGTGGCTGGCCGAGCGCAAGGAGCTGCTGGCTTCGGTCGTCGTGGAGCTGGAGGCCAGCGCGATCGGCTCGATGATCCGGATGGCGCCGGACGATCCGGATGCTCTGCTGGACGAGATCGCCGAGAAGCTGATGGCCGATGTCCGGGAACGCGAGGCGTATCTCGCCCAGCTGGTCGGGTAGCGTCGGGAGTATGCATTTTGGTTCTGTGCCCACGGTCGGTGTCGATGTCCTCACGCCCGAGGACTTCCTCCTGGACGTCCGTGAGGACGACGAGTGGGCGGCCGGGCACGCCGAGGGCGCGCTGCACATTCCGATGAGCGAATTCGTCGCCCGTTACGGGGAGTTGACGGAGGCGGCGCCGGACAGCGGCAAGGTCTATGTGATGTGCCGGGTCGGTGGGCGGTCGGCTCAGGTCGCGCAGTATTTGATCCAGCAGGGCATCGACGCGGTGAATGTCGCGGGCGGTATGCAGGCGTGGGAGGCGGCCGGGCGTCCGGTGTCGGACGGCAAGGGCGGCGTGGGGACCGTCATCTAGGTCCTCGGGGCTCTCCTTCAGGCCCTCGGGGATCTCCCCGTAGGGCCTGGTCTGCTGTGGCGGCCCGTGTCGTGTGGGTTTCAGCTGAGCGGGTGTGCGGCGAGGAGTTCGCCGAGTGCTTCCTCGTGGGCGGCGGCGGGGCCCAGGGCGAGTTCGAGTTGTTTGGCCCAGGCGTGGTAGCGGTGCAGTGGGTAGTCGGTGTCGGCGCCGAAGCCGCCGTGCAGGTGCTGGGCGGTCTGGACGACGCGGCGGACGCCTTCGGAGGCCCAGATCTTGGCGACCGCGATGTCCCCGGTGGGCGGTAGGGGGCCGCTCGCTCCGGTGGTGAGGCGCCAGGCGGCCTGCCAGAGGGTGGCTTCCATGGCGCGCAGGTCGATGAAGCGGTCGGCGGTCTGGACGGCGACGGCCTGGAAGGTGGCCAGGGGGAAGCCGAACTGTTCGCGTTTCCCGGTGTAGTCGCTGGTCATGGTCAGGACGCGTTCGCCGAGGCCCAGGGCCAGTGCGCAGGTGCCGGTGGTGAGCAGGTCGCGCAGGGTGTTCCAGGCGGCGGGGTCGGTGAGTGTTTCCCGGGCGTCGGTGCGTACGGAGTCGAGGTGGACCTCGGCGTGGCGCTCGCCGTTGGTGGATGTCTGGTCGTGCAGGGTGAGGCCGGTGCGGTCTCGGGGGACGAGTGCGAGGAGGGTGTGGCCGTCGGGGGTGTGGGCGGGGAGCAGGATCCGGTCGGCGGTGGGGGCCCAGGGGACGGCGGTGTGGGTGCCGTCGAGGGTCCAGGTGGTGCCGTCCTGGCGGGCGGTGACGGCGAGTTCGGCCGGGTCGTGGCCGGTGCGTCCGTGGGAGGCGGTGGTGACGACGAGGTCGCCGGTGGTGATGTGGGGGAGGATCTCGGCGCGGAGGTCGTCGGTGGCGTGGCGCTGGAGGGTGTGCGCGGCGGCGTAGGACTCCAGGAGCGGGACGCGGGCGAGGACCTTGGCGGATTCGCGGAGGACGAGGCAGAGGGCGAGGGGGTCGAGGCCCGCGCCGTTGTGTTCGGGGGCGATGGGGAGGCCGAGCAGGTCGGCGTTGGCGAGTGTGTGCCAGAGGGGGCGGTCGAAGTCGTCGGCCACGGGGCCGTGGGTGAGTGCCGGGCTGGGTGTGCTGTCCGGGGTGACTGCTGAGAAGACGGCTTGTGCCGCTTCGACGGCTGCCTGTTGTTCTTCGGTGAAGGTGAAGTCCACGGTCCGTCCTCCCGCGCGCCGTCGGATTCCGACAGTGATATCTGACGAGGCGTCAAGGTAGAACATGTTGCAGGAATTGGGAATGGCGCGGACGGCGGTGGGTGGTTCTCAGCGGTCGAAGTCCAGCTCAACCTGTTCGGTGGCGGGGTGGGACTGGCAGGCCAGTACGTATCCGGCGTCGACCTCGTCGGATTCCAGGGCGAAGTTGCGGTCCATCCGGATCTCGCCGGAGACGAGGAAGGCGCGGCAGGTGCCGCAGACGCCGCCCTTGCAGGCGTAGGGGGCGTCGGGACGGTTGCGGAGTACGGCTTCCAGGAGCGATTCGCCGTCGTGGACGGGCCAGGTGCCGGAGCGGCTGTCGAGGGTGGCGGTCACCGTGCTGTGTGCGGGCGCGGTGGCGGCGGGGACGGGGGCCGCGGCGCCGTTGTCTATGTGGAAGATCTCTTCGTGGATGTGGGTGCGCGGTACGCCGAGGGCGCGCAGGGCTCGTTCGGCGCCCTGGACGAGGCCGAAGGGGCCGCAGAGGTACCAGCCGTCGACGGCGTCGGTCTGCAGTAGTGCGGGCAGCAGGGTGTGTAGGCGTTCCTGGTCGAGGCGGCCGGAGGGGAGGCCGGTCTGGCGTTCCTCGCGGGAGAGTACGTGCACCAGCTGGAACCGTTCGGGGTAGCGGTCCTTGAGGTCGGCCACCTCCTCCAGGAACATCGTGGAGGCCGTGGTGCGGTCGCTGCGGATCAGGCAGAAGCGGGCGTGTGGTTCGCGGGCGAGCAGGGTGGTGGCGATGGAGAGTACCGGGGTGATGCCGCTGCCGCCGACGATGCCCACGAACTGGCCGGGGCGGGGGGCGAGGGTGAAGCGGCCGGCCGGGGCCATGACGTCGACGGTGTCGCCGACGGTGAGTTCCTTGAGGGCGTAGGTGGAGAAGGCGCCGTCCTCGACCAGGCGGATGCCCACCCGCAGGACGGGGTCGTCGGTGGCGGGGGTGCAGATGGAGTAGGTGCGGCGGATTTCCTGGCCGTCGATCGTTCTGCGCAGTGCGATGTGCTGCCCGGGGGTGTGTCGGAAGGTCGTGCGGAGTGCGGGCGGGACGGTGAAGGTGACGGCCACCGCGTCGTCCGTGAGTCGCTCGATCTCCCGCACTCGGAGCGGGTGGAACATCACAACTCCTTGAAGTGGTCGAAGGGTTCGCGGCAGGACTCGCAGCGGCGCAGCGCCTTGCAGGCCGTGGAGGAGAACCGGCTGAGCAGGGTGGTGTCGGTCGATCCGCAGTGTGGGCAGCGGAGGGTGAGGTCGAGGGGTATCGGTCTGCGGGCGGGGCCGGTGGGGCGGGGTGGGGCGATGCCGAACGCTTCGAGTTTGCGGCGGCCTTCGTCGGTGATCGCGTCGGTTGTCCAGGGCGGGCTGAGGACGGTGTGGACCTCGACGTGGGGTATGCCGTGGTCGTGGAGGACGCGTTGGACGTCGGCGGACATCGTTTCGATGGCGGGGCAGCCGGTGTAGGTGGGGGTGAGGGTGACCTCGACGCGGTCGGGGGCGGTGAGCCGTACGTCGCGCAGGACGCCGAGTTCGGCGAGGGTGAGGACGGGCAGCTCGGGGTCGGGGACGGAGCCGGCGAGTGCCAGGAGTTCCGTTTCCAGGGTGGTGGGGGTGGTCACCATGTCGCCCCCGGGTGGCTGCGGTGGAGGTGTTGCATTTCGGCGAGCAGTCGGCCGAAGGGTTCGGTGTGGAGTCCTTGGCGTCCGCCGCCGGCGGTCCAGGCGCCGTGGCGGGGGCCTGCGGGGACGGTGAGGGTGGCGCGCTCCAGGGCGCTGGTGATGCGGGTGGTCCACTCGTCGCGGAGGGTCTGCCAGGGGACGTCGTCCAGTCCGTCGACGGGGTCGAAGAGTTCGCCGGTGAACCGCCAGAGGGCGTCCAGGGCGCGCTGCATGCGGGTGTGGCTCTCGTCGGTGCCGTCGCCGAGGCGCAGGGTCCACTGTGTGGCGTGGTCGCGGTGGTAGGCGGTCTCCTTGACGGCTTTTCCGGCGAGGGGCGTCAACGGGGTGTCGGTGGTGGCGAGGTGGTCGTAGAGCAGCTCTTGGTAGGTGGAGAAGTACAGCTGGCGGGCGATGGTGTGGGCGAAGTCGCCGTTGGGCTGTTCGACGAGTTGGACGTTGCGGAAGTGGCGTTCCTCGCGGAGGTAGGCGAGTTCGTCCTCGTCGCCGGCGAGGGAGAGCAGGATCCGGGCCTGGCCGAGGAGGTCCAGGGCGATGTTGGCGAGGGCGACTTCCTCTTCGAGGACGGGGGCGTTGCCCGCCCATTCGCCGAGGCGGTGGGAGAGGATCAGGGCGTCGTCCCCGAGGGGCAGGGCGGGGGTGGTGGGGTGCGGTGTCATAGGTGGTGCACCCCCTCGGGGATTTCGTAGAAGGTCGGGTGGCGGTAGGGCTTGTCGCCGGCCGGTTCGAAGAAGGTGTCCTTCTCGTCCGGGGAGGAGGCGGTGATCTGGGTGGAGGGGACGACCCATAGGGAGACGCCTTCGGAGCGCCGGGTGTAGAGGTCGCGGGCGTTGCGCAGGGCCATCTGGGCGTCGGGGGCGTGGAGGCTGCCGGCGTGGGTGTGGGACAGGCCGCGGCGGCTGCGGACGAAGACTTCCCACAGGGGCCAGTCGGTGGGGCCGGTGGTGGCCGTGGGTTCGGTGGTGGTGTGCGGCCGGGTGGGTTCGGCGGGTGCGGCCGGGGCGTGCGTGGGGCGTGGTGTCGTCATCGGGCCGCCTCCTCCTGGTCGGTGCCGGCGTGCGGTGGGTGGGCCGGGTGTTTGGCGGCGTGTGCCGCGGCGGCCTCGCGGACCCAGGCGCCTTCTTGGTGGGCGCGGCGGCGGCGGCCGATCCGTTCGTCGTTGCAGGGGCCGTTGCCCTTGAGGACTTCGCGGAATTCGGTCCAGTCGATGGGGCCGAAGTCCCAGTGGCCTCGTTCTTCGTTCCACCGCAGGTCGGGGTCGGGGAGGGTCAGTCCGAGGGTTTCGGCCTGGGGGACGCAGATGTCGACGAAGCGTTGGCGCAGTTCGTCGTTGGAGTGGCGCTTGATCTTCCAGGCCATGGACTGGGCGGAGTGGGCGGATTCGTCGTCGGGCGGGCCGAACATCATCAGCGAGGGCCACCACCAGCGGTCGATGGCGTCCTGGGCCATGGCGTGCTGGGTCTCGGTGCCGCGGCTGAGGGTGAGCAGGAGCTCGTATCCCTGGCGCTGGTGGAAGGACTCCTCTTTGCAGATGCGGACCATGGCGCGGGCGTAGGGGCCGTAGGAGCAGCGGCAGAGCGGGACTTGGTTGGTGATGGCGGCGCCGTCCACGAGCCAGCCGATGGCGCCGACGTCGGCCCAGGTCAGGGTGGGGTAGTTGAAGATCGAGGAGTATTTCTGGCGGCCGGTGTGGAGCTTGTCGAGGAGTTCGTCGCGGCCGGTGCCGAGGGTTTCGGCGGCGCTGTAGAGGTACAGGCCGTGTCCGGCTTCGTCCTGCACTTTGGCCATGAGGATGGCTTTGCGGCGCAGGGACGGTGCTCTGGTGATCCAGTTTGCTTCCGGCTGCATGCCGATGATCTCGGAGTGGGCGTGCTGGGCGATCTGGCGCACCAGTGAGGCGCGGTAGTCGTCCGGCATCCAGTCGCGTGGTTCGATCCGCTCGTCCGCGGCGATGGTTGCGTCGAACAGGGCTTCTTGGCCCGTGTCCTCCGGCGCGATCGTCGTCATGTGGTGCCCCCTCCTCCCGACCGACCGATCGTTCGGTTCAATGGTGAGTGGGCGGACCGCGGGTGTCAAGCCTGTGGATATCCAGGGGAAGGTGTGCTCGGGCCGGCCGCATAGGTACCGTTCCGGGGCGGAGTCGGCCGCTACGAGGACGGGGAACGGGGCGGGAATGCAGTCATACGGGGACGAATCGCGGCCATTGGCCACGCTGTCGCTACCCTCGCGGATCGTCATAGGCGCGGCGGCCAGCGGTATCGCGGTCGCCGTCCTGATCCATCTCGCGATGATGTTCCTGCACATCGCACCGTCGAACACGCTCAGTAAGCAGCAGGACGGACTGATCAACGACTACGTCTATCCCGAGTACGAGCAGAACTGGAAGCTGTTCGCCCCCAACCCCCTCCAGCAGAACACCGACGTCCAGGTCCGCGCACAGCTGCGCGCCCAGGACGGCGCGGCGCGGACCACCGGTTGGACCGATCTGACCGCCCGCGACGGGCAGGCCATCCTCCACAACCCGCTGCCCAGCCACACCCAGCAGAACCAGCTGCGCCGCGGCTGGGAGCTGCTCTCCAACAACCTCGACGCGCAGAACCGCCCGACCGGCGAGCGCGGCGAGAGCTTCGCCCGCTACCTCCGGCGGATCGTGATGCTCCGGATGTCCGGTGAGTGGACCAAGGGCGGCGACCGGGTCGAGCAGGTCCAGATCCGCTCGCGGACCACCGCGGTGCTCCCGCCGCCGTGGAGCGCCGAGAAGATCAGCGACCGACCCGTCTACCGCGTCCTGCCCTGGTGGCCGATCACCGCGAACGACCTGCCCGAGGGGGCGACCAACAAGTGACGTCACCGACGCCGCAGCAGCCGCGCACCGCCGCCCGGACCCCCGACGCCCCCGCACAGACTCCGCAAGAGGCCCCCGCGGCCTACCAGGAGACCCGCATCGAACGCGCCGTCGGCCGCGGCTTCGCCCGGGTCGCCGCCCGGGCGCTGGCCCCGTACCAGACCGCCGTCATCCGGATCGGCTTCGCCGGCACCTGGCTGCTGTTCCTGCTGCGCGAATGGCCCCACCGGCAGCAGCTCTACGGGCCCGCCGGCCCCTGGGACTTCGGCATGGCGCGCCAACTGCTCAACGGCAACCACGGCTTCTCCGTCCTGGTGTGGTCCGACGGCCGCGGCTGGTTCGAGTGCGTCTACGTTCTCGCCATCGTGGTCAGCGCGCTGCTGATGCTCGGCTGGCGCACCCGCACCATGTCGGTGCTGTTCATGGTCGGCGTGCTCTCGCTGCAGAACCGCAGCGTCTTCATCGGGGACGGCGGCGACAACGTCATCCACCTGATGGCGATCTACCTCGTGCTGACCCGGTGCGGCCAGGTGTGGTCGCTGGACGCCCGGCGCGCCCGGCGGGCGGCCGCCGCCCCCGGGGGAGACGCCGCGGTCCCGCCCCGTGACCTGACCGGCATCGTCCTGTGGGCGGTGCTCGGCCTCGCCCTCGCCGTGGCCCAGCTGTCCGGCGCCCCCGGCCTCACCTGGTTCGGACACGGGCCGTTCCCGCACTTCGGCTGGAGTCTGGCCCTGTGGGGACTGTGGGCGACGCACGGCCTGTGGTGGGCGGTGCGACGGCACGCCCCCGGGGAGCCCCGGGTCGTCCTCGACACCCTCGCCAAGCTGGCGCACAACGCCGCCCTGCTGGTGATCATGGTCGAGGTGTGCCTGGTCTACGCCACCGCCGGCTGGTACAAGATCCAGGGCTCGCGCTGGCAGGACGGCACCGCCGTCTACTACCCGATGCACCTGGACTACTTCTCCCCCTGGCCGGAGCTGTCCCAGCTGCTCGGCGGCAACGGCCTGGTGATCATGCTGATCACCTACGGAACGGTGATCTTCCAGGTCGCCTTCCCGTTCACCGTCTTCAACCGGCGCCTGAAGAACGCGCTGCTGGTCGTCATGATCTGCGAGCATCTCTCGATCGCGTTCCTGCTGGGACTGCCGTTCTTCTCCCTGGCGATGATCACCGCCGATGCCGTCTTCCTGCCGACCAACTTCCTGACCTGGCTCGGCGGCCGGCTCACCCGCCTGCGCCGCCGGCTGTTCCGGCGCACCGGCGACCCCGGCGCGGGCACCGGCGACCACGGCCCGGGCACCGCCGCCGGGGGCGCCGGTCCGGAGGCCGCCGCCCGGTCCGGCGGCGATGGCCAGCCGCTCGTGGGGTGAGCAGCGGAACCACCGCCCCCGCCGTGTCCCTCCAGTACGACGAGGGGCACGGGCTTGAGATCGGTGTCGGGCCGCACCCGTGGCCCCGGCCGCGGGAGGCCCGCTACGCCCCGAGCCGCTCGCCCATGGCGACCGCCGCAACGCCGTCGATCGCTATCGCTGCTGGACGCGGCAGACGACCGTCGCGCCCGTGGAGCGTCGCATGGCGTGACGGTGAGCCTCCCGACAGGAGCGGACCCGGAAGAACATTCCGGGTCCGCCATGTTTGCTTCCGGGTCGTGCTCCCCGATCGCCCCAAGGGCCAGGGCGAGTTGATGCGCATCCCGTCGCTGCGTGCGCCTGTGCCGCAGCGGTCTCACCTGACTCAAGCGCCGCGCTCTCACCTCGGTCGGCGGCCGTCCCGGCCACGTCGGCCGGCAAGCCGGACAGCCGGTCCGCACGAGCGGCGAACGACGCCAGGGGGCGAAGCGCCTCGCAGCCGTTCTGTGCGGGCGTGCGAGGATTGTTCGATATGGACGGCCGCATGAGCAGCAGGAACCCCTTGTACAACTCCGCGACCGCGATCATCTCGCTCGTCTTCGCAGCCATCTGCGTGGGCGCCTCCGTGTGGTTGATGAGCGTCTGGGTGCCGAAGCAGATCGCCGATGAGCGTGCGTACCGGTCCGCGCCGGACTGCGCACAGGCGACCCGGACGGATGACTGCGTCCGGGACCAGGAGTTCACCGTCTCGGACATCCGCCTCGGCGAGGACCAGCACAAGGCCACCCTGACCGACTCCGCGGGCACGGCCCGGCGGATTGGATTCGCCGACGACGACCCGCTGTTGAGCACGCTGCGCGACGGGGACCGGGTGACTGGCACCGTCTGGCAGGGCGCCGTCCAGGAGGTCACAGCCAAGGGGATCAACCAGAAGACCTGGGCCCGTCCCGTCAATCCCCCCGGCGCCGATCTGGCCGCCGCCCTCGGCATGGGCGTTGCGGGACTGACCCTGAGCACCGTGTGCGTGTGGCGGCTGCGGCAGGGAGCCGACACGCACGAGCCGACCCGGCGCATGCGCTATCTCGTCCGGCTCGCCGCCGGCCTGGGAGTGGCCGGGATCGCCGCAGCCGTGATCACCGCGTACTTCGACCTCGGGCTCTGGACGGGCCCGGCGCTCTGGGCACTGTTCACCGCGCCGATGGTGGCCTTCACCGTGCACGTGTGGCGGCGGGCCCCGTTCCTGCCTCCCGAGCCATGGAAGCCGACGCCCCTGGGGCCCAGGGCCTGGTAACGGCCGTGAGCCGTAGTCTGATGTGGTGAGCGAGGACGAGATCACCACAGTCGTGCGGCGGTGGCGGGACGCTGCCCCTGAGAGGGTGCTGCTGGACGGCTTTCATGCCGTGAAGCACGCTCTCCGCTTCGAGGCGGACGTCCGCCTGGCGATCTCCAGCGACAAGGGCTCCGTCCTGGCGTTGGCAGATGAGTTGGCCGACGACCTCACCCATCGGATCGGCGATCTCGTGATCGAGGTGCCGGCCAGAACCCTCCGGGATCTTGTGCCGAGGGTGCATCCCACCCAGGTGGCCGGGCTGGCCGTTCGACCCGACCTCCACCGCAATCTGGAGACCCTGTCGAGGACCCCGCGGCCGGCTCCGATCGTCGTCCTGGAGAACCCCCGCAACCTCGGGAATGTCGGCGCCGTGGTCCGGCTCGCGGCGGGGTTCGGCGCCACCGGCGTGGTCACCACCGGCGACATGGACCCGTGGCACCCCAACGTGGTGCGGGCAGCGGCGGGCCTTCATTACGCGACCGCGGTCGAGAGTCTCCCGCTCGACGATCTACCGCCGGGGCCGGTGTACGCACTGGACCCGGAGGGGGACGACATCAGATCCGTGGTGCTTCCTGATGACGCGCTGCTGGCGTTCGGGTCGGAGCGGCATGGCATCTCGCCGGAACTCCGGAAGCGGGCCACCCGGCTCGTAGCCCTCCCGATGAGGCCCCAGGTGTCCAGCTACAACCTGGCGACGAGCGTCGCCATGGCTCTCTTCCACTGGGGCGGCCCGCCTCCGGCTCCGTGAGCGGTCATGGCGGCGCCGCGGCGCGATGGTGACCGACCGCCAGCACGTCCGCCACCACCCGGGCACCGCGGAACCGGCCTCCTGGGCCGCCGCCGAGGGGCCGCCGATCATCGGGATCGGGGCCCGGAACTCGCCCGGGCCCCGGGCCTCACGCCTCCCGCCGCACCTCCACCGTCCGGAACCGGTTCGCCACGAAGGCGCCGTCGCACAGCGCCGCGTTGGCCGCCGGATTGCCGCCCGAGCCGTGGAAGTCGGAGAACGCCGCCGTCTGGTTCACATACACCCCGCCGGTGAGGTTCACCGACAGCTGGGCGCACTCCTCCAGGCAGACGTCCTCCACCATCCGCTCCACGTCGGCCGAGGTGGTGTACGCGCCGACCGTCATGGCGCCCTTCTCCCGGACCGTGCGACGCAGCAGCGCCACCGCGTCGACGGCGGAATCGACCGCCACCGCGAAGGACACCGGACCGAAGCACTCCGACAGATACGCCGCCTCGGACTCCGGCTTGGCGCCGTCGAGCTTGACGATCAGCGGCGTACGGACCGTGGCCCCCGGGAACTCCGGGTTCGCCACCTCGCGGGAGGCCAGCGCCACCTCACCGAACCCGGAAGCCTCGTCGACCCGCGCCTTGACCTGCGGATTGACGATCGCGCCGAGCAGCGCGTTGGCCCGCGCGTCGTCGCCCAGCAGACCGCCGACCGCGCCCGCCAGATCACTGACGACCTCGTCGTACGACTTCGGGCCGGCGTCCGTGTCGATGCCCTCGCGCGGGATCAGCAGATTCTGCGGGGTGGTGCACATCTGGCCGCTGTAGAGCGACAGCGAGAAGGCGAGGTTGCTGAGCATGCCTTTGTAGTTGTCCGTGGACTCGATGACCACGGTGTTGACGCCGGCCTTCTCGGTGTAGACCTGCGCCTGGTGGGCGTTCGCCTCCAGCCAGTCGCCGAAGGCGGTCGAGCCGGTGTAGTCGATGATCCGGACCTCGGGCCGGACCGCCAGCGCCTTGGCCAGCCCCTCGCCCGGCTTGTCCACCGCCAGGCACACCAGATCGGCGGGGAAACCGGCCTCGGCGAGCACCTCCCGGGCCACCTGGACCGTCAGGGCCAGCGGCAGCACGGCGCGCGGATGCGGCTTGACCAGCACCGGATTGCCGGTCGCCAGCGAGGCGAACAGGCCCGGGTAGCCGTTCCACGTCGGGAAGGTGTTGCAGCCGATCACCAGGGCCACGCCGCGCGGCACCGCCGTGAAGGTCTTGGTCAGCTCCAGCGGGTCCCGCTTGCCCTGCGGCTTGGTCCATGCCGCCTTCTCCGGGGTGCGGGTCTGCTCCTCGTAGGCGTACGCCACGGCCTCCAGGCCGCGGTCCTGGGCGTGCGGCCCGCCCGCCTGGAACGCCATCATGAACGCCTGGCCGCTGGTGTGCATCACGGCCTGCGCGAACTCATGGGTGCGGGCGCTGATCCGAGCCAGGATCTCCAGACACACCGCGGCGCGCGCCTCCGGCCCGGCGTCCCGCCACGCGGGGAGCGCGGCCCGCATGGCCGGCAGCAGCACCGAGGCGTCCGGGTGCGGATAGGTGATGCCCAACTCCGGTCCGTAAGGCGAGACTTCCTCGCCCGCCCAGTCGTCCGTGCCGGGCTGGTCGAGCGCGAAACGGGTACCGCGCAGCGCCTCGAAGGCGGCGAGGCCGTCCGGGGCGGCGCTCTCGCCGTACGCCTTGGGGTGCTCGGGATGCGGGGACCAGTACGCGCGGGTGCGGATGGCTTCCAGCGCCTTGTCGAGGGTCGGGCGGTGCTTCTCGATCAACTGGGCTGCGGTCATTTCGGCGGCCATCGATGACCAACTCCTCGTCGACTGCGCGGAAAGTGGATAGGGGCTGGGAGTGACACAGCAACGGAGTTAGAGTAACCGAACGATCGGTCGGGGCAAGAGGGTCCGGCCATCCTGTGGAAAACTCGGTCGGGGAGGATCAGCTGCCATGACGGCAATCGGCACCGACACCACCGTGGCAGTGGTGGGCACCGGCACCATGGGGCAGGGAATCGCGCAGGTGGCACTGGTCGCAGGCCACCCCGTACGGCTCTACGACAGCGCCCCGGGCCGCGCCGCGCAGGCCGCCGAGGCCATCGTGCGGCGGCTGGACCGGCTGGTGGAGAAAGGCCGGTTCCCGACGGCCGAACGGGACGCCGCCCGCGCCCGCCTCTCCCCCGCCGAAGGGCTCGTCGAACTCTCCGACGCGGCACTGGTCGTCGAGGCGATCCTGGAGCAACTCCCCGCCAAACAGGAGCTGTTCCGCTCTCTGGAGGACGTCGTCCCGGCGGACTGCCTGCTGGCCACCAACACCTCCTCCCTGTCCGTCACCGCGGTCGCCGGCGCGCTCCGGCACCCCGGTCGCTGCGTGGGCATGCACTTCTTCAACCCCGCCCCGCTGCTCCCCCTGGTGGAGATCGTCAGCGGCTTCGCCACCGACGACACCGCCGCGGCCATCGCCTACGACACCGCCGCTGCCTGGGGAAAGACCCCCGTGCGCTGCGCCGACACCCCCGGCTTCATCGTCAACCGCATCGCCCGCCCCTTCTACGCCGAGGCGCTGCGCGTCCATGAGGAGCGCGCCGCCGACCCCGCCACCATCGACGCCGTCCTGCGCGAGGGCAGCGGCTTCCGGATGGGCCCGTTCGAACTCACCGACCTCATCGGACAGGACGTGAACGAGGCGGTCACCCACTCGGTGTGGACGGCCTTCTTCCAGGACCCGAAGTTCACGCCCTCCCTGGCGCAGCGCCGCCTGGTGGAGTCCGGGCTGCACGGCCGCAAGGCGGGGCGCGGCTGGTTCGACTACGCCGAGGGCGCCGCGCGGCCCGAGCCGGCGACCGCCGCGGCCTGCCCGCCCCCGGCCGCGGTCGCCCTGCACGGGGAGCTGCCCGGCCCCGCCGCCGCGCTGCCCGCGCTGATCGAGGACGCCGGGATCAAGGTCCTCCGCAACGGCGCAGCGGGGGAGTCCGAAGGTTTCGTCCGGCTGCCCGGCGGGGCCCGGCTGGCCCTGACCGACGGCGATCCGGCCACGCGCCGGGACCGCAGCCCCGGTCTCCGCTTCGACCTCTCGCTCGACTACCGGGCCGCGACCCGGATCGCCCTGGCCCCCTCGGCGACGGCCTCGAAGGCGGACCTCGCCGAGGCCGTCGGCCTCTTCCAGGCGCTCGGCAAGCAGGTCAGCGTGATCGACGACGTCCCCGGCATGATCGTCGCCCGCACGGTCGCGATGATCGTCGACTTCGCCGTGGACGCCGCGGCCCGTGGCGTCGCGACCCCCGAGGACATCGACGCCGCGATGCGGCTCGGCGTGAACTACCCCGGTGGCCCCATGGAGTGGGTCGAGCGGCTCGGTGCCCGCTGGGTCAGCACGCTGCTGGACTCCCTGCACCGCCAGAATGCCGGGGGACGTTACGTACCGTCCCGGGCGCTGCGGCGCCGTGCGGACCTCGAGGAATTGGTGCTCTAATCATGACCATGGCCAAGCGCGACGCCTACACGCCCGATTCGCTGCTCGCGGTCTCCGTCGAGGTGTTCATCGAGCGCGGCTACGACGGCACCTCCATGGAGCACCTCTCCAAGGCGGCCGGCATCTCGAAGTCCTCGATCTACCACCACGTGCGCAGCAAGGAAGAGCTGCTCCGCCGCGCGATAAGCCGCGCCCTGGACGGGCTCTTCGGTGTGCTGGCGGAACCCGGCGCCCAGGAGGGGCGGGCGATCGAGCGGCTGGAGTACGTCACCCGGCGCGAGGCCGAGGTGCTGATGGACGAACTTCCCTACGTGACGCTGCTGTTGCGGGTGCGGGGGAACACCGACACCGAGCGGTGGGCCATGGAGCGCCGCCGCGAGTTCGACCACCGGGTCGCGGCGCTGCTGAAGGAGGCCGCGGCCGACGGCGACCTCCGGGACGACGTGGACGTCCGGCTCGCCACCCGCCTGCTCTTCGGCATGATCAATTCGATCGTGGAGTGGTACCGGCCCGGGCGCGGCGACGCCGCGAGTCGCGACGAGGTCGCGGAGGCCGTGGTGCGGACAGCGTTCACGGGGTTGCGCAAGGTCTGAACGGGGCCGCGCCCACCGGGGCTGCCTCAGTCCCCTTCCCGCCCCTCCTCCAGCCCCAGGTCCGTCTCCTCGAAGACCAGCAGCGTGCGGGTGCTCAGCACCTCCGGTATGGACTGGATCCGGGTCAGGACCAGCTCCCGCAGCTCGCGATTGTCCTTGGTGTGGACCAGCAGCAGCACGTCGAAGTCGCCGCTGACCAGCGCGATGTGGGCGGCCCCGGGCAGCGCGGTGAGCTGCTTGCGCACGGTCCGCCAGGAGTTCTGGACGATCTTCAAGGTGACGTAGGCGGAGGCCCCCTGACCGGCCCTTTCCTGGTCGACGAGGGCGCTGAAGCCGCGTATGACACCGTCGTCGAGCAGCCGGTTGATCCGCGCGTAGGCGTTGGCGCGGGAGACGTGCACCTGCTCGGCGACGGAGCGTATCGAGGCCCGGCCGTCGGTCCGCAGCAGGCGCAGGATGGCGCGGTCGATGGTGTCCAGCGGGCGGGCGGCCGGAGCAGACGGGGCGGGCGCCGTCGACGACTGCCCGCCCGGATTGGCCATCTGTTCCTCCGGCATGTGCTCCCGCCTCCCCTTGATGGACTCCCTGTCTTCATCACAAGCCGTGGAGGACCGTTTGTCCACAGGCTGAACCCGCCTGTAGCCAAAATGCATCGGCGACCGAACAATCGGTAGGGAGGGGTCACCCGCCCCGACTGTTCGCGTTCCGCCCGGCCTCCCCAGCCACCGCCGGGAGGCATCCCCCGCTCGCCCCCACCCCGTGAGGCGCATCGCGCCACCCCTTCGATGACGAGGAGGTGCCCGTCATGACGGTCCTTGAGCAGCCCGGCAGCAGCAGGCACACCAGTGGCCCTGCCGGCCCGCCGCCCGCCTGGCGGCCGCGCGTCGATCCCGCGCCCCTGCTGCCCGAGGCCGAGCCGCATCGCCTCCTGGGCACGGACGCCGCCCGCCGGCTCGACCCCGCGCTGCTGAAGCGGCTCTACACCGAGCTGGTGCGCGGCCGCCGGTACAACACCCAGGCCACCGCCCTGACCCGACAGGGCCGGCTGGCGGTCTACCCCTCGTCCGCGGGCCAGGAAGCCTGCCAGGTCGCCGCGGCCCTCGCCCTCGACGAGCAGGACTGGCTCTTCCCCAGCTACCGCGACACCCTCGCCGCCGTCGCCCGCGGCCTCGACCCCGTACAGGCCCTGACCCTCCTGCGCGGCGACTGGCACACCGGCTACGACCCGTACGAGCACCGCATCGCCCCCCTGTGCACCCCGCTCGCCACCCAACTCCCGCACGCTGTGGGCCTGGCGCACGCCGCCCGCCTCAAGGGCGACGACGTGGTCGCCCTGGCGATGGTCGGCGACGGCGGCACCAGCGAGGGCGACTTCCACGAGGCGCTCAACTTCGCGGCCGTCTGGCAGGCCCCGGTCGTCTTCCTCGTACAGAACAACGGCTTCGCGATCTCCGTGCCGCTGGCCAAGCAGACCGCCGCGCCGACCCTCGCCCACAAGGCGGTCGGCTACGGCATGCCCGGCCGCCTGGTGGACGGCAACGACGCCCCCGCCCTGCACGAGGTCCTCACCGAAGCGGTCCGGCGGGCCCGTGAGGGCGGCGGCCCCACCCTCGTCGAGGCCGTCACCTACCGCATCGAGGCCCACACCAACGCCGACGACGCCACCCGCTACCGCACCCAGGCCGAGGTCGAGTCCTGGCGGGCCCACGACCCGATAGCCCTCCTGGAGCGCGAGCTGACCGACCGCGACCTGCTCACCGAAGAGTTCGCCACCGCCACCCGGGACGGCGCCGAACGACTCGCCGCCGACCTCCGGGAGCGGATGCACACCGAACCGCCGCTGGACCCGATGGACCTGTTCGACCACGTCTTCACCCAGCAGACCGGTCAACTGCGAGCCCAGGCAGCCCAGTTGCGCGCCGAGCTGGACGCCGAGGCCGAAGGACACCCCGAGACCACCACGGGCACCGCCATGCCCGCCCAGGAGGCCAGGCCATGACGACCACCACCGCGCCGACCGCGCGCAAACCGGCCACCATGGCGCAGGCGCTCACCCGCGCGCTGCGCGACGCCATGGCCGAGGACCCCGCCGTGCACGTGATGGGCGAGGACGTCGGCACCCTGGGCGGCGTCTTCCGGGTCACCGACGGCCTGGCCAAGGAGTTCGGCGAGGACCGCTGCAGCGACACCCCCCTCGCCGAGGCCGGCATCCTGGGCACCGCCGTCGGCATGGCGATGTACGGGCTGCGGCCGGTCGTGGAGATGCAGTTCGACGCCTTCG
The DNA here is from genome assembly GCF_016917755.1 of Streptomyces noursei. GTDB lineage: Bacteria > Actinomycetota > Actinomycetes > Streptomycetales > Streptomycetaceae > Streptomyces > Streptomyces yunnanensis. The sequence goes on along the minus strand of NZ_CP070326.1, from coordinate 4,997,812 downwards.
CCTACCCGGCGTTCGAGCAACTGATCAGCCACGTCGCCCGGATGCGCAACCGCACCCGCGGCGCGGTCGCCATGCCGCTGACCATCCGCATCCCCTACGGCGGCGGGATCGGCGGCGTCGAGCACCACAGCGACTCCTCCGAGGCGTACTACCTCGCCACCCCCGGCCTCCAGGTCGTCACCCCCGCGACCGTCGAGGACGCCTACGGGCTGCTGCGCGCCTCCATCGCCTCCGACGACCCGGTCGTCTTCCTCGAACCCAAGCGGCTCTACTGGACCAAGGCCGACTGGTCGCCGGACGCGCCGGCCCCGGTTGCCCCCCTGGGCCGGGCCGAGATCCGTCGCCGCGGCAGCAGCGCCACCCTCATCACCTACGGCCCGTCGCTGCCCGTCTGCCTGGAAGCCGCCGAGGCCGCCCGCGCCGAGGGCTGGGACCTGGAGGTCCTCGATCTGCGCACGCTGGTGCCGTTCGACGACGACACGGTCTGCGCGTCCGTGCGGCGCACCGGCCGGGCCGTGATCGTCCACGAGTCCAACGGCTTCGGCGGCCCCGGCGGCGAGATCGCCGCGCGGATCACCGAGCGCTGCTTCCACTACCTGGAGGCGCCGGTGCTGCGCGTCGCCGGTTTCGACATCCCCTACCCGCCGCCCATGCTGGAGCGGCATCACCTCCCCGGTGTGGACCGGATCCTGGACACCGTCGCCCGCCTCCAGTGGGAGTCGCGCTGGACCGAAGGACGTGGTGCGTGATGGCCGAGGTGCGCGAGTTCACCCTGCCCGACCTGGGGGAGGGCCTCACCGAAGCGGTGATCGTGCAGTGGCTGGTCGAGGTCGGCGACGTGGTGGCCGTCGACCAGCCGGTGGTGGAGGTCGAGACCGCCAAGGCGATGGTCGAGGTGCCGTGCCCGTACGGCGGGGTGGTCACCGCCCGCTTCGGCGAGGAAGGCGCCGAAGTCCCGGTGGGGGCACCCCTGGTGACGGTCGCGGTCGGAGCGGTGCCGGACGACCTTGCCGGAGACGAGGGGGGCACCCCCTGCGCAGGGGGTGCCCCCTGGTCGAGCGCAGCCGAGAGCGGGGGAGGAGTTGACAGCGCGGTGGCCGGCCCCGGCGGCCCCACCACCGCGCCGGCCCCGGCGCCCCCCGAGGCCGGGGAACCGCAGGACTCCGGTTCGGGGAACGTCCTGGTCGGCTACGGGACGAGCAGCTCCTCGGCCCGACGCCGCAGGATCCGGCCGGGCGCCCCCGAGGGCCCCGCGCACCGGCCGGCCGCGCCCCTCGCCGCCGCGGCCGGTCCCGCCCCCACCACCGAGGCCAACGACACCCGCACGGCGGCCGTCATCTCGCCGCTGGTCCGCCGCATCGCCCGCGAGCACGGGCTGGACCTGCGGGACGTGCGCGGCACCGGACGCGAGGGGCTGATCCTCCGCACGGACGTCGAGTCCGAGGTCCGGGCACGGGCGGCGCGCGAGCCCGTCGCCGTCGCGGCGGCCGGGCCCGTCCCCGGGGAGGAGCGGATCCCGCTCAAGGGCCTGCGCGGCGCCGCGGCCGAGAAGTTCCGCCGCAGCCGCCACGAGATCCCCGACGCCACGTGCTGGGTGGACGCCGACGCCACCGAACTCCTCGCCGCCCGCCGGGCGATGAACGTGCCGGGCGCCCCCAAGGTGTCGCTGCTGGCGCTGCTGGCCCGCATCTGCACGGCCGCGCTCGCCCGCTACCCCGAGCTCAACGCGACGGTCGACACCGCGGCCCAGGAGATCGTCCGGCTGCCCGCGGTCCATCTGGGCTTCGCGGCGCAGACCGACCGCGGCCTGGTGGTGCCGGTCGTCCGGGACGCCCAGGACCGCACCGTCGAGCAGCTGTCCGCCGAGATCGCCCGGCTCACCGACGCCGCGCGGGCCGGAAAGCTGTCCCCCGCCGAGCTCTCGCACGGCACGTTCACCCTCAACAACTACGGAGTCTTCGGCGTCGACGGCTCCACCCCGATCCTCAATCACCCCGAGGCGGCGATGCTCGGCGTCGGCCGGATAGCCGCCAAACCCTGGGTGCACAAGGGCGAGTTGGCGGTCCGGCAGGTGGTCCAGCTGTCGTTCACCTTCGACCACCGGGTGTGCGACGGCGGCACCGCGGGCGGTTTCCTGCGCTATGTCGCCGACTGCGTCGAGCAGCCCGCGCTGCTGCTGCGCGGGAGGTGACGACCCCGCGGCGGCCGGCGGTGTGAGCGCGCGGCACCCGGCGATACTCAAGGGGTGAGCGAGCACACCGACTACGACGCGATCGTGCTGGCCGGAGGGGCGGCCCGACGGCTCGGCGGGGCGGACAAACCCGCCCTGCCGGTCGGCGGCCGCGCCCTCCTGGACCGGGTCCTGGCCACCTGTCCCGACGCCGCGGCCACCGTCGTCGTCGGCCCCGCGCGCCCGACCGCCCGCCCCGTGGTCCAGGCCCTCGAAGACCCGCCCGGCGGGGGCCCGCTCGCCGCGCTCGACGCCGGGCTGCGGCACACCACCGCCCCCACCGTGCTGGTGCTCTCCGCCGACCTGCCGTTCCTGACGGCCGGGACGGTCCGCGCGCTCCTCGAAGCGGCGACCACCGGCGGCGATCCACCCCCGGACGGGGCGCTGCTGCGCGATGCGGAAGGGCGGGACCAGCCGCTGGTGGCCGCCTACCGAACGGCCCCGCTGCGCCGCGCGCTGGACCGGCTGCGGTCCGCCCACGGCGCCCTGACCGGCCTGCCGCTGCGCCCGTTGCTGTCCGCGCTGGCGCTCGTCCGCGTCCCGGACACCACGTCCACGGCGTCCTTCGACTGCGACACCTGGGAGGACATCGGCACGGCACGTGCCCGGATCAGGGAGCATGGACACGTGTTGGACGAATGGATCACGGCAGTCAACGCCGAACTGGGCATCGACCTCGATGTCGACACGGCGGCACTCCTCGACCTCGCGCGGGACGCGGCGCACGGCGTCGCCCGCCCGGCCGCGCCGCTGACGACCTTCCTGGTCGGTTACGCGGCGGGCCGCCAGGGAAGCGACGTGGCGGAGCTGTCGCGGCGGGTCGCCGCGCTGGCCGACCGCTGGGCGGCGGAGGCCGCGGCCGAAGAGGCCAGGACGGCGCCGGCGACCGGCTCCGGATCCCCGGCTGACGAAGCGCGGCCCGCGGAATGACCGAGGGCGAGCACGGCGACCCGTTCGGCGACGAGTTCGCTGACGCGCTCGCCCTGGCCAACGGCACCCCGCCGGGCCGCCGACCCGCCGGATCCGGCGACCGGACGCCCGGCGGCGCGGCGCCCGGTCCGTACCCCGTCGCCCGCGCGGGATCGCCGCGGCCCGACGACGATCCCGCGGCCGGCGGCACCGACCGGGACCGCCCCGTCGGGCCCGGCGACGCCCGCGACACCGCCCCCGCCCACCCCGGCAAGCGGCCCACCGGCCGCTCCGGCACGCCGTGGCGCACGGCCCGGGACATCGCCGAACACGCGGTGCACGAACCGCCCGGCCCCGGGACGGCCGCGCTCGCCGACGCGCTCGGCCGCACGCTCGCCGCTCCCCTCACGGCCCTCACCGACCTGCCCTCGTTCGACACCTCGGCGATGGACGGCTGGGCGGTCTCCGGCCCCGGCCCCTGGCGCCTCGACCACGCGGCGGACGACACCGGCACCGACCCGGACACCGGCATCCTCGCCGGCCACGCCACCACCGCGGCGCTCCCCGACGGCCATGCCCTCCCCATCGCCACCGGAGCCCGCATCCCGGCCGGCGCCACCGCGGTGCTGCGCAGCGAACACGGCGAGGTCCTCGAACTCCCCGACGGCCGGGCCCGGCTGTACGCGCCGCGGCCGGTGCCGCCGGGCCAGGACATCCGCCCGCGCGGCCAGGAGTGCCGGTGCGGCGACCACCTGCTGCCCGCCGGCACCCTGGTGACCCCCGCGATCCTCGGCCTGGCCGCGGCGGCCGGCTACGACGAACTCTCCGTCCACCCCCGGCCCCGCGTCGAGGTGCTCGTCCTCGGCGACGAACTGCTGAGCAGCGGACTGCCCGAGGGCGGCCGGATCCGCGACGCGCTCGGCCCGATGCTGGTGCCCTGGCTGCACGCCCTGGGAGCCGAGGCGGCGCCTTTGCGGCACCTCGGCGACGACGCCGACGCGCTGCACGACGCCCTCGCCGGGTCCACCGCCGACGTGGTCCTCACCACCGGTGGCACCGCGTCGGGCCCCGTCGACCATGTGCACCCCACCCTCCGACGGCTCGGCGCGGAACTCCTGGTGGACGGCGTGGCGGTGCGCCCGGGCCATCCGATGCTGCTGGCCCGCCTCGCCCCGCGCCGGCACCTCGTCGGTCTCCCCGGCAACCCGCTGGCCGCCGTGTCCGGCCTGCTCACCCTCGCCGAGCCGCTGCTCCGCACGCTCGCCGCCCGCCACCCCGCCGCGCCCTACCGGGTGCCGCTGGCCGCCGCGGTCTACGGGCATCCGCACGACACCCGGCTCGTCCCGGTGGCCTACCGCGACGACGACCGGCACGGGCTGGTGGCCGCGCCGCTGCACTTCCACGGGCCCGCCATGCTGCGCGGGATCGCCGCCGCCGACGCGATGGCCGTCGTCCCGCCGGGTGGCGCGGAGCCCGGCACCGAGGTCGAACTCCTCGAACTGCCCTGGCCGGCGGGCTGGTCGGCGGGTTGGCCGACCCCGGACACCTCCTACGACCCCGCAGCCCCCACCGGAGGCGCCGCGTGAAGCTCCCGTCCCACGACGCCGCGGCCCGCGAGGTCCCCGAGGACCGCTCCCACCGGGTGATACTGCCCCGCCGCACCCCGAAGGCGCCGATACGGCAGGTCGCCCGGCGGCTCACGATGGCCCTGCTGGTGCTCGTCGCGACGGTCTTCATCGTCTGGTTCGACCGCGAGGGGTACCACGACAACGCCGGTGGCCCCCTGGACCTGCTCGACTGCGTCTACTACGCCACCGTCACGCTCTCCACCACGGGTTACGGCGACATCGTCCCCTACAGCGCCAGCGCGCGGTTGCTGAACATCCTGCTGGTCACGCCGCTGCGCGTGCTGTTCCTGATCATCCTGGTCGGCACCACGCTGGAGGTGCTGACCGAGCGCACCCGTGAGCAATGGAAATTGACCCGCTGGAGAAACGCCTTGCGCGATCACACCGTCATCGTCGGCTTCGGGACCAAGGGCCGGTCCGCCGTCCAGACCCTGTGCGCCACGGGTCTGTCCCGGGACCGGATCGTCATCGTCGACCCCAGCACCAAGGTCGTCGAGTCCGCGGTGTCCGAGGGGTTCGCGGGCGTGGTCGGCGACGCGACGCGCAGCGATGTGCTGCTGAGGGCCGAGATCCAGCGCGCGCACCAGATCGTCATCGCCACCCAGCGCGATGACACCGCCGTCCTGGTCTCGTTGACCGCGCGTCAGCTCAACAAGCGCGCCAACATCGTCGCCGCGGTGCGGGAGGAGGAGAACGCGCCGCTGCTGCGGCAGTCCGGTGCCGACGCGGTGATCACCTCGGCCAGCGCGGCCGGGCGGCTGTTGGGCCTCTCCGTGCACAGCCCCAGCGCGGGCGCCGTCATGGAGGACCTGATCCAACAGGGCAGCGGCCTGGACCTGGTGGAGCGGCCGGTGGTCAAGTCCGAGGTCGGCAAGACCGTCCGGGAGACCGGCGACCTGGTCGTCTCCGTCCTGCGCGGCCACCGGCTGCTGGGGTACGACGACCCGGCGGCGAGCCCGCTGCAGGCCGCGGACCGCCTGATCACCATCGTCCGCGCCGCCGCGGAGGAGCCCGCCGTCCCCGGCAAGCCGCCGGGCAAACCGACGCTGTCCGGCACCGGGGTCTCCCCCATGCGTCCGGTGGACGAGTGACGGATCGTGGGACGGGGGGCTGTGGACCGGACGTGACGGGCCGTGACCTGTAGCGAAGCCCCGCCCCGCCCTTTCGCCCCATGGCCGGTCGGCGAGTAGCCTCGCGCCCATGCGAGCGATCACAATCCCCGAGCCCGGTGGCCCCGAAGCCCTCGTCTGGGCCGAAGTGCCCGATCCGCAGCCCGCAGAGGGAGAGGTCCTGATCGAGGTCGCGGCCAGCGCCGTGAACCGCGCCGACCTGCTCCAGCGCCAGGGCTTCTACGACCCGCCGCCCGGTGCCTCCCCGTACCCCGGCCTGGAGTGCGCGGGGCGGATCGCGGCGGTCGGGCCCGGCGTGCACGGCTGGGCGGTCGGCGACGAGGTGTGCGCGCTGCTGGCGGGCGGCGGCTACGCCGAGAAGGTCGCCGTCCCGGCCGGCCAGGTGCTGCCGCTGCCGGCCGGCGTCGACCTCGTCACGGCCGCTTCGCTCCCCGAAGTCGCCTGCACGGTCTGGTCGAACGTCTTCATGATCGCGCACCTGCGGCCCGGCGAGACCCTGCTGGTCCACGGCGGCGCCAGCGGCATCGGCACCATGGCGATCCAGCTCGCCAAGGCCGTCGGCGCGCGGGTCGCGGTCACCGCCGGCGGTCCCGAAAAGCTGGCCCGCTGCGCCGAGTTGGGTGCCGACATCCTCATCGACTACCGCGAGCAGGACTTCGTCCAGGAGATCCGCAAGGCCACCGACGGCAAGGGCGCGGATGTCATCCTCGACATCATCGGTGCCAAGTACCTCCAGCGGAACGTCAAGGCGCTGGCGGTCGCCGGCAGGCTGGCGATCATCGGCCTGCAGGGTGGCGTGAAGGCCGAGCTCAACCTCGCCGCGCTGATCGCCAAGCGCGCCGCGATCACCGGCACGGGTCTGCGGGCCCGCCCGGTGAGCGAGAAGTCCGCCATCGTCGCCGCGGTCCGGGAGCACGTCTGGCCGCTGATCGGCAACGGCCAGGTCCGCCCGATCGTGGACCGGATCCTGCCGATGGCGGAGGCCGCCGAGGCGCACCGCGTCGTGGACGCCAGCAGCCACTTCGGCAAGGTCGTCCTGACCGTCTGAGCGCGACCCGACCGTCGCCCCCGGGGCTCCGAACGCCCCTTGCCCCTCCCCGTGCCGGCAGGTCACTCCGCCGATCTGCCCGAGATGCCGCGGTCTCACCGCTGTGTGACGCTGGGCACGTCACTCGACGGCTCGGCACGGGAGGGGCACCGTGGTCGCTGCAGGATTCCGTTCGCGCATTGCCTCAAGTCTGCTGGTGGTCGCCGCCGCTCTGCCCGTCTCCCTGACCGCCGGCCCCGCGCTGGCGCTGGACAGCCAGTCCACCCCGTCCGCCCGCCCCGATGGCCCCGCGGACGACCACGCGACGGATCGCGCACTGCCCGCTGGCCGCCTGGGGGAGCTCTACCCCGGCCGTCCCGGCGTGCCCGACCGCCTACCGGACTTCCCCAGCGCCGACGACTTCCGGGACCTTCCGGACCACGCCCTGGACCTCTCCGGCACCCTGCCCGGTTTCCCGCACCACCCCGGCGGGCCGTTTCTCCATGGATCGCGCCACCACCGGCATCACCCGTTCGGCAGAGTCTTTCCCTGGCGTTCGGACCCTCCGGCCCCCGGTGACGACTCCGCGGACGCGGGCGCCCCCGCGCCGTCCGACTCGCCGAGTGCCCCCGCGATCGACCCCGTGCAGCTGCCGCCCGGCCGGTCCGAGCAGCCGACCTCGCACGACGGTGCTTCCTCGGCCTCGTCGGAGCCCGGCCCGGCCCCGGCCGAATCGGCGCTGCCGTCCCCCGAGCGCCCGCGTGATCTGGCAGGCGCCCCCGCTCCGAGCCCCTACGGGCAGGCACCCTCGCCCTCCCCCGAGCGGGAACCGGACAACTCACTGGCCGGTCCGGAGCCGGCGGCCAGCCCCTACGCCATCGACGCCCCCGGAACCAAGGTCGAGCGGGTTCTCCCGATGGGCGCCGGGATGGCGCTCACGGGCCTGGGCCTCGCCTTCCTCGGCCTCCGTCTGCGGCGTCGCTGAGGCCCGTTCCCGGTCAAACGACGCACCGTGGTTTCACGTGAAACGCTCCGCGCTCCGTCGCTGCGCGCTCCGTGGTTTCACGTGAAACACCGCTGGGTCGCAATGTTGCCTGTGAAACGGCATGACCTTGTGGTTTCCCGTGACACGAGGGGAGGAGGCGTTTCACGTGAAACGGCCGGGATGCTGCGGTTTCACGTGAAACCGCACGCCGAAAGCGCCAGGCGAAAACCGCGTGACCGCCCGCAGCCGATCCGCCCTTCCGGAAAGGGTGGATCACCTTTTGACAGGGGCACCACCGTTCTAGACGTGCTCGTACGAGAGAATGGCGGCATGGATATGCCGATGAACGAACGGTCGCAGGAGAACCAGCACGTCCTGGTCGTCGGCCCGGACGGCATGGCGCTCGGCAGCGCCGGCTCCGGTGGCGGGGACGAGGGCGACGAGCCCCGTGAGGTGCCGGTGACGGACATGGTCGAGCAGCCTGCGAAGGTCATGCGCATCGGCAGCATGATCAAGCAACTGCTGGAAGAGGTGAAGGCCGCCCCCCTCGACGAGGCGAGCCGGGTGCGCCTCAAGGAGATCCACGCCAGCTCGGTCAAGGAGCTGGAGGACGGGCTGGCACCTGAGCTGGTCGAGGAGCTGGAGCGGCTCTCGCTGCCCTTCACCGAGGAGTCGGTGCCGACCGAGGCCGAGCTGCGGATCGCCCAGGCCCAGCTGGTCGGGTGGCTGGAGGGACTCTTCCACGGCATCCAGACCGCGCTCTTCGCCCAGCAGATGGCCGCCCGCGCCCAGCTGGAGCAGATGCGTCGTGCGCTGCCGCCGGGCATCCCCGCGGACGGGCACCAGGAGCAGCCCGGTCACGACGGCGCCCGCTCGGGCCCCTATCTCTGATCGCGGCGTCCGGACGCCCACAACGGCCGGAGGGGCCGGCACGCATCGCGCGTGCCGGCCCCTCCGCTGTCAGGGTCTGCTGTGGTCAGCTGCTGCGACCGGTCGAGACGGTCAGCTCGATGGTGTCGTTGCTGCGCGGGTCCCACCAACTGACGGCCGCGGGCGTCTGTTCCGTGACGGTGTTCTTGGGCCAGAGCCCGTCGTTCACTTCCCTGACCACCCTGTACTTCCACCCGGCGGCCTCGATGCACTGCTTGACCGACTCCAGGTTCTTGCCCTTGAAATAGGGGAAGAGGACCTTGCCCTTCAGGCTGTCGCTGACGGCCGGCGTCGCGTTGGTGCACTCGGTGACCCGGATCGTCGCCGTCTTGTCCTCGGGGCGGGTGCTGGCGGTGGGCGACGAGGAGTAGGAGTACGCGGACGTCGGGGTGTCGGTGCCGCCGCCGCCATCGCTGCCGGCGCTCAGGCCGATGCCGATCGCTATCGCGGTGACCACGACCACGCCCACCACCGCCGAGACGATGACCACCGGGCTGTTGTTCTTCCGGGGGCGTGCCGGCGGCATCGAGCCCGTCACCGGCGCGGGCGGGCCGGGGAAGGGCGGCGGCGGGGCCTGGAAACCGGCGCCGACGAACGGCGCGGGCGTCGGGGCCGGGCCGGGCGCCGGCGTGGGGTAGGCGTTGTTCACCGGCGGCGGCGTCGAGGGACCGAAGGCCGCCTGCGTCGGCTGGTACGGCTGCTGGACGTTCGGCGGTGCCGGGGTCTGCGGGTTGCCGGAGGCGGTGGGGAACACCGCGGAGGAGACCGAGGCGCCGCTGGTGCGGGCCCGCGGGCCCTCGCTGATGATCAGCGGCGTCGCCCCGGACTGGCCGGAGCCGGCGATCCGCAGGCACTCGTCCCGCATCGCCTCGGCGGTGGGGAACCGTTCGTTGGGGTTCTTCTTCAGCGCCCGGGTCACCAGCGCGTCCACCGCGGGCGACAGCGAGCGGTTGATGCTCGACGGGACCGGCGGCTCTTCCTGGACGTGGGCGTAGGCGATGGCCAGCGGGGAGTCCGCGTCGAACGGCAGCTGACCGGTCAGCAGCTCGAAGAGCATGATGCCGACCGAGTACAGGTCGGAGCGGGCGTCCACGCCGCGGCCGAGCGCTTGCTCGGGCGAGAGGTACTGCGGGGTGCCGACGACCATGCCGGTCTGCGTCATCGACGTCACGCCGGACTGCATGGCGCGGGCGATACCGAAGTCCATGACCTTGACGACATTGCGCTTGGTCATCATGACGTTGCCCGGCTTGATGTCCCGGTGGACCAGGCCCATCTCGTGGCTCGCCTCCAGCGCGGCGAGCACATCGGCGGTGATTTTCAGCGCCTTTTCCGTCGGCATCGCGCCGTGCTGGGCGATGTCGCCGTCGAGCACGGAGCGCAGCGGCTGGCCGGAGACGTACTCCATGATGATGTACGGGACCATGCCGCCGTCGAGCTCGTCCTCGCCGGAGTCGAAGACCGAGACGATGTTGGTGTGGGTGAGCTTTGCCACTGACTGCGCCTCGCGGCGGAAGCGCTCGCGGAACGCCTGCTCGCGGCCGAGCTCGGTGTGCAGGGTCTTGATTGCGACCTCGCGGTCCAGCACGCTGTCATAGGCGAGGTGCACGGAGGCCATGCCACCTGCACCAAGAAGATCACGAAGCTGGTAACGTCCACCGCCGACCGAACGGCCCTCGAATTGGCCCTGAGCGCCGTCCTGGCTCATCGTCCCGCTTCCCCCTGGGCGCACTGCCCGTATGTCCAGCGATCAAATCTAGAATTCCGCAGCCAAGTCTGCCCCAGGCCGCGGACACGTCAAGCTGTGTGCCCGTTCCGTGACCAGATGTGCAAGATCCGGGCACGATCGTGGAGGGTTCGGTGCCTCCGATCACCCCTGGTGAACTTGCCACACTTGGTAAGAGGAAGGTTTGATGGCCGGTCCACGACGGACCGGTGGGTGCCGCGGAACCTGTAGCGTGCTCTAGCGAAGACCGAGACCTTACCGCTGTGATGCGGATCGATTCGACGGCGAGGACCGATGGCACCGACGCAGAGCCCCCAGGGGCCGTCCGATCCTGACGCCACCGGCTCCAATGTCCACGACGCACCGGAGATGTGGGGCAACGGCGGACTGGTCGGTGACGGCCGCTACCGGCTGACGCGCCGGCTGGGCCGTGGCGGCATGGCGGAGGTGTTCGCCGCCGAGGACGTACGCCTGGGCCGTACCGTCGCCGTGAAGCTGCTGCGCGCCGACCTCGCCGAGGATCCGGTGTCCAAGGCCCGCTTCACCCGCGAGGCACAGTCCGTGGCCGGCCTGAACCACCACGCGGTCGTGGCCGTGTACGACTCCGGCGAGGACTTCGTCGGCGGCAACACCGTGCCCTACATCGTGATGGAGCTGGTCGAGGGCCACACCATCCGCGATCTGCTGCTCAACGCCGACGCCCCGCCGCCGGACCAGGCGCTGATCATCGTCTCCGGGGTGCTGGAGGCGCTGGCCTACAGCCACCAGCACGGCATCGTGCACCGCGACATCAAGCCCGCGAACGTGATCATCACCAACAGCGGCGCCGTGAAGGTGATGGACTTCGGCATCGCCCGTGCCCTGCACGGCGCGCAGTCGACCATGACGCAGACCGGCATGGTCATGGGCACCCCGCAGTACCTCTCCCCGGAGCAGGCGCTCGGCAAGACCGTCGACACCCGCTCCGACCTCTACGCCACCGGCTGCCTGCTCTACGAACTCCTCGCGCAGCGGCCGCCGTTCACCGGTGAGACCCCGCTCTCGGTCGTCTACCAGCACGTCCAGGACATGCCGGTGGCGCCCTCCCAGGTCGCCGACTCGGTGCCGCCGGAGCTGGACGGCCTGGTCATGCGGTCGCTGGCCAAGGACCCCGACGACCGTTTCCAGAGCGCCGAGGAGATGCGCGGTCTGGTCCAGTACTCGCTGCAGATGCTGCACGAGCAGGGCGGCCACACCGGCACCTGGAACACCGGTCCGGTCGCGATGCCCGAGGGCGGCCACACCATGGCCCTCCGCGGCGGCGTCGCCGAGACCACCGCGCTGTCCCACCCCGACGCCGGGCAGACCGCGGCGCAGCCGATGCTGGCGCCCGGGATGCGGGACGACGACGGCGGATTCGAGGGCGGCTACCGCCGGGCCAAGGGCGGCCGCGGCAAGGCGTGGCTGATCGCGGTGCTCGCGCTGATCGCCATCGGCGTGGGCGTGGCCTTCGCCCTGCAGAACACCGGCGACAGCGGGCACAAGCCCAAGACGCCGATCACGCGGTCCCCGCAGCCCTCGGAGTCGGACCGGACCACCGAGCCGCCGACGGACGAGCAGACCACCCCGGAGACCTACCCGGGCGGCACCAGCGGTGGCGGGAACACCTACACCCACCGGCCGAGCCGTGAGCCCAGCACTCAGCCGTCGTCCGAGCCGCCGAGCTCGGAGCCGCCGAGCTCGGAGCCGCCGACCAGCACCACCGGCGGGACGACCACCGGCGGGACCACCGACGGCGGCACCACCGACGGCGGGACGACGGACGGTGGCACCACCAATGGTGGGACGACCAATGGCGGTACGACCAACGGTGGCACCACCAATGGTGGGACGACCAATGGCGGGACGACCAACGGTGGCACCAACAACGGCGGCACCACCACCGGCGGCGGTACGCCTCCGCTGGGCGGGACGACCGCCGGCTGACCGAGGGCGGGCTGACGCCTCGCGCGTCAGCCCGTGAACGCCCTCCGCACGGCCGGATACGCGCGGGTCCACCACACCGCCAGCGCGGCCGAGGCGGGGAACTGCGGATCGGTGCGTCGGTCGCCGAGCCGGTAGCGCCAGGTGAGCATCCAGAAGTCGTTCAGCCGCTCCCACCAGACCCGGTGGACGGCCGCGGCCAGCTCGTCGGCACCGGCGCCGCACACCCTGCGGTAGGCGCCCGCGTACGCGGCGACCTTCGCCAGGTCCAGCGTCCCGCAGGGGCGGACGAAGAAGATCGCGGCGGCGCGCACCGCCTCCTCGGCGCGGGGCTGGACGCCCAGCCGGTCCCAGTCGACGATCGCGGCCGGTTCGGTGCCGCGGTAGAGCACGTTCAGCGGGTGGAAGTCGCCGTGCACCCAGCCCGCCGGGGGCTCCGTGCCGGGCGCCGGGCGACGGTGCGCCTGCCGCTCCAGCAGGGTCCGGCGCTCCAGCAGACGGTGCTCGGCGAGCTCGTCGAAGCTGGTGCGGGGTCGGGCGCCGCGGGCCAGTGCCAGCAGCTCGTCGATCGTCTCGAAGGTCCGCTCGGGGTCGGCGGCGGCGTCCGTGCCGGGCGGCCGCGGCGGTGCCGGCTCATCGGCCATGACCTGCTCCAGCGTGGTGTGGACGAGCCCGAGCAGGGCGCCGAGCCGGCGCGACTGACCGACGGTCAGCACCGCGCCGCTCAGGTGCCGGCCCTCGATCCAGGGGTGCAGGGCGTAGCAGCGGCCGTCCAGCACGGTGAAGGTCCGGCCGTCCGCGCCCGTCACGGGAGGGACGACCGGCAGACCGAGCCCGGCCAGCCGGCGGGTGGCGCGGTGCTGCCGGGTGAGGGCGGCGCGGTCGCCGTCGAGGTGGTGTTTGAGGAAGTAGCGGCCGCGGGTCGTGGCGAGGAAGTAGCCGTGGTTGAGCAGCCCCTCGGCGACGGGCTCGCAGGACAGCGGTGCCCCGGCGCTGTCGTAGTGGCGCAGCAGGGATCCGAGGGTGTCGCGGTCGGGCGTCGCCGCCGACCGGACTACAGATGAGCGCAGCACGCGCCAGATGTTAGATCAACGTCGCCCAGTGGAGTGGGTGTACCGGAAAGCCTTACAGAGGGTGTGCATATCCGAAGACCGGGACATCCGTGAGGTGATGCAGCGTCACGAACTCCGGTTCTATCCGCAGGAAGACCGGGTCGTACGGGACCCCGTCGGCCAGCCGCGGGGTGCGGCCGAACAACTCCCGTTCGGCCGGGGTGGGTTCGATGACCCGGGCGGTGCCGGTGAACTGCACGGACCAGGTGTCGCGGGCGCCGCTGTTGACGTTGTCGGCCTCGTACGCGACGACGCTGCCGTCCAGTGCGCGGTGGTAGTCGTAGCCGCGGTGCAGCCGCAGGATCACGCGGTCGTCGACGACGATGTGCCGGGTGACGGTGGTGAAGGGGAGCGCCCGGCGGCTCGCCGACACCCGACCGTAGGGGGTCCTGCTGAGCAGCTCGATGGCACGGAAGACGTCGGTGGGCATGATCCCACCCTGCCCGCCCGGCGGGGCGGCGGATAGGGGCGGCAGCCCCAGGTCGGAGGGACGTTGGTCCCTGTGTCCGGCCGCGGAATCGCCGCCTCCGCGGCCGCGGCCGGAGTTTTTCTCCTGGTCAGCGCCGTTCGGCCTGCATGCGGGCAACATACGCGGCGGCCTGCGAGCGGCGTTCCATGCCGAGCTTGGAAAGCAGGCTGGAAACGTAATTCTTGATCGTTTTTTCGGCGAGATGGAGCCGTTCGCCGATTACGCGATTGGTCAGTCCCTCGCCGATCAGATCGAGGATCTTGCGTTCCTGCTCGGTGAGGTTCGCCAGTCGGTCGTCGCCCTTCGCGGCGCTGCCGTCGCGGAGTCGTTCCAGGACGCGGGCGGTGGCCACCGGGTCGAGCAGTGATTTGCCGGCCGCCACGTCGCGGACCGCGGAGAGGAGTTCGCTGCCCCGGATGGCCTTGAGGACATAACCGGACGCACCGGCCATGATCGCATCAAAGAGGGCTTCGTCGTCGGCGAACGAGGTGAGCATCAGGCATTTGATGTCCTCGTTCTGCGAGCGGATCTCACGGCAGACCTCGACACCGCTGCCGTCCGGGAGCCGGACGTCGAGCACGGCCACGTCCGGACGCGTCGCAGGGATCCTGACCAGCGCATCGGCCGCGGTGCCGGCCTCGCCGACCACCTCGATGTCTTCCTCGACCGAGAGCATTTCGTGGACGCCCCGCCGGACCACTTCGTGGTCATCGAGCAGGAAAACCGTGATTTTTCCGTCTTCGCGCACATCCCCAGTCTCACACATCAACTCTTCCCGTGCTCCAGGTCACCGATATAACGTGCCGTTGTCCCGGCGGCCTGCAACGCTGTGACCAGGAGTTGTTCCCAGCCTTCGCGATTTACTTGGAAATCCAAGCAAAATCGCAGGTCAGCGCCATTTCCACTTCGGCTTTGACAATGGGTAACGTGCAATGAGCAGGCCACTCCGGGGCGCTTTGTTCCACCCGGATCCGGCCGCGTTCGCACACACCCCGTGCGCCGTATCGGATACCGGGTGAGCCGCAAACGGCCACCGGCGGACCCCGGGGGCCGGACAGACGGAGGAGCAGCACGTGACCGTGGAAGGCACTGCCGAGCGGAAAACCGCCCGCGGCGGCAGCAAGCGCACCACCGCCAAAAAGGCGACGCCGACGAAAAAGGCGACGCAGTCCGGGACCAGGAACAGCGCCCGGTCGGACGAGGCGGAGCAGGACCAGCTCGTACAACTGCTGACCCCCGAAGGGAAGCGGGTCGAGCACCCGGATTACGCGATCGACCTCTCTCCCGAGGAACTGCGAGGTCTGTACCGCGACATGGTGCTGACCCGGCGTTTCGACGCCGAGGCGACCACCCTCCAGCGTCAGGGCGAGCTGGGCCTGTGGGCCTCGCTGCTGGGCCAGGAAGCCGCCCAGATCGGCTCGGGCCGCGCGCTGCGCGACGACGACTATGTCTTCCCCACCTATCGGGAGCACGGCGTGGCATGGTGCCGCGGCGTCGACCCGACGAACCTGCTGGGCATGTTCCGCGGTGTCAACAACGGCGGCTGGGACCCCAACAGCAACAACTTCCACCTCTACACCATCGTCATCGGGTCGCAGACGCTGCACGCGACCGGCTATGCGATGGGCGTGCAGAAGGACAGCGCGGATTCCGCGGTCATCGCGTATTTCGGTGACGGCGCCTCCAGCCAGGGCGACGTCGCCGAGTCCTTCACCTTCTCCGCGGTCTACAACGCCCCGGTCGTCTTCTTCTGCCAGAACAACCAGTGGGCGATCTCCGAGCCCACCGAGAAGCAGACCCGCGTCCCGCTCTACCAGCGCGCCCGCGGCTTCGGCTTCCCCGGCGTCCGGGTCGACGGCAACGACGTCCTGGCCTGCCTGGCGGTGACCAAGGCGGCACTGGACCGGGCGCGCACCGGCCAAGGCCCCATGCTCGTCGAGGCGTTCACCTACCGGATGGGTGCCCACACCACCTCCGACGACCCGACGCGGTACCGCGCCGACGAGGAGCGGCTGGCCTGGGAGGCCAAGGACCCGATCCTGCGGCTGCGGAAGTACCTGGAGGCCGAGGGCTTCGTCGACGACGCGTACCTCGCGGCGATCGACGAGGAGAGCGAGACCCTGGGCAAGCGGGTCCGCGATGCCGTACGGGCGATGCCCGACCCGGACCACATGGCGATCTTCGAGAACGCCTATGCAGACGGGCACGCGCTCGTCGACGAGGAGCGCGCGCAGTTCGCCGCCTACCAGGCGTCGTTCGCCGATGCCGAAGCCGCCGCGGAGGGGAACTGACCATGGCCGTCCACGAGAAGATCACCATCGCCAAGGCGATCAACGCGTCGCTGCGCGCCTCCATGGAGGCCGACCCCAAGGTCCTCGTGATGGGCGAGGACGTCGGCAAGCTCGGCGGCGTCTTCCGGGTCACCGACGGACTCCAGAAGGACTTCGGCGAGGACCGGGTGATCGACACCCCGCTCGCCGAGTCCGGCATCATCGGCACCGCGATCGGCCTGGCCCTGCGCGGCTACCGCCCGGTCGCCGAGATCCAGTTCGACGGCTTCGTCTTCCCCGCCTACGACCAGATCGTCACCCAGCTCGCGAAGATGCACGCGCGGGCGCTGGGCAAGGTCAAGGTCCCGGTCGTCATCCGCATCCCCTACGGCGGCGGCATCGGCGCGGTCGAGCACCACTCCGAGTCCCCCGAGTCGCTCTTCGCGCATGTCGCGGGCCTCAAGATCGTCTCTCCCTCGAACTCCTCCGACGCCTACTGGATGCTCCAGCAGGCCATCGCGGGCGACGACCCGGTCATCTACTTCGAGCCCAAGCGCCGCTACCACGACAAGTCGCGCCTGGACACCGAGTCGATCCCGGACCCGCTGCACAAGGCCCGGATCACCCGGCCCGGCTCCGACCTCACGCTGGTCGGCTACGGCCCGATGGTGAAGGTCTGCGAGGACGTCGCCAAGGTCGCCGCCGAGGAGGGCAAGTCGGTCGAGGTCGTCGACCTGCGCTCGATCTCCCCGATCGACTTCGACACCGTGCAGTCCTCGGTCGAGAAGACCGGCCGGCTGGTCGTGGTCCACGAGGCGCCGGTCTTCTTCGGCTCGGGCGCGGAGATCGCCGCCCGGATCACCGAGCGTTGCTTCTACCACCTGGAAGCACCGGTGCTGCGGGTCGGCGGCTTCCACGCCCCCTATCCGCCGTCCAGGCTGGAGGACGAGTACCTTCCGGGGCTGGACCGGGTGCTCGACGCCGTTGACCGCGCGTTGGCGTACTGAGGGCTGAGGAGAGTCGTGACCATGACTGCAGGGACCGCCGGCGCCGCGAACACGCAGCGCATCCGCGAGTTCAAGATGCCCGACGTGGGCGAGGGCCTCACCGAGGCGGAGATCCTCAAGTGGTACGTCCAGCCCGGTGACACCGTCACCGACGGCCAGGTCGTGTGCGAGGTCGAGACCGCCAAGGCCGCCGTCGAACTGCCCATCCCCTACGACGGGGTGGTGCACGCGGTGAACTTCGACGAGGGCACCACCGTCGACGTCGGCACCGTGATCATCTCGGTCGACACCGACCCGGGTGCCGGGCCCGTCGCGGACCAGCCCGGTGCCGCCGCGGCGCCCGCCGTGACCGCGGAGGAGGACGAGGAGCCGCAGGGCCGGCAGGCGGTGCTGGTCGGCTACGGCGCCGCGCCGTCCTCGACCAAGCGTCGGGCCCGCAAGCCGCAGCCCGCGGTGCCGGGCCAGACCGAGCCGGTGAGCGTCGGCCTCCAGGCCGAGCTGAACGGGCGCTCCGCGCCGGCGCCGGTCGCCACCCCGGTGGCCGTGCCCGCGCCGCCGGTGGTGCCCGCCGCCTCCGCACCGGCCGCCGAGCGGCCGCTGGCCAAGCCCCCGGTCCGCAAGCTCGCCAAGGACCTGGGCATCGACCTCGCGACGGTCGCCCCGACCGGGCCGGGCGGCGTCATCACCCGTGACGACGTCTACGCGGCCGCCGCACCGACCGCGGCGGCACCGGCCGTCGCGCCCGTCGCACCCGAGGTGGGCGTCCCGGCCGCGGCTCCCGTGGTCGCCTTCGACGCCGCTCGCGAGCGGCGGGTGCCGGTCAAGGGCGTGCGCAAGGCCACCGCGCAGGCGATGGTCGCCAGTGCCTTCAACGCGCCGCACGTCACGGAGTTCATCACCGTCGACGTGACCCGGACGATGAAGCTCGTCCAGGACCTGAAGCAGGACCCGGACATGGCGGGGCTGCGGGTCAATCCGCTGCTCCTGGTCGCCAAGGCGTTCCTGGTCGCGATCAAGCGCCATCCGGAGGTCAACGCCTCCTGGGACGAGGCGAACCAGGAGATCGTCTACAAGGACTACATCAACCTCGGGATCGCCGCGGCCACCCCGCGCGGTCTGATCGTCCCGAACATCAAGGACGCGGGCGTCAAGACGCTTCCCCAGCTCGCCACGGAGCTGGGCGAGCTGGTGGCCACCGCCCGCGAGGGCAAGACCTCTCCGGCGGCGATGTCCGGCGGCACGGTCACCATCACCAACGTCGGCGTCTTCGGCGTCGACACCGGGACCCCGATCCTCAACCCGGGGGAGTCGGCGATTCTCGCCGTCGGTGCGATCAAGCTCCAGCCGTGGGTCCACAAGGGCGAGGTCAAGCCGCGCCAGGTCACCACCCTCGCGCTCTCCTTCGACCACCGTCTGATCGACGGCGAACTGGGCTCCAAGCTGCTCGCGGACATTGCGGCGATCCTGGAACGGCCCAAGCGGCTGATCACCTGGGGGTGAGCCGCCGGGACTGACCGTCCGGGCCGAGCCCGTGACGGCGGCAGGGGCGGTGTTTCACGTGAAACGGTCGGTGCGTTTCACGTGAAACACCGCCCCTTGTCGTTGCTCAGCCCCGAACGAGCTCGACCACGCGACTGAAGTGCGCCACCGGTCCGGTCGGCGCGGACGGGTCCGCCTGCGCGGCGCCACGGGTCAGTGCGGCGCCCGCCCATACGGCGGCGACGATCAGGGCCAGCACGACGGCGTTGCGGGCGCGGTGGCCGGTGTGCGTCCTGGACTGCATGGTCAACTCCCCTTGTCCGGTGGGCCGTATCGGCTCCGTACCTCTATTCACCCATGGGATTCGGGCCCGATCCGTACGCGTCAGGTACGGACTCGCATACGCCTTGAGTCGGACCGGAGATCCCCCTGGAGTCCCCCTCTCGGCAGGGGCGGGCCCCGGAAAAGGGGTTTGCCGCAGCTGCCCCGGCTGTTTACGGTCGGCGAAATGAGCAGTCACACGGTCATTCGGCGCTATCGGGAAGCAGATCAGGACGCGGTGTGCGACCTGTGGTCCAGGGCGTCACGGCAGGCGCATCCGTTCATCGAGGGGGAAGGCGAAGGAGAACGGGCGCGGGTCCTTCGCGAGGTGTATCTCGTCCAGGCGGAGAACTGGGTCGCCGAGCGGGACGGGGCCGTCATCGGACTGCTCGGCCTGTTGGGCGGCGGCGAGGACGGCGGTGTCGAGATCGGCGGGCTGTTCGTGGCTCCCGAGGCGCAGGGCGGCGGCATCGGCCGGGAGCTGGTGGAGCACGCGGCGTCGCGCTACGGCGCGCTCACCCTTGAGGTCTTCGAGGAGAACGCCCGCGGGCGGCGGTTCTACGCGGGCCTGGGCTTCACCGAGCGCGGGCGGCGGATCGACGACCGGACCGGCCACCCGCTCATCACCGTGGCACGCGAGGCGCCGCTGCGCTCGGTGTCCTGGCTGCATGTGCGTGACGGGCGGCTGCTGAGCGTCCGGACGAGGGGCAACGACACCTTCTACCTCCCCGGCGGCAAGTACGAGCCGGGCGAGACCGCGCGCCAGGCGCTCGCTCGGGAGCTCTCCGAGGAACTCGGCCTGCGCATTCCCGCCGAGGACCTGTCGGAGGCGTTCGTCGTCCATGACGTCGCACACGGCAAGAACGGCCGGCGGCTGCACATGACCTGCTTCACCGGCGGTCCCCAGGACATCGAACCGGCTCCCGGCCGGGAGATCGCCGAGTACGCGTGGTTCGACCGCGAGGAGTCCTTCGTGCGCTGTGCGCCGGCCCACCGCCAGGTGGTGGACCGTCTGGTCGCGCAGGGGCGGATGACGGCCTGAGCCCGCGTCGGCCGGCGCCCCGGCAGGGGTGCCGGCCGGCCCTCATAACGCCTCTACCAGGACAAACACCCCGTTGATCGTCCGCATCGCGGAATGACGTACCGGACGCATACCTGTTGTATCTATCCTGTGCACATGCCATCAGCGTCCACCTCCACCGCCCCGACAAGGGAGACCGGTCCCGTTCCCACGAAGCAGCCGCCCGCCGCCGAGCGGGTCTACACCCACATCAAGGACGCCGTCCTGGAACGCCGCTACGAGGGCGGGATGCTGCTCACCGAAGGCGAGCTCGCCGACGCGGTGGGGGTCTCGCGCACCCCGGTCCGCGAGGCACTGCTGCGGCTGGAGGTCGAAGGGCTGATCAAGCTCTACCCGAAGAAGGGCGCGCTGGTCCTGCCGGTCTCCGCGCAGGAGATCGCTGATGTCGTCGAGACCCGGCTGCTGGTGGAGAAGCACGCGGCGGCCAAGGCCGTGCCCGCCGGCGAGGCACTGATCAACGAGCTGAGCGAACTGGTGGAGACCATGCGGGAGCAGGCCGCGGCGGGCGACCTGGCCGCCGTGTCGGTCACCGACCGCGCCTTCCACGCCGCCATCGTGCGCAGCGCCGGCAACCAGATCCTGGACCGGCTCTACGAGCAACTGCGCGACCGGCAACTGCGGATGGGCGTCGCGGTGATGCACGCCCACCCCGACCGGATCGCCAAGAACATCGCCGAGCACACCGAAATCCTCGAGGCGCTGCGGGCCGGTGACGCCGAGGCCGCCACCGACGCCGTACACCGGCACGTCAGCTGGGTCCGCAATCTCGCGCAGGGGGACCAGCGATGAGCAGCAGTGCCGACGGCATCGCCGGAAGCGGCGGTTCCACCGGAGGGGGCATAGGCGGCGGCATCGTCGGGGGCGGCGCCCGGCTGCTGCCCTCGGATCCGCCCGGCGGCCGGAAGGCGATAGCCGTCTGGGGCGTCGGCGTTGCGGTCTATTTCGTCGCGATCACCTACCGCACCAGCCTCGGCGTGGCCGGCCTGGACGCCGCCCACCGCTTCCACATCAACGCGTCCGCGCTCTCCACCTTCTCGATCCTCCAACTGCTGGTGTACGCCGGGATGCAGATACCCGTCGGCCTGCTGGTCGACCGGCTGGGCGCGAAGAAGGTCCTGGCCCTCGGCGTGGTTCTTTACACCGCCGGCCAGTTCGGCTTCGCGTTCTCGGACGCGTACGGCATGGCGCTCGGCTCGCGGGCGCTGCTGGGCTGCGGTGACGCGATGACCTTCATCAGCGTGCTGCGGCTGGGTGCCCGGTGGTTCCCGGCCCGCCGCGGGCCGATGATCGCCCAGATCGCGGCCCTGGTCGGGATGGCGGGCAACCTGATCTCCACGCTCGTGCTGGCCCGGCTGCTGCACACCTTCGGGTGGACGACGACCTTCGCCGGCAGTGCCCTGGGCGGTATCGCCGTACTGGTCCTGCTGCTGCTCTTCCTCAAGGACCATCCCGAGGGTTTCGCCCCGCCGCCCACGCCCCGCGAGCACAGCGGCGCGACCTTCGTCCGCCGGCAGATCGCGAACGCCTGGCGCGAGCCCGGCACCCGGCTGGGCATGTGGGTGCACTTCACCACCCAGTTCCCGGCGATGGTCTTCCTGCTGCTGTGGGGACTGCCGTTCCTCGTGGAGGCACAGGGCCTCTCCCGCGGTACGGCCGGCGAACTGCTGACCCTCGTCGTGCTCTCGAACATGGCCGTGGGCCTGGTCTACGGGCAGATCATCGCCCGCCATCACGCGGCCCGCCTGCCGCTGGCGCTGGGCACCGTCGCGGCCACCGCGCTGCTGTGGGCGCTCACCTTGTGCTGGCCCACCACACACGCCCCGATGGGCCTGTTGGTCATGCTCTGTGTGGTGCTGGGTGCCTGCGGCCCCGCTTCGATGATCGGCTTCGACTTCGCGCGGCCGGCCAATCCGCCGGAGCGTCAGGGCACCGCGTCCGGCATCGTCAACATGGGCGGCTTCACCGCCTCGATGACCACCCTGCTCGCCGTCGGCATGCTGCTCGACGCCACCGGAGACAACTACCGGATCGCGTTCGCCTCGGTCTTCGTGCTGGAGGCGCTCGGTGTCACGCAGATCCTCCGGCTGCGCAGCCGTGCAGCCCGGCGTGAGCGGGAACGTCTGGTCGTCAGCAGGGTCGAGGCCGTCCACGTCCCGGCCTGACGCGGCCGAGGCCGGTGTGCAACCGCGGCAACCGTTTCACGTGAAACCAAGGAGATCGTTTCACGTGAAACGGGTAACTCCCTGCGCACCGTCCGGCCGGCGGGCAGTGGTGCGGGCCGGCTGAGGACCGCGTCCCGTCAGCGCCGCCGGTTGCCCGTCGGCTGCCGTCGCGGGCTCCGTTACGGCGTCACCGCGAGGTTGTCGAGGATGGCCTGGGCCAGCTCCTGGTCACCGTCGATCTTGACCTGCTCGGCGACCGTCGACGGACGGACCCGGCCGCAGGCCAGCTGGTGGAAGGTGTCCCAGTCCATCGCCAGCGTCACCGTCGGGCCCAGCGAGACGCTGCCGTCGACGGTCGCCTTCCCCTCGGCGTCGACCCGGACGGTGCGCATGAACTCCACCGGACCGCTGATGTCGAAGACCACCGTCGAACTGGCCGGCGCCTTGGCCCGGTTGGTGACGATGCCGGGCAGGACCCGAACCAGTAGATCGCGGGCCACCAGCGCACCGGGCGAGTCGAGGTTGCCGGGCTGCCCGAGCGTGCGGCGCAGGTCCTGCTCGTGCGCCCAGACATCGAACGCCCGTTGCTCCAGGATGAATTCGAGTGTGCGGTCCTCGCCGAGCGGGCTGCGCACCACGGTGTCCGGCTGGCGGGTCTCGTTCCGCAGCTGCCGGGAACGCCGGATGACGGTGTATTCGAGCTCGCTGAGCATCTCCGGTGCGGTGTGGTGCCGACGGACGTCGACCTGGACCTCCATCCGGCGGGCCGACTCGCTGCGCACGTGGTAGAGGTCGCGGGGCAGTGTGTGGATCGGCCGGGGGTCGCCCAACATCTCGCATTCCAGGCCGATGACGTGGGAGACGATGTCGCGCACGGACCAGCCTGGGAGGTCCGTCGCCCTGTTCCACTCACCCTCGACGAGCGGAGTCACCAGCTCGGTTATCGCTTCTATGGAGTGCGTCCAGGCATCGATGGAGGACTGAAGGCTGGGATGGACGGTCACGGGACCCCTCGAACGGTTCGTACGCGGGCTGCTGTCTGGCAGTTAAGTTACGCTGCGCACGGGCACCCCGGCAGTGCTTTCGGGTGACCATCGTAGGCGGATGTTCGACGGCGGGGCCGGTCGAAAGCGTTGCCGGTGGTACTGTGCGCGATTCGTTTCCCCGGATTGGTGCGGAGTCGGCGAAACCGGTCAACCGGCGCCCGATTCGGGTGGTTTGGCCGGTACGCCTGGCACCTCCTCAGTCGTCCTCGCGCTCCCGCTCCGCCATCCGGATCACCGAGACCGCGACGGCGATCAGCAGCGCCGGGTCCGCGTCCTCCCGTACGACGTTGACCGCGTAGGTTTCGCGCATGGTCAGCCAGCGCCGCGAGATCTCGGCGAGCAGCTCACCGTCGTACTCGACCGCGAACTCCCGGTCCAGGATCTTGCCGCTGACGTCCAGCTCGGTGCCGTCGACCAGCTCGACGCGGTAGTGGTGGCGCAGCAGCGACAGCCGCTTGCGCTTGATCGTCGCCAGCGGCTGGTCGTCCCGCTCGATGGTCATCGCATCGCGCAGGCTGAACATCTTCTTGCGGATGGTGATCAGCACCCGCCGCTCGGTGTCCTTGAGCTCGAAGGTCTCCCGCAGGCGGAGCGCCTTCCCGTCCACGAGGAAGGCGTGCCGTCCGTGATCGTCGTCGACCCAGTAGTCCTCGCCGATGCCGAAGATCCGGTCGTGCACGACGTACTTGCGGGAGCGCGGGGAGTGCCCCCCGTGGGATTGCAGCATGGGTGACGTGTTCCCCCTGCCCCCTGCGGAATGCGTGCGCACCGGAGTGACGTTGAATGTCCACATGGCTTCACGTGCGCGCGTCCGGGCCCCCGAGCTGATCGGCAAGGGTGGCTGGCTCAACACCGGCGGAACTGACCTCACCCTCTCTGACCTGCGAGGACGCATTGTCATCCTCGACTTCTGGACGTTCTGTTGTGTGAATTGCCTGCACGTCCTGGACGAGCTGCGGGAGCTGGAGGAGCGGCACCGCGACTCGGTCGTGATCATCGGCGTGCACTCCCCGAAGTTCGTCCACGAGGCCGAGCACCAGGCGGTGGTGGACGCCGTCGAGCGGTACGGCGTCGAGCACCCCGTCCTCGACGACCCGGAGCTGGCGACCTGGAAGCAGTACGCGGTGCGGGCCTGGCCGACGCTGGTGGTGATCGACCCCGAGGGCTACGTCGTGGCCCAACACGCGGGCGAGGGCCATGCGCACGCCATCGGGAAGCTCGTCGAGGAGCTGATCGCCGAGCACACCGAGAAGGGCACGCTGCGGCGGGGCGACGGGCCGTACGTACCGCCGGAGCCGGTCGCCACCGACCTCCGCTTCCCCGGCAAGGCGGTGCGGCTGCCCGGCGGCACCTTCCTGGTCTCCGACACCACCCGGCACCAGCTGGTGGAGCTGGCGGCCGACGGCGAGCAGGTGGTGCGCCGGATCGGGACCGGCGAGCGCGGGCTGGGCCCGGACTCCTTCAACGAGCCGCAGGGGCTGGCGCTGCTGCCGGACGGCACGGTCGCCGTCGCGGACACCGTCAACCACGCCATCCGGGTCTTCGACCCCGCGACCGGCGCCCTGGAGACCGTGGCCGGCACCGGTAAGCAGTGGTGGCAGGGCTCGCCGACCTCGGGCCCGGCGCGCGAGGTGGACCTCTCCTCGCCGTGGGACCTCGCCTGGTGGCAGGACCGGCTGTGGATCGCGATGGCCGGAGTGCACCAGATCTGGACCTACGACCCGGCCGACGGCACGGTGGCGGTGGCGGCCGGCACCACCAACGAGGGACTGGTGGACGGCCCCGCCGCCGAGGCGTGGTTCGCCCAGCCCTCCGGGCTCGCGGCGGCCGGCGACCGGCTGTGGATCGCCGACTCGGAGACCAGCGCGGTGCGCTGGATCGAGCGCGCCGCGCACGATGACCCGGCCGCCCCGGGTGACGGCTACGTCGTCCGCACGGCCGTCGGCACCGGGCTCTTCGACTTCGGGCACCGCGACGGCGCGGCCGAGCAGGCCCTGCTCCAGCACCCGCTGGGGGTGACCGCGCTGCCCGACGGCTCGGTCGCCGTCGCGGACACCTACAACCACGCGCTGCGCCGCTACGACCCGGCGAGCGGCGAGGTCACCACGCTCGCGACGGATCTGCGGGAACCCTCCGCGGCGGTCCTCGTCGACGACGACATCGTGGTGGTGGAGTCCGCGCGCCACCGGCTGACCCGGCTCCGGCTCCCCGAGGAGGCGGTCCGCGTGGAGTCGGTGGCGCACCGCACCCAGCGCGCCGCCACCGACGTCGCCCCCGGCACGCTCCGCCTCGACGTGGTCTTCCAGGCCCCGGCCGGCCAGAAGCTCGACACCCGCTACGGCCCCTCGACGCGGCTGCTGGTCAGCGCCACGCCGCCGGAGCTGCTCGCCGACGGGTCGGGCGCGGGTACGGATCTGGTGCGGGACCTGGTCCTCGCGGACGGCGTGACCGAGGGCGTGCTGCATGTCTCGGCGATGGCCGCGTCCTGCGACGACGCCCCGGACATCGAGTACCCGGCCTGCCATGTGCACCAGCAGGACTGGGGCGTTCCGGTCCGGATCACCGAGGACGGCGCGGCCCGCCTGGGGCTGGTGCTGGCGGGACTGGACGCGGAATAGCCCCGGCCAGGGCCGGGCCAGGGCTACCTGGGGGGAGTGCGGGAGGCCGGTGCGCGGGGTCCGTTACCCGACGCCGGCTTCCAGCTTGGCGGCGGAAAGGCTGCTGTACCAGTTGGTGAAGCACGGGCCACCATAGCGACTGCCGTTGTCACGGCCAGGACGGGTTTGTTCCGCGCGGCCCTGGGCTCGTCTTTCCCCGGCGTGCACGGCCAAACCCGGTCCCCGTCAGTTCCGGCAGCGGGGCAGCTCGTCGTCGAGCTGGTCCGGCCGGACGCGGATGCCGGGCATCCAGGCCGGACCGCCGTCGTGGTCGACCCGGAACCAGATGCTGCTGTGCCCGCCGGCCTCGTCGGTGACGGTGATCCCGTCGGCGATCTTGCACACGGCGCGCAGCACTTCGCCGTGCCAGACGTGCCCCACGACGTTGCGCCGCTCATACGGCGCATAGGGGTCGTGCGCCAGGCCGAGCGCGCAGTAGTCGGTGTGGCTGTGCTGGCAGGCCCGTTCGACGTTGTTCACGGTGATCCGGGCGGATCCGGCGGTCGGTCCCGGGGCCGAGGCGGCCGGCTCCCGGCCGTCGCCCCCGTCCCTCCGGCTGCCGGCGTCCGCGCCGGTCAGAGCCAGGACGGCGAACGCGGCCCCGGCGAGCACGGCGGCGGTGCCGAGCCCGGCGAGCAGCAGGCGCAGCCGGCGCCGCCCGGACGGGGCATCCCCGGGTTCCGCGTCCTGAGGTCCCGCCGGCTCCTCGGCGCCCGGTCCGGTCCCGGTGTGCGGCTCCGCGGCGGCCGCCGGTGCCTCGTCCGCCGCCTCCTGGGCGCGGTGCAGCAGTTCCACCAGCGCGGGCAGCCGGTCCTCGCCGGTGAACGAGAGCTTGCACCACTGCACCAGCAGCCGTTCGTCGGGCAGGCTCTGCCCGCGGAGGTACCGCGAGAGGGAGGAGCGGCTGGCCGGCAGCCGTCCCGCCAACTGCTGGAGGCTGTATCCCAGTTCGCCGTGCATACGGCGCAAGGCGGCGACGAAGTCCCGTGCGGGACCGGAGAGTTCTGCGGGGAGTGGGGCGAGGGGTTTGCGGCGGATGTTCGTGGCGTGGTTCTCATGGCCAGGCACGTCTCGCATTCCAGCACAGTGGACATGCGCGTGCGAGGGGCACTTCCGCTCCCCTGTGACGGAAGTGCCCCTCGTTACGTGATCCGGAACGAACACGGACCGTTCGGTGACGTTTCACGTGAAACAGCGCGCCGCGGCTCCGTGAGGGTGGTGCCGGATCCGTCGGACGTACCGAGTCCGCTCGCCGGCGTCGTTCAGTCGCCGAACGCCACGGGCCGGTAGGGAGTGAACTCGGCGTCGCCGCCCGGCAGGCCGTAGGTCAGGCTCCGGTGGTCGGTGCCGTGACCGCCCCGCTGCTCGAAGGCGGTGTACGAGGAGTGCGCGGCGTCGTTCCACTTCTCGAAGATGACGACGTGCCGGTTGTTGTTGTCCCCCGTCGCGTCGATGAGCAGGTCGCCGCCCTGCAACGCGCCGAGCGCTATGGGCCGGGTGAGGCCGCGGTCGGAGGCCAGGCCCACGGTATTGGTGCCCGGCGTCGGCAGCCCGAGGGCCATCGACACATAGCCGGAGCAGTCCTGCCGGTAGCCGTCCTTCCAGACCTTGGCCTGGCTGTACGGGACCTGCGCGCCGTTGTCGGCGGTCAGCCAGGTGGCGGCGCGCGCCAGCATCTCCTGGCGCGAACTGCCCGGCTGCTGCGGCGGCTGACCGCCGTGGACGGGTATGCCCGGCAGCCGGTCCTGCGGTATGGCCACCGCGACCACGGTGAGGAAGCCCTTCACCGGCCCGGTGATGTGGGCCATGAAGGTCGAGCAGGCGCTGCCCTCGCACACCCGGTGGCCGGTGTCGACCTGGTAGTCGGCGGTGATCCGGTCCCGGCCCGGCCCGGAGGTGTTGATCACCCCCACGGCGGGGGAGCGCGTGTCGGCGCCGGCGTGCACCACCCAACGGGTGCCCCACGTGGGGAAGTCGGCGCGGGCGGTCCGCTGTGCGTCGCTTGCGGCACCGTGCGCGACCCCGGTGACCCCGGTGATGCCGAGACCGGCCACGGCGGCCGCGGGAAGCACGCGGCGCAGCAGGGCCCGACGGAGTGCGGATCCCGCGCCCTCCACGGGGGTTGTGCCGTCCCCTGGTTGCGTGGTGCCGTGTTCGGCCATGCGTGCCCCTCCGCGTCATCGGTCCGTGCCGTTCTCCTGATCGGTTCGCGGCGACGGGGACCATGCTGGGGCGGGACGCGGACGACGAACGGCCGATCCGCGTCCCGTGGGACGCACCTGCCCTCTCACAAGGCTGTGACCTGCGAGGACGTTCCGGTAGGCGGGGGTTTTCGGGACGCCGTCGGGGGCGTGCTGGGACATGACGGGACAGCCGCGGGCGGCCCGGGCCGCGCGTCGCCGACCTCCCTGGGGGAGGCCGGCGCGGAGAAAGGGCGCCCGCCGGGGGATTCGCGGGCGCCCTGCTTTGGGGGCGGCGGAGTGCCTTCGGGCGATGGCCCGGATTACCAGGAGGCCGCCGTGTTCGGGTCCGTCTGCCAGTACGACACCCGCGCGTTGTCATCGATGTACGCCGAGCCGCCGGGCAGTGCCACCTTTGCCGAGCCGCCGACGCTCCCGTTGCCGTCCCGGCCGGAGAGGCTGACGGACAGCGAGGTCGCGTTGATGCCGTTGCTGCCGCCGTCGGCCCCGGACAGCAGCACGCTGGCGTAGCCGGACTCCCCCGGAGTCAGCGTGACCACCGCCTGCGGCTTGCTGTCCGGCATGTCGGCCACCGCCGCCTGGGCGTTGTCGAACTGCAGGTAGGGGTAGGCGTAGAGGTCGCAGGTGGCGCCCGAGGTGTTGGTGGCCTGCAGCATCAGGTGGTTGATCGGGCGGGTCAGCGGCTTCGCCACGATACGGATCTTCGCCGCGTCGCAGGCGGTCCGCCGGGCACCGGAGCCCGTGCCCCCGCCGTTGGCGGACGGGCCCGCACCACCCGAGGAGCCGTGCTTCCCGGCGCTGGCAGTGCTGTCCGTGACGGTGGTGCCGCCCTTGCTGTTGTTGCCGTCCTTGTCGCCCTTGCTGTCCTTACTGCCGTTCCCCGTAGGCGCGTTGCTGTCCTGTTTGCCCTGCCCGCTCTGTCCGCCGTCGGCCGCCGGGTCCTTGGAGTCCTGCGGGGCCGGGTTGAACGGCTTGGCGTCGCTGGTCTTGAGCGGGTTGTCCTGACCGCCGCAGGCGGTGAGGGTGAGCGCGGCGACGGCGGTCAGCCCGGCCGCGGCGATCCGCAGCGTACGGCGCCGGGCCATGCGGGAGAGACGGGCGGCGGTGGCGTCGGTGCGTGGCATGTCCGGTCTCCCCCGGTCGACGGGCGCTGTGCTGCGCTCCGTGGCGTGGCCGGGCCTGGTCGGCGCCCGGCCCGGTCGGTCCTGCGGTCTGACCACAAGATTGCCGACCGCCGCTGCCGTGCCACTAACGCCTGCCTAACGTCCGCCCCGCGCCGCTCAGCGGGGCGTGCCACCAGGGCGTCCGCCCTGCCCCCCGGGCTCCGTTCCGTCGCCGCTCTCCCGTCCCCGCTCGCCGTCCCCGCCCTCGTCCCGGGCGAACAGCTGGGTCAGGGTGCTGATCGTGTAGACGTCGGTGGCCTCTTCGTCCACCAGGTGCATCTCCGCGAGCCGCTCCAGGCCGTCCTGGGTGCGCTCCTGGTCGGACCCGGCGAGCGCCGCCGCAGCGGAGGCGTTGAGATGCCCGTCGGGGCTGTTCGCCAGCGCCCGGAGCAGCCGCGCGTCGTCCGCGGACAGCCGGGCGACGGACATCCGCAGCGCCGCCGCGATCCCGGTGTCCTCCGCCGACAGCAGTGCCAGCCGCCGCCGCTCGTCGCGCAGCGCCGAGGCCAGCCTGGCCAGCCGCCAGCGCGGCCTGGCGGTCAGTTGCGCCGCCGCGGCCCGCAGCGCCAGCGGCAGCCCGTCGCACAGATCCACCAACTCCCGGGCCGCGGCCGGGTCCTCCGCGACCCGCACCGACCCGAGCATGGCACCGAGCAGCGCTGCTCCCTCCTCGTGGCCGAGGGCCTGGAGGCCCACCGGCCAGGCGCAGTCCGTGGCCACCAGCCCGTCGAGCCGGCTGCGGCTGGTGACGACCGTGGCGCAGTGCGGACCGCCGGGCAGCAGCGGTCGGACCTGAGCCGAACTCCGCGCGTTGTCCAGGACGACCAGCAGCCGGCGTTCGGCCACCAGCGAGCGGAACAGCGCCGAGGCGGCCTGCGCGGAGCCGGGCACCCGCTCCGGACGGGTGCCGAGCGCCAGGAGGAAGTCGCGCAGGATCTCGGCCGGCGCGGCCTCGTCGCCCTCGCCGAAGCCGCGCAGATCGGCGAAGAGCTGCCCGTCGGGGAAGGCCCCGGCGTGCAGATGCGCCCACTGCACGGCACACGCGGTCTTGCCGACGCCGGCCGGGCCCGCGACCACGGCCAGCGGGCTCTCCCCGGTCGTACGGTCCGCCAACGCTTCGGTCAGGGCCTGGAGTTGGTACTCCCGTCCCAGGAAGCGCGCGGGCGGCCGGGGAAGCAGCCGGGGCGCCGCACCGGCCCTTTCCCGACCGGTCTCCGCCCCTGCAGGCGTGGCCGTCCCGCCGGCCGCGCCGGTGCTCCCGCCTTCGGGCGACGGTGCGGTGCCGTCAGGTTTCACGTGAAACGCGCGCCCCTCGGTCGACGCGTCCTTGGCCCCGCGCGCCGGCTCCGCGGCCTTCCGCCCCCTGTCCGTGGCCTCCGCCCGCAGGATCTCCTCGTACGCCGCGCGCAGCCGCTCACCCGGATCGACCCCCAGCTCCTCGCTGAGCAGCCGCCGGGTGCGGTGGTACCACTCCAGTGCGTCGGACTGCCGCCCCGTCCGGAACAGCGCCCGCATCAGCGCGGCGATCAGACCTTCCCGCAACGGGTGGTTGACGGCCGCGGAGTACAGCAGGGCCGCGGCCTGTTCCTGCTCGCCGAGCACGCTGTACGCCCGGGCCAGGGCCTCGACGGCGGACAGCCTGCGCTCCTCCAGGGCGTGCGCGGCGGCGGCGAAGGGCGGGCTGGTGACCGTGCCGGTCAGTGCCGGCCCGCGCCACAGCCCCAGCGCCTCGCGCAGCAGCGGCACGGCATCGGCCGGCGCGGCCTCCGGACGGGCCAACGCGACCAGCTCACCGAAGCGGTGAGCGTCGATCAGCTCCTCCGGCAGCCGCAGCAGATAGGCCGAGCCGTGCGTGGCCAGCTCGATGCCGTACGCCTCGGCTCCGCCCGCGGCCAGCGTGGCACGCAGCCGTGAGACATGCCCCTGCACGACCGTACGGGCGTGCTCGGGCGGTTCGTCCTCCCACAGGGAGTCGATCAACTGCTCCAGTGGGACGGTGGTGTTGGGCTGCAAAAGCAGCAGTGCCAGCACACTGCGCCGTTTGGCGGGCCCGAGCGACAGCTCCTCGGAGCCGCTTGTCACGGAGATCGGGCCGAGCAGCGAGAATTCCAACTCAGCTCTCCAGGAATGCCGTGAGGGCGTTCGCCAGCAGGTACGGGTCCTGGGCGCCGCACAGTTCGCGGGCCGAGTGCATCGACAGGATCGCGACACCGATGTCGACGGTCTGGATGCCGTGCCGGGCAGCGGTGATCGGGCCGATCGTGGTGCCGCACGGCATCGAGTTGTGCGACACGAAGGACTGCCAGGGCACACCGGCCCGCTCGCAGGCCGCGGCGAACACCGCCCGCCCGCTGCCGTCGGTCGCGTACCGCTGGTTGACGTTCACCTTGAGGATCGGTCCGCCGTTGGGCATCGGGTGGTGCCCCGGCTCGTGCCGGTCGCCGTAGTTGGGGTGTACGGCGTGCCCGGTGTCCGACGACAGGCAGACGGTGCCGGCGAAGGCCCGGGCCCGGTCCTCGTACCCGCCGCCGCGGGCGAAGACCGAACGCTCCAGCACCGTGCCGAGCAGCGGGCCGTCCGCGCCGGTGTCCGACTGGCTGCCGTTCTCCTCGTGGTCGAAGGCGGCCAGGACCGGGATGCCGGACAGTCGGCCGCCGTCGGCTGCCGCCGCGGCGAGTGCCGCCGTACCGGCGTGCACGGACAGCAGGTTGTCCATCCGCGGCCCGGCGACCAGTTCGCGGTCGCGCCCGAGGTAGGCGGGTGGTTCCACGCTGTGCACCATCAGATCCCAGCCCTTGATGTCGCCGGCCGGGACCCCGATCTCGTCCGCCACGAACGCGATCAGATCGCCCTCGGCGACCTCGCCCAGTCCCCAGATCGGCGTCATATGGCGCTGCTTGTCGAGCTTGAGGCCCTCGGTGTTCACCGATCGGTCCAGGTGCACGGCCAACTGCGGCACCCGCAGCAGCGGCCGGTCCACGTTGACGAGCCGGTTGCTGCCGTCGCTCAGGGTCACCCGGCCGCTGAGCCCCAGATCGCGGTCGAGCCAGGTGTTGAGCAGCGTCCCGCCGTAGATCTCGACGGCGATCTGCCGCCAACCGCGGGCGCCGGTGTCCGGGATCGGCTTGACGCGGAGGTTGGGGGAGTCGGTGTGCGCGCCGACGATGCGGAACGGGGTCGCGGCGCTCGCGCCCTCGGGCACGTACCAGGCGATGATCGCGCCGCCGCGCAGCACGTACTTCCCGCCGCTCCGGCCGTCCCATGCGTCGGTCTCCGCCACCTGCCGGAAGCCGGCCTTCTCCAGCCGTTCCGCCGCGTTCGCCACCGCGTGGTACGGCGAGGGGCTGGCGGCGAGGAAGGACATCAGGTCGTCGGTGTGGCCGCGGTCGAAGCGGGCGGAGTTGGTCATGGATTCAGCATAAGGAGCCAACTCCGCTCTACCGCGTGCCCCTAGGCCGCGACTCCGTTGCCTTCCGGCCACGATTTTCCCATTCCAGAGCGGATGCGCCGGTGGAGCGCCCGATTCCGGTCCCACTCGGCCGCACGGGCACCGGTGGGCTCGTCCGCACCATCCGTCCCGGCATGACGATGCCCGCCTCCCCGGGGGAAGAAGAGGCGGGCACCATCAGTGTCGGCATTGATTCTGAGAGGTTTGTGAGAACCCCGTGACGGTCCGGGAACAGCTCCCGGACCGTCAGGACTCAACAGAGGCTCAGAACGCGGCCTCGTCGAGCTCCATCAGGGACTGGTCGATGGAGTCGGCCAGCGTGCGCTGGAGCGCCACGCCGGGCAGGACGTTGTGCGCGAAGAACTTCGCGGCAGCGATCTTGCCCTCGTAGAACGGCTTGTCCTTCGACGACGCACCGGCCAGCTTCTCGGCGGCCACCGCGGCGCCCTTGAGGAGCAGGTAGCCGACGACGACGTCACCGGAGGCCATCAGCAGGCGGGTGGTGTTCAGGCCGACCTTGTAGATGGACTTGACGTCCTTCTCCGTGGCGGCGAGGTCGGTCAGCATGGCGCCGACGATGCCCTCCAGGGCCTCGGCGGCCTTGGCTAGCTCGCCGCGGGCCTGCTCCAGCTCGGCGCCGCCCTCGGCGTCGGCCAGGAACGTCTTGATCGTCTCCGCCAGCTGGGTCAGGGCGGCGCCCTGGTTGCGGACGATCTTCCGGAAGAAGAAGTCCTGCCCCTGGATGGCGGTGGTGCCCTCGTAGAGGGTGTCGATCTTGGAGTCCCGGATGTACTGCTCGATCGGGTACTCCTGGAGGTAGCCGGAGCCGCCGAAGGTCTGCAGCGACTGGGCCAGCTGCTCGTAGGACCGCTCCGAGCCGTAGCCCTTGACGATCGGCAGCAGCAGGTCGTTCAGCGCGTGCGTGGCGGACGCGTCCTCGCCGGCGGCCTCCTTGATCAGGATCTCGTCCTGGACGGTGGCGGTGTACAGCACCAGGGCGCGCATGCCCTCGGCGTACGCCTTCTGCGTCATCAGCGAGCGGCGCACGTCCGGGTGGTGGGTGATCGTGACGCGCGGGGCGGACTTGTCGGTGAACGCCGCCAGGTCCGCGCCCTGCACGCGCTCCTTGGCGTACTCCAGGGCGTTGAGGTAGCCGGTGGAGAGGGTCGCTATCGCCTTGGTGCCGACCATCATCCGGGCGAACTCGATGATCCGGAACATCTGGCGGATGCCGTCGTGCTTCTCGCCGATCAGCCAGCCCTTGGCGGGGTGGCGGTCGCCGAAGGTCATCTCGCAGGTGTTGGACGCCTTCAGGCCCATCTTGTGCTCGACGTTGGTGGCGTAGACGCCGTTGCGCTCGCCCAGCTCGCCGGTCTCGAAGTCGAACTCGTACTTCGGCACGAGGAAGAGGGAGAGGCCCTTGGTGCCGGGGCCGTGGCCCTCGGGGCGGGCGAGGACGTAGTGGAGGATGTTCTCCGCCATGTCGTGCTCACCGGAGGTGATGAAGCGCTTCACGCCCTCGATGTGCCAGGAGCCGTCCTCCTGCTTGACCGCCTTGGTGCGGCCGGCGCCGACGTCCGAGCCGGCGTCGGGCTCGGTCAGCACCATGGTGGAGCCCCAGCCCTTCTCCGTGGCGACCTTGGCGATGTGCTTCTGCTGCTCGGTGCCCTCCTCGAAGAGCACGCCTGCGAAGGCCGGACCGGAGGCGTACATCCACACGGCGGGGTTCGATCCCAGGATGGACTCGGCGAAGGCCCACAGCAGGGAACGCGGCGTCGTGGTGCCGCCGATCTCCTCCGGGATGCCCAGGCGCCACCACTCGGCGTCCATGTACGCCTGGTAGCTCTTCTTGAAGGTGTCCGGCACCGGCGCGGTGTTGGTGTCCGGGTCGAAGACCGGGGGGTTCCGGTCGGCGTCGGCGTACGAATCGGCCAGCTCGTTCTCCGAGAGTCGGGCGATCTCGGACAGCACGCTCTTGGCGGTGTCGACGTCCATCTCCGCGAACGGTCCGGTGCCGTACACGCTGTCACGGCCGAACACCTCGAAGAGGTTGAACTCGATGTCGCGGAGATTCGACTTGTAGTGCCCCATGGGTACGGCTCCGTAAGGGTTCGGGAGGGCCTCTGTACGAGGAAGACCTCGACGCGAGGAAGGGACCTCGATACGCAATACCAGCAAGTAGCTACGATGATGCTACCCATCAGTAATAAGAAGCAACCCCTAACGGCCGATCTGTGACGAGCGTCCCCCGCGCCACCCCGAATCAGTACGCTGTGGCGCATGTACGGCTACGACCAGAACGCGGGCGCCGGGCAGCAGTACGGAGCGCCGCCCCCGCCGCAGCAACCGGCCCCCGGGGGCTACGGCGAGCAGCCGCTGTATCCCGAGCCGTCCCCGCCCTCCCTCGCCGACGCGGTGCGGGCCTTCACGACCGGCTCGATGTCGGCCGAGGACTTCCAGGGCATCTTCTCGACGTCCAAGGTCTACTGCCCGCGCGGTGACAACCCCGGTTTCCTGGCGCTGCACAACACCCAGCAGCCGGTGATCCCGATGTTCACCTCGCTCAAGGAGCTGCGCCGGTACGCGGGCAAGGAGTCCAAGTACTTCGTGATCACCGGCGCCGAGGTGCTCGACCTGCTGCCGACCGGCTACGGATTCGTCCTCGACATGGAGGGCGACCACCGGATGGTCTTCGACGCGAAGGCCGTGGAGCAGATGGTCGACTTCGCCATGCGCCGGATGTACGGCTAGCCGGGATTGCTGGGCGGGCCGCCGACGATGCCCTCGGGGCGGCCTGCCTCCACCCCTTCTTCTCCCCGCTGACCTGCGGAAACCTCCATGGGGTCGAATCGGGAATGGCGCACGCCTTGCCAGTTGTTCAGCTTTCAACTAACTTGTTTGAAGCGCGAACAACCGAGGAGGCCGTCATGCCCGCCGTGACCATAGAGAATCCGCTGACCCTGCCGAGGGTGGCCGCGCCCGCCGGGGCACGCACCCGGCCCGTGCTGACCGTCAACACCGCCCCGAGCGGTTTCGAGGGCGAGGGCTTCCCGGTGCGCCGCGCCTTCGCCGGGATCGCCTACCGGCACCTCGACCCGTTCATCATGATGGACCAGATGGGCGAGGTGGAGTACGCGCCCGGAGAGCCCAAGGGCACGCCCTGGCACCCGCACCGCGGCTTCGAGACCGTGACGTATCTGCTCGACGGCACGTTCGTGCACCGTGACTCGCACGGTGGCGGAGGGGTCATCAACGACGGCGACACCCAGTGGATGACGGCGGGCTCCGGCCTGCTGCACATAGAGGCGCCGCCGGAGTCGCTGGTGATGTCGGGCGGTCTCTTCCACGGCCTCCAGCTGTGGGTGAACCTCCCGAAGAGCGACAAGATGATGGCGCCGCGCTACCAGGACATCGGTGGCGGCCGGGTCAAGCTGCTGACCTCCGCCGACGGCGGTGCGCTGCTGCGGCTGATCGCCGGTGACATCGATGGTCACCAGGGGCCGGGCGTCACCCACACCCCGATCACGATGATCCATGTGACGGTGAGCCCGGGTGCCGAGGTCACGCTGCCCTGGCGTGCGGACTTCAACGGCCTCGCCTACGCCCTGGCCGGGCGTGGCACCGCCGGTGCGGAGGGCCGTCCGTTCCACATAGGCCAGGCGGTGGTCTTCGGAGAGGGCGACGCGCTCACGATCCGGGCCGACGAAAGCCAGGAGTCGCGCAGTCCGAACTTCGAGGTGGTGCTGCTGGGCGGGCTGCCGATCCGCGAGCCGATGATGCACTACGGACCGTTCGTCATGAACACCCACGCCGAACTGGCCCAGGCCTTCGAGGACTTCCAGGCCGGCCGGCTGGGCACGATTCCCGCTGACGCGCTATGAGCGGCCGCTGATGCCGGGATCGTGGGGGCGGTGTTTCACGTGAAACACCGCCCCCACACACGTGTTTCACGTGAAACGCCCCGGTGCGGGCCGCATCCCGGCCCGTGAGGGAGGGGCCCAATACGCCTCACCGGCCGCCCTGCCGTGGTGGACTGTCCGAGTGCGAAACGACTCGGATCAAGACCGGAGCGGCGCCCAGCCCGGCGGGCCGCCGCACTCTGCGCCCCTGCTCCCGATCGAGGCCCGCCGCGCCGCGGCATGGTGCGCGGCCGGACTGCTGGTTGCGGCGGTGGTCGCCGTCGGCGTCTGGCTCTGCGTCGAGTTGAGTGCCGCGGTCACCCCCGTGCTGCTGGCTCTGCTCGGCAGTGCGCTGCTCGGTCCGGTGTACCGGCGGCTGGTGGCGATGCGGCTCAACCGTTCGTTGGCGGCCGGGCTGACCTGCGCCCTTCTGATGGTCGTGGTCGGGGGCGCCGGATACGTCGTGGTCAGCGCGCTGGTCGACACCGGGGACCAGATCATCGCCTCGCTCAAGGACGCGGCGGCGGATCTCACCAAACACTTCGGCGTGGCCGGGAATTCACTCAGCGATCTCGCCACCAACGCCAAGACGCTGGTCGGCAAGTTCGGCAGCACCGCCGCCTCCGGGCTGCTGGCCGGCGTGAGCATCGTGGGACAGTTCATCGCCGCCGCGGTGCTGGCCCTGCTGCTGACGTTCTTCTTCCTGCGCGACGCGGACAAGGCGGTCGGTGCGCTGCACGACTGGTCGCCGGGCAACTCGGCCCCTCAGCTGGAACGGATGGCCCGCCGCGGCTTCCAGTCCATCGAGGGCTTCATGCGTGGTACCACCTTCATCGCGCTGATCGACGCCATCTGCATCACCGTCGGCCTGCTGATCCTGGACGTTCCCGGTGCGCTCGGCCTGGGCGCGCTGGTCTTCGTCGGCGCCTACATCCCCTACCTCGGCGCGTTCATCTCGGGCGCCGTGGCGATCCTGGTGGCCTTCGCGGACCGGGGCGTCGTGATCGCGCTCTGGGCGCTCGGCGTGGTCCTCGCCGTCCAGGTGCTGGAGGGCCACGTGCTCCAGCCCATGATCCAGAGCCGTACGGTCCAGATGCATCCGGCGGTCGTCATGCTGGCGATCACCGCGGGCGCGAGCGTCGCCGGGATCCTCGGCATGCTGCTGTCCGTCCCGCTCACCGCGGCGATCTCCGGCGTCCTGCACGAACTGCGCAAGCACTACGCGGCGGGCTCGGGGACGGACTCCTCGTCGCCGGACGACACCGCGCCGGGCGACTCTCCCGCCGCCCCGGCGCCCTCGTAGAGCTCGAACCACGTCGACTTGCCGTCCCCGCGCGGGTCCACTCCCCACGCCCCGGCCAGCAGTTCCAGCAGCACCAGGCCGCGCCCCGAGGACGCCAGCTCACCGGGCCGGCGGCGGTGCGGCAGTTCGTCGCTGCCGTCGGCGACCTCGACCCGGAGGCGCCGGGTACCGCGTTCGCCGGAGACCTCGGCCACCAACAGCGCGTCCCCGTCGGTGTGCGTCAGCACATTGGTGACGATCTCGGAGACCAGCAGGGCCGCGGAATCCACCTGGTCCGGGTCGCGCCAGTCGTGCAGCACATCGCGCATCTGGCGCCGCGCCGCGGCGATCCGCTCGGGCTCCGCCTGCGCGACGGAGAACACGGTGCGCCGCCCGGGCCGCTGCGCGAGCCGGTCCCCGGCGCCCACGCCGCAGCTGGCACCCTCGCGGGAGAGCAGCAGCAGGGCGATGTCGTCCTCGCGACGGTCCACCAGCGGACCGGTGGTGTGGTGCGACGACGGGCCGTGCACCGCCTGGACCAGGGCGTCGGCCAGCTGCTCCAGGCTCTCCGCACCGCCTTCGTCGGTCCCGGTGCCATGCGTCTCGAAGACGTCGCGCAGCCGTCCCCAGCCGGTCTCCAGGTCGTGCCCGCCGGTCTCGATCAGCCCGTCGGTGCAGACCAGCATGGTCTCGCCGGGCTCCAGCACGATCCGGGTGGTGGGGTAGTCGCCGTCCGGGTCGATGCCCAGCGGCAGCCCGCCCGAGGTGGGCCGGATCATCACCGCGCCGTCGGCCATCCGGATCGCCGGGTCCGGGTGGCCGGCCCGCGCCACGTCGAGCAATCCGGTGGCCGGGTCGACCTCTATGTACAGGCAGGTCGCGAAGCGCTGGTCCTCGCCGTGGCCGCGGAACTCGGTCTCGTTGATCCCGGCGAGGAAGCGGGAGGCGCGGGAGAGCACCGCGTCGGGGTGATGCCCCTCGGAGGCATAGGCGCGCAGCGCGATCCGCAGCTGCCCCATCAGGCCCGCGGCCCGTACGTCGTGGCCCTGGACGTCCCCGATGACCAGCGCGATCCGCCCGGACGGCAGCGGGATCATGTCGTACCAGTCGCCGCCGACCTCCAGTCCGCCGCCGGTCGGCACATAGCGGGCCGCCACCGTCATTCCGGGGATGTCCGGCTGCACCGTCGGCATCATGCTCCGCTGCAGCCCCACCGCCAGCTCGTGCTGCGACTCCTGCACACCGGCCCTGGCCAGTGCCTGGGCCAGCATCCGGGCGACGGTGGTCAGCACCGAGCGCTCGTCCGGGGTGAAGCCGACCGGCTGGGCGAACCCGGCCATCCAGGCGCCGATCGTCCGGCCCGCGTTCACCAGCGGCAGATACGCCCAGGACGTGCAGTCGAGATCGGCGGCCAGGGGCCAGGTGGCGGGGTAGCGGCGCTGGTAGTCCTCCGGGGTGGGCAGGTAGATCGCCCGGCCGGTGCGCACCACCTCGGCGGCGGGATAGTCGGTCTCCAACATCATCTCGGAGAAGGGCAGCTCGTCGCCGGGGAGGCGCCCGTGGTGGCCGATCACCGAGAGCCGGTCGCCTCGGATGCCGAAGACCGCCAGGCCGTCCGGCATGAGCCCGGGCATGGAGAGCCCGGCCGCGACCCGCAGCACCTCGGCAGTGGACCGCGCCTCGGCCAGCGCCCGGCCCGCGTCCAGCAGGAACGCCTCGCGCGAGCGGTGCCAGTCGCCGGTGACCGGGGACCGTGCCGCGGAGGTGCCGGGCTGCGGCTCGGGCACCTCCTGCAGGGTGCCGACCAGTTCGAAGTCGCCGTTGACGATCCGGGGCCGGGAGCGGGAGCGGACGACGCGCAGTACCCGCCCGCGCTCGTCCACGATGCGCAGCCGCGCCTCGGCGACCGTCCCCTCGGAGACCGCGAGCTGGACGACACCGTTGATCTCGGCGAAGTCGACGGGATGAAAACGGGAGCGCACGGCGGCCTCGGTGAGTTCGGCCGGCTCCGTGGGAAGCCCCAGCAGCCGGGCCGCTTCCGCGTCGAGGGTCACTCGGCCGGATGCGTTGTCCCAGCGCCACAGGCCGGTCGCGATGGCGGCCAGGAGGTCCTTGGTGCGCATTGCATTACTTTAGGGGGATTTGGCGTGGCCCGACCAGCGAGCCGGACGTGACCATCGTCGCAGCCCGGAGGCCCGGTTTCACACCGGGGGGACTCTGATGGGTATATGTCAACCAGCTCGCCAGAGCCGGGCGGTAACCTGGAGCGGTTATGCCACTCCTGGGGTGGTCTTTCGGGTGATCCACAAGGCGATCGATCGGGCACGCGAGCCTGCTATCTCCCCTTCCCACCCGTCAGCTCCCCACCTCGACTCGCGACGACTTGGATGAGCGATGCATCGGTACCGGTCCCATAACTGCGGCGAGCTCCGAGCCGCGGACGTCGACACCGACGTCCGTCTCAGCGGCTGGCTGCACAATCGACGTGACCTGGGCGGCATCCTCTTCATCGATCTGCGCGACCACTACGGTCTCGTGCAGCTCGTCGCCCGCCCCGGCACCCCGGCCAACGAGGTTCTCGGCTCGCTGACCAAGGAGACCGTCGTCCGCATCGACGGCAAGGTCAGCGCCCGTGGCACCGAGAACGTCAACCCCGACCTGCCGACCGGCGAGATCGAGATCGAGGTCGGCGAGGTCGAGGTGCTCGGCGCCGCCGAGCAGATCCCGTTCACGATCAACGCCGAGGACGGTGTCAACGAGGAGAAGCGCCTCGAATACCGCTTCCTCGACCTGCGCCGCGAGCGCATGCACCGCAACATCATGCTG
The DNA here is from genome assembly GCF_016917755.1 of Streptomyces noursei. GTDB lineage: Bacteria > Actinomycetota > Actinomycetes > Streptomycetales > Streptomycetaceae > Streptomyces > Streptomyces yunnanensis. The sequence continues at coordinate 4,956,862 of NZ_CP070326.1, read as the reverse complement.
CGCACGGCCGTGATCTCCGCGATCCGGCACAAGATGGTGGCCCTCGGCTTCAACGAGATGGCGACCCCGATCCTGTCCGCGACCTCCCCCGAGGGCGCCCGCGACTTCCTGGTCCCGTCCCGTCTGCACGCCGGCAGGTTCTACGCGCTGCCGCAGGCCCCGCAGCAGTTCAAGCAGCTGCTGATGATCGCCGGCTTCGACCGCTACTTCCAGATCGCGCCCTGCTTCCGCGACGAGGACGCCCGCGCGGACCGCTCGCCGGGCGAGTTCTACCAGCTCGACGTCGAGATGAGCTTCGTCGAGCAGGAGGACGTCTTCCAGCCGATCGAGCAGCTGATGACCGAGCTCTTCACCGAGTTCGGCAACGGCCGCACGGTCACCTCGCCCTTCCCGCGCATCCCGTTCCGCGAGGCGATCCTCAAGTACGGCTCCGACAAGCCGGACCTGCGCGCCGAGTTGGAGCTGGTGGACGTCACCGACGTCTTCGCGAACTCCGGCTTCAAGGCGTTCGCCGGCAAGCACGTCCGCGCCCTGGCCGTGCCGGACACCGCCGACCAGCCGCGGAAGTTCTTCGACCAGCTGGGCGACTTCGCCGTCGCGCAGGGCGCCAAGGGCCTGGCGTGGGTCCGCGTCGGCGAGGGCAACGCGCTCGCCGGTCCGATCGCCAAGTTCCTCACCGACGACGACGTCAAGGCGCTGGTCACGGCCCTCGACCTGAAGCCCGGTCACGCCGTCTTCTTCGGCGCCGGCCACTTCGACGAGGTCTCCAAGATCATGGGCGCGGTGCGCGTCGAGGCCGCCAAGCGCGCCGGCCACTTCGTGGAGAACGAGTTCCGCTTCTGCTGGATCGTCGACTTCCCGATGTTCGAGCGCGACGCCGACACCGGCAAGATCGAGTTCTCCCACAACCCGTTCTCCATGCCGCAGGGCGGCCTGGAGGCGCTGGAGACCAAGGACCCGCTGGACATCCTCGCCTGGCAGTACGACATCGTCTGCAACGGCACCGAGCTGTCCTCCGGCGCGATCCGGAACCACGAGCCGGACGTCATGTACAAGGCGTTCGCGATCGCCGGTTACGACAAGGAGACCGTGGAGGCCGAGTTCGGCGGCATGCTCCGCGCCTTCAAGTTCGGCGCCCCGCCGCACGGTGGCATCGCCCCCGGCGTCGACCGGATCGTCATGCTGCTCGCCGACGAGCCCAACATCCGCGAGACCATCGCCTTCCCGCTCAACGGCAACGCGCAGGACCTCCTGATGGGCGCCCCGTCCGAGGTCGACGAGGCCCGCCTCAAGGAGCTGCACCTGAGCATCCGCACCGGCCCGGCGAAGCCGACGCCGTACAAGCCGACCAAGTAGGACGGCGCACAGGGGCCCGGGACCACGGTGGTGGTCCCGGGCCCCTGCGCATCCCTGGGGGGAAGCCCGCCGCCGTGGGCCCCCTACGAAGGACGCCCCCGGACCGAACGGTCCAGGGGCGTCCCTTCTGCGTTGTCAGCTCCGCGTGTCGGGCGTCAGCCCTCGTCGCCGCCGAACCGCTCCCGGTAGGACTCCAGGTCATCCTCGGTGATCTTCGCGAAGAGCACCGGCGGCACCGTGAACGGCGTCCCGGCGGGCACGAACGCCAGCGCCTTGGCCTCGTCCTGCGACACCCACGCGGCCGTGTCGCCCTCCAGCGCGAACGCGCCCCGCATGGCCTTCGCCGACGCCGGGATGAACGGCTCGGAGACCACCGAGTAGAGGTGGATCAGGTTCATCGCGGTCCGCAGCGTCAGCGCCGCCGCGTCCTTGTCCGTCTTGATCTCCAGCCACGGGGCCTTCTCCTCCAGGTAGGAGTTGCCCGCGCTCCACAGGGCGCGCAGCGCGGCCGACGCCTTGCGGAACTGGAGCGCCTCCATGTGGCCCTCGTACTCGGCGAGCAGCCCGGCGATCTCCTCGCCCAGCTTCTGCTCGGCGGCCCCGGCCTCGGCGCCCGCCGGCACCTCGTCGCCGAACCGCTTCCGCGAGAACGACAGCACCCGGTTGACGAAGTTGCCGAGGGTGTCGGCCAGGTCCTTGTTGACGGAGGACGAGAACAGCTCCCAGGTGAAGGACGTGTCGTCGGACTCCGGGGCGTGCGCCATCAGGAAGTAGCGCCAGTAGTCGGCCGGCAGCAGCTCCAGCGCCGCATCGGTGAAGATGCCGCGCTTCTGCGACGTGGAGAACTTCCCGCCGTAGTAGTTGAGCCAGTTGAACGCCTTGAGGAAGTCGACCCGCTTCCACGGCTCGCGGGTCCCCAGCTGCGTCGCCGGGAACATCACGCTGTGGAACGGCACGTTGTCCTTGGCCATGAACTCCGTGTAGCGGACGTCATCGGCCTCGTACCACCACGACTTCCAGTCGCGCTCCTCCGGCGCCTGGTCCGCCCACTCCTTCGTCGAGCCGATGTACTCGATCGGGGCGTCGAACCAGACGTAGAAGACCTTGCCCTCGGCGGCCAGCTCCGGCCACACATCGGCCGGCACCGGTACGCCCCAGTCCAGGTCGCGGGTGATCGCCCGGTCCTGGAGGCCCTCGGTCAGCCACTTGTGGGCGATGGACGACGCCAGGGTCGGCCATTCCTTGCTGCCGTTGCCGGCCAGCCAGCCCTCGACCTCGTGCTGGAGCTTCGACTGGAGCAGGAAGAGGTGCTTGGTCTCGCGCACCTCCAGGTCACCGCTGCCGCTGATCGCCGAGCGGGCGTCGATCAGGTCCGTCGGGTCCAGGACCCGGGTGCAGTTCTCGCACTGGTCGCCGCGCGCCTTGTCGTAGCCGCAGTGCGGGCAGGTGCCGACGATGTAGCGGTCGGGCAGGAAGCGGCCGTCGGCGTTCGAGTAGACCTGGCGGATGGCCCGCTCTTCGATGAAGCCGTTCTCGTGCAGCTTGCGCGCGAAGTGCTGGGTCAGCTCGACGTTCTCCTGCGAGGAGCTCCGGCCGAAGTGGTCGAACTCCAACCCGAAGCCGTCGTAGATCGCCTTCTGCTTGTGGTGCTGCTCGGTGCAGAACTCGGCGACGGACTGCCCCGCGTCCTTCGCCGCCAGCTCGGCGGGCGTGCCGTGCTCGTCGGTCGCGCAGATGTAGAGGACGTCGTGACCGCGCTGCCGCAGGTACCGGGAGTACACATCGGCCGGGAGCATGGACCCCACCATGTTGCCCAGGTGCTTGATCCCGTTGATGTACGGAAGGGCGCTGGTGATGAGGTGTCGAGCCATTGCCGGCTGCTCCCAAGTCGCTACGGTGAGTGATGATTTGCTTTACGCAACGTCAATATCGTACTGGACGGGGTAGGGGTACCCGCTCGAGCATTTTCGGGCTCGGAAGGGAGCCGCGAGCGGTGACTCGCCCGCTCGTTCCACGGGAAACGGGCCCGATGTCCCTCTCCGTCCATCATCACGCACACGGCCTGCGCTCTTCTGCCCTGTTTCACGTGAAACAGCCGCGGCCGGACCCGATCGGGTCCGGCCGCGGCTTAAGAGGCGGGAGATGCCGTGGGTCAGCTGTCCTTGAGGACCTTGGCGGTGCGGGCCTCGGTCAGCCACTCGGGGAACTCGACCATCAGCTGCTGGTAGAGCTCGTCGTGGGAGAGGCCGCGGGGGTCGCGGCCGGCGTGGAAGAAGCCGGCGTTGTCGACGACGCGCTTCTCCGGGACGGTCAGGTCGTCGAGCTTGCGGAGGAAGTCGAAGCCCTTGGCCTCCGGGTCACCGAAGCCGATGAACTGCCAGAAGATGGGGAGCCCGGCCGCCTCGCACAGGGCCCGCTCGGCGGCGGGCTTGGACGTCGGTGCGCCGTCGGTCTGGAAGATGACGAACGCGGGGTGGGCGGAGCCCGACTTCTTGTAGTGCTCGACGACGGCCTCAATGGCCCAGTGGTAGTTCGTCCGGCCCATGTGGCCGAGGCCGGAGTGCAGCTCCTCGATCCGGCCCTCGTAGGTGGTGAGGTCCAGGTCGGCGGTGCCGTCCACGTCGGTGGAGAAGAAGACGACCGGGACGGTGGCCTTGTCGTCGAAGTGCGCGGAGAGGCTGAGGGCCTGCTCGGCGAGGTGCTGGACGGTGCCGTCCTTGTAGTAGTTGCGCATCGAGCCGGAGCGGTCGAGAACCAGGTAGACCGTGGCGCGCTGCTGGGTGAGCTGGTGCTTCTCCAGCGTGGTCCGTGCCGCGTCGTAGAGCGGGAGGAGGGCGGGGGCGACCGCCGCGACCGGGTGGGGTGCGTCGGTGGCGGGAGCCTGCTCCACGGTCTCGGCGGGCGCGGTGACCTCGGCGGACTCCGTGACCTCGGCGGCCGGCTCGGGGGTCGGCTCGGCGGCGGCTTCGGTGGCTGCCGCCGCCGGAGCGTCGGCGACCTCGGGCGTCGCTTCTGCCTCGGCCTTCTCGGTCTCTTCCTGGGCCTGCTCCGCCTGGGCCTGGGCCGGGGCCGGTGCGTCCTCCATGTCGGAGGGCCGGTCCGCCGCCGGGGCCTCTTCCCTTTCCTTCGCCTGCGCCGGCTGTGCGTCCGGCGTCGGCTCGGTCGCCTCCTCCGCCGCGGCGGCGGTCGCCGGGGTGTCGAACGCCTGGCTGACCAGGTCGGCGGCGCTGTCGGCAGCGGCCGGAGCGTTGGCGGCCGGAGCGGCGTCGGACCCCGACCCGCGCTCGTCCTTCGCCGTGGGCTCTTCCGCGAGCTCCTTGGCGGTGGCCGCTTCCTCGCGCGGGGCCTCGGGCGTCGCCGTGCCCTGGTCCGCGACCGCCTCCGTGCCCTCGTCGGTCTCCTTGCCGGCGGCCTGGGGCTGGGGCGCCTCGGCCGTCGGCTTCGTGGCCTCGGGGGCGGGCGCCGGCTCGTCCCGCACGGGAGCCTCGTCCCGCACGGGTGCCTCCTCCTTCGCCGCGGGCTCCGGTGTGCGCTCAACCGGCCGGCTCTGGGCGGGCAGTGAGGCGGTGACCGGCGCCGGCGCGGGCGTGGACTCGGCGGGCTCGGCGGGTGCCGTGCGGGCGGCGGGGACCTCGACCTCGGGAGTCGCGGCGGCCGGAGCCGGGGTGGATTCCTCGCGGGCCTCCGGGATGGTTGCCGATTCCGGCTTGTCGGTGCTGTCCCGGGCCGCGCCGGATCCGTCGCGGGTCGCCTTGGAGCGACCAAAGGCGTTGCGCAGCAGACTCCGAATGCCCATCGGCTGACCTCTCTTGCATGTGGTGGGTGCGGCGAATGTCCGTGAAGCGCGGACATGTCCCTGACCAGGACGGCTACGTAAGGGTAGCGGCCTGCACCGGCTTGATCGTGGGAACCCGCGCCTCGCACGGTGGGCCATACGGGGGTGTTGAGCGAGGATGCGGTTTCGGCCAGCGCATCGCCGGTCCGGAAAACACACACAGGGCGAGGGAAAATGTGCACGCATCCTTTGCGGAAAAGCCCCGATTGATCGTTAAAAAGGGACGACGTGACCGTTTGCAGGACGGGTCTTGATCCCCCGCATGGTGCGGAAGTGGCGTATGGCGTGCTCAATGCGACGGATAGCGAAATTGTCGGGGATGTCGACGCGGGGTGCTGCTGCGACCCGAGGCGCAGCGATGCAACTGGCGTGGTGGTCAGGATAGTTCGGGACGGGGGCGGTGAGGCGGTTCGGTCCGCGGCGATCTCGGTGCTGAAGAGGACATCTTGTCGCCAGGTGTTCACCGGCACGTCGTTTCACGTGAAACATGCACGTGGTTCCGTCGGTTGTGACGGACCTCCCGGCCCCGCCCATGCACATCACGTGGGGGAAACGAACAGGCAAGAGCTCGGTAAGAAGTAAGTCGTGCAGGTATCCGATTCCCGGATGCGCCCGTCTTCTCCGGTGACCATTGTCCTGAGCCGCCCGTTGTGCCTCGGGGGGCGGCCGGTGAGAAGGCAAGAACCCTTTCGAGGGTGACGGGAGATGTGGGCGCATGGGGCTGACCAGTCAGTCGCTCGAAATCACGGTGATCGTGCTGGCGGTGGTCTGTGTTGCCGCGACGGTGTGGCTCTGGCCCCGGCTGTCGCGGAACGGGTGGCGCCACGTGTTGGGGAGGCTGGGGGCCATCGTGGTCACCCAGCTGTCGATCGTGTCCGCGCTCGCCCTCGCGGTGAACGCGAATTTCGAGTTCTACGGCAACTGGGACGAGTTGCTGGGCAACAACGAGCAGGCCCCGGCCTCGGTGAGCCAGGGCGACGGGCAGTACGCCACGGTCGGCAACATCAAGGGCGGGCTGATCCAGCCCGCCGGCCCCCAGGGGCTCGACCGGGTGACCGGACTGCCGCAGGGGCCCGCCAGCAAGGTGGGCAAGGTCGAGTCCGTACGGATCATCGGCCGCCGCACCCGGGCCATCAACCCGGGCTTCGTGTATCTGCCGCCGCAGTACTTCCAGCAGCAGTTCCACCGGCAGCGCTTCCCCGTCATGGTCGTCATCAGCGGCTACCCGGGCGGGATCATGAACCTCGCGCAGCATCTCCAGATCCCGCAGAACGCGGGCCAGTTGATCGCGCAGGGCAAGATGCAGCCGACCGTGATCGTTATGGTGCGGCCGACGATCGCGCCGCCGCGCGACACCGAGTGCGTGGACGTGCCGGGCGGTCCGCAGGCCGAGACGTTCTTCACCAAGGACCTGCCGGACGCCATGAAGTCGGCCTACCGGGTGGGCCATGACCCGAGCGCCTGGGGCGCGTTCGGGTACTCGTCCGGCGGTACCTGCTCGCTTCAGCTGGCGATGCGCAACCCGAAGGCGTACACCTCGGCGGTCTCGCTCTCCGGCGACTATGCGATCAAGGACGACCTCACCACCGGGAGCCTCTTCGGTCCCGGCCCGACGGGCGCCCAGCACCAGCGCGAGCATGATCTGCTGTGGCGGCTGCAGAACCTGCCCTCGCCGCAGGTCTCGGTGCTGGTGGCCAGCAGCCGCCAGGGCGAGTCGGACTACGGCGACACCATGAAGTTCATCCACGCGGTGAAGCCGCCGATGCGGGTCGACTCGATCATCCTGCCCCACGGCAGCCACCAGTTCGGGACCTGGCGGCGGGAGGTCGTACCGGCCCTGGAGTGGCAGAGCCAGCAGCTGACCTTCCCGCAGGACACCGAGCCGAACCCGCCGCAGAAGCCGGCGCCCGGGCAGACGAAGGGTGCGGCCAAGGGGCAGGCGCCCGCCGATGACCGGTCCCACAAGCGGGTGGAGGCCGAGCGCCCTCAGGGGTGAGGTGAGAGCCGCCCGGGGCGGGGGCATGCGCAAGGGGGCGCCGGACTGTTCCGGCGCCCCCTTCGTCGTACGGCCGGTCCCCCGTGTGAGGACGCCGTTCTGTCCCCGGCCGCTCACCGCCCGCGCCGTGGGGTCCCGCCCCAACGGGACCCGGCCCGCCCCGGCGGGCCCGGCTCACGGCCGGTAGGCCATCCCCGGTTCCGGCTTCGCCGGGGAGAGCAGCTGGGACACGGTGACGACCGTGTAGCCGCGCTTCTTGAGCTCCTTGAGGATGCCGGGGACGGCCGGCACGGTGCCCTTGTAGATGTCGTGGAGCAGGATGATGCCGTCGCGCTTGGTCTGGTCGAGCACCCGCTTGGTGATCAGCGCCGAGTCGGTGGTCTCGTAGTCCTTGGCGGTCACGCTCCACAGGACCTGCGCCAGACCGAGTTCCTTGCTGATCTCGGAGACCGTGCCGTCGGTCCGGCCCTGCGGCGGGCGCATCAGCGTCGGCGTCTTGCCGGTGATCTTGCGGACCTCGTCCTGGACCCGGGACAGCTCGCGCTTGACCTCGTCCGGCTTGATCTCCGTGAGGATCTGGTGGGACCAGGTGTGGTTGGCCAGCTCATGGCCCTCGGCGTCGATCCGCTTCACCTCGGCGGGGCGCTCGGCGATGTGGTTCTTGCCGAGCATGAAGAACGTGGCGTGGGCCTTGTTCTCCTTGAGGATGTCCAGCAGCCGGTTGGTGTTCTCGCTCGGGCCCGCGTCGAAGGTCAGCGCCACGCACTTGGCCTTGCGGCAGTCGACGTCGCCGCCGGCGTCCCCGCCCTTGGTGTCCTTGGCGTCCTTGGCCTTCACATCGGTCGCCGGGGCGTCGGCCCGCGCGTCGGCCGGTGCGGTGACGTCGTAGCTGGCGCAGCCGCTGAGGGCCAGGGCCAGGGAGGCGGCCGTCAGCAGCCCGACCATGGACGAGCGGCGGGCCGCGGATATCTGCTTCGGCATGCGATGTCTTTCCTGGAGTCGTTCGCGGGGGTGCTGGCTGCTGTGGCGTACTCGGCGTTCTTCCTCGAAGCCCTTCGCTCACGGGTGGTCCCCGGGGCATCGGCGACCGGGGGTCCGGGCACGGCGAAGCGGGCGCGGACGGGCCATCGGCCCGGCGCGCCGAACGTCTGCCGTACGGACTCCAAGGACTATACACATGAGGTACACACCTCGTGTATAGGCGGGGTGAGGTGTGATGCGCCGCGTGCGACAGCCCGATCGGGTGCGCCCCGCGCGACACCCCGCCGCGTCCGCGGTGGACTGCTGCTGTGACCGCCCCGCCGGACGACTGCCTGGCCCGCAACGACTGGATCTGCGGCGACTACCTGAGCACCCGTCGCCAGATCCTGCTCGACGCGGTCGGCCAGCATGTGCAGTTGACCGTGGTCTCGGTGGGGCTCGGGCTGGTGATCGCGCTCCCGCTGGCGCTGCTGGCCCGACGCCGGCGCTGGACGGTCGGTCCGGTGCTCGGCATCACCACCGTGATCTACACGATCCCCTCGCTGGCGATGTTCTCGCTGTTGCTGCCGGTCTACGGGCTCTCCGCCACCCTCGTCGTGGTCGGCCTGGCGCTCTACTCCCTCACCCTGCTGGTCCGGAACATCCTGGCGGGGCTGGACGGCGTCCCGGCCGGAACCAAGGAGGCCGCCCGCGGCATGGGCTACGGGCCGATGCGGCAATTGCTGACCGTGGAACTGCCGCTGGCGGTGCCCGCCGCCATGGCCGGACTGCGCATCGCCACGGTCTCCGCGGTCGCCCTGACCACCGTCGGCGCGATCGTCGGGTACGGCGGGCTGGGCAACCTCATCTACGCGGGCATGAACGCCTACTTCAAGGCGCAGGTGCTGACCGCGTCCGTGCTCTGCGTGCTGATCGCGGTCGCCTTCGACCTGCTGCTGCTCGGCGTGGAGCGGCTGCTCACACCGTGGCGACGGGCGGGCCGGAGCCCGCGACCGGCGCGCGGGAGGCGGCTGACCACCGCCTCCGGAAGGCGGGCATGAGCACCCCCGCCGCGGTCTGGGCCTGGCTGACCACCGCCGCCAACTGGTCCGGCGAGAACGGCGTCTGGCACCGGCTCGCCCAGCACACCGCCCTGACCTTCGCCTGCCTGGTGCTCAGCGCCCTCATCGCCCTGCCGATCGCGCTGACGCTGGGGCACCTGGGCCGCGGCGGCGCGCTCGCGGTCAACCTGGCCAACGTCGGCCGCGCGGTGCCGACCTTCGCGGTCCTGGTCCTGCTCCTGCTGACCCCGATCGGGCGGCACGAAGAGTGGCCGACGATCATCGCGCTGGTGCTGTTCGCCGTGCCGCCACTGCTGACCAACGCCTATGTCGGGATGCGCGAGGTGGACCAGGACGTGGTCCGGGCCGCACGGGGCATGGGGATGACCGGGGTGCAGTTGGTGTGGCGGGTGGAGGCTCCGCTCGCCCTGCCGCTGGTGCTCACCGGGGTGCGGATCGCCGCCGTGCAACTGGTGGCCACCGCCACGCTGGCCGCGCTGGTGGGCGGCGGCGGGCTCGGCCGCATCATCACCGCCGGCTTCAACCTGGCCAGTACCCCGCAGGTGGTGGCCGGTGCGGTGGTGGTCGCGGTGTTCGCGCTGCTGATGGAGGCCCTGTTCGAGCTGGTGCAGCGGTTGGCGCTGGCACGGGCGCGCGGGCGGCAGAGGTGAGGACGTCCCGAGCGGCCCCGGCCCCGCTCCGCTTCGTGCGCGGCGCACTGCGCGCGTTGACCGCCCTGGCCGTGCTCACCGGCCTGGTCTCCTGCGCCGGCGGGCCGTCGCTGGAGCATCGCGATGCGATCACCGCCGCGCCCGGCGACAGCCGCGAACTCGCCATCGGCTCGGCCGGCTTCACCGAGAGCGAGCTGCTCGCGCAGATGTACGCGGCGCTGCTCCGCCAGGCCGGCTATCGCACCCATGTGCTCACCGTCGGCAACCGCGAGCTCTACGAACCCGCGTTGGAGGCCGGCCAGATCGATGTCGTCCCCGAATACGCCGCCACCTTCGCGGACTGGCTCAACGCCAAGGAGCACGGAGCCCAGACCGCCCCGGTCGCCTCCCCCGACCTCGACGCCACCATGACCGCACTGCGCCGGCTCGCCGCCCCCCGCGGTCTGACGGTGCTCCCGCCCGGCCGGGCCGTCGACCAGAACGCCTTCGCGGTGCGTGCCGCCTACGCCGCCGAGCACCGCCTCCGCACCCTCAGCGACCTGGGTCGCGCCAAGCTGCCGGTGCGGCTGGCGGCGGGTGACGAGTGCGTCCAGCGGCCGTTCTGCGCACCGGGGCTGCGGAAGACGTACGGCATCAACATCACCGCCGTGGACCCCAAGGGGGTCGGCACCACGCCCGCGAAACAGGCCGTCCAGAACGGCCAGGACCAGATGGTGCTGACCACCAGCACGGATGCCACCCTCGAACAGTTCGGCCTCGTCGTCCTCGCCGACGACCGCAAGCTCCAGAACGCCGACTACGTCGTGCCCGTCGTCAACCGCTCCAGGGCCGGCAGCGCCCGCCCGACCGCGGCGCTGAACCGGCTCAACCGCGTGCTGACCACCGAGGACCTGGCCCGGCTCAACGAACAGGTCGACAGCTGGCGCCGGCTCGCCGGCGACGTGGCCCACAACTACCTCGTGTCGAAGGGGCTGTTGAGCAAGAGCTGACGGTGTCGGGCGACGTTTCACGTGAAACGCCACTCCCCCGATGCCGTTTCACGTGAAACACCGGATCCGTCCCGCACCGCCTCATTCCGTCGGGACCGAGTCCACCTCGGGCCGCCCCCGCGAGACTCCCCGCTCCTCCGGGGCGATGGTGCGGCGCAGCGCCTCGTGCAGCGTGTTCGGGGTGAGCACGCCCAGGAACCGCTGGCCGTCCAGGACCGCGATCCAGCCGGCGTCGTGCTTGAGCATCTCGCTGAACGCCGCCTTGAGGGTCCCGGTCGCCGGGATCCACGCCTCCATCCGGCGGGCGTGGTCCGCCACGGTTCCCCCTGCGCCCGCCAGGCTCTCCGTGCCCACCCAGCCGTGCAGTGCCCCGTCGGCGTCGAGCACCACTGCCCAGCGCGCGCCCTCGCCCCGCAGTCGGGTCACCGCGTCCGCGGCCGGCTCGGCGAGCCGGGCGAACGGCGGGCGCTCCAGGTCGTCGCGGTCGATGAGGGTGACCGAGAGCTGCTTCAACGCCCGGTCGGCGCCGACGAATTCGGCGACGTACGGGGTGGCGGGGGCACCGAGCACCCGTGCCGGGGTGTCGAACTGCTCGATCCGCCCGGCGCCGTAGACCGCGATCCGGTCGCCGAGCCGGATGGCCTCCTCGATGTCGTGGGTGACCAGCAGGACGGTCTTGTGCATCGTGCCCTGGAGCCGCAGAAACTCCTTCTGGAGACGGTCCCGGACGACCGGATCGACGGCGCCGAACGGCTCGTCCATCAGCAGTACCGGGGGATCGGCCGCCAGCGCGCGGGCCACCCCGACCCGCTGGCGCTGCCCACCGGACAGCTGGTCGGGGTAACGCGAGCCGTGGACGCCCGGGTCCAGCCCGACCAGCTCCAGGAGTTCGGCGGCCCGCTCCCGCGCCTTGGCCTTCTTCCATCCGGTCAGGAACGGCACCGTCGCGGTGTTGTCGAGGACGGTGCGGTGCGGGAAGAGGCCGGTCTGCTGGATGACATAGCCGATCCGGCGGCGGAGTCGGACCGGATCGACACCGGAGACGTCCTCGCCGTCGACGAAGATCCGGCCGCTGGTGGGGTCGATGAGCCGGTTCACCATCATCATGGTCGTCGTCTTGCCACAGCCGGACGGGCCGACGAGGGTGACCAACTCGCCCTCACCGACCTCGAAGGAAAGGTCGTCGACGGCGAGGGTCCCATCCGGGTAGCTCTTGGTGACCGAATCGAACCGGATCATTGCGCCATTGAATCCCGCGGCCCGGCCCCGGTCCCGTCATGCGGGCAATCGAGTGGGGAAACGGAACGGCGACGGGGGCCGTACGAGTTGCTTCCGGGGCACCGCCTCCCGTCCTGCTGCGCCCGGCCCGACCGGCGTGCTTACGATCCACTCTGGCCGCCTCCTCGAAAGGGTGGAAGGGAACGCCAGATGAGAGCCGTAGCAGTCAACGCCTTCGGTGCGGACCCGCAGCTCATGGAGCTGCCCCAGCCGGAACCGGGGCCCGGCGAGGTCCTGGTGCGGCTGGCCGCCGCCGGCCTCAACCCCGTGGACTGGAAGCTCGCCGACGGCATGTTCGGGGATGCTGTCAAAGTCTCTTTCCCCTTGATCCTGGGGACGGACGGAGCGGGGGAGGTGGTCGCGGTGGGCAGTGGCGTACGGCGGTTCACCGTGGGGGATCCGGTGTTCGGCCAGTTCCAGCGACCAGACCGGGGCGGCGGCTCGTACGCCGAATTCGCCGTGGCTGAGGAGGGCGCCATCGCCCTGGCCGCCCGCAGCGTCACCTATGCGACCTCCGCGGCCGTGCCGACGGCCGGGATGACCGCGTACAACCTGGTCGAGGAGACCCGGATCGGCGAGGGCCGGCGGGTGTTGATCGTCGGCGCGACCGGCGGGGTCGGCACCTTCGCCACGCAGCTCGCGGCCGGCCGCGGCGCCGAGGTGATCGCCACCGCCCGCCCGTCCAAGGCGGAGCTGATGCGCACGCTGGGTGCGGCGGAGACCGTCGATCACACCGCGGGGCCGGTCGCCGACCAGGTCCTGGCGGCACATCCGGACGGGGTGGACGTGCTGATCGACATGACCAGCGACGCGGCGGGGTTTGTCGAACTGACCCGGACCGTGCGGGAGGGCGGGGTGGCGGTCTCCTTGATCGGCTCCGCCGATGCCGATGTGCTCACCGAGCACAATCTGCGCGGCTTCAACTTCGTCAACCGCCCCTCTCCGCAGCTCCTGGAGATCCTCGCGGGGCACCTCGACGCGGGCCGCCTCACGGTCCTCGTGGGTCTGGAAGTCCCGTTGGAGGGGGCGCCCGAGGCGCTGGCGGCCAGCCGGACCGGGCGGGCGCAGGGGAAGACCGTCCTGGCCATCTGAGGACGCTCCGCCCCGCCACCCGAGCGGGCCGTTGCCAGCTCGGGCCTGCCGCGTACTTCGGGAAGTCGCTACCGGTTCGGTCCGTCGTCGCCGAACCGGCGCTTGGCACGCCGGCGGGCGCCCCGCAACCCACGGGACGTCACCCACCGCGGAACCGGCCCGGGCCGACGGCCCGGCATCGAGGACCGGCGCAGGCGGGCAGCGAGCGGGCCCGTGAGGGCGAGGCCCACGGTGAGCGCGGCGGCGCCGATCGCCGTCCAGACGCCGGAGCGCAGGGAGGCGGTCAGGGCGTCCGTGTAGGCGTCGGCGGCGGGACGGGAAACCGTGGGGGGCAGGGCGGCCAGCAGCCGGGTGCGCAGCAGCGCCAGGGCCGCGGACAACAGGGCGCAGGCCACCGCGCCGCCGATGGCTGTGCAGATCAGCGCCCTCCGCCGGCGCCGGATCAGCAGCAGGCCGGCCAGCAGGCAGAGCCCGGCGGTCGGCGGCAGCAGGAGCGCTCCGATGCGCGCGGCCTGGAAGGCGGCTCGGAACCGGGGCACGTCGGGGGACTTCAGCAGCACGATCGAGGTGCCGGTGTGCGGCACGCGGCGGACGATGTCGATGCCTAGCCCGTTGCCGGACAACTGGTGCCGGACGCGCTCGATGACCGGCGAGAGGTCGAGGGTGACGGGGGCGTCGCCGGAGGCCGTCAGCGTGCCGTCCAGGGTGCGGTGGGCGGTGCGGTGGACCCCGGTCCAGACCTCCGGGAAGGAGCGGCCGGTGACGACCTGGCGGACCTGCTTGTCGATGAACTCGCGGATGCCGCGGGTGAACTTCCGGCGCAGCGCGGGGCGTTCGGCGCGCGGCACCACTTTGAGCAGGCCGTCGAGCCGGACGTGGGGCATCACGCCGTTGGTGACGTCGTCGACGATCGCGTCCTGGACGGCGGGGTTTCCGGCGAGCGGGGCGACCGCGGCCACATAGCGGTCGGTGTCGGTGAGTTCGGCCCGGGCCCAGACGGCGGCCAGGCTCAGCGGCAGCAGCAGCGTTCCGATCAGCAGCAGCGTCGCGCCGGCCAGCGAGCGGCCCCGGCGCGGCCGTCCCGGTGGGCAGCGCGCCGCCGTCACCCGGCCGTCGGCGCGTGCGGGTGCACTCGCTGACATGCGTCGCGGTCCCTCCTGAAAGCGGCGATTGCTGCCACGCTCCAGGCAAGTCGGTGCGGCGGCCGGCCGCGACCGGGGCCGGTACCAATGGGTGATCCGTGCGGAGGGGCGGCCACCTGGGTAAGGGCCGCGGCGGGCGCGCCGCTCAGCCGGACCGCCGGGTCCGCCCGCGCCGGACCGCCCGGACGACCCCGGGGGCGAACAGCGCGCAGGCCAGGGCCCCCATCGCCCACCCCACACCGTTCCCGTGTTCCGCCTCGGGCCGCGACTCGGGGAGGTCGTCCAGGTCCCCGGAGCAGGCCAGAGGCGCGGCGGACCGGGCGGTGTAGACGCAGACCGTGGTGGCGGCCCGCCGGGTGCCCGGCGCGGCGCTGGTGTCCGGGGACTGGCGGGCGCCGAGCACCGCGCCGGCGCTGAAGACCGTGATGCCGTACGCGGGCAGATCGGCGTGCCAGACCGCTTTCCGCCCGCCGGTGGCCTCGTCCTCGACGGTGCCGTCGGTGGCGGTGGCCGAGACCGTGGTGGCCGGCAGCTCCTGTTCGACGCGGGCGCCGGGCACCTCGTCGGCGCCGAGGTTGTGCACGGTGATGCGGTAGTCGAGCTGCTGCCCGGCCTCCGCATGGTCGACGTCGTCGGTGACCGTCACCTCGACGGCCGGCGGGTCCAGCGGGGCGGGCACGGCGGCGGGCGGCGCGGGGAACGCGGCGGCGCACAGCACCGCGCAGGCAGCGGCGGTCCTCATGCCGCTATCCGAGCAGTGCGGCGCCGTGTGCGGACGGCTCGCGGCCGTGCCCGGGGGCGGGGTTCACCCGAGTGCGGGTGGACCCGTGACGGCGGGTGGCTCAGTGCCGGTGCGGTCCCGGGCGGTGGACGGGGCCGTGGGAGTCGTCGCAGTGGCTGCCGGAGGGCTGCTCGGGCCGGGGCCCGGGACTCAGGGTCAGCAGCTCGTCATCGTCCTGTTCGCCGAGGTGGTCGACCTGGAGGGTGGCGTGGGTGATGCCGTAGTCGGTGCGCAGCAGCTCGTGGAGGTTGCGGCGGACCTTGTGGCAGTCGCCGCCCGGCGCGACCAGGATGTGCGCGGACAGCGCGGGCTGACCGGAGGTGATCTGCCAGATGTGCAGGTCGTGCACCTCGACGACCTGGTCGGCGGCGACCAGGTGATCGCCCAGCGCGTCCGGGTCGATCCCGGCCGGGGCAGCCTCCATGAAGATCCGTCCGGACTCCCGTACCAGCCCCGTACCGGCCTTCAGCATCAGCGCGACGACGACGAGCGAGGCGATCGCGTCGGCCCGCTGGAACCCCGTGGTCAGCACGATCAGACCGGAGATCGCGGTGGCGATGAAGCCGAACAGATCGGTGAGGATGTGCTGGTAGGCCCCCTCGATGTTCAGGCTGGAGCGGTTGGCCTTGGACAGGAACCAGGTGCAGATCAGGTTGATCACCACGCCGGACAGCGCGGTGATCACCACCAGCCCGCCGGTGACCTCGGGCGGCGAGATCAGCCGTTGGACCGCCTCGTAGGCCAGCCAGACGGAGAGCACGAGCAGGGTGATGCCGTTGGCCTGCGCGGAGAGGATCTCGGCGCGCTTGAGGCCGTAGGTGTAGCCGCCCCGCGCGGGCTTGGCGGCCAGCCGCATCGCGACCAGGGCCAGCACGATCGAGACCGCGTCGGTGAGCATATGGGCGGCGTCCGAGATCAGCGCCAGCGACTGCGCCAGCACACCGATGACCACCTCGATCGCCATGTAGGCGGTCAGCAGGATGAGCGCGGCCCGCAGCCAGCGCCGATCGGCGTCCGGGGACACACCATGGGTGTGGCCGTGCGCGTGGCTGTGCCCACTATGGGCGTGCTCGGTCATGGCGCGCTCCTTCCTGGCTCCACCTTGCTCCTCGCAGCGAAGCAAACCGCACTTCGGCAAAAGATCCAAAGGCTGCACCGGTGACCGTTGTCATTACCGTCAAACGGCCTATCGTGCCTGGTCAGAGCGGTGTGGGAGAAAGGGCGGGCGGACCGGAACGATCCGGCCGGAGGGGCGTCCGTCGGTCGTTTCACGTGAAACGACGGGTTGCTCGGGAAACGGGCCGCGGGGGTCCGCCGCCCTCAGGCGGCCTGCGCGCGGCCCGCCGCGACCGGATGCAGTGCCGCGTACCCCAGCGGCGCCGACGGGTCGATGGAGACGTCGAGCGGGGCGGGCGCGGCCCCGGCCCGGACGAGCAGGTCGCCCACGGCCGCGATCATCGCGCCGTTGTCCGTGCACAGCCGCAGCGGGGGGACCCGCAGGGTGATGCCGGCCGCGGCACAGCGTTCCTCGGCCAGGGAGCGCACCCGGGAGTTGGCCGCCACGCCGCCGACCACCACCAGCGTTCCGACGCCGTGCTCGGTGCAGGCGGCGACCGCCTTGCGGGTCAAGACGTCGGCGACCGCCTCCTGGAGCGCGGCGGCACCGTCGGCGACCGGCAGCGGACGGCCCGCGGCGTGATGGCTCTCGACCCAGCGCGCCGCCGCCGTCTTCAGCCCCGAGAAGGAGAAGGCGAACCGCTTCTCGGGCGGGCCCGCGGTGAGCGGGCGGGGAAAGTGGACAGCGCGCGGATCCCCCTCGCGCGCTGTCCGGTCAATGGCCGGGCCGCCGGGGTACGGCAGCCCGAAGACCCGCGCGACCTTGTCGAAGCACTCTCCTGCGGCGTCGTCCAGGGTGTCGCCGAGATGTGCGATCGGGTCGCGGGCCAGATCACGGACGAGCAGCAGCGAGGTGTGCCCGCCGGAGACGATCAGCACCACGCAGGGGTCGGGCAGCGGACCGTGCGCGAGGGTGTCGGCGGCGACGTGTCCGGCCAGGTGATGGACGCCGTACAGCGGCACGCCCAGCGCATAGGCCAGTCCCTTGGCGCCGGCCAGGCCCACTTGGAGTGCGCCGGACAGCCCCGGTCCGGTGGTCACCGCCACCGCGCCGATGTCGGACGCCCGAAGCCCCGCATCGGCCAGGGCGCTGTGCACCACGGGCGTCAGCGCGTGCACATGCGCCCGAGCGGCGATCTCCGGCACCACCCCGCCGAACCGTGCGTGCTCGGCCATGCTCGACGCGACGGCGTGCCCGAGCAGCCGCCCGTCCCGCACCAGGCCGGCGCCCGTCTCGTCGCACGACGACTCGATGCCCAGCACCACCGGCGAGCCCATGGACCGCACTCCTTCCGCGCCTCGTTTCGTGCCCCGGACAGTAATAGCAAGTAATTGCAAACCATGTGCAAGAGGGGCCGGGGTGGGCACACCGGGAGGCGCCGGGGCATGCGGGCCCTCCCCGGAAGCCGGGACTGCCCGGCCGGTCAGTAGAGTTCGGCACCCGTCCCCCCGGACGGTCCCCGACCTCCGTCCCGTCCCTTCGCGCCCCGAGGTGCCCCGCCGTGACTCCCCCGCTTCCGCTCTTCGTCGTAGGTATCGGGGCCGATGGCTGGGACGGGCTGTCGCCGGCCGCGCGCCGGGAGCTGACGGCGGCCGAGGTGCTGCTCGGTGGGGCACGGCAGTTGGCGCTGCTGCCCGCGGAGTGCGCGGGGGAGCGGGTGTCATGGCCCTCCCCGTTGCGGCCGGCCGTGCCCGGGCTGCTCGCCGCGCATGCCGGGCGCCGGGTCTGCGTGCTGGCCAGCGGGGACCCGATGTTCTACGGGATCGGGCGGACGCTGACCGAGGTGATGGCGGAGGACGCCGCGGTGCGGCGGCCGCTGCGAGTGCTGCCGCACCCGTCGTCCGTGGCGTACGCCTGTGCCCGGTTGGGCTGGGCGGTGGAGGACACCGAGGTCGTCACGCTCGTCGGGCGGCCCGCGGAGAACCTGGTGCGGGTGCTGCACGACGGGCGGCGGGTGCTGGTGCTGTCGGCCGGGGCCGGGACGCCGGGCGAGGTCGCGGCGCTGCTGCGGGAACGGGGCTTCGGGCCGACCCGGATGCGCGTACTGGAACAACTCGGCGGCGCACACGAGCAATTGGCCGAGGGTACCGCGGCGGGGTGGGACGCGCCCGCCGGCGATCCGCTCAACGTGGTCGCGCTGGACTGCGTGCGGGAGCCCGACGCCCCGCGGCTGCCGGTCGTGCCCGGCCTCCCCGATGACGCCTACGAACACGACGGCCAGCTGACCAAGCGTCATGTCCGGGCCGCCACCCTGGCCGCGCTGGCCCCCGCGCCCGGCGAACTCCTCTGGGACGTCGGCGGCGGATCCGGCTCCATCGCCGTCGAATGGCTGCGCGCGCACCGCAGCTGCCGGGCGATCGGCGTCGAGCGGGACGCCGACCGGGCGGCGCGGATCGGCCGCAACGCACGGGCGCTCGGCGTGCCGGCGCTGCGCGTGGTGCACGGCGCCGCGCCCGCCGCACTGGCCGGGCTGCCCACTCCGGATGCGGTGTTCATCGGCGGCGGCCTGACCGCGCCGGGCCTGCTGGACGCCTGCTGGGACGCACTGCCCCCGGGCGGCCGGATCGTCGCGAACACCGTGACGCTGGAGTCCGAGGCGCTGCTGACCCAGTGGTACCGGCGGCACGGCGGCGAACTGGTGCGGCTCGCGGTGGCCCACGCGGTGCCGGTCGGCGGCTTCACGGGCTGGCGGCAGGCGATGCCGGTCACCCAGTGGTCGGCGGTGAAGCCCCCGCGGCCCGGAGTGCCGGAGCCGGGCCCGCAGGAGACCGCCGCGCCGCCCCGCTCCCAGGACCCCTCGTAACCCCTCCCCAGGAGACCGACAGCCATGACCGTCTACTTCATCGGTGCGGGCCCCGGCGCCGCCGACCTGATCACCCTGCGCGGCGCCCGCACCCTCGCGGCCTGCGGGGTGTGCCTCTACGCCGGCAGCCTGGTGCCGCGCGAACTGCTCGCCGAGTGCCCGCCGGGGGCCCGGCTGATCGACACCGCGCAGCTGGATCTGGACGCCATCACGGCGGAGATGGTCCGGGCGCACGAGGAGGGGCAGGACGTCGCCCGGCTGCACTCCGGCGACCCGTCCGTCTTCAGCGCGGTGGCCGAGCAGATGCGCCGCCTGGACGCCGCGGCGGTGCCGTACGAGGTCGTGCCGGGCGTGCCCGCGTTCGCCGCGGCGGCGGCCGCCCTCAAGCGCGAACTGACGGTGCCCACCGTCGGCCAGACCGTCATCCTCACCCGCGTCTCGCAGCGCGCCACGCCCATGCCCGACGGTGAGGACCTGGCCACGCTCGGGCGCAGCGGCGCACTGCTGGTGCTGCACCTCGCCGCGATGTACGTGGACCGGATCGTCGACGAACTCCTGCCGCACTACGGCGCCGACTGCCCGGCCGCCGTCGTCGCGATGGCCTCCCGCCCCGACGAACTCGTGCTGCGCGGCACGCTCGGCGACATCGCCGGCCAGGTGAAGGCCGCGGGCGTGGTCCGGACCGCGGTGATCATGGTCGGCCGCACGCTGGGGGCCGAGCAGTTCCGCGACAGCCACCTCTACTCGCCGGAGCGCGAGCGCCCGCACGCGCCCTGCGACGGCGGTGCGTGAGGGAACGTCAGCGGCGCGTCGGACCGGGCCTGTTCGGCTGAATTGTATGACCGCATCGGGGTGAAAGTCCGTTTTTATGATCCCGAAGGTCGGTAAGGAAGCTGCGACACCCAGGGGGGTCGATGCGAAGGAGCATGCCACGATGCGTACCAGAATGGCCGCCACCGCGGTCGTTGCCGCGACTGTGCTGACCCTCACCGGCAGCACCGTTGCCAGCGCCAGCGGCAAGGACACCCCGCGCCGCTCGAAGGACAGCCCCGTCAAGATGGCCGCCTGTGCCCTGGGCAGCGCGCTGGGCGCGCTGACCGGCGGTGACGACACCTGTCTGCGGGACCGGGTGAAGGAGGCACGTGAGGCGCAGCGCCGCGAGGCGATGGCCCGCGAGGACCGCGGCGAGCGCCGCCGGTCCGGGACGGCCCGCGCCGAGGAGGACCGTATGGACGGCCTGGGCCGCGAGGAGGGTATGAGCCGCGGAGAGTTGCTGCCGCGGATGTGAGGTGACGAGGGGTCGCTCGGCAGGGCGTCGGATCCCGGCTGTGAGGCCGGGGCGCGTTTCACGTGAAACATCCGGCGCCGGTCGGGCTAGGTCGTGTCCGGCCCGTGCGGCTCCGCCCGACCGACCACCAGCCCCGCCCGGTCGATACAGATGACATCGACCGCGACCGGTGCGCCCCGCAGCACGGCCAGTGACGCGTCCCGTGCCGTGGCCGCCACCAGGTCGCCGAGTGGAACGCCGGCCGCCGCGCACAACTGGAGCGCGGCGAGGCCGGTGTTGGCCTCGGCCACCGCCGCCGCCAGCGCCTCGTCGGCGCCGCCCTGCCGGGCCAGTTCGGCGAGGAACCCCTTGTCCACCTGGGACCGGGCCGAGTGCAGATCCAGATGCCCGGCGGCCAGTTTGGACAGCTTGGCGAAGCCGCCGCAGATCGTCAGCCGGTCCACCGGATGGCGGCGGATGTACTTGAGCACCGCCCCGGCGAAGTCCCCCATGTCCAGCAGGGCGTCCTCCGGAAGGTGGTGCAGGGCGACGGCGACCTTCTCCGACGTCGACCCGGTGCATCCGGCGACATGTTGCCGGCCGGCCGCGCGCGCCACGTCCACCCCGCGCCGGATCGAGTCGATCCACGCCGAGCAGGAGTACGGCACGACGATCCCGGTCGTCCCCAGGATCGACAATCCGCCGAGGATGCCGAGCCGCGGATTCCAGGTGCTGCGCGCGATCTCCTCGCCGTGATCGACGGAGATCTCGACCTCGACGTCCGCGGTCGATCCGCTGCCTCCGTATGCCTCCGCGACGCGCGCCAGATGCTCCCGGATCATCTGCCGCGGTACGGGATTGATGGCGGGCTCGCCGACGTCGAGAGGCAGTCCGGGGCGGGTGACCGTGCCCACGCCGGGGCCCGCCCGGAAGACCACTCCGCTCCCGGCCGGCAGCACCCGCACCGTGGCCCGCACCAACGCCCCGTGCGTCACATCGGGATCGTCCCCGGCGTCCTTCACCACCCCGGCCATGGCGGTGGCCGGTCCCGCCCCGGCGGCGGTCAGCTCCTCCACCGCCAGTGCGAAGGACGGCGTCTGCCCCTTGGGCAGCGTGATCGTCACCGGGTCCGGGAACTCCCCGCCCAGGAGCGCCGCGTACGCCGCCGAGCTGGCCGCCGTGGCGCACGCCCCGGTCGTCCACCCGTGCCGCAGTCCGGTGTGCGCGAGCTGTGCGCTCCGCCCTCCCGTACCCTTCGGTTGCGTTTCACCCACGGAGGAACCCGCCGCCCATGCCCTCTTCACCCGTCCACGCCCGCGTCCGCCATGTGCTGATCCTCGGCGGCACCACGGAGGCCCGCCGGTTGGCCGCGGCCCTGGAAGCGGAGCCGGGGGTACGGGTGACGACCTCGCTGGCCGGCCGGGTGGCGGCGCCGCGGCTGCCCGCCGGGGAGGTGCGCATCGGCGGGTTCGGCGGCCCCGAGGGCCTCGCCCGCTGGCTGCGCGCGCACGCGGTGGACGCGCTCATCGACGCCACCCATCCTTTCGCCGGCACGATCAGTTTCAACGCGGCCCGGGCCGCCGCCACCGCCCATGTTCCCCTGCTGGCGCTCCGACGCCCCGGCTGGGGCGCGCAACCCGGCGACGTCTGGCACCCGGTTCCCTCCCTCGCCGAGGCCGCCGCCGCTCTCCCCGCCCTCGGCGGCCGGGTCTTCCTCACCACCGGCCGGATGGGCCTCGCCCACTTCGCCCACCTCACGGACCTGTGGTTCCTGGTCCGCTCGGTGGACGCGCCCGAGCCCCCGCACCCGCCGCGGATGACGACCGTCCTGGACCGCGGCCCGTTCACCCTCGACGGGGAACGGGAACTGCTGCGCCGCCACCGCATCGACGTCCTGGTGACGAAGGACAGCGGCGCCGCGGCGACCGCCCCCAAGCTGGCCGCCGCGCGGGAGGCCGGGGTGCCGGTGGTCGTCGTCCAGCGGCCGGCCGTCCCGGAGGGCGTGCCGGTGGCCGCTGAGCCGGACGCGGCGGTGGACTGGGTGCGGGCGCTCCTCGGCTGAACGCCCGGCGGTCAGCGCTCCGGGTACCTCCGCGGCGTCCAGACGACCTCTGTGCCGTTGTCGCGCCGCACCCGCCGGGTCTGGGACGAGCCGACGAGCAGGATCGTGCGCATGTCCACCTGGGTGGGATCGAGCTCGGCGAGCGGGACGGTGCGGAGCGACTCCTCGGGGCCGCCGATGTCGCGGGCGAGGATGATCGGGGTGTCCGGCGCATGGTGCTCCAGCAGGACGTCCCGGGCCTTGGCGACCTGCCAGGTGCGGCTGCGGGAGCCGGGGTTGTAGAGCGCCAGTGCCAGATCGGCGGAGGCCGCCGCGCGCAGCCGTTCGGCGATCACCTCCCAGGGCTTGAGCCGGTCGGAGAGCGAGATCACCGCGTAGTCGTGGCCCAGGGGCGCACCGGCGCGGGCGGCGGCGGCATTGGCGGCCGTGACGCCGGGCAGCACCCGCACCGGGACGCCGCGGTAGGGCTCCTCCGACGCCACTTCGAGGACCGCGGTGGCCATGGCGAAGACGCCGGGGTCACCGCCGGAGACGACGGCGACCCGGCGACCGCGGCGGGCCAGGTCCAGGGCGAACTCGGCGCGCTCGGACTCCACCTTGTTGTCGGAGGGATGCCGGCGCTGGCCCGGGCGCACCGGGACGCGGTTCAGGTACGTGGTGTAGCCGACCAGGTCGTCGGCGGCGGCGAGCGCACCGCGGGACTCCGGGGTGAGCCAGCGCGGACCGGCCGGCCCGGTGCCGACCACGACCACCTCACCGCGCTCCGCGGCGGCCGGATCGGACTCCTCGCCGGCGGCGGCTATGCGGCTGGGCACGACCGCGACGGAGAAGTAGGGGACGGTGTCGGCGGCGACGTCAGCCAGCGCACCGGTCCGTTCCCCGGCCATGGTGGCGCGCTCGACATAGCGGGCCTCCGGCATCCGGCCGGAGCGCTCCAGGGCGCGGCGGACGCTGGGGAAGGTGCGGCCCAGCTTCATCACGACCGCGGAGTCGGCGGCGCTCAGACGGGCCGTCAGCTCCTCCTCCGGCAGGGTGCCCGGGAGGACGGTCAGCACCTCGTCGGCCTCGGTGAGCGGGGTGCCCAGGCGGGCCGCGGCGGCGCTGATGGAGGTGACGCCGGGGATCACCTCGGTCGGGTAGCGGTGGGCCAGCCGCTTGTGCATGTGCTGGTACGAGCCGTAGAAGAACGGGTCGCCCTCGGAGAGCACGGCGACGGTGCGGCCGGCGTCGAGGTGGGCGGCGAGCCGCGCCGCCGCCTTCTCGTAGAACTCGTCCAGCGCGCCGCGGTAGCCGCCGGGATGGTCGGTCGACTCGGTGGTGACGGGGTAGACCAGGGCCTCTTCGAGGTGGTCCGGGCGGATGTGCCGGGCGGCGATGGAGCGCGCGATGGAGCGTCCGTGCCGGGCGCTGTGGTACGCCACCACATCGGCCTCGGCGATGACCTCCACCGCCCGCACGGTCATCAGGGACGGGTCGCCGGGGCCGAGCCCGACGCCGTAGAGGCGACCGGTGGGCCGCTCCGGGGACTCGGCCGGCTGGTCCGCCGCGCCGTTGCTGGCCTGCTGCTCGCTCACGCCTACTCTTCCTCACTCGCCAGGGCGTTGATCGCGGCCGCGGCCATGGCACTGCCGCCGCGCCGTCCGCGCACCACGATGTGATCCAGCTTCGAAGTGTGGTCGATCAGCGCGTCCTTGGACTCGGCCGCACCGATGAAGCCGACCGGGATGCCGAGGACGGCGGCCGGGCGCGGCGCCCCTTCCTCGATCATTTCCAGGAACCGGAAGAGGGCGGTGGGGGCGTTGCCGAAGGCGACCACGGCGCCCTCCATTCGGTCCCGCCACAGTTCGAGGGCCGCGGCGCTGCGCGTGGTGCCCATCCGGGCGGCCAACTCCGGGACGGACGGGTCGCCGAGGGTGCACAGCACCTCGTTGTCCGCAGGCAGCCGCTTACGGGTCACACCGCTGGCCACCATGGTGGCGTCGCACAGGACGGGTGCACCGGCGCGCAGTGCGGCGCGGGCGCTGGCCACGACCCCCGGTGTGAAGGCCAGATCGCGGACGAGGTCGACCATGCCGCAGGCGTGGATCATCCGGACCGCGACCCGGCTGACATCGGCCGGCAGTCCGGAGAGGTCCGCCTCGGCGCGGATGGTGGCGAAGGACTGGCGATAGATCGCCGCCCCGTCCTTTTCATAGTCGAACGCGGTCACTGGGGCCTCGGGGTGGTGGGTGGAGGGGTGGAAGAAGGAGTGCTGCACGACGCCGTCGGTGTTTCACGTGAAACCAGGGCCGGTTCGGTCGTTTCACGTGAAACCGGCGGCGGGGCAGGGTACTTGGGGTGGACGACGGTGGTCCGATAGCCCTCGGGCGACGCCAGCACATCGACCCAGGCGCCGTGCGGATGCCCGCAGCGCCGCTCGCAGCCCGACCAGTGGACGGGCAGCCCGACGGGCACGCCGGAGCTGTCTGCCGGGACGGAGCTGTCCCCGGCGAGCGCGGTCGCCGCATCGCCGCGCACGTCCGTGCGGGACTTGGCGCAGCCGGGCAGACCCGTGCAGGCGGTGACCCGCCGCCAGGGGGAGGCCGGGTCGGTGATCAGTCCGGCGGTGGCCAGGTCGCGCAGCCGCCGGTCCGCCGCGGCGGCGGACAGACCGGGGACGACGATGCCGCGCCACGGCGTCAGGCGCAGTGCGCCGGAGCCGTCGGCGGCGGCGATCCCGGTCAGCAGTCGCCACTGGACCACGGACAGCCGGCCGAGCGGCGCCAGCACCACGAGGGCGCGGCGCCCGTCGGACCCCTCGACCGGACCGGGAGCGGTGGCATCGGCGTACGGCACGGCCGGGTGCGGCCCGACCGCGTCGGTGTACTCCGCGGCGATGCCCACCGTCCGCAGCGCGTCCCACACCTCCCGGGCGGTCAGCGGCCGTGCGGCGGGAAGTTCACGGACCCGCCAGGCGCCGTCGCCGCGCTCCGCGGCGGCGGCCAGGAAGCACTCGGCGGCGGTCAGCGCCGCCCGCGGGACGTCGTCCGCCGCGATCCGCAGCGCCGCCCGGTCGTCTCCGACCCGGAGCAGAGCCCCGTACCCGGAAGCGGACCCCGGCGGGTACGAGGTGTGCTCCGGGGCCCGTCGGCCGGATTCTGCGAGCAAGCTCACATCGCCGCCGAGGCCCGCCACATCGTCCCGTCCGTCGTCGAGGACGAACAGGAAGCGTCCCGAGAGCGCCGTCGCCGGCTCGCTCGCGCACAGCAGCGCGTCCAGGCTCCGGGCCCACAACCGCACGTCGGAGGGGGTGTGCCGGTCCAGTCCGGCCAGCGGAGACGCCAGCACGTTGCGGATCCGCTCGTGGCGTACGGACGGCAGTAGCCTGGCGTCGGCGAGGAGGTCGGCGAGCCGGTGGCCGCAGTCGTCGGGCAGGCCGCGGAGTTCGACGTTTCCGCGGGAGGTGAGCGAGAGGTGGCCGTCGCCGAGCCGCTCCGCGGCATCCCCCAGCGCGATCGCCTGGCGCTCCGTCAAGTCCCCTGCGGGCAGCCGCACTCGGGCCAGTTGCCCGTCGGCGGCGGAGTGCAGCCGCAACGCTCCCGGGCAGGCGTCACCGCGGTCCCGTACGGGCGGTCCGGCCCGGTCGGGGCGTGGTGTGGGGGAGGGCGGCATGGCGGCGAGCATACCTACGTCGGTGGACGCCGGAACCGGGACGAGGGGCCGTGGAGGGCAGCTCCGAAAGGCCCGCTCCCGCAGCCCGGCCGCAGCCCTTACTATGCAGGTCGGCAGGTCGGCTGACCCGCCGGACGCCAGCGACGGCGTCAAGGGAGGAAGCCCGGTGAGAATCCGGCGCGGTCCCGCCACTGTGAACCCGGCAACCGCCGGGTGAGCCAGGAACTCCCGCCGTCGATACGACCACCCGGGGCGTGGACACCCCGAGGAAGGGCTGCGCCGTGATCCTGCTGCTGTCGACCTCTGACACCGATCTGCTCAGCGCCCGCGCCGCCACCGGCCCCGTGCCGTACCGGCTCGCCAACCCCTCCCGCCTCGACGTCGCCGAACTGCCCGGGCTCCTGGACGGAGCCGACCTCGTCGTCGTCCGCCTGCTCGGCGGCCTGCGCGCCTGGCAGGAGGGACTGGACGTGCTGCTGGCCGCGGACCAGCACCGCCCGGTCGTCGTGCTCACCGGCGAACAGGCCCCCGACGCCCAGCTGATGGCGGCCTCCACGGTCCCGGTCGGCATCGCGGCCGAGGCCCACGCCTACCTCGCGCACGGCGGCCCGGCCAACCTCGCCCAGCTGGCGTGCTTCCTCAGCGACACCGTGCTGCTCACCGGCCACGGCTTCGAGCCGCCCGCGGCCGCGCCGTCCTGGGGGCCGCTGGAGCGCACCGCGGCGGACGTGACCGGTCCGACGGTGGCCGTGCTCTACTACCGCGCCCACCACATGAGCGGCAACACCCGCTTCGTCCACGACCTGTGCGACCAGATCGAGCACGCCGGCGGCCGTCCGCTGCCGCTGTACGTCGCCTCGCTGCGGGCCCCCGAGCCGGAACTGATCGAGGAACTGCGCGCGGCAGACGCCATCGTCACCACCGTGCTGGCCGCGGGCGGCACCAAGCCCGCCGAGGCGTCCGCGGGTGGGGACGACGAGTCCTGGGACGCGGGTGCGCTGGCCGCCTTGGACGTGCCGATCCTCCAGGCGCTCTGCCTGACCGGATCGCGGGCCGCCTGGGAGGAGAACGACGAGGGCGTCTCCCCGCTCGACGCCGCCTCGCAGATCGCCGTGCCCGAGTTCGACGGGCGGTTGATCACCGTGCCGTTCTCGTTCAAGGAGGTCGACGAGGACGGCCTCCCGGTCTACGTCGCCGACGCCGAGCGGGCCGCCCGGGTCGCCGGCATCGCCGTCCGGCACGCCCGGCTGCGGCACATTCCGGCCGCCGAGAAGCGGCTGGCGCTGGTGCTCTCCGCGTACCCCACCAAGCACTCCCGGATCGGCAACGCGGTCGGCCTGGACACCCCGGCCAGCGCCGTCGAGCTGCTGCGCCGCCTCCGGTCCGAGGGCTACGACTTCGGCGCGGAGCCGGTGCCCGGCCTGGAGTCCGGCGACGGCGACGAGCTGATCTACGCCCTGATCGAGGCCGGC
Source organism: Streptomyces noursei (assembly GCF_016917755.1). Lineage (GTDB taxonomy): Bacteria > Actinomycetota > Actinomycetes > Streptomycetales > Streptomycetaceae > Streptomyces > Streptomyces yunnanensis. The sequence goes on along the minus strand of NZ_CP070326.1, from coordinate 4,929,329 downwards.
GGCCACGACCAGGAGTGGCTGACCGAGGAACAGCTGGCCCGCAACCCGGTCCGCATCCCGGCCGCCGACTACCGCCGCTGGTACGGCACGCTGCCGCAGGAGCTCCGCGAGTCCGTCGAGGAGCACTGGGGTCCGCCGCCGGGCGAGATGTTCCTCGACCGCAGCCGGTACCCCGAGGGCGACATCGTGCTGGCCGCGCTGCGCCGTGGCAATCTGCTGATCCTCATCCAGCCGCCGCGCGGCTTCGGCGAGAACCCGATCGCGATCTACCACGACCCCGATCTGCCGCCCTCCCACCACTACTTGGCGGCCTACCGCTGGATCGCCGCGCCCGCCGCCGACGGTGGCTTCGGCGCCGACGCCATGGTCCACCTCGGCAAGCACGGCAATCTGGAGTGGCTGCCCGGCAAGAACGCCGGACTCTCCGCCGCCTGCGGCCCGGACGCGGCGCTCGGCGACCTCCCGCTCGTCTACCCGTTCCTGGTCAACGACCCGGGCGAGGGCACCCAGGCCAAGCGCCGGGTGCACGCCACCCTCGTCGACCACCTCGTCCCGCCGATGG